>NZ_CP039252.1 GCF_004795855.1 Hydrogenophaga sp. PAMC20947
AATCCAGGCGTACGCCACGTGCAAAATCCACAGGATCGGGCGGTGCCGGGTCATCGCAGGCCGCCATTGCAGCAGGCGCAGCACATGGGCCACAGCCGCGAGCGAAAACGCCAGGCCACTGGCCATGTTCCAGCCCACGGCGGCGGGAGCCAACACCCACAGCAACAAGGCCAGCGCAGTGAGTGCGAGCGTGGCCCGCTCCACAGATGCGCGCACATTGAGCTTCAGGCCTGGGGTCGCGCTCATGGTGAAGGCAGGGATCACCCGGCCGGCGATCACGCTTTCGATCATCACGATCAGCGACAGGGCGGCGTACAAGGGGGTCAGTGGGAAGATCTCCAGGGTGCCGATCATGGCAAGGTGGAAAGCCCCGTTGGCCAGCGCAAGCAACATCAGCATCGCAGCCAGGGGCAGGTTGCGCCGGTTGCGGGCGCGCAACAGCAAGGTGGTGAGCACCGCGGCCACCAGCAGCAGCAGCAACAGATCCAGCACAGCGTAGAGCGCATACGGCCCGGTCACCGCAGCCACTCGGGCCGCGAGCCACAGAAGGGCCAGTGCACCCAGGGATGCACCACGGGGCGTGGCCAGACCGGTCCAGGCTTTCACCGCGGTCAACAGGAACCCCAGGATGACTGCGATGGCGAAGCCGAACAGCATTTCATGCGCGTGCCAGAGCAGTGTCGGCAGCGCCATCGTGAGGTTCCACTGGCCCAGGAAGAGCGCCACCCACAGCGGGATGGCCGGCAGCGCGAACGAGGCGGCCGCCAGATAGAAAGGGCGAAAACCCAGGCGCAGAACAGGCCAGCCAGGCGCCGTGGTGGCGGGCTGGACAGGTGCTATGGCGTGGCCGGCGATCGGCAAGGAAGTGCGGGACATGGTGTTGTCGGACAGGCGGCGCTCTGTGAGTCGCCGTGGTATTCGTTAATGAAGTATGTTTGATGCATGTTAAAGTTTCTACAACGCAAAAGCAATACACTGCATACATCTTTAAAGGGTTTTATATGCGTCTTGCCGAATACACCGACTACACCTTGCGTGTGCTGATGTACTGCGCGGCCCGGCCTCAGCAGCTGGTCACGATTGGCGAACTCGCGGATCACCACCGGGTCTCGAAGAACCACCTGATGAAGATCGTCAACGATCTGGCGCGGCAGGGCATTCTGGAAACCACACGGGGCCGGGGCGGTGGCCTGCGGTTGATGAAAGACGCGGGCCAGATCCGCGTGGGCGATGTGGTGCGGGCGTCTGAGACCGACTTTCGGCTCGTTGAGTGTTTTGATCCCGAAACCAACCAATGCAATGAGCCCTTCGTGCCGTTTGAAGGGCCTGTTCAGTGATGCGCTGAAGGCGTATCTCAAGGAGCTCGACGGCATGACGCTGGCTGAGCTGACCGCGCCGCTACCGTCCGGGGCCCCCTTTGGCGGTGTGCAAGCCGACGGCATGGCGCAGTCCCGGGTCGCGTCCCCGGTGAGCCGCCGCCAGGCGCCTGACGGGATCAACGTCAAACCCAAATCAAAACCCATGGTCAGAGTGACAAATCAAGACCGCTGATTTCCCAGTTCGCCCACACCGCCTCTTCATCTACCTCAAGGAAACGCCATGTCCCAACCCCATTTGCATCTTCAGCCCGAGGCCATCTATCCGTTCGACGCCCGTGGCGTGGCCAAGCGTTTTCGCCACGCCGCCATTTTTGGTGCGCTGGACTCGCTGCAACCTGGTGAAACCATGCGATTTTCGAACGACCACGACCCGTTGCCCTTGCTGGCCCAGCTCGAACAACGTTATGGCGATCGCATCGGTGTTGTCTACCAACAGCGTGAGCCCGGTGTCATCGTGATCGATTTCAGCGTGCGCTGAGCGCACAGCGCAAAACACCGGTTCTCCCAAAACCCTGAGCCCTTCCAGTGCCTCAGGCGCTGGAAGGGCTCATTCATGGGCGCGCAGGTTGGTGTGCTGTGCGCTCAGTGGGCGTCCGACTGCTTGGCCGCGTCGACCGCCGCCGAGGTATCGCCTTTGCTTCCATTGAAGAAGAGGTTGAGCAACACCGCAGCCATCGACGCCAGCAAGATGCCGGATTCGATCAAGGGATGCACGGCGTGGGGCATCCACTGTTTGAAATTGGGCGCGATCAGCGGAATCATGCCGATCCCGATGGAGATGGCCACGATGAACAGGTTGTTGCGGTTGCTCTTGAAGTCCACATTGGCCAGGATGCGGATACCGGTGGCGGCCACCATGCCAAACATCACCAGACCGGCTCCGCCCAGCACAAACGTGGGCAACGACTCCACCAGCGCGGCCATTTTGGGCAGCAGACCGAGAATGATCAGGATGATGCCGCCGGCCACGCAGACAAAACGGCTTTTGACACCAGTCACACCGACCAGGCCAACGTTTTGTGAAAAGCTGGTGTAGGGGAAGGTGTTGAAGATGCCGCCGATCAGCGTGCCCAGGCCGTCGGTGCGCAGGCCGGCTGAAAGCATCTTCTGATCAATTTTTTTACCGGTCATGTCACCGAGGGCCAGAAACATGCCAGTGGATTCGATCATCACCACGATCATCACCAGACTCATGGTGACGATGAGGATGGGGTCAAAAATGGGGGCCGCGATTTCGAACGGCAGCACCAGATCAAACCAGTTGGCCTTGCCCACTTTCTCGAAGGTCATGAGGCCGGCCGCAGTGGCGACTGCGCCACCGATGATGATGCCGAGCAAGACCGAAATATTGGCAATGAAACCTCGGGCAAATTTGGCGATCAGCAAGATGGAGGTGAGCACGATGGCGGCAATGCCGATGTGGGGCAGCTGGGCGTATTTCGGGTTGGGTACCGAACCCACGATATTCAAGCCCTTGGGCATTTCCGGCACCGCGCCACTGGCGGCGGCCTGTTTGACGGCCTCGAGCCAGGCTGCATTTTCAGGGCTGACAATGCTGGGCGCTGTCGGGCCGAAAGGGTTGCCAAAAATCCAGTTGATGCCCACCCGCATCAGGCTGATGCCGATCACCGCAATGATGGTGCCGGTGACCACCGGCGGGAAATAACGCAGCATGCGGCTGACGATGGGGGCGATCAGGATGGAGATCACGCCCGCGCCAATGATGGAGCCGAAGATCAGCCCTGCGCCCTGCACACCTGGGTTGCTGTTGGCCATGGCCACCATCGGCGCAACAGAGGCAAAGGTCACCCCCATCATCACGGGCAGCTTGATGCCGAACCACTGGGTGGCCCCCAACGACTGGATCAAGGTGACCAGACCGCAGCAAAACAGGTCGGCCGAAATCAGCATCGCCACTTGCTCAGGACTGAGCTTGAGGGCCCGCCCGACGATCAATGGGACCGCAACGGCGCCCGCATACATCACCAAAACATGCTGCAGGCCCAGGGCTGTGAGCTTGCCGGTGGGCAGACGTTCGTCTACCGGGTGAACCGCAGTGGTGGTCATGGATCTTTCCTCATTCGCCGGGCTTGGGGTGGATGGTGGGCAGGTTTTTGGATGGAACGGGCCGCACGCGGGGCCGCTTGATCAAAAAATTGTATACACATTATGTGTACCAAGTGAAGCTGAGGCATGGGGACTTACCCTGTATGCGTGGGGCCCAGTCGCGGTTTCAGAAACCTTTCAGCGGCTGATCGGGCGAAAAAAAATGGGACGCCAAAGCGTCCCATTTCTGTGGTGATCGGCCGTGGCAGGCGGATCAGAGGCATTGGCTGGCGGCGGCCAGGGCTGTCATGTTGAGCACCCGCCGCACGGTGGCCGCAGGCGTCAGGATGTAGGCGGTGCCGGCGCCGCCCATGAGGATGGGGCCCACGGTCACGCCACCGCTGGTGGTGGTCTTGAGCACGTTGTACAGGATGTTGGCGGCGTCGAGGTTGGGGCAGATCAGCAGGTTGGCCGAACCGGACAGCGTGGAGTCTGCGTTGTAGCTGGTGCGGATTTCAGGCTGTAGCGCGGCATCGCCATGCAGTTCACCGTCGCACTCGATCTCGGGATGTTGGGCCACAAACAGGTCGCGGGCCAGGCGCATTTTCCGGGCGCCCGGGCGCTTGGAAGAACCGAAGCTGGAGTGCGACAGGAAGGCTACTTTCGGCGGGATGCCAAAGCGCATCACTTCCTGTGCCGACATCCAGGCGATTTCGGCCAGCTGCTCGGCACTCGGATCTTCGTTGACGTAGGTGTCGGCCACGAAGAGGGGGCCTTTGTCGGTCATGAGCGCGTTGACTGCCGCGTAGTTGGTGGCCCCCGGCTTCTTGCCGATGATGCTGTCGATGCGCTCCAGGTGGGTCATGTAGTTGCCCGCCAGACCGCAGATGAGCGCATCGGCGTCACCCAGCGAGACCATGAGTGAGCCGATGATGGTGTTGGAGCGCCGCACGGCGGCCTTCGCAACCTCGGGCGTGGCGCCATTGCGCGCCATGAGTTTGTGGTACTGCTCCCAGTACTGGCGGAAGCGCGGATCGTCTTCGGGGTTGCAGTTCTCGACGTCCACCCCCAGGCGCATGCGCAGGCCGGCCTTTTCGATGCGCGCGGCGATCACCGCCGGCCGGCCAATCAGGATCGGTGTGGCCAGGTTGTCGTCGATCGCCATCTGGGCGGCGCGCAGCGCACGATCGTCTTCACCATCGGCATAGGCGACGCGCTTTTTGTCTTTGGGCAGTGCTTTGGCTGCGTTGAAGATCGGGCGCATGAGGATACCGGTCTGGTAGACGAAGCGGCCCAGGCTTTCGCGGTAGGCGTCCATGTCTTCGATCGGGCGCGTGGCCACACCGGAATCGGCCGCGGCCTGGGCCACAGCGGGGGCAATCTTCAAGATCAGGCGCGAATCAAACGGCTTGGGGATCAGGTAGTCGGGGCCGAACACCAGCTCCTGGCCAGCGTAGGCGTTGGCCACTTCTTCGCTGGTTTCGCTCTTGACCAGGTCTGCGATCTGGCGCACGCAGGCCAGCTTCATCTCTTCGGTGATGCGGGTGGCGCCGCAGTCCAGCGCACCACGGAAGATGTAGGGGAAACACAGGACGTTGTTGACCTGGTTGGGGTAGTCCGAGCGGCCGGTCGCGATGATGCAGTCGGGCCGGGCAGCTTTGGCCAGCTCCGGCCGGATCTCGGGCTCGGGGTTGGCCAGCGCCAGGATGATGGGCTTGTCGCCCATGGACTTGACCATGTCCACCGTCATCACGCCGGCGGCAGAGCAGCCCAGGAAGACGTCGGCGCCTTTGACCGCATCGGCCAGCGTGCGGTCGCTGGTGACACTGCAGTAACGGCGTTTGGATTCGTCGAGCTTGCCTGACTTGGCATCTTCGCGCTCGGTCTGGATCACGCCTTTGGAGTCACACACCAGGACGTTTTCCACCTTCACGCCCAGGCCCACCATCACGTCCAGGCAGGCAATGGCAGCCGCACCCGCGCCAGAGACCGCCACCTTGACTTTGTCGATGTCTTTTCCCACCAACTCGAGGCCGTTGAGCAGGGCAGCACTGGAGATGATGGCCGTGCCGTGCTGATCGTCGTGGAACACCGGAATGTTCATGCGCTCGCGCAGCTTCTTCTCAATGTAGAAGCACTCGGGCGCTTTGATGTCTTCGAGATTGATACCGCCGAGCGTGGGCTCCAGCGCAGCAATGATGTCGACCAGCTTGTCGGGATCGCGCTCATCGAGTTCGATGTCAAAGACATCGATGCCGGCGAACTTTTTGAACAGGCAGCCTTTGCCCTCCATCACCGGCTTGGACGCCAGTGGGCCGATATCGCCCAGGCCCAGCACGGCCGTGCCGTTCGTGATCACACCGACGAGATTGCCTCGGGATGTGTATTCAGCGGCCAGCGTGGGGTCGGCCTGGATGGCCAGGCAGGGGTAAGCCACACCCGGGGAGTAGGCCAGGGAAAGATCGCGCTGGTTGGACAGGGGTTTGGTGGGGCTGACCGAAATCTTGCCCCTGCTGGGGGAGCGGTGGTATTCGAATGCGGCGTCGCGCAATGCTTGTTCTGCGGGGGTCATGCGGAGTCTCCTGATCGGTTCGTCAAGGTGTCACTGTGACACAAAAAAAAGCCCGCTGGCGAACCGGTGGGCTTTGAAGGGGGTTGCCGGAATGGTCGGCCTCAGGCGGGTTGCAACAGGTCGAGCAGCGTGCGCGCGATCACCTTGGTCGCAGCGCGCAGGTCTCGAAGGTCCAGGCGTTCGTCGGCCCGCTTGGCGTGCGACTCCAGCACGGTGCGTGGACCGGCCCCGTAGATGACACCCGGGATGCCGCGCTCCACATACAGGCGCACATCGGTGTAGAGCGGCGTGCCCAGCGCCGGGATGGCTTCGCCCAGCACGGCCTGCGCATGTTTCTGGATCGCCTGTACCAGTGGCTGGTTGCCTGGCAGCGGTTTCATCGCGCGCGAGAGCAGCAAGCGCTTCACGTCCACGGTGACGCGTTTGCCGCCCCGGGGTGGGTTGAAGCTGCTGGCCGCGTCCTGAATGGTCTGGCGGATGGACGCCTCCACTTCGGCCGGATCTTCTTCCGGGATCATGCGGCGGTCGATGTTGAGCACCACCTTGCCGGGGATCACATTGGTGTTGGTGCCGCCTGCGATCTGGCCCACGTTGAGATAAGGGTGGGTGATGCCTTCGACCTCGGAGGTGATGTTCAGGTAGTCGGCGTTGAGGGCGTAGAGCGCATTGAGGATATGGTTTGTAGCCTGCAACGCATCGGTGCCGGAGTCGGGGATCGCCGCATGCGCCATGTCGCCGTGCACTGTGGCCTGCAGCTGCAGGCAGCCGTTGTGGGCCACCACCACCTGGTAGCTGAAACCGGCGGCAATCATCAGATCGGGCTTGGTGAGGCCTTTGCTCAACAACCAGTCGGGGCCGACCACGCCGCCAAATTCTTCGTCGTAGGTGACGTGCAGTTCCACGCTACCGGCGAGCTTCGCCCCCAGTGATTCGAGAGCGCGGATGGCGAAGGTGAAACTGGCGATGTCGCACTTGCTCACGGCCGTGGCGCGGCCATACATCTTGCCGTCCACGATTTCGCCGCCGTAGGGATCGTGTGTCCAGCCTTCTCCAGGCGGCACCACATCGCCGTGGGCGTTGAGCGCGATGGTTTTGCCGCCGTCACCGTAGCGACGGCGCAGGATCAGGTTGGTGACCGATTCCATGCCAACGGCTTTGACTTCGGCCTCAGGCACGGGGTGCTTCTCGGCGTTGAGGCCCATGGCCGCCAGCAGTTCGGCTGTGCGATCAGCGTGGGGCGCGTTGTTGCCGGGTGGTGTGTCGGTGGGGACACGAACGAGTTCTTGCAGGAACTTCACCTCTTCGTCGAAATGGGCATCGATCCAGGCGTCGATCTGGTCCAGGGCTGTGGTCATGGTGTGGTCTCGGATGGTCGTTGAGATGGAGGGAAGGGCTGATGGGTTTACCGCTGTTCGCCGGCGAGCTGCTGCAGCAGGTGCGAAAACGCATGCACGCACAGGTCCATGTCGTCGCTGGTGGTGGATTCGAGCGGGTTGTGGCTGATGCCGCTGTTGAGGCCGCGCACAAACAACATGGCCTGCGGCATGATTTCGTGCAGCTTCATGGCGTCATGGCCCGCTCCGCTGGGAAGCCGGTAGAGCGGTACGCCCAGCGCGTTCACCGCGTGTTCCCAGCGCTGCTGCCAATCGGGCGCGCTGGGCGCCGCAGAGGCCCGCATGGTTTCTTCCAGCGTGTGGTCCACGCCGCGGCGTTGGCAGATCGCAGCCAGCTCGGCGAGAACGTCGTGGGCCAACGCATCCCGCTGCGTGTCGCTGGGGGCTCGCAAATCGAGGGAAAACCGGCACAGGCCCGGCACCACATTGATGGACCCATTGGGCACGTTCAGCTGACCCATGGTGGCGACCGAGTTGCCGTCTTTCAGGGCACGCTTCTCGATATAGAGCGCCAGCTCGGCCACCGCACAGGCCGCGTCGCGGCGCCGGTTCATGGGGGTGGTTCCTGCGTGGCAGGCCATGCCCGATACTTCGCTCTGGTAACGCACGCTGGCGTTGATCGAAGTGACCACACCCAGCGGGATGTCGAGCTCGCTGAGCACCGGGCCTTGCTCGATGTGCACCTCCACAAAACCGAGGTATTTCGCCGGATCGCGTGTCAAGGTGGCGATGGCTTCCAGTGTGGCGGGGAGGCCCGCGTGTTCCATGGCCGCCCGCATGGAGATGCCGTCGGCATCCTGCTGATCCAGCCAGGCCGGATTGAAGTGCCCGGTGAGGGCGCCCGAACCGAGGAAGGTCGCTTTGTAGCGCTGGCCTTCTTCTTCGGCAAACCCCACCACTTCGATGGCGAACGGCAACCGCTGTTTCGCCGCGTGCAGTTGCTGCACCGCCGCCATGGGCACGTAAATACCCAGGCGGCCGTCGTACTTGCCACCGTTGCGCACGGTGTCGTAGTGGCTGCCGGTGAGCAAGGTCATGGGCCCCACGCTCCGCCGCTGCGCGGGTCGCTGCCCCAGGACCTGGGAGGAACCGGGTCCCTTCCCGATTCCGGGGCGCGTTTCGCCTTGGGGCGGCCCGGCGGCGAAACCGGCTTCGTCCGCTGCGTGGTATGTGCCCACCACATTGCCCACCGCATCGATGTGCACCTCGTCGAAACCGCAGTCGAGCATCTGCTGTTGCAACTGCACGGCGCAGGCGCGGTGCGCGTCCGTCAGGTAGGTCACGGTGAGCTGGCCCGATTCGGCGTAGCCGGGGTCGGTGTGTTGTGCCAGGGCTTCCTGCCAGTCCCACACTTCGTTGCCCAGGGTGGGCTCGAACCCGAACTTGTCGTTCAGGCGGATCTCGGCGATCCGGTGGATGTTGCGCAGGCATTCGTCGCGCTCGAAGTCCACCGGGTTGTGCAGGCGGCGCTCGAAGGTGGTGATGATTTCGGCTTTGGGCAAGCCGGTGCCGCGTGGACCGCGCACCGCCAGAATGAAGGGAAAGCCGAACTTGGCGTTGTAGTCGACATTCAGCCGCTGGATGTGGGCGAACTCGTCCGGGGTGCATTCCGTGAGGCCGGCCTTGTTTTGTTCGTTGGACGATTCTGCCGTGAGGGTTTTGCTCACCATGGCCTTGCCCGCCAGTTCCGGGTGGGCCCGAATCAACGCCAGCTGGGCGTCGAGCCCTGCTGCATTCAGCACCTGCACCATCGCGTGCTTGAGGGCCGCCAGCGAGATGACGGGCCGCTTGGCCATGGCCAGCTCGGCGATCCAGGGGGAGTGCTCGTACAGGCCATCGAGCATCTGCATCGCCTCGGCGAGGCTGGCGGCGTTGAGTTGTTCTAGTGTGATGGACATGGCAATGGCCTCAGACGGGGGCGGGGTGGGTGGATTTCCAGTGGCGCGCGATGTCAAGTCGACGCGCGACCCAGACCTTGTCGTGTTGCTGGATGTGATCGAGAAAACGCTGCAACGCGGTGACGCGGCCTGGGCGGCCCAGCAGCCGGCAGTGCATGCCGATGCTCATCATCTTGGGCCTGTCCAGCCCGGCCGGATCGCCCTCGGCGTACAGCGTGTCAAACGAGTCTTTCAAGTACTGGAAAAACGGGTCAGCGTGCGAATAGCCCTGGGGCAGGGCGAAGCGCATGTCGTTGCAGTCCAGCGTGTAGGGCACGATGAGCTGGTGCGTGTCGTTGCCGTCGGACTTGCGCACCTTCATCCAGAACGGCAAGTCGTCACCGTAGTAGTCGCTGTCGTATTCGAATCCACCGAAGTCGGCCACCAGGCGGCGGGTGTTGGGGCTGTCTCGGCCGGTGTACCAGCCCAGCGCCCGTTCGCCGGTCAGGCGCTGAATGATGGCCATGGCTTCGGCCATGTGGGCGCGCTCGGTGTCTTCGTCGATGTGCTGGTAGTGGATCCACTTCAGGCCGTGGCACGCGATCTCATGGCCCAGTTCACGAAACGCCGCTGTGACATCGGGGTGGCGCTGCAAGGCGGTGGCCACACCGAATACGGTCAACGGCAGACCGCGCCGCTCGAACTCGCGCAGCAGGCGCCAGACGCCGGCACGTGAACCGTACTCGTAGATGCCTTCCATGCTGATGTGGCGCTCGGGAAAGGCCGGCGGGTTGAACATCTCAGACAGGAATTGCTCAGACGCCGCATCTCCATGCAACACACTGTTTTCCCCACCCTCTTCGTAGTTCAGCACAAACTGCACCGCAATGCGCGCACCGCCTGGCCACCGCGCATGGGGCACATCGCGGCCATAGCCGATCAGATCGCGGGGGTAGGGGGCGGTGGAGTCGTAGAGTGCCATGAGCGGAGGGGGAGTGGTTTTGTTCGAGGTTGCCGCGGAACCGGCTTTGCCGGGCCGCCAGCATCGACCCTTGGGGGGTGGACGCGAAGCGGCGCGGGGGATCAAGTCAAGGCCATCGCCAGGGCGCTGGCCGGCAGCTTGCGATCAAAGGTGAGGTTTTGTTCGACATGCATCAGGTGCTCGTTCATCAGGCGCACCGCAAGCGCTTCGTCTTTAGCCGCCAGGGCCTTGACGATTTCGGCGTGTTCTTCGTTGGAGTGTTCCGCCGCGTTTGTGCTTTGGTACATCAGGGTGATCAGTGCGCAGCGGGAAATCAGCTCGCGCAGCAGCTCAGCCAACACCTGGTTGCCCATGAGTTCGGCCAGGCGCACATGGAAATCACCGAGCAGCTCGGTACGCCCGGGGATATCCTGGCTGTCGACCGCCTGCTTTTCCTGGGCGACGTGTGCGCGCAGCGCCTTGATCTTGGCGGGCGTGACTTGCTGTACAAAGGCGCGGGTCATTTCCGCCTCTAACATGCGACGCACGGCAAACACTTGCTTGGCTTCTTCTACGGATGGCGCGGCGACAAAGGCACCTCGCGCCGGTTCCAGCCGGATCAAGCGGTTCTGAGCCAGCTGGATCAAGGCCTGGCGTACCAGCGTTCGCGACACGCCAAAATGATCCGCCAGTTTTTGTTCGGCGAGCTTGGTGCCCGGATGCAAACGGTGTTCGACGATGGCCTTGGTGAGGGACTCGACGATGTGGTGGGTGCTGGAGGGTTCCATGGATTCATCATATCCAGAAAGCCAAAAAGTGTATACACTTTCTGTCGACCGAGCCGATTTATCACCTGCAGAAGGAATACCGCCATGGGCCTGAGCACCCACGTACTGGACACCATGAACGGCTGCCCCGCCGCTGGCATGGCTGTGGAGCTGTACACCACCGATGGAGAGCAAGCCACGCTGGTCAAGCGCTTCACGCTGAACCCTGATGGCCGCAACCCGGACGGTCCGCTGTACGACAACGCCAGTCTGAAAGTGGGCACCTACAGGCTGGTGTTCGATGTCAAAGGCTATTTCGCGGCCAAAGGCGTGGCGCTTCCCGAGCCCAATTTTCTGAACCGTGTGGCGCTGGACTTTGGTGTTGCCCACACCGATCAGCATTACCACGTGCCCTTGCTGGTGAGCCCCTGGAGCTACTCGACCTATAGAGGCAGCTGAGCCGATATTGCACTGGCGCTGCGCCCGTGAAAAGAGGCCCGCGCGGTGGCGGGCCTCTTTTGACCTTGATCACAGCGCCGGGTGACGTTTGGTCACTTGTTGCGTTGGCCTTCGGTCAGGGTGTCGAGCTGGAAATTGCCACTCTTGTCCCACAGCCAGGTGTCGGTGTAGGTCACGCTGGCCAGGCACGCCGGCGCTGGGAAGGGCGCTGCCGCATACACCGTGCGTTCGATTTCCTTGACCACGTCAGGGGCATGTGAGGGCGCGCGCATCCAGTAAAGGTTGCGGACCTGCCCCACGCTGTCGATGCTGATCGCCAGCACGCCCACGGCATGCACGAGGGGCGGTAGCTGGCCCTTGAAGATGCGGCCACCATTTTTGCCGTAGAGGTGCGTGGCACCATCTCGCCGGTAGTCGCGTGGGGTGCCCGCCTCGGAAACCAGCTCGGGCATCGGGCCTGCCTGGGGCAGTGGTGCTACCGCGCTTGACGGCGCGGGTTCGGCTGGGCGCGGCGTGGCGACCGGTGCGGCGCAAGAGGCCAGGAACACGGCTGAGCAAACAGCGATCCAGGCCAGCGCGCGGTGGGTAACGCCGGATCGGTCGTCAGCCTGCGTGGTCCGGGAGGCAAAGGTGAAATTCATGGAAGCGGTTCTCCGTCTTGAGAAAGGGACCAGACCGGCGTGGTCGGTTCGCCGGATGGCATACGGTAGAGAGCATGCAGTTTATGGTGATTTCGGTCATGGAGCACGGAAAAGTGGCGGTGATACTTGCAGCAGTTCTGCGGTGCGGTGCATTTGCAGCCTTCTGATGGCAATCTCGCCACACATTTTGAGAGGGTTTGGCGTGTCGGATCTGGCGGATTGGCTGAGTCGATGGACAGGGGCGCCTGCGATGCTGGTGACCGTTGTGGACGCGCAGGGTTCTGTGCCACGCGAGCGCGGGGCATGGATGGGCGTGGGGCCCGATGGTCAGTGGGGAACCATTGGCGGGGGCCATCTGGAGTGGGATGCCCTGCGGCAGTGCCGCGAGCGCCTGGCTCAGGGCGGCGGCACAGGTGGCGAATCCTGGACACAGCGGGTGGCGCTCGGGCCCCGTCTGGGTCAGTGCTGTGGCGGCGTGGTGAGCTTGCGGTATGAAGCGGTCGGCGGTTGGGACCCCGCTGAGCTTGACCGGCGCTTGAGGCCTCCGGCGTCGCCTGTGGCGCTTTTTGGTGGAGGGCACGTCGGGCGGGCGGTGGTGCAGGCGCTGACACCGTTGCCTTTTCGGGTCCGGTGGGTGGACAGCCGCGACGAGGCTTTCCCGGACGGATTGCCCGCGCATGTTGAACCCGAGCATTCAGACCCCGTGCACGGGGCTGTGGCCGACTTGCTGCCCGGCTCAGCGGTTTTGATCATGAGCTTTTCCCATGCAGAGGATCTGGACATCGTCGCGGCCTGCCTGGAGCGCCAGCGGCGGGCGGACGATCTCCCCTGGGTCGGTCTGATCGGCAGCAAGACCAAATGGGCGACGTTTCGCCACCGACTGGCCGAACGCGGTTTTACAGCGGGCGAGCTGGCCCATGTCACGTGTCCGATCGGCTTGCCCGGGATTGTGGGCAAGGAGCCTGCCGTCATCGCTGCGTCGGTCGTGGCGCAGTTGTTGCTTGAGTTTGCTCGGCCCCCGATGGCTCCCCCCGGGGCTGGGTCTTCGGGATTGTAGGGTGTTCCCTGTTGGCCAAAAGTGTATACACTTTGCGGCATTGGTCGCAGCGGAGCGGGTGCGCGCGGGAGTCATCCCGGCATTCAATCGCGGCCCTCAGCCGACTCAGAGCGCCCGCGGTGGTGAGTCGAAACGTCCAACGGTTTGTCCGTTTTTGTTGAGGTGCCATGGAATCCTACCTGTTTGACTGGGCCAACCTGCTGGTTCGCTGGCTGCACGTGATCGTCGCCATCGCCTGGATTGGCTCGTCGTTCTATTTTGTATTCCTCGACAGCAGCCTCACCCCCCCGGAGGACGAGCAGCTGAAGCGAGATGGCGTGAGTGGCGAGCTCTGGGCGGTGCACGGTGGGGGCTTCTACCACCCGGTGAAATTCGCGGTTTCACCACCCAAGCTGCCCGAGCACCTCCACTGGTTTTACTGGGAGAGCTATTCCACCTGGCTCTCCGGATTTGCGCTGTTCCTGATTTCCTACCTCTGGAGTCCCAGCGTTTACCTGATCGATCCGAATGTCATGGCCTGGAGCCCGGCTGGGGCCATCGCCGCGGCCCTTGGGTATCTGGTGGCGTTCTGGCTGCTGTACGACGCCATCTGCCGAACCCTGGGCCAGAGCAAAAACGGCGATGCCAAAGTGGGTGCGCTGGTGTTGTTGCTGGTTTGTGTGGCCGCTTATGCCGCGACCCACATGTTCGCCGGCCGCGCTGCTTTCCTGATCGTGGGCGCCATGATCGCCACCGCGATGAGCGCCAACGTGTTTTTCTGGATCATCCCGGGCCAGCGCACGGTGGTGGCCGACCTGAAGGCCGGCCGGCCAGTTGACCCTATCCATGGCAAGCGCGGCAAGCAGCGCAGCGTGCACAACACCTACTTCACCCTGCCGGTGCTGTTCGCCATGTTGAGCAACCACTACAGCTTCACCTACAGCCATCCGCAGAACTGGCTGGTGTTGATCGGCATGATGTTCGCGGGCGCGGCCATTCGCCAGTTTTTCGTGCTGCGCCACGGCTTCAAGCTGGGCCGCAACGGCCATCCCTGGCCGTACGCGGCGGTGGGTTCGGCGGTGTTGATGGCCCTGATCGTCTGGCTCAAGCCGGCGCCCGTGCAGGCTGTGGTGGTGCCGGACGTGGTGGGCTATGCGCAGCTCCAGCCGGTGGTTGAACAGCGTTGCGTGATGTGTCACGGTGAGGCGCTGCAATCCAAGGGCATTCGGCTCGACTCGGCCGAGGGTCTGAAACAGCACGCCCAAGCGGTGTACCAGCAGGTGGTCGTGACCAAGATCATGCCGCTGAACAACGCCACCGGCATCACCGAGGCCGAGCGGGCCGTGTTCGCCAAGTGGTTCACCGACGGCGCAAAGATCGACTGAACCTGCTCGCTGGCTTGCGCGCGACACCGCGACCACCTTGGTGTCCTGTCTCGACGCCATGGGGTCAACGAACGGGCCATGCCCCCAATCCAACCAGGATTTGGCGTGAGCGAACCCGATCATCGGGTGGCAGCAAGGCGGCTTGCCGCCACCCGCATGCGTTACCCTCGGAGGGTCGTTAACTTCCCAGAGATGCACCCATGAAAACCCGTGCCGCCGTTGCCTGGCAAGCAGGCCAGCCGCTGACCATTGAAACCGTCGATCTGCAAGGCCCGAAGCTGGGTGAGGTGCTGGTGGAAATCAAGGCCACGGGCATCTGCCACACCGACTACTACACGCTCTCGGGCGCTGATCCGGAAGGCATTTTTCCGGCCATCCTGGGTCATGAAGGCGCAGGCATTGTGGTCGATGTGGGCCCCGGTGTGACTTCGTTGAAAAAGGGTGACCATGTCATCCCGCTCTACACACCCGAGTGCCGCCAGTGCAAGTTTTGCCTGAGCCGCAAGACCAACCTGTGCCAACTGATCCGCGGCACCCAGGGCAAGGGCTTGATGCCCGATGCCACCAGCCGCTTCAGTCTTGATGGCAAGCCCATCTTCCACTACATGGGCACCAGCACCTTCAGCAACTACACGGTGGCGCCTGAGATTTCCCTGGCCAAGATCCGCGAAGACGCGCCGTTTGACAAGGTCTGCTATATCGGTTGCGGTGTGACCACCGGCATTGGTGCTGTGCTGTTCACCGCGAAGGTGGAGGCGGGCGCCAACGTGGTGGTGTTTGGCCTGGGCGGCATTGGCCTGAACGTGATCCAGGGCGCCAAGATGGTGGGTGCCGACAAAATCATCGGCGTGGACATCAACCCGGCGCGCCAGGACATGGCGCGCAAGTTCGGCATGACGCACTTCATCAACCCCAAAGAGGTTGAGAACGTGGTTGATGCGGTTGTCCAGCTCACCGATGGCGGTGCCGACTACAGCTTTGAATGCATCGGCAACACCAAGGTGATGCGCGAGGCCCTGGAGTGCACCCACAAAGGCTGGGGCCGCAGCATCATCATTGGCGTGGCCGAAGCCGGGGCAGAGATTTCCACGCGTCCGTTCCAGCTGGTCACCGGTCGCAAGTGGGAGGGTTCAGCCTTCGGCGGCGCGCGCGGGCGCACCGACGTGCCAAAAATCGTGGACTGGTACATGGAAGGCAAGATCAACATCGACGATCTCATCACCCACACCATGCCGCTGGAAGACATCAACAAGGGATTCGATTTGATGAAACGCGGCGAGTCGATCCGTGGGGTGGTGATTTATTGACCTTGGAACGAGCTTCCCCACGCCGCCTTTGGCATTTGCTCCACAAGGGGCGGTGCTGGCAGCCCGGAAAAGCCGATTTCGCGGCGTTCTGCAACACACTTCCTCGCCACATCTCACGCCCCCCCCTCTACCTGTAGGCCCTATGAGCAATACCTTTGAACGTCTTGAACTGATCAGCGAACACGCCTGCTTTGGCGGTGTGCAGCGCTTTTACAAACACATGTCGGCCGAAGTCGGTCTGCCGATGCGGTTTGGTGTGTTCTTGCCGCCGCAGGCGCTGGCCGGTGGGTCGGTGCCGATGCTGACGTACCTGGCGGGACTGACCTGCACCGAAGAGACGTTTGCCATGAAGGCCGGCGCGCAGCGGGTGGCCGCCGAGCTGGGGCTCGCTTTGCTGATGCCCGATACCAGCCCTCGCAACACCGGGGTGGACAGCGAAGACCACCACTGGGATTTTGGCGTGGGCGCGGGCTTTTACCTCGATGCCACGGAGACACCATGGTCGGGCCATTGGTGCATGGAGAGCTATCTGCTCAAGGAGCTGCTGCCGCAGGCCGCCGCCGAGTTTGGGTTGGACACCACGCGCCAGGGTTTGTTCGGGCACTCCATGGGGGGCCATGGCGCACTCACGCTGGCGCTGAGGCATCCGGGCGTGTTCCGGAGCGTTTCGGCCTTTGCGCCGATCTGTGCACCCACGCAATGCCCCTGGGGTCACAAGGCATTCACGGGCTACCTGGGGCAAGACGAAAGCACCTGGGCCGAGCACGATGCCAGTGCCCTGATGGCGGGGCAGGGTGCTGCACCTTACCCGGACGGCATCCTGATCGATCAGGGGCTGGCAGACAAATTCCTCGCCGAGCAATTGCATCCCGAGGCCTTCGAGTCCGCATGCCAGGCGGCAGGTCAGCCGCTTACCCTGCGCCGGCACGAGGGCCACGACCACGGCTACTACTTCATCAGCACCTTCATGGAAGACCATTTGCGCCACCATGCGCTGGCGCTTGGTTGACCCTGCTTCGCCTTGTTGAACGAGGGCGCGGAGCGGCAGAGTGTGAGACCCCGCGCTCCGCGAGGGATTCATGGGAGCCAGCGCTCCCAGGAATCCTCCATCAGGTGACTTACTGGTTTTGCCAGATCACTTTTTTGCCCGAGGCCTCCCAGGCCTCGTAGTTCTTGGCGTACAGGTCTTCGATGCGGTTGCGCTTGACCTTGAAGGTGGGCGTGATGATGTCGTTGTCCACCGTCCAGGCCGTGGTGGCCACCACCAGGCATTGCAGTTGCTCGTGGGGGTCCAGTGTGCTGTTGACGCGCTTGAGGTGGCTGGTCAGGGAGGCTTCGAGCTCGCTGCGAGCGCCGGCATCCGACACGCGTTTGACGGCTTCTTCGTTGAGCATCACGATGCCCAGCGGTTGACCGAGGTTGGCGCCACTGACCACGCAGGCCTCAATGGCCTCGTGCATCACCAGCTTGTCTTCGATCGGAGCGGGCGCCACGTATTTGCCTTTGCCGGTCTTGAAGAGGTCTTTGACCCGCCCGGTGATGCGCAGCAAACCCTGACCATCGATTGTGCCTTTGTCGCCCGTCTTGAGCCAGCCGTCGTCGGTCATGGTTTCGCGGGTTTTTTCGGGCTCTTTGTAGTAGCCCTGCATCAGCGCAGGGCTGTGCATCTGGATCTCGCCGGTTTCCGGATCGATTCGGTGGCCCACGTCGGGGTACACAGGACCGACCGTGCCTTGCTGGTCTTTACCCGGGATGGTGATGTGTGAGAGGGCGAGGTTTTCGGTCATGCCGTAGCCCTCGTTGATCTGCAGGCCCAGCTTGCTGTACCACTGCAGCAATGCGATCGGCATCGGTGCAGCGCCGCCTGCGGCAAACTTGCACTGGTCCAGGCCCAGGGCTTTCATCACTTTCTTGCGCACGATGCCCCCGAGGATGGGGATGCCCAGCAAGCGGTTGAGCTTGGCCGGCGGCATTTTGTGGTGCACGCCCTGCTGGAACTTGACCCACAGCCGCGGTACGGAGAAAAAGATGGTGGGGCGGGCGCGTTGCAGATCGGCCGCAAAGGTGTCGAGCGAGTCGGCGAAGTAAACATGCATGGCCGTGCGCAGCCAGCCGTGTTCGACCAGCATGCGCTCGACCACGTGGGCCAGTGGCAGGTAAGACAGCATGCGGTCATCGGCCGACATCGGAATGCGCTTGATGCCTTTGTCCAGCGCCCAGGCAAAGTTGCCAAAGGAGTGCATGACCCCTTTGGGCATGCCCGTGGTGCCCGAGGTGTAGATCAGGGTGGCGAGCTCGTCTTCGCCCCGCACCGGCTCGCCTGGCATTGGTTGGGTGCGTTTGCAGATGGCATCCCAGCCTTCGTAGGCCTTGATCGCATCGGGCGGCGACAGCGGATAGCTGAAGCAGGGCATGTCGGCAGGCACGCCGGGCTTCATGTGCTCCCAGCCATCGAGCTTGCCGACAAAACAGGCCTTGGCTTCGCTGTGCTCCAGGATCTGGCGAATGGTTTCGGGTGCCAGCGTGGGGTACAGCGGTACCGACACATGGCCTGCCATCCAGATGGCCAGATCATTCATCATCCACCAGGCGCAATTCTTGGACAGGATCGCGACTTTGGAACCCGGCTCCCAGCCCTGCGACTGGAGGAAGGCGGCCATCCGGCGCACCTGATCACCGACTTCGCGCCACGTGTAATCGTTGACGGCACCGTTGCCCATGGGTTGGGTCAGTGCTACCTGATCGGGAGCGGTCTTTTCCCAGTGGTAGAGGCGCTGCAGGGCAAGGTATTCGTTTGAAATGATGCTCATCGTTGTTTTCCCAAGGCAATAATTCCCCACTTTAGCCAAGCCGCGCCCGAGGTGTTACAGGGTTTCACCTTGGCTGGCCAGGTGGGCGCCAGGGCCGGCCGGTCCGGGCCGCGCCCGGGCAAGCTATTGAACCTGTCTCGAGGGTGACGGATGCAGCTGGCCGATCCTGTATTGGTGGTGCCACAGGGTGCCGCGGAGCAGGTGGGCTTGCCCTGCCTTGGCGTATGCTGGCGCCATGAATGAACAAGCTTTGGACGTGATTGAGATGCTCACTGGCGGCGACGCTGCTGCCTTGCCGGTGGCCAGCGTGGTGGTTTTGCATGGCCTGGGTGCAGATGGTCGCGATTTTGTTCCGATCGTTCAAGAACTCGATATGAGCCCGATTGGGCCCGTGCGGTTTGTGTTCCCCAGTGCGCCCGTGCGGCCGGTGACCATCAACGGCGGCTACGAAATGCGGGCCTGGTACGACATTTTTCCGCCCGGTGCGGATCCGAATACCCCACGCTCTGAAGATGAGGCGGGTTTGCGCCAGTCGGCGGCCATCGTGCAACAGCTGCTGGACCGGGAGGTTGAGCGCGGCGTGGCCTCGCACCGCACCGTGCTCATGGGATTTTCCCAGGGCTGCGCCATGGCCTTGATGGCAGGTCTGCGCGCGCCAAATCGGCTGGCGGGCATCGTGGGCCTTTCGGGCTATCTGCCTTTGGCCGATACCGCTCTGGCCGAGCGCCACCCGGCCAACCACCACACCCCTGTTTTCATGGGCCATGGAGAGCAAGATCCCGTGGTGGAAATTGGCCGAGGCGAAGCCTCTCGTGATGCCCTGCTTGCCTGGGGGCAGGCGGTGGACTGGCACAGCTATCCCATGGAACACTCGGTGTGTGCGGAGGAAGTGTCGGATTTGAACCGCTGGCTGTTGCGTGTGTTGGCGCCAGAGGGCGCCAACCCGACCCCGCCAGCATGAAGGTGCATCTGCCGCGTTGAGGCTTGGGTGCATCGAGGTTTGACGTGTTTTTCAACCTGATCCAAGGAGTTGACTATGGCTTGGCACACCGTCTGCAAAATCGATGACCTGCCGTTGGGCAAGATGGCTGCCCACACGGCCGGGGCGACCAAGGTGGTGGTTTACCACCTGGGCGAGGGCTTTTTCGCCACCCAGTCGCAGTGCACCCACACCTTCGGGCCGCTGGGCCGCGGAAAAATTGTGGACGACTGCAAGGTGCAGTGTCCCTTGCACCGCGCGCGGTTCGATATCCGCACGGGTGAGGTTGTCGATTGGGCCAGTTTTCCACCAGGGATCCAGTTGCTGAACGTGATCCGGGGGGAGAAAGCGCTCAAGACCTACCCGGTGCAGGTGAAGAAGGGCGATGTGCAGGTGCGCATCGATTGAAGGGTGGCAAGGCTGGGCGGGCTTCAGTTTGCAGCACGGCAGGGCGCCCCCCTTTTTTGATCCACGTCAGTAGAGCGCCAGTTTTGCGGGTGCAAGGCATGCACCAACACGCTGTTCGCCACAGAATGAATATGGACTGTGGTGGCTTGCGGGCGCCATGTCGATTCAGAAACCACCCGCATCTGGAGGTTCTATGCGACTGAAGGGCAAGAATATTCTGATCACGGGCGGCGCCAGCGGTATCGGCCTGGCATCGGTCGAACGCTGCTTGCAAGAGGGCTCCCAGGTGGTGCTGACCGACCTGGCAAATTCGGGTGGCGAAGCGGCTGCTGCGGCCCTCGCCAAGTCGCATGGCGGCCGTTGCCGCTTCATGCCTGCAGATGTGAGCTCCAGCGAGCAGGTGGATCGCCTGATTCTCGACGCTGCCAAAACCATGGGGTCGCTGGACGGCGTGTTCAACAATGCCGGCATTGCAGGCATGGCTCCGGCCGACAGTTATCCGGATGAAGACTATCTGCGGGTGATCGATATCAATCTCAATGGTGTGTTCCGCGTGGCGCGTGCCTCGCTGCGCCAGATGTACAACCAGGGCAGTGGGAGCCTGGTGAATTGTGCGTCGATTCTCGGGGTGTTCGGGCAGAGCATGACTGCGGCCTATTCAGCGGCCAAAGGGGGCGTGGTCAATCTGACACGCACATTGGCACTGGAGTCGGCGGCCAAGGGCGTGCGGGTCAATGCCCTAGCCCCGGGCTACATCGACACCCCTTTGTTGTCCCTGCTGGACGACGCCACCCGCCAGGCCCTGATCCAGATGCACCCCATCGGGCGCCTGGGCCGGGCTGAAGAAGTGGCCAATGTCGCCCTGTTTTTGCTGAGCGATGAAGCCAGCTTTGTCACCGGTGCCAACTTTGTGGTGGACGGCGGTTTTACCGCCGGCAAGTCCTGACGGAGGTCCGGGGATTCAGGCGTTGCGTGCAGCCTCGGCCAGTTGCAGGGCCAGGCGGTTGTGCCGCTCAATCAGCGGATCAAGGTCGACCGTGGTCAGCTGACCTTGGCGCACGACGATACGGCCGTTGACCACGGTGTAGGCCGCTTGCGGGCTGGCGCACAGCAGCAGACTGGCCACGGGATCGTGCACCGCACCGCCGGCGAAATTGAGCGTGCGCAGGTCGAACAGCGCCAGGTCGGCACACATGCCCTTGGCCAGGTGCCCGATGTCTTTGCGCCCCAGCACCTGTGCACCACCTCGCGTGGCCATGCCCAAGGCATCGCGGGCCGTCATCTCGGCCGGGCCGAGATCGCAGCCCAAAAAGGTCTGGCCATGTCGAACTTCGGGTGGCTGCAGGGCGCGGCCCACGCGCGCCAGCAGCAAGGCCTGGCGCGCTTCGTTGACCATGTGCGCCGCGTCGTTGCTGGCGCTGCCATCCACACCCAGCCCCACCGGCACCCCTGCATCGAGCAGGCGGCGCACGGGTGCAATGCCTGAGGCCAGCCGCATGTTGCTGCAGGGGCAATGGGCCACGCCAGTGCGGCTGGCCGCGAACAGGCTGATGCCCTCATCGTCCAGCTTCACGCAGTGGGCATGCCACACGTCGTCGCCCAACCAGCCGAGCTCCTGTGCGTATTGGGCCGGTGTCTTGTTGAATTTTTCGCGGCTGTAGGCGATGTCGTGGTCGTTCTCGGCCAGGTGGGTGTGCAGGCGAACGCCTTGGCCTTTGAAGCTGCGCGCCAGCAGCGCACTTTGCTGCATCAGCGCCGGGCTGACTGAAAACGGGGAACACGGGGCCAGGGCGATCTGCAGCATGGCCCCGTGCTGCGCACCGTGCCAGGTTTCAATCAGACGCTGGCTGTCTTTCAGAATGGTGTCTTCTTGTTCGACCACGCTGTCGGGTGGCAAGCCCCCGGCGCTCTGGCCCACGCTCATGCTGCCGCGTGTGGCGGTGAAGCGCATGCCGATCTCTGCGGCCGCCTCGATGCTGTCTTCCAGGCGCACGCCGTTGGGGAAGATGTACAAGTGGTCGCTGCTGGTGGTGCAGCCGCTCATCAACAGCTCGGCCATGGCGATCTGGGTGGACACCTGCACCATCTCGGGTGTCAGCCCGGCCCAAATGGGGTACAGCCCGCGCAGCCAGCCAAACAGCTCGGCGTTTTGCACACCGGGGATGGCCCGCGTGAGCGACTGGGTCATGTGGTGGTGGGTGTTCACCAGCCCGGGGGTGACGAGGTGACCACGTGCATCGATCACATCGCCGGCTTCGTCGTGGAGCCCGGTTGGCAGCTCGGCGGCGGGGCCGATCCATTCAATGCGGTGGTCGCGGATGAACAGGCTGGCCTCTTTCAGCTCCAGCCCCTGAGCCGGATCTTCGTGGTTGAAGGTGGCGATGCATTGGGCGTTTTGGATGAGCAGGGAGGTGGTCATGCGGGGGATTCTGCAGGTTTTGCGGTATCTTTTTGGGATTGTTTTCGTCTCTGCAATTTTGCCCGCCGGGCCGAGACCCGGCACGCCACAATCACCCAGCTGCACCGCCAACACGAAAGAGTCGGAACAACAATGAACCCGCCTTCAACAGACGACCCCCGCGCCCTCCTGCGCCACCTCTTCAATGCAGCCGTGCAGCGCGCCCTCCCGCTGCACAACACCGCAGCCCACCTGCCTGCGCCCCCCAGGGGCCGCACTTTGGTGCTGGGCGCGGGCAAAGCGGGTGGCGCGATGGCTCAGGCGGTGGAGGCCTTGTGGCCGGCCGGTGCGCCACTCTCGGGTTTGGTTGTCACGCGCTACCACCACACACCCCCGCGCCCCGAAGGGCTGGCGCATCGCATTGAGGTGGTGGAGGCCGCCCACCCCGTGCCTGACGCGGCGGGGATGGCTGCGGCTGAGCGCATCTTGCAGTTGACCCAAGGCCTGACGGCCGACGATCTGGTGTTGTGCCTGATCTCTGGTGGCGGGTCCGCCTTGCTCACACTGCCTTGTGAGGGGCTCACCCTGGACGACAAGCAGCGGATCAACCGCCAGTTGCTGGAGAGTGGCGCCAATATCCTGGAAATGAACACGGTGCGCAAACACCTGTCTGCCATCAAGGGCGGTCGGCTGGCCGCGGCCTGCGCGCCAGCGCGTGTGGTCACGCTCACCATCAGCGATGTGCCTGGCGATGACGTGAGTGTCATCGCCAGTGGCCCCACGGTGGCCGATGCGTCCACCTGTGCCGAAGCGCTTGATGTCTTGCGCCGTTACGGCATTGAGGTACCGCCAGCGGTGCGATCCCAGCTGGAACGCGGAAAACTGGAAACACCCAAAACCGGGGATGCCTGTTTCAGCGGTCATCGGACCCATCTCATCGCCACCCCCCAGCAAAGTCTGGACGCCGCGGCTGAAGCGGCTCGCGCAGTGGGGCTGAACGTGGTGGTGCTCAGCGATGAGATCGAAGGCGAGTCCCGCGAGGTGGGCAAGGT
Organism: Hydrogenophaga sp. PAMC20947; assembly: GCF_004795855.1. Classification (NCBI taxonomy): domain Bacteria; kingdom Pseudomonadati; phylum Pseudomonadota; class Betaproteobacteria; order Burkholderiales; family Comamonadaceae; genus Hydrogenophaga; species Hydrogenophaga sp. PAMC20947. The sequence continues at coordinate 23,472 of NZ_CP039252.1, forward strand.
GCACGCGGCCCTGGCCCGTTCCACGGCCTTGGGGCGCAGCAGTTTTCAACGCCCTTGTGTGATCCTGAGCGGCGGCGAGACCACGGTCACGGTGCGTCCCCGCGCCGAAGGGCAACCCAGAGGCCGAGGCGGCCGGGCGGGGGAGTTCTGCCTGGGCCTGGCGCAGGCGCTGCACGACACGGCAGGTATCTGGGCGCTTGCGGCCGATACCGATGGCATCGACGGCGTCGAAGACAACGCGGGTGCCATCGTCACACCCGATACCGTGGCCCGCGGCCTCGAGCAGGGACTCAAGCTCACCGATCACCTGGCGCGCAACGACGCCTATGCCTACTTTGACGCGCTGGGCGATCTGGTGGTGACCGGACCCACCCACACCAACGTCAACGATTTTCGGGCTGTTTTGGTGTTGTGACGTGCCCGTGGAGCCGTTGCTGAATCCACCGTCGCTCGACGCACCTTGGCCGATGGCCTGGGTGGAACCGGCTTCGCGGGGCCGTGGTCGGCCCCGGCAGGGCCGATTTTTTGGCGTGTTGGCAGTACTGGGATAATCGGGGGTGCATGTGAGCCCCTCTTCTGAACGGGCTTTCGAGCTGGCCACAGGGGCTGGCCCGAGCCGCCCGGCATGGCGGTTGGGGCCTGATTGCTGGGCCGCCCGTCGAAAACACGACTTCGAGCCGATGGCATGCTGCCGGCTGGACAGGCCCGCTGGGGCACCCCAGGCCTTGCCTGAATGTCGTTTTTTGGGGCAATCCCGTGGGATTTCTCCCGAGTTTTCATTCTTTTACACACGGCCAGGGCTCCTTCGCGAGGAGAAGCCCGAGGAAATCGTTTTTGCGCGGCAGTTTCAAAAGTTCTTCTCACCGCTCTGCTTTGGTGCACCTGCTCAGTGAAAGCAGTGGCGTCAGCGCGGCTGCGCCCGTAGGGCAAGACTTTGCGGAACGGCTGGGTGCCTGGTTGAGCGTGGCCGATGCGATCACCTTGCGGTCAGCGCTGCAATCCCAGGCCGCCCCCATGGCGCCGGGTCGCACCGGGGCGCCTGCACCGCACAGCCTGGCCGAAGAGCTTCAGCAAGTGCGCGCAACCCTCACCAAATCCATCGAGACGGCCGAGCCGGTGCAACCCCAGCGGGGCAGGGCGGATCACTCCGCCCAGGGTGCCCTCTCGGCACCGGCCTTGCCGCTTGACCCCGCCGCTGAGTTCGCCATGCTGCACCAGCGCTATGTTGAGCAACAGCGCCGCATGGAAATGAGCGTGGACGCCTTGCGCAGCCACGCCCGCGAGCGGCTCTCGGCGGCCTCACCCGAACTGGCGCAACTGGCGCTGCTGGACGGAGTAATGGACCAGATGCTCGGCGGGCGCGAGCAACACCTGCTGTCCACCGTGCCCACCTTTCTCAAGAAACGCTTTGAGCAACTGCGCCGCGAGGCGGCGAATGAAGCCAATCCGGACACCAGCCCCGATCTCTTGCAGCGGCCTGCCTGGCTAAGTCAGTTGACCACCGAATTCCAGCAGGCCCTGCTGGCCGAACTGGAGCTGCGCTTGCAGCCCGTGGCGGGCATGGCCGAGGCGCTGGCTCTATGAACTTCTCCCTGCGCCACTTCGCGGCGTCCCCCTCTGGGGGACGGTGCCCTTTGGCTGGCGGAGCCGAGCCTTCGGCATCCGCTGGGTTGGGCATTTGCTGGCACGCCCCCTTTTTTGCTTTCCAGAATTGCAAGTCACAGACATGAACCGATCTCTCAACGCCGGCGTGCTAATCGGCGCATTTCTCCTTGGTCTGGCCGCCATCCTCTGGGTGGGCGCCGGTTTTGTGGGCACCAGCCACATCGCCCTGGCCATGACCTTCGCCATCGCCGCCGCCTACCTGGCCGGTGCGCTGGAGATTCGCCGATACCGGGGCCTGACAAAGGGTTTGGCAGGGGCCTTGGCGCAGGTGCCCGAGCCACTGAACCAGCTCGGTGACTGGCTGGGCAGCGTGCCTGCGCCATTGCAACATTCGGTGCGCCAGCGCATCGAAGGCGAGCGCGCCGCCTTGCCTGGCTTGTCGCTCACGCCTTACCTGATCGGCCTGCTGGTGATGCTCGGCATGCTGGGCACCTTCCTCGGCATGGTCGTGACCTTCAAAGGGGCGGTGTTTGCGCTTGAAGGCTCGGCCGATCTGGCGGCCATCCGCTCCGCACTCGCCGCGCCGATCAAGGGACTTGGCTTTGCGTTTGGTACCTCGGTGGCGGGTGTGGCCACTTCGGCCATGCTCGGCCTCATGTCGGCGCTGAGCCGCCGCGAGCGACTTGAAGTGGTTCGCACGCTCGACGCGCGCATCGCCACTGTGTTCCATCCGTTCACGTTCGCCTTCCAGCGCAACGCCTCGTTCGCCGCCATGCAGGCGCAGGCCAGCGCCTTGCCCGCCGTGGTGGACCAGTTGCAAGCCTTGATGACGTTGATGGAGCAGCGAGGCCAGCAGCTCGACACCCAGTTGCAAACCCGACAGGACCAGTTCCACCAGGAAACCGCCGCCGCCTACACCGGCCTGGGCCAGACCGTGGCGTTGTCGCTCAAGGAAACCCTCACCGCCAGTGCGCGTATCGCGGGCGAAACCATCCAGCCCGTGGTGGAATCGGCCATGAAGGCCATTGCCGAAGAATCGACGCGACTGCACGGCCAGGTGAGCGAGTCGGTGCAAGCGCAGTTGAAGGGCTTGTCCAGCGAATTCAGCACCACCACCCACACCGTCGCCGACACCTGGAAACAGGCCCTGGACACCCAGGCCAAAACCAATACTGAGCTGGTGAGTGGACTGGGCCTGGCCTTGGTCGGGTTCAACCAGACGCTGGAACAACGCAGCCAGGCGTTGCTCAGCGACGTGACCGAAGCCATGGGTCGCCAGCAAAGCGAACAAACCCTGGCCGAAAAAAACAAGCAATCCGCCTGGGCGCAGACGCTGCAATCACAAGCCTCGGCCAGCGAAAAAATGGTCGTGCAATTGAGCGAGGCCTTGGCGGGTTTCAGCACCACCCTCGAGCAGCGCACCACGGCTTTGTTGTCGAACATGGGCGAGGCCATCGGCCGTGTGCACAGCGAGCAGGCCGAATCCGAACAAGGCAAACAGGCCGCCTGGGCGATGACGCTGCAATCGCAGGCCACGGCCAGCGAACAGATGGTGGCGCAATTGAGCGAAGCCCTGGCTGGGTTCAACACCACGTTTGAGCAGCGTGCCAGTGGCTTGCTGTCCCACGTGGGCCAGGCCATGAACCAGTCGCAGGCAGCGCATGCCCAGGCTGAGCAACAAAAGCAGGCCGCATGGACTCAAGCCTTGCAAACCATGGCCGCCGGATTGCAAAACGAATGGCATACGGTGGGCAGCCAGAACCTGGCGCAACAACAGGCCGTGGGTCAATCGCTGGCGCAGGCCGCGGCGGCCATCCGCCAAAGCGCCACCGAACAAGCGAAACAGACGCAAGAAGAAATGTCGCGCCTGCTGGAGGCTTCTGAAGCGCTCGTGAAAGCGCGCAGCGAGGCAGAAACCCAGTGGGCCACCCAACAAGGCGAGCGCATGGACCAGCTTGCCGGCCTGTGGCGCAGCGAGCTCTCTGCGTTGCGCACCGAAGAAAGCGCGCGCGGCGAATCGGCGGTGGCACGCCTGGCCAGTTGGCAAGACGGGCTGACCAGCCAGTTGCAAACCCTTCGCCGCGAAGAAGACCAGCGCGGCGAGGCTGCGGTCAACCGACTGGGCGAGCTGCAAACGGCCATGGCCAGCCACCTCGCCACCTTGGGCGAGGCGCTGGAAGCACCGATGACGCGCCTGTTGGAGACGGCCTCCGAAGCGCCCAAGGCCGCGGCTGAGGTGATCGCGCAACTGCGCCAGGAAATGAGCCACCTCACCGAACGCGACAACCTCGCGCTGCAAGAGCGCACCGCGCTGGTGGGCAACCTCGGCACGCTGCTGCAAAGCGTGGAGCACGCCACAGGCGAACAACGTGCTGCCATCGAATCGCTGGTGACATCGGCCACCGGTGTGCTCGACCAGGTGAGCCAGCAGTTCAGCGCCACACTGGAAACACAGGCCAGCAACACCAACGAAGTCGCCGCGCAAGTGGCGGGCAGCGCAGCCGAGCTGGCCAGTCTGGGCGAAGCGTTTCACCACGGCGTGATGCTCTTCAGCGAATCCAACCAGAAGCTGGTCGACAAGTTGCAGCACATCGAAGGCGCGATATCGAAGAACATGGCGCGCAGCGACGAGCAACTGGCCTACTACGTGGCGCAAGCGCGTGAGGTGATTGATCTCAGCATCAGCTCGCAACAAGGCATCGTGGAAGACCTGCGCCGTCTGCGCGGCAGCGGCAAGGCCGCTGCCGGGAGCGCCGCATGATCGGAGCAGAGTTCGAAGCCCACGCCAGCAGCGAAGACGACGGCGTCGAGCAGGCAGCGCCTGTGTGGGCGGTGTTCGGCGATCTGATGGCCGGCGTGGTGGGTGCGTTTGTGCTCATCCTGATTTCGGTGCTCGCCATGCAGATGGATCTGGTGGCCAGCTTGCAATCAGAAATTGAGAAGCGGCACCAAGAAGAAGCCCGCCGCATGGCGCTGGAAAAGGCGCTCGCCATTCCGCTGCAGTCGGGTCGTGTGACGCTCAACAACGGCCGCATCGGCATCAGCGGCAGCGTGTTGTTTGATTTGAATTCTGATGATTTGCGAGAAGAAGGTCGCCTCTTGCTCAAGAGCCTGGTGCCGCCCTTGCAGCTGTATTTGAGCGAGACCGGTCAGATGCTTATGGTGAGCGGCTTCACCGACGACCGCCCGATCCAGGAAGGCAACCTGCATTTCAAAGACAACCTCGAGCTCTCTGCCCAACGCGCGCTCAACGTGACCCGCGCGCTCATCGCAGAAGGCATGCCGCGCGCGCAGGTCTTCAGCGCTGCTTTCGGCGCCGAGCAGCCCGTGGCTTCCAACACAGATGCCCAGGGCAGGGCTCAAAACCGCCGCGTGGAAATGGCGCCCGTGCCCCGCACAGCGAATGTGAAAGCAGGAGCCGACGGCGGTGCGGCTGCCGCTGCAGGTGCTGCCCGGCCCGCTGAGAAGGCACCCGGCTGATGAGCGAAGCGGGGGCATCTTTGAACACGCTGGACCTGGACGAGGTACTTGCGAGCGTTGAAGCGCTGCGGACCAGTGACGCCAGCCTTGCCAACGCTTCACGAAGCCTGGACCCCGTTCGCCTGCACTACATCGAAGCCCTGACCCGCCGCCTGCAAGCCGCGCCGCCCGCGGTTCAAACGGTGTTGCACGCCAAGTTGTTGGTTGCGCTGAAAGCGCTGAGCGGGGGTACCGAAGCCGAGGCGGTTGCTCGGCCGTTGGCACCCCCATTGGCGAATGAAGCCAGCGATCCTCCTCTCGTGCATCCTGAACCCATTGAAGGGCTTGCCCCAGCTCCAGCCCCTGCACCGCGCAAACCCAGGCCCAAAGCCCAGCCTGAAGCCGCGCCTCCAGCCGCCCCTTTGTCGTTGCTCGGGCAACTCAACCAGCACATTCAAACAGCCTCTTCACAGCCAGACAGCGTTGGCCGTGGCAGCGCCCCGAAAAGCTTCGGCCAGGCGACGCCCTACCTGGACCTCAAAAGCGCCATCCGCTTCCGAGAAACCTGGGCCCGAATCAGCGCGGAAACAGAAGTGGATCAGGCCGCTCACCGGGCCCCTGAAAACGCCGGCCCGCTCAATGCCCACAACCTCGTGCTGCGCACTCTTTCGCTCATGCGCGAACTCTCGCCCGACTACCTGCGCCGGTTCATGAGCCACACCGAGTCGCTGCTGTGGCTGGACCAGGCCCATGGACAGTTGAAACAGCCCGCTGGCAAAGCCAAAACGGCCAGGTTGTCAAAAGTGACGAAAGTGCCGAAAGTGCCGAAAGTGCCGAAAGTGCCAAAAACGACAAAAGCGACAAAGGCCGAGCATTGAGCAGAGGCTGGCCAGATGGTGGACATGGCCAGATGATGCCCTGTTGTGTTGGCTGCCTTGCCATGTCTCCAGCGCCGGCGTGAAAGATCCATGGCTCATTGCTGAGGCCCTATGAGTATTGATGTGATCGTGGTGTTGTGCGCGCTGACCGCCGGCGGACTGTTGCTCTGGCGAAAGCTGGCAGGCAATCGCCTGTGGCGGGCGAGCACCACGCCGTTGGCATCGATCATTGGCAGCGGGTTTTTGGTGTTGGGGCCGCTGCTGAGCCACAGCTATGGCCGGTGGGCGCCTGCTGTGATGGCCATGCTGTGCCTGGCGGCCTATGCCTTTGGTTGGGTGGTGCGGGTCAACATCGCAGCCATAGACGCACAGCAACGCAGCCCCATGCAGGAACGTTGGGACGATGTCTCTTCCTGGGTGTTGGTGGTGGCCTACGTCATATCGGTGGCCTACTACCTCAACCTGTTCGGCGCCTTCGGCTTGAACCTGTTTCTCCCGAACAGCGAGATGGGCCCCAAGTTGTTGACCAGCGCCGCCTATGTCCTGATTGCGGTGGTGGGACTGACCAAGGGGTTCGGTGCGCTTGAGCTGATGGAGCGTTTTTCCGTGGGCTTGAAGCTGGCCATCATCGCTGGTCTGCTGGGTGGTTTGGCGGTGTTTTTTGCGCAACGCGGCGTGGCGCATGAGTGGGTGTTCAGCCCGCCGTCGGTGCATGGCATCTCGGCGTTGACCCTGGCCTTTGGCCTGATCGTGACGGTGCAGGGGTTCGAGACCTCGCGCTACCTCGGCCTTGCCTACGATGCCAGCACCCGCATCCAGTCCATGCGTGTGGCGCAGTGGTTGTCGGCCTTCATCTACATGGTCTACGTGGTGTTGCTGACCTACAGCTTTGCAGGCGATGCGGTGCCCCATTCAGAGACCGCAATCATCGATTTGATGCGCAAAGTGGCCTGGATACTGCCGCCCTTGCTGGTGGGGGCCGCGCTCAGTGCGCAGTTCAGCGCCGCGGTGGCCGACACCAGCGGCTCCGGCGGCCTGGTGCGGGAACTCAGTGGCGGGCGAGTGCCCGAGCGAAGGGCGTATGTGGTTCTGGCTGTCGTGGGCCTGGCGCTGACCTGGATGCTGCATGTGTTCGAAATCATCGCCCTGGCCAGCCGCGCCTTCGCCTTGTATTACGCCATTCAAGCGGCCATTGCCACCCTGGCGTTGAAACAACAGAGGCGGCCGATCGCTATGCTGGGCGCAGCCAGCCTGTCGTTGACTGGATTGCTCATCGCTGTGTTTGGACGGGCCATTGAAGGCGGGTGACCGGGCATGCCCGACTCGACAACACCGGCGCGTTAGCGGCCAGCACCGCTTGCCGCGCCGCGTCGCAGCACCAGCGGGGACTGCTTCAGCCCAGCGTCAATGGGCCAGCAAGGCGAGTGCGCCCATCCACAGCCCTGAAATCACAAGCGCCACGCCCGTGATCCGGTCGATCCGCCAGGCGGGTGGAACGACTTTTTCGCTCAACACCAGAAAAGTGAGCACGCCCATCCACACCAGGTTCATGGCGCCCACGACAAACATCATCGCCATCAGTGCCCAGCAGCAACCCACGCAGTAGCCGCCGTGGCGAATGCCGAGCATCAAAGCGCCGCCAGCGCCATCGCGCCACTGGGCCATGAAGTAGGCCAACGGGGACCGGCATTTCGCCAGGCAGGCGGTCTTCAACGGGCTGAACTGGTAAAGCCCTGCGGTGAGCAAAATGACTGCGCTCAACAGCGCGTTCGTGCTTTGGGCCATGGCATCGATCAAGGCGGAGTTTGTCAACGCCGATTGAAGCGCGGCGGCGGGCGCGGCAAACAAGAGCCAGCAAGCCGTGTAGCCAGCGATGTACATCGTGGTGGTCAAGTTGCTGCTTGGCGCATGGCGCCTGGCAGCCAAGGTGGAGAAGAGCGTGGCCGAAGGCACGACTGTCGGCAGCATCATGGCAACCATCATGACGGCCCACATCGCGAAGGTGGCCAGGAAAAGACCCAGGCCGGAGCCACCAGCGCCCATCGCAATCGAGTCCTCCACCATGCCGTTGCTGCCCATGGCCGACATGCTCGCGTCCATCTGGACCAGGAGAAACCAGCTCACGGCGGCCACGGCCGCCATGCCCAGCCACACCGGTGCGTGGCGAAGTGCTGGGCCCGATATCAGATTCGTTGAAGTGCGCATCGTCATGGCTCCCGTGCTTGGGGTGTTGGTGTTTCGCGCAGGACTTCGCTGCCTGTGTGCATGGCCGTCAATCGGACGCGTAGGCGAAGGGGGACATCAAGCCGCTTTTGCCCGAGAACTTCCAGCTCCAATCGAAGTCATCGAGGTTGAAATGGCTGGAGCGCGCCACGGTGGCGGACTTTCCGGGTGCGATGCACAAAGGGTGGCCTTCGATGGTGATCGGCCCGCCGCCCTGGCCGTCGAGCTGCTCGATGTGGGCCTCGGCAACGCCAGGGATCGACAGGCTGCTCTTGCGGCCATCCGCGCTGTAGACCATGGGCACGCTCTTGGCGCCCACCATCTCGCCGATGAACGACGCGAGCACGGCGGGGTGCCCGCCCGATTTTCCGCCAAAGATTGCGTGCAGTGCTTCGCTTTGCGCGGCGGTGGCTTTGTCATCGAAATAGGCTGCCACGCGCCATTTGGTGGCCACCATGGTGCCTGGCGCATGCACGGCGAGCGCGATGTTCAAGCCATCCAGGCTGGTTTCCGCGTAGGCGCCTTTGTCTATGTGCCAGGCCACCATGGCTTTGCATTCGCCTTCTGTGGGCGGGCTGGTGAAAATGCAGGGACACGCGGCCTCGCAATTGCAGGCTTCGAAGTAGGTTCCGCTGAGGTTCCATGGGGTCATGATGTTGCTCCTGGGTGAAGAGTTGAAGGCGGGAATGCATTGGTGATGCGTTTAGACAAATGCACCAATGGGCCTATAGTGGTGCGAGGGCGTTTGAATCGGCGTTTGAACGGCCGTTGAATCTGGCGCCCATGTGCAGCGGGCTTGTGGGCCGCCGTCAGTGCATGCCCTGGGCTTGCGCCAACTGGAAAGCACCCGTGAACAATCCCGTTCCTTCGCTCTTTCTTCGCTTGCTGGGTGACACCGCCCTGCTGTGTGATGGGGTGTTTCGCGCACTGCCCAAATCGCGCAAGACGAGGGCTCTGCTCACCTACCTCGCCATCGAAGCCCGCCCCGTTCGCCGGGAGGTGTTGTGTGAGCTGTATTGGGAGTCGGCAGCCGACCCCCGCGCTGCGCTGCGCTGGAGCCTGACCCAGCTGCGCCCATTGCTGGAAACACCGCTCGGCCAGGCACTTCAGGCCGACGCCCATTCGATTGCGCTCGATCCATCGTTGCTCGTCGTCGATGTGTGGGACGTCAAGTCCTTGCTGAAGCCCGAGACTCTTCAAGTGAGCGAAGCGCGCTTGCGGGCGATCGAAGAGGCGCTTGGCGCTGGATACGCGGCCGATCTTGAGCTGGCGACGGGCCACCGCTATGGGTTGTGGCTTGAGGGAGAGCGTGAAACGTTGCGCCGCATGCATCGACGGGTGCTCGATGAGCAGAGCGCTCGCGCCAGCAGCCCTGCGGAGGCCCTGTCGACGGCGCGCAAGCGGGTGGCGCTGGACCCTCTGGATACCGAGGCCAATGCCAGGCTGCTGGAGCGGTCTGTTGAGGTCGACGGAAAGGACCGCGCTCGCACCGCGCTCGAAGGCATGCGCGCACTGTACCGGGCAGAAGGGCTCTCCGATCATGCGCTGGTGGCCAGCTGGCGCGGCCTGGAACCCGTTGCTGCGCTCGAATTGCCCGACAAACCCTCGGTGGCCGTGTTGGGGTTTTCCGATCTCGGTGGCCATGAAGACGGCCCCGTGCTCGCCGAAGGGCTGTCCGCTGATCTGACACTCACGCTGGGCCGTTTTCGCGGGTTGTTTGTGACCGCCCGTGCTTCGTCTGTGCGCCTTGCTGCTGGTGCCGACGAGCTGGAGAGGGCGGGGCGCATGCTCGGTGTGCGCTACCTGGTGCATGGCACCACGCAGCGGCTGAACCGGCGCGTGCGCGTGACGGCCACGCTGGTCGATGCGCAGCGCAATGTGGTCGTTTGGAGCGAGCATTTTGATCGGGCGCTGGGTGATCTGTTCTCGGTGCAGGACGATGTGTCGATGGCGATTGCCTCGGCCATCGAGCCCGAAATCGCTCGAGCCGAGGCCGAGCGCGCCGGCTTGAAAGCGCCCGAAGACCTTTCCGCTTGGGAGTGTTATCACCGCGCCATGTGGCACTGTTATCACTTCACGGCGCAACACACTGAGCAGGCCTACCAACTGTTTCAACGCGCACTGGTGCTTGAAAAGGGCTTTGCCCGTGCCCACGCGGGGCTCTCTTTCACGCACTATTCGCGTGCGTTTCTCAACGCCACGCCGGCGCCCGATGCGGCCGTGGCTCTGGCGCTCGACCATGGTCAGACCAGTGTCGAGCTCGATGAGCGCGACGCGATGGGCCACTGGACGCTGGGCCGGGCGCGGTTTCTGGCCCGCGAACACGATCAAGCGATACAGTCTGTGCGGCGCTCGATCGACATCAATCCCAGCTTTTCACAAGGGCACTACGCGCTCGGCTTCATGGAAGCCCACAGCGGCTTGCAACAGCAGGCCTTGCCCGATCTTGCGGCCGCCGAGCGCCTGAGCCCGCTGGATCCGTTGCTCTTCGCGGTGGAAGGTTCACGGGCCGTTTCGCTGGCGATCGAAGGCCGGTTTGACGAAGCGGCCGCCTGGAGCGTTCGCGCCTCTTCAGAGCCGAATGCCCATTTTCACATTCAAGCCATCGCAGGAGCTTGCCTCGCCATGGCCGGTCGCCAGACAGAGGCGCTGGCCTTTGCGCAGCGCGCTTGCCGCGACCATCCCGGTTACTCCATTCGTATCTTCGAGCGCAGCTTTCCGCAGAAATTTGCCCAGCATCAGGCCTTGATGGCGAAAGCCTTGCGCAGCGCCGGGGTGCCGGATGGTGAGACCTGATCGGCTGCGAGCAATGCCGTGTTTTGGCGACAAATGACCTCGAAAGAGCGGGTTTCCAACGGTGACCCTGACTGCTTCTGGGCTTCCTTGCTGGGCTTGAGCCATGGCCCTCAGGTCAGCGCGGCCTTCAACACAAACAGCAGCGGAACAGGTGCCACAGCGATCACGACAGTCAACAGAAAACCGGTGGTCGAATACAGGCCGCTCAGGCCCGCCGCCATCGCGATACCGCCACCACCACCCAGGAGCGTGTTGCCCGGCAGGTTGAAGGCGAGCGCCAGCATCAGGTAGCGATGGCCCAGCAGGAAGGGAACGAAACGCCGCGGCATCGAAATGCTCAGCAATTGCAGGCGAGCGTCCGCATCGAGCGAGTCGAGTTGCAACATCAGCGCGTGCGCCCGCTGCAGTCCGAGAGCGTCGAGTCCCGCCGCCGTGGTCCGGGCGGGCACCAACCGGCCCGTCAAAAAGGCCAGCGACAGTGCGACCACCATGCTGAGGTAGACCAAAGGAGCGATGCCTGCTCCCAGCACCATCAGCAACGCGAGTCCGACTTCGGCCCCCGGCACGAAGGGCAGCGCCGCAGCAACAATGTAGACGGCGGTGGCTGTTAACACCATCCGGTGCAGTTCAGGCTCTTTGCTTGGCCGCATATCGAAGTCGACCAGGCCAGCCAGCCAGGGTCCCGCAAGAATGCCCGCGGTGACGAGCGCGACATAGCCCACGATCAGCCAGAGTCGGCGGGTTCGCATCACAGCGGGCAGACAACGTCGGGTTCGGGCGTGACCGAGGCTTTCCGGGCTCGTTCAACCATTGCCGCCACGGATGAAGTGATGGGCGCTTCGCTGAGATCACCCTCGAAACGGAACTGGCGTCGAATCGACCAGTACCAACGGTCTTTGCGCCAGTCGACGGTGGCCACCAGGCGGTTGCCGTTCACGACCCCGGAATAGGCAAACCTGCCGCTTTCGGCACTGGCCATCTCGCCTCGGAAGTGGATCTCGTCGCCGACCATGCGCACCCAGTAGATCGTGGGTTCGAACCCGCAGGGCACACAGACGCCAGACCAGAAGTATCCGTCTCGAAATGACAGGGCATCTTGTCGCCCACGCGCGCCGTCCGCTGGTGCGAAGGTGCCGACGAACATTTTGCCGTCCAGATCACCGCGCATCGGCGCGTCTTCTGGCCCACTGTTGGCAATGCCCATGATGGGCATCGTTGCTGACAGGCTCGACAGGCCCAATGCAGCCAACCTAACCACCCACAGCCGCCTGTTGCTTCGCACCATCTGCGTCTCCCGGTTACCGCTGACGGTTCAATGTATACCCCGTTGCGGCCAGTCGCAAGCCTGTCAGCACTTGAGCACGACCTGCCTGGCACTGTGGCACTTCGTCCGTTCATTGGCCAACGACGGGCGCCTGATGGTGCACCAAAATCCGCCAGCTGCAGGCGCTCGTGGGCGGTGCAGAACACGGCCGCATGCGGGCGGAAACCCTGGACGGCGACACACAAGAGTGCGCGCGAGTGAACGCGTTATCTCGCGGCATGGCGCATCGCACTATCCAAGGCGCCGACCCCTCGGCAAGCCATGACATGCCGCCTGCTGGGGGCTGCTTGCTTCTGCTGGGTCAACTGGGCGGCGTGTGTTCGAGCTGGGATCCGTCAAGCAGCATGCGCGCGCGTCAGCAGGTAGTCTTGGTGTATCGCGTTGTCAAAATGGTAGGGCGTGGCGAGCGCGTCGAACTCGGCGCGGAATCGCTCGAGCTTCTCAGGGTCGCCAGCCATGCTCTCCACCAGCTTCTGCATCGGGCCGACTGAGCGCTCCATGAAGAGCCGGAAGTGCGGGATGCTCAATGCCGAGAACTTCATCACGCCGCGCTCGAAGAACGGCGCATCGAACCGGTTGCCCAGCCGCTCCGCGACAAGAGCCGGGTTGCCCCATTGCGGCGGTGGGTCGGCGCCTGGCGGCGGCGGTGGCGAATTGCGGCCAACGAACGCGAACATGCGGCCGATGAAGTGCTCGGGCGGCCAAGTGGCGAAGGCTATGCGCCCGCCGGGCTTGAGGACGCGGCGCATTTCGCTGACGACGACCTTGGACCGTGGTGCGAACATGTGCCCGAACTGACTGACCACCACATCGATCGATGCATCGGGGTAGGGAAGTTCCTCGGCGTCGCCCTGTTTCCAGTTGATCTCGGGCAAACGGGCGATGGCGGCGTTCTCTCGCGCCTGTTCGATCAGTTCCGGGGTGAGGTCGAGCCCGAAAACACGGGCACCCCGACGCGCCGCGGTGATGGCCAGCACCCCTGTGCCGGTCCCGATGTCGAGCACGGTCTCGCCAGCAACAATGCCAGCGAAGCGCACAACATGACCCGCGACTGGCGTGGTAAACAGCGCGGTCGGCCCGAATGAGGCCCACATCTCGCGTTGGCGATTTTTCAGTTCGGTGAACGGATCCTGGGACATGGCGCCTCCTGACAGACCCGATACACAGCTCGAAAGAGCATGCCGACCAAGGGTCGTGTCGGGCATCTTAGGCGCTTCAGTGCGGGATTGCCAGTGTCGGTACTGCCCGTTGTGCTGCCAACCGGAGCGGACGTCGTCAGCGTTGACTGGCATACCGACACCACAAACAAGAGACAAGAGACGATGCCAATAGAGGCCTGTCGATGCCGCTGCGAATGCAAGCTCAAGCTGTGCCACGTGGTTGTGAAACTGAGGACCGGCGGCGGCGTCTATACCGGCTTGATGTTTTGATTGAATCGAAACATATTGCCTGGATCGTAGCGATTCTTGATGTGCGCCAGCCGAACGTAGTTCTGGCCAAAGGCGTCGCGGGTCAGTTCATCGCTGTCTGCGTCCTGCCCGGCAAAATTGAGATACAGGCGCCCATGGTGAGCATGTTTTCGGGCTCGGCTCCAGGCCGACCGGGTCCAGCCGATGACCTTTTCATCGTCCTTCGGGTCACGCCAGACCGAATCGAGCGAGTACATCCATCCGAATGACCGGTCCCCGAATGCTGTGGCATCGGCCGGGACCGCTGCTGTTGCACCGCCAAAATTCCAGAATGAACTTATCGATTGGTCAGATGGCGAAGCCGCGGCGTTCTCGATGGCTTCTTCGATTGCCTGGTCCGTCAGTTTTGACAGCAGGTGGCTTTTCCAATAGCACCGAAATTCTCCCGCTGGAAACAACGCATCGAAAAGCTTCTGGACTTCGCTGTACGGCATTTGTCCTGAAAAATCGGCGACCATCGGACCCAATTGCCTGAGGGGCTGCAATACGCGCTCCCCGTCCGAAGCATCACCTGCGTAGACAGCGGCGAGTGTGTAGCACCTTGTTCCCCAGAATTTCTCCGGATAGTCGGAACTGGCGGCGACGGTGGAAAATTCGCAAATGGACCCGATCACATCGCTCTTGTCTGCAAGAAAGTCTCGCCAGAATCTGATCGGCCCGGCACCAGATGACAATGGATAAATGGGTGCTGCGAACATCACCGTTGGCCCAACCGGATGCAGCTTGAACTCGAAACTCACGACAACGCCAAAGTTGCGGCCCCCGCCTCGCATTGCCCAGAACAGGTCTGCATTTTCCGACAGGCTCGCCCGGATCAATGCGCCGTCCGCCGTGACGACTTCCACGGCCAGGAGATTGTCAATACAAAGCCCATGCGCGCTGCGCAGCCAGCCCACGCCGCCACTCAGCGTCAAACCTGCGACGCCGGTGTCGGAAATGAGACCCCCAGGTGTTGCCAGCCCATGGGCCTGGGTCGCTGTGTCGACATCCGCCCAAAGGGCGCCACCTTCTACGGACGCTGATTTTTCGACAGGGTTCACTTTGACGCCGCGCATCTGAGACAGGTCGATCATCAACCCTTTGTCGCAAACCGCATGACCGGCTACGTTGTGTCCGCCGGCGCGGATCGACACTGGCCAACCGCTTTCGCCTGCGAACCTGACCGAGGCGACGACATCAGCAATCGACTTGCAACGGCTGATTGCGAGTGGGTGGCGGTCGATCATGCCGTTCCAGACGAATCTGGCATCGTTGTACGCTGCGTCCAGCGGAGTCAACAGTTCGCCTGACAAGCGGGACTTGAACGCCGCCAATGAACGTGCGAGCGCTCCCGAGGGCGATTCAGCTGGGGTTGCATGTCTCATGGTTGGGCTCCTGTGATTGTGGGTATGGATATATTGGGCTGGTCAATTCATACTAGGTTGGTGCAGGCGCGCTCGTAAGAGGCGTAAGCGACAGGATCAAGGCATATCGGACACGATTCCAACGAATTTGAATGAAGGGGCTGGTATCCCGATGAGTACTCCTTTGCCCAAGTCGACCATCGTTCTGTTGGCCGCAGAAAATTCATCACCATCGGTTCTTTATGGGCTGTTTGACGTGCTGTATTCCGTGGGCGCGGTGTTTCTGGACATGACCGCTGGCAAGCCGGGGGCCGAATCCCTGGACGTCAAGATCGTTTCCAAAGATGGCCAGCCCTTCAGGTGCGTTGGAGAAATTGGGGTGGAACCCCATGCCGCCATAACCGAAATTCACACTGCAGATGCGGTGGTTGTCTGTGACATGTACAGCCCGATCGACATGGCGCCGATCGAACAATATCCAGCGTTCGCCACATGGCTGCAGGCCATGCACGGACAGGGAGCGATCGTGGCCTCGGTATGTTCCGGCGCGCTTGTGCTGGCAGAGGCCGGGCTTCTGAATGGGCGGGAAGCCGCAACACACTGGGCCTACGGAGCGCTTTTCGCGCAGCACTATCCGGACATCCAATTGCGCAAAGACAGCGTGCTCTGTCTGAGCGCCGCGAAAGACAGGATCGTCACCGCTGGCGGTGGCACGGCCTGGCAGGACCTGGCCCTTTACCTGATCGCGCGTTTCTGCGGCCACAGGCAAGCTTGCGAAACAGCCAAGGTGCACCTTCTTTCGGGTCACGAGGACGGGCAGCTTCCCTTTGCGGCCATGAACGACCAGATCAATGACTCTGACAAGGTGATTTCGCAATGCCAGGCCTGGGTAGCTGAGAACTTCGCCCAGCCCAATCCCGTGCGGCTCATGGCCGAACGCGCGGGTCTGAATATCCGCACCTTGTCGCGTCGCTTTCGCTCTGCAACAGGCCAATCCCCGATTGGCTACGTTCAGTGCCTTCGCGTCGAAGAAGCGAAGCGCATGCTTGAGGACGACAAGGAGTCGATCGACGGGATAGGTGCTGCGGTCGGCTATGACGACTCTGCGTCTTTTCGCCGGCTATTCCGGCGGCAGGTTGGCCTCCCCCCGGCGGCGTACCGAAAAAAATTTGCATTCATTCACTCCTTTGACAAAGCGGCGCGGGGCTGATCGGGCCGGCCGGGTTGGGCGTGGGTCGTCCTGCTTGCCCGGTGAGGGCTGCTTTGTCGGTTTCAGCCAACCGCCATGCCTTGGTGAATGGGCGCGGCCATCTGAACAAAGCGATCAACGTCCGCCTGTGGCCGGAGGCGGTAGGTCGGACAGAACGGTTGAGGAACCCCTGCCAACTCAAAGCTCGCGTGGCTCGACGCCTAAAGCAGACCTTCAACACGGGAAGGCAATAGTGAGGACTTGCCGGACACGTCAGTTGTCCCCCATCAAGTGATGATCAGGCAAATGCTTGCGAAAGCGATCCACCGGTGCGCAGAACAGATCTGACAAGAGCCTGCGCGTGGTCGAGGCTTGACCGCGCACCCACGAAACACGGGGCGGTTCCACACGCTTGGGCAATGATGGATGGACCCGAGTGGCGAGTGTGAGGCTGCTCCCCGAGTTGTACTTCGAAGTGAAGTGGAATTCGGCTTGCAAAAATGCAGGCCTCATGAAAGCCAGCAACGTGACCTTGAAGCGTGGCGTTTTCAGGGATAGAAATGGGTGCCTGGACGGGTTCTGCGAGATCAAGATGAACGTCGCCGGACGCAAGCAGAACACCATCGGCCTGCTGGAGTTTTCGGTGCGCCGACGATGGTCGGGATACCGCCAATGCCTTGCCCTGCAAGTTCGCTGGCACCGACCTCAAGGCAGATGCCACTGCGGTGGCGGTGGCGTCCCTGAAGGTGGTCCACGAAGGGTTTGCGGTTTCCAACGACAGGTGTCACGACAAGCTTGGGCTTCACACATCGGTCGAGGCCCGCCACCGGCTTCAGCCTTGGGCCGTTTGACCGCTCAGACGGCACCAGCCCGATGAGGGGAGCGTCTCAGCAAGCTGCCTTGCCTTGGGAGCAACAGCAGGCGTCGGTTGTCACGTGGGTGTCTTGGCGGTTTTGGCACAAGTTGCTGTTTCGACGATGGGTCTGGCCCTTCGAGTTCGTGGGGTTTATGAAGGCGCATTTGACAGTCGAGGTTCTCGCGAATAGCATAATTTTCTCCATATTTCACCCTTGGGATGCCCCATGCAAAAAACCCAATTTTTTCGCCGCTGCCTCGCAGGATGGTTGTTGATGGGAGCCAGCATGGGAGTGGCCCTTGCTCACCATGGTTGGCGCTGGACGGACGATGGCCAGTTCGAGCTGACAGCCAGGGTCGAGAAGGCCACGCTGGGCAACCCGCACGGTGTGTTGATCATGGACGCGGAGGGTTCGAAATGGGAGGTCGAGGTGGGCCAGCCCTGGCGCAATGAGCAGGCCGGCTTGAGCGATTCAATGTTGGCAAAGGGCGCCACGTTGACGATTGTCGGCAAGCGTTCGGCCGATGCGAAGGAGCAGCGCATGAAGGCAGAGCGCATCATCATCGACGGGCAGAAGTTCGACCTTTATCCGGAACGCTTGCCGGACGGGAAGAAATAGACAACGTCCCGTTGGATCCAGTTGAACTCGGCTTTTTCCTTCCTCGAGGTGCTGGAGCGCAGTGCGCTGTCGGTGAGCCTGCGTGCCTCGGAATGGGTGTATCCGGTGGTCAATACGCTGCACATTGTGGGGATCGCACTGCTGGTCGGGCCGATCCTGATTCTGGACTGGCGCGTGCTGCGTCTGCGTGCGATTCCGACGGTCTCTGTTTTGGCCACGGTATTGCTGCCCGCCGCGCGCAGTGGCTTCGCGCTCGCGGTTGTGGCGGGATCGCTGTTGTTCGTCGCTCGCCCATTGGACTATGCCTTCAACACGCTTTTCCAGGTCAAGTTGGGATGCATCGTATTGGCGTTGCTGAATATCGCTTTCCTCCACCGCAGCAAGGCTTGGGGCTTAGCGGTAGCGCACAACCACCTTGATTGGCGCGTGCGTTTGGCCTGCAGCTTTTCGCTGCTGTTCTGGTTAATGACGCTCGGTTTGGGGCGGTTGGTTGGCTACCGGTGACAGGCAGCTCCGTGCTACGGGCCGCAACCTCTGCGAACGGAACCCGGTGCCTGTCGCCCAGTGGGGCGGTCAACGCCGCGATCGGGCCATGTTTGGAACAAATGGTTTAAATCTGCTAGGATGACTTTTCGTTCAAACTGCAGAAGGCGAAGCCATGCCCTGGGAAAAATCATTTGATGAAGACGAAGTCGTCGGCAAGGCGATGAACGTTTTTTGGGAGAAAGGCTATGAGCCCGCCTCCATGGCTGATTTGATCGCCAGCACCGGCATCACCCGAGGCAGTCTCTACAACGCTTACGGTGGCAAAGAGGCGCTGTTCATCAAGGCGCTGGAGAAGTACGACAAAGACAACCGACGCGCGCTGCTGGCCGAACTGGAAGCGGTGGACGATCCTGTGCGGGCCATCGCGGTACTCTTCGATGGTCTCGTGGCGGAAACCGTGGCTGACACCAGAAAAAAGGGCTGTTTCCTCGTGAACACCGCTTCTGATCTGGCCACGCACGGCGACGAAGTCAACAGCCTGGTGCGCAATGGGTTGCGTGATTTCCAAGCCTTCTTTCGCCGTTGCATCGAGGTGGGCCAGGCGCGCCAGCAAATCCCCTTGGGCATCGAGCCCGACGCCACGGCCAAGGGCCTGATGGCCATGGTGGTGGCCATTCGGGTGCTGGGGCGCGGCGTGTTCGATGAAACCTCGCTCAAGACCATTGCCGAACAGGCGCAACGCTTGTTGCGTTGAGCAGTCCTTACCCACAAACTCCGCAAGGCTATTGAAAGCCGAGGTCCAACCGGTTGATTTAAAGCAGCTATATTTAAACCAATCGATTTAAACAAATTGCCCGCTGATGCGGCCAAGCCACCCCGAATGCGCCATGTCCAAGGCATGACGCTCCACCTTGGCGGCATTCGGATTTCGCCCCATTTCTTTTCCTTTTTCATTTTTACGAAGCGAGCCCACCATGACCACATTTCAACTGCACGACGAAAACACCGCGCCCGAGGGCAGCAAAGAGAGCCTCGCCAATTCGAGGAAATCTTTCGGCATGGTGCCTGGCCTGCACGCGGTCATGGCCGAAGCCCCAGCCCTGCTGGAGGCCTACAAGGTGGTGGGTGAGCTGTTCCAGAATTCCAGCCTGGACAAAGACGAGCTCACCGTGGTCTGGCAAACGGTCAACGTGGAACACGCTTGCCACTACTGCGTGCCTGCGCACACGGCCATTGCCAAAGGCATGAAAGTGGAGGACGCCATCACGGAAGCGCTGCGCAATGAAACCGCGCTGCCCAACGCCCGCCTCGAAGCCTTGCGCACCTTCACCCTGAGCGTGGTGCGCGATCGCGGCAATGTCACGGATAGCGGTGTGCAAGCCTTTCTGGACGCGGGTTTCACCCAGGGCCAAATTCTGGAAGTGGTGCTGGGTGTGTCGATGAAGGTGATGTCCAACTACACCAACCACCTGGCCAAAACGCCTGTGGACGCGGCGTTCGAAAAATTCGCATGGAAGACGGCGTCCTGAGGTGCCGTTGAAGATCCGGCATCAGCACCGGGCCTTCAACGCGGGGGTAGCTTTCCAGGCGATCCACATCTCACCGGCCACCTCACCTCAGAACGGCGCTTTCGCTGCGGTCGTGAAGTGACCAAATGAACAACAAGGAACCCACCATGACTTCAACTGCGCCCAAGCTGCAAATCGATATCGTCTCGGATGTGATGTGCCCCTGGTGTGTCATCGGCTACCGGCAGCTCGCTGCTGCGCTGGAGGCCACCGGTACCCCTCACGAAATTCGCTGGCACCCGTTTGAGCTGAATCCCAACATGCCTCCTGAAGGGCAGAATATTCGCGAGCATGTGGCCGAAAAATACGGATCGACGAAGGAGCAGTCGGAAGCCAGTGGCGTGCACATGACGCAGGCGGGCGCCGAGGTGGGCTTTGAGTTCCGCTATGCCGACGACAAGCGCATGCACAACACGTTCAACACGCACCAGCTCCTGCACTGGGCGGAAAAGCAAGGCCGCATGCACGACCTGAAGATGGCGTTCTTTACGGCCCACTTCACGCGCGGCCGCAACCTCTCCGACAACACGGTGTTGGCCGATGTGGCCGCCGAGATTGGGCTGGACCGGGCCGAAGCGCTCGCGGTGCTGGCCGATCAGCGCTTTGCCACCGAAGTGCGCGAAGCTGAGCAACATTGGATCAACCAGGGCATTCAAGGAGTGCCTGCGGTGGTCTTCAATCGGCGCCACCTGGTGAGCGGCGCGCAAGGGGTGGAGAACTTCACCAGTGTGCTGAATCAATTGGCTGCCATGCCGGAAGAAGCCGCACCCGCGCCCTGAGTTTTTTGCCACACGGCAACATCGAATCCCCCCCTATATGAACCCCACCATGACAGCCGATATCAGAAAAACCAGCCCCCCCGTTTCCATGCGCGGAAAGGAAATGGATGCCGTACGTTTGCTGTTCGTGGCGGGTCTTCTCGGTCTCGTGGTGGGCGTCCTGTTCATTCTTGTGCAGCCTTTCTTTGGCATGGACACACTGACCAGTCGCCACGCAGCCGCCTACCAGCAGCTGGGTGGCTGGAGCGCGACGCCTGCCTTGCTCATGGCATGGTTTGCCCATTTGGCGGTGTCGTTGGTGTACGGCTTGATGTGCGGTCTGGTGGTGATGGCTGTGTCACGGATGCCCATGATTGCGTTGTGGACCCTTGCCTTCACATGGGTCACCACCGTGATCGCGCCGCCTGCGAACGCCCTTATCGTGCAGCTGGTTTCTTATCAGCAGCTTGACGCTGGAAAATTGCCTGGGTTGAACTTCAATTTCGATGAAAAGCTGGCGCTGCACCTGGTGGTGTTCGCGGCCATCATCGGTCCACTGTATGTCTACCGAAAGATGAATCCAGTCGGGCGCAGCGACGCCACTTGACAACGCCAAGGGCGCGGCGCTGATCTCCATGCCGCGGGGCGGGCAGCACCTCGGCGGCCTGTTCGTTCAGGTCACCAGAACTTCGACCTCCATGCCCGCAAACGCATCTCCCGCACCCACATAGCTGCCTGACACCGGCATCAACAAGGTGATGTCGCGGGCAACGGCGACCGGAATCAGATTGAACCCGCCGATGCTGCGGTTGGTCGGGTCGAAGTTGATCCAGCCAGCGCCAGGCACATAGACCTCGGCCCACGCGTGGGTGGATCCGGAGCCTGAGGAACCCGTCGCGGTGCTCTGGGGGTCGTACAGGTAGCCCGACACGATCCGGGCGCCTATGTCCAGGCTGCGCACCGCCTCGGCGAACAGGATGGCGAAGTCGCGGCACGAACCCTTCTTGCGGTCGAGCGATTCGTTCGGCGTCTGGGTGCCTTCGCTTTCACGCACCTCGTACTGCAACGCCTCGGACACGCCGTTGCTGATCGCCTTCAGCAATTCCAGCGTGTCGGTTGCGGGGCCCCGCACGAACGATCGAGCCCACTTCTGGAGGCGCCCCATCGGATCGAGGTATTGCTGGATGGCGAGCGCGCCCAGATCAGCGCGATCATCGTTCGAATAGAAGAAGGGGTAGTTGATGGCTGTCGCCGCGATATTGAAGATCGGCCAGGGGTTGCCGGTGAGATCCAGTTCGACCGTGCTTTCGATCCGCAATGTATCGGTCTTGCCGGTGAACGAGGCCGTTGCGACAGCATTGCCGGAGACATCGTGGGCCCACGCAATCGTTGCGTCGGGAGACACCTTCAAGGTGTGCGACATGAGTTGCAGTTCGCGGCTTTCTCTTGGGCGCAGCATCAGCCGATGCATGCTCAGGCTGACAGGTGTGCGGTAGTGATAGTCCGTTGTATGACTGATGCGAATTTGGGTCACGGTGGTGTGGAGCTCCTTATGAACTTCCAGATTAGCACCTTATTTGCCGGCGAGGGTGAGCGCGCTGCGGCCGCAGAGTTGAGCGCACTGTCCTTGATGACCTGCAACCCCCTTGCATCAAAGCTGCTTCGAGCCAGAGCCCCCAACTCCGTACCGAGCTTGTGAGGGGCGCTTGTCAGGGGGGATGAAGGCCATTGCAGATGTCGCCGTGTCGCTGGCCCCACTCGGGCAACTGGCTTGACGACATTGGGTTGCGCCGCAAAGCCCAATGCACTGCAACACCACATGGGTTGCCGGCCGCCGAGGTTGCCCGGCCCGAGGTCACCGCGTCCAGCCGGAACGGGTTGGCCGACCCACTCATTCAGCGTTGGCGGGCCACTCGATCGCACCTGGTGCTACCCATGGACCGCTGAATCTGCGGCATTGGGGTCAGCGGTGGGGGGGGGGCTCACCCATGGCCAATCGGCTGCTTGGTCTTATGGTCGCCAGAATCTAAACCTTGCCCGCTCTGAAAGGTCGACCCCCATCTACGAAAACATTTCAGCCAAGCTGGCTCGCGGTGAGATCATCATTCTGGACGGTGGTACGGGCACCGATATCCAGCGCCGAGGCGCGACCATGAGTGGCGACACCTGGTGCGCCGAGGCCAACCTGACCCATCCCGATATCGTTTGTGAGGTGCACCGCGACTATGTGAAGGCCGGAGCCGACATGGTGATTGCCAACACCTTTGCCACCAGTGCCTTGTTGTTCAACGCGCTGGGCCGTGACGATGATTTGCTGGCCATCGACCGCGCGGCGGTATTGTTGGCGCAGCAAGCCGTTGCGGGTCAACAGGTTGCGGTGGCGGGTTCGATTTCTACCATGCGCCCGGTGGTGGTGGGCTCGGACCGCACCGACAAACAGCAGGAATGGCCCGAAGCCGAGGCACGTGCGCTGTTTGCGCGCAAGGCCAACAACCTGGCGGCGGCGGGCGTGGATCTGATCATCATGGAAATGATGCGGGATGTGCGCTACTCGCTCTGGGCCACGGAGGCAGCGCTGGCCACAGGGCTGCCGGTCTGGGTGGGCATCGCGACCGAGCGCCGGGCCGATGGTGAGCTGGTGGGCTTCAGCCACCCTGATGAGTTGCTGGACGATGTGGTGCGTGTGCTGGTTGCCACAGGGCCTGCGCACGTCAGCATCATGCATTCGTCCCCCAATGACACGGGTGACGCAATCGAGATCGTCAAACGGCACTGGAGCGGGCCGATGGGCGCTTATCCCGAGAGCGGTTACTTCACGATGCCCGAGTGGAAATTCGTGGACATCATGTCCGCCGACGATCTGGTCGAATACGCCCGCGTTTGGCGCACCCAAGGAGTGACTGCTTTCGGAGGCTGCTGCGGACTGGGTCCGCATCACGTTGCTGCCTTGGCTCGCCAGTTTGGTCCGGATTGATTCCCGGCGGTCTGGTGTGGCACCCGCTTGTGGCGGTAGGGCCGCGCTGTGATGGCGTTCAATGCACTTGGGCTGGTGGAGGATCGCTCTCTGGCCTCTCAACCAACGGGACACCTGGGGTACAAGTGCTTCTGACGCGATCGCTGGCTGGTGGGCTTGGGAGGCTCCGGGCTTGTGGCCTGGAGTCGATCGCGGCGGGTTGGTGAATTGATTACAGGCGATCCACATTTATCTGTCCAACACATAATCAATGTAGTTGCATCTTGAATCCAGATGGAACGTGTAAAATGATGGGCATCAGATCAACGCTGGCGCCCCATGGAACTTCGACAACTGCGCTACTTTGTGGCCATCGCTGAGAGCGGCTCCTTCTCCCGGGCTGCTGAGAAAGTGTTTGTGGCCCAGTCGGCCTTGAGCCACCAGATCGCCCAACTGGAGGTTGAGCTGGGCACCAGCCTGTTTCACCGCTCCAGACGCGGTATCGAGCTGACCGAGGCGGGGCAACGGTTTGCGCCCCATGCGGTGTCCATTCTTCGGCAAACCGAAGAGGCTGCGGCCAGCGCGCGCCAGACCACCGACGAACCCACAGGCAAGGTGGTTTTTGGCATTCCGCACAGCGCCTCCAACGCCCTGGCGCTGCCCCTGTTGAAGGCCGTGCGCCAACGCCTGCCCCGCGTGCAACTGGAGTTGACGGAAGAGCTCACCGGCAACCTCAGCCAGCAGCTCACCACAGGGCAGCTCAACCTGGCGGTGCTGTTTGACGACGGCAACCTGCCTGAGTTCGAGCACACGGCCCTGCTGAGCGAACGCATGTACCTGATCGAGCCGGCGCAACCAGGCAAAAAGGCGCCGCGGCGCGTCACCTTGCAGCAGGCGCTGAGCAGGCCGCTGGTGTTGCCCGCAAGCCCCCATGGGGTCAGGCCCATCATCGAGGCTGCGGCCTTGCTGGCCGGTCTGGCGGCGCCTCAGGTAGAGGCCGACATCAGTTCCATCAGCATCTTGCGCACCTCGCTGCTGGCGGGCATGGGGCGCACGTTGCTGCCGGTGATGCCCCTGAAGCAAGAGGTGGAAGCGGGCCTGCTGTGGGCATCAGAAATCGTGGATCCGCCGCTGGAGCGGGTACTGGCGATCTGCTGGTCGCGCCACATCCCTGTGTCGTCGGCGTCGCAGGCCGTGATGCAGCTGACGCGAGAACTGGTGGCCCAGCTGTGTGCCGACAAACAATGGCTTGGCGCAAGGCAGCTGGTGCCGTCTGGGAGCGAATGACCCGCGCCGGGGCAGGCTGAAATGCCTGGCACGTTCCCCAGGCTGGCCTGTCTCTATATACTTCGCATGCGAAAGAAATAAAGCACACCATGTCCCAACGACCTCCGCGCCTGGTTTTCCTGCTCAACAGCGCCCAGCGGCGCCTGCAGCAGTGGATCGGGCTGCAGCAAGCGGCCACTGCGGGGGAGGGGGTCTCAGTGCCTACGGCGGCGCAGAGCGGCTTGCTGTTCATTCTGGATAAACGCGACGGTGCCTCGATGGGCGAGCTGGCGGGCGCGCTGAAGCTGGTGCCGTCTGCGCTCTCGGGTCTGGTGCAGCGCATGGAAGCCATCGGCTGGGTGTTGCGGCGCACCTGTACCGAAGATGCCCGCACGCAGCGTGTGTGGCTTCAAGCCGGCGGGCGCGGGCATCTGCCTTCGCTGAAGGCCGGCATGGTCCAGATCAACCAGCAACTCGCCGCTGGCTTCACCGCCGACGAACTGGAAACCGTGGCGCGATGGCTCAGCCATGTGCAAAGCTTGTCGGCTGAAACGCCTGAGAAGGGCCAAAAGGCTGCCCCCGTCAGAAAGACCGGTGCACGCCTGAAAATCCTTTGACCATGCTAAGAGTCCCCTCTTCCTCTTCCTCTACCTCTACTGATGCGTTCATTCGTGCGGTCGTTCCCAGCGAGTCCGTTGTGATCACCTGTGCCGATGGCGTGCGCTTGCAAGGGCAGTTCATCCGTGCCAGCGGAGGCACACCGGGCTTGCCGGTGCTGTTGTGTCTCGCAACCGGCGTGCGGCAGCGCTTTTACGTGCGCTTCGCCCATTGGTTGGCAGGGCAGGGGCACGATGTGCTGGTGTTTGACTACCGTGGTATCGGCCTGTCGCTGACAGGCCCGCTCAGAGAGTGCAAGGCCACGCTGTCCGAGTGGGGTCAGCAAGACCAGGTGGCCGCCCTGGACTGGCTGGTGCAACGCACCCGAGCCGAGCAGGTCCTGCTGCTGGGGCACAGCGCAGGGGGGCAGATGCTGGGCCTGTTGCCCAACCACCACCGCGTCGCCAAAGTGGTGGGGGTGGCCGTGTCCAGCGGCTGGTTCGGTGGCATGCCACCGGTCTTTGGCCTGGTGTCCCGTGCTCTGTTACGGGTGCTGCTTCCGCTGGGTATCCGATTCAAAGGCTATGCACCGTGTACCGCCCTGGGGCTGGGCGAAAACCTGCCCGCCCGCGTGGCGCTGGAGTGGGGCCAGTGGTGTGCGGCGGGCGGCTGTGCCACCAATGCTGTTCGCCACATTTCCGGGCGCGATTTTCATACCGATATCCGCATGCCGATCACAGTGTTTCACGCCAGCGACGACAACATCGCGACGACCCGCACCGTGGCCGACCTGCTGCGCCACTACCCTGCGGCCCCGCAGCAAATCTATCGGTTGAAACCAGCCGATGTGGGGCTCAAGGCCATCGGGCATCTCGACTGGTTCCGCACCAGCCACGCAGCCGTTTGGCCCCTGCTGGGCGCAGCGCTGAAAAGCTGAGCGGTCTGGCGCTCAGGCGCCGCTGCGGCCCACCGCTCGCTGGTACGCGGGGCGGGCTTCGACGGCTTTCACAAAACGGGCCAGGTTGGGATAGGCCTCTGCACCGCCGTTGTTGACGGCGATCTGCGCCACAAATGACAGCTGCACGTCGGCGCCCGTGAGATCGTTGCCCACGAAAAAGTCGCGCCCTTCCAGCTCGGCATTGAGGTAGCCGAGGTGGTTGCTCATTTCGCTGGAAATGCGCGGGTGCAGCGGCGCACCCGCCTCACCCAGGCGGCCCACATACAACTTGAGCAACAGGGGCAACATGGCCGAGCCTTCGGCGTAGTGCATGAATTGCACATAACGGTTGTAGTCGGCGGTGTCTATGGCGGGCGTGAAGCGGCCTTGACCATAGGTGCGGATCAGGTAGTCGACGATGGCGCCCGACTCGATCAGGGTTTGATCACCATCGCGCATGACGGGCGCTTTGCCCAGCGGGTGGATGGCCTGGAGCTCCGGCGGTGCCAGGCGGGTCTGGGGATCGCGGTGGTAGGTGATGACTTCGTAAGGCTGGCCCAACTCTTCAAGCATCCAGGTGATGCGGCGGGAACGGGATTCGGTGAGGTGGTGGACTTCAATCATTTAGTTGCTGGGTGTGTGTAGGGTTGTCAGGACGCAAAAGCATAGTGCCCGCTTTGCCGACAGGCTGTCGCATCTGGGCGAGATGCCCAGTTCTGACCAGGTGTTTCTCTGCGACGGCTCCTGGCTGGGCGCCCTGGGTTCGGGGAAATTTGGACGCAGGGCGGAATCGGCGTTTACCATCGTCAGATATGACCGAAGAAGCCGACGACAACATTCAGCAGGCCCGCCTGTGGAGCGACGGGCAGTGGACCGCCCGCGTGATCAACAACGACGACGACGACGGATGGGCCGTGGCCATGTACGTCGATGGCCAGTCCGAGCCTGCCCTGGTGGGCCCCTGGACCATGGGCCGCGACAAAAAAAACCCCAAACCGCTGGACACCAGCGCCTTCAACACCCTGGTGAAAACGGCCAAGGAAGTGATACGGCGATCCGAACAGCAACTGCACGCCCAGCTCAACAAAAACGTGTCGATCACGGTGCAGGGCGAGCGGCTGCGGATCGCCATGGCCATCGTGCCCGACGAAGAGGGCGCAACAGCCACGCTGACCGCCACCGATGCGCTGGACCAGGAGCTGGCCTGCGTGCCGGTGCCCCCGACCTTCAAGCTGAATGTGGACACCGCGACGGCCTGGGCGGCGGGCAGTTTCGAGCGCCCAAGATGACGCGCGAGGTCACCCATCCCATGCCTGCACAGAACACGCTTTTGGAGCCACAACATGATTGACGGATTGATCGCTGGCCGCCTGATGGGCGATGCTTCGCGCCGCGTGGACAAAGCGGGGCACACCTATACCGTGGCACGGGTCCTGGCCCGGAACAAGGCCGATGAAGAATTCATTGTGAACGTGATCGCGTTCGATGCGGCCACGGGCGCTGCATTGCTGGCGCTGGCCGATGGCGACGCGCTGTCGATCGCGGGCTCGCTCACCCCCAAGGTGTGGACCGACAAACAGGGCAACCACCGCCCGAGCCTGGACCTGATTGCCGTTCAGGTCATGACAGCCTATGACGTCGGGCGCAAATCTGCAGTGGCAGAGCTTCCTGATATCCAGGACATTCCCTGAGCCCGGACCTGTTCGAATGGGGGAAACCAGGATGAACTGGGCCTGAGCGCTCCGTCCGTCACACCCCTGACACCTCGCTCGAAAAGAATGCAGCCCTGTTGCATTCTTTTTTTGGAGCGTTTTTTCATGGATCGACGTCTTTTTCTGGCCCAAGGGGCTTTGGTGGGTGGTGCCGTGGTGGCCCCGGCCTCGCAGGTGTGGGCGCAGGGCACGGCGCCGGCTGTGGTGACCCGCGATGGCATGCGGCCACAAATGCCCCACGGCATTCAAAGCGGAGACCCCAAGGCCGATGGCGCCGTGATCTGGACCCGCAGTGACCGCCCGGCCCGTCTGTGGCTCGATTGGTCCACCACCGCCAGCTTCGCCAACGCCACCCGGGTGCGCGGCCCCCACATGCTTGAAGACACCGACTTCACCGGGCGTGTGGACCTGAGCGGCCTGCCTGCGGGACAGGACGTGTTTTACCGCGTGGTCTTGCAGGATTTGCACAACGAGCGGGTGCTGTCCGAAGCCGCGCAGGGGCATTTGCGCCTGCCGCCAGCGGCCAGGGCGGGTCGCGCCAGTCGCGATGTGCGCTTTGTGTGGAGTGGCGACACGGCCGGCCAGGGCTGGGGCATCAACGAGGCCTGGGGCGGGATGAAGATCTACGAGCAGATGCGCAAGACCAACCCCGACTTTTTCCTGCACAGCGGCGACACCATCTATGCCGATGGCCCGATCAGCGCGGAAGTGAAACTGGCCGACGGCAGCCTGTGGAACAACGTGGTGACCGAAGAGGTGAGCAAGGTGGCTGAAACCTTGAACGAGTACCGGGGCCGCTACCGCTACAACCTGATGGACGCCAATGTGCGCCGCATGGCCGCCGATGTGCCGCAGATCTGGCAGTGGGACGACCACGAGGTGGTCAACAATTACTCGGATTCCAAAGACCTGAGCGACGACAACCGTTACACGGAAAAGAACGTGCCTTTGCTGGTGGCGCGGGCCACCAAGGCTTTCCACGAGTACGCGCCCATCCGCCGCACCGCCGATGTGGAGTCGGAGCGGATCTACCGCCACCTGCCCCAGGGACCGCTGCTGGACCTGTTTGTGGTGGACATGCGCAGCTACCGTGGCCCCAATACCGACAACCTGCAGACCGCCGAGAGCGACACCACCACCTTCATGGGCCGCCCCCAAGTGGCCTGGCTGCTCGATGGCCTGAAACGCTCCCAGTCGGTCTGGAAAGTGATCGCGGCCGATATGCCGATTGGCCTGCATGTGCCCGATGGAAAGAAGTGGGAAGCCATTGCGAACGGTGAAAACGGTGGGCCCAAAGGCCGCGAGCTGGAGATCGCCGGATTGCTGCGCGCCATCAAGCAGGCTGGCATCCAGAACGTGGTCTGGCTGACGGCCGACGTGCACTACACCGCCGCCCACTTCTACGATCCCGCCAAAGCGCAGTTCAACGATTTCGCGCCCTTCTGGGAATTTGTGTCGGGCCCGCTCAATGCCGGGGGCTTTGGCCCCAACGCTGCCGATGGCACATTTGGCTTGCAGGTGATGTACCAGAAAGCCCCCGAAGCACCCAACGCCCCGCCCAGCAGCGGCATGCAGTTTTTTGGCCAGGTGGACATCGACGCCAAGACGCGCGCCATGACAGTGACCTTGAAAGACATCGCCGGTGCTTCGCTCTACAGCAAAACGTTGGCGCCACATCGGGCCTGATCCAGGCTGATCGGACTTGGATGGGGCCGGAGAGAGACCGGTGGTCAGTTGACACGGCCTTGGCGAGCGCTACAGTGAAGCGTTAAGCGTTCGCTGAAACAAGTTCCGCATGTCCACCGGTCTTTCTACAGGGGCGCCATCGCCCAGCCTGCCTGCCTTGTTGCAAGAGGTCAGGGCCTGTGCGCTTTGTGCCCCGTTTTTGCCATTGGGACCGCGCCCCGTGCTGCAAGCCCACGAAGCTTCTCGCATCCTGATCGCAGGCCAGGCGCCGGGCCGCAAGGTCCACGCTTCGGGCGTTCCCTTTGACGACGCCAGCGGTGAGCGCCTGCGCCGTTGGCTGGGTGTGTCCCGCGATACCTTCTACGATCCGTGCTGCTGCGCGATCTTGCCCATGGGCTTTTGTTATCCGGGCACCGGTCGGTCTGGCGATTTGCCGCCGCGCCCCGAATGCGCCCCCCGGTGGCGATCGCCTTTGCTGGCCGGCATGCCGCAGGTGCAGCTGACCTTGGTGATCGGGCAGTACGCTCTGGCGTATCACTTGCCTGAACACAAAGGCTCTTTGACCGACGCCGTGCAAAACTGGCGCACTCACGGCGCTGGGGTGATCCCCTTGCCGCACCCCAGCCCTCGCAACAATGGCTGGCTCAAGCACCACCCCTGGTTCGAGGTGGAGGTGTTGCCGGCATTGCGTGAGCAGGTCGCTGCTGCCTTGGCTTGATATTCGGCTGTATTGCTCGGCTCAGAGGGCCTGGCTGGCGTTGGGGGTGACCCGTGGGCGCCACATCCGTGTGATCCATGCGGCCAGCGCAGTGGCTGTGGCCAGCGCCACCACGCCGTTCCAGCCCATGACGGCCAGCAACTGGCTGCCCAGCGCCGCGCCGGCGGCCATGCCGAGAAACATGCCCACAAACAGCACGGCGTTGAGGCGGCTGCGGGCCGCCGGGTCGATGCTGTAGACGATGGTCTGGTGGGCAATCAGCGTGGCTTGTACTCCCAGGTCAAAGCCGATGGTGCAGACCACCAGCAGCACCAGCTGGCCGGATGGCGTCATCAGCGGTGCCAGCGCCATGGCAGCGAACGAGACGGTGGCCAGGGCGCTGCCAATGCGGGTGACCCACTCAGGGCCGTGCCGGTCGGCCATGCGCCCGGCGATGGGGGCGGCGAGGGCGCCTGCAGCGCCCGCCAGACCAAACGCACCGGCGGCCGCACTGCCCAGGTGGAACGGTTCGCCATGCAACATCACGGCGAGGGTGGACCAGAAGGCGCTGAAGCCGACGGCCAGCAGTCCCTGAGCCAGCGTGGCGCGGCGCAGCTTGGCATGGCGTTGCCAGAGGTGGCCCAGGGTACCAAGCAGGGCGCCATAGGCCAACCGGGTGGTGGGCTGGAAGCGGGGCAGGCCCCGCCATGCGGCGATGCCGATACCCGCGATGCTCACAGCCGCCACAGCAAACATGGTGCGCCAGCCGAAGTGGGCGGCCACAAAGCCGCTGATCACGCGCGACAAGAGGATGCCCATCAGCAGCCCGGTCATCACCGTGCCCACCACCGTGCCCCGGCTGCCTTCGGGTGCCAGCGTGGCGGCTGCGGGAACGATGTCTTGCGCCATGGTGGCGAGCACGCCAATGGCCAGGCTGGCGACCAGCAACACCCCCATGGACGGCGCGGTGGCGGCGGCGACCAAGGCGAGCATCAGCAGTGCGGCCTTGATCAGGATGATGCGGCGGCGGTCGAAGCGGTCGCCGAGCGGCGCGAGCAGCAAGATGCCGAGGGCATAGCCGAGTTGCGTGAGCGTGGGCACCAGGCCTATGGTGCGTGGGGTCGCGCCAATGTCGGCGCCCAGTTCACCGAGCATGGGCTGGCTGTAATACAGCGTGGCCACCGCGAGGCCGGCGCCGCTGGCGAGCAAAAACACCAGCGAAGCGGGCAGCGGGGCGTTGGGGGCCGGATCGGCTGTTGCATTTGTCACTTGCATGAAGTCAGTGGCCTGTCCCGGGATTTGCGGAAGTGGTCGGTGTGTGGTGGCTTTGGCTTGCCCTCGGATGCGGCCCGGCCTGTACCTGGGTTCTATGCATGAGGCGCAAAGCTGCCTCAGCCATCATCCGGCGTTGAGACCATGACGATTCGGGCCACACCGAGTCAGCGCCGGATCTTGTGGCCCGTTTTGAACACCCACCAGACCACGGTCAGGCAAATGGCCATGAAACCCAGGGTCATGCCGGTGCTGACGGCAATGTGCACGTCGGCGTGTCCGTAAAAGGCCCAGCGCAGACCACTGATCAGGTAGACCACGGGATTGAACAGGGAAACGGTCTGCCAGAACGGTGGCAGCATGTTGATGCTGTAGAAAGCGCCACCCAGGAAGGTCAGCGGGGTGACCACCAGCAGCGGGATCACCTGCAGTTTCTGGAAGCTGTCCGCCCAAAGGCCAATGATGAAACCGAAGAGGCAGAAGGTGATCGCGGTGAGGATCATGAAGCCCACCATCCACACCGGGTGCTGGATTTCGTAGGAAACGAAGAACCGTGAAGTGAGCAGGATCAAGGCGCCCAGCACCAGTGATTTGGTGGCCGCCGCGCCCACATAACCCAGCAACACCTCAACCCAGTTCACCGGGGCAGACAGCAGCTCGTAAATCGTGCCCGACCATTTGGGCATGTAGATGCCGAAGGCCGAATTGGAAATGCTCTCACTGAGCAGCGAGAGCATGAGCAGGCCCGGAACGATGTAGGCCCCGTAGCTCACGCCACCGATGTCGCCCATGCGCGAACCGATGGCCGATCCGAAGACAATGAAATAGAGCGAAGTCGACAACACGGGCGCGATGATGCTTTGCGCAAGGGTGCGAAAGGTGCGGTTCATCTCGAACATGTAGATGGCTCGGATGCCGTGGATGTTGAGGTTCATCATGCTTGGGGCGCTTTCTCATCGCGGCTGTCGTCGTGTACCAGGCTGACAAAAATGTCTTCCAGCGAACTTTCGCTGGAGTGCAGGTCTTTGAAGTCGATGCCATGTTCGGCCAGGGCGCGCAGGAGCGCGGCGATGCCGGTGTCTTCCTGCTGCGTATCGAAGGTGTAGGTGAGTTGCTGGCCGTCGGGGGACAGCTGCAGGGGCCAGCGGGCCAGCGCGTCGTTGATGCGTTCCATGGGCTGTTGCAGTGTCAGTGTGAGCTGCTTCTTGCCGAGCTTGCGCATCAGCACGTCTTTGTTTTCCACCAGGATCAACTCGCCCTTGCGGATCACGCCGATGCGGTCGGCCATGTCTTCGGCTTCTTCGATGTAGTGGGTGGTGAGGATGATGGTGGTGCCGGCGTCGCGCAGCTCGCGCACCAGGCGCCACATGTCGTGGCGCAGCTCCACGTCGACCCCGGCGCTGGGCTCGTCAAGGAACAGGATTTTGGGCTCGTGTGAGAGCGCCTTGGCAATCAGAACACGGCGTTTCATGCCGCCCGATAGCGCCAGGATTTTGGTGTCTTTTTTGTCCCAGAGCGAGAGGTCTTTCAGGATCTTTTCGATCAACGCCGGATTGGCGGGCTTGCCAAACAGGCCGCGGCTGAAGCTCACCGTGGCCCACACGGTTTCAAACGAGTCGGTGTGCAGTTCCTGCGGTACCAGCCCGATGGTGGCGCGCGCGGCGCGGTAGTCGGTCACGATGTTGTGGCCGTCGGCCAGCACCGTGCCCTCGGTCGCATTGGTCATGCCGCAGATCAGGCTGATCAGCGTGGTCTTGCCCGCACCATTGGGGCCGAGCAGGGCGAAAATTTCACCGCGGCGGATGTCAAGGTCCACGTGCTTGAGCGCCTGGAAGCCGCCGGCGTAGGTTTTGCTGACGCCGCGCACGCTGACGATGGCGTCGGCGCTGGGGGGTGAGGAAGGGGAAATGGGTTGCATGTTGGGTCGTTGTGGAAATGGGCTGGGCAATCTCGGCGCAACGACAGGGCGACTGCTTCCAAGCCGCGGGTTGGCGCCCTGTAGGCGCTGTCGCGTGCCATGTGTGCCTTGGCCTGTGTCGGGCATGGGGAGTGTCAGCTGCAACGTGACCGCAGCGGTCCACCTTTCACCGCCTTAGGGACCCATGGCAGGGCTGTGGGGTTGCATATGCGGCAAAACTGCTCTCGCTGGGGCAAATGTTCGCTTGCGACGCCTCACCAGGGGGCCGGGAAGCTCTGAGGGTCGGGCTCAGCAAAGTATTGTGAACCGAAAGGGAAACGGACGTGTTCCCGCCTGGACAAACGCCGAGCGGCCCGGGGTTCTGTGGGTTGCCCATGCAGGATTTGCTCATCTGTGGTGGGCCGCTTTCATTTTTTCCTGATCTGTTCGATCGGCGGCGGGCTAGTGGAGCTGATTTTATATACAGTACGTCGGATGAGCGAATTTTTCATTCCATTGCAGTTTGTTAAAGGCCGGGGTGTGGCCCACCGTCAGCCGCACCGGTTCGAGCGTGATGAGCGTTCGGCCTTTGACGACGGCTGGGGGGAGGCCGAGGTGGCCGCTGGTGAGCCGCAGGCCACTCAAGTCACTTTTGAAGACGCGCGCAGCGTCATCACCCGCAACGATTCGCCCGACATCGGCTTTCACCTGGGGCTCAACCCTTACCGGGGTTGTGAGCATGGCTGCATTTACTGCTATGCGCGCCCGAGCCACAGCTACCTCAACCTTTCGCCGGGTCTGGACTTTGAAACCCGGCTGATAGCCAAGCGCAATATCGGCGCCGTGTTGCGCGCCGAGATCACGCATGCGCGCTACCAGCCCGAGCTGATCGCGATCGGCACCGTGACCGACGCTTACCAGCCGGTTGAGCGGGAGCTGCGGCTCACGCGGGCTGCGCTGGACGTGCTGAGCGCCGCGCGCCACCCGCTGGCCATCGTGACCAAAGGCAGCGGCGTGGAGCGCGACATCGATCTGCTGGCGCCCATGGGCGCAGAGAACCTCGCAGCGGTCTATGTGAGCATCACCACGCTGGATGCGAAGCTCGCGCGCATCCTGGAGCCACGGGCTGCCGCGCCGCACCGGCGCTTGCGCACCATCCGCACACTGGCCGAGGCAGGTATTCCAGTGGGTGTGAGTGTTTCGCCGCAGATTCCTTTCATCAATGACGACATGGAGCGCGTGCTGGAGGCTGCATATGAGGCTGGTGCGCGCCGCGCTTTTTACCAGGTCATCCGCCTGCCTTGGGAGGTGGCGCCCATGTTCCGGCAGTGGCTTGGGCTGCATTACCCCGATCGCGCTGAGCGCGTGATGGCGCGCATACAGGACATGCGCGGTGGCAAAGACTACGACGCAGATTTTGCCGCTCGCATGAAAGGCCAAGGCATCTGGGCCGACCTGTTGCGCCAGCGCTTTGTGAAGACCTGTGACCGCCTGGGCTACCAGCGCGAGCGCCATGCGCTGGATTTGTCGCGTTTCCAGCCATCGGCGTTGTGCCCGCAGCAAGAGCTGTTTTAGAACACGCGGCCGTTGCGGCCTGGGTACTCAGCCAGGTTTGCGCCCGGCAAGGTCGGCCATGCCTTGTGCAAAGCGTTCCAGCAGGGCCTCAGGCAGGTCGTGTCCCATGCCGGGAATGAAGTCGGTTTCAGCATGGGCAATGTGCTGCGCCAGCTGGCGGCCACAGGTCACGGGTACCAGGGGATCGTCGACCCCGTGCACGATGCGCGTGGGCGCCGTGATGCGGGAGAGCAGCGGCGTGCGGTCACGGTCTGCCACCACCGCCAGCAGCTGGCGCGCAGAACCGGCGGGGTGCCAGGCGCGCTGCACCGAGGCCAGGGCGCGCTCACGCACGATCCGTTCGTCCGACGGGAATTGCGGGCTGCCGATGACGCGCAGAACACGCACGATCCAGTCCACGGCGTGATGGGCGCCCGAGCCCATGGGGCGGGACATGAGTGCGCGCCGCACGGCCCAGCGCGGCTGGGGCAATGAGCGCGCTCCACTGGTCGTCATCATCAGCGTGAGGCTTGCCACGCGCTGCGGCGCGCTGGCAGCCAGGTGCTGAGCGATCATGCCGCCCATGGAGGCACCGCACACATGGGCCTGTTGTATGCCCAGCGCGTCCAGCACGCCCAGGGCATCTTGTGCCATGTCGCTCAGGGTGTAGGGTGTGCGCAGCGGCAGGCGCAGCACATGGCGCAGGCCGGCCAGCGCCATGTTGGGCACGCCCGCATGGTCAAAGCCCTGGCTCAGGCCGATATCGCGGTTGTCGAAGCGGACCACCCGAAATCCGCGCTCCAGCAAGCCTTGCACCAGGGCTTGAGGCCAGGCGATGAGTTGCATGCCCAGACCCATGATGAGCATCACCACCGGCCCCTCACGAGGGCCCTGGTCGTCCACCTCGATGTGCAGGCCGTTGGCTTTAACTTGCATGTTTCAGTGCTGCAAAGTGTGACCCACGCTGCGGCGGAGCGTGGGAGTCACCGGGCCAGCCGCCGGGCCGCCCCAAGGCAGGCCCAGCCCCCTCGGGGGGCAGCGACCCGCGAAGCGGTGGAGTGTGGGGGTCACCGGGCCAGCCGCCGGGCCGCCCCAAGGCAGGCCCAGCCCCCTCGGGGGGCAGCGACCCGCGAAGCGGTGGAGCGTGGGGGTCACCGGGCCAGCCGCCGGGCCGCCCCAAGGCAGGCCCAGCCCCCTCGGGGGCAGCGACCCGCGAAGCGGTGGAGCGTGGGGGTCATGCCTGCAGCGGTGGAGCGTGGGGGCAACATCAATACCATTGCGTCATCGCCTCTGGCTGGTGCGCCACTTTGAAAAACCAGCGGCGTGCACCTTTGACATCGAAGCGCATCCAATGCGCCGGGTCCTGGCGCAACCGATCGGCAATGGCGTACATGGCCATCGGGTTCATGCCCATGCCGATGTGGCTGGCGTGCACCTCAATGTTTTCCGTGTGGGCGTGGCGTGGCGGGTTGATGCTGCATTGCCAGGCCACGATGCCGTCGCTCTTGCTGTAGATCGACGTGGTCGGCACGGGTGGTGGCTTGCGCACCTCCGACAGCAGGTCTTGGTCGTGCGGGTGCTGGCCACTCACCATCTGATAGAAACGCCAGGCGTTGGTGGCCTTGGGGTGGCCCGTGAACGGTGTGCCCAGCGTGATGACGCAGCGCACCAGGTCGGGCATTTCCTTGGCCATCTCGCGTGCGTAAATACCGCCCAGGCTCCAGCCGATCAGGCTGATCTTGCCGCCATGCTGTTGGTGCAGCGCCTGGATGCGCGCCCGGCAAGCTTCCAGCACGCCTTCGCGCGGACCGAGGTTCACGCCTTGTTTCCAGCCGTGTGGCTGGTAACCGTGTTGCTTGAGGAAGCGGCGCAGCGCTGCCGTGCTGATGTCGGCGGCGCCCAGGCCGGGAAACACCAGCACAGCGTGGCCGTCGCCCGAGGGCATCTTGGAGAGCCAGGGCGAGACCGCCGCCAGCGCCAAGGCTTCCCAGGGCGCGCGGGCCTCGAGCAACAGCAGCCCCAGGCCGGGTGGCACCAGGTGCAGGCTGGTGTTGTCGTGTTCCGGGGGCTCTGGGTTGGACATGGGGTGGAAACGTTGACTCATGCGTGCGCAAAAAGTTGAAACCATGAAACCATATTAACGACTGCGCGCCTTGGAGACGGGTGCGCTGTCCCTCGTGCTGGGTCGCTTGCGTGACACTTTGCGCACGGTCTCGGGGGCTTTGACCGGCACCCGCTTTGAGGCGGTACGGCGGGCTTTGGTGGGCATCGGCGATGGCGCGGTCGTTGCGGCCGCAGGCTGGGGGAGCGCACGCAGTTCGTCCAGGGCCGTCTCCAGCGCCTGGGCCAGCGACTTCACGTCGGGCATGGCGGCCGCGTCGGCCATGAGACCGAAATCCATATGGGCATCAAAGCTCTGCACCGTGATGTTCAAGGCCATGCCGTGCACCACGATGCTGGTGGGGCAGTTGGCGAGCACGCGCGCACCGGCCAGATACAGCGGCACCAGGGGGCCGGGCACATTGGAGATCACCACGTTGGCCACCTGCGGCAGGCGATCGGCTACCTTGGCTTTGCCGTAGAGCGAAGCCGCGGCTTCGATCAGCCAGGGCACGCCGATCGACGGAAAGTCGGTCGGCAGGATGCTTTTCATGTGGCCCATGGTGGTCTTCATTGCACGGCTGGCTGCGCGAATGTGCGTCAGGCGCTTCACCGGATCGGCCAGGTTCGTGCCCAGGCTGATCAGACTCATCGAAGCCTGGTTGTCCGAACGGTTGTCGCCCGCCTGCCGCAGCGAAATCGGGACCGCTGCCACCAGGCTTTTTCGCGGCAGCATGTCGTGCTGCAGCAGGTAGTTGCGCAGCGCGCCGGCGCACAGCATGAGCACCATGTCGTTGAGGGTGGCATCGTGCGCATGGGCCAGCGCCTTGAGCTCTTTCAGGGGCACGCTGGCCGAGGCAAACGCGCGGGTGGTGCCGACCGATACGTTCATGGGCGTGGCCGGTGCGAGCGTGACGTTGCCCGAGCCCTTGCCCAGCAGCTGTTTGGTTGTGAGTGCGCCCTTGGCCGTGCCCGCCACCGTGCCCAGCGTGGCGGGCAGATTGCGCACGATGCGCACCACCTGGCTCACTTCGTTGGTGAGGGCACCGCGCAGCATCTCGACCATGCCGATCTTGAAGGTTTTGCTGCGTTGGGAGGGGCGCAGCTCGATCTCGCGTGGTTCGGGCGTGAGGTCGTAGAGCACATTGCCCAGCGCCACGGCGGCCTGGCCGTCCACGGCCGCATGGTGCAGCTGTGAATACACGCCCACTTGTTTGTGACCGTTGGCGCTGCGCGGCAGCCCTTCGATGACGTGCACGCGCCAGAGCGGCTTGCTGCGGTCCAGCAGTTGCGGGTGCAACACCGAAACCTTTTCTTCGAGCAGCGTGCGTGCGTCCTTGGCCGGGCCGCCCATTTTGGCGCGGCTCGGTAGCTTGTGTTCAATGATGTGGTGCGTGAGGTCGGGTTCGGCATCGACCCAGGCCGGATTCGCCAGGTTCAGCGGCATCCACCACAGGCGGCGGCGCAGGGCCGGCGTGGCGGGCATGCGAGCGGCGTAATGCCGCCGGAGATCGGTGACAAAGTGGCCACGGTAGCCAGCGGGCAGCTCCAGCAGATTCATGGCGCCCACATGCATGGGCATTTCTGGCTTCTCCAGATAGAGGAAGGTGGCGTCCAGGCCAGAAAGTTGTTTCATCGGCATGCAAGGGCTCCTCGGGCAAGGCCCCGGGTGGTTTTGGCACCACAGACCAACCCGTCAGTGGGCATGCCAATCATTGTGGGCGAGACCAGGGCGTCTGCGTGCGCTGCAGGTGACCGAAATGCTCAGGGTATGCCCCATGACGGACGGTTGGTCTGGCGGTAGCTTCATGCCCCCTGCACGTTCAATCAGGTGGGCCGGTGGGGCCTGCAGGCGGGGGTTGTTGGCCTTCGATTGGGGGTACGGGATGGGACTCAGCGCCGCCTTTTTCCACCAGTTCGCGCAAGCTGATCGCCCCTGCGGCCGTTTCAGCGGCGGACTGCATGTTGTCGAGTACGCTGCTGACCGATGGCGCCGTGGGCAAGGCACGGGGTGAAAAAAAGCGTGCCTCGCCAGCGTTCCGAATAGCGCCCATCACTTGAGCCACCGTGATCACCGATGGATCGCGTGCCGGCAGATAGCGCACCGGCTCGTCGCCGCTGGTCACCATCAGGCCGCCCTCTTGCAGGGCTTCCAGCACGACGGTCAGCACATGCATGGGCACACCCAGCAAACGCGTGAAATCTTCTTGCGATGGCGCGGGCTGGCCTGCCAGAAAGGGCGCCGCCGTCAGGTGCATGGCCGAGAGCGCCAGGCGCTCGCGCACCCGGTTGCTCAAGCGCGGTTCGCCGGCCCCCAGGTACAGGTATTCCGGGTGTTGCACGTAGAAAGCCACACTGGCACCGAACAGCAGAACCAGCCAGCTCACATAGAGCCAGATCATGAACAGCACCAGGATTGCAAAGCTGGAATAAATCGCGGCATACTGGCCCGACGACGCGACGAAGACGGCAAAAAGCCAGCCGGCGGTCTGCCAGACAATGCCTCCTACAACACCACCCACCAGGGCCGCGCCCAGCTTCACACGTGCGTTGGGCAGTAGCAGATAGACAAAGGTGAAGGCGGCGATCACGAGCAGGTAAGGTGTGATTTCACCGATGATCGTGGCCGTCTGATTAAGCGCGCTGACCGACAGGAGCTGGCTCAAAACATCGGACTTCAGCAGGGCGCCCGTGACGCCCAGCGCAGCAAAAACCAGGATAGGACCGACCAGCAAGACGCTGAGGTAGCGACTGAAGCGCTCGCCAAGACGGCGGTGCTGCGACACGTGCCAGATGTAGTTGAGCGATTCCTCGATCTTCTGCATCAGCGAGATCGATGTGTACAGCAGCAGCGCCAGGCCCAGCGCGCCGAGCACGCCAACGTTCATGTGTTCGATGAACTCGCCAATCTGGCCTGCCACCACGGCGCCTTGCTCTCCCAGCGGTGCCAGCAGGTTCACCAGCAGCGGCTGAATCTGGTTGTGCACGCCAAACGCTTTCAGCACCGAAAAGCTCAAAGCCAGCAGCGGCACGATGGACAGCAGCGTGGTGTAGACCAGGCTCATGGCGCGCAGCGTGAGCTGACCGAACGCGAGGTCGCGCACGAGGATGAGCACCGTGCGCACGAACCTCAGTCCGGCTGATTGCCAACGCAAGTGGGGCACCTGAGGGGTGCCCCAGATGCGTTTGTTCAGGCGATTCAGGGGATCGGTTTCGGTTTCTGTCATCGTGTGGTCCTGCCGTGAACGGCTTTCGGGATCCATGGTAGCAGCCGCCTCCAGCGCGGGTGCTGCAGCCGGTCAGCCGTTCAGCAGCGCCACCGCTTCAGCGCGCCAATGCGCAAGGGCCGCGTAGAACCCCTCCCAGACGCAGCCATTGCAACCGCGCTCACAGCAGGTTTGGGGCTCGGGGGGTGGCGGGCGCAGATCGTTGTCGAGATCGAAGCTGCGCCGCTGCGCCAGCCCGCGCAAATGGGCGATCAGCGCATGGGTCGCGGGCAAGTCGGCCAAGGGCATGTCGGCCGGCTCATGGCGCACGAAGCGGGGCTGCACCGCACCCTGGAAGGCTCCCGATTCAAGAAACATGGCCGCTGGGCGTACCCAGAGGCCAAAGCCACCGTAAAGCGCACGGTACAAGCTCATGGCCTGCAGGGTTTCGCTGCAGCGAACCGTATCAATGACTTCATACCAGCCGCCCTTGTAGTGGCGGTACAGGCCTGGTGACGCGCCTTGCAACGGGGGCAGATCGTGATCGGTGGGGGTGGCGGTGCTCATGGGGTGGCCATTGTCTGCGATCACGATTGGGGATCGGGGATGCGGCGCTCACTGCCTGTGCGCAGAGACCAGCACATCGCAGTGCGCCTCGGCCAGCACATGCCGGGTCACGCTGCCCAGCAGCAATTCCTCAGCCGCCTGGCGCCCATGTTTCCCGATCACGATCAGATCGCATTCCCGCTCCGTGGCCACGCGCAAAATGTGGGCGGGCGCATCACCTTCGGTGAGGCTGAGGGTGAAGTCCTGGGGTTGCAGGCTGTGTCGATCGATCAAGGCGTTGAGGTGGTCGCGGGCGTCCTGGCGTGCCCGTTCGCGGTAGTGGCCCAGGGTGTCGTCGTCGACACCGGCGAAACGCAGCTTTTCTTCAAACGGAATGGAAAAACTGTGCATGAGCACCAGATGGGCGCCGGGCGCCACCGCGCGGGCCATCGGTATGGCGGTCTCGGACCACGGGGAAAAGTCCATGGGCACCAGCACACGCTGGTAGTCGCCTTCGGGCGCGCTTCGAACCACCAGCATGGGCCGTCTGGCTTTGCTCAGCAGGCGCTCGGCGGTGGTCCCGATCAGCAGGTGGTGCAAGGGGTTGTCGCCCCGCGCTCCGACCACCAGCAGATCGGCAGGCCATTCGTTCGTGGCCTCGGTGATCATCTGCACCGGGGCGCCGTCGGTGAGCTGGGTCTCAATGGCGCCCACATGGCTGGCGTTCTTCAAGTGGCTGGCTTCGGCCTTGAGCGCAGCCATGGCTTGCTGGTGCACGCGTTCTTGCCAGGGCTGACCGGGCGACGTCCAGGCGCGCAAGTCGTCCATGAGGCTGTTGCTCATGACATGTTGCAGGCGCAATTGCCCTTGGTTTTTCTGGGCGAGCAGCGCCGCTCGCTGACCCGCCTGGATGGCAGCGGGCGAAAAGTCGGTG
This sequence comes from Hydrogenophaga sp. PAMC20947, assembly GCF_004795855.1. Classification (NCBI taxonomy): domain Bacteria; kingdom Pseudomonadati; phylum Pseudomonadota; class Betaproteobacteria; order Burkholderiales; family Comamonadaceae; genus Hydrogenophaga; species Hydrogenophaga sp. PAMC20947. The sequence goes on from NZ_CP039252.1 coordinate 65,402, forward strand.
GCAACGAGCAGGCGTTGCGGTGTTGATGGGGGCATCGGTGTCATGACAGCTCCTCGAGTGTCCCTGGGTTCGGACGTTGGATCCATTCTACGGAGGGTATGCCTGGTGTTGGTCGCTTCGATGGCGCCTGAGCACTTCAGCGGTCGGCTGTGAGCCCTTGTCCTGATTTCAACCGCGTTTCGTTGAGTGTGCTTGCGCCGGGGCGAGCGACAAGGCGGGATGGGGCCAGCCGTGGGCGCGTGCCTTGGCATGGGACCCTGCGCTCGCCTGGCCAGCGAGCCAGGCGGTGAGCCAAGCGGGCAAGGTGCTGGCGGGATCTTTCCCCAGACCCCGCACCACGCACCCACTGGCCGCACCGGTGCCGGCGACTGCACGCAACTGCTCCGGACCCAGAATGCCGCCGATACCCACCACGGGTGCTGGTGACATGTGCACCCACCAGGCGAGGTTGTCCAGCCCCTGGGGTTCCCAGGGCATGTCCTTGGTGGTGGTGGGCCAGATGGGGCCGCAGGCGATGTAGTCGGGCGCCAGCGCGGCCGCCCGGCACAGCTCCCACAAGCTGTGGGAGCTCAGGCCCAGCCGCACGCCGGTGGCTCGGGCTTCTTGCAGGCGCTCGCGATTTTGCGCGGACAGCGCGAGGAGGTCTTCCTGCCCCAGGTGCAAGGCCTGTGCGCCGACGTCGAGCGCTGCTTGCCAATGGTCGTTGATGAAGAGCGTGACCCCGGCGGCGTCAGCGGCGCGCTGGCTGCGCCGGATGTTGTCATTCAATTGCGAGCGCCAGTGACCGTCCGAAAGCTGAGGGTCGCGTTTCATGCGCAGCTGCAGGGTGGTGACGGTGGGCGCCACACGCAGCACAGCCTCCACCCGCTCTGCGCTGTCCACGATGGCGTAAACGCCGGGGTCTGGGGCGCGGTGCCGGGTGACCCAGTGGTCGGGGGCTTGGTGATCGAGTGAAAGATGGGGCAACAAGTCAGCCTGGTGTTCGAAGCCGCTGGTGGCGATCACCGGCCCGGCGCCCTTGCCGATGGCGCGCGCTTGGCGCAGCGCATGGGTGGTGGCCATCTTGGCGAACACGGCCGCATCGGCGCTGACAAACCCGCGTGCCAATGCAGAAGCCAGCGAGGTGGCGAAGGTGCAGCCGGTGCCGTGGTGGTGTGGCGTGTCCACGCGCGGCAGTGAGAGCCAGCCCTGGGCGTGTGGGGTGTGCAGCCAGTCGTGGCTCAGGGTTTCGCTGGCGTCACCCCCGGTGATGCAGACGGCCTCAGTGCCCAGTGCGAGCAGCGCACGGGCCATGGCGGGCATGTCGCCCACTTCCGCGTCACCGAGCAGGGCCTGGGCTTCATGCTGGTTGGGTGTGATCACGCTGGCGCGTGGCAACAATGCTTCGCGGTAGGCCTGCAACAGCTCCGCATCGGCAAACGGTGCGCCCGTGCTGGCCCGGAGCACGGGATCGACCACCAGTTGCACAGGGCCGCGCTGGCGCAGCCGGTCGATCCAGCGGGCGACCACATGCGCGTTGGCCGCGCTGCCGAGCAGGCCGGTTTTGATCACCCGGGGGGGCAAGTCGCTGGCGAGCGCGGCGAGCTGGGCGTCGAGCAGTTCGGGCGTGATGGCCTGTACCTGCGATACCGCCACGGTGTTTTGCGCGGTGACCGCAGCCACGGCGGTGCACAGGTGCACACCGCATGCGTCGGCCGCGCGCTGGTCGGCCGCCAGGCCAGCGCCGCCGCCACTGTCGGTGCCAGCAATGCTCCAGATGATGGGGGTCATCTCTTTCGTCCTTCTTCAGTGACACCACCGATAGCGCAAACCCTATTCAGCAAATATCGGCCCGCGATGTCGCCCACCAGGGGCCCCGTGGAACGGGCTTTGCCCGGCCGCAGGTTCCGTCCCCCTCCCGCAGGAGCGGGGGCAGACGCGAAGCGGCGCAGGGGGTGCTTCATCACCCCACCAGAAACGGATGACCGCTGACCGGTGTGCTGGCGACCGCCATGTCTTGCGGCGCCATCACGCCAGCCTCAAAGGCCGAGCGACCGGCGTCGATGGCGAGGCCAAAGCTTCGGGCCATGCGCACAGGGTCCACCGCTTGCGACACCGCCGAGTTGAGCAGCACGGCATCGAAGCCCAGTTCCATGGCATGGGCGGCGTGTGAAGGCGCGCCGATGCCGGCGTCCACGATCAACGGAACCTTTGGCAGGCGGGCGCGCAGCGTGCGCAGCGCGAACGGGTTGATCAGACCCTGACCGGAGCCAATGGGCGCGCCCCACGGCATCAGCACTTCGCATCCCACATCGAGCAGGCGTTGGCAGGTCACCAGGTCGTCGGTGCAGTAGGGGAATACCGCGAAACCGTCTTTGATGAGTTGCGCGGCGGCCTCCACCGTGCCCCAGGGGTCGGGTTGAAGCGTGTGTTCATCGCCGACCACTTCAAGTTTGAGCCATGGTGTGCCGTAGAGCTCACGCGCCATGTGGGCCAGTGTGATGGCTTCGCGCGCGGTCCGGCAACCGGCGGTATTGGGCAGCAAACGCACGCCCTGTTCCAGGATGGCGTCGACAAAACCGTTGTCGCCCGCAGCCGCGAGGGTGCGCCTGAGTCCGACCGTCACCACCTGCGTGCCCGATGCCGCGATGGACTCGGTCAGCACACGTGGCGAGGGGTAGCCTGCGCTGCCCAACAGCAGGCGGCTGTCGAATGTGGTGCCGTAGACATTGAATGGGGACATCGGGTCAGACTCCTTGGGTCGCGGCGTTGTTCACGGGTGTTGAACCGGCACGTGATCGCGTGAACCCGTGGCGCGGTTGTGGGTGTCTACGAAAACGAGTTGGGGTTTGTGTGTGGCGATCTGGTCTTCGTGCACTTGGGCGAAAGCCGCGATGATGAGCAGGTCACCCACCGATGCACGGCGTGCAGCCGATCCGTTGACCGAAATCATTCCCGTGCCGCGTTCGCCTTTGATGGCATAGGTCACGAAGCGCTCGCCATTGTTGATGTTCCAGATATGAATCTGTTCGTTCTCCACCATGTTGGCTGCGTCCAGCAGGTCTTCATCGATGGCGCATGAACCTTCATAGTGCAGCTCGCATTGGGTCGCCGCAACGCGGTGGATCTTGGATTTGAGCAAAGTACGGAACATGGGGGTCTCCTGGGTGAGTGGGGTGAAGGGTGGCGATGCCACCCAATTCTGAGGGGTCTTCAACCACCCACGATCGCCTTGAATACAGTGAGCGCATCGCCTGGCTTCAACGGCGTTTGCTCGCGCAGGGTCAAGGGCACAAAGTTGCCGTTGAGCGCGGTGGCCACGCTCTTGGCCGGCATGCCCAGGCTTTCAAGGACCTGGGCCACCTGCAGGCCAGCTTGCCAGGGCCATTGTTCGCCGTTGACCAGGACGTTGAAGGATTCAGACATGAGTAGCCTCCAGATTCAGGCTTTGCAGTGCGTCTTGCACCAGCGCCGGCGCGAGCAGCCAGCCATGGCGAAACAAACCGTTGATGCGCAGGAGACCGGGTTCCGCATGGGTGTGCGGCGCGTTATCGGGCAGAGCAGGGCGCAGATTGCTTTCCATGTGCACGATGCGCGCCTCGGCCAGCGGGGGCAGCACGCTGTGCGCTGCGCTCATCAGCTCGACCGCGCTTCTGAGACTCACCGGTGAGCGGTCTTCGCTTTCGATTTCGGTGGCACCGATCATCACCATGTCGCCAGGCCTGGGCACGATGTAGACCCGATGGCGAGGGTGCAGCAATCGAACGGGTCTTTGCAGCTGCAGCTCGGGTGCATGCAGCCAGATCACTTCGCCGCGCACACCGCGCACCGCCGCTGCCTCGCCGCCGAGGGCACCGCGCGCGCCCACCCCGCGGGTGTCTATGGCGAGGTCAAAGTGTTGCGCGGGCTCACCAGCCAGGTGGATGACACCAGGCTCGACGCGCACCGCGCTCTCGCCCCAGCACCACCAAACGTTGTCGCTGCGGGTGGCCAGCGCCACGAGCATTTCCCGGGGCAACAGCTGGGCTTCTTGTGGCAACAGCCACGCGCGCAGTCCGGGCGCCAGCGCAGGCTCCAGCGTGGTGAGCTCGTCGCGGTTCAGCGCGCGGGGCACAGGCCAATTGTCTGCTGGCGTCGAAGCTGCGTGCAGGCGCGCGAGCACCCGTTGTGCTGCACCGGTGTCGCTGCCGTGCGCCACCATCAGACTGCCCTGCTGTGCAAACAACGGATGGCCCGCTGATTCCGGTTCGAGCGCAGCGGCGACTTCGCGCCACAGGGTCAGCGATCGCCAGCCCAAGCGCGCGACTTCGGGGCCGGCGTTGTCGAGTTCGGCCAACGGACTGAGCATCCCGGCGGCAGTGAAGCCGGCTGCGTGCGGCACCACAGGGGTGTGCAGTGAGCCAGGGGCGGGGGCATGGGGACCCGGGGCCGGGTCGAACACGGTGACGGCATGCCCGGCGCGAGAAAGGCGCCAGGCCAGCAGCCTGCCGAGCACACCCGCACCGGCGATACCGATGGTGAGCGCGCCCACCGTTCAGGCCCTGGATTTGATGGAGTCCACGGGCACGTAGAACTCACCGCCCACCGCCTTGAATTCCGCGCTCTTCTGCGCCATGCCCTCGGTCAATGCCTGGGCGTCGCTCACGCCTTTGGCGGCGGCGTAGTCGCGCACATCCTGTGTGATCTTCATCGAGCAAAATTTCGGCCCGCACATGGAGCAAAAGTGCGCTTCTTTCGATGAATCTTTGGGCAGGGTTTCGTCGTGGTAATCGCGGGCCGTGTCCGGGTCCAGACCGAGGTTGAACTGGTCGATCCAGCGGAACTCGAAGCGCGCTTTGCTCATGGCGTCGTCGCGGGCCCGGGCACCAGGGTGGCCCTTGGCAATGTCGGCTGCGTGCGCGGCGATTTTGTAGGCCATGATGCCCTGCTTCACGTCGTCGCGGTCTGGCAGCCCCAGGTGTTCCTTGGGCGTGACGTAACAGAGCATCGAAGTGCCCATCCAGCCGATCATGGCCGCGCCGATGGCCGACGCGATGTGGTCGTAGCCCGGCGCAATGTCGATGGTCAATGGGCCCAGTGTGTAGAACGGCGCTTCGTCGCAGTGCTTGAGCTGCTCGTCCATGTTGGCCTGGATCAGGTGCATGGGCACATGGCCCGGACCTTCGATCATGGTCTGCACGTCGTGCTTCCAGGCCTTTTGCGTCAGTTCGCCCAGGGTTTTGAGTTCGGCGAACTGGGCTTCGTCGTTCGCGTCTGATGCGCAACCCGGGCGCAGGCCGTCGCCCAGCGAGAAGCTCACGTCGTAGGCCTTCATGATCTCGCAGATCTCGTCGAACTGCGTGTAGAGGAAGTTTTCCTGGTGGTGGGTGATGCACCACTTGGCCAGGATACTGCCACCGCGCGAGACGATGCCGGTGCGGCGTTGCGCGGTGAGGTGGATGTAGGCCAGGCGCACGCCGGCGTGGATGGTGAAGTAGTCCACGCCTTGTTCGGCCTGTTCAATCAACGTGTCGCGGTAGATCGCCCAGGTGAGGTCTTCGGCCACGCCGCCCACTTTCTCCAGCGCCTGGTAGATCGGCACAGTGCCGATGGGCACCGGCGAATTGCGCACGATCCAGTCGCGTGTGGTGTGTATGTTCCTGCCGGTGGACAGGTCCATCACGTTGTCCGCGCCCCAGCGCGTGGCCCACACCAGCTTGTCCACTTCTTCTTCGATGCTGGAGGTCACGGCCGAGTTGCCGATGTTGGCGTTGATCTTGACGCCGAAGTTGCGTCCGATGGCCATGGGCTCGACCTCGGGGTGGTTGATGTTGGCCGGGATGATGGCGCGCCCGCGGGCGATCTCGTCGCGCACGAACTCGGGGGTGAACACCTCGGGGATGCGGGCACCCATGGGATTGCCACGCAGGCGCTGTTCGCGCGCCGGATCGTTCAGGTATTCCTGCATCCACTCGCGCTTGCCGTTTTCGCGCAGCGCCACGAATTCCATTTCGGGCGTCACGATGCCTTTGCGCGCGTAGTGCAGCTGGGTCACGTTCTGACCCGATCTGGCGCGCCGTGGCGTGCGTTGCAGACCCGCTGCCTCCGCGCGCAGCGCCTGGATGCGTTCGATGGTGGTGTTGTTCTGCTCGGCTTCGTTCTTCACGCCATCGTCCAGGGCTGCGCGCTGGCGGCCCTCATAGGTCTCGGTGTCTCCGCGTGCGTCGAGCCAGGGGCCGCGCAGATCGGGCAGACCGCGCCGGATGTCGATGCTGGCGGTCGGGTCGCTGTAGGGGCCGGAGGTGTCGTACACCGTGACGCGTTCGCCGTTGGTCAATTCGATTTCGCGCATGGGCACGTTGACACCGGGCAGCTTGCCGGCCACATGGACCTTGCGCGATGCAGGGAACGGCTCGCGGCTGAGTGCGAACTGGTCTGCGAAAGGAATTTTGTCGGGGGCGTTCATGGCGGCGGTCTCCTGGATGTGGGCTGTTGACGAAAAAGCAAACAGCTCCGGAGACCGCCCTTCAAACCCTGCACGCCATCAAGCCCAACGGGACAGGGACCTCTGGCGAGGGTGTCCGGGGGTGGTCTGTGACGCGGAAATCCGTCGGCAGACCTGTATGGATGCAAGCCCTGGGGGCTGCGCTCTTCTTTCGCCGGTACTAGCCGGATCAAGTTCGCGGGTTTGGTTGTTTTCAACCATCTCAGCGCCAGACCTTTTCAGGTCGTGTGCACCCCGGAGCAGCCTGTAGTGTAGCGACCGGTCCATGCCCGGTGTCAATTTTTTGGCGCCGAGGGATTTGATCGGACGGCACCAAGGGCTTGCGGTGGCGTGGAGTTGATGAAAGTTGCTGCTTGATGTGTTGAGAAACGGAGCAGATGATCGAATTTCTGTGCTCTGGGTGGGTCAAGGCGGGTGGCGCGGCGCGCTGGCTGGATGTCTGGGAGAACCCCCGGGGAATAAACCTGAAAGTAGGCGGTCATTTGAGGGTTTCCAGAGGGGTCAGTGGGTGTCCCTTCAAGGGACAATGGCCGACAGGTGGAGACTTGTGCGACCAAGCCTCCTGGGCCTCATTGATTTGATGAGTCACCCGCAACAAGGTCCCATCGTGCCTGCCCAGCCGTCGACGGCGAGGTGGGTCTTTCCCCCGGAGCTTCTTTTTCAGTGCCGTCCCTCCCTTTCGAAGCCATTTTTGATGCCTCGCCTTTGCCGGGGAGCGTGGCGCGCCAGAGCGATGGCTTGATGCTGGCAGTCAACGATGCCTGGGTCGCTTTGATGGGCTTGTCGCGAGACCAGGTGATCGGGCGCAAAACCAGCGAGTTTGAGTTCTGGGTCCATCCCGAAGACCGGTCCAGGTACCTGGCCGAGTTGCCCAAGACCCATTCCCACCATTTGGTGCGCCTCAGGGCCGGGCAAATTCACCGTGTGCGCCTTCACTCCACGGTCATGGACATCGAGGGCGTCCCTTGCCTGGTGGTTTTCATGGGCGATGTGAAGAAGGAATACGAAGCTGAGGTTGCCCTGGAAGCGGCCCATCGCGCCTTGCAGCACCGGGTTGAATTGCTGGAAGCCAGCGAAAAGCTCGCCCGCATGGGGCATTGGACCAACACCGATGAGAGTTCAACGGTGGAATGGTCCGCAGGGATGTACGCCATCGGTGGCCTGGAGCCCAAACAAACCCTCTCGCGTCTTGAAGGGCGCAGCGGGATTCACCCCGACGATCTGGCTGCCTGGGTGGTCGCGCGCGAAGCCAGCGACAACCGCGAGCTGGAGTTCCGGTGGCTGCACCCGGATGGCGGCACGCGGTGGTTCAGAACCCGCATGGGGCGCACCCATTTCGCGACGCGGGAGCGCTCCAACTTTGGTGTGATTCAAGACATCACGGCCGAGCGCGAGGCCGTTGAGCGTCTGGAGGCCCAACTGGCCCTGATGCGGAACCTCACCGCCCATGTGCCTGCGGTTCTGTTTCAGGGGCGCATGCATGGTGATGGCCACAACGAGATTTCATTCGTGAACGACGCCGTTCTCGACCTGCTGGAGTTGGAGCCCGCTGATCTGTTGATCAAAGGGGCGCACATCTTTAGCCACATCCACGCGCCAGACCGTGTGCCCTTTTTCGACGCCCTGCGGTTGGCGACCGACAGATTGAGCCCCTTGCACCAGTTGTTGCGTGTTGATCTTCCCGTCAAGGGGCAGCGCTGGATCCGCCTCATGATGGCTCCTACACAGGATGCGGCGGGTACCGTGCTTTGGCACGGCTTCATGACCGATGTCTCGGACTCTGTGGGGGCTTCGCAGGCGCTGGAGCGTCAGCACCGCATGCTGGAGGCGGTGCGCCAGTCCCAGGCGGTGTTCATCGAGAGCAAGGACCGGCGACAGGCATTCGAGGGCTTGCTGGAATCGTTGGTGACCGTGACCGACAGTGAATACGGATTTGTCGGGGAGGTGTTCAGGGACGATTTGGGGCAGCCATACTTCAAGACGCATGCCATCACCAACATCGCGCGGGACGACGCCTCCCAACGGCTGTCCGCCGAACAGCAGGCGGGGGGCATGGAGTTCCGCAGCAGCGATACGCTGTTTGGCCATGCGCTGTTGACGGGTGAAACCGTGATCTCTAACGACCCGGTGCACGATCCGCGTTCGGGTGGCTTTTCGCTTGGCCACCTTCCTTTGAAGGCGTTCCTGGGTGTGCCGATCCATATCGGCGATGAAATGGTCGCCATGGTGGGTCTGGCCAACAAGCCCAGGGGCTATTCAGAGCAGGATGTCCGGTTCTTGCAGCCTTTGCTGGGCACCGTTCGGCAATTGGTGATGGCCTGGCGAGACGAGGTTCAGCGGCAGCGCACAAGCGAGGCGTTGGAAGCCACCACCGACTTGTTGAGAGAGAAAAGCAGTGTGCTCGAAGACACCCTGGAGAGCATCAACCAGGGTTTGGCCAAGATCGATGGCAGCGGTCGTCTCGTTGCGTACAACCAGCGTTTTCTGGAATTGCTGGACCTGCCGGAGACTTTGATGGCCTCGCATCCGAGCCCGGAGGCTATTCTGCGGTTCCAGAGGGATCGTGGTGACTTCGGACCCGAGCAGTCGTTCATTGACACTCCCGACCGGTCGTTCATCGAAAACCTTAAACCCCAGGGCGCGCCCGATCTGTACTTGCGGCGCACCCTGGACGGTCGCACGCTGGAGTTCCACTCCCGGACAACCAGCGATGGTGGCATTGTTCGCACCTGCAGCGATGTCAGTTCCTACATCGCCGTTCAGGAAGCCTTGCGCTCTGAGCGCCAGCGGCTGGAGTGGGTGCTGGAGGCCACCCGCCCCGGAATCTGGGAAACCGATCAGCTCACCGGCGCCATGACCATCAACGAGCGATGGGCCGAGATGCTGGGGTACACCGTTGAGGAGCTGGCGCCGGTCACCTTCAAAACCTGGACCGGTTTGCTGCATCCCGATGAGCTGGGGCGGGCGATGGAGATCCACCGCGCGCATTGTGCCCAGGAGATCCCTTACTTTGAGTGTGACTTGCGCATGCGCCACAAAGCCGGGCACTGGGTCTCGGTCAATACGCGGGGTAGGGTGCACCGGCGCGACAGCGAGGGCAAGGCTTTGTTCATGTCGGGAACCCACATGGACATCACAGACCGTGTGACGGCGCAAGAAGAAGTGCGCGCGCTCAACGCCGGTCTGGAGCTGAGGGTGGCCCAGAGGACGGCCGATCTGGAGAGCACCCTGAAGGACATGGAGGCCATCTCGTATTCGATTGCGCACGATTTGCGCGCGCCGTTGCGGGCAGTGAATGGTTTTGCTTCGGTGATCGCCGAGGGCGATCTGGGGGCCTGGGACCCTTCGTCACGCGACATGTTTGAGCGCATTGTTCGGTCTTCGCGCACCATGGGCCAAATGCTCACCGACATGTTGAGCTTGCTGCAGGTGGTGAGGGCGGATCTGGTGCCGGTGCCGGTGGACATGGGCAAGGTGGCACGGTCCGCGATCGACGCGCTGGTGGAAGACGGGTCCCGAGTGTGCGTGGTGCTGCAGGAGCTGCCTTCGGCGCAAGGCGATGCGGGTTTGCTGCGCCAGGTGCTGTTCAATCTGGTGGACAACGCGGTGAAGTACTCCAGGCAACAAGCCACCCCCACCGTCTGGATCGGCCATGACCCCGCCCGGCAGGCCTATTTCGTGCGGGACAACGGCATGGGTTTTGACATGGCGCATGCGGGCAAACTGTTTGGCTTGTTTCAGCGCCTGCACGCGAGCAGCGACGTACCGGGCATGGGCGTTGGGCTGGCGATTGTGGCGCGCATCATCGAGCGCCATGGGGGCCGCATCTGGGCGGAGTCCAAGCCCGACGCGGGGGCCACGTTCTGGTGGACCCTGCCACCCCTCGGACGGTGAGCGTTCGCCCGGACGCCGCCTGCCATTTCGCTTCTCAGGCCTGCAGCCGGGGCACCATCAGCTGACCCACCCAATTCATGAACGCCTTGTTGTCTGAAGACATGGCCTGGGTGAACGGTCATCGCATCGAGGTGTCGGGCGGCATCCACCTGTGATGACCCCTGGCTCAGGCGGGGTCGGCGGCACGCCAGGCCAGCTTGTTGACCGCGATCTCGGCCAGGTCCAGCTCCACCTCGACAGCTTGCCGCACCGCCGACGTCAGTGCCCCGGCCAGATGCAGGCGCGCCAGCTCGCGCCGTTGTGCCGTGAGCACATTCATCGACAGCCTTTGCTGCGCCGCGAGATCGCGCCGATGTTCGGCACACGCGTGGGCATCGGATGCGTCGTTGGCGGCCACGCGGCTTTCGTAGACTCCCCGCCAGGTCAGTGACCATTCCTGCACTTTGCTGGACGCAGCCCTCAGGGGATCGCCTTCGATGGCGCTGAGGGCGGTGCGGGCAATCGCTGTGTGCACATCTTCCAGGCTCATCGACGAGGCGTCGTTGCTGGCGGCGTCGATTCTCAGAAACGGCAGGACGAGGCCGCTGAGCAGCAGCGTGGCCGCCACCGTTGCGGCGGCCAGAAACACCGCGAGGTCGCGCTCGGGCATCGCCAGCCCGGTGTGGGTCAGCAGCGGAATGGCCAGCGCTGCACTCAAGGCCAATGAGCCTCGAACACCGCACATCACCGTCACCAGCAGCATGGTGAAATTCGGCAGGGTTTTTCCGCCTGCCGGGCGCTGCCGGCCCGACCACCAAGCCATCAGCAGGGTCCAGGCCATGCGCAGGGCAAACAAGGCCAGCGTCAGCAGGGCCACGTAGCCCAACAGGTTCCACCGGCTGTAGCCTTCGACCCGGTGCAGCACCTGGCGCATTTCCAGGCCCAGCATCACGAACACGACCCCATTGAGGGTCATGGTCACGGCGCTCCAGAGCGCAATGCCGTTGAGGCGTGTGGCCGCTCCGAGGTGCCTGCGGTCCAGCACGCCGCCGCAAAGACCCGCGGCCACGACAGCCAGCACACCCGAGACGCCTTGTTTGTCCGCAGCCAGGTAAGCGGCGTACGGGATGAGCAGGGAGAGGACCGTGTCGATCCGGATGCTCTCGGGCGAGCCCGAAATCAGGCTGCGGCGCAAGACATTGGCCGACACCGCCACGGCCGCGCCGATGCAAAGCCCCCCCGCAGACACGGTGACCAGCGACACCGCCGCTCCACCCAGTGAGAACTGGGCCGTGACTGCCGCCGCCACGGCGACCTTGAACGCCACGAGCGCGACCGCATCGTTGAGCAGGCTCTCACCGCTTAAAAGCGTCTGCAGGCGGGGCGGCAGCGGCATTCGGCTGATGACGCCGCTGACGGCGACGGTATCGGTGGATGCCAGGGCAGCGGCCAGCGCCATGGCCACCGCCAGCGGCATCTCGGGCAGCAAGGCATGGAGTCCGTAGCCAATCACCACGGTGGTCAGGGCGACCAGGCCAATGGCCAGACCCAGCACGGGTTTGATGGAGCCCCACAACTCGCGTTTGGGCACCTGCCAGGCTTCGATGTACAGCAGTGGCGGCACCAGGATCGCAAAGAGCAATGGGGTTTGTTCGTGCAGGTCGTCCAGTTCGGCGAAATTCGACAGCACGGCGCCGGCAGCGATCTGCAGGGCGGCCATGGGCACAGGCAGCTTGCGCCCCAGCGCCTGGAGGATGACCACAGTGCTCAGCACGACAAAAGCGAGTTCGACGTAGTTCATGGGTGGGAGCTCAGTGGGCTTCTGAGGACGCCGGGCAGGGATGCAGGGCGTCGGCGCGTGCCAGGATGGCGGGCGCGATGGGGGCCGTCCAGGCGGATGTGGTTTCCGCTGACGGCAGGGGTTGACGGGGTTGCATGGAGAGGAAAGGCGAAAAACATGGCAACGGGACCTGCTGGAGGTGCCTGTTCGCCCACAGTGTTGACCGCCAATATGGAGCAAATATGGGGAGCCGCTGGTGGGCTCCCCAGCTCAGGCCCTGGTGTCGAGCAGCGTGCCCAGCATCTGGTCTTCAGTTTCCACGGTCTTGAGGTTGGCCGCGAAGCTGTAAAGGCTCATGCGTTGCTCCACCAGATCGTCTGCCAGGTGGGCAAAGCCGTCACCGCTGGCGTCCGGTGCTTGCCGCAGCGCTGTGCTCACGCCGCCGAGACCTGGCTGGGCCATCTGCTCTGCGGTCTGGCGCTTGAACCCGGGCGTCTGCAGGTTGGCCACGTTGTGCGCGCTGGTGTCCAGGTTGCGCTGAGCGGCGCGCATGCCGCTGATCGCTGTGGCAGTGGCTGAGGTGCCGGAGGGGATGGACAAGGACATGGCGGGATGTGCTCCTGGCTGGCCCAATCAAGGCGATGGGGCTCCATCGAACCCATCGACAGCCTTGCTGAAAACTTGAGCGCTCAGCGGCTGAGGACACCCCTGTCCACCTGCGTGCCAGGTGGGTGTGAGGCCGGGTCGGTGTGGGTGTCTTGGCCCGCGTTCCCCGCGAGCCGGGCCAGCAAGGGCACGAGGTGGTCGCGCAGCGCACGCACGGCGGCCGTGACCTGCTTGCGCCCGGGTACAACCAGGTGCAGGTGGGCCAGCTCTCCCTGCCAGGCGGGGCGGACGTGCACCAGCCGACCCGCAGCCAGATGGGCGGCCATGTCGAGTTGGGAGCGGTAAGCCAGGCCGAGTCCTTCGACCGCCCACCGCGTGACGATTTCGCTGTCGTTGGCGCTGTGCCGCCCTTGCACCGGCGCGTCCAGCCAGCGGCCGTCCACGGACAGGCGCCAGGTTTTGGGCACCTCGTCCCCCACCATGAAACGCAAGGATTCGTGTTGGACCAGTTCGTTGACGGATGCAGGGGCTCCATGGCGACGCAGGTACTGGGGCGATGCGACCAGCAGCCGGGGGTTGTTGAGCACCAGCGGCAGCGCCACATGGGCCGAGTCCTTGGGCGTGCCATAGCGGATGGCCATGTCGAGTGGTACGCGCATCAGATCTGCGTTGCGATCCGACAGGTGCAGGCGCAAGGCAAGGTCGGGGTGTTGTTCCTGGAAGGTTTGCAGCCAGGGCAGCAGCACATGGCGTCCCAGATCGGACGGCATGGACACTTGCAGCTCGCCGCGCAACGCGGAGCGCGTTTTGGAAACCACCGCCTGGGCCTCGGTCAGGGCGTTGAGGGCTTCGCGCACATGGGGCAGCATGCGCTCGCCCTCGGTAGACAGGCGCAGGCTCCGCGTGCTGCGCACAAACACGGCGACGCCCCAGGCGGCTTCGAGGCGCTTCATGGCCGCACTGGCGGCTGCGGGCGACCAGTCCATGGCTTTTGCAGCGGCTGTGAGGCTGCCCAGGTCGGCCGTGTGCACAAACAGCTCCAGGTCGGTGAGTCGGGTCATCGTTCAGGTTTTTTTGAAAGTGATTCGAAGCGTTGCCGGTCGATCCGGGTGCATTTTCTGACCATACTTGCCTGTGTCGATCTGGTTGTTTTGGCTGAATCCGGTGGGTTTGGCGTTGCTTCGGATCTGAGTCGATTTTCATCCTATTGTGTCGTTTTACAGCACGAGTCGGTGGTGCTTGCCCCGTGCTTTTCTCAAAGGAGTTCCCATGAAAGCCATTGCCTACCAGGCCGCCTTGCCTGTTTCTGATCCGCTGTCCCTGCAAGATGTTGATTTGCCTGCGCCCCAGCCAGGTGCGCGCGATCTGCTGGTCGACGTGCAGGCCATTGCCGTCAATCCGGTGGACAGCAAGGTCCGCGCGGGTGTGAGCGCTGAGGCTGGCGAGTGGAAGGTGCTGGGCTGGGATGTGGTGGGTACTGTGCGCGCCGTGGGCAGCGAAGTGAGCTTGTTCAAGGTGGGCGACCGCGTCTGGTACGCCGGCGCCATCAACCGCGCCGGGGCCAATTCAGAGCAGCATCTGGTGGACGAGCGCATCGCCGCATTGGCCCCGGCATCGCTGAGCGACGCCGAAGCCGCGGCCATGCCGCTGACCACGCTGACCGCTTGGGAAATGCTGTTTGATCGCCTGGGCGTTGCCCGTGGAGACGCTTCCAAGGGCCAGTCGCTGCTGATCATTGGCGCCGCCGGTGGTGTGGGCTCGGTGCTGACGCAGCTGGCGCGCCAGCTCACGGGTCTGACCGTGATTGGCACCGCATCGCGCCCCGAAACGGTGCAGTGGGTGCGTGATCTGGGCGCCCACCATGTGCTGGACCACAGCAAGCCCTTGGCCGAAGAGGTGAAAAACGCGGGTCTGCCCGCGCCCGACTATGTGGTGAGCCTCAACAACACCGAGCAGCATTTCGAGCAAATTGCTGAACTGATCGCGCCCCAGGGCAAGTTTGGCCTGATCGACGATCCCGCTGCGGGCAGCGTCCAGATCGGCGCGCTCAAGCGCAAGGCCGTGTCACTGCACTGGGAGTTCATGTTCACCCGGTCAATGTTCGAGACTCCGGACATGATCGAGCAGCACCGCCTGCTGACCGAAGTGGCCGGTCTGATCGACGCGGGCCAGCTGAAAACCACACTGGGTGAGCATTTCGGCACCATCAACGCGACCAACCTGAAGCGCGCCCACGCGCTGCTCGAAAGCGGCCGTGCACGCGGCAAAATCGTGCTGGAAGGGTTTTGAGCACTCTGCTTGGGCTGAGGTGATCAAAGGGGGCAAGGCGCCGATCTTGCCCCTGTTGCTGCGGGCCTCGTTGCGCTCGCGCGGTGCGCATTCGGACGCGATTTTTGGGGGCCAGCTGTGCCGGCCCTGCCATCGGAGCATCGGTCGCTGCCGGCAGGTGCGGTGCGCGGTGGCCGGGTATTCAACCGGACCTTGGCGAAAGAGGCGTGATGCGCTCTAGGATGTGGGCTGTGTTCCAACCTTCAGGACTTGAAGCCATGCCAAACGAAACCGCCACGCCTTCTGCCCCTGCCATGCAGGCACCCGCCACCAACCCGGCCATGATGTCGCCGTTCCACCTCGCATTCCCCGTCAACGACCTGGAAGCGGCGCGCGGCTTTTATGGGGGTGTGATGGGTTGTCCCGAGGGCCGCAGCTCGCCCGATTGGATCGATTTCAACTTTTATGGCCACCAGATCGTGGCGCATCTGTCGCCTGAAGAAACAGGCGAGGCCTCGCGCAACGCCGTGGACGGGCATGGGGTTCCCGTGCGGCATTTCGGCATGGTGTTGCCCATGGCCGAATGGGAGGTCATGGCGGAACGGTTGAAAAACGCGGGAACGCAGTTTGTGATCGAGCCGTACATCCGCTTCAAAGGCGAGCCGGGCGAGCAGGCCACGATGTTTTTTCAGGATCCGTCGGGCAATGCGATCGAGCTGAAAGCCTTCAGCGATATTTCACGCTTGTTCGCCAAATAAAAAGCCCAGCCATGTTGGCTGGGCTTTGGAGCGCCATCAAATAGGGCGCGTCGCTGCCAGAGGGATCTTCCCCCGGCGCCCATTGAAGTCGATCAGGCCTTTTTGGCCCAGGCGCTGCACCAGCCTTTGCCGGCCACTTGCTTGCCTGCAAACAGCGGGCATGCACCGGCCGCATCGGTTGCCTTGCCCTGGAAGAGGGCGCAGTTGTGGCAACCCTGGTCGGCGGCGTGCTTGGGGTATTTTTTGCCGTCGGCTTTGGTGGTGTCGGCCACGTAGCCCAATGCCGCGGCCTGGGGTGATTTTTCGTCCAGCATGTCGGCGGCCTGTGCGCGGGAAGCCAGGGCCAGGGCGGCGCCCCCGGCGGCTACGGTCATCATGAATGTGCGTCGTGTGTTGTTCATCGTGGTCTTTGTGGTTCTGGCAGGCCGGTTGCAGATAAACACCGTCGAGGGCCTGTCGACTCGAGGTGTTGAATTCCATTCAGATTGTGTTCAGTCCCGCTTCATTCGTGTGACCTTTCGCCAGAAAGGGCGGCTGCGGCAGCGAAAATGCGGCAGCTTTGGACCTGCAATCGGGGCGCAGGCGGCGGTTTGAGGCGATTAGATGCCTGTTGGTTCGCATCGGTATTGAGAAATATCAAGGAGTCGGTGCTTGCTCGGTGAACAGCGGGCCCGCGGACCCTTCTTGAGCCAGGTGCGCCAGACCGGGCAGCTGGTGCAGGTGCGTGACCGGGCGGGCGGTGCGGGCCCACCATTGTGAAAACGAGCCGCAAGGCTGCTCAACAGGTGCAAACAGGGGAGTGGCTGGCCGTTGGGTCACACAGCGGGGCAGCAGGGCGTCGACATGGGGATCGAATGGCGTGTGTACCGATTGCGCGCCAGCGAGCGCATCGGCGAGCTGGCTTGAAGCACATGCCCAGCGGCTTGCAGTGAGGTGGGCCATGCGCTGCCCCACAAAAGCCCAGCGAGCCTCGCTCCAGGGCCATTCGGCGTGAAAGTCCAGCGGCCACCAGCCGAGCCGCAAGCAGTCGGCGGGCAAATCGTCGGGCGGTTCGCCCAGGGCCCAGGGATGCACCAACCAGACATCGCGGCCGGCGACCAAGGCTGGGTCGGGCGCGCGTGCAAAGCGGGCATCGGGTGCCGCCGTCAAGGGGGGCTCGGTGGTGCCCATGCCCCCGGGCCGTTCCCATACTGCGTTGGTTCCTGGACGTGAGGCCAGAGCCTGCATCGCTTCGTAGGACTGGTCAATGGCACTGCCCGGGCTGTGCCAGGCCACGGGCGCGTATTTCGCGACGTTTTCAGCGTTGAACACATAGGGCTTGTGGCTGCCTGTGCCCGCCACCCATTGCCAGCTGAGGTGGTTGCTGGCGAGGTCGCCATCGAGCAGGTGGGCGTACAACCAGTCGGCACCTGCGCGCCAATGCACTTTGCGCACGTGCACCACAAAGCTGGCCAGCCACATGCGGGCATGGTTGTGCAGGGTCCCTGCGGTGTAGAGCGTGCGCACGGCCTGGTCGATGGCGGGCACACCGGTCCGGGCCTCGCGGATGTCGGCGGGCAGCACCGCCGCGTAGGCGCTCTCGGGCAGCGGGCCGGCGTGCAGCGAATGGAAGATATCGCCGCCCCGTTGGCGCCAGACGTGGCGGAAGTACTCGCGCCAGCCGAGTTCGAACACGAACTTGTGACTCACGGACAAACGGTGACGAGTCGCCACACCCGCCAGCACCTCGGGCAGGGTGATCAGGCCGTGGGTGATGTAGGGCGAGAGCTGCGTGACCGCGCCTTCGATCGCATTGCGGGTGCGGGCGTATTCGGCCGGGCGCACCGCTTCGATGCGCGCGAGCACGGCCGCACGGGTTGGGGGGACGTGCAAGGTGTCGTTCATGTCCATCACCCGACCTCGCCCTGGCGAATGGCGGTGGCCCGTGCCACGACGGCGGCACGCTGGGCCTCGTTCAGGCGCGCAAGGTTTTTGACTTGCAAGGCCATGCGCGGGTTTTTGGCGAGCGTGGATTCGTGGCGCATCAGAAAATCCCAGTACAGGGTGGTGTAGGGGCAGGCTGTGTCGCCATCGCGCTGGGCCGGGTCGTAGCGGCACGCTGCGCAGGGGCCGCCCATGCGCTGGATGTATTTGCCGGTGGCCGCGTAGGGCTTGCTGGCCATCAGGCCGCCATCGCCGAACTGGCTCATGCCCAGGGTGTTGGGCAACTCCACCCATTCCACGGCGTCCACGTAGACGCCCAGGTACCAGGCGTGCACCTGCCGCGGGTCCACCCCCAGCAACAGCGCAAACAGGCCGGTCACCATGAGCCGCTGGATGTGGTGGGCGTAGCCGTGTTCCAGGGTCTGGGTGATGGCATCGTGCAGACACGCCATGTCGGTGTCGCCGGTCCAGTACCAGTCGGGCAGCGCCTGGCGGGCGTCGAGCGCGTTGCGCTCGAGGTAGCCGGGCATCTGTGTCCAGTAAATGCCCCTCACAAATTCACGCCAGCCCAGGATCTGGCGGATGAAACCCTCCACGCTGGCCAGCGGTGCCTGCCCCTGCCGGAAGGCGGTTTCGGCCGCTTCGACCACTTCGCGGGGGTGTAGGAGTTTCAGGTTGAGGGCGGCTGAAAGCTGGGAATGGTAGAGCCAGGGTTCGCCGGGCCACAGGGCGTCTTCGTAGCGACCGAACAGGGGCAGGCGCTGGTCGATGAAACGGTGCAGGGCCTCAAGCCCTTGTATGCGCGTGACCGGCCAGGCAAAGTGGTCCAGGCGACCCGGGTGGTCGGCAAAGCGCTGGTTCACCAGATTGATGACCGCCTGCGTGGTGGCGTCGGGTTCGAAGCGGCTGCGTGCTGGTAAGGCGCCGGGTCCTTGCGGGCCGAAGGCTTCGCGGTTGTCGACGTCGAAATTCCACTGCCCGCCCTCGGGCTGGCCCTCTGGCGTCATCAGGATGCCGTGGCGTTGGCGCAGCTCGCGGTAGAAATACTCCAGCCTCAGCTGCTTGCGTCCCTTCGCGTGGGCCGCGAAATCGCGCACGGTGGTGAAGAAGTGCCGGTCGTCCCGAACGTCCAGCGCCAGCCGGGCTGTCGTGGCCACGGTTTTGATCGATTGCCACACCCGCCAGTCGCCGGGGGCGGTCATCACCAGTTGAACCGGGTGCAGGTGCTCAAGGGCATGGGCCAGCTCATCCGCCAGGCTGCCGCGGTTGTCCGGGTCGTCCAGTGTGCGGTAGTGCAGCGCACAGCCCCGCTGCCGCAGTGCCTCGGCGAAATGCCGCATGGCGGCCAGGAACAGGGCCGTGCGTTGTTTGCTGGACGGGATGTGGGTCGACTCTTGCACCACCTCCGCCATCCACACGGCGTCCTGTCGTGGATCAAAGCCATCGAAAGCGGAGGCGTCGATGTCGAGTTGATCGCCGAGCACGATCACCAGGTTGCGCACCCGGGGGCTGGGCGCGTCAGCCATGGTGGCCCTTGTGCTTGCGGCAGGCGTCGGAGCAGTACTTCACGCCGTCCCAGGTGCGGGCCCAGCGTTTGCGCCAGGTCATGGGACGGCCACACGCCTCGCAGGGCTTGCTGGGCAGGGCTTGTTTGTTGCCTTTGAAGGCGGGGGGCGTCTGGGACATGGCTCGGCAGTGGTCTGGGAATTGCTCGGCTGCTGGCAGGTCGTGCGGTCAGGACGATCGCACTGCGCGGCGGAAGGCGGGGGCGTTTATCCGGGGTGTGAATCCAACCGGGAGACCACGGCGTAGACCGTGATTAACCGGCGCTACAGCGTCCATGCGCAGGGCATCCAGATTTTGAAGGCGCCGGATCACCAGCGCGTGGTCGACGGGCCCACCCCGTTCAAGGCGGTTGGCAATCATCGATTTTTGAAGCGATGAACCGCTTGCGCCCCAGCATCAGGCCTTTTTGCTCCAGGCGCTGCACCAGCCCTTGCCCGCCACCTGTTTGCCGGGAAACAGCGCGCAGGCGCCTGCTGGGTCGCTGGCTTTGCCCTGGAAGAGCGCGCAGTTGTTGCAGAGCTGGCTGGCGGCGTGCTTGGGGTATTTTTTCGCGTCAACCTGGGTGGTGTCAGCGGCATAGCCCAGGGCTGTGGCCTGCGCGCTTTTTTCATCCACCATGGTTTGGGCTTGTGCGCCCAGGGCGATGGTGGCGCCGCCGGCGGCCACGGTCATCATGAAGGTGCGTCGTGATGGGGTCATAGCAATCTTTCGGTTGTTCACAGGCCGGTGAAGACAAGAAAACACACGCCAGGCCCGGGGAGGGGGTGTGCCTGTAAATCCGGGGGGTATCAGGGAAAGGGCCTTAGGCCCGGCGCCAGCTGCGGCGCACCCGCAGAAAAACCCGGTAGCCCATTTCGAGCAGCCAGAGGCCAAGGGGCGTGCCCATCAGCCGTCCCAGCCAGGCCCAGCGCGGCAAGGTCCGCCACAGCAGGGTGAAGGCCTGGGCGCCGCTGACCAGGCTGCCATCGACCCGGCGCAGGTGCAAGCGGGCCAGAGCGGCCGCCCGGGAAAGGTCCGGTCCCATGTCGGAAGGTTCGCAGCGAGCGACGTCCACCCACTGCACGGTCTCAGCTCCCGGCTGGCGCCGGTACATCGCTATCTCCCGCGAGCACACCGGGCATTCGCCGTCGAAGTACACGGTGGGGGTGGTCGGGTATGTGTCAGGCATGGGCGCAATGTATCCGAATACGATGCAAAATGAGTTCAATGAATATTTGTTGAGAAAATTTACGCACTATTCCGATTCATTAACGACTCAATGAAGATTCGAAGAAAAAATCACACCATGCCCAAGCCGCCACGCAATGCCACAACCGCGCCGCCAGAACCTGCTGTGAAGCTCCTGTACCGCAGTGGTGCCGTGGCACGCATGGTGCACATGCCGGTTGCCACCTTGCGCATCTGGGAGCGGCGTTACCAGGCCGTTGCACCATCGACCTCACCGACGGGACATCGCCTCTACACAGCAGCTGATGTCGAGCGGGTGGCCGTTCTGCGGCAACTGACTGAAAACGGCCACGCCATTGGCTCGATCGCATCGCTGGCGATGGACCAGCTTCGCGAGGTCGCCCGCACCCACGCCGAAGGTGGCGCAGGGGCCCCCCAAAGCGCTGAGGACGCTCGCAAGGCGCGCGCCGCCGCGCCTCGCTGGGTGGTGGTGGGTGCGGCGCTGGCCCGGCGGCTGTTGCGCCCGACGACCCGGCAAGGCGGTGCGAAGGCACCGCATGTGGTGGCGGTTTTCGAATCACTGGCCGATGCAACACGTTCCGCAACCGGGCTCAAGGCAGACCGCCTGATCTGGCAGACGCCCGGTCTGAAGGTGGGCGACTTGCCCGAACTTCTGGCCGCACAAGCCGCATGGGGTGCCGGTGCGGTGGGGCTGGTCTACGCCTTCGCAGGGGCTGCGGCACGCCGGGCCTTTGCGGTGGCAGGCGTCCAGTCGCTGCTTGAACCCCGCGACGATGAGGCACTGGGTGCCTGGTTGTCCGGGTTTGATGGCCCCATGCCCTCCTGCTCATCGCCCGCCAGGCCGCACCCGGCGCCAGTCGACGCCGTGTGGCTGGCAGCGGGGGCGATTGCGCCGAGGCGCTTCGACGATGCCACCCTGACCGATCTGGCGGGCCTGCCGCCAACCATGGCTTGCGAGTGTCCGCGGCATGTGGCCGAGCTGCTGATGCAGCTGTCGAACTTCGAGACCTACAGCGCTGACTGCAGCACCCTGAGCCCGGCGGATGCCGAGTTGCATGGTTACCTGCATCGGGTGTCCGCCACGGCGCGGACCTTGTTTGAATCCGCGCTGGAGCGCGTGGCCGCTCACGAAAACCTGTCGGTTCGCTGAGGCGATCCGATCTCCTTTTTTCTTTATTGGAGGTATACCCCATGAAATGGTTGATTCCCCTGGTGCTCGCCACCATGCCCTTCGTAGCCCATGCGACCGAGGAACCGGCTTTCGAAGTGGCCCAGCAACTGGATGGCGCGCAGGTGCGGGCCTACGCGCCTTATGTCGTGGCCGAAGTGCTGGTGGACGGCCCCGCCGAGCAGGCCGGTAGCGCGGCGTTCCCGATCCTGGCCGGCTATATCTTTGGAAAGAACAAGGGCGAGCGAAAACTCGACATGACCGCACCCGTGACCCAGTCGGCTGTGCCCGTGAAGCTGGAGATGACGGCGCCGGTGACACAGGCCTCTGCGCCGGGCGGCTATGTGGTGCAGTTCGCCCTGCCCCGTGGCGTGACGCTGGCCACGGCTCCCGAGCCGCTGGATTCGCGCGTGCGGCTGCGCGAGGTGTCCGGCGCGCGCGTGGCCGTGATCCGCTATTCGGGGTTCTGGTCGCAGGCCAACTTTGACGAGCACCTGGGCAAGCTCCAGACCATCTTGCGCGGGGCGCAAATCGCCTGGACGGGTGAGCCCGTCCTGTCCCGCTACGACCCGCCCTACATGCCGTGGTTCTTGCGGCGCAACGAAATCTGGCTGACGGTGGCAACGCCAGCGACTGCATCAAAGGAGGGGGTTCAATGAGCACGCAAAAAGCGGGCTTGACGCTGGGTACAGCGGCCCTGGGGCTTGCACTGTCCCTGTTACTGGGTGGCTGCGCCACATCTGGACCGGCACCCGGTGGCACGGCTGATCCGACCGGTGCGGCTTTGGCTTGCACGCTGTCCAGCAATTGTGTGAACTCGCTGCCAGGCAGTGATCTGGCGCCGCTGCGCTTTGATGGATCAGCGGTTGAGGCGATGGCGGCACTGAGGGTGAGCCTGGCGGCGTTTCCCGAGGCGCGGATCGTGAAGGCCGAGTCCCTCGCAATGGAGGTCGTCTTCACCACATCGGTCGGCTTCCAGGACCGCGTGAATTTCCTGATCGATGCGCCGCGCCAGCGCATCGATTACAGCTCGCGTTCCCGCTTTGGCCTCTACGATTTTGGCAAGAACCGCTCACGCATGGAAGCTTTCGCGCGCCAATTCGAGCAGGGCAGGGCGCGCTGAGGCGCCTGGTGATGGCGGCTTCAGGCGGTGTTCCTCAGGCATACGGCGCAAAGCCGCTGTCTGTGGAGAGTGCCATGGGGCTGTGGTGCGGCAACACAATGCCGAGTGATGCATCTTCAATGGCGGTTGCCTGGATCAACGGCGCCTGGGTTTGCACGCTGCCAAAGATGGTGGCAAAGGCCACATCGGCCGCGTCGCGCCCGGTACCGAAGCGCAGGAATGCCATGGGAATGGCGGTGCCAGACGGGTCGAAGATGTACCAGCGGTTGCCCAGGTAGGCTTCGACGTAGGCGTGGAAATCGGGCGGACCCAATGCAGGGTCGGCGCCGAAGTCGGTGCCGGTGGCAAAGCGTGCCGGGATGTTGCAGGCACGGCACAAGGCGATCATGAGGTGGGCAAAGTCGCGGCAGACACCCACCTGCTCAATGAGCGTGTCGGCCGCCGACGTGTTGCCGTTTGAGGTGTTGGAGGTGAATGCGACGTGGCGTGTGACCCAGTCACGGATCGCCAGCACCCGCATATAGCCCTGCTTGAGGTTGCCGAATTCGTTGTACGCCAGTCGCAACAGGCGGTCGGACTGACAGTACCGGCTGGGGTAGATGTAGCCCATGGTCTCCGGCGGCAGCAAATGAACCGGCACTTCGCCGATGCTGGCGGGGTCGGCCAGGTGGTGGTTGATGTCGACTGTGGCCGAATAGCGCACCTGCAGTGGTCCGCCCTGGGCATGCATGCGCATGTAGCGGTTGCCGCTGGTGGGATCGGTGTGCACGGGGGCATCAATCCATTGACTGACCGACAGCTGTTCGTTCGATACGGTCTGGCTTGGCGTGTGGGCCGCGTGGATGTTGAACACGAAGTCGGCGCCCTGAGGGTCGACCACGTAGTCCAACTCGATATTGAGATTGAGTCTGATCATGAACCCATTGGATACCTATTTCGAGAAATTTGCCGCCATCAGCCGGTATCCCTCAAAAAAAATCGTGGTGGTGCTTCGTTCGTGCTGAAACGGCCGACCTTGCGCAGCACTTCCTCGACCGTCGCGGGTGCACGGACGGTTTGGGGCTGGCCACCTGCTTGCCTCGCCCTGTTGCGCAGCGCCCGGAGCCCAGGATCGCTGCCTCAGGTAGCGCTCGCCGGTCAAGCCTGCGAATCCAGCGAAAGCGACACCATCGAACAAGGCGTGGTTTGGAGCCTCGGGCACAAAGTCAATTGCCACATGGCGTCAAGTTTGGCCGTGGTGGCAGCAAAGTACCGAGCACTCAGTGCGTTCAAAAAATCCGACAGCCTGAGGAATTCACCAGCTTTTCCATGTCATGGATCTGTGTGACAACCGTCAAGTGCGGTGGTCTGCTGACCCATTGATGGCACTTGCCGCCTGTTTTGACGGGTGTGCCTGAGCGGGTGCGGGCCGCAAGCCCGGCGAGTCGTCTTGCAAGAACGAACCCGACCTCGGAACGATGTCAACGCGAAAGGACTGTCAATCGACCAACCCATGGAGTCGAGGTTCACTTTTGTCGCTGGCTTGCTCCGGTTTTGGGCCATGATGTGGTTTTACCTTGGGAGAAAACCCCTGTACCAGTTGATTTACATGAGTGTGGAGTCGCACGAAATGACTGAGCAAGACCTCGCAGACTTGCTTGAGCAGGCCCGCACCCGCAATGCGGGGCTGGCCATCACGGGCATGTTGTTGTACCGCGATGGCTTTTTCCTTCAAGCGATCGAGGGCGAGCGTTCAGACGTGGAAGCGGTGTACCGTTCGATTTCGCTTGATGCCCGCCACACGGGGCTGTATGTGATTGAGCAATCGGACATTGACGCGCGGCGTTTTTCCGATTGGCGCATGGGGTACCGGAATCTGTCTGGAACGGATTCGGGTACCGCGCCCGGCGCTGGCCAATTGTTTGATCGCGAAAGCGTGGTGAAGCAGGTGCCGAATCACCGGGATCTGGCGGTTGATCTGCTCGCGCATTTCGCCGAGGCCTGAGGCTGGGTGACTGCGGCCGTCGCAGCCGCGGTACACATGCTCAGCCCAAGAGGGAAACGCCTGCATGGACGTTTCCGGCGGTTGCATTTTTGTGCGCCTGCAGGTCTTACGGTTTGACTCCGCCCCGCGTTTGACAACAGGGCAGAGTTCAGGACGAGACCCGTGAGCGGGTCGCCGCGGGTGGCTCCATTGAGGTGCGGCCAAGAGAGGGATCTTCAAAAAGCGCGCGGCTATTTTGCCTCGCCCTATTCACTCAGGCTCCTCAGTATTTCTTCTGCTGTGGCCGGCGCATTCATTCCAGCCGCTGAAGCCCCTGTTTGTTCTATCGCATCGCGCAAGGCCTCAAACACACTGATCGCCAGCATGAGGGGTGGCTCGCCCACGGCTTTGCTGCCGTGCACATTGTCTTCACGGTTGGCTTCGTGCCACAGGTCCACCTGGAAGTGGGCCGGAATATCCCCGGTGGCCGGAATCTTGTAGGTGCTGGGGGCGTGGGTGGCGAGGGTGCCGTCGGCCTTCCAGACGAGTTGCTCGGTGGTGAGCCAGCCCATGCCCTGCACAAAGCCGCCTTCGATCTGGCCGATGTCGATCGCCGGGTTGATGCTCTGGCCCACGTCGTGCAGGATGTCCACTTTCATTACGCGGCTCTCGCCGGTGAGCGTGTCGATGGCAACTTCGGTGCAAGCGGCGCCATAGGCGAAGTAATAAAAGGGCCGACCAGTGAGGGTGGTCTTGTCGTAGTGGATCTTGGGCGTGCGGTAAAAGCCGTCGCTCCAGAGCTGGATGCGGTTGGCGTATGCCGCGCCCACCACGTCTTCAAATGCGCGGTTGGACTTTTCGGTCGTGACGCGCCCGCCTTCAAAGCGCACCGCGCCAGCGCCCACACCGTCCAGCCCGGCCACGAAGGCCGCCAGGTTGTTGCGCACCGTGCGCGCGGCGAACTGCGCGGCCCGGCCATTCAGATCGGTGCCGGCAGACGCGGCGGTGGCGCTGGCGTTGGGCACCTTGCTGGTGTCGGCCGCCGTGGACAGCACGCGCTCAAACGGAATGCCCAGCTCGTCGGCCACGATCTGGGCGATCTTGGTGTTCAGGCCTTGGCCCATTTCGGTGCCACCGTGGTTCACTTGCGCGCTGCCATCGGTGTACACGTGCACCAATGCGCCGGCCTGGTTGAACAGGGTGGCGGTGAAGCTGATACCAAACTTCACCGGGGTGAGCGCCAGGCCGCGCTTGATGACCGGGCTCTGGGCGTTCCAGGCCGCGATCTGTTCGCGCCTTTCCCGGTAGCCGCTGGTCAGGGCGAGCTGGTTGATGAGCGGGTCCAGGATGTTGTCCTCTACCTTCATCTGGTAGTGGGTGACGTTGCGTTCTTCCGTGCCATAGAGGTTGCGCAGGCGCACGTCCAGCGGATCCATGCCGAGGGTGCGCGCGATGTCGCTGATGATGCGCTCGATCACGATCACGCCCTGGGGGCCGCCGAAGCCGCGAAAGGCTGTGTGGCTCTGGGTGTTGGTTTTGCAGCGGTAGGAGCTGATCGCCACGTCTTCGAGGAAGTAGGCATTGTCGGCATGAAAGATGGCGCGGTCGGCCACCGGGCCTGAGAGGTCGGCCGAGAAACCACAGTTCGCCAGCATCTCCAGCGCCATGCCGCAGAGCAGGCCGCTGTCATCAAAACCCACGCGGTAGTGGTAGGCAAACGGGTGGCGCTTGCCGGTGATCATGAAATCGTCGTCGCGGTCCAGCCGCAGCTTGACCGGGCATTGCAGCCGGTTGGCGGCGATGGCCGCCCACACAGCGAGATGGCCGGCCTGGGTTTCCTTGCCGCCAAAGCCACCGCCCATGCGGCGGCATTCCACCGTGACCGCGTGGTTGGCCAAACCCAGTGCGTGCGACACCCAGTGCTGCACCTCGCCGGGGTGTTGTGTGCTGGTGTAGACCCACCACTGGTTTTGCTCCAGCGGCAACACGTAGGCGATCTGCCCCTCGAGGTAAAAATGCTCCTGGCCGCCCACTTCAAAGCGGCCTTCGAGCTGGTGTGGTGCGCGCTGGAGTGCGGCGTTGGCGTCGCCCCGCTTCACATGGACCGGGGGCAGCACGTAATGTTCCAGCGCGTGGGCTTCGTGCACGCTGATCACGGGGGCCAGCGGCTCAATTTCCAGCTGCACCAGGCGGGCGGCTCGCCGCGCGGTCATCGCGTCGTCTGCGATCACCAGTGCAATCACCTGGCCCACGAACTGCACGGTGTCCAGCGCCAGCACGGGTTCGTCGTGCGCAAAAGCAGCGAGGGTGACATCGCCGGGGATGTCGCCGGCATCGATCACCGCGCGCACACCGGGCACAGCCAGCGCTGCGCTGGCGTCGACCTTGCGCAAGATGCCGTGGGCCACGGGCGAGCACACGGGCGCGGCGTGCAGCGTGCCGCGCACCTCGGGGATGTCATCGATGTACGTCGCGGCGCCCGCCACCTGGGCGGCGGCGCTTTCGTGAAAACGCGACTGCCCAGCGGCACGGGTGGATAAACCCCCACGCTCCGCCGCTGATGCGGGTCGCTGCCCCCCGAGGGGGTTGCCCCCGCCTTGGGGCGGCCCGGCGTCGGGGGCGGATGGGCCCCCACGCTCCGCCGCTGACGCGGCTCGCTGCCCCCCGAGGGGGTTGCCCCCGCCTTGGGGCGGCCCGGCGTCGGGGGCGGTGGTCTTTGTCACGGGCTTGAAGTCGGGTGTGTTCATGCCAGTGCCTCCACGGTCTTCAGGCTCTCCAGATTGATGGCGGTCTGTCCCTGGCTTTCCAGCCAGAAGCGCTGAAGCAAGTTGCCCAGAACGGTTTGCCGGTAGTGGGCGCTCGCTCGCATATCGGACAGGGGCTGGAATTCCGCGCGCAGGGCTGCCATGCCCGCCATGACGGTGTCCGCTGTCCAGGGCTGACCCATTAAGGCCGCCTCGGATTGCCGTGCCCGTACCGGCGTGGCGGCCACGCCACCCACGCCGATCGACGCGAGTTGCACCAAGCCCCCCGCCACGGTGAGCCCAATGGCCAGACAGACCGCCGAGATATCGTCGTCAAAGCGTTTGCTGATTTTGTAGACCTTCAGCATGTCTGCGCCTTCGTGACCGGTTGCCGTGGGGGCGGGCCGGGGCACCTTGATCCAGGCGAGCAGCTCGTCGGGGCGCATCACATTGGTGCGGTAGCCCGTGTACAGGTCTTCCAGACGCAATTCGCGGTGGGCGATTTCGCCACCGTCCCGGGTTTTTTTCCAGCGCATCAGGACCACGCTGGCCTCCAGCGCGATGAGCAGCGGCATGGCGTCACCAATGGGCGAGCCGTTGGCCACGTTGCCCCCCAGCGTGCCGGAGTTGCGCACTGGCAAGCCGGCGAATCGGCGGCTGAAATCCAGCAGCTGGGGACGCTCGCTCACCAGGGCTTCAAAGGCGTGTGTGAGCGAGACAGCTGCGCCGATCGCGATGTGGTGTGGGTAGGTTTCCACCTGCTGGAGTTCGCGTGCGGCGGTGACGTCAAGAACCTGTGCAAACCGCTTGTGCATCTTGGTCACCCACAAGCCGACGTCGGTTGTGCCTGCCACGACCTGCGCCTTGGGATGCCGGGCGCGGGCTTGCAGCAACGCGGCCAGGGTTCTGGGACGCAGGTAGGGGCCGGCCTCGCCGTCTTTGGGTCGGATGGTTTTCAGTGCGTTGAGGGTCGCCTTTTCATCCACAGCACATCCGGCGGGCAGGGGGAGCGAGCCCATTTTTTCAGCCGCGTCCAGGATGGGGCGATAGCCGGTGCACCGGCAGAGGTTGCCCGACAGGTCGGTCTGGGCGCGTTCGCGCGTGACGCCCTGTCCACCCTGGGTATTCTGGTACAGGCCAAACAGGCTCATGACAAAACCGGGCGTGCAAAAGCCGCATTGGCTGGCGTGGCACTGCACCATGGCTTCTTGCACCGGGTGCAGGCCTGGCACCCCGGAAAGCGCGGGGCCCGGAACTGCGCCTCCGCCCAGGGGCTTCGGCGTGCCGCGGTCCGGATCCACTGCAATGTCGGCAGCCGTCCAGACGGCCATGCCGTTGACCGAATGGGCCAGGCGGATGCAGCTGTTGATGGCTTTGTATTCAAGGCGGCCGTTGACGGCTTCGGCGATCACCACCGTGCAGGCCCCGCAATCGCCCTCGCCGCAGCCTTCTTTGGTGGCGGTGAGGTTCAAATCGTCCCGCAAGACCTGCAGCAAGGTCCTGTCGGGTGGTACATTGCCCAGCGCCACGGGCTGGCCGCGACGGACAAATCTCAGGGTTTGTGCGGAGTTTTTGACGGTCATGCGCGCCAGCATAGCGCTTCGCCCCCTGGCCCAACATATGCTCTACCGTATGGCATGAATGTCTTAACCACGATCCCCGCATACAGTCGACAGGTATGAAATACGTGTCCATGTTCGACAAAATTGATCTGCACCTGATCCGCGTGCTTCACACCGTGCTCACCGAGCGCAGTGTGTCGCGCGCTGCGCTGCGCCTGGGCATGTACCAGCCAGCGGTGAGTGCATCGCTCAAGCGCCTGCGTGATCTGGCGGGTGACCCGTTGCTGGTTCGCTCGGGTTCGGGCATGGTGCCGACCGAAGCGGGCTTGCGCATGGTGGAGCCGGCGGCGCACATCTTGCGTTCGGCCGAGATGCTGTTTTCCGACGCCCGCAGCTTTGATCCGGCCAGCACCACCCAGACCTTCAGCCTGGCCGCCAGCGATTACATGGATCCCAAGTTCCTGCCCTTGCTGGTCGCCCAGCTCAAGGCGCAGGCCCCCAATTGCCTGATCGATATCCACCCTTTGTCGGCCGATGCCGATTACCGCCGCCAACTCGCCATGGGCCAGGTGGATGTGGTGATTGGCAATTGGCCCAAACCCCCCGACGATCTGCACCTGGGGCGGCTGTTTGGCGACGAGGTGGTCTGCCTGGTGGCCAACCACCACCCTGCCGTCAAGCGCGGCTGGGACCAGGAAGCCTGGCTGGCCATTGATCACATTGCGCCCATGCCCACCCACCCGGGCGCCCGAGGGGTGATCGACGACCACCTGGCCACCCAGGGGCTGGTGCGCAATATCGCTGTCCGGTGCCCGCATTTCGGGTTGATCCCGGCGATGGTCGCCGACAGCCTGCTGGTCCTGACCACGGGCCGCCACTATTGCGAGCGCTTTGTTGATACGCTGCCTGTGCAGATCCTGCCCCCGGCGGTTCCGTTCCCCCGCATGATGTACTACCAGCTGTGGCATGAGCGCACCCACGGTTCGGCTGCAGGCCGATGGTTGCGTGAGCAAATCAAGAATGTGGCCGCTTCGCTGCGCCGCCCGGATGGCGAGGCGATTGGCGCTGCGCCTGTTGTCAACGACTGAGAACGATGCCCGTATGACCACACCCCGACTCCAGCTCTCCGAGATCACCAAGCGCTACCCCGGCGTGGTGGCCAACAACGCGGTTTCCCTGAATGTCATGCCTGGAGAAATTCACGCTGTGCTGGGGGAAAATGGGGCGGGCAAGTCCACTTTGATGAAGATCATCTACGGATCGGTCAAGCCCGACGAAGGTTCGGTCACGTTCAACGGCCGGTCGGTGCAGGTGCGCAATCCCCAGGAAGCCCGAGCGCTCGGCATCAGCATGGTGTTTCAGCACTTCAGCCTGTTTGACACGTTGACCGTGGCTGAAAACGTCTGGCTCGGTCTTGACAAATCGCTTTCCCTGGCCGAGGTCAGCGCCAGCATCACGGCCAAGGCCGCCGAATACGGTCTGGACATTGACCCGGCGCGACCGGTGCACACCCTCAGTGTCGGTGAGATGCAACGGGTGGAGATCATTCGGGCGTTGCTCACCAGCCCTCAGCTGTTGATCCTCGATGAACCCACTTCGGTGCTCACGCCCCAGGCGGTTGAGAAGCTGTTTGTCGTGCTGAGAAAGCTGGCGGCCGAGGGCTGCAGCATTCTCTACATCAGCCACAAACTCCATGAGATTCGGGCCCTGTGCAACGCCTGCACCGTGTTGCGAGGCGGGCAGGTGACAGGCGTGTGCGACCCTCGCGAGGAGAGCAATGCTTCGCTGTCGCGCCTCATGATTGGCGCAGAGCCACCCGCGCTGCAGGTGCGTGAGCTCAAGGCTGGGGCCGCGGTGCTGGAAGTTCAGAGCCTGTCCCTCAAGAGTGGTGAGCCCTTTGGTACCGATCTGCACGACATCGCGCTGACGGTGCGCGAAGGTGAGGTGGTGGGCATCGCCGGCGTATCGGGCAACGGCCAGAGTGAATTGCTCTACGCGCTGTCGGGCGAAGACACCCATGCGCCTGCGGACAGCATCCGCGTGGCAGGGCAAGACGCCTCGCATTTGTCTCCGGGCCGCCGCCGTGCGCTGGGGCTGCATTTTGTGCCCGAAGAGCGGCTAGGGCGCGGTGCCGTGCCCACGTTATCACTGGCGCAGAACCTGCTGCTTTCGCGCCGCGATACCTTGGGCCCGGGCGGCTGGCTGCGCCTCGGCGCACTCAAGGCCCAGGCGGCCGACATCATTGAGCGTTACAACGTCAAGGCCAACGGTCCGGGCGCGGCGGCCAAATCGCTGTCGGGTGGCAACCTGCAGAAGTTCATTGTGGGGCGTGAAATCGAAGCCAAACCCCGCTTGCTGATCGTGAGCCAGCCCACCTGGGGGGTCGATGTTGGCGCAGCGGCGCAGATCCGCGGTGAAATCCTGGCTTTGCGCGATGCGGGCTGTGCCGTCCTGGTGGTGAGCGAAGAGCTGGAGGAGCTCTTTGATATCAGCGACCGCTTGCATGTGATCGCCAAGGGCCGGCTCTCGCCCAGTCT
This sequence comes from Hydrogenophaga sp. PAMC20947, assembly GCF_004795855.1. Taxonomy (NCBI): domain Bacteria; kingdom Pseudomonadati; phylum Pseudomonadota; class Betaproteobacteria; order Burkholderiales; family Comamonadaceae; genus Hydrogenophaga; species Hydrogenophaga sp. PAMC20947. Next base: position 96,924 of record NZ_CP039252.1, read on the forward strand.
GGACCGCGCCGATGCCACCATCGAGTTGATCGGTGAATGGATGTCCGGCCTGTGGGACGACAGTGTTGCGAACCCCGATAACAACAAGAAGGAGTCCGCCCATGCTGCGACTTGAAGCCCGTCCCCAACCGTCGGCGCGCTGGGGCTATGCCTCACCGTTGCTGGCGCTGGCCATCACGGTGGTCATTGGCGTCATTCTGTTTGCCTTGCTGGGCAAAGATCCGGTGCGTGGCCTTGAAGTGTTCTTCTGGGAGCCGATCAAGAGCACCTATGCCTTGTCCGAGCTCATGGTCAAAGCCACACCGCTGCTCATCATCGCCCTGGGCCTGGCGGTGTGCTTTCGCTCCAATGTGTGGAACATCGGGGCCGAGGGGCAGTACCTGATTGGCGCCATCTTCGCTTCGGGTGTGGCTTTGACGGCAGGTCCCGACACGGGTGGCTGGATCGTGGCGCTGATCGTGTTGGCCGGCGTGGCCGGGGGCATGTTGTGGGCCGGTATCACGGCCGTGTTGCGCGACCGTTTCAACGCCAACGAAATTCTGGTCAGCCTGATGCTGGTGTATGTGGCGGTGCAGGTGTTGAACTACCTGGTGTACGGCCCCTGGAAAGACCCGCAGGGCTACAACTTTCCGCAGACCAAAACCTTTGAGGCCGTGACCCAGATTCCCAAACTGATGCAGGGTTCGCGGGTCAACATCGGTTTGTTGATCGCGCTGGCGGGTGTGGCGGGCATGTGGGTGTACCTGTTTCGCACCTATGCCGGCTTTGCCCAGCAGGTGGGGGGACTGGCGCCCGCTGCGGCGCGCTATGCCGGATTTTCTTCGCGTAAGGCCTTGTGGGTGGCTTTGCTGACTTCGGGCGGCGCAGCCGGTTTGGCGGGCGCTCTGGAGGTGGCCGGGCCGGTTGGGCAGCTCACGCCGTATTTGCCAGCGGGCTATGGTTTTGCCGCCATCATCGTGGCTTTTGTGGGGCGCCTGCATCCGGTGGGAATCGTGTTTTCCGCTATCTTGATGAGCATGTTCTACATCGGCGGGGAGCTCGCGCAGTCGCGGTTGGGGCTGCCCAAGTCCATCACCGGGGTGTTTCAGGGCCTGCTGCTGTTTGCACTGCTGGCCTGCGATACGCTGATTGCTTATCGGGTGGTGTGGAAAAAATGAAAAAGATTTTGACCACCAGCTTGCCTGGCGTCACCACATTCTGTGGGCTTTTCCGGGGCGTTGGCTCCAGTGGCCCGACCACGGCTCCGGCGCAGGCCTGGCACACCGATATCAAAGGGATTTGACGCCATGGAATCCATTGCACTTTTGCTCGGCTCTTCGCTCAACGCGGGCACCGTCCTGGCCATTGCTTCGTTGGGCCTGCTCCTCAACGAAAAGGCGGGCATCGTCAACCTGGGTGCTGAAGGCATCATGCTGTGCGCTGCTCTGGCGGGTTTTGCCGTGACTGTCCACACCGGCTCCTACCTGGCGGGGTTTGGCGCCGGCATGCTGGTCGGCGCCTTGCTCGCAGGTGTGTTCGGTGTGCTGGTGATCTGGCTCAACACCAACCAATATGCCACCGGGCTCGCGTTGACCTTGTTTGGAGCGGGATTCTCGGCTTTTGCCGGCACGAGCTATGTGCAAGCCAAGCTGCCGCCTTCAACCGACTTTTCCATCCCTGTGCTGTCCGAACTGCCGCTGCTGGGCCCCATGCTGTTTCGCCAGCACTTCATGGTGTACGGCACGGTGGCGCTGACCCTGGGTCTGATCTGGTTTCTGTACCGCACGCGTGCCGGGCTGGTGCTGCGCAGCGTGGGCGAGAGTCCCGAATCGGCGCACGCGCTCGGTTACCCCGTGCGGCGCATCCGGCTGATGGCGGTGATGGCGGGCGGCGGTTTGTGTGGTTTGGCAGGCGCCTATGTGTCCACGGTGTACACACCCTTGTGGGTCGAAGGCATGATTGCTGGCAAGGGCTGGATCGCGCTGGCGCTCACCACCTTCGCCACTTGGCGGCCTGCGCGTGTTTTGCTGGGCGCTTACCTGTTTGGTTTTGTCACCATGCTGCAGTTCCACCTGCAGGGTATGGGCGTCAACGTGCCAAGCCAGTTCCTGACCATGATGCCGTATGTGGCCACGATCGTGGTGCTGGTGCTGATCTCGCGCAACCCGGCCTGGATCCGCATCAACATGCCCACATCCATCGGCAAACCCTTCTATCCGGGGTCGTAGGCATGTTCTTTGCATGGCCCTGTGGTCTGGCGCCGTCCAGTGTTTACACTGGATAATCAAAAAAGTTCCCCAACAAGTTTCCGCTTTCCCTCTCACCATTCTCACAACAAGAGGTTTTCATGACTGACCTGAGCAAACGTTCCCTGATGAAGCTCGCTGCCTTGACCGCAGTGGCCAGCGCCGCGCTGATTGGCTGCGGCAAGAAAGAAGAAGCTGCACCCGCACCGGCGCCTGTGGCCGCGGTGGCCGAAGCCCCCAAGGCTGAGCCGCTGAAGGTGGCATTCGCTTATGTTGGCCCTGTGGGTGATGGCGGTTGGACATTCGCCCACGACAGCGCCCGCAAAGCCGCTGAGGCCGAGTTTGGCGACAAGATCAGCACCAGCTATGTGGAAAGCGTGCCTGAAGGCCCGGATTCCGAGCGCGTCTTGCGAGACATGGCCAGCCAGGGCAACAAACTGGTGATCGGCACCACCTTTGGCTACATGGAGCCCATGCTCAAAGTGGCGGCCGACTTCCCCGATGTGAAGTTTGAACACGCCACCGGCTACAAGACTGCGGCCAACATGCGCACCTACGACAGCCGCACCTACGAAGGCGCCTACATGGCTGGCGTGATCGCCGGCAGCATGACGAAGTCCAACACCCTGGGTGTCGTGGGTTCGGTGCCAATTCCTGAGGTGCTGCGCAACATCAACAGCTTCACGCTGGGCGCGCAGTCGGTCAACCCCAAGATCACCACCAAGGTGGTCTGGGTCAACGCCTGGTTTGATCCACCGAAAGAAACCGAAGCGGCCACCTCGCTGATCAATGGCGGCGCCGATATTCTTTTCCAGAACACCGATTCGCCGGCTGTGCTGAAGACCGCCGAAGAGCGCGGCAAGCGCGCCTTTGGTTGGGACTCCGACATGACCGCCTACGGCCCCAAGGCCCACCTGGGTTCGGCCATCATCAACTGGGCGCCTTACTACAAGAAAGCCATCGGCGATGCGCTGAACGGCACCTGGACCACGGGCGGCGTGTGGTGGGGCGTGAAAGAAGGGGCCATTGACATGGTTTCGATAGCCGAAGACGTGCCAGCCGATGTCAAGGCCAAGGTCGAGACCATCAAGGCCGGCCTGAAAGACGGCAGCTTCTCCATCTGGAAAGGTCCGATCAAGGATCAGGATGGCAAGGAACTGCTGGCGGCTGATGCCGTGGCCGATGACGCCTTCCTGGGTGGCGTGAAGTTCTACGTCAAGGGCGTTGAAGGCAAAGTGCCGAACTGACTTTGACCCACCCCTGCGCCGCGCCTGCGGCGCGTCACCCCCTCGAGGGGGCGATGCTGGCGGCCCGGCAGAGCCGGTTCCGCGGCATCCTGAGTGGGCTTGCCCTCAGTGGCACGGTATTGTGAAAAAGGCCGCTGCAGATGCAGCGGCCTTTTTCTTGGGCGATCTGCGTGGAGAATGGGCACATGATGGAAAAGCAGCTTTGGCATCCGGTGATCGCTTCCACCGAGGTGCGCGACAAACCGGTCGGCGTGAGCCTGCTGGGCGAGGCGTTGGTTTTGTGGCGTGAGCCAGGGCATGAGGGGGCGACAGGGGTGGTGCATGCCTGGTCAGACCGCTGTCCGCACCGGGGTGCCCGTTTGTCTCTGGGGCGGGTGCTGAACCATTTGCATGGATCTCGACTGGAGTGTCCGTACCACGGCTGGCAGTTTGCCGGCGATGCGGCTGCCGAGCAGTCGGCGTCTGCATGTGCGCGTTGCGTGCACGTGCCCGCAGCGCCCGAGTTTGTGCCGCCTGTGAGCCACACCGCCACAGCGTTTGAAGCGCGAGAAGCCCACGGTCTGATCTGGGTTCGCTTGATGAAGCCCGAGGCTATCGTGCCTCCCTTGCCTGATGGGCTGACCGAGCCTCCCGCTTTCGAGCCCTGGACAGACAGCGAATGGCGCCAGTTGTTGTGCGGGCCGTACGAGGTCAACACCAGTGCGCCCCGTTTGGTTGAAAATTTTCTTGATCTGAGTCACTTCGGATTTGTGCACGAAGGCTGGCTGGGTGCGCGCAGCCATGCGCAGGTGGAAACCGGTCAGGTGCAAGAAGGCGCAGAGGGCTTGCAGGCCAACGCTTGCAAGGCCTGGCAGCCGCGCGGTTATGCGGGGGCTGACGGTGGTGCCTGGGTGGCTTACCGCTACACGGTGCCGCATCCGTTTGCCGCCGTGTTGCGCAAAGATGCGACCGAGGGCGACCCGGTGAGCAATGCCATTGCCCTGTTCATCCGCCCCGACGGCGCTGAGCTTTGCACCGCCTGGTTTGCCATGGCCACGCTGGGCGATCTGGCCGACGACGAAGAGCTGCGCAGCTTTCAGGATACGGTTTTTGCGCAAGACCGCCCTGTGGTGGAGTCCCAGGTGCCCAAACGGCTGCCCGTTCACAAATCCGGTTCCGTCGGGGAGGTGCACAGCCCGGCGGACCGCATGTCCAGTGCCTACCGCCGATACCTTGTCCGGCTCGGTGTCGAGCTGGGTGTTTGCTGAATACTCACGAAAGAACCACCATGTCAGCCACCGAACTCGCCCGCAGCATTCCAAAAGCTGAGCTGCACATCCACATCGAAGGCTCCCTGGAGCCCGAGCTGATTTTTGCGCTGGCCGAGCGCAATGGCGTGAGCTTGCCCTATGCCAGCGTGGAAGCGCTCCGGGCCGCCTACGCCTTCACCGATCTGCAGAGCTTTCTCGACATTTACTACGCAGGCGCCAGCGTATTGCTCCAGGAGGGCGATTTTTACGACATGGCCTGGGCCTACTTTGAGCGTGCACGGGCGGACAACGTGGTGCATGCCGAGCTGTTTTTTGATCCGCAAACCCACACGGCGCGTGGCGTGTCCATGGGAATCGTCATGGAAGGCCTGTCGCGCGCCTGCGCCGACGCGAAGCAAAAGTTGGGCGTGAGCGCATCCCTGATTTTGTGTTTCCTGCGCCACTTGAGCGAAGAAGACGCCTTCACCACGCTGGAGGCCGCGTTGCCTTACCGGGAACATTTCATCGGGGTTGGTCTGGACTCGAGCGAGCTGGGCCACCCGCCTGAAAAGTTCGAACGGGTCTTTGCCCGTTGCCGGGATCTGGGTCTGAAACTGGTGGCCCATGCGGGGGAAGAGGGTCCGCCCGAATACATGTGGCAGGCCATCGACCTGCTCAAAGTGCAGCGCATCGACCACGGTATCGCTTGCCTGCAAGACCCTTTGCTCGTGGCCGAGCTGGCCCATACCCGCCTGCCCCTCACGGTGTGTCCGCTGTCCAACCTCAAGCTCTGTGTGGTGGACGATTTGCGTGACCATCCTTTGAAAAAAATGCTGGAAGCTGGCCTGTGCGTCACTGTCAACTCCGATGATCCTGCCTATTTTGGCGGCTACATGAACGCCAACTTTGTACAGACGGTGGAAGCACTGAACTTGTCGAAAGAAGACGTGGTGGCCCTGGCGCGCAACAGCTTTGAAGCAGCCTTTGTTGACAGTGAGCAACGCAGGCGCTTCATGCAGATGGTCTCTGCGGCCCAGACCGCCTGAGGCGTCTGCGTTTCTCCGGCGGCCCCGCAAGTGGCGGCTATGGCGCAAAGCGTGTCTGCGTTCATTCCCTCCCCTGAGGCGGGTTGAAGGCAGGATCAATGGTCACTGCGGGGGCTGAAGGTTCTGGGAAAGTACGCCAGCGGTTGATCGGCATTCATGCGGTATCCCATGGCCAATCTTGGTGCGCCAACGTCTATGGGACCGGTTTCTTCCAGAAAGCTTGCCGCGAGCATGCGGGTTCGAAAGCCGCTTTTGTCGACCGCTCTGCCCAGCACCAACTCATAGGCTTTTTGCAGTTGTGGCAGCGTGAATGGCTGAGGCAGCAGGTGAGCCGGGAGGGAGGTGTATTCGACCTTGGCGCGCAATCTTTGAACGGCCACACGCAGTATTTCCGCGTGATCAAACGCCAACGTCTGGTGTTGCACGCCTGAGTCCACAGGAAACCACTGGGCGTCCTGGCTGTTGCCACCTTCTTGCAGCGTGACCCCGGTGATGGGCAACAAGGTGAAATAAACGTGGGTAGCAGACCACCCGCGTGGGTCTCGCGCGGCGCCGCCCCAACTGCCCAGCTGCTCCAGATAGGGCGTGTCCACCCCGGTTTTCTCCTTCAACTTGCGTTGGGCACATGCCTGAAGTGATGCGTCTTTGTGCACATCGACAAATCCGCCAGGCAGCGCCCAGTCATTCGGGAAGGGCTCTTTGGGCCGATCGGGGCGTTGCACCAGCAACACCTGCAACTGGTCTTCCCGCAGTGTGAAGACCACCAGATCGACCGTGGTCAAGGGCCGCTCGAAGCGCAGTTCGGGCGCGTCTTTTGGGGGGTGGGTCGTGCCAGTCATGGAGCCTTTTTTCAACAACAACGTGCGACGCCGTTGACACCTGAGATAAAGGATGTACTATACAACTTATCAGATAGGTTGTTCAGTACAACTTAATGCAGGAGGGCATTCAAAGATGCGGTTGAACCGCCCAGGTTTTGATCAGAGGCACTGCTCATGTTCGGTATTCACGGTATCCCGTCGCGGCCTGCGGTTCATCTCATGCCATTCGGGAAAAGGCGGGTGGTGCGGTGACGGTGTGTATCGTTACCGCTTTGGGCGCCGGAACAAACCGATCACAGATTCAATAATTTCAGGAGGACTCCCATGAAACAGAACATCCAGTTGCTCATCATCGATCCACAAAACGATTTTTGTGACGTGCCGGAACCGTGGCAAGGGGTCGATCCCCTTTCGGGACAGCGCATCGCGCCAGCTTTGCCGGTGCAGGGCGCACATGCCGACATGTTGCGGTTGGCCGAGCTGATTCAAGCCGGTCAGGCGGGTTTGTCCGACATGGTGGTCACGCTCGATTCACACCACCTGTTTGACGTGGCCCATCCCGCGTACTGGCAGCAGGCCGACGGATCGCCGGTTGCCCCGTTCACCCCCATCGCGGCGCAGCAGGTGCGTGGTGGCCTGTTCCGCACACGCGACCCGGGCGCACAGACACGAACCCTGCAGTACCTCGATGCGCTGGAAGCGCAGGGCCGCTACGGGCTGATGGTGTGGCCGCTGCACTGCGAAATCGGCACCTGGGGGCACAACGTACACGCCGCTGTGCGCCAGGCCTACAACCAATGGGAAGTTGCGTTGTTGCGCACGGTGCAGGTGGTCTACAAAGGCAGCAACCCCTGGACGGAACATTACAGCGCGCTGCAGGCCGAAGTGCCCGACGCGACCGACCCCGACACCCAGCTCAACCGCGCCCTGATCGCTGAGCTGGACCGCGCCGATGTGCTGCTGGTCGCGGGTGAAGCCAGCAGCCACTGCGTCAAGGCCACCATGGAGCACCTGGTCGACAACCTGCCCAGCGGAGCGCCGAACAAGATCATCCTGATCACGGACTGCATGAGCCCGGTGGGCGGCTTCGAGGCCGAGGGCAAGGCCTTTGTGGCCGGCATGCTGGCACGCGGTGTGCGTCAGGCCACAGCGGCCGAGGTGTTGCCTCTGTTGCAAGCCAACCGGCCCTGAACCTTCAGAATCCTCCAGGCCACCACCGAATACAGCACACCGAGGAATTCACCATGTCCGCCGAGCAAACAACCGTCATCCAGAGCTTGCTGGAGACCGATCTTTACAAGTTCGCCATGTGGCAGGCCATGCTGCACCGGCATCCGCAAACCCAGGCCGAATACACCTTTGTCTGTCGCAATGAGCCTGCGTTTCCGCTGGCGGAGCTCGCAGACGAGGTCAGCCGCGAGCTCGATCACCTGTGTTCCCTGCGCTTTCAGCCTGACGAACTGGCCTTTATCGGCGGTTTGCGTTACATCAAATCGGACTTCATCGACTTTTTGCGCATCTTCCAGTTTCAGCGCGAGTTCATCGAAGTCAAGACCCGTGGCGAGACGCTGGAGGTGGTGGCACGCGGGCCTCAGGTGCACGTCATGGGCTTCGAGATCTATGTGCTGGCCATCGTCAACGAGTTGTACTTTCGCCGCCTGGGCGATGCGAACACGCTCGATGTGGCCCGAGAGCGCCTGGCTGAAAAAATCGGCTTATTGCAGGCGTTCGATCGCGAGCCGAAAAGGCGGCACCCTTTCCATTTTTTCGACTTCGGTGCGCGCCGGCACTACAGCGGCGCCTGGCAGCGCGAAGTGGTCGCCACCCTGAAAGCGCAGGTGCCCCAGTATTTCAAGGGCACTTCCAACGTGTTGCTGGCCAAAGACCTGGGCATGGTGCCCATTGGCACCATGGCCCACGAATACCTGCAAACCTTCCAGGCCCTGGGTGTGCGCCTGCGTGATTTTCAGAAGGCGGCGCTGGAAGCCTGGGTGCAGGAATACCGGGGTGATCTGGGTATTGCCCTGAGCGATGTGGTGGGCATGGATGCCTTCCTTGCCGACTTCGACCTGTACTTCGCCAAGCTGTTTGATGGCCTGCGGCACGACTCGGGTGATCCGGTGATCTGGGGCGAAAAAGCACTGGCGCACTACCAGACCCTGCGCATCGACGCGAACACCAAACGGCTGGTGTTTTCCGATGGCCTCGACATCCCCACCGCGCTGTCGCTCTACCGCCACTTTGCCGACCGCACCCAGCTGGGGTTTGGCATTGGCACCAACCTCAGCAACGACGTGGGTCTGACGCCGCTCAACATCGTGATGAAGATCACCAGCGCCAACGGGCAACCGGTGGCCAAGCTGTCGGACTCACCTGGCAAAACGATGTGCCACGACGAAACCTACCTGGCCTATCTGCGCCAGGTGTTCAAGGTGGGGGTGGCGTCATGATCCAGCTGACGTTGGCCCAGCTCAATTACACCGTGGGCGACATCCAGGGCAATGTGGCGCTCATGGTCGGTGCGGCTCAGCAGGCCCGCGATGGCGGCGCTGAAATGGTGATTTTCACCGAGCTGGCCCTCACGGGCTACTACCCCGGCGATTTGCTGGACGACCCTGCGTTCCAGCAGCGCACGGCGGCGGGGCTTCTGGCCTTGCTTCAGGCGTCGCGCGAGATGCCCAACCTGGTGTGGATCATTGGTGCACCCATCAACCACGATGGCCCTGGCCGGTCCATGAACAATGGTTTGCTGGCGTTGAAAGACGGTGAGGTGGTCCTGCGCTACGCCAAACAGCTGCTGCCCAGCTACAACATTTTCAACGAGCGGCGTCATTTTGAGCCTGGCCCCGATGTGGCGCCGGTGTTGCGCGTGGGCACCACGCGGGTGGGCTTCATGGTGTGTGAAGACGGGTGGAACGACTCGGGATCCGAGTACGAGGTCAACCCGTTTCGCCGCATGCGCGATGCCGCGCCCGACTTTGTGGTGCTGATCAATGCCAGCCCTTCCGATATTGGCAAACGCGAGTTGCGCCACAAGGTGTTCTCAGAAGCCAGCGCGCGCCACGATTTGCCGCTGGTGTACGTGAACCAGGTGGGTGGGCAGGACCAGATCGTTTTTGACGGGGCCTCGTTTGCGGTGGAGCCTCTGAACGGCATCGTTTTTGAGGCACGGCGGTTTGAGCAAGACGTGACCACCCTGCGCTTCGATGCCGGGCGGTTTTGGATGGGCAATGGGGATGAGCCCGGCCAAGTGAAAACCGAGGGCCTGCCCACGATGGCTTTTTACCAGGCGCAGATTGTTCTGGGCCTGCGCGATTACGCCCGCCGGTGCGGTTTCAAGCAGGCGGTCGTGGGTTCGTCGGGTGGCATCGACAGCGCCTTGACCCTGGCACTCGCTGTGGCCGCTTTGGGCGCCGACAACGTGGCCGCCGTCACCATGCCTTCGCGCTACTCCTCGACCGGTTCGGTGGACGATTCGGTCACGCTGTGTCGCAATCTGGGTATCCCCCTGCACACCCACCCCATCGCTGATCTGGTGGCCGTCTATGCCCAGCAGTTTGAGACCACTTATGGCGAGCCGCTCAAGGGGTTGCCGCTGGAGAACCTGCAAGCGCGCATCCGTGGCACCGTGCTCATGGAGCACTCCAACAGCTTTGGCCATTTGCTGCTGACGACCGGCAACAAGTCGGAAATTTCGGTGGGCTACTGCACGCTGTATGGCGACACCAACGGGGGCCTGGGTCTGATTGGCGATTTGTACAAAACCGAGGTGTTTGCGCTGTCGCGCCATGTGAATGAAGCCGCTGGGCGCGAGCTGATTCCGCAGGCCATCATCGACAAAGAGCCTTCAGCCGAACTGGCGCCCGACCAGAAGGACAGCGACAGCCTGCCGCCTTATCCGGTGCTGGATGAAATCTTGAAATACGTGGTTGAGGGCGAACGACTGGCCCAAGGCGAATACGCACAAGCGAAAGCGTTCGTCAAAGGGCTGCGTGCCCAACCGGAAGGCCTGGCCTTGATCGAGCGCATTCAGCACATGGTGGCCCGCAACGAATACAAGCGGCGCCAAGCGCCGCCGATCATCCGCGTGCGTGCCCGGGCCTTCGGTGCGGGCCGGCAGATGCCCATCGCTGCCAAACACTATTGAATGCCACACTCAGTTTCCCTTGATTGCCACGAAAAAAGTTTCCATGTCTGCACAGCAACCCATTGATATCGCCGTTTACATCGGTCGCTTCCAACCGCTGCACAACGGCCACCTCGCCTTGCTGCGCCAGGCGCTGGATGCCGCGCCGCAGGTGGTGGTGGTCATCGGCTCTGCGCACCAGGCGCGCACACCCAAGAACCCGTTCACCTGGCAAGAGCGGGCCGAGATGATCCGGCTCGCACTGCCCGCGGCCGACCGTGCCCGCGTGCGGTTCCTGCCGGTGCGCGATCATTACGACGAGGCCAAGTGGGTGGTGGCTGTGCGGCAAGGCGTGCAGGCGGCGGCCGAGCAAGCCGGGCTGGGCCATCGACCTGCCGTGGCCTTGATCGGGCATTTCAAGGACGCCACCAGCGCCTACCTGCAGCAATTCGGCGGCTGGACGCTGCGTTCGGTGGAGCGCGCCAGTCCCGTTGATGCGGAGCACATTCGCGGGGCCTGGCTGGGCAACGCGGGCAAGGATCTGGAGGCCACTTTGTCGGCCCTGGCATCGGTGGCACCCAGCACCACCCTGGACTTCATGCGTGCCTGGTCTTGTTTGCCGTTTTACCCGGCGCTGGCTGCGGAATGGCAGATGCTCCAGCAATACCGGCAAGCCTGGGCCAGTGCGCCCTACGCCCCTGTGTTTGTCACGGTGGACACGGTGGTGCGCTGCGCCAACCATGTGCTGCTGATCCGGCGTGGGCAAGCGCCTGGCCTCGGGCTGTATGCCGTACCGGGAGGCTTTATTGAAAGCCGGGAGACCGCGTACCAGTCTGCATTGCGTGAGCTGCGCGAAGAAACGCGTTTGAGTTTGCTGGAATCCACCATGCAGGACTGCCTGAAAAGCAGTGCGGTGTTTGATCACCCCGACCGCAGCCAGCGCGGGCGCACGATCACCCACGCGTTCTATTTTGATCTGGGCCATCGGGCACGGCCCGAGGTGTTGGCCGATGACGATGCGCAGTCGGCGGCTTGGGTTCCGGTGGAAGACCTCGTGGGCCTGGAAGACCAGTTCCACGATGACCACTTCCACATGCTTGACCATTTTTTGGAGCTGCAGCCGGAGGCGGCGCAGCCGGTTTGAACGGGTGGATGTCGCCTCCGCAGATCGAACCAGCGCTTGAATGACCGTGGCCGCATGGGTTTGCGCTTGGGGTTGGTTGTCGGTTTGGCCGATCGCGTTGCTCACGCTGTACCCAAGCATGGGCATTGCGTCTTGCACGGCCGCTGCCCATTCCGGTCTTTGTTGAGCGCGGCGGGCACCCGGTCGGGCTTCGACTCCGCAGGTGATCAGGCGCTGATCAGCTTCAGATCCAACACACGTTCGGCCAGCCAGACCAGGGCCAGCAGCATGATCAGCAGCGAGCCACCCACCAGAATGCCGCGGCGGTAGAAAGCCGTGTTGCGCAACCAGAAGATCACGGGCAAGAGCGCCACCACGATGGCGAGCTGGCCGGCTTCCACGCCCAAGTTGAAACCCACCAGGCTCAAGACCAGGGTTTGCTGCGGCAGGCCCAGTTCGGCCAGTACGCTGGCGAAGCCGAAGCCATGGATCAAGCCAAAACCGAACGCCACCAACCAGCGCCGCCGGTCAAACAGGGGCACGATGTTGTTGAACGCGGCCAACACCACCGACAGCGCAATCGCAGACTCGACCAGGCGCGATGGCAGCGAGATGTAGCCCAGGGCAGCGAGCGACAAGGTGATGGAATGCGCCAGGGTGAATGACGTCACCACCCACAACACCTCGCGTCCCGCCTCGCCCAGCCGGTTGACCCCGCGCCAGCCGTCGTTCGCGCGCACCAGCACCACCGGCAGCAGCAGCGACAGCAAAAACAGGATGTGATCAAACCCGATCCAGATGTGCCAGACGCCTTGCTCCAGAAACTGGCGGAACTGCCTCAGCCGGGAAACACTTTCACCTGAAAAAACCTGGCGCCGGCTGTCGGGTGCGAGCACGCTCGAGTGCGTCAGGCCGTCAAGGTCCAGCCGCAACAAGCCGCGGTGCAAACCATCCAGATCAAACAGCAGGCGGTACTCCAGTGCCAGGTCGCCGGTGTCGGTCGGGCAGGTCGCGGTGAACGTCAACACGGCGTAGGCGCCGTCGGTGTGCTCGTCGACCTGGTGTTGTGTGACCTTCAGCGGACAAACACCGCCCCGCTCAAGCGTCAAGGCGCTGAAGGCCCAGGCCGCTACCGCGTCGTGGCGGGCGCGCAGTTCGCCCCAGGTGATGTCGCCGCTGCCGTCGGCGTCCAGTCCGAGAGCGAAGTCGATGTCGCGCAAGGCAATGTCCCACTGCCCGCTGACTTGCGAGCCCTGCACGTTGAGCACCAGGTAGCTGTCACTGGCCTTGTGGGCCAGCACGGGACCGCAGAGCAACAGCCAGCAGCAGATCAGCAGTCGGCGCCAGCTCATCATCGTGTGCTCCCCGTGTTGGCGTCGGCGCCTGAGGCCTGGCCGAGCTGGCGCATTCGGGTATCTTCAAACCCACTGTTGCGCAACCATTCGCGTGCCGGTTGGGCACTGGCGCTGTCTTTTGCCGCGATGGCCGCCTCCAGCAGGACGCGTGCATCACGAGGCTCGCGCTGCACGGCGTAGTTGTCTCGCGCCAAACGCACCGCGGTTTTGGCGTCTTGGCGCAGGCGCAGTTCGAAACGAGCCTCCTCTGCGCGGTGGGTGGTATCGCCGCGGGCGCGGGCCGCGTCAAACCGGTCTGCCATCATCTGGCGGTGGCGTGCGGCGTCGGGCAATTGCAGTCCCGTCTCTGCTTCGGCGAGGCGCAACAGCAGGCTGTCGGATGACTCCCATGCTTGCAGCAACGGCACCACGTCGGCCGGCCGTTGCGCGTCGAGCAAAAAATCGGTCCAGGCGGCCAGCAGGTAAACGTCGTCCCGACCGAGGGCCAGCGCCTCGCGGTAATGGGCCTCGGCCTGCGCTGGCCTGCCTTGCCAGGCCGCCACTTCACCCAGGCGGGTCTGCAGCCAGAGCTGGTCTTCGGGAAAGCCCGCCAGATTCAGACTTTTCTGCAGCGTTTGATAACCCGCGGCGAGCTGACCACCGTAGGCCTGAGCCAGCCCCAGGCAGCCGCCCGCCAACACATCACGCCCCAGGCTTTGCAGGGCGCCGCAGGCCTGTCGTGCGGCCGCGTAGTCGGCCTTGACCAAAAAGATGGCGCCACGCCAGGCCTGGGCACTGGCATAGGCCGGATCTTGCTTCAGTGCTTCGTCAAGATCGCCCAATGCGCCGGCGAAGTCGTGGCGGTACTGGCGCAGCATGCCGCGCAGGGTGAGCAACGGGGCGCTGTTTGTGGCGGGGAAGCGGCGCACCACCGCATCGGCGTAACCGATGTAACGGGGATCGCCCCGGGCCATCGCCAGATCGAAGTAGCGCCAGGCCAACTGGGTGGCGGCGGCCTCGTCGGTCGGGGCCTGCGTCAGTGCCGCTCGCAAACTGCCCAGTTCGCGTGCTGTTTTGTCACCTGCCCGTAGGGGCAGCTTCTCCAGCACCTCGGCATCACTCGTTGGTGTGCGCGGAGCGGCCGCTGCACCGAAAGTCACCAACAGCAGCAACAGGCCCGCCATGGCTGAAACCCCGCTGCGTAAGGGCAATAAATTTTGTAACAAGCTTCGCCTCTGATTGCAGTACATTGCGTTGGCACCTATGTTGGTGCCCGTTGTTTTGTTTCTCAGGAGACCCTATGCGCAAACTGATTTCCGCTCTGATCGCTTCGACCTTTGCCTTCGCCTCGCTCGGCGCTTTTGCGGCTTCTCATGGCGGCGCCATGACCGATGAGCAAAAAGTGGAAGCCTGCAAAAAGATGGACGAGTCCAAGGCCGACGACAAGATGAAGGCTGAGTGTAAGAAGTTGATGGAAAAGAAGTAATCGCTTCTTCGATGTCCTTCAAAACGGGCCGATGGGCCCGTTTTTTTATGGGCACATGATCCCTCGCACGACCTGGCTTGTCGCAGGGCCTTTCCATGGCCGCACCGCACAAGCCACGGTGCAGCGTCGGCATGTATGGGGTTGCGCCAAGGGTCAGCGCTTGTTCAATGGCAGTCCGGCAATACCGTGGGCCACCGTCTTGGAGACGGTCACCGGCAGGCTGCCCTGCAGGTTCGATGGCTTGATTGGAGTCCGCGCACCCGGCGCACAGACGCGTTTCCATGCGCCTGCCTTGACTGTCTGCATATGCTTGTGCTGCCAGTACTCGCGTTCGCTGACCGTCAGTATCCGCATCGAAAAGACCCGCCAGCGGTTGTGATGTGGAAAAAAGAGCATGGAATGCTCTGGACAGCTTGATTCATTTCGGGTACTGTATATTTAAACAGTACATTGAAACGATGATCGCCTCTGACACCCGCCCGGCCGACGCTCCGTTGCCCGGGCTTTCTTTCCCCTCCAACGCCGCTTTTGACGCTCGGGCTTTGCCTGCGTCGGTTGCGGCGGCGCTGTGGCGTGGCGATCAGTTGGGCAGTGCCGTGGCCCAGGTGTATGCCAGCGGGTTTGAGGCGCTGGACGCGGTTTTGCCCGGCGGCGGTTGGCCGGGCCACAGTCTCACCGAAATCTTGACCGCCCACAGTGGCACGCTGGAGTGGCGTCTGCTCGGCGGGGTGTTGAGCAGCGTGTGCGCCGCCGGGCGATCGGTGGTGCTGGTGGGGCCGCCGCGCATGCCCCATGTGCCGGGGTTGCGGCTGGCGGGTTTGAGCGACAAGCAACTGGTGTGGATTCAGGCCGAAACGCCGGCCGAGCGGCTGTGGAGCGCCGAGCAGTTGATCAAGGCCAACGCCTGCGGCGCATTGATCGCCTGGTTGCCGCAGGTGCGCACCGAGCAGATCCGGCGCCTGCAGGTGTTGGCGGCGGGTTGTGAGGCACCGGTATTTTTGTGCCGCCCGGCGAGTGCGGCGCAGGAATCGTCTGCGGCGCCGCTGCGGCTGCTGGCGCGCGTGGGGCTGGATTGGGAGTTGCTGGTGGATGTGTTCAAACGCAAAGGCCCGCCGCTGGCCGCCATGCTGCGCTTGCCCAGCGTGCCCGCGGGCTTGCACCGCATTCTCACGCCGCGTTTGCGGGTTCCCAGTGCGCTGTTGCCCAGCACGCCTGTCCGTGGGGTTGGTGTTTTTGTTCGTGAGGCTGAGCATGCTCTGGTCCGCACTCCTGTTGCCCCCGCCCAGCGACAACGCACCGTCCCCCATTGAGCCGGCCACGTTGCAGGCGTTGGCGATCTGGGCGTTGCAATTCACGCCCCGTGTGGCCCTCGCTGACGACGCGGTGCTGATGGAGGTGGCGGGCAGCGTGCGCCTGTTTGGCGGGCGGCGCGCGCTGCGCGACAAGGTCTGGGGCGAGGGTCGGGAGCTGGGCGTGGGCCAGCTGGCCTGGGCGCCCAACAGCCTGGCGGCTTTGGCGCTGGCGCGCGCGGGACGGGAAAACGGTTTGCGTGGGCCGCTGGAGGCCTTGCTCGATGCGCTGCCCATGGCTGTTTTGAGCGCGGTGCGGCCCCATGCGCTCACGCTTTCTCACATCGGTTGTCGCACACTGGGCGATGTGCGTGCGCTGCCGCGCGGTGGCATGGCGCGGCGCTTTGACAAGGCGCTGCTGACCGCGCTCGACCAGACCTACGGCCTGGCGCCCGAGGTGCATCAATGGGTGGGCTTGCCCGAGACGTTCGAGGCGCGGCTGGAGCTCATGTTTCGCGTGGACGAAGCGTCCGCGCTGTTGTCGGGTGCCCGACGGTTGCTGCTGCAAATGGCGGGCTGGCTGGCGGCGCGCCACAGCGGGGTGACAGCGTTCACGCTGCATTGGGCACACGATGTGATGCGTTCGCGCGAGGTGGGCGAGGGCGGGCACCTGACGGTGGGCACGGCCGAGCCCACACGCAACGTGGAACACCTCAGCCGTTTGCTGGCCGAGCATCTGGGCAAGGTCGAGTTGGCGGCTCCCGTGGGCGATTTGCGGCTCAGCGCCGACACGGTGCACCGGCTCACCGAGGCCAGCGCTTCGCTGCTGCCCGACAACGCGGTGCACCAGGGCGAGACGCTGCACCTGGTGTTGGAGCGGCTGGCCGCACGACTGGGGCCAGAGCGGGTGTTGCGACCGGTGCTGACCGAAGACCACCGGCAAGAGTGGATGTGCCGCTGGCAACCCGCGCCGCTGGTCTTGCCGCGAAAACCTGCGCCGGGCCCGGAGTTGCCGCAGCCCACGTTTGTCTTGCCGCAGCCGCTGCGCCTGGCCATGCGTGGCAATCGGCCGATTTACCAGGGTGAATTGCAGTTGCTCGCCGGGCCGCAGCGGGTAGAGGGGGGTTGGTGGGACCGGGTCTCGGGAACGCCTGTCGATGAGGCTGAAACCACGCGCTATATGGCACGGGATTACTGGGTGGCGTTGTCGGCGTTGGCGGGGGTGTTGTGGGTGTTTCAGACGCGGCTGGATCACGAGCCGGCTTGGTATCTGCACGGGCATTTTGCTTGAATATGAAACACCCCCGCCGCGCTTCGCGCGACCCCCTAAAGGGGGCGGCACTGGCCGTCCGGCAAAGCCGGCCCGGCGGTGCCCTGGGGGGCGTTGGGCCACGGAGTCACCCATGACGCCGCAACCCCCTGGTATTCCTCCTTATGCCGAGCTGCGGTGCCTCTCCAACTTCAGCTTCTTGCGTGGCGCCAGCCGCCCCGAAGAACTGGTGGAGCGCGCCAAGGCGCTGGACTACACCGCACTGGCCTTGACCGATGAGTGCTCGCTCGCGGGTATCGTGCGCGCGCATGTGGCCGCGAAAGAGCACCAGTTGAAACTGCTGGTGGGCAGCCAGTTCAGGGTGGACTGCGCGCACCCGTTCACGCTGGTGGTGATCGCAACCAACCTCAACGGTTACGGCAACCTGTGTGAGTTCATCACGCGGCTGCGCCGCAGCTCGGCCAAGGGCACCTACCGGCTCACGCTCTCCGGCATCGACGCGGCCAAGCTGGCCGACTGTCTGGTGATCGCCGTGCCCGAGCGCAGCAACACGCAAGCGCAGGTGGATGCCTGCGCGCGCTGGCTGCTCGGGCAGTTCACCGGACGTTGCTGGCTCGGCGTGGAGCAATTGCGCCAATTGAACGATGAAATCTTGCTGTACCAGCTGAGCCAGAGCAGCGCGCTCACGGCGGTGCCATTGGTGGCCGTGGGGGATGTGCACATGCACCTGCGCTCTCGCAAGCCGCTGCAAGATGTGCTCACCGCCACGCGCGTGGGCAAGCCGCTCACCGAGTGCGGTTTCGCACTGGAACCCAACGCAGAGAAACGTTTGCGTTCGCGCCTGGCCCTGGCGCAACTCTACCCGGAAGACCTCATGGCCGAGACGTTGCGCGTGGCCGAGCGTTGCCAGTTTTCGCTCGATGAGTTGAGCTACCAATACCCCAGCGAAGTCGTGCCCGAAGGTGAAACGCCGCCCAGCTATTTGCGCCGCCTGGCCTATGAAGGGGCAGGGTGGCGTTGGCCAGCGGGCATTTCGGCCAAGGCGCATGAGCAGATCGAACACGAGTTGGCGTTGATCAGCGAGCTGAATTACGAGCACTATTTTTTGACCGTGTACGACATCGTGGCCTTCGCACGATCGCAAGGCATTCTGTGCCAAGGGCGTGGCTCGGCGGCCAACAGCGTGGTCTGTTATTGCCTGGGCATCACCGAGGTTGACCCGGCGCGCACCTCGGTTTTGTTCGAGCGCTTCATCTCCAGGGAACGCAACGAGCCGCCCGATATCGATGTCGACTTTGAACACGAACGGCGCGAAGAAGTCATTCAATACCTGTACACCAAATACGGCCGTGATCGCGCCGCGCTCACCGCCGCCGTCATCAGCTACCAGCCACGCAGCACGATCCGCGATGTGGGCAAGGCGCTGGGTTTTGACGAGACCACCCTCAGCGCGCTGGCCAAGGGCCATTGGTGGTGGGACGGAAAAACCATCGCTGAAGAGCGGCTGACCGAAGTGGGGCTCAACCCCGACGACCTCGCCGTGCGCCAGCTCATCCGCCTGAGCGCCCAGCTCATGGGCTTCCCGCGCCACCTGTCGCAACACACCGGCGGCTTCGTGCTCACGCGCGGGCCGCTCTCGCGCATGGTGCCCATTGAAAACGCCAGCATGGCCGACCGCACCGTGATCGAGTGGGACAAAGACGACCTCGACGCCATGGGCCTGCTGAAAGTGGACGTGCTCGCGCTGGGCATGCTGACCGCGCTGCGCAAGTCGCTGGATTTCATCAGCGCGCGCAAGGGCTATGTGTTCCAGATGCAAGACATCCCAGCCGAAGACGAATCCACCTACGACATGATCTGCGCCGCCGACACCGTGGGCGTGTTCCAGATCGAGAGCCGCGCGCAAATGAGCATGTTGCCGCGCCTGCGCCCGCGCTGTTTTTACGATCTGGTGATCGAGGTGGCGCTGGTGCGCCCCGGCCCCATTCAGGGCGGCGCGGTGCACCCTTACCTCAACCGCCGCCAGGGCAAAGAGCCCATCACCTACCCCAAGGCGCTGGACGAGGCGCTGGAGCGCACCCTGGGCGTGCCTGTGTTCCAGGAGCAGTGCATGCAGATCGCCATCATCGCGGCCGGCTTCACACCCGGTGAGGCCGATGGTCTGCGCCGCGCCATGGCGGCGTGGAAACGCAAAGGCGGCCTGGGCAAATACGAACGGCGTTTGATCGACGGCATGACCGAGCGCGGCTACGAACTGGAGTTCGCCAAGGCCGTGTTCGAGCAAATCAAAGGCTTCTCCAGCTACGGTTTTCCCGAAAGCCACGCCGCGAGTTTTGCGCTGCTGGTCTACGCCAGCTGCTGGATCAAACACCACCACCCCGCCGAGTTTCTGGCCGCCATGCTCAACAGCCAGCCGCTGGGTTTTTACACGCCGAGCCAGCTGGTGCAAGACGCGAAACGCCATGGCGTGGAGGTGAGAAAAGTGGATGTGATGTGCAGCGATGGGGATTGCACGCTGGAGTCGAGCCACGACCACTCAGGCCAGCAGAGGCAAGGGGGAACCATCGCCGTGCGCCTGGGCTTGCGCATGGTCTCGGGCGTGAAGCGCGAGGCCATTCAGCGCATCGTGGCTGCGCGGTGCGAGAAACCCTTCGAGAGCGTTGACGATCTCGCGCGGCGAGCAGGCCTGGAGCAACACGACATGCAGCAACTCGCCGCCGCCGACGCGCTTCAGTCTCTGAGCGGCCACCGCCGCCAGCAAGTGTGGGACGCTGCTGCCCTGAAGAGCGCACCCATCCTGCTCAAGGACGCACCGGTGGATGAAGACTGGCTGGCCCTGAAAGAAGCCCCCGAAGGCGAAGCCATCGTGTGGGATTACGCCAGCCTGGGCCTCACCCTGCGCCGCCACCCGCTCGCGCTGTTGCGAACACAGCTGAGCCAGCGCCGTTTCCAGACTTCCGAGGAACTGCACGCCTGCCCCAACGGCCGCCCCGTGCGCACCTGCGGCATCGTCACCGTGCGCCAGCAACCCGGCACCGCGCACGGCGTGGTTTTCGTCACCCTGGAAGACGAAACCGGCACCGTGCAGGTGATCATCTGGCGCGCCCTGCGCGAGCGGTTTCAGCAGGCGTTGCTGGGCGCGCGTTTGCTGGCGGTGCGCGGCGTGTGGCAGCGCGAAGGTGAGGTGGGCAACCTGATCGCCGGGCACCTGGAGGACTTGACGCCGTTGCTGGGGCGGCTGGCGACGGGTAGCCGGGATTTTCATTGATGGGTAAGAAAGTCAGATTTCGGCCACAAGGCATCATTTACGGCGATTGCCAAAACCGGTCCTTCGACGGTGATCTTCCATTGAAGCTGCGTTAGCAGTAACCAGATGCTCTCAATCGTGGCTGTGTCCGTGGACAGATTTTTCGAAGCCGGTGAGAGCCACCAGAAAGCAGGCGATCAAGAGCGAACTCCCGAGCGTTTTGATCGCCTTCATTGGGGGTTTCAATTGCGATTTAGATCGAATGCTGAGCAGTAAGGGGCGCAGCCGAATTGGTCACTGCGCCCGTTTCCACATCATTGTTTGATTTCGCTGTAGTCGCCACGGGTGCGCAGGACCAACTGAACATCTGACTGACCCCGGTTGCGCCAGTACCAGCCATGGTTGCCCGTGAATGCTGCCTCCAGAACACCTTCATCAGAAGCTACGCCTCTACCCTTTTCATAGCTGATTGATTTGCCTGGCGCATCGCCATGTGTGTCGAAGTTGACTGCGCCACCCTTGACCACCCAGGCGTATGGAGCCTTGGCGCCCGCAACCATCTTCAACTTGATTTCCGTTCCTTCACCCGGCGTTAAAGTGAAGGGAATTTCGTCCCGCCACGCCACCTTGGGTACCGTTAGTGGGACGGGAGAACTCGCGGAGTTTTCTGGTACAGGCTTCGTTGCTGTTTGTGCCGCATTGGCGTTGGGGAGAACTGATGCTTCGGCTTCCGTTGAGGCTGCTGCTGGTACTCCTGCTGCATCCGCTGCCGCTTCTGCCGCCAATTGTTGTTTGACCTCACCCATCCCTGTCAAACGCAGGGCACGTCCAACCCCTGTTGGGTCGATACCGTATTCAGCAGGTAGAACCACTGCCACTAGAAGGACCAGGGCCGATATAGCAGCCAAGATCGTGGATCGCAGGAGCTGTTTCGAAGAAGGCAGCTCAACGCGTGCAGGTGTATCGCTGTTGTACATGTTAAAAATTCCTTGAGTGCTCAAGACACGAAATAGCCGGTGAGTTGCATGCCCACCAAAATGAAACCCGCACTCATCATGGCGACGTTGGCGGTGTAGGCGTGATGTATGAAGCTGGGAGTGCGGCGCCAGAAGCTCATGCCGATCAAGATGACCGTCAGCGCCAGCAGTTGCCCGATCTCCACGCCCACGTTGAAGGCGAGCAGGTTGGGCACCAGCCCGTCGGCGGAGATTTCGTACTCCAGGATCTTGCTCGCCAACCCAAAACCGTGAAACAGGCCAAAGACCAACGTCGCAACTTTGGTGTTGGGTTGAACCCCCAGCCACCGCTGGAAAGCGCCAATGTTGTCCAACGCCTTGTAGACGACAGAAAGACCGATGATCGCGTCGATCAGGTAGCTGTTGATCCCGATGTTGAAGTACACGCCCAGGATCATGGTCGTGGAGTGCCCCAATGCGAACAGGCTCACATAGATACCGATGTGCTGGATGCGGTAGAGGAAGAAGATCACCCCGAAGAGAAACAGGATGTGGTCATACCCGGTCATCATGTGTTTGGCACCCAAGTACATGAAGGGCAAAAGGTTCACCCCTGATATTTCCTGGATGTAGCCTTTGTCACCAGCCGTGACGGCATGGGCGAAGGCTTCATTGCTTCCAATGAGAAGACAAACGACGAGTGCAGAAAGAAGTAGCAGACGGGTCTGCCAGTTCGCCCATGGCGAACGTGGCAGCCTGTCGAGGACATGGCTGTGCATGAAGACTCCGATGGTCTGAAAGAAAGGGTCGCGCTGCGAGGCGCAGCGCAAAGGCGGTGACGAGAAGCGCCTCAGCCCATCGGTGGGCGATCCAGCCGGTAGGCTTGCCCCATTTCAATCCAAGGCCGCACCATGACTTCCCAGCTGGGGAGCTGCGGCGATGCAGCCCCCCAGGCAAGGGGCAGGTGATGGGCCAAGTCGTGCGAATGATCCATTGCGTGGTGGGGATGCTCTCCACTTGCACGCTCATCAGCTGCTGAGACCTCGACACCTTGATCGGCATGCTCATGTCCGTGAAGATCCCCGGCAGAGGTCAGCGCAGATTGATGCGATTCAACAATAGCTGCAAGACCATGGGAGCTCGTGAGTCCTATCGATGAGACGACCGTCCCGAATGTGATCACGATGAGCACCAGCCACCGCATACACATTGCTGCCAGAGTAGGCCGTGTGGATGGTTGAGCAAGCAGGGTCATGAAGTTTTTGTGGGTTTTCGCAGGATTATAGTATCCCCCTAGGGAGGATAATACGGAGCATGACAAAACCGCACATTCACGCTTCACACCCAGCCGTCATCAAACGCCTAAAGCGGGCGAATGGGCATCTGAACAGCACGATAGCCATGTTGGTGGAAGGCCGTCCCTGCCTGGATATCGCTCAGCAGTTGCAGGCGGTGGAGAAGGCTGTACAACAAGCCAAGAAGGCGCTGATCCAGGACCATTTGAACCATTGCCTTGAGCATCTCGTGGGACCACTTGCGGGAGAGCACCAGCACTCCATGGAAGAGTTCAAGGAAATCACTCGGTACCTCTGAGTTGTTGGCTCTTGCATACCGAACGCTGATCCATTGAGACAAAAACATGCTGGCCATTCTTTCCAACCGCACCTACCGCCACTTGTTCGCCGCTCAGGTGATTGCCTTGATCGGGACCGGTCTGGCGACCGTGGCGCTGGGACTATTGGCCTTTGATCTGGCGGGCGAGAACGCAGGGATGGTTCTGGGAACGGCATTGGCCATCAAGATGATCGCCTACGTGGGCGTGGCGCCGGTCGCTGCAGCCTTTGCCGAGCGCCTGCCCAGACGCACCATGCTGGTGACGCTGGACATGGTCCGAGCAGGTGTTGCCCTGCTGCTGCCATTTGTTTCCCAGATCTGGGAGATCTACGTGTTGATTTTTGTGTTGCAGGCAGCGTCGGCTGCTTTCACACCCACCTTCCAGGCTACCATCCCCGACGTCCTTCCAGAAGAGGCGGACTACACAAGAGCCTTGTCGCTTTCACGCCTTGCATACGACATGGAGAGCCTTGTCAGTCCGATGCTGGCTGCCGCATTGCTGACGGTGATCGGCTTTCACGATCTGTTTGCTGGCACGGTGTTTGGGTTCTTGGCTTCCGCCGTGTTGGTGGTCTCGGTGGTTTTGCCTGCGCATCCAACTCCAAAGCGCCGCAGTATCTATGACCGGACCACACGCGGCCTGCGAATTTACCTGGCCACACCTCGGTTGCGCGGACTGTTGGCCGTGAACGCGGCAGTCGCAGCGGCAGGCTCCATGGTTTTTGTCAACACGGTGGTCATCGTGCAGGGAAAATTTGGCTTGCCCCAGAGCGCGGTAGCCCTAGCGTTGGCCAGCTTCGGAGCAGGTTCCATGATGGCAGCGCTGGTCTTGCCCAGTCTGCTGGAGAAGCTGGCCGACCGGCGCGTGATGTTGGCTGGCATCGTGTTGATGGTCGTGGGCATGTTTACCGGCACCTTGGTGGTCGGACATGCCTCGCTCATGACCTTGTGGTTTGCCCTCGGTTTGGGCTACTCGACCGCGCAGACGCCCTCCGGGCGCTTGTTGCGGCGATCCTCAAATCCAGAGGATCGACCCGCGCTTTTTGCCGCTCAATTTGCGCTTTCGCATGCCTGCTGGTTGTTGTTCTATCCCTTGGCCGGATGGTCGGGTGTCCGTTTTGGCATGCCGTTGACCTTTGCTGTTCTGGGCAGCGCTGCCGCATTGGCCGTCTGGGTGGCCACACGGGTCTGGCCGCCCCAGGATCCAGAGTCCATCGAGCACGAACACCCTGATCTGCCAGCAGGACATGCCCATGGCGCGGGGGCCACCGAGCAAGGCCCACGGCATTCGCACCCTTTTGTGATCGACGACCACCACCCGCATTGGCCCAACTTGGGTCGTTGAAGCCGACTCAGAGTATTTGACTTGTTCCGTGACTTCACCCATTCAACTCAGTGGAAGAGATCTAGGCACTTCGGCCTTGCTTGGGGTTCGGGTGTGGCGGCCAAGTTGCCTTGAGGCCCTCACTCCACGAAAGTCCGTTTTTCGATTTGTTGAGCGACAGCAGTGGGTCGACTAGCTGTAGTTTCCCAAGAGGTTGTTCACCCGAGGTGAAGGAAGATGGAGGTTCTGACATCTCCCAACTTTCTTCAGGATTCCTCGAATGAACATCCACAAGAATGCCTCATTGACGCCCAAAGGTCGAGCACATTTGATGCGAGAAATACAGCGCGTTGGACTCAAGCCCGCTTGCGTAGCTGCGGGACTGAGCCCCCGCACGGCTCGCAAATGGCAGCGCCGCTTCTGCCAACACGGGCCGACGGGTTTGATTGACCGCAGTTCACGCCCTCTCACAATGCCGCAACGCACCTGTGTGCAAAAGATTGAACGCGCCCTGGGCTTGCGCAAGAACCAGCGCTTGAGCTTTGAGCGCATCGCTGAGCGCCTGGGGCTCTCGCGCAGTGTTGTGGCACGTGCCTGTAAAGCCGCGGGGCTGGGCAAACTGCCACCTGTCGAAGGCACTCCCCCGGTGGTGCGCTATGAGCGACAAACGCCAGGAGAGTTGTTGCACCTTGACATGAAGAAGCTCCCGCGCTTCAAGCAGCCCGGGCACAGGGTCACGGCAGACCGAACTAAGAAGACGCCTCGGGCTGGCTACGAGGTTTTGCATGTGGCCATTGATGACCGTTCACGTGTGGGCTTCTGTCAGCTGCTTACCGATGAAAAGGCCCACAGCGCGTGTAGCCACCTCCTGGCAGCGCTGCGCTACTACCGGGCCTTGGACGTGCGCATTTGGGGCGTCATGACAGACAACGGATCGGCTTACCGATCCAAGCGGTTCACAAAACTGCTGCGCCGCTTGAAGATCAAACATCAGCGCACCCGGCCTTACACGCCACGCACCAACGGCAAGGCTGAACGCTTCATCCAGACGCTGCTGCGTGAGTGGGCTTATGCCTATGTCTACCCCGGCTCAGATGTGCGCGCCAGCGAGCTCCAACCTTGGATGATTCACTACAACTTCAGGCGCCCACACTCGGCAACTGAGCACCGTCCTCCCGCTTCACGCCTTGGCTTTGCAGGGAACAACGTCGTGAGAAACTACAACTAGCGCCGGCGGCGGCTTGAGGAAGCGGTCGTTCAGACCGGCTTTATAGCTGGTGACGGCTTCCTGGTGCGTCCGCGAACTGGCCGTCCCGGCTAATTGCTGACCGCTCGTCTCATCGAGGTTGCAGCCGGAGACAACTGCAATCTGATCATCAGTTCGCGGCCTTGAAGCGGTAGGCGTCCGCGGGGACCTTTCAGGGCCAATGCACCGTCGAGATCGCTTCGATATCGATCTGGCGGCGGAAATAGGCGTCGGCTGGCAGTACGGGGCCACGTGCCGGCACCACGCTGCACAGCAGCATCGGATCGCGCAGCACGAGCGTGAACGTTGGCAGGCCCTTTCCGTTGCCCTGGCTGATTTCGCCGAGCGTCAACGCCATTCGCAGTGCCGGGCTGGGAAGCCACGACGAAAGCCGAGGCTGCGGTACTGGAAACCGATGCCTCGTTCAGCGTCATCAGACGCCGCGAGAGCCGCGACAGCGACGGCGAGTTGCCCAGCCTGGCGGGCGTCAGGCGACCCTGACCGCACGACCCGGCAGGCGTGGAGCGCTCGCGAGCTTACAGAACAATGTGACGCATTGCGCCATCACCCGAGACCCCTGCAGCCAGTCGAAGTCCCTGCCGACCATGGCGCGTGCAAATGGTTAGCTCTCGCGTGCCCGCTCGCTAGTCGTCGAGCCACCCAACCCCTTCTCGTCGCAAGGGAAGTCCATAGGCCGCCCTTCACCTTTTTCGTCAAGGCGGCCCGTCCTGTCCGTCGCCCTCGCGGCCAGCGTTGCGCCGTGCGGCGGCTGTCTCGATGACCGATTCTTCGTCCTCGCTCGGCAATTCCTTGGACATCGGGTCGGTTGCCATCGCGCCCTCGAGTGCGTCGCGTGCTGCGTCGGTGTCGTCCATGACGTCCAGGCCAGGGTCTCCGGCATCGTGCGCCATAGGCGCTTCGATGATGCGGTCCACCGAGATGTCGGCGCCCGCGCGGTCTCCTGGGTCGTCGGCGGCGCTTCGGCGTTCCCCGGTGCCGGCGGCATCGCTGTCGGCGCCGGGCCGCGCGCCGCCGCGAGATTCCAGCGGGTGCTGCGCGTCGTCGGCCAGCGCTACGTCGACCGGCACGAACGGGTCGGTGCCCGGCGCGTCTGCGACGCCGACGGTGTCGCTGCCGCTGTCCGAGTTGTCACTCGGCCCCAGTGCCCGGGTGTCGCGACCCTTGGCCTCTGTGGGAGCCCTGCTTGTGCCCAAAAGGCTGCTCTGTCCCATGGCTAAAAACTCCTTGTGTTGGCGATCGGCACCGCTAGTTGAACTGGTGCTCAGCATAGGCGCCACGCTTTGGCCAGTCGGTACGGTGGCGCACACAACGGCGCAATCGGGCGATGCCGTAACACACGGCAGCACGCCAAAGAACCCAGCCTGAGTCCCCGTTTCGGATCAGCCACGGGGAGACGCAGTGCATCGCCTGCAGGCGAGATCGTGATGTAACCGCCAGACCTCGGCAGCACGTGACTGCTTCCGGGCGCCCCTGTCGATAAGGCGTGCGTCAGCTCAGGGTCGACTCGCGCCGGTGGTGACATGAGAAAGCGGTCGTTCGGTCCAGCCCGACTGCGGGCGTCGGCTTCCTGGAGCGGCCACAAACTGGTGGTTTCGGCCACTTGCGGTCATCCGATGGATCAGGAAATCGCCATTCAAAGGTCAGGTTTCAGATTGCAGCCGCCACAGGTCGACTGGCGATCCAATACTCCCATCCTCCAAAGCTGTCGCTCACAGTCTGCGTCCCCAACCGACTTCTGGCAATGGCGGAGCGGGTGAAGACGTCAACACGATAGTCTCCGCGGCGAACAGTTCGTCAAGAAGCCAGGTCCATGCGTTACCCCGATCGCCACATCAGCAAAACCACTCCAGCAATAATCACTAACCAGACGTAGATCGGCTTGATGTGTTGTCCCATGAATCCCGTCTCTTCATCGTTGTCCGACTTGCGGCGGTTCGTCCACTTAAGCGCCAGGTAGGCAAAGAGCATCATGCCCAGTGCCCGACCTACACCCGTCAATGACGACGTTTCAGTGGTAGCACCGGAATTGGCTGTCTCCAAGGCTGCTTGCGCTGACCAAGGAATCAAAAAACCCAACCCACCACATAGCACCCTCTGAAAAGTGCCGACGATCCGACTGTGCATCCGCAGGTTGCCGTTCTTTTTCATGAAAGTGGTCTCAAAATCGCCATGCTTGGCAGTTGATCCAGTCAAGCCGGTCTAACAGGAAACATGAAGCTACTCCTGATCCTTGAAGTCAACTGCGATCGGACTGCGCAAGGAGTTCTGGCGCAAAACGCGGCAGTTCCTTCGTATGCCAATCGATCGCAACCGCACGCACACGCGCGCTCGGATAGTCAGGTTTCCGGATCAGCATGCGCTTTGGCGTCCAAGCCCAGATCTTTGCCGCGAGCTGATCGCTATTCCGCTTGTTGTCCTCCATTCCCCATTTGGCAGCTACGCCGCCCTTACGCCAGTTTTGAACGGCGTCAAGCACGCGCTCACCACCTTCCCCCCAGAACCGCTCGACGGGCATCGACGAGAGGTGCTCGTCCTTCTCGAATGCGCGAGCATATCCGGCGATATCGCCATTTCCTGAGCCGTAACACCCCGTACCGACCAATGTGCGCAAGTTCTGCCGATCGTGCAATTTTTCGGGTCGTGCACCGCGCTTCGCGTCTGAGCGAACGACCCAGGTTCTACCGAACAGGCTCAGTGCTTCCGCCGCGAATTCCAGCAGGGAAGGTCCAACTCCTTCGGTCGGCAGAAGCAACGCGGTAGCCGCGCGGCCAAGTGGCGACACATCTGCCGCGAGATGCTCAAACTTTAGCTCGCGCTCGTAGCGGCCTTGCCGCCCCTCGCCATTCAAGATAAGCCCCTTAGTGATTGACTTGATAGCCAGCATTTTTTCGGCGAACATCGGCGCCGGGGCAACCAGGTTTAGCGGCGACAACCAGTCGCCTTCGACACTCGGCCGTAGCCGCTCGAGCACCAACAACGCTGCAACCAAAAATTCACCCGCCGTCTGGAGGCTGTCGGCAGATAGGTCTGCGTCGATCAAGAGGCAATCGGATTTCGCCGTGTCGGCAACGGCCTGAACGGTCGAAACTACGGGCAAGGGCACCGTGTTAGTCACGATCTCAGCGAGATCGGAGCAGCGTTCGGCCACCAGAATGGGGGGAACGCGCTTCGCAATGATGCCTGGCGTCCGTGGCAATGGCACCTCGGGAAAATCTGTTGACCGAAAGTACAGAGTGCTGAGCACAACTTCTTCGCCGTCTCGCTCGATCTCAAGTTCGACCCGGTGCGCAGGGCTGTCACCCACAGTGTGCTCGTAGATGCAAGTGCCTCGTTCGGACACCCTGCGAGCCTCGTAACCGAGCGCCGCTACCTGTGCGTCGAAGGCGGCTCGGGCAACGCGTTGCCCTTTAAAGTTCTCGATTGCCTGTGCCCAGCGCGGATCATCCGATACGGTGGGCTGCACTCGTCCGAACTGTCTAAATACGGGTTCGATGCCGTCGCGTGCGTCGGCCGTACGCCATGCATCGATCGATGCCGAATCGAGTAAGCGCTGGTGCGCGAGCACGATCTTCACACTGGTGTCGATCGTGACTAGTGCACCGTTCGAGTCACGCGTCACGCCTTTGGCGTCGGGTCGGAATGAGGCGATCACGCGCTGATCGTCGACTGCCAGCCAAACCAGGCTTCGCGCGAGGCGGCGCAACAATAAATGCGCTGCAATGCCTGATTCCCAGTCCTGAGGTTTCCAACGACGACCTAGATCCATCGCAGCTTGCAGTCGAGCACGCTCGAGGTTCAGTAGTGCGGCCAAGGGCGGGACTCCCGGCTGGCCAAACCCAGATACTGGTACTGAGCGATCAACCAGTTCGTCCACAGTCGTCTTGCGCCGCTCGGCCAAGCGGTACAACGCGGCATTGGCGCGAAACCATGGCTCGCGGCGATCGTTGATGCCATCGATTCGCTGAGCCGCGAGCATGCGCAGCAAGTGCACCGCAGATGTTGTTTCATGCTCGGCGATCGCCTGTACTGCACTTTCGGCGACATTGCTAGAGGACAGATCAAGGGCCCTCAACTTAAGAACCTGTCCGGCGATCCAAGCTGCTGCGTCGGACGGTGATGGCTGTACCGGCGCAACTGCATATTGTTTGCGTTCATCGAGCCATGCGCGAGCGGCGAGCGCCGACGCCGCGTGTGTTCGGGTAGTTGCGAGTTGCAGACGCTCAATCAGGCGGACATCGGCCGACATCAACGCGCGACGTGCGGCTCGCGGCCTCCCCCGTTCCTGGCCTCGATAGATAGAGCTGGTGTCGGAGTCGTGTTCTGCTGGCGGCGCGAGTGCGATCTCAAGAAAAAAGTCTGCAAGCACATCGGGCATTGGCACCAAACGGGCTATCAGTCCGGCAAGTGGGTGTCCATCAGGACTTGGCTGGAACCCTTGCAACAATGGCTCAAGCGGCAAACGCCACCAGTCGTCAACCTCGCTTAGCAGTGGTGCGACGGCTGCCGCTGGCCAGTGAGCGACGTACTGCGCAATCTCGCCAGCGCAGAGCCTGCGCAAGAGAGCGTCGCGGCGGATGCCAATGGCTGCTAGGTGTTCCCGCACGACACGCAGATCGGGCTTCTCCTGGTCACGGTAGTGGGTGACCAAAGCCTCGACGAACTCATCGACCGCGTGCGCACTACCCCCGATCTGTGGGTTGAGAGCCATTACACAGCGCATAAAATGCGCGAGATCTATATTGCGACCAACTGGATCGGCGAAGAAGGCCGGCACGAAATCACGCATTGCGATCGAACAGCGAAGTGCATCTGGCGATCGCCCCCCATCGGCGTGATCAATGACCAGCGCCTCGCGCAAATCGGCAAGCAAAACCGCATCGGGTTCAATCGGCCGATCGCCCTGGCTGCCATCGGTAGGCCGATCACGGGCCGCGACCTGGGTTGGGTCCAGTGCCGCATGCGCAACCCGACCAACTGCGACAACCAAAGCAGCTCGTTCTTTTTCGTCGGGTACAGCCCATCCAGTTGGTCTTGGCACAATGGCGGGGCGCACTGGAATAGCGCCAGTAGACAGTATCGGTAGACCCGCGTCAGCCAGTGCGGAACGCAGGGCATCACCGCCATACCGAGCAGCCATCGCGAGTGCTGCGCGCAGCCGCAAGTCGCCACTCCCAGCAAGCGGTGCTATCGCGTCAGCGAGTCCGTCCAGCAGTTCCGGTGTAGCGATCGCTATCGTTCGCAGTGTCGCGGCGGAAGTACGCGGATCAGCGCGAAGGCATTCGCGCAGGCTGGCCACTTTCGAGCGCGCGGTTTCGGCGTAGCCCGGCATGGTGCACCAGAACAGACGGAGTTCAGGCACCGCGATGCAGCTATCGCTGTCGTTGACCGAGCGAAGTAGGAGGTCTGACTGATGACCCGCGATCTCAAGCAGGTGCGACAGGTGTGCGAAGTCGAGTCCATCGATCGGATCAATTGCATTGACGGAACTCGAAACGTTGACCTGGGCGCTAGCAAACCGAACCAGGTACTCGACCCAGCTTGCGTCGGCGGGCAACCGTAACCTTTGTGGTGCAGAGATCGCTGGGTTGTTGTACACCGCTACTAACAGCTCGCCAAAGCGAAGAGCCTGCGGATCGGGCAGTTCGGCAAACGCAGCAACCAGTGCACGGCGTTCTGGGTCGTTCGGCGCGATCCCCCCGTCCTCGATGAACGCTCTTGGGATTTGCCGCTGCGTTCTAAACAGATCAAGCCCGTCGGTTGACTTGCCGTCTCGCAACCAGGCGAGCAGTGATTCTGCCGCGCCGTCCGGAAACGAAACTCTTGGGCGCGTGGCCATTCGCGCGATGAGCTGCGCTAGTGCATCGAAGAACATATTTAGCAGCTGCGTAGGTTTTGGGATTGGCTGTGTGCGGGTTTTGTGCCGTGTGAGAGTCAAGATCGTACAGCCCGATTTAGCGGCTCGAATTCTCTCGTTGTCGACTTGCAACACGTCCATTGGCGCACTTATTGGGGATGCCATAAGTGCTTGTTGAGTCTTCCAATGCTTGAAGAGGAGCCAACTTGTGAAAACATAGAGCGGGTTGAGCGCAGACCTCTTCCTACGGCCAGGTGAGCGCACAAAATGCCTCACGAGAAAGTCTGCTTTCACTATCACTGGCTACTACGGTGGCGCGTGCGAGGGACAAGTTCCGAAGTAGAGCAGTCGTTCCTTGTGACAACTCACAAAGGGCTCCTTAGGGTCGATGCACGACGCTCGCAAGTCCTACATTCGGCCAGCTGCAACCGGCCGCAAATGACAGGGGCTTGGATGTCAACTCGGGCGTCCCAAGCTCTTCCTGGGAAGCCTGGGGAGCTTTAAGATGAACCATGTTCAAGATTTACTGGACCGGTGCTGATCACGCCGCTTGCTCTCAAAATGCCTCGTTGCTCGCCAAGGCGCTGGAGCTCGTCAAAGAAAAACGCGATGCTGGGTATTCCTTTGTGACCATGGTCGCCGAGGATCCCAATCAGGTTGGGAAACCTGGCGTGGATGCCGTTGTGAATGGAAAGACGCCAGATGGCCAGGACTACGATTGGTCAAAGGCAGGGCGGGCCGGAAAACCTCGAAAACACGACAAGGTCGTGACCCATAAAGACCACTGATGCCTGTGCAGAGCGGCCTTAATCCGCCCGGCACCAACGACCCGTATCCGGGCACACGCTGACCCGCGCACCGTTCAGCCAGACCTGCTCTTCGTCCAGTCTCAACGAGGTCGCTGGATCGGTGTCAAAGGCGATCTGCAGGGCGCGACCGACGTCGGTGTTTTCGACCGGCAGTTCCCAGGTCAGGAATATTTGAGTGCGGTCTTCGTTGGGGGGTGAACCCTCTGTATTCGAACGGTCACTGTGGCGCTCAATGACAGCATGAGGTTGACCGGTGTCGAAAATCACAACCGTGCCTCTGGTCAGGGGGATTCGATGCCCGGTAGCGGGAAAATGCACGTCCAGACCACAGTCTTCGCTCAGAAAGAGGTTGCAAAAGGCCATGCCGCCGTAGTGATCAGCGTCGTGGTGGTATTTCGTGCCGAGGGCGGCCATCAGGGCGATGTCACTGGCGGCGAGCACTTCTTTCAAACCGAGCGTGCGTGTCCAGTCGGCCACCGCCTTCAGGTACATCTTGAAGTCTGGCCAGCGGGTGCGTGCTCGCGCCAAAGGCAAGGCTTCTACGTCGCCGGATGCCAAGTCCAGGTGCTGCGATATTTCGTGTTTCCAATCTGCTCGCAAGCGCGCGGGGGGGCAGGCACATCGACCCGGCCCGACCGCACGGTACCGCTCACGCGCCGGCTGCGGATGGCATCACCACTCCAGTAATAGGAGACGGGGTGCTCTGGCAGGCGAAGCAGGGGATGGGGGGTGATCATCTGGGCCAGTGCCGTGAGGCGAAGCAGCCCATCTGCGCTGCGTTCAACTGAATCGCTCCGATTTTCGTGGCGGGCGGCTGGTTGGCGTCAAGCCACCGGGGTGGATGCCTGGCTGGCGAGTTGCCGGTGGGTGAGGGCAGCCTGCGGAGCTTGCATCAGGAAACGCGGTTCAGAAAACCCATTTAAAGAGGGGCCGGGGCCGAAGCCGCCATGGTTTGCCCGGGGCACCAGGGATGCCCTTGCGCCATGTCACGCAGCCCCAGCGGGGACAGCAAGGGGTGGCTGTCAGGCCTCGAAGCCGATCTCCACGCGCAGCGGTGCGGCATCGGAGCCGATCAGCTTGCTGATGAATTTCGCCGCCTGCACAGGATTTTTCGACTGGGTGGTGATGGCCACGCTGTAGATGGTGGACAGGCCCAGCTTGCCCGGCAGCAGCCCGGCCACCACCACGTCCGGGGCAAACCGGATTTCGGTGGTCTGGATACAGCCCAGCAAGCCCTTGCCTTTGCCCTTGGCGAGCGCGGCCAGCGCTTCTTCGCTGTTGGGGAAGATGTGCAGCCGTGTCTTCAATTCGTCTTCGTTGATGCCCAGTTTTCTGAGCACCCGAATGATGTGTGCGCCGGCCGTGGACAGCTTGGGGTCGGGGATGTAAATGCCTTCGGCCGCCAGCAGGGCTGCCTCGAAGGCATCGGTGGAGACGATATCGGGCACAGGATCACCCTTGCGCACGGCGACCCCTGTCTTGACCACGCCCAAGATACGGGCACTGCCCGCCACCACATGACCGTCTTGCTCCAGCTGCGTGATCTGCGCATCGGTCAGGGCCACCAGGTCGGCCGCTTCGCCGTCGGTGACACCGTCTTCGATCGTGCCCACGGCATCGAACACGCACTCGACCTCACAACCCGTCTCGGAAAGAAAGGCATCGTGGAGTTGCGCGACCAACCCCTGAACGGCACCGCCGCTGAGCATTTTTATTTTTGTCATGCCCCTATTTTGCCTTGTTGGCCGGATGGTTTCACGGACGGCATCGGTTTTATAGCAACACAGGCGAAAAGAGGGCCTGGTCTGCTTGCTGCGCCGTGGGCCGCTGCGAACGATGCCTGGAACCGGGCGGTCATGGCCGCCCACTACAATTTCGGCCCTGCTTGCCTTTCCCGGACCCTATTCCCATGAACATCACCGTCAGCCCCGAGCTGAAAGCCTATATCGACCCCCTGACCCCAGACGAACACGAGGCGCTGGAGCGCAGCATCCTGGCCGAGGGCTGCCGCGATGCGCTGGTGTTGTGGGGCGAAACCCTGGTGGACGGGCACAACCGCTACGGGATATGCCAGAAACACGGTTTGCCGTTTCAGACGGTGCAAAACACGCGATTCCAGTCGATGGACGACGTGCACCTGTGGATGATCGACCAGCATCTGGGCCGCCGCAGCGTGTCGGATTTCCAGCGGGGTGTGCTGGCGCTGCGCAAGCGCGAGATTCTGGCCGAGCGGCGTGCACAGGCGCAAGCGGCCGAGCCGTCGCCGGATGGGGCTGTAGCCGCCGATTCGTCGACCGCTCCCTGGGACGCCTCTGGCGAAACGGATGGGCTGCCGGCGGCCAAGCCATTGAACAGCCGCGAAGACATCGCCAAAGCGGCCCGCCTGAGCAGCAGCCAGGTGGTGATGATCGAAAAGATCCAGAAGCAGGCGGCGCCGGAGCTGGTGGAGGCGTTGAAAGCGGGCACGTTGTCGCTCAATGCCGCCGCCGCAGTGGCTTCGTTGCCGGCGGAAGAGCAAAAGGCGGCCGTCAGCGCGGGCAAAGAGGAGCTGAAGCTGGCGGCCAAGCGCGTGCGCGATGCGCGGCGAAAGCCTCCCCGCGAGGCGGACGATGCGGCGGATTCGACAGAAGCCGAAGCTGGCAACGGCGCAACGGCCCGGTATGCGCCTGTGGACGAGGCGCAGGCCTTGCAGGCGCAGGTGGCGGCCTTGCAGCTTGAAAACACGGCTTTGCGCGAGCAGGTGATGAGCTTGCAGGCCCAGCTCGATGCGCTGTCGGTTTGAGGCTGCCCGGAACGTCTTCGCGGCGGTGACGGGGTCAGGCGCCCGATTGAGCGCCTGAGGGCCGCTGCTACGCGACTTTTCGACCTGTGCTCACGCCGCGCTGGGCGTTGTGGCGTTGGGCTGCCCAGGCTGTTTCCTTGGGCACGATGGTTTTGCCAATGGGGGCCAAGGCGAGGCCCGCCAGCTTCAGGTGTTGCAGGCCAAAGGGAATGCCAATGATGGTCAGGAAGAGGGCCACGGCTGAAATCACGTGGCCTATGGCCAGCCAGATGCCGGCCAGCAGAAACCAGATGATGTTGCCCACGGTGCCAAACGGGCTGGTGCCGATGTCGCCCTGGCCGGTGAGCGCCTTGCGGTCAATGGCTTCGTGACCAAAGGGGAAAAAGGCAAATTTCCCGATGACGAAGCAGGCACGGCCCCAGGGCGCACCGACGATGGTGACAAACGCCAGCAGGCTCACGATCCACCAGCCCAGGCCCATGAAAAAGCCCCCCAGAATGAACCACAGGAAGTTGCCGATGGCGCGCATGTGAGAGGTTCCTTCCGGCTGTGGGGTTGAGGGGTTGGCGGGGGCCGTCCAGTGTAGCGCTGTGTCAGGCGGAAGGCCTGGGCGCCTCAGCGGCTCAGGCTGCGCAGAAAGGCGGCGAGATCGGCGGCTTGCGAGTCGTTCAGATGCAGCGCCCGCAAGATGCGTTCACCGTCGGCGTGCAGGCGCTCTTCGTTGAGTTCAGCGTAGTGCTGGACCACGTCTTCGATGCGGCCCAGGCTGCCGTTGTGCATGTACGGCGCGGTCTCGCTCAGCTGGCGCAGGCCGGGTACCCGGAATTCGCCGAAGTGCCGGGGCTCCAAAATCACATGGCGCGTGCCCACCGCCCTGGGGTCCTGCGCGCCGGCGTCGTTGAAGCGCCCCAGGCGGTTGTAGTCGCTTTGCAGCAGTTGCTGGAGCCCGCGGTAGCGACCGGCATCCACCCCACCGGGCACAAAAAAGGGCATGCCAATGTCGGCGAACTCGCCGTTGGTGAAGCGGGGCCCCGCATGGCAGACGGTGCAGCGGCCCTCGCCGATGAACAGGCGCAGGCCACGCTGGGCTGTCAAGGGGTAGTTGGCCGCCGCAGCGGTGTCCCCCCGGGCCAGCGCATCGCGGAAATCATCAAAAGGCGTGCGGGGTGAGACCAGGGTGGCCTGGTAGGCGGCCAGGGCTTTGGCCACGTCGACCACCAAAGTGGCGTCGTCGGTGGGCAGCGCCTGCTGGAACGCTGCCTGATAACCGTCGGCAAGCTCGGGTGTGCCGCGCATGCGATCGCCCAGGCTGCGCAGGGTCTGGTGCATTTCGCCCTCGGTCAGCAGCGGTGTCAGGCTGGCGGCCCACAGGGAGTCGTGGCTGCCGCCCCAGCCCAGCCAGCGCGCTTGCGCGCTGTCGAGCAGGCTGGGCGTGTTGCGCTGGCCGTCGAGGCGGCCGACGGCGGTGGGCAGGCCGTCCTGAAAGGCTCTGGCTGGCTGGTGGCAGGTGGCGCAGGCCAATTGGCCGTTGCCAGACAGACGCGGGTCAAAAAACAGCGAGGCACCCCATTGGGCGACGGTGGTTTGTTTCGCCACCCGGTTCGAGGCGTCTTCCCGGGCCGCGGGTGGCCACGGACCGTGGGCCTGGATCTGAGCCTGTTCGCCGGGCGAAAAATCCAGCAACCCGGCAGGAGGGGGTGGAGCCCGTGTCTGGCTGGCGGCTGGCAGCACTGCCCAGGTCGCGCCCGCAGTCAGCAGCGCTGGCAAAGCCCATCGCCTCAGGATGCCCAGCCCGGGACTGCGCCCGGGGCCCGGTTGCGCGCTGCCGCCTGGTTTCACTTCAGGATCACCGACCGGGTCAAGGTGTGGGTCTGGCCATCGAGGCGGGTGTCCACTTTCAAGGCCCAGCGCCCGGCCATGTGCCAGACCATGCCTTCCACCCGCCACTGGCCATCGTCCAGGGCGGTGAAGGAAGGCTTGTAGTTCATGCCGTGGCGGTGGTCCGGCATTTCCGCATCCACCTTCATCAGCTGGGCCGACACCGGACACAGCGTGAGCCGCATCACAAAAGGCTCACCAACCGTGGGCAGCGCCGGTTCGGTGGTCCAGCTCGCTTGCACCGGCCCCGACACCATGAGCGCCGGCGCATCAGCGGGCAAAGGGCAGGTGGCGGCCTGCGCGGTGAGGGCTGCGCCGCTGCACAGTGCCGCGATCAGCAGGGTTCGGCCTGCACATGAGGTTTCATTCTGCATGGCGGTGTCAGGCCTTCAACAGCGAGGCGAACAGCGCTTCACCGTTGCGGTAGGCGATGCGCTCGGCCACGTCCCGCGGCACATCGGCCAGCCAGGCCCGTGTCCAGTCGGCGTGTTCGCCTATGTAGTACCAGCGCTCGGGCGTGAAGGTGTCGGTGCCCACGACGAAACGGTCGGGATAGGCCAGGAAGGCTGCCCGCCAGCCCGGGTCGACGCGCCCCATGGTGGCGTGGTCGCTGCGGAACGCGAGGTCGCACCAGAGGTTGGGGTATTGGCCGAGCATGGCGCGCACCTTCTCGGGCGCATCAAACCCTGAGTGGGCCCAGAGAATGCGGGCGCCCGGGTCTTGCTGGAACTGGCGTTCAATTGCGTCCGCGTCTGAATGGGAGTGCAGAAAGATCCGGTACTGCTTGGCCAGGCCGACGACCTTGCGCATGACGGGCAGATCGGCGTCTTTGCCATAAATGTGGTACTCGCCGATGGCCGCGTATTTGTATTTTTCGAGCCGCTGTTCCAGCATGCCCACCACGCTGGCATCGTGCATCCAGGTGCCCAGCTCGCCGCGTTTGCGGTAAGGGCGCAGCGACGGGATGATGAGATCGGGTGCTTCGGCGTAAAGCATCTGGGTGCCTTCATCGCTGCTGCTGGAGACCATGGCGCGCTTCAGCCCGGCCTTGCGCAGCAGCGCCACAGCGTCTTTCGGCGGGAGCTTTTCCCAGGCGTCGTGGCTGTAATGCAGGTGGGCGTCAAAGATGGGCAGCGGCGCATCGGCGGCTTGCGCCTGGCTCAAGGTGGCCAAGCTTGCCGCGGTGCCCAACAGCCAGTCTCGGCGGCGGATGGCTGGCTGGTGCATGTTCAGAGGGTTCATGGGGTGTCCTTGGGTGCGGGGGCTCAGGCCATTCAGCTTAAAAGAAAGGGAATAACCCCGAACCCTGCTGCAAAACGGGCCACATGGCGTGCTGGGCGGCGCCGTCAGGCGCCGAGCAGCTGTTCGGTAATGAGTCGCCAATGGCCTTCGCTCACCGGGGTGATCGACAAGCGGTTGCCGCGTTTGAGCAACAGCATGTCGGCGAGCTCAGGCACAGCGCGCAGCGCCGGCAAACCCAGAAGTGGCGTCTTTTTCAGCGCTTTGACGTCCAGCAACAACCAGCGCGGGTCATCGGGGGGCGACTTGGGGTCGTGGTAGGGCGATTGTGGGTCGAACTGGGTGGGGTCGGGGCGTGTGGTTGAAGCCACCTCGGCGATCCCCGCGACGCCCGGTTCGGGGCAGCTGGAGTGGTAGAACAGCACGCCGTCGCCCACCTGCATGGCATCGCGCATGAAGTTGCGTG
Source organism: Hydrogenophaga sp. PAMC20947 (assembly GCF_004795855.1). Classification (NCBI taxonomy): domain Bacteria; kingdom Pseudomonadati; phylum Pseudomonadota; class Betaproteobacteria; order Burkholderiales; family Comamonadaceae; genus Hydrogenophaga; species Hydrogenophaga sp. PAMC20947. The sequence goes on from NZ_CP039252.1 coordinate 135,556, forward strand.
CCTGGTAGTTGCGCACGCCGGTCCAGGCCACGGTGGCATTGGACGCCGCGAGCGCGTCGTCGATCGAGCACTCGTCGGGCTCGGATTTCATGAGCCAGAAATGGGGTGGCCGGGTGGGGGACATGGCCACATCTTAGCGGCGTCTGGCCGACGCCGGCAGCCCGGGTTTGCCCGCCAAGCGGTACTTTTTGCGTCATTTCGCAGGTGTCAGGGCCGCGATCCGATCACTTCTCCCTAGCATCGCCCCTGGCCCGGCTCCTTGTGTGCGGGGCCTTGAACCAACCCATCAGTTTCAGGGAGATGTGACGCCATGATTGCCCCATTTTTTGAAGAAGTTTCCCGCCTGCCAGGCGTGGATGTGCTGGACCGGCTCAGGGCCGAGGCGGTGTATGGCCAGGACACCGGGGGCAGTGAGCGCTTCCCGGCCGGGGCCATCGTGGTGCGCGCGGCGGGGTCGATACGGGAGGTGCTGGCGCTGGCCAACCGGCACAAGACACCGTTGTGGCCCATCAGTGGCGGGCGCAACTTCGGCTACGGGACTGCTTTGCCTGTTGACACGCGCAGTTTCATTCTGGATCTGTCCCATCTGCGCGCCGTGCAGATCGATGTCGACTCGTGCACGGCGTTGATCGAGCCGGGCGTCACCCAGGCCGATCTGCACGCGGCGATCCTGAAAAGTGGCGCAAAGTTGCTGGTGCCGACCACCGGGGTGGGCCCGAACGGCAACATCCTTGGCAATGCACTGGACGGCGGCTACGGCCTCACGCCTGTGGCGGACCATTTCGATGCGGTTTGTGAGTTTGAAGGGTTCTGGGGCAATGGCACGGAATTTCGCCATGTGTACCAGGACATGGCCTGTGCCGAAATGGCCAAGCGCTGGGCGCCGGGCACCGGCGCTTCCTGGGCGGGTTTGCTGCGCCAGGGCAACTTTGGCGTGGTCACCCGAGCGCGTGTGCAACTGGCCAGGGCGCCTGAGGCCACACGCATCCTGGTGTTTGAGTGGAAGAGTGACCAGGCCTTCGAGGCGAGCCAGCCGGCGTTGAGTGCCCTGGCAGAGGAGATTCCGGGCATTGGCGGCATCATCATGATGAACGACAGCCGCGTGTTGTCCACCCAGGTCGACACGCCGCTGGCCAATCCGCTGCGGGGCGATGTCCGGCAGGCCTATCTCAAAGAACTGGCTCGGTGCCGCAAGATCTCGCCCTGGACCGGTCTGGGGACCTTGTACGGGTCGAGCGCGGCGGTCGCCGGGGCGGTGAGCGATATTCGCCGGCGCCTGAAGCATTGCCGGGTCTGGAGCTTCAGCCCGGCCCAGATCCGGCTGCTGCAGAAAACCCTGCACCACCTGCCCACATGGGGCTTTTCCGCGCTGCGTCGGCATTTTGGCTCGCTGGTCAACACCCTGGGCACCGTCGAGGGGTACCCCATCGTGGCGTTTCTCAAGATCGCTTATGCCCTCGATCCACGGGTCAAAACCCTCACCGAGAAGGCTCATCCGGCCAAGGATGGCGTGGGCATCCTCTGGTATGCCCCCTTGATCCCGTTCACCGCGGCCGAGGTCAAGCGCTACCGAAAAGTCATGAGCGACTGCCTGGGCACCAACGGTTTTGATCCTTTGCTCGCGGTGACTTCGCGGTCCTCACGGGCGCTCTCTGGCACGATTCCTGTCCTGTTTGACCGCTCCAATCCCGTTGAGGTGGCGCGGGCGCACCACTGCTACCGGGAGCTGGTCAAAGTGGGGCTGGCCAATGGCTGGCCGCCGTACCGCATCGGTGTCAATGACATGGACTTGGTGGCCTGCCCGTCAGATTCGGCCAGCGCGCAGGTTCAGCGGCTGATCAAGCAGGCGCTGGATGGCAACGGGGTGGTGGCGGCCGGGCGCTACGAACACGCTTCACCGCAAGCCGGTTCCTCACGCCAGGCGACCGGCGCCCCGGTGCAGCCGGTGGCGCACTGAAGGCGGAGCCGCGCACAGGTCGCTGCCAAGCCTTCGCGGGCGTCCTCAGGGTGGCGTCTTGCGGACCACGGCGGTGGCCAGCCGGTCGACAGCGGCGAACAGCTCTTCGACGGTGTCGGGTTTGTAGATCAGCTCGTTCACACCGGCAGCGGGCGCATCGGCGCGCAGGCTGTCGTTGATGTGGCCCGAGGTGATGGCCACGGGGGTGTGTACCGATCGTGCCTTGACGGCGCGGGCGAAATCGAGGCCCGACATGCCCGGCATGTTGTAGTCGCTGATCACCAGGTCAAACTGCGCCGGATCGCGGCAGAAAGCACTCAAAGCTTCGGTGGCATCAACAAAGACGCTGACGCGGTAGTGCTTTTTTTCCAGCAGGCGTTTCATCAGAAACGTGATCAGCTCATCGTCGTCCAGATAGAGGATGTGCGGCCCTTCCGGCCGCAGCTGATCGCCGTCGAGCGACATCATTTCCAGTGCGCCAAACTCGCTCGCCAGGGGTGCGGGTGCCGTCGCCGGCTCTTCGCCGTTGGCGGCACTGGCCGGGAAGTACAAGACAAACGAGGTGCCTTCACCAGGTGCCGTCTGGACGTCGAGAAAAGCCTGGTGGTCACGCAGAATTCCGTGCACCACAGCCAGCCCCAGACCGGTGCCGCTGCCGGGTGGTTTGGTGGTGAAAAAAGGCTCAAAAATACGGGCGCGGGTCTCATGGTCCATGCCATCGCCGTTGTCGCTCACGGTCAGTCGGGCCCAGCTGTCCACGGGATCTTCTCCCAGCCCGAGGTGTGCGAGCGCAGCAGGGGTTGCCTGCGGCGGCAGGCCTTCATAGGTGTCCAGCGTCACCGAAATCACGCCCGGACGCCCCTTGGGGATGGCTTGCCAGGCGTTGGTGCACAAGTTGAGCAGCACTTGTTCGATTTGCGTGGCATCGGCCAGCACGATCGGGGTATCCGGGTCGCATGTCACGCGGAGGTCTGTGCCCGCGGGCAGGCTGATGCGCAGCAGGCGGGTGGACTCTTCGACAATGCGCTTGAGGCGCATGTCTGTGCGCTCCAGTACCTGGCGGCGGCTGAAGGCCAGGATCTGTTTCACGAGGTCGCGCGCGCGCCGGCTGGCCTTGCGGATTTCCAGCAGGCTGGTGCGGACGGGGTTGTCCCGGTCGGTATCGCTGAGCGCCAGCTCCACGTTGCCGAGGATGGCGGCCACGATGTTGTTGAAATCGTGTGCCACGCCACCGGCCAGCGTGCCCAGCGCTTCCATCTTCTGGCTCTCACGCAGCTGCGATTCGAGCACGGTGCGCAAGGCGTCGGCTTCGCGGCGCTCGGTGAGGTCAAAATCGATGCAATAAAACTCGGGCTCGCTGCCCGGGATGTCCAGGTAGGCGTGGCTGGAGAACACCTCGATCGGTGACCCGTCCTTGCGCTTGAGCACCAGGTCGCCTTCCGGAATGGACTCGCCCGTGGCGATCATGTGGGCCGTGGCGAGCTTGACGCCTTCGATCATGCTGGGTGGGATGATGAGATCCAGCAGGCTGCGGCCAATGGCCTCCTCGGCGGTGTAGCCGTACAGGCGCTCCGAAGCCTTGTTCCAGTAGCGGGTGATGAGGTCGGTGCCGTAGCCCTGGACCGAGACGTTGGACACGCGGTCCAGCATTTGTCGGTACCGCGCGTCGGTGTCCCGCACGGTCGCTTCGGTGCGGCGGCTGTGGGTGATGTCGGAGATGAAGGTGTCCCAGGCCGTGCTGCCGTCGTCCAGTCGATGGGGGCGGGCCACACCATGCAGCCATTTTCGCTGGCCCGAGGGCGTTGTGATGCGCCATTCATACGACCAGTCGCCGAGGTGGGCGGCCGAAGCCTGGATCGAGTCGCGAAAAGGGCCGAGGTCCTGGGCGTCAACCATGTCCCAGAGGGCCGTGACGTTGCGCTCGATCGTGGGGTTGTCCAATTCCCACAAGTCGACGCAGCCGGGGCTCATGTGAGCCATCTGCTCGCTGCCGTCCGGTGCCAGAACATAGCGAAACACAGCGCCAGGGAAGCACGCTGCCATCTTTTGCAAGTGGGCTGCGACGGCTTGCTGGGCCGGCGCGCGGTCGGAGGTCACAGGTATGCCTTGGGAAAACACTCAATGGACTTGACCGGCGATGAACCGGGCTTGAGGACACTGTATCGGAAGTAAACCGTGTTCGCTTGATGCCATTTCCGGTGCGCGCAATTGGACGGTGAACGGCCGTCGCGCCGCTGGCCAGTGCGTGGAACCCTGTGCCATCCTGTGTGTACCATCGCATGTGACCTGCGCGACGCCACCTGGACGCCTGGCGGGGCACACTGCCCGTGGCGCTGCATCCGTCAAACTGGGTGGCGCAAAAGTCTGCCTCTGAGCCAAAGCCGGTGCACGGTGCACAAGTGCCCGGGTCCGGATCCGCCTCGTTTCTCAACCCCATTCCATGCCATCCCCCCAAGCTTTGCTGGCCCGTCCCCGCCGTCGGTTGATCGCCAACTTGCTGGCGCAATTGGCGTTTGGCTTGTTGGCCATGACCATATGCTTGCCATCCATGCAGGAGTGGGGGGGCATCTTTGGGCGCGATCAGGCGGCCGTCCAGCTGACGTTCAGTGGCTTTGTGGTGGCTTATGGGGTGTTGCAGCTGGTGTATGGCCCGGTGTCTGATCGCCTGGGGCGCAAGCGGGTGTTGCTGTTTGGGCTGACCCTGGCCTGCGTGGGATCGGTGCTGGCGGCGCTCTCGGGCAGTTTGTCCATGCTGGTGGGCGCGCGGGTGCTGCAAGGTGCTGGCTGCGCCGCGGGCATGGTGGTGGGGCGCGCCATGGTGCAGGATTTGTTTGAGGGCCCGGAGCGCACCCGCGTGATGGCCTATGTGGGCATGGCCATGGGTTTTTGCCCCCCACTGGCCATGGTGTTGGGCGGCCAGTTGCATGTGTGGCTGGGGTGGCAAGCCAATTTCGTCTTGATGGCCCTGCTGTCGGTCGGGCTGTGGGTGGCTGCCTGGCGGGGGCTGCCCGAACACCCGCGAACGGTGGCGGCTTCGGCTGCAGGCCATTGGTTGCCCACGATGCTCGCGTCGTACAAACGCCTGGGGCAAGAGCCTGCTTTCATTGCCTTTGTGGTGATCCTGTCGTCCACCACGGCTTCGTTTTATGCTTTTCTGGCCGGCGCACCCATCGTGCTGGGCAGCTATGGTGTCGGCCCGGCGGGCGTGGGCTTCTACATCATGGTGGGACCGCTGTCTTACATCGTGGGCAATTTTTTGACCACGTACCTGGTGCACCGCTGGCACGAGCGGCTCATCATGCGGGTGGGCCAGGCCTTGACCGTCGGCGGTATCTCGACCATGGTGGGTTTGTCGCTGGCCGGGCTGCACACGCCACTGGCGTTCGCTTTGCCCATGGTGCTGCTGGGCATGGGCAACGGTTTGCTGGTCCCGCCGGCCTTGGCCGGTACCGTGGGGATCGTGCCCGCTCTGGCCGGCGCCGCAGCCGCCGTGGCGGGCTTGATGCAGCAACTCATGGGCGCTGTGGGTGGTTTCGCCGTGGGCTTGTTTTCCCACGATGATGCGGTCCATCTGGGGCTGCTGATGTTGGTCTTGGCCGGGTGTGGTGTGGCGGCGCAAGTGTGGTTGCACAACATGCCCAGCCAGCCGCCGCGTCATGCCGCACAGTGACCTGTGAGGTTGTTGGCGCCACGTTTTTCCCCGGGCGCGCTTGGGGATTCGATAGCATGGCACGGGTCGGTCACGAACCGCATCAAACAAATGGAGCATGGCATGGCAAGTTGGACAGGGCATCGAGGGTTGAGGTGGATGGGCGCCATGCTGGTGTGTGCCTGGCTGGCGGGGTGCGCTGTGCCCCGCGCTGCCCGGGTGCCCATGCCGTCGTTGTCATTGCCCGCTGAGGCGGGGCGGGTGGCGCCTGTTCTGATTGTTTTCTTGCCGGGCTCGCAGGAGGTGCCGCAAGACATCGTGGACGAAGGGTTTGTGGCCGAGGTGAAGCGGCAGGGACTGGACGCCGATGTGATCGTGGCCGATGCCCACATGGGGTACTTCCGCACCGGAACCTTTGAGCAGCGTTTGCGAGAAGACATCGTCGCGCCGGCGCGCCAGCGCGGCTACAAATCGGTCTGGCTGGCCGGTATTTCGCTGGGCGGCTATGGCGCCATGCAGTACGCCCGCGCGTACCCGGATGATGTGGACGGCATTGTGGCGCTGGCGCCGTTTGTGGCCACCACCGATGTGTTGCGCGAGGTCTCTGACGCGGGTGGTTTGCTGCACTGGCGCTCTTTGTGGCCGGCACTACCTGGCGACCACCAGCGCGAGCTCTTGCGGTGGCTACAGGGCTATGTTGACCCCGGCTTGAGCCGACCTCCGCTGTACATCGGCTACGGCGAAACCGACCGTTTGCAGCCTTATGAGCCGCTGATGGTGCCTTTGCTGCCGCCCGATTGGCTGCTGAGCGCACCCGGTGGACACGACTGGACCCCCTGGAAGCAAATGTGGGTCGATGTGTTGCAGCGCCTGCCATTGCCGCGCCTGCCGGGGCACCAGGCCTCGGTGCAGCGGTAAGACGCGACAGCCCTTTTGGTGGGGATCGATCAGAATGCCGGCTTCCCCGTCTTTTTGAGGTGTTGTTGTGCCCTTACCCCAGCCCGTTTCCCGAAAGCCCCTGCACACGCGCCGCGTCGAATACCGCGGCTACGAGCGCGAAGATGGCTTGTGGGACATCGAAGGTGAAATGATCGACACCAAGCCACACGCCTTTGAGATCGAAGGCGAGCGGCGGTGGGAGCCCGAAGAACCCATCCACCACATGCACATTCGCGTGACGCTGGACGACCGGATGGTTATCCGCGAGATTGCGGTGGCGATGGATGCCTTCCCCCACCAGCCATGCCCCCAGGCGCAGGCGCCCATGCAGCGCATGGTGGGCGAAACCGTCGGCCGTGGCTGGCGCCAGACCATTGAGCGCCACCTGGGTGGCATCCAGGGCTGCACCCATCTGCGGGAACTGTTGTTCAACCTGGCCACGGCGGCGTTTCAGTCCCGATCGGCTTCTTTCGCACCCCCATCCGACGGTCAACCGCCCTTGCACCTGGGCAAGTGCCTGGCCTGGGACTTTAATGGGCCGGTGGTTGAGAGGGTGTACCCCCTGTTTTTTCGCTGGCAGCGACCGGCCAGGGCCGTCCCCGGCGCCGCCTGACGCCACCCCTACCGATTCGCATTCCAAGTGAGAACGACGCCGCTATTGCTTTGAAGGCGAGCCGGTATCAGTCGACCAGGGTGGCGTAGGCCAGGTTGCGAAACAGGTTGCGGATGGGATCGCGCTGGTTGGGTGCCTGGGTCATGAGAATCCCGAAGAAGTCTTCGGCGGGATCCACAAAAAACGTGGTGCCCGCGATGCCGCCCCAGTGGTAGGTGCCCACCGATCCCGGCATGGCCGACACGCCGGCGTGGGTGCGCACCGCAAAGCCCAGGCCAAAGCCATGACCGGGCGGGAGCAGGGGATCGTCGCTGGGGATGCTGCCCAGGTGGTCGGCGGTCATGTACTCCACGGTGTGTGTGCCCAGCAAGCGGGTGCCGTTCAGCTCTCCCCGGTTCAGCATGAACTGCAGGAACCGGGCGTAGTCGGAAGAGGTGGACATCAGCCCGCCCCCGCCGGCCTCCAGCGCGGCGTCCTTGCGAGGATCCAGCACCCGCATGGGGATGCCGCCGTCGGGGTCGTGAGCGAAAGGCTCGGCGATGCGGGCGTGTTTGGCTGGCGGCACCGAGAAAGCGGTGTCGTGCATGCCCAGTGGCGCAAAGATGGCGGTCTGCAAATGCTGGCCCAGTGTCTGGCCTGTCAGCACTTCGATCAACCGGCCGAGCACATCCGTGGCGCGGCTGTAGGCCCAGCGTGTGCCGGGTTGGTGAAACAGAGGCAAGGCAGCCAATGCCTGGCAAAACGCGGCATTGCTGCGTTCCCGTGAGCCGATGTTGGCCTGGGCGTATTGTTGCTGGACGTGGGCAGTGCCCAGGAACTCGTAGGTCAGGCCTGCGGTGTGGCGCAGCAGGTCTTGAACGGTCGCGGCTTGTTCCGCAGGCCGAAGCTCGACCGAACCGTTCTGCTCCGTTGCCACCTGTTGTCCGGCGAACGCCGGCAGGTATTTCTCCACCGGATCGGTGAGCAACAGCCGGCCTTGTTCAACCAGCATCATCACCGCCACCGACACCACGGGCTTGGTCATGGAGTAGATGCGAAAGATGGCGTCGCGCGCCATCGCCGGGTCGTGGGCCGGGTTCAGCTGTCCCACCGCTTCATGCAGGGCAATGCGCCCATGGCGGGCCAGCAGCACCACCGCGCCGGGCAGGTAGCCCCGGTCCACCTCAGCCCGCAGCACGGAAATCAGTCGGCGGGTGCGGTCCGGGCACAAGCCCAGATCGGTGGGGTCGGCGGTCGGCAGGTCGGTGGTTGACGTCATCGGGCGTGGCCTGGTGTTGGGTTGGGATGGATTGGGCGTTGGCGGAGCAGGGGCTCGCGGAGCACAGCATGCCACGCGCGCAGCCCGGGGACAGACGCCGGCTGGACAGGGTTGGGTCTGCCCAGCAGGCACAATCCGATGGATCTATGGCAATTACTTTGAAACCCATGACCCGCCGCGTGGTCCAGGCGGTGCTGTACGAAGCGCTGGCGGTCGCTTTTGTGGCGCCTGTGCTGGTGATTCTGTTTGGGCGTTCGCCTGGGTCCACCATGGCGTTGACGCTGGCCATGTCCTTGATTGCTCTGGCCTGGAACTATGGGTTCAATGCGCTGTTTGAGCGCTGGGAAGTACACCAGGCAGTGAAAGGCCGGTCCTGGCGGCGCCGGGTTGCCCATGGGATCCTTTTTGAAGGGGGGCTGGCGCTCATCCTGGTGCCGTTCATGGCCCTTTGGTTGGGCGTGGGTCTGTGGGAGGCTTTGCTGGCCGATATCGGCATTCTGTTGTTTTTTCTGGTCTACACGGTGGTGTTTACCTGGTCTTTTGACCGTGTTTTTGGACTGCCGCTGGCCGCCGCCCGGCCAAAGACCTCGTGAAGGGTTGAATGGGGTGCCAACGGGGCGCTTTCGCCGCGTTGGTGGGGGCTGAAAGCGCAAATTCAGTGTTTTGTATGACCGTCGCAGCTTGAAATGAGTGCTTTTTGTGCGCCTTTTTCTGCTTCAGATCCATTCCGTTTTTGCCGATACTCTTGTTGACATTCGAGACACTTATTTTCAAGTGTATTTCGATGAACGGAGTCCTTTCATGCCCTTTCATTGCCCGCCGCCTTTCTTCAATCACCGCCGTTCTGCTGGATCGCACCATCCGCTCAAGGTGCTGGTCGCTTGCCTGGCTGGGTTGTGGGTGTCTGGCGCATGGGCCGCATCGGCGGTCAAACCGGTTGACGCCACCTGGATGTCGCTGGAAGAGTTGATGTTGGTCGAGGTGAGTTCCGCCGCCAAGCGCCCGCAGACGCTGGCCGACACCACCGCGGCCGCCTACGTGGTGGGGCGAGATGACATACGCCGCTCGGGCGCGACCCATGTGGCCGAAGTCCTGCGTCTGGTGCCGGGGGTGCAGGTGTCGCGCATCGATGGCAGCCGCTACGCCGTGAGCATCCGGGGCTTCAGCAACCGCTACAGCGGCAAGCTGCTGGTGTTGCAAGACGGGCGCACCTTGTATTCCCCCCTGTTCGGCGGCACCTACTGGGAAGCCCAGGATGTGGTGCTCGAAGATGTGGAGCGCATTGAGGTGATCCGGGGCTCCGGCGGCACCCTGTGGGGCGCCAACGCGGTCAATGGCGTGATCAACATCATCACCCGGCAGGCCAAAGACACCCAGGGCACCTTTTTGGAAGCGAAAGCCGGGTCCCTGGAGCAGGGGGTTGCCCTGCGCCACGGCACCACGCTGGGCGAAGACGGCCACATGAGGGCTTACCTCAAACTGGATGACCACGAGGCCCTGGATACGCCCACAGGTGAGCAAGCACATGACGCCTGGCGCCAGAAACGCGCCGGCTTTCGTGCCGACTTCGGGCCCACCCTGGCCGACCGTATGACGGTGCAGGGCGATGTGTACGAGACCCTTGCCCAGCAGAGCCTCCTGTATATGAACGAGTCCACCTTGTCTTCGGGCTACGTGCCCGATACCTCCAAGCTGTCGGGGGTCAATCTGCTGGCCCGCTGGCAGCACCAGGAAGCGCCTGACCGCAGCTGGCATGTCCAGGCCTATGTGGATCAGGCCAGGGTGAGCGGCCTGGTCCAAAAAAGCCAGACCGACACCTTGGACCTCGAATGGCAAAGCCGCATGCCGCTGGGCGCCGATCACGACGTGACCTGGGGTCTGGGCTACCGGCTTGCACGCATGAGCCTGGACGGCAATTTCAACATCACCATGACGCCCAGCGAAGACAGCCTGCGCACCTACAGCGGCTTTGTGCAAGACGAAATCCGCCTGCGCGACGATTGGCAGCTCACGCTGGGCAGCAAGCTGGAACACAACGAGATCACCGGTCTCGAAGTGCAGCCCAACGCGCGCCTGCTGTGGCGCGCCTCCCCGACCGACAGCGTCTGGGCGGCGATTTCCCGCTCGGTGCAAACGCCCTCACTGGCCATCACAACGGTGGATTCCCATGTCGCGACGCAGGAGTTGCCGGTGGTGGGGCCCGCCGTGGTGGCGCCGCGCGGCAACCCGGATCTGAGTTCGGAAGTGGTCGTTTCCCGTGAGCTGGGCTACCGGGGGCAGCTGACGCCGGCGCTCAGCCTGGACGCTGCGCTGTTCCACAACACCTACAAGGGCGTGGTTGCCCGTGAGTTCGGTGCGTTGGCGTTCGAGCCTTATCCGGTGCTGCCGGTGAACTTCAGCAACAATTTCAAAGGCACGACCTACGGTTTTGAGGTGGCGAGCAGCTGGCAAGTCGCGCAAAGCTGGCAACTGAAGGGCAGCTACAGCTGGCTGAACATGAGCCTGAACCCCAAGAGCCCGGGCATCCAGGCCATTCCGGCCTTTGGCCAAGAGCACAGCTCTCCACAACACCTGTTGCAGCTGCATTCATTGCACAACCTGAGCCACAACCTGGAGCTGGATGCCAATCTGTATTTCAACAGCAAGCTGGGCTTCCTGACGCCCGACGGACAAGTCGATCTGGGCAGCCACACCCGCCTCGATCTGCGCCTGGGCTGGCGTCCCGCGCGCAACCTGGAGGTCAGCCTTGTCGGGCGTAACCTCTTGACGCAGCGCAACAGCGAGTACGTGGCTGAAGACGTTATGGCCAGCGAAGTGCCGCGCAGTGTCCTGTTGCAGGCCAAGTGGACCTATTGAACATGGCGCACCTCGTCACCCTTCGGGGGGTTGCAGTGGGGCTTCTGGCTTTGCTGGGCTGCCTCGCGGGCCCGGGCGTGGCTCGGGCGGATGCCGTGAGCGAAGCGGCGGTCAAGGCGGGCTTTGTTTTCAATTTCATCAAGTTCACGCAGTGGCCCAATGCCAAAGAAGGCGATCGTTCGCCGCTGCAGGTTTGCGCCGTTGATGCCAATCCCCTCGATGGACAGCTGGCTGCGCTGAACGGGCGGCCGGTCGGTGCGCGTGCGATCGAAGTGCAGGTTCAGGTGCCCGCCACCGATCTGAAAACCTGTCAGGTGCTGGTCTTTTCTGGCGCCGACACCAACCGGATCGACACCGTGATCCGCGGGTTGGGCAATGCGCCTGTGTTGACCATCGCCGATGTGCCGGGCTTTGTGCAGGTCAACGGCATGATCGGCATGCGCCTGGAAGACAACCGCGTGCGCTTTGACGTCAACCTGGGCGCTGCCCAGCGTGCCGGGTTGCAGCTCAACAGCCAAATGGTGCAGCTGGCCGGGAGGGTGCTGCGATGAAGAACTGGCGCGACTGGTCCATTGCCCGAAAACTGGGGTGGCTGCTGGCCTTCAACACCGGCGTTGTGGTGCTGGTGGTGGCCATGGTCTTTACCGTGGGGACCGCCTTCAGCCGTTTTGTCGAGGCGCGCGAACAGGTCAGCGCGCTGGCGGGCATGGTGGGTGAAAACGTTCGAGCCGCACTGGCCTTTGACGATCCGGACAGTGCCTTGCGCACCCTGCAGGCCTTGCAAAGCAAAGAAGAGGTGGCTGATGCCGTCTTGACCAATGCCAAGGGTGAGGTGTTTGCACAGGTGTCGTTTCAGGACGACGAGGACAACGACACGCTGGAGTCGCTGGTCCGGCTTTTCTCCGGCGGAAAGATCAAGGTCTCGCACCAGATCGTGGATGGGTCGGTGCCATTGGGACGCGTGGATTTGTCGATTCGCCTGTCGGCCATCTGGATCGAATTGGTTCGGGGTTTGCTGCAGATGACATTGATTGCCGTGAGTCTGGGTGCCCTGGCGGTTTTGCTGGGAACCCGGTTGCACCGTTTCCTGAGTGTGCCCATTCTGGATCTGGCACGGGTGTCCAATGAGGTCTCACGGGAACAGGATTTCTCGCTCCGCGCGGTCAAGGTGGCCAATGACGAGGTGGGTGCACTGGTGGATGGGTTCAACGGCATGTTGTCCGAAATTGAGGCCCGCGACGAGGCGCTGCGCCAGGAGCGGGCGACCTTGGAGCAGCGGGTGGAACAGCGCACGGCAGACCTTTCACAGGCCATGGAGGAGGCCGAACGGGCCAACCGGGTCAAATCGGAGTTTTTGTCCACCGTCAGCCATGAACTGCGCACCCCTTTGACGGCCATTGCGGGATCGATCGGGCTGTTGTCGGGCGGCGCCCTTGGGGCATTGCCTCCCGCCATTCAGGGCATGCTGGACATTGCCCAGAAGAACAGCCAGCGCCTCACATTTTTGATCAATGACTTGCTCGACATGGAGAAGCTGCTGGCGGGCAAATTGCATTTCGACATGGTCGGCCAGGAGCTCATGCCCCTGGTGGAGCAGTCGCTGGCGGACAACCAGGCTTACGGTGGCCAGTATGGGGTGCGCTATGTGCTCGCCCGGAGGCTGAATGGGGTGAGTGTGGAAGTGGACGCTCAGCGCCTGCAGCAGGTGATGGCCAATCTGTTGTCCAACGCGGCAAAATTCTCGCCGGCAAATGCCGTTGTGACGGTGGAGGTGGGAATGCATCAGGGCCGGGTTCGGGTGTCTGTGCACGACAAGGGCGAGGGTGTGCCCGCTGAGTTCCAGACCCGCATCTTTCAGAAGTTTTCGCAAGCCGACGCTTCCGACACCCGCCAGAAAGGTGGCACGGGTCTGGGTCTGGCCATCACGCGCGAGCTGGTGGAGCGCATGGACGGTGAAGTGGGTTTTTACTCTGACACCGGCCAGGGCGCCTGCTTCTACTTTGAATTGCCGCTCTGGAATCCTTACCTGTCTCGCCCTGCGCCCATACCCGCCCTGGCGGGGCTGGACAACAGGCCACGGGTGTTGGTGGTGGAAGACGACACCGATGTGGCCGACCTGTTGTCCATGATGCTGCGGGAGGCCAATTACAGCGTGGATATCGTGGTCTCCGGTGCCGAAGCCCTGGCCTATGCCAGGCGCAAGCCCTATGCGGCGATCAGCCTGGATTTGCGCCTGCCCGACGGCTCTGGTCTGGACGTGATCCGGACCCTGCGCGCCGAGCCGGGGACGGCTTTGATGCCCATCGTCGTGGTGGCAGCCAAGATGGATGAGGGCCGGCGCGAGCTGGGTCGTGATTTTCCGGGCATCGAGTGGCTGGCCAAGCCCATCGATCAGGCCGCGTTCATCCGGGCAATTGATCGGTCCATTGATCCTGACGCCAAGCCATTGACGCGGGTGCTGCATGTGGAGGACGACCGCGAACTGCACGAGGCCGTTCGAGAAATGGCGGGGCGTGGGTTTGAGTTTGCACTGGCGGTCACTTTGCGCGAGGCTCGGGCCCGTGTGGCCTTGCAGCAGTTTGATGTGGTGATCCTGGATCTGGCCTTGCCCGATGCGTCGGGGTGGGCCTTGCTGCCCGATATCCGGGCCAACCAGCCAAATGCCCGGGTGGTGGTGCTCACCGGCACCTATGTCGATCCAGATCTGGTTGAACAAGTGGATACTGTGTTGCACAAGTCCAAGGTTTCACCACAGGCCTTGCTGGAGGCCATGGGAGCCGATCGACAAACCTCAAGATGGGGAGAACTGATGCCATGAATACTTTAAAGCGCTTGCTGTACGTTGAAGACGAGCCCGATATTCGTGCGGTGGCGCAGGTCGCACTTCAGCACATTGGCGGTTTTGAACTCAAGGTGTGCGAGTCGGGGGAGCAAGCCGTGAGGGAAGCGGTGGCTTTTGCGCCCGATATGGTGCTGCTTGACGTGATGATGCCCGGCATGGACGGCCCCGGTACCTTGCGGGCCCTGCGAGCGCTGCCTGAGTTGCGCGCTGTCCCGGTCGCCTTCATGACCGCCAAGGTTCAACCCAATGAAGTCGCCGAGTTCATAGCGATGGGCGCGGTTGACGTGATCGCCAAACCCTTTAATCCCATGACGCTGGCCGATCAGGTGCGCGCATTGTGGGAGCACCACCATGGCTAATACGTCGGGGCCGCAGGGTTCTGGCGTCGACGTGTCCGAGGCCCTCAGGGCGCTGCGGACCCAGTTCCTCGCCCGTTTGCCTGGACGTCTGAATGACGTTCAGCGCATGTGGGATGAGCTGTCGACCCGTCCCTGGTCTCAGGTGCAGGCAGAGACGCTGCACCGGGCGGTTCACAGCCTGACCGGCACGTCGGGCACCTTTGGGCTGAAGGTTTTTTCGGGCGCATCGAGGCAGTTTGAATCCCGGTTGCACGCAGCGCTGGAGCGCAGGCATGTGCCGCTTGAGACCGAATGGTCGGCTTTGCATCTGGCCCATCAAAACCTGTGTTCCGCCCCCCATGATGTCCTGGTGTTGGAGCAGCCAGAGGCGTTTCAAACCCCTGCGGCGGCAAACACGCCTCCGGCCGGCGGAGCGGTGGGCGTGGCAACGGATCGCTGGCGCGTTTTGCTGGTGGACGATGACGAGGCGGTGCTCGCGGTTCATGCGGCTGTCTTGCGACAGGCCGGCATGGAGGTTTTGGCGTTGACCCGGCCAACAGAAACGATTGAAGCGGTCAAGCGATTTGAGCCCGACGTCGTATTGCTGGACGTGTACATGCCCGAGTCCAGCGGGCCCCAGGTAGCGGCCGCTTTGCGGGAGATGGAAGACTGGTTGCATCTGGCCATCTTGTTCCTGTCCAGTGAAACCGATCTCACCCAGCAGTTGCTGGCGCTGGACTTGGGGGGCGATGACTTCCTGATCAAACCGGTGCAGCCCGCCCATCTGGTGGCCGCGGTGAACGCGCGCGCCCGGCGCGCCCGGCACAACCTCAGCGTTCAGCGCCGTTTGCAGACCGCGCTGTACGAGCGGGAACGCGAGCACTTGGCGCTGGATCACCATGCGATCGTGTGCATCACCGATGTGGGTGGTTTTCTGACCTATGCCAACGACCGGTTTTGCGAAGTGAGTGGGTACCCGCGAGGCGAGCTCCTGGGGCAGCACATGAGCCTGCTGAGATCGGGAGAGCATCCGCCAGCCTTTTTTGAACACCTGCGGCAAGAGATCCAGGCTGGCCGGGTGTGGCAGGGGGAAGTCTGCTCACGGCGCAAAGATGGCCGTTTGATCTGGTTGGCTTCCACGGCCACGCCGTTTATGGATGCCCTGGGCAAGCCTTACCAGTTCGTGAGCATCCACACCGACATCACGCACATCAAGGACGGGCAGGCGACGTTGAAACGCCAACGTGATCTGCAGCGCGTGATTGGTGAAGCCGCTGCGAGCATGGTGGCGGCTGAGGCGCCTGAGCTCATGCCCACCATTCAGGAGGCCTTGCAAGCCAGCGCAGAGCAGTTGAACGCGGACCGAGGGTATCTGATTCTGTTTTCCCGTGACGGCAGGCGTGTGAATCGGCTGATGGGGTGGGATGCACCGAGCCAGAAAGCATTGCAGATCGGGGTGCTCAACCAGGCATTCCCGAGCGAGGGTTCTGCGAAAGATTGGCTGGAACAGAAGTCGTCGTGGCTGGTCGGTCAGTTCCTGAGTCTCAACACGTTGTTGATTCCGGACGCGCAATCGCTGGGGCAAGCTGCGGCAGCCGACGCCGCCTACCTGCTGAAGATGGGGGTGCGGGCGTTGATTGCCGTGCCTCTCACTGTTCAGGGACAGCTGGTTGGTTTGCTGGGCTATGGATGTGCTCACTCGCGGCCCGATTGGCTGGCGCCTGAGGTCGATGCGCTCAAGGTCTTGAGCGAGGTGATCGGCAGCGCGCTGGCACGCCGGCGGGTAGAACGCGCCCTGCGGGAAAGCGAGTCGAGGCTGCATTTTCTGGTGGCGGCCAGCCCCGTGACGATTTACACCTGCTCGGTGACCGCTCCGCACGCGCTGACCTATGTCAGCCCCAACCTCACACGGCTCACCGGCTATGAGCCTGAGAAGTTCCTGCAGCAAACCCGTTTCTGGTTGAGCCATATCCATCCGGAGGATCGGCGCCGCGTGGTTGAGCAGTTGCCCAAACTCTGGGCAGATGACGTGCACCAGCAGGAATACCGGCTGCGCACGCAGGATGGCAATTACCTGTGGGTGCACGATCAGTTGCGTTTGGTGCGCGACCTGGCCGGGGAGCCCCAGGAAATCATTGGCTACTGGATGGACATCACCGAGCGCAAGGGTTATGAGGATGCCCTGTCGACGTTCAACGACGAGCTTGAGCATCAGGTGCAGTTGCAGACGCGCTCGGTGATCGAAAGCGAACGCATGGCCCGCGCGACGCTGGATGCCCTGAGTGCACGCGTGGTGATCCTGGATCACCACGGCGTGATCCTGGCAGCCAACCGGACATGGGCAGAGTTTCGCCAGGGACAAGCCGGGTTCGAGCCCGCCGCAGAGGGTCAAAACTACCTGGAGCTGTGCGACCGCCTGTGCGACACCGGGACCACTGCGGGCAAGCCCATCGCGACAGGCATTCGGCAGTTGATCGCCGGCGAACTCGACGAATTTTTTCACGAATACGTGGTCGAGGGTGGCGTTGATCCGCGTTGGTTTGTGTGCCGTGTGGACCGTTTTCCGGGCCAGGGCGATGTGCGGGTGGTGGTGTCTCATGAAGACATCACCCTGTTGAAACTGAGTGAGCGGCAGCAGATGCGCTCGCAACGGCTGGAAAGCCTGGGTACGCTGGCGGGTGGGGTGGCCCATGACCTGAACAATGCGCTTGCGCCCATCTTGATGGGCATGGAGGTTCTGAAAGAAGACTACCCGGGCGAAGCGAACGTCTTGAGCATGATCCAGGCCAGTGCGCGCCGCGGTGCCGATATGGTGCGGCAACTGCTGGCTTTTGCCAAAGGTGCCGATGGTGAGCGTGTGGTCCTTGATGCGGCCCAGCTGGTTCACGAAGTCGAGAGCTTGATGCGGGGCAGTTTCCCCAAAAATATCCAGCTGGTGGTGAACTGCGAACCCTTGTTGCCCGGTGTGCTGGGCGACTCTACCCAGTTGCATCAGGTGCTGCTGAACCTGTGTGTCAATGCCCGCGACGCGATGCCGCAGGGCGGGACGTTGGGCTTGTCTGCCGACTGCTTCCATGTGGATGCCGCTTTCGTCAGGCTCGCTCCAGAGGCCCGCGAAGGGCGCTATGTGAGGCTGCAGATCATCGACAGCGGAGCCGGCGTCGCGCCTGAGATTCTTGACCGCATCTTTGATCCGTTTTTCTCCACCAAGAGCCTGGACAAGGGGACTGGTCTGGGTTTGTCGACCGTCGTGGGTATCGTCAAGGGCCACAAGGGATTTTTGCAGGTCCAGTCAAAAGTGGGTGAAGGATCGAAATTCTCCTTTTACCTGCCCGCCCATGAGATGACGGCGGTGGTGGCGGTTGAACCCATTCAGGAGGCGCCTTTCGTTGGTGCCGGGGAGCAGGTTCTTTTTGTGGACGATGAGCCCGCGGTCCGCGATATGGGGCGAGCGGTTCTGACCCGGCTCCAACTGGCCCCTATCCTGGCGACCGATGGTGCGGACGGGCTGGTCAAAGCCACGCAACACCAACACAGCTTGCGCGCGGTGATCACCGACATGCACATGCCTTTCATGGATGGGCTGGCCTTTGCCCGCAGCTTGCGGCGCGGCTTGCCTGACATACCGATCATCGTGTGCAGCGGGCGCCTGGACGAGACGGTGGCGGCCGAGTTTCAGTCGCTGGGCCAGACGGTGCGGCTGGACAAACCCTTCACGGAAGTGCAGCTGACGGCCGCATTGCGCATGGTCTTGAAACCAGCCTGACCCGGCCTGTCCCGGTTTACCTCGGGCTCGCCTGGTTATCGCGTTCGCGCAATTTGAAGCGTTGAATTTTGCCGGTTGCTGTTTTCGGCAGCTCGGCCACAAATTCGATGAATCGGGGGTACTTGTAGGGCGCGAGCTTCTCCTTCACAAAGGTCTGCAGTTCACCCTCGGTGGCTTTCTGGCCGGCTTTGAGCACCACATACGCCTTGGATTTGGTCAGGCCTTCTTTATCCAGTTTGCCGATCACGGCCACTTCCAGCACGGCCGGGTGTTGCATCAGGGTTGATTCCACTTCAAATGGGCTGACGTAGATGCCGCTAACTTTGAGCATGTCGTCGTTGCGGCCCGCGTAGGTGTAGTAGCCGTCGGGATCGCGCGTGTATTTGTCGCCGCTTTTGGTCCAGATCCCCTGAAAGGTATCGAGGCTTTTGGCTCGATTGTTCCAGTACAGCAGGGCGGCGCTGGGCCCGGCAATGTAGAGGTCGCCGATCCGGTTGGGCCCGGTGATGACGCTGCCGTCTTCGTCGCGCAACTGCACGTCATAACCGGGCACGGCTTGCCCGGTGGTGCCGTAGCGAACTTCGCCCGGCCGGTTGGACAAGAAAACGTGCAGCATCTCGGTGCTGCCAATGCCGTCAATGATCTCGCAGCCAAACTGTGCGGTCCAGCGTTCGCCGATGTCGCGCGGCAAAGCTTCGCCGGCCGAGGAGCACAGGCGCAGTGCTACCTGCTCGCGCAGAGGCAAGTCGGGACTGGCCAGCATGCCGCCATAGCCGGTGGGTGCGCCGTAAAAAACAGTGGGCCGCTGCCCGATCAGGCGTTTGAAGACCGCTGGGGGTGTTGGCCGTTCGGCCATCAGGATCACCGTGGCGCCCACGCTCAAGGGGAAGGACAGTGCGTTGCCCAACCCGTAGGCGAAGAACAGTTTGGCGGCCGAGAAAACGGTGTCGTTCTCCCGCAGATCGAGAACGCCTTTGCCATACAGCTCAGCCGTCCAGTAGAGACTGGCTTGGGTGTGCACCGTGCCTTTGGGTGCACCGGTCGAACCGCTGGAGTACAGCCAGAATGCGGGTTCGTCACCATGGGTGTCTGCGGGCGCCGTGTCTGCGGTCTGCATTGCAAGGTACGGGGCCATCTCAATGGTGCCGTGGGGCAGGGGCCCGTTTGCCTGGGAGACCAAGGTGTGCTGGAGTTCGTGGGCCTGGTGGCCCATGGCCGCCTGCAAAACGGGCAGCAGGGCGCCTGAGACCAGGGCCGCCTGGGCGCGGCTGTTGGTCAGCATGTAGCCGTAGTCCTGAGCGGTGAGCAGGGTGTTGACACACACGGGCACAACACCCGCATGCAGCGCCCCCAGAAAGCTCACGACCCATTCGTTGCAATCGTGCATGAGCAAGAGCACCCGGTCTTCGCGCCGCAACCCCAGCGCCTTGAGCGCCGCGGCCATGCGTTGCACCTGTTCGGCCAGTTGTCCATAGGTGAGCGTGCCTTGGTCATCGATCAAAGCCACCTTGCCAGAGCGCTCTGCGTTGAGGTCGATGAGGTGGCGCGCAAAATTGAAACGCTCAGGTGGAGCGGCTGGAGACTTGTTCATGGGGTTGTTCCTCGGACCAGGGTGAGTAGGGACTCAGAAGCGCAAGACCGCGCTGCACGGCGCCAGGACCACCAGCGGCGCCGTGGCGGTCTGCCCGTGACCGGCGAAATGATCGGGAGACAAGGGGGTGTGGTCCATGGGTGGGTCGGCGCAGAATAAAAAGAGCGGGAGACTTGTTGGATTCCCGCCATTGGCGCTATAAATGCATTATCTTGCGCCTGTCGAATGATGCATTAAAGTGCATGTTTTGGCGCAAGACAAGCCCTCCTAGGGTTTTCACCCAGCCAAGCCGTGCCCATGAAAGACCCCGTGATTTTGGAAACCAGCGCTTCCGCCATGCCTCCAGCAACGCCGCCCGACGAAGCGGTGCGCCACCCGTTTTTGGTCGCGCTGGGCGAGCGTGTGCGTACCTTGCGGTCGCGCCGGGGCAT
This sequence comes from Hydrogenophaga sp. PAMC20947, assembly GCF_004795855.1. NCBI lineage: Bacteria > Pseudomonadati > Pseudomonadota > Betaproteobacteria > Burkholderiales > Comamonadaceae > Hydrogenophaga > Hydrogenophaga sp. PAMC20947. Next base: position 155,796 of record NZ_CP039252.1, read on the forward strand.
GACCCGAAAAGCCGTGGCCCAGGCGGCAGATGTTTCCGAACGCCACCTCGCCAATCTGGAATACGGCACGGGCAATGCCTCCATCCTGGTGTTGCTGCAGGTTGCGGGCGCCCTGCATTGCTCGCTCACGGAGCTGCTGGGTGATGTCACGACGTCGTCGCCGGAGTGGCTGCTGATCCGTGAGTTGCTGGAGCACCGCAACGATGCGGATCTGCGCCGAGCCCGCACCGCCCTAGGCAGCCTGTTCGACGGGGCCAGCTCCAGCGCCGGCGGAGATGTTGACCGGCGCACCCGCATCGCGCTGGTGGGTTTGCGTGGCGCGGGCAAGTCCACGCTGGGCCGGCACCTGGCAGACGACCTGGGTTTTGCTTTCATTGAGCTCAGCCGGGAAATCGAGCAGTTCGCCGGGTGCAGCATCCATGAAATCCACGCCCTGTACGGAACACCGGCCTACCGGCGGTACGAGCGCCGGGCACTGGAAGAGACGATCCAGTTGTACCCCGAGGTGGTGATCGCCACGCCGGGCGGCCTGGTGTCGGATGCGGCCAACTTCAACCTCCTGCTGGGCCATTGCCGCACCGTCTGGTTGCAGGCCGATCCGACCGATCACATGGCCCGCGTGGCCGCGCAAGGTGATTTGCGGCCCATGGCCGCCAGCCAGGAGGCGATGGAAGATCTCAAGCGCATTCTGACGGGTCGGTCGGCGTTTTACGCCAAGGCCGATCTCAGTTTCAACACGAGTGGTCTGATCGAAGCCCAGGCGATCGAAGGACTGCAGACCCTGGTTCGCCAAAGCTTGATCCATTCGAAGGTGGATGCATAAAAATGCACACGCATTCAAAAACTGCATTATTATTCATGTTCGTTCGGTGAGAGCACGACTGAGGTCTGTTCTGTAGCCGGCGCGCATTCAGGTTGCTCCGGCTGTGTCCCGAGCGCCCAGGCCCTACAGGAGACATTGATGACCCTCACCACTGTTGATTACCGTACCGATCCCAGCCAGTACCACCACTGGACGCTCAGCGTTGACGGCTCCGTGGCCACGCTGGCGGTCGATATCGATGAAGACGCCGGTATTCGGCCCGGGTACAAGCTCAAGCTCAACAGCTACGATCTGGGGGTTGATATCGAGTTGTACGACGCGCTCAACCGCATCCGGTTTGAACACCCCGGTGCACGCTCGGTGGTGGTGACCAGCCTGAAGGACCGCGTGTTCTGCTCCGGCGCCAACATCTTCATGCTGGGCCTGTCTACACATGCCTGGAAGGTGAACTTCTGCAAGTTCACCAATGAAACCCGAAACGGCATCGAAGACAGCAGCCAGCATTCGGGCTTGAAGTTCCTGGCCGCGCTCAACGGCGCCTGTGCTGGCGGTGGCTACGAGCTGGCGCTGGCGTGCGACGAAATCCTGCTGGTGGACGACCGGTCCAGCGCCGTGAGCCTGCCCGAGGTGCCCTTGCTGGGCGTGTTGCCGGGCACAGGGGGGCTCACCCGCGTGACCGACAAGCGCCATGTGCGCCACGATCTGGCCGACATTTTTTGCACCACCAGCGAAGGCGTGCGTGGCAAAAAAGCGGTGGACTGGCGGCTGGTGGATGCCGTGGTCAAACCGCAGCAATTTGCTGCGACCGTGCAGGAGCGCGCCTTGCAGCTGGGCCAGAAGAGCACGCGCCCGGTGGATGGCAAAGGGGTGGTCCTGCCGCGCCTGGAGCGCACCGACAGCGCCGATGGCATCGCCTATCAGTACGTCAATGTCGCCATCGACCGCGCCAAGCGCAACGCCACGATCACCGTTCAAGCGCCCTCAGGCACGCAACCCACCGATATCGCAGGCATCGAAGCCGCTGGTGCGGCCTGGTATCCCTTGAAAATGGCGCGTGAACTGGATGACGCCATCCTTTGTATGCGCACCAACGAGCTCGACGCGGGCACCTGGCTGCTCAAGACCGAAGGCGATGCGGCCGCCGTGCTCGTCAACGATGCGTTGATGCTCACCAACAAAGACCACTGGCTGGTCAATGAAACCATTGGTCTGATGCGCCGTACCTTTGCGCGCCTGGACGTCTCTTCGCGCAGCCTGTTTGCCTTGATCGAGCCAGGCTCCTGTTTTGCGGGCTCGTTGGCTGAACTGGCCTTCTGCGCCGATCGAGCCTACATGCTGGCCCTGCCTGACGACCCCGGGCAAGCGCCCAAGCTGCAGTTGAGCGAGTTCAACCTGGGCTTGCTGCCGATGGTGAACAACCAGTCGCGCTTGCAGCGCCGCTTCTATGAAGAGGCGGCTCCGATGGAAGCCGTTCGCGGTGCGGTGGGTCGAGTGCTGGACGCGGATGCTGCATTCGATCTGGGCTTGGTCACCGCCGCGCCCGATGACATCGACTGGGATGACGAGATCCGCATGGCGCTGGAAGAGCGCGCGGCCATGTCGCCCGATGCCCTCACCGGTCTGGAGGCCAACCTGCGCTTTGCGCAGAAAGAAAACATGGCCACACGCATCTTCGGTCGCCTAACCGCTTGGCAGAACTGGATTTTCCAGCGGCCCAACGCGGTCGGCGAAAAAGGCGCGCTCAAGGTTTACGGCAAGGGCGAGAAGGCCGTTTTCGATATGAACCGCGTTTGACGCGCCCCCCGCGCCGCGCTGCGCGCCTCACCCCTCCCAGGGGGCGATGCGAGTGGCCCGGCGAAGCCGGTTCCACCGCATCCCCGATGGAAGCCACTCCCATCCAACATTGACCCACCCGCAGGAGACCCGCCATGTCAAGCATCAACTACAGCGACAAAATTCCCAACAACGTCAACCTGAGCGAAGACCGCACCTTGCAGCGTGCGCTGGAACACTGGCAGCCCAATTACCTGCAGTGGTGGCAGGACATGGGCCCCGAGGGTTCGCAGAACTTTGATGTCTATCTGCGCACCGCTGTCAGTGTTGACCCGCAAGGCTGGGCACAGTTTGACCACGTGAAGATGCCCGACTACCGCTGGGGCATCTTCCTGAATCCGGCGGAGCAAGACCGGAAAATTCATTTTGGTGACCACAAAGGCGAAAGCGCCTGGCAAGACATCCCCGGCGAACACCGCGCCAACCTGCGCCGCATCATCGTCACCCAGGGCGACACCGAGCCAGCTTCGGTCGAACAACAACGCCACCTGGGCCTCACCGCCCCCAGTCAATACGACCTGCGCAACCTGTTCCAGGTCAACGTGGAAGAAGGCCGCCACCTGTGGGCCATGGTGTATTTGCTGCACAAATATTTTGGCAAAGACGGTCGTGAAGAGGCCGAAGCTTTGCTGGAGCGCAACAGTGGCAACGCCGACAACCCGCGCATCCTGCAGGCCTTCAACGAGAAGACACCCGATTGGTTGAGCTTTTTCATGTTCACCTATTTCACTGACCGCGACGGCAAGTTCCAGCTCTGCGCCTTGGCCGAATCCAGCTTCGATCCGCTGGCGCGCACCACCAAGTTCATGCTCACCGAAGAAGCCCACCACATGTTTGTGGGCGAAAGTGGCGTGGGCCGCGTGATCAACCGCACCTGCGCGGCCATGAACGAGTTGAAGACCGATGACGTGGGCAAGCTGCGCACGGCGGGCGTGATTGATTTGCCCACTATCCAGCGTTACATCAACTTCCATTTCAGCGTCACGATCGACCTGTTCGGTGCCGACGAATCGAGCAACGCGGCCACCTTTTATTCGACAGGCCTCAAGGGCCGCTACGAAGAGGGCAAACGCGCCGACGACCATGTGCTCAAAGGCGATTCGTACAAAGTGCTCAACATCGTGGACGGCAAGCTTGTTGAAAAAGAGGTGCCCATGCTCAACGCTTTGAACGAAGTGCTGCGCGACGACTACATCAAAGACAGCGTGGGCGGCGTGGAGCGCTGGAACCGCCTGATCGAAAAGGCCGGTGTTGACTTCCGCCTGAGCGTGCCACACAAGGCCTTCCACCGCAGCATTGGCGCCCTGTCGGGCTCCAAAGTGTCACCCGACGGACGCGTGTTGAGTGAACAAGAATGGAGTCAGCGCAAAGACGAATGGCTCCCAAGCGATGCAGACCGCGCCTATGTGGGGTCGCTCATGGGGCGTGTGGTCGAACCAGGGAAGTTCGCCAACTGGATCGCGCCGCCCGTAATAGGCATCAACCGCCAGCCGGTGGATTTTGAGTACGTGCGCTTCGCTTGATTTGGGCTCCCCCCGCGCCGCGCCTGTGGCGCGTCACCCCCCAGGGGGCGATGCTTGCGGGCCGGGAAACCCGGACCCGCGGCATCCTGGGTTCAGCCACGCGCTCCGGGGGGGCGTGTGGTGTTCTTCTGTGTTGCTCCGCTCACTTGGGAGCATGGGTTGGGGTGACTGGCGCAATGGCGTCAGGGAGGAGCCGGCCCAAGTGGCACCACGAAGTCACCACAAACCAGACAATAGAACCTTCTCAAAGTAGCACCGGAGACCCGAGATGAACGCCCCTGTGGAAGCCGCTGTGATCAAGCAGCATCTGATCGACCCCGAAATCTGCATCCGCTGCAACACCTGCGAATCGATTTGTCCGGTGGGTGCGATCACGCACGATTCTCGGAACTATGTGGTGGATGTGGACAAATGCAACTGGTGCAACGACTGCATCTCCCCTTGCCCCACCGGCTCCATCGACAACTACCGCAAGACCATCAAGGTCCAGGCGTATTCGCTCGAAGCGCAACTGGGGTGGGACGAGTTGCCTGCGGAAATCCCAGCGGCTGAACTCGCGGCCATGGTGGGTGCTGACCTGGCGGTTGAAGGCACCGATGTCGAGACCGAGACCAAGCCTGTGACCATGGCGGCTCCGATGGTGGCCACTGCCTCGGATGATGCGGTCTTCCAGGCCGCGGCTTTGGGCGCAACCGTTCCCCCCTGGAGTGCCGCCCACCCCTACACCAACCTGTACGGGCCCAAAGCCCAGCAAAAAACCATTGCCGCCACGGTGACCGGCAATGTGCGCGTGACCGAGGTGGGCCACCAATACGACACCCACCACATCGTGCTCGACTTTGGCTCATTGCCGTTCCCCGTGCTGGAAGGTCAGAGCATTGGCGTCGTCCCGCCCGGGCTGGACACCAATGGCAGGCCCCATGTCGCCCGGCAGTACAGCATTGCCAGCCCGCGCAATGGGGAACGGCCCGGCTACAACAACCTGTCGCTCACCATCAAGCGGGTGCTGGAGGACCACCAAGGGCAAGCCGTGCGCGGCGTGGCGAGCAATTTCATGTGCGACCTGAAAGTGGGCGACAAGGTGGAGGTGATGGGGCCTTATGGCACCAGTTTCCTGATGCCCAACCACCCGCGGTCCAACATCGTCATGATTTGCACCGGAACGGGCAGTGCGCCCATGCGCGCCATGACCGAATGGCGCCGCCGCCAGCGTGCTTCGGGCAAGTTTGAATCAGGAAAGCTGCTGCTGTTCTTTGGTGCGCGCACGCAGGAAGAGTTGCCGTATTTTGGTCCGCTGCAGAACCTGCCCAAAGACTTCATCGATATCCACCTGGCGTTCAGCCGCACGCCGGGCGCCCCCAAACGCTATGTGCAAGATGCCATGCGCGAGCGCGCGGCCGATCTCGCCGTGCTGCTGCAAGACCGCAATACCTGCATTTACGTGTGTGGTCTGAAAAGCATGGAGGAGGGGGTGCTGCTGGCTTTGCGCGACGTGGCCATCAAGGCAGGCCTGAGCTGGAACACCCTGAGCACTTCGCTCAAAAACGAGGGGCGGCTGCATCTCGAAACGTATTGATGCTGCCGGGCAAGCTTCCAGCGGACGCAGCGGGGAGCGTGCAGCCGCACCCAGGGTGGCGTGATCGCTTGAGGGTGTGGGCGTGCAGGCACTGTGGGGACCGCCTAAACTCGGGGCATGCTGGAAGCTGATGCTGTGCCGCCTGGGGCGGCTCGCAAGCTTTCCGAACCTTGATTCCTCCTTGAAAGCACGCCCGTCCATGCCCCGCGAAGTCCACATCATCGACCATCCCCTGGTGCAGCACAAACTCACGTTGATGCGCCGCAAAGACACCAGCACCAAGAGCTTCCGCGAGCTGGTGCACGAAGTCAGCGCCTTGCTGGCCTATGAGATCACCCGCGATATGCCCATGCAGGAAATCGAAATCGAGACCCCGCTGGAAAAAATGAAGTCGCGCGTCATCGATGGCAAGAAGGTGGTACTGGCTTCCATCCTGCGTGCAGGCAACGGATTCCTGGACGGCATGCTGCAGGTCATTCCCGGCGCTAGAGTGGGCCATGTGGGCCTGTACCGCGACCCCAAGACACTGAAGGCCGTTGAGTACTATTTCAAGATGCCGAGCGAGATGGACGAGCGCGACGTGATCGTGCTGGATCCGATGCTGGCCACCGGCAATTCGGCCGTGCTCGCCGTGGACCGGCTGAAGCAGACGAATCCGCGCTCGATCCGTTTTGTTTGCCTGGTCACCTGCCCCGAGGGTCTGAAAACCTTCCACGACGCTCACCCGGATGTACCGGTCTACACCCCTGCGGTGGACCGTGGCCTCAACGAACACGGCTACATCGTGCCGGGCCTGGGCGACGCGGGAGACCGCATCTTTGGCACGAAGTAGAAGCTCCCCCTGCGCCGCGCCTGCGGCGCGTCACCCCCCAGGGGGCGATGCTGGCGGCCCGGCAAAGCCGGTTCCGCGGCATCCTGAGCCAAGCCCCCCACCTCACACCGGTCGGCGTACTCTGGGTCACTGAGCGGCTGTTGAACCTCTGTGTGTGAACTTGCTCCCATATTGGGCCTGCATCCACAGGCCCAATGCACATGCGCTATCGTTAACCCCATGACTTCACAAGCCCCTTCTTTCTGGCACATTGGCTGGCGTTCATTGACGCGTGACTGGCGGGCTGGCGAGTTGCGCTTGCTGTTGCTGGCGGTCACGTTGGCGGTGGCAGCGCTCACTTCCGTGGGGTTTTTTGCGGATCGCCTGCAGGGTGGCCTGGCGCGCGACGCCAAGTCCTTGATCGGGGGCGATGCGGTGCTCAGCAGCGACAACGCCACGCCCGAAGCCTTCATCCAGCGGGCCCGTCAAGAAGGCTTGAAGAGCACGCAAACCCTCAGTTTTCCGACCATGGGCCGGGCGCCCGATGCCCTCGGCGGGGCGGCCAAGCTGGTGGCGCTGAAAGTGGTTGACACGGGTTATCCGCTGCGCGGCAGCCTGCGGGTCAGTGAAGGGCCCGGTGCGGTGGACGTCCCCACGCGCGACATCCCTGCGCCCGGGTCCGCCTGGGTCGACGCAGCCTTGCTGGTGTCGCTGGATCTGAAGATCGGCCAGCCCCTGATGCTGGGCGACACCCAGCTCACGGTCTCCCGCATCATCGTGGTGGAGCCCGATCGGGGTGCGGGCTTCATGAGCTTCGCTCCCCGCGTGATGATCAACCAGGCCGATCTGGCGGCCACCGCACTGGTGCAGCCCGCCAGCCGCCTGAACTACCGCCTGGCGGTGGCTGGGGACAACGTGGCTGCCGTCAAGCGCTACGTTGACTGGGCCAAGGCCGAGGTGGAAAAGCCCGGCGTGCGTGGCATGCGGCTGGAATCGCTGGATGGCGGGCAGCCCGCGATGCAACAAACGCTGGAACGCGCTGAAAAATTCCTGAATCTGGTGGCCTTGCTGGCCGCCTTGCTGTCGGCCGTGGCTGTGGCCATTGCGGCGCGCGGCTTTGCACAACGGCACCTGGACGATTGCGCGATGCTGCGCGTGCTGGGCCTGTCGCAGGCCACCATGACGCGGGCTTACACACTGGAATTTGTGCTGGTGGGTCTGGGCGCGAGCGCGTTGGGCGTGGCGCTGGGTTTTGGCTTGCACTACGTCTTTGTGCTGTTGTTGGCGGGGTTGGTGGAGTCCGCCTTGCCTGCGGCCACCATCTGGCCAGTGCTGCTGGGCCTGGGCATGGGGCTCACGCTGATGCTCGCTTTTGGCCTGCCTCCGGTTTTGCAATTGGCGCAGGTTCCGCCACTGCGCGTGATCCGGCGCGATGTGGGCGAGTTGAAACCGGCCACGCTGGCTGTGCTGGGTTTGGGCGTGGCGGGTTTTGGAGCGCTGCTGCTCGCGGCCAGCCGTGATTTGACGCTGGGCTTGATCGCCGTGGGCGGTTTTGCGGCGGCCGTGGCGATTTTTGCATTGGCCAGCCTGGGGGCTGTCAAGCTGTTGCGCAAGAGCGTGAACGAAACCACCGCGCCCCGAGCCCTGGTCCTGGCCACGCGCCAGCTCTCAGCGCGCCCTGCGTACGCCGTGGTGCAAATCAGCTCACTGGCCGTGGGTTTGCTGGCGCTGGTGTTGCTCGTGTTGCTGCGCACCGATCTCGTCGCCAGCTGGCGCAATGCCACGCCGCCCGATGCACCCAACCGTTTTGTGATCAATGTGCAGCCCGATCAGGGCGACGACTTTCAAAAAGCCTTGCGCGATGGCGGTGTGAAAAATTTCGACTGGTTTCCCATGATCCGGGGTCGGCTGGTCGCGGTGAACGGCAAAGGTATCACCTCTGAGGACTACGAGTCCGACCGCGCCAAACGACTGGTGGACCGCGAGTTCAACCTCTCGCACACCGCGCAGCGTCCTGAGCACAACCAGATCGTGCAGGGCCAATGGGTGGGTGACGAACCCGACGCGGTGAGTGTGGAGGAGGGGCTGGCCGAAGAGCTGGGTTTGAAGCTGGGCGACCGGCTGGGCTTTGACATCGCGGGTCAGCGAGTTGACGGGCGCATCACCAATTTGCGCAAGGTCGACTGGGGCTCCATGCGGGTGAACTTCTTTGTGTTGTTCCCGCTCGCGCAAATGCCCGATGTGCCCGCAACTTACATCAGCGCATTCCAGGCGCCGCAAGGCAATGCCCAGTTCGACAACCAGCTGGTGCGCCAGTTTCCCAACATCACCAATGTGGACATGAGCCAGACCATCGCACAGGTGCAGCGCGTCCTGGGGCAGGTGATTCGCGCAGTGGAGTTCCTTTTTGCCTTTGCACTGGCCGCCGGCCTGATTGTCTTGCTGGCCACCATCACCGCCACCCGCGGCGAACGCGAGCGGGAGTTTGCCGTGTTGCGGGCGGTGGGCGCAGGATCGAAATTGCTGCGCAATGTGCAGCGCATCGAATTGGCCGGCGTGGGCGTTTTGGCGGGCTTCCTGGCCTCGGTGGTGGCCATGGCCGTGGGCTGGGCTTTGGCAAAATACGTTTTCCAGTTCGCCTGGCAGCCTTCTTTGTGGGTGCCGCTTCTGGGCAGCGCTGCCGGGGGCGCTTTGGCGCTGGCTGCGGGCTGGTGGGGGCTGCGCAGCATTTTGCGCACCCCAGTGGTCGAGACGTTGCGCCGAGCGAGCGTTTGATCCCCCGCGCAGACTTCGCCGTGCCTTGCAGGCCGCGGCGGTGTCAGAGACACGGCCTCTTCGGGCAATCCAAGTCTGCGCAGGCAGACCTGGCGCCGCAGCCCTCAGCCCCCCAAGGGGGCGCCACTGGAGGCCCGGAAAAGCCGGTTCCACAGTGCCCCGGGTTTTAACTTCCCCTCGTTGACTGACCATGACTTCTGCTGAAATTCCTGCGCAACCCGCGACACCTTTTGAATGGATGGGTGGCGAACCAAAGGTCCAGGCCTTGGTTGATCGTTTTTACGACCTGATGGACATCGAGCCCGCATATGCCGAGCTGCGCACCGTACACGGCACAACGCTGGACGATGCGCGGCAGAAGTTATTCTGGTTTTTGTGCGGTTGGCTGGGCGGCCCTGCGCTCTACGAAGAGCGCTTCGGCCACCCCCGCCTGCGCATGCGCCACATGCCATTCAAAATTGGCATCCAGGAGCGCGACCAATGGGTGGCGTGCATGGACCAGGCCATGGGCGAAACAGAGGTGCCCGCTGACTTGCGCGCTCGGCTCAAAGAGAGCTTTTTCGGGACGGCGGACTGGATGCGGAACGCCCCTGGGGCTTAGGGCTCCTCAGCGGTGGTGTTCGCTGTCCCGGAACGCTCGATCTGCGTTCAGGGCAAAAGGCTTGTGGGCTGGTTTGTTCAGGCTTGCTGGCACAGCGCTTCAGGGCTGACCCAGCGCAGGCCGCCGCGGGGCCATTCCACCAGGACGCCTTGGCGGGTCTGTGTCAAAACCCGCCCATCCACACGGTCTGCGGTCGCAGACACCGTGCGATCGGCTTCGTCCAGCAGGTTGACGCGAGCACCCTCAGGGAAATGGGGTGTCTGGAACAGCGATTTCAAAAACTTCAACATGGTTTACTCCTGCAATACACGCCCGCCAACCCTTGTGTGTTGGACGGGACCTTGAGCGCTGGTGATGTTGTCCAGCGCCATGTGCCTATATTAGGGTAAACCCTAGATTTACGTTACTTTATTTCATGAATAAGAAACATTCTTCAGAATGATGTTTGGGGCGTGACGAGGATGCCTGCCTGCTCGTGGGCTTTGAAAGCGGCTTCAAGTTGGCGATCACGGCGTTGAATAGGTCATGGGCAGTCCTAGGTGATGCCCTGCAAGCTGTCTCGGATGCCGTGTCGCTTGCGGGGAAGCGTGATTCCCGATGTGTAACCAGGTAACCGTGTTACCGTTTTGTCCGGATGGTGACGTGTTGCTGTCGGCGATTCAGCGCTGGCTGGGGCGCAACAAAACCACCAAGGCGCCGGCCCCGCCCTCGGCCGGCCGCGCCTGCACAAACGCCAGCACTTCTTGTTTTTGCACCAGCCAGCGCAGCACGCGGCCTTTGAGCACGGGGGTGCGCCCGGGAGAGCCCAAGCCTTTGCCATGCACCACCCGAATGCACCGCAGCCCTTGGGCGTGGGTTTCCCGGATAAAGCGCCCCAGCGCTTCTCGGGCCTCATCCGTGCGCAGCCCATGCAAGTCGATGTGGCGCTGGATGCTCCAGCGGCCTTCGCGCAGCTTGCGCACCACGTCAAAGCCCAGGCCCGGCGTGCGGTAGCTGAGCAACTCATCCGTGTGGAGCAGGGTCTCTACATCAAAATCGTCAGACAACGCTTCGCGCATGACGGACTGTTCATCGGCCATCCGTTGCAGGGGCTCGGGTTCGACCGGTGTGGTGGCGTGTTTGACCCGTTGCGCGACGATGAGCGGCTGCACAGGCCCCACCGCAAGCTCAAACAGGCGGCGCTCATGGTCTTCCCGGATGGCTTGCAGGCGAGCCGCCTCCAGAGCCGCGGCCACGGCGGCTGCGCGATCGGCGAGCGCTTTGCGCAGCGGCAAGAGGTCAGCGAAGGCGCGCACGGTTTCCATGCGACGCATTGTCGCGCAGCCAGCGTTGCTCTGTCAGACCAGGCCCATTTCCGCCATCGAGGCGGCTTGATCCCGTGTGACGATGAAATGGTCGAGCACGCGCACGTCCACCAGCGACAGCGCCGCTTTGAGCGACTGTGTGAGCGCTTCGTCGGCTCTCGAGGGTTGGGCTGTACCGCTGGGGTGGTTGTGGGCGAGCACAACAGCAGCGGCGTGGTGGTGCAAGGCGCGCAACACCACTTCTCGCGGGTAGACACTGGTCTGGCTGAGGGTGCCGCGAAACAGTTCTTCCATCGCGAGCAAGCGGTTCTGGCTGTCCAGGAACAGCACGGCGAAGACTTCATGGGTGCGGGCACCCAGCTGCAGCTGCAGATACTCGCGCACCGCCCTGGGGCTGTCGAACAGCGTTTTCTCTTGCAGCACTTGCGCCAGGGCGCGGCGGGACAATTCCAACACGGCGACCACTTCGGCACGCTTGGCTGGTCCAAGGCCTTTGATGACCTTGAGGCCGTCGGCGCTGGTGTGCAGCAGGCCCCCAATGCCACCGAAGGTGTCCAGCAGCTCCTGTGCCATGTGCAACACGCCCTTGCCGGCGATCCCTGTGCGCAGCAAGATGGCCAGCAGCTCGGCATCCCCCAACGCCGCGGGACCACGGGCGAGCAGCTTTTCTCGCGGGCGCGCGTCGTGTGGCAGGCTCTTCAGCCCGGTACTGGCAAGGCCATTCATCTGTTTTCTCCCTGGTTGCCCCAGGTTTTTACAATAGGCCTTTGCCCGGTGCTTGTGATCCATTACCCAGGTGGTGGAATGGCCACACGGCAAGCCCCCTTTTTCACCCTCGAGTTCGTCCTATGCCCCAAGTCCAAGAAGGTTCTTTCCTCACGCTGCACTACCGGATGTCCGGGCTGCAAGGCCAGGTGATCATCAACACCTTTGACGGCCCACCCGCCACGCTCAGCCTGGGTGCTGGCGAGTTGTCCCCCGCGATCGAGCAGCGCCTCATAGGCCTGGAAGAGGGCACCCGCACAGTGATCGAGCTCGAACCCGGGGAAGGTTTTGGCGACCGGCAGCCCGAGATGGTGCAATGGGTGGCGCGCAAACTGTTGAACGAGCTGGGAGACCCCCATGAGCAATACCAGGAAGGTGACGTGGTGCAATTCCCCACGCCCGATGGGCTGGGAAGCTACGCGGGTGCTGCAATCGAAGTGCGTGAAGACGGAGCCGTCCTGTTCGACTTCAACCACCCGCTGGCGGGCCAGCCGGTGATCTTTGAAGTGCAATTGATCGGGGTGCTCTGATGGCCAATGTTCAAGACCTGTCCCAGGAAGTGCTGCTGGCCGAGCCGCGCGGGTTTTGTGCCGGCGTTGACCGGGCCATCGAGATCGTCGAACGTGCGCTGGCCAAATATGGCCGGCCAATCTATGTGCGGCATGAAATCGTGCACAACACCTATGTGGTGAACGATCTCAAGGAAAAAGGCGCGATCTTCATTGAGGATCTGTCCGACGTTCCCCCCGGCGCCACGCTGGTGTTTTCGGCCCATGGCGTCAGCCGGGCGGTGCAAGACGAGGCCAAGGCCCGGGGGTTTCAGATTTTTGATGCCACCTGTCCCCTCGTGACCAAAGTGCATGTGGAGGTGGCCAAGCTCCACCGTGAAGGCTATGAGTTCCTCATGATCGGCCACAAGGGCCATCCGGAGGTCGAAGGCACCATGGGCCAGCTCGACAGCGGCATCCACCTGGTTGAAGACCTTGCCGATGTGGGGCGTGTGTCACCGGCCCAGGCCGATAAGCTCGCTGTGGTCACCCAGACCACCCTCTCTGTGGACGACACCGCGGCCATTCTGGCGGCGGTCAAGGCGCGCTTCCCCAAAGTACGTGAACCCAAGCAGCAAGACATCTGTTACGCCACGCAAAACCGCCAGGACGCGGTCAAGCTGCTGAGCCCTCAGGTGGATATCGTGATTGTGGTCGGCAGCCCGACCAGCTCCAACAGCAACCGCTTGCGTGAAGTGGCCATCAAGCTGGGCACCCCGAGCCACATGGTGGACAGTGCCGATGAATTGCAGGCCGAGTGGTTTGAGAACCGGCCCCGCGTCGGGTTGACCGCCGGGGCTTCTGCGCCCGAAATTCTGGTGCAACAAGTGATCGACCGGCTCAAAGCCATGGGTGCGATCTCGGTGCGCAAGATGGACGGTCTGGTGGAGACGGTGAAATTTCCGTTGCCCAAAGGTCTGCGCATTGATGGCGCCGACGAAGGCGCGCCCCTTGACCATCTGCACTGATCGTCCGCCGTTTCCTGCCCTCGGCAAACCTACAATCCTCCCATGCTAGATATCACCTCCCTCCGCAAAGACCTCGACGGCGTGATCGCCCGGCTCGAGACCCGAAAGACGCCACAGGCCTTCCTGAGCGTGGATGCCTTCAAGGCGCTCGAAGCCGAACGAAAAACTTTGCAGACCCGTACCGAAGAGCTCCAGAGCCAGCGCAACACCCTGTCCAAACAGATTGGTCAGCTCAAGGGCAAAGGTGAAAACGCCGAGACTTTGATGGTGTCTGTGGGTGAGATCAAGGTTGAGCTCGAGGCATCTGCCGCTCGACTGGAGGTGATCCAGGCTGATCTGCTGTCGTTGCTGATGGCCGTACCCAACCTGCCACACGAGAGTGTGCCTGTGGGCGCCGGGGAAGAGGGCAATGTGGAAGTGCGCCGCTGGGGCACACCTCGCACCTTTGACTTTGAGGTGCGCGACCATGTCGAGGTGGGTGAGAAGATCGGTCTGGACTTCGACACCGGCGCGAAACTGGCCGGCGCACGCTTCACCTTCATGCGGGGCCCGATCGCGCGCCTGCACCGTGCGCTGGCCCAGTTCATGCTGGATGTACAGACCCAGGAGCATGGTTACACCGAGTGCTACACCCCCTATATCGTCAATGCTGAGACCCTGCGTGGAACGGGTCAGTTGCCCAAGTTTGAGGGCGATCTTTTTGCGGTGAAAAAGGGCGGGCAAGACGGTGAAGCCGTGCCCGACACCCAGGCGCTCTACCTCATTCCCACCAGCGAAGTCACCTTGACGAACTCGGTTCGCGACACCGTGCTGGCTGAAAGCGATCTGCCCATCCGTCTCACGGCCCACACGCCTTGTTTTCGGTCAGAGGCGGGCAGCGCCGGGCGCGACACGCGCGGGATGATCCGTCAGCACCAGTTTGACAAGGTCGAAATGGTACAAATCGTGCACCCAGACCAGAGCTACCAGGTACTGGAGGAGATGACCACCCATGCCGAGGCGGTGTTGCAAAAGCTGGGCTTGCCTTACCGGGTGATGAGCCTGTGCACGGGCGACATGGGCTTTGGCGCCACCAAGACCTACGATCTGGAGGTGTGGGTGCCGGCCCAGAGTACCTACCGCGAAATCAGCTCGGTGTCGAACTGTGAGGCCTTTCAGGCTCGCCGCCTGCAGGCCCGCTTCAAGAATGCCCAGGGCAAGAATGAGCTGGTGCATACCCTCAATGGTTCAGGGCTGGCTGTGGGGCGTGCCTTGGTGGCCGTGCTGGAGAACTGCCAGAATGCCGATGGCAGCGTCACAGTGCCCGAAGCCTTGCGCCCCTATATCGGAGGCCTGGAGCGCCTGGGCGCAGCCTGATCGCTGGCCTGCATAAGGTTTCACCAGAGAAAAGCCCTGCAGTGCAGGGCTTTTTGCTTTTTTGCTGCGCGGGGTCTGGCGGTCTTGCATCGGCCGCACAAACAAAAACGCCCACTGGTCAGTGGGCGCCGTTGTCAGAACGATGGGTTCTGGAGGAGAGGGAGGGATTCGAACCCTCGGTACCTTGCGGTACGCCTGATTTCGAGTCAGGTACATTCGACCACTCTGCCACCTCTCCGTGTCGAAGCCTCATATTCTAGCAGGAGCTGAGTGCGGTTTTTTTGTGGGTTCGACAAAAAAGACAGTGCGACAATGAAAGACTTGTTGCCCATCACCGCCTATGCTTGTTGATACCCAACCCGCTACCCATCAACACTTGAGTGCCTCGCCTGAGGTGCGGGATGAGTGGGTGACTTCCCAATTGATCGGCGTCTTGATGGGGCAGGCCATGCCCTCGTTGATCGCGTCGATATTGGCATTGCCGGTTGTCGGCTACTTGATGGTCGGAGAGGTGCAGCCGGCGGCGGTGGGGGGGTGGGCCATCGCAATGCTGGTGATCTTGTTGTACCGCTATCACAAGATTGGCCTGTACCGAACGCGTTACGACAGTGTCGAAGGCCCCATGCGCACCGAATTCATGCGCCACTACGCATGGGCATGGGGTTTTGCTGGGTTTTTATGGGGCTCGACGGTCGCCATGACCTATCTGCAGACCGATTTGTTGACGCAGTTTGTGGTCGGCATTGTGGTGGTCGGCAATGGTTTCATATGCCTTGCATCGTTCAGTTCATTTTTGCCAGTTTTCCGGATCTACACCCGCGGCATGATGATTTCGGTGTTGTTAGGCCTTTGTGTGCCCATGTTGTTTCAACCACTGACCACCGAGATCGTGAAGGTGACCCTATCGCTGGCGCTGCTGGCCTTGATTTTCTGGTGGCTCCTGACCACGGCAGGCAAGCGACTGAACCAGGTCCATCGTGCCAGCCTGGAGCTGCAGTTTTCAAACCAGGAGCTGATCGACTCGCTGACCCAGCAGACCCGTGCTTCGATCCGGGCGGTGGCGACCAAGAACCGTTTTCTGGCGTCGGCCGCACACGATCTGCGCCAGCCCGTGCATGCCCTGAGTCTGTACGCCGACTGGCTCGCAACCGAGCCCGAGATGGCGCGCGATATCGCGCCGCGCATATTGCAGTCCACCCGCGCCATCAATGAGCTCTTTGATTCCCTGTTTGACCTGACGCGCATCGATGCGGGCAACTACAAGGTGCGTCTGCAAAACGTAGACGTTGCACAGCTGTTCAAAGACCTGGTGACGCAGTTTGAACCGGTTGCATCTGGCAAGTCATTGCGCCTCAGAACCTACGCCAAGCCGCGCACGGTGTGGGCCGATCCTGTGGTGCTTCGACGCATTCTGGGCAACCTCTTGTCCAATGCCCTGCGGCACACCAGCCAGGGCGGTGTGCTGATGTCCTTGCGCGAGCGCGAGGGGATGCTGGTGTTCGAAGTGTGGGACACGGGTGTGGGCATCGCCCATGAGCACCAGATGTCGATTTTCCAAGAATTTTTCCGGGTGGCCCAGCACCAGGGCACGGAAGACAGCCTGGGCCTTGGGCTGACCATTGTGTCCAAGCTGACGACACTCATGGGCTATCAGCTGGCCCTGTCATCCGAAGAGGGCAAGGGCAGCGTATTCCGGGTGTTGCTGCCAGCATTTACCCAGACATCGGTCGAAGCTTCCCCGCTGATGCCAGAGGTGGTGTTGAACTCAGAGTTCACGCCTTTGCTTTGATCTGAACCGGTTGAGAGGGTTCGGGCCCCGCCTAGGCGCCTGGCGGGGGCAAGCTGGCGCTTTGGGCCAGCCCCCCCCTTCCGGTCTATAACTCAGAGGTCAAGCAGGCCAGCCGTGCGGGCCAGGTGGCTCGCTTGCGAGCGGCTCTTGACGTTGAGGCGGCGGAACAGGCGCCACAGGTGCACCTTGACCGTATGCTCGCTGATTTGCAGTTGTTCGGCGATGTCTCGGTTGGACAGGCCCCGATCCAGCATGACCAGCAGTTGTTTCTGGCGCTTGGAGAGTTTTTCGGGAATGATGGGTGCGTTTTCGTCTTCCACCTCATCGGCCAGAAACTCACGCAGTACCTTGCCGATCTGTGCCGCACCAGCCGATTTTTCGACATAGGCATCGGCGCCCGCTTCGCGGGCCAAGTCTTCGTAGTCAGAAGCGGGTGACGCTGACAACACGATCAGCGATGTGTCGGGCAGCATCTGGCGAATTTCGCGCACACCAGAGACGCCGTGGGTGTCGGGCAACTTCAGGTCAAGGCAAACCAGCTCGGGCTCGCCATGTTCGGCAATGGCCTTGCTGACCGTGGCCAACCTTTCGAGCTCGATCACTTGGGTCGAGGAACGGAGGCGGCGCAACAGCATGACGACTGCTTCGCGCATCAGCGGGTGGTCGTCAATAACAAAAATACTCATGGCAAGGGCGGTGTGATGTGAAATTCAATGTGACAGCATATCGGGAATGCTTGCATTTGGCGATCAAAAAAGAGGCCAGATGCATGCCTTGATTCTATTTACCCTGTGCCGAATTCGGTCAAACAAGGCTTTGGTACGCTTCAAAAGCACCTGCAAGGGGTCTTTAGACCCTGTCTCCGGTTACCGGGTTCATTTTTCCTGGCCTTGATTCTCTGTCAGGGTCTTGAGTGCGGGGATCAGTTGCTCGTCGGGGGCCTGGAATGCCAGCTGGACCGTCAAAGATGGCAGGGCTTGTGCCCCCATTCGCTGGAGCAGGCCAATGGCCTGACCCGCTTCTTTGGGTGAGGTGTAGCCCAGACTTTGCAGCAGCAGCTGCCCTTTGGCGTCCACCAGCTTGAAGTGAAACTGCCCGTCTTTCTCCCGGTACTGTTTGAAAGCCGCACCCGCCGAAGGCTTGCTGCCTTTGTTGGAGGCAGCCGTCGTCTGGGTGTCCAGTGAGCGCAGGCCCACGGCGTGGCGCACTCGGGCGGTGAACGGCGTGGCGACGGAGCGAGCTTTCTCGGCGCCAGTTTTGAGTGTGCGCTCAATCTGGGCCGGATCACGCATCAATTCTTCATAGACCGATCGCATGGGTGAAATTTCCGCGTCCAGGCGTTCAAAAAGCTGCTCCTTTGCCTGACCCCAGGCGATGCCGGCTTCGTACTGCTGGGCAAAGGCCTGCGTTTCGTCCGCCGAGGCAAATGCCTGGTAAAGCTGAAACACAGCGGATCCGTCGGTGGTCTTGGGCTCACCGGGGGCTTTGGAGTCGGTCACGATGCCCATGATCAGCTTGCGAAGCTGTTCGCTGGGCACGAACAGAGGGATGGTGTTGTCGTAGCTCTTGCTCATCTTGCGACCGTCCAGGCCTGGTAGCAGGGCCACGTTGTCTTCGATGGCCGCTTCTGGCAGGGTGAAATGCTCGCCGTAGAGGTGGTTGTAGCTGGCCGCGATGTCCCGGGCCATCTCGATGTGTTGAACCTGGTCTCGCCCCACGGGCACGCTGTGGGCGTTGAACATGAGGATGTCGGCGGCCATCAACACGGGGTACATGAACAGCCCTGCGGTCACCCCACTGTCGGGCTCGTCGCCGCTGGCCTGGTTTTTGTCAACCGACGCTTTGTAGGCATGGGCCCGATTGAGCAGGCCTTTGCCCGTCACGCAGGTCAGGATCCACATCAGCTCGGAAATTTCGGGAATGTCCGACTGGCGGTAAAAAGTGACTTTTTCGGGGTCCAGTCCGCAGGCCAGCCAGGTGGCGGCGATTTCCAGCGTGGAGCGCTGAACCCTTGCAGGGTCACCGGTTTTGATCAAGGCATGGTAGTCGGCCAGAAAGTAAAAACTCTCGACTTCGGCGAGGCGGCTGGCCCGCACGGTGGGCCGCACGGCGCCCACGTAGTTGCCCAGATGGGGTGTGCCCGAGGTGGTGATGCCGGTGAGGACGCGTTGTGTGCTCATGAAACAGGTCGGAAAAATTAGAAGAGCAGGGCGCGCAGAGGCGTCAGGACCCATTCGATGGTCTGATTGGTCAAGACCATGA
The DNA here is from genome assembly GCF_004795855.1 of Hydrogenophaga sp. PAMC20947. NCBI lineage: Bacteria > Pseudomonadati > Pseudomonadota > Betaproteobacteria > Burkholderiales > Comamonadaceae > Hydrogenophaga > Hydrogenophaga sp. PAMC20947. Next base: position 174,730 of record NZ_CP039252.1, read on the forward strand.
GAGGGCGGAGCCAGAGGTTGCCCACCACGCCTGAAATCACCAGAGCCATCACGATGAAAAAGCCCCAGGGTTCGATACGCGAAACGGTGTGCGCCAGATGGTTGGGCAGAAGGCCCACCAGAATTCTGCCGCCGTCGAGCGGGGGCAGTGGGAAAAGGTTGAAGGCAAACATCACGAGATTGACCAGCACGCCGCCTCGGCACATTTCGATGAAGAAACGCTCTTCAGCACCCGAAGCAACAATGAAGTACAACGCGATGGTCCAGAGCACCGCCTGCACCAGGTTGGCGCCAGGGCCGGCCAGGGCCACCCAGACCATGTCGCGCTTGGGGTTGCGCATCCGCCCGAAATTGACGGGAACCGGTTTGGCGTACCCGAAGAGAAAGGCGCCCGAGGTCGCAAAATACAGCAACAGAGGCATGGCGATGGTGCCCACCGGGTCGATGTGCTTGAGCGGATTGAGGGTGATGCGCCCCAGCATGTGGGCCGTGTTGTCGCCGAAGTGGCGCGCCGCATAACCATGCGCTGCTTCGTGCACCGTGATGGCGAAGAGCACGGGCAGAGCGTAGATGGCTACGGTCTGGATGATTTGGGCAATATCCATGGGGCGTCAGTCGGTCAAACCGTGTATTGTCCCAGAAGCGGCTGGGTCGCTCCGGGCGGGCGCCGGAGGTGGGCTCTGCTCAAAGGCCGAGCGGCTCCAGCGGGCCTTGACCGGCGCGCACCAGCTCCGGTTCACCACCGGCGCCCATGGGCGTGAGGTCAACCACCGTGGTCGGCATCAGCGAGCAAGCCCCTGCATCGATCACGGCAGCAATGTCGTGCTGGTATTGCTCGCGGATCGCCTGCGGGTCGTTCATGGGTTCGGTTTCGCCCGCCGGGATCAAGGTGGTGGCAAGCAAAGGGGCGTCCAGGAGTTCGAGCAGCGCCAGCAAGGTCGGGTGGTTGGGAACGCGAAGCCCGATGGTCTTGCGCGATGGGTGGCTGACCCGGCGTGGCACTTCTTTGCTGGCCTCCAGAATGAAGGTGTAGGGACCGGGCGTGGCGAGCTTGAGCAGCCGGTATTGGCGGTTGTCTACCTTGGCGTAGCTGGCCAGCTCGCTCAGGTCCCGGCAGAGCAGGGTGAGGTGGTGCTTGTCGTCGACCTGGCGGATGCGCCGCAGGCGGTCGGCCGCCGCTTTGTCATCGAGCTGGCAGACCAGCGCATAGCTCGAGTCGGTGGGCACCGCGAGCACGCCACCTCGCCCAATCAGCTGGGCGGCCTGTTTCAGCAGCCGCTGTTGTGGGTTGTCGGGGTGAACTTCAAAATACTGGGACATGCCCTCTATTGTGCTCGGTATCCCCGAACCCGTCAGAGCGCAGATGCGGTTGTTCAGGGCTCAGGGGGTTCGACAGGCAGGCGCTTCTCACGGGAGGTGAGCCAGCCGGCTGTGGCGCCGCAAACCACGATCAGGGCGATGCCGCTGAGCTCCATGCTGCCCGGGACGTAGTCAAACACCACCCACCCGCAGAACATGGCAAATCCGATCTGGCAGTAGAGGTACGGGGTGAGCGTGGAGGCGGGCGCTCTGGCAAACGCCAGGATCAGCAGAAAGTGGCCAACCGTTCCCATGAGGCCGATCAGGCACAAGACCGCAAGGTGGCCAGGTTCTGGCAGCGAGTCCCAGGCCCAGGGCAAGATGGCACTGGTCACCAGCGCCCCGACCCAGCCCGTGTAGAAGTGCATGGTGAGGGGGTCTTCGGTCTGGGCCATCTTGCTGGTGAGGATCTGGAACCAGGCGTAGGTAAACACCATGGCCATGGGCAACAAACTCGCCCAGCCTACGATGTCCTGCCCTGGCTGCACGATCAGCAATGCACCGAGAAAACCACCAGCGACCAGCGACCAGCGCCAGTTGGAGACCTTTTCCTTGAGGAACAGAGCGGCCAGCAGCGTCACAACCAGCGGTGCGGTCATCACAAAAGCGGTGAAGGCGCCCACGGGCATGAATTGCACACTCACGAACGACAAGGCGCTGACCGTGAGCAAAAGGCAGCCTCTCAGCAGCTGAAAACGGGGATGCTGGGTGGTGAGCAGACTTTTGCCACGCGTTGGCAGCACAAATGCCGTGACCGCCAGGGCTTGAAAAACATAGCGAAACCACACGGCCACCACGATCGGAACCCAGGCGCCCACGTATTTGACGCCGGTGTCGAGCACTGCAAAACAAGCAACGGCGAGCACCAAAAAGCCGATGCCCATAGCTGCCTGCGGGCTTGTACGCCCAGCAAGGGGCGCCATCAGTGAATGCGTGATTCGAGCAGTGACCATACCGGCGTGACACCGGTGGGCAGCAAGGGCAGCTTGCCCAGATCGGTGTGGCTCTCATCGGGGCTGTGAAAGTCGCTGCCGCGGGAACCAACGAGTTCAAATTCGCGGCAAAAATCGGCGTACTTGGCGTAGTCGGCCGGCCCATGCGCGCCGGTAACCACTTCGACCCCTTGGCCGCCGTGTGACTTGAATTCTGTGAACAAGGCGAATTCTTCGTTGGCGCTGAAGCGGTACCGGCCAGGGTGCGCGATCACGGCCACACCACCCGCCCCTGTGATCCAGCCCACAGCGTCTCGCAAATTCGCCCACCGGTGGGCCACAAAGCCGGGTTTGCCGTCGGCGAGGTACTTTCGAAACACAGCATTGGTGTCCGCACAGAATCCGGCTTCCACGATGTAGCGGGCAAAGTGGGTGCGTGAGATCAGTTCGGGGTTGCCCACGTACTTCATGGCGCCTTCAAAGGCACCATGAACGCCCACGCGCTCCAGCTCGGCACTCATTTGGCGTGCCCGTTCTTCGCGTCCGCCGCGCGTTGTGTACAGGCCTTTCACCAGCGCATCGTTGGTGTGGTCAAAACCCAGGCCGACGATGTGCACGGTTTCGCCGGCAAAGGTGACCGACACCTCTGTCCCCGTGAGGTATGGCAGCTCCAGTGCTTTCGCCGCTGCCAAGGCGCGCGCCTGGCCTCCCACTTCGTCGTGGTCGGTCAATGCCCAGAGTTCAACACCGTGGTTTTTGGCCCGCTGAGCCAGCAATTCGGGTGTGAGCGTACCGTCGGAGACGTTGGAGTGGCAGTGGAGATCTGCGTTGGAGGTGGAGGCTAGCATCGCTCCATTCTAGGAGCTTGGCGCCGCCGCCGCCGGGTGGTCAGAAAGCCACCGCACCAGGCGGTGGCTTTGACCGTGCAGGTCGATTTGCCCCTGCATGGACCAGGCACCGAGGCCCTATCCCGTGTTGCGCAGGCCTGCTGCGATGCCGTTGATGGAGATGTGAATGCCTCGGCGCACTTTTTCGTCGGTGTGGGCCTGGTGTTCATCGGCCCGGTAGCGGCGGATCAGTTCGACCTGCAGGTGGTGCAGCGGATCGATGTACGGGAAGCGGTGGCGAATCGAACGCTGCAGCGCCTCGTTGTTCACCAGGCGCTGTTTGGCGCCCGTGATCAGCGTGAGCGCTTCGGCGGTGCGGTGCCATTCGGATTCGATGGCTTCGAACACCTTGTTGCGCAGGCGTTTGTCGTCCACCAGATCGGCATAGCGCGATGCGAGTGCCAAATCGCTTTTGGCGATCACCATGTCCATGTTGGACAGCAAGGCGTTGAAGAACGGCCATTCGGCCAGCATTCTTTGCAGCAGGGCTTTTTGTTTCGCCACGCCTTTGGGGCCATGGAGTTGCAGAAATTTTTGCACCGCTGAACCAAAACCGTACCAGCCAGGCAAAGTCAAGCGGCATTGGCCCCAGCTGAAGCCCCAGGGAATCGCGCGCAAGTCTTCGATCTTCTGGCTGGCCTTGCGCGAAGCCGGGCGTGAGCCGATGTTGAGTTCGGCGATCTCGCGGATCGGTGTGGCAGAAAAGAAATAGTTGGTGAAACCAGGCGTTTCGTAGACCAGGGCCCTGTAAGCGGCCATGCTGGCCAGCGACAGCTCGTTGGCCGCAGCCAGGAAGTCCTCGGGTGCGTCTTGCGTGGTTTGCAGCAGCGTGGCTTCCAGCGTTGCCGCGACCAGGGTTTCCAGATTGCGACGCCCGATCTCGGGGTTGGCGTATTTGGAACCGATCACTTCGCCTTGCTCGGTCAGGCGTATCTGGCCGCGCACGGTGCCCGGTGGCTGGGCCAGGATGGCTTGGTAGGCTGGGCCGCCACCTCGGCCCACGGTCCCGCCCCGGCCGTGGAACATGCGCAGCTGGATCGGTTTTTTGGCTTTGCCGTTGAGGGCGTCAAACAGCGCCACCAAGGCTGTCTCGGCGCGGTACAGCTCCCAGTTGCTGGTGAAAATACCGCCATCTTTGTTGCTGTCGGAATAGCCGAGCATGATGTCTTGCTCGCAATAGCCGTCCCTGGCGCCGCGCTGCACCATGGCCTTGACACCAGGCAAGGCGTAGTAATCGCGCATGATGGGCGCCGCGTTGCGCAAGTCTTCGATGGTTTCGAACAGGGGCACAACGATCAGGTCGCACACCGCACCCTCGTTGAGCAAACCGTGCATCATGCCGCTCTCTTTTTGCAGGAGCATGACCTCCAGCAGATCGCTCACGGTCTCGGTGTGGCTGATGATGGCGTGCCGGATGGCATTGGCCCCAAAACGCTCGCGCCCGGCTCGGGCTGTGTCGAAGATGGCGAGCTCACTCAGGGTGTGATCCGAGTACTGTGCGCCGGGCAGGCGCAAGGGACGGGTGTCGTTGAGTTGGCGCAACAGCACCGCGCGTTTGGCTTCTTCGTCGAGGGCGCTGTAGTCGGCTTCGATGCGTGTGAAAGCCAGAAGCTCAGCCACCACTTCTTCGTGCTTGTCCGAGCTCTGGCGCAGGTCGACCGTGGCGAGGTGAAAACCGAAGACCTCGACCGCCCGCATCAGCGGGCGCAGGCGGGCCCGAGCGAGTGCCGAGCCGTGGTTGGCCACCAGAGAGGCCTCGATGGTCTGGAGGTCGGCGAGGAACTCACTGGCCTTTGCATAAGGCGCCTGAGGCGCCACGGCATGCCGCGCCGCTTCGCCACCGGTGAGGGTCTTCAGGGTGCCGGCCAGACGGGCGTACATACCTGTGAGCGCGCGGCGGTAGGGCTCGTCCTGGCGGTGGGCGTTGGTGTCGGGCGAGCTCTCGGCCAGTGCCTGCATCGCAGGGCTGACCTTGGCCAGCATGGCCGAGACCGAAAGTTCGGCGCCCAGCAAATGAACCTGGGTGAGGTGATGCCGCAGCGCCATCTCTGCCTGGCTGTCCAAGGCCAGTTCCAATGTGGGGGCGGTGACGTTGGGATTGCCGTCGCGGTCGCCGCCAATCCACTGGCCCATGCGAAGAAATGGCTCCACACGCTCTCCGAGCCCCTCTTCCAGATCCCGGTACAAACGGGGGATCTGGGTCAGGAAGGTGGACTGGTAGTAGCTCAGGGCATTTTCGATTTCGTCAGCCACGGTGAGTTTGGTGAAGCGCAGCAGACGGGTTTGCCAGAGCTGGGTCACGCGGGCGCGCAATTGCAGCTCGAACTCGGCGTGGTCGCGCGGCAGCACTTGTTCGCGCTCGCCAAGCAAGTGGGCAATGGCGCGCTCGGCGTCCAGAATGCTCTTTCGCTGGACTTCGGTGGGGTGGGCGGTGAGCACAGGCGAGACGTGGCTTTTTGCCAGGGTCTGCACGATTTTCTTCCGGGAAACGCCGCTTTGCTGCAGGCGCTGCAGCGTGAGCGCCAAGCTGCCTTGCTGCATCTGTCCGGCCCGTTCGTGAATGGCGCGGCGGCGGATGTGGTGGCGGTCTTCGGCCAGGTTGGCCAAGTGGCTGAAATAGGTGAACGCCCGGATCACACTCACGGTTTGATCGCTGCTAAGTTTCTTCAGCAATTTTTTCAGATCCCGATCGGCTTGGCGGTCGTCGTGCCGGCGAAACGCCACGGACAGCTGCCGGATCTGTTCGATGAGGTCGAACGCCGGCTTGCCTTCCTGCTCGCGAATCACGTCGCCCAGAATGCGTCCCAGCAACCGGATGTCTTCGACCAGAGGCAAGTCCTTGTCAGGCAAGGCGGCGGTACGAGCACGCGCGGCGCGCGCACTGGGTGCAGTGGTGGGGGCGGTAGGGCTCATGGAAGGGATGGTCTCCGAGGGAGTTGCTTCATTTTTGGGCAGCGGACATGCTAGCATCCCAGAGCATGGGTCAGTTACCAAACAGGTACCAAGACCGAGCCGTTCCGTCATGGGGCGTTGATATTTTTTTGATTTTTGCCTGTGTCTATTTCAAGCCCAACCGCCTCAAGCGTCTTTGTGTCGCTGTCCATCACCATCGCGACCCGCGAGAGCCGGCTTGCCCTGTGGCAAGCCGAGCACGTCAAAGCCCTGCTTGAAGGCCTGGGTCACCGGGTGAGTTTGTTGGGCATGACCACCAAAGGCGATCAGATTCTGGATCGAAGCCTCTCCAAGGTGGGTGGAAAGGGGCTCTTTGTGAAGGAGCTCGAAGTGGCTCTCGAAGAAGGGCGTGCCGATATCGCGGTCCATTCGCTCAAGGATGTCCCCATGGACCTGCCTGAGGGGTTTGCGCTCGCTTGTGTGATGGAGCGAGAAGACCCACGTGATGCCTGGGTGTCGCCAGGTTGTGCGACGCTGGCCGATTTGCCTTCCGGTGCTGTGGTGGGTACATCCAGCTTGCGGCGTCTGGTCTTGCTGCGCGCTGCGCTGGATCAACTGGGTCGGTCCGACGTGCGCATCGAACCTCTGCGCGGCAATCTGGATACCCGCTTGCGCAAGCTGGACGAAGGCGGCTACCACGCGATCGTGCTGGCAGCGGCCGGGCTCAAGCGGTTGGGACTGGAGAACCGCATCCGCGCAGTCTTTGAACCCGACCAGTCGTTGCCCGCAGCAGGTCAGGGGGCGCTCGGGATCGAGGTGCGAGCTGACCGCACCGATTTGATGGGGGCGCTGGCGCCTCTGATCCACTGGCCTAGCTGGTTCAGGGTGGCGGCCGAGCGCACGGTGTCTCGCGCCATGGGTGGGAGCTGTTCCATGCCGCTGGCGGCCTATTCGGACTGGGATGCGGTCAGCCCTGAGCAGCTGCGTCTGGACGCGGCCTGGGGAGACCCTGAAGGCCATGCACCGCTGGTGCGCGTGGGCGCTCAGGGTGAGGTGACTTCTCTCGAGCAAGCCGAGGCCCTGGGCATGCGGGTCACGCAAGCTTTGCAGGCTGCTGGTGCCCCCAGTCCCGCGCAGGGCTGAGAAGGGCGATGAGCGTCGTTTCGGAGATGACCCTTCCTCGTTTGCAGCGGCTGATGGTCACGCGGCCTGACGCTGATGCGTTGCTCTGGACCCGTTCGCTGATGGACCGGGGTTGGCCTGCGCTGGCCTTGCCTCTGATCGCCATTGGGCCACCCCGCTCGCCGGAAGTTCAGCGTGCCCTCAGCCGTGCGCGAGCCCAATGGCTGACTTGGAATGCGCTGATGTTTGTCAGCGGCGCCGCCGTGAAGCATTTTTTCTCCACTGAGGTGTCCGCGCCCGCCCCGGGGCAACTGGTGGAAACCCGTTTCTGGGCGCCTGGCCCCGGCACGGCTCGTTCGTTGGCTCAGGCGCTGGCATCGCACGGCGTTGAGCCGGCGCGCATGGATTCCCCGTCGGCCGATGCGCCACAATTTGACTCCGAGGCCTTGTGGCCCGTGGTTCGAGGCCAGCTTCGACCTGGCAGCCGGGTGTTGGTCGTGCGAGGCTCCTCTGATCCGCTTGAAGGAACCGCGCCCCGGCTTCAGGACACACCGGCACAGGCGGGACAAGGCCGGGACTGGCTGATGGGGCAGTGTGAGGCCGCAGGCGCCACGGTGGATGCCTGTGTGGCGTACGAACGCTGTTCCCCGACATGGTCTCCCGCCGAGCTCGCGCTGGCCGCTGCCGCTGCTGAACCCGGCAGTCTCTGGCTGTTCAGCAGTTCCGAAGCTTTGCAGCACCTGCAACAGGCACTCCCGAATGCCGACTGGTCCTCGTCCAGCGCGCTGGTCACCCATCCCCGTATTGCACAAGCCGCCCGCTCAGCGGGCTTTCTGGATGTTCAAGAATCCCGCCCATCTTTGGATGATGTGGTGCGGGCTCTAAAATCCCACTGGAGCTCCCCATGAACAATTCCACCCCAGACACCTCTTCTTCCGCGCCTGCCGTACCCGATTCGACCCCCGTCGCTTCGCCGTCTCCAGCGCCGGTCTTGCATCCGCCAGCCACAAACCCACCTGCACCTAGATCGGGTGGCGTGTGGCTGGGCATATTGGCCTTGTTGCTGGCTGTAGGCGCCCTGGTCGCCGCAGGAATGTTGTGGCAGCGGTTGGGGTTTACTCAAGAAGAACTGGCCCGCCGAAGCCAGGAAAGCACCACGCAGGTCGGGGAAGCGCGTGCGCTGGCCGGTCAGGCTGAAGCGCTGACGCACGAGCTGAAAGCCAGGCTGTCGGTGGCGGAGGTCAAACTCTCTGAAGTGAGTTTGCAACGCAGTCAGCTCGAAGAGTTGATGCTCAGCCTCTCGCGCTCGCGCGACGACAATCTGGTGCAAGACATCGAGTCGGCCCTGCGTCTGGCCTTGCAGCAAACCCAGTTGACTGGCAGTGCCCAGCCTTTGCTGTCTGCTTTGCAGGCGGCGGATCAACGCATAGGCCGAGCAGCACAGCCACGCCTCAATCCCGTGCAACGGGCCATCGCCCGGGACATCGAGCGCATCCAGAGTGCGTCGTTGACCGATGTGCCTTCCTTGGTTCGCCGCCTTGATGAGCTTTCGCGCCAGGCCGATGTTTGGCCCATGCTGAATCAGCCAGCCTCGTTGGCGGTGACCAAAGCCAGCCAAGTTGCTGCCACGACTTCCGATGTGGTGGCCGCCTCCGACGCTGCCACCGAAGTTTCAGCCAATGAAAGTTCACCACAGCCAGAGCAAAAGTCGACTGCCGTTGCCTCGGCTCCAGGTTGGGCGCGCATCACGCAGACTTGGCGCAGTTTCTGGCGCCGGGTGTGGGTCGCTGTGACGCACAACGGCCGTGAGCTGGTGCGTGTGAGTCGCATCGATAAACCTGAGGCTGCGTTGCTGGCGCCCGAACAGGCTTTCTTCTTGCGCGAAAACATCAAGCTGCGTTTGCTCAATGCCCGCCTGGGATTGCTGGCGCGCCAGACCGAGGCGGCCCAGGCCGACCTTGCTTCCACGTCCAAGACCCTCGAGCACTATTTTGAGGTGGACAATTCGTCTGTGACCGCTGCTTTGGTCACGCTGGCTGAATTGAGCACCGAATTGTCGGCTTCGGAGCTGCCCGGCCCTGACGAGAGTCTGGCTGCGTTGGCGACGGCCGCTGGAGGTCGATGATGGTCGGGCACAAACAAGGTGGCGCCATGCGCAGCGTGTTCTGGTTGCTTGGTCTGGCAGGCATCGCTGTCGCATTGGCCTTGCTGGTGGGGCGCAACCAGGCTTTGGTGAGCCTTTTCTGGGCGCCTTACCGGTTCGATGTCTCGTTCAATCTGGTGCTCTTCGGGTTGATCACGGGGTTCGTGCTTGTCTATCTCGCGTTGCGGGCCATTGCCCTGCTGAGGGATCTGCCCGGTCAGGCCCAACGGTGGCGAGCGCAGCAAATCGAGCGTGCCGCCGTGGCGGGTGTGCTGGATGCGCTTTCGCAGCAATTGTCCGGCCGGTTCGTCAGGGCTCAGGCCGCAGGCCTGAGTGCACTGGAGCAGCTCAAGGTGTCGCCCGGGACGCCGTTGCCCAAACGAGAGCAGATGCAAATGCTGGCGCATTTGCTGGTGGCCGAGAGCGCGCAGTCCCTGCAAAACCATACCTTGCGCGACGAACACCTTCAAGCTGCGATGACGCCGTCTCTGGTGGCCTCTTCGCCCGATGCCCATGAAGGCGCTTTGTTGCGGGCAGCTCGCTGGGCCGTGGAGGACCGGGATACCGAGGTGGCGCGTGCCCGCCTGGCCGAGCTGCCGCAAGGTGCGGCTCGCCGGATACAGGCGTTGCGGTTGAAGCTTCGTGTGGCACGGATGGAGGGCAGCACCGCCGAGGCGCTGGAGACGTCCCGTCTGCTGGCCAAACACCGGGCGTTCTCGCCCGAAGTCGCAGTGAGTATTGTGAGAGGACTGGCGTTGGACGCCTTGCGGGAGGCACACGATGTGTCTCAATTGCGTCGCGTATGGGAAAAACTGGATGCCAGTGAACGCGCCATGCCTGAAATCGGTCTGGCCGCTGCCCAGCGAGCCCACCAATTGTCCAAGGCTCCCGGTGTTCAAGGCGAAATCGACCACAAAAACACAGGCGATCTGGTCCTTCGGTGGCTGGATCCTGTTTGGGCACAATTCGCCCAGCTGGATGCTTCGCTGCAAAAGCAGTTGGTGTTGATGCTGGAGCCAGGATTGTCGACCTTGGATGCAGATTGGCTGGCGCGCCTGGAGCAAGCACAGCGGCAGTGGCCGAACAATGCCAACCTCCAGTATCTGGCAGGGCAGGCCTGCATGCAGCGACAGCTGTGGGGCAAGGCCGCCCAGTTGCTCGGGCAGGCCAGCCATGGCCTCAAAGACGCGGGCTTGTTGCGCCGAACCTGGCGGTCCATGGCCGCTTTGGCGGAAGAGCGGGGCGACGCAATCGCAGCGCAACAGGCCTGGAAAAAGGCCGCGCTGCTGGACTGAGATCGCCAGGCCAGGCTTTCCTGAGCAAGGCGCTCGGTGGTGCGCCTTACATTGGGGTTCAGCCCCGTCAGGATTTCCGTTCGAGCTGCGCCTGTTGGCGTCTTTCAAGTGGCTTGGATGGCGTGGTGAATGCTCCAATGAGCCGCGTTCATACGATGGGGTCGTTCGAATGTTTCTGCGCACAGTGCCGACGTCCTGGCTGCGCGCTGGCCTTGCGGCCACCACGTCGTGCCCGAAGTTCCCCTCAAGCTGAATGCGGATACTTGGCGATGCAACAACGAAGGGATGTGAAGCCGCCCATGACGGGGTGAGGATCTGACCGCATCAGCCCTGTGGTTTGTTCGGTGGACGCCCGGTGAGACTCTCTCGAAGGAGCACTGAGCCCATGAAAAAGCCCGGCATCGCCGGGCTTTTTCATGGGTGACCAGTGAGCCTCAGCGGCTCACCTGTGGTCAGCCAGCTGACGAGGACTCAAAAGGCAAGGTCACGTCGTTCAAGTCCTTGCGCGTCTCGACCAGCACCAGAGGGCCTTCTGCAACCAGCACCGCGGCCTGTACCTCACGGGGCACGTGCTTCGGCTTGGGTTCAGCAGCAATCGCTGCCTGAACCTGTGCCACCCGCTCGGGGTTGGAGTTCACCCATTGCAGGCCACTGGCTGCCGCTACATCGTTCATGGCATCCAGGGGCAAGTCGTAGGCTTCAACCTTGGGCAGTCCACTGGGCGCAGCAACAGCAACAGCAACAGCAGGAGCAGGAGCAGGAGCAGGAGCAGGAGCAGGAGCAGGAGCAGGAGCAGGAGCAGGAGCAGGAGCAGGAGCAGGAGCAGGAGCAACGACGGGCGCCGGAGCTTCCACCGGTGCCACGGCAGCCGTACGCTGTCGCTGTTCACGCACGGGAGCCGGAGCCGGGACGGCTTCAGCCACTGCAGCAGGAGCAGGGGCCTCCACCGGAGCTGCTACAGCGGCAGGGGCGGCTTCGGCAGGCGTCGCTTCCACGGGCATCGAGAAATAGCTGCTGCGAGCAGGCGCTTCTTCCTGTGCCGGGGATTCTGCGGTAGCAGAGGACTCACCTGCTTGAACAGTCTCGGCCGTGTTGCCTTCACCGTCTTGCGATTCACGGGGTGCGCGGTCGCGGCGGTCGCGGCCATAGCGGTCACGGCTGCGGCGCTCGCGCGGAGCACGTGGTTCGCCAGTCTCTTCTGTCGGTGCGCCAGTGGCCTGCTGATCGCTCAACGCGGCGTCATCGGCTGCGCCAGACGCAGGAACATCGACCCCGGTCGTCAAGGCCTGGGCAGCGGCGGGCGCTGCATCGTCCCCGGTTGGGTTGCGGCGGCGGCTGTCGTTGCGTCCACGGCGCTCGCGACGTTGCTGATCACCAGACTCGATCGAAGGGGATTCCTCCGTTGCAGCTGGCTGTGCTTGTGCACCGTCAATGCCCGGCTGGTTGTCGCGGCGCCCATCGCGTCGGCCACCCTGACGGCCTTCGCCTCGACCGCCTTCTCCACGGCGCTCGCCACCGCGGCCTTCGCGGGGTTCACGGGGTTCACGACCTTCACGGGTGTCTCGGCCTTCAGCGCGCGCTTCGCCCTGGCGACCTTCAACCCGCTCTTCGTTGCGGCCTTCTGTGCGCCCGCCTCGACCACCTTCGCTGTTGCGGGTATTGCGGTTGCCGTCGCGGGCATTGCGGCCCTCACCGGTGCCATTGCGGCCACCGCGACCGCCGCGTCCTTCGCGGCGTTGCTGGTCGCTCCGACCTTCACGGGATTCCGTCTTGGCAGAAGCCGCTGAGGTCGAAGGCGCCACGGGTGCAGGCGCAGCCGTTTCGGGCATGCCGAACAAGCCCTTGAGCCAGCCGAAGAAGCCCTTTTCAGCCACGGCCAGAGCCGCACTCAAGGGAGCCGACTGCACGGGCGCGCTGATCACCGGTGCTGCAGCATGTGCTTCCGGCTTGGGTGCTGCGACAGGTGCCGGACCATCGGGCAACACGCCCTTGATAACGGGCTCTTGCTTGTTGGTGCGCTCCTGGCTGCGGCGTGTGAAGCTGGCGACGTCGTCCACTTCGGCGACCATCTTGTAGCTCACATCGAGGTTGTCGAGACGTGCGTCGTCGTGCTTGAGGCGTTCGAGTTTGTAGTTGGGTGTGTCCAGCGATTTGTTGGGCACCAGCAGCACGTTGATGCGCTGCTTGAGCTCGATCTTGGTGATTTCGGTGCGTTTTTCGTTGAGCAGGAAACTGGCCACCTCGACTGGAACCTGCACCAGCACGGCAGACGTGCTGTCCTTGAGCGACTCTTCCTGGATCACGCGCAGGATCTGCAGTGCCGAAGACTCGGTATCGCGGATGTGGCCGGAGCCGCCGCAACGGGGGCAAGGAATCGAGGCGCCTTCGCTCAACGTGGGCTTGAGGCGTTGGCGGCTCATTTCCAGCAAGCCAAACTTGCTGATGGAGCCAAACTGCACACGGGCGCGGTCTTGGCGCAGTGCGTCACGCAGGCGGTTTTCCACTTCGCGGCGGTTCTTCGACTCGTCCATGTCGATGAAGTCGATAACGATCAGGCCGCCCAGATCGCGCAGTCGCGCCTGGCGGGCCACTTCGTCGGCGGCTTCCAGATTGGTGCGGGTCGCGGTTTCTTCAATGTCGCCGCCCTTGATGGCGCGTGCCGAGTTCACGTCGACAGCCACCAGCGCTTCGGTCTGGTCGATCACGATGGCGCCACCGCTGGGCAGAATAACCGTGCGGCTGTAGGCGGTTTCGATCTGGTGTTCGATCTGGAAACGGCTGAACAGCGGTGCGTCGTCGCGGTAGCGCTTGACCCGTTGCTCGTGCTCGGGCATGACGTGCGCCATGAACTGGTGCGCCTGCTCAAAGATGTCGTCGGTATCGATCAGAATTTCGCCGATGTCACCATTGAAGTAATCGCGGATGGCGCGAATCACCAGGCTCGATTCCTGATAGATCAGGAAGGCGCCCTTGCCACCTTTGGATGCACCGTCAATGGCGGTCCAGAGTTTGAGCAGGTAGTTCAGATCCCACTGCAGTTCGGCGGCATCGCGGCCGATACCAGCGGTACGGGCAATGATGCTCATGCCGTTGGGGTATTCGAGCTGGTCCAGGGCCTGCTTGAGTTCCTGGCGGTCTTCGCCTTCGATGCGCCGGCTCACACCGCCGCCGCGTGGGTTGTTGGGCATCAGCACCACATAGCGGCCGGCCAGGCTGACAAAGGTGGTCAGGGCAGCGCCCTTGTTGCCGCGCTCCTCTTTTTCGACCTGCACCAGCAGGGACTGGCCCTCTTTGATCACGTCGTTGATGCGGGCCTGATTGACGGAGACGCCGGCTGCAAAATACTGGCGCGAGATTTCCTTGAAAGGCAGGAAGCCGTGGCGGTCTTCACCGTAGTCGACGAAACAGGCTTCAAGCGAAGGCTCTACGCGCGTCACGACGGCCTGGTAGATATTGCCTTTGCGCTGTTCGCGCCCTTCAATTTCAATTTCATAGTCGAGCAGTTTTTGCCCGTCCACGATCGCCAGGCGGCGTTCTTCGGCCTGCGTGGCGTTGATCAACATCCGTTTCATGATGTAGTTTCCTTGGTTCTGACACTGACAAGGCATCGGGCAAAGGCCCAGACGCCGACACGCCATGAATCAGCGGAAAAGCGCGAACAAGGGGAGGAATTGCCGGAGAGCCATTGACCCGGGATGCCAGCTGGGCTGGACATTCGCATATCGTCAGAGCGGCGGGCCTCGTGGGCGGGCCAGCTCCGAACGCCGAGTCAAGGCGTAGGCGCGTGGAGTTGGGTGAGCAGCAAGGGCGCGACAGATGTCATTGAAAGGGATCTGGCCACTGGTTTCACTGGGTTCACTTCGTCCTCACCCAGCCTGGGTCTGGCCGCCATTCGCGGCTCAGCAGCCTGGCTGGCTGATTGGGTATTCCGTATTCGGGTTCGCAGTTTTACTCACGGATTCGCCCGTTGCGTCGGTTTGCTGGTGCGGCTCGGGCTCTCTTGTCAGAGCTCTCGTCAAGCGGCTACCGCGCACTCAGGCAACGGGTGGCAACTGTGCCCAATCGGGCCCGCAGCATCGTTTGCCGCAGGAGCCTGCTGTTTGTGAAAGCCTTAAACTCAAGGAAATCAATCACTTACAGCACACGACTGGCGCAACGCATTATAGTGCGCTCCCTTGGTCGCCGTGGGGTGAATTTCCGGCGCTTATTTCGTGACCAACAAACCTATCGTTCAGTCTGCCGCTGCAGTGCAATACATCACGGTAGACGATGAGTCTGCCGGTCAGCGGCTGGACAACTTCCTCATCCGCATTCTGAAAGGCGTACCAAAGACCCACGTCTACCGCATCATCCGCTCGGGAGAGGTGCGGCGCAACAAGGGTCGCATCCAGGCCGACGAGCGCTTGGTTCAGGGCGATGTGTTGCGCATTCCTCCCATTCGGGTATCGGAAGCGGCGCTCGAAAAATCCGCTAACCCGGCCCCGCCTCGGGAGTTTCCGATTCTTTTTGAGGACGATGCCTTCCTGGCCATTGGAAAACCTGCTGGCGTTGCCGTTCATGGGGGAAGCGGGGTGAGTTTTGGCGTGATTGAGCAGTTGCGCCAGGCGCGCCCGCAAGCAACTTCGCTGGAACTGGTTCATCGGCTGGACCGTGAAACGAGTGGATTGCTGTTGATCGCCAAAAAAAAGCGCGCGCTGAGAGCATTGCAAGACCAGTTTCGGGAGCGGTCAACGGGAAAAACCTATTTGACGGTGGTTAAAGGCGCGTGGCCCCAAAAACTCAAGGTATTGGATCAGCCGCTGCACAAATACCTGCTGCCAGATGGAGAGCGGCGGGTCAAAGTTGTGTCTTCCGACCACCCGGATGCAATGCCTTCGCTCACCTTGGTTCGCCCCATTCAGCGGCTGGCCGCGCCTCCCGGTTGCGAAAAGGAGTGCCCAGAAGGTTTGACGCTGCTGGAGGTCACCATCAAGACCGGACGCACACACCAGATCCGGGTGCATTTGGCCAGCGCGGGTTATGTGATCGCCGGAGATGACAAATACGGTGATTTTGAGCTCAATCGAAGTTTGGCCCGTTCGGGCCTGAAACGCATGTTTTTGCACGCTTGGCGGTTGCGTCTCAATCACCCCATCAGCGAAGAGCCGATGGAGTTGGTATCGCAATTGCCGGTTGAATTGCAAAATTGGGTAAAAGCCCTAGCCCAACTGCCCTCATAGTTTCTTATAATCGGTACTGCATCGTTGGGATGCACGTAAAAATATTATTCAAGAACCGACCTTTTCAAGGATATTCAATGGCAAATTACTCTGAACTCATGGCGCAGGCCCAATCTCTGATGGCTCAGGCCGAGCAGGCTCGCAAAGCCGAACTCGCCTCGGTGGTCGCAGAAATCAAAGCCAAAATGAAAGAGTACGGCATCACGGCAGCCGATCTGGGTGGTGTTGGTGGCAAGAAAACGGCCAAATCCAAATCATCCGCTCCCGCCAAGTTCAAAGGCCCCAATGGCGAGTTGTGGGCTGGCGGCCCTGGGCGCAAGCCAGAATGGGTCCGCAATGTGCTCGCATCGGGCAAGAGCATCGAAGACTTCCGGATCTGATCGATCGCAGTTGCGACTCGCAAACCGAAGAGGGCGCCAGGAGCGCCCTTTTTTTATGCTGGCGTGTGCCAGCACGGATAATCCAGCTTCTGTTCACCAAATATCCTGTTATCAGCATGTCCGCTCGCCAATTTGACTTGATTGCCTTTGACTGGGATGGCACCCTGTTCGACTCGACCGCCATCATCACCCGCAGCATTCAGGCTGCGGTGCGCGATGTGGGTGGGACCGTGCCCAGTCAGCAGCAGGCCAGTTATGTGATCGGAATGGGCCTTATGCAAGCGCTGGCCCATGCTGCGCCCGATGTGCCGCAGGACCGCTATCCCCAGTTGGGGGAGCGCTACAAACACCATTACGAGCAGCAGCAGGACGACATCAGCCTGTTTGACGGCGTGTTACCCATGCTCACGGAACTCAAACAGCGCGCGCATTGGCTTTCAGTGGCCACTGGCAAGAGCCGAAGCGGATTGAATGTGGCGTTGCGCGCCGTGGCATTGCAGGGTTTGTTTGATGGATCGCGCACCGCAGATGAGACGGCAGGCAAGCCCAGCCCTTTGATGCTGCACGAATTGATGAAAGAATTCGGCGTTGACCCTCGGCGGACCCTGATGATTGGTGACACCACGCACGACCTGCAGATGGCATTGAATGCCGGTTGCCCCAGCGTGGGTGTCAGCTACGGAGCGCACGAGCCAGATGCATTCGACGCTTTGATGCCGCTGTTTGTGGCGCATTCGGTGCCTGAGCTGCATGACTGGCTGCGAGAAAATGCCTGAAGCGCCAGAGGTTTCTCCCAATGATCACGACCCGCTGCACGCCTTGTGCCGCAGCGGTGAGTTGGCCAATGGGGGGCAGGCGGTCCCCTTTGATGTGGTTTATTCGGGTCAGACGTGCCGCGCCTTTGCGGTGCGCTTTGAAGAAGAGGTGCATGCCTACCTGAACCGCTGCGCCCATGTGGCCATGGAAATGGATTGGCAACCGAACCGGTTTTTCGACGACACCGGGCGGTGGTTGCTGTGCGCCACCCACGGTGCGGTGTACCAGCCCGATACGGGCGTCTGTCGCGGAGGACCTTGTCGTCGCGGATTGGTCAAGATCCCGCTGGTTGAGCGCGACGGGGTGGTGTTCTGGCAGTCACAATACCCGTTCCACCCTCCGGAATTTTGAATTTATGAACGACGACCTGCCCGAAATGCCCCTTTCCCACCCCGGTCGACGCGCTGCCGACAGCGGTTGGGAGCGAGAGACGCTGGAAAAATTGCTGTTTGCATCCCTCCGTGAGCAGCGATCAGCGAGGCGCTGGCGTTTGTTTCTTCGGCTGTTGTGGCTGGCCGTGATCGGGGCCGCATTCTGGTACATCTTCAACGTGCAAAGCGGTACTGTCGCCATCAGCACGCCCCACACCGCCGTGATTGAAATCCGCGGTGAAATTGCTTCGGGCGTCGAGGCCAGCGCCGAAAACGTGGTCAGTTCGCTGAAAACCGCGTTTGAAGACAAGGGCGCTCGAGCCATTGTTCTGTTGATCGATTCACCCGGCGGCAGCCCCGTTCAAGCCGGCATCATCAACGATGAAATCACCCGCCTCAAGGCATTGCATGGCAAAAAGGTCTATGCGGTGGTGGAAGAAACGTGTGCTTCGGCCGCTTATTACATCGCTGCAGCGGCAGATGGCATCTATGTGGACAAAGCCAGTCTGGTCGGCAGTATTGGCGTGCTGATGGATGGCTTCGGTTTCACGGGCCTGATGGACAAACTGGGGATTGAGCGCCGCCTCATGACGGCCGGGGCCAACAAGGCCTTGCTGGATCCGTTCAGCCCCCAGGATGAGCGCCAAACGGCCTATATTCAAACCATGCTGACGGAAATCCACGCGCAGTTCATTGACGCTGTCAAAAAAGGTCGTGGGGATCGTCTCAAAGAAACACCTGAGACCTTCAGCGGGCTGGTCTGGAGCGGTCAACAGGCCGTTGAACAGGGTCTGGCGGACGGATTGGGCAGCCTCGATTCCGTGGCGCGCGATGTGGTCAAAGCAGAAGAGATTGTGGACTACACCCAGCGCGAAAACCTCGGGATGCGATTGGCTCGGCAATTCGGGGCCAGCGTGGGCCGGGGCATATTTTTCGCCGCGCGCTCAGAAGGTGTTCAGCTGAAGTGACGAGTGAAAAAAGAAATTTGAACGGAAAGGTGAGGAAAATGATGCAGATTCGAAAAGCCGTTTTTCCGGTGGGTGGGCTCGGTACCCGTTTTTTGCCAGCGACCAAGGCTATTCCAAAAGAAATGCTGCCCGTGGTGGACAAACCGCTGATCCAATACGCGGTTGAAGAGGCGTATGCCGCCGGCATTCGTGAAATGGTCTTTGTGACGGGGCGCAACAAGCGCGCGATTGAAGACCATTTCGATACCGCCTACGAGTTGGAGGCTGAGCTGGAGGCCGCCGGCAAGCACGCCTTGCTGGATTTGGTGAATTCGATCAAACCCGACGACATGGATTGTGTCTATGTGCGCCAGCCTAAAGCACTGGGACTGGGGCATGCGGTTTTGTGTGCCGAGCGCCTGGTCGGTGACGAGCCTTTTGCGGTGCTGTTGGCTGACGACCTGATGCTCGGGCGTGATCAATCCCGCGGTGGCCCCACGGTGCTGCAGCAAATGGTGCAGGCTTACGCGAGCCACCCCGGGACCATTCTTGCGGTGCAAGACGTGCCGCGAGAAGACACGCGACGCTATGGCGTGGTTGACGTCAAGGGCGTGAGCGCGCCTGTTGCCGAGGTGTTTGCCATGGTGGAAAAGCCCCGGCCCGAGGTGGCGCCTTCCACCCTGGCCGTGGCAGGACGGTACATCCTCACGCCTGCCGTGTTTGAGCGCATTCGCCAGCAACCTCGGGGGGCCGGAGGTGAAATTCAGCTGACCGATGGCATTGCGTCATTGATCGGCTCCGAGCGCGTGTATGCCTTTCGCTACGATGGCCGTCGCTATGATTGTGGGAGCAAAGAGGGCTTTCTGGAGGCCACGATCGATCTGGCCTTGGCCAATCCCGAGCTCAGTGCTTCGGTCAGGGCCCATATGGTGAAGGCCTTGGCCTGATACCAATTCGCATTCAAGGCGATAGCGGCGGTGTTCTGGCTTGCGTGCCAGCGCACGGCCTGTGGCCAGTCGCCTTGTCCTCGCTTTGAAGGCCAACCGGTTTGCCATGCCTGCCCAGTCGCCTGGACCGGCATGGCGCAGACCAGCTCAACGTCCGATCAGGAAGACCGCTGGGGCCTCCAGCGGCAGCGCTTGCTGGAGGGCGTGTGCCTTCCAGTCAGCGATGAGCGCACTGCGGGTGGTTTGCGCGGCCAAGCTCAATGCACAGCTGACCGCGAGCCGGGTATGGGGATGCAAGCTCTGTATCAATGACGACAGCAAAGCCGCGTTTCGGTAGGGTGTTTCGATCAGGATCTGGGTCTGCCCGGTCTTCAGGGACAGGGTTTCCAGCTCACGCAGGCGTTTGGCGCGCTCGTCCACGCTTTGGGGGACGTAGCCCACAAACGCAAAATTCTGGCCATTGAGTCCACTGGCTGCCAGCGCCAGCATGAGCGAGATCGGACCCGTCATCGGGTGCACCGGGGCGCCCATGGCGTGTGCTGCACGAACGATCGAGCTGCCAGGATCAGCGATGGCCGGCATGCCCGCCTCGCTGACGAGCCCTATGTCATGCCCCATGAGCAACGGGGCCAACAGAGCTCTGGCCTCAGCATCACCGGCGGTCGCCGGCGTATGGTCGCCTTTTTTGTGGACCTGGCGGGGCAGTTCCGTGATGTTTTGCGCTTGCAGCGGAGCGGCAAGGCTGTGAAGGCTGTCCACCCGTTTGAGGAAGGCCCGGGTGCTTTTGGCGTTTTCTGTGATCCAGTGGGTCAGTCGGGACGCGGTGGTGAGGGTGTCAGACGGCAGCCACCGGCTGATGGGGTCGGGGGTGGCGTCCGGTAGCAGGCATCCAAAGTCCAGAGGGGTTGGAATCAGAAACAAGGTTCCGATGGCGGGGGTGCCGGGCTTCACAGGATGGACACGCCAGCGGCGCGCAGCAATTGACAGGTGCGAATCAGCGGAAGGCCAATGAGCGCGGTGGGGTCATCGTTGTCGATGCGCTCCAGCAGAGCGATGCCCAAGCCTTCGCTCTTGGCGCTCCCGGCGCAATCGTAGGGTTGTTCGGTCCGAAGGTAGGTCTCAATTTCGGCGTCACCCAGGTGGCGAAAGACCACGCGCACGGCAGCCAGATCGCACCGTTCAAAACCCGTTGCCTGGCAGACCACGGCGACAGCGGTCTGAAACACCACGGTCTCCCCCCGCATGCGCTGCAGTTGCGCCACAGCACGCTCGTGCGTGCCGGGTTTGCCCAAAGGGGTGCCATGAAGATCGGCGACCTGATCGCTGCCGATCACCACCGCTTCTGGGAACCGCCGTGCGACCTCCCAGGCTTTGGCCATAGCCAGCCGAACGGCCAAGTCTGCAGGGCTCTCTCCGGGTTGCGGCGTTTCATCAACCTCGGGCGCAACAGTCTGGAAAGGACGGCCAAGCCGGGTCAGCAGCTCCTGCCTGTAACGCGAGGTAGATCCCAGGATGAGGGGGCGGCCGCTGGACAGCTCTGGGGATGGAAAGGGGGAGGGCATGGCTTGGGACATACGGGTATTCTCCCCGCTTTCTTTTACACTGCTGGGATGACAGCACCCACCAAATCCACCTGGAATCCCAAACGCCTGGATGTTCGCGCCTTTGCCTTGGCTGGCGGACAGCTGGGGTCTGCCGAGGGCGACGGCCAGTTCGATCGCCTGCAGGCTGAGTGTGCGCCGGGCACGGACGGCCTTGAGCCTGTGAGCTGGCATGTGCAAGGGGAGATGCGCGCTCAAGGGGCTGGCAAGGTGCAGCCCTGGCTGCACCTGGAGGCAGAGGGTGCACTTTCGGTGGTGTGCCAGCGCTGCCTGGGCCCGGTCAAGGTGCCCCTGGTGGTGGACCGCTGGTACAGGTTTGTGGCAGACGAGGCAGCAGCCGAAGCGGAAGATGAGGACAGCGAGGAAGATGTGCTCGCCCTGGAGCCCAGGCCCGATCTGGAGGACCTGCTGGAAGATGAGCTGCTGATGGCATTGCCCCTGGTCCCCATGCACGAAGTCTGTCCTGAGCCGGTGGTGATGAGCGTTGCCGATGAGGCCGTTTCGCTGGGACAGGACGAAGAGCCCCGCAAGAATCCGTTTGCAGAGTTGGCCCGTCTGAAAAAGTAGAAGGTTCAAGGTTTTGCGGGCGCCGGGTATTCGGGCTATAATCTTTAGCTTTGCGCTGGCTGCCTGATGCACCGAGCGAGTCGGGCACAATGCCCACTCCAAGCGCAGCCCGTTAGTCCACCACCGATTTCAGGAGCCCCTCATGGCCGTCCAGCAAAACAAAAAGTCCCCTTCCAAGCGCGGCATGCACCGTTCGCACAATGCACTGAACGTGCCCGGTATCGCAGTTGAGCCAACCACCGGCGAAGTGCACCTGCGTCACCACATCAGCCCCAACGGTTTCTACCGTGGCCGGCAAGTGTTGAAGAACAAATCCGAAGCCTGAATTGGCTGAAAGCCATCTGGTCCGTCGCCTGCGCGCGGTGGAGGCAGTGGCTGGGATTTGTAAACAGGCCCGCATGTGCCATGCGGGCTTTTTTCGTTTGTGCGGCACCGGGTGTGTCACTTCAAGGGTAGCTTCATGATCACCGTTGCTGTGGATTGCATGGGCGGCGATGTGGGACTTGCGTCCACCATGCCGGCTTGTGCGGCGTTTTTGGCCAGCCATCCTGAGGCGCACTTGCTTCTGGTTGGGCAGACCGAGGCGCTTCAGGCATACCCCGACCTGGTCAATCACCTGCGCTGCCGGGTTGTGCAGGCTTCTGAGGTTGTGGAGATGCACGACCCCGTCGAAGTTGCCATGCGCAAGAAGAAGGATTCTTCGATGCGGGTGGCGATCCAGCAGGTGAAGGATGGCAATGCCCAGGCGGTTGTGTCATCTGGCAATACGGGTGCTTTGATGGCCATCGCCCGGTATCTGCTCAAGACCCTGGATGGCATTGATCGCCCCGCTATCGCGAGCCAGATGCCCAATACGCTCGGTGGTGCCACAACGGTGCTGGATCTCGGTGCCAATGTGGACTGCAGTGCCGAGCACCTCTTTCAGTTTGCCGTGATGGGCTCCGCGCTGGTGGCCGCCATTTCTGGGAAGGAAGAGCCCACCGTGGGCCTGCTCAATGTGGGTGAAGAGGTGATCAAAGGCAGCGATGTGATCAAAAGAGCCGGTGTGTTGCTCCGAAACGCAGCCAGCAGCGGTGATTTGAACTTCTATGGCAATGTCGAAGGCAACGACATTTTTAAGGGCACTGTCGACATCGTGGTCTGTGATGGCTTTGTGGGCAATGTCGCACTGAAGGCCAGTGAAGGCTTGGCCAAGATGATCGGAGATTTCATTAAAGCTGAGTTTTCTCGCAGCATCATGACGAAATTGGGTGCGATCTTCGCTTATCCCGTGATCGCCGCGTTCAAGCGGCGCATGGACTACAGGCGCTACAACGGCGCGGCCTTGCTGGGTTTGCGCGGTCTGGTGTTCAAGAGCCATGGATCGGCTGACGCCTTTGCATTCGAGCAGGCGCTGGCCCGGGCTTATGATGCTGCCCACAACGGCTTGCTGGAAAAAGTGCAACAACGCATTGCCCATGCCGCGCCTTTGCTGGCGCCTGAGAGCACACTGGCGAGTTGACAAAGCCCATTCACGAAACGATCCACTCCGCATGACTTCCCCGTACGCACGCATCTCCGGTACCGGCAGCTATTTGCCGCCATTGCGCCTGACCAATGAAGACATGGTGCAGCGTTTGGCGGCCAGGGGGGTGGAAACCAGCGATCAATGGATTGTCGAGCGCACCGGCATCCGGGCCAGGCATTTTGTTGCTGAAGGTGTGTTTGCCAGTGACATGGCCGAACACGCTTGCCGCCAAGCCATGGCGGCGGCTGGCGCTGAGCCAGGCGAGATCGACCTCATCATCGTTGCGACTTCAACGCCCGACATGGTCTTCCCATCAACAGCCGCCATTTTGCAGCGCAAACTGGGTATCGCTGGGTGCCCCGTTTTTGACGTCCAGGCGGTGTGCAGTGGTTTCATCTACGCACTGACCGTGGCCGAGGCCATGGTTCGGGTTGGCAGTGTTCGCAAGGCCTTGGTCGTGGGGACGGAAGTGTTTTCGCGCCTGCTGAATTTTGACGATCGCACCACCTGCGTGTTGTTTGGTGACGGTGCAGGTGCCGTGGTGGTTGAGGCGAGCGAAACGCCGGGCATTCTGGCGACCGATATCCATGCCGACGGCAAATACACCGATATCCTGTGTGTTCCAGGGCATGTGTCTGGTGGTCAGATCCTGGGAGACCCTTTGCTTAAAATGGACGGTCAGGCGGTGTTCAAGCTGGCCGTGGGGGTGTTGGAAGACACCGCACGTGCCACGCTGGAAAAAGCTGGCCGAACGGCCGCTGATATCGATTGGATGATCCCTCACCAGGCCAATATCCGCATCATGCAAAGCACGGCGCGCAAGCTGAAGCTGCCCATGGACAAGGTTGTGGTGACGGTGGATCAGCACGGCAATACGTCGGCGGCCTCCATCCCGCTCGCGTTGGACCATGGGGTGCGCACCGGGCAAGTCAAGCGAGGCGATACCTTGCTGCTTGAGGGCGTCGGAGGCGGTTTCACCTGGGGCTCAGTGTTGGTGGACTTTTGAGTGCACATTCGGGGCTGAATGGCAGGCTCGTACCGGCGGTCGGCTGCCATCCTGTTTTGCTTGAATTGCTATTTCCTTATTTCACATGACTGCATTTGCATTTGTTTTTCCGGGTCAGGGCTCTCAGTCCGTGGGGATGCTCGACGCTTGGGCTGACCACCCGGCCGTGGCCGCCACCTTGGCCGAGGCATCTGATGCCTTGGGTGAAAACCTCGCGGCTTTGATCCATGACGGTCCGAAAGAGGCGCTGGCTCTGACAACCAACACCCAGCCTGTGATGTTGGTCGCCGGTGTGGCGGCTTGGCGCGTCTGGTGTGCCGAAGGTGGCTTGGCCCCCGCAGTGATGGCAGGACATTCTTTGGGCGAGTATTCTGCGCTGGTGGCGTCAGGGGTGTTGACCCTTTCGCAGGCGGCTCCATTGGTCAGGTTGCGGGCAGCGGCCATGCAGGAGGCTGTTCCTGTCGGGACGGGGGCCATGGCTGCCATCCTGGGCATGGATGCGGCTACGGTCATGGAGGGTTGCGCCCAGGCACAGGCCACATTCGGAGCTGGCAGTGTCGAAGTGGTGGAGGCGGTGAACTTCAACGATCCAGCGCAAACCGTGATCGCCGGCAGCAAAGCGGCTGTGGACAAGGCCTGTGAGGTTCTCAAAGGCCTGGGTGCCAAGCGGGCGTTGCTCCTGCCGGTCTCAGCCCCATTCCATTCCAGCCTCATGAAGCCCGCTGCTGAGAAGCTGCGCGTGGCCTTGGCCGGTGTGGCCTTGGCCGCGCCGCAGATCCCGGTGATCAACAACGTTGATGTGGCGGAAGAAACAGATCCCGACCGAATCCGTGATGCCCTGGTTCGTCAGGCTTTCGGTCCTGTGCGCTGGGTTGAGTGCGTTCGTTCCATTCAGGCGCGCGGCGTGGCGACGCTGGTTGAATGCGGCCCTGGCAAAGTGCTGGCGGGCATGGCCAAGCGCATTGAACCCGGTCTGACGGGCGTCGCCCTGTACGATCCGGCAACCCTGGTTGATGTGAAAACCTTGTTGAGCTGAAGATAGGAATGTCCGATGTCTGAAATGAAACTGACTGGCCAGGTGGCCCTGGTGACCGGTGCATCGCGCGGTATTGGCGCTGCAATTGCTCAAGAGCTGGCTTTGCGCGGGGTTGTGGTGGTGGGTACGGCCACGACCGATGAGGGCGCTGCCAAGATCACCCAGACATTGCGGTCTGTGCCGGGGGCGTCACCTGCGTGCGAGGGTGCCAAACTGGATGTCACCGACGCGGCCGAAGCCGAAGCCTTGATCGATGCCATCTCCAAGACCCATGGCGGCTTGCAGATTTTGGTGAACAACGCGGGTATCACCCGCGACATGCTGGCCATGCGTTTGAAGGATGACGATTGGGATGCTGTGCTGGACACCAACCTCAAGGCGGTTTTTCGAATGAGCCGCGCCGTGATTCGCCCCATGATGAAGCAGCGTTATGGTCGCATCATCAGCATCACCAGCGTGGTGGGTGCCTCAGGGAATGCGGGACAATCCAATTACGCTGCTGCCAAGGCCGGTGTCGCCGGCATGACCCGCGCCCTTGCTCGTGAGCTCGGCAGCCGCAACATCACGGTCAATTGTGTGGCGCCCGGTTTCATCGAGACCGATATGACCGCGGCATTGCCACAAGAGCAGCAACAAGCCCTGCTGAACCAGATCCCGTTAGGGCATTTGGGCAAGCCAGCCGACATCGCGCATGCAGTTGCGTATCTGGCGAGTCCGCAGGCGGCCTATGTCACTGGTCAGGAGTTGCACGTCAATGGCGGCATGTTCATGGCATGAAGCTGTAAATTCACGAATCTTGCCGCCGAAAAAAGCCGTCCGGCGGGCCAGCTAGGGACCTCTCTCCAGCACGGCTAAAATGACGGCCTGTCATCCAACAACCCTCAGAGGGACTTATGAGCGATATCGAAGCACGTGTAAAGAAAATCATTGCCGAACAACTTGGCGTGGAAGAGGGGCAGGTCACCCACGAGAAATCTTTTGTGGCCGACTTGGGCGCCGACTCGCTGGATACCGTGGAGCTGGTGATGGCTTTGGAAGACGAGTTCGGTATCGAGATCCCTGACGAAGACGCCGAAAAGATCACCACAGTTCAAAACGCCATCGATTACGCCACGACCCATAAAAAGGCCTGAGCTGCATGAGCAAATGCCAATGGCCAGTTTCGGGGCGGGTCTTCTGGCCTGAAACGCCGAGGGCATCAACATGCGTCGCCGTTTCAAGCCTGCTACCTGGCTGTGGGCCTGACTTGACTTCAATGTCTCAGACGCAAGGGGATTTTTAATGAGTCGACGTCGCGTAGTCGTGACAGGTCTGGGATGTATCAGCCCCGTGGGTAACACGGTGGAAGAGTCCTGGGCCAATATTCTGGCCGGCAAGTCCGGCATTGATCACATCACCAAGTTCGATGCTTCGGACTTTTCCTGCCGGTTCGCAGGGGAGGTCAAAGGCTTTGAAGTCGAGTCGTACATGTCTTCGAAAGAAGCGCGCACGATGGATGCCTTCATTCACTATGGCATTGCTGCCGCGGCTCAAGCCGTAGCTGACGCTGGGCTGCCCACGGGCGAAGCACTCGGCGAGGAGCAGGCCACACGCATCGGGTGCAACATCGGCTCGGGCATTGGCGGCCTGCCCATGATTGAAGCGACCCATGCCGAGCTCACCAAGCGTGGGCCCAGGCGGGTTTCCCCGTTTTTTGTGCCTGCCTCGATCATCAACATGATCTCTGGGCATGTTTCGATCAAGTTCGGGTTCAAGGGCCCGAACATCTCGGTGGTGACCGCATGTACCACCGGCTTGCATGCCATTGGCATGTCGGCACGGATGATCGAATACGGCGATGCAGACGTGATGGTGGCCGGTGGCTCCGAAGCCACCATTTCACCGCTCGGCTTGGGGGGGTTTGCTGCCGCGCGCGCCTTGTCTACCCGAAACGATGATCCCAAGACCGCTTCCCGTCCATGGGACAAGGACCGCGATGGGTTCGTCTTGGGTGAAGGAGCTGGCGTGGTGGTGCTCGAAGAGTATGAGCATGCCAAAGCAAGGGGTGCAAAGATTTATGGTGAGGTGATTGGGTTTGGCATGAGTGCCGATGCCTATCACATGACAGCACCCAACATGGACGGGCCTCGCCGCTCCATGCTGATGGCCATGAAAAATGCCGGCGTGAATGCGGACGAGATTCAATACCTCAATGCACACGGCACTTCAACACCTTTGGGCGATCTCAACGAGACGAATGCCATCAAAGCGGCTCTGGGCGACCATGCCAAGAAGACCGTGGTGAATTCGACCAAATCCATGACGGGCCACCTGCTCGGTGGCGCTGGTGGAATCGAGAGTGTGTTCACACTGCTGGCGATGCACGAACAGAAAAGTCCACCGACGATCAACATTTTCAACCAGGATCCAGCGTGCGATCTGGATTACTGTGCCAATACGGCCAGGGATCTGAAAATCGATGTGGCTGTCAAAAACAACTTTGGCTTCGGTGGGACCAACGGGACCCTGATCTTCAGGAGGGTCTGAGCGATTCCCCCGGATTGGTCGCTTCTCTTGAGGCCCTGAAGCTCCCATGCGCAACGCCCCATCGGTCTCCTTTCCTGTGGGGCGTTGTTCTTTTTATGGCTGGGTGTTGTTTTCTCTCGGTGTGTCGGGCCTGGCCGCGTTTGCCGGACTGCACGCCATGGCGTACCTGGGGCGTGCGACGCCACTGACGGTGACGCAGACCGCCTCTGGCCTGTTGATATGTGTGTGCTGGGCGGGGGTTGCTGCTTGGCATTGGCGCCAATCGGCACAGGGGCGGCTGCACTGGGATGCGATGGCCGCTCCTTTGAGCAGGGTGGGCCCAGCGGGTATGTGGCGCTGGCAGTCTGCAGGAAGGGTTCGCAGCGCGGACTTGGTTCGGGTGGACAACGTGCTTGACCTGCAGTCCCGGTGTTTGTTGCGGATTGAGCGTCCCGAAGGCGGAAAACAATGGCTTTGGGTCGAGCGCGCCCAGAATCCCGACCGTTGGGATGATTTAAGGCGTGCCCTGGTGGCCGTCCGTTGAACCGGTTGATGGTGTGGTTTGATGTGCACGCCAGGCAATCACGGTTTCATGGGGTATATTGCTGCGGCCGCCTCCAGTTCACATGACCCCTCAAGACGACCATACCGCCCCCCCCCCTCCAGACAGTGATGTCATGCTGGTCCAGCGCACGCTGGCGGGTGAGCAGCGGGCCTTTGAGCTGCTGGTCATCAAATACCAGCGCCGGGTTGAACGCTTGATCGGACGCATGGTCCGCGATGTGGATCTCGTGCCGGACATCGCCCAGGAAACGTTTATCCGGGCTTACAGGGCCTTGGCTCAGTTTCGCGGGGATGCTCAGTTCTATACCTGGCTGTACCGGATCGCGGTCAACACGGCCAAAAAACAGCTGTTGGAACTCAAGCGCGATCCTTTGATCTACCAGGCGCAGATGAAAGTGGGCGAAGACGATGAAACTTCCTCACAAGAATTTGCACTAAACCCACATGCCTCCCATGAAGAGACGCCTGAGGCGATTTTGGCCAGCAAGGAGATCGCCGAGGCGGTGAACGCTGCCATGGAGGCGTTGCCAGAAGAGCTGCGCATGGCGATCAGCCTGCGCGAGATGGATGGATTGAGTTATGAAGAAATTGCACAGGCGCTGGACTGTCCCATCGGGACGGTGCGCTCGCGCATTTTCCGGGCGCGTGAAGCGATTTCCAACCGGATCAAGCCGATGCTGGAACGCCAAACTGGCAAGCGCTGGTGACGGCTCTCTGGCCGGGATGTGAAGAGGGTCAGTCCTCGAAGTTATGGGATGTCAACGATGAATGCCGCACAAGACAAAACACTGCTAGACCTTTCGGGCACAGACGCTGACAGCGCGGTGTCTGCACTCGTGGATGGCGAGTTGCCCGACCTCGCATGTGACGTGGTGCTGCGGGGGGCGGCTGATGCGCGCGAGCTTCACCAGCAGTGGTTGCTTTATCAAATGATTGGCCAGACCCTGAACGGTCGACCGGTCGTGGGATCTGTCCGCTCGTCGCAGGATTTTTTGATGGGTGTGATGGCAGGATTGCCTGCCGATATCCCGCGGGATTTGTCTCCTGCCCCAGATGCACGCTTGGTCCACGTGCGGTCGGGCGCTGCCAATGACCCCGTGATGCGCTGGAAATGGGTGGCGGGCGTCGCCTCTCTTGCCGCAGTGATGGCCGTGAGCTGGACAGTGCTGCGCGAATCCCCCGGCAGCCCGTCGGCGGCTTCTGGACCCGTGCTGGCCTCAAACGAAGGATCTCCCTTGGCCACCGTCGACTCCACTGTCGTGGTGAACACCGCCCAGGGAACCTTGATTCGGGACGCTCGTTTAGAGCAGCTGTTGGCCGAGCACCGGCAATACGGATCCATGTCCGCGCTGCAGATGCCTGCCGGATTTCTCCGCAGCGCGACACACGACGCTGCGGAGCGGCGCTGATTCATGTTGATCAACAAGTCTGAATGGTTGGGGCGCGTCCCGGTCGGGACACATGGCGCGGATCTGAACGGGCGCGTCGGCATTCGCGGGGGGGGCCTGCGAATGGTGTTTCAGGCCCTGAAGTTGTCTGCGTTGGCCCTGTTGTTGTCGGGTCCCTGGATCGGTCTTCAAGCCCAGTCCGTGGCTGTGCCGCCAAAGCGAACTGTCAACGACTGGCTGAACCGGATGCATGATGCTTCGCGGCAGCGCGACTACACCGGCACGCTGGTGGTGTCCACGGGGATGGCCATGTCGGCTTCGAGGATCTGGCATGTGTGTGACGGTGAACATCAGATGGAGCGGATAGAAACGCTCACGGGTGCCCCTCGAACGACGATCAGGCGCAACAACGATGTCATCACGTTTGCGCCCGACGAGAAGCGTGCGTGGGTTGAAAAACGGGAATCACTCGGGTTGTTCCCTGAGTTGCTGCGCACGCCTGCCAACGTGATTCCTGAGTTTTATGACGTGCGAGAGACGGGACGAGAGCGGGTAGCCGGCTACCTCTCGGACGCTGTGGAGATCGTGCCAAGGGACTCGTTGCGGTTCGGCTATCGCATCTGGGCGGAGCGGGAAAGTGGCCTCGTGGTCAAGTTGCAGACGATCGACCTCAAGGGGCAGATTCTCGAGCAACTGGCTTTTTCTGAGTTGAAGCTGGATGCGCCAGTCCGCATGGACAAGCTCAAAAAACAGATGAAAGACACGCGAGGCTATGAGGTGTTTCATCCTGCCTTTGTCAAAACTTCGGCGGAAGCCGCTGGTTGGACCGTGAAAGCGATGGTCGCAGGATTTCAACTCATGAGCTGCCATACGCGTGCGCGTCCCGACCCGTCGCTCGGGCAGGTCGATGCCATGCAATGCGTGTTTTCTGACGGTCTTGCCTCCGTGTCGTTGTTCATCGAACCTCTGGAGACTGACCAACCAGGGGCGGAGGGCCGCTCTTCAACGGGTGCGACCCACCTGTTGCGCCGCCACCTGGCGACCCATTGGGTCACGGCGATGGGTGAGGTGCCCATGGAGACCCTTGTGCGCATGTCAGAGGCGTTGGAGCGATCACGTTGACCCCGCCCGAGGGTTGCGTTGAGCTCTTTCCCTGTGACCACTTCCGCGCCTGCTTTTCTGTTCACCAGATCTGAATCAAACACCATGAATTCCAAGCCTTTATCTCTAACTTCATTGCCGTCCATTTTTCTTGGCGGTGCGCTGGCTTTGAGCGCGCTTGCATGGTCTGTGCCTGCAAAGGCACAGAGCCTTCCTCAAGTGACCGCGCCCAGTGTTCGGGGCCTGCCTGATTTCACCGATTTGGTGGATCTGGTTGGTCCCTCGGTGGTGAACATCCGCACCTTGGAACGCGCGTCGACCAGCGCGGCGGGTGGTGGCTCTGCCATGGACGAGCAAATGCTGGAGTTTTTCCGCCGCTTCGGCATTCCGATACCGCCGAGCATGGGACCTCGCTCGCCGAAACAGGAGCCGGGCCCGATGGATGAGGCCCAACCCCGGGGGGTCGGTTCGGGGTTTATCCTGAGTTCGGATGGCCTGATCATGACGAACGCCCACGTGGTGGATGGAGCCGACGAACTGATCGTGACTTTGCCAGACAATCGCGAATTCAAGGCCAAGCTTGTGGGCGCGGACAAGCGCACCGACGTGGCGGTGGTCAAGATCGAGGCCTCTGGTCTCAACGCTGTGCGCATCGGAGATGTCAACCGGTTGCGGGTTGGTGAATGGGTGATGGCGATCGGCTCGCCCTTTGGTCTCGAGAACACCGTGACCGCCGGTATTGTCAGTGCCAAGAAGCGCGATACCGGAGACTTCCTGCCCTTCATTCAGACCGATGTGGCGATCAACCCGGGCAACTCGGGAGGGCCGTTGATCAACATGCGCGGCGAGGTGGTCGGCATCAACAGCCAGATCTACTCGCGCTCGGGTGGATTTCAGGGGATCTCCTTTGCCATACCGATCGACGAGGCGGTACGGGTTTCTGATCAGCTGCGCACCACGGGACGGGTAACACGTGGGCGCATCGGTGTTCAGATTGACCAGGTGAGCAAAGAGGTGGCCGAATCCATAGGATTGGGCAAGCCCCGTGGGGCCTTGGTGCGGGGTGTGGAGGCTGATTCGCCTGCTTCAAAAGCGGGGGTGGAGCCGGGTGACATCATCTTGAAATTTGATGGGAAAGACATCGACAAGTCGGTCGATCTGCCTCGGCTGGTGGGCAGTACCAAGCCGGGAAACAAGAGCCGTATGACGGTGTTCCGCCGTGGGACCCAAAAAGAGCTGGGTATTACCGTGGCCGAGCTTGAGCCCGAGCAGGCGGAACGCCGAGCTGCGGCCCCCGACACAGTTCGTCCCCAAGTGTCCAGCGTTGTTCAGAGCCTGGGGTTGACCCTCAAGGCACTGACCGCTGCGCAGAAAAAGGAGCTCAATTTGCGGGGTGGCGTGCGTGTTGAGAGTGCAGAAGGCCCTGCCGCACGAGCGGGTCTGCGTGAAGGTGATGTGATTGTGGCCATCGATAACATGGACACCACCTCGGTTGAAGAGCTGGAAGCTGCCCTGTCCAAGGTAGACAAAGGCAAGTCGATCAATGTGCTGTTTCGCCGAGGGGAATGGGCCCAGTACACTTTGATCCGGCCCATTCGTTGAAAAGGCGTTCCACATGGCTGTTCCTGCTGTGAATAGCCCTTGGGCTGGCAGGGAATTTTGTGCAAACCATCGAAGTGGTGGTGAGGATACGACACCTGAGCAGGGGTCCGATTGCCGAACCGGGGTCTGCATTTGTAAGTGCTTGCTAACGGCGAGCGAAGCCCCTCGGACAGAATTCGATAAAATCGGGGTTTAAAGCGCAGGATTCCTTCGTGGGAGCTGTTTTGGGCTTCACGATGTGAGACACGTCGCGGGCAGGGCAGAGATCATCCACAGGTGATCCACCTGCCCAGCTGTCGTCCTGTGGATAAGTTGTTGATGGCTTGTATGTTGCTGCGCTGCAACAAACTGAGATAGACGGTTGGCGGGTGTGCGTTTTGGGCTTTTTGCCTACAATGAAACCCCAACTATCGCAGTTGCCCTTGATTGTTGGTTCTGGGCGCGTCAACAGCTGACGCGCCCTTTTTTATGTGTGCCCGCAGAGCGGGCGCATGGTGCTTGTCGTCCTTGGTTGAGTCGCTTTCCTGATGAATCACATTCGCAATTTTTCGATCATCGCCCACATCGATCACGGCAAGTCCACGCTGGCCGATCGCATCATTTCCCTTTGCGGCGGTTTGTCTGATCGTGAGATGAGTGAACAAGTGCTGGACTCGATGGATATCGAGAAGGAACGGGGCATCACCATCAAGGCCCAGACTGCTGCGCTGCAGTACAAAGCCCTCGACGGACAGATCTACAACCTCAATTTGATCGATACGCCTGGTCATGTGGACTTCTCTTACGAGGTCAGCCGCTCACTCTCGGCTTGTGAAGGTGCTTTGCTGGTCGTGGATGCCAGCCAAGGCGTAGAGGCTCAGACGGTGGCGAATTGCTACACCGCTTTGGAACTCGGTGTTGAGGTCGTGCCGGTGCTCAACAAGATGGACCTGCCCAATGCAGATCCGGACAACGCCAAGATCGAGATCGAAGATGTGATCGGAATCGACGCCACCGACGCCATCCCCTGCTCGGCCAAATCGGGTATGGGCGTGATTGACATTCTTGAGGCGGTCGTCGCGCGCATCCCCCCCCAAAAGGCGATCCGAATGCGCCGTTGCGCGCGATGATCGTGGACAGCTGGTACGACGCCTACGTGGGCGTGGTGATGCTGGTGCGGGTGGTTGACGGTCGTTTGCAAAGAGGCGAACGCTTCAAGATGATGGCCACCAACACGGTCTACAACGCCGACAACCTCGGCGTGTTCACACCGGGTACAGAACCACGCCCATCGCTGGAAGCGGGTGAGGTGGGGTTCATCATTGCCGGCATCAAAGAATTGCAAGCCGCCAAGGTAGGCGACACCATCACGCTTGAGAAAAAGCTGCCCAACAACCTCGGGCCTGCGGTCAAGGCGCTCCCCGGTTTCAAGGAAGTGCAACCACAGGTTTTTGCGGGTCTGTATCCCACCGAATCCAATCAGTACGATGCGTTGCGCGACGCACTGGAAAAACTCAAGCTCAACGACGCTGCATTGCAATATGAACCAGAGG
Source organism: Hydrogenophaga sp. PAMC20947 (assembly GCF_004795855.1). NCBI lineage: Bacteria > Pseudomonadati > Pseudomonadota > Betaproteobacteria > Burkholderiales > Comamonadaceae > Hydrogenophaga > Hydrogenophaga sp. PAMC20947. The sequence goes on from NZ_CP039252.1 coordinate 208,448, forward strand.
TGTCGCAGGCTTTGGGCTTCGGCTTTCGCTGCGGCTTCCTCGGTTTGTTGCACATGGAGATCGTGCAAGAGCGGCTGGAGCGCGAGTTCGACCAGGACCTGATCACAACCGCGCCCAGCGTGGTTTATGAGGTGGTCAAGCCAGGCGGCGAAGTCATCATGGTTGAGAATCCTTCGAAAATGCCAGAGCAGGGGCGCCTCGAAGAAATCCGCGAGCCCATCGTAACGGTGCATTTGTACATGCCGCAAGACTATGTGGGCGCGGTGATGACGTTGGCCAACCAGAAGCGCGGCATGCAGCTCAATATGGCTTACCACGGCAAGCAGGTCATGCTGACTTACGACATGCCGCTGGGTGAGATCGTGCTGGATTTCTTCGACAAGCTCAAATCGGTGAGCCGAGGGTATGCCTCGATGGACTACGAGTTCAAGGAGTTTCGGACGTCCGATGTGGTCAAGGTCGATATCTTGCTGAACGGCGAAAAGGTCGACGCTTTGTCCATCATCGTTCACCGTTCGCAGGCGCAATACCGGGGTCGCGCTGTGGTGGCGAAAATGCGGGAAATCATCAGTCGCCAGATGTTTGATGTGGCGATTCAGGCGGCGATTGGGGGCACTGTGATTGCGCGTGAGTCGATCAAGGCCCTGCGTAAAAACGTGCTGGCAAAATGCTATGGCGGTGATATTTCGCGCAAACGCAAACTTCTCGAAAAGCAGAAAGCAGGTAAGAAGCGTATGAAACAGATTGGTTCGGTTGAGGTCCCTCAGGAAGCTTTCCTGGCAATTTTGCAGGTGGAAGACTGATGCAATCAGCCATGAGCACGCTCACCGCGCTGGTGCTGGGCGCTTTCGCCGCCTATGTGGGTGCATTTATCTTCGGTCAGGTTGAGGGCAATTTTGCGCTGCTTCTGATGGTGGCTACTGCAATCACTGGGTTCTACTGGGTGGCCGAAAAGCTGTTTTTTCTGCCACAGCGCCGACGGGAAGCCACACGCCTGGTGGCTGCGAGCCAAGACCGTTCCAAGGTCCTCGCTCAGCAGGGGTTTGCCGCCGATGCGTCTGCGCTTGAGCCTGCCCGCGAAAGGCTTTTGCGCCAGCCCTGGTGGCTGGACTGGACTGCGGGCCTGTTCCCTGTGATCCTGGCCGTCTTTGTTTTGCGGTCGTTCCTTTATGAGCCGTTCAAGATACCGTCGGGATCGATGATCCCGACACTCCGGGTGGGCGACCTCATTTTGGTGAACAAATTTCACTATGGCATCCGCTTGCCAGTCTTCAATACCAAGGTCATCGCCAACCACGAACCCCAGAGAGGCGATGTGATGGTGTTTCGCTACCCGCCACAACCCAGCCTGGACTACATCAAGCGTGTGATCGGTGTGCCCGGGGACGAGGTCGCTTATTTGAACAAGCGTTTGACGGTGAATGGGCAGGAAGTCCCGCACACGACTTTGCCTGATTTTTTTGACAGCGACTCCATGCGCTACACCCAACATTTTGGCGAAGTGCTCAATGGCAAAGCCTACAACACCCTGAACAACGAGGACCGTCCAGCTTTCGTTTCGGGTGCGACCGATTTCGCAGGCAGGGATCAATGCAACTACTCCCTGGAGGGCGTGGTTTGCAAGGTGCCCGCTGGGCACTATTTCATGATGGGCGACAATCGCGACAATTCGCTGGATTCCCGATATTGGGGATTTGTGCCAGAGTCCAACATTGTGGGCAAAGCCTTCTTTGTCTGGATGAATTTCAGCGACTTGGGCCGTGTCGGCTCTTTCAACTGAATCGACTCACTTCTGGAGGATACTTTCGTGCATATGCAACACCAACAACAACGTGGAATGACGTTTCTCGGCTTGCTCATCGTCGGCATCATGCTGGCGTATGCTGGCGTGATTCTGGCGCAGGTTGTGCCCACGTACACAGAATACCTGTCCATTCAAAAGGCTGCCCAAAAGGCTTCCGAGGGCACGACGGTGGCAGAGGTTAGAAGCATTTTCGACAAAGCAGCCAATATCGACTACATCGAGAGCATTTCTGCGAAAGATCTGGACATTGGAAAAGAAGGTGATCGTGTCGTCGTGTCGTTCGCGTATCTGCGCGAAATCCATTTGGTGGGCCCGGCGTTTCTGGTGATGAAGTACGAAGGCAGCTCCAAGTGAGTGGCGTGACCGCAGGGCCCGTACAAAACATGCCCCGACTATTTTGAGTCCCGAGCTGCAATTGCTTCAGCAGCGGCTGAAGCATGGGTTTGCCAACCCGCATTTGCTGGAACGTGCACTGACCCATCGCAGCTTCACCTCTGACCACAACGAGCGCCTCGAATTCCTGGGGGATTCGGTGCTCAACCTGGCGGTATCGGGCCTGTTGTTTGAAAAGCTGAGCCAGTTGCCTGAGGGCGATCTGTCTCGTGTGCGGGCCAACCTGGTCAAACAGGACACTTTGTTCCAGATAGCCTCCGACCTTGGCTTGTCGGGGTGCCTTCGTTTGGGTGACGGCGAAAAGCGCTCAGGTGGGCACAAGCGCCCATCCATCCTGGCCGATGCCCTGGAAGCCGTGATCGGGGCGGTCTACCTGGACGCGGGATTCGATGCCGCTGCGGCGTTGGTGCACCGTTTGTTCAGCGGCTTCGAACTCAGCGCCCAGATGAGTGCCATGGGCAAAGATCCCAAGACCGAATTGCAGGAGTGGCTGCAGGGGCGCAAAATGAAGCTGCCGGTGTATCGGGTGGTTGCGACGCTCGGCGAAGCACACAAACAGACGTTTGACGTCGAGTGCCTGGTCACCGAAACAGGCCACAGTGAGCGCGGCATTGGCGCATCCAGGCGTGCTGGGGAGCAGGCCGCTGCCGCCGCCATGTTGCTGCGCATCCAGCCCGGTTCGACAGGTCATCGGCCTTAGGTTCCCCCTGCCCATGCCCATGCCCTTGGGCGGCTCCTTTTTGTATTGCGTTCGGATCGTATGACTACACAGAAAAAAATTCCAACGGCGAAAGCCGTCCATGTTGAGGCACCTGCGGGGCCGCAACCTGAATTGGATGCCATGTTGGCGCGTGCCCTGGGCAAAGAACCCATCGAAGGCATTGAGTCTGAGGTGCCCGTTCTGGCGGCCCCTGCACCGGTCGAGCCGGAGGAGCAACGTTGCGGTCTCGTGGCCATTGTGGGCAAACCCAATGTGGGCAAATCCACCTTGCTCAATGCACTGGTGGGTCAGAAGATCAGCATCACGTCGAGCAAGGCGCAGACCACACGCCACCGAATCACCGGCTACCGCACGTCGGGCGTCAGCCAGTTTGTGTTTGTGGACACACCGGGCTTCCAGACCCGTCACGCCAATGCACTGAACCGCTCGCTGAACAAGACGGTGTTGGGCGCTGTGGCCGATGTGGATCTGATCCTGTTTGTGGTTGAGGCGGACCACTTCACCCCGGCTGATGCCAAGGTGCTGGACCTGTTGCCCAAGGATATTCCGGTCATCTTGCTGGCGAACAAGTTTGATCTGGTGCACCGGCGTGGGGATCTTGCGCCTTGGTTGCGCTCGATGGCAGAGCGCCATCCGTTTGCCGAGTTTGTTCCCATGACGGCCAAGAACAGCCGCGATATCCAGCGCCTCTTCACCATTTGTGAGAATTACCTGCCGCAACAACCCTGGATGCACGATCCCGAAGAACTCACCGATCGCAGTGAGCGGTTCATGGCGAGTGAAATGGTTCGGGAAAAGCTGTTTCGACTGACCGGCGACGAGTTGCCCTACACCTCGACGGTCATTATCGACAAGTTTGAGCTGGAAGGTCGGCTCAGGCGCATTGCGGCCACCATCGTCGTCGAGAGGGATGGGCACAAAGGCATGGTCATCGGTGACAAGGGTGAGAAGCTCAAGCGCATCGGCACCGAAACCCGGCAGGAGCTGGAAAAACTTTGGGACTGCAAGGTGTACCTGGAGCTGTGGGTCAAGGTTCGCTCCGGATGGGCCGACAACGATGCCCGCGTTCGCTCATTTGGCTATGAATGACGCGATGGCCTGCACGAGCCCTTTGAGCAGGTCGATGCCCCTTGCGGATCTGACATGCGGCGAGGATGCTGCGGCGATCAGCGGCTGCACGGCCCAATCCCGCGCCTGACCTCGATGGCCACGCGCCGCAGCGCCGAAGAGCCGGCCTATGTCCTGCACCGTTACGACTGGAGCGAGTCCAGTCTGGTTCTCGAGGTGTTCACGCGCAACCACGGGCGTATCGCATTGGTGGCCAAAGGGGTGAAGCGGCCCACCTCGCAGTTTCGTCCCGTCTTGTTGCCGTTGCAGGCGTTGCTGCTGAGTTGGGGTGGTGACGCTGAGGTGCGGACCCTGAAGTCTGCCCAGTGGCAAGGGGGGCACGTCATGCCCACCGGCGAAGCCCTGATTTCTGGGACTTATCTCAATGAACTCCTCATGCGCTTGCTGGCGCGCGACGATGTCCATGCAGCCTTGTTTGATCACTACGCCCTGACGGTGCAACTGCTGGCCGAGCGTGGGGATGCCCAACAATTGATCTTGCGGGCTTTTGAGTTGATGCTGTTGCGTGATGCGGGTCTGTTGCCCGATTTGGGTCACGACGGCAGCGCATTGACGCCGCTGACCACTCGGGCGCACTATGTGGTGGACCCTGAGCATGGCCTGCGGCTGGCCCGGGATGGTGAGCACCAGGCGCTTCTGGGCGAACATTGGATCTCTTTGCAGCAGGCATTGGATGCCCCAGACCCGCTCATCGCCAGTCTGCGGGCCTGTGCGCCATTTGAGGTTGCGCTGCGTCCCCAGCTGAGATCGTTGCTGCACTACCATTGTGGCGTTCGGGGCTTCAAGACCCGCCAGCTGATGATCGATGTGCAGGCCATGAGCCGATCGACAACGCTGACGCCCGTCGACAGCACTGCATCGCTTTGACTCAAAAACGCCATCCGCGACACCTATGAATTCGGACACCTCGATTTCCCGCCTTCCCACAGCGCTCTCGGTCAACCTGAACAAGGTGGCGCTGGTCCGCAACACCCGGCATCTGGGTATTCCCTCGGTGCTGCGCGCGGCGGAGCTCTGCTTGCAGGCTGGCGCGCGTGGCATCACGGTGCATCCGCGGCCTGACGAAAGACACATCCGCCTACAGGATGTATTCGACCTGGGCGCCTTGTTGCAAGACTGGCCCGATCGCGAGTTCAATATCGAAGGCAACCCGTTTCACAACCTGATGAACATCGCTCGAGATGTCAGGGACCGCGGTTTGCCGCTGCACCAGCTCACCTTGGTGCCTGACAGCGAAGGCCAGTTCACGAGCGATCACGGATGGCAGTTTCCTTTGGATGCGGCCAGGCTGACCTCGGCGGTGGCTGAAGGAAAAGCGATGGGCGCCAGGGTCAGTCTGTTCATGGACCCGGACCCCGTTGCGATGGCCGCAGCCAAAGCCGTGGGTGCGGACCGTGTGGAGCTCTACACCGAGCCCTTCGCCGCTGCGTGGCACGGGGCCGACCGCTCCGCTCAACTGGAGCGTTACACGCAGGCGGCTCACGCCGCGATGGTGGCGGGCCTGGGCGTGAACGCCGGGCACGACCTGAATCGGGAGAATCTGACTGGATTTTTGCAGGCGGTGCCCGGTGTCAGCGAGGTTTCTATCGGTCATGCGCTGATCGCCGATGCGCTTGAAATGGGTTACGCCGCGACCATCGCCGAGTACAACCAGTGCATTGCGCGCGCGTTTGCCTGAGGCCGGTCACATGATTGTGGGCATCGGAACCGATATATGCGATATCCGGCGCGTCCAGGGAACCTGGGAGCGTCAAGGCGAGCGATTTGCACGCAAGGTGCTGAGCGACGCCGAGTTCGAAGTTTGGCAGGCCCGCAGTGTGCGTTGGACACAACGGGGATTGCGGTATCTGGCCACCCGATTCTCAGCCAAGGAGGCGTTCTCCAAAGCCATCGGTTTGGGCATGCGCATGCCCATGACCTGGCAACATTGCGAGATCACGAACCTGCCCAGTGGTCAGCCGGCGATCGTGTTGCATGGGGAGCTCAAAACCTGGTTCGAGGCTCAAGGATGGGTTGCACATGTGAGTGTGACCGACGAGACCGACTATGCGGCGAGTTTTGTGGTGGTTGAGCAGCGCTGAACCCTTTGTCTATTTCTGGAGTTGTTCATGCATTCGCCTTTGATCATCGATGTGGCCGGATTCAAGCTGACCACGGCAGAGCGCCAGCGCCTGGCCCACCCTTTGGTGGGCGGCGTGATTTTGTTCGCTCGCAACTGGCAAGGCCGTGACCAGCTGACCGCGCTATGCCGGCAGATCAAGGCGGTTCGCCCCGACCTGCTCATCGCGGTGGATCACGAGGGAGGGCGGGTGCAACGGTTTCGCACAGACGGCTTCACCCACCTGCCACCGATGGCCGCACTGGGTGCCCTATGGGGAGCGCCTGACAAAAAGAAGGAAATGCCGGGAACGTCTGCCATGCGAGCCAGCCGCGCGGCCACGGCCTCGGGATACGTGTTGGGGGCGGAGTTGCGCGCGTGTGGCGTCGATCTGAGTTTTGCGCCCGTGCTCGATCTGGACTATGGCGACAGTTCGGTTATTGGTGACCGCTCATTTCACCGCGATCCTCGGGTTGTGTCCATGCTGGCGCAGGCGCTGATGCTGGGGCTGCAGCAAAGTGGCATGGGCAACTGTGGCAAACATTTTCCGGGGCACGGTTTTGTGAAGGCCGATTCTCATGTTGCGATACCGGTGGACAAGCGCAGTTTGAAGAAAATCTTGCGGGAAGATGCGGCACCCTTTGGTTGGCTTTCAGCTGGGCTGACCGCCGTCATGCCGGCGCATGTGATTTACCCCAAAGTGGATGCCAGGCCAGCGGGTTTTTCCGAGCGCTGGTTGCAAGATGTGCTTCGGCGTCAACTGGGTTTCACAGGCGCCATCTTCAGTGACGATCTGAGCATGGAGGCTGCTCGGCACATCGATGGCCGCCAGGTGAGCTTCACCGAGGCCGCATTGGCGGCGCTGGGCGCAGGGGCGGACATGGTGTTGTTGTGCAACCAGTCCGTGGTGAACGACGGTGTACCCATTGACGAAGCCATAGATGCTTTATCCCGCGCCGTCCTGGAAGGTCAGTGGGCCTTGAATCCGGCCAGCGAAGAACGCCGTCAAGCCTTGCTGCCACGGGATCGAGCCATGGACTGGGACAGTTTGATGGTCAGCGAGCGGTATATGCACGCGCTGTCGCTGCTGCCCTGATCCGGACTTGCGTTCGGCGCAATAGCGGCGCTGGTTGGCCTTGCCATGTCAGAGCACTGCCATCGGCACCTCGCCTTGTTCTCCATTTGAATGCAAACCGGTATCAGGCTCCCGGAGCGGCGCAGCCGCCCACCGACCATCAGTCGCCCTTGCCATGGCAACCTGCGGCGCGTGGGGGCAATATCTCTTTACCGATCCACACCCATCCGGTCCAGGAGGTCGGACACCAGTTCCAACCTCAAAACCGGACTGTCAAGTGACATCAGGCGTTGTTTGAGCTCGGTCTCCACGGGCAAGAGTTCCAGCCACCGGTTGGCCACCCAGCCGCTGTCTTCCCATTGGTAGGGCTCTTGCAGCGGGAGGTTGTTGCGTGCCTCAGGTTCGCGGTCGAGGAGGTTGTGCAACAGCCGTTCCAGGGCATCTCTCGTGCTGCCCAGGTCGTCCGGTACCGGCACCGGGGTATCTGCAGGCAGCAGCGTCACATCGGCTGTCCAAAGCCCATGTGGCAATTGCTGGCGGGACTCGATTTCAAATCTCTGCGAGCCACGGCAGTGGATCACCATCAGCCCAGCCTGAGGGCGCTCAATTTGTTCGATGTGAGCCAAGGTGCCGACCGGATAAAAGGCTTCGTGGGCGAACCCGTCACCTGAGGGTTTGGCGCCTGGGTCCATGCGGCGGACTTCACTGCCCTCGCTCAAAGCCACCACCCCAAAAGGCGCACCGGCCTTGTGGCACCGGCCAATCATGTCCAGGTAGCGCACTTCGAAAATGCGCAACGGCATCCAGCCGCCCGGAAACAGCACCGTCTCCAGCGGGAACAGGGGCAACTGCTGAAGCTTGAGCGCTGCGGGCGCCTGTGGGTCGTCCTGGATCAATCGGCGACAACCGCGTCAGCGCTTTGCCGCTGCAACATGGCCAGGCAGTTGGCGACCGTGTTGCGCAGTGCCCGCCGGTCACAAATGAAATCCACCGCGCCTTTGGTTTGCAGGAACTCAGCGCGCTGGAAGCCTTCTGGCAACTTCACTCGGACGGTGTTCTCAATCACGCGCGGGCCAGCGAAGCCGATGAGGGCTTTGGGTTCGGCAATGACCACATCGCCCAGAAAGGCAAAACCCGCCGAGACACCGCCCATGGTTGGATCGGTGAGCACGCTGATAAAGGGCAGCCCCTTTTTTGCGAGGCGGGTCAAAGAAGCGTTGGTCTTGGCCATCTGCATCAGCGACAGCAGGCCTTCCTGCATGCGGGCGCCACCAGTGGCCGTGAAGCAGATGAAAGGGACTTTTTGTGCGATAGCTTCTTCCACCCCTCTCACAAAGCGCTCACCCACGACAGACCCCATAGAGCCACCCATGAAATCGAATTCGAAACAGGCGACCACCACGCTGACATCTTGTACGGCGCCACCCATGACAATCAAGGCGTCGGTTTCACCCGTGGATTCCAGGGCTTCTTTCAGCCGCTCTGGATATTTCCGGCTGTCTTTGAACTTCAGCGGGTCAACGGGCAGCACCTCTTGCGCGAGCTCGTAGCGTCCCTCGGCATCGAGAAATGCATTGAGGCGCGCGCGCGCGCCGATCCGGTGGTGGTGGTTGCAATGGGGGCAAACGTTCTGGTTTTTTTCCAGATCCGTCTTGTACAACACCGCTTCGCAGCTGGGGCACTTGATCCACAAACCTTCAGGGACGCTGCGGCGTTCCGTCGGGTTGGTGGGCGTGATCTTGGGAGGGAGCAGTTTTTCGAGCCAGGACATGAATTTTTCCTTTGAGCGTCAAATTAAACCACGGGGAAACGCGGTTCGTTGTTGCGCCACTTTGGAGCCTAAGGTGTTTTCGGGGCGGGGTGGCGCGCTCAGGCGTCCAGCGCTTTCCGGATGGTGCGCAGGAAACTGGTGGCCACGGGAATCACCTTCTCGTAGGGCTCGTTGTCAATGAGCTGGATGATCTTGCTGCCGATCACCACTGCGTCAGCTGTCTTGCTGAGGGCTTTCGCGGTTTCTGCGTCGCGAATACCGAAGCCAACACCCACGGGCACGCTGACATGGCTTCGGATACGCGGAAGCATGGCTTCGACCTGTCCCACATCCAGCGTGCCGGCTCCGGTCACACCTTTCAGGGACACGTAGTACACGTAACCGCTGGCCACGCGGGCGACCTGCTGCATGCGCTCATCCGTGGATGTGGGCGCGAGCAGGAAAATCAGGTCCATGTTGTGGGCGCGCAGTGCTGTCGCAAATTCTTCGCACTCTTCCGGTGGATAGTCCACCACCAGTACCCCGTCGACGCCGGCGGCCGATGCATCACGCACAAAACTGCCTTCGCCACGCTTCTGGTCGTAGCGCTCGATCGGGTTCGCGTAGCCCATGAGTACCACGGGCGTGGTGGTGTTGCCTTCTCGAAATTTCTTCACCATGGCGATGACCTGGGTCAGGCCAATGCCCAGCGCCAAGGCACGGTCCCCGGCTTTCTGGATCACGGGGCCGTCGGCGGATGGATCGGAGAAGGGTACGCCCAGCTCGATCACATCGGCTCCGCCCTCAACCATGCCATGCATGAGGTCGGGCGTGATGGTGGCGAAGGGAAAGCCAGCCGTGACGAACGGAATCAGCGCTGTGCGGTTTTGCGCCTTGAGGGCGCTCATGGTGATTTCAATGCGGCTCATTTGGACACTTTCACAACCACAGGCTCACTGCTGCCCTTGACAGACTGCCCTTTGCAGCTGGGTCGGCAATAAAAATCGGCTTTGGAAAGATCAGCGACGGTGCCGATATCCTTGTCGCCCCGCCCGGAGAGGTTGACCAGCAGGGACTGATCGGGGCGCATGGTTTTCGCCAGTTTCATGGCATACGCCACCGCATGGCTGGATTCCAGCGCAGGGATGATGCCCTCGGTGCGGCACAGGTAGTGGAAGGCTTCCAGCGCTTCGGTATCGGTGATGCCCACGTATTCGGCACGACCGATGTCCTTGAGGAAGGCGTGTTCCGGGCCGACACCCGGGTAATCCAGCCCGGCGCTCACACTGTGGGTTTCCGTGACCTGGCCGTTGTCGTCCTGCAGCACGTAGGTGCGGTTGCCGTGCAAGACACCTGGGCTGCCCTTTTGCAAAGAGGCCGAGTGCTTGCCGCTTTCCAGGCCTTCGCCTGCGGCCTCAACACCGATCAGTCGGGTGGCCGCATGGTTGATATAGGGGTAGAAAATGCCCATCGCATTGGACCCGCCTCCGACGCAAGCAATCACGGCATCGGGTTGCTCGCTGGTGCAGCCGGCGGCCTGGAGCATTTCCGGCATTTGCACCAGGCACTCATCGCCGATGACACGCTGGAAGTCGCGCACCATCATGGGATAGGGGTGTGGGCCAGCCACGGTGCCGATGATGTAGAAGGTGTTGTCGACGTTGGCCACCCAATCGCGCATGGCCTCATTCAGAGCGTCTTTGAGAGTTTTGCTGCCACTTTCAACCGGTACCACTGTGGCGCCCAGCAGTTTCATGCGGTAGACGTTGGGGCTTTGACGCTTGATGTCTTCGCTGCCCATGTAAACCACACACTCCAGCCCATAGCGGGCACAAATCGTGGCGGTGGCCACACCGTGCTGACCGGCCCCCGTCTCCGCAATGATCCGTGGCTTGCCCATGCGTTTGGCGAGCATGGCCTGGCCGATGGTGTTGTTGATTTTGTGCGCACCGGTGTGATTCAGATCTTCGCGCTTGAGGAAAATCTGTGCGCCTCCTTGCTCATGGCTCATGCGCGCGGCATGGTAAACCGGGCTGGGGCGGCCCACGAAGTGGGCGAGCTCGTTTTTGAACTCAGCGACGAAGTCGGGGTCGTCCTGGTATTTGGCGTAAGCGTCTTTCAGCTCGTTGATGGCATGCGTGAGGGTTTCGCTCACGAAACTGCCGCCGTAAATGCCGAAATGGCCGCGGGCGTCGGGTTGTTGGTATTCAGACATGGAGAGGGGGATTCCGGTGGGTCCGCCTGCGTTGCGCAAAGCGCGTCAGGTCGGACGGGAGAGGGATGCGTCGGCCGCTCGAACGGCGGCGACAAACCGATGGATCTTCTCAGGGTCTTTGATGCCTTTGGACACCTCGACCCCGGAACTCACATCAACGGCCCAGGGCCGCACACGCGAGATACCATCGATCGCGTTGGCTGCGTCGAGTCCACCAGACAAGACGAGGCGAGAGCCGGCGTTTAGAAGCGGGTGTGACCAAGGGAATGCTGTCCAGTCAAAAGATTGGCCTCCGCCGCCGTACCCGTCCACATGGGCATCCAGCAAAATTGCCTGGGCGGTCGCGAAGTCTTGGGCGTATTTTAGAAGATCGAAGCCCGCCCCGGCTGTCCCGGTGGGAATTCGTGCCGCCCGAAGGTAGGGACGGGCGGAAGCCAGGCAGTCTGCAGGGCTTTCGTCACCGTGAAATTGCAACAGCGCCAGAGGGACCGCAGCGACTGCCTTTGCGATGAATTCAGGACTGGCATTGACGAACAGCAGCACCGGGGTCACGAAAGCAGGCAGGCGCGCGGCCAACGCTGCCGCACGCTCGGGCGAGACAAACCGCGGGCTTTTGGGGTACAGCACAAAACCCACGGCATCGGCGCCAGCTTGCACAACAGCGTCGACATCGGCTTCGCGTGTCAGGCCGCAAATTTTGATACGGGTTCGGTGGGGATTCACATAGTCCATGGGGCAGTCATCGAGAACGTGGCGTCAGGGGGGTGACGCAAATACCGCTCATGGTAACCAGTCGAAACCCGGTGTGCGGTCGGGCAAACCGAAAGCCGCATCGTAGGTGGGGCCCAGAAAATACAGGCCATCGGGCGAGAAGGTGGGCGCAGCTGCGTCCCGGCTGCGGGCCTCCAGGACTTCAGCCATCCAGCCGGTCGGGCGTTGGCCTGTGCCGATCGCGATCAAGCACCCCATGATGTTGCGGATCATGTGGTGCAGGAAGGCGCTGGCTTCAAATTCAAAGCGCCAGTAGGCTCCTCGTCGGGAAACTTCTGCGCGCAGCAAATGCTTGATTGGGGAGTGGGCTTGGCATTGTGAAGCGCGGAAAGAGGAAAAATCATGTTCCCCCAGCAAGGTTTGAGCGGCCTTTTGCATGGGTTCGAGTTGCATGGGGCGAAACACCCAGCCCACCTTGCCTGCATCCACACTGGGTCGCACGGGGGACTCCAGTAGCACGTAGGCGTATCGGCGAGACTGCGCGCTGCCACGAGCGTGAAAGCTCGTGGGCACGTCGCGCGCCCATTGCACGGCGATATCGTCGGGCAAGTAGCGGTTGGTGCCTCGCATCCAGGCCATCGTTTCCCGCTGCAGAGGCACATCAAAGTGCACGACCTGCATCAAACCGTGGACGCCCGCATCGGTGCGCCCGGCACACAACGTGGTCACCGAAGGCAGATCGGTGAACAGGGCCAGAGCCTTCTCAAGCTTGTCTTGCACGGTCAATCCGCTGGCCTGACTCTGCCAGCCTTGATAGGAGGATCCGTTGTAGCTGACGCCCAGCGCACAACGGAAAACGCCCGCTGGCGTGTGGTCCAGGCGGGCGTTCAAGGCGGAGCGCGATTCTGCGGGCAATGCGCTCGTCAGGCCGGAGGAAATCAAGCCAGGTCTGCGAGGAACGTGCTGGCTTTGTTCTTGAGTGAACCAGAAGCCTCTGCCAGCACTTCTTCTGCCAGGGACCGAGCGCCTTCCATGTCGCCGATAGCGCGAAATTCCTCGGCCAGGGAGAGTTTGGTCTCCAGCGGGTTTTCTGCGCTGAGGGCGCCCGGCTCGGTCGTGAGCGATTCGTCGCCGTTGAGATCGAGTTCGATGTTGCTCAGGTCAAATGCCATGAGTTCCGGGCTGGGCGTGTCTGCAGCGGCCGTCGAGTCGAGTTCAGATGCAACATCAAAGTCGAAATCGGGCAAAACCTCGCTCTCGTTGAAGGTCGGGCTGGGCTCGAACGTGGCATCGGCGTCCAAGGGCATCGGCTCCGAGGGGAAGTCGAGGTCAAAGTTCATGGACTTGGAGTTGGGGCTGTCCGATGTCTCAGCCGTTGCTGCGGTCAGCACATCGGTTTGCTCCAGGTCGTCCAGGCGCGAAACAGGTGATGGGCGGCTTGGCATCTCAAGTGGCACGGGCGCAGAGGCCTCTTCCAGTGTGACGTCCAGATCGAGATCCAGATCCAGATCGCCATCGGGGCTGGATGTGGAGGTTGGAGCGAGCGTGCTGTTGCTGAAAGGGAGGGTGTTGGCGCCACCGGCCACAGTTGAACTTGTTGCGCCTGCTTTTTCCGGAGGGCGACCTCCGGGTTGGTACAGCGGGTTGCTTGGATCCAGCTCTTTGCCCAGCTCACAGGCATGGGCCCATTCTTCGCCCGTGCCTTGTGTCAGGCCGAAAGCTTCGGTGGCCACGACCTCAAAGGCTTTGGCGTCGCGCCGCTTGGCGTAAATTTCCAACAATTTGTTGTGGATTGCCACGCGGGTTGGCGCGCTGCGCATGGCCTCTTTGAGGATCTCTTCGGCCTGCAGATCTCGACCGTAGGCCAAATACACGTCTGCTTCGGCAACTGGGTCGACATCACCGGCAGCGTCAAGCTGGCTGGGTGAATAAACCATGGACGATCCCGAGGCAGAGGCTTCAGCCGTGTCAATGCGTTGACCACCGCTGGAGCCAAAGAACGAATCGGGTTGGAGGCGGCTTTCCAGGAATGAGCTGTCGACGCCAGCCCCCTTCTTGCGTTGCCGCATGCGGTAAATGCCCAAGCCGGCCAGCAGGGCCAGTAGGCCACCAGCCACCGGCAGCATCAGTGGGTTCTCCATCAGCTGTTCCACGAAGGAAGGCTCTTCCGGCGCAGGGGCAGGCACAGGAATCGGCGCTGGAGGTGGGGGCGTGACCTCGGCTGGCTCCACTGCCGGTGCTGCGGGTGTCTCGGTTGCGGCGGCAGGTTCTGCGCCTTCTGTTGCGACGGGAGCGGCCGCGACCACAGTGGCTGCGGTGTCCGCAGGGGCCGTGGCCGCTGCAGTGGCAGCAGCAGGGGCTGCTGCTCCCGTGGTCGCACCCAGTTTGGCCAGATCATCAATGTTGCGCGACAGCTCAGCTGCACGTGATGACGCCTCGTTGGCGCGCCGTTCCTGAGCAATTTTGTCTTCGGCCGTGGTTTGGCCAGGGGCCGCACCCTTGGAAACCGTCAACTTGTCCTGGACGGGCGTTGCCGGTTTGGGTTCTTGCACTTCAGCCTGAACCTTGCCGCTGGCTTCCCGGTCTGCTGCCGCAATCGATGCTTCAGGCACTTCTCCGGCCAGGCGACGGCGGAACTCGTTGAAATCCCGGCTCTGGGCAGAAATGATCTGGCGCGCTTCCTGTGTATCCACGGCCGACGCGGCCGCTTGGTTGGGGAGCTCGAGCACGGCACCCGCCTTCACGCGGTTGACGTTGCCCTGGATGAACGCTTTGGGATTGCTGCGCAGCATGGCGACCAGCATCTGGTCCAGCGATATGTTGGCAGGCAGGTTGTCGGCGGCGATGCGCCCAGCGGTGTCGCCCGATTTGACACGGACTCGGCTGGACTCAATAGTCTCTTTCGCGGGCGCCGGGGCTTGTACGGGTGCCGCGGCTGAGGCAGGTGCCCGTGCTGCCGATGCGGGCGCCGCAGCAGGCTTGGCTGCCGGTGATTGCTTCGGAGCCAACGTCGGGGCCGTGGGGGCCACTGCCGCAGCCAAAGGTGCGGGAGCGGCGGGTCGGAGGTTGGGGGGATCGAAGAGCAGGGTGTAGTCGCGGACGATGCGACCGGACGCCCAGTTGGCTTCGAGGATCATGTCCATGAAGGGTTCACCGACAGGCCGATTGCCCACCAGCGTGAGGTAGGCACGTCCGTCGGGTCGCCGTTGCAAAGCGATCTGCACGCCGGCCAAGGCCGCGTTGAGGTCCATGCCGGCCGCCCTGAAGGCTTCAAGCGGCGCAAGTCCCACTTTGAGCGAGTCAGCTTCCTCTTTGCTGATTTCCAGCACCTCTACCTCAGCCCGAAGGGGTTCACCCAGCGGAGATTTGACGGTCATGCGACCAAGCGCCAACGCTTGTGCGTCGGTGGCCTGGAACAAGCCGGTACACAGCAGGGCCGCTGCTGCGACCGCGTGCATCCGCGCGAGGCCTCTTAAACCCGTGTCCCTCACTTGAGAAGGGGTCGAGCTGGGATGGGTTTGGCAAGTGGAAATTGGCACGTAGACCTCGACGTAAAAAACCGAGAATTGACCTTAACATCAACGCGTTACAGTGACAAGCTGAGAACTCGCTTGAGTTTTCAACACCCTGTTCAAATGGCCCGCAAGGCCCCGACCCGTTGCGGGTTTACAACGAGCCGGGTGTCTGGTCAGCGGTACACAGCAAGTGCACCGCCGGCGCGATTATGCGTCGAGAAGTATGCGCAACATACGGCGAAGTGGCTCAGCGGCACCCCACAGCAGCTGATCGCCGATGGTGAAGGCACCGACATACTCGGGGCCCATGGCCAATTTGCGCACGCGGCCCACGGGAATGGTCATGGTGCCGGTCACGGCCACGGGGGTCAGATCCTTGACCGTGGCCTCGCGTGTGTTGGGCACGACCTTGGCCCATGGGTTGTCTGCTGCGATCATGGCTTCTATATCGGCCACTGGCACATCCTTCTTGAGCTTGAAGGTCAGTGCCTGGCTGTGGCATCGCATCGCGCCCACACGCACGCAGAAACCATCCACCGGAATCGGCGCCGAGCCAAAGGCTTCGCCCAGCCCCAAGATCTTGTTGGTCTCGGCCATGGCCTTCCACTCTTCTTTGGACATGCCGTCGCCGAGGTCTTTGTCGATCCAGGGGATCAACGAGCCACCCAGGGGCACACCAAAGTTGGCCGTCTCAGCAGCAGACAGGCCGCGTTGCTTGGCGATCACCTTGCGGTCAATCTCCAGGATGGCGCTTTTGGGGTCGTCCAGCAGGGCTTTGACTTCGGCGTTCAGCGTGCCGTATTGGGTGAGCAACTCGCGCATGTGCTGCGCGCCACCGCCGGAAGCCGCCTGGTAGGTCTGGGTGGACATCCACTCCACCAGCCCGGCTTTGTACAACGCGCCCACGCCCATCAACATGCAGCTCACCGTGCAGTTGCCTCCAACCCAGTTTTTGCCGCCGTTGGCCATTGCGTCCTTGATCACGGGCAGGTTGACTGGATCGAGCACGATCACGGCGTCGTTTTCCATGCGCAGCGTGGAGGCCGCGTCGACCCAGTGGCCAGTCCAGCCTGCGGCGCGCAGTTTGGGGAAAACATCCGAGGTGTAGTCACCGCCTTGGGCGGTGATGATGATGTCGCAACGCTTCAGTGCATCGATGTTGAATGCATCTTGCAATGTGGTTTCGTTTTTGGCCATGGCCGGGGCTTTGCCGCCAGCGTTGGAAGTGGAGAAGAAGAGGGGCTCGATCAGGTCGAAGTCTTTCTCTTCGATCATGCGGTCCATCAGCACGGAGCCGACCATACCGCGCCAGCCGACCAACCCTACCAATTTGTTACTCATATCAAACGCCCTTTCAGTTTAAGAAAAAAACAGGCCAGACCCGGCTGTTTTGCCCCGACTCGTCTGGCCGGGGAGGGGCGCACGACGAACCGGAGCTGTGTCAGCCCTTAATGGTGGTCGTGGTCTTAATGGAGATTGCGCGCTCAGCCGTCCCGGCCGTGTTGGCGGGGATGGTGGTGTTCAGGTTGAACGAATGGGCGGCAAACATGGTTTTAGATTGTAGCGGACGCGGACTTGTGGGTGGCTTACAAGGCGGGGTCGGCAGGGACACTGGCTGTACGGCAGGTTGGTCGTTTGGCAAGTCGTTGGTGAGCGGGGGGGTTGCAAATAACAATGGCAACCCGAACAGGCTGCCATTGTTGCTGACGGAGGGCGTTCGCTCAGGCCATCAAGCCAATGCCTGGACCACTGCGTCGCCCATTTGCGCGGTGCCTACCTTGGTGGTGCCTTCGCTGTAGATGTCCGGCGTGCGCAAGCCCTGGGTCAACACAGTTTGCACGGCCGCTTCGATGCGCAGAGCAGCGGCTTCCTGGTTGAGGCTGAAACGCAACATCATGGCGGCGCTCAGGATGGTGGCCAGAGGGTTGGCCACGCCTTTGCCGGCGATGTCGGGCGCGCTGCCGTGGCTCGGCTCGTAGAGGCCTTGACCTTTGCTGTTCAAACTGGCCGAAGGCAGCATGCCGATGGAGCCGGTGAGCATGGAGGCTTCGTCGCTCAGGATGTCGCCGAACATGTTGCCGGTGACGACCACGTCAAATGCTTTGGGCGCTTTGACGAGTTGCATGGCGGCGTTGTCCACGTACATGTGTTGGAGTTCCACATCGGGGTACTCGGCGTGCACTTCGGTGACCACGTCTTTCCAGAACTGGAAGGTTTCCAGCACGTTGGCTTTGTCGACGCTGGTGACCTTTTTGTTGCGCTTGCGCGCGGCCTGGAAGGCGACGTGGGCGATGCGCTCGATTTCCGGCTTGGAGTAGCGCATGGTGTCGAAGGCTTCCTCGGCACCTGGGAAATGCCCATCGGTGGCGATGCGGCGACCGCGGGGCTGTCCAAAGTAGATGTCACCTGTCAGCTCGCGGATGATGAGGATGTCCAGGCCCGCAATCAGCTCGGGTTTGAGGCTGGAGGCGTTGACCAGTTGCTCGTAGCAAATGGCGGGGCGGAAGTTGGCGAACAGACCCAGCTCTTTGCGCAGGCCGAGGATGGCTTGCTCAGGACGCAGGGGGCGGTCGAGCTTGTCGTACTTCCAGTCGCCCACGGCGCCGAACAGGATGGCGTCGGATTCTTTGGCGAGCTTGAGCGTGGCTGGAGGCAGCGGATGGCCGTGGGCATCATAGGCAGCGCCGCCGACAAGGGCCGACTCCATTTCGAATTTGAGACCGAGCGCGTCGAGCACTTTGACGGCTTCGGCGACGATTTCGGTGCCGATGCCGTCACCGGGGAGAACTGCGATTTTCATGATTTTTTGGGCGTTTGTGAGGAGGTTTCAGAATCGATGGCTTTTACCAAGGTTGCCGTGGGACCGGCTTTGCCGGACCACCAGCAACGCCCCCTTGAAGGGGTGACGCGCTGAAAGCGCTGCGCAGGGGTGTTACATCGAATGCGCGAGCCAAGGCTTCTTGGCCAGTCGCTCTGTTTCAAACGCGGCGATCTTGTCCTTGTGCTTCAGGGTAAGGCCGATATCGTCCAGGCCGTTGAGCAGGCAGTACTTGCGGAAGGTTTCTACTTCAAAAGGAATTTCTTCGCCCTGGGCTTTGATGATCAGTTGGCGTTCCAGATCGATGGTGAGCTGGTAGCCGGGGAAGGCGGCGACTTCGTCGAAGAGTTGAGCCACCTGGGCTTCAGGCAAGACGATGGGCAGGATGCCGTTCTTGAAGCAGTTGTTGAAGAAAATATCGGCGTAACTCGGCGCGATCAGCGCGCGAAAGCCGTATTGCTCGATGGCCCAGGGCGCATGTTCGCGGCTGGAGCCGCAGCCGAAGTTTTTGCGGGCCAGCAAGACCGAAGCCCCCGCGTAGCGTGGCTGGTTGAGTACGAAATCGGGATTGGGCTTGCGCTTCGTGATGTCTTCGCCGGGCTCGCCTTTGTCGAGGTAGCGCCATGCGTCAAACAGGTTGGGGCCGAAACCGGTCTTGCGAATGGACTTCAGAAACTGCTTGGGAATGATGGCGTCGGTGTCGACGTTTTCGCGGTCCATGGGGGCGACCACGCCCTTGATGGTGGTGAACTTGTTCATGTTGGGTTTTCCTTCGTTCAGACGAACTGGCGCACGTCAACAAAATGGCCGTGCACAGCGGCGGCGGCGGCCATGGCGGGCGAGACGAGGTGGGTGCGACCACCCGCGCCTTGGCGGCCTTCGAAGTTTCGGTTGCTGGTGGAGGCGCAGCGCTCGCCGGGTTCCAGCCTGTCGGCGTTCATGGCCAGGCACATGGAACAACCAGGTTCCCGCCATTCAAAACCAGCGGCTTTGAAAATTTCGTGCAAGCCTTCACGCTCGGCCTGTTCTTTCACCAAGCCCGAGCCGGGAACGACCATGGCCAGCTTCACGTTCTTGGCCACCTTCTGCCCCAGCTTTTTCACGATGGCCGCGGCCTCGCGCATGTCTTCGATGCGGCTGTTGGTGCAGGACCCGATGAACACCTTGTCGACAAAAATGTCGTTGAGGGCTTTGCCGGGTTCCAGCGCCATATAGGTGAGCGCGCGTTCGATGGCGCTGCGCTTGTTGCTGTCCTTTTCTTTTTCAGGATCGGGTACGCGGGCATCGACCCCCAGGACCATTTCGGGCGAGGTGCCCCAGGTGACCTGCGGCACGATCTGGCCCGCGTCAAGTTCAACAACGGCATCGAATTGGGCGTCGGGATCCGACTGCAATCCCTTCCAGTAAGCCACGGCCTGGTCCCACTCCACGCCGGTGGGTGAGAGGGGACGACCTTTGACATATTCAATGGTCTTTTCGTCCACCGCCACCAACCCGGCACGAGCGCCGCCTTCGATGGCCATGTTGCAGACCGTCATGCGGCCTTCGATGGACAGGGCGCGGATGGCGCTGCCGCCGAATTCGATGGTGTAACCGGTGCCGCCGGCGGTGCCGATTTTGCCGATGATGGCGAGCACGATGTCTTTGGCGGTCACGCCTTTGGCGAGCTGGCCGTCGACCTTGATCAACATGTTCTTGGCTTTTTTGGCCAAGAGCGTTTGCGTGGCCATGACATGCTCGACTTCGCTGGTGCCGATGCCGTGAGCCAGTGCGCCGAAAGCGCCGTGGGTGGAGGTGTGGCTGTCGCCGCAGACCACGGTCATGCCGGGCAGGGTGGCGCCGTTCTCGGGCCCGATCACGTGCACGATGCCCTGGCGCTTGGACATGAAGGGGAAAAACGCCGCAGCGCCAAACTCGGCGATGTTTTTGTCCAGCGTGATGATCTGTTCTTTGCTGACGGGATCGGTGATGCCGTCGTAGCCCAGCTCCCAGCCCGTGGTGGGCGTGTTGTGGTCTGCGGTGGCAACGATGGAGCTCACGCGCCAGACTTTGCGACCTGCCTCGCGCAGGCCTTCGAAGGCTTGCGGGCTGGTCACTTCGTGAACCAGGTGGCGATCGATGTAGAGCACCGATGTGCCGTCTTCTTCGGTGTGGACGACGTGTTCGTCCCAGATCTTGTCGTAAAGGGTGCGTCCCATGGTGTTGGTTCCTTTGAGGTTGCGGAGATTCTAGGGGGATGGAGTGGCTGCTGTGCTTTGGCCGGCCTGTTCGCTCAAGTGGCTCACCAGCAGGCGGGCGGTAACGGGCAGCGAGGAAAAATCGCGGGCAATCAGATTGATCTGGCGATGGGCCCATGCGTCGCTCAGCGGCACACAAACCAGATCGCCCACACCGTGCATGAGCTCGAATGCGCGTTGCGGCATGAGTCCGACGCCCAGTCCGTTGTGGATCATGCGGCACATGGCGTCCAGCCCAGTCACGCGGATGCGGAGGCGAATGCCTTTGCCAACTGCGGCAGCCGCAGCGTGCATGGCGAGAGAGATGGAGCTGTTGGCATGCAGGCCCACCTGATCCCATTCCAGGCTGTCAGAGAAGGCGATTGTCTGGCGATCGGCCAGCGGGTGATGGCGGGGAACCACGAGAGCGAGTTGGTCCTGGCGGTAGGGGAGCGTTTGCAAACCGGTGGTTTGACCCGCAGCGCCCGTGTGGCAGATGCCCAGGTCGGCGGCGCCTTCGTGAACCGCGCGAAGTACTTCGTTGGAGAGATGTTCTTCCAGATCGATCTTGATTTGCTCATGAGCGCGAATGAAGGTGCCCAGGTCTTCCGGCAGGAATTGCACGATGGCGGAGATGTTGGCGTGCACCCGCACATGGCCGCGCACGCCATCGGCGTATTCGGAGAGTTCACCCTGCATCTTGTCGAGGCTGAACAGCACCGAGCGGGCGTGGTGCAGCAAACTTTGGCCGGCCGGCGTTGGCGTCGCGCCACGGGCCGTGCGGTAGAGCAGGCTACTGCCCACGGTGGATTCGAGATCGGAGAGGCGTTTGCTCACCGCCGAAGTTGCCAGGAATTCTTGCTCAGCGGCCTTGCCGATGCTGCCACGCTCGCACACCGCCACAAAGAGCTGTAGCGAGGTGAGGTCGATGCGGCGGGTGAAACTGCGATCAGGTGCGTTCATGGGGGGCTCATCGTGTTTGGCGATGAGTTGGCTATTCTCGCCCTTGTAAGTGGATTTGTCCTTCGTGTTTCGCGATGGCCGTAGCCGTCAAAAGAAAACCCGCCTGGCAAATGCCAGACGGGTTTTGAGCCGTGGTTGCGATCAGCTGATCGCAGAACGATCAGCGGGGCTTGACGTCGCGGCGCTCGGAGCCGGTGAACAGCTGGCGTGGGCGGCCGATTTTGTACTCAGGGTCGCCGATCATTTCGTTGAGCTGGGCGATCCAGCCCACGGTGCGGGCCAAGGCGAACACGCCGGTGAACAAGTTCACTGGAATGCCGATGGCGCGTTGCACGATGCCGGAGTAGAAGTCGACGTTGGGGTAGAGCTTGCGGGAGACGAAGTAGTCGTCTTCCAGAGCGATCTTTTCCAGAGCCTTGGCGAGCTTGAACAGCGGATCGTTTTCCAGACCGAGTTCTTCCAGCACTTCATCGCAGGTTTCCTGCATGAGCTTGGCGCGGGGATCGTAGTTTTTGTAGACGCGGTGACCAAAACCCATCAGCTTGACGCCGGAATTCTTGTCTTTCACCTTCTCCATGAACTCGCCCACTTTGGACAAGCCGCCTTGTGCCTGGATGTCTTCCAGCATGTTGAGACAGGCTTCGTTGGCGCCGCCGTGTGCGGGGCCCCACAGGCAAGCAACGCCAGCAGAGATGGCAGCGAATGGATTGGTGCCGGAGGAGGCACACAGACGCACCGTTGAGGTGGACGCGTTTTGCTCGTGGTCGGCGTGCAAGATGAAGATGCGGTCCAGCGCGCGTTCAATCACGGGATTGACCACGTATTCTTCGCAAGGCGTGCCGAACATCATGCGCATGAAGTTGCCGGCGTAGCTGAGATTGTTCTGCGGGTACATGTAGGGCTGGCCCACCTTGTACTTGTAAGCCATGGCCACGAGCGTGGGCATTTTGGCAATCAGGCGGATGGCCGCGATTTCGCGGTGTTCCGGATTGTTGATGTCGGTGCTGTCGTGGTAGAAGGCCGACATGCCGCCGACCAGACCGGTCAGGATGGCCATGGGGTGGGCATCACGGCGGAAGCCACGCAGGAAAAACTGCATCTGCTCGTTGACCATGGTGTGCTGGGCCACCAGCTTGTGGAAGTCAGCGGCTTCATTGGCATCGGGCAGGTCGCCCTTGAGCAGCAAATAGCAGGTGTCGAGGTAGTCGCAATGTGTGGCGAGCTGCTCGATCGGGTAGCCGCGGTACAGCAACTCACCTTTGTCGCCATCGATGTAGGTAATGGCCGACTGGCAGGCGGCTGTTGAAAGGAAGCCGGGATCGTAGGTGAACATGCCGGTCTGGGCGTACAGCTTGCGGATGTCGACCACATCGGGGCCAATGCTGCCCGAGTACACCGGCATATCGACGCTGGGGCTGCCATTGGAGAATGACAGAGTGGCTTTGTTGTCTGCGAGTTTCATGCGGGTTCCTTTAAAGGAGGTCTTATTGGGGAAGTCGGGCTGCGCGCAGCATGCCCAACACGTGCGTGATGTCTGCTTGGGCCAGTTCGTCCAGGGGTTGTTTTCTGCCGAGCAACAGATCCAGCAGGTCGTTGTCGGACAGATCCATTAAAACCCCCAGAGCTTCGGCTTGCCTGACGGTCAAGCTAGAAGCATGCCTGGCAAAAAACTTCTCGATGAACAGATCGTTTTCGAGCAGTCCACGACGGCAGCGCCAGCGCAGCTTGCTCAAGGCGCGTTCGTCGAGCAGGGCGTCACTGGTGATGGCGTTCATGGTGATCTTTGTGCTGCACTCAAATAGAGCGCATCACCATCATTTCTTTGATTTTGCCGATGGCTTTGGTGGGGTTGAGTCCCTTGGGGCACACATCGACACAGTTCATGATGGTGTGGCAACGGAAGAGGCGGTAAGGGTCTTCAAGGTTGTCCAGGCGCTCGCTCGTGGCCTGATCCCGGCTGTCAGCAATGAAGCGATAGGCCTGCAGCAAGCCGGCGGGCCCAACGAACTTGTCGGGATTCCACCAGAAGCTGGGGCAGGCGGTGGAGCAGCTGGCGCACAGAATGCACTCGTACAGGCCGTTGAGCTCGTCGCGCTCTTCCGGGCTTTGCAGGCGCTCGGTGCGGGGCGGTGGATCGTTGTTGATCAGGTAGGGTTTGATGCTGTTGTATTGCTTGAAGAACAGCGTCATGTCCACGATCAGGTCGCGCACCACCGGCAGGCCGGGCAGGGGCTTGAGTGTGATCACGCCAGGCAGCGTATTCATATTGGTCAAGCAGGCCAGACCATTTTTGCCGTTGATGTTCATGGCGTCCGAGCCGCAAACGCCTTCACGGCACGAGCGGCGGAACGAGATGGAGGGGTCGACCTTCTTGAGTTTGCCGAGGGCGTCAAGCAGCATGCGTTCGTCGCCATCGAGTTCAACCTCGATGGTTTGCATGTACGGCTTGGCGTCTTTTTCCGGGTCGTAGCGGTAGATCTTGAATGTGCGAAGTGCCATGGTGTGATCCTGCAATAGGTGAACGGCTGGGCGTTTTTGCTCAAGGGCGCCGCGGAACTGGCTTTGCCAGGCCACTAGCGCCGCCCCTTGAGGGGTGCGCCGCGGGCGCGCGGGGTGTTTAAAAAGTTCTAACCTTCGGGGGCACCGACTCTACGGTCAGAGGCTTCAGATTGACTGGCTTGTAGGACAGGCTGTTGCTCGCGCTGTCCCACAAGGTGTGTTTCATCCACTCTTTGTCGTTGCGACCCAGCGGGAACTCGGCATCGTCGGCCGGGCGCTCGTAGTCGTTTACCGTGTGGGCGCCACGGCATTCTTTGCGGGCTGCGGCCGACGTCATGGTGGCTTGGGCGGCTTCCATCAGGTTGTCGACTTCCAGCGCTTCAATGCGCGCGGTGTTGAACACCTTGGATTTGTCTTTCAACGTGATATTGGCCACGCGCTCACGCAGGGCGTTGATCTTGACCACGCCTTCGTCCAGGATGGCCTGGGTGCGGAACACGCCCGCGTGCTGTTGCATCGCGGCGCGCATGTCGTTGGCCACGTCTTGCGCGTATTCGCCGTCGGTCGAGTTGTCCAGGCGAGCCAGGCGAGCCAGGGTTTTGTCGGCGGCGTCGGTGGGCAGCGGCTTGTGGTTGACGGCTTTGTCGTTGTGTTCAACGATATGGTTGCCGGCCGCGCGGCCAAACACGAGCAGGTCGAGCAGCGAGTTGGTGCCCAGGCGGTTGGCGCCGTGCACGCTCACGCAAGCGCACTCACCCACGGCGTAGAGGCCGTTGACGACTTTTTGGGCACCCTGGCCGTCAGGGGCGACGACCTGGCCATTGATGTTGGTGGGAATACCACCCATCTGGTAGTGGATGGTGGGCACCACAGGAATGGGCTCGCGGGTGATGTCGACGTTGGCGAAGTTGACGCCAATCTCATACACCGATGGCAGGCGCTTGTGAATGGTGTCGGCACCCAGGTGATCCAGCTTCATGAAGATGTAGTCTTTGTTGGGACCACAGCCACGGCCTTCCTTGATTTCCTGGTCCATGCAGCGCGACACAAAATCGCGCGGCGCCAGGTCTTTCAAGGTGGGCGCGTAACGCTCCATGAAGCGCTCGCCTTCGCTGTTGAGCAGAATGGCGCCTTCGCCGCGGCAGCCCTCGGTCAGCAACACGCCCGCGCCAGCCACGCCGGTGGGGTGAAATTGCCAGAACTCCATGTCTTGCAGCGGGAGGCCAGCGCGGGCGGCCATGCCCAGGCCGTCGCCGGTGTTGATGAAGGCGTTGGTGGACGCACCAAAGATGCGGCCTGCGCCGCCGGTGGCTAGCAAGGTTTGCTTGGCTTCCAGTATGTAGGTTTCGCCGGTTTCCATTTCCAGCGCGGTCACGCCCAACACGTCGCCATCGGCGTCGCGAATCAGGTCAAGCGCCATCCATTCCACGAAGAACGTGGTCTTGGCTTCAACGTTTTGCTGGTACAGCGTGTGCAGCATGGCGTGGCCGGTGCGGTCGGCTGCGGCGCAGGCGCGTTGCACGGGCTTTTCGCCGTAATTGGCGGTGTGGCCGCCAAAGGGGCGCTGGTAAATCGTGCCGTCGGGATTGCGGTCGAACGGCATGCCGAAGTGTTCCAGCTCGTACACCACTTTCGGCGCTTCACGGCACATGAATTCGATGGCGTCTTGGTCGCCCAGCCAGTCGGAACCCTTGATGGTGTCGTAAAAATGGTAGTGCCAGTTGTCTTCGCTCATGTTGCCCAGCGACGCGGACACACCACCTTGCGCGGCAACCGTGTGCGAGCGGGTGGGGAACACCTTGGACAATACGGCCACTTTCAGGCCGGCACGGGCGAGTTGCAGCGAGGCGCGCATGCCGGAGCCGCCGGCACCAATGATCACGACGTCAAATTGACGCTTGGGGAGATTTGCGGTTGCGGTCATGACTTCAGAGTCTCCAGAGAACTTGAACGGCCCAGCCCAGGCAGGCGGCGAGCCAGACGATGGTGAAAACGTGCAGCACGAGGCGGATACCTGCTGGCTTGACGTAGTCCATCCAGATGTTCCGCATGCCGACCCAGACGTGGTAAGCCAGTGCCACGAAGACGGCAAAGGTGAGGGTTTTCATCCACTGGCTGGCGAAGAGGCCAGCCCAGGATTCGTAGCCGATCGGCCCCGCCGTGAAGACCACCTTGGCGATCACGATCAGGGTGAGCGCCGTCATCAGCACGGCGGTGACGCGCTGGGCCAGCCAGTCGCGAGTGCCGTAGTGGGCGCCGGAGACGACGCGCTTGGTTCCGTAATTGGCGGGCATGGTTTATTCCTTTTTTGGTATCAAGTTGGGGTCAGGGCTAAAGGGCTGACCCACCATCAATAAAGATTAAACAACTTGGCGCCCAGCACGAGGGTCAGCCCGATGCTCAGGACCAGTGTCACGATGGCAGTTGATTTACCGAACTCTTTCGTGACCTTGTGGGTGGCGTCCATGTAGACGTGGCGCACACCTGCGATCAGGTGGTGTACGTACGCCCAGATGATGGCCAGCACCACCAGCTTGAACAACCAGCCAGGCACGAATCCCAGGCCAACTGAAAACGCTGCGGTGAACCGGTCGAACGAGATCTCGGAAGACACAGAAGTGTCGAACAGCCAGACGATGAGCGGCAGCAGCAGAAACATCAGCGCGCCGCTGGCACGGTGCAGGATCGAAACCCACGCCGCCGGTGTCATGCGGTAGGTGGTGAGGTCCTTGAAGGCGTTGATGTTGCGGAACTCAGGCCGCTTTTTGGTCATCTCGGTCATGTGATGGGGCTTTCTTCCGAAGTGGAGTCTTGAGGGAGAACGGATGTAACGCGCTGGTAACTCATGCGAGCGGATCGCAAATTCTATTGCAACGCAGCATACCGGAGCCTGACAGGCTGGCGGTGACGAGGGGTTTTGGGTGATTTGAGGCCAGGGACTTGACGTGCATCAGCTCAATTCGTTGTGGTAGTGCCGCAATTCGGTGAGGTACAGACCCCGACGCAGCTCCATGGGCACATCGTTGTAGGTGTACGCGAGCCGCTCGACGCTGAGCAGTGGATGGCCTTGTTTGATGGCGAGCAGTTCGGCGGTCGGGGCGTCGGCGATCACGGCCTTGAGTTTTTCCGTGGCTCGGACCATGCGCACGCCGAACTGGGTTTCAAACAGGGCATACATCGGCCCCTTGTCTTCGGCCAAGGTCTCCAGGGTCAGGCCTTTGAAAGCGGTTCCCGGCAGCCACAGGTCTTCAAGGATGGCCGGTGTGCCACCGAAGGCCAGCACACGGCGCACTTGCAGGACGGCATCGCCCGTGCGCAGGCCCAGCTGGCGGGCCACATCGGCCGGGGCGCGCAAGCGGCGGCACTCAACAATGCGGCGCTCAGCCGGACCCTGGCCTTCGAGCGTGCCGCTGTCGGGGAGCAGGCGCAAGAATCGGTACTGGATGTGTTGCGCGGCATGGGTTGCGACAAACGTGCCTTTGCCTTGTCGGCGCACCAGCAGGTTGTCGGTGGCGAGCTCGTCCACAGCTTTGCGTACCGTGCCCTGGCTGACCCGGAAGCGTGCGGCCAGGTCAAATTCGCTGGGGATCATGTCGCCTGGTTTCCACTCGCCAGCCTGCAGGCTGCGCAAGATCAGGGTTTTGATCTGCTGGTACAGCGGGCTGAACGCGGGCGTCGTCGGCCCCTGGCCGGCGGCAGTGTCGACCACGCTTTCGACCGCGCCGCGGGCGGCGAGTGCGGTGGCTTCGGAGGGGGGGGGGTGTGGGCAGCCATGGATTGGTCCCGAGAGAGTGGCTCATAGAGTCGGCGGCTCGGGTCGTGAATCATATCTTATATAAGACATAAGACAAATTGACGTTTCAGGGTTTGCCCGGGTACACTCAAGGGCTGAGCATGGACCATCCCCTGCAGGCCTGCCTGCTTGGTCTTTGGCCCACGTCACCCGACGCTTTCGTCTCAAGTCGTCCCCCATTGTTTGTCTTTTTCAGGAGTTTTCACCATGAGCAAGAAGCCTGTTCGCGTTGCCGTCACTGGCGCCGCCGGTCAAATCGGTTACGCCCTGTTGTTCCGCATCGCCTCGGGCGAAATGCTGGGTAAAGACCAGCCTGTGATCCTGCAATTGCTGGAAGTGCCGGTTGACGGTCCCCAGAAGGCGCTCAAGGGCGTGATGATGGAATTGGAAGATTGCGCCTTCCCTCTGCTGGTCGGTATGGAAGCCCACAGCGATCCGATGACCGCTTTCAAAGACACCGATTACGCCCTGTTGGTCGGTTCCATGCCCCGCAAAGCCGGCATGGAGCGCGCCGAGTTGCTGGCCATCAACGGCCAGATCTTCACGGCCCAGGGCAAAGCCTTGAACGCCGTGGCCTCGCGCAATGTCAAGGTGCTGGTGGTGGGCAACCCTGCCAACACCAACGCCTACATCGCCATGAAGAGCGCACCGGATCTGAATCCCAACAACTTCACCGCCATGCTGCGCCTGGATCACAACCGTGCCGCCAGCCAGATTGCCGCCAAAACGGGCAAGCCCGTTTCTGCCATCAAAAAACTGGCTGTCTGGGGCAACCACTCGCCCACCATGTACGCCGATTACCGCTTCGCCACCATCGATGGCGCTTCGGTCAAGGACATGATCAACGATCAAGACTGGAACGCCAACGTGTTCCTGCCCACCGTGGGCAAGCGCGGCGCAGCCATCATTGAAGCGCGTGGCCTGTCTTCGGCCGCATCGGCCGCCAATGCGGCCATCGATCACATGCGCGACTGGGCCTTGGGCACCAAGGGCGAGTGGGTCACCATGGGCATTCCTTCGCAAGGCTGGTACGGCATTCCGAAAGACACCATGTTTGGCTTCCCCGTGACGTGTGAAAACGGCGAGTACACGGTTGTCGAAGGCCTGGAAATCGATGCTTTCTCGCAAGAATGCATCAACAAGACCCTGGCCGAGCTTGAAGGCGAAAAAGACGGCGTCAAGCACTTGCTGTAATTGGCGGACTGACGCATTGATGAAACCGCATCCCGCTCAGATACTGCTTGGTGCCCAGGCCGGCGCGTTCGCGCTGCCGGTCTGCGACCACTACAGCGGTGTTGAAGCTCGGATGCGCAAGAGCCTGCAATTGCAGGCAGAGATGAGCGCCGAATTCGGCGCTTGTGTTTTTGATGTCACGCTCGATTGTGAAGACGGGGCCCCTGTGGGCGGTGAAGCCGAGCATGCAACGCTGGTGACCGAGCTTGCGTTGGGGGCTGCGCCGCGGGCGCGCGTGGCGGTGCGTGTGCACCCGGTCGACCATGCATCGTTTGATGCCGAGGTGGCCGCCATTGCAGGCCAAGCCGGCCACCGTCTGTGCCATTTGATGGTGCCCAAGGTGGAGTCGGTTGCCGATGTGCATCGGGCCGTTTCTGCCATGGACGCCGCGGGTGCAACCCAGTTGCCGCTGCACGTGTTGATCGAGTCGCCGGCTGCGGTGCACCGCGCCTTCGAAATCGCGGCCCATCCCCGTGTGCAGAGCCTCAGCTTTGGCTTGATGGATTTTGTGTCCTCCCATGGCGGCGCGATTCCAGCGGAAGGCATGGGGCTCGCCGGGCAGTTTGCCCATCCGCTTGTGCTGCGGGCCAAAATGGAGATTGCATCGGCTTGTCATGCGTTTGGCAAAGTGCCTTCGCACAATGTCGTGACCGAGTTCAAGGACTCGGCGGCGTTGGCGACAGCGGCCCGCAAGGCGTCCCATGAGCTGGGCTACACCCGTATGTGGAGCATTCATCCAGATCAGATTCGGCCCATTCTCGCGGCCTTTTCGCCCAGCGATGCAGCGGTGCACACCGCCGCCGAGATTGTGGAGCGCGCCGCGGCGGCCGATTGGGCGCCGGTGTCTCATGAGGGCCGCTTGCACGACAGGGCCAGTTACCGCTACTACTGGCAAGTGCTGGAGCGTGCTCACCAGACGGGGCGTCGTTTGCCCGACTCGGTGGTGCATTGGTTTGCTTCCCCAGCCGCCACTTCCTGAATTCAGTTTCCGTTCCCTCCCATTTTTCTGGAGAAAACCATGTCCAACTTCCTCACCGACTACCGCGCCCATGTGGCCGAACGCGCTGCGCTGGGTATTCCGCCGCTGGCGCTCGATGCCAAGCAAGTGGCTGCGCTGATCGAGCTGATCAAGAACCCGCCCGCAGGCGAAGACGCCTTCCTGATGGATTTGCTGACACACCGCGTGCCACCGGGTGTGGATGACGCGGCCAAAGTCAAGGCCAGCTTCCTGGCCGCTGTGGCCCACGAAGACGAAAAAGTCGCCTTGATCTCCAAGACCAAGGCGACCGAGTTGCTGGGCACGATGGTGGGCGGATTCAACGTGCACCCATTGATCGAGCTGCTCGACGACGCTGAAGTCGCGAGCGTGGCCGCCGAAGGCTTGAAGAAAACCCTGTTGATGTTTGACTTCTTCAACGATGTGGCCGAGAAAGCCAAATCGGGCAACGCCAAGGCCAAAGAAGTGATGCAGAGCTGGGCTGACGGCGAGTGGTTCACCACCCGCCCTGAAGTCGAGAAAAAAATCACCGTAACGGTGTTCAAGGTGCCAGGCGAAACCAACACCGACGATTTGTCGCCAGCGCCTGATGCCACGACGCGCCCGGACATTCCGATGCACTACCTGGCCATGCTCAAGAACACCCGTTCTGACGCGGCGTTCAAGCCCGAGGAAGACGGCAAGCGCGGCCCCATGCAGTTCATTGAAGACCTGAAGGCCAAGGGCAATCTCGTGGCCTATGTGGGCGACGTGGTCGGTACCGGTTCTTCGCGCAAATCGGCCACCAACTCGGTGATCTGGGCCACAGGCCAGGACATTCCTTACGTGCCCAACAAGCGTTTTGGTGGTGTGACCCTGGGCGGCAAAATCGCGCCCATCTTCTTCAATACGCAAGAAGACTCTGGCGCCTTGCCCATCGAAGTGGACGTGACCAAGCTGGAAATGGGCGACGTCGTTGACGTGATGCCCTACGACGGCAAAATTCTGAAAAACGGCGAAACCATGGCCGAGTTCAAGTTGAAGAGCGATGTGCTGTTTGACGAAGTGCGGGCTGGCGGCCGCATCAACCTGATCATTGGCCGTGCGCTCACCGCCAAGGCGCGCGAGTTTCTGGCGCTGCCCGTCTCCACGCTGTTCCGCCTGCCGACGCCTCCGAAAGAAACCAAGGCCGGCTTCACGCTGGCGCAAAAAATGGTCGGCCGCGCTGTGGGTTTGCCCGAAGGCCAGGGCGTGCGCCCTGGTACCTACTGCGAGCCAAAGATGACCACCGTGGGTTCGCAGGACACCACCGGCCCCATGACCCGCGACGAGCTGAAAGACTTGGCCTGCCTGGGCTTCAGTGCCGATCTGGTGATGCAGTCGTTTTGCCACACGGCGGCCTATCCCAAGCCGGTTGACGTGAAAACCCACCGCGAACTGCCTGCCTTCATCAGCAGCCGCGGCGGCGTGGCCTTGCGTCCTGGCGATGGCGTGATCCACTCGTGGCTCAACCGCCTGCTGTTGCCCGACACCGTGGGCACCGGTGGCGACAGCCACACCCGGTTCCCCATCGGTATCAGCTTCCCGGCCGGCTCTGGCCTGGTCGCTTTCGGTGCAGCCACCGGCGTGATGCCGCTGGACATGCCTGAGTCGGTGCTGGTGCGCTTCAAGGGCAAAATGCAGCCCGGCGTGACCTTGCGCGATCTGGTGCACGCGATTCCGTTGTACGGCATCAAGGCCGGTTTGCTGACCGTGGCCAAGGCGGGCAAGATCAATGAGTTCTCGGGCCGTATCCTGGAAATCGAAGGTCTGCCAGACCTCAAGGTAGAGCAGGCATTTGAGTTGTCCGATGCGTCGGCCGAGCGCTCTGCCGCTGGCTGCACCATCAAGCTCAACCCCGCGCCGATCAAGGAATACCTCACCAGCAACATCGTGCTGATGAAAAACATGATCGCCAACGGTTATGCCGACGCACGCACCCTGCAGCGCCGCATCGAAAAGGTCGAAGCCTGGCTGGCCAAGCCCGACTTGCTCGAAGCCGACAAAGACGCCGAGTATGCGCACGTCATCGAGATCGATATGGCAGACATCAAAGAGCCTATCCTCTGCTGCCCCAACGACCCGGACGATGCCAAGACGCTGTCTGAAGTGGCGGGCACCAAGATCGACGAAGCTTTCATCGGCTCTTGCATGACCAACATTGGGCACTTCCGGGCAGCTGCCAAGCTGCTCGGTGGCCAACGCGACATTCCTGTGAAGCTGTGGATTGCGCCGCCCACCAAGATGGACGAGAGCGAATTGGTCAAGGAAGGCCACTACGCGTCATTCGCCTCGGCGGGTGCTCGCACCGAAATGCCCGGCTGCTCGCTGTGTATGGGCAACCAGGCCCAAGTGCGTGAAGGCGCGACCGTGGTTTCGACCTCGACCCGCAACTTCCCGAACCGCCTGGGCAAAAACACGTTTGTGTACCTCGCCTCTGCCGAGTTGGCGGCCATTGCCTCCAAGCTGGGCCACATTCCCAGCGTGGCCGAATACCACGAAGCCATGGGCATCGTGAACAAGGACGGCGAAGCCATCTACAAGTACCTCAACTTCGATCAAATTGAAGAGTACGCGGACACCGCGAAGGGTGTAGCGGCGTAAGCGGCTCTCTCTCAAGGTAGATGAACTGGCCCTCGGTGCTTTGCAGCCCGAGGGTTTTTTCATGGGTGAGTCGGTAAATTTGAGCGTCACCGGGGGGGGGGGCACATCGGTGCAAGTCAGGCCGTGACTGTCTGGTGAAAAAAAGAGTGGCCTTGTGCGCTGATCAAGGGAGTTTTATGCATTCGAGCGTTTCAGCAAATCGCGGCTTGAGGTTTATTCGCTTTTTGGCGGTCATGGGTCTCGGTTTTTTGACATCGGTGGCTTTGGCGAGAATGGGCGGCGCAGGTGGTGCAGCCCTTTTTGCACTGGGAGCTCCACCGAATGCGGGCACGGTGGTTCTGTCTCACCCTCAAGCACAGCAGCTGATTGCCGCTTCACCAGAGCAGCGACCTGCGGCCATAGAAACCGTGGTGGACTTGCTGTATGGGTCGTTGAACCGCAGAACCGGAACGGGGGGTATCAGCGCGGCCGTGTTGTCCAGGATGCTGAACACGCTTTTGGAGCAGGGCGTTCCGTCTTACGCTTTTCCAGCCGCGTTTTCTGTGCAGACGGATGACTACGGTGTATTGATTGAACAGTTGGCTCTCCTGAGCGCCGCGGGCAATGAATGGCGGAACGGGTTTCAAGCTGTGTTGACGGCTGTGAAGACCGGACGTTTCGATGAAGCCGGGCAACAGCTGAGCGTGATTTCAGCAGAGGTTCAAAGAACCTCCAATACCGGGTCATTCGATCGCCTTCGGATTCGCGAGGTCGTTGCAGGCGTTGAGGGGGCGGGAGGGTGGTTGGCCAAAATCCGCCTTTTGCACGGGGATGCAGGAGCTGCATTCGAGCGTGCATCGACGCTGTTCGGAGATGAGAACGGGATCGAAGCGGCAAATTGGTTGCATCTGAGCGCCTTTTCCGCAGTTGTTGGGAGCAGCAGGCCGCGTGCAATCGAGCTGTTGGAACGATTGGCAGGCATGGCGTCTGGCCAGATCGGGCGGGCGACTGCTTTCCCCGACTGGTTCAACTTTCAGTGGTGGAGCCATGCACAGCTGGCTTTGATGAAGGTCTCGGATGGCAAGGGGGATGATGCGTTGCTTCACTTTCGTGCGATGCAGGATACGGAGTCAGCGCTGAGCGACAGCTATGCCCGAGAGCCGACCCGAAAGCTGCTTTCGCTTTCCGTCGTGATCCATATTGTCGAATGGCAGTTGCAGCAGGGTGATGTGGCAGGTGCAAAGAGGATTTATGACCAAGGAGCGAGGCTGGACGATGTCATGAAAGACAGGCCAGAAGCTTCGCTCCAATGGGACGTGTTGCGCTGGAAGCGTGAGTACATCAGTGCTGAACTGGCCAGGTTGCAATCGCAGCCGGGCACAGCATTGCGTTGGTTTCGGGCTGCATCGGAAACGGCCAGGGAGTTGGCCACACGCCACCCAGGTGAAGCATTCCTGCTGGAAGTCTTATTAAACAGTCTGGTTGCTTTTGAACGGTTGCCAGGCAAGACGGTACCTGACATGGCGCACCTCTCCTTGGCGAGTGAGCGGGTCGCAGTAGCCAGGCAGCGCGTGCAGCTGGATCCGCGCAGCACAGAAGCGCAGGTTGCTTTGTGGGAAGCCTATTCTGCGTTGGTGGCATTGCAGCTGAGGCTGGCGAAGACCGAGGAACTTGGCGGTGTAGCGAAATCGGCGGCGGCCTTGGCTCAGCGCATGGTTGATGAGGCTCCTGCAGATGCGCAGCGCTGGCAGCGGCTGTACCGCAGCCATGCTCAGCTGGCCGATGTGCAGCTCGCGGCCAACGACATTGTTGGGGCCATAGAGCACCTTGAGACAGCAATCTCAGCCGCTGGCCGACGGGTCGACCTGGACCCGGATAACGATGACGCACATGCCGACCTTTGGAAGGGGTTGACGGATATGGGGGATGCGAAACTCCAGGCCGGCAACCGCAACGGGGCACTGACTCAACATTTGCTGGCTCGCAATGCCGCGCTTGATCGTCTTTCCAAAGAGGGTGCTGATTCCGTCCGGCTTGACCGTATCCAGTTGTCCTACTCCCGGATCGGCGATGTTTATGAGGTGCTGGGAGATCTTGGCGAAGAGGCGAGCCACTACGCCGAAGCTGCGGCATACAGCCGCCGCTTTGAGTTGCAGGCCACAACACCCCGGGCTTGGCGGCGCGGTCATTGGTATGCCTTGTCCCAGTGGGGTCGGGCCTTGGCCAAGCAAAGGCAGTTGGACAGGGCGCTTGTCCTGCAGACGGAGGCCAGGGAGTACGCCAGTTTGTTTTTAACCTCTGAAGGCGACCGCCAAGAGGTGGACGAAGCACTGTGGTTCAGTTGGCGGGAGACGGGGGGCACCCTGATAGCGCAGGGTGATTTGAGCGGTGGGTTGCACAACCACCGCACCGCGGAGAGCATTGCCGTACAGCAGCTGGCAAGAGATCCCGAGTCAGCGATTTGGCGGTCTTACGTCCACACCAGCCATGAGGAGCTCGAGCAGTTGGGCAAACGTTAGTGGGCCCGCCGGGTTGCTCGCCAGCTTGATGCGAACGCTTCAGGCTGACGCACCTGGCATTCTCCGGGGCATCGGGGAGCATCTTCTAGTGTGTGTCGATGCGTGGGGGAGCTGAACACTTGTCATTGATTCCCCAATGGCTTTCTGCGGATTTCCGCGGTGGCTTGCTCCGTGCAGCGATGGACCACAGACTCACCCCAGTTCTGCGCGTGGTGGTCTGGCGTGGAGCATGCGATGTCTGTCTAGATGCGCCGGGCGTAGTTCCTGCTCCGGATTTTCTCGGGAATCACTGCTGCCAGGCAATTGGTCCCTGCGCCTCAATTGCGGTGCTTTTCGCCTCTACTTCTGACTGATGCTTTGAGGCGAAATACCTAAAGTCCGAACCTGATGTATCCGATACATCATTCACCAAGGCAGACAGGACACGCGCGGTTGCGTGACACACCTTGGGTTCTTTTCTTAACACCCGTATTTCTCTGGAGACTCTAATGATGAACAAGTTGATTCGTGGGCTGATGGCCGCTGTGTTGGGCCTGGGCTTGATGAGCACTTCCTTTGCGGAAGAGCGTGGTTCCAAGGAGGAAGCGGTTGCCATGACCAATGCGGCAACGGAACACGTGAAGAAGGTGGGCCCCGAGCAGGCGTTCAAGGACTTTTCGGAAGACAAGGCCACCTGGACCAAGAAGGATCTGTATGTGATGGCCTACAACCACGACGGTTCCTGCGTGGCACACGGTGCCAACGGCAAGCTGGTTGGCAAGAACCTGCTCAACCTCAAGGACGCCAACGGCAAGGAAATCATCAAGGAATTCAACCAGGTCTCGAAGACCAAGGGCTCCGGCTGGGTGGACTACGAATGGGCCCATCCACAAAGCAAGAAGGTGGAGTCCAAGAGCACCTACGCTGTGAAGCTGGCTGGCTACGACGGCTGGGTGGGTGTCGGCATCTACCGCTGATCCGCCTCGATGCCCGCGCCTGAACCAGGCGCGGGCATTTCCGTTTCCCGGGACCGGGAGCCATGAAAACAACAAACCAACAGACGGATGAATGGGCAACATGTTGAACCTGATCAAAAAATTGCCGGTGGGTGCCAAAGTGGGCTTGGCGCCTGTGATCTGCATCGCCTGCCTGGTCGCCGTCGGAGGACTGGGTCTGTACGCCAGCCAGAAGGCCGTAGCGGCCGTGACCCAGGTGATCGCGAACGAGATACCTCGCCTGGAGAGCGTTCAGGCGGCAGAGCGTGGCCTGATTGAAGTCAACGGCTTGCTCAACAAGAGCCTCGCCTGGGAAGGCGCAGGCTACAAGGAGGAAATGATCGCGGCGCTGGATCAGAAGATCCTGGCGGATCTGAAGCGCCAGGGCGCAGCCCTGGACACAGTGGCACAATCGCCGGCGCTGGATGAACCCGCACGGGAAATCGTTTTGCAGGTTGTCAAAGATTTCAAGGAGTACCAGCAGGCCGCAGGCGATGCGCTGGATATCAAGAGCGGCATGGTGGCGAACGCTGCGTCCTACATGGGGGTGATCGACGGCATCCAGCTGCGCATGGAAACGAGTTTTTCCAACCTGCGTGAATTGCAGCAGCAGCGCACCGGCGCTTTGGCGCTCTCAAGCGTGGCCTTGCGCGACAGGAATACGTATTTGATTCTGGGCGGGACGTTGCTGGCGGTCGTGCTGTCGGCTTTGCTGACCTTGCTGACTTCGCGCCTCATCGTGCGCCCGTTGCGCGAAGCGCAGGTGCTGGCCAAACGCATGGCGGATGGCGACTTCACAGGGCAGGCCACCACAGATTCAAACGATGCGACCGGACAAGTCTTGCGGGCCATGGGCGAGGTGGCTAGACGACTCAGCTCCGTGGTGTCTGACATCAGGGGTGCTGCGGACGAAGTCAGCACCGCGAGCCACGAGATTGCCACGGGCAATGCCGATCTGTCGGTGCGCACGGAAGGCACGGCTTCTTCGCTGCAGGAAACAGCGGCTTCGCTGGAGCAGCTGACAGCCACGGTTCGCCAGAGTGCAGAGCATGCGCGCCAGGCCAATGAAATGGCGCGAGAGGCGCGCCACTCTGCCGATGCGGGTGGGCAGGCCATGCGCGAAGCGGTCAAGACCATGGTTCAGATCGACGCACAGGCCAAGAAGATTCAGGAAATCACCGGTGTGATCGACGGCATTGCTTTTCAGACCAATATCCTGGCGCTCAATGCGGCTGTCGAAGCGGCGCGCGCAGGCGAGCAAGGCCGTGGATTCGCGGTGGTGGCGTTGGAGGTGCGCAACCTGGCGGATCGCAGCCGCACAGCCGCGAGAGAAATTGGAGGACTGATTGGCACCACGGTGATGCAGGTGGACGCGGGCTCCAAGATCGTCAAGGCCGCAGGAGACACCATGGGCCGCATCGTGGAATCGATCCGAACCGTGGGCGACACAGTGGATGCGATTGCGCGTGCTTCCAATGAGCAAGCGGCAGGTATTGAGCAGGTGAACGTTGCGATGGCCAACATGGATCGCAACACGCAGCAGAACGCTGCCATGGTGGAGCAGGCCAGTGCGGCCGCCACGTCATTGCAGTCGCAGGCCCAGAGATTGGTGCAAAGCATCGGCAGCTTGCGCACGGTTTGAGGCTTTGACCTCTGGGACGGAAAGGGCGGGCGCAACCCGCCCTTTTGCCGTTCTGGGCCACCGCACCTGAAGGTTTTTGGCGGGTTTCCGCTGTGAACATTGCATCGCAGTAACCGTGTGGCCCACACAGGCATTTCCGTGGAACACAATGGTGACCATTCCCTTGTGATTTTCAGGAGTGCTTTGTGACCGATAAAACCCCGTCCACCCATGCTTTCGCCAAGACCGTCCAGTCGTTCACGACTGCCTCCGGCAAAAAAGGGCGGTTTTACTCTTTGCCTGCGCTGAGCAAGGCGTATCCCAACATCCAGCGCCTGCCCTGGTCGCTGCGCATTGTGCTGGAAAGTGTGGTTCGGCATTGCGACGGGGAACGTGTCACGGTGGATCACGTTGCCCAACTGGCCAACTGGAAGCCCAAGTCCAAGCGAACGGCCGAAATCCCATTCACTGTCGCGCGCGTGATCTTGCAGGATTTCACCGGCGTACCGCTGCTGGCCGATGTGGCGGCCATGCGGAGCACGGCGCAACGGCTGGGGCACGACCCGAAGAAAATTGAGCCGCTCGTGCCCGTGGATCTGGTGGTGGACCACTCCATCATGATCGACTACTACGGCCGCAAAGACGCGCTTGACCTGAACATGAAACTGGAGTTTCAGCGCAACCAGGAGCGCTACGAATTCATGAAGTGGGGCATGCAGGCGTTTGACACCTTTGGCGTTGTGCCACCCGGGTTTGGCATCGTGCACCAGGTCAACCTGGAGTACCTGGCGCGTGGTGTGCACATGAAGGGTGGCCTGTATTACCCCGACACGCTGGTGGGCACCGACAGCCATACAACCATGATCAACGGCATTGGTGTCGTGGGCTGGGGTGTGGGGGGCATCGAGGCCGAGGCCGCCATGTTGGGGCAGCCGGTGTACATCCTCACGCCCGACGTGGTGGGCTTTGAAATGAAAGGCCGCTTGCGCGAAGGGGTGACGGCTACCGATCTGGTGCTCACCGTGACCGAGATCCTGCGCGAGCAAAAGGTGGTGGGCAAGTTCGTGGAGTTCTTTGGCGAAGGCACAGCGTCGCTGGCTTTGCCCGACCGCGCCACCATCGCCAACATGGCGCCCGAATATGGGGCCACCATGGGCTTCTTCCCGGTGGACGACAAGACGCTGGACTATTTCCGCGGCACGGGGCGCAGCAAAGCTGAGGTCGATGCGTTCGAAGCCTACTTCCGCGCCCAGCAGATGTTTGGTATGCCCAAGGCGGGTGACATCGACTATTCGCAGGTGGTGTCGCTGGATTTGGGGCAGGTGACCCCCAGTCTGGCCGGGCCCAAGCGGCCGCAGGACCGCATCGAGCTGGGGCAGGTGGCGGACCAGTTTCGCTCGCTGTTCAGCAAACCCAATGCCGAGAACGGGTTCAACCAGGACGCAGAGCGCCTGGCGCTGAGGGTTCCGGTGTACCCGGGTGGTGGAGAATCGGCCACGGGCAAGCCGGCGGACACCCCCGCCGGCGCATCGCGCTCGGTGGCTGAGATGGTGAGCAACCGGCCCGTGCTGGCCGCTAAATCCCGACACTCCGGTCGCTCACTCGCAGTGGGCAATGGCGATGTGCTGATCGCGGCGATCACCAGCTGCACCAACACCAGCAATCCCAGCGTCTTGCTCGCCGCAGGCCTGCTGGCCAAGAAGGCCGTGGAGGCTGGTTTGAAAGTCAAGCCGCACATCAAGACTTCGCTGGCGCCTGGCTCGCGCATCGTTACCGAATACCTGACCGCCACCGGTTTGTTGCCTTACCTGGAAAAGCTCGGGTTTGCGCTCGCGGGTTATGGCTGTACCACCTGCATTGGCAACGCGGGGGACCTGACGCCTGAGCTCAATGAGGCGATCACCGAGAACCAGCTGGTGTGTGCGTCGGTGCTGTCGGGCAACCGCAACTTTGAAGCCCGCATTCACCCCAATCTCAAGGCCAACTTTCTCGCAAGCCCACCGCTGGTGGTGGCCTACGCGATCGCGGGCACGGTGTTGACCGATCTGATGACCGACCCGGTGGGCGTGGGCAAAGGTGGCAAACCGGTGTACTTGGGCGACATTTGGCCGAGCAGCGAAGAAATCCATGCGTTGCTGAAATACGCGATGAAGGGCAAGGCTTACCGCGAGAACTATGCGCAGGTGAAAACCGACCCAGGCAAGCTTTGGGAGCGGATCAAAGGCGTGAGCGGCAATGCCTACACCTGGCCCAAGAGCACCTACATCGCTGAGCCGCCTTTCTTTGACGGGTTTGAGCTGGAGCAGCCGACGGCCGAGGCGCCGGCGGTGCGCGGCGCGGCCGTCATGGCCTTGTTTGGCGACTCGATCACCACCGACCACATCTCGCCGGCGGGCTCCATCAAGGAGAGTTCGCCTGCGGGCGAATGGCTGAAGGCGCACGGCGTGATGAAGGCCGATTTCAACAGCTATGGCGCGCGCCGTGGCAACCACGATGTGATGATGCGTGGCACCTTTGCCAACGTGCGCATCAAGAACCTCATGTTGCCTCCGGGGCCCGATGGGTCGCGGGAGGAGGGGGGCTTCACCCTCTATGCGGGCAAGGGCAAAAAAGTATCCATTTTTGACGCGGCGCAGCGTTACCAGGCCGCTGGTCAGCCCACGGTGGTTTTTGCGGGTGAAGAGTACGGTACTGGCTCCAGCCGGGACTGGGCGGCCAAGGGCACGCAGTTGCTGGGTATTCGTGCGGTGGTGGCGCGAAGCTTCGAGCGCATCCACCGCAGCAATCTGGTGGGCATGGGCGTGCTGCCGCTGCAGTTCAAGGCAGGTGAGTCCTGGGAAACGCTGGGTCTGAAAGGGGACGAAACGGTTGAAATTCTGCCGCACCCCAAGCTGTTGCCGCAGAGCAAGGCCAAGCTGTTGATCACCCGTGCCAATGGCGAAACCGTGTCGACCACCCTGACCCTGCGCATCGATACGCCGGTTGAGGTGAACTACTACCTTGCGGGCGGGATACTGCCGTATGTCTTGCGGCAATTGTTGAGCGCTTGAACCGAATTTCCCAACGGGGCATGATGTAGTCCTGCACCCGCCGGGTGCGCCAGGAGTTGCCGTGCGAAAGCCTGCTCTCTACAGTCGGTCGGATCGACACCGCACGCCGCTTGCGGCGATTGGTGGTGCAGCGGTGGACAAGGTGGACGGCGCGCCGGGGGGCGACGACGCAGCGCCGGAGCGCACGGTTTCGGCGGGTAGATTTTTGGCGCTCAGGCGTTTTACCCGCAGCCCGCGAGCGCTGTGGCTGGCTTGGGGGTTGCTGGCGGCAGCTTTGGTTGTGGGTGTGGGCGTGAATCAGCGGCTGGTGCCTCGTCCCATCACACAGCAAGACATCGACGCAGCTGTGCTGCGCACCCTGACCACCCAACCGTTGCCTTCGGCGGCAGCGCGCGCGGCCGAGATGATTCGACCTGCGGTGGTGCGGGTCACGTCGCTGGCCAAGAACCGCCAGGGCGAAGAAGTGGAAACGGGTGTGGGCACGGGCGTGGTGATTGTTGACAAAGGTCTCATCCTGACCAATCTGCATGTGGTGCAGTCGGCCCCCATCGTGCGCCTGGTGTTTGCCGACGGCTCGGAGTCGGAAGCCACGGTCCGATCGGTACAGGTCGAACACGATCTGGCGGTCTTGCAGGCGGCCACGGTGCCCGACGATCTGCAGGCGGCAACCCTGCGCTCCTCTCACGATCTGAAGGCGGGAGACGCTGTGGTCGCCGTGGGTTTTCCCTTTGGCATCGGGCCTTCGGTTTCTTCGGGTGTGGTCTCTGGCCTGGGGCGCGAATTCAAGTCGCCCGAAGGCGAGCAGCCCCTGCGCAACCTGATCCAGTTTGATGCCGCCGCCAACCCGGGCAATTCAGGAGGGCCGCTGATCACCATGGACGGTGAGGTGGTGGGCATCGTGACCGGCATTCTCAACCCCAGCAGCCATCGGACCTTTGTGGGCATCGGTTTTGCCGTGCCCATCGAGAGCGCTGCGGCTG
Source organism: Hydrogenophaga sp. PAMC20947 (assembly GCF_004795855.1). NCBI lineage: Bacteria > Pseudomonadati > Pseudomonadota > Betaproteobacteria > Burkholderiales > Comamonadaceae > Hydrogenophaga > Hydrogenophaga sp. PAMC20947. Next base: position 250,122 of record NZ_CP039252.1, read on the forward strand.
CGGCGGGGATGCAACCTTTTTGACCCACCCCTGCCGCAGCGTTCTGACCCCCCGCGCCGCCTGCGGCGTTACCCCTTGGGGGCGGCACTGGCGGCCTGGCAAAGCCAGTTCCGCGGTGCCCCTGAACAAGGCACTGCGCGCTGAACGGGCCTTTTAGTTGGTTTTTTGTTTTGGAGTCTCGTATGGAAACCAAGGGCAATGGCACCGCTGAGTTGATGGAACAGATTCTTTACGAGGTGAAGCGGGTGGTCGTGGGGCAAGACCGTTTCCTGGAGCGGGTCATGGTGGCCCTGCTGGCGCAGGGGCACTTGCTGGTGGAAGGTGTGCCGGGGCTGGCCAAGACGCTCACGGTCAAGACCCTGGCCGAAGTGGTGCAGGGGCGGTTCAGGCGCATTCAGTTCACGCCCGATCTGGTGCCGGCCGACTTGGTGGGCACCCGCATCTACAACCAGAAAACGGGTGACTTCAGCACCTCGCTGGGGCCGGTGTTTGCCAACCTGCTGCTCGCTGATGAAATCAACCGTGCGCCGGCCAAGGTGCAAAGCGCTTTGCTCGAAGTCATGCAGGAGCGGCAGGTCACGATCGCGGGCGAGACCCACCTGGTGCCCAGCCCTTTTCTTGTGATGGCTACGCAGAACCCGATTGAGACTGAAGGGACCTATCCCTTGCCTGAGGCACAGGTCGACCGCTTCCTCATGAAAGTACAGGTGGACTACCCCACCGAGGAAGAAGAGTTTGTGATTGTTCAGCGGGTGACGGGTCCCCTTGTGGTGGTGAACGCGGTCGCAACCACCGAACAGCTGGCGGTTTTGCAGGCGCAGTGCCGCGCGGTTTATGTCGACCCCGCGCTGGTGCAGTACGCGGTCAAGCTCGTGTCGGCCACACGCAAGCCGGCGTTGTTTGGATTGAAGGCCTTGGCACCTTGCATCACCTACGGTGCGAGTCCGCGTGCCACCATCGGGCTGGTGGAGGGTGCCCGCGCTTTGGCGCTGTTGCGCGGCCGCACCTATGCCCTGCCAGAAGACATGGTGGATCTGGTGCCCGATGTGTTGCGCCACCGTGTGGTGGTTTCTTACGAAGGGCTTTCCGAAGGCTTGGACAGCGAGGCTGTGATCGCGAAAATCATGGCGGTTGTGAGGGCGCCCACCAAGCTGATGGCACATGACCAGATGGCCGCCTGATCATGATCACGCTTGCAGACTTTATCCACCTCGCCCCCGCGAATCCAGGGAGTGCTGTGTTCGGTTTGCCTGCGCTGAGGCTGGGGGGCAACGACCATGTTTAAGTGGCCGTTTCATCGCCCGTCTACCCACTTGCCGCAGCCGCAGACCAAGGCTGACCCCGAGCGGGCCGGCGCGTTGCTGCAGCGGCTGGAGTGGACGGTGATCCGCCGGCTCGATGGGTGGTTGCAAGGCGACCACCGTACGCTGATGCGTGGCACGGGTCTCGATCTGGCCGACTTGCGCGAATACCAGCACCACGACGATGTGCGCCACATGGACTGGAACGTGACCGCCCGGTTGCAGCAGCCGCATGTCCGGGTGTTCACCGAAGACCGGGAAATGACCGCATGGTTTTTGCTGGACCTCAGCCCTTCGCTGAATTTTGGCTCAGGTGAGCAGCGCAAGAGCGATGTGCTTCAAGGCTTTGTGGGCGTGCTGGCGCGCCTGATCAGCAGGCACGGCAACCGTGTGGGGGCCTTGCTGTTGGGCGGTGGAGCAACAGACCCGGTCAGCGTCTTGCCCGCGCGCGGAGGGCGCACCCAGATCTTGCAGCTGCTGCACCAGATTGACCGGGTTCAGGCGGCAGCCTTCGCGGGCGGCGAAGCATCGGGCGTGACCCGGCTGGCCGATTTGTTGAAAGGGGCTGGACGGACGATTCGCCAACGCAGCACGGTGTTTGTGGTCTCCGATTTCATCAGCGAACCCGGCTGGGAAAAGCCCCTGGGGGAGCTGGCGCAGCGACACGATGTGGTGGTGGTACGGGTGCTCGATCCGCTGGAGATGGATTTGCCCGATATGGGGTTGGTCACCGTGCGGGATGCCGAAACCGGCGAGCAGTTGCTGGTGGACACCCACGATGCCGGATTTCGCCATCGGTACGCGCGTGTGGCCGCTCAGCGCGAAGCCTTGCTGCGCGAAAGCCTGGCGCGCGCCGGGGTCGATACCCTTGAACTCGCCACCGATGACGAACTGATGGACGCTGTGGTCCGTTTTGTGGAGCTCCGCCGTGGCCGGCAAGGCTTGCGCGCCGGCTGGCCCAGGCACCTGGGCGCCTCAGCCCGTCAGAAAGAGCAGACCTTGCGGGGTGCCACAACATGAATGAAGCGTGGCTGTCTTCGCTGTGGGCCAATGCAAGCAACTGGCCAGTGAGTTTTTTGTGGCCATCGATGTTGTGGGGGCTGTTGGCGCTGCCTGTTCTGGTGTTGCTCTACCTCTGGCTGCTGCGGCGCCCCCGGCGGGTGTCGGTGCGGTTGGCGAGCCTGTCGGTGGTGCGCGAAGCGCTGGGCAGCGGGCCCGGCTGGCGGCGCCACCTGCCGCCCTTGTTGCTGTGGCTGGCGGTGGCCTTGTTGCTGCTCGCGGCGGCTCGGCCGGTGGCGCGCGTGGTGTTGCCATCGACCGACCAGACCATTGTGCTGGCCATGGATGTTTCTGGCAGCATGCGGGCCACCGACGTGGAGCCCAACCGGTTGGCGGCGTCCCAAGCCGCAGCGAAGGCCTTTCTGGCCGAGTTGCCGCGCCATGTGAAGGTGGGCATCGTGGCGTTTGCAGGCACGGCCCAGGTGGTGCAGCCCATCACCCTCAGCCGCGAGGACCTGCACACCGCCATCGACAAATTCCAGCTTCAGCGGGCCACCGCGATTGGCAGCGCGATCGTGGTCGCCCTGTCAGAGCTGTTTCCCGACCAAGGCATCGATGTCGGCAAGCTCACGTTTGGTCGCGCCAATGACCTCATGGCCGCGCAAGGGCGGGCCATTGATGAGCCCGCCCAGAAGCAGCGCCCGTTTGTACCCGTGGCGCCGGGGTCCTATGGCTCGGCCGCCGTCATTTTGCTCACGGACGGGCAGCGCACCACCGGCGTGGACACCGAAGAAGCGGCCCAGATGGCCGCCGATCGTGGTGTGCGGGTTTACACCGTGGGCGTGGGCACAGTGGTCGGGGAAGTGATCGGCTTTGAAGGCTGGTCCATGCGGGTGAGGCTGGACGAAGACACGCTCAAGTCGGTGGCGCGAACGACCCAGGGCGAGTATTTCTATGCGGGCACGGCGGCCAACCTCAAGCAGGTGTACGAGACGCTGAGCACACGCTTGACCGTCAGTTCCCAGGAAACGGAGGTCTCGAGCTTGCTGGCCTTGCTGGGGGCATTGCTGGTGGTTCTTGCGGCGGGACTGTCGTTGTTGTGGTTTCACCGCGTGGCCTGATCTTTGGAGGCATGCGGATGGGCTTTTGAGAGGAATTCGTTTATCACAAAGCCCTTGCAGCCGTCGGACGCCGAAGGGGGTGTTTGCTTTGGATCAAACCCGCTGCTCGCCTGCGCGGCACAATGCGTGGCATGACAAAAAAAGTGGTAGTGAGTGGAGGGGGGATCGGTGGCCTGGCTGCGGCATTGGCGCTCGCCCGGTCGGGTCTGGGCGTGGCTTTGCTGGAGCAGTCGCCGGTCTTTGGCGAGGTTGGCGCGGGCTTGCAGTTGGGGCCCAATGCGGTTCGGGTGCTGGACGGCTGGGGATTGAGTGAGGTCTTGCGTGCAACGGCGGCATTTCCTGAAGCCCTTCAGGTGCGCGATGCCCACGGTGCCCAAACCCTGGGTCGCTTGCGTTTGGGCCCGATCGTTCGCGCACGCTACGGCCAACCCTATGCCACTTTGCACCGCGCGGATTTGCATGAGATGTTGCTGGAGGCGGTGCAGCGAGAGAAGCGGGTCAGCTTGCATCTGGGGTGCCGTGTTGCTTCGTATGAGGTGGGCGGGGAAACCGTTCGGGTGACGTGTGAAAACGATCAATCGTTTGAAGGCGCCGCCCTGATCGGTAGCGATGGCCTGTGGAGCCGTGTGCGCAACCAGATGCTGGGGGCAACCCCGGTGCGGGCCAGTGGGCACTTGGCGTACCGGGGCATGGTGCGTGCCGACGAGTTGCCGGCGGCCCTGCGCTCGCCTGTGGTCACCGCCTGGCTGGGCCCCCGGTTGCACGCCGTGCATTACCCCGTGAGACGGGGGGAGTGGTTCAACGTGGTGGTCGTGGTGCAGGGCGTCATCGGGCAAGGACATGGAGGCGCTGTGGGCAGCGATCCACAGAGCTGGTCCCACGAGGCACACGCCAGCGATCTGCGCCGCACGCTGGGCCCCGCGTGCGGCGATTTGCTGGCCATGGTGGATGCGGTGCGCGGCTGGAAACTCTGGCCGCTCAACGACCGCGCGCCAGTGGCCGGAGCCCACGAGCACGCGCAAGGCCGGGTGGCTCTGCTGGGCGATGCGGCCCATCCATTGCGCCCCTACCTGGCACAAGGGGCGGCCATGGCCATCGAAGACGCCTGGACCCTGGGCCGGTTGACCGACCCGGCGAACGGCCAAACGCTGGACTGGCCGAGCTTGCTGGACCGCTATGCCCGCACACGCTGGGCGCGCAACGCTCGGGTGCAAACGCGGTCCGAACGCAACGGCACGGTGTTCCACGCGACGGGGCCACTGAAGTGGGCACGCAATGCAGCCATGGCCACCCTGGGAGAGTCCCTGCTGGACAACCCCTGGCTCTACAGCGGCCCACCCGAACCGGTCTGATCGTCCCCGCGCTGACCCGGCCGTGACCTGCGAGCGCGCGCGGGTTGCGGGAGGCTGCTACGCTCGGCTTGCTTTGCATGATCTGCGCCCGAATCGGTGGGCCCTGTGCGAAGCGCATTGAACGCGTTTTCATTCCGTTGCTTGAATTTTGCAGGAGCCTACATGAAGTCCCTCTCCGTCTTTCCGCGCCGATTGTTGCTGTCGGCCATGAGCGCCGCGGCCATGCTGGGCGCCACACCGGCTGCTTTGGCCCAGAGTGCCAAGGCCTGGCCCAGCCAGCCCATCAAGCTGGTGGTGGGTTTCCCTGCCGGGACCTCTCCAGACCTGATGGCCCGCACGCTGGCCGAGCCGCTGTCGCAGCTGCTCGGACAACCCGTGGTGGTCGACAACCGGCCGGGTGCTGGCGGCAACATCGGCGCTGCACAGGTGGCGCGCGCCACCGATGGCCACACGGTGGGCTTGATGGTCAACGGCAACCTGACCATTGCCAAAATTCTGAATCCCGCCACACCTTACGATCCGATCACCGATCTCGCCCCGGTTTCGCTGATCGCGGTGGCCCCATTGGTATTGGTTGCGCCCAACAGCGCGCCGGCTGGCGGCCCTGCCTTCTGGTCTGCCGCCAAGGCGTCGGGGGACCGCTGGAACTACGGCTCGCCGGGCATCGGGACCGTGGCCCACTTGGGCATGGAGCTGATCAAGGTCAAGGCCGGCATTTCGCCTTTGCATGTGCCGTATGGGGGGAACCCTGCGGTGATCACGGGCATGCTCGGAGAGCAGGTGAACATGGCGCTGCTGCCACCGGGCCTGGCCATGGCTCAGGTCCAGTCGGGCAAGCTGCGCGCCATTGGGGTGACCTCGGCCGGCCGCAGCGCGGTCGTGCCAGGGGTGCCTTCACTCAGCGAGACCGGGCTGCCCGGCGTGGAGCTGGAGATCTGGAACGCCGTGGCCGCGCCCCGGCAGATGCCTCAAGCCCATGTGGCTCGCCTGGCAGCAGCGCTGGCTGAGATCGTGCGTCGTCCCGCTGTTCGCGCGCAAATCGCCGCGCAAGGCTGGCAGGTGGTCGGCACAGCACCTCAGGGGCTGGCCAACCGCATTGCTCAGGACACGGCAACAATGACCGACGTGATCCAGCGCAACGGCATCCAGGCGAAGTGAACCCTGCGTCGGCGCGGAGACGCGCCGGCTTTTCCATGCTGCGCTGTCAGGTCTGAAATGGCGCTCAGGCTGAACCAGTCGATGCCCAGCGGCAGGCACAGGACGAACGGGGCATGTGCCAATGGGGCGGATCAAGGCGCACAGGGGTCAGGCGAGGGGGACACCCAGGAAGTCGGCCATGGCGGCCAGTTCGGTCTTGAGCGATTCGGTGTAACCGGAACCCTCAGACGGTTGCCCGGCGACATAGCCCAGCTCGGCGTGCAGCACGCCTTGCCTGACCGTCAGATTGCCCCACCCGATCACCTGATCGCGCCACAGCAGTGGCATGGCGTAGTACCCACGCACGCGCCGGTGAGCTGGTGTGTAGGCCTCAAACCGGTAGGCCCAGCCCCAGAGCCGTTCGAAACGGTCGCGATCCCAGACCACAGGGTCAAAGGGCGCGAGCAGTCGCACCCGATCGCTTTGCAGCCAGGCCGGTGCCAGCGGATCTTCGTCGGCTGGCCAGTGCCAGGCCACGCCTTCGATCTCGGTTTGAAGCAGGCGAGCACGTGCACGGTGCAACGCACCGCTCAACAACGGTTGCCACTGGGGAGCAGCGTTCTTCAAAAAGCCCACGAGTTGGCGCAGGCCGGGTGTGGGCAACGGCGCATACAGCGCCACCAGCAAGTCCACCATCGCATCGAGTGTGGCTTCGGGATCGGCGTGCAGCGGCTGCGGCGCGCGCACGGCGTACAGGCGGGTGCCGTTGTCGCGCGAAGCCACACGCAAGAGTCCGCGGTAGTGCATGTCGTCCAGCAGGTGGGTGCTGGCCTTGGAGCGGCCACCAAAACCGTTGGTGGTGTGGCCATGGGAAAAGTGGTCGTCCACCGCCTTGGGATGGGTGGCCCCGCGTTGTTCGACAAACCGCCACACATCGCCCGCCTGGGCCCAGCGGTCTGTCGTCCAGGTTTCGCGCGCTGTGCGCGGATGCAGCAAGGTGTGCAGCTCGGGTGTGACAAAACCGTAGTTGACGAAAAAGTCTTCCTCCACACCAAGGCCTGGATAGGTTCGTTCCAGGTCCCCTACCCGGTAGCCTGCGACCCGGTGACGCAAGATCAGATCCTGAGCCCGAGCGGGCGACCGGATCGGATCGGCCTGTACAAATCCGAAACGCTGCAGGGCGCGGGGCAAGGTGGTGGGCGAAGTCAGGCTGCGCGCGACGGCATAGCGGCGCAGATCTGCAAGTGTTGGAGAGGGCATCAACAGATCATGCCGCAAACGGGCACCTGTCCCAACCCGGGATGCCGCGGAACTGGCTCTGCCAGGCCGCCAGCTCGCCCCCCGGGGGGTGAGGTGTCGAAGATGCGGCGGGGGGTGGGTCAGAGTTGTGTGCGCAGCGTCCAGATCTCGGGAAACAGCACCACGTCCAGCATCTTGCGCAAATAGCTCACACCGCCCGTGCCGCCGGTGCCGCGTTTGAAACCGATGATGCGCTCCACCGTGGTCACATGGCGGAAGCGCCAGAGGCGGAAGGCGTCCTCCAGATCGGTGAGCTCTTCGCCAAGCTGGTAAAGGTCCCAGTGTTCTTTGGGGTTGCGGTAGATCTGCAGCCAGGCCAGCTCGACCGCTTCACTGGCGACGTAGGCTTGTGTCCAGTCGCGATCGGTGTGGCTGGCGGGCACGGCCAGGCCACGGCGCGCGAGCAGGCGCAAGGCTTCGTCGTACAGCGACGGAGCCTCGTAGGTGGCTTGCACCATGGCCAACCGCGATGGGTTGTGGGTGTGGGGCTTGAGCATGGCAGCGTTCTTGTTGCCCAGCGAAAACTCGATGCAGCGGTACTGAAAACTCTGAAATCCGCTGGACTTGCCGAGGTAGGGCCGCATGGCGCTGTACTCAGGGGGGGTCATGGTGGCCAATACGTCCCAGGCGTGCACCAGTTGTTCCATGATTCTGGAGACCCTTGCCAGCATCTTGAAAGTGGAGGGCAGGTCGTCGCTGGCCATGCAGCGCAGGGCGGCGCCCAGCTCGTGCAGCATGAGTTTCATCCACAGCTCGCTGGTCTGGTGCTGCACGATGAACAACATTTCATCGTGTGCGGGTGACAGTGGTTTTTGGGCTTCGAGGATGGCGTCGAGTTGCAGGTAGTCGCCATAGCTCATGTCCTCGCTGAAGTCGAGCTGGGCCTTTTCCTCGCGCACGATGTTTTCGGTGGTTGAAGTGTTTGGGTTGTCTTGGTATGGGCAGGTCATCGGGGGCCTTTAAAGCGTTTGGTGCGGCTGAAGTAGCGGCAATGTGGGCGCAAGGACGCTCCACCCAGCACACGCCTTGGAACCGGCTTTGCCGGGCCACTGACGTGGCCCCCCCCTTTCAGGGGACGGCGCGAAGCGGCGCAGGGGGAGATCAAGTGACCGCGTGTTTCTGGTTGAATTCGGGGCGCTGCCATTCACCCGATTCGAGAACCTGGCGCAGGTGTTCGACAGCATTCCACACATCCTCAAAACCGATGTAGAGCGGCGTGAAGCCAAAACGCAGGATGTCCTTGTGCCGTTCTCCATCCCCGGCCCGGTAGTCACCCACGACGCCGCGCGCGATCAGGGCCTGCACGATGGCGTACGCACCCTCGTCTTTGGTGAGGCAGACCTGTGATCCGCGCTGGGCGTGGGTTTGAGGAGTGGCCAGGCCCAGTCCGTATCCGCTGCAGCGTTGTTCAACCAGCTGAATGAACAGATCGGTCAGCGCCAGCGACTTCTTGCGCAAGGCGTCCATGCCGCCCAGGGGCTCGGCAGCCAGCGTGGCATCCAGGCCGCAATCGAGCGCGGCCAGGCTGATCATGGGTTGCGTACCGCACATGTAGCGCGTGATGCCGGGCGCAGGCTGGTAGTCGGGCGTGAACGCGAATGGTGTGGCGTGGCCCCACCAGCCAGCCAGCGGTTGCCAGAAGCGGTTGGTGTGCAGGGGGTTGACCCACACGAAGGCGGGTGCACCCGGTCCGCCATTGAGGTATTTGTAGCCGCAGCCCACCGCGAAATCGGCTTTGGCAGCGGTCAGTTTGACCGGCACGGCGCCTGCGCTGTGCGCGAGATCCCACACGGTGAGGATGCCCTCGGCGTGGGCGGCTGATGTCACGGCCGCCATGTCATGCATGGCGCCAGTGCGGTAGTTCACATGGGTGAGCATGAGCACCGCCACCTCTGCGGTGAGGGCCGCTGCGATGTCTTCGGGCTCCACCAGCATCAGCTCGTATCCGCGCTCCTTGCACAGGGCCTCGGCGATGTAGAGATCGGTGGGGAAGTTGCTGCGCTCACTGACGATGCGCTTGCGCCGTGGGGCGTCTTCCGCTGCCATGTTGAGCGCAGCGGAAAGCACCTTGAACAGGTTGATCGATGTGCTGTCGGTGGCCACCACTTCGCCAGCATTTGCACCGATCAGGCGTGCAATTTTGTCGCCCACTTTTTGTGGCATCTGAAACCAGCCGGCCTTGTTCCAGCTCTGGATCAGGTCGGTACCCCACTCACGGGCGACCACATCGGCCACGCGTGCGGGGGTGGCTTTGGGCATCACGCCCAGCGAGTTGCCATCCAGGTAGATCACGCCGGAGGGCAGCGAAAAAAAGTCGCGCAGGCTGCTCAGCGGGTCTTGCTGGTCAAACGATTGGCAGTGGGCCAGGGTGACAGGGGTGTTGTTGTGGGTTGTGGTGGTCATGGCAGTGTCCTCAAGATGGCGCGCACGGGAGAAGCGTCGGCGGTGGTGAGTTTCAGGGGCAGGGCGATGAGCTCGTAGTCGCCCTCGGGCACGTCGTCGAGCAACAGGTTTTCCAGCACACGCAGGCCTCGTTCGCGAATCACCTGGTGGCTCAGCAAGGCCTTGCTGTCGGCGGGATCGATGCTGGCGCTGTCGATGCCGATGAGCTTGACGCCGAGGTCGGCCAGGCGCGTGACGGTCTCGGGCGCGAAAGCCGGGAGTTGCGTGTCAAATGCGTCCAGCGGCATGTGTTCGTAGACACGCACCAGAACCCGCTCGGGGATTGTCCCAGGCCCCCGCGCTCCGCCGCTTCGCGGGTCGCTGCCCCCCAAGGGGGTTGATCCACCTTGGGAGCGGCCCTGCGGCTGATCGCCAGGCCCCTGCGCTCCGCTGCTTTGGGGGTCGCTCAGTGCGTGTTCGATGTGGTGCCACTGCACCAGCGGTCCGCAGCCGATGGCGTGGATGACACGGCAGGGGCCGATGAAGGCCTCCAGGTCGACGTCGCCGATGGCTTTGCCGGTGGGGTCGTAGTGCAAGGGCGCGTCGGCGTGTGCGCCCACATGGGGCGACAAGGTGATGGCGCTGACGTTGACCGGGCACCCGGGGCCGATGTTGGCGACCCAGGTTTGTGCATAGGCCGTGTCGCCCGGAAAGACCGGTGACTGCGCGTTGACAGAGGGGGATATGTCCCAGATTTTTGGCATCTGGGGAAGGTAGCACCGGCAAAAACCCGTGGTGTCGGTTAATTCCAACAAAGGGCCAAAATCCCGACGCGGTGGTTCACTGTGCCTGAAGCGGCGAGCAATTGCTCGGGTGCCTTCAGGCGTTGGCCGGGACCAGCGCCTCGATGGCGGCGCAAAACTCATCCACTGCGATGGCCTTGAGGATGAGTTTGTGCACGCCTGCACTGGCCGCCTCTGTGCTCAGCTTCTCATCGATGAAGCCCGACGTGATGACACAAAGCAAGTCGGGCCGGATCAGAAGCGCTTCGCGAGCGAGATCCAGTCCAGACATGCCCGGCATGTTGTAGTCGGTGAGCATCAGGTCGATCCCCGCTGGGTCGTTTCGGATCGCACTCAGCGCCGACTGCTGATCGAGGAAGGCACTCACCCGGTAGCCACGGCGCTCCAGCAAACGTTTGATGAGCAAGATCAGTGAATCATCGTCATCGACATAGACGATGTGGGGTCCGGGCTTGACGGCGCTGCCGGCCGCGTCGGGAGGTGTGGTCGGGGAGGACGTGGCCGGATTTTTCGGTTGTGTTGTGGGCGTTTCCAGGGGTTGATCCACTGGGCTTGGGCTCGCCGGCAGGTAGAGCGCGAACTGGGTTCCGGCACCCGGTTGACTCTCGACCAAAACCAGGCCCTTATGCCCTTGGGCAATGCCGTGGACCACGGCGAGACCCAGCCCAGTTCCCTCACCCACGGGTTTGGTTGTGAAGAAGGGTTCAAAAATTCGGCCCAGCGTGGCCTCATCCATGCCGGGGCCGTCGTCAGCCACCGTCAGGCGCACAAGGCCATCCGGGTGCTGTTGGACGAGAGCCCGCAGCGCAGGGTGTTTCGCCAGTGCGTGTTCGTCTGGCGCGGTTGCGTCAAGTCCGATGCGAATTTGCCCAGATTGACCTCCCATGGCCTGCATGGCATTGGTCGCCAGGTTGATGATGACTTGTTGAAGCTGCGAGGTGTCGCCCAGCACTTCCGGCGTGCCATCGAGACCATTCACCTCAATCGCCACACGGGCCGGCAGCATGGCGCGGAGCATGCGCGCCGTATCGTCAACGATCGGCGACAGGCTGGTCCGTTTGTAGTCGCTGTTCTGGCGCCGGCTGAAAGAAAGAATCTGTCGCACGAGATCGCGCGCCCGGGTGGCGGCTTTGTCGATCTCGTTCAGGCTTTGAAGCGCTGGGGATGCCGGGTTGAGATCCTGGCGCGCCAGGCTCACGTTGCCCAGAATCGCCGCGATGATGTTGTTGAAGTCGTGCGCGATGCCGCCAGCCAGCGTGCCAATGGCCTCCATCTTTTGCGATTCCCGAATGTGGGTTTCCCGTTCGATATCGGCTTGCTCGGCTTGCTTGCGCGCGGTGATATCGAACGCGATACCCCGGTATCCGATGGTCACGCCTTGATTGTCTTGCAGGGGAATCCGGGAAATTTGCAGCCAGAGCGTCGATCCGGACTTTGTCACCACACGGTGCTCAAGCCCATGAATGGCGCCGTCCTGTTGCAGGTGGCTTTCAAGCCAGGCATTCACTTTCTCAAGTTCGCCTGGTGGCATGAACTCCGCCGGGGTGCGCCCCAGCATTTCTTTCGCGGGGTAGCCGAGCAGTTGTTCAGCACGTTCCGAGACAAAGGTGTACCTGAAGCGGGTGTCGATATCCAGGATGTGTCCCCCTGCAGCTTCGGTTGCACTTCGGTAGCGAACCTCGCCCTCCTGCAGCGCCGCCTCAGCGCGTTTTCGCAGGCTGATGTCGCGCATCAGGCCAATGAAATGGGTCACGTTGCCTTGGTCATCACGCAGGGGAGAGATCGACAGATCGTTCCAGTAGGTGCTACCGTCTTTCCGGTAGTTGAAGATCTGCCCTGAAAAGGCAAGCCGCTGGTGCAAGGCCTGACGCATTTCGTGGACTGTATTCACATCGGTCAGCGGGCCCTGCAGCAGGGCGCAGGTGCGGCCCATGATCTCGGGCAGGCCGTAGCCTGTGATGGACTCAAATGCGGGGTTGGCCAGCAGGATTCGTTGGGCTGCGTCTGTGATGACGACACCCTCGGACACCGCCTCGAAAGCCAGTGCTTTGATGCGGGTGGCTTTGTCGTCGCGTGGGCGCTGAAGCAACTCGCCTTGCATGGTGACTTGTCCACCATCGTGACTGGCGCCCAGGGGCTCGCCATGGTCGGCTGGCAGTGGCGGGTCAGAAGGGTTGAATGGCACGTGAGGACGTTGGGTTTCTGGGGTCAGCTGCCTTGCATGTTATCGGTTTTGCTCAAACTGTGGGCGATGCCGTGGCGTCGCTCAACCATGCAGTTGTCAACCGTGCCACCGGGTGCCTGCTCAACCCGGTCGGCGATCTCGCGTGTGCCGTTCAGTCCAAGATCGGCACCAGCCCTTGCCGCTTGCGGGCCCGTTGGCAAGCCTCGCTGCCGGCCTCAAATTCCCGGCAAGGCGACGGCCGCCATTCGTAGATGCCACAGGCCACATGCACGCCCAACTGGCCTGTCAGCGCCGCGCAGCGCGGTGGACTGTGGTCGGTGCCGCGCATGCGGGCCGTATGGCGGGTGACCTCCACAGCGAGACCATCGGGCACGCTGCCGCCCTCGGCCTGTGTTTCCATTACCGAAAAATCGACTCGGAAACTGGCGCAGCACGCGCCGCAGGTGGTGCATGGGTTGCTCATGTGCGCGCGTTGCGTGGCGGCAAGTCGGGCAACCCGTAAGTCAACACCTTGAGTGATCGTTCGGGATCGACATCAGCGAAAGCGGGGGGGTTCTCGATCCGTTGCTCGAAGCCCAGTTCGGGCGCGACTTCGGCCATCAGTTTTCTCAGGAACCCTTCACCCAGTTCAGGTGCATTGAGGCACAACATGGCCTTGCCGCCGGGGCGCAGCAAATCGGGCAAGCGGTGCATCAGTTTGGCGTAGTCTTTGGTGGCAACGAAGCTGCCTTTCTGAAAACTCGGCGGGTCCACGATCACCAGGTGGTAGGGTCCGCTGCGGTTGATCCTGCCCCAGGTCTTGAAGATGTCGTGGGCCAGAAAACTGGCGCCGGCCTGCAGGCCATTGAGTGCGTGGTTGAGCTGACCCAGGCCCATGGCGCCCGCGCTCATGTCCACGTTGACCACGTGCTGGGCGCCGCCCTGCAGCGCGGCGATCGAGAAAGCGCAGGTGTAGGCAAAGAGGTTGAGTACCTTGGCTCCCTCGGTGTGTTCGCGCACCCATTGGCGTCCGTTGGCCATGTCGAGAAACAGCCCGTGGTTCTGACCTTTGAGCAGGTGCACACGGTAGCGCGCACCGTGCTCGGTCACGTCGTGGGGCTCGGGTACATTGCCCGCCATGAGCCGGGTTTCCACATGCCCGGTAGCCCGGCATTGGTAGACCCAGTTGAGCGAAATTCCTGCCGGCGCGATGGCTGCCCAGCGGGAGGCCAGGGTCTCGTGCACCAGCGCGAGTTCAGGTTCGCCCATGGGTTGAAAGCTGGTGAGCAACCAGACGGGCCCAAACCAGTCGAGTGCCCATTGTTCACACCCCGGGTGCAGGCCACCACGGCCATGAAAAATGCGTTGTGCATCAGAGGGCATTGCCATCTGGGCGATGGCGGTCAACAAGGCTTGCATGCGGTGTGGGGAGCGATCAGATGGGGTTGTGGCAAACGGCTTCGGCGTGGTTGCCGTCAGGGTCGATGACACAGGCGCCGCAGGAGTGAGGGTGGTCGATGGCGCGAAGGCCGGGAGGTCTGTCGCTCAGCCAGGTGTCAATCACGGGTGGCCGTTCTGTGGGGGTGCAAAGTCATGTGATCAAGCACGGAGGACTGTTTGTGCGCGCTGTTTGATTCGCCGCAGCAGCCGTTTCCGAATCAGGCCACTCACGGGCCTGATCAAGTACCAACAGGGGGTAAAGTTGCGTCGGCTGGCTTTGTCAGGGCACCCCACACGGGTGGTGGTGCTCAGTTTGACCTCACTGTTGGCAAGGGGTTCGGTCACAAAGTTGAGGAGCAGCTTCGGTGTGCCTTGCAAAGCGTCGAAATCGGTGGCGTTGCTCACACGGCGCAGGCCATGGCTGAGCTGCCAGAAACGGCCGGCCAGACCAAACGCCATTTCTGTCTTTCCAATGCGGCCCAGTTCGGTAAAGTCTTCAAAGCCAAAAGGGCGGGAGGGCAGCTGTTGCTGCCTTCTCACCAGGCTCAAGCCCCGCGCTGGAAATTCGCGCAGGGCAATGAAGCCGTTGACCAAAGGGTCGGTTTCGCGCACCACCGCTCGCGCGGCGTCCAGCAGTGCCCCAGGTGCGGCCCGAACCACTGTGCTGTGGTGCTCTTCAAACTGGTACTCAGGCAAGTACCGGTTCATGAGCACCATAGAGGGAAGGCTCAACCCAACTGCCCCAGCAAAAGGTACTCCATGAGTGCCTTTTGCGCATGCATGCGGTTTTGGCTTTGGCCGCTTCGCTCAACTTTGCTGTGCAAAGTGGGCCTGCGCCGAAACAGGATGCCCGCTTCGCGGTGGGTCGCCTGGCATTTCATGCCAACTGCCCCAGCAAAAGGTACTCCATGAGTGCCTTTTGCGCATGCATCCTGTTTTCTGCTTCGTCCCACACCACGCTTTGTGGTCCGTCGATCACTTCAGCGGTCACTTCTTCACCGCGGTGGGCGGGCAGGCAGTGCATGAACAGCGCCTCATTTTTGGCCGATGCCATCATGGCTTCGTCCACACACCATTTCGCAAAGGCCGTGCGGCGCACCTCGTTTTCAGCCTCGTAGCCCATGCTGGTCCACACATCGGTGGTGACCAGATCGGCGCCCTGGCAAGCCTCGCGCGGGTCCTTGAAGACTTTGTAGCAATCGCGGTTGGAAATGCCGGCGAGTACCGGGTCGACCTCGTAGCCACTGGGGGTACTCACGTGCACCGTGAAGCCCAGCATTTCTGCAGCCTGCAGCCAGGTGTTGGCCATGTTGTTGCCATCGCCCACCCAGGCCACGACTTTGCCCTTGATCGCATCCAGCGGCAGCCCGCTGGCGGCCGGGCGGTACTCGGTGAGGGTGAAGAGGTCGGTGAGGATCTGGCAGGGGTGGAACTCGTTGGTGAGGCCGTTGATCACGGGCACACGGGAGTGCGCAGCAAAGCGCTCCAGCTTGCTTTGTTCATAGGTGCGGATCATCACCAGATCGACCATGCGGCTGATTACCTTGGCGCTGTCTTCGATCGGCTCGGAGCGGCCCAGCTGGCTGTCGCCGGTGGTGAGGTGCACCACCGAGCCACCCAGCTGGTACATGCCGGCTTCAAAGCTCACGCGGGTGCGCGTGCTGGCTTTCTCGAAAATCAACGCCAGCGTGCGGTCGGGGTCGGCAAATGGCTGGTGCTTCTCAAAGGCCTTGAACTTCTGCTTGATGAAGGCGGCGCGCTGGAACAGGTAGCCGTATTCAGCGGCGTTCAGGTCCTTGAACTGCAGGTAATGTTTGAGTTTCATGCGGCGGCTCCTTCGGTCAGGAAATCAAGAATCAGGGGCACCAGAATGGCGATCACCTCGTCGGCTTCGGCGGCCGTCATGATGAGCGGCGGCACCAGGCGGATCACGGTGTCTGCCGTGACGCTGAGCAAAAGGCCCGCGTCGGCCGCGCGCTGGGCGATCACGCCGCAAGGGCGGTCGAGCTCAATGCCGATCATCAGGCCGTGGCCCCGCACCTGTTTCACGCCAGGCTTTTCCAGCAAGGCGGTGAGCAATCGGGTTTGCAGGTGGGTGCCAATGCGCTCGGCGTTGCCCAGCAAGTCGTCTTCTTCCATGATGCGAATGGTCTCGACACCAGCGCGCATCGACAGCGGATTGCCTCCAAACGTGGTGCCATGGCTGCCCGGCGCGAAGAGGTTGGCCGCTTTAGGGCCGGCCACCACGGCACCGATGGGCACGCCCGACCCCAGGCCTTTGGCCAGCGGCATCACATCGGGCGTGATACCGGCCCACTGGTGGGCAAACCATTTGCCGGTGCGGCCCATGCCGCACTGCACTTCGTCAATCATCAGCAGCCAGTCGTGCTGATCACACATGGCACGCACGCCCTGCATGTAGTCCACCGTCATCGGGGTCACGCCGCCTTCGCCCTGAATGGCTTCGAAGAACACGGCCACCACATTGGGGTTGCCCTCGGTGGCTTTTTGCAGCGCGGCGAGGTCGTTGACCGGCACACGGATGAAACCTTCGACCAGCGGGCCAAAGCCGGCCTGGATCTTGGGGTTGCCCGTGGCCGACAGGGTGGCGATGGAGCGGCCGTGGAAGGCTTTTTCGTAAACCACGATTTCCGGGCGCTCGATGCCCTTGTTGTGACCGTGCTTGCGCGCCAGCTTCAAAGCCGCCTCGTTG
Organism: Hydrogenophaga sp. PAMC20947; assembly: GCF_004795855.1. Lineage (NCBI taxonomy): Bacteria > Pseudomonadati > Pseudomonadota > Betaproteobacteria > Burkholderiales > Comamonadaceae > Hydrogenophaga > Hydrogenophaga sp. PAMC20947. Next base: position 266,833 of record NZ_CP039252.1, read on the forward strand.
GCCTCCAGGCCCGTGCTGCAAAAGAACACGTTGGTCATACCCGAACGTTCGACCAGCATTTGCGCCAGGCGCTCCTGATCGGGTACATGGTAGTAATTGCAGCAGTGCATCATCTTGCCGATTTGCTCTTGCAGCGCGGGCACGAGCTTCGGGTGGGCGTGGCCCAGGGTGTTGACGGCGATGCCGGCCAGCGCATCCAGGTACACCTTGCCATTCACATCCCACACGCGGCAACCTCGGCCGTGCGACATGGCGATCGGCAAGCGACCGTAGGTGTTCATCACGTGGGGTGAGGCGGCGACAATGGCATCTGACATGCAGGAAGCTCCCAAAAAAGGTGGAACAAAAAACGGCTCAACATGGGTTGGGCCGTTGAAAGCCAATTTTAGAGGCCGAATGGTGGCCTATCCGTGTCGATTGCGCATCACAGCGTTGCGCGATACTCGGAAGGCAGATCCTGTGGGACTCGGGTTATCCCTGAGTTCAGGTCTTATATAAGATAGAATACCCCTCAGCCACCACAGCGGGTGATCCCTGTCTGTCCAGTGGCTTTTCACCCCTTGCCGGGCCCTCCATCCGAAGGCTACTCCGATGGTTTCACCCACCGCCAAACAAGTGTTCATTCAGGGGGTCACCCCCAATGGCCGCCCCTTTCGCCCCAGCGACTGGGCGGAGCGCTTGGCTGGGGTGATGAGCCAGTTTCGACCCGGCGGCGCACCCAAAGGCATGGCCTGCCACATTGCCTATTCACCCTGGTGTGTGCCCACGGTGATCAACGGCGTGAAGTGCGTGATCGTCCACACCGATATGCGCGACGAAGAGCCCATGGCCTGGGACTTCGTGATGGCTTTTGCCCACGACAACGGCCTGCAATTGGTTGAGGCCTGTCTGCTGCCCGATCCCCCGGCGCCCTGAGGACATTCTTCACGGTTGGCGCGTCTGAAGCACAGGGCTGCCTTGCCCGATGGGCTGACGGCTGTTAAAACTGAAGGCTTGTTAACTAACACTTCAGGAGTACATCTCATGTCCGTCGCCAAAATCATCGAAGTCATTTCCGGTAGCAAAAAGAGCTTCGACGATGCCATGAAGCAAGGCATTGCCCGGGTGAACGACAGCGTGTCGGAAGTCACCGGTGTCTGGATCAAAGACCAGCGTGCCGTGGTGTCCAAGGGCAAAGTGGTCGAGTACCGCGTGGTGATGAAGGTCACTTTCATCGTCAAGGCCTCGTCCGGCAAGAAGTGATGCTGCGGGCGGAGCGCTTGCTCTGTCAGGCCAGGTGAAAAGAATGCCGTCTCAGGACGGCTTTTTTGTGTCCGGGTGCTGGTGTGCGCTTTCGCGGCAGGGCGCCGTCCGCTATGCTGCGCGTCATTTCCAGCGTTTCAAAGGAGCACAACCCACATGGCCATGGACGAAGTCGACTATTGCTTGCGCGGAGACGACTTGCAGTTCGGCGAAATCGAGCTCGATCCGGGCGAGGCCAAGACAGCGCGGTTTGGTGGTGAGGTCCTGTTTTTTTTCGACACGCTGAAAGGGCCGGGTACGGGCTGGTTGCAGTCCTTGCCTGTTGCGCGCCTGGCCTCGCGCATTTTCGCCGTCGCGCCGCGCATGCAGGGCGGCGGAGACGCCAGGGGCGAGCAGGGCGTTTGACCAGCGGGATCGCTGGCGGTTTGCTGGGTGGCCTGATCGGCGGCGACCGGATCTGATTTTCGCGGAGCAGCCATGAAAAAACCGCCGGGTCTTGCGACACGGCGGTGTTCCATTTTTTTGCTGGCAGCGCACCGTTTTCAAACGGCGGACCTGAACAGGTCCGGGCTGTGGGGTTGGCCGAAGCCCACCCCGTGAATGTCTTAGGCGGCGGCGGTGGCCAGCGCTTTGACTTTGGTCGACAGGCGGCTCTTATCGCGAGCAGCCTTGTTTTTGTGGAAGATGCCTTTGTCGGCAACGATGTCCACAACTTTTTGCATCTTGGCAAACAGTTCGGCAGCCTTGTCTTTGTCGCCGGCCAGAACAGCCTTCTCGACGTTCTTGACTGCGGTACGGTATTTGGAACGCAGCGAGGTGTTCGCAGCGTTGATCTTGACGTCCTGGCGGACGCGTTTACGGCCTGATGCCAGGCGGGGGTTCTTTTTCTTGGGCTTGGTTGCCATGATGAATATCCTTCAGTTGTTTGGAGATGTTGCCAGCAAAGCCGAAGATTCTAGCACGGCAGTCCTGAATCGCCGGTTTTGGCCCCCGCCCTTGGGTACACTGCCCGGGTGTCACTGCTCAAATCCGCTTCTCTCGTCTCTCTGCTGACCCTGGCTTCGCGCATCACGGGTCTGGTGCGGGAGTTGCTCATGGCGTCGGCTTTTGGCGCCAGTGCCTTGACCGACGCCTTCAATGTGGCGTTTCGCATTCCCAACCTCTTGCGCCGCCTGTTCGCCGAGGGCGCTTTCAGTCAGGCGTTTGTGCCGGTGTTGGCGGGCATGCGTGCCACCGACGGCGACGACGCCACCCGCACGCTGGTGAACCAGATCGGGACCGTGCTGGCCTGGGCCCTGACCATGACCTGTGTGATCGGCGTGGCGGGTGCGCCCCTGCTGGTGTGGGCCATGGCGAGCGGCCTGCAGCAGAACCCGCAAGGCTTCGAGTCGGCCGTGTTCATGACGCGCTGGATGTTCCCCTACATCGGCTTCATGTCCATGGTGGCCTTGTCGGCCGGCATCCTGAATACCTGGAGGCACTTCGCCGTGCCCGCGGCCACACCGGTGCTGCTCAACCTGTGCATGATTTCTGCCGCCTACTGGGGTGCGCCCTGGTTCAAGTCCATGGGCATTGAGCCCATTTATGCGATGGCCGGCGGCGTGATGCTGGGCGGCGCGCTGCAGCTGGGTGTCCAGATACCGGCCTTGCTGAGCATCGGCATGCTGCCCCGCATCAGCTGGCGCTGGTCTTCGCTCATGACCGCCTGGAACCACCCAGGCACACGGCGCGTGACCACGTTGATGCTGCCGGCTGTGCTGGGGGTGAGCGTGGCGCAAATTTCGCTGCTGATCAATACCCAAATTGCCTCGCACCTGGTGAGCGGCAGTGTGAGCTGGCTCACCTATGCCGATCGCCTGATGGAATTCCCCACCGCCATGCTGGGCGTGGCTCTGGGCGTGGTGTTGCTGCCCCAGCTGGCGGCTGCACGCGCCGCCGATGATGGCGTGCGCTACAGCCAGTTGCTCGACTGGGGTTTGCGCCTCGTGGTGTTGTTGGCCGTGCCCAGCGCCGTGGCCTTGTTGACCTTTGCCCAGCCGTTGGTCACGGTGATGTACCACTACGGCGCTTTTTCCGAAGCCGATGTGAATCAGACTTCGGTGGCATTGATGGGCTACGGGGCGGGCTTGCTGGGGCTGGTGGCCATCAAGGTGCTGGCGCCCGGTTTCTATGCTCGCCAGGACATTCGAACCCCCGTGAAGATTGCCATCGTGGTGCTGGTGCTTACCCAGTGTCTGAATTTGCTGTTTGTCCCCCGTTTGGCCCATGCTGGTCTGGCGCTGGCCATCGGCATTGGTGCGATGGTCAATGCGTTGTGGTTGCTGGTGGGGCTGATCCGGCGGGGGGCCTATACCCCTTCGCCGGGCTGGTGGCGCTTTGCGCTTCAGGTGCTTGCAGCCAGCGCTTTGATGGCGGTGGCCCTGCTGTGGGCAGCGTCCGCCATCAACTGGATTCACTATGAAGGTGGCCGCTGGTTGCGGGTGCTGTGGCTCGCTGGCAGCGTGATCGGTGCGGCTGCGATTTACTTCGGTGTGCTGGCTGTGTCGGGCGTGAAGCTGCGCCAATTGCTGAAGCGCTGACTGGGTCGTCAATCCGTCGGCAGCCGCAACATGGCGTCTGACGGTACCATTGTCCGGAACACCACTATGACTGTTCCTGCGCCATGTCCTCTGCTCTCGATTTCCTCAACCCGACACCACTGGGCTATTTCGCCTCGTTGGTGAAGGAGGACGAGGGCCTGCCTCTGCTGGAAGCGGCGGCGGCCATTGCCCAGGACGAATACCCCGATCTGGACGTGCAGGAAGTGCTGGGCGACGTGGACCAGCTGCTGGCCCGCGTGCGCCGCCGGTGCACTCACCACGTTGAGCCTTTGGAGCGTTTGCGCACGCTCAACCAGTTCTTCTTCCAGGACCTGGGCTTTGGTGGCAACGTCAACAACTACTACGACCCCGACAACAGTTACCTGAACGTGTTGCTGCGCACGCGCAGGGGGATTCCCATCTCTCTGGCCGTGATCTGGCTGGAACTGGCGCAGGGCTTGGGATTGCGGGCCCGAGGCGTGGGTTTTCCGGGGCATTTCATGGTCAAGGTGAACCTGCCTGACGGACAAGTGGTGATCGATCCGTTCACGGGGCAATCCCTCAGCCGCGAAGACCTCTCTGAGCGGCTGGAGCCCTACAGGCGCCGCCATGGGCTGGTCGATGACTTCGATGTGCCAGTGGGGCTGTACCTTCAGGGAACGCCCTCGCGGGACATCCTGGCACGGATCCTGCGCAATCTGAAAGAAATTCACCTGTCGCAGAAAGACTGGTTGCGGCTCATCGCCGTGCAAGACCGCTTGTTGATCCTGTTGCCCGATGCCTGGAGCGAATACCGCGACCGTGGGCTGGCCTGGGCGGAGATGGGTGATGCGCGACTGGCGGTGGTCGATCTGGAGATGTACATCGCGCAGACCGGCGATGCGCTCGATCGCGACGCCATGGAGCGGCGCATCTGTGAATTGCGCCGGGAGCCCAGTTGAAGCACCGCGTATTGCTCGCGGGGGCCACGGGTCTGGTGGGTCAATCGGTGCTGCAGCAGGCCCTGGACCACCCGGCCATCGGGCAGGTGGTGGCCCCGACCCGGCGCCCCTTGCCGGCACACCCCAAATTGCTCAACCCGGTGGTGGATTTTGAAGCCCTGCCGGACGACGCAGCCTGGTGGGCCGTGGATGCGGTGATCTGTACGCTGGGTACCACCATCAAGAAGGCGGGATCGCAGGCTGCGTTTTACCGGGTGGACCACGACCACCCCTTGCGGGTGGCCGAGCTGGCGCGGCGGCATGGTGCGCGGGCTTATGCGCTGAACTCGGCGCTGGGTGCCGATGCGGCGTCCCGGGTGTTTTATTCCCGCACCAAAGGCGAGCTGGAGCGCGACCTGCAATTGCTGGGCTTCCCGTCCTTGACCTTTGTACGGCCAGGCCTCATTGGGGGAGAGCGGGGGGAATCGCGTCCGGCCGAGCAAATAGGCGTCAAGCTGTCGCAGTGGCTGCGGCCCTTGTTGCCCGCGCGTTACCGGGTTGTGCCTGCCGAGCGCATCGCTTTTTGCTTGCTGCAGGCCGCCTTGGCGGAAGGGCAGGGCCTGCATGTGATCCTGTCCGACGCGATTCTCTAGGCCACGTGATCAAATCTTAGGCGGCACCACTGGGCGTGCCCTGCCTGCCCATCTGGTGCCAGGTGCGGCGCAACTGCGTGTCTGAGCTGAAGCCGGCCATTTGCGCGGCCTGGGTCACGTTGTGGCCTGAGCGCAGCGCGGCTTCGGCCACGTCGAGGCGGATGCGGCGCAGGTATTGCAGCGGCGCAATGGCCCCGTGGGTGAGGAACAGCCGGGTGAGGTGGCGCGGCGAGGTGCACGCCACCTCGGCCATGCGGGCCACCGACCAGTCGGCTTGAGGCTGCTGGCCTACCGCGTCTTGCACGCGGTGCAGGGCTGGGTGCAGGTGGTTGCGGTGGCTGAGAAAAGGCGAGAGTTCGGGGTCGTTGGGGCCGCGCCGCAAGGCAACCACCATGGCCTGCGCCACCTGGGCCGCCAGCGCGGGGCCGCAGATGGAGGCGATGCGGTGCAGAAACAGGTCAACGCCGGTGGTCACCCCCGCGCTGCTGGAAATGGCACCATCCATCACAAAAACCCGGTTTTCCACCACGTCGCAACGTGGCGCGGCGCGGCGCAGCTCGTCCAGGTGGTGGTGGTGCGTGGTCGCGCGGTGGCCGTGCAGCAAGCCCGCATGCGCGGCGATCACGGCGCCGGCGCACACGGTGATCAGCTCCAGCGCGCCCTCGCGAAGGCGCAGTCCCCGAAGCCAGTGCAGCAGTGTTTGCGTCTCTTGGGTGTCCACCGCAATGGTGGCGCCCGGCTGCCCCACCAGCACCACCCAGCTGCGCTCGGACAGGCGTTCGGGCAGCGGCGCCAAGGCGCTGATGGTGGCGCCCACCGAGCTGCGGGTGTCGGGTTGTGGTCCGATGAAGTGCAGGGCAAATGCGTCGGGCTGACCAGCCTCGCGCAAGCGCTGGTTGGCCATGCGCAAAGCTTCGGCGGGGCCGGCCCAGTCGAGGATCAGGCTGCCTGTCAGCAGAACAAAGTGGACATGAATAGGCCCCGAAGCGAGCGGGCTCAGGCTGCGCGCGTCCATTGGAACTCCATTTGATGGGCCGTTCGCCGTGCCAGCGTTTCACTTGCAAGGCGGGCCACGAGGTGCAGGCATCATGTCGATGCCGGCGCTGATGCCGCCCGAGGTGACTATCCGCCCCTGATCGACCCAGCGCACGCCACTGCGCACATCCAGCGGTGGGAACTGACGGGTCAGGTCGGCGAGGTCTTCCCAGTGCGTGGTCACCGGGCCGCTTTGCAGCACGCCGCTGGCAGCCAGCAAAAATGCCCCGGTGCACACCGACGCGGTGATCTGGGTGTTGGGGTGAGCGCCGGCGATCCAGGCCAGGGATTCGGGGCACTGCATGGCCTGGTCCACTACCCCTCCGGGCACGATCAACAGGTCTGCCACAGGCGCATCTGCAAAGTTGTGGCTGGGCAGCACCCCCATACCGGCCCGGGTCTGAATGGGTTGGTGTGTGCGGGCCACACAGCTCACCTCAAACAGGGGTGGTGCTTGCGGCGCGTTGCGCTGCTGCATGCGGTGGTGAACACCTCAAAAGGTCCCGCCAGATCCAGCGCCTCCACGCCGTCAAACACCAGGATCGCCACTTGCAGGCTGCGGGTGGGCGCGCTCATGGCTGAGACTTCAGGGCTTGCTCCACGCTGCAGATGCGGGCGAATCGGTCTTGCAGCACGGTGGCGGTCCGGTCTTTGATGTCTTGTGCGCTGAGGGGGCGGCCGTCGGGCTGCTGCATGTCAAAGGTGAGCGTGGCGTCGATCACGTAGTCCACCGTCCAGCCCAGGTCCGACGCATGGCGCGTGGTGGTTTCGCAGCATTGTTCGGTGCGGATACCGCTGACGATGAGGCGTTGAATGCCGTGCTGGGTGAGCCACACGTCCAGCCCCGTGCCCACCAAGGCGCTGTGGCGCGACTTCTGAAAGGTGGCTGCCGGCTGGAAATCGGCCAGTCCGTCGATGGGGCGCACATGGCCGGAGGCGAGCGCAAAGGGGTTGCTGGCGTCAGCGGGACCGTCTGTGTGGAAGATGCGAACGATGGGTATGCCAGCAGCCTGCGCCCCATGAATCAGGGCGTTTTGCGCCGCCAGATAAGCGCCCATGTCGCGGTCGGTGGAGTAAGGGCGGTGCTGGAAGGACGCTTGAGCATCGATCACCAAAAGACATGTGTTCATGGAGGAGCTTTCAGAATCTGAGTGGTTGAAAGCCCTATTTTTATGAATGCTGGGGCTTTCATCCATCTCTGAAAAGACCGGTATCGATCATTTCAGGACATCATCTCGCAAATGTATGCTGAACACAATCTGATCAGATATCAGAGAAGCTCAGCTGGGCAGGCGGGTCATTTGGGCGCGCACGGCCAGCCCTGCCAGAGCCAGTGCGCTGAACACCACACCCGCCATGAAAGTGGTGGGCGCGCCAAACTGGTCCCACAACCAGCCTGCCAGGCCGCTGGCCAGCAGCATGGCCACGCCGCAGACCAGGTTGAACATGCCAAAGGCGGTGCCGCGCAGGTCGGGCGGGGCGGCGTTGGCGATCATGGTGGCGAGCAGGCCCTGGGTGAGCGCCATGTGCAGGCCCCACAGGCCCACACCCAGCCAGAACACCAGGCCACTGTTGTGCCAGGCCAGCAGGCCATCGGCCACGATCAACACCGACATGCCGGCCATGAGCAAGCGCGTGTGGCTGACCGAGTCCGACAGCTTGCCCAGCGGGTAGGCGCCCGCAGAAAACACCAGGTTCAACACGATCAACACCAGCGGTATGGCGGCCAGCGGCAGGCCGCCTTGCTGGGCGCGCAGCACCAGAAAGGCCTCGCTGAAACGGGCCAGGGTGAACACCGCACCGATGGCCACGACACCCCAATAGGTGGCGCTCAGGCGCTTGAGGTTGGCGCGACTGATGGGATTGGTTCTGGCTGTGCCAGGCGGCCGCTCGGGCTCTTTCACGCCCCACACCAGCAGCAACACGCAGAGCAGTGCCGGCACAGTGGCGGCCCAGAATACGGCGCGAAAGTCGTTGGCCCAGAGCAGCATCAGGCCCATGGCGAACAGGGGCCCGATGAAGGCGCCTGCGGTGTCGAGCGACTGGCGCAGGCCGAAGGCGGCACCCCGCATCTCGGGCGGCGCAATATCGGCCACCAGCGCGTCGCGGGGCGCACCCCGGATGCCCTTGCCCACGCGGTCGAGCAGGCGCGCGGTCACGATCAGGCCCATGCCGCTGGACAGCGCAAACAGGGGTTTGGACAAGGCGCCCAGGCCGTAGCCCATGATGGCCAGCGGCTTGCGCTTGCCCCACCAGTCGCTCAGGGCGCCAGAAAATACCTTGACGATGAGGGCGGTGGCCTCGGCCGCGCCTTCGAGCAGTCCGATGGTGAGCATGCTGGCGCCGAGCACCGTGGCCATGAAAACCGGCAGCAGGCTGTGGATGGCCTCGGACGACACGTCCATCAGCAAGCTGACAAAGCCCAGCGCCCAGATGCTGCGCGGAAGATGGCGCGTTGGCTGTGGCGCGCCGTTCATGGGTTGCCTTTGGCTCGGGAGACTCAGGCGACGACCACGGCTTCGCCCGTGCCGCGCTCGGCGATCACGCCGATTTCAAACACGGTCTCACCCAGATCGCGCATCGTGGCAGCGGTTGCAGCGGCTTCGTCGGCCGCCACCACCACCACCATGCCGATGCCGTTGTTGAACGTGCGGTTCATCTCGACGTCATCGATGCCGGCGGTCTTTTGCAGCCAGGCGAACAGCTCGGTCTGGGGCCAGCTGCCTTGCTTCAGGTGGGCGGCGGTGCCTTCGGGCAATACGCGGGGGATGTTTTCCAGCAAGCCGCCGCCGGTGATGTGGGCCAGGGCCTTCACGGGGTGCTTGGCCAGCGTGACCAGCACGTTTTTCACGTACAGGCGCGTGGGCTTCATGATCGCTTCCTTGAATGGCAGGCCGTCCAGCGTGGCGGGCAGATCGGCGCCGGCGCGCTCGATGCATTTGCGCACCAGCGAGAAACCGTTGGAGTGCACGCCGTGTGAAGCCAGGCCGAGCACCACATCGCCGGGCTTCACACTCTGGCCGGTGAGGATCTTGGATTTTTCGACCGCGCCCACGCAAAAACCGGCCAGATCGTATTCACCGGCCGGGTACATGCCGGGCATTTCAGCGGTTTCGCCGCCGATCAGGGCACAGCCCGACAGCTCGCAACCCTTGGCGATGCCGCCGATCACGGCCGCTGCCGTGTCCACATCGAGCTTGCCGCAGGCGAAATAGTCCAGGAAAAACAGCGGCTCGGCGCCTTGCACCAACACATCGTTCACACTCATGCCCACCAGATCGATGCCCACGGTGTCGTGCATGTTCCACTCGAAGGCCAGCTTGAGCTTGGTGCCTACGCCATCGGTGCCGGAAACCAACACCGGTTCTTTGTAGCGCTTGGGCACTTCAAACAGGGCGCCAAAACCACCAATGCCGGCCATCACACCTTCGCGCATGGTCTTTTTGGCCAGGGGTTTGATGCGCTCCACCAGGGCGTCGCCCGCAACAATGTCAACGCCGGCGTCTTTGTAGGAGAGGGGGGTGGTGGTGCTGGATGTCATGGGGAAAGGCTTGCCGCAGGCGGAGTTGGGAAGGAAGTCAGCCACCACTTCGGTGCGCCGACTAGAATTTGCCTGCAATTTTAAGGGTTTGCCTCACGGGCAGCCGATTCCGTTCTCGCGGCCCCTACCCACCCGCTTCAAAGCAGCTTAAAAGTCCAAGATGAACCTCAACCCTCAACAGATACGCATGGCCTCCTGGGCCGCCATCGCCGTGGTGAGCTGGCTATTGCTGTCGCTGCTGGCGCCGGTCCTGATGCCGTTTCTATTGGCGGCCGTGCTGGCCTACGCCCTGCATCCGCTGGTCGAGCTGCTGCATGACAGGCACATTCCCCGCTGGCTGGGGGCCGGCCTGGCGATTTTCCTGCTGATGCTGGTGCTCACTGCGGTGTTGCTGCTGATCGTGCCGGTGATCACCAAGCAGGTGCCCCTGCTCAAGGAGCAGGTCCCGCTGCTGCTGGACCGCCTCAATGATCAGCTGGTGCCGCTGGCGTCGCGCCTGGGGGTGGATGTGCGGATCGACGTGGGCCAGGTGCGCGAATGGCTGCGCCAGCTGGTGGCCGGGCATGAAAGCGATCTGCTCGACGGCCTGCTGTCATCGCTGCGCATCGGCGGCAGTGCCCTGGCGGCGGTGTTCGGCAACCTGGTGCTGACTCCCATCGTGGCCTATTACCTGTTGCTGGACTGGACCAACATGGTCGCGCGGGTCAAGGGCCTGATCCCGCCCCGCTGGCGCGCCGGGGTGCAGAGCTTTCTGGACGAAACCGACGAAGTGCTGGGCCAGTACCTGCGTGGGCAACTGCTGGTGATGGGTGTGCTGGCGGTTTTTTACACCGTGGGCCTGGCCCTGGTGGGGCTCAAGCTGGCCTTGCCCATCGGGGTGTTCACCGGTCTGGCGGTCTTTGTGCCGTACCTGGGCTTTGGTCTGGGGCTGATCATGGGTTTGCTGGCGGCGGTGTTGCAATTCCAGGGCTTGCTGGGCGTGGCGCTGGTGGGGGTGGTGTATGGCGTGGGGCAGGTGGTGGAGAGCATGTACGTGACCCCGCGTTTGCTGGGTGAGCGCATTGGTCTGCATCCGATCGCGGTGATTTTTGCCCTGATGGCCTTTGGCCAGCTGTTTGGTTTCGTGGGCGTGTTGATCGCTTTGCCAGCCAGCGCTGTGTTGCTGGTGGGTATTCGGCGCGCCAAGGCCAGCTACATGGCCAGTGAGCTGTATCTGGAAGATGGCACCGAGGGCTCGGCACAGTCGGACCTCGTGAGCCGCGCGAGCGCCCCTGGCGAGAAGGACACCCCCGCATGAGTCAGGACCGACAACCCCCCATGACGCAAATGGCGCTGGACATTGGCCTGGCGCCCGTGTCCACCTTGGGCAATTTTGTGCCGGTGGGCAATGAAGCCGCGCTCGAACACCTCAAGCTCTGGGCCGGCAACGCCTTGCGCTCGCCCGTGCCCACCTTTTTGTGGGGCGTGAGCGGCAGTGGCAAAAGCCATTTGTTGCGGGCGGTGCGCGAGGCCCTGCGCGAGCGGGGCAGCCGCGTGGGCTGGCTCGACGCGTCCATCTTGCACCCCACCGAGTTCGACGAACACTGGGACGCGGTGCTGCTCGACGATTGCCAGCTCTACACCGCCGAGCAGCAGGGCGCCGCCTTCAACTGGTTTGTGAACGCCCAGAACCCCGCGCACGGCAGCGCCCGCTGGGTGTTGGCCGCGGGCGACCGGCCACCGGCCGATCTGCAGTTGCGCGAAGACCTGCGCACCCGCCTGGGCTGGGGGCATGTGTTTCAATTGCACGCGCTGGGCGAAGCCGAGCGCCGCTCGGTGTTGCGCCGGGCCGCCGATGCGCGCGGCGTGTTTTTGAGCGATGAAGTGATGGATTTCATGCTCAACCGCTTCTCCCGAGATCTCTCCAGCCTCATGATGCTGCTGGACCAGCTCGATGCCTATGCCCTGCGCACGCAGCGCGCGATCACGATTCCGCTGATCAAGTCGATGCTGGAAAACGAATAGCCCTGTCCATGAATCTGATGCACTCCGACGCCATTGTTGCGCCTAAAAGCCCTGTTGCTGCGGCCCCCCGGGGCCTGCGCCTCGCGCTCTTTGACCTCGACCACACCCTGCTGCCGCTGGATTCCGACTACGCCTGGGGCCAGTTCACCGTGGCGCTGGGCTGGCGCGATGCCGAGAGCCACACCCGCGCCAACGACGCCTTTTACGAGCAGTACAAGGCCGGCAAGCTGGACATCGCCGAGTACATCCGTTTTGCCACCAGTGCCCTGCGCGAACAGGGCCTGGCCCAAGCCAATGCGGCGCATGCCCGCTTCATGAATGAGGTGATCCGGCCCGCCATGCGGCCAGCGGCCCAGGCGCTGGTGCAGCAGCACCAGGCCGCCGGCGACACCGTGATCATCATCACCGCCACCAACGAATTCGTGACCCGCCCCATTGCCCAGGCGTTCGGCGTGCCCGAGCTCATGGCGGTGGATCTGGAGCGCGATGCCAGCGGCGAGCCCACCGGTGAAATCCGGGGCACGCCCTCGTTTCGCGAGGGCAAAGTGGCACGTGTGGAACAATGGCTGGTTGCCCGCGGCCTTTCCTGGGCCGATGTGACGCACAGCAGCTTCTACAGCGACTCGATCAACGACCTGCCTCTGCTGGAAAAAGTGCAAGAGCCCGTGGCGACCAATCCGGACGCCCGGCTCCAGGCCATCGCTGCAGAGCGTGGCTGGCGCATTCTCAATTTATTCGAATGATCAAAAAATTCATCGACAAGCTGCTGGGCAAAACCAGCGCCCCCCGGACCGCCAAGGTCTCCAAATTTGGCAAGCGCGAAGATGTGCCCGTTGAAGTGCACGGCATCGACCGCAAATTGGTGGACGAACGCGCGCTGGACGTGGTGCACACGCTCAAGCAGGCCGGCTTTGAAGCCTTTGTGGTGGGTGGCGCGGTGCGCGACCTGCTGCTGGGCTTGCGCCCCAAAGACTTCGATGTCGCCACCAGCGCCACGCCCGAGCAGGTCAAAAGCCTGTTCCGCCGCGCTTTCATCATTGGCCGGCGCTTCCGCATCGTTCACGTGATCTACGGCCGTGGGCGCGACAACGAGGTGATCGAAGTTTCCACCTTCCGCGCCTTCCTCGACAGCGCCGACGCCGAGCAGGTCAAGGGCAACGAGCGCACCAGCAAGGGTCAGCTCTCCACCATGAAACACGCAGTGGACGCCAGCGGGCGTGTGCTGCGTGACAACGTCTGGGGCTCGATCGAACACGACGCCGCGCGCCGCGATTTCTCGATCAACGCCATGTACTACGACCCCGAGTCGCAGATCGTGGTCGATTTCCACCACGGCATCCGCGACGCCAAGAAAAAGACGCTGCGCATGATCGGCGACGCCGCCACGCGCTACCGCGAAGACCCGGTGCGCATCATCCGCGCCGTGCGCTTCGCCGCCAAGCTCAACGCCCTGGGTTTCAAATTCGACGCCAAGACGCTGGAGCCCCTGGCTTCTTCGCGCAACCTGCTGGCCGATGTGCCGCAGAGCCGTTTGTTTGATGAAATGCTCAAGCTGCTGCAAACCGGCCATGCGCTGGCCAGCATCGCACAGCTCAAAGCTGTGGGCCTGGCCACCGGCATTTACCCGCTGCTCGATGTGGTGGTGGAGCGGGGCGACGATCCGTTTGTGAAGCTCGCCTTGCAAGACACCGACCGCCGCGTGGGCGAAGGCAAGCCCGTGGCGCCCAGCTTCCTGCTGGCCTGCGTGTTGTGGGCCGATGTGCGCAAGGGCTGGGAGCGACGCCTGCAGCCGCGCGGCAACCAGCGTCCACCACCGCCCTTTGCTGCCCTGCAAGACGCCGTGGACGAAGCCTTTGACAACCGCATTGGCGATGTATCGGGCCGCGGCAAGCTGGGCTCGGACATGCGCGAAATCTGGATGATGCAGCCGCGCTTTGAAAAGCGTGTGGGCACCTCGCCCTTCAGCCTGGTCGACCAAGGCCGCTTCCGCGCAGGCTTCGACTTCCTGCGCCTGCGCGCCCAGGTGGGCGAAATCGACGAAGAGCTGGCCCACTGGTGGGAAACCTTCCAGAACGTCAGCGACGATATGCGCGCCGACATGGTCGACGCCCAGCGCAAAGAAAACCAGAGCAAACCTGGCTCGGCCAAGCCGCGCCGCGTGAAGCCCACCGACGCCGACCACCCGGCTCAGGAAGGGCAGCAACAGCCCGATCCGCGTTTCCGCGACGACAACGACGGCACCGACAACGGTGGCGATGCCGAAGAGGGGGGCTCCGCCCACCCCGATGGCGACAACGAAGGCACTGCGGCCCCCAAGAAGCGCCGCCGCCGTCGCCGCAAGCCCACGGGTGGTGCCGGTGGGGGTGAGGGCGCAGCGCCCGGTGCAGGCGGCGGTGGCGCCGCCGGCGAATAGACCCGCCCTTCAAGCCCCTCAAGACCCCCAGGCCAGACCACAAGCCATGACGACGGCAGCCACACCACCGCGCCCGGAGGTTGTGGCCTATGTGGCCTTGGGCGCGAACCTGGGCGATGCCCGGCTGGCCGTTCACGATGCTTTCGCTGCGCTGAAGTGCCTGCCCGGTACCCGGCTGGTCAAGGCGTCCAGCGTGTACCGCACAGCGCCCATCGATTCCAGTGGCCCCGACTACATCAACGCCGTGGCCGAAGTGGCCACACACCTCACCGCGCCCGAGCTGCTGTTGGCGCTGCAGGGTATCGAGCTGGCGGCCGGCCGTGAGCGGCCATTCCTGAATGCGCCGCGCACGCTGGACCTGGATTTGCTGCTGTATGGCTCGGCCACCATCGAATCACCGCACCTGACGCTGCCGCATCCGAGGATGTGGGCGCGGGCGTTTGTGTTGGTACCGCTGGCGGAGGTGGCGCCGGTGCTGGTGTCGGGTGCAGCGCTGGCCGCAGTGGCAGCGCAGGGTGTGTTGGTCAGCTCGGCGGCCGACTGAGTGTCAGGCCAGCACATCCAGCGGGCTGGCGGTGCCGCCCGCGGCCACCTTGGTGTGCGTGTGTGTCAATCATGGTCGTCGACACATCCGAATGCCCCAATAATTCCCTCACCGTTCGAAAATCGGTACCCGCCTGCAACAAATGGGTGGCAAAGCTGTGGCGCATGGAGTGAACCGAAACGGGCTTGCAAATGCCCGCGCTCGCCGTGCCCTTCTTGATCGCCCCCGCTGCAGCCATTCTTCAAATGAGTGGTGGCGACGCTCGACGCCAGAGCGTAGGGCCACCGAAAAAGCAAGCGAAGGAAGCGACCAGAACCACCCCCAAGACTGGCCAAGCTTGGGGTATTTCCGGTTGAGTGCATGAGGCGTTTCCAACCCCGCTCGATCGGCCCGCTGGTCCGCATCCCAAACAGCGCGGGCTCCTAGCGATCAATGATGACGCGCCGGTCGAAGTCCACATCTTTGATGCGCAATCGAAGACCGTCATATATGGACTCCCCCACAAGGGCAAGAAACTGATTGATGTTTTGGCTGTTGGGGAATCGCCTGCAGTCGTATATCCGGCATCTGAGGTGGACTCTGTTGTGGTCCGTGCCAGCATGGAATCTGCGGGACCGGCGCGCCAATCGTTACAAGCGGCAGGCAAGCTGCCGGAAGGGTTATCGGCGTCAGACGGTCTGGGGTGTGCCCGGTTGGCCATGTGGGTCAATCAATCTCGTCGCAAGCGGCGTGGGTGGAAACAAAACTCGTTTTGGGTGATGGCTGTTCGTTTGGGTTTGCCCTTCAGGCAGGCATCACAAAACTCTCTCGGTGGATCTTTCTGTTCAGCCGTTCGGTTTCACCGAACGGTACCTTGTCCCTGAGCGTGGCGTAGCAAATACGCGCCAGCTTGTTGGCCAGCGCACAGGCCGCCTTGTTGTGGTTCGACCGACGCTGCACATCCAATGCCCAGCGGCGCACCCCACACACCTCGCGCTCTGCTGCCTCAGCCACCTTGGCCGCTCGCAACACGCTCCTGGCGCCGTGCGTGAGCAACATGCGCAAATAGCGGTCCCCACGCTTGGAGATCGAGCCAAGAAAGCGATTGCCTCCAGATGAATGCTCGCGCGGCGTGAGACCGAACCAACTGGCAAAGTGGCGCGCATCCTTGAAGTGCGTCACATCACCCGAGGTGGCCGCCACCAGCGCCGTGGCGGTGAGCAAACCGATCCCCGGAATCGAGAGCAGCGTGGTGCAAGCTGGGCTCAGCCTGGCCAGGGCGGCCAGCTCCCGTTCCAACTGGGCGATGCGAGCTTCGAGCAGGCGCACTTCTTCGACCAGCAAGCGGGCCGTGCCCCGGATCAGCTCAGGCACAGCGGAACCCGGATCGGCCAGCACCCGGCTGATCGCCTCCAGCCCGGTGCGAGCACCCACGGGAACCGCGATGCCAAACTCACGCAGGAAACCGCGCAAAGCGTTGATGCGCGAAGTGCGCGTGCCCATCCACAGCGAGCGCACGCGGTGCAAGCCTTGCAAAGCTTGCTGCTCGACCGACTTCACGCGCACCGGGCGCATGTCGGAAGCGCGGGCGGCTTCGAGCAAAGCCGCCGCATCGGTGGCATCGGTCTTGTTGCGGCGCACATAGGCGCGCACGTATTGCGCGGGCAGCAGGCGAACCTCAATGCCCAGGCCATTGAGCCAGCGCGCCCAGTGGTGGGCCGAGCCGCAGGCTTCCATGACAACGAGAGATACAGCCCGATTTGCGAACCAGCGCTCGAACTGCAAACGCGTGAGACGCTGCGTTTCAACGATGCGCCAATGCTCATCGGCCACAGCTATTTGGAAAACGGATTTGGCCAGATCGACGGCCACAGTAGTAGCATTCATGTCGGACTCCTTTCGTTTGGATGAAGACCTGATCCCCACGCCCATGAAGACCAGAGCGCGAATGTCGCGCAAACAAACGGGGGAGTCCATCCCATCACTCAAGGGGACACGCAATGGCGTGCGCCGCTTGGCCGTCATTTCATTCTCGGCCAAGCACGACCCGCCGTGCATGCCGATCACCTCAAACGTGAGCAAAAGAAGGAATCTTAAACTATGCCAGGTATTGTTGAATTAGACGAGCTGTTGAAATCGATGTCACCAGAGATCCAAGATGGTGAATACGTATTCTGCACACTTCCCAGTGATAATTTGGATTATCAACATCTTAATCCATTGGCCACATTCAAGGAGTCTGAAGGCTTAACCATAATAATTCCAGTTGAATCGGCAGTGCAAGAAAAGTTGGCTTTTGAAGGCGTATTCAAGCAAATTACGCTGACTGTTCATTCAAGTTTGGAAGCCGTCGGATTGACTGCAGCAGTTGCAAATAAATTGGCATCATATGGCATAAGCGCAAACGTCATTGCCGCTTTCTATCATGACCATGTATTTGTGCAAACAGAAAAAGCAGAGCAAGCTTTATCAGCGTTAAAAGAGTTCGGCGCAGAGGCCAGCTAAATCGCTAACCAGGCGTTGCACTCGGACTTGATACAGTTGTCGCGGTTCTTTCGAAAAAAGTGGCAAAAAGAACGCCAACATACCCGCCAGTGAACGCGGCGTTACGGCGCCAGCCGCTCCCGCAGCCACCCAGCCCCCTCGGTCTGCTGGCTGTACCGCAACCGGTCATGTAGCCGGCTCTTGCGCCCTTGCCAAAACTCCCAGGTGTCTGCCTTGAGCCGGTAGCCGCCCCAATGGGGAGGGCGGGGAGGTTGAAGCAGAAACTTGGCGCCGAACTTGGCGGCGTTGGCCACGAGCACGCCGCGACCGTCGATCACCTGGCTTTGGGGGCTGGCCCAGGCGCCGATGCGGCTGTCTAGCGGGCGGCTGTGGAAGTATTCATCGCTCTCGGCGTCGCTCACTTTTTCCACCACCCCCTGGATGCGCACCACGCGTTCCAGCTCAACCCAGTGAAACTGCAGGGCCGCAAAGGGGTTGCCGGCGAGTTCCTGGCCTTTGCGGCTGGCGTAATTGGTGTACCAGACGATCCCGTGTTCATCGAATCCCTTGATGAGCACGATGCGGGTGCTGGGGCGCAGATCGGAGCCCACGGTGGCCAGCGTCATGGCGTTGGGCTCAGGCACTTCGCTGCTGATGGCTTCGCCCAGCCATTGTTCGAACTGTTTCATTGGATCGGCCTGAGAGGCGGATTCGTTGAGTTCGGCTTTTTCGTAGCTTTTGCGCAGGTCGGCTATGTTCATGGCCGCAGTATAGGCAGGGTGCCGTGCCAGGGGTTTGCGTGAGGTCAAGAACTGCTGGCGGCGGGGCGGGCGTGTAGGGGTTGCCGATCTCAGGTGTTCTGCTTCAGCAGGCGTGCCAGCGCGTGGTCTTCGATGCCGTGGGTGCGCAGGCCTTCCAGGGTTTGTTGGGCGTAGTCGAGCGTGCTGCCGTAGCGGCCGGTTGAGTGCGTGAAGATGTCGCGGTATTGCGCGGGGCTCAGCGTGCCGGTGAAGTTGGGGCTGCGGCGGGACAGGGTGAAGGCCAGGGCGCGCACCGGGCCCTGTTTGGTCTGGCAGTGCACCCATTTGGGGTCGTACACCGGGTTGGGCATTTCCCGCACCCACAGGGCGGGCATGATGGCTTCGACTTCCTCAAAGGGCAGGCGCACGGCCACGCCCTGGCAGCTGCCGCCGTTCATCAAGGCAAACACCAGGCCGGGCCGCTCGTATGTGCCGCGGTTGACCCGGCTCCACATGCGCAGGCAGCGGTGGTAACCCTGCACATGGGCCAGTCGCTGTTCGGCGGCCTGGAATTCGGGGCGCCACACCAGCGATGCATAGCCGAACACCCAGAGATCGGGCCGAGGCCCCTGGGCGCGCCATTCCGCCAGGGTGTCTTGCATCATCTGCGCGCCGTCGCGCTGTGCTGGGTCCCAGGGGTTGGGCTGGGTGGCGGTGTTGGCAAGGTGTGGGTCAGGTGATGCCATCTACAATCAAGGGTTGTCCAGAGCACGGGGCATTGGCCCGCGCTGGATCAGTTTCAAAAAACCTATTATTTCTCACGGAGTGTGACCCCATGTCTTCCCAAGATAACGACCAGGACACGCGCGTTGTCGCGGTGGTGTTGATTTCGACCATTTTGCTGGCCGTGGGGCTGGCGCTGGGTGTGGGTATTTCCAAAGCGCGCAGTGGTGGTGCCACCGAATCGGGCGAAGTAGCCGTGGCCGCTGCAGCGCCAGCTGCGGATGCGCCAGCCGATGCTGCGCCGGTTGAGGCCGATGGCGCAGCGGCGCCCGCCAGCAACGACGACGCCAGCGTGGTGATCGAAAACGGGGTGGTGAAGTTTTACTTCGCGTCCGCCAAAGCCGATCTGGCGCCGGGTGCCCTGGTTGCATTGGGTGATGCGATCGCCGCGGCCAAGGCCGGCAAGCGACTGGTGTTGTCGGGCTTCCACGATGCTTCGGGCAACGCCGCCATGAACGCCGAGCTGGCGGGCAAGCGCGCGCTGTCGGTGCGCGATGCGCTGGTGGGTGCAGGTGTGGCCGAGTCTTCCATGGATCTCAAGAAGCCAGAAGAGTCGACGGGCTCGGGCAACGATGCCGAGGCACGCCGCGTGGAAGTCACGATCGTCGAATAAACGCTGGCCGCAGACGGACACAAAAAAGCCCGGCACTGACCGGGCTTTTTCTTGGGCGCTTGCCTTGCGGGGAACGCAGGGTCAGCGCAATCCGCCGCCGCCGGCGTGTTCCGGGCGCTGGATAAGTTCGATCTTGTAGCCGTCGGGGTCGGTGACGAAGGCGATCACGGTGGAGCCGCCCTTGACGGGGCCGGCTTCTCGCGTGACATTGCCACCCGCAGCCTTGATCTTGTCGCAGGCGGCGTAGGCGTCTTCCACGCCCAATGCGATGTGGCCATAGGCGTTGCCCATGTCGTACTGCTCGGTACCCCAGTTGAAGGTCAGCTCGATCTCAGCCTGGCCGGGGTTGCCGCCGCCATAGCCCACAAACGCCAGCGAATACTTGTATTCCGGGTTTTCAGAGGTGCGCAGCAGTTGCATGCCCAGCACGTCGGTGTAGAAATCGATGGATCGCTGGAGGTTGCCCACGCGCAGCATGGTGTGAAGAAATCGCATTCGGGAAGCCTTTCGCTTGCTCAGTGTTTCGGTGTGCCTTGGATTATGTCGTTGCACCGCTGGCGGGTGGGTGCTTCATCTCGAATACCAGGCAGGTTGTGGTGGCATGGGCGTAGAGCGTGCCGTCGGGGCCGATGAGGCGGGCGTCTGCGGTGGCGAGCTGGCGGCCGCAATGGATCACACGCCCGATGGCACGCACACGGGGCACCTTGGGTGTGAGCGCCTTGACGATGTTGACGCTGAGTTCGGCGGTGGTGTAGCCGCGACCAGCGGGCATTCGGGTGTGCACGGCACAGCCCAGCGCGGAATCGAGCAGGGTGGCGAACCAGCCGCCGTGCACCGTGCCCATGGGGTTAAGGTGCTGAAGGCCGGGGGTTCCCTGGAAGGTGGCCACGCCGTCTTCCACCCCGATGATCAGGAAATCCAGCGTGGCCGCGATGGCGGCATGGGGGATCTCGCCGTTCAACATGGCCTGCATCTGCTGCAAGCCGGTTTTGCCTGCGATCTGTTCGGGTCGGGCCACGCCTGGACCGGGGCCTGCATTCAAACGCTCCAGGGTTGAAGCTTCTTCGGCCAGCCATTGTTCGAGGGTGTGATTGGGTGCGGTCATGCCATGCTTGAGATTTAGTTGTATATGCAATTATCTTACCGGGTGCAACTTGTCATGGCTGTCACCGATGCGGCGCGCCCGGTCTGGGGGGGTTATGCCTCATGGGAGCTCCGTTCAACTTTTCAGCCCGCCGGCCGATGTTCTGGGTATGAAGAGGGCGCGCCGTTGGGGCGGGCCGAATGAAGGAGCAATCCGCATGGAACACAACATCTTGCTGGTGGACGACGATCCGGGACTGATTCGGGTGATGGCCCGCATGCTCGCCGGGCAGGGCCAATTCCGCTTTGCCACCACAGGCGAAGCCGCCTTGCAACTGGCGCGCGACTGGCAGCCCGATTTGATGGTGCTGGACGCCGAGCTGCCTGGCATGAGCGGCTTTCAGGTGTGCGAGACCATGAAGGCCGATCCGGTCTTGCGCGATGTGCCGATCATTTTTGTGACCAGCCATTCTGACCACGATTTCGAGGTCAAGGGCCTGGGCCTGGGGGCGGTGGACTTCATCGCCAAACCCGTCAACGAGGCGCTGGTATTGGCTCGGGTCAAGACCCAGTTGCGCATCAAGCGCCTGACGGACGAGCTGCGGCGCAATGCAACCAAGGACCGTGTCACCAAGCTGGCCAACCAGACCAACTTTGAAGAGACCCTGTCCAAGGAGTGGGCGCGTGGCCTGCGAACCGGTACAGCCGTCAGCCTGCTGTTGATCGGGCTGGACCACATGGATGCGTACGGTGAGCGCTACGGTCATCAGATGGTGGACAAGACGCTTCGCAGCATCAGCCAGGCCTTGCTGGAAACGTGCACCCATCCCGCTGATTTCCTGGCGCGATTCGACCGCAACACCTTTGCCATGCTGCTGCCTGGCAGCGACCGCGAGCACGGTGAAGAGCGTGCTCACGCGGTGCTGGATGCCATTGAGCAACTGGGCATTGATCACGACACCTCGCCCTTGTCGGGCCATGTGACGGCGACCATCGGAATGTCGGTCTACGACAGCGCCAGCACATGCTGGGTCGAGCCGCTGGCCGCGGATGGCGTGGGTGAGTTGCCCGAATGCGATGCGCAGGCCTTGTACCGGTCGGCGAAGGGTGCGCTTAAAGCGGCTCGCCTGGCTGGGTGTGCGCAATCGTGGTGGGCAGACATTGGGCAAGATGACGCGCAAGCCCGCGCTGAAGAAATCTCGGCCCACAGCCGTCCAGCCTCGTTGCAAGCGATCGCATGAACCCCTCCGGCGCCCCCCGCGCATGGGCCACGCTGGTCTTGGCGACAGGGCTGGCGCTGACCGGCCTGGCTGCACACTTTCAGCGGCACACGAACCTGAGCGCTGCTCAGGTGCAGTTTGAAGCCGAGTCTGCACAGGCTGTGGCCGCGGTGGTGGACCGCCTGCATCTGTATGAATTTGGGCTGCGCAGTGTGCGCGGCGCGGTGCTCGCGGGTGGGGTGGACGCCATCAACCGCAAGCGCTTTCTTGAGTACAGCGAGTCGCGAGACTATAAAGTCGAATTTCCTGGTGCCCGTGGGTTTGGTGTGATCCGGCGGGTGTCGCCGGCCGGGCAAGCGGCTTTTGTGCGGCGGGAACGTGCCGACGGCATACCGGACTTCACGGTCAGGCAATTGAACGCGCATGACCGCGAGCGCTTTGTCATTCAGCACATTGAGCCGCTGGAAATCAACCGGCAGGCCCTGGGGCTCGACATTGCCTCGGAGCAAAACCGCCGCGGCGCAGCCATGCGTTCAATGCGCACGGGTGAAGCCACGCTCAGCGGCCCCATCACCCTGGTTCAGGCCACCGGCAAGCCTTCGCAGTCGTTCCTGCTGCTGATGCCCATTTACCGGCCCAATATGCCGCTGCGCAGCGAGGCCGAGCGGGAACTCGCCTGTATCGGCTGGTCGTATGCGCCCTTGGTGATGGCCGAGCTGCTGAACGGCCTCGATCTCTCCAATGGGGAGCTCATGCTCAAGCTCTCAGACCGGGGCGACGAGGCACCCGTGGTGTTTTTTGAGTCGCCTGGTGTGGCGCCGCCACCTGCCAGGGCATTGACCCAGACTATCGAGTTTTCCGTTCACGGCCGCAACTGGTCGGCCCAACTCAACCCGACGCCTGTTTTCTTTCAGCGTCTGAACCAGACAAGTCCAGCGCAGGTTGCCAGCATTCTGGCCGGCCTGTCCGCTCTGCTGTCCTTGCTGGTCTACCTGGTGGCCACCGGCCAGGCGCGCAAGCGCCAGATGCATCTGGCCCATGCACACCGTGCGGCCATCGTCGAAAATTCCCTGGACGCCATCATTGTGGTGTCGCTGGATGGCCGAGTGGTGGACTGGAATCATGGCGCCGAGAAGATGTTTGGGTACCTTGAGAATGAGGCCACAGGGCAGCTGCTGCGCACCTTGCTGCTACCCCCCGAACGCTCCGAAGAAGACGCAGTGATTCTGGTGGCCGTCAGGAGCGGGCGGACCGCCAAACCCTTCGAGACGACCAGGCTGTGCCGCGACGGACGTTTGCTGCAGGTTTCGATTGCTGTGTCGCCCCTGATGGACGCAAACGGCCAATGTGTGGGCTTGTCCAAAGTGATACGCGATATGAGCGAGGCGCACCAGGCGCAGCAGGCCCTCTCAGACCTCAATGGACAGCTTGAAATCCAGGTGCAAAGCCGCACGCAGGCGCTCAACGAAACCCTGCACGATTTCCGCAACATTCTGGATGCGCTGCCATCCATGATCGGCTACTGGGACATCAACAGGGTCTGCCGCGTCGCCAACAGGGCCTATGCCGAGTTTGTTGGCATGGATTCGTCGGACCTCGTCGGCCGGTCGATGGAAGATGTGCTCCCCGAAAACATGCTGGAGATCAGCCGTCCGCACATTCAGGCCGTGTTGAGTGGCGAGCCCCAAACTTTTGAGGAGACCCTGGTGGCCTGCCATGAAGGCGTCCCCCGGCAACTCTTGGTGTATTACTTGCCGGACATCGTGGATGGCGAAGTCAAGGGCTTTTATGTCTTGGTCCACGACCTCACCGAGCTGAACGAGAGCCGCCAGCAGCTGGCACTCGCGCAGCGCGATTCGGCCGCTTTGCTGCAAGCGATTCACCAGCATGCCATCGTGTCGGTCACGGACCGGGCGGGCACCATCGTTGAAGTCAATGACAGCTTTTGCACGATCTCGGGCTACAGCCGTGAAGAGTTGCTGGGTTACAACCACCGGTTGATCAATGCGGGGGTGCATAAAGCTGCTTTCTGGGACAACATGTGGGCGACCGTTTCGTCGGGTAAGTCCTGGCGCAGCGAGGTCTGCAACAAGGCACGGGACGGTTCTCTGTACTGGGTGGACAGCATCGTTTCGCCCGTTGTGGACGCCAGCGGCGAGGTCGAAAAATTCATTTCTATACGGACCGACATCACCGAGCGCAAACGCCTTCAAGCCGATGTGGCCGAAGCGCACCGGTTGCTGGCAGAACGTGAGCGCTTCCTGCGCAGCATCACCGACCATTTGCCGGTTCGCATCTCATACACCAACAGTCTGGGCGAGTTCCAGTTTGTGAATGCCACCTACTGCCAATACCTGGGCCACAAGCGCGAGGAGATCATCGGCAAGACGCGGACCGAACTCTTCCCATCGTGTGCAGGCATCGAATCCTTGCCCATTGAAGACGCCTTGCTGAAAGGCGTCGCTCAGCGCGTCGAGCACGACGAGGTCATGGACGGTGTTGTGGTCAGTATGGACACCCACCTGGTGCCTGATTTGGCGGGCGACGGCGCGGTTCGCGGTCTCTACATGGTGAGCACAGACATCACCGAGCGCCGCCAGGCTGAGCGCGAGTCGCGCCAGACCATGACCTTGCTCAATGCGGTGCTGGCCGCCGCTTCTCAGGTGTCCATCGTGGCAGTCAATCGCGATGGTGATATCAGCATTTTCAACAAGGGCGCCGAGAAGCTGCTGGGCTATCGCCAGGAGGAAGTCGTGGGCAAGATGTCCACCCTGCAGTTCCATGATGAGCGGGAAATGCGCCACCGTGCCGAAGAGCTGTCACGGCAACTGGGTCGAACGGTACAGGCCGGCAAAGTGTTGATCGATGCTGCGGAGCTGGGGCATTCCCGTGAATGGACTTATGTGCGCAAAGACGGCGTGGGCATCCCGGTGTCATTGGGTGTGACCGCCATGTACGACGACCAGAATGAATTTGTGGGCTACCTTGGTATTGCGCACGATGTGAGCCAGCAAAAGGAATACGAACGCTCGCTGCGCGAAGCCGTGCACAAGGCCCGTCGAGCCAACCAGGCCAAAACCCATTTTCTGGCCAACATGAGCCATGAAATCCGAACGCCCATGAATGCTGTCATCGGCTTGTCGTATCTGCTGGAGCGGACCGAGCTGACCAGCGAGCAAGGTGGTTTTCTGGCCAAGATCAAAGTGGCGAGCAAATCGTTGCTGTCATTGATCAACGACATCCTGGATTTGTCCAAGATTGAAGCCTCCGAGCTGAAAATTGAGCGCGCACCTTTCAGCCTGGCGAGTTTGCTGCGCGACATTTCAGAGCTGGTCTCGGTGCAGTCAGAGGCCAAGGGGATCGACTTCCAGCTTGACCTGCCACCTGAGATACCCCAGGCATTGGTGGGCGATTCGACGCGGCTGCACCAGGTGATGCTCAACCTGTTGACCAACGCGATCAAGTTCACAGACGAGGCGGGTTCGGTGCAGCTCCTGGTGACCCGGGTGGGGGGGGCCTCAGACATTTCACGCCTGCGTTTTGCGGTGCGCGACACCGGTATCGGCATGACCGAAGCGCAGATGGGGCGGCTGTTCACGCCGTTTGCCCAAGCAGATGCGTCCACAACCCGGCGCTTCGGTGGTACCGGATTGGGCTTGTCGATCGTGAAGCAGCTGGTCCAGCTCATGGGGGGTGAACTGGGCGTGACCAGTGAACCGAATGAGGGCAGTGAATTTTGGGTTGAGCTCGACTTCGGTCTGGGTGACGTAGAGATGCTGCCCGCGCCGGCGGCCGGAGACCAGCCGGCCCCGGGCTTGGGTCTTCAAGGCCTGCGCGTGCTGGTGGCCGATGACAGCGAAATCAATCTCGAAGTCGCCCGCCGCGTGCTGGAGCTGGAGGGCGCAGAGGTCAGCCTGGCCCTGAACGGCCAGGAGGCCATTGATCAGTTGCTCGCCAACCCACAGGGGTTTGATGTGGTCTTGCTGGATCTTCAAATGCCTGTGCTGGACGGCTTCGACACCAGCCGGCGCATACGCAGTGGCCTGGGCCTGCAGCATTTGCCCATCATTGCCCTGAGCGCTTCGACATTGAGCAGTGAGATGGAGTTGGCCAAGCGAGCCGGCATGAACGACTTCGTCAGCAAACCGTTTGAAGTGGCGAACCTGGTGGGCTGTATCCGGCGCTGGATACACAACGGGGGCGCACCGCAGTCGTCGGCACCCCAAGGCGTCCCGCCGCGCAGTCCCTTGGTCTGGCCCCATATCGAGGGCATCGATTCGGACGCGGCTTGCCGGCGCCTGGGCGGCGATCAGGAATTGTTTTTCTCCATGCTCAAACGCCTGCTGGCTGAGTTCGCGACGCTTGATCGCAACGCTGCGCCGGTGGATGCGGGCGAATTGCAAGCGCTGGCCGCACAGTTGCACAAGCTCAAAGGCAGTGCAGGCACCTTGGGCGCCCAAGCTGTGGAGCGGGCTGCGGCCATGGCCGACAAGGCTTGCCGTACCCAGCAGGTGGATCAGGTTGGGCACTTGCTGGCCGATGTGGTCGAAGAGCTGAACCATTTGCGCCAGGCTGTCCAACCCTGTCTGGCGGCACATGAAGCCCAGGTGGGAGGGGAGGCGTCGCAGGGTTGTACATCCGTCGAACCTGCCGAAGTGGAGGCGCTGGTTGAGTGCTTGCTGAGCAACGATCTGGGGGCGATCGATCGGGTGAACGCAATGGCCACGGGGTTGAAGCACGGTTTGGGGAACGAAGGTTTTGCCCAGTTGCGCGAGCAGGTCAACAACCTCGAGTTCGCAGCCGCAGCCTCGATGCTGCAGGGCCTGTGTGAACCTGCTGCCGATGTCTCAGGCTGAGGGGGGTCCCCGCTGATCAGCCCGCCTGGACCCGACAACGAGCCCAAACGGGCACACATCCGAGCTTGTCGTGGCGAAGGTCATGAGAGCGGATGAGGGGCGGTGTGCCGGAAATGGCAGAATCCTTGGTTGCCCGGCTCACACCCGGCCACCTTGTTTCCCCCACCGCTCGGCATGACTGCACCTCTCACCGGTACCCTTGGCATCGACTTCGGTACCTCCAATTCGGCCGTTTCCTGGGCCCAGGGCAATGGCGCGGCGCGCCTGATTCCCCTGGAGGGCGAGGCGATCAACATGCCGACGGCGGTGTTTTTCAACGCCGAAGACCAGTTCACCCACTTTGGCCGCGATGCCGTGGCCCAGTACCTGAGTGGTACCGAAGGACGGCTCATGCGCTCGCTCAAGAGTCTGCTGGGCAGTCCCTTGCTCATGGAGACCACCGAGGTCAACGGCCATGCGGTGAGTTTTCTTGACATCATTGCCATTTTTCTGGGCGAATTGCGCGAGCGAGCGAGTGAGGCACTGGGGCATGAGCCCACGCGGGTGGTGATGGGTCGGCCCGTGCACTTTGTGGACGATAGCCCGGAGCGCGATGCGCTGGCACAGCATTCGCTGGAAGATGCGGCCCGGCGGGTGGGGTTCGAGCACGTGAGTTTTCAGCTAGAGCCTATTGCGGCTGCGTTGGACTATGAGCGCCGCCTGAGTCGCGAGAGTCTGGTGCTGGTGGTGGACATTGGCGGGGGTACCTCGGATTTCACGGTGGTGCGCCTGGGCCCGAACCATGTGGGCAAGGCCGATCGCCTGAGCGATATCCTGGCCACCACCGGTGTGCACATCGGTGGCACCGACTTCGACCAGAAGCTCAGCCTGGGCGGTGTGATGCCCTTGCTGGGCTACCGCCACCATGGGCCAGAGGGCCGGGAGGTCCCCCACCGCGTGTTCATGGATCTGTCCACCTGGCACCTGATCCAGTGGCAATACCTGCCCCGGGCGATCAGCCAGGCGCAAAACCTGCGCACCAACTACAGCGATCAAAATCTGCACCGGCGCTTGATGACGGTGTTGCATCAGCGCGAGGGCCATCGCATGGCCTTTGAGGTTGAGCAGGCCAAGATCCGCTGCTCGGTGAGCGATGCGCCCACCGCGGTGGATCTGTCGTGTCTGGAGAAGGGTCTGAGCGCGCCTTTGGCCCCTGAGCACATGGACGCCGCGCTCGCCGCCCAGCTCGAGCGCACGGTGGCCTGCGCGCGCGCCTGCGTGGAACAGGCTGGCCTGGACGATGGTGATCTGGGTGCCCTGTACCTCACCGGTGGCTCTTCCGCCTTGCGACCCTTCCAGCGTGCACTTCAAGCCGCGTTCCCGGGTGTTCCCATGGTGGAGGGGGACTTGTTTGGCGGTGTGGCCTCTGGCCTGGCCTATTCGCGCTGATGCGTTGAGGGCGCTGGGCGATGGCTCGCCAGCGCTCAGGGTTTCAGAACGATGGTCACCAGCGCAGATGCGTCTTGCAAGGCGGTCACGCCATGCTGGGTACCGCCCTTCAAGAACAACAATTGCCCGGCCTTCAGGATGTGGCTTTCGCCGTCCACGGTGACATCGATCTCGCCTTCGATGCAGTGGATGGTGATTTCACCCAGTACCTGGTGAGGTGGGAATGATTTTCCCGCCTGCAACACCAGCCGAATCAGTTCCAGCTGATCGGACTTGAACAGCGCCTTGGTGGGTTCGGTCGCCAGTCGGCTTCCCATCGGCTGAACGTCGACAGGGTCTCCGGGGCGTGTATGAGTGAGGGCCATGCTGCAGTATGCCCCGCCGCCGGATGGACTTCAAGCGTTTCTGCGCCGGCCTGGTGAGGCCGCAGCGCAAAGCCCGATCAAACCGGTACGGTGTAGTTCAGGGCCATGCGTCCGCCATCCACGGTGACAATTTCTCCGGTCACGTAGCTGGCCGCATCGCTCGCCAGCCAGGCCACCACATCGGCCACCTCTGCGGGTGTGCCCAGGCGTTTGAGGGGCGTGCGGCTGAGGACTTTGTTTCGGGCGGCTTGGCTGGTGAGCACCGCCTGGGCGGCGAGCTCCGTGGCAATGGTGCCGGGCGCGACGGCGTTGACCCGGATACCCTGGTCAGCCAGGGCGAGGGCCATGGCGCGCGTGAGCTGGTTGATGCCGCCCTTGCTGATGTTGTAGCTGGCCATTTCGGGAATGGCCAGCACACCATTGACCGAGCTCATGTTCACGATGCTGCCTCGGGTACCGGTCAACACCATGCAGCGCGCCACGGCCTGGGCCACCAGAAAGCTGCCTTTGAGATTCACCCGCAAAACCGCATCGAAGTCGCTTTCTGAGATGTCCAGAAAGGGCGATGCCCTGAACATGCCTGCGTTGTTGACGAGGATGTCCACCCGGCCGAAGGCCTTGACCACTTGGGCCACCATGGCGTCCACTGCCGCGCTGGATCCGACATCACAAGGGAGGCAAACAATGCCGAGTTTTCGGGCCCAGGCAGGCGCGGGCAAAACATCGGCCACGACCACCCGCGCGCCTTCGCTGGCGAAGCGGCGCACACAGGCTTCGCCAATGCCCTGGGCCCCACCGGTGACGATGACCACCCGGCCCTGGTGGCCGAAATGGACGGGAGAAATCGCTTGTGCTGGATTGTTCATGGCGCCGATGGTAAGCCAGCCCAGCGTGGTGCGTTGTGTCGCGTTCACGGGGGACCGACTTCGCCAACGGTTGTTCGCGGCTGGCACGTTCAGACCCATCCGCTGAACCTGCTGCTCCCATGCCCGTGGGGCGCCGGCTCAGTGCGTGAGGGTCACGCGCGATGTGGTGCGGTCAGACAGGGTGGCGCATGCCGATCCGTCGCTTCGCAGACCCAGGCGTTCAACCAACCCGGCCATGGGCACCAGATCCGCGAGCTCGTTCCACTGGCCGGGCGCTTCCCAGCGCAGGGCATGCAGGGCGCGCCGCGTCATGTCAGGCACCACGATGGTTGGAGGGGTGCCGGGTTGCTCCACGATCACCGCCAACGCTTGCTCAACGGCCCCCATGCGGTGGTTGGACACGTCCATGGCGTTGGCGAACGGCACCAGCCGTGGGGGCCGGTAGTGGTACAGCGTGAGCGTGCCCCCGATGTGGGGCGTGGTCACGCTGGCCACGTCGGGCTTGCCATCCCCATCAAAGTCGGCGACACCCACCGGGTTGAGCCAGCGGAAGGTGGAGCCCGCACGGGGGCTCGTGGCACGGCGCACCAAGCGTGGCGGTGTGGCGGGCTGGCCGCTGTGAACCACCCCCCACACCACCACAGCCGCTCCGCGCAGGGCATCGGCTTCGATCACCAGGATTTCATCGCGCCCATCGCCATCCAGATCGGCCAGGCGTGGCACACGGTCTTCAAACACGCGGTGCAGGGGCAGCTCCACCGAAGCGGTGGTCCAGCCGCCTTGGCCATCCTGGACCAGGGCGTGCAGACTGGCTGCGTGGGTTTTGGCGCCCAGGGCGCCGTGGGGATAACGCAGCGTGGGAGATGCGAGCCAGACCCACGCGATGTGGTTTTGGCCCGGCACGGCCTGGCTGTCTGGAATGCGCTGCTGAGCGGCGCGGGGGAGGGGTGTTTGTAGCGGTGCCGGCCCCGTTGGGGCAGGGCACACCGAATGGGCCTCGACCATCAAGCCCATGGCCTTGGCCTGGTTGGCCCACAGCACTGTGGCCGCACAGAGGGCTGTGAATGTCAGGCGGATCGTTGTGCGGCGCAGGCGCGGGTGGAGAGCAGGCATGGCGATGAGTCGCCATCAGCCGGTGATCCTTACACCGCGCAGCCCCGGGCTTGCCGCCGGAGCGGCTTCAGGCCGCGACCTTCACACCCTTCCAGAAGGCGACCCGTCCGCGGATGTTGTCGGCTTCGGCTTTGGGTTCCGGGTAGTACCAGACCGCGTCGGGGTTGAGCTCGCCGCTGACCAGCAACGAGTAGTAGTGTGCCTCGCCCTTCCAGGGGCAGCTGGTACGGTGGTTGCTGAAGGAGACGAAATCGCGGTTGAGCGCAGCCTCGGGAAAATAATGGTTGCCCTCCACCAGAACGGTGTCGTCGCTTTCGGCAATCAGCACGCCGTTCCAGGTGGCTTTCATGGGCATTCTTTCGTTAGATTCAACAACAGGGGACGGGTCACTTGTTCTTTTCTTTGCCGCGGGGCGCTACCGAGGTCATCGGGGCCACGGGGCGGTCGGACGTTGCTGGGCCCTTGGGCAAAGCGTTGTCTTTTTTGGGTTTCTTCGACATCTTTTCGTTGCGCTGTTCTTTGCTCATGGTAGCTCCATCAATATGCCGCTGATTGCGGTCGGTGGCGCGATGTTAAATCATCATCGCCACACTGTGCACACTGGTCAAGTTTCCAACCGGTTCACACTTGAAAAAATGGCGTGAAAGGTCTTAGTTCGTTGATACGCCAAGCAGGTCGGCCAGGGCCTGGGTGTCCATGGAGCCTGCCTTGGTCACCACCTGACCCGTGCGGGTGTTCTTTGCCACAATGAACGGGACCGACTGAGCACCCAGGCTGTCCAGCAGGCGGGTGTTGGCCTTGATCGCTTCGTCGATCTCTGCAGGCACGCTGGCCGAAGCGGCCATGCCGCCTTGACCAGCCAGCAACGATTTTTCGTGTGCCGTCATGGCTTCGATGGGGTCGGCTGCCTGCAACAGGGCGGCGCCCTGGGGCAGGCTCTTGGCGCCCAGCAACGACACCGGGGCCCAGATGAACTTCACCTTGCTGTGCAGCGGCAGTGAGGCTTCCCACAGGTGGCTGCAATGGGGGCACTGGGGATCGAACAGCACATAAACGGGGTTGGCGCCCATCAACGCACCTGCGGTGAAGCCTTTGGCGGCCGCTGCCACGGCGTCGTAGGCCTGGGCTTGCGCGATGGACGCAGACGCGCTGGCCGATGGGGTTGACGCCTCAGGCGAGCAGGCGCTCAGTGAAATCGCGAGCAGAGCGGCCAGGGGCAGGGCGAGGTAACGGGCTTGCATGGGGTGTGACAGAAATGAGGTGAAGGAAACTTGGAGCGACCTTGCAACTTTAAGGTCCACAAGGTCAGACACTCCATTTTGCCCCTAGACGCCAACTCAGGTGAACGAACGGGATTGACCCATCTGACCCAGGCGCTGGGTGATCTGGAAAAACTCCTCCACCATGCCCGAGATGATCTCTTCGGCTGTTTTGACACGGTCGATCAGTGCCACGCTCTGGCCAGCCAGGGCGGGCGCAGCCTCCATGTCGCCATCAAAGTACACGCGCTGTATGCCCTGAAAGGTATCGGGCGGCATCACGCCGGCTTCGTGGATGGCCGCGGTGCGCTCGGATTTGAGGGCGCGGATGCAGGGGCTGGATTTTTTGTTCAGCACCCAGGTACTGGTGTCGCCAGCCGACACGATGGCCTGCTTGAAATTCTCATGCACCGGGCTTTCCGCGCAGCTCACAAAACGGGTGCCCATCTGCACTGCCTCAGCGCCCACTGCAAAGGCAGCGGCCATGCCGCGCCCGTCCACGATGCCGCCGGCGGCCACCATGGGCACATTCACCCGCGCCCGGATGGCCTGCAGGAGCACCAGAGTGGAGACTTCTTCCGGGTTCTTGAATCCCCCGCCTTCGCCGCCTTCAACCACCAACCCATCGATGCCGGCGTCCACGCACTTGAGTGCGGTTTCCACGGTGGGCACTGCGTGGTACACGGTGATGCCGGCACTTTTGAGCGGTGCGATGAACTTGGCCGGGCTGCCCGCCGAGGTGGTCACGAACTTCACACCCGACTCACAGACGAAACGCAGCATGGCGTCGTCTTTGAGAAAACGGATCGGCAGGTTGACGCCAAAGGGCAGGCCCAGGGCGGCCATTTTGGTGATTTCGGCCTGGCAGTTCGCAGTTTCGCCCGACGAGGTTTCAATGATGCCCAGACCGCCTGCGCGCGAAACGGCCGAGGCCAGCTGGGTCCGTGCGATCCAGCCCATGGGCGCCTGGATGATGGGGTAACGGGCACCAGTGTGGGCGAGGACGCGGTTCGTGAGGGGGGCGGTCATGGGTCTCCTAGGGGGCATTATTGGAATAAAACCGCCATTGTTGGGCCTCTGACCGCGCGCTCTTGTCGCTCTCGTTACCGCTCCAGCGCGCCGGTCTGTCTGGCGCTGTTTGGCCATGTCGACGGGCCACCACCTGCGGCGAGGGCTGGCCAGTGGCAGCGGATCCCCCGCTCAGTGGCTCAGCAAGATGTGGGCGATCAGGCCCGTGGCCACCGCC
Organism: Hydrogenophaga sp. PAMC20947; assembly: GCF_004795855.1. Classification (NCBI taxonomy): domain Bacteria; kingdom Pseudomonadati; phylum Pseudomonadota; class Betaproteobacteria; order Burkholderiales; family Comamonadaceae; genus Hydrogenophaga; species Hydrogenophaga sp. PAMC20947. The sequence continues at coordinate 299,799 of NZ_CP039252.1, forward strand.
ACCAGCACATAGTCTGCGCCCACCTGCACCCATTGATGCCCACGGGGAGGGGCTTTGAGGTGGTGACGTTGGTAGTTGACCACGACGTATTGCGGGCTTCGCAGCGCACTGGGCATGTGGTGCCCGCGGCGGAATTCAGGGCCGCGGGCGCTGTAGTAGTAGGCCGGTGCCCTGCGGTCGTGATCTCGGCTGTAGCGGCGGTCGTTGCGGTCGTCACGGCGGTCTTCCCGGCGCTCGGCGCGGTCCTCCCTGCGGTCCCGGCGATCGTCGCGCCTGTCTGCACGGCGATCTTGCCGGTGGTCCTGCCGTGCCTCGCGCCGATCCTCACGCCGCTCCGAGCGGTTGTCCCGGCGGTCGTGTTGGGACGGCTGGATCACGATGACGTTGCCGTGCTTGCCGGTCGCCTCGGCAAATGAAGGCAGGGCGCTCAGACCGAGCGTGGCGGCGACAGCGGTGGCGAGAAGGCGTCGGTAGAACATGTGGTGGCTCCGTTTGGTTGGGATGACCTGATCATGGCCGCGCCCTGTGTCTGGTGTGTAAATTCTCAGGACGCTGCAGGCAAAGAAGTGTTGCCGCTTGTAATGGGCGGGCCACCGCTCTGCTCTGGCAGTGTCGTTTCCTTGGCCCGCAATTTGGCACCGATGTATTCCCCGTGGGTCACATGGAGCAGACCGGCCACTTTGCTGATCACATGCTGCTCATGGGCGTCGAGGTGGGCGTCGGCGTAGGCTACTTCCCACATGGTCTCCACGACACGGATCTTTTGGGCTTGTGTGAAGTGATCGTTGAGTTGCCCGGTGAAGCGCTGGTAGTCGTAAGCGGTCTTGGCGGTGTCCAGGGCGATCTCGATCAGGCGGCTCACCTCCTGGGGGGGCAGGCTGAAGCGGGTCTTGAGCGCATTCAGGATCGCGCGCCGTTCAACATCGGCCAAGGTGGGTTCGGCGCGCATCACTTCCACCAGCAGCACTGCGGTGGCCAGCTGGAGTTCGTGCTCGGTGTCGGCCGCAGAGGTGGGGCCATCGGGTTGCAGCAGGGTTTGAAAGAGGTCTTTGAGGTGTTGGAGCATCGGATGGTGTGATCGGTGTTTAACCGAGGTTGTTCATGGGTCGCACCGCCGGTGCGGCATGCCGCATGGGCCGTGGCTTTCGGGTCTTTTTTTGTCCTTCTTCCTCGCCATTGGCCATGCTATTCACGCCTCGGGCAGGTCAAAATTGCGCCCGAACGCCTTGCACCACAGCCCCGCGCCCCAGTGGACAATCTCGGCTCAAGCTTGGCAGACCGCTCACAGGCGGCAAGGTTCCCCGGTTTTTCTTTCAGGCGCGGGTCCGAAAACCCTGCAGGCCCGCTCCAGCAGCGATGCCGAGCAGCGCCCACAGCAGGCTCCAGTTGCCCGTGCCCAGGCCCGCAATGGCTGGGCCTGGACAGACACCACACAGACCCCAGCCCACACCAAACACGGCGGCGCCGGTCACGGTGTCGCGATTCCAGTGGCTCGCGTGGTGCTGAAAACGGCCGCCGAGCAGTGGCTGCTTTAGCCAGCGGGGCACCAGTTGGTAGCCCACCAGCGTAACCGCGACACCGCCACCCATCACCAAGGCCAGACCCAGGTCCTGAAAACGCAGGAAGCTCAGCACCACTTCGGGCTTCACCATCGTGGACAACGCCAGCCCAAACCCGAACAAGGCTCCCGCAACCAGAACCGCGATGACCTGGCGCCATGTCATGGAGTGAGCCGGGTTCATGACAGGCCCCATGCGACGAGGTTGGCCGTGATGAAGGCGGTGGCCATGAAGGTCAGCACGGCCAGCAACGAAGGCCATTGCACCGAGCCCAGGCCACAGATGCCGTGGCCCGAGGTACAGCCATTGCCCAGGCGGGCGCCAAAGCCCACGAGGAACCCGCCGATCAGCAACGCCCACACCGGCACTTCGGTGCTGCCGGGTGTGCCGTCAGACACCAGCCACCACCACAGCGCAGCGCCCAGGACCAGGCCTGCCGCATAAACGAGCCGCCAGTCGCGTGTACTGGTGTAGCGGGCTTGCTGAAAGTAGGGGTGCATCGACACATACGACCAGGTGCTGGAAAACACCGAGCTCATGCCGCCCACCCATCCGGTGAACACAAAGAGCAAGGACACGCCGGCGCCAATGGCCAGGCCGCCCAGCAGGTAGTGTTGCCACCCCAGTGGGAAGAGGGAAAGGGAGAGTTCGTTCATGGCGGCGGATTATCCGCCGCCTGGCCTGGGCGCGGTTTTCACTGAGATGCATCCCGTGGACAATCCCGGGATGCACACTCTGGATCAACTGCGCAGCGGCGCGCTCGCCGGCGCGAAACGGCTCGACCTGTCAGGTGGCTTGACCCGCCTGCCCGATGAGGTCTTTGATCTTGCGGACACGCTGGAGGTGCTCAACCTCAGCGGCAACCGGCTGACCGATCTCCCGCCCCACATGGGGCGCCTGCGCAAGCTGAAGATCGTCTTCGGCTCGAACAACCTGTTTGAACACCTGCCGGAATCGCTGGGCGAATGCGAAGCCCTGCAAGTGGTGGGCTTCAAAGCCACGCGCATTCGCAGCGTGAGCGCTGCGGCCTTGCCGCCGGCATTGCGCTGGCTGATCCTCACAGACAACGCCCTTGAGCACCTGCCCGATGCGTTGGGGGAGCGGCCCGCCCTGCAAAAGCTGATGCTGGCCGGCAACCGCCTGCGGGCGCTGCCCGAAGGCCTGGCCAATGCCAACCGCCTGGAGTTGCTCCGCCTGTCGGCCAACCGGTTCGAGCGCTTGCCGGGTTGGCTCACCCAGTTGCCCCGCCTGGCCTGGCTGGCGTTGTCCGGCAACCCCCTGGGCTGGCAGCTGGCGCAGGCTGAGCCGCTGCAGGGCGTGTCTTGGTCGGAACTCGGCGTGTTTGAACGCCTGGGTGAGGGTGCTTCTGGCCATATTTACCGGGTGGAGCTTGAGAATGGCCAGAGTCGCGCACTGAAGCTGTTCAAAGGCGCTGTCACCAGCGACGGGTTGCCGGAACACGAGATCGCCGGATCCCTCGCCGCTGGCCCGCATCCGGCTTTGTGTACGCCCGTGGCTGAGTTGCAGGGCCATCCCGAAGGCACACCCGGCATGTTGTTGCCCCTGATCCCCTCGACGCACACTGTGCTGGCCGGGCCGCCCAGCATGGTTTCCTGCACCCGCGACGTTTACGCCGCGGGTTTCCAGCTGTCGGCGACGCTGGCACTGGCGCTGGCACGCCAGGTCGTGGGTGGGCTGGCCCATTTGCACGCCCGCGGGGTCATGCATGGCGATTTCTATGCGCACAATATCCTATGGAATGCTGACTCGGGCGACGCGTTGCTGAGCGACATGGGCGCCGCCACCGTGCTGCCGGCCTCACCACCCACGCTGCGCCGTGATTTTTTGTCGCTGGAGGTGCGCGCGGTGGGTTGCTTGCTGGAGGAACTGGTGCAGCATGTACCGGTTGATGATTCGGACGCCACCAGCTTGCGCCTGTTGTCGCAGGCGGCTGAAGCCTGCCTTTCGCTGGATCCTGCTGTGCGGCCCGCGCTGGCCGATCTGGTGCAACCCTGGGGTGTTTGAACCATGTGCACCAATTACACCCCCGCCACGCCCCGGCAGTTGATCGCTTTGGGCGACTGGGCGGCTGGCGTGTTGCCCGAAGGATCGTGGCCCGAGGAAACCTATCCTGGTTACCTGGCGCCTGTCGTTGTGCAAGGGACGCCTGGCGGACCGCAGTCCGCCTCAGCGTGCGACATCCGGCTGGCCCGTTTCGGATTGATTCCACGCTGGTGTCGGGACGCCGCTCACGCGGCAATGGTGGGGCGCGGGACCTACAACGCACGCACCGAAACCGTGACCGATAAACCCAGTTTTCGCAGCCCCTGGCTGGAGCGGCGATTTGCGCTGGTGCCCATGCAGCACTATTTTGAACCGTGCTGGGAGACGGGCCGATCGGTGCGCTGGCGCATTGCGCGGGCCGATGGCGAGCCCTTTTTGGTTGCGGCTTTGCATGAGCTCTGGACAGACCCCCTGAGCCAGGAGCACACCCACAGTTTTACCCTGCTGACCCGCAATGCCGATACCCACCCTGTGCTCCAGCGCATGCACCGCCCCGCCGACGAAAAACGGCAGGTGTGCATCGTGTCGAGCCAGGACGCCCACGACTGGCTGGATTCGCCGGCAGATCGCGCCTTGCCTTGGTTGATGCAGCGCGATGGGCCGGAGCTGACCGGTACGCCGGCACCGTTGCGCGAAGACCCTCAGGCGGTCTTGCCTTTTTGAGGAGGAGCCCGGTTCAGGCCTGGGCAAAAATCAGCAGCAGGTTGTTGGCGGGCATGTTGAGGCGGTGCTCCAGGTGCAAACCTGCCTCCTGTGCCGCATTTTTCACCGCCTCAAGGTCCCGCAAACCCCAAGCGTGATTCTGGCTGCGCAAGGAGGTATCGAAGGCGAGGTTGCCAGGCGCCGTGTCCACATCAGCCTCGAGAAACGGCCCGTAGACGAGTAACACCCCACCCGACCGCAGGTGGCGCGCTGCGCCCTTCATCAGGGCCGCGCAGGCGCTCCAAGGCGCGATGTGCAGCATGTTGGCGCAATACACCGCGTCAAAGGGGTTTTGAAAGGCGCTGGCCAGGGTCTCGTCGGAGCTGGGCCAGACGGGCTCGCTCACATCGAGCAGGCATGGGGCCAACACGTTGCCTGCTTGCAGCGCACGCGTCCAGGCGGCGATGGTCGGCAAGGCCGCGCTGTTCACTTCGGTGGGCTGCCACTCCCAGCCAGGCAGCCGTTGACCGATCCACGCGGCATGCTGTCCGGTGCCCGAGGCGACCTCCAGCAATCGGCCGCCGGCCGGCAGGTGAAGGCGCAAGGCGCACAGAATCGGTTCTTTGTTGCGTTCGGCCGCAGGGCTGGATGGCAGGTCGATCATGGGGCGGGCGCAGTGGACTCGGTAAGCGGGGGTGAAGCTGTGGTCAGCGTGAGCAGAATGTCTGCGTACCAGGCGCAATTCAGGCCCAGGGATTCGTCGAGCACCAGATCGCGGTTGCCCATGTCCATGCGCGAGGAATGCACGCCTAGCAGCTTCCAGGGCAACTCAGCCATGTGCTCTGTGGGGGCGGTGTCGCGCATCACCACCGCTGCACCGCTGGTTCCGCGGTGGGTTCGTGCGTCGGTCAAGAAGTAGCCATAGCCCTGAAAGCGAATGCCGAAAGGGGAGGCAATACCGGTGGTGCGCACCACGGGCAGGTGGTGCACAGTGTCGTGAAACCCGAGGGGGAACCCCACCACCAGCAAGGGCGAGTCCACCGCCACCGAACCGAAGCCCAGCTGCAAATGCTCAGGCGTGAACGCCCGGATGATCGCATTTTCGGGCAGGTGCTTGCGGTCCACCTCCAGCACCGCCACGTCGATGTCCCCACCGCTGTCTCGTGCCTGGTGCCATTTGGCTTTTCCATCGGCGTAGAGCAGCATGGAGAAACCGGTGGATTGCGTGAGATCGGTTTCGTTGGTGTGCACCTCGATCTCGATGCGGTCCGGCAGGTGTTCCGTGGCATCGTCAATCACCACATGGCGGCTGGTGACCAGGTACAGCCGATCTTCGCGCTCGAAAAAGAAACCACTCGCGTTGGTCAGCGCAAAGGTGCCCAGAAAGGTGGACACCCGGGGGGCCGCAAGGAACAGAGGATCCACCGGAGCACCCGCTACAGTGGGCTTGTTCAGGGTCGTCAGGGTTTTATTCACGCGACAGTGTCGCAGTTTTCCATCTTGATGCGCCAGTTCTTCGCGGGGTTGACGCGGGGGGCCGTGGGCGCCGTCATGCCCAGGGTCAGAAAATCGCCCCAAAATGGGAATAAATGCGTTGCCGCAACCCTTCAGCAGTGGGTTTTTGGGCCATGCCGCGCCACAGGCGCTAGCATCGACAGTATGAGTGTCCAATATGAATGTCTGCCCCGCGTCAGTTTGTACGCTGAAGCCTTTGGCGTAGCCGAGCCCACCGTGGCCATCGGAAGTGAGGTCTGGCCGCGACGGCCGGGTCTGTTTATCCGGCTGTCAGCCCCCGTGCCCGCTCCACCCGACAGCGCTGTTGAAGGCGATTCGCGGGTGCGCGAGCTGGTGGCCGGTCAGCTGGGTCTGGTGCCACGCTGGGTCAAATCGGCGTCCGACGCCAAGCTGCGCTCGACCAAGCTGGTCAATGCACGCAGCGAAACCGTGTCAACGTCCAAACCCTATTACGACGCCTGGATGGCCGGACAACGCTGTATCGTGCCCATGCAGACTTTTCAGGAAGACGATCTTCGCAGCGGAAAGGCGGTTCCGACCCGGATCGCGCGGGTCGATGGTCGGCCCATGGGCGCGGCGGGTCTTTGGGAGCACTGGACCGGTGCAGATGGCGAAGTGATCGTGAGCTTCACCTTGCTGACGGTCAACGCCAACAGCCATGCCTTGATGCACCGGTACCAGCAGCCTGGTTCCGAGAAGCGCATGTTGGCGGTCTTGAACGAAGGTTCATTCGATGCCTGGCTGCAAGCCAAACCGGAAAAGGCCAAAGAATTTTTGCGACCCTACCCGGCCGAAAAACTGACCGCCAACCCGATCGAGTCACGTCGAAAAGACAAAAGCTGAGCCGCCAGGGCGGGTGTTGTGGCCTCAAACACGGATATCCGCTCACTGTTGCAGCACCACCCTAAGCCCCTTCGCTCTGTTGGCCGCTTCGGCGCGCCCGGCAGGGATGGAGGATCTTGTCTAGACTGACCTTCGTTTCCGAGGCCGGTCTTTCCTGTTTTTCAGGTGCACCCAGAGGTGCAGATTGGCCGATTCCTTTTCGAGCCTTCTCGAATCGTATCAATCAACCCTGAGGCCACTTGTTCATGAAGTTTTACTACCACCCATCGCCGAATCCGCTCAAAGTGGCCCTGATGCTGGAAGAAGCTGGCTTGACCTACGAGCTGGTGCCTGTTGATACCCGCAAGGGCGAGCAGCATGAAGCCGCTTACCTGGCGATCAACCCCAATGCCAAGACGCCTTCGCTGGTGGACGGCGATGCCGTGGTGTTCGACAGCAACGCCATCCTGTTGTATCTCGCAGAGAAAACCGGGCAATTTTTGCCCGAGAACACACCCGCCCAGCGCGCCCAGATGCTGTCCTGGCTCATGTTTGTGGCCTCGGGCATCGGCCCTTACTCCGGCCAGGCGGTGCATTTCAAACATTACGCGCCGAAGCCCCAGGATTACGCGGTCAACCGCTACGACTTCGAGGCCCAGCGCCACTGGGGCATCCTGAACGACCATCTGGCCAAGCACCGCTACATGGTCGGCGACACCTATTCCATCGTGGACATGGCCGTCTGGGGCTGGGCCCGCGCGGTACCCTTTATCTTGGGCGCCGAGGCTTGGACCGATCTGCCGCACGTGAAGCGCCTGCTCGACGAGATCAATGCCCGCCCGGCGGCGCAGCGCGCCGAGGCATTGAAGGCTCAACACACGTTCAAGACGGACATGGACGCAGCCGCTGCGCAGGCCATGTTCCCGCAAAACGCGCGCCTGGCGAGCTGAACCTGGGCAAGGGCGGTGAGCCCGATCGAGAAAAAGGCCTTGATCCGAGTGGATCAAGGCCTTTTTTTGCGCTGTGGGTTCAGTTCGGCTTCACGTTACGAAGGGCTGGTTGGACACCGAACCCTTCAGGTGCGTTCGTGCATCCGAAGTGACCGTGTCTGTGGTTCAGGCGCTGACCGCGGCTTCCATCGTCGGGTAGTCGGTGTAGCCTTCTGCCCCCGGCGTGTAGAAGGTGCTGGGGTTGGGTTTGTTGAGCTCGGCGCCGGCGCTGATGCGTTCAGGGAGGTCGGGGTTGGCGAGGAAAGCGGTTCCAAACGCCACCGCGTCGAGCTTGCCTTCGCTGATGGCCTGCTCGGCTTCTTCAGGCGTGTAGCCCATGTTGCCGATCAACACGCCTTTGTAGCTCGCTCGCGCCACGGGCATCACATCGGCAGACTGCTGCCGGAAGAAGTCTGAGCGCATCACGTGCAGGTAGGCCAGGTTGAAGGCGTTGAGGCGCTCGGCCAGAAAGCCGATGAGTGCCAGCGGGTCGCTGTCGATCATGCTGTTGTAGCTGTTGAGTGGCGACAGGCGCAGGCCCACGCGGTCGGCGCCGATGGCCTCGGTGACCGCGGTCAACACCTCAAACAGGAAGCGGGCACGGTTCTCCAGCGAGCCGCCGTAGGCGTCGGTGCGCTGGTTGGCGCTGTCGCGCAAGAACTGGTCGATCAGGTAGCCGTTGGCGCCGTGCACTTCGACGCCGTCAAAGCCGGCCTCGATCGCGTTTTTTGCGCCTTGCACATAGGCCTGCACCAGCGTTGGAATCTCTTCCAGGGCCAGAGCGCGCGGTTGCACATTGGGCAGCTTGCCTTGTGGGGTGTTGACTTCGCTGTCGATCGCGATGGCGCTGGACGACACGTTTTCAGCGCCGTTGTTCATGGCGGGGTGGGCCGCGCGGCCCGAGTGCCAGATCTGCATGAAGATGCGGCCGCCTTTGGCGTGCACTGCGTCGGTCACTTTTTTCCAGGCGGAGATTTGTTCAGCGGTGTAAATGCCCGGCTCGGTCACGAACGCCGAAGTGTTGGACGCCACCATGGTGCACTCGGTGATGAGCAAGCCGCCGCTGGCGCGCTGAGCGTAGTACTCGGCCATCAGGTCATTGGGCATGTGCTCCAGGCCGGCGCGTGCGCGGGTCAGCGGGGCCAAGAGGATGCGGTTGGGCAGGGCCAGGCGGCCTACGTTCAGGGTGTCAAACAACATGGAAAGGTGTCCGGGAAAAGTAGGGGAGAAAACGTCAGGAATCTGATGCTCCCGAGAGTATCAGCGTCTCGATGCCAGTGTGGCAGCGGACTTACCGGATTGGGTATATGCGGCGTCAGCGCGGTGCCAATGGGGCAGAAAGGCGTGCGCTCACAGCAATTGGGTCGGGGGCTTCAAACACCGCGTTGTGCTCCGCGGTCAGGGGCCCACCGCCGGGCTCCACTTCGCCTTGTGCGCCATAGCCCACCGCCTTGAACTTCCAGATCGCACCAATGCGCTTGAGGTTGCCCACATGATCCCCCGTCGCGGTGTGCACCGCGTAGACGTTGGCATTGACGGGGCGCAGTTGCAGCATGTGGGGTCAGGTGGGATGGGCGGTTAAACGGGCGACAGGCAGGGCATGTCGCCCTGGCAATGGCTTCATCCCGATTTGCATTCAGCAGTGAGAACTGCGCAGTCAGCGCTTTGAAGGCGAATCGGTATCAGAACTTCATGCCCACGCTCAGGGTGTAGCCCTCGATGCGTGCACCACCCTTGTTGAGGTAGTTCATGTAGTCGGCACTGAAGGTGAGGGTGTCGCCTGGGATGAGTCGAATGCCGCCGCCGTAAGAAAAATCGCTGTCGTTGCCCGTTCCCAGACCGTTGAATTTGACTTCGCTCTTGGCCCAGCCCGCACGGCCGAAGAGCTCAACGGGGCCCAGGCCCAGGTGGCTGCCCACGTACAAGCCCAGAATCTGGCTGACCTTGGCATCGCCCAGTTGGGCTGTGCTGCTGCTGCCGGAGCTGACAAAGCTGTCGCTCGACAGGCTGCCCGAGGCGATACCCTCAATAGACAGGCCACCCAGGGGGGAGACGCCGACCAGCGCTCGCACCATGGTGGGCTTGGCTTCGGCCGACAGGCCGATCAGGGGAACCGAAAGCCGTGTAGACATGGCGGCGTAGCCCACTTCGCCGTAGACGCTTTGCGCCATGGCCGCTTGCGCGCCACCAACGGCCACAGCCGCCAGCATCAGGTGTTTCAGGTGGTGCAGGTGTGCAGACTTCATGGGGATCCCGTGTGGTTTTCGAATCGTACGAGTTTATCGAGTGCGCTTCGGGTATCGGTCACCAGGGTGTATCGGCATGAAACGCGGGGACCGACGCTGGACTGGACGGGCTGTCGCTTTTGCGACCAAAACGCCGCATGGGGTGCTCAGGGTAAACGCTAGAGACGCTGGCAACTTGAATCACAGAGGCTTATAACCGCGGTTGGACTGCAGTCAAAAAGACTTCGTTTGTCCGCGGGGTCGCACAACAGGAGACAAAAACATGCCCGAATTGTTTACCCGCCGATCGACGGCGATCGTTGTTCTTGCTCTCGCGCCGCTGACCGTGCTGGCCAGCGGCACATCGGTCCGCTTCGACGACGCAGCCAGTCCGTTTCCCAGCAACCGACTGACCCGGCTGAATTTTTCCAACGTGACCTACCGCCAGGTCAACTTGCCCAAGCCCGATTGCGCGATACAGGTCAGCGACTGCAAGGACCTTGACGTGATCAACACGCTGGATGGTTTTTCCACCCAGCCCCGCATCACCGTGCCGTTCACGGGCGACATCGACGTGTCCACGGTCAACAGCGACTCGGTGTACCTGATCAACCTGGGCGATACCCAGAGCTTTCGGGGTTTTGGCAGCAAGGTGGGCATCAACCAGATTCTGTGGGACCCCGACAGCCAGACCCTGGTCTTTGAGCCCGACGAGCTGTTGGCCGAACACACCCGCTACCTGATCGTGGTCACCGACGGCGTGCGCGATACCCAAGGCAAGAAGCTCAAAAAGAGCGACTACGCGGGCGAGCAAAACAGCCGCGACTGGCGTGATCGCTGGGACCGGTTGCTGCAGCGTCGGGATGGCCACGCCAGCAAGGGGCGCGATGACGACGATTCGGGCTACGAGCGCGAGGTGCGCGATGCGGTGCGTTCGGTGCGCACGCGCGGGCCTTCGCTGGTGGCCGCAACCGTGTTCACGACGCAGAGCACCACCGGCGATCTGGTGAAAATCATGCGCCAGATCAAACGCTCGCGCCCGGCGTCTGCGAATTTCATGATCGGGAGCAACGGGGGGGCTTCGACCCGTGCGGTTTTTAATGTGGCCGATGTCACCTCCATGAGTTTCCAGCGCCAGATCAGCACGGCCCCGGGGTTCACGACTGGCCCGCTGCCCACGACTGCATTGGGTGTGTTCACGGGAGCCGTGGGACAGATCGCTTACGGCACCTACAGCTCGCCAAACTACCAGGTTGCGGGCCAATACATACCCCCCGTGAACTCGCTCACCGGCGCGCCAAGCGCGCAAGGCAACAAAGAACTGGTGTTCCAGCTCTTTGTGCCCGCAGGAGAGAAGCCAGCGGGTGGCTGGCCCGTGGCGATCTTTGGCCATGGCTTTACCGACAGCATGTACGGCGCCCCATGGACCGTGGCTTCGACGTTCGCCTCGCGCGGCATCGCCACCTTGTCGATCAACGTTTTGGGCCATGGGGGCGGTGCGCAGGGCAAGCTCAGCGTCACCACTTCCTCAGCCGCAACACCCATCGAGGTACCGGCCGGCGGCCGGGGTTTTGACCAGGATGGCAACGGCGCCATCGATTCCACCGAAGGCGTCAATGCGGTTGCTCCGCGCGATGCCATCAGCAGCCGCGATGGCTTGCGCCAAACCGTGATCGATCTGCTGCAGCTGGTTCGGCAGGTGGAGGTGGGCATGGACGTGGATGGTGACGGCAGTGCCGATCTCAACGCCCAGCGCATCTACTACGCGGGTCAGTCGTTTGGTGGCATTTACGGCACCATTTTGCTGGGCGTGGAGCCCAACATCCGGGCGGGTGTGCCCAACGTGCCCGGTGGCTCGATCACCGAAGTGGGACGGCAGGGCGCTTTCCGCTTCCTGACCGCTGCCGCCCTGGCCACGCGCCAGCCCCAGTTGCTCAATTTGCCTGTGACACCCGGTGTGCCGGTGCCGTTCAATCTGAACTTCAACGAAAACATGCCGCTGCGCGATGTGGCACCGGTTGTCAACACCGTGCCCGGCGCGTTGGCCATTGCCCAGGTACTGGACCGGTATGAATGGGTGCAGCAGTCGGGTAACCCGGTGTCGTATGCGCCGCTGATTCGCAAGCAACCATTGTGGGGCGCTGCGGCCAAGTCGGTGATCGTGCAGTTTGCCAAGGGGGACCAGACCGTGCCCAACCCGACGACCTCGGCCCTGATCCGGGCAGGTGGCCTGGAAGATCGCGCTACTTACTTCCGCAATGACCTGGCCGTGGCCAACAACGCGGGGGTGCCCAAGAATCCCCACACCTTCCTCACCAACATTGCATCGCTTTCGGCAGGGGGTTATGCGGTAGCAGGGCAAATACAGATCGCCGAATTCTTCAAGAGTGACGGCGCCGTGGTGATCGATCCGGACGGCACAGGGCCCTTCTTTGAAACACCGGTGGCCCTGCCGCTGCCAGAGACGGGCAACTTCATTCCCTGATCGCCCATGCCCCTGGTGGGGGCAGGGTGCTTGGCCTATGAATCCACGGGCTCTCTCGCCCCTGGATTCATAAGTCGTAGGTCGGTGACTCTTCTGGCAACACGCTGAGATCCAGCGGGCGCACTGCGCCCATCCAGATGGCGCGGTCGCGGTGGTCGATCAGGTCGTGGCCGGTGATGGGGTGAATGAACACCACCAGGCTGCCCCGGTTCAAGGTCAACCAGGGAATCACCTCCCCGAACAGGGCTGCCTTGAACGCCAGCTGGCAACTCCCGTCGGGGTGAGGGCCGACCGGTTGGGCGTGCATGCGGCCCATCTTCAACGGGAACAATGCCGCCGCACCCTCGCACAGCGCTTTGGCAGCAGCCTGGCTGTCGGCATCGAAGTACACATGGGCGTGGTAGCCGTGGATGTCTGTGACAGGGGTGAGCGTTGGGGCCATGGAGGGTCTCGCTGTGGGTTTCAGGGTTGTTCAGCCGGGGACCTGGGCTTCGACGAGCAGGGCCAGCAGCTGCAGCGACTGTTGCCAGCCCATAGTGCAACCGTCAAGTGGAATCATGGCTGGAATGCCTTCTTGCACGATGCTCAGCTCGGTCCCGCAGGGCACGGGTTTGAACGCCATGGTGGTGCGCATTTCGCCCGGCAGATGGGTGTCCTCAAACACGTCGGTGTTCACGATGCGCTCGTTGGGCACGAGCTCGACGTACATGCCCCCGAAGGCGTGGCTTTGCCCATTGGCCAGGTTGGTGAAATGCATGCGGTAGCGCCCGCCGACGGTGGCGTCGAGCTCGAAGACCTTGCAGGTGAATCCGTGAGGGGGCATCCATTTGGGGATGGCGTCGGGATCGAGGCAGGCCCGATAGACCCGCTCGGGTGGGGCTGCCAGGACGCGGTGGAGGGTGACGGTGCCAGCGGTCATGGGCAGCTCCCGGGCAGAGTGGTTGGAATGAAACGGTTCGATGGGCTTTGAGCTATCGCCTGCACTCACGACGGATGGCGCACGCCCTGTTCGACATCAGGGGATTCAGTCTACCTTCAGTTTGGGGCGGATGGCGCCGCAAAAACACGTCAGGCTTGCGCTCCATCTCCGCGCAGGGCGCTGATGTTTGGAGCCCAATAGGCTGCCCAGCGTGCTGGATAGAACCCGGGTCCTGGCGGCTATCGGATCAGGGCTGCACAGCAGGCTGAAACGGGTTGCTGGAAGTCGAGGCGCTGGAGGCGCTCGAGGTGGGACGCACCGACAGCAAGGCCATTTGCTCGGCCTGGTTGAGGGCCTCCAGGGGTTGGGCAGTGGCGGGATCGACCGTGACCACCCCCACGCCCACTTGCGGGACGAAGCAGAGCTTCGATTGCCACTCACCCGTCACTGCCAGCGGCCGGCCAGCGAGCTCCAGCAAATGACCCACCACTGCATCGATGGCATTGTGGTGGCCGTCTGAGGACATGACCACCACGAAGCACCTGGGGTGGTAGAGCCCCACGGTGCAGCGGAAGCCGGCCGCTTGGCGAATGCGCGCAGCCAGCGTCACCAGAATCTGACCGTCGATCTTGTGATCCTCGCACCCTGCGACTTCGTACAGATTGCTCAGGTACAGGCAAATGACACTGCAGCTTGCGTTCAATCGCGCGCTGCGCCAGAAAGCGTGCTCGATCTGGGACAAAAGGGCCGGCCCTGTGGGCAGGCCGGTGGCCGGTTCGGCGCCCAGTTCCAGGCGCAACAGGCGTTTGAGCAGCCGGATCTCCCGGTGGCGAAGCAACACCAGCACCGTGACGATCAGAAAGTAGGCGAGGGTGATGGTTGCGGTCAACAGCCAGAACAGCGTGCCTGCTTGCACGCCCAGCGCTTTGGTGTAGAGACCGGCCACCATCAAGTCCAGGCAAACGATGGCGATCACCATCCAACGGGCCAGGGGGTCACCCAACACAGCGCTTCGGACCACGGCGATCAAGGCCAGTACGGCGGGGACCATGTTTGCGGCCGCGACCCACCACAACAAAGCCTGAAACGCTTCGGCGTCGATCTGGCTGGCGCGCAGGGCCAATGCCATCGCCAGCAGCGCAAGCACGGCGCCGCCCCAGTGTGTCAATCGGTGCACCTGGCGGTCTTCGTGGGGCCCGCTGAGCCAGTCGCCCAGAAAATACAGCGCCATGGCACCGGCGCCCGGGCCCAGGCAGGCTTTGAGCACCCGCATCGGTGGCTGGGGGAGTCCAGGGAACACCGCTTCTGGAAGGCCCGTGATCACCACGCAGCTGGACCCGGTGACCAGAATGAACAACACATTGCGCAGCGATCCGCTCGACCGATGGGCGATGCCATCGCCAACGGCCAGCGCCAACAGCATGAGCATGCCGCCCAGCATCGTGAACCAGATAGCGAGTTCAGGAATGGGCATCAATAGCGGTCAAACTGCATCAGAAGGTGTCAAACGGGTGGAGGAGGTGTCTGGGTATGGGCTGTGCGTTCGGCTCAGGCCGGCGTCCACGCGCCATCACTGGCACTGGACCGTATCACCGCATCGACAAAGCGCAGGCCCATCCAGCCGTCGTCGGCATTCGGAAAGTGCAGGCTCAAAGGATCGGGCGGCTGGCCAGCGCGTCGGGCCGCAATGGCCTCTGCTGCATCAGAATATAGATTGGCAAAGGCCTCGGGGAATCCTTCCGGGTGACCGGCGGCGATCCGGCTGGACCGAGCGGCGAGCGGCAAGGTGCCGGGTCCACCCGGGGTGCGCACCTGCGCGGGCGCATCCAGTGGCTTGAAGTGCAAGACCTGCGGCTGCTCCTGTGCCCACTCCAGGGTG
Organism: Hydrogenophaga sp. PAMC20947; assembly: GCF_004795855.1. Lineage (NCBI taxonomy): Bacteria > Pseudomonadati > Pseudomonadota > Betaproteobacteria > Burkholderiales > Comamonadaceae > Hydrogenophaga > Hydrogenophaga sp. PAMC20947. The sequence goes on from NZ_CP039252.1 coordinate 314,898, forward strand.
CCAAGCGAGCCGCTCACGCGTATGCGCATGGCGTTTTCCATGCCGGCGGCTGCCTGTGTGACCCAGAAGCTGCCGCGTGCCCCACCGCTCAGGCGCAAGAGGGCGCCCGCGTAGTCGTGCGCCTGGCTGCCTGGCACGATGGGGCCCGCGTCGGCCGCCAATTGCACCACTTCGAGCCCCGTGATGAACCGCAGCAGTTGGTGGGCGTGGGTTCCGATGTCGCCCATGACCAGCGATGCGCCAGTGCGAGCAGGGTCGGCTTTCCAGGCCGCCCGGCCCGGCCCGGGCTTGGCGCGCCCGCCCTGCACATACTCCACCTGTACCAGCCGAAGCTCACCCAGCTCGCCGTTGGCCACCATGGCGCGGGCCTGGCGCACCAGGGGGTAGCCGCTGTAGTTGTGGGTCAGGCAAAACACCAGCCCGCTCTCCTTTACCCGCTGGCGCAATTGCGCGGCTTCGTCCAGCGTGTTGGTCATGGGTTTGTCGCAAATGACGTCAAAGCCCTGTGCCAGTGCCGCCATGGCGTAGGGAAAGTGGCTGTCATTGGGGGTCATGATGGCCACCACTTCAGCCCCGTCGGCACGATCCGCTTCGGCATCGAACAAGGCCTGGGCGCTGGGGTAGCTGCGCTCGACGGGCAGGCCCAGGCTGGCGCCCGCGCTCTGGGCCTTGTCGGGTTGACTCGACAGGCATGCCGCAACGAGATCGTAGCGATCGTCCAGTCGGGCAGCCTGGCGGTGGGTGGCACCGATGAACGAACCAGCCCCCCCGCCAATGACCGCGAGGCGCAGGCGGCGCCCCAGCAAGGCGATCACAGGGTTGGGCGCGGGGGATTGTGGGGCCGGTGAGGAAAGCGGGTGCGGCATGGCAGAGTCAATGCGTTGTGGATGCAACGATTGTGCGCCGCCTTCATCGGCAGGCCGTGGCCGTTGCCCTGGCCCAGGGGGCCTTCACTGCGCGGAGCATCAAGGGCAGGTTCGGGCGGCTCGGTAGCCCGAGCCTTCCCAGCGCCAGATCGGTGCGCAGGGGCCCAGGCCTTGAACGGTGAGATGGGCGTAGCCTTGGCGCTGCATCGGCAGGGCAACGAGGGTGCCGGCCGTCTTGAGTTGACTGACCCATTCGCCCTTGATCTGGACCCACAGTTCGGTGAGCTGGCCCGTCGCGCCCAGACAAGGGGAGCCTGAGAGCACCACGGCCCGAGCCGGCCGGTTGGTGTCACCGAGGTCAAACGGCCGCACCTCGTAGCTCACCGGTTCGCCCGCGCAAGCCGGGTCCACCAACGAACCCTGGACGGCCGTCGCGGGATCACTGTCCAGGGCACGGGGGGGCTGGGCACCTGGCGCACGGACCGGTGCGGCGGGCCCCGTCACGGAACAGGCCGAGAGTATGGCGGTCATGGCCCAGGCGATCATCGATGGCATCCATCTCATGCCGTTCTCCTTGGTAGGCAAAGTGGTTTTCATGGTAGGGCCTGTTCGCGCCATTTGGCAAGAAGCGTTGTGTATCCAACCCTTGTGGGCCGTGGCTCCACAACCAGGCGAAACGCGATACGGGTGCCGCCAATAAGCCCCTGCAGACGAAGCGCGACATGCGAACTGGGACGACAATCCCTTGTGGGGTGTGATCGTTAGGCCGTGTCCGATCGGTCGTGGCCTGCGTGCCCAGCGCACAAAGGTTGCATGGCGTGAGGATTGCGAGGCTGCCGTCAGTTAGGGGGGCGAGACCGAGGGTTGCGTGGGCTTTCAGCGATGGATCGACTGGGCTGCGCACCGCCGGTTGGTGTTGTCCAAACGCTGGGCCAAACGCTCTCGCATCACTTTGAAGGGATCACTGCGAACATGCAGAATGGGTGACCCAGCACCTGCGTGGAGGCCATGAAAGGTTTGCCGCAACAGGCCAGGCGGGCGGTTCGGAGCAGGCGAGCGAGTAAAAATGCTTCGCACCCGCCTGTTTCTGCCTGCCTAAGTGGACGTTGAGGTATTTTCCTTGCAGCCCGTTTCAGGCTGAGTTGCCCCACCCGTCGGGCCTCATCACGCACCGGTGCGGAGAGGCAAATTCCATACAAAACGGTATTGAGGCCGTTTTCAACCTGTTCAATTCATCATGTCCCGTCTCGCAGATACTGTCTTTCGGCTCGCCTCTCGTTCGCTGCGGGTCAGCCTGCGGCAGATTCCTTTGGGGTTTTCCCGGGCAGTGTCCTCTTCGACTCTGCCGATTTTCATTTTTCACGCGGTCGAGGAAAACCCCAAGCCTTACATCAAGCATTTGTACGATTACCATACGCCCGAGAGTTTTGAGCGGGTTCTGGATGAAATTTTGCGAAATTTCAGGCCGTTGGAGGACCTGTCTCCGCAGGGGATTGCACGTGCGGGCGCTGACCAATTTCTGGTCACTTTTGACGATGGCTTGCGATCTTCGTACGAAGTGGCCGCTCCGATACTTGAGCGCAAAGGCATCCCGTCGATTCATTTCCTGATCACGGATTTCCTGGCAGGCTCGTCTGCTTCACGCGTGGAGGAAAAGTTCAAAGCCAGTCTGCTGAAAGAAGCACTGAGCCACAGATCGTTGCGCGATCAGGCTGATGTGGCATCCATACTGGCCCATGCGGGGTATGTTGGTGCGCCTGAAGACGCTCTGATGTCGGTGCGATTGGCCGATGGCGCGGTCTATGCCGAGGTTGCCGAGCGCTTGGAAATCGATATGGACGCCTATTTTCGCGCGGATCGCCCCTACATCACCCACGATGAGGCGGCCGACTTGGCCCGCCGCGGCTTTATGTTGGGGGCGCACAGTCGCGACCACCCGCGCTATTGGGAAATCGGGCTGGACGAACAGGTGGAGCAAACCCTGCGCAGCATGCAGCATGTGCAGACCGCTTTCGGCCTACCTCACCGCTACTTTGCGTTTCCCTACAAGAACAAGGGCATCACTTCGGCGTTTTACGACCGCACACATGATGCTGTTGATCTGTTTTTCACGACCAGTGGCTGGGGAAACCGCATGAACCGCCAGAAAGTTTTTCACCGCGTGGGCTTGGACAGCACCGGCAGCGCCTCGCAGGCGCTCCAGAGCGGATGGAGACCCTTTCCGCTAAGCCTTGTGCAGTAAGCGCCCGCCAACCAACCAATCAGCGGCGAATACCCAGTGTCCAGGAGAGCCAGCGCTCAATGAAAGCAATGGCTGGCCACATCAGTAGAGCAGCCACAGTGAGTATCAGCCCTCCCCAGGGCAAGCTGTGCTCCATGGTGTCCAGGCTGGTTCCAGTGGCAATACTCAGTACCACTTTGACGCCTTTGATCGCGAGCATGTGCAACACGAGGATGCCCATGCTGTGTTGACCGATGAAGGCCAAAACAGCCTGCCATCTGGGGCTTGCCAGCCTGACCAGCATCACGGACATTCCGATGCCTGCCAGGGCAAACATCAAGAACAAAACCGGTTGATGGATCGTGGGGCCAGCCAGTCCGACGGCACCGTTGGTGGGCGAAAAGAGTGAGAGGCCCAGCAGGACCACAAACGCCATCCATCGCAGGCCTTTTGCCCACTGATTGACGGGATCGTGTCGCCTGAAATCCAGGCCCAGCTGGATGAAGACAGCGGCTCCCATGGCGGGAAGCAGGCTGAAGGGTGGGTTGAACTGTTCCTCTATCAATGCCGCGATCGAGAAGCACAACAGCAGGATGGCGTACTTGACAACGGGGTGGGTTGTCTGTGCGTTGAGCGCCTGCACGGCGCTCTGCGACAGGAAGAGGGCCATCAGGAACCAGAGTGGGCTGTTGACCAGCAGACCGTCGCCCACTGAGCCGTAGAAAATTCCCATGAATGGCTGCCACAGACCATAGCCGAACTGCGCCACCGTGATTCCGGCTGCCTGTGCAGCCGCATACCCGAGAACGTAGAACCCGTAACCCAGCAAGGCGTAAAAAAAGTAGGGAACGAGCAGTGTTTGGACTCGACGTCGCAGGAAGGTGGCGAACCGGGTGCCACCCGGTTTGAGCGTCATGCCGGCGGCAAAGAAGAACAGCGGGACGTGAAACGAAAAAATCCACATGTACCAGACCGGTACATCCGACAGTGACCAGACATGCCCCGTCACGATGAGCAACATGCCCCATCCCTTGAGGGCATCGATCCAAATTTCCCGGGTGGGGGTTTTCGTTTCTGCCATGGCGACGGGATCAGGGCTGGTTGTCGCTGGGTTGACTCAAGGGCGGAGCCTGCGTCAGCCATTGCAATAGCAGGCCAGCGACAAATGCCAGGCCGTCGCCCAGCACGGTGGCCAGACGCATGGTCACGCTCAGGCCAATAGCTGTTCCAGTCCCGACCACGGAGCCCAGCAAGGCCACAACCAACGCTTCCCGAACGCCGAGTCCGCCCGGAGCTCCAGGGAGCAAGTAGCCGGCGATCCATGCGGAGGTGAACATCAGGGTGAAGGTCAGGATGTCGCCGGATTCGACGCCGAAGAGGTAAGTCGCCTGCAGCTTGAGCATCAAGCCAAAGACGAAGAAGCACAGGATGAAGCCGCCGGCCACGGCCACCGCGGTGTGAAAGCGAGGCAGAGCCACCAACTGGCCACTGCCCAACCGACGCGACAGGCCGGGCAGAAGGCGGTTGAGCATCCAGACCGCCACCCACGGACTGATGGCCACGGCAACGCCCAACACGGCCATCACGGGAGCGTCTGGAATCGGAACATCAAGAATGTGTGAAGTATCCAAAAACAGCAGCAGGCCGGCCCCACCCATGCTCAGTCCGGTCGCGACCAGCCACAGGGTGGAAATAAGCATGGTGGTGATGGACACACCGATCGGCACGCCAGCTGCGCTGGCCAGGGTCACCTGTCCGATGAGATGTCCCACGTTGCCCGGCAGGTATTTGGCGACTTGGGCCATGCCCACAATCCGGAAGGCTGTGGTGGGCGCCAGGTGTACGCCCTGGTCTTTCAGCAGAGCCATCCACATCAGGCCGCCGAAGATCAGGTTCACGAACATGCAAAGGATGGTCGCAGCCATGGCGAGCCACGCTCTGGCATCCCAGCGAATGGCCGGGATGCTTTCGAAGTACTTTCCAACCGCATCGAAAAAGTAGATCGCCGTGATCGCGATGATGACCAATGAAGCCCACTTGAGCAGCCGCTTGGCTTGAGGTGAGCGGGTCATGCTTCTGCTTCTGCTTTGGAGGTGTTACCTTTTGGCCAGAGTGTCGGGCTGTTCAACGCACCCGCATGTTTTATGGAGTTGAAACAGGCGGGTGCATATGGGGTACGACCTACTAGGGGCGCAACCTTTGGCGGCATCAGGCAGGCTGACCGTTGATCAGGTCAGCAATACGCTTGCCCGCCATGATGCTGTGGTCCATGTTGTAGTACTGCCAATCCCCGAAGCGGCCACAGGGGTGCATGTCCAGGCTGACCATGTATTCGTGAATGATTTTGACGTTCTTTTCGTAGTCGAGGTCGTAAATCACGTAGGCAGGGTCAACCGTCAAAACGTCAGCGGCAAGAATCTCGTCGTCCGGGCGGAGGATCTTGGCTTTGGTCAAGCCGTCGATCGTGGCTTGAATCAGCTCTTTGTCGGTTTGAACGCGCAAAGGGCGGTGCTCTGAGTACGAAATTTCACAACAGACCGAGCTGGTGCCTGGCGGGCAGGTCTTTTCAGACGTGTTGCGGGGGAAGCTGATGCGGTGAAAGATGAACTCTTCGGCCTCATGGAAGTACAGCCAGTGATACGGGCTGATGTCGGGGCGGTTGATGCCGATGTTGACGCATTTGATCTGGTTGAACTGCAGTCCTTTGATCGCGGCGGTAACGTGCTCGGGCACACCATCGATGAACTTGGGCAGGTGGGTCAGGGGCAGCGTGTACACCAGGTTCTCGTAGCCGACCACTTTGCCGGAAGCGAAAGACACTTGTTTGCCGACGGGGTCAATCTTGGTGACCGTCTCGTTCAGATGGATGTTGGTGACCCCTTTGGCCAGTGCCACGGGAAGCGCTTCGATGGCTCCTTCAATAGGGTACCAGAACTCTTGGTTGAAGCCCGACATAGCGGTTTCGTCATGCAATGCTCCGCGCAGCACAGCTTCAAAATCAGGCTCTGGAACGCGGCGGTCGATCCAGCTGAAGTTCATGTATTTGGGGTCAATGGTCCAGATGCGCTCGGCATACGGGATCATCAGCTGTTCTGCGATCCCCTTGCCGAAGCGCCAGTACATCCACTCACGGTAGTTTTGTGGCTTGGGACGATCGGGGTTGCGCAATACGTCGACCAGACCGCTGAGACACTCGATGATGTCGGTAGCGGGTAAGCCATGCAGGTGGGCCTGGTATGGGAAGCGGGTGTAGAGGTCGTACTTGCCGTGGTAGATGTACGCCTTGCGTTTTTGGACGTGGAGGTTGTCCTTGAGCAGCGTGTGAATCAGCTGTGAGGCGTAAGGATCCACGGTGTACAGAATGTGCGGCGCGTAGTCGAACAGAAACCCATTGACATCTTCAGAGCGACAAAGTCCACCCACTTCATGGAGCATCTCGTACACGGCGTATTCACCCTTGAGGTGATAGCCGGTGCTGAGGCCTGTCAAGCCTGCGCCCAGGATGAGGTTTTTGGTTGTGTGCATTTACGTCCTCTGAAAACTGAAAAATCGACTATTTTAGAGTGCTAGTGTCACCGGAACCCATAGCCCTTGGGGCCCATGGGTTCTTGCGACCTCGGTTTTGGCGGTGCGCCTGAAACGGGTTGTGCCTGGTTGGCTCTCGGGACAGCGCTTGTTTTCAACGTGAGCTGCCTTGTTTGGGTCGCATGAGGGCCGATAGCCGCTGGGCCCGCCCTCATTTCTTGGCGATTGACTCACGCGGATGCTCTTGGCATGTTCTCAAGAGCCCGTTGGCATGGGTGGATGCCGTCCGAAGCGACGCACATGCTGCCGGGTGCGATGCTTCAGAAATTCAATCGGAACGCTGCGCTCCTGGGCTGGGGTTGCCCCTAAACGCATGCGTTCATGGCGTGAGACGTCGGGCAGGTGCCCGAGTCGCCGCTCAGAAACTCAAGTTGGCTTGCAGCTGCACATTTTGAGTTGATTGGGGTTGCTCCAGCTCGAAGGAATACCCTGCACGGAATGTGATTCGCTTGGAAACATCCATTTTGGCGTTGAGCGCCAGTTGGGTGCGGGATATTTTTGCACGTTGAATGATCTCGGTAGACTGGGTGCCGCCTGCTTCGGTCATGCCAACCGTGATGCTGTCGCGATGAAGGCTTTGAAGGTGGTTGATGCCGCCGCCCAACTGCAACTTGCGTCCCCCCGAGAATTGGATGGGCGCAAAACCCACATCGAGTCCAATGCCGGCGAGCAGCTCATTGGCGCGGGTCCCGGCAAAAGTTACATCGGTGGTGTAGAGCGTGCTCAAGGTCGCGGGGTTGAGCGAAGTGCCCTGATAGGTCAGCGCCGCCCAAGGCGTGAATACCGAGTCGCTTGGCGAGCGCCAGTTGTATCGCAACTTGCTCTCCATCGACCAGCCGGACGCTGATCGATTGTTGTCAATCTGCCGTGAAATCAGGTCGTCTGATCCATGTTGCGAAAAATCGTAATTGAGCTGGGAAAGCTGGGTGCTGACAAGGAAGTTGTCGATGGGCTGCATCCAGTAAGCACTTGCCGTGCGGGTGCTGTACCGCAGGCTGGTCCTGTCCTCAGAGCTTGCGATCAAGGTGCTTGCATTGCCTTGTGTCAAGGCGATGCCATAGGCCGCGGAGTTGGCCTTGTCTGTTTGATTGGGCGAGAAGTTGAACGCCAGCCCGCGAGGACCTTCGCGAAGTTTGTTGAGATCGGAGAAGGGTGCGAACACGACACCCTCCGATGAACGCTGGGCGCTGTCGCTTCGCTCGGTTCCCAGTGGAATCAAGCTGAAACCGGGTTGGTAGTTGCCCAGCTGCTGCTGCCGGAAACTCAGCAGGCCCGTATCAATATCGGAGTTCAGTTGACCCGCCGCGTCGCTGCCGGCGCTGACTGTGCTGGCCCATGTCCATGCCCGCGTCAAGTAGTGTTGATACACCCTGGAAATGAGCTCCATGCCCAAGCTGCCGTAGTGGAGGCTGTCAAAGTACAGCGAATCTATGGCAGTGCGTTCTTTGTCTTCAGTTGTGACGTTCACAAAGCCGAATTTACCTGGATCGGCGTAGACGCGATCGAATACCGTTTGCAAATCGACGGCAATGATGTTGGGATTTTCATTGGCAACGCCAGCAACAAAGCTGTTCCAGGCATTGACTTGTCCTTGGGTGGAATCAGCAACGCCCGGGTTGCGACTCCAATCGGTGATTTGCGTGACAAAAATGCGGTTGTTGCCATTGGCCGCACCCGATGCGAGCAATTGCGAGATGCCGTCGGTATAGCCCGCCTTTGCCGAGGCCAGATTGTCCGTGCTGCCTAGGCGCCCGATGTCGTTGTAGCCCAAATAGACAACGGACAGGTCGCGTTCGGTGACCGGCGTGTTGGTGCTTTGCCAATTGGCAATTTGTTGGGTAAACGACCGCACTTGGTCAGATGCAGCCGTTGCACCGCCGATTGCGTAAATTCGGGATTGCTCGACAGTTCCGTTGGCCTGAAGCGCCTGAGCCCAGTTGGTGATGCCTCGTGGTTCGGTGAAGTCTGGGTCGGTGTAGCTATCGCCATAGACGCGCATGACATTCACTTGCACCCCGTTGGCGGCCCCATTTTTCGCAAACGGGTTCGATGCAGCCGCAGTCGTACCCGTTGAACCACTGCTGCTGGCACAACCCGCGAGGAACAGGGTGACGAGACTCAATGTACATGCCGCATACACAGGGCTGTAGCGGTGGTTGTCAGGCGTTGAGCTAGAGGTCATTGGGATTCTCGCGGAGTGCAGGGGTGGAAAGTGGGTGTTGATGCTTAGTCGCTGCCAAACAAATCTCGAGTGAAGATTTTATCTTGAACGTCTTCCAGTGCAGCGGTCATCCGGTTGGTGATGATGACATCGGACTCGGCTTTGAAGGTGTCCAGATCGTTGACCACGGGGGAGTGAAAGAACTCGGGCTCGTTCAAAGCCGGTTCGTGGATTATGACCCTGATGCCTTTGGCCTTGATCCGCTTCATGATGCCTTGGATGCTCGAAGAACGGAAGTTGTCCGAGCCGGCTTTCATGATCAGGCGGTATACCCCTACCGTTTTGGGTTGCCTGCTCAGTATGCTGTCGGCGATGAAATCCTTGCGGGTGGTGTTGGACTGAACGATCGCCTGTATCAGGTTTTGGGGCACCGATTGGTAGTTGGCCAACATCTGCTTGGTGTCCTTGGGAAGGCAGTAGCCGCCGTAGCCAAAGGAGGGGTTGTTGTAGTGGTCCCCAATGCGCGGGTCAAGCCCCACCCCCTGGATGATCTGGCGTGAATTCAGCTCGTGGGCAGCCGCATAGGTGTCGAGTTCATTGAAGAAGGCTACGCGCATCGCGAGGTAGGTGTTCGAAAACAGCTTGATGGCTTCTGCCTCGGTCGAGCCGACAAACAGAACGGGAATATCGGTTTTCCGCGCGCCGCCTTTGAGCAGTTCTGCAAAGACGTGGGCACGCTCTGACTGCTCGCCTACGATGATGCGTGAGGGATACAGGTTGTCATGCAGGGCTTTGCCCTCTCGCAGGAACTCGGGTGAAAAAATCAGGTTTGCGCACCCTGTTTCGGCTCGGATCCGCTCGGTATACCCGACGGGTACCGTGGACTTGATCACCATGACGGCAGTCGGGTTGATGGCCATCACATCCTGGATGACTGCTTCGACCGAGCTGGTGTTGAAGTAGTTGGTTTCTGTGTCGTAGTCGGTAGGCGTGGCAATGATCACATACTCGGCGCCCCGGTAGGCGTCGGCCTTGTCCAGGGTCGCACGAAGATTCAGCGAGGCATCTGCCAGGAAAGCTTCGATTTCAGGGTCAGCGATCGGGCTCTTGCGCTGATTGATCATCTCGACCTTATCGGGAATGATGTCCAGCGCCACCACTTCGTGGTGTTGCGAGAGCAGCACAGCATTGGACAAGCCCACATAGCCTGTGCCGGCAACTGCGATTTTCATGTTGTTTTCCTTGCGTGGTCGAGATGTAATGCGCTCTTTTGCGTGTTGCCGATCTGGGTCAGGCTTGGGCGCACGGGGTCAACTGTTGGGTGAGCGCTGCGCCACGCCGTTGGACGGTGGAGCCTTGGCCGCCGCCGTGTGTCACCCTTGTGCGGCTGCGGGCGCCCAGCAGTCGCACAGGGGTGAGATTTTGCCATACCGCCAATGCGGGGTTGGTTACCTTCTTGTCACCTTGAGGCATCGGCTTCTTGAATAGTGAATTCTTTTGGATTATTTGTGGTGCTTTGGAAGCGCCTGGGTATGGCGTGATTCACCCCCGGGGCTCGGCCAGTTTGAGCTTAGTTTCCCGCCAAGCCGCTGAGCACACCCAGCGCGAAGGGCAGGCTGACCATCCCGAGCAAGGTCGACAAAGTGACCAGCCCGGCCACGTAGGCGCCGTTGTAACCCATGCGCGCTGCCAGCACGTAGCAGCTGGACGCCGTGGGCACCGCCGAGAACAGGAGCAGGACGCTGGTTTGCGTGGTGTCCAGTTTGAACAGCATGGCCAGTCCCAGCGCCATGACCGGCATGGCCATGTGGCGAATGGCCAAAACCAGCACGCCCAGTGTTTTGGCGTCTTTGAGCGAACTGAACTGCATGCCGGCACCGGCGGCCATGAGGCCCAGGGCCAGCGAAGCTTGCCCGATGCGGCTGACCGTTGGATCCAGCCAAGGCGGGATTTGCAGGCCCAGCAGGTTGGCCGTGAGGCCGGAAACCGTGCCGATGATCAGCGGGTTGCGGACCAGCTCCCGGGCAAAGCCTTTGTTGGCATGCCGCGCCATGGGCCAGACCGCCCCCACGTTGAGCAGCGGGACGCAGACGCCAATCACCACGGAAATCAGCAGCAGGCCCTCGGGGCCAGCCACTTTGTTGGCCAGGGCCAGGGCGATGAACGAGTTGAATCGGAAGCCGATTTGTGCGCTGGCAGCGTGCAGGCGCACATCCAGGCGCTTACCGACCCAAGGCCAGTGCGGCAGCGAGTAGGCCAGTGCGATCCCCATCAAGCACAGTGCCAGCCCCGCGCCCATCAGCGAGGAGGCCGTTGACAGATCCAGCGGGCTTTTCACGATTGAGTGAAACAGCAGCACCGGGAACATCAGAAAGTACACCAACCGCTCTACGGGTTCCCACACCTGGCGGTTGAGCGCGGTGAAGCGGCACAGCAGGTAGCCGATCAGGATCAGCGAAAAGTCTGGGAAGAGCAGTTGAGCGAAATTCACGGCTTGGAGCGTAACCGACGGCGCCAGGGCAAATGCCTGGCCGCTGTCTCGGGGGCGCTGGTCTCAAGGTTGATCGATGCAGGGTTCGAGCAGGGTGATGTCGCCGTCTGAGGGGAGCCATTGCCCCAGGGGTAGGCACTGGCCGGTTTGGCACCACTCGTAGTCGGCCGTGTAAATGGAGCGGGTCAACCGGAGACCTTTGGGAGACCAGGTGGTGGGCTGGTATTCGTACCATCCGTTGCGCAGCACGGCGTCATCGGGTGGCTCCATGCCCGCCGCTGAACCGCGCACCCGGGCTTTGAGGGCCTGAAGGATGGGGGTGGTTCCGTCGGGCGAAAGTTTGATCGCGTAGTCCTCTTCCCAGCGCACTTTTTCGATGGAGTGTGTCCAGGCGAGGGTAAAGCGCTGGGCGGGAACGAACACAGGCTGCGCCGAGACGCCGGCAGCAGCAAGGGAGAGGCAGACGCCAAGCAGACTCATGCAGGGTGTGCCAACAGGGGCTTACTGGATGGCCGCATAGCGCTGCGCCATTTCCCGGCGCACTTCCTTGCGCATTTCGGCGGCGGCGTAGCGGCGGCGTTCGTCTGGGGAGAATGGGCGCAAGGACGGTACCGGGGTGGGTTTGCCGCTGTCGTCCGTGGCCACCATGGTGAAGAAACAGCTGTTGACGTGCCGCGTCTCCTGCGTGCGGATGTTTTCGGCAATCACCTTGATCCCCACCTCCATGGACGAGTTGCCCGTGTGGTTGACCGAGGCGAGAAAGGTCACCAGTTCGCCCACATGGATGGGCTGGCGAAAGACCACCTGGTCGACACTCAAGGTGACGACGTAGGTGGTGGCATAGCGGCTGGCACAGGCATAGGCCACCTGATCCAGCAGCTTCAGGATGGTGCCACCGTGCACGTTGCCCGAAAAATTGGCGGTGTCAGGCGTCATCAGCACCGTCATGCTGAGCTGGTGGGCAGGGGTTTCCATGGGCAGGTGTCAGGCTTGGGCCGGGGCGCTGGAGGCTTTCAGGCGCCAGAAGTGCCAGGCGACAAATGCGGCCACGGCGGCGAGGCCGATCTCATCGGTCATGGGGAGTGCGACCACCAGGAAGCTGGCCGCCACGAAGGCGACGATGCGCTCGACCACGTTCAGCGGCCCCTTGAGGTAGCCAATGGCGGCCGCGCCCCACATGCCAATGGCCACCAGCGCCTTGAACACCACCCAGACGGTGGCCGTCCAGCCGCCGTCGCCTTGCAGCATGAGAGCCGGGCTGTAGACCGCCATGAACGGCACGATGAAGCCTGCGATGGCCACGCGGATGGCCTGCAGGCTGATCTTCAAACCGCTTTCGCGCGCAATGGGGGCCGCGGCAAATGCCGCCAGTGCCACCGGCGGCGTGAGGTCGGCCATGATGCCAAAATAGAAGACGAACATGTGCGACACGATGAGCGGCACACCCAGCTCCAGCAGCACCGGTGCGGCCAGCGAGCTGGTGATGATGTAGTTGGGGATGGTCGGAATGCCCATGCCGAGCACCAGGCAGGTCAGCATCGTCAGCAGCAAGGCCAGGAACAGGCTCTCACGCCCGATGGCGATGATGTGTCCACCGAGTTCGGCCGCCACACCGGTGAGGTTGATCACGCCGATGATCACGCCGACCAGGGCACAGGCGATCGCCACGGGCAGGGCATGGCGGGCGCCTTCAACCAGGGCCTTGACCGCGAGCGCGCGGGCATCGCCGCCGGTGCGCCGGATGAAGGTGATGGCCACCAGCACGGCTGCGATCACGAAGAACGTGCCGACGCCGAACTCGAAGAAGCCGGCACTGGCCAACCCGAGCAGAACCCAGAACAGGCTTCGCAGGGCCACACCTTTGACGCCCGTCATCACGGCTGCACCGAAAATCAGGATCACGGTGAGGCCCAGGCCCACAGTGCCCGAGAACAACGGGGTGTACCCAGAAAACAGCAGGCCGACCAAGCCAGCCAGGGGCAGCAGCAGGTGCCAGCGCTCGCGCACCGCGGTCCAGGGGTTGGGGCATTCTTCCTTGGGCAAGCCGATCAGATTTTTGCGGCCAGCTTCGAGGTGCACCATCCAGAAGGCCGTGGCGAAGTAGAGGATGGCGGGGATCAGCGCCGCCTTGACGATATCCAGATAGGGTACGTTGATGGTCTCGGCCATGATGAAGGCCACGGCCCCCATGACGGGCGGCATGATTTGGCCGCCCATGCTGGACGTGGCTTCAACGCCGCCAGCGAAGCTGGAGCTGTAACCGAACCGCTTCATCAGCGGGATGGTGAACTGGCCGGTGGTGACCACGTTGGCCACGCCCGAGCCGTTGATGGTGCCCATCAGGCCCGATGAAATCACCGACACCTTGGCAGGACCGCCGCGTGTGTGGCCGACCGTGCCCATGGCGAAATCGTTGAAGAGGTTGATCATGCCGGCTTGTTCAAGGAACGCGCCAAACAGGATGAACAGGAAGATGTATGTGGACGACACGTAGGTGGGTGTGCCGTAGATGCCTTCGGTGCCAAAGGCGAGGGCGCTGACGATCTGATCAACGCCAAATCCGCGATGCGCCAACATGCCCGGCAGGTATTGGCCAAACAGGCCGTACGCCAGAAAGATGCCGCAGATAAAAGGCAAGCCCCATCCCATGGCGCGGCGGGCGGCCTCAAAGACCAATGCGATGGTGATGACACCGATGACCCAGTCGGCCGCGATCAGCTCACCGGCTCGAAGTGTGAGGTCGGCTTCAAAGATCCAGTGGTAGAAGCCGAAAGCAAAACCCGTGAGCCCGAGGACCCAACCCAGACCCCGCCAAAAGATATTGCGCCCGCCCATGGGGGGGTAGAGCGCGAAGATCATCAGCAGGACGAAGCCGACGTGCACGGCGCGAACCACCTGGCTGGAGATGGGGCTGAAAGCCGCGGTGACCAGCTGAAAGCTGGAAAAGGCGATGGCGATCCAGAACAGGGCGCCCGTCAAGCCGGAAGGGGTTGTCTCTTTGTCGTTGTGCATGGCTGTCTCGGTAATACAGAGGTGACCGGTTTTGTGCCCGGTGGAGCTCAGAAAGTCCGCGCCTGCCAGGGCCAAAGGGCAGGCAAGGCGCGGACCAGTTTGCCAGTATCAGGCCGGTTCTTACTTCAGCAGGCCGATTTCTTTGTAGTATTTCGCGGCACCAGGGTGCAGCGGCACCGGCATGCCCTTGATGGCATTCTCGCGCTTGATGGCCTTGGCGGCGTTGTGCGCAGCGTACAGCGTGTCGATGTTTTCGTACATCTGCTTGGCCATCTGGTAAGCGATTTCATCGGACACACCGGAGTGGGTCACGAGGAAGTTGGGGATGGCGGCGGTGGCCACATCGGCGGTCTGGCCGGTGTAGGTGTTGGCGGGAATCACCGACACCTGGTAGGCCTCGTCACCGATCTTGGCGATGATATCGGCGGGCACCGGAATCACGACGATCTGCACCGAGGTGGCCAGATCGCGGATGGAGGACACGCCCAGACCGGCGGACTGCAATGTGGCGTCGAGCTGGCGGTTCTTCATCAGCTCAACCGACTCGCCGAAGGGCAGGTACTCGACCTTGGACAGATCGGAGTAAGCAAGGCCGGCGGCCTTGAAGATGGCGCGCGCGTTGAGCTCGGTGCCCGACTTGGCTGCGCCCACCGAGATGCGTTTGCCTTTCAGATCGGCCAAGGTCTTGATGCCCGAGTCGGCATTGGCGACGATCTGGATGTAGTTGTTGTAGGTGCCCGAGAGGCCGCGCAGCTTGTCGAGCTTCTTGGGAAAGCCGGCCTCCGGCTCACCCTTCCAGGCGTTGGAGACGGCATCGCCCAGGGCAATGGCGAGCTCCCCGCGACCGGCTTGCAGCAGGTTGAGGTTCTCGGCCGAGGCCTTGGTCACTTGCGCGGTGGCGCGCACGTTGGGAATGGTCTTGGCGTAGATCTGGGACAGTGCGACACCCATGGGGTAGTACACGCCGCTCTGGCCGCCGGTGAGCACGTTGATGAATTGCTGTTGCTGGGCCACGGCGGTGCCGGTGGCGAGCGCTGCGCCCAGGCTGAG
This sequence comes from Hydrogenophaga sp. PAMC20947, assembly GCF_004795855.1. Lineage (NCBI taxonomy): Bacteria > Pseudomonadati > Pseudomonadota > Betaproteobacteria > Burkholderiales > Comamonadaceae > Hydrogenophaga > Hydrogenophaga sp. PAMC20947. The sequence goes on from NZ_CP039252.1 coordinate 330,284, forward strand.
TGTCAGGCCAATCTTGTGAATCAATCGCATGGTTTTGTCTCCTGTCTTGGAAAGGGTTGCACCACACCCGATCGTGTGTGGCGCATGGAGGGTTGCAACATGTGTGCCACCGACGCTGATGGCGCAGGGCCTTGATTCTGATGGGGCTTCAGCCCGAGTTTTGTGCGGATTTCCGCACATGCATCCTGGGTCTGTGTGGATGTTCGCACACGACACCACCTGGCGCCCGGCATTAGCGAAAGCGCGCCGGATCGATGTCGTGGCGCGCCAGCTTGTCGTAGAGCGTCTTGCGGGGTATTTTCAACTGGTCCGAGGCTTGGCTTACCTGCCCGTGGCAAGCTGCCAGCGTGTGTGTGAGCAGCTGCTTCTCAAAATCATCGACCTGTTGTGCGAGTGAGGGGGCCATGCCGGTGGCGCCGCTTGGGGCCAGTTGATCCGATTCGAGTCCCAGGCAGAGGCGGTCGGCCAGGTTCTTCAACTCACGCACATTGCCCGGCCAATCGTGCGCCATCCATTGGGCCATTTGCCGGTTTGACCAGCTGGGCGACTCGGTGCCGTAGCGCTCAGCAGAGAGGTGCAGACAATGCGCCAGCAAGTGGGGGATATCGTCGCGCCGCTCGCGCAAGGCCGGCAGTTCGATGCAGGCCACGTGCAAGCGGTAGAAAAGGTCGGCGCGAAATGAGCCGGCATGGGCGAGCGCCTTGAGATCGTCCTTGGCCGCCGCAATAAAGCGGCAGTCGATGCGCGTGGTTTGATTGCCGCCCAGCCGCTCGAACGATCTTTCCTGGAGCACGCGCAGCAGCTTGACCTGCTGGGCCATGGGCAAGCTTTCAATCTCATCCAGAAACACGGTACCGCCGTGGGCGTATTCCAGCTTGCCGATGCGCTTGCGCGTAGCGCCCGTGAAGGCACCGATCTCGTGACCAAACATCTCGCTCTCGAAAATGGCCTCGGGCAAAGCGCCGCAGTTGATGGCAACAAAGGGCCCCCCGCGTCCAGAGGCATCGTGCACGGCACGGGCGACCACTTCTTTGCCGGTGCCGGTCTCACCCCGGATCAGCAGATCCACCTGGGTGGTGGCCAGTGCCGCTATGCGGCGGCGCGCTTCCACCATGCCCGGTGTCTGGCCCACCAGCCCAAAATCTTGTTGAGGGGCCACCAGCGCCTTCAAGCGTCGGTTGTCTTGAACCAGGCGGCGTTTTTCCAGAGCCCGGCGAATGACCTCGACCAGGCGCTCCGAGGAAAACGGCTTCTCCAGGAAATCGTAGGCGCCCAGGCGCATGGCTTCCACAGCCATGCGGATGTCACCGTGGCCCGTCATGAGAATCACCGGGACCTCGGCGTCCAGCGTCTGCATGCGCCTGAGCACCTCAAAGCCGTCTTCGTCGGGCAGGCGCACATCGCTCAGCACAACGGATGGACAGGCCCGTGCAACTTGTTGCAGGGCCGCCTCGACGTTGGTGGCCTGTATGACGGCGATGTCCGCCAGTTGCAAGGCTTGTTGCGCCCCGAGCATGACGAGAGGGTCGTCTTCAATCAACAGGACGTTCATGGGGTTCATGGCGATGTGCGTGCGAGCTTCAGTTCGAAGCGTGCACCGGGGTAGGCGTTTTCAGCGCGAATGGTGCCGCCCATTTCGAGCACGATGGCGTGGGAAAGTGAGAGGCCCAGACCGAGACCTTTGCCGCTGGGTTTGGTGGTGAAGAAGGGTTCAAACAGGTGGTTCAAAACGTCTTCGCTGAGCCCGGGACCGTGATCACGGATGGTGATGGCGACGAGGGATTCGGTTGCCGAGAAACCAATCTCGATCAACCGTTCAGGCAGGTGTTCCATGGCGTCAATGCCATTGCGCAGCAGATTGACCATGACCTGCTCCAGGCGGATGGTGTCACCCCATACGCAGAGCCCGGTGGCCTGCACTTCGATGCGCGTGCCTGTTGCCTTGCGCAGGGGTTCGATCAGCATGAGTGAACTGGCCATGACCTGCTGAAGCGGCACTGAACCCAGGCGGCCGGGCTCCTTGCGAGCGAAAGCTTTGAGCTCGCCGATGATGCTGCCCATGCGGGAGCAAAGCTCTCCGATCAGTCGCAGGTTGCTGCTGGCGTTGCGGGTGTCGTCGCGGGCGAGAAAGACCGATGCATTGCCCGCGAGCGTGTGCAGGGCGGCGAGAGGTTGGGAAATCTCATGGCTGATGCTGGCGGCCATCTGGCCCAGCACGGCGAGTTTGCCTGTTTGCACCGCCACATCGTTCGCGGCTGTCAGGTCAGCGGTGCGCTCGGCGATGCGCTGGTCGAGTTCACGGACCATTTGCGCCAATTGGCGCTGGGACGTCCGGCGTTCGAGCTGTCTGCGCCGATGTTGCCAGACCAGGGCGAAACCCAGTATCACCAGCGCGAGGCTCAGGCCGGCGATCTCTGCCGCCTGCAGGGCTTGGCGCCTGGGGGCGGCGGGGTCGGAGAAATGCAGCATCTCCCATCCCAGCTTGCCCATCGCCTGCGTTTGAACCAGCACTTTGCGGCCGTCTTCGAGGGTCAGTCGGGGCGTGGCGTCGTGGGTGAGGGACGTTTCGGTGCGCGTCAAGGCGCGAGGATCGATGTCGCCGTATTGCCGGGTGCGTTGCAGCTGCTGCAGCGCAGGCGGCGGCAAGGGGCGCAGGCTGCGGTAGCGCCACGACGGCTCGGTGGTGAGAAAAATGACGCCCAGGGTATCGGCGATGGCGATCTGTTGACCCGCTTCGCGCCACTTGCTTTCGAATGCCGTGAGGTCGATTTTGATGGTCACGACTCCCACGATGCGCCCTTCGGCGTACAAGGGCGCTGCAACGAACGCACCCGGTTCCCCGGTGGTGACGCCGACACCATAAAAGAAGCCGGTTTGCCCCCGGATGGCGGATTGGAAATAAGGCCTGAAACGGTAATTTTGGCCGACGAAACTGGGGATGGATGCCCAATTGCTGGCGGCCAGCGTATGCCCCTGGGGATCGATCACATAGATCGCCGCCACGTCGCTGCGCTGCTGCGCAAACGCCAGGTACTGGTTGGCCTGGCGGGTGAGCGCAACGTCCTGCGGTGACTGCAGCAGTGCAGACAGGCTGCGCTCAGCGCCCACCAGGTAGGGCAGGTGCTCGAATTTCTCCACCGAACCGAGCAGGTCGCGCACCTGGAGCTGAAGGGTGGCGTTGGCTTCTTGCGTGTTGGTGCGCAGCGCCGCCGTGTGGAACCCGGTGTACGTCCACCAGACCACGGCCAGCCACAACCCGGCAGCCAGCAAAGCACCGATCGCGATCGCACGGCGGGGCACGGGTTCTGGGGGGGTGTCGATGGTGTGGTGGATCAAAAGAGTGTTCGGCCCAAACGTCAGCGGCCCCAGTCGATGACTGGGGCCGCTGGAGCTTCGGTACAGGGGCGCCGGAAGGCGCCCTGCGGCAGTGATGGGTTTTTACTTCAGCAGGCCGACTTCTTTGTAGTATTTCGCGGCACCAGGGTGCAGCGGCACCGGCATGCCTTTGATGGCATTTTCGCGTTTGATGGCCTTGGCGGCGTTGTGCGCAGCGTACAGCGTGTCGATGTTTTCGTACATCTGCTTGGCCATCTGGTAAGCGATTTCATCGGACACACCGGAGTGGGTCACGAGGAAGTTGGGGATGGCGGCGGTGGCCACATCGGCGGTCTGGCCGGTGTAGGTGTTGGCGGGAATCACCGACACCTGGTAGGCCTCGTCACCGATCTTGGCGATGATATCGGCGGGCACCGGAATCACGACGATCTGCACCGAGGTGGCCAGATCGCGGATGGAGGACACGCCCAGACCGGCGGACTGCAATGTGGCGTCGAGCTGGCGGTTCTTCATCAGCTCAACCGACTCGCCGAAGGGCAGGTACTCGACCTTGGACAGATCAGAGTAAGCAATGCCGGCGGCCTTGAAGACGGCACGGGCGTTGAGCTCGGTGCCCGACTTGGCTGCGCCCACCGAGATGCGTTTGCCTTTCAGGTCGGCCAAGGTCTTGATGCCCGAGTCGGCGTTGGCGACGATCTGGATGTAGTTGTTGTAGGTGCCCGAGAGGCCGCGCAATTTGTCGAGCTTCTTGGGGAAACCGGCTTCTTCTTCACCTTTCCAGGCGTTGGAGACGGCATCGCCCAGGGCAATGGCGAGCTCCCCGCGACCGGCTTGCAGCAGGTTGAGGTTCTCGGCCGATGCCTTGGTCACTTGCGCGGTGGCGCGCACGTTGGGAATGGTCTTGGCGTAGATCTGGGACAGTGCGACACCCATGGGGTAGTACACGCCGCTCTGGCCGCCGGTGAGCACGTTGATGAATTGCTGTTGCTGGGCCACGGCGGTGCCGGTGGCGAGCGCTGCGCCCAGGCTGAGGGTCAGGCCAATCTTGTGAATCAATCGCATCTTGTGTGTCTCCTGTCGAGAAATAGGCAAAAGGGCAGAATACAACAACTTGCCGTGGGCGTTGAGCCTGAGCCTTCATTGTTTCGGGCGGGTTTTCCCGGGGATGCCCTCAACAAATCCCTTTAGCACAGCCTCTTGCCGCCGCTTCATGCCTGCCTCTTCATCCTCTGACCGCTCTGCGGTTGCCAACCCTGTGCTCTTCAGCGCCAGCCAGGCGCAGGCAGAAGCCTTCACAGATGCCCTCTGGCTGGAAGAGGGGCTATCGAGGAACACGCTGGACGCGTACCGGCGCGATCTGGTGTTGTTGGGTGACTGGCTGGCGGGCCAGGGGCTCCGGCTGTCCGAGGCGCGGGAGTCCGATCTGAACGGGTACTTTGCCGCGCGCCATGCGCAAACCCGCGCCACCACAGCGAACCGGCGCCTCACGGTGTTCAAACGCTATTTTCGCTGGGCGCTGCGCGAGCGCCAGATCGAGGTGGATCCCACCTTGCGGCTGTCGGCGGCGCGCCAGCCTATGCGGGTGCCCAAGAGCTTGAGCGAGGCGCAAGTTGAGGCTTTGCTGGCGGCGCCAGACACGACAACGCCGCTGGGGCAGCGCGATCGCGCGATGTTGGAGCTGATGTACGCGAGCGGGTTGCGTGTGAGCGAACTGGTGACGCTGAAAACGTTTCATGTCGGGCACAACGAGCATGTGTTGCGCGTCATGGGCAAAGGCAACAAGGAGCGGCTGGTGCCTTTTGGTGAGGTAGCCGGGCAATGGCTGCGGCTCTGGCTGACCGAGGGGCGCCCCGATGTGCTGGCCGGGCGGCAAAGCGAAGACCTGTTTGTCACGGCCCGTGGCTCCCGGGCGGGCGAGGCCATGAGCCGTGTGATGTTCTGGAGCCTGGTGAAAAAATACGCCGCGCAGGCGGGCATCACGGCGCCGCTGTCGCCACACACGTTGCGCCACGCCTTTGCCACCCATTTGCTCAACCATGGGGCGGATCTCCGGGCTGTCCAGATGCTGCTGGGGCACGCCGACATTTCCACCACCACCATCTACACCCATGTGGCGCGAGAGCGCTTGAAAAGCATCGTTGCGTTACACCACCCCCGTGGCTGATGCCCCCCGTTGCCCTGGGTGTTGGCGTGTGGGCGTTACATCGCCATGCGCAGGCGACGCGCCGCCTCTTCGTCGCGCGCGTCGTCGATCTCTCGCATCACGCTGCCGAGGTCCACTTCGCCCGGCGCCGGCTTGTATTGGCCTGTGAGCACCGTGTCGTTTTCCAGCAGGCCGGCCTGGTACAGGCTCCAGATCTCCGGGCCATAGGCGGTGCGCTTGAGCGCAGGCGCAAACTGGCCGAAGAAGTCGCGCAGGTTGGCCACGTCGCGCAACAGCATGCGCTGGGCGTGGTTGTTGCCGGCGGCGTCCACTGCTTGTGGCAAATCGATGATCACCGGAAAATCGGTGCCGTCGTCCTCCCCTGAGTGGGCCAGCAGTATGTTGAATTCGGACAGGTCGCCGTGCACCACGCCGGCGCCCAACATGCGCACCACCTCGCCAATCAGCGTGGTGTGGTGGGCGATGGCCTGTTCCGGTGTGAACGACACATCGTTCAGGCGTGGGGCTGCGTCACCGTTGGCGTCGCTCACCAGCTCCATCAGCAGCACACCGTCAAAAAAATTGTAGGGTTTCGGTACGCGGACCCCTGCGGCGGCCAAGCGGTACAGCGCATCCACTTCGGCACTTTGCCAAGCCGCTTCCTGGGCTTGGCGCCCGAATTTGCTGCCTTTGGCCATGGCCCGTGCCTGGCGCGAATTTTTCACCTTGCGGTTTTCGGTGTAGTCCACCGCCTGGCGAAAGCTGCGGTTGTTGGCTTCTTTGTAGATCTTGGCGCAGCGCGTCTCGTCGCCACAGCGCACGACATAGACCATGGCCTCCTTGCCGCTCATGAGCTGTCGCACCACGGTGTCGATCAGGCCTTCTTCAACAAGTGATTGCAGTCGGGGTGGCGCTTTCATGCTTGTGGACCGCTGGGCTGGACGCCGTTCAACGGGCCACCACCGACCAGCCTGCGTGCAAGTTGTTTTTGTCGTTTTCGAGATCCCAGTGGGTGCCGCAGCGCTCACACTGGTATTCGGTGATCGTCACCTGGCCATGGCGGCGGGGTTCTTTGCGGTTCAGGCCCTGGGCCAGTTCGGGGTGGCCGGGCGCCTTGCGCCAATTGCGCTGGATGCCCAGGCAAGCCTCGCAAAGGGGTTTGGGGCCGGGTGTGTTGGGGGTAGCGGTGGTAGCGGATTCGGTCATGGCTGTGGTTGGGCTGGGGCGCAGGAAAAAGCGCCCGAATGCCCCGATTGTGCGCGCAAGCGCTACATCAGGAAATCGAGAAAGCTGGCCAGCGGGCTGATCGCGCGCATCAGGAACACCGATTTGTCGCTGGCCCCTTCAATCAATGCATCGACGCCGCCTGGGTGATCTGTGCCGACGATAGCCCGGGATTGCGCCAATCTGGCCGCCATGCTGGTTTTCATGGCGGAAGCGAGATCCGGGTTGCCGCGGCAAATCACGATCAGCTCGGAGTTGAGGTTGGCCGATCGGGGGTCGATATTGTAGGTTCCAACGACCACCGTGTCGTCGTCAAACACCGCCCGCTTCGCGTGTACGCCCCAGCGCGCTGAGTTGGGCGTGCGGGCCGCGCTTCGCAGTGGGTCACCTTCGTAGGCCCAGACCTCGAGTTTGGGCAGTTGCAGGCGGGCCAGTCCGTCGGCCAGGCTGGCCACTGTGTAGAAAGCGTCGGTTGATTGCAGGCTGTTGGTGAGAAAGCGCAATTGCACGCCACGGCCCACCACATCGCGAACCACGTTGGCGCCGTCATCGCGCAGCACCAGGTAGGGCGTCTCCACGGTGATCTGACGCCTGGCTTCATGGGCCAACTGGCTGATGGCCAGAAACACCTTGCGCCGCTCGACGCCAGAGCCGGGGTAGTCGGTGACAAATTCGATGTCGTTGCAGGTGGATGTGCCGTGTTCAGGGGCGTGGTGTTGAAGTGCTTGGGCAAGACCCCGCTCGGTGGGCGACGGCTGGCCCAACAGGTCTTGAACCACCGCAGCGCTGATGTCGCCCGACAGGTCTTTGGGCTGGGTGACCCATTCCGAGGCCCAGTAGAGCTCGAAGCTGTCCACGATGGAGCCGACGATGGGCCCCTCGATCAACAGATCGCTGTCGAGAAAGTTGTAGGTTGTCGAGAGGTCGAAATACTCGTCAGCCATGTTGCGCCCACCGATGATGGCTTGGGCGCGGTCTACAGCGAGCAACTTGCGGTGGGTGCGGTGCTGGGCGGCGAAGAAGCGTTGAATGCCCGCGGTGTTGTAGTAGCGAACCGCCACGCCTGCGGCCTCCAGCGTCTTGACGTACTCCGGCGCCAGCTTGAACACCGGCAGGGCAAAGTCCACCAGAATCCGCACCTTGACGCCTTCACCCGCCCTGCGGGCGAGGGCCTGGGTGATGAGGCGGCTGGCGGTGTCGATTTCGTAGATGAAAAACTCGAGTTCAATGCTCTGTTTTGCCGACTCGATCAAGCGCAGGCGCTCGGCCAAGGAGTCGAACCCCACATCCAGCAGCGCGGTTTGATGGGGCTGCGAGGAGCGGGCGGCTATGGCCTCGTGGGAGGGTGCTTTGCCCAGCCATTGCCGCTCGGTGGCTTCCTGGATGCCGAGAAAGCTCAAGGTGAACAGCGCAGGTATGCCGATCAGCAAGAACACCAGACCCCAGCCCAGCCATTTGACAACCCGCCAGGCGATTGATCGGTTCCATTTCATGGAACATCTTCCGTTGCGCCATGCTTTGGCCGTGACTGAGTCAAGCTCAGCCAGTGCTGGTAGAGCGGGTCTTGCCAATTCGGTGGCACTTGTTGCTTGGCCTGAAGGTAGTGCAGGGTGAACAGGTTCAAGTGGGCTTGCAGCAAGTGCGATGGGTGAAGGTCCCCCGACAACCCAAGGCACACGGCAGCCACCTCAGACGTGCACAGGTGGTCTTCACGGGTAGAGCGGCGCAGCCGGTAGGTCGACAGTTGCTCGGGTTGCAGGCTGAGCACAGGCAAGGCATCCAGGTAGGGGCTCTTTCGAAACATTTTTCGGGCCTCTGCCCAGGTGCCATCCAGCAAGACAAACAGCGGTCGCTTCCCGGCAACCGGGGTCGGCGTGTCTACCACGCGGTGCTGAGGCGCGTATTCGCCGGGGAACACCACATAGGGTTGCCACTTTGGATCCGTCAGCAGCTGACCCAGGGCAGGGTCCATCTCGGTGCGTGACCAGCCAAACGCCGATGTGTCTTGCACCACATCGGCGATCAGCCAGCCAGTGTTGCTGGGTTTGAGCGGTTCAATATCGCCCATGATGAGACAAACCCCCGCATGGGTGCTTTGAGGCAGGATGTGGCCACACAGACAGTGGCTGGGCGGCAAGCGGCAGGTTTCGCAACGGGTCACGCGCGAGCCACCCCGGGCCAGAAAGGGTTTGACGCTGCGCGCCAGCCGGTCTGCGCGCAAGCGAGCCACTGCGTGGAGGCGCATCAGTCTTCCAGCACCCGAACCTTCACGCTTTTACCCTTGATGCGCCCGCTGTCGAGCCGGCTGGCGGCTTGCTGCGCGATCGCGCGGTCCACGGCCACATAGGTTGACCATTCGTTGACGTTGATCTTGCCGATCTGCTCGCGGGTGTAGCCCAGGTCGGCGGTGAGCGCGCCCAGCACATCGCCGGGGCGGATCTTTTCTTTGCGGCCGCCTTGAATGTGCAGCGTGACCATGGCGGGCACCAGGGGCTCCTTGCTGGTGGGGGTGAGTTCGGACAGCGGATGCCACTCGGACTCGCGGCCTTGCAGCTGTTCGATCTTGCCCACGTAGCCCATCTCGTTCATGCTGGCCAGGTTGAGCGCCAGGCCGCTTTCACCGGCCCGGCCGGTGCGACCGATGCGGTGAACGTGCACTTCCGAATCGGGGGTGACGTCCACGTTGATCACGGCTTCGAGGTTGGCGATGTCCAGCCCCCGGGCAGCCACATCGGTGGCCACCAGCACCGAACAGCTGCGGTTGGAAAACCGCACCAGCACCTGATCGCGCTCGCGTTGTTCGAGCTCACCAAACAACGCCAAAGCGCTGAAACCCTGCGCTTGCAACACACCCACCAGATCGCGGCATTGCGCCTTGGTGTTGCAGAAAGCAATGGTGCTGGCCGGGCGGAAGTGGGCCAGCAGCTGACCCACGGCGTGCAGCCGGTCTTTGTTGCCCACTTCGTACCAGCGCTGTTCGATCTGGCCTTCGCTGTGCTGGGCCTCTACCTTGACTGTCTGAGGGTCGCGCATGAATTGCGCGCTGAGTTTGGCGATGCCTTCGGGGTAGGTCGCGGAAAAGAGCAGGGTCTGGCGCTCTTTCGGACATTGTTTGGCGACTTTGACGATGTCCTCAAAAAAGCCCATGTCGAGCATGCGGTCTGCTTCGTCGAGCACCAGGGTGTTGAGCGCATCCAGTTTCAGGCTGCCGCGCTCCAGGTGGTCCATCAACCGGCCGGGGGTGCCGACGACGATGTGGGCGCCGTGTTCCAGCGTGGCGAACTGGCCGCGCAGCGGCACACCACCACAGAGGGTGACCACTTTGATGTTGTCGTCGGCACGTGCCAGGCGGCGGATTTCGGTGGTGACCTGATCGGCCAGCTCGCGTGTGGGGCACAGCACCATGGTCTGTACCGCGAAGCGGCGCGGGTTGAGGTTGGCCAGCAAGGCCAAAGCGAAAGCGGCGGTTTTGCCGCTGCCCGTCTTGGCCTGGGCAATGATGTCCTTGCCCAGCAGGGCCAAGGGCAGGCAGGCCCCTTGAATCGGGGTCATGGCCAGGTAGCCGAGTTGTTGCAGGTTGGCCAGGGTGGCCGGGGTGAGGGGCAGGGCGGAGAAATCGGTCGGGAGAGCAGAGGTCATCCCTGATTATCGGGCGTGTTGGTGTCTGGGATCAGGTTTCCAGCAGGTGGGCCAGTTCGGCCTCGCTGAACCCTTCCGCCCGCCCGGGCCGCGTCGTTGAACGGTGGCCTGAGGCGCGGCGCGGCGTGCTGGCTGGCCAGCACCCTGTAGTGAGCCAGCGGCCCCAGGTTTTGTTCAGCGCAGAGCCCGAGGCACCAGGGGTTGCCCACGGCCACATGGCCGGTTTCATCTCGCAGGATGGTGTCGAGATTTTCCACGGCTTTCAGCGCCGCCGGGCCTGGATCAACGGGCTGGCATCGAGGCCGCGCGCCACCAGGGTGCGAGGAACCAGCGCCATGCGGGCAATGACGCTGTCTTGGTTTGATGCACATGTGCCACAGCCCATCGTGGGCTGGAAAATCACCACAGTCGTGCCCCAGCACCTGCAGCAACCCCCACAGCAAGCCAAAATGGGTGGCCTCTTCGACGGCCACGCGCAGCCAGTCCCGGTAAAAAGTGTCGGGCATGCCTTCGGCCCGCCAGACCGCATCCGGCGCCAGGTTGATGGTTGTTCATGCTGGTACACCCTGCTGTGTACGATCAAGGACATGACGACACTTCGACACGCTGCACTCATCCCCCTTTGCCTCACAGGCGCTGACGACAAAGCAAAGGCAGGGCTTGCACTTGATCTGAACTTGCCTGCAGGGGCCGACGAGCAGATTGCAGTCGAGACGCAGATACCTGGCAGGCCCTCAAAGCCTGTGCTGGTCCTTCACACCGAAGTGAAGCCTCGTTCGGTCCATACAGTCGAAGGCCGTGCCGCACTCATTCATGCCATTTGTCATATTGAGCTGAATGCTATCGATTTGGCGTGCGACATCATCTGGCGTTTCCACGGGATGCCTGATCTGTTTTACCGGCAGTGGGCACAGGTTGCCAAAGAAGAAGCCCTGCATTTCTCCTTGCTGAGGGATCATCTGCGCCAGATGGGATTCGAATACGGTGATTTTCCAGCCCATGACGGACTGTGGCGGATGGCCGAGAAGACCAAACATGACCTTCTTGCCCGACTCGCACTGGTTCCCAGAACATTGGAAGCCCGTGGCCTTGACGCCTCACCACCCATCAAGAAGAAGCTGGTCAGTGCAGGTGATATGCGAGCAGGCGAAATTTTGGACGTGATCTTGCGCGACGAGATTGGCCATGTGGCCGTAGGCAACCATTGGTATCGCTATTTGTGTGAACAACAGGGCAGGGAAGTTGTTGCTACCTATGCCGAACTGGCTGAGAAATACGATGCACCCAAGCCCCGTGGACCATTCAACTTGGAAGCTAGAAGGCTGGCTGGCTTTGATGAGGCTGAGTTGGCAGCCCTTGGAGAATGAAAGAAGGAACCTTGAAGGTTCCTTTTCCTTAGCTGGCTAAACATTGCGGGTTTTTTAATCCGATATTGGATAATCGACAATCAAGATTTTTCTTAATCGCTAGAAAAAGTATCACCGTAAGATTTTTTTAAATCGCCATAGCCAAAGCTATAGTTTTCGTCTTTTTTTCGATCCTGAGCTGTCGTTCATCTAGATAGGTAATGGCGGCAAATAAGACTCCTACGCCAGCAAGACCCGCACCCACAACTGAGGCGATACTGCCTGCAATTGATATGTTGGTAACGATGTCCATTTTTTGATTATATGTATTGCATGAATAAATTGCAATATTGTTCTAAAAAATTCTAATGGCTTTAGCAATCTGCTTGATCGCATTGAGTTCAATGTGGCAAATGAAGTGCACCAGCGCCGCCAAGCCCTCTGGGGTGAAGAGAGAACGGTGGGGAACTTCCAGGGGTGCAATCAGCGGAGGGCGCTTCGAACGTCCCGGCAAGAGAGCCCCTTCGACAACGGTGGGGGATCCCCTGGGGTCGATTCGAGCGCCTTCCCCTTCCACTACCCGGGCCTGGAGCGCATGGGTGCTGTCGACCTCGGTGCCCGGTAGCTCCAGGCACAAGGCGTGGAGGGTCCAGCGGCGTGCGCAGGCCGCGCAGACGGGCAGAAATTCGCGTCCAGGCTGACATGGAGCCAGCGGGACGGTGGTGGGCGCTTGCATCCCTACAATTCCAGGGTGGGGTCCGATATCCTTTGGCCGGTAGAGTGTCAGGCGAACACAACCCACCCCATTCCACAAACACAACCCCAAATAGGAGACATCCGATGGCACTTTATGAACTCGATGGCCTGGTTCCCCGCCTGGCCGATACCGCCTGGGTGGCCGACAATGCCCAGGTGATCGGCAATGTGGAGCTGGCCGAAGACAGCAGCATCTGGTTTGGCGTCACCGTGCGCGGGGATACCGAAATCATCACCGTAGGCAAAGGCAGCAACATCCAGGACGGCAGCGTATTGCATGCCGATGTGGGCATGCCACTCACCGTGGGCGACAACGTGACCGTGGGCCACAAGGTGATGCTGCATGGCTGCACGATCGGCGATGAGTCGTTGATCGGCATTGGCGCGGTGGTGCTCAATGGCGCGAAAATCGGGAAAAATTGCCTGGTGGGCGCGGGTGCACTGGTGACCGAGGGCAAAGAATTCCCCGATGGCTCCATGATCATCGGCAGCCCGGCCAAGGCGGTGCGCCAGCTCACGCCTGAGCAAATGGAAGGCTTGCGCATGAGTGCGCAGCACTACATCGACAACGCCCAGCGCTTCCGCCACACCTTGAAAAAGATCGACTGATCACCACCTCTTGACGTTGATTGCTCTGAAAGATCCGATTGTCCGAACTCCACAAATTCATTTTTGAAGGCAAGCCTGTGAGGGGCATGTTGGTGCGCCTGACCGATGCCTGGCAAGACATCCTGCAACGCCGTGCGCAATCGGGTGGTTACCCGGCTGCCGTCACCGAGTTGCTCGGGGAAATGACAGCGGCGGCGACGTTGATGCAATCCAACATCAAGTTCAACGGCGCTCTGGTGATGCAGATCATGGGTGACGGGCCGGTAAAGCTGGCTGTGGCCGAGGTCCAGCCCGATCTGAGTCTGCGCGCCACGGCCACCGTGACCGGCGAAGTGGCCGATGAAGCGCCTTTGTCGCACATGGTCAACGTCAACAACCAGGGCAAGTGTGCGATCACGCTGGACCCCAAGGACCGCAAGCCGGGTCAGCAGCCCTACCAGGGCGTGGTGCCGTTGTTTGGCGATCGCCATGAAAAGCTGGAAAAGCTCAGCGACGTCATCGAGCACTACATGTTGCAGAGTGAACAGCTGGACACCAAGCTCGTGCTCGCCGCCAACGACAAAATCGCGGCGGGGTTGCTGATTCAGCGCTTGCCGCTGCAAGGCGGTGCCAATCTGTCGGGCGAAGGCTCGATGGCTGGCGATGAAGACCGGATCGGTCTGAGCGAAGACTACAACCGCATCGCCATTCTGGCTTCCAGCTTGAAGCGCGAAGAGCTGCTGGAGCTGGATGCAGAGACGATCCTGCACCGCCTTTTCTGGGAAGAGGATTTGCGCCGTTTTGAGCCCCAGACGGGCGATCTGGGTCCCCGTTTTGCCTGCAGCTGCTCGCGCGAGCGGGTCGGCGGCATGCTGCGCAGCCTGGGGCGCGACGAAGTGGAATCCATCATCGCGGAGCAGGGGCAAGTGGAAGTCACTTGCGAATTCTGCGGGGCTGTGCAGCAGTTCGATCCTGTTGACGCGGCGCAGGTGTTTCTGGACGCCGAGCGGCAGCAGCCCGCCCCACCTGACGTGCATTGAGCGCGCCAGGCTTGAACAGTCGGCGCCTGCGGGCGCGGCCCCAGCCGGGGTGACGGCCGCCGGTCGCGGTTGGGTGCACGTGCCTGCAACGCACCTGTTTCGCTCGGGGTTGATACGTTCGTGCAGGAAAAGTGGTACGCTGTTTCAGGCTTGCTGCCGTCTGAGGTGGCAGGCTGAGGAGGACTCTGCGCATGGCTTTGCTGGCCCGGCGGAGTGAAGCATGCGTTTGGCCGGCCTCAAGAGTGGCCGCCAGATGTCGAAAGAGAGAGAAACGAGACATCTCTACATCTCTATGCACAAAGCTGTTCATCTGTCACATGCGTCGAGCGTTGCACGCTCTGCCGCCTGCTTGCTGTTATGCGCCGGCCTAACGGCCGCGTTTCCGGCCGGAGCCGCCACAGATGTGACCACACTGAGCCTGGAGCAGCTGCTCGACCTGACGGTGGTGGGGGCTTCCAAGTACGCGCAGAAACAAGGGGAAGTCGCTGCCGCCGTCAGCATCATCACGCGCGATGAGATTCGTGCGTTCGGGTGGCGCACCCTCGACCAGGCCCTGGCGACGCTGCCGGGCGTTTACACCACCTACGACCGCCAGTCCAGCCACCTGGGCACCCGAGGTTTCAGCGTGCCGGGGGACTTGAATACGCGCCTGCTCGTCACGATCAACGGCAATCGCGTCAACGACCTGCTTTTTGACACCGGTCCCACCGGTCGGGATTTTCCGCTCGATCTCAATCTGGTCGAACGCATCGAGTTCATTCCTGGCCCGGGCAGCGCCGTCTACGGACAGAACGCCATGTTCGGTGTGGTCAACGTGGTCACACTCACTGGCGCTGCTTTGGACGAGGGACAAATCGCGGTGGGGGTACAGCACCCCCAGGGCATGAGCGAGGGTCGAGCCACCTGGGGCAAGCGGCTTGACAACGGCCTTGATGTGCTGGTTTCTGCTTCGGGCATGCGCGCCCATGGCGAAGACCGCTTCATGGAATATGGTGCCACCGGCCTATCGGGGACAGCTCAAGGCCTGGACGGCGAACGCGACCAGGAATTTTTCGGTCGCCTGGGTTACGGGCCATGGACACTCGAACTGGTCCACGGGGACCGCCGCAAGGACGACCCCACCGGTATCTACGGATCCGATCCGCTCGTGGCCGGCCAGTACCAGGGCAACCTGTATACGCTGGCGCAGGCGCAATACGACGGCCGGTTTCGCGACGATACCCTGCAAGTGATGGGGCGCCTGTTTGTGGGGCAGAACCGTTACAGCAGCCGGTTGAACTATGGAACGCCATTCGATTTTCCGGGCGTGGGTGACTGGACCGGTGGCGAGCTCCGCCTGCTGTCCACGGCACTGAAAGGGCACAAGCTGATGCTGGGACTGGAGGTTCAGGACATCACCCGCATCGACCAGGCGGTCATTGATCCGGCTGATCCGGCCAACAACTTCCTGATCCAGAGTCCCTCCAGACGAATCGGTGTGTATGGCCAGGACGAGTGGCGCTTTGCCGATACCCTGACCGCCACGTTGGGCGTGCGCCTGGACCACAACAGCACAACCGGCGGCAACACCAGCCCCCGCGTGGCTTTGATCTGGCAGGCGGCTCCCACGACAAGCTTGAAGGCCTTGGCCGGACGTGCCCACCGGGCGCCCAACGCCAACGAACGCGACTACTACGACAACCTGGTGCTTGTGGCCAACCCTGCGCTCAAGGACGAAACCGTTGACACCATGGAGCTGGTCGCCGACCACCGAGTCAGCGACGACTTGCGCATACAAGCAGCGGCGTACCGCTGGATCATGCGAGACCAGATCGTGCCGGGTGTGGATCCGGTGAGCGGGCTGTCGCAGTTCCAGCCGGGCGGGAAGGTCTTGGCCAACGGCCTGGAGCTGTCGGCTGACAAGACCTGGTTCTGGGGTGGCCGATTGCGCGGCAGTGTGTCTTTGCAAGACGCCCGGATGGCCGATGGCGACAAGCTCGCCAACTCGCCGCAGCGCATGGTCAAGCTCAATTTTTCTGCACCCTGGCGAGCCGCCGGTGTGTCCCTGGGCTACGAATTGCAATACGACAGCCAGCGGCAGACCCTGGACAGCACCTGGCTGGGTGGCCGGGCCCTATCCAATCTTCATGTCCGCACCGACCGATGGGTCGAGGGAGTTGAATTGGGGCTGAGCGTGCAAAACCTGTTCAACAAGCGTTTCGCAGTGCCCGGTGGGACGAGCAATTGGCAGAACGCCCTTGAGCAGGATGGCCGCAGCTTGCGCCTCGAAGCGCTGGTCCGTTTCTGACGTTTTTCCGAAGCGGTCGGGCGGCTGTTGCTTTGGAGAACCACTGCGCGGTGCGGCAACAGGCCCTGTTGAAGGCCTTCCGATCACTTCGAATCCTGTGTCCGACTCCGATGTGCCTGCGGGGCCGTACCCAGGACCTGGCAAGCCTTATGCTGTTTTGGGGGACTCGGTCCGCGCTGCTTCGGCGGGAGAGGGGACACCCTGCCCCAATGCATCCAGCACATCCCAGCAAGCCCCAGCCGTGTGGTAGTCCACCTTGCCGGCCGGGCTTTTTTCATCGCTGATCTTGCTGTTGTCCGCGCGCAAGATACGCCACCAGGCGCCGTGTTCGTGGTCCACAAAGTGTTCCCAAGCGTAGGTCCAAATGCGATCGTAGATGTCCCAGTATTTGGGCTCGTTGAGCACAATGGCCAGACGGGCCGCAGCCGCGAGGGACTCGGCTTGAACCCAAAAATACTTGTCGGTATCGCAGGCGCTGCCGTCGGGCGCAAAGCCGTAGAACAGGCCGCCGTGTTCGGTGTCCCATGACTTTTCCATGGCCACATCGAAAAAATGGCGGGCACGCGCAACATGGTCTGTACGAGGGCGGCGCTCGTTGAGCAACAGCAACAGCTTGGTCCACTCGGTGAGGTGACCGGGCTGAAATCCCCAGGGACGGAAGATGTTGGACTTGTCGTCGCGGTTGTAGTCCCAGTCCACCGACCAGTCAGCGCGGTAGTGTTCCCAGATCAGGCCGTCGGCCAGCGCCGCCTGGCGGATGCAGATGTTGTCGGCCAACTGCTCGGCGCGATCGAGGTAACGCGCTTCGCCGGTGGCGTCAAAGGCCGCCAGCAAGGCTTCGCACAGGTGCATGTTGGCATTCTGACCCCGGTAGGGTTTGAGCTGCCATTGTGCGTTGGCCTCGTCGGCGTACAGCCCGTGTGCAGGCTCCCAAAACCGTTTTTCCAGCAATTCGAAGGTGGCCAGAATGCCGGCATGGGCGTTGGCAAGGCCGGCCATGTGGGCGTGCGAATGGGCGAGCAAGACAAAGGCCAGGCCATAGGCGTGGTTGGTGTCGTCCAGCACGGTTTTATGGCCATCGCGCCAGTCCAGCGACCAGGCATAGCCTCCCGATGCCGGGTCGTGGTGGACTTTGAGGAAATCAAACGCCTGCCGCAATGCCTGCAGGGCGGTCTCATCGCCGCCGCTGCGCACGGTCATGGCCATCGTGTACACAAAGCGGGTGCTGCTCACCAGGTGGCGTGTGTGGCGGTCGTAAATGCTGCCGTCGTCGCGCAGAAAATGAAACAAGCCGCCGGTGGTGTCTAAGGCCCTGGGCAGGTAAAAGCCCATGGTGTGGCGAACATGGGTGCGCAGGAACTCGGGGGAGCGGAAGTCGGGCAGGTGGGCGGGCATAAGGAATGGACGCAGGCTGGGTGGTTTGGGTGAAGCAGCGGCTGGCGCGGCCGTGTTGCGAGCGTTGGCGGTTTTCAGTTGCGGTATCGATCGGACATCCGAGGGGCGTTTGATTCCGTCAATTTGGCTTGATGGGTTTCAGCGCAAGGTGATTTTGTGTGCATCGTAGTTGAAGCCCAAAAAAGGCCAGGTGGGGCCCCCTTCAACCAGCCACAACGGGTGATTCGAAAGCCAGTTCCAGCAACCTGCATCGCTGTGGGTCAGGGTCGCTCAGAGCAGGCGGGAGAAAAGGCGGCGTTCGCATTCGGGGTCGCTGCACCGCTCGCAGGACCAGGCCGCTGCAGCGCTCTCGATCGACGGTTGTTTGGGGCTCAACGGGGGTTTCAACGCCTGTTCCACGATGCGCAAGGCTGCCTGGAGGCGGGCAGGACCCAACCCGTACACCGTGTGGAACGGCAAATCGGCGGTTTGCAGCTGATGTCTGAGAACTTCGTCTGTGCGCTCTCTGAGGGCCGGGCCATCTCGAAACAGGCCGTCGGGTACCCAGGGCACATCGAGCCCCATCAAAAGATGGAGGTCGGCATGCCGTTGCCAAGCCAGGGCCGCGGGATACAGCGAAGTGTCCTGAAAATAGAGCTCGCTGTACGCGGCGATCATCAGGGGCGTGGTGTCTGCGATGACGACCTGCACAGGGGGCTCCGAGCGCACTGCTGCGTCGACCTGATGGCCCTGTTCCCCAGCCAGCCGGGCCTGATCGGATTGGCTGGGGGCCCGACCTTGGGTTGCACACCACGTGCGCAAGTTCTCAGTGACGAGCGCCGTGGCGATGCCCTTTTTCGTCAGTGCTGTCTTCAGATCTGCGGCGAGGGTGGATTTCCCGGTGGATTCACCGCCGAGCAGCGCGATGACCAGCACCACACGCGGGAGATCAGGGCTTGCCGTGGGCAATCTGAACAAAAATCTCGTTGGGCTTCACCATGCCCAGATCCTGGCGAGCCAGCTCTTCCACCATGTCCAGTCCGTCTTTCAGGTCACGGACTTCGTTGCCGATCTGGCTGTTGCGCTGATCGGCCTCGTGGTTGCTGAGCTCCAGTTGGGCCAGTTCTTTGCGCATGTCACTGACCTGCGGCACGCTGCCCCGACCCACCCACAGCTGCGCTTGCACGATGACGAGCAGGGTGATCAGAAAGGCTGGGACGAAGCGGGACGCCATGGCTGGAGTTTAGCGCGAGCACATGTGAGGGCAAGAGGCACACGCGCTACATCAAGTCGGCGCGTGTGAAATCGATCACTTGAGGTTGTAAAACGCCGACCGACCGGGGTACACCGCGACTTCGCCCAGGTCTTCTTCGATGCGCAAGAGCTGGTTGTATTTGGCCATGCGGTCAGAGCGGCTGAGCGAGCCGGTCTTGATCTGGCCGGCGTTGGTGCCCACAGCGATGTCGGCAATGGTGCTGTCTTCGGTTTCGCCCGAGCGGTGGGAAATCACGGCGGTATAGCCCGCACGCTTGGCCATTTCGATAGCAGCGAAGGTTTCGGTCAGCGTACCAATCTGGTTGATCTTGATCAGGATCGAGTTGGCGATGCCTTTGTCGATGCCTTCTTTCAGGATCTTGGTGTTGGTGACGAACAGGTCGTCGCCCACGATTTGCACCTTCTTGCCCAAGCGGTCGGTCAGGATCTTCCAACCATCCCAGTCGCCTTCGGCCATGCCGTCTTCGATGCTGATGATCGGGTACTTGTCCACCCAGGTGGCCATCATGTCGGTCCACTCCTGGGCGGTGAGGCTGAGGCCTTCCCCGGCCAGCTCGTACTTGCCGTCTTTGTAGAACTCGGAGGCCGCGCAGTCCAGGCCCAGGGCGATTTGTTCGCCAGCCACGAACCCGGCTTTGTCGATAGCTTCCAGAATCATCTGGATCGCTGCTTCGTGGTTGGCCACGTTGGGCGCAAAGCCGCCTTCGTCGCCCACCGCGGTGCTGATGCCACGGTCATGCAAGATCTTCTTGAGCGCGTGGAACACCTCGGCGCCGTAGCGCAGCGCTTCGCGAAAGCTCGGCGCGCCGATGGGGATGATCATCAGCTCTTGCAGATCGAGGTTGTTGTTGGCGTGCTCGCCGCCGTTGATGACGTTCATCATGGGCACCGGCATTTGCACCGCGCTCATGCCGCCAAAGTAACGGTACAGCGGCAGACCGGCTTCTTCGGCCGCGGCGCGGGCCACGGCCATGGACACCGCCAGCATGGCGTTGGCGCCCAGGCGGCCTTTGTTGTCGGTGCCGTCCAGATCGATCAGCGTCTTGTCCAGGAAGGCTTGCTCGGAAGCGTCCAGACCCAGGACGGCTTCGCCGATTTCGGTGTTGATGTGTTCAACGGCTTTGAGCACGCCCTTGCCGAGGTAGCGGCTCTTGTCGCCATCGCGCAGCTCGATGGCTTCGCGCGATCCGGTGGACGCGCCCGATGGCACGGCCGCACGGCCCATGACGCCGGATTCCAGCAACACATCGCATTCCACGGTGGGGTTGCCGCGGCTGTCCAGAATTTCACGACCGACGATGTCAACAATGGCGCTCATAGTGATCCTTCAAAAAATCCAAAATAGACAAGAACAAACTGCCTCAGGACGAATACGTAAACCATCCCGGCGGATGGTTTACACGCCCTCGACCGCAAACATGCGGATGGAGCCAGCCCCTTCACGCACCTTGCGCGCCTGGGTGTAGGTTTCCGAATGGTAATAAGCCTGCGCCGCGTCAAGATCATCGAACTTCAACACCACGACTCGGCTGGGCGCCCAGTTTTCTTCCAGGGGCACCACTTTGCCGCCGCGGACCAGCACCTCGGCGCCATGCTCCTGCATGGCGCGCGAGCTCCACTCGCGGTACTGTTTCATTTGCTCTTCGTTGGTGACGGTGACTTCGGCAATGATGTAGGCAGGCATAGGAGGTTCAGGCTTGAAAGTGGTTTTCCAGGAAACCGTTTTTCTTGGTGACGGTGTCGAGCGCGAGCAAGGTTTCCAGCAAGGCTTTCATGTGTTTGAGCGGCACTGCATTGGGCCCATCGCTCATTGCCTTGGCTGGATCGGGGTGGGTTTCCATGAACAGACCCGCCACGCCCACGGCCACCGCAGCCCGCGCCAGCACCGGCACCATCTCGCGTTGCCCGCCGCTGCTCGTGCCTTGACCGCCTGGCAGCTGGACACTGTGGGTCGCATCAAACACGATGGGCGCGTTGGACTCGCGCATGATGGCCAGCGAGCGCATGTCGCTCACCAGGTTGTTGTAGCCAAAGCTGGCGCCGCGTTCGCAGGCCATGAAATTGTCTTCTTCCAGGCCCGCTTCTTTGGCCGCTGCACGCGCTTTGTCGATCACGTTTTTCATGTCGTGCGGGGCGAGAAACTGGCCCTTTTTGATGTTCACCGGCTTGCCCGACTGGGCCACAGCGCGGATGAAATCGGTCTGGCGGCACAGGAAAGCAGGGGTCTGCAAGACGTCGACCACCTGTGCGGCGGCGGCAATGTCGTCTTCGGTGTGCACGTCGGTGAGCACCGGAATCCCCAGCTCGCGTTTGACCTTGGCCAGGATTTCCAGCCCCTTTTCCCGGCCCGGGCCACGGAAGGTGGTGCCGCTGCTGCGGTTGGCCTTGTCAAAGCTGCTCTTGAAGATGAACGGGATGCCCAGGCTCGCGGTGATCTCTTTGAGCTGACCGGCCACATCCATTTGCAGTTGCTCGGATTCGATCACGCATGGGCCTGCGATCAGGAAGAAGGGCCGGTCCAGGCCGATGGGGAATCCGCAGAGCTGCATGGGTGCTGTCTTTCCTTCAGGCCACGGCCTTGAGTTTCTGTTCGCTCTTGTGGTCCAGCGCCGCACGGATGTAGGCATTGAACAGCGGATGGCCATCCCAGGGGGTGGATTTGAACTCCGGGTGGAACTGCACGCCCACGTACCAGGGGTGAACGCTCTGCGGCAACTCCACCATTTCGGTGAGGTGTTCGCGCTGCGTCAGCGCCGAGATGACCAAGCCAGCGTCACGCAGGCGGTCCAGGTAGTGTTCGTTGGCTTCGTAGCGGTGGCGGTGGCGCTCGGTGACCACGGGGCCATAAATCTGATGGGCAATGGTGCCTTCGGACACATCCGAACTCTGTGCGCCCAGGCGCATGGTGCCACCCAGATCCGAGTTGGCATTGCGTTTCTGGATCGAGCCGTCAGCGTCTTGCCATTCGTCGATCAAAGCGATCACGGGGTGGGGCGTGCTGGAGTCGAATTCGGTGCTGTTGGCGCCCTTGAGGCCCGCGACGTGGCGCGCGTATTCGATGGTCGCCACTTGCATGCCCAGGCAGATGCCCAGGTAGGCCACTTTGTTTTCCCGGGCGTACTGGGCCGCGCAAATTTTGCCTTCCACGCCCCGGGCGCCAAAGCCGCCGGGCACGAGAATGGCATCGAAACGGCCGAGTTTCTGGGCCACGTTGCCAGCATCGATGGTTTCGGAGTCCACGTACTCGATCTGCACCTTGGCATGGTTTTTCATGCCCGCATGGCGAAGCGCCTCGTTCAGCGATTTGTAGCTGTCGGACAGGTCAACGTATTTGCCCACCATGGCCACCGACACCGTGTACTGAGGGTGTTCGACTTCGTAGACCAGATCGTCCCATCGCTTGAGGTTGGCGGGTGGCGTGTTGAGGCGCAGCTTGTCGCAAATCAGGCCGTCGAGGCCTTGCTCGTGCAGCATGCGCGGCACTTTGTAGATCGTGTCCACGTCCCACATGGAGATCACGCCCCATTCGGGCACGTTGGAAAACAACGAGATCTTGGCGCGCTCTTCATCGGGCACCGGGCGGTCGGCGCGGCACAGCAGCGCGTCGGCCTGGATGCCGATGGCGCGCAGCTCTTTGGCCGTGTGCTGCGTGGGCTTGGTCTTGAGCTCGCCGGCGGCGGCCAGCCAAGGCAGGTAAGACAGGTGCAGGAACGCCGAATTGTTGGGCCCCAGGCGCAAGCTGAGCTGGCGCACGGCTTCCAGGAACGGCAGCGATTCGATGTCACCCACGGTTCCACCGATTTCCACGATGGCCACATCCACCGCTTCGGGCGTATCAACGCCTGCACCGCGCTTGATGTAATCCTGGATTTCGTTGGTGACATGGGGAATAACCTGCACGGTCTTTCCCAGGTAGTCGCCACGGCGCTCTTTTTCCAGCACCGACTGGTAGATCTTGCCAGTGGTGAAGTTGTTGGATTTCCTCATGCGCGTTTCGATGAAACGTTCATAGTGACCCAGATCGAGATCGGTCTCGGCGCCGTCGTCGGTGACGAACACCTCCCCATGCTGGAAAGGCGACATCGTGCCCGGATCCACGTTGATGTACGGGTCGAGCTTGATCAGGGTGACTTTGAGGCCGCGCGACTCTAGGAGCGCGGCCAAGGATGCTGCAGCAATGCCCTTGCCCAGAGAGGACACGACACCGCCGGTAACGAACACAAATTTGGTCATGTCTCGGGCGAGCCGGTGCTCGCAGGAGGTGGAAATGGGGATTATAAAGGGCGACCTCGCGCCAGCCGCCGTATCCCCTGCAAAGGGGGTGGCTGGTTCAGCCTCGGTTCACTGGCGGCCGCGAACTTGCAGCACGAAACTGCGGGTCAATTTCCCCTTGCCGTCGACCACCTGGGCCGTGACATTGATCTTGAAATGCTCGGGGTTGACGTTTCGGTTGTAGTAACAGTCTGGAAATCCCGAGCAGAATTGCGTGATCAAACCGGTTTCGGTGTCGATCTTGAGGTTGTTTCTCAGCTCGGTGACCGCAGCGGACGTGGCGCCAATGCCCTCGATGTCGATGGCGTAGCTCAGTGTGCTGTCGCTTTGGGCGGTCGTGGCAATGGCCCAGCGCGAGTTGAGTTTGTCGTTGGGTTTGAAGGCCGGGTTGACGGTGCCAAAGTCAGCCTCGGCGCCGGTAAAGAGGCTGCCATTGGCCCGCGATTTGTCCAATGGGAAGTAGCCGTCGTTGTCGGCAAACCAGACGTCGGCCAGCGCCTCGCCGGTGGGGTCGTTTTCGCTGCTGTCGCTGGAGCCACCGCCACATGCGGAGATCAAAGCGATTGCGCCGCCGAGCGCCAAGGACTTGAGGGAGCGGGAGAATTTCATGTGTACTTCTGGGTTGGGGCCAATGACGCTTCATTATCGATGGTACTGACAAGCGCGCTGTATCACCCCTTTGGGGCTGCCCGAACGGGTTTCAAACTGATACATTGGGCCCATGAACGAACTCGCCGGAAAACACGTGGTCCTGGGGCTCTCAGGCGGTATTGCTTGTTACAAGGCGGCTGAGTTGTGCCGCAGCCTTGTCAAGGCGGGTGCCACGGTCCAAGTGGTCATGACCGAAGCCGCAGAGCAGTTCATCACGGCGGTGACCCTGCAGGCCCTGTCGGGCAGACCGGTCTTTACCTCGCAGTGGGACGCACGCACTTCGGGCGGGGTCGACAACAACATGGCCCACATCAACCTCAGCCGAGAGGCCGATGTGATTCTCATTGCGCCGGCCAGTGCGGATTTCATGGCCAAGCTGATCCATGGGCGCGCCGACGACTTGCTCAGCCTGATGTGTCTGGCCCGTCCTCTGGACAAGGTGCCCCTGGTGCTGGCGCCGGCCATGAACCGGGAAATGTGGGCCCACCCGGCCACCCAACGCAATGTGGAGCAGTTGCGCTCCGATGGCGCCACCGTGCTGGATGTGGGCGCGGGTGACCAGGCCTGCGGTGAAACCGGTGACGGCCGCATGCTGGAGCCCGAGGAGCTGCTCTATGACATGGTCCGGTTTTTTTCGCCCAAGGTGCTGGAGGGTCAGCATGTGCTGGTGAGCGCCGGGCCTACTTTCGAAGCCATCGATCCCGTGCGGGGGCTGACCAACCTGTCCAGCGGCAAAATGGGGTTTGCGGTCGCGCGGGCCGCGCACGAGGCCGGTGCCCATGTGACCCTGGTCGCTGGCCCCGTCAGCTTGCCCACACCGCGCGGGGTGGGGCGCATCAATGTGAAGTCGGCGCTCAACATGCAAAAGACGCTCAACGTGCTGAGCCAGACGGCCACGGTGTTTGTGTCCACGGCAGCCGTGGCGGACTGGCGACCGGTGGAAGCAGCCGAACACAAGATCAAGAAAGATGGTTCGGGGCAGGTCCCGACCTTGTCGTTTGTTGAAAACCCCGACATCCTGGCCGGAATTGCGGCGGGGGCCCGGGCGCGCAACCGCCAGCTCTACTGTGTGGGCTTTGCGGCTGAGAGCGAAGACCTGCTGGCCCATGCGCAGGCCAAGCGCGAGCGCAAAGGTGTGCCGCTGCTGGTGGGCAACATTGGCCCCGATACCTTTGGGCAAGACGACAACGCCTTGTTGCTGGTCGACGAAGCCGGCGCGGTGGAGATGCCGCGGGCGTCGAAGCTGCAGCTGGCTCGGCAGCTGGTGGCCGAGATCGCGCGGCGGTTGGCGGCCTGATTCCGTCCCGCCATCTGGGTTGCTTGGCGGGGTGTTGTGCTCAGCGCACCATGGCCACGCCCTTGATCTGAGCGAAAACCTCGGACCCGGGCGCCAGCGACAGGTGCTGCGCTGAGTACTGGCTGATCCTGGCAAGCAAGACCACGGCGCTGGTTGCCTGACCCAATCTGAGGTGAACGAGCAACTGACCGGGCCCGTCTTCGTGCAAGGCTGTCACGGTGGCCGGCAGGATGTTGAGCACGCTGGTCTGTGTCGGGTGTTGCAACGACAGGCTCACGTCTCGGGCCTGGATGCGAAGGCGCACCGATTGCCCAGGCGCTTGCACAGACACCGCGCTGTCGGGCATCAGCAGCTCGCCAGCGGCAAATGTCAACACACACAGGCCCGGCCTTGGCGGGTGTGAGGCCACTTTTGCGGTGATCATGGCGCAGGCCTGGTCGCCGAACGCGAGGGGCAGGTCGGCACGCGCGAGCATGTCGGTCACCGGCCCGCTGGCCAGCAGCTTTCCCTGCTCCAGCACCACGAGGTGATCGGCCAGGCGCACCACTTCATCGATGGAGTGGGTCACATAGACCACCGGGATGTCCAGGTGCCGGTGCAGTTTCTCCAGCCAGGGCTGGATATCGGCCTTTCGCTGGGCGTCGAGTGCGGCCAGGGGCTCATCCATCAGCAGCACCCTGGGACTGGCTGCCAAGGCGCGGGCAATGGCCACCCGTTGGCGTTCACCACCCGACAGGGTCTGGGGTCGGCGTGACAGCAAATCGGTGATGCCCAGCAAGACCAGGCCATGGTCCCAGGCATACCGCCTGTCCTGGGCTGGCGTGCGCTGGTAGCCAAACTTCAGGTTGCCTTCTACCGTGAGGTGGTCGAACAGGCTGGCTTCCTGAAACACATACCCGATGGCGCGCTCGTGGACCGGGCGGAACACGTTGAATGAGCTGTCTTGCCAGACTTCGCCGTTGACCGCCACGCGTCCGGTGGCCCGGGGTTCCAGGCCGGCGAGCACACGGAGGCAAGAGGTTTTGCCTGAGCCCGAGGCCCCCCAGAGCACGCTGACCCCTTGGGCCGGCAAGCTGAGGTTCACGTCCAGCGAAAACCCGCCGCGCACCAGCTGGCATTGCAGCTGAATACCCGTGTTGTGTGCCGCGGTCATGCGGTGGCCCGCCGGCGCTGCGGGTTCATCCACTGCAGGGCGAGAAGCACGACAAAACTGAAGCCCAGCATCACGGCGGCCAACCGGTGGGCATCGCTGTATTCGAGCGCCTCTACGTGATCGTAGATCTGCACCGACACCATTCGGGTCACGCCCGGGATGTTGCCGCCCACCATCAGCACCACGCCAAATTCGCCCACCGTGTGGGCAAAGCTCATGATGGCGCCTGTGATCAGACCGGGTTTGCACAGCGGCAGCACCACGTGCACAAACCGGTCCAGGGGCGAGGCGCGGAGTGTGGCGGCCACCTCCAGCGGCCGATTGCCCATCGCCTGCATGGCGTTCAGCACCGGTTGAACCATAAAAGGCAGCGAGTAGATCACTGAGCCGACCACCAAGCCGGCAAAGGTAAATGGCAGCACACCCAGGCCCAACGCCTGGGTCCACTGGCCGACCCAGCCTTGCGGCCCCATCAGGACCAGCAGGTAAAAACCAATCACGCTGGGCGGCAGCACCAGCGGCATGGCCACCAAGGCGCCGACGGGCTTGCGCCAGATGGAACGGGAGCGCGCCAGCCACCAGGCCAGCGGCACGCCGATCGCCAGCAGGATGAGGGTGGTCAGGGCCGCCACCTGGAGGGTGAGGCCGATGGCTTGCAGGTCTGAGGGGGTGAGTCCCATGCGACTGAGGATCAAGGCTCGTAGCCGTAGGCGCCGATCAGCGTCTGGACCTCAGGGCTCTTGAGCAGTTTCATCAGGGCCACGGCGGCCGGGTTGTCGGATCCCCGCTGGAGCAGCACCGCGTCTTGTTTGATGGGGGCGTAGAGGTTTTGGGGCGGCTGCCACATGGAACCACCCTTGAGTCGGCCGCCCTCCAGCACCTGAGAGAGGGCCACAAAGCCCACGTCGGCGTTGCCGCTGTAGACAAACGTGTAGGCCTGCCCGATGCTTTCGCCCATGACGAGGCTCGGCGCCAAGGTCGCGCTCAACCCGAGGGCGTCCATCACCTGAAGGGCCGCCGCGCCATAGGGTGCGGTTTTGGGGTTGGCGTAGGCCACTTTGCCCAGATCCGGTCGTTTGAGCACCGCGCCGCTGGGGTCAACCCGGTCGGGGCGGGATGACCACAGCACCAGTTTGCCCGTTGCGTAGGTGAACCGGCTTCCCGGTAGGGCCAAACCTTCGTTTTCCAGGCGCTCGGGCGCCTCGGTGTTGGCGGCGAGAAAGGCGTCAAACGGTGCACCGTTTTTGATCTGCGCATACAGCTTGCCGGTGGATCCCAGCGTGATTTGCACGGTATGGCCGGTGGTTTTGTTCAACAGTTCCGCCACGGCCTTGATGGGCTGGGCGAAGTTGGCCGCTACGGCGATCTGGGCCTGCGCGGCGGTTGCATGACTCGACACGGCAGAAGCGAGCACTCCGGAGAGGAAGTAGAGACAATGGCGGGTGAGGGACATGGGCAAACGGTCCTGTAAACCACAAACAGGCGCTATTCTAAATTGGAATAGCGCCTGTTTGTGGTTTACCGGCATGGGGGCTTGCCCGGTGGCCAGCGGCGGCTGCCTGACAAGTGTCCCAGCGCATGCAGAAAGCAGCCGCGGGCGACTGCCTCTGCCGATCGGATGCCGTTTTCGGGTTCAGGGCTTGATGTAGGCGTAACGATCGCGAAATTGCAGCTGGCCGATGCGGACCACGCCCGAGGGGGTGAACCCCGCGTCCAGCACAAACTGGTCTTTCTTCAGGTCCATGGCGCGCATGGTGAGTTCGCAAATTTCGAAGGTCACGCCTTTGGCGACGAGGTCGGAAATCAACGGGCCGTATTGGAGGTCGTTGTTCTTTTTGTCCTTGGCACCCTCCAGCAGGAAACGCACGCCGTCGCCCAGGGCCACGACCACGATTTGGGTGTCGGGCGCCGTGTCCATGTAGTTGCGCAGCGTGCGCAAGCCTGCGGTGGCCTGGGCCTCGGTGTTGTCGAAGTGGTAGACCACTTTGACCTTGTCCTGGGCCAGGGCAAAGCCCACGCTGAGCATGAGTGTCAAGGCGGTCAGGAAAGAGCGGATGGACATGGTGGGCTCCGATGCAAAAAAGGGGGTGAAAGTAAAAGCGATGCTTCGCTACAAAACACCGAATTGCTGAAGTCTAGTCCCCTTGATCGGTGCGTGGGCTCGACTGCCACAATGCGGCCATGCATCCAGACGCCTTGAACGAAGCCTTGGGCCACACCAGCAGCGACAAACGGCTGGAGGTGTTGCGCCGGGTTGCGCAGTCGGGATCGATTTCCCAGGCGGCGCGGGAAACCGGTGTCAGCTACAAAGCCGCTTGGCAGGCGATCGACACGCTCACCACCTTGAGTGGAGCAGAACTGGTGGAACGAACGGTGGGCGGCGCTGGCGGCGGTGGCGCCAGGATCACACCAGACGGCTTGCAGCTGTTGGCGCTGGCCGACGAACTGGCGCAGGCCCGCCGACACGTGTTGGCGCAATTTTCTGGACATCCGGGGCTGGCAGGGGGCTTGGGTTTGCGCACCAGCATGCGCAATCAGTTGCCCTGCACGATTCTGGCGGGGATAGAGCAGGCCGATGCCGGTCTCCTGGTCACGGTTCGGTTGCGCACTGCAGGTGGGTTTCACCTGTCAGCGAGCGTGACACGGGAGAGCTCGGACTTGCTTGGTCTGCATGCGGGACTGTCGGTGCTGGTCATGTGCAAGGCGACGGCAGTGGCTGTGCACCCAGCTGTGCACGACGCGTTGCCCACCGCGGTGAACGAAATGTGCAGCCTGCCAGGGCGCGTACAGCGTTGTTCATCTGGAGCGCGGCGCCAGGAGGTTTCTTTGGCGCTTGACGGAGGCGGGTCCTGGGTCGGATTCACTGAGCAGGGTTTGAGCTTGCAGGTGGGTGACGCGGCGTGTGCCTGGATGGCTGCATCGGCCCTGGTCATTGGTTTGTCCTGACTGGATCGGATGGGGATGCCTCGAGCGCATGGCGTTTCACACCCGATCGCGGTGGTCCGGCACCGCAAAGTATGGCCAGGCTGGCTGCTTTATCGTTGCCTTTACAGGCCCTTTTTCTCCAGCTGGCGCATCACCTCGGCTTGAAAGTCCTGCCCCTGAGCGGCGGCCATGAAGTCGGGCAGGGTGCCATCAAACCGCACCGAGCCCTGGTGCAGCAACAACAGCCGGTCGGCCACTTGCGCCTCTTCAATCAAGTGGGTGGCCCAGAGCACTGCCATGCCGCGCTCGCGGCAAAGGCCGCGCACGGTCTCGAGCAACTGCTGGCGCGAACCCGGGTCCAGGCCCACGGTGGCTTCGTCCATCAGCAGCACCTGGGGGCGGTGCAGCAGGGCGCGCACCAGTTCCACCTTGCGTCGCGTGCCGCCTGAAAGGCTGCGCACCACGGCGCGAGCCTGATCGTTGATGCCCATGGTGCTCAGGCCTTCGTCGATGCGTGCGCGGGCGATTGCGCGCGGTATGCCATGCAAGTCGGTGTGGAACAACAGGTTGGACATCACGGGCAAATCCATGTCCAGCGCGCTTTGCTGGAACACCACGCCCAGGCCTGAGAGCGCCTGTGCCGGGTGGGTGCGCATGTCATGGCCGAGCACTGTGATGCGCCCTTGATCGGGGCTGAACAGGCCCGTGAGGAGTTGCAGCAGCGTGGACTTGCCAGCACCATTGGGGCCAAGCAGAGCGCACATTTCGCCCGCCTCTAGCGACAGATTCACGCCTTTGAGCGCGGGCTTGCCGTTGTAGGCTTTGTGGAGGTCGGTGGCCTGGAGCAGGGCGGATATTGTCATTGAGGGGGCTTGGCCAGCAGGTTCATGCGGCCCAGCAGTTGTCGTTCTTGTTCCACCGTTTGTAGCACCGCAGCCCGGTAGTCAGCGGTGTTGAGGTAGTTGATCGATTGGTCAAAGCGGGCCAAGGCTTCGCGGTGGCGTGGGCTGAACACGGCTTGACGAAAGGCATCGTGCAGCTTGGCAATGACATCAGGGGGCGTGCCTTGCGGCGCGGCGAGGCCCCAGGGTGAGGTGTAGACCGCCTGCGGGTAACCCAGCTCGCGCATCGTAGGCACCTCGGGCCAGCGCGGGCTGCGCTCGGCGCTGAAGAGGGCAAGGATGCGCATCTTGCCCTGATCGACCCAGGGCGCGAACCCTGTCGAATTGACGCCCGCCATGAGACGGCCGCTGGCCACGGCCAGCATCTGGTCGGCCGTGCCTTTGTAGGGAACGTGTACGTATTCAACCTTGTGTTGCCGCAGCAGTTCCTCCGTGGCAAGGTGGGCGGTGGTGCCCACGCCGGTGGAGCCGAGGATGAGTTCGCCTGGGTGCTTCTTGGCCCAGGCGACCAGATCCGCCCAGCTGTTCCAGGCGCTGCTGCTCGGGACCAGCACGCCAAAGCTCACGCCCGAGACCTGCAAGATGGGGCTGAGGTCTGCCACCGGATCCCAGAGCACGTTGTGCATCAGCGCGTAGCGGTAGACCGTGATCGGCACCTGGCCGATGGTGTAGCCGTCGGGATTGGCCATCTTGAGCGCCGGGGCCACCTGCGTGCCTCCGGCGCCGGGTTTGTTCATGACGACGATGGCTTGCCCCAGCCATTTTTCGGCCTCGTCAGAGAGGATGCGCAAGGTGAGGTCGGTCTGGCCGCCAGCGGGCCAGGGCACGATCAGGGTGATTGGCCGCTCAGGCCATGAGCGGTGGGTCGCCGCCCGGGCCGGCCATCCTGCGGCGGCGAGCACAGCGCTGCCCAGGCCCAAGCCCAGCCATTCGCGGCGCGAGGTTGGCCGGGTGCCTGCGTAGGGTGGTCGGGGGCTTGGAAAATCGGTGCGGCGCATGGGCGGCCTTTCGGTGTAGCGTTGTCTCGGTGTTGTGTGGCTGCGCGGCAGTCTTGTGGTGCCGGGTGTGGGCCAGTTTTGTCTCTGTGCTTCTGGCACTGTACTTGCAGCCCGAGTGTCCCGTGGCGGCACAGGCGACAGGCGAATCCAGACAGGGGTGGCGCCAGCCGGTACGATCATCGATGACAAAAAACAAGGAGACAAGCTGGATGACAAAGACCATTCATCGATCCGCCCCGGCCCGGCGCGCCTGGGCTTTGTGGGCCGTGTTGTGTGCTGCTGTTGCCAGCGGGGCTCAGGCACAGGGCGCAGGCACGGTGTATGTGTCCAGTGAGAAGGACAACGCCATCTACGTGTTCAACGCGCAGGGCGATCGCCAGGGCCAGATCGATGTCTGCAAGCGCCCGCGCGATATGGCCTTCAGCCCGGACCACAAGCAAATCATGGTGGTCTGTGGCGACAGCAATGCGCTCGGGCTGGTCGATGTGGCAACAGGCCGCTTGGCGGGCAGTGTTCCATTGGGGGACAGTCCGGAAATGTTTGCGCTCAGCCCAGACGGCAAACTGGCCTATGTGTCGATTGAAGACGAGAACGTTCTGGCTGCCTACGACCTGGCCACGAAAAAGCTGGCGTTCGAGGTCCAGACCGGTGGGGAACCCGAAGGTGTGCTGGTGACACCTGATGGCAAGACGGCCTATGTGACCTCCGAGGTGGCCAATCTGGTTCATGAAATCGATCTCACGACCCACAAGGTGGTCAAGAACATCAAGGTGGGCAAGCGGCCGCGCCGCTTCGTGCTCGCCGCCGGGGGCGCCGAGCTGTGGGTGACCAACGAGCTGGATGCGTCGGTGAGCGTGGTCGACACCAAGACCCGTTCGCTCAAGCAAACCATCCAGTTTGAGGTGAAGGGCATGCGGACCAGCGACATCACGCCAGTGGGCATGACCATCAGCCCCGATGGCCGCTCGGTCTGGGTGGGCCTGGGCAAGGCCAATCACGTGGCCGAGGTCGACGCCGCCACGCACGCCGTCAAGCGGCTGGTGCTGGTGGGCAAACGGGCCTGGGGGTTGCGTTTGCATCCCGACGGCAAGACGCTGTACGTGGCCAATGGCCTGTCCGATGACTTGACCCTCATCGACACCGCCAGCGGCAAGGCGATCAAGACGGTGCCGGCTGGTCGCGTGCCGCACACGGTATTGGTCAAATGACCGGCTCCCCCCCTTCGCTTCGCTCCGCCCCACAAGGGGCAACGCTGGCGGCCCGGCGGAGCCGGTTCCACGGCGTTCTGGGTTGGTGGTACTCGCGCGCCGTCGTTGTGGCGTTGCTCTCGGCCGCTTGCTTTGTCTCGACTGCTGCAGAGGCCGTCACCAAGGTCACAGTTGCCGTGATTTCTCTGGCCGACGATGCGCGCTATGGCGCGCGGCGAGAGGAGCGTGCTTACCCGGGCCATCCCGCGGGCCGGGCGGTTGATGGGGCGCGGTTGGGTGCGGACGATTCATCGTTCGAGCTGGATGCCGAGGGCATGGCGCTGGAGGTGCGCGATGTGGTACTGCCCAACGCGGCAGCTTTGCCCAAAGCCCTGGCGGAGCTGAAGGCGGCCAAGGTACAGCATGTGATCGCCGACTTGCCCTTGGCCGCCATGCGCCAGCTGGTTCAGACGGCGCCGGCCGCGCTGGGCGGCGCGGTGGTGTTCAACGCCGGACTGGACGACGACAGCCTTCGCGCCGAAGACTGCGCCGCCGCCTTGCTGCACACCTACCCCAGCCGACTGATGATGAGCGATGCGCTGGCGCAGTACCTGGCCGCGCGCAACTGGCGCAAGGCGCTGGTGTTGCAGGGCCCGCTGCCGGGCGACGCGTTGCAGGGCCAGGCCTGGGCGCGCTCGGCCAAGCGTTACGGCATCAAGACCACGCAAACGCGGCCTTTCAAGCTCAGCGGTGATCCGCGCGAACGCGATCTGGCCAACACACGCTTGCTCACCGGCGACCGCGATCACGATGTGGTCGCCGTGATGGACAGCGATGGCGAGTTCGCGCGAGCCTTGCCCTATGCCACGCAATGGCCGCGTCCGGTCGTGGGCGCCAACGGGCTGATGGCGATGGCCTGGCATCCGCAATGGGAGCGCTACGGTGGACCGCAACTCTCGCGCCGCTTTTTCAAGCTGGCGCAACGCCCCATGCGCGGGCAGGACTGGGCGGCCTGGATGGCGGTGCGCTCGGTGACAGCCGTCTTGGTGGACAACCCCAAGGCCACTGTGGGCCAGCAGCTCAAGGCCCTGCGCGGCGGTACGGTTTTTGTGGACGGTTTCAAAGGGACGCGCCTGTCGTTTCGGCCCTGGGACGGGCAGTTGCGCCAGCCGTTGTTCCTGAGCCATGTGGACGGCGTGGTCGCCACCGCTCCGGTTGACGGCGTCTTGCACCCGGTTGAGGTGCTCGACACCTTGGGGGTTGATCAAAAGGAAAGCACATGCAAAGCCCAACCCTGACCTCCGATCTCGCGGCGCCTTCGCTGCCCATGCATCTGGCGCGGGCGCTGCGTGCGGTCGTGGGCCGTGAACTCAACCGCTTTTTGAGACAGCCTTCGCGTCTGGGCTCGGCGCTGGTTCGGCCGCTGTTGTGGTTCGTGGTGTTCTCGGCGGGTTTCAGCAATGTCTTTGGTGTGGCCATCGTGCCACCCTATGAAACGTACATTGAATACAAGGCTTACATGGTGCCCGGCCTGCTGGGTATGGTGGCTTTGTTCAACGGCATGCAGAGCTCGCTTTCCATGGTGTACGACCGCGAAATGGGTGTGATGCGCCTCCTGCTGACGGCGCCGCTGGCGCGCGCCTGGCTGCTGGCGTTCAAGCTGCTGGCGGGCACCTGCCTCTCGGTCTTGCAGATGGGGGTGTTTCTGGTGATCGCCGCGCTGTTCGGCGTGGAAATACCCTGGGCCACAGTGCCACCGCTGCTGTTGGCCATGATCAGCGCGGCCACCATGTTGGCCGCGCTGGGGCTGATGTTGTCGGTGTATGTGCGGCAGCTGGAGAACTTCGCGGGCACGATGAACTTCGTGATCTTCCCTATGTTCTTCATCAGCTCGGCCCTGTATCCGCTGTGGAAACTGGAGGAATCGGGCGCCTGGTGGCTGCTGAAGCTGGCGGAATTCAACCCGTTCACCTACGCCGTAGAAGCCATCCGCTACGCCAGCGTGGGCCAGTTTCATGGTCTGTCCTGGGCGGTGGTGCTGGGTTGTGGGGCGGTGTTTTTTGTGCTCGCGCTGTGGGGCTACGACCCGCAGCGGGGCTGGATTCGGCAAAAAGGATCGGCCTGATCGGCGGGGATCGCCGAGGCTTCTATGGGCTACTGGCGTGAAGGCATTAGGGCTGCGCCCCCGGCGCTAGCGGCTCACCAACAAGTGACTGGCCGTGTCAGGTGTCTTTTGCGGCCGGGTGCAAATGGCGCGATGCATCGTCGCTTCGGAACACAATGGGGATGTTGCGTCGCGCGGGGGCTTGCTTCACCAGCTGAACCACCTTGTCGTGGTGGGGCGATTTGCTGCACACCGGGTCGGCTGCTGCTGCATCGCCGGTGATCATGAAGGCCTGGCAGCGGCAACCGCCAAAGTCTTTGTGGCGCTCATCGCAGCTGCGGCAGGGGGCTTTCATCCAGCTGTCGCCCCGGAAGGCGTTGAAGGCATTGCTGCGCTGCCAGATTTCGGCGATGGAGGTGTCCTTGATGTTGGGCAAGGCGAGGTTGGGCAGGTCGCGCGCGTTGTGGCAAGGCATGGCCAGGCCATCGGGTGCGATGCTGAGAAAAACCGAGCCCCAGCCGTTCATGCAAGCCTTGGGGCGCTCCTCAAAATAGTCGGGCACCACGAACAGCACGCGCGTTTTGGGCCCGGCTTTTCCTTCCTGGCTTTCGCGAAATCGGGTGACCACGGCCTCGGCTGCTTCCAGTTCTTCTCGCGTGGGCATCAGGTGGTCCCGATTGACCCAGGCCCAGCCGTAGTATTGGGTGTTGGCGAGCTCCAGGTATTCGGCCTCGAGCGCCACGGCCATCTCGATGATCTTGCCCACATGGGGCAGGTTGTGGCGGTGCAATACGCAGTTGAGCACCATGGGCCAGTCATGCTCCTTGATCAGGCGCGCCACGCGCTGCTTGAGTTCAAACGTTTTGGTGTGGCTCAGAAAGTCGTTGAGTTCCTGGGTGGAGTCTTGGAACGAGAGCTGTACGTGGTCAAGTCCGGCGTCTTTGAGCGCTTGCGCCTTGGCGGGCGTGAGGCCGACGCCTGAGGTGATGAGGTTGGTGTAGTAGCCCAGGCGGTGCGCTTCTTGCACCAGTTCCACCAGGTCGTCGCGCAACAGCGGCTCGCCGCCTGAGAAGCCCAGCTGCGCCGCGCCGAGCTTGCGCGCCTGCTGCATCACGCTCACCCATTGCCCAGTGGTGAGCTCTTCGCGGATGTGCGCTTGCTGTGTGGGGTTGTAGCAAAACACGCAATGCAGCGGGCATTTGTAAGTCAGCTCGGCGAGCAACCACAGGGGGGGGCCGGCAGCAACAGGCGATGTGTTCACAGCTTGGGTTCCTGGGCCGAGCGCGATGGCGTAGCCGAGGCGGTCACGGTGCTTTTATTCGATCCAGCCACGGCGCTGTCCTTCCTCGAGCAATGACACGACTTGTGGCTTCAGGTCTTGAGCGCCGAACGCCGTTTCCAGCTCGGCAACAATCGCCTGCAAACTGCGCAGGCCATCGCAGCGCTTCAAGATTTCCGCCGCGCTGTCGTTGAGCTGCACCATGCCCTCGGGGTAGAGCAACACCCAGCGGCTTTGCGCTTCTTCATACTGCAAGCGGAAGCGGCGCGAAAGCTTGGGCCGATCAGGTATCAAAGAAGTTTCACTCATTTCGTATTCCAGATTGTTGTGCCAACGCATGGGGTGCGACCCAGCACACACCGTGGAACTGGCTTTTCCCAGGCCACCGGTGTGGTCCCCCTTGCAGGGGGAAGACGCAAAGCGGCACAGGGGAACTCATTGTTGACTGGCTTTTTCAATCGCATCCAGCATGGACCACAAAATGTCCAGCTTGAACTGAAGGATGTCGAGGGCGCGGTGTTGCTGGGCGCGGGTGGTGAAGTGTTCCAGCGTGACGCGCAGGCCGTGTTCCACATCGCGACCGGCGAGCGGGATGCGGCTGCGGAAATAGGTGAGGCCGGTGGCTTCGATCCACGGGTAGTGCTTGGGCCAGGTGGCCAGCCGGTCTTTGTGGATTTGCGGTGCGAACATTTCGGTCAGCGAGGAACAGACGGCTTCTTGCCAGGGTGCCTTGGCGGTGAAATTCACGTAGGCATCGCATGCGAAGCGCACGGCGGGCGCCACGCCTTGCAACGACCACAGGTCTTCGCGCGAAATACCCACAGCTTCGCCCAGCCGGGTCCAGGCTTCGATGCCGCCGGCGGCATCGCCTTCAAAATCACCATGGCCATCGTGGTCAAGGATGCGCTCTATCCATAGGCGGCGGTGGGCGCGGTCGGACATGTTGGCCAGGATGGCCGCATCTTTGCGCGGGATGCAGATCTGGTAGTAGAAGCGGTTGGCCACCCAGCAGCGGATCTCGTCGGGTGTGCAGCCACCCGTGTTCATGCGCACGTTGAATGGATGGTGAATGTGGTAGCTGCGGCCTTTGTCGCGCAGCTGTGCTTCAAATGCGGTTGGATCCCAGGCGGGCAAGTGGCCGTCGGTGCGAATGGAATGGGCAAGCTCCACGATCGGATTCCTGTCGAGATGTATTTTGAGGGCGGCGGCGGTCAACGGAGCTTTCAATTCATGCTTTGGGACGGACCTTTGGCCCGCTCATGGCCACAGTCCCTCCGAGGCGACGCAGGGGCGTCACAGCACCACCTCCATGCCATCGAAAGCGACTTCGATGCCGTGTTCGGTGAGCAAGGCGCGCTCTTTCGAGTCTTCGATCAACATGGGGTTGGTGTTGTTGATGTGAATGAGAATCTTGCGAACCGATTTGGGCAATTTGTCGAGTTGCTCGATCATGCCGCCTGGCCCGCTTTGCGGCAGGTGGCCCATGTCGAGTGCGGCCTTTTTAGAGAGGCCTTCCCGTTGCATTTCGTCGTGGGTCCAGAAGGTGCCATCGACCATGATCACATCACAGCCACCCATGATGTCGAGCAGCTCGGGCGTGACGGCGGCCAGGCCGGGCGCATAGAACGCTTTCGCACCGGTGGCAGGGTTGTGCACCAGCAGGCCGATGTTGTCGCCCGGGCGAGGGTTGCCACGGAAGGGCGAGTACGGTGGAGGCTTGGATGACAGCGCCACGGTCTGCACCTGCACGCCGGGCAGGCCGGGAATATCGGTGGTGCGGCCATCGATGGGCAGCTCGGTGGGGGCCACCTTGCAATAGTGCGAGAGGATGCGGGTGATCGGAAAGCCATCGGAAATGTCGGACAACACTTCGGGTGTGGCCAGCAGCGGAAGCGGGGTCTGCCGCTCGCGCAGCATGAGCAGGCCGGTGACATGATCGATCTGGGCGTCCATCAGCAAGACGGCGGCGATGCCACTGTCGCGAACGGCGCGGGCGGGCTGCAGCGCCGGCGTTTGCGCGATTTGCTGGAGGATGTCGGGCGATGCGTTGACCAGCAGCCAGTCTTGGCCGGTGGCGCTGATGGCGATTGACGATTGGGTGCGCGCGCGGGCCTGAATGCGGCCTTGGCGCAGACCATCGCAATTGGTGCAATTGCAGTTCCACTGCGGGAAGCCGCCGCCCGCGGATGAGCCGAGTACCTGGATGCGCATAGACTGCCTTGAACCTCTACAAGTGAATCGGGAAAATCAAAAAGAGAAAGCGCACGCGTTGTACACCCGTGCGCTTTTCAAAGAAACCGCTGAATTTCAGCGGTTCGCGATGTACATCGTGATTTCGAATCCGAAGCGAAGGTCGGTGAAGGTCGGGGTGGTCCACTGCATAGTCGGTCTCCTGTTGAAGCTGGCTTGAAACATGAATGTTTGCTTGACTGCAATTTTGCTGGGCAAGCGCTTTCAATATACGCAACATCAAAGGCAGAAACCACCCCCGTCGTGACTTCTCAGGGTAACTACTCAGATTGACCGAACATGCCCTCTCCATCTTCATCATTCACCACTTGGCCTGCACCCGAATTTCTCGCTGTTGCGCCGCTCCATCGCATGGCTTATCGTGTGGTGGGCAACCGCGCCGGCGAGCCCTGGTTGCTGTTGCATGGGGGGCCGGGCGCGAGCGCTCAACCGGGCATGTTGCGGCCCCTGGATCTCACCAGGCATTGGGCTATCGCACCCGATCAACGCGGCGCTGGCGCCAGCAAACCCAAGGGTCGAACGGTCCGAAACACAACGGCTGCGCTGGTTTCCGACCTCGAAACATTGCGCCAAAACTTGGGTGTTGAGCGGTGGAATGTGATCGCCGGATCGTGGGGCACCGTGGTGGCATTGGCTTATCTGCTGCGCCACCCGCAGCGCGTTGAGCGCATGGTTTTGCGAGGCGCGTTTGCGGTCAGCCGGCGCGAGCTGGCGGGGCTGTTGCAACCCAGGCAGCGTGTGGCGCAAGTGGCAGGGCCGGATGCGGGCTGGCCGCGCGCGCCGGGCTATGGCGTGCCAGGGGTTTTAGCTGTTTTGCGCCGACTGGTTCAAAGTGGAACACTTGGTGTTGCATCGCTGCGCGCTGTGCGTCGGTGGAACATCCTGGAGATGGCCTGCGCGGTGCTGGGTTTGCGCCGCAGCCTGCGCCATGCTGCGGCGCAAGGTGATGCGCGACTGGGCGTGCGCATCCGGCGCGACGCGGCGGCTTTGAGCCGCGGCCTGCGCCGCGCCAAGGCGCAACGCGCGTCGCCGCGCAGCTCGCCCATGGACCGGCGGCTGCGCGCCAAATATCGCGTTCAAGGGCATTACCTGAGCAAGCGCGGCTTTGTGCGGCCGGGTGAGCTGGACCGCGCGGTGCGCACTGCGGTCGAGGCTGGCGTGGCGATCGACTGGGTGCATGGCCGGTTCGACGCGGTTTGTCCCAGCGCCAACAGCCAGGCGTGGGCCGCCATGGGGTCGCGCATCGCCGAAATCCAGCGATTGCACCTGACCCGATCCGGCCACCTGGGCACTGAGCCCGATACGCTGGAGGTGTTGCGCCGTGTGGTTCGCCGCGCAGGAACGGGCTTGCCATGAGTGGTAGGGGCCCCTGGCGTGGCGTGGTTCGCTGAAGAGGCTTCATCAACAGGGCATGGCCCCCGCCGCACCGTGACGCCGTGCAGCTGATCGCTCAGCTCAATGGTTTTTTTGACTGCAAGCGGCGGTAGACCGTGGCGCGGCTGATGCCCAGCACCCGCGCTGCGGCTTCGACATTGCCTTGTGCGTCTTCCACAGCCTTGCGGATGATCGAGGTTTCGTGGTCCCTCAGCGGCACGGCCTGGCCAGGCATGCCGTGGCCTATGGGCGCTGACGAGTGGGGTTGGGCGAGCGCGAACAGGCGCAGACCCGACCACAAGGGCACTTCAAAGGCCCCCCGATGCTGGTTGGCGGCATCGAACAGTTCCGCGCAGTTGATCGCGAACACGCTGTCCGCGTGCGCCGCCATGGTTGCCGGCGTTGCGCTCAACATCTCGGTCGCTGACCGGTTCATGCCGGTGAGGTAACCATCGGCGTCCAGGCACACCAGCCCGTCGCTGTCGTCGCCCAGGACGCGACCCGGCCAGTTCAGGCGCAAAAGCAAGCGGTGGGGTTGCGCCAGGGTGAGCGCGTTTTCAATGCTGCGGGCCGATTGCGTGACCAGGTGCTTGAGCGCGGGTTGTTCAACCACATTGATGCCGGTGAGGTCGAGCATGCCCACGCAGCGGCCATCGGGCCCGCAGATTGGCGCGCCTGCGCAGCTGAATACCACGTTGTCCTGGAAAAAATGCTCGCCCCGGTGCAGCCAGACGGACTGCTGTTCGGCCAAGGTGGTACCGATCGCCGTGGTGCCGACGGCCGTTTCCGACAGGTCAATGCCCAAGCGGGCCAGAGCGGCCGCGGGTGGATCGCTGCGGTTCACCGGGCCATGCACATCGATGACCACGCCGTCGGCGTTGGTCAGGATGGCGAAGTAGCGGGTGTGCAGCATGGCCCGGGTGAGCGTGCGCACCACCGGAGCCGCCGCCTGCAGCAGAAGGCGGCTGGCATCGAGTGCGCGCCGGGTGCTGCCCTCGGAAACGGCGTTGAAGGTGACCGGGCGATCGGGTTCGTGCCCCATCGCCAGGCAGCGTCGCCACGACCGCTCGATGCCTGCGGCCAGACTCGGCGGGGCACGGTCGCTTCGGGCACGCAGCACTGATTGCCGGGCCTGTTCGATGGCGTCCAGCCGTTGAGGCTCGGTGGACAGTGTGGGGCTGCTGTGGGGCATGCGAAAGTGCGGCTCTTTTGGATGGATCAGCCTGGGTGTCGGCGCGGTAGAAGGCGCATCGGTTGCAATCCACGATAAACCAGTCTCCTGCGGTACCCCCTGCTGCGCCCAGAGGCCCACCCTGGGCTTGTCGGTAGCACCACACAATCCTCGGTTTTCGCGCATTTTGCTTCGATGCCTTCTGCCGCGCAGGCTCCCGGCCCTGTCAGAAGCAGGTCGACTGACATTTAATCAGTTTTGTGCGGCTTGTGCATGGGCCTGCGCGCGCTGTTGATCAAGGGTTTTCCCGGATTTTGTCCGGTATTGGGGGCCATTTTCGGTCCTGCCCTGTGGCGTCTCTCAACGCTTGCAACTCGACATGGCATTCAAGATTGCAGGTGTTTGGCGCGCCATTGTTTGATTCTGCAAAGCTGGCCCGCCGCCACCGCCCTGGACTTGCGTTCAGAGCACGATCACCGTTCGATTTGCTTGCAGCCTGGATGAGGCGAGGCGCCAGCGCTTCTGACTGGACTGGCCGCTGGCATGGATAGCGCCTGTTGGCTGCTGCCTTATCCCCGAACCCGCGACAAGGATCACGATGCAGGGCGCGGGCGGTAGTGCTGATTTCAAGCGGCCCGTTGGCTGGAGAAACACACGGCTGCCGAGCCGGTTCCCGGGTGCAGTTGTTCCTTCGCGGGGCCGACCTGCATGTCGCGCGGCAGGGGGACGGCGTTCTTCAGAGCCAGGACTTCGGCCATCACACTCACCGCGATCTCGGGGGGGGTCTTGCTGCCGATGTAGATGCCGATGGGGCCGCGCATGTTGGCCAGGCTTTCTTCGGTCTGCTCGAAGTGTTCAATCATGCGGGCGCGTCGGGCTTCGTTGTTGCGGCGCGACCCGATCGCGCCCACATAAAAGGCTTCGCTGCCCAAAGCTTCCAGCAGGGCGAGATCGTCGAGCTTGGGGTCGTGGGTGAGGGCAATGACACAGGTGCGCCGGTCGAGATTGAAAGCGGCAACCACGTCATCAGGCATGCCCGCTTCGAGCTTCACCCCCGCCACCTGCCAGTTGCCGCGGTATTCCTCACGCGGGTCGCACACGGTCACGGCAAAGCCGCAAAACAACGCCATGGTGGCGAGGTATTCGGTGAGCTGACCGGCGCCGATCAACAGCATTCGGTACTCGGGGCCGAAGCTGTTGCGCAGGGTGGTGCCATCGTCGTGCAGGGCCTGCGGCTGGGTGGCGGGCACCAGGGTGACTTGCCCTGTGGCGATCTGGGTGTGGCGCTCCATCATGTGACCTTCGGTCAGCGTCTGCACCAGGGTCTCGAGCGGCGCCACATCGGGGTTGAATTCCAGCAGCAACTCCAGCGTGCCGCCGCAAGGCAGGCCGAACCGGTGGGCTTCGTCGGCGGTGACGCCGTAGGTCACACGCTCGGGTGGGCCTGCAGGGATGTCGTGGGTGATGCCCACCACAGCAACCGATCCCTCTGGCGTGTTGGCGCGGCTGTAGCGGTAGATGAGGTCGTCTTCGATGCAACCGCCCGAGACCGATCCCACCACGGCGCCGCTTTCGCACAACGCCATGATGGAGCCGACCGGGCGGGGGGATGAGCCCCAGGTGCGGACCACTGTGGCCAGCAAGGCCTTTTGCCCTTGACGGCGCCATTGCAGGAGGTGACGCAGAACGGTGAGATCGAGGTTTTCCATGTCGGTGGTTTTGGTCTTGTCAGCGGGAGGCGAGCCAGATGATGACAACAAGGGCCACGGCGCCTGCAGCCCATACCCAGGTGGGCATGCCGCCCACACCGCTGCTGGAGGAGACGATGGCGGTTTGTGCCGCGCCATTGTCGGCCGCCCCGGCATTGTCTGCTGGTGGGAAACGCTTTTCCAGTTCGGCCTCAAAGCGTTTGAAGAAGTCTTCGGCCATGTTTTTCGCCACACCGTCGATCAGGCGCTGCCCCATTTGCGCGATCTTGCCGCCCACGGTGGAGTGCACGGTGTAGTTGAGTTCACAGCCGTCGTCCAGCGGTTTGAGTTCGACCGACGACTCGCCTTTGCCGAAGCCGGCCACGCCGCCTTGGGCGTCGAAGTTGAGCTTGTAGCTGGTGGGGGCCACGATGTCGGTGAGTTGTACGTTGCCGTTGAAAGTGGCGGCCACAGGGCCAATCTTGATGCCCGCGGTGACGGTGTAGGCGTTGTCGCCAGCAGGTTCGAATTTCTTGCAGCCAGGGATGCAGGCTTTCAGGATCTCGGGGTCGTTCAAGGCTTCCCAGGCTTGTTGCTGGGAGGCCTTGAGTACGCGTTGTCCGGTCATGTCCATGGTGGGTATCTCCAGTTGGATCGATTGTGAGAATATGGGGTCAGCGCCGCATGAGCTGGGCCATGGCTTGCGCCAAGTCTTCCAGGCGGCTGAGGTTGTGCACGGCGAGCATGCCATCGGCGTGTTGGTGCAAGACCTGAGCACCACTCGCCAAAGGCGCGTAGCCATCAAAGCGCAGCAGCGGGTTGAGCCACAGCAGCTGTCGGCAGTGGCGCTTGAGCCAGACCACTTCTTGGTTCAGGGCCTCGGGCTCACCAGTGTCCAGACCATCGCTGATGAGCAACACAACCGTGCGCCGGCCCACCAGTGTGCGCGCATGGCGTTCGCGCAAGGTGGTCAGCGATGCGCCCAGGCGGGTGCCCCCGGCGAAATCGGCGATGGCGGCATTGGCCATGTCCAGCATGTGGTCGGTGTCGCGTTGGCGGAAAGCCGGCCGCAGATCGGTGAGGTCGGTGCCGAAGGCAAAAGCGGCGCGCGGGCGGCCGTGTGTGGCGTTGTGCAGAAAAGCCAGCAACAAGCGCGCGTAGCGTTCCATGGAGCCAGAGATGTCCACCAGCACCAGCAGGGGCAAGGCTTGAGGGCGGCGGGACCTTTTGGGCAACCAGAGCAGCTCGCCCTCGAAGCGCCGGGCTTGTTGCAGGGCGGCGGCCCAGTGTGGGCGCTGGCCCCGCGTGCCCGCCCGCGTGCGCCGGCCGGGCACCGGGGGCAAGGGCATGGGCACATCGCGCACCAGCCGTTCGATCAGGTGGAATTCGCTGGCGTTGAGCGTGGCAAAGTCCGCATGGCGCAGGCGCTGCTGATCGCTCGCAGTCATGGCCGCATCCAGCTGAATTTCGCTCTCTTTGCGCGGACCTTCGGCGGGCGTCCTGGCCGCAGCCAAGGCTTCCTGCACGCGGGCCTTGCGCTTTGGCGGCTGGCCCTGGCGCACCTTGGGCAACATCTGGGCGAGCAGCTGTTGCGCAAGCTCTGGATTGCGAAAGAGGGCATCAAACAACTGATCAAAGACCTCAAGGTCTTGTTGGCGGCTCACGAAGACCGCGCGCAGTGCCGCGTGCAGATCGTCTTTGCGCTCGATACCGACCAGACCGACGGCATCGATGGCCAGGGCGATGCGGCTGCTGTCCACCGGCACACCCGCGCGGCGCAGCGCACGGCCAAAACCAGTGATGTTGTCGGGCAGCTTGCCGCTGCGGGCGTCGCCGAGCTTCATCATGGGGATGGCGCTTCTATGCGGGATCGGGTTGCAGCAACTCGTCGATCAGTGGGATGAGCGCGGCCACGTCTTCACGCTGTTTGAACAAAATGCCGGCCGTGTCTTGCACCACCTCGGGGTCGAGCGTGAGCGTGTCCAGCGCCACCAGTGCTTTGGCCCACTCCACGCTCTCGGCAATGCCGGGGCTGCGCTGAAAGGCATTGACAAATGGCATGGAGCGCAAGCGCGAGACGAATTGCGTGATCTGCTCGGTGAGCGCTGG
The DNA here is from genome assembly GCF_004795855.1 of Hydrogenophaga sp. PAMC20947. Lineage (NCBI taxonomy): Bacteria > Pseudomonadati > Pseudomonadota > Betaproteobacteria > Burkholderiales > Comamonadaceae > Hydrogenophaga > Hydrogenophaga sp. PAMC20947. The sequence continues at coordinate 374,652 of NZ_CP039252.1, forward strand.
CCCGGCTTCGGGCACCTGGCTTTGCACGATGGCCAGCTCGCGTTCGCGCTCCGGGTAGTCCATCCACTGGTACAGGCAACGGCGTTTCACGGCGTCGTTCAGGTCGCGCGTGCGGTTGCTGGTGAGAATGGTCAAAGGGGCGACTTCGGCTTTGATTGTGCCCAGCTCCGGGATGCTCACCTGGTATTCGCCCAGGTACTCCAGCAGGAACGCCTCGAAGGGCTCGTCGGCCCGGTCGACTTCGTCTATCAGCAACACCGCGCCCGGCGCGGGCGCCTGCAACGCTTGCAGCAGCGGTCGGCGAATCAGGTAGCGGGGCTGGTACACCTCGCGCTCGATCTCATCGGCGGTGTTGGTGTCTTGTGCCGCGCGCATGTGCAGCAGCTGTGCCGTGTGGTTCCATTCATACAAGGCCTCGCGCTGTTCCATGCCGTCGTAACACTGCAGTCGCAACAGCGGTCGACCCAGCACTTTGGCCAGCGCCTTTGCCAGCTCGGTTTTGCCCACGCCCGGCTCGCCTTCCAGCAGCAGCGGGCGCTGCAGCTTCATGGCGAGATAAACGGAAGTGGCGAGCTGGCGCGGCGCGTGGTAACCCACGCCTTGCAGGGCGTGGGTCAGTTCATCGATGCTTGCAAATCCGGAAACAGGTTCAACCATTGGCTTGCTGCACTGCTTTCTGGGTTTGAACCTTGACCAACTGCGCGCGGTAAGCGGCACTGGCGTGGAGGTCGCCATTGAGCTCACCTGCATCGATGGCCACGCCTTCAACCGCCTCAGGGGTGAAGCTCTTGGAAAGGGCCGCTTCCAGCCCCGCATGGCGGAACACGCCATTGCCTGCGCCCGTGATCGCCACGCGCACACCGTTGGCCGTTTGTGCGACAAACACGCCGACCAGTGCAAAGCGCGAGGCCGGCTGGCGGAACTTGGCGTAGGCCGCTTTTTGCGGGGCAGGGAAGTGGATCGCGGTGATCAGTTCGCCTTCTTCCAGCGCGGTTGTGTACATGCCTTGAAAGAAGTCATCGGCGGCGATGCTGCGTTTGTTGGTTTGCACGGTGGCACCGAGGCCGAGCACGGCGCTGGGGTAGCACGCAGCCGGATCGTTGTTGGCCACCGACCCGCCCATGGTGCCCATGGCCCGCACCTGGCGGTCACCGATGCCGCCTGCGAGTGCGGCGAGCGCGGGGATCATGGCTTGCACATCGGCGCTGTCGGCCACGGTCTCATGGCGCGTCATGGCACCAATCACCAGTGAGTTGCCGTCTTTTTTGATGCCGCTGAGCTCGGCGACGCCGGCCAGGTCGATCAGACTTTCCGGCTGGGCCAGACGCTGCTTGAGCGAAGCGATCAGGGTCTGCCCACCGGCCAAGGCTTGGCCACCGGCCGAGATCTTGGCCAGCGCGTCTGCCATGGAGGCGGGGCGTTCGTATGCGAATGCGTACATGTGTATTCTCCTCAGGCTTTTGCGTTTTGGATGGCTTGCCAGACCCGGTTCGGGCTGGCGGGCATGTCGATGTCTTTCACACCGAGCGGCGCCAGCGCGTCAAGCACGGCGTTGATGACGGCAGGCGGTGAACCGATGGCCCCCGCTTCGCCGCAACCTTTGGTGCCGAGCGGGTTGGTGGTGCAAGGCGTGCACACATGGCCGATCACGATGTTGGGGAAATCATCGGCGCGAGGCATGGTGTAGTCCATGTAGGAACCGGTCACGAGCTGGCCCGTTTCGCGGTCGTATACGCAGTGTTCCATCAGCGCCTGGCCAATGCCTTGCACCACACCGCCGTGCACCTGGCCTTCAACCACCATCGGGTTGATGATGGTGCCGAAGTCATCCACAGCCGTGAAACGGTCCACGCGCACCACGCCGGTGGCGGGGTCGATCTCCACTTCACAGATGTAGGTGCCGGCCGGAAAGGTGAAGTTGGTCGGATCGTAGAACGCGGTTTCGTTCAGGCCCGGCTCCAGCTTGTCGAGCGGGTAGTTGTGTGGCACGTAGGCGGTCAACGCGACCTGGCCGAAAGTGACCATCTTGTCGGTGCCTTTGACCTTGAATTCGCCGCCGGCAAAGTCGATATCGGTGTCGCTGGCCTCCATCAGGTGGGCTGCAATTTTCTTGGCCTTGGCTTCGATTTTGTCGAGCGCCCGCATGATGGCCGCGCCGCCCACCGAGATGGAGCGCGAGCCATAAGTGCCCATGCCGAAAGGCACGCGACCGGTATCGCCGTGAACAATATCAACCTGGTCGGGCGTGAGGCCCAGGCGAGCGGCCACAACCTGCGCGAACGTGGTTTCGTGGCCTTGGCCATGGCTGTGCGAGCCGGTGAACACCGTCACGCTGCCCGTGGGGTGCACGCGCACTTCGCCACACTCGAACAGGCCAGCGCGCGCGCCCAGCGCACCCGCCACGTTGGACGGAGCCAGACCGCACGCTTCGATGTAGCTGGAGTAGCCCACACCACGCAGCAAGCCTTTGGATTTCGACTCAGCCTTGCGAGCCTCCAGACCGGCGACATCGGCCAGCTCCTGGGATTTGTCCATGCAGGCGTTGAAGTCGCCCGTGTCGTATTGCAGCGCCACCGGGGTTTGGTAGGGGAACTCGGTGATGAAGTTGCGCCGGCGAATTTCGTCTTGCGACAGACCCATTTCCCAAGCCGCGCGGCTCACGATGCGCTCCAGCAGGTAGGTGGCCTCAGGGCGCCCGGCGCCTCGGTAGGCATCCACGGGTGAGGTGTTGGTGAACCAGGCGTCTACCTCCACATACACCTGTGGCGTCTTGTACTGACCGGCCAGCAGCGTGGCGTAAAGAATGGTTGGCACCGCCGGCGCAAAGGTGGACAAATACGCGCCCATGTTGGCGTCGGTGTGCACACGGAAAGCGAGAAACTTGCCGTCTTTGTCCATGGCCAGCTCGGCGTGACTCACATGGTCGCGGCCATGCGCATCGCACAAGAACGCTTCCGAGCGGTCACAGGTCCATTTGATGGGGCGGTTGAGCTTTTTTGATGCCCAGGTCAGGCACACGTCTTCGGCGTACAGGAAAATTTTCGCTCCGAAACCACCGCCCACGTCGGGCGCGATCACGCGCACTTTGTGCTCGGGCAGGCCCATCACGAACGCCGTCAACAGCAGCCGCTCGACGTGGGGGTTTTGGTTGGCGACGTACAACGTGTAGTCGTCACCGGCCCGGTTGTAGTGCCCGATGGCCGCGCGGGGCTCCATGGGGTTGGGGGCGAGGCGGTTGTTGACCAGGTCGAGCTTGGTCACATGGGCAGCGCCCACAAACGCCTTGTCCACTTCCCCTTTGTCGCCAATGGCCCATTTGTAGCAATGGTTGTCGGGCGCGATTTCGTGCGAAGCTGGCGCACCAGCGGCCTGTGCATCGCGCACATCGACCACGGCGCCCAGTGGCTCGTAATCGACTTCGACCAACTCAGCCGCATTGCGCGCTTGCTCGAGCGTTTCGGCCACCACCATGGCCACGTGGTCGCCCACGTAGCGCACGGTGTCCAAAGCCAAAATGGGGTGAGCGGGCTCTTTCATCGGCTGGCCGTCGGTGCTGGTGATCAGCCACCCGCACGGCAACCCGTTGATCTTGTCGGCGGCCACATCCTGGCCGTCCAGGATGCCGATCACGCCGGGCGCGGCCAGTGCAGCGGTTTTGTTGACGCTGCGGACTTTGGCGTGGGCGTGGGGCGAGCGCACGAAGTAGCAATGGCTCATGTTGGCCAGCACGATGTCGTCGGTGTATTGACCGGCGCCGGTCAGAAAGCGGTAGTCCTCCTTGCGGCGGACGGATTCCCCGATGTGGGGCAAATTGGCAAAGTCGGAAGCACCCATGTTTGTTCTCCTTAAGACTTCATGGCCGCTGCACCCTGCAGCACGGATTTGACGATGTTCTGGTAGCCAGTGCAACGGCAGATGTTGCCCTCCAGCCCCTCGCGCACCTGTTGTTCATTGGCGTTGGGCTGGCGTTCGCACAGGTCCATGGCGCTCATCACCATGCCGGGCGTGCAGAAACCGCATTGCAGGCCGTGGCATTCCTTGAATGCAGCTTGCATCGGGTGCATGGTGCCGTCGGCTTCGGCCATGCCTTCAATGGTTTTGACTTCAGAATCCGCTGCTTGCGCGAGCAGCATGTTGCAAGACTTGACCGCCTTGCCGTTCATGAGCACCGTGCAGGCGCCACATTGCCCCGTGTCGCAACCCACATGGGTGCCGGTGAGTTTGAGGTGGTCGCGTAGCGCTTGAACCAGCAGCGTATTGGGCGCTGCGTCGATGGCCACGGCTTTTCCGTTGACCTTGAGTTGAACCTGCATGCTTGTCTCCTGTTGGTGGAATTCCTACAACAGTGAAACATGGCTCACATCAGGTGACCTTGGGTGTAACCCTTGGGTGGGCCAACCTGGGCGCAAGTTTTCTCAAATTGAGACGGCGCCCGACCCCAAGGTGGGCTCGCGCTTGCCCAGGCGGGCGCGGCAAGCTGGCCGCGCCGGTGGGGGCATCAGACCGTTTCGACTTCCGGCTCGGGCAGGGCGACCGAATCGTCGGTGGAGAACTGGTAGTCCTTGAACACGTGTTCGGCGGTCAGCAGCTGGTAAGTGCCATCGTCCTTGCGCAAGGATGTGTCCTTGAGGCGCCAGGCACTCTGGCCGCAGGTCCAGATGTCGAAATTGCGCATGTGGGTGCACAGACAGGTTTTGTCTTTCACCGCAAAGCGCTTTTCGTCTGGGTGCAGCGCCAGCTCGCGGTTGTACGAGGTCACGTAGGCACATTTGCCGTTGGCGTCCAGCAGGTAGCCGTAGGCTTCGCAGTTGGGGCGGATGCCGTCGCCAATGCCCGGACTGGCCTTGATCATGCGCATGGGGTAGCCCGTGGGCGAGATCTCGTTGACTTCCAGATCGTCTTCCTCGGCCTTGAAATACTCTTGCTTGATGTCATCAGGCAAGCCGCATTCTTTGGTCACCGTGAAGCGCGTGGCGACCTGCACACCTGAAGCGCCGAGCTCCATGAAGCGCACAGCATCGGAGCCGGTGAAGATGCCGCCGGCGGCGATCACCGGGATGGCGAGCCCCTCGGCTTTCATCCAGGTCACGATCTCGGTCACGATGGTTGCCAGGTCGTATTCGGCCCAGTCCATGCCAAAGCCCAAGTGTCCACCAGCCAGCGGGCCTTCAACCACCACGTAATCCGGGTTGCGTTCCAGGCGGCTGTTCTTCTTCAGGAACAGCTGCAAGGCGCGCAGCGAAGAAACGATGATGCCGATCTTGGCCTCGCGAAAGCGGGGATGGTCGGCAATCAGGGCCATGGAGCCCAGGTGCAGGCCAGCGGCCAGGGTGATGCCGTCGATGCCTGCGTCCAGCGCGGAATTCATGCGCACCTTCAAGGTCTCCTTGGGCGCGTTCATGGTCAGTTTTTCCATGCAGTTGATGAAGATCAGGCCCGAGCCTGTCTTGCGCTCCATGGTCTTTTCCACGTGCATGCGGGTGGCTTCGGCCAGGTGTTCCAGATCGAACTTCACGTCCGACTTGTCTTCCGACGCCACGTTGTACTGGTATTGCTTCTGCTTGGCTTTGACGAATTTCGTCTTGTAGCGGCGATCGGTCACGGTTTTCACCATGGCGTCGCTGATGTGGCCCACGCCACCCAGGCGCGCGGCTTCCAACGCCAGATCCGACGAAGAAATGTCCACACCCATGCCGCCAATCATGATGGGCACCAGCTCGTGGCTGCCCATGCGCATGCGGTAGTCGTCCAGTTGTCTCGTCATGTGTCCTCAGCTTTGTAACGGCACGTCAAGCTTAACCGCATCGGTGTCCGGGTTGACCCCCATAAGCGCACCGGCGCCGTGGGTATCGAACAGGCCGATTCAGCGGTCGGCAGGAACGCCAACCAGACAGCATTTTCGGACAAAGTTGTGACAGTTGCGCGCGCGTCCCAAAGAGTTCTTGCGGCAGGTCAAATCAACGGCCGTTTTTCAGCGCTAGGCTTGTTGTGATTCAACGCCTTCTCAGGAGATTTTTCATGAGCGAAAACGCCAGCGTCACCATCACCCGCCAGTCGGGCTACCAGTTTTTGGTCGATTTTGGGCACGATTTGCCCACTTTATTGGCCGATGAGCCCACACCCCTGGGCGAGGGCAGCGGCCCAGCCCCTGACCACATGCTGCTCGCCGCCGTGGCCAACTGCCTGAGCGCCAGCCTGCTGTTCGCGCTGCAAAAATTCAAGCAAGACCCCGGCACCCTGGTCGCCACCGCCACGCCAGTGATGGGGCGCAACGCCGAGAAGCGCCTGCGCATTGAAGCGATCAACGTGAAACTGGAGCTGGGCCAGCCTGCCAGCGACATTGAACACCTGGACCGCGTGCTGGATCAGTTTGAAGCGTTTTGCACGGTGTCCATGAGCGTTCGCGAGGGGATCGCGATCAATGTGCAGGTGCAGGATGGGGCGGGGGTTTTGATCAAAGGCTGACCGGCCACAGGCTGGCGACCGAGCGCATGCCGGCCCAAGTGAGCAACAGTGAGCCGAATACATGCAAGCTGGTGGTGCCCATCGCCAGCATCCAGCGCCCGTGCTGCAACATGCTCACCACTTCCACAGAGAACGTGGAAAACGTGGTCAAAGCACCCAGAAAACCGGTCACGATGGCCAGGCGCCAGACCGGGTCGATCTGGGTCTGGTTCTGGAAATAGACCACCGCCATGCCGATGATGTAAGCGCCCACCCAGTTCGCGACCAGCGTGCCCCAGGGGATCAGGGCGTGGCCGTGGTTGAACCACAGGGCCAGCCGCCAACGCGCCAGAGCGCCCAGCGAAGCACCGAGACAGATGGCGATGGCGGCGGGCATGGTGGCGGTGGCTCAGTGGGCAAGGGAATCAGAAGGGTGCGTCGCCTTCGCCCACCGCGGTCACGGCTTCGCCGTGGGGCTTGCGGGCGTTGGGGCTGGCTTCAACTGCTGACCCGGTGGTTCCGGTGGGCATTTCGCCAAAGGCGAGTTCGCCACCCAGGGCTGCGATCAGCTCGGGGATGAGCTTTTGCAGCTCGCCGGTGCTGAGCGCCACGTCGGTGTCGAATCCGCTTTCGTCGTCGCTGGCGCGGTCGTCGAACACGCCTTCCAGAAAGGCGATCTTTTTCAGCTGCATGGCTTCGGTGAGCATGAACCCAATGCGGCCTTCCCAGCTCATGGCCAGTTTGGTGGGCAGCTTGCCCTCGGTGATGTGTTTGCGCACCTCTTCGGTGGCGAGGTTGTGGCGGGTGAATTTGACGACCGACTTCTCTTCGTCGCCCGACTTGAGCTCACATTCCCGCTCAATGTTGAAACCCTTGGGCCATTCGTCGGGCGATTCGGCAGACAGCCAGTTCGTCATGGACGTTTGCGGCGTGACGGCGGTTTGCAGCAGGGTGACGTTCAGGTCGTTGAACACGTTGACTAGGGAGGTCACCAGTTCGTCCACCTTGCTTTGGCTGCTGGCGTCGGTGACCAGCAGGCCGTTGACCGGGTCGATCCAGACCCACACGCTGCCGCGGCGCGGAAAAGCCATGGGCAGCAAGGCCTGCAGCGCGTCTTCGCGCAGGCTTTTGGTTTCTTTCTTGCCAGGCTTGCGGCCGGTGGTTGCTTCGATGTGGTCGGCTTCTTCCTGGGCTTTTTCGCGCACGATGTCGCCGGGCACGGCCTTGGTTTCCATCACGAATTTCAGGATGCGCTGGCCAGCGACCGATTCCACCAACGGGCCATGCGCTTCTCCGCGTGGCTCCGTCCAGCCCACCGATTTGTCTTGGGAGGCCCCACAAGGCACAAAGCGCAGCGCGTCGAGTGCGGCTTCCATGGCCTCCAGTGTCGGGGCCCAGCCGGGCGCGATGCGGTAGACGGTCACATTTTTGAACACAATTTTCCTTTGATTTCTTGGCGGTGGACTTCCCGATGGAAGTGCAATGGGTTGATCTTAGAGGATCGAGCAGGGTGGTTTCGCGTGCGCTCGGCTGTGGGGGCATGCGGGGGCGCCTTGGCGGCCAAGCAAAGCCCGACCTTCGGTGCCCTCGAACGACTTCCTCTCAAAGGGTGGAAGACCGGCGCGACGTGATGCCGATGTCAGGATGCCGTGGAACCGCCCTTCGACAAGCTCAGGACGGGCCGCCAGCATCGCCCCTGTGGGTGACGCCTAAGGCGGCGCGGGGGGTCACAATTCTTCGACTCTTCTGGCCGGGTAGCTGTCCCAGCTTTGGCAGCCTGGGCATTGCCAGAAGTGCTGGCGCGCTTCAAACCCACAGGCTGCACAGCGGTAGCGTTTGAGTGGGTTGCTGGCTTGTTCCAGCGCATGGAGCACTTGCTTTTGGGCCTGCGGATTGGACAGGGTTTCGCCCGTTAACCACTGCGTGGCGATCACCAGCGAAGGCTCGCGTTCGAGGTGACCGAGGTAGCGTGCACGGGCGGTGGACGCATCCGGCGCGAGTTTGGCCAGTGCTTCCGTGATGTCGAGCGAGGGCGCATGTTCATGCGCCGCTTGGAGCAAGACCGTGGTTTCCGTCTCTTTGTGCAACTGCTTCGCCAGTTCGGCCAAAGGCGCTGCCGCCAGGGGCAGTCCTTGAGGCGCTTGTTGGGCCAGACGCAGCAAGACGCTGTAGGCCCCCGCAGCGTCACCCTTCTGGGTCTTGATCGCTGCGAGCGCGAGCCAACCCCGCGCCAGTTGAGGCGCACGGCGGGTGGCGTCTTCGAGCAAGGCCAGCGCTTTCTCTGAATCTCCGTTGGCGCGCGCGAGCTCGGCTTCTTCACAGAGGTAGTGAGCGAGTCGGGGCGTGAAGGAGCCCTGCTCAGCGGCTTCGAGCTTTTGGGCCACCACTTGGGCTTGGGGCCAGTCGCGCGACCGCTCGTAGATCGACAGCAGGGCCAGCAGCGCCTCGCCCTCAAAGGCGGTGCCATCGAGCTTGTGCAAAGCCGCTTCGGCACGGTCCAGCAGGCCAGCTTTCAAAAAATCGAGCGCCAGGGCATGTTGGGCGCGATCGCGGTCTTTGTGGTTGATGTCTGCGCGGGCCAGCAAATGCTCGTGTACCCGCACAGCACGGTCGTAGTCGCCACGCCTGCGGAACAAGTTGCCGAGGGCAAAGTGGAGCTCTGCGGTGTCTGGATCGCCTTGTACCGCCTCGATAAAGGCGTCGATGGCCTGATCCTGTTGCTCGTTGAGCAGGTGGTTCAGACCACGGAAGTAGGCTTTGGGTGTCTGGCGGCTCTCAATGCGCCACTGGCGCAGATCCAATCGGGAGGCCACCCAGCCCAGAGCGAAAACCACGGGCAATCCCCACAGCAGCCAGGTGTAGTCGATATCCATGTGGCGTCAGAGCGTGGGCGAAGCAGAAGCGTCGGTGGACTGGGGCGTGTCGTTGGGTTTCAGGGCGGGGGGCTTGGGTGAAGCCGGTTTTCGTGCCCGCAACCACAGAGGCAGCATCACGAAGACGCCAAGGCCTACGCCGACCAGCAAAGCCGAAAACAGTGCGAGCACCAGCGGTACCTGCCATTGCGCACCAAAGAACAGGTGCACCGTGATGGCTTCCTGGTTGTTCAGCGCGAAAGCGAAGAGTGTAAAAAAAATGGCTGCGTTGAGCAGCCACATCAGGTATTTCAAATCATTCCCTCAGTGGTGGAACGATTGTAGCGATCCCAGCCGCGCCTTCAACTGGGCGTCTCGGAGTCTCGGGCGCTCGTCTGAGTATTTCGGCCGTCTTGGCGTCGACCTGTTCACGCAAGGCCTTGCCTGGCTTGAAATGGGGCACCCGTTTTTCCGGAATCATCACGCTTTCTCCCGAACGCGGGTTGCGCCCGATGCGGGGCGCGCGTCGGTTGACGGAGAAGCTGCCAAAACCACGGATCTCGATGCGATGACCTTTGACCAGCGCATCGCCCATGGCGTCCAGAATCGCCTTGACGGCAAATTCGGCATCGCGCTGGGTCAGTTGGCTAAAACGGGCAGCCAATGCCTCGACGAGGTCGGATCGGGTCATGGGATGGACTTGGCGGAGCTGAACTGTATTTATTCAATGGACCGGCCACCTGGCCGCCCCCGATGCGCAGGGCATCAGAGGCCGCCAGGCGGCCAGGTTCAAGGCTTTATCAGCTGTTGTTGTCCAGCTTGGCGCGCAACAGAGCGCCCAGGCTGGTGGTGCCGGCGTTTTCGCGGGAAGACTGCTGGCTCAGGGTCGACATGGCTTCTTGCTGGTCGACAGCATCTTTGGCCTTGATCGACAGCTGGATGTTGCGGGTCTTGCGATCCACGTTCATCACCACGGTTGACACTTCGTCGCCCTCTTTCAGCACGTTGCGCGCATCTTCCACGCGGTCACGGCTGATTTCGGAAGCACGCAGGTAACCCAACACGTCTTCGCCCAGGTCGATTTCAGCGCCCTTGGCATCCACGGTCTTGACCTTGCCGGTCACGATGGAGCCCTTGTCGTTGATCGAGACGAAGGTGGTGAACGGGTCGCCATCCAGCTGCTTGATACCCAGAGAGATGCGCTCGCGCTCGACGTCGATCGCCAAAACGATGGCGTCCACTTCCTGGCCCTTCTTGAAATTGCGCACAGCGGCTTCGCCGGGCTCATTCCAAGACAGGTCAGACAGGTGCACCAGGCCGTCGATACCGGCAGCCAGACCCACGAACACGCCGAAGTCGGTGATCGACTTGATCGGGCCCTTGACGCGGTCACCGCGCTTGGTCTGCTCGGCAAACTCGTGCCAAGGGTTGGCGCGGCATTGCTTCATGCCCAGGGAGATGCGGCGCTTGTCTTCGTCGATGTCCAAAACCATGACTTCGACTTCGTCGCCCAGCGACACCAGCTTGGAAGGCGCAACGTTCTTGTTGGTCCAGTCCATTTCGGACACGTGCACCAAGCCTTCGATGCCTGGCTCGAGTTCAACAAATGCGCCGTAGTCGGCGATGTTGGTGATCTTGCCGAACATGCGCGTGCTTTGTGGGTAGCGGCGGGCCACACCCATCCAAGGATCGTCACCCATCTGCTTCAAGCCCAGAGAAACGCGGTGCTTCTCGGTATCGAACTTGAGAATCTTGGCGGTGATTTCCTGACCAGCCGTGACCACTTCCGATGGGTGGCGAACGCGGCGCCATGCCATGTCGGTGATGTGCAGCAGGCCGTCGATGCCACCCAGGTCCACGAACGCACCGTATTCGGTGATGTTCTTGACCACGCCGTTGACGATGGCGCCTTCTTTCAGGGTCTCCATCAGCTTGGCGCGCTCTTCGCCCATGGAGGCTTCCACCACGGCACGGCGGCTCAGCACCACGTTGTTGCGCTTGCGATCGAGTTTGATGACCTTGAATTCCAGGGTCTTGTTCTCGTAAGGCGTGAGGTCTTTGGTTGGACGGCTGTCCACCAGTGAGCCTGGCAGGAAGGCACTGATGCCGTTGACCATGACCTTGAGGCCGCCCTTGACTTTGTTGCCGGTGGTACCGGTCACGAAGTCGCCGGACTCCAGGGCTTTTTCCAGAGCCATCCACGAAGCCAGGCGCTTGGCCTTGTCGCGGGACAGCAGTGTGTCGCCAAAGCCGTTTTCCACGGAGTCGATGGCCACGGCGACGAAGTCACCGACTTGCACTTCGAGCTCACCTTGGTCGTTCTTGAATTCAGCCAGAGGCACATAGGCTTCCGACTTCAGACCTGCGTTGACCACCACGTGGCTGTGTTCGATACGAACGACCTCAGCGGTGATGACTTCGCCTGAGCGCATTTCGGAGCGCTTCAGGGATTCTTCAAAGAGGGCGGCAAAAGATTCAGACATTGAGTTTCCTAAGACCGCTCATCGTCGGGACGCACCAGCTCTCCAGGAGATCCGGGCGAGGGTAACGACAGACAAAACGGTGTTGACGTTGCGGTGCAAAGCACCGCGGGGTTAAGTAAAAAAACAACCCTCCGGCCTGCGGGTTGGGAACACCCGGCTGTGCCTTTGGGGCCATCAATAGTGGCGATCTCAGGGGACTGAGAACGCCGATCGGCTTTGCCACCAGTCCAACACTTGCTGCACCGATTGCTCGATGCTCATGTGGGAGTTGTCCAGTTGCAAGGCATCTTCAGCAGGCTTGAGCGGCGCATGGGTGCGGGATGAATCCCGGACGTCGCGCGCCATCAAATCCGCCAAAAGACTTTCAATATTAGCAGGAATTCCCTTTGAAATCAACTGCTTATGGCGCCGTTGGGCCCGCTCCTCAGCGCTGGCGGTCAAAAACACCTTGAGCGCAGCCTCAGGGAAGATCACCGTGCCCATGTCGCGCCCGTCCGCCACCAGCCCGGGCAGGCGCCGAAAACTGTGTTGCAGGCGCAACAGCGCCTCACGAACTTCAGGCAAGGCAGACACCCGAGAGGCCGCCATACCGGCTGACTCGGTTCGCAAGGCGTCGGTGACGTCTTCGCCGTCAAGCCAGATGCGCTGCTGCAAGAAGCGCACTTGCAGGCTGGCGGCCAACGCACCCAGACGCTCTGCGTGAGCCGGTTGCTGCAGCGTGAGGTCGTCTGTTGCCAGACCTTGGCGGTCGGCAGCCAGGCCGACCAAGCGGTACAGGGCGCCGGAATCCAGCAGGTGGTAGCCGAGCCGATTGGCAATGTCTTCGGCCAGCGTGCCTTTGCCGGAGGCTGTCGGACCATCGATGCACATCACCGGAATCTGGTTGGGTGCCGCCTCGCAAACCGAGAAGAGGGTTTCGAAGTAGTCCGGGAAAGTCTTGCCCACACATTTGGGGTCTTCGATTCGAACCGCCAGCCCCGCCGGATTGAATGCTGCCAGGGAAAAACACATGGCGATCCGATGGTCGTCATAGGTGTGGATGGACGCGGCTTTCCAGTCTTGAACACTCGCCGGAGGCGTGATGCGGATGAAGTCGGGCCCCTCTTCGATCACGGCACCCAGCTTGCGCGACTCGATGGCCATGGCCGCGATGCGATCGGTTTCCTTGACCCGCCAGCTGGCAATGTTGCGCAGGATGGTGGTGCCATCGGCGAAGAGCGCCATCACCGCCAGGGTCATGGCCGCATCGGGGATGTGGTTGCAGTCGAGGTCAATGGCCTTGAGGGGCCAGCTGCCGCGGCTGATGTGCAAGCGGTTGGCTTCGCTGCGAATATTTGCGCCCATGAGGCGCGCTGCTTCCACAAACCGGATATCGCCCTGGATGGACGATTCGCCGACGCCTTCAATGGTGATGCCGGTGTGGCCGGGCAGGGCGGGGGCAAGGGCGCCCAGCGCAATGAAATAACTGGCCGAAGACGCATCGCCCTCCACTGCAATGCGGCCCGGGGATCTGTAGCGACTGCCCGCCGGGACCACAAAACAGGACGGGCCTTCGGTGCGGATATCCACACCGAATTTGCGCAACAGGTTGAGCGTGATGTCGATGTAGGGGCGGGAGATCAATTCCCCGACCACTTCAATCACCACATCCTGGGCCTGGGCCACCAAAGGCAAAGCCAGCAGCAGTGCAGTGAGGAACTGGCTGGAGACATCGCCCCGAACCCGGATCGGTGCGTCCAGCGACAGGCGGTGCTGATGGCCGTCGCCCAGTTTGAGAGGTGGGAAGCCTTCGAGCGCCAGGCATTGCACCGGGCATCCCAGCTGCCGCAATGCATCGACCAGATCGCCAATGGGGCGCTCGTGCATGCGGGGTACGCCGCTGAGCTCGAAGCTGGCACCCTGGGTACTGGCCAGCAGCGCCAGCGCTGCCGTGAGCGGGCGCATGGCGGTGCCCGCGTTGCCCAGGAACAGCGATGCCTCTGAGACCTTGAGCTGTCCGCCCAGGCCACCGATGCGCAAGATGCCCTCGGCCGGGCGATCGATCGGGCAGCCCAGTTGGGTCAGGGCCTGCAACATCACGCGGGTATCGTCCGAATCGAGCAGGTCAACAATGTCGGTCTGGCCTTCGCTCAGTGCGGCCAGCAGCAAAACACGGTTGGAAATGCTCTTGGAGCCGGGCAGGCGGACCGTGCCGCCAGCCATGGCAAGGGGAGGGACGTCGAGGTGGTCGATGGAATACATGCGCTCGGGATTGGGGGGCAGGGCGCCCAGGGCGTTGTTGGGCGTTTTCAGCTCTTGGGTTTGTTGGTACTCATGCGCCAGTGCGCACGAGCCTGGCTGGCCTGGTCGATCAGGGTTTCCAGGGCCTCGGCGTTGCTGCCAGAGAGGGTCTGCTCCAGCGCGTAAAGTGCGCGTTGAAAATGCCGGGATTGGGCCAGCAGCTCTTCCCGGTTGGAGATCAGGATGTCCCGCCAGACGTGTGGATCGCTGGCGGCTATGCGCGTGAAGTCCCTGAAACCAGGGCCTGCCAGCGACAAAAATTCATCTGCCTCGGCCTGTCCTTTGATGGCGTTCATCATGGCGAAGGCGATCATGTGAGGCAGGTGGCTCACGGCTGCGTAGGCAGCGTCGTGCGCCTCGGGCGACATGAGTTTGACGTCACAGCCCAAGGCTGTCCACAGCTTTTGCGCTTTGTCGATCTGCGTGGTGAGGGTGCGTTCGATGGGCGTGAGAATGACCTGGCGACCGCGGTACAAATCGGCGTCGGCGTGTTCAACACCGGCCAGCTCCTTGCCCGTGATGGGGTGGGCCGGAACAAACACGCCCACCTGGTCGCGCAGCACCCGCCGCGCCGCATCAATGACTTCGCGTTTGGTGGAGCCGACATCCATGACCAGGGTGTCCTTGGTCAGCAGGTGCCGAATGGCTTTGAATGTGGCTTCAGTGGCCGAAACCGGGACCGCCAGCAATACCAGATCGGCCCCCGACACGGCCAGCAGGGCCGAGGGTGCCTCGACGTCGATCACCCCCATCAGCCTCGCGCGCTCGGTGGTGGATGGCGATTTGCTGTAACCCACAACGCGCTTGACCAGGCCGGCGCGTTTGAGCGCCAGTGCAAACGAACCACCCATCAGGCCGCACCCGATCAGGCCAAGTTGATCAAACATGGGACTCCATCCACAGCTGGCCGTGCGCGCTCAACAGGCGCGAGGCCGTGGTTTTATTCAGGCAACAAGACAGGGGCATCATTCGCTCACCGGGTACGCACCCAGCACCTTGTAGAAGGCGCAAAGGCCTTGCAATTCTTTCAAGGCTGCGGCGACGTTCGGCTGCGAGGGGTGCCCGGCCAGGTCGATATAAAAATAGTATTCCCACTGGCCCGATTTGGCCGGGCGAGATTCAAAGCGGGTCATGGAAACGCCGTTGGTTTTCAACGGAACCAGCAGGTCGTGCACAGCACCTGGGCGGTTGGGTACCGAGACCACGAGGCTGGTGCAGTCCTTGCCCGAGACCGGTGGCATGGCCATGGTCTGGGGCAGGCTGATGACGGCAAAACGCGTGCGGTTGTAGGCCTCGTCTTGCACCGCGTGGGCCACGATGTGCAGCGCAAACTGGGCTGCGGCTCGCTCGCTTGCCAGGGCGGCCCAGGTGGGATTGGTCGCAGCCAGTCGGGCCCCTTCGGCATTGCTCGATACAGCGCGGCGCTCGGCGTTGGGCAGGTGTTGTGTCAGCCAGTTCTGGCACTGAGCCAGGGCTTGGGGGTGGGCCAGGACCACCTCAACGCCGTCAAGCGAATTGGTCTGGCGCAGCAGGTTGTGGCGGATCAGCAGGCTGACCTCGCCGACCACGTGCACGGGTGATCGCAGGAAGAGGTCAAGCGACCTCGCCACCACGCCTTCGGTGGAGTTTTCCATGCCCACAACGCCATACTGGGCCGTGCCCGCAGCGGTGGCGTGAAACACCTCGTCGAAATTGGCGCAATAGATGAGGTTGGCTGCACCGCCGAAAAACTCCACCGCAGCCTGCTCGCAGAACGTACCGGGGGGCCCCAGGACGGCCACGCGCTGAGGGGCTTCCAGAGCCAGGCAGGCCGACATGATCTCGCGCCAGATCGAGGCCACATGCTGGTTCAGCAGGGGCCCGCGGTTGGAGTCCTGAATCTTGTCGATCACCTGCGCCACGCGATCGGGCCGGAAAAAGGGCGAGCCCTCGGCGCGTTTGATCTCGCCCACCTGTTCGGCCACACGTGCACGCTGGTTCAGCAGCGACAGCAGTTGTTGGTCGAGGGAGTCGATTTGAACGCGCAGACCTGCCAGCGCGTTGGATTGGGTCGGTTGCGTCATGGGTCAGGCCTGGGTCTTCTCAAAATCGCTCATGTGGTTCACCAACGCCTGCACGCCTTCGATAGGCATGGCGTTGTACAGGCTGGCCCGCATGCCGCCGACCGACTTGTGGCCCTTCAGCTGCAGCAAACCCGCAGCCTGTGCGCCGACCAAAAAGGCTTCGTTGCGCGACTCGTCGCGCAGGAAGAAGGGCACATTCATGCGCGAGCGGCATCCGGTGGCGACGGTGTTCCGATAAAGCTGCGAACCATCGATGAAGTCGTACAGCAGGGCTGCTTTGGCGATGTTGCGTTGCTCGATGGCTGCTATGCCGGAGGCGCTGTCTGCGGTCTGGCGCTTGAGCCACTGGAAGGTCAGGCCCGCCATGTAAATGGCATAGGTGGGAGGCGTGTTGTACATGGAGCCGTTGTCGGCCACCATCTTGTAGTCAAACGCGCTGGGGCACGCGGCCAGCGCATGGCCCAGCAAGTCTTCGTGCACCACCACCAGCGTGAGCCCGGCAGGCCCGAGATTTTTCTGTGCACCACCAAAGGCCAGACCGACACGCGACCAGTCCACCGGGCGCGAAGCCACGTGGGATGAAAAATCGATCACCAGCGGCGCTTCGCTGCCCAGGGCCTTGAGGTCGGGCAGTTCGTGAAACTCCACGCCGTTGATGGTCTCGTTGCTGCAAATGTGCACGTACTGCGCGTCGGCGCTGATTTGCCATTCGGCCGGGGAGGGCAGGCGGGTGTGTGCATCGGCTTCGTTGCTCGCCACCACCTTGGCTGTGGCGTATTTGCGGGCTTCCTTGGCAGACTTCTGGCTCCAGCTGCCAGTGACCACAAAATCAACCACGCCGCCCCGCGAGAGGTTCATGGGGACGATTGCGTTCTCCGCCAGTCCGCCACCTTGCATGAACAGGATGCGGAAGTTGGCGGGCACCGCCAGCAGCTCGCGCAGGTCCCGCTCAGTGGTTTCGATGATGGACATGAAAGCTTTGCCGCGGTGGCTCATCTCCATCACGCTCATGCCGCTGCCTTGCCAGTCGAGCATCTCGGCGGCTGCTTGCTGCAACACCGCCTCGGGCATGGCGGCAGGACCGGCTGAAAAATTAAACGGTCGCCGCATCATTCGGCATCCGTTCCTTCGCCGTCCGCTGCCGGTTCCTGGCTTTCTTCGTTTTCGGCGGCCTCGCTGCCATCGGCGATTTCGGGCACATTGGCGTCGTTTTCAACAATGCGTTGCAGGCCAGAGAGTTCAGACCCATCGTCCAGTGCGATCAGGGTGACGCCTTGCGTGGCCCGGCCCATTTCGCGGATCTCGCTCACGCGGGTGCGCACCAGAACACCGGTGTCGGTGATCAGCATGATTTGATCGTCGCTGTGCACCAAGGTGGCCGCAACCACCTTGCCATTTCGCTCGCTTTGTTGAATGGCGATCATGCCTTTGGTACCCCGGCCATGGCGGGTGTATTCGCCAATGGGTGTGCGCTTGCCGTAACCGTTGATGGTCGCGGTGAGCACGCTGGTGCGCGCAGAAGCAGCATCCTCACCCTGCGGCTCGTCGCTTTCGGCGACCAGCATGGCGATCACGTTTTGTGTTTCATCGATGGCCATGCCACGCACACCGCGCGCATTGCGGCCCATGGGGCGCACATCATTTTCATCGAAGCGCACGGCCTTGCCGCCGTCGCTGAACAGCATCACGTCGTGCTTGCCGTCTGTCAGCGCTGCCCCGATCAGGAAGTCGCCCTCATCCAGGCCCACGGCAATGATGCCGGCCTTGCGGGGGTTGCTGAAGTCGGCCAGTGGTGTCTTTTTCACGGTGCCCATGGAGGTTGCCATGAACACATATTGGTCGTCGGGGAACTTGCGCGCCTCGCCGGTCAGCGCCAGCACCACGTTGATCTTTTCGCCTTCGTCGAGAGGGAACATGTTCACGATGGGGCGGCCACGTGATCCGCGCGAACCCGCAGGCACTTCCCAGACCTTGAGCCAATACAAACGCCCACGGTTGGAGAAACAAAGAATGTAGTCGTGCGTGTTGGCGATGAAGAGCTGATCGATCCAGTCGTCTTCTTTGGTGGCCGTGGCCTGCTTGCCGCGGCCACCCCGCTTTTGCGAGCGGTATTCGGAGAGCGGCTGGCTCTTGATGTAACCGCTGTGGCTGAGCGTGACCACCATATCGGTGGGCGTGATCAGGTCTTCGGTAGAGAGGTCTTGAGCGCTGTGCTCGATTTCGCTGCGGCGGGCACCCAGCTTGGTCTGGCCGAATTCGGTCTTCACTTCAATCAGCTCGTCGCCAATGATGATGGAGACGCGCTCGGGTTTGGACAGGATGTCGAGCAGATCATCGATCACGCTCATGACATCCTTGTACTCCACCACGATCTTGTCCTGCTCCAGGCCGGTCAGGCGCTGCAGGCGCATTTGCAGAATCTCTTGCGCCTGGGTCTCTGACAAGCGGTACAGCCCGTCGCTGCCCATGCCAAATTCCCGCTCCAAACCATCGGGGCGGTAGTCGTCGGCGTTGATCACATCGCCATCGGCCTTGGCGCGGGTGAGCATTTCGCGCACCAGTGCGCTG
Organism: Hydrogenophaga sp. PAMC20947; assembly: GCF_004795855.1. Classification (NCBI taxonomy): domain Bacteria; kingdom Pseudomonadati; phylum Pseudomonadota; class Betaproteobacteria; order Burkholderiales; family Comamonadaceae; genus Hydrogenophaga; species Hydrogenophaga sp. PAMC20947. The sequence continues at coordinate 393,342 of NZ_CP039252.1, forward strand.
TCCCAGCTGCGGGTCATCAGCTCGGCCTTGGCGACCGGCGGCGTGGGCGACTCGCGGATGATCTTGATGAAGTCATCGATGTTGGCCAGTGCAACCGCCAAGCCTTCCAGCACATGGCCGCGCTCGCGGGCCTTGCGCAGGTTGAACACGGTGCGCCGCGTCACAACTTCACGGCGGTGCTCCAGGAAGACCTGAATCAGGTCTTTCAAGTTGCACAACTTGGGCTGCCCGTCGATCAGGGCCACCATGTTGATGCCGAAGGTGTCTTGCAGCTGCGTTTGTTTGTAGAGGTTGTTGAGCACAACCTCGGGCACTTCGCCGCGCTTGAGCTCGATCACCAGGCGCATACCCGATTTGTCGGACTCGTCCTGGATGTGGCTGATACCTTCGATCTTCTTTTCGTGCACCAGCTCGGCAATGCGCTCTTGCAGCGTCTTTTTGTTGACCTGGTAGGGCAGCTCGTCAACGATGATGGACTGGCGCTGGCCTTTGTCGATATCTTCAAAGTGGCACTTGGCGCGCATCACCACACGACCGCGCCCTGTGCGGTAGCCGTCTTTGACGCCCGTCATGCCGTAGATAATGCCGGCCGTGGGGAAATCGGGGGCGGGGATGATTTCCATCAGCTCATCGATGGAAGCTTCCGGGTTCTTGAGCAGGTGCAGACAGGCGTCGATGGACTCGTTCAGGTTGTGCGGAGGGATGTTGGTGGCCATGCCGACCGCGATGCCACCCGAGCCATTGACCAGCAAATTGGGGAAGCGCGCGGGCATCACCAGCGGCTCTTTTTCCGAGCCGTCGTAGTTGGGGCCGAAGTTCACTGTTTCTTTGTCGAGATCGGCGAGCAACTCGTGGGCGATCTTGGACATGCGAATTTCGGTGTAGCGCATGGCGGCAGCGTTGTCGCCGTCAACCGACCCGAAGTTGCCCTGACCATCCACGAGCATGTGGCGCAGTGAAAAATCCTGCGCCATGCGAACGATGGTGTCGTAGACCGCGCTGTCGCCGTGCGGGTGGTATTTACCGATCACATCGCCCACGATACGCGCCGACTTTTTATAGGGGCGGTTCCAGTCGTTGTTGAGCTCGTGCATGGCAAACAACACGCGCCTGTGCACCGGTTTCAAGCCATCGCGGGCGTCAGGCAGAGCCCGGCCCACAATCACGCTCATGGCGTAATCCAGATAGCTGCGGCGCATCTCCTCTTCCAGGCTGATGGGCAGGGTTTCTTTGGCGAACTGTGTCATGTGATGTATTTGGAATGCGTGGCAAGGTCCGGAAACAACCTTTCATTTTAGGCGCCCCGCCGAACCCGCTCAAAAAGCCCTTTTTGTTGCTGCGACGCAACATTCTAGGCTGATGAGAACAAACTCGTTACACCCCCTGCCCGGGGGCGACCTTGTTTGTAACCGGGCTTGTGGCACAATAAATTAAGCGTTTTTAGTGGTGGTCACTTCAAGCGTCCATGTTGATTTACAGCCCTGACGGCTGCTCACTCCAAGAGGAAAACCATGAAAAAACTGAATAAAGTGGCAATGCTGATTGCATCCGCAACCGTGGCGTTCGCTGCCAGCGCTCAGTCCAACGACAACTGGGTGAACGGCAGTGGCGACCTGCAGTGGAAAAACGGCGACGGTTCGCTGTGCTGGCGTGATGCCGCCTGGACCCCAGCCACGGCTGGCAAGGGTTGCGATGGCGCCATCGTTCCTGCAGCCGCTCCGGCTCCAGCACCGGTCGCAGCCGCACCCGCTCCTGCTGCAGCTGCACCCGCACCTGTTGCCGCTCCAGCACCCGCTCCTGCCGCCACCAAGGTGACCTACGCTGCCGATGCCTTCTTCGACTTCGACAAAGCCGTGGTCAAGCCAGAAGGCAAAGCCAAGCTGGACGACCTCGCTGGCAAAGTCGGTGCGATCAACCTGGAAGTTGTGATCGCTGTCGGCCACACCGACTCGGTGGGTTCGTCCGCTTACAACCAGGCTCTGTCGGTTCGCCGTGCTGAAGCTGTGAAGGCTTATCTGGTGAGCAAGGGCATCGAAAGCAACCGCGTTTACACCGAAGGCAAGGGCCTGACCCAGCCAGTGGCTGACAACGCAACCCGCGAAGGCCGCGCTAAAAACCGCCGCGTGGAAGTTGAAGTTGTGGGCACCCGCGCCAACTGATGCTTGAAAGCTTCCTGCGTCGCTGACGCAGAAACCCCAGAATTCGTTCTGGGGTTTTTTTTCGTCCTCAAGTGTCTCTCCGTCACCTGTTGAAGGCCGTGGTCAGGCGAGCCGGTCTTCATAGATTCGGGAAACAACAACCCTGTCTGACGGGAATCACCACCGGTGGCGTGTAAAAATCGGGTCTATGAACACTGTCAATGCCGATCCGGCCGAACTGGCCAAATTCTCAGAGCTGGCCCATCGCTGGTGGGATACAGAAAGCGAATTTCGCCCCCTGCACCAGATCAACCCCTTGCGGCTGAACTGGATCGATGGTCTGGCCCCGCTGGCAGGCAAGCGTGTCCTGGACATCGGTTGCGGCGGCGGCATATTGTCGGATTCGATGGCGCGCAAGGGTGCGGAGGTGACCGGCATTGATCTGGCCGCCAAGGCGCTTCGCGTGGCGCAACTGCATGCGCTGGAGGCCAGTACCACGGGGGTGACCTACCGGGAAATCAGTGCTGAGGCCATGGCCGAGGAGCAGCCTGCATCGTTTGATGTGGTGACTTGCATGGAGATGCTGGAGCACGTGCCGGACCCTGCGTCGGTTGTCAAAGCGTGCGCCCAGTTGGTCAAGCCGGATGGCTGGGTCTTTTTCTCAACCATCAACCGAAACGCCAAGGCCTTTCTGATGGCCATCGTCGGAGCGGAGTACGTGCTCCAGATGATCCCCAGGGGCACCCACGAATACGCCAAACTGATCAAGCCCAGCGAGCTGGCAAGCTATTGCCGGTCGGCTGGGCTTGAGCTGGGCCTCACGCGTGGTCTGGAGCACAACCCGCTGACGCAGCGCTATTGGCTCAGCGATGACACCAGCGTGAACTACATGATTTCCACCCGCAAGCTGTAGGAACAACATGTCGACTGTGATGCGTGGTGTTCGCGCCGTGTTGTTTGACCTGGACGGCACCTTGCTGGACAGCGCTCCAGATCTGGCCGCTGCGGCTGACCAGTTGCGGGTGCGTGGCGGTTTGCCGTCGTTGCCGTTGAACCAATACCGTGCCCATGCGGGAGCCGGTGCCCGGGGCATGCTCCGTGTCGCCTTTGATATCGGTCCGGAACACGCAAGCTTTGATCAACACAAGGCGGCGTTTTTTTCCCTCTATGAACGGTCACTCACCGAGCGCACAGTCGCGTTTGACGGGGTGGACGCCATGCTGGCGGCCTTGAACGCAAGTGGGCTGGCCTGGGGCGTGGTGACCAACAAAGCGCAGCGCTTTGCATTGCCGTTGACCGGAGCGATGCCCATGTTCAACGGGGCGGCTGCGATTGTGTGTGGAGACACCACGCCACACGCCAAACCCCACCCGGAGCCGGTGCTGGAAGCTGCGCGGCGGGTCGGCTTTGCCCCGGCAGACTGCATCTACGTGGGCGACGACTTGCGGGACATCCAGGCGGGCAAGGCGGCGGGTATGCGCACCGTGGCTGCTTGCTATGGTTATCTCGGTCCGGACGCTGATGTGGACACCTGGGGTGCAGACGCAAAAGTGAATTCTCCCCTTGAGCTATTGAAATTGCTGGATCTGCCTTAAACTAGAGGTTCAGGGGCTGCACTGGTTTCGACGTGGGTTCGGACGCGTGGCAGGGCATGTCGAGGTTCTGTTACCTCGTAAAACCGCAGAAAAAAAACTAACTGCAAACGACGAACGTTTCGCACTCGCCGCTTAATTGCCGGTGAGCTTTGCAACAGCAGGCCTATGGGCTGGGCAAGGGTTCGAACGGCGCAAGCCGCGAGAGTCCAGGCTGCAAAGATAATTTAGTAGGCTGGTCGTGCGTCGGGTAACTTGGCGTGCGGTGAGATCTAAGGTTGCTGGCTTTCCTTTCAGCGTGTCGCTGCGCGGCTTGGGAAGTGAGACTCAAATCAGACGACTACACATGTAGAACTGTACGAAGAAGGCTTGCGGACGGGGGTTCAAATCCCCCCAGCTCCACCATACCCTGTGACAAAGGCCGCTAGGAATAACCACCTAGCGGCCTTTTTCTTTGGAAAATCAACGGCTTAGCGTGCAATGGCGTCTAGGGGCGTACATGGACAGCTAACCCCCGTTTCGCGCGCGCAGGGGTGACCTCGCTGTTCGCTTAAGGCCGCTTCGCCCAGTCGCGCATTCGCTTCGAACCGTGCCGCGGGCGTCCCGGGGGTGGTGCCCGTGATTCAAGTTGCTCGGGCTTCTTGCCGATGGTTGAAGGAAGCTCCCCAGGGTTTTCGCCTTGTGCGCCAAGTGCGCTTTCGAAATGGTCCTTCAAGGCGAGAGCTCGGCGGCCGCTACTTGCATCGCCGCTTGTGCCTTCGCGCATGCCTGTGTGCGGCACCCTTGCGGCGCGCTCGGAGCTTGCTCAATCAATCACACAAAGGAGTCGTCATGGATGTATCGCCGGCATTGTTGGTCGATCGTGTCCTTCAGACTCAGCAGGGCAGTACCGTTCAAGCGGGGCAGTTTCGTCTGATGAAGGAGGCCATGAACATGCAGGAATCGGCAGCCCAGTCCTTGCTGAACGCTGTGGCTGGGGACTTGCCCCTGGCCACCGATGGCACCTTGGGAACCCAAGTCAACACCATGGCCTGAAGCGGGACGGGAGGAGCACGGTTTGTAGACACTGGCCTGGGTGCAGAGGCATCCTCACCTAAAATGGAGCCCCCCGCAGGCCGGGACAACGCTTAGCTTCGCCGCCGATCCCTGGATTGTGGCGAAGCTTTGAAAGGTGCTCGCCTGTCTCTATTCATCCAATCGATCGTTCGACATGCTGGCGCTCCAGGACATTCTTTTTTCACAAGGTTTTGGTACCCGCCGTGTTTGTTCGGGGCTGGTGCAGCAGGGATGGGTGCAGGTGGGTGAGGGGCGCGAGCCTTGCAACGATCCTGTGCAAGGCTTCGATCCGCAGGGCTTTGTCTTCTGGGTGCAAGATCAGCGCTGGACCTACCACGCGCTGGCGTACCTGGTCTTGAACAAGCCGGCGGGTTATGAGTGTTCGCAAAAGCCGAGCACGTATCCCAGTGTGTACACCCTGCTACCAGGGCCGTTGCGTGAACGGGGTGGCGGTGCGGCGGCTGGCGTCCAGGCGGTCGGCCGACTCGATCAGGACACCACGGGCTTGCTGCTGATGTCGGACGATGGCAAATTCATTCACCGGATGACGTCACCCCGGCACCATGTGCCCAAAGTCTATGAAGCGCAGCTCAAGCATCCGATCACGCCTGATCAGGTGACCCGTTTGCTGGAAGGGGTGGTGCTGGACGACGATCCCAAGCCGGTGAAGGCCCAGGCTTGTTCCGCCGAAGGCGAGCGGCACTTGCGCTTGACTCTGACCGAGGGCAAGTACCACCAAGTGAAGCGCATGGTAGCGGCTGTTGGCAATCGCGTTGAATCGTTGCACCGCTCCACAATTGGAGGACTGAGTCTGGAGGGGGGGTTGGCCGAAGGGCAGTGGCGATGGCTGACCGATGCGGAGATTCAGGCGCTGACGCTCAAAGTGCCGCCCCAATCGACTTCACCCGTTCAGCCCACTGCCTGACCTGGAATTAGAGCAGGTCGCCCTTGCGGCTGTCGAGCGGGATCAGGAACGAGTTGTCTTGCCACTGGGAGCCCAGATCGCCGGCCCGTGTGTCGCCAGTGGTGCTGCTGGGCCAGTTGGACAGGGGGCTGAAGTCGCTGTTGCGGCTGCCGCGTTGTTTGTTGAGCGCCGACCTCAAGTTGGCCTGTGCAGAGATAAGGGCGCGCTCTTCCAGCTCCCGTTCGCGCATGGTTTGCGCCGTGGGCGTCTCGCCGAGAAATTCGCTCCGAATTTCAGTGACGGTGGGCAGGCTGCTGGATCTGACCACCCAGTAGGGCAGCTCACATTGCGTCAGCAAAGAGTGTTTAAGCAAACGGGTGCTGCGCGGCAAGGCATTTTTGCCTGGCACATCCAGGCAGCCCACCACACGACCATCGGCCTTGCAAATGGTGAAGGTGCAATACACCCCGCCGAGCAAGCTGTACCAGTCCATGCCTTGTTCTTGCTCGCGGGGCATGGTGAAGCGGGTCACCGGCAGCTTGATCATCACGTGATGATCGTAGAAGGCCCGCGACAACCAGTGCCACACGCGGGCTTCTTCGCTGTTGGTGATCGAGCGCACGCTCAGTGGCCAGTGTTTGGGAATGCGTCTGCGTGACTGGATTTTCCGTTTGTTCCAGACGTGGTGCAGCCCAGCTCCGAGCACCAAGAGTGCCGGTGCCAGTACAGCCAGCAGCCAGGGGTTGTTCCACACAGTCGTTTACGGGCGCACGGCCCATCCTTGTAATAGTTGTATCAAATGTAATCAATTGCTCGAGGTTTCGAGCGATTGCGGGCCCGACGAAGCGCCATTAGCGTGAAATCTTTGGTGAAAGGTGGGGTCTTGTGGACCTTCTTTGCGCTCGAGGGCGTGTTTCGTCGCGAGTGCTGTCCAGTTTTATGGGCGTGGTGCGTTGAGAGGAGGGCAGAAAGGGCCGTTCAAACACCTGAAAAACCGGATTTGGGGCGGAGGAGGTCTGATTGTGCCGAGGGTGGGCGGGTGCGGCTATCCCCCAAACAGGGCAGCAAAGCTGGCGCCAGACTTACGGGCAGCTGTCCACGAAAGCACGAATGGCTTCAATCGCGGCGTCTGGCGCGTCCCGGTGCGGGCTGTGGCCACAACCGGGGAGGAGTCGCGTCTGGGCTTGGGGTGCTGCCTGGGCGATGTCATGCAGTTGACGCAATGAGCCGTATTCGTCGTCCAGTCCTTGCATCAAAAGCAACGGTGCGGTGAGTGCGCGGCAGTTTGGGCGGATATCGAAGTGGCGAAAAGCTGCGCTGAGCCAGATGTCGTTCCATTGCCAGAAGGCGTTGTCTGCGTCGAGGTGGTGGCGCGCGAGCTTGGTCCGCAGCGTTGCGTTGTCTGCCAGAAAACTGTCTCGGGCATGCTCGATGGACCGGATGGTCATGTCTTCAACGAAGGCATGGGGTGCCATGGCCACGCAGGCGCTGACGGAGTGGAGGCTGGCGTGGATCAAGGCAATGGTGGCGCCGTCGGAATGACCGACCAGGAGTGGGGCGGTGATCCCCAGCGTTTTGAACAAGGCGGGCAAAACGCCCACGGCTTCACGGTGCATGTAGTCGGGCGCATGACGGCCCGTGGACCAGAGCGGGGATGTGCGGTCCGGGGGGTGATGCGGGCTGCGCACATCGGGGACGGGGTCTGACTGCCCGTAGCCCCGCCTCGAGTACAGCCATCCGGCCCGTCCGGTGGCTGCGCACAGTTCGGCTGGCCAGTTCCGCCCGCGTTGCGTCCACGTGGAAATGCTGCCCAGGCCCTCGTGCAGAAAGACCAAGGGCGATTTTGCGCTGGGCCCGGCGATGTGGGCCACCTCGATGTGGACGCCTTCGAGCTCGATGTGGGTCATGCGCGCATCTTAGTGGTCTGCCCTCGGCGCATTGCCCGGGGGCTCTCAGGTCCATCGCCGTCTGTGGGCTGGACGTGCGGGCCCCTGTCGGGCCGTCCGAAAACCTGTATTCTTCTCCGCATGAAACTGATGTTGGATTCGTTCTGGCGGGCGGCGGCCTATTGTGTGCATCCACGGGTGATCGGCCTGTCTTTTCTGCCGCTGGTCTTGATGGTGGTGGCGTCGTTTGGGCTGGGGTATTTTTTCTGGGAAGACACGGTGGCGTCGGTGGCTGCCTGGTTGGAGAGCTACCAGCTGATGCAGGCGTTTCTGGGGTGGCTGGAGCGCATCGGCATGGAATCGCTGCGCACCGTATTTGCACCTTTGTTTGTGCTGATTCTGGCGACGCCGGTCATCGTTGTCGTTTGTTTGCTGCTGGTCGCGGTGTTCATGACGCCCACGATGGTGGCCATGGTGGGGCGCCGGCGTTTTGCCGGCCTGGAGCTCAAACAAGGGGGCTCGCTGGTGGTGAGCATTCTCTGGTCCCTGGGATCGACGTCGCTGGCCGTGCTGGCGCTCGTTGTGTCGATGCCTTTGTGGTTGATCCCTCCGTTGGTGCTGGTGTTGCCTCCGGTCATTTGGGGGTGGTTGACCTACCGGGTATTTGCCTTTGACGCGCTGGCCAGCCATGCCAGCGTCGAAGAGCGCAAGACCCTCTTGCGCGAGAATCGCAGCAGCCTCTTGCTGATGGGGATACTGAGCGGGTACATGGGCGCAGCGCCCAGTCTGCTGTGGGCATGGGGCGCCTTTGCGATCGTGCTGGCGCCTGTTTTGGTCCCCGTGGCGATCTGGATATACACCTTGGTGTTTGCCTTTGCGTCGTTGTGGTTTGCCCACTTCTGCCTGGCGGCCCTGGCCAAGCTGCGCGGCCTCGGGGACGTTGACGTGCTGGATGCCGACCCGACGCAGGCGGCGGCTCGCCCGGAGCTGCCATTGTTGGAGCGGGTACCGCCGCAAGACGCAGACGGTGCTACTGCGCGTTAAAAAAAATTCATTTGCATGTTTCTGCTGGTTCTATGACTGCTTCTTCTGCACCGGCCTTCGGCCTGATCATCATTGGTGACGAAATCCTGTCGGGCCGACGTGCCGACAAACACCTGCCCAAAGTCATCGAGTTGATGCAAGCGCGGGGGCTTAACCTGTCTTGGGCGACGTGTGTCGGGGACGACCGGGCCCGCATCACGGCCACTTTGCGCGATGCGTTGGGCTCAGGGGACGCCGTGTTTTCCTGCGGTGGCATCGGGGCGACACCCGACGATCACACCCGTCAGTGCGCCGCAGCGGCGCTGGGCAGCGAGCTGGCCTTGCACCCCGAGGCGCGCACCTTGATCGAGCAGCGCATGCGGGAGGTGGCGCTGGAGCAGGGGAAAGTGTTTGATCCAGACCGAGCCGACAACGTGCACCGGTTCAACATGGGCGTGTTTCCGCAGGGCGCACGCATCATCAACAACCCGTACAACAAGATTCCCGGTTTTTCGTGCGATGGGCCGGGTGGCGGTTCGGTGCATTTTGTTCCGGGTTTTCCGGTGATGGCCTGGCCCATGATCGAATCGGTTCTTGACACCGAGTACAGCGCCTGGCACCGAGCCGACGCCTGGCAGGAACGCTCTGTCGTCGTGATGGGGTCCATGGAGGCTGCGCTCACGCCCTTGATGGAGCAGATCGAGCGGGATCACGCGGTGAAGGTGTTCAGTCTGCCGAGCGTGGACCACCCGCAATACGGGCGCCATATTGAATTGGGGGTCAAGGGGGATCCGGTCGCTGTGGGCGTGGCGTTTGACGTGCTGCTGGTTGGCCTGGCTGCACTGGGCGCCGAGTTGGGCCCCGAAATGGTGCGTTGATCGAAATTCACCAAATGGGTGCGTTTCAGGTTTTTCGCTCTTTTTTGGTGCATTTGGACGGCGGGCGGTCCTTGGTCATCGAAAGCGGTGCAATGCGCCCGTGTCCAGAGTGGCTGCGCCCTGTGTCTGCGCGATAATTCTGAATGAAGGTCGTCTGCGCCGGTTTGCCAGCGTGCACGGTCAGAGGGCTGGCACAGAAACTGCGTGTCATGCCAAGTCGTAAGTTCAATCCCTCATTCAGAAACAGGAGTATTTGATGGCCAAGACCGTCGCAGACGTGATGCAAATGGTGAAAGACAACGAAGTCAAATTCGTTGATTTCCGTTTCACCGATACCCGTGGCGCACAACAGCACACCACGGTGCCAGTGTCCCATTTTGATGAAGAGAAATTCACCTCGGGTCATGCGTTTGATGGCTCGTCCATTGCTGGCTGGAAGGGCATCGAAGCCTCTGACATGCAGCTGGTTCCCGATCCCAGCACTGCCAATATTGATCCCTTCTACGAAGAGACCACGCTGATCCTCACCTGCGACGTGATCGAGCCCACCGATGGCAAGTCGTATGACCGCGATCCGCGTTCCATCGCCAAGCGCGCTGAGGCTTACCTCAAGGCCTCCGGTCTGGGCGATACCGCTTTCTTCGGACCAGAGCCAGAATTCTTCTTGTTTGACGGCGTGCGCTGGAGCACGTCTCCAGGCCACACCTTCTACGAAATCGAAGAGTACGAAGCTCCCTGGAACAAGGGCGCCAAGCTCGAAGGCGGCAACCGCGGCCACCGTCCCTCGGTCAAAGGCGGCTATTTCCCTGTGCCTCCCGTCGACAGCACGCAAGACATGCGCGCCGAGATGTCGCTGATTCTCGAATCGTTGGGCATTCCGGTCGAGGTGTTCCACCACGAAGTGGCTGGCGCCGGACAGAACGAGATCGGCACGCGCTTCAGCACCTTGGTGCAACGCGCTGACTGGACGATTTTGCAAAAGTATGTGGTGCACAACGTGGCCAATGCCTATGGCAAAACCGCGACCTTCATGCCCAAGCCCTACGCCGGCGACAACGGCAGCGGCATGCACGTGCACCAGTCGGTCTGGAAAGACGGCAAGAACCTGTTCGCTGGCGACGGCTACGCGGGCCTGAGCGAATTCGCGTTGTACTACGTGGGCGGTATCATCAAGCACGCCCGTGCACTCAACGCCATCACCAACCCGGGAACCAACAGCTACCGTCGTTTGGTGCCTCACTTCGAAGCACCTGTGAAGCTGGCTTACTCGGCGAAGAACCGCTCGGCTTCGATCCGCATTCCTTACGTGGCCAACCCCAAGGGCCGCCGCGTGGAAGCCCGCTTCCCCGATCCACTGATGAACCCCTACCTGGGTTTCGCCGCGCTGTTGATGGCCGGTCTGGATGGCGTGGAAAACAAGATCCATCCGGGCGAAGCCGCCACCAAGGATCTCTACCACCTGCCACCCGAAGAAGACAAGTTGATCCCGACCGTGTGCCACAGCCTGGACCAGGCGCTGGAGTACCTTGACAAGGATCGCGCGTTCTTGACCAAGGGCGGTGTGTTCACCGACTCCATGCTCGATGCCTACATCGAACTGAAGATGGCCGAAGTGAACCGCACCCGCGTGGAAGTGGCACCTGTCGAATACGACATGTACTACAGCCTGTGATGCAGGGCCCGGCGCCTGCCGGGCCATGAGCGGCACTTTAGTGACCGCGACACCCCTAAAAAGGGACGGTGCAAACCGTCCCTTTTTGCATGGAGTGCAGCATATTCGCAACCCGTCAGGGGCAAACTGGCACTTTTTCGGCGGAATTCGGTCATACTGAAAATTGATCGAATTTGCGCTGTTGGGCGCCCGGAGATGCTGTGAAGTTGATGTCTGTACAAAAAATGTCCCCCTGTTCATGGATGGCTGCCGCCCTTGCGGCGGCAGCTGGCTTGATGCTCGCGACTGCGGTGCAAGCCCAGGAAAAAATTTATCGCTGTGGCAACGAGTACATCAACAACGCCAACGAAGCCAAGAACCGGGGTTGCAAGCCCATGGAAGGCGGCAACATCACCATCATCCAGGGCACCGCACCCCAGCGCGCCAGCGCGCCCAGCGCGTCTAAAGCGAGCTCGGCGCCACGTGCCAGCGGTTCGAGAATCGACACGTCAGAACAGCGCTCACGCGACAGCGATGCCCGGGTCATTCTGGAGTCGGAGCTGAACAAGGCCGAGGATCGGCTGGTGCAGGCCAAAAAGGCCTATGCGAATGGTGAGCCCGAGAAAGAGGGCATTGAGTCGCGCAACTACCAGCGCTACCTCGATCGTGTCGCGGAGCTCAAGGCGGCCGTGGCACGGGCTGAAAGTGATGCGATCAGCATTCGCCGCGAATTGGACCGCCTCGGCCCGGCAAAAGAGGCCAGTTCTGCCGCAAAATAGGCGGCTTGAAAAAGCCTGACCCCACCCCCGAAATCCCCTCTGCCGCTCGCCGCCGCACGGTGACCGCTCCTCGCGCTTCGCGCGCAAAGACGGTGCCTGCTGTGCAACGGTTCCAGACCCTGGACTTGTTGGCCACGCTGGTGGCGGTGGTGGCCTATGACGGCACGGTCCTGTTTGCCAATGCGGCGCTGGAAGATGCCCTGGGCATGTCGCGCCGCAGCATCGGTGGGTCGCGCTTTCAAGAGCACCTGACCGAGCCCGCTCAGCTTGATAGCGCACTGCAGGGCGCGAGTGGAAACGAGTTTGCGGCCATGCGCTACGACGGCTGGCTCAGGCGTCCGGGATACGAGGCGCTGCCCGTGCACGTGGTGGTCGCGCAAACCGATACCGATGGCGAGGTGATCGTGGAACTGTTGCCCCTGGAGCAGCAAACCCGCCAGGAACGCGAAGAGCGCCTGATGGATCAGGCCCAGGCCAACAAAGAATTGATCCGCAACCTCGCCCATGAAATCAAGAACCCGCTGGGCGGCATCCGTGGGGCGGCGCAACTGCTGCAGATGGACCTGGAGTCCAAGGATCTGATCGAATACACGCAGGTGATCATTCACGAGGCGGATCGCCTGCAGTTGCTGGTGGACCGATTGCTGGCGCCCCACCGCAGTCCGCACGTGGTGGGCGATGTCAATATCCATGAAGTGTGTGAGCGGGTGCGCTCGCTGATCCTGGCCGAGTTTCCCAAGGGTCTGCGGGTGGTGCGGGACTACGACGCGTCCATTCCGGAGTTCAGGGGTGACCGGGAGCAGTTGATCCAGGCCGTGCTGAACATCGTCCACAACGCCGCACAGGCGCTTGCAGACCGCATTTCAACGCAGGATGCGCAGATCATTTTGCGCACGCGGGTCGGGCGCCAGCTGACTTTCGGCAAGCAGCGGTACCGCCTGGCATTGGAATTGCATGTGATCGATAACGGGCCTGGCATTCCAGACTCGATCAAGGACCGCATCTTCTATCCCCTGGTCTCGGGGCGCGACGGTGGGTCTGGCCTGGGGCTGACGCTGGCGCAGACGTTTGTGCAGCAACACCACGGCTTGATCGAGTGTGAAAGTGTGCCGGGCCAGACGGATTTCAAGATCTTGATTCCGTTGCCTTAAAACGATCAACACGCTCGCTGCCGAGCGAAGGGAAACACACACATGAAGCCCATCTGGATAGTGGATGACGATCAATCGATCCGCTTCGTGTTGGAAAAAGCCCTGTTGCGCGAGAACCTGCCCACCCGCAGCTTCACGCACCCCCAAGAGGTGCTCAAGGCGCTGAACGATTCGCCTGAGAGCGAGGGGCCACAAATTCTGGTGAGTGACATCCGCATGCCGGGGGGCTCAGGGCTGGATTTGCTCGCCCAGGTGAAAGAGAAATTGCCAAGCTTGCCGGTGATCATCATGACGGCGTTTTCCGACCTGGACAGCGCGGTGTCGGCCTTTCAAGGGGGCGCATTCGAATACCTGCCCAAACCGTTTGACTTGCCAAAAGCGGTGGAGCTGATCCGGCGTGCCGTCGAGGAGAGCCAGCGCGAAGAGGTCGCGGAGGAGCGCATGACCGCAGCGCCCGAAATGCTGGGGCAGGCGCCGGCCATGCAGGACGTGTTTCGTGCCATTGGTCGCTTGAGCCAGAGCCAGGTGACGGTGTTGATCACCGGGGAGTCGGGTTCGGGCAAAGAACTCGTGGCCCGTGCCTTGCACAAGCATTCGCCCCGGGCGGGGGGGCCATTTGTGGCCATCAACACGGCGGCCATTCCCAAAGATTTGCTGGAATCCGAGCTCTTCGGCCATGAACGTGGGGCCTTCACGGGTGCCCAGGCGATGCGCCGAGGGCGTTTCGAACAGGCCGATGGCGGCACCCTGTTTCTGGACGAAATCGGAGACATGCCGTTTGAATTGCAGACGCGCTTGTTGAGGGTGTTGTCCGACGGGCATTTTTACCGGGTTGGCGGCCACAGCGCGGTGCGCACCCATGTGCGGGTGATTGCCGCAACCCACCAGCATCTGGAGCAGCGGGTCAAGGAGGGGAGTTTTCGCGAAGACTTGTTCCACCGCCTCAATGTGATCCGCCTGCGGTTGCCGGCCTTGCGCGAGCGCCGTGAAGACGTGCCCATGCTCTCGCGGTTTTTCATGCAACAGAGCGCCAAGCAACTGGGTGTCGATCCCAAGCGCATTTCCGAAGGTGCACTTCGCTTGTTGTCCGGCTTTGACTTCCCGGGCAACGTGCGTCAGCTGGAGAATCTTTGCCATTGGCTGACCGTGATGGCACCGGCCCAGGTGGTTGAGATCAAGGATTTGCCCCCCGAAGTGCTGGCGGTTGCGCCCGCTGCTGTGGCCGCGGCGGCAGACCTCTTGCCCGCTTCTGCTGCGGTCGCCTCCGCCGCTTCCAGGCCTGTTGCGGAGGCTTCAGCCGAACCCGCCACCGGTGTTCAGCCCGCCGGTTCCGAACAGCCCCTGATGCCCGAGGGGGGTGCTGGGGGCGCGCCTCAGCCAGCTTTGGACTGGGCTGCGGGACTTCAAGTCGAGGCCGCCGCGCTGCTGGAGTCGGGTTGCCCTGAGGTTTGGGATGTCTTGACGCGGCGGTTTGAATCGCGCTTGATTCAGGCAGCCTTGGCCCATACCGGTGGCCGGCGCATCGAAGCAGCCCAGAAGCTGGGCATCGGGCGCAACACCATCACCCGCAAGATCCAGGAGCTGGGGCTGGACGAGGCCTGAGTTGCGCGCCGACACGGTTCAAGGGGCCTCTGAAGATGGGCCTGAATTGGCGCGCACGCCCCACCGTACACGGGCCCACAAGCGTTCGTGGATCACATAAGTGACCAGGCCCATGCCGGTGAGCAGGGCCGACAAGCCCATGCTTTGTTGCAGATTGCCCAGAAACAGGTAATTCACGCCGATCATGATGATCAGGCCAGATGTTTGCCAGGTGAGGGCTTTGGCCCAGGTGCGTTTGTTGTTTTCCATGAAGGCAGTTTGGCAAAAATGCCATCGTGAATCAACGTTGCGTTTGCAATCAAAACGCCGCATACGGTGATAATGGTCACCATGAGTGAGCCGTCCCAACGTATGACCCGCAGCGAGCGGGCCCGCCTTTTCCGAGACCGGTTGAGTGAAACGATGCAGTCGCAATGGCTCAACCGGAGCACGCTGGCCGAGCGTGCGGGGGTGGACCGCTCGACGGTCTCGTTGCTGCTGTCGGAGCAGCAGACGCGCCTGCCTTCCGGGCATGTGGTCGCAGACCTGGCCGCGGCATTGAATGTGACCACCGACTGGTTGCTGGGGCTGACCACGACCACGCGGGCACCCGGCGAAATCTTGCGTGAATCGATGCAGGTGGCCGAGAGAGCGCCCGGCCGAAGTGACGCCAACATCGAACGGTGGTTGAAGGACGCGGGCGATGCCAAGGTGCGCAATGTACCGGCATCGCTGCCCGAATTCATGAAAACCGAGGCGGTGATGACCCTGGAGTACGCAGACTACGCAGGTAAATCACCCCAGCAGGCGCTGGCGGAAACCCAGGCCCGGCTCACCATCAGCCGCATGCCTGGGAGCGATGTTGAGGTGGTCTTGCCTCGACAGCGCCTGGAGGACTTTGCGCGGCGCGCCGGTATCTGGGCCGACTTGAGCGTTGAAGACGTGCGCGAACAACTGGACCACATGGCCAATCTGTGTGATGAGCTGTACCCGAGCGTGCGTCTGCACCTCTTCGACCAGCGCCAGCACTACAGCGCCCCCATCACCGTGTTTGGCCAGCGCCGCGCCGTGATCTATGTGGGCAGTTCGTACTTCGTGTTCAACACCCAGGAACATGTGCAGGCACTCACCCGGCATTTTGACCAACTCGTGAGAGATGCCCGCGTGCTCAGCCATGAGGCTTCGGCCTGGTTGCGCTCGCTGAGCGCCCAAACGGGGTGATCAGTCTGCGAGCGTGATGACCACGGGGGCGTGGTCGCTCGGGCGTTCGTTTGCGCGCGGCACTTTGTCGACCACACAAGCGGTGGCACGGCCTCTGAGCGCCTCGGAGATCAAGATGTGGTCGATGCGCATGCCCTGGTTGCGGCGAAAACCACCGTTGCGGTAGTCCCACCAGCTGTAGTTCTTCTCGGGCTGGGGGAACTGGCGCACAGCGTCGGTGAGACCGAGGCCGATCAGTGCCTGAAGATGGGTGCGCTCTTCGGTGGTGCAGTGAATGGATTCACGCATGCCCACGGGGTCCCACACGTCGGCGTCGTCGAAAGTGATGTTGTAGTCGCCCATGAGCACGAGGTTGGGGTGCTGTTCTATCTCGGCGCGAACCCAGTTGCGCAGGGCGTCGAGCCAGCGCATCTTGTAGACAAATTTGTCGCTGTCGGGGGCCTGTCCATTGGGGAAATAGGCCCCGACCACACGCACGCCACTGACTGTGGCACACAACACCCGAGATTGTTCGTCGGGAAATCCGGGAATGTTCTTGATCACATCGGTGGCGGGTGTCTTGCTGAGCAGCGCCACACCGTTGTAGGTCTTCTGGCCAAACCATTGCGACTGGTAGCCCGCTTCGCCAAAGGCAAGCGTGGGGAACTTGTCGTCGGTGAGCTTGAGCTCTTGCAATGCCAGCACATCCACCGGGTTGGCGGCCAGCCATTCCAGGACTTGCGGCAGGCGCACATTGAGAGAGTTGACGTTCCAGGTGGCGAGTTTCAAAGTAATCCTAAGTAATTGTTTTTATTGAAGTTTTTAATTCAGATTTGAAGAGATACCCCCACACATACCCCCAAAAAACCTTGCTGCGAACCCGATTGACGCTATGGTCCTGAAATTAGATGTCGCAATCTTGCCAGCGGTCGCCTGAACCTGCTCCTAAATTCAGGTCATGGCGAGATGATGCCTCAAGAGCCGGTGACCGCTGCGCGGAAGTCAAGGGACACAGCATCCGGAGCCGACTCAGCAAAGACCCTGATGGCCACCCCAAACTGCTCCACTTATGGCCGGTCAAACTGCTCCAGGCAGGACGGGCGAATGATGACTATACGGGAGTGATGGCGATGCGTGTGGCGGCCTCCTTCAAACGGTAACTCTTGCCCTCGAACTCCAGCATCGCGCAGCGGTGCATGAGTCGGTCCAAGATGGTGGTGGCCGTCAGGGGGAAGGGCGGTGATTTCGGGGCGACTTTGAATGTCCGGTCCCTCTGCAGTCGGACTCACGCAGTCGACCCTGAACTGCCGGTCGATGTCCTGCCATCAAGGACGGGAATGCAGCGATTGCCGTCGGTCGCGGCCGGGAGCTGGGTTCACGGTGCTTGGCACGAAGCCGTCATTGGCTCAGCCGGCAGCGAGGCGACATGAATGACTGGTATCGAGCGGGCTGCAGTCATCCAGCTTGGCAGGCCGCAGGTACCCCTTCAAATCGCGGTCGAATGTCAGCTGCTCGAAGGGCTGAACTCACACTGTCGACCCCAAGCAGACAATTCCGCACTTTCTGCAAAGCGGTCAACCAAACCTGCAGCCTATGAAAAACCGTACCCAACACGCATAGACCTGCACGGTGCTGAGGCTATAGTGCATCTACCGAATACGCGAGATCAACTTGACCAAAATTCAGGTGCACTTCATCGGAAGGCTGCTGGATTTCACGGAATTTTTCTAACTGGACGTATATCCGGCATATTTGCGAGCCAGCCAAGCTGCAAGTCCCTTTCAAGAGGAATCAATTCCCAACTTATAGAGCCGGTTTTGCTCTGGACATAGCATTTAGCCTAAGGACAAACTCTCTTGCCGCTCTCAGCACTTTCTTCAGCCCCAGATGACTTCGACTTTGTTGTCGGAGACTGGTTTGTAAAACATCGTCGCCTCGATAAGCGCTTGGCAAACTGTCACGACTGGACGGCGTTCGATGGCGAAATGTCAACCCACAAGGTACTTGGAGGCTTCGGCAACCTTGAAGACAACCTGCTGAAATTCCCAGGCGGGGAATTTCGCGCCATTGCCTTACGCGCTTTCGACAAAGAGTCAGGAACTTGGGCCATTTGGTGGTTGGATGGTCGCTTCCCTGGCCAATTAGATGTGCCGGTAAAGGGCCGCTTCAAAGATGGCGTCGGCAGCTTCTACGCGGATGACATCCAAGACGGAACTGCGGTCAAGGTTCGTTTCCTTTGGTCCCGTTCAGGCCTCAACACTTTGCGCTGGGAGCAAGCATTCTCAGCGGACGACGGTGTAGTTTGGGAGACCAACTGGACAATGGACTTCACGCGAAAGCCATAGGTCCAAAAAAACGTTCGAGGCGCACTGCTGCGCCGCAGCTCAATTCCATCCTTGAACGGCTGCTCTCCCGTTTGAACACCGACCGCTCATGGCCGGCAGTGTGAGTAGGAAACTGAACCCGGAAGCTGACCTTCGATTCGCAGGTCCCGTTAGGCCGAAGTCAGGTTTTCGCAGTCGCAATGGAAACCCGGTTTCGGCCATGAACAGCCCTTGAGACCACCAACTTGAGCGTCGGGTCAAGACTGACTGCGGTCGGTCAATTTCTGACGATAAGTGACAGTTGCGGCCGCGACCTGCCACTCACCATCACGCGAGCCGTCTGACTGCTGTTCATCAGGCGCCTGAAAGTCAAGCGCGATCAAGCCCAAGAACGGATCACTCAGGCGCACATCGCCGACCAAAGGCAGCTTTCTCAGAAGTTTACGAGGGCTACCGACCGGCCTCCGCCAGGCAAGACATTGAAACTCAGCAGCAAAGCTGGCATCGTTGAGCGTTAGCTACTCGCCATGAAAACGGACCAGGCTTAAGCGCCGTTGTGCCAAGGCGCCTTGAGCTTGAAAACGCCTTGTCCGGCATTCTAGGTATGCACACCTGCGCGTTTTCGGGGCGGATCATCCTAAAGTGCACAGCAGAGTCTGGCGCTATGGAACGACAGAATCACATCCGGCGCCGGCTGGCACGTCTGCAAATACCCACTTCCAATGAAGCAACAATCTCCCTACTGGCGGTGCCGGTTAGTTTGACACTCTCACGCTCGCCGCGCACGATGCAGATGCGTCAGACATCCGCCGATGTAGAACTCGCACCCCCTCAAGATCCTTAAGTTGCATTGGTTCCTTTCATGCCCTGGCGCAGAAAGGCAATCTCGTGTTCAACAAGAACATCAGCGACCCGAAGGTCTATGAACTCACGATCACGCTGCTCGGAAATAGCGAACTGATCGAAGATGCAGAGTTCGGCCGGCCAGCCGGCTTCGTGCTGAATTCGGCAGCGTCCGGCGCAACGCAGCAGGCTGTGACGCTGGTAGAAAAGCGCCGCACGACACGCATGAAGGTTCTCCCTACGCCCCCGCAGTTGAATGGTGAGGCCGGCACCGCGGTCGCCGCCAACGTCACGCGCTTTTCGGCTTGCAGTTGTCGATATCCTCCCTTCATCCTCACACCTCACCGGTTGGCTAGGTGTTGCACTTCAAGCTTGAGACCGATCTCCCTATCCTCCGACATATTTTGTTGTGATGTGGCAGTGTGACTAAAAACGAGAGGACATCAATGGCCGCCGATCAAACCGACACAGCGCCGACATTCCGGGCCACAGGCCTTGTGGTTGAATCTGAAACTCGCGAAGGGTTGCCTAGTCTGATTGTCACGCTCTATCAGACCGAAAAGCCTAGCGGCGCGTTTGGTCTAGCGGGTGCCGCAAGGCTTGCGGAAACTGGGCACCGCCTGGGTAGTGTGATGACGGATGCTGATGGTGTTTTTCAAATAGCGTATGTGCCTCGTCTGAGTGACGCGGGCGGGCCGCATCTGGTTTTGGTCGTGGCTGGGCCGGACGATGGTTTGGCAGAGGGTGACGGCGTGCTGCATGTGTCAGCCAAAGCGCGACGCAGCGCAGGACGGGTTGAAACCTTCAGCATCGCCATTGCAGGCAAGCAGTTGGCCCTCTCTGGGCTGGGCGTGCGGCCCACAACCCAAAGCCGCGTCGCCTCATA
The DNA here is from genome assembly GCF_004795855.1 of Hydrogenophaga sp. PAMC20947. Taxonomy (NCBI): domain Bacteria; kingdom Pseudomonadati; phylum Pseudomonadota; class Betaproteobacteria; order Burkholderiales; family Comamonadaceae; genus Hydrogenophaga; species Hydrogenophaga sp. PAMC20947. Next base: position 413,234 of record NZ_CP039252.1, read on the forward strand.
CAAAGATGACTGGGCCGCCGAGCAGAACTTCTCTGCGGACATCGCTGACTTCCACAAAGAAGAAGTCAAGGCCGAGATCGAGGACCGCGAGCAGTTCCGCAAAGAGTTGCTGGATCAGGTGGCGACCGACACCTCGATTGCGACGTTCCCCGGCGCGGTTGTGACCGACAACAAGATCGATGAAAGCCTGAACGCGGTGATCGAACGCTCGGTTACCAAGGCCAACAGCACGATTGCGAACGCGCGCGGCGTTCCAGTCAACCTTTACCTCACCGCAGATGACCGCTCTAGGCTGCAACCATTTTTTGACGCCGCCGTTGACGGGTTTGCCGCCATCCCTGAAACCGCGCTGCGTGACATTTTGTTTCGCGCTCAAGCCTCGGAAAACCCAGGCACGCTGCTGATCCACAACAACCCCATTGCGCGGTTCTGCGCCGAGCAGACCTTTGGCGAAATCTGCGCCTCGCGCCACACCGATTTGGCCGAACCAGTTGACGTGGAAGGGGATGACACGGTTGATGATAGGGGCGGGCAGGGAGATGACACAGTCCCCGCCATCGCTCCTCTGACCAACGAGACTGTGCCGCTTTATGCCGCACGGTTTCTGGACGGTGCTCGCTCGCCCGATGACGTACTCTCGGAGACGTTGTCTGGAAAGCGGCTCAGCAAGGAAGGTCTGGAGGATGCGGTTGATGGGTTTTCGCTACGCGTCGGCCCCGCCGATGTGCCCGCCTACTACGATTTTCAAAGCCTGCAGATCGCCTTTGATCACGTCTGGAAGGTGTTGCTCGACGAAGAGGTGGTCGACACCGCCGTGCGGCTGAACAAGGCCTATAAGAAGAAGACTGGCTTCAGCTTGTCGCAGCGCTTTGGCGGATCAATAGTGGAAACGGTCAATTCGCCGCAAGTGGCTTATGAATCTGTGCCCCGCGTGGTGCCTGCGGTGGTCATGGCGCAGTTTGACATCACGCTGCCAGAATGGACCGATCTGAACGCCACCTATCAGGCGAAACTGCGCGAGATTGCGACCGAGCTTGAGGAGGGCTGCAAGACCACCAGAACATCTTCACTTTCAAACGACGGCCGGACCCAGACAAATATCATTAACACCATCGGTTCGTCGCATGCCTGCGAAAAGCGCCGTCAGGATCGGCGTGAACAGGGCGAAAGGCTGATCGACAGCGTGCGGCACGATGATTACTACACGCTTCACAAAACCCTGCGCGACCTTAAGGCGCGGCTGGATGCGGATTACGAATTTACCGTGTTTGCGGCCAACCGTTCAAGCCAGGCGGTGAATTTTGGCCTTCTGAATGACTACCGGCAGGAATGGACGCCGATCAATTACCAGGCGGGCAAACTGGTCAAGACCATCCCGCTGACCCCCAAGGAGGAGCGCCGCTATTCGATGAAGGTCATGCGCAAGCTAAGCCATTCCCAAAAAGAGGCGGTCAAAAACAACTCATCTGTGTCTGCCGAGCAAAGCTCAACCTCGCGGGTCGAGTCTGAGATCATGGAGAAGGCGCAGAACAAGACGGATTTCAATTTGAACGCGTCGGGCAGTTACAACGTCGGTGTATCCAAGGGCAAACAGACCACAACCTTTGGCGTTGAAGCGCAGCAGGAATCGTCATCCGCGCGCAAGGATTTCCGCGAAGCGGTGCTGAAGGCCACGCAGGAATACAAGGACGAACGCAGCGTCCAGATAGACACCGAAGAATCGGAAACCAGCGAATACACCGAGTCCGGCATCATCATTAATCCCAACGATGAGCTGTCGGTCACCTATCTGTTCTACGAGTTGCAACGCCGCTACCGCGTGTCCGAACAGTTGCACCGCGTGCAGCCGGTGGTACTGGTGGCGCAAGAGGTTCCCGCCCCACATCAGATCACCGAAAGCTGGGTGATCTCGAATGACTGGATCATCAACCGCGCGCTGCTTGATGACAGTTTCCGCATGGCGCTTAGCTATTTGGGCACCAAAAGCGTGGGTGACGATTTTGCCCTGCGCGAATTGCGTCGCAACCTGCGCCAGCAGCGCAATCTGGTGGAAACGCTGCGCCTTGAATACGCGATGGCAAGTCGGGAGGCCGAGAACCGCTATGCTGCGCTGGAAGGGGCGATCTCTTCGCGGATCGGCGAAGAGGAAGAAGAGGCAACCGACGGCTGGTTCAGCGATATCGGTGATTTCTTCGGGGGCGGCGGGCAGGATCCCGAGGCCGCCAAGGCGCGCGAACTGGCTGCTAAGGATGCCCACCAGCGCGCGCTGGAGCGGGCCGAGAAACAGGGTGCGGCGCTGAAAGGCGAAGTGCGCACGCTGCATTCCATCACCCGCGAATACAACGAAACCCTGCGCACCCATCTTGACAATGAGACCCGCGTAAAACGGCTGCTGGTGCATATCCGCAAGAATATCTTTCATTACATGCAGGCGATCTGGCGGATGGAGCCGCCGGATCAGCGTTTCATGCGGCTGCACAAGGTCAAGGTGCCCACCGTTGAACTGGCCACGGTGCCCGATCCTCAGAACCCCGCCATTCAGGTGCCCAACCGCACCTATTTTGTCGACGTAGTCGCGCGCGAGGATATCTTTGCCGATTTCCGCCCCGCAGGCACCACCAAGCACCGGGCCTTCATGTCGGGCACGGTCCGAAAGGGCCTTGCACCGCGTCCGTTGGTCGAGGTGGCGGATCTGGACTCGATGCTGGGGTTCAAGGGCAATTACATGATCTTCCCGCTGAAAGAGCACAACGCCCTGACAGAGTTTATGGCAGCACCCTATATCGACGCCGCCTTCGGCGCGATGGACCCGGACGAGCTAAGCAATGTCAGTTTGAAGGATTACAGCCGCTATGTCTGCTGCCTGCATGACACGCTTTCGGAAGAGGCGTTCACCGCGCTCAAGCCCAATCTGAAGAAATGGCTCAAGGCGCTGCTGTCCGATCCGCTGCGCAATGGCGATGAGATCGTCGTGCCGACCGGGTCTTTATTCATAGAATCGCTGCCGGGCACGCATCCGCTGCTCGAAGACTTCAAACTGCGCCACCGCGAACTGGACGTCTACAAAGCGCAGAACGAGGTGCGCCATGGTGGGCTTGAGGCGCTGCGTCTGGCCGCTCGGCTGGTCAATTCCGAACGCGGTGATCCCGATGTGGACAAGACCATCGTCGTCGAGGGCGGGCTTGCGCCACATATCGGTGTCGAAGACGCGTGAGGATGACGGGCGCTTGCGTCAGCGCGGAGGTGCCCCATGGCGGATAACGACGCGGATGACGCAGCCGCAAAGACGGTTGCGCCGACAGATGCCGAACGCGGCACCAATACCGCTTGGCTTGGCATCCCCTACAAGCCTGTCGAGACGTTTCTCAGTGTCTATGACGCCAAGGCGGGCACCATGGTTGTGTGCCACGATGTCACGTTGGACATGCTGGAAAATAGGGCTGCCGCGCTGCCACGCGGCCCTGTCAATTGGCCGCGCGAGCAACCGGAGATCCTTTACGGTCGGAGGGAGCTGGACAGTCTCCTGTTTCACGGCTGGCTGGCCACAGCCCTGACCGGCCCTACCCCGTGCCTGTTTCGCCTGCTGTGGCTTGTGGATGACGCGCTGACCATTTCTACCCACGCGACCTATCCGCGCAAGTTCATGGACCTGGCTGACATGGCCCTGCGCATCGCCGCCACGATTGAGGCACGGACCTCCAAACCCTACCGGGTGTCTTTTCGTGACAATCCGGCCCTTGATCCCGCGATCCTCAAGGTGCCGCCGATGGACCGGCTGCCCGACTGGCAACGCTTTGCCGATCTACGCAGCGGACGGGCACGCTCTGCTGTGACGAAGGACACCTCGGCCGCAAAAATAACGCTGGAAGACCGCGAAGCGTGGGCGGATCTGATGGACAAATTCGCCGATGAGTTGCGAAACACCATCGGCAAGGGCCGTATCGCTGTTGAAACCCGCGGCACGCGCACACCGGTCATCTCGCGCGCGCTTGCCACATTGCGCGGGCTCACCTTTGGCGATGCGGGAAAATCCTCGCACTTGCGCGTCACGGCACAGTGGGCAGACAAACCCATCGGCTCAACCGTCGGCATCATCCTTTACAGCAGCGTCTATTCGGTGGTGCTGGACGGACGCGGCGAGCCGGTGACCCTACCCGGCATCGCGCCCTATTCGCTGCTTATTCAGGGGCCGGGGGAAAACATGCTGCGCAGGCTTCCTCACCCGGGGCTTTATGTCAGCCTTGGGATACTTGCCAGCTATCAGCTGCGCGTGACCGGGCCACACAAGACACAGGTGCTGGTCCATGGCAGTATGTTCGGATTGCAGCGTGAAGTCATGGGGTTCAGCCGGCAAGGGCTGGGCGCAGAGGCCTCGACACACCCGCTGCAGAACCGGTTGCAGAATTATCTGGACCGCACACATCGCGGACATACGCTGGTATCGATTGTCACGCCGGACGCCTTCGCCTCAGGCTCGCTCAGCTTCGCCAGGCTCAAGAGTACGATCTACAAGCTGATCCCGCTGATGGCGGAGTTTGCGCTGAAATACGTCAAGGCCGAGCTTGCCAAGCTGCCCGAGACCTACAAAGACAAGATCGCGCAGATCGCCGCCGATTTCATCCCCGATGCCGTCAAGGATGCGGTCCGCGCTTGGGCGATCAATTGGCTGATCAAGAAAGTTGGTAAAACGATCATTCCCGGGGTCAACCTGATCTCTGCCATCGCCGACGCGATTGATGATGACGGAGATGCCGAGCGTATACGCAATATCGCCGCCTGCCTGACTATGGCAACTCTCAGCGGCAAGTCCGATGACATGGTCATCACCTCGAAAATCCTGTCAAAAATTGCCGTGAATGAGGTTGGCAAGCGGATTGTGCAGAAAGTCATCGCCGAGACCGGCAAGCAGGTAAGCAAGCAAGTTGGCAAACGCATGGCTGCAAGGGACACAGGTCAAATCGAAACAGACCAGATCGACGCGCCGGATGTTGAGGGTGCGCCGCCGCCAAGGGCCGACGCGCCCGTACCGTCGGCGCCGGAAACCCTGCCGCCAGAGATGCGAGCCCCCGCTCAGAACCCACCACGCGCCAAAGCGCTCGCGCCGAATGCACCTGATCCTGGTGCGGATCCGCGTGGCAAGGAGCCGCCCAAGCCGCCCGCGTCAAGCCCACCCGCAGATCCCGATGCTGCCCGCAACATCCAGGATCGCGGGTTGGGTAAACCCGAAGAGGCCGCCGAAAAGCGCGGCGTGGCCGCGAAAACCAGAGCCAATACGCCGAGCACTGAGGCGCCCCAACCCGCTGCGAAAAAAACCAATGGCACGCCACCGACCCGCCGTCGGGGTGCTGAGGCCGCAGAGGCGAAAAAACACCGCGATGCTGAGAAGGCGGAAGGCGACGCGCTCCTGAAACGCGCCAAGGCCCATGAGGCGGCCATGCGCGCAGAAGACGCCCGCGCGCGCGGCGAAACCGCCGCCGATACTGACCTGCGCGAAACCCATGACGCCCATACTGAAGGCACAGGGACGGGGCAGGCGCGCAAGGCCATCGGTCATCGGGAAAAGGAAGATCAGGGGCTTGGCGTCATAGACAAACCCAAAAAGGGGGAACCCACGGGCAAGGACAGCGGGTTGATCGGCGAGGGGCGGGAACAAGAAAATGCCGGTATCAAACGTGAGGTTCCGGAGTATTCGAAAGCGATCTCGGGGCCCACCAAGAAAGACCTGCGACGCGAGATCCTAGTCAGTGTAGCGCGCGGCAAACGCGATGGTCTGATCAAGTTCGCAGAGAAAATCGGGCTATCGAAAGACGGGCTTCGCGAAGTTGAAATCCCGGCTCCGCATGGCACCCGCAAGGTACGTCGCTATGACCGCGCCTACCGCGATGACAAGGGGGTCGTGCTGGTCGAGGCGAAAAACTACATGAAATCAACTCTGCGTCCGATCGACATCAAACAGCAACTGGCCAATGATCAGGCGATCATGCAAAGCCACGACGTGCGCATCGAGATGTATCTGGAAGGCAATGTTCATCCCGATACGATGGATCGATTAAATAGGATCGAAAAGAAATTTCCGGAACAATTCCTCATCCGCAAGGGCGAAACCTTCGAATATAAGCCCAAGAGGGAGGCCCTAAAGAAATACAGGGAGCGACGTCGGAAAGGCAAAGAAAAAAAATAGCCCCATGGTGTTATCGGAAATGGAACCGTTCGGCGAGGCCATGCTTGAGGGCGAAGTGGACCAGCTCGGCGTCGGTGTGCAGGCCCAGAGTTTCCATCATCTGGTACCTGTGGAACTCCACAGTGCGCGGCGAGATCCCGAGAACTGACGCGATCTGCTTCGCCGGCTGGCCTTTGACCGCGAGTTACAGTGCCTCGCGCTGCCTCGCGCTGCCTCGCGCTGCCTCGGCGCGAGGCAGCCGAGTGATCCGCTGCCATGCGCCGCTAGCTGGTACGTGAGATAGGTCTTGCAGTCATGCGCGGACCGCAAGGTCAACGCCAGTTCGACCGTCGAGGCTCGCCGTGGTAGATCTGCTCTCAATTGAGGTCCAATTCTCCGCGGTGACTGGCGATGTCGGCAGCACGTCGAAACCGGCCACCGGGAGCTAGCAATCGTCGAGTCTTGGATGCCCGCTTGGCCTCCAAAACCGTGAGTTCAGTCGACGAGGGCGGCCTACTGCAACCGCTGCATTCCCGTCCTTGGTGGCAGGACATCGACCGGCAGTTCAGGGTCGGGAGCACCAGTTCACCTTCGGCGTGAGCAGTCGTTCCAGCGATCTTGTCTGCCTGGCCTCAGTTGGATGACCGGTCTGGGTGGTCAACCGGCCGCTCGGTGCCTCGTTCCGCGAATGACAGGTTACGAAGCTCGCGAGCGTTCAGGCGTCAACGTCCTATGTCCGCACCCAGCCTTTACTCGCCACTCAGCTTGCTGGTCTCAGGTGCCGTTCATGGTCGCAATCGCTGACGAGCTTATCCGTTTGTCTTTGGATCCTTGGCCCCGGCGGTGCCCACAGATCAACGGCTTTTGCGTAGCGCTGGTGACGGCACCACGCCCAGCGCTTGCTTCATCCAGGCCGTCATCGGCTTATCGGTGGCGAGCGTTTGGGCGATGGTGGCCTGGGCTTGTTCGGTTTGCTGGGTATTGCTTGCCGCGTCGATGGCGAGTCGGTGGGCCTCCTGCACATCCAGGCTGGTGAGTTCGTAGCCGTGGCCGGTCGACATCCAATGCAGGGCGGCCAGGGCGCACTGCATCGCAAAGGTTGGTTGGGTTTTCAGGTGGTCGCGTGCGGCACGGGTCAGGGTCTTGGGGTCACAGGGTGAGGCCCAGGCCAGCTGGGTGGCCTGATCAAACAGTTTCAGCGTCTTGGCGGTGGCGAACCACTTGCCGGGCGCATGGGGGGTGGACCCGACCAGGTGGCCCAGCAGCTTGTCTGGCGCCAACTCGGGGTATTTCTTCGCCAAGGCCCTGAACGTCGCGAGGTGGGTGTGGGCCTGGTTGGCCCTCAGCGCGTACTGGTCGAAGGCTTCATCCCGCCGGCCGGCCTTGAGCAGCAGGTCTTCGGCAAAGCGGGCGAGGACTTCTTCGTTGGTGTGGATGCCCGCTCGATCGCGAGCATAGGCGATGGCCTCATCGATTTGGCCTCTGGCGGCCAGCACGCGGGCGCCCCAGATCAGATAGGACCAGATCGGGTGGCGGTCTTGGCTCAGCAGTTGCAGGATTTCTTCGTGGCGGCCAGCCTTGAACAGGGCGCTGTAGCACAGGCTTGTTCCCGCAAAGTACGCAAACGTGTCGCTGGCGCGCTCGCGCAGCACGTTGATCTGGCTGGGCAGCAACCGGTCGCTCCAGTCCGAGGCCAGTTCCTTCGTGGCGCAAAGGTCGCCCCAGTGATCACCGAGGGATTCGATGTAGGGGGGATCGTCTTCCTGGATGGCCTCAAACAGGCGGTCCAGCCATTTCTGGCGCACGGAGGTGCTCACCGGTGCGTTGCTGATCAGCGGTGCCAGTTCTTGCACGGCCGCATGGGCAGCGCTGCCCAGGGCGCCCGACGAGCTGTCGACCTGGCACAGGGCGGGCGAGAGCTTTTCCAGCAGGAACACGGCCCCTTCGCCCGCACGGGCGGGGTCGATCCGGGCTGCCGCCCGGATCTCGATCAGCGCCTCGTGGATGCGTTCAATGGCCAGCCGGGAGGCTTTCCAGCCGAAGGCGCTGCGGCGAAACCGGGTGCGGAAGGCCCAAGGGGTGGCGGCAGCGGTGGTAGTGGGGACTTTCTTCATGGCGTGGGGCGCTTGCTTTGATGGGATTGTCTTCGGTGGCGTTGGCTGCGGCCGTTGGCGTGAGTCGATTGTCGTCATTGCGTCCCGGCGTGCCGCCGTCGGGCTCTGCGGGCTGTGCCCCGCGCCCCGTGCCGGGTCGCGGCCATGCGGCTGCGATCCCTGACGCCTACCGCCGTCGGTGGGCCCTCGGCCTGCGCGCTGCGCTTGCCTGTCTCACGCGGGCTTGTGTGGTGGGGCTGGCTTGCTGTTCCCTTCATCCTTGCACACCGTTCTCGCCGTCAAGGTCTGCGCGCACGGTGTGCGCTGGCGGCCTGGCGGCCGTCTTCGAACCTGTGACTGCTGCGCTGCGGCGTGCCGGTTCCGGTCTCGGGCAATCCCGCCCGATCACTGGAGTTCGTCATGCAGCACGATCTGTTTTCTTCCCTCGATTCTTTTCAGACTCTCTCGGTGGGCGCTTCTGCGCTGTTGGTGCGCGATGTCGCCGGTGGGTACCGTGCGGCCGAGGCCGACGAGGTGCTGTTGGCCGCGCAGCGCTTGCTGGCCGCGCATGTGCGGGGCAGCGACGTGATGTCTTCGCCTGCGGTGGTCAAGGACTTCCTGCGCACGCGCCTGGGGACTTTGCCGCACGAGGTGTTTGCGGTGGTGCACCTGGACGCTCAGAACCGCGTGCTGGACTACGTCGAGATGTTCCGGGGCACGGTAAGTCAGACATCGGTCTACCCGCGCGAAGTAGTGCGCGATGCCCTTCTTCGCAACAGCTGCGCTCTGTTACTCGTGCACAACCATCCTTCGGGCGTGGCCGATCCTTCTAAGGCCGACGAATTCCTGACGCAAACGCTGAAGCAGGCTGCAGCGCTCATCGATGTGCGGGTGCTGGACCACTTCATCGTGGCGGGCAGTGCGGTGCAGTCGATGGCCGAAAAAGGTCTGGTCTGACCCATGGGCCCTCGGGCCCATTTTTGTTTTGTGTTCAACAGCGCGCGGTGCGCGGGCACAGGGGAGGGCGGAGCATGGCCGGATCCCCTGTTCGCCTTTCCTCGCACCGACTGCTTTGTCACTCCGAGTGACAAGTCGACTGGGTTTGCCATTGTGCAGCGCAAATGCGATACACTGAATTTATGAAAACCGCCACCATCCCCTCCGTTCGCGTGGACCCCGAGTTCCGGGCCGAGGTTGAGTCGTTGCTTGGCGACGGCGAGACGCTCTCCGAGTTCGTCGAGGCCTCGGTGCGGGCCACCGTGCAGCGCCGGCGTGTCCAGGCCGAGTTCATTGCCCGCGGCCTGCGTTCGCGCGACGAAGCACAACGCACCGGCGACTATGTCGACGCTGATGTTGTGATCGAACAATTGCAGCGCAAGCTGGACGCCGCACGCACCCGCATCGCGAAGACAAAGAAGTGAGCTTTAGGGTTCGCTTCACCCGCGAGGCCCAGGCCGATCTCGAACGGCTGTTTGACTTCGTGCTGGAGCGGGAACTGGCGCGCGACGGTGGCGACCTGGCCCTGCCCGAGCGGGCCTTGCTGGCCATTCGCGCCGGCGTTGCCACCTTGCAGACTTCGCCCTTCACCTGCCGCAAGGCGGGGAACAGCCCTTTCTTGCGCGAGCTGATCATCCCGTTTGGGCGAACGGGTTATGTTGCCTTGTTCGAAATCGAAGGCGCCGCCGATGTGGTGGTCACCGCTTTGCGCCATCAGCTCGAAGACGACTACCACTGAGTCGCCGTGCCAGGAGAACGACCGGCGCCTTTGGCACAGACCACCTCGGAGCAGCAGCCAACCCGTGAACCCGGCTGGCTTTGTCCATCGGAGTGACAAGTCTGCGGTTCAGCGCTACCTCGCCAATATGGAAAGTCGCGTCAGTCATGTCTGGACGGGGCCAGTGTTGTCACTCCGAGTGACAAACCGCGGTTCAGCCAAGCCCTGTACTGGATGGGCGGGTGCGCTTTGGGCCCGCCTGCATGGGGCCAGCGTTGTCACTCCGAGTGACAAACCACGGTTCAGCCAAGCCCTGCGATCGATGGGAGGGTGCGCTTCAGGACGGCCTGAACGGGGCCAGTGTTGTCACTCCGAGTGACAAACCGCGGTTCAGCCAAGCCCTGTACTGGATGGGCGGGTGCGCTTTGGGCCCGCCTGCATGGTCCAGCGTTGTCACTCCGAGTGACAAACCGCGGTCCATCCTAGCCTTGTGCTCGATGGGTGGGTGCGCTTCAGGGCAGCCTGAACGGGGCCAGTGTTGTCACTCTGAGTGACAAACCACCGCTCAGCCAAGCCCGGGGCGCTTCAGGGCGTGTGCGCTTCAGGTCAGCCTGCACGGGGCCACTGTCACTCCGAGTGACAAGCTGGGCCTCTCGAAGTGGTTGTCCTTCCGATGGTTCGTCGAAAGAAAGCTGCCCTCAAAACTCGGTCCACTTTTGGGCCGGTTTCAGTCCGCTTTTGGGCCACTTTCGGTCCGCTTTCGGTCCACTTTCGGGCCAGGTGACCCGCGTGTCACAGCGGCAGTCCGATGATTTCTCGAGCGGAATCATCGATCCTGAGACCGCGATTGCCGCCAATACTGAATGCGTAGGTGAGTGCAGGATAGGCGCGGTGGCGCCGGTTGTCTGACACGCTCACCCAAGGGGTGATCAGTTGTCAGGAGGCTCGGGATGGAACCCTCGTCACGGAACCGCATCAGCGTCGACTTGCATGGCCTGAAGGCCTTGCTCATGGAGCGCGCTCAAGCCCTCGGCGTGTCGCCTTCGGAGCTGGTTCGAAAGGCACTGGCGGACGAACTGGACCGGTCTGCAGAGAACATGACCGAGCCATCCGAAAAGTACACAGTGAGGCGCGCAAGCGAGCGTGCGCGCCTTTGCCTGCGCATGGGGAGCGACGAGTCCGCTGCAACGTTGGCAGCGGCACGGCGGGCAGGATTGAGCCCAGGGCGCTACGTGGCCCAACTGGTGGCAGGCGTGCCCGCGATCCTGGAAGGTGGGCGGCATGCCGACCATGTTGCGGCGCTGATTGCCGACAACGCTGAGCTGTGCACCCTCAGCCGCAACATCCACCACCTGACCCACCTGCTGCGCCAGGGTGATGTGGTGCCAGCGCTGGCCTATCGAGACATGCTCAACACACTGGACGGGGACATCCGGCGCCACCTGGCACTCGCTGCTTGCGCACTGGCCGATCTGCGCCCGCGCAGCCATCAAGCCCGGCCAGCACAACAACGCAACCATTGACGAAGAAGGAGCAATCCATGGCCCAAACCCCCAACCTCGATGGCGTCCTGATCCAGTGGGGCGACCGGTTGTTCTATCCGGGCAACCGGGTGGTGAAAGTCAAGCCTCAGCCCAGGCTGGACGCCGGGGCGATGCGGCAGAGGGCTGCGGCCATCCGAGAACGCATCGAAGCCACAGTGGTGCGGCGTGCACCCCAGGTGATGGTCAAGGTTACCGGGGGAGGGCGGGGCATGCAAGCCATTGCCGCCCACTTTCGCTACATCAGCAAGAACGGCCGGCTCGACATGGAAGATGAACGGAGCGAAACCCTTCGGGGCCAAGATGCAGTGCACGAACTCACCGAAGACTGGCGCTTTGGCGGCAGCTTGATCGACGAAGTTGGGTACCGGCGCGAGGCCTTCAACATCATGCTGTCCATGCCGTGCGGCACCGACCCGCTGATCGTGCAGCGTGCGGCGCGCGAATTCGCGCAGGCCGAGCTGGCCGACCACAAGTACGTGATGGTGCTGCACGACCACCAGGCCAATCCGCATGTGCACATCAGTGTGCGGGCTGAGTCCAGACATGGGCGGCGCCTCAACCCCAGAAAAACCGATCTGCACCGCTGGCGCGAGACCTTTGCCGATAAGCTGCGTGGGTACGGGATTGAAGCGGAGGCCACTCGGCAGGCAACGCGTGGTCAGAACATGAGTCATCCCGACCTCTGGCGCCTGAAGGCCAAGGAAGATGGGCGATTGAGAAAGGTTCGTCCCACCATCAGTTCTGGCGACAAGGTGGGCGCCAGCAGGGCGGAAACCTTGAAGGGCTGGATGCACATCGGGCAAGCCCTGGCGGGATCAACCGATGCCCGGGACGTGAAGCTGGCTGGATCAATTGCTGCCTTCATCCGGGAGGCGACTTCGTCGTGGAAGCGGCGGAATGAGTCGCACGAGATTGGCAGAGAGCTGCAACGTTCAGCTCTCGTTGTCGATCCCCAGATTCGCCGTTGACGCCGTAAGTATCCTTGCCCCCAAAAATGTTTCAAACTGGCCGGCAGGTTAAGGCTGACTGCAGGCATAGGAAATTGACGCCTGAACGTTCGCGAGTTTCGTAACCTGTCATTCGCGGAACAAGGCCCCGAGCGACCGGTTGACCACCCAGACCGGTCACCCGACTGCAGCCAGGCAGACAAGGTCGCTGGAACGACTGCTCACGCCGAAGGTGAACTGGAGCTCTCGACCCTTATGGGTCTCAACCATACGTGGTTGAAACCTACGCATAGGGTTCACTGTGGACGGCTTTGTTTGCATAGCGACCCAACGCCGACATTCGTTTCGCTCGATTGGGCGCGTGCCCGTCACCCCTCCCGTCTAACACCTTGCGCCGAGGCGCAGATGGCTCACCGCTAACGCCAGGCACAACGGCCTATGTTTTTCTCCCAATGTGCGCGTTTTTGTCAAATATCAGACAGTGCCGGCAGGCGTTGCTGAATACACTTGCACCCCCAAGCCCATCAACCGGCAAGCCCGGCTGTGTCTGTGGCTGCCAGGTGCCGGGAGCTTGTCCCCATAACCGCAACCTGCCGCCATGAACCACACATACCGCTCCGTCTACAACGCCGCCCTGGGCACCTGGGTGGCCGTCTCTGAAGCCGACGGCGCCCGGCGCAAAGGCAAACGCCTGCGCAGCAGCGCCGCCGTGCTCGCAACGGCCCTCACGCTGTCCGCCCACGCCGGGCCCATTGGCGGCACCATCGCCGCAGGCACTGGCAGCGTGGAACAGACCGGCTCCACCACCACCATCAACCAGGGCAGCCAGAACCTCTCGCTCAACTGGCAAAGCTTCAACACCCAGGCGCAAGAGACGGTGAACTTCGTGCAGCCGTCGGCCAGCGCCATCGCGGTCAACCGCATCGCCGACACCAACGGCACACAGTTTCTCGGGCGCTTGAATGCCAACGGACAGGTGTATCTGATCAACCCCAACGGCATCCTGTTTGGCCAGGGCGCACAGGTCAACGTGGGCGGCCTGGTGGCCTCCACGCTCGACATCAACGACGCCAGCCTGAACAGCGCCAGCCGCAGCTTCGCCGGCAGCGGCACCGGCAGCGTGGTCAACCAGGGCACGATCAAGGGCCACTATGTGGCGCTGCTGGGCAACACCGTCAGCAACCAGGGCAGCATCACCGCGACCTCGGCCGCCGGCCAACCGGGCGCCGTGGCGCTGGGCGCGGGCAGCGCCGCCACGCTCACCTTTGCCGGCAACAGCCTGGTCCAGATGCAGGTGGACGAGAGTACGCTGAACAACCTGGCCGACAACGGCGGGCTGATCAAGGCCGACGGCGGCAAGGTGCTCATGAGCGCGGGCGCCAAAGACGCTTTGCTGGCCAGCGTGGTGAACAACACCGGCGTGATCGAAGCGCGCACGGTGGACGACCAGGACGGCACCATCATCTTGCTCGGCGGCATGGCGGCGGGCACCACCCAGGTAGGCGGCACGCTGGACGCCAGCGCGCCCGATGGCGGCAACGGCGGCTTCATCGAAACCTCCGCCGCCCATGTCAGGGTGCTCGAGGGGGCACAGATCACCACGCTGGCCGCCAGCGGCAACGGTGGAAAGAGCGGAAAGAGTGGCACATGGCTGATCGACCCGGTGGACTTCACCATTGCCGCCAGCGGCGGTGACATGACCGGCACCCAGGTAAAAACCGCCCTGGAGGGTGGTAACTTCACCATACAAAGCACCCAAGGCGCCACCGGCACAGCAGGCGACATCAACATCAACGCCACGGTGAGCTGGACCGCCAACAAGCTCACGCTGAACGCGCAGAACAACATCAACATCAACGCCACCCTGGACGTCAGAGGAGGCGCCAGCCTGGCGCTGGAATACGGCCAGGGCGCAGTGGCTGCGGGCAACACCAGCAAGGTCATCACCACTGGCGGGGCCGTCTCCCTGCTAGCGGGCACCACCAACTTCACCACCAAGCAGGGTTCGGACGGTGCGGTCAAGAACTACACCGTCATCACCAGCCTGGGCGCAGCGGGCAGCACCACGGCCACCGACTTGCAAGGCATGAACGGTGCACTGAACGGCAACTACGTGCTGGGTGACGATATTGACGCATCCACGACTTCAGGCTGGAACGCGGGCGCAGGCTTTTCACCCGTGGGCACCCTTTCCACTGGCTTCACCGGCACTTTCGACGGCCTGGGCCACACCATCAGCGGTCTCACCATCAGCCGGTCTTCGACAGATTACGTCGGCCTGTTTGGCGCAACCAACACGGGCGCCGTCATCCAGAACATCGGGTTATTGGGTGGCAGCGTGAGCGGAAAAGACTACACCGGCGGGCTGGTGGGCAGCAACAACGGCACGATCAGCGAAAGCCACGCCACTGGCATCGTCAGCGGGAAGACGAACGTCGGCGGGCTGGTGGGCTACAACGGCAGCAGAATCAGCGACAGCTACGCCACGGGCAGCGTGACCGCGACGGGAGTCCCCCTCGGTTTTGGTAGCAACTTGTCGGCGTTCGGCGGGCTGGTGGGCAGCAACGACAGCGGCACGATCAGCAACAGCTACGCCACGGGCAACGTGACCTTCGCGACTTCTTTAGCCGTCGTCAGCCTGGGAGGACTGGTGGGCAGCAACGACAGCGGCACGATCAGCGACAGCTACGCCACGGGCATCGTCAGCGGGAAGAGGAACGTCGGCGGGCTGGTGGGCAGCAACAGCACCAACGGCACGATCAGCGACAGCTACGCCACGGGCAAGGTCAACGGAAACGAATACACCGGCGGGCTGGTGGGCAGCAACAGCACCAACGGCACGATCAGCGACAGCTACGCCACGGGCATCGTCAGCGGAAACTTATTTACCGGCGGGCTGGTGGGCTTCAACAGCGGCACGATCAGCGACAGCTACGCCACGGGCATCGTCAGCGGAACCTCCCCCGTCGGCGGGCTAGTGGGCAGCAACAGCAGCGGCACGATCAGCAACAGCTACGCCAAAGGCAACGTCAGCGGAGCCACCTCCGTCGGCGGGCTGGTGGGCAGCAACAGCAGCGGCACGATCAGCAACAGTTACGCCACAAGCATCGTCAGCGGAAACTCCTCCGTCGGCGGGCTGGTGGGCATCAACAACACCAACGGCACGATCAGCGACAGCTACGCCACAGGCAGCGTCAACGGAAACGACTACACCGGCGGGCTGGTGGGCTACAACAGCGGCACGATCGACAACAGCTACGCCGCAAGCAGCATCAGCGGAACCACCTCCGTCGGCGGACTGGTGGGCATCAACAACAGCAGCGGCACGATCAGCAACAGCTACTGGGACACCCAAACCTCAGGGACGACCCTCTCCGATGGCGGCACCGGCCTGACCACCGAGCAGATGCGGCAGCAGAGCAGCTTTGTGGGTTGGGACTTCGCCAACACCTGGGTCAACTACGACGGATTCACCTCGCCGCTGCTGCGCAACTTCCTCACCCCCTTGACGGTGACCGCCAACGACACCACCAAGGTCTACGACGGCGCAACCACTGTGGCCACCGGTGTGAGCTATTCCAGCACCCCCAACGCCGACCTGCTCGGTAGCTTCAACTGGGGCGGTGAGACCGATGTGGGCAGTTATGCCCCCAGTGGCCTGTACTCGAACCAGCAGGGCTACCTCATCAGCTATGTCGGCGGCAACCTGACCGTGACGCCGACCAGCACAACGCCTCCGACGACACCAACGATACCGGTTACTCCAGTTACTCCAGTTACGCCATCGACGCCCGTCACCCCCACACAACCCACCGACCCTGCCGCCAGCGTGGCCGCACCCGTGCAACCCACGCCCGCATCGCCAACGCCCACCCCCCAGGCGGTCAACGGCGTGCGGACCTTGTTGGCGAACCTGCTGCCTCCTGTACCCGGTCCATCCACCACCCTGACCGTGCAGCAAATCAACAGCGCCGGCAACGGCATCAGCCCCGACAGCGCGCTTGTTGTGGCGTCTGGCGACAGCCCTGCAGGCGATCCCACCCTCGGGACCGCTGGACCAGGCCCCACGCTGCGCGTTGTTGACGGCGGCGTGAAGCTGCCCAGTACCGTGATCTACATCCAAAAATAAAACCATCCCCATGCAAGCCTCCCTCCTCTCCGGCTTTCCTCGCCGTCCCACCGCCGTCGCCACCCCACCGCTGCCGGTTCTGCTGATCTCGCTGCTCGCCCTGTCCACGCTGGGCGGCCAGAGCGCCCTGGCCGCACCCGCCGCGCCAGACGCCGGCGCCATCTTGCAGCAGGTCAATCCGCCCCAGCCCGCGGCCCCTTCGTCTGTCGCTGCGCCCTTGAGCATCGAGCGCGAAGGCGCTGCCGTGCTGCCGCCGTCGGCCCCCTTTGAGGTCAAACGCATCGAGGTCTCGGGCAACACCCTGTTCGATGCCGCCACCCTGCACGCCCTGGTGAGCGACGGTGAAGGCCAGAGCCTCACCCTCATCCAGGTCGGCGAGCTGGCCAGCCGCATCACGGCGCATTACCGCAGCCAGGGCTACCCGCTGGCGCGCGCCTTCATCCCGGCGCAGACGATCCGGGAGGGTGCCGTGCGCATCGAAGTGCTCGAAGCGCGTTACGGCAAGGTCCAGCTCGACAACCGCAGCCAAGTCAGCGACGCCTTGCTGGCGGCCACCCTGCAGCCGCTGCAAAGCGCAGACTTCATCGCCCAGACCACGATGGAGCGCTCTTTGCTGCTGCTGTCGGACATCCCGGGCGCCCAGGTCAACGCTGTCTTGAAGCCCGGTGAGGCCACCGGCACTTCCGACTTGCTGGTGGGCGCTGCGCCCGGCCCGGGCGTCTCGGGCCAAGTGACGCTGGACAATTCCGGCAACCGCTACACGGGCAGAGCGCGCATCAGCGCCACGGCCAACGTCCTCAACCCGCTGCACCACGGCGACGTTCTGAGCGTGACCGGGCTCAGCTCGGGCGAGGGCTTGAATTACGGGCGGGTCAGCTATGAGTCGCTGATCAATGGCCAGGGCACCCGGCTGGGCGGATCGTATTCGGCGCTGCGCTACACCTTGGGCGACCAGCTCGCATCCCTGGATGCGAACGGCACCGCCAAGGTGACGAGCCTGTGGGCCAAGCACCCTTTCGTGCGCAGCCAGGAGGTCAACCTTTATGGAACGCTCCAGTACGACGGCACCCAACTGCGCGACCACATTGAATCGAGCGCGCTTTACACGGACCGCAGCCTGAAGAGCTGGACGGCCAGCCTCTCCGGGGATGCGCGCGATGCGTTTCTGTTGGGCGGCGTGACCGCCTGGCGCCTGGGCGTGACAGCGGGTGATGTGGGCTTTGACGATGCGCAAGCGCAGAGCTCGGATGCAGCCACCGCCAACACACAGGGCGGGTTCTCCAAATGGAATGCGAACCTCACCCGCTTGCAGGGCCTGGGTTCAAAGGACTCCCTGTACCTGGCCTACACCGGCCAGTGGGCGAACGACAACCTGGATCCGGCTCAGAAAATGACCGCAGGCGGCCCCTACACCGTGCGCGCCTATGACGCCGGTGCCCTGTCGGGCGACAGCGGGCACCTGATCAGCGCCGAATGGCGACACGATCTGGGCGCAGCCTGGCAGGGCCAATGGCAGACCGTGGCCTTTATCGACAGCGCCCAGATCAGGGTCAACAAGGCGCCTTGGGCCACCGGGGTCAACAGTGCGAGCCTGAGCGGCGCGGGCGTAGGCCTGAACTGGTTAGGCGCCAAACGGTGGAACGCCAGGCTCAGCATCGCCACCCGGATCGGCTCGGTGCCCAAATTGCTCGCCAGCGGCGCGAGCACCCGCGGTTGGATCGAAATCGGTGCGAGCTTCTGAGCGGTCAGCCAGTGCCCTGTGCCGCTTGAAGCCGCATGGCGAACATGGCGGTTCCGGGAGCAGCCCATGACACGCTCGGGCCGTTGCGCCGGCACCACCTTGTGATCGTTGGCCACTTTGCGCATCTTGGCCTGGTTGTTACCGCTGCACGCTTGCCGATCTCTTGTTTCAAATCGGCGCTCAGTCGCTCCTGACCATGCGTGCCTGGCAGACAACGTGCTCTGATCAAGGGAGGTTGTAGACAAAGTCTACGAAGTTGCCGTCAGGAAATCTGCTGGCGCAGCTGGCCGCACAGGCTTGCCAAGCGGCTCAAGGTGATGCGGCGTCAACCTGCTCCCGGGAACCCTATGACCGAAGTACCTCATACAGCGGCCATTCGGGCCAGCTCAGGTCGCTGTACCCAACTGCTGCTCTTTGGCAGTCAGCGTGAGTACGCCTGATGGCAACCACCGGCAGCAATCGCTGCAGACCAGTTGCTCAGGCGGGTGGCGCCACCAGCGCAGCGGGTATGAATCCCTCGTCCGTCAGCGCGCGCACCACACCACGCAACAGCATGTTGTGGCTGAACCCGATGCTGTATTGCCGTGCCCCGGGCTTGGTGGGCTGCAGCATGCCGCTGTCCACCAGCTTGCGAAGCTGGTAGGTGCGCTGGTTGGCGTTGAGGTCGGGCATGGCCGCTTCTAGGTCGCCAGCCTTTACCGTGCCAGCTTTAATGGTGGTGGTCAGCACCGCCTGTTCCAGGGGGGTGATCAACTGGCGCTCGCGGGCGTGGTTCACTGCAGGCAGTAGGACCTTGGCTTTGAGGTGCTCGTAGTTGGCCAGTCTGTCTACCTTGGTTAGCTCGTCGCGCACGCCAGAAAGCACATACACACACCAGCGCTCCAGCGCCGGCTCGGTGCCTGCATCAGCATCGCCCAGCCTTGCATAGTAGGCGTTGCGGTCTGCACAAAAAACCGCGGCCGGGTTGAGCAACCGCCCTTCGGCGTTTACGCGAAAACCGTACTTGATCAGCATGGCGTAGGTGAGCAGACGCACCACCCGACCATTGCCGTTGCCAAATGGATGCACCCAAGCGAACCGGTGATGCGCCAGCGCCACTTTCATTAAGTCGTATTTGGGCGGATCCGCCCGGTTAATGAATGCCACCAGCTCGGTCATGTAGTCCGGCACCTGGGGCGCTTCGGGCGGCAGGTGTTCGGCCTGGGCAATCTTTACCGCACCTTGGCGGTAGGCGCCAGGGTTGGTGTCGCCCTCGCGCTTGAGGCCATCCACCGTGGTGGCGTGCAGGCCGCGCAGCATGTGCTCGGTCACCGGTGCTCCGGGCTCCACGCTGTCTTCGACCTGCTGCATGGCGCGCTCGATGTTCGCGATCTCCTGCAGTTGCTCGGTCCGGTTCGGGCCGTCCAACACTTTGGCTTCGACGTAATCGGCCAGTGTGGTGTGGTTGCCTTCGATGCGCGCCGAAGCCAGGCTCTCCAACACGTGGAACACCTGCTTGAGCTGCATGAACACCGGCAGTGGCGTAGTGACCTGGATTTGCAGGCGTCGCAGGTGCTCCAGGTCTGTCAATACATCCAGTAATGGCGAGTCAAAGCTCGGGTTGAGCAGCCGAAGAGGATGGTGAACAAACTGAACCATGGTTGCTAGCATCTGAAATGAAAATAAATGGTATCTGTACTTTAAGGCAAAAAGTCGTTTTTAAACAAAGTGTTTATGGTCTTTCCTGATTCAGGATATCTTGAAATATCCCGGTATCGGAAGTGGAAGAAATCTAATCAGGAAACTGGAAGTGCCCGCACGGGGTTCCCCGCCGTGCCGGCCATCACGGCGGGTGGTACCGATTGAGCCTTCAGTTGGCGCTGCGGCAGAGCGGGCAAGTCGCCGAGCGTTGGGCTCCAACTCCAGGAAGGGATGTCGGGGTTGGGTGTGGGCACTGTGAAATCGGCCAGCAAGAGCGCAGCCGAGTAGTGATCGCGGTCAATGCACAAAGGGCAGAGCGAATCACCGCAGTCCAGCAGGGTGGCACAGACCAGCGCCTGGGTGCCCGGCGTGTTGTACCGCAGGATTTTGACAAAGCTGCGCCCCTGACGCACCAGCGCTCCAATCAGTTGCTGGTCCCAACCGTCGTCCACCGGCAGCCACTGCGCGGTGGTCAGCATGAGGGACAGTTCCAGAATGTCAGGCGTGCCAGCCTCGATCACCACGAAAAGTGGCGATCATGATCAGGTGCAGGTCGGGCTCCGTGCCCCAGAGGGTGAGTTCGCTTTCAAAACTTCTGCACAGGCGTCAGTACAGCACATCGTCCAGAGCGAAGACCTGGTCAGGGAGGTGTTTGATGACGGCTTTGTGCCCGAAGCGTGAAGGCGAAATCTCTCTGACTGATGTACTTCAGGAGTCACGGCGCCCGGGGCGTTTGCAGATAAGCTGGGCTAGCTGCTCACTGGTGACCATCGGTCACTGTTCGAGTAGTGTTTAGAAGTCCATGAGACCACTTGAGCTCCACCGACCACACATCATGCGAGTCTTGTTTATGAAAACCCATCACGGTGTGAGCCGAGCACTGCGCTGTGCGCTGCTGGCTTTGACGCTGGTGATGGTTCTTGGGTACGGGGTGCGTGTGACGCTGACAGCCGTGTTGGACAGGTTGCCGTCGCTCGTGGAGATGATCAGCGTTGCGTTGCTGCTGGGCTTGCTGGTGGTCGTGGCAGTGAGATGGCACCACAACCGGCGCATGCGGCGGGTGACCGTGGACTTGCAAGACTCTGCGCTTTGGTGATTCGGCATGACGTCACCTGGGGCGAACCGCGCCCAGGTGGGGCAGGGCGCATTTTCGTTGCGGCGCGCATGCAACGGATCTTGAATTTTGTTGACGGCCATTCATGGATCGTCAAACTGGCACCAGACTGGCACCAAGCCCTTCCAGAAAACAAAAAAGTCAGCAGGCGCTAACCTGCTGACTCTCTATTTACTTGGCTCCCCGACCTGGACTCGAACCAGGGACCTGCGGATTAACAGTTCGCTTTCGATTTCGAGCTTGGTGCCGGTACTTTGGACGGCAAACCGGAGCGCAACTGGTCCACGCACGTGGCCCAAGCCTGGAGCATCTCGCGGCGCTCGGCCCGATACCCATGTCGGTTGTACGCCGCACGCACCCGATTGCCGGGTACATGGGCAAGGCAATGCTCGATCACGTCGATGCTCGCGCCAATCGCGTTGAAGTGCGTGCTGAAGGTAGCGCGCATGCCATGAGGGGTGCCGTCGCCGCTGAAGCCCAGTCGTTCCATCAGCGCATTGAGACTTCTGTTTGCCATCGGACGATCAGGATCGAGGCGATTGGGAAACAGGTAGACGTTTTCCTCTGGAACGAGTGCCCGTAGTTTTTGAAGCAACTTCACAGCCTGGCGGGAAAGGGGCACCCAGTGGGCTCGCCCAGCCTTCATCCGTTCGGCAGGGACCTCCCACTCTGCTGCCTTCAAGTCGATCTCGCTCCACTTTGCACCGGTGACTTCGGCCTTGCGACAGGCCGTCAACACGACGAGCAGCATCGCGATCCGGGTCTGCTCGTAGATCGTGTCTATGGCATCCAGCTTGCGCAGGAACTTACCGAGCAACTCGAGCGAAAGGGCAGGGTGGTTCTCCTGGTTGCGCTTGCGGAGCACGCGAACTGGCGGCACGGGGTTGTCAGCGATCAGCCCGGAGTCGATGGCGTGCTCGAAGATGCCCCACAGGTAGTTGCGCAGGTTCCGCGCGACCTCGGGCGCTCGCGCCTCTACCTCCTTTAGTGCAGTGGTCAGCTCGAGGCGCGTGATCTTCGAAATCGGCCGGTCCTTGAAGTGGGGTGACAGGTCCTTCTCGATCTCCCGGTTGCGCTGCAAGACCGTCGCTGGCCGAAGGTCCGCGCCCGTCGCGGTTTTCCAGTCGGCGCACACCGCGCCAAAGCTGCCCTTGACGCGGTGCAGTTCCTCCTGGGCGCGGCTCTCGCGTTCTTCGCGTCGAGCCTGGACGGGGTGAATACCCTTGGCTATCAGCTTGCGCGACTCTGCGTGCGCGTGCCTCGCGTCGGCTAGCGTGACCTCGGGAAAAGCACCCAACGCTTGCAGACCTTCCACACCGTCCAGCCTGAACTTGTAGCGCCAGAGCTTCGAGCCGTTGGGCTGAACGAGGACGAACAGGCCGCCCGCATCAGCCAGCTTGAATGCTCGTTCCGCCGGCTTGGCCGACTTTATTTGTAGAGTGGTCAGCACTTGGGGGTATGGGTCAATCCGTACCCCCAACCTTACCCCCAGGCGATCGGGATTTCAAGAGATCAACTGGAAAGGCCTGAGACAATATGTGTCGCTAAGTTATTGTCACGTATAGGGTTTTTCGGACGATCTGGGACATCCTGAAATCGCCTGAGACTCCCATGCACAGTTCAGGTGGCGAGTTGCATGGGGTGTTGAGCGGGGCTTCAGGCCGCGCGGGTGTAGGTCACGAAGGCGAACAGCAAGCCGTTCACGGCGGTGTGGGGTTCGCGGCGGGTCTCGGTCCACTCGGGCCCGAGCCTGGGGGCGAACGCATCACCTTCGTAGTGGTGGCCGATTTCGGTGACCACCACCGTCGTTGCCAGGGGCAAGGCCAGCGCGTAGATCTGTTCACCGCCAATGACCCAGGCATCGCTGCCGGGCTCACAGAGCGACAGGGCGTGATCGATGGAATGGGCCACCTTGGCGCCAGAGGCCCGCCATTGGCCATTGCGCGTGATCACGATGTTGTCGCGCCCAGGCAGTGGGCGGAAGCGCTCAGGCAATGAATCCCAGGTTTTTCGACCCATGAGCACGGCGCACCCTTGGGTGGCGCGCTTGAAATGGACCATGTCTTCCGGCAGGTGCCAGGGCAGGCCGTTGTTTTTCCCGATCACGCCGTTGGAAGCGCGGGCGTAGATCAGGTGCAGGCGGGCCGGTGCTTGAGGGGAATGTGTATCAGGCATGTGTCGATTGTGCCGCGCTCAGCGATTTCGTGCGACGGGCAGGCCACAACACGCTGGCGATGGCCATCATCACAAAACCCATGGCCAGCCAGTCGCGCCAGTGGGGCACCTCACCCAGGATGAAGGTGGCGCTGAGGGTACCGACCAGCGGAATGGCCATGATGCTCATGGCACTGGTGGCCGGTGGCAACGTGCGCGCCATGCCGAACCAGATCAGTTGGGCGAAGCCGTAGTTGATCACCACGCCGTAGACCAGGCTGACCCACATGGGCAGGGAGAACCCCGAGATGTCAGGCAGGGGCTCCAAAGCCAGGGCCAGCGCCCAGACCGCCACGCTGCCGAGCAGCAGCATCCAGACGGTCACCACCAGCGGGGCGAGGGTGAACTGCGCACGGCGAAACATCAGGGTGCCCAGCGCCCAGCAGACGGCCGCGCTCAGCATCCAGGCGATGCCGGCCGGGCGACCACTGATACGGGCCACCTCGTGCCAGAGCAGCAGGGCGATGGCGATGGAGGCGCAGACCACGGCGACCCGCACGCGCGGCGTGATGCGCTCACCAAAAAAGGCGGCGCCGAGCAGCACCGTGAAGATGGGCATGGTGAAGCCCAGGATGGCGGCGCGCCCCGAGGCCAGCTCCTGCACGCCAAAGATCGACAGCGTGTGCCAGCCCAGTACGTTGGGCAGGGCCAACACGGCGATGGCGGCCCACTCCCGGCCCGCAGGCCACATGCGTTCACCGGAGCGGTTGACGTAGAAAAACAGCCAGCCCGCGCCCAGCAGCATGGTGGTAGCCCGGAAGAAGAGCGGGCTCATTTCCTGGAGTGAGAGCTTCATCATGGGCCAGTTCA
This sequence comes from Hydrogenophaga sp. PAMC20947, assembly GCF_004795855.1. Taxonomy (NCBI): domain Bacteria; kingdom Pseudomonadati; phylum Pseudomonadota; class Betaproteobacteria; order Burkholderiales; family Comamonadaceae; genus Hydrogenophaga; species Hydrogenophaga sp. PAMC20947. Next base: position 437,380 of record NZ_CP039252.1, read on the forward strand.
CGCCCCACATGAGGGTGAGGGCGAGCAGGGCCCAGACTTGTTTGCGGGACAACATGGTTTGAAGCGGGTGGTGGCGTCGGGTGGGGGCAGGCGTGCAAAACACCTGCGCCTGGGGTCAAGTTGGGGGCGCGCTGCGCGGCGGCAGAGGGTCAGACCGCGACCGGTGCCTTGATGGCGGGGTGGTGGTCGTAGTCCAGGACCTCGAAGTCCTCGAGGTTGTAGTCGAAGATCGAATCGGGACGGCGTTTGATGTTGAGCGTGGGGTAGGCCATGGGCGAGCGGCTCAGCTGGCGCTCGACCTGCTCATGGTGGTTGCTGTAGATGTGGCAATCGCCACCGGTCCAGATGAAGTCGCCCACGTCCAGATCGCATTGCTGGGCCACCATGTGGGTGAGCAAGGCGTAGCTCGCGATGTTGAAGGGCACGCCCAGGAAGATATCGGCGCTGCGCTGGTAGAGCTGGCAGCTGAGCTTGCCCCGGCCGCCCGGGGTGGTGGGCGGGGCGACATAAAACTGGAAGAACGCGTGGCACGGCATCAACGCCATTTGCGAGAGCTCGGCCACATTCCAGGCGCTCACGATGATGCGCCGCGAATCGGGGTTGGTCTTGAGTGTCTGAATGACGTCGGCGATCTGGTCGATATGGCCGCCGCCAGGCGTAGGCCAGCTGCGCCACTGCACGCCATACACAGGGCCCAGGCTGCCGTCTTCGCGGGCCCATTCGTCCCAAATCGAGCAGCCCCTTTCCTGCAGCCATTTCACATTGCTGTCACCGCGCAGAAACCAAAGCAGTTCCACGATGATGGCCTTGAGGAAAACCTTTTTGGTGGTCACCAGGGGAAAGCCTTCGTTCAGGTCGAAGCGCATCTGGTGACCGAAAACGCTGGTGGTGCCGGTGCCGGTGCGGTCACCCTTCTGTACGCCCGTGGTGAACACGTGGCGCATGAAATCTTCGTATTGGGAGCGGACGGGGTGGGCGGCGGCGGTATCGGTCATGGCAGCAGTCAAATTGAAGCAGAGGGCTAGCCTGAATTGTGCCTTGCAGCGCGACAGCGGTTGGGCCGCACCGACTTCAACCTTTTTCAGTGCGCCAGAATCGCTCCATGGAGAGGTAGGTGAAGGACGCGGACCAGGCAATCATCAGCAAGCCAGCCAAGGCCTCCGTGCCCACCAGCATGCGCACCGGCCCGACCGGAGTGAGATCTCCGAAGCCCAGCGAGGTGTAGGTTTCCGCTGAAAAATACAGACAGGTGGTCCACGAAGACCCGGCCAGTCCTGTCAGCTGGCCCGCCCCCCACCAGGTCACCAGCGCGTAGAAAGTGGCACCATACAAAAGCATTTCCAGCAGGTGTGCCGCGAATGCGCCCAGGATGACGACCACCACTTTCAACCGGTCGGGCACGCGCATGGATGGCAAGCGGTTGTTGAGGGTGCGCAAAACCTCATAGTGCAGCAGGGTGCATGCGATCAGAAGCATCACGCAGGCGAAAAGGGATTGCAGCATGGGGGAGGCTCCGGTCGTTGGCAAAGCTCAATTTCAAGGTGCGATGGTGGTGGCTTTCGCTTAGCATGGGCTGAAGTGCGACAGTTTTCGCGTTCATGTTCCAACTTTTTCAGGAGTCCACATGGGTCAACTTCAGCTCTACACCAACCCCCAGTCCCGTGGCCGAATCGCTCACTGGATGATGGAGGAGTTGGGCTTGCCGTATGAAACGGTTTGGCTGGAATATGGCACCACCATGAAAGCGCCCGACTACCTGGCGATCAATCCCATGGGCAAGGTGCCAGCCTTGAAGCATGGCAGTGCGGTGGTCACTGAGGCGGCGGCCATTTGTGCCTATGTGGCCGATGCCTTCCCTGATCAGGGGTTGCGGCCCACGCCGGGGACTCCTGAGAGCGCCGCTTACCACCGGTGGCTGTTTTTTGCGGCGGGACCGCTGGAACAAGCGGTGGTGGCGCGCTCGCTGGGGTGGGCGGTGCCTGAAGGGCGAAACGCCATGGTGGGTTTTGGCAGCTACGAAGACACGCTGAACGCGCTGGAGCGGGCCTTGAGTGCCGCGCCGTATGTGTGTGGGGAGCGATTTACGGCGGCGGATGTCTATGTGGGGTCCAGCGTGAGCTGGGGCCTGCAGTTTGGCACCATCGAGAAGCGACCGGTCTTTGAGGCGTATGCCCACCGCTTGCAAATCCGGCCGGCAGCGATTCGGGCGCATGCACTCAATGAAGCGCACCTGGCTCATCAGGGCTGAGCGTGCGGGACAGGTGGTTCAGCTCAGCTGGTTGAGCCGGCGCACCGCGAGTGCCAAAACGATCAACATCAACACCACCATGGGCATGACCGCCTCCAGCCCCAGCCAGGTGGCGATCAGTCCAAAGGCTGCCGGGATCACCGACCCCCCGGCATATGACGCCATCATTTGCCAGGCGATCACTTTGCGCGCCACCTCGGGCGCAAAGCGGCGGGCGGGTTCATGCATGAGCGAAGGAAACACCGGCGCACAGCCCAGCCCCATCAACACCAGGCCCGCGAGGTTCAACGCATGGGGCAGTGTGGGTAGGGCGAACAGAAGTGCACCCACGGTGGCCAGTGCAATGCCCAGCGCGATCAGGCGCCGGTTGCCCAGGTGGTTGGCGAACAAGCCAGCACTGAACCGGCCGAGGGTGATGGATGCAAAATACACCGACACCCAGATGCCCGCCTCGGGCAGGCCGATGCCCCGGTTGCCCACCAACAGGCTTGCCGCCCAGAGGTAGGTGCCCATTTCCGCAGCAACGTAGAGCAAAAAACACAAGGGCGACAGCCACAGCGCTTGCATTGCCAAGGGCTTGAAGGCCTTGGATGCTCCGCGAATGGGCTTGTCGTCTGGGTCATTCGATGCCGAAGATTTGCCCGGGCTGTGGCGCCACAAGGGCAAAGCAAACCACAACACAACACCCAGGCCCAGCTGGATCAGTCCGATGTGGCGTGCACCCACCGCCCAACCCCCTGCGCTGGCGAGGGCCAAACCCATGACCACAGGGCCTGTTGCGGCGCCCATCCCCCAAAAACCGTGTAGCCAGTTCATGTGGCGCGACGTGTAGTGCGCCGCCACGAACTGGTTCATGCTGGCGTCGACAGCCCCGCCCCCTGCGCCCAGTGGAACTGCCAGCAGCACCAGCCAGCCAAACGAGGGTGCGACCGAGAAGCCGCACAGCGCGAGACCGGTCAATGTGCAACTGCCCGCCACCACCGCGCCTGTGCCCACCACCGCCACCAGGCGCGGTGTGAGCCAGGCGCTGGTGACCGCGCTGGCCATCAGGGTGATGGTGAGAATACCCATGGCAGCCAGGGGCTGGCCCATCTGCAGGCGCATGGCCGGCCACGCCACGCCCATCACCGCATCGGGCAAACCCAGGCTCACAAAAGACAGGTAGACGATGCCCAGCAGCAGGATGCTGGCGGCCCGCGCAGAGGCCGCGGGCGGCATCGAGGTCATCGCGAAGGGTTCAGCGGGTGCAGCACGCGCCCTGGGTTGAGCAGGTTGGCGGGGTCAAGCGCGTGTTTGATCGATCGCATCAGAGCGAGCGCCACGGGATCCTTGAATTCGGGCAGCTTGTCGGCCTTGAGGCTGCCGACGCCGTGTTCGGCACTGATCGAACCATCAAAGCGGGCCACTTGCTGGAACACCAGCGCGTTGACCTGCGCTTCCTGCTGGCGCAGGAACGTGGCCGCATCGCCATTTTCAGGGGCTTGCACGTTGTAGTGCAGGTTGCCATCGCCCAAGTGGCCGAAGTTGACCAGCCGCACGCCGGGGATTTCCCGCTTCAGCAGCGCATCGGTCTCAGTGCAAAAAGTGGGGATGCGGGAGACGGGGATGCTGATGTCGTGTTTGATGTTGAGGCCTTCTTCGGCCTGCGCCAGCGGGATGCTCTCGCGGATGTGCCAGAGCCCCTGGGCCTGTGCCAGGCTCTCGGCCACCACGGCATCGCCCACCACTTCCTGTTCAAAAGCGGTTTCCAGCAAGCGCTCCAGTCGGCTTCTTGCATGGGCTTCGGACTCGCTGCTGCTGTTCTCCAGCAGCACGCCGTAGCAGGGCGCCTGTGCGGCTCCAGCGGCCATGAACGGCACGCGCAGTGCCGGGAAATGCTTGTTGACCAGGCTGAGTGCGAACTGCCCCATGACCTCAAAGCCGGTCAGGCCTGCGCCGAGCTGCTGATGGGCCAGGCCCAGCAATGCAACGGCTGCGTCCAGCGACGGGACGGCGGCCCATGCCGTGAGTTGCGCGGCAGGCTGGGGGTAGAGTTTGAGCGTGGCCGCGGTGATGATGCCCAGGGTGCCCTCACTGCCGATGAAGAGGTCCCGCAGGTCGTAGCCGGTGTTGTCTTTGCGCAGGCCGCTAAGACCATGCCAGATCTCGCCTTGGGCGGTCACGACTTCCAGTCCCAGGCAGAGGTCGCGGGCATTGCCGTAGCGCACCACCTGGGTGCCACCCGCATTGGTGGCGAGGTTCCCGCCAATGGTGCAGCTGCCTTCGGCGGCGAGGCTGAGCGGAAACAGAAAGCCTGCGTTGTCGGCGGCTGTTTGGAGGTTTTGCAGGATGCACCCGGCCTCGACCGTGATCGTGAGATTGGCGGCGTCCAGAGATCGAACAGCCTGCATGCGACCCAAGCTCAGGACCACCTGGGTACCCGTGTCGTCGGGCACCGAGCCCACGACCAGACCGGTGTTGCCACCCTGGGGCACGATGCTGGCGCCGGCCGCGGCGCAGGCCTTGACCACGGCGGCCACTTCGGCCGTGCTGCCGGGGCGAACGATGGCCAAGGCGCGCCCTTGGGCCCGTTTACGCCAGTCGTTTTCCCAGGCGCTGAGATCGGCTGTCGGGTCTTCGTGGGTCAGAACGTGGGCATCGCCCACGGTGGCGCGCAGTTGTGCGATCAGGGTGGGGTTCATGATTTTACGGGTTTGATGGGGTCGGCGGCTGCGCCAATGGCGGCGGCGTGGCGCAGTTTGTCGGCCTCAACAGCGGCTGGACCGGCCGCTTTCAGGCGCGTGCGCACATGCAGGGCGCAGGCAACAAACAAAGAGACGCAAAGGGCAACCTCGATCCCGGCCAGGGCTGCCGACAAACCTTTGTCGCTCCACGCACGAACCACACCTTCGGTGAAGTAGATCCAGACGATCAGACTCACCCAGCGGTAGGTGTACATGCGGTTTTTCAGCAAACCGGCGAGTGGCAGCGTCAGGGGCAACACCTTGAGCACCAGCCAGGAACCGCCCGGGCGCAAAGGCGCAAGCCACATTTCCCACAACAGACCCAACACGATGAGGCCCACCAGGCTGCCCACTGCGAGCGTGCGCGTGAACGCGACGGTGCGGGCTGTGGCCGCGGAGGTGGGTAAGGGTTGTTGGCTGGTTTCTGGCATGGGTCGGTAGATCGGTAGCAGCAGGGGCAGGGGCAGACGGTCGGGGATGTGGACAGAGGGCGATGTGGGGGGTGAATCCATGCGACTGGAGTGACCGTTCCAACGCAGCCCGTCGCCCACTGGGTCCCTGAGTACTCCGCGTGCAGGGGAGGACAATCTGGGATGATACCGGGATGACCCTGAACGAACGTTGGCAGCAGCTGGAAACCCTGCTGCAGACCTTGTGGCGCGACACGCTCAATTTCCCCTGGCGCAACACCGCGGCGACGCTGCGCGAGCGCTTCGACGAAGACCAGTTGGGTGTGACCGCCAGCAGCCTGACTTTCACCACCACGATTTCGCTGGTGCCGCTGTTCACCGTCGCGCTGGCCATCTTCAGCGCTTTTCCCATGTTTGCGCGCATGCAGGACAGCGTGCAGAGGTGGTTGATCCAGAGCCTGGTGCCCGACAACATCGCCAAACAGGTGCTGAGCTACCTCAACCAGTTCGCGGCCGCGGCGGGCGAAATGGGGTGGGCGGGCGCCATCGCCCTGCTGGTCACGGCGCTCGCGCTGATTCTCACCATTGATCGCAAGCTCAACGACATCTGGCGGGTGCGCGAGAGCCGGCCTTTCACCCAGCGGGTGCTGGTTTACTGGGCCGTGCTCACCTTGGGTCCATTGATCCTGGCGGGCAGTCTGAGCTTGACGTCTTATGCGCTGTCTGCATCCAAGGGTTTGGTGACGACCTTGCCGGGCGCAGTGAAGTTCTTGCTGAGCACCTTGCAGTTTGTGTTGATGGGCGTGGGCATGGCGGCGCTGTACCGCTATGTGCCCAACACCCGGGTGCGCTGGAGCCATGCGCTGGTGGGGGGGCTGTTTGTCGCGGTGGGGCTTGAGCTCGCCAAAAAACTGCTGGCGTGGTATCTCACGAGCGTGCCCACCTATTCGGTGGTGTACGGGACGTTTGCCAGTGTGCCGATCTTGCTGGTGTGGATCTATCTGGCCTGGGTGATCGTGTTGCTGGGTGCGGTGGTGACCGCCTATTTGCCGAGCTTGTTGTCGGGCATTGCGCGCCGTGCCGACACGCCGGGCTGGAATTTCATGCTTGCGCTGGAGAGCTTGCAGTTGCTGCGCCAGGCCCGGTCGAACGACGATCGAGGCATGAGCCTGGAGGCGATTGCCCAGAGGCTGCGGGTTGATCCGCTGAACCTCGAAGGTCCCGCCGGCCACATGGTGGCACTGGACTGGCTGGCCCGCTTGAATGAAGAGGATGAGCGCTATGTGCTGTTGCTTGACCTCGAACACATGCCCTTGGCTGCATTGGCCGAGCGCCTGTTGCTGGGCCGCGTAGCCAGCACCCAGGTGTTTTGGACAGCCAGTGGCTGGAACCACATGAGCGTGGCCGATGCGCTGGCGCCGGGGGCTCCCATGCAAATGCCCTTTGCCCGTCCGACCACGACCTGAAGGAAGGCGAACAACCTGTTGAAGGAATTGCGAGCCGCCATTGACCCTGCACCCTGATCAGGCGGAGGCCAAGGCCTTGTGCGGCCTGACGACCGTTCTTGTGGGATGTGGGTGGTGGTGGCATCCGGGTCGCAGCACAAAACCCATTTGGCCATCGGTTGGGGTTTGGCCAGCACCCCGGTCTCGACCCTTCAAGCTTGCATTGAGGCCCGGGCCTGTTTGCCGGCGCGGGGCTTCAGAGCTTGACGTTGCCCAACCACATGTCCTTGTACATCACCCAGTCGCCCATGAAGCTGTAGAGCGGGCGTTTGAAGCTGGCGGGTTTGTTTTTTTCAAATACAAAGTGACCAACCCAGGCACACGCATAGCCCGCCAGCAAGCCGTAGGCGAGGTACTGCAGTGAGCCGGTGTAAAACACCAGGGCCAGGCACACCAGTCCCAGTGAGCTGCCCAGAAAGTGCAGCCGGCGGCAGTTTGTATCACTGTGTTCGCCCAGGTAGAAGGGGTAAAACTCGGCAAAGGTCTGGAAATGCTGAGCAGAGGGTGCTGCTGTTTCGGAGGTGGCTTCGTTCATGGATCTCTCCTGTTGTTGTTCTGCAAAACGGGCTGATGAGCGACGATACCGTCCAACGTGTGCTGCCCATGACACAGGGTTTGCACCGCGTCACACTCAGTCAGCACGTTTTCAGTTTAGACCGTGGCGAAAGGGGCGTGCAAGAAACCCCTGAAACGTGCGCGACCGCCTCGCACGGGTGGCGCTGTCAGGTGGTAGCCGGGAAACCGTTGCAGAAAGCGACCGATGGCGATCCGCCCTTCGAGTCTGGCCAAGCTCAGGCCTGCGCATTGGTGGATCCCGAAACCAAAAGCCAGGTGCTTGTTGGGGGAGCGCTGCAGATCGAGCGTTTCGGGCAACGCGAATGCCGCTGGATCGCGGTTGGCTGCACCAATGCACAGGGTGACCAGGCTGCCGACCGGCAAATCCACGCCACTCAACTGGGTGGCGTGGACCACGCGGCGGTTGCCCAGCTGGTTGGAGGATTCGTACCGCAAGAACTCGTCCACCGCTGCCGAGAGCACGGCTTCGTGGGCCGCTGCATCGTGGTCCACTGCGGCCATGTTGCGCAGCAGCTTGTCTTTGGTTTCTGGAAACTCCTGCAGCAGGATCAGGCCATTGCCGATCAGATTGGTGGTGGTTTCATGGCCGGCGTTGAGCAAGAAGATGCAGTTTTGCAGCAACTCGACTTCGCTCAATTGTTCGCCGTTCGCCTCGCCCTGGACCAGGCGGGTGAGCACGTCGCGCTCGGGGTCACCGGGGCGAAGCCGTCGCTCGGCCACAAGACCTTTGAGGTAGGTCAGCATGGCGGTCACGCTGCGGTCGCCTTCGACCTGCTGCGCCGGTGTGATCACGGGTTCCAGGGCCCCCAGAATGGACAGCGACCATTGGCGCAACGGGCCGCGCTCGCCCTCGTGAATACCCAGCAAATTGCCGATGATATCCACGGGAATGGCGGAGGCGAAGTCTTCGATCAGGTCGCCACCCCCCTGGGCTTCGATGCGATCCAGCAGCTTGTCAACGAGCTGGATGAGGCCGGGCTCCATGTCGGCAATGGCTCGGCGGGTGAGCGCGCCCATGATGAGTTTGCGCACGCGGGTATGCAGCGGCGGATCGTTGAACACGAGGCTGGTGGTGTGGTGCTCAAACAGCGGCGAGCCAGCGCCGTATTTGGGCGCGAATTCCACGTGTTTGTCGGAACTGAAGTGCTGAGCATCGCGGTACACCGCCATCAGATCCGCATGGCGGGTCAGAAAGACCGAACCGTCGGGCATGCGCTTGATGGGTTCGGTCTCCCGGAGCTCGGTGTAGACCGGGTAGGGGTTGGCCAGGAAATCGGGTGGCAGGGCCCGCAGGTCAAAGCCGGATGCAACGGCCTGAGCGCGTTCCCGGGTCATGGCGGGCGTGATGGTTTGTGGGGCGAGGGGCGTGGTCATGGTGCCATTCTGGCAGTGCTGACCGGTTTTGCCGCACAAGGCCGGTCAACCGCGGGCGCGCCCGAGACTGCAAAACCCCTTACCATCCGGGCCCTCTTGTCTGCTGGGGTGTATGGCGGTGTAGGCTTCGGTTTCTCTACCGTGATGGTTTCCCGCATGGTGAATAATTCACTCACTTTTCTCGCCTGTTGTTTGCCATGCCTCCCCCTGCTCCCGAGCCACCCATCGACATCGTTTACCTCTGGGTAGATGGCAACGACCCTGTCTGGCGGGCCAAGCGGCACCAGGCAGCCTTGTGCATGGGTGCCGCAGAAACACAGGCGCTGGCGCCCTTTGGCAATGTGGAGGGACGGTTTCGGGACAACGACGAGCTGCGCTACAGCCTGCGAGCACTGGAGCGGTTTTTCCCCGGACATGGCCATGTCTACCTTGTGACCGATGGGCAGACGCCGCCGTGGCTGCGTGCCTCCAGCCGCCTCACGTTGGTGGGCCACAAGGACCTGCTGCCGGCCGACCGCCTGCCCACGTTTGATTCCGGCAACATCGAGTCCTACATCCATCGAATTCCGGGGCTGTCCGAACGCTATTTTTACCTCAACGACGACGTTTTTTTTGGGGCCCCCGTGCAGCTGGACCACTGGTTCTGGCGGGACGGCTTCTATGCCGCTTGGTCTGACGATCCAGACGTGCCTGAAGGCCCGATGCGTCCCGACGACAACTCGCTGGAAAATGCCAGCCGCTTGTCGGGACAGTGGCTGAACGATCTGCCTTCGCTCATGGCCGCGGACTATTGCCACACGCCCCGCACCTTTGCGCATTCGCCCCGGCCCATGCTGAAGTCGCTGCTGTTTCGGCTGGAAGCCGAAGCGCCCGAGCTGTTTGAACGGGTGCGTTCGGGCGTGTTCCGCGCCTGGGACAATCCGACCCTGGTGTCCGACTTTGTGCTGCGCTGGGCGCTGGCGCACGGCGTGGCCAAGATTCGGGAATACGCGCACCTGTACGTGGCCACAGGCGATACCGATCAATCGGACCAGCTCGCTGCGCTGGTGCGAGACAGTGGGCGGCTGGACTTTTTTTGCGTCAACGACACCACCGACGATGCACATGGCCAAGACCCCCGGCTGGCCCAGGTGAAGGCCTCGTTGCAGAGCCTTTTTCCGCAGGCCTCGCAATTCGAAACCGACCAGAGCCTGGGCGTTGTGCATGCCACGCACAAAGGGACGCAGCACACCCGGGCACACCCGCCCCGGCAGCCAGAGAAACCTGGCCAGCGGGTGCGCCGATCAGGGTCTTGATCTTTTGCCCCGTTGTTCGGGCGCTCGAGCTTGCCGCGCGTGACTCGCCCGGCGGCGCTGGGTGGCGGGGTGGCGCTGCGTGGCGTGATTGGTGGTGCGGCCCGCCATCCGCTCGCGCCACATTTTGAATGAGCGCAGCTTCAATTCCTGCCGCGCAAGGACCACCTCGGCGGTCTCGTTGAGCCGAAACCGACGCTCAATGGCTTCAAGTGGCGTCCGGTCTTCTTACGCCATTTCAATGACCCGAGACACTTCGGCTGGGCACCGCGGGCCAGCTGGCGGGTTGCTCATGTTTTCAGAAAGTCTCGAATCGCAGCCAGGGTTTCGTCGGGCGCTTCGGTCATCTGGTTGTGGCCGACCGGCACTTTGACCACTTGGTGAATCTTGCCCGCTGATTGAGCCACCTTGATCAAACCCTGGGCGGCTTTGGGGTGGTCATCTGGTCGACGGCGCCCAACAAGAACAGAACAGGGCAGGTCACCTTCTCCATGGCTGCCTCGCCGCCCGCGTAGGTGTCGCAGGCCACAAAGCCTCGGTGAAAGACGTTGACCTGGGTATTGCTGGCGAGCACGCGGCGGCCCAGTGCCATGCCGGCGCCATAGACCCAGGTACCAGGGCCCAGCGCGGACGGTGGGGGGGCCAGCGTGCTTCGAGAAAACACGTTGACCATGGTCATGGCTTTGACCGGATCGTTCAGCGACGCTTCGATCAGCGCCGGAGACACTTTCATGGGGTAAGCCGTACCGACCAGCGCCAGATGGCTCACCCGTTCTTTCAGGCGTGCGGCGGCTTCCAGCGCGATCAAAGATCCCCAGCTGTGGCCGACCAGTGCGGCCTTTTGCACGCCGGCCGCGTCCAGCAGGGCCGCAATGAAATCAGCCGCTGCCTCGACCGTGGCGGGCGCTTCGCCCTCGCTCTTGCAGTGGCCGGGCAGGTCAACGGCCAGTACGTTCCAGCCGTGGTGGGCCAGGTAACGGCTTTGCAGTATCCAGACGCTGTGGTCGTTGAGCACGCCGTGGATGAAGACCACGGTGGGCTGGGCGGGGTCGAAGGGCTTGCCGCCGGTGTAGCAGTAGGTTGGGGCGCCGTTGACTTGGAGGAACATCAGACACCTGCCTTTTCTGCGGCCTTGAGCGCGCGCTTCAAATCATCGATCAGATCGTCGGCATCCTCCAGCCCGATGGACAGGCGAATGGTGCCCGGGCCGATGCCGGCCCCCGTCAGTGCGTCGTCGCTCATGCGGAAGTGGGTGGTGCTGGCGGGATGGATCACGAGTGAGCGGCAGTCGCCCACATTGGCCAGGTGGCTGAAAATTTTCAGCGCTTCAATGAAGGCCTTGCCCTGTTCGCGCGAGCCCTTGATGTCAAAGCTGAACACGGCGCCTGCGCCTTTGGCGCCGTGGCGCAAGAGCTTGTTGGCCAGCGCATGGCTGGGATGTGTTTCCAGGATCGGGTGGCCCACGCGGCTCACCAAGGGGTGGCTGGCGAGGAACTGCACCACTTTTTCCGTGTTGGCCATGTGGCGGTCCATGCGCAGCGACAGGGTTTCGATGCCCTGCAGGATGAGCCAGGCGCTGTGGGGCGAGAGGCAGGCGCCGAAGTCGCGCAGGCCTTCTCGGCGGGCGCGCAGCAGGAAAGCGCCGACGGTGCTCTCTTCGCTGAACACCATGTTGTGAAAGCCTTCATAGGCTTCGGTGAGCTCGGGGAATTTCCCCGATTTTTCCCAGTCGAAACTGCCGCCATCGACCAGCACGCCGCCGATCACGGTGCCGTGGCCGCTGAGGAATTTGGTGGCTGAGTGGTAGACGATGTCGGCGCCGTGATCGAGCGGCTTGATCAGGTAAGGCGTGGTCAGGGTGGAGTCGACCAGCAACGGCACTTTGGCTTCGTGCGCGATCTGCGCCACGGTCGGGATGTCGAGCACATCCAGGCCCGGGTTGCCCACGGTCTCACCAAAAAACAGCTTGGTGTTGGGCCGCACAGCGGCGCGCCAGCCATCGATGTCACCCGGTTTCACAAACGTGGTGTCGATCCCGAATCGGCGCAGCGTGTAGTGCAGCAGGTTCTGGCTGCCACCGTAGAGCGCGGTGCTGGCAACGATGTGTGAGCCCGCTCCCATGAGCGTCGCAACCGCCAGGTGCAGCGCGGCCTGGCCGCTGGCGGTGCTGATGGCGCCAATGCCGCCTTCGAGCGCGGCCATGCGCTGCTCGAACACGGCGTTGGTCGGGTTGCTGATGCGGCTGTAGACATGCCCGGGTCTCTCCAGATTGAACAGGGCCGCCGCGTGGTCACTGGATTCAAAGACGAAGGACGTCGAGAGGTGAATCGGCACGGCACGGGCACCCGTGGCGTCGGGCGCTGCACCCGCATGCAGGGCCAGCGTGTCGAAGCCGGGATCGGAATATCCGGACATAGGTCTGTGTCTCCAGAAAGGTTTCAAAGGCTTCACGAAGACGCTCTGGCCCGGGAGCCGCCATGGGCAGCAAGGGCCATGGTCGCGCAGGCGGCGGCTCTTCGTGGGTTTTTCCACGATTGTGGGCTATATTCGTTCCCATGCCAGACGGGCTGGCGACAACGCACCTCAGAGGAGAACAGCCATGAAAGTCAGTGACATCCTTCGCGTCAAAGGCGGAACCCTGTTCACATGCCACCCCGACGATCCCCTGACCAAGGCAGTGGAAAGCATGGCCGATCGCGATATCGGCTCGCTGGCGGTGATCGAGCACGGGGAGCTGGTGGGGATGTTGACCTTCCGGGAGTTGATTCATACCCTGGCGAAGAACGGCGGCAACGTGGGCGACCAATCGGTGCGGGCGGTGATGGACGATCACCCCATGAGCTGCACGCCCCAGACCGAGCTGGAACAGGTTCGCCCCTTGATGCTGGAGCGCCACACCCGATACATGCCGGTGATGGACAACAAGATGCTGATGGGCGTCATCAGCTTTTACGATGTGGCCCGGGCCGTGGTGGATAGCCAGAATTTTGAGAACAAGATGCTCAAGGCGTATATCCGTGACTGGCCCCAGGAAGAAACCACGGATGGCAAAAACGAACCCAACTTCCCCTGACGTTTGAGCGCAGCTGGAAACAGAAATGCCCCGTTTTCCGGGGCATTTCTGTTTCTGAGACGATTGAGTTCAAGCCGCGTTGGCGTGAATCATTTCCCTGACCCGCGGGTAAATCTGCTGATTCCATCGGCGCCCGCTGAACACGCCGTAGTGACCGACACCCGTTTGAACATGGTGCGTCTTGCGGTAAGGGCGCACGCTGCTGCACAGGTCTTGTGCGGCAACTGTCTGACCGACGGAACAGATATCGTCCCGCTCGCCCTCTACCGTCATGAGCGCGGTACGGCGGATGGCGGCTGGATTGACCGTGCGGCCCTGGTATTGCAGCGCGCCGCGCGGCAGATCGTAGGTTTGAAAGACTTTTTCCACGGTATCCAGATAGAACTCGGCCGGCAGATCGTTGACCGCCAAGTATTCCTCGTAAAAATTCTGGATGGTGGCGGCTTCTTCGGTGCGCCCGTTTTCCAGGTGGTCGTAGATGTTGCGAAACGACTGTTTGTGGCGTTCCGGGTTCATGCTCAAGAAAGCGCTGAGTTGCACGAAACCGGGATAAACGCGGCGCATGAACCCTGCGTGGGGCAATGGCACATGGCTGATCAGATTCTTCTTGAACCACTCGATGGGCTTGCTGGTGGCGAGCCTGTTGACTTCGGTGGGGTTGACACGGCAGTCCACCGGGCCGGCCATCAGCGTGAGACTGCTGGGTTGGGCCGGGTTGTCGTCTTCGGCCATGATGGCGGTGGCCGCCAATGCCGCCACGCAGGGCTGGCAGACCGCCACCATGTGCACGCCTGGGCCGATGGCCTCAGTGAACCGGATCATGTAGGTGACGTAGTCGTCCAGACTGAAGGCGCCGTGGCGCAAAGAAACATCGCGGGCGTTGTGCCAGTCGGTGATGTAAACATCGTGGTCCTGCAACAGGGTGCGGGCAGTTTCGCGCAGCAGGGTCGCAAAGTGGCCCGACAGCGGGGCCACCAGCAACACCGGGGGGTGCGAGGGCAGTGTGCTGTCGTCTTTGCGGAAGTGCAGCAGCGACCCAAAAGGCAGGGTGAGCACACATTCTTCCACGATGGGCACCTCGCTGCCTTCAGAAACCACACGCTGGATGTCATAAGGAGGGCGGCTGTGTGTGAGTCGCAGGCGAGATAGCACGTCGCAAGCGGCGGTCACTTTGCGCAACACGCTGCGCTCGGTTTTTTCCATCCAGAGCGACTGACTGAGGTGCTGCGCCGTGAGGCGCATCGGTGACATCAGGTCGGACTGCAGTTGGTAAGCCTGATACAGCATGGGTGTCTCCGTTGATCGATATGGGGGTCTCACGCAAGGATCAGGCCAAGTTTGTATGCCCCAATTTTGTGCAAATGGCGGTCAAATCGTGGCACAGGGCTTGCTCAGTGTGTCGCTTCTCAAGGAGAAATCAATGACCAAAGCGGTTTTAACGATCAGCAGCAAGAACTACGGGGCATGGGCATTGCGGGGGTGGCTGATGGCGCGCCTGGCCAAGCTGGATTTCGAAGAGCACGTGATTTCCCCGGACGACCCTGCCATGAAGGCGGAGATGTTGTTGCTCTCCGCTTCCATGCGCGTGCCGTCACTGGATCATGACGGCGTGCATGTCTGGGACACGCTGGCCATTGGCGAATACCTCAATGAAATCAAGCCCAAAGCCGGGTTGCTGCCGATGGATCGCAAGGCGCGTGCCCATTGCCGGGCGATTTGCGGCGAAATGCACTCGGGGTTTTCAGCGCTGCGTGCCTCGTTGCCCATGAACATCAAGGCGCATTTCCCTGGATTCAAGGTGTGGTCACGTGCCCAGACTGACGTCGAGCGCGTTGAGGCGATCTGGAGCGAATGCCTGACGACCTATGGCGGGCCATTTCTGTTTGGTGCAAAGCCGTGCATCGCAGACGCAATGTTTGCGCCCGTGGTCACACGGTTCATGACCTACGACGTGCCACTGGATCCCCCTTGCGTGGCTTATTGCGAAGCCGTCATGGCGCTGCCCGCCGTGAAAGAGTGGGTGGCTGCGGCCGAAGCCGAGTCGGATGAGATCGACGAGCTGGACGCGGAGTTTTGATTTTTCTGGCCACATGGGCTGCTTGCGGCCCCTCGAAGGGGGCTGTGTCTTTGACCCGGAAACGCCGAGGTCAAGGCCATGTTGCTGGGGGTTTGGCGTCTTGCCCCAGCGGTACACCGGTGCTTACTTCCAGGGCGCGGGCTCAGGAATGTCGCACGCTGGTGCCTCGACGCTGACCGTTTTGAAATCGGCGGGCGAAACGATTTCGAGGTATTCCATATCGGGTGAGTAATCGAACAGGAAGTGGCGGATACCGGGGCGCTGGTGCACGCAGTCGCCCGCTTCAACCAGCGTGACCTTGTCTTCGTACATGAATTTGGCCCAGCCTTTGACCATGATCACGATCTGAAAATCGGCTTCGTGGCGGTGCCATCCTGTGCCTTTGTCGGGGGCTTGATTCGCCTTCACCAGATGGGCAATGACCTTGCCATGGGTGGCTTCTGCGATACCGAGATCGCGGTAAAGGAAAAAGTCGCGCAGGCCACCGGCCACGTAATCTGTGTCGGCAGGTTTGACGTGGGAGAACTGGGTGGTGGTTCGGTCCAACATGGTGCACTCCTAGGGGAAGACAGCAGCGATCTTGCTGCAATGCAGCATAAAGCACATCTCATGCCGCAGGATGTTGACGGGTCAAATGTGGCGGGCGACTTCAAGCGCTTCCTTGATCAGCGGCGAAAACACGGCGCGAGGTTGGTCTTGCACAGGCAACCTGGCACCCTGAATGCCTCTTGGGCTGAGCGCGGACACAAAAATGGCGCCCCTTGGCGCCATTGTTTGAGCCCTGGGGGCACCCAGACTGACGCGATGATCAGCCCAGAAAACGCCCGTTTCTCGACAGAATGCCCAAGTCGACATAGTCCGAACCCACACGGGTGGACGGCGCCGAATAGTCGACCCGGAAACCGCCGAGGTCCATGTTGCGGATGTCGCCAATGGCCTCGCGGATTTTGCTTCGGTTGGGGTTGGTGCCCGCTTTTTTCAGGCCTTCAATCATCAGCTGGGCATTGACGTAGCCTTCAAGGCTGCTGGGATTGAAGTCGGACTGGTCCAGGGCGCGCATGGCTTTTTGGTAGCGCCGCACAATCAGGTGTTTTGCAGCCTGCGCGTCGGGCATGATCATCGTGAGGGCAATCCCCGAAGCGCTGTCACCCAGCTGGGTGATGCCGGCCGCGGTATACGTGACGCTCAAGCCTGCGATCGGCAGCCCTGGCGAAACTTTTCGGGCCGCTGCAGTGAGGGCGGCAGACACGCTGCCCGCCGTGAACAACAGCACAGCTGAAGGTTTGGAGGCCAGGATTTCGTTCACGGCGCTGTCGACGTTTTTGCCATCGGTGGCGACCGCCACCTGTGCCACGGCCTTGAGGCCTTTGGCGGACAGCGCGGTCAGGCCTACCTGCAGCAGCTCTTTGCCGAAGCCGTTGTCCAGGTAGGCAATGGTCAGATCGCGCAAATTCATCGACACCAGGTTGTCGACCAGGCGCTTGACTTCGTCGTTGTAGCCTGCGCGCACATGGAAGACGTTTTTGATGGACGGTTTGCGCAGGCTGGCTGCCCCTGTCAGAGGACCCAGGTGCACCACGTCGCTGGCTTCGATCAGCGGCATGATGGCGGTGTTGTTGGGGGTGCCCATGCAACCCATCAGCGCCAAGACCTTGCTGCTGGACAGCAGTTGTTTAACGTTGTCGACACTGCTCTCGGGCTTGTAGGCGTCATCGATCAATTCAAAATGCAGCGGTCGGCCGTTGATGCCACCCTGCTCGTTGACTTCGGCAAAGGCAGCGTTGACACCTTGTTGAATACCCTGCCCAAAGCCGGCCAACGGGCCAGTCAGTGCGGCCGAGCAGCCAACGATCATTGCGTTGTTGGGGGGGGTTGTGGCGGCTCGGGCGAAGCGTGTGCAGAAAACGGCGGGCAAGGTCAGCGCAGAGGCGCTTGCAAGGAAATGTCGGCGTTGCATGGGTTTGAAGGTGGGTCAGTGAAGTCTGAGGGCCTGCGTTGGCGGTAAAGACGACCGCGCGCCGGACGGATGAACCGCTGGTGCAGATTGCATCTGCTCAAGGGCTAAGGGGGTTTTGTTCCCAATCCGGCATTCTCTGTGGCTTTTCACACGCTGGTTGCCTAAAAAGGGGTGGCCGGACGTTCTGGCACGACACGCGGCACGGGTTCTTTGTACAGAGGGCGCCTCTGGGATAATCCATGCATATGAGCGGCAACACCTTCGGCACCCTATTTGCAGTCACCAACTTTGGTGAATCCCACGGCCCGGCCATCGGCTGCGTGATCGACGGGTGTCCACCCGGCATGGCGCTCAGTGAGGCTGATATCCAGGCGGATCTGGACCGCCGCCGCCCGGGCACCAGCAAGTTTGTGACCCAGCGCAACGAGCCCGACGCAGTGGAAATCCTGTCGGGGGTTTATGAGGGCAAAACCACGGGCACGCCCATTGCGCTGCTGATCCGCAATACGGACCAGCGCAGCAAGGACTACGGCAACATTCTGCAGACGTTCCGCCCGGGACACGCCGACTACACCTATTGGCAAAAATTTGGCATCCGCGATCCACGCGGTGGAGGGCGCTCATCCGCTCGCCTGACCGCGCCCACCGTGGCGGCGGGGGCGGTGGCCAAAAAGTGGTTGAAGGAGAAATTCGGCACCGCGTTTCACGCCTGCATGACGCAGATCGGCGACGTGGTGATTCCCTTTGAGAGCTGGGACCACGTGCCTCAAAACCCGTTTTTTGCGCCCGTGGCCGATGTGTCGGCGCTTGAGGCCTTCATGAACGAGCTGCGCAAGAGCGGCGATTCGTGTGGTGCGCGCCTGCGTGTGGTGGCCAGCAACATGCCCGTGGGGTTAGGGCAACCGCTGTACGACAAGCTCGATGCCGACATCGCCTACGCGATGATGGGTCTGAACGCCGTCAAGGGCGTGGAGATTGGCGCGGGCTTTGCCAGCGTGAGCGATCGGGGCAGCACACACGGCGACTCGTTGACCCCCGGTGGCTTCCAGGGCAACAAAGCCGGTGGCGTGCTCGGTGGTATCAGCACAGGGCAAGACCTGGATGTGTCGGTGGCCATCAAGCCCACGAGCTCCATCCTGATCCCGCGCGATTCGATCGATGTGAGCGGAGCGCCCACCGAAGTGATCACCAAGGGACGCCACGATCCCTGCGTGGGCATTCGCGCCGCTCCGATCATGGAAGCGTTGCTGGCCCTGGTGGTGATGGACCACGCCTTGCTGCACCGGGCCCAGTGTGGCGACGTGAAGGTGGGCACGCCCGATATCGCTGCCGCCGGGCGCGGCTGATGGGGTGACCCGGCCTTTCTCAACAGGCTGGGATTCGGTCCCGTTGCCTCCAGTCCTGAGTGTGCGCGCGGCCAGTCGGTACGCCAGCATGCGTCGGCACAGAGCTTGGGCCGCCGCATGACAACCCGGCGGCAGTTGTTGCCCTTTGCGGCTTTGTCGGCCAGCTATTTCGCGCACATCGGTTTCTTCAATCCCTACCTGCCTCTGTGGCTCAAGGACCTGGGTTTCAGCCTGATCGCCATCAGCGTGCTGACTTCGGTGCAGTCGGCCACACGCCTGTTTGCGCCTTACGCCTGGGGCACGCTGAGCGATCGCACCGGCGAACGCGTGAAGCTTTTGCGATATGGCGCGACCGTGGCCTTTTTGCTGTCGCTGGCTCTGTGGACACCGCTGGGTGGGGTGGGGCTGTTCTTTGTGTTGTTGCTCATGTTCACGCACACCAGCGCCATGATGCCCATGAGCGAAGCTGCGCTGGCGCACCTGGTCAGCCAGGACGGAATTTTTGATGCCCGGCGCTACGGGCGTGTGCGGCTTTGGGGGTCGCTTGGATTCCTGGTCACGGTGGTGGTGGCGGGCTGGTGGTTCGAACGCTATGGCATGGGGCACTTCCCGGGATGGACGCTGGCCACGCTGAGCGCCGTGTTGATCAGTGTGTGGTGTTTGCCGGATTTCAAAGAGGCCTCAACGACTGAGTCCGTTCACCCGGACATTCGTCCCGTGCTGCGACAGCCCGCTGTGCGCTGGTTTTTTGCGGCGGCCTTTTTCCATGTGTTGGCGCACATCTTCATCTATGTTTTTTTCTCGCTCTACCTCGACGAATTGGGGTACAGCAAGACCGTGATCGGTTTGCTGTGGGCCGTGTCGGTGGTGATCGAAATCGGCTGGTTTTTCACGCAAGGGCGTTGGTTGCCCAGGCTTGCACTGTCGAGCTGGCTGGTGCTGGCCGCCGCCTTGATGGCGGTGCGCATGGCGCTGACCGCCGGTTTGCCGCTGGTGTGGCCTCTGTTGCTGCTCGCGCAGGCGATGCACGCGATCACGTTTGCCGCGCACCACACGGTGTGCATCGCCCTGTTGTCCCACCATTTTCCGGGCCGCCTGCGCGGGCGGGGCCAGGCGCTCTACACCGTGGTGGCCTATGGGTTGCCGGGTGTGCTGGGTGGCGTGGGTGGGGGGGTATTGAGCGCATCTTTGGGCTTGTCCAGTGTGTTCTGGTTGTCCTCAGTTTGTGCGGTGGTGGCCGCTTTTTGCGCTCTGCGCATGCGCGGGCTGGATCGCGCGCGGCAAGCACCGTTGCCTTGAGCGATTCAGGGTGGCCGGCGCGATGCGGCGTCAACCCCGCATCTTGCGCAGCAGCAGGTCCCGCATGGCATGGATCGGCGCCTCGCGACCACGGCCGCGCCGGGTGACCAGCGAGAACTGCGACTGGAAGCCGAAGGCCGCAGGCAGCAGCACCCGCAGGCGGGCCTGGTCGACCCAGGGCTGGGCGAAGTGCTCGGGCAGGTAGCCGACGTAGGCACCGGACAAGATCAGGATCAGCAGGGCCTCCATGCTCTCCACCGTGGCCACACTGCGCTTGAAACCATGGCGCCCCAGTTCGGCCTGGCTCCAGTAGCTGCGCCGCACCACGTTCAGCTCCGACACCAGCGCCTCCGGAATCTGGCGCTCCTTGTACAACGGGTGCCGGTCGCTGCAGTACAGCCACTGCTGCTCACGGTAGAGCGGATGGAACACCAGGCCGGGCGCGCGGCTGGGGAAAAAGCCCACGGCCAGGTCCAGGTCGTTGTTCAGCACGCCTTCCTGCAGCTCGTACGGGCTTTTCACGAACAGGCTCAGGTGCACCGCCGGATGGCGCTGGAAGAAGGTCCCGATGGCCTCGGGCAGGGGCAGGGTCTGGTCGGTCACGGTGGAGTCCAGCACACCGAGCTTCAGGTTGCCCGACAAATCGCCTTTGAGCGAGGACGCATAGGCGCCGAACCCGTCCAGTTCACCGATCAGGCGCTGGGTTTCCACGAGCAGGCGTTCGCCTTTTTCCGTGAGTGAGAAGCCGCTTCGGCCCCGCTCGCACAGCTTGAACCCCAGTTGGGATTCAAGCTGGCCCATGTAGGTGCTGATCGCCGAGGTGCTGAGGTTGAGATCCTGCTGGGCTTTTGCAAAGCCCTGGTGGTGGGCAACGGCGACAAAGATGCGCAGCAGTTTGAGATCGGGTGGGTGGAACATGGCGATGGGATGGTTTTGATTTTTCAGAACTGAATATTTGGTTCTGAGCATTTGTCGTGCCAGCACATGCTTCAAAAATGCAATCCAAGCGATTCATTTGTTGATGTGCCAGGAGCCCGACCGACATGACACCCACCCTGAACCAGCCGCAGAGCGGCAACGAAATGCCCCGATTTGCCGGGCGCGGCACCATGTTGCGGCTGCCCGCCGCTGACAGCCCGCAAGGGCTCGATGTGGGTTTTATCGGTGTGCCGCTGGACATCGGTACCTCGCTGCGCGCCGGCACCCGGTTTGGTCCGCGCAGCATCCGCAACGAGTCGGTGATGATCCGCCCCTACAACATGGCCACGGGTGCTGCCCCCTTTGATGCGCTGCAGGTGGCCGATCTGGGCGACGTGCCCATCAACACCTACAACCTGCTGGAATCGGTGCGCATCATCGAAGCCTATTACGAGGCGCTTTCTCCGTTCCCGGTGGTGCCCTTGACGCTGGGCGGAGACCACACCATCACGCTGCCCATCCTGCGTGCGCTGGCCCGCAAGCATGGGCCGATCGGCCTCATCCATGTGGATGCCCACACCGACACCAACAACGACATGTTCGGCGAGAAGATCGCCCATGGCACGACGTTCCGGCGCGCGGTGGAAGAGGGCCTGCTCGATTGCCAGCGCGTGGTGCAGATCGGCCAGCGCGCCCAGGGCTACACCAGTGATGACTTCCAGTGGGGCGTGAACCAAGGCTTCAAGCTCTTCACGGCAGAGCAGTGCTGGCACCGCTCGCTCAACCCGCTCATGGAAGAGGTGCGCACCACCTTGGGGCAGGGGCCGGTCTACCTCAGCTTCGATATCGACGGCATAGATCCTGCGTGGGCTCCTGGCACAGGCACGCCGGAAGTGGGGGGCCTCACCAGCATCCAGGCGCTGGAGATCGTGCGGGGCTGCAAGGGCTTGCAACTGGTCGGCGGCGACCTGGTGGAAGTTTCTCCCCCTTACGACGTCAGTGGCAACACATCGCAACTGGCGGCCAACCTCCTTTTCGAAATGCTGTGCGTCTTGCCCGGCGTGGCCTATCGCTGATCCCAGGAAACCTTCACCATGACTTCATCCACCTACCCCCAACCCGAAGACGCTGCTCAGATCCCGCGCTATGCGGGGCTGCCCACCTTCATGCGCTTGCCCATGTGGTCCATGGACCGCTTGTCCGAGCTGGACATCGCCTTGCTCGGCATCCCCTGGGATGCGGGCACGACGAACCGGGCAGGTGCGCGCCATGGCCCACGCGAGGTGCGCAACCAGTCGAGTCTGATGCGGCGTGTGCACCATGTGAGCCACATCGCACCGTACGACCTGGCGCGCGTGGCCGATGTGGGCGACATTCCCCTCGCACCGATGGACGTGCAGGCCGGGTTGGACAGCATTGACGCCTTTGTGTCCAGGCTCAACAAAGCCGGGGTTCGACCCTTGTCGGTCGGAGGCGATCACCTGATCACCTTGCCGGTGTTCCGCGGCATCGCACGTGGAGAACCGCTCGGCATGGTGCACTTTGATGCGCACTCCGACACCAACGACAGCTATTTTGGTGGCCAGCGCTACACGCACGGCACGCCGTTCCGCCGAGCGGTGGAAGAGGGCTTGCTCGATCCCAAGCGCACGGTGCAGATCGGCATTCGCGGCTCGATCTACGATGCCGAAGACCTGGCATTTGCCCGCGACACCGGTATTCACGTGATCTTCATGGAAGAATTTGCCCGTCGTGACATGGACGATGTGATTGCGCAGGCGCGTGACATCGTGGGTGATGGGCCCACTTACGTGAGCTTCGACGTGGACTGTCTCGATCCCTGTTACGCACCCGGAACCGGCACGCCGGAGATCGGGGGCATGACCACCTTGCAGGCGCAGCACATGGTGCGCGGCCTGCAAGGGCTGAATCTGGTGGGGGCCGATGTGGTGGAGGTGAGCCCGCCGTTCGACCTCGGGGGGGCGACGTCCCTGGTGGGCGCGACCATGGCCTTCGAACTGCTGTGCCTGCTGGCCGACGCCCACGCGACCCGGGGGCGTTTGCCTGTGCTGGAGGCTGCAGCATGAACATTGATCTTTTCCGTTCTCTCTGGGGCTGGCAAGGCGATTGGGGCCAGTGCGCGGCCGAGCTGCGTGCCGTTGGTTGCATGGGTGTGGAAGCCCGCTTGCCCATCGAAACCGGTGCTGTTCAGGCGCTGCGCCACACGCTGCAGCAGGAAGACCTGGCGTACATCGCCGTGGTGTTCACCGGCGGCGATGTGATTCCCGACCAGCGCTGGACGATGGAGCAACACTGGGACCGGTTGCGCGCGGCGCTGGATGCCGCGCAAGTTGCCCAGCCGCGTTTCCTCAACATCCTGGCGGGCAACGACCGCTGGAGCCTGGATCAGCAAGTGGCGTTTTTCGGACACGCTCTGGAACTGGCCGATGTGGCGGGCGTGGTGTGCAGCTTCGAAACCCACCGCGCCACCTCGCTCTACAGCCCCTGGCTGACGCTGGACCTGATCGCCCAGTTGCCCCAGCTGCGCTTCACCACCGACATCAGCCACTGGGTGGTGGTGTGTGAGCGCCTGCTGAACGATCCCGTGGACGATCTCACGCCTTTCATCGAGCGCGTGCACCACGTGCAGGCCCGCGTGGGCTATGCACAAGGCGCGCAGGTCCCGCACCCGGCGGCGCCGGAGTACGCCAGTGAGCTGGCTTTCCACCAAGACGTGTGGGAGCGCGTCTGGGCATCGCAGCGCGCCCGAGGCTATTCGGTGACCACGCTCACGCCCGAGTTCGGCCCCGATGGCTACACGTTCCGGCTGCCGTTCACGCAGGCGCCAATCGCCGACGTCTGGACGCTCAACCAATGGATGACCCAAACCGAAGCCGAGCACTTCGCGCGCTGGAGCGCCGCCACTTCGGCGACCACTTCTGCCTTGAATCGTTAAAAACCCGCACCACACCATGACTCAAAACGCTCAACCCAACTTCGAATCGCTGCCGGTCATCGATATCCGCGGCCTCTTCAGCGAAAACGTGGCCGACCGGCAAGCCGTGGCCGATCAGCTCGGCGATGCCGCGCGCAACGTGGGCTTTTTCTACATCAAGGGCCACGGCGTTCCCGCCGAGCACATCCGGGGTCTTCGCGACGCCGCCGTCCGGTTCTTCGCACAGGACCTCGACTGGAAAATGGACCACTACATCGGCCTGGGCCGTGGCCACAAAGGGTTTGTGCCCGAGGGTGAAGAAATCTACGGCATGGGCAAGCCCGATCACAAAGAGGCCTATGACATCGGGTTCGATGCCGGCGACGACCACCCCATGGTGCAAGCAGGCCTTCCCTTGATCGGGAGCAACAAATGGCCTGAATTGGCCGGCTTTCGTGAGGAAACTTCCCTCTATTACGACAGTGTGTTTGGCTTGGGTCGACGGCTCATGGGGGCCTTTGCCCTTGCACTGGGTCAAGCCGAAGATGCGTTTGACGCCTATGTCACCTGTCCGCCCTCCAAGTTGCGTTTGATCCACTACCCGGTGGATGCCACGGCGGAAGACACCCCGGGCATCGGCGCCCACACCGACTACGAGTGCTTCACGCTGCTGCTGGCCGACCAGGATGGGCTGGAGGTGCTGAACGACCAGGGCACCTGGGTCGATGCGCCGCCCCTGACCGTGGATGGCGAAGAGCTGTACGTGATCAACGTGGGCGACATGCTGGAGGTGATGTCCGCCGGTGCCTTCGTGGCCACCACGCACCGGGTGCGCAAGGTGCGGCACGAGCGCTACTCGTTCCCGCTGTTTTTCGCCTGCGACTACGACACCCGCATCGAGCCGCTGCCGGCCTTCGACCCGACAGGCGAAGCCCGCGCCCGCTATGGCGACATCACCATCGGTGAACACATGTGGAGCATGGCGCTGCAGACCTACACCTACCTGCGCGAGCGCGTCGCCAGCGGTGAGCTGCAACTGCCGGCCCAGGCTCGCGGCACCACCAGCTTCGGCCAGTTCAAGACCCTCAAAGACGCACCGGCCGCCGAGGCCCTGGCGCCCTGAGCACGGTCCGTAACCCCTTCTTTGTTCGGTTTCCCCTCTGTCTCTTCCTTTGTCTTTCCTTGTTGTTCCCTTCTCTACAGGAGTTCTTGCCATGTCCCAACTGACCACTTCCTTCACCCGCACCGCGCTGGCCACCCTCATCGGTTTCGGCTGCCTCGCTGGGGCTCAGGCGCAGACCCTGGCGCCCGGCGTCCTCAAGGTGGGTATGGAGCCCACCTACCCACCCTTCGAGTCGTACGACGGTGACAAGATCGTCGGCTTCGACCCGGATATGGCCGCCTTGTTGGCGCGAGAGATGAAGCTCAAGCCCGCACTGACCGACGCCAAGTTTGTCAGTCTGGTCCCTGGCCTGGCCGCAGGTCAGCACGATGCCGTGATCTCCGGGCTCTACATCACGCCTGAGCGTCTGGCGCAGGCCGATGCGGTTCCCTATGCCAGCACTGGTGCCCTGATCATGGTGGCCAAAGACAGCAAGGTGCTGCCCAAGACCGAGAAGGATCTGTGCGGCCTGAAGGTGGGTCTGCAGGCTGGTACCTCCTGGGTCAAGCAACTCCAGACCCTGTCCGATGAATACTGCAAGGCCAACGGCAAGAGCGCCATCAAGGTGATGGAGTTCCCGACCGCCCCCGAAGTTTCGCAGGCCATGATGTCGCGCAGCGTCGACGCGCAAATGGAGATCGCGGGTGCGGCCAAGATCATCGTGGAAAAAACCAAGGGCCGTGTGGCGATCAGCTCGCCCGGCCTGGTGTACCCGCAGACCCTGGGCATCTACGTGAAGAAAGGCAATGCCGAGCTCAAGCAGTCGTTCGAAACCGCAATGGCGGCGATACACAAGACCGGCGAGTACGACGCGCTGATCAAGAAATACGAACTCACGCCGGTCAAGTAAGCCGCCCACCCGCCAAGCCTCAGGACGCTCGCCATGCAACTGGACTGGACCTACTTCTTTTCGCTGTTCTCCATGGGGGCGTTCTACCGGGCCAGTGCGACCGTGATCGCGCTGGGCTCCTTGTCGTGGCTGTTCGGACTGGTGCTGGGCTTCGGCCTGGCCCAGGCCGATGCCTCACACGCGCGCTGGTTGCGCTGGCCGGCCCGCTGCTACATCTGGTTCTTTCGCAGCGTGCCGTTGCTGGTGCTGCTGGTGTTTGTCTACAACTTGCCGCAGATTTTTCCCGCCACCGGGGTGGTGCTGAGCATTCCGTTTCTGGCCGGTCTGGTTGGCCTGGTGTTGACCGAAGCCGCCTACATGGCCGAAATCCACCGAGGCGGCTTGCAGTCGGTGGTCAAGGGGCAGCGCGAGGCGGCCCATGCCCTCGGGCTGGGCTGGTTGGCCACCCAGGTGCGCATCGTGTTGCCGCAGGCATTTCGCATCGCCTTGCCATCGCTCATCAACGAGTTCGTCACCATCATCAAGCTCACCTCACTGGTGTCGGTGATTTCCCTGCCCGAACTGCTGTTGACTGGCCAGCGGCTGTACACGCAGAACTTCCTCATTCTTGAAACCCTGCTGGCTGTGGCCGTTTACTACGTGGCCATCGTGACGGTGTTCGGGGCCATGCTCAATGCGCTGGAGCGCCGCCTGGAGCTGGGTCGCCGCCAGCCCGATGCATTGCTCGAGCCCATGCTGTCCGAGCTCCGCGCGGGCCTGGGCAGCGCGCCGCTGGTCGCTGCTGCCGTGCCCGGCAGCGGGGCGCCACCGGCGCTGGAGCTGCAGAACATTCACAAAGCCTACGGCGCTCACGCCGTGCTCAAGGGCGTGAATCTGAAGGTCTCCACCGGCGATGTGATCAGCATCATTGGCCCCTCGGGTTCGGGCAAGACCTCACTCATTCGCACCGTCAATGCGCTGGAGCGCATCGACCAAGGCGAGATCGTGCTGTTCGGCGAAAGCTACATCAAGGGCGGCGCACCGGTCGATGCCCAGCGCACACGGCAAGGCATCCGCCGCATCGGCATGGTGTTCCAGAGCTTCAATCTGTTCCCGCATCTGACCGTGCTGCAAAACATTCTGATGGCGCCTGGCCTGCATGGGCAGGGCAGCCGCGACGAGCAACGGGCCGCAGCCTTGCGCCTGCTCGACAAGGTGGGCTTGCTGGCCCATTCCAGCAAGTACCCGCACCAGCTTTCGGGCGGGCAGCAGCAGCGTGTGGCCATCGCGCGGGCACTGGCGTTGCGCCCCGACGTGATGTTGTTCGATGAACCCACGTCAGCGCTCGACCCCGAACTCGTGGGGGATGTGCTCAAGGTGATTCAGGATCTGGCTGCGGAAGGCATGACCATGCTGATCGTGACGCACGAGATGGAGTTTGCGCTGCAGATCTCGCGCCGCATCGTGTTCATGGAGAACGGCTTGCTGCAGGTCGATGTCACACCCGACCAGTTGCGCCATTCCGGTGCGGAGCCGGGCGACGCGATGGCGCGTGTGCGCCGTTTCATGGGCCTTGAGATGGTTGCCCAGTAGGCACCGCCACTGGCCCGCAACACCCCATCATTCTCAGGAGGCACCATGCCCGCGATCGCGGCTCAACCCTTTGATTTTCCTTACGATGGTCGCCTGGACCCGAAGACCACAGCGCTGGTCGTCATCGACATGCAGCTGGACTTTTTGTCGCATGAAGGCTATTTCGCCCGGCAGGGCTACGACCCGTCCCGGCTGCGCGCCATCATTCCGGTCGTGGCTGAACTCATCGACGCCTGCCGCACGGCCGGTGTCCGGATCATCCACACCCGCCAGGGCTATCGGGCCGACCAGGCCGACATGACGCCCTACGAACAATGGCGACGCCGACAGCGCGGCCTGGAGGGTGTGTTGTTGCGTTCCAGTCCCGGTTTCCCGATCATCCCCGAGCTGGACGTCCGGGACGAAGACATCATCGTTGACAAGACTTGCAACAGCGCCTTCACCTACACGGATTTCGAGCACATCCTGAGAGCACAGGGGATCACCCATTTGCTGTTCTCGGGGTGCACCACCGATGTTTGTGTCCACACCACACTGAGGGATGCTTGCGACCGAAACTTCCAATGCCTGACGGTGGCGGATGCCTGCGCAAGCGGTGACGCCTATGCCCATGAAGCGGCTTTGCATATGGTGACGGTGGAGTTTGGTATCTGGGGCACGCTGGCCGATTCGGCGGCGGTGTTGCATGGATTGCGCACGCTGCAAGCCAGCGCCACCTGACCTTTTTTGGAGTTCACATGAGATCGATTTCGAGTACCCAAGAGGCTGGCTTGCGGCGCGATCTGGCGGCTGCCTACCGTCTCGCAGCCCGGTTCGGCTGGGACGACACGCTGTACACCCACTTTTCGGTGCGCCTGCCGGCGACCCGGGCCAAGAAAGAGCGGTTCCTGATCAACCCGTTCGGCCTCATGTTCGACGAGGTGCGGGCCAGCGACCTGATCGTGGTGGACCTGGACGGACAAGTGGTTTCCGGCGACGCTGCCTGCAACCCAGCGGGTTTCACCATCCACAGCGCGGTGCACATGGCCCGCGAGGATGCGAATTGTGTCATCCACACGCACACGCTGGCCGGAATGGCGGTGGCAGCCTGCGAACAGGGCCTGTTGCAGCTGAATCAGATTTCTGCTGAGTTCTATCAGTCGGTCGGTAGCCACCCCTATGAGGGCGTGGCGTTCAACCATGAAGAGCGTTCGCGCATCCAGACCGCATTGGGCGACAACATGGCGTTGATCCTGCGGCACCATGGATTGCTGAGTGTCGGGCCCACTGTGGCCGATGCCTTTTGCATCATGTTTTATCTCAATCGAGCTTGTGAAATCCAGCTCGCTGCTGCCCAGTTGGCATCGCTGGCAGGCCCAGTCACCCGCATTCCGCCCACGGTAAGTGCCTATGTGCGCAAACAGTTCAAGGGGGTGGAGCACGAGCGTTCCCAGGTGTGGGCAGCCTGGTTGCGCCGGCTCGATCGAACGGATCCCGGCTACAAGGACTGACATGACTTTGCAGGCGCCCCTTTTTAATCCCCATCCGACCTTGCTCCTGTGCAGCGAGACCGATGACCTGGGGGACTTGCTTCCCCACTTCGAGCAGGCGGCGGCCGAACTGTGCCCGGAACTGAACGTGGCGCTGTGGTCCGAGCGCGAGCCATCGGGGGGAGTGAAACCGGAGTCTGTCGTGTGCCTGGCCAGTTGGTTTGCGCCTTTGGGCTTGCCCGCTTCCCTGAGTGGGTTGGGATTGATCGCTTCAATCGGTGCAGGCGTTGAGCACGTGTTGCGTGACCCCGGTTTGCCCGCTGGCTTGCCGATAACCCGTATCGTGGATGCAGCGCAGACCCAAGGCATGGTCGACTTCGTTTTGTGGGCAGTGCTCCACTACCACCGCGGCATTGATCGGGTTCAGCAACAACAAGCGCAGCACCTGTGGCGCATGCCAGTCCAGCATGCTACGGCGCGCACGCATGTCGGCGTGATGGGTTTGGGCACCATGGGGGCCGAGGTTGCCTTGGCCCTGGCCGCGCACGGATTCACGGTGAGTGGCTGGTCGCGAACCCAGCGTGAGCTGAACGGTGTCGCCACATGGGCTGGAGAGGCAGCACTGGAGCGTTTTTTGCAGCCGCTCGATGTCGTGGTTTCCCTGTTGCCCTTGACGCCCGAAACCCGCGGCCTTTGCAATGCAAGGTGGTTTGACCAACTCAAGCCAGGCGCCGCGTTTGTCAACTGTGGACGGGGAGAGCAGGTGGTGGTGTCCGATCTGCTGGAGGCACTGCGCAGCGGTCATCTGCGGGGAGCCGTGCTGGACGTTTTTGAACATGAGCCATTGCCACCCGATCATGATTTGTGGGATGAACCTCGGGTTGTGATCACGCCGCATATGGCGTCTTCGGTTTCCCCGGAATTGATGGCCCGCCAGATTGTGGCCAGCACCGCCGGTGTGTTGGCGGGTCGCCAGCCATTGAACGTCGTGGACCCGAAGCGCGGGTACTGAGGCGTTCGGTGCTGGGCCTGTCGCCGGCATTCGGCTTGGCAGACGTTCTGGTTCTGTGGCGGTCGTTGCGCCGAAGCCAGGCTTCCGAATATGCCTGCTCGCACACCAGCGCAGCCAGTTGGGCAGGTCCACCTCGCGCAGGCGCGAAGCGGGGGATCAGCGTGGTGTTTATTCAGTGGGAGTCACTGCACTGGAGTGTTGAACACCATCGGAAAATTGTCACAGGAGTGGGCGTTTTTAGCTGCAATTGCACGACACCGCCAGTGAATACATCACGGTTTTGAGCGGCCTCATCTCACAGAACTCTTTGCGCTGCGGCCGTAAGCTTTCCCCATCAAAACGAGGGAGGAGGGCGTCATGCAGATGGGTACACCATTCCGCCACTTTGATCCTCCTGTGGCCTCGAAGCTTGCCGGCGATCGCTGCAAAGCCAGTTGCTTGGCTGTCTTCCATTGCATCGGATCAACGCATTTCGGTCAAGCGAAGTCCAGAGGTGCAGAAATGCCATGGACCGTGTCAATGTCCGCAATTCCTGGTCGTGGTCCGTGCCTGGCGATTCGTCATGAGTGATTCCCGGGCCTTGCCGTCCTACCTGAGTCCGGATGCGTCCGCTCGCGAGGAGCGGAGTGCGGTCGTCTCGGAGCCGCAGGCCCAGCCTTCAGGCCACCACACCCAGTTCCTTCAGTTCGCCGGGCTTTCCGCGGGCTATTTCGCTCACATTGGGTTCTTCAATCCCTACCTGTCTTTGTGGCTCAAGGAGTTGGGCTTCGGTTTGATCGCCATCAGCGTGCTCTGCTCGGTTCAGGCTGCAACCCGACTGTTTGCGCCCTATGCCTGGGGAGCGCTGAGCGATCGCACTGGGGAGTGCGTCAAGCTCTTGCGGTATGGCGCCTCCGCGGCCCTGGTGTTTTCAACCGCTTTGTGGTTTCCGCTGGGCGGCATGGGCATGTTCATCGTCTTGCTGCTCCTGTTCATCCACACCAGCGCCATGATGCCCATGATTGAAACGGCGCTGGCGAATCTGGTCAGCCAAGGCGGCGCCTTTGATGCCGGGCGCTATGGCCGGGTGCGGCTGTGTGGTTCGCTGGGATTCCTGATCACGGTTCTGGCGGCAGGCTGGTGGTTTCAGCGCTTTGGCATGGCGCATTTTCCGGCTTGGGCAGAGGTCACTTTGATCGCGGTTGTGGTCAGCGTCTGGCGCTTGCCCGATCACAAAAAACCGGCCCCCAGCAAAGACAGTCACCCCGATATCGGGCCGGTGCTGCGCCTGCCGGCGGTGCGCTGGTTTTTCGCGTCGGCATTTTTCCATGCGTTGTCGCACATTTCAGTTTTCATTTTCTTCTCGCTGTACCTTGACTCGCTCGGCTACGACAAGTCGGTGATTGGCCTGTTGTGGGCGGTGTCTGTGGTGATTGAGGTGGGCTGTTTCTTCACACAGGGGCGTTGGCTTTCCAAGCTGCCGCTCACCGCCTGGCTGGTGCTGGCTTCGGCGCTGATGGTGTTGCGCATGGGGTTCACAGCGGGGTTGCCTCTGGTGTTGCCCATCTTGTTGCTCGCACAAGCGATGCACGCCATCACGTTTTCTGCACACCACACGGTCTGTATTGCCTTGTTGTCTCGCCATTTTCCGGGCCGAATGCGGGGGCGAGGGCAGGCCCTGTTCACCGTGGTGGGCTACGGATTGCCAGGCGTCATCGGTGGGCTGGGAGGCGGACTTCTCAGCGCTTCTATGGGTCTGGACAGTGTGTTCTGGCTCTCGGCAGGCACCGCAACGCTGGCTTTGGGATGTGCCTACAAGCTTTGGCGCCTGCAACGCGCTGGCGGTGAAGCAGGATGAAGGCGCTCACCCCGACGCAAGGGCCGTCTGGTGCGATGGCTCGCACAACCCGCCCCGCACGTCACCCGCGTTGAGGGAAACGCGGTGCTGGAAACGCAATGCGCCCATGGGGTGTTTCGTTCGCCCTTTCCCAGGGGGTTCTCAGCCCTGCGCAGCCGCTCTGCGCACAAGAGCGTCCAGCGCCATGGCATAACCGTCCGTTCCGAAACCAACGACGATGCCCGCCGCTGCCGGCGAAATGTACGAGTGGTGGCGGAAGGCTTCTCGCGCATGCACATTGGAGATGTGGACCTCGATCACCGGCAGCGGTTTGACCCCCTGAATGGCATCGAACAAAGCGATCGAGGTGTGTGTGAACGCGCCGGGATTGAACACCACGCCCAGCAAATCACCCGCCGCGAAGCGCTGGCCTGCCGCGTGAATCTGGTCGATCAGCGCGCCTTCGTGGTTGCTTTGAAAACACTCGGCCTGAAAACCCTGAGACCGGGCTTGCACCGTGAACTGGGCTTCGACATCGGCCAAGGTTGCCGAGCCGTAGACGCCGGGTTCGCGGGTGCCCAGCAAATTGAGGTTGGGGCCGTTGAGCAACAGGAAGGATTTCATGGCGAGTCCGTAAGTGAGATCAGATTCGAGCTTAAACGAGCGGCACAGTCAATTGCTTTATCACAGGTGCGGTGTCGGGGCGCACGCCACGCCACCAGGCAAAGGCCTCGGCTGCCTGCTCCACCAGCATGCCCACGCCATCAGCCACCTGCTGCACACCAGCTGCCTGTGCTTGCTTCAGGAAAGGCGTGAGGCCTTTGCCGTAGACCATTTCGTAGGCCAAGGCACCGGGTGCGAACACGCCGAAGGGCAAGGGCAGGGTGTTGTGCGACAGACCGGTGGACGTGGCGTTGATGATCACGTCAAAGCATTCACCTGCCAATGCTTCGTAGCCGCCAGTCTGTAGCCGGGCATGGCCGGAAAAATCGTTGGCCAACTGGTGTGCGGTTGCTGCGGTGCGGTTGGCGACGGCCAGCAGAGCGGGCTTTTGCTGGGCGATGGGCAGGATTGCGCCACGCGTGGCTCCGCCTGCACCGCAGATCAGTACGCGCTTGCCCGCCAAAGCCCTGCCCAAATTGAGCTGGAGGTCGTTGACCAGACCCACGCCGTCGAAGTTTTCAGCCCAGATGCGATCGCCTTCAAATTTCAGTGCGTTGGCCGCACCCGCCAGGCGGGCGCTGTCGGCAGGGTCTGTGGCCAGTTCGAACGCTTGCAGTTTGAACGGCATGGTCACATTGGCCCCCAAACCGCCAGCAGCACGAAACTGGTTCAACACGGCAGCGAACCCGTCGACTGGGGCTTCGATGGCGGTGTACTCCAGGGTTTGCGCCGTGGCTTGCGCAAACAGGCCGTGGATCAACGGCGATTTGCTCTGAACGATGGGGTGGCCAAATACGGCGTAGCGGTCGGTCATGGACGCATGGATGAAAAGTGGGCGGGCGGTGGTCATTGTCACCCAAGGCCCCATGGGTACCCGGGTTTTCTGGACAAACCCGCCGCCTTGTGGCTTGGCGCGGGCGTACCATCGTGGGATGACTACTTCACTCAAAATCGATTTTGTCTCGGACGTTACCTGCCCCTGGTGCGCAGTGGGACTGGGCGCCCTGGAGCAGGCGCTGGGCAAGCTGAAAGCCGAAGTGTCGGCCGACATCCATTTCCAGCCCTTTGAGCTCAACCCCCACATGGGCGCCGAAGGCCAGGACGCCAGCGAGCACCTGACCGAGAAATACGGATCCACGCCAGAGCAGCAAGCCCAGATCCGCGAAACCATCCGCCAGCGTGGCGCGGAAGTGGGTTTTGGATTCAAGGCCGAAGGCCGTGGCCGCGTCTGGAACACGTTCGACGCCCACCGCCTGCTGCAGTGGGCTGAGGTAGAGGGCGCCGCTGGCCAGCAGCCTGCGCTGAAGAAGGCCTTGCTCAAGGCCTGTCACGGCCGCGCGGAAAACATGTCGTCCCACGCGATCCTGGCCGACGTGGCCGAGTCTGTGGGCCTGGACCGTGCGCGGGCCGAAGCCATTCTGGCCAGCGACGAATTCGCGGCCGAGGTGCGGCAGCGTCAGCAGTTTTATGCCAGCCAGGGCATCCGCTCGGTGCCCGCCGTCATCATCAACGACAAGCACCTGATCTCGGGCGGCCAGCCGGCTGAGGTGTTTGAGCAGGCGCTGCGGCAGATCGCTGCCGAAGCCTGAAGCCCGAAGGCGCCGGTCATGCTGGCCGGACCGCTGGCTTGCCGTTTGTAGCGGGAAGGCGTTGCGGTTTGTTCTTCTGAGTCGGTTCACGTTTTGTGTTGGGCGACTCGTCAAGCCGCCGATCGGGCTCAAGGCGCTTCTCCAGCTGGAGGGCGGTGGCGCATTGGGGCTGTGTTGTTGAAAGCGCGTTCGGCTGTGCCCACAGTTCCCGTTAGGTTTTAAGGATCGATCTTGAGCACTGAACCCAATTCCACCCGTTTTGGTAGCGGCCAGGCTGTGCGCCGCCTTGAAGACGAGAGCCTGTTGGCGGGCACCGGCCGGTACGCCGATGACCTGAGCCTGCCTGGACAGGCCCATCTCGCTTTCGTTCGTTCGCCGTACCCCCACGCGGCGATTCGCTCCGTTGACACCGACGCGGCAGCGGCCATGCCCGGCGTGCTGCGCGTGATCACAGGGGCCGATCTGGTGGCCGCTGGCGTCAAGCCGATGCCCGGTGCGCCCGCCTTCAAGCGTGCCGACGGCGCCGATGGAGCAACGCCGCCCCGGCGAGCCCTTGCGCACGGGCGCGCCCGCTTCGTCGGTGAGCCGGTTGCGGCTGTGATCGCCGAGACGCTTCAACAGGCCCGGGATGCCGCCGAGGCCGTGGTGGTCGATTACGACGATTTGCCCATGGTGGTTGACCTCAAGGGTGCCACCGCCGAAGGCGCGCCGCTGCTGTGCGACGAGGGCACCGGCAACATCGCCGCCGAGGTGCGCTACGGCAGCGCCGACGCCACGGCCGCCGCTTTCGCCCAGGCCAGCCACGTGGTCAAGCTGGACATCACCAACCAGCGTGTGGCCGCGCTCACCATCGAGCCGCGCACGGTGTCCGTCGACTACGACGCCTCCACCGGGCGCCTCTTGATCCGCATGAGCACGCAGATGCCGTCGGGCGTGCGCGACGCGGTCTGCAACGCCATCGGCCTGGCGAAAGAAAGCGTGCGCGTGGTGGTGGGCGATGTGGGGGGTGGCTTCGGCATGAAAACCGGTGCCTACCCCGAAGACATTGCGGTCGCTTATGCCGCTCATGCCTTGCAGCGCCCCGTGAAATGGGTGGCCGATCGCAGCGAAGAATTCGTTTCTTCATGCCATGGCCGAGATGTTGAATCCCACGCCGAACTGGCGCTCGACGCCAGCGGCAAGATTCTCGGCCTGCGGGTGAAGTCGCACGCCAACGTGGGCGCCTATGCCACGGGCACCGGCGTGGCGATCCAGCTGCTGCTCGGGCCCTGGGTGCAAACCAGCGTTTACGACATCCAGACCATCGATTTCCATATCAAGGCCGTGCTCACCAACACGGCACCCACCGGGGCCTACCGCGGCGCCGGCCGGCCTGAAGCCATCTTCATCATCGAGCGCCTCATGGACGAAGCCGCCCGCCAGACCGGTATCGACCGCGTTGAACTGCGCCGCCGCAACTTCATCCAGCCAGAGCAGATGCCCTACAAAATCGCCATGGGGCAGGTTTACGACACGGGTGCCTTCGAGTCCATCATGGACCAGGGCCTGGCGCTGGCCGACTGGAGCGGGTTCGACGCCCGCGCCGCCGCTTCGGCGAAACAAGGCAAGCAGCGCGGCCTGGGCATCGCCACCTTCCTGGAGTGGACCGGCGGCAACGTGTTCGAAGAGCGCGTCACCGTGGCGATCAAAGCGGGCACCACGCCCGAAGACGACGGCACCATCGAAATCTTCACCGCTGTCAACGCCATGGGGCAGGGCATTGCCACCTCGCTCGCGCAACTCGCGGTCGATGCCTTTGGCGTGCCGATCGAGCGGGTGCGCATCGTGTTAGGCGACACCGACCGGGGCGACGGTTTCGGCAGCGCAGGCTCGCGCTCGCTGTTCACCGGCGGCTCGGCCGTGCGGATCGGCGCCGAGCGAACCATTGATAAAGCACGGCAACTCGCGGCCAAAGAATTTGAAGCCGCCGCCGACGATGTGGTGTACGCCAATGGCGTCTTCACCGTCGCCGGCACCGACCTCACGCTCGACCTCTTCGCGCTGGCCGGCAAGCAGCCCGAGAGCGAAATTTTCATGGAATCGACCAGCGCCGTCGCCGGCCCCTCCTGGCCCAACGGCTGCCACATCTGCGAAGTCGAAATCGATCCGTCCACAGGCGAGGTAGCCGTGGTGGCCTACAGCTCGGTCAACGACGTGGGGCGCGTGGTCAACCCCATGATCGTGCGCGGCCAGCTCGAAGGCGGTGCCGTTCAAGGCATCGGCCAGGCGCTGTATGAACACATGGTGTACGACGTGGAAACCGGGCAACCGATCACCGGCAGCCTGATGGACTACGCCGCGCCGCGCGCCGATGTGCTGACCTCGATGTTCCGCATGGAAATGGACGAATCGACGCCCTGCAAAAACAACCCGCTGGGTGTGAAAGGCGTGGGCGAACTCGGCACCATCGGCGCCACGCCGGCCATCGTCAACGCGGTGGCCGACGCCTTCGCGCGCAACGGGCTTGCAAAGCAAACGCCGCACCTGCAGATGCCGCTGAGCCCGGCGCGCCTTTGGCAGGCGATGCAGCTACCGTCGAACTGAGTTCTACGATCGGCGGACCAGCGTCAGTCGCCGCTCGTGGCCTTTGTGTCGCAAATTAAGGGATGCGCTATCGGCGAGGGCTTCTGTGCGGACGCTTGGTCAGATATCGACCCTAAACGGTCATACAAGGACCCAAAGAGTAGCGGTCACTGGGCAAAAGTGGCTGCCGGGTTTCGTGGTTTACTTATACCTGTACGAAGAATGGAACCTAGCCTTTAACCTGTTGATCTGGTTGTTTTTTTAGGAGGTTGAGATGGCCAACTTATGGAGCAGGTTCTGCTCTGGACATTACGTTAGGTTTCACAACTCATGACTTCCGCACTCTTCATCAATGGTGTCTTCGAGTCCACTCTGGCCGAGATCGAGAAGACGCAACAGAACACCGCTGGGAAGCGTTGCTATCTTCAGCCCTATGCCAGTGAGCGCATTAAGCTACTTGTCGACAACTCTCCGAGCCCTGAAAATCCGATAACCCTGTATCTCTCCCTAACGGACTCTTTGTCGTATGTCTCTTTTCGCGCAAAGATAGTCGGTTGGCAAGACAAGCGAGAACTCGCGAAGGATCAAACTGCACTCGATGTTCTCAACCAACACATCAAGGCGTATCAACCATCGGAGAACGACATCTACTTGACTACCGACGACGGAAAGCCCTGTGTCAATCTAATTGCCATTGTAGAAGTCCATCGTCTCGAAACGAAGATACCAGTCTCCTGCTTCGTGAAGATCAGCGATGGAACGCCGCTGAGTATGAAGCGCTCACGTGCCGGTGGATGGTCTCCAGTACGCGAACAGTATGAGTGGCTTGGAACCAGTACTGAAGCCGTGAAGGACGACCTTGATGCATCGCTTCAAAGTGAAGTTCTCAAGTCCCTCAACGACCCCTCGGCTGCAAGGCAAGAACGCCTGGCGGCGGCCGCAAAGCTGCCAGCGTCTATTCAGGTCATTTCGCGCGCATTTCTACGCAACCCTGATGTAATTGCCGAGGTCTTGGTACGTGCGGATGGCACTTGTGAAGAGTGTCTCGCTCCAGCCCCATTCATACGCACCGCAAACAACACACCCTACCTGGAGGTTCATCACCGCAAAATGCTCTCGGAGGGAGGAGAAGACTCTGTCGCCAATGCCGTTGCGCTTTGCCCAAACTGTCATCGCAGGCTTCACTTTGGCGTTGGCTGAGCCGCGATGAGTGAAACCTAACCCAACGTATATGGACTCCCCCACAAGGGCAAGAAACTGATTGATGTTTTGGCTGTTGGGGAATCGCCTGCAGTCGTATATCCGGCATCTGAGGTGGACTCTGTTGTGGTCCGTGCCAGCATGGAATCTGCGGGACCGGCGCGCCAATCGTTACAAGCGGCAGGCAAGCTGCCGGAAGGGTTATCGGCGTCAGACGGTCTGGGGTGTGCCCGGTTGGCCATGTGGGTCAATCAATCTCGTCGCAAGCGGCGTGGGTGGAAACAAAACTCTTTTTGGGTGACGGCTGTTCGGTGGGTGTCTGCCACTCAGGCAGGCATCACAAAACTCTCTCGGTTGATCTTTCTGCTCAGCCGTTCGGTTTCACCGAACGGTACCTTGTCCCTGAGCGTGGCGTAGCAAATACGCGCCAGCTTGTTGGCCAGCGCACAGGCCGCCTTGTTGTGGTTCGACCGACGCTGCACATCCAATGCCCAGCGGCGCACCCCACACACCTCGCGCTCTGCTGCCTCAGCCACCTTGGCCGCTCGCAACACGCTCCTGGCGCCGTGCGTGAGCAACATGCGCAAATAGCGGTCCCCACGCTTGGAGATCGAGCCAAGAAAGCGATTGCCTCCAGATGAATGCTCGCGCGGCGTGAGACCGAACCAACTGGCAAAGTGGCGCGCATCCTTGAAGTGCGTCACATCACCCGAGGTGGCCGCCACCAGCGCCGTGGCGGTGAGCAAACCGATCCCCGGAATCGAGAGCAGCGTGGTGCAAGCTGGGCTCAGCCTGGCCAGGGCGGCCAGCTCCCGTTCCAACTGGGCGATGCGAGCTTCGAGCAGGCGCACTTCTTCGACCAGCAAGCGGGCCGTGCCCCGGATCAGCTCAGGCACAGCGGAACCCGGATCGGCCAGCACCCGGCTGATCGCCTCCAGCCCGGTGCGAGCACCCACGGGAACCGCGATGCCAAACTCACGCAGGAAACCGCGCAAAGCGTTGATGCGCGAAGTGCGCGTGCCCATCCACAGCGAGCGCACGCGGTGCAAGCCTTGCAAAGCTTGCTGCTCGACCGACTTCACGCGCACCGGGCGCATGTCGGAAGCGCGGGCGGCTTCGAGCAAAGCCGCCGCATCGGTGGCATCGGTCTTGTTGCGGCGCACATAGGCGCGCACGTATTGCGCGGGCAGCAGGCGAACCTCAATGCCCAGGCCATTGAGCCAGCGCGCCCAGTGGTGGGCCGAGCCGCAGGCTTCCATGACAACGAGAGATACAGCCCGATTTGCGAACCAGCGCTCGAACTGCAAACGCGTGAGACGCTGCGTTTCAACGATGCGCCAATGCTCATCGGCCACAGCTATTTGGAAAACGGATTTGGCCAGATCGACGGCCACAGTAGTAGCATTCATGTCGGACTCCTTTCGTTTGGATGAAGACCTGATCCCCACGCCCATGAAGACCAGAGCGCGAATGTCGCGCAAACAAACGGGGGAGTCCATCCCATCATTCAACCGGACCGCCAACGGCTTGCTGCCAGGGCCACGCTGCAGTGCAGGGGTGCATTTTCTGCAGCGTGGCCCTGGCAGCAAGCCGTCGTCGGCCGGTTAACTCTACGTTGAACTCGCCAATGCCGACTGATACCCTCAACATTCACATCGACCTGAGCGCGCTGCAAGCGACCTTCTTTCGTCGTCTCCAGCATCAGCTAGATGTGACCAAAGTGCTGCAAGTCGGCTGCGAGCAAGTGACTGCCGAGCAAGTTGCGGAATACGGAGAGTTTGGCACCTTCGTGCCGGCCAATGGCGCGCAACTCAAACACGACGACGCCAAAGCCGAAGCCCAAGATTGGCTGCTACGCGGATTCCTTCGAGACGCGATTGAAGGAGCGGGCTTGTTTCTAGACGAGTGCCTCCAAGTCTGCGAGGTACTACCAATGGCGGCGAAAGGTACAGCGAACGCCGCTGAGCTTCATCGGGTCCTCCACGAACTGCCTCGCTCAAATCACAAGCTGCACTTCCCACAAAAGCTCGAGAAGCTCGAGCGACAGTTCGGAATAGCAACTCGTTTCAACGCGAACGTCTTGAGCCTCAACAAGGCTCGCACATGTGTAGTCCACAGACTTGGGGCGGTATCGCCTCTCGACGTTGACGACACAGGGGTCCTAAAGATCACCTTCCAGCATGCAAGGTTCGTTGCCCGAGGACAAGAGACTGGCCAAGAACTCGTACTTGACCGGCCAGGCATAGTAACCACGGAAGAGTCCATGCTCGAGCTGCACTTCGTAGACAACGAGCGGCAATTCAAGATTGGCGACCGTGTGCGGTTGCAGGCTCACGAGTTGTACGACACGATCATTACCCTCTGGCGCTTCGGACTTGCCGCAGCACAGGAAATAGAAGCCTATGGCAAGTCACTCGGCATACAGTTTCCGGTCCCGCCGAGCGAGGCCTAACTCGAACGTTGAGCGACTGCTTTCCCATTTGAGCATCGGCCGCTCCTGGCCGATTTCGGTCGTATGTGGGCTTCCATCTTCAGACCGGAATTCACAATCGCCCTGCCGAAAGCGCTTCCCTTTGTGAAGGTGTCGTTCCGCTGCCCGGTGCTCAGTCAACCCTGCTGAGCCAGCGCCTTGCCAATCCGCCCGCGCTTGACGGTGGACCGGGGCACTTGCATGGGCAGGTGCTCAAACCAGCGCCGCACGTCGTCTTCCACGCACAGGCCGTGCATGTAGTTGTAGATGGCTTTGCGCAGTCCGGCGCCCAGGGCGTCGTGGTCTACGCCGGTGGGGTCGATGAAGCCGATGTCGTTCTTGGCGAAGGTGACCGGCGGCAGCGGGATCAGCTCGATGCCGTAAGCGGCCGGGTCCTGGCCCACGGGGGAGTGCACGGTGCAGCTGAAGCGGTGGAAGAAGCCGCTCTGGATGCAGCCATTTTCAAACAGTTGCCGCACGTATTCGAGGGCGTCCACGGTGTCTTGAACCGTTTGCGTGGGAAAACCGTACATGAGGTAGGCGTGCACCAGGATGCCCGCGTCTGAAAAGCCTTTGGTCACCTGCGCCACCTGCTCCACGCTCACGCCTTTTTTCATGAGCGTCAACAGCCGGTCGCTGGCCACTTCCAGGCCGCCGCTCATGGCGATGCAGCCGCTCTGGGCCAGCAGCTCCGCGAGTTCGGGGGTGAAGGTTTTTTCAAACCGGATGTTGCCCCACCAGCTGATGTTGAGGTCGCGGCGGATGAGCTCTTTCGCCAGGGCCTTGAGCGCTTTGGGCGGGGCGGCTTCGTCCACGAAGTGAAAGCCGGTCTGACCGGTTTCTTCGACGATCTGCTGGATGCGATCCGCCAGCTTCTCGGTGGAAGCGGTTTCATAGCGGCCGATGTAGTCCAGGCTCACGTCGCAGAAACTGCACTTTTTCCAGTAGCAACCCTGGGCCACGGTGAGCTTGTTCCAGCGCCCATCGCTCCACAGGCGGTGCATGGGGTTGAGCATGTCGAGCAAGCTCAGGTAGCTGTGCAACGGCAGGCCGTCCCAGGTGGGGGTGCCCACCTCTTCAAATGGGATTTCGGGCTCGGCGAAGTTGATGTATTGCACCTGGCCTTCGCTGTTGCGAACGAAGCAACGTTGCAGGCGCTGTGGGCCGCGAAGGCCATTCAGGTGCTCGATCAGCGAGAGCACCGGGCGCTCGCCCGAATCCAGGGTCACGAAATCCACGAAGTCGAACACGCGCGGGTCTTTGAGCTCGCGCAGCTCGGTGTTCACATAACCACCGCCCAGCGCAATCTTGACCTGGGGGTGTGCTGCCTTGATGGCCTGGCCCATGCGGAATGCCGCGTAGACCGAGCCGGGGAAGGGCACCGAGAGCAGCACCAGGGTGGGTTGGTGCTTGGCCACCTCGGCCAACGTGAGTTCGGTCAACAGATCGTCGATCAGCGTGGTGGGTGCGGCCAGCGCTTTGGCGAGGGGGTCAAAGCTGGGCTGGCTGCTGGCCAGCGATTCGGCGTAGCGCACGAATTCAAAGCGTTTGTCGACCGCGTCGCGCAAGACGTCGGCCAGATCGTTGAGGTAAAGCGTGGCGAGGTGGCGGGCTTTGTCTTGCACGCCCAGGGCACCGAAGGCCCAGGCCAGCGGATCACCGGTACCGCCATCGCCGAGGTCCACGTCTTCGTACACATCCAGCGGGACGAAGCGCGGGCCCTCGGGCAATAGGCCTCGCGCGGCGATGCGGTGGGCCAGGGTGGAGTCACCACCTTGCAGGAAGCGGATCACGGGGCCGATGGTGGCG
Source organism: Hydrogenophaga sp. PAMC20947 (assembly GCF_004795855.1). Classification (NCBI taxonomy): domain Bacteria; kingdom Pseudomonadati; phylum Pseudomonadota; class Betaproteobacteria; order Burkholderiales; family Comamonadaceae; genus Hydrogenophaga; species Hydrogenophaga sp. PAMC20947. The sequence continues at coordinate 479,287 of NZ_CP039252.1, forward strand.
CGGTAGGCCGCGAACTGGTCGATGAAGGCATGCACGCTGCCCGACCGGTCGGCCTCGGGCTGGGCTTGGGCGCAGGCCTGCACCTCATCCAGTCCCTGAGGCGTGAACAGCCGCAACACCAAGGCCAGCGCCAGATCGGCCTGCTCCGCGTCGATCCCGCGCGAACGCAGGAAGCCGGTGAGGTAGGCGGTAGAAGGGTAGGGCGTGTTGAGCTGCGTCATCGGGGGGATGAGGCTCAGCACGCGCTGGTGGGTCTGGGGCATGGCTGGCGAAAAAAGGGGTGTCAGGGGTTGATCTTACGGGTAGGGGCTTACCTTGTTGGTGCGCAAGGCCGCCTTAAACTGGTGTGATGAACCGAATGAACACATGGCCAGCTTTGCGCGGGGGGGTGTTGGCCCTGGCGGCAGCGGCCCTGTTTGGACTCAGCACGCCCCTGGTGCAGCGTTTTGGGGTTGGTCTGGGCGCTTTCACCACGGCCGCTTTGTTGTACGCGGGTGCCACGCTGGTGGCGTTGTTTTCGCGCCGGCAGGCGGACCAGGAAGCGCCCTTGCGCCGCTCCGATGGGGGCCGGTTGTTGGCGATGGCTGCATTTGGGGCTGTGCTGGGGCCGGTGGCGCTGGCCTGGGGTTTGCAACACACCAGTGGATTCAGCGCCTCGTTGATGCTGACCCTGGAGGCGCTGTTCACCGCGGTGCTGGCCTGGCGCTGGTACGGCGAAGCCATGGACAAGCGCATTGCGACGGCCATGCTGATCTTGCTGGCCGGTGGATTGGTGTTGGTGGTGGAGCAGGGCAGCTCGGGCGGCACACAAATGCTGGGTTTGCTCGCGGTCTTGCTGGCCACGGCGGCCTGGGGCGTGGACAACGCCTTGTCCCGCGGGGTGGCTGATCGCGATCCGGGGCAGGTGGTTTGGGTCAAGGCGGCGCTCGGCGCGGGAGCGACGGGCTTGCTGGCCTGGTGGTGGGGCGATCCCTTGCCCGACCTCGGCCCGGCGCTGGCCCTGGTAACGATCGGTGTCACCGGGTATGGTTTGAGTTTGCGTTTTTACCTCCTTGCACAGCGCGCTTTTGGTGCTGCGCGCACCGGCTCGGTGTTTGCCTTCGCCCCCTTTATTGGTGCCATGGGGGCTTTTTCCCTGGGTGAGCGCGCAGGGTCCTGGGGCATGTTGCTGGGCGGGGGGCTGATGCTGGTGGGCGTGGTGCTGCATTTGTCTGAATCTCATGCCCATGGCCACGCACACGAAGCGCTTTCACACGAACACGCGCACACCCACGACGATGGGCACCATCTGCACTCGCACGATCCCATGCCAGCGGGCGCTCACAGCCATGGGCACAAGCACGTGGCCCTGGAGCATGAGCATGCCCATGTGCCCGACGCGCACCACACCCACAGGCATTGATCCTTGAAAGAGGCGGTGCTGGTCAGCACTCCACGATGTTCACGGCCAGGCCGCCGCGAGCGGTTTCCTTGTATTTGGTCTTCATGTCGGCACCGGTTTCGCGCATGGTCTTGATGACTTTGTCGAGGCTCACATGGTGGGTGCCGTCGCCGCGCAAGGCCATGCGCGCGGCGTTGATGGCCTTGACCGAGGCGATGGCATTGCGCTCGATGCAGGGGATCTGCACCAGGCCGCCCACGGGGTCGCATGTGAGCCCCAGGTGGTGTTCCATGCCGATCTCGGCGGCGTTTTCCGCCTGGGCGGGTGTACCGCCCATGACGGCGCACAGCGCCCCTGCGGCCATGGAGCAGGCCACGCCGACTTCGCCCTGGCAGCCCACCTCGGCGCCGCTGATGCTGGCGTTTTCCTTGTAGAGGATGCCGATGGCGGCGGCGGTGAGCAGGAAGTCGATCACGCCTTTGTCGCTGGCTCCCGGCACAAAACGGGTGTAGTAGTGCAGAACGGCGGGCACGATGCCTGCGGCACCGTTGGTGGGGGCGGTGACCACGCGGCCACCGGCGGCGTTTTCTTCGTTCACGGCCAGCGCGTAGAGGTTGACCCAGTCGAGCACTTGCAGCGGGTCGCGCAGGGCCGCTTCAGGGTTGGCGCACAGGTCCGTGTACAGCTGCGGTGCACGCCGCTTCACCTTGAATCCACCGGGCAGCACGCCGGGCGTGTTGCAGCCGCGGACCACGCAGTCTTGCATGACCCGCCAGATGTTCAGCAGACCGCTGTCGATGTCTTCGTCGGTTCGCCAGTGGCGCTCGTTGGTGCGCATGACCTCGGCGATGCTGCAGCCGTGTTGCTGGGTCAGCGCGAGCAAGTCGTCGCCACTTCGAAACGGCAGCGGCAAAATGGCTGCGTCGGGGGCAATGGCTTTCATCTTGCTGCCGTCAGCAGCCACTTCGTCGCTCACCACGAAGCCACCGCCCACCGAGTAGAACACCCGATTCACCAGCTCCACACCCGCCGCGTCGAAAGCTTGCAGGCGCAAACCATTGGTGTGAAAAGGCAGGGTTTCGCGCCGGTAAAACAGCAGATCGTCGCGCTCCTTGAACGCGATTTCGTGCGTGCCGGCGAGGCGGAGTCGGCCGGTTTCACGCACCTGACTCAGCAAGGCTGGAACCAGGTCCACATCCACGGTGTCCGGAGCATGCCCTGCCAGGCCCAGCAGCGCCGCCTTGTCTGTGCCGTGGCCTTTGCCCGTGGCGCCCAGGGACCCGTACATGGAGCAGACCACACGGGCCGTCTGCTCCAGCTGGCCGCTGGACTGCAAGCCCCCCACAAAAAGCCGGGCGGCGCGCATGGGCCCGACCGTGTGCGAGCTGCTGGGGCCGATACCGATCTTGAACAGGTCAAACGCTGAAATCGCCATATGGGCTCCTGGAGGGGTCGGACGTCAGGGGGTTGCCGTGACCGGTGTCGAGACCGGTCTTTTCTGCAGCTGGGCCTGGAGCATCTGCTCGGCCACCATGTCTGCGGTGACGGCAGACAGGGTCCAGCCGAGGTGCCCATGCCCCGTGTTGTAGAACACGTTGGCACGGTTGCCAGCGCCCACGCGCGGCATCATGTTGGGCAACATGGGTCGCAGGCCCGCCCAAGGCACCACATGGCGCGTGTTGATGCCGGGGAAGCACTGGTTGACCCATTCGGTCAGGGGGCGGATGCGGTCGGCGCGGATGTCTCGGTTGGCGCCGTTGAACTCGGCGGTGCCTGCGACGCGAAAGCGGTCGATGCCGAGGCGGCTGGTGACGAGTTTGGTTTCGTCATCGAGCAGGCTCACATTGGGTGCGGCCTGCTGGCTGGCGGCATCGGGCAGGCTCACGGTGATGGAATAGCCTTTCACCGGGTAGACGTTGACCCGGTCGCCGAGCTGGGCGGCGAAGTCGCGGCTGCCGACGCCTGCGCACACCACCAGCGCATCAAACGTGCGCACGTGCTCACCCTGGTCGTCGCGGGCGGTGACGGTGGCCTGTTGGCCATCGCTGTGCAGGTTCACCACGTCTTTGCCGTAAAGGCACTTCACGCCCAGGCGTTCGGCTGCGGCTGCGAGTCCCACGGTGAACTTGTGGATGTCACCGGTGGCATCGCTTTCGGTGTAGAAACCGCCGAAATACGTGCCGGCCAATGCGGGCTCGATGGTGCGCATTTCTTCCGGTGTCACCGCTTGGCGCGGCAGACCGCCAAGTGCCAGCATCTTGGAGACCTCGGCCGCGTGGTCGAAGCCCTTTTTGTCGCGGTAGATATGCAGGATGCCTTGTCGCTTGAGGTCAAAATCCACGCCTTCGGCTTCGGCCCAGGCAAACAGATGATCGCGGGCTGCGATGGCGAGTTTGGTGGTCGCGATGGTGTTGGCGCGGTAGTTCGGGATGTTGGCGATGAACTCGGCGAACCACGAAATTTTGTGCCAGCTGGGCTTGGGGTTGACCAGCAAGGGGGCGTCGCTTTTGAGCATCCACTTCAGGCCCTTGAGGATGGTGGACGTGTGGTTCCACACCTCGGCGTTGGACGCCGAGAGCTGCCCGCCGTTGGCGAACGAGGTTTCCATCGCGGCGTAGCGGTGTTGCTCAAACAGGGTGACGTCGAATCCGCGCTTGGCGAGTGCGTAGGCTGTGGTGACACCGGTGATGCCACCGCCGATAACGGCGATTGATTTCATGTGAAAAGCTCCAGACGTCAGAAGGGTTGGGTGTGACTAGCAACATGCGCGCCACACGCCCCCTCTGTTTGGAACCTGAGAGATTCACAGCACGCTTGGGCGCTGCTTGCTCCTGCGGTGAGCCGATCGACGAAACCGGCTGCTCTTCAGAGATTCAATGCTGTCGACCGGTCCTTTTGCCTGAGAGTTTCCGGGGCGGTTGCTCCTTCGGCGCTGGTGCGGCTTGGCCGTCCAGTCTCTCCCGATCGATGCCGGATTGTAGGCGGGGCTTCGCAAAGCGCAAAGCCCCTTTTCCCATCAGGTGGTCATGCGAGCTCGCTGATCGGCACGCAGCTGCAGAACAGGTTGCGGTCGCCATACACGTTGTCCACACGCCCGACCGGTGGCCAGTACTTCTGGTTGGCGCGGGTCGAGGTGCTGGCCGCACCCACTTCGCGCGAGTAGGGGTGGGCCCATTCGCTGGTCAGCAAGCTGGCGGCGGTGTGCGGCGCGTTCTTCAAGGGGTTGTCGTCTTGCGGCCATTCACCGGCTTCGACCTGGCGGATTTCGTCTCGGATGGCGATCATGGCGTCGATGAACCGGTCCAGCTCTTCCAGCGTTTCGCTTTCGGTCGGCTCGACCATCAAGGTGTTGGCCACGGGGAAGCTGAGCGTGGGGGCGTGGAAGCCGTAGTCCATCAGGCGCTTGGCCACGTCTTCGGCCATCACGCCGCTGGTCTCTTTCAACTGGCGCAGATCGAGAATGCACTCGTGGGCCACGTGGCCGTTGGCCGACGCGTACAGCGTGGGGTAGTGGTCTTTGAGGCGCTTGCTGATGTAGTTGGCGCTCAGGATGGCGGTTTCGGTGGCGTGCTTAAGACCCTCGGCTCCCATCATGCGGATGTACATCCAGCTGATCGGCAACACCGCTGCATTGCCCAGTGGTGCTGCACTGACGGCGCCGACACCGCTCTTCAAACCGCTGGTCTCGTGACCGGGCAAGAAGGGCACGAGGTCTTCCACCACGCACACAGGGCCCACACCCGGGCCGCCGCCGCCGTGGGGGATGCAGAAGGTCTTGTGCAGGTTGAGGTGGCTCACATCGCCACCGAACTCGCCTGGCGCGGCCACGCCGACCAATGCGTTCATGTTGGCGCCGTCCACATACACACGGCCGCCGTGCTGGTGCACCAGGGCGCAGAGTTCTTTGACCGTGGTCTCGAACACGCCGTGGGTGGACGGATAGGTGATCATCGCGGCGGCCAGGTTGGCGCTGTGCTGTTCGCACTTGGCCTTCAGGTCGGCCATGTCCACGTTGCCGTTTTCGTCGCACTTGGTCACCACCACCGTGAGGCCCACCATTTGCGCGCTGGCGGGGTTGGTGCCGTGGGCAGAGGAGGGGATCAGGCAGATGTTGCGGCGGCTTTCGCCCTTGGATGCGTGGAAGGCACGGATGGCCAACAGGCCGGCGTATTCGCCTTGCGAGCCTGCGTTGGGTTGCAGGCTGATGCCGGCGTAGCCCGTGGCCTGGCAGAGCCAGGCGCGCAATTGCTCGTCGAGCTCGGCGTAGCCCAGCTGCTGATCGGCGGGCGCAAAGGGGTGCACATTGGCGAATTCGGGCCAGGTGATCGGGATCATCTCGCTGGTGGCGTTGAGCTTCATGGTGCAGCTGCCCAGCGGGATCATGCTGCGGTCGAGCGCCAGGTCTTTGTCGGACAGCGCGCGAATGTAGCGCAGCATGCCGGTCTCGGAGTGGTGGCTGTCGAATACCGGGTGTGTCAGGAAGCCGGTGGTGCGGCGCAAGGCGACCGGAATGCGGGGCTCGATGCCGTTTTCAGATTCCACGAAATTGGGCAGTGCCTGGCCATGGTGCGCGAAGACGTTCCACAGCAATGTGATGTCTTCGCGTGTGGTGGTCTCGTCCAGCGAGAGGCTCACGTACTCATTCCACGACAGGCGCAGATTGACGCCCGCGCCGCGGGCCTTGGCCATCAAGGGTTGGGCTTGCTCGCCGCACTTGAAGGTGAGGGTGTCGAACGACGACGTGGACGTGGCTGTCCAGCCCATCTGCTCAAGGCCTTTGGCCAGAATGGCGGTGTACGACGCCACGCGCTGGGCAATGCGGGTCAGGCCCTGGGGGCCGTGGTACACCGCGTACATGCTGGCGACCACGGCGGGCAAGACCTGCGCCGTGCAGATGTTGGACGTGGCTTTTTCGCGGCGAATGTGTTGCTCGCGCGTTTGCAGTGCCAAGCGGTAGGTGGGTTGCCCATGGACATCAACGCTAACGCCCACCAGGCGGCCGGGCAGCGAGCGTTTGAAGGCGTCGCGGCAAGCCATGTAAGCGGCGTGCGGGCCGCCGGCGCCCATGGGCATGCCGAAGCGCTGGGTGGTGCCGACCACGATATCGGCGTCAAATTCGCCTGGGGGCACGAGCAGCGTGAGCGCCAGCAAATCGGCGGCCACGATGAAGGCGGCGTTCTTTTCGTGCACCTTTGTCACATCGGCGCGCAGGTCGTCGATGCGGCCGCTGGTGCTGGGGTACTGCGCCAGCACGGCAAAGTAGTCGTCGCCATTCAGCGCAGCGTGCCACTCTTCGGCTGAGTTGGCCAGCTTGACCGTGACGCCCAGCGGCGCAGCGCGTGTCTGGATCACTTCAATGGTTTGCGGGTGGGCATCACCGGCCACCACGAAGGTTTGCCCTTTGGATTTCACTGAGCGCATGGCCAATGTCATGGCTTCGGCCGCGGCCGTGGCTTCGTCGAGCATGGAGGCGTTGGCGATGTCCATGCCGGTGAGGTCCGTCACCATGGTCTGGAAGTTCACCAGGGCTTCCATGCGGCCTTGCGAAATTTCGGCCTGGTAGGGCGTATAGGCCGTGTACCAGGCGGGGTTTTCCAGGATGTTGCGCAGGATCACGCCGGGCGTGTGGGTGCCGTGGTATCCCTGACCGATGAAGCTCTTGAGCAACTGGTTTTTCTGCGCAATGGCTTTCAGCTCAGCCAACGCAGCCGCCTCGCTCGCGACCGCTGGCAAGTCCATGCCCTTGCTGCGCACGATGGAGCGCGGCACGATGCTGTCGATCAAAGCGCGGCGCGAGGCCTCACCGATCACGGTCAGCATGTGGGCTTCTTCGGCGCCGCTCACGCCGATGTGGCGGGCGATGAATTCGGACGGGTTTTCGAGTTCGATGAGAGCTTGGGTCATGGTCAGGAGGCTTGCTGGGCTAGGTAGGGGTGCTGCCAATGCGGCAGTTGGCTCATGTCCGACAACCAGCGTCGCACATGGAGAAAGGGTTGAAGGTCAAGGCCTGCTTCGTCGGCCCAATGCAGGTAGCTGGCGCAGCTGATGTCGGCGATGGAAAAGCCCGAGGGCAACAGGTAGGTTTGGCTCGCCAGATGCCGATCAAGCGTGGCGAGATCGGCGAGGGCTCGCTGGGTCAGGTAATCGATCACCGGCTCAGGCTGTGGCGCCCAACGCTTCGCAAAACGCAGGTTGGGCACGGCAAAGTTGATGCGGTTGGGCTCCCAAAACAACCACTCGACAATGGTCTGCCATTCGCCCTCCGCACCACTGAACTGGCCCGTTTTCTGGGCCAGGTGCATGAGGATGGCGTTGGACTGGCAAAGCACCTGCTCGCCGTTCATCAATACCGGCACCTCGCCAAACTTGCTCACCGCCTGAAACGCCACCGGGCGCTCGGCGCGCGGTTGGCTCAGGTCGATGCGCTGGTATTCATGGGCCACCTGTGCCATGAGCAAAAACAGCCTGACTTTGTAGGCATGGCCTGAGTCTTCGTGTCCATAGAGCAGCATGGCAGGGCAGGCCAGTGGATCAGGCGTTGGCCGAGAAGGCGTTGTAGGCGGTTTCGTCGAGCAAGGCGTCGACTTGGGCAGGCGCTGACAGCTTGACCTTGAAGAACCAACCGGTTTTCAGCGGGTCGCTGTTGGCCAGCGAGGGGTCGGCGCGCAGCGCTTCGTTGACTTCGGTGATCTCGCCGCTGATGGGCATGTACACGTCGGCGGCGGCTTTCACTGATTCGACCACGCCAGCGATGTCTTTTTGCTCAAACGACTTGCCCACTTCGGGCAGGTCGACAAACACCACGTCGCCCAAGGCATCTTGTGCGTGTACGGTGATGCCAACGGTGGCGATATCGCCGTTCACGCTGATCCATTCGTGGTCTTCGGTGTATTTGGTGGTCATGGTGGGCTCCTAAAAAGAATTGAAAGTTGCGAGCGAAGGTGGAATTCGTTTCGGGGGCTACCGCAGAACCGGCTTTGCCGGGCTGTTGGTGGCGTCCCCCTGTCAGGGGGAAGACGCGAAGCGGCGCAGGGGGTTATCCCCTGAAATACCGGTTGGGCACAAACGGCATGGCACTCACCTCCATGGGTACAGCTTTGCCTCGCACGATGGCGTTGATGCGGGTGCCCATGGTGGCGTGCTCGGGGCTCACATAGCCCATGGCCACTGGTTTGTCGATGTTGGGGCCGAGCAGGCCACTGGTCACTTCGCCGATGACCGTCCCGTCCAGCGATTGCAGCTCCACATGTTCGCGAACCGGGATGCGCTCCTGCGCGATCAGGCCCACGCGCTTTTTCATCAGCGGATCGGTGCCGTCGAGTTGGGCCAGCACACGCTCTGCACCCGGGAAGCCGCCGGCGCGCGCGCCCCCGGTGCGGCGCACTTTTTGCATGGCCCAGTTGAGCCCGGCTTGGACAGGTGTGGTGGTGGTGTCGATGTCTTGCCCGTAGAGGCACAGGCCCGCTTCGAGGCGCAGTGAGTTGCGAGCGCCCAGGCCCACAGGTTTCACTTCGGGCTGTGCGAGCAGGGCTCGGGCGAAATCGGTGGCGATGTCGGCGGGCAAGGAGATTTCGAAGCCGTCTTCGCCGGTGTAGCCGCTGCGGGTGACGTAGAGATCACCGCCGGCCCACTCAAAGGCGGCGCCTGTCATGAAGACCAGCTTTTCAACGCCCGGCAGGATGCGCTCCAGGGCAGATACCGCTAGCGGGCCTTGCAAGGCGAGCAGGGCGCGGTCAAATTGTGCGTTCACATGGCACAGCGAACCGATGGTGGCCTGTATGTGGGCCAGGTCGTCGTGTTTGCAGGCACCGTTGACGATGACGAACAGGTCGCCCCCATTGGCCACGTCGCGGTTGACGAACATGAGGTCGTCGATGATGCCGCCTTCTTCGGTGAGCAGCAGGCCGTAGCGTTGCTTGTTGATGCCCAGATCGACCACATCCACCGGCATCAGGGTCTCGAAGGCCGCCGCCGCATCAACACCCACCAGCCGCAACTGGCCCATGTGGGAGACGTCAAAGAGGCCTGCGGCCTGACGGGTGTGCAGGTGTTCCTGCATCAGGCCCATGGGGTACTGAACGGGCATGCTGTAACCCGCAAAAGGCACCATGCGGGCGCCCAGTTCGAGGTGCAGGGCGTGCAGTGGCGTGTGGAGCAGTTTGGCGGTGTCGGACATGGCGGACTTTCAAAAAATGAAATGGAGGCTGACCCGATGTGGGGTGCTCTTGCAGAACACCGCCCGGGTCACCACGGTTCATCCGTGGGCTGCCTCACTGTCCGCTTTACCTGAGAGATTCACGCGGGCGATGCCGCATTTGCTCCTTCGGTGGGCTTTCCAGAAGAAAGCCTCTCTCCAGTGGGGAACACCGCCGTTCAAGGCGGTGGTTGCCAGTCCTTTTGCCTGAGCGTTCTAGAACCAAGCGAACCAAGCAGCCCACTGTCATTCTCTGCGCCTTCGGCGAATCTGGCCATGTCCTGAACCAGATTTCTCTCCTGACGACGCGAAGTTTACCGGAACGCGGCCGTCCCCAAGACGGCTACAGATCAGAAAATTGGTAAATTGCCTGCGCTTCATTCCAGTGGACCTGCCTGTGCGCTCTTGGCGCACTGGCTTCGACCACTTGTGCATTGAGTGCATCGTTGTTGGCAATCCAGTCCATCGATTGCGCCCGGCTGCGACCAAATTGCATGTGGCGCAGTACCAACCGCTCCAGCCGCAGAGCGGGTGCGACGCTCAGAAACCAGACTTCGTCGAGCAGCCCGGTCACAGGGGCCCACGGACCCTCTTCGAGCAGCAGGTAGTTGCCTTCGGTGATGACGAGTGGCGTCTGGGCAAAGACAGGCAGCGTGCCGGCGATAGGCTCTTCAAGGTCGCGGCGAAAATCGGGGGCATACACCACCTCGCTCGCGGGCTGTTGCTTCAAGCGCCGCAGCAACGCCGAGTAACCCGCGGCATCAAAGGTGTGCGGCGCCCCTTTGCGATCCGCGGTACCCAAACGGATCAGTTCGGATTGCGCAAGGTGGTAGCCGTCCATGGGAACGGCTTGAGCGCGTTCGCCCAAGGCCTGTACCGCCAGCGTCGCGAGAGTGGACTTCCCCGACCCTGGTGCGCCGACGATACCCAGCAAACGCCTTGAGCCGCTGCTGAGCTCCTGCAGCCGCTGCAGCAGGCTGGGGTGCAGGGAGGCGGCGGTCACATGCCCGCGTAGTTGGGTCCACCGCCGCCTTCAGGGGTGACCCAGACGATGTTTTGTGTGGGGTCTTTGATGTCGCAGGTTTTGCAGTGGACACAGTTTTGCGCGTTGATCTGCAGACGGTCCTTGCCATCTTCGGTCTTCACGAATTCGTAAACCCCTGCTGGGCAATAGCGCGCTTCGGGGCCCGCGTACTTGGCCAGATTGATGCTCACCGGCACGCTGGCATCCTTCAGCGTGAGGTGGGACGGCTGTTGCTCTTCGTGGTTGGTGTTGGAGACAAACACGCTGGAAAGGCGGTCGAAGGTCAGCTTGCCGTCGGGCTTGGGGTAGCTGATCTGCGGCATCTCGTTGGCCGGGCGAAGCATGGTGTGGTCAGCCGCGGTGTGGTGGATGGTCCACGGCGGGGTGCTGACGCCGATCTTGGGCAAGAACCACTGTTCGACACCAGTCATGAGCGCGCCGATCGTGCTGCCTTTTTTGAACCATTGCTTGAAGTTGCGTGACTGGTGCAGTTCGGTGTGCAGCCAGCTCTTTTCGAACGCGGCGGGGAAGGCCGTGAGTTCGTCGCTGGTGCGGCCAGCGGCCACGGCCTCGAAAGCGGCTTCTGCCACCATCATGCCGCTCTTGATGGCGGCGTGGCTGCCTTTGATGCGGGCGGCGTTCAGGAAACCCGCATCGCAGCCGACGAGCGCACCGCCTGGGAACACGGTTTTGGGCAAAGACAGCAGGCCGCCGGCCGTGATGGCCCGGGCGCCATAGCCGAGGCGTTTGCCGCCTTCGATGTGGGCCTTGATGGCCGGGTGGGTTTTCCAGCGCTGCATCTCTTCAAAAGGCGAGAGCCAGGGGTTCTTGTAGTCCAGGCCCACCACAAAACCCAGCGTGACCTTGTTGCCCTCGAGGTGGTAGAGGAAACCGCCGCCATAGGTTTCGCTGTCCATGGGCCAGCCGGCGGTGTGCACCACCTTGCCTGGCTGCGCTTTGTCTGCGGGAATTTCCCAGAGTTCTTTGATCCCGATGGCGTAGCTCTGAGGATCCTTGCCTTCGTCCAGCTTGAACTTGGCAATGAGCTGTTTGCCCAGGTGGCCTCGCGCACCTTCGGCGAACACGGTGTATTTGGCATGCAGCTCCATCCCCAGCTGAAAGTTGCCGGTTGGCTCGCCGTCTTTGCCCACACCCAGGTTGCCCGTGGCCACGCCCTTGACGGAGCCGTCTTCGTTGTAGAGCACTTCTGCGGCCGCAAAGCCGGGGAAAATTTCCACGCCCAGGGCCTCCGCCTGCTCGCCCAGCCACTTGGTGACAGCGCCCAGGCTCACCACGAAATTGCCGTGGTTGTGGAAATTGCGCGGCACCAGGGCGTCGGGGGTGCGCTTGTGGCCACTCTCGGAAAGGAACAACACGTCATCACCAGAGACGGGTTGGCTCAGCGGCGCGCCAAGTTCTTTCCAGTTGGGAAAGAGTTCGGTGATGGCCTTGGGGTCCATCACCGCGCCGCTCAAGATATGGGCGCCCGGCTCGGACCCTTTCTCCAGCACACAGACGTTCAGCTCGCTGCCCTTCTCGGCAGCGAGCTGCTTGAGGCGAATGGCTGTGGACAGGCCGGCGGGGCCGCCACCGATCACGACCACGTCGTACTCCATGGCTTCGCGTGGGCCGTAGGTGCTCAGGATTTCGTCGTGGGTCATGGTGTCAAGCCTCTGTTGTCGGATTCGTGGGCATGCAGAACCGGTGGCCGGTCTGCAAGGCGTGAAGACAAGGCGGAACCGGCCCGCTTGTCGTGGTTGCGACCGATTTTAGTGGTCCAGGGGGCACAATCAGTGTCACACACGCCGCGCGGGTGTGTGAGAACCGCATTTTTGAGAGAGGACTCTAAATGGCATACAGCTTGGATCTATCGGGGCGCGTCGCGCTTATCACGGGCGCTTCGGGTGGCCTGGGTGAACAATTTTCCAAGACCCTGGCCAAGGCCGGCGCAGCGGTGGTGCTCGCCGGGCGGCGCACAGACCGTCTGATGGCCCTGCGCGCACACATTGAGGCCGATGGGGGGGATGCTCATGTGGTGGCCCTGGATGTGACCGATCTGGCGTCGATCAAGGCGGCGATCGCCCACGCGGAAACGGAAGTTGGCGGGATTGATATCCTCGTCAACAATTCGGGTGTGAGCACCACTCAGCGCCTGCAGGATGTGACCGAAGAAGACTACGATTTTGTCTTGAACACCAACACCAAAGGTGCCTTCTTTGTGGCTCAGGAGGTTGCGAAGCGCATGCTGGCCCGCGCCAAGGGTTCGGCGCCGGGCACCTATGTGGGCGGGCGCATTGTGAACATCGCCTCGATGGCCGGTCTGAAGGTGCTGCCGCAGATCGGTGTCTATTGCATGAGCAAGGCCGCTGTGGTGCACATGACCAAGGCCATGGCCGTCGAATGGGGCAAGTACGGCATCAACGTCAATGCACTCTGCCCTGGCTACATCGATACCGAGATCAACCACAAGCATTGGGAGACCGAGCAAGGCCAGAAGCTGATCAGCATGTTGCCTCGCAAACGCGTGGGTCAGCCGTCGGATCTGGATGCGGTGCTGGTCATGCTGTGTTCCAACGAAAGCCACTTCGTCAATGGCGCTGTGATCGCTGCTGATGATGGATTCGGCGCTTGAAGTTCCCCCCGCGCCGGCTTCGCGGCATCCTCGGCTTTGCTGCCCTTCTTTGACCGCGTTGACGGGGCTGCGGTGAATGCATCGGTGGTTTCTGTGAGGCCAGGCCTCTCGCCCGGCATGGGCACGGGCATCTTGGCTGGCTTGGGGGCGGGTGCTTTTTGGGGCATGGCTTTTGTCGCGCCCCTGATGGCGCCCAACTTCAGCTCGGTGGATATCACAGCAGGGCGGTACCTGGCTTGTGGGCTGGTGTCGCTGCTGCTGATGCTGTGGTCGGGTGCGCGCCGGCAACGCATCTGGCCCACCTGGCGCCAGGCGGGGGCGGCGTTGTGGCTGAGCGTGCTCGGGTACACGGGTTATTACCTGTTGCTGTCGCTGGCGATTCAGACGACTGGCGCCACCTTGCCGGTGTTGGTGATTGGCACGATTCCGCTGTGGATGATGTTGCTGGGCAAACCTGAAGGCCTGCTGTGGCGCAAGCTGGTCCCTGGCTTGTTGCTCACCGTCATGGGCATGGCGCTCATGATGCACGCCACGGCGAGTGGGTTGGGGGCGGTGGGCGCGGGCGCTGATCTGTGGCTGGGTGTTTTTTATGCGGGATTGGCCGCAGCGTCCTGGGTGCTGTTTGGCTTGCTCAACAAGCGTTGGCTCCACCAGCACCCCGAAGTGAATTCCACCATGTGGGCCAACTGGATGGGTGTTGCCGCTGGCCTGGGCGCTGTCCCCATCTGGTTGTGGGCGGGCAGCCCGCTGCAAATCATGGTGGATCGCGATGGTTTTGGCACCTACGTTTTGGTGTGCGGTATCACGGGCGTGGGTGCGGCGTGGGTCGCTTCGGTGTTGTGGAACATGGCCAGCCGCCGCCTGAGCGCCAGCCTGGCGGGGCAGCTCATTGTGAGCGAGACGGTTTTTGGCCTGCTGTATGGCTTTGTCTGGAATGCGCACTGGCCGGCTGCGATGCAGTGGCTGGCTTGCGTGTTGTTTGTGGCGGGTATCTTGGCTTCGATCAAGGCCCATCGATAAGGATGGAAGTATGAAACTCGAATTGCCGGAAAAAAAACGCCTGGTGCACAGCGTGGTAGCGAACATCCGTTGGGGCGACATGGACGCCATGGGCCATGTCAACAACACCATTTACTTCCGCTACATGGAGATGGCGCGGCTGGACTGGTTTTTTGGCATGGGGCTGCCCGCCAAGCCCCAAGGCGAAGGCCCCGTGATCGTGAATGCGTTTTGCAATTTCATCAAACAGCTGGAGTTTCCGGGCGATGTGCTGGTGCGCACCTATGTGGGTGAGATGGGTCGTACATCATTCGACACGTACCACGAGCTGTTGCGCACCGATGACCCTGACACGGTGTGCGCCAGCGGTGGTGCAACCGTGGTCTGGGTGGATTTCCCGAAACAGAAATCTGTGCCGATGTCTGATCATGCCAGGGCGTTGATCCAAGGATCGGGTCAGCCGCCCCGGCTTTCCGCGTCCTGATTTACTTCACCTTCGGCACCCGACCCATCAGGTAAAACTCGGGGTTGGGCATCATGCCAGCGAAGTTGGCCATGCGGTTGGACAGCCCGAAGAAGGCCGTGATGGCGGCGATGTCCCAGGCGTCTTCATCGCTGAAGCCGTGGACTTGCAGCGCCTCAAAGTCGGCGTCTTCAATGGACTGGGCGTCCAGGCAAACCTTCATGGCGAAATCGAGCATGGCACGTTGGCGGTCGCTGATTTCGGCCTTGCGGTGATTGACGGCCACTTGGTCGGCCACCTGCGGCTTCTTTTCGTAAATGCGCAGGATCGCTCCATGGGCCACGACACAGTAGAGGCAGTTGTTGGCCGCGCTGGTGGTGGTCACGATCATTTCTCGATCGCCCTTGGTCAGGCCCGAGGTGCGCCCTGCCGTTTCTGGCGTCATGAGGGCATCGTGGTACGCGAAGAAAGCGCGCCACTCGGCTGGGCGGCGGGCGAAGGCCAGAAACACGTTGGGCACGAACCCTGCTTTCTCCTGGACTTCGAGGACTTTGGCCTTGATGTCATTCGGGAGGCTGTTGATGTCGGGCAAAGGGAAACGGGGGGTATTCATGATGGAGTCTCCTGTTGTGGTTCTTGAGGTCAAGCCTCAGTTTATCCTTGGACTTTTCAACCGCCTGACACTTGGAGCACCGCATGCAAGACCAACAATTCCACAAGGGCCTGGCCACCCGTCGCGAAGTCATGAGCGATGAGTTTGTTGACCGGGCATTCGCCCAGGCAACGCCTTTCACGATGCCGATACAGGAGCATATTTCCCGCAACGCCTGGGGCGATGTGTGGCAGCGTGAAGGGCTTGACCGCAAGACCCGCAGTTTGGTGACCGTGGCAATGTTGACGGCGCTGGGCAAGCAACATGAGCTGAAAGGCCATGTGCGCGGCGCTCTGAACAACGGCGCCACAGTGAGTGAGATTCAGGAGGTGTTGCTGCATGCTGCCGTGTATTGCGGCATTCCCGCGTCGGTCGATGCGTTTCGCACTGCGGCCGAGGTGGTCGATGCACCCGCGACGTGACAAAAAGCCGGTTGGATGCTCCAGGCCACGGCTTCAGCGATTTTGATTTGATTTTTTGCACAGTTCAGGAGTATTCATGAGTCGTTTCCGTCGAACCTGGCTGCAGCACAGCCTTCGGGCTGCGCTGGCCTTGGGCGCCACATTTTCGCTGGGGCTGGGCAACGCACAGGCCGCGAGCACCACCAAGATACTGGTGGGATTTCCTGCGGGGGGCGGCTCAGATGCCATTGCACGCATCCTGGCCGAGCGCATGCAGATCGAGCTGGGCAGCAACGTGGTGGTGGACAACAAACCCGGCGCGGGCGGGCAGATCGCTGCTCAGGCCCTCAAGGCCGCAGCACCCGATGGGCAGACGCTGTTTCTCAGTCACGACCACAGCATCACTATCTTGCCCATGGTGACCCGGAATCCGGGCTATGACTCGGCCAAGGACTTTGTGCCTGTGGCGGGAATCGCCACGTTCGTCAACGCGTTTGCCGTCTCGGGCGGGACGACAGCCAAGACTTTCCAGGCCTATGTGGCGCAGGTGAAGCAGCAGGGCGGTGGCAAAGGGGTGGTGGGCATTCCGGCGCCGGGTTCCGTGCCTCAGTTTCTGGTGCAAGTCATTGCCCGCAAAAATGGACTGGACCTGGTGGCTGTGCCTTACCGGGGCAGTGCGCCGATGATGTCCGACATGCTGGGCAACCAGATTCCTGCAGGCGTGGCCTCCATTCCGGACTTCATTGAAAACCACAAGGCCGGCAAAGTGCGGGTGGTTGCGGTGATGGGCACCCAGCGCCAGGCATCGATGCCCGAAGTACCCACCTTGGCCGAACTGGGTCTGAGCGGGTTTGAAGAGGTGCCTTTTTACGGCGTGTTTGCGCCGGCTGGGACACCGAAGGCCACGCTCGACAAATTGGCATTGGCGATTCAAAAAACCATCGCCCAACCCGACGTGCGCGACAAGCTCACCACCATGGGCCTGAGCGTTGGTTTCATGTCTTCCGACGAGCTGGCCGCGCGTGAGCGCAGCTACGCCAAGGTGTGGGCCAAGATCATTCAGGAGAGTGGTTACCAGCCGAACTGAGCAAGGGGAGGGCCAGCCAGGGCCCCTGGTTTGCCAGACCTCTTCAGCCTGCCAGCAACCGGTGCACCAGGTCTGGCGTGCTGTGGGCCTCGTACTTGCGCATCAGGCGGGCGCGGTGGATTTCCACCGTGCGGTGGCTGATGCCCAGCGCTTTGCCGATCTCTTTGCTGGTGAGGCCATCCATCAACAAGGCCGCCACTTCGCGCTCGCGCCCCGTCAGCTCGGAGCGGACCGCGCGCCTTGAGCTGAGGTCTTCGAAGCTCCAGATGCCCGCTTCGTGTGGGGCCCCAAGGTGCAGGGCCCGCCCGGTCACATGGCACCAGAACGGCTCACCTTTGAATCGGCCGTCTGCGCGTTTCATCACGCGGTCGTCCGCATAGGTGCCGTTGCGGCCCAGGATGGGTTCGATTCGGGCGCCGGTGCGCTCGTATTCGGCAACGCTGGGGTACAGCAGTTGAAAGCTCTGGCCGACGAGCTGCTCGCGCGAGGTGCCGAACATTTCGCACAGGGCCTGGTTGCAGTCCACCATGGTGCGCTGGCGCGAGAGCGCCATGCCCAGTGGCGCCAGGTCGAAGGCGAGCCGGTAGTCAATGTCGGGCATGGGCATGGGCGGGGGCGTGTTCGGGTTAGCCATTAGGTCAAACTACGTATGCAGTTACGTAGTATCGTAGCGGTTTGCAGAGCACACTCCCGTGTTCATCCATGGAGCCAACGACGTGAACAAGATTTACCCCAGCGCTGCCGAAGCCCTCAAAGGCGTGGTGGCTGATGGCCAACTGATCGCCGTGGGCGGCTTTGGCTTGTGTGGCATTCCCGAAGCCCTGATCGACGCGCTGCGTGATTCGGGTGTGAAGAACCTGACCGCGATTTCCAACAACGCTGGCGTGGACGATTTTGGCCTGGGCAAGTTGCTGCAGACGCGTCAGATCAAGAAGATGATCTCCAGCTACGTGGGCGAAAACAAGGAGTTCGAGCGACAGTACCTGGCGGGGGAGCTTGAGCTTGAATTCACACCGCAAGGCACGCTGGCTGAGAAGCTGCGCGCCGGTGGTGCCGGCATTCCTGCCTTCTTCACGAAGACGGGCGTGGGCACGCTGGTGGCCGAAGGCAAGGAGTTGCGCGAGTTTGACGGCGAAACCTACGTGATGGAGCGCGCGCTGATGCCTGCGGTTGCGCTGATCAAGGCTGATGTGGCCGACATGTCGGGCAACTTGCGTTTCAACAAGACCGCCCGCAACTTCAACCCTGCCGCTGCGACTGCCGGCAAGATTTGTATCGTGGAAGTTGAGCGCATCGTGCCCACGGGTGACATCGAGCCAGACGACGTGCACCTGCCGGGCATTTATGTGCACCGCATCGTGCTCAACGCTTCCCCTGAGAAGCGCATTGAGAAACGCACCGTCCGCGACCGCAAATAAGGAGAAAAAAATGCCTTGGACCCAAGATCAAATGGCCGCGCGTGCGGCGCAAGAGTTGGAAGACGGTTTCTATGTGAACCTCGGAATTGGTATCCCCACTCTGGTGGCCAACCACGTACCCGACCATGTCGAGGTGTGGCTGCAGAGTGAAAACGGCATGCTGGGCATCGGCCCGTTTCCGTACGACGATGAAGTGGATGCCGACCTGATCAACGCCGGCAAACAGACCGTCACCACCATGAAGGGCTCGGCCATTTTCGGCAGCGATCAGTCATTTGCCATGATCCGTGGCGGCAAGATCAACTTGTCCATCCTCGGCGCCATGCAGGTCAGTGCCAAGGGCGATTTGGCGAACTGGATGATCCCCGGCAAGATGGTCAAAGGCATGGGTGGTGCCATGGATCTGGTGGCGGGCGTCAAGCGCGTGATCATCCTGATGGAGCACGTGGCCAAGAAAAAAGACGGCACCGAAGATTTGAAGATCATCCCCGAGTGCACCTTGCCACTGACGGGTGTGGGTGTGGTCAATCGCATCATCACCGACCTCGCGGTGATGGACGTGACGCCAGAAGGTTTGAAGGTCGTGGAGATGGCGCCCGATGTCACCCTTGAATTTTTGCAGTCCAAGACCGGCGTGACGCTGATCTGACACCCTTGCTGCCCTTTTGAACAAGGCGCTTTAGGGCGCCTTTTTCACGCTTGCGTGGGTCCGCTTTTGTCAGCGCTGAACAGCGGGCGAGGGTGCCAGGCGGCCCGTGGCCACGCTGAGTTGCGTGAGGCTGGTGATGCGTTCGACTTGAGCGGCCACCCGCTGGCGGCGCGCGTCGGCCAGCGCCGATTGGGCATCGAGCACCTCAACCACCGATCCCACACCGGCCTTGTAGCGCCCCTGTGCGACCTGAAACGTGCGCTCGGCCGAGGTGAGCAGGCTGGCGCTGGCCTGCAGGCTTTCCTGGCTCACCATCACCGCCTGGTGCGCTTGCCATAGCTGGTTTTGTACGTCGCGTTTCAGCGCCTCCATCTCGGACTGCCGCACGGTGATCTGGGCTTGCACCTGGGCTTTCAGTGCCTGCGTTTCACGACCGTTGAACAGCGGGAAACTGGCCACAATCGCGCCATTGGTGGTGGGCAAAATGCCCTCGCCAGCAGCACCCCAGTTTTTGGAGGTCCCGGCGCTGGCACTGATGCTGACGCTGCCTTGGGATGCCCCGGACACCACCCTCAAGCGGGCTTCCAGTGCCGCCACCTGGGCTTTGACGTTCTTCAGGCGTGGGTGCTGTTCCAGCGCTTCTTGGTTCAAACGGTCAAGGTTGTCCGGGGGCGGCGTTGCCCGGCCCCAGGTTTCCCAATCGCTCAATTGCAGGGCTTGACTGGGGGCGGCCCCCAAGCTGAGCGCAAGCGCTGCCCTGGCGTTTTCCCACACGCCTCGGGCGCGGACCCGCGCCAGTTGCGCCTGGGCCAAAGCGGTTTGCGCCTGCAGCCATTCGATCTGGTTGCCCACTTTCGCGTCGTACCGTGCCTGGGCTGCTGCTGCCGTCTGGCCTGCGGCATTGAGCGCCTCGGTGGCTGCTTCGAGCGCAGCGGACGCGGTCACCGCTTCGCCATAGGTCAGAACCATGGCATTGACCGCTGTGAGCACGGTGCTGCCCTGGGCGGCCATCGCGGCCGTCAAGGTGAAGCGCGCGGCCTGGATACTGGCGCTGCGCTGACCGAAGTCGAACAGGATCCAGGACAAGCCCAGAGAGCCACCCAGGGTCCGGCCAGAGCTGCCGCTGGAGTTGAAGTTGCGTGACGCGCTGTAGTCGGCGTTGGCACTGAAGCGGGCGGATTGTTCGATCTCGGCGAGTTCCACGCCCGCAGCCTGTTCGCTCACATCGGCCAGGGCCTGGCGCAAACCCGGGCTTTGGCACAGCGTGTGGGCCAGGGCCGCGCTCAGCGTGAGGTGGCTCCAGGGCGGAGAGCCCTGTTCATCGCAGTCGCTGCCGCCCGGTATCCAGCGATCCGCATGGCTGGCCCAGTGGGGGTCGGGGGTTGAGGGGCCGGAAGGGGCGAGCGTCGGCACCTGCCTGAGCTCGGTCGTGAGGCGCAAAGAGGCGCCCGGTTCTTCGGCCTGCACAGGCGTTGCGCCGAGCACAGCCAGCAAAGCCGACGCGATCGGCACACAACGCCGAACCCAGCGCTTGGACCGGCCTGTCATGCGGGCGCTCGCGTAGGCAAGCCCAGATGTGCAAAGTAGGCGTCGGGTGTACCGTCAAAGCTGACCTGTCCCGCGTGAATCTCCAGCACACGGGGGGCAGACCGGATGGTCTCGGGACGGTGGGCCACCACAATGCGGGTGATGTTGAGCGAGGTGATGGCTGCGTTGACCTGCGCTTCGGATGCGACGTCGAGGTGGCTGGTGGCTTCGTCCAGAATCAGCACCTGAGGCTGTTTGTACAGCGCGCGAGCCAGCAGCAGCCGCTGTTTCTGGCCACCGGAGAGCACGGTCCCCATGTCGCCGACCAGGGTCTGGTACCCCATGGGCATTTTTTCGATGTCGTCGTGCAGCGCGGCCATTCGGGCGCATCCGACCATGCGCTCAAAATCAGGGTGGATGTCAAAGAAACCGATGTTGTCGCTGATCGAGCCGGCAAACAGGGTGTCGTCTTGCATCACCGTGGCCACGCCCTGCCGCCAGCGGTCGATGCCAATTTGCGCCAGGGGCACGCCATCGGCCGTGATGTGGCCTTCCAGCGGCTGGAACGTTCCCAGCAGCAAGTTGACGAGGGTGGTCTTTCCGCAGCCGGAACGCCCTGTGATGGCTACGACTTCCCCCGGAGCGATGCGCACAGTGAGTCCGTCGAGCACCCAGGGCGTATCGTCGCTGTAGCGGTACCGAATGTGGTCCAGCACCAGATCGGGGCTGCTGCGATCGGCCTCGCCGGATGCCCGGCCAGCGACCAGCTCCCGCGCGCTCAGGCGCCCGGCCTGAGGGGTGGCCGGGGTCAAGACCACGTCGGCCAGTCGTTCGGCGTGCAGCCGCAACATCTTCAGGTCAATGGCCTTGTCGATCAGCGAAATCACGCGACTTTCGAACTGGCTTCGGTAGGCCATGAAGGCCATCAGCATGCCCACGGTGAGCTCGGTGGCCACAATCTGCCGAGCTCCCAGCCAAACGATAAGCAAAGCCATCAGGCCGCCGAGGATGCCCCGCACCAAGCCATAGAGGATTTGCAATTTTTGCACTTTCAGCCGTGCGTTGGTGGCGCTCACCTGCAAGGTTTGCCAGGCACCTTGGCGCTCGGTCTGGCGCCCGAAGAGCTGGATCGCGCGCATGCCCCGGATCGATTCCAGGAAGTGGCTCGCCTGGTTGGCGTCGCGCACCAGGGTTTCTTCCGAGGCGGTGTACAGGGGGCGGTACCAGATCAGCCGGATGATGAGGTACAGGGCGACCGCGATCAGCGCGATCCAGCTCAACTGCGGGCTGTAGACAAACATCAGCACGAGGGTGAGCACGACCAGCAGCCCGTCAAAAAGGGCTTCGACAAAGGTGGCCGTCAAGGTGCGCTGGATTTCTTCCACCGAGTTGGCCCGGGACACGATGTCACCCAGGTGGCGGTTCTGAAAATACGACAAGGGCAGGCGGGTCATGTGGGCGAAGACATTGGCCTTCCACTGTAGGCCAACGGAGGTGTTGATCACCATGAGAAGCCAGGAGCGCACGAGTCCGGTGGCTTGTTGCACCAGCATCAGCAAACCGAACCCCAGCGCCAGTGTGGTGAGCAACTGCAGATCGCGGGAGACCACCACGTTGTCGAGCACCCACTGCATGAACAGGGGCGATGCCAGACCGAACACCTCGAGCGCCAACGAGAGTAGCAACACGCGGGCCAGGGTGGGCCAGAACCCCGAAATCTGACCGATGAGCTGGGTCAGCCGCACCCGGGTTTTTTCTTCGCGCGGCGCAAAGCCGGGGTTGGGCCATAGTTCGAGCGCCACGCCGGTGAAATGGCGTGAAGCGTCTTCCAGGGTCAGGCGCCGCTCGCCAAAAGCCGGGTCGTGTATGACCACGTGATCGCGTCCCACCGATTTGAGCACCACAAAGTGGTTGAGATCCCAATGCAGGATGGCAGGCAGACGCAATTGCGGGAACTCGTTGAGCTCCAGCCGCAGGCCACGGGTCCCCAGTTGCTCTTTTTGCGCCATGTCGGTGAGCGTGCTCAGCGTCATGCCTGTGAGCGAGACGTGATGGCGCGTGCGCAGGGCGGACAGGTCGGTTACGACACCATGGTGATTGAGCACCATGGCCAGGCAGGCGAGTCCACATTCGGCGGCCTCGGTCTGCAAGATGACGGGCAGGCGGCGGCCCAAGCCAAAAGAGAGTCGGTCGGTCCAGGTCAAAGGGTTCTCCAGGCGCTGGTGTTCAAGGCTCAACGCGCCGGGTGACGCTGAACAGCGGCTCCAGCATCCATTCGTAGAGTTTTCGTCGCTCCTGCAGGATGTCTGCCTCCAGCAGCATGCCCGCCTGAAGCGCCCGGGCTTGTCCGTTGGCGTCGATGGTGTTGCTGTGAAGCTGGACCTGGATCGCAAACATGGGCTCGGTGGTGGTCGCGGGCGCGCTCGGCAAGCTGCCGAGTTCGCTGGCGCTCACCGCTGAGGTCGAGACGGTTTTCACCACACCGACTTGCTGGCCAAACTTCTGATACGGGAAAGCCTGGTACCGCAGCAAGACCGTGTCGCCGGGTTGCACGAAGCCGATGCTGCTGCTGGGGGCATACAACCGCGCCTCGAGGTTGCCGTCAGCGGGCACCAGAGTGACCAGGGGTTGGTTGGTGTCAATGGTCTGGCCCACCTCGGCGGTCACGAGCGTTGTGCGGCCACGCTCAGGTGCCACGATCACAACGCGGCGCCGGCTCTCTACTTCGGTGAGCTGCTGGTCGGTGCTGGATATCTCGCGCTGCAGCTGTGCCACGGCGTTGTCGTGGCGAAGCTGGCTGCTGTCCATGTCTTGTTGCAGTTGCACCAGTTCGCGCTGCACGCCCAGGGCTTCCCGTTCCAGCCCGCGCAAGCGGGAGCGTTGCTCGGTCAGGTCGATTTCCTTCTGCAGAAATTCCTCCTGCGCGATGTAGTCGCGGTCGGCCAGGCTCTTGTAGCGGCGGCTGGCATCTTCGGCCAGTCGCAGGCGCGCTTGCTGCTGCGCGACCTGGGCGGCAATGGCCTGGCTCTCTGCGCGAAGCGTGTTCGCACGGCGCTTCAAGCTGAAGAGTTCCTCGGTGTGCATGCGCTGCGAGCGCTGAATTTCGATTTGCAGCGAGGTTTTGCGCTCGCCCACCTGCCGCGCAATCTGGGCTTGAATCTGTTGGCTGCTGTCGCCTGGTCGGTCGCTGCTGAGCACATACATCACCTCGCCCTTGCCCACGTCTTGCCCGTCGGTCACCCGCTTGTCCAGCACGACGCCTGCCTGTGGCGTGTGCACCCGGATGAGTCCACCCTGAGGCATGAGCTGGCCTGAGACCGTGACGCGGCGTGTGTGGCTGCCCAGGGCCAGAAACGCCACCACGGCGAGGGCGATGGCCGCCGCTGCGAGGCTGAGCCAGAGGGTGGAGAGCCGGGGCGTGAGGATGATGCTGCCGAGCAACTGGGTGCGCTGGTTGTCCAGCGCCTCTGGCCGGAACAGGCGGTTGGCGGCGTGGGGGTCGGCTGGCATGGTCGAGGAGATGAGGGGCGCGAGGTAACAGATCGAAACAATTGCTGTAATCGAAAGTGTACGGGCATTCAGCGATGCCGGGCGCTGGGTCGGGCTTTGTACCCACCTCGTCGGGGTGTGGGGTGCGCCAATCGGTGGGTCTTGAAGCGCGGGCTACGGGCTGCCGTTGCTGTCGCAGCGCCAGGGGACAGGCGCAAAAAAGGCCCGTGAAGGGCCTTTGACGTGGAATTCCGCTGGAGCGGGTGAAGGGAATCGAACCCTCGTCAGTTGCTTGGGAAGCAACAGCTCTACCATTGAGCTACACCCGCGAAGCTGTGGATTATAGAAGCCTCTGGGTGCCCACTCAACAAAGTAGTCAGGGGCGGACGTAGCTCCAACCTTCTTTTTGCCGCTTCATGATCTCCACCACGCCGGCTGGCACGTAGCCGACACTGGCTTGCATATCGGTTTTGGTGAGCTTGAGGGCGTCCATGGTGTTCTGGCAGGCGACCACATTGACGCCGGCCTTTGCGGCCTCAGCGACACGGTTGCTGGTCACGCTGTCGGCCTTGAGCATGTGGATCCCGGGGCCGTAGGCGACAATTTCGATATCAACCTGGTCGGCACCGTAGTCGGCCTGCACATTGCGGGCGTTGTTCAGTGCCAGGTTCCATTTGGCCGGATCGTTGTCGCTGACCTGGAACACCACGGCTGGGCGCTGGCTGTGGTTGCGGGCGTGTTGTCCGCCTGGGCCGTGCATGGCGCAACCTGCAAAGGCTGTGACGCCGATGGTCAGCAGGCTGGTGCGCAAGAAGGTGGCTCTGTTCATGGGGTCTCCTCGGAGTGGAAAGGTATCGCAGTGCTCCCTGCATCTGTGCATCGTTGAATCGGTGTCTGCTTATATTTTGAGCGGGTCGGGCAACACCGGGAAGCGGTGTTTGCCCTGATGCTGTGCTTTTTAGGGCGCGCTGTGGACGGTGCGCCGAGCGGGCTGGGTGCCTGCCACGAAGTAGGTGGCCGTTGAACGTGGCAGCGGTGCGCGGCCCCTGATCTTGTCGGCGATTTTTTCGGCCATCATGACCGTCGGTGCGTTCAGGTTTCCGGTGGTGATCTCCGGCATGATGGACGCGTCCACGACCCGCAGCCCCTGCAGGCCATGCACACGGCCTTCGCTATCGACCACCGCCATGTCGCCCACGCCCATGGCGTTGGTGCCACAGGGGTGGTAGGCGGTTTCGGCGTGTTGGCGCACATAGGCATCGAGCTCGGCGTCGCTTTGCGCGGGCTCACCGGGCGTGATTTCGCGGCCAGCGAAGGGCTTCAACGCTGGCTGGCGCATGATTTCGCGCGTGATGCGGATGCCGGCGCGAAACTCCGCCCAGTCTTGTTCGGTGGACATGTAGTTGAACAAAATGCTCGGGTGCTGGTGCGGGTCTTTGGAGCGAAGGTGCACACGACCCCGGCTCGGTGAGCGCATGGAACCCATGTGGGCCTGGAAACCGTGGATCTTGATCGGGTTGCTGCCGTTGTAGTTGATGGCCACGGGCAGGAAGTGGTACTGGATGTTGGGCCAGTCAAACTCATCCGAGGTGCGGATGAACCCGCCGGCTTCAAAGTGGTTGGTGGCACCGATGCCCCGGTTGAGGAACAACCATTCGGCACCAATGGCCGGCTGGTTCCACAGCTTCAGGGCGCCCACCATGGAGACGGGTTGCAGGCACTCGTATTGCTGGTAGATCTCGAGGTGGTCTTGCAGGTTGGCGCCCACGCCGGGCAGATCGTGCACCACCGGAATGTCCAGCGACTTCAGCAGCGGTGATGGCCCAACGCCGGAGCGCTGCAGGATCTGGGGTGAAGCGATGGCACCCGAGCACAACAGCACTTCACGCTTGGCATTCGCTGTCACAGCCTGATCACCGAGCAAATAGGCCACGCCGATGGCGCGCTTGTCAGCAAACAGGATGCGGTCGGTCAGCGCGTGGGTGACGATGGTGAGGTTGGGGCGCTGGCGGGCCAGGTCCAGGTAACCACGGGCCGTGCTGGCGCGGCGGCCTTTGGGCGTGGTGGTGCGGTCCATCGGGCCGAAGCCTTCTTGCTGAAAGCCATTCAAGTCGTCGGTGCGCGGGTAGCCGGCTTCAACGCCGGCGTCGACCATGGCCTTGAACAGCGGACTGTGGTCTGGTTTGGGCGTGGTCACGCTCAGCGGGCCGCTGTCGCCGTGGTAGTCGTTGCCACCGATGTCGCGCGATTCTGCCTTGCGGAAATAGGGCAGGCAATCAAGGTAGGTCCAGTCTTCCAGGCCGTCGCGCTTCGCCCAGCCGTCATAGTCCATGGCGTTGCCACGGATGTAGCACATGCCATTGATCAGCGACGAGCCACCCAGGCCTTTGCCGCGCCCGCATTCCATGCGGCGGTTGTCCATGTGGGGTTCGGGCTCGGTCTCGTAGGCCCAGTTGTAGCGCCGGCCCTGCAACGGGAAGGCGAGTGCCGCGGGCATCTGCGTGCGGAAGTCGAGGCGGTAGTCGGGGCCGCCTGCTTCGAGCAGCAAGACGCTCACGTCGGCATCTTCGGTCAGGCGCGTGGCGAGCACGTTGCCCGCCGAGCCGGCGCCGATGATGATGTAGTCAAATTCTTTGTTGGCCATGGGGCTTCGTTCTTTCTATCGGGCTTAGAACACCGACGCGTACGCGCCGAGTTCGACCTGAATGGACTTGTTGCGGGTGTAGGCCTTGAGCGTTTCAATGCCGTTTTCCCGGCCCACGCCCGATTGCTTGAAGCCTCCCACCGGCATTTCGGCGGCGGACTCACCCCAGGTGTTGATCCAGCAGATGCCGGCTTGCAACTGGTGGATCACACGGTGCGCTGTGTTGAGGTCTTGCGTGACCAGGCCAGCGGCCAGACCATAGGCCGTGTCGTTCGCGCGGCGGATCACCTCGGCTTCGTCGTCAAAGGCAAAGATGGCCATGACCGGTCCGAAGATTTCGTCACGCGCGATCTTCATCGTGTCGGTGCAGTCGGTGAAGACCGTGGCTTGCACGTAGGCGCCTTTGGCCAGGGCCCCCTCGCTGGCGCGTTCGCCGCCCACCAGCAGCGTGGCGCCTTCAACCTCGCCCGATGCGATGTAACCCAAGACCTTTTCCATGTGTGCGTGGCTCACCAAGGGACCAAAATTGGTGTTTTCATCTTGGGGATTGCCCAGGCGGATGCGCTTCACGCGCGCCACGACTTTCGCTTCAAAAGCCACCTTGATCGAGCTGTGCACGAACACACGGGTGCCGTTGGTGCACACCTGACCCGAGCTGTAGAAGTTGGCCATCAGCGCGATGTCGGCCGCGCGGTCCAGATCGGCATCGGCGAAGACGATCAGGGGCGACTTGCCGCCCAGTTCCATGGTCACGTCCTTGAGCGTCGAGCTTGAGGCGCTGGCCATGACCTTTTTGCCGGTGACCGTACCGCCCGTGAACGAGATCTTTTCGATGCCCGGGTGCTCGGTCAGCCACGTGCCCACGGCGGCGGCGCCGTTGACCACGTTGAACACGCCATCGGGCAGGCCGGCCTCGGTGTAGATTTCGGCCAACTTCAAGGTGGTCAGCGGGGTGACTTCGCTGGCTTTGAAGATCATGGCGTTGCCCGCTGCCAGTGCCGGTGCGGATTTCCAGAGTGCGATCTGGATGGGGTAGTTCCAGGCGCCGATACCTGCCACAACCCCGATGGGCTCGCGACGGGTGTAGACGAAGGCGCTGTCGCGCAGCGGCACCTGCATGCCTTCAATGGCGGTGGCCAGTCCCGCGTAGTACTCGAGCACATCGGCACCCGTGACGATATCGACAAAGCGCGTTTCAGACACCGGCTTGCCGGTGTCCAGCGTTTCCAGATCGGCGAGTTCGTCGTTGCGCTCGCGCAGGATGTCGACCGCTTTGCGCAGCACGCGTGAGCGCTGCATGGCCGTGTAGCCAGCCCATATCCGCTGGCCGGCTTGGGCGCTGGCTACAGCCGCGTCCACGTCTTGCTTGGAAGCGCTTTGCACGGTGGCGAGCACAGCGCCAGTAGCGGGGTTGATGGTGTCGAAGGTGTCACCACTGGTGGCGTCCACGCGGGCGCCACCGATGTAGAGTTGTTGCAGGGGAATGGCAGACATGGGCGTCTCCTTGTTCGGTGTTCAAAAATGCAAAAAGGCGAAACAAAAAAGCGAAACGGCCCTTGACGGGCCGGTCGCCGGGGCAGACACGGAGGTCAGCCCATGGCTTTGCCCAGCAGAGCGTGGTAGAGCTCACGGTCACCCAGGATGCCGACCAACTTGTCGCCATCGTTGAGCAGCAACTTCTGGCCGGTCTGATAGCGAATGTGCAGCGCATCGCGCATGCCAATTTTGGCGTTGACCACGGTAGGCTGTTGCGGCTTGAGCGCCTCAATGGTGTCACCGGCAGACCAGTGCTGCAAGCTGAGGGCCTCGGTGCCACGGCGTGCGCCTTGCAATGCGCCCTGGCCATCCAGCTTGAGCCAGATATCGGCCTCGTTGTCGAGACAGATCTCGCCATCGTGTTGCTCGCATTCGGCCAGTGGTCGCATCAAGCTGTGGCCGCTGAGCACGTTCAACGGGTTGGTGTGCGCCACAAAGGCGCGCACATAGTCGTTGGCCGGCTTCAGCACGATGTCTTCAGGCTTGCTGTGTTGAACGATCAGGCCGCCCTTCATGATCACAATGTTGTTGCCCAGCTTGAGGGCTTCATCCAGATCATGGCTCACGAAAACGATGGTCATGTTCAGTTGGCGTTGCAGATCGAGCAGTTCGTCTTGCAGGCCCTGGCGAATCAGCGGATCGAGCGCCGAGAAGGGCTCGTCCATCAGCAGGATGTCGGCGTCCATGGCCAGTGCACGGGCCAGGCCTACGCGTTGTTGCATGCCGCCCGAAAGCGCATCGGGGCGTTTGTCGCGCCATTGGCTCAAGCCCACCAGTTCGAGCTTGTCGTTGATGCGCTTCTTGCGCTCGCCGCTGGGCAATCCCTGCATCTCCAGGCCCAGGCTCACGTTCTCGGCCACGGTGAGCCATGGCATCAGGGCGAATTTCTGGAACACCATGGCAATGCGCTGAGTGCGCATGGCTTTCATCTGTGCGGCCGAGCAATTGGCAATGTCCACCTTGGCACCTTCGTGTTCGATCAACAGGCGGCCACGGCTCACGGTGTTGAGGCCGTTGATGCAACGCAGCAAGCTCGACTTGCCCGAGCCCGACAAGCCCATGAGCACGCAGATTTCACCGCGTTCAACCGAGAGGTTGGCCTTTTCAACGCCGACGATCAGGCCGGTCTTTTTAAAGATCTCATCGCGCGACAGGCCTTGGTCGAGCAGGTCGAGCGCGGGTTTTGGCGAGTTGGAAAAGACAACGTCGAGGTCTTGAATTTGAATCAGGCTCATGCGGCACCGCCCTTCGATGGGGAGCGCTGTTTGCAGACGCGGTCCAGCACAATGGCCAGCAACACAATGGCGAGACCGGCTTCAAAACCCACCGCAATATCCGCCGTGTTCAAGGCGCGAACCACGGGCTTGCCCAGGCCATCAGCACCCACCAAAGCGGCGACCACCACCATGGACAGCGACAACATGATGCACTGCGTGATGCCAGCAGAAATGCTGGGCATGGCGTGGGGCAATTCGATGCGGGTGAGCAACTGGGTGCGCGAGCAGCCAAAGGCTTTGCCGGCGTCCATCAGGTCGGTGGGCACATCGTGAATGCCGAGGTAGGTCAGGCGAATGGGCGCGGCCAAGGCAAACACCACGGTAGAGATCAGGCCGGGCACCACACCCAGGCCGAACAGGGTCAGGGTAGGGATCAGGTAGACAAAGGTTGGCACCGTCTGCATCAGGTCCAGCACCGGCTGCATGGCCATGTAGAAGCGGGGCTTGTGGGCTGCGTAAATGCCGAGCGGAACACCAATGATCACGCACACCACGGTGGCGAACAGCACTTGTGCCAGCGTTTCGATGGTTTCTTGCCAGTACCCCAGATTCAGGATCAGCAGAAACGAGGCAACGCAAAAGAGGGTCAGCATCCATTTGCGTTGGATGCCGTGGGCGATCAAGCCAAAAATGGCGATCAGCGCCACAGGGTGGAACCAGAGCAGCGCCTGGGTGGACCCGTTGATGGCCGCGGAGAGGGTGTCGGCGAAGGCGTCGAAATAGTCGGCGCCGTGCAGCGTGAGCCAGTCGATGAAGCTGGCGATGTAATCGCCAAGCGGTATTTTTGGGATGTCCATGGAGTAGAAGCAGGTCGCCGCTGGGGCGGGCTCACCCAGGGATGCGGGTGAGAATTTAAAAACCCCATGCTGGCTTGTGGCCATCATGGGGTTCAGGGCAAAAGCCTTACTTGGCCAGTGCGGCCTTTACCACGTCGATGGCGGGCTTGCTGCCATCAAAGGTGGTCACGCCGTTGAGCCAGGCTTCCAGCACTTGCTGGTTGGCCTTGAGCCAGGCGGTGGCTGCGGCACGGGGCTTCTTCTTGTCGTTCAAGACGGCGCCCATCAAGTCGTTTTCCATCTTCAGGCTGAACTCGAGGTTGTTGAGCAATTTGCCCACGTTGGCGCACTCTTCAACATAGCCCTTGCGCACGTTGGTGTAAATGGTGGCGCCGCCAAGGTTGGGGCCGAACACATCGTCACCACCTTCGAGGTACTTCATCTTGACCTGGCTGTTCATGGGATGTGGTTCCCAGCCCAGGAACACCACCCACTTGTTGCGGCGCTCAGCACGCGACACTTGCGACATCATGCCGGCTTCGCTGGACTCGACGATCTTGAACTCGCCCAGGTCAAACTTGTTGTCGTCGATCATGCCTTGAATCAAACGGTTGCCGTCGTTGCCGGGCTCGATGCCGTAGATCTTGCCGCCCAGTTCCTTCTTGAACTTGGCGATGTCGGCGAACGACTTCAGGCCGGCGTTGTATGCCGCTTCAGACACGGCCAGCGTGTACTTGGCGCCTTCGAGGTTGGCGCGCACGGTTTCCACACTGCCTTTTTCGCGGTAGGGGGCGATGTCGGCTTCCATGGTGGGCATCCAGTTGCCCAGGAACACGTCGATGTCCTTGTTTTCCAGCGACTTGTAAGTCACAGGCACCGAGATCAGGCTGGTCTTGGTTTTGTAGCCCAGGGTGTTCAGAATCTTGCTGGTGACTGCGGTGGTGACCGTGATGTCGGTCCAGCCCACATCGGCGAAACGAACCCTCTTGCAAGAAGCGGGTTCAGCGGCTTGAACCACCAGAGGCGCGCAAAGCGTGGCGGCGAGCAGCAGGGTGCGGGACATAGTCATACAGAGTTCCTTTGAAATAGCCATGCACGGCATGCAGGCGCACGCCGTTGGCACGTGAAAAAATTTGACCCGTCAATGCAAGGTAAGCATGGGCCGCCGCAGCAACAAGGTGCTGGCAGCGACGTCAAACCGATGGACGCGGGACACAAAACAGCAAAAGCGCTGCTAAAAAATCGGTCAGAAATCTGGGGCAAAGCTGCGCCAGCGTTCATGACCAGGTCACTGGGCAGCTACCGCTACCGCTATCGAAAATCGCCAAAAAATGACGGGTGATAGGTGACCAGCTTCAGACCCAGAGTTACCGGGCGGAAGCAATCGGAAACATCTATTTTAACACCGCGGCCCCAAAACCATGGCCCTGGTGGCTTGGCGCGGGCCACCAGGGCACATGGTCCAAACGCGGATCTGCCATGAAAAAGGGCCCCGACGGGGCCTCTTTTCTGGGGGGGTAGAGCTGGCTTATTGAAGGATATCGCCCACGCAGAGGTACTTGATCTCCACGTAGTCGTCCATGCCGTGGTGAGACCCTTCGCGGCCCAGGCCCGACTGCTTCACACCGCCAAACGGCACGTGCTCGGTGGCCAGGATGCCCACGTTGATGCCGACCATGCCGTATTCCAGCGCTTCGGCCACGCGGAATATGCGGCCCACGTCGCGGCTGTAAAAGTAACTGGCCAGGCCAAACTCGGTGTTGTTGGCCGCGTCGATGGCTTCTTGCTCTTCTTCAAATTTGAAGACAGGGGCAAAAGGCCCAAAGGTTTCCTCTTTGGCGCACAGCATGTCGGCCGTGGCATCGGCCACCACCGTGGGCTCGAAGAACTGGCCGGGCAGGCGCTTGCCGCCGGCCATGACGCGCGCGCCTTTGGCGACGGCGTCGGCCACATGGCGCTGCACCTTTTCCAGTGCCGCCTCTTCGATCAGCGGACCCTGGTTCACGCCGTCTTCAAAGCCATTGCCCACCTTGGCTGTTTTCACCTTGGCCGTGAATTTCTCAACGAACTCGTCGTACACACCGCTTTGCACGTAAAAGCGGTTGGAGCAGACACAGGTCTGGCCGGCGTTGCGGTACTTGCTGGCAAAGGCGCCTTCGACGGCGCTGTCGATGTTGGCATCGTTGAAGACGATGAAAGGCGCGTTGCCACCCAGCTCCAGCGACATTTTCTTGACCGTGGGGGCGCTCTGCGCCATCAGGATGCGGCCCACTTCGGTGGAGCCGGTGAAGGAAATGTGGCGCACCACATCGCTGGCGCAAATGACCTTGCCCACCGCGATGGACTGGTCGGCGTCGGCCGTGATCATGTTGAGCACACCGGCGGGAATGCCGGCGCGCATGGCCAGCTCGGCGGCGGCCAGCGCTGTGAGGGGGGTCAGCTCGGCGGGTTTGATGATGACGGTGCAACCGGCGGCCAGGGCCGGGGCGACCTTGCGCGTGATCATCGCCAGCGGGAAGTTCCACGGCGTGATGGCCGCGCACACGCCAATCGGCTGCTTCAAGACCATGAGGCGGCGGTTGTTGTCGAACGTGGGCAGGGTCTCGCCGTTGATGCGCTTGGCTTCTTCGGCGAACCATTCCACGAAGCTGGCGCCATAGGCCACTTCGCCTTTGGCTTCGGCAAACGGTTTGCCCTGTTCGGCGGTCATGATGCGGCCCAGGTCTTCCTGGTTGGCCATGAGCAGGTCGAACCACTTGCGCAGGATGATGCTGCGCTGCTTGGCGGTCTGGGCACGCCAGGCGGGCCAGGCGGCGTTGGCGGCGGCAATGGCGGCCTCGGCGTCGGCTGGGCCCAGGTTGGCCACGTCGGCCAGTTTGCGGCTGGTGGCAGGGTCGGTGACATCAAAGCGGCTGCTGCCTTTGATCCACTCACCGTTGATCAGCGCATCGGTCTTGAGCAGGCTGGGGTCTTTGAGTTGGGCCAGTGGGGAGGTCTTCATGTCCATGGAATATTTCTTCGAAAGGTTGGAATTCACTTCAGCAGATCAGCGGAGTTCAATTTCAACGAACACGACTTCGTGCCCGGTGGGATTGATGACATTGTGTTCGACACCCTCATTGCGGGTGTATGACTGCCCTGGGGTGAGCGGTGTGGTCCGGTTGCCTTCGGGCATTTCCAGCAGCAGCTCACCACCTGTCATGGGCACGACCACATAGTCGTGACCGTGTTTGTGCCAACCGGTTTCCGCGCCTGGCGGAAAACGCCATTCGGTGACGATAACGCGTTCGTTGGAAATCTGCACGGTCGGGACGGCTTGGGGACGGGACATGTAAGGGGTATCCAGGTGTTAACGGTAGGCCACGCCAGGCAGCACGCAGAGCATTTCAAACAGCAGGTTGGCGCCGAGCAGGGCGGTATTGCCGCTGGCGTCATAGGCGGGAGCCACCTCAACCAGATCACAGCCCACCAGGTTCAGGCCGCGGCACCCTCGCACGATCTCCAGCGCCTGGGGCACGGTCAGACCGCCGACTTCGGGTGTGCCGGTGCCGCCGGCGTAGGCTGGGTCGATACCATCGATGTCGAAGCTGAGGTAGGTGGGGGTGTCGGGGCCGATCTTGTCGCGGATCTGAGCCATCAGGGGCGAGAGTGACTGCCACCAGACTTCGTGTGCCGGCACCACGGTAAAACCTTGCTGGCGCGGCCAGTCAAAATCTTCTGCCGAATAGCCACTGCCGCGCAGGCCGATCTGCCAGACCTTGTTGCCCTGCAGCAGCCCTTCTTCCACCGCGCGGCGGAAGGGCGTGCCGTGGGCGATGCGTTCACCGAACATGTCGGGGTTGACGTCGGCATGGGCGTCGACATGAACCATCGCTACCGGCCCGTGTGTGGCTTTCAAGGCGCGCAAGATGGGCAGGGCAATCGTGTGGTCACCGCCGAGCGTGAGTGGAATGCAGCCCGCTTCAATGATGGGCCGGTAGTGTTGCTCGATGATGTCAACCGACTTCTGCAGGTTGAAGGTGTTGATGGCCACATCACCCAGATCGGCCACCTGCAGCGCGTCAAACGGCGCCGCGCCTGTGGCCATGTTGTAGGGCCTGATCAGGCAGGATTCGGCGCGGATCTGGCGCGGGCCGAAGCGGGCGCCGGGCCGGTGGCTGGTGCCGATGTCCAGTGGCACACCGATGAAGCCGGCATTGAGACCGGCCGGGCTCAACGTTGCGGGCAGGCGCATCATGGTGGCCAGCCCGCCGAAGCGGGGCATTTCGTTGCCGCCTTGCGGCTGGTTGAAGCGTGTTGGGGTCATGGTCGGGGCTTGCGCAATTGGTGGTCGAGGTGGGCACTCACCGTGGGCCACTCGCTGGCGACGATGCTGTAGACGCAGGTGTCGCGCAAGGTGGCGGGTGCATCGGGGTGTTTGTTGACCTGGTGGCAGCGCAAGGTGCCGTCGAGTTTGGCCCCCAGGCGCTCGATGCCTTTGCGGCTGGCCTGGTTGAAAAAGTGGGTGCGAAACTCCACCGCGATGCAATCGAGCCGCTCAAACGCCTGGGTGAGCAGCAAGCGTTTGCACTCGGTGTTCAGCGGGGTGCGTTGCATCGACTGGCGGTACCACGTCGAGCCGATCTCAACCCGGCGGTTGGCCGCATCGATGTTCATGTAGGTGGTCATGCCGACCGCGCGGCCGTTGGTGCCGAGCACGGCGAAGGGCAGCATGCTGCCCGCCTTTTGCAAGGCCAGGCGGCGCTGGATCTCTGAGGCCATGGCCTCAGGTGCCGGAATGGCGGTGAACCAAAGTCGCCAGAGCTCGCCGTCTTTCACCGCGTCCACCAGATCGTCGTGGTGTTCGGAGCGCAAAGGGACCAGGCTGGCATGCTGGCCGCTCAGGGTTGTATCGGCGGTGAAAGGCATGGTGGTGGGTACAAAGGCTGCGGCGGTGAATCCCTGGGGCCGCAGGGTTGACCGGAGGACTATTTGCGGCGTCCGCGCAGCCACTCCAGTGTCAGCATCAAGGTGGTGGTGAAGAGGATCAGCAGCGTGGCCACCGCGGCGATGGTTGGTGAAATGTTCTCACGAATACCGGTGAACATCTGGCGCGGGAGCGTCACCTGATCGGGACCGGCCAGGAACAGCGTGACCACGACCTCGTCGAACGAGGTGGCAAAGGCGAACAGCGCGCCCGAGATCACGCCGGGCGCGATCACCGGCAGCGTGACGCGGAAGAAAGTTTCCAGCGGGCTGGCGCCCAGACTCATGCTGGCTTTGACCAGGTTGTGGTTGAAGCTTTGCAAGGTGGCCAGCACGGTCGTGACCACAAACGGTGCGCCCAGTGCGGCGTGCACCAGGACGAGGCCGAGGTAGGTGTCGTTCAGGCCCAGCTTGGCGAAATAGAGATAGCTGCTCACGCCGACCACCACCACCGGCACCACCATGGGTGCGATCAACAAGCCGGTGATGAAGCCTTTGCCGAAGAACTGGGTGCGTGCCAGACCCATCGCGGCCAGCGTGCCCAGCGTGGTCGCGAGCAAGGTGGCCAGGGGGGCGACGATGAAGCTGTTCTTGGCCGCGCGGATCCATTCGTCGGCGTGCCACATTTCTTCGTACCACCGCATCGACCAGCCTTCGATGGGATAGGCCAGAAACGAGCTGTCGCTGAAGGAGAGCGGAATGATGACCACCACCGGCAGCAACAGGAATACCAGCACGCCGATGCAGCCAAGGCGCAGCGCATACCAGCCGATCTTGTCGAGCAGGGTGTAGTAAGCGGGGAAGGTGGGGAACATGGCGGAAAACATGATGGCGTCCGTGGGTCAATGGCTTCGCGCTACAGCGCAAGCGGGTGAGGGAGCTCCACCGCGCACACCGTGGAGCCGCCCTTCGACAAGCTCAGGACGGGCCACTGGTGGGGTGCCCCTTTCCAGAGGGGAAGACGTGAAGTGGCGCAGTGCGGTCATGGGGTTATCCGAGGCTCAGTTCGGCCTTGCCCAGCTTGCGGTAGAGCGCATAGAGCACCATGGTGCAGGCCAGCAGCACCGAGCCCAGCGCGCAGGCCATGCCCCAGTTCACCACGACGTTGGTGTACTGGGCCACGTAGTAACTCAGCATCTGATCGGCCGGGCCGCCGAGCAGGGCGGGCGTGACGTAGTAGCCAATGCAGGTGATGAAAACCAGCAGGCCGCCAGCCGCCACACCGGGGTAGGTCTGCGGCAGGTAGACGCGGAAAAAAGCGGCCAGCGGCGAACTGCCCAGCGAGATCGCCGCACGCAGGTAATTGGAAGGTACAGATTTCATGACGCTGTAGAGCGGGAGGATCATGAAGGGCAGCAGGATGTGGACCATGGCGATGGTCACGCCCAACCGGTTGAAGAGCAACGGAATGGGGGCGTCGGTGATGCCGATCCACATGAGAAAGCGGTTGATCAGCCCGTTGTTTTGCAGCAGCACGATCCAGGCGGCGATGCGCACCAGCACCGAGGTCCAGAACGGCAGCAACACCAAAATGAGCAGGATGTTGGCCTTGCGGTCGCCCAGGGTGCTTAGCCAGTAGGCGAGCGGGTAGCCCAGCAGCAGGGCGGACAGGGTAACGATGGCGCTGATCTTGAAGGTGCGCACCAGGATGTCGCTGAAGGCGGCCGCATTGGGCCCCACCTTGACAATGTTGCCTTGCGCGTCGCGTTTCAAGTCGATGGAGGCGAGCAGGTAGTCGGGCGTCCAGCGGGAGCTGTTTTTGGCAATCGTTTGCCAGTAGCGCAGGTCGGCCCATCGCTCGTCTTGTTCGAGCAGTTTTTCGCGGGCTTGTTCGGGGCTGAGATTTTCTCCCAGCGGCAGGGCGCGGTAGGTGCCCATGACCAGCGAGCGGGCGCCGGCCACTTCGCTGTTGAGCCGGCGCGCCAGGGCGCCGGCTTCAGCGGTTTCTTCAAAGGCGGTGAAATCGTCGAGCAGGGCCGCATAAGCGACGGCTGGCGGCGCGCTTTTGCGGTCCCAGCCGGACAGTGCCTGCCCCGTGCGGGGCAGGGCGTCGGCCACTTCCGGGTTTTCCACGGCCCGGATGAGCAGGGATGCCAGCGGCACCAGAAAGAACACCACCAGAAAGGCCAGCAGCGGCAGCGTGAGCGAGAGCGCACGCAGCTTCCTGCGGCGCTCAGCGCGCCGCAGTTGCGCGGCCAGGCTGTCACCTGACAGGGTTGGGGTGTTGTTCATCGTGGTTCCGCTGGCCATGCTCATTTCGCTGCCCAGGCCGAGAAGCGTTTCTCCAGGGCCTCACCCTGGTCGGCCCAGAAGGCAACGCCGAACTGCAAGGCTTCTTTGCTGTTGGCCGGCGACGTGGGCAACATGTCCAGCACTTTGGCATCGAGCTTGGCCAGCGCCTTGTTGTTGGTGGGGCCGTAGCTGATGTTCTTGGCGTATTCGGCTTGCGCATCTGGCGAACTGGCCATGGCAATGAACTTCAGCGCTGCGGCCTTGTTCGGCGTGCCTTTGGGCATGACCCAGTAGTCCAGGTCGTAGATGCCGCCGGTCCAGGTGATCTTCAGGTTCTTGCCCTCGCGCTGGGCAGCGTCGATGCGGCCGTTGTAGGCGGTGGTCATGGTCACATCCCCGGCGACCAGGAACTGGGGAGGCTGGGCACCGGCTTCCCACCACTGGATGTTGGGCTTGAGATCGGTGAGCTTCTTGAATGCGCGCTCAGCACCGTCTTTGGTGGCCAGCATCTTGTACACGTCCGCTGGCTTGACGCCGTCGGCCATCAGAGCGAATTCCAGGTTGTAGCGTGCACCTTTGCGCAGGCCGCGTTTGCCGGGGAATTTTTTCACGTCCCAGAAGTCGGCCCAGGTGGTGGGCGCTGTTTTGAGTTTGTCGCCGTCATAGGCCATCACGGTGGACCAGACGAAGGTGCCCACGCCGCACTCGTGCACGGCGGCTTTCTGGAAGTCGGCCTTGTTGCCGACTTTGCTCCAGTCGATGGTCTCGAACAGGCCTTCGTCGCAGCCGCGGCTCAGGTCTGGGCTCTCAACTTCGACCACGTCCCAGGTGACGTTCTTGGCTTCGACCATGGCCTTGATCTTGGCTTGCTCACCGTTGTATTCCACGGCGGTGACTTTGCCGCCCGCTTTTTCGAAGGGCGCCATGTAGGCCACTTTCTGAGCAGCGCCGTTGGCGCCACCAAAGTTCACCACGGTGAGGTTCTCGGCCATGGCGGGCAAGGCGAGCAGGGCCGAAACGGCCAGCAGGATGGGTTTGAGTTTCATGTGACAAGACTCCTAGGGTTTTTTGAGGGACAGGGGAAATGGATAGCGAAAGAGGAGGGGGGAGATGGAGCGGCAGGACACGGGAGCCGGTTGAAGCTCAGCGGTAAATGCGCAGGTGTTCTGGGGGCACGTGCAGTGTCACGGTGGTGCCCTCGTGCAATTGCCCGGCGAATTGCAGGGGCAGCTTGACGCTGAGTTCGGGCTGATCGCTGGTCTGGCAGCGCAGCCGCAGGTGATCGCCGAAATAGATCACGTCGGTGACTTTGGCCTGCAACTGGTTGCCGGTGGCGCTGGCGTTGGCGCCCAGGCCGATGCGCTCGGGACGCACGCTGCATTGCACGTTGTCGCCGACTTTGACCTGGTTGACATTGATACCGGTCAGGCGCGCGCCATCGGTGAGGGTGACTTCACACTGCTCGCCGCTGGCTTGCGTGACCTTGCCATCGAGCACCGAGTTGTCGCCCACAAAGCTGGCCACAAACCGGTTGACTGGTGTTTCGTAGAGGCGGTCCACCGGATCGACCTGCTGGATCACGCCTTCGCTGAACACGGCCACGCGGTCGGACATGGTGAGCGCTTCGGACTGGTCGTGGGTGACGTAGACAAATGTCACACCCAGGCGGCGGTGCAAGGCTTTGAGCTCCAGCTGCATGTGCTCACGCAGTTGTTTGTCGAGCGCCCCCAGGGGTTCGTCCATCAGCACCAGCTGGGGGTCAAACACCAGAGCGCGGGCCAAGGCCACGCGTTGCTGCTGCCCGCCTGAGAGCTGGCCTGGGTAGCGTTCGCCCATGTGGCCCATTTGCACCATGTCCAGGGCATTTTTCACCTTGTCTTCGCGCGCCGATTTCCCCAGTTTTCGCACCGTCAAGGCATAGGCGATGTTGTCGGCCACGGTCATGTGCGGGAACAGCGCGTAGTTCTGGAACACCATGCCGAAGTTGCGCTTGTGGGGCGGTGTGCGGGTGATGGGCACGCCGTCCAGGCTGATTTCGCCGGCCGTTGGCGACTCAAACCCGGCCAGCATCATGAGCGTGGTGGTTTTGCCCGAACCGGAAGGGCCGAGCAAGGAAAGGAATTCACCTTTCTGGATCTCCAGATTCAGATCACGCACCACCAAGATGCGGCCGTCATACGTTTTTTGCACACCGGTGAAGGTGACGAGTGCGTTGCTCTGGGACATGGATGAGGGCGTTCGTTCGTACAAGTTTGGGTTCACTGGGCAGGGGTTTGCCAACAGGCTGTGTGGGCATTGAGTCCGGGGGGTGGCTGGTTGGAGACCAGGCGATGACCATCCATCAGCATGGGGTTGGCCACCATGGGCGGATATAGGGGTTCACCCGAGTCCATCCGCAATTCGCGTGCCAGGACGTGCGGATGCGACATCACTTGCGCGATATCCAGAATGGGCGAGCAGGGCACGCCGGCCTTGTCGAGCAGCGACACCCAGTCGCTGGTGGTTCGCAGCAAGGTCCAGCCCGTGATCAGGGGCACCAGGGCGTGCCGGTTGCCCACCCGGGCCGGGTTGGAGCAGTAGCGCACGTCCCGCGAAACGGCGGGGTGGCCCGCTGCGTCGCAGAGGCGTGCGAACTGGCCGTCGTTGCCCACCGCCAGCACCATGTGACCATCCTGCGTTGGAAACACCTGATAGGGCACGATGTTGGGGTGGGCGTTGCCCATGCGGGCCGGGGTTTTGCCACCCACCAGCTGGTTGGCGCCCTGGTTGGCCAGCATGGCGACTTGGACATCGAACAGCGAGGCGTCGATGACCCGCCCGCGCCCGGTGGTTTGGCGCTCAAACAATGCCGCCAGAATGGCCGTGGTGGCATACACGCCGGT
Source organism: Hydrogenophaga sp. PAMC20947 (assembly GCF_004795855.1). NCBI lineage: Bacteria > Pseudomonadati > Pseudomonadota > Betaproteobacteria > Burkholderiales > Comamonadaceae > Hydrogenophaga > Hydrogenophaga sp. PAMC20947. The sequence goes on from NZ_CP039252.1 coordinate 519,515, forward strand.
CATCAGATCGGTCACGGCCACGCCCACTTTTTGCGGTTCACCATCGGGTTCACCCGTGATGCTCATCAGACCGGCTTCGGCCTGAATGGCAAAGTCATAGCCGGCTTTGTGCGCCAGCGGTCCGGTTTGCCCATAGCCCGTGATCGAGCAGTACACCAGGCGCGGGTTGAGTGTTTGCAAACTTGCCGCGTCGAGGCCGTACTTGGCGAGTTGACCCACCTTGTAGTTTTCGATCAAGACATCGGCATCGCGGGCGAGCGCTCGAACCTGCTGCAGGCCTTCAAGGCTGGATAAATCGATGGCTACAGACCGTTTTCCACGGTTGGCGCACGTGAAATAGGCGGCCACCCGGGTGTCCCCCTCACCCCACCAGGGCGGGCCCCAGGAGCGGGTGTCGTCGCCGGTGCCCGGACGCTCGACCTTGAGCACATCCGCACCGTAGTCCGCCAGCAATTGCCCAGCCCAAGGGCCGGCCAGCACGCGGGACAGGTCCAGGACGCGCACGCCGGCCAATGGTTTGGGTGGTAATGCCGGTGCGTGGTTGGCACCGCCCCGAGCCGGATCAGCCCCCTCGGGGGGCAGCGACCCGTGCAGCGGTGGAGCGTGGGGGTGCAAGCGATCCGGCGCCGGGCCGCCCCGAGCCGGATCAGCCCCCTCGGGGGGCAGCGACCCGTGCAGCGGTGGAGCGTGGGGGCTCATCCCACCAGCAGAGAGTCGAGGGAAGCCGCGATGATGGCGAGGCCTTCGTCGAGCAGGGCATCGCTGGCGGTCAGGGGCACCAGAATGCGCACCACGTTGCCATAGGTGCCGCAGGTCAACAGGATCAGGCCGCGTTTCGTGGCCTCGGCCGCAATGGCCTTGGTGAGGTCGGCATCGGGCTGGTGCGGGTCGCCGTTCTTGCAGATTTCCATGGCCACCATGGCGCCCAGACCACGCACCTCTGCGATGCATGTGTGTTTCTTCGCCATGGCTTGCAGGCCTTTGGTCAGGCGGGCCCCCACGTCTTTGCTGCGCTGCAACAGGTTGTGCTTCTCAAACTCGTCGAGCACGGCCAATGCCGCCACGCAAGACATAGGGCTGCCAGCGTAGGTGCCACCCAGGCCACCGGCGGCGGGTGCGTCCATCACCTCGGCGCGGCCGATCACGGCGGAAATCGGGAAACCCCCGCCCATGGACTTGGCCATGGTGATCAGATCGGGCGCGACGCCCGAATGTTCGATCGCCAGCCAGGTACCCGTGCGCCCGGCGCCCGTTTGCACTTCGTCGACGATGAGCAAGATACCGTGTTGATCACACAGTGTGCGCAGGCGTTTGAGCAATTCGGGTGGGGCCACGTTGAACCCGCCTTCGCCTTGCACGGGCTCGATCACGATGGCTGCCACACGCGTGGCCTCGATGTCGTTCTTGAAGATCTGCTCGACCGAAGAAATCGCGTCGTTCACGGTCACACCGTGCAGTGCGTTCGGGAAACGTGCGTGGAAAATGTCGCCAGGGAAAGGCCCGAAGCCGGCCTTGTAGGGCATCACCTTGCCGGTCATGCCCAGGGTGAACATGGTGCGACCGTGGTAACCGCCGGCGAAGGTGATCACGCCGGAACGACCGGTGTGCGAACGGGCGATCTTGACCGCGTTCTCCAGCGCTTCCGCTCCGGTGGTGAGGAACAGGGTCTTCTTGGCGAAGTCCCCAGGCGCCTTGGCGTTGAGGCGCTCAGCGAGCTCCACATAGGGCTCATAGGCCAACACCTGGAAGCAGGTGTGGGTGTACAGGTCGAGCTGTGCCTTGACGGCTTCGATGATGGCCGGATTGCGGTGGCCGGTGTTGAGCACGGCAATGCCACCGGCAAAGTCGATGTAGCGCCGACCCTCCACATCCCAGATTTCGGCGTTTTCGCCTTTGGCGATGAAGATCTGGTGGCTGTGGCCCACGCCTCGCGGGATGGCGGCGTTGCGGCGGGCCATGAGCATGGCGTTGGTGGCTTGGGATTCGCGTTGCATGGAAACTCTCCGCAGAGGTAAAACAAAGGATCAATTGACTGAGCGACACTCTAGGCACAAGTGGCCGCCGGTACCATATACAGACAGCCGATTGCTGCCAATGCACTGTGCTGCTGATGCTGCCGCTACACAGAAACCCTAGGTATGTGCCATGTTCACCGTTGACCCCAAAGCCGCATCGCCCCTGGTGGCACAAATCGTCGAGGGATTTCGCGAAGCCATCCAGCGCGGTGACCTGCGTCCCGGCGCCAAAGCGCCGTCGATCCGCCAGTTCGCCCATGCCCAGGGCGTGAGCGTGTACACCGTGGTGGACGCTTATGACCGCCTGGTGGCACAGGGTTACTTCGCCTCACGCCCACATTCCGGGTTTTTTGTGCGCCAGCGTGAAGCGTTGGCCAGGTTGGGTCCCGATCAGACGCCGGTTGAGTCCGTCAACCACAATTTTGATTCCATGTGGTACCTGCGCCGGGTGTTTGAGAACCGGGCGCTGCGCATGAAACCCGGCTGTGGCTGGATCCCCGGCGACTGGCTGTTCCAAGACGGCTTGCGCCGCAGTCTGCGCTCGCTGGCCGCCGACAACGCCGAGCTGGGCGGCTACGGCGAACCCAAGGGTTACCCCCCGTTGCGCCAACTGGTGCGCGATCTGCTAGCCGAGCAGGAAATCGCGGTGACCACCGATCAGGTCTTGCTCACGCATGGCTCCAGCCAGGGGCTTGATCTGGTCGCGCGCTGCCTGGTGCGCGCTGGCGATGTGGTGCTGGTGGACGATCCGGGTTATCCCAATCTGCTGTTTTCGCTGCGCTTTCTCGGTGCGAAGCTGGTGGGCGTGCCCCGCACGCCCCACGGCTACGACCTGGCGGCGTTGGAAGCGCTGGTGATCGAACACCAGCCCAAGGTGTTTTTCACCCAGCCGCGCCTGCAAAGCCCAACCGGGTCGGTGGCCAACCTGGCGCATCTGCACCGTGTGCTGCAACTGGCTGAAAAGCACCACTTCACGGTGGTGGAAAACGACATCTACGCCGATCTCGATCCCGAGCCTCGCCCGTCGCTGGCCAGTCTGGACCAGTTGCAGCGTGTGGTCTACCTCAGCAGCTTCTCCAAGACCATCTCGCCCAACCTGCGTGTGGGCTTCATGGCCGCACCGCCCGATTTGCTGGAGGATTTTGCCCAGCTGAAAATGATTTCGGGGTTGACCTCGTCCGAATTCAGCGAGCGCCTGGTGTGTGGCGCGCTGCTGGACGGGCGCTGGCGCAAACACCTGCGCGGCCTGCGCGACCGTTTGGCCGCAGCCCACCAACGCGTGGCGCAAGCGCTGGAAAACAAAGGTTTTGAGATCTTTGCAGAGCCCAAGGCGGGTTTGTTTCTGTGGGCGCAGCACCCCGATATACACGACGCTGCCGAACTGGCCTACAAGGCCGCCGAACAAGACATTTCGCTCGGCCCGGGCCACTTGTTCACCCCCAACCTGACACCCAGCCGGTGGCTTCGTTTCAATGTGGCCTACTCCGATGAGCCGCAGGTTTGGGCCTTTCTGAAAGAGCAAACTAAGGCTGCCTGATCCCGCAACGGCCCTCTTTCGACCGATGCCCCCACAGTTTGCGAAAATACAGGGGTTTATGGGCGCCAATGCCCACCCTCGTCTCCGACTCCTCACAAGGCCACCATGACCCGCCCCGTCACCGCTGTTGCATCTGTTGCCGATATCCGCAAGACCTTCCTGGACTTCTTTGCCTCCAAGGGCCACACCATCGTGCCTTCCAGCGGCCTGGTGCCCGGCAACGATCCCACGCTCATGTTCACCAACTCGGGCATGGTGCAGTTCAAGGATGTGTTTCTCGGCACCGACAAGCGCCCCTACACGCGCGCCACATCGGTGCAGTCTTGCCTGCGGGCGGGCGGCAAGCACAACGATCTGGAAAACGTGGGTTACACCGCGCGCCACCACACCTTCTTCGAGATGCTGGGCAACTGGAGCTTTGGCGACTATTTCAAGCGCGAATCGCTGAAATGGGCCTGGGAGCTGCTGACCGAGGTTTACAAACTGCCGGCTGACCGCCTGCTGGCCACGGTTTACGAAGAAGATGACGAGGCCTACGACATCTGGACGAAAGAAATCGGCCTGCCACCCGAACGCGTGATCCGCATCGGTGACAACAAGGGTGGGCGCTACAAGAGCGACAACTTCTGGATGATGGCCGATACCGGTCCCTGCGGTCCCTGCTCGGAGATCTTCTACGACCATGGCGACCACATTGCGGGCGGCCCCCCCGGCAGCCCTGATGAAGACGGCGACCGCTTCATCGAGATCTGGAACAACGTGTTCATGCAGTTCGACATGGCCGAAGACGGCTCGGTCAAGCCGCTGCCCGCACCCTGTGTGGACACCGGAATGGGCCTGGAGCGCCTGGCTGCGATCTTGCAACATGTGCACAGCAACTACGAAATCGATATCTTCGACGCCCTGATCAAGGCGGCTGCGCGTGAGACCGGTTGCACCGACCTGGCCAACCCGTCGTTGAAAGTCATTGCCGACCACATCCGCGCCACCGCTTTCCTGGTGAGCGATGGCGTGATCCCGAGCAACGAAGGCCGGGGGTATGTGCAGCGCCGCATCATCCGCCGTGCCATTCGCCATGGCTACAAGCTGGACAAAAAAACGCCGTTTTTCCACAAGCTGGTCGCCGATCTGGCGAAGCTCATGGGCGGGGCCTATCCCAGCCTGGCCTCGCAGGAGCAGCGCATCACCGAGGTGCTCAAGACCGAAGAAGAACGTTTCTTTGAAACGCTGGCCACCGGTATGGAAATACTGGACAGCGCTTTGGCGGGAGGGGTAAAGCAATTGCCCGGCGAAGTGGCCTTCAAACTGCACGACACCTACGGTTTTCCTCTCGACCTCTCGGCTGACGTGTGCCGCGAGCGCGGGCTGTCGGTTGACGAAGCCGGCTTCCACGCGGCCATGGCCAAACAAAAGGCCGCCGGCCGCGCCGCAGGCAAGTTCAAGATGGACAAGGCGCTGGAGTACACCGGCGCTGGCAATGAATTCGTTGGTTACGAAAAACTGGAGGCGCCGGGCAAGGTGGTGGCGCTGTACTTTGAAGGCACGGCTGTGGCCGAGTTGAAAGCCGGTCAGAGCGGTGTGGTGGTGCTCGACACGACGCCTTTCTACGCTGAGAGTGGTGGCCAGGTGGGCGACGAAGGGATGATCCTCACGGGCGAGAAAGCCGCGCTCGCGCGCTTTGAGGTGGCCGATACGCAGAAGATCAAGGCCGATGTCTTTGGGCACCACGGCACGCTGGAGCTGGGAACCCTGGCGGTGGGTGACTCTGTGACGGCTCAGGTGAACACCGCGCGGCGTGGCGCGACCATGCGCAACCACTCGGTCACCCATTTGATGCACAAAGCCCTGCGCGAAGTGCTGGGCACCCATGTGCAGCAAAAGGGCAGCCTGGTCGACGCCGACAAGACGCGCTTCGACTTCACCCACAACGCCCCGGTGACCGACGAGCAGATTCGCGAAATCGAACAACGGGTGAACACAGAAATCGTGGCCAATGCGGCGACGCAGGCCCGCGTGATGGACATCGAGGCCGCCCAGAAAACCGGCGCGACCATGTTGTTTGGTGAGAAGTACGGCGAGACCGTGCGCGTGCTGGACATCGGGTCCAGCCGCGAGCTGTGCGGTGGCACCCACGTGGCTCGTACGGGCGACATTGGTTTCTTCACCATCACCGCTGAAGGCGGCGTGGCCGCGGGCGTGCGCCGAGTGGAAGCCGTGACGGGCATGAATGCGGTGAACTACGTGCAAGGCATGGAAACCACCTTGGGTGGCGTGGCCGGTACGCTCAAAGTCACACCGCAAGAGGTGCCCGCCCGCGTCGGCGCCTTGCTGGAGCAGATGCGCGATCTGGAGAAGGAAATGGGCGCGCTCAAGAGCCGCCTGGCCTCTGCCCAGGGCGATGAGCTGGTCGGCCAGGCGGTGGATGTCAACGGGCTGAAATTGCTGGTCGCGGTGTTGCCCGGCGCTGATGCCAAGGGCCTGCGCGAGACCATGGACAAGCTGAAAGACAAGCTCAAGACGGCGGTCATCGTTTTGGCCGCAGTCGATGGCGACAAGGTGCAGATCGCTGCGGGCGTGACCGCCAACAGCGTGGGCAAGGTCAAGGCCGGCGAGCTGGTGAATTTTGTGGCCCAGCAGGTGGGTGGCAAGGGTGGCGGCAAGCCCGACATGGCCATGGCCGGTGGCACCGATGCCAGCGGTTTGCCCAAGGCCCTGGCTTCGGTGCAGGCCTGGGTGGCCGAGCGGGCTTGAAGCTTTTTAACCTCGCGGGTGTGTGAGATGCGAACGGCTGTGACGCGCTTTGGCCTTGGGTGGCCGCTCATGGCGATGTTGATGCTGGGCAGTTTGAGCGGCTGTGCCGTGGTAGCGGTGGTTGACACCGCTGCCTCGGCGGTGATCGGTGTGGGCGGCCTGGTGGTGGATGCGGCCGTGGGCACGGTGCGCATCGGCGGCAAGGTGGTGGGCGCCGGTGCCGATATGGTGCTGGGCTCCGACAGCGACGAGTGAGTTCAGAGCGGGGCCTGGAGCCCGTTTGCCCTCATGGCAGTAGCTGCATTGTTCGGCCTTGCGGTCCTGCACCACGGTCTGAGGGCGCTCGCTGTTTTCTCACTTTGAATTGAGCCCGGTTTGAGCCGCATCCTTGGGCCACTCCAGGTTTCGCTCGCTCTGAAACGCCCGCACGGCTCCGGTGATCGGATCGGTGAAACCGATGTGCTGGGCCAGCAGCTGCAACGGTTTCGAAAAATCCTCCAGATCGTCGGGTCCGTGCTGCACGGTCGGGTAGAGCTGGTCGCCTGCAATGGGCAGGCCCAGGGCGTTCATGTGAACCCGCAACTGGTGCCGTTTGCCCGTGACGGGTGTCAGTTGATAGCGTGCCCAGTTGCCCCGTTGCTCCAGCAGGTTCACGTGTGTTTCGCTGTTGGGCGTTGAAGTTTCGTCGGCCTCGCACATGCGGTAGAACTCGGTCGGGTGCTCCACCAGGCGGCTTTGGCGGATATGGGGCCAGGTCAGTGCGCAAGTCGCGGCCGCGATGGCCTCGTAGGTTTTGTGCATTTCGTGTCCACTGAACAGCGCATGGTAGGCGCCGCGTTCTGCGGGTTGCACGGCGAACAGCACCAGCCCGGCGGTTTCCCGGTCAATGCGGTGCAAGGGCGCGAGCGCTGGCAGGTTCAGGCGCCGTTGCAGACGCACCAGCAGCGTTTCCTGCACAAATCGCCCGCCCGGCGTCACCGGGAGAAAGTGGGGTTTGTCGGCGACCACCAGGTGCTCATCCTGAAACAGCACGGTTTCCTCGAAGGGCACCGCTTGTTCGTTCGGCAGTTCGCGGTAGTAATAAACGCGGTGCCCCCCTCGAAACGGCTCGGTGGGCAGCAGCGCTTCGCCGTTCTCAGAGAGCACCAGGCCGCGGGCAAATCGCTCGGTCCATCCGTTGTGCGAAACCGCCGGCATTCTGTGGGCCAGGTAGTCCAGCACGGTGGCCCATGGCGCGGGCTTTGTGGTGGGCAGGGCCACGCAGCTGGCGGCCACGCCATGGAGCGCCGGGATATTGGGGTTGCCGGGACTGCGAGACATGCGGTGGGTTCAGGGAGATGGCCGTGAAAGCGGCCTTGTGCCGACCTGAGCCGTCAGACCCGCTGGTAAATCAGATCCCAGACCCCGTGGCCGAGTTTGATGCCGCGGTTCTCGAATTTGGTCAGCGGACGGTAGTCGGGCTTGGGGGCGCAGCCGTGGGGGCCAGGCTCGGCAGCGGTGTTGACCAGCAGCGGCTCGGCCTTCAACACCGCATGCATCTGCTCCGCGTAGGGCTCCCAGTCGGTGGCCAGGTGGAGGTAACCGCCCGGTTTGATGTGGCGCGCCAGGCGGTTCACAAACGGGCCCTGGATCAGGCGGCGCTTGTGGTGACGGCTTTTGTGCCAGGGGTCGGGAAAGAAGATGTGCACCCCGTCCAGGCTTTGTTCGCCGAGCATGTGGTCCAGTACTTCCACCGCATCGTGGCGGAAGATGCGGATGTTCTCGATGCCGTTTTCGCCGATCAGTTTGAGCAGGGAGCCCACGCCCGGCTCATGCACTTCACAGCAGATGAAATTGTCGTCTGGTCGCACCTGGGCGATGTGCGCGGTGGCGCCGCCCATGCCGAAGCCAATTTCCATGAACAGAGGCGCGCTGCGGCCAAACGCCGTTTCGACGTCCAGCGGCTCAGGCTGGTAAGTCAAGAGGTATTTGGGGCCGTGCTGCTGGTAGGCCCTGGCTTGCCCCGGGCCCGTGCGCCCGGCACGCAGCACGTAGCTCTTGATCACCCGCATGTAGGGCTTGTCGCCGTCGGGAGCCCCTGCTGGCGCTGGTGTGGTCTCTTCGGGGGAGGGTGGGGCGGACGAGGGGTTTTCGTGTTCGGCGTTCATGGCAGGGGAGAGAGGTCGACCCCGATTGTAGGCGGGGCCGCGATCTTCACGCCCACGCCCACGCCCACAAAGATGCACAAGGCACCGACCCAGGTTCAGGCGGAGCCAACTGCATGGCCTGGCAAGACGGAGCCTTCGGGCAGGTGCATCACCATCTTTCGGGAATCGGCGCCCAGCAGGTCCAGCGATTTCTCCAGATGCGAGAGCACGCGGCGCTCGTCCGGCGCTTCGGTGTGTTCCAGGATGGCTGCACCTGCGGGCAGCAGGATCGACACCATGCGAAACCGCAAGTCCAGGTCGCCCGGCAATATGGAGGTTCTTTCCAGCCCCTTGACGACAAAGTGCTGGGCGATGAGTTTGATCTGTGGCAAGGCCACGGGGCCTTCAATCAGAATGGTAAACCGGGTATTGGCCATCCGGCAGACCGTGTCCACATCGCGCACCACGCGTGAAAGCTTGGACGCCGCGATCACCAGCGCCCTGTCCCCCACTTCCCGCCCTTCGACCGCCACAATTTCCGCGTGGTTGGCCAGCTCGACGACCAGCACGGCGCATTGGTGCCCATAGCGCTCCGCCCGGCGCATGGCGTCGCGCATGCGCAGCCGGAGCACGGGCATGACGGTCAGGCCCGTCAGGGGATCGGTGCTCTCCAGCGTGCGCAGCCGGGCCCGGTTTTCGTTGAAGTGCTTCGCCCGGTGGTGGAGGATGTAGAGCAGCACCGGGATTTCAATGGCCGAACCGATCAACACACTGTATTGCGTGGCCCAGCTGTCTGTGATCAGGCCTGCCGCGCGCAGGGCGGGGAAAAAGTAGCCTATTTGCAGCGGCAGGAAGCCCAGTGCCAGCCAGCCCGCGTAACGTTCTCCCCGGCGCCAGGCCCAAATGGTCATGACGGGGCCAATCACAACCGTGAGCAGGCCGTAGAGATTGAGAAGCAGCAGTGCAGTGGCGTTGTTCAGGGTTAGGTACACCACCGGGTACAGCAGGCCCACCACAGAGAAAGCCAAAGCCGCTGTCGCCGCTCGCTGGCTGTAGCGAGCGATGGCACACACTTCGGCCACAAACCAGTTGCCGGTAGCGGCCAGCCAGAGCATGAAGACGGCGGGTGAGGCGTTGTTCCACCAGGCCCAGTCTGGCCAGAAAAACAGGCCCCCGATACCCGTGAACGCGAGCTGAAATCCCAGCATGCAGCCCACGTAGACCATGTAGATCACGAACGCACGGTCGCGGTAGAGGCGCGCGTGCACCCATCCCAGGAACATCACCAGCAACCCGAAGCCCAGGTAGCCGCCGAGCATCAGATAGGTCCAGTGGCGCTTGCTTTGAAGATCCGACTGCGAGATGAGGTGGTAGCGCGGGCTCAGCGGGGTGGGCTTGCTGGCCATGCGCAGCCACGCGGTGTAGCCACCGGCACCCACTTCGAACACGGGAGATCGGTCGGGGATGGACCATTGCGCCACCGGCAGTGAGTCGCCCGCCCGGTTGATCTTCCATCCTGCGTTTCCATCGGGCAGGTACAGGTTCACGCTGTCGATGAAGGCTGAAGAATCAAACAGGAGGTGCCAGCGTTCGGTGGGGTCCAGGGGGGGCAAATCCAGCCGCACCCAGAGTGCAGCTTCGCCCAGGCGAAACGCCTGATTCGGTTGCAAGGCTTGAAATTCGGTGGGCGCAAACTGGGCCACCTGCTCGATGGTGGCTTGCCCGGAGGCATCCACCCAGTAAGGGCTTTGCGCCGCGATGTTGTGAGGCGCAGCCCCGGCTGCCGATGCCAGCCCGGGCCACCACAGTGCGATGCTGGCCAGCATCAGCAAAAGGACGAATCGGGCAGGAAAGAACACAGTGGAGCGGATGTGCATGGTTCGAAAGGGCCGCATCAGGTGTTGCGCCAGGGCCCCGCCGTGGTGAAACGGTCTTCAAGGCGGTTGAGCCAGGGCAGCGCATGGGGATCGTCGCTCCATTGGGACACGGTGTCTTGCATGGCATTGATCACGTGGATCGGCAAACGCAGTGGGCGGGTCTGGTCAAGCAGAAATCGGGTGAGCAGGTGGTAGCCGATGATGCGTGTCAGGAGGCGGGAGAGGGAGAACCTGGGGGACACCCAGCGGACCACGGTGTCGATCGCGCGCGTCAAACCCAGGCCGAGCAGGAACACCACCCAGGTGAACCACGGCACCTGCTGGTTTATGCCGACGGACTTCGCTGTTTTCATGCCAATGAGCCACTGGGTCAGCGGCACCGGGATGTGCCGGATCACCGGCAGCTTGATGGCATCGGCCATGGTTTGCATGAGCGCTTGTCCGAGGGCCGGGCGCGGATCGGGTGCTACGCGCTGCTCACGCGCCTGTGCGTGCTGTCGAATGCGCTCGAACAACGCCTGCGCTTCGGCCACCGTGTGCACCATCAGCTCGCGCCGGATTCCCAGCACATGGCCCATGACATTCCAGGTATGCAGATAGGCCTCTTCGTCTTGGGGTGACAAAGGCAGGCCCAGACGGCGCATGCCTTGCAGAAAACTGTAGCTGAAGGTGAGCAGGGTATAGGCCAGTTCCACCTGGTTGCACGGCAGGCCCTGGGTGTCGGTATTCCACCCGTGCGACATCAGGGCTGCGTAAAGGTTGGGCTGAGGCGTGTGGGTGTTCACGGGGGGCATTGCACCGATGACCGAACCGGGATGCCCCCGCAAGATGAGGTGCCGGATGGTCGCGTGAATCAGCCGGACCTTGAGGACCTGGGCCACGCCGGAGCCCTCAGGGCTCAATAGTCCGCCGCGCATCATGACCGGAAACACCATGGCGGCGGTCTGGCGAATGCGGTGCTCGGTGTGCGCTTCCAGCTGGCCCGCAATGTGCAGCACTTCGGCCAGGTCGGGCAGCACGTAGCACTCGGGCAGGCTGGTGCAGAACAGCAGGGTGCACGACAGTGGGCCGTGGTCCATGAACAGCTTTTCGGCTCTGGCCACTTTGGCAGGGTCTGCCCACTCAGGCAGGACCGCACCTTCGGCCAGGTAGTCCTGCAGGGCCTTCACGGTGTGTGGGTCGGTTGCAGCACCTTCGGGCTGCCAGCCGCTCAGCGCGCCATTGGTGGTCCAGCTCGCCATGAGCCGGGTGGCCAGTGTCAGCCCGGTGGTGTCCAGCGGATCATGGGTTGCCATGAAGGCGGCCACGGCGTCATCGGCCAGGGGATCGGCCATCCGTTCCAGCGATTCGATCAGGGGGATGGGGTTCACGCAAGGGTTCCTTGTGTTTCTGGGACGGCGACCGGAGCGATTCCCTCGGCCTCGGCGAGGCAGGTGAATATGTTACAGGTTGTTCGTGCTGGGGCCGTCAAAGTGTTGCCGGGTGTTTGTTCGTTGCCGGTGTACAAGCCCAGTCTTTCAGCCAGGTTTGCAGGCTTTCAGGCACGGTGCCCGGGCAGGACGGTAACCCCAGATGCGCAGCTGCCTGACGGAGCGACCCCGCGGGGTCGTTGAGATCGAGTGCCTGTGCACCGTTTTGCTTGCTGAGCTTTTCACCGTTCTCGCCCAACACCAGGGGAATATGTCGGTAGCGGGGTTGTGGCACCTCCAGCAGCAACTGCAGCACGATCTGACGGGGGGTGTTGTCGAGCAAGTCCTGACCGCGCACGACATGGGTGATGCCTTGATCGGCGTCGTCCACCACCACCGCCAGCTGGTACGCCCACAGGCCGTCGGCGCGTTTGAGCACAAAGTCACCAACGGCCTTGCCCACGTTCTGGTGCTGCGGACCCAGTTGCAGGTCGGTCCAGGTGATATCAGACGGCTCAGGCACGGCCAGACGCCAGGCTCGGGCGGGTTTGCCTTTCAGGCCACCGTTTTCAGGCCTGCAAGTGCCAGGGTAGACGGCTGAGTGGTGTCGATCCGTGTGCAGACCCCGTGATGCCAGGGTCTCTTCGATGTCTTTCCGGGAACACCCACAGGGGTAGGCATGCTGGTGCTGCATCAGGCGGTCAAGTGCGCGCTGGTACATCGATGCCCGTTGCGATTGGTACAGCACCGGCTCATCGCTCACCAGCCCACAGGCTGCCAGTTGTTGACGGATGAGCGCATCGGCGCCAGGGATGCAGCGCGGGGTGTCCACGTCTTCCATGCGCACGATCCAGGTGCCGCCATGGGCGCGTGCATCCAGCCAGCTGGCCAGCGCCGCCACAAGGGAACCCGCGTGCAGCGGGCCTGTGGGGGAGGGGGCAAATCGTCCCCGGTAGTTCATGACAATGCCCCCACGCTCCGCCGCTGCGCGGGTCGCTGCCCCCCGAGGGGGCTGACCTGGCTTGGGGCGGCCCTGCGCTGCGGTCGATGGGCCCCCACGCTCTGCTGCTGCGCGGGTCGCTGCCCCCCGAGGGGGCTGACCTGGCTTGGGGCGGCCCTGCGCTGCGGTCGATGGGCCCCCACGCTCTGCCGCTGCGCGGGTCGCTGCCCCCCGAGGGGGCTGACCTGGCTTGGGGCGGCCCTGCGCTGCGGTCCTGGCACCCCCACGCTCCGCCGCTGCGCGGGTCGCTGCCCCCCGAGGGGGCTGACCTGGCTTGGGGCGGCCCTGCGCTGCGGTCGATGGGCCCCCACGTTCCGCCGCTGCGCGGGTTGCTGCCCCTCGAGGGGGCTGACCTGACTTGGGGCGGCCCTGCGCTGCGGTCGATTGGCCCCCACGTTCCGCCGCTGCGCGGGTTGCTGCCTCTCGAGGGGGCTGACCTGGCTTGGGGCGGCCCTGCGCTGCGGTTGATTGGCCCCCACGCTCCGCCATTGGGTGGGTCGCTGCCCGCGAGGGGGTTGACTTTCTTTGGGCCGGCTCTGCGTTGGGATTGATCGCCCCGCTGAAGAACGAAGATGGCCTGGGTCTGATCCCGCGCCAAAAGGATCGCAGCCTGCGGGACTCACGCCATCGCCAGCGCCAGCTCCAGTCCGGAGACGAAAGCGTCTTCTACGCGGTGGCCCAGGCACCAGTCGCCACACAGGCCGATGCCCAGTTCGGCGTCCAGGATGAAAGGCCGGCCCAGTGGTTTTTGGGTCTGGGCGAAGCGCCAACGGTGCACCACGGCATGGGCCGGGGTCACCCGGATGCCGGTGATTTCGGCGAAACCCTTGAGGAGCTTGGCTTTGACGCGCTCGGCGTCGTCTTCCAGGTGTTTGGCGGACCAGGCAGGGCTGGCCTGGATGGTCCAACGCTCAATGCGTTCACGGCCAGGCTTGCTGTTTTCCCGGGCCAGCCAGCTGATGCGGTGGTGGGTGCTTCGTGCAGCGTTCCACTGGGGCCCAATGTGTGGCAGGTTAGGCTGCATCGCGTTCGGGTAGGCCACCATCAGGGTCCAGCAAGGCGCGACTTGCACCGGCTTGAGTTGCTGGCGCAGTTCGGGCGAGTGGCCCGAGGCCAGCAGCAGATCGTGGGTTTGCAAATGGGGCATGGCCAGCACCACCCGGTCGAAGCCCCCCACAACTTGCTGGCCGCCATCGTCGCCTTCAGCGCGCAACTGCCATTGTTCGGGATTGAGCGCATCGCGCTCGATGAGGGTGACCCGGACGCCGGTGAGTGTGGTGGCCCCCGTGACGTTGTGGCGTTCCGGATAAACCAGGGGCTGGGCCCAGTGGTTCACCAGACCGCTCATGCCCGGCACCGCCACGAAATGGGGCTCGGTGGGCGGTGGTGCGCTGGCGAGCACATGGCCCAGTTCGTCGAGCACCCTCACGGTGCTCACGCTCCAGGCCTTGACCTGGTCTTGCGCGGACAGCAGCACCTGGGCGAATCGTTTATCGCGCACGGTGAAGTACTGTGCGCCATGATCAAAGCCACCGAACTCGGTGCTGCGTGTTGCCATGCGCCCACCAAATCCCTGGCTCTTTTCAATCAGCGTGACACGGTGTCCCGCTTGCAGCAGCGTTCGGGCGCACACCACGCCAGCCATGCCGGCGCCGACCACGGCGATGTGCATGGGCGTTTTCACCGCTGCGGGTTTCTTTCGGGCGGTCGATTTGACCGGGGTTTTTCGCGGGGTTCTGGACGGGGCACTGCTGGGCTTGCTCTTGTTCATGTCTCTTTGCCGGTTGACCTATGTGGGTCTGACTGTATCAGCCCTGACGCGCGCACGAACACAGTGGAAACAAGAAAGTGACGGGCTCAGCTCTGGTGGTGGTTGTGGAGCAAGGCTTCGCGGGTTTTTGCGTGTTGCAGTCGGGCCAGCCACCAGTTGAGGGCGCGACCCCTGTCGCCGGCGTTGCGTGTGTTGCGCCAGGCGTAATTGAGGCGGAAGGGATCTCGGGGTTGCTCCACCGCTTTGACGATCAGACGCCCGGCAGCAATGTAGGGTTGTGCCAAAGGCAATGGCAAGTACCCTGCACCGATGCCTCGAAGCTGGGCTTCAAGTTTGTGCTGCATGGTGGGCACGGTGAGCACGTCCTGCCCTGCAAACAAGTTGTGGGTGATGCCGCTGCCTTGCCGCGCCGTGTCCGCGACAGCCACCGCGCGGTGGCTGCGCATCTCTTCATCGCACAGCGGATGGTCCAGCGCCGCCAGAGGGTGGTGGGGTGCCACTGCGTACACGAATTGCACGGTGCCCAGCAGGGCTGTGTGGATATCAGGTACAGCTTCGGCGGCACCCACACCCAGCGCCAGGTCGGCTTGACCTCGCTGCAAAGCTTCCATGGTGCCCGACAAGGTTTCTGCGCGAATCTTGATGCGGGTGGGCGCACCCTCCGCATAAAAAGCCTCACACAATTCAAACAGGGTGGCCCGCGCGACGATGGCGTCGACCGCCAGCGTGAACTGGGGCTCCCAGCCCGTGGCGACACGCTTGACCCGCTCGGCCACGGCATCCAGCTCCAGCAGCAAGGCCTGGCCAGCCCGAAGCAGCTCTGCCCCCGCCGGTGTCAGTTGGGCGCGGCGCGCGCTGCGATCGAACAGCAAGACGTCCAGGGCATCTTCCACCTGCCGCACGCGGTAGGTCAGCGCGCTCGGCACCATGCCGTATTCCCGTGCAGCAGCGGCCATGCTGCCCAGCCGGTGAATGGCTTCAATCAAGCCCAGGTTTTCCGGGGACAGGGCTGCACGTGAATTGGGCTTGGACATGTATGAAGAGCGGTTGTTTGTTCAATTAATTTGAATGATGCCATCAACCGCGTGCCCCCTAAGTGGGCCTCGACGATTTCACAATGGATCTCAGTCGCTCTGGTTCAGTCACCGGTCTTTCACCGGCAAGCCAGGCGCACCCAGAAGGACTGTTCACCATGATGCACATTCGCCGTTCCGAAGCCCGAGGTTTCGCCGATCATGGCTGGTTGAAGAGCCAGCACTCATTCTCCTTTGCCGATTACCATGATCCGCAGCGGATGGGCTGGGGCAATCTGCGTGTCATCAACGAAGACCGCATCGCTCCGGGCATGGGTTTTGGCGAACATGGCCACAAGGACATGGAAATCATCAGCTACGTGCTGCAGGGCAACCTGGCCCACAAGGACAGCATGGGCAACGTCAAAGGCATTCCCCCCGGCGATGTGCAGCGCATGAGTGCAGGGCAGGGTGTGCGCCACAGCGAGTTCAACCACGCGCCGGACCAGACCACGCATTTCCTGCAGATCTGGATCGAACCCAATGTGCGCGGCATCGCGCCGGGCTACGAACAGAAGACATTTGCCGACGCTGAGAAACAGGGCCAGTTGCGGCTGGTGGCCGCGCCCGATGGCGCTTCGGGGGCGGTCACCATCCATGCCGACGCAGCCCTGTACGCAGGTTTGCTGAACGAAGGCGATGTGGTGAATCTGCCGTTGGACCCTTCGCGCAAGGCCTATGTCCATCTGGTGCGCGGTGCGCTCAGTGTCAACGGTGAGGCCCTGAAGGCGGGTGACGCCGTCGCACTGGCCCACGAGCCTTTGCTGAAGCTGGATGCCGCGGACCAGGCCGAAGTCCTGGTGTTCGACCTCGCGGCTTGAGGCGTTGGCCCGTGCGGCTGCTGCCTGGCAGCCGCTGACTTTTTCGTTTTTTCTCAACCAGCACGTCGACCGATGTGCATCCCTGGAGTCTTCCCTGTGAGCAAGATTGTTGTTGTTTTCCATTCCGGCTACGGCCATACCCAGCGCATGGCCCAGTCGGTGGCCGATGGCGCCAACGCCGAGTTGCTGGCCATCGATGCCGATGGCAACCTGCCAGAAGGCGGCTGGGAGCTGCTGAGCGAGGCCGATGCCATCATCATGGGCAGCCCGACTTACATGGGCTCCGTGAGCTGGCAGTTCAAGAAGTTCGCGGACGCCTCCAGCAAGCCCTGGTTCAGCCAGCAATGGAAAGACAAGCTCTTCGCCGGTTTTACCAACAGCGCCGCCATGAATGGCGACAAGCTGTCCACGTTGAACTACCTGTTCACGCTGGCCATGCAGCACGGCGGCGTGTGGGTGGGCTTGGGCATGTTGCCCAGCAACAGCAAGGCGGCCCAGCGCAACGATGTCAACTATGTGGGTTCGTACAGCGGGGCCATGGCCCAGAGTCCTTCGGATGCGGGCGCCCATGAAATGCTGCCGGGGGATCTGGAAACAGCGCGCCTGTTTGGCGAACGCGTGGCGACCACGACGGCCCGGTTCAAGGCCTGATCAATCGTTTGGCGTGCCCGTTGCGGCGACCGGGCTCAAGGGCTCGGGCGCCAGCATCGCGGATGTGTAGCTGGGATCCGGTTTGACACCTTCACAGACCTGGATCGCCAAACGCGCCTGATCGCGCAAGCGGATGTTGTCAATGACCTCTCGGGCCTCAGTCTCATCCAGCCCGAGGTGCTCCAGGGCTGCGCAGCCGAGCGAAAGGGCCGATTCCAGTGTCTCGCGCATCTGAACGTCGGCGCCGGCCTGGAGCAGCTCGATGGCGTGGTACCGGTCGTAGGCGCGGGCCAGCACGGCGGCCTGCGGGAATTCGCTTTTGACCAGCTCGACAATGTGCTTGCAGGCATCGCGGTCGTCGACGCAAACGAGGACCACCTGTGCATGTTGTGCACCCGAGGCATGCAGGATGTCCAGGCGTGCGCCGTCTCCGTAATACACCTTGTAGCCAAAACGCGCGGCATCCCGAATCCGGTCGGGGTTGTTGTCGATGGTGGACACTTCGTATCCACGCGCCAGCAATCCCTGGCTGGCGATCTGGCCAAAGCGGCCAAAGCCGATCAGCAAAACTTTGCCTTTGAGGTCTTGGGCCGCTTCCGTCTCGTGCATGGACGGCGTTTCGGCCGGCGTCAGTCGTTTGGCCAACAGCAGCACCAGCGGCGTCAGGGCCATGGAGAGAATGATCACGGCCGACAGCAAAGCCTGTGTTGGCGCATCGATGAGGCCTTGTGTTTGTGCGGCTGCGAACAGGACGAAGGCGAATTCCCCGCCCTGAGCAAAGAGCGTCATGCGCGCCAGCGCCACGCGCCGGTTGCTGCCAAAGAGCCGTGCCACAGCGTAAATACCCAGCGCCTTCACCGCCATGTAACCCAGCAGAATGACGATGATGGTGTGCCACTGTTGTGCGACCAGAGCCAGGTCCAGTGACATGCCCACGGCCAGGAAAAATAGCCCCAGCAAGATGCCCTTGAACGGCTCGATGTCGACCTCGATCTGGTGGCGGTAGCTGGAGCCCGAGAGCAACACCCCCGCCATGAAGGCGCCCATGGCCATGGACAAACCGCTGGCCTCCATGAGCAAGGCCGCCCCGAGCACCACCAGCAGGGCACCTGCCGTCATCACTTCACGCACCCGCGACGCGGCGAGCAACGCGAACACCGGGTTGATCACCCACCGGCTGGCCGCGACCAGCAGGCCCACCGCCGCCAAAGCCACGCCCAACGAGCGCCACTCGCTGCCAGGTGTGGCGACATGGTCGGGTGCCAGAAACGCCACCAGAATCAGCAGCGGAACCACGGCCAGGTCTTCCAGCAGCAGGATGGACACCGCCTGCTGTCCCGCGATCGTGTGGGTCTCGCCGCGCTCGTTGAGCACCTGCGCCACCACCGCAGTGGAAGAGAGCACGAAACCTGCAGCGCCGACAAAAGCCACCAGGGGCGAAAGGTTCAGGAGCAGGCCCAGCGCAGTGAGCAGGGCCGTGCACAGCAGCACCTGCGCCAGGCCCAGGCCAAAAATGTCGCGGCGCATGCTCCAAAGCCGTTGCGGGCGCATCTCCAGACCGATGATGAACAGAAACATCACCACGCCCAGCTCTGAGAAATGCAGGATGGCCTGGGGATCGGTGAACAGGCGCACGCCCGAAGGCCCCACCAGCAAGCCCGCCGCAAAATAGGCGAGCACCGAGCCCAGCCCCAATTTTCGGAACAGGGGCACGGCGATCACTGCAGCCGACAGCAGGGTCACGATGGGCCCCAGAGTGGCGGAGACGTTGCTGGACATGGTTTTCCTCGGAAAGGTATTGGGCGTCAGGCCGCGATCGGCGCTTTTCCCCATTGCAAAGACCGCAGAGACAGCCAGGCAAACAGAGTGCCAACCGCCGCTCCGGCGATCACATCCCAGGCCACGTGCTGGCGGGTGGCCATCGTGGACCAGGCGATGGCAGCGCAATGCACCACATTGATCCAGCGCAACCAGGCTGGCGCGTTCACGGTGGTGAGCACCCGGTGCAGCCAGAAGGCGGAAAACACGGCAGAGCCCACGTGCAGGGAGGGCAGGGCGTTGCCCGCTGCGTCCATGCCCTTGATCAGGGAGAGGCCAGGGTAGAGGCTCCAGTCGATGTCCAGGACAGGCGTTTGCGTCGGCACACACCAGAAAATGGCCAGACAGAACAGGCACAGTGCCGAGACCCAGAGGCCGTAGTGCAGCAATGCGCGGAGGTTGGAGATCAGCGCCGGCGCCAGTGACACATACACCCACAGTGAAATGTAAACAGCGAAAGCAGCAGGCGCCAGCGGTACCCAGGCGTCAAGCCACAGGGTGGGCACCACCACAGGTTCCCGCAACGGATGCTCAAGAACCGTGAAGTAAGCCCAAAAGAACAAGGTCATGAACGCGGCGGTGCCCACCATTTTGAGCAGCCAGAGCGTGCCCATGCGGTGCGCTATGGCGCGGGTCCAGTGAGTGGTCATTGTCTGCCCCGATGCAGTGTGAGGGGCAGGGGGGGCGGCGAGAGAATTGCGTATCCAGCGGAAGAGGCCATGGGCGGGCGGTGGCGGGGTGTTGGGTTGGGGAAACCGGGAGTGGCTGACTGTACAATCAACTGCTTAAAAAATACGCAAACGATGCGCCTTCCGGGGCGTTTTCCATGGGGCCTCACGGTTCGGAACCGTCCTTGGGCGTGGCTCGATGCCATTTCCTGGGGATCCGTCCGGCGGCTCACGCTCAAATGTATGCCATGCAATCGATCGAACTGATACGCAACTTTCTGCAGGACCGGCTAGGTGCAGACCCAGAGCAGGTGGTACCCGCCGCTGTGCTGTCCGACCTGGGAGTCGACTCCCTCATGCTCGCTGAACTGATGTTTGAAGCCGAAGACAATCTGGGCATTTCCATCGATTCCAGCGTTGAAATCCCCAAAACCGTGGGTGAGATGCTTCGGTTGCTCGACAGTTTGATGGCCGCCAAAGCTGCTGCTCCATGACGCGCCGCCGTGTGGCTGTCACGGGCCTGGGCGTGGTGAATCCTTATGGTGACGGCGGGGTGCAGGCGTTTTTCGACCACCTGGTCGCAGGCGATTCCGCCATTCGCCTGCTGGTCACGCAAGACAAGCCTCGACCCTTGAACATGCCTTTTGGGCTGTGTGCCTCTTTCGATCCTGAACAGGTCTTGGGCAAGCCCTTGGCCAGCATGATGGAACGGTTTTGCCATCTGGGCGTGGCCGCAGCTTTCGATGCCTGGGCCGATGCGGGCCTGGTGCGCGGCGTCCAGCCCGATGGTCAACGCGATGACTGGGCCTGCCTGTGGGGTACGGCGCTGGGCGGCATTCTTGCGTTTGAAAAAGGCTACCGCGACATGTGGCAAAACGGCCGCGAGCGGCTGTCGCCTCTGGGTGTTGTGATGGGCATGAACAATGCCGTCAATGCCCATGTGTCCATTCAGCTGGGGCTGGGTGGCGCCAGCTCTAGTCACACGGCCGCCTGCGCGTCGGCTTCGGTCGCCATTGGCGAGGCGTTTCGCCGGATCCGTGCCGGTGATGCCCAGGTGGTGATTACAGGCGGATCCGACGCTTCTCATGCCTACGGTGTGGCGCGCGCTTGGGAAGCCATGCGCTTGATTGCTCCGGGTGACGCCGACACCGCGCCCATGGCATGCCGCCCCTTTGCGGCCGACCGCCGAGGGCTGGTGCTGGGTGAAGGTGGCGCGGCGCTGGTGCTGGAAGACTGGGACCACGCGGTGCAACGCGGTGCCCGCATCCACGCGGAAATGGTGGGCTATGGTGCCACCTGCGATCACAGCCACCTGGTGCGCCCGGATGCTGCCGGGCAGGTGCGCGCGATCCGCGGGGCCTTGCTCGATGGTGGCCTGTTGCCTGAGGACATCGGGTATGTCAATGCACACGGCACAGCGACGACGGAGGGGGATCCCACCGAAATTGCGGCACTCAAAATCGTGTTCGCAGAACGTGCCGCCGCCTTGCCGGTGAGCGCCACGAAATCCATGCACGGTCACCTGCTGGGTGCCGGCGGCGCCATTGAGGCGGTGGCCACTGTGATGAGCCTGCGCGAACAGGCGATTCCACCCACGGCGCATTTGGCCGGCCGGGTGGATCCCGCCTGCGAAGGCGTGGATCATGTGTTCGAAGGCCGGCGCGGTGTGCCTTTGCGCGCAGCGCTGTCGAATTCCTTTGCCTTTGGTGGCAGCAATGCGGTGCTGGCCTTTCGCCGCGCAGAAGTCGAACCTCGTGAAGGCCAATCGTGATCGAATTGAATGCGCCAGCTGACCTTGACGAACTGATCCCTGAAGTGGCGGCCTTGATCGTCGAAGCTTTGAATCTCGATGTGGCGTCGGACGAAATCGAACCCGATGGTGCCTTGTATGGCGACACCCTGGGACTCGATTCGATCGACATGCTGGAGATGTCATTGACGGTATCAAGGCGCTACGGATTCCAGCTTCGCTCGGACGGCGAACAGAATCAGTTGGTTTTTGCATCCCTGCGCTCTCTGTGTACTCACATCGCCCAACACCGCACGAAATGAGGGTGATTTTCGTGAGCCTGTTTCCTGGAGTCTTGAGGTGACCACAACTTTGCTGCCACTGGTCAGCAGCTTGACCCTTGACGATGTTCTGGCGTTTCGCCCGGAAGGACCCGTTCTGGTGCGGGATTTTCTGGCCGATGCCTGCCGGGTCGCCAAAGCCTTGCCACCACCCGCCTGGGTCGTGAATCTTTGCGAAGACCGTTACCACTTTGCCGTGGTGTTTGCTGCCTGCCTGTTGACGGGAAAAACCAGTTTGCAACCCGCTTCACAGTCCAGCCAGACGCTGGGGCAGCTGGCCCGGGACCACGCGGGCGCCTTCGCGGTCACTGACAGCGGTTTTGAAGAGCTGCCACTGCCGCGTGTGGCGTTTGCCGGCCTCAACACGGGCGAGGCTGAGCCCGTTCTCGAGATACCGATGATTGCCGGCGACCGCGTTGTTGCGGTGTTGTTTACCTCGGGCTCGACGGGTTTGCCCCAGGCGCACGGCAAAACCTGGGCCATGTTGGTGGCCAACGGCCGCGCGGAGGCCGAGGGTCTGGGGCTGCTGGGCAGCCACACCGCGCTGGTGGGCACGGTGCCGGTTCAACACAGCTACGGATTCGAATCGACGTTTTTGATGGCGTTGCACGGCGGCTGTGCGTTTTGGAGCGGGCGACCCTTTTATCCCCAGGACGTGGTCGAGGCGGTGCAAGCCGTGCCGAGACCGCGCATGGTGGTGACCACCCCCTTTCACCTGGCCAATTTGCTGGCCTCGGAAGCGGTATGGCCTTCGGTTGACGCATGGCTGTCCGCCACGGCGCCGCTGGAGGCGTCGGTGGCAATACGGGTCGAGGCACGGAGCGGTGCGCCGGTATTTGAGATCTATGGTTCCACCGAGTCGTCGCAACTCGCCTGGCGCCGGACCACAGACGGACCCGTCTGGCGCTTGCTGCCCGACGTGCGGTTGGTGCAAAACGGGGATGAGACCTGCGCCGAAGGCGGGCATGTGGGCGGCAGCGTGCCCTTGTCGGACCTGATCGAGCTGCAGGCTGATCGGCAGTTTTTGCTGCACGGCCGCCATGCCGATTTGATCAACATCGCAGGCAAGCGCACCTCGCTGGCCTATCTCAACCACCAGCTGCGCGCCATAGATGGGGTGGACGATGGCGCTTTTTATATGCCCGATGAGCCCGCTGAAGGCGCAGGTCTGCATGTGGTGCGGTTGGCTGCATTTGTGGTGGCGCCTCAGCTGGCGCGGTCGGGGCTG
This sequence comes from Hydrogenophaga sp. PAMC20947, assembly GCF_004795855.1. NCBI lineage: Bacteria > Pseudomonadati > Pseudomonadota > Betaproteobacteria > Burkholderiales > Comamonadaceae > Hydrogenophaga > Hydrogenophaga sp. PAMC20947. The sequence continues at coordinate 542,330 of NZ_CP039252.1, forward strand.
GTGGCTGCCTTGCGCGAGCGAATCGATGCGATCTTCATGCCGCGCCCGCTGGTCTTGATCGATGCCTTGCCGCGCAACAGCATGGGCAAGCTACCGCGCTCGGCTCTGCAGTCGCTGTACGAGCAAAGCAAGATGGCTTCGACATGAGTGAGCGGTGCTTCGTCTGGCAGGTGCCTCTGGCGCATCCTGCGTTCGCCGGCCATTTTCCTGGTCGGCCCATCTTGCCGGGCGTGGTCTTGCTCGACCAGGCCATTCTTTTCGCCCAAGCGCAGGTGAATGCGACGGTGGGCGTGGACGAGGGCCATGGCGGCATGGACAGTTGGACGGTGTCGCAGACCAAGTTCTTGAGCCCTGTTGCGCCGGGAGAGAGTCTCACTTTCACCCTGACCCCTGACCTCCGTGGCGGTTGCAAATTTGCCATTCATGCATCCGATGCGCGCGCCGTGGCCACCGGCAGTCTGGCACCACGCAAGGCATGACCGAAGACGGGCAAGCCGACTGGATGCAGCAAGAGGAACGCAGCCACGCGCTGGTGCTGCGCTTCATGGTCTGGCTGTCGCTCACGTTCGGCCGGCGGCTGGGGCGCGTCGTGCTGCACATCATCACGGCTTACTTTGTGCTGTTCGCGCCCAGCGCGCGCCGCGCAAGCCGCCATTACCTGGAACGGGCCCTGGGGCGGCCCGCGGGCTGGCGTGATGGCTACCGACACGTGCTGGGTTTTGCCAGCACGATTCACGACCGCATTTACCTGCTCAACGACCGCTTTGCCGATTTTGACATCAAGGTCTACGGTGTGCAGGAAGTGCGTGGCACGCTGTCGGATGGCGTCGGCGCACTGCTGATCGGTGCACACTTTGGCAGCTTCGAGGTTTTGCGCGCCGTGGGGTGGGGGGCTGGCGGGCTGAAGGTGGCCATGTTGATGTACAAAGACAATGCCCGCAAGCTGAACGCATCCCTGGCCGCCATCAACCCCAAGGCCATGCAAGATATCATCCCTTTGGGCCGTATCGAGTCGATGCTGGAGGTGCGCGACAAGCTGGACCATGGCTACATGGTGGGCATGCTGGCAGACCGCACGCTGGGTGATGACGCCATGAAAATGTTCGATTTTCTGGGGCATCCGGCGCCGTTTCCTGTCGGACCATGGCGGTTGGCAGCGATGTTGAAGCGCCCCGTGTTTTTCATGACCGGGCTCTACCTGGGCGGCAACCGATATGAGCTGCATTTTGAGCCGTTGGCCGATTTTTCCCAGGTCGAGCGCGCGGATCGCCAGGCCGCGATTGAGCAGGCCATGGCGCGTTATGTCAGTTGTCTGGAGCGTTATTGCAAGCGTCAGCCCTACAACTGGTTCAACTTTTTCAATTTTTGGCGTACGAAATGAATCGATTTTTTCGGTGGGCTGTTTTGGGGCTGGGCCTCGTGGGCTCTTTGGCGCATGCCGCCTACAGCGTGGACCAGTTGATGGCCGATCTGGCCCAGAACAAGGGCGGACGGGCGCGCTTTGTGGAGACGCGGTATGTCGCGCTGCTGGACAAGCCGGTACAGGCTTCGGGGGAGATGGTGTACAGCCCGCCCGACCGCTTGGAAAAACACACCTTGTTGCCCAAAATGGAGTCCATGGTGCTGGACAAGGACACCCTGAGTCTGGAGCGCGACAAACGCCGCATGTCCATCAACCTCTCCAGCCGGCCTGAGGCGCAGGCGTTCGTCGAGAGCATCCGCAGCACGCTGGCCGGCAACCGCCAGGCGCTGGAAGCGCACTACAAGCTGGAGCTCACGGGAGAAAGAGCAGACTGGATGCTCACCTTGCTGCCCACGGAGCCCGCCATCGCCGCCTTGTTGCAGCGCATCAAGGTCAGCGGCAGCAAGAAGCAGGTGCGCAAGATCGAGTACTTTCAGGCCGATGGAGACCGTTCTGAGCTCGCCATCGAGCCGATCGACCAGCCATGATGTCACCGAGGGTGCGGGTGTTCCTGGTCTGGCTGGTGCTGATGTGCGCTGGCGTGGCTGTGGTGTCCCAAAGCCGGTTTTCGGCTGATATTTCGTTTTTTCTGCCTTCACGTCCGACGCCAGAGCAACAGGTGCTGGTTGCGCAACTGAAAGACGGCTCGGTCTCCCGATTGCTCATGGTCGCCGTGGGCGGCGGTGACGCCAAACAGCGCGCACAGGCATCACAAGCCATGCGGCAGCAACTGGCCGGCGGGGGTGGATTCTTGTCGGTGCAAAACGGTGCGGCGGCAGCCATGGACAGCGAGCGTGACTTTTTCCTGCGCCACCGCTACCAGCTCAGCCCTGCGGTGAACGCGGAACGTTTCACAGAAGCCGGCTTGCGCGATGCGGTGGGAGAGACGATTGACGGCTTGTCCTCTCCATTGGGCATGATGGTCAAGCCTTTTCTGGCCCAGGATCCGACCGGCGAGTTGATGGCCATACTGGAGCAGTTCAACCCAGGCGCACAACCCGAGATGCGCGCAGGCGTGTGGGCCTCTCGCGATGGCGAGCGGGCCATGCTGTTGCTTGAAACACAGGCGCTGGGTTCCGATATCGACGGACAGGCGCAAGCGGTGGAGCGGGTGCAAGCGGCTTTCGACACAGCCAAGGCCAAGGTTGAGGGCACACCGAACCTCGACCTGCAACTCTCGGGCCCCGGGGTCTTTGCCGTGAAGTCGCGCGAATCGATCAAGGCAGAGGTTTCCCGCTTGCTGGTGATCAGCACCATCGGCATCGTGGGCGTGTTGCTCTGGGTCTACCGCTCGCCTCGCCTGCTGGCACTGGGCCTGCTCCCCATGGTGAGCGGTGCGCTGGCGGGTGTGGTGGTGGTCAGCCTGGTGCATGGTGAGGTGTTTGGCATCACGGTGGGCTTTGGCTCGGCCTTGATCGGGGAGGCGGTGGACTATGCCATCTACTTCTTTGTTCAATCAGGTCGCATGGGGCTGTCCACCTGGCGCCAGACTTTCTGGCCCACGATCCGGCTGGGCGTGATGACTTCGGCGCTGGGATTTGGCGCCTTGCTGTTTTCGGGTTTTCCTGGCCTGTCGCAACTGGGCTTGTACGCCTTGTCGGGGGTGGTGACGGCGGCGCTGGTCACGCGCTTTGTGCTGCCCACGCTGGCTGGGCAGGTGGTGAGTGTGCCCGAGCCAGGTCCCTGGGTGCACCGTGCGCTGGGCTGGTTGGGTCAGGCCTACCGGCTTCGGGTGTGGGTCGCCATCGCGGCCGTTCTGGCGGGTGCATACCTCTGGCAGCAGCGCGACAGCTTGTGGGACGCCAATTTGTCGGCGCTCTCCACCGTGAGCGCGGACGAAGCCGAAGCCGATGGCCGCCTGCGAACCGATCTGGCTGCGCCCGATGCGCGTTACCTGGTGATGGCTTCGGGCGCAGACCAGGAGGCGGCGTTGCAGGCCGCGGAGCGCGTTGGCGCCCGGCTGGATGCGCTGACCGAGGAAGGTGTCATAGGGGGCTACGACAGCCCGGTTCGCTTCCTGCCCAGTGCCCGGAGCCAGCAGGCCCGTCTGAACCATTTGCCCGACCGCGCCGTGCTGGAAGTCCGCTTGAGGGCGGCTTTGGTCGACGCGCCCTTGTCAGCGGACAAGCTGGGCCCGTTTCTGGACGGCGTGGCCGCAGCCCGTGAGGCGGGGCCTGTGCGGCGAGCCGATCTCGACGGGTCGGCCATGGCGCTGGCCGTGGATGCGATGCTCACGCCAGGTGCCAAAGGGTGGAATGTGGTGATTCCCCTGCGGCCGCCGGCCGCCGGTGTCGACATGCCGGTGGACCGTCTTCAGGCGGCGCTGGCAGGCAGTGGCGCTTTGTTTGTGGACCTCAAAGGCGAGTTTGACACCTTGTATGGGGGTTATGTGGGTGAGGCGGTGCGCCTGGCGCTGGCGGGTTGTGCCTTGATCGTCTTGTTGCTGGGTGTGACTTTGCGATCGGTGGGGCGTCTCGCGCGCGTGCTGATTGCCTTGGCGCTCACGGTGGTCGGCGTCCTTGCGGCTTTGCACCTGGCGGGCGAACGCTTGCACTTGCTGCACCTGGTGGGCATGTTGCTCATCGTGGCTGTGGGCTCCAACTACGCGCTGTTTTTTGACCGCGCGGCGGGTGGTGAAGCGCTGGACGCCGCCACCCTGATGTCGTTGGGCGTGGCCACCCTCACCACCGCGATCGGGTTTGGCACACTGGCGGCCTCTCACGTGCCGGTGTTGCAGGCGATCGGTGTCACGGTCGGGCCCGGCGCCTTGCTGGCGCTGCTGATGGCGGCGGTGTTTGTGTATCCACCCCGTCGCACATGAGCCGCCCGGACGCCCTGACCGCATTGCGCGGCGGATCTGCGCTGATGGTGTTGTTGCCCGGGGCCTTGATGAAGCCTCAGCACATGGTCGATGCCGGGATGTTCGATGCGGTGGAACAGCGCCACCTTGATCTGGATCTGATGGCGGTGGATTTGCAGGCCTTGGGGGGCTGCAACCGACAGGCTTTGCAGGTCTTGCGCGATGACGTGCTGGCGCCAGAGCGCGCCCGTTACGCGCAGATCTGGCTCGCTGGCATCTCGCGCGGCGGACAACTGGCTTTGTCGTGTCTGGCCGAAGAGACGGCGCCGGTGGATGGCGTCTGTTTGCTGGCCCCTTACCCGGGCAGCCGGCTGACCATCAACGCCATCCGGCGCGCAGGCGGACTGGATACTTGGGTGCCCGATGCCACCGAGCTGGAGGACCCCGAGTTCCGGCTGTGGCGCTGGCTCAAACAACCCGTGCTCGAAATGCCTTTGTTCGTGGGCTACGGTGCCCAGGACCGTTTTGCGGACAGCATGCACACCCTGATAGAAAGGCTTCCCATGGCGCAAAGGGTCGAGGTCGAAGGGGGACACGACTGGGCTGCCTGGATGCCGCTGTGGTCACAGTTTCTGGACGTCGGACATTTTGGGAGGCAGTCTTGAGTCGGCCCTCATTCTGGACACCAGCGTTGCAGGCGTCTGCAGCGCTGCACGGCGCGGCCGCGCTGGGTGCTGCGTTGGTGCCTGGGGCATGGCCTTGGGGGCTCGCCGCCGTGGTCGCCAACCACGCCACCTTGACGGTGGCGGGTTTGCTGCCACGCTCTCAGTTGCTGGGCTCCAACTGGGTTCGTTTGCCTTCCAGCGCACAAGCCCGGCGCGAAGTGGCCATCACCATCGATGACGGCCCCGACCCAGAGGTCACACCGTTGGTGCTGGATCTGCTCGACGCTGCTGGTGTGAAAGCGAGTTTCTTTTGCATCGGTTGGCGCGCCCGGCAGGCGCCTGATCTGTGCAAAGAGATTGTCGCGCGAGGGCACCGGGTGGAAAACCACGGGGATTCACATTCCCATGCCTTTTCGCTCTTTGGCCCTCGGCGCATGCGGGCGGACATCGCAGCCGCGCAAACCACGCTGACCACGCTCAGTGGGCAAGCACCCCGGTTCTTCCGTCCGACGGCCGGGTTGCGCAACCCGTTTCTCGATCCGGTCTTGCAAGGGCTGAATTTGCAGTTGGCGGCCTGGACTCGGCGCTCGTTCGACACGCGCCGGTCCGATCCAGATCAAGCACTGAGCCTCCTCACGCGGGGGCTCGCCGCGGGCGATATCCTGCTGTTGCACGATGGCCACGCAGCGCGGGGCGCCGATGGGCAGCCCGTCATCCTGGCGGTTTTGCCACACCTCCTGCGCGCCATCCAGGAAGCGGGGTTGCGCCCTGTCACGCTGGAGGCCGCTCTGCGATGAGGCCCTTTTCCGGGCCTTTGACGACGGGGCGCCGACCCGCACATGGCCTGATTTTGGTGCGCGCAACAACCCCATCCTCTAAGATCAGCGTTTTGAACGACCGGTTGTGCCTGTGTATCCCTTGTTACTCTCCGCCTACACCCTGACCACCTGCCTGGGCCAAGGTCTGGACGCCCACCGTGATGCCCTGAAGTCCGAACGATCGGGTTTGAAGCGATGCGACTTCGAGTCGGTCACGCTTGACACCTGGATTGGCGAGGTCGAGGGCTTGAACCAGGTGCAGTTGCCCGAGGCGCTGGCGCGCTTTGATTGCCGCAACAACCGCCTGGTGCAGTTGGGCCTGGAGGCAGATGGTTTTGCGCAAAAGGTGCGCGCGGCGTCTGAGCGTTATGGTGCGGACCGGGTGGGCGTATTTCTGGGAACCAGTACCGCCGGTATCTTGCAAACCGAGCTGGCCTACCGACAGCGTGATCCGGTGTCTGGTGCGTTGCCCGAGGGGTTTGACTACGGTGGAACCCATAACGCCTTTTCCCTGGCCGCATTCGCCCGGGAATACCTGGGCCTCGAGGGCATGGCCATGGCCGTCTCGACCGCCTGCTCTTCCAGCGCCAAGGTGTTTGCCGCCGCCGCGCGCCAGATCAAATTGGGCACCATTGATGCAGCCGTGGTCGGCGGAGTCGACACGCTGTGCCTGACCACCTTGTACGGGTTTGCATCCCTGCAGCTCACCTCAACGTTGCCGTGTCGCCCCTACGACCCAGAACGGGATGGTCTTTCCATTGGTGAGGGGGCCGGTTTCGGCCTGCTGGAGAGGGCCGACAACGCGACACCGGGTGCCTTGCTGGTGCTCGGCGTGGGGGAATCCAGCGATGCGCACCACATGTCCGCGCCCCACCCGGAAGGCCTGGGCGCCCGCATGGCCATGGACGCCGCCTTGAACAGCGCTGGCCTTGGCGCTGGCGATATTGACTACATCAACTTGCACGGGACCGCCACGCCGGCCAATGACGCGGCAGAAGGGCTGGCAGTGAGCACCGTGTTTGGCGACCGCGTGGCCTGCAACTCAACCAAAGGCGCCACGGGCCACACGCTCGGAGCGGCTGGGGCCATCGAGGCGGTCATCTGCGCGCTGGCACTGACCGACGGGCGCATGCCCGGGAGTCCGGGCACCGGGTCGGTAGACCCGGCCTTGCCGCTGCGTTACCAGCGACACAGCGAAGCAGCGCCTTTGCGCCGAGCTTTGTCGAATTCGTTTGGCTTTGGCGGCAGCAATTGCAGCCTGATTCTGGGAGTGCAGGCATGAGCACCGTGACCCACGCCCCCCTGCGCGCCTGGATACAGGGCATTGGATTGATCGCGCCGGGTATGCCCGACTGGCCCACGGCCCGTGCCGTGCTGGCAGGCGAGCAGGCGTATGTGCCCGCGCCGTCGGTGCTGCCCGTGCCCAGCTTGTTGCCCACGGCGGAGCGCCGCCGCGCCAGCCGGGTGATCAAACTCAGTCTGGGTCTGGGCCTGGAGGCTGTGGCCCATGCGGGTGCCGACGCCAGTACGCTGGCCACCGTCTTCAGTGCGTCGGGTGCCGATGGCCACAACTGCCATGCCTTGTGCGAGCAGTTGGCCAGCGATGATCGACAGGTCTCGCCCACCCGTTTTCACAACTCGGTGCACAACGCCGCCGCTGGCTATTGGGGCATTGCGACCCGCTGCATGGCGCCGTGCCAGGTGATTGGTGCGTTTGACGCCAGCCTGGGCGCGGGTCTGCTGGATGCCATGGCACAAGTGGTCTGCACGAATGAGCCGGTCTTGCTCGTGGCCTACGACAGCGAGTACCCTCAACCGCTGTTTGCCAAGCGTGACACACCCGATTGCGCTGGCGTGGCCTTGCTGCTGACGCCTCAGCCGTCAGGACAATCCTTGGCCTCCATCGCGTTGCGCACCACCCGCGCCGCGGCCGCCACCTTGCAAGATCCCGGGCTGGAGCAATTGCGCCAGAAAGTGCCCGCCTTGCGCTCCTTGCCTTTGCTGCAGCGGCTGGCGCAGAGGTTGGCCGGCCCCGTGGTGCTGGATTACCTTGCACCCCAGCAGATTGAGCTGGATGTGCAGCCGTGTTAGACCATGCCTGGATCGCCGCCCACATCCCGCACCACGGCAACATGTGCCTGTTGCATGCTGTTCGGGAATGGGACGAGCACCACATCGTGTGCGAAGCGCTGAGCCATGAAGCGGTCGACAACCCATTGCGTGCGTCCGGGCGCCTGGGGGTCGCGACCGGTGTCGAATACGCTGCACAGGCCATGGCGGTGCACGGGGGGCTGCTGGCGCCCGCTGGCGCCGCGCCCACCCAGGGCTACCTCACCAGCGTGCGCGGCCTGACTTTGTACGTGCCGCGCCTTGACGACTGCGCCGGCCCTTTGCGTGTCTCGGCCGAGCGCCTCTCGGGTGATGCGCGGCTCATCCTGTACCAGTTCCAACTCCACCACCGGGACCGCTGCCTGCTTGAAGGCCGGGCATCGGTGGTGCTCGACGCCTCTTCCTTAGCGATATGAACGATACAAAAAAACCCAAACGTGCGCTGGTCACTGGAGGCAGTGGTGGCCTGGGCCGGGCGATTTGCCAGCAGCTGGCGGCGGACGGTTTTCACGTGATCGTGCACGCCAGCCTAAGCCTGGACAAGGCGCAGGGGGTGGTGGACCAGCTCCGCACCGCCGGCGGCAGCGCCCAGGCGGCGGTCTTTGATGTGACCGACCGGGTCGGCACAGCGGCCGCCCTGGCGGGCCTCACCGAAGAGGGCTCGGTGCAGGTGATCGTCAACAACGCAGGCATCCACGACGATGCCGTGTTCCCGGGCATGAGTGGTGATCAATGGGACCGCGTGATCGATGTGTCGCTCAATGGTTTTTTCAACGTGACGCAGCCATTGACCATGCCCATGCTGCGCACCCGCTGGGGCCGCATCATCAGCATTTCATCGGTGGCCGCAGTCGCTGGCAACCGGGGGCAGGTCAACTATGCGGCGGCCAAAGGTGCTTTGCACGCGGCCAGCAAGTCGCTGGCGCTGGAGCTCGCGAGCCGCAACATCACGGTCAACGTGGTGGCGCCTGGCATCATCGACAGCGGCATGGCCGAGGGGCAGTTCGATGCCGATGTGATCAAAAAAATGGTGCCCATGCAACGCGCCGGGCGAGCCAGCGAAGTCGCCGATTTGGTTTCCTTTCTCGCCTCAGATCGTGCTGGGTACATTTCAGGCCAGGTGATTTCGATCAATGGCGCCATGATTTGAGCCTTGGGCGGCTTATTAGAAATTTTGGTTGACAATAGAGGGTTGTGTTCGCCAATGGGTGGTCCGTGTTTCCACCTGCGAATGCCTTTCCTTTCTGTCATCCCACGAGGTCGATGACGGCGCTTCAATTAAGCCTGCCTGACATGATCTTGAAAAAACGCGTGCTGGTCCTGCTCTATTCGCAAACAGGGCAGCTCTCCGACGTGGTCGAACAAATGCTTGCCCCTTTGAAGGCGGACCCTGCCATCGAGGTGAGCGTGCATGCGTTGCGACCGGTCAAGCCGTTTCCCTATCCGTGGCCATTTTTTCCCTTCATGGATGCTTTCCCTGAGTCGGCATTGATGCGCCCTTGCGCGATGGAGCCGTTGGACATCGCAGAGGATGCGTCATTTGATCTGGTGATCTTGCCGTATCAGGTGTGGTACCTGGCGCCCTCATTGCCAGTGATGTCGTTTCTGAAGAGCGAACAGGCGGCTCGATTGCTCAAGGGCAAGCCCGTGGTTACCGTGATCGCTTGCCGCAACATGTGGTTGATGGCCCAGGAAAAGGTCAAAGGCTTGCTGCTCGATGTGGGCGCGAAGCTGACCGACAACGTCGCCTTGACCGATCTGAGTCCCACACTCGCCACACTCATCACCACCCCCCGCTGGCTGTGGTTTGGCAAAAAAGCCGGGTTCTGGGGGCTGCCCCCGGCGGGTCTGACCTCCGATCAGGTTTCGGGCTCACGCCGGTTCGGAAGAGCCTTGTGCGAAGCACTGCGCAAGGATGAGGAACAGACCGGCGCACCCATGTTGTCGGGCCTGGAGGCCGTGCAGGCCAATCCTCATTTGCTGGTGAGCGAGCGCGCCGGAACCCACAGCTTCCGCATCTGGGGCGGGTGGATCAGCGCCCTGGGCGCTCCGGGTGCACCGCAGCGCAAGCCGTTGCTGGCTACCTATACAGCTTTTTTGATTCTGCTCATCATCACGGTGGTTCCGATCAGTTTGGCGGTGCAGGCACTGCTTCGTCCCTTCATGAGCAAGCGCTTTGCCAAACTCAAAACCGAATTTGAACTGCCATCAGGCAGCTCCGGCGAACGTATGGCGATGTTCAGTGATGCAGCAGAGGCATTGTTGCCAACCTCGAACGCGGCTTCCAAGTCCGGCAGTCTGCTGGAAGAAGAGCAACCGCATGCCCATCCGTTGATATGAGTACCCCCGTTTACATCACGCGCACCGCAGCCTATTTGCCCTTTGCCCCGGTGGGCAATCACGAAATGGAGTCGGTGTTGGGCAGGGTGGCCGATCGTCCCTCGAGGGCCCGTGCCTTGGTGCTGCGCAGTAACGGCATCACGTCTCGCCATTACGCCATTGACCGTGCCACGGGCCAGACGGCCATGAGCAACGCACAACTCACTGCCAATGCCATTCGCGCTTTGGGCGATGCCGAAGGGATTGAGGTGCTTGCGACAGGGACTTCAACGCCGGATCAGCTGTTGCCCAACCATGCGGTGATGGTGCACGGCGAGCTCGGTTGGCCACGCCTGGAAGCGGTGGCTTGTGCGGGCATTTGTTTGTCTGGCATTGCGGCGCTCAAACATGCGTGGATGTCGATTGCCGTCGGGGGCGCGAACAAGGCGGTGGCCTGCGCGTCAGAGCTGGTGTCGCCCATGATGCGAGGACACCGGTTTGAGGCGGAGGTTCAGCACAAGGTGCAGGCGCTTGAGCAGCGCCCGGAGATCGCCTTTGAAAAAGATTTTCTGCGCTGGATGCTGTCGGATGGCGCAGCCGCGTTGATGCTGCAGAGCACGCCCGGTGCTGGCTTGTCTTTGCGCATTCGGTGGATCTCGCTCTCATCCGCGGCCCATGAGCTGCCGACCTGCATGTACGCGGGCGCCGACAAGGCATCCGATACCGATGCCCTTCAAGGCTGGTTGGCGTTCACGCCGCAACAGCATCAAGAGCGCTCGGTGTTTGCCATCAAGCAAGATGTGAAATTGCTCAATGCCAACATCGTGCGGGCCACACTGGCCGAGCCCCTGGAAACGTTGGCGAAAAAGCATGGACTGAAGGCCGACGACATCGACTGGTTCTTGCCCCACATTTCATCCATGTATTTTTATGAACCGGTCATGCAGGCGCTTGCGGCAATCGGCTTGCCCATTCCCCGCGAAAGGTGGTTCACCAACCTGACCAGCAAGGGCAACACAGGCTCGGCCGCCCCTTACATCATGCTCGACGAATTGTTTCAGTCGGGGCGCATTCAGCGGGGCCAGACGATACTCATGTTCATTCCCGAGAGCGGTCGTTTCTCCAGTGGATTTGTTTTCATGGAGGCTTGCTGATGGATCTCCAGGAGGTACCCCAGGAGCGCAACACCACGCTGGATGGCCAACGCAAGGTGGTTTACGCGAAAGACGCGCAAGGGCGCCTGCGGCTCGCACCCAGTCAAGGCTGGGAGGTTGAAGAAATCGTCACGACCCAAGCGCTGTCCAGCTTGCACCATCTGTCGACCCAGGCGCTGGAGCAAGTGCGAACTGGCCAGGCGTCGTCATTGGCCTACTGGATGCATGAGCGGCGCATGGATGAAGCGCTTTTGGCGCAGAGCACGGGGTTTTGGCGGTGGCGCGTGCGCCGGCACCTGAAACCACAGCCCTTCGCCAGCCTGAGTGCCTCCCAGCTTGAGCGCTATGCGCAGGCCCTGGGCCTTTCTGTCAACGCCTTAAAAACTGTTCCGACCTGAGCAGGTGAATGCCATGAAACGCCACCACGACCTATGCTGACTCCCACGCGTCCGCGCACCCATGCGGAGTTCTCCCATCAGCACGCCGGGCATTGTGAAAGCGGCGTGGCCTCGGCCTTGCTGCGGCACAGTGGTTTCGATATCTCTGAGAGCATGGCTTTTGGCCTGTCCTCTGGTTTGGCGTTTGCCTACCTGCCTTTTGTGAAGCTCTCGGGTTTGCCCCTGATTGCCTACCGCACACAGCCCAGGGCCTTGATCAAGGGATTGCGCAAACCGCTGGGTGTCGATTTCTCCTTTGAGACCTTTTCAGGTCCCGAACGTGGACAGGCCCGTTTGGACGAGTTGCTTGCCCAGGGCCATGTGGTGGGGCTGCAAACCTCGGTCTATTGGCTACCGTATTTCCCGCCTGAAATGCGGTTTCATTTCAACGCACACAATTTGCTGGTGTACGGAAAAGAGGGCGACGAATACCTGATCAGTGACCCCGTGTTCGAGGCCCCTGTGCGTTGCAAGGTGGAGGACCTGAATCGCTCCCGTTTCGCCAAAGGCGTGTTGGCGCCAAAGGGGCTTTTGTACATGTTGAATCGGCCGGCTGACCAGACGGAAGTCAGCCCCGCTGCATTGAGAAAAGCCGTCGCCAAGACCTGCCGGGGCATGTTGGCGCCGGTCCCCATTGCAGGGGTCAAGGGCATGCGTTTGCTGGCCAGCAAGTTTGAGAAACTGCCCAATGCCGACCCTGCCACGGCCGACTTCATCGGCCATCTGGTGCGCATGCAAGAAGAGATCGGTACCGGTGGGGCAGGGTTTCGCTTCATCTACGCAGCGTTTTTGCAAGAGGCGGCCGATCGGGCGGGCAACAACGCCTGGGCGGATTCTGCCGATCGATTGATTGAAATTGGCGATGGCTGGCGCGCCCTGGCATTGTCCATCGCGCGAATGATCAGAGCGAGGGATCCGATGGACACCGGGCGGTTGGCGCAGATGCTCAGAGGCCAGGCCGATGCGGAAGAGGCGTTGTTTCGAGCGCTCGCCAAGACCACAGGCTGAGCGCCGCAAACATCGATGGCTATCACGGCGCGTCCCTTGTTGGAGATCTTGCATCTGGGTTTTCGGTACCCAAGCGCGTCAAAGGCTGCGTTGACCGATGTGTCGTTGAAGGCCGATCGCGGTGAGATCCTGGGACTGCTCGGCCCCAACGGCGCCGGGAAAACCACCCTCATTTCGCATTTGTCGGCGGGGCTGGCTGTGCAAACCGGATCGATCAGCATCGATGGGCAAGCGTTTGCACAGGTGCACAAAGCCCATCCGACACGGGTATCGGTGGCGCCTCAGGAGTATGCGTTTTACCCCATGCTCACCGTGCGGGAGAACTTGCAATGTTTCTCGGCGGCGTGCGGACTCGCTTCAGCACCGAGGCGCCAGCGGGAACAGGAAAGTCTTGACTTTGCCCAGTTGAACCAGTTTCAGAAAACACAAGCCAAAAACCTCTCTGGTGGGTTAAAGCGCCGGTTGAACCTGGCCATCGCGGTCTTGCCAAAACCCGACCTGTATGTGTTCGATGAACCCACCGTGGGGGTGGACCCCCAGTCGCGCGCCTTCATTCTGGACGCCATCAAAGCGCTTGCGCAGCAGGGATCCGCCGTGATCTACACCTCGCACTACATGGAAGAGATTGAGGCGGTCGCAGACCAGGTGGCCATTCTTGATGGGGGCCGGATTCTGCGCAACGACAGTTTGGCCAACCTGTTGCAAGCCGGGTCGTTGACCGTGCGCTTCACTTCGAACAAGGCGTTGTCGCCCCCCGTCCAAGAGGCGCTTGCCGCGATGGGGGCGGTGACACAACAGGGGTCCATCATTGAAATTCGCCCGAACACCCACACCAAGCTCAGCGCCATCATTTCGACGCTTGAAGCCAGCGACCAGGATGTCAGCGATTTGCAGGTGGGCAGGGCAACCCTGGAACAAGTTTTCCTAGCCTTGACCGACCGCCAGCTGAGGGACGAATGATGTCCCTGCTGATGGCCTTGATCAAAAAGGAAATACTGGCCTTGCTGCGCGATGTGCACGGATTGGCCGCATTGCTGCTGATGCCGGTGTTGTTCATCGTGATCATGTCGCTGGCGTTGAAAGACGTTTACAACCCGCCGAGCCAGGTCTTGTCTTACGCTGTGGATTCCAAAGATGCTGGCACCCTGGCGCCAAGCCTGCTGGAACACTGGGCGGTGGACCACGGAGCCGCCAAAGCCTTGCCGGCCGACTGGAACCAGGCGCTGCTCTCCGGTGAGTTGAAATATGTGATCGTGCTGGACGCCGGTACATCGGACCGCCTGATGCCCGCGTTGTCCGCTGACATCAGCGAAACCCGGGCACCGCCCATTCATCTGGTGGTTGAGCCGACGATGGACAAGGCGTTGTTGTCCAGCCTGCAGGCCCAGATGACGGGCCTGGTTTCGGCGGTGCAGTTGCGCACCCTGGGTGTTGTGGTGAAGGCCATGTCGGGCGGTGGAACGCCGTCAAGCGCAGCGCTCACTGCCGAGGAACGGGGGCCGTGGACGCCGCTGGTCGAAGTGAAGCGCACAGGGAGCCTGCAGATCAAGCCCACTTCGGTGCAGCAAAACGTGCCGGCATGGCTGGTGTTTGGCATGTTCTTTGTGATGTCGGCCGTGTCCGGCCTTTGGCTGGTGGAGCGGGACAACGGCGTCATGGCGCGCCTGCGCAGCTTTGGTGTGCCCGACCACGCGATACTGCTGTCCAAAATACTGCCTTACCTGGGTGTCAATGCGCTGCAAGCGGCCTTGATGCTGGCGGTCGGTGTGTGGCTCATGCCGTTGCTCGGTGCCGATGCACTGCAGTTGGGCGGTATCCATTGGCCGGCCTTGTTGTTGGTGCTGGCGTCGATCAGCGCTGCCGCTGTGGGGCTCGCCATTCTGGTGGCCTGCCTGGTTCGAACCCAGGCGCAGGCCGGCGCTGTGGTGCCGATCGTGAATGTGTTGATGGCCGCGATCGGCGGCATCATGGTGCCCAAGTTCGTGATGCCTTCGTTCATGCAACAACTGGCCGAGCTTTCACCCATGAACTGGGGGCTGGAAGGCTTGTTGACGGTGTTGCTCCGTGACGGAGATGCCAGCGCCGTGTTGCCCTATGCCTCCCGACTCCTGTGGTTTGCTGGCCTGACCTTTGTTTTCGCCTTGATGCTGTTGCGAAGCAGCCGTTTGAAAAATGCATGACGACACTTTTGTTTCGGCGCTGAAGGCGCTCGTACTGGAAGCCGCCGAAAAGCCCGAACCACCGGGGGGCTTGTTGGACGACGAGCCCTTGTTTGGGCGCCACGCCCGAGTAGATTTCGACTCGCTCGACGCTTTGCAAATTTCCATGGCCATTCAGAATCGGTACGGTGTTCGAATGAACGACAGCAAAGAGACGCGCCGGGCGATGGAAACCATCGAACACCTGGCCGCGTACTTGCAAAAAAACATGCCGAAGAAAAACCCGGATGCAGCAAACCCGTCATGAGCGAGGTGTTCCTTTGTGGCGCAGGATTGCAATCCTGCCTAGGCAGCAGCCTTGCCGCATCTGTTCAAGCCCTCTCGGGCAAGGCGGTCCAACCATTCAAGGTAGGACTTCCGGGTGAACAAAGCCGCCCTTATTGCCTGATGGCGGGGGGGGAGGCCGCAGCTTCGCAAGGGCCTGGCCGTTCGGATTGGCCAATCAGGGCCATTGACTCGGTGCATGCGGTGGTTGAAGAGTGTCTGGGATCGCGCGCTGCTGCATTCGACGGTAGCGCCGTCTTTCTCGCATCTTCGTCCCTCGACCGTGGAGATGCCCATCAGGTGTCAGGTCAGGTCGTGCCGCTGAGCGGGTTTGCCCTTCAACTGGCCTTGGCTGAAGGGTGGCCTGAGACCCCCATGATTGTGAATACCGCTTGCACGTCGGCATTCAATGCCTTGCACCAGGCGGCCATTCAAATCGCTGCCGGGCACCAAACCGAGGCTTTGATTCTGGGTGTTGAGACTTTCAATCCCTACGCGCTGTTTGGCTTTGAATCCATGCAGTTACTGGCGCCTGAACGCGCCGAGCCGTTGGGCAAAGACCGCCAAGGGATGGTGCTGGGCGAGGCGGTTGCCGCCTTGCGGTTGACCAGCAAGCCTTCCCTTGCCGACTATGCAAACCCGTTGGGGGTGTGGAGGGTCCTGGCTTACGCGAATGTGGTTGACGGCACCAACCCCACGGGCGCAACCGAAGCAGCTTTGCTCGAAGCCTGCCAGTCGGCCTTGCGCGACAGTGGCTTGGAGGGATCCGATATTCACCTGATCAAGCTTCAGGCGGCGGGGAGCCCCATCAACGACGCGGTGGAAATGGCGGCGTTGCGCCGCCTGTTTGAGGTGCTGCCACCTTGCGTGTCTTTCAAATCGGTGCTGGGCCACACGCTGGGCGCCTCTTGCGCAGCAGAAACCGCCCTGTTGCTGGCCTGCCTGGAGCGCGGTTTTTGGCCTCAACTGAACTACGTCTTGGAACCAGACGCGGACGGCGTTGTGGTGTCTTCAGATCGACCCTTGGCCGCCGCCGGCGTTGACACTGTATTGCTGGTGGGCCTCGGTTTTGGTGGTGGCCACAGCGTGTTGATTTTGAAACGGCACCCGGCATGATCGATCGCGCCCCCGCCGCCATCTCAAGCACCGGCGCCGAGCCAGACCGTGTGGCATTGCCAGCCGATTGGCGCGAACAGCTTGTCGAACGGTTGGGAACGCGCCCGCGGCGCATTGGCCTTTGGGCGGAAATGGCGCTGTTTGGTGCTCGCCAGTGCCTTGACTCGAACGGGATTGACAGACTGCCCAGTCACGCCGTCGTGCGGGTGACCAGCTCTTCGGGGCCCTTCGAAGCGTTGGCTTTGGTGGGGGAGGCTTGCGAAGCCGGCCTCTTGCCCATGCCGTTTGATTTTTTGCAGAGCCAACCCAGCCAGATGTTGGCGGCGCTGAGTTTGCATCTGCAGTGGCGAGGCGATGCCTCCTTTGTGGCCCTGAACGATGGGTGTGCGCTGTTGGCACGGGGAGAGGTGGAAGCGGCGGTATTGAAGCGGCGCGCTGTGCAAGCAAAAAGGCCTTGGGCTGGGCTGCTGTTGGGTCGGGTTGATCTGGGGCCTGTTCCCAGAAGTCAGTGGCTTTGGATGGCATGAACAAGACCCATTGGCCACCGATTCAGGTCGCCGCTTTTGTGCTGCTTTCGGGGGTGTTGATATTCCTCTCAAGAAATTCGCTGCGCGACAAGGCGGCACACGGGTTCACGCGGTTTTTTGCTTGGGAGGCGATTCTGGCCTTGCTCGTCTGGAATGCACCGGTCTGGCACGACGACATGTTTTCGGTGAGGCAAATCGCTTCGTGGTCCCTGCTGTTTACCTCGCCCGTGTTCGCTATTCTGGGTCTGCGCGCCTTGAAGACCGCTGGGACGACCACTGAACTCAGGCAAGACAAAACGTTGTACGCATTTGAAAAGACAGGGCATTTGGTGACCACTGGAATATTTGCACGCATTCGCCATCCCATGTACGCGGCTTTGATTCTTCTGGCGTGGGGTGCCTACCTGAAAGGTGTGACCCCTTGGACCACCGGCCTGGTGGTGTTCGCCAGTTTTTCGATGTGGGTGACCGCCAGGCGAGACGAGGCTGAGTGCCGGGATTTCTTCGGTGAGGCGTATGTCGAGTACATGAAGTCCACCAAACGTTTTATTCCGTACATCATTTGATGCCCTCCCCCTGAATTGAGCAAGGGCGACCGATTTGTTGAGGGCTCTTGCTTCCGGGTGGGTGGGCTATATTTGAAGGCAGGGGATCGCTATCAGTGCCACCATATTTGAGCGCTGGTCTGCGCGAATCGCCGCAAGAAAACCATCGCACATGAACCTCACGATCTTTGCCCGCTCCTTTGTTCGGTTGGCCGCTTTGTCATCGTTGATGCTCCCGTTGGGGGCTGCACATGCTCAATCCGTTGTGCGGGTGGCAGACGATGCCTTCGCCTTGAACGGCTGCCTCACAGCATGGGGCAACCATCCATTTGGCAGCCACCCGGTCTACACCCGCTTTTCCACGTCGGTGAAGATCTCAGGTGTGGGCATGGCGAGCGAAGATCGCTCGGTCACCGATCACCCCAGCCTGATCCTGGTGGATCCCTTGGTGAATGTGCAGGGGGATGCCAGCCTGGCGCTCACCAACCCCAACGGCTGGTATTGTTTGCGCGCCCCGGCGAATGAGCTGGGGGCTTTGAACATCCAGCTGCATTGCCGTGCGCGCATGGCCGCAGCCTCTGGCGGAGCGACGGTCTGGGGCTCCGGCCATGGTGCACCTGGCGTGACGATGATGGGCCCCATGCAGGTGGAACGCATCGGCTGCGACGGCTCCTGAACGCCGACAGGGCGATCGATCGGGGCGGGACTCAGGGGCGAATTTCTGGCAGCTGCTGTGTGGGCACCTGCTCCGCGTCGTTTGCTTCCAATGCATCCGGGATGGCCCGCTGACCCGGGAGGCGGCGGGCGACCATGGGCACCGTCAGCATGGTGCTGGCCACCGCCATCAAGAGCAGGGCTGTGAAGCTCGCGTCGGTGATGACCTGCTTGTCCAGCAGGATGTTGGCGAAGATGATCATGATCAGTGCCTTGGTCTGCAGCAACCAGCCTATGGTGCGGGCTTCACCCGGGGCCCAGCGAAGGATGCGGCCGGCGAGGTGCACGCCCAGCAGCTTGCCGCCGACCGAGGCAGCGAGCAACAGCGCAGCGGCCGCCAAGACTTCAACGCCGCCCATGCTCCAGTTGGTCCGCAACCCGGTCGAGAGGAAAAACACCGGCATGACCACCAGCAGCACATGGTGGCGCAGCAGGTCCATGCGGGTCTGGTCAAACCAGTGCGCGTCCATGACCGCGCCCGCCAGGAACGCGCCCACCATGAAATGCAAGCCGGCCCAATCGGCGCCCAGGCTGCACAAAGCCAGCCAGGCCAGCGCCAGATACCAGCGGTCGGCCTCGGGCAAACGTGCCATCAGGCGTCGAAAGGCCCAACCCACCACGGCGAAGGCGAGCAGGAAGCCCACTTGTTTGCCCACCCGGGTCCAGTCCATCAGGATGAGCGCGAGCACGCCCCAGATGGCGATGTCGTCCAGACTGGCGTAGCGCAGGATGCGCTGGCCCAGTGGCTGGCGCAGGATGTCGAGTTTTTCCATCAGCAGCATCAGGATGGGCAGGGCTGTGACCGCACACGCCATGCCGATGCCCAGCACAAACTGCCAGCGCTGTGCGCCGGCGCCTTGCCAGCCACCGAAACCCAGCATGACGCCGGCGGCGGCGCAGCCCATGAGCAGGGGAACGCCCAACGCCAGTCCTGCGGTGATGCCACTTTCGCGTCGATGGGCCCAGGTGGCCTTCAGATCCAGCTCGATGCCCGCGATCATGACAAACAGCATCACGGCCCACCAGGCGATGCCGTTGAGCGATTGCACCACCTGGGGCGTGAACACGAAGCCATACGCGTCAGGAAACCACCGCCCCAGCACCCCCGGGCCCAGCAGAATGCCGGCGATGATCTGCACCACCACCAAGGGTGCGGCATGGTCGGTTCGGCCCACGCGCCAGATCAGCCAGGGCAGGCTGAAAATGACCAGCATGGCCAGCAGAAAAACTTCGGTGGTGCTCATGACTGTGGTCAGCCTCGGGGTTTAAGACGGTCGGTCTTTGAGGCGCCGCGCGATGAGCAGCGGCAGTCGAACCAGAAATCCGAGAAACAGGCGCGTGTGCATCCAGGTCAGCAGGATGTTGTCGCGCAGGTACTTGAAGTGGGAGACCCCGCCTTCTTCGGCCGACAGGTAGCGCACCGGTGCGTCCAGGTTGACCGGGGTGACACCGGCCCAGCACAGGCGCACCACCGCTTCGGGATCAAAGTCAAAACGGCGCATGAACGCGTTGTTTCGCATGATCTTTATCAGCGGCTGAATGGGGTAGACGCGAAAGCCGTACAGCGAGTCGCCCACGCCCATCCACAGGGTTTCCAGATTGGCCCAGCCGTTGGACACCTTGCGACCGTTGACGCGCAGGGCAGGGGCTTCAGGGCCAAACACCGGCTTGCCCAGCACCATGGCCTGGCGCCGGGCTTGTGAGGTGGCCATGAAATGGGGGATGAGATCGGCGGGGTGTTGGCCGTCGCTGTCCATGGTGAGCGCGTGGGTGAAGCCCGCCTGGGCCGCGCGGCTGATGCCTTCGAGCACGGCGGCCCCCTTGCCCTGGTTGTGGGGCAGCAGGATCACTTCCAGCCCGGCGTCCTGCGCGGCCAGCGTTTGCAGCTGCTGGGCCGTGCCGTCGGTGCTGCCATCGACCACGACCCACACGGGGTTCCATTGGGCGCGTGCCTGGCGCACCGTCTCCAGCACTTGGCTGCCCGGGTTGTAGCTGGGGATCAAGACCAGGTGGGTGGGGTCGGGCTGGGCGTGTGGCTGTGGGGCGTTGAGGTGATCAGACATGGGCATCATTGGACTTGGTCCAGACTGGCTGGGCCTCGCGCCGGAAATACGCTTCCAGCTCGTCGGTGAAACGGTTGTGGTCGGTCATGGCCTCAAACCGCTGTCCCAGCCGAGCGCGGCAGTGGAGCGGCAGTTTGGGGCGGCGAAAAAGGGGCCAGTTTTTGCCCAGGTACGGCGTGGAAAACTCCAGGAACACCGTCTGTACGGCAACGCCGGACCGCCATGCGATGAGGCCCAAACTGGGGGTGAAAAGATCGACTGGAAAACGTTGCGTACGTGATCCTTCGGGAAACATCACCAGCTGCGCGCCTTCGGCCAGTGAATCGCGGCTGTTCGTGATCATGGGCAATGCGCCGTTGTTGCGCACGTAGCCCGCGAGGCGAGCGGCAGCACCCAGCAAGGGGTTGTCCATCAGGCTGGCTTTCATCACACAAATGGCATTGGGCAGGCGCGAGACGATCAGCACCGCGTCGAGCAGCGAAGGGTGGTTGGCGGCCACGATCAAGGGGCCTTGATGGCGCAAGCTGTCCAGCTCAGACAAATCCAGCCGGCAGGCACACAGGCGGGAGAGGATGCGCAAATACAGCCGGAACCCGGCCGAGATCACGCGCCGTCCGATGGCCTGACCCAAGCGGCGCGGCAAGATCAGCTGCAACGCCAGCGCGGGCGGCAGCCAAAGCAGGCACAGCAGCCCCAGGCTGCCCAGCCCCACCACCATGGCGATGGACTCGTAGAGGGTCCAGAGGATGGAGGCGTGGCGCCGCTGCTCACTCATCGGCCATCACGCGGGTGGAAGACTGGCCCAGCACCCATGAGATGGCCACACCGGCCGCCACGTAATTTTTGGTGCGCACCAGTGGGCTGCTGGCAAAGGTGGCTCCGCTCAGGTTATCGTAGCGGAGGAAGGCACCGACCCAGTGGCTGTCAAAGCGTTTGGACACACCCACGAGGTATTGCATGCCCGCGAAACCGCTGCGCGCTTCGTATGCGGGCCTGTCGTTCGTGGCGTAGGCGGAGTCCACGCCGTAAAAATACTGGTGCTGCCGTCGATCGCCAAACAGCGCGCCGGCTTGCAGGCCTACGTTCCAGCCCGGCAGGGCGGGCAAGCTGCCCATGTCAAGGTTCAGCTTGGGATGGAACACCCAGCCGATGCTCTTGGGTTGGCTGTTGAGCGTGAACGCCGCGCGCAACGGCAGCAGCAGCTTGAGTTGGCGCGATCCGTGTTCGGCCTCCCACAGTTTCAGGTTCAACTGGGGTCCAAACTCAAGGTTGGCATCCAGATCGGGCATACCGAGTCGAACCCGAATATCGTCGCTGGAGGCGGGCGGTGACAGCGCGCCCGAGACCGTGAGTTCTGCGAGGTCCGATTCGAACAGCTCGGCGCGCATGCCCTCTCGGTCTGCTTTGAGGAATTCGCCCCGGTAAACGAAGTAGGGGGTGGGCAAGACAAACAGGCTGCGCTGGTCAGAACCCCGGTAGGCCGGAAAACTCACAGCCGCCACGCCGAGACCGGCTTCCCACAGGGGTTTTTCTTCGGCTGCTTGCGCGGCCAGGCTCGGCAGGCCGAAAGCCAGGGCTGTTGCAAGCGCCAGCGTTGCGCCGGACAGGGGGTGTGGTGGTGATGGGTTCATGGGGATTCAGGCGTTGTAGAGGGCGGTGTCTTCGACCGCGCGGATGTTGTGCCGGCGGCGTTTCCAGGCGGTATAAGCCCGGAAAGGCTGGACGAAGTTGCCAGCGTAATAGATCGCCTTGAAGGCGAAGAGGGACGGCCAGATGGGCGTTTTGCCGAAAATGTCGCCGGCCAAAACCGACAGCAGCGCTTCCTTGACCCGGAAGTCGTTGCGTGGCGTCATCAGCAGATCCCGCATGATGGGATTGGTCATGCGGTAAATGATCCAGGAGAACGCCCTGGGACCGTGTCGCATCACCCTGTCGAAGCGTTTGAGCGCAGCCTGGGCTTGCTGGGGTTGCCGCAAGCAGGTGTCGATGGTTTGTGCGCCCACCAACCCGCTGTGCATGGCCAGCCAAACGCCCGACGAAAACACCGGATCGATGAACGCATAGGCATCGCCCAGCATGAGGTAGTTGGCCCCATGACAACGCTTCGAAATGTAGGAAAAATTGCCGGTCGCTTCGACTTTGCTCACCAGCTGGGCATGGGTCAATCGCTCCTGGAGCTTGGGAGATTGGGCGATGTTGTCGAGAAAAAACTGCTCGAGGCTGCGCTGGCCGCGCGATTTCATGTGGTGAGGCCAGGTGACCATGCCGATGCTGGTGATGCCATCGGCCAGCGGGATGAACCAAAACCAGCCCTGTTCAAACCAGTGGACCGCGATGTTGCCCTCAATAGCGCCTTCATTGCGCACGGCATTGCGGAAATGACCATACACGGCCGAGCTGTTGTGGCGGGGATTGCGTTCTTTGATTTTGAACCGGTTGGCCAGGAACGTGTCTCGACCTGAGGCATCCACCACAAAGCGCGCTGCCCATTGGCGCTCAACCCCATCGTCGTTGCGCGCCGTCACGGTGGCGCCTTCGCCATCACCTTGAAACTCAACACCGATCACCTTGCAGCCTTCGTGCACAGTCGCGCCTTTTCTGGCCGCGTTTTTGATCAGAATATGGTCGAACGCGGCCCTGGGCACCTGGTAAGCATGGGGCATGGATTTGTCCCACGCCTCAGCGAACTCGATACGCTGGGTCCAGCGGTGGTGAGGCGAGACAAACTCGGCTCCCGCTTTGTACATGCCGATGGCTTTGACTTCGTCGGCAATGCCCATGCGCTCGAACAAGGGCAAATTGGCGGGCAGCAGCGATT
The DNA here is from genome assembly GCF_004795855.1 of Hydrogenophaga sp. PAMC20947. Classification (NCBI taxonomy): domain Bacteria; kingdom Pseudomonadati; phylum Pseudomonadota; class Betaproteobacteria; order Burkholderiales; family Comamonadaceae; genus Hydrogenophaga; species Hydrogenophaga sp. PAMC20947. The sequence continues at coordinate 565,368 of NZ_CP039252.1, forward strand.
CGCCTATGTGGAATCGGGGATGATGGGCCTTTTCAAGCAAGACCACCTGGTGTCCTTGCTCGGCCAAGAAGGCGGAGACGGTGGAGCCGGCGGGCCCGCCGCCAATCACCAGCACATCGCAGGTGCTGACTGTGGAGGTTTCAGAGGCTGGGGTCATGCGCGTTGAACGTTTCGTGTCTTTGGGAAGCGTAGCCGCCTGCACCACGCTTGCGGATGCGTGGGGATGATAGACCGGGCAGGCGTCTGTTCTCTCGGCAAATCATGTCACTGCCATGGCGCATGGCAGCATGGTTTCAAAACCGCCCCCTGGTGGAGAGCTCGCGGCACTGCGGGTGGCTTCGGTCGATCGGCGCAGCGGTGTGAGGTCAAAAGCGGGCAGGTCGGGGTGGTCTTCGTGTGCGCGCTGAACAATTTCTGCAGCCAGCCGGCTGAGCTGCGCATTGGCATCGCGGATGCGCTGGACAAAACTGGGGGCGTCCAGCGTGTCCGAGAGACTGCGGTTGAGTTCGGCGAACCAGGGCATCTTCGCCTGGTCGAGCATCACGGCGGGGTTGCGTTTTTCACTGACCGCAGACCAGGCGCGCAGGAAGTCTTGTACCGAGCGGTTGAGCTGCTGGCAGTGGTTCAGTTCGCTGCGCAAGGCGGCCAGACTGGAAAGATCGGTCAATCGGTCGTGGAAGAAAAACTGGGCCAGCACGCCCCAGTAGTAGGTGTAGTCCCACACCACCTTGACGGGCAAAACCTCGGGATCACCAAAAATGGGGTATTGCCCCTGATACAGCGCCAGGGTGCCTTCGTAAAACGAATGAAGCACCTGGTCAAAGGCCGATGCCCGTGCGCGCAAGCGTTGCCCCTGGCGATCCAGCGTGACCAGCTCGGTGATGTAGGTGTTGCTGATGGCGATGAAATCGCTGCCTGGGGAGTAAAACGGGTCAATGAACAGACCGGCTTCGCCCGTCAACGCCCATCGGTCGGCCGAGAACACCTGCTTGCAACCGTAAGAGAACCGCTTGAAGAACGCGAAATCTTGTAACAATTCGCGCCGGATATCGAGTGCATCGAACAACAGGGGCTGGTACTCGGCCAACCATTCCATGGCTTTGTCGAAGCTGCTCATGCGCTCCAGCGGGTGGATCGCAGGGTCGGCCACGATGCCAATGGAGTGCGAGCCGCAAGACAGAGGGATCAGCCAGACCCAGTAGCCAGCGCCCATCAGGTGGTTGGTGGACAGCCACCGGGTCTGAGGGGGGCAGCGTTCGCGCCAGAGGGGGTTGTCGCTCCATTCATCCAGGTTGATGCGGTCTTTGATCCGGAACCACACGGCATGACACGCGTGGTCGTTGGGTTCGGCCAGGTCGAGTTTGCGTTTGATCAGGCCGGCACGACCACAGGCGTCCACCACCCATCTCGCCTGAACAGTGTGGGTTTGGTCTTCGCGGGTGTACGTCACCTCGTGTGGAGCCTGCGGACCCAGGTTGTCTTCGGTGAGCGAGAGCTGGCGCACGGTGGCCCCTGTCACGACTCCAATGCCGCGGGCACAGGCTTCTTTGGCCAGGTAGTTCTCGAAGATGCCACGGTCGATCTGGTAGCTCGGCATCGTCAGATGCCGGCTGGGGCCGACTTCCGTGACCTGGTCAATGTCCCTTCGGCCTTCCGAGAAGAAAAAGCGAAAACCGAATTTGCGCAGCTGTTGCTGTTGCAGGTGTTCTTTGAGGCCCAATACCTCGCCGAAATAGTGGGCGCCGATCTCGACGGTGGATTCCCCGACTTTGTGGATGGCTTCGGGTGCAGGGGTTGCTCTGCGTTCCAGGACGAGCACGTCGATCGCCGGATCTCTGCGTTTGAGTTGTAAAGCGAGGGTCAAACCAGCCAGACCACCGCCAAGCACCACCACATCGTGGCTGTTGAGCGTGTTTTGCATCCCCCAAGTATCGCTGTTTGAGCTTGCCTGGAGTGACCCTGTGCGGCCCAGATGCCCAGCTGCGGGTGGCGTGCGTGATCGCGCGGGGTGAAATGTGCAACCATTTGTTAAATGAGCGGGTCCATCGAGCGTTTCGCTGCGCTTTCAGCGGTCAAAATGCTGGAAAAAGGGCCGTGCCTGGGGCATGCCATTGGACGGCCAACTGCGCCCTGCAAGGGGTTGCGGCTCAGATACTTGTGTGGCTGGTTGCCGCAGGATCCCGTCTGTTGGGTCCATGGCCGGGTTGCTTGGCCAAGGATTTCGCGCATCGCACCCCATCCCGAAAAAGCCACGCCGCGCACCGCGTGGGCTGTGCTGATCTTCCCCGGACGGCGCCCGGTAAAATCACGGGCTTAGTTCTTTGCCCCGGAATGCACTCAATGGTGTTTCAAGCGGGCGCTCAATTTGGACCTCTATGCCCCACGAAATTTCTTCCCCCGCCGTTGAGGCGTTGATTCCTGAGGTGTCCGCCTTGATCGTTGAGGCGCTGAACCTGGAGGTGGCGGCGGCCGACATCGATCCCGATGCGTCCTTGTTTGGCGAGGGTCTGGACCTGGACTCGATCGATGTACTGGAAGTGGCCCTGGTCGTGTCCAAGAAATACGGTTTTCAGATGCAAGCCGATGATGGCAACAACGAAGCGATTTTTGCGTCGTTGAGGGCACTGACCGCCCACATCGCCAACCATCGAACGGTCTGAGCGTGCGGATGTGGCCGGTGGTGCGCGCGGTGAGCGCCGGCCTGATGGCGGTGGCCTGGGCCATTGCGTCCTATTTCAACAGCGCCAGTGGTCAAGCCTCCCACTGGGGTGTTGCCTTGGCGCTGGCGCCGCTCAGTCTGGTGATTTTTTTGGGCTTGTGGCGCATGCCGCAGCGCCTGCTGGCGGCGGCTCTGGGCTTGGTGCTGGTGGGCGTGCTGGTTGGCTTGTGGCCCTTGCTGACCCAACGCATCGCGACGCTGTATTTCCTGGAGCACATGGGCGTGTACACCTTGCTGGCGGTGTTCTTCGCGCGCACCCTCACCGGTCCCGGCGAGTCGCTGGTGACGCAAATGGCACGGCGCGTACATGGCGGCGTCTTGAGTGAAAACCAACTGCGCTATACCCGGCAGGTCACCCAGGCTTGGAGCCTTTTTTTCGCGGCCATGGTGCTGGTTTCGGTGGGCTTGTTCATTTGGGCGCCTTTGCCGGTCTGGTCGGCGTTTGCCACGTTGCTGGGCGGCCCATTGATCGGGGTGATGTTTGTCGGCGAATTGCTGGTGCGGCGCTGGATCCTGCCCAATGAGGTAAATGCCTCCCTGGGGGAGACGGTTCGGGCTTGGCGCACCCATCGTTCAGAACACGAGCAGTGAACCGAGCAAGTCTTTAGACCTTCCCAGCCGGTTGCAAGGCCTTTGATCTGAGAAAATGGGGGCATGTTCATACACCTGCGCCTGCACACCGAGTTTTCTGTCGTCGATGGAACCAACCGCATCGATGAAGTGGTGGCCGCGGCTGCGGCCGATGGCCAGCCAGCCTTGGCCATCACCGACCTCAACAACCTGTTTGGCGCGGTCAAGTTTTACAAAGAGGCGCGCGGCAAAGGGGTGAAGCCCCTGCTCGGCGCTGAAGTGTTGCTGCAGGGCTTCACCGAGCAGACGCTCAATGCCATGCCCGGGAGCCATCAACCGGCTGCGCCCAAAGTGATTTTGCTGGTCCAGGACACGCAGGGTTACCTCAACCTGTGCGAATTGCTCGCCCGAGCCTGGACACGAACCGACGGGCGCGGGCCTGCGGTGTTGCAGCGAGCGTGGCTGGAAGAGCTCAATGGGGGCCTGCTGATGCTTGCCGGTGCCCAGGCGGGGCCGGTGGGACAGGCACTCCTGCAAGGAGATACCCAGCGCGCGGCCGATGTCGCCTTGCAGCTGTCCAGCCTTTTTACCCACCGCTTTTATATTGAAGTGCAGCGGGCGGGTCGACCGGACGATGAGCGCCATGTGACCGCTGCGGTGCAGCTGGCGGCCCGCCTGCATTTGCCTGTGGTGGCCACCCATCCGGTGCAGTTCCTCACCGAGGAAGACTACGAAGCGCATGAAGCCCGGGTGTGTATCTCCGATGGTGAAATCCTGGGCAACCGGCGCCGGGTGCGCCGCTTCACCCGCGAGCAGTATTTCAAGAGCGCAGAGCAAATGACCGCTTTGTTTGCCGATCTCCCCTCGGCTGTGGCCAATACGCTGGAAATCGCCAAGCGCTGCACGCTCACGCTGGTGTTGGGCAAGCCGCAGCTGCCTGATTTCCCCACGCCGCTGATCGATGGTGTGCCCATGCCCATGGCGGACTTCTTCCGCCAGTCATCGTTTGAAGGCCTGGAAGATCGCCTGGTCCACCTGTACCCGGATGCGACCAAACGCGAAACCGAGCGTCCTCGTTATGTGGCGCGTCTGGAGTTTGAGATCAACACGATCCTGAACATGGGCTTCCCCGGCTACTTCCTGATCGTGGGCGATTTCATCATCTGGGCCAAGAAAAACGGTTGCCCGGTCGGACCTGGTCGAGGTTCGGGCGCCGGTTCACTGGTGGCTTATGCGCTGAAGATCACCGATCTGGATCCGCTGCAATACAACCTGCTGTTTGAGCGCTTTCTGAACCCGGAACGGGTGTCCATGCCCGACTTCGACATCGATTTTTGCCAAAGCAACCGCGATCGGGTGATCGATTATGTGAAGGACAAATACGGCAAGAACGCCGTGAGCCAGATCGCCACCTTCGGCACCATGGCAGCCCGCGCCGCCATCCGCGACGTGGGTCGTGTGCTTGATTTTTCCTACGGCTTTTGTGACGGCATCTCCAAGCTGATCCCGAACAAGCCGGGCAAACCCATCACCATCCAGTACCCGCCGCCAGACGTCAAGGACGATGACAGGGAAAAGTACGCCATGCTGGCAGAGCCCATGCTGGCCGAGCGGATCCAGAAAGAGGAAGACGTCAAAACCCTGATCGAGCTGGCCCAGAAGCTCGAAGGCATGACGCGCAACATCGGCATGCACGCCGGGGGCGTTTTGATCGCGCCCGGCAAGCTGACCGACTTCTGCCCACTCTATGCCCAGCCGGGCAGTGATTCGGCGGTGAGCCAGTACGACAAGGACGACGTGGAGGCCGTCGGCCTGGTGAAGTTCGACTTCTTGGGCTTGGCCACGCTGACCATCCTGGAGATCGCCCGCGAATTCATCGCCACGCGCCACAAGGGACAAGAGGATTTTTGCTTCGAAAACGTGCCGCTGGACGATGCCAGAACCTATGCGCTGTTTTCCCGCGGACAAACCGAAGCGGTGTTCCAGTTTGAAAGCCGGGGCATGCAAGGGATGTTGCGCGATGCCAAACCGTCGCGCCTGGAAGACCTGATCGCGCTCAACGCCTTGTACCGGCCCGGGCCTATGGACCTGATCCCCAGCTTCGTGGCCCGCAAGCACGGGCGCGAGGTGATCGAGTACCCGCACCCGCTGGTGGCCAATATGCTGTCGGAGACCTACGGCATCATGGTCTACCAGGAGCAGGTGATGCAGACCGCCCAGATCCTGGGCGGCTATTCGCTGGGTGGCGCCGACATGCTGCGCCGTGCCATGGGCAAGAAGAAGGCCGAAGAAATGGCCGAGCACCGCACCATCTTCCGCGCCGGTGCGGCGAAAAACGGTATCGATGAGAAAAAGGCCGACGAAATCTTCGACTTGATGGAGAAGTTCGCGGGCTACGGCTTCAACAAGTCCCACGCCGCCGCTTACTCCCTGCTGGCGTATCACACGGGCTGGCTCAAGGTGCACTACGCGGCCGAGTTCTTCTGCGCCAACATGACGGTGGAGATGGACGACACCGACAAGCTCAAGGTGCTGGTGGACGACGCCCACAAAATGGGTCTGAGCTTCGAAGCGCCCGATGTGAACCGCAGCTTCTACCGCTTTGAGCCCATCACCGACAAGGCCATCCGCTATGGCCTGGGCGCCATCAAGGGCACCGGGCAACTGGCCATTGAGGCTATCGTGGCCGCTCGCGAGGGCCGCGGCGAAGGCGCCAGCGGCAGCGAGGAAGGCCCGTTCAAGAGCCTGTTTGATTTCTGCCGGCGGGTGGACCGCAGCCGCTTGAACAAGCGCACGGTTGAAGCACTGATCAAGGCCGGCGCCTTTGATTCGCTGCACCTGAACCGCGCCGAGGTGCTGGCTTCGGTGGAGCGCGCGTTCAACTTTGCCGCTGCCCAGCAGGTGAACGTCAATCAAGGCGGGCTGTTTGACACGATGGGTGCCGACGACCATGGCTCCAGCACCCAGGAACCCGATCTGGTGCCCACCACGCCCTGGGGTGTGAAAGAACAGCTGACGCTGGAGAAGACCGCCATGGGCTTCTACTTCTCGGGGCACCTGTTTGACGAGGTGCGACGGGAGGTGCGGCGGTTTGCCCGCACCGCGCTGGAAGATGTCAAGGAAAGCCGCGACCCGGTGATTCTGGCGGGCATCGTCAACGACTTTCGCGTGATCAACGGCCAGCGCGGCCGCCTGGCCCTGTTCAAGCTGGACGACAAGACGGCGGTGCTGGAAATCAGCGCCGATGAAACCCTCATCAACTTGCACCGCAACCTGCTCAAGGACGACGAGCTCATCGTGGTGCAGGCCGTGGCGCAGCCTGATCGCTTTTCAGGGGGCTTGCGGTTGAAGATCCAGCAGATCTGGGACCTGGCTTCGGCGCGTTGCCGGTTTGGCAAGTACCTGCGTGTCGCCGTCAACGGGCATGCGCCTTCGGTGGTGCAACTGGTGCGGGACTTCCCGCCCAAGCGGGAAGTGACCGATCAGGGGGAGCTGGTGCGTGGCCTGCCGGTCCGTCTGGCCTTGATGCGCGAAGGTGCCCAGTGTGAATTGCAACTCGACGACAGGGCCTTGTTTTTCCCCACAGACGCGGCCTTGGCGAGCTGGATGGCGCAGGCACACGAACAGCGGGCCGAGATCGTCTTTGATTGATCCTATCGGCAGCTCAATGAGCTGCCCCAAAGCCAAGCCGATACCCCCGGGTGTTGCAAGGATCTGACGGGCCGATGGTTCAAAACGCGATCTAAAAATGGCGCATTGAATATTTTTAAGTTATCACCGATAACCTAAGAATGTTCTCCATTCGCTATAAAGCTTGGGCGCTGGTGGTTGTCACGGTAGCTGTGCTGACCACTGTTGCAGTCTGGTTTTCAAGTCAAAGCATTTCCACCTCTTTCTTGGTGCTGGAGAAGGCGCGCGCTGAGCAAGATGGTGAACGGGCGCGGCGGATGCTCCAGCAAAACCTTGCCAACCTCTCCGCATCGGGTAGGGACTATGCCTTCTGGGTCGACACGGTTCGTTTCGCCACCGGCAAAAATCCCAGCTTCTTGAAGGACAACTTTCCCTCGGAGACCATGCAATCGCTGCGGTTGTCCGGCGTGCTGGTATACGACGCAAAGGGTGTCTTGGTCGGAGGCACATCGTTGACCGCTGAGGCCACGCTGGTGAAGCCCAGCCCAGAGGAAGAGCAAGTGGCCCATGCACTGATTGGCTCCGTGTTGAGCGATCCCCACAGTGAGACTTTGATCGAAACCTACCGACAGATTGATGGCACGTTGTACTTGTTGTCGGTGGCTCCGGTGCGAGAACAGTTGGCTGTCGGGACCCCGCCCAAAGGCGCGCAAGTGGTGTTTCGCCGTTTCGGCGCATTCGAACATGAGCGCTTTGCGCAGGTGATGCTGAACCCGGTGGACTTTTCCTTTGACACCGGTCAAGTGAGATGGGTCGACCTGGAACTGCGGGTCTTGGGCGATAGCCGCGCAGAAGCGAGGGCGGGGGTGATGGACCACCAGAACCAACCAGTGGCCCATTTGGTGGTCAGCCTCGACCGTTTGCTGCATCAAAAAGGGCAATCGCTGATTTGGGCCACGGCGGTGCAGGTGGCCCTGGCGGGGCTGGTGATGGGTGCCTTGTTGGTGCTGTTGCTCGATCGGCTTTTGTTGCGGCGGCTCAAGCGCATGCACCAGCAGCTCATCGCCATTGGCGAGCAGGGTGCCCAGACCGGAGTCCCGATCGAAGAGTCTGGCCATGACGAGCTCAGCGATCTGGGTCGCGGGCTGAACGAGGTGCTGGTTCTCTCCCGCCAGATGGTCATGCAGCGAGAAAACCACGCTGTGCAGGAAGCTGAACAGGTCAAGCTGGCTCAAACCGAGAAGGCCGAAGCGCTTCACCGGTTCGTTGGCGGCATCGCACACGACTTCAACAACGCCCTCGCAGGCATATCGGGCTGGACTCGGCTGGCGATGGAGGATCTGGACAAAACCCATCCTGCCTATGAATCGCTGCAGCATGCGCTCAAGGGATCGCGCCACGCCTCCAACCTCATCCGGCAGTTGCAGGCCTACAACCGCAAGGCTGCGCCTGTGCTGCAGTGGCTGTCGCTTGGCGATCTGATTCAACCCTCTTTCAGCCTGCTGGATCCGTCCCAAGCACGGCGCTGTGAACTGCAGGTTGTCAGCCTGAACGGGCACGCGTGGGTCAAGGCCGACCCGACGCAAATGCAGCAGGTGCTGACCAACCTGCTCGCCAATGCAGCAGACGCCATGAACGGTACAGGCAAGATCACGGTGACCGTGGATCATGTTGACCTGCCTGCCCCATCGGGTGTTTTGATGGTGGCAGAGGCCGCTGTCTTGCCCGCAGGCCGCTACGTTTTGCTCTCGGTGGGCGATGAGGGGCCCGGTATTGCCCCCGGGAATCTGCACCGCATTTTCGACCCTTTTTTCACCACCAAGTCGGTCGGGCGAGGCACTGGCCTGGGGCTTTCGGTCTCGCAAGGCATTTTGTCGCGGCATGGCGGCGTCATCGGCGTGGTCAGCCAACCGGGGCAGGGCACCACTTTCCATGTGTACCTTCCCGCTTGTCTGGAGCCCGGTGAGCTGGCGGTTCCTTTGCCGGCATCGGATGCGCTTGTGTGTGGAGGGCGGCTGTTGTTTGTGGACGATGACCACCTGGTCCGGACCGCCTGGTCGGCCTTGCTGGAGCGAGCAGGATGGGATGTCACCCAGGCCGTCGATGGCGAGGCTGCCTGGGCGATGTTTCAGCAAGGCGACCAGCGCTGGGATGTGGTGTTGACCGATCTCGCCATGCCCCGTCTGGATGGCGTGGAGCTGGCGCGACGCATCCGCAGCACGTCCGGTGCGCCGCCCATTGTTTTGATGAGTGGCAATGTGGGGGCCGAGGAGGGTGCTCGGCTGGTCCGCGGGGACTTTGCCGCCGTTTTGCACAAGCCGGTGGATCCGGAAGCCCTGAACAAGGTCCTCGCCGAGGTACTGACGAAGGCCACCTCCCTTTAGAGGGTGTTCGCGCACCTGACACAACCCGGGTTCAGCCCCCGGCTTTGGCGTTGTGTCGCGCCTCGCCACGCACGGTCCGGCCCGTGGGTCTGCGAGGTTTGTCAGGGGTCTTCGGGTTGCCGATGAAATTCCTGGGAATAATCGCGCCCTAAATGGGTCACCGGGGTTGATGCACCCTGCTTCAGGCGACCCGGGCTGCTGCTTTGCCCGGGTATGGGTTGCGGCACCCGGATGACCCTCCATGGCATTCAGGGAGTCAACACATGTCCGAAGTTTTGTCCGAGCCTGGGCAGGCGCGCCTGCTGGAGGCGTTTTCTGATGCCCGTCTGGGCTTTCATCTGGGCCGCCACGCCTTCAAGGTGTTCCGACTGGGGTCCTGGCAGCGCCTGAATTCTGGTGAACCCCTGGCCCAGCGCAGCCCCTGGTCGGTGCATGTGCTGCTCTCGGGGCGCCTGATGGGGGCCAAGAGCCTTTGGCTCGGGCCAGGCAACCACTTTGCGGCCTCGCGCGAGCCGCTGCTGGCCCTGGATCACGACACCTGGGTCTGGACACTCGAGACCAGCCAGGCGGTTTGGCGGGCGCCTGACAACCGTGAGTTGCGGACCATCTGGGCCCGAGCGGTGGCCGCCGCGCAGACCGATGAGTCGGCGGCAGGCCCGCCGGCCACGCTGCCCGATTCCGCCGCCCTGTGCGATCTGGAGCACCCGGCCATTCAGACCTTGGCGGGTCAGCTTCGCAAGGACACGCCGGCGGCCACTGCCGAAGCCGTGTTCCACACCATCCAGCGCATGCCCTACCGTTTTGGCTTGTGGCAGGAGACCGCTTCTCGAACCTTGGCGCGTGGCAGTGGCATGTGCACCACCAAAGCCAACCTGCAGGTCGCGTTGTTGCGGGCGCTGGGCCTGGAGGCGGGATTCGTCGAAGTGCCGCTGGAGATCGGGGTGCTGGGGGTGTTGATGCCCGACGCTTGGCGTGGCCTGATGCGCAGCCACGTCAAACACTACTTTGCAGCGGTCAAACTCAATGGCCGATGGCATCCCGCCGATGCTTCGTTTTGTGAAACGAGCTGTATGCTGTTCACCGATGCTGTGCCCGATCTCGCAGCCCTGGTGCCGGCGTGGTTCCAGGAAGGGCGACCCTACCATCCGGTGTCGCGCATCCAGGGCTCGGATCCGTTTGCCATTGAGGTGCTGCCCCACCTGCATGCGGAAATGGGCAAGGCCAGCCGATTCCTGCCCAGGCACTTTGAGGCCATGAACACGCAGCTGGATCGGCGCGCTCGGAGCGGGCTTGTGGATGGCCCTGCCCGCACCGAAATACCTGCACCAATCAAAGACCAAGGACACCACGCATGAGCCGATACGACTGGGATTTTTCCGCGCCCACGCCCAGCCCCATGGGGGACCACGATGTCCCCATGGTGTCGCAGCGCCTGGCCGGCCGGCGCATCGCGCTGCTGGTGACGGGTGGCATCGCGGCCATGAAGACGCCGCAGTTGGCGCGAGGCCTGCGCCGCCACGGTGCCGAAGTTGTGGCGTTTGCTTCGGACGATGCCCTGCGGTATGTGGCCCGAGAAGCGCTGGAGTGGGCCACCTGTGCGCCCGTGGTCACAGGCCTGACCTGGGCCGCCGAACACCTCTCCGATGGCGCGCCCTTTGATGCCTATCTGGTGGCTCCCGCCACGCACAACACCATCGCCAAGATGGCCTGTGGCATTGCCGACACGGTGGTCACCTCGGCGCTGGCATCGGCATTGGGTCGCATGGAGCAGGGGCGCACACGCATCGTGGTCGCGCCGACCATGCACGGCACCCTGCACAACAGCGTGCTGGTCGACAATGCGCGAAAACTGGCTGGCATCGGGGTTCAGTTTGTGGCACCCCACGACGCCTACGGCAAACACAACTTGCCCAGCACCGAAACCCTGTGCATTGCCGTTGGTCGGGCGCTCAGCGACTCACCGCTGGCAGGGCGCCACATTCTCGTGACAGCAGGCCCCACCCCGGTGCCCATTGACGGCGTGCGCCGCATCGTGAACCGCTTTCGCGGGCGCCTGGGCGCCGATATCGCTGATGAACTGATCTGGCGCGGAGCCGAAGCCGAGTTGCTCCTGGGTGACGGCGCCTGGCGGCCCTCTGCCCCCTTGCCCCTCACCATCGCCCGTACCTTCGACGAGTACCGGGACACCGTGGTCAAACGTGCGCAAGGCGGGCTCTTTGCCGGGGTGTTTTCGGCTGGCGTCGCCGACTACCGCCCGCGCCAGGCGGTGCAGGGCAAGATTCCCTCGGGTCAGGCCAGCCTGCAGCTGGATCTCGAACCCACCGAAAAGGTGATTGATCTGGCGTGTGCAGCCGATCCCGCCATGGCGTGTGTGGCCTTCAAGTACCTGGAAGGCGTGAGCGAAGCCGAGTTGCTGCAAGTGGCCGCTCGCCGCCTGGGCCGGGCCTCGCTGGTGGTGGCCACCCGCGGCGAAGACACACGCGGGTCGGCACAGCGGGCTTTCATGGTGCAGGCCAGCGGCGTCACACCGATGGAGGGCAAGCAGCAAATCGCCGCGTTTGTGGCCGATCACCTGGAAGGCTTGGCCCGCCGCTGATCGCCGCGTTGGGCCTCCGAACCTGCCCCATGGGCGCGGCCTTGCGCCGTGCCAGAGGCGGTGCTGCGGGCGTTTTTGGTGGTTATTGGCTGGATACCGTTAAAATCGAAGGTTGGGTCCGCTGACTTTAAGGCCCTGTGTTGAACCCAACTCGCGCCTTATCGGCTTGTGGTCAGGGTCACTTCCGGTCTTGCTCAAGGTGGCGCTACTGGTGGTCCGGATGCTTCAGGGCCTTGTCTCTGAACCCAGGTCCTTTTCCCGGTTGAAGTCGATCGCGGAGATCGGGTCGTCAAGGCGTTTCGCGCCATTCACCGGCATTTTTCTCATCTGTTGAGCTCCCGGCAATGTGTCGCACACGCTGCTGCGGGCTGGAGTACTGGATTTGTTCCAAAATTTTCGCCAAGACTGGCTGTCCAACGTCCGCAACGACGTGCTCGCAGGCCTTGTGGTCGCGCTGGCGCTGATCCCCGAGGCCATTGCGTTTTCCATCATTGCGGGTGTGGATCCCAAGGTGGGGCTCTATGCCTCGTTTTCGATCGCGACCATCATTGCCTTCATGGGTGGGCGCCCCGGCATGATCTCGGCGGCCACAGGCGCCATGGCGCTGGTGATGGTTTCTCTGGTCAAAAGCCACGGACTGGACTATTTGCTGGCCGCCACCGTGCTCACGGGTGTGTTGCAGGTGATCGCCGGCTGGGTGCGGTTGGGGGTGCTGATGCGCTTTGTTTCGCGCTCGGTGGTGACGGGCTTTGTCAACGCCCTGGCGATCCTGATTTTCATGGCCCAGTTGCCTGAGCTGACCAACGTGACCTGGCATGTGTATGCGATGACAGCAGCCGGCCTGGGCATTATTTACGGGCTGCCTTATCTGACCAAGGCCGTGCCCTCCCCGCTGGTGACGATCGTGGTGCTGACGGCGTTCGCCATGCTCATGGGTCTGGACATTCGCACGGTGGGTGACATGGGCGAATTGCCCGACAGCCTGCCGGCTTTTTTGATTCCTGACGTGCCTTTCACCTGGGAAACGCTGCAGATCATCTTCCCGTACTCGCTCACCCTCATGGTGGTGGGCCTGCTGGAGTCCCTGATGACGGCGACCATCGTCGACGACCTCACCGACACCAAGAGCGACAAGAACCGCGAGTGTGTGGGGCAGGGCGTGGCCAACGTGGCCACCGGCTTCATCGGAGGCATGGCCGGCTGCGCCATGATCGGCCAGAGCGTGATCAATGTGAAGTCGGGTGGTCGCGGGCGTTTGTCCACGCTGGTCGCCGGTGTGGTGTTGCTGATTCTGGTGGTGTTCCTGGGCGAATGGGTCAAGCAGATTCCCATGGCTGCTCTGGTGGCCGTGATGATCATGGTGTCCATCGGCACCTTCAACTGGGGTTCGTTCCGCAACCTGGGCGAGCACCCCAAGAGCTCCAGTGCCGTGATGATCGCCACCGTGATCGTGACTGTCGCCACGCACGATCTGGCGAAAGGCGTGCTCACGGGTGTGCTGTTGTCGGGCTTTTTCTTTGCCCACAAGGTCGGCCAGATCCTGCGCGTGAACTCACTCGCGCAAGACGAAGGACGTCAGCGCAACTACCGCATCAGCGGCCAGGTCTTTTTTGCTTCGGCCGAGCGTTTCATCAACGCGTTTGATTTCAAGGAAGTGATCGATCGGGTGCAGATCGACGTCAGCCGGGCCCATTTCTGGGACATCACGGCGATCAGTGCGCTCGACAAAGTGGTGATGAAGTTTCGCCGCGAGGGCACCGAGGTGGAGGTGGTCGGTCTCAACGAAGCCAGCGCCACGCTGGTGGACAAGTTCGCCGTACACGACAAGGACGGCGCCGCCGACCTGATCACCGACCACTGACCGGAGCTCCACATGACACCCGAACAACGCGTTATCGCCTGCGTCGACCAGTCTGCGTATGCGGACACCGTGACCGACCACGCCGCCTGGGCCGCCTTGCAGATGGGCGCCCCTCTGGAGCTGCTGCACGTCATTGACCGCCATCCCGAGACAGCGCAAAGCAGCGACCGCAGCGGGGCCATTGGCCCCGATGCGCAGCAGGCATTGCTGACCCAGCTGAGCCAGGAAGATGAAGCGCGCGTCCGCGCCGCCCGCGAGCAGGGGCGGCTGTTTCTCAACCGCTTGCGCGAGCGTGCGCTGGCCGCCGGTGTGCCTGTGGTGGATGTCCGCCAACGCCTGGGTCACCTGGATGAAACCTTGCAAGAGGTGCAAAACGAGGCCCGCCTCGTGGTCATGGGGCGCCGCGGCGCATCAGCTGCCGAGGGTGAACGCTCGCTGGGCAGCAACGTTGAGAGTGTGGTGCGCGCCTTGGCTCGCCCCATCCTGACGGTGGGGCAAAAAGCCTTCAAAGCACCCGAGCGTGTCTTGCTGGCTTTTGATGGCAGCGCCATCACCCGCAAAGGTGTCGAGATGGTCGCTGGCAGCCCGCTGTTTCGCGGCCTGCCGGTCCACCTCGTGATGGCGGGGCTGGATGCTTCAAGCGGTCAAAAGGACATGGACTGGGCCATTGCGCATTTGCGAGAAGGCGGCATCGATGCACAAGGCGTCTGTGTGCCCGGGGATCCCCAGGAGGTCATTTTGCGGTCCATGGAAGCGCAGGGCGCCGACTGGCTGCTGATGGGTGCCTACACCCATTCACCCTGGCGCAAGCTGTTTTCCAAAAGCCGCACCAGTGGCTTGTTGGCATCCGTGGGCAAGCCGACGCTGTTGTTGCGCTGAGCGGGCCGCGCCGGAACTCGTCCGGGGCTCTGCGTTTCTTCAGTCGCGGGGCCGCATCACTATGGTCAGCTGCGAAGGCACCCGGCCGTCCACGTCGCGTGGCATCTTGCCCGTGCGATCGATCGCCGCCAGCGCGGCTTTGTCCCATGCGGCATTGCCGCTGCTGCGATCCAGGCGCCGCGAGATGATCGTGCCATCGGGTGCGCTGCGCACCTCAATCTCAGCCTTGGGGTTGCCAGGCGTATCTTCGGTCCACAGCACATTGGGCCGGACTGCGGCGTTGACCCGACCTGCGTAGCTGCTTGAAGGGCCGCTCGAGCGCTGGGCAGTGCCGGTGGCATTGGCGTCGCCGGTGGCGCCCGCCTGGCCCATCATGCGGCGCATGTTTTCTGCGCGCAGTTTTTCAGTCGCCGCTGCGGCCTGCTGTTCGCGCTTGGCCTTGTCGTCAGCTTTTCTTTGCTGATCGGCCAGTTTCGTTTCTTTCTCTTTCTCTTTATCCAGCCGTTCCTGTTTGGCTTTCTCCGCCTTTTCGGCCTTTTCGGCTTTGTCCTTCTCAGCCTTGTCTTTTCGAGCTTTCTCCGCCTTTTCGTCCGCGGCGCGTTTCTGATCTTCGAGCTTTTTCTTTTTCGCTTGTGCCGTGGCGATATCCGCAGCCCGGGTGTCGGGCTCTGGAGCCTCTACCTTGGGCTCAGGCTTGGGTTCGGGTTTTGGCTCGGGCTTGGGTTCAGGTTTCGGCTCGGGCTTGATCTTGGGCTCACGAACCGGCGGCGGTGGCGGTGGCTCGACCGCGCGGGGTGCTGCGCGCTGGGCCACGGCCGACCACAGCTCAACGTCAAAACTCACCGGTTCCGCATCCGTCTTCCAATGCACGCCCCAGGTCAAGGCACCGATCAGCAAGGCATGGGCGGCGAGCGCCAGCACCAGCGGCATCGACCAGCGCGAGGTACGTGGTGGTTTGAGGTCGAGGGTGTCGGCGGTGATCTGCATGCAGTGTGTCGGGGCTGGATCGGGTGTCAGCGCGTGGTTTGCACCGACAGGCCAATGCGGCTCATGCCGGCGCGTTGCAGGGTGTCCATGGCTTTCACCACGGTTTCGTATTTGATGCTCTTGTCGGCGCTGATCACCACGGGCACCTGGCTGGCTTCAACGCCTTCACTGGCGGCCGCTGTCTGCAGAGCCTTCACCTCTTCGGCCAGCCGATCGATCTTGATTTCGCGGCCGTCGCCTTTGGCATTGCCTTCGCTGATCTCAATGATTTCGTCTTTGTCGATGCTCACGCTGACAAACGTTTTCGGCGTTTCCTTGCCTTGCCCCACACTGGGAACTTCAATCTGGCTCGGCGAGATCAGGGGGGCTGTGACCATGAAAATGATCAGCAGCACGAGCATGACATCAATGAACGGGACCATGTTGATCTCGTTCTTGGTGCGGCGCACCCGCCCGCGGGCGTATCCAGAAGCCATATCAGAAGCTCACAATCCAGAAAAAGGGGCGTTGGCTTGTCTGCGCCATCCTCAATGACCTGACGCCGACTGGTGGTTGCCCAGGTTGCGCTGCAGGATGTTGGAAAACTCTTCCATGAAGGTTTCCATGCGGTTGGCCACGCGGTCGATATCGGTGGCAAAGCGGTTGTAGGCCACCACGGCCGGGATGGCCGCAAACAAGCCGATGGCGGTGGCCACCAGTGCTTCGGCGATGCCGGGGGCCACGGTAGCGAGGGTCACTTGGGTCATGGCGGCCAGGCCGGTGAAGGCGTGCATGATGCCCCAGACCGTGCCAAACAGGCCCACGTAAGGGGCGACCGAGCCCACCGTTCCGAGGAAGGACAGGTTGGTTTCAAGCACGTCGAGCTCGCGCTGGAAGCTGGCGCGCATGGCCCGGCGGGCGCCGTCAAGCAGTGTGGGGTTGTCGGCGATCTTGCGCTCACGCAGTTTGTGGTACTCACGCATGCCGCTGGCGAAAATACGCTCCATCGGGCCACCGTGGCGGGCGCTCTGCGCTGCGGCCGCATACAGGTCATTGAGGTTGGCGCCCGACCAGAATTCGCGGTCGAAATCTTCGTTGTGGGCGTTGACGCGCTTGAGCGCGAAAACCTTGCGGAAGATGGCGGCCCAGCTGACGATGGACACCAGCATCAGAATCGCCACCACGGCTTGAACCACCCAGCTCGCGTTGAGCATCAGCTGGACGATAGAAAGGTCTTGGTTCATGTGGGATGGGAGCGGTTGAGAAGGAAAAGGTTCAGGATACCAAGTGGCGCCAGTGGCACCAATGGATCAGTCGGCAGAAACGGCACCGGGCACGATCTGGCGCAACACCGCTGTCGGAATGCGCCGGGGCCGCATGGCAGCGCCGTCCACCCACCCAATGCGGATGGTGCCTTCGCAGAGCACGATGTTAGCGTCTCCAGCGTGCTCGGGTTTCAGGAGCACACGCTGCACCATTGTGAGGGATGCGCGGCCGGCTTCTTGAACGTGCGCCGTAACCAAAAGCAAATCGTCGAGCCGTGCCGGACGCAAGTAACGCAGGTGTGTGTCGGTGACCACAAACATGCCACCGGTTTCATCTCGCAGGCGCTGCTGCCCTATGCCCAGGCTGCGCAGCCATTCGGTGCGTGCACGCTCGAAAAACTTGAGGTAGTTGGCGTAAAAGACGATCCCGCCGGCGTCGGTGTCTTCCCAGTAGACCCGTACGGGCCAGGTGAATGTTGCCCCCACGCTTGCCGCTGCGCGTGGTTCGCTGCCCCCCAAGGGGGCTGAGCTGGCTTGGGGTGGCCCTGCGCTGCGCTCGGTCGCCCCCACACTTCCCGCTGCGCGTGGTTCGCTGCCCCCCAAGGGGGCTGAGCTGGCTTGGGGCGGCCCTGCGCTGCGCTCGGTCGCCCCCACACTTCCCGCTGCGCGTGGTTCGCTGCCCCCCAAGGGGGCTGAGCTGGCTTGGGGCGGCCCTGCGCTGCGCTCGGTTGCTCTCTCGCTCTGCGCTGCGATGAGCGGCGTCTTCACAGAGCGGACTCCAGGCGGGCGATCGCTTCGCGCAGCTGATCCATGCTGTTGGCGGTTGAAAACCGGAGGTAACGCCCCGGATCAGCCTGGCCAAAATCCCGCCCGGGCGTGGTGGCCAACTGGCAGCGCTGCATCAGCTCGAAAGCGAGGGCCCAGCTGCCACCTTCGGGCCGATCGGCCGTGGCGGGCGGCAAACCCCAGCGTTCGCACAGAGCCGAGACATCGGCCCAGGCGTAAAACGCACCATCGGGCATCACGGGTACCGTCAGGCCCAGGCGGTTGAGTTCCGGTATGAAGTAGTCGCGTCGGGCTTTGAAGGCGGCACGGCGGCGTTCGTATTCTTTGAGGCTTTCAGGATCGAAGCAGGCCAGCGCGGCGTGTTGCGCGATGGTGCTGGCGCAGATGAACAGGTTTTGTGCCAGGCGCTCGGCCACGGGCACCAGCGCCGGCGGCAGCACCAGCCAGCCCAGGCGCCAACCGGTCATGTTGAAGTATTTCGAGAAGCTGTTGATGCTGATCACATCATCGCCCAGCCCATCGGGCAGGCCCAGCGCGCTGTGGCCGTAGGCATCGTCGAAGCTCAACCCTAGGTAGATCTCATCGACCAGGGTCACACCGCCGCGCTCGCGCACGAAACGGGCGATTTTCTCCAGCTCCTGCCGTGCGATCGAGGTGCCCGTTGGGTTGGACGGCGATGCCAGCAGCACCCCCCGTGTGGCGGGGCCCCAGGCCTGCTCCACCTGGGCCGCACTGAGCTGAAAGCGCTCTGCGGGCCCGGAAGGAAGCAAGACCGCGCGGCCTTCCGCTGCCTGCACAAACTGCCGGTTGCAGGGGTAGCTCGGGTCGGGCATGAGCACTTCATCGCCCGCTTCGACCAGGGCCAGACACGCCAGCTGCAGTGCGGCCGAGGCGCCTGCGGTGACCACGATGCGCTGGGGGTCGATGTCCAGTCCAAAACGGCTGGCATACCAGCCGCTGATCGCGCGGCGCAAGGCTGGCAGGCCGGTGGCCTGGGTGTATTGGCTGCGTCCGTCGCGAATGGCACGGTTGGCAGCCTCTTGAACCAAGATGGGCGCGGTGAAATCCGGTTCGCCGATGTTGAGGTAAATCATCGGCCGCTGGTCCGGTCCGGCCTGAGCGGCCATGTCTGCCGCAGCTTTGGCCAGCTCCATCACATAAAACGGCTCCACGCGCTGAGCGCGCTGTGTGATGCGCATCGCCGGGGAGGACTCAGGCGCTCTGGCGTTCAAAGGTTGCTGCCTTCAGGGGCCGGCGCTGGTTTGCCACGTGGTGCTGCCGCTGCGACCTCCAGCGGACGCAACTGGGCGGCGAGCTTGTGCAAAACGCCGTTGACGTATTTGTGGCCATCGGTGCCACCGAAAGATTTCGCCAGCTCGATGCATTCGTTGAGCACCACGCGCCAAGGCACGTCCAGGCAATGCTGAAATTCGTAGGCGCCCATCCACAGGACCCCGCGCTCAATCGGCGACACCTCCACCAGCGGCCGGTCGAGCATGGGTGTGATCAACGCGTCGAGCGAATCGGCCTGGGCGATGCAGCCGTGCAACACAGCGTCGTAGTGCACGCTGTCGGCCTTGTGAAAGCCCGCCAGATCGCGTGTGAACAGATCGATATCGGTGGCATCGTTGCGACCCACGATGTATTGGTACAGCGCCTGCAGCGCAAATTCACGGGCGCGGGTACGGGCCGATTTGTCGGATGCCTTGCGCGCCTTGGGCGTGCTATCGGCGTGGGAATCGGTCATGTTCATTATCCAATCTGTTCCAGCACATGGGCCATTTCAACCGCCACGCGTGCTGCGTCACGGCCTTTGTCTACCTGGCGGGCCACCGCCTGCTCCAGGTTTTCAGTGGTGATGATGGCGTTGGCGATCGGCACCTGGTAGTCGAGCGACAAGCGTGTCACACCGGCGCCCGATTCGTTGGCCACCAGCTCGAAGTGGTAGGTTTCACCGCGGATGATGCAGCCCAGTGCAATCAGGGCGTCGAAATCATCGCGTTCGGCCATGGCCTGCAGCGCCACGGGAACTTCCAGTGCCCCGGGGACCTTGACGTGGGTGATGTGTTTTTCCAGCACACCCAGCTGGAGCAATTCATCGTGGCAGGCTTGGAAGAGCGCATCGGTGATGCCCTCGTTGAAGCGCGCTTGAACGATGCCGATGGAGAGCTTCTTGCCATCGAGCAGGTTGGAGGTGCCTTTGTCTGCGCCAAACATGGTCAGTTCCGTTTCTTGTTGTAAGGGGGTCAGGCAGCGTCGCGCGCCAGGTAACCCGTGATTTCCAGGCCATATCCCGTCATGCTGGGCATGCGGCGGGGATTGCCCATGAGCTGCATTTTTTGCACGCCGCATTCGCGGAGAATCTGGGCGCCCACACCGTAAGAGCGCAGGTCCATGCGGCCCCGCTCAGGTGCGTGTGCCGACCGCGCTGTGCCGTCAAATTGGGCCATCAACTGATCGGCGGTTTCGCCGCAGTTGAGCAAAACCGCCACGCCCGCGCCCGCTTCACTGATGTGGCGCAGGCTGGCCTCAAGGCTCCAGCTGTGCATGGAGCGGCCGACTTCCAGCGCGTCCATTGCCGACAGCGGTTCGTGCACCCGCACGGCAACGCTGTCCTCCGCCGTCCAGCTGCCTTTCACCAGAGCCAGGTGCAGGGCGCCGCTGGGCTGATCGCGAAAGGCCGTCGCGGTGAAGTTGCCAAACGCCGTTTCCAGCGCACGGCTGCTGACCTTTTGCACCAGGGACTCGGTGCGGCTGCGGTGTTCGATCAGATCAGCGATGGTGCCGATCTTCAAACCATGTTCTGCGGCAAACAGCTGCAGGTCGGGCAGGCGTGCCATGGTGCCGTCATCTTTCATGATCTCGCAGATGACGGCCGCCGGCGAGCAGCCAGCCATGGCTGCCAAATCACAGCCCGCTTCGGTGTGGCCGGCGCGCATGAGCACCCCCCCCTCGACCGCTTGCAACGGGAAAATATGTCCGGGCTGCACCAGATCGGTCGGCAAGGCCCCAGACGCCACAGCGGCCTCGATCGTGCGCGAGCGGTCGGCCGCCGAGATGCCGGTGGTCACGCCTTCCGCCGCTTCAATCGACACGGTGAAGGCCGTGCCCTTTTTGTCGCCATTGCGGGCCACCATGGGCGGCAACTGCAGGCGCTCGCAGCGTTCGCGCGTGAGTGTGAGGCAGATCAGGCCGCGCCCGAAACGGGCCATGAAATTGATGGCCTCCGGGGTGACCTGATCGGCCGCCAGCACCAGATCGCCTTCGTTTTCACGGTCTTCTTCGTCGACCAGAATGACCATGCGGCCAGCTCGCATGTCGGCCACGATGTCTTCGATGGGTGAGACTGCAACCGGCGTGTGGTGCGCCATCGATTCGGGTGCGTTCATTCGGATGGGTCCTTGCGTTGGAAAGTGGTGGTCCCGGCGCTGAGCATGCGCTCAACGTAGCGGGCCACAGTATCGATTTCGAGGTTGACGCGGCTACCGGCCTGAAGCTGGCCCAGCGCGGTGTTTTCCACGGTGTGGGGAATGAGGTTGATGCTGAATTCACAGCCTTCGGCGCTGTCAGCGACCTTGTTGACCGTGAGGCTCACGCCATTGATGGTGATCGAGCCTTTGTAGGCCAGGAATTTGCCCAGCTCAGCGGGCGCCATCACGCGCAGCTCCCAGCTCTCGCCCACTTGGGCGAAACGGGTTATTTTGCCGATACCGTCTACATGGCCGGACACAATGTGGCCGCCCAACCGGTCGTTTGCCCGGAGCGCCTTCTCGAGGTTGATGCGGCTGCCGACATCGGCCAGGCCGCTGGTGCGGGCCAGCGATTCAACAGAAATGTCGATGGTGAAGCGTTGCTGGGGCAGATCCAGCGAGGTGACGGTCATGCAGGCGCCATTGAGCGCAATGCTGTCGCCCAGGCCCGCGTCGTCGAGGTAGCCCGGAGGCGCCTCTAGGGTGAGTCGCTTGCCGTGGTCCAAAGAGCTGCCCAGGTCGTGGAGGGCGGCGATCCGTCCCACGCCGGTGATGATGCCGGTAAACATCCGGCTATTTTCGCAGGGTTTCCAGGCCCTTTTGGTCGGACAGGCCTTCAAGGGAGGAAATAAACCCGGGGGGACGGCCGGATGAGGGGCGTCAAGGCTCGCCGGAAGCCACCTCTCAATCGAGAAAGCTGTCGTGTCCGGCTGTCCGAGCCAGCACCCTCAGGTCTTCACCGACCCTGTCGACGGCGTGAAAGCGCAACGACAGCCCATCTTCCAGTCGGGTGAGGGCTGTCATGTGCGACATGCCCATCCCTGGCCCCAGCAGTTTGGGCGCCAGATAGACGAGAAATTCGTCCACCAGCCCTTCGCGCACCAGCGATCCATTGAGCTTGTGCCCGGCCTCCACATGCAGCTCATTGACCTCTCGACGGCCCAGATCCAGCAGCATGGCGGCCAGATTCACCTTGTTGCGGGTGGCCTCGGTGAGTCCAGGCAAATGGATGACGGTGGCGCCCCGTTGCTCCAAGGCCGCGCGCCTTTCAGCATCGTCTTGGGCACAGTAAATCCAGATCTGGCGTGGGATGGCCCCTTGGGCGGGCTCGCCTTCGGTGTCAAACAGCTTGGCCGACACAGGCGTTTCGAGGCGGCTGTCCACAATGACCAGATGGGGCTGGCGTGGGGTGTCCACCAGACGCACGTTCAGGCGGGGGTCGTCTTCGATCACCGTGCCGATGCCGGTGAGCACCGCGCAAGCCCGGGCACGCCAGGCGTGGCCATCGGCCCGGGCCTCAGCCCCCGTGATCCATTGGCTGACGCCATTGTTCAAGGCGGTGGTGCCGTCCAGGGATGCCGCGGTTTTCATGCGCACCCAAGGCTTGCCCCGGACCATGCGGCTGAAGAACCCCAGGTTCAGTTCCCGGGCTTCGCGGGCGGGTGCGCTGTCGGTCGGCATGACTTCAACGTCAATGCCGGCCGCCCGCAAACGCGCGAGGCCTTGGCCGGCGACCAGCGGGTTCGGGTCCAGTGTGGCGATCACCACCTTGGCAACACCCGCCTTGATGAGCGCATCGCAGCAGGGCGGGGTCCGACCATGATGGGAGCAAGGCTCCAGGGTCACATAGGCGGTGCAGCCTTGCGTGGTATTGCGCCGTTCTTGCGCATCGCGCAGGGCCATCACTTCGGCGTGAGGGCCGCCTGCACGCTGGGTGGCGCCTTCTCCGATCACTTCACCATTTGCGGCGAGTAGAACGCAGCCCACCCGGGGATTGGGGTTGGACAGGGACAGGCATGTGCGGGCATGCCGCAGTGCTGTCAGCAAAGGCGAGGGGGACTGATGCGCAGAAGTGCCGCTCAACGCTTCCAGCACTCATCCGTGGTCAAGGAGCCCGAGACCGTGCGTGCGCCGGTATTGCTCAGGGTCATGGTGCCGCATTTGTCGGCGGTTTGTCCGTCAACGCCGGTGGCCGTGAGGGTATATGTGTTGGCGGCAGACACCACCGTCATGGTGTAGCGGCCACCCTCAACGGTCAGCACGCCCGACGGAACATTGGCTGTGACCGGGTAGGCGCCTTGCGCAGTCGCGGCACGCTCCATCCATTGGGCGGTTTGCTGCAGCCCTGATTTGGCCTTGGCGCGGTTTGAGCGCAAGATGTATTCGGAGTAGCTGGGGACGGCAATGGCGGCCAGAATGCCAACCACCGCCACCACAATCATCAACTCGATCAATGTAAAACCACGCTGGCGCAAAAAACCAGAGGAGCCGAATTTTGAATGCTTCATATGGGGCTTCCAGAGATTAGCGGAGCTCACGCCAGTCGGTGCGGGCACCAAAGAGACCAGGGATGCAAAGATCAGCGATCGCCCCTGGGATCACTGTGCCACAGGTGCTCGAGATACAACTCGATCCGGTGCAGGCGCAATCGGCTCCTACGCACTGGCACAGTTTGCTGTTGCACACACAGTCGGCACCGCTGCAGGTTCCACCACAGTTTTCACCAGCGGGGCAGGTGGGGCCATCACAGCCTGTACCGGCTTCACAGTAGGCACCGCCGGTGCCGGTGCCCGTACCGGAGTTGGAACTGGTCGAGCAGTCCGAGCCCGTGCAATTGGCGTCGCTTGATATGGCCCTCTGGCGGCCATTCTTGATGTCGGTCAGCGAGGCGAATTCACCCGTACCAAACGCGGTTCGAGTGGCTGTGGGCGCGGCTTCGCCGAACAGGGGTGTAGAGCCTGCTTTGCCGCTGATGGCGTTCAACGCGGTGATGTAGCCTTTGTCCACAGCGGAAGACAGATCGCAGGTTTCGCCCTCAATGGCCTCTTTGGGCACCACGCTGCCCACCAAGACGGTCGACTCACCGAGGTACAGCGGGTTGGACAAAACCCGCTCGCCCGAGATGGGCAGATCGAGGTACCAGCCGCGTTTGGCGCTGCTGTCGGTGAGGGAGTAGGCGACGGTGTTGCTCGAGGTGCTCACATAGCCGCTGCTGTCGGTGGAGGTCACGGTTTGTGCGACCAGGGCACTGCGCCCGGTAGAGATGCTCGCACCCGACCCCTCGGAGCTCAACACGCTGGTGCCGCTCAGGGCGTAAGTGGTTTTGTCCCAGACCGAATAGGTGGTCTGGACTTGCGGCGAACTGGCGTCCCGGTCAGAGGCAATGAGGTCCTTGCCGGTACCGAACACGACCTGCTTGCCACCGTAGGGGTGGTTCAGCACCACGGGTGCCGCTGTGATGGGCTGGGTAGCGCCACCGGATGTCTTCGCGACATACAGTGGCTGGCATGAGGTGGAGTTGGAGCACACCGAGTCGCCAGACCAGGCACTCACGCCCCAATTGGTGTCACTGGTCTTGATGAGGTTGAACTTCCAGAGGTTGCCTTTGAGGTCACCAGCGTAAACGACGTCCATGGTGCCGTTGCCGTCAACATCCACCGCGCGGGGTGCACCGAGGCCGTTGGTTTGTCCTGTGCTGCTGTTCGCGACAATGGGCTTCAGTTCCTTGGCGCCGTCCAGGTACTGGATCAGCAAAACGGGGCGTTCGTTGGTGCTGTTGTAGCCATTGCCCATGAGGACGGCCCAGCGGCCGTTGTTGAGCTTTACGATTTGCTGAGAAATGCTTTGGGTTCCGTTGTCCAACGTCGGGGCCGCGAAAATATGTCCGATATCCGCGTGCGTCGTGGCGGTGTTGTCCAGGATCACGACGGAACTGTCGCCCGTGCCGGGGTCGGTGAAAGCTGGGCTGGTCACGTCCAGGATGAAATAGCCTTTGCCGCCTGCGCCAAGCGCGCCCACCAAATAGGTCTTCCAGCTGCTGCCGTTGTAGGCATCGCCCGTGAACGGGTGGCCGTCAACGAAATAGCTGTGTGAATAGTCTGTCTGTGTGAAATTGCGCAAATTGGCATAAGCGCCGAGTGGCACATAGGCCAGCACTTCCTTGCCGGTGCTGGCATTGAAACCGTGCAGCATGCCGTCGTTGGCGCCCACATACAAGACCGGCGTCCGGCCGGAGTTGGACGAGCGGAAACTGGCGTGCCCGGTGTAATCGGTGTCCATGCGCAATGGCTTGCCGGTGTACCAGATGTTGGAATTGACAATATCACCCAGACGGGAGTCTCGGTTGCGAAGATAACCGCCGGTTTCGCGCTGTTCTTTGGTGCGATCCCCCCGGAGGAAGTCCACGCGCGCTTCGCCCACCGTGGTGGTGTCGCTGGTCCCATTGCGCAGGACGCTCTTTTGAGTGGCGTCGAGATTGGCCCATTTGAAGCCTTTGCCCACCGTGCCATTGTGTGTCAGCACCACCCGGGTCGATGGGTTAAAGACCGACAGGTCGGTGCTGTTCATCAGCGTGCTGGCGGTCCATGTCGCGGATGTGCTGGGCAGGCCTGTCTTGCTCGCAATGGCATAAGCGGAGAGATCGCCCGTCCAGTTCTCGGAATTGAACTTGGCGATGTAAGCAAATGCACCTGTGGTCAGGCGGGTAGAGCTGGTGGCGATCGAGACCAGCGGCTTGGCCGTTTGCGCGAGAATGTTGCTGAGGATGTCCTGGAAAGCGGCTTGAAGGTCGCTCGGGGTGCGCGCCGGGTAGTATTTACCGCGCCCATTCAAGGCTGCGTGCCAGAGATCAGAAGCGCGTCGTGTGTCGGAACCGGACATCACATCAAGCCAACTCACGGTGCCGTTGAACAGATTGGCGTAGTCGCCACCGTAGTTATCGTCCGTCGTTGCATCCCAGACAGGCGTGGCGCCCCAACTGGTGGCATCGTCGCCAAAACCAATGGTGTATTGGGTAACACCTTGCCAGGTCATGGGGTTGTTTTTAGGGTTCCAGTAAGTGCTGACCGATAGGGCGCCGACCGTTTGTGCCGTGGTGACATCTTTGATGGCGCGAACATCGTTCGCCAAACTGGACTGGAAGTCGGTCGCCCAGTTACGCATGGCCCAGTCGGCCAGTGTTCCCTTGCTGCCACCAAAGCTGTCTCTGTAGAGGCCAGTCTGAGGGTCGGTTGTGCTGTAGGTGGTACCGTCAGGCAGGGTGCGGGTTGTGCCGTCGTAGTTGCCTGCATTGGGTGAAGCCGAACCTGTGTTGTTCCATGCACCGTCGGTCATCAGGATGTGATAACTGCGTCGGCAGGAAAGGTACGGGCTGGCCGTTACCGTGGGTTCCTTGGCAAACAGACTGTTCACCCCTGTTGGGGTCGACATATAGCCATAGACATTCGCCAGCATTTTGTGAGATGGGGTGCCGTTGCTGGGCGTCAGACTGGTGATGAAGTTGTTGAAGTTCGTCCGGTGTGTGCCCGAAAATACTTTGACACTGTTGATTGCGCCTGCACTCAGCGTGGATTGATCGTTTCGTTGGTCCGACGGGCGCGAGTATCGCCCGTTGTCCCACATGGTTTGCCAGCCCAGGCGAATCCGGTCATCGACAATGATGCCTTTGGTGCCGGCAGTGGGGTTTCCAAACGTGTTGATCATGGCCGCTTTCAGGCTGGTCATGCGGGTGGGGATGTCCCAACCCATGCTGCCCGAATCGTCCACCGATACGATGATGTTGGGTGCAGGCTCCCGGGCTCCAGCGCCAGGAGGGGTCTGGCTGAAGGTCATCTGCCCGGCGTGCGCCGAGCTGGTGGCCATCAAGAGAATGGCCGCTGCGGCCAAGTGGTGTCGTTTGAAACGATTCATGGCTGGAATTCCTGTTTTCATCTTTTTCTCCCACTTAAGAGCCGGTGGAGACATTGGGCACAAACAACGAGCGGAGCACCACGCGTGTACCCGGTTTGAGGCCGTTCACCATGGCCGTGATCCGGTAAACAAAGGGTTGGCTGTCGGCCGGTATGGGCACACCCGCAACGGGTACGCCTACCGCAGAATCTGTGTTGTAGGGCAATACCTCAACCCAATACCAGGCGGCAAAGTTGCCATCTGCGCGTTGCCTCAGCAGCGGGTTGCCGGTTTGTCCGGTGCTGTCTGACAGGTTGGCGCGGGTGTACTGCCCGTAGTTCGCGGGCACGCCGGCCGCTGTCATGGCGGTCACTCTGGCCGCGTCGTTCCACCAGTTTGCGCCCAAGGCCAAGTCGGTGGCCGGATCGGAAATGCAGATGCCGTTGCGGCACTGTGCGCCTGCGAGATTGGCCACGGCATCGTCGAGATCGTAGGTTTTTGTGGATGGAAAGAAGGGCAAGCTGTTGCCGCGGTCCCTGCAGCCGTCAAATCCGGCATCCGTGCGGCAAAGCGCGCCGCCCAATAAGGTGCCGCGGATATCCGTTTCGGCGTCTCCAATGAGGGCTTCTGCCGCCGTATAGGCACGCTGGTAGTCGCTTTCGTTGCCCACCAGCGACTCGTTGAGCCAGTTGGTGCGGGAGGCGCTCAACACGAGGATGGTGCCCAGCAAGAGCATCACCATCACCACGATGAGCGAAATCCCCCGTTGTGATTGGGTAGGGCGGAGTGAATGGCGGGTCATGACAGGGACTGGAGGTTGCGCAGGGTGAAGACCTGCCGGAACACGCGGCGGATGCGTCCGTCGTCTGCGATGTTTTCGTTGTTGCAGCCCACCGTGACCTGGCCACCTGTGGCGTTGTTGGCCGTGGTGCCCGTCATGCGCACACAGACTTGAACCGCCTCGACTGCGGTCCAGTCGGCGACGGTGTTCGCAGCGCGGTACTGGAGCTGGCTGGGTGTCACGCCTGCCACACGCACCGCGTACCAGAACTGAAGGTCTTCGACGTTGTCCAGGAAAGGTTGGTTTTGCGCGGCCGCAGCGCCCGTGACCGGTGTAGCGCACCGGAATGCGCCGGCCAAGACCTGGAAGATGCTGGTGATGTTGGTGGCGGTTGCGTCGGGTGTTTGACCGAAACAGTTGCTCACGCCGGCGGCACCATTGGGCGAAACGCTGTAACTCACCGTGAGCTCGTCGGGCGCACCGTTGGTGCCGGAGACGGAAACGGGACTGGCCGCAACAGGGATCACCCCCGCAATGCCTGAGTAGGTGCCCAGGTACTTGAACTTGCCGAAGCCGCTTTCCACCACCGGCACAGCACCCGCCTGTTTCAACTGACGGCCAATGACCCGCATGACGGTGGCGGCGTCTTGTTGGAGGCGCACGGTGTCGCTGACCGTGGTGGTGGCAACGCGGTTGTATATCAGGGTGCCGACGGCGGCGATGGACACCAGCAGGCCGATGGTGATGCCCACCATCAACTCCACAAGCGTGACGCCGCGCTGCTTGTGCATCGCCCCCGTGGGTCGGCTGAATGATTTTTGGCGGATCATAGTGGTCGGATCACGGTCAGGTGACACAGCGAATTGGCGGGGCAGGCCACGCCAGCTACATTGGTGTTGGTGGCGAATGGCGCCACATAGTCCGCCAGATCGGCGTCTGCGGCCGTACTCTGGTTGTTCGTCCAGCTCACCAGCACGCCGAACTGCCGGGTATCGTCGGGGGATGCAAAAACGCGAGCATCACCGCCTGGCAGAGCAGTAGAAAGGGTTGCCTTCCATTGGGCTATATCGAAGGCGGCGAGCTGGGCGGCGGTACAGGCGGCGGTGTTGCAGTCCACGGGTGCAGCAGCGGCAGCACCGAAATCCACCAGGTAAGGATTGGGCGCCAGGGACTGGGCCTCAACGTTGAGCTTCATGCGTTCCTGGATGTCACTGGACATGCGGATGGCGGCGGCACGGGCATTGGTCAACCGGGTATCGGTCAAGGTACGGGTCTGTATGCCCGCCAGGCCGAGAATGCCCAGGGCCAAAACCAACAAAGCCACCAGGGACTCGATCAGGCTGATGCC
This sequence comes from Hydrogenophaga sp. PAMC20947, assembly GCF_004795855.1. Taxonomy (NCBI): domain Bacteria; kingdom Pseudomonadati; phylum Pseudomonadota; class Betaproteobacteria; order Burkholderiales; family Comamonadaceae; genus Hydrogenophaga; species Hydrogenophaga sp. PAMC20947. The sequence goes on from NZ_CP039252.1 coordinate 594,290, forward strand.
GCGCTGTGCACGGCGCAAAGTCGGGGTTTTCATGGAATGGTCGCGCATGGGTTTATGGGCACTCGCCGGTGCCGGTCGTGCGGTTCACCCGAAGCAGGATGCTGAGGGCCAGACTCGCGCAACCAATCGAGCTTGAGTTGTTCACAGGCCCGAACCTCAGGGTCTGAAAAGCATTGGGTGCCTGGCCGAAATTGTTGATGACAATGGTGTCGGGCGTTCCGCCATTGCTGGTGATGGAAACGCTGGGTTGCACATCGGTGGTTTGCAACAACAGGTCGTCAGTGGGGTTCGGGCCCGGCTCTAGGGTGAGGTTGCTGTTGACGTCCCGGAATACCTGCCATCCGCAACCCCAATTGTTGGTCGCGCATCCGACCTGCCGCCTAATGACAACTTGTTGGTTGGATCGAATGGCTTCGACCCGGGCCAATTGCAGGCTGGCATTGAATTCGTCTACGGCCGCGTCGACCCGGTAGCGTTCAAAGAAACTTTGAAAGCTGGGCGCTGCCAGAGCAGTCAGGACGCCCATGATGCCAATGGCCACCATCAGTTCAATCAGTGTGAAGCCTGATTGCAGTGTTGCGGAGCGACGGATGCCGGAGGGGTAAACGGGTGACATGGTGCAAATGTAGTCCCCCCTGTTTGGGTGGGAACGGTCAGGGGCCGACCGGGCGCAATCACGCGACGGGCGGTCATAAGTATTCGCTTTTGTGACGGAAATCACTCAGCGTTTCACCTCATCCACCAGCGCACGGAAGTCATCGATGTCTTCGAAACTTCGGTACACGCTGGCAAAGCGGATGTAGGCGATCTTGTCGAGCTTTTTGAGTTCGCGCATGACCATTTCACCCATTTTGTGGGCGGGGACTTCGCGCACACCGAGGTTGAGCAGTTTCTCCTCGATGCGCTCGATCGCCGCGTCCACCTGTTCGGTGCTGACGGGCCGTTTGCGCAGGGCGAGCGCAAACGATGCGCGCAGCTTGGCGGGAATGTAGTCGACCCGGCGACCGTCTTTCTTCACCACGGCCGGGAAGCTGACTTCGGGTCGTTCGTAGGTGGTGAACCGTTTTTCGCAATGGCCACATTGGCGTCGGCGGCGAATGAAGTCGGCGTCTTCAGATATGCGGGTCTCCACAACCTGGGTTTCGAGGTGGCCGCAAAATGGGCATTTCATGGTCTGACTACCCTGAAGGAAGTGGAGCTGCTTCCCGGTATCCCTGAAAAGCAACCTCGCCAATGGAGCGCCCCAGCCGGGCTGTCGATGCCAAAAGCTGGGGCGGGGACTTTGCCGTCAAGCCTTTTGGGCTGAGATCTTATTTGTAGACAGGGAAGCGCGCGGTCAGGGCGTTGACCTTGGCTCGCACCGTTTCGATGTTGGCCGCATCGCGCGGGTTGTCCAGCACGTCAGCGATCAGGTGGGCTGTTGCTCGGGCCTCTTCGTCCTTGAAGCCGCGAGTGGTCATGGCGGGGGTGCCGATGCGCACGCCGCTGGTGACCATGGGCTTTTCGGGGTCGTTGGGGATCGCGTTTTTGTTGATGGTCATGTGGGCGCTGCCCAGCACGGCCTCGGCTTCCTTGCCGGTGATGCCTTTGGAGCGCAGGTCGACGAGCATAAGGTGGCTCTCGGTGCGGCCGCTGACGATGCGCAGACCGCGCTCGGTCAGGGTTTCAGCGACGATCTGGGCATTTTTCAACACCTGGGCCTGGTAGACCTTGAATTCAGGGGCGAGCGCCTCCTTGAAGGCCACGGCCTTGGCTGCGATCACATGCATCAGGGGGCCGCCCTGCAGGCCGGGGAAGATCGCGCTGTTGATGGCTTTTTCAAACTGGGCCTTCATCAGGATGATGCCGCCGCGAGGGCCGCGCAGGCTCTTGTGGGTGGTGGAGGTCACCACATCGGCGTGGGGCACGGGGTTGGGATACACGCCAGCGGCAATCAGGCCGGCGTAGTGCGCCATGTCGACCATGAAGATCGCGCCCACGTCTTTGGCCACCTTCGCAAAGCGTTCGAAGTCGATGCGCAGGCTGTAGGCCGAAGCGCCGGCGATGATGAGCTTGGGTTTGGATTCGTGGGCCTTGCGCTCCATCGCGTCGTAGTCAATGGCTTCGTTCGCATCGAGGCCATAGCTGACGACATTGAACCACTTGCCGCTCATGTTGAGGGGCATGCCGTGGGTGAGGTGACCGCCTTCGGCCAGGCTCATGCCCATGATGGTGTCGCCGGGTTTCAGGAAGGCCAGGAACACGGCTTCGTTGGCCGATGCGCCGCAATGGGGCTGCACGTTGGCAGCGTCGGCGCCAAAAATCTGCTTGACTCGATCGATGGCGAGCTGTTCTGCCACGTCCACGTGTTCGCAGCCGCCGTAGTAGCGCCGGCCGGGGTAGCCTTCGGCGTACTTGTTGGTCAGCTGCGTACCCTGCGCGGCCATGACGGCGGGCGAGGCGTAGTTTTCGCTGGCGATCAGCTCGATGTGCTGTTCCTGGCGCGCATTTTCTGCCTGGATGGCGGCAAAAATCTCGGGATCGGTTTGCTCGATGAGGATGTTGCGGTCGTACATGGTGTTGACGGTCTTGGGTAACGTGGATCCATAGCAGAGGTGCGTGGGTGCACCACTGCAAGGAGTTGCCCAGGCGAACGGCTGATCGCCCGGGCACTTGAATGTTGTCGGGCGGTACGCTTCCCAGTGGTTGTCCCGGCGGTGGCGCGAGCGCCAGCAGGGGGGCCACGTCAGCACCCAAGCATCAGAGTCTCGCTCCGGTGCCAGGGCGCCTATCGCCAGTTGCGTACCCCGCGAGTTTAGCCGAGGTGGGTGGTTGGCGTGGCGCAATCCGCAGCGGGGTCGCGCCTGTCAGGAGCGCAGGGGGGCGGTGTCGGCCGTCGGTGCCTGGGGCTTCACCAGGGCCTCGGCATCGAGGACCGGGACAATTCCAGACGCAGCGGCCGTTGACGCTTCGGTTTCTGCGGGGGCGACGACCGGAATGGGTCGGTACACCGGGAAGCTGCGGGGCATGGGTTTGCCCAGGGCCACGCTCTGAATGCGCAGGTGTTCCGCAATCACTTTGTTGATATAGCCGCTGCCATCGGTGGTGACCGCGCCCACGTACAGCTTCAGCCCTCCCTCGACGGACCCCCCAGCGCGCTGGATGCATTCGCGCAGCACCTGCGCGCCAACACGCAAATTGGTGACCGGGTCGAATGCAGCGAGCTGTCCGCCGAAATCATCGTACTTGTCGGTGTGGACCCGGGTGAGCACCTGCATCAGCCCTTGGGCGCCCACAGGACTCTGAGCAAAGGGGTTGAATCGCGACTCGATGGCCATGACCGCCAGGATCAGTGTGGGGTCGATGCGGGCCTTTTCGCCCACTTCGAAGGCTTCTGCCACCAACACACCCAGTGGCTCGGGGGCGACGCGGTATTTGCGGCTCAACCAGTAAGCCACGTTGGCTTGCTGTTTTGGTAGGGTGCTGGTGTGCAGGGCGGTGACGCGGTCGATGGCGTCTGGGTCGGGCGAAAAGGCCGCAGCGCTATCAATGGCAGGCTCATGGCGTTCTTGAAGCCAGGTGAGGGCTTGTTGTTCGATGTTTTCGCGCCAGTCGCCACGGGTCGTGAGGGTGAGGGCGCCCACCACCAGTCCGAGACCCACGAGGGCGAGGCCGTTGTGGGTCAAGTCAATGAAGCCTCTGTAGGCGTCTTGGGTGATGGTCTTCAGCGGCGCGACTTTGTGTCGCTTTTGGCCGCTATCCGTTTGGGATGTTTGGGTCATGTGTCTCTCCTGCATGTCGAGGGTCTGAGGCGTCGGGCGTGTCCCAGGATGGGGGCACGTCTGCCAAGCCTTGTGGGCCTGGCGCTCGAATCGATCTGCCTCAGGGTGGGACGACTCGGGTAAACCCGTATGGGTCAAGCCGGCGAATGTTATGTGGGGTTTCATACCAAGTCAATGGTTAAGAATGAATTTCTTATAACTTATAGATCTTAAAAGGGGTCTAAATCCGCCAGGATAAACAAAATGACTAGCGCGAAAATCAACCTGCCGGGGCGTTTCACGGGTGCGTGCAGAGGGATGGGCTTCGGTTGTGAAAGCTTCGCCGCCTGTCGGGGATGGGCACGATCAAACAACCCCATGAACGTGATTGAAAAACGTCATCGCCTCTGGGCGGAATGTGCTTGCTTCCTGCGCATCGGAGGCGTAGGCTGCATTTACCGGTCCCAGACTGGTATTGGCTGAAAGCCTTGTTTGCCGCAAATGCGGTGGTTGGGGTGATCGGTCGTTTACGGAAGCAATCTCTTGCTTCCAGGTTGGTGAGACATCTAACTCTCGCCACCAAAATCGACGGCAAGTGCAGATTGCCCGCCGTCAACCCCGGTGAGCCTGGCTCACCGGGGTTTCTTGTTTTCTGGGCTTTGCACAGCATTGGTCAAACAGCGGCGACAATAGAAGACTTGACCCGCTGCTGGTGCAGCTTGGGGTCGATTCCTCTTGTGAGCCCTGCCTTCATGTCGCTGTTTTCTTTGCGCAATCCTTTTTCCTCCACCTCTGCCCCGGAATCTGCTGTGAATCCGTCTGAATCGACCAAACCTTCGTCCACCGCGCCCCATCCTCTCGATGGGTTGACTGGTGGGGCTTTTTCCGCCCCGACATCTGGTGAGCGGGCCTCTCGTTTGCGTGACTGGCTGTTGACCGAGCCCACCCATGAGCAGATGAGCGAGGTGTACAAGGAGCTGTCCCAGCGCGATCGGGGCGCAGCCAAGCCGCTCAAGGAAAAGCTGGACGAGCTCAAGCGGCAAAAGGCTCAAGAACTGATGGCGGCCGAATGGACGCAAAAGGCTGAAGGCCTGTTGTTGCAGTCCCGTCTGAACCTGGCCGATGCCATGGCCTGGCAGCGTGATGCGGCGCGCGCTGGCGCACCTTTGTCCCGCGAGCCGCTGGCCGGGCTGAAGCAGGCGCTGACCGAGCGTGTGAAGGCTGTCGAAGATGTGCAGCATCAGGTGCAGGTCGAGCGAGAGTCTGCGGTGCTGATGGCGCAGCGCATTGAAGTCATGTCCACCAAGCCCTGGCGCGATGCCCAGCACAATGCTGACGGTTTGCGCTCGGACGTTGCAGCCTGGCAGAAGCACGCCGCCAAACTGACCGAAGACCCCCAGTGGGCGAGCGTCGAGCCCAAATTCTTGACCATGCTGGACAGCTCGCGCAGCCAGTTGCAGCTGGTCTGGGATGCTTTTGATGCTGCATTGGGGCAGGCGGTTGCGGCCGACGCCAATGCGCAGGCGCCGCTTCCAGCCGTGCCGGTGTGGGCCGACGAATTGCGTGTGGCCCGCGGAGAGCCGGCGCTGGCCGCTGCCGAGAAGGCTGCAGGGGACAAGCAGGCGAATCAGGAGCGTCGGGCCAAGGTCGTGGCAGAGCTGGAGCGCGCCTTGGGCGTGCTGGAGCGCGAGCTGGGCGAAGGGCACGGAAAAGCCACCCCGAAGGCGGCGGCCGATGTGCGGTCGGTGCTGAAGTCACATGGCCGCCTGATCGGCGTTGAGCTGGAGACGCGTGCTCATGCCGCACTGACCCAGGCGGGTGACATGGAGGATTGGCAGCGCTGGCGGGCAGACCAGCTGCGCGAAGAACTGGTCAAAAAAGCCGAGGCTTTGCTGCAGCCTCCAGAAGGGCAGCGCCTGGGCGGGCGAAAGCTGCAGGAGACCCTGCGCCAGCTCCGTGACCAGTGGAAGACCACCGATCAAGGCGGTCCTGCCAACCATGCTTTGTGGAAGCGTTTTGACGAGGCTTGCACCGAGGCCCATAAAGGTGTCGAAGTCTGGCTCGCTCAGGTGCGCCAGCAGGCAGACGCCCACAAAGCCCAGCGTCTGGCCATCATTGATGAGCTCAAGCAGTGGACCCAGGCCCACGAGAGCCACACCGAGTGGAAATCCCAGATCCGTGAACTCCATGCGTTTTCCGAGCGTTGGCGCTCAGCGGGGCATTTGAGCGAAAAAGCGTTTGCAGAGTTGCAGCCCGTGTGGAAAGCCGCGATGTCGCAGGCCCATGCCGGTCTGGAAGGGGCCCAAAAAGAGAGCCTCGATCGCCGCCGCGCGCTGATCGACGAAGCCGTGGCCTTGGGTGCTGCGCCACAGCTGCGCATTGACGCGGTCAAGGCCCTGCAGCAGCGCTGGCAAGCTGAGGCGCATGCGGTGCCTCTGGAGCGCAAGCAAGAGCAAAAACTGTGGGAGGCTTTCCGCCAGCCTCTTGATGACGCCTTTGCCCGCAAGAGCAGTGAGCGCGAACGGGCCAGTACGGAACTCAACGCTCACGATCAACGTGTGCTGGAGGCTTCTCAGGCTTTGGACGCGGCATCCGCTGCCGGCGAGGCACAGCAGATCAAGGCGGCCATGGATGCGCTGGACACTGCCTTGCGAGGTCAGGCCGAAGCCCTTGCCGCCGAAGGTGGCGCCACGAGTGCCTCAGCTGCTGGGGCAGTGGTTCCAGCCGAAGCCAGCGGAGCGGACGGCACCGAAGGTGTGCAGGCCGAGGCTGCGCAGCCAACCAAGCCGGCGCCGGCGAAAAAGCTGGTGGCGATGCGCGGCGACGACCGCCCCGGCATGAAAAAAGCGGAGCCCGCTGGGCGCGATGATCGCCGTGGCCAGGGCCGCGATGGTCGGGGTGATGCACGGGGTCCTGGTGCTGGGCGGCCTGGCCGCGGTGCACCCGGGGATACCCGTCCTTCAGGACGCTTTGACCGTTTTGACCGAGGTCCTGTGGCCCCGCGGCTGGGCGATACCGCATTCAGGGCCCAGCGCCAGGCGGTTGAGCAAGCCGAGGCGACCCTGCGCAAACTGGCCGCTCAGGCACACGGCGAAGTGCTGGTGCAGGTGCTGAAGGCCTGGGAAGAGCGCGACCCCGCTCAGTTGCCCGTGGCCCAGGCGTTGGGTGCTGGGGTGAATGCGGCGACCCGCACCCAATGGACCCAGCGGCTTTCGGCGGCGCCAGAAGCGGTGCCGGCAGAAGCCTTGCTCCGATTGGAGATGGCCGCTGAGGTGCCCACGCCGGCTGAACACCTGAGCGAGCGGCGCATGTTGCAGCTCCAGTTGCTCACCCGGCGCCACGCTGCGGCACCTGCCGAGACCTGGACCGAGGACGTGGGCCAGATGTTGGCTACGCCGTTTGATGCGGCCGCAGCGCGTCGCTTGCAAACGGCTTTGAAGGTGCTGCTCAAGCGCTGATACGGGGGGCTTGCCTTTCCCGGCCTCTCTATGGTGGGCGGGCTTGGTTGGGCTTTCCGGGTTCCTCATATCGCCGATTGGAGGGACCCCGGGGACCCCAGGTGCACTCAGCAAACCGGCTTGAAGAACCCGTCGTACAGGCGAAGAAGGGCTGGGAACTCCTGCTCGAACTTGGCGCGATTGACGAAGTACGCCTCGCAAGTCACCGCAAAAAACTCGGCCGGGTGGGTGGCGCCATAAGCATCCAGCCAGGGCCGTTCAGCGCCGAAACGCTCGGCCATGGACAGGGCCTCACGAAAATGCTGGTAAGCCTCGCTCATGGTTTCGCGCCAGTGGGTGCGGGCGGCTTCGCCGCTGAGGCTGCCCAGGCAACCGTGTGACCAGTCGGGTGCGCCGTCTGCGGGCTGGCCTACCCGGGTGCCTCGCATGTCCATTTTGTGGATGAACTCGTGGATCACGACATTGCTGCCTTGCGCAGCAGCAGCCGGTGCGCGTTGAACTTCGGTCCAGCTCAGCATCACCGGGCCGCCTTGCATGGCTTCTCCCGCCAAGGCCTCTCGGTAGTGGTGCACAACGCCACTGGCATCGGTGATTTCACGCTGCGCGACGGCTGCACCGGGTTGCACCACAATGCCGACAAAATCGTCGTACCAGTTCAAGGCGTCCAAACGATCGAGACCCACGGTCGTTTGCCCCGGACCGGGGAGGTGCAGCAGTGGCCGGCATGCTTGTGCTGCGATGGCGATCGCCATTGAATCTGTGATGGTCAGGCCGTGGGCACCGTAAAACTCTTTCTCGTGCAGGAAGTGCGCGACCAGCCGCTGCAGCATCGTTTTTTCCGCATCGGTCAGGGCATGCAAGAACGGATGGGTTCTCAGCGTGGATTGCCAAAGACGCTCAGGCAGCGCAGCAACCCGTCGCCATGGACGGGGCAGCCAGGTTTGTACCCAGTCAGGCAGCCAGACTGCCATACACCGAATGGCGTTTTAGGCCTTGTGTGGTGAGCCGCAAGTAGTCGGCCCGGGGTGGCATGGCGTTGGCGTCCCAGTCGCTGAGCACGACGCGCTCACACCCCTGGCCGAGTTCGTGCCGGTTTGCCCGGTGGGTATGGCCGTGGATCAAGGTGGTGGCACGGGCCGCAGCCAGCCATGCGAGGGCAGCTTCGCCATCCACGTCAACCCAGGCCGCTGGATCGCGGCCTGTGGTCTGTTTGTGGGCTTCGCTGCGTTCACGCAGTTCCCGGGTGATCGCAAGGCGTTCGGACAGCGGCTTGGCGAGAAACTGGCTTTGCCAGTCGGGCGATCGAACCATGGCGCGAAAGCGCAAGTAGTCGGTGTCTGCGAGACACAATGCGTCGCCGTGGCTGAGCAAGTACCGCTCGCCATGAAAATCGAGCACGGTTGGATCATCGAGGAGCGTCAACCCAGCGGTGCTTGCGGCAGCGGCGCCCAGCAGGAAATCGCGATTGCCGTGCATGAAGTAGACCGGTCTCTCGCTGCTGTAACGCAGAAGCACCCCAAAGCAGGTGCGCCAGAAATCGCTGTCGCCGACGCCAGCATCGGCTCGCAACAGGTCATCGCCGGCCCAGACTTCCAGAAAGTCGCCGAGGATGACCAGCGCATCGGGTTGTTCATGGGCTGGGCGTTCCATGAACGCACGCCACAGCTGGAAAGTGGCAGGCTCTGAGGCCTGCAGGTGCAGATCGGAAATGAAATCGACCGCTTGCCAATGCGCGGGTGCGCGCAGAGGAGTCCAGCGGTCGAGAGCGGTCAAAGACATGGGGCCGGGCCGTGGGCAACGGCCCCATTGGCTGTTTAGATGACCACAGCCTTTTCGATCACAACGTCTTCCTTGGGCACGTCGTCGTGAAAGCCTTTGCGCCCGGTAGGCAGGCCTTCGATTTTTTTCACAACGTCCGAACCCGAAACCACTTTACCGAACACGGTGTAGCCCCAGCCTTGGGCGCTGGGTGCTGTGTGGTTGAGGAAGCCGTTGTTGGCGACATTGATGAAGAATTGCGCCGTCGCCGAATGGGGGTCGTTGGTGCGAGCCATGGCGAGCGTGTAGAGCTCATTCTTGACGCCGTTGTTGGCTTCGTTCTGGATCGGCGCATCGGTTGGTTTCTGGGTCATGCCGGGCTCAAAGCCACCGCCCTGAACCATGAAGCCTGGAATCACGCGGTGAAACACGGTGTTGTTGTAGTGGCCCTTGTTCACGTACGACAAAAAATTGGCGGCAGACAGCGGCGCCTTTTCAGCGTCGACCTCAACGGTGATGACGCCATGGTTGGCGATGTGCAATTCGACTTTGGGGTTGGCCATGTTCATTTCTCCAATGTGGCTTTGAGGATGGTGATCGGCGTGGTGGGCACGTTTTGAAACATGCCCTGGTTGCCGACCGGAACCGATTTTATTTTGTCAACCACGTCCATCCCGGCAATCACTTTGCCGAAGACGGTGTAACCGTACCCATCGGGACTGGGCGCATTCAAAGGCGCGTTGTCCACCAGGTTGATGAAAAACTGCGAGGTCGCTGAATTGGGGTTGGATGTGCGGGCCATGGCGACTGTGCCACGGTCGTTTTTGAGCCCATTGCTGGCCTCCAGGGCCACCGGCGCGCGTGTCGCTTTTTGCTTCATCTGCGTTGTGAAACCACCGCCCTGGATCATGAAGTTGTCGATCACGCGGTGAAACACCGTGCCTTCGTAGTGTTTGTCCTTGACGTATTGCAGGAAGTTCTCTGCCGACAGGGGGGCTTTGGTTGCGTCCAGTGCGATGACGATGTCACCCATGGATGTGGTCAGGCGCACACGCGGTGAAGCATCCTGTGCCCAACCCACCGCAGGGATGGCGAGCGCCAAGGTGGCGCCTGCAATCAACCGATTCAGGCGGCGGCGGGCAGAGGCGGGGGCGACGGGCTTCAAGGTGGCGCTGGCCAGGAAATCGTGACGAAACATCAAACCGGTCCTTCGTAAAAAATCTTCCATTGGTCTTCTTCCCGAATCCAGTACTGGCGTTTGGTCAGGCCGCGTGTCTGGCCTTGGGCCACTTCGCCGAATGTGACCACCATGGTGTCGTCTTTGTCGCGCCAGTTGAGCATGGACAGGTCCTTGAGCTGGACTTCGCGGGCACCCTGCGCCTTGACCTCGCTGGTCATGTGGGGCCACCAGTCATTCAGGTTTTGCCCCTGGTTGTTGAACTGCTCGGAATAGTGCGTGCGCAACTGGTCGAGGTTGCCTTTGCTCTTGGACTGCCGCCAGGCTTCCAGCGATGCCTCAAAACGGCGGCGGTCCTGATCCAGGGCCGAGGGATCCACCCAGTTCAACTCGTTGGCGATCACCACAGGGGTGGTCCGGGTTTCAACCCGCGCCAAAATGCTTTCGAAATCGGGGTTGGACAACACCACACAGCCTTCGGAAGCCAGTGGAGGGCGCGCAAATTGCTCGGAAGGAGAGCCGTGCAACCAGATACCGCTGCCCGTCTTGCCCCGTTGGACATCGAGCGCATTGGGGTAGTTGATGGGCAAGGCTCCCGATCCGTACAGATCGGGGAGTCTGCTGGGGTCGAGGCTGCTGGTGATGTAGTACACCCCGACAGGGGTGCGCAGATCCCCTTCCAGCAGCTTGTCGATGCCGGATTGGCCCACCGAAATGTAGTAGTCCCCAATCAACTTCAGGCGGGCCGGGCTTTGCGTTTTGTCTGCACCACCATCGGCTCTGACACTGATGTTCTCAAACAGATACAGGCGGGAGCGAGAGGCATCTACTGCAATGGCATGGCGACTCTGGGTCGACAGGCTGAGGAACTGCGTGGGAACGGCGCCCTCGGGTGGGCGCTCGGTCAAAGCGAGCAGCCTGCGCCGCGATTGCTCGCGCAGTACGCTCAGTTGTTGTTCCGCGGCCAGGGCCTTGGTGTCTGGCACGTCGCCCAACGTGCGAAGTGGCCGGGTTTGCAGGGTGAGTAAATCGCCCAGAACCAGCTGGGCCAGCTGGAAGTTGGGGAGGTCCTTGGTGAGGGCCTCGGCCTGCTCCAGAGCTTCCCGGTGGCGGGCCTGTCGAATCAGTTCGTAGATGCCCACCAGACGCGCCTCGGCCTTGCCCATCAGGGGTTCCGTGCGTTTGAGCGAGTCTTCTGAGAGATCCACGCTCATCAAGCCCGATGCCCGGGTTGGACTGCGCTGGATCTTGGCAAGGGCACTGTTGAGCAGGGAGGGGGCCGGAGCGGATGCGTCGGTTGACGGCGCGCCGCTGGCCATGGGGGCAGCAGCGTCGTTCGTGCTTTCCCTACCCAGATACGACGAGATCAACCACATGGCCGCAGCAGCAGCGGCCAAGCCACCCACACCCACGGCCCAGCGGTAGGATCCGCCGTGGCCCGAACCGGGGAAAGTGGCGGAAACGCTGGCGTGGCCTCTTTGGAAATACCGGCGACCTGCCATCAGGACCCCGTGGCTTCGCGAACGATCAACCAACGCCCGCCACTCTTGACGAAGTCCAGGGTCTTGCGGCTGGTGACGTTGAAGGTATCTGAGCTGTAGTCCTGGCGGAACTGGGCGGAGGCCCGGTCACCGGTGACGGTCACGCTCAGGTCGGTCACTTCGACTTCGATGCGTGAGCGCGGGACGATGCGGGCTTTGCGTTCAGCTTCCCAGGCGCTGCGCGACTGGCCATCGCCTGGCGTGAAATTGGGGGCATAGGCACCCAGATAACCGGTCATGTTGCGGCTGGACCACGCTTTGGCCCAGACGGCGACCGCCGTTTCCACGTCGCCCTGTGCATTGCCAGCGTCGGCCTTGGTTGCGGCGGGCGCAGGCGCAGTGGCCGGCTTGGCGACCGGGGCCGCAGCTGGTGTGGCGGCCGCCACGGTGGCAGGAGCTGGGGCACGGGCGGTCTTGCTGTCCGCGCTAAACAGGTTGCGGATCAAGCTGAGCTTGGGAGCTACGGCGGTGTTGCCGGCGTCCAGTTGCAAGGCCTTGCTGTAGGCCTGGCTGGCGAGCTTGGCGTAGACATCACCCAGGTTTTCATGAGCGGTGGCGTAGCTTGGGTTGGTGCGGATGGCCATCTCCAAGGCCGCGCGGGCCTTGTCAAACTGACTCTGGCCTGCGTACAGCACGGCAAGGTTGTTGTAGGGCTCTGGCAGCTCAGGGAATTCCTCAGTCAGCTTCGAAAAAGTGGCGATCGCATCGGCGGGTTTGCCGCTCTCGGTCTGGATCACGCCTTTGAGAAAGCGCATCTGGGGATCTTTTGGTTTGGCAACCAGGTAGGCATCTACCTTGGTCTGGGCGTCGCTGAGCTGGCCAGCACGCATCAGGCGGTTCACTTCTGCGTAGTCGTCGGACTGTGCCATGGCCAGCGGAGCGCTCAAGGCTGCTGCGACCGCTACCGAGAGCGCCATCAGGCGCAAAGGGGCAGAAATCAGGGCTCGGTGGTGGCTGCGAACCGAGCGTGACAGAAAGGACAGGTGTTGAGCGGGTTGGGACATGGGACCTCAGATGGCGAATGCGGGCAAACCGAAGACCGCGAGCGGGTCGGAAGAGGAACTATAGCCGCTGGAAGGACGCTGGGGCGCAGCCCGGCTGGCTATACTGAAGGATTGTATCTGAGGGTGTAAGTCCAACGACCTCCCAGGTGGCAACGATCTGTCAATGGGCCGCACGTCCGGTGCCGCCATCCCCGGGCTCTGCTGGCTGTTCCCAAGGCCGCGTGGCTTGTTCGTCGCGGGGTTTTGGTTTTTCAGCAACGCCCGGCAGCTGGTTGATCAAGGCGTTGGGCACCGTTACATATTCTTCTCAGGCAACCCCTTCAAGCCTTTCCATTTCTCATGACCCTTCGCCTTTTTAATTCCTTGTCGCGCCAAGTCGAGGATTTCCAGTCCATCGAGCCCGGTCACGTGCGCATGTACGTGTGCGGCATGACCATCTATGACCTCTGTCACATTGGCCATGCCCGGATGATGATGGCGTTCGATGTGATTCAGCGCTGGTTGAAGGTCAGTGGCTACCGCGTGACGTATGTCCGCAACATCACCGATATTGACGACAAAATCATCCAGCGTGCCGTGGCCAGGGGGATTACGCTCAAGGCGCTGACCGAAGAGATGACCGCCGCCATGCACCAGGATATAGCGGCCTTGGGCATTGAGCCACCGTCGCTGGAGCCGCGCGCGACCGCCTATGTGCCGCAGATGTTGTCCCTGATTGAAACGCTGGAAGAGCGGGGCCTGGCCTACCGTGCCACTGATGGTGATGTGAACTTCGCTGTGCGCAAGTTTCCAGGTTACGGCAAGTTGTCCGGCAAATCTCTGGACGATTTGCGGGCGGGCGAGCGGGTGGCTGTGGCCAGCAACAAACAGGACCCGCTGGATTTTGTGCTGTGGAAAGCGGCCAAAGCGTCGGAGCCTGCTGAAGCCCAGTGGGACAGCCCCTATGGGAAAGGGCGTCCCGGCTGGCACATTGAATGCTCGGCCATGTGTGGCGCCTTGCTGGGAGAGACCTTTGACATTCATGGCGGCGGAGCAGACCTGCAGTTCCCTCACCACGAAAACGAAATTGCACAGTCCGAAGGCGCACACGGCAAGCCTTTGGCGCAGTACTGGGTGCACAACGGGTTTGTGCGCGTGGACAATGAAAAAATGTCCAAGAGCCTGGGCAATTTCTTCACGATTCGCGAAGTGTTGGAGAAATACGATGTGGAAACGGTGCGGTTCTTCATCGTTCGAACGCACTACCGCAGCGCGCTGAACTACAGCGATGCGCACCTCAATGACGCACGCGCTTCCTTGAAGCGCCTGTACACAGCATTGGGCAGCGTGCAACCTGCGGAGGTGACGCAAATCGATTGGCAGCAGGACCATGCCCGGCGCTTCGCCAGCGCCATGAATGAAGACTTTGGCACGCCGGAGGCGGTGGCCGTGTTGTTTGAGCTGGCGGCCGAAATCAACCGCAGCGCTGATGTGGCCTTGGCTGGGTTGTTGAAGGCATTGGGCGGCACGCTCGGCCTGTTGCAGGGCGATCCCCAGGCCTTTTTGCAAGGTGGGGGTGCATCTTTGGGCGCGGGTCTGGATGAAGCGGCCATTGCCGCCTCGATTTCGGATCGCGCCGCGGCCAAAGCCGCGAAAAAGTTCGCGGAGGCCGATCGCATCCGGCAGGTTTTGCTCGCGCAAGGCGTTGTATTAAAAGACAGTGCAATCGGCACGACTTGGGAGCGCAACTGATGGCGCCCACCGGTTTGTCCGAATTTGGCGCGGATGCGCCCCCTTATTGGGCAGAAGCCTGCCGCCACCTGATGAAGCGCGATCGGGTGATGAAGAAGCTGATACCGCTGCACAGCGGCGTGAGCCTGCAGTCCCGCGGGGATGCCTTTGTGACCTTGGCACGCAGCATCGTGGGGCAGCAAGTTTCGGTCAAATCCGCGCAATCGGTCTGGGAGCGCTTTGTTCTGTTGCCCAAGAAGCTGGTGCCGGCCCAAGTGTTGAAGCTGAAGGTTGACGACATGCGCGGCGCTGGCTTGTCTGCCCGCAAGGTGGAGTACCTGGTGGACTTGGCGCTGCACTTCGCCAACAACCAGGTGCATGTGGATGGCTGGGCAGAGATGGACGATGAGGCCATCATTGCCGAGCTGATAGCGATACGGGGCATTGGTCGATGGACGGCCGAGATGTTTCTGATCTTTCACCTGATGCGGCCCAACGTGCTGCCGCTGGACGACAACGGTCTGCAAAACGGCATCAGCCGTTGTTATTTCTCGGAGGAACCTGTGAGCCGCAGCGAGATTCGCGAAGTCGCGGCGTCGTGGGCACCGTACTGCAGTGTGGCGACTTGGTATATTTGGCGCTCGCTGGATCCAGTCCCTGTGGCTTACTGAGCAGCTTTTATCGCTGTTTCACCGCAATACTGCGCGGCATTTGATGCATGAACCCCGTGGCCGGCCGCTGGAGCTGCCGAGCGCTGGGTCCAGGCAAGACCAAGATTTTGGAGTGACACCTTGGCCAAAAAGAATTTTCTCGACTTTGAGCAACCGATTGCTGAGCTCGAGAGCAAGATCGAAGAGCTGCGTTATGTGCAGACCGAGTCGGCGGTCGACATCTCTGCGGAGATCGAGCAGTTGGCGGGCAAGAGCCTGCAGCTGACCAAAGACATTTACAGCCATCTCACGCCTTGGCAGATCACCAAGATTGCTCGCCATACAGACCGCCCTTACACCCTTGACTATGTGCGCGACATCTTCACGCACTTTCAAGAGCTGCACGGTGACCGGCATTTTTCCGACGATCTGAGCATTGTGGGCGGGTTGGCCCGTTTCAACGGCCAGCCCTGCATGGTGCTCGGCCATCAAAAGGGCCGCGACACCAAGGAGCGTGGTTTGCGCAACTTCGGCATGACCAAGCCCGAGGGTTACCGCAAGGCGCTGCGCTTGATGAAGCTGGCTGAGAAGTTCAAGTTGCCGGTGTTCACCTTTGTGGATACCCCGGGCGCTTATCCGGGTATCGATGCGGAAGAGCGTGGGCAGTCCGAGGCCATTGGCCGCAACATTTTTGAGATGGCCCAGCTGGAGGTCCCCATCATTTCCACCATCATTGGTGAAGGGGGTTCGGGTGGTGCGCTGGCGATTTCGGTGGCCGATCAGGTGTTGATGTTGCAGTACTCGGTGTACTCGGTGATCAGCCCGGAAGGCTGTGCGTCCATTTTGTGGAAGACCAGTGACCGGGCCAGTGATGCGGCCGATGCGCTGGGCATCACCGCGCACCGTCTCAAGGCGTTGGGGCTGGTCGACAAGATCGTGAACGAGCCGGTGGGCGGCGCGCACCGCGATCATCGTCAGATGGCGGCCTTTCTCAAGCGCGGTCTGGCCGATGCCTGGCGCCAGCTGTCCGATCTCAAGGTGAAAGAGCTGGTTGACCGACGCTATGCGCGCCTCAACAGCTACGGTCGCTTCACCGACACCAAAGCCGACAGCAAATCGGACAAGCGTTGACGTGAACAGGTCGGCCAACCCCTGCGATGGGGCGCTGGCCCAGTGGTGTGAGCGCTGGCAGTTCCACCCGGATGGCGAAAGCACCATTGTCGCTGTGGCCTTCAGTGGGGGAGCAGATTCAACGGCTGTGTTGCTGGCGGCCCACCGGCGTTGGCCGGGCCGGGTTGTTGCATTGCACATTCACCATGGCTTGCAGGTTGCGGCCGACGATTTTGTGCGACACGTGCGGCAGGTGTGTGGGCAGTTGGGCGTTGAGCTGCTCGTAGAGCACGTTCAAGCCCATGCTGGGCCAGGGGAGAGCCCCGAAGATGCGGCCCGCCGTGCGCGCTATGCGGCCTTGAGCCGCATGGCGAGCGCAGCCTCGGTATCTTGTGTGCTGCTGGGGCAGCATGCGGACGACCAGGCTGAGACTGTGGTGCTGGCGCTGAGCCGGGGCTCTGGCTTGCCGGGAATGGCCGGGATGTCCGAGCGGTTTGTGCGCGAAGGGGCAAGCTTCGGGCGACCTGTTCTGGCGGTGCCCGGCAGTGCCTTGAGATCCTGGCTGGACGAGGCTGGGCAGACCTATGTTGACGACCCCACCAATGCCGATGAGCGTTTCACCCGCAATCGGATCCGTGGCCGCCTGATGCCAGCCTGGGCCGAAGTGGCACCCGGGTACTGTGAAGCTTTGGCGCGAAGCGCGCGCCATGCGGCGCAAGCACAAGCGTTGCTCGACGAGCTGGCCGATCTGGATCTGGCGCACCTGGGCTGTCCGCCACGGATTCGGGAATTGCAGTCCCTGAACCGCAACCGGCAGGGCAATGCCCTGCGTCGATGGCTCAAGCAGGGCTGGGGAGTGGCCCCCAGTGAGGTGCAGTTGCGTGAGCTGTTGCACCAGGTGGGCGCCTGCCGCACGCGCGGACATCGGATCGACCTCAAAATTGCCAATGGGCGCATCACACGCGAAGGCGATCGGCTGGATTACGCCCCACCGATATAATTTAGAGCTTTGTCCGAGGCCGGCTACTGGGTACACAATGCCTGACAAGCTGGCTGATTTTCGAGCTGACAACTGGTTTCATTTTTTAAATCAACCCGACTCCCAACCGATGGCATTGATAGTTCACAAGTACGGCGGCACCTCGATGGGGTCGACCGAGCGCATCCGAAACGTGGCCAAGCGCGTGGCCAAATGGCACCGCGCCGGTCACCAGATGGTGGTGGTTCCCAGCGCCATGAGCGGCGAGACCAACCGCTTGCTGGGTTTGGCCAAAGAGCTGGCACCCTCGAATTCTGGCGATGCTTACGGACGAGAACTCGACATGCTGGCCGCCACCGGTGAACAGGCTTCTTCGGCTTTGCTGGCCATTGCCTTGCAGGCAGAAGGTCTGGCGGCAGTCAGCTATGCGGGCTGGCAGGTGCCCATCAAGACCAACAGCGCTTTCACCAAGGCGCGGATCGAGTCGATTGATGATGTGCGTGTACGCGGCGATCTGGATGCGGGCAAGGTCGTGATCGTGACCGGTTTTCAGGGCGTTGACCCCGATGGCCACATCACCACGTTGGGGCGGGGCGGCAGCGACACCTCGGCTGTGGCGGTGGCCGCGGCGCTCAAGGCGGCCGAGTGCCTGATATTCACCGATGTGGACGGTGTCTACACGACCGATCCACGCGTCGTGCCTGAGGCGCGACGCCTGTTGCGTGTGAGCTTTGAGGAAATGCTGGAGATGGCCAGCCTGGGCAGCAAGGTATTGCAGATCCGCTCGGTGGAATTTGCGGGCAAGTACAAAGTGCCGTTGCGTGTGCTCTCGAGCTTCACGCCCTGGGATATTGACCTGAATGAAGAAGCCGCATCCGGCACCCTGATCACTTTTGAGGAAGACGAACAAATGGAACAAGCCGTCGTTTCCGGCATCGCATTCACCCGCGACGAAGCCAAAATTGCTGTGTTGGGGGTGCCCGACACCCCAGGCATTGCCTATCAGATTCTTGGCGCGGTGGCCGACGCCAACATCGAAGTCGATGTGATCATCCAGAACGTGAGCAAGGAAGGCAGGACCGACTTCAGCTTCACGGTGCACCACAATGACTTCCAGAAGGCGATGGACCTGCTCAAGTTGCAGGTGTTGCCCAAGCTGGGTGCAGCCGAGGTGGTGGGCGATCCACGTATTTGCAAGGTGAGCATTGTCGGTATCGGCATGCGCAGCCACGTGGGCGTGGCCAGCCGCATGTTCAAGTGCCTGAGCGATGAAGGCATCAACATCCAGATGATCTCGACGTCGGAAATCAAGACTTCAGTGGTGATCGACGAGAAGTACATGGAGCTGGCGGTGCGTTCTTTGCATCGAGAGTTCGATCTGGATCAGCCGGTTGACACCATCACCGCTTGATTTTTTTGATTGACCGGGCCAGATTTTTGGCGCGGATCTGAGGCATAATGTGAGGCTCCGGAGCGATGACCGAGTGGCCGAAGGTGCTCCCCTGCTAAGGGAGTATGGGCTTTAAATCCCATCGAGGGTTCGAATCCCTCTCGCTCCTCCAGATACGACAACCCGCCTGCGTCCAAGATGCAGGCGGGTTTTCTTTTGGGGCTTTGCGCAAGCGACACCCCTTTGGCGCTGGGGGTGTGGACAATCGCGCCATGTCTGCGCCACCCACCCTATCGCCTCGCCTCACGGGCACCGCTTTTGCCACGCTGCTGTTGATCGCCTTCATGATGGGCGCCAATCACGTGGCGGCTCGCCTGGCGTTTGATCATGGCGTGGAGGTGGTCACAGCCGTGGCGTTTCGCAGCGGTGTGACCGCTGTGGTGGTTGCGTTGCTGGTGTTGTGGCAGGGCGTGAGCTTGGCGCTGACGCGGAGACACCGGCAGGTCTTGCCCGTGATTGGCGCTTTGGTCGCGATTCAAAGTCTGTGCCTTTATGCGTCTGTGGCGAGGCTGCCCGTGGCGCTGGCTTTGCTGGCGTTCAACACCTATCCTTTGTGGACGGCGCTCTGGGCGCGACTGATCTATGCGCACCGACCTGAAGGGCGGGTGTTGCGTGCCATGCCTTTGATGCTGGTGGGGCTGGCGCTTGCCCTGGACGTGTCTGGTGCGGCTTCGGGCCTGGGGCTTTCAACCCAGTGGGCCCAGATGGGCGCGGGGGTGGCCTTCGCGCTGGCTGCAGCTGCCACGTTTGGCCTCGCGTTGGTGTTGACACAGCATGAAGCGGCGGATGTGGACGGACGGCTTCGCACGGCCATCACGATGGCGATGGTCGGATTGCTTGCGCTCGGGGGCGTGGCCTGGCAGGGCGGTTTCCACTTGCCTCAAGCACCCTTGGGGTGGGTGGGGCTGATGGGGCTGACGGTTCTCTACGGCACCGCTTTCACGGTGATGTTCACGGTATTGCCCCGTCTGGGCGTGGTCGGTAACTCGGCCATCATGAATGTAGAGCCGATTTTTGCACTGGTGCTGGCCTGGCTGGTGTTGGGACAGACCATTGCGCCCTTGCAGGTGGCGGGTGGTCTGCTGGTCGTGGCCACGGTGATGTGGCTGGGTCTGGCTCGACGGTAAAGGCAAAAAAAGGCGGCCCGAAGGCCGCCATGGGGGTTTGCATCGATTTCAGGTCAATCGGATGTACCGTCGTTGTGACTTTCGGGGATCACCATGCGCTTGGGGGTCACGAACTTGGCAATGAAAATCGGCAAGACGAAGCCAGCAATTGCCATCGCCAGGAAGGTGACTGCCAGCGGTGAGCCATAGAGGATGGACATATCGCCATCGGAAATGGTCAGGGCCCGGCGCAGGTTCTTCTCCATCAGCTCACCCAGCAAGATGCCCAGGATCACCGGCACCATCGGGATGTTGAGCTTGCGCATCAACCAGCCAAAGACACCAAAAGCAATCATCAGCATCAGGTCAAAGGTGGAGTTGGTCAGCGCATAGATGCCGATGAAGGAGATCATGGCGACGGCCGGCATCAGGTAGTAAGGCGGAATGCGCAGGATGCGCGCAAACAGACCCACCATGGGCACGTTCAGCAGCAACAGCATGATGTTGGCGATGAACAGCGCGGCGATCAGCCCCCAGACCACATCCGGGTTGTTGGTGAACAGCAGCGGGCCTGGCGTGATGTTGAGCGAGAGCAGCATGGCCAGCAAGACCGCTGTGGTGCCGGAGCCGGGCACGCCCAGTGCCAGCATGGGCACCAGTGCGCCACCAGCGGCAGCGTTGTTGCCCGCCTCGGGAGCGGCGACACCGCGAGGGTCTCCTTGGCCAAATTTGCCGTTTTTGCCGACGACTTTCTTTTCCACCGTGTAGGCCAGGAAAGAGCCCAGCGATGCGCCTGCGCCTGGCAGAACGCCGGCGATGAAGCCCAGAACGGTGCCGCGCGCCATGGAGCCACTGGTTTGCTTGAGCATGGACCAGGGTGGAATGGAACGACCAATCGAGGTGACGGGCTGGGTGGAGGTGCTGTTCTTCTGGCCGCGCTCTTCGATGAAAACCAGAACTTCGGACAGCGCAAACATGCCGACGATGGCGATCAGGAAATCGATGCCGTCGTAGAAGTGCACATTGCCGAACGAGAATCGGGGCACACCGGTCTGGCCGTCCACGCCGACAAAAGCCAGCGCCAGTCCGATGGCCGCGGCAAAGGCGGCTTTGGCCTGGTTGGCACTGGTCACACCGCCCAACGTGGCAAAGGCGAGGGTGAACATGGCGAAGTACTCGGCAGGGCCGAACAGCAGGGCCAGATCGACGAGCTGGGGGGCGAGAAACACCAGACCCCAGGTGGCGAAGAATGCACCGACGAAAGACGCGATACCGGAGATGGCCAAGGCTTCGCCGGCTTGCCCGGCGCGCGCCATGGGGTAGCCGTCCAGCGTGGTCATGAGCGCTGGCTCATCGCCGGGGATGTTCAGCAGGATAGAAGAGATACGGCCGCCGTACATGGCGCCGTAGTACACGCTGGTGAGCAGAATGAGCGCAGGCGTGGCGGGCAGGCCGAGGCTGAAGACCACGGGGATCAGAATGGCCACGCCGTTGGATGGGCCCAGGCCGGGCAGGGCTCCGATCAGTGTGCCCAGGAAGCAGCCGATCAAGGCCAGAAACAGGTTTTGCCAGGTGAGCGCAATGGCAAAACCATTGGCCAGGGAGTTGAAGGTATCCATGAGTGTGTTGCCTGTGAAAGGTCAGAAGCCCCAAGGGCCCTTGGCCAGGTTGAGACCCAGAACGTGCTGAAAGACGGCGTAGATACCGACAGCGATCACGACGCCACCGATCAGCGATTGGCGGGTTGTGCCGCCCAGGCGCCAGACGAGGAACGCCGTGGCCACGGCAGTGCTCAGGACGAAACCTGCGATGGGCAAGGACTGGGCGTACGCAACAAAGACGCCCACCGTTGCCACCAATTCGGCCAGTTTGACCAAGCCGGGCCAATGGGGCTCAGCGTCGGGCTTGAAGATCATCACCAGGCCCGACAGGCCCATGATGCCGGCGATCACCAGGGGGAATGCTTTGGGCCCCAAGGGGTCCTGGATAAAGCTCTCTTCGATCAGGCCGGTGGCCCACACCATCAGCAGCGAGAGCACGATGGTTGCGCTGCCAAAAATTCTGTCACTCATGGCTGTTCGCCTCGGGTTGTAGTGAAAAGAGGAGGTTCGAAAAAAAAGGATCGTGCCACCACAGCACAGTCCCTTTTTTTGCTGATCGTCTTATTTCTTGACGATGCCGATTTCGACCGACAGTTCGTGGATTTCGTCTACGGACTCTTTGACGAATTTCTGGAATGCGACGCCACGCAGATTCAACGGCGCCATGCCGTTGTTGAGCATGACTTCTTTCCACGCTTTGGAGTCGTAGGCCGCGCCGATGTTCTTCACCCAGTAGTTGTAGGCGTCGTCGCTCATCTTGCCTGGGGCGTAGAAACCGCGCCAGTTGGCGCCCACCACGTCAAGGCCTTGCTCTTTGGCCGTGGGGTACTTGGCAAAGTCACCGGCCAGGCGCTCGGGTGCCAACACGGCCAGCACCTTGATCTTGCCGGCGTCGACGAAGCCTTTGACTTCAGAGATGTCACCGGTGAAAGCCTGCACGCTGCCGGCGAGCAACTGCGTCACGGCTTCGCCGCCGCCGTCAAACGCCACGTATTTGATGGTGCGGACGTTGGTCACGCCAGCCTTGCGCGAGGCCATCAGCACCTTGAGGTGGTCCCAGCCACCCACTGCAGAGCCGCCGGCGAAGGCCACCGTGCTGGGATCGGCTTTCACTTTGGCCATCAGTTCGGGCAGCGTCTTGATCGGCGAATCGGCGGCCACGGCGATCATGCCGTAGTCGGCGCCCACGGCTGCGATCCAGCGCACCTGGTCCATGGTGTTGCCGGGGTAAGCACCTTGCCCCAGGCGGGTTGACGTGGCGGCCGAAGCGGCAACGATCAGGTTGTTTTCGGTGTTGCGTTTGTTGACCACTTCGGCAAATGCCACGCCGCCGCCGCCGCCGGCCTTGTTGGTGACTTGCATGGAGCCGGGGAACAGCTTGAGGTCTTGCATGGTCTTGCCGACCATGCGGCAGGTCATGTCCCAGCCACCGCCAGCGCCTGCAGGGGCGATGCACTCGGTGCTGCCGGGCTCAAAGGCGCTGGCAGGCATGGAGACCGCTGCGAGCGTGATTGTGATCGGGGCAGCCCAGCGGGCCAGGGGTTTGAAATGGGTCATGAATGTCTCCAGTCGGAATCCGCCGGTTGGCGAAAAGGGGTGAACAAGTTCCGGGAAATGACAGCAAAATGCCAGTTCCCGGTCATGTAATGGCATGTCACCATGCACACTTGATATGGTCGGCAACCAAACTGTCAATCACCTGTCCATCGCTTGGG
This sequence comes from Hydrogenophaga sp. PAMC20947, assembly GCF_004795855.1. Classification (NCBI taxonomy): domain Bacteria; kingdom Pseudomonadati; phylum Pseudomonadota; class Betaproteobacteria; order Burkholderiales; family Comamonadaceae; genus Hydrogenophaga; species Hydrogenophaga sp. PAMC20947. The sequence goes on from NZ_CP039252.1 coordinate 617,289, forward strand.
GTTTTCCCTGATGGATGACCGAATCGCTGGATTTTTTGCACGTCCACCAAGCCATGAAGCTGCTGTTGATCGAAGACGACCCTTCCCTGCGGACCACGCTGGCGCGCACGCTGGGGCGCCGCGGCTGGGACGTGGCCACATGCGAAGACGGTGGGTTGGCCTTGCAGCAATGGGATGCCGTGCAGCCCGATGTGGTGGCGCTGGACCTCACCTTGCCGCATGTGGATGGGTTGCAGTTGCTCACGATCGCGCGGCAACGGGGCTGGTTGACCCCTGTTTTGATCCTCACGGCTCGGGGCACGGTCGGGGACAGGGTCATGGGCCTGAACACGGGCGCCGATGACTACCTGGCCAAGCCTTTTGACCTGGATGAGCTGGAAGCACGCCTGCGCGCTTTGTGCCGCCGGAGCGTGGGCGTGGCGGCGGCGGGCGCCACAGGTGGCGTGGTTGACCGCGGTCATGCGCTGGGAGCGCTGCGGCTGGACCCAGAGAGTGGAGCGGCCTATCACGGCGATGCCATTCTCGACATGCCTCCCAGAGAGCTGGCCCTGTTGCAGGCGCTGATGGCGCGCCCGGGACGGGCCGTGGCCAAGGAGCGGCTGTTTGAGCTGGTCTTTCCCGGTGCGCTCGATGTGCAATACGAGGCCATTGAGGTCGTGGTTTACCGCTTGCGCAAGCGCCTGGACAGCACGGGCGTGGCCTTGGTGACTTTGCGTGGCCTGGGGTATTTGCTCAAGGTCGATGCATGACCTCATTGCGTGCGTCGCACCCGCCTTCGCTGCGGCGGTATTTGCTCGTCGGCATCCTCGTGCCCGTGCTCGGGCTGGTGGTCCTCAACACGGTGAGCCTGTACCGCGAGGCGCTGACCACTGCCACCACCGCCTACGACCGCACCTTGCTGGCCTCGGCCAAGACGATCAGCGAGCAGCTGGATGTGCACGGGTACGATGCGCAGGCCCGGTTCACCGCGCGGGTGCCCTACGCTGCGCTGGAGGCTTTTGAGACGGACAACCAGAGCCGCATGTACTACAAGGTGTCGACGCTGTCGGGCGAGATGGTGTCGGGCTATGAAGACCTGCCCTCCTGGACGGGCAAGGTGCCGTTGCAGCCGGCCTACGCAGCCTTGGTGGATTTTTACGATGCGTCCTACCGCGACAGTCCGGTGCGGGTGGCGGCACTGGTACAACCTGTGGCCAGTGTGCAGGGGCGGGGCATCGCGCTGATCCAGGTGGCCGAGACGCTGGAGTTGCGTGAAACGCTGGCGCGCGAAATGCTGATCGACACGCTGTGGCGGCAGGGCTTGCTGGTGCTGGTGATTGCGCTTGTGGTGGTCTGGGTGGTGCAGCGTGCGACCCGGCCCGTGCGGGATTTGTCCGAGCAACTGAGGCGGCGCCCGGACAACGACCTCCAATTGATCCGCACCGAGGGTTTGCCTCGCGAGTTGTGGCCCCTCACCAATGCCACCAACCAGCTCATGGAGCGCCTGAGCCAATTGCTGGAGCACCAGCGGCGCTTTGTGCGGGACACCTCGCACCAGTTGCGCACACCCCTGGCTGTGCTCAAAGCACAGGTGCAATCGGCCCAACGCGGGGATCAGCCGGCACAAGAGGCTTTGTCGGAAATCTCGCAAACGGTGGACCGGGCCACCCGGATGGCGAACCAGATGCTGGCGCTGGCCAAGGTGGAGCAATTGCGCGACCAGGCGCAGAGCCTGCCGAGCCAGCTGGATCGGCTTGTGCGCGAGGTGGCGCTGGATCTCGCCCCATTGGTGGCGGCCAAAGACATTGATTTTGATATCCGCACCGAGCCTGTGACCGTGCAGGCGCACGAGTGGATGCTCAACGAGCTTTTTCGCAACCTGTTGCACAACGCGATCAAACACACGGCGGCTCACGGGCGGCTGCTGGTCGAGGTGGCGCTGTCGCCGGGTGAACAGGCCTTGTTGCGGGTCCGGAACGAAGGCCCGGCTTTGTCCACGGCCCAGGTCGAGCGCTTGTTCGAGCCCTTTGCGGCCATGGGTGGGCAGCAAGGTGCGGGATTGGGTCTGGCGATTTGCCATGGCATTGTGCAAGCGCTGGATGGGCGAATCGAGCTGCTCAGCGCAGAGGCCACGCCTGAGGAGCCCGCTGGCGTGGAAGCCCGCGTGTGGCTGCCCTTGCGCCGGGCTGATTTCAGGCCAATCCGGCCTTGAGCAGGACTTCCCGCAAACTCTCGAATTCCCGGTCGACGAAGTCTTCGAAGGCCTGCCCGATCAGCGGGTCGGGCAACCACTGGTGCCGTTGCACCGCCGATTGCCAAGCCTGCGACAGCAGGGCTTGGCGGATGGCATCCTGCGCCGCCAGCAGTTCGGAAGGGCTCAGGCCCGCTGGCGCGCACAGGCCGCGCCAGTTGCCGATCACCACATTGACGCCCAGCTCGGTGAGGGTGGGTGCACCGGTCCCTGGCAGGCGCAGGCTTGAGGTGACTGCGACTGCGCGCATGCGCCCGCTGGTGATGTGGGGCAGGAATTCGCTGAACCCGCTGCCGCCAACCGTGACATACCCGGCCATGACAGCCGCCGCCGCTTCGCCGCCGCCTCTGAACGGCACGTAGTTGATGCGGTTGGGCGCAACGCCCATGGCCTTGGCCAGCATGTGGATGGCGATGTGTTCGGTGGAGCCGCGGGAGCCACCGCCCCATTTGATGCTGCGCGGGTCGTTGCGAAACTGCTTCAGCACTTCCGCCATGTCCGCAAACGCTGACCCGGGCGGCAGCACAAACACGTTGTATTCGTTGGTCAGTCGGGCGATGGGGCGCACCTGGGCCAGCCTCACAGGCGGGGCGCCGGTGATGATGCCGCCGAGCATGACCGATCCCATGACCATCAAGGCATGGGCATCGCCTCTGTAGCCGTTGGCGAACTGGGCCAGGCCGATGGTGCCCGCCGCGCCACCGCGGTTTTCAAAGCTCACCTCTGATGCCTGCCCGCTGGCGATCAGCGCCTGGCCCAAGGCCCTGCCTGTGAGGTCCCAGCCTCCCCCTGCATTGGCGGGGATGAGAATGCGAAACCGGGGGGGCGTTGGCTGGCCCGACTGGGCGTACGCCGCAGTCGATGCCAGGGCCACACCGGCGCCCAGGGCTTTCAGAAAAGCGTTGCGGTTCAGCCTCATTGATCGTCGAGCGAGGCGCTCCAGCGCGCATCCCAGTCGGGCAACCGGGGTTCATCGCGCAGGGTGTTCATGTCGCGCCGGTCGCGCTTGGTGGGTCGACCCTGTGTCATGGAGAGGGCGGGCTCCGGCGCGAGCCGACGGGATTCGGCCGCAACCTGGCGCAGCTTCACCGACTGTGCCGTTTCTTCATAGAGCAGGGCCGCAACAGGAGCAGGGCCGCGGACACCCGACAGCGCCTTGACGATCACGGTGCGCAGGATGGGACCCTGGCGGAGCTCCAGGGTGTCTCCGACCTTCACCTCTTTGGCGGGCTTGGCGTGCTGACTGTTGACCAGCACCCGGCCTTTGTCGATCTCTTCGCTGGACAGCCCGCGCGTCTTGTAGAAACGGGCAGCCCACAGCCATTTGTCCAGACGAACCTTGCCTTGGGAGTCATTTGGAGTGGCCATGAGAGGGGTTGCGCGGGGGCTTTCGATGGAAGTTGGGAGAATAGGCATTGTGCCTCGCCTGAAATTGTGCGAGTGGCTTCGTTGCGCGGTTACCATGCCGACATGATTCCGGACGACCGCCTGCCGCGCGACGCACAAAGCATTCTCGAACTCGCTGCGAGATCGATGTTCGACCTGTTTGCCAACGCCAGCGAGGGCATGATGCTGGTCGATCGCCATGCGCGGGTGGTCTGGATCAACGACCTGTACCGCCGTTACCTGCCAGCGCTGGGCTTTGACCGCGAAGAAGATTTCGTGGGCCATCCGGTGTCCAACGTGGTGCAGAACACGCAGATGCACCAGGTGCTGGCCACCGGCAAACCCATTCTGATCGACCTGCTGACCAACAGGGCTGGTACGTTCGTGGTGAGCCGCATTCCTTTGCGCGATGACGCTGGTGAAGTGATCGGTGTGTTGGGCATTGTGCTGTTTGACCACCCTGAAACCACGCTGCAACCCCTGATTGCCAAATTCGCGCGGCTGGAGCAAGACCTGAACGATGCGCGCCGGGAGCTGGCCAGCCAGCGGCGCAGCAAATACACCTTCGCCAGTTTTGTCGGAACGTCGGCAGGCGCGATGGAAGTGAAACGCCAGGCGCGGCGCGCGGCGTTGTCGTCGAGTCCGGTGCTGCTGCTGGGCGAAACCGGTACCGGCAAGGAGTTGCTGGCCCATGCCATCCACGCCGCGTCGCCCCGGGCCGGACGGCCCTTTGTGAGCGTCAACATGGCGGCGGTGCCCGAGTCGTTGCTGGAAGCCGAGTTTTTCGGCGTGGCGCCGGGCGCCTACACCGGAGCAGAGAAAAAGGGACGCGACGGCAAATTCAAGCTGGCCGACGGAGGCACGCTCTTTCTGGATGAGTTGGGCGATATGCCGCCTTCGGTGCAAGTTAAATTGTTGCGCGCGTTGCAGGAAGGTGAGGTTGAGCCGCTGGGGTCCAACAAGCTGGTGCAGTTTGATGTGCGGGTGGTGGCAGCGACCTCGCGCGATCTGCGCCAGATGGTGCGCGACGGCAGCTTTCGCGAAGACCTTTTTTACCGGCTCAATGTGTTGCCGATTCGCGTCTCGCCTTTGCGTGAGCGGTGCAGCGATATCCCTTTGCTGACCGAGACGCTGTGCGAAGACATCGCCGTGCGCAGCGGCGGCCACCACATGGAACTGAGCGTCGAGGCCCAAGCCCTGCTGGCTGCACAGCCCTGGAGAGGCAACATCCGTGAGCTGCGCAACGTGCTGGAGCAGCTGGCTTTGCGTTGTGATGCGCCGTTGATTGATGTGGCCGATCTTCACAGTGTGCTGGAGGCCGGTGGGCAGGCGCCTCAACCCGTGAAAATTGGGCCACCCGGTGGCGGGGACCGGCCCGCATCAAGTTTGAGTGGGCGAGAGATACGGCCACTGGCTGAGCGCATCGCCGAGCTGGAGCACGCGGCCATTGCCGAGGCGCTGCTCCACACGGGGGGCAACCGGACTGCGGCGGCGAAAGCGCTGGGCATCTCCCGCGCCTGCTTGTACGACCGGCTGGAAGCCATGGGCGATTTGTCTGAAAAAAACACAACCGTCTGATAATTGGGCGCATTAAAGTGACTGAAAAACAGGCGGCTCGAATGGATTGTCAAAAAAACCCTTTTGAATCAACGTGATTTGAGGTGGCATGAATTCTGCGTAGTGTTGGCGCGGCGCTCAGCGCTGTGATTATTCCAACAGGAGACAAGACATGACCCTCACCAACCGCCGCCTCGCGGTGATCGCACTCGCCTGCTCGGCATCGTTTTTTTCCACCGCCGTACTGGCGCAATCGGGCGGTGAAATCCGCATTGCCCACGTGCACAGCCTGACGGGCCCACTGGAAGCCTACGGCAAGCAGACCACCACGGGTTTCCAGATGGGCCTGGAATACGCCACCGGCGGCACCATGATGGTGGCCGGCAAAAAGCTGGTCGTGATCGAGAAAGACGACCAGGGCAAGCCTGATCTGGGTCGCAGCCTGCTGGCCACGGCCTATGCGGATGACAAGGCCGACATTGCCGTGGGCCCAACGTCTTCCGGCGTCGCGCTGGCCATGCTGCCGGTGGCCGAGGAATACAAGAAAATTCTCGTGGTTGAACCCGCTGTTGCCGACTCGATCACCGGAGAGAAGTGGAACAAGTACATCTTCCGCACCGGTCGCAACAGCTCACAAGATGCGATTTCCAATGCCGTCGCCCTGGACAAGGCCGGCGTGAGCGTGGCCACGCTGGCGCAGGACTACGCGTTCGGGCGTGATGGCGTCTCTGCTTTCAAATCGGCGCTGAAAAATGCCAAGCTGGTCCATGAGGAATACCTGCCCACCGGCACGACCGACTTCACGGCAGGTGCCCAGCGCCTGATTGACAAGCTCAAGGACCTCCCCGGGCGCAAGGTGATCTTCATCATCTGGGCCGGCGCAGGCAACCCGTTCAAGATCGCCGATCTGGACCTGAAGCGCTACAACATCGAAATCGCCACCGGCGGCAACATCTTGCCCGCCATGGCCAGCTACAAGAACTTCCCTGGCATGGAAGGCGCGACCTACTATTACTTTGGCATCCCGAAAAATCCGGTGAATGAGGCCTTGGTAGCGGCGCACTACAAGCAGTTCAAGAGCCCGCCCGATTTCTTCACCGCCGGTGGGTTCGCGTCTGCGATGGCCGTTGTGACTGCACTCAAGAAGACCAACGGTGACACCAGCACCAACAAGCTCATCAAGACCATGGAGGGCATGAGTTTCGAGACGCCCAAAGGCACCATGACCTTCCGCAAGGAAGACCACCAAGCCATGCAGAGCATGTACCACTTCAAGATCAAGGTCGATCCGGCCTTTGCCTGGGGTGTGCCAGAACTGGTGCGCGAGATCAAGCCGTCTGAAATGAACGTGCCGATCCGCAACCAGCGATAAAGCGGCACGAGCAGGCCCACCGGCGCAGGCCTGCTCTCTCCCTAACGAAGACCCGGTTTGCGTGGCCCGGTGTGCAGGACTTTGATCCTGCACCGCCGGGTTCTTTAGCGCGCGGGGCGGCCGCCCCTTTTTTCCAGTGACCAGACGAATGAACCCCCGGGCACATGGGGGTGGGTAAGTGCTTTCCCAACTATTCCAGGAGACAAGACATGACCTTCCCTCGGTTTTCACGGGTATTTATAGCGGCGGCCGCCACAGCGTTGACATCGGGCGTGGCGCTGGCCGCCATCACGCTGCCTCAGTACAACATCGACACCAGCAAGATCAGCGTGTCGGGCCTGTCTTCGGGTGGGTTCATGGCCAACCAGCTGGGTGTGGCGTACTCCACCACCTTCATGGGCGTGGGCATTTTTGCCGCCGGCCCTTACATGTGTGCCGGCCACAACAATTACACGGCCTGCATGTACAACGCCAGCATCAGCGCGAGCCAGCAGACCACGTTGCAAAACAGCCTCAACAGCTTCAGCAGTGCAGGCACCATCGACAACAAATCGAACATTGCCAGCCAGAAGATTTACATCTTCACCGGCACGAGCGACACCACAGTGGGCCCCAACCAGACCACTGCGCTGCAGACCCAGTACCTCAACAATGGCGTGCCCGCAGCCAACATTTCGTATGTGCAGCGCGCCAGCACGGCGCATGTGTTCCCGACGGACTTTGACAGCACCGGCAACAACAGCTGCAGCAGCGCCCTGTCACCCTTCATCAGCAACTGTGGCTACGACGGCGCCAAGGCCGCACTCACGCACTTTTATGGCGCACTCAACCCGCGCAATGACACACCCGCGGCGGGCAATTACATCGAGTTCAATCAGAGCACGTACACCGCCAGCAATCCCGGCATGGCGGCCAACGGTTGGCTGTATGTGCCCTCCAGTTGCGCCACTGGCAGCACCCAGTGCAAGCTGCATGTGGTGCTGCACGGCTGCCAGCAAAGCACCGACAAAATCGGCGACAAATATGTGAAGAACACGGGCTATAGCCGTTGGGCCGACACCAACAACCTGATCGTGCTGTTCCCTCAGACCAAGGTGGACAACACCAGCCGCAGCACCGCAGCCAGCGGGTCGCTTGCCAACCCCAACGCCTGCTGGGACTGGATCGGCTGGTATGGCAGCAACTTCGCCAAAAAAGCCGGTCCGCAGATGGCCGCCATCAAGGCCATGGTGGACCGCATTGCGTCGGGCCCAGGCTCGGGCAACGGTGGGGGTGGCACCAACCCCCCTGCGGCCTTGCCTGCGCCCACGGGCGTCAGCACTTCGGGCGCCACGGCCAACAGCATGGTCATCGGCTGGAACGCCGTGACCGGTGCCGCCAGTTACAACGTGTACCGCAGCGCCAACAAGGTCAACGCACTGCCGGTGTATGGCGCCAGCTACAGCGACACCGGACTGGCGGCATCCACCGCGTACAGCTGGACGGTTCGCGCCGCTGACGCCGAAGGCGCCGAAGGCGCCACGTCCTCTGCGGCATCGGGCACCACGCTGGCAGGCTCAGGCGGTGGCACGGGCGCCTGCACGACGGCGAGCAACTATGTCCATGTCCAGGCAGGCCGGGCCTACCAGCAGGGCGGCTATGCATACGCCAAAGGGTCGGCGCAGAACATGGGCTTGTGGAACCTGTATGTGACCAAAACCCTGAAGAACACGGGGCCGAACTATTACGTGATCGGTACCTGCCCGTAATCTCGCAGGGGCGTGTGGCGGTGGCCCCATGGGCCTTGGACGCACGTCCCCCTTCAACCCTCATTTCTGATTGATGGCGACCGTGAAAGTGAACATCCACCCATGAGCACCTTGGCCACCAAGGACTTGACCATCCGCTTCGGCGGCCATGTGGCAGTCAATGGCGTGACCTGCTCGTTTGAGCCGGGCACGCTGACCGCCATCGTTGGCCCCAATGGTGCGGGCAAGACCACTTATTTCAATCTCATTTCGGGCCAGCTCAAGGCTTCGGCCGGGGGGGTGAAACTCAATGGCGTCGACATCTCTTCGTTGGGCGCCCCAGCGCGTGCCCGAGCTGGCCTCGGCCGGGCCTTTCAGTTGACCAATCTGTTTCCCAATCTCACGGTGCGTGAAAACGTGCGGCTGGCTGTGCAGGCGAAAGCGGGCGCCGGGCTGAACCTCTGGCGCATCTGGAGCGACCGGCGCGATCTCGTTTTGAGGGCCGACGAGGTGCTGGAAGCCGTGGCTTTGGCCGACAAAGGCGACCAGCTCGCGTGCAGTCTGCCGCACGGCGACCAGCGCAAGCTGGAGGTGGGCATCTTGATGGCACTCGAGCCACAGGTGTTCATGTTCGACGAACCGACGGCAGGCATGAGCGTGGACGAGGCGCCAGTGATCCTGAACCTGATCCGCAACCTCAAGGCCGACAAAACCAAAACCATTTTGCTGGTGGAGCACAAGATGGATGTGGTGCGTGAGCTGTCGGATCGCATCATCGTCTTGCACAACGGCGAACTCGTGGCCGATGGCGAGCCTGCGGCCGTGATTGCTTCACCGGTGGTGCAGCAGGCCTATCTGGGCATCAACCCGGAAGAAGAGGAGTTGGCATGAACCACCAAGGCCAGCGCGGAACCGGGATTGCCGGGCCGCAGATGGCGCCCCCCGGGGGGGTGACGCCGAAGGCGGCGCGGGGGGGCTTCTTGTCCTGACCGATGTGCATACGCACATCGGCGCGTACCACATCCTGCATGGTGTGAACCTCACCGTGCCCAAGGGTGAGCTCACCATGCTGCTGGGCCGCAACGGCGCCGGCAAAACCACCACGCTGCGCACCGTCATGGGCCTGTGGCATGCCAGCCAGGGCCGTGTGATGCTCGACGGGCAAGACATCACGCAACGCCCCACACCCGACATCGCGCAAGGGGGGGTGGCTTATGTGCCCGAGAGCATGGGCATCTTTTCTGACCTGTCGGTGAAAGAAAACATGCTGCTGGCCGCGCGCGGGGCGAGAACGATTGACGACATCGACACCACGCGCCTGGAATGGATCTTTGGCCTCTTTCCAGCCATGAAGAAATTCTGGAACCACCCCGCCGGCAAACTCAGCGGCGGGCAGAAACAGATGCTTGCGGTCTCGCGCGCCATCGTTGAGCCTCGCCAGTTGCTGCTGATCGATGAGCCCAGCAAGGGCCTGGCACCCGCCATCATCCAGAACATGATCGAGGCCTTCCGCCAGCTCAAGGCGGCACAAACCACGATCTTGCTCGTTGAGCAGAACTTCAATTTTGCGAAGCAGCTGGGTGACAGCGTGGCCGTGATGGACGATGGCCGCGTGGTGCACAGCGGCTCCATGGCTGAACTGGCCGCTGACGAAAATTTGCAGTCCAAATTGCTTGGCCTGTCGCTTGGAGCGCATCAATGAGCCCCCACGTTCATCACTTCGTGTATTCACTGCCCCCCATGGGGGTGCGCGTCACCCTTGGGGCGGCCCTGCGGGAGACGCATCCATGATCACCCTGAAAGAACTCGACTGGAAGCCGATGGCGTTGGTCCCGGTGCTGGCGTTGATGGCCTTGCCCCTCACGGGCAGCGCTTCGACCTGGCTCACGCTGACTGTGGCGGGCCTGGCCATGGGCATGATCATCTTCATCATCGCCTCAGGCCTGACGCTGGTGTTCGGACTGATGGATGTGCTCAACTTTGGGCACGGGGTGTTCATCGCGCTGGGCGCCTTTGTCGCCACCACCGTGTTGGCCAGCATGCAGACCTACACCACGGCCGACAGCCTGTGGCTCAACCTCCTGGCGCTGTTTCCAGCCATGCTGGCCGCGATGGCGGTGGCGGGTGCCCTGGGCCTGGTGTTCGAGCGCCTGATCATTCGCCCCGTCTACGGCATGCACTTGAAGCAGATCCTGATCACCATGGGCGGCATGATCATTGGCGAGGAGCTGATCAAGGTGATCTGGGGCCCCGCGCAGATTCCGCTGCCTTTGCCCGAAGCCCTGCGCGGCTCGCTCATCTTTGGCGATGCCGCGGTCGAGAAATACCGCATCCTGGCCGTGCTGGTGGGCACGGCGGTGTTCGCCGCCATGGTCTGGACGCTGAACCGCACCAAGGTTGGCCTGCTGATCCGGGCCGGCGTGCAAGACCGCGAGATGGTCGAGTCGCTGGGTTACCGCATCAGGCGGTTGTTTGTGGGCGTGTTTGTGGCGGGCAGTGCGTTGGCCGGCCTCGGCGGCGTGATGTGGGGCCTGTACCAGCAAAGCGTGATCCCGCAGATGGGTGCACAGGTCAACGTGCTGATCTTCATCGTCATCATCATCGGCGGCCTGGGCTCAACCCTGGGTGCCTTGATCGGTGCTTTGCTGGTGGGGCTGATGGCGAACTACACCGGTTTTCTGGTGCCCAAGGTGGCGATGTTTTCGAACATCGCGCTGATGGTGGTCATCTTGCTGTGGCGGCCGCAGGGTGTTTACCCGGTCACGAACCGGTAATGGGCTCCCCCCCGCGTCGCCTCCGGCGTCACCCCAAGGGAGCGCAGCCTGTGGCCCGGCAAAGCCGGCTCCACGGCTGCTGCTGGGGGACGGCACGCCTTGTCCAACACCCGTCATTCAATTTGAGAGAACTTGCGCATGATTCGACGACTCCTCTCTGACGACATGCCGCGCAGCCGCTGGCTCGCCGCCTTGTTGATCATCCTGTTCCTCGGGCTGGCATTGGCGCCGTTCCTGTTCCCGGGTGTCAAGGCCCTCAACGTCGCAGCCAAGGTGCTGATTTTTGTGGCGTTGGTGGCGAGCTTCGACTTGCTGCTTGGCTATACCGGCATTGTGAGCTTTGCGCACACCATGTTTTTTGGCATCGGTGCCTATGGGGTGGCGATCTCCATGTCATCGGTGGAAGAACCCACCTGGGGTGCTCTGGCGCTGGGCGTGGGTGCGGCCTTGCTGGTGTCCTTGTTGCTTTCGTTGTTGATCGGCTTGTTTTCGCTGCGGGTGCGGGCCATCTTCTTCGCCATGATCACGCTGGCGGTGGCCTCGGCGTTTCTCACGCTGGCCTCGCAGCTCTCGCAATTCACGGGTGGCGAAGACGGCCTGAGCTTCTCGGTGCCTGAGCTGTTATCCCCTTCGTTTGAACTGATGGAGGATCCCATCACCACCCCACTGGGTGAGGTGTACCTGGATGGCAAGCTGATCAGCTACTACCTGTTGTTCTTGGTGGTGACCGCGATTTTCCTGACCATTCTGCGCATCGTGAACTCGCCATTTGGGCGGGTGCTGCAAGCGATTCGAGAAAACGATTTCCGCGCCGAAGCGCTGGGCTACCAAACGGTCATTTACCGCACGCTGTCGAACGTGCTCTCCGCGTTGTTCGCCACACTGGCCGGTTGTTTGCTCGCACTCTGGATCCGCTACAACGGCCCCGACACCTCCCTTTCGTTTGAAATCATGATCGATGTGTTGCTCATCGTGGTGATCGGCGGCATGGGCACGGTGTACGGCGCCTTGATCGGCAGCGTGTTGTTTGTGCTGGCGCAAAGCTACTTGCAAGAGTTGTTGCGCGCGGCCGGTGAGGCTGCAGAAGGCATACCGCTGTTGCCTGCTTTGCTCACGCCCGATCGATGGCTGCTCTGGCTGGGCGTGCTGTTTGTCTTGTCGGTGTACTACTTCCCGACGGGGTTGGTCGGCAGGTTGCGAGAGCGCGCTGTGCTGGCCCAGCTCAAGCGCATGAAGGAGTCACCATGAACACCTCGCCCCTGGCCCTTGCCCGTTCGCGCTACCTCCAGTGCGCGGGCCGCGAAACCCACTTCATGGACTGGTCGCCTGCCACTGGCATGCCCGACCAAGGCGCCGTGATCGCGTGGCACGGGCTGGCTCGCACCGGCCGCGATATGGACCCCTTGGCGGTCCACCTGAGCGCCTTGGGCTATCGGGTGATTTGCCCCGACACCATCGGGCGCGGCCTGTCGCAATGGAGCCCGGAACCCGAAGTCGAGTATTGCCTGGATTTTTACGCCCGCATCGCCACCGATCTGGTCGAACAGCTCGGTCTTGAACGTTTCCATTGGGTGGGCACCTCCATGGGGGGCGCCATCGGCTTGGTCTGTGCCGCCGGGACGCTTCGTGACCGGATCACGCGGCTGGTGCTCAACGACATCGGCCCGGAGCTCGCTGCGCCGGCCATTGAACGCATCCGTTCCTACGCGGGCAGCCCGGCTTCGTTTGCCACGGTGAGCGAACTCGAGCAGTATTTCCGCACGGTCTACAAGCCCTATGGCTTTCTGACTGACGCGCAATGGACACTGCTCACCGAGAGCTCCACGCGCCGCCTGCCCAATGGGTGGGTCACACCGCACTACGACCCGGCCATGGTGATGCAGTTCACCCACCATCCCGACGACTATGGGCTGTGGGACGCTTACGACCGCATCGGTGTGCCGGTGTTGTGTTTGCGGGGCGCTGATTCGGATCTGCTGCTGGCCGAGACCGCCGAGGCCATGCGCGAGCGCGGTCCGTGCGCACAGCTGGTGACCATTGAAGGGTGTGGCCACGCGCCGGCGCTCAATGTGCCGGATCAGCTGGGGCTGGTGCAGCACTTCCTTGCTACTCCCCGTTGTTCAGCGCCCTGAAGCCACTGCGCGGCTTACTGACCCTGTTTGATGACGCCAGAGTCCTTCTTGTACTGGTCGTATGACTTGTCAGCTTCTCGCATGCACTTCAGCCGTTCCTGAGCATCGATGATCTTGATGCACTGGTTGCGTTGCCAGTTCTGGACGCTGGCATAGCCCTGGCGCGCGCTGCATGCAGCCAGCCCGCTGAGCAGCACCAAGACGATGGCGGGCATCAGGTAGCGGGTGTGTGTGGACGGGGGCGTGGGCCTGACGATCAATCTTTGGATCCCAGCTCCAAGGCGCGCTCGCGGCTGGCTTTCAATGCCATCGGGTCGTCGGCCTGAAGCGTCGGCCAGCCTTGCAGATGGCGCTCGGCCAAATCGGCGAGCGCCCGGATCCAGTCGGGGCTGTCGTTCACGCACTCGATGTAATTGAAGGTTTGGCCACCGGCGTGCAGAAAGGCTTCGCGCGCCTCCATGTTGATTTCTTCCAGCGTTTCCAGGCAGTCGCTGGTGAAGCCGGGGCAGATCAGGTCCACGCTCTGCAAGCCTCCCTTGGCCAGTGCCTTCAGCGTTGGCTCGGTATAGGGCTCCAGCCATTTCGCCTTGCCAAAGCGCGACTGGAAGGTGACCAGGTAGCGGTCTTTGGACAGGCCCAGCCGCTCGGCCAGCAAACGCGCGGTCTTGTGGCATTCGCAGTGGTAGGGGTCACCGAGTTGCAGGGTGCGCTCGGGCACGCCGTGAAAGCTCATCACCAGTTTGTCGGCCTGGCCGTTGTGCATCCAGTGTTGGCGAACTTTCTTGGCCAATGCCTCGATGTAGCCGGCGTCGTCGTGGTAGCGGTTGATGAACCGAATTTCGGGCAAGTTGCGGATGTTCAGCCCCCAGGTGGCCACGGCGTCGAACACGCTGGCGGTCGTCGTGCCGCTGTATTGCGGGTAGGCTGGTACGAAGAGCACACGCGTCATGCCCTGGGCTTTGAGCTCATCCAGCACAGCGGGAATCGACGGGTTGCCGTAGCGCATGGCGTAGCGCACGGTGACCTGGTGGCCGCGCTCGCCCAGGTAGCCGCGCAGCAGCGTGGCCTGCTTTTCGGTCCAGACCTTGAGCGGCGAGCCTTCCGGCATCCAGACGCTGGCGTACTTGGCCGCCGATTTCTTGGGGCGCAAGCGCAGAATGATCCCGTGCAGGATCAGCCACCAGACAGGTTTGGGAATCTCCACGACCCGGTGGTCGCTCAGGAACTCTGCCAGATACCGGCGCAAAGCGGGTGCCGTGGGCGCGTCGGGCGTGCCGAGGTTGCACAGCACAACAGCCGTGCGCTGCGACTGGCCATGGGAGAAGGGGGGTTCTTTTTGGAAGCTCATGCGCTATTCTCCCGCAGACATGAAGACCTTTGAAACTGCCAACATGGCCTTTCCCCCTGCCCACACGGATCAGGGACTCGATGTGGGGCGCATCCGCGCCATCACCATCGATCTGGACGACACCTTGTGGCCGATCTGGCCCACGATTGCCCGCGCCGAATCGGTCCTTCAGGCCTGGATGGACGAGCGCGCGCCGGCAACGGCCGCGCTGGGGCGTGACAAAAACACCTTGCGTGAAGTGCGCAACCAGATGGCCACGCTCCGGCCCGATATCGCGCACGACATGAGTGCCTTGCGTCGGGAGTCGATCCGTTTGCTGCTGAACCGTGCGGGCGAAGACCCGGCGCTGGCCGAGCCCGCTTTCGAGATTTTCTTCGCCGAGCGGCACCGCGTGGACCTGTTTGAAGACGCTTTGCCCGCGCTGGAGTTCCTGTCCAGCCGCTTTCCGGTGGTGGCTTTGTCCAACGGCAATGCCGATGTGCACCGGGTGGGGCTGGGTGAGCATTTCCACGCTGCCTTGAGTGCACAGAGCTTTGGTGTGGGCAAACCCGACGCCCGGATATTCCACGCGGGCGCTGCAGCCGCGGGCGTGGCGCCACATGAGGTCTTGCACATCGGCGATGACGCCCACCTCGATGGGCTGGGCGCGATCCAGGCCGGCATGCAATTCGCCTGGATCCGCCGGGAAGGCCAGGCTTGGGAACACGCGCCGCTCACGCCCCATCTGACGATAACGGACCTGTTGGTCCTGTGTCGCGCAATGAGCTGATACCAAGGAACACTCAGTGCTGTTTCTGGCGTTGTCTGGCAGCCTGCGGCGCGCATCGATCCACAGTGCGGTGTTGCGAGCCGCCGCGCGATTGGCGCCCCCATCCATCGAGGTACACCTGTGCGCGGTGCTGGGGGACTTGCCGCTGTTCAATCCGGATGATCTGGATGCGCCGGGTGACGCAGTGCAACGGTTGTGGCGAGCTGTCGCTCAGGCCGACGCCCTGATTTTCGCAAGCCCGGAATACGCGCACGGGGTCTCTGGCACGATCAAGAACGCGCTGGACTGGCTGGTCAGTTTTGGGCCATTTGCCCTCCAGCCGGTGGCGGTGATCAACACGTCGCCGAGGGCACATCACGCTGACGCAGCGTTGCGAGAAACCCTCACGACCATGGCTGCACGCCTGGTTGAGCCCGCTTCGGTCTCGCTGTCTGTTTTGGGCGCCCACCTGGACGAAGACGGCTTGGTTGATTCGCCGGAGCTGGCGCCCGCGATCCGCGCTTTGTTGCTGGCGCTGGCTGATGGCGTCGAGCGGGCGCGGGGCCTGGACGCAGCGCTCCCGCGTCACGCACTATGAACCCTGAACAATGGAGTGTTTCCCCATGAGCCTCACGATATACGGCATCCCCGCCTCTCGGGCCATACGCCCATTGTGGGCTGCCACCGAACTGGAACTGGACTTTACCCACATCAACCTGGACTACCAGGGCGGAGGTACGCGCACCCCGGCGTTTCTGGCGATCAACCCCAATGGTCACGTCCCAGTGGTGGTTGACCAGCGGCCAGCCGATCAAGGGGGCGAAGTTGTGGTGTGGGAAAGCATGGCTTGTGCCCTCTACCTGGCGCGCCACCATGGCGCTGCCGATGGGCAGGGCATCACGCCCGCCAACCCGGCAGAAGACGCCGAGGCCTTGCGGTGGAGTTTTTGGGCCGTGAACGAGGTCGAGCGCGATGCGTTGACGGTCTTGATGCACCGCATGGTCATGCCGGTTGGGCGCCGCAAGGCTGAGCTGGCGCAAGCGGCCGAGCGCCGGCTCGTCGCGCCGTTGGGGGTGATCGAGCAGCAGCTTGAACGGCAACAGGCCACGGGGGCCCAATTCCTGGCAGCCCAGCGCTTCACGGTGGCCGATTTGTGTGCTGCCAGTGTGCTCAATTGGGCTCGCCCGGCAGGGCAATTGATGTCCCAACACCCGTTGACGCATGAGTGGATCATCCGTTGCATCGGGCGTCCAGCCTACGTGCACGCGAAAAACAGGGGTGTTTTACCCTGATCAAATTCGGTATGTTGGCGGGTTGCGGTATATGAAATTTCACAGGTTGTTGCCTTCTATCTAAATAAAACCGTATAATCAAAGGCTGATGCTGAACAACGCCCCCTGGCTTCGATTGCGAAACCGCATCCTTTCCGGATGCGCCTTCGGATCCCGGCACCCGGGGTAAACAGAACAGCTGTTCACTTTTGCTGACACGACGCCAGTCGTGTGGAGCCCAACCTTAGAAGTCGGAGAAATCATGAAAAAGTCCCCTCAAATTGCCTTGGCACTGATCGCTGCAGCCACTTTGCTGGCCGCCTGTGGCAAGAAAGAAGAAGCACCTGTTGCCGCCGAGCCTGCGGCAACAGAAGTTGCGCAAGCTTGCGGCAAGGTCACCGTGGCCAACATGAATTGGCAGTCGGCCGAAGTGCTGGCCAACATTGACGACATCATCCTGACCAAAGGCTACGGCTGTGAAGTCGAGCTGGTGCCTGGTGACACCATGCCAACGCTCACCGCCATGATGGAAAAAGGCCAGCCCGATGTGGCGCCTGAAGCGTGGGTGAACGCGGTGCGTGAGCCGCTGGACGCCGCTGTGAAAGAAGGCAAGCTGCATTACGGCGCGCTGTCGTTGACCGATGGTGGCGTTGAGGGTTTCTGGATTCCCAAGTACGTGGCGGACGCCAACCCAACCATCAAAACCATCGAAGATGCCTTGAAGCACCCAGAGCTGTTCCCGTCCTCGGAAAACAAGGGCAAGGGCGCTGTTCACAACTGCCCATCCGGCTGGAACTGCCAATTGAGCACAGACAATGCGTTCAAGGCTTGGGAAGGCGAGAAGAATGGCTTCGTGCTGCTTGATACGGGTTCCGCTGCCGGCCTCGACGGCTCGATCGCCAAGGCTTATGAGCGCAAAGAAGGCTGGCTCGGCTATTACTGGGCCCCAACCTCCATCCTCGGCAAATACGAGATGGTCAAGCTCGATGCCGGTGTGCCACACGACCCTGAGGCATGGAAGAACTGCAACTCGATAGCCGAATGCGACAAGCCGGTCAAGAACGACTGGGCGAAGTCCGAGGTTTACACCGTGGTGACCGACCGCTTCGAAAAAGCCGGCGGCCCTGCGGTTGCTTACCTGAAGACCCGCGCTTGGGGTAACGACACGGTCAATGGTTTGCTGTCGTGGATGAGCGACAACCAGGCGACCGGTGAAGGTGGTGCCATGCATTTCCTGAAAACCCAGCCAGAAGTCTGGTCTGCGTGGGTGCCTGCCGATGTGGCCGAGAAAATCAAGGCTGGCCTCTGAACCCGTCGATTTTCTGGCTACGATCTGCTTGCGCCTTGATGGCGTAGGCGCCGTATGGCGACAGAAACCTCTTTGGGGTTTCGGGTCGCCATTTTTTTCCCCACAACAAGGTTCCCTATGTCTTGGCTAAGTGAATTTCCCTCTTTGGGCTCGGAGCAGTTGAGTGCGATGCGTCGCACCATCGACGGCGTCTTCCGTGGATTTACCCGCGAATACGGCGAGATGATCGAACGCCTGTTTGACCCGCTGCGCGACTTCCTGCTTTTCTCTGAGCGTTTGCTCACCCAGTCGCCTTGGCCTTTGGTGATTGCTGCCATTGCGCTGATCGCCTGGCTGGGTTCCCGCTCCATGAAGATCGTGGTGGGCACGATTTTGACCCTGCTTGCCATCGGCTACTTTGGCATGTGGGACGACACCATGAAGACCGTTTCGATGATTTTCGTGTGCACGGTGGTCGCTCTGACGATCGGCCTGCCCATCGGCATCGCGATGAGCCGCTGGGACCGCTTGCAGAGGGTCGTGCTTCCCTCGCTGGACGTGATGCAGACCATGCCCAGTTTCGTGTACCTGATTCCGGTGGTGATGCTGCTGGGCATCGGTCGCGTGCCCGGTTTGCTTGCCGTGGTGATCTACGCGATCCCACCGGTGATCCGTTTCACCAACCTGGGCATCCGGCTGGTTGATACCGACTTGCTGGAGGCCGCAGATGCCTTTGGCGCCTCTACGTGGCAAAAAATGAGCAAGGTGCAGTTGCCGTTGGCATTGCCGACCATCATGGCCGGTGTGAACCAGACCATCATGCTGTCGCTGGCCATGGTGGTGGTTGCTTCGATGATCGGTGTGCAAGGCCTGGGCCAACCGGTATTGAAAGCGATTTCCAACCAGTACTTCACCATGGGTGTGTTCAATGGCTTGGCCATCGTGGGCATTGCCATCATCTTTGACCGCGTGTCGCAGGCCTATGGCAAGCGCTTGCAAAAACACTTGGAGGTGGTCCATGGTTGATCAAAATACCGCAACAACGCCAACGACGGCGACCGCAGAAACGCCAGCCAACAGCTTTGGCATTTCGATTCGCAAGCTCTACAAAATCTTTGGTCCTGCGCCACAGCTGTTTCTGGAGCGCGTTCAAAACGGCATGACCAAGCAGGAGCTGCGCGATGACCACGGTCACGTTCTGGGCCTGAAAGACATCAATATCGACATGCCCGCAGGTGGCATTCAGGTGGTGATGGGTTTGTCGGGTTCGGGCAAAAGCACGCTGATTCGCCACATCAACCGCTTGATCGAGCCCACTTCGGGTGAGGTGATTGCGGGCACCGAAGATGTGGTGAAGATGAACCACAGCGAGCTGCTGCAATTCCGCCGCGAGAAAACCGCCATGGTGTTCCAGAAGTTCGCGCTGTTCCCCCACTACACGGTGCTGGAAAACGCCGAATACGGACTGGAAGTGCAGGGTCTGTCGAGCAAGAAACGCCGTGAGCGCTCGATGCGGTGGATCGAACGCGTGGGCCTCAAGGGCTATGAAGACAACTACCCGAACCAGCTCTCCGGCGGCATGCAGCAGCGCGTGGGCCTGGCCCGGGCGTTGTCCAACGATGCGCCCATCTTGCTGATGGACGAAGCGTTTTCCGCGCTGGATCCGCTGATCCGCAGCGACATGCAAAGCGTGTTGCTCGATCTGCAGCAAGAGATCGGCAAGACCATCGTGTTCATCACCCACGATCTCGACGAGGCATTGCGCTTGGGCGACAAGATTGCCGTGCTTCGCGATGGTGAAGTGGTGCAGCAGGGCACGGGTCAAGATATTGTCTTGAAGCCGGCCGACGATTACATCGAGAGCTTTGTGCAGCATGTGAACCGCGGCCGTGTGATCCGTTGCCGCACGCTGATGCAGCCGGGCGCTCGGGTGAATGGTCCGGATGTGGATCCCAGCCTGGTGATCGAAGAGGCCGCACGTTTGCTCACCGTTGACAACATTGAAGCCGCGAACGTGGTGACCGCCAGGGGCAAGCACCTGGGTGTGATCACGATGAACGACATCATCGGCGCCATTGTGCCGCCCAAGCCTGAAGTGGCCGAGGGTGCAGAAGCCGCGACGGCCGCGAACTACTGATCACTGTTGTTGATCGCGCACAAAAAAAGCAGGCCATTGGCCTGCTTTTTTTTTCGTGCTTTATGGCAATGGGGTGCTTCAGAAGCCCCAGAGCAGCTTTTGAGAAATCCAGCCCCGCTTGCCGTCGGAGCGAACCACTTGCGCCCAGCCACCGCGCTTGGTGCGGGTGCGCAGCAGTTCGCCATATTCGGCCTTGCCCACGATGGCGTGGTTGGTGCCGGGGCCTTTGCGCATGTTGGCCGTTTTGGACTTCACCACGAAATGTGGTGTAACGCCGGTGAGGGAGCGAGCTACCCAACCGCGATCGCCTTCAAAATCCACCACTTTGATCCAGCGGCCTTTGCGTTGCAGCACTTTGAGTGGATAGCCTCGCTTGAGCTCCCACATGATTTCGGTCTTGGTGTCGGGACCTGTGCGCATATTGACGGTGCTGCCTTTGATGCTGATCATGCTTTGCGCATGGGCGGTGGTCAGCGTGGCAAGGCAAAGACCGACAGCGATCAAAAACGGGCGAACAGTGGTGGTTCCAAACATGCGGCGGGGCTCCTTTTCTCAGGGATTTAAATGAATATGTGCAGTGGGAAGTCTAAAGGCTGAAAAAATTCCCGCCAAATTTCATTCATTTCAACTTTTTTTCAGAAGGCTGTAGCCGAGATCAGCCCTGCTCACACGGATGAAGATGGCCGTCCGCCCAGCGGCCCATAGGGCCTTGCCTCCTGGCAGGCGCGACGGTAGCCGTTCAGGGTGTGCTCGGCACGGGTCAGCACGGTCTCTGGTGGGGTGCTGGACTGGGCGCAGGCCGGATCGCCCGAGGCTGTGTGGGCGGTCAGCAGCGCCAGTCCTTCGAGCACATGCTCGGCTGCATGGATGTGAAACTGACCGGCCTCGACGGCACTCACCACTTCGGGGTCCAGCATCAAGTGATTCACATTGCGCGCCGGTATCAACACGCCTTGCCGGCCATTGAGGCCCGCCGACAGGCAAACGCGGTACCAGCCTTCGATTTTTTCGTTGATGCCGCCGACCGGCAGCACCTCTCCGTGCTGGTTGAGGGCACCGGTCACGGCAATGCCCTGATCCAGAGGCGCGTCGGCGAGCGACGACAACAGGGCAAACAGTTCGGCGCAGGAGGCCGAGTCGCCTTCGACGCCGCTGTATTCCTGTTCGAAAACCACGGAGGCATTCATGGCCAACGGAGCCAGGTGCCCAAACAGAGCGCTCAGGTAGCTGTGCAAGATCAGCACGCCCTTGTCGTGGATGGGGCCAGACATTTCAACTTCTCGAGCGATGTTGAGCAGGCCTTGGTCGCCCGCGTGCGTTCGGGCTGTGATCCGGATGGGCAGGCCAAACCGCCAGTCGCCCAAATCGATTTGTGTGAGGCCATTGAGCTGACCCACCCGCTCGCCCTGCGTTGAAATCAGGCGAATGCCTTCCTGGATCGATTCGAGCAACCTTTGCTCAGGGTAGTCGTGTCGCATGCGCCGCGCGGCCAGGGCAGCGTCGACATCGCTGCGCTCGACCAGTTTGGCGCCGCGCTGGCGGCACAGCGTGGCGCTTTCGGCGAGCAGGTTTTCCGTGCGCGCGAAGATGGCGCTCTGCCGGGTCTGGTCTTCGACCTCGCGGTGGGTGGTTTCCAGCAGTCGGGCCACAGCACCCGCCGTGAATTGGGGCAAGCCCAGCTTGTGGCAGCTGCGCGCAATGAACACGGCTGTGGCTTTGCGAGTGCTGGCGTTGGCGGTGAAGCTTTCGGCGAAATCCACCTTGACGCAAAAACGCCGACCGACTTCCGGATCGGCTTCCATCAAGGTGTAGTAGAGCTCGTCGGAGCCGATGAGGATGATCTTGACTTCGGCGTCCACGGCCTCGGGCCGCATCGAGACGGCGGCCATGGGCATGAGCGAGCTGCCAGGCTCTTCGATATTCGCCTGCCCGGTGCGCAGGTAACGCCGCATGCGGGCCCAGGCGCCCTCATCGCCGGCGAGATCGGCGAGCTGAACGATCAAGTAGCCGCCATGGGCTTTCAGCAGACTTCCGGCGCGCACGCGCATGAAGTCGGTCATGAGCATGTCTTCTTCGGCCTGGTATTCAATGCTGCCAAACAGCGCATGTGTGCTGGGGTTGTCTTCAACGATCACCGGGGCGCCCGAGAGGGCGGCGTTGTCGACCACCACATTGACGCGGTAGCGCGCGAGCAACTCCACCAACGCAGCCTGGCGCACCTCGTCTTCGCTGTCCAGCGCGAGAAAGAGCTCCAGGTTTTCCAGCACGTCCTTGTCCACTTGATCGAGGTACGAGCCGAGCTTGACCGAGTCTTTGATTTGCTTTTTCAGGTTGGAGCGGATGGCTTGCAGCTCGTGGTCCAGGAGCGGCTTGACCATTTGGCGCCGCAAGGCGGCAAGCCCCTCATTCATGACGCGCAACATGGGGCGGGTTTTATCGAGGAATTGGGCAATGGCTTCGCGCAGCGCTTGCTCGGCGAGATCGATTTCAGCCCTGCGCTCCTTGGGCAGCGCGTGGGCTTCGGCTTCGGTGAGCGAGTTGCCGTTGTCGCCCAGCAAGGTGAAGACCAGGTGCCCCGCATCTCGGTAGAGATTGAAATGGCGCGCTTCGGCAAAAGCATCCAGCTCGGCGTAGGCTTGGGCTTCTGCGGCTTTGTACGTGTCCTGAATGCGTTCGCTCTCGGCCTTGAAGGCTTCGCTGCCCAGTCGCTCGGGAATCTCTGTTTGCAAGGTGCGGCAGAGATCGGTCATGAGCTGGCGAAGCTGTCGGCCTTGACCCGTGGGCATGCGCAAGGCCCGCGGCTGTTCTGGTGCATCGAAGTTGTGCAGGTAGCACAGGTCCGGCGGTACCGGGCGCTCGGCAGCCACCGATTGGGTCAGCTCGCGCAACAAGGTCGATCGCCCGCTGCCCACCTCGCCCAGTACAAACAGGTTGTAGCCGGGGAGCTCCATGGAAAGGCCAAATTGGGCGGCTTTTTGCGCCCGTTCCTGTCCGATCCAGGGCAGGGGCTGGGATTTCAGCTCGGTGGTGTCGGCAAAGCCCAGCGAGTCTGGGTCAATCGTGAGGCGCAGTTGCTGTGGCAAGAGCGTTTGAATGGGCATGGTTTGATCAGAGGTGGTGCGGTTCTGATCATGATGCGCGGGTTGCCCCGGGTGACGCAAGTGCCTGGATCAAATAGCCAGGCGAAACCGGCGCTGAAGAACGTTCATGGGGTCATCCGTTCAACCAAGGTGCCTGGTCTGCCCTTGGCAGGCGGCCTGGGCCGCTGCCACGCCGCTGCGCACGGCGCCTTCCAGCGTGGCCGGGTAGGGGCCCTCCACAAAATCCCCTGCGGCCCACAAAGCCGGGGCGATGGCCATGCCCGGTCGGCGCAAGCCGGGTGTGCAGGCAAACGTGGCCCGTTTCTCCACCACGGTTTGCAGCACACGCAAGGTTTGCAGTCCCAACTGGTCGCAGGCCTGTTGCAGTACGCGGCGCTGGAGATCCGCCCGATCACCCTCGCTGGCACTGACCACAAAAGCGAGCATGCCATGTTGCGTGGGGTCGCCCGGGCTCAGCAGGCCCCGGTCGAACACAAACTGGGCGGGCGCCGCATGGGCATCGGGCTGTGCCCGCAGCGCCATCATGGGCCGTTGGAGCCGCGCGCCGGGTGCATGGGCATAAACGGTCGTGATGGCAGCGTGAGGCAGTGCGCTGGCCGTCCGTGACCAGTCCAGCAGGGAATCTCGGGTCTGCTCGGGTTGGCCGTCTTGCTCGGCCGTGTTGGCCATGGCCTGGGCAGCGGGAACGGCGCCTGTTGCCCATATCACCTGATCAAAACAGGTGGACCCCGCGCCTTCGAGCTGCCAGCCAGAGGGGGTCGAGCGCAGGCCATGGACACGGGTGCTCAAATGGATTTCGACGTGGTCGCCGTGGCGCGACGCCAGCCACTCGGTCGCCGCTTGCGGGAAAAGCTGCGACAAGTCGGTGCGCGGCATCAGCAGGTCGGACGCGCCGAACCCGGGGTGGCCCCGGCCAAACAGGGCGTCCTGCATCACCCGCAGGAACACGGCTGCGCTGGCTTCTGCGCCCGGCGTGTTCAGCGCCGACACGCACAGCGGTTCGATCAGCTCATCGATCACGCGCGGAGGCAAAGCGACACAGAGTTGGGCCACGGTCAGCGTGGTCTCACACAGGAATCCCGCGCGTTGCCAGCCCAACGACGCCCGAACCAGGGCCAGTTTGTCGCGCCAGTGCCAGCCTTTGGCGGTGGCGATGGCAGCCACGGCGTTGAGGGGAGCTGGCCATTGTGCGGCCCATGCGGGTGTCTGCAAGCCTCGGCCATCCGGAAAAACCATGGCCAGGGGCTGACGCAGCAAGGCTGTCTGGGGGGCTACGCCCACCAGCTGCATCAGCCTCAAAGTTTCCGTATAGGCACCAATGAGGATGTGCTGGCCGTTGTCCACGGTGATGTCGGTGCCACCGGGCGTGGGCAGGCTGAGTGCACGTGCGCGCCCGCCCAGATTGCGGGATGCCTCGAAAATGGTGACCTGTGCTCCAGCCTGCGCGGCCGTGACCGCGGCGGCCATGCCGGCCCAGCCGGCCCCGACGATGGCAAGCTTCACGGGGCGGGTTTTCCGTGGGAAAGGGGGGCCGGCATCACAGGCGGCCCAGGGCCTGGACTTTCCAGGCCAGCCAGAGCTTGCGCAGCGGCGTGAGGCTGACCCGCTGTGTGAGCACCAGCACGGGTTCTGCCGCAATTTCATGCAGCAGGGTTCGGTAGATGCTGGCCATCATCAGGCCGGGTTTTTGCGAACGCCGGTCGGCCTCGGGCAGCATGACCAAGGCTTCATCGTAGGTTTGCAGCGCCCGCTGGCACTGGAATGCCATCAGGGCCTTGAATCGGCGTTCGAAATCCGCCGTGTCGCCCCCGGGGCCAGGACCGCGCTTGAGCAGTTCGTGGGCTTTGACATCGAAGCGCTGCAGGTCGTTGACCGGCAAATAGATGCGCCCACGCGCGGCATCTTCGCCAACGTCTCGCACGATGTTCGTGAGCTGAAAGGCCAGGCCGAGCCGGTGGGCGAAGTCGGTCGTGGCTGGCTGGGTTTGTCCGAAGATGCGTGCGGCGACCTCGCCGACGATGCCCGCGACAAGGTGGCAGTACTGCTGCAGGTTGGCGAAGTCGAGGTAGCGGTTCTGGTCCAGATCCATCTGGCAGCCATCAATCACCGCGAGGAGATGCCGCGACTCGATGCCGAAGACCGGCGCGTGGGGCATCAATGCCTGCGTCACCGGATGGTTGGGCTGTCCTTCAAAGGCCTGACCCACTTCCTGGCGCCACCAGGCCAATTTGGTTTGCGCCACACCCAGGTCCCGTGTTTCGTCGACGACGTCGTCTACCTCGCGACAAAACGCGTAAAAGGCGGTGATCGCTGCCCGGCGCTCAGGCGGCAGGAAGAGGAAGGCGTAGTAAAAGCTGCTGCCGGAAGCCGCTGCCTTTTGCTGTGCATAGTCTTGTGGGGTCATGGGTCGTTCGTGTTGCGCCAAGTTTAATGGCGCGCCGAGGCTTGCATGGCTGCGGTGCGTGTATGGGGTGTGTGAGGGATAAACTTTGCGGTGCAAGGCCTTGGTCGGGGTCGCCATTGAAAGGGATTGTGATGATGCTTAGGCGAGCGTGGATGTTGCGCGTGGGTGGGGTGGGTTTGTGGGGCTGTGTTGCGGCGCTGGGCCGCAGCGCATGGGCCGAGGAGCAGAGGTTTCCAGACGTGGTGGGCGTTCGCATTCGCGCGAAAGGCCCCAGCACATTTGATCTGGACGTGACTGTGTCGTCACCCTACGACACCCCTCAGCGCTATGCCGATGCCTTTCGGGCGACCAGTGAAGACGGGGCAGTGGAGTACGGCGTGCGCCCGCTGGCGCACGACCACGCGGGCGAGCAGCCGTTCACCCGCGATTTGCGTGGCCTTCAGATTCCGCTCGGCGTGAGGAAAATACGGGTTCAGGCGCGCGACCTGCAGCATGGCTGGGGTGGAGGCACCCGGGTGGTCGCGCTGCCTGGGCGCTGAGCATGGGTGCGTTGGGCTGGATGTTGCTGTGGACCCTCGCGGCCGGCGCCTGCATTCCCCTGGGCGGCTGGTTGGCGAGCGTGGAGCGGATACGACCAAAATGGCTGGAACAGGAGCTGCGGCATTTTGTGATGGCTTTTGGCGGCGGCGTTTTGTTGGCCGCAGTGGCCCTGGTGTTGCTGCCCCAGGGCATCGGTGCCTTGGGGCAGCAGCCCTGGGCCGTGGTCGCTTGGATCATGGCCGGCGGCGTTGGCTTTTTTGCGCTGGAGCGCTGGCTGGGCATGCACCAGCAGGCAGCGCCTCAACTGCTCGCGATGCTGCTGGACTTTGTGCCTGAGGCCCTGGCCCTGGGCGGCATTTTCATTTCGGGGTCGCCAGCCGGTCCTTTGCTGGCGGTGTTGATCGGCTTGCAAAACCTTCCCGAAGGCTTCAATGCCTACCGCGAAATGGTCGCCAAAGGTCGCACATCCAGCGAAGTGCTCAAGCGGATGGTGCTGCTGGCCGGACTCGGGCCCCTGCTCGCCTGGGGCGGCTGGACTTTGCTGGCATCGGAGCCGCAGGTATTGGGCAGTCTGATGCTGTTTTCTTCGGGGGGGTTGCTTTACCTGGTTTTTCAGGATATTGCGCCCCAGGCGGTCTTGCGGCGCCATTGGTTCCCGTCGCTGGGGGCGGTCAGTGGCTTCAGTCTTGCCTTGCTGGGTCAACTGTTGTTCGCCGCCTGACTGGGCTGTCCTAACCCATCCAGAGCGAGCGCCACAGCAGGATCGGGACGTCCAGCTTGCCGACTTTGACCCGCTTCTCCCAGCTGCGGTGGCGTTGCCGGCTCACTTTGTCGAGGATGCGCAGGCCGCCCTGCACAACCAGTCTCAACTCCCAGCCCGCACGACCCGGCAAGCGCAGTGCCAACGGGGCTCCCTCGCTCATGCGCGCCCGGGCGTCGTCGCACAGGCGAGCCACCAGCTTTTGGCGGCGAACGTCCACGGCGGGTTCAACGACAGCGCCGGGCAAAAAATCCTGCCGTTGCAGGCCATGCCGGTCCAGCAGGTCGGCGGGCAGGTAATGGCGGCCTCGGGGCAGGTCTTCGCTGAGGTCTTGCCAGAAATTGATCAGTTGCAGCGCGCTGCAAATGCGATCGCTTTGGGTGAGCGAGACGCTGTCGTTGACGCCATACAGGTGCAGCATCAAGCGGCCCACCGGGTTGGCGGAAAGCTTGCAATACGCCAGCAGCTCGTCGAGATGCGCATATCCCTGTGCGCTGGCGGTGAAGCGGACGTCCTGTTCGAAGGCGCTGATCAGATCGCGCAGCAACTCGGTGGGCAGGTCGTGGGTGCGCACGGCCAGAGCCAGGGGCTCGAAAACGGTGCGCCATCGGGGGGGCGCACCGTTTGTCGAGGGTGACAGCGTCGCGGTGAGGCAGGCCCGGTATTCGGCGAGATCGGCCAGACGTTCTTCGGCGCTGGCAGGCCCTTCGTCGGCGATATCGTCCGCTGTCCTGGCGAAATGGTAGATCGCCGCCACCGCTGGGCGCAGCGCCGGCGGACACAGCCATGAAGCGACAGGGAAGTTCTCGTAGTGGCCCACTTGGCCCGACAGTGGCGCGGCTTCAGCGGGTGGGGTATGCGGCGGGAGGGCGTCTGGCATGGGGTTCGAGGGTGTCGGGTCTGGGGTTGGGGGAGGGTGGCGCAGCTGTCAGCTCTGTCAGGGTGCAGCGGTCCAGTGAGGGTGGACCGTGCAGAGTGTCTGGCGGTGGGTGTCGCCCGTTGGGTCTGATTGGACTACAATTTTGATTACTAACCGGTCAGTCATTAATTTTCCGGCCTTCTGCAGTCCTCCTCCGGGCACTGCTGCACGCTCATTTACACGCCCTGGTATGCATTTCACTCCTCTGGTCCTGTCTGCCGTTGTAGCGCTTTCGATGGCAGGGTGCTCCCGCCCCGAGGCACCTCCCGAGCCCATCCGATCGGTCAAACTGATCACGGTAACCGCCAGCGGCGTGACCGCCCGCCAGGAGCTTTCCGGCGAAGTGCGTGCCCGTACCGAGTCGCGATTGGGCTTCCGGGTGGGTGGAAAACTCATTGAACGGCCAGCGGAAGTGGGGCAAATGGTGAAAGCGGGTCAGCTGCTCGCCCGCCTCGATGCCACCGACCTCAGGCTGGCCAGTCAGGCTGCTCAAGCCCAAGTGACTGCGGCCCAGTCGCAGCGCGACCTGGCTGCGGCCGACCTCAAGCGTTTCACGGATCTCAAGGCCCAGGGCTTTGTCAGTGGTGCCGAGATCGAGCGCCGCCAAGCCACATTGCAAGCCGCTGACGCGACATTGCAGCAGGCGCGGGCCCAAGGGTCTGTGCAGGGCCACCAGGCAGACTACACCCGTTTGCTGGCCGATGCCGCCGGGGTGGTGGTGTCGGTGGACGCTGAGGCGGGCCAAGTGGTGGCCGCTGGAAGTCCCGTGGTCCGGATCGCACGCGACGGTGCGCGCGATGTGGTGTTCTCAATACCGGAGAGCGATCTGGCGCTGATCAAGCCTGGGCTGCAAGCCCAGGTGCGCCTGTGGGCCAATACAGCTCAGGGGCTGGACACGCCGTTGCTCGGGGAGGTGCGGGAAGTTGCCGCCAGCGCGGATCCCGTCACCCGGACTTTCCAGGTCAAGCTGGCGCTGCCCGTGGATGCGGTCGCACCCTTGGGTGCCACAGCCTATGTGGTGTTGCCGCCCGCATCGGGTGACGCACCCGTGGTGATCAAGCTGCCCACCAGTGCCCTGATGTCCGCGAATGCGGTTGACAAGAAGAGCTCGGCGGTCTGGGTGTTTGATGTGGCCACCAGCACCGTACAGTCAAGACCGGTGCAAGTCGGCGGTGCCGATGGCAATCAGATGGTCATTCTCTCGGGCTTGAAGCCCGGTGACGAAGTGGTGGTGGCCGGGGTGCATGTGCTGTCCCCCGGTCAGCACGTGATCCGCTTCGCTGCCGCTGCGCGCTGAGGTGGGCATGAGCAAAACAACGCCGCCGGCAGCAGAGTCGGCTTCCTGGGTTTCGCGTTTCAACCTGTCGCAATGGGCCCTGGACCATCAGGCCTTCACACGGTATCTGATGATCGTCCTGATGTTGTTGGGCGTGGCCGCCTACTTCCAGTTGGGACAAGACGAAGACCCACCTTTCACCTTCCGGGCGATGGTGGTTCGCGCCTACTGGCCCGGGGCCACCTCACAGCAGGTGGCCGAGCAGGTCGCTGACCGGCTGGAAAAGACCCTGCAGGAAGTGCCCTATGCCGACAAGATCCGAAGCTATTCCAAGCCGGGCGAAGCCCAGATCATTTTCCAGATCAAGGATTCGTCGCCACCTGGGGAGGTGAATCAGGTCTGGTATTCGGTGCGCAAGAAAATTGGGGACATGCGCTCCACGCTGCCGGCAGGGGTGATCGGGCCGTTCTTCAATGACGATTTTGGAGACGTTTACGGCGTGATCTACGCCTTGCAGGGCGATGGTTTTTCGCCAGCTGACACCAAGCGGGTGGCCGACGAAGCGCGGCAGCGGTTGCTGCGTGTGAAGGACGTGAGCAAGGTCGCTCTGTTTGGTACGCAAGACGAGAAGCTTTATATCGAAATTTCCCAGAAACGCCTGGCGGTACTGGGGCTGGATGTTCAGCAAGTGCTGGCTGCGCTTGGGCAGCAGAACGCGGTGGAGTCGGCAGGGACCGTGCAGTCCCCTCTGGATGCCGTGCAGGTCCGGGTGGATGGTGCGTTCAATTCCGTCGATGACCTCAAGGCCATGCCCATCCGTGCGCCCAACGGCACGCAGATCCGGCTGGGTGACCTGGCCGAGGTGCGCCTGGGGTATGCCGATCCCATGCAGGTCATGGTTCGCCACAACGGCAAGGAGAGCATTGCGCTGGGCATTTCGATGGCCAAAGGGGGCGACATCATCGCCTTGGGCGAGGCGCTCAAAGTGGCCGTTGCCGACATCCAGCGCAACCTGCCCGCGGGCATGGAGCTGCTGCAGGTGCAGGACCAGCCGGCTGCGGTGTCCCGCTCGGTCGGTGAGTTCGTCAAGGTGTTGATTGAAGCGGTGGTGATTGTGCTGGCCGTGAGCTTTCTGGCGTTGGGTCTGCACAAACGCGAAGGAGGAACCGGCTTTCGCCGCTATACACTGGACATCCGCCCCGGCCTGGTGGTGTTCATTACCATCCCGCTGGTGCTGGCGATCACCTTCCTCGTGATGCGGTACTGGGGCATTGGTTTGCACAAGATATCGCTGGGTTCGCTGATCATTGCGCTGGGCCTGCTGGTTGACGACGCCATCATTGCGGTGGAAATGATGGTGCGCAAGCTGGAAGAAGGGTATTCCATGATGAGGGCAGCGACCTTCACCTGGGAAGCCACCGCCATGCCCATGCTCACCGGCACGCTCATCACAGCCGCTGGCTTTTTGCCCATCGGCATGGCGAAGTCGACCGTGGGTGAATACACGTTTGCCATCTTTGGGGTGACGGCTGCGGCCCTGATCATTTCCTGGGTGGTGGCGGTGATGTTTGTGCCTTACCTGGGTGTGCGCCTGCTCAAAGTCAAGGCCCACGTGGGCCCTGCCCAGGAAGTCTTCGACGGCCCGTTCAACGACCGATTCCGAGCGCTGGTGGACTGGTGTGTACAACACCGGTGGATCACCATCGGGCTGACCATCGGCACCTTTGTGCTGGGGGTCGTGGGCATGGGTCAGGTGCAGCAGCAGTTTTTCCCCGACTCGAACCGACCAGAAATCATCGTCGACGTGTGGCTGCCCGAGGGGACCAGCATGGCGGCCAATCTGGCGATCACCCGTCGCGTGGAAGCCCGCCTGGCCGAAGAGCCGGGCGTCAGCAGCGTCACCACCTGGGTGGGCTCTGGCGTGCCGCGTTTTTACCTGCCGCTGGACCAGGTATTCCCCCAGACCAACGTGTCGCAGATGATCGTTTTGCCACGGGACCTCGAGACACGTGAGCGATTGCGCAAGGCCTTGCCAGCTTTGCTGGCGGCCGAATTTCCTGAAGTGCGAGGCCGGGTGAAGTTGCTGCCCAACGGCCCGCCAGTGCCGTACCCGGTTCAGTTTCGTGTGGAGGGGCCGGATCCTGCCGTCTTGCGCGGGCTGGCGGACGAAGTGAAAGTGGCCGTGCGGAAAAACGACCACATGCGCGGTGTCAACGACAACTGGAACGAATCGGTCAAGGTCTTCCGCCTCGAGGTGGATCAGGTCAAAGCCCGTGCCCTGGGCGTGTCGAGCCAGTCCATTGCCCAGGCATCCCGTGCCATCGTGAGCGGCACCACCATTGGCCAATACCGCGATGGCGACAAGCTGATCGACATCGTGTTCCGCCAGCCCTTGTCGGAGCGCGACGCTATTTCCAGCCTGGCGAATGCGTATTTGCCTTCCGCATCGGGCAAGAGCATTCCCTTGCTGCAAATCGCCAAACCCGTGTTCGACTGGGAACCGGGGGTGATCTGGCGCCAAAACCGCGAGTACGCGATCACCGTGCAGGGCGACGTGGCCGAGGGCTTGCAGGGCGCTACCGTGACGGCAGAGTTGATGCCAGGCCTGAACAAGATCAGCACGGACTGGGCGGAGCGTGGCTTGCAGGGCTATCGTGTGGTGGTCGCTGGTGCGGTTGAAGAGAGCAGCAAAGGGTCGTCGTCGATTGCGGCGGGCGTGCCCATCATGTTGTTCCTCACGTTCACCTTGCTGATGCTGCAGTTGCAGAGCTTCAGCCGCTCCTTGCTGGTATTTTTGACGGGACCGCTTGGATTGGCCGGTGTTGCAGGCGCCTTGCTGTTGCTGAACAAGCCGTTTGGTTTCGTGGCGTTGCTGGGCGTGATCGCCTTGATGGGCATGATCCAGCGCAATTCCGTGATCCTGATTGATCAGATTGAGCAAGACCGATCCCGGGGCGTGCCCGCCTGGGAAGCGATCGTGGAAGCGGCTGTGCGCCGCATGCGACCCATTGTGCTGACCGCTGCGGCGGCCGTTTTGGCCATGATCCCGCTGTCTCGCAGCGTGTTCTGGGGCCCGATGGCCGTGGCCATCATGGGTGGGTTGATCGTGGCCACGGTGCTGACACTGTTGGCTCTGCCCGCCATGTACGCCGCCTGGTTTAGGGTTCAACGGCCTGAAGCCGTGCACTGAAGCAGTTTGGGGTGGGGTGGACTTGAAACGTCTGTTTCTTTATACTCATAAAGATCGAGATGTTTCAATTCCATTGATTTGCCCCTGCACCAACTCACCCAGCTGATCGACCGCCACTTTGAGGCCCTGAGCCCTGAGTTGCAGCGGGCGGCGCGCTGGGTGCGCGAACACCCCTCGGCTTTGGGCTTGCAGTCCATGCGCCATTCGGCGCAGGCAGCAGGGGTAGCGCCCGCCACCATGACGCGCCTGGCCCAGGCGCTGGGCGTGGGCGGTTTTGAAGGGTTGCGCGCGCCGGTGATTCAGCACCTGAGCGAAACCTCACGTCGCTCCAGTCCGATCAATGAACAGGCCACGTCGGATGGCGCTCGCGGTTCGCTGGGTCATCTGGTGCGCACGCAAGTGGCCAACGTGCATTCCATCGAGAGCAATTCACCCGCCGCCTTCAGCGCCGCCGCCCAGGCCATCCTCGCCGCGAGGTCGGTGGGATTTCTGGGCTTGCGAGCCAGTTTCGGCATCGCCCACCACTTGCAATACACCTGCGACTGGCTCCGTCGGGACACCTGGCTCGTCGTAGAGCCTGTCCTCGGCGGCAGTGACCGACTGAGCGATCTGGGGGAGACCGATCTGCTGGTGGTGGTCAGCCAGGCGCCTTACACCCGTCCGGTTGTCGAGGCGGCGCAAGAGCTCCATGCACGGGGTGTTCCTGTGTTGGCCCTCACCGACAGTCCGCTGTCCCCGCTGGCCGGGGCCGCCCGCTGGGTGCTGTTGTTCGATACCCATGCTTCGGGGTTCTTCCATTCCATGGCCGGTGCACAGGCGTTGGCTGAAGTGTTGATGAACGAAGTCGCCACCATGGGAGGCGACGCCGTGGCGCTGCGCCTGGCTCAACGACAACAACGCCACCGCGATGCCCGCACCTATTGGGAGCGCGGTCCACGAACCCCTCGCATGGTCAAAACACCCACCACTGTGGCCTGACCCTGAAAATCTCCTCGGCTGCCATTTCCAGTTCCAGTTCCCTTTTTCTTTAAGCACCACCATGAACGCACGTCCGACATCCTTCAGTCCCCAGGACACCAAAGTCTTTCACCGCCAGTTGCGCAGCGGCCTTCCTGTGGCGGTTGCAGGGCAGGGCGTTGAGTTGGTCGATGCAACGGGCAAGCGCTATATCGACGCTTCGGGCGGTGCGGCCGTGTCATGCCTGGGCCATGGCCATCCCGATGTGATCGCGGCGATGCATGGGCAGATCGACCGCCTGGCCTATGCCCACACCAGCTTCTTCACCACCGAAGTGGCTGAAGAACTCGCCACGCTGCTGATCGACAGCGCGCCGCAGGGCATGAGCCATGTCTATTTTGTGAGCGGTGGCTCGGAGGCTGTGGAAGCCGCGCTCAAGATGGCCCGGCAGTATTTTGTGGAGCTGGGTCAGCCCCAGCGTGAGCATTTCATCGCCCGCCGCCAGAGTTACCACGGCAACACCCTCGGGGCGTTGGCCGTGGGGGGCAATGCCTGGCGCCGTGAGCAGTTCAAACCGTTGCTGATCGATGTCACCCATGTCTCGCCCTGCTATGAGTACCGCGACCGGCGGGCCGACGAAACCCCGGAGCAGTACGGGCAACGCCTGGTGGCCGAGTTGTCGGACGCGATTGATCGACTGGGTGGCCAGAATGTGATGGCCTTTGTGGCCGAAACCATTGGTGGCGCCACAGCCGGCGTGCTCACGCCGGTCCCTGGGTATTTCAAGGGCGTGCGCGAGCTCTGCGATCGGCACGGCATCTTGCTCATTTTGGACGAGGTGATGTGTGGGATGGGTCGCAGCGGCACGTTGCATGCGTGTGAACAAGAAGGCGTGGTGCCCGATCTGCTGACGATCGCCAAGGGCCTGGGCGGTGGATACCAGCCCATTGGCGCAGTGCTGGCGCAAGGCAAGCTGGTGGAGGCGTTTCGCCGGGGCAGTGGCCTGTTTCAGCACGGCCACACCTACCTCGGCCATGCGGTGGCTTGTGCGGCCGCACTGGCCGTGCAGCGCGTGATCATTCGCGATGGCTTGTTGTCTCAGGTCGTAGCGCGCGGCGCGACTTTGCAAGCCTTTCTGCAACAGCGATTCGGCGATCACCCGCATGTGGGCGATATCCGGGGTCGCGGACTGTTCTGGGGCGTCGAGTTGGTGGCGGACCGAGCGAGCAAACAGTGGTTTGATCCAGCCCGAAAGCTGCATGCCCGCATCAAGGTCGAAGCCATGACCGAAGGGCTGATGGTCTATCCCATGAGTGGGACGGTTGATGGGGTGCGGGGCGACCATATCCTGCTGGCGCCCCCGTTCATCACCAGTGAGGCCGAATTGGCACAGATCGTGCATCGTCTGGGGGTGGCTGTGGATCGCGCCATTGCGGTCACCGCCTGAAACAACGGCATCTGACCTTGTATAAGTTAACTTACTGGTGCATTACAGATGCAAATCTCATGGTGAGACCCGAGAAGACAACGGCGAGAGTCGGGGTAGCATCGGGTCTTGCGTGCGGTCGTGGACCCGCCCAATGCGTTTGAATGTGAGCGCGCTGTTCAGGTCCACTTGACCAACGAAGAACCGCAGAATTCTGCTGGTTCTGTTTATTGAAATCTAGAACAAGGAGTCTGTATGACCATTTCTCTGAAAGCCACTCTCTCCAGCATGTCGATTGCTGCCGCAGCGATCACCATGGGCCTGCCCATGGCCGCGCAAGCCCAGCAAAAATTCATGACCATCGGTACCGGTGGTGTGACAGGTGTGTACTACGCAGCGGGCGGCTCAATCTGCCGTTTGGTCAACAAAGACCGCAAGACACATGGTTTCCGCTGCACGGTGGAATCCACCGGGGGCTCTGTGGCCAACATCAACACCATCAAAGGGGGTGACCTGGACTTCGGCGTTGCCCAGTCCGACTGGAACTTCCACGGCTACAAAGGCACCAAGGCCTTTGAGGCCAGCGGTCCATTCAACGACCTGCGTTCGGTGTTCTCGCTCCACCCCGAGCCGTTCACCGTGTTGGCCCGCGCCGATGCCAACATCAAGAACTTCTCTGACCTCAAGGGCAAGCGCGTGAACGTGGGCAACCCCGGTTCGGGCACCCGTGCGTCCATGGACGAGTTGCTGGCCGCCCAAGGCATGAAGCTGTCTGACTTCGGTCTGGCCGCAGAGCTCAAGGCCGACGAACATGGCGCCGCGCTGTGCGACAACAAGATCGACGCTTTCTTCTATGGCGTGGGTCACCCCAGTGCCAACATCCAGGATCCCGTGACCACCTGCGGCGCCAAGTTGGTGAACATCACTGGCCCTGGCATCGACAAGCTGGTGGCGGCCAACTCGTACTACGCCAAAGCCACCATCCCAGGCGGCATGTACAAAGGCAACGACGCGCCGACCCAGACCTATGGTGTGTTGGCCACACTCGTGACCTCGGCCAAGCAGCCCGATGACATGGTCTACACCTTGGTGAAGGCCGTGTTTGAGAACTTCGACGACTTCAAGAAGCTTCACCCTGCCTTTGCCAATCTGAAGCCTGAGAACATGGTCTCGGACGGCTTGTCGGCCCCGTTGCACCCCGGCGCTGCCAAGTACTACAAAGAAAAGGGCTGGATCAAGTAATCCACTTCCGCCTCTGGTAGCCACCCCATGCGCGGTACTCGCTCATGGGGTGGTTTGTTTTTGGGGTCGCGGACGCACGGCGAAACCCAGTCTCAGACCATGACCGGTCAAGGAGCTCTTGCATGAAAAGTAAAGACACAAATCCACCTGAAGTCGATGTCAACCAGCTGGTTCAAGACAACGATTCTGGCGGGCGCCAACCGGGCCCGTTTATGCGCCGCCTGCTTCTGGTCGTCGCGGTGGCCTGGTCGCTGTTCCAGTTGTGGATCGCCTCGCCCTTGCCCTTCAATCTGGGCATTTTTGTGCTCAACGACACCGAAAGCCGCGCCATTCACCTGGCTTTCGCCGTATTTCTTTCCTTCATGGCCTATCCCGCCACGAAGCGGTCGCCGCGCGACCACGTGCCCATCCTGGATTGGGTGTTTGCCCTGGTGGGAACGTTTTGCGCCGCCTACCTGTTTATTTTTTACCGGGAGCTGGCAACGCGTCCCGGTCAACCGATCCCGTTTGACGTGTGGTCGGCCGTGGTGGGTATCGTGCTCCTGCTGGAAGCCACGCGCCGTGTGCTCGGCTTGCCGATGGTGATCGTAGCGTTGGTGTTCCTTGGCTACACCTTCGGTGGTCCCTATATGCCCGATTTGCTGGCACACCGGGGCGCTTCGCTGGACCGTGCCATGACCCATCAGTGGTTGACCACGGAAGGCGTGTTTGGCGTGGCGCTGGGCGTTTCCAGCGGCTTCATCTTTCTGTTCGTGCTGTTCGGTTCGCTGCTCGACAAAGCGGGTGCCGGCAACTACTTCATCAAATCTGCGTTTGCGTTGCTGGGCCACATGCGTGGCGGCCCCGCCAAGGCGGCGGTGGTCGCCTCTGCGGCCACCGGGATCATCTCCGGCTCGTCGATTGCCAACGTGGTCACCACCGGTACCTTCACCATCCCGCTCATGAAGCGGGTGGGGTACCGGGGCGATCAAGCCGGCGCTGTTGAAGTGTCTTCTTCGGTCAATGGCCAACTGATGCCTCCGGTCATGGGCGCAGCGGCGTTCCTGATGGTGGAGTACGTGGGCATTCCCTACATCGAGGTGATGAAACACGCCTTCTTGCCGGCCATCATTTCCTACATTGCCCTGTTCTATATCGTGCACCTGGAGGCGCTCAAGGCCGACATGCAAGGCTTGCCACGTCGCGTCCAGTCCACTGGCATGCAGCGTCTCGTGTCGTTTGTGACCACGGTTGCGGGCTTCTTTGTGCTCGCTGGCGCCACTTACTACACCATCAGCTTCATCAAAGCTTCAATGGGTGCTGCGGCGATCCCGGCCATTGCCGTGTTGTTGATGGCGGCTTATCTGGGCTTGCTCTGGGTCAGCTCACGCCAGCCCGAGCTGCAATTGGACGATCCCAATGCGCCCGTGTTTGAGTTGCCAGAAACTGGTCCCACCGTGCGCTCGGGGCTGCATTACCTGCTGGCCGTTGTCGTGTTGGTGTGGTGTCTGATGGTGGAACAGCTGTCGCCAGCGTTGTCAGCGTTCTGGGCCACCATGTTCATGGTCTTCATCATCCTCACGCAAAAGCCGATCATCGGGGTCATGCGTGGTGCCCACAACATCGCGGGTGATTTCAAGAATGGGGTGGTTGATCTGATCGCAGGCCTGGAAACGGGTGCGCGCAACATGATCGGTATCGGCGTGGCCACCGCAGCCGCAGGCATCATTGTGGGCACCGTATCGCTCACCGGCGTGGGCCTGGTGATGACCGAGCTGGTGGAGATTCTGTCCGGCGGCAACCTCATGCTGATGTTGGTGCTGGTGGCGGTGATCAGCCTGATTCTGGGCATGGGACTGCCCACGACAGCGAACTACATCGTGGTCTCGACCCTGATGGCCCCTGTGGTGGTCGAGCTGGGGGCGCAAAGCGGCCTCATCGTGCCACTGATCGCTGTGCACCTGTTCGTGTTCTATTTCGGTCTCATGGCCGACGTGACGCCGCCGGTGGGATTGGCTTCCTTTGCCGCTGCGGCCATCGCGCGCCACGACCCGATTCAGACCGGTGTGACCGCGTTCTTCTACAGCATGCGCACGGCCATCTTGCCGTTCCTGTTCATCTTCAACACCCAGTTGCTGTTGATCGGACTCGACGGGCCACTGCACCTGATCATGACGGTGGGCACGGCGGTGATTGCCATGCTGATATTCGCGGCGGCTACGCAAGGCTTCTTTATCGTGCGCAGCCGCTGGTACGAATCACTGGCCCTGCTGCTGGTGTGTTTCACACTGTTCCGCCCCGGTTTCTGGATGGACATGATTCATCCGGCGTTTGACGAGGTCAAAGGCGAGCAGATGACCCAGGTCATTTCGGACGCGCCAGCCAACACCAGCAAGCGGGCGTGGATTGAAGGCATGAACTTGAACGGCGATGAGATCCGAAAGGGCGTATTGCTGCCCCTGGGTGAGCCCGGTGATGTCAAGTCGCGCTTGGGTACTTCGGGCTTGTCGGTCATGGCCGATGGCGATGAGTTGATGGTGGTGGGCGTGAAGTTCGGCAGCCAGGCTGAAAAACTCGGCATCGAGCAAAGCTACCGCATCACCTCGATGGAAGTGGCCGCCGATCGTCCCGCCAAAGAGTGGCTCTACCTGCCTGGATTTGCCGTGCTGGGCTTGGTGGTCTTCTTGCAGCGCCGCCGTCGCCCGGTGCCCAAGACTGCATGAGCGGGCATCTGAACGAACGCTTGGGCGCGCCGCGTGTGGCACTGATCCACGCGCTGGCGCATTCCGTGAACCCGATCAACGAGGCCATGCAGCGCACCTGGCCTGAAGCGGTGTGCATGAACTTGCTGGACGACAGCCTGTCGGCGGACCTGGCCCGCAACACCGCTGCAGGTGGGGTTGGACTGGACGACGCGATGCACCAGCGCTTTGAGGCGCTGGCGGCCTATGCGGAGCGCACGGGTGCGCAAGCGCTTTTGTTCACCTGTTCCGCGTTTGGGTCGTGCATTGAAGCGGTCGCGGCCCGGCGGCCTTTCATGCCTGTGCTCAAGCCGAACGAGGCCATGGTGGACGAAG
The DNA here is from genome assembly GCF_004795855.1 of Hydrogenophaga sp. PAMC20947. Taxonomy (NCBI): domain Bacteria; kingdom Pseudomonadati; phylum Pseudomonadota; class Betaproteobacteria; order Burkholderiales; family Comamonadaceae; genus Hydrogenophaga; species Hydrogenophaga sp. PAMC20947. The sequence goes on from NZ_CP039252.1 coordinate 656,130, forward strand.
CCGTGGCGCTCGTTGCAGGTGGGCGCATTGGCTTGATCGCTTCATTTGCCCCGACCCTGGCCTCGATGCCGTCTGAGTTTCCATCCAGGGTCGATCTGGTCACGGCCTTGTCCGCTGAAGCCATGGACGCCTTGAATCGCGGGGAAGGCGATCTTCACGACGCGCTCGTGGTCAAAGCCGCCCAGACGCTGAAGGATCAGGGCTGTTCCGTGATCGCGCTGGCCCAGTTCAGCATGGCCCGTGCGCAGGCGGCTGTGGCGCAGGCGGTGGGCTTGCCGGTGCTCACCACGCCGGGTAGCGCGATCCGGGTGCTGCGCCAGCGGCTACAATCAAAGGTTGCCGTAAAGCAGGCTTGAAGCCTAGGGGGTGCCATGTGCACCTGATTCAAGCCTGAGATTCAGGAGCGCGGGTGGCGAAATTGGTAGACGCACCAGGTTTAGGTCCTGACGCCAGCAATGGTGTGGGGGTTCGAGTCCCCCCCCGCGCACCATCTCATTGACGAATACACATTCACCGGTTGGCACTGGCCGACCGACTTTTTTGCTTTGGAGAAACGCATGACCGTGACCGTTGAAACCCTGGAGAAGCTCGAGCGCAAGATCACGCTCACGCTGCCCGCTGAAGTGATCCAGAACGAAGTGGCCAAGCGCCTCAAGAAGCTGGCTCGCGATGTCAAGATGGACGGCTTCCGCCCAGGCAAAGTGCCCATGAACGTCGTGGCCCAGCGCTACGGCTATTCGGTGCACTACGAAGTCATGAACGACAAAGTGGGTGAAGCTTTCGCCACTGCCGCCGCAGAGGCGCAAGTCCGCGTGGCCGGGCAGCCCAAGATCACCGAAAAAGAAGAAGCGCCCGAAGGTCAGCTGGCTTTTGACGCGGTGTTTGAGGTGTATCCCGAAGTCACGATCGGCGATCTGTCGGCCGCTGAAGTCGAAAAAGTGAGCGCCGATGTCAGCGATGCTGCCATCGACCGCACGCTTGAGATCCTGCGCAAGCAGCGCCGCACCTTTGCCCAGCGTGCCCAAGACCAGGCTGCAGCCGACGGTGACCGCGTCACCATCGACTTCGCTGGCAAAATCGATGGCGAAGCCTTTGACGGCGGTAAAGCCGAAGGCTTCCAGTTCATCGTGGGCGACGGCCAAATGCTCAAGGAGTTCGAAGACGCCGTGCGTGGCATGAAGTCTGGCGAATCCAAGACCTTCCCCCTGGCTTTCCCTGAGGATTACCACGGCAAGGACGTCGCCGGCAAGACCGCCGATTTCCTTGTGACGGTCAACAAGATTGAAGCGGCGCATCTGCCCGAGATCGATGAGGCGTTGGCCAAGTCGCTGGGTATCGCCGAAGGTACCGTTGACGGCTTGCGCGCCGATATCCGCAAAAATCTTGAGCGCGAAGTGAAGTTCCGCGTGCTGGCCCGCAACAAGCAGGCCGCCATGGATGCCCTGGCTTCGAAGGCCGAACTCGATCTGCCCAATGCCGTGGTCCAGTCCGAGCTGGAGCGTCTGGTGGAAGGTGCGCGCGCCGATTTGAAGCAGCGTGGCGTGAAGGACGCTGAGAAGGCGCCGATCCCTGAAGATCTGTTCCGTCCCCAAGCCGAGCGCCGCGTGCGCCTGGGCCTGGTGGTCGCCGAGCTGGTGCGCACCAACGACCTGCAAGCCAAGCCTGAGCAAATCAAGGCGCACATCGAAGAGCTGTCCGCCTCCTACGAAAAGCCCGCAGACGTGGTGCGCTGGTATACCAGTGACAACCGCCGCATGGCTGAAGTTGAGGCGATCGTGATCGAGAACAACGTCGCTGAGTTCGTCTTGGGCAAAGCCAAAGTGACCGACAAAAAGGTCGATTTCGACGAGCTGATGGGCCAAGCCTAAGGGAAGGGCGGCTTTGGCCGCACAGCACCCAGCAAGGGGCGGAGTGATCCGCCCTTTTTTGTCTGCGGTGCTTGTGAAACGCCTTTTGCCCGCCATATGGCAGGGACCAGATGCCCGTACCAGCGGATCGACCAAGACAGGTTGGTTACAGTACAGGCAGAGTATTCGATCAATTCATGGAGAAACGCATGAGCGCAATGGACATTCAAGGCCTGGGCATGGTGCCCATGGTCATCGAGCAATCAGGTCGTGGCGAGCGCGCATACGACATCTATTCGCGCCTGCTCAAGGAGCGCGTGATTTTTCTGGTCGGCGAAGTCAACGACCATTCCGCCAACCTGCTGGTCGCGCAGTTGCTCTTTCTGGAGAGCGAGAACCCCGACAAGGACATTTCCTTCTACATCAACTCGCCCGGTGGGTCCGTGACGGCTGGCATGGCAATTTTTGACACCATGAACTTCATCAAGCCCGATGTGTCCACGCTGTGCGTGGGCTTCGCCGCGAGCATGGGTGCGTTCTTGCTGGCAGCCGGCACCAAGGGCAAGCGCTTCTCGCTGCCCAACTCCAAGATCATGATTCACCAGCCCTCGGGTGGCAGCCGTGGTCAGGCCACCGAAATTGAGATTCAGGCGCGTGAGATCCTCAAGACCCGCGAACAGCTCAACAAGATCCTGGCCGAGCGCACCGGGCAGCCGCTGGAGCGCATCGCGCGCGACACCGAGCGCGACTACTACATGACGGCATCTGAGTCGGCCGAATACGGCCTGATCGACAAGGTGATCGACAAGCGCGCCAGCGCCGCTTGATGCCGTGCAGGCTTTTCAAAGCCACTTTTCGCGTCAATCCGCTTGAAATGGGTCAAAAGTGGCCCTTTTTCCAGCCATTCATGGTTGGGCGGCTTGAACTATCATTGTTCCCAGTGAAACACACAACGTCCTAGACGACCCAATCCCTCAATGGTAGACAAAAAAGCCACCTCTGGTGAGAAAGCGCTCTATTGCTCCTTTTGTGGCAAGAGCCAGCACGAGGTCAAAAAACTGATCGCCGGCCCTTCGGTGTTCATTTGCGACGAGTGCATCGATCTGTGCAACGACATCATCCGTGACGAGTTGCCCGGACTTGAAGCGGTCAAAGCGGCTGGAGACGAAGTTCCGACGCCGGCTGAGCTCAAAGCCAATCTTGACGGCTACGTGATTGGCCAGGAGCCTGCCAAGCGCGCATTGGCGGTGGCGGTGTACAACCACTACAAGCGTTTGCGGCACAAGCAAACCGCCCGCAAGGACGAAGTGGAGCTCGCCAAGAGCAACATCTTGCTGCTCGGCCCCACGGGATCCGGCAAGACGCTGCTGGCGCAGACCATGGCACGCATGCTCAATGTGCCTTTTGTCATGGCCGACGCCACGACGCTGACCGAAGCCGGTTACGTTGGTGAAGACGTGGAAAACATCGTCGCCAAGTTGCTGCAAAGCTGCAACTACGATGTGGAGCGGGCGCAGCAGGGCATTGTCTACATCGATGAAATCGACAAAATCACCCGCAAGTCCGACAACCCATCGATCACCCGAGATGTGTCGGGCGAAGGGGTTCAGCAGGCCTTGCTCAAGCTGATTGAAGGCACGATGGCTTCGGTGCCGCCGCAAGGTGGGCGAAAGCATCCGAATCAGGATTTCCTGCAGGTCGATACAACCAACATTCTCTTCATCTGTGGTGGTGCGTTTGCTGGTCTGGAAAAGATCATCGAGAACCGCACGGAAGCGTCGGGCATCGGTTTTGGCGCTGTGGTCAAAAGCAAAAAACAGCGCAGCCTGACCGATGCCTTCAAAGAAATCGAGCCAGAGGACCTGATCAAGTTTGGTTTGATTCCCGAGCTGGTGGGGCGTGTCCCGGTCATCGCGGCCCTGTCCGAGCTGAGCGAAGACGCGCTGGTCCAGATCCTGACCGAGCCCAAAAACGCTGTCGTGAAGCAATTCACCCGTTTGCTCGCCATGGAGGGTGCCGAGCTGGAGGTGCGGCCTGGCGCGCTCAAAGCAATAGCCCGCAAGGCGCTGGTCCGCAAGACGGGGGCTCGTGGTCTGCGATCCATTCTGGAAAATGCGCTGATCGACACCATGTTCGATTTGCCCAGTATGAGCAACGTGGAGAAGGTGGTGGTGGACGAGTCCACCATCGACGAAAACAAGCCGCCCCTGCTGGTGTACCGAGAAACGGCCAAGCAGGCCTGAGACGGGCGCCGCCCGGCGCCCGGTCCCTTCGCTTGACGATGTGTCCGGTTGATGTGAGTGTCATCAACCCCATCTGCTCTTTTTGTTGAGGTTGAAGAAAATGTCCGGACAAACTCCCCTGCCCAGTTCACCGGTGGAATTGCCCCTGTTGCCGTTGCGCGATGTGGTGGTGTTCCCCCACATGGTGATCCCGCTCTTCGTTGGGCGCCCCAAGAGCATCAAAGCGCTGGAGGCCGCGATGGAGGCCGAGCGCCGCATCATGCTGGTTGCCCAGAAGGCCGCAGCCAAAGACGAGCCGTCTACCGATGACATGTTCGAGATGGGCTGCGTCGCAACCATTCTTCAGATGCTCAAGTTGCCCGATGGCACCGTCAAAGTGCTGGTCGAAGGCCTGCAGCGCGCCAAGGTGATGTCGATCACCGAAGGCGAGACCCATTTCCTGGCACAGGTAACGCCAGTGGATCCCGAAGGGGAGAGCTCTGGCGCTGCCGCGACCGAGCTCGAAGCCCTGCGGCGCGCCGTGATGCAGCAGTTTGACCAGTACGTCAAACTGAACAAAAAAATCCCTTCGGAAATCCTGACCTCGATTTCCAGTATCGACGATCCCGGCCGACTGGCCGACACCATCGCAGCCCACCTGCCACTCAAGCTGGAAGCCAAGCAGGTGGTGCTCGATCTTGATCCGGTGAACAAGCGCCTGGAGAATCTTTTCGAGCAACTCGAGCGCGAAGTCGACATCCTCAACGTCGACAAGAAAATCCGCGGGCGTGTGAAGCGCCAGATGGAAAAGAACCAGCGCGATTTCTACCTCAATGAGCAGGTGAAAGCCATCCAGAAGGAGCTGGGCGAAGGTGAAGAGGGCGCCGACATTGAAGAGATCGAGAAAAAGATCAAGGCCGCTCGCATGCCGGCCGAAGCGCGCAAGAAAGCGGAAGCCGAGTTCAAGAAGCTGAAGTTGATGTCGCCCATGTCGGCTGAGGCCACCGTGGTGCGCAACTACATCGATGCCCTGGTGAGTTTGCCCTGGAGCAAAAAGACCAAGATCAAACACGATCTGGCTGCGGCGGAAGCCGTGCTGAACGAAGACCATTACGGCCTGGAGAAAGTCAAAGACCGCATCCTTGAATACCTCGCTGTGCAGCAGCGTGTGGACAAGGTCAAAGCCCCTATCCTGTGTCTGGTGGGGCCACCCGGCGTGGGCAAAACCTCGCTTGGGCAGTCGGTGGCCAAGGCCACCGGGCGAAAATACGTCCGCATGGCATTGGGCGGCATGCGCGATGAAGCCGAAATCCGGGGTCATCGGCGCACCTACATTGGCGCGATGCCGGGCAAGGTGTTGCAGAGCCTGAGCAAGAGCGGCACCCGCAATCCGCTGTTCTTGCTCGATGAGATCGACAAGTTGGGCACCGATTTCCGCGGCGATCCCTCCAGTGCCTTGCTGGAAGTGCTGGACCCGGAGCAGAACCACACCTTTGGCGATCACTACATCGAGGTCGACTTTGATTTGTCCGACGTGATGTTCGTCGCGACGTCCAACTCGATGAACATTCCGCCAGCCTTGCTGGACCGCATGGAAGTGATCCGTTTGTCGGGTTACACGGAAGACGAAAAAACCAATATCGCGGTGCGGTATCTGTTGCCCAAGCAGCTGAAGAACAATGGTATCCGCGACGGTGAGGTGGAGATCAAGGAAGAGGCGGTTCGCGACATCGTGCGTTACTACACCCGCGAAGCGGGCGTGCGTTCGCTCGAGCGTGAACTGGGCAAGATTTGCCGCAAGGTGGTGAAGGGTGTGCTGCTCAAGAAGTACACATCCACCGTGGTCGTCGACAGCAGCAACCTCAGCGATTTCCTCGGCGTGCGCAAGTACTCCTATGGCCGCGCCGAAGCCCAAAACCAGGTGGGTCAGGTGGTCGGTCTGGCATGGACCGAAGTGGGCGGCGATTTGCTCACGATCGAAGTGGCGACCATGCCCGGTAAAGGTGTGATCACCCGTACAGGTTCCCTGGGCGACGTGATGAAGGAATCGGTCGAAGCCGCGCGCACTGTGGTGCGCAGTCGCTCACGCACCTTGGGGATCAAAGATGAGCAGTTCGACAAGCGCGACATACACATCCACGTACCCGATGGCGCTACCCCCAAGGATGGTCCGAGCGCGGGCGCTGCGATGACCACGGCTCTGGTGTCGGCTTTGACCGGCATCCCGGTGCGGGCCGATGTGGCCATGACGGGTGAAATCACCCTGCGGGGCGAAGTGACGGCCATCGGCGGGTTGAAAGAGAAGCTGCTGGCCGCACTGCGTGGGGGCATCAAGACCGTGATCATTCCTGAAGAAAATGTCAAGGATCTTGCCGATATACCGGACAACGTCAAACTGGCGCTGGAAATTGTTCCTGTGAAATGGATCGACAAAGTGTTGGCCATTGCCCTGGAGCGCCTGCCCGTGCCGCTGACCGAAGAAGAGGTGGCAGCCCAGGTTGCAGCGGCTGCGGCTCGTCCCGCAGTGGCAGCCTCTGACACGGTGAAACATTGATGAATAATTTTTCGGCTGGCTTGCAAGGTCGCAATTTTCCAAGCTATAATTTCAGCTTCTGACGAACACTCCAACACGTTAGAAATAAGCGGGATTAGCTCAGTTGGTAGAGCGATACCTTGCCAAGGTATAGGTCGAGAGTTCGAGTCTCTTATCCCGCTCCACATTCAAAAAGGGAAGCCAGTGCTTCCCTTTTTTGTCGGTAGAGCAGAGGTCGGTTGCATGCCGATTTCGACATGGCGCGATAGCAAAGCGGTTATGCAACGGATTGCAAATCCGTCTAGCCCGGTTCGACTCCGGGTCGCGCCTCCAGTCTTCCTCAAACGCCCCGTTCAGTCACCTGTCCGGGGCGTTTTTGTTGGGCTGTTGCCGCCGCTTGAACCTGCGACAATGACAAGCTTGCCTCGATGGTGAAATTGGTAGACACAGCGGACTTAAAATCCGCCGGCTGTAACGGCCATACCGGTTCGATTCCGGTTCGAGGCACCAGCAGCAGGTTGGCATCGCTGGGTCGTCCGCCTCGCTGCGAGGCCTGGGCTACCCTTGGTTTTTCCCGGTTTCACCGGTACAGTGAGAGTTCATGACCCGATACAACGCACCCTTCGAAATTCACGTGCACGGCGATGTGCTGTTGCGTGAGGATGTGGTCTTTGCCCAGATTCAGGATGCGCTCAAACCACTGTGGCAGTACGCGGGTGCGCGTTCGTTGGCGGCGGCTTCGGAGAGCGCGTACGAAGACGAGCCCGGTATCCGCTTTGATGCCAATGCCCATCTGCTTCAGATTTGCTGGACCGTTCCAGGCGATGAAGACTTTCGCCAGGTGATGGAAGAGGCCTGCATGGGGCTCAACGAAATCGCATCAACAGGCGCGCCACTGGAAGTGTCCTTCTACGACACCGAGTTCGACGAAGAAGAGGAAAGCACTGAGGCGGAAGCACGGGACGATTTCATGATGTGCTTTGTCGGCCCGACGCCTGCCGCCATCATGCAGGTTCAACGCGACTTGCTGGTGCAGGATGTCGTGCATGTGATGGAGCGGCACTTTGATGCCGCCGAACTGGGCGAGGTGGTCGCATCGATCGACACCCTGTTCACCCAGCGCTTTGAGTCCTTGGTCAACTCCATGCAGCTGGGTCGTCCGCCCCGGGGGCATGGCGGCTCGGGACATGGCGGTGGGCGCAAGCCCCGCCACTTGCACTGACCACTGCATGGGTTCGTTTGCTCTGGCACTGCTGGCCAGTGCCACGCCGGCCCTGCGTTTGGCGCCATTGCCATGAAAGCCATGGTGGCTGATACCTTGCAACCCGGCGTGCGCAAGCGCGAGGTGTTTGGCTGGGCCATGTACGACTTTGCCAACTCGGGCTACACCACGGTGGTGTTGACCGCGGTTTTTGCGGCCTATTTTGTGGGTGCTGTCGCAGACGGCGCGGTCTGGGCGACCTTTGCCTGGACGGCGGCATTGAGTGTGTCCCATGCGGTGGTCATGATCACCATGCCGTTGATGGGCGCCTGGGCCGATCAGCATGCGGCCAAGAAGCGGCTGTTGTTGTTCAGCACGATCGGATGTGTCCTGGCGACGGCTTCATTGGCCTGGGTGGGCCCAGGAGCGGTGGCGCTGGCTGTCGCGCTGATCATCGTCTCCAATGTGTGTTTTGCCTGGGGTGAGTCGTTGATTGCATCCTTCCTGCCTGAGCTGGCCCGACCCTCTGCGATGGGGCGCGTCAGTGGCTGGGGCTGGAGCCTGGGCTATGTCGGCGGCATGCTTTCTTTGGGCTTGTGCCTGGCCTATGTGTTGTGGGCCCAGGGGCAGGGCCAGCCTGCCGGTGCCTTTGTGCCGGTGACCATGTTGATCACCGCAGTGGTGTTCGCGCTGGCCGCTTCGTTGACCCTGATGCTGCTCAAGGAGCGTGCTCGCCCGACGCATTCCTCGAGTGAACGCATGGGGTTTCGTGCTTCGCTGTCGCAGCTCCAGCGCACGTTTCGAGAGGCGAGCCAATACCGCGACTTCATGTGGCTGCTGGCGTGTGCAGTGGCCTACCAGGGTGGCGTAGCCGTCATCATCACGCTGGCCGCGATTTACGCTGAGCAGGTGATCGGGTTTGTGCAGCAGGAAACCATGGTGCTGATCTTTGTATTGAACATCGCCGCAGCGCTGGGGGCGTTCGTGTTCGGCTACGGGCAGGACCGCCTGGGGCACAAGAAAGCCCTGGCTCTCACCTTGGTGGGGTGGGTCATCACCTGTGTGGTGGCCGCGCTCACCACCACCAAAGGCGGTTTCTGGTACGCAGCGGCCATTGCTGGTGTGTGCATGGGGTCCAGCCAGTCATCGGGCCGGGCCATGGCCGGTTTGCTTGCGCCGCCTTCCCGCGCAGCCGAATTTTTTGGCCTGTGGACGTTTGCCACCCGCCTGGCCAGCATCATCGGGCCGTTGAGCTATGGCGCCATCACCTGGATCACCGAAGGCAATCAACGCTTGGCGATCGCGTCCACCGGTTTCTTGTTTTTGCTGGGATTGCTGCTGTTGTTGCCGGTCAATATCGAGCGCGGCCGCGAACAGGCCATGCGAGGCGAAACGGGCAACGCCTGATCAGGGGGCGTGACCTGGATCTGTGGCGATCCAGGTCCCAGGAGTTCAGGCGCTCAGTAGGCGAGGGCGCGGGGCAGCTCTTTGGCCTGTGCCACCCACTTGGTGACTTCGGCCTCGGTGGGTGCGCGGCGAACGAGGCTCTTCTGGGCGTTGAGTTCCGCCATGGCCTTGCACAGGTTGTCAGGCCGCCTGCGCGCCAGTTCGGGCACCGTGTCCACACCCGCGGCTTCCAGCAGTTCCGCGTATTCCGAACCAATCCCGTTGACGCGGTAGAGGTCGACCATGTTGGCAAATTTCAGGATCTGTTTGCCGGTGAGACCCGTCTGACCAGCCAGCGATTTTCGCTGGGATGGGGTCTTGCATTGGGTGAGCATGCTGTTGGTGTCTTTAACCCCGGCAGCGATCAACTTGTCGCTGATGATGGGGCCAATGCCTTCGACGTCGCTGATTTTTTTGTTCGCCATGCTGATTGCATCCTTCGAGTGGGGGTTGAGGGTGGCACCGGCGGTGCACGGATCAACTGTACTGAAAAGGTGTTGCCGATGCCAGTGTCTGATGCGGCAATGGCTGTCGAATGTGACTTTTTTGGGGTTGAACCCACCGATCGGACGTCAGATGCACGCTTGATGGGCGGATGCGTCCAGCGACAGCCAACGCAGCGCGGCCCGCTCCAGAGTGGCGATGTCGCCGGTGGTGATGAACTTGGGCGCCATCAGCGGGGCGGAACGCGCCAGGTCGTGGCCTGCTTGCGTGAGCAAATTGTGGGCTCGGCGCGATACGGGTCGCCCTGTGTCCAGCCAGTGGATGGCGGGCTCGCAACAGGCGCGCAATGTGTCCAGGGCAAACGGGTAATGGGTACAGCCCAGCACGATGGTATCGATGCGGTGTGCCTGAGGCGTGGCGCGCCACAGCGCTTCCAGATAACGTTGGCCCAGGGTTTTGATCGCTGCGCTATCGTGGCGTTCGATGGCGTCGGCCAAACCGTCGCAAGGCTGGCATACGAACCGCATCTCGGAGGGGCTTTGGTCTCTCACATGGGCCATGAGGCGCGCAAACCGATCGCTGTTGAGCGTGGCGCGGGTGGCCAATACGCCGATGCATCCGGTCTGGCTGAGCAGCGCGGCCGGCTTGAGCGCCGGCTCGACGCCGATGATGGGCAGGTCGGGATGCTCGGCGCGCAGAGCGTCAACGGCATGGGCCGTGGCCGTGTTGCAGGCGATGACCAGCGCGTCGATGTGATGTGTGGCGCGCAGGTAGCCCGCCATGCCTGACGAACGCTTCCGGATCGTCTCCACGTCGCGCTCGCCGTAGGGCGCAAAAGCGTTGTCGGCGAGGTAGACGCAGTGCACACCGGGCATCTGCTCGCGCAGATCCCGAAGCACACTCAAGCCACCGACGCCGCTGTCAAAAACGCCCAGGGTGGTCAATCGGGCCTGTCTCGGTTCAGCCGCCGGCGACCGAGATGCCTTTGAACTCGCCGGTGGCGATGCGCTGGCTCCATTCAGCCGGGCCGGTGATATGGACGCTGGTGCCGCCCGCGTCAACGGCCACGGTGACGGGCATGTCGGTCACATCGAATTCGTAGATGGCCTCCATGCCCAGGTCTTCGAAGCCCACCACTTTCGCGGTCTTGATGGCCTTGGACACCAGGTAGGCGGCTCCGCCCACGGCCATGAGGTAGGCGCTCTTGTGGTTCTTGATGGATTCGATCGCGACCGGGCCCCGCTCGGCCTTGCCGATCATCGCGATCAGTCCGGTTTTCTCCAGCATCATGTCGGTGAACTTGTCCATGCGGGTGGCGGTGGTCGGACCGGCGGGGCCTACGGCCTCATCGCCCACCGGATCGACCGGGCCGACGTAGTAAATCACGCGGTTGGTGAAATCCACAGGCAGGGGCTCGCCCTTGGCCAGCATGTCCTGGATGCGCTTGTGTGCGGCATCGCGCCCGGTGAGCATCTTGCCGTTGAGCAGCAGGGTCTGGCCTGGCTTCCAGCTCGCGACCTCGGCCTTGGAGAGTTTGTTGAGGTCCACGCGCTGGCTTTTCTCTGCGTCGGGGGCCCAGTTGACGTTGGGCCACAGATCCAGGCTGGGCGGATCGAGGTAAACGGGGCCGGAGCCGTCCATGACGAAATGGGCGTGGCGCGTGGCCGCGCAGTTGGGGATCATGGCAATGGGTTTGCCTGCCGCGTGGGTGGGGTACATCTTGATCTTGATGTCGAGTACGGTGGTCAGGCCACCCAGGCCCTGTGCGCCAATACCCAGGGCATTGACTTTGTCGAGCAGCTCCAGTCGCAGCTCTTCCACCTGGGTGAGCTTTTCACCCTTGGTGGCTTTTGCTTGCAGTTCGTGCATGTCGATGTCTTCCATCAGACTCTGCTTGGCGAGCAGCACCGACTTTTCTGCCGTGCCGCCAATGCCGATACCGAGCATGCCCGGCGGGCACCAGCCCGCGCCCATGGTGGGCACCGTCTTGAGCACCCAGTCGACGATGCTGTCGCTGGGGTTGAGCATCATCATCTTGCTCTTGTTTTCGCTGCCACCACCCTTGGCTGCCACGGTCACATCGATGGTGTTGCCGGGCACGATTTCCGTGTAGATCACCGCGGGCGTGTTGTCGCCGGTGTTCTTGCGGGCGAACAGGGGGTCGGCCACGACGCTGGCGCGCAGTTTGTTGTCCGCGTTGTTGTAGCCCTGGCGCACGCCTTCGTTGATGGCGTCTTCCAGACTGCCCGTGAAACCCTCCCAGCGCACGTCCATGCCCACCTTGAGGAACACGTTCACGATGCCGGTGTCCTGGCAAATCGGGCGGTGGCCTGTCGCGCTCATCTTGCTGTTGGTGAGAATCTGCGCGATCGCATCTTTGGCCGCTGCGCTTTGCTCACGCTCATAGGCGCGAGCCAGATGGGCGATGTAGTCGGCGGGGTGGTAGTAGCTGATGTACTGCAGGGCAGCGGCGACGGATTCGATCAGGTCGGCCTGGCGGATGGTGGTGGTCATGGGGGCTCCTGTTGGACTTGGGTGGGCTGGTTGTGGGCGTTTCAGTGGCCCTTGCTGCCTTTGGGGCTGGACATCAGGCGATCGGTGAAGGCGATGGCCATGGCACTGAGCAGGAAGACCACGTGGATGATGGTCTGGTACATCAGCACTTTCTCTTCGTAGTTGGCGGCGTTGATGAAGGTCTTGAGCAGGTGGATCGACGAAATGCCGATGATGGCCGTGGCCAGCTTGACTTTGAGCACCGAGGCGTTTACGTGGCTGAGCCACTCGGGCTGATCAGGGTGGCTTTGCAGACCCATGCGGCTCACGAAGGTTTCGTATCCACCGATGATCACCATGATCAGCAGGTTGGAAATCATCACCACGTCGATCAAGGCCAGCACGACCAGCATGATGATGGTTTCGTTGAGCGCGGTGACATCGATGGAGTCTTTGTAGCCCACACTCTTGACCAGCGCGGCGAGTGCGTTCTGGTTGCCAAACGCGGCCTCTACCAGGTGCACCAGTTCCACCCAGAAATGGAAGACGTAGATGGCTTGTGCAGCGATGAGTCCGATGTAGAGCGGCAACTGCAGCCAGCGGCTGGCAAAAATCAGCTTGGGCAAGGCACGGATGACAGGGGGATTCTGGATCGGATCGGACATATGGGCATTCAGCGGGGAAGTGCCCCGATTGCGTGAAAAATGAGCAGGGGGTATTGTAGGGTGCAGGCGTGCCTGGCCGCGGCTCCGATCCACCCTGTAAGTGGCTCGTAAGAGCCCTTGCGCACAGTCGCCGGGTTCACTGTTGAGACAACACATAGAGGAGACCGCCCATGTCCACACCGTCAAACGCCATCCAGTCCACGTTGGTTGAGAACCGCGTTTTTGAACCCTCTGACGCCATGCGCCAGTCGGCCCGCATCTCGGGCATGGCGAGCTATGAAGCCCTGTGTGCAGAAGCGGAAAACGATTTCGAAGGTTTCTGGGCCAAGCGAGCCCGTGAAACCCTGAGCTGGCACAAGCCGTTCACCAAAACGCTGGACGCCTCGGACGCGCCGTTCTACAAGTGGTTCGAAGACGGGGAACTGAACGCCTCGTACAACTGCCTGGATCGCCACATGGGCACGCCGGTCGAAAACAAGACGGCCATCATCTTTGAAGCCGATGGCGGTGAAGTCACCAAGGTCACCTACAAGGAGCTGCTCGCCAAGGTGTCGCAGTTCGCCAATGCGCTCAAGGCCAAGGGCGTGAAGAAAGGTGACCGTGTGGTCATCTACATGCCCATGACCGTCGAAGGCGTGATCGCCATGCAGGCTTGCGCACGCATTGGCGCAACCCACAGCGTGGTATTCGGTGGCTTCTCAGCCAAGGCCGTGCAGGAGCGTATCCAGGGCGCCGGCGCGGTGGCGGTGATCACCGCCAATTACCAGCTGCGTGGAGGCAAGGAGCTCCCGCTCAAGTCCATTGTGGACGAAGGCATTGCCATGGGTGGCTGTGAGTCGGTCCAGAGCGTGATCGTTTTCCAGCGCACACCCACAGCGGTCAACATGGTCGCCGGTCGTGACAGCTTCATGCACGAGGTGATGGCCAGTGAGTCCACCGACTGCCCGGTCGAGATGGTGGGCGCTGAGCACCCGCTGTTCGTGCTGTACACCTCGGGTTCCACCGGTAAACCCAAAGGCGTGGTGCACAGCACCGGCGGTTACCTGCTGTGGGCCAACCTCACCATGCAATGGACCTTCGACCTGAAGGACGACGACGTTTTCTGGTGCACCGCCGACATCGGCTGGATCACCGGTCACACCTATGTGGCCTATGGACCACTGGCTGCGGGTGCCACGCAAATCGTTTTTGAGGGCGTGCCCACCTACCCGAATGCGGGACGCTTCTGGCAGATGATCGAGCGCCACAAGTGCACCATCTTCTACACCGCGCCGACCGCAATCCGCTCGTTGATCAAGGCCGCCGAAGCCGACGAGAAGGTGCATCCCGCACGTTCCGATCTCACCAGTCTGCGCATCCTGGGTTCGGTGGGCGAGCCCATCAACCCGGAAGCCTGGATGTGGTACTACAAGCACGTGGGTGGCGAGCGCTGCCCTATCGTGGACACCTTCTGGCAGACCGAAACCGGTGGCCACATGATCACACCACTGCCGGGCGCCACGCCGCTGGTGCCGGGTTCGTGCACGCTGCCGCTGCCAGGCATTGCCGCGGCCATCGTTGACGAGACCGGCAACGATGTGCCCAATGGTTCGGGCGGCATCCTGGTGGTGAAAAAGCCCTGGCCTTCGATGATCCGTACCATTTGGGGTGAGCCTGAACGCTTCAAGAAGAGTTACTTTCCCGACGAGCTCAAAGGCTACTACCTCGCGGGCGACGGTGCCGTTCGCAGTGTCGACCGGGGCTATTTCCGCATCACGGGCCGCATCGACGACGTGCTCAACGTCTCAGGCCACCGCATGGGCACGATGGAGATCGAATCCGCGCTGGTGGGCAAGACCGATCTGGTGGCCGAGGCGGCCGTGGTGGGCCGGCCCGATGATGTGACGGGCGAAGCGATTGTGGCTTTCGTGGTACTCAAGCGTTCGCGTCCCACAGGCGACGAAGCCAAGGCCATTGCCAAGGAATTGCGCGACTGGGTGGGCAAGGAGATTGGTCCAATCGCCAAGCCCAAGGACATCCGCTTTGGTGACAACCTGCCCAAGACCCGCTCGGGCAAGATCATGCGCCGTTTGTTGCGCTCCATCGCCAAGGGCGAAGAGATCACCCAAGACACCTCGACGCTTGAGAACCCGGCCATTCTCGACCAGCTGTCCGAGCGCATGTAAACCGTTAGCGGTCCGTGTCGCAGAGGTGAGGCACTTCGGAAGAGGCTGCCTTCACCGTTCGGCGGTGTGAATCTCGTGCTGCCAAAAAAAACCCGCTGAATTCAGCGGGTTTTTTTTTGGCGTGGCGCCAGCGGTTAATTCAGGCTCAACACCCAAGCGGCCAGTTTCTTGGCGTCGGCTTCAGACACCTGGGTGTTGGCTGGCATGGGAATAGCACCCCACACGCCCGAACCACCCTTGACGATCTTTGTCGCCAGCATGTCGACCGCTTTGGCATCACCAGCATATTTCTTGGCCACTTCTTTGTAGGCAGGGCCGACCAGTTTTTTGTCCGTTGCGTGGCAAGCCATGCAGTTCTTGCTTTTGGCCAGCGCCTCATCAGCAAAAGCTGGGGCGGAAATCGCGGCCATCGCGGCCATAATCAAGAGAGTGCGTTTCATGGTGTTGTCCTCGTGGGTCATTGGAATGGGGTCACAGGGTTGAATTTTACCCACGTACACTGGCTAGAAACGATCGGTTACAGTTTCTTGCCCGGCTTTATCGGACCTTTACTGGAGGCTGTGATGTATTTGCTGTTGTTGGGCATTGCCCTGATGCTTTTGAAGTATTTCGAGATAGGCTTTGTGGCCGATCTGTCGTGGTTGTGGGTGCTGTCACCTTTTGCGCTGGCCGTCGCTTGGTGGGCATGGGCCGATGCGACGGGCTACACGAAACGCAAAGTCATGGAAAAAATGGATCAGAAAAAGAAGGATCGCATCGAGAAGCAGCGCGAGTCGTTGGGCATCAAGCCCCGCCGGCGCTGATGCCCGTGACCAGGTGACCGATCGGGTCGGCCACCTGGGCATTCAGTTCCCAAAGTCGTCCAGGACCGCGCCCTTGCTGGCACTCGACGCATTGAACGCGAATTTGGCTTGTACGCCGCGGGTGTAGCGCGGCGCCGGTGCCTTCCAGGCCGAGCGCCGTGTGGCGATTTCTTCGTCGGTCACGTGCAGTTCCAGCTGCAGTTGGCGTGCGTCGATGGTGATGCTGTCACCTTCGTGCACAAAGGCAATGGTGCCGCCCACGGCCGCCTCGGGCGCCACGTGGCCAACCACCATGCCCCATGTACCACCCGAGAACCGGCCGTCGGTGATCAGGCCCACGCTCTCACCCAGCCCTGCGCCGATGAGCGCGCCGGTGGGTGCCAGCATTTCGGGCATGCCCGGGCCGCCCTTGGGGCCGAGGTAGCGCAACACCATCACGTCTCCGGCCACGATTTTTCCGTCCAGAATCGCCTGTAGCGCCGTCTGTTCGTCGTCAAACACGCGGGCCGGGCCGGTGATCACCGGGTTCTTCAGGCCGGTGATCTTGGCCACGCAGCCTTCCGGGCTCAGGTTGCCCTTGAGGATGGCCAGGTGGCCTTGGGCGTACATGGGCTTGTCGATGGGGCGAATCACCTGCTGGTCAGCGCTTGGCGCGTCAGGGACCTCCTTCAACACCTCGGCAATCGTCTGGCCGCTGATGGTGATGCAGTCGCCGTGCAGCAATCCGGCGTTGAGCAGCATCTTCATGACCTGCGGAATGCCTCCGGCGCGGTGCAGGTCGACTGCCAGGTACTGCCCGCTGGGCTTGAGGTCACACAGAACCGGGACCTTTTTGCGCATGCGCTCGAAGTCGTCGATGGTCCATTCCACTTCCGCCGCGTGAGCGATGGCCAGGAAGTGCAGCACTGCGTTGGTCGACCCACCGGTGGCCATGATCACGGCCACGGCGTTTTCGATCGCTTTGCGGGTGACGATGTCGCGTGGCTTGATGTCCTTTTTGATGGCTTCAATCAGCACCTTGGCCGACTCCTTGGCCGAGTTCATCTTTTCGTCGTGTGGATTGGCCATGGTGGAGGAGTAGGGCAACGAGATACCCAGGGCCTCGAAAGCCGAGCTCATGGTGTTGGCGGTGTACATGCCTCCGCAAGAGCCTGTGCCCGGGATGGCGCGCTTTTCGATCTCCAGCAGATCTTCGTCACTGAGCTTGCCCGCGGCGTTTTCGCCGACGGCTTCGAACACGCTGACGATGTTGAGGTCTTTGCCCTGGTAGCGCCCGGGCAGGATGGTTCCGCCGTATACATAAATGGCCGGAACGTTGGCACGCAACATGCCCATCAGGCCGCCGGGCATGTTCTTGTCGCAACCACCAACGACGACCACGCCGTCCATCCATTGGCCTTGAACGCAGGTTTCCACGCAGTCGCTGATGACTTCGCGGCTGACCAGCGAGTACTTCATGCCCTCGGTGCCCATGGCCATGCCGTCGGAAATGGTGGGTGTGCCAAACACCTGGGCGTTGCCGCCGGCTTCTTCAATGCCGGCAATGGCGGCATCGGCCAGTTTCTGCAGACCGGAGTTGCACGGGGTGATGGTGCTGTGGCCATTGGCCACACCCACCATGGGTTTCTTGAAATCGTCTGCCTCATAGCCCATGGCGTAGTACATGGAGCGGTTGGGTGCGCGCGACTTGCCCTGGGTGATGTGGGCACTGCGCTCGTTGATGGCTCGGATGGTGACGGTCTTGCGTTCTGTCATGGGTGTGTCTCCTGTGTTGTAGGGGTGCTGAGGTGCATGGCTTCGTTTGCTGGTGCACGCAGGCCGTGTGTCGGCTCCCGTTATAGCGCAGAGGTCAAGGCCCTGACGAGGTGTGGGCGATAATGGAAAGAGGCGAAAGCCGCCCTATGTCCAACCCCTGAAACAGCACTGCCATGCCCGCTTATCGCTCAAAAACCTCCACCGCCGGACGCAACATGGCCGGTGCCCGCTCACTCTGGCGAGCCACGGGCATGAAGGATGGGGATTTTGAAAAACCCATTATCGCGATAGCCAATTCGTTTACCCAGTTTGTGCCGGGTCATGTGCACCTGAAGGACATGGGCCAGTTGGTGGCCAGGGAAATTGAAAAAGCCGGTGGTGTGGCCAAGGAGTTCAACACCATTGCAGTGGACGATGGCATCGCCATGGGTCACGATGGCATGTTGTATTCCCTGCCCAGTCGGGATCTCATTGCCGACTCTGTGGAGTTCATGGCCAACGCGCATTGTGCCGATGCCTTGGTGTGCATTTCCAACTGCGACAAAATCACGCCCGGCATGCTGATGGCCGCGATGCGACTGAACATCCCGGTGGTTTTTGTCTCGGGAGGGCCCATGGAGGCGGGCAAAGTACGCCTGGCGAATCCGGAGACGCAAGTCATGGAGTTCCGCAAGCTGGATCTGGTGGACGCCATGGTGATGGCGGTGGACGACAACGTGTCCGATGCCGATCTGGCGGAAGTGGAGCGCTCGGCGTGCCCGACCTGCGGATCTTGTTCGGGCATGTTCACGGCCAATTCGATGAACTGTCTCGCCGAGGCGCTGGGCCTGGCGTTGCCAGGCAACGGCACGGTGGTGGCCACCCACGCGGATCGCGAGCAATTGTTCCTGGGTGCCGGTCGCTTGATCGTGGAGCTCTGCAAGCGCTATTACGAACAAGATGACGCTTCCGTGTTGCCACGCTCCATGGGATTCAAGGCCTTCGAGAATGCAATCACGCTGGACATCGCCATGGGGGGCTCTACCAACACGATCCTGCATTTGCTGGCCATCGCCCAGGAAGCCGAGATTGACTTCACCATGGCCGATATCGACCGCGTATCGCGCGACGTGCCGCAGCTGTGCAAGGTGGCGCCCAACACCAACAAATACCATATCGAAGATGTGCACCGCGCTGGCGGCATCATGGCCATCCTGGGTGAGCTGGACCGCGCAGGCAAGCTGCACACCGATGTGCCCACGGTGCACGCGCCCACGATGAAGGACGCCCTCGACAAATGGGACATTGCCCGCGCGCCCAGCGAAGCTGTGAAAACCTTCTACATGGCCGGCCCGGCCGGTATTCCCACCCAGGTGGCTTTCAGCCAGGCCACACGCTGGCCCAGCCTGGATGTGGACCGCGCAGAAGGCTGCATCCGATCCGGTGAACACGCTTTCTCGCAAGAGGGGGGCTTGGCGGTTTTGTTCGGCAACATCGCGCTGAACGGATGCGTGGTGAAGACCGCGGGTGTAGACGATTCGCTCCTGGTGTTTGAAGGCAATGTGCACGTCACCGAATCACAAGACGAAGCCGTGGCCAACATTCTGGATGACCAGGTCAAGGCGGGCGATATCGTGGTGGTTCGCTACGAAGGCCCCAAGGGAGGCCCAGGCATGCAGGAAATGCTCTACCCCACCTCATACATCAAGTCCAAAGGCCTGGGCAAGGCCTGCGCTTTGCTGACCGACGGCCGTTTCTCCGGCGGCACTTCGGGATTGTCGATTGGCCACGTATCGCCCGAAGCGGCGGCGGGTGGTGCCATTGGGCTGGTCCGCAACGGGGACAAGATTCGGATCGACATTCCCAACCGCAGCATTCATGTGCTGTTGTCAGACGAAGAGCTGGCCAAGCGCCGCGCCGAACAGGATGCGCTGGGCTGGAAGCCGGCTCGTCCGCGCCCGCGCAAGGTGTCGGCCGCGCTCAAAGCCTATGCGTTGCTGGCCATGTCGGCCGACAAAGGGGCTGTGCGCGATCTGTCCATGCTGGGTGGTTGAACTGGCGTTGAACAAGCAGGTGCTCCAACGGGTTATGTTGTGTCGTGCTGAAGCAGGCATGGCTTGCGTGCACAATCACCAGCCATGCTGATTCATCCCCAAATCGATCCTGTCGCCCTCCAACTGGGGCCACTGGCCATCCACTGGTATGGCCTGACCTACCTGGCCGCGTTCGGCTTGTTTCTGTGGCTGGCCAATGCCCGGCTGAAACACGAGCCGTTTGCTTCCGTTCGTGTGCCCCAGCCCTGGACCCGGCGCGACGTGGAGGACATTCTCTTTCTGGGTGTGATGGGGGTGGTGGTCGGCGGTCGGGTGGGGTATTGCCTTTTTTACAAACCCGCCTATTACCTCTCGCATCCGTTGGAAATTTTTGCGGTCTGGCAAGGTGGCATGAGCTTCCACGGCGGACTGCTCGGCGTGATGCTGGCCATGGTCTGGTATGCCCACAGCCGCCAGCGCGCATTTCTGGACGTGATGGACTTCGTGGCTCCTTGTGTGCCCACGGGCCTGGCCGCTGGCAGGGTGGGCAACTTCATCAACGGTGAGTTGTGGGGTCGTGTCGCTGATCCTTCATTGCCGTGGGGCATGGTTTTCCAGGGCGCAGGCGAGGCACCTCGACATCCCTCTCAGATCTACCAGTTTTTGCTGGAAGGGCTGTTGCTGTTTGTGTTGTTGTGGTTTTACGCACGCAAGCCTAGGGCCCGGGGCCGGGTCTCGGCGATGTTCCTGGTGGGCTATGGCTGCTTCCGGTTCATCGCTGAATTTTTCCGGGAGCCCGATGCGTACCTCGGTCTGTTGTCTCTGGGGATGAGCATGGGCCAATGGCTTTGCGTGCCGATGATCGTGGGCGGGGTGGGGTTGTGGTTGTGGTTTGGCCGGCAGGCGGCCAACCCGGCCACGCCTGTCGCGCGCAATTCAAAGGCTTGATCGGATATGGCCGGACAGGTGTTGGTTCATCGTGACAGTGCCGTCTTGCGGGTCACCTTGAGCCATCCTGGCAAGTTCAACGCGATGTCCCGCGCCATGTGGCGCGAGCTGAAAAGCGTGTTCGATGCTGAAGCCCATCGAGAAGACCTTCGGTGTGTGGTGATCGCCGGTGAAGCGGGCCATTTCTGCTCGGGCGGGGATATTTCGGAGTACCCCACCTTTCGTTTTGATGAAGCGGCCTTGCGCCAGTTTCATGAGGGCGAGGTGTGGGGCGGATTGCAAGCGGTGCTGGATTGCCCAGTGCCCGTGCTGGCGCACATTGAAGGCAACTGCATGGGTGCGGGTGTGGAAATCGCGAGCTGTTGTGATTTGCGCGTGGCGGGGCAGGGCGCGCGCTTTGGGGCTCCGATTGCCCGCCTCGGGTTTCCGATGGCGCCGCGCGAGGCTCAGCTGGTGGCCCGGGAAGCTGGCGCCGCGGTGGCTCGGTCCATGTTGCTGGAAGCCGCAGTATTCGATGCGGATCAGATGCTGACCCACGGCTTTTTGAACACAGTTGTGCCTGACACGGATGTCGCGCCTGATGTGAACCGGCGCGCAGCGAACATCGCTCAGCTGGCTCCGCAAGCCGCGCGGATGAACAAATCCACACTGCGTCTCCTGGCGTCGAGCGGGATTTCCGAAGCGTTGCTGAGCAGCGCCTATGCCTTCGCCGACAGCGCGGAGCACCGCGAAGGCATTTCAGCCTTTCTCGCCAAGCGCCCGCCCGTCTTTTGACACCGAGGTGCTCAGCCCTTTGAGCATCCCATGAGCACGGTTGGTGCGCGTGGGATGCGCGCGAGCCTTACCTCAACACCAAGACCGGAATATGGGAATGCGTCAGCACTTGCTGGGTCTCGCTGCCCAGCAGCAAGCGCTTGAGCCCTCGGCGGCCGTGAGAGGCCATCACGATCAGATCGCATTTGTTGCGCTTGGCCGCTGCAATCACCGCTTCCGAGATCAGATCAGACTTCACCGTAACGGGCTTGACCTTGACCTCTCGCAATTGCCCGGCCGATTTCACGGCGTTCACCACGGCCATGGCCTCGTCGTGCCATTGTTTTTCAATGCGCGCCACTTCCGAGGCTGCGAGTGCGACGCCCCCTTCAAAGTAGGTTTGCGGGTAGCGCGGCACCACTTTGAGAGCCACCACGTCTGCGCCCGTGATGTCGGCCAACTGGATGGCGTGTTCCACCGCTTTATTGGACAGCTTGGAACCGTCGGTTGCCACGAGAATACGCTTGTACATGAAGATCTCCCCAAAGGATTGTGATGAATGAACCGTACCCAACCCTTAGGCTACCAAAGCCGGCGCGGCAACGGTTGACTTAAATCAAGCGGATGAAACCTCTTCTGAATTATCCTGAGGACATGAACGAGGCCGTCGCTGCGCCCCCTGCCGGGCGTCACCTGGGAACAGATTTTCGCGATCCCGATGTTGGCGGGGGTCTTGCGCCCACCGAGGGTGTGTTTGGTGCGCACCGCGGACCGCTGACGGTGACCGACAGTTTTGCGGTCCTTGATGACCCCGTGGAGCAGCGGGATTTCACCGAGTACGCCGAGGTGGACGGCCGGCCACTTGCCGAATCCGTGTTGATGGTGCAAGGCATGTACTGCGCGGCCTGCGCCGACACCGTGGAATGTGCCCTGCAAGATGTACCCGGCGTGGAAAAGGCGCAAGTCCACGCAGCGACCCGGCGGCTGACCGTGCGCTGGGACCCCGCTCAGGTGCCGATGTCCCGGTTGGCGCAATTGGTCGGTGAAACCGGCTATCGGCTGCTGCCCATGCACCAGGCCTTGTCCATCAGCGAACGTTTGCGGGAAACGCGCCACGCTTTGTGGCGCCTCTTCGTGGCTGGTTTCTGCGCGATGCAAGTGATGATGTATGCCTTGCCCGCCTATGTCACCGTGCCGGGGGAGATTCCGGCCGATATCGGCCAGCTGTTGCGCTGGGCGAGCTGGCTGCTCAGTTTGCCCGTGGTGTTTTTTGCGTCGGGGCCTTTTTTCAGCAGCGCCTGGCGCGATCTCAAGCATGGCCGTGTCGGCATGGATACCCCGGTATCCATCGGAATTCTGGTGAGTTTCCTGGTGAGCTCAGCGGTGGTGTTTGACCCGGCTGGTCCCTGGGGGCACGAGGTCTGGTTTGACTCCCTCACCATGTTTGTTTTCTTTTTGCTGGGTGGCCGCTACCTGGAGCTCAAGGCGCGCGACCGCACCGCTGGCGCCCTGGACAGTTTGATGAACCGGCTGCCGGAAGTGTGTGACCGGCGCAAGGTCGACGGCAGCTTCGAGTCGGTGTCCGCTCGGCGTCTGGTGCTGGGCGATGAAGTTCGTGTTCAGGCCGGGCAGGCTTTTCCGGCAGATGGCACCGTTCTGAGCCACAGCGCTACCGTGGACGAAGCCTTGTTGACGGGAGAGTCACACCCTGTTGTCCGCCAGCAGGGTGAGTTGGTGGTGGCTGGGAGTTTCAATTTGGCTGGACCGGTGGAGCTTCGCGTCGATCGGCTGGGACGGGACACGCGTTTCGCACAGATCGTGTCGCTGATGGAAAAAGCCAGTACCGAGAAACCACGTCTGGCCATTCTGGCCGACCGGATTGCAGCCCCTTTTCTGGTCCTGGTGCTGTTGGGAGCCGCCTTGGCCGGGTGGTATTGGTGGCAGATCGATCACACCAAGGCGCTGGCCGTGGCGGTTGCCGTGCTGATCGTCACATGCCCTTGCGCGCTTTCGCTCGCAACCCCTGCGGCCATGTTGACTTCTGCGGGGGCTCTGGCACGTCGCGGCATTCTGGTGCGCCGACTGCAGGCCCTGGAAACCTTGTCTCGCATCAATGCCGTCGTTTTCGACAAAACGGGGACGTTGACCCACGACCGCCTGGAACTCGACCGGGTGAAGACCCGTGAGGGCGTGCGATCCGAAGAGGGCCTGGCGCTCGCTGCCGCGCTGGCGCGTGGCTCGCTCCACCCGGTTTCCCGCGCTTTGGTGGCTGCCGACAGCGATGGCTCGCCCGACCGCGCTGGCGCTGCCGAGTTGACGCAAGTGGTGGAATTGGCAGGCCAGGGTATGCAGGGCGAGCGGGTCGACGGCCGTTGGATCAAGCTGGGATCGGCCGCATTCTGTGGGCTTCAGGGATCGGTGCTGGATGCTGACACCGAAGCCAGCGTGTACCTTGCGGATCAAGACGGCTGGCTGGCTTCATTTGAACTCCGGGAAAGTTTGCGGGAAGACGCTCAGCAGGCGGTCCAGGCGCTCAAGGCGTTGGGGCTTGAGACCTGGTTGCTCTCGGGGGACCGTGATGCCGCTGCCCAATGGGTGGGACAGGCGGTGGGCGTGGATCATGTGATCGCGGGAGCCTCGCCGGAGCAAAAGCTCGCCGAAGTGAGCGATTTGCAGGCGCGCGGCTGGCGCCTGGCGATGGTGGGCGATGGCTTGAACGATGGGCCTGTCCTGGCCCGCGCCGACACCTCGTTTGCCTTGGGCCATGGCGCACCTCTGGCACAGGCGCAGTCCGATTGCGTGATCCAGGGCGGGCGGTTGATGGATGTGGCCCTGACCGTGCAGCAGGCGAGGGCGACCTTGCGCATTGTCAAACAAAACCTGGCTTGGGCCGCGCTGTACAACGCTGTGAGCATCCCCATGGCCCTGGTGGGCTGGATGCCGCCCTGGCTGGCCGGCTTGGGCATGGCGGGCAGTTCATTGCTGGTGATCGCGAATGCCTTGCGACTGACGGCCTATGGCGGGGTGACTGGGTCGGATACCCCGGCGATCCAGGGCGCAGTCGCATAATATCCGCCAGTGCTTATTCATTGACAATACGTCCGTTTGCGGCCGTGCTTAGAGGTGCCTCATGGATATCTTGTACTTGCTGATCCCTGTGTCGGTGTTGCTCGTGTTTTGCATCATCGCTATGTTCTGGTGGGCCCTGCAGGCGGGTCAATTTGACAACATCGAGCGCGAAGGCGAGCGCATTCTTCGTGACGATTGATTTAAGTCAAGGCGATAGCGGTTGTCAATAATCACACTCTCAGTAGTGACATTTGTGAGGAGTTCTGTATGTCCGTGACAGCAAAGACCAGCCAGGCGGCGGTCTATAACGATAAAGTGGTCAGGCAATTTGCCGTCACGACCATCATCTGGGGTGTGGTCGGCATGCTGGTGGGCGTGTTCATTGCCGCTCAACTGGCTTGGCCTGACATGACGCAGGGCATCGAGTGGTTGGCTTATGGTCGCATCCGCCCCTTGCACACCAGTGCGGTGATTTTTGCGTTCGGCGGGTCGGGTTTGATCGCGACCAGCTATTACGTGGTTCAGCGCACCTGTCAAACACGTCTGATCTTTGACAAGCTGGCCGGGTTCACCTTTTGGGGCTGGCAGGCGATCATCATTTCGGTGGTGATCACGTACCCCCTGGGCCTGACGGAGAGCCGCGAATACGCCGAGATGATCTGGCCGATTGATGTCTTGATCGCCGTGGTCTGGATCGCCTATGCCATCGTGTTTTTTGGCACCATCAGCGCGCGCAAGGTTCGCCATATTTATGTGGCCAACTGGTTCTACGGTGCGTTCATCATTGCCATCGCGCTGTTGCACATTTTTAATAACCTCCAGTGGCCAACCAGCTTGACCCACTCATACTCCATGTATGCCGGTGTGCAAGATGCGATGGTGCAATGGTGGTACGGCCACAACGCGGTGGGCTTCTTCCTGACCGCTGGCTTCCTGGGCATGATGTATTACTTCATCCCCAAGCAGGCCGAGCGTCCCGTTTATTCCTATCGCCTGTCGATCGTGCACTTTTGGGCGCTGATCTTCACCTACATGTGGGCAGGTCCTCACCATCTGCATTACACCGCTTTGCCCGACTGGACCCAGTCGGTTGGCATGGTCTTTTCGCTCATCTTGTTGGCTCCCAGCTGGGGCGGCATGATCAACGGCATCATGACCCTCTCGGGCGCCTGGCACAAACTGCGTGACGATCCCATCCTGCGCTTCCTGATCGTGTCGCTGTCGTTCTATGGCATGTCCACCTTCGAAGGCCCGATGATGTCGATCAAGACCGTCAACGCGCTGTCCCATTACACCGACTGGACCATTGGCCACGTGCATTCTGGTGCCCTGGGCTGGGTGGGTCTGGTGACCATGGGTTCCATGTACTACATGATTCCGCGCCTCTTTGGCCAGAAGAAGATGTATTCGGTCCCCGCCATCGAAATCCACTTCTGGGTGGCGACCATCGGTATCGTGCTCTACATTGCTTCGATGTGGATCGCGGGAGTGATGCAGGGTTTGATGTGGCGCTCGGTCAACCCCGACGGCAGTCTCACCTACACCTTCGTTGAATCCGTGAAGGCGACTTTCCCCTTCTATGTGATCCGTTTGTTGGGTGGTCTGCTGTTCCTGAGCGGCATGTGCATCATGTTGTGGAATGTGCTGAAAACAATCGGCCAGGGTCGGATTGAAGAAGTGCGCATCCCTGCTCTCAATCCTGCGCACGCTTGAGGACAATAAAAATGGCAAACCAAGCAAAACCCAAAGGTTTCACGCACGAGCGCATTGAAACCAACAACTTCCTGATGATCGTGCTGATCACCATCGTGGTCTCGATTGGTGGTCTGGTGGAAATTGTTCCCCTGTTCTTCCAGAAGTCCACGACCGAGCCGCTGCCAGGTGTGAAACCCTACACGGCGTTGCAGCTGGCTGGCCGGGATGTCTATGTGAGCGAAGGTTGCTACAACTGCCACTCGCAGATGATCCGCCCCTTCCAGGCCGAGACGCTGCGTTATGGCCCATATTCTGTGGCTGGTGAGTTCGTGTACGACCGACCATTCCAATGGGGTTCCAAGCGCACGGGACCTGACCTTGCCCGAGTGGGTGGCCGTTACAGCGATGAATGGCACCGCATTCACCTGAACAACCCGCGTGATCTGGTGCCCGAGTCCAACATGCCGGCCTACAGCTGGCTGGACAAGAAAATGGTCAATGCGGAAGACTCTCCAGGCCGTATGGAGGTCTTGCGCAAGCTGGGCGCGCCCTACACCGACGAAGAAATCGCCAACGCGGTTGCTGAAGTCAAGGGCAAGACGGAGATGGACGCCGTGATCGCCTATCTCCAGATGCTCGGTACGGCTCGATCGGCTGCGTCTATGGCTGCGGCCACTGAGGCGGCGGCAACGCCTGCGGTTGAAGCCAAACCCCAATAAGGAGTTGCATCATGGACATCAACGATCTGCGCAGCGCGATAACCGTCGTCAGTTTGCTGACCTTCGTGGGCATTGTTGCCTGGGCTTGGTCCCGTCGCAACCAGGCGGATTTTGACGAGGCAGCGCAGCTGCCTTTCCAGGACGAATAAAACCCGCTACGAACAAGAGAAACATCATGAGCGACTTTACGAGCGAATTCTGGAACTACTACGTGATCGGCTTGGTCACCCTGAGCATCATCGCTTGCGCGGTATTGCTGTGGATCAGTGGCACCACCAAGGTGGTTTCAGCGGCTGACAACACCACGGGCCACGTGTGGGATGGTGATTTGCGTGAAATGAACAACCCTCTGCCAAGGTGGTGGGTCTACTTGTTCATCATCACGGTGATTTTTGCCTTTGTGTATGGTGCCCTTTACCCCACGTTTGGGCGCTACCAGGGCTTGCTGGGCTGGTCTTCTGCCGGTCAACACGCGGCGGAAGTCAAGAAGGTTGAAGCTGCGATCGCACCGATCTATGCGAAGTTCGATGGCATGACCCCAGAACAAATGGCCGGGGATTCCCAGGCCATGGCTATCGGTGAGCGTTTGTTCATGAACTATTGCGCGCAGTGCCACGGTTCTGATGCTCGCGGAGCCAAGGCTTTTCCTAACCTGACCGATGGCGACTGGCTCGGCGCTGGCGATCACGCGTACATCAAAACCACCATCACCCAGGGCCGTACCGGCGTGATGCCTCCCATGGCCGCCGCTGTTGGTAACGCTGATGACGTCCGCAATGTGGCGAACTATGTGCTGAGCCTTTCAGGCAGCCCGCATGACAGCATTCGTGCCTCTCAGGGCAAGTTGAAATTCGCGGCTTGTGCCGCGTGTCATGGACAGGACGGCAAAGGTATGGCGGCCATTGGTGCCCCCAACCTGAGCGATGGTGTCTGGTTGCATGGCTGGGGGGAAGAGGCCATTATTTCGGCGGTCAACAAAGGCTTCACCAATGCCATGCCTGCACAGGCGGCCTTGTTGAATGAAGAGCAGATCAATGTCCTGGCGTCCTACGTCTGGGGCATGTCCAACAAGTCTGTCGCTGCCAACTGAGCGTTTTCTTGACGAGGCCTTTCGGGGCCTCGTGGTATTTTTAAGTCAGGGATTTTGTGAGCTCTACTACGCCAGACGCTGCTTCCAGCCCTCTTGCGCCGGTCAGCAACACCCCCAGCGACACGCCAAAGGGCATTCCGCCCGATGACGAAGTGATGGTGTCGTTGTATGCGTCAAGCAAGAAAATTTATCCGCGATCGGTCAAAGGCCTGTTTTCGAACTGGCGTTGGGCAACGGTCTGGCTGACGCAGATTGTTTTTTACGGTTTGCCCTGGCTGCAGTGGAATGGTCGCCAGGCCGTCTTGTTTGACTTGGAAGCGCGCCGATTTTTCATCGGTGGCTTGGTGCTTTACCCGCAGGACTTCATTTACCTGACGGGTCTTCTGGTGATCTCTGCACTGGCGCTGTTTTTGTTTACGGCGGTGGCCGGGCGCTTGTGGTGCGGCTACGCCTGCCCCCAGACCGTTTACACCGAGATTTTTCTCTGGATAGAGAAAAAGGTTGAAGGCGATCGTTCGGCGCGCTTGCGGCTGGACAAGGCCGCATTCTCGGGTGAAAAGCTCGGCAAGAAGTGGCTTAAACACGCTTTGTGGATCTCGTTTGCCTTGTGGACAGGGTTTACCTTTGTTGGGTATTTCACCCCCATTCAGGAGCTCGCGGCGTTGTCTCTTGCGGCGTCGCTGGGCCCTTGGCAAATCTTCTGGGTGTTTTTCTACGGCTTTGCGACCTATGGCAACGCGGGTTTCATGCGCGAGCAGGTCTGCAAGTACATGTGCCCCTATGCGCGCTTCCAAAGTGCGATGTTCGACAAAGACACCATGATCGTCACCTACGACGAGGCGCGTGGAGAGCCCCGTGGGCCGCGGTCCAAGAAGGCCGACCCCAAAGCGCTCAACCTCGGCTCTTGCGTCGATTGCACTTTGTGCGTTCAGGTCTGCCCCACGGGTATCGACATTCGCAATGGCCTGCAATACGAGTGCATCGGCTGCGGCGCCTGCATTGACGTGTGTGACGAGGTGATGGAGAAGGTGGGTTATGCCAAGGGGCTGATCAAATACTCCACACAGAACGGCATGGCCAATGGGTGGTCTACCGCCCAAATGATCAAACGCGGCCTGCGCCCTCGGGTGTTGGTCTACACAGCTATCCTGATGGCGATCACCGCAGCCGTGATGGTGAGCCTGTATTTGCGCACGCCATTGAAAGTCGACGTGATCAGGGATCGCGGTGCGCTGGCACGCATGGTGGATCAAGGGCGCATTGAAAACGTGTTCCGCCTGCAGGTCATGAATGCCACGGAGTCGCCTCAGACCTATGTGATCACGGTTTCTGGTTTGGACGGCGTAACGATTGCGTCCGAGTCCGAAATCACAGTGTTGCCCACCGAGGTTCGATCCGCCGTGCTGCGGGTTCAGATTCCACCGAACTCGGCAAAAACGGGGTCGCACACCATCCATTTTGATGTCCGCTCTACCGGCAAGGATGTGTCTCAAGTCTCCGAAAAGGCGGCCTTCCTTGTGCCCCGTTGAAATGCAACCTATGTCCTATGTCCAGGAGAACCCCATGACCTCGAACTCAACCGATCCTGTGCCTCCCGTTGCTTGGTGGAGTGTTCCCCACATGTGGATGGTGGTGGGTGGCCCGGTGGTGGTTGTGATCGCAGCCATTGCAACGGCTGTGATTGCGGTGAAGTACCAAGATCCGGTCCTGAACAAGAACGACTATGAACGCGACCTGAAAGCGGCCCATGCCCTTGAGGGCAAAGCGCGCGAGGCGGCTTTGTTCAACATGATGCCCGCTGGCCAGGCGCGCAATCACGCCACCACCCAGGTCGCACCGCCCGCAAATTGAATACGCTGCACAGACATTGCTCTGACAGCAATACAGGAGAGTGACCCATGAAGGCAAAGCGTTGGATGTGGATCATGTGGCCCGCTTTTTTGATGGCCGCGGTGTTGGAGATGTTGGTCTTTGCCTTTGTGGATCCCAGCGAGATGCATTGGCAAGGACAAAGCCTCAGCCTTTCGCGTGAAGCCATCTACACAGGGGCATTTTTCATCTTTTGGATGGCTACGATGCTCTCCAGCGCCTTGACAACTTTGTTGGCGATGTCGCCGTTTGAGGTCAACCGTTGCCCGGTCCCTGAGCAGGATCGCCCGCGTGAATGTGCGAAGAATGCTACCTGTGATCGAGCTTGATCTTCTCGATAAAAAAATGCCCCCTGCGGGAAATTCTGCAGGGGGCTTTTCTTTTTGGCGGAGCGGTTCGATTCGGTGCTTTATCCGCAGGTCTGCGGATTCACAATGCGCCGCAATCCGTCGGTGTCCTTGATGTGAACGTAGCGCTGCTTGACCTCAATGATGCCATCTTCAACAAACTTCGAAAAGGTTCGGCTCACGGTTTCCAGCTTCATGCCCAGATAGCTGCCGATCTCCTCGCGTGTCATGCGCAGGATCAGTTCGGACTGTGAGAACCCGCGCGCGTGCAAGCGCTGCACCAAATTGAGCAGGAAGGCTGCGAGCCGCTCTTCCGCACGCATGCTGCCCAGCAGCAGCATCACGCCATGGTCGCGCACAATCTCGCGGCTCATGATTTTGTGCATGTGATGCTGCAGGGTGGTGAATTCGCGCGAGAGCTCTTCGATCTGGTCAAAAGGCATCACGCAAACTTCAGCGTCTTCCAGGGCAACCGCGTCGCAGGAATGAAGGTCGTTCACGATGCCGTCCAGCCCGAGAATTTCCCCCGTCATCTGAAAACCCGTCACCTGGTCGCGCCCATCCGCCGTGGTCACACAAGTCTTGAAAAAGCCAGAACGCACGGCGTACAGGGATGTGAATTTTTCACCCGTGCTGAACAAGGCCGTGCCGCGCTTGATGCGGCGGCGAGAAGAGATGACGTTGTCCATCTTGTCCATCTCCTCTGGATTCAGGCCCATAGGCAGGCACAGCTCACGGAGATTGCAGTTTGAGCAGGCGACTTTGATGCTTTGAACGTCCATATTTTTCCCCGGGTAATCACTGGGGACTTTACAGCACCGCCAGTGCATCAGGCCATAAACGCCGGGAAACACTGGATTTCTCTTGCGGGCAGCTTTTCGGGGCATACCTAGGCTTGACAAAGATCAAAGGGCGCCCTGGCGTCTTGGGGCACATTCAATGCTCAGTATTGGAGAAAAGTCAGTGAGCCACACGATCCCCGACGAACTGCTAAAGCGGTTCGATATCCCAGGTCCCCGTTACACCTCTTACCCCACAGCCGACCGCTTTATAGAGGCTTTTGGTGAGGCGGATTACATCCAGGCGCTGGAACAACGCCGGGCAGGTTCCATGGCGTTGCCCTTGAGCCTGTATGTGCACATTCCGTTCTGCGAGTCGGTCTGTTATTACTGCGCCTGCAACAAGGTCATCACCAAACACCACGAGCGCGCGGCCGAGTACCTTCGCTACCTGTCCCGAGAGGTGGAGCTGCAGGTTGAGCACTTCGGCAAAGGGCACAACGTTTCGCAGCTGCACCTGGGTGGCGGCACCCCAACCTTCCTCTCCGACGAGGAGCTGGAAGACCTGATGACCATGATCCGCCGCAATTTCACCCTGGTACCAGGAGGGGAATACTCGATCGAAGTTGATCCGCGCACGGTGACCGATCAGCGCCTGCAAACGCTGGCGCGCCTCGGGTTCAACCGGCTCAGCTTCGGGGTGCAGGATTTTGATCCGGCGGTTCAGAAGGCGGTGCACCGTGTGCAGCCCGCTGAGCAGGTGTTTGCGCTGGTGGCCGCGGCCCGAAAAATCGGCTTCGAGTCGATCAACGTGGATCTCATTTACGGCTTGCCTTTGCAAACCCCCGAGTCGTTCGCGCGCACGCTGATCCAGATCAACGAGTTGCGCCCTGATCGCATTGCGCTGTACGCCTATGCGCATCTCCCGACCCGTTTCAAACCCCAGCGGCGCATCGTGGCCGCTGAGCTTCCCAGCCCCGGTGACAAACTGTCGATGTTGTCCGCTTCACTTGATGCGCTGATCGAGGGCGGCTATGTGTATGTGGGTATGGACCACTTCGCGCTGCCCACCGACGCGCTGGCCGTGGCCAAACGCCAAGGGCGCTTGCACCGCAATTTTCAGGGGTACAGCACACAGCCCGATTGCGATCTGATCGCCCTCGGCGTTTCGGCCATCGGGCGCATCGGTGCCACCTACAGCCAAAATGCCAAAACGCTGGACGAGTACTACGACGCCCTGAATCAGGGTCGACTGCCCATCGTGCGCGGGCTGGCCTTGTCCCGTGACGATCTGCTGCGCCGGGCGGTGATCATGTCCATCATGTGCCAGGGAGAACTCGACTTCGAGTCGATTGAGCTCGGACACCTCATCAAGGTCAAGGCGTACTTTGCGCGAGAGCTCGAAGTGCTGGCCGACATGCAGGCCCATGGACTGGTCGAGGTTCACGACAGCAGTGTGAAGGTCACCGCCGCTGGCTGGTATCTGGTGCGGGCCATTGCCATGGTGTTCGACAAAAACCTCCAGGTCGATCTGGACCGGGCCCGTTTTTCCAAGATCATTTGAGTGGGTTTGTCGTTTCAGCCTCTGCGGCCACTGCGCAATGGGTAGAGTAGGGCCATGCAAACATCAATGGCCGTGACGGCCCTGTTCATGGGTTTGGTGGGCGGGCCGCATTGTGTGGCCATGTGCGGTGCTGCCTGTGCGGGCATCGGGCGTGCGGCTGGGGTGCACAGCACCAGGGCCTTGTGGTCTTTTCAGCTGAGCCGCATGGTCGGCTATGCCCTGCTGGGGGCTTTCGCGGCCGGAACCGTGCAAGGGCTGGCCCTGTTGGGCACGCAAACCATCACCATCCGTCCTTTGTGGACCATGTTCCATGCCGCCGCGTTTTTGCTGGGTGTTGTCCTGATCTGGCGGGCGCGCCAACCCGCGTGGATTGAAACCCTGGGGCAGGGCGTGTGGCGCAAGGCGCGACCCGCCTTGAACCGTTTGGGGGGGAAAGCGCCCTTCATCTTGGGCGGTGCATGGGCACTCATGCCCTGCGGCTTGCTTTATTCGGCACTGCTGGTGGCGTCACTGTCAGCCAATGCTTGGGAAGGCGCCCTCATCATGGCGCTTTTTTGCCTCGGCACATCGGTTTCGTTGACAGCGGCGCCGTGGCTTTTGTTGCGCTTGCGCGGCGCAGCGTCGGGCTCTTGGGCGATTCGCCTGGCGGGCCTGGCATTGGCCGCAACCTCGGGATGGGCGCTCTGGATGGGTCTGACCAATCCGACGGGGCTGTTTTGCCTGTAGTCGCGATCAGATGAGAGGGCCGACCCCGGTTGGCTTGCGGCCAGGCAAGGTTGCCAGCACCAGACCAAACAGGGCAATGCCAAACGCAAGCAGTTGCATGGTGGTGAGTTGCTCGCCCATGAAGAGCACGCCGATGGCGGCCGCGCTCAAGGGCAGCATCACGGTGAACACCCCTGCGCGAGACGCCGGCACGACCTTGAGTCCCGTCATCCAGAGCCACACGGTCCACATGCTCGCGGCCAGACCGTAGAACACCAGCAAGGTCCAGATGTTGAGCGGGACGGCTGAAAAATCGTAGTGCCAGGCGACCCACAAACCCATGGGTGTGACCAGCGCAAACCCCCACAGGTTGATGATGGCCGAAATGCGCTTGGGCCCCAGGCCTTCGGTGAGGAGCTTGCCGATCACCACGTACGAAGCCTCACAAACCACGGCAGCAAAAATCAACAAATTGCCCCACACCGAGAGCGGCACACCGATGAAGTGTGCTTCGGCGTTGGCTTGTCCTGCGCCCTCAGGCTTTTGCAGGGAGAACAGGCCAATGCCCACAGCCGCACAGGCGATGGCGCCGAGGGTGCGCAAGTCAATGCGTTCTTTGAGGAAGATCCGGCTGAGCACGGCCACCACGGCCGGTATGGAAGACATCACCACGCCAGCGGCCACCGCCGTCGTGAGGCTCACGCCAAACAGCATGCAGATGGAAAACAGGAAATTGCCGAGAAACGACTCGAGAAACAGCAGACCCTTGGTTCGCCGGGACATGGCCGGCTCTTTGGGCGGCTTGCGCAGCCAGCGCCACATGGCCAGTCCCCCGATGCCAAACCTGAGCCAGGCGAGCAGAAACACGGGGAACACCACAACCAGCGGTTTGGACAGAGCGACATAGCTGCCGACCAAAGACATGCTGAGCGCCAAACAGACATAGGCCTGCCAAGGTTTTGGGGTGAACGACGAATGGGGCATATGGGAGGCGATCATGCCTCAAGGGCAGGGGCCCGCTCGCACATGAACTGCCCTGTCGTTGAGCAACTGTTGATTTCACATGGCGGATGTATCGGTGTATATCGTGAAAGCATGCGATGCTGCAACGCATCATATTTTCTCAATGCAGGAAATCGAATGTCACATAGAGAAATGCAGTAGATATCCCTTTGATTTTATTAAAGAAAATTTTTGTCTTATATAAGACATAAGAGCTTCCTAAAGTCTTCTATAAGACTTAAACTTGTTCCATCGGCGCTTCTTCAGCTTGTTGCCGTCCTGTTTCTTATCAACTTCATGGAGAGTCCCAAAATGCCTCAATCCCTCAACGAACAACTGAGCCGCCAGCAGCAAATCGAAGCGCTGGAAAAAGACTGGGCCACCAACCCACGCTGGAAGGGTGTGAAGCGCGGTTACACCGCAGCCGACGTCGTGCGCCTGCGCGGCAGCATGAACATTGAGCACACCCTCGCCAAGCGCGGCGCAGAAAAGCTGTGGGACAAGATCAACGGCAGTTCCAAAAAAGGCTATGTGAACGCATTCGGTGCGATCAGCGCCGGTCAAGCCATGCAGCAGGCCAAAGCAGGCCTGGAAGCGGTGTATCTCTCGGGCTGGCAGGTCGCCGCCGATGGCAACTCCAGCGAAACCATGTACCCCGACCAGTCGCTGTACGCCTACGACTCGGTGCCCACCATGGTTCGCCGCATCAACAACACGTTCAAGCGCGCTGATGAAATCCAGTGGGGCCGTGGCGTCGAGCCAGGTTCGAAAGAGTTCATCGACTACTTCCTGCCCATCGTGGCCGATGCTGAGGCCGGTTTCGGCGGCGTGCTCAACGCTTTCGAGTTGATGAAGAACATGATCACGGCAGGCGCTGCCGGTGTTCACTTCGAAGACCAGCTGGCCGCAGTGAAGAAGTGCGGTCACATGGGTGGCAAGGTGCTGGTGCCAACCCGTGAAGCCTGCGAAAAGCTGATCTCTGCGCGCTTTGCCGCCGACGTCATGGGTGTGTCCACCATCGTGCTGGCCCGCACCGATGCAGAAGCAGCCAACCTCATCACCAGCGACCACGATGCCAACGACAAGCCATTCCTGACCGGTGAGCGCACGCCTGAAGGCTTCTACCGTGTGAAAAACGGTCTGGAGCAGTCGATCAGCCGTGGTGTGGCTTACGCCCCCTATGCCGATCTGGTGTGGTGCGAGACGGGTGTGCCCGATATCGGTTTTGCCCGCGAATTCGCGCAAGCCGTGCACGCCGCTTGCCCTGGCAAGTTGCTCAGCTACAACTGCTCGCCTTCGTTCAACTGGAAAAAGAACCTCAACGACAAGCAGATCGCTTCTTTCCAGGAAGACCTGTCTGCGCTGGGTTACAAGTTCCAGTTCATCACACTGGCCGGTATCCACATCAACTGGTTCAACACCTTCAAGTTCGCCAAAGCCTATGCCCAGGGCGAAGGCATGAAGCATTACACCGAAATGGTGCAAGAGCCTGAATTCGCTGCGCGTGAGCAGGGTTACACGTTCGTGTCGCACCAGCAAGAAGTGGGTGCGGGCTACTTCGACGACGTGACCACGGTGATTCAAGGTGGTGCGTCCAGCGTGAAGGCCTTGACCGGCTCGACCGAAGAAGAGCAGTTCCACTGACCTCGCCGGCGGGCTTTCTGAGCCCGCAGGTTTGATCCGAGGAGTCGCACCCTGGCGCACACCGTGTGTCCAGGGTGTTTTTTTGTCGCCAATATCCGACAACAGATGGTTTCAATTTCGGCTTGGCGTGTGACAATCAAAAGAGGTGGGTAATTGAACTGCGCCAGACATCAAAAGGAGAGATCCAAGTGCTGAAGAACTGGAAACTGGGTATCGTGTTGGCCGCTGCGGCCGTCCTGGGTGCTTGCGGTGGGGGTGGAGATCCCACGCCGCGTGGTGCGATCGCCGTAGATGCCGGTAATAGCGTGGGTGCGATTGTGGTTAGCTACACGTCCCAAGCCGAAGCCAATGGGGATGCATTGGGCGAGTGTGGGCTGGCAGGCTGCTCGGTGGTGTTGGAGTTTTCGGGCAATGGAACTTGTGGATCGCTCGCGTTTAGCAGCAATGGGGCATACGGCGTTGCCAGCGGCTCCTCCAAGGAAGAAGCTGACACGCGTGCTGTTCAGTCGTGCGCAAATCGTGGTGGTGCGTCCTGTACGATTCCCACTTCGCTTCGCACGCAGCAATGCAATTGACCCACTGGTCGATGCGGCAACTGCGAAGTGGATGTGTTTTGGCCGGGACAAGAATGCTGTGAATGAGCGGTCGCATTGTGTTCAAGTTGCGAGCGATAGAATGAGAGCAGCGTCTGAGAAACAGGCAGGAGTGTTCATGACACTCCGAACTTGGGTTCGGCCTCTTTGGTGATGTCCTGACCTGCTTGCCTGGTTTTCTTTCAATCTGAAAGCGCGGTTTTACCCGCGCTTTTTCTATTTTCTAACGACACCATGTTGCATATCACCCTCCCCGATGGCTCCCAGCGCAAATTCCCCGGACCGGTCACGGTGGCCGAAGTGGCGGCTTCCATCGGTTCGGGTCTTGCCAAAGCTGCACTCGCTGGCAAAGTCGGCGAAAAGATTGTGGACACCAGCTTCCAGATCACCGAAGACTCTCCGCTGGCGATCATCACGGCGAAAGATGCCGATGGTTTGGGTGTGATTCGGCACTCAACGGCCCATTTGCTGGCCTACGCCGTCAAAGACCTGTTTCCCGAGGCGCAGGTCACGATTGGTCCGGTGATCGAAAACGGTTTCTTTTATGATTTTTCATACAAGCGGCCTTTCACCCCCGAAGATCTGGTCGCGATTGAAAAGCGCATGACCGAGCTGGCCGCCAAAGACGAGCCGGTCACACGCCGGGTCCTGCCCCGCGACGAGGCGGTCGCCTATTTCAAAGGCTTGGGTGAGCACTACAAGGCCGAAATCATTGCCAGTATTCCGGGCAACGAAGATGTGAGCCTCTACCGCGAAGGTGCGTTTGAAGACCTCTGCCGCGGCCCGCACGTGCCCAGCACCGGCAAGCTCAAACATTTCAAATTGATGAAAGTCGCCGGCGCTTATTGGCGGGGGGACCACCGCAATGAAATGTTGCAGCGCATTTACGGCACCGCCTGGGCCACCAAGGATGAGCTGCAGCAGCACCTGACCATGATTGAAGAGGCCGAGAAGCGCGACCACCGCAAACTCGGTCGCGAGCTCGATCTCTTCCATATCGATGAGCATTCGCCCGGCACCGTGTTCTGGCATCCCAAGGGCTGGAGTGTGTGGCAAGAGGTCGAGCAGTACATGCGCCGTGTGTACCGCGACAACGGCTACCAGGAGGTCAAAGGCCCGCAGATTCTGGACAAGGGTCTTTGGGAAAAAACAGGCCATTGGGACAAGTACCGCGACAACATGTTCACGACGGAAAGCGAAAAGCGCGAGTACGCCCTGAAGCCCATGAACTGTCCGGGTCACATCCAGATTTTTAAACAGGGCATCAAGAGTTACCGGGATTTGCCATTGCGCTATGGTGAGTTTGGCCAATGTCACCGCAATGAGCCGTCCGGCGGCTTGCACGGCATCATGCGCGTGCGCGCTTTCACGCAGGACGACGGCCATATCTTCTGTACCGAAGACATGATCCTGCCCGAATGTGTGGCCTACACCGAGTTGTTGCAGAAGGTTTACAAGGACTTCGGTTTTACCAACATCATCTACAAGGTGGCCACGCGCCCTGAGGCGCGTATCGGCAGTGATGAAAGCTGGGACAAGGCCGAGCACGCCTTGATCGAGAGCCTGCGCCGCTCGGGCTGCGAATTCGAGATCTCACCGGGTGAGGGCGCCTTCTATGGCCCGAAAATCGAATACACGCTCAAGGACGCGATTGGGCGTCAATGGCAGTGCGGCACCATGCAGGTCGATTTTTTCATGACCGAACGGCTGGACGCCGAGTATGTGGGAGAAGACGGTGCGCGGCACCGCCCGGTGATGCTGCACCGCGCCATCGTCGGCAGCCTGGAGCGTTTCATCGGGATTCTCATCGAAGAACATGCGGGAGCGTTGCCTGTTTGGCTGGCGCCTGTGCAGGTGGCGGTGCTCAATATCACCGATTCCCAGGCCGATTACTGTCGCGAAATCACCAAGGCGTTGCAAAATCAAGGGCTTAGGGTGGAGGCCGATCTGCGCAACGAGAAGATTACGTATAAAATACGGGAGCACGCGTTGCAAAAGCCACCTTACATCCTTGTCGTGGGCGACAAAGAGAAGGCGGCTGGTGCTGTGGCGGTGCGGGCTCGAGGCAATAAAGACCTCGGTGTCATGTCGCTGGAAGACTTTTCCAAATTGATCGCGGCAGACGTTTCATCCAAAGTTTGATTCTCCAAACGGTTCGGTTGATGCCCCCACGGCTGTGGCGCACGGCGTTGGTGCGCCCGGCTTTGCGCTTTGTGCTCAGGGCCTTTTTGTTTAACTGGCCCACACGAAGGAACTCACCATAGCTACCAACTTTCGCGATCGCCGCCACCGTGAAGAGCGCGCACATCGACTGAACCGTGAAATCATGGCCCCAGAGGTGCGCCTCAATGGCCCCGAAAACGAGCCGCTGGGTATCGTCAGTTTGCAGGATGCGCTGCGCATGGCGGGTGAGGCTGATGTTGATCTGGTCGAAATTGCCGCCACTGCCGTGCCGCCTGTCTGCCGGTTGATGGATTACGGCAAATTCAAGTACCAAGAACAGAAAAAAGCCGCAGAAGCCAAGGCGAAGCAGACGGTCATTGAGATCAAGGAAGTCAAGTTTCGCCCGGGCACCGATGATGGTGACTACAACATCAAGATGCGCAATATCCGGCGCTTTCTCGACGATGGTGACAAGTGCAAGATCACGCTGCGTTTTCGCGGTCGTGAGATCACGCACCAGGAATTGGGTTTGGCGTTGCTCAACCGCATTCGTGATGAGCTGGCCGATGTGATCGTGGTGGAGCAGTTTCCGAAGCTGGAAGGCCGCCAGATGATCATGATGATTGCGCCGGGCCGCAAGAAACCAGCTGCGGCCAAAGCCGTTGTTGAAGGAAGCTCGTCAGCCTCCTGAGAGGGTGGGTTGACCGGAAGATCAAGATTGGACGGGCAGGGTAGTCTCCTGCTGGTTCGAGGCGAAAGGGTGCAAGCCACGACGCCGAACTGAACCGCCGCAAGGGGGTTCATCAAAAGTGGCTCGGGGCCAACAAGACTGCGAATAGGTTCGCAGGCGCCTCACGAGCACAAATGAAAAGGAGCATGAAGATGCCCAAAATGAAGACCAAGAGCAGCGCGAAGAAGCGATTTCGCGTTCGTCCAGGTGGCACCGTCAAGCGCGGTCAAGCCTTCAAACGTCACATTCTGACCAAGAAGACCACCAAGAACAAGCGCCACTTGCGTGGAACAGTGACTGTGCATGACTCGAATATGGGTTCTTTGTCACAGATGCTGCCCGGCATGGGTATTTGATCAACGACGAACAAGGAGTAATTCATGCCTCGCGTCAAACGTGGTGTCACGGCTCGTGCCCGACACAAAAAAGTTCTAGCCCTTGCAAAAGGTTTCCGCGGTCGCCGCGGTAACGTCTTCCGCATCGCCAAACAGGCGGTGATGAAGGCCGGTCAGTATGCCTACCGTGACCGCCGCAACAAAAAGCGCGTCTTCCGTCGCTTGTGGATCGCGCGTATCAACGCCGGTGCACGTGCTTGCGGCCTGACGTACAGCCAGTTCGCCAATGGCCTGAAGAAGGCTCAGATCGAAATCGACCGCAAGGTTCTGGCTGATCTGGCCGTCAACGACCCGGCTGCCTTCGGCAGCATCGTGGAACAGGTCAAAGCCAAGCTGGCCGCTTGATTCACGACGGGCCTCCTGACGTGATCGAAAGATCGCGGGCGGAGGCACCAGTCGCTTAAAGGGGTTGAGGCTTGAGGGATTTCCCTCGCGGCGCTCAACCCCTTTTTTATTGCATTTCAGCAAACGAACACGATTCAAACAACATGAACGAGTTGGACGCCCTGGCCCAGAGTGCTCGCGAAGCTTTCGCACAAGCCGCTACACCGGCCGATCTGGAGAACGCCAAAGCCCTCTTTATTGGCAAGGCCGGCCGCATCACCGAACTCATGAAGGGGTTGGCCGCTTTGCCGGTCGACGAGAAAAAGGCGCGGGGCGCTCAGATCAACCAGGCCAAGCAAGCTATTGAAGCGGCTTTGTCTGAGCGTCGTCAGGCCCTGGCCGACGCGGAGCTGGAGCTTCAGCTCAAGGCTGAAGCGCTGGATGTGAGTTTGCCTGGCCGCCAGCGTGGGCAGGGGGGGCTGCACCCGGTGAGCCTGACGCAAGAACGGATTGAGGCGGTTTTTGGTTCCATGGGCTTTGACGTGGCTGAGGGTCCGGAGATTGAATCCGACTGGTACAGCTTTACCTCGCTCAACAGTCCGCCGAACCATCCTGCGCGTTCGATGCAGGACACCTTTTATATCGATGGCAAGGGGGCCGATGGCATTTCGCTGAACCTGCGACCCCATACCAGCCCCATGCAAGTGCGTTACGTGCATGCCCATGTGCGTCGGCATGGCGACGGTTTTGATCCCCGTTCGGGGGCGCTGTTCAGTGGGGCTATGCCTGAAGTGCGTGTTATTGCACCGGGTCGCACCTATCGAGTCGACAGCGACGCCACGCATTCGCCCATGTTCCATCAGTGTGAAGGCCTTTGGGTGGGGGAGAACGTGAGCTTCAAAGACCTCAAGGTGGTCTTCACAAATTTCTGCCGAACTTTCTTTGAGAGCGAAGACCTGGTGTTGCGATTCCGACCCAGTTTCTTTCCGTTCACAGAGCCCAGCGCCGAGATCGATATCCAGTTTCAAAGCGGACCGTTGTCGGGGCGCTGGCTGGAAGTCGCTGGCTCTGGCCAAGTTCATCCGAACGTGATTCGCAACATGGGCCTGGATCCGGAGCGCTATATCGGTTTTGCCTTTGGCATGGGCATGGACCGGTTCACGATGTTGCGATACGGCGTGAACGACCTTCGCCTGTTCTTTGACGGCGATATCCGTTTCCTGAGTCAATTCCGATGACCCCCTGCGCCGCTTCGCGCCGCCCGCCAGAGAGCAGCACCTGCGGCCTGGCCAAGCCAGATCCGCGGTGTTCCTGAACGAAGTCCTTGCCGCACCAACGTACCGAGTCCATTCATGCAGTTTCCTGAATCCTGGTTGCGCAGTTTCTGCAACCCCAACATGTCCAGCCAGCAGTTGGCCGATACCTTGACCATGGCGGGTCTGGAGGTGGAAGAGCTGACGCCCGTGGCGCCACCTTTCACCGGAATTGTTGTGGGGCAAATCCTGTCCGCTGAACAGCATCCCAACGCCGACCGCCTGCGCGTGTGCCAGGTGGATGTCGGACAGGCCGCGCCGCTGAATATCGTTTGTGGCGCACCGAACGCTCGCGTGGGCATCAAGGTCCCTTGTGCCACGGTGGGCGCCGAGTTGCCTCCGGGCGAAGACGGCAAGCCGTTCAAGATCAAACTGGGCAAATTGCGTGGTGTGGAGAGTCAGGGCATGTTGTGCTCTGCCAAAGAGCTTCAGACTTCGGAAGAGAGTGACGGCTTGCTGGAGCTGGCTGAAGATGCTGTGGTGGGCCGGGATATCCGAGAGCAGCTGTCGCTGGACGACATGCTGTTCACCCTCAAACTCACACCTAACCTGGCGCACTGCCTGAGTGTTTACGGCATTGCGCGCGAGGTGTCCGCGTTGACGGGTGCACCTTTGCTGCAACCCACGTTTCCGGCCGTTGCGGCCACGCTGACCGACCGGTTGCCTGTTGACGTTCAGGACAAGGACCTTTGTGGGCGTTTCAGTGGGCGTGTGGTGCGTGGCGTGAATACGCGCGTACAAACGCCTGCATGGATGATCGACAGGCTGGCCCGATGTGGGCAGCGCAGCGTGTCGCCGCTGGTGGATATTTCAAACTACGTGATGTTTGAGCTGGGTCGTCCTTCGCACATCTTCGATCTGGACAAGATCCATGGTGGATTGCAGGTGCGATGGGGCAAACCAGGAGAGCAACTCAAGCTGCTCAACGGCAACACGGTGTCGGTTGATGCGCAGGTGGGAGTGATCGCAGACGATCAGGCTGTGGAGTCGCTCGCTGGCATCATGGGCGGAGATGCCACAGCGGTATCCGACGAAACAACCCATATATTCATTGAGGCCGCATTCTGGTGGCCGCAGGCCATTGCCGGTCGCTCGCGTCGATTCAATTTCAGCACCGATGCTGGCCACCGTTTTGAGCGGGGTGTGGATCCGTCCACCACCGTCGAGCATGTTGAGCGGATCACGCAACTGGTGCTGGACATTTGTGGTGGGCAGGCGGGACCGCTGGACGACCAGACGCTGGCGCTGCCTGAAGGCAAGCCGGTTACCTTGCGCGTGGCGCGAGCGGTCAAAGTGATTGGCATGCCGCTCACGCAGGAACAGTGCGCTGGTGCGTTGCGCCGCCTGGGCCTGGATGTGAGCGAGGGCGATGGCACGGTTACCGTGGCACCGCCAGCTTTCCGCTTTGATTTGCAGATCGAAGAAGATTTGATCGAAGAGGTGGCACGGATCATCGGGTACGAGATGTTGCCCGAGACGCCGCCACTCGCGCCCATCACGCCCAAGCTTCGCGTGGAATCGCGCCGGGGGCCGTTTGCTGTGCGCCGGCAGCTGGCCCAGCTGGGCTATCAGGAAACCATCAACTTCAGCTTTGTCGAAGCCCGTTGGGAGCAGGAGCTCGCGGGCAATCCTGAACCGGTGAAGTTGCTCAACCCCATCGCCAGCCAGATGAGCGTCATGCGTTCCTCGTTGCTGGGCAGCCTGATGGCGGCGTTGAAGTTCAACCTGGACCGCAAGGCCGAGCGGGTGCGGCTGTTTGAGGTGGGCCGCGTGTTTTTCAA
The DNA here is from genome assembly GCF_004795855.1 of Hydrogenophaga sp. PAMC20947. NCBI lineage: Bacteria > Pseudomonadati > Pseudomonadota > Betaproteobacteria > Burkholderiales > Comamonadaceae > Hydrogenophaga > Hydrogenophaga sp. PAMC20947. Next base: position 699,199 of record NZ_CP039252.1, read on the forward strand.
GGATGCCTCGGTCAAGGACAGTGACACCACGGTGGCAGGATTCCATCAGCCCATGCGTGTGGCGGGTTTGACCTATGGGCCAGCCGATGCCGTTCAATGGGGCGTGAGCTCGCGCGGTGCGGATTTCTTCGACATCAAGGGTGAAGTGCAGGCATTGCTCGCACCTTTGCAGGTGGAGTTTCGCGTGGGTGATCACCCCGCCATGCACCCTGGCCGCTGTGCGGCCGTGTGGCGGGAGGGCGAGTGCATCGGACACGTTGGGGAGTTACACCCCAAATGGCGCCAGGGTTACGAGCTGCCCCAGGCGCCGCTGATGTTTGAGCTTTCGCTGGAGGCGGTGCTTGCCCGTGAGGTGCCGGTGTTCCAGGCAGTGAGTCGCCATCAACCCGTGGAGCGCGATCTGGCGATCGTGGTCAAGGAGTCTGTGACCCACGCCGCGGTGATGCAAGCCATTCGCAGCGCGGACAGCCTTTTGTTGCGTGATGCCTTGCTGTTCGACGTTTACCGCCCCAAGAAGGCCACGGACGCCTCGGTGAGCGGGAGTGTGGCGGCGGATGAGAAGAGCCTGGCGGTGAGGCTGGTGTTCTCGCGCGACGACGCTACACTGACCGATGTCGAGATCGACCCGGTCGTGAAGATGGTGTTGGCTCAGCTGGAGCAACAGGTGGCAGCCCGACTGCGAGCCTGATCAGATCAATCCCTATGGAGACCGCTTTGATGGAACTCGCTGTAGAGAGCCTGGAAACACCCGCCTTGACCAAGGCGCAGCTGGCTGAATTGCTCTTTGACCAGATTGGTTTGAACAAGCGCGAGTCCAAGGACATGATTGACGCGTTTTTTGACTTGGTGACCGATAGTCTGGTCGAGGGCACCGATGTCAAGATTTCTGGTTTTGGCAATTTCCAGATCCGAACCAAAGCCGCTCGTCCGGGACGCAACCCGCGCACAGGTGAGCCCGTGGCGATTGAAGCGCGGCGCGTTGTGACGTTTCATGCAAGTCCGAAGCTGAAAGAACAGGTGCAGACCGCGATTGTGGGTACTTGAGCGGTAATCTTCTTTTGCATGCGATTTTTCGTTGCATGAAGCGCGCGGAGCTTTCACAACGCTTGCGCTCCGCGACAAATGCAACAAATCGTAGGGAAATTTTGAGCAAGGCTCCCAGAGGTTGCCCAGTTAGAGTAAATTTCAAGGTTCGCACCGTATCGCCTTGATTTTGATGGAAAAAGCGCTCCCCCCAATCCCCGCCAAACGTTACTTCACCATCGGTGAGGTAGGGGATTTGTGTGGCGTCAAGCCTCACGTGCTGCGGTATTGGGAGCAAGAGTTTACCCAGCTGCGGCCCATGAAGCGGCGTGGCAACCGGCGCTACTACCAGCACCATGAGGTGCTGATGATCCGCCGGATCCGAGAACTTTTGTATGAGCAAGGTTTCACGATCAGTGGTGCTCGCAACAAGCTGCAGGAGCTGGTCCAGGCCGATCGCGATAAACGCCGCCATGACGAAGTTGAAGAGGCGCTATCGCTGCCTGCCCTGGATGGGCACCATGCGGTTCCCGAAGGCATGAACCGGGCCTCTGTTGAGGCTGCTCAGGTCCCTTCGTCGGGTGCGGCCATGAGCAACTGGTTGGCAGTCCGGCAGGAATTGGTGGAAATTCGTGAACTTCTGAAGATCTCCATCTGAAACGAGGATTTTAGTGGCTATAATTCGAGGCTTGTCGGCGCGTAGCGCAGCCAGGTAGCGCACTTGCATGGGGTGCAAGGGGTCGCGAGTTCGAATCCCGCCGCGCCGACCATATGAATCAAGGACTTAGAGCAGAAATGCTCTAAGTCCTTTCTTCTTTGTGGTGCTCCGGGGGTAAACCGGGGGGTAAACCGGTCAACGGCTGTCGCGACGGTTGGGTCCTTACAACAACCCAGATGCTTGCCGCCGCCAGGATTTGAATGTCACGTGATCACGCCGACAAAATCATCCGTAGGGATCAACTCCTGCGAGTTGGAAATGCCTCGGGTCCTGTGCAGTTCTCCAATGGTCATTTCTAGCGCAAAGCCTGAAACCCGGACATGGTGGATTCAAGCCCATCGTTAGCATGCCACCCTCAACCCTTGAAACCCACAGGGTGACCCAGTTCCTGCGAGAACCTTTTATTGACCGGAGGGCTTGGAATTGCCATCGCTGCGTGACTGGAAGCGCCGTTGCCCTCTGCATCATTCCACCGGTATTCGTCACCACACCCAAAGGTACAGCGTTAGCGTGCAAGTGACGGAAGACGTGACCACAACAGTCGCTGCGTGCGTCAGCCAGCCTTCCCAGGGGTGTTCCACACGGTGCAGCAGCTGGTACATGGGCGCGGCAAGCCGTTGCAGCGTGGGCTGAATCTCCTCCTTGAAAAGCACCTGCGCAGCTTCGCTCATGGCCTTGGTTTGCAGTCGCACCAACTGTCGTGTGGCTTCGTCGGTGCGGGCCTGGATGTGTTTGGCGGTGTGCACCTTGGCGTGCTCCGTGAAGCCGACCACCTGAGCTTCGAAGGTGGCCAACTGTTGAGCAAGCTGCGCATGGGCATCGAGAAGCGCTTGGCGCGATTCGAGCATGGCCGGCTGCAGTGCCTCGGCCCGCTCGAGCAGGTGCGCCAGATCGCCCAGGGCCTCCGCGATCAGCGCTTCGCGGGCCGAGCCATGGGGGTTCATGGCACTGCCCTCGCGCGCGTCTGCTTCGGCTTGGCCTCGGGGGCACTCGCATTTTCATTGAGGCGCAACGCCACGAAACAGGCATTGAGCTCGGGCACAACACCGCTGGCCAGACGGCGTGTGGCCAGACGTTGGGCCAAGGCCAGCCGCTCGGTGCTGTCGGTGGCTGCGGCGATGAGCGCCTTGTAGTCGGCCGGATCTGTCGCCAGCGCCGACAGGTCGGCGCCGGAACCGTTGATCCGGCCATAGATTTCGTTGCTGCCCAGCCTGCATTCCAATGAAATGCGGGCCACGGGCGAGCTGCTCACGAACGCGAGCACGGGGTCGAACACGCGTTGAATGTCGCTGCCATCCTCGACCATGTTGAAGACGATCCTCACCTTCTCCGAGAGAATGCCGATTCGCGACAACTCCGCCAGGGTCGCAATGGTGTCCTGCTGCTGCTTGCCCGCCGGGACCGTCGGGACAATGAAATAGTCGAAGTCCTCGTGGCTGCCGCGGTAGCGGCGCATGAGGGCGAGCAACTCTTCGACGTTGCTCGCACCGATGTCCACCACTACGTCTTCGACCACCTGCAGGTACTCCTGCAGTTCGGCAAACTGGCGACCCCGGATGACATGTTCCTGTGGATCCTGATCCTGGTCGGCGTTGATGCTTTCGATGGAGATCACCCGGGCACCGGGCATTCGGGGCAGCAGCAAGTGGCGTGCGACCGTGGTCTTGCCGACATTGCCTGAGAAATTAATGACTGCAATTTTCATCTTGGTTCCTTTCCTGGATCAACGGATTGCTCACCCGGCGATGCATGAACGCCTCGGCGATCTCTTTGCCGCTGCGCGAGTCCCCTGCGAAGGAGGAGGGCGCCTTCACGACGTCACCGGCCACCGCTGGGGTCGAGACCACCGAGGGCCGCACAACGGACCCCTGCAGCGCTGTCCTGGCGGCGACCAGCCCTCTTGCCGCCTCGCGCTTGACAGTGGTCAGACCGACTTTCAAACCTGCTTCCAGCAGTGCCATGCGGATCGCCTCGAAGCTGTAGCCAGCAGTCCTCAGTCGGTTGATCTCGGCGGAAAATGCCAGGGCCTTTCGATTGGGTCGACCCGGCGGGAGCTTGGGAGTGAGGTTCATGCCATCGGACCCTGTCATCGACGTGTTGAGTCTGGGCTTGAGCGGCCTTGGGCATACCGATGATTTGAAGCCAAATTTCATCGCTGGGACGTCTTGGGACGCACGCAGTTTTGCCATGGTCCACTTTTGGGCCGGTTTCAGTCCGCTTTCAGTCCGGTTTCGGTCCGCTTTTGGGCCACTTTCGGGCCAGGTGACCCGCGTGTCACAGGCGCAGACCGATGATTTTTGGAGCGGAATCATCGGTCCTGAGACCGCGATTGCCGCCAATACTGAATGCGTAGGTGAGTGCAGGATAGGCGGCTTGCCGCCAGTTTCACAAACGTTTCGCGTCGCTCGCATTTGCACCCTTCGGTCGGATCATGAACAACCATCAACCTGGCTTCGTCACGGTCGATATGCGCGACCTCAAGGCCGCGTTGGTCGCTCGTGCGCAGGCGCAGCGGGTCAGTGTTTCGGTCCTGGTCAGGCGGGCCGTGGCCCGCGAATTTGGGTTGGAAGAATCGTTCTCACCGCAAGCCCTCGAAGCCGCGAGAGACTCCGCACCTGCAGACGCCATCGTCAAGTTGTCCATCAGAGTGACAACTGCCGAGGCTGAGCGCTTGGCCGCTGGTGCGCGTTTGGCGGGCCTATCGCGCGGTGCCTATCTGGCCGGCCTCATCGCAGGCATCCCCGCTCTCACATCCGGAGTTAGCCGACCCGAGCAACTCGCAACGCTCACCGCATCCAACGCGGAGCTGTCCACCCTCAGCCGCAACATCCACCACCTGACCCACCTGCTGCGGCGAGGCGATGTGGTGCCAGCGCTGGCCTACCGCGACATGCTCAACACGCTGGACGGCGACGTCCGGCGCCACCTTGTCCTCGCCGCGGGCGTGTTGGCCGACCTGCGCCCGCGCAGCCATCAAGCCCGGCCAGCACAACGACGCAACCATTGACGACGAAGGAGCAAACCATGGCCCAAAAAACCGACATTGATGGTGCGGGGTCAATATTGCGTGGAAATCAACAGGCTGTGCTATCCAAGACTGCGCACACGTATTCAGAGCTTGGAGCTGTGTGCCGTGCTGGCCATATGCGTTTTTCTCTGCGCATGCGGTACGAGATTGGCGATCCCTGGCTGCCCGGGGGCGCTGTCCCACATGGAGCTGAAGGGCTGCGGACTGTCAGATCTAACAGGTCATTGAATGCTTCGGTGTTACTCCTAGCAACAATCGACGCTTTTTGAGTCAAGTGATGGTCGCTCTGAGACTTTGACGGTTCTGTGTTGACGGGCCGAGCAGCAGAGCGGCGAAATCCAACCCCTAAATCCCCCAGCGATGAACCGCACACTCTTACGTTCTTTGGTTTTGATAGCTGCAAACACAACCCTTGCTGCCTGCGGCGGCGGTAGCTCTGGGGGTGCAGAAGAGGGCTTTGGCCGACGCCCTGACACGTTGACTGGTGCTTACGTAGGCCGGATTGCGGTTGTCGAGACCAGTTGTTCTGGGATTTCCTCGGGCGCGACGATACCCATCAACTTGGAAGTGATCCAAAGCGGCGACGTGGTCACCGCAGAAGAAACGGGTAACAGCTATACAGGGAAAGTCCTGAAGGAATCCTATGGCTTTCAGGTTGCTTCTCAATCCCTGGGTGGGCAGTTCGCAGAACAAAGAACTTTCATTTACAGCGGCAACGGGAGCAAATTCAACGTCACTATGGTTGTTGCCGACAAGGCGAAGAATTGCGCTGGTACCTATAGTGGGACCGTGATTTATTATTCTTGACAATGCGTTAATTTACAGTATGCAAACGCACGCTATCGACAACGGCAGAGAGTTGACGCTCACAATTAAATATTTACGTATCGTTCCGCTGAGCGCGGAGACCAGTATCCGCAATTCGGCCAGTGGGCCGACGGTACCATGTGGCAAAGATCCGATTGTGTTTGTAGCTGCATGGTTCGGTACGGATCCTTTCTCAAAAATGGGTATTGATTCCATGCGGCTTCTATTGAAAGAATACTCTTGAATTCAAAAAAACAACACACAACCGATCTAAAGTCAGCAATGCGCGATCCCTTTGGCGTCGCAATTGTTGCTTATTATCTTGTGATGGCGGTGATCGGCATGTTGATCCCGGATGACATCATGAGTCACCAATGGGCGAGAGAGTTCAGTGACTTTATGGCGGGTATTGTGCCACAGATTGATCGCATTACTGCACTCAATATAAAACCGGATATTAATCGGTTTTATTTCTCGTTGCTTTGGGCTGGCGCTCCAATATGTGCTGTGATTATCATTTTGGGGGCGTTGGTTCGTGGTGTGAACGAGGACTTTGTTGAATATGGGAGGCCTATACTTAAGCCGATGATTGCTGTTTTAGCGTTGGGGTTGGCCAGTCTTTGGTTGCTACTTTTACCTGGGGTGCAAAATACTGATGGAGTTATTTTCGGATTGATTGGGAATTTTTTTGCTCGAGGATTGATTGCGCAAGTTATTTTTGTTAATGGACCGCTGATGCTTTGTGTCGGTGGGTTCATTTTGTTTCCGTACTTTCTTTTGACGGGAAAATACCAACAAAAATCAATATAACTTTTGCTAAACTGATTTTATAACATTTGGGCGAGTTTAATGTCAAGCGAGCAAAATCCTACGGTCAATGTTGGTAACGTTTTCTCGGCCGCTGGTGCTGGTGCATCCGTGGTGTTTGGCGCTGGTGGCTTGCAGGTTAACGCAGCGATCCGCTTGGATGTCCCCTCAAGGGCGCCGACAACAGAGGTGCTCTCCGATGGGCCCTCAGCGGGCGTCGCGGCGATTGAGGCGGGTGCAACCAGTGCTGTTACCAATTTACCCAGTTTGGCGGTCATTGCGGGGCGGGTTGCACCAGTGGCAGTTTATGTTGGCGCTGCCAATGACGCTATCAACGTAGGGCAACACGTTGTTCAGGGAAATAGTGCTGAAGTTGTTACCGAGGTGTTGGGTGTTGTAGGACAGACAAGTGGCGCCATGGCTGGTGCAATAGCAGGCACATCTGTAGGTACATCAGTAGCCCCAATTCTTGGACCCTTGGCCCCATTCGCACCACCTGCGGGTGCCTTGATTGGTGCCGGCATAGGCGCTTATGGCGGCGCAAGCGGTTGGAAACAAATCGGAGCCCTCCTGACCGGAGGAGACACGCCAGACAAGTTGGGGCCGCCTCTTACTTTGCCCATCGATACACCACTCAAGCCAACGGTTGTGACGTCTGATGGCACTCAGTATGCATTGGTCGAAGTCAACGGCAGATACACTTGGTTTGCCATGCTGGACAATTCTAATCTGGTGTTGCCTTCGCAGTTTGTGGAGGTGACCCGTGGGCCGCAAGTGGCCGAGCTCACGAACACCTACTTGAGAGCGGCAGGATTTGAGCAACAGTTGACAGCGCACACCTCCCAGGTGGCCTTGCAGAATTCTGCCCAACAACAACAGGTATTTCTGCAAAGCGAGATCCAGTATCGCAACAACAGCGAACAGGTCGCAACCCACTTGAGAAACGGCTTGGCGCCAGACGGCACGCCTATCGGTGTGCAGCAAAACTCCCCCGCAGGATCGAGTGTGGTGTGGACCAAAGATCCTGCGACAGGAGATTTGATCAGGATATCAACGTCTGGCACCGGCAACTCCCTGACTGCGGTGGAGCAACGGTATGACCCGGTGACTGGTGCGCCGCGAGATGGGGTGATCTATCAACCGGACGGCAAAGGGGGATTCATAAAAACCCCGTTCGGCTCAGGAGCGACCGTTGGCGCAGAAGCCGACGGCGTTGCTCCCAGCCTTGAGGCAGCCCTTCCTACACGACCTTCCTCCGGCAGCTTCGTCCACATTGCCGGCACGCACTCGGTCACACTCAACCCTGGAGGCACGCTCTCTGACATCGTGCTGCTGCAAGGACGAGCGGGCAATTCGATCACCGTTGCCGATATGTTGGCGGCTAATCCGCAGTACACCGACGTCACCAAGATACCAGTTGGTGCAACGCTCAATGTGCCAGTGCGCTCGGGTGACCTCCTGACCATCTACCAAAGCAGTGGGGCAGTAGAGACCATTGACAGCCGCACAGCAGAGATCACCTCCACCACGCGCGATATCCAGGGCAACACCCATGTGGTCATCAGTCGCCCCGACGGTGAGAGCGGGCGCATCTATGTCGAGAGAACGCTGCATGCGAGCTCGGGTGAAGAGATTTCGTCCAGTGCCGTTCGTGTTGACACCATCACAGGCGAAGTGACGGCTGTTGACCCAGTGACGTTGGTCCCGCTGAGTACAGACGCGGGCATGGAAGAGGGTGCAGCCCCAGACGGATTCACAACGTTGACGCCAGAGCAGATCGAAGCCTTGGGCACTCCACCCACCCCCGGCGACCCCATCGCCGTGATCGCTGATGCCGGCGAAGGTACGATGACCGACGGTGGGCTGCAAAATGGTCTTGGCCTTGGTTCACAAAACACCGACCCACCAAGCCCAATCATCCACACCGACGAAGCCACCGGGTGGAGCTGGTTTGAAGATGAACAGGGCAACACGACCTACCTCAGCCCGAGCGGCCAAGCGGTGAGCCAAGCGCAATACAGCGAAGCAGCGCTCACAGATGGAGCGGGCGCGCTCGGCGTGGTCAGCAGTGTCTACAACAGCATAGAGAACTGGGCCAGCCTGGATGACGGCGAGCGTCTTGGGGCGTTGGTTGGCCTATACAGCCAGATAGACAACCTGGGCTCGGCATTGAATAGCCTGGATATAGGCTCGGCCGCAGCAGCCGGCAACTTGCCGGGCAGCTTGGGTGGCGCAAGCAGCGTGATCAGTTTGATCAACGCACTGAACAATGGCAATGAGCAAGCCATCGTCACAGGTGGCTTGCAGGTGGGCAGTGTGGCGTTGAACCTGTATGCCGACATGCTCACCGATCAGGCCATGGCGCTCATGGACCAAATGGTCAACAGCTCTGTGGTTGACGCAGCGACCAGCGCCGCTTTTGATGCTGCGGCACAAGGCGCCAGCACCGCAGGGGGAGTAGCCCAGATGATGGGCGAGGCAATACCCTACGTCAATCTGATCTATTCGCTCACGACGGTTGAAGACAACCCTTGGGGCACGGTGGCCGCAGCAGCGGCGTGTTTTCCGCCGGTGGGCACATTCATTGCAGCCTTCATCACCGTTATCCAGATCGCCTTCCCCACCGACATACCGCCCTCGATCGGCGAAGCCGAAGTCCACATCGACCCCGACGGCAACGTCAACGTCAACACCACGATCGACGAAGAAGGCGGGGGTGGAACGGCGGCACACTGGGCCGAAGCCCTGGCCCACATGGCCGTGGCCGCCGGCATGACGGCGCCGCAAGCAGGGGCGGCAGCACAACACCTGCCCAGCGTGGGCTACTACTTTGACCCCGATGGGGTGAATTTGTCGGACACCAGCGGCCAGCTCGAGTTGCGCTGGGTGGATGAAAACGGCAACCAGCGCCAGCGCATCTACGATGCCACCGGCATGGCCTGGGACGGCAATTCCGTTGAGGGACAGAGCGACATCATGCGCGACTACCAGTTGCTGATCACCAACCTGGAGCCGCGCTGGCCGCCGGTGATGTACCAGGAAGTGGCCGGGGGCATCTTGCAGCTGGACTACGGCGTGGCCACGGTGTTGTACGCCACAGCGCTGGGCAGCTTTGACGGGCAAATCGCCCACACCCATGGGGGTGAAGAAGACACCGATGGGGGCGTGGTGGAGCTGGGCGCAGACAGCGCGTTGATCTACAGCCTGCAAACCCACACCATTGCCAACAGCAGCGAGCAGACTGAGCAGACGCTCACGGCGCAGGATTTGCGCAGCGTTCCTCCGAGTACGGGTATCGGCAATTCGGCTAATGGTCCACAGATACCCCGTGGCAAAGATCCGATTGTATTTGTGCCGGTGCAGGCTATGGTGGGCAACCGCACGGTGAACGGATCAAGGGCGGCCGGACCTTGTGGCCTTCGAGCGACACCTAAAGCCTCAATAAATCACTCAGCAAAAAACGTGCGCAGCATGTCACGGCTCAGATGCTTTGCCCCCCAATTTTGGGGATAGTTTCCTAAAGTTTGCGCTGTATAAACGAGCGCTTGTTTGACTGAGTACTCTTGTATTTTTTGATCTTGGTTTGAGGATGAGTAGATTGCTCATGAATAGAATCCAATGTTTGGATTCAAAGGTGATGGAAATGTTAAATAAACTAATGAGTTTGGTGCTGGCATTGCTGCTTTTCGGGTGTGCATCGGTGAGCTCTGGGCATTCATTTCAGTTCTTGATGATTGACAACAAGAATGTGAAGCTATTGGATTGGAAGTATTCAAATCAAGAAGCACCATCGTATTATGTGAAGATTGCGCAGTCTGGAGGAGCTGGCTTGTCTGGCGCAAGAACAATTGGTCTAAAAGATGTAGGCGAATTCTTGTACGTCAAGTGGCAAGTTCCTCCCGATTCGAAGATTTATGAAAAAAAAGTGGATCTGCGGCTGTTGCTGCCTTGGAATATGAATGGTGCAGAAATCCGCCCATCTTTTGGTCAAGATAATGAACTTGAAATTTATTTAGCAGTTCCTGATCCGAGTGCTCCAAATGTTACTCGGTTTAGAGGTAGCAGTTATTTGAAGTCAAGTTTCCAACAAATCTATCCGATCGTTCGAAAAAATTTGATCAATTGATCAGGGGGCCAAGAAATGAGCGATATCTACCAAAACGGAGCGCCTACTTACGAGCAGCCACCAGAGCGCGTGGTTCCAATTGGTGATTCCCGACCAGTCACGCCAGCTGAAATTCAGCAAATCCGGAACAATCTGCAAGCTGCGGCCCAACAGGAGGCTGCGCCTTCAAGACCATTTACGTTTCACGCCGCTTTCGACGGAACTTGGAATAACCAAGAAAACCGCGAGTTGTCCGGGAATCAAACGATCACAAGTACTGCGCAACTCAGCAACATGATCGAAAGTCAAAAGAATCCAAATGCAGTGTCCGTTTACCTCCCCGGTGTTGGAACCAATGGCATTGTCAGCCAATACGTGGCGGGCAGCATTTTGCCCACCGAAGAGGTTCGTGCGCAAGCATTGGAGATGCATACTCTGTTGATTAGGCAGGCAGATATTTGGCAGCAATCCAATCCAGACGTTCCATTGGACATCAACATCACGGCCATGGCATTCAGTCGTGGAAACCCGGCCATGGTCATGTTTGGACACATCCTCAACGAGCAAGGCATTCCTGACCCCTCTTCCGCTTACACAGTGGAGGTGCCCAACGGTTTTGGAGAAGCTGATACGTTTACAACGGAAACGCGTTACAGCCGAACGCTCGCACCTCCGGGTATTGGCCTGAGCATGGTTGCGCTTGAACCTGTTTCTGCAGCTGTATTCGCGGGAGAGCAAAATTCATTATCGTCCAACGTAAGTCGCTTCGACGTGGTTTATGCCAACGACGAGCATCGAGCATCGTTTGGGCCGTCAAGGTATTCTAATCCTGACAATCCAGACCCACGAGTGAATGAGTATTTTTCTCCAGGAGCCCATACTGATATAGGAATGGGCTATGACTTTCGTGGAGTTGGCGCAGCCAATCTGGAATTAGCGCATATTTTGCTTGGGAATAGAGGGGTGCCTTTGCCGGCGCTGGCGGAGGATTCAAAATACGTTGAATCTGAATTGCTTGTTCATGATTCGGCGATAGGCTTGTTTGAAAACAATTGGATATTGAGCCGTCCTTATCGTGAAAGCTGGATCGAGGACATTTTTAGTCCGGAAAAGGACCCGGATACCTCAGTGGAAGGAGATGACCTCAGCTTCACCCTTCCCGACATAGGCCAACCCCCCACCCCTGGCGACCCCATCGCCGTGATCGCTGATGCCGGCGAAGGCACGATGACGGACGGGGGATTGATCAACGATTATGGCGCCAGCGAGCAAAGAGCCGATCCACCAGACCCAGTGATCCACACCGACGAAGCCACCGGGTGGAGTTGGTTTCAAGACGGCGAAGGCAACACCACTTATGTCAGCCCGAGTGGGCAAGTGGTGACGCAAGCGCAATACGAAGCGGCGAACTACCAAGACAACGCGGCTGCCCTCAACATCATCAGCAGTGTTTACAACGGAGTAGAAAACTGGGCCAACCTCAACGATGTGCAACGGCTGTCTACTCTGGCCAACCTGTACAGCCAAATAGACCAGCTGGGCTCGGCCATCAGTGGCTTAGACTTGGGCGCTAAAGTCGCTGAAGATGGCAACCTGCCCGGTGAGCTGGGAAGTACAGCGGGAGGCCTCTCGGGAGCGCTCACCTTGTACAACGGCCTTGAGAACGGCAATGCCCTGCAAGTCATCTCCGGAGGCATCCAGCTTGGCAACGCCGTGGGCTCTCTAGTGGGAGACGGCAGCAGCAGCATCGTGAGTAACGCGATTGCCGACTCCACCATTGGCCAGAGCATAGGCATTAGCGCTGGGCAAGTGGTGCCTATCATCAACCTCCTCATTTCGCTGGACGACGTTGAAGACAACCCCTGGGGCACGGTGGCCGCAGCGGCGGCCTGCTTCCCCCCCATAGGCACCTTCATCGCGGCCTTTATCACGGTGATTCAGATCGCGTTCCCAACCGATATCCCACCCACGATAGGCGAAGCCGAAGCCCACATCGACCCCGACGGCAACATCGCCGTCAACACCACGATCGACGAAGAAGGCGGAGGCAGCTACGCGGCGCACTGGGCCGATGCCCTGGCCCACATGGCCGTGGCCGCCGGCATGACGGCGCCGCAAGCAGGTGCGGCAGCACAGCACCTGCCCAGCGTGGGCTACTACTTTGACCCCGATGGGGTGAACCTGTCGGACACCAGCGGCCAGCTCGAACTGCGCTGGGTGGATGAAAACGGCAACCAACGCCAGCGCATCTACGATGCCAACGGCATGGCCTGGGACGGTAATACCGTTGCGGGGCAGAGCGACATCATGCGCGACTACCAGTTGCTGATCACCAACCTGGAGCCGCGCTGGCCGCCGGTGATGTACCAGCAGGTGGCCGGAGGCATATTGCAGCTCGATTACGGCGTGGCCACCGTGTTGTATGCCACGGCGCTGGGCAGCTTTGACGGGCAAATCGCCCACACCCATGGGGGTGAAGAAGACACCGATGGGGGCGTGGTGGAGCTGGGCGCAGACAGCGCGTTGATCTACAGCCTGCAAACCAACACCATCGCCAACAGCAGCGAGCAGACTGAGCAGACGCTCACGTCGCAGGATTTGCGCAGCGTTCCTCCGAGTACGGGTATCGGCAATTCGGCTAATGGTCCACAGGTACCCCGTGGCAAAGATCCGATTGTGTTTGTGCCCGTTCAGGCGATGGTGGGCAACCGCACGGTGACGGACGGCATGGTCAGCAGCCTGGGCGCCAGCGATGCGCAATTGGCCGCGCTGGCCATCGCCATGGGCGCGGGCGGTTTGCCTTTCATGGCCCATGCACAAGGGCAAACCGGAAACGCCACAAATGGAGGCGACGGGCAAGACAGCGTATCGGTCAACCTGTCGGCAGGTCAGACCGGTGGCTATGCTTGGGGCATTGCTGGGGCCGATCTGAACACCCCAACAGGTGCTGTGTTGACGCCCGGTGGCTGGACAGATGCCAATGGGCAGGCCATAGACACGCCGCCTCTCACAACGCCAGCCACGCCATTGGGCGCGGGGGCAGTTCAAACGCCTGAACTGGTGAGCGAACCGCCTGCCTTTGAATTTGATGGAAAGGGCAATACGGTGGGCCTCAATGGCACGCCACTGGGGGTCACAGCCACTTTGCCCGACGGCTATGGCTCGCAAGACAACCTGGGCAATACCGCTGCGGTGTTGGAGCCCAACAGCGATACGGTGCTGGACTTCCCCACCGTGCAAGACGATCACCTGCAAGGCACAGAAGACCAAACCCTGCGCTTCAGCGCGCAAGACTTGCTGGGCAATGACAGCACGCCCAACCCCGTTCCAAAAGGGTTGAGTGGCGATTATTTCAATGGCATGCGGATCGTCTCGGTAGGCGATGCCAGTCATGGCAGCGTAGGGATTCAGAATGGGCAACTGGTCTTCGTGCCCGATGCCAACTACAACGGCCCGGCAGGCTTCAGCTACACCATTGTGGATATGTATGGCCTGACCCATAGCGGCACGGTCACGGTGATGGTGGCGGAGGTGAACGACAGGCCTGAGGCCCGGGGCGAGAGTGCCACGGGAAGCGAAGACACCGACCTGGTGTTTACTGCAGCGGCGCTGTTGGCCAATGACCGCGACATCGATGGCGACAAGCTGAGCATCAGCCGCGTGGGCGAGGCCAGCGGCGGCACGGTGTTGTTACAACCCGATGGCAGCGTGCGCTTCGTCCCAACCCCCAACTACAACGGACCGGCGGGTTACACCTACTGGGTGAGCGATGGCCAGGAGCAGGTGCCCGCGCGGGTGAACCTCAACATCTTGCAGGTGAACGATCTGCCTGTGGTGCAAGGTGAGTTGGTGGCCAGCGATGAAGACGTGGTGTTGAATTTCCCGTTCAGCGTGCTGCTGGCCAACGACAGCGATATCGATATCGATATCGACCCTGTATTGAATCAGGCAGGTGCGCAGGTGCTGACCATCTCTGCGGTGGGCAATGCGCTGCATGGATCGGTGGCGATTGTGGACGCTCAGGTGCGCTTCACGCCCGAGGCCAATTATTTTGGTCCGGCCAGCTTTGATTACTTGGTGGATGATGGCGCGGGTGGTCAGGTGAGCACCACGGTGGTGCTGAACCTGGCACCGGTCAACGATGCTCCGGATGTCATGGGCGAAACGGCCACGCTGGCCGAAGACAACACGTTGATCTACACGCAGGCGGAGCTGCTGGTCAACGACAGCGATGTGGACAATCCGCACGGGGATCTGGTGATTTCCCAGGTGGGTGGGGCGCAAAACGGGAGTGTGGAAATCTTGCCCGACGGGCGCATCCGCTTCACACCCGATGCCGATTACTTTGGCCCCGCGCAGTTTGACTATCTGGTGGACGACGGTGTGGGTGGGCAAAGCCTGGCCACGGTCGCGTTGGACATTACACCCGTCAACGATGCACCGCGCCTGGTGGGTGAACAGGTGAGCCTGGACGAAGACACGGTGGTCACCGTGAGCACCGCTGATTTGCTCGCCAACGACAGCGATGTGGACAACCCGCATGCCGATCTGCAAATCACGGGGGTAGGCAATGCCGTGAACGGCACAGTGACGCTGGACGCCAGCGGCAACGTGAGTTTTGCTCCGACGCTCAATTTTTATGGGCAAGCCAGCTTCACCTACACGGTGTCCGACGGCGTGGGCGGTACCAGCACCACCTCCATGGTCTTGGATTACGCTTCGGTCAATGATCTGCCCGTGGTCAACGATGAGCTGCTGTTGGGCAAGCGCAACAACACCTACATCTTGACGGCAGAGTCTTTGCTGAGGAACGACACCGATGTGGAGCACCCCACGGGCCTGCAGATTGTGGCGGTGGGCAACGCAGAAAACGGCACGGTCAGCCTGTTGCCCGACGGGCGCATCCAGTTTGTACCCGAAGGCGACTACGCGAGCTGGGATCCGTCCCAGTTTGGGCGGTTCGAATACACCGTGAGAGATCCCGATGGGGGCGAAACCGTGGGTCACGCGGATATTGACTACTCGCGCGTCAACGTGAACCCCATTGCGGTGGATGACCACTTTCAGGGCTACGAAGACGTGCGTCTGGAAATCAATGTGGGTGAATTGCTGCGCAACGATAGCGACCCTGACACCACGGGATTGACCAGTTTGCAGGTCACGGCTGTGGCGGGTGCGACGCACGGCACTGTGTCTCTGAACAACGGGGTGGTCACCTTCAACCCCACGCGTGACTACTCTGGCGCAGCGCAGTTTCGATATCAGGTTGATGACGGTGAGGGTGGTACCACCTGGGCCACGGCCTACATCGATCTCGAGCGAGAAAACCGACCGCCCGTGATCGACTCCCTGGTGTTCCTGGGCGGCACCTTGAGCACCCCCGGCAACACCAGTCTGACGTATGCCGATCCAGGATTTTGGGACAATCCCGTTTTCTACATTGGCAACACCATCAGCGTTCGGGATGACCACTTGGTCAACGGGCGCATCTATGCCCACGACCCCGATGGCGATGCGCTGACGTTCAGCATATCGCCCCTAAATGCGCCTGGGCACGGACAAGCATTTATTGGTGAACACATCACTACCGACGCCCCTAGGGGCCTGACGCTGGCTCAGTTGCAGGGACGGCTTCCGACATTCGGCTTTGAGTCCGGCTATCAGCAGACTTTCACGCCATCTCCAATCGGCACGCGCCCTATTGTTGGGTTGGACCCCGCGAGGCCCTATGGAGGCGCTCACGATTACTTTGTTGACGATGAACGAACGACCGGCGCCGCATATTCTGCCTGGCAGTATGTTTACACCGATGCGAGGACGGGAGGTGCCTCAGACCAGTTCATCATCACCGTCACCGACAGCCGGGGAGCTTCGGTCACCCAGGTGGTGACGCTGAACTGGGGCGGCGCTGGCTATGCACCCATTGTTGTGGACATGGGCAACAACGGTCTCGATCTGCTGCCCGCCAACTATTCGATGCGCTACATGGATGTGGATGGCGACGGCGTTGAGGAGCGTCTGGGGTGGGTGGCTTCGAGCGATGCCTTGCTGGCTTTCGACAAAGACAACAACGGGCTCATCACCGACTCAGACGAGATCAGCTTTGTGGGCTACACACCTGGTGCCCGCACCGATCTGGAAGGACTTGCCGCATTTGACACCAACGGTGATGGCCACCTGACGGCAGAAGACGAGCAATGGAAACAATTCGGCCTTTTGCAGGATGCCAACGACAATGGCGTGCAAGACGAGGGAGAGTGGACGACTTTGACCGATGCTGGATTGACCGGCATGGACTTGCAGCGCGAGGGAACTCCCGAACTCAACAATGGCAACGTGGTGTTTGGTACGACCACCCTGACCTATGCCGATGGCTCCACCTTGACGGCGGGTGATGTGATGTTCGCAGGTGAAGGCGTCGCCATGCCAGACTGGGCCACTGAAGGGCTGAACGTTGCGGCCTTGGATTCCACTTCGGTTTTGCCCGAGCAAGGTGCAGAAACCCCCGGCGCAGCCGCTGCGCAGGTTGACGCGAATCAGCCACTTGAGCCCCTGGAGGATGGGCTCGCGGGTGCCGCTGCGGTTGAGACCTTGCCCGCGGTGCAGTCCTCTACCTCGGAACCAATGGGCGCGCACCTGGGTATCACTGAGGACACGCAGTCTTCTTTGGCCTCCCCTGGGGCGACTTTGGCAGATGATGCCGCCATTGATCGCCAGGCACAGCTCTTTGTGCAAACCGTGACCACGCAAGACCAGACATCCGAGCCCTTGGGCTTCGTGGATGCCAGCGACATGAGTTTGTCGCCTGGGGACGACTTGCTGGTCTCGGCAGACCAGGCGGCTGTGCTGCCGGCGGTTGACGTGAGCAGCCCGTCAATGATGCCGGCCTGATCGCGCCGAGGTTCACTCCACTTTCATTTCTTTCTACGGCCTCTGTCGCTGGCTCCATCGTGGGCCTGAGACAGAGTGGTTTGTGTGCGTATTTTTTCATCCAACAGATATGAGATCCAGGGAGCATTCCAGCCATGAGTAATACAACACCGGCGTCCGAAGCCGAGGCGACGAACAGCCACGGCCCGCGTTCAGCCCAAGCCATCGACTTGCTGCGCTTGTACTGCCAGCTCAACGATTTTCCGGTAGACGCTGGCCAACTGCGCCACCGCTGGCTGGACAACGAAGAAGCGTTTGACTTCGCCATGTTCAATCTGGCTTTGCAGGAGTTGGGCTTTGACTCTCGTGCCATGCGAAGCCCTTACCGCGACCTGAGTCGGCGAGCGCAGCCCGCTGTGGTGCAGCTGAAGGACGGCTCTTTGGCCATTGCCGGGGGATTCTCCGAACAGGGGCTGGTGTTGCAGAAACAGGGCCAGTCTGAGCCCGAAAAAGTGGATGTGGCCACCTTCGAAACGCTTTGGGGTGGTCATTGGCTGGATGCTCGACGGCGCGCGACCACCCAGGCCGAAGTGGGCTCTGTGCCGGAAAAGTTTGGCGTGAGCTGGTTTCTGAAGGCCATGAGCAAGTACCGATCTTTGCTGGCCGAAGTGTTGATGGCCTCGCTGTTTGTGCAGGTGTTTGCTTTGATGACACCGCTGGTTTTTCAGGTGGTGATCGACAAAGTGTTGACGCACCGCAGCTTGTCCACGTTGGATGTGCTCGCGCTGGCGTTGGCGGCGTTGGCGGTGTTCGAGGTGGTTCTCAGCGCCATGCGGCACTATCTGTTCAGCCACACCACGAGCCGGTTGGATCTGGAGTTGGGCAGCAAGTTGTTTCGGCACCTGATGCGTTTGCCGATGAGCTATTTCGAGAGTCGCCGTGCAGGCGATACGGTGGCGCGGGTGCGGGAGCTGGACAACGCACGCGCCTTCCTCACGGGGCAGGCCTTGACCAGTTGGATCGACCTGCTGTTTGCTGTGGTGTATTTGGTGGTGATGTTCTATTACAGCCCCATGCTCACGGGCATCGTGCTGGCGGCTTTGCCGGTGTTTTTTGCCGCTTCATGGGTGGTGACG
The DNA here is from genome assembly GCF_004795855.1 of Hydrogenophaga sp. PAMC20947. Classification (NCBI taxonomy): domain Bacteria; kingdom Pseudomonadati; phylum Pseudomonadota; class Betaproteobacteria; order Burkholderiales; family Comamonadaceae; genus Hydrogenophaga; species Hydrogenophaga sp. PAMC20947. Next base: position 717,693 of record NZ_CP039252.1, read on the forward strand.
CCGATCTTGCGAAAGAACCTGGAGGACAAGTTTTCTTTGGGCGCAGAGAACCAGGCATTTCTGGTCGAGACGGTGACCAGCATGGAGACGCTCAAGGGGCAAGCCGTTGAACCGCAATGGCAACGTCAATGGGACCGCAGGCTGGGCGAGTACGTGGAGAGTTCGTTTCAGGCGGGCCACATCGGAAATGCCACCAATCAGTTCATCGGGTTTGCCAGCAAGGTGTTGACTGTCCTGTTGTTGTGGTTTGGGGCCAAGGCCGTCATTGATGGCGATTTGACGGTAGGTGGTTTGATCGCATTCAACATGCTCAGTGGCCGAGTCAATGCACCCATTCTGAAACTCGCCTCCTTGTGGCAAGAGTTCACGCAGATGAAGGTTTCGATCAAGCGTTTGGGCGAGATCATGGATGCCCCCCCTGAGCCGGGGTTTCAGGCGCAAAGGGCCGTACCGCCTGATGTCCGCGGTGCGGTCACCTTTGACCATGTTGGCTTCCGTTATCAGGCCAATGGACGCGAGGTGTTGAGCGACGTGTCGTTTGAGGTGAAGCCCGGGGAGATCATCGGGATTGTGGGGGTCTCTGGTGCCGGTAAAACGAGTTTGCTTCGATTGATTCAACGGCTCTACACGCCGCAGCAAGGCCGAATATTGGTCGATGGCATGGACCTGAATCTGCTGGACTCGAGCTGGTTGCGACGCCAGATTGGGGTGGTGGCCCAAGACAGTGTGCTCTTCAACCGCAGTGTGCGGGAGAACATTGCCTTGTCGGACCCGAACGCATCCATGGAAGTGATCATGGACGCCGCCAAACTGGCGGGTGCGCACGAGTTCATTCTCGAGATGCCCGAAGGCTATGACACGCTGATTGGCGAGCGCGGTGGGCGCTTGAGCGGTGGGCAGCGGTCGCGCCTGGCGATTGCGCGCGCATTGGTCACCAACCCGCGCTTGCTGCTGCTCGACGAAGCCACCGCCTCTTTGGACTATGAAAGCGAACGCGTGATCCACGACAACATGGCGGAGATCACCGTGGGGAGAACCACCTTCATCGTTGCCCACCGCCTTCCTACTTTGCGCATGGCCAATCGGATCCTGGTTTTCGAAGGTGGGCGGCTGATCGAGTCAGGCAGCCATGGCAGCTTGATGGAATCCCGTGGGCGCTACCACGCGCTGTACCAGGCCCATCTTGTGTTGGAGACCGTTCTGAAAAAAGCTGCAGCTGAAGAGGCAACCCATGTCTGAAACAAATACAACCGGAAAGCGTTCAGGTTCCGATCTTCATCAGCATTGGGGCGCCTTCACTCCCGCTTCGATTGCCATGCAGCAGCGGCCCCCCAGGTTGCTGGCCCGCATGGTCACATTGAGTCTTTGCGGCATGGCCGTCGCCACTGTGGCTTACGCCTATTTTGCGCAGGTCGACGTTGTGGTCAGCAGTCAAGGCAGTGTGATGACGCCTGGGCGCAGCAAGGTGCTTCAACCGCTGGAAGCCAGCGTGGTCAAGGCCATTCGGGTGCGGGACGGGCAACGCGTGAAGGCTGGCGACGTGTTGGTTGAGCTCGACCCGACGACCAGCTCAGCCGACATGGAGCGCCTGGAGCGTGATTTGCTGGAGGCCCGCGCAGATGTCCAACGGCTGGAGGCGTTGCTTGACGGTCGAGATTGGATGGAGGTGGATGACAGCATGCCTGATGAGATGGCGTACAACCAAGAGGCCCTGCTGCACAACCGACAGCTCGAGATGAAGGCGCGCCTGTCGTCCCTCGAGGCTGACATCGGAAAACGCCGGGCGGATCGTGAGGCGATCGCCACGAATCTGCAGCAACTTCAAGCGACAACCGCTTTGGTCCGCAAGCGTCACACCATGCGCGAAGAGTTGGCTGAAACCGGCCACATTGCCGAGCTGGGCCTGATTGAGACCCAGCTGGAGTTGTCCAACCAGGAAAAGGAAGTCGCTGTTCAGAGGCAGCGGCTGGAGGAGGCTGGTATGGGCATTTATGCGGCAGGGCAGCAAAAAGCGCTTGCTGCGGCCGAGTTCAAAAGCCGCCTGACCACTGAGCTCGTAGAGGCCACCAAGAAGCGCGATGCGACCGAGAAAGAGCTCGTGAAGGCGCGTCAAAGGGCTGGCATGCAGTTGATGCGCGCTCCCATTGATGGCGTGGTTCAGCAGCTGGCGGTGTTCACCGAGGGAGGGGTTGTGACGCAAGCCCAGGTGTTGATGACCATCGTTCCGGAACACGAGGCGCTGGAGGTTGAGGCCAAAGTGCTGAACCGCGACATTGGGCACGTGCAGGTGGGTCAAAGGGTGATCAACAAGATCGAGACCTTTGATTTCACCCGCTATGGCTATATCGAGGGCGAAGTGCAATGGGTGGGCAACGATGCGGTGGTCGACCAACGCCTTGGCCCGGTTTACCCGGTGCGAATCAAGCTGACCCAGAGTGAGACACCCAACGTGGTTCATGGTCAAAAAGGGCAAATCACTGCGGGCATGAGCGTCACATCGGATATTCGCATCGGCGAGCGTCGGATGCTGGAGTATTTCCTGGCACCCTTGTTGCGCTACAAAGAAGAAAGTTTGAGGGAGCGTTGATGCAAGCCGATATTCATTTGAAGATGTTTCGACACAGACCATGGGCGTGGCGGCTTGCTCCATGGGCTTTGGTTTGCACGGTGGCAACCGCAGGAACAGCCTGGGGTCAGAACCTCTCGGATTTGTATGCACTGGCCCGTGAGCACGACGCCGAGTTTCTGGCTGCGCGCCATTCCCTGGATGCTGCGCGTCAGCGATCGCCCCAGGCCTGGGGTGCGTTGCTGCCTCAGTTGAGTTATTCGACCAGCCGTCAGACTCAAAAAGGAACCCTCCATTTTGCGGATGAGGAACCCGTTGCAAAGGATGTGGAGTCACGCAACCAAGGCTGGCAACTCACGCAAGGGATCGTGCGGCCTCAACAGTGGGCGGCTGTGCGTCAAGCAAACGCTTTTGAGGCGCAAGCGGAAGCCGAATTTGTGCGGGCGCAGCAGGATTTGTCGATGAGATTGGTGCAGGCCTATCTCGATGCGTGGGTAGCCAGTGAGAGTGTTCGGGTGTCTGCCGGACAACTGGAGGGTGTCAAAGCTCAGCAGGGTTTGGCGAAGCGGAATTACGAAGTCGGTGTGACCACGATCACAGATGTCTACGAGGCACAGGCCAAATTCGATCTCACCGAGGCGCAGTCTATCGGTGCTCTGAACGATTTGAACGCACGTCTCGCTGAACTCGAGCAGATTCTGGGGAGGCCTGTTCAGCAGCTCCATGGCATTGCCGAAGACGCTGTGCTGCCAGGATTGACTGGTGAGCCGTTGGCCGCATGGGTCGATCTCTCGCATGACGCGCAACCCGACGTGCTCCTTGCAAAAGCCTCGGTTGATGTCGCCAAAGCGGGTCTATTGCAGCAAAAGGCCGCGTTCTTGCCCACGGTGGATCTCACCCTCAACAATGGGACTGACCGAAGTACAGGGAGTGTCACCGCTCCCGCCGATGTGGGCTATCGAACGCGTACCCATCAGGCCGCATTGACTTTGAACTGGAGTCTGTTTGATGGTGGTCAATCGTACTTTCGCACCCGTGAAAGTGCTTACCAATTGAGCAAGGTGCAAGCTGATCTGGATGCGGCACAACGGCGAGCGACCACTTCTGTTCGCCTGGCCTATGCAGGCATTCGCAGTGGTCAAGCCCAGATTCGGGCCCTGACTTCGGCCGTTGCATCCAGTAAAAAGGCGCTGGATGCCAGCAAAGTGGGATACAGAATCGGCACCCGGATCAACATCGATGTGCTGAATGCAGAAAACCAGTACTTTGCCGCTCAGCGTGACTTTGCCAAAGCGCGGGCAGATACGGTGATGCAATGGGTTCGGCTTCAAGCGGCATCAGGGTCATTGACCGACGACAGCATCGATCAGATCAACGCCTGGTTGGCGCCCACGGGACAGCCAATCAAATTTGAGATGACAGATTTCGCCAATGAAAGTATCAAGGCCGATGAGCCTAGGAGAGTAAAGCCGTGAAAGACAACGCCCCCATCATGACTGCCGAAGATGCGCAAAAGGTCATTGACTTTGCCAAAGGGCAAGCCTCAAAGATGTTTCATAAGCTCCCGCTACTGGGGCCTGTGACCTGGCTGATGATGCAGCAGGCCCACACGCGCCATACGCTGCTCAGTGAGCTGGAGTGGCGGGTGATACCCGCCTTGATGCTGGATCAGGCAAAACTCTACATGCGCGATGAATCGCCTTTGGCCTACGTGTCCTGGGCGCGTTTGTCTCCTGAGGCAGCACAGCGCTACCGCACGCTTCCGCACCAGCTCTCGTTCAACGACTGGAACAGTGGGAATGAAACTTGGCTGGTCGATGTGATCACTCCCTTTGGCGGACTTGCGAAGGTGATGGAGGAGCTGCGCAAAGGGGTGTTGGCGGGGCAGGCCGTTCAGCAGTTGGCTCCCACGTCAGGCGAGCCAAGTAAGGCTGTGACTTGGCCCCCTTTGTGACTGGAAGACGTCGGTTGTTGGGGGCGACCGACAACTGACTTATAGATTTAGGCGTTCTTAATCAGGGGCTGCCGTCGTTCAGGATGCTGTTCCGCAAAGGCATGCCCCAAAAGCTGCGGTACCCCTGAAACCGGTCACCAGGCTTGTGAGGCCACGCACCTCCCGGTGGGCGGCTTTCTGTCGCAGACTGCGACTCCGCTGTTCGGATACCACCGCCAGCAACTGCCGCAAAGCCGAGATTGGACACTTGAAAGATGCCTTCAGGGCTGGTTTCAGTCATTTGAACGTGACGGCTGAACGTTCGCGAGTTTCATAACCTGTGCCTATCACCCTAAGTGGGCCACGCCCGGAGGTTGTTTGTTCCAATTTTACGTCGAGTGTTTGCATTCGACGAAATTACGGAACATACTGCGGCATGCTCCCCGTGACCCATACCCAGCGTGTCCTTGATCTGGTTGCCCAGAGAGGACTTTTGCGTGCCAGCGATCTGGATGCTATCGATGCACCACGGGTCGTCCTCACGCGGCTGAATGCCGCCGGGCTGCTGGAGCGGGTCGGGCGTGGCCTCTATCGCCTGCCGGATGCACAAGTGTCTGAGTTCGAGAGCCTTGGCACAGTCGCTGCAAAGGTGCCACAGGCCGTGTTCTGCCTGCTCACCGCACTGCAGTATCACGAGCTGACCACCCAACTGCCGCGCCAGATCTGGGTCGCTATGCCACGCGGTAGCCACCCACCCCGGATCGACTACCCGCCGATCAAGATGGTGCAGTTCACGGGCGAGGCCTACTCCGCAGGGGTCGAAGAAGTTGAACGCGACGGTGTCAGGCTGCGGGTCTACGGCGTGGCCAAGACGGTGGCGGACTGTTTCAAGCACCGAAACAAAATCGGCCTCGATGTGGCCCTTGAGGCACTCAAGGACGCTCGTTCGAGGAACAAGGCGTCGGTGGATGAGATCTGGCGCTACGCCAAGGTCTGCCGTGTCGCGAACGTGATGCGGCCCTACCTGGAGAGCATCGGATGAGCACTGCCGGTCCGAATGTCGCCGCATCTGTCCGCGCACGGCTGCTCAACGTGGCCAAGGGGCAGGGCGTCGATTTCAACCAGGTGCTGGTGCGCTTCGCGCTGGAGCGCATCCTCTACCGGATGACCCAGTCAACACACGCGGCTCGCTTCCTGCTGAAGTGGTTGACGACAATTACCGTGCAGAGCGCGACGACCTCAGTTCTGTGCCAGCTTCAGGCTTCCTGCGTCGCCGCAAGTGCGGGCGCTGCGGGCGAAGACGGATTGATCTGCCCCAGGATGGCGTCAATCCGTTGCCCCAGCTTGTCCCAGGCCGCTTTCTTTTCATCTGCGAACTCGTGGTGCATGTAGTGCCGCCGCACCCGGCTGCCGGCCATCACGTGGTTCTGACAGCGGTCGATGATGTCGGGCAGGATGCCCAGCGCCTGCATCATGGTGGCGCCGGTGCGCCGCATGTCGTGCGGTGTCCATTCGCGGTGGCTGCCGCTCTTGAGCACCAGTGCGTTGTCATTGGCCCGGCGTGAGAGGTCTTTGCGGTTCTTGAACTGGATTTGCCGGTCGCCCACCTGTTTGGATACTGTTTTGACGCAAACATGGGTGGACTCTTTGTGGTTCCTGGCTGGGAAGCAGTAGGGCGATGTTCCTGTCAGGGCCTTGAGCGCCTGGAACTGACACAGGGAGAAGTCCGAAAGGTACACCCGGTGACCCTGCTTCTTTCCCATCGGCCCTTTGACGTTCTCGACTGGGATGGTCCAGTAGCGCCCCACCATGTCCACGTCTTGCCAGCGTGACATCAGGAGTTCGCCGATGCGGCATAACGTGCCCAGGCAGATCCAGATCGCCAACTGGGTTTCCTGCTTTAGGGGGCGCTGCGCTTCGTACTTGTGGCCAGCAGGAGTTTCTACGTAATCCACCTCCATCCTCTCAAAAATCGACCGCAATTCCTGCAACTCTTTGGCAGACAGCACGCGGTCGCGTTCGTTGACCATGTCGAAGTCCTTCGACACGATCTTGCGGATCTCGATCAGGTCGGCCGGGTTGCCCTCGATCAGATGACCGCGCCATGGCTGGCGCTTTTCGGCCCAGGCGAACAGCTGCACCAGATCCTGGTGCACGCGCACGGACATGCGGTTCACGCCACGGGACACCATGGTCCGAAGGACCTTTCGCAGGTCGTGCTCGGTGATGCTCCTCACTGGTTTGTCGCCCAGCATTGGCAGCACGTCCTTCTCGAAAGAGCGGCGCAGTTCGGCGTTGCCGTCCTTGCGGGCAACGCCGTCAGCCAGCCAGGCGTCAAACATTTCCTTGAAAGGCTTGTTCAAATTTTCTTCGGCCGCAGCGCGGGCAAGCGTCGCCTCGACCGCAGCCTGGTTCTCGATGCGTTCGGCTTTTCTGCTGTCTTTGGGATTGACGCCGGAGCGAATGCTTTCGCGGGCCTCATCGCGTTGTCGGCGGATCTGCTCCATGGACAAGGCAGGCCAGGTTCCGCAGTAGTGCCAGGCCACTTTTGCGTTCCATTTGAAAGCGAATTTGAAGTGGATGGAGATGGTCCGGTCACCGACGACCCGGACTTCGCCGGTCAGTCCATCGCCGTCGCTCAGCATGTCACCGCGCCATGCCGAGGTCACGGCCTTGAGCTCCAGCGCCGTCCACTTTTTGCCTTTTCCGGACTTTGGATATCGCGTCATACAGGTCCTGGGGGGTAAACTGGGGGGTAAACCGGGGGGTAAACCGAGGAAACGCTTGCAGTGTATTTTGTGAGACGCTAAAAGACAAAAAATGTTTGTAACTATATGATTTATATAGATAAACTTCGTCCAATAGCATCCCAAGAGATTTCGTAAGATTTCGCGTTTAATCCGATGGGGTGCAAGGGGTAGCGAGTTCGAATCCCGCCGCGCCGACCAATAAAATCAACGGGTTAGCTCATTCTTGAGCTAACCCGTTTTTCTTTGCGCGGTCCGTGGGGTAAACGTTGGGGTAAACAGGTGTGCGCCTGTGGCCCAAGTGCCGGCATTCGAGCTCAGCCAATGAAGTGCCGAATGGGATTCCCATTCACCGTGGGCTGAATCGCAGCGGCTTGTTGCGATCAAGCAACGATGCCAGCCTTCTGTTGTGAGAAGGCCGACATGAACGTGTTGTCGAATTCCCATTTTGTCGACAGATTTTGCGGACGTGTTGCTGCCAAGAACATGTTGTGTACGTCAGAACGTCCGAAGGGTGAGCCCTGACATGCCCAGTATCGGTTGAAAGCGCGCTGCTGCCGATCTGGTGATGTATCCGTCTGGTCGTTGCCAACTATCTTGGCTGGCGCAACCAAGAGCCGAAATTGCCCCTGCTGATGCGCTACCGGGCCCTACTGTTCGGTCTGGTCGGGGCGCTGCAGGTGGCGCCAGCGCTTCAGCCGGGTTTGTCGGGCGCGGTGGATCGTTGGCGGACGAGTCAATGTGCACCGGTTAATGGCGCGGCATTGGCAGGGTATGACGCAACTGCAAAGGCAATGGCGAATCGGAAGCTTGAATTTTCATCGACGGCGGGCCGCTTCTGCCGTCCCAGAATTACCGGCCTCGACTGCCTCTGGCCGACACTCTGCGGCCCTTCGGCTTGACGGCCCAAGGTCAGCAGTGCAGCGATTGCCGTCACCAGTTCGCGCACCATGACGTCACGCTCAGTACCCGGAAGCCGTCATCAGAAAATATGGGGACTTGCGGGAACGATGACCGGTTTCAGAGACACAGCCGACTTTGGAGAGACGTCGCTGCGAAATCACTTTGAACGACCGCTGTCCCTGACTTGGAAAGGGTGCTCTTTACCCGCGAGGGTCGATGGACTTCTATCAACTTCGAAGTCGGAGTTCATAGCTGTCTAGCTAGGAAAGCAAAGGTTTCCCTATCCGTTCCGAGCGCCATCGGGAGCTGCGATCCCAGTCGTTGCGGGTCAAGGCGGAGATCGCCAATGAACGCAGCATGCGGACCATCGTGCAGACCCTCAACTTGTTGGGTGTGCGCGTGGAGGTGTGTCGGTATCCCGCCTTGTCACCGTCGGTTAGTGCTGAGGGGCCCAACCTACCAGGGCAGAAGGAGTGTGTGCGGATTTTCGGATTGCACAGGCAATGGAGTGAAGATTGTTTGAGTGCACGCTTCGACGTGGCCTCATCGGATTTCTGGATGTTCCAGACGGTGCGATCCGACGAGTTGGACAGGCAGCGCAGCTGGCTCACCCAGATCAACTACGGCCCGTTTGCGTCCAACACTCTGGAGTTGTGGGTCCGGGACCGGGCCTTCTTGAAAAAACTGCCCGCTGCACAACGGCTGCTCATGATCTGGAAGGGCGTATGCGAGTTCGAGTGAATCTGGGCAGGTAGTTGAAAACTGTCTAGTGACGCAGGTGAAGGCCAAGGCTCGCAGCCGATGTCCTGATGTCAACTCTGATAGGAAGGTTTTTTGAACATATTGTCGACAGCACAGCCTCACCGTTGTAGGATACGTCCAGCGACAAGAAATTGTCACCTCACAGTTAGCAGTTGACTGCCAATATTGCCAGTCAGCCGCAAGGCAAAAAAAGCCCGAACCAATTTATTTGGTTCGGGCTTTTTTTTTCGTTTGTTTTTCGTAGTTTTTGATGGATTGTGCTGGCAGCTGCGGCGTAGCGTCACCTTCAGATACCACGGTTGGCAACGCCTGAGGGGGGGATTGCATCGTTGGTTTGCTTTGTTGGACCACGCGCATCGTTTTGGTTGGTGGGTTGTTTTGAAAGCGTGTGCCTTTTTGCACATAGAGAGGATCAGCAGATGACATCGACAGCGGGAATTGACTTGATGCGGGGACGTCCAACGCCCGCCATCGGCACGACCGAAGCCAAGCTTCAGCAGCGAAAACTGGATGCACTGCGCCGTGGTGTGCACCGCATCGCCGACGCATCAACACTGCCCTACGGCGTGCACGTCATTGGCGTTGGCGGCGCAGGCACACGTGTGGTGGAGCAGATGCTGCGGGATGCCCCTGACGACTTGCTGGCGACCGACGGTTCACGCATCACTGCGCTCGCAATCGACATCGGCGATTGCAATGGCGAGAGTGATGAAACACTGAGCCGCATACAGGGCATGGCGCAGCGCTTCCCTGCCGACCGGGCGCAAATCGAGACGGTGTCACTGCCGATGCCCCCGATTGCCGAACTTCAGGACTCGCTCGGTCGGTATCGCGACTTCCTGAAACTTGAGTACCCGCTGTACCACTGGAATCCGGACTATCAGTCTTGGCTCGATGCCGACCAGGTGCTGCCAAAAGCGGGTGAGCGAGTGCCTCGCGCAGTAGCGAAGGCTGTCTACGGTCGAGCGTATTACGACGGCGACAGGCCGATGGCTGCGACGCTCCGCCGTTTTGCCAAGAGCGTGGAAGCGACGCAGGGCGATGTGGTGGTGTGCATCGTCTTCGGACTTGGCGGTGGAACGGGCAGTGGCATTGCGCTCGATCTGGCGCGCCATCTGTCAAATGGCATTTTTGGCCGCCGGGTGCTGGTTACCGGCATTGGCATTGCACCTTGCGATGGCGACCCCGACGGGCAAGCGGATGCCAACCTTTACCCGGTGCTCAATGAACTTGATTGCCTCTGCGACGAGACCAAGAATGTGGGTGTGGTTCGCTCTTGCGGTGACTTGTACAAGAACCCCTTCACCGCGGGTTTTCTGATGGTGCCGCAGGAACCGGTGTGGCAAGGCGTGCATGACCTGGCGGCCACGCATCAGCGCGTAAACGAAGAACTGGCCGCGCTGTTGACGCTGCGCCATGGCGCCAACTTGTGGGAGGTCTTGCGCCTGTTGAACTGGGTGGCAGCACCATCAACACAACACTCGGCGGCGCGCACACCCTGGGGAGCGCAGTGGATGCATCTGTGCGGTTTCGTCGATCTGTCGGGAGAACCGCTGTCGCTGGACCCGGAGCTTCCCGGACAACTCGGGCTATTGCCAGGCTACACACCCGAATTCATCGAATTGCGTGTGGCCCGTGCGGCGGATGCAAGCACCCAGGCACTGGCGACGGCCCTGCAATCGCTGTTCTCGCCCGAGGCCACACCGAATGCGGCTGAAGGTGGCCGAGAGGGCTCCGCCCAATTCACGCTGCCGCGTGTGGCCAAGACCGACCTGAGCTGGTTTTTCGCCGCCCGTGACGCATACGAGGCAGCCACGCCACAGGCGCGATTGCTTGGCCATGCGCTGTTGCTTGAGCAGGGCGTGTTGCTGTGCGAACCCTCGACACGCTTTGAAGGCATGGCCGGGGCCGGCATAGGCGCGAGCCAGAACTGGGTCGCAGTGCCGTTCGCAGATCTGCGTGGCGAGTTCCCCACGGCTGACGCAGCCTAGACCGCTGCAACCCGAATCCACACGGTTATTCATTTTTAAGGAGCACCAACATGCCACTCGACTGGTCAAAAGTTAAGGACAAATACGGCGATGGCTTCATGGTTCCGACCGTTGCTGGAGGCAAGTTTCTGAAAGTTGCGCGGGTCGATGACGAAGCGATCCACATCGAATCGCCGATCTGGACCGCAAAGCTGCACAGGGTCAATCTCGAGAAAGGCGTGGCGCTGATTGAGGACGGCACGATTTCCCGCGACCCAGGCCTGTTCGTCGAAGACTACATGCTGTACGTGGCCAATGAGCGTGCCACCTCGGTCGCGCACGTCTTGCGGGATCTCGACTTTCTCGACTACACCGAAACATTCTCCGTTCGCTGTTGAACCACACGATGGATCACCGACGCGCGAAGTTCTCCAGTTACGACCTGCAAATCACCATCCCACCGGGGCGTCCGCCCTTTCTTCACCGCAACCCACTAAACGATCGGAGTAAGTCATGAGCTCTTCCCTTTACAACAGTGCCACTGGCGTGCAGGCGCCACACTGTCTGCATGCTATCGGCATCGGCCGCACAGGCATGGCCTATATAGAAGCGTTGTTACGAACAGGCGAAATCGAAGACCTGTTGACGGACCCGCGCGCGACCTTCGCTGCCATGGTGGTCGACATCGGCGATCAGGACATGGGCATCGTCACTGACTACGCCAACTCGTTCAAGAAACGTCTGGAATCGCGTGGCATCCCGGCCGAGCGCTTCCAGTTTCAGGCGATCGCGATGCCGGTGCCGGAGCGAGACGAATTTTTCGAAGGCATGAACCGCACCCGTGAGTTTCTGAAGATCGAATACCCGCGTTACTACTGGAACCCGAACTTCGAGTCGTATGTGCCGCACAAGTACGAATTGCCGAAGGCCGGCAACCATTTCCCGCGCGCGGTGGCCAAGGGCATCTACGCCAACGCCTATTACGCTGGTGAGCGGCCGATGGACGTTGCCTTGCGCAACTTTGTCGACCAGGTCGAGGCGGCGACCCTGCCTTCCATGGTGATGGTTTGCTTCGGCATGGCAGGCGGCACCGGCAGCGGCATGGTGGTTGACCTCGCACGCCACCTGTCGAACGTCAAGCTCGGCCGACGCATTCCGGTCATTGGTGTGGGTCAGCTCAGCCACAGCGGCGATCCAGCCGAATACCACAACAACGCTACGCAATACACGACGCTGAACGACCTCGACTGCATGCTCGATGACGACAAGAATGCCGGCGTCACGACAGTCTGGGGTGACCTGTACCGCAGCCCGTTCACCGGCGGATTTTTTGTCGTCAACCCTGAGCAGAGCTGGCAGCGCCTGACCGCTTACACCAAGACCGGTGAGAAGGAGGTCCGGCAGAACTTCAAGCAGATGGTGACCAACCGATTCACTGCCGACTCTTTCATGCGTTTTGCCGTTCTCGACAGCGGTCGGGTGCTGTTCAAGGCGATGCGTCCGGCTGGCTTCACCGGTGCACCGCACGAAACCCTCTCGGCGAAATCACGCAACTGGACGCTGTTCGACGTCGCCAAACTGACCCACCCTGGCGTGCAGGTTCTGCCGGGCGAAGCGGGTTCGAAGTGGGATGCTGTGCTTGCTCAGTGGATTGACTTCGTGCCCAAGTACAGCGGCCTGAGGGACGGATTCCAGACCGACTATGCCGAGGTTCATGTGTACGCCTCGCGCGACATGGGTTTCGACCTGATCAGCAAGGGCATGAGAGACCTGGTCACCAAGCAGTACCTGCTGGAAGGTGACTCGACCTACCAGACCGAGAACCATGAGTTCTTCGACGCTCTGACGGCCTACGCCATCGCCATCCTCCCGGGCGTGGCAAAAACCGACCTGAATGCGTTCTGGGAATCCCAGAAGACCTACGACAAGATGACCTGGGAAGACAAGCTCAACGAGCACGCCTGGTTGATCGATATCGGACCGATGTTGTCCGAGCCAGCCATCCGCTTCGAAGGCATGGCCGGCGAGTGCATCTGGGGTTGCGCGTGCTGGGTCGTGGTGCCTTACGACCAGCTCCGTGGTGACAAGTTGCCGCCACCGAACCGCAAGGTGATTCTGGAGGAGGCCATCGACATGATGACCAAGACCGTGGTCAAGACACCGGGCGGTGACGCGAAGAAGCTCGCCAAGGCGCACGCTTAAGCGGGCTGGGTGTCAAGGGGTTGGGCGACCCATGTGTGTGGGTCGCCCAGGCCCGATATTTACTTTCGTGCAAACAGAGTTTTTTGATTGGTAGTCCCATGGATGACGCGATTCGCCCGTACCTGATCGACAGTGAACCGTACTACCGCGCTGCGGGCAGTGAGGTGGCATTGTTCGAGGCAGCCTGCTCGCGTGGCCTGCCAATGATGCTGAAAGGCCCTACTGGCTGTGGCAAGACTCGCTTTGTCGAGCACATGGCCTGGCGGCTGAAGCTGCCATTGATCACGATTGCCTGCAACGAAGACATGACCGCGTCTGACCTGGTCGGTCGTTTTCTGCTCGATGCGCAAGGCACCGTCTGGCACGACGGTCCGCTCACGTTGGCCGTGAGGTATGGCGCAATGTGTTACCTGGACGAGTTCGTCGAGGCGCGCCAGGACACCACCGTGGTGATCCACCCATTGACCGACGACCGTCGCCTGCTGCCGCTGGACAGGCGTGGCGAGGCGGTGCGGGCTCACCCTGACTTCCGACTGGTTGTTTCCTATAACCCTGGCTATCAGAGCGCAGCCAAGGATATGAAGCCCTCGACCAAACAGCGCTTCGGCGCGATCGACTTCGACTTCCCCGCAGCTGACGTCGAGACCGAAGTGGTGGTGCACGAGGGGGGCGTACCGCACGATACGGCGGCCAAGCTGGTTGCCGTCGCGCAGCAATCGCGCGCACTGCGTGGGCGTGGGCTTGATGAGGGCATCTCTACGCGCATGCTGATTCACGCCGCACACCTGATCGCTGAACATATCGACGTGCACGACGCGTGCCGTTTGGCGATGGCCGCGCCCGTAACCGACGACCGCGACCTGATGGCGGCTCTCAACGGCTTCGTCGAAGCCCAGTTCGGGCCGAAAGCCTGATGAACACCTCCGCAGCTCCATCGACCCCACCGTTGGCGCGGCGACTGGCCGTGTTGCGTGGTATCGACGAAGCGATCCACACTGCGCTGCGCGCTGTTCTGCCGGCGCTCGCGGAGCACGCCGACGAAGATGAGCTGGAAGCCTTGGTCGATCTGCTGTGCCAGACCGGTACCGAAGAGCCCGCTGGCACGCTGGCGTTGATCGCGCGCCTTGATGGACTGGTGCCAGATCCCGTGAGCGTAACGGCGCTGCGTCGATGGGCCTTTGACGGCTTGCAGCGCCACAGCACCTCGCCGGCCAAGCGGCTGCAGCATTTTGAGACCGGTGACCCATTGAGCTTTGCCGATCCGGGTGCCCAGAGCGATGCCGATCACATTCTTGCCCGCCGCGCGGCACTGCAGCACTACCTTGCCGGTTTCGGTTTCCCGGATTTCCGGCTCGAATTGCATGCACCGCAGCGCGGACAGGCGGCGCCAACGCGGGTGACCGTGGGCGATGATGTGCTGCTGGTGCCGAGGCGCTGGTCTGGTGTCGGCGAAGGGGGTGTCGACACACGAGATCGGCTCTACCGCGCCGCCATGGCGCATGCCGCAGCACACTTGCAGTATTCGCCACGCCAGAGGCCTGCTGGCAATCGACACCCGATGCTTCTGGCGATGCTGGCACTCATTGAAGACGCGCGTGTCGAACGACTGATGCTGCGTCAATACCCGGGCCTCCACGCGCTGTGGGGCGAATTCCATGTGGCGACCCGCCTCAGCGTCGGCTTTGATTTGAACGGGCTGGCCGCAAGGCTGGCACATGCATTGCACGAACCAGCGTATGCCGACAGCAACCCCTGGGTGCTGCTGGGACGGCAGATGTTCGAAGAGGCTGCGGCCGACCTGCACGACGTTGCTGCATTTGCACCCATCGGCCGGCGCCTGGCGGTCGAGTGCACGAAGATGCGACTGCCATTCGACGCCGAGCGCTACCGCGTTGTGCCGGCCTACCGCGATGACAACGCCCTGCTGTGGAACCTCAATGCGTTGGAATCAGACGACGAAGTCAATAGCTTGGAGCGCGAACTCCTGGCGTCGCGTGAACCACAGAAAGAACCATTGGATCCGCTGCTCACCGTCGAGATCGACGTGCGTCGGCGGCGGCAACACCCGGAGTGGGACTACAAGCTTGAAATGCTGCGCGAAGACTGGGCGACCGTCATCGAGGCGGCCGTGCCGAACCCACGCGAATCCTCGCGACGCCATTCGACCGCGTCCGCACGCCGCAGCCCGCTTCGCTTCAATGCACTGGCACACATACCGGATCGATCCGTGCGACTGAAGCGCCTGCACGAGGGCGATGAGCTCGATCTCGATGCAACCGTCGACAGCTTTGTGCAGCGCGCTGGCGGACTGACACCCGACCCGCGCATTTTCATGCGCCATGGTCGCCGGCGCAGGTCGACCGCCATCGTGCTGTTGATGGACTTGTCCGTATCCACCACGCGCTTCGTACCCGGCAGCTTCACCAGTGTGCTCGATATCGAGAAGCGCGCTGCAACATTGGTGGCCGGGTCGCTGGATGCCTCGCGCGACCGTGTCGCGGTGCATGGCTTCTCGTCGAATGGGCGTCAAGAAGTGCATTACGTCCGAATCAAAGATTTCGACGAGCCGTTCGGTCCTGCGCAGCAAGCGCAGTTGAAAGCGCAAGAGGGCCGCTTGTCTACCCGCATGGGCGCGGCCTTGCGCCATGCGAGCGAGGCACTGGCAGCCGAGACAGCCGAGCGCAAGTTGATCCTGTTGCTGACCGATGGCGAGCCGTCGGATATCGATGTTTTCGAGGATGACTATCTGGTTGAAGACGCGCGCCACGCCGTCGCTACCGCCTCTGCCAGTGGCGTCGAAACGTTTTGCCTGACGCTGGATCGACAGGCCGACGGCTATGTGCGGCGCATCTTTGGTGGGCGCAATTACCTGATTGCCGACCAGGCCGCAACCTATTCCGATGCCGCCGGCCAGGCACTGGCCAAACTGATTGCGCAATGACATGACCTCTGACACTTCCAACAACGCCGAGAATGCCGCCACCATGGGCGTCGGTACGCCTCAGGACTGTGCAGCGGCACCGGCCACCTTGTTCGTCTGCATCACTTGCCGCATGTCGCTCGAGCCTGGCGTTTCAGCGACGATGACCACCGACGGCCGAGAGCTGTTTGATCTGGTCGGCCTTCTGCACAACACACACCCTGCTGCCGACCAGGTGATGGTGCGGTCGGTCGAATGCCTTGGCAGCTGCGACCAAGGCTGCACGGCAGGCATCGGCGCGCCCGGGAAGTTCGCCTACCTGCTCGGTGGTCTTGAACCCACACGCGAACACGCCGCCGCCATTCTCGATTGCGCGCTGCTGCTGGGTCAGCAGTCTGGTTCTGTGCTTGGTCGTCTCCAACGACCACCCTTGCTGCGAAACCGCCTGCTGGGCCGTATGCCGCCCTTACCTTTGTCCAACCCGAGGAACACCGCACCATGAATACTTCAACACCCAATACCAAGATACCGGTCACCGTGATCACCGGCTTTCTCGGCTCGGGCAAGACCACCGTGCTCAACCATGTGCTGAGCGAGCAGCATGGTCGCAAGGTGGCTGTGATCGTCAACGAGTTCGGCGAGGTCAGCATCGATGGTCAACTGATCGTCAAAGACGAAAACGAGGAGCTCATCGAATTCAACAATGGCTGCCTGTGCTGCACCGTACGCGGTGATCTGGTGGAGACCATCAACAAACTGCTGCAGCGCGCCGATAGGCTGGATGCGATTCTGATTGAAACCACGGGACTGGCGGATCCGGCCCCGGTGGCGTCAACCTTCTTCGTGGCCGACGGGGTGCGCGAAGGCACACGGCTCGACTCCTTCGTCACCGTTGTCGATGCCGTGAACATCGAGCAGAACCTCGAACAAAGCCACGAAGCACAGGAGCAGGTCGCGTTTGCCGACATCATCCTCGTCAACAAGAGTGACCTGGTGTCGGACGAAGCCATCGCGGCAATAGAACGCCGTATACGGTTGCTCAATCCGCTGGCGCGCATGCACCGTACGGAGCAAGGCGTGGTCGACCTGGCGAAGATCCTTGACACCAACGCCTTCCAGCTTGAGGCCAAGCTACAGGTGGACCCCACGTTCCTGAGCGACCTCGATCACGAGCACGATGAGGCCGTGACTTCCATCGTGCTGCGCGAGCCGCAACCGATAGACATGAACCGTTTCATGGCCTGGATCACACCGCTGCTGCAAGAGCAGGGTGGCGATCTACTGCGCACCAAGGGGGTGTTCAATGCCCAGGGCTTCAACCAGCGCATTGTCTTCCAGAGTGTTCGCATGCTCACCACGATGAGCCGCTTTACCGACTGGGAGCCGAGCGAGACGCGCGGCACCGAATACGTTGTGATCGGCCGCAATCTCGATCGCGATGCCTTGCAAGCAGGCCTCACTGCCTGTCTCGTTCGCTGAAATCGTCAATCAACTCGAAAGGTAACCATGAACGCCGATCTCATTTCATTCTCCGGCATCGTGTTGATGTTTGTGCTTGGCCTGCGGCACGGGCTTGACCCGGATCACATCGCCTGCATTGACGGACTGACATGGAGCACGCTGGACAACAATCAAAAGCTTGCGCCCTGGGTTGGTACCCTGTTCGCCCTCGGTCATGGACTGCTCGTCACGGCTATCGCCGTGGGCGTCAATCAGCTCAGCCGTGGCATCCATGTGCCCGATACCGTTGTCACGGTTTTCGGGTGGGTTCCCACCTTGCTGCTGTTGCTGGTGGGCACGCTCAATCTGCGCCAACTGCTGATTCCTGGCCAAGCCTATCAGCCAACCGGCTGGAAGATGCGACTCATCCCGCGCAGGCTGCGCAACAAGTCGAACCCTCTGGCGATCGTGCTCATTGGCGTCCTGTTCGCCTCCGTATTCGACACCGCCACCCAGGCATCGGCCTGGGGTTATGTTGCAACCAACAACGGCGGAATTCAGGCAGCCATGGGCGCGGGGCTGGTGTTCACGCTGGGCATGATCATCACCGACACGGTGGACGGACGCCTGTTGTGCCACATCGTTCGGCGAGCCGACGGCGAAGCTGCCGGCCGGCGCTATCGGCGCACCCTCGGCTGGCTGATCGTCGCACTCTCGTACAGCGTGGCTGCTTACAACATCGGCAAGGAAATCGTGCCCGCAATCGAACTCGGCGAGTTCGGCTACTCGATGGCCGGTGCTTTGCTGCTCGCTGTCGTGTTCGTGATGTGGGCCTGGACCTATCGAAGCAGACTGAAATTCGTCTGATCTGACGACAGCTGACCCAATCCAATCACCGGAGAACGTCATGAACATCAAGCAAGGCGACTACATCTCGGACGTGCCTTCCAGGCGATGCGTTGCGGCGGATCTCGTCAAGGGCGAAAGGGTGGCCGTGTTTGGCCTGACCGCCGGTCAGTCCGCATTTTTTTGAGGTGATCGATCGTTCCGGCATGGCACGGGCGGTCGGCATACGCAATACGGAATTTGAGTGAGTCCGTTCATTCCTGACCGTCGAGGCAGGGTTTTAATCAAACTAGGAGTAAGTAATGCGACATGGTGATATTTCAAGCAGCAACGATTGCGTCGGTGTAGCCGTAGTCAACTACAAAATGCCGCGACTGCATACCAAGGCCGAAGTCCTTGCCAACGCGCGCAATGTTGCCGAGATGCTCGTCGGCATGAAACAAGGCCTGCCTGGCATGGACCTGGTGGTTTTCCCGGAGTACTCCACCCACGGCATCATGTACGACCCGAAAGAGATGTACGAGACAGCGGTAACGATCCCTGGCCCAGAGACTGACATCTTCGCCGAGGCATGTCGAAAGGCCAACGTATGGGGTGTGTTTTCGCTGACCGGTGAGCGACACGAGGAGCATCCGAACAAGGCGCCGTACAACACGCTGATCCTCATGAACAACAAAGGCGAGATCGTCCAGAAGTACCGGAAGATCATGCCATGGACACCGATCGAGGGCTGGTATCCCGGCGACTGCACTTATGTCTCCGAAGGACCCAAGGGCATGAAGATCAGCCTGATCATCTGCGACGACGGAAATTATCCGGAAATCTGGCGTGATTGCGCCATGCGTGGAGCCGAGCTGATCGTCCGCAGTCAGGGTTACATGTACCCCTCGCAGGAGCAGCAAGTCATGGTTTCCAAAACAATGGCCTGGATGAACAACGTCTATGTCGCCGTGGCGAATGCCACAGGCTTTGACGGTGTGTACTCCTATTTCGGTCACTCGGCCATCGTCGGCTTTGACGGCCGCACCATGGGCGAATGCGGTACGGAGGACATGGGCATCCAGTATGCCGAGTTGTCCATGAGCCTGATCCGCGACGCACGGAAGAATTCGCAGTCGAATAACCATTTGTACAAGTTGCTCCATCGCGGCTACACCGGCAAGATCAATTCCGGCGAAGACATCAATGGCGCCGCGGCTTGCCCGTTCGAGTTTTACGGCAAGTGGATCAATGATCCGGAAGGCACCCGCAAGATGGTCGAGGGATTGACGCGCGAGACACCGGGCACGCCTGAATGCCCCATTGAAGGCATTCCAAACGAGGCGGCCAAACACCGCTGAACGTTGTTGCAACCTGGGCGGGTGACATGCTTGGGGCAGCACCCGTCCGCATTGACAGGATTGATGTACATGGATTCCAAGCTAGATGCTTATCGGCTTCAGGCCGAGCCGTTCTACCGATCGGCAGGCAATGAGGTTGCTCTGTATGAACATGCGTATACCCATCGCTTGCCCTTGATCATCAAGGGCCCTACCGGCTGTGGCAAGACACGGTTCGTCGAATACATGGCCTGGAAACTCGGCCGCCCTTTGGTGACGCTGGCCTGCAATGAAGACATGACGGCCTCTGATCTCATCGGGCGCTACCTGCTCGATGCGCAGGGCACCACGTGGCACGACGGTCCACTGACGCTCGCCGTTCGCCACGGCGCGATCTGTTACCTGGACGAGGTGGTCGAGGCGCGGCAGGACACAACGGTCGTGATTCATCCACTGACCGATGCGCGTCGCATTCTTCCGCTCGAAAAGAAGGCGGAGGTGGTTCATGCCCATCCCGATTTTCAGCTGGTGGTTTCATACAACCCGGGCTACCAGAGTCGAAGCAAGGATATGAAATCCTCGACGCGTCAGCGTTTCGCTGCGCTGAAATTCGATTACCCCGACGAGGTGGTTGAAGCAGAAGTCGTTGCGCACGAAGCCGCGATCTCGATGGACCTTGCCGTTCGCCTGGTTGGCATTGCGAACAGGTCGAGGGCGTTGAAGAACCATGGTCTGGATGAGGGCATTTCCACGCGCATGCTGATCTATGCCGGTGTGTTGATTCGCTCTGGCGTCGATCCCAGGGAAAGCTGCGACATGACAATGACGCTGGCGCTCACCGACGACCCTGACATGGCCATGGCGCTGCGGGGTTTCGTTGAAGCCTACTTCGAATAATGATTGAGCCCCGACAATGACGGAAGAGGACTGCCTTGAAACGCTGAAGCCGCAGCAGCAATGGTCGGGGGTTCGAGAGCGCTGGCATGACGGGGGTCTCAGCCAGCTGGCAGACACGTTCGATGGCCAGATTGCCCAACTTGCCGACAGCTACAGCGCCGAACAGATCGGCGCCATTCTGCATTGGCTCGAGGCGCTCGGTGAAGAAGACCCTGTGTGTACGCTGGCGGTGGTCGACTCTCTCAACAGACTTTTGTCAATCGTTGGTGCCGAGGGTTTTGGGCGCTGGATACTGACAGGACTGCGAATGTACCCAGGCGAACAGGTGCGTCAGAGGGCCTACTTTCGGCTGGAAGACCCACGCGCGGTCGAGGCGCTGCACGGGGAGGCTGGTGCGGGCGATCTGGCCGCGTCACTGCCGTCCCTGGCGCTTTTGCTCACGGGCCTTGCAGAGGTCGAACTGCAACTTCTGCCGCGCCATCAGACTGCGCTGAACGGCTTGCCCTTGCGACCCATTCTGACCGCTGGCCATTTGTTTTTGCCAGACGATTACACCGCTTTGGATGGTCAGGACCGCTATCCTATCTATAGAGCAGCTGTCGCGCATGCAGTCGCCCACTTGCTGTACTCGACGCCAAACCAGCCCAGCAATACGTTGAAACCCATGAGTGTCGCGGTGGTCTCCGCTATCGAGGATGCCCGTGTTGAGCGCTTGCTGATTCGCGATTACCCGGGGGTGCGGGCATGGTTTCTGCCAATTCTGAGGCGTGGCGTCAAGCCGCAGGGGTTGGAGTTTTCAGCGTTGATCGGGCGCATGAACCTGGCGTTGATGGATCCGCACTACCAGGATGACAACTACTGGGTGAACAAGGCGCGTCGACTGTTCGAGGAACAAGCGGCAGACCTTCACAACTATGCCGAGTTTCGCCAACTGGCTTCCATACTGGCCAATGACCTCGGGCAGATGCGGGTTCCGTTTCGTGCGCAGCAGTATGTAGTTCCTGAAGCTTACCGAGACGACAACAGCTTTCTCTGGAATTTCGAGGACGTCGACCCCTCCCCACCTGAGCCGCTGGACCTGCAAGTGCAGGCGCCGGAACAGCAGCAGGGACAGGCCTCGGTGGATGCCTCCCCCAGTGTTGTGCCGGCGACAGAGATCGAACTGGGACGCTACAGCTATCCCGAATGGGACCGTCGGTCTTCGCTCATGCGCACCGATTGGTGCACCGTCATCGAAAAGCGGCCGACCTTGCCGGGTATGCGTCCCCTGCCAGTCCGCGACAAGGCGGCTTCTGCTACGCCAGCATTGGTTCCGCTGCCTCACGCGCGGCGCGTGAGCCGAGCACGGCGCCTTAGGCGTCAGTGGGAGGGCGATGACATCGATCTGAATGCGGCGATCGAAGTGATGATCGACAAGCGCATGGACTTGACTCCGGACCTGCGCCTTTTCATGCGCGCGGGGAGCGAAGATCAGCAGTCGAGCGTCCTGGTTCTGCTCGACTTGTCAGAGTCGACGAACGATTGTGTGGGCGCCAGAATGGAGTCCATCCTGGACATCGAAAAGAAGGCGGCACTGCTGCTGGCGCAGTCGGTCGTGCAGAGCAATGACCGAATTGCCGTGCACGGGTTCTCCTCGAACACCCGCGCCGAGGTGAACTATTACCCTTTGCTGGAATTCGGCGCAGCGCTCGATGCGAACGCAATCAGCATGATTCGCTCAGTGCCGGGTCGCTATTCGACCCGTATGGGAGCGGCATTGCGACATGCGACTGCCCGACTCGCGCATGAACGCACCGATCATCGCGCGATTCTGATTATTGGTGATGGAGCACCGTCTGATGTGGATGTCCACGAGCCGCAGTATCTGATCGAGGATGCCCGCGCGGCAGTTCACGAAGGCAGGCGGTCTGGTGTGCAGGTCTTTTGTGCGGCGCTGGATCCCCAGGCTGAACCGTATGTGCGCAACATTTTCGGGTGGAACAACTACCGCATTGTTGATGATCCGCATCGTTTACCTGCCCATTTGTCCGCTCTGTATGGCCGACTAGCGGTACCATGAAACCAATCTCACAAATTATCAACAATAGGCTGTCATGTAGCGTCAAGTCGCTACATCGATGACGAAAGGTTAGCAACTGTGGCAAACAAGGATCCGATACGTGTTGGCATTCTCTACCCAGAAACCGGAGTGATCTCGACGATCGGCTGCTCGCAGATACAGGGCTCTTTACTGGCCATTGACGAGATCAACCAAGCTGGCGGCATTGACGGACGCGAGATCGTGCCCGTGCGGTACGACTCCCGGTCCACCCCCGCTGTCTATGCAACGCTTGCCGAGCGACTTATCGTTGAGGACAAGGTCAACGTCATATTCGGCTGTTACATGTCCAGCAGTCGAAAGGCGGTATTGCCGATCGTCGAAAAATGGAACAAACTTCTTTTCTATTCCACCCTGTACGAGGGATTCGAGTTCTCCAACAACATCATCTACACGGGAGCGGCGCCTAACCAGAACAGTGTCCAGCTGGTCGAGTTCATGACGTCGAATTTTGGTGCGTCCGTCTACATGATCGGATCCAACTACATCTATCCATATGAGTCCAACCGCATTGTGAGTGACCTGACTCTGAAGCTTCCCAACAGCAGGAAGGTCGCGGAGCGGTACGTGAAGCTCGACGCCTCGGAAAAGGATTTTCAAAAGATCATGACCGATGTTCGCAACAAGCAGCCCGACTTTATTTTTTCGACTGTCGTGGGTGACGCTACTGCCAACCTCTACCGGGCATATGCTGACGCGGGCTTTGATCCAGCGACCATGCCTATCGCCAGCCTGACCACCTCGGAGACGGAAATATCGCAGATGGGGAGCGATGTTGCGAAGGGGCACTTCACCTCTGCGCCTTACTTCCAGTCGGTAAATTCGGACGCAAATGCCCGTTGCCTCGAGCGCTACCGCCGCCAGTCCAATGCCATCTGTGTGCCAAACATGTGCTGGGAATCCACGTATTTCCAGATGCATATCTACGCCAATGCATTTCGCAGGGCAGGGAGCGATGAAATAGGTCGGATCCTGCCCCACATCCTGGGAAGCGAGTTCGATGCACCTCAGGGTCGGGTGCGCATCGATCCCACAAATCACCACACGTCACTGTATCCGCGTATCGGCGTGGCAAACGCAGAAGGCCAGTTCACCATTGTTCGCGAGGCCACCCGACCGGTGCAACCCGACCCCTATATGGTCACGCATTCCTTTGGTGACTGGACGCAATCACCGAGCTCGGTGGGCTGGTAAATTGGAGAACGTGACCAAACGACGGGTGGTGCGGGCAACACCTCCGCTTGTAAAGGAGCTTCGCTCACTCAAGGTTGGAATCATTCATCCGGACGATGACGATGGGAGGCTACTTGCCCAACAGTTGCAGCGAATCGGATGCCAAGCTCAAGCCTTTTGGCCACCACCGGCTGCGCTGCCCGAAGGTATCGATGTGTTGTTCTTGGCTGTGCAGCCGGAGAGCACCACCACCGGATTCGAGTGGCTCAAAGGGGACGATGCTCCCACCATCATTGCCATCGTGACGTATGAGAACCCAACCATTGTTGAAATGGTCCTTCGAATCGGCGCCCAAGCCGTACTGCCGTCTCCGATCCGCTCATTCGGCTTACTGTCAGCACTGGTGGTTGCACGCGGGTTGCATGGAGATCGAAAAAATCTGCGTCGCCGCGCGCAAAAGCTCGAAGCCAAGTTGTTGGGTGTGCGCCAGGTTGCCGATGCCAAGAGCATCCTTGCGCGCACGCGACAAATCACCGAGGCCGCTGCGTACAACCTGATCAGAGAAAGGGCCATGAGCAAACGGGTGAGTACAGAAGACATCGCCGCAGCCATTGTCAACGCCAACGAAATCCTGGGAATTGATCCACCCTGAACTGGCCAGGTTTTCGTGGCGGCCGGTTGGTTTAAGTCAAACCACCACTGTGGTGGTTTGACCGGCGAGTTTCCTCAGCTTCTGCAGGCGAGATATATCCGAAGGTGACCCGCCCCCAACGGCCGTATCAAGCTGAAGTTGGTGTAGTTCGTCAACCACCAGGGGAATGACGGATATAAAGAGGAGCAGATATACCGAAGCGAAGATCATCGGGTTCCTACGGCTGGCCTAGGCCGGGATGCTGCTCAAGGACCTGTGCTGCACCGCCGGATTCAGCGACGCGACGTCTTACAAGTGGCGGGCCAAGTTCGGCGGTATGCTGGTCTCAGATGTCCAGCGTCTACTCCACGCAGGCTGTGTAGATCTAAGTCTCCGACTAAGGACCAAAACTCACCGTTCCGCACAGCTGCATTGGGTCGACCAGTTGGCGCAGCCCCCGCGCCAACTGGCGAGCGGTTTGTGGGGTGTAGCGCTGGTAGTAGGAGATATTGTGTGGGCCCACACCATGTTCGGCACTGAAGCTGCCGGCAAATTCCTGTACCACCATTGCATAGATTCGGTCGCGCAGCTTCGTGACCACAGCTTCGTCGTATGTTTGCTCGGAATCACTGCTCCAGATCACATTCAGGTGAACGCCTCCGTCGGCGATGTGGCCGAAGTCAACCACGTGAAGGAATGGAAACTCCGCTTCAATCAGCTCGCGCGCCGCACGGCGAAACGCCATGATCTGAGATCGCGGGACGGAGACATCAAAAGCAATGGGTTTTCCCAACGCTCGCGCTCCTTCACTGATGCTGTGTCGCAGCTTCCAAAGCTCGTGGCCGTTGCCAATCACCGCATTTTCTATTGTTTGCTCGAACTGGTCTTGGAGAAAACTATTGAGGGATTCCTGTAGATCCACACCGGTATAAGCCTTGTTGCTGGCCGTTTCCAACTCAATCAGGACTGCAAATTCAGGGACCGGATCGGGCGAAAGCGGGTTGCGCAGACCGGGCACATGATCGATTGCCGCCTGCATCGCGTTGCCGGACAGGCCTTCAAACGCACTCAGGTAGTCCCCTAAATCATGCTCTAGCGCCTGAAGTAGTTGCAGCACGGCGTCATCGGATGTGGGCACCACGAGGGCGGTGGCCGACTGGGTGGGACGTACATGAACTTCCAGTGTTGCACGCGTCAGAATAGCGCCAGCTCCTGAACTGCCGACAAACAGTTGCTTGAGATCCGGACCTGTGTTGTCCTTGCGCAGGGCACGGCCCATGTTGATCAATTCTCCGGCTGGCGACAACAGTACTGCCTGCAAAGCAAGCAGGTTGTGGCGAACGTCGCCGTAGCGGATCAGCCGTGTACCACCGGTGTTGGTTGCGACCATACCGCCCACCGTGGGGTTGGCCCCCAAATCAATGGGGAACCATAGGCCGTGCGGCTCCAATTGATCGTTTAGCTCCTGTAATGTCACCCCTGCATCGACGGTCACGCTGCGGTTGGCCACATCCACCTCACACAGACCGCGTAGTCGGCTGGTGGACAACACCACCTGAGTGCCACTGGCATCGGGCGTGCTCGATCCCACCAAGCCGGTGTTGGCCCCCTGGGGCACTAGGCGGATACCATTTTCGGAGCACCAGCGCACCACGGCCTGTACTTCTTTCACACTGGCAGGGCGCACCACGCCGAGTGCCTGACCTTGGCCGTAGCGTGCGCCTTGTTCGTAGGCGGTCATGTCGACAGCTGGCAGTAGGCCGCGGTCACCGACCAGGGCGTGAAGCCCACATGTCGCCATGCTGGCGGTCAGACCGCTCATACAGTTACCTCAGCGGCCCGGCCGCGCAAGGCTGCGCGCACTTGAGCGATGGAGCGTTGTTGAGCTGCTTCGTATAGTTTGATTTCATCATGCACCGGGGCGCCCAGATCGGCTTCGAACGCTTGCTGGGCCGCATTGGAAACGTAGTGCACTTGTTCTTGGCCGCCCAAGTTGGATTGGAAAATGCCCGCTGCGCTCACTGGCAGAAAGTCTTCATAGGTGATAGGTTCGGCCTCTACTAGGCCGCGCTCGAGCAGGGACGATAGATCCGCTTCTGCATCTGTGGCAGTGCTGTCCAGGGTCTTACCTTGCTCGGTCAAGGTGTACCGGTAGAACGCTAGATTCTGAGCGCGCAGAGCAGCATGTGTGTCGGGGAACTTGGCAAATACTTGTTCCAGGCGCGCGCCATATTCGAGCGCAGATCCGCCTGCACTGCCCATCTCATGTACTTCAGCAAGCAGTTGGTCGTACAGCAAGCGGCCTTCACGCGTGAGGGCCACGCCGCGTTGCTCGATCTCGCCAAAGCGTGCTGCGTGCGCGCCAGATCGATCTGTGAAATGCACTGACTCTTCCATCGCCTTAAAGCTGGTCTGACGCAACAGAATGGGGCAATCTCGCCGGGGAGGTCCTTCCACTACGTCCTTGGCGTCCATGCCGCGTGCAGGCATCTTGGCTTGGGCCGAGTCAATATCCAACGTGCAGGGCGTCAGGTGGTTGATGTGCGGGCCCTTAAAGCAGACAACATCGGCAATAAGTCGGTGTGCATTTTTCAGTTTTTCGTAGGTGTCGGCATTCACCGTGGCTTCGCTGTGCCAACGAAAGGTCTCCAGGGCTTCGCGAACAAAGTCATCAGCCTTGGCGCTTTGGAGTCCTCCCATGGTTTCGCTGTGGGTAATCAGCTCCAGTACGCGTGGCGTGAAAATGTGTCGCTGCGCCAGGATGCTGGATGCAGTTGCACGCAATGCGTCATCCGCAATCAGGTCCAGTCGCAGAAGAGACGTGAATACCCGAAACGGATTGGATCTCAGGGCTGCATCGCCGACAGGGCGGAAGGCCGTGGAATGAACCGGTACGCCCGCAGCTGAAAGGTCGTAGTAGCCCACTGGCTCCATGCCCATGATGGCGAACAGTCGGCGCAACATGCTCAGCTCCGCAGCAGTGCCTACGCGGATTGCTCCGTGGCGCTCCACTCGCAGGCGGTCCAGCTCGCCTGTGCGTTGCATCTTTTCGTACAAGGCGGGTTGCTGCTCGAAAATGCGGGCGTTGATGTCGGCCACAAGCTCGACCAAGGTCCCGTACTTCGGTACTTCCTGCCGGTACATCTCGGACATGGCTCGTGAAAAACGCATGCGGATTTCGCCGCTTGAAACGATTGCAGGGGACACGATGGGCTGGTGCGATGAACTCATGATTGGGGCGATAGGTGGGGGCTCAAAAGATATGGTTTTCACCACAAGGAGCTGGTTACTTCGTGCACTACCGGAATGGGCTGGTTTGCAAACGGAGCAACCGATCTCATGCGCTGTGCTTGTTGTACATGCGAGCTGTGCGTCTTGTTGCAAATAGAGATGTGTGTGTGTTCAAAGAACTTTCCAACGCGGAATGATTTTCTTTCGGCTGGAAATTGCTTTCGGACTGTCTCAATTGCTAGTCCAAAAAGCAAAGTGAATCGGCTTGTTTCTCCGATCCTGACCTCAAGGAACACACGTGCTCAGGGTTGCTCTCTTGTTTGCACCGGCATGAGTCAGTTTTGCTGCTTGCTACAGTTCCGGGTAGTGCCGTTCGTCACTGGTACGAATTTCGAGTGCGGACGCAATCCGCATCGCGGAATCCTCCTGGTATCCGCGACACAAGATTTGTAGGGACAATGGCAACCCTGCATGGTTATACCCACTCGGCATCGCCACACCACACAAGCCGAAGGTGTTGCCAAAACGGGTAAGCAAGCTCGCATTCGGGCGTGTACCAATGCCGCTCAGCGGCACCGCTGGAACTTGGGAAGTTGGTAAGATGAAGGCATCAAGGCCAATCAAGCGACGGTGGAAGTCCACAGTCTGTGCCGTCATGACTTCACGGATCTTCAGATATTCAGTCGCCGATACGTTACCGCCGAGCACCCGTTTTCGCACTTGGGGATCCATAAGGCTGGATGGGTCCTGCGCCAGCTCGCCGTAGAGCGCGAATGCCTCGACCGCCATTGGGGTGGGTTCGGCATAAGAAATCAGAGGACGCTCCAACGTCAGTATGACGATACTGGCGCCAAGGCTCTCCAGCAAACCCAAGCAACGGTCGTAAGCTGCTAAAACATCTTCGTCGATGCCAACGCGATCGACCTCGCATAGACAGGCCAGGCGCAGATCCGACAAATCATCCAGCGGGAGTGTGGTGGGTACCGGCTTAGGTCGAGACCAGGTTCGCGGGTCCAGATCGTCGTGGCCTTGTAGCACCCCATAGATCAAAGCAGCATCGGTGACCGACCGGGCAAGGACCCCGGGGGTGTCGAGCGTCTGGCTCAGTGGGATAACACCGTATGCACTGATTCGACCCGTGGTGGTCTTGAGTCCAACCAAGCCATTGAACCCTGCAGGAATTCGCACTGATCCGCCGGTATCTGTGCCGATTGCAACTGGAGCCATGCACGCGGCGACAGCCACGCCGCTGCCGCTGCTTGAACCGCCAGGCGTATGCTGGACTTGAAGGTCCCATGGATTCCAGGGCGTGCCCATGTGTTCGTTGTCACCCCAGGCTCCAAAGGCGAATTCAGCGGTGTGCACCTTACCGAGTAGCACCGCACCTGCGTCGACCAATCGATTGGCAATGGTGCTCGTGATGGTCGACGGCGGTAGACCTCTCCGCGTGGCGGAACCCGCCGTGGTGTCATACCCCGCCAGCTCGATCAAGTCTTTGAGTGCGATTGGCAATCCTTCCAACGCACGAGCAGTGCTGGCACGATACCGAAGATCCGAGGCCTCGGCCTGCGCGCGGGCTTCGTCGGCAAGCACGATCACGTAGGCGTGCAGCTTCGAATCGAGTCGAGCGATCCGCGCCAAGTAAGCATCGACGACCTGGGAGGGCTGAAACTCACCAGCCAGATAGCCGTCGAGCAAGGCCTGTGCGCCGAGACGGCATAGAGATTCGTCCTCGCCGCTCATGAGATTTTTTCAAGGTAAGAATGGAAGACGCCGACATGGACGTCTGCCTCTTCGACCGCACCGGACCACAAGTCGGTGCTCTTGAAACACACGTCATAAGTCCGTTGGCGGGCGCTGTGCAAGCCGTGTGCTGCTGCATCGGGGAAAGGGTATTCTGGCGACTGGCCGACGATAAGACCAGCCATGCCCCTGGCATAAGCAGGCATACGCACGTGTCCACCCACGAAGTCCATCTTGACCCGCACTGTGTCACCGATGGCCAGCACGGGGAGCTCGGATTCAGCCACGCGACCGGGCTTCGCTGGCCCAGCCAGCGGTACGCTTTCCCCCGCCGCTGAGTCCAGCTCCTCGACCGTGAAGATTCCCTTCTCAACGCAGAGTGTGACCACTGCGGTGTACACCCGCTCGTAGTAGGAGGCGGCCATGTAGTGGCGCGGATCCATTCGTTCGATCGCGTGGCGGTATTCGTCCATGTTGTAGACGCTCTGGCCCACCAATCGGCCGGAGATGGCATTGATTTTCTTTTCCCAATACTCGTGAAATGCCTCGCGGTCTTCTGGGGAAACCTTGCCAAATCCCTGGCGTCCGCCTAGGTCATGTATGCCATCCATTGAGTTTTCCTCCGGTCAGTTGGGAGTGGTCGTATAGGGAGCTTCGAGGCGAGCCACACCGATGAGCGCCTCTTGCGTCACCAGGTCGGCCAATGCCTCTTCACTCCAGCCTTCAGTGTGCGTGGGGCGCATCGGAAGAATCATGTAACGGGTGTCAGCGGTGGTGTCCCAGATACGGATACCCACGGTTGGCGGTAAGACAAGCCCAAGCTCGGCGAGCACGGTTCGTGCTTCACGCACGATGCGTGCACGGTAGTCCAGATCCTTGTACCAACCTGGTGCCATTCCGATGATGGTGAAGGCGGTACAGGAGCACAGGGTGCAGCAGATGACGTTATGCACGTTGGCGGTGTTCTCCTTCACCTCCAAGCTGCCGTGATGCTCAGGCATAGCAAACCCTAGCTCGGCCGCGGCGGCCTTGCCATCGGTCAATAAGCGGTCCTTGAAAGCAGCGTCGGTCCAGGCCTTTGCAACCAGGCGACCGCCGTTCATCGGCAACCATTGTTCGTCCACGAAGTGTTCGTAATCGTCGATAGTGGATGGCATCAACAGGCCGCGTGCCTCCACCAGTTTTTCTACGGCATCGACACGCGTCGGCATGTGTAGGGTCATGGAAATCTCCTTTGATTGAGGTCAATATTTCAGCTATTCACGCTAGCTTCTTAACCTTGACACGAGTCACATCGAAGGTGCCTGCTTTGGTGTCTTGGTCGGCCTTGGAGGAAATGTCAGTGTTCACGAGCTGCTTGACACTCGGTACCCGCGGCAGCAGCTTTTCGCCAAATCCCCATTGCGCCATCTTTTCCATGCTGGCGATGGCTTCAGGCTTGATGGTGCAAGAAACGTCAGCGAGTTTCTTGATCGTCCACTGCGGATCAAAAGTGGAAGCCTTCTCGATCACATTCTCAGGAATGCTCTTTGCTGGCTCCAAGGAGCGGAACCAAGCGTTAGCCTGCGTATGGTTCTGGCTGGCCCAGAACAGAGCTTCATTGTGTGACTTGAGAAAACGACGCAGGACATCTGGTTTCTCCTTGATGAAACTGGAGTTGGCCTGCAGCACCATCGATGGCGAGGTGTTCTCGGCCATGGGCGTGGCTAAGCCCGCGTCCTCGAACAGGGCCAACCAGGGGTCCCACATGAAGAAGGCGTCGATGCGCTGCGCTCGGACCGCATCGGACAACTCGGGCGTGTTGATGTTGACGAAATTCACGTCCTTACCGACGATCAGTCCTGCCTTGGTGACGGCTTCTTGGGCATTGAGGTATGCAGTGATGCCGAAGGTGCCGTAGATTGCTTTCCCTTTCAGGTCCGCCAGCGACTTGATGCCAGATTTCTTGGTCACCATGATGGCCGATCGAAAACTCGACTGGTGCGCCACAGGCACGATGGGCGCACCAGCTGCCATGATGGTCACTGCGCTGAAATCAGACACGGTGCCCATGTCAACCGAGTTGGATGCAATGGCTTCGGTGACTGCTGGACTGTTCATCAACTGGGGCATTTCCAGCTTGATGCCGTTGCGTTCAGCGATGTCCGTGTTCTTCAACACGTGCATAGTCTGTGCGGACACCACCACTGTGTTGGTCCAGCCGAAGCGAACCACATCCAACGACGAGGCTGCGCGCACGATGGCTGGAGCTCCGAGGATGGTGGCGGCTCCAGCCAGTGAGAATTGATTGAAATTGCGACGAGTGATCATGTTCAAATTCCTTCGGCTTTTTGCCATTCGGGCTTCAGGGTTTCCCAAAGCGAGCTAACGGTGGATACAAACCAGTCTCCTGTGCGTACTTCCGCCGTTCTGGGACGGCCTAATTCAACTAACACTTCTTCGCGCACCCGACCCGGGCGCGGGCTCATGACCACCACTCGGTCGGCGAGGAACACCGCCTCGTCAATGCCATGAGTCACGAAAATTACAGTCTTGCCGCTGTCTGATGAAATTCGGGCGATTTCCTCTTGCAGCAGCACACGGGTCTGAGCATCCAGAGCACCAAAGGGCTCGTCCATAAGCAGTACTTCAGGGTCTGGAGCCAACGCTCGGGCGATGGCCGCGCGTTGTTTCATTCCGCCAGACACCTCGTGCGGGAACTTGTTTTCGAATCCAGTGAGCTGCACCTTGGCGAGGAGTTCACGCGCATATTCAGCTCGCTCTTTCACCCCCACGCCCTTGGCCTTCATCCCGAATTCAACATTCTTTTGCAGGTTCATCCAGCCGAACAGTGCGTAGTCCTGAAACACCACCGTGCGTGATGGATCGGGTCCGACAATTTCCCGGCCGTTCTGCAGCAACACTCCGCTGGTGGGTTTATGGAAGCCAGCCAGCATATTCAGTAAGGTCGACTTGCCGCATCCTGAAGGACCGAGCAGCGAGATAAATTCCCCCTTCATCACCTTCAGCGATACGTCGCTCAGTGCAATAACTGATGAGTCGTCGCGTGGCGAGTGAAAGGTCTTGGATACGTTTGAAATCTCAAGGTGTGCGGAAGGTGTCGTCATAGATCTGAGCCTCAGTTGCGTTCGGACGGTGCCCAGGCGATTACCCGGCGCTCGACCCGTTCGAGGATGTTGGACATAAGGAAACCGACGAGCCCAATGGTGGCCATACCGGCTACTACGTTCTGGATCTGGAAAACCATGCGCGACTGTTGGATGAGGTAGCCCAGGCCAGTCTGCGCAGCAATGAGTTCAGCGGTCACGACACACATCCAACCAATGCCCAGGGCCAGACGCAGGCTGGGCATCACTGTTGGCAGTGAGGCAGGAATCAGCACATCGCGCAGCATCTGCCAGCGCCCGGCGCCCAGACTTTGAGCGGCATTGAGCTGATTTCTGTCGAGCGAACGCACAGCGGTATACGCGCCGAAGAACAGTGGAAAGACACACCCTAGAAACACTAGAAAGTAAGCGGAGGCATCACCAAGCCCAAACCAGAGGATGGAGATCGGCACCCAGGCCAGCGGCGGGATCGGGCGCAAGGCTTCAACCACCGGACGCACGAAATCAGAGACATTGCGCACCCAGCCACAAAGAAAGCCGAATGAGAGACCCACCACCATCGCGAGGAGGTAGCCCACAGCAACACGAAGCAGGCTGGCTCCAAGGTGGGTCATGAGGGTGCCGTCGAGAAGCAATATCCACAACGCCTGCAAGACACCCCAAGGTGAGGGCAGTACGAACGAGTTGATGAACCCCAGAGCGCTGAGGAGTTGCCACAACGCAAAAAATGCAATCAAACCACTAACGTTGCGCAAAAGTACAGGATTAATTTTCATAAGGCTTCTTTAGTCGATGTAATCAGTCGGTTCGCTCTGGGACCAGATGCCCTCGTACATGGCGCGCATCATGTGGGCGTACTCCTCACTCTCGATCACCATGCCGTAGCACTCTTTTGTGGACGACATCAAGGCCACCCGCGAGCCATAAATGATGAAAGTCATAGACAAAGTCATTGCCGGAGGTGTGAAGCGCAACTCACGATGTAGGGCGTGGCTCGACTGCCATATTTCGGCGCGGTCACGGCTTCGAGAGCGCACGACCCGCATGGATTTTTTTCGACGTACGCGCTCTGCCATGTATTCGTCGATGGCTGACAGGCCTGGAACCTCCATCAGATCGGCCATGGAAAAAACGGCCTCCATGTTGGGAGCGTCGCCGGAAAGAGAATCCCAAAGAGCGGTTTTCACACCCGCTTCCCCTTCATAGAAGCGGATGTTTGGCTTTCCCTGCGCGCGGTGGTACATCGCACGGAGTTGAGGCAGCACTTCGGTCAGCATTTGTTTGCGAGCTTCAACATGCTCCAACAACACACTCGGCTCGTTCGCCTGCACTCGTCGCAAGCCTTTGCCTTTCCATTCGGCGATCAGACCTTCTTGCTGCAAGCGATCGAGCGCGCCATAAACCGTAGCCTTGGGCAACCCAGTACGTTCGATCACATTGGTCACCGGGACGTCACCAAGTTCGATGGCTGCCCGGTAAACCTTGTAGAGATTGCCCGCGATGCCGAGGCGGGCTAGCGCATTTTCCATACAGACTCACAGTCATTTGGGTTTTGGTCGGTTTTTGCCGACCGATGTCTTTTTTGACCTTCATAGGTAAAAAAGGGCTGTTCGCACCAAAAAAGGAAATTTTTTGAATTTGGTCCGATTTGTACGACTAGTAAGCATGAGGCGTGCCAAGATGGGTTCTGAGCTGCCTTTTGCGTGCATACGGGCTTGCTCAACGGGCTGACGGTCGACGAATAGAGCGCGGACAGAGCGTTTGTCGATAGATCTAGGAAAACGGGGGGGCAGCTTGCAGCGTGGCGTTTGTAGGTATCGCACCCTGATGGGGCTCTGCGGTTTGAAAATCTGGCAACGGAACAAATGCATGCCCCAAAATGTTGCCGCCGATGCAAGACTGACCAGCTCGGGATGACGATTCAAATCTGACTGGGGTGTCCAGCTGACCTGGTGGTACTTTCAGCAAAGGTTCAAGCAGATTGGTGGAATGCATCCACTTAGTGATGCGACGTCTAGCTGCCAGTGGACTGCTTATGAAAAGAGCTGTCATTCGCTCGGCAGGCAGCTGCTCGAATCGCCCGTGTTTTCGTGGTGGGCAAGCTGGTTTAGGTCAGGCAACCACTTTGATGGGTTGCCTGCGAGCTGCCGGTAGTCGTTTGTCTCATCCTCTGCAGGCGAGACATGTGAGAGGGGTCCGATCAGGCGGTGATGGTTGGCCCTGGGAACCCCTTCCTGCATGGTCAGCTCCACCAGTTCTTGATGTGGTTAAAACCGGCGCTGTTTCATTTCGGCCTTGTACCGCTAATTGAGCGGACTGGGCCGAGGCGTTGCTGCAGAGGACACTCTTGGCGCTTTCCGAAGGCTCAAACCCCGCAGCAGTCTGCCGCTCGACGAAAAGAGAGCTGACGCATTGGGCGAATCTAACTGGTCGTCCTACACGTTGATCATGGAGATATTTCGGGCAACCTAGGGGGTGCATGCAGAAGGTGACGGGACGCACGTCAACCGGTCGCTCGGTGCATTGTTCCGCGAATGACAGGTTACGAAGCTCGCGAACGTTCAGGCGTCAATGTCCTATGTCCGCGCCCAGCCTCAGGCGGTCAGCGCACGTTTAGCGCTGAGCGGCTGTTCTTGGTCGGCAGTGTAAATACGATGCTCTGCTCGGCAGCTGACCACCGGTGCAACACCCCTCTCAGCCAAAGTCAGCTTGCGGAGACCTTCAGGGCCATCCCTTCCAGGCCAAGCGCAGTCATCAGGAAAAGAGCCGTGCGGCTAAAGCCGCAGCGCCGCAGCAGAGGCGCCTGGAGCGAAAAATAACTACGTTGAACCGACCAACAACATATCGATCTGGTCAAAGTGCTACTTGTCGCGGCGTCTGTCAATCAAACGACGTCGAGCTTGGCCTAGGTGAAACTGCATAGCTACCCGAGCCTGCTCGCCGTCGCGGGCGCGAATTGCAGAAACGATTGCCGAGTGTTCGTCGAGAACAGTTAACGCTCGCTTCTTGGACGCTGTGCGAGTGAGTCCTAGCGTCAGACGCATCAGGCCGACCATGGCCTCATGGATATTTTCGAGCGTGTTGGCGTAAAACTCATTGCCGCTGGCTTGCGCGATGCGAGCGTGAAAATCCAGATCCGCAGCCGGAGTCAAATCGCCACTGTGCACACCGATTGAAAATGTCTCGTGAGCGGAAACAATAGCGTCCATCTGTTCTTCTGTGTGACGTTCGGCAGCTAGCCTGGCGGCATCACCTTCAACAGTAATTCGCAACTCTTGACATCTCAAGTAGGTGGCGATGTCTTGCGCCTTCGCATAGACCTTTATGCGCAGTGCCGGTTGATGGCTGACAAAGGTTCCCATGCCCTGGCGTGACGTGATCAACCCGTCGACCCGCAAACGCAAGAACGCCTCCCTGACAACCGGCCGGGATACCCCAAACTTCTCTGCGATTTCTACTTCAGAAGGAAGCTGCTCACCCAGTTTGAACCGGCCTGAGGTGATCTGCTCAAAGACTTTGCCGTAGAGCTGATCAGACAGGCGATTACGCGGTCCTGATTCGCTGGGGCTGCCCACCAAGGCTTCATGTGCAATCCCTGTTGTTTGCGCGGCTGTGGAATCAGTGTCTTTGCTGCGAGCCATGGATGTGACTGAACCTTGTCGTGAGTCGGATGTTGATTATAGAAACCGCCCAATATACGAGCACGTCAACCCAAGGGTCAATTTTTTCCGCTCTGGAGCTCACGATCCGGCGCAAGCAGGGCCGTGAGGTCATGCCGGACAAGCCTTATGTCGGCAGGACACGTTTGCCGTCCAGCAAGCGAGATACATTTGTGGGATGGTTGTCCCGCAACGTTTCGGGAAGCAACGCTTGAGGAAAATTCTGATAACAGACTGGACGTAGGAAGCGTTGAATCGCGGCAGTTCCGACAGACGTTGTGCGCGAATCGGAGGTCGCTGGGAAAGGGCCACCGTGCACCATTGCATGGCTGACTTCAACGCCTGTTGGCCATCCGTTGACCAGCAAACGCCCAGCCTTGTCTTCAAGAATGGGCAGCAGCTCCGAGGCGCTCGCTAGGTCACTGTCGTCCATCAGCAGGGTGACAGTCAGCTGCCCTTCGATCGAATGGGCAACGCGCTTTACCTCGGCCCAGTCATCACACTCAACAATCAAGGATGTCGCGCCAAACACTTCGTTGCGCAGGGCCTCATCGCCCAGGAAGTCGACGGCATTCGTGACAAACAGCCTGGCCTGGCACTGGCAAGGACCGTTTGTGGTGATGCCCTTTCCAGATTCGCGTACCTTGGCGTGGGAGGACAGTGCCTCTACGCCAGCTGCATATGCAGCTTGGATACCAGGAGACAGCATGGTTTGGGGCGCCACTTTTGTGGTCGCCTCTGTTGCCGTTTCGATAAAGCGGCTGAGCGCATCCCCGCGCAAGCCCACCACCAGACCAGGGTTGGTGCAAAACTGACCGGCCCCCATAGCCAGTGAAGCGACAAATGCTTCGGCCATTGCAGGCCCACGGTTTTGCAGAGCATCGGGAAGCAGAAACACCGGATTGATGCTGCTCATCTCCGCGTAGACTGGAATGGGTTGAGGACGGGCCTGTGCCGTTTTCATCAAAGCAAGACCCCCGTTGCGGGAGCCGGTGAAGCCCACGGCTTTGATGCGGGCGTCTGAGACCAGCGCCTGACCCAGCTCATTGCCCGAGCCAAACAGCAGGGAGAATACACCTTCTGGCAGACCACACTGGGCCACCGCCGCCTGGATGGCCCGGCCGACCAGTTCGGATGTGCCAGGGTGGGCAGAGTGGCCTTTTACGATGACGGGGCAACCCGCCGCCCATGCCGAAGCCGTGTCGCCACCGGCCACGCTGAAAGCCAGTGGAAAATTGCTGGCGCCGAACACGGCAACTGGACCCATGGCGATATTCTGCAAGCGCAGATCGACCCGCGGCAAAGGTTTGCGCTCAGGCAGCGCAGTATCCACCCGCACGTCCAACCACTCGCCAGCTTGAACCAGCGAGGCAAATAAGCGCAATTGGCCGCAGGTTCGTCCGCGCTCGCCTTCCAGTCGTGCCCGTGGAAGGCCTGACTCCAGCATGCAGAGCTCAATCAGCGCGTCACCCAGCGCCTCTATCTGCACAGCGACCGTCTCCAGGAACCCGGCACGCACGTCGAGCGAGGTGTTACGGAACGCCACTGCGGCCGCCTCGGCCAGTGCGCAGGCCCGATCCACTTCCTCAGCGCCTGCGCCTTTGAATACAGGTTCGATGGGTTCGCCCGTGCTCGGGTTAAAAGCCCGAATCGATGCCCTGTTTCCAAAAACGCTTTCGCGACCAATCAACATCTGTCCGGTAACTTGCATGTGTGTGTTCCTAATGGAGTGAGTTTGTGCGTTGCTGTTCGTCATTTCGACTGAGCATCTGCGCCTGCAATAGGCAGCTTTGCGGGCTTTTTGATGCTGAGGAAATAGACAAAAACCAGGGTGAGAGCCACGAAAAATAAGCTGTCAGGGCTCGTGATGAACGTCAGAGGATTGCCGTTCGAAATGGCCAATGAACGGCGGAAAAATTCTTCGAGGTTGGGCCCTAGGATGAACCCCAGGACAAGGGTGATGATGGGGAAGCCGTTCTTGCGCATGCAGAAAGTGAGCACACCCATGGCCAGCGCAACCGCCATCTGAAAGACGGAGTAGGTCGACACAAAGCTGCCCAGCACTGCCAGCAAGGCAATTGCGCCGTAGAGCACACCCCTAGGGATGGCTACCACCTTGACGAAATACGGACCCAGCAGGTACATGGTCAATGGAATCAGGATGACCGCACTGAAGAGCAGGGAAGACAACATGGGGGCGATCAATTCAGCCTGGTTGCTCATCAGCTGGGGACCGGGTTGAATGCCGTTGATGACCAGCACGCCGAGCATGATCGCCATCACCGGGTCGCCAGGAATGCCGAACGTCAGCGTCGGCACCAGCGCCCCTCCACAAACAGCGTTGTTCGCGGTTTCGGCGGCTGCAATGCCTTTCGGATTGCCTTTGCCGAAGCTACCAGGGTTCTTGGACGTGCGAACCGCTTCGACATACGCGAGAAAGCTGCCCATCGATCCGCCTGCACCCGGCAGAACTCCGACCGCGTAGCCAATCAGGCTGGACTTGATATAGCACCCCCAGCCGACTTCTTTGATCTGTGACAACGGTGGAAAGAAGTCGCGCCTGCGGATCGTAACTTTGCTAAGCGCACCGACGATCTTGCGGGCGGCTTGTTGATCACCCGCTTGCATCAGAATTTCGCTGATCGCAAAAGCCCCGATGATTACGGGCATCAGATCGATGCCGCTGGTGAGGTCGCTCAGGCCGAACGTGAAACGGGCCAAGGGCTCTACGCCGTCCAGCCCCATGGTCGCGAGCATCATGCCCATGCAGGCAGCGAGCGCTGCCTTGAGGATTTTTCCGCGCTCTGAAATGACGATCACTACGATCGCAAAAGCCAGCAGAGAGAATTTGCCACTGGTCTTGACCAGCAGCGAGATCTCCGCGACCAGTGGCGCCATCAGGATCAAGAGAATGCAACCAAAAGCTCCACCCACCATGGAGCCAAAGGCCGCATGGCCCAAAGCCAAGGCGCCCTTGCCTTGCTGTTGCATGGGGTAGCCGTCGAGCGCGGTCATCATGGACGACGGCGCTCCCGGGATGTTGACGGTGATCGCGGTGATGCTGCCGCCACACATGCCCGCCATGTAGATGCTTGCACAGGCCATCAAGGCGGTGGTCACATCGAGGCTGTAGGTGAGCGGCAGCAAGAGTGCCAACGCCAAAGTGGCAGTGAGCCCCGGTATCGCAGCAAACACGGTACCAATCAGGAAGCCGAGCACAACGTAAAGAAGGGTCAGGGGATCAAGGAGCATGCCGAAGCCGCTCCCAACAAGGCCAATGAATTCCATAATTTATCCCCACAAAGTCGGCAATCGAACGCCAAACAATTGTTCAAAGACGACGTAGCCGAAGGCAACAATGGCGGCCGATGTGGCGAGCTTGGAAAGCCACCTATCGGGGGCTGAAAAGATCACGATGATGGCGAAGACAAACACCATCGAAGACAGCACATAGCCCAAGGTCGTGAACAGTGCGATGTAGATCGAAATCGCCACGATCGTCAGCACGGCTGGCTTGATCGACGAAGCATCCTCTACCGCTGCAGCGCCGTTGTCCGACGTTTCCGCTTCGGTATCCGGTGGTGCTTGCTCCCTGACGGATTTGATGGTCAGGATGAGACTGAACAGCGTTGACAGCGCACCCAAGACCTGCGGAACGAAAGAGGGGCGAATGCCTGCATCCACAACGGGCGCACCCATCCTGATGGCTTCAATCAGGTAGATAACCGAAACCACCAGAACGAATAACGGAAAAATCGATTTTTTATTCAAAGTCATCTGAATGAACCTCCACCCTGCCTCGGGCCTGAACCCAGGCAGGGCCTTGTGTGGTTTAAAGGCTCAAGTCATCCATGACTTTGAAGGTGGTTTTCTGCAGTTGATCGATCCACTGCTGCACGCCAGCCGAGCCCAACCAGCTAGGCGTCACACCAATGGTGCCCAACCAGGTCTGGAACTCTTTGCTGTCGTAAGCCTGTTTGAAAGAGGCTTCGAGCTTGACGATGGCTTCTTTGGGCGTGCCCTTGGGAGCAGCAAGAAGAATGAAGCTGCCGGTTTCAAGTTCGTAGCCCAGCTTGCTGATGGGCGGAACATTCGGGAACGACGGATTCTGCTCGGATGACAATTCCACGACACCCATGGCATCGCCAGATGAAATGATGCCGCTGAAGTCGCCCAGGCTGGAAATCGCTGCATCGAGTTCGCCCGACAGCAATGCCTCGGCTTCCGCGCTGGAAGACCCAGCGTAGCTGATCACATTGAAGGTCACTCCCGTCATTTTCTCCAGGCGGCGGACCGCGAGAAAAGGTCCGGAACCCTTGGGTGCAACGCCGACGCGTACCGAATTGGGCTTGGCCTTCGCTGCGGCAATCAGCTCCTGGAAGCTTTTGAATCCAGACTTTTTCGAGACCACAATCGCATCGGCTTCTTTGGTGATTCTGGCGATCGGCGTCATTTTCTCCAGCGAGTAGCCTGGAACCATCTTGCCGCGCGGCAAGGTAATGACGCTGTCGTAGGTCAGCACACCAATGGTGTGACCGTCTGGCCTGGCCTTGCTCATCTGCATGAGGCCGGTGGCCGTCACAGCGCCTCCGATGTTCTCAACGTAGATGGATTTGCCCAGGCTCTTTTCGGCGATCTGACCGATCTTGCGTGAAATGCCATCGGCGCCACCACCGGCTGGCCATGGCACGATAAGGCGGATGTCTCGCGCAGGGAAATCGGCCGCAATAGCCGAGGCAGCGAACACACAATGGGCTGCCGCAATGATGATGCCGGTCTTCAAGGATTTGATGAACATGATGTCTCCGATAGTTTTAGAAATATGGGCAGCGTGTGGCTACCCGGTACGGGAAACGGGTGGGTAGCCTGTGTCAGGCTTTGGACTGGGTGTACGCATCAAGGGCAGCTTCGTTGGGTGGATACAGACCAATTACGGCTTCGCCTGCACCCACTTTGCCCAAAACGTAGGTTTCGAATTGCTCCATCTTTGAAGCCTCTTCTGCAATCTCGTCCACGATTTCGAGGGGAATGACGATGACGCCATCGCCATCGCCCACGAGCACGTCGCCAGGGAAGACCGGAACCCCCCCACAGCCAATTGGCACCTGAATGTCTACGCCATGGTGTTTGGTCAGGTTGGTGGGGGCACTGGGTTTCGCACAGAAGATGGGCAGAGCCATCTCGGAGGCATCGTCGAAATCCCGAATACCTGCGTCTGAAACGAAGCCAGCGCATTGGCGGACCTGCAGGCGCGTGAGGAGAATGCTGCCGGCCGATGCGGCGCTGGCATCCTGCCGACAATCGGACACGAGGATCATGCCGGCCGGCACCGTTTCCACGGCCAGACGCTGCGGGTGTTTGGGGTCTTTGAATGCCGCGACGGTGTCGAGATCTTCTCTGGCGGGGATGTAGCGCAAGGTGAACGCCTGTCCCACCATCTTCAGCTTCGCGGTGTTCATCCGGCTTACGCCCTGGATGTAGGTGTTCCGAAGACCCTTCTTGAACAAGGCGGTGTGCAAGGTCGCGGTGGACACCCGTTCCAGGGACTTTTTCGTGGAGTCTTTGAGGGACTCGAATGTGTAGGTGGCGCTCATGGATTGATCCTTCTTTCTAAATGGATGGAAGTGGTGTGTAGGGGCCGTCGATCGACGGTGCCGAGGGCGAAGAGAAAGCGGCTGTAGCAGGTTCGCCGAGGTTCGACGCCCAAAAAATCGCGGACTATCGTCTGCGAAGAGTCGGGAAAAAAACCGAGGGCAAAGGCTGGCCCGACCAAGGCTGCACGACGAACAGTCGGTGCGAAGAGCCTTCGAGGTTGCGGATGGGGCGCAACTCATTGCTCGCCATCGGACGAACAGGCCTGGCTTCGTGGTGGCAGGCTATCGCGCATCGAGTTGATGGGATGTCATGGATCAAGGTCGGCTCCTTCGCACAAAGGCGTTGTCTCTTGGCTCTACTTTTTTATTTCGGATGAGCTGCGCTGCCGTTGCAGTCTCTATCGATGGATCGGAATATATGTTGTCTTACCAATGATGTCAATAACAAAGAATAGGTATTACAACTGGTGATGGTCACGATCCAAGCCAACCGATGACTGTTGCTGATCAGCCCCCAAGTGTTCGATCCAGGGTGCAGCAGGACATCGCCGCAGTGACCGAGGTATTTACAGCGCTGGTGCCAGACTGCCCGCGTGCGCGCTGCGGTTCTCCAGTGAAAAGTCATCCGACACTTCGCTACCGCTGCTGTGAAATGTCCATCGTTGAGTGATGGACATCCTTGAAGAGGAGTGCCGGCTTCGTCACACGGCGCATGAGTGTTGCATCGGTTGGTTCGCTACCGACACCAACTTAGGGCGGGCTTGAGTACCACTGGTTGCCTTTCTTGGTCTGGTGCATCTCAGGATCGCGCTCGCCGCTGTTGTTCTTGGTCGAACTGGGTGCGGCAATCAAGGTGGCATCGACCACCGTGCCACTTTGAGCAACAGACCTTTGGCGGTCACAGTGGCCAGGGCCTGGAGGCCCAAATCGTTGGCTTCGATCAGATGGCGGAATCGAAGAATGGGGCTCTCATCGGGCAAGTTGTTTTCACCCGCATCAAGTTCTGCAAACTCACGAAACAGGGGGCGTGTCGTACATCGCCTCTTCCATCGCCGGGTCAGAGAGGTTGAACCATTGCTCCTGAGATCGCGAAGTGCCGGTCCCCTTGGCGGGAAAGAGTCGCTCGACACTTCGTACGGCCCATCGCTGCCGAGTGGCCGCTGCTGAAGGTGCAGCGGTCGGCCGCCTTGCAGGATGACGAATGGCAGGTCCCAGCGGCGGCTGTCATCCGGCTGCAGAACCTGACCGGCTGCAGTCAGCCTTCATGCGACCTTCGTTTTTTTCAAGTTCGGCTGTGCAGCGGTTGCAACCTTTGATGTTGCCCCCGTGAATTCACGGTTTGGGCTTCACAGCTGCGTCCTTGCGGCTCAATGTACCCTCAGCACCTCAAACCGCTGTCGGACTGGAGCGACTTGTATCGACACCTCATCACCCTCGCATTTACCCAGCATGGCCCTGCCCAAAGGGGATTCGCTGCTGATGACCTGAACGAGCTGAGCGCCGCTGACCAACTTCATGCTGCCCCCCTCCGGGCCGAGGAAGAGCTGTTTCTGCTTGTCCTCGGAATCGACCAGGCAGACCAGCGCGCCGAGCTGTATACCTATGCTGGCGTCGTAGGGGCTCGGGCGGAATTGGCGCCAATGGGCCATCACCTGGCT
Organism: Hydrogenophaga sp. PAMC20947; assembly: GCF_004795855.1. Lineage (NCBI taxonomy): Bacteria > Pseudomonadati > Pseudomonadota > Betaproteobacteria > Burkholderiales > Comamonadaceae > Hydrogenophaga > Hydrogenophaga sp. PAMC20947. The sequence goes on from NZ_CP039252.1 coordinate 761,092, forward strand.
TATGGCTGCGGCGCGACGAGCTTGGCCGGTGGCCAGGTAGGCGGCTTCGAGTCCCAAAGTGTCGTATTTGTTTTCAGCGATGTTTTCTTCGTGAGTCGCCGTTTCATGGGCCGCCCGCACTGCCTGTTCGGCTTGCAGCAGGTCTTCGGCGAGCCGTTCCAGCACCTGCTGCTGCAGCAAGAATTTATCCATGATGAAAGATCGGTCTATCGAACAAGTGGGGGCAGGCCTTGATTATGAAGGGCTCCACCAGCCTTCGACGCTTCTGTTGGCTGCAGGTCAACTTCAGCCATGGGTGGTTCCGCCGGTGGACAGGAGCAGCAGGAGTCATCCGAGGGCAGATGGGTAGGCTGCGCTGCGCGAGTGACCGGTCAGGGAGGCGGATTCAGAGTGTTGCATCGACCGGTTGAATCCGCCGAAGCACAGTTGCCGTTGCTCGATCGCCGTCGCTGGTGAGAAAACCTCTGAAGCAAACCAAACAACCCATGGCGGCCAACACGACAGCTCAAAGACATTCGCCATTTGACTTGCTCGCATGTATCGTATTGGTGCAGCGTGCTAGAGGGTTTCTTGGTGTGGCAACCGAGAACAAGCGGTGGGGCAATAATGCTCAACTGACGACCTGAATCCTTAACCGCTCGGGTAGCCAACATTTGTGGAAGTATCTGAATGCGCATCCTGCTGGCCGAAGATGAACGCGAACTCGCGCAATGGCTCGTGCGGGCTCTCCATCAAAGCGACTTTCAGGTCGACTGGGTTGACGACGGCCGCATGGTTAGGCACAGCGTCAAGGCAACGCGTTACGACGCACTGATCCTGGATCTGGGCCTGCCAGGGCTGGGCGGACACGAGGTTCTGGCCGATCTGCGCGAGGCCGACGAACGCCTGCCGATACTGATTTTGACTGCGCGCGATTCGTTGATCGAGCGGGTCAGCAGCTTGCGCGAAGGCGCCGACGATTTCCTCGCCAAACCTTTTGAGCTGGAGGAACTGGAAGCCCGTCTGATGGCGCTGATCCGGCGTGCCCGAGGGAGTGATCACCCCCGCTTTGCCTGCGGGGCGCTGACCTACGACGCTGCCAGCAAGCAGTTCACCTTGCAGCACGAAACGCTGCCACTGACGCCACGCGAACACGCTGTATTGCGTGCCTTGATCCAGCGCAGCGGTGAACCCATGACCAAACATGAAATTCTGGACCGCGTGTTCTCGGACGAGCAAGACGTCAACCCAGAGGCGGTCGAAGTGCTGGTGCACCGATTGCGAAAGCGGCTGGCACACAGCACAGTTCGCATCACCACCCTTCGCGGGTTGGGTTACGTGCTGGAGGGCGACGCGTGAACTTGACAAGGCTGCATCGCATGGGCCTGCGGCGAACCTTGCTGTTGGTGCTGTTTCCGGGCCTGATGCTGGTTGCAGCGGCTCAACTCTGGCTGGCCTGGCGTACCTCCGTGGATGCAGCAAATTCGGCATACGACCGTTCGCTTTTGGGCGCCATCAAGTCGATGGATGCAAACATCTCTACCGCCAGCGGGGGGCTCGGTGTCGAGCTGCCTTACATCATGCTCGAGTTCTTTCAATTGACGGCCAGCGGGCAGGTTTTCTATCGGGTGGCAACGGAGGATGGATTGATCGAAATTGGCAGCCCCGACTTGCCAGCCCCGCCGAATGTCCTGGCCACCGGCAAGCCTCAGTTCAGTGATGCCGTCTACTTCGGCGAGCCGGTTCGGATCGGTTCCTACGCGCGCCTGCTGGACCGCCCGCTTTCAGGCCACGCAAGCGCTCAGCGTGTGATCATTCAGGTTGCGGAGACACTGGAATCCCGTCATGAGTTCACCCGCGCACTGGTGTTGCAGGCAGTGGCACGCGATGTGATTCTGATTCTGACGGCGACCATCTTGCTGGTCCTGGCTGTGGGTTGGGCGTTGCGGCCCTTGGCGCATTTGCGCAATGCGGTGGTGGCCCGAAAGACCGAGGATTTGACGCCCATTTCGGCTCCCGACATTCCTGCCGACGTGCAGCCGCTGGTTGATGCGATCAATTTTCACATTGAGCGCAACCGCCGAATGGTCGAAGCTAGGCGGCGCTTTGTCGACGATGCCTCGCATCAGCTTCGAACGCCATTGGCCACTTTGGCCACGCAGATCGCCTACGCATTGCGTGAACCCGATCAGGACAAGCTGCGAGGTGCTGTGGCGGCCATCCGGCTGCAACTGGATGAAACGGTGCGCCAGACCAACCAGATGCTTGCGTTGGCGCGGGCCGAGAGTGCCGAGTTTGTGGTCGAACACATCGATGCCGGCGAACTGGCCCTTGAGGTGACCCAGAAGTGGTGGAGTGAATCCCGCGATCGGGGCGTCGACCTGGGCATCGAGCAGACAGACCAAGCGCTGCCGGTACTGGCCCAGTCAGGTTTGTTGAAGGAGGCCCTGTCTAACCTGGTTCACAACGCGTTGCGTTACACCCCCAGGGGTGGACAGGTGACCGTGCAAGTATCGCGACAGGGAGCAACGGCTTTGATTGCTGTGGTGGACAACGGGCCTGGCATTCCGGAAACGGAGCTGAGCCGTGCCGGCGAGCGGTTTTTTCGCGGCAGCAACATGAGCGAGCCAGGGACGGGTCTGGGTCTGGCGATTGTCCGGTCGATCACCGAACGGCTGGGTGGCTCCTTGCTGCTTGCTCCCGGCGAGGAAGGGCGCGGGCTGGTCGCGACCATCACCCTTCCCCTGGTCGGGCCAGCGTCGCAAGCCTAGGGTTACCCCGTATGTTTTCGCGTATTTTCTGAAAGCTGCTTGAAAGCGCCGCCTCGGTAAAGTTTCTGCATCCCCGGCGATTCCACGTTTTTGGGGACTCACCAACAACCGATGGAGACTTTCCGATGAATTTCAAATTTCCCATGATGGCCCTTGTCCTTGCTTGCTCAGCCGTTTCCGCAACGGCAGGCCCGCTGGACAAAACTGAATGCATTGCCCCCGCGAAACCGGGTGGTGGTTTTGACCTGACCTGCAAGCTGGTACAGACCGCGCTGCTAGACGGAAAGTACATCGCCGACCCTATGCGTGTGACCTACATGCCCGGTGGCATTGGCGCCGTTGCCTACAATTCCGTGATTGCTCAGCGCCCGGATGAGAACAACACCATTGTTGCGTTCTCGGGTGGTTCGCTGCTGAACTTGGCTCAAGGAAAATTTGGTCGCTACAACGAGAACGATGTCCGCTGGTTGTCGGCGATTGGTGCAGATTTCGGCGCGATCATTGTCAGCGAAAGCTCGCCCTACAAAACTTTGAAAGACGTGCTGGCAGCCGTGAAGGCCGATCCGACCAAGGTGGTGTTCGGCGCGGGAGGCACTGTGGGGAGCCAGGACTGGATGAAAGCCGCGCTGACCGCCAAGGCCGCCGGCGTTGACCCCAGGGCCATGCGTTTTGTTGCCTTCGAAGGCGGTGGCGAAGCCATCACCGCATTGCAAGGCGGTCACATTCACGTCTACTCGGGCGATGCGTCTGAGGCAGTTCAGCAGCAGCTCGCAGGTTCGAAGATCCGCGTGCTGGCGGTGATGGCTGACAAGCGTCTTCCGGGTGCATTGGCTTCGATTCCGACAGCAAAAGAACAGGGTGCCGATATCCAGTGGCCCATCATCCGCGGCTTTTACATGGGGCCAAAGGTCAGCGATACCGACTTCAAGACCTGGAGCGACACCTTCAAGAAAATGATGGCCACGCCCGCATACGAGAAGCTGCGTGCAGAGCGCGGATTGTTCCCGTTTGATTTGGTCGGTGCAGAAGCCGATGCCTACGCGAAGAAGCGGGTCGGTGAGTACCGCCTGCTGGCGCAAGAATTCGGTTTGGCTGTCACGCCCCCCGCCAAGTAACCCTCGCCTGACATGGGCGGTCGATCGACGATCGCGCCGCCCATGCATGCCCTCGAAATGGCAGTTGGCCCACTCGGAGCCGAATCCGCTGCCGTCCACTTAAGAGAGATTTTCATGAGTGATCGCATCCTCGGGGCGGCATGTGTTGTGCTCGCCATTGCAATGGCGTGGTTTGCGCAAGCCTACGCACCACCCATTTCGTATGAACCCGTCGGGCCTCGAGCGTTCCCTCGCTTGCTGGCGGGTTTGATGGCCATTGGTGGGGCGTGGCTGGTCTTCAAGCCATCCTTCGTCGAGAACCCGTTTCAAGGCGGCGCAATCAAGCTCATCGCCTTGAGTGTTGTGACCGTCTTTTTCTATGCGTTTCTTTTTCAGGTGTTGGGCTTCACCTTCGCAACGGCCTTGATGGCGGTGCCTGTGGGCATGGCTTTCGGCGGCACCTGGCGCCAGTCTTTGCTCGGCGGTGCCGGGCTCGGCATCGGTCTGTTCCTGCTGTTTGACAAGGCACTCGATGTCGTGTTGCCGACCGGCATTCTCAGTTTCATTCTCGGGGGCCGCTGATGGACACCTTGCAACACCTCTTTGCCGGCTTTGTCGTCGCGCTGTCATTGCAAAACCTGCTGGTTGCCGCGCTCGGCGCCTTCTTGGGCACCGTGGTGGGCATGTTGCCCGGCCTGGGTCCGATCAATGGCGTTGCCATCTTGATGCCGCTGGCCTTCGCGCTCAAATTGCCTCCTGAAACGGCCTTGATCCTGCTCGCGGCGGTCTATGTTGGCTGTGAGTACGGTGGGCGCATTTCGTCCATCTTGTTGAACGTCCCCGGGGACGCCGGCGCCATCATGACCACGCTGGATGGATACCCTCTTGCGCGCAAGGGCATGGGAGGGGTTGCATTGTCGCTCTCAGCCTGGAGTTCTTTTGTCGGATCTATCGTCGCGACCATCGGCATTGTGGCGTTTGCCCCCTTGCTCGCGCGCTGGGCACTGGCCTTCGGCCCAGCTGAATACTTCGCGTTGATGTGTTTTGCTTTCGCCTGTATTGCTGGCCTGATGGGCGACGCGCCGATGAAGGCGGCGCTGGCTGCCGTCATCGGCCTCTCGCTCTCAACCATCGGGCTTGACTCCAATTCGGGGGTCTACCGCTTCACCGGCGGCGACGTGCACCTGTCTGACGGCATCCAGTTCATCGTCGTTGTCATCGGCGTGTTTTCGATCAGCGAGATTCTGCTGATGCTTGAGTACCAGTTCAGCAGCGCGGGCATGATCAAAGAAACGGGCCGCAATCTGTTTAACTGGGTCGAGATGAAATTCACCTGGTGGGCTACCTTGCGTTCGAGCGTGGTCGGATTCGTGGTTGGTGTACTGCCTGGTGCTGGCGCGACCATTGCCAGCGCGATGACCTACTCAATGGAAAAGCGCATGGCCGGCGACAGCGGCACCTTTGGCGAAGGCGATCTTCGTGGGCTGGCAGCGCCCGAAGCTGCGAACAACGCATCGGCAGCCGGATCATTTGTTCCCATGCTCACACTGGGTGTGCCCGGCTCGGGCACCACGGCGGTGATGGTTGGTGCACTCTCGCTGTACAACATCACGCCAGGGCCGGCACTGTTCACACAGCAACCCGGACTGGTCTGGGGCCTGATCGCGTCATTGTTTATCGCCAACGTCATGCTGCTGTTCATCAACATTCCTCTGGTCGGTGTGTTCACCAGAGTGCTGCGCGTTCCGAACTGGATGCTGGTGCCGGGCATCCTGGCGGTGAGCACAGTCGGCGTTTACGCGGTGCATGCGACCACGTTTGACCTGATGCTGATGGCCGGGTTTGGCCTGGTGGGGTATTTGCTGCGCAAGCAAGGTGTTCCGATGGCCCCGCTGATTCTCGGCTTCGTTCTGGGCGACATGATGGAGCAAAACTTGCGACGTGCCCTGTCCATCACCAATGGCGAGTTCGGCATCTTGTTCGAGAGCCCGATAGCGATTGGCCTCTGGGTTTGCGCCGCTGCGATGGTCATCCTGCCTCCAGTGATTCGCAAGTTGAGCAAATCGAAGGCACAGAACTTGACGTCTTGATCATCAGCAAGGCTGACTCTGATTCGTTCTCGCTGCACAGGGTTTAGAGCACTTCTATGCTGAGCAGAGGGGATCCTCGATTCGAGGAAACGCTCGAACTCGCTGATCTCGCGTCTGACGTCCAAGGTTTGACTCAGCCCGCTTTCAGCTGGCGTGTGCGACCCGGTACCGCCACCCGTTTGAAAACTGAGCAAGGCTTCATAGTTTGTGGGTGGTTCTCGAATCTGCCAGGCGCTGCTCAATGCCTGGTGGCTGCTTCTGAGCGTTCATCGCACCGGGTGGCCACTTGGCTGTTACAGCTTTGCCTAGTAGAGCGGTCCGCCGGTTCGAAAAGTACCACCGCCTGCTAGGGGTCGAGAGCTCCAGTTCACCATTAGCGTGAACAGTCGTTCCAGCGATCTTGTCTGCCTGGCACCTGTCATGTGACCGGTCTGGGGGGCGGATTCAACCGGTCGCTCGGGTCCTTGTTCAGCGAATGACAGGTTACATAACTCGCGAACGTTCAGGCGTCAAATTCCTATGTCTGGACCCAGCCTTGAGCCGACCTTGGCTGCACCTCGGTGAACTGCCGTTCATGGCCGACAGTGTGAGTACGAAGCGGCTCCGGGAATCTGACTTCCGGTGCGACGACCCTGCCGGCCAAAGTCAGCTTGCGGCATATCCAAGGGAAACTCTTGACAACGCTGTTCACTGTAGAAGCCAAGCTCAGCGTTCGATGATCAACCTGCAGCCGTCTCCGCAATCAGCACATCGGCCGGGATGCCCAGGCTCTTGTGCAGTCTGCGGATCATGGCCAGCGTCAGCGGGCGCTTGCGGCTCAGGACCTCGTAGACGCGGTTGCTTTTGCCAATGATCGGCTCAAGATCTTTGACGGACAGACCGCTCTGATCCATCCGGAATTTGATGGCTTCCACTGGATCAGGCGCGGTGATAGGTACGTGCTTGGCCTCGTAGGCCTGCACCAGCGTGGCCAGAATGTCCAGACGATCGCCCTCCGGCGTGCCCAGATCAGGGTCGGAATCCATCAAGGCTGAAATTTCTTTGAGAGTGGCCTTGTAGTCTGCTTCGGTGTGGATAGGGCGGATGTCCATGTTTTCCTCCGTGGCCGGTCAGGCCATTTCAACGGTTTCTGCGTCCACTGCGCCGTACTCCTTGTGGGTGCCGACAAACTTCACGTAGACGATCTGTAACTTGTACGCAATGGCCACGATCAGCCGATAGTCATTGCCTTTGATATTGAAGACCACGCGACGGTTCTTCAGCACGCTGGCGCTGCGGTACTGCAGCTTGATGTCAGCCGGCTGGGTCCAGGTCGCACTCGTGGCTTCCTCGTACCAAGCCTTCAGCGGCTGCCCGGCGTCGGGATAGCGCACCCAGAAGGCCCGAAGGGTAGACACGGCAATCACTCGCATCAGTCGAAGTGTAGTCCCAAAATGGGACTTGGGCAAGCGGCATCCAGGCGCGGCGGGTGATCAAGGCGTCCAAGATTGGCTGTGAATGGGCGTGTTTGCGGTTGTCCGATCTGGCGCAGCGTTGGTCAGCCGGATTTCCGAAATGCCCGTTTGGTACAGGTGGGCACCCATGTTGGGGGGCAGACAAAAACTTGGACGACCAGGACATCGTCCAAGTTTTTGTATGAAGATCGCATAGCAATCCACGTTTTCATCCGCGCCCCCAGTGGGTCAAGCTTCCATCGGCGCCAACAGCTGTGCCATCTTGTCCACACGGGATGTGGCTTAGGCTGTTGATAACTTGATGAACAACTGCCAGAGGGCCCGTATCCACTGGCTTTGCGGATGGTGCCTAAAGATTGGGCAGACAGCTGCCTGATCTGCACTTTTAGAAAAGGCTGTTCCGATGACCGGCCCACAAAACACCGGGCGTTTCGGAGTACGTGGGCGCTTGAATCGCCGCCCGGATCCGACAGGGCCCACCGGGTGACCGTCCTGGGCACCCTCAACGGCAGAAATGGCTTGGCATCGGTTCATGTGGCCGGTGCTGACCACGCGGGTCCGATGTGTACATGGGTGGGAGATGGCGGCGGCAAAGGCGCAGGCCTCACCACAGGGCTTCGTGATCGGTTGCGCCGGTGGCATGCGTGCGACCCGCCGGCCAGGCGGACATCGGGTGTCAGGAATTTGGTGCAATCCCAGCAGACAGTGAGGAAAGATGATCGATCTGAAACAACTTCAATTTGAAGTGACCAAGGCCGCTTTGCAGTTGGCCATCTGGGAGTTTTTGAGCTATGTAGCCTTCATGGTGGTGCTGTACTTCGTGGTGAAAGCCGCCGTCCGCGATGGTGTGAATGAGTCCCGAATGGGCGTTGCGCGTGAACGCCGTGGCGGGCGGGACCCCGAAGGATGGGGTCACCCCGTGGAAGTGGCCAAGGTTCGAGATGTGGCCGACAAAATGCCACCCTTTCGAGCCGACTGATTGGCCCTTGACGGCGGCCCCATTCGGGTGACAACCCGCCTCTGTGATCGGCCCTCGGGCACCAGGAAGCGCGTCAATCCTTGAAATGGGCTCGGAATGACCACCACGCCAGGTCAGGCGCGGTGTTTCAGTGCTTTGTCGACCCTAGAAGGAAAAATGCTTCACGGTTTGGACGGGTGACTGGGGCGCTGCGTTTTCTTTCGATCTTCATTTTTTGTGGGAGGTCGTTGAAATGAAGGCTGCCAGCCAAAGCACTCCCTGCAATCTGCACGCGCCCACGGATCAGCGGCTTTTGGGGGCCGTGGGTGACGTTGCCATGCTCAGGGCTTGTTTCATCCAGGTCGTGGTCGGTGTATCGGTGGCGAGCATTTGGGCGATGGTGGTGTGGGCCTGTTCGGTTTGCTGGGTTTGGCTTGCCGCGTCGATGGCGAGTCGGTGGGTCTCCTGCACGTCCAGGCCGGTGAGTTCGTAACCGTGGCCGGTCGACATCCAATGCAGGGCGGCCAGGGCGCACTGCATCGCAAAGGCTGGTTGGCTGGTGAGGTGGTCGCGTGCGGCGCGGTTCAATGTCTTGGGGTCACACGGTGAGGCCCAGGCCAAGCGGGTGGCCTGATCGAACAGTTTCAGCGTCTTGGCGGTGGCGAACCACTTGCCGGGCGCAGTGGGTGTGGAGGCGACCAGGTGTGAAAGCAGCTTGTCCTTGGCCAGTTCGGGGTACTTTTTGGCGAGGGCCCTGAACGTCGCGAGGTGTGTGTGGGCCTGGTTGGCCCTCAGCGCGTACTGGTCGAAGGCCTCGGTCCGCCGGCCGGCCTTGAGCAGCAGGTCTTCGGCAAAGCGGGCGAGGGCTTCTTCGCTGTTGGTGTTGATGCCCGCTCGATCGCGGGCATAGGCGATGGCCTCGTCGATCCGGGCACTGGCGGCCAGGACGCGCGCGCCCCAGATCAGGTAGGGCCAGATCGGGTGGCGGTCTTGGCTCAGCAGTTGCAGGATTTCCTCATGGCGGCCGGCCTTGAACAGGGCGCTGTAGCACAGGCTGGTGCCGGCAAAGTAGGCAAACGTACCGCTGGCGCGCTCGCTCAGAACGTGGTGCTGGCTGGGCAGCAGTTGGTCACTCCAGTCCGAGGCCAAGTCCGACGTGGCGCACAGGTCGCCCCAGTGATCACCGAGGGATTCGATGTAGGGGGGATCGTCTTGCTGGAAGGCCTCATACAGACGGTCCAGCCATTGCTTGCGCACGGGGGGGCTCACCGGTGCGCTGCTGATCAGCGGCGCCAGTTCTTGCACGGCGGCATGGGTGGCGTTGCCCAGGGCACCCGACGAGCTGTCGATCTGGCACAGGGCGGGCGAGAGCTTTTCCAGGAGGAGCACGGCCCCTTCGCCCGCACGGGCGGGGTCGATCCGGGCTGCCGCCCGGATCTCGATCAGCGCCTCATGGATGCGGTCAATGGCGAGCCGGGAGGCTTTCCAGCCGAAGGCACCCCGGCGAAAGCGGGTGCGGAAGGCCCAAGGGGTGGCGGCAGCGGTTGTGGTGGGGGCTTTTGTCATGGCGCGTGGCGGTTTGGGTGGTCTGCTGGTTGTCGGTGGCGTTGGCTGGCATGCCAGCGGGCATGGTGCCCGAGCGGGGCGGGGCGGTCGAGTGCGGGGTGGCGCCATGGCGGGCATTCGGAGCATACAAACATTGGTGTGTTGCGTGTTTTCAGCGCGTCCCGGCGTGCCGCCGTCGGGCTCTGCGGGCTGCGCCCCGCGCCTTTGCGCGTCGCGGCCATGCGGCTGCGATCCCTGACGCCTTCGGCCGTCGGTGGGGCCCCGGCCTGCGCGTTGCGCTTGCCCATCTCACGCGGGCAGGTGTGGTGGGCTGGCTTGCTGTTCCCTTCATCCTTGCACACCGTTCTCGCCGTCAAGGTCTGCGCGCCCTGTGGGCGCTGGCGGCCATGCGGCCGTCTTCGAACCTTTGACCGCTGCGCTGCGGTGTGCCGGTTTCGGTCTCGGGCCATCCCGCCCGATCACTGGAGCTTGTCATGCAGCACGATCTGTTTTCTTCCCTCGATTCTTTTCAGGCCATCTCGGTGGCCGCTTCTTCTTCCTTGTTGGTGCGCGATGTCGCGGGCGGGTACCGTGCGGCCGAAGCCGACGAGGCATTGGCGTCGACTTGGAGCATGCCAAGGGCGGGCAGCGAGAGTGGTAACTGAAGCTAGAAAACGCGAACAATACCCAAGGTATGGACACAATTGAGCAAAACATCAGTATTTCAGCCTCAATGCCATGGACATCAGGAGTTTTGCAAATATTGATTCCTGCAGCGAAGTTACCAGCATGTCCATGAGCAGCTACTCGTGGGTAGCGTGTACCCGCGCGAGGTGGTGCGCGATGCGCTGCTGCGCAACAGCTCGGCTTTGCTGCTGGTGCACAACCATCCCTCGGGTGTGGCCGATCCGTCAAAGGCGGACGAGTTTCTGACGCAGACGCTCAAGGCTGCGGCGGCCCTGATCGATGTGCGGGTGCTGGACCACTTCATCGTGGCGGGCAGTGCGGTGCAATCGATGGCAGAAAAGGGTCTGGTCTGACCCATGGGCCTTCGGGCCCATTTTTGTTTTGTATTCAACAGCGCGCGGTGCGCGAGCACAGGGGAGGGCTGAGCATGGCCGGATCCCCTGTTCGCCTATCCTCGCACCGACTGCTTTGTCACTCCGAGTGACAAGTCGACTGGGTTTGCCATAATGCAGCGCAAATGCGATACACTGAGTTTATGAAAACCGCCACCATCCCCTCCGTTCGGGTGGACCCCGAGTTTCGGGCCGAGGTCGAGTCGCTGCTCGGCGACGGCGAGACGCTCTCCGAATTCGTCGAGGCCTCGGTGCGGGCCACCGTGCAGCGCCGGCGTGTTCAGGCCGAGTTCATTGCCCGCGGCCTGCGCTCGCGCGACGAAGCCCAACGCACCGGTGACTATGTCGAAGCTGATGTTGTGATCGATCAATTGCAGCGCAAGCTGGACGCCGCGCGCACACGCATCGCGAAGACAAAGCCGTGAGCTTTCGGGTTCGCTTCACCCGCGAGGCCCAGGCAGACCTCGAACGGTTGTTCGATTTCGTGCTGGAGCGGGAGCTGGCGCGCGACAGCGGCGATCTGGCCTTGCCCGAACGGGCTTTGCTGGCCATTCGCGCCGGCGTTGCCACCTTGCAGACTTCGCCCTTCACCTGCCGCAAGGCGGGGCAAAGCCCGTTCTTGCGAGAGCTGATCATTCCGTTTGGGCGAACGGGTTATGTCGCCTTGTTCGAGATCGAGGGCGCCGCCGATGTGGTCGTCACCGCTTTGCGCCATCAGCTCGAAGACGACTACCACTGATCCGTTGCGCATGGCGATTGAGCGCTGCCCTTGACGCAGGTGTGGCAACGCAACCAACCCGTGAACGGGGCTGGCTTTGTCCATCGGAGTGACAAGTCTGCGGTTCAGCGCTACCCCGCCAATATCAACAGGTGAGTCGCGTCAGGCATGTCTGGACGCAGCCTGTGTTGTCACTCCGAGTGACAAACAGCGGCGCAGCCAAGCTCTGCGGTCGATGGGCGGGGCGCTTCAGGCCATCCTGAACGGGGACTCTGTTGTCACGCCGAGTGACAAACCGCGGTTCAGCCAATCCCTGCACTCGATGGACGCTCTGGGTATCGAAGATTTCAACATTGCTTTGGCACTGATCCCAGCCTGGCGAAGGCAACACCTCCGGACACAAAAAGAGTCCTTGCTGAAGCTGGCTTCCGTCATCGCACAAAAAAGTTTTGTTCCTAAGCCGATTCAAGTACGTGAAGAATCAGTTGGCCCACTCCCCAGGCGAGGACTGATCGGAGAAGGCGCTGCAAGTTGGTCGGCCGGGGTTGCACACTGACCCCAGTTGGTGGGTTCGAACATAGGTTGTTGGAACGTTACATTGATGGTGTGCAAGGGGTAACGAGTTCGAATCCCACCGCAGCGACTATTTATCTCAAAAGCCCGTCACCGAAAGGTGACGGGCTTTTCTGTTTGTGCAACCCCATCGTGGTTTGCTGGTGCCCTGCGTTTGGAAGCGGTCTTGAGCGGTTGTGATCCCGTTGGGGATCTTGCGTAGACGCCGGGCGCCAAGGGAGGTCTGAGGGTGGGCTGTCAAGCCTCTTCGTGGTTGGACTCAAATTGGTCGGCGTTCTTGCCTTTGAAGGGTTTGTAGAAGGCCTTGATGACGGCCATGTCCGCATCAACATGGCCCGTGGGCACAAATACTGGCCCCAGACCGCTGCGTTTGCGCCCGTAGTCCATGAAGGCCAGGACGATGGGGACCTGGGCATTGAGCGCGATGTAGTAGAAGCCCGTTTTCCAGTAGCGCGTCTTGCTGCGTGTCCCTTCGGGCGGCACGATAAGTTGCAGGCTGCCGTCGGCGGCCCGAATGGCCTGAGCTGAGGCTTCGACCAGATTGCTCGCCTGTGATCGGTTGACCGGGATGCCGCCTAGCCACCGCATGAGGCCGGCAAAAGGAGGCTTAAAAATGCTTTGTTTGCCCATCCAGTAGGGATTCAACCGCAGCGCGAAGGCCACCATGAGGGTGTAGGGGAGGTCCCAGTTGCTGGTATGGGGTGCCGCAATGAGCACGCTCTTGCGGGCGTGGTCGGGCAGAGCGCCTTCAATGGTCCAGCCAGAAAGCTTGAGAAATCCCAGGGACAAGAGCCGAAACACGGTGTTGACACCGGGTGTGGTGAAGATGGTGCGCTGCATGGGTTGCAGTATCGTTGATGCCAGCGGACCCATTTGATTCACCTGGGTGACTTGCTTGCGGCCTGTTTCGGCTTTGAGCAAGCTAGGATGCAGTGTCTGACGTTCCCGGAATGAAATAGATGCGTGAAACGATGCGGCTGCAAGGCCTGGATGTGGTGATAGAGGGTCAAGGCCCGACGGTGGTTTTTCTACATGGGTGGCCCGACACGCTGGCCTTGTGGGATGACACGGTGCAGGCCTTGCACGATGGCTACCGGTGTGTGCGTTTTTCGCTGCCGGGATTTGATTTGTCCCAGCCACCACGCCCGCAGTCCGTGGACGACATGTGCGCACTGATCGGCGCGGTCGTGGATGCGGTCAGTCCGGGTGAGCCGGTGGCTCTGGTACTTCACGACTGGGGCTGCTTTTTCGGCTATGAGTACGCCGCCCGCCATGTGGACCGCGTTGCACGTGTGGTCTCCGCCGATATTGGGGACACCAATTCGGGGGCCTATCTGGCCGCATTGACTGCCAAAGAAAAACGCATGATCGCTGGATACCAGATCTGGCTGGCCCTGGCCTGGAAACTGGGCTCAATCTGGCCCGCCATGGCCGATCGCATGACCCGCTATATGGCCCGACGCATTGGGTGCAAGACCGAGCCGAGCCAGATGGGGTGGCAGATGAACTACCCCTATGCCTTGCAATGGTTGGGCAGCTTTGGGGGTCTGAGGGGGGTGGCACGCGTGGACAAGGTCTTTGGTCCCAAGGTGCCGACTCTGTTTCTGTTTGGAAAACGCAAGCCCTTCATGTTCCATTCGGCTCGCTGGTTGGCTCAGCTGGCCACCACACCGGGCTGCGCGGTGCAGGGGCTGGATGCTGGGCACTGGCTGATGCGGCAGCAGCCTGAGGTGTTCAATCGAGCGGTTCGACAATGGTTGGATGCTTCCAGGGTCGCAGCAGAAGGGGATGCATGAATGCCGGAGATCTGGAGCGCCTGCTGACAGTGGAAATGCCCTTTGGCAAACACAAGGGTTGCTTGATCGCGGATTTGCCAGGCAACTACTTGAACTGGTTTGCGCGGGAAGGCTTCCCTTCGGGTGACATCGGGCGCCTGCTGGCGTTGATGCACGAGATTGACCACAATGGCTTGGAGGACCTGCTCAAGCCTTTGAGGCGTCAGCGCTGACGGTCGTGGGCAGGTCCAGCAAGGCCTGGTACACCCAGGCTGCTGCGTAGGCGTCATTGGCGGCGTAGATGAGCTGGCCTTCGCTCAGTTGTCGAGAAGCCCAGTTCGATGTGGCCGCTTTTTTGCTTTTGATGAAGCGCTGGGAGAACAACGCGGCTACAGCGCCTTTCACCCCCACCTCTTTGCGGTAACCACGCTCACGAAACCAAGCGTTGAGTTCGACAATGCCCTGGGGCGCTACCCCAAGCTTGTGCACGATGCGTTTAACGTCATCGCCCAGCCCGAACCCGGCCAGCGCGCGCCCTGGTTCACCCAGCCATTGGGAGACCTGCTCGCGGCATTCCGGGTCGTGCAATTGAAAGATCCAGGCGTGTCGCAAGCTGGCCAGCTGAACGACGTGGGGACCTTCGGACACCTGGTCTTTGAAAAAGGTGGGTTTGGATTCGGTGTCGAATCCCAGCGCAGGGTGGTCGCGCAACGCGGCGCAGGCTTCACGGGCTTGCTCCCGGGACTGGACCAAGGTGATCTGCCCCAATGCCAGGCGGGGAAATTCGGGCAGGGCGGCAATGGCGTCGGCGTCGGGTATGTGGCGTTGGTTGTGCATAAGGGCGGTGCGAGGCCGGAGAAGATAATGTTTGCATTGTGCCCTTGCCCCTGAATCTGGCCCCATGACCTACACCCTCAAGCTTTACGTCCCCGATGACACCACCCCGGCGCAGAAGGATGCAGCGCACCGAACTTTTCGGGATGCGCTGGAGGCTGCTTTGGGGGGCGCCGACCTCGTCTGGCCCATGCTTTCTATCTACCGCGGCATCGTGCAGCAGTATGGGGAGGTGCCCGATGACGACGACCTCAATACCGAACAGCGTTTGGTGTTTGAGGCCTGGCAGCAAGCCGAAGCCGCGGCCTTGCAGGCTGTTTGGGGGCCGTACCGCAACCTGGATGAAGGGGGCTACGAGATTTCGCCCCTTTGAGCGGCGGTCAAGCTGGGGGCCTGATAATCAAGCATTGATGTTTGCCTCCTGACCGGGCGAGCCAACCCCCTTGAAGGACTGTTGAGATGAGAAAAACCTTTGTTTTGCGCCCGGAGGGCAAGAACCCTGAACGCGTGCTGGAAGCGCTCAAGCACGAGCTGCGCAAGTACATGAAGCGTGAGCGTCGCCGTGATCTGCCGGCGGATGCCGATTTTTGGGATTTTGATTGCAAGCTGGGCGTTGATCAAGCGGGCGCCGCGGTTGTTCACCCGAACGAGCTGACGGCTCAACTCGATGAGCTGGTCAAGACGGGTGCCGAGCAGGTTTACGTGGAGTTGCTGGCCAAGCCGGCCACGCGCCAGCGCTGGGCCGACACCGGTGAGAGCGGCGATGCTGGTTCTTCAGCTGGTGATGATTCCCAGGACGACGGCGACGACGACCAGTCTTAATCGTCGGGTTGTTGTGGGGCCGCTGCGGCGGCGCGCAACTTGTCTTTTTTGCTCGGGCGCTTGCCTTTGACGCCGCCTGTGCCCTCTAGGTCTTGGGTGTTGACAGGCGCCACGTCGGTGGGCTCAAACCCAGCCAGCTGTTCGCGCGGCAGGCTCAACCCCTGACGCTTTTCGATCACGCGCCAATGGGCTTCGCCGGCGGCTGTGACGAAGCTGATGGCCAATCCACTTTCCCCTGCGCGGCCGGTGCGGCCGATGCGGTGGGTGTAGTCGGTGGCCGAGCGGGGCAAATCAAAATTCACCACCACGGGGAGCTGATCGATGTGGATGCCTCGCGCGGCCAGATCGGTGGTGACCAGCACGTCCCAGCGTTTTTCCTTGAATTCTTGCAAGGTTTGCTTGCGTGCGCCCTGGCTCAAGCCGCCGTGGAACGACGTGGCAAATATATCGGCTTTGTGCAGCTTGGCCGCCAGGTGTTCGGCCGCGTATTGGCTGGCCACAAAGACCAGCACACGCTCCCAGCCGTGGTTTTTGATCAGTTGGCGCAGCAATTGGGTTCGGCGTTTTTCGTCAACTTCAAACACCCGTTGTTCGATCACGGCGGCATCGTTGGCCACGGTGGGCACGTCCACCCGTTGTGGCTCGTGCAGCATTTGACTGGCCAGCGATTCAACAGCGGGCGCGAATGTGGCTGAAAAAAGCAGGGTTTGGCGTTGCGTGGGGAGTTGAGCCAGTACACGACCCAGCTCGTCGGCAAAGCCCAGGTCGAGCAGGCGGTCGGCTTCGTCCAGCACCAGGTGTTTTACGCCGCCCAGTTTGATCGCGTTGTTGTCCAGCAGGTCGAGCAGTCGCCCGGGTGTGGCCACCACGATGTCGGCGCCACCGCGCAAAGACATCATTTGGGGGTTGATAGAAACGCCGCCGAATGCAACCACGATTTTGGGCCGCTGAGCCAGCGGTTGGGCCAGGCTGCGAATCACTTCGCCCACCTGCGCTGCCAGTTCGCGCGTGGGCACGAGCACCAGCGTTTGCAGCGGGCGCGTGTTTGCTGCTGGCGGGTTTGATAGCCAATGCTGCAGCAGGGGCAAAGCAAATGCCGCGGTCTTGCCGGAGCCGGTCTGGGCCGTTGCGAGCAGGTCGACGCCGTCCAAAACGATGGGGATGGCCGCCGTTTGAATCGGTGTGGGCGCGGTGAAGCCGAGATCGGCGGCAGCTTGGGAGAGGGGGGGCACTAGG
Organism: Hydrogenophaga sp. PAMC20947; assembly: GCF_004795855.1. Taxonomy (NCBI): domain Bacteria; kingdom Pseudomonadati; phylum Pseudomonadota; class Betaproteobacteria; order Burkholderiales; family Comamonadaceae; genus Hydrogenophaga; species Hydrogenophaga sp. PAMC20947. Next base: position 778,020 of record NZ_CP039252.1, read on the forward strand.
CCTAGAGATGTAAATGGCATGTGGCAGTCTTTGCGGGCAGTGTACCGGGCGATGGCGTACGATGCCGGCCATGAAAAATTCGTTTGTGAACGCCGGGCTGGTTTATTCCACTGAATCGGGTCGCATGTGCCCCGATTGCCGGCAACCGATGGCCAGTTGTGCTTGCAAGGCGAATGCACGCACGCTGGTCCCCGCCGGCGATGGCCTGGTGCGCGTATCGCGTGAAACCAAGGGACGCGGCGGCAAGGCGGTCACCTTGGTCAAAGGCGTGGCGCTGGACGCCGCCGGATTGGCCGCACTGGGCAAAGCGCTCAAAGCAGCGTGTGGAACCGGTGGCACAGTGAAGGAGGGCGTGATTGAAATACAGGGTGACCACATTGATCGAATCATGGCCGCGTTGCAGGCCAAAGGCCACAAGGTGAAGCGCGCGGGCGGATGAAGTCTCAGAAAGCGTTGGCCCACCACAGGCGCCAGCGCATGCCGATTTCGCTGGTGTAACCCACCGAAGCGCCGCGCAATTGCCCCTGGGCATCAACGACCAGAAAGCTGGGCACTGCTTTCACGCCCAAGGCCCGGGCCAGTTCACCCCTGTCATCCACCGCCGTCCACCAGGGCATCTGGCGTTTGTTGAGCACGTTGGCCACCATGTCAGCTGGGCCAGATTGCATCGCGATGGTCAAGACCGGGTGGTCGGCCGCCACGCGATGCACGTTGTGTTCTTCTGCTTTGCAGATCGGGCACCACTCAGCCCACACATGGATCCCGACCGCTTGCCCGGGGTACTGGGCACGCCATTGGGCCAGCGTGGTTTCTGCGCGCGATCCGTCGGGCGACAGAAGCACAAAGGCAAGCTCAGGCGCGGAGCCTGATGGAACATCGCGGGTTTGCCAGAGATGCACGCCAGCGAAGACCGCCAGTGCGATAGCGACCGTGCCCAGATGGGGGCGCACTCGCAGCCAGAGGCGTTCAAAAATAGGCGTATTGTGTGTCAAGTGGGGTGGATTCTGGGCGCAGTTCTGGGCTCTGCCGTGCGCCGGGGAACATTGAACCGGCTTGGGCCTTGCGTTTACTGAAGTACTTCCAGCAGGCGGTCGAGACCACCTTCGTTGATCGACACCATCGCCTGCTCGCGTACCTTTGGCTTGGCGTGGTACGCCACAGAGAGGCCAGCGGCGCCCATCATGGGCAAATCGTTGGCGCCGTCACCCATGGCGATGCATTGTGATGGCTCAATGCCCAGCAGGGAGGCGACTTCCAGCAGCGTGCGCCGCTTTTCAGCGCCGTCGCAAATGTCGCCCCAGGCTTGGTCGACCAGGCGGCCCGTGAGCTGGCCGCAGTTGGGGCCACTTTCGATTTCCAGGATGTTGGCGCGGGTGTAGTCGATACCCAGTCGCTCACGCACACGTTCGCTGAAAAAGGTGAATCCGCCGGACACCAGCAACACCTTCATGCCCGCCGCCTTGCAGGCTGCGATCAACTCGGCTGCACCGGGGTTGATGCGCAGGCGTTCCACATCGACGCGCTCCATGTCGGCCACAGTGACACCCCGCAGCAGCGCTACGCGGCGGCGCAGGCTTTCTTTGAAATCGGTGATCTCGCCGCGCATGGCGGCTTCTGTGATGGCGGCGACTTCGGCCTTGCGGCCCACGGCATCGGCGATCTCGTCCACACATTCGATGTTGATCAGCGTGGAGTCCATGTCAAAGGCGATGAGCTTGAAGTCGCTCAAGCGCAGGGGCTTTTTCAACCCTTGCAGGGTGAGGCCAGGGGCGAGTTCGGTGGAGGATGTCATGTGGGAATTATTGCGGATTGCCGAGACCGGTTCGCAACCGGGTCAAGGTTGGATGGGCTTTTCGGTGGGTTAGTTGATCGTTTGCATCTGGGGAAATACGCCCACCACCAACTTGCCCGTGATGGGTGTGTGGGTGCGTTTGACGATCGGCGTGATCCAGGGTGAGTGGAGATTGTTTTTCACTTCAAATCCATTGATGCCCGGTAACAGCCCCGGCATGGTCGAGGGTTTTGAAAAAAATGGACATGTTGATAAACGCTTGGCAAGGCGCAATGGTGGACACGGCTCGTCAGACCTTCGCCGTCTCCGGTGGTTTCACCGGCTGCCCCAGGTTGCGCAGCACATCGCGCACCAGCAACACGCGGTCTTTCACCTCGGGCAGTTCCCGCTCGATGCGCAGCTTCTCGTTCCCCGCCAGCTTGATGTGGCGGTTCTTCTGAATCAGCTCGATGATCTTCATGGGCTCAATGGGTGGGTTGGCTCGGAAGGTGATGTTGGTCACCCCGGGCGCGGCGTCCACTTTCACCACGCCGTAGGGTGTGCTCAGCACCCGCAGGCGGTGCACGTCGATCAGCGTCTGCGCCTGCACGGGCAGCTTGCCAAAACGGTCCACAATTTCTTCCAGCAATCCGTCCACCTGGTCGGTGGTCTTGGCCGTGGCGAGTTTTTTGTAGAACGACAGGCGCAGATGCACATCACCACAGTAGTCGTTGGGCAGGAGCGCAGGGGCGTGCAAGTTGATGTCGGTGGTGACCGAGAGAGGGGAGAGCAGGTCGGGCTCGCGCCCGGCTTTGAGTGAGGCTACGGCTTCGCTCAGCATCTCGTTGTAGAGCTGGAAACCCACCTCGAGCATGTTGCCGCTCTGGCTTTCACCCAGTACCTCGCCGGCGCCGCGGATCTCCAAATCGTGCATGGCGAGGTAAAAGCCGCTGCCCAGCTCTTCCATTTGCTGGATGGCGTCCAGGCGTTGTGCGGCCTGTTTGGTCAGGCCCTCGATGTCGGGCACCATCAGGTAAGCGTAGGCTTGATGGTGGCTGCGGCCCACGCGACCGCGCAGCTGGTGCAGCTGCGCCAGACCGAACTTGTCGGCCCGCGCCATCACGATGGTGTTGGCCGTGGGCACGTCAATGCCCGTTTCGATGATGGTGGAGCAGAGCAACACGTTGAAGCGCTGCGCCACAAAATCGCGCATCACGCGTTCCAGCTCGCGCTCTGGCATCTGACCGTGGGCAATGGCAATGCGCGCTTCGGGCAGCAGTTCTTCGAGCTTTTGCTTGCGGTTCTCGATGGTGTCGACTTCGTTGTGCAAGAAATAGACCTGTCCGCCGCGCTTCAGTTCACGCAGTATGGCTTCACGGATCACACCGTTGCTCTCGGAACGCACAAAGGTCTTGATGGCCAGGCGGCGCTGAGGCGCGGTGGCGATCACGCTCAGATCGCGCAGCCCTTCCAGCGCCATACCCAAGGTGCGAGGGATGGGGGTCGCCGTGAGGGTGAGCACATCGACCTCGGCGCGCAGTTGCTTCATCTGTTCTTTGTGGCGCACGCCAAAACGGTGCTCCTCGTCGATGATGAGCAGGCCGAGGTCTTTGAACTTGGTTTTCTCCGACAGCAGTTTGTGTGTGCCGACCACAATGTCCACCGTGCCATCGGCCACACCTTTGAGCGCAAGGGTGATTTCCTTTTGCGAGCGGAAGCGGCTCATCTCGGCGATCTTCACCGGCCACTTGGCGAAGCGGTCCACGAGCGTCTGAAAGTGCTGCTCGGCCAGCAGCGTGGTCGGGGCGAGGAAGGCCACCTGACGCCCGCCTGTGACGGCCACGAAGGCCGCGCGCAGCGCCACCTCGGTTTTTCCGAACCCCACATCGCCGCAGACCAGGCGGTCCATGGGCTGGGGGCTGATCATGTCCTGGATCACGGCGTGGATGGCTGCGTTCTGGTCGGCCGTTTCGTCAAAACCGAAGTCGTTGGCGAATATTTCGTAGTCCTGTGCCGAGTAGCGAAAGGCATGGCCCTGGCGCGCGGCTCGTCGGGCGTAGATGTTGAGCAACTCGGCGGCTGCGTCGCGCACCTGCTCGGCAGCGCGGCGCTTGGCTTTTTCCCATTGCCCGCTGCCCAGTTTGTGCATGGGGGCTTCGTCCGCACTCACGCCGGTGTAGCGGCCGATCAGCTGCAATTGGCTCACCGGCACATAGAGCACCGCCTTGTCGGCGTACTCCAGGTGCAGAAACTCCATCAATGCGGGCGAACCGTCGGGGTTCTTGTCGCCCATGTCCATATTGATCAGGCCACGGTAGCGCCCGATACCGTGGGCGTTGTGCACCACCGGATCACCCAGATTGAGCTCAGACAGGTCCTTGATCAGCGCATCGACATCGCTGACCTGCTCCTGCTTGCGGCGCCGTCGAGCCGACGGTCCGGCCGCAAACAGCTCGGTTTCGGTGACGAAATCGATGCGGTCTTCCACCGACGAAAAGCCGACCGTCAATGCGGCGGTGGCGATACCGACCTTCTCCGCACTGGTCTGAAACTCGGCGAGCGAGTCAAACGCGGGCGGATTCAACCCGCTGGCACGCAAGAAATCGAGCAAGCTCTCGCGCCGACCTTCGCTCTCGGCCAGGATCAGCACACGGTGGGCCGTGTTGCGGATGTGCGCTTGCATCCGCGCCAGTGGATCCTCTGCACCGCGCACCACCGAGAGGTCACCCAGCTTTTGCGCAAAAGCGTTGTCGGCGACATCTTCCAGCGCGGGACGTACCGCCAGCTGCGCGTGGGCATTGGCCTGGCTGTAGAACTGCTCGGCGCTCAGGAACAGCGATTCGGGTGGCAAGGCAGGGCGCTCCGGATCGGTGCGCACGATGCGGTAGCGCTCCTGCGTGTCTTGCCAGAAACGTTGGAAAGCGGGCTCCAGATCGCCGTGCAATACGACCGTGGCGGCTTCACCCAGGTAATCAAATACGGTGGCGGTTTCTTCAAAGAAGAGGGGCAGGTAGTACTCGATACCGGCGGTTGCCACGCCATTGCCCACATCTTTGTAGATGCGGCTCTTGGTCGGGTCGCCTTCCAGCAGTTCGCGCCAGCGGCTGCGGAACTTGGCCCGTGCGGCATCGTCCATGGGGAACTCGCGACCGGGCAGCAAACGCACCTCGGGCACCGGGTAAAGGCTGCGTTGGCTGTCGGGGTCGAAGGTTCGGATGCTGTCGATCTCATCGTCGAACAAATCAACGCGGAAAGGCACCAGAGAGCCCATGGGGAACAGGTCGATCAGGCCGCCGCGCACGGCGTATTCACCTGGGCTGACCACCTGGGTGACGTGCTGGTAACCCGCCAAAGTGAGTTGGCTCTTGAGCTTGGCCTCGTCAAGCTGCTGCTTGACCTTGAAGTGGAAGGTGTAGCCCGCCAAAAACGAGGGGGGTGCGAGCCGGTAGAGCGCTGTCGTGGCAGGCACGAGCACCACATCGGCGCTGCCTTCGCTGTGCTGGGCGTCGCCTCGGGTGTGGATGCGCCAGAGTGTGGCCAGCCGCTCCGAGATCAGGTCCTGATGCGGTGAAAAACTGTCATAGGGCAGGGTTTCCCAGTCGGGGAAAAGTGCAATGCGCAGATGGGGTGCAAAAAAGCCGATTTCATCGATCAGGCGTTGGGCGTCGCTTGCGTCGGACGTGACGATTGCTGTCAGGCGCCCTTGGGCTTTGTCGCGCTGGGCGAGCTGGGCGAGCAGCAATGCATCAGCCGAACCGCTGGGACGGGGCAGGGTAAAGCGTTTACCGGGGTTGAGCTTGGGCAGTTCCATGGGCGGAGAGCAATCTATGGTTCGTGTGGCGGGCAGGGATGTGCACGCCAAGACGAACACCCCCCGTCCAGCAGGAAGGGGGGTGTCACACCCGTGATTTTAGAATGGTGGATCTTTGACCGCAGGCGCATCTTCTTTGACCTCTCCATCTGCTCCCCGTTGTTTTGTCTTGTTGCCTTGCGCGGGCACCGGTTCGCGCGCCGGCACCGCCACACCCAAGCAATACCAACCCTTGCTGGGATTGCCCATGGTGATGCACACCTTGGGTGCCTTTGAGCAGGTGCCGCGAATAGGGGCCGTGTGGCTGGTGGTGGCGCCTGGTGACCGCTTCTTGACACTGGACGATGACAGTGCCGTGGTGCTGAAACGCTGTGGCGGGGAGAGCCGGGCAGAGAGCGTGCGCAATGGCTTGTTGGCGTTGTGCGAAGGCGGCGCCCATGAGGCCGATTGGGTGCTGGTGCACGACGCCGCGCGCTGCATGGTGACGCCGGAGCAGATCAATGCGTTGATCGACGCCTGTGTGGATGATGCCGTGGGTGGCCTGCTCGCCCTCAAGCTCCCAGACACCCTGAAAGCGGAAGTCGGCGGACGCGTTGCGGCGACGCTGGACCGTTCGGACAAGTGGCTGGCACAGACGCCACAGATGTTCCGCATCGGGCCCTTGCTGGTCGCGCTTCAGAAACAGGCCGCGTCAGGGTTCGCTGGAGTCACCGACGAAGCGAGCGCCATGGAGATGGCGGGCTTCGCGCCGAGGCTGGTGCCCGGCAGCGCACAGAATTTCAAAGTCACCTACCCCGAGGATTTCGCATTGGCGGAAGCCATCCTGAGGAGCCGTTCATGACACAACCAACGTGCCCGCCATTTCGCGTGGGTGAGGGCTGGGATACCCACATTCTTGTCCCCGGGCGTCCCCTGATTCTGGGGGGCATACAGGTGCCCCACAGCATGGGTCTCATGGGGCATTCCGACGCAGATGCCTTGTTGCATGCCATCACGGACGCTTTGTTGGGAGCCGTCGGGCTGGGGGATATCGGCCGACACTTCCCGGACACCGACCCCAACTTCAAAGGGGCCGACTCGGCCGTGTTGCTGGGCGAGGCCATGAAACGCGTGCGGGCGGTTGGTTACGAGCTGGGCAACCTCGACGCGACGGTGATTGCCCAGGCGCCCAAGTTGGCGGCCCACATCCCGGCCATGTGTGAGCGCATTGCTGCCGTGCTGGGCGTATCGCTGCCGCAAGTGAACGTCAAAGCAAAGACGGCGGAAAAACTGGGCCCGGTGGGCCAGGGGCTGGCCATGGAGGCGCGGGCGGTTGTGCTGTTGTTTGCAAAGCCGCAGCCCTGAGGGAGAGACGGCCCAAGGCGTCAGCTTCCCTTGGCGAGCCGCAGCTTGATGTGGGCGGACAAGCCGCCTGTGCTGCTGTTGGCCAAAGCGAATCGGCCACCCATGCGCGCCACTGCCCGCTCGACAATGGCCAGGCCCAGCCCGGTGCCGGTGGCGGATGTGCGTGAAGCATCGCCCCGGAAGAAGGGTTGCGTCAGCTGGGTCAGCATGTCTGGACTGACCCCTTTGCCGTAGTCACGCAATTTGATCAAAACCCACTCGTTCTTGATTTTTGCGGCGATCTCCACCCTCGCGACGGCTGTGATGGGATCTTTGCCGTAACGCATCGCGTTTTCCAGCAAATTGGAGAACACCCGGTGCAACTCTACGGCGTCGCCCATGACATGGAGCTCCTCCGGAACGCTGCAGGTGACCGTGGCATCCGGTGGGTTGCCCATGGCGAAAACGGCTGCTTCGATCACCTGGTTGAGGTGAACCCTTTCTGGTTCGAGGTGGTCCGGACGGGCATAGTCGAGGAACTTGTCGATGATGGCATTGACCTGCTCGATGTCCGCCGCCATGTGCTCGCGGGCCTGAGGGTCGGCCACACTCATTTCGGTTTCGAGGCGCAAGCGGGCCAGCGGAGTGCGAAGATCGTGGGAGATACCCGCCAGCATCAGCGCCCGGTCTTGTTCAATTTTGGACAAGCGCTGCGCCATGCGGTTGAACCCAATATTGACCTGGCGAATTTCACTGGTGGCCACCGTTTCGTTGAGCTGGCTGGAGCTGAAATCGCCTTCTCGCACACGGCTAGCCGCAAACGACAGTTTTTTGAGCGGGCGGTTGATCAGACGTGCGATCAGGGCTGCGCCGGCCATGGACAGCAAAGCGGCCGTTCCCAGCCAGATCAGCCATGTCGTTCCTGCAACCAGCTCAACCCTTGAAGGGTCGGTTTGCAGCCAGTACGGGTCACCATCAATGCTGAAACCAATCCAAAGCCCAGCCACATTGTTGACTTCGCTGGCCACCACGGTGCCCTTGCCCAGCCGGGCCTGAAGCAATTCGCTGATCCGGCGGCTCAGCGTGTCGGCGTTGTACAGGCGGTAGGCGTCGGCGGGTTCGCGCGGCGCAATGCGCACTTGTTCTTCATCAGCCAGGGTTTTGACCAGCGAGACGCGCGCAATCGAGTCGGAATGGACCAATGCCGCTCGAGTGAGGTTGACCAGCGACGCCAGTTGCTGTGCGCTTTGCAGGGACCGGGGCTCAAATTCCAGCGCCCGGAAGGTCTGCAGCCAGGCCACGATGCAACCCAGCAGCAGCAAGGCGAGCAGGAAAAAGGTGCGCCAAAAGAGGCTCAGTTCGCGAGGGGGACGCGAATCCAGCGGGGCTGGAAGCGTCTCCAGCATCGCTGGCTGGGTTTCAAAGGGCGCGCGTGATTCGTCTGACATCAAGCAGCGCCGTCTGGGACAAACACATAGCCCACCCCCCATACCGTTTGGAGGTAGCGGGGTGACGCTGCGTCTTCTTCGATCAGCTTGCGCAGGCGGGAAACCTGGACATCCAGGCTGCGGTCGAAGGGCTCAAACTCGCGCCCACGCGCCAACTGGGCCAATTTTTCGCGCGACAGCGGTTGCCTGGGGTGGCGCACCAGTGCCTTGAGCATGGCAAATTCGCCCGTGGTCAGTGGCAAGTCCGCACCGTCTTTGCGCAAGGTGCGCAGACTCAGGTCAAACTCAAAAGGGCCGAAATTGACGGTTTCGGCATCCTGAGAGGGCGCCCCTGGCACTTCGGTCGGTGGCCGACGGCGCAACACGGCATGGATGCGGGCCAGCAGCTCACGGGGGTTGAAGGGTTTGCCCAAGTAGTCGTCGGCACCCACTTCCAGGCCCACGATGCGGTCCACGTCCTCGCTCTTGGCCGTCAGCATGATGATGGGGGTGCGATCGGAGTTGGCGCGCAGGCGCCGGCAGATGGAGAGGCCGTCTTCGCCGGGCATCATGAGATCCAGCACGATCAGGTCCACAGCGTCCCGCTGCAGAACGCGGTTCAGCGCTTTTCCGTCTTCGGCCAACATGACCTCAAAGCCTTCTTGCATGAGGTAGCGCCGAAGTAGGTCCCGGATGCGAACATCGTCATCCACGACCAGAATTTTGTTGGGGCGGGCATTGGCTTGTGGCATGACAGCAACTCTCTTGAAATGTAACAACGGCCATTGTGGCAGCGCCAAGTGCTTGTCAGGCCTCGTTTTTTGCGGTTTTGACAGTGTGTTACAAATGTTGCCCGGTCTGGGTGTCTGGAAATCTCGAATCGACGCAGAGAATGATCTGATCCTTGTGAATTCGTACACCCATGAAGTTGCCTTTCTTCCTTGTTTTGACTTGCGCCTGTGGTCCGGCCACTTGGGCCCAGTCAGCTGCGCCGATCCAGCCTGCTGTTGGCGCAGATGCGGTCGCGTCTGTACAAGAGACAGGGGTGGCCCGTGAGGCCGCCGCGCCATCTCCCCGCCTGCGCGATGTGTTTCTAACCGCAGTCAGCAAATCGGAAGAGCCGGCCAAGCCGTATCGATTGACCGCCGAAGAGCGGCTGCGGCTGCGAGAGCAGGTGCGGGGACAGTTCGCGTTTGAGGCTCCCAAGCAATGATCCGCTTGGGACAGGCGGGCCGCCGATGGTTGGCATGCATCGGGATGTTGGCGTGGATTGGAACGGGCAGTGCCCAGGCTCAAGCAGTGATGCCTGCACCCGTGAGCGCAAACGTGGTGCAACTTGCAGCCAGCGGGTTCCTCGATGTGCAGCAAGACTGGATGACGCTGCGTCTGTCAGTGACCCGCGAAGGCGCGGATGCCGCGCAGGTTCAATCTCAGCTGCGAACAGCGCTGGACAGCGCGTTGGGGATCGCCAAAGGCGCAGCCGCCGAACAGCAATTGTTGGTTCACAGCGGAAATTTCGGCGTGTACGCGCGCTACGACAAAGCCGGCAAGGTGTCGGGCTGGCAAGGCCAAGGCGAGCTGGTGCTGGAAGGGCGAGATTTCACCCGCATTGCGCGCACGGCTGCCCAGATGCAGCCCTTGGCGGTATCGAACATGGTTTTTTCGTTGTCACGCGAGGCGCAGCAGCAGCTGGAGTCCGATGTGCAGGCTTTGGCTATCGAGCGCTTTCAACGGCGTGCTGGCGAAGTCGCCAAGGCCTTCGGATTTGGTGCGTATGAGCTGAAAGAAGTCAGCATTTCATCAGCTGACACCGGTGACGAAAGGGTCTTTCGGCGCCAGACTATGGCCATGGAGGCGGCTTCGTCCTTGGACAAGGACCCCTTGCCCGCCGAGCCCGGGCGAAGCCAGCTGACCGTCACGGTTTCGGGGGCGGTCCAGCTCAAGTAAGCGCAGCACTCGCGTTTCAGATCCAAAAAAGAGAAAGCCCGCAAGGCGGGCTTTCTCTGTTGGGTGCTTGAAAAACGGTGGGTTATTGAGCCACCCAACCCCCGTCCATGTTCCAGGCCACGCCACGGATGTTGTCGCCCGCAGCAGAGCAGAAAAAGACCGCCAATGCACCCAGCTCTTCGGGCGTGGTGAATTGCTGTGAAGGCTCTTTCTCGCCCAGCAGCTGTTTCTTCGCGTCTTCATTGGAGATGCCGAGTGCGGCGGCTTTAGCGTCAACCTGTTTTTGTACCAGCGGCGTCAGCACCCAGCCTGGGCAGATGGCGTTGCAGGTGACGCCCGAGGTGGCGTTCTCCAGCGCTGTTACTTTGGTCAGGCCAACGACGCCGTGTTTCGCCGCGACATAGGCGGATTTTTCTGCCGAGGCGACCAGGCCGTGCACGGAGGCCACGTTGATGATGCGGCCCCAGTTCGTCTTCTGCATCGCCGGCAGCGCCAGTCGCGTGGCGTGAAAAGCGCTGCTGAGGTTGATGGCCATGATGGCGTCCCATTTTTCCGTCGGGAAAGCCTCGATGCGGGCCACGTGTTGAATGCCGGCGTTGTTCACCAGGATATCTACCTGACCAAACCGCTCAGCGGCAAATGCCATCATGGCCTCGATCTCGGCGGGTTTGCTCATGTCGGCACCGTGGTAGGCCACCGGCACGCCCAACGCCGCGATTTCCTTTTGAGGGGTCTCGGCATCACCGAAACCGTTCAGCACGATGTTGGCGCCCTGGCGTGCCAGCGCTTTGGCAATCCCGAGGCCGATCCCGCTGGTCGAGCCTGTGATGAGGGCGGTTTTGTTTTTGAGCATGGGTGATCTCCAGTTCCATTACGATAGGTTGAACGAGCTTTCAGCCATTATCACGGACAGATATTCATGGACGACGTCACCACGCAGCCCCAACTTCGCCATTTCCCCATGGGCGGTGCCGCCGCGCGTGGCGGCGGCCAGCGCCACATGGCCTATTGGGACTGGCCTGCCCGGGCAGAGCAGGGCGCACAGCATGTGGTGATCTGCGTGCATGGGCTGTCGCGCCAAGGGCGAGATTTTGATGCTTTGGCCCGTGCGTTGAGCTCTCAAGCGCAGGTTTTGGCAGTGGATGTGGCCGGGCGCGGGCACAGCGACTGGCTCGCCGATCCGATGCAGTACCAGGTGGCTCAATATGCGGCCGATCTGGCGACTTTGGTCCTCCGGGTGAAGCGGGATTCGCCCGATGCCGTGATTGACTGGGTGGGGACCAGCATGGGGGGACTCATCGGCATGGCTATTGCGGCCCAGCCAGAGCTGGGTATCCGGCGACTGGTGCTCAACGATGTGGGCCCTGTCATCCAGTGGCAGGCATTGCTGCGCATCGCGACCTACCTGGGACTCAATCCGTCGTTTGACAGCGAGCAATCGGCCAGTGACTACCTCGCATCCATATCCACCGGTTTTGGACCCCATACGCCTGCGCAATGGGCGGAACTCTCGCGCCCAATGCTGCGCGAGCGCGAAGGCCGGTGGTGGTTGCATTACGACCCGGCGCTGGCGGTGCCGTTCAAAGCGCTGACCGAGTCGGCCGATGGGGAAGCCGCAGCAGAGGCCGGAGAGGCGGCGTTGTGGGGTTTGTACGATGCGATCAAGGTGCCCACCCTGCTGCTGCGGGGGGCGTCGTCTGATTTGCTCTCACGCGATGCTGCACAGGAAATGGCCCGACGGGGCCCCAAGGCTTCGTGTGTGGAGTTTGAGGGCGTCGGGCATGCCCCCACGCTGGTGGCGGCCGATCAGATCGCTGCCGTGCAGTCGTTCTTGCTGGGGTCATGAGGGCTGGCGATTTGCAATGAAAACCGTTTCTGAGTCCGTCGACTCCCGCTCCGACCTGTCCGACACGCCTGGCGCAGCACCGTCAGCGATTGTGGCCGCCACCGCCAGCAGCCTGCCGCATCAGGTGCAGGCGCTGTCCCGTGCGCGCGCGTTCGCCGAACCACTGCTCGCAGGCGAACAGCTTGATACGGGTGAGAACGTGTTGGACCACGCCGATGCCGTGGCCGAAATCCTGCGCGGCATCGGTGGCTCGGAAGCGATGCAGGCGGCCGCCTACCTGGTGTATGCCTGTCAGCACCTCAACCGCCCGCAAGAGGTCATCACCAAGGCGTTTGGCGAGCATTTTGCGGCGCTTGCGATGGAGACCACCAAACTGGTGCAATTGCAGAGACAGGCCAGGATCAAGGCCGCAGCAGCCCAGGCCAAAAAGACGGAAGAGCGGCAGGTCGCTCAGGATCTGGCCCTGCCTTTGCCAGCGCTGAGCAAGGCCCCGGTGTCGGAGCTGGCCGCAAGTCAGACCGAAAACGTGCGCAAGATGTTGCTCGCGTTCTCGCGCGATATGCGGGTGGTGATGCTCAGGCTGGCCTCACGTCTTCAGACTTTGCGCTACTTCGCTCAGACCAAGGGTGACCCGGGCCAGGCGTTGGCCAGTGAGTCGCTGCATGTCTTCGCGCCTCTCGCCAACCGCCTGGGTATCTGGCAGATCAAATGGGAAATGGAAGATTTGGCCTTCCGTTTTCTGGATCCCCAGACCTACAAAGAGGTGGCGGGGTGGCTGGATGAAAAGCGGGTTGAGCGTGAATTGCATGTTGAGCAGGTGCGCCAGGAGCTCGAGCTGGCCTTGCAGCAGCAAGGCATTCAGGCCTCCGTGCAGGGTCGTCCCAAGCACATTTACAGCATCGTCAAAAAGATGCGTGGCAAATCGTTGGATTTTGAGCAGGTGTTTGACATCCGCGCTCTGCGGGTCGTGGTGCCCGCCACCGATGACTGCTACGGTGTGTTGGCATGGGCTCATGCCCACTTCACGCCGGTGATTGAAGAGTTTGATGACTACATTGCCAAACCCAAGGCCAACGGCTACCAGTCGCTGCACACGGTGGTGCGCGACGAGCAGGGCAGGGCATTCGAGATTCAGATTCGATCTCAGGCCATGCACGACCATGCCGAACACGGCGTGGCTGCTCATTGGGCCTACAAGGAGGCTGGAACCAAAGGTTACGCAGGAGTTTCAGCCAGCTCCGCATACGACGCAAAGATTGCGGTCCTGAGGCAGCTCCTGGCGTGGGAACGCGATCTGAGTGGTGGCGTCCACGGCCTGTTCGATGACCGCATCTATGTGTTGACGCCCGACGCAGCCATCGTCGAGTTGCCCCAGGGGGCGACCCCTGTGGACTTTGCTTACACCGTGCACACCGATCTGGGGCACCGCTGCCGAGGTGCCCGGGTAGACGGCGCCATGGTGACGCTCAACACGGTCTTGCAAAACGGCCAGACCGTTGAGGTCACGGCGGCCAAGGAAGGTGGGCCATCCCGAGACTGGCTCAACAGCGAGTTGGGGTATCTGGTGAGCCACCGCGCCAAGAGCAAGGTGCGCGCCTGGTTCAATGTGCTGGCGCTTGAAGAAACCATGGCCCGGGGCCGAGAGGCGGTCGAAAAGCTGTTGCAACGCGAAGGGCGCACCTCGATCAAGCTGGAGGATCTCGCTGGGGCCATGGGCCTGAGCTCGGCCAATGAGCTCTTTGAGCAGGTCGGCAAAGATGAGTTGTCTTTGCGTGCGATCGAGATCCAGCTGCGTCCACCAGAGCCCACCGCGCCGTCGGCCGAATTGCCGTGGCTGAAAAAGCCACGGAAGGTCAGTGGGAAATCGGGTGGGGGCGTACTCGTGGTGGGTGTGGATTCGCTCATGACGCAGCTGGCGAAGTGCTGCAAGCCTGCGCCGCCCGACGACATCTGCGGGTTTGTCACGCGCGGGAAAGGCGTCAGCGTGCACCGCAGCGACTGCACCGATTTTGCGCACTTGCAGCGTTGCAATCCAGATCGTGTGATCGATGTGCAGTGGAGTGATCCCGTTGGCAGCGTTGCGCGTGATGGTCAGCAACCGGTTTACCCGGTTGATGTCGGGGTGGAGGCGCTCGATCGCCAAGGCTTGTTGCGTGATATTTCCGAGGTCTTTGCGCGGGAAAAAATGAATGTGATCGGGGTCCAGTCTCAAAGCGTCAAGGGCGTGGCCTGGATGACGTTCACCATCGAGTTGACCGATGCCCGCCATGTGGCCAGGGCCATGTCGGTGGTGGGCGATGTGGGTGGCGTTCGCTCTGTTCGAAGAAAATGAGGGTAGGTGGCCAAAGTGGAGAATTTGCTGATATAATTCGAGGCTTCGGACAGTTTGTAGGCGCGTAGCTCAGCTGGTTAGAGCACCACCTTGACATGGTGGGGGTCGTTGGTTCGAGTCCAATCGCGCCTACCAAATCTCGTTCGAAAAAATCAAGGGTCCGGCCAATTGCCAGGCCCTTTTTTTTGCTCTTCAGGCCCTGCGCAGCCGTTCCTTTTGGGTTGCGGCCAAAGAAGCCCCGGCGCTGCTTTGCGGGACTTTTCCGGGGAGTGCCCCGGTTGCGTTTCGCGCTTTGTGCTTGGTTCTGTTGATCCGCAACGCATGTTGACCATGGTGTGAGCACGGCCCTGGCTCGCCCCTGCACGGGTTCGCAGAGGTCTTGCTTGGACTGCACAGGGAAATCCTGCAGACGGTTTTCGAATTCGTTTCCTACAATGTGTTGAAATCTTCATGCATGCGCTCGTCGAGCAAAGCAGATTGTTTCCCCACCGAAAGTGTCGTAGTGCAAAAAAGCAAGGCAGATGGCGCCAACGCCCAGACGGGCGTTGTCCGCATGATCAAGAAATACCCCAATCGCCGTTTGTACGACACGGATACGTCGTCCTACATCACTCTGGCAGAGGTCAAGACGCTGGTGATGGACAACGAGCTGTTTGTGGTCAGGGATGCCAAGACCAACGATGACCTCACCCGCAGCATCCTGTTGCAAATCATTCTGGAGGAGGAAACGGCTGGCGTGCCCATCTTTACCGAGCAGGTGCTGGCCAATATCATCCGCTTCTATGGCCATGCCATGCAGGACTTCATGGGTTCTTATCTTGAAAAGAACGTCCAGATTTTCATGGACATGCAGCACAAGATGACCGAACAAACCAAGGGCCTCAGCCCTGAGGTCTGGAGCCAGCTCACGAGCGCCCAGTCGCCCATGATGCAAGGCATGATGGGTACGTACATGGAGCAGTCGCGCAGCGCATTCACCCAGATGCAGGAGCAAATGCAGAAAAACAGCGAGCAGATGCTCTCGGCAATGGGGCTAAAGCGCTGAGTCACTTCGCCAAATGGCTTGCTTTTTGCGAAGTCTGGGGCCTGTTGTTGCGTGCAGATGTGGGCGGTGTTGCGCGCACCGCCCTGGGCTCTGAGACAATCGGGTGATGAATCAATCCGTTGTTGTCCCGGGCGCCCCCGCGCCCAAAGTCGGGTTTGTGAGCCTGGGCTGTCCCAAGGCCCTGACCGACTCCGAACTTATCCTCACGCAACTCAGCGCAGAGGGCTATCAAACTTCGAAAACCTTCGCCGGTGCCGATCTGGTAATCGTCAACACCTGTGGCTTCATTGACGATGCCGTCAGGGAAAGCCTGGATGCCATTGGTGAGGCGCTCGCCGAAAACGGCAAAGTGATCGTCACGGGTTGCCTCGGCGCTCGCGAAGGCGAAGGCGGTGGCAACATGGTGCGCAACATTCACCCCAGCGTGCTGGCGGTGACCGGGCCCCATGCCACCCATGAGGTCATGGAGGCGGTGCACACCCATCTGCCCAAACCCCATGACCCCTTTGTTGATCTGGTGCCTCCGCAGGGCATAAAGCTCACCCCCCGCCACTACGCGTATCTGAAGATCAGCGAAGGTTGCAACCACCGTTGCACCTTTTGCATCATCCCTTCCATGCGCGGTGATCTGGTGAGCAGGCCGATAGGCGATGTGCTGACAGAGGCGCGCAAACTGTTTGAGTCGGGTGTGAAAGAGTTGCTGGTGGTGAGCCAGGACACCTCCGCCTACGGCGTGGATGTCAAATACCGAACAGGTTTTTGGGATGGCAGGCCAGTCAAAACGCGCATGCTGGATCTGGTGCAGTCTTTGGGTGAAATTGCCAAAGGGTTTGGCGCCTGGGTGAGGCTGCACTACGTGTATCCCTATCCCCATGTGGACGATGTGATCCCGTTGATGGCCGAAGGTTTGTGCCTGCCTTACCTGGATGTGCCGCTGCAACACAGCCATCCTGAAGTGCTCCGCCGGATGAAACGTCCCGCCAGTGGTGAGCGCAATCTTGAGCGCATCGCCCGTTGGCGTGAGCTGTGCCCTGAAATCGTGGTGCGCAGCACCTTTATCGCCGGGTTCCCGGGCGAGACCGAGGCCGAGTTTCAGCATTTGCTCGATTTTGTTCAGGAGGCCCGCATTGATCGCGCCGGATGCTTTGCATATTCGCCTGTCAATGGCGCGGCGGCCAATGCGTTGGCCGATCCGGTGCCTGCCGAGTTGCGCGAAGAGCGCAGGGCGCGCTTCATGGCTGTTGCGGAGGCTGTGTCGGTTGACAAGTTGCGTGAGCGCGTGGGTGCGACCATGCAAGTGCTAGTGGACGCTGCGCCAGGCATGGGCAAAAAGGGAGGGGTGGGGCGCAGTTACGCCGATGCTCCCGAGATCGACGGCGTGGTGAGGCTGTTGCCACCCGAGAAGATCAGCAAGACGCTGAAGGTGGGTGAGTTCACCAAGGCGCGTATTGTCGCGGCCGAAGGTCACGATTTGCTGGCAGTTCCATTTTGACCCTGCCCGGCATTTCGCCACAATCCCACCGCTTGGCAGCGGTGGTTTTTCAAACCCTGAAGATGTCAGTTCATCAGCCGATCACCGTGGGTGATCGTGCGATTGAAAACGGTTGTGACGCGGCCATGAAAAAAGGGCTTGCAAACACATGTTTGCAAGCCCTTATGATCATGGTGCCCAAGAGAGGACTCGAACCTCCACGCCTCTCGGCGCTAGTACCTGAAACTAGTGCGTCTACCAATTCCGCCACCTGGGCATCTCAGGAAAACGCTAGTATAGCAGAGAAATTTCAGAGTAATACGTGAACGAAAAAAATAGCCCATTGGCAGAATTTGAAGGTGTCGTGTCTGGTCATCGTGACGGACACGGCTTTGTTATCCGCGACGATGGACAGGCCGATATTTACTTGCCGTCCAACGAAATGCGGGCGGTATTGCACAAGGATCGGGTCAAGGCCCGTATCGTGCGGACGGACCGAAAAGGGCGCCCTGAAGGGCGGGTGACCGAGATCGTGGAGCGCTCCGACTCGCCCATCATCGGTCGTTTGCTGCAGGAAAGCGGCGTCTGGCTGGTGGCACCAGAAGACAAGCGCTATGGCCAGGATGTGCTGATCCCCAAGAACGCAACGGGGCAGGCCAAGCCTGGACAGGTGGTGGTGGTGGAACTCACCGAACCGCCGGCCTTGTATGGCCAGCCAGTCGGACGGGTGAAGGAGGTGCTCGGGGATATTGATGACCCCGGCATGGAAATCGAAATCGCGGTGCGCAAATACAGCGTGCCGCACGAGTTTTCAGACGCGGCCTTGGCTCAAGCCCGGTTGCTGCCGGACCATGTACGTTCTTCGGACCACAAAAACCGTGTGGATCTGCGCGATGTTCCCCTGGTCACCATTGATGGTGAGGATGCCCGTGACTTCGATGACGCCGTGTACTGTGAGCCCGCCAAAGTCGGTCGCGGTAAAGGTTGGCGTCTCTTGGTTGCGATCGCCGATGTGAGTCACTATGTGGAGACTGGCGCGGCCATCGATGTGGACGCCTACGACCGAGCCACCTCGGTGTATTTCCCGCGTCGCGTGATTCCCATGCTGCCAGAGAAACTGTCCAACGGCCTGTGTTCGCTGATGCCCGGGGTCGAGCGTCTGTGCATGGTCTGCGACATGCTGGTGAATGCCAAGGGCGAGGTTCATGCGTACCAGTTTTATCCCGCAGTGATGTTCAGCCATGCGAGGTTTACCTACACCGAGGTCGCCGCGGTTTTGCAGAACACGCGAGGCCCTGAAGCAGCGCAGCGCAAGCCCTTGGTGCCCTATCTGCTGAACTTGCACGACGTGTACCGGGCTTTGCTGGTGGCTCGCCAAGCGCGTGGTGCGGTGGACTTCGAAACCACCGAGACGCAGATCGTCTGTGACGAATCGGGTCGTATCGAAAAAATCGTGCCGCGTACCCGCAACGATGCACACAAGCTCATTGAAGAAGCGATGCTCGCGGCCAACGTGTGTTCGGCAGACTTCATCAGTCAGAGCAAACATGTGGGCCTGTTCCGGGTGCACGAAGGACCGACGCCTGAAAAGCAGGAGATCCTGCGCACCTATTTGAAGGCGATGGGCATTCCCCAAACCATCAGCGACAACCCGCAACCGTCTGAGTTCCGGCACATTGCCGAAATGACCAAAGACCGGCCAGAGGCTCAGCAGATCCACATGATGCTGTTGCGCTCTATGTCGCAAGCGATCTACACGCCGAACAACGAAGGCCACTTTGGCCTCGCGTTCGAGGCCTACACCCACTTCACCAGTCCGATTCGGCGGTATCCCGACCTGTTGGTGCACCGGGTGATCAAGGCCATCTTGCTGCACCAGCGCTACCAGTTGCCCAACCTGCCGACGCCAGGCGAGGCCCATGCCAAGCTCAGCAAGCGCCTGGCCAGTCGGGTGAAGCCGCCGAGCGACAAGCCGGTGAAAAAGCCTTCGGTAGATACCTTGGCGTGGCAGGCTGCAGGCTTGCATTGCAGCGCCAATGAGCGCCGTGCGGACGAAGCGAGTCGAGATGTCGAAGCCTGGCTCAAGTGCAAGTACATGCGCGAGCACCTGGGTGAGGAGTTCTCGGGCGTGGTGAGTTCGGTGACCAGTTTCGGCTTGTTCGTGACGCTGGACGCAATGTACGTAGAAGGTCTGGTTCACATCACCGAGCTGGGGGGTGAGTACTTCCGGTTTGACGAGGCGCGCCAGGAGTTGCGCGGCGAGCGCACAGGCATCCGCTACGCTTTGGGCACCAAAGTGAATGTGCAGGTCAGTCGGGTTGATCTGGACGGCCGGCGCATCGACTTCCGCCTGGTGACCGGTGAGGACGAACTCTTGTTGCGCGCCAAGCGCGACAAAACCGGTAGTGGTCCTGATGACGACGGCCCGTCTGGTGGGGCCGAGCGCGCAGGCAAGTCACGCCGCAAGCGTGACGGCGGCGGTGGAACACCCCGGCCGGCCAATGGCGCAGCCGCGCAGGTGCTGGAAGTCAAGTCTGCTGTGAAGCGCTCGGCGCCCAAGAAAGAACCGCGCGGTGGTGATCGCGCGAAGAGCAGCAAATCTCGCAAGAGTCGGCGTTGAGCAGGGGTAAACAATGAGGGTCATGCTGTTTCTGCTGGATACTGTGTTTTTCTTTCTGGTGGCCGCCGCGCTGCTGCGCGCATGGATGAACCACCTGCGCGTGCACATGTCGGCCCAGCCCGGCCGTTTTGCCATGGCTGTCACCAATTGGTTGGTGCAGCCCGTGCGCCGAATTTTGCCCAGGGCATTGACGCAAAGCCGATTTGATTGGGGCAGTTTCATGGCCGCAGTCCTGTTGGCGCTCGTCTACGGTGGGCTTTGGCTGGTGCTGGTCACGGAGATGACGGCCACATCGGCTTCGCCATTGGCCATGGTGGCGGCGATTGCGACTGTGGCAGGCAAGCTGTTGATCCGCGTGGTCCTCCAGGGCTTGATGATTCTGCTGCTGGTCTTTGCCGTTTTGTCCTGGGTTCAACCGGGCGCGCCGGTCATGGGCACTCTGGACCGGCTGTGTGCGCCCGTGCTGGCGCCGTTGCGGCGCTTCATTCCTCAGATCGGTGGCGTGGACTTGTCGGTGCTCGTGGCCATTATTCTGCTGCAGATCGGGCTGATCGTTTTGGGCGGTTGATCCGTTTTGGGGCGCTTGCGGAGCGGGTTTTTGGAAGGCATCTCAACAGCCCGCACCACGTGCGCTGGATGCTGTTGCCGTGGTGCTCCTTCCGAGCACTCGCGCGCAGCTCGCACCGCGAAACAGCGTCAACCAAAGCCTGGATCGATCAGTCAGACCGGCCGGTTGCCAGCTGGCTCGCGCTGAGGTGGCGCCTGCCCTGGTTTTTGATCCAGTGATCGGCGATGTGGCCATGCTGAAAGACGGCCGCAGCCACGCATCGGAGAGCGGTCGCTTGCTTTCCGGGGGAGGCCAGCGCCGCACCGATCATGCCGGCGAGAACATCGCCGGTTCCGGCCGTGGCCAGTGATCCGTTGCCACTGGCATTGATCAGCGGTGCCACGCCGGGCGCGCTGATCACACTGCCGGAGCCTTTGAGCACGCAGATCACGCCCCAGCGTTCGCTGATGGATTGCGCGGATGCCAGGCGGTCGGTCATGACCGTTTCGGTCGTCGCTGCGAGCAGTCTGGCGGCTTCCAGCGGGTGGGGTGTGACCACCGTGGTCCAGGCCCGGTGGCGCCGTTGCTCCAGCAATTGCTGTAGGGCTTGGTTGTCGGCGATGGCGTTCAAGGCATCTGCATCCAGCACCAGCATTGGGGCGCGCTCCAGCAAGGCTGGCAGGAAATCGGCGACAGCACGTCCGCCCCCGCACCCGCACACGACGGTACTGCGCTCCACAAGATCTCCCGACAGGGCTGCTGACGTGCTGCGCAGCATCAGCTCCGGGCAGACAGGGTCCCAAGTCAGGCTTGGCGCAGTGGCCTGGATGAGGCTGAGGTAGACGCGCCCGGCGCCTGCGTGCAAAGCGGCTCGGGCGGCCAGAATGGCCGCTCCCGACATGCCGATGCCATCGGTTTCCATGCTTTGGCCGCCGAGCACCAGCACTTCGCCGTGCTTGCCTTTGTGGGTGGCATGTTTGAGCGCGGGTTCGAAATCGGGGCCGGGTTGGCCTTGCAACCAGGCATCGGGTGGCACCATGGCTGCCATTGGAGCGGCCAGATCGTCAAACCAGACTTCTCCCGCAAAGTCGCGTCCCTGCGCGGTGAAAAGACCGGGTTTGAGCGTCAGCAAAGACAAGGTGAAACGAGGGCCTGCTGGGACTTGTGACTTGGATGACGGGTCCAGCAGTGCGCCCGTATCGGCCTTCAGACCGCTGGGGACATCCACGCTCAACACCGGGGCGGTGGCATGGACCAGGCGATCCCATTGCTCGGACAACTCCCCCTCCATGGGACGGGTGGCGCCGATGCCCAGCAGGGCGTCGATGGCGAAATCAAAGGTGTCCGGCGGGGCCTTCGACAGCGACAGCCCCGCTGCTTGTGCCCGCTTCCAGGCGTGCGCGGCGTCCTTGGGCAATCGTTGCAGGTCGCCAACCAGTGTGGTTGTGATGCTGAGCCCCAGCCCTGATGCTTGACTGTGCTGGTGCAGCCAGGTGGCGGCAACCAGCCCGTCCCCGCCATTGTTGCCGGGCCCGCAGGCCACCCAGATGCGTCGCGCGTGAGGCGCCAAAGCGCGGGTGAGGCTGGCGATGGACAGCCCGGCTCGGGCCATCAATGCGTGAGGAGGCAGTTCGGCGGCCGTGGCCCGCTCCAGAGAGCGGGTGGCCGCCGTGCCGTGCAGTGGCTCGGTGCGCTTGCTGTCGAGCCGCCGCATGGGTTATCAGGCCGCAGGAATCCGGAGCACCTGGCCTGGGTAGATCTTGTCCGGGTGGTTCAGCATGGGCTTGTTGGCCTCGAAGATCTGGGGGTACTTGTTGGGCGTGCCGTAGAACTCTTTGCTGATCTTCGACAGGTTGTCACCTTTGACCACGGTGTACCACTTGGACTCTGGCTCGGGTGCCGAGACCGTCATCATGTCGTTGACGGCCGTCACGTTGGCCACGTTGCCACAGCAGAGCACCACTTTTTCGCGTGTGGCTTGATCGGGGGCCACGCCAGCGACCGTGACCGTCTCGTTGGAGCCGTCGTATGCAACGTCCAGGCCTTCAACGTTGAGCTTCATGCTTTCAATGTAGGTCGCGATCGCCTTCGCAGCACCTTGGTTGAGCTGCGCTGCGTGTTCCGCATTGGGGGCTGCTGCGGCGGCGGGCGCTGCCGCCTCGGCCTTGCCGATGCCAAACAATTTTTCGCCGGCGTCTTTGATGAAACTGAACATACCCATGGTTTTTCTCCTGTAAGTGGGGTTGGAAAGACCTTCGCATCGTGTGGTCTGCAACCCCGTTGGTCAAGGCGCTCCTGTCCCTGGGCGTTGCAAAGTCACGGAGGTAGCGCATTAGTTTGCACCCGAGGGCTGGCCTGACGGCATTTCACCACGGAACGGCCCATTCAGGATGCCAGGGCCGCGCTGCACAATTTGCGCCGTACGCGGCGTGGCTTTTCCCGGGTGGTGTGCAATGCGCCAGATGGGAGGGTGCTTGGGTCTTTGGCTGCCTTGGCAGGTGGCTGCTATAATCGAACGGCTTTGCGGGGCGTGAGCGCTGCAAAGTAATCTCAAACCAGCCCAACCGGGTGTTGCTGACATCTCATGGAGAGGTGATTGGTGATCGGGGCTGGATTTAAGTCTTAACCTTTGGAAATCAAGTCATGTCTATTACCATGCGCGAAATGCTGGAAGCCGGTGTCCATTTTGGCCACCAAACCCGCTTCTGGAACCCCAAGATGGCACCGTTCATCTTCGGTCACCGCAACAAAATCCACATCGTCAACCTCGAGAAGACGTTGCCGATGTTCGAAGACGCCGCCAAGTTTGTGCGTCAGTTGACCGCCAACCGCGGCACCATTTTGATGGTGGGGACCAAGCGCACCTCCCGTGACACCGTGGCTCTGGAAGCCCGTCGCGCTGGCGTGCCTTTTGTCGACCAGCGTTGGTTGGGTGGCATGCTGACCAACTTCAAGACGGTCAAGACCTCGATCAAGCGTCTGAAGGACATGCAGGCCCAGCAAGAAGGTGGTCTGGAGACCATGAGCAAAAAAGAGCAACTGATGTTCGCTCGCGAAATGGAAAAGCTGGAAAAGGACATCGGTGGTATCCAGGACATGACCGCATTGCCTGATGCCATTTTCCTGATTGACGTGGGTTTCCACAAGATCACCGTGCTGGAAGCGCAGAAGCTGGGCATCCCGCTGGTGGGTGTTGTTGACACCAACCACTCCCCCGTCGGTATCGACTATGTGATCCCGGGCAACGACGACTCGGCTCGCGCCGTGGCCTTGTACGCCCGCGGTATCGCTGATGCGGTGCTCGCAGGCCGCAACGACGCCGTGAGCGGTGTTGTGAAGGCTGTGGCCGCAGAAGGCTCCGACGAATTCGTCGAAGTGAAAGAAGGCACTCCAGCCGCCTAAGCTGGGCTGCCGCGCGAAAGAGGGGCTCCAGTAGCCCCTTTTTCACAAGCAAAACCGATTATTGACCCTCCGCCAGCGTGTTGCGGCGGAACAAGGAGAACCCCAATGGCAATTACCGCAAGCATGGTCGCAGAACTGCGCGCCAAGACCGATGCACCCATGATGGAGTGCAAAAAAGCCCTGACCGAAGCCGAGGGCGACATGGCCAAGGCCGAAGAGTTGCTGCGCGTCAAGCTCGGCACCAAGGCTGGCAAGGCCGCCAGCCGCGTGACCGCCGAAGGTGTGGTTACCAGCTTCATCGACGGCACCACCGGTGGCATGATCGAAGTGAATTGCGAAACCGACTTCGTGACCAAGAACGACAGTTTCCTGGCTTTCGCCAATGCTGCCTCTGAGTTGGTGGCCAAGCACAATCCAGCCGATTTGGAAGCGCTGGGCGCTTTGCCTTACAGCCAGGACTCGTTCGGCCCCACGCTTGAAGACGTGCGCAAGGGCTTGATTGGCAAGATTGGCGAGAACATGAGCTTCCGCCGCTTCAAGCATTACAGCGGTGGCGCCAAAGTTGTGTCCTACGTGCACGGCACGCGCATTGGTGTGGTGGTTGAGTTTGAGGGGGCAGATACACCCGCCAAAGACACGGCTATGCACATCGCTGCCATGAAGCCTGTGGCTTTGACCAGCGCTGACGTGCCTGCCGAGTTCATCGAGCGTGAGCGTTCGGTTGCGACCGCCAAAGCCGACGAAGCCAACAAAGAGCTGGTCGCTGCCGGCAAGTCAGAGCAGAGTGCCGAAATTGTTGCCAAGCGCATCGACGGCGCGGTTCAAAAGTACCTCAAAGAGGTATCGCTGTTCAACCAGTCCTTCGTGAAGAACGACAAGTTGACCGTTGAGCAAATGCTCAAGGCCGAGGGCACCACGGTGAAGGGTTTCACCATGTATGTGGTGGGCGAGGGCATCGAGAAGAAAGTCGACGATTTTGCGGCCGAAGTGGCCGCCCAGGTGGCTGCTGCCCAGGGCTCGTGATCCGGGGCTGGGCCGGGCCCAGCCTTATCGCCAGACAAAACAACCGGGCCGCAAGGCCCGTTGTTTTGTGTGAGTGTTATTTTTTGCCGGGCAAGTCGACGGCATGCTTGGGCAAAGGTTCTGTGCCTCGCTACACTTGGAGGCTGAGCCTCCGTCATTCGAATCGAGAAAGTTGCCTATGCCAGCGTACAAACGAATCCTGCTGAAACTCTCTGGTGAAGCCCTGATGGGTGATGATGCTTTCGGCATCAACCGTGCGACCATCGCGCGCATGGTGGAAGAGATTGCCGAGGTGACTCGCCTGGGCGTTGAAGTGGCAGTGGTGATCGGCGGCGGCAATATTTTCCGTGGCGTGGCGGGTGGTGCTGTGGGCATGGACCGCGCAACCGCCGACTACATGGGCATGCTGGCCACCGTGATGAACTCACTGGCACTGGCCGACACCATGGAGAAAGCAGGCCTGATCGCCCGGGTGATGTCGGCGATTGCGATCGAGCAAGTGGTGGAGCCCTACGTGCGGCCCAAAGCCCTCCAGTATCTGGAAGAGGGAAAAGTGGTGGTCTTTGCCGCGGGTACCGGCAACCCGTTTTTCACCACCGATACCGCCGCTGCCTTGCGCGGGGCCGAGATCGGGGCCGAAATCGTGCTCAAGGCCACCAAGGTGGATGGGGTGTATTCCGCCGACCCCAACATAGATCCCAACGCCACACGCTATACGTCGATTTCATTTGACGAGGCCATGGCGAAGAATTTGCAGGTGATGGATGCGACTGCGTTTGCGTTGTGCCGCGATCAAAAGTTGCCTGTGAAAGTGTTTTCGATATTCAAACCAGGTGCCTTGCGCAACGTTGTGCTGGGCGGGGACGAAGGTACCCTGGTTCACGTTTGAGACAAACGACCCGTTGATTTGAGCTGAAAGAGGAATTGTCATGAGCATTGCTGAGATCCTACAAACCGCCGAACACAAGATGGAGCAGTCGCTGGAGGCGTTCAAGGGCAACCTGTCCAAGGTCCGCACGGGTCGCCCGAATCCTGCGCTGCTGGACACGGTGCATGTTGAGTATTACGGCTCCATGTTGCCCTTGTCGCAAGTGGCGAATCTGAGCTTGCTGGACGCTCGAACCATTGGCGTCGCACCTTGGGAAAAGGGCATGGGCGCCAAGATCGAGAAAGCCATTCGAGAGTCTGACCTCGGCCTGAATCCTTCGAGCCAAGGTGATTTGATCCGTGTGCCCATGCCCCCATGACCGAAGAGCGCCGCAAAGAGCTCACCAAAGTGGTGCGCAACGAGGGTGAGGCGTCCAAGATCGCCATTCGAAACCTGCGCCGCGATGCCAACGAGACGGTCAAGCGGTTGGTCAAGGACAAGGAAGCCTCCGAGGACGACGAGCGCCGCTCACAAGAAGATGTTCAAAAACTCACCGACCGGATGATCACGGAAGTGGATCGCCTGGTGGCCTCGAAAGAGCAGGATATTCTGGCCGTTTGATACGGGCAGGTTCCCTTTTTTACATCTATCCACCTCAAATCCGATTCGATGCCCTCGGTCCATTCTGACAGTTGTTCACCTGTGGCCATAGGATTGCCGCGTCATGTGGCCATCGTGATGGATGGCAATGGTCGGTGGGCCAAACAGCGCCATTTGCCGCGTGTCGCGGGACACAAGCAAGGCGTGGATGCGCTGCGCCGCACTGTCAGGGCTTGTCTGGAAAAGGGTATAGCGGTCCTGACCGTCTTCGCGTTTTCTTCCGAGAACTGGAACCGCCCGGTAGAAGAGGTGTCTGGTTTGATGGAGTTGCTGGCTCTGGCACTCACGCGTGAGGTGCCCAAGCTGCACAAGAACGGCGTTCGGCTGCATTTCCCAGGTGACAGAGCCGGGCTCTCTGCTCGGGTGGTGCAGGGCTTTCAAAAGGCTCAGGAGATGACGGCGGACAATGAGCGTCTGGTGCTCAATGTGTGCTTCAACTACGGCGGTCGCTGGGATATAGCCCAGGCGGCGCGCCGCCTGGTGGCCGAGGGGCGCGAAATCACCGAGGCGGCGCTGAACGAAACCACAGTGTTGGCCCATGTTGGTGACCCGGATCTGGTGATTCGGACCGGCGGCGAGATGCGCATCAGCAACTTCCTGTTGTGGCAGGTGGCCTATGCAGAGTTGTATTTCTCAGCGTGCCTGTGGCCAGACTTCGATGGCGATGAGCTGGATCGGGCCATTGCCGATTTTGGTTCTCGTGAGCGCAGGTTTGGACAGACATCCGAGCAGGTGAAGGCCATTGATCCAATCGGCATGCCATCGGCCGATGGCTCCCCGCATGCTTAAACAGCGCATCATCACTGCGCTGGTCTTGTTGGCGGTCTTGCTGCCGGCCATGTTTTATCCATCGATCGAGCCTTTTGTTCTGGTGACCGTCTTGTTGCTGGGCGCCGCGGGCTGGGAGTGGGCTCGCCTGAACGGGCAGGGGCCGGTTCCTGCTCAGGCCGCGGGTGTGGGGTTGGGCTTGCTGCTCATGGCGTGCTGGTGGATGGGTGTGCTGGACCAGTCATGGCCCGTCTTGTGGCGCGTGGTCGCCTTGGCGTGGTTGTCGCTAGCGCTGGTGATGCTGAGGCGCGGTGTGTCGGGCTGGCAAGCGTGGCCGGTGGCCTGGCGGCTGTGGGGTGGTCTGTTTCTGTTGGCTTGTGCCTGGCTGGCCTTGGCGCAAGCTCGGATGATGGGTTTGGGGTTTTTGTTGTCGGTACTGACACTGGTGTGGATGGCTGACATCGCTGCTTATGCCGGTGGAAAAGCGTTTGGCCGCCGCAAGCTGGCGCCCACCTTGAGTCCGGGCAAGAGCTGGGAGGGTGCGGTCAGCGGCATGCTGGGCGTGTTCTTGCTGGGTGCGGGCTGGCTGTGGATTGATGCCGGCCGTGCCCCTCAGGACGCCAGTCTGTTTACCCGGCTGTGGTCCTTTGGCCCTGGGGTGGCAGCGATCGGTGTGATCCTCTTGGGCGCGATGAGCGTGGTGGGTGATTTGCTGGAGTCGCTCGTCAAACGGGGTGCTGGCATGAAAGACTCCAGCCAGTTGCTCCCGGGCCATGGAGGCGTGCTCGATCGCGTCGATGCCTTGCTGCCTGTCCTGCCCCTGGCCATGCTGTTGGCCACCTTCTGAAACGCAACGATTCATGTCAAGACAACGCATTGCCATTCTGGGGTCAACCGGATCGGTCGGAACCAGCACCCTCGATGTAATCGCCCGCCATCTGGACCGCTTTGAGGTCGTGGCATTGACGGCGGCCACCCAGGTGGACTTGCTGCTGGAGCAGTGCCGCTTGTTCTCTCCGCGCTTTGCGGTCATGGCCAGCGAGCCGCATGCCGCACAGCTGGCGGATCGGGCGAAGGCCGAGGGTTTGTCGGTCCAGGTACTCAGTGGCGCAGATGCGCTGTGCAGGGTATGCACTGACGCAGAGGTTGATACGGTGATGGCGGCGATCGTTGGCGCCGCGGGTCTGGCCCCCAGTCTCGCTGCGGCCAGGGCAGGGAAAAAGCTGCTGTTGGCCAATAAAGAGGCCCTGGTGGTGGGCGGTGAGCTGTTCATGGCCGCCGTTCGAGCCGGTGGTGCCACGTTGCTGCCGATCGACAGCGAGCACTCCGCCATCTTCCAGTCGCTGCCCGATGATGTGTCGAGCTGGACCCGCCGTGTGGAGAAAATCATGTTGACGGCCTCTGGTGGACCCTTCCGCCAGCGCGATCCAGAGACCCTGTCCACGGTGACGCCCGACGAAGCCTGCGCCCACCCGACGTGGGTGATGGGACGAAAGATTTCAGTGGATTCCGCCACGATGATGAACAAGGCTCTTGAGGTGATCGAAGCGAGCTACCTGTTTGGCCTGAAACCCGAACAGATCGAGGTCGTGATCCACCCGCAGAGTGTGGTGCACTCCATGGTGCAGTACCACGACCGTTCTGTGGTTGCACAGATGGGCACGCCCGATATGCGGGTGCCGATTGCCTATGGCCTTTCCTGGCCCGAGCGGATCGAGTCGGGCGCGCAGGCCCTGGATTTCGCGGCCTTGGGTGCATTGACTTTTGAGCCGCCCGATCACGCGCGTTTTCCGGGACTTCAATTGGCCTGGGACGCATTGAGGGCCCCGAGTGGCACCACGGCTGTGCTCAACGCGGCCAACGAGGTCGCTGTGGCTGCATTTCTGGAGGGGCGTCTGCGTTTCGACCAGATCCACGCCGTCAACCATGCAACTTTGACGATGCTGTTGCCTCCCACACCTGGCAGCCTTCAGGATCTGCTGGCCATCGACGCTGAAGCGCGGTCGGTGGCAGACTCTCTGGTTACCCGCCATTTGAGCTGAGAGCGTTTCGCAACTGCGGTGGTGGCGGGTTCATATTGGAGCCTGTCCCGGCAGTTTTTCACACAGTTCGCACGCGTCCAATCGGTGTGAACAGGCTTCAGTACCCGGATCGCCGGGTGAATCCAGGAAATTGATATGTTGACCGTCATTGCGTTTGTAGTGGCCCTGGGGCTGCTGATCACCGTGCACGAATATGGCCACTACCGTGTGGCTGTGGCCTGCGGGGTGAAGGTTTTGCGGTTCTCTGTGGGGTTTGGAAAACCTTTGTTGCGCTGGCAACCCAAAGGCAGTCCGACGGAGTTTGTGCTGTGCGCTCTGCCGCTGGGCGGCTATGTGCGCATGCTGGATGAGCGCGAGGCACCTGTGGATGCTGCTGACCGCCATCTCGCCTTCAACACGCAGCCTTTGAAATCCAGGGCGGCCATCGTTGCAGCGGGCCCAGTGGCCAATCTGCTGCTGGCCGTGGTTTTGTATGCCGTGGTCAATTGGTCCGGGGTCGAAGAGCCCCAACCGGTGCTGGCGGGACCGATAGCAGGCTCATTGGCCCAGGAGGCCGGCTTGAAGGGGGGCGAGTGGGTGGCCCAGACTGCTGCGGGCGACGCCGAACCAGAGGCGGTGGTGTCCTTTGAGGATTTGCGTTGGCGTTTGACGCAGGCCGCCCTGTCTGACGACGACATCACCCTGTGGGTGTCGGCGCAAGAGGGCGGAACCACCCGCGCTGTGACCTTGCCTTTGAGCAACCTGGATGTGAGCGAGGCCGATGCCCAGCTCTACCGCAACATCGGCATCCTGTCGCCCTGGACGGCGCCAGTTTTGGGCGACATCTTGCCCGATGGAGCGGCCATGGCCGCTGGGTTGTTGGCCGGGGATCAGGTCACCCATGTGGATGGCCATGCCGTGGCCGACGGTCTGGCGTTGCGCAACGCCATCCGTGAGGGCGTCGGGCCCGCTGGTGAGCCCCGGGTACAACAATGGGCGCTGCAGCGCCGTGGCGAAAGCCTTACTTTGGCGGTCCACCCCCTGCCTGAACAGCACGAAGGTGCCTGGATGGGGCGAATTGGTGCGTATGTAGGGGCTCCACCGGCCATGCTCACCGTGCGTTACGGAGCCATCGACGGCCTGACGCAAGGGGTGGTGCGGACCTGGGAAGTGTCGTGGTTGACCCTCAAAATGATGGGCCGAATGGTCATCGGTGAGGCTTCACTCAAGAATCTGAGCGGCCCGTTGACCATCGCCGACTATGCGGGAAAGTCGGCCAGCATGGGGTGGACCTACTACCTGGTTTTCTTGGCATTGATCAGCGTGAGCTTGGGTGTACTAAATCTGCTGCCGCTGCCCGTCCTCGATGGGGGGCACCTGATGTATTATCTTTGGGAGGGTGTGACGGGTCGCAGTGTATCTGCGGTCTGGATGGAGCGCCTGCAGCGCGGGGGCGTCGCCATTTTGCTGGCATTGATGTCCGTTGCCTTGTTCAATGATGTGGCCCGCTTGGCTGGCTGAACACCTGTTCCTCATGAAATTATTCCCTAACCGCCTGCGTGGCTTGTCAATTACGGCAGCCGCATCTTTGATTTTGACCGCCTTGCCAGCCTGGGCGGTAGATCCGTTCACACTGAAAGATATCCGGGTCGAAGGCCTGCAGCGTGTGGAGCCGGGTACGGTGTTCGCATCATTGCCTTTCCGCATCGGTGAGCAGTACAACGACGAAAAGGGTTCCTCAGCGATTCGCTCGCTGTTTGGCCTGGGTCTCTTTACCGATGTGCGTCTCCAGGTCGAGGAGGGTGTCCTGATCGTGATCGTTGAGGAACGCCCGACGGTCGCAGACGTGAGCTTCAGCGGGATCAAGGAATTCGATGCCGAGG
This sequence comes from Hydrogenophaga sp. PAMC20947, assembly GCF_004795855.1. NCBI lineage: Bacteria > Pseudomonadati > Pseudomonadota > Betaproteobacteria > Burkholderiales > Comamonadaceae > Hydrogenophaga > Hydrogenophaga sp. PAMC20947. The sequence goes on from NZ_CP039252.1 coordinate 808,785, forward strand.
TGTTGAAAAAGACCTTGCGCGACGTTGGCCTCGCCGAAGGCCGTCCCTTTGACAAGGCCTTGGCCGACAAGGCTGAGCAAGAACTCAAGCGCCAGTACATCAACCGCAGCATGTACGCCGCTCAGGTGGTGACAACCGTCACCCCTTCGGAGCGCAACCGGGTCAACCTCAATTTCAATGTGATTGAAGGCGATGTGGCCAAGATCAAGGACATCCGCATCGTGGGCAATCAAGCCTTCAGCGAGTCCACCTTGCGCGACCTGTTCGATCTGGATACCGGCGGCTTCATGAGCTGGTACACCAAGTCGGACCGCTATTCGCGTGCGAAGCTCAATGCCGACCTCGAATCGCTGCGCTCGTATTACCTGACGCGCGGCTACCTTGAATTCAAGGTGGACTCCACACAGGTGGCCATCTCGCCAGACAAACAAGACATGTCGATGACCATCAACGTCACCGAGGGCAAGCGCTTTGTTGTCTCGTCGGTGGTCTTGCAAGGTGAGTATCTCGGCAAAGACGATGAGTTCAAAACGCTGGTGGCCATGCGGCCTGGCGAAGCCTACAACGCTGAAGACGTGTCCAAGACTGTCAAGGCCTTTACCGACTACTTTGGATCCTTCGGCTATGCGTTTGCCCAGGTAGAGGCCACGCCAGATATCGACCGCGCCAACAACCGGGTGGCCTTTGTCTTGCGTGCCCAGCCTGCCCGCCGTGTCTATGTCCGCCGGATCAATGTTGAAGGCAACAACCGCACGCGCGACGAAGTCATTCGCCGGGAATTCCGCCAGCTCGAGTCGGCCTGGTACGACAGCGATCGCATCCGCCTGTCCCGCGACCGGGTAGATCGCCTGGGGTATTTCACCGAAGTCGGGATCGGTACCGAGCCGGTGCCCGGCTCCAACGACCAGGTGGATCTCACCATCTCAGTGGCGGAAAAGCCCACGGGTAACCTCTCCATTGGTGCCGGGTATTCGCAGGCAGACAAACTGTCTTTCATCGGCAGCATCAAGCAGGAAAACGTGTTTGGCAGCGGCAACTACCTGGGCTTGGACCTGAACACCAGCAAGTACAACCGCCAATTTGTGCTCAGCACCACCAACCCGTATTTCACGGCCGACGGCATATCGCGCACGCTGGACGGGTACTACAAAACCACCCAGCCCTACGACGCGCAAGGTGGGGACTACGAGATCGCCACAAAGGGTGTCGGTATCAAGTTTGGTGTTCCGTTCACCGAGCGAGACACCGTGTATTTTGGCGTTGGTGCGGAGCACGTCAAAGTGACTTCGGGTGACGAGTTGCCTGAAGCCTACCTCGATCAAGGCGGTACCTACCTGCCAGCGACCGTCGGATGGGCGCGTGATGAGCGTGACAGTGCGCTGGTTCCAACCGCAGGGCGTTTGCAGCGCCTCAATACCGAATTCGGTCTGGGGAGTGATCGCCAGTACGTGAAGCTCAGCTACCAATTCCAGCAGTATGTGCCCCTGACGCGTCAGTACACCCTGGCGTTCAATACCGAGGTCGGCGTGGGCAAAGGGCTGGGCAGCAAGTCCTTCCCGGTGCTCCGCAATTTCTACGGTGGTGGCCTGGGTTCCGTGCGAGGCTTTGAGCAAGGCACTCTGGGCCCAACCTCTGCGGTGATCGGCTCCACCACGGGTGAGACGGTCAATATCGGCGGCGCTCGCAACCTGGTGTTCAATGCCGAGTTCATTGGTCCGTTCCCAGGGGCCGGCAACGACCGTACCTTGCGCTGGTTTGCATTCGCTGACGTTGGCAATGTTTACGGTGAGTCCGAAAGCGTTGATCTCAGCAAGCTGCGTGCATCGGTTGGTGTGGGACTGAGCTGGATTTCTCCGATCGGTCCCCTGCGGTTTGCTTATGGCACGCCAGTCCGCAAATTCGACGGCGACAGTATTCAGAAATTCCAGTTTCAGATCGGAACCTCCTTTTGATGACGTTTATTACCCCTCGCCTCGCGACCCGTGTTGCGCTGGCTTTGGCAGCAAGTGCCTTGGCGGTATCGGCCATGGCGCAGGACTTTCGAATTGGTTTTGTGAGTACCGATCGCATTTTGCGAGAGGCCAATCAAGCCAAGTCGGCCCAGACCAAGCTTGAGCAGGAGTTCTCCAAGCGCGAGAAAGAAATCCAGAGCCAAGCGGCTCAGTTGAAGTCCGTTTCGGAAAAATTTGAGCGCGAAGCGCCCACTTTGCCTGAAGCCCAGCGTGTGACACGCCAACGCCAGCTCGTGGACCAGGATCGTGATTTCCAGCGCAAGCAGCGCGAGTTTCAGGAAGATTTGACGCTCCGCAAGAATGAGGAGCTTCAGCTAGTATTGGAGCGGGCCAATCGCGTCATCAAGCAGGTGGCGGAAAACGAGAAGTACGACCTTATTCTGCAAGAAGCGGTCTACATCAACCCCAAGCACGACATCACCGACAAGGTGCTCAGTGGCTTGAACAGCACCAAGTAGGGCGGGCTCCATCGTGTCAACGACCTTGGGCTTGGTGGTCGAGGCACTGGGTGGAGAATTGCTGGGCGATGGCGCTGCCGTCATCGCGCGCCTGGCTCCCCTTGCCACGGCTCAGCCGACCGAAATTGCTTTCGTCGCGCAGGCACGTTATGCCCACCAGATTGAATCCACGCGTGCCGGCGTGCTCATCGTGCCGCCATCGCTGCAGGTGGCCGCAAGCGCTCGCGGGGCCTGCATCGTCGCAGATGACCCATACCTTTATTTTGCCCGGCTTACGCAATGGTGGCGTGCGCAACACGCGCCCGTTCTGCCACCCCGTATCCACCCGCAGTCCGCCATCGATCCCGATGCGACGATCGCTGAAGGGGTGGATGTTGCGGCGTTCTGTGTCGTCGGTCCGGGCGCCCGAATCGAAGCCGGCGCGCGGCTCGGCCCACACTGCGTTGTGGGTGCTGGTGCAGTGGTCGGTGCGGGCTCCTGCCTGTCCGCACATGTGACGATCGGGGAGGGGTGCTCGCTGGGCCAGCGCTGCATCGTTCACTCGGGCGTGGTGATCGGCGCCGATGGATTTGGCTTTGCTCCCCACCAAGGTCAATGGGTCAAGATCGAGCAGCTCGGTGCTGTGCGCATTGGAAATGATGTCGAGATTGGTGCCAACACTTGCATCGATCGCGGGGCGCTGGACGATACGGTGATCGAAGACGGCGTGAAGCTGGACAACCTGATCCAGATCGGACACAACGTGCACATTGGTGCCCATTCGGCCATGGCGGGTTGCGTGGGCGTGGCAGGCAGTGCCCACATCGGAGCGCACTGTACGGTGGGTGGGGGCGCAATTGTGCTGGGCCACTTGACGTTGGCTGACCGGGTGAACATTTCGGCCGGTACGGTGGTGACACGCTCCATCAACAAACCGGGGCACTACACCGGCATGTTCCCGATCGACGACAATGCGTCGTGGGAGAAGAACGCTGCCTCCCTCAAACAACTCAACCGCTTGCGAGAGCGCCTCAAGGCGATCGAGCAAGCCCTTGCACAAGCGGCACAAGAGCCGTCTAGAACCCCATGATCGATATCCACCAGATTCTCAAGCTCCTGCCCCACCGTTATCCGATTCTTTTGGTGGATCGCGTGTTGGAGATCGAGCATGGCAAGCGCATCAAGGCCATCAAGAATGTCTCGATCAACGAGCCGTACTTCATGGGGCATTTTCCGCACCGCCCCGTGATGCCTGGCGTGTTGATGCTGGAAGCCATGGCTCAGGCCGCGGCCATCTTGTCATTTGACGCCATGGGCAAGACCTTGGATGACAACAGCGTGTATTACTTCGCTGGCATCGATGCTGCACGCTTCAAGCGCCCGGTTGAGCCCGGTGATCAGCTGCTCATGGATGTCACGCTGGAGCGCTCCAAAGCTGGTATTTTCAAGTTCAAAGGCACCTGCTATGTTGGCGAAGCCGTGGCTTGCCAGGCAGACCTGATGTGCACTATGCGCACCATCGCCTGAGCGCGGAGGGCGCAACGTGAGTCGAATTCATTCCACCGCCGTGGTGGATTCAGCCGCTGAGCTGGACAGCTCCGTGACTGTGGGTGCATTTACCGTGGTGGGTCCACATGTGCGCATTGGTGCGGGCTCTTCCATTGGCCCGCATTGTGTGGTCGAAGGCCACACCACCATTGGGCAGGACAACCGGATTTTTCAGTTCAACTCCATTGGTGCAATTTCGCAGGACAAGAAGTACGCTGGTGAGCCTTGTGAGCTGGTCATTGGCGACCGCAACACCATTCGCGAGTTTTGCACTTTCAATATCGGCACCGCGCAAGACGCGGGCGTCACCCGGGTGGGCGATGACAACTGGTTCATGGCCTATGTCCACATTGCACACGACTGCCAGCTGGGCAGCCAGATCACCATGGCGAACAACGCGACGCTGGGTGGCCACGTCAAGGTGGGCGACTGGGTCACCATTGGTGGTCTCACGGGCATATTGCAGCGCATGAAGATCGGCGCGCACAGCATGATCGGGTTTGCCAGCCATGTCGGGCAGGATGTGCCCCCGTTCATGATCGTCGACGGCCATCCACTGGCGGTGCGCGGTGTGAATCTGGTCGGGTTGCGCCGCAGGGGCTTTTCGCCCGGTCGCATCGCTGCTGTCCGCGAGATGCACAAACTGCTTTACCGCCAAGGCAAGACCCTGGCCGATGCGCGTGTGGCCATCGGCCAACTGGTTGAAAACACGCCCGAGGCGGCCGATGATGTTGCCTTGATGGAAGGCTTTCTGGGCCACGCCACCAATGGCATTGCGCGCTGAACCCGATGGAGTCCATCCGTGGTTGATCGGCCGTTTGCCATGGTCGCAGGGGAAACGTCTGGCGATCTTCTCGCGGGCCTGTTGCTCGATGGGTTGAAGACGCGGTGGCCAGCTTTGCGGACGCAAGGCATTGGTGGGCCTGCCATGCAGGCCCATGGGTTTGAGAGCTGGTGGCCGCAGGAGAAACTGGCTGTTCGGGGCTACATTGAGGTGTTGCGCCATTACCCTGAGATTGCCGGTATCAGGCGCCAGCTCAAGCGTCGCTTGCTGGCCGATCCGCCGGCCTTGTTTGTGGGCATCGATGCGCCGGACTTCAACCTTGATCTTGAGACGGGACTGCGAGAGCAGGGCATCAAGACGGTGCACTTCATTTGCCCCTCCATTTGGGCCTGGCGTGCCAATCGCATCGACAAGATTCGTGCGGCGGCCGACCACGTACTGTGTATTTTTCCTTTTGAACCTGACTTGTTGGCGCGGCACGGGATCGCGGCCAGTTATGTGGGTCATCCACTGGCGAATGTGATCCCACTGGTGCCGGATCGGGCCGCCGCCCGTCGGCAGCTGGGTCTCGGAGACGAAGACACGGTGGTGGCCTTGCTGCCTGGCAGCCGGTCCTCGGAGATTGCCTACGTTGGTGAACGCTTTCTCGATGCCGCGGCTTTGTTGCTGAGGGCCCGACCGGGCACGCGCTTCGTCTTGCCTGCGGTGCCCGCGCAACGAGAGCGGCTGGTGGCGATGGCCAGCGCCAGCGGGTTAGGCGCATCCATTCAGGTGCTCGCGGGGCAGTCCCACGCTGCCTTGGCAGCCTGTGATGTGACCCTCATTGCCAGTGGCACAGCCACGCTGGAAGCCGCGCTGTTCAAGCGGCCCATGGTGATCGCCTACAACATGCACCCCTTGTCGTGGCGCATGATGAAACGCAAGCAACTGCAGCCTTGGGTCGGGCTGCCCAACATCCTGAGTGGGGCGTTTGTAGTACCTGAATTGCTCCAGGATGCGGCCACACCGCAGGCTTTGGCGCAATCTGTGATCGAATGGCTGGATTCTCCTGAGAGAATCGCTGCCTTGCAGCACCGCTTTGAAGCGTTGCACCATACCTTGAAGCGTGATACCGCCCGTTTGGCTACCGATGCGATCGAAAAAGTTCTTGAATGCTGAGCAGGCAAAGCTGGCCTGGGATGTGCCCGGGCTGGTGGCTGGCGTGGATGAGGCTGGGCGAGGTCCGTTGGCTGGCCCCGTGGTGGCCGCTGCCGTCATATTGGATGAGCGCTCGCCAATCAAAGGGCTTGCCGACTCGAAGGTATTGACCGCGGCGCGGCGTGAGCAGCTCTACGACGAAATTCGCGCCAAAGCATTGTGTTGTTCGATCGCGCTGGCGTCTGTAGAAGAGATCGACCAGCTCAATATTCTGCAGGCCACGATGCTGGCGATGCAACGGGCGGTCAACGGTTTGCGCTTGAAACCAACCAAAGTCCTGGTGGATGGCAACCGTTTGCCTGCGCTCAATGTTTTGGCCGAAGCCATTGTTTCAGGCGATGCGCTGGTGCCCGCGATCTCGGCGGCCTCGATTCTGGCCAAAGTGACACGCGACCGCATGCTGGAGGACTTGCATGTTCGGTTTCCTGACTACGGTTTTGATCGTCACAAGGGTTATGGCACGGCGCAGCACCTCAAAGCGTTGGAAGAACACGGGCCGCTGGACATCCATCGGCGATCGTTTGCGCCTGTGGCCAGGGCATGGGCGGCGCGCTCAGGGGGTGTGGCATGAGTGAACCTACATCCATCACTTCTCGCGACAACCCGTTGCTGAAGCGCTTGCGGATTCTGGCGCAAGACAATACCGCCTACCGCAAGCAGGGCCAGGTGTGGCTGGAAGGCGACCACCTGTGCCGGGCACTGCTGGCACGCCAGCACAGGCCGGCCATTGCGTTGTTTGCCGACTCGGTCTGGGCCACTGCGGACCCCGCCCTGAAGCACGCAGCGCCCAAAGTGCATCTTGTTTCGGACGCCTTGATGGCGGGCATCAGTGGGCTGGAGTCACCGGCCGGCATGGGCTTCGTCTGGGACTTGCCTGCCGACGAAGGTGTGAAGCCGGGCGTCGCCACCGTGGTGTTGGATCGCTTGCAGGATGCGGGCAATGTGGGTTCTATTCTGCGCAGTGCCGCAGCCATGGGGTTTGCCCAGATCCTGGCGATCAAAGGCACGGCCGCATTGTGGTCGCCCAAGGTGTTGCGAGCCGGAATGGGAGCGCATTTTGGCTTGCGGCTGATCGAGGGACTGGCTGCGGAGGCGCTGGATTCGCTGCAGGTGCCCCTGCTGGTGACCAGTTCACACGAGGGTGAATGGCTGCACCTAACCGATTTGCCTTGGCCGTGCGCCTGGGTCATGGGTCACGAAGGGCAGGGCGTGGGCGCGGCGGTGGCTGCTTCGGCCACTCGATCGGTACGCATCATCCAGCCCGGGGGCGAAGAATCGCTCAACGTGGCCGCCGCCGCCGCCGTGTGCCTGCACGCGAGCGCTTGCGGAGCCTCCCGGCAAGCAGTCAGCCTCTCTGCCTAGCGTATACGCCGGTGATTCCGGAACCGATCACGCTATAATCCCGAGGTTTACCCGCAATCAGGGCAAACCCTTGTCCTCGCTTCGGGCCACAGCCACTTGTGCGGCGCAATCGTGAGTGTTTTCAGTCAGACTGAGGGCACATCCAGCGGCACAGAGCCTTCCCAGCTGTGTGTTCAGGCGATCTGCGGCCGCGCCCAATACCCTCTCTGGAGAATCCCGTGCTTCCCGTTCACCCGAAAGCCCTTCTCGCGCTCGCCGATGGCACGGTCTTTACTGGCATCGCCATCGGTGCCACTGGTCAAACCGTGGGCGAAGTGGTGTTCAACACCTCGCTCACCGGCTATCAGGAAATTCTCACCGATCCCAGCTACTGCCAGCAGATTGTCACGCTCACCTACCCACACATCGGCAACACCGGTGTGAACGAAGAAGACGTGGAATCCAGCCGCATCCACGCTGCGGGCTTGATTATCAAGGACCTGCCGCTGTTGGCGTCCAACTTTCGCAGCCAGGAAACGCTCTCGCAATACCTGGTGCGCGAGAACACGGTTGCCATAGCCGACCTCGACACCCGTGCCTTGACCCGCCGCCTGCGCACACACGGTGCCCAGAATGGTTGCATTCTGGCCTTGCCTGCAGGCGTCGCCATCACAGAGGCGCACCGTGCACAGGCCTTGGCGGCTGCCAAGGCGGCGGGCAGCATGGCTGGCCAGGATTTGGCCAAGGTCGTGTCGGCCACCGAACCCTATGTGTGGACACAAACCGAGTGGCAGCTGGGTTTTGGTTATGGCGAGCAAATCGCGCCCAAATTCCATGTGGTGGCCTATGACTTCGGCGTCAAGTACAACATCTTGCGCATGCTGACCCAGCGTGGCTGCAAGGTCACGGTCGTGCCCGCGCAGACGCCGGCAGCCGACGTGATGAAGCTCAAGCCCAATGGCTTGTTTTTGTCCAACGGCCCTGGGGACCCAGAGCCATGCGATTACGCCATCGCGGCTGCGCGAGAGTTGATCGACAGTGGTATTCCGACCTTTGGTATCTGCCTGGGGCATCAGATCATGGCGCTCGCCAGTGGCGCCAAAACGTTCAAGATGAAGTTCGGCCATCACGGGGCCAACCACCCGGTCAAGGACATGGACAGCGGCCAGGTGTGTATCACCAGCCAGAACCACGGTTTCGCCGTTGACGAAAAGACACTGCCCGCCAACCTGCGCGCGACCCACGTCAGCTTGTTTGATGGCACGCTGCAAGGCTTGGCCCGCACGGACAAGCCCGCGTTTTGTTTTCAGGGACACCCGGAAGCTTCTCCCGGCCCCCACGACATTGGTTACCTGTTTGACCGTTTCATCGGTCTGATGGAAAAAGCCGCATGAGCTTTTACGGGGTCACCGACATCTGGACTTACGCGTTGGGCGCTCTGGGCATCATCTTGCTGCCCGGACCAAACTCCCTGTTTGTTCTCTCGGTCGCGACGGCGCGCGGTGTAAAAACGGGCTACCGGGCCGCCCTTGGCGTGTTTCTGGGAGACACCATTTTGTTGTTGCTGACCGCCATGGGCGCAGCCACCTTGTTGCGCACTTACCCGCCGTTGTTTGTGGTGGTGAAGTACGTGGGTGCGGCGTATTTGGCCTGGCTGGGCTTCAACTTGATTCGCAGTGCCTGGCGGCAAGGGTTTGCCAAGCTGGCCGAGGTGAAGGCGCACGCCGATGAGGCGCAGACCCAGGTCGGGTCGGCCGACCCGTTTCAGCGTGCGCTGGTGATCAGCTTGCTCAACCCCAAGGCCATCCTGTTTTTGCTGTCGTTTTTTGTGCAGTTCATTGACCCGAGCTACGCCACGCCGGCCGTGCCGTTCTTGATTCTCAGCAGCATCGTGATGCTGTTCAGTGCGCTGTACCTCTCTGCTTTGATTCTTGGCGGCGCCCATTTGGCACAGGCGTTTCGCTCAAGGCGCCGTTTGTCCGCCGGCTTGTCCAGTGGCGTTGGCGCTTTGTTTGTGGGCTTCGGTGTCAAACTGGCTTCGGCCAGCTTGGGTTGAGGCTGAGCCGTGACAAAACCGCTGATAAGCGCTGACATAGGAACACCATGAAACTCTTCAGTTTTCCCGCCTTCGCCGTGGAAAAAGCGATCGCCAAACGCATGCTGACTTTGGCTTCACCGCACAAAGAATGGTTTTCTCAGCGTTGGGCCCAGAAGCCCTACAAAAAGAGCTTTGTGGAGAACAAGGCCATGCCCTTGGTGACTTTGCTGGCCAAGGGGAAAACCTGGGATGACGAGACCTTCAACGCCGAAATGGCCGCCTGGGACGCCTTGTTCTACGAGGCCGAGGTGGAAGTGTTGCGTCCCATGATCGAAGGCGACGGCCTGATGCAGTTGATGCAGAAAAACGTGCCTGCCGAGCGCGTGCAGGCGTTGCTGAACAAGCTGGAAACCCAGCGGCACAGCTGAGCGACCCTCGCTTTACGCTGGCTCCGAAGTAGACCCGAACCGACAGATTGATACCGCCATGGCCAAAAGAACAGATATCCACACCGTCCTCATCATCGGCGCAGGCCCCATCATCATTGGCCAAGCGTGCGAATTTGACTACTCGGGCGTTCAGGCCTGCAAAGCCTTGCGGGAAGAGGGTTACCGCGTGGTGCTGATCAACAGCAACCCCGCAACCATCATGACCGATCCGGCCACGGCCGACGTGACCTATATCGAGCCCATCACCTGGCAGACGGTTGAAAAAATCATTGCCAAGGAGCGCCCAAGCTGCACGGGCGGCTTTGCCATTTTGCCGACCATGGGCGGTCAGACCGCGCTCAATTGCGCGCTCGATCTTTGGCACAACGGCGTGCTTGAAAAGTACCAGGTCGAGCTGATCGGTGCGACGCCTGAGGCGATTGACAAGGCCGAAGATCGACTGAAGTTCAAGGAGGCCATGACCAAAATTGGTCTGGGTTCTGCCCGTTCCGGAATTGCTCACACCATGGACGAAGCCTGGGCCGTGCAGAAGACGTTGGGCTTTCCGACGGTCGTTCGCCCCAGCTTCACGCTGGGCGGCACCGGCGGCGGTATCGCCTACAACCCGGAAGAGTTCGAGACCATCTGCAAACGCGGCCTGGAGGCTTCGCCGACCAACGAGCTGCTGATCGAAGAATCGCTGCTGGGTTGGAAAGAGTACGAGATGGAGGTGGTGCGCGACAAGGCGGACAACTGCATCATCGTTTGTTCGATTGAAAACCTGGACCCCATGGGCGTGCACACCGGTGACTCCATCACAGTGGCGCCCGCCCAGACGCTGACCGACAAGGAATACCAGATTCTGCGCAATGCGTCTCTCGCTGTGCTGCGCGAGATCGGTGTGGACACCGGTGGATCCAATGTGCAGTTCTCGATCAACCCGAAAGACGGCCGCATGGTCGTGATCGAGATGAATCCGCGTGTGTCGCGTTCGTCGGCCCTCGCATCCAAGGCGACCGGTTTCCCGATCGCCAAGGTGGCGGCCAAACTGGCCGTGGGTTATACGCTGGACGAGCTGCGCAACGAGATCACCGGGGGTGCCACGCCCGCCAGCTTCGAGCCCAGCATCGATTACGTGGTCACCAAGATCCCGCGTTTTGCTTTTGAAAAATTCCCCACGGCCGACAGCCGCCTGACCACGCAAATGAAGAGTGTGGGTGAAGTCATGGCCATGGGCCGTACCTTCCAGGAGTCGTTCCAGAAAGCCTTGCGTGGCCTGGAAGTCGGCGTGGACGGCATGAATGAAAAAACCCAGGACCGTGAGATCCTGGAGCGCGAGCTGGGCACACCCGGCCCGGACCGAATCTGGTACGTGGGCGACGCGTTTGCCGCTGGCTGGTCGCTCGACGAAGTGCACCATTTCACCAAGATCGATCTGTGGTTCCTGGTGCAGATCGAAGAGATTGTGAAGATCGAGCTGGCGTTGGAACAAACCACTCTGGAAGCGCTGGACGCTGAGACATTGCGCGGGCTGAAGAAGAAAGGGTTCTCGGATCGCCGTTTGGCCAAACAACTCAAGACCACCGACAAAGCGGTTCGCGAGCGTCGCATCGCCGAGAACATCCGGCCGGTGTACAAGCGCGTGGACACCTGCGCTGCCGAGTTCGCCACCGACACAGCCTACCTGTACTCGACCTACGAAGGACATGGCGATGGTGAGTGCGAAGCCGAGCCGACCAACAACAAGAAAATCATGGTACTGGGTGGTGGCCCCAACCGCATCGGACAGGGCATCGAATTCGACTACTGCTGTGTGCATGCCGCTCTCGCCCTCCGCGAAGACGGCTATGAAACCATCATGGTCAACTGCAACCCTGAAACCGTGTCCACCGATTTCGACACCAGCGATCGCCTCTACTTTGAGCCGCTGACGCTGGAGGACGTGCTGGAGATTGTGGACAAGGAGAAACCAGTAGGTGTGATCGTTCAATACGGTGGTCAGACGCCTTTGAAGCTGGCGTTGGACCTGGAGGCCGCAGGCGTGCCCATCATCGGCACCAGCCCCGACATGATTGACGCGGCGGAAGACCGCGAGCGTTTCCAGAAACTGTTGAATGATCTGGGTTTGCGCCAGCCACCCAACGCCACCGCGCGCACCGAAGCGGCTGCGCTGGAGAAGGCCGCCGCCTTGGGTTATCCCTTGGTGGTGCGCCCCAGCTATGTGCTGGGTGGTCGTGCGATGGAAATCGTGCACGAGCAGCGCGATCTCGAGCGCTACATGCGCGAAGCGGTCAAGGTCAGCCACGATTCGCCGGTTTTGCTGGACCGATTCCTGAACGATGCCATCGAATGCGATGTAGATGCCATACGCGATGCCTCAGGCCGTGTGTTCATTGGTGGCGTGATGGAACACATTGAGCAGGCGGGCGTGCACAGTGGCGATTCGGCTTGTTCGTTGCCACCGTACTACCTGTCCAAGGAAACCGTCGACGAGCTCAAGCGCCAGACGGCCGCCATGGCCGAAGGCCTGAATGTGGTTGGATTGATGAATGTACAGTTCGCCATTCAGGAAGTGGATGCTGAAGGGGCCAAGAAGGATGTGATCTTCGTGCTGGAGGTGAACCCCCGTGCGTCGCGAACTGTTCCGTTTGTGTCCAAGGCCACCGGCATTCAGCTGGCCAAGGTCGCAGCACGTTGCATGGCAGGTCAGACCCTGGACAGCCAAGGCATTGGCGCCGAAGTGACGCCGCCCTATTTCAGCGTCAAGGAAGCCGTGTTCCCATTCGTGAAGTTCCCGGGCGTGGACACGATTCTTGGCCCGGAGATGAAGTCGACTGGCGAAGTCATGGGCGTGGGCAAGACCTTTGGTGAGGCGTTTGTAAAAAGCCAGCTGGGCGCCGGCACGCAGCTGCCACGTGCCAAGAAAGCCGATGGCTCGCCTTCAGGCAAGGTGTTCCTCACGGTTAAAAACAGCGACAAACCACGCGCCGTAGAGATTGCGCGCCAACTGGTGGCCATGGGGTTTGAGCTGGTCGCGACCCGTGGCACCGCGGCGGCCATTGCGGCGGCAGGGGTGGCCGTCGACACGGTGAACAAGGTGACCGAAGGCCGCCCGCACATCGTCGACATGATCAAGAGCGATGGCATCGTTTTGGTGATCAACACGGTGGAAGAGCGCCGAAACGCGATCGCGGATTCGGGTGCGATTCGCACTTCAGCGCTGCTGGCCCGTGTAACCACCTACACCACCATTGCCGGCGCTGAGGCCGCGGTGGAGGGCATGGCCTACATGGACAGCCTGGGTGTCATTTCCGTGCAGGAAATGCACGCCCAACTGACCGCCTGACATTCTGCTGGCGCTTGGGCAGGGTCTGCGTGAGGCCCTGGCCGAGGTATGCATAATGTGGGTTGAATCACCGCCGACCGGTCACGCTCGGCGGTTTCCTTTTTTTTCGGCGCCACCGGACAGCGATGGCGCCCATGACAAGTCTGCTGGAGAGATCCCATGTCCACAATTCCAATTACCCGGCGCGGTGCAGAAAAGCTCAAGGCCGAGTTGCATCAGCTCAAGACGGTAGACCGCCCTTGGGTGATCAATGCCATTGCCGAAGCCCGGGCGCAAGGCGATCTGAGTGAAAATGCCGAGTACGAAGCAGCCAAAGACCGCCAAGGCTTCATTGAAGGCCGCATCGCCGAGGTGGACGGCAAGTTGTCAGCCGCCCAGATCATCGATCCGACCACGCTGGACGCTTCTGGCAAAGTGGTTTTTGGCGCCACGGTAGATCTGGAGGATGAAGACAGCGGCGCCAAAGTGACCTACCAGATCGTTGGTGAAGACGAGGCCGATATCAAGAAAGGTTTGGTCAACATCGGTAGCCCCGTTGCTCGAGCCTTGATCGGCAAAGAAGAGGGCGATGTGGCAGAGGTGCAGGCACCCAGCGGCAACCGACGCTATGAAATAGTGGCCGTTCGTTACGAGTGAAGCGGTTTCAATTCTGATCGGACAGGTATGAATTTGCAACGCGTCTCGGTGTTGGTGGCCGCCCTGTGGTGGGGCGCCTTGTCGGGCATGAGTTTCCTGGCCGTTCCGATGATATTTGCCAAGCTGGGCCCCGCGTTGGCCGGTCCGGTCGCCGCCCAGTTGTTTTCCATGCAGTGCTGGATGGGGCTGGGCTTGGGCTTGGCGTTGTTGCTGATCCTGAGGAAGGAGCGTGAGGTGGCTTTGGGTGCGCTGGGCGCTGCGCCTCCAACGGCTGATGGTTTAGCCCACATGCAGGCCACCGTCGGGACCATGGGTTTCGTGTTGCTGGCCATGTTGTTGGCCCTGGTGCAGGACTTTGGCGTGGCCCAAAAAATCGTCACGGCCCGTGCCGGCGGCGGCGACCTTCGCCTGTGGCACAGCCTGGGCAGTGTGATGGTGCTCGGGCAATGGCTGTGCGCGGGCACCGTGCTCTGGCGCCTGTCTCGACCGGGCAAACCATAACCGACTCTCCGGCGCGATGTGGCCCTCACTGAGGGCTCCGCGGAACTGGCATTGCCAGGCCGCCAGTGCCGCCGCGGGGGTTAAGCCCTTTCGGCCGATTCCAGCGTGTTGACCATCAGCATGGTGATGGTCATGGGGCCGACACCTCCGGGCACAGGGGTGATGTAGCCGGCGACTTCTTTCACGCCAGCAAAATCCACGTCCCCGCAGAGCTTGCCTTCATCGTTGCGGTTCATGCCCACATCAAGCACAACCGCACCTGGCTTGACCATGTCAGCGGTGAGCACGTTGCGTTTGCCCACGGCGGCCACGATCACATCGGCTTGCAGCGTCAAGGCTTTGAGGTCTTTCGTTCCGCTGTGGCATACCGTGACGGTGGCATTTTTTTGCAGCAGCATCAATGCCATGGGCTTGCCCACGATGTTGCTGCGGCCAATGACCACAGCATGTTTGCCTTTGAGCTCGTAGTTGATCGACTCCAGCATCTTCATGCAGCCATAGGGCGTGCAGGGCCAGAAGCCGGGCAGCCCCGTCATCAGTGCGCCCGCGCTGGCGATGTGGAACCCATCCACATCTTTTGCGGGGGCGATGGCCTCAATGACCTTTTGAGCGTCAATGTGGGCCGGCAAGGGCAGCTGGACCAGAATGCCGTGAATCTTGCTGTCGTTGTTCAGTGCTTCGACCCGCGCCAGCAAATCGGCTTCGCTCATGTCGGCGGGCCAGGTTTCCAGCACGGAGTTCATGCCCGTGTCTTCGCAGGCTTTCACCTTGTTGCGCACATACACCTGGGAGGCTGCGTTGTCGCCGACCAGAATCACCGCCAGACCTGGCGTGATGCCGCGTGCCTTGAGTGCGGTTACACGGGTGGCGACATCAGCGCGAAGTTGGCGGGAGAGGGCGTTGCCGTCAATCAGTTGGGCAGTCATGGGCATAGCGGGTCAGAGGGCTTGAAGCGGAAGCGCCCACAGGGGGAACCGGTGGGCGCAGTGGTGGGGGGAGCGTCAACGATCAGACTTTGACCGTGGTTTGGCCCAGTGCGATTTTGAGCAAGTCGGCCACGGTGTTGGCCCCGAGCTTCTCCATGATGTTGGCGCGGTGGGCTTCGACGGTCTTGATGCTGATGCCGAGGTCATCGGCAATCTGCTTGTTGAGCCGCCCTGCGACGATGCGTTCAAGTACCTGAGCCTCGCGACCGGTCAGCTTGGAGAGCAGGGCATCGCGGCTGGCGGCTTGCTGGTGGGTGGCAAACGCGTCTTTGGCCGTTTCCAGCATGCGTTCCACCAAAGAGACCAGCTGGTCCTCCTTGAAGGGTTTCTGGATGAAATCCAGTGCGCCTTTTTTCATGGAGTCCACCGCCATGGGCACGTCGCCGTGGCCCGTGATAAACACGATGGGCAAAGGCGACTGCCGTTCAAGCAGGCGCTCCTGGAGCTCTGTGCCCGACATCCCGCCCATGCGGATGTCAGCGATCAGGCAAGCAACTTCCCGTGCGTCGTAGCGACTGAGAAAGGCCTCGGCCGATTCGAAGCAACGTACCCGGTAGTCTTTGCCTTCCAACAACCATTGCAGTGAGTCTCTTACCGCCTCGTCGTCGTCGACAACATAAACAGTGCCTTTTTTGGGAATCAAACTCATCTCGTGCTTTCAGTGTCCGACAACGATGTGGGTGGGGTTGCTTCAGATCTCAAACGGGAAACCACAGGAATCCAGAAGCTGAAACAGCAACCCACGACCTCGCTGCCATTGTAGATGTTCTCAACCTGCATTCGCCCGTGGTGAGATTCCACGATGCTGCGGCACAGCTTTAGGCCAATACCCATGCCCTCGCTTTTGGTGGTGTAGAACGCCTCGTAGATGCGTTCGATCATTTCTGCTGGCACACCGATGCCTGAATCCCTGACCGAGAACTCGATCACCTCTTCTTCATTCACGCGCTTGGGGCCCACGCGGAGCTCCACATACCGTTCGCCTGGGGGCCGGCCCGCCTGTGCGATGGCTTCACCCGCGTTCTTCAGCAAGTTGATCAGCACCTGCTCAATCAAAATCGGGTCAACCATCAGGCTCGGCAGGCGAGCCGCAACATAGGGTGCCAGCCTGACTTGCTGGCGGCGCAGCTCGATGTCGGCGAGCTCAATCGCATTGCTCACCATCTGGGCCACATCCGACTGGGACGGGTTGGGCTCACTGCGCTTCACAAAAGCACGGATGCGGTGGATGATCTGGCCGGCCCGTTGGGCCTGGCGCGCCGTTTTGTCCAGAGCCGCCAGCAGGTCGGTCTGGTTGATGCGGTCTTCTTGCAGGCGTGAGATCATGCCGTTGCAATAGTTGCTGATGGCCGTCAGTGGCTGGTTCAGTTCGTGAGCGACGCTCGACGCCATTTCGCCCATGGTGATCAGGCGGCTTGCCGATTGGGCCCGCTCGGCTTGCAGCGCGGCTTGAGCCTCGGCATTGCGGCGCGTGGTGATGTCGCTGGCGATGACCATCTGGGCGAGGCGTCCATCGACCCAGGTCAGGTACCGGGTTCGCACTTCCAGCCACCTGTCCAGCTCCTCGACGAACACTTCGGAGTTTTCGGATCCTGCGTCGGTGAGGGTTTCGGTGGGCATGCCGGCGAAGGCGTCGACGGCGTCGCCATCATCGGGGCTGGGCGAGGGTTGCCGGCCAGCCAGGTCGACCAGACGGCGATGACCCAAGCCGCGCGTGCCAAACCACAAACGGTACATCTTGTTGGCAAACAGCATTTCGTCGCTGCCCAGCGGCGCCACGGACACTGCGGAGTCCAGGCTTTCGAGCACGGTGGTGAAGCGCTCGTAAGAAGCTGACAACTCCTCGCGGATGCGTTTGGGTTCGGTGATGTCGGTCATCGAGGTCATCCAGCCGGTCTGGTGCCCGTTGGGATCGATCAGGGGCGACACATACATGCGCGCGTCAAATATGCTGCTGTCGCGGCGCTGGACCCGCACTTCGAAGCCACCGGGGGTAGATTGACCGCTGAGCTCGTCTTCCAGCCGGGCCGCCAGTTGGTCGTGGTCATCGTCCGGCCAATATGGGAATGGCGCTGTTCGGCCCACGAGCTCGGTTTCGGTCCAACCGGTCATGGAGCAAAAGGCCGGGTTCACGTAGGTGATGCGGCCTTGCATGTCCAGCGCACGCATGCCGGTGAGCATGGAGTTCTCCATGGCCCGCCGGAAGTTGGTCTCGGCCACCAGCGCCTGTTGAGCTTGAACCCGACGACGGGTGTGGCGCCAGGTGCCGATCAGCATCCAGACAGTGAGGGCACTGAGGGCGCCAATCACCCAGAAGAACCCGTTGCCGACGATGTCTTGCGAGGTGCGGTAGCCCTGGGCTTTCAGCAGCAAGCCATTGCCAACCGGTGAAACGGGGACCTCATGCTCCAGGGGTTGCTCTGACCAGGGCAGCAACCTGAACACGGGATTTGGTGTTTGCAGCGTGCCTGCGAGTACCCGGTTGCGGTCGTCGACCAGGGCCACGGCGTAGCGAGAAATGATTTCCGGCGGCATGCCAAAGCGCATCAGGCCGTCGATGGAGTACTCGCCCATGATGGTGCCGGCGAAACGGCCTTGTTCGCTCAGGGGAACATGCACCATGAGAGTGGACTGGCGAGGTTCATCCCCGAGCGGGCGCGAATAAATGGGCTGTCGCAGGTCGCGGGCGAGGTCAAACGAGCCGTCCGTTTCGTTGGGGTCCAGGGTTGAGCCCACGGGGCGCATCAGGTGTGTGGGGGCGCTGGGAGAGGCGTAGGTCGCGAGCACATTGCGGCGCGCGTCAACCCAGGTCACCGCCAGCAATTCGGGAAACTGGCTGATCAGCGATTCCACCTGGAAAACAAATTCATCGGTGGAGATTTCCTTGTTGTCCACGTCGCGTGCCAGCCGCATGAGCTGTTCCTGTCGCTCCAGAAGGCGCAGGCGCAGCCGCTGTTGCGCGTACTCGACATCCCGGGTCACCGCTTCTTGCTCGCGCTCAAGTTCCTCGTAGCGGAGGTAAGAGATGGCGACAACGATGGCAGAAAGAAACAGCAGGACGGCGAGCAATGGCCCCAGGGTTGCGAAGCGGTCCTGGCGCGAGGGCGGCAGGCGCCGCCACCAGCGTTTCCACCAGGCGGAAGAAGGGCGTGGGGTGGCGGCAGAAATAGAGGCAGGAGGAAGCGGCGTCATGGACCTTGAAGTCTACGTGAGCTGGGCTCCCGATACGGGATGATCTGGATGGTTCAGCCTTGCCTTTCAGGCACACTGACGGTTCGCATTCAAATTGCTTTTGAAATTTCATTATGTGAATTCAAAAAGCACATATTGAAAAATCAAGGAATATGTACGAGAATCCGTGACACAGCGTCGAGCCCGCTTTAAGCTCATTTCAAACACCAACCGGAGACAAACATGGCAGCGTCAAACGCTCTCGATGGCCGCGGAACCCCAGATATGGACAGCCAGGAAACCCGCGAATGGATGGAGGCACTGGTCGCCGTGATTCAGCGTGAGGGCCCTGAGCGCGCGCATTACCTGCTGGAACAATTGCTGGAAGAGGCTCGGCAAAACAGTGTCGATTTGCCGTTTTCGGCCAACACCGGCTATGTAAACACCATCGAACCCGGCCAGGAGGCACGCTCGCCTGGCAACCTTGAGATCGAACAACGCTTGCGCGCCTACATGCGCTGGAACGCCATGGCCATGGTGGTCAAGGCCAACAAGCTCAATCCGGCCGATGGCGGCGATCTCGGTGGACATATCGGTTCTTTCGCCTCTTTGGCCAGCCTCTTTGGTGCGGGCTTCAACCATTTTTGGCACGCTGAGAGTGAGAATCACGGCGGTGACTGCCTCTATATCCAGGGCCATGTGTCGCCCGGGGTGTATGCCCGTGCCTACATGGAGGGTCGGCTGACCGAAGAGCAGTTGCTCAATTTCCGCCAGGAAGTGGACGGCAAGGGCCTGTCCAGCTACCCGCATCCCAAGCTGATGCCCAACTTCTGGCAGTTCCCGACGGTGTCCATGGGCTTGGGCCCTTTGATGGCCATTTACCAGGCGCGTTTCCTGAAGTACCTGCACGCCCGTGGCATTGCCAACACCGAGAACCGCAAGGTGTGGGTGTTCTGTGGCGACGGCGAGATGGACGAAGTCGAGTCGCTCGGCGCCATTGGCCTGGCCGCACGCGAGAAACTGGACAACCTGATCTTCGTGATCAACTGCAACCTTCAGCGCCTGGATGGTCCGGTGCGCGGCAACGGCAAGATCATCCAAGAGCTCGAAGGCGAGTTCCGGGGTTCTGGCTGGAACGTCATCAAGCTGGTCTGGGGCAGCCAGTGGGATCCGCTGCTGGCCGCCGACAAAGACGGTGCGCTGCGCAAGATCATGATGGAATGCAACGACGGCGACTACCAGGCATTCAAGGCCAACGATGGCGCTTATGTGCGCAAGCATTTCTTCGGCCGCGATCCCCGCACGCTGGAGATGGTCGCCCACATGAGTGACGAAGAAATCGGCAACCTGCGCCGCGGAGGTCACGATTCGAAGAAGGTCTACGCGGCTTTTGACGTGGCAGTGAAAACCACCGGCCAGCCGACGGTGTTGCTCATCAAGACCGTCAAGGGTTTTGGCATGGGCAAAGTGGGCGAGGGCAAGAACACCGTTCACCAGACCAAGAAGCTTGGAGCCGAAGACATCAAGGCCTTCCGCGATCGTTTCAACATTCCGATTCCCGACAGCGAGCTGTCCAAAATTCCTTTCTACAAACCGGCCGATGACACGCCGGAAATGAAGTATCTGCATGAGCGGCGCAAGGCTTTGGGAGGCTATTTGCCACATCGGCGCGTCAAAGCGGACGAGACCTTTGTTGTTCCCCCGCTCGAGACCTTCAAGGCGGTGATCGAGCCCACGGCCGAAGGTCGCGAAATTTCGACCACGCAGGCCTACGTGCGCTTCCTGACGCAGCTGCTGCGTGAAAAGGAAATCGGCCCCCGCGTGGTGCCTATCCTGGTGGACGAAGCCCGTACCTTTGGTATGGAGGGCCTGTTCCGCCAGATTGGCATCTACAACCCAGCAGGTCAGCAGTACACACCGGTCGATAAAGAACAGGTGATGTACTACAAGGAAGACAAGCAGGGCCAGATCCTGCAGGAAGGCATCAACGAAGCCGGCGGCATGAGCAGCTGGATTGCGGCCGCCACCAGCTACAGCACGAGCAACCGGATCATGATCCCGTTTTACGTGTATTACTCCATGTTCGGATTCCAGCGCATTGGCGATCTGGCCTGGGCTGCGGGTGACATGCAGGCTCGTGGCTTTCTGCTGGGCGGCACCTCGGGCCGCACCACACTGAACGGCGAAGGCCTGCAACACGAAGACGGCCACAGCCATATCCTGGCCAACACCATTCCGAACTGCATCAGCTACGACCCGACCTTTGCACACGAAGTCGGCGTGATCCTGCACCATGGCCTCAAACGCATGGTTGAGCAGCAGGATAACGTGTACTTCTACATAACGCTGCTCAACGAAAACTACGCGATGCCGGGCCTCAAGGCGGGCACAGAAGAACAAATCCTCAAAGGCATGTACCTGTGCAAGCCAGGCTCGAAAAACAAGAAACGGGTACAGCTGCTGGGTTCGGGCAGCATCCTGCGCGAGAGCATTGCGGCGCAGGAGCTGCTGGAACAGGACTGGGGCGTGGGCGCCGATGTCTGGAGCTGCCCGAGCTTCAACGAACTGACCCGTGAGGGGCAAGACGCCGAGCGCTGGAATCTGCTGCATCCGCTGGAGACGCCGCGCGTGTCTTTCGTGGCTCAGCAACTCGAGAAGCACGTGGGTCCGGTGGTTGCTTCGACCGATTACATGAAGGCCTATGCTGAACAAATCCGGTCGTTCATTCCCAAGGGCCGCACCTACAAGGTACTGGGCACCGATGGCTTTGGGCGCTCCGATTTCCGCGTCAAGCTGCGTGAGCACTTTGAAATAGACCGCCACTACATCGTGCTCGCGGCTTTGAAGGCGCTGAGCGAAGAGGGTACGGTGCCGGTGACCAAGGTGGCTGAGGCCATCAAGAAGTACGGCATCAAGGTGGACAAGATCAACCCGCTCTATGCATGAGGTTGACTCCCCCTGCGGCGCCTTTGGCGCTAGCCCCCAAGGGGCGAAGCCGGCCGACTGGCTGAGCCAGATCGGCAGCTTCCTGGGTTGAAGAGCTCGCGCCTCGCGCAACGACTATCTGATTGGAGACAAACATGGCAATGGTAGAAGTGAAGGTCCCGGACATCGGTGACTTTGATGAAGTAGCGGTGATCGAATTGCTGGTCAAGGTGGGCGACACGGTCGCTGCCGAGCAATCACTCATCACGGTGGAATCCGACAAGGCTTCGATGGAGATTCCGTCGAGCACGGCAGGCGTGGTGAAAGAGCTGCGTGTGGCCATTGGCGACAAGGTGAAAGAAGGTTCGGTGGTGTTGATGGTGGAAGCAGCCGCTGGTGCCGCTGCTCCCGCACCAGCACCAACACCAGCTTCAGCTGCTGATGCGCCAGTGGCGGCGGCGCCTGTGGCCGCCTCAGCACCGGCGCCGGCTGCTGCCGCTCCGCCGGCCAGTGGGCCCGTGAATGTGATGGTGCCGGACATCGGTGACTTCAAGGACGTGGCAGTGATCGAGGTGCTCGTCAAAGCTGGCGACGCCATCAAGGTCGAGCAGAGCCTGATCACTGTCGAGTCCGACAAGGCCTCCATGGAGATCCCGTCGAGCCACGCGGGCGTGTTGAAAGAACTCAAGGTCAAGGTCGGCGACACGGTCAACATCGGCGATTTGCTGGCTGTGCTCGAAGGTGTGGCCGGCGCTGCTGCGCCTGCGTCAGCCGCAACTGCGCCAACCGCAGCACCTGCGGCCGCGGCTCCAACTGCTGCTGCTGCTGCTGCTGCTGCGCCTGCCGCAGCCACCGTTGCCGCACCGGCGCACAACCCGAGCGGCAGCCCTGCACTGGGCCTGCCCCATGCGTCGCCTTCGGTGCGCAAGTTTGCGCGTGAATTGGGTGTGCCCTTGGCCGAAGTCAAAGGCTCGGGGCTCAAAGGACGCATCACGGCGCTGGACATCCAGACGTTCACCAAATCTGTCATGAGCGGTGCAGCACAAACGGTGGCACAAGCTGGGAAAGCGCCCGCGGGCGGTGGCGGATCCGAGTTGGGCCTGATTCCTTGGCCCAAGGTGGACTTCGCGAAGTTCGGTCCCATTGAACGCAAGGAGATGGGACGCATCAAGAAGATCAGCGGTGCCAACCTGTTGCGCAACGCGATCATGATTCCGGCAGTCACCAACTTTGATGATGCCGACATCACCGACCTCGAAGCCTTCCGGGTGTCCACCAACAAGGAAAACGAAAAGAGCGGTGTCAAGGTCACCATGCTCGCCTTCTTGATCAAGGCTTGTGTTTCCGCCCTGCAGAAGTTCCCCGAATTCAACAGCTCGCTGGACGGTGATGCCTTGGTCTACAAGCAGTTCTGGCACATCGGTTTCGCCGCCGACACGCCGAATGGCTTGATGGTCCCCGTGATCAAAGATGCCGATAAAAAGGGCGTTGTTCAGATCAGCAAAGAAATGGGCGAATTGGCCAAGAAGGCCCGCGAAGGCAAACTGAGCCCGGCAGAAATGACGGGAGCCAGCTTCACGATTTCCAGTCTGGGCGGCATTGGGGGGCGGTATTTCACGCCCATCATCAATGCGCCCGAGGTGGCGATTCTCGGCGTTTGCAGAAGCAACATGGAACCGGTATGGGATGGCAAAGCCTTTGTGCCCCGCCTGATGTTGCCGCTGTCACTCACGTGGGACCACCGCGTGATCGACGGTGCCGCCGCTGCGCGCTTCAATGCCTATCTCGGCCAGATCCTCAGCGACTTCCGTCGCGTTCTTCTTTAAGGAGCGCCAGATGTCCATCATGGAAATTCAGGTTCCCGATATTGGCGACTTCGATGAAGTTGCGGTGATCGAGTTGCTGGTGAAACCCGGTGACACCGTCAAGGCCGAACAAAGCTTGATCACAGTCGAAAGCGACAAGGCCTCCATGGAGATTCCGTCGTCCCACGCAGGCGTCGTGAAAGCGATCCAGGTCAAGATTGGCGACAAGGTCAAACAAGGGTCGGTGGTGCTCACGCTGGACGCAGCCGCCGAGGGCGTCTCTGCGCCTGCAGCGCCTGCCCCGGCGGCTGCAGCCGCATCGTCCGCACCTGCGCCAGCCGCTGCACCGGTGGTGGCCCCCGTGGCCTCCAGCTTCGCTGGCAGCGCGGATGTTGAGTGCGATCTGCTCGTGCTGGGCGCAGGCCCTGGCGGCTACTCGGCGGCTTTCCGCGCTGCCGATCTGGGCCTCAAGGTCGTGATCGTGGAGCGTTATGCACAGATCGGAGGCGTCTGCCTCAACGTGGGTTGCATCCCCAGCAAAGCGTTGCTGCACGTGGCCGCCGTGATGGACGAAGTGAGCCACATGGCCGACCTCGGCGTGGACTTCGGTGCACCCAAAGTCGATATCAACAAGCTGCGCACCCACAAAGAAAAGGTGATCGGCAAGCTGACCGGCGGTCTGGCGGCCATGGCCAAGATGCGCAAGGTCACCATCGTGCGCGGTTACGGCGCGTTTGTGGGCGCTAATCACGTCGAAGTGGAAGAAACCACAGGCACTGGCCAGGAAAAGACCGGTAAAAAGCAAACGGTTGCATTCAAGAAGTGCATCATTGCCGCCGGGTCCCAAGCCGTGCGCCTGCCCTTCATGCCCGACGATTCTCGCGTGGTCGACTCCACCGGCGCCCTCGAGCTCAAGGAAGTGCCCAAGCGCATGCTGATCCTGGGTGGCGGCATCATTGGCCTGGAAATGGGCACGGTCTACAGCACGCTGGGCGCACGCCTGGATGTGGTGGAAATGATGGACGGCCTGATGCAGGGCGCCGATCGCGATCTGGTCAAAATCTGGCAAAAAATGAACGCCAAGCGCTTTGACAACATCATGCTCAAGACCAAGACGGTGGGGGCCAAAGCCACGCCCAAAGGCATTGAGGTGTCGTTCGAGAGTGCCGAAGAGGGCGGTAAAGCGCCGGATCCCCAGGTGTACGACCTGGTTTTGCAAGCCGTAGGACGCACGCCCAATGGCAAGAAGATCGCTGCCGACAAGGCAGGCGTCGCCGTCACGGATCGCGGGTTCATCAATGTTGACATCCAGATGCGCACCAACGTGCCCCACATCTTCGCCATTGGTGACATCGTGGGACAACCCATGCTGGCGCACAAGGCTGTGCACGAAGCGCATGTGGCAGCGGAAGTGATTGCAGGCGAATTGCAAGGCAATGCTGAGCTGGCCAGCGCAGCTTTCAACGCCCGCGTGATCCCCAGCGTGGCGTACACCGACCCCGAAGTGGCTTGGGTGGGCCTCACCGAAGACCAGGCCAAGGCCCAGGGCATCAAGGTCAAGAAAGGCCTTTTCCCCTGGAACGCCTCCGGCCGCGCGATTGCCAACGGTCGCGACGAAGGCGTCACCAAACTGCTGTTCGACGATTCACCCGAGGCCCATGGCCACGGCAAGATCCTGGGCGGCGGCATGGTCGGCACGCACGCGGGCGACATGATCGGTGAAGTGGCGCTGGCCATCGAGATGGGCGCTGACGCCATCGACATCGGCAAGACCATCCACCCGCACCCCACGCTGGGCGAAAGCATCGGCATGGCGGCGGAGGTGGCACACGGGTCTTGTACGGATCTGCCGCCTGCGCGGAAGTAGGCCACCTACGCAGTCCCTTGGAAGGCTCTGTCTTGACACCACAGAGCCTTTTGTCCTTTCATTGGGCTCTTCGCAGTTTTGGTTCGCTTCTTGGGCATGGATCAAACGCGCGTTGGCCACAGCAGCGGGTCGCCACGCCTTGAGTTAAGCGCTGGTGATCGTTCAACTTCAAACTATCCCCAGATAGATTTCAACTTTGCCAGACACCGCGCAGCAAACCGCTTTTCCCGAAACGACCGCGACTCCTTTGAAAACCGCTAATGCCGCATGGATCGCGTTCGCCATTGCGTCGTTGTTTTTTCTGTACGAGTTCGTGACACGGGTTGAGCCCAGCTTGGCGGCGGACCCGATCAAGCAGTTCTACCAGTTGTCGGAGGCGCGCTTTGGCACGGTGTCCAGCCTGTTTTTCTGGGTGTATGCGCCGATGCAGATCGTGGTTGGCCTGTTGCTGGATCGCTATGGCGCACGGCGCTTTGTGCTGCTGGGGAGTTTTTGTTGTTCGGCAGGGGTGCTGCTTTTTGCGGCGACCGACCATGTGGTGGTCGCCGAGATGGGGCGGATGCTGACGGGTTTTGGTGCGTCGTTCGCCTTTGTCGCTGCGCTGTGGCTGGTCAATCACTGGTTTGCGCCGGAGCGTTTCGCGTTGCTTTCCAGCATCGTCAATGCGGTAGGGATGCTGGGCGCGGCCATTGGTGGTGTGCTGCTGTCCGGACTTATGGTCAGCGCGGGATGGCACTACGTGTTCGTGGCCACCGGTGTGGCGGGCATGGTGATTTTTTTGCTCGCACTGGTTTTTCTGCATGAGCCGCCGTCACCGGCAGCCAGCGCCACGGCGCCTGTGGGCACCCATGTCAGACAGAGCCTGTTGGCGGTGATCGGCAACCGCCGCACCTGGGCGATCGCGGTCATTGGCCTGCTTTACTACGTGCCGGTCAATGTGTATGGCGGTTTGTGGGGCGCAACCGAACTGGTGCACAACCACCACGTCTCGGCGGTTGCGGCGGAGACGCTGGTTTCGTTGGTTTTCTGGGGAATGACGGCGGGCAGCGTTTTTGGTGGCTGGCTGTCGGACAGGCTCGGTCACCGCAAGTGGCTGGTTTTTTCGGGGTCGCTGCTCACGGCATTGGCCTATGTCGGTGCGCTGTATTTGCCCGGCCCCACTTGGCTGGAAGCCAGCCTGTTGTTCGCGGCCGGGTTTTTTGGTGGGCTGCAAATGCTGACCTTTGCCATGGCCAAGGAGGGGCATGCAAACGAGTTGACCGGCACCGTGGTGGCATTCGTCAACATGATCGGCATCGCCGGCGCGATGGTCTTCCAGCCGCTGGTGGGTTATCTGGCCGATATCAGCGGCGGCGATTTTCAGATGGCGCTGACGGTGGTGCCCCTGTGCGCGGGATTGGCCGCCTTGCTGGTGTTGTTCCTGCCCGAGTACCGCCATCCCGATCACCAGCCGGGGGCCCGTCCCCTTTGACTGCACGTGGAGCGCTCGCTTGGAGATGATGGACAGCAGACGGGCAACGCCGCCTTGCCGTATCGGCGCTGTATCCACAGCAACCCGCCTCAGCGCCAGAAGGCACTTGGCGGCTGTCCCATGGCTTGCTTGAACATGGCCGTAAAGGCGCTGTCGCTGGCGTAGCCGCTGGCTGCAGCGACCTCACTGATCGGGGCACCGCGGGCCAGCATCGGCAGGGCCCTTGCCAATACGACCTGTTGGCGCCATTGCTGGAAGCTGGTGCCCAACTGGCTGCGAAACAGCCGGGCGATGGTGCGCTCGCTGGCGCCCACGTCACGCGCCCATTCGCCGAGCGTGGCGCATTCGGCAGGTGCACGCAGCACCGCGTCGCACAACATGCGCAAGCGGTGATCGCCGGTCAGCGAATGCGGCAAGGGCACCCCGAGCTGCTGGGTTGGCGCTTGTTGCAGTTCGTCCAGAACCAGCGCGGAAAGCAGCGATTCTCGGGCGATGCCCAGCGGCTGGTTGGCGGTTGGGTTCGCCAGCATCGCGCCCACTTCATCGAGCGCCTGAATCAGTTCCCGCAACAACGGCGAGACGATGGTCATTCGCCCACTGTGCCAGCCCGGCGGAGCCGCAGCAGCGTGGATGTACAAGGTGCGGAACGCGGCATCTTCCAGCGCATGTACCGCATGCAGCGAAGCCGGTGCGATCCACACCGCACGCGAGAAGGGAACGATGCAGCTGATTTCGTCCTGGGCGTTTGCGGCCAATGTTGCTGTCACCTGCAACACGCCGCTGGCGCAATAGGCGAGTTGTGCCCACTGGTGTTGGTGCGGTTCGAAATGGGTATCTGCCGGCAGGTAACGGGCCCGCACCCGCACCGGTCGTTCGACGCTGGGCCGGAACGGGTCGGTGTTGCCCACTGCCATTCGTGGTGCTGTAGCGAAAGGGGGGCGGCGGGCCATGAAGTTTGGCGGAATTTCGACGATTGTTGGCGATTCATCGTGTACGCGAATCAAGGCGCCATCTTACGATAGCCGCCATGAATGCCACCGTTGCCCCAGCGGGCCCCCATTTGTCCGACAACACCGTGTCCCAGGACGCGACCGTGATCGGGCTTGTTGGCGCCGCCCACCTGATCAGCCACTTCAGCCAGCTGTTGCTGGCGCCATTGTTTCCGTGGCTGAAGGAAGTCTTCCAAGTGAGCTACACGGAACTCGGCTTCCTGATGACGCTGTTTTTTTTAGTCTCATGTGCGGTGCAGGCCGCTTCTGGATTCTTGGTCGACCGTTTTGGACCACGGCCGATTCTGTTCGTCGGTCTGGGCCTGATCGGGCTGGCTGCGATGGGTTATGCCAGCAGCACCAGTTACACGATGCTGGCCGCGTTCGCCATCGTGGGTGGCATTGGCAACGGGGTATTTCATCCGGTTGACTACACCTTCTTGAACCGCAAGATCAACCCGGTGCGCCTGGGCCATGCCTACAGCGTGCATGGCATCACCGGCAGCCTGGGCTGGGCGCTGGCGCCAGCCATGCTGGTGCCGATCACCCTGTTCGCGTCCTGGCGCGTGGCGTTGGTCTGTGCGGGCGCGCTGGCCTGGGCTGTCCTGGCGCTGGTGTGGTTCAAACGCTCGAAGCTCGTGCTTGAACCCACGGTCAAGCAGTCGGCGCCTGACGCGGTCTTCGCCAACCAACGCCCGGAAGGCGATCTGGACTTTTTGCGCATTCCGGCGGTGTGGATGTGTTTTGCGTTCTTTTTCTTCTACGCGATGGTGCTCAGCGTGATCCAGGCCTTTGCCCCCGAAGCGGCGCGGCATCTGCATGATTTTCCACTGACCCTGGTGGCGCTGTGCCTGAGCGTCTACATGGTCAGTGCGGCCGGTGGCATGGTGTTGGGTGGGTTTCTGGCGTCCGATCCTTCGCGCTGCGAACGCATCGTTGGCGTTGGGTTCGGTATGGCCGCCTGTATCGCGGCCATCATCGGGTTCACGTCGGTGCCGGGTGCGTGGATTCCGGTCCTGTTCGGTTTGATGGGTTTTGCCAGCGGCATTGCGGGCCCTTCACGCGACTTGCTGGTCAAGAAGTCCACGCCGGAGAATGCGACTGGCCGCGTCTATGGCGTGGTGTACGCTGGCCTGGATATCGGTCAGGCCGTGGCGCCACTGATATTTGGCCGCCTGATGGATCAGGGCAACTACCACGGCATCTGGGTGGGGCTGGTCATTCTCCAGGGCATCCTGATCGCCAGCGCGTTCCGGGTCCGCCGGGCCCGGCGCACGCTGTTGGTGCCGGCCTGAATCGGCTGGCGCCTTCCTCGCGTTGCCACCTTTTGGCTGTGGAACAACCTCTAGCTCACCGCAGCCAGCAAGCCCCAGGTCCACAACCCAGCCGCAGGCCTGCGGGAATCGATGATGCCGTCGCCGATCATTCTGCGGTCGTTGAGCAGATCCGTGGTTGGTGTCAGCCAGTCGCAGAGATGGAAGGCCAGCAGCTGGTTGCGACCGGCGCGAGCGATTTGAGTCTGCAGTTTGGGATCCCTCCTCACGTGGTACATGCTGACCGCAACGCCGAGACCGGCCGTGGCGCCAGGAGCAGATTCGCGAAATGGGTCCAGCGCAGCGCACAGATCGATCGCCATTCGCGGATGGTTCTTGTCAGAATCTGCCGCCGGGCAAGCGGTAACCTCATCCGTCAGCGAAAAGCCACTGGGCCGCTGGGTTCACTGGTTTTTTTGTGCTCGAGTGATTTCTCAGGCGTTCAAGGCGATACGCTTGGCAGAGGGGTTGTGCCGCAGCAGCTGAAGCACCTTCAACCGCCCAATCCGGGCGTGTGAAACGCCATTCTTGAACGATGTCGCTCGCTGTTGCAGTGCACAATCAGGGCTTTGTCGCGAAAGTCAGTGAAGGCTAACGCATCACCTTTGTGAGTGGATGGTCGGATGACAGTTGTTAAGGGAAAGTGGGCTCGGGTCTTCTTCTGGTCCAAGCTCCTGCTGGTCGCTACACTGATCCTGTTGATGGCTGCTGCGGGGTGGCTGGTGATCAGGGAATTGCGCACTTCGGCGTACCAGGCCCGTTTTTTTTCACGCCTGGCTGACAAAGCCCAGTTTGCAGTCGGAGATGGGCGCAGCGAAGCTGTTCGCTTCCCAGCCAGCGCACCCTATGACGACCGGATGGGCTACGCCAAGTTGCCCCAGTTTTTGGACCGTTTGACGCAGCGTGGTTTTGATGTGGAAACACAGGCCCGCATGTCACCGGGCATGCTGGATCTGGTGGATCAAGGTTACTTTGCGCCTTACCGGGAAAAGGTGCAGGGCGGTCTGGCTGTGAACGATTGTCGGGGTGCTTCGTTGTATCAACAGCGGTCCCCTGAGCGTGTGATCCAACGGTTTGCCGACTTGCCACCTCTGTGGGTACAGAGCTTGCTCTTCATTGAAAACCGCGAACTGCTGGACCCCGCTGAGCCCAAGCGCAACCCGGCCGTGGAATGGGCGCGGTTGGCCGTAGCGGTCTTTGGAGCCGTTCGAACGCTGGGGGGCAACGCGGGCGAAACGCCGGGCGGCAGCACCTTGGCCACGCAGATTGAAAAGTACCGCCACTCACCCAACGGACGCACCGCTTCGATGGGCGACAAACTCCAGCAAATGGGTTCTGCAAGTTTGCGTGCCTATTTGCAAGGCGAAGACACCACCGCATCCCGGCAAGCGGTCGTGGTGACCTACCTCAACACCATGCCTTTGTCGGCCAAAGCGGGTTTTGGCGAAGTGCACGGCATCGGCGACGGGCTCTGGGCCTGGTATGGACGAGACTTTGCAGAGGTTCAACGCATTCTCAAAAATCAGCCTGCAGACGGTACCGTTGATGCCGATGCGGCACATCTGTTCAAAGAGGTGCTCAGCTTGCTGATTTCGCAGCGGCGGCCCTCGTACTATCTGGAAGCCCCCACCGAAGAGCTTGAAGCGATCACCAACACGCATTTGCGGTTGTTGGCCAACGCCGGCGTGATTCCGGTGGAGCTGAAGGATGTGGCGCTGGCATCACCCTTGACTCGCCGTGTGGGGCGTGTGCCTTCATCAAGCGCTGGATTTGTCCAGCAAAAGGCATCCACCGCCGTGCGCACGCACCTGGCGGGGCTGCTCGGCAACAGCCTTTACGAACTGGACCGGCTGGACCTGCGGGTTGAGACCACATTTGACAGCGAGGTACAACAACAGGTGACCGAATTTCTGCGTGGGCTGCGCGATCCTGAGCGGGTCAAGGCCTTGGGCCTGAACCAGCGACATTTGTTGGCCAAAGGCGATCCGGGCGAGGTGATCTACAGTTTCAACCTGTATGAGCAAATCGGTGGGCGCAATGTGCTGCGGGTGCAGACGGACAACTTGAATCAACCGCTGAACATCAACCAGGGCAGCAAGCTGGATCTGGGCTCGACGGCCAAGTTGCGCACCTTGGTGACCTACCTGGATATTGTTGAGAAGCTGCACCGGCGGCTTTCAACGCTCGACGACTCGCAATTGCGTGAGCTGAGTTTCGACCGCAGGGATGTGCTGTCGACTTGGGCTGTGTCCTATCTGCTGCAGCCGGCCACAGACAAGTCACTGCGCCCGATGCTCGACGCGGCCCTGGCGCGCCGTTATTCGGCCAACCCGCAAGAGGTATTTTTCACGGGGGGCGGGGAACACCGGTTCGGCAACTTCAGCGCGGCGGACAACAACCGGGTGGTGTCGGTTCAAGAGGCCCTGCGCAATTCCATCAATCTGGTCTTCGTTCGCCTCATGCGCGATGTGGTTCAGCACTACATGTTCCTGGTGCCGGGCTCTTCGGCGCAGATTCTGCGAGATGCCGATGACCCTCGGCGCACACGCTATCTGGAGCGCTTTGCCGACCAGGAGGGCCAAGTGTTCCTCCGCCGTTTTCTGACGAAATACGGCGGTAAAAGCCCCCAGGCGCAGCAAGAGCTGTTGTTGGAGGGGCTGCGGCTGAGTGACTCTCGGTTGGCGGCGGTGCATCGCAGCATTGCGCCTCAAGCCCCGTTCGATGTGTTCAAGGCCTTTGTGGTGGGTCATTTACCGACAGGTCGCAAGGACGCTGATTCAAAACGCCTTGAGCGCCTTTATGAACAGTACGCACCCGACAACATGTCGCTCGCCGATCGCGGCTACCTGGCGGGCGTGCATCCGCTGGAGCTCTGGTTGCTGGGCCATTTGCAGGTCCACCCGCAAGCGACGCAGACTCAGGTGATGGAGGCCAGCGTGACCGAGCGCCAGGCGGTATACAAGTGGTTGTTTTCAACCCATCGAAAAAGTGCGCAAGACCGCCGTATCCAGACGCTGCTGGAGCGAGAGGCCTTTCTGGAGGTGCACCGCCAGTGGTCCAGTATGGGCTATCCCTTTGGCACCCTGGTGTCTTCTTACGCCACAGCGCTCGGTGCGTCGGCGGATCGACCGGGCGCTCTGGCGGAATTCATGGGCATCCTGGTCAATGACGGGAATCGCCTGCCCCAGAACCGCATTCGCAGCATTCACTTTGCGGAAAAAACGCCCTACGAAACCTCTTTGCAGCCGAGACCGTTGGAGGGCGACCGCGTCCTGGAGCCCGAGGTCGCCCGGGCCGTGCGAGAGGCCATACTCGATGTGGTGGAAGAGGGGACGGCGCGAAGGGTGCTCAATGCGTTTGTGGGCCAAGACGGTACGGCCTTGCCCGTTGGCGGCAAGACCGGCACCGGTGACCAGCGCTTCAACACCTATGGCGAACGCGGCCAATTGCTGGTCTCCCGGGTGGTCAACCGTTCGGCCACGTTCGTGTTTTTGATTGGCGACCGCTTCTACGGCACGATCACAGCGTTTGTGCCCGGTGAAAAGGCCGCCCAGTACGGGTTCACGAGCGGCTTGCCGGTGCAATTGCTCAAACAGCTTGCGCCCACGTTGATGCCCTTGCTGGAGCCGAAGCGTGATTTGAGCGGTGAAGCCCAAACTTGCCTGGGTTGAGCGAAGCGATTTCGGCAAGCTCGGGCATGGGGCTCGCTCGCTGGCTGGAAGACCGCGCGGAAAGTGGGGCAAGGGGTTTGTGTGAGACTGTGTCTTTCAGTTTTCATCTGGCCTGGGCGACCCAGGCTCGCACCCATGTCCATCACTTCACTCGATAAAAGCAAAATCCGGATTCTATTGCTGGAAGGCATACATGCCTCTGCGCTGGATGCATTGCAAAAGGCAGGGTATTCCCAGATCGAATCCGTTTCGGGCGCCTTGCCTGATGAGGAGCTGAAGGCAAAGATTGCGGATGTGCATTTTCTGGGCATCCGCTCGCGCACCCAGCTCACCGCTGACGTTCTGGTCCATGCGAAGAAACTGGTGGCGGTGGGCTGCTTTTGCATCGGCACCAACCAGGTGGATCTGGTCGCGGCGCGTGCGCAAGGTGTTGCCGTGTTCAATGCGCCGTACTCCAATACCCGTTCCGTGGCTGAATTGGTGTTGGCCGAAGCCATTTTGTTGCTGCGGGGCATTCCCGAGAAGAACGCGGCAGCGCACCGTGGTGGCTGGATCAAGTCCGCCGAGAATGCCTATGAGATTCGAGGCAAGGTGCTGGGGATCGTGGGCTATGGCTCGATCGGCACGCAGCTGTCTGTTCTGGCCGAAGCCCTGGGCATGCAGGTTATCTTTCATGATGTGGTCAGCAAGCTGCCCCTGGGCAATGCGCGCCAGGTTCAGGGATTGCCGGAACTGCTCTCGCAGAGCGACATCGTGAGCCTGCACGTCCCCGAGTTGCCTTCGACCCAATGGATGATGGGTGCGGATCAGATCGCGGCCATGAAGCCTGGGGCGGTGTTGATCAATGCCGCTCGAGGGACACTGGTTCGCATTGAGCCTTTGGCCGAGGCCTTGAAAGCACGCAGGTTGCTGGGCGCTGCGATTGACGTGTTTCCTGTGGAGCCCCGTGGCAATCAGGAAGAGTTCCTGTCGCCGTTGAGAGGGCTGGACAATGTCATTCTGACCCCGCATGTGGGGGGCTCCACCATGGAAGCTCAAGCCAACATCGGACTGGAAGTCGCTGAGAAGTTGGTGAAGTACAGCGACAACGGAACGACCACCTCAGCCGTGAATTTCCCTGAAGTCGCATTGCCGCCTCACCCAGGCAAGCACCGGTTGTTGCACGTGCATCACAACGCACCGGGCGTGCTGTCCAACATCAACCGCATCCTGTCTGACCATCAAATCAACATCTCTGCTCAGTATCTGCAGACCCGTGAGGACGTGGGTTATGTGGTGATGGATCTGGATACCGCCTCTTCGGGCCTTGCGCTGGACATGCTGGCGCAAGTCCCGGGCACCATCCGCAGCCGCGTGCTCTTCTAAGCGGTATTTTCAGAACGCTGGCCTTGTGGCGAATGGCGTTGTGCGATGAGGGACCCAGTGCGCCTTCCTTGGGTCGACGCGGGCGAGCTTGTGGCGTGCTCGAATTGGGGGGGCAAGTCCGCAAGGGAAACGCCACCTCAACCACCCCGTGTGCGGCGAGGGTCGACGCGGGACGCGTGATTTCCAGGGACTGCCCGGACAGTTGACCCGACCGGGCAACAAAGCCTGCATTCGGCACAGCGACCTCCAGACCCACATCCCGCAGGGCTCGCTTACAGGTCTGCAACGCCAATTGTTTGCTGGCCCGGGCAGGCCGGCCGATTTTTGTGCGCTGGTGTCAATCGCGCATCGCATTCGCTTCAATACCGTCGAGGCAGGGCGTCCCTGAGCAGCTGCGGCTTGACAATGGCATCGGACCACCAGCCCTGCTGAACGGCCATCGTTTTTTAGGCATCCTGTCCCACGCAAGAGTTGCGCGGGTGGCGCAGCTTGTTTTCGTGCTTGTCCACAGGGTGTTGCACCAGCGCGAACACAACTGTCGGCGCGGTGGTGCACAGGACGAGCAAAGAACCCGTTGGACCGGTCCCGCGCGTGCGGTCACCAATTTTCCTGGTGTTGACCCAATCGCAGCTCGGCTGTCCGAGCCACCGACAAGACCTTGGCGAAGCTTGGTCGGACGCATCCAAACCACCTTCAACCGTTGGCTGCGCCATTGCGCTCGCCCCTCGGCGCGGCGTTTGGTGGGGTTGTCTAAGGACCCTCTGCAAAACCACGGACCGCCAGGGTTCGGCCAAAAACGCGCGGCTGACGCACCTGTTGGCTTGCGTGTGCCCAGTGGCACACGACGCGCCAGGCAGGCACACCGGTCATCTCGTTTTGGATCCGAACGCGCATGGCGGAGGTGATGCAGAGGGTCCCTAGACGAAGTACTACAAGAGTAAAGCCCGGAAATGAATGATTTTTAACGCTTTAATTATTGGATCATAATACAATTAATTAGAGTGTAACAAAATGTATTTCTATTTAATTAATTGGCTAATGGGTCGAAACAACTGTTGTCTTAGAAATAAAGACGGAAGCACCCAATCAACCGATGTTCCAAATTAGGGGAATAGCATGAAGCACACCAACTTGTTCCTGTCACTTGTCGCTGTGGGTGCTCTCGCTGCCTGCTCGACACCCGTGGCACCGCAGCCCGCCGCTCAGGCGCCGATGTCTCGCGTCTCCAATTACTCTCAAGCAGAAGTTGACGAAGCGGCCTCTGCCTACGTGTCCCTATTCAAGGAAACCATCGAGCAGAGCGTTTCCCGTCGCCAATACCAGGAAACCTTGGCTTACAAGCACATGAGTGCGGAGGCCTGCTTCGAAAGCCGTGCCAAGCGTCTGCTGTCCAAACAAGTGACCCAGGAAGAAAAGGACACTCTGATCCTGTCCCGGGTTTCCCAGGATCAGCTGAAAACCTACCAAAAACTGTCTGCGGGGTACGTCTACCGAATCAATGGTTTGGAGATGTTGACTTGTGACACGGCCGGTTTGAAGGTGGCTTACAAAACCGCCATGTACTGAAGCGCTGAACGTGTCCCCGGAATACATGCCCCACCCGCGCCGTGCGCGGGGGAGCTGTTCGGGGTTGATGTTTGGCATTCTTGGATGATCCGGTCTGTCCTGGCGGCGCTGCTTTTGCCGCAGCACGCGTTTGACGCCATCTCGGGTACGTCTCGCCAGCCACCCCTCTGGGGACGCGCCAGCGCACCACCGCACCAGATCCCCCCCGCATTCCTGCCTTGAGTCATTTCGCAGGGGACCGGCGTGCGGGGCTTGGCCGGACGTTCGGCTGTGGCGGTCGACTGCCAACTCTGCCAGGGGGGCTTCTGGTTTTCGCCTTCACCGCTGGGCGTTGTCCGCAGTCAGGGCGCCGGCATGGCCCGAGCCCAGGGTGCAGCAGGCGTTTCAGGGGCGTTGGCCGACGCATTGGAGGGGCCAGGGCGCGCCACGGCATTCACGATCGCAGAGTGGGTGGTCTGGACATCCTGGTGAACGAGGCAGGCATCCAAGTGACCGCACTTGTGTGGGACATTGGCGCTGAAGCGTTGCCCCGCATGTTGGACGTCAACGTCGTGGGGACTGCCCTGGGCATGATGCAGGCCTTCCGTGCCATGCAGCCGGGGGATGCTGCGGGGCAGGGGGGTGCGCAACGTGGCCCCAGTGGCCGCCACGATCACGGTCCCCGCCATTGCGGATGATTCCGCCAGCAAGGCCGCCATTGAGCGGTTGACCCGTGTCGCAGCCATGGCGTCCGGCAAGCTGGGCTGCGGCGTGCGGGTGAACGGCGTGTACCCTGGGCTGGTGCCGACCGACATGGGTATGAAGCCTGCGACCGATGAGGTTGCCGCCGGGCTTTTCCCCACGCCAGACGCCGAGGTAGGCGCCAGCATTGAGCAGACCCCTTTGGGACGATCGAGGACTTGGCGGATGCCGTGGCCTTTTTGTGGTCCGATGCGTCTCGCTCCATCACAGGCGCAGGGTTGCCTGTGGATGGTGGATTGGGTGTAGTCAGCCGGGCCGCTCTGGGCGGCTTTGGGTCAGCGCAGGGCTGGTTCGTTCTGGCTGCTCTGCAGGGGCACGCGGCGAGCACCGTTGAACCGCGTATCCCAGTAGGTGGCACGCATGTCCTCCACACGCACGTGTCCGCCAGTGCGCGGCGAGTGGATGAATTTGCCTTCGCCAATGTAAATGCCCACATGGCTGAAGGCGCGCTTCATGGTATTGAAGAACACCAGGTCACCGGGTTTGAGTTCGCTGCGATCAATGGTTTCGGTGGCGGCAGCTTGTTCGGACGAGCGCCGGGGGAGCAATTTGCCAACCGATTGCTCGTAAACCGCGCGCACAAAGCCGCTGCAGTCCACGCCGGATTCCATGTCGTTGCCACCATAGCGGTAGGGTACGCCGAGGAAGCCCATGGCATTGATGACGAGGCCAGAGGCGCGCTCGCTGACGCTGTCGCGAGCGGCTTGAATCTGGGTTCCCAAACGGGACATCAGACCCTTTTCTGCCAGCAGCGTGTCCATGGCCGCATAGTCTGGCTCATTGGGCGCAGCATGGACCAGCGCACAGGCGCTGCTCAGCAACAGAATGGAAACCCAAGTTTTCATGGTGGCGCAGGCTATCTGCTATTGCGCTCGAAGTCAAGTTAAATAGGGCGCATAGGACGTTGATTTCATGAATGAATGTGGATCTTCAAACTGGTCAGCGCTGGGGGTGGTGGTCATGGGCCAGGCTGGCCCACACTGGGGCGGCCAGCTTTGCTGGACTCTTGGCTTTGCGCTGGCACACGCTTGATGCGCTTGCATTGCAATCGATGTGAACGTTGTTCAATAAAATGATTTGTCTTTAAGTAATCGACAGTTGAATATTGGTTTGGCGGTGGTTTGAATATGTCTGTGAAGTTTGATGCAATCTCGCCGCAGCCCCCGCGCGATGAGGAGCGTCGCGCGCTTGCGCTTCGGCAAGGCCGCAGGGAGCGGCAGGCGCGCGCCGCGCAAGTTCGTCGCGGGCAGCTGCTGGAGGTTGCGTGGCAATTGCTTCAGGAGCAGGGCCCCGCCCGTTTCAACATGCGAGAGTTGGGGCTTCGTGCCGGCTACACGGCTGGTGCCATGTACGGGTATTTCGCCAGTCGTGAACACATCCTTCTGGCTTTGCGTCAGCGCTGGGTGGATGAGGTTGCCATTGCCGTGGCCCAGGCCAAGCTCCCGCGCCGTCTGCGGCGATCAGCGTCGGCAACGCCTTCCACGCGATTGGCCACCAGCCAGGAACTTGACACGGATGCTGCTGCGGACGCACGGGAGCGTTTTTTGGTCCGGTCCGAGGTTTGGTGGCGCAGCCTGACCCGAGAAGCCTTCGCCATCCCGTTGCTGCTGCTGCCGGGCCCCCTTCGGGAGGTGCGCGAAACGGCGGACGCCATGGACGAAGGGCGTGGTGAAGCCGTGCAGGGGGCCTGGATGCCGCTTGATGCTCTGGAGCACGCCACCCGGGCCTGTGTTGATGATCTGGAAGCCGCAGGCTGGGCTCCGGACCGCGCACGCGGCCTGCAACGGGAGGCACTCTGTCTGGGGTTCGGTCTGGCCACGTTGGGATCGCTGTCTGGCCACGGGGGGGATCGGGCTGGCGCGCCGTCGGCGGTTAACGGCTTTCGGATAACTTTGGAACGGTGGCTCGCCCATGGGGTGGCGTTGCCTTCTGCGCAAGCGCCATTGCAGGCAGCGGGTCAGCCAGATCTGTTTGCCCGCTGATCTTTGCCGGAGTGTGTGGGTGTTCAGCTTTTGCCCTCCCCACCGCAACCGCTCTAAGATCGCACCATGGCGTTGGGCGCCTCCGTCTACTGCGGGCCGCCGCACTGGTGCACCAGCAATGCAGGCTTCGCCCCCAGTCCCTTCAAACAAACGAGAAACGAGTAAACACCATGATGTTAGATGTCGACGATTCCCAGTTGGTGCTGGTGGACTACCAGGCCCGTCTGATGCCGGCCATCCATGAAGGCCCCCTGGTGCTGGCCAATGCGTTGCGCTTGGCCCGCGCTGCCCAACTGATGCAGGTGCCGGTGTGGGGTACCGAGCAGAATCCCGACAAACTGGGACCCAACGATGAGGCGCTTCGGGCGGCTTGCCGGAAAACGCTGTCCAAGATGAGCTTCAGCGCAGTGTCCGAAGGCCTGGTCGACTTGCTGCGGCCGCCGGCCCGGCCTGCGGGCGGTAATGCCCGCAGCCTGCCCAAACACTTGCAAAAGCCTGCTTCACAGACCCTTGAGCGCAACACCGTGGTGCTGGCAGGTTGCGAGGCCCATGTCTGTCTCTTGCAGACGGCGCTGGAGTTGATCGAGCAGGAAGTGGATGTTTGGGTTGTGACCGATGCCTGCGGCTCCCGCACCGAACGCAACCGCGATGCCGCGTTTGACCGCTTGGCCGGCGCCGGTGCAGAACTTATGACCACTGAAATGGTGGTCTTCGAATGGCTGCGCACGGCGGATCACCCCGTGTTTCGAGAAATGCAAGCCCTGATCAAGTAGCAAGAGGGCGGCGCGTCCGGTTGCGGGCAGGCGTTGGGGTGTGGTGGGGGTTTGCGCGGGGCGGATACATCCGGGGGTTTTGCGTCAGGCTGGCGCAAGTCTGATTCTCATAATTATGAATTCAGTTTGAGGCAGCCCCAATTTGCGACCACAGCGAACGGGCGAGACCCTTTTCCAGCCCGCACACACCCACCCGAGGAGACATCCATGGCTCACCCAGAGGCTTACGCCGACTTCCACCGCCGGTCCATCGAAGACCGTGATGCTTTCTGGGCCGAGCAAGCCCAGCTCGTTGATTGGCACAAACCATTCGACCGGGTCTGCAACTACGACAAGCCCCCGTTTGCGCGCTGGTTCGAAGGGGGGCTGATCAACCTGTGCCACAACGCAGTTGACCGGCATCTCAAGGACCGCGCCGATCAGAACGCGCTCATCTTTGTCTCGACCGAGACCGATGTCGAGAAGACCTACAGCTTTGGCCAGCTGCACGCTGAAGTGCAGCGGATGGCCGCGGTGCTGATGGCCCAGGGTGTCAAGAAGGGTGATCGTGTCCTGATCTACATGCCCATGATTCCTGAGGCGGCATTTGCCATGCTGGCCTGCGCTCGCCTGGGCGCCATTCATTCGGTGGTGTTTGGCGGCTTTGCCAGCCACTCGCTCGCCAGCCGCATCGAAGACGCCTCCCCCTTGGTCATTGTGAGCGCCGATGCAGGTTCGCGCGGCGGCAAGGTGGTGCCCTACAAGCCCTTGCTCGACGAGGCCATTGTGCTGTCCAGCCACAAGCCGGCGCATGTGGTGATGGTCGACCGCGGGCTGGTGGCGTTCAACCGCGTTGAGGGGCGCGACGTGGACTACACCAGTGCGAGGGCCCAGGTGATGGACCAGTTGGTGCCCTGCGAGTGGGTTGACGCGACCCACCCCAGCTACACCCTCTACACCAGTGGCACCACGGGCAAGCCCAAGGGTGTGCAGCGTGACACAGGGGGTTACGCGGTGGCGCTGGCCGCCAGCATGAAGCACATCTACATGGGTGAGCCCGGCGAGACCTACTTCTCCACCAGCGACATTGGCTGGGTGGTGGGGCACAGCTACATCATCTATGGGCCATTGATCGGCGGCATGGCCACGATCATGTACGAGGGCCTGCCGATCCGGCCCGACGCGGGCATCTGGTGGAATCTGGTGGAGCGGTACAAGGTGTCGGTCATGTTCAGTGCGCCCACCGCTGTGCGCGTGCTGAAGAAATACGACTCATCCTTCATCAAAAAGTACGATCTATCCAGCCTCAAGGCACTGTTCCTGGCGGGAGAGCCGCTGGATGAACCCACGGCCAAGTGGATTTCCAGCGAGCTGGGCAAACCCATCATCGACAACTACTGGCAAACCGAAACAGGCTGGCCCATCTTGTCGCTGTGCAATGGTGTCGAAGCTGCACCCAGCAAGTTCGGATCACCCGGCAAGGCCGTCTACGGCTACAACGTGAAGTTGCTGGACGACCAGACCGGCGAAGAGCTGCAGGGCGCGAATCAGAAAGGCGTGGTTGCCATTGAAGGGCCATTGCCACCGGGTTGCCTGCAGACCATCTGGCAAGACGATGAGCGTTTCGTCAGTACCTATTGGTCCAGCGTGCCCGGCAAGCTGGTGTACAGCACCTTCGATTGGGGCATTCGGGATGCCGATGGCTATTTCTTCATCCTCGGTCGAACGGACGATGTGATCAACG
Source organism: Hydrogenophaga sp. PAMC20947 (assembly GCF_004795855.1). Taxonomy (NCBI): domain Bacteria; kingdom Pseudomonadati; phylum Pseudomonadota; class Betaproteobacteria; order Burkholderiales; family Comamonadaceae; genus Hydrogenophaga; species Hydrogenophaga sp. PAMC20947. The sequence continues at coordinate 849,401 of NZ_CP039252.1, forward strand.
TCGCCGGACACCGCCTGGGGACCCGCGAAATCGAAGAAAGCATTTCCAGCCATCCGAAGATCGCCGAGGTGGCGGTGGTGGGGGTTGCCGATCAGCTCAAGGGCCAGGTGGCCATGGCCTTCGCCGTGCTGAAAGATGCCTCTTTGCTGACCGACGACGCATCGCGTCTCAAGCTCGAAGGCGAAGTGATGAAGCTGGTCGATGATCAATTGGGGGCTGTAGCCCGCCCGTCCCGTGTCCGGTTCGTCAGTGTCTTGCCCAAGACCCGCAGTGGAAAGCTGTTGCGCCGGGCCATCCAGGCCGTCTGCGAAGGTCGGGATCCTGGCGATCTGACCACCATGGACGATCCCGCGGCGTTGCAGCAGATCAAGGATACCCAGGCTTGATGCACCGTGTCCGCTCCGATGGACCACTTTGGAGCGGCGCGGGTATGTCAAGGGATGGCAAGCGCTTGGCCGGCCCAACAGGGGTGCTGCCGAGCGCCGCCTTTGGCCTGCAGGGGCTGCGCGCCCGTGGCTTTGTCAGTATGATGCATGCTTATATTGTCAAAGCGTGGTGCACGATGGAGCAACTGATCGGATTTGAAGCCAATGTGGAAAAGGCCCGCGTGTTTGAGCTCGCGGCGGAGTTGTTCGGTGTGCTGGCCACACCCATGCGCCTGCGCATCCTCAGCGCTTTGTGCGACAAAGAGAAGTCGGTTTCCCAGTTGCTGCAGGAAATCGAAACCACCCAGCCCAACCTCTCACAGCACTTGAATTTGCTGTACCGTGCGGGTGTTTTGGCCAAGCGCAAAGACGGCACCCAGGTGATTTACCGAGTGCAGAGCGAAAAAGCCGTGACCTTGTGTCGCACCGTGTGCACCCAGATCGCCATCGAGATGGGTGAGCCCAGTGCTGTGCTGGCCTCGGAGCGCCTGTCTCCCCGCATCGTTTCTCAGTAGCGCCTTGTCGCCTTTTCAGGGCACCGGCGCGCGGTGCCCGCGGTCCTGGAGCCGTCTTCACGCCATGCCCACGGTGCATCAAAGCCGTGCAAAAAACGCACTGAATGTGTGCGCCACCCCGTTTTTTTCTCCACGATGTGCCTCACGGTGGCACAATCATGGATTGCAGTCACGCCCTTCCACAGTCACTGTCGCATCCGCCAACCGGTCAAGCCGTGTCGCGGAAGGTTTCCTTAACCAACTTATGTTTCCCCGAGGGAAACGGAGGTCAGCGGATTTATGAGCGATTCCTCATCCGGCAACGTTTACGTCGCCTATCAAAATAACTCGTACCTTTTCGGCGGCAATGCGCCGTATGTCGAAGAGATGTACGAAAACTACCTGGCCAGCCCCGGTAGCGTGTCAGAGTCCTGGCGCGAATATTTCGATGCACTGCAAAACGTGCCCGCCGCTGACGGCTCTGATGCCCGCGACGTCCCCCACCTCCCGGTTGTCAATGCGTTTGCCGAGCGCGCCAAACAAGGCGGAACCCGTGTGGTCATGGCCGCTGGTGCCGACTCCGATCTGGGGCGCAAGCGTGTCGCTGTTCAGCAGCTGATCGCCGCTTACCGCAATGTCGGTTCACGCTGGGCCGATCTCGATCCCCTCAAGCGCGACGAACGCGACAACATTCCCGAGCTGGAGCCGTCGTTCTACGGCTTCACCGATTCCGATTTCGAGACCGTGTTCAACACCAGCAACACGTTCTTCGGCAAAGAAGTCATGTCGCTGCGCGACCTGCTCAATGCCCTTCGCGAGACCTATTGCGGTACCGTGGGCACCGAGTACATGTACACCTCCGACCAGCGCGAGAAGCGCTGGTGGCAAGAGCAGCTGGAGAGCAAGCGCAGCAAGCCGGTGTACGACGCCGACAAGAAAAAGGAGATTCTGAAGCAACTGACCGCTGCCGAAGGCCTTGAGCGTTACCTGCACACCAAGTACGTGGGGCAGAAGCGCTTCTCGCTGGAAGGTGGCGAGAGTTTCATTGCCTGTATGCACGAGCTGGTGCAGCTTTCCGGCTCGCGCGGCGTGCAGGAAGTGGTGATCGGCATGGCCCACCGCGGCCGCCTCAATGTGTTGGTTAACACCCTGGGCAAGACGCCCGCCGGCTTGTTTGCTGAGTTTGACCACACCGCCGTTGAAGATCTGCCATCCGGTGATGTGAAGTACCACCAGGGTTTCAGCTCGGACATCGCCACCCCTGGTGGCCCGGTCCACCTGACGCTGGCGTTCAACCCGTCCCACCTGGAAATCGTGAACCCAGTCGTCGAAGGCTCGGTGCGTTCGCGCCAGGAGCGCCGCAAGGACACGGACGGCGACACCGTGTTGCCGATTCTGGTGCACGGCGATGCCGCTTTTGCCGGCCAAGGCGTGGTCATGGAGACCCTGGCCCTGTCGCAAACCCGTGGCTACTACACGGGCGGCACGGTGCACGTGGTGATCAACAACCAGATTGGTTTCACCACCAGTGACCCGCGCGACACGCGCTCGACGCTGTATTGCACCGATGTGGTCAAGATGATTGAGGCCCCCGTGTTGCACGTCAACGGTGACGATCCCGAAGCGGTGGTGTTCTGCACGCAGCTGGCACTGGACTACCGCCAGGAGTTCAACAAAGACGTCGTGATCGACATTGTTTGCTTCCGCAAACTGGGTCACAACGAGCAAGACACACCAGCGCTGACGCAACCGCTGATGTACAAAAAGATCGCGCAACACCCGGGTACGCGCAAGCTGTATGCCGATCGCCTGGCCGCGCAAGGTCTCGGTGACACGCTGGGTGACGAAATGGTCAAGGCCTACCGCCTGGCCATGGACGAAGGCCGCCACGCCAAAGAATTCACCATCACCAACGCGCACAACAAGTTTGTGGTGGACTGGTCGCCTTACCTCAAAGCCAAGTGGACCGACAACGGTGACACGAGCCTGCCTGAGAAGGAATGGAAGCGCATCGCCGAGAAACTGACCACCATTCCCGGCAATGTGACGGCTCACAATCTGGTGAAAAAGGTCTATGACGACCGCGCTGCCATGGGCCGCGGGGACGTCAATGTGGACTGGGGCATGGGTGAGAGCATGGCTTTCGCCACGCTGGTGGGCGCCGGTTATGGTCTTCGCCTCTCCGGCGAAGATTGCGGGCGCGGTACCTTCACCCACCGACACTCCGTGATCCACGACCAGAGCCGGGAAAAGTGGGACAGCGGTACCTACATTCCCCTGCAGAACATCAGCGCCGATCAAGGCCAGTTCACCGTCATCGATTCCATCCTGTCGGAAGAAGCGGTGCTGGGTTTTGAATATGGTTTTGCCAGCAACGACCCCAACACCTTGGTGATCTGGGAAGCCCAGTTCGGCGATTTCCTGAACGGCGCTCAAGTGGTGGTCGATCAGTTCATCGCCAGTGGTGAAGTGAAGTGGGGCCGCTTGAATGGCATCACGCTGATGCTGCCCCATGGTTACGAAGGCCAGGGCCCTGAGCACAGCTCGGCCCGTATCGAGCGCTTCATGCAGCTCGCTGCCGATACCAACATGCAGATCGTGCAGCCGACCTCGGCCAGCCAGATCTTTCACGTGTTGCGCCGCCAGATGATCCGCCCACTGCGCAAGCCGCTGATCATCTTCACGCCCAAGTCCCTCTTGCGCAACAAGGATGCCACGTCGCCCCTGGCCGAATTCACCAAAGGCCAGTTCCAGACGGTGATTCCGGAGCAGAACGAGGCGGTGGTGAAAAAGGCCGACAAGGTCAAGCGCATCATTTGTTGCTCGGGCAAGGTTTACTACGACCTGGTCAAAAAACGCGAAGAAATGGGTACCGACGATGCGGTCATCCTGCGTGTTGAGCAGCTCTACCCCTTCCCGCACAAGGTGTTCTCGGCCGAAGTCAGAAAATACCCGAACGCCACCGACATCGTGTGGTGCCAGGACGAGCCACAAAACCAGGGCGCGTGGTTCTTTGTGCAGCACTACATCCACGAGAACATGCTCGATGGCCAGAAGCTGGGTTATGCGGGTCGCGCGGCTTCGGCTTCGCCTGCGGTGGGCTATGCCCATCTGCATCAGGAACAACAAAAGAACCTGATCGAAGCCGCTTTCGCCAAGTTGAAGGGCTTTGTCCTCACGAAATGATGCGATGACCGAATGACTCCCCGGTTGCGTCGCTGCCCAGCGCGCAACCCCGGGGCCGGCTGCACGGCGGCGTCATCAACCCCATATTAAAAAATTCTGAATCGAGATATCCCATGGCAATCGTAGAAGTCAAAGTCCCACAGCTCTCTGAGTCGGTGGCCGAAGCCACGCTGCTGCAGTGGAAAAAGAAGGCCGGTGAGGCCGTTGCGATCGATGAAATCCTGATCGAAATCGAAACCGACAAGGTGGTGCTGGAAGTGCCTGCGCCTTCGGCCGGTGTGCTGATAGAGATCGTGCAGGTCGATGGCGCGACAGTGACTGCTGAGCAGCTGATTGCGCGCATCGATACCTCGGCCGCGGCTGGCGCTGCCGCGCCTGAAGCGGCGCCTGCGCCGGCTGCTGCTCCCGCACCGGCTGCCGCACCGGCAGCAGCCGCTGCTGCTGGTGGCAGCAAAGCCGGTGTGGCCATGCCCGCCGCCGCCAAATTGATGGCCGACAACAAGCTCGCGGCCGGCAGCGTGGCCGGCTCCGGCAAAGACGGCCGCGTGACCAAGGGCGATGTGCTGGCCGCTGTGGCTGGTGGCGGCGCCAAGGCGGTGTCCGCGCCCGTGGCCATCCCCACTGGTGCGCCCACCAAGGTGTTGCCGCAAGTGGCCATGGTGGCCCCTGATCTGGGTGACCGTCCGGAAGAGCGCGTGCCCATGACGCGTCTGCGTGCCCGCGTGGCCGAGCGCTTGCTGCAGTCGCAGGCCACCAACGCCATCCTGACCACGTTCAATGAAATCAACATGGCTCCGGTCATGGAGATGCGCAAGCGCATGCAGGAGCGCTTCGAAAAAGAACATGGCGTCAAGCTGGGGTTCATGAGTTTCTTCGTCAAAGCGGCTGTGCATGCGCTGAAGAAGTTTCCCGTGATCAACGCATCGATCGATGGCACCGACATCGTGTACCACGGTTACTTCGATATCGGTATCGCGGTGGGCTCGCCCCGTGGTCTGGTGGTGCCGATCTTGCGCAACGCCGACCAGATGAGCTTTGCTGACATCGAGAAGAAGATCGCTGATTTTGGCCAGCGGGCCAAAGACGGCAAGATCACCCTGGACGACATGACCGGGGGTACTTTCTCGATTTCCAACGGCGGCACCTTCGGCTCCATGATGTCCACCCCCATCATCAACCCGCCCCAGTCGGCGATCCTCGGCGTGCACGCAACCAAAGAGCGTGCCATGGTGGAGAACGGCCAGGTCGTGGTTCGCCCGATGAACTACTTCGCCATGTCCTATGACCACCGCATCATCGACGGCCGCGAAGCCGTTCTGGGTCTCGTGGCCATGAAGGAAGCGCTGGAAGACCCAGCCCGCCTCCTTTTTGATATCTGATCAGACAAGCGAAACAGCAGACGCCCCTTCGGGGGCGTTTGTCCAACTTCATTCAGGAATAGAACATGTCTCAAGCATTTGACGTCGTCGTGATCGGCGCAGGCCCCGGCGGATACATCGCCGCCATTCGTGCCGCCCAGCTGGGCTTCAAGGTTGCGTGTATTGACGAGTGGAAGAACGCCGCTGGTGGCCCTGCACCCGGCGGTACCTGCACCAACGTGGGTTGTATCCCATCCAAGGCGCTGTTGCAGTCCTCTGAGCACTTCGACCACGCCAACCACCACTTTGCCGAACATGGCATCAGCACCGGCACCGTCAAGATGGACGTGGCCAAGATGCTGGGCCGCAAAGACACCGTGGTGAAGCAGAACAACGACGGCATCCTGTATCTGTTCAAGAAAAACAAGATCACCTTCTTCCATGGCCGTGGCTCATTTGCCCAGGCCAACGCCGAGGGTTATGACATTCTGGTCAAGGGCGACAAAGAAGAAACCATCAAGGCCACGCAGGTGATCGTGGCCACGGGATCCAACGCCCGTGCTTTGCCAGGTGCAGACTTCGATGAAACGCAGATTCTGTCGAACGATGGCGCGCTGCGCATTGGCGCCGTGCCCAAGAAGCTGGGCCTGATTGGCGCTGGCGTGATCGGTCTGGAGATGGGCTCGGTGTGGCGCCGTCTGGGCGCAGAAGTGACCGTGCTCGAAGGCCTGCCCACATTCCTGGGTGCCGTGGACCAGCAGATCGCGAAAGAGGCCAAAAAGGCCTTCGACAAGCAAGGTCTGAAGATCGAAATGGGCGTCAAGGTGGGTGAAATCAAGACCACCAAAAAAGGCGTCAACGTCGCCTACACCACCGCCAAAGGCGAAGAGGTGTCGCTCGATGTGGACAAGCTCATCGTCTCCATTGGCCGTGTGCCCAACACGAGCGGTTTGAACGCCGAAGCGGTCAAACTCAAACTCGATGACCGTGGGGCTGTTGTTGTGGACGACGAATGCCGCACCAACCTCAAGGGCGTCTGGGCGGTCGGCGATGTGGTTCGCGGCCCCATGCTGGCACACAAGGCTGAGGAAGAGGGCGTGGCTGTGGCCGAGCGTATCGCGGGCCAACACGGCCATGTGAACTTCAACACCATCCCCTGGGTGATCTATACCCACCCCGAGATCGCTTGGGTGGGCCGCACGGAAGAGCAGCTCAAAGCCGATGGTGTGGCCTACAAGGCGGGCACGTTCCCTTTCCTCGCCAACGGCCGGGCGCGCGCCCTGGGCGACACAACCGGCATGGTCAAGTTCCTGGCTGACGCCACCACCGACGAGATCCTGGGGGTGCACATCGTCGGCCCCATGGCATCCGAATTGATCTCCGAAGCCGTGGTGGCGATGGAGTTCAAGGCCAGCGCTGAAGACATCGCGCGCATTTGCCACGCCCACCCTTCTTTGTCGGAAGCGACGAAAGAGGCTGCTTTGGCAGTGGACAAGCGCACGCTCAACTTTTGACCCACCCCCGCGCCGCGCTGGCGCGCGTCACCCCCCCCCCGAAGGGGCCATCCCTGTGGCCCGGCGTTGCCAGTTCCACGGGATGCCTGGCGGGAAGTCCGCGCGCCGGTCAAAGCCTCTTCACCGGCCCAGCCCATGTCCGTTCGACAAACCTATGAAGCCGCGCTCAAAGAGCGTGGCTACACCACCGATCCAGCCCAGCAACGCGCGATAGAGGCGCTGGAGCGGTGCGCGACCGAATGGACGGAGTACAAGCAGCGACGTTCCAATTCGCTGAAGAAGCTGTTCGTTAATCCCGAAATTCCGCGTGGGGTTTACATGTTCGGTGGTGTCGGGCGCGGGAAAAGTTTTCTGATGGATTGCTTTTACAACGCGGTTCCCATCAAGCGGAAAACGCGCCTGCACTTCCACGAGTTCATGCGTGAGGTGCATCGCGAGTTGCGCGAAATGCAGGGCACCGTCAACCCGCTGACCGAGTTGGGCCGGCGCATGGCCAAGCGCTACAAGCTGATCTGCTTTGACGAATTTCATGTGGCTGACGTGACCGACGCCATGATTCTTCACCGCTTGTTGGCCGCGCTGTTCGATGCTGGCGTTGGTTTTGTGACCACCTCCAACTTTCATCCGGACGGCTTGTATCCCGATGGCTTGCACCGCGACCGCATCTTGCCCGCCATTGAGTTGCTCAAAGGCCGGCTGGAGGTGATCAACGTGGACAACGGAACCGATTACAGGCAGCAAACGTTGGCCCAGGTGGATCTGTACAAGACCCCGCTTGGCCGCGATGCAGATGCAGCCATGCAGCATGCGTTTGAACGATTGGCTGAGTCGGCCGATCAAGAGCCCGTGATGCATCTGGCTTCTCGCAAGATCCCTGCGGTGCGACGCGCAGGTGGGGTGATCTGGTTCGAGTTCCGTGCTCTTTGCCAAGGTGCTCTGTCCCAGAACGATTATCTGGAAATCGCCACGCAGTTCCACACGGTGCTGTTGTCCAACGTGCCGCAGATGGCGGTTCGACAGGCCTCGGAAGCCCGCCGCTTCACCTGGCTGGTAGACGTTCTATACGATCGCCGCGTGAAGCTCATCATGTCTGCAGCTGTGCCGGCCGACGAGCTCTATGTAGAAGGCCCGATGTCGCACGAATTCCCGCGCACGGTCTCGCGTTTGAGCGAGATGCAGTCGGCGGAATTTTTGGCGCTAGAACACCGTTTGGTGGACACCGCACTGACCTGAGGACCAGGAAACCGGAACCGGGTCGCTGACCCGGTCGAAATTCTAGGACGCCTACCCGGGCCGCTGGGTGGTGTGTGACCTTGGCAGACGCCAAAACCACCCTGCGATCGCAGGGATGGGATGGGCGGCGTGTGCTGGCCGATCAGCTCAAAGGGTCAAATTTGACGATCACCATGGAGAGGTTGTCGCCCATGCCTTTGGCTCGGGTGCGCGCTTTCTGGATCAGGAATTCGCAAGCCTCACGGGGCGAGAGCATGGTCACTGTGCTGGCCAGCTCTTCCGGGGTGAAATAGTGCCAGACACCATCGCTGCAAGCGAGCAGCACGTCGCCAGCGGTCAGGTTGCGGGTGACGTGGATGTCCACGGGCGGGTCGTTTTCGGTGCCCAGACACCCCATCAGGATGTTGGAGTGCGGATGATCGAGGGCGTCTTCTTCACTGATCTCGCCCTGGTTGACCAGCGTCTGCACGTACGAGTGATCCATGGTCCGAAATACCATCTTGCTGTTGCGAAAATGGTAGATCCGGGAGTCGCCCGCGTGGATCCAGTGGGTGTCTCCGCCCGGGTTGATCAGAAAGGCTGCGATGGTGCTGTGGGGCTCTTGCTCCGCAGAGACCGCCGTCAGTTTGATCACCAGATGCGACTCTTCTACGATCTGGCGCAAGATCGCTGAGGGATCGTCGACTTGGGGATCAAAGCGGTCAAACAGCTGGCGCGTTGTCAACATGACCTGATCCGAGGCCTTGCGGCCACCGCTGCGACCGCCCATGCCATCGGCGACCACGGCCAGGAGGCAGCCGTCGATACGGGCATGATGCAACAGGCAGACTTGGTCTTGCTGGTAGTCACGATCGCCCCGGTGGATACCGGTGGACGCGTGGATGCGATAGCCTTTGGACATTTGGGGATCAGACAGAGTGAAACAATTGTGACGTTCTTCGCCGTGTGCACACAGATAGTAACCATGAATCGCTACTCCGATGGAGACTATCATCATTTTCAGTCACGGCTTCCCGCGCGGGATACCGTGAGTGGGCCCGTGTGCAGCAGCCCTGTACGTGGCTGGGCTGCTGTGGTTTGGGGTGTCGTCTGAGCGCGCTTGCGGCGTTGGTGCAGGCGGCTTTTTCCCAGGGTGGCGCTGCATTGGTGGCCCGTCCCGCTCAGGTGGCCATGGCCGTGGCAGTTGCTGAGACATTGGATGCTTGCGGTGTTCTGGTCGTCGAGGCGGGTACGGGCGTTGGCAAAACCTTTGCGTACCTCGCGCCTTTGCTGCTGGGGGGGCGGCGTGCGTTGGTGTCCACGGCAACCCAGGCGCTTCAAGACCAGCTGTTCCACCGCGACATCCCTGCATTGACGGCCTGGCTGGGCTTGCCCGTGCGGGCCGCCTTGCTGAAGGGTCGCGCGAGCTATGTGTGTGTCCATCGCGTGGACCTTGCGCGACGGGGCGAGATGGGTGGGGCGCGACTGGATCCAGCCCATGCCGCGGCCCTTGAGCACGTGCACCGCTGGGCGACGTTGTCGGCGCAAGGTGATCTGGCGGAGCTGCCGGGTCTGGATGACAACTCACCATTGCGCCCCTGGATCACTTCCACCCGGGACAACTGTCAAGGGAGTCAGTGTCCGCGCGTTGCCGATTGTCATGTGAACCGTGCCCGTGCCAGTGCCATGGCTGCCGACTGGGTGGTGGTCAACCACCATCTCTTTTTTGCCGATCACCTTGTGCAGGCGGAGGGGCTCGCCGAATTGTTGCCAGGTGTTGATGCGGTGGTGCTGGATGAAGCCCACCGGGTGAACGATATCGGTCTGCAGGTGTTGGGCCGCTCGGTGGGCGCACGCGATCTTCAGGTACTCGCTCGTGAGCTCCGGGTACAGGGTGAGCGGTGGGCCAGGGGTTTGCAGCCCTGGGGGCATTGCGCCTTGCTGCTGGAACAGGCAGCGCAGGCGCTGGATCGCCATTTGCGACCGGTGCTGAGTGCGGCGGCCCGGGTGCGCTGGACAGGGTCAGCCCCCCAAGGCGTGGATCCGCTGACCTGGTCCAGGGATGTGGCGGCTGTGAGTCTCGCCCTGGCGCAGGCTGCGCGGGTACTGGAGTCCGCAGCGGACGCCGCTGAACCCTTGAGGCGGTTGCACGGGTTCGCACACCAGTTGAGCCGCCAATGGCGGGCGCTGGGGCAGGCCACGGGTGGCACAGAGCAGGGGGTGCGCTGGGTGGACAGCGATGGTTCGGATGGCCCATGGCGTCTGCGTGTGGCATTCATGGACGCCGCCCATGCCTTTCACCGCTTGTTTGAAGCACGATCAGACTCGCTGGCCTGGGTCTTCACCTCCGCCACCCTGGGCACTGAGCCCGAGCTGCGCTGGTTCACCGAACCGCTTCGATTGGCGGAAGACGCTCGGACGCGGTGCCTTCGTCTGGACAGTCCTTTGGATCATGCAAGGCTGGGGCGGCTTTTTGTCCCCACCAACCTGCCGTCGTCGTCAGATGCGCAACACAGCCGCCAGTTGGCCGCAGCAGTCGCTCGCTGGGCTGAGCGGTTGGGCGGATGCACGCTGGTGCTCACCACCAGCCTGAAAGCCATGCAGGTGATTGGTGAGGTGCTGCAGCGCGGCGTAGCCCAGGGTCAGTGCGGGCCTTTGCGGGTGCTGGTCCAGGGGCAGATGTCCAAGCGGGCCCTGCTGGCCGGATTCCGGCAGGCGGGGGAGGGTGGTGGCCCTGGTGCGGTGCTGGTGGCTTCGATGTCGTTCTGGGAAGGCGTTGACCTGGTGGGGGACAGTCTGCAGTTGCTGGTGATCGACAAACTGCCCTTTCCCGCGCCCGACGATCCGCTGATGGCTTTGCGGGCCCAGCGAGCAGAGGATGCCGGTGGATCGGTGTTTCGATCGTGCCATTTGCCGCAGGCCGCCATGGCGCTCAAGCAGGGGGCAGGCCGATTGATACGCAGTGAGACCGATCGGGGAGTGCTTGTGGTCGCCGACGATCGCCTGCTGACCCGGTCTTATGGTCCGGAATTGTTGGCCGCTTTGCCCCCGATGTCCTTGCTCGAAAGCGAGGCAGGACTGGCGGCCGAACTGGACCGTCTGAGGCTTACCAGAGCTTCCACCAGGGCCCGGTCACGCTCTTCACGCCCGAACTGAGGAATCCGCTCGCGGGGTAGTTGGTCTGCATGACCCGCTGGGCGTCGTCCCTGAGCTGGGTCATACCGAGCGCGTCGTAGCTTTTCATGAGGATGTACAGCGCTTCTTCCAGGGCTGGCGCGTTGGCGTAGTCCGTCAATGCCACCTGCACGCGGTTGATCGCAGCCAGGTAGGCACCGCGTTTGTAGTAATAGCGGGCCACATGCACTTCTGAATCGGCCAGCGAATTCACGATGTAGGTCATGCGTTCGCGCGAATCGGGCGCGTACTTCGACTCGGGAAATCGTGTCACCACTTCGCGGAATGACTCGAAAGAGGCCTTGGCCGATTTCTGGTCACGCTCGGACAGGTCTTGCTGGGCCAAGGAGCCGAACAGACCCAGGTTGTCGTTGAAGTTGACCAGGCCTTTGAGGTAGATCGCGTAGTCCAGCGCTGGGCTGGCGGGGTGCAACCGCAGAAACCGGTCCAGCACGGCCAGCGCCTGCGCCTGCTCGTTGCTCTTGTAGTAGGTGTAGGCTTTGTCCAGCTCAGCTTGCTGGGCCAGTGGAGTGCCTGCGGCGCGGCCTTCGAGCTTTTCGTAGAGCGTGATAGCTTTGTCGAAGTTGCCCACAGCGCGCTCTTGGCTGGCTTCTGAATAAATCTTCTCGGGGCTCCAGCCAATGGTTTCGTCCACAGGCGTGGTGTTGCAGGCCGTCAAGGCCAGCACGGTGGCCAGTGTGCCGAAAGACACAGCCGATAATCTGAAACAAAGCATCTCGCTTGCACCTTTACAACGGAAAGACAGGTCTTGGCAGCTGAAATTATATCGACGGTACTCTCCTCCGACGGCGACGAGGACGGACTGGCAGTTGACAGTGGGGACATGGATGCAACATCGCTCGATGTTGAGGTCCGTGATCTGACCATTCCTGCGGAATGGCATGGCGAGCGCTTTGACCGCGCATTGGCGGCCCTGATCCCGGAATTCTCCCGCTCCTACCTCCAGCAGTTGATGGCGGACGGCGCTGTGTTGCTGCGAGGAGCCGCGCCTCGCAAGCCTTCGGTCAAGGTCCAGGTGGGCGACCCTTTGCGGGTGGAGTTGCGGCCCACCCAGCAGGCGATGGCCTTCGTGCCTGAAGCGATGGCCCTGGACGTGGTCTATGAAGATGAGCACCTGCTTGTGGTCAACAAACCCGCAGGGCTGGTCGTGCATCCCGCAGCCGGCCATTGGAGCGGGACCTTGCTCAACGGCTTGCTGGCTCACCATGCGGGCGCCGCCAGCTTGCCGCGGGCAGGCATCGTGCACCGGCTGGACAAGGACACCTCAGGGCTGATGCTGGTGGGCAAGAGCCGGCAATCGGTTGAGGCGCTGGTGCGGGCGATCGCCGCACGCGACGTGAAGCGGGAGTACCTGGCGCTGGCGCTCGGGCGCTGGCAAGGCGCAGACACCTGCCTGGTGGACCAACCCATCGGCCGCGACAACCGCAACCGGTTGCGCATGGCGGTGATCCGCGAAGAGGTCGGCTCGGGCAAGCCTGCCCAGACCACCGTCACCCTTTTGGAGCAAGGCGAGCAGGTTTGCCTGGTGCATTGCAAGCTCCACACGGGGAGAACCCATCAGATCCGGGTTCATATGGGCTGGTTGAGTCACCCCTTGCTGGGCGATACGCTGTATGGGGGCAAGTCGTTGTTGGGGATGGAGCGCCAAGCTTTGCACGCTGCGCGCCTCTCCCTGGCCCATCCGGTCTCCGGGAAAGCGCTGGCATTTGAGTCAACGCCGCCAGCCGATTGGATGGCCGCGCTGGATCAGGCAGGGCTCCATTACAATCGGGGGTCATCGGTATAAGTCTTACCGATCGTCCCCACAACTCAGCGCCGGACACCGGCTGTCAGCGTTCAAGCGGCTTTCTGCCGGTTCAGCGCGGGCGTGCCGAGCGTTGACGCCTGATACAGCCCTATCCGCCTAGCCTGTGCGGAGGCTCAGGCCCTGATTGCGATTCCCTGTCCCCGGTGCTTTGGCCCGGTTCAAGTCTGACACCAACAATGAACACCACGGATGCCCGACGCGTCCTCGAGACGGCCCTGATCTGCGCCTCCCAGCCACTCACCGTGCGTGAGCTGGGGGTATTGTTTGACATGGAGCTGTCCGCGGATACGATCAAATCGATGCTGGCAGACCTGCAAATGGAATGGGCTGGGCGGGGCGTGGAGCTCGTACAAGTTGCGTCTGGATGGCGTTTTCAGAGCCGCCCCGAAATGCGGACTTTTCTGGATCGCCTGCACCCGGAGAAGCCACCGAAATACACGCGCGCTGTCATGGAGACTCTCGCGATCATTGCCTACCGCCAACCCGCCACGCGCGGTGACATGGAAGACATTCGCGGGGTGACCATCAACTCGCTCATCATCAAGCAGCTCGAGGATCGCGGCTGGGTCGAGGTGATTGGACACCGTGAAACGGTGGGTCGCCCCGCCTTGTTTGCGACCACCCGGCAGTTTCTCGACGACCTTGGCCTGTCTTCGCTGGACCAGTTGCCGCCGCTGGACGGCAACGATGTTCAAGAGTCTGCTCTGGACCGACTGGATTTTGAATCTTTTGCAGCCGGGGTACCCGAGCCCGATGGTGCGCAGGATAGCCTGCTGGATGCACCTCTTGAGGTTCCGCTTGATGCGGCTCCAGCAACGCCAGCCCAGCCCTTGGCAGCAGTCGTGGATGCGACGCCCGTCGTGTCTGCCGATGCGGATGCGTCCGCTGAAGAGACTGCTGCTTCGAACCCCCTCCCACTGAATGGCGCAGCGTCGCCGACCGATCACCCACAGGACAACCATGACACCGGTGCCCAAGAAAACCCCCAAGCCTGACCCCTCTTCCCCGGGTGCTGTCGAGGACCCCTCTGTTGCAGGGGCTTCCGAAGCCCCTGCTGAGGACTCCGTGCCCTCCCATGCAGGAACCGATGCGCTGCGTTTTGATGACGTGATCAGCGGCGCATTTGATGCGGTGCAAGAGCAGGAAATTCCTTTGCCCACCAAGCGGGTGTTGGAGCCGCAACCCGAGTCGCCCAAGCTGCACAAAGTGCTGGCCCAGGCAGGCATGGGTTCGCGTCTTGAAATGGAGAAAATGATCCTGGAAGGTCGCATCTCGGTGAACGGAGAGCCCGCCCATGTGGGGCAGCGCATCCAGTACAACGACGTGATCAAGGTCAATGGCAAGCAGGTGCGCGTTCGCATGACGCCGCCGCCGCCGCGCGTCCTCGCGTACCACAAGCCTGCAGGCGAGGTGGTCTCTCACGACGATCCACAAAACCGGCCCACGGTGTTTCGGCGATTGCCCAAGCTCTACCAGGGCAAGTGGCAATCGGTCGGCCGCCTGGATCTGAATACCGAAGGCTTGCTGCTGCTGACCAGTTCAGGTGAGCTGGCCAACCGTCTGATGCACCCGCGTTTTGGTTTGCAGCGCGAGTATGCGGTTCGGGTGTTGGGCGCTTTGTCCAATGAAGAAAAGCAGCGGTTGCTGGACGGGGTTCGTCTGGACGATGGCATGGCGCAATTTGCGAGCATCGAAGCCGGTGGCGGTGAAGGCGCCAACTGCTGGTACCGCGTGACCATCGGCGAGGGACGCAACCGCGAAGTGCGGCGCATGTTCGAGGCCGTGGGCCACGCCGTCAGCCGATTGATCCGTATCCGCTATGGCGCCATGATGCTGCCACGTGGACTGAAGCGCGGTGTGTGGGTTGAGCTGGATGAGCTCGACATCGCCAAATTGACTGCAGCGGCCGGTATGGAGGTCATTGAAGAGCCCGCTCCGCGAGGACGTCGCCCTGTGGGGCGCGGCAATGAGGCCACCGGCGGGCGCAATTTTGGCCATACACCCAGCAGTCGAGGTGATGCGCCGACCGGCATCCGCCGCAGCAGCATGTTTGCGCCCCAGCCCAAGCCCGAAGGCGGTGGCGACAAGTCCGGCAAAGGTCGATCCAGGCAGGGTGGGCAACCCGATCCGTTGAAGACGTCGCAAGGCTATATTGGTCAGGACGCTCTGCAACGCAGCCGTGAGCAAGACGCCATGCGGGGCAAGAGCGGCACGGGTCGTCGCAAACCCAGTGGTGGCGGTGGCCGAAAGGGTGGCCGCTGAGCGGTGCCTGACACCTCGCCGATGTAGAATCATCGGCTTTGCTGAAGCGTAAATTCAGCAATCTTTTTTATCCGTTATATCCAGGAAAATCCATGGCCATCGAACGCACCCTTTCCATCATCAAGCCCGACGCCGTTGCCAAGAACGTCGTTGGCCAGATCTACGCCCGTTTTGAAGCCGCTGGCTTGAAAGTCGTGGCGGCTCGCATGGCCCACCTGTCGCGCGGCGAAGCCGAAGCTTTTTACGCTGTGCACAAAGCGCGTCCTTTCTTCAAAGACCTGGTTGACTTCATGATCTCCGGCCCGGTGATGATCCAGGCCCTGGAAGGTGAAGGCGCTATCGCCAAGAACCGCGATCTGATGGGTGCAACCGATCCCAAGAAGGCCGATGCCGGTACCATTCGCGCAGATTTCGCTGACAGCATCGACGCCAACGCCGTGCACGGCTCCGACGCGCCTGAGACCGCTGCCATTGAAATCGGCTTCTTTTTCGCTGGCATGAACGTTTACTCAAGCTGAGATCGTTCGATTGCGCATGACCCTCTCCATTCGCCCAGGTGCGCTGATCGCCAGTGGGTTCGTCGCTGGGCTGGAGAGACCAGATGAGGAGGGCGTGCGATGAAAACCAATTTGCTTGAGTTTGACCTGGCCGGCTTGTCGGCCTTTTGCGAGCAGTTGGGCGAAAAGCGCTTTCGCGCCGTCCAGCTGTTTCGCTGGATCCACCAAAAGGGCGCGGCCCGCTTCGATGACATGACCGATCTCGCGCGCAGTCTGCGCGAGAAGCTGCCGTCTGTCTGTGAGGTGGTGGATCTCCCGGTGCTGTCCCGTCAGGAGTCGACCGACGGCACCATCAAATGGTTGTTCGACGTGGGCGGAGGCAACGCGGTGGAGACCGTGTTCATTCCCGAAGACGACCGGGGAACCCTCTGTATTTCTTCCCAGGCCGGTTGTGCCGTGGGCTGCCGCTTTTGCTCCACCGGGCATCAGGGCTTTTCACGCAACCTGACCACGGGTGAAATTCTGGCGCAACTCTGGCACGCTGAGCACTTCCTTCGCCGGCACCTGAAAACCAGCGAGCGCGTGATTTCCAATGTGGTCATGATGGGCATGGGCGAGCCGCTGCAGAACTATTCGGCGCTGGTGCCCGCCTTGCGCGTGATGCTGGATGACCATGGTTATGGCCTTTCACGCCGGCGTGTCACGGTATCGACGTCTGGCGTTGTCCCGATGATGGATCGCCTGGCGCAAGATGTCCCGGTGGCGATGGCGGTGTCCTTGCATGCGCCCACCGATGCGCTGCGTGATTCGCTGGTGCCCCTGAATCTGAAGTACCCCATTGCCGAGTTGATGGACGCCTGCTTGCGCTACCTGCCTGCAGCACCTCGCGATTTCATCACGTTCGAATACTGCATGCTGGACGGCGTGAATGATCAGCCTGAGCACGCGGAAGCGCTGTTGGCACTGGTGAAAACCCACGGTGGGCGAGGTGTGCCCTGCAAGATCAACCTGATTCCGTTCAATCCCTTTCCGGACTCGGGTCTCAAGTGCTCACCGAAGCCAGTGGTTCAGCGTTTTGCCAAGATCCTGGTGGACGGGGGTCTCGTGACCACGGTGCGCAAGACCCGAGGTGATGACATTGACGCCGCTTGTGGGCAGCTGGCGGGTGACGTGCTGGACCGAACAGACGCGGCCCGCCGCCTGGCGCAGCGGCGCCAGACCACCGAGCAGCCCATTCGATTTGTGACCCTCTCAAAGGAAAAACAGCCATGAAGATGTCAATGCGATCTGAGGTTCTGTCCGGTGGACAAGTGCCTTGTGCCGCCAAATCGGGTGGTCAAAGTGCCGTTGGGGCAGGGCGCGAAGGTCGGCAGTCGATGTGGTTCCAGAAGTTCACGATCGCAGCCCTGATGGGTGCGGGTGTTCTGCTTTTGAGTGCTTGTGCTGGTGGTGGGGCCCGTGGCCCGTCGACCACCGCAAATGGTGGATCCCGAGCAGAGCCAGTGACCGAGTCGGACGAGCCCGAAAACACCAAGCGGGCCCGTCTCCGCGTTACGCTGGCGGCCAATTATTTCGCTGAGGGCCAAGACAAGGTGGCGCTGGACGAGGTCAAGCAGGCGTTGGTGGCCGAGTCCAATTACGCCCCTGCCTACGTGCTGCGCGGGATGATTTATATGCGCCTCAACGACGACGTCCGCGCGGAGGACAGCTTCAAGCGTGCGCTCCAGATCAATCCCCGCGAGTCGGATGCCCTGCACAACTACGGATGGTTCCTGTGCAGCAAGGCACGCTATGCGGAAGGTCTGCGTTATTTTGAAGCGGCACTGGCCAACCCTCTTTATGGCGGTCGCGCGAAAACCCAGATGACCAAAGGCATCTGCGAGACCCGAGACGGGCAGTTGGCCGCTGCGGAGGCCAGCTTCGTCCATGCCTACGAGCTGGATGCCGCCAATCCCATCACCGGTTACAACCTGGCCGCCTTGTTGTTCAAGCGCAAAGAAGACAGTCGTGCTCAGTTTTACATTCGCCGTCTCAACAACTCTGAGCTGGCCAACGCCGAGTCCTTGTGGCTGGGGATCAAAGTTGAGCAACGTCTGAAAGACACCGTGGCGATGGCGCAACTGGCTCAGCAGCTGGAGCGCCGCTTCCCCACGTCCAAGGAGTGGGCTTTGTACCAACGTGGAGCGTTCTATGAGTGAGGGGTTGTTGCAAGAAGCCTCAGCAGGCGATGAACTTGAGCAAGCCCCGTTCAACGCAGGGCCTCCGGTCAGGTTGCGCCAGATTCGGGAAGCTTCGGGTTTGCACATTGCTGCGCTCGCCGCGTCACTCAAAGTTCCTGTGCGCAAGCTGGAAGCATTGGAGGCAGGGCGCTACGATGAGTTGCCTGACCTGACGTTTGCCCGAGCACTGGCGTCCAGCGTTTGTCGGCAGCTCAAGGCCGACCCAGCGCTGGTGTTGGCGGAAATTCCGTCCGGTCGCATGCCCCAGCTGGGTGACTCCAATCAGGCCATCAACGCACCATTCAAGGGTGATCCGGGTGTCGTGGCCTCCAGTGCCATGGGGTGGTTGCGCCGTCCTTCCGTGCTGATTGCCCTGCTGGTGCTTTTGGCCGCATTGGGCCTGGCTGTTCTGCCCGCCTGGAAGGATTTGCCGGGACAAGATGCCTGGAATTCGTTCACGTCGTGGTTCGAAAGCAGCACGGCGCCCGCGTTCTCTGCTGCAGAACCCACGGAAATGGTGTCCGTGCCGTTGGCGGTTCCCGACATGCCCGCCGCTGCTTCCATACCCGCGGCAACGGGCCTGACCCGTGAAATTACCTTGCCCGCCGATGTGCAGGAAGCGGCTCCTTCAGAGGAGGAAAACGACGGTGCGCCGGCAAAACCTGGCGCGGGTCTCTTGTCTCTGGAAGCCACCGGGGATTCCTGGATCGAGGTGATCGACGGTGCCGGGAAAGTCCAGATCCAGCGCGTGCTCAAAAAAGGTGACGTGATCAGTTTCTCCGCCGCGCCTCCTTACTCGGTGGTCGTGGGGCGGACCGACAGTGTGAACGTGTCGGTGCGCGGCCGGGACTTTGACACGACGCCGTTTGCCCGCAATGGTGTGGCCCGCTTCGAGGTGAAATGATCATGAACGCGCCGCAGTTATCTGATGTGCAAGTCCCTGTGCCGCTGGCCGGTGCGCTCGCGCGGCGGTCACGCCAAGGCATTGTTGCCTGGGGGGATCACCGAGTCACCGTGGGCGGCGACGCGCCGGTGCGCTTGCAGTCCATGACCAACACGGACACAGCCGATGCCGTTGGCACGGCGATTCAGGTCAAGGAGCTGGCGCTGGCCGGGTCTGAGCTGGTGCGCATAACGGTGAACAACGATGAGGCCGCGAA
This sequence comes from Hydrogenophaga sp. PAMC20947, assembly GCF_004795855.1. Taxonomy (NCBI): domain Bacteria; kingdom Pseudomonadati; phylum Pseudomonadota; class Betaproteobacteria; order Burkholderiales; family Comamonadaceae; genus Hydrogenophaga; species Hydrogenophaga sp. PAMC20947. Next base: position 868,730 of record NZ_CP039252.1, read on the forward strand.
GGCGGTGCCCTACATCCGCGAGCAGCTCGATCGAATGGGCATTCATGTGCCGTTGGTGGGTGACTTTCACTACAACGGTCACCGCTTGCTGACCGATCACCCGGCTTGCGCCGAGGCCTTGTCCAAGTACCGCATCAACCCAGGCAATGTCGGGCGCGGCGACAAAGGCGACCGCCAATTCGCTCAGATGGTTGAAATTGCCGCCCGGCTCGACAAAGCCGTGCGCATTGGCGTCAACTGGGGCAGCCTCGATCAAGATTTATTGGCGCGCCTCATGGATGAAAACGCCCGGCGCGCGCAGCCTTGGGACTTGCGTCAGGTGATGTACGAAGCCCTGATCACTTCTGCGCTGGATTCCGCTGCCAAAGCCGAAGCCATAGGCCTCAATGGCAACAATATTTTCCTGTCCTGCAAAGTCAGCAGTGTGCAAGACCTGATCGCGGTCTACCAGTCGCTGGCTCAGCGCTGCGACTACGCCTTGCATCTGGGATTGACCGAGGCGGGCATGGGCACCAAGGGCGCAGTCGCTTCCACAGCCGCCCTGGCCATCCTCTTGCAACAAGGTATCGGAGACACCATCCGGGTGTCGCTCACCCCCCAGCCCGGTGAGGCACGCACCCAAGAGGTGCTCATTGCAGCCGAAATTCTGCAGTCGCTTGGGTTGCGTGCGTTTGTGCCCAGCGTGACCGCTTGCCCCGGTTGTGGCAGAACCACCAGCACCACCTTCCAGGTACTCGCCAAGCAGATTGACGACTACCTGCGCAGTTCCATGCCAGCGTGGCGTGAGCGCTACCCCGGCGTGGAGAACATGAAGGTGGCGGTGATGGGGTGCATCGTTAACGGACCGGGTGAGAGCAAGCATGCCGACATCGGGATCAGCCTGCCTGGCACCGGTGAGGCACCTGCGGCCCCCGTGTTCATCGATGGTGAAAAAGCCCTCACGTTGCGCGGCACTGGCATTGCGGACGAGTTCCAGATAATTGTTGAAAACTACATTGAAAAGAGGTTTGGTACCGCTTGAGACCGTGGTCGCAGCCTGAACAGGCGTGCGTTGGACTCAGTGAAAGCCGCCTCGAAAATCCCATGGCTGACAAACTCAGTGCCGTCAAAGGCATGAACGACATTGCCCCCCCTGTGTCCGCACACTGGGAGTGGTTGGAAGACACTTTGCGCCGCCTGATGCAGCGCTACGGCTACCGCAATGTGCGCACGCCCATCGTGGAGCACACAGCCTTGTTTGTCCGAGGCCTGGGCGAGGTGACCGATATCGTCGAAAAGGAGATGTACTCCTTTGAAGACCGCCTGAACGGTGAGCATCTGACACTGCGTCCCGAGAACACGGCCGGGGTGGTGCGCGCTGCGCTGGAACACAACCTCCTGTACGACGGTGGCAAACGGTTGTATTACATGGGCCCCATGTTTCGGCACGAGCGACCGCAGCGTGGGCGCTATCGCCAGTTTCACCAGGTTGGTGCAGAAGCGCTCGGCTTCGTCGGTCCCGATGTGGATGCCGAGCTCGTGGTGTTGGCCTGCGATCTCTGGCGCGAGCTGGGGCTGGAAGGCATCGAGCTGGAAATCAACAGCCTGGGCCAACCGGCCGAGCGGCAGGCCCACCGCCAGGCTTTGATCACCCACCTGGAATTGCATGCAGATGTGCTGGATGAGGATGCAAAGCGGCGCCTGCACAGCAACCCGTTGCGGATCCTGGACACCAAAAATCCAGCCATGCAGGCTGTGGTCAATGCCGCTCCGCACCTGATGGATTTTCTGGGCGCCGAGTCGCTGGCTCACTTCACCCGCTTCCGCGAGTTGCTGGACGCACACGGCGTGGCCTACCGGATCAATCCCCGTCTGGTCCGTGGCATGGACTACTACAACCTCAGTGTGTTTGAGTTTGTCACCACGCAGCTGGGTTCTCAGGGCACCGTCTGTGCCGGCGGACGCTACGACGGCCTGTTCGAGCAGGTGGGCGGGAAGCCCGCTCCGGCTGTGGGTTGGGCGCTGGGTATGGAGCGAATCCTGGAGCTGCTGAAAGAGCAGGGCAAGTTGCCCGAACAGCCGGCACCGGATGCCTACGCTGTGGTGCCCGATGCCGCCAGCGTGGGGCAGGTCATGCCTGTCTTGCGGGCTTTGCGCCAGCAGGGTATTGCGGTACAAATGCATGCCGGCAACGCCGATGGCATGGGGAGCATGAAGTCCCAGTTTAAAAAGGCCGATGCCAGCGGTGCCCGTTTCGCGTTGATCTTTGGTTCCGACGAGCTGGCGCAGGGCCGCGTGGCGGTAAAACCCTTGCGGGGGCCTCGACCTGAAGACGGCGATGCGGGTGCCGCAGCCCAAACGCTGCAGCCTCTGGACGACCTCGCTGCCTGGGTCGAGATCCTGCGCAGCCGCTGACTTTCCCTTCGTCTCTCGCCGGCGCCTACAATTCCCCTTTATTTTTCCGAGTTTTTCATGGCCAAACACCTCGACCTCGAAGAGCAAGAACAGCTCGACCAGATCAAACACTTCTGGGCCCAGTACGGCAACCTGATCTCCTGGGTGCTGATTGTGGTCTTTGGCAGTTTGGCCGCCTGGAATGGCTGGAACTACTGGCAGCGCTCTCAGGCCACCCAGGCCTCCGCCATGTTTGAAGCGGTGGAGCGGGCCACCCTGGCGAACGACGCCGACAAAGTTGAGCGAGCCTTTACCGAGTTGAAAGACGGTTATGGCGGCACGGTTTATGCTGCTCAGGGCGCATTGCTGGCGGGCAAAGTCCTGTCCGATGCAGGCAAGACCGACGCTGCGCGTGCTGCGCTGGAGTGGGTGGCTGAAAACGGCGCAGACGACGCATTGCAGGCCGTGGCCGCTTTGCGTCTGGCGGGCATGGATATAGAGAAGCAGGCTTATGACCAGGCGATGAAACGCCTGGACGGCGCAATGCCCGAGGCCTTTGCCGGCTTGGTGGCCGACCGCAAGGGCGACGTGTTGCTCGCTCAAGGCAAGGGCGATGCAGCCAAGGACCAGTATCTTGTCGCCTGGAAAGCCATGGGCGACCGGGTCGAGTACCGCCAGTTGGTGGAGGTCAAACTGGCATCGTTGGGCGTGGAAGCCTCCACGCTGTCAGCTGGTGCGGAGGTTGCACGGTGAAATCAAACATCTTGTCGATCAAGGCCCTTGGAGGCCTTCCTTTGCGTCGCGCCGGACTGGCGCTGGCCGCAGCGATGGCCCTGGCGGCCTGCTCATCCGGCCCTGCCCGGGTGGAGCCTGCTCCGCTGGCGCCACCTGCTACAAAAATTGCAACCCAGCTGGCGTGGACCGCCAAGGTGGGTGAAACCCAGTCGCCATTGACTCTGGCAGTGGCGGGTGGGCGTGTGTTTGTGGCCAGCACCTCAGGCACGGTCGCCGCACTCGATGCCGCCACGGGAGGCGATGTCTGGCGGATGAACGTCGGTGGAACCCTGTCGGCTGGTGTGGGTTCTGATGGTGAAACCGCTGCTGTGATTACCCGCGAAAACCAGCTGGTTGCCATTCAGCAAGGTCGGGAATTGTGGCGGGTTCGTCTGCCGGCGAGCTCGTTCACCGCACCGCTGGTGGCCGGTAAACGTGTGTTCGTGCTGACCGCTGATCGCAGCGTATATGCCTTCGATGGCGCCAATGGCGCACGCCTGTGGACGCAGTCGCGGCCCGGTGAGCCGCTGGTGCTGAAGCAAGGTGGTGTGTTGCTGGCGGTAGGGGACACCCTGGTGGCGGGTCTTTCGGCCCGCTTGACCGGCCTCGATCCTTTGAATGGCACGGTGCGCTGGCAAACGCCGGTGGCGACGTCTCGGGGCACCAATGAGGTGGAGCGATTGGTCGATCTGGTGGGCAGCGTGAGCCGAGAAGGCAACAGCGTGTGTGCCCGGGCTTTTGGCGCTGCCGTGGGCTGTGTGGATGCCGCTGCGGGACAGACCGTGTGGAGCAAGACCGCAGAAGGTACCCAAGGTATTCATGGCGATGAACGCATCGTGGTCGGCAGCGAGTCCGACGGACGCGTCCTGGCCTGGCTGCGTGCCAGCGGCGACCGGGCCTGGGATGTAAGCCGGTTCAAATACCGCAACCTCACTGCGCCTCTGGTGCTGGGGCGTGTGGTTGTCGTGGGCGACAGCAATGGATTTGTCCATGTGTTGTCCACCGAAGATGGCAGCGACATGGCGCGCCTGAGCACCGATGGCTCGGGCATTGCCGGGGCTCCGGTTGTCGCTGGTCAAAATGTGGTGGTGCAAACGCGTCAAGGGGCTGTTTACGCCTGGCGTGCACCCTGAAGTGGAGCCGGTTCTGGCTCTTGTGTGAACGGTCACGGAATGCCTGCTGGGGTTCCGTCCCGGGCAGGAAGGGCGCACTCTAGGTCGCCCGACCGTTAAAAAGGATAGTTTCGTGAAACCCGTCATCGCTTTGGTGGGGCGGCCCAATGTGGGCAAGTCCACCCTGTTCAACCGTTTGACGAGCTCTCGCGATGCCATCGTTGCCGATTTTGCGGGCCTGACCCGCGATCGCCACTATGGCAATGGTCGCCAGGGTCGGCGCGAATACATCGTTATCGACACCGGAGGCTTCGAGCCCGATGCGACCGAAGGCATCTACCGCGAGATGGCCAAGCAGACCCGGCAAGCCGTGGCCGAGTCTGATGTGGTGATTTTTGTCGTCGATGCCCGTGCGGGCATCAGCGCGCAAGACCACGAAATCGCACAGTACCTGCGCCGTCTGGGCAAGCCCACGGTGCTGGTGGCGAACAAGTCCGAGGGCATGACCCAGGGCCTGCAGCTGGGCGAGTTTTTCGAGCTGGGGCTGGTGGGTGATGTGATGCCGGTGTCCGGTGCTCACGGGCAGGGTGTGCGCTCCATGCTGGATGCCGCATTGGAAGCCATTCCGGGCCTGCCACCGGAAGACGAAGAAGAGCCCGAGGTCGATACCAGCGTGATCCGTCTGGCGGTGGCGGGGCGTCCCAACGTGGGCAAGTCCACACTGATCAACGTGTGGCTGGGGGAGGAGCGCTTGGTGGCGTTCGACTTGCCGGGAACAACACGCGATGCGATCTCCGTTCCCTTCGAGCGGGATGGTCAGAAGTTTGAACTGATCGATACCGCCGGACTGCGCCGCAAGGGCCGCGTCTTTGAAGCGATCGAGAAATTCTCAGTGGTCAAGACCTTGCAGGCGATCGAAAACTCCCATGTGGTCTTGCTGCTGCTGGACGCGACACAAGGCGTGACCGATCAGGATGCCCACATTGCGGGCTACATCCTGGAGAGTGGTCGCGCCGTGGTGCTGGCCATCAACAAATGGGATGCGATTGATGCGTACCAGCGCGAGCAAATCGAGCGCCAGATCGAAACCCGTCTCGCGTTTCTGAAGTTTGCTTCGCTGCATCTGATTTCAGCCAAGAAGCGCCAGGGGCTGGGCCCGGTCTGGAAGTCCATCATCAAGGCGCAGAAGTCGGCCATGTGCAAGATGACCACCCCTGTGCTGACCCGCTTGTTGCTGGAAGCCACCGCTTATCAGGCGCCCCAACGCAGTGGCATGTTCCGCCCCAAGTTGCGTTACGCGCACCAGGGCGGTATGAACCCGCCGGTGATCGTCATCCATGGCAACTCACTGGACAAAGTGCCCAACGCTTACACGCGCTTTCTTGAGGGTCGGTTTCGAAAGGCCTTTGATCTGGTGGGCACTCCGCTGCGTATCGAATACAAAACTTCTGACAATCCATACAAGGATTGAGGGCCGAATTGGCAGTCCCTCTGGGCGCGGTGGGCTGTGGTATCGTTGCCCTCTTATCAACTTTTTTGAACACGGAGCATATCGTGAGCAATAACAAAGGCCAACTTTTGCAAGATCCTTTCCTGAACCAATTGCGTCGGGAACACGTGCCGGTGTCCATCTATCTGGTCAACGGCATCAAGCTGCAAGGCCAGATCGAGTCGTTTGACCAGTATGTCGTGTTGTTGCGCAACACCGTGACCCAGATGGTCTACAAACACGCGATCTCCACGATTGTCCCCGGCCGCCCTGTGCAGTTTTCGGCTGCACCTTCTGAGGAAACCCCAGCTTGACCGGTTGCTGGAAACCTGCTGAGCCCATCCGGCAACGGACCGGGTCAGCACCGCCTTGAACGCCCCCACTTCTTCCAAGCCCTCGCTGCCCTCGGTCATTCTGGTCGGGGTGGACTTTGGGCATGCCCATTTTGACGGAGAGCTCGAAGAGCTCGGTCTGCTCGCAAAAACGGCGGGTTTTGCCGTGGCCGACCGTGTCAGCTGCAAGCGCCGGGCCCCCGATCCCGCCTTGTTTGTGGGTTCGGGCAAAGCGCAAGAAATCAAAATGCTGGCCCAATCCACAGGGGCCAGCGAGGTCCTGTTTGATCAGTCCTTGAGTCCGGCCCAGCAGCGCAATCTGGAGCGGGAGCTGGGCATGCCAGTGAACGACCGCACGCTGCTGATCCTGCAGATTTTTGCCCAGCGCGCCCGCAGCCACGAGGGCAAGCTCCAAGTGGAGCTGGCGCGTTTGCAGTACCTGTCAACCAGGCTGGTCCGCCGTTGGTCGCACCTGGAGCGCCAGAGCGGTGGCATCGGGATGCGCGGGGGCCCCGGAGAAACCCAGATCGAGTTGGACCGCCGAATGATCGGAGATTCGATCAAGCGCACCAAAGAGCGGCTGGAAAAAGTCAAGAAGCAGCGGGCCACCCAGCGTCGGCAGCGCGAGCGCCGTGACGCGTTCATGATTTCCTTGGTGGGCTATACCAACGCCGGCAAGTCGTCGCTGTTCAATGCCCTGGTGAAAGCCCGTGCATACGCCGCTGATCAGTTGTTCGCCACGCTCGACACCACCACCCGACAGCTGTACCTCGGCGAAGCGGGCAGGTCGGTGTCGCTATCGGACACAGTGGGGTTTATCCGCGATTTGCCCCACGGACTGGTGGATGCGTTTGCCGCCACCCTGCAGGAGGCCGCCGATGCCGATCTGCTGCTGCATGTGGTGGACGCAGCCAATCCCGCGCACCTGGAGCAGATCCAGGCCGTGATGGGCGTCTTGCGCGAAATCGGCGCCGGCGATGTGCCGCAGGTGCTGGTGTTCAACAAGCTTGACGCCATGGACGCCAACCACCTACCGCGAACGCTGGACGATCAGATGGAGCTTGACGGGGTATCGGTGCCACGGGTGTTCGTGAGTGCCCTCGCCGGCACGGGCCTCCCCGAGCTGCGTGCCCTGCTGGCCCAAAGGGTGATGGCTTGCGCACCCGCAGATGCCCTTCAAGCCGAGGGGCCGATAAATGAATTTGAAGACCCTGTGTCTTGATTGGGCACAATGTGACTGTATTGAACCGATTCGAACCGAACCTAGTGCAAACCATGGATGTGAACCTGCCCTCAGCGGCACCCGGCCACCCGCCTCAAAAACGACAGCCCTTGACGCCGCTCAAGCGCTTTTTGCTGGGTGTCTTCAATCTCAATGACCCTCGGTGGGGCAAGGACGAAGGTGCAAGTGGTGGTGACAAAGACGACAACGGCGACCGGCGCGGTGAAGGTGCCGAACCGGGTCGCCAGCCACCCCGTGAACAGCGTCCGCAACAGGGCTCCAACCAGGGCCCGCCCGACCTCGACGAGCTGTGGCGCGACTTCAATCGCAAGCTCGGCGGCATGCTGGGCGGTAAAGGTGGCAAGGGTGGAGGCCAAGGCAATGGGGGTTCGGGTTTCAACCCCAGTCCCAAGAGCACGGGCATTGGTGCGGGTCTGATCGCTGCCGTGGCGGTGGTGATCTGGTTGGGCACTGGCTTCTTTATCGTTCAGGAAGGTCAGCAGGCCGTGATCACCCAGTTCGGCAAGTACCGCAGCACTGTGGGCCCAGGTCTCAACTGGCGCCTGCCGTATCCGGTGCAGCGCCACGAGACCGTGTTCGTGACGCAGATTCGATCGGTCGATGTGGGCCGCGACACCATCGTGCCGGCGACCGGTCTGCGCGATTCGGCGATGTTGACGGCCGACCAGAATATTGTCGAAATCAAGTTCGCAGTGCAGTACCGCCTCAGCGATGCACGCGCTTTTCTCTTTGAGAGCCGCGATCCCGATGCGTCGGTTGTGAAGGTGGCAGAGACTGCGTTGCGCGAGGTGGTCGGCAAGATGACGATGGATGATGCGCTGGTGGGCGAGCGCGATCAGATTGCACCCCGAGTCCGCGCACTGATGCAAACGATTCTGGATCGCTACAAAGTGGGCATTGATGTGGTGGGCATCAACCTGCAACAAAACGGTGTGAGTCCACCTGAGCAGGTCAAAGCCGCGTTCGATGATGTGCTCAAGGCAGGTCAAGAACGTGAGCGCGCGAAGAACGAAGCGCAAGCCTATGCCAACGATGTGGTGCCCCGTGCCCGTGGTGCGGCGTCGCGCTTGACAGAGGAGGCTGAAGGCTATCGGGCAAGGATCGTGGCGCAGTCCGAGGGTGACTCGAGCCGTTTCAGCTCGGTGCTGACCGAGTATCAGAAGGCGCCGCAAGTCACCCGTGACCGGATGTACGTGGACACGATGCAGCAGATTTACGGCAACGTGACCAAGGTGATGGTTGACAGCAAGTCGGGCTCCAATCTGCTGTATCTGCCACTGGACAAGATCATGCAGATGACCGGCCAGACTGCGTCGCCGGCTTCCGGCACCAGCGCCAGCACATCGAGCAGCACACCCGCTGCAGCGCCGACGCGCTTGCCCGACAACTCCGCCCGCTCGCGTGAACGCGAATCGCGCTGAGCAGCGCCTCTACATTGGTGAATCAAGAGTCCTCACATGAATAAACTGGGTTTTGTCCTGACTTCGCTGCTGGTGGCTTTGGCCATCGCCAGTTCGATGTTGTTTGTTGTTGATCAGCGGCAGTTCGGCGTGGTGTTCCAGCTCGGACAGATCAAGCAGGTTGTCAACCAGCCGGGCTTGAACTTCAAGCTGCCGCCTCCGTTTCAAAATGTCTCCTACATCGACAAGCGCTTGCTGACGCTGGAGAGTTCCGACACCGAGCCGACGCTGACGGCCGAGAAGCAGCGGGTGGTGATTGATTGGTACGTTCGCTGGCGCATCAGCGAGCCCGAGCAGTACATCCGCAACGTGGGTATCAACGAAGGTGCGGGTGCGGTTCAACTCAATCGCGTGGTTCGCAACTCCTTCCAGCAAGAAGTCAACAAGCGCACGGTCAGTGAGTTGCTGTCATCTCGGCGCGAGGAGCTGATGGAAGATGTGAAACGCCAGGTACTCGCTGCGGTGCGCGGGGAGGAGAAGCCCTGGGGTATGGATGTGGTGGATGTTCGCATCACCCGGGTTGACTACGCGCAAAGCATTACAGAGTCGGTCTATTCCCGCATGGAAGCCGAGCGCAAGCGAGAGGCCAATGAATTGCGCTCTACGGGTTTTGCCGAGGGTGAGAAGATTCGCGCGGATGCCGATCGGCAGCGTGAAGTGATTGTTGCCGATGCGTACCGCGATGCCCAGAAGGTCAAAGGTGATGGCGACGGCAAAGCGGCGGGCATTTATGCAGAAGCATTTGGGCGTGATCCTTCGTTCGCCCAGTTTTACCGCAGCCTGGATGCATACAAAAGCAGCTTTTCGAGCAAGTCGGACGTGATGGTGGTGGATCCAACCTCCGACTTCTTCAAGGCCATGCGCAGCAGCGCTGCAGCTGGCAAGTAAGGCGGGGCCGTTGTCTGACACGGTCTGGGCAGCGCTGGCGCTGGTCCTGATACTCGAGGGCTTGCTGCCCTTCATCTCACCCGGTGCCTGGCGCCGGGTTTTTTCTGAGATGTTGCAGATGCGCGATGGGCAAATCCGGTTCTTTGGCCTGATCTGCCTGGTCGCGGGAGCCAGCCTTTGGTGGGCCGTGGCCTGAAGTCCTGGGTGCTTTTTTGCCTGGGACCATGCCAGTCTTCACGCCTGCTGTTGTTGAGCTGAGCCAAGGCTGATTCGACAGCCCTTTGCCGTCTGGGTCGGCCAACCGGCTTCAGACCCCGCAGAGCTGCGTGACATGACATGCCGAGGTCCGGGCGCTGATCTGGGCAGGGCTCAGTCCCTCACGGCAGCCGAGCACAAACGGGAGGCCCTTTGGCGGGTCTCGGTGGAGCCCTTGCTGGCACGGGCCCAAAAGGGCGTGCAGTGTTTTGGGCCGAACCCTTGCGGGCCATCGCTTTTCGGGCGGTGCGCTTCGTTGTGAAATGGGATCGGTCGTCCAGGGTGGGTCTGAAATTCGAACCTCGCGCCTCACGCCGCAAAAGCCACGCCGAGCGTTTTGAATACCTTCCTCAGGTAAATAGGTATTCTGCTGAAGGCGTTGGGCCATTCGCCCGCAACGCGTGAGGCACCCATTGTGGCCGTACTCCCGGTGTTTAAATCAGGTCGCGATCGGGAGCGCATTGGGAGCCCGGTAAAATCGCTGTTTTAACAGCTGTCTCATCATGCCCTTGTCTGCCTGGGTCCTTCCGGATCACATTGCCGATGTCCTGCCGTCCGAGGCCCGGCACATCGAAGAACTTCGTCGGGGTTTGCTGGACACCGCCCGTCGCTACGGCTATGAGCTGGTGATGCCACCACTGGTCGAACACCTGGAGTCTTTGCTCACGGGTACTGGCGAAACCCTCGATTTGATGACCTTCAAGCTGGTTGACCAGCTTTCGGGGCGTACGCTGGGCCTGCGCGCTGACAGCACGCCTCAGGTCGCTCGCATCGATGCCCACCTGCTCAATCGGCAGGGCGTGGCCCGCCTGAGCTATTGCGGCCCGGTGGTGCATACCCGCATTGACCGCCCCTTCGCCAGCCGCGAGCCGCTTCAGTTTGGGGCGGAAATCTACGGACATTCGGGCCTGGAGGCCGACCTGGAAGTTCTGGAGCTGGCCCAGGCCAGCCTCAGGGGTGCGGGCATCCAGCGCTTGTTGCTTGATCTGGCCGATGTGCGCGTGATCGACGCGGTGTTGTCTCCGCTGGCCTTGGAGCCGGCCCAGAATCAGGCGATCCACGCAGCATTGGCCGCCAAGGATGTCGCCGAGCTGAGGGTCTTGTCGCATGGCCTGCCCGCAGACGTTCAGGCAAGCCTGTGTGCTTTGCCCGGGTTGTTTGGCGGGGTGGCGGTGCTGGAAGAGGCGCGGCGTGTGCTCAAGCCTTCCGCTGAGCTGAGCGAGGCGCTTGACAGCCTGGGCTGGCTGGCCGCGCAGGTTCAGGGGGTGGATGTCTCCATTGACCTGGCGGATTTGCGTGGGTACGCCTATTACACCGGCATGCGCTTTGCCATGTTCAGCCAGACCGAGAGTGGTGAAGCCGTGGAGCTGGCGCGAGGCGGCCGCTACGATGAGGTGGGCGCCGTGTTTGGCCGCAAGCGCCCCGCGGTGGGCTTCAGCCTGGACTTGAAAGAATTGGTGACCACCGTGGCGCCCCGGCCGCTGGAGGCCGCGGTTCGTGCGCCCTGGGGTATGGATGCAGGCTTGCGGGCCGCCATTGCCCAGTTGCGTGCCAACGGCCAGACTGTGGTGTGTGCTTTGCCCGGACACGGGCACGAAGTAGATGAATTCCTTTGTGACCGCGAGCTGGTGCAAGACCCGGCCAACAGCGGTGCATGGATCGTGAAGACTCTTTGATCGGAAACAGCAGATGATGAACAGCAAAAGCGCCGTGGTTCCAGGGCGCAACGTGGTCGTGGTGGGCACCCAATGGGGCGACGAGGGCAAAGGCAAACTGGTCGACTGGCTCACCGAAACCGCTCAAGGCGTGGTGCGTTTTCAGGGCGGCCACAACGCCGGTCATACCTTGGTGATCAACGGCGTGAAAACCGCATTGCACCTGATTCCCAGCGGCATCATGCGCGCCGGCGTGAAGTGCTACATCGGCAATGGTGTGGTGCTGTCGGTGGGCAAACTGTTTGAAGAGATTGCCGGGCTGGAGAAGGCCGGCGTGGAAGTCCGCTCGCGCCTGCGGGTCTCCGAAGCTTGCCCGTTGATTCTGCCGTTCCATGCGGCCATCGACATCGCGCGCGAGGCCGCCAAAGTCAAGGCGGGCACGGAAAAAATTGGCACCACGGGCCGCGGCATCGGCCCGGCCTACGAAGACAAGATTGCCCGCCGCGCATTGCGTGTGCAGGACTTGAAATACCCTGAGCGGTTTGCGACGAAGTTGCGCGAGTTGCTGGCGCTGCACAACCATGTGCTACTGACCTACCTGCATGCAGGCGACATGGTCTGGGACGACCAGCTGGCCGCTTACATGAAAGATGGCGCGATTCAGTTTGAGGCGGTGTATACCGAAGCCATGGAGCAAGCCGAGCTGCTCAAGCCCATGATTGCTGACGTGTCGCGTGAGCTCAATGCAGCGCATCAAGAAGGAGTGAACCTGTTGTTCGAAGGTGCCCAGGGCACTCTGCTGGACATCGATCACGGCACCTATCCGTTTGTGACTTCCAGCAACTGCGTGGCGGGCAACGCCTCTGCCGGTGCTGGGGTGGGGCCAGGCTTGTTGCACTACGTATTGGGCATCACCAAGGCCTACTGCACGCGTGTGGGCGGTGGTCCGTTTCCCACCGAACTGGATTGGGAGAAAGAGGGCACACCCGGCTGGCACATGGCCACGGTGGGTGCCGAGAAGGGTGTGACCACCGGTCGCAGCCGCCGCTGCGGCTGGTTTGATGCGGCGTTGCTCAAACGCTCGGCGCAGGTCAACGGCCTGACCGGCCTGTGCATCACCAAGCTGGATGTGCTGGACGGCCTGAAAGAGCTGATGCTGTGTACCGGCTATGAGCTCGATGGCGAAATCATCGATATCTTGCCCATGGGGGCCGACGATATTTCGCGTTGCAAGCCGATCTATGAAGTCATGCCGGGCTGGAGTGATTCTTCCGTGGGTGTGACCGACTACGACAAGCTGCCAGAGAACGCGCGCCGTTACCTGAAACGCATCGAAGAGACCACGGGCGTGCCGATTCACGTGGTGTCGACGAGTCCAGACCGGGACCACACCATACTGTTGAGCCACCCCTACCACGCACCGGCTTGATGATGGCCACCGTATTCGTGCAGAATCCCCTAACCGCATCCCACCCGGAGCTCTCATGCTGACCGAAGACGGCAAACACCTCTACGTCTCTTACGACGAGTACCACAACCTGATCGAAAAGCTGGCCCTCAAGGTGTACCAGTCGGGTTGGGAATTCGATACCATTCTGTGTCTGGCGCGGGGCGGCATGCGCCCGGGTGATATCCTGTCGCGCATTTTTGATGTGCCGCTGGCCATCATGTCCACCAGCTCCTACCGGGCCAATGCTGGCACGGAGCAGGGAAGCCTGGACATCGCGCGCTACATCACCACGCCCAAAGGGGAGATTGCAGGCAAAGTCCTGCTGGTGGACGATCTGGCCGATTCGGGCAAGACGCTCAATACCGTCATCGGGCAGCTCAAGACCAGCTACAAACCCATCACCGAGTTGCGCAGTGCCGTGATCTGGACCAAAGAGCTGTCCACTTTTACGCCCGACTATTCGGTCGAACACCTGCCGACCAACCCGTGGATCCACCAGCCTTTTGAAAGCTACGACAACCTGCGCCCAGCAGAATTGCTGGAAAAGTGGCAGCTTTGAGCGAGCTCGAACGCGCTGTTTTTCTGCGGGTTTCCTCATGCGGTAGGCTTCAGGGTGGGCATGACCCATTGAAAGCCTGCTATCCATGAGCGAACTCTCCACCAATCTCATTCACCACCCCTACCGCGCACCTGCGGGCTTTGACGCCGTCGCACCGGGCGTTCACAAAGCATCGACCGTCATTTTTCCCAACGTGCACGCCTTGCGCACGCAGGAATGGGTTGACAAAAGTGGCTACACCTACGGTTTGCATGGCACGCCCACGACGTTTGTTCTGGAAGAACGCATAGCCACGCTCGAGGGCGGCTTGCACTGCGTGCTGGCGCCCAGCGGGCTGTCGGCCGTGTCTTTGGTGGACATGGCGTTTTTGCGCCAGGGCGAAGAACTGCTGATCCCCGACAACGCTTACGGCCCCAACAAGTCATTCGCCAGCGGCGAATTGTCCGCATGGGGCATCACCCACCGGTTTTACGATGCGCAGAATCCACAGGATCTGGCCGACAAGATCGGGCCATCCACCCGCCTGGTGTGGCTGGAGGCTCCCGGGTCGATCACGCTGGAGTACCCGGATCTGCCGGCCTTGGTGGCCGTGGTGCGCCAAGCCAATGGGCAGCGCGCTGAGGGCGCGCGCGCCGTTATCACGGCACTCGACAACACCTGGGGTGCTGGCATCGCCTTTGATGCGTTTGAGACGGGCGTGGACGTGTCCATGCAGGCACTGACCAAATACCCCAGTGGCGGCGCCGATGTGCTGATGGGTTCGGTGGTCACCCGCGACGAACACTTGCACCGCCAGGTGCTCATGACCCACATGCGGCTGGGACTGGGTGTGAGCGGCAACGACACCGAACTGGTGTTGCGCGGCCTGCCCAGCATGGCACTTCGCTACCAGGCACAAGACGCGAGCACGCGTGCGCTGGCCACCTGGATGCAGAGCCAAAAAGGCGTGAGCCAGGTGTTGCACCCGGCTTTGAAGGGGTCGCCGGGGCACGATACATGGCTACGCGATGCCAAGGCGGCGGCCTGTTTGTTCAGTGTGGTGTTCGACGAGCGGTTTGACGCCACACGGGTTGATGCTTTTTGCGACAGCTTGCGGCTCTTCAAGCTGGGCTGGAGCTGGGCGGGGCCCATCAGCCTGTGCGCGCCTTACGATGTGTCTTCCATGCGCAAGGCGCCATGGCCTCACAAAGGCGGACTGGTCCGCTTCGCGGTGGGTCTCGAGGCCGTTGCAGATTTGCAGGGCGATCTGACCCAGGCGCTTGATCGACTCAACGCCTGATTTTCTTTTTTCTCACCTATTCATTTACCTACTCAAGAAAGACTGTTTTGGCCACTCCCAATTACGGATACGAAAAACGCCAGCGCGAACTCGCCAAGAAAAAGAAGAAAGAAGAAAAGGCCCGCGCCAAAGCTGCGGGCAAGCCCTACGACGACGGCCAGGAAGAGCCCATCGAGAACCCGATGGCACCGCCTCCAGAGGCGCCTGCGAAAGACCCAGCGGCCGGTTGACGCTGGAGGCGTTGTTGGCAAATCAGTAGCCACACGGTATCGGGCGTTTTGGTTCTGCTGCCCATGCCACGACAAGCCAGGTCAAGGCGCATATTTCACCAACCACGCTCGCACGTGGTTGTTGGCGGCTGGTTGAGCATCCACACCTTCGCGCATGGCCCATGCCAGGCAGCCGCGGGGGAGGCGATATCACCTTGGTCAGCCTGCGCTAACAAGCGACAAACTAGAGAACGACAGCCTGGATGCGGCCGAGCTGGACGCCGTGGCGGCCAAGACCGCAGACAGCTACAGCAAGGGGGTCTGGAGCGCCAACAAGCGATCGCCAGAGGCGTGACCTTCAGCGCTTTGCTGCGCGGCCAGCAAGCCAGAAAGAATCTCGACTGCTCAGAGAATTCAGCCTGGGCGACCCCGGCGGTGTGCGCGCCTATGCCCGCGGCGACGAAGGCCGGCTCGGCAGCCTGGAGCTGCGCTACGCCTTGAACAATGCATTGGGGTTCAGCGTGTTCCACGATACCGGCCGCACCTCGGTCAAGGCCAAACCGTATCAACACGCACCCAACACCCTCAAACGCAGCGGCACCGGCTTGGGCATGCAAGGTGGCTGTGTCGGCTTTGATTGGCGGGGCTCGGAGGCGACCACCGGAGAGCCGGACAAATCGCTGCGCGCGTGGAAGCGGGCGGGGAGGCGTTTCTAAAGTGCTGATCGCGCCATTGCGAGGCAGCATCGGGCTGGCGGGGACGGCGTGGGCATTGCCCGTTTCCACCGGGACTCATACAGCTCCAAAGAGGTGCGGCAGGGGGCGGTTCGAACGCTTACTGATGAGCCAAAGGTCTCAGCGGCACAGCGATTCAGCCGCTTTGTCGAGTGAGGCCTCAGAGCGGTCTGCCAATACGCAAGCCTGTGCCTGCCCGTACTGCGTGAAATTGCGTTTGATGGAGGCTGAGTACATGGGGTCGTAGTGCATTGTCAGCAGCTCCAGCACCACCTCGGGCGTTTTCCCGGCCGCGACCTTCTCGACCCAGCCATCCACCACGGCTTTGCCACGCAACTCGACGAGTGCTTGCAGGCGCTCGCAAAAATGCTCGGGGTCCTTCACGAAGAAATCGTAATCTTCCAGCAGCAGGGCCACGCGTTCGGTGTCGGGCAACTGCAGGTCGATGCAGGGGCTTTCGCGCATGGCGTTGATGAGGGCGTCGGGCACGCGCACATTGCCCACTTTTTTGCTCTCACTTTCCACGAATACGGGCCGTGCCGGATCCAACTTGCGCAGCGCGTCCCAGATCAGGCTGTCGAAGCGTTTCTGGCTGGGCTGGGGCAGGCCGGGGATGTGACCGAGCACCGAGCTGCGGTGGTTGGCCAGGGCCTCGAGGTCGAGCACTTGTGCGCCTTGGGCGGCCAGGGCCTGCAGCAAGCGGGTTTTGCCACTGCCGGTGGGGCCACAGATCACGCGGTATTGCAGGCGCTGGGCCTGGGACGGGAGATCTTCTACCAACGCCGCGCGCCAAGCTTTGTAGCCGCCTTCGATGAGCGTGACATGAAAGCCAATGGCCCCCAGGATGGTGGCCAGGGAGCCGCTGCGGTTGCCGCCGCGCCAGCAATACACCAAGGGCTTCCAGTTCCGGGGCGCTTCGATCAGTTCCCGCTCGATGTGGGCGGCGATGTTGCGCGCGGCCAGGGCGGCACCACGCTTCTTGGCTTCAAAGGCGTTGACCTGCTTGTACATCGTGCCAATGACGATGCGTTCGGCGTTGTTCAGCGTGGGCCAATTGAGCGCACCCGGAATGTGGTCGAGCGCGTGTTCGTCTTCGCTGCGGGCGTCGATGATGGTTTCAAACTGGTCGAGCTGGCGCAGGGCTTCGGCGGCGGGCAGGGTATGGACAGGCATGCGCTGGATTATCGTTTCGGAAGCAGTTTCTGCAGCGCTGGCCAGACGTTGTCGGCCAGCAGGGGTTGGGCGGTTTCGTTGGGGTGGATGCGGTCGCTCTGAAACAGCGTGAGCGCATCGGGCCGATCGGCCACGCCGGCCAACAGGAACGGCACCAAGGCGGTGTTTTCCTCTTTCGCCACCGTTTTGAACAAATCGCGAAACTGTTGGGTGTACCGGGCGCCGTAGTTGGGTGGCATTTCCATGCCCACGAGCATCACGTCGGCTCCGGCTTCCTGACTGGCGCGGGCCATGGTGGCGAGGTTGGCCTGGGTCGTGGACAGCGGCATGCCGCGCAAGGCGTCGTTGCCGCCCAGCTCGATGATGACCACGCTGGGCTTGTACTGGCGCAGCAAAGCTGGCAGGCGGGAGCGGCCGCCCGCAGTGGTGTCGCCACTGATGCCGGCATTGACCATGCGCTCCGGGCGTTTGGCGGCGAGCAATCTTTCTTGCAGCAGCGAGACCCAGCCGGTTCCCCGCTTCACGCCATATTCAGCGCTCAGCGAATCGCCGACAACCAGAATGGTGGGGTTTTTCGCCTGCGCCAAGGCGGTGATGGGCGATGCCAATGACCCCAGAGCGAAGCCGATGGGGAGCAGGGCGTTAAAGTGACGTCGTTTCAACTTGCGAAGCCTTTACTGGCCAAAGCCATGTCAGATGTGATGATTGAGGTGCAACACGTGTTCAAGTCGGTGACCGACTCCACGGGGACGTTGACCATTTTGCGCGATATCGATTTCTCCTTGGCAGCAGGGGAGACTGCGGCCATCGTGGGTGCCTCGGGTTCGGGCAAAAGCACCTTGTTGTCCATCATTGCAGGTCTGGACACCCCCAGCCAGGGAACGGTGCTGATCGGTGGTGTGGATTTGTACACGCGCACCGAGGATGAGCGGGCCGCTTTGCGGGCTGAAAAGGTGGGGTTTGTGTTTCAGAGCTTTCAGCTGCTGGCCAACCTGTCTGCTCTGGAAAATGTGATGCTGCCGCTGGAGCTCTCCGGGCGCAAGGACGCTCGAGCCGTTGCAACCCAGATGCTGCAACGGGTCGGACTGGGCGAACGCCTGAACAGCTACCCCAAGGTGCTTTCAGGGGGCGAGCAACAGCGCGTGGCGCTGGCGCGGGCCTTTGTGGTGCGCCCCGCCGTGTTGCTGGCCGATGAGCCCACGGGCAGTCTGGATTTCGCCACCGGGGCCAAGGTGATGGAGCTGATGTTTGAGCTCAACCGGGAATTGGGCACCACGTTGGTGCTGGTGACCCACGACCTGGCGATTGCGCAGCGCTGTGAGCGGCGCTTGACCATTGAGGCGGGCGAGTTGGACGGCGACGAGCGGGAAGATCAAGTGGCCGCAACCGAGGCCTGATCACGGGGGATAATCCCCCCATGTCATCCCATAAAGTGCTTTTCGGCTTCCACGCCGTCGGCGTGCGCCTCAAAACGGCGCCGCAATCCGTTGTAGAGATTTACTACGAGCCCACCCGCCGTGATGCGCGTATGCGCCAGTTCCTGGATCGGGCCAGAGAGGCCAACGTGCGCCTCATCGAAGCCGATGGCATGCGCCTGGCGAAACTGGCCGGCAGCCACGGTCACCAAGGGGTGGCCGCTCGGGTGCAGGCTTTGGAGCAAATCCACTCGCTGGATGAACTGCTTGAAGGTTTGGAGGCCCAGGGCATAGCGCCCTTGTTGCTCGTGCTCGACGGCATCACCGATCCGCACAACCTCGGCGCCTGCCTGCGCGTGGCCGATGGTGCCGGGGCCCACGCTGTGATCGCGCCCAAGGACCACGCTGCGGGCATCAATGCCACCGTGGCCAAGGTGGCCAGTGGTGCGGCCGAAACGATGCCGTACTTCATGGTGACCAACCTGGCGCGCACCCTGAACGAGCTCAAGGAGCGCAACATCTGGATCGTGGGCACCAGTGACGACGCGCCCAAAACGCTTTACCAGGCCGAGTTCAAGGGACCCACGGCGCTCGTGTTGGGCGCTGAAGGCGAGGGCATGCGCCAACTCACACGCAAGACTTGTGACGAATTGGTCAGCATTCCCATGGCCGGCGCGGTGGAAAGCCTGAACGTGTCGGTGGCCAGCGGCGTGTGCCTTTATGAGGCGCTTCGCCAGCGGGGACTCTGATGGAAATGGGGCGCGATACGGTTCGCGTCTGGATCAACGAGGCGCGCCATGTGGCTGTGCTGACGGGTGCAGGCGTCAGCGCCGAGTCGGGCGTACCCACGTTTCGCGATGCGCAAACCGGATTGTGGGCCCAGTTTGATCCCCAGGAACTGGCCACCGAGGCCGCTTACCGCGCCCACCCCGAGCGGGTCTGGGATTGGTACGCACACCGCCGTGCCATGCTCACGAAGGCCGAGCCCAATGCCGGTCATCTGGCGCTGGCTGCTTTTGCCCGACGCCATCCGGGCCGCTTGAGCCTGATCACGCAAAACGTGGACGGACTTCACCAGCGCGCTGGCCAACCCGACACGATGGCCTTGCACGGTGCGTTGGGGGCAGACCGTTGGCTGGATGCTCCTCGGGCCTGCTGTGAGGCCCAGGCGCCCCAGGACGGTCGCCCACCGGCGTGCGCGACCTGCGGCAATCTGCGCCGTCCGGCGGTGGTGTGGTTTGGCGAAAACTTGCCAGCCGATGCTTTGGGTGCGGCCGAAAGCGCGGTCGCAGACTGTGATCTCATGCTGGTTGTGGGGACGTCCGGGCAGGTGTATCCGGCCGCAGGGTTGGCATTGGCCGCCCAGCAGCAAGGCGCTCGCCTGGTGATGATCAACCCCGAGCCCACCGAGCTCGACAGCATTGCCGATGCTTGTCTTCGCGAGCCTTCGGCCCGCTGCCTGCCCTATTTACTGAAGGAGTTTTTATGAACGCATCTGTTCGACGTGTGTCCCTGATGGTCGGGGTGATTGCTTTGCTCGCACTGGCGGCCTGTACCCAAGAGCAGCAGAACCAGATCAGCCGAGGCATCCAGAACTGGACAGGCACAAACGGGGTGCTGGAGGTGTACGCGGGGGACAAGCTGGTGCGCCGATTCATCAAGGTGGACAAGATCAGTACCGCGCTGGGGACCGATGATGGACAAGCACGGGCGTACCGCTACGGTTACGGCGTGCTGGACGAAAACCTCAACATGGTCGTCGATGCGGGTGAAAAGAAGGTGTATTTCGAAATCAGCGACTACACCAACACCGTGTTTTTTGAAAGCCCTCGCTGAGGCCCTGCCGGCGTTTCGGCCCCGCTTGGCGGCCTTGAGACCCCCTGGCGCATTTGTCCCACATAAAGGGGACGCAATGTAATACGTTTGCCTTGTGTAGCAACATAATGCAAGTTGGTACCGTGATTGCCTCAAAGGAGCCCCCAATGAATCTGATTCAGCGCGTTCAAGACATCTTGCTCAAACCCAAGGTCACTTGGCCTGTCATTGCGGGTGAGCCATCGGATGTCAAGGCGATTTACACCAATTACCTCGTGTACCTCGCCGCGATACCGGCCATTGCCACGTTCATCGGCATGAGTGTTATTGGCATGAGCTTCTTCGGTACCACGATCCGGGTACCGTTCTTGTCGGGGCTCATGAACATGGTCGTGGGCTATGTGATGTCACTGGTGATGGTGTATGTGCTGGCACTCATTGCCAATGCGCTGGCCCCCACTTTTAAAGGCGAAAAAGACTTGCCCAGTGCGTTCAAGCTGGTGGCTTACGGCGCAACAGCTGGCATGGTGGGGGGCATTTTCAGTTTGTTCCCTGTGCTGTCCATGCTGGGATTGCTGACCGCTTTGTATTCGGTCTACCTGATTTACACCGGCATTCCCGTCTTGATGAAAGCACCTGAAGACAAGGCAGTGGGCTACACCGCGGTGCTCGTGGTCTGCGGGGTTGTCGCCGGGCTCATCCTCGGTGCGGTCAGCGCCATGTTCTCCAGCACCGGGCACAGCAGCATGATGGGCCGCGCCGGTGGCGACGACGCCAACATCTCGATCAAGGTGCCGGGCACCGAGATTTCCATTAACACGGCCAAGCTCGAAGAGGCCGGCAAAAAGATGGAAGAAGCCAGCAAGCAGATGGAGGCCGCGCAGGCCAGTGGCGACCAGGATGCTGCCAGCAAGGCCATGGGGGCCATGCTGGGCGCGGCGATGGGCAACGATGGCGCCAAGCCTTTTGCGCCTGAGAAGCTGCAGTCTTTCGTGCCCGAAAACCTGGCTGGAATGCCTCGCACATCGATCGAAGCGCGCACCGACACCGCCATGGGCCTGAGTTTTTCCAGTGTGGAGGCCCTGTATTCGAAAGACAGCCAGTCCATCAACATCAAAATGCAGGACATCGGCGCCGCGAAGATGCTGGCCCTGGCCATGGCGGCCTGGGCTTCTTCCACCGTGAACCGCGAAACCACGGACGAGGTGGAGCGCATCTACAAGAAAGATGGCATCGCTTACAAAGAGGAATACCGCAAAGACGGCAGCCACGCCAGCCTCAGCATTATGCTGCCCAACGGCGTGTTGGTGGATGCCACCAGCCAGGGCGCCGACATGGACACGGTGCGTGCCGCTTTGGCTTCGATGGACATGGCCGCGATTGGAGCCCTGACGCGCGAGAAGTGAGACCACTGGCAGGGCTGAGGCGGATGTTCCCGTTTCAGACCCAGCCCAAAGCCCCCAGCAACGCGCCCACACCAATCAGCCACAGCAGGTGAATGCGGGTGCGCCACACCAGCAGGGTGGCCACGCCAGCGAGCAGCCAAAGGGGCCAGTCTTCCTGTGCTTGGTCGTGTGCGGCCATGAGCAGCCAGCCTGTGGCCATGAGCAAGGCGATCACAATGGGCGCCAAGCCGGCCTTGAAGGCGCGAACCGAGCGGAAATGCCGGTTGGCATGGGCCCAGCGCGTGGCGTTGTAGCTCACGATGGAAGAGGGCAGCATGATGGCCACCATGGTGACCACCATGCCCACCAGGGCCAGCGCCCAGGCCATGCCGCCCACGCCGGGCCCGCCTCCCGCGTTCAGGCCCACGTTCCACCCCAGCAGTGCAACGAACAGCACATTGGGCCCGGGCGCGGCCTGCGACAGCGCAATGGAAGATGTGAACTGCGCTTCGCTGAGCCAGCCTTGTTCGGTGACCAGGTAGCGGTGCATATCGGGCGCTGTGGTGATCGCGCCCCCCACGGCCAGCAGGGACAGTGAGGCGAAGTGGTTGAAGAGGTCGATCCAGTTGGAGACCAGGGGCGCCATGCTCATACAAACGCTTTCATGCAAACGCTCATGCCGAGGCCCTCCTGGCTCGACGCTCCTGGCGCAGGAACAGGCGGTAGGTCCACAAGCATGCGGCCCCGCCGATGCCCAGCAAAACCCAGACGAGTGGCCAGCGCAGAATGGCAATGGCCACAAACGTCAACAAGGCCAGCGCCATGCAAAGCCCCATGCCCATGGGGTTCTTGTCCAGTGTGGCAATGAGCTTCATGCCGGTAGCGGTGATGAGCCCGGCTGCCACCGCGCCCATGCCGCGCAGTGCGCCTTGGGCCGTGGGCGTATCGGCCACACTGCCATAGAGCACCGCCAGCAGCAACACGATCACCAAAGGTGCCAGCAGCATGCCCATCAAGGCCGCCATGGCGCCCCCCAAACCATGGTGGCGGCCGCCGATCATCATGGCCAGATTGACAACGTTGGGGCCCGGGAGGATCTGGGCCACGGCCCAGTCTTCAATAAATTCGTCGCGGGTGAGCCAGCGCTTTTTCTCCACCAGTTCGCGTTGCACCACCGCGAGCACACCGCCAAAACCCTGCAGCGCCAGCCAGTTGAACGATAGAAAGAGTTCGGTCTTGGAGCTGGGTTTCTGCGGGGGCAGAGGTTCAGGCAACAGTGCAACAGGGGGTGTGGTCGGCATGGGCCAATTATCCGCCCTTGCCCGATGTCAAGCGCCCGGCGGGGCCATCAGTGCTTTGACCTGCTCGGAGGTCAGTGGCTTGGTCACATAGCCTTGGATGACAGGCAAGGTCAGGGCCCGTTCCTTGTCGGCGGGCGAACCCGAAGAGGTGAGCATCACCACCATCACGGTGGGCTTTTTTTCGATCAAGGGAGCGGCGTTCTCGGCCACCTCAAAGCCGTCCATCATGGGCATGTTGATGTCCAGAAAAACGCAGGTCGGCACGGCGTCCAGGTCGTGGGTGAACCATTTCAGCGCATCGATGCCATTCTCAAAGATCAGCACTTCGCCTGTGAATCCCGCACGGCGAATCATGATTTCGTGGAAAACATTGTCTGCTTCGTTGTCGTCGATCAGGATAAATCGCTCAAAGGGACTCATGGTCATTCCTTTTTTCGGTGCCTCGGGGAGCGGTTGGCAGTGTCAGTGTGAAGCAGCTGCCCCCGCCGGATTCGGACGTGACGGCGATCTGGCCGCCGTGCAATTCGGCCACACGCCGAACAATCGACAGCCCCAGACCCGTGCCCTTGTATTTTTTGCGCGTGTGCAGGCGTTGAAACATATCGAAGATCCGATGGGTCTGATCGTGGGCCATGCCGATGCCGTTGTCATGAACGGAAATCACCACCCGTTCAGATTCAATCGCGGCCTCGATCCTGACCTCGGGCTCAATGCCGTCGGCTGTGAACTTCAAGCCGTTGGACACCAGGTTTTGCAGGGCGATTCGCAGCAGCGATGGCTCACCATAGACCACCGGCAGGGGCCCGAACTCGATGCGTCCACGGGAGCTGGCAAGTGTGGCAGCCAGATCATCGCGAATCTCTGAGGCCAGGCGGGCCAGGTCGACCCGCTGTTTCTCCACGGCGTGGTGTTCGAGTTGCAAAAAACCCAGCAGATCGTCGAGCAGGGTCTTCATGCGCTCGCCGCCAGCGGCCACAAAGGCGAGATAGCGCTTGCCGCTTTCGGACAAGCCTGGTTCGCTGTCGCCGGAAAGCAATGACGTGAAGTTGTTGATGGTGTTGATGGGCTCGCGCAGGTCGTGTGAAACGATATGGATGAAACGCGCTTGCTCCAGCGTTTTGTGCTCCAGCATCGCCACGGTGTCGCGCAACTGGTCTTCTCTTTGCTGCAGCGCGTGGATGCTGTGGGCGCGCACCACGACGCCCGTGATATTGCCGCTTTCGTCCCGGGCCGGCAGATAGGTGATTTCCACATGGCGTGGGCCGACGCCCAGAAAATCAACCGTGGCTTCGAAGTCCACCTGCTGTCCTGCAAGCGCCCGGTCAAAATGGGGCTTGACCTTTGTCTGGAACAGGTCATCGCCCACGAGCTCGGCCACACTTTTGCCCACGATGTCTTTTGGATCTCGCGCCCAGTATTGCAGGTAGGATTTGTTGACGTAGCGGTAGATGTAGTTCGCATCCACGAAGGACATCAGGTCCAGACCGGAGGCGGTCATCGCCGTGAGGTATTCGTTGCGGCTATTCACCTCGGCCGACTGGGCGAGGCGCTCGTCTCTGCTCCGCTTCTCATGCGCGACCAAAGTCACGACGAGGTTGGCGAGTGAACGCAGAGACTGCAGTTGCGATGGGTCGAGTTGCCGGGATTGTCGGTCGACAACGCAGACAGCACCCAGCGCGAATCCATCGTCTGTGACGATGGGTGCCCCGGCATAGAAACGGACTGAGGGGTCTTCGCTCACAAACGGGTTGTCGTGGAAGCGCGGATCCAGGGTGGCGTCTTCGACGACCATGACCTCGTCTGGATGCAGGATGGCGTGGGAGCAGAAGGCCACTTCGCGTGGCGTCTGGTCTATGTCCATGCCCACGCTTGATTTGAACCACTGGCGGTCTCTGTCAATAAAGGAGATCAGGGCAATGGGTGTTCCGCAGATCGCCGAGGCGAGTGCGGTGATGTCATCAAAGGCCCTTTGCGGCAACGTGTCCAGAATGCCCAGGCTGTTCAGCTTGGCCAAGCGCCGTTCTTCGTTCTCGGGTAAATCGGCAATGCGCATGGCCGTTCATTGTAGAGAGTCGAGTGGGCGAATAAAGCGCAAACAGCCTTGCGTTGTGCGGGCGTTCCGCCAAGGTAGTTCAAAGGAATTAATCCCAGTGTGCAAGCTGCACCCTGGGTATGCCTGGCGCCCCAATTATTCGGGCCACCGACTCGGTTGCCTCAGACCGACATGCCGCCCGACACTTCGATCACCGCGCCGTTGATGTAGCTGGCCTCGTCGCTGGCGAGGAAGGCGTAGACATTGGCGATTTCCTCGGCTTTGCCGAGGCGGCGCAGCGGTACGCGCTGCTCCATCTCCTGGATCACTTTCTCTGGAATGGTTGAGAGAATCGGGGTTGAAATGAAGCCGGGCGCCACCGCATTGACACGCACGCCCTTGGGACCGAGCTCCCGGCTCCAGGTCTTGGTGAAACCGATCACGCCAAATTTGCTGGCGGCGTAATTGGTTTGTCCGAAGTTGCCGTAGATGCCGACCACCGAGCTGGCGTTGAGAATCACGCCGCTGCCTTGCGCGGTCATGGTATCGGCCACGGCCTGGGCGCAATGGAACACGCCGCGCAGGTTGACATCGATCACGCGGTCGAATTGCTCCAGCGTCATTTTTTGCAACCGAGCGTCTTGTGTGATGCCAGCGTTGTTGACCAGGGTGTCGATGCGGCCAAAGCGTTCTTTGACCTGGGCCACAACGGCGTCGACCATGTCGCGTTGGGTCACGTCCATCACAAAGCCGACGGCTGTGGCGCCCAGTGCCTCGCATTGCTTCACAGCGTCGTCCACGGCGGCTTGCTTGACATCGCAAATGATGACCGTGGCGCCTTCGGCGGCGAACTTCAGCGCGGTGGCCAGGCCGATACCTTGTGCGGCGCCGGTGATGATTGAAATTTTTCCGTCAAGACGTTTCATGGTGTTGGGTAGAAAGAAGGTTACAAAGGAGGCTGACAGCGCGGCTACGAGAGTGCGCTCGCGACAAGGGACATTTTGCGGCAACCACCCTTTGCGACGCTGACGACCTCGAGCCCGACGTGACAGCATCTGCCTATCGCCGCCACAAACCACAGGAAGCACCATGAAGCTCACCGCCGCCGTTGTCCAGACCGCATCCGTTTTGTTCGACACGCCGGCGACGGTGTTGCGCGCGCTTGACCTCATGTCCGAAGCGGCGAAGCAGGGCGCCCAAGTGGTGGTGTTTCCCGAGGCGTTCATCGGGGGCTACCCCAAGGGTGCTGATTTCCACATCTACATCGGTGCACGAACACCCCAGGGCCGCGCCGAATACCTGCATTATTTCAAGGCCGCTGTTTCGATGGACGGCCCTGAGATCGCACAGCTGGCCAAGGCTGCGGGTGAGCACAAGCTCTACGTGTGCATGGGCATCATCGAGCGCGATGGGGGCACGCTGTATTGCACGGCGGTTTACCTGGGGCCCGATGGGGCGGTGCTGGGCAAGCACCGCAAGCTCATGCCGACTGCGTTGGAACGCCTGGTCTGGGGTTTTGGGGACGGTTCCACGCTGCGGGCGGTGGACACCCCGTTTGGCAAGCTGGGCGCGGTGATCTGCTGGGAGAACTACATGCCAGCTTTGCGCATGGCCATGTACCAGCAGCGTGTCACGCTGTACTGCGCACCAACAGCCGACGACCGCGACAGCTGGGCCAGCACCATGCAGCACATCGCGCTGGAAGGCCGGTGCTTTGTGCTGTCATCGTGTCAGCACTTGCGGCGATCGCAGTTCCCCGGCGATGCGATGAACAACCGATTGCCCGAAGCACCCGACACGGTGCTGATGCGGGGAGGCAGCATGATCATCGACCCGCTGGGCAAGGTGTTGGCCGCACCGGTCTACAACGCCGACGCGCTGCTCACCGCCGAACTTGATCTCGATACCGTGGCCCAGGCCCAGATGGATTTTGACCCGGTGGGCCACTACGCGCGGCCCGACGTATTTTCACTGCGTGTGAACACCGCGTCGCAGCAGGCGGTGCGGCTGGAGGGCAGCTGACGTTGACGTTCAGTACACCGGCTGGTGTTGGCGCAGCGTGACCCTTACCGCGTCGGTGAGTGCGAAGCCCTTGCCGAACTGGGTGGCCAGCACGGCACAGCGCTGTTCGAAGGCATCCACACCCATGCTGTAGATGAATTGCAGGGCGCCGCCAGTCCAGGCAGGGAAACCGATGCCGAAAATGGAGCCGATGTTGCCGTCGTGCACGCTGGTGAGCACGCCTTCGCTGAGGCAGCGCGCGGTTTCCACCGCCTGGCGGTAGAGGAGGCGGTCCTTCACTTCCTGCAGGTTCCATTTCACGTCGGCTTTCTCGTACAGCTTCTTCAGCTCCGGCCACAAGACTTTTTTCTGACCCTGGGGGTAGTCGTAGAAGCCGCCACCCGCCGCGCGACCGCTGCGCCCGTTCTGTTTCACCATCTGTTCCACCAGCGTCTCGCCCGGCGTGGCCGTGTACTGCCCGCCTTCCTGTTGCACGTCGAGGCGGGTCTGCTCCAGCACATGCACCGACAGTGACAGAGCGGTTTCGTCCAGCACCGCCAGCGGCCCCACGGGCATACCGGCCTGCATGGCCGCGTTTTCGATCACCGGTGCGGGAATGCCTTCGCCCAGCATCGCCGCGCCTTCCATCACGAAGGTGCCAAAGGTTCGGCTGGTGTAGAACCCGCGTGAATCGTTCACCACGATGGGCAGCTTGCCCAGGGCCTGCACATAGTCGTAGGCGCGGGCCACCGTTTGATCATCGGTGCCTTTGCCACGGATGATCTCCACCAGCTTCATTTTGTCGACCGGGCTGAAGAAATGGATGCCGATGAACTTGTGTGGCTTCGCACTCGCTTGAGCCAGCCCGGAGATGGGCAGTGTGGATGTGTTGCTGGCGAAGAAGCCGTCTTCGGCCAACATGGGTTCGGCTTCTTTCGTCACCAGGGCTTTGAGCTCGCGTTGCTCGAACACGGCTTCGATGATGAGATCGCAACCCTTGAGGTCGATCGCACTGGCGGTGGGCGTGATCAGGTCAAGCAAGCCTTGCTGCTTCTCGGTGCTCATCTGGCCCTTGGCCACGCGTTTCTGGGTGAGTTGGGCCGTGTAGGCCTTGCCTTTATCCGCTGCTTCGGTTGACACATCTTTCAGCACCGTGGTGATGCCGCGGCTGGCTTGGGCGTAGGCAATGCCGGCGCCCATCATGCCGGCGCCAAGAATGCCGACCTTTTTCGGCTGGTAGCGCGGGGCGTCTCCAGGGCGGCTCTGGCCGCTTTTGATGGCGTTCATGTTGAAGAAAAAGGTGTTGACCATGTTCTTGGCCACCGGGCCCACCGCGATGCGCGCCAGATAGCGCGACTCGATGCGCAGCGCGGTGTCGAAGTCCACCTGTGCGCCTTCCACCATGGCGGCCAGCGCGGCTTCGGGCGCAGGGTAAAGACCCCGCGTGGTCTTCTTCAGCATGGCGGGCGCCACGGTCAGTGCGGCGGCGACCTTGGGGTTGCTGGGCGTGCCGCCCGGCATCTTGTAGGCCTTGTCGTCCCACGGCTGGATCGAGACAGGGTGCGTTTTGATCCAGGCCAATGCCTGGGCTCGGAGCTCGGAGGCATCGGCCACCAGCTCGTGCACCAGGCCCAGCTCCATCGCCTGTTTCGGGTTGAAGAGCTTGCTTTCCAGGATGTAGGGCTGAGCGGCCATGAGACCCAGCAGGCGCGTCATTTTGGTGATGCCGCTGGCGCCGGGGATCAGGCCCAGCGTGATCTCGGGCAGGCCGAGCAGGATTTTGGGGTTGTCCACGGCGATGCGGTGATGCCCGATCAAAGCCACTTCCCATCCACCCCCGAGGGCCGAGCCGTTGATACAGGTCACCACGGGCACACCCAGGGTCTCCAGCGTGCGGAAGCACCGCTTCATCTGTTCAACCCCGTTGAACACTGCCACCGCATCGGTGGCCTTGTTGCGCATCAGGCCCTTGAGGTCGGCTCCCGCAAAAAAGGTTGTCTTTTTTGCCGAGGCGAGCACGATGCCTTTGACCTGCTCCTTGTCCTTCAACACCTGAGCCGTGACTTCGGTCAGGTCTGCCTGCCATTGGGCGCACATGGTGTTGACCGCAGAGTCCGGCTCATCGAAGGTGAGCGTGGCAACGCCATCGGCGAGTTCGTAGCGAATGGTTTTCATGCAGTTGATTTCCGTGGGATCCGTTGGCCCTGAGCCTGTCGAAGGGCTGGCGTGGTGTTTCGCAGGTGGGCTTTGACAGGTTCAGCCCGAACGGGGGTGGTGTGTGGTGGTCGCGTCAGGCGCGCTCAACAATCGTTGCGATACCCATGCCACCGCCCACGCAGAGCGTTGCCAGGCCATAGCGTTTTCCGGTGCGGTGCAGCTCGTCGATCAGGGTGCCCAGAATCATGGCGCCGGTCGCACCCAGCGGGTGGCCCATGGCAATGGCGCCGCCGTTCACGTTGACCTTGCTGTGTGGCACACCCATTTCCTGCATGAACTTCATGGGCACGGTGGCAAAAGCCTCGTTCACTTCAAACAAGTCGATCTGGTCGATGGTGAGCCCGGCCTTGGCCAGTGCCTTGCGCGCGGCCGGCATCGGGCCGGTGAGCATGATGGTCGGGTCGTCGCCCGAGAGCGCCACCGCCACAATGCGCGCCCGCGCTTTCAGTCCATGCGCCTTGCCCGCTGCCTCAGAGCCGATCAGCACAGCGGCTGCGCCGTCCACGATGCCGGAGGAATTGCCGGCGTGGTGCACATGGTGGATGCGCTCGACCTGCGGGTAGCGCTGGAGCGCCACAGCATCGAAACCCATGGCGCCCAGCTGCTCGAACGCGGGCTTGAGCCCGCCCAGGCCTTCCATGGTGGTGTTGGGCTTGATGAACTCGTCCTCAGCCAGGATGATCTGGCCCAGAATGTCTTTCACCGGCACGATGGAGCCAGAAAAGCGCCCCTCAGCGCGGGCCAACCCGGCGCGGCGTTGCGACTCCAGGGCGAAGGCATCCACATCGGTGCGGCTGAAACCGGCCATGGTGGCGATCAGATCGGCGCCCACGCCTTGCGGCACAAAGAGCGTTTCGCTGTTGGTTTCCGGGTCTTGCGCCCAGGCGCCGCCGTCCGAGCCAATCGGCACCCGGCTCATGCTCTCCACACCGCCCGCCACCACCAGGTCTTCCCAGCCGCTCTTGACCTTCATGGCGGCCATGTTCACGGCCTCCAGGCCCGAGGCGCAGAAACGGTTGAGTTGTACACCCGAGCAGCGCCAGTCCCAGCCTGCCTTGAGTGCGGCCACCTTGGGCAGCACCGAGCCCTGTTCGCCGACCGGTGAGACCACGCCCATCACGATGTCGTCCACTGCAGCGGTGTCGAAATCGCTGCGGCGCTGCAGGTCGCGCAACACGCCTGCCAGCAAGTTGACTGGCTTGACTTCGTGCAGGCTGCCGTCCTTCTTGCCTTTGCCACGGGGGGTGCGGATGGCGTCGTAAACGAATGCTTCGGACATGGGCTGTCTCCTGTAGAGCCGGCGAGTCAAAGGCCGGCTAGGCGAATGGATCCGATCAGTATAGACTTTTGCCAAGCAATCGCTTTGTATAAATAGGCCGACACCCATCAAACCAGTCAAGAAAGTGACAGCGCCATGATTGAAAGAACCCTTTTCACCCCCGATCACGAAGCCTTTCGCGACAGTTTTCGCCGCTTCATGGAAAAGGAAATCGCGCCATTCCATGACGCTTGGGAGGAGCAGGGCTATGTGGACCGCGAGGTCTGGCGCAAAGCCGGGCAAAACGGATTTCTGTGCATGACCATGCCCGAGGCTTACGGCGGCTCCGACGCCGACAAGCTGTATTCCGTGGTGCAGATGGAAGAGCTGGCCGCAGGGGGCTTCAGCGGCATAGGCTATGGATTGCACAATGAAATCGTGGCGCCGTACATCCTGCGCTACGGCACCGAGGCGCAGAAAGCCAAATACCTGCCCTTGCTTGCAAGCGGTGCGATGGTGGGCGCCATTGCCATGAGCGAGCCGGCCGCTGGCAGCGATCTGCAGGGCGTGAAAAGCACCGCCATCAAGCAAGCCGACGGCAGCTACCTGCTCAATGGCAGCAAAACCTTCATCACCAACGGATGGCACGCCGATCTGGTGATTGTGGTCGCCAAGACCAACCCGGCAGCGGGAGGCAAAGGCACCAGCCTGTTTCTGGTTGAGCACGGCACACCGGGATTCGAGAAAGGCAAGCGGTTGAAGAAGTTGGGGTTGAAGGCGCAAGACACCAGCGAGCTGTTCTTTGACAACGTGAAGTTGCCGGCCGAACAGCTGCTGGGCGGACCCGAGCAAGAGAACCGGGGCTTCATCTGCCTCATGGAACAGCTGCCCTGGGAACGCCTGCAAATTGCGATCGGTGCCGTGGCGGCCGCGCAGGCCGCGATCGGCTGGACCGTGGACTACGTCAAGGAACGCAAGGTGTTTGGTACAACCGTGGGCGCCATGCAGAACACCCGGTACAAACTTGCCGAGATGCAGACCGAGGTGCAGGTGGCGCGCATTTTTGTAGACAAATGCTGCGAGCTCATCGCTCACGACAAGCTCGACACGGCCACCGCCAGCATGGCCAAGTACTGGTGCAGCGACTTGCAGTGCAAGGTGATGGACGAATGCGTTCAGCTCTTCGGCGGCTATGGCTACATGTGGGAATACCCGATCACCCGTGCTTATGCCGATGCGCGCGTGCAGCGCATTTACGGTGGCACCAACGAGATCATGAAAGAAGTGATCTCCAGGGGCATGGGGCTGGGCGGGCGTTGAACGGCTGCGGGTCGCAGCCGGCGTCCCGGTAAAGACAGAGATGGGGTGACGCGCCACCGCTCAGCGGTCTACGATGCAGGGCGCCCTTTTCGGGCGCGCCATCACAGGAGGCATCCATGCATTACGTGCTTGCACGCATCACCGTTCAACCCGGCGCTTCGGCCCAGACCGCCACGATCCTGGAGACCTTGGTCTCGCTCTCTCGACAGGAGGCGGGTTGTGTGTCCTACGAGCTGTACCAGCAAGCGGATCATCCCCATGTCTTTCAGACGGTTGAAGTCTGGCGGGATGCAGAAGCGGCCCAAACGCACATGAGCACGCCACACCTGGCGGCAGCAGTGGCCGAGGCCACCCCCTTGTTTGCCGCGCCACCGGAAATTCTGGCGTATCAAAAACTGGCGTAAACGATCATCTGAAGCGGCCGTACTGATCTGAGGCCCCCCGTCTTCTCTGATTGGCGGCTGGGGCGAACAGGCTTTGGTGAACCTCGGTCAGGGTTTTTGCTGGTCCAGCCAGGTCACCAATTGCTGGGCTGCGGCGTCGGTGGCTTGCGTCAGTGCACGCACGCCGCCCGCAGCGTCGTTGGTCGGCGCCACTGCGGTTGAACGCACGCGGATCTGATCGACCAGCTGTGAGCCATTGAGCAGCGTGGCGCGCAAGCTGACCCGGCCCAGGCTGGACTGCGGCTGCTCAAACACCTGGACAAACTCTTCGAGCTCAATCTTGAGTGAGTGCGATGGCGAACCCTGCCCCTCAGCCAGCACAGGGCCTCGGGCATTCAATGCGAGCTTGAGTCTTTGCTGCACCAACTGGGCAGGGGCCATGCTCCAGCGCGCCAGTGCATAGGGGCGGAGTTCCTGGTCGTTGTCGTAGCTCAGGCGGTATTGCACGGCGGTGGCGTTCAGCGCCATGGGGGCTTGCACATCGGCCAGCAGCAATGCGGCAGCTGGCGTGGCGCGGGGCGGCGGCGTCCCGACAACCGAGGGCGTGAGACCAAAGTCGTAGACCGTCTTGGTGGCCGGCGCCTGGGGCGTTGAGCAAGCCGCCAGCACGGTCAGGGACAGCGCTGCGATCACTTGGCCGGTTGCGCGCAGGGCACCGTGCGACGACCGGACAGCGGGCGAGACAAGAAGTGGGGTGTGCATGGTGTCAATCCTTGGCTGCGGGCTGCGGAGCCACAAAGCCCGGCTCTCCGGGCCCGGGAGAGGGGTTTCCGGGGCCAAACAGCAGGCTCTGCGGGTTGTCATTGAAGGTGTCGACGGCGCGGTCCAAGCCTTGTGCGGCGCGGGTGGCGGCGTCAGCGGTGCGCGCGGCGCTGTCGGCGGCGCGAGCTGCATTGGGTAACACGGTCTCGTTGATGGCACGGGCGCTGTCGGCCAGGGCTTTGCTGGTATCGCTCAAGTGCTCCAGCATGCCACCGGGGGCGGCGATGCCTTGCGCCATCTGGGTGAGGGATTGTGCGGTTTGGGTGGCGGCTTTGGCCGTGGTGTTCAGCTCGGCGACGGTGGTTTGCAGTGTGCTCATGGTGGCTCGGGCGTCACCTATGAATGCGGGGATGTCGGTGCGTTGCGGTCCGAGCTGCGCTTCAAGAATGCCCTGAATGCGTTCGGAAGCCGCGCCAAGTTGCGTGGCGCTGTCGCCGATGGCTTTGACGCTGCCTATGATGGCTTGCTGGTTGGCGGGTGACAGCAGTTCGCTCACCCGTTCCGAGACCTGCTGCACCTGCTCCAGAATGAAGGAGCCCTGGTCGGCAAACTTGCTCAACAAACCTGGCCGCAATGGGATGCGGGTGGGCTCGTCTTCATTGGTGGTGAGGGTGACATCGGAGTCGCCATCGTTGTCGAGCTGCACAAATGCCAGCCCGGTCACACCCTGGTACCCCAGGGTGCCATAGGCGCTGCGGGTCAGGGGCAGGCCCTTGTCGACGTTGATGCGCAGCAGCACGTGACCTTTGTTGAGTGGGTCGAATCCGATGTGGGTGACTTTGCCCACGGTGATGCCCCGGAAGCGGACCGCAGCCTGTTCCGACAATCCGGTCACGGCGTCGGACGTTGAAAGTTCGTAGACATCGCCGACCTGTTTGTCGCGCGACAGCCAGGTCGCCAGGCCCAGGAGGAGCGCGGCCACCACCAGGACAAATGTCCCGGCGGCGAGTGCGTGTGCTTTGTTTTCCATAGGGGGAGTTCCTTTACGCGTGGGGCGCTGGTGCGCCTTGAGCAGGTTCGTCCAGCAAGACCATGGCGCGCTGTCCGCGACCGCCGCCGAAGTAGTGCTGGATGAACGGGTGAGGTGTTGCGATGACTTCGCGCGGGGGCCCTGCCACCACGACTTTTTGATCGGCGAGCACGGCGATGCGCGTGGACAGTTCGAGCAAGGTGTCCAGATCGTGGGTCACCATGATCACGGTGAGGCCCAGTTCCCGGTGCAGGGAGCTCAGCAGTTTGCAGAAGTCATCTGCGCCCTCTGGGTCCAGGCCGGCGGTGGGTTCGTCCAGCAGGAGCAAAGGCGGGTCCATGATCAAGGCGCGGGCCAGAGCCACCCGCTTGATCATGCCGCCCGAAAGGTCGGAGGGCATTTTGGTCGCGTGTTTGGCTTCCAACCCGACCATCTGCAGTTTGGTGAGTGCGGCATCGCGCATCAGCCCCGACGGCAAATGGCCCACCTCGCGCAATGCGAAGGCGATGTTGTCCAGCACGCTGAAAGCGGAGAACAGCGCGCCTTGCTGAAAGAGCATGCCGACGCGGCTGGCCGCGGTGCGAGGGTCGGCATCGGAGAGCGCTTGGCCCATGACGGTGATGCGCCCCTTTCTGGGCGTTTCCAGTCCCAGAATTTGCCGCAGCAGGGTTGTTTTTCCGGTGCCCGACCCGCCGACCAACGAGAGAATTTCCCCCTGGGCCACTTGCAGGTCAAGATCCTTGTGGACCACAAA
This sequence comes from Hydrogenophaga sp. PAMC20947, assembly GCF_004795855.1. Lineage (NCBI taxonomy): Bacteria > Pseudomonadati > Pseudomonadota > Betaproteobacteria > Burkholderiales > Comamonadaceae > Hydrogenophaga > Hydrogenophaga sp. PAMC20947. The sequence goes on from NZ_CP039252.1 coordinate 903,388, forward strand.
TTCAGGTGAGTTGCCGCCGCCATAAACCGTCCAAAGTCCTTGAACGTCGACGGCGAGGGTCGGGTCGGTGCCGCGGGTGGGTGCAGTGCTCATACGCCAATGTCCCTGAATGCAATGGCGAACAGCGCGTCGACAATGATCACCACGGTGATCGACGTGACCACCGAAGCGGTGGTACCTTTGCCCAGGCTTTCTGTATTGGGCTCCACGCGCAAGCCGAAGTGGCAACCAATGAGGGCGATGAGCAGACCAAAGACCACGGTCTTGCCCACCGCCAGGGTGAGGTTGGCCACGTCCACCGCCGAAGGCAACGCCTGTACGAAATAGGTGGGGGAAACGCCCAAAGCAATGTCGGCGGCCACCATGCCACCCAGCAGGGCCACCAGGGTCGTCCACACGCTGATCAACGGCATGGCAATGGCCAGCGCCAAGGCGCGTGGCATCACCAGGCGAAATCCCAGCGGAATCCCCATCACCCGCATGGCGTCGAGTTCTTCGGTCACCCGCATCACGCCGATCTGTGCCGTGATGGCAGAGCCGGAGCGGCCCGCCACCAGGATGGCCGCCAGCATGGGGCCCAGCTCACGCACCAGCGAGACGCCCAACAAGTTGACGATGAAGGCGTCGGCGCCGAACTGTTTGAGCTGCTGCGCACTCAGGTACGCCAGAACCACGCCGATGAGAAATCCGACCAGTGCGGTGATGGGCAAGGCGGTGGCACCGAAATGGTACAGGTGGCCCGAAATGTCACGCCAAGGCCCGCGCCAAGGCGCGCGCAGCAAACGGACCAAGTCCAACGCCAGTTGCCCCAGCAGCAGAACGAAGCTGTGCAGGTGGGACAGCAGGCCGAGCACACCGTCGCCGAGTGAGAGGTATCGCTGCCACAGCGTGACGGTTTTGGGTGGATCGGGCGCCCGGGTGAACCGCGCCACGCGTTCCAGAAGTGCCTGCTGGGCAGGGCTGATTTCCAGGTGTTGCGGCCAGCGCTGCCCCCAGCGGCCCCACAGCATCTGAGCACCGACATGGTCGATGGCCTCGGCGCTGGTCAAGTTCCACGGGGTGGCATCGCCTGCCGCAGCAGTGTCGGGCCATGTCGCTTGCAAGGCGCGCCACTGCGGCGCGTTGGCCAGCTTAGCCGCGGTCCACCTTCCAAGAACCCACCACGCTGGGCCGCCGGGGCCGTCCCGGCGCTCAACGCGCGGCGCGTTGGCAGAAGGGTCGGAGGCCAGTGGGGGGGCGGCGTTTTTGGGTTGGGCGTTTGACATGGTTGGAAGGGAGGGCCAGCAAGCACAGAGCGTGTGCTGACGGCTCGCGGTCTCATCATATGCGTTTGATCCTTGAGTTGTTTTCTGGCCAACTGTCAGATTTCACCACCTCGCGCGACTCATCTCCATACGGTGGCGGCGCTTTGATCGCCGAGTTTTGTCTTTTGAAATGGCTCCAGGGGAGCCGAGAGGAATACCAACATGCCCAGTCAACGCATTGAATTCACCGGTAGCCAGGGCGAGCCGCTGGCCGGAAGGCTGGATACCCCCGATGTCCACCCGCAAGCCTGGGCCGTGTTTGCGCACTGTTTCACTTGCTCCAAAGACAGCAAAGCTGCGGCCTTTGTCGCCCGTGCGTTGACCGAGGCGGGTTTTGGCGTCTTGCGGTTTGATTTCACCGGCCTGGGCGGCAGCGGCGGCGACTTTGCCAACACGCATTTCAGCTCCAATGTGGACGACCTGGTGGCCGCAGCCGACTGGTTGCGGGCGCAGCACGGCGCCCCCGCCCTGCTCATCGGGCATTCCCTGGGCGGTGCGGCGGTGTTGGCCGCCGCGGCGCGCGTGCGCGATTGCAAAGCTGTGGCCACGCTGGGCGCGCCTTGTGACCCCGCCCACGTCACCCACCAGCTGGGCGGCGAGCTCGCCGTGATCGAATCGCAAGGCGAGGCTTCGGTGCTGTTGGGTGGCCGCCGGTTCACGGTGAAGCGCTCGTTTGTGGAAGACCTGGCGGACCAGCCGCAAAGCGAACGCATCCGGAACCTGGGGCGCCCATTGCTGGTGTTGCATGCGCCTGACGACGACACCGTGAACGTGGAGAACGCGCGCCGCATCTTTGACGCCGCGCGGCACCCCAAGTCTTTTGTGGCCCTCGATGGTGCCGACCACTTGCTCAACCGTGCAGAAGATGCGCGATTTGCTGCCGGTGTGATTGCGGCCTGGGCCCGCCGTTATGTCGACCCAGCCGAGCTGCCTGTGGCCCCGAAAGGGGCTGCCCAGGCGGGGACTTCTGCGGCCGACGATGGGGTGGTGCTGGTGTCCGAGCGTGGCACGGGCCGATTCACCCAGACCGTTGCGGCGGGGCGCCACCAGTTTCTGATGGACGAACCCGCTTCCATGGGTGGTGACGACGAAGGTCCTGCGCCCTACGAAATGCTCAATGCCGCACTGGGCGCTTGCACCGCCATGACCGTGCGCATGTACGCCAACCGCAAGGGCTGGCCGCTGGAATCGGTGCGGGTGGCGCTGGTGCATGACAAGGTGCATGCCAGTGACTGCGCCGCGTGCGAAACCGAAGACGGCCGCATCGACCGCATCGTTCGGGTGGTGGAGCTCAAGGGCGATCTGAGCGAAGAGCAGCGCGCCCGTTTGATGGAGATGGCCGATCGCTGCCCGGTTCATCAGACCTTGCATGCCGAGGTCGAGATCATCACCCGGGCGGGTGAACTGTGAGGGCAGAGCCTTACAAATCGATCACGCAGGCCAACGGCACATCCGCTGGCGCTTCGTAGTCGGCCAGCACGCAGGCGCGGCTCGGGTGCTCACCCATTTCTTGCAGCACCTCGCGCAGCAAGCGCATCGACGGGCCGTCCAGCGCGGCAAAGGGTTGGTCGATCAGAATCACCGGGGCGCCTGACGCAAATGCGGCGCACAACCAGGCCTTGCGTCGACTCCCTGCCGACAGCATGTACAGCGGCTTGTGCAAATGAGGGGTCAGGGCAAAACCCGCGATCAGATCGCCCAGCACGGTCTTGTTGAAGTCGCTGAAGCGCGTGGGCAGACCCTCGAACCACGCGCTCGCGCTGGTCTGGTCCAGCGCGTCGCTGAAGGGATCGCAGCGAAAAACCAGCCGCTGGTAAAGCGCCAGTGAATGGGTTGGCGACTGCCCAAGTGTTTCGATCTGCCCGGCGTCCGGCAGGACCTCGCCCGCCAGCAAGCGCAGCAACGTGGTCTTGCCGGTTTGCTCATCGCCACGCACCAGCGTGACACCAGCCGGGATGCTCAGATCCAGGCCCACCAGCAGGGGGCGGCCCTGCCAGCCATGGGACAGGGCATGGGTGCGAACAACGATCGCTGGTGTGGAGGCGTTCATGGCGGTATGTCAACGGACGGCAGCCAAGCTGGCCATCGGCGAGCAGAGGACTGCGCTCCTGGTGCAGATTCAGTAGTTGATGTTGAAGCGTGTGCCGCGGTGGTTGAACACGGCACTGCGTGGGCCGATCACCTCCAGGGTCAGCCCGGGCGAGAGTTCTTGCCCTTCTTTGACCACCTGGCCGTTTGCAATCAACATGCGGTGTTCTCGGTTCGTCGAGTAGGAAGAGCCGCTGACCTGGATCTCGGGCAAGGCAGCTCGGGCAGAGGCGGACAGCTCAGGGAGCGCTCCAGGGGTCGCGGGCACTTCGGATGGTGGGCGCGTTAGTGGCTGCAGCGGCTGGGTCTCAGTGGGCGCTTCAGGTGCAGGCGCTTCTGAGGGGGGCACAGGGGGCCGCGGTGGCGGCGGTGCGGGCGGAGCCTTGGCGAGAACCGGCAGGATGGGCGCGGGAGTGGTGGCCGGTGCAGGTGTCGTTGCTGGCGTGGGCTCGGGCGCGGCAACAGGTGGTGGCGCGACCGGTGGGGCCGATGCGCTGTTCCCTGCTGCATCCGCAGATGCTGTGGCCGAGGTCATTGGGTTGACTCCAGGCGCCATCCCTCCCCAGCGCTGCCAGCCCAGGGCCGCAGCCCCGCCCAGCAGCAGCACCGCGATCAATACGCCCCAGGCGCGCCGGTTGCGCCGCGCCGGCTGTGGCGATGCGCCGGTTGGGTTGCTGGCGTCGGTTGCGGGCTGGGACAGCGCATGGGTGGGGTTTGCGCCGCGTTCGGCGTCGGCCCGTTTCAAGGCGTCAAGGATGTAGGACATGCGGGATTCAGGGTTTGGCGAGCGCCAAACGAGGCTCTTCCACGCCGGTAGCACGGTTGATCATGATGAGGGTGGTGGGGCTGGCCCTTCCGTTGACTTCCAGACCCTGGGCGGCCTGGAACGCCTCGACCTTGTCTTTGAGCGTCTTGGCCGTGGCGGGCAGTTGTTGTGCCGCTTGCAGGGTGTCCAGGCGTGCTTCCATCCATTCGGCGGCAGGCCCCACAAAGCCGTTGTTGAGGCGGCCCTGTTGCCCTGGCGGTGTGCGCCACAGGGTCACGTAGTAGCCCGACCAGACGCTGGAGAGTGCGGTCAGTGGCATGCGCCACTGCTGCGATCCATTGCTGAGTTCCACAGCGGTATCGGAAATAGTCGTCGCCAGAACAAACCCGCTGCCTTGGCCCGGCAGCTGGAGTTTCAGCGCGGCGGGGCGGTCCAGTTGGCGCAGGCCGTTCACAGTCATGCGAGGCGTGCGGTAACACTGCAGTCGGTGCTCGCGTGCTTCCAGGCAAGGCTCTTTGCGCACCAGTGTGGTGCCCCAGCGCAGGCCCAGAGCGCGAAATGCTTCGTCTTCGCTGGCGATCCAGGCCTCTTTGGGTGGCGGGCCCGGCGGCAGGCGATCCAGGTTGGGTTCAAGCACGGCGGTCGAATTTTCGGATTCTTCGGAGGTTGCCTTGGGGTTGGACGGTGTTTCTGCTTTTGTGGACGGTGAAGCCAACGCCGGTTGGGCTGAGTTGGCCACAGCGGCCACAGCACCCGTTGCCGCTGGAGCCTGCCACCACCACGCCAGTGCACCTGCGGCCACAGCCCCCGCCAGTGCACCCAGTGCCAAACTGCCCCAGCCGAAACGGTTGGCGGAGAAGCGGGACGAGGTGCCTTGATGGGGCTGCTCGCCAAAGACTTCGCTTGCGGCCTGTTGGACCATCTTTGCGCTGACCTGGTTCTTCTTTGACGCGTAGGCACCCAGCAGCGCCCGGTCACACAACAGGTTGATGCGCCTGGGCACGCCCCCCGTCAGCTTAAAAACCAGGCGCAGCGCATCGGGTTCCAGGATGGCGCCTCCTTTCCAGCCGGCGACCGCCAGCCGGTGGGCCACATATTGCCCAGTTTCGCTTTCGTTGAGCGCACCCAGGTGAAACCGCGCGATCACCCGCTGTGTGAGCTGCTCCAGCTCGGGCCGGGCCAGCATCTGTCGCAGTTCCGGCTGCCCGATCAAGATGATCTGCAACAGTTTGCGTTCATTGGTCTCTAGGTTGGTGAGCAGGCGAAGCTGCTCCAGCACGTCGGGGGAGAGGCTTTGTGCCTCGTCGATGATGAGCACGTTGTGCTCCCCCGCGGCATGGCTGGCCAGCAGATGGGCGTTGAGCGGGTCGAGATAGTCCTTGATCGTTGCCGGGCCTGGCCCTTGGGGGTGCACCGCGACACCAAACTCGTGGCAGATGGTTTGCAGCAGGTCGCCAACCGTGAGCTTGGGATTGAAGATGTAGGCAACCCGGGCTTGCGCGGGCAGCTGTTCCAGCACCGCGCGGCACACCGTGGTCTTGCCTGCGCCGATTTCACCGGTCAGCAGCACGAAGCCGCCGCCGCTCTCCATGCCGTAGAGCAGATGTGCCAATGCCTCCCGGTGGCGCTCGCTCAGGTAGAGATAGCGCGGATCAGGGGCAATGGAGAAGGGTGGTTGCGTCAGACCAAAAAACGCGGCGTACATGCAGTAAGCATAACGGGGCGCGTATGTGAAATTTACCTTGCTCGATAAGGCGCTCTGCGAAAGAAGGGTCGCTTGTGGTGCCATGCATCGCACCCGGTTCTTTCGCGTACCTCTCTTGTTGTAGCGGACAAGGCGTGGTGGCTTGACGTGAGGCGCTTGCGGCGGGATTGCCCACCGACAGGCCTCTCGGCCGTTCATCTGGTGTGGCGCTCTGGGTGGACAGGGAGCGCGGGTCCCTGAGACCAATGCCACGAGAGATCGCCCAATGGTTGCACCAGGCGGAAATGCCAACGGCCACGCAGGGTGGCCGTTGGAAAAATCAGAAAGCCATTCTTGCCTTCAAGTCGCGTGGCGTGAAACCGCGATCAGTCCTTGCGCCATTTGGCCAGCCAAAGATCGGCCAGGTTCACGGCCCGATGGACCTAAATGGTGGAATGTCTTTCCGACGGTCAGGCGGCCAAGGCCATCGATGGCTTGCTGCCGCTGCCGGTGCTGGTGGCGGTGCTTGAGGATTTGCTTGCTGTGGACACCGAGCATTCGATGTCGCCCGACAGTTGGCCGCCTTCTTCGATCACGACCTTGCCGTAGCGGATCTTGCCTGTGACTTTGCCGGTGGCGTAGATCACCAGCTTCTGGCGCACGGTCAGGTTGCCGTCGAACACGCCCCGGATCTCGGCGATATCGATTTCTGCTGATCCCTTGAACGCACCTTGCTCAGCGATCTGGATGACCCGGGAGTCCATCGTGGCTTCGACCAGGCCTTCGACCACGAGCGTGTCGCAGTCGGTGATTTCCACGCCCTTGAGCTTGATATTGGGCCCGACTGTCAGCTTGCTGCCGCCTTCGGCGGTGTGGCCGGAGCTCTGGCTGGCTGAGGACACAGGGGTGTTTGTCGCCGGGCTGTCATTCTGGCTGCTCGACGGGGTGGTCACCGCAGATGCGCCGGTGCTGCCCATGCCATAGCGCTGGGGGGTGTTCAAGCCTGAATTCAGGGGCTTGGCTTGTTCGGTTTCGCGTTTTCCAAAATGCAGTGCCATGCGTGGTGCTCCTTCTAAAGTGAAGCGTCCATGCTAAAGGCCGCGTGGCTTACATTCTGGGCTGTACCGTAAGAGTGGTAACGGGAAGCACAGTACATCCTGTTGCGGCAAGGGTATGCGCTCGCGGCGCCCCTCAGGCAAGGTGGCTCCGTTGATCGGTTGAATGCCCTTTGACAAGCACGTGCATGCCATGAACCTTACACTTGAAGGTTACCCCAGAGGTTCTCCCTATGAACGCCCCCGTCGACGTTTCCTTTTTCGCGCGCGCCGCCAAACCCATCAACAGCTACCGCCCTTACTGGGCGAAGCGGTTCGGGGTTGCGCCATTTTTGCCTATGAGTCGCTTTGAGATGGAGCAGCTCGGCTGGGACTCGTGCGACATTATTCTGGTCACGGGCGACGCCTATGTGGACCACCCCAGCTTCGGCATGGCGGTGATCGGGCGCGTGCTGGAAGCCCAGGGCTTTCGCGTGGGCATCATTGCCCAGCCCGACTGGCAAAGCGCTGAGCCGTTCAAGGTATTGGGCAAGCCCAACCTGTTCTGGGGCGTGACCGCGGGCAACATGGATTCCATGATCAACCGCTACACGGCCGATCGAAAAATCCGCAGCGACGACGCGTATACCCCCGGCGACATCGGTGGCAAGCGCCCTGATCGCGCGGCTTTGGTCTACAGCCAGCGCTGCCGCGAAGCGTTCAAAGAGGTGCCCATCATTCTGGGTGGCATCGAAGGCAGCCTGCGCCGCATTGCCCATTACGACTACTGGAGCGACAAAGTGCGCCGCAGCATCGTGGTCGATGCCAAATGCGACTTGCTGCTCTACGGCAACGCCGAGCGCGCGCTGGTTGAAATTGCCCACCGGCTGGCGGGCAAAGAAACGGTTGATCAGATCACCGATGTGCGCGGCACAGCCTTCGTGCGCCGCCCGGCCGACCCGACGTCCGAAGGCTGGATCGAGATCGATTCCAGCGAGGTCGACATGCCCGGCCGCGTGGACGCCCACATCAACCCGTACCAGACCACCAGCGAACAAGCCCAGGCCCAAGGCCAGAGCTGCGCCAAGGAAGAGGGCGAATCAGCGCCGAATGCCTTGGAGCAGGGCGCCAAGGTGATGCAGTTTGTGGCCAACCCGGCCTTGGCTGGGCGCCTCAAGGTGCCGCCGCGCGACAAGTCGGTGATCCGCTTGCCGAGCTACGAGAAGATCAAGAGCGACGCCGTGCTCTACGCCCACGCCAACCGCGTGATGCACCTGGAAACCAACCCCGGCAACGCCCGTGCGATGGTGCAGGCCCACGGCGAAGGCACCACGGCACGCGATGTATGGCTCAACCCGCCACCCATCCCGCTGACCACGGCCGAAATGGATTTTGTGTTTGACCTGCCTTACGCTCGGGGGCCTCACCCCTCGTATGCCGACGAACACGGCAAGCACGACGGCGCCACCAAGATCCCCGCCTGGGAAATGATCCGCTTCAGCGTGAACATCATGCGCGGCTGCTTCGGCGGCTGCACCTTTTGCTCCATCACCGAGCATGAAGGCCGCATCATCCAGAGCCGCTCCGAAGACTCCATCATTCGCGAAGTGGAAGACATGCGCGACAAGGTGGAAGGCTTCACCGGCATCGTCTCCGACCTTGGTGGCCCCACGGCCAACATGTACCGGCTGGGCTGCAAGACCCCTGAAATCGAAGCCGCTTGCCGCAAGCCCAGCTGCGTCTACCCTGGCATCTGCTCCAACCTGCACACCGACCACGCGCCGCTGGTCAAAATTTACAAACGCGCCCGTGAGCTGCGCGGCGTCAAAAAGGTGTTGATCGGCTCTGGCCTGCGCTACGACCTGGCGGTGAAGAGCCCGGAATACGTGAAAGAGCTGGTGCAACACCACGTGGGTGGCTACCTCAAGATCGCACCCGAGCACACCGAAGGTGGCCCGCTTTCGAAAATGATGAAGCCCGGCATTGGCAATTACGACAAGTTCAAACAGATGTTTGACAAGTACAGCGAAGAGGCGGGCAAGAAACAGTTCCTGATTCCGTACTTCATCGCCGCCCACCCGGGCACCAGCGACGAAGACATGATGAATCTCGCGCTCTGGCTCAAGCGCAACGGTTTCCGCGCTGATCAGGTGCAAACCTTCTATCCCAGCCCCATGGCCACCGCCACGGCGATGTACCACACCAACATGAACCCGCTCAAGGGTCTCAGCCGCGACCCCGAGCGGGCCGAGCGGGTGGACATCGTGCGAGGCGACAAGCGCCGCCGGTTGCACAAGGCGTTTTTGCGTTACCACGACGCCAACAACTGGCCCTTGTTGCGCGATGCCTTGAAAACCATGGGCCGTGCCGACCTCATCGGCAACGGCAAACACCACCTCATTCCCACCTTCCAGCCCATGACGGACGGCAGCTATTCGAGCGCGCGGCGCAAGAACAGCACGCCCGTGGGCAAAGCGGCAGTCCAGCCGTCCAAAGGCCGCTTGCTCACGCAACACACGGGCTTGCCACCGCGCGAAAAAGGCGGTCCAGCCAAGCCGGCCGCAGGCCTTGGCAAGAAACGCCGCAACCCCTGAAGGTCTTCGCTGGCTCCTGGCCCAATCAACGATTCAAAGGGGGGCCAGCGATGAAGAAGGCTGTGTTCGCGCTGATGGCGCTGCTGGCATTCTGTGCGGGGCCGGTAAGTGCTCAAGCACAACGTGGAACCTGTCCACCGACCGCCAGTTATTCTCAAGCGCTGTTCACCAAGGCCGCCTTGCAGGCGCGAGATCGCGGTTTTCTATGGCGTATCGAGCGCAATGGAAGATCATCTTTTCTCTACGGCACCATGCACGTCGGCAAGGCCGAATGGATGGGCCTGGGGCCTGGAATGCGCAAGGCCTTGGATCAGGTGGACACCGTGGCGTTGGAGGTCGACATGACCAGTGACGAAGCGCAGCAGCAGTTGCAGCAGGTCGCCGAATTGGCGCCGCGCGTGATTCCTCAGACGCTGCGGGAGCGCCTGGAGCGCCTTTGGGTGGCCGAGTGTTTGCCGTTGGACCAGTTGAGCAGCGGCCCGGTCGAGCTGCAGGCCATGACCTTGGTTGCCCTGATGGGCCGGCAACAAGGCTTTGATCCGGCTTACGCCTCGGAAGTGATGCTGACCATGACTGCCCATGCAGAGAAATTGCCAGTGGTTTCGCTGGAGAGCGTGAGCTCACAGCTCAATTTGATGCTGTCGCCCGACGACGCAGACGCCACCGAGGCGGTTTCTCAAGCGCTGGATCAGCTTGAAATGCCGCAAACCCGCTCGGTGCTGACCAAGTTGACGGTTGCCTGGGAGCACAACGATCTCGACGTGTTGGCGCACTACCAAGACTGGTGCGATTGTGTTCATACCGAGCGTGAGCGGGCCGACATGAAGACGCTGCTCGACGACAGAAATCCGGGGCTGGCCAATGGCATTGAGCGCCTGCATGCAAGCGGCCAACGGGTGTTTGCCGCTGTGGGGGCGCTGCACATGACCGGACCCTTGGCCCTGCCGCGCCTTCTGGCTGCACGGGGATTCACTGTGCAGCGGATGCACTGAACGGCATTGAGGACTGCACCTAGGGTGCTGCGCCCCGCCAGCCCACATGGCTGGCCAGAAGCGGATGCTTCAGACCGGTGTCGCCTGAAGCGCTGGCCAGATCAGCCAGGCCAGCAAGCCGAGGATGTTCAAGCCCACTGTGGCCCAATAAACAAGCCTGAACGCCTGTTTGCTGGATTTGTGCCGCAGGATTTGCTGGGCAAACCAGGCGCCAGGCCAGCCGCCCAGCAAGGCCAGCCCGTGCAGCTGGTTTTCGCTGGCGCGCCAGCTGCCTTCTATGGCGGCCTCTTTGTCTCGCCAGTACACGTAAAACGTGGCGAGGTTGAGCAGGGCCAAACCGGTGAGCACCACCCATGGGAAGCGGCCCAACCCGATCCCGATCAACCACAGCAGCAACCAGAATCCCATCAAACCCAGCGCGGTCCAGTACAGGCGCTGCTCACGCCGCTTCAGGTGCAGGGGTTCGGAGCGGTCGGCCTGTTCCGCGCGCGGCAGCAGCTCGGCCGTGGTGTCCTGCGGCAGGACTGCCGCGGTTTCAATGCGGTTTTTTGCGAGCTCGATCTTCAGCGCGCGTGGCCCTTTGCCACCGACATGGATCTCGTCAAAGGTGACCGCCTGCCCGATCGCCGGGGGACGGTTCTCCTGCAAATCCTTGCGGTGGAAAAAAATGTCCGCATCGGTGTCGGGGCTTCGGATGAACCCAAATGCCTTGTCGCTGTCCCACTTGACCACGGTTCCCTGTTTTTTCATGTGATGCTCAGTCTCTGTGTGTCGATTCGGTTTGGCCTCTGCGGCGGCCGTACAAATAGGTCGATTGCACCAAGTTGCCGATTGGCGCATTTTGGCGCAAAATGAACCAAGTCCGCAGCGTTAGCGGATCAAGATTCCAGGAGGCCTCATGTCCAAGCCCCATGCGTCCACGGTCGGTCCGTCGGTCAGTGTTCCAGTCGTCTCGAATTTTGCCTCAGTCAAGCTGCCTGCCTCGCTGGTGCAGCAGGCGCGGGAGGCTGCGTTGCCTCAGCGCCGCTCTGTGGCCGGCCAGATCGAATACTGGGCCACACTCGGCCGCATTGCCGACGAAACTGGACTCACCGTGCAGGAAGCTCGCGAAGCCATCGCACAATTTGATGCCCGTCAACAAGCCGATGAACCGTTGGACGAATCGCTGGATGCCATCGAAGCCCGTTTTACCCGTGCCCAGACCAATGGTCGCCTGGTGCAGGCGGTGCGCGATGCGGTGCTGTCCAATCGCCAAGACGCTTCTGACGCCCGCCGCGCGGCCTGAGCGAATCTCAAGCAAGACAGCAAACGGCGTTGAAAACGAGGACAGCGAGTTTGGCGCAACCCGTGTTCTATCTGCTCGCCGGGCCCAACGGCGCCGGCAAGTCCACGCTCTACAAGGCGTCCGTCGTCGAGGGCCTGATCCCGCGAAACGCGCCTTTTGTCAATGCTGATTTGCACGAAGCCGCAGCGCTGCAACACGTCCTGGATCCAGTGGCCCGCTCAAAGGCCGCTCGAACCTGGGCAGACGCTGAGCGCGCCCGCTGCCTGACCGCGGGTCGGTCTTTTGCCAGCGAAACCGTTTTCTCTCACACCTCAAAACTCGATCTGATGGCCGCAGCCCAACGCGCAGGCTTTGCCGTGGTTTTGCTCGTGGTGTGTGTGGATGATCCGAAAATGCTGCTGGGCCGTGTGGCCCAGCGTGTGGAAGAGGGTGGTCACCCGGTGCCACCAGAGCGCATTCTCTCGCGCTATCCACGCACGGTGCGGCATTTGGGCGTGGCGGTGCGGCGGGCCGATATGGCGCTGCTGTACGACACCTCGGCCCCGCCGGGAGAGGACGTGCAACCGCCTCGCTTGGTCGCGCGGCTGCGGGCCGGAACCCTGGTGTGGACCAGCGACGCGATGCCGCTGTGGGCCATAGGAATGGTTGCAACGCCCAAGCGGGTCTGATGCCCCGCTCAAACCGATGGGGTCAACACCGGTTGCCCCATTGACAGAACGACGGCATGATGATTCGCGGGTTCGCAGACCGAGCGCAATGACCACGGGAAATTTCGGGCGTGGTTCAAGATTCGGCGCGCACCCAATGCGGTGATGGCTAGGCCACCACCTTTGTCATCTTCACGCTGTAGCCGGGCAACCGCTGCGCGGTCGATGACAAGCCACTGCGGATGCATCAAGGGGAGCAGGTCATGGGAAATTCGCCGTTGTTCAAACAGATAGCCTGTTTGTTCGTTTCGTGGTCACTGGTGGTCACGCCCGTTTTTGCCGCTTCCGGCAAGCAAGCCGATGCACCCAAAGCCGACCCGAGCAAACCGGACATATCGGCAAAGTCGTCAAACCCGGCAAGGTCGGCGGACCCGGCAAAGCTCCAACGCAATCTCAACGCTTATTTCGACACCCTGAAGGCCGCAAGGAAAGAGATAGATCGATCCAGTTTCGACCTGGATGCCTTGACAGAAAAGCTGGATTTTGATGAGCAGAAGATCATCCAGTTTGTGCAGAAAGAAATTGCCATTGAACTGTACCCGGGCGTATTGCGCGGCGCCCGGGGCACCCTGATGAGCCGGGCAGGCAACGCACTGGACCAATCTTTGCTGCTGGCAACTCTGCTGAAAAACGCCGGGGCCGATGCGCGCATTTTGCGCGGTGAATTGAACCCGGAATGGGCGAAAAAACTGGTTGATACCCTCCAGCCCACAAAAGCCGCCGAACTGTCTGCCGGGGAAAGGAGCCGAATCCAGGCGCATTTTGTTCGTTTTGCGAAAACCGCGACTGGCAAGGACATGTCTTGGGATGAGTTGCAACAGCTCAACGGGCCACTGGTTCCACTCAAATCGTCGCCCCTCTTCAAATCCGCCACTAAATCCGCTCAATTTATTCATGACCAGCTAAAGAAGGGTGACATTTCACTTTCTGCAGCCATTGCGCCGGCCGATGCGATGATGGCTAAAGAAGCGCGTGACTATTTTTGGGTCGAATACCGAAAAGGCCCTGCCGATGCATGGGCCGCGGTACACCCGGTCTTCACCCCTGAGGTCGGCAAGCTGTTGTCTCTCAAGGCCAGTGAAACGTTCAAAGACTCCATTCCCGAATCGTTGCAGCAAACGTTGGAAATTTCGGTGGCCATTCAGCAACGAATTCAGGGAAAAATCACCGACAAACCAGTGATGGCTGCCTGGAAGCGGCCTGTTTCCAACTTTTATGGTGAGCCGCTCACGTTCGTCAACATGCCCATCAGCGCGCCCGCGCCAAATGATCCAGCCAAAACTGGTGACTGGTTCAAAACAGCCACGACATTTGTGCCATCGCTCAATCAAAGCGCTTCGCCAGGCGCTGTGGCCTTTGACATGAGCGGGCAAACCGTGTCGCAGGAAGACGCCGCGAGCGCATACGCCGCTGTGATCAAGACCGTTGGCGACAAAGCGAACAAAGCCGCTGGTGCTTTGGCAGGCATCGGCTCTGCGCCTGCAACCGATGGGAAGCCAGCTGCATCGCGTGCGATGGAGCTTGAGGGGCAAACCCTGAGGTTGAAATTGTCGGCGCCTGGCCGGCCATCGGTGAGCTACAGCCGAACCATCGCCAACCGCACGGATGGATTTTCCGCAACAGGGCATGTGACCCTCCCCAAGCGAGCGTTCGACGATACCGACATGGCGCTTTCCCTGACCAGCCAATACACGATCATGGTGGGAGCCGGCCACGTTCCAGAAAGCTATTTGCTGGATAGGATATTGGAACGGATGCTCGCTTTTGAGGCAATGATCCGTCAAGTGGCAGCGCCAGATTTTGGCAAGGCGAGTGCTAAACGCAATAATGTTCCGGCCGATTGGTCAGGATTTTTACCGCTACTTGTTCTGTTGGACAGTTATCCATTGCCAGATAGAGTGATGAGCTTTCGTCCGCAGCCTAGTATTATTTTGCATAACCAGCAATTGAGCACTGACGGTGGCTTTTTGGAGCGTATCGATATCGTTCGAAATGCCCGTATGGTTCTGGATCGGCAGAATACTGGCTTGCGCACCAGACCCGATCTGAATATGGCTCTGGGGGTGTGGGATACCTATATGGAACGCCATGCCATCACTGATCGGGTTCCATCGGAGTCTTTTAATGCCATTGATGCATTTGATAAGGCGATGAAAACCGGTCAAAGGGTTTCTTTAATAGTTGATCAACAGGCTTTGTCCGGATATAAGTCTCAGTTGCCTGCGGCCACTTTGCGCGCAATTCAGAGAGATCTGAATGACGGGTATTTGGTTTTTTTGCCTGATCCGGAGTTATCGAAATTTTCTGAAAATATAGCTTGGTGGCGCGTAAATTCCAGAACAGGTGAGGCCATCGGTATGGGTGGAGATGGTCGTGGCTCGGAAATTGCTAAGTATTTTACGCTAGCTAATTTTATTGCACTTGGGCTAATTGGTGAGGTTGTCGGGATGTGCATTGGAGCTGCTCAAAAACAACTTGGCAAGAATAAGGTTCGAAGCTGTATCGGTTTTGGAATAGGAATTGGATCAATTTATCCGCCTCTTGCATTTCCTTTTTGGGTTGCTGGGGGTGTTCTAGGTCTTGTGGATGTCATTTTCTTCTGATTATTCTGCTTGTCAGGTTTTGGTGCGGGCTTTGCTTTTTCGCATTGATTTGCAATGGATGCTATATATGTAATTTTTCATTATTCATCGTTTGAGAGGATAGATGAATTTTGGTATGTCGGGATCAACCCTCAAAGGGCTTCGATGAGAAGATTTCTTTCTGAATTGTTATTGCTGTCAGTGTTGGTACTTGTTGCCACGCACTCATGGGCGCAATCCAGCGTCTACGAAGTCGAGCCCAACAACACCCCCTCAACAGCCAACAAAGTATCCGGCGCTGTGCAGCTCATCGGCACCATGGACGCCAGCGATCAGGATGCCTTCGAGTGGAGCGTGTCGGATGTGGATGCGGCCAAGCGCTGGACCTTTGAGCTGCAGGGGATTCCGGGTGAACTGACCATTGTTGAAGTCATGCGGGTGGAGTACGCCGAGAACGGTGTGGATGTGCGCAGCCGGCAAAAGCTGTTCACCATGGGCACGCGCGATGGCTCCAAGCCGTCTGTTCACGAAGACCTGTTGTTTGAGCCGGGCGAGTATGTGCTCGGCATTGCCCACAACGGCAGCGGGGGCGGCTTCAGGCCGCCGGCGGGCAGCCTCGAATTTGATCGCGCAGCGGCTGGGGGGCAGGCCGCGGCCAAACAACCGCCGGGCGCGTACCGGCTGAGCATTCGCGAAGGCGATGCGTTGCGCCTGAAGCAAGGCAGCGAATCGGCAGCCACGCGGGTCAAAGCGCTGAAGATGCGCCCGGGTACCCAGAGCGCGCTGTTGAGCGATTCGGCCGACTCGTGGTTTCAGGTGGACATGGGCGAAAAAGATGCCCTGCAAAAGTGGGACGTCAGTGGCCAGGTCCCTGTGGGCCGCAAGGCGAAGGCGACCTTGTTCGCGCCCGACAACACCCCGCTGGCCACTGCCGATGCAGACGGTAAGGGCAAGTTTTCGTTGCCTGACCTCAGCCTGGGCAAGGGCGCCTATTTCATCGAGATGAAGGCGCCCGAGAGCGGCTTTATCCGAAGCTTGCAGCTCAGCCCCGCTGGCCTGCGCATTGAAGGCGCGGAGGCCGAGCCCAACGACAAATGGGCCCAGGCCAACCGGGTGATGTTTGCCCAGGCCGTGACCGGGAAGCTGGCGAAGCGGGGTGATATCGATTACTTCCGCTTTGCGCTCGGCGCACCGGTTGCGGAGCAGATGCTCACGCTGCGGTTGGAAACCGCTGCCGATTCGAAATTGACGCTGTGTTTGACCGACGGCAAAGGGCAAAAATTGCAGTGCCGGGAGAACACCGGCGTGGTCGAGCTGCCTGACCTGGTGCTCGAAGAAGGCGGCTGGGGCTTCGTTGTGGAGCGCGGCAAGGTTGGCTCCGTATATTCGGTGGCGCTGGTCGAGCAAGGTGCGATCACCCAGGGCACGGAGGTTGAGCCCAACGACAAGATTGAAAACGCCGCAGCGATTCCGGACAACAACCGCACCAAGGGGCGTTTCACGGGGGACGACACCGATTTTTACAAAATTTTGGTGAGCCAGGATCCGCAGCTCTGGCGCATCCAGGTCATCGGTAAGGAGCTGTCTGAGCTGGCCTATTACGACGGGGCCGGGGCTGAGAAGCAGCGGTACCGGGTACCCAAGGGGCAAAGCCGGGTTCGGCTCGACAACCTTTTTCTGCTCCCCGGCCTTCATTACATCAGGGTCTCGGGACGCGATGGGGGGCAATACACGCTGCTGGCAAAGCCCATCGGAGCGCCGGACCCCAACGGTGAACGGGAACCAAATGACGATGCAAGCCGAATGCATTCGCTGCAATTTGGGCAGACCCGGACTGGGCTGTTGGAGGATTCACAAGATGAAGACAACTACCGGTTTCACCTCGCTAACGTGGACCGGATTCAACTGACCCTGGAGCCTCCAGCGGATGGTGCGATCACTGCAATGCTGCATTGGAATGGCGGTGTTTTCAAGAAATTCAACAAACCAGAAGGGGGCAAGAAGGTCGTGCTCGAGGGCTTGTTTCCTCCAGGCGACTACCGCTTGGCGCTGGCCGCCAAGAAAACCAGTGAAACCGAATACAAGCTGACACTCAAGCGCTTGCCGCGTTTTGGCTGCCCTGTCGATTGTGAGCCGAACGACAACCTGGACACGGCCAACGCGCTGCCGGCAGACGGTATTCTGCAAGGGGTGACGCAGGACTGGCTTGACAGCGATTGGTACCGCTTGCCTGTGTTCGATGTGCCGACCACGATCACTTTCACGTCAGAGAAAAAGCCCGTGATCGAGTTGGTGACGCGTGAAAGCGGGGCGAACCTGTTGGGTTGGGACAATGCGACCAGTCAGTTGAAAGGCACGGTACCGGCGGGGACAGAAGCGTATGTCTGGATCAGGAGCAACGGCGCCTATCGCATCGCGGTTGATTTCCCATCGAAGCCAAGCGTACTCAAGGCAGTACAGCAGCCACCGGTGGTGATGAGTCTCAAACTGGTCACCAACGAAGTAGCGGCATACCGCCTGTATGGGCAGAGGGTGAGTGGCGAACTGAAGTTGAAGAACAGCGGTTCTGCGCCAAGGCAGGTTCAGCTTGAATCAGCGACCAGCGACGCGCGCTGGACCACGGATGTGGACAAGAAGCGCGTCACGGTTCCAGCCGCAGGGGAGATCACCGTACCGATTGCGCTTCGCGTGCCGGCAGATGCCTGGGCAGTCACCCCGGTGCGACTGAGCATTTTGGCGAGCACCGACGACGGCGCTCAGAGCGAAGCGTTCGCTGAAATTCGGGTGGGGCGCGATTCCGGCGCGGTCAACCCTGTGCAAGCCTGGCGCATTCCGGATGCGTTGCGCGGGGGCTTCAATGTGGCTTGGTCAGGGCTCGGCGGCCGTTGGCTCGACGGCCTTGACACGGGTGTTGGCAGGGGTTTTGACGAGCTGTTTGACGGGATCGCCGTCAAGGACAAAGGCATGCAGCTGCGCGGGCAGGCGAAGCGGGAACCTGTCAATGTGGATGTGGCACTTGCGGGAAACGAACCGGTTGCTGTTGCTGGAATCGCCATCAGCGAACTCGCACTTTCGGCTGCGCCTCAGTTTCTGAAAAATGTCGATTTTTCGGTTTCGCTGGACGGAAAGAACTACACGCCTGCACTCAAAGGCGAATTGCTCCCGATCCTGTCGGAGCAGGTGTTTGTGTTGGAGCAGCCGGTGCCCGCGCGTTTTGCTCGATTGACGTTGAAAAATGGGTTTGACGGAAGAGCCGGGTCGGCGTTGAGTTTCGGCGAGTTCAAGGTGATTGCCACACCTGGGCTGGACATTTCCAATGGCAAAGGCTTCAACCTCGTCGATGCGAGCCGCGGCGGCCATGTCGTTTGGTCGCGCCCTGGGGCGAAAAACGATGAGTTGTTGAAAGACGATGGCGTATTCGAACGCCAGCGGGTGCGGGAGGGCGAGGCATACGAGGTGGTCATTGGTTTCCACCATGACCGGGCCGCGCAGATCACCCGGCTGGAGTGGGTCGACGGGAAAAAGCGCCCTCGGGACCAAAAGATCGAGAGAGTCACGGTCTCTGTCAGCAACGATTCCCCCATTGGCCCTTGGCAGACCATTGGAGACTGGACGCTGTCACCAAAAAGCGCAGAGTCGGTTCTGGATCTCAAGACCCCGACCTGGGCACGGTTTGTGAAGTTGTCGGTGGCCGCGCAAAACAAGCAGGTGACGCTGGCACTGGCCGATGCCATTCGCATCTGGGAGCGCCCAACGCAGGAAGGCTATCGATCGATACTGGCGGAGTGGGGCGATGCAAGCCAGGCCGCGATTTATGAAGCCTTGCATCCCCTGCAGCTCGCGCCAGACTTTGTCCCCGCTGGCAACGACTCGAAAGCACGGGCAGCCCAGTTGGGGTTTGACCAACAGGCGGGCGGTCAGGTGTTGCTTGGCAAACACTTGCACTGGTACCGGATCGAGGTGCCAAGAGGCCAAAACCTTCTGAGTCTCAAAATCGGTGGAGACCCGACGGTGAGGGCGTCGGTGGCGATTGAGACGGGCGACGGTTCAGCCGTCCCTGTTGTCAAGAACAACGCACAAAGCACGCCGCAGTTGCACGTCTTTGAGGCCTTTGTGGAGCCTGGCGGGACCTACTTCCTGAAAGTGGAAGAGCCGCCGCGCAATGTGCTTTTTCTTTGGGATACGAGCGCCAGCGTTGGTGCGTATTTGCCTGTGATCTATAACGCGATGCTGGGGTACGCGAAAGATGTTGTACCTGGCAAGGATGCCGTCAATCTGCTGCCCTTTGGTGGTCAATTGCTGAGCAAGGACTGGTATGGGCAGCCGTACATTCTGCAGACCATCCTCAACGACTATCCGCGCAAAGAAAGCTCGAGCGCAGCCGAGGAGACGCTTGAAAAGGCGTCGAAGGCGCTCGCACCCAGAGCAGGCACCAAGGCGATTGTCATGGTGACCGATGCCGCAACCAGCGCGCACCCACCGGTCTGGCAGGCGTTTCAAGAGGTACAGCCGCAGATTTTTGCGCTCGGTGTGGGTTCGCAAGGCGCCTGGGGGCGAAACCCGGTGCGAGAGCAAGACCTGATGCAGGACTGGTCTCGCGTCAACGGCGGTCACTACAGCTACATGGAAAGCGAAGGTGCGATGGAGATCGCGTTTGATCGCGCCATGACGATGTTGCGCCGCCCGGCTGCTTACACGCTTGAGGCTGGCACAGCCTATAAAAAACCACTCGGTCCCGGCAAGCTGCGGGTCGCTCGCGGCAGCAAGGATAAAAGCAGTCAAGCGGCCATTGAGCTGATTCTTGATGCCTCCGGCTCCATGCTCAAACGGCTGGATGGCAAGCGTCGAATGGCCATTGCCAAAGAAGTTTTGACAGAGGTGGTGAGCAAGCATATTCCACCGGGCACGCCCGTTGCACTTCGGGTCTTCGGGCACAGGCAGGCCAACGCTTGCCGCAGTGATCTTGAGGTGGCATTGAAGCCTTTGAATTCAGCATCCATGCTGAAGGCGATTCAATCGGTTGAAGCCATGAATCTCGCGAAAACACCGATTGCCGCTTCGCTGGCAGCCGTGGAATCCGATCTGAAGGGCGCCAAGGGGCGCAAGATCGTGGTGCTGGTGACAGATGGCGAGGAAACCTGCGAAGGTGACCCGGCAGCGACCGTGCAGAAACTTCGAGACAAAGGGGTTGATGTCACGCTGAATATCGTCGGATTCGCCATCGACAGCGCTGAGCTGGAGTCGAATTTTCAGAGCTGGGCAAAGCTGGGTGGCGGCCGGTACTTCCGGGCAAGAGATCAGCGCGGGCTGAGCGCAGCGGTTCAAGACGCTGTCATGGTTCCCTACAGTGTTTACGACCAGGCCGGCACGCTGGTTGCCACAGGGCTGGTCGGGGGCGAAGCCGTGCTGCTCGAACAGGGTCATTACCGTGTCGTCGTTCAAGGTTCGCCAGCAAAGAGCTATCCAAAAGTTGAGGTGACCGCCGGAAAAGAGTTGCTGTTGGATTGACCCGGTGACCGTGCGATGAGGCCTTTCACGCACGCTGTTGGAACGGGGTGGCTACCTGGCAAGTCGACTCCTTGGCTGCCTGGGCACCAGGGAGTTTGAGCCCTGACGCACCAGCATCGCGCCACATGAGTCCTCGACGCCTGATCGTTGAATCGATGCCCCTGGCGGGGTTTTCGGTGGCGCAGGACGCGGGGACGCTGGGTCCGGTCCGCTGTATGTGATGCAAAGGTTCTCGTATTTCGCCCGTTTGTCCATGCGCTCTGGTTCAGGGTGTACCGCTATCGAAAAAGCAGGTATGCTGCAGTGCAACATGGAGCGGATATGAACAACCCGTGGCAAATTGACGATCTGCTGGCCGGCCTGTACGACGCCCGCAAACGCGGCGACCTGGGTCGCCTCGCTTTCCTTGCGTACTGCGATGTGCGCCGCTGGGCGCGCGAGGAGGGCCGTCAGGGCCTTGCGGAACTGGCGGCAGGCCTCGTGACCCAAAGCCCACACCTGAGCCGGGAAGTCTTTCTGGATCAGATCGACCTGCTGGTGAAGCAACTCGAGTCGTTGCAGCGCGCCAGCGAAGCCAGCGGTTCCGGGCCAGCGCCTGCGGCTCTATGGCTGGGCAATCCCCAATTGGCTTGAGCCGTTGTCTGGTTTTTTGCTCGGCGGCGGCGACACACCCTTCATCGGGGCTCCTTCAGGCCGTCACAGTGGTCCCGGTCGGCCTCTGAGCGGGAGCACTCGAAGCATCCACTCTCGTCCTGGACCCTTCGAGTGGGCCATTGAATTGGTGGGTCGGAGGATCAGACCGTCAGCTCGAGAGTGTGCACAGCGGAATGTCTTTGCTCGCCGCCAGCTTGTCCAGTTGTTTGCGCGTCTTGCTGGCCAAAAAATCGGCAATGATTTGATGCGTTTCGGGTTTGAACAGGGCCCCCATGGTGGCTATCTCCACCCCAGCGGCCGCGCACAAGCCCGCCGCGAAATGCGGCTCCAGCGCAGCCACCGCCACACGGCCGTTTTTGCAAGGGTAGATCTTGTAGCCTGCATGGGCGCCACCCACCGCACCTTGTGGCCGGGTAAGGCCCCAGCTGCGGGGCAGGGCGAGCCAGTTGGCAGCCTCTGACAGGGCCACCTCTTGAAAACTGCTTTTCCCTGTGGTCTTCTGGTGCAGCACCGCTTGAAGCGCCGCTTCGCTGGCCATGAGCGAGCCGCCCATGTCGGCAAACAGGGTGGCGGGCAGTTCCAGGCCGTTGACCAGACCTGCCTCGGCCAGATAGGTCAGGTCGTGCCCAGGTTCTTCGGCGCGAGCGCCAGGTGCCCCGACGATGGCCACCATGGACAACGCCGGGTATTGTTTGTGCAGAACCGTCCATCCCAGACCCAGCTTACCCAGCGCTGAAGGCCGAAATGAGGTCAGCAACACATCGGTGCGCGCCAGCTGCTTGTGCAGCAGCGTCTGGCCTTTGTCGGTTTTGAGATCCAGGGTGATGACTTTGATCCCCTCATGCATCGCGTCATAGGCTGCGAGGTTGTAGGCCCCCATGGGATCACCACTGCTCGACGGGTCCTTGCCCGGTGGCTCTGCCTTGGTGCAGGTGGCGCCCATGGCGCTCAGGCGCATCAACGCGGCAGGCCCGGGCAGGTTGAGCGCCAGGCTCAGGACGCGTACGCCGCGCAAAGGTTTGAGTGGTTTGGACGGGCTGGAAGGCATCATGAATGGGTTTCGGCAGTTGTCTGATTGATGATCAATTTAACGCATGCCAGGCCTCACCCGTGAAAACGCTGCGACAGCGCCGTCCGCTTGATGCGTCAAGGGGATCCGATCGCAAAAGCATCACAGCGAACGGCGTGTTCCAAACCGGGAACGCCGCAGGTCCGACTCTGCCGGCCTGCCTGCGTTGGCCCCTGGGGGGGGTGACGGCACAGCCGGCGCGGGGGGATTTACTCCGCGAAATCCAGCGGCAAGCCCACGTAGTTTTCGGCAATCGTGCGTTGGCCCGCTTCTGAGTGCATCAGGTAATCGAGCTCGGCTTCCTGCAGCTTGGTGTTGATGGTGCCTTCTTCAGGGAAGTTGTGCATGATCGACGTGAACCACCAGGAGAAGCGCTCGGCGCGCCAGATGCGCTTGAGGCAGCGCTCTGAATATGCGTCGATGCCGGCTTCTGATTTGTCCTGGTAAAACGCCACAAACGCGTCCATCAGGTACTTCACATCGGTGGCCGCCAGGTTGAGGCCCTTGGCGCCCGTGGGGGGCACGATGTGGCCTGCGTCGCCCGCCAGGAACATGCGGCCAAAGCGCAAGGGCTCGGTCACGAAGCTGCGCAGCGGGGCAATGCTCTTTTCGATGCTGGGCCCGGTCACCAGCTGTTCCGCCGCTTGTGGGTCCAGGCGCAATTTGAGCTCTTGCCAGAAGGCGTCGTCGCTCCATTGTTCGATCTTGTCGGTCAACGGCACCTGCAGGTAGTAGCGGCTGCGGGTTTCGCTGCGCTGGGAACACAGGGCAAAGCCACGGGGGTGGTTCACGTAGATCAACTCGTGGTGCACCGGCGGTGTGTCTGACAGCACGCCCAGCCAGCCAAACGGGTACACCTTTTCGAACTCCTTGATGGCGCTGCGCGGCGCGCTGGCCCGGCACACGCCGTGGAAGCCGTCGCAACCGGCGATGAAATCGCAATCAATGGTGTGGCTCTGGCCATCCTTTTCGTAGGTCACGCGGGGTGATTTGGTGTCGAAGTCGTGCACCTGCACATTGCCTGCTTCGTACACCGAAGGCAAGCCGGCTGCTGTTCGGGCATCCATCAAGTCGCGCGTGACCTCGGTCTGACCATAGACCATGACCTTTTTGCCGCCGGTCAGTTTTTCCAGATCGATGCGGTGGCGCACACCGCCAAACAGCATGTCGAATCCGCCGTGTACCAGGCCTTCCGTGTGCATGCGCTGGCCCACGCCCGCTTCGTCCAGCAAATCGGCTGTCACTTGCTCCAGCACGCCGGCGCGGATGCGCCCGAGCACGTACTCCGGACTTTGCCGTTCCAGAATGATGGCGTCGATGCCTGCTTTGTGCAGCAACTGGCCGAGCAGCAGGCCGGAAGGGCCTGCCCCGATGATGGCAACTTGTGTTCGCATGATTTGGCTACCCCCGCGCCGCCTTTGGCGCCACCCCCTGGGCGGGCGCGGACCTGGCCGTTGTGCAAAGCCGGTTCGACGGTTCCCTGGGTTTGGGCGCTGGCGCGCGGGGTCTGTCTCTGGTTGATTGATGTGCATGTAGCGTAAGCAGGGTCGTTCTTCAGGGCAACAACGTTCAAACCTTCTTGCGCGATCATCGGCCTCTATGTGCGATCATCGCGCAACAAGTTTTCGCCGGAGCATCCACCATGAGCAACCCCCCCATCGCCAAAGCCGATCTCATCGAAGGCATGGCCAAAGGCATGGCGGTGCTGGAGAGCTTCGATACCGAGCGCCAGCGGCTCAACGCCACACAGGCGGCCGGGCGGGCCGGGCTCACGCGAGCAGCGGCCCGCCGCCATTTGCTCACGCTGGCCCACCTGGGCTACCTCGATACCGATGGCAGCCATTACTGGTTGTCTGCCAAAGTGTTGCGCTTCTCGGGCAGTTACCTGGCATCGGCGCGCTTGCCGCGCTTGCTGCAGCCCACGCTGAACCGCCTGGCCGCACAAACCCGTGAATCGTTTTCAGCGGTGGTGCTCGATGGCGACGAGGTGGTGATCGTCGCCCGTAGCGCTTCGGTGGGTGGGCAACGCTTGATGGCCTACGGCTTGCACTTGGGCGCGCGCCTGCCTGTGCACGCCACGTCCACCGGTCGCGTGTTGCTGGCCGCCATGCCACGCGCCGAATTCAGTGTCTGGCTCAAAGGTCGCGAACTGGCGCGGCTCACGCCCAGAACGATCGTGGACCACAAAGCCTTTCGCGCCTCGATCACCCAGATACGCGCCGATGACTTGGCGCTGGCCAGCGAAGAGCACGAGCTGGGGGTGCACGCGCTAGCCGTACCGCTGCGCAACATGAAAGGCCAGACGGTGGCAGCGCTGAACGTGGTTGCTGCGCCTGAGCGGCTGGCGCCAGAGGTGCTGCGCAAGGATCTGTTGCCGCTGCTGCAGGAGGCGGCGCGGGAGTTGCGGTCATTGCTTTGATGAAGTGAAAGGAGGGTGGCCAGTTGACTGCGCCGATCAACGAATCGGCAGCCGCCATCGGCAGCCAAATGCAGTCCCACTTAGAGGGTCGCAGGACCGAAGCGGGGATGCGCAGCCGCCAGAGACGGACTCACGCAGCCTTCTGGTCTTCCATGGTGATGCCGATGCCATCCGGGCTCGCCAGGCGCGTCCGGGCAAAGGCTTCGGGCTGGTTTTCGGCCAGCCAATCCAGAATGGCCTCCCGGATTTCGCATCTCAGGTCAAACAGGGTTGGTGAATCTTTGGCGCTCATCAACAAGCGAACTTCGATGGCGTCGCGCTGGGTATCGGTCACCTGGGTCACTTGAACCCGCCCATCCCACAGGCGGTTGGCTTTGATCAAGCGTTCATATTCCTGCCGGATGGGCCCAATGCGGGTGCTCGGATCCAGATACAGCTTGACCGCGCCAAGCAATTGTGCGGTCGATTTGGTCCAGTTTTGGAATGGCTTCTCGAGGAAGTAACTGGTGGGCACGATCAAGCGGCGTTCGTCCCAGATTTTCACCACCACATAGGTGGTGTGAATGTCTTCAATCCAGCCCCATTCACCCTCCACGATCACCACATCGTCGATGTTGATCGGTTCTGTAAGCGCCATTTGTATGCCCGCAATCAGCGACTTGAGCGCGGGCTGCGCCGCAGCCCCCACCGCCAAGCCCGCAAGGCCAGCCGAAGCGACCAGCGTCACGCCAATATCCCGCACACCGGGGATAGACAGCAGCACCAGCCCAACCACTACAAACACCACAATGAAGGTGGCGAGCCGGTTGAGCATGGTCAGCTTGGTGCGCTTGCGCCGAGCCTTGAGGGTGTCTTCAACCGTTGTGTTTGCCCGCAACTTCATGGTTTCGACCAAGGCGCGCAAGATGGCCAACACCATCCACCCCACCAGTATCGGCATCACAAAGCTGGCCACCTTGGCCCACACCGCCTCCAGCATCGGAACCTCCCTGGCCACCAACACCAGCGCAAGCGCGACCAGCGAAACCCGGGTTGGGCTCGACAAGCGCTTGAGGAGCACGCCATCGCTCTCGCTGTCGCTGCGCTCGGCAAACCGCTTCATGATCCGGAAAACCACCGCGTGCAAAACCAGTGCAATGCCCACCGCCAAAGCGGCGGCGATCAAGGCCGTGAGCGGGTCGGGCAGTAGGATGGTGAGGGGCACAGTCGGTTCCTAATGGTCAGGCTTTGTCTTTTGCATTCAACGAAAAATTGAATGCAATGCGTCTCTTTGGGTGTTGGTGTGGTGAGGTGAGGTGAGCAGGGTCCACTGTAGCCGCTTGCGCTTTTTGACCAAAAGGCGGTGGCCTGACCCCACATTCGTGTGGCAGTGACCCGCAGCGTGTGCATGGGCGGGCGGTGGCGCATGCCTCTGGCTTGCACGCCACGCGTTCACCGTGTTTTTGGCAAACATGAAAGGCCAGATCGGGGCCGCATTGAATGCCGTGGCGGTTCCGGCGGGACTGGCGCCAGAGGGTGATGAAACGCGATCTATTGCCGCTGTTGCTGGACGCGGCCCGTGCGCTGCGGCTGTGAGCGAGCAGGGTCAGGGGTGCCGCTCCATCCAGTCCACCAGGCGATGAAAGTTGCCGATCTCCATCGCCTTTGTCAGCTTGCCGTCGACGCAGCCCGATACGGTCGATATCAAAATGCGCGGGGGAAGGACTGGTTCGGAGGGTTGAAACAGCACTTCTGGAGACCCTCGGTGCGATACCCGGATGTCCATGATGACTGTATCGCCGGCCTCGACCGGAATTTCGCGCACGCGCGCTTCATCCGTTGGCTCGCTGAAGGAGTCGCTGTTCAGCGATGTCTGCTCAAGGTGCGAACCTTCGATGACCTTCAGGGAGGCGCCTTTCTGGAGGTACAGCAGCGCTTTGTAGACGCCGCCGTCATCGGTATTCCAATAGGTGGACTCGTCGCCGAGGTGGTGGCGGAACTTTCCTCTCAACAAATCCTTGTGCCAGTTCTGTGATCGGTTAATGGTGATGTCCGACAGACCGATGGTTCGCACCCTGCCGCTTTTGACGGAAGCTGCGAGGAGGTCTAGGACCGCCTCATTTGTGGCCAGATTGGTGTGCAGCGATTCCAGTTCGGGAAAGCGGTGGAATCCAGCCAGGTGCAATGAGGACGGGTTGGAACGGGTGTTCTTGAAAAGCGCATGGTTGGCCAGAATCTGTGACCGTGCTTGGACGATCTCGTCCTGCGCGAACACGCCCCTCAAAACTGTGTATCCCTGCTCCTTGAGTTGCCGGACCTGTTGCGGGATCATCATCATGCGGTGGAGCCTTTCCCCAGGTTGGAAGCAGGGCGACGAATAAATCGTGCTGGGGGACTTCTGCAATTTGATCTGCAAACGCTCAATCTCATGCCTCTGCGCGAGGTCCTCGACATCTCCGTCGAAGGGGTGGTGTTCAACGACGACCTTGTGCACCGTCCTGCAAGTGAGCCGGTTGGACCTCCCCAGCTCGGGAACGATGACGTCGACGTTGTTGTCGATGGTCTGGAAGTTCCTCAGGAGCTTCTCCGCGCCCTGCCGGCTGACGTAGTAGGCCGCGAATCCGTAGACTGAGGGGTCGTTCACAAAGATGTCCAGCTCAGGACTTTGAAGAATCTCGTCCCGGAACGCCTTGTGCAGGTGGATGCGAAGCCAGTCGATGTCCGGCCGGCGCGAGATGGATTCGGCGATCTCGCGCAGATGGCCACTGTCTTCCACATAGATGTCGTCCTCGAACACCATGGCGCCGTCGTGCACGCTGTTCAGCAGGTTTTGCCAGAGGCTGATATGACTCAGCGTGCAGCACGCCTGTCCCTTTCTGCAGGCAGTGAGATAGCGTTCGGTAAAGCCGTAATCGGGGTGCTTGCTGATGAAATCGATCGCAGATGACTCATTCTTCCAGTAGATGGCCGGCACAATTTCGACCGAATCAAACAGACGAAGTGAGTTCAGGGACTGCTGCAGGTTTTCGGCATCCTCTACCCGTTCAGGAACATCGGTCACTGCGAGGATGTAGGCGGCAAGGTTGGTCATTGTTGGGCAGGTTGTGATCGAGTTGCGGCGGTGTGACCGATCGACATTTTATGCATGGAGCGATAGCCTCATCGGGGCGATCACCGCTCTCGGCCAAGGTGCCAAGGCATTGCTCGAGCAATTTCAGTTTCGCCAGCACCTCATCCGATCCGCTCTCAACCGCCACCTCACCCCTGACCCGGGTCGTGCAGCGGTCGACGATCTGGATGACGTGTTTCCAGTTTTTGTCCCCGACGGCGCTGCAGATGCCGCTCTCGCGGATGACGCAGCAGATGGGCCAAATCTGGGCCGCTGGCGGCGATTTCGCGTCTTCTTCCTGGCTGGGACGAACTTGCCAACTTTTCTTTCATGCTCAGCCCGTCGAAGTGACCCCGGCTTTCGGGCTCCTGGGCGATGCCCTGGCGGGCCATCGCAAAGGTGGCCGCACCGGGTAGGGTCCGGGCTTTGATGGTCAGGTTGCCGTCGCTGGACTTGGCGGTGTCCATGGTGGATTTGAGGCGTGTGGTTTTGCCCATGGCGTGGCAGGACTTTCGCGAGTGGACTTGCGGCTCGTTTCTCTCCACAAAGGACCCGTGCCGTGCCGTGCCTTTGGCATTCGATCCCCGCTCAGGGCGAGCTGGGTAAGATGGCGTGTCAAAGCCAACAAACGGGGCAGCAGCAGTTCAGTGCTGCGATTGCCGGCGGTTGCCCAAGCTGGAAATTCTGGGCCATGGCGCTGCGCTGCCGCGCCAGCGCTATGGTGGCTGAACGCCGTCGTGTGCGCCTCGCAATTTGTAGTCCGTTTATACGAAGGAGCCTGCCATGTCTCACCCGCAAGATGATCACCACAGCCACCCGCCCGGCGAGCCCGCGTGGAAACACGACGGTGTGCGCGTCGTTCCGGGCAACCAGCTCGACGGCAACGTGCCGAGTACACCGGGCATGGACAGAAAAGCGGCGATCAACTTTGCACGCGTCGGCGCGCAAAAGCTTTGGGCTGGCACTGTCACCATCCACGCCGACGCCAAGACTGGCGCTCACCACCACGGCCCGCTGGAGAGCGTGATCTACGTGGTCAAAGGGCGGGCACGCATGCGCTGGGGTGAAAAGCTGGAGTTCACAGCCGAGGCCGGGCCGGGCGACTTCATCTATGTGCCGCCCTTTGTGCCGCACCAAGAGATCAATGCCAGCGCCACCGAGGTGCTGGAGTGCGTGCTGTGCCGCAGCGATGGTCAGGCGGTGGCGGTGAACCTGGACATTGACCCGGTGGAAAAACCCGAGCACGTGCTGTGGGTGGACCCCACGCATCCGACTGGCGCCGTCTGAGACCGGCCGCCGTTGACGTTCCCCTTCTCTGGCAATCGGCTCAAGGGAAATGCGACCCTTGGTCAGAAATTCCAAGGTGAGCGTTCCTTTTGCTTTGTTCGCGATGGGTGGGCTAGTCGCGACACCCGTCGGGCCTTTAGACCCCCAAATACAACTCCAGCAACTCAGGTTTCGCCAACAGCTCATCTGAGCTGCCCTCAAACGCCACCTCACCCTTGAGCAGGATGGTGCAACGGTCGGCGATCTGGGTGACGTGTTTCCAGTTTTTGTCCACGATCACGCTGCTGATGCCGCTCTCGCGGATGACGCCGCAAATGCGCCAGATCTCGCGAGCGATGAGCGGTGCCAGCCCTTCCGTGGCTTCATCGAGGATGAGCACGTCGGGGTTGGTCATGAGCGCGCGGCCGATGGTGAGCATTTGTTGTTCACCGCCGCTGAGCTGTTGGCCGCCGTGGTTGAGTCGTTCAGCCAGGCGGGGGAAGGTGTCGAGCACGCGCTCGTAGGTCCAATCTCGCTGGCCTTTTGTGCCAGGGCGGGCGGCCATGTTGAGATTTTCCTTGACGCTCAAGTTGCCAAAAATACCGCGACCTTCGGGCACGTAGGCGATGCCTTGCTTTGCAATCTCGAAGGTGGCCGCGCCCGTCATGACCTGGCCTTTGATCGTTACGCTGCCGCCGCTGGGTTTGACGATGCCCATGATGGATTTCAGCAGCGTGGTTTTGCCCATGCCGTTGCGGCCCATGAGCCCGATGGTCTCAAAGGGCTTCACGGTGAAATGAATGCCACGCAGTATGTGGCTGGCGCCGTAGTGGGTGTTGAGGCCCTGGGTCTGGATGAGGGGGTGGGTCATGCCGCGTGCTCCTCGCCCAGGTACGCGGCCTGGACATTCGAGTCTGCGCGAACCTGCTCGGGCGTTCCCGTGGCGATCACCTGGCCGTTGACCATCACGGTGAGCTGATCGGCCAGGGCGAACACGGCGTCCATGTCGTGCTCCACCAGCATGATGGCGTGGTTCTTTTTGAGCTTTTGCAGCAACTCGATCATGCTTTCGGCTTCGGCTTGGCCCATGCCGGCGAGCGGTTCATCGAGCAGCAGC
Source organism: Hydrogenophaga sp. PAMC20947 (assembly GCF_004795855.1). NCBI lineage: Bacteria > Pseudomonadati > Pseudomonadota > Betaproteobacteria > Burkholderiales > Comamonadaceae > Hydrogenophaga > Hydrogenophaga sp. PAMC20947. Next base: position 933,545 of record NZ_CP039252.1, read on the forward strand.
ACCCGTGGCTCGGTAGCCAGCGTCATGGCAATTTCAAGTTGGCGTTGCTCGCCGTGGCTGGTGTTGCCGGCCACGGTTTGGGCGCGCAGCGTGAGGCCGGCGAGTTCCAGGGCGCGTTCGCAGCGTTGATTGACCGTGCGGTCGTTGCGCGCTGTGCTCAACCAGTGGACCGGGTTCCACGGTGCCTGACGCTCGACCGACTGGGCAGCAAGACGCACGTTGTCCCACACGGTGAAGGGCAGGAAAATGTTGGTCTTCTGGTAGCTGCGGCCCAGGCCCAGGCGCGAAATGCGCTCAGGGCTCTTGCCCGCAATATCGGTGTTCCCCAAGCGAATCTGGCCGGACGTGGGCGGCAGATCGCCTGAGAGCAGGTTGGTGAGCGTGGATTTGCCGGCCCCGTTGGGGCCGATCACGGCGTGGATGCGGTCGCGGAACAGGTCCACCGACACACCGTTCACAGCGGCCAGACCGCCGAAACGCTTGGTGAGCTGGATGGCGCTCAGCAGCAGTTCGCTCATGGCGCCTCCTTGGTTTCTTTCATCTTGTCCGGTTTTTCCTTTTTGCCAGTGAGGCGGTCAATCAAACCCAACAGCCCGCGCGGCGCGAACAGCACCACGAGCACGATGAAGCTGCCCATGAGCAGCTGCCAGTGTTTGGTCATGTCTTTGAAAAGGTGCATCACCCATTCAAAGGCAAACGCGCCTACGATAGCGCCGCCGAAGTTGCCCATGCCACCCAGGATCACCATCATGATCGCGTGGGCGCTCAGGTGAAAGCCCATCAGCTCGGGGTTCACATAGCCCGTTTGCGCGGCCCACAAATAGCCGGCCACGCCGGCCAGGGCACCCGCCAGCGTGAAGGCGGTGAGCTTGTAGCCAAAGCTGCCGTAGCCCACGGCGCGCATGCGGTGCTCGTTGACCCGAATGCCCGAGAGCGCGCGGCCAAAGGGCGAGAAGAGCAGACGGCGCAGAAAGGCGTAAATCAACACCAGCAGCGCCAGCGTGAAGTAGAAGAAGGTTGTTTTGTCTTCCAGATCGATGCCGCGCCAGCCAAACAGCGTGGCATCGGGCCGGAAGTTCACATAGAGCCCGTCGGAGCCACCCAGCACGGCGTTGTCGAAGAACAGATAGAACACCATCTGGGCAAACGCCATGGTGACCATGATGAAGTAGATGCCGTGGGTGCGCACCACGAAAAAGCCGATGACCAGCGCGGCCAGCCCGGTGCCCAAGGCCGCCACCGGGAGCGACCACCAAAGGCTCACCGGGACATCGGCGGGCGTGAGAAAAGCCAGTGCGTAGCCGGCGAGCCCGAAGTAGGCCGCATGGCCCAGCGACACGAGGCCGGTGACGCCCTGCAGCAAATCCAGGCTCATCGCGAAGATGGCCAGGATCATCATCTGCGACAGCATCTGGACGTAGTAGCCCGAGCTTTCCATGGGAATCAAGGGAAAGACGGCCAGGCCCAGTGCACCGACCGCCAACAACACCTGAACGCTGCGCGGCAAGATTTCGAGCTGTGCGTTGGCTCCGCTCATGATTTGAACAAGCCTTCGGGTTTGAACAACAACACGGCAGCCATGAGCATGTACACCGCCATGCCGGCGATTTCCGGCACCAGTACCTTGCAGAAGGTGTCGACCAGTCCGACCATCAGCGCGGCGACCAGCGCCCCGCGCACCGAGCCGATGCCACCGATCACCACGACCACAAAACACATGATGAGCACCGAGCTGCCCATGCCGGGGTACACACTGGAGATCGGTGCGGCGACCATACCGGCCACCGCCGCCAGACCCACGCCCAGCGCAAACACGATGGAATGGATAAAGCGGATGTTGATGCCGAGCGACTCGGCCATTTCGCGGTTGAAGGCGCCAGCGCGGATCTTCATGCCCAGGCGGGTTTTGGAAATCAGCAGGTACAGGCCCAATGCCAGCGCGGCGCAGACGGCCGACACCACCAGGCGGTAAACGGGGTACGAAAGGTTGTCGGTGAGCTGGATGGCGCCATTGAACAACTCGGGCACCGCAACCGAATGCACATCGTCGCCCCAAAGGATCGAGCGGGCTTCCTGAAAGATGTAGATCAGGCCGAAGGTGAGCAAGACCTGATCGAGGTGGTCGCGCTTGTAAAAGTGGCGAAACAGCAGCCACTCGAGCGCCCAGCCAAAGGCGACCGCCAGCAGCGCGCCCACCACGATGGCCAAGAGCAGGTTGTCAAACTGCGCCGTGAGGAACCAGGCGAGGTAAGCGCCGAGCATGTAAAAGGTGCCGTGCGCCAGGTTGACCACGCCCATGATGCCGAAGATCAGGGTCAGACCAGCGGCGAGCATGAACAGCAGCAAGCCGTATTGCACACTGTTGAGCAGCTGGATCAGGAAATTGGCGAAATCCATGGGTGGGGGAATAGGGTAGGCATGCAGCAAACCCGCGCCCCGTGGGGCGCGGGTTCCGACGCAGAAAACAAGACAGTCGACTCAGGTCATGCGGCAGCCGGTGGCTGGATCGGCCACGGCCTTGCCAGCAATACCGATCACCTTGTTTTCACCCTTGACCACCTGGCGCAGGTACATGTCCTGGATCGGGTTGTGGGCCGGGCTCATGGTCCACTTGCCGCGTGGGCTGTCGATGGTCACGCCGTCCATGGCCGCGTAAAGCGCTTTCTTGTTGGATAAGTCGCCCTTGACTGCGTTGGCACCGATAACCAGCAGCTGGCCCGCATCGTAGCCTTGCACCGCATACACGTCGGGTTGGGCTTTGACCGATTTGGCGTAGTCAAGCCGGAATTTCTTGTTGCGCGGTGTGTCCAGGGAGTCGCTGTAGTGCATGGTGGTCAACACGCCTTCGGCGGCGGGACCAGCGGCTTCCAGCACACCTTCGGTCAGGAAGCCGGAGCCATACAACTGGATGGTCTTGCTCAAACCGGCGGCGTGGAAATCGCGCAGGAATTTGGCGGCGCCACCTCCGGCGAAGAAGCAGGCCACGGCATCGGGCTTGATGGCCGCGATCTGGGTCAGCAGAGCCTGGAACTCGACGCTTGGAAAGGGCACTGCGAGTTTTTCGACGATCGTGCCGCCAGCTGCGGTGTAGCCTTGTTCGAAGCCTTCAAACGCTTCGGCGCCGGCCGAGTAGTTCCAGGTAATCCACACCGCTTTCTTGTGGCCGCGATCCACCATGGCTTTGCCCAATGCCAGCGTGGGCTGGGAGTTGGAGAACGAGGTGCGGTACACATTGGGTGCACATTGGGCACGGGTGGCGATTTGCACGCCTGCGTTGGGAATCAGACTCAGCACGCCGCTTTCCCGGGCCACTTTGTGGATGCCCATTTGCACGCCAGAGTGCACGGTACCCACCAGCACGTCGACCTTGTCGCGCTGCACCAGCAGGTTGGCGTTTTCAATGCCCTTGGCCGGGTTGGACTCGTCGTCCACCTTGAAGAACTCAACATCGCGGCCGCCCAGCTTGCCGCCTTGTTCGTTCAGCGCCATCATGAAGCCGTTTTCGATGGACACGCCCAGCTGGGCATAGGTGCCGGTGTAGGGGAGCATGAAGCCTACTCTGACTTTGTCTGACTGCGCACGCGCCAGTTGGGGCAACAACAGGCCGCTGCTGGCGGCGCCAATCACAGCGGCGGTTCGGGTAAGGACGAGTCGGCGTGTGGTCATGGTGTCTTGTCTCCTGTGGGGTTGGAATAGTCAGTTCACTGTAGGCGGCGGTGCAGAACCTGACGATAGTGAATTACCCGTAATTGACAGCTAAACAATTGATGTTCAAACAACTTGTATGCTGCCGAGCGGCGTAAGGGCATGGAAATATGCATTTTGATGCACGGCCATCCCGGATGGATTGATGCAATATAGTGCATCAATCGCCAAAGGTTCTGCGGATAAACCCTTGATGTCGCCCATGTGGTGGCACCGGCCCGCGCGCACGAGGGCGATTTTCGCCGCGCGTGGTCGCGTACGATTCGTTGGGTGGGAGTGGCTGCCGAGGGACTTGAACCCCTTTATGAGATCCTGGCGCGTCGGTGTTGGCGCAACTCCTGGGCGCCCACTTTGGTTGGCACCGGCAAGGGAAAACCACCGCTCAAGTGCAAGCGCCCGGCCCTTCGGAGGCTGGAATGCCAACTTCTGCAAGAATCCGGAATGGGCCAGTCTCGGCGTCCCTGGAGCCTCGAACCGCTTCAAATTGGCCCCTGGTGCTGGGCACGTCCCCGTGCGCGCTGGATGGGCAAGAAGAGGGCTGTCTGGATTATTTTTCTTTGGCAGAAATGTGTGGCGTATAGGAATCGAACCTATGACCTGCCCCTTAGAAGGGGGCTGCTCTATCCAGCTGAGCTAACGCCACCCAAAGAACTATGGGTATCGTACACAAGATGCACCTGAAGAATCGGCACGGAGCAGCACTTTGTCGGCGCTCAGAAACAGCGTTTGCCTAGGTTGGTAGCGGCTCTCAGACGGGACCGTCGAGGAGGCGCAATATGCAACTCAAACAACCTGCAAGAAGAACCCCCGGCCTGCTGCTTGGAAGGCAACTGCTCTATCCAGATGAGCTGCGGGTAGAAAAGTGCAAAAAGCTGCAGAGACAAAAAAGGCCCACACTGTGGGCCGTTTTTGTTCTATAAAAGAATGGTCGGAGCGGCGGGATTCGAACTCGCGACCCTCTGCTCCCAAAGCAGATGCGCTACCAGGCTGCGCTACGCTCCGACTAAGCTGCGAATTGTACCTGCGGAAAAGCCCACTTTTGGGAGACAGGCAAATTTCTTCATCTTTTTTTGTATTGGCCCTTGCCGAAGAGTGCGTTTCGGGCTTTGTCGTCGGTCAGTGGCTTGCGTGCATCGGCCAACACCGCCACACCACGTTGCACGGCCGGGCGCGCCTCGACGCGATCGAACCAGTCTTTGAGGCGGGGGTAGTCCTTCCAGTCAATGCCCTGGTTCTGCCAGCTGCGCAGCCACGGGAAAATGGCCACATCGGCCACGCTGTATTGCTGGCCAGCGATGAATTTTCGACCGGCGAGTTGTTTGTCCATCACCCCATACAGGCGTTTGGCTTCGTTGGTATAGCGGTCGTAGGCGTAGTCGATTTTTTCGGGCGCATAGATGCGAAAGTGGTGGGCTTGCCCGAGCATCGGCCCCACACCGCCCATCTGAAACATCAACCACTGCAACACCTCGAATTTCTGTCGGTCTGACTTGGGCAGCAGCTTGCCTGTCTTGGCCGCAAGGTACAACAAAATGGCGCCGGATTCAAAGAGGCTGATCGGCTTGCCGTCGGGCCCGACAGGGTCAACCAAGGCCGGGATCTTGTTGTTGGGGCTGATCTTGAGAAACTCGGGAGTGAACTGGTCACCTTGCCCGATGTTGATGGGGTGCACTTGCCAATCCCGGCCCAAGCGCAGTCCGCATTCTTCCAGCATGATATGGACCTTGTGTCCATTGGGTGTGGGCCATGAGTAAACGTCGATCATGTTTGGGCTTTCGGTGATGAAAATGCCCTCGCGGGCGATGGATGTGACTCTACAAGCGTTGGAGGAACCATGTTTGAGCGATTGAAAAAGGCATTCTCCGCGGCCCCTTCGCCCCGAGAGCTCGACGACGGCTTGGCGCAATGGGCCATTAGCCACATGCTCAGCCACCACCGCCTTCCCAATGGCGCAACGGCTGCCGAAGGTTTGTTGCACGACAAGGCTTTCAAGGCGGGCTGCGCGCCGTCTACCCGTCCTTATATCGTGGGTGTCGAGCTCTTGGCCAAGGCCGAGCTGGATCTGCGCGAAGACGTGAACATTATCGTGATGCACCGCACGCTCAAGCGCGCGCTGGACAAAGCTGCGGTGAACCTGTTTGCTGAAGTAACCGACACGTTGCGCACCACAGACCGACCGCTGCCCGAAGAGCTTGCCTGGTTGTCCATGTACCGCGATGCGGGGTGGCCGGGGCCTTCAACCGATTTTTGGTCGCGCTACTGCGTGCTCACCGATGCGCCGGAAGCCGCTCGCGAATGGCTGGATGAAGAGTCGATCGAGCTGCTGATGGACATGCCCGTCGAACTTCGCCCGGTGACGCCGTTTCTGATTGCGTTCACGCGGGGCAAGTTGTATTTGCACCTTCAGATGGAGCACGCCGATGACGGCGTGATCAGCCACCCGGTGCTGGATGCCGTCGAGGCTCTCAGCGCCCGGGCCTTGCGGCTGTTTGGGCGCTGAGAAGCTGCGAGGCGAGGGGTGGGTCAGCTGCCGCGGGTGACGGGCATGTCGACTTCGCCCTTGATGGCCATGTGCTTGGCCAGTTCCAGTTTGGCGATCGAAACACGGTGCACTTCATCCGGGCCATCGGCCAAGCGCAGAGTGCGTTGTCCGGCATAGCTGTAGGCCAGCGGGAAGTCGTCGCTGACGCCGCCGCCGCCATGGGCCTGGATGGCCATGTCGATGATGTCGCAGGCCATGTTGGGCGCAACCACCTTGATCATGGCGATTTCAGCCTTGGCGATCTTGTTGCCCACGGTGTCCATCATGTAGGCGGCTTTCAGCGTGAGCAGGCGCGCCATCTCGATGCGGCAGCGTGCATCGGCGATGCGCTCATGCCACACCGATTGGGCCGACACCGGCTTGCCAAATGCGACACGGCTGTTGAGGCGCTTGCACATAAGTTCCAGGGCGCGCTCAGCGGCCCCGATGGAGCGCATGCAATGGTGAATGCGACCAGGGCCAAGGCGACCTTGGGCGATCTCGAAGCCGCGGCCTTCGCCGAGCATCAAGTTGGCCACGGGCACGCGCACGTTGGTCAGTTTCACTTCCATGTGGCCGTGGGGCGCATCGTCGTAGCCAAACACCGACAGTGCCCGGACCACTTCAATGCCGGGCGTATTGGCCGGCACCACGATCATCGATTGCTGCGAATGGCGAGGCGCATCGGGATTGGTCTTGCCCATCACGATGTAGACCTTGCAACGTGGATCGCCCGCGCCCGACGACCACCATTTGGTGCCGTTGATCACATATTCATCGCCATCGCGCTCGATGCTGCACTCGATGTTGGTGGCGTCAGACGATGCCACGGCGGGCTCGGTCATCAGGAATGCTGAGCGGATCTCACCGCGCAGCAGGGGCTCCATCCATTGGTCTTTGATTTCCTCGCTGGCGTAACGCTCCAGGGTTTCCATGTTGCCGGTGTCGGGCGCGGAGCAGTTGAACACCTCGGAGGCAAACACCACACGGCCCATGATTTCACACATGGGGGCATATTCGAGGTTGGTCAGGCCTTCAGGGGCTCGGGCGCTGCTGGGCAGGAAGAGGTTCCACAGACCTGCGGCGCGGGCCTTGGGCTTGAGCTCTTCCACAATTTTGGTGGGCAGCCAGGCGTTGCCGTTTTTGCGGTTTTCTGCGATTTCCGCAAAGAAGCGCGCTTCGTTGGGATAGATGTGCTCGTCCATGAAAGCCAACAGGCGTTCACGCATGTCCTTGACCTTGTCGGTGTAGTCGAAATTCATCTTGTCTCCTGAGTGTTGTCGCTGCGAAAGGGTGAGCGGGTCGGGTGAAAAAGCGGGGTGGATCAGCTTGCGGCGGTGGCGTAGCGCCAGGCCATCTGTGCCAGTGGTCGGGCGCCGGCCGCAGACGACACCGCCTGTGCGCTGGACGCTGTGCCCATTTCGACTCGCTTGGCAATCCCTTGCAGAATGGCGGCGAGCCGGAACAGGTTGTAGGCGAGGTAAAAATTCCAGTCGGCCTTGAGCTGATCGGGTTGGGCCAGACCGGTGCGCTCGCAATAGCGGGCGATGTATTCGGCTTCGGTCGGAATGCCGAGTGAGACCACGTCCAGCCCGCCGATGCCGCGGAAGGCGCCAGGCGGGATGTGCCAGGCCATGCAGTGGTAGCTGAAGTCGGCCAGGGGGTGGCCCAGCGTGGACAACTCCCAATCGAGAATCGCGAGCACGCGGGGCTCGGTGGGATGGAACATCAGGTTGTCGAGGCGGTAGTCGCCGTGGACGACGGTCACCATCGACTCGTCGCGCGCCATGGCCGGGATGTTTTGCGGCAGCCATTCCATCAGCTTGTCCATCTCGGGGATGGGCTGGGTGATGGAGGCCACATACTGCTTGCTCCAGCGGCCAATCTGCCGTTCAAAATAGTTGCCGGGTTTGCCGTAATCGCCCAGGCCAATTTCTTGCGGCTTCACGCTGTGCAACGCCGCCATGACGCGGTTCATTTCATCGTAAATCGCGCCCCGCTCAGCCTTTGTCATGTCGGGCAGGGATTGGTCCCACATCACCCGGCCTTCGACGCACTCCATGATGTAGAAGGCACGCCCGATGACGGACTCGTCTTCACACAGCGCATACATCTTCGCCACTGGCACACCGGTGCCCTGCAAGGCGCTCATCACCCGAAACTCTCGCTCGACAGCGTGAGCGGACGGCAACAGCTTGGCCACGGGCCCAGGTTTGGCGCGCATCACATACGCCTTTTGCGGCGTGATGAGTTTGTAGGTCGGGTTGGACTGACCCCCTTTGAACATTTCCACGCTCAAAGGGCCCTCGAACCCGGCCACCTGATCACGCATCCAGCGCGTCAGGGCTTCGGTATCAAAACGGTGTTGGTCAGCGACCGGCTTGGTGCCGGTGAAGATGTGGGATTCGTTCATCGGCAGGCAGGTCTCATTTGAGGTGCAGGGGAGCCAGCGCGAGCGCTGGTCGTACGGATGCGCGCCAGCGCCCGCATCCTGGAAAGTGTCAGGATTCGGCGTCGGCAATGCGCATCAACATGTCGCGGTTGCGGACCACGAGTCCACCTTGCTCGATGCGGATCGCTTCCTCGCGCTCCATCGATTTGAGTTCCTGGTTCACGCGCTGTCGCGAGGCTCCCAGCAACTGGGCCAATTCCTCTTGCGCCAGCTGCAGCCCGATGCGCATCTCGCTGCCATCTGCCAGGCAGGGCACCCCGTAGCTGCGCACCAGGTGCAACAGCTGTTTGGCCAGGCGAGCGCGCAATGGCAGGGTGTTGAGGTCTTCCACCAGGCCGAACAGCGTTCGAATGCGCCGGGCCTGCAAACGCATCAGTGCTTCGTAGAGCTCTACGTGTGAGGCCAGCACCTTCTGAAAATCGTTGCGAGAGATGCAGAACAGTGTCGTGAGGCCGTGGGCATACGCATCGTGGGTGCGCTGGTCCCCGTCGAACATCGCCACATCGCCAAACCACACACCGGGTTCCACGTAAGTCAGCGTGATCTGCTTGCCCGACAGCGAGGTTGAGCTGACGCGCACGGCCCCCTTGGCCACCCCTATCCATTCGGAGGGTGGGTCGCCGCGGGCAACGATCAGATCGCCGTCCTTGAATCGCTTGACGTAAGCACATCGAAGTATGTCGTGTCGGAGTGAAGGTGAAAGGCTGTTGAACCAGCGACCACCATTGATCGCCTCTCGTTCTTCCATTGTCAGAATTGGTTCGTCCATCGTGTGTCTTATGAGTGACTGGGAGTGCTGTCATTGTCGCCACAGGGACGGCGGCACTGCACCAGGGTTGGGGTCAAGATGTCTCGTAGGCGTCCCGGGTACGGGCTGTAAGAGGGCACCACGTCTTCGGAAAATCTGGGTCAGCGGTACTGCGCGGGTCTTTTTTCCATGAATGCGTTGATACCTTCGCCTGCATTGCGGTGGTGCAGATTGCGCACGAAATGGTCGCGCTCGGCGGACAGTTGGGCATGCAACGTATTGCTCAATGCATCGTTGCTCAGTTCCTTGATGCTGGCCAGTGCATTGGGCGCGCGCGCATCGAGACGCTCGGCGAGTGACAAAGCGTCGTTCAATGCCTCGGCGGTGCCGCTGACCTGTGAGATCACCCCCAGATCCAGCAGGCGCTGCGCTTCAATGCGGTCACCGCACAGCAGCAATTGCATCGCGGTGGCGCGAGGCAAAGCGCGCATCAGACTCCAGCTGGCACCGCCATCGGGGGACAGGCCCACGTTGGTATACGCCATGACGAAGATGCTGTTGTGAGCCGCCACAATCAGGTCGCAGGTCAGCGCCAGCGAAAAACCGGCGCCTGCGCAAGAGCCTTCGACCGCCGCGATCACCGGCTTCGGAAATGCGCGGATGGTTTCAATCCAGTTGTGCAGCCCCTCGATGCTCTGGACTTGCACTTCTGGAGGCTGCTGCCGGTTCGCCAGCAGGCGCTGAAGGTTTCCGCCCGCGCAAAAATGGGCGCCTTCCCCCGTGATCACGACGCTGCGGATCTCGGCATTGCCTTCGGCAACGTTCAGCGCCTCGACGCCCGCGGCATAGATATCGGGGCCGAGGGCATTGCGGTGGTCCGGGTTGCTGATGGTCAGGACCATGGTCTGACCATGGCTGTGGCTCTTGAGGCTGGCGTTCATGCGGTGTGGGGGTGTCCGAATCGGGGTGGTAGGGCGTCAGATTTCTTCATGCGCGAGGCTCAGGCCCAGTGCGCCTCGGCGGCGCAGCCACGGCGAGGGCCGGTAACGGGGGTCACCGTACACGGTTTGCATGTTGAACAGGATCTCGAGGACATTGGTGGGGCCGATGCGGTCCCCCAGGGCCAGCGGTCCCACGGGGTAGCCCAGGCCCAGCGTGACTGCAAGGTCCAGGTCTTTGGGGGTGCACACGCCTTGCTGGCACATGTCAGCCGCGATATTGATGATGGTTGCCACCACGCGCTGGCTCACAAACCCGCCGCTGTCGCGAACCACGCTCACGGCCTTTCCATCCTTGGCAAAGAGGGCGTGCGCTGCGTCGCGCATGTCGATGCGCGTGGCCGGGTTGGTTGCCAGCACGCGGCGCCGCGTGGAGGCGTCTTCCAGCATCATGTCGATGCCGACGGTGCGGGAGGCGTCGAGGCGCTCGACGGCGGCGAGCGTTGTCACATCCAGGCCCAGGGGGGCCACCAGGATCAGGGCGCCAGAGGAGGGCGCTGCCGTTGTTTCAATCTGGGCGCCCAGCGTTTTGAGCAGCTGGTACAGCTCGGTCCGCCTCGCCGCTTTGGGTGATACCCAAACAGGAGGCAGGCTTGGGATCGTTGGTATGGCGGGTTCGGGCGGGATTTGCGCCACTCCTTGCTCGTAGCGGTAAAAGCCCGCGCCCGTTTTCTTCCCCAGCACACCGCCAGCCAGACGCTGTGCCGTGATCACGCTGGGACGGTAGCGGGGCTCGTCGAAGTACTGCCGGTAGATGGATTCCATGACCGGATGCGATACGTCGAGTGCGGTGAGGTCCATCAGCTCGAAGGGGCCCAGTTTGAATCCGATCTGGTCGCGCAGGATGCGGTCAATGGTGGCAAAGTCGGCCACCCGTTCCCCCACCACGCGCAGGGCTTCGGTGCCGTAACCGCGCCCTGCGTGATTCACGATAAAGCCCGGGGTGTCTTGTGCCGATACCGGTGTATGCCCAAACTGTTTCGCAAATTCTGCGAGTTGCTCGCAAACAACAGCGCTCGATCGGAGTCCTGCGATGATTTCAACCACGCGCATCAATGGAACAGGGTTGAAAAAATGAAAACCTGCGAAGCGCTCCGGGTGGGTCAAAGCAGCGGCGATGGCGGTGACGGACAGCGAAGATGTGTTGGTGGCCAGCACGGTGTCAGGGCCGACAATGGGCTCGAGCTCGGCAAACAGCTGTTGTTTGATATCCAGCCGTTCGACCACCGCTTCAATCACCATCGCGCAGCCTTCAAGCGCTTGCAGGCTGTCGATCACGCTGATTCGGCTGATCAGAGCGGTTTGTTCTTCGCTGCCCAGCTTATTCTTGGCGACCAGTTTGGACCAGGTGTTCCAAAGGCTGTCCTTCGCGGCTTGAGCGGCACCGGCCTGTACGTCGTACAACCGGACCTCACTACCGGCCTGAGCAGCCATTTGCGCGATGCCCCGGCCCATGGCACCGGTACCAATCACGCCAACTGAGGGGAAAATTGCTTGCATATAAAAGTATTATTCGGGGAGGGATTGCGTCAAGCTATGACAAAATGTTCCGACCTAGGAATGAAGGGATCTTGACGTGCGCCAAATCTTGGTGGGCTCTATTTTGCTATCAACTGCCCTGAGCAGTCATGCTGCGACGCTTGGCCGTCACAGTGGCGCAGCCATTCTTGGTCGACCTCTGGACGTCAGAGTACAGGCATTGCTTGGCCCGGGCGAGGAAGCCGGTTCGCTTTGTATCCAGTCGGAAGTGCTTTACGGCGAAGTGGCCGTTCCTTCGGGCGCGATCAGCACGTCGATGCAGCGCTCGGCTCCTGATGCCCAGGCATCGGTGCGGGTGCAGGTCACCCAGCCAGTGAACGAACCGATCGTGACCGTGGTGGTTCGGGTGGGTTGCTCGGCTCCCTTTTCGCGCCGCTTCGTGCTTCTTGCCGATCCGATCAGTGAGCCGCTGGCCGCTGGCGGTGCTTTGATTCCCAGCACCTTGCCTGCTGTAAGACTCCCGCCGTTGGCTGCGGAGACCCGTTTAAATGCCCGTGCGTCGCGCTCCGACCGCGATCCTGTCTCCGCAGACGGGGATGCATCGGGCGGCACCAACACCGCTTCTGCCGCCACCCGCAAGAAGCCCGAGCCCCAACGCTCACGTCCTGCCAGTGTGGTGCGCAAGCCGGCGCCCGAAGCCACGCCACCTGCAACACCGCGCCTGCAGCTGGATCCTGTGGATCTGAGCTTGGCGATTGAGCGCGATCCAGTGCTCAGGCTGTCACTGGCCATGCTGAGCGAGCCGACAACCTCTGAAGAAGAGCGCGCCGCGGCTGGCCTGTTGTGGAAAGCAATCAATGCCACGCCAGAAGAGATTTTGAGGGATTCGCAAAAGCTGGCGGTGCTGGAAGCAGAATCCAAAGGCCTGCGTGAGCAAGAAAAGCAGGACCGGGCTGCGATCACGGCAATGAAGTCCCAGCTCGACTCCACCCGCTACATGACCTGGCTGGCCTATGTGTTCGGCGCTCTGTTTCTGCTGTCCCTGGCGGCACTGTTGTGGCTGAGTCGCCGGCGCAAGGCCGAGCAGGCCACCGATGACCGCGGCGCCTGGTACGCCGGTGCGACCAAGCCGGCTCGGACGGCTCGAGCCGCGGCCGCCTCGGCGGGCGTGCTGGAGGTCCGCGAAGAGCCTCAAGGCATCGACATTGATCTCAACCTCGACGGAGATTTTGACGATTACCAGTCGCTGCACGATTCCAGCATGGCGTTGATCGATGGTGTGCCCGCTTCCAGTGGGCAGGCAAAGTCTGGCGCCGGGGGCGCTGGCGCCTCGACCTACGTGTCGCGATCGGTGGCGACCGAAGAGCTGTTCGATGTACAGCAACAGGCGGACTTCTTCGTATCGCTGGGGGAATACGACCAGGCCATTGGCGTGCTCAAGGGCCATTTGGCCGAAAGCCAGGAACCTGGCGCTTTGGCTTATCTTGACTTGTTCCGCATTTACCACCAGCTGGGGCGGCACGACGAATACGAACAATTGCGCGAGGAATTCAACCTCCAGTTCAATGCGGGGGCTCCTCCGTTTGAGAACTACTCCGATGACAGCAAGGGCCTGGAGTCGTATGAAACGGCCTTCGGCCGTATTCAAGCCTTGTGGCCGCAGCCCCGTGTGCTTGATGTGATCGAAAAATCGATTTTCAAGGAGCCCAACGATCCCGATGGCGAGGTGTTTGATCTCGAAGCCTATCGCGAGTTGTTGTTGCTGCACGCAGTGGCCAAGGAAATGATCAGCCGTGACATAGCCGAGTTGCCCGAGCAGGTGGATTTTGAGCACACCGCCATCAAACCCTTGAAAGCGGCGGCGCCTCGCAAGGTGGTTTCAGGATTCGGCGCATTGACGGACATGGCGGGGCAGACTGTGCCGCAAGAAGACGTCCCCCACGCCTCGCCTCGTCTGGGTCTGGACGTTGATCTGGATGCTTTGTCGGAAATGTCGGCCTTTGAAGCCTCGTTGCCCGAAGTGCCTGTGGCGGTCGAGCCGTCTTCCAAGCCCACCCCCCCACGGGGTACGGTGCAAGAAGAGGGCAACTTGATCGATTTTGAAGTGCTTGACTTCATGCCACCCGACGAGCCCGGGGTCGACCTGGATCTGGACGGAGAGAAAAAGGCGGACTGACCGTGCTCAGCGTCGTCTCAAAGCCGGGCAGTGCCCGGCTTTTTCTTTGTCATGGGGTGTTGTGCAACCGAGAAACCCACAGGACACAGGCTCGAAGCGATTGGTGTTGCATGAATTCTGCGTGGATCGATTTGGGCTCGGTACAACTGAGCGAGAGGGGCTGTGAACAAGCCGGGGTTGCTCGCTGCGAGCGGGGAAGAGTCGGCCTGAGCCCCTCGCAAAAAGAACTCAGCGCCGCACTTGTAGCGCACCTGGGTTGACGATGTTGGTGGGGGCTCCATTGATGTAGCTCACCACACTGTCAAAGGCACTGCTGAACAACTTTTCGTAGTTGTCGAGTTCGACGAAGCCGATGTGGGGCGTGCACACGCAGTTTTCCAGGCGCAAAAGAGCGTGGCCTTGCAAAATAGGCTCCGATTCGAAGACATCGATGGCGGCCATGCCCGGGCGACCGCGGTTGAGCGCGGCGAGCAGGGCATCGTTGTCGATCAGTTCGGCGCGTGAAGTGTTGACGAGCAAGGCTGTGGGCTTCATGCGCGACAAATCCTCCAGAGACACACATCCCAAGGTGCCCTCTGCCAACCTCAGGTGCAGGCTGAGCACGTCAGCGATTTCGAAGAGGGCTTCGCGGCTGGGCGAAATTTCAAAGCCATCGGCCGCTGCTTCAGTGCGCGAACGCTCGCTGCCCCAGATCACCACACGCATGCCAAAAGCGCGCCCGTAGCCTGCGACAAGCTTGCCGATGCGACCGTAGCTCCACACGCCCAGTGTTCTGCCGCTGAGCACCATACCCAGGCTGAAGTTGGACGGCATGGACGACGCCTTGAGCCCCGATTGTTGCCAGGCTCCATGTTTCAAGCTGGAAACATATTGTGGAATGCGGCGCATGGAGGACAAGATCAATGCCCAGGTCAACTCGGCAGTGGCCACGGGCGAACTGGTGCCCTCGGCCACAGCGATGCCCCGCTCGGTACAAGCAGCGATATCGATGTGCGCACCGGCGCGGCCGGTTTGCACGATCAGCTTGAGTCGTGGCAATTTTTCGACGAGTTGTCGGGTGATTTGTGTTCGCTCCCGAATCAGGACCAGGACATCGGCATCCCTTAGCCTGATCGACAGTTGTCCTACGCCCTTCACCGTGTTGGTGAACACCTTGGCCGGATAGGCCTCCAGCTTTTCGGCGCAGGCCAGCTTGCGGACCACGTCTTGATAGTCGTCGAGAATCACAATATTCATGTCCACTATTGTGCCCTCATGCACCACCCGTCTGGAGCCTCCTTTGGCAGTTGCTGCACCCTGGGCGCAGGATCACGCGACCGCAGGTCTGTTGTGGCCCGTTGGATGCTCCAAGGCAGCGAGCCGATCGAGTTCGGCACACACGTCACCGATGCGACCGGACAACGCGAGGCGCCCGCCCAAGGCCTGTGTGGATCGACTCAAGTCGGGCACGCTGTGCACCCTGACATGGCGGGGGTGGGACTGCGTGCTGGCGACCTGGCGCGAGGCGGATGAAGGGCAGGGGTTGACCGGTGTTCTCGGCGTGCCAGCAGGCTTGAGCCAGCCTGCGCGGGCAAACTGCTGCAAAAACAGGGGTACGGTGCGAGGCGAGGCTGTGCGTGAAGGTTGCAGCGGTAACCAGCAGTCAATCAACTGCAGAGGGGCGCGCCAGGTGTTGGTGTTGAATCGGATTCCCATGAATAACTCCGTGAAGGGGGTTGAACACAGGCAGGATTGATGAATTTGCGCTCTCACGGGGTTGTGTTGGTGCACTTTGGGCGCACCGAACCAAACGCCCGCCACCCGCGGGAGCGATACAGACCGTTGCTGGTCAGTTCTGGAAGCTGTTTCGGATCAATCCGACGGCCAGTCCTTCGATTTCGAAGGCTTCGCCCGGCTCGACCACGATGGTTTTGTAGTCGGGGTTTTCGGCGAGCAGCTCGATCGATTGTTCGCGCCGCATGAAGCGCTTGACGGTGACGTCATCGCCCAGACGTGCGACCACAATTTGGCCGTTTTTGGCTTCTTTGGTGGCCCTGACAGCGAGCAAGTCACCGTCGATGATGCCGACATCGCGCATGGACATGCCGCGCACTTTGAGGAGGTAGTCGGGCTGCTGCTGGAACAGGCTGCGCTCTACCTGATAGGTCTGGTCGACATGCTCCTGCGCCAGGATGGGTGAGCCCGCCGCCACTCGCCCGATCAGAGGCAGCATCAGCTGGGTCAGACTCGGCAGCGGCAGTGTAAGCTGGCGGCCCCGGGAGTCATTGATGTGGCGAAGGTCTTCGCTGCGCAATCGGATGCCCCGCGAGGTGCCGCTCACGAGTTCGATCACACCCTTTCGGGCCAGGGCTTGCAGATGCTCTTCGGCCGCGTTGGCCGATTTGAATCCCAACTCACTGGCAATCTCTGCGCGCGTTGGCGGAGCACCGGTGCGTGCAATGGCGTTCTGGATGAGTTCCAGAATCTGTTGCTGGCGGGCGGTGAGCTTGGGAGCGTGAAAAGGGGCGTCGTTCATGGCTGCCTCGTGAATCAAGTGGGTTGCTACCCATCGGTATGGGTCATCAACGGATACTGGACGGATCAGCAAGCTGTTTTCTTATCCAGTGACTGTATTTTTAGCCAGTTTTAAGGTTTTGGCAAGTGGTTCAAACAAAGAAGGCTTCCATTCGTGTGATTCTCGGGACAGGCGGGACCATCGCCGGGCGCGCGACGGCGATGGCGGACAACGTCGGCTATGTGGCTGGCGAGGTGGCGGTGTCCGATTTGCTGGCGGCTGTGCCGCCTCTGGCTGGGCTCGCGCTGGAGGCTGAGCAGATAGCGCAGGTGGACAGCAAGGACATGACGTTTGCCATCTGGCGCCAGCTGGCCTTGCGGGTGGCGCACCACCTGGAGCGTGCTGAGGTGCAAGGCGTGGTGATCACGCATGGCACTGACACGCTGGAGGAAACAGCCTGGTTTCTGCAATCGGTGCTGCAGCCCCGCAAGCCGGTGGTGATGACCTGTGCGATGCGGCCGGCCACGGCGATGGTGCCCGATGGCCCCCAGAACTTGCTCGACGCTGTTGCCGTCGCCGGGAGTGAAGACTTGGTGGGCGTGGTGGTGGTGTGTGCGGGACAGGTGCATCGGGCTGAACACGTGGCGAAAGTGCACAGCTACCGCCTGGATGCCTTTGGCTCAGGCGATGCCGGGCCGATGGGGTGCGTGGAAGAGGGGGGCGTGCGCTGGTTTCATGGTTTGCCTCCGGCTCAGGGTGGTGCGGTGGTGAACAGGTTTCAGCTTGACCGCGTCGCGTCTGCCGCTGTTTTGCCTCGAGTGGCCGTGATCACCAGCCATGCCGACAGCGATGGGGCGGTTGTTGAGGGCTTGCTGATGCTGGCTGAGCAGGATCCCACCCGCAGGGTTCGCGGCATCGTGGTGGCCGCGACGGGCAACGGCACGGTCCATGTTGCACTTGAGAAGGCGTTGTTGCAGGCCCAGGCAAGCGGTGTGAGGGTGGTCAGGGCCACCCGTTGTGCGCGTGGAAGGGTGATCCCGGGCGTGCGTTCAAGCTTTCCGGATTCGGCGGGGTTGTCGCCGGTCAAGGCCAGGCTGGCATTGGCTTTGGATTTGATGGCCGAAGACTCTCTTTGACGTGGCCACAAAAAAGCCCGGTTCAAAACCGGGCTTTTTGACCGCAAAGTGCTGGGCAGGGTCAGTGTGCCAAGGCTTCCATGGCGCGACCGGTGATCTCTTCCACGTTGCCGATGCCGCTGATGGCACGGTACTTGGGCGCTGCGGCCGCTTCTTTTTGAGCCCATTCGCTGTAGTAGTCCACCAGTGGGCGGGTCTGGGCGCTGTACACCTCCAGGCGCTTTTTGACGGTTTCTTCCTGGTCGTCCGCGCGCTGGATCAGGGGCTCTCCCGTTTCGTCATCCACGTTTTCCACTTTGGGTGGGTTGAACTTGACATGGTAGGTGCGGCCCGAAGCAGGGTGTGAGCGGCGACCGCTCATGCGTTCGATGATGGCCTCGAAAGGCACATCGATTTCCAGCACGTAGTCGAGCTTGACGCCTGCGGCCTTCATGGCGTCGGCCTGAGGAATGGTGCGTGGAAAACCGTCAAACAGGAATCCGTTGGCGCAGTCAGGCTGCGCAATGCGTTCCTTGACCAGGTTGATGATGAGCTCGTCGCTGACCAGTCCACCCGACTTCATGACCCCGTCGGCTTGCAGACCCAACGGGGTACCCGCTTTGACAGCCGCGCGCAGCATGTCACCGGTTGAAATCTGAGGGATGCCATATTTCTGGCAAATGAAGGTGGCCTGGGTGCCTTTGCCCGCTCCGGGCGCTCCCAACAGGATCAGTCTCATCGGATTCCTTTTATTGAAGTTTCAATGTCGAAGCCGCTGTCTCCGGCGGCGGCCCTCGGGCATGGGCTCCGGGGCAACCGGCCGAGGATAGCATGCAGCAACCCGCGACTGACTTACAGCTTTCGAGGCTCTTGCAGGGCCGCTTCAGAGGGGCTCTGCCCCTATGGGAACCGGGCGCGTACCCGGGCCAGATCCTCGGGGGTATCAACGCCCCCCGCAGGGGCCCCGGCCGCCATATGAACGGCGATGCGTTGGCCATGCCACAAAACGCGCAGTTGCTCCAGGGCTTCGGTCCGCTCCATGGGGGCGGGCTCGAGACTGGGAAAACTGCGCAAGAAGGCGGCACGGTAGCCATAAACCCCGATGTGGCGCAGTGGAGCGGGGTTGGTCAACGCGGTGGGAAGCTCCCCGGGACGCATGCCGTCGCGCCACCAGGGCATGGGCGCACGGCTGAAATACAAGGCAGTCCGGTTGCGGTCGGTCACCAGCTTGACCACGTTGGGGTTGAGGAAATCTGCCACGCTGTCCAGGGCGTGGGCTGCGGTGCTCATGACGCAATCGGGGCGTTGGTGCAGTTCGTTTGCCACCGCCTGGATCAGCTCAGGGTCGATCAAAGGCTCGTCACCTTGCACGTTGACCACCACGGTGTCGTCGTTCAGACCCAGCAACTGGCAGGCCTCGGCCAAGCGGTCGCTGCCCGAGGCATGGTCGGTGCGGGTGAGGATGGCCCGCACGCCGTGGGTTTCGCAGGCCGCGATGATGCGTGGGTCGTCTGCGGCGACGACACAGCTGTCTGCACCACTCAGCTGTGCCTGCCGGGCCACGCGAACCACCATGGGCAGGCCACCAATGTCGGCCAGCGGTTTGTCCGGAAGCCGGCTGGAAGCCATGCGCGCCGGAATCAAAACGGTGAAGTTCTGAGCGTGGGGGCTCCCCGTGCTCATGGGGCAGGGCTGGGCGCGGGCGGGCGGGCGGCTTCTTCTTCGGTGATGGGGCGCGCTTCGTGTTCCAGCAAGACGGGTATGCCGTCGCGGACAGGGTAGGCCAGGCGCGCGCTGCGCGAAATCAGTTCCTGGGTCTCGCGCTGGTAGAGCAAAGGCCCTTTTGTAACCGGGCAGACCAGGAGTTCAAGCAATTTGGTGTCCATGCCGCAATGATAGTCGGCCGAGGCCGTTAAAACAGGGAAGAAAGCTTTGTCAGCCGTCGGTCAACGTCCTCAAAGAATCCTGGGTCGGGGCGCAGTTCGAGCGGGATGGTCCAGATTTGCGGGCGAGAGTCTTGCGGGGCGGCTCGCCAGATCGGGAACAGCTTGACGGCATCTTTTTCGGTGCAGATCAGGGTGCCGCTACAGGCCTGCAGCGTGGCTGAGAGTGTGGCGTTGTCCGCGTGGTCGGGCAGGGCGAGTGTTTGTTGCAACTGCAGGCCGCGTTCGCGAAGCATTTCGAAAAACGTTTCAGGCAGAGCGATGCCGGCCATGGCGACCAAAGGGGTGCCACGCAGCGCGTGCAATTCGATGCACTGTTCTTCTGGCCCCCAGGCGCGGTCGGCCAATCGGCGCTTGGCCTGGTAGATCAGGGCACAGGCCGCAGGAATCGGTGCAGGTTGCGCCTGACCCTCGGCGGTTTGCTGCAGGATCAGGTCTGGCTGGAAGGGTTGGTGCTGTCGCGGTGGCCAAGGCTCACGCAGCAGGCCTGCTGGCAACAGCCACCCATTGCCCACCCCGCGGCTATCGAACACGGCCACCGACAGATCGCGGCCCAAAGCCAGATGCTGCAGGCCGTCATCGCAAAGCAGCAGGTTGACCTCAGGGTATGCGGAGAGCAAGGCGCGAGCGGCCTCGACGCGCCTGGCACCGACGAACACGGGGACCTCCGAGCTGCGTTTGATCAAGGCCGGCTCGTCGCCGCTGTCCACCGCTGGCGTTTCTGCCCGTACTTCGAGCACACCGCCGCCCTGGCGCCCATGACCGCGGGATACCACACCTGGACGCCAGCCTTGGGCTTTCAAATGACTCAGCAGCGCCAGCACGGTTGGTGTCTTTCCGGCACCACCCACCACCACATTGCCCACGACCACAACGGGCACAGGCAGGTGGTGGACGGTGAACAGGCCTCTGGCGTAGAGCGCTCGCCGGATGACGTTGATCAGACCGTAAAGGCAGGACACAGGCCACAGCACACGGGCTTGCCAACCGCGCTCGCGCCAGACAGCTTGCCAGCGCGCTTGCCCTAGGTCCTGGCTCATGGGCAGAGGCGTGTGAGAGCCGTCAGGGCTTGTTGCGCCCGGACTTGCCACCCGATTGCTGGGTGGCAAACGTGATCTGCACCAGACCGGCGCGGCGAGCGGCGTCCATCACGTTGATCACCGACTGGTGTGTGGCGGCAGCGTCCGCGCTGATGATGATGATGGTTTCCTTGCTGTCCTGAGCCGATTGCATCAGTGCGCGGGTGAGCACTTCCACGGTGGCTCCCTCGACCAGATCCTTGTTGACCGCGTAGCGGCCATCGGCGCTGATGGAGACAATGACTTCCTTGGGGTGCTCGCGCTGCGCTTGCGCGTCGGCCACAGGCAGGTTGACCTGCAATTGGGTGAATTTGCTGTAGGTCGTGGTCAGCATCAGGAAGATGAGAACGACCAGCAGGATGTCGATGAACGGAATCAGGTTGATTTCCGGCTCGTCGCGGGTGCCAGGGCGGAAGTTCATGGCTTGCGCAGACTCACCAAATGGCGTGCAAAGCGTTCGGAGGCGATCTCCATGGCCAGCAGGAAGTCGTCCACGCGCGCCCGGAAGTAGCGCCAGAAAATCAGCGCGGGGATGGCCACAATCAGGCCAAAAGCGGTGTTGTACAGGGCAATCGAAATGCCGTGGGCCAGTTGCTCAGGGTTACCGCCGCCGGGAACTGTGCCCATGCCGCCGTCGCCCCCCTGGGAGCCGAAGATCTCGATCATGCCTATCACCGTTCCGAGCAGCCCAAGCAAAGGCGCGGCCGAGGCGATGGTGGCGAGTGCGCCCAGATAGCGCTGAAGCTTGGCTGCACCCTGGCGTCCAGCACCTTCCAGTGCGGAGCGCAAATCGTCTTCGCTGGCCCGCGGGTTGTTGTTGAGGGCACGGAAGCCACTGGCGAGGACTTCGCCCAGCACCGAGTTTTGCTCAAGCTGGCTCACGACATCGGCACCAGGCACGCCATTTCGAGACACCATGATGGCCTCGTCCAGCAACTGTGGCGGCACAATTTTGGCCGTTTTGAGGCTGACAAATCGCTCGATAACCAGGGTCAAGCCCAGGACAGAACAGATGATCAGCGGCCAGATGGGCCAGCCGGCCGCTTGTATGATGGAAAACAAATCGGAGCTCCGGAGATGGGTGGCCGCTCGTGCCACCGGACTGCAATCTTTGGGATTATGTCTCAGCCGATTGTGCCGATGGCTGCGCACCCTTCCGGGCGTCCGCGAGTCCACTCCCTATCCAACCTCGATTTCATGCACAGAAACTGTGGATAACTTTGTGAAGAACCTGAGGCCGGAGAGGCCCTTGGCCGCGCCAGGGCTCGTTTTCAACAGATCGATGACAAAACAGGCAGTGCAAAACGCTTCTAAATCAATAGCTTGGCGCGCAGCCCTTGTCCTGCGCGCACTTTCGCCCTACCAGCCCAGAAAAGCTGTGGGCTGTGGACACTTTTTCACCGGAGCGCCTTGTGCCTGATGCTTTTCAAGGCGAAAACCCCGCAGGACAGCGCTTGATCTGGGCGGTTGGGCCGCTCATGCGTGCCATTGCAGACACGTTGTCTGCCCGGTTCAACCCGGTGGCCGTCCGCGGCGAAATATCGGGATTTTCCCGTGCGGCCAGTGGCCACTGCTACTTTTCCTTAAAAGACGAGGCCGGGCAGATCCGCTGTGCCATGTTTCGCCGCAGCGCAGACCAGCTGAACTTCGCGCCCCGGGACGGGCAGGTGGTTGAAGCCCATGGGAAACTGGATGTTTACGGGCCGCGGGGTGACTTGCAGCTGATCGTGGAGGCGCTGAAGCCCGCCGGGCAAGGCAATCTGTTTGAGCAGTTTCTCCGTTTGAAGGCGAAACTGGAAGCTGAGGGGTTGTTTGACAACGCCCGAAAGCGGGGGGTGCCGTCACAACCCCGCAGCATTGGTGTGGTGACTTCGCTGGGGGCGGCCGCCTTGCGGGACGTTGTCACAGCGTTGCGCCGCCGTGTGCCTCACATCCCGGTGGTGATCTACCCAGCGGCCGTACAGGGCTCGCAGGCACCCGCCGAGCTGTGCGCAGCCCTGCGCAAGGCCTACCAGCGGCATGCAGCCAAGGGTGAGGCCGAAGTCTTGCTGCTGGTGCGCGGCGGGGGCTCGCTGGAAGACCTGTGGTCGTTCAACGACGAAGGGTTGGTGCGTTGCCTGGCTGAAGCGCCGATGCCGGTGGTCTGCGGCGTGGGTCACGAAACGGACTTCACATTGGCCGATTTTGTGGCCGATTTGCGCGCGCCCACGCCGACCGCTGCGGCCGAGATGTGTGCCCCGGCACGCGAGGTTCGGCTTGGGGAGCTGGCGTATTTCCAGGAGCGCCTGACCGATGCCGTCTGGAGCAGCATGGATCAGCGTGCGCAGCGCCTGGACCGTTTGGCCCACCGAATGGGGCGGCCTTCAACCCGGTTGCACGATAGCCGGCAAAGCTTGTTGTCGCTGCAGCACCGGCTCCAGCGGGGCCTTGCTCTGACCGTTCAGGCTCAGCACAATGCGTTGCAGCGGCTGGACGGCCAGTTGCCACGCGCCGCACAGCAGTGGGTTGAGCTTCAGCATCACAGGCTAGAGCACGCGCAAGCCCGCCTGTCATCCCTCGATCCGCAGCGGGTTCTGGAGCGCGGATATGCCTTGCTGACAGACTCTAGTGGCGAAGCCATCACGCAGGCAGGGCAGGCCCTGGCAGGTCAGCAGGTCCAGGCTCGATTGGCGGACGGATCCCTGGATCTGCGGGTTGAAACCGTTTCGGAATAAAAACCTTGGTCACATTGACGGCATGGTCGATGCCTACAATGTCTGGTGCTTTGCTTGATTGCCAAGCCCAATACGTCCCACACACACAGAAAGAGGAATCCCATGGAACATACCTTGCCCGTTTTGCCCTATGCCATCGACGCGCTGGCACCTCACTATTCCCAGGAGACGCTGGAATTCCACCATGGCAAGCACCACAACGCCTATGTGGTCAACCTGAACAACCTGCAAAAAGGGACCGAGTTTGAAGCGATGGACCTGGAGTCCATCGTGAAGAAGGCCAGCGGCGGTGTTTACAACAACGCGGCCCAGATCTGGAACCACACCTTCTTCTGGAGCTGCATGAAGCCCAATGGCGGCGGCGAGCCCTCAGGCGCGCTGGCCGCGGCGATCACCGCCAAGTTCGGCAGCTACGCAGCATTCAAGGAAGCTTTCGTCAAGAGCGCCGTGGGCAACTTCGGCTCGGGTTGGACCTGGCTGGTGAAAAAGGCCGATGGTTCGGTCGATATCGTCAACATGGGCGCTGCCGGCACCCCGTTGACCACGGGCGACAAGGCTTTGCTGACCGTGGACGTGTGGGAGCACGCCTACTACATCGACTACCGAAATGCCCGTCCAAAGTTTGTTGAAACCTACCTCGACAAGTTGGTCAACTGGTCGTTTGCTGAAGCCAATTTCGCTTAAGCCATCGTGACGGTTTGAATGAAAGCCCGACGGCCTGGCCCTCGGGCTTTTTTCATGGGGAAATTGCACGGCGCCCCCGGCCCAGGAATGCTCACCTCCCCTGGTCGACCGGTGTGAGCATCAAAAAAACAGCCGCTATTTTTCGAAAACTTTCACGATGTGAGATATCACTTCAAAAAATGAAGTTGAGGTCAGTGCATTGAAAGCAAAATCTTGGACTATCCGCATGTTCTGCTGACGGCACAACCGGACAGCGGGGTCCCGATAACGATTCACGGAGCAAATTCATGAGCCAAAAGCAACCCACCATCATTTACACGCTGACCGACGAGGCACCCTTGCTCGCGACCCGCGCTTTTCTGCCCATCCTCCAGGCCTTCGCTGCGCCGGCTGGCATCAACGTCGAGACCAGCGATATTTCGGTGGCGGCGCGCATCTTGGGGGCCTTCCCCGAGTGCCTGACTGAAGAACAGCGTGTCACCGACAACCTCGCCGCGCTGGGCAAGCTCACCTTGCAGGCCGATGCCAACATCATCAAGCTGCCGAACATCAGCGCCTCGGTGTCGCAGCTGATCAGTGCAATCAAGGAACTGCAGAGCAAGGGCTATGCCTTGCCCGACTACCCCGAATCGCCCAAGACGGAAGAAGAAAAAGCGCTCCGTGCGCGCTATTCCAAATGCACCGGTAGCGCGGTGAATCCAGTGCTGCGTGAAGGCAACTCAGATCGCCGTGCGCCACGCGCAGTGAAAGAATATGCCCGCAAGAATCCGCATTCCATGGCGGACTGGAGCCAGGCCTCGCGCACCCATGTGTCCCACATGCACGGCGGCGATTTCTACCATGGCGAAAAATCCATAACGCTCGACAAGGCGCGCGACGTCAAGATGGAACTGATCACCAAGAGTGGCAAAGCCATTGTGCTCAAGGAAAAGGTGTCGCTGCAGGACCGCGAAGTCATTGACAGCATGTACATGAGCAAGAAGGCCTTGCTGGAGTTCTACGAAAAGGAAATTCAGGACGCGTACAAGACGGGCGTGATGTTCTCGCTGCACGTCAAGGCCACCATGATGAAGGTGTCGCACCCCATCGTTTTTGGCCACTGCGTGCGTATTTTTTACAAGGATGCCTTTGAGAAGCACGCCAAGCTGTTTGAACAGCTGGGTGTGAACGTCAACAACGGCATGGTCAACCTCTACGACAAGCTGGCTACGCTGCCCCAGTCGCAGCGCGAAGAGGTGATTGCCGATCTGCACGCCTGCCACGAAGGCCGCCCCGAGCTGGCCATGGTGGACTCGGCCAAGGGCATTACCAACTTCCATTCGCCCAACGACGTGATCGTCGACGCTTCCATGCCCGCCATGATCCGCAACGGCGGCAAGATGTGGGGTGCCGATGGCCGCCTGAAGGACGTCAAGGCTGTGATGCCGGAATCGACCTTTGCCCGTATCTATCAGGAGATCATCAACTTCTGCAAATGGCATGGCAATTTCGATCCCAAGACCATGGGCACCGTGCCCAACGTGGGACTGATGGCGCAGCAAGCCGAAGAATACGGTTCGCACGACAAGACCTTTGAAATGGCAGAAGACGGTGTGGCCAACATCACCGACATCGCCACTGGCGAAGTCTTGTTGAGTCAAGACGTGGAAGTGGGCGATATCTGGCGCATGTGCCAGGTGAAAGACGCTGCCATTCGCGACTGGGTGAAGCTGGCAGTGACCCGTGCACGCAATTCCGGCATGCCCGTGGTGTTCTGGCTGGATGCTTACCGCCCGCACGAAGCCCAGCTCATCACCAAGGTCAAGATGTACTTGCACGAGCACAACACCCTGGGTCTGGACATCCAGATCATGAGCCAGGTGCGTGCCATGCGCTATACGCTGGAGCGCGTGGTGCGCGGTCTGGACACCATCAGTGCAACAGGCAACATCCTGCGCGATTACCTGACCGACTTGTTCCCCATCATGGAGCTGGGCACCAGCGCCAAGATGCTGTCCATCGTGCCCTTGATGGCGGGTGGCGGCATGTACGAAACGGGTGCCGGCGGCTCTGCGCCCAAGCATGTGCAGCAGCTGGTAGAGGAAAACCACCTGCGCTGGGATTCGCTGGGTGAATTCCTGGCGCTGGCGGCTTCGCTGGAAGATCTGAGTGTGAAAACCGGCAACACCCAGGCCAAGATCCTCGCGCAGACATTGGATTCAGCGACAGGCAAGCTGCTGGACAACAACAAGAACCCTTCACCCAAGACGGGGCAACTCGACAACCGCGGCAGCCAGTTTTATCTGGCCCTTTACTGGGCGCAGGCGCTGGCGGCCCAGACCGATGACGCTGCGTTGGCCAAGCAATATGCGCCACTGGCCAAACAGCTGACCGACAACGAGAAGGTCATCGTGGACGAGCTGGCTTCGGTGCAGGGCCATGCGGTGGATATTGGTGGGTATTACCAGCCCGATCTTGCCAAGCTGGATGCGATCATGCGCCCCAGCAAAACCCTGAACGGGGTTCTGGCGGCGGTCAAGGCCTGATCGAACCGGCGTTCGCAGCTGAAGGCGGTGCAGTGATGCACCGCCTTTCTCTATTTGCGTGCCTGGAATCCGCCCAGCCGGCTGCCCGCAGCCATCCCCCGTTTGGCGAACCAGCCCTGGTTCATCTCCAGCACGAAGCGCACAGGCTCTGTCGAGCAGTGGGAGTCGGTGGTCTGGGGTTTCATGTCCACCAGATTCACGATGCGGCCGTCTTCGGCCACAAAGGCTGCGGTCAAGGGCAGCAAGGTGTTTTTCATCCAGAAACACTGGGTGGCTGGCTGCTCGAAAACAAACAGCATGCCCTCCTGAGTGGGCATGTTTTCCCGGTGCATCAAGCCAATCTGGCGTTGCTCAGGGGTCTGGGCGACCTGCGCGTCGATCAGGTGCATCCCGGCCGTGAGCTTCACGCGCGGCAAGCCTGATTGGGGTTGTTCCTGGCTCATTGCAGAGCCCACGCAGGTCAGGAGAAGTGCGGCAAGAAGCGGGCGCAGGCAGTTCATGGTGAATAGGCAAGGGCTAGAATGATTTGAATGACCCGCGAGACCTTAGAAAGTTGCGTGGGTTTGTACCTTCCATCGTATCGAAACCAGAGACAGGCTTCCATGTACCAACACATCCAAGTGCCCGAAAAGGGGCAAAAGATCACCGTCAACGCCGACATGTCGCTCAATGTGCCCGATGAACCCATCGTGCCGTTCATCGAAGGTGATGGAACTGGCAAGGACATCACGCCGGTGATGCTCAAGGTGGTGGATGCTGCCGTGGCCAAAGCCTATGGAGGCCAGAAGAAAATTCACTGGATGGAGGTGTACGCGGGCGAGAAATCAACGCAAGTCTATGGCCCTGATGTCTGGCTCCCTGAAGAAACCCTGGCCGCTTTGCGGGAGTTTGTGGTGTCGATCAAGGGCCCCTTGACCACGCCAGTGGGCGGCGGTATCCGCTCTTTGAATGTGGCGCTGCGTCAGGAGCTCGATCTTTACGTTTGCCTGCGCCCGGTTCAGTATTTCAAGGGCGTGCCATCGCCGGTGAAAGAACCCCAAAAAGTCGACATGGTGATCTTCCGCGAGAACTCGGAAGACATTTACGCCGGCATTGAGTACGAGGCCGAGTCCGACAAGGCCAAAAAGCTCATCAAGTTTCTGCAAGACGAGATGGGCGTCACCAAGATCCGTTTCCCCAACACCTCGGGTATTGGCATCAAGCCTGTGAGCCGCGAAGGCACAGAACGCCTGGTCCGCAAAGCCATCCAGTACGCCATCGACAACGACAAACCCAGTGTGACCATCGTGCACAAGGGCAACATCATGAAGTACACCGAAGGTGGCTTCCGCGACTGGGCCTATGGCCTGGCACAGAAGGAATTTGGTGCTCAACTGGTGGACGGCGGCCCCTGGTGCAAGTTCAAGAACCCCAAGACCGGCAAAGACATCACGGTCAAGGATGTCATCGCCGATGCTTTCTTGCAGCAAATTTTGTTGCGCCCCGCCGAATACTCGGTGGTCGCCACGCTGAACCTGAATGGCGACTACATCTCCGACGCATTGGCCGCTCAGGTCGGGGGCATTGGCATCGCACCGGGCGCCAACCTGTCGGACTCCGTGGCCTGTTTTGAAGCCACCCATGGCACAGCGCCCAAATACGCGGGCAAAGACTATGTGAATCCAGGCTCAGAAATTCTGTCGGCCGAGATGATGTTGCGTCACATGGGCTGGACGGCCGCGGCTGATCTGATCATCAGTTCGCTTGAAAAGGCCATCCTGTCCAAAAAAGTGACCTATGACTTTGCCCGCCTCATGGAGGGCGCAACCCAGGTCAGCTGCTCTGGCTTCGGCGAGGTCATGATCGATCAGATGTAAGGTGATGGGTGGCCCTTGCAGGCACCGCGCTGAAAGCCCCGAAGCCATTCGGGGCTTTTTTCTTGGGCAGTCCCCATTCGAGGGGTTTGGAAACACCATGGGCAGCCCCCGGACGCGATGGGCAGGGCAGACTGGGTACTGAGACACTGGCGGCGAAAGCTTTGTAAAGTGGAAAAACCTGCCAGAAACAGCCCAAATTAGGCGCTTGAGCCCGAGCGATAGCGCCACAATGGCACATGGCTCAGATCAATCTTGACCCAAACAGCGGGGCGACCGACCCCTTGTCGAGGCTTCCGTTTAGTCATTCGGCAGGCGAGGCTTTTGGCGGACCGCTAGAATCGATTTCATGGCCACCCAGAAACCCAAAACACCGGAGAACCCGGTTGCCCCACCCGGCACCGGCAGCGACGATGCAGTTGTGCTCGAGCGCCGGACCCAGCGCACCCAACCACCGCAGATGTTCCAGGTGGTGCTGCTCAACGACGACTTCACCCCCATGGAGTTCGTTGTTCATGTCATCCAGGAGTACTTCAGCAAGGACAGGGAAACAGCCACCCAGATCATGCTCAAGATTCACCTGGAGGGCAAAGGCATTTGTGGGGTCTATTCCCGCGATGTGGCCAGTACCAAAGTGGATCAGGTGTCGCAGGCCGCCCGTCAATCCGGGCATCCCCTGCAGTGTTTGAGTGAACCGGTTGAATAAATCGGTATCCACCCCAATTGATGGTCTCTTCCGTCGAAAACCACCGACCTTCGTTCGCGTAGCAGAACTCTCACCAGCACAAAGGAAGTGTCCATGATTGCCCAGGAACTTGAAGTCAGTTTGCATATGGCCTTTGTTGAGGCACGGCAGCAACGGCACGAATTCATCACCGTCGAGCATTTGCTGCTCGCCTTGCTCGACAACCCCAGCGCGGCCGAAGTGCTGCGCGCCTGCTCGGCCAATGTGGACGACTTGCGCAAATCGCTGACCAATTTCATCAAAGACAACACGCCGCAGGTGGCGGGTTCGGATGAAGTTGACACACAACCCACGCTGGGCTTCCAGCGTGTGATCCAACGCGCCATCATGCACGTGCAGTCCACGGGCAATGGCAAGAAGGAAGTCACCGGCGCCAACGTGCTGGTGGCGATCTTTGGTGAAAAAGATTCTCACGCCGTCTATTACCTCCACCAGCAGGGTGTGACCCGCCTGGATGTGGTGAACTTCATCGCCCACGGTATCCGCAAAAGCGATCCACCCGAGGCGGCCAAGCCGGGCGAAAGCGCGGCTGAGAACGAAGAAGCTGGCGAAGCCAAGTCGAATGAAAAGGCTTCGCCGCTGGAGCAATTCACGCAGAACCTCAACCAGATGGCCAAAGACGGCAAGATCGATCCGCTGATCGGCCGCGAGTTCGAGGTCGAGCGCACCATCCAGATTCTGTGCCGCCGCCGCAAGAACAACCCGCTGCTGGTGGGTGAAGCCGGCGTGGGCAAAACCGCGATTGCTGAAGGCTTGGCCTGGCGCATCACCCAGGGTGAAGTGCCCGAGATCCTGGCTGAGGGCATCGTCTATTCGCTCGACATGGGTGCATTGCTGGCCGGCACCAAATACCGTGGCGATTTTGAGCAGCGCCTGAAGGGTGTGCTCAAGTCGCTGAAAGACAAGCCAAACGCCATCCTGTTTATCGACGAAATCCACACCCTGATCGGCGCCGGCGCGGCCTCCGGCGGCACGCTGGACGCCTCCAACCTCTTGAAGCCAGCACTGTCCAGTGGCCAGCTCAAGTGCATTGGTGCGACCACTTTCACCGAGTACCGCGGTATTTTCGAAAAAGACGCTGCCCTGTCGCGCCGCTTCCAGAAAGTTGACGTGGTGGAGCCGACCGTGCAGGAAACGGTGGACATCCTCAAGGGCTTGAAGTCGCGTTTTGAAGAGCACCACGGCGTGAAGTACGCGTTGGCCGCCTTGCAGGCTGCCGCCGAGCTCAGCGCCAAGTACATCAACGACCGTCATTTGCCTGACAAGGCCATCGATGTGATCGACGAGGCCGGTGCAGCGCAACGTATCCTGCCGGTATCCAAGCGCAAGAAAACCATCACCAAGGCTGAGGTGGAAGAGATTGTGGCCAAGATCGCCCGCATTCCCCCGGCCAACGTGTCCAACGACGACCGGGGCAAGTTGCAAACGCTGGAACGCGACCTCAAGAGTGTGGTGTTCGGACAAGACAAGGCCTTGGAGGTCCTGGCGGCCAGCGTCAAGATGGCGCGCTCCGGTCTCGGCCGGGCCGACAAGCCGATTGGTGCATTCCTGTTCAGCGGACCTACGGGCGTGGGCAAGACCGAGGCCGCCAAGCAGCTGGCCTACATCATGGGTATCGATCTGTTGCGCTTCGACATGTCGGAGTACATGGAACGCCATGCGGTGAGCCGCCTGATCGGCGCGCCTCCTGGCTACGTGGGTTTTGATCAAGGGGGTTTGCTGACCGAGGCCATCACCAAGAAGCCGCATTGCGTGCTGTTGCTGGATGAAATCGAGAAGGCACACCCCGATATCTTCAACGTGTTGCTGCAGGTCATGGACCACGGCACGCTGACGGACAGCAACGGACGCAAGGCCGATTTCCGCAATGTCATCATGATCATGACGACCAATGCGGGAGCCGAGACCATGAACAAGGCGAGCATTGGCTTCACCAATCCGCGCGAAGCCGGTGACGAAATGGCTGACATCAAGCGCCTGTTCACGCCCGAGTTCCGCAACCGTCTGGACGCCATGGTGGGGTTCAAGGCGCTGGATGAAAACGTGATCATGCGTGTGGTGGACAAGTTCTTGTTGCAACTGGAAGTTCAGTTGACCGAGAAGAAAGTCGAGGTCACTTTTACCGATGCCCTGCGCAAGCACCTCGCCAAGAAGGGCTTCGATCCGCTCATGGGTGCGCGCCCGATGCAGCGCCTGATCCAGGACACCATTCGCCGTGCCCTGGCCGACGAACTGCTGTTCGGTCGCTTGACCGATGGTGGGCGTCTGACGGTGGATCTGGAACTCAAGAAAGACGACAAAGGCGTGGAGACGTCCGAAGTCAAGCTCGATATCCAGCCGCTCCCCAAGAAAGAGGGCAAGTCCAAGCCGGCCGAAGTGCCCGCTGCGGCTGCTGACTGAGGCCGCTCTTCAGCGCGAAAAAAGGCCCGGTGATTCACCGGGCTTTTTTTTTGTGGATTCACGCCCCGTTCGAAGGGGGCAGCGGGTGCGCCGGTCGCTGTTGTGGTTGGCTTCGCCATCGGGGATGGGTTCAGCCGAGGGCATCATGCGCAAGGCACCGCCGTCATTTCCTCAACTGTTGACGCGCGCCGCCGCTCAGCCATCGGCGGGATCGTCGCTGCTGCCACCGCTCAGTACCGCGGCCAGGGGGCATGGGCGTGCCGATTGGGTGTCAGTGCGGGGCGGTCAGTGTGTTGAAGCCAAAGGCATGGCAGTGCTCATTGGCTTTTAAAGGGCAGCGTAGGCTGAGCGCAAGGCTTCGATCCGGTCGCGGTTGGCGCCGAAGTCATTTTGGCCGAGGCGGCTCGCGCTGCGCAGCTCGATCACCTGACGCTCTGGATTGATCCAGAACTCCAGATCGTCTGTGAACTTCAACCAGTGTGTTTGTGCCTGGGCGCGAAGGTAGCCGGGGGTTTGTTCGACGATGCTGACGCCGTCCATGCCTTGCAGGGCCTGGGTGAGTGCAGTCAGGCTGGCTTCGGAGCCGCCCGGCTTCAAGGGCAGCGGATCGATCTGGGCAAAACTTTGCTGGGCATGCCCGGGATACAGCGCGGCCTGGCTGGAGACGCAGTTGGGTGCGTTGGACAAGGCTTTCAAGCGGCCCTCGGTGACCCCCAAACCAGCGGGCACTTCACCACGAAGCCATCCCGCCTGACCGGCCACG
The DNA here is from genome assembly GCF_004795855.1 of Hydrogenophaga sp. PAMC20947. Classification (NCBI taxonomy): domain Bacteria; kingdom Pseudomonadati; phylum Pseudomonadota; class Betaproteobacteria; order Burkholderiales; family Comamonadaceae; genus Hydrogenophaga; species Hydrogenophaga sp. PAMC20947. The sequence goes on from NZ_CP039252.1 coordinate 965,939, forward strand.
AACACCAGCAGAGGCAAGGCCACAACCAACAAAAGAAACCACTTCATGATCGTTCGCCCCATTTATCGCTTCCCACCGAGCAAACCACCCAAAATCCCCCGAACCAACTGACGACCCAGACCGCTGGCGACGCTGCGTGCCGCTGTCTTGGCCATGGTCTGCACCAACCCATCGTACTGACCACCCCTGGGGCCGGTCCGGCCGAACAACGCCTCGTTCACCATGCTACCGAAACCACCGCTGTCTTTGGCTTCTTCCTGCTTGGCGGCGCCTGGGATGCGGGGCGTTTTAGGCGCATCACGGGCTTCGGCCTCTGCCTGGGCCAGGTTGGCTTCGGTGCGGGTGTTAAAAATTTCGTAAGCACTCTCGCGGTCAATGGTCTTTTCGTAGACGCCCGCCACCAGCGACTCCTTGAGCAAGGTTTGGCGCTGCGCTGCCGTGATAGGGCCGAGCTGGCTGCCGGGGGGCAGCACAAACACCCGCTCTGTTTCGCTGGGGCGCCCTTTGGCATCAAGGAAGCTGATCAGGGCCTCACCCACGGCCAGCTCGGTGATGGCGGCTTCGATATCCAGTCCCGCCTTGGGGCGCATCGTTTCCGCCGTGGCTTTGACCGCTTTCTGGTCCCGCGGTGTAAAAGCGCGCAGGGCATGCTGCACCCGATTGCCGAGCTGCCCCAGCACACTGTCAGGCACATCCAGGGGGTTTTGCGTCACGAAATAAACGCCCACGCCCTTGGAGCGCACCAAGCGGACGACCAGCTCAATGCGCTCGATCAGGACCTTGGGTGCGTCGTTGAACAACAGGTGGGCCTCGTCGAAGAAGAACACCAGCTTGGGCTTGTCCGGATCGCCGATCTCGGGCAGCATTTCAAACAGCTCGGACAGCATCCACAGCAAAAACGTGGCGTAGAGGCGGGGCGCGTTCATCAGCTTGTCGGCGGTGAGGATGTTGATCACCCCTTTGCCACCCACGGTCTGCATGAAATCGCTGATGTTGAGCATGGGCTCGCCGAAGAACTGATCGCCCCCTTGCTGTTCGATCTGCATCAGGCCGCGCTGGATGGCGCCGATGCTGGCCGCACTGATGTTGCCGTATTCCGTGGTGAATTGTTTCGCGTTGTCGCCGGTGTGTTGCAAGATGGCCCGAAGGTCTTTCATATCCAGCAGCAGCAATCCGTTGTCGTCCGCAATCTTGAAGACCAGGTTGAGCACGCCCGACTGGGTGTCGTTCAAATCAAGCATGCGCGACAGCAACAAGGGTCCCATGTCGCTCACGGTGGCGCGCACCGGGTGCCCTTGTTCTCCAAACACATCCCACAAGGTGGTGGGGCAAGCCATCGGATCGGGCAGGGCGATGCCACGGTCTTTCAAAATGCCCGCGATCTTCTCGCCAAAGGCGCCCTTCTGGCTGATGCCGGTCAAATCACCTTTGACGTCCGCCATGAACACAGGAACGCCCAGGTTGGAGAACTGCTCGGCCAGCGCTTGCAGCGTCACAGTCTTGCCAGTGCCGGTGGCTCCGGTGATCAGACCGTGCCGGTTGGCCAGGCCTGGCATCAGGTGGCATTGGGTCTGAGCGTTCTGGGCGATGAGCATCGGTTCGGCCATGTGGGGCATCCTTCAGGGGCGTTGTTCGGGGCGCGTTCGGGGGTAATCGTAAAATCGCAGGTTATTAGACCAAATTCCGGTCAGTTAAAAGGATTCTCTCGTGGCTGGACACAGCAAATGGGCCAATATTCAACACCGCAAGGGCCGGCAGGATGAAAAGCGGGGCAAGATCTGGACGCGGGTGATCCGCGAGATCACTGTGGCCGCACGGACCGGTGGTGGTGATCCCGCCATGAACCCGCGGTTGCGGCTGGCCATCGAAAAAGCCAAATCGGCCAACATGCCGGCCGACCGCATCAAGTACAACGTTGACAAGGCTTCGGGCAATCTGGAGGGGCAGGCGCTCGAAGAGATCCGTTACGAGGGTTACGGCATCGCTGGCGCAGCGATCATCGTTGACACGATGACGGACAACAAGGTCAGGACCGTGGCCGAAGTGCGCCATGCCTTCAACAAATACGGCGGCAACCTGGGTACCGATGGTTCGGTGGCTTTCCAGTTCAAGCACTGTGGGCAGATCATTTTTGCCCCTGGTACCTCGGAAGAGCTGGTCATGAATGTGGCCCTGGAAGCGGGCGCGGAAGATGTCATCAAGGGCGACGATGGCGCCATCGAGGTGCTGACCGCCGCGCCGGATATGGAAGCGGTGAAAGAGGCGCTGGAAGCCGCAGGGCTGATCGCAGAAGTGGCCGAGGTCACGATGCGCTCCGACAACACGATTGAGCTGTCTGGCGATGACGCAGAGCGCATGCAAAAACTGCTGGACGTGCTGGAAGACCTGGACGATGTTCAGGAGGTGTTTCACAACGCAAGTCTCTAGATTTGCCCACCCCTGCGCCGCGCTGTTCGCGTCACCCCTCAAGGGGGTGCTGCTGGCAACTTGGGCTGGAACATTTCGCGCCCAATGGGGTCGGGTGGCTTGCCCGATGAAAATTTGATTTGGAGATCGATTTGAAAGTTTTGGTGATTGGCGGCGGTGGCCGCGAGCATGCGTTGGCCTGGAAGCTCAAGCAGTCTGAGGGCGTGAGTCAGGTGTTTGTCGCGCCGGGCAATGCGGGAACGGCCGGAGACGCCCAATTGACCAATCTGCCCATCACAGACAAGGTGGCGTTGCGCGAGTGGGCCCAAGCCCAGGGGGTGGCGTTGACGGTGGTCGGACCAGAGGCGCCGCTGGCGGCTGGGGTGGTGGACGAGTTTCGGGCCCACGGGTTGGCGATTTTTGGTCCCACACAGGCGGCCGCCCAGCTGGAGAGCTCCAAGGCTTTTTCCAAGGCCTTCATGCAGCGCCATGGCATCCCCACCGCCGACTACGAAGCCTTCACCGATCCCGTGAAAGCCCATGCCTATGTCGAGGCCAAGGGTGCGCCCATTGTTGTCAAGGCCGATGGACTCGCAGCGGGCAAGGGCGTTGTGGTGGCGATGAGCTTGGCGGATGCACATGAAGCCATTGACTTCATGCTGGTGGACAATACCTTGGGCGTCACGCACAACGCGGGCGGAGCCCGTGTGGTGATTGAAGAGTTTTTGGTGGGCGAGGAAGCCAGTTTCATTGTCTTGTGTGATGGCGTGAACGCGTTGCCGTTGGCCACCAGCCAGGACCACAAACGATTGATGGACGGCGACCAAGGCCCGAATACCGGCGGTATGGGGGCTTATTCACCCGCACCTGTGGTCACGCCCGCGGTTCACCAGCGCGCCATGGAAGAAGTGATTTTGCCAACCCTGCGCGGCATGGCCGCCGATGGCATTCCATTCACGGGATTTCTTTATGCGGGCCTGATGATCACACCCGAAGGCGGCGTGAAAACACTGGAATTCAACGCCCGTATGGGGGACCCTGAAACCCAGCCCATCCTGATGCGCCTGCAAAGCAGCCTCGCCCAGGTTTTGCTGGCCGCAACGCGCACCGAGCTCGACCAGGTCACCCTGGCATGGGATGCCCGCGTCGCACTGGGCGTGGTGCTGGCCGCAGCCGGGTATCCCTTGCACCCCCGCAAGGGCGACCGCATCAGCGGGCTGCCCGACGATGCGCCCGACGCCATGGTGTTCCATGCTGGAACCACCTCAGATGCCCAGGGAGGCGCCGAGGTTTCGGGTGGTCGTGTGTTGTGCGTCACGGCGCTGGCCAATACCGTAGCGGCCGCGCGCCAAAAAGCGTATGGTGTGGCCGAAGCCATTCAGTTCGACGGCATGCAATTTCGTCGCGATATCGGCTACCGCGCCCTGTGAGCCAGTTCCCATCCATGAGCCACAAGCCTTCTGACGTTCGCGAATACCTGACGGGTCTGCAAGACCGCATCACTTCCACAGTTGCACTGGTCGACGGCGGCACCTTTGTGGTAGATCACTGGAAAAAGCCCGCTGGCGAAAAGCTTCAAGGGCAGGGCATCACGCAGATTCTGGAAGGCGGTGCTGTTTTTGAGCGCGCAGGCTGCGGTTTCTCCCACGTCACAGGCCCCGCCTTGCCCCCTTCCGCCACACAGCACCGGCCGGAGTTGGCCGGTGCGCCGTTTGAGGCGATGGGCGTTTCTTTGGTGTTTCACCCTCGCAACCCCTATGTGCCGACAGTTCACATGAATGTGCGCATGATCGCCGCCAAGCCCTCCAAAGGGGCTGCGGTTTGCTGGTTCGGCGGTGGCATGGACCTCACGCCCTACTATGGTGTCGAGGAAGATGCGGTGCATTTCCACCGCACTTGCAAACTCGCTCTGGATCCGTTTGGGGTGGACAAATACCCGCGCTTTAAAACCTGGTGCGACGAGTATTTTTACCTGAAGCACCGCGACGAGCAGCGGGGCGTGGGGGGGGTGTTCTTTGACGACTTCTCCGAGCTGGGCCAGACCGGCAGCTTTGCCATGATGCGCTCGGTGGGGGATGCCTTTCTTGAGGCCTACCTGCCCATCGTCGACCGCTGCAAAGACACCGCTTTCACCCAACGCGAGCGGGATTTCCAGTTGTACCGGCGAGGGCGGTACGTCGAATTCAATCTGGTCTGGGATCGCGGCACCCATTTTGGCTTGCAGTCGGGTGGCCGCAGTGAGTCCATTTTGTTGTCCATGCCACCGCTGGTCAGCTGGTCCTACGATACGGTTTTTGAGCCTGGCTCACCGGAAGCTGCATTGACTTCGAATTTTCTGGTTCGCAAGGACTGGCTTTGATCTCGGGCGCTGACGCTTCCGTTGTCCTGGGGTCGGTTGCCGAGCAAGGCTTTCCGCTCGTCCAGCGTGTGGGCATGTTTGGCGGCGCCTTCGATCCTCCCCACGTGGCCCACCGGGAGCTGGCCGAGGTGGCGCTGACGCAGCTGGGGCTGGACGTATTGCATATCTTGCCGACCGGGCAAGCGTGGCACAAGGCCCGGCCACTGACGTCGGCTGAGCACCGGCTGGCGATGTGCGAACTGGCTTTTGGTGACCTGCCCAAGACACGAATTGATCCGCGGGAGACGTTGCGGGCCGGTCCAAGCTACACTGCAGATACTTTAACTGAGCTCGCCGAGGCGTATCCGGGCGCCGAACTGTATCTGGTGATGGGCGCCGATCAGCTGCTGGCGTTCAAGCAGTGGGTCCGGTGGACCGAGGTGCTGGACCTCGCGCGGCTTGCTGTAGCCCACCGGGCACCTCTAATTTCTGTGCTGGATCCCCATCCCCTGGATTTGGATGCAGCCGATCTGTCGGGTGTGGATGTGCCGTATGTGGCGCTGTCCATGCCCCTGCACCACGTCAGTGCGACGTCGATCCGGGCCAGGGCATCCGGCGCCTCACAACACGACCCCAGCCTTGATCGCCTGGTGTCTGCCGACGTTGCAAGCTATATTTCACTTCATCACCTTTATCAAGATCCTTCATGACCAGCGAAACTTCCGCCAAAAAAGACATCCAGAAACTCCAGCGCGCCATTGTCGATGGACTCGAAGATGTCAAAGGGCAGGACATTGTGGTGTTTGACACCGAGTCCCTGTCGCCGCTGTTTGAGCGGGTCATCGTAGCCAGCGGCACGTCCAATCGCCAGACCAGGGCGCTGGCGGCCAGCGTGCGTGATGCGGTGCGCGAAGCAGGTTTTGACAAGCCCCGCATCGAAGGCGAAGAGAACGGTGAGTGGATCATCGTGGATTGCGGCGCTGCCGTGGCCCATGTCATGCAGCCTGTGATCCGCCAGTATTACCGCCTGGAAGAGATTTGGGGTCAGAAGCCCCTTCGCCTGAAGCACGGTGCGCCCAAGCCTGCGCAGGCCACCACCACAACGAAGACCCCTGCGGCCAAGAAAGCCGCGGCGAAAAAGACGGCGGGCAAAACCGCTGTGGCGCCGGTGTCGGCGAAAACGGTGGTTCGCAAAGCGGCCCAGACAGCAGGGAAGGCCGTGGTGGCCAAGACGGCCGCTTCGACTGCAGCCAAGAAAGCGCCGGTCAAGAAGACAACGGCAGGCAACGCAAAACCAGCGGTGAAGACCATGGTCGTGAAACCCAAGAGTGCGACCAAGCCCGTCGCCAAGGCTGCCAGGTCGGCCAAGCCGGCCGTCAAGTCCGCCGCCAAACCTGCGGCCAAGAGCGTGAAGCCGATGGCCAAGCCCGCAGGCAAATCACCGGTGAAGGCGCCTGCTCGCAAGAAGGCATGAAACTGTTGATCGTCGCAGTCGGGCAACGCATGCCCGACTGGGCTCAGACCGCCTACGACGACTACGCCAAACGGTTTCCACCCGAACTCAAGGTGGAGCTCAAAACCGTCAAGACCGAGCCACGTGCGTCCAAAACACGGGAAACCTTGGTGGCCGCCGAGCGCGAGCGCATCCAGGCGGTTCTGCCCCGGGGTTGTCGCGTGGTGGTGCTCGACGAGCGCGGCACGGCGCTGACGACCAAGGCCTTGGCGGAGCAACTCAAGGGCTGGCAGTTGGAGGCTGATGATGTTGCGTTGATCATCGGCGGCCCTGATGGGCTGGAGCCAGCCTTCCGGGATGCTGCGCACCAGCGGATTCGTTTGTCCGACCTTACGTTGCCCCATGCGATGGCCAGGGTGCTGTTGATTGAGCAGTTGTACCGAGCCTGGTCGGTCAATGCCAATCACCCCTACCACCGCGAGTGATGGTGCGGCATGGGGGCCGTTCGCGGCAAGTGCGTGTGCCACTTGGCCAGCCTGTTGCAGTTTCATGCCCTTGTTTTTGTGCTTTTCTGTGCCCCCCATGAACGTCCCATTCATTTACCTCGCTTCTCAAAGTCCACGCCGCAAACAATTGCTGGAGCAGTGGGGCGTGCGTTGTGAGTTGCTGTTGCCAGACGCCGAAGAGGATGCTGAATCGCTGGAGCAGGTGCTGCCGGGCGAGGCGCCTGCCACCTATGTGCAACGTGTGACCGGGCTCAAGCTCGAGGCTTCCCTGGCCCGCCTGAAACGCCGTGGCTTGACGCCCGCGCCGGTGTTGTGTGCGGATACCACGGTGGCGCTTGGGCGTCGCATCATGGGAAAACCGGGCGATGCAGCGGAGGCCCGGGCCATGCTGAGCGACCTGTCGGGTCAGCGCCACCGTGTGCTGACGGCCGTGGCCGTGGGCAAGGCGGCCCGCCGCGGAGCGGCCACCGTGTGGTCGGCACTGTCCACGTCCCAAGTGCATTTCGATGCCATTTCGGCTGCGCAGATACGCCGCTACGTCGACAGCGGTGAGCCCATGGGCAAGGCTGGTGCCTATGCGATCCAGGGTCAGGCGGCCATGTGGACCACGCAGATCAGCGGCAGCTATTCGGGCATCATGGGTTTGCCCGCATTTGAAACAGCGCAGGTGTTGGCCGCTGCCGGTATGGACCTGCTGTGAGCCACCTCCCTTCAGACGCCAGAACCGAGATGACGTGATGAGCCAGGATATTTTGATCAACTGGGCCCCGCAGGAGACGCGTGTCGCTGTTGTCGAGCAGGGCGCGGTGCAGGAGGTGCATTTCGAACGCACGCTTGAGCGTGGTCTCGTGGGCAACATCTACTTGGGCAAAATCTCCCGGGTGTTGCCAGGCATGCAGTCCGCTTTCATCGACATTGGCCTGGATCGTGCGGCTTTTTTGCATGTCGCCGATCTCATGCCCAACATCGTGGCCAAACACGCTACGCCGCGCGATCGCACGCCCGCAACAGCATCGGCTGAGGGCGGTGCAGGGGTTGCGGGCGAGGTGCAGGCCAACCCTCGGGTGCTCACGCCCGATCCGGTATTGCCAATCGAGCGTCAGATTTTTGAGGGCCAGGCCCTGATGGTACAAGTGCTGAAGGACCCAATCGGCTCCAAAGGTGCGCGCCTGACGGCCCAGATCAGCATTGCCGGGCGTTTGCTGGTGTACCTTCCGCAAGACAATCATGTTGGCGTGTCCCAGAAGATTCCGCCTGCTCAGCGTGAGTCCCTGCGGCAGCGGGTGCTGGGTCTGGCGCAGGGCAAGGATGGGGTGTCTGCGGGTGGGTTCATTTTGCGCACCAATGCCGAAGACGCCACCGACGCAGAACTTGGCGAAGACATCGCGTATTTGCGCAAGACCTGGCACCGCATCAAGGATGCGGCCGCCCGGCAGCCTTCAGCCACTGTGTTGCATGAAGATCTCAACCTCATTCAGCGCGTGTTGCGCGATCTGGTCAGCAGCGAAACTCAGTCCATCCGAATCGATTCGCGCGAGCAGTTTGGCTTGTTGCAGGGCTTTGCGGTGGAGTTCATGCCTGACACAGAGGCCAAGTTGCAGCTCTACACCGGCGAGCGCCCGATTTTTGACCTGTTCAGCATTGACGAAGACATCGCCAGAGCCTTGAGCCGCCGGGTGGATCTCAAGTCGGGCGGTTATCTGGTGATCGACCAGACCGAGGCCTTGACCACGGTGGATGTGAACACGGGTGGTTATGTGGGCGCGCGTAACTTTGACGACACGGTGTTTCGAACCAACCTGGAAGCCGCACAGACGATTGCCCGCCAATTGCGTTTGCGCAACCTCGGGGGCATCGTGATCGTGGACTTTATTGACATGGTGCGTGAAGACCACCGGGACGCGGTCATGGGCGAGTTCCGCAAGCAACTGTCACGTGATCGGGTCAAGACCATGATTGGCGGCTTCTCGCAGCTGGGATTGGTGGAGATGACGCGCAAGCGCACCCGCGAATCACTGGCGCAGATGCTGAGCGAGCCTTGTGGTGCCTGCAAGGGAAAAGGCATTGTCAAAACGGCACGAAGCGTTTGTTACGACGTGCTGCGGGAAATCCTTCGCGAAGCCAGGGCCTTCAACCCACGGGAGTTTCGTGTGGTCGCCGCACCCCAGGTGATTGAACTGTTTCTCGATGAAGAGCGGCAGCACCTGGCCGGCCTGTCGGATTTCATCGGTAAGCCCATTTCACTGCAGAGTGAAGGCTCCATGACACAGGAACAGTACGACATCGTGCTGCTCTGACCGCTTCGGTGGCCAGAAGGTCTGCCAATTCCTTCACACCCGTGTGTGCAGGACACAGCTGGAAACAACCGAAACACGCAAATGGCCGCCCGTCCTACATGCTTGAGTGGAAGTGCAGGCGATAATCCGTTGGTGTTATTCGGGAAAACCCGATTAAGCGAACTTTTTTTAAAAACCAACCAAAATCCATTGGAGATTGCATGAAATTGAAGAAACTGAACGCCTTGATGTTGTTGAGCGGTGCAGCCGTTTTCCAGGCGCACGCTGGCATGGTGCAAGACGCCAACGGCAACGTGGCCTATGACACCGCAGCTGAATGCGACGCTGCTGTTCAAGGCGGCCAGGCCCGTTTCTACCAGCCCTCGACCAAGATGGCTGCCCAGAAACGCAAAGGCGAGGCCACCGTGCGTGTGGTGCGCCTCGACGAGGTGGATGCTCAGTACAAGCTGGGTGCATGTGATCTGGGTGTGGGCCGCAAATTCGGTCGCAACGGTGTGGCCAAACCCCTCCAAGGCAAGTACGTGCCCTTCAGCCCTGCGATGCCTGTGCAGGTGTACGCCAGCAAGTCCGGCGAAACCATGCGTGTGAGCATGGCCAAGTGCGACAACCGTTTCTCCGATAACCTGCCGCGCGCCGTGCCAATGCCCGTCGCAGCACCCGTGCCAGTGGCGGTTGCGCCAGCACCTGTGCCCAAGGCTGCGCCCATGGCTGCACCCGTGGTGGCGGCCCCCGCTCCAGCACCTGTTGTGGCGGCGCCTGCTGCCCGCATGACGCCCTACGTGTTTGGCACCGTAGGTGCACAGCGTGACCTGATCGGCAATGGTCCGATCGACGGTCTCGCACAATTTGATGACCACGACACCAAGCTCGCGGCACAAGGCGGTGTGGGTGTCCAGTTTGGCCCTCTCTGGGGCATTGAAGGCTTCGCTCAGGGGGGCAAAGGCCATTCGTTCGAAAACGGCAGTGAATACAAGACGCGCGTGCTCGGTCTGCGCGGTACCGTTGGCCAGGACATCGGCTCCTCAGCCCGTGTGTTTGCCAAGCTGGGCGTGGCCAGTGTGACCCACACTGGCGACAGCCCAAGCGCTTCCCAGACCCGCCCTACCGTGGGCCTGGGCATGCTGATGCATCTCACCGAAAACCTCGCCTTGCGCGGTGACTTCGATCATTACGTCAAGAAGAGTGGCGGTTCCGGCGCCAGCTGGAAAGCACTCAACTACGTTGGCGTGGGTCTGCAGTACTCGTTCATGCCCTGATCCCGGCAAATAGCCGCACGGTCAGCAAAGGCCGCCTCAAAACCACCTCGCCGTGGTTTTGCTGGCGGCTTTTTTTCGCCTGTTCTACCCGAGGGGGATGCCCTCGCCAGGGCTGAGGATCAAGCCTCAGGTGTGAAGTTTTGTGAATGCAGGCGGGCGTACAGGCCGTTGGCCTGGATGAGCTGCTGGTGGGTGCCTTGTTCGCTGATCTGCCCGTTGGCCAGCACGACCACACGGTCCGCGTGTTCGATCGTGGTCAGCCGGTGTGCGATGACCAGTGTGGTGCGCCCAGCCATGAGGCGCGAGAGGGCTTCCTGCACCAGGCGCTCGGATTCGTTGTCCAATGCCGATGTGGCTTCGTCCAGAATCAGGACCGGCGCATCCTTGTAGATGGCGCGCGCGATCGCCAGTCGCTGGCGCTGGCCGCCCGACAATTCGGCTGCGTTGTGGCCCACTGTGCTGTGCATCCCACGGGGCAGCCGTTCGAGCAGCTCCCCGAGGTTGGCCGACATCAGCGCAGAGCGCACGCGCTCTTCGTCGATGGTGGGATCGTTGGAGCCCAGCGCTACGTTGGCCGCCAGCGTGTCATTGAACATGATCACTTCCTGGCTCACCATGGCGAACTGGCTGCGCAGGTTGCGCAAGTCCCAGTCGGGCAGGGCGACTCCATCGAGCAAGACTTCACCTTGATTCAGCTCGACAAAGCGCGGCAAGAGGTTGGCCAGGGTGGTTTTGCCAGATCCGGACGGTCCGACCAAGGCCAGGACTTCGCCCGGCTGGATGTCCAGACAAATCCCTTTCAACGCGGCCCGGTTCGATGCTCCGCTCGGGTCGGAGGGGTCGCCATCTTTGGTTGGGTACCTTACCCACACGTCTTTCAGCTGGATGGCGCCTTTGACCCGATCCACGCTGTGGCTGCCAGAGGACTGCGCCGGTATGTTTTCGATCAGTTCCAGGCCACGCTCCAGCGCGGCCAATCCGCGGGTGATCGGGCCAGCAATCTCTGCCAGGTGGCGGATGGGTGCGATCAGCATCAGCATCGCCGTCACAAAAGCCACAAAGTTGCCGACGGTCACGCCACTCTGGCTGCTTTGCCAGAGTGCCACCGCGATCACGGCCGACAAGGCAATCGCAGCCAGCATCTGGGTCAGGGGTGTCATGGCGGCCTGTGCGACCGTAGATTTCAGGGCCAGCCGGCGAAGACCGACGCTCAACACGTCAAAGCGTTGCCCCTGGCGTTCCTGAGCCCCATGCAGGCGGACCATGCGGTGCGCCAATGCATTTTCTTCCACCACATAGGCCAGTTCGTCGGTCGCTTGCTGGCTGGATCGGGTCAGACGGTACAGGCGTTTGGACAGCGTGCGCATCACGATCACCAGGGCCGGAAACAGGAACAGCACGATGAGCGTGAGCTTCCAGTTGAGGTACATCAGGTACCCCAGCAGTGCCAGCAGGGTCAGGCTGTCCTTGGACAGGCCCAGAAGGGCGTTGACCAGCATGGTGGAGCCGGTCTGCACTTCGTAAACCAGGGTGTTGGACAGCTTGCTGGCGCTTTGTTGCGAAAACAGGTTCAGCTGCGCATCGTTGAGCCGCTGGAACATCGCTCGCCGCAAATTCAACAGTCCCAAGCTGGCGGTGTATGACAGCGCGTATTGCGCCACAAAGCCGGCCAGCCCGCGAATCCCGAACAAGGCCAGCAGGGCGGCAGGCACCATCCAGAGGTCGATGTCCCCTTTTCCAAAGCCTCGGTCGAGCAAGGTTTTGAGCAGGGCTGGGATCAGTGGCTCGGTCAAGGCGCCAATCACGGTGCTGATCGCAGCCAGCACGATGCCCAGTTTGGCCGACCGGAAGTAGGGCCAGAACTGGCGCAGCCGGTGGGTGATGCTGCTGGTGTCGGGGGCGGGTGTGGCAGAAGTTTCGGTCAAAACGGCGAAAGGTGACGTTGAAAGGGAACTCACAGCGGACAAACTGCTCGACTCCACGGAGGTTGTACAGTCAAGGCACATCTTGTCACGGCTGGTCTGAACGCTTCCGTTATTATCCGCTGGGTACCGATTCGGTTCTGAATCCCAGGTTTCTGGCCATCCAACACTCTTACTGAATTGAATGCAGGCATTGAATCGATCTGATTGGCATCCTTCGCGGCGGACTCTCCTGACCCAGGCCACCGCTCTTTCCCTGACGGCGCTTCCCTTGGCGGATGCGCTGGCCCAGTTTCGGGTAGAAGTCTCCGGGGTGGGCATGACCCAGATCCCGTTCTCGGCCGTGACGTTTCGCGACAACGGCATGGCGAGTGAGGACATGGCGGCCATTGTTCGCGCCGACCTCGAGCGCAGTGGGCAGTTCCGGTTTGTTGAGCCCTTGCCTGGCGGCATGGATGAAAATTCCCGGCCCGATCTCGCTCCTTGGCGTGCCAAATCCAGTGATGCGCTGTTGACAGGCAGCATCTCCAAACTGTCGGACGGCCGTTTCGATGTGCGTTTTCGCTTGTGGGACGTCGTGCGTGGGCAGGATCTCGGCGGCCTGAGCTACCCGGCCAGCGCGGCTGAATTGCGCCTGGCCGCTCACAAGATCGCCGATTTTGTGTACGAGAAACTCACTGGTGAGAAGGGTGTGTTTGCGACCCGCATCGCCTATGTGTCCAAAGCAGGGCAACGCCACACGCTGCTGGTCGCCGATTCGGATGGCGAAAACGCCCGGGCCGCATTGACCAGCGCAGAACCCATCATCTCCCCCAGCTGGGCCCCGGGCGGCCGTCAGCTGGCTTACGTGTCGTTCGAGTCGCGCAAACCCGTGATCTATTCGCACGATGTGGCCACTGGCAAGCGCCGTTTGCTGGCCAATTTCCGTGGCTCCAACAGTGCACCCACCTGGTCGCCCGATGGGCGGCAGTTGGTGGCGACCTTGTCTATTTCGGGGAATGCGCAGATTTATGCCATGGATGCCGATGGCGGTTCGCCCAAGCGCCTGAGCCAGTCCAGCAGCATCGATACCGAGCCCGCGTTCAGCGCAGATGGCAACACGATTTTCTTCGTGAGCGATCGCGGCGGTTCGCCACAGATCTACCGCATGGGTGCTCAAGGCGGTAACCCTCAGCGTGTCACGTTTGCGGGCAGCTACAACATTTCGCCGTCGCCCAGCCCTGATGGTCGCTGGCTGGCCTTTATCTCCCGTGTCGGTGGGGGGTTCAAGCTCCACGTCATGGAGCTGTCTACCGGGACCGTGACCGCACTCAGCGACACCAGCGCCGATGAGAGCCCCAGCTTTTCGCCCAACAGCCGTCTGATCATTTACGCCACCCGCGATCGCGGTCAGGAGGCATTGATGACCAGCACCGTGGACGGCCGTATCAAGACACGCCTGGCGAGTGCGCGAGGCGACATCCGCGAGCCCGAATGGGGCCCGTATGCCCGTTGAGTCGCATTTGTTCGGCCCTTATTTTTTTCTCATTTTTCCATCGATCCAGAAAGGGACCCCCGCATGATCAATACCCATCTTTCCGCCACCGCTGACGCCCGCTCGAGCACCATTCGCACCTGGACTTTGCGCCTGGCCGGCTTGGCGGTGGTTGTCAGCCTGGCTGCTTGCAGCTCAGGCGTGAAGCTGGATGAGGTACCCGTCAAGGATCTCAATTCTGGCTCGGCCACCCAGGGTCAAGGCGCGAACGGCTCTGGAGCCGCTGCCAACGGCGTGGCCGCGGTCGAAGTGCCGGGTAGCAACCTGCAGCAGCCCGATGCCATGGCTCGCACCGTGTACTTTGATTACGACAGTTTTGAAGTTCGCGCTGAATACACGGCCACACTCGAAGCCAACGCCCGTTACCTCAAGGCAGACGCAAATCGCAGGTTGGCCCTGGAAGGCCACACCGACGAACGCGGTGGTCGCGAGTACAACCTGGCACTTGGTCAGAAGCGCGCAGAAGCCGTGCGCCGGTCGATGTCGTTGCTGGGCGTGAGCGAAGCCCAAATGGAGCCGGTGAGCTTCGGTGAGGAAAAACCCGCAGCCTTTGGTTTCGACGAAGAGTCGTTTGCCAAAAACCGCCGCGTTGAGCTGACCTACCGTTGAAACTGTTGCGCCCCATGACACTGAACGTTCGATCTTTGTCTTCTGCTTTGGCCGCCCTCGGGTTGGCCGGGGCAGCCTTGTGGCCGCTGCAAGCCCATGCCCTCTTCGAAGACGATGAGGCCCGCAAGGCCCTCATCGAGCTGCGCAACCGGTTTGACGCACATCGGCAAGCCACTGAGAGCACCTTGTCGCGCTTGCGCGATGAGTCGCGCGAAGGCAGTGTCACGGAGCAGCGCAGTTTGCTGGAGATGGCCAATCAAAACGAGCAGTTGCGCGCCGAGATCGCCCGTTTGCGCGGGCAGGTGGAGCAGCTGACTCAGGATGTGGCGCAAGTTCAGAAGCAGCAGAAAGACGTGCAAGCCGGGGTGGACGAGCGCTTGCGCAAAGTTGAACCCGCGACCGTCAATCTGGACGGGCGGGAGTTCGCCGTGGTGCCAGAGGAAAAACGGGATTTTGATGCGGCGATGGCGCTCTTGCGCGGCGCTGAGTTTGGTCCTGCTTCCGCCTCGTTTGGCGGCTTCTTGAAACGTTATCCATCGTCGGGCTACCTGCCATCGGCGTTGTACTGGCTGGGCAATGCCCACTACGCCAACCGCGCGTACAAGGAGTCGATTGCCAGCCATCGGCGATTGGTCACCGAATTTCCGGACCATCTGCGCACGCCCGAAGCGCTGTTGGCCATGGCCAACAGCCAGATCGAGCTGAAAGACACCAAAGCCGCCGAGCGCACATTGGCGACCTTGCTGAAAAATCACCCCAACTCTGAAGCCGCGGCCGCTGGCCGCGAACGGCTGGCCCGCTTGCGCTGAAGGGTCTCACGCTCTTTCGGCTGGGAGGTCCTGCCCCTGCCAGACCGAAGGCCATTGGGCATCTCCTTACAATTGGCGCCCATGGAAATCGCTGCCCTTCAAAATTTGCAAACCCAGGTCCTGCTGGCCGCATTCGCGGTCGCAGTGGCTTTTGGGTTTATTGCCCAACGCACCCAGTTTTGTACGATGGGGGCCATCAGCGACATCGTCAACATGGGCGCCTGGACGCGCATGCGGATGTGGGGCATGGCGGTTGGTGTGGCCATGGTGTGCTTTTACCTGATGGGCTGGCTGGGCTGGATCGACACCGCCAACACCATCTACTCTTCCGGGCGCGTAATCTGGTTGTCTGCCCTGGTCGGCGGTTTGCTGTTTGGCTTCGGGATGGTCCTGGCCTCGGGGTGCGGCAGCAAGACACTGGTGCGCATCGGGGCCGGTAGCCTGAAATCCTTGGTCGTGTTTTTTGTCATGGGATTTTCGGCCTACGCCACGCTCAGTGGCATTCTGGCGGTGGTGCGGGTGAACACCCTCGATCAAGTGGTATTCACCATCGCTGCGGGCGGTACTTTGCCGATGTGGCTCAGCGCAACGCTCAACATCGCCCCCTCTCAGACGGGGTTGCTGGCTGCCGCATTGATCGGCGGCGGTCTGATGGTGTGGGCGCTGTCCAGCCCCGCGTTTCGCGAGCGCGAAAACCTTTTGGGCGGTGTTGGCCTTGGCCTCACCGTGGCCGCCATGTGGTGGGTGAGCGGCCATCTCGCTTTTGTGGCGGAACACCCGTTGACGCTCGAACCCGCTTACCTGGCAACCGACACGGGTCGCCTGGAGTCGTTGACTTTCACCGCCCCCATGGCCTACGCGCTGGACTGGTTGATTTTGTTCAGCGACGCCTCCAACCTGCTGACGATTGGTGTGGTGTCGGTGGCGGGAGTGGTCACTGGCGCTTTTGTTCAAAGCGTCATGAGCAAGTCATTTCGGTGGGAAGGTTTTCGCAGCACCCAGGACACTGCCTTGCACATGGTGGGCGCGTTCTGCATGGGTGTGGGTGGCGTGACGGCATTGGGCTGTACGGTGGGGCAGGGCATGTCGGGCCTGTCCACGCTCAGCTTGACCAGCGTGATTGCCGTGTCCGGAATCGTCCTCGGCGCCATCCTGGCCCTGCGGTTTCAGATCTGGTTGCTTGATCGTGAATGAATTGATGCAAACACCCGGTGTCTCGTGTGAGGCTGTCGATTTCGAGCGGCGATTCGGCGGCCTGCGTCGCCTCTATGGCGTGGCCGGCGCTCAGCGCATTTTTGATTCGCATGTGGTTGTGGTTGGCATCGGCGGTGTGGGCTCGTGGGCCGTTGAGGCACTGGCCCGCAGTGGGGTTAGGCGCCTGACGCTGATCGACCTTGATCACGTGTCCGAGTCCAATATCAACCGGCAGATCCACGCCATGGAGCCCACCCTGGGACAGGGCAAGGCTCAGGCCATGCGCGAACGCATTTCACTGTTCCACCCGGCCTGTGTGGTGGATGTGATTGAAGAATTTGTTGACGCTGACAACTGGCCGTCGTTGCTCGGCTCCTTGACGCTGCCTGCCGGCACCTGGCCCGACGCTGTGATCGATGCTTGCGACCAGGTTCGCGCCAAGGCGGCTTTGGCTGCCTGGTCGCTGTCGATGGGCTTACCCATGGTGAGCGTCGGAGCCGCTGGGGGTAAAACGCTGGCCCATGCAATCGATGTGGGGGAGCTTGCACAAGTGACCCACGATCCTTTGCTGGCTCAGCTGCGCTACCGCTTGCGAAAACACCACGGCGCGGCGCGCACGGGTGCCATCGGTGTGGCCTGTGTGTTCAGCCGCGAAACGGTGCGCCCTCCCGATGCGTCGTGTGGCATTGAAGCGGGTGACAGTTCATTGAACTGTCACGGATATGGCTCGGTCGTCAGCGTCACCGCTGCCTTTGGCATGTGCGCTGCCGGGTGGGTGTTGAACGCCCTGTCTGCGAATTCTTCAACTTCTTTGAGTTCGGCTTTGAAAACGGGAAAAAAGACGCTATAATTTGAGGCTTCGCAGGGTAGTTAATTACTGCTTCAGCGAAAACAGTGGGACGTTAGCTCAGTTGGTAGAGCAGTGGACTTTTAATCCATTTGTCGTGGGTTCGACCCCCGCACGTCCCACCAAAACATCAAGCCCTGATCGCAAGATCAGGGCTTTTTTGTTGGTCGATCGAAGGTGACTCCAGGGCACTTGCAGTCGGGTCTGCTGGGTCACCAGACCCGACTGCGCAAGTGGGTGGCGGGGCCGAGCCTTTGAGAGCCGGGCCCCGACGTTCAGCCCCCCGCCACGGGCATGAGGGGCACGATCAGCAAGGCCACGATGTTGATGATCTTGATCAACGGGTTCACAGCCGGGCCAGCTGTGTCTTTGTAAGGGTCGCCCACGGTGTCTCCCGTGACAGCGGCCTTGTGGGCTTCGCTGCCCTTGCCACCATGGTGCCCGTCTTCGATGTATTTCTTGGCGTTGTCCCAGGCGCCACCGCCGGTGCACATGGAAATCGCCACAAAGAGGCCCGTCACGATGGTGCCCATGAGCAAACCACCCAGTGCCTTGGGACCCAGGAGCATGCCGACCAGAATGGGCACCACGACAGGCAGCAAACTGGGCACCACCATTTCCTTGATCGCGGCCGAAGTCAGCATGTCGACGGCGCGGCCATATTCGGGCTTGGCCGTGCCTTCCATGATGCCGGGGATCTCTTTGAATTGTCGACGGACTTCGACCACCACGGCACCCGCAGCGCGACCCACGGCCTCCATGGCCATGGCACCAAACAGGTAGGGGATCAAGCCGCCGATGAACAGGCCCACGATCACCATGGGATCACTGAGATCGAAAGTTACCGAGTGCCCGTAGGTGTCCAGCTTGTGGGTGTAATCGGCAAAGAGCACCAGGGCCGCGAGGCCGGCTGATCCGATGGCATAACCTTTGGTGACGGCCTTGGTGGTGTTGCCCACAGCGTCGAGTGGATCCGTCACGTCGCGCACGCTGCTCGGGAGTTCGGCCATTTCGGCAATACCGCCCGCGTTGTCGGTGATGGGGCCGTAAGCATCAAGCGCCACCACGATGCCTGCCATGCTGAGCATCGAGGTGGCCGCGATCGCGATGCCGTACAAGCCGGCCAGGTTGTAAGCCAGCAAGATGGCCATACAAACGAACAGGACGGGCCACGCGGTTGATCGCATGGACACACCCAGGCCCGCAATGATGTTGGTGCCGTGTCCGGTGGTGGACGCCTGAGCAATGTGTTGCACGGGCGCGTATTGGGTGCCGGTGTAGAACTCTGTGATCCAGACCAATGCGGCGGTGAGGACCAAGCCGACCGCGCAGGCGCCAAACAGGCGCATGTGGCTGCCGGTTTCGCTGATGGCGTTGTCGGGCATGACCATGGAAGTCACAAAGTAGAACGCGATCAACGACAGAATGCCAGCGATGGCCAGGCCTTTGTAGAGCGCAGGCATCACGTTTTTCATCCCCGGGCTTGCTTTGACAAAGAAGCATCCGATGATGGACGCAATGATCGACACGCCGCCCAGCGCAAGGGGGTAGAGCGCCGCCTCCATGGGCGCGCTGGTCACCATGAGGGCCCCCAGCACCATGGTGGCGATGAGCGTGACCGCATAGGTCTCGAACAGATCTGCGGCCATACCGGCGCAATCACCCACGTTGTCCCCCACGTTGTCGGCGATCACGGCAGGGTTGCGGGGGTCATCTTCAGGAATACCCGCTTCGACCTTGCCCACAAGGTCTGCGCCCACATCGGCACCCTTGGTGAAGATGCCGCCGCCCAGCCGGGCAAAGATGGAAATCAGCGAGGAGCCAAACGCAAACCCGATCAAGGGATTGAGCAATTTGGCCAGTTCGGCACCTGTGCTGGCCGAGCCGGTGCTCAACAGGTAGATGAAGAACCCTGTCACGCCCAGCAGACCCAGCCCGACGACAAGCATGCCGGTGATGGCCCCCCCTCGAAACGCCACGTCCAACGCTGGCCCAATACCTTTGGTGGCGGCCTGCGCCGTGCGCACATTGGCCTTCACCGAAACGTTCATGCCGATAAATCCACAGGCACCGGAAAGGACCGCACCCAGTACAAATCCCACACCGGTCTTGGCATCGAGAAACACCGCGATCAGCACGGCGAGCACCGCACCCACGATGCCAATGGTTTTGTATTGCCGGGCCAGGTAGGCGGCGGCGCCCATCTGAATAGCGCCAGCAATCTCCTGCATGCGCGGATTGCCGGGGTCCTGGGAAAGGATCCAGCTGCGAGACCAGAAACCATAGGCCACGGCGATCAGCCCGCAAACCAGCGCGAATATGAGCGCAGATTGTCCAACCATAAAGAGTTCTCCTGCTTGTTTTTGACTTGGAGGGGGCAACGCTTGGAGGCGACCCCCGCTGCGTTGCTTCCTCGA
Source organism: Hydrogenophaga sp. PAMC20947 (assembly GCF_004795855.1). Taxonomy (NCBI): domain Bacteria; kingdom Pseudomonadati; phylum Pseudomonadota; class Betaproteobacteria; order Burkholderiales; family Comamonadaceae; genus Hydrogenophaga; species Hydrogenophaga sp. PAMC20947. The sequence goes on from NZ_CP039252.1 coordinate 985,527, forward strand.
GTCCTGGGCTGTGGTGGGATGCACACAACGGAGCAGGGCGATTGGCCAACGCTTTGAATTTAGCCTGTATTGCCTCACTTGGGCAGGCGTCTGGCAGAAGAAGTAAGGCTGGAATCAGTAAAATCAGGGTAAATCCCTGCAACGCGCAAACTTGCGTTGTCCCGAATCACCGGCTCCCTGGTGCTGTAGCGCCAGCGTGGGTCGCCTTGTTCTTCAACCTACTTTCTGAGAAGCCTATGTCTCTTGACAACGTCACCCCCGGCAAAAACGCGCCCGAAGCTTTCAACGTGGTCATCGAAATACCGATGAACGCCGACCCGATCAAATACGAGGTGGACAAGGAAACCGGCGCCATCTTTGTCGATCGTTTCATGAGCACCGCCATGCATTACCCGACCAACTATGGCTACGTCCCGCAGACGCTGTCGGGCGATGGCGATCCGGTGGATGTGCTGGTCATCACGCCGGTGCCGCTGATTCCGGGTGTGGTTGTGACCTGCCGCGCTATCGGTATCCTGATGATGGAAGACGAAGCTGGCGTGGACGGCAAGGTGTTGGCGGTGCCCGTCGACAAGATCTTGCCAATCTACACCCAGTGGCAAAAGCCCGAAGACATGAACCCCATGCGTCTGAACACGATCCAGCACTTCTTTGAGCACTACAAAGACCTGGAGCCCGGCAAATGGGTGAAGATTCTGGGCTGGGAAGGCAAAGACTCCGCCATCAAGGAAATCACCGACGGTATGGCCGCCTACAACAAGGAAAAGGCGAGCCAGAAGGCCTGATGTTTGAAGATGCGGCGGCAGCGCAAAGCCGCTAGCTGCCCGCGAAAGAATGCCTGCACGGATTCACCGTGCAGGCATTTTTTTGTTTTGGCTCTGGTTGATGCACCAAAACCTGTTTTCGAGCTTTCGTGTTGGTGCCTCAGACGTGATCTGCGTCGATGTCCCCGCGGTATTCGATCTTGCCGCGCACGCGGGCACGGGGGTGCATGTCGATCAGCTCGTCGTAGCTGGCATCGCCCAGCAGGGTGGCAGACCCCGTGATTTCCAGCGCTTTGCGGGCGATCACGGTACCGATGACTTTGCCTTCAATGAAGACGTAGTCGGCTTCCAGTCGGGTGTTCTCGATCACGCCGGTGGCGCCCACATGCAGGGTGCCGCCGCTTTCAAACGTGATATTGCCCTTGAGTTGCCCGTCGACTTTGATGCCTTGATCGCGGGTGGTGTGAAAATTGCCGTCGAAAACCGCACCTTCAGCGATCAGGCTGGTGATGGCCGAGAGGCGTTCGGCTGGAACGAGGCGGGTGGAGGTCGGGTTTTGGCTCATGAAATCAAGGCTCCTTGCTGTGCAACCAGTTTTCGGGTTTCAGATGGGGTGTGAAAGGGGTGGCGGCGTCAGGGGTTGAAGCCGCCGGTAGGGCGGAAGGAACGTGGCGAGGCTGTGGCTGTAGAAGCGCAGCGTCTGGCCATGCCGGATCGAAGCGCAGTCTGACGCCAGGGTCGTCTTGCGCGGCCTTGGTCGGCATGGGTGCCGGTATGGATAGAGAGGGTGAAACCGGCATTTCGGCCGCCGTCTCGCTGGGCCAGCCCAAAACAACGCTCCATGTGAATGCCAACACAGCGATAGCGCCCAACGCAGGCAGGCCGTAGCGCCAGCCGAACCAGGCCAGCCATCGCAGTGCAATGCGGCGCTTGGCGACCCAGCGGTCGCGTCGCCAGCTGGCTTGCAATGCGGACAGGCGCACAGCTTCCCCCTCCGGCACCAAAGGTGTCAGGGAGGGGGCAAGTGTTTTGGCAGATTGTCGCCACAGCATGGAAAACCGTCAGGTCCCGGTTTTCTTCACGGTCGCTCGCTCCAGCGTCGCGTTGAGATCGGCGCCGTTGACCTGGATGCGACCGTACCGGACCAGGCCATGAACACTGGCCGTGTCGTGCAGGGAAACCTCGCCCTCGCCTGAGTCCAGGACACCGTCGGTATGGCCCATCACAGAGATCTTTTGCGCCGTGATGTCGCCTTTGACGCGGCCGGTTTCGGTCACCACCACAGCCACCAAGGCGCCCATGGCCTGTGTCAGGTTGCCATCGACCGCACCGGCAACGCTGCAGGGGCCTCGCAGCTCGGCATTGCCGACGAAATGCATACCCTCGGCAACCATGCTGCGTGCCTGTCCGGATTCGAGCCCTTCGTTGAGTTCGGTTGATGCGCCTGCGCTTTGCAGCACGGGCATCTTTGAAGGTTGGCTGGGTGGCATGGCATTGCCTACATCGACCTCCATCGAGGGTGAGCTGGGTGTGCCTGGATCGGGCTCAAATGCCTCGGTGGGCGTGTCGGGCGCATTGTGGGTGTCTTGTGAGTTGTCCATCGATCGATCAGGTTGACGGGGGCGAAAAGATTGTTTGTTGGCTTTCATGTCAGGCGTCTCATCTCCAGGTTTCAACGGGAAGCTGGCTGCACATCATGCAGCACTGGCAGGTTGTCTCCGAGTTTGAGCGTCTTGAATGGGCCCTGCAAGTCAGCACCTTCATAAAGCTGTAAGCGTCTGGCCATGAGCGTGCCGGTGGACACGGCGGTCTTGGAGACATAGGCCATGCCCGTGCATTCAAGGCGGGTGTCTTGCGGGCCAGCGCCGGTATCGCCGAGCTGGCCAAACAGGTACAGGTCACCGGTGACGCGGATATGGCCTCGAACTACCCCTCCGGTCCAGACGATCAGGCGACCATTGACGCGCATGCTGCCCGAGACTTCGCCTTGCACCAGCAAGCCGCCTTCAAAGTAGTTTTCACCCTTCAAATGGCTGCCCGCTGCGACCCGGCTCACCACATTCATGGCGATGGGATCAAGTGTGAGGGTGTCTTGAGGTGTCTTCAGTTCCATGCGGTGAGCCCCCAGACAATCAAAGAAGCGGCGAGGCTGGTCAGGCCGAGCAAGGCGATCAACAGAGCGTGGCGCTCCATGATGCGCCTGGTGCGACCGGGGCGCCGGCGGGTCTGGCCCGCTGGGTCGTGGGCATGGCTGAGCACCAACCACTCTCGCCACAGCCGCGTCAAGCGAGATTCGCCTGTTGAAAGGCTCAGCTCCAGGCCTTCAGGTGTCGGTGATGCTTTCGACTGTCGACGGCCCAGCAACACCGTGAAGGGCGGGCCTACGATGGTTTGGGTGAAAAATGCGTCGCTGTCATCCATGGGGCGAGAGTGTAACTAGAGTGTAACGAATTAATACAAAACCGCGCTATTTCAATAGACCAACTGTGTCGTATTGCTCGATGCGGGTCTGCTCAACTTGCATTGTCGGGCAAGCAGGATTCGTTGCCCTGCAGGATCGGCCTCAAAGGAGAGCGTTGCTCTAGGTGTTCGAGGTATTGCCCAATGCCTTCACCTTCGCGCTGCAGAAACCGCTCGACAGCGTCAGCAAAAGAAGGGTGCGCCAACCAATGTGCACTGGTGGTTTTTACGGGCATCAAGGCACGGGCCATTTTGTGTTCGCCCTGGGCGCCGCCCTCAAATCGGCGGATGCCATGGTCGATGCACCAGGCCAAGGGTTGGTAGTAGCAGGCCTCGAAGTGCAAACAGTCCACCCGCTCCAGGGCACCCCAGTAGCGACCGTAAGCCACTCCGTGGTCAGCGTCCAAACCAATCAAACTGGCTGCGATGGGTTGGCCGTCGCGTTCGGCAATGAAAAGCAACCAGTGTTCGGGCATGTCAGACGCCATCCGGATGAAAAAGGCCGGGCTCAGGTAGGGCGCGTTGCCATGCTCCAGGTAGGTGCGCTCGTAGCACCGGTAAAAAAATTCCCAATCGTTCTGGGTGATGTCGTGACCGCGTGTCCAGCGAAAGGAGACGCCGGCTTCGGCCACTTTGCGCCTTTCCTGCCGGATTTTTTTGCGTTTTTCCTGTTGAAGCGTGCTCAGGAAGTGATCAAAGTCCCGGTAAGGTTCGCCGGAAAGATCGCTGCCCGACCAGTGAAATTGAACCGTGTGACGCAACATCAACCCGGCGGCCTGACAAGCTGCGGTGTCCCGAGGCGACAAAAAAAGCAGGTGCAGGGACGACAGGTCTTCGGTTTTTGCGTGAGCCATCAGGGCATGGATCAGGGCATCGCGGGCGGCATCGTCTCGTGCCAGCAGGCGTGCGCCGGGTACCGGGGTGAACGGTACCGCAACCAGGGCCTTGGGGTAGTAGCTCAGACCATGTTGCTCGTACGCGTTGGCCCACGCCCAGTCAAACACGTACTCGCCGTAAGAGTGCCGCTTGAGGTACATCGGGCATCCGGCCACCAGCGCCTCGCCTTCCCACAAGGTGACGTACTGTGCCTGCCAGCCCGTCCCGGCCACAGCGGCGCCCGTGGTGTGCAGCGCTGCCAGGTATTCGTGGCACATGAAAGGACTGGGATCAGATTCCAGGGCGAGCAGGGCGTTCCAGTCCTCAGCGCGAACTTGTCCGGGCGCGCTCAATACCCGGGTGACATAATTCGACGCAGTCATTCGGGCGCTCCAGGTGAGCCGCTTCGTTCATGGTCTCCGGCAGATTTCACCTGTGAGTTGTGTTCCGCCGCGGATTTCCCGTTTTTTGCCAATTCTTCCGATTTCATGACGCTCAAAGTTTGTGTTGCCCAGTTCAATTTTGTGGTGGGTGACATGGTGGGCAATGCCCGAAGAATCATTGATGCCGCCCACAAGGCCCATGCCCAAGGCGCGCAACTCTTGCTCACGCCGGAGCTCGCACTGTGCGGTTACGCGGCAGAGGACCTTTTTTTGCGTCCAGCCTTCATCGATGCCTGTGATGATGCCCTGAAACAGGTTTGCGCAGAGACCGCTGCGCTCAATGGCCTGACGATTGTGGTGGGACACCCGGCGCGCCACGTGTCGGGCATGGCGCGCCGTGAAAAGAGTGTCTCGGTATCGGCCCTGTTCAATGCGGCGAGCGTGGTGACGCAGGGTGTGGTGCGGCAGACCTATGCCAAACGGGAATTGCCCAACTACCAAGTGTTCGATGAGCGCCGCTATTTTGTGCCTGGCCAGGCGCCCTGCATGGTGGCTGTGCCCGATGCTGACGGGCACATTGTGCAGGTGGGTATCCTGATTTGCGAGGACGCCTGGTTTGATGCGCCTGCGGCGGAGCTGAAGGCGGCTGGGGCAGAGGTGCTGGCGGTCATCAACGCTTCACCGTTTCACACCGGCAAGGGTGGCGAGCGGGAGGCCACGATGCGCGACCGAGTGCTGGCCGTGGGTTTGCCCATGGTGTATGCCCACATGGTGGGAGGCCAGGATGAGATCGTGTTCGAAGGGCGCAGCTTTGTGCTCGGCGCCGACGGCAGCCTGCTGGGCCGCGCCATCAGTTTTGAGGAAACGCTGTTTGAAGTGGCCCTGAGGCGTGCGCCAACTGGCTGGGTTGCGCAAGCCGTCATGGACCCACCGCACAGTCAGGAGGCCGATCTGTGGCACGCGCTGGTGCTGGGGGTGCGCGACTACATTGGGAAAAATGGGTTTCCCACGGTCTTGCTGGGGTTGTCCGGGGGGATTGATTCGGCGCTGGTGCTGGCCATCGCCGTGGATGCACTGGGCAAGGACCGGGTGCGTGCCGTGATGATGCCATCGCCCTACACGGCTGATATTTCCTGGATCGACGCGCGCGACATGGCCAAGCGCATGGGCGTGCGCTACGACGAAATTGATATCGCACCGCATTTTGAGGCGTTCAAGAGCAGCCTGGCCCTGGAGTTCGCCGGACGGCCCGAAGACACCACCGAGGAAAACCTTCAGGCCCGCATCCGCGGCACATTGCTCATGGCGTTGTCCAACAAGTTTGGCGGTATCGTGCTGACCACTGGCAACAAGAGCGAAATGGCCACCGGCTATTGCACGCTGTATGGCGACATGGCGGGTGGGTTTGCCGTGATCAAGGATGTGGTCAAGACACTGGTGTTCCGTCTGGCCAATTGGCGCAACCAGCACGACCCCTACCGCACGGGCAGTGAACCCATCCCCGAGCGCATCATCACGCGGCCACCCAGCGCCGAGCTGCGGGCCGATCAGAAAGACCAGGACAGCCTGCCGGCCTACGAGGTGCTGGACGCCATCATTGAGCGCTACATGGAAAACGATGAGAGCCCGGCCCAGATCGTAGCCGATGGGTTTGAGCGGGCCGATGTCGACAAGGTGGTCCGCCTGATTCGCATCAATGAGTACAAGCGCCGCCAGTCGCCTGTGGGCATTCGCGTGACCCACCGCGGCTTTGGCCGCGACTGGCGCTACCCGATCACGAGCAAATACCGGGCTTGATGCGAAGCGGTAGGGGGCCGGTCCCCTGCGTTGCGCAGAGCCGGGCTCGGCTTTTCCTCGCGCCTTGGCGCTCAGGTGAGCGTCAAGGCTTTTCGAGTTGCAGCATGCTGCGCATCTCGCCCACCTCGATCCCTGCCGCATTTTTCATGGGCGGAGGCAGCATCGCCCGCAGGGCAGAGCGGCTCTCGTCGTCCGTCCAGCCCAGCTGGTCCAGCGCATCGGCCAAGGCCACCATCAAAGGCGCCAGGCTGCCATCGCTGCATTTGGCCGCGATCCCGACCCCCCGGCTGAAGCTGGCGATCGCCTGCACACCGTCTGCGCCCACCTTGCTGACCCAGTCGCCGCGTCCTGCAGACATCAACACGAGGTCGTTGCGGCCGCGTCCGCTGACCAGCTCGGGGTAGCGGCTCATCGCACGGGCAATCCGCTGCGGAGCCTGGCCATAGAAGGCATCGGGTTCGGTGATCGTGAGCTTTGCAAACGCATGGGCGAGGCCCGTCAGCGGCACGGCGTAGTTGGGTGCACTGCAGCCATCAATGCCCCTCACCAGCTCAGATTCATGGATGCCGCAAAAGTGGCTGACGCTGCGTGCGATCGCCTGTTGCACGGCGTGGGAACCCTCCAGGTAGCCCGACAAGGGTTGCGCCAGCATGTGGGCGAGTAACAGCATGCCCGTGTGTTTGCCGGAGCAGTTGTGTTGCAGTCGGGAGTAGGTGTCGCCCGGCATCGGCATTTGACCGGTCGCCGCGTAGAAGTAGGGCGTGTGGCAACCGCAGGCCAGGTCGCGCTCACTCGCGCCGATCTTGGCCAGCAGCCGGGCTGCGCGCTCGGTGTGCATGGGCTCACCGTTGTGGCTGGCGCAAAGCAGGGCGATATCGGGTTCGTCCAGGCCCAGGGAGTCGCCGATTTGGGCAATCAAGGGCATTGCCTGGAAGGGTTTGAGCGACGAGCGAGTGAACATCGGGAAGCGCTGATCCCCCGCGCTTGCCAGCAGCTTGCCCTGGGCGTTGACCACCGCAAAGGAGCCGTAATGGACATTTTCCGGGTGCCCGCCCCGGAAAGTGGCGGCGATGGGGGTGTGTCGAGGCAAGTTGAAGAGCTTCATGGGGGCGATTTCAACACAGCATCTCGCGCGGGGACAAAGAGGGGCGTTGTGGATCAGCTGCCCGGTCAAGCGATCCACGTGATAAAGTTTTGCCTTTTCCTTTTCGCTCTTTTGGAGTTCAGTGCATGAAGCAGATCACCGCCGTCATCAAACCCTTCAAGCTTGAAGAAGTGCGCGAATCGCTCGCCGAACAAGGCGTGACCGGCTTGACGGTGACCGAAGTCAAGGGTTTTGGCCGCCAGAAGGGCCACACGGAACTCTACCGTGGTGCAGAGTACGTGGTTGATTTCCTGCCCAAGGTCAAGTTGGAAGTGGTCGTGAAATCGGAAGATGTGGATCGCTGCGTAGAAGCGATCATCAAGGCGGCGCACACCGGCAAGATCGGTGATGGCAAGATTTTTGTGACCTCGGTCGACCGCGTTGTTCGCATCCGCACCGGCGAAGAAGACGAAACCGCCGTCTGACCGACCGCACCCAGCCCGTCTGAAATCAGGCGCCACCGATCACTGAGGTCGGTGGCGTTTTGTTTTTGTTGGCGCTCAGCCGTGGGTGGGAGCGCATCCGCGTTTGTCAAGGCCTCGGGGGTGAAACAAGCGAGCCCCACAGGTCGAGGGGATCACTTCAGACGGCGTCCAGCCGGTCTTCAGGGGCCAGTCCTGCCGCCTGGATCAAGGCTGGCAAGAGACGCGCAGCGTCGTCGTCCATTTGCATCAGATCCATCTGCCAGTCGCCCATGAATTGTTGCTCTACGCTGTTGTTCAGAAACCGCATCAGACCGTCGTAATAGCCGGCGATGTTGAGCAGGCCCACTGGCTTGTCGTGGTAACCGAGCTGGCGCCAGGTCCAGACCTCAAAGAATTCTTCAAAGGTGCCGATGCCGCCGGGCATGGCCAGGAAGGCGTCGGAGTGCTCTGCCATGAGGCGCTTGCGCTCGTGCATGGTGTCCACCACGATGAGCTCGGTGCAATTGTGGTTGGCCCATTCCTTCTCAACCAGGGCCTTGGGGATGATGCCGATCACGCGGCCTCCTGCATCGAGCGTGGCCTGGGCCACGGTGCCCATGAGGCCGTTGCATCCGCCGCCGTACACGAGCTGACCGCCGTGCTCACCGATCCAGCGGCCCACCTGAGCGGCGGCCTGGGCAAATGCCGGGTCAATACCCGGTTTCGATCCGCAGTAAACGCAGAGTGAGAAATTTGTGTTGTCCATTTTGTGGCTTCCTTACTGGGCCAAGTGAGTCCAAAGGGCTGCGATCCAGATACCTCCGCAGCCCAGCAGACTCAGCAGGACGGCCGCGCTGCCCATGTCTTTGGCGCGTTTGGCGAGCGCATGCCATTCAGGCCCGATGCGGTCAATGGCCGATTCGATGCCGGTGTTCAGCAGCTCCACAACCAACACCATCAGCACGCTGCCCGCCAGCAGTGCAGCTTCAACCCAGTTTCTTCCCAGCCAAAAGGCAGCGGGGAGCATCACCATCGCCGCCAGGGCCTCTTGACGGAACGCCGTTTCGCCCCAGCCGGCACGCAAGCCGGCCATGGAGTAGCCGAAGGCGTGGCCCATGCGGGACAAGCCCTTGCGCTGTTTTTGCGCGTCCGTGGCTTCGTGCTGGCTCATGATTTGAACAAAGGTTTGCGCGGCTTGGCGGGGGGGCCCACATGGTGCACCAGTCGGGTGCCCGCCAGCGCATCGTGCGGAAACTGCCGCTGCACGTGAAACCGTGACAGCAGGGCCCAGATCGCAATCCAGCCCAGGCTGATCACCCCGATTTCAGCACCGCTGAGGCTGAAAGCGTAGCCCGCGGCCAGGGGCGGTAGAAACCACAGCCAGCTCAGCACGTAGCGCAACAGAGCCCGTGTTTGCGTGAGGGCTTTGCCTTGGCTGTCGACCACGCGGATGTGCCAGGTTTTCATGGCCAAGGTCTGTCCCCTGGACCAGAACCAGGTGAAGTAAATACCAAACACCACGAACAGGAAGGCCTGCTGCCAGTGGCGGTTGTCCAGCGCATTCCGGGTCTGGGTCAACGTTGAAAACAGGTAGCCGGCGATGAAGACGACGCCGAACATCAACATGCCTTCGTACAGCCAGCAAGCCATGCGGCGGGTCAGGGGTGGTGCCAGGAGATTGGGCAAGGCGGTCGGGTGTGGGGATTCGGCGGTCATGGGTGGGGCAAAAACAAGCTGGCTGGATTGTCGCATCGCAGCAATTTGGTTCGAAAAATGCCACTTTCATTGCGTATTCGACCGAGGGGGCATGTTGCAGTGCGATAATGCGCGTTGCAATTCAACAGGCAAACGGGTCTGGGTCCGGCGGGTTATGTGTCCGCTCATGGCTTCAGGTCTCAAGTTTCGACACCGCTTCACAAGAGTGGGTGAAGAGGCACCCAAGGTATTTCGTCAGAGAAATTCTCGAAAGGTTCATCATGGAAATCAACAAGGCCGAACTGGCCGCTGCTGCCGCATCCGGCGCAGCCCCTCAAGAACTCCGCGGAGCAGAAATCCTCATCAAGTCTTTGCAGGCTGAAGGGGTCAAGTACATCTGGGGTTACCCCGGTGGTGCTGTTCTGCACATCTACGACGCGTTCTACAAACAAGACACGATTCAGCATGTGCTGGTGCGCCATGAGCAGGCGGCTGTGCATGCTGCAGACGGCTATGCTCGCGCCACTGGCGATGTTGGTGTGGCCCTGGTCACGTCTGGCCCGGGCGTCACCAACGCCATCACCGGCATTGCCACGGCCTACATGGACAGCATTCCCATGGTGATTGTCTGTGGGCAGGTGCCCACGGCCGCGATTGGTCTGGATGCTTTCCAGGAATGCGACACCGTCGGCATCACCCGCCCCATCGTCAAGCACAACTTCCTGGTGAAGGATGCGGCCGACATGGCCATGGTGATGAAGAAGGCTTTCCACATCGCGCGCAGTGGCCGCCCCGGCCCTGTGGTGGTGGACATCCCGAAAGACGTCTCTTTCAACAAAGTGCCTTTCGCGGGTTACCCCGAGACGGTGCACATGCGTTCCTACAACCCGGTGCGCAAAGGCCATGGCGGCCAGATCCGCAAGGCCTTGCAGCTGTTGTTGACCGCCAAGCGTCCGTACATCTACACCGGCGGCGGTGTGTTGCTCGGCAACGCGGTGCAAGAGCTGCGAACGCTGGTGGATCTGTTGGGTTATCCGGTGACCAACACCCTCATGGGCCTGGGGGCCTACCCAGCCTCTGACAAGAAGTTTCTCGGCATGCTGGGCATGCACGGTACGGTCGAAGCCAACAACGCGATGCAGAACTGCGACGTGTTGCTGGCGGTGGGTGCCCGGTTTGACGATCGCGTGATCGGCAACCCCAAGCACTTTGCTCAAAACGAACGCAAGATCATTCACATCGATATCGATCCGTCCAGCATCTCCAAGCGGGTCAAGGTTGACATTCCGATCGTGGGTGACGTCAAAGACGTATTGACCGAGCTGATCAACATGATCCGCGAGACCACGACGCGCGTGGAACCCAAGGTGTTGGCCGACTGGTGGACCACCATTGAAGCTTGGCGCTCCACGGATTGCCTCAAGTACGACCATGGTGACGGCAGTGTGATCAAGCCGCAGTACGTGATCGAAACCCTGTGTGATATGACCAAGGATGTCGAGGCCTACATCACCTCCGACGTGGGTCAGCACCAGATGTGGGCGGCGCAGTACTACAAGTTCAATGAACCCCGCCGCTGGATCAATTCCGGCGGTCTGGGCACCATGGGCGTGGGCATTCCTTATGCCATGGGCATCAAACTGGCCAAGCCCGAGAGCGAAGTGTTTTGCGTCACGGGTGAAGGCTCGGTGCAGATGTGCATTCAGGAGTTGTCCACCTGCCTGCAATACAACACGCCGATCAAGATCTGCGCGCTGAACAACCGCTACCTTGGCATGGTGCGCCAGTGGCAAGAAATCGACTACGAAGGCCGCTACAGCCACAGCTACATGGATGCGCTGCCGAACTTCGTGAAGCTGGCCGAGGCCTATGGTCACGTGGGTATGTTGATCGAGCGTCCCCAAGACGTTGAGCCTGCGCTGCGCGAAGCGCGCAAGCTCAAGGACCGCACAGTGTTCATGGACTTCCGCACCGACCCCACCGAGAACGTGTTTCCCATGGTCAAAGCCGGCAGGGGCATCACCGAGATGCTGCTGGGGTCCGAAGACCTCTGATCGGCGCTTCATCACAATCCTGCCCGCGGCGCTGACGCACCGCGGGCCTCCCTTAGACGAATCTATTTGCAGCCAAGCCTGCGCATTACCGTGCGCCGGGGAGGGCTCAGAAAAGAGGAATCCTCATCATGAAACACATCATTGCTGTCTTGCTCGAAAACGAAGCGGGCGCCCTCTCCAGGGTTGTGGGCCTGTTTTCGGCCCGTGGTTACAACATCGAGTCGCTCACTGTGGCGCCCACCGAAGATCCATCGCTCTCGCGCATGACGATCCACACGGCGGGTTCCGAGGAGACCATTGAGCAGATCACCAAACACCTGAACCGCCTGATCGAAGTGGTCAAAGTGGTTGACCTGACCGAAGGGGCTTACACCGAGCGCGAGCTCATGTTGGTCAAGGTGCGCGCTGTGGGCAAAGAGCGCGAAGAAATGAAGCGCATGGCCGACATCTTTCGCGGCCGTGTGATCGATGTGACCGACAAGAGCTACACCATCGAACTCACAGGCGACCAAGGCAAGAACGACGCCTTCCTGGAAGCGATCGACCGCGCTGCGATTCTGGAAACGGTACGCACCGGTTCCTGTGGCATCGGCCGAGGTGAGAGAATCCTTCGCGTCTGATTTTTCAAGGCTCAGCCCTTTTACCCGTTCGGGCTGGGTCTGTCGAAGTCCGGTCGCTCACGCAGCCGGCACCTGAAGTCCTTCGACAGGCTCAGGGTGAACGGGATGACAACACAACCTTTATTTTTTGGAGTACCCCATGAAAGTTTTCTACGACAAAGACTGTGATCTGAGCCTGATCAAGGGCAAAACGGTTGCCATCCTGGGCTACGGCTCGCAAGGCCACGCCCACGCCCAAAACCTGAACGACAGCGGCGTGAAAGTCGTGGTCGGTCTGCGCAAAGGTGGCGCTTCCTGGGACAAAGTCGGCAAGGCCGGCCTGACCGTGATGGAAGTGAACGACGCGGTGAAAGCGGCCGACGTGGTCATGATCCTGTTGCCCGACGAGAATATCGGCGAGGTCTACAGAAACAATGTGGCGCCCCATCTGAAGCAGGGTGCCTCGCTGGCTTTCGCCCACGGTTTCAACGTGCATTACAACCAGGTTGTGCCCCGCGCCGATCTGGACGTCTGGATGGTCGCGCCCAAGGCGCCTGGCCACACGGTGCGCAACACCTATGCACAGGGTGGTGGCGTGCCTCACCTCGTGGCAGTGCATCAGGACAAGAGCGGCAAGGCCCGTGACCTGGCCTTGAGCTATGCCATGGCCAATGGTGGTGGCAAGGCCGGCATCATCGAGACCAACTTCAAAGAAGAAACCGAGACCGATCTGTTCGGAGAGCAGGCCGTTTTGTGCGGTGGTGCGGTGGAACTGGTCAAGATGGGCTTTGAGACGCTGGTGGAAGCCGGTTATGCGCCTGAAATGGCCTATTTCGAGTGCCTGCACGAGTTGAAGCTGATCGTTGACCTGATCTATGAAGGCGGCATCGCCAACATGAATTACTCGATCTCGAACAACGCCGAGTTCGGTGAATATGTGACCGGCCCAGAGGTGATCAACGCCGAAAGCCGCGAAGCCATGCGCAATGCCCTGAAGCGCATCCAGAACGGCGACTACGCCAAGATGTTCATTCAGGAAGGCCAGCTGAACTACCCGAGCATGACCGCCCGCCGCCGCAACACCGCCGATCACCAGATCGAGGTGGTGGGTGAAAAGCTGCGCGCCATGATGCCTTGGATCGCCAAGAACAAGCTGGTGGACCAGACCCGCAACTGATCTGGCTGTCTGTGCGGCTCGCATGAGCGGGCCGGTCGCAGCTTCCCGACCCAAAGGCCACTTCGGTGGCCTTTGTCATTGGTGCTGAGCTGATGCGCAGTAGCTGATCCGTGGCTTACACTGGTACCCATCAGCGCCCCGCGATCCCTGGGACCCCGTGGGCTTGTTTACACACGAGAACTCTTGATGCAAGACGACGATACTTTGAATGCTTCGGCCCCTGAGGGACGAAAGCGGACCAAGGGCATCTACATGGTGCCCAACATGATCACCCTGGCGGCGTTGTTTGGTGGCTTTTATGCCATCGTGATGGCCATGAATGGCCGCTTCGAGATGTCCACTGTGGCGATTTTTGTGGCCATGGTGCTGGACAGCCTGGATGGCCGCGTGGCCCGCATGACCAACACGCAAAGTGCGTTCGGCGAGCAGATGGATTCACTCTCGGACATGGTTTCGTTTGGTGCCGCACCCGCGCTGGTGGCGTACATCTGGACCCTCAATTCGCTGGGACGTTGGGGTTGGATTGCTGCCTTTGTGTATTGCGCCTGTGCCGCCTTGAGATTGGCCCGTTTCAATGTCAACACAGGCGTGGTGGACAAACGCTATTTCCAGGGGTTGCCTTCGCCTGCCGCAGCAGCCATCGTGGCAGGCTTTATCTGGTTGGCCACTGACGCTCGCCTGGATCCACACGCCATGCGCTGGTTCCTGTTTGGTATCACCCTGTTCGCAGGCTTGACGATGGTGACCAATGTCCCGTTTTACAGTTTCAAAGACCTGAGCCTCAAACGCAGCGTGCCTTTTGCCGCCATCGTGTTGGTGGCCTTGGGCATTGCTGTGATCAATATTGACCCACCCACGGTGCTGTTTTCCTTGTTTGTGCTGTACGGCCTTTCAGGCTATGCCATCCTGATCTGGCGCAAGGCCAAAGGCCGTCCATCGAGTTTGATCAGCACATCCACCGATGAGCCCGAAGAGCGCGGCATGCACGAATAGGCCGTTGCCATGGACGCGATTGTCAAGCGCTATCGAGCTGGATGACGTGGTGTGATACATTGCTTCTCATGAAACAAGTTTCGTTCTCGCTACTAATGGGTGTCCACCACGGGCATGCTTGGTAACGCGCGAGCGATCTCTCCAAACGGCCCGTTTGCACCTGCAGCGGGCCGTTTTTGTTTTGGGCTGTGGGTTTGAGTAACATTGAAAGAGCACCATGTTGAAGCAACCAGCCAGCAAGTACCCCGCCTTTCAGGTGATCGGTCTGAAGGACCGTACCTGGCCTGATGCTGTGATCACACAGGCGCCTTGCTGGCTGAGCACCGATCTGCGAGACGGCAACCAGGCATTGATCGAGCCCATGACCGTCGAGCGCAAGCTGCGCATGTTCGAGCTGCTGGTTCGGATTGGATTCAAGGAAATCGAGGTCGGTTTTCCTTCGGCCTCACAAACAGAATTCGACTTTGTGCGGCGCTTGATTGAGGAGAATCTCATTCCGGGCGATGTCACCATTCAGGTACTGACGCCGGCGCGGGAGCCCTTGATTCGGCGCACGTTCGAGGCGTTGGAGGGTGCCCCACGGGCCATTGTCCATCTCTACAACGCGGTTGCGCCGGTGATGCGGCAGGTGGTGTTGGGCATGGACGAAGATGGCATCGTCGAACTGGCGACACTCCATGCCCGCCTGGTCAGTGAGCTGGCGGCGCAGCGCCCCGATGTGCATTGGACTTTTCAGTACTCGCCTGAGATGTTTTCGAGCACCGAGCTCGCCTTCTCCAAACGGGTTGTTGATGCTGTGACCGAAGTTTGGCAGCCCACGGCCGAGCTCAAATGCATCATCAACCTCCCTTCGACCGTCGAGCACAGCACACCCAATATCTTTGCGGACATGATCGAGTGGATGCATCGACACCTCGCGCGGCGCGATGCCATCGTGTTGTCGGTTCATCCGCACAATGATCGCGGCACGGGTACGGCTGCCGGCGAGTTTGCATTGATGGCCGGCGCGGACCGCATTGAGGGCTGCCTTTTCGGCAATGGTGAACGCACGGGCAACCTTGATCTGGTCAATGTTGCACTCAACCTCTACACCCAGGGCGTATCGCCGGGACTGGATTTCTCCGACATTGACGAGATTCGCAGAACGGTTGAACACTGCAACCAGTTGCCAGTGCATCCGCGTCACCCCTATGTGGGCGATCTGGTCTACACCTCATTCTCCGGCTCACACCAGGATGCGATCCGCAAAGCGTTTGCCGCGCGTCAAGGCAATGAACCATGGAACATCCCCTATTTGCCCTTGGATCCCAAGGACCTGGGGCGCAGCTACGAAGCGGTGATTCGCGTCAACAGCCAGTCTGGCAAGGGTGGTATTGCCTACCTGCTCGAAAGCGAATACGGACTTGAATTGCCACGCCGCTTGCAAATTGAATTCAGCCAAGTGGTCCAGGCAGCCATGGATGTCAGTGGCAAGGAGTTCGAGGCCAGCGATCTCTGGGGTCTTTTCGGTCGTGAATATGGCTTGACTCAAGCGCTTGCGCCATTGCAGCCTGTCTTGGAAGATGTCGGGGGGCAGCGCGTGCGCGTTGCAGCCCAGGTGCCTGTAGCCGGCACCACTGTGGCCGTCGATGCACAAGGGGCTGGCCCCATTGATGCCTTTGTCAACGGGCTCAATGCGGCGCTGGATCGCCAGATTCGCGTGCTGGATTATCACGAGCATGCGATGGGCTCCGGAGCGCAGGCACGTGCGGTGGCCTACGTCGAGATGCGGGTCGACGAGGCGCGTACCGTTTTTGGCGTAGGCATCGATTCGAGTATCGTTTCAGCATCTTTCAAGGCCATTCTTTCTGGGGTGGACCGGGTGAGCCGGCTGCACGCCAAGAATCCTGAAGCCCAGATTTTCTGATATCAACCCGATCAACGACAACAACCATCAACGGAGTTTTCCTATGAGCGACAAACTGATTATTTTTGACACCACCTTGCGCGATGGCGAACAATCGCCCGGAGCGTCCATGACCAGGGACGAGAAGCTGCGCATTGCACGCCAATTGGAGCGCCTGAAGGTCGACGTGATCGAGGCTGGTTTTCCCGCCAGCTCCAATGGCGATTTTGAATGTGTGCAGGCCATTGCCAACACGATCAAAGACTCGACGGTGTGCGGGCTGGCGCGTGCGAACGACCGCGATATCTCTCGAGCAGCGGAAGCCCTCAAGGGTGCCCATCGCGGACGCATCCATACCTTCATCGCCACCAGCCAGTTGCACATGGAGAAGAAGCTGCGCATGACGCCTGATCAGGTGTTTGAGCAGGCCAAGCAATCGGTGCGCTTTGCGCGCAACCTGGTCGATGACATCGAGTTCAGCCCCGAAGATGGCTACCGCAGCGATATGGATTTTTTGTGTCGTGTGCTTGAGGCGGTGATCAAGGAGGGTGCTACCACCGTGAACATTCCTGACACGGTGGGTTATGCGATCCCTGAGCTGTACGGCGATTTCATTCGCACGTTGCGCGAACGCGTCCCCAATTCCGACAAGGCGATCTGGTCGGTGCATTGCCACAATGATCTGGGCATGGCGGTCGCCAATTCGCTGGCGGGTGTGAAAATTGGCGGCGCACGCCAGGTAGAGTGCACGATCAACGGTCTGGGTGAGCGTGCGGGAAACTGCTCGCTGGAGGAGATCGTGATGGCGGTGCGTACCCGGCGCGACTACTTTCAGCTCGACGTGGGGGTGGACGCGACGCAGATCGTGCCTGCGAGCCGCATGGTCAGTCAGACCACCGGATTCGTGGTTCAGCCCAACAAGGCCGTGGTCGGGGCGAACGCGTTTGCACATGCGAGCGGTATCCACCAGGACGGCGTGCTCAAGGCGCGCGACACCTACGAGATCATGCGCGCTGAAGACGTGGGCTGGAGCGCCAACAGGATCGTGTTGGGCAAGCTCAGTGGCCGCAATGCATTCAAGCAACGGCTCCAGGATCTCGGCATTGAAATGGCGTCCGAGAGTGAGATCAACACGGCATTCGCGGCTTTCAAGGAGCTGGCCGACCGCAAAAGTGAGATCTTTGACGAAGACATCCTTGCGCTGTGCAGCGACGAAAGTGTCACGGCAGAGAAAGAGAAGTACGGCCTGGTCTCGTTGGCCCAACACAGCGAGACCGGTGAACGCCCACAGGCCGAGGTGGTGTTCACCATCAACGGCAAGGAGTTCCAAGGCTCATCCGATGGCAACGGCCCTGTGGATGCTTCGCTCAAAGCCATTGAGATCCACGTCAAGAGCGGGGCGGAGTTGTTGCTGTATTCGGTCAACGCGATCACCAGCGGATCGACAGAGAGCCAGGGCGAAGTCACCGTGCGTTTGCAGCACGGCGGGCGGGTTGTCAATGGTGTAGGTGCCGATCCCGATATCGTTGTAGCCTCGGCCAAGGCGTACCTGAGTGCGCTCAACAAACTGCAAAGCAAAGCGGATCGCGTCGCAGCACAGGGTTAAAGTTGTTAAAAATCAAAGACTTGTAACAGTTTTATGGGTGGATCTGAAGCCTGATGCCGAAAGGAGCACCTGTTCTACCGATCAATTAGGAAGTTCGCGCAAGTTTTTGATATTGCTAGTTTTTTTCACATCTTCTATACTCCACCTCAGTGCATTGCCCTTGCCTGGAGTGGAGTTATGAATTTGTTACAAAATCGCGGTCGAAAAGTATGGCAAGCCTTGTGCTGTTCGATGCTCGCTACGGTTCTGGTTGTGCCGATGGGTGCCTTTGCGGCATCTGGCAAAACGGCCCCCAGCAAAAAGCAACGGGTTGTGGCGTCCAAAGCGACTGAGCGTCGCAAGGTTGTAACGACACACAAAGTGAAGTCTGGCAAGGTGGCCGTCAAGTCTTCGTCCAGCAATCCTGCACGCTTGAGCCGTGAAGATGCTCGCAAAGTGCAGCGTTTGGCGCAACGTGCCAAAGGCAAGGTGCGGGTTTCCAGCAAAACCAGCACCAAGGTCAGCAGCAAAGCCCGTTTGTCTCTCGCCGCCCATTTGCCATCGGTCAAGTCGTCCGTGATGCGGGTGTCGGCAGTGCCGCAGTTGTCGCGCGGCGATCAGCTGGGTCTGCGCGGCGCCAACGACGCTCTGGAGCTCAATTCCAATGTGGCCTTGGTGATCGATCAGGAAACGGGTGAAGTGTTGTTCAGCAAGAACGATTCGGCCGTGTTGCCCATCGCGTCGCTGACCAAGTTGATGACCGGCCTGGTGATTGCCGATGCGCAGCTGCCCATGGACGAGATGATCACCATCACCCAGGATGATGTGGACACCCACAAATTCAGCCGTTCGCGCTTGGCCGTGGGCACAACGCTGAGCCGGGGCGAGCTGATGCATCTGGCTTTGATGTCCAGCGAAAACCGGGCTGCCAATTCCTTGGGCCGCACGTTTCCGGGGGGCTTGGCTCGTTTTGTGGCCTTGATGAACAGCAAGGCTCGCGACCTGGGCATGAACGACACCCGCTACGTAGAGCCCACGGGTTTGATGAGCCAGAACCAGTCCAGCGCCCGAGATCTCGCGACCTTGGTTGCCGCTGCCTATGAGCGCCCGATCCTGCGTGATTTGTCGACTTCT
Source organism: Hydrogenophaga sp. PAMC20947 (assembly GCF_004795855.1). NCBI lineage: Bacteria > Pseudomonadati > Pseudomonadota > Betaproteobacteria > Burkholderiales > Comamonadaceae > Hydrogenophaga > Hydrogenophaga sp. PAMC20947. The sequence continues at coordinate 1,004,477 of NZ_CP039252.1, forward strand.
CCCAGCCATGAACTGGCGCTGGGAAGCCGCACGCTGCGATTCAACAATTCGAACCGTTTGATCCGCAACCCCGAGTGGGATATCGGTCTGCAAAAAACCGGCTATATTTCCGAGGCTGGCCGCTGCATGGTGATGCAAGCCAAGGTGGCCGGCCGCAAATTGATCATGGTGTTTCTGGACTCTGACGGACGTTTGGCGCGCTCCCAAGACGCTGAGCGTGTTCGCCATTGGGTTGAGGCCCAGAGCTACCAACGTCCAGCCGTTCGCCCTCAGGGCTGACCTCAGTCCTCAGCCGCAGCGCGCGCGCTTTGGCTTTCGCTCCGATGCAGAACAGAAAAATGGCCCCTCGCGGCCATTTTTCATGGAAGCCTGTCGGTTCTCAGCGCACTTGCGTTTGAATGCCTTGGACATGACTGGGGCAGCCCAACGCCGTGGATATGTCCAAAGCGGTGGCGCGCAATTTGGGTACCCAGCTCTCATCAATCCGGTCGGCCGGAGCTGAAATGGACAAGCCTGCGACCAGCTTGGACTGGTCGTCGTAGATGCCAGCTGCCATGCAGCGAACGCCCAATTCAAGCTCTTCGTTGTCGCGCGCAACGCCAGCCTGACGGCACTGGTCGAGTTCACGCTCAAGTGCCGTCAGTTGGGTGAGGCTGTTTCGGGTGTTTCCAGCCAGTCCTGTCCGCGTGGCATAGGCGCGGACCCGCTGTGGCTCATCTGCTGCGAGAAAGAGCTTGCCCACCGATGTGAGGTGCAAGGGGGCTCGCCCACCAATGGCGCGAACGACCTGCATGCCCGAACGCTCGCTATAGGCACGCTCCACGTAGACGATTTCATCACCTTGGCGCAGGCTCAGGTTGACCGGTTGCTGGATCAGCTTGTGCAGTTCGCGCATGGGTTGGAGCGCGGCGTCCCGAACACTGAGTCGGGCTTTGACAAGGTTGCCCAATTCCAGCAAGCGCATGCCCAGCCGGTAGCTGCCCGCTTCAGGGCGATCCACGAAGCGACCGATGGTGAGATCGTTCAGAATGCGGTGGGCAGTCGAGGGGTGCAGGCCGGTGCGTTCACTGATGTCTTTGAGCGATACCGGTTCTTCCCGGGCCGCCAGCACCTCCAGCAGATTGAACATGCGTTCCATCACCTGGACGGTGGGTGTTGCGGGCAGGGAGTCGGAACGTTTGGTCATGGCATCTCGTGAGTTGCCAAGATTTTACAAGATGAAATCGAATTGCAGGATCGCGCCTGGGACTCTGCCTCAAGGGCTGAGCCAAACGCCGTTGAGCAGCACCTCGTGGGGGCTGAAAGTCGCCTTGTAGTTCATCTTGGGACTCTCCTGGATCCAGTAGCCCAAGTACACATGGGGCAGCTTGAGGGTGCGAGCCTGTTCGATTTGCCAGAGCACGCTGTAGGTGCCATAGCTGGCGCGGTCATCCGGTTCGTAGAATGTGTAAACCGCCGAGAGACCGTCGTTGAGCACGTCGACGATGGAGACCATTTTCAGTTGATCGGATTCACCGGACGCGCCCGGTTCGTAAAACTCGATCAGACGTGAGTTGACCCGGCTCTGGAGCAGGAACTGGGTGTATTGGTCGATGCTGTCCTGGTCCATGCCGCCACCCGCGTGTCGGCTGTTCTGGTACCGCAGGTAGAGCTGGTAGTGCTCCGGGATAAAGCACAGCTTGAGCACCCGCGTTTGCAACTGTCCGTGGCGGCTAAGGCAACGGCGCTGGCTCCGGTTGGGTGCAAAGAGGTCCACGGGGACTCTCAACGGGATGCAGGACTTGCAGTTGTCGCAGCTGGGCCGATAGGTGAACATTCCGCTGCGTCGAAAGCCGTGGGTCACCAGATCGGAATACGCGTCGTTGTGGATCAGGTGGCTGGGGGTGGCCACTTGCGAGCGCGCTTGCCGACCCTCGAGGTAACTGCAAGGGTAGGGCGCTGTGGCATAGAACTGCAGCGCTTGGAGCGGGAGTTCTTTGGGATGGGTCACTCGGAAAGCGAAAGCTGTGGCAGCAGATGATTCCAGTATACGGCTTCAAAATGCCAGCGAGGGGCTGGCAGGCCGGTTAACCGTTTGACCTGCCGGATAAAAGCCGCCCGTGGCATCAGTTCACCCCCCAGCGAAGTCAGGTGTGGCGTGTTCTGCTGGCAATCGATCAGGGGGAGCGCGTGGTGGCGCGCCATGGCAACCAAGGCGGCCAAAGCAATTTTTGAGGCGTCGCTCTGGCGAGAGAACATGGACTCTCCGAACACCATGCCGCCGAGATTGACGCAGTAAAGACCGCCGGCGAGCTCACCGTCTATCCAGGCTTCGACGCTGTGGGCGTGGCCGGCTGTGTGCAGCTTGAAATAGGCTTGCACCATCGCCGGCAGTATCCAGGTGCCGTCCTGTCCATCGCGGGGCGTGTGAGCACAAGCGCGGATGACGCGTTCAAAATTGTGGTCCATGCGGATCACCAAGCGTTGCTCGGTCAGCAATTTCACCAAGGTTTTTCGCAGCGATCGGTGAAGCTTGAAGGCTTCCGGTCGCAAGACCATGCGGGGATCCGTGCTCCACCAGAGAATCGGCTGTCCAGCGCTGTACCACGGGAAAATACCCTGACTGTAGGCCTTGACCAGGGTGGGCACGTCCAGCATGCCGCCTGCGGCCAGAAGGCCCGGTGCGGGGTCAGCAGGGCCCCAGGCGTGCTCCGGAGCAGGGAAATCCTGTCCTGGCTCTAGCCATTCGAGGTGCTGCAGGGGAGGGGATTGCGCCATACCTGCCATTGTCGCGCGCGGTTTGCCAGGTGAACTGAAAAGATGGCCGGAATTCCCTGTCTAGATCCCGCATCACTCGCGTGCTGCAGGGTTGTGTGCAAACCGTTGAGCGAGCAGCATGACCAAGGCAATCCCAACGGCATCGGCGATCCAGTCCCACCCGTCCCCCTGGCGCCAGGTGGTGAATGATTGCGCGAGTTCGATGGCGGCGCCAAAGGCCAAAAGCCCCCAACCCAATGATCGGTATCGGCGTGGGTAGGCGGCAAGGCCGGCCGCCGAGAGCAGCATGAAGCCGACCGCGTGTTGTGCTTTGTCCCAGATATGCAGCGTTTGCGGAGGCAGTTGGTCTGTGGTTAGCAGCGAGAGCACGGCAATCAGGGTGCACAGTAGCCAGAACGCTGCTTTGAACAAAAACGACACCATGATCTGGAAGGCGGGGCGCGCAATAAACAAAGCCGGAAACGACAAAGGCCTTCCGAAGAAGGCCTTTGTTTTTTGCAGCTTTCGCTGCGCTGTGGTTGGCTCCCGGACCTGGACTCAAGCCAGGGACCTACGGATGCGCTCATTGTAGTGGTTATTTGAGCCCTGAATCGAACGGGCGGGTGGGGCTTCGATGCTGGCAGGAACTGAGGGATCAATCCACACCCCATCCCACTAAACACCCCCAAAGTTGCGCAGACCATCCGCCAAAATTGGAGCCTACGGCTGAAGCTCCTCCTGTCTCAAGTGGCAAACATCAACAAGAAGTTTCTTGCGGTCTTGAACCGACCCTTCCAACCCACACCAGCCCGTCACTCCTCGGTAGCGGCTGTCGCATGAGCTGAGCGAGACCCGCAGGATCGGTGGCAACATCTTGCCCTAGTGGGGAATCCGTATACATTGGGCCAGGCCGCACTTTTCGCTTGCGCAATTGGCTCAAAAGCCTTCTCAACACTGTGAGTGCGGCCCTTTTGGTATTCGAACTCAGCGCGTGCCAATATCAACCTTGGCAGAGTCAAACATCAAGTGCAACACCGGTTTATTGAATCTTGAAGTTCGTCCAACTTCTGGGGGGCAGTTCAAATGCGGGGCGGTTCATATCTGTTCCACCTCTGCGGACTCTGGAAATCGAGGGGATTAACCGGTGTTTCGGATCAGAACGGTGCCGTGTGAAATGATGCGGCATGTCACTGACTTCCGAAGACCTGCAACACATCGCCGCGCGCACCCTGGCGCACTACGAGCAGCACGCCCAGAGCTACTGGGAAGGCACGCGCGACCACGATGTCAGCCAGAACATCGCGGCGCTGCTGAAGCACATACCCGGACCACCGCCCTTTGACCTGCTCGATTTCGGCTGCGGGCCCGGACGCGACCTGCACACCTTCAAGGCGCTGGGCCACCTCGCTGTGGGCTTGGAGGGCGCGCCCAGCGCGGCGGCGCTGGCCCGCCTCCACAGCGGCTGCGAGGTGCTGGAGCAGAGCTTCCTGCACCTCGAACTGCCCGCGCAGCGCTACGACGGCGTGTTTGCCAATGCCGTGCTCTTCCATGTACCCCGCCAAGTGCTGCCGCAGGTGCTGCTTCAACTGCAGGCCTGCCTGCGCCCGGGCGGCGTGCTGTTCAGCTCCAACCCGCGCGGCGATGGTCAGGAGGGCTGGAACGGTGAGCGCTATGGTGCATTTCACGACTGGCCAACCTGGCGCGCCTTGGTGACGGCCGCCGGCTTCGACGAAGTGGATCACTTCTACCGACCGTCGGGCCTCCCGATCGAGCAACAGCCCTGGCTGGCGAGCGTGTGGCGCAAGTGCTGAACCCTGGTTCCACGGCACTGTGCAACTGCTGATCTCGCCGCCGCAGCAAGTGCAGCCGAGGCCGGGTTCGTGTGGCGGCAGCGGTTGCACCAGCCTACGACGGCTCTGCGCTTGACTGTCTGGGCGGTCGGAGCCTGGTTGGGGTCGGCACGCGATCGTCAAGGTCGGCGACAGCGGTCTTTCGATCCGGTGCATTCCCAAGGATTCAAGAGCCCAGGCCAGAAACGTTGGCTCCCTGAAGGCAGAAAGCCAACTTTGCTCTGCAGCGGTAGCCCGCTCCACGCATTGACGGTTGAGACTTTTCCCATTCCGCGCAAGCTCAGACCCGGACCACCTCGGCCTTCATCGACCAGAGCACGCCGAGCACCTCGTTGCGAACGGGCGGCTCCACACCGCACGTGGTCAGCGCCGCGATGGCGTCGTCGATCACGCTGACAAACTCTTGCTCGCTGATGTTCATGCCACGGTGTGTGTTCAGCATGTCCTTGCCGGCGTAGTTGTTGGGCCCGCCCGAGCCGGCACAGAAGAAGTCAATCACGTTGCGCTCAGTTTGATCCATGTCTTTGATCTGCCCGAAGCGGGTTTGGACCAATGGGTTGGCCAGGTGGTTCTTGATCAGCTCGTGCGAGATGCGCGCGATGCCTTCGCGGCGCCCCAGACGGTCGTACAAGGTGGATGCAGTGGATGTGGTTGTTTCGCTCATGTCGTGCTCCTTGGATGGATAGATGGTGGGTTCGAAGAGGGTTGCGGGCATCACAAAAGCGTCAGTGGGCCATGGCGGCCAGCCGTTGCAGCCACGACGCGTATTCGATTTGCCCTGGCTCAAGTGCCTCGGCGCGGGTCTCGCGTTGCAGATTGCGCAGCGCGGCCGTTAGCGAGTGCTCGAGTTCCAGCAGGGCCTCTGGCGCCAGCGGTTGTGGCAGAGTCAAAACGGCGGGACCGTTGCCGGGCAAGGGGAAGGTCATTTGTCTGGCGTTCATGGTGTGCTCCAAATGCGTTGGGCGGGCCGGAATTGACCCGCTGAATGCATCTTGGCAAGGCAGCGTTCCTCAAGTGTTCCTGACGCTGAAGGCCCTTGCGTACACCACCCAACTGCTTCAGACTGGCTGACATGGAAACGCTTTTGCCCCGTTTGGATGCCGGCGATCCGCCATCGCAGCTGGACATCGCTCTGCTGGGTCGATTCGAAGCGGCCGTCGATGGCAAGGCCATCGCTGCGGATCGCTGGCCCAGCCTGCGCGCGACGCACCTGGTCCAGTTGCTCAGCCTGCAGCCCGGTCACCGGATCTTGCGCGATCTCGCCATCGACGCCCTGTGGCCACAACTGGACCCCGAGGCTGGCGCCGCGAATTTGCGCAAGGCCATGCACCATGCCCGCCAGGCGCTGGGCCGACACGACGGCATCACCCTGCAGAGCGGTGAGTTGTTGCTCTGGTCTGAACGCCCGGTGGTGGTCGACACCGATGCTTTCGAGGCCCGTGCCTCGGGGGCCCTGCGTCACCGTGATCCGGCCGAGTGCTCGGACGTGGCCGGCGAATACGGCGGCGATCTGTTGCCCGGCGCGCGCTATGAGGCCTGGACCGAGCCCCACCGCGAACGCCTGCGCGCGCTCTATCTGGATTTGCTGCGCGCCAGCGCTCAGTGGGAGCGCCTGGCCCAGCACGAGCCGACCGACGAAGCCTCGCACCGGGCCTTGATGCAGCGCGAACTGGAGGCGGGCAATCGCGCCGCCGCCTTGCGCTGGTATAGCCGCCTGCGTGAGTCGTTGCAACATGCCCTGGGCGTGACGCCCGACACGCGTACCGAGGCGCTGTACGAACGCTGCGTGGCCGGCCTGCAGGCCGTGGGGCCACCCTTCGTGGGGCGCTCGCAGGTGCTCGGCCAGGTCACGGCCTGGCTCGGCATGCCGGTTGACCAGCGGCCCGGTGGCGTCGTGTTGCGGGGGCCGGCCGGCATCGGCAAGAGCGCCCTGTGCGGCGAAATCGGCGCGCAGGCGCGCAGCAGAGGCTGGACGGTCTTGCGGCTGGACGCGGCAGAGACCGGCCGCGCCTATGGCGCCATGGCTGCTATCGCCGAACGCGTGATGCTCGAAGACCGCAGCGTGCTCGATCGCATCGGCGCACCGGCACGCGCCGTGTTGGCATTGCTCAGTCCGCTGGCTTCTCCCGCCAACGAACCGCAGGGACCGCTGGGGCGTCATCAAGTGGTTGGCGCTATCCGGCGGCTGCTGCTTGCGGCTGCGCCCAAGACCAACATCCTGTTGCAGGTGGACGATGCCCACCTGATCGACGACGCCGATGTCGAGGTGCTGGTGCAACTGGCCATGGCGGGTGGGCCGCTGTGCCTGCTCATCGCCACCCGACCGATGGCGGCGACTGCGGCGCTGGCCCGCGGTGTGGCACGGTTGCAGCGCGCCGGCGTATTGCGCCCGCTGGAGCTGGCGCCGATGGACGCTGAAGAGTGCCGCCGCTTGGTCACCCTGGTGTTGGCCGCTCCCTTGCCCGACGCTGTGGTGGCGCGCATTGTGCAGGCTGCCGAAGGCAACCCGTTCGCAGCCATCGAACTGGCCCGTTGCACCTTGGGCGACAGCAAGCGCCTGCCCGGCAATGCCGCCGAGGCCATCACCGATCGGCTGTGTGACGTGCCATCGGATGCGCTGGCGTTGTTGCGCTGGCTCGCATTGAGCGGCGGCGAATGGAGCGTGCGAACAGTGGAGGCACTGGCCACGCTGGCACAGGTGCCCACCCATGCCGCACTCGACCGCGCGTTGCAAGCTGGGGTCCTGGTGTTCGCAGGCGGCCACTACCGTTTTCGCCACGAACTGGTGCGCCAGGCGCTGCTCGACCAGGTGCCGCCCCACCACCGAGAGAAGATGCACCGCGAGATCGCGGTGCGACTGGCCGACATGGACGCCGTGCCGGCCTATGTGGCCCGCCACTGGATCGAAGCTGGCCGGCCGGGTGACGCCTTGCCTTGGTTGCTGGCCGCCGCGCGCGATGCCGCGCGCCTTGCTGCCTTCAGCGATGCACTGCGCCACCTCGCTCCGGTGCTGGCGTTCGAGGCTGGGCACTGCGAAGCCCTGCGCCTGCGCGCGGAAGCGCTGGACGCCACGGGCGACCCGGCCGCCATGGCGGCCTACCGGCTGGCCGCCCAAGCCGCCGGTGAACCCGACAGCCAGAACCTGCTTGCCAAGGCGGCTCTAGCGCAGGTCAAACAAGGTGATCCCAAGGGCGCGCTGCAAGCGCTGCAAGGCTTGTTGCCGACCTCGGTGGACGGCCGCCTGAGCGAAGCCCTGGCCTACGCGGGTGCGGCCGCGCTTGGTGCCGCCGACCCGGCCATGGGCACAGCCAAGGCCGCTGAGGCACGCCGTCTGGCGCTGGAGTCGGGCGACACCGCCTCGTTGGTCATAGCTTCGTGGGCGCAGGCTGCCGCTGCGCATGCGCGAGGCGAGCTGCACCGCAGCGTGTGGGCCGATCTGCAGGAAACCAGCCACGTGCCGCACCTGGCTCTGCGTGTTTTTGATGGCCATTTGTGCATCACGCAGCGCTTTCTATACGGTGCCCGGCCCTATGCCGAGGTGATCGAGTTCGCCGATGCGCTGGCCACCGAAGCCCAGCGCCTGGGCGCTGCGCGTGGTCATGCATTTGGAATCACCCTGCGCGGTGAGGCCGAGTGGTTGTCGGGCGATCTGGTTGCGGCACGCGAGCACCTGCGCGAAGGCGCGCGCTTGCACCGGGCCATTGGCGGTCCGGTGGGCGAAGCCTTGTCGCTGCAGCGCCTGGCCGAAGTGGCGCTGCATGAAGGTCAGCGCGGCGAGGCCAGAGCACTGATCGACGAAGCACTCGATGTGGCGCGGCAAACCGACATCGGCTTTCATCTGATGGACCGTATCTACGGAACCCGCATCAACCTGCACCAGGACGATCCAGCTGCCGCGTTGTACGTGATGGAAGATGCCAGCCTTTCGGTGCGCGGCCCGCTGGAAACCTGTCCCGGCTGCCGCATCACCTTTGCCGTGCCCGCGGCCATCGCTGCTGCGCGCGCAGGTGAACTGGACCTGGCCGACCAGCATGAGCAGCAGTGTGCCTATTTGGCCAATGTGGTCATGCGGCTGCCGGCTTGGCACGCCGCACATGAGGAGGTGCGGGGCCATATTGCTGCTGCGCGGGCGCCACACGCCGTTGACGCGGTGAGGCAGTTTTCAGCGGCAGCAGTCCGCTTCAGACAGGCTGGCCAGCCGCTGGACGCGCAGCGCTGTGAGCAGTTGGCGATGGAGACCATGAGCGGTTCCAGGGTTCGCTGACCTGGCCGGCCGGCCATTGACGCCATGCACTCACCCGCCTGGAGCGGACCCAGCCAGGGGGGTTGTGTTTCTCGGAGGCAGCCAGCAGCGACCGACCGGGGGGGGGGGGCTTGCTGAGCGGTCACTCAGCCTGGTCGAGGGAAGGACCGCAACTGGTCGAGTGCACCAGCACATCGTTGGCGTGACCCGCAATTCCAGCTGTCTTGCCTGGCTCGCCTCGGTTGGGTGACCGGTTGAATCCAAGGCCTAAACCAGTCCGAAAGCCAAGCAAGGTGAAGGGCCGCTGGTGGTCGACAAGGGACGTCGCTCAAAACCCCGCCGCCGCTGGCCCGATTCGACGGCGACTCCACCCGCCTCGACTTGACCTCTAGACAGGGCGTGTTCCAGAGCGACTTGCCTTGCGCTTTGCAGCGATCGGCGTAGCATCATTCCTTTCATCACTCAGCGCGGCTCATTCTGTCGCCGCAGCAAAGCGTCACGCTTGGGCGGCGGCTGTGCGCGCAGACTTCAAAACGGTTCGCTGAGGGTGATCTCGGGCAGCGTCGGGGAGCCGTGCCAGCTCGAGTCTTTTCGCATGGCTCCCTTGTTTGTCTCAAGAGGGGAATAGCATGGTCACCTATATTGGCTTGCTGAGTTTCACGGACAAGGGTATTCAAGGTATCAAAGACACAACCAAGCGTGCTGCCGCTGCAAAGGAGGCGGCGAAGAAGTCCGGCGTCAACATTCGCGAAATGCTCTGGACGATGGGCGATTGCGACATGGTTTGTGTGCTTGAGGCCGAGGACGAGACATCGCTTGCTGCTTTTAATCTCGCCACGGCCATGCAAGGCAACGTGCGTGCGCGCTCCATGCGCGCATACGCAGCCGCCGATATGGACAAAATCCTCGCCAAGCTGCCGTAGCACGGCGACGCCGCAGCGCTTCAGTGCGGCTGCGGCCGCACGGAGGCTCTGGTCGGGTCATCCGTCGCGGTCGTTCAAGTGTCGGCGCGCCGGCAGTGGAGTCGGGCCAACGCTCGCGACCAGCGAGCAGATCCATCAACGCACCTCCATCCGGCCGAGCGGATTCTGATGCACGTACGATCGGTCAGAAGACGCTGCACCAGACAATCACGATCCGCCAGAACTGCAAGGGGCATCCGACTGCAACAGTCAGCGGTCCAGCACCCACAAGTCGGATATCAAGCTTCGGGCTTGGAACCCAGTGGGCGGTCCAACCAGCGGCTCAGACGACTCGCGCTTTCGGCCAAGTGCCGCCTTTCGGCTTGTCGGACCGAATGGCTGTTCCCCCACAAAAGGAGTTGGCCACAAAAGGCGGCTTTCTGACCGCCAAGTTCGAAGCATTCAGAAGCCGTTGGTTGCGTTCGCCAACCTCCCCAATCTGGAGGCCAGTCAAGACAAAGGCAAGTCGTTCGCATCGATCGTGACTTTGGCCCCGAGATCAAGCAATTCCGAGTCGCTTTATAGGAAGATACAAGGTCAGATTGGTGCCGGCATCGCTTGATATCCAGCGGACTTCAGCCCCGATGGATTCGGCTCGTCGAATCTGGTTTCCAAGCCCTTTCCCGGGTTTGTTGGCCCCTTGCGCGACCGAAAAGCCGGCGCCATTGTCAATGATCCTGACCAAAACACAGTCGTGTTCGACCGCGGTGATGACGCGGATCTCCGTGGCGTGAGTGTGTTTGATGATGTTGGTAAACGCCTCCTGCAGAATTCGAAGAATGTGCAGTGCGTTTCTCGGGTCAATCCAGTCCAATGGCGGGACGTCTTCAATCTCCCAGCGCAAAACAATGCCAGCGCTTTCCAGGCGTGGCCCTAACCGGAATCGAAGGGTGGCCAGCAAAAGCAGCAAGTCGGCCTGCACGGGCTCCATCGAGTCGATGGCCAGCTTCAGGTCGTCGATGCAATCCTTCAGCACTTCGGCCACCACGGCAGCGTCGATTTGACCCCTTTCCACCGCCAGAAGTGCACTGAGCAGTGATGAGCCCATGCCATCGTGCATGTCCTGCGTCAGGCGTTGACGTTCGTCGCTCAGCGTTTGGCGGTGAGCAACTTCGCGCAGTCGCTGGTGGCTTTTCAGCAACTCATCTTCGCGCTCTTGCAAGCGCAGCTGCAGGCTTGCATTCACTTGTTTGACTTCAGCGTTTGCCGCAACGTAGCGGCGAAAGATGATGTGCATGAAGAGCAGAAAGGCCACAATGTTGCTGAACGGGCCCAGGTAAATGCTTTCAATGCCGACGTAATTGTTTTGCAGCAACCAATCGTATCCACCCAGCACCATGCCAGCCAGAGCCCAAGTGCTGAGCAAGGTGCCGTCGCGAGAGTGCGCCTGATGGGACTGGTAGAACCCGATACCGCCAACCAGGGAACCCATCAGCAGCAGGGCGACATACACCAATGGAGAAAGCGCATAGGCGTTGAAGAACTCCGCAAAGACCGGCAAGGTCAGGACGCCGATGCCTAGCGTGATACCGCTGACTGTAGGGGTCAGCCAGATCAAGGGCCGACGGTGCAGGTAGTTCAGGAAAAGGTGTGTGGTCAACAACATCCAGTAGAGCGAGTTGATCGTGACCCAGGTGAACCAAGCGTCGGAAATGGCCAGTTTGTCTTCCCCCACATAAAAATGCAGGGTTCGCAGAAACGAGGCCACTGATATGCAGAAAAAAAGCAAATATTCTGTTTCCGCACGCAGCCTGAACCATACAAACAATGAGAACAGGCCAACAGCCAGGAATGCGGCACTGCTTGCAGACGGCAATTGGACTTGGATGAAATAGCGCAATCTGTAGCGCCAATTGAGGCTGTCACTGTCCCCCAGCCACACCGATGAAATGCCACCACCGGAGTCTCTTGGACTCTCGACCCGCAGCAAGATCATTTTGGGTGGTACGGCGTCGGCCGTGCTGTCCAAAGCGACAAGCAAGGGAATGTTCCAGCCGTTCCAGAAAATATTGGCGTGCGATTTGTAGAGCAAGCGGCTATCGCCATACACGGCGAGTTGCCCGTCGGTTTTCCAGCGTGGAATGTAGAGGTAGCGTGGACTGACGGCGGGGGCCAAAAACGGCACCCGCAACCGGTACCAGGTCACCACGGTTGCTGGGTTCAATGCGTTACCCCGTTCAGATTCGGGCACCAGCTGCCGTGTCAACGCATGGGGCAGTGCAACGGGTTGCCAGGTTCCGGTCAGCTCCGCGATAGGGGCTTCATAGGGTGGCAGACCATAGCCATGGCCCTGAATCACGAGTATCTCTGCCGTCGTGAGATGCAAGGGGGCTTCGGCCAGCGCTGCGGGATGCCAAAGTGTCAGGAAAAATAGCCCCAGATTGAGGCAACGCAACAGAGCCTTAAGCACCCAGCAGACCTTGGTTGCGCGCCTCGAAAATTGCCTCGGTTTTGGAATTCACCTCCAGTTTTCTGTAAATGCGCCGCACAAAGGTCAAGACGGTGTGCCGCGAGATCGACATCAAGCCGGCAATCTCTTCTGAGGTGAAGCCTTTGGTGATGAATTCCAGCACCTCTTGCTCCCGGCCAGACAAAATGGCACGGGTCCGTTCTGATCGAACCTGGGACGGTGCGGGTGGATTTTGTTCTTGCCACCGAAAACGCATCAGAATCTGCCGCGCAATCAGCGGACTGATGGGGCTGCCACCCGCGTGCAGGCTCCGGATTTCGGCCACCATGCTTTTGGCTGCACTGTCTTTGAGCAGGTAGCCCGCCGCACCCGCCTCCAGAGACTGCATGACATGTATCTCATCGCCAAAGGTGGTGCTGACCATGATGGCGCAACTGGGCCACCGGGCGTGCGCTGCACGAATGACATCGATACCTGAGCCGTCAGGCAGCCCCAGGTCAACAAGCAGCACATCCATCGGCCCGTCGCTGACCGCCTTCAAACCTGCTGCCCGAGTGCTGGACGCAGAGACCAGCGTCATGTCGGGCGCGGCGTCGATGGTGGTGCGCAATACCCGTTGAAAGTCCACGTCGTCTTCCACGAAGGCCACGCGAATGGGAGAGCTTTTGATCGTTGTAGGCATGCTGCAGGAGTAGACCCGTCCCTAGCAGGATGCGAAGAGCGTGGCCAAGTGTCACACATTTGTTGGGCCACGGTTTGGCTGGCGGTCTGTCCCCACTAATGGGGACAGACATGGAACCTTTGTATTAGTAACTTCAATGAGGCTGGTGAGAGCTTGTGCGCGAAGTAAATGTATGGATTTCAACCGCATCCACGACGCACGAAGCCAAAGCCAATCACCTTTCAAACTGGTCATCAGGGAGTTCTTGTGGGTTCAATGATTTTTTATGACAAGCCGGTTGCCCTGAACCGCGAGCGACACCGCAATTTGAAGCTTCAGCGCAAGCAAGGTGACTTGTCATTTGCAAAAAACACCAATTCCGTCCTGCTGGCCGCTACCGAAATGGCCGAGGCGGCGAAAGACTATCCGATCGTTTTCATTGGCAAGGAAAACGGTCCATTCACCTTGGCGGCGATGGTCGGCCTGCGCGACGGGGAAAACCTGTTCGTCGAAAGCAATGGGCAATGGCAGACGGGGACTTATGTGCCTGCATTCGCTCGACGCTACCCCTTTGTTTTGGCGGAAAACGATGAAGACGACACCCATCTGACGGTGTGTGTAGACGAGTCCTGCGCCGGTCTGAGTGAAGAGCAAGGTGAGCCCCTGTTCGACAAATCGGGCAAGGAGTCGGCGTTGCTGCAAGGTGCAGTTGATTTTCTCAAGCTGTTTCACACCGAAATGCAGCGCACCAGGCAGTTGGGCCAACTGCTGTCGGCATACGGATTGCTTGAGCCGAAAGTCATCGAAATCAACCGGGGAGGCAAAAGGCAGGTGCTGGACGGCCTCTACATCGTGAACCGGGACAAGCTGAACGCCCTGGACGACGAAAAGACCCTGATCCTGTGCCGCAACGGTGCCATGGGCTGGATCCACGCCCATCTGATTTCCCTCAGCCACATCGAGCGCATGGCAACGCGGCTCGCAGAGCGCCCGGTTGCGCTGCCAGGGGAGCCGGCCACGGCTTCTGCGCCGGCGATCAGCGCGCCTTGATCGTCGCTTTCCGCTTTTTTTGCGGCAGCTATCAGCCCCTGATCGGGTCTGCGCTGGCTTAACCACTCCGGAACGCGCTGGTACCTCAGCGACTCCGCCCCAACATTCAGCAGCCGAGGCCTTTCATGCACACCAACTTACCCCACCTAATTGCTGCTGGAACCTCTACCGCGGCGAAGTTGCCCCGTCTGCACCGAAGGACCAGTCTCGCGCTGGCATTGGCCGCCATTTTTGGCACCGGCGCCTCGTCTGTTCAGGCTCAGAACCAGATCATTCCGACCGAAAAAACCGCAACCCAGTTGCAAGTCAACGGCAGCGTCACCAACATCACGACCGGCACGATCAAGGGCGTAACGGGATTCAATTCTTTTTCGCGATTCGAGGTTGATCGCAACAACACGGTCAATCTGATCCTGCCGGGCGCGACGCAGAATCTGGTCAATCTGGTGACCGACCGGGCGATTGAAATCAATGGCGTGGTGAACAGCTTGAGAGACGGCCGCATCGGCGGGAATGTCATTTTTGCAGACCCCAACGGCATGTTGGTCGGCGGCTCAGGGGTTTTGAATGTGGGCAGCTTGTCGGTGCTGACCCCGACCCGCGGGTTCGTGGATGGCGTCATCGGTATCGACGGGACCGTCAGCGACCTGGCCGCTGGCAGCCTGTTGCGGGGCGACGCCGAGCGTTCGTCTGGCGGACTGATCCGCATCGACGGCCAGGTCAATGCACTCGAGCAAATCCGTCTGAACGCTGCCCAGATCAACATCGGCGGCACGCTTGCCGCAGGTGCTGATGTGGTGCATCGCGCCGCATTCAGCGACGCCGTGAATGCCGGCGGCCTGCAGCCATCATCGGGTCTGATCGACAGGGGCGGCGCCATCGAACTCGTCGCCGGCGGCGCCCTTCAGATCAGCGGTTCACTTGATGTGGCGCGGCGCGAAGGGGGCGGCAGCGGTGGCACGTTGACGGTCATGGCCGACAAAATCGAGCTCACCGCAAATGCACGTCTGGATGCCGCCGGTACCAGTGGTGGCGGCCAGATCCAGGTGGGCGTGATGGCCGGGGCGGGGGGCGCGGCGCAGCATGCCAACAGCACGGTGGTCAACCAAGGCGTCAGCCTGACGGCCGACGCCATTGAGGCGGGCGATGGCGGCCAGATTCTGGTCTGGGGCGACCACGGCAACAACTTTGCGGGCCAGGCCACCGCGCGTGGTGGTCGTGACAGTGGCAACGGCGGCATGGTCGAAGTCTCAAGCGTTACGGGCCTGCGCATCACGGGTGCCGTAGACACCTCCGCGGCCAAAGGCACCGCAGGTTCCCTGCTGATTGACCCCGAGAACGTCGAGATTATCGATGGCGCAGCAAGCGCTACCACCGACAACGTCGTTACGGTGGGCTGGCTGCAGTCTCGGGTCAACCAGAATACGACGGTCGCCGCGTCCGCCATTCTGACCGTGGGCGGTGCCACTGGGACCAGCACCAATCTCGATCTGACCAATACCCTGACGCAGAACACATCCACACTGACCTTGAGCGGCTCAGAGGTGGTCCTCAACACGGGTTCCAACATCAGCACCAGTGGCGGCAACGTTCAACTGAATGGCAGCAAGATCACCCTCAATGCCGGCTCGACGATCAATACCGGGGTAAACGTCACTGGAAGCAGCGTAGGCAACATCACGGCCACCGCCCTCAGCGAGGACATCAGCACGGTGATGGGCAACCGCAACGCCGATGCCAGCATCCTCGCCAACGGCACCCTGAATGGCCATGTCATCACGCTGAGCGCAACCGCCAAAGCGGAAACGACCAACCCCGATTTGTTTATCGACAGCAGCGTGGTGGATGCCAAAGACAGGGCCACTGGGTTGCTCGGATTCAAATGGGTTGAAGGGGTCTCCAGTGGCACCGCCAGCGTCACGATCGGAAGCACCGCAAGCCTGACCGCCGTCGACAAGATCGATATCAGTGCAACGGGCTCGCAGGTCTCCAAGCTGGATGTGAAACTGGGCGACAGTGCCAATCCGCTTTTCAATACCGTTGCTGTGCACGGGACGGTCGAGGGCGGGGCGAGCGCGCTGGTCGAAAGCGGCGCCAAGCTCACTGCCGGTGGCGACCTCTCGGTCAAAGCGACCAACAGCAGCGTGCTCGATGTTCAGGCCAAGGTGTTCAGCTACAACGAGAACATCGGGGTCAGTTTTGCGTATGGTGAGAGCGACGTGAAGACTTCCGCCATCGTCCAGAAAGGGGCGGACCTCAAAATCACGGGCGGGATCGATGTGATCGGCCTCAGCGAGGCCAGCTATTCGGTTCAAGCCAGCAGCAGCGCCTGGGGCACCGGCAAGGCGGGCATTGCGGCCGCCATTGGCGACTTGAGCAACAGCAGCGTGGCCGAGTTGAATGCCGATGCAACAACGGCCGGCGGCAATGTGCGGGTACAGGCCGAAAACCTGACCTTGAAAAACTTCACCAAGGCTTCAACCGAAACCGGCAGCGGCATCGCCGCCAAATATCTTCCCAATAGTGTGATGCAAGCTCTTGCGGGGGGCTCCGATGTGCTGACCAGCGCCAGCAGCATCATCACGAACAAGTTGGCTGCGTCGACCAAGAGCGCCAACAAAGCCTCGGGCGGCAGCACCGATCCCTCGACCACCACGTTGAAAATTGGCTCTGCCTTGTCGTTGGTCAACGCGAATTTCAGTGCCCACGCATCGATTGGTCCGTCGGCCAAAGTTGAGTCGACGGGGGGGGATGTGGTGGTGTATGCGAATGTTGAAGACCATGTGGTGCACAACATCGCTCAGAGTGCCGTCAGTTCGGCGACAACGACCGCCGATGGGACCGCTGCCGATCCTGCCGCGCAATACAGCGCCAGCGCCGGGGTGGCGATGGCTTTCCTGAAACACGATGCACAGGCGCTGATCGGTCAACGCGCCGACATCACGGGTCAAGCGATTGTTGTTGACAGCAATGTTGCCCAGCCGCTGGACATCACTTGGGCCCAATGGGATGGCTTCAGTGCGATCACCAACAAGCTCAGCCCCAAGTTGGGTCTTCCCGAAGAGGTGCTGACCAGCTACGCAAACGCCTCGGCGGACGCGACGGGTGCTGCGCTGGCCGGGTCCGTCAACTGGTTCGATGTTGCCAACACCAGCCGGGCTTGGGTAGACCAGAGTGCGCAACTGACCGCAAAGGGTTCCAGTGGAGCGCGCACCGTTGCGCTCGACGACGGCCCATCGAGCAGCCCATCTCGCAGCCTGACTGTGGCCCAGCCCATCAGCATCGCTGCGCACAGCCATGTTGAGACGATCGATGTGGCCGGCAATCTCTCGGCAAAGATGATCAGCGGCACCGGCGGCGGTGCTGACACCACAGCGGTGGGTGGTGCCTTTGTGGGTGTGAATTACGCGAACAAGACCCGTGCCGGGGTCGATGACGGCGTCTCCCTCACAGCCACCAGCGGCGGCATCTCGATACTCGCCGACAGTGACGACAAAGCCTATGTGATTGCACCGTCTACCGGGGAAGGCTCCTCCATCAGTGGCAATGGCGCAGGGGCCTATACCCATATCAACAATGAGACCCAGGCGGCCCTCAGCAATCGGGCCATTGTGACCTCAGGCAGCCTGGACATCGCCGCGCAGGAATCGATGGAAGTGTGGACCGTCGCCGGCGCATTCAACAGCAGCTCCGGCACCTCCGTTGGCGCCAGCATCGCGCTCAATGACTTGAAAACCACCACGGCCGCGCTGATCGGAGATGTCTCCGCTCTGCGCGCGAGTTCCACCCAGGTCAATTTGACTGGCGCAGGCAAGTTAACCCTGGACAGTCTCAGTGTGAAGGCTGAGACGCAGGGGCAGGCCGGTGCGCTCAGCATCGCCGCTGCCCGCGCAAAGAGCGAGCCAGCGCCGCCCAAGTCAGCCGACGATGCGGCGCAAACCAGCGAAACCAAGGCCCAGACGGCTACGCAACCCATCACCGACAGCAGCGCCAGCAAATTGGCCGAAGCTGATGCAAAAGTCAGCGAGATCACGCAGCCGCTTCGCGAGGCCCAAGACCTGGCGAAGAAGGCGGATCCGCAGCCCGATCAGCCCACATTGAACCTGTCTGCCGCGGGCAGCGCCAGCGTCAACAATTCCCATATCACCGCCTCGGCCACGATCGATGCGGCCACCGACGCAACGGTTGCCACGCTTGCGCTGACGGCCAGCAACAACACCAACCTGATCGCCGTCAGCGGTGGCGCGGCACTGACCATGGCCGGTGCGCCGAGCGTGGAGAGAAGTGGCGCGCTGGCTGGCGCTGTGGCGATTGATCTTGAAACCGGCAACACCCTTGCCGGCACCACCGGCAGTACCTTCAAAGGTATCGAGTCGGTGGACATCAACGCCTGGACTTCGGGCCAACACGTTGCGGTTGGCCTTGGCCTGGCTTCCAATTCCGAGACGAAAGATTCAACCACGCTGGTGGGCTCGGTCTCGCTGGCCCAGGTCAGGAACACCACCGAGGCGTTTGCCAGCCAAAGCGAATTCACCGCCAAAGCCAATACCCCCAATACCTCCAGAGGCATCAAGGTACTGGCCTACGACGGAACCTTGCTGGGCATTGGTGGCGGCGCGCTGGCCATCGGTGGCTCAACCGCGGTGGGTGTCGCAATGAGTTTGGGCGACGTCAGCAATGCCGTGAGCGCCCACCTTGATGACACCACCATCAACAGCGGCTTCGATAGCCTGACGGTGGCGGCGTTGAGCCCGACCACCATCGTGGCCACAGCCCTGGAAGTTGCCGGCACCACGGGCAAGACCGCGGCTGGCGCAAGCACCGCCGTGGCCTTGGTGCGCAACCACACCAACGCATCGATCAATGACAGCGAAGTGACGGCCGACAAGACCCTCGTGGTCGCCACCGATAGCCCGTCCAAAGAAGGTTTGAGCGATCTGCTCACCCAGGCCGATGTCGCGCTGAGCGGTTCACCCCAGAACGGTGGCCAGAATGTGGTCGATTTCTCCGACACGGGGCTGCTTAACGAAACACCCGATGGGGCCTCCATCATTGCCATCGCGGGTTCGGTGCAGGCCGGGAAGTCGGCGTTCGGTGCATCGGTGACCTACAACGATGTGCAAAACGAGACCACCGCGCAGCTGTCTGGCACGGTCGATGGCAGCGTCGATGTGCGCGCAGCCGACCACACCAGTGTGATCGGTGTGGCGCTGGGCGTCGCCGTTGGCTCCAGCGGCAACGCTGCGGGGGTCGGGTCCGCCACCGTCAATTTGGTGCACAACACCACGCTGGCCCTAATCGGCAACGATGACGTCAGCGCGGCGACCACCCAGGTGACCGCCAGCAACAGCTCGGGTGATCCGATCGATCTGGTGGCTGTGACGGCCACCTCCGCGACCTCAGTCTGGTCGGTGGCGGGGTCCGCCAGTAAATCGAAATCGGGCAACAGTGGTGGCGCGGCCATCGCGTACAACACAAGCGACAGCGACACTCAGGCCAACGTCGTCAATGCCGCTATCACCGCTACCTCAGGTGGCGTCAAGGTCGATGCGCAGCATGAAGCCAGCCTGCACACCATCGCTGCCGCAGTGTCCCAGTCGGACGAAGCGAATGCCGTGGGCGGCTCGTATGCGCAAAATGTGATCAAAGACTCCCTCGACGCCACTGTGTCGGGCAGCACCATCAGCGCCAAAAGCCTGACGGTTAAGGCTGGAGATGCCGACGGCACCAACGCATCGATCCAGGCCTTGTCTGGCGGGGCAGCGCTTGCCTTGAAAGGCAACTCAGCCGGCGTGGGTATCTCGGTCAATGAGGTCGGGCTCAAGCAGTCGGCACAGGTGAACGACAGCAGCTTGACGGTCGACAAGGTGGTCAACATCGAAGCCACCACCAACACCCAAATCAGCGCCATGGCTCTGGGCGTCAGCGTGAGCAAACAGGCGGGCATCGGCCTGTCGTCCACGGCCAACACCATCGCCAACAAGACCAGCGCCGAACTGACCGCCTCAAGCCTCGCAGGCAGCAGTGTCAAGCTGACGATCAAGGCCCAAGACAGCTCCGCCATCGAATCGCTGGCCGGGGCCTACGGTTCCGGCGAGACTGCCGGTGCCGGTGCTGCAATCGCCGTCAACCGGATCGCCAACGAGGTGAATGCCACGCTGGCAGGTGGTCAGCATGTGGTTGGCACGGCCGACACGGTGCGTGTTCAAAACGCGTGGATTGAAGCCCTGTCGAACGAGACCACGCACAGCATCGCGGTCGGCCTCGGTGGCGCTGCCGGTGGCACCACCGGGCTGGCCGGCGGCGGCTCGGTGGCCGTCAATCAATCTGGCAGCAAAACGCGTGCGGCCATCGACGCCAATGCCGATGTGGATGCCGCCAACAACGTTGGCGTCATTGCCAGCAACACCAACGAAGTGGCGGCGCTGGCCGGTGGCGCAGGTTTGTCGCTCACAGCCGCAGGCGTTGGGATGTCGACCTCGGTGAATTTGCTGTCGGACGAAACCTCAGCGACCGTGGGTGGCAACGATGATGCCGGGCAGAGCGCCACTTCGGTCATCGCCAGGGGCGCCGATGCCAACGATACGATGAGCATCAATACCGGCGAGCTTCAAAACACCGTTTCCTTGCTCAGTAGCTTGACCGCCTCGGCCACTTTCAAGCCGGCGGCGCTCAAGGAAAAAACTTTCGAAAAAAATGGTCTGGGTATGAATGGTCTGGCCGTCAATGCGACCAGCCTTCAGACACTGAGTTCTGCCGCCGTATCTGTTGGCGCTGGAAAAGATGGTGCCGCGGCGCTGACCACGGTCACCAACCATATCGGTGGCAGCACGACCGCTGAAATCACCGGCGCGCAGATCAACCAGGTGGCTGGCGCCTTGGCGTTGGTGGGCAAGGATGTCGATGTCAAGGCCAGTACCCACGCCGCCAGCTCCAGCCTCGTCGGCGCGGTGGCCCTCTCGGCGGGGGCCTCGGGTGGCATTGCCATCGATACCGAGGTGATGTCTGGATCGACCACGGCGCGCGTGACCGACAGCGATGTCAACGCGGCTGGCCTGTTGGGCATCCATGCGCAAAGCAGCGCCACCATCGGTGCGCTGGCGGGCGGCGTGGCCATTGGCAGTGACGCTGGCGGTGCCGGTACCGGACTGGTCGCCGAGCTGAGCGGCAACACCGTTGCCGCGTTGATTGGCGGCGAAGCCGATGTGGGCAGTCTCGCGATCCATGCGAACAGCCAGCAATCGGTCAACCTGATCGGTGGCTCGATTGGCGGCGGCGCCAGTGTCGGCTTGGGTGCGGTGTTTTCCGTGGTCGATTCGCGCCAGACCACCCAGGCGTACATCGGCGATGCCTATGCGCCCACCAATGCATTGGGTGTGGCCCAAGCCTATACACCGAAAGACACCGAAGTCACCTCCCTCGGTGATGTGGGTGTCGAAGCCACCACGGGGATGAACAACGCCCTTTACATTGCCTCGGCTGGGGTCAGTGGCTCGGTTGGCATCGGCCTGACTGCCGGGGTGCTGCTCAACGAGAACAAGACCGAAGCGCAGGTCGCTTATGTCGGCCAAACGGGCTCCACGGGTCTCTCGGCGGGTGGCAAATTGAGCGTAAACGCCGCCGAAACCGATTTAAACCTGCAAGGTGCTGGTGCGTTGGGGTTCGGCGCCAGTGCCGCCGGCATTGGTGCGACAGTGGCGGTAACAGTCGCGAAGGCGCAAGTGCTGGCGCAAATACGCGACAGCCAGGTGGAGAGTGCCAGTCTTAAGCTCTCGGCTGACAATGACCAGGCGCTGTCCAGTACCGCCATCTCGGTTGGCGCTGGTGCGTACGTTGGCGTGGGCGCTACCGTCTCGCTGATCCAGCTCGGTTCCGGCGATGCCGCAGTGCCAGATGGCCTGACCGGTAGCGGTGGTGTATTGGGTTCGGTCAATGCCCTGACCTCCCGCAACAACACCGGTGACGCAGGTGGCACGCTGAGCACCGCAGAGCTGGCAGCGCTCGACCAGAGCACCCGCGTGAACCTCGATACCGAGGGAGCCCTCACCGCAGGCAACCGCAACAGCGCCGTTGCCCACATTGCGTCCAGCACGGTCACGACCACCGACGCAGTTGGCGACCTCGAGGTGTTGGCCTCGGCCACCACCAACATCACGAACAACGCCAGTTCTGCTGGCGTCGGAGGGGTTGGCCTTGGCGGCTCGGTCACCGTCAGCAGCGTCTACAACAACGTCGAAGCCGGGACCGACAGCCAATCGACATTGGTCGCCGCAGGCAACCTGAAGGTCAGTGCGAGCAACGAAAACGGCAGCAGCTCAGACGGCATCACATCCACAGCCATCGCCGGTGGGGGCGGAGTGGTTGGTCTGGGCGCTGCCGTTGGTCTGGCGACCCTCAACAATCAGGTGCTGGCCGATGTGGGTGGCCATGTGACGGCTTCGGGCAATGCCACCGTGTTGGCAACCGACAGCAGCAGCATCGATGCGCAAGCGGTGAGCGTCGCGGCAGGCTTCGTTGGCGGTGGTCTCACGTATGTCGATGCGACAAAAACTGGCAGTGTGCAGGCCACATTCAACCCCGCTTCAGCTACCGGGGTCGCACAGGCCGGCGGCATGGTGGCGCTCGGGTCTGATGGGCTCAAAATCGAGGCCAGCAGCAGCGGCCGTGTGAACGCCAAGGCGCAAGTCGGCACCGGCGGCATAGGCGCGGCCTTGGGCGGCAACCATGCGGCGGCCACCGACAGCGTGAATATCACGGCCGACATCGGCGCTGGCGCAGCAGTCGCAGCGAAGACCATCAGCGTATTGGCCACGCGCACGCCGCAGGTCAAGGCGGACACCTCTTCGTTCGGTGTGGCTGGCGGTGTGCAGGTGGGTGTTTCGGAATCGGATGCTCAGATCACCGGCAAAACTTTGGCTAAAGTGGGCGACGGCGTCGTCTTTGGCTTGTTGATGGCCTCCAACGGCGATGTGTTGCCTTCCTCGTTGGCGGTCAAGGCCCAAACCCTGAAGCCTGATGGTGCAGAGAGCGCCGATGCCAGTGCCTTTGCGGCCGGCGGCGGTGCATTGGCCGGTATCAATGGCGCGCTGGCATTTGCCACCAACAACAGCGACACCGAGGCCCTGGTGGGCAACAACGTCACCTTGCCCTATGGGGATGTGGCGATCAGCGCACTGGCCGATTCGTCTCAGTTGGCCAAGGCCAGCGGGATCAGTGTTAGTGGCGTGCTGGGGGTGGGTGCGGATTACGCGCAGGCCAGCTCCAATCGCACGACCCGGGCGGCATTGGGCAGCGGAGCCCATGCGCTGCTTTTCATCGGCGACCTGACCATTCAAGCCGACGGCACGGATGACAACCAGGCCTATTCCGAAGCCGGCGCCGGCGGCATCCTGGCGGGCGCGGCCGCCATCGCGGCCACCTCGACCAAGGGCAGCACCACCGCAGAAATCGTGGGCGCCAATGTGGCCGGCCCCACATTGTGGGCCGGTGACGTCAGCCTCTCGGCCAAACACGCCAGCCAATTCTTCAGCCAGAGCGATGCCGTACAAGGGTCGCTGGCCGGTGGCAGCGGCGCCAGTTCCACCGGAGCGGTGGACTACACGGTGGCCGCAGACATCGGCAAAAACGCTTCACTGAATGCCACCGACATTCGCATCGAGGCGCTGAATGCCACCGTCGAAAGCGACTTGGGCGACAACGCCAAAGGGGCCAGCGGCGGCGCCGTGGCAGGGGCGGGCATGAGCAGCGTCAACGACATCACCACCCACACCCGAGCCAACATTGGCGATGATGCATCGCTGGTGGTCAGCGGCAATCCGCTGTCGTCCACCCACGGGGATTTGGTGGTGGTGGTGGGCAACACGGTGGTTGCCACCGACTCCGCCAGCGTCAATGCGGGCGGGGCTTTCGCCGGGCTCACCGCCAAATCGATCACCCGCGTCAACAGCGTCAACAGCATCACGGTTGGGGAACGCAGCGTGCTCAGCAGCGTAGGCAATCTTGACTTGGGCACCTACAGCACCGCCAACATCAAAAATGATTCCTACGCACATGGCTATGGCTTGGCCGGCGGCGCAGGGGGCAATTCAACCTCCGATATCAATGTTGATCAAAAGGTCAACATCAATGCCGACGCCAAGCTCGATTCGTGGGGCAACCTGAGCCTCGCAACCGGCAAGGCCGATGGCGGCAGCAAGAGCAATGTGTTGCAGGCCAAGGCCACCAACCAGGTGTACTTTGACGGCGCCTTCAACGGCACCGACCCACATGGTGAGGCCAATATTCACAACAACGGCACAGTCACCGTGGCGGACGGCGTCACGCTCGACAGCGTGCGCGATATTGCGCTGGCTGGCGTGGCAGGGGTGACCAGCGCGGCAGCTTCCGGGAGCGGGCATTACACGATATTGGGCATACCGGTGTCCAACAGCAGCCAGTCGACCAGCAACGACGGCCAGCAATCGCTGAGCTTCAACGGCACCGCCGTGGCCGGTACCCGGCACGAGGTGTCGCTGGATGTGGATGCTTACGGCAACATCACCGACCAGAAGAATCTGGTCGATGCCGTAGACAAGATTGCCGATTACAAGCCAGTGCAGAACCTGATTGACCAGGTCAACCGACTGGGTGTGCTCAAAGCCTCATCAAGTAGCACCTCGGAGCAAGCCGATGCCCAGGCGCAGATCGATACCCTGAATGCGCTGATCCAGACCCTGAACGGCCGTGGACTGAACGCCTCGACTCAGATCAGTGCCATCGAAGTCAAAGACACCATGGCCGCTGGCGGCAATATCGACATCACCGCCGACCAGATTGAAGGCTCGGGCAGCATGACGGCTTGGGGCGGCCCGACGATTTCGCTCCACAATGCCAGCGCCGATTTCCTGGTGGTGGACCAACTGTTCATTCCGAATGAGTTGGGCGGCAACATCCGGCTGCGCGGCACTGGCCAGGCGCCAGTTGGCCTGATCACAACCGAAAACAACAAAGACGGCGCGGCATCGATCGATATTCGCAATACCTTTGATACCTCGGTGCCAGGCCAGGCTCCAGTTACCGCCCCCGCCATCTTCTTGACCAACAGCATTGAGAGCGCCGGCGGCTCGCTGTCGATCTTTAACCAATCGGGCGATCTTGGGCAATTCGGCGCTGTGTCCGTCAGCAGCCTTGATGTGCAGGTGCCCAACGGAGCGTTCATCGTCAATTCACCCACGGCGGGCTATTTCCTCACGGGGGATCCGCAGGCGACATATGGTGCGGCGGGCGCGATTTTGGATACAAGCACCAAATTTTTAGGTAACTTGTGGAACGCCTCGAATGGGTCAACTGTCTTCCTGCCCGGCGGCAGCAACCCTTTGGGCAACCGAAGCTCATTGACTTCGGACGGCGGCGGTGGACACGGGACTGTGGGGTCTGCCGATGAGGCGATTACTTTGGTGGCCAACTATTTTGCCCAGCACCAGTCAGACTACACGAGTGCAGACTCCGCATCAAACGAGGCCCTTGGGATGTTCTTGGCGGGGTCGCCAGGAAACTATTGTGGTGGTTCATTCTTTTGTTTTGGGTACGACGGGCCAACCAACGGAACCGGCTACATGTTCATGTACCCGGGCAATGGCTATTACGCAGGATCGAGCGATTCCTACAAAGAGACCTATGGCAGCGACACCAGTTATTACGTCAACCGCTACGCCCTGCCAGCTATCGGCGTGCGCAAGTTGGTCAATACAGTAACGACCCTGCCCGAGGCGGCAACGACGTCGACCATTGTGGTCGGCACCAACGCGATCATCAACGCCAAATACATCGACATCAACGGCAGCATCAAGGCCGGGCTGGCGCACGATTTTTCGGCCACCATCAGCGACGTCATTGGCACGAGCAGCAACGGTATTCCCGCAGGGAAGAATTTCATCGATTGCATCAACGACGCGGTGTGCCGGCCCAGTGTCAGCAGCTTTCTGACCGCCAACGGCCTCTACAAATACCCCACCTCGGGCATTGCGGTTGCCAGTGGGGCTACCGCGGTCGATGTGTATTACGACCCGAGCATCAAACAACTGGTGCTGCAGAATATTTCTGGCGGCGGTGCGGGCTCTGTGAGCCTGCGCGGCCAAATCATCAATACCAACAACTCGACCAGCAGCGGCAGCTCCATCGAGGTGGCCACCGGCTTTGCCAAGGTCGATATCGTCAACAACACCGGGGCCATTCTGCAGACGGGCGACATCAACACCGGCAATGGCAACGTGGGGGTGATCAAGATTACCGACACGCTCAAGCACGACAGCCAGGGCAACGCCCTGACAACCTGGTATGTGAACCGCCTTGGGCAAGGCACGAGCCAATATCAAAGCCACACGGCAACCGACTACGCGGGGCTGACTACCAGCGTTTCCAACGGCCAATATGCACCTGCCGAGGGCGCCCGCTATCAATGGCAATACGATGCCGACCTGAGTCGCACGTTCACGGTGACGGGTGGAGACTGGCCAAGCGCGACCACTACGGCCTGGACTTGGACGGAGTTGAAGTCAAACACTGCCGATTCGCTGGGCGATGTCTGGAAAATCACCAAGGGGGTCATAACGGACGCCTCACTGGTTGATACGGCATTCCAGCAGAGTTTTACCGGCTCCGCGACAAGCAATGTCTACAGTGTCAACTACACGTATGGCGGTGATTGGAAGTGGAACTGGGATGTGATGACGAGCGCCCACATCGCCTCGACCGTCAGCCTGAAAGCCGATTACGGCATCAAGATCGGTTTTGATGGGGGCCGTGAGGCGGGTGAAGTGTCGGTTGCGTCAGCACAGTCGTCCATCTTGCTGGGTGGGAACATTCAAAACATCAACGGCCTCACCTCGCTGACCGCCAATGGGGTGGGGGCCACGGTGTCGGCCAATGCCAATGGCGTGATCAACACCCAGTCGCTTGCCATCCAGGCCGACAGCAGCATTGGCGCACTGAACGATCCGCTGAAAGTCACGCTGACCAACCCGTTGGTCGCAGCCGCTGGGTTGAACAAGGTCTCGGCCATCAGCCACAGCGGCGATATTGGTCTGGCGCTCAGCGGTGCTGATGCGATCTTGTCCGACATTCGCACCAATGCCTCTGGCGATGTGCTGGTACACGCCAACGGCAGCATGCTGGGTGACGCGGCGCTTCCCGTGGCGCTTCCCGTAGCGGTCACCGGCCGCAACATCACGCTGCTGAGCGACAACGGCAGCATTGGCAGCATTGCAGCGCCGCTCATCATTCAGACGCTGGCCAGCACCAACGCCCAGACGGGCGCCATCACTGGCGGTGTGCTCAACGCGGATGCGCTGGGCGATATCGGTATTTGGCAAAACGCGGGCGACCTCTATCTTGATCACGTCACCACGGTGGGGGATGTCAAGCTGGTTGCGGCGGGCAATTTGCTCGATGGCCGCACCGCGCAGCGCTCGGACAACAGCGCCGAACTCGCGGCGGTGTGGGACAAGATGAGCCTGCATGCAAGCAGCAACGACCTCACGGCGATCACCGCCTTCGAGAACACGGTCAATGGCAACTACGCGAGTTATTGGGCGTTGATGGGCCATGGCGCCGTCGTCAACGGTGGCTTTGTGCTTGACGCTGATGGCATCAAGGCGCTGCAGGCGCAAGCCGACCAGAGCCTGCAGGCGCAGGCAGGGCAGAGCTATGCACCCGGTATGTCGTCGGCCTTGCCTTTGGTTTCGGCCACGGCGCAGCAGGTCATGGACTACGCCCAGGCGCGCTACCTGGCGCTGTCTTCCGCCATCGTCGCCGCGAACGGCGGATCGTCGAGCAGCCTTGCAGGCACATCGCAAGACTATTTTTCGGCCATCGTGGCGCGTACCTACAAGCCTTTCACGGCCAGCAGCGATCAGGTGGATGCCCTGACCCGAGGGCAGTATTGGACCGACGATGCCTTGCTGTATCAGATCAATGCCTCGGCCTTGCAACCGGCCAGCAGCGCGGTCACTGCGGTCAGCGATATCAACATCAAAGGTCGCAGGGTGGAGCTGGTCAGCACCGGCGCCGGCATCGGCAAGCTCGGTGATGCGGTTTCGTTTGACCTCAGCAGCGGCGGATTGAGCGGCGCCAGCCTGTCTGTTGAACAGAAAGCCGCATTGGCCTCGGCCAACTCAGCGGGTGACCTGATCAATCTGAAATACGCCGGCAGCAACGGTCAGGACCCCAATGCCTGCAGCGCAGCGATTGCGGACTGCAAACTGGTGAGCTTTGATATCAAGCCGACCAGCCCGGTTTTCGTGAACGTCGGTCAGGCGTTTAGTGGCAGCGCCGCTACCGACGCTTACATTCAGGCGCAGGGAAGCCTGCCCTTGGCGGGCTTCAGCGCCGGACAAAACCTGACCATCGTGAGTGAAAGCGGCATGAGCAATGCCGCCGCCAGCGGTGTGACGGCGGTCAAGGCTTCCACGCTGAATTTGCAGAATGGCAGTGGCTCCATCGGCAGCGCGGCAGCGGCGCTGACCCTGGAGGTGAGTGGTCCGTTGCAAGCGGCGCGCAGTGGCAATGCACAGGGCGGCGACATCCACCTGGATGTGGTGAAGGGGAACCTCAGTTTCCTGGACTTGTTTGCGGCCAACACCTTGTCCATCAAGACCAGCGATACGGCGCCTGGCATGGGCAATGTGTTCAGTACCCATGCGATTGGCGGCGCTCCGGCGGTCTCTTTGGCGGCGCAGAATTTGGCGCTGGACACCACCGGAAGCGTTTACCAGGAGGTCAACGGGGTCAGAACGCAGCTGATTGCGCGTCTGGGCAGCGACGCGGCGCCAGGAGAGGTGCTCGGCACGGTGGGCCAGGACCTTGATTTGTTCAATGAGAATGCGTTCACCGTTGGCACGTTGGCGGTGGGCGGCAACGCGAGCCTGTCGACCGACAGTGCGGACATCACGGTGGATGCGCTCAGCGCTGGAAACGTCGATCTGAGCTCGGCCAGCGGAAAAATCCTGGGCCTGCAGCGATCGACGGGGTCTGCCGAAAATGTCTATTCGACGGGCACCGTCACCCTGAACGGCGGCACACAGCATGCGCAGACCAATACCAACGGCGGCGGTATTGGCCAGGACAGCGATCACCGGTTGGTGGTGTCAGCGCAGAATCTCGACGCGACCACGGGTGCGGGCGATATCTTCATTGGGCTGGCGAACAACCAGTTCACGGACCGCACCGCAAGCATTGTCGGGAAAGCGGGCACGGCGATCGATCTGAGTTCATCGGTCGATTTCATTGCTTCCAAAGTGGCTTCTGCAACGGGCAGCAACAGCGCCACCAGCAGCGACACGGGGAGCGATATCCGCTTGTCCAGCACCGGCACGGCGAAGATGCGTTTGGCCGATGTCAGTGCTGGCCGCGACCTGCTGCTCAATTCGGGCGATGGCGCTTTTGTGATCGAACCCAATGCCCGCATTGCAGCGGCGCGCGACATTGTGTTGACGATGACCGGCAACGGCACCATGACCGATGCCACCGCCAACAGCACGTCGACCAGCAGCATTTCAGCGGGTCGCAACATCGGCATGAATGCGGCGGCGATCAGTTTGCATGCGCTCACGGCGGCCGGTGGCATCGACCTGACCGCCCGCACCGGCGACATCGACTACACCAACCTCAACGCCATCGGCGGCTCCTTGAGCGCGACCGCAAAGGGCAAGATCACCGGCAATGCGGGTGGTCAACTCAACGCGGGTGGTGATGCCACGCTGAGCGCGAACGCTGTTGCGTTGGCCGATGTGAAGGCCGGGCAAGACTTGGTGATCACGCTGGATGGTGGCGATTTTTCTACCCTTGCGGGCAGCAAGGTGGCCGCCGCACGCGACCTGCGGATCACGCTGGGCGGCAGTGCGGTGCTTGACGATAGCCGCGCCAGCGGCCTGACCACCGGCCGCGATGCTTTCCTCGAAGCGTCGGCGCTCCGGCTTGACAACTTCACCACCGGGCGTGATCTGAATTTGATCGCCAAGGCTGGGGATATCCATTACGCGAACCTGAATGCCGGCGGCAATCTGCAGGCAACCGTGCGCGGAGCGCTGATCGGCGATGCCAGCAGCCTGCTGCAGGCTGACGGGAACGCCTCGGTGGTGGCCGACTCGGCAAGCTTCGACCGGGTCACCGTTGGCGGCACGGCCGACTTGACCAGCCTGGTTGGTGGGTTGACCGGCAGCGGTTTGCTGCAAGCCAGCACCCTCACGGCCAACGCCCACACCAGTGCCCAATTGAACGCTGTCAAGACAAGCGGCACAGCGCTCGACCAGATCACGGCCGCTCAGGTATCCATAGCCTCGCTCGACACCGCACAGTCGGTGGCGATTCGCTCGGCTGGCGATATTGCGCTCGGCAGTGTTCAGGTGGGCAGTGCGGCACATGCTGCCGACCTGAGCGCGAAGGCCACCGGGGCTTTGAGCGTGATGAGCGGTGACGTCTGGCGCGATCTCGATGCCAGTGCGGCCACGATCGATCTGCATGCGTTGCGCGTGCATGGCAATGGCGTGGTGAGCGCATCGGGCGACTTCAAAGCAGGCGTTCTGACGGTGGACGGCAATTTGAACGCGACGGCTGGCAACACCTTCACGGTTGATACGCTGGGCGTGGGTGGCAAGCTGGATCTGAATGCAGCGGTTCGGATTGACGTTGGCGTTGCCAGCGTTGGCACCGATGCCGTGCTGAAGTCGGGAAGCGTGAGCATTGGCACCCTGTCGGCCGGGAACGATGTGTTGTTGACGGCGACGCAGGGCGATCTGACTTACAACAACCTGAGCGCGGGCCGTGATCTGAAGGCTCAAGTCAGCGGCAAGCTGGTGGGCTCGTCCACTGGCGTGATGCAGGCAAGGCGCGATATCACGGTCGCCGCAGACAGTTTCGAATTTGGCTCCATGAGGGCGGGTGGCAACCTGTCGATTGCGACATCGCAAGGACTGAGTGGCAATGTGTTGGCCGCCGGTGGCGCACTGGATCTGGCGGCTGGGAGCACGGTTGCGGTCAGAGATATCGAAGCTGGCGGTTCGTTGCAGCTGCGCACCAACGGCAATATTGATCTCGACCGACTGACTGGTGAGACGCTTGCGTTGACGACCCCAGGCAACATTTCCATCAATGAGGTGCGCCTCGGGAAATCCCTGTCATTGGCTGCCAACGGCATTACCGCTGGTGTCACCGCATCGGGGCCGAACCCGGTCCAGATCGACGCGACCGGTTTTGGCGGCGGTATTGCGTCGAAGGTGGTGTTGAAGGTGGATGCCCCGGCGGGCCTTGAGTTCAAGCGCCTGTATGCGAACAACGCCTCTATCGACAGCACCGCTTCCCACAACGCCATGGCCGATGCCCGCATCGGCACCTTGCTGAAATACCGGACTCCCGCTGGCGCGTTCGAGGTGAGTGGCTTTGTTCCGGCGTTTGTGCCGGGCTTGCTGGCGCAGTTTTACCAGCCGTCACTTCGCCCGTTCTTTCAGACACTGGACGGTCGCAACTTCCTCACCAATGCCTATGTGCTGCAGTTGGATCGGTCGGCATACGCCAATTCTGCGAGCTACAACCGGGATCACCGCGACAGCGATGTGTTGGGGTTGAACGCGAGTGCGCTGCGCGACGCCTTGTTGCTCAGCCCATTTGACTGGGCGCGACAGTGGGACGTGGTGACGCCGCCGACCCAGGAAAAGAAGAAACCGGTGCGGCTGGATGAGGACAGCATGGATGCGGTGAATCTCGGCCAGCTTTAGGCTTTGAAGCGCGGACAGGCGTGAGCCATGAGCCGCAGCAGCGAACAGATGTAAAAGGAAATGTGATGCGATGTCAGTTCAATAGAGCAGCAATTTGTGTGGTGTGGGGTTGGTTCGCCATGTTGCCGCTCGCCACGCGGGCACAAGCCGTGCCGCCATCTCAGGCGCCGCAAATTGATCCCGCTGCCTTGCAGCGCAATGACGCTGATCGGCGACGCTATCTGGAGCAACAACCGCAGGCCCAGCCGCCAGGACCGGTGTTGGTTGACGAGCAACCCGTTGCCGCTCCCGAACAGGGGAGCCAAGTTCGGTTCATATTGAAGGAGCTGCGCTTTGATCCCAGCTTCTTTCTGACCCAAGAGCAGTTGGCGTCGGTGGCCGCCAAGTATGTCGGGACTGAAATCAACTACGGTGGCCTGTCGGCCATCGTTGACGACATCAATGCCCTGTACAGAGAACGCGCCATCCTGACCGGGCGTGCGATTCTGCAATCGCAGCAGATCACCCAGGGCGTGGTCAAGATCAGCCTGGTTGAGGGCCGACTTGGTACCGTCACGGTCGAGGGCAACAAGCGGTTGTCTACTGCCTATGCCGTTAACTGGCTGCAGGCCGAACCTGCGAAAGTTCTTGATACCGCGGCATTGCAGGAAAGGATTGAACTGTTCAATCTGTCCGATCGATCGCGTATGGAAGCCCGTTTGCGTCCAGGTGCAGATTTCGGGATGACCGACATCCTGCTCGAGCTGAGCGAACCGCCTTTGGTACCGTTGCGCGTGTTTGCCGACAATGAGGGGGCTGAGAGTGTCGGACGGGAGCAGGTTGGCTTTGAGACAGGTCTCAATGGCTTGCTGGGTATCGATGACCGAATTTTGCTGAACGCAACGCACTCCAAGGGGTCGACGCCGATTTCGATGTCTTACAGCATCCCCCTGAATCAGTCAGGTGGGAGGGGGACGCTGTCTCACAGTGACATCAAGACCAGCGTGATCGCCGGCCCCTACCGCGCGCTTGATATCACGGGACAATCCAAGACCACTCAGCTGACCATTTCGCAGCCGCTCGCGAAACACGATATCTGGCGCTACGATGGCGCGGTTTCGGTCGGCCATACCAGTGCCAGCAATTTGATTTCAGGTGAAGTGCTGAGCAACACCAATATTGACAACTTGACCCTGGGCTTGAATGCCATCGGCCGTGATCCAAACCGAACTTTGGCAGCAGGGCTCAACACCACCCTGGTGAGTTTTGCGTCGCTAGGGCAAGCGCGTCATAGCGCCAGCGCCACCCAGCTCAGCGGTACCTGGCTTGAACGGATTGGCGCAAACGGCTATTCGATTTTGCGCTCCACGGTTCAATATTCGACCGCGAATGTGTTGCCATCGACCATGTTGCTCCAGCTTGGCGGCACTACCTCGGTGCGAGGCTACACATCGGGTGCGGTTTCCGGCACCGACGGGTATTTCCTGAATGCCGAGTACCACCATGCGCTGAATGCCAGTGTCTCAGGCATCCTTTTCGTCGATAGCGGAAATGTACGTTCAGCGGGCGTTGCCTCTCAGCGCCTCAGTTCTGCGGGGTTTGGGTTGGATTGTCAGTTGGCAAAAGGGGTGAGCCTGAACTGGATGGCTGCCCGTGCGTTAAAAACCGTGCTGCCAGATCAGGTCAATTGGCAAACGACTGCGCGTATTTCTTGGGAAATTCTCTGATGCCAGTTCTTCAATCTTGAAGAACGAATCACTGGAGACTTGAGGCCGGGAATGGGCCAAGGGGTGCTCCTGAGAATCAAAGGCAAGCAATGCCAGGATGCCAACAAACACCTACCGATGCCAGGCCAAACACCTTGGCGGACGACCGGCATTTTTCAAATTCGGTGTGTCAGAAGCGCATGCTCCATCCGACCCGATCAAAGAAAAAATGGTGCCAGGGGGCGGTACTGGTTGGGCGATTTCGCAGATCTGCAGATCCACTTTCCCCACATTGCAGTCGCCTTTGGACGGGAGGCGAGGGGCCGCAACGGGTCGAGCGCACCTGTTCATCCTTGGCATGAGCAGTCGTTCCCGATACCTTGTCTGGCTGGCCTCGGTCGAGTGACCAGTCTGGGAGCCCAAACAGGCGACTGGAGTCTTGTTCCGCGAAAGACCGGTGGGGGCATTTGAGAACTTTCAGGCGTCTGTTTCGTATGCCTGGACCCAGCCTTGAAGGGTTTTCAAATTTTCCAGCTTCGGCTTTGCCGCGTTAGCTGTCGCCCACGACAGGCAGCTGTAGGGAAATTCAATTAGACGGTTCGTCAGCCCACTTTTCCATAGGTTTGTTGGACTTTGTTTGTGGACTGCTGAAAAGCGCCTTCCGCAGGGCCTTTTCACCTCTCGCTCACAGCCCTGCGTGCCCTGACAGCCAGGAAAGCGGAGCAGCCGGACAATTCCATCACCAGCCTGTGTATTCAATGCAGCGTGATGTCCGCGCCTGGCAGTCGCGGGCTGAAATTCACGAACTGAACTGCCTGGCCAAGCATGACGATGCTGCCTGGCTGTCGATTATTGCCAGTGTCACTGTGCTCAAAAGTGTAGGTGCGTTTGAGTGTGAGGCGTCCGCCTTCGTCACGTGCCAGTTTGATATTTGCGAGGGAGACAGTATCGTCGAGGAATTGCACCTCATTCACATGACATTGGCTGCGGGCGCGCTCCACGGCGATCTCGTGGACACGGGTACTGTCGAACCATAGCCAGAAAAGACCTCCCAGAATGGCGACGCTGATGATTTCAATCCATGACATGATGAAAAAGGGTGAGCCTTCTGCCTGAAGGGCTAGAGGTTAAAGATCATGGCACCTACGGGTAGGCGATATTCGGGTAAGTTGACATTGCAATTTTCCCCGCTGCGATAGCCCATCGTTGTGCGCGCGCAGAAAACAAAGACAGGCGAAGCCTTGTGAATTTTTGACCCGTCTGCCGCATAGACTCGATGCTGAAGGCTGCGAATTCGTCGAGGACAACGAGTCACTCAGCATTGTTCGGAGTGGTCGATCTGCCCGCTGGGAAACTTGCGGGAAGGATCGTAAGCCTTGCTTGCACGAAGAGCGAGAAGGGACTGCCAGCAATATCCATGGAATGGCTCGGATGTTTGCCGAGAGCAGCACTTGCCCAAAGAAGCTGCCCGATGGCGCCTTTTTCTGCAGATGGACTTCCCCCGCTTCAATCGACACCTGTTAGGGGAAAAATGAAATGTGTGACGTCTCTCCAGAGCGAAGCCACTGAAGCGCATCGCTTCGCCGCCTAGCCTCATTGGAAGGCTGCTCGGGCGTCCTTAGCTTGGCAGGGTACTCTGATTTTCTCAGGCAATCAGAGTGGTATGCGGCGTCCGCGCAGCATCGGTGTCGTGGTGGGGGAGCCCCAGCTTCAACTTGAGGTTGTTTACCTTTCCCGACCAAGCGAGCAAACTGTGCTGGTGAGCGATGCCACCCACTTCGCTCCAGACCACGATCCTTCGAGGGGAAAATCATGAACACTGTTGCGCAGATTCTCAGCTCCAAAATCGACCAGGTTACCTACACAATGGAGCCGAGCACCACCGCCCACGAGGCGGTTCGCTTGATGGTCGAGAAGAACATCGGGGCTCTGGTGGTGGTTGAAAACGGAACGGTCGTTGGCATCGTTTCAGAGCGGGACTATGCACGCAAGCTCGTGCTCAAGGCTCGCTCGCCCATGGACACCCTGTTGGGCGACATCATGTCGAGCCCGGTGATGTGCGTTCGGCCCCACCAGACGAGCGACGAGTGCATGGCCTTGATGACTCAAAACCGCCTGCGCCACCTTCCGGTGATGGAGCATGATCAGCTCATCGGTCTCATCTCGATCGGAGACCTGGTCAAAGCCACCATCACGGAGCAGCAGTTCATCATCGAGCAACTTGAGCACTACATCATCGGGCAGCGGGGCTGACGCCAGGCAGCACGGTTTTCCCTGCCATGGACGACGTCTCCAGGATCGAAACGGTGATGCGCTATCACGAGCGAACCAAGCATCACTTCAACCGCTACGCGCCCGGGCCAGGTGAACTCGATTGGGCGAACCAGCCGAATCCGTTCCGCCGTTTCGAAGGCGCACCGTTGGTGCGTCTGCCGCTGCTTGGCCCCGACGACGAACCGAAGTCACCCCAGTACGAAGACCTGTACCGCCGTGGTGTGGTGCCAAGCATGCCGCTCACGGTTCGCTCGCTATCGCGGTTGCTGCAATACGGGCTGGGCCTTTCTGCCTGGAAGCAAGCCGGCACCACGCGCTGGGCGTTGCGCTGCAATCCGTCCAGTGGCAATCTGCATCCGACCGAAGGGTACCTTCTGATTGGCGCGCTGCCTGAACTCAGCGACACGCCGGGTCTGTACCACTATGCACCCCGCGAGCACGGGATCGAACGCCGAGTGGACTGCAGCGCTGACCTGTTCACGGCGTTGATGGGTGAGTTTCCGGCGCAGACCGTTCTGCTTGGGCTTTCGTCGATCCACTGGCGCGAGGCATGGAAGTATGGCGAACGAGCGTTCCGCTATTGCCAGCACGACGCGGGACACGCGATCGGCGCATTGCGCATCGCCGCTGCGACGCTGGGCTGGAGCGCTTCGCTGCTAGATGGCCTGGCAGACGAGACCATAAACGACCTGCTCGGATTGAGCCGAGCCGAGGACTTCGAGGGTGTCGAGCGCGAGCACGCGGTTGCAGTCCTGGCCGTTTGGCCGACCCATGTCGGTGAGCGCCGACAGGCCTGCGCGCAGCGTGCTGTTCCCAGGCACCTCGATTCTGCCCTCGTGCAGGACCTGACTCGGGCTGGTTGGCACGGCGCCGCGAACCGGCTCAGCCGCGATGAGCCGGTGCGCTGGGAGGGGATTGAAAAAGTTGCCGCTGCTACGCTCAAACCGACCGGTGATGCGCCAGGTTTCGAGACGTTCGAATTGCCGGGGGCCGAGCACAACGGCCTCGCAAGTGAAGGCGGTCCGCAGGCGGGACAGATCATATTGCAACGGCGAAGTCTTCAGGCCTGCGACGGTCAGACGGCGATCACGGCCACAAGCTTCTACCGGATTCTCACGCGCTTGATGCCACTCGTCGAATTGCCCGCGAGTCGGCGCCCGATGCCCTGGGATACGATGGCCGAGGATTCGAACATCCAGCTCGGCCTGTTTGTTCATCGCGTGACGGGGCTCGAGCCTGGGCTGTACCTGCTCGTTCGCGATCCGACCAAGATTGGCAACCTGAAACGCGCAATGAACCCGGACTTCGACTGGTCAACGCCACCAGGCTGCCCGGCCGAACTGCTGCTGCGCATGCTCAAAGCCGGTGATGCGAGACGACTTGCGACGCAACTCAGCTGCCATCAGGACATCGCCGGCGACGGCGTCTTCTCGCTGGCCATGATTGCCCAATATCAGGAACCCCTGTTCACACATGGAGCATGGTTCTATCGAAGGCTGTTGTGGGAAGCGGGGCTGATCGGGCAGGTCTTGTATCTCGAATCCGAAGCCGCAGGCGTGCAGGCCACAGGTATCGGCTGCTACTTCGACGATCCAGTGCATCGCATGTTCGGGATCGAGGATCTTGCGTACCAGTCGCTCTATCACTTCACAGTTGGCGTCGCGATCGAGGATCTGCGCCTGACCACTTTGGCGCCCTATGGCACCGGTGCAGACCGGCAGGAACGCGGCATCGACCGACCCTGAACGATAGATTCAGGCCGCGCACAGCCACACAGGTTGACGCGCTCCACAAGATCACACCGGAATCAGGTCAGGCTGGAGGCTGCTTTCTGGCGTTGATTTTGAAGTTTCTGCCCCTTACCCTCTGGCGTTGAGCGGCTGCTGTTCCCTTGGCCCACCGGCTGCTCCTGGCCGATCTGCGACGCTCACGTTGCGGCCACTGGCGGCGGGGCATGAGCAATGCTGGTCTGCTGCTCGGGCACCAGAGCAATGGCCGGGGTGCCCTGTGGCGGCAAGGCCCGCAAATGCGTCAACCGATCCGCTCGCAAACCGCCTCTGTCGCCGCCGCAAAGCCAGCCTCGACGGCGGCCAGATCGTACGCTTCCGGCACAGCTTCTCGCGCCCCTCTGACGATCATGCCGGCGTGGCGCTGGAGGCAGGCCGCATCCTGCGCAGATTGCACGTGGCCTGCGATCTGGATGAGGGCATCGAGCATGCGGATCGCCACGGCCGGGTTCGAACGGGCGTTTTGCCGGATCTGGTTAAAGGCCAGGTCCAGGATCCCCGCAAACGAAGATCCCGGCGCCACCAGCCGCAGCCGTCCCTGAGAGTCGAACCGAAAGGGTGATGGCATGTCGCGCCGGGCCAGGCGGCACAGGGCCGATCCCAGTCGATCCACGCAGGCGATCGCCGTGAACGGGTCGTTGATGCCCGGCGACAGAGCCCGCACGGCGATTTCGACCAATTGGTGGAACGAGAACTCGATGTCCTGGGTGGCGGTGCGCTGGTTGCCGAGCACGAAGGCGGCGTTCATCTTGTCCACCAGGGCTTCGGTGACCCGATCCCCCGGCCAGACCATCACCATCGCCCGGCCCTTGACGAGGTAGTGCCCCGGCCGGCGTTCCAGCCGAAGCAGCAGATCTTCCTCGCAGGCCAGATCCATCAGGGCCCCGGCATCGATCAGCTGGAGATAGCCGTCCCCGGTGGCGCCCACTGGCCTGGCCTCGCTCGCAAACGCCACTGGCAGGTCGGTTTCGCCTGACACTATTGGGACTTCGGAGCCAAGCTCGCCAACGTGGTCGGGAAACAGCTTGTCGATCGCGTCATCCAGTTCCTTGCCGATACGTGCCACGACCTGATCCGCCTGGATCGAGACGGAGATGTGGTGGATGAAGTAGATCAGCACCCCAACGCTGACAATGGCCAGCAACACACCGATGCTGACAGAGAGATGCGGGACGAAGGCCGCCTCGCCGGTGCGCCGGATGGTGCGCAGGACGAGCAGGCAGTACACAAACGTGGCCACAAAGGTGCCCAGAACCACCTGGTTGGTGGTGTCGCGCATGAAGTTGCGCAGCATGCGCGGGCCCAACTGGGACGAGGCGAGCGACAGCGCCACCAGCGTCATCGAGAAGACGGTCCCGGCAATGGCGATCATCGAACCGGCCACGGTGCTTAGCAGCAGGCTTGCACCCTCTGCACCCCCCGAATAGCTCCAGTTCAGGCGCTGTAGCCAGTCGTCATCGACGGCCTTGTCGAGCTCCACGGCGAAGAAGGCCAGTGCCACGGCCAGGCATGCCATGGCCGCTGGCACGAACCACAAACTGGATCGAAGTCGATCCCAGTATTTCAGCAGCCATGTTTTCATGAAACCTCACTTCAGCTCGTAAGCCAAGACAGAATCGCCCGACGTGGTGCCGAACGGGCCATGGCCACCCGCCGCGACGACCACCATCTGTCGGCCAGGCATGCGGTAGGTCATTGGGATCGCCTGGCTCCCAGTCGCGCGAAACCGGCACGAGCGGCGCTGGTGCCGTCTCGCCCGGCCATGTTTCGCTGCGGCACTGCGCATCGGGCCGCGGATCAGGCGCGCGCCAACACCACGCCAGATGCATCCGACAGCAATTTTCCGTAGACCCATCCCAGCACGGCGCCGAAGACGAGGTGAAGCACCAGCGTCATCATTGGCGCCATCAGGCCCATGTTCATGCCGAACAGCCCAGCCCCGGCCATGGGCATCACCGTGACCATCATCAGCAGCCAGCCCACGATGCCGATGATCACGCCGTGAACGGTCCGGCTGCCACCAGGCAAGCGATCGCTCAGAAATGCCATACCAAGGCCATAGCCGACGATGCCGATCATGAAGTGAATCGCCCAGCCGAGCATCGGCGCGTCGGGCGAGCCCATCATGGCGGCGATCATCTTCGGCAAGTCCAGTTCGGGCATCACGCCCATCACCGTCTTCATCACCATGAGCGCCGACAGCACCAGCGTTGCAGCCAGTCCGGCAAGCAGACCTTTATAGATATTGGACATCACAAACTCCTTTTCAAGTGGGACAGGATCGGCCCCCTTTGCGATTGCATGTTGGGCTGTCGAAGCCAACAGGTCTGTTCGTTATCGCACGTTGGCCCCGACAACGCTCCTGGCGCCAGCGGCACATTCGCGCCAAAACTGCGTCAGGCCGCGGCAAGTGGTTTGCGGCGGTCAATGATCGTGGGCAGGAGCTCGGTCACCGTGGGGTGCACCGGCAAGGCCTCGCGCACTTGGCGCCAGCTTCCCCCGCTGGCCATGACCAGCCCGATGGCCTGGATCACTTCGTCGGCGGCCATGCCGAGCATCGTGGCGCCGAGAAAATGCCCGCTGTCCTCGTCGATCAGCAACTTGATGACCCCGATGGTTTCGCTTTCCTCTTTGGCGCGGCTCACATCCGCCATGGCGTACACGGCCTGGCTGATGTGCCGACCTTCCTCGGCCACGAGGCGCTTCGCATCGGCCTCGTACAGCCCCACGTGCGCCAGGGGCGGATCGGTGAACATGGCGTAGATGCTGGTGCGCGCATCCGCGCTGCGTTGCCCGCCGTCGAGGTTCTCGGCCAGGATATCGTGATCGTGGTAGCTGGTGTGGGTGAAGGCGCCGCGGTGATTGATGTCACCCAGTGCCC
Organism: Hydrogenophaga sp. PAMC20947; assembly: GCF_004795855.1. NCBI lineage: Bacteria > Pseudomonadati > Pseudomonadota > Betaproteobacteria > Burkholderiales > Comamonadaceae > Hydrogenophaga > Hydrogenophaga sp. PAMC20947. Next base: position 1,044,763 of record NZ_CP039252.1, read on the forward strand.
AGATGCCCGGCACGCCGGTCTCGAGCCGTTCGTTGGTGAGGAGATAACCACGCTCGTTGGTCTCAAGGCCGACACTCTCCAATCCCAGATCGCCGGTGTTGGGTGAGCGCCCGACGGCCACCAGCAAATGGCTGCCTTCGATGATGCGACCGTCGGCCATCTCAACGCGGGCACCGCTTTCGGTGTTGCCCGGCAACACGCGCGCTATGTCCACGCCCATCTGCAGTTCGATGCCCTCGCCACGCAACATGTCAGCGATGGCAGCGGACACGTCCCCGTCTTCGCGCGCTGTCAGCCGCGGCCCGATTTCGATGATGCTCACCTCGCTGCCCAGGCGCCGGAAAATCTGCCCCATTTCCAGGCTGATGTAGCCGCCGCCGATGATCACCAGTTTGCGCGGCAACTCCCGCAGTTTCAGCAGGCTGTCGTTGTCAAGATAGGGGATTTCCTCCAAGCCGGGAATGGGCGGCACGAAGGCCCGCGTGCCGGTGTTCAACACGACCATGGGTGCCTGCAGCGTGCGCGAGCCCGCTTCCACGAGGAAGTCATCGCCCGAGCACCCCGCCAGCCTGCCGTGCGCCTTGACGATGGTCAGCCCGTTCAACCCGCCCAGCCAGGACGTCAAACCCGCACGCGATTCGTCCACGCGCGTTTGCATGCGCTGCATGGCCACTTCGAAGTTGACATGAACCGGCCCGACCTCAACACCGAACTCGGCCGCGCGGCGAGCGAGATGCGCCACCCGGGCTGATTTGCGCAGGGTCTTGGTCGGCGTGCAGCCCCGGTTGACGCAAGTGCCGCCCAACTCGTGGGACTCCAATAGCGCCACCTTGCGGCCTTCTGTTGCCAGCTTGGCGGCCATGGAGGGACCGGCCTGTCCTGCGCCGATGACGATGGTGTCGAACGTTTCGGCCGCCATCACGCCACTCCCTGCGCACCGTGCCAGCAGGCAGTTCGGTTGGTCGCCTGCTCGGCAACGGCGGATTCTTTACAGATTGCTTTCATCAAAATCTCCTCTTGGTGGTGAATGAACCATGACATGGGTTGTTGCCCGTATTGTTTGGCGGCATGCGTGGGTGATGAACCCATAGGGCACGCCACGGCCACTGGCATGGACCCTTGGCTGGATCGAAGCCGGTCCCCGGAATGCAGCAGCCGTGTTGGCATGAAACTTCATTTCAACTCGTAAGCCAAGACAGAGTCACCCGTCGTGGTGCCGAACGAGCCATGGCCACCCGCTGCAACGACCACCATTTGCTTGCCTCCGATGCGGTAGGTCATGGGGGTCGCCTGGCCGCCCGCAGGCAGCCGGCTTTGCCAGAGCTTGCGCCCCGTCGTCACGTCGTAGGCGCGCAGGTAGTTGTCCAGCGTTCCGCTGTAGAAGACCACACCGCCGGCCGTGATCAAGGGTCCACCCAGGCTGGCCACGCCCATCGGGAAAGGAATGGGGAGGGCGCTCGGCATTTGATCGCGCACGGTGCCGTGGCGGTGCATCCACGCGCGCTCGCCACTGCGCAGATCGACCCCGGCGATCGCGCCCCAGGGTGGCACCTGGCAAGGCAGGCCGATGGGCGACAGGAACGGGCCGATTTTGACCGCGTAGGCCGCACCGTTGTTCTCGTTCCAGTGCTCACTGGCACCGGCGCTGACGACGTTTGTCGTGGCATCGGGGCGCGGAATCAACTGGAACGTAAAGGCCAGGAAAGCGGGTGTGCCGACCATGATCTGGCGCACCGGATCAACCGCCACGCCGCCCCAGTTGAAAACCCCCAGATTGCCCGGGTACACCAGCGTGCGCTGCGTCGAGGGTGGCGTGTAGGGTCCGTCATATCCCATTCTGCGGAGTTCGATGCGGCAAATGAGCTGGTCCAGCGGTGTGGCGCCCCACATGTCTTTGCCGGTCAGGGCGGCTGGCATGAAGCTCAGCGACGAATGGGGTTGTGTTGGCGCGGCGAACTCGCCGGGCACGGTGCTGGGCGGGGCCGGAAACTCGCGCACCGGCAGGATCGGTTTGCCGCTGCGGCGGTCCAGCACGTACAGGTCGCCCTGTTTGGTGGGAGCGACCAGCGCCGGCACCACCTTGCCGGCTATCGTCAGGTCGATCAATGATGGCTGCGCCGGCACGTCGCGGTCCCACAGGTCGTGGTGCACCGCCTGGAACAGCCAGCGCAGTTTCCCGGTCGCCACGTCGAGCGCGATGATGGCGCTGGAGAAGCGCTCGACCTCTGCGCTGCGGCCAGCGCCCAGTTGGTCTGGCGACCGGTTGCCCAGTCCGATGTACACCAGACCGAGCTGCGCATCGACGCTGGACGGCGCCCAGTTGTTCGGCGCACCGGCCGAATAGGTCTGGCCCGGCAGCAGCGGTTCGGTGGCGTTCGGGTGGCCTGGATCGAAGTTCCACACCAGGCGCCCGCTGCGCGCGTCGAACGCGCGTATCACGCCAGACGGGTTGAGCACCGACGCGTTGTCATTGATGGCGCCACCGACGATCACCACGCCACCGGCCACCACAGGGGGTGAGGTCTGCATGTAGGCGCCAGGCGTGAGGTTCGGCATGCCGGCGCTGAGGTCGACCACGCCTTTGTCCCCAAAGTCGAGGCAGGGTTCGCCGGTCTGCGCGTCCAGCGCGAACAGGCGAGCGTCAATGGTGGGCAAAAATAGGCGGCGTGCACACGTTGGCGGCTCAACCGCGGCGGGCGCGCTGTCCTGCGCTGGTGCCGGCGCCGGCGCCGGCGATGCCGCTGCCGATGCCGATGTGGCGCCGGTGCCGTCGTAGTAGGCCAGGCCACGGCAGGTCAGATGCTGGCTGCTGTGGCCCACGTCGATGTGTGGGTCGAAGCGCCAGCGCTCCTGTCCGGTGGCGGCGTCCAGGGCGATGGCGTGTTGCCGCACGCTGCACAGATACAACAGATCGCCGATTTTCAAGGGCGTGACCTCGAACGTGCGCTCGACCGGGTCACTCGGGCGGGGGGCTTCGCCGGTGTGGAAAGTCCACGCCAGATCCAATCGGCTCACATTGTCGGGCGTGATGTCGGCCAGCGTCGAGTAGCGCTGGCCCAGCCCGGTGCCGCCATAAGCCGGCCAGTCGTCGCCCGCGGCACCAGGGGCACCTGGGTTATTCACGCGGCCTTGCGCCGCAGCCGCAGGTGAATCCGGCAAGCTTCCCGCGACATCGAAGGGGTCGCGCGTGATCGAAATGGCCGTCAGGGCAACCACCAGCAGCATGGCGCCTGCCAGCCAGCCGCGTGGACCGCGCCACGACGATCGCGCAGGCGTCTGCGCCGTGCCCGCTTTGCCCAGCGAGCGGCTGATCCAGGGGGCCAGCAGCCACAGGCCGACGACGGCAAGCAGGGCGCCCCGGGGAATCAGCGCCCAACGATCGAACCCCACTTCCCACAGCGACCAGACGGCCATCGCCACAAGCAGTGCGGCATACACCCCCAATGCCATGTGCCGGCGGCGAACCAGCAAGGTGCCGCACACCGCCAAGGCAATGCCCGCGACGCCATACGCCCAGCTACCGCCCAGCGATGCCAGCCAGAGCCCCCCTGCGCCGAGGGCGGCGCCGAGGAGGATGAGGATCCATGCGGTGATCAATGTCAGAACCATTTCGGGGTGCTCCTTGTTGGGCGAGTCCGGGACAAACGACGATGGCATCGCCTCGCCGGACCCGTGTTTGCGACAGCGCAGGCTGCTGTTCGAGCGGATCGAAGTTCCTCGCCGTTGAAGCTTGACTTTTCTAACCGAAACGCTCTGTTCGTTATCGAACAGACGCGCACATTTGCATCCCCTTAGCCTAGAACAACGTGCAGCGGGAGATGCACCTTGCTGTGCATCTGCTGGTCCTGTCCTTGTTGAACACTTTGCGTTCAACACATTTGAAAGTGAGAACCCCATGCTTCGCCAATCCAAGGACCTGCAAAATCTCGCCATCAGCGCCACAGATGGTGCCATCGGCGACGTGAAGGATCTCTACTTCGATGACGAGGCCTGGACGATTCGCTACCTCGTCGTCGATACCGGGTCGTGGCTGGCCAGCCGAAAGGTATTGATCTCGCCCATTGCCGCTGGGCAACCCGATTGGGCTGCCAAGCTGATGCCAGTTTCGCTGACCCGCGAGCAAGTCAAGAACAGTCCCGACATCGACACCGACAGGTCGGTCACGCGCCAGCACGAGACCGACTATCTCAACTACTACAGCTACCCGTACTACTGGGGTGGCATGGGCACATGGGGCACCGGCCAATTGCCGCAGCCCTATTTGCCCGGCTACGCAGGCTACGGTTCGACCACAGCGGCCCGCGCTGAAGCGGACAAAGCCCAGGCTCGAACGGAGGCACGCCAGAGCGACGGCGATCCGCACCTTCGCAGCTGCAAGGCCGTGGTCGGGTACCATATCAGCGTCATAGATGGCGAGATAGGACATGTGCAGGGCATGCTGGTTGATGAAGAGAGCTGGACCATCCGCTACTTCGTGGTGAGCACCAGCAACTGGTGGCTTGGCCACGATGTGCTGGTGGCTCCGCAGTGGATCACTGGCGTCAACTGGGTCGATCAGACCGTCTCTGTCGACCTGACGCGAGATGCCCTGAAGCAGGCACCCGAGTACGACCCGGCAGTGCCACTCACGCGCGAGATGGAAATCGCCGTGTTCCAACACTACGGACGCGCAGGGTACTGGTCCGATGAGACGCACGACCCGAAGGACGATGTCCCAAATCGGGGCGAAGCCTGACCCGAAACAAGGCGCCGCTTGGCATGGCGCCCGTCATTGATGGCCGCTGTCGATCTGGCGCTGGCATGCAGGCCGGGATGGGAAGCCGCGCAGCTGCGCCTGAATTGAACCCACACTTTGGGCGCATCGGCGAGACTCGCTTCACCTCGCAGCGCTTCATGCCGGGCTTCAATGCGTGGCCTGGATGTGCCACGCCGCGATGAACATCGCCGCGACCGTCGGGCCGACAACGAAGCCATTCAGACCGAGCACCGCAATGCCGCCGAAGGTGGAGATCAGCACCAGGTAGTCGGGCATGCCGGTGTCGCGGCCCACCAACAGAGGCCGCAGCAGGTTGTCCACCAGGCCGATCGCCAGCACGCCCCAGGCGATCAGCGCCACGCCAGACCAAGTGTGCCCCGTCAGGAGCAACCACACCGCCATTGGCCCCCAAACAAGGCTGGCGCCCACGGCAGGCAAAAGAGACAGCACAGCCATCAGGACTGCCCAAAGAAGCGCACCGCCGACACCCAGCGCATAAAGCGCCAGGCCGCCGAGCACGCCCTGCACCAGCGCGATCACCAGGTTGCCCCTGACGGTGGCGCGCAGCACGGTACCGAATTGCGCAACCAGAGCCTGCTTGTGGCCTTCAGCCAGTGGCACGGCCTGCTGCACGGTGTGCACGATGCCTGCACCGTCGCGCACAAGGAAAAAGGCCAGAAATACGGTGATCAGCAGGCTGACGCTGAGGCTGAAGGCATCTTGTCCGACGCTGAGTGTCTGCGTGGCGATGAGGCTGCTGCCCTGGGTCAGTACCTCGGCCAGCTTGCGCTGCACGACGTCGAATTCCGACCAGCCGAAACGGGCCAGCAGCGACATCAGTCCCTCGGGCAATGCATCGAACAGGCCCCGAAGCAGCAGGGCAGGGTTCAGCTCGCCAGACTTCAACTGCTCGACCGCTGTGGCGGCCTGGCGCGCCAACGCGGTCAGCACCAGCACCTCCGGCAGGATGACCATCACCGAAGCGACGACCATGGTCAGTACCGCCGCCACCGTGCTGCGCCCTTTGAGTCTGGGCACCAGCCAGCCAAAAAGCAGCCTGAACAGCAGGGCGATGACCGTCGCCCACAGGATGGCGCCGTAGAACGGCAGCAGGATCCAGACCAGTGCCATGGACACCGCGGCCAGCAGCAGGTGCATCGTGCGCCGCTGAGACCCGGGGGGTGGAGGGCCGGTGTCTTCAGGCGCGCTCAAGGCGCAACCCGCCTGCGGTGACGGTCGAACAGGCCCCGTCTCGGCGTTCGTGCTTCGCCAGTTGGGTGCATGACCCGTGACTTCGCGGCAACCGCCGCGGCTGCCGCACCAGGCGAGAAGGCGGTTCCATCCGGGATGGTTGGGAATGGGGCCATGTAGGGGTGCTTAAGAGGGGGGCTGATGATGGTTCGCAGCCAGAGGCTCGGGAGGGCATCGGCAACTCCGAACGAGCGTAGCGAGCTACGGGGGGGGGCTGTGCGCTATCGTACGCAGGCGAGGGCCGCGCAACCCTGGCGTGCCAACGCCGCTTTCTGTCCGGCTTGTGTCCGCCAGCGCACAGACCTTGCCTGCGCTTGCTGCTTCACTCGTGCTACTGCCCATACTCGGAGCTCCGATGCCTGACTCTTTCTCAGCCGCTGTGCTGCATTTGTTTCCATGATGACTGTCGAAGCTGCACCACCATTGCCACTTTCGGCAGACCCCTCATTGACCGATGTCGCCGCGCTGGTCACGGCGCTCGGCACCGATCTGGACCACGGCCTCGGCGCCGACGAGGCTGCCAAACGGCTGCGGGCGGACGGCCCGAACGAACTGCGCGCGGCGCCACCCGTGCCCGTCTGGCGTCGCGCGTTGGCGCAGGTGCAGGATCCATTGGTTTACCTGCTGGCAGCGGCGGCGGTCGTGGCCTTGGCCGCGTGGTGGTTCGAGGGGCGGGGCCAGCCAGGCGCGGCGGGCTGGCCGCTGGACGCCATCGTCATTCTGTTCGTGATCGTGCTGAACGCCGTGCTGGGCTGGCTGCAGGAAGCCAAGGCGGCGCAGGCGGTGGCGGCACTGGCGAAGATGACCACCGCCACCTCGGCCGTGTTGCGCGATGGCGCCGTGGCCCGTGTGCCCAGCGCTGAGCTCGTCAGGGGCGATGTCTTGGTCCTCGCCGAGGGCGACGCTGTGGGCGCCGATGCGCGTCTGGCGCAGGCCGCTGCGTTGAAGCTGCTGGAGGCGCCGCTCACCGGCGAAAGCGGGGCGGTGCTGAAGGATGCCGCGCTGCTGCCCGGGCCTGTGGCATTGGGCGACCGGCTGAACATGGTCTTTAAGGGCACGGCGGTCGCGCAGGGCACTGGCCATGCTGTCGTCACCGCCACCGGCATGCAGACCGAGATGGGCGGCATCGCCACACTGCTGGACACCACGCCCGACGCGCCAACGCCGCTGCAAGTCGAGATCGCGCATCTGGGCAGGGTGCTGGGCATTGCGGCGCTGGCGATCGCCGCGATCGTGGTGGCCACGATCCTGTTCATCTCGGACGTCCATGGCGTGTCGGACGTCGTCGCGGTGTTGCTGCTCGGTGTGTCGCTGGCCGTGGCCGCCGTGCCCGAAGGCCTGCCGGCGATCCTGTCGGTGGTGCTGGCGATGGGGGTGCGCCGCATGGCTCGCCACCATGCCATTGTCAAGCAGCTGGCCTCGGTCGAGACGCTCGGCTCGGCATCGGTCATTGCGTCGGACAAGACCGGCACGCTGACGCGCGGCGAGATGACGGTGCAGCGGGTCATGACGGCCTCGGGGCGCATCGACATCACCGGCGTGGGTTATGCCCCCGAGGGCGGTGCCAAGCAGGCCGGTGCCGAATTGGCCGAAGGCCCTCTGCTCGGCGAGTTGCAGGCCGTGCTCCGGGGCGGCAGCCTGGCCGGCAACGCCCAGCTGCAGCAGGACGAAACCGACAGCTGGGTTATCCAGGGCGACCCGACCGAAGCCGCATTCCTGGTGGCCGAACACAAGCTGGGCAGCAGCACAGCCGCGCCCGAGCGCAAAGAACGCTTCGAGCGCATCGGCGAAATACCCTTCACCTCGCAGCGCAAGATGATGTCGGTGCTGGTGGTGGACCATGCCAATGGCGACGCGCACGTGCTCTTCACCAAGGGCGCGCCCGATGTGTTGCTGGCGCACTGCACCCAGGCCCGCCGCGGCGAAGCCACGGTGGTTCTTGATGAAACACTGCGTGCGCAGGTGCTGAAAGACATCGGTGCGATGACCGATGACGCGCTGCGCACATTGGCCGTCGCGCGCCGCACGCTGGCCCCCGACGCGCAGATTCCGACCGATGCGCAAGAGGCGGCCGCGCTGGAACAGGATCTGGAATACCTCGGCACCGTGGGCATCATCGACCCGCCCCGCAAGGAAGCCGCCGTGGCCATCGAGGAGGCCCGCCAGGCCGGCATCCGGGTGATCATGATCACCGGTGACCACCCGCGCACGGCGGTGCGCATTGCGGCCGACCTCGGTATCGTCGACAGCGGTGCGCCGGTGCTCACGGGCATCGAGCTCGACAAGCTGGACGAAGTTGCCTTCGCCGCCGCGGTGCAAAAAACATCGGTGTTCGCCCGCGTGGCGCCCAAGCACAAGCTGGGCATCGTGCAAGCGCTGCAGGCCAACGGCAACGTGGTGGCCATGACGGGCGACGGCGTCAACGACGCCCCGGCGCTGAAGGCCGCCGACATCGGCGTGGCGATGGGCATCGCGGGCACCGAGGTGACCAAGGCCGCGGCGCGCATGATCCTGGCCGACGATCACTTCGCCACCATCGTGCTGGCGGTGCGCGAAGGCCGTGGCGTGCTCGACAACATCCGCAAGTTCCTGCGCTACCTGCTGTCGTCGAACCTGGCCGAAGTGCTGACGGTGTTTGTCGGCGTGGTGGGGGCGGGTGTCATCGGTCTGAAGGCCACGGCCACCGGGTCGGGTGGCGCCGTGGTGCTGCCGCTGCTGGCCACCCAGATCCTGTGGATCAACCTGGTCACCGACACCGGGCCGGCGCTGGCCATGGGCGTGGACCCGATTGCCGACGATGTCATGGCGCGCAAGCCGCGCCCGCGCAGCCAGCGCATCATCGATGCGAAGATGGGGCAGGGCGTGCTTGAGGGCGGTGTCGTGATGGCGGCGCTGACCCTGCTGACACTGGACCTGTTCCTGCCCGGCGGGCTGATTGAACCGGTTGAAGCCTGGCTGGGCACAGGCCCACACTCTGTGGAGCTGGCGCGCACCGCCGCCTTCACCGTGCTGGTGCTGACCCAGCTCTTTAACTGCTTCAATGCGCGCTCGGAAACAGCCTCCGCGTTCCGGGCCTTGTTCTCGAACCATTGGCTGTGGGCCGCGGTGGCCTTGTCGACAGCGCTGCAAGTGGCGGTGGTGCACCTGCCTTTTCTCAATCTCGCCTTCGGTACTGTGCCGCTTTCGGTGGGCCAATGGGGGGTGTGCGTGGCCATGGCCAGCGGCGTGCTCTGGTTCAGCGAAGGGCGCAAGCTGCTTCGACGACTCTGGACCCGGCCTTCGCCCGCTCCGACCGGGCCATGAGCGCACGGAGGTGCTGCGTTCAGTGGGCTGGCGCCATCGATTTCGCTCGCTGCCTTGAACTCGGGGTCCAAACCGATACCATCAGCCCGATGATCGCGGCCGGACGCCACGCGCCCAGCTGTATGACCAGCGCATGGAGTGCATTGGGATCCAGGATCGTCGTCAGCGTACCGCTCTCATGGAACACCCAGTACACGCAGGCCAGTAAATCCACCACAAGAGCGCCTGCCAACAGCCTGTTCCCAACCTTCATGTGGTCTTCTGTAGAGTTGGTCAGAGTGGAGAGGCGGTCTGACCCAGTGCGACATCGCTGTCTTCCTGCTCGACTTCGCCATGGGCGCCCCGCGCAGCCTTGTGTTCTAGCGCTTGAACACGCGCGTCGGGAAGCCGACATGCCCGTGCATCACCGCCCCGTCACTTATTCAATCGCAGCAGCCGTGCGTTGACGGCCACGATCACGGTGCTCGCGGCCATCAGTGCCGCGCCCAGGGCCGGCGACAGCAGCACGCCCCAAGCGTAGAGTGCGCCGGCCGCCAGGGGGATGGCAATCACGTTGTAGCCCGTGGCCCAAAAGAGGTTCTGGATCATCTTGCGGTAGGTAGCGCGGGACAGCTCGACGATGGCCACGACATCCAGCGGGTTGCTGCGCACCAGAATGATGTCAGCGGTTTCCACCGCCACGTCAGACCCGGCACCGATGGCGATACCGACATCGGCCTGCGCCAGTGCCGGCGCGTCGTTCACGCCGTCGCCGGTCATGGCCACCAACACGCCGCGCGCCTGGACCTCCTTGACCTTGGCGGCCTTGTCCTGGGGCAGCACTTCGGCGAAGAACTCGTCCAGCCCGACCTGGTCTGCAACCCACTTGGCGGTCGCCTGGTTGTCGCCGGTGAGCATCATGCAGCGGATGTCGAGTGCCCTCAGCGCTTCAATGGCTTTCTTCGCCTCTGGCCGGACGATGTCGGCCAAGGCGATCGCTCCCTTCAACTTCCCGTCGACCAGGATGAACACGACGGTCTTGCCTTGCGCCTGCAGGGGCTCGATGCGCTCGTCCGCCAGTTCGATGTTCTGTTCGCGTAAATAGCCCGGGCTGACGACCTTGATCTCGCGGCCATCGACCTTGCCCTCGACGCCTTTGCCAGGGATGCTCTTGAAATCTTTGACGGCCAGCTTCGCGTCCGATGCGTCGGCGATTGCCTTGGCGATGGGGTGTTCGGAATTCGCGTCCACCGAGGCCGCGTATTTGCGCAGCGTCTCTTCATCGATGTCCTGGGCCAGCAGCAAGGTATCGGTGACGCCAAAGCGGCCTTCGGTGAGGGTGCCGGTCTTGTCGAAGATGACGGCCTGCAGCTTGCGCGCGCCTTCGAACGCCCCACGGTTGCGGATCAACAGGCCGTTGCTTGCGGCCAATGCCGTGGAGACGGCCACCACCAGCGGCACGGCCAGACCGAGCGCATGCGGACAGGTGATCACCATCACGGTCACGGCGCGCTCTATGGCGAACGCCAGTTCCGTGTCCATGAAAAGCAACCAGACCAGGAAGGTGCCCGCACCGCTGACCAGCGCAATGAGGGTGAGCCACATCGCTGCGGTGTCGGCGAGGTTCTGCGTTTTCGATTTGCTTTCCTGGGCTTGCTTGACCAGGTCGATCACCTGCGACAGGAACGAGTCCTTGCCGGTCCCTTTGACCTCGATGGTCAGCGAGCCTTCGCCGTTGATGGCGCCGCCGATGACCTTGCCGCCGCTTTTCTTGGTGACCGGCGTCGACTCGCCGGTGAGCATCGCCTCGTTGACCGAGCTCTCGCCCTTGACGACGGTGCCGTCGGCCGGGACTTTTTCGCCCGGCTTGACCAGCACCTTGTCATCGACCGACAACTCGTTCAGCGGCACGTCTTTCACGCTGCCGTCGGGCATCAGTTTGTGCGCGTCGGAGGGCATGAGCTTGGCCAGTTCCTCGAGCGCCTTGGAGGCTCCCATCACCGACTTCATCTCGATCCAATGCCCCACCAGCATGATGTCGACGAGCGTGGCCAGTTCCCAGAAGAACACCTTGCCGGCCAAGCCAAACACCACGGCACTGCTGTACAGGTAGGCGGTGCTGATGGCCACGGCCACCAGCGTCATCATCCCGGGCTTGAGTGCCTTGAGCTCCGTGATCAGGCCCTTGAGGAAAGGCCACCCGCCGTACCAGAAGACCGCCGAGGAAAAACCGAACAGGACGTAAAGATCGCCAGGGAAGCGGACAGCTTCACGCAGACCCACCAGCGTTTGCAATAACGGAGACAAGGCGAGGATCGGCAGGGTCAGGACCAGTGAAATCCAGAACCGCTGGCGAAAGTCCGCCGCCATGTGGCCATGGTGGCTCTGATGGTTTTTGTGCTCCGGCGCAGCCGCCGGAGAGGTCGCAGGCTCTGCAGGCTGACCACTGGGTGCCGGGTGGCCCTCGTGACCCGCATGGTCTCCGTCTTTGGAAGCATCCGGCGCTGCCTTGGGTGCTTCGGGTGTGGGCGTTGGTGTGGGGGGCGGCGCGGCTTTTTCGTCTGGCGCCGCCGCGACCTTGCGCGCCGGTTGGTGTTCGCCTTCTATTTCAGGCACTGATTCACCGGCAGGCTCATGGCCGCGCTGATGCACGATCGCCTTGATGTCCGCGACCTCGAGCCGGGTTTCGTCGTAACGCACCGTGGCGTTGCCCGCGGCGAAGTTCACTGTCGCGCTCTCAACACCGGGCACGTCGCAAAGGCGCTTTTCCACTTCGTCGAGGTTCAATACCGCCAACATGGTGTGAACTTCAATGACACTGGTTTTCATTTCGACTCCCTGGGTTTCGTTGCCGGCGCAACACCTTCACCTTCTCAACTTTTAAGCAGCCACGCCCCCTTGCGGATGGCCACCGTTCCTGCGGTTCTTTCGCCACCGCTCAACACCAGCTGGCCCGGTCGCCGGGGTCGACCAGCAACTCATGGATGCTGGCCTCGACGATCCGGTAGCCGACATTGCCATAGAGCTTCTGCCGCCCTTCGTTGAGCACGAACGTGGGGCTGCCTTCGACCTGCTGGCGGTCCTTGGCATCGAAGTCCGCGCACAGCGCCGCATGGGCAGCGCCACTGTCGATCTGCTGCTGGATGGCGGCAAGGGGCAATTCCATGTCAGAAGCCATTGCTTCCTGAACCTTCCGATCGGCGATGTCCTGCAGGTCGCGGAAGAAAGCCAGCCGGCAGCGCCACACGGCCTCTTCGAAGGCGCTCTTGCCGCCGAACCGCTCTTCGGGCGCCGCAGACACTTCACCTTGCTTCTCCAGCAGCTGGATGGCTTTGAGAAACAGGTGGCAACTCACCGACGTGGGCGGAACATTCCGGGTCCAGATCTCTGGGTGGATAGCGATGTGATCAAAGCGCACCGCCATCTTTTGCACCTGCCGCGAATAGCCCGCCGCGCCACCTTTGTCGCCCCAGCCTGTCTCTATGCGGGCCGCGACGTCCCCGAACAGGTGGAGAAAGCGGTACTCGACACGGATCTGGTCACCGAATTGCCGCTGCAATTCATCGAGCTTGACTTGGGCCGCGTAGGCCCAGACGCAGAGCACATCGGAAAAGTAGGAAACGGTCAAGGTTGGCTGCATGGGGGCGCTCCGGTTTCGTTGAAAGGCATTTCGATAGAGGGTCCAGAGCGCTGGATCATTTGCGCTTTTGCAAGATGGCCCAAACGACGACGCCGACAACGACGGCGAGGAGGATCGGCCCCCAGTAGCCGCCATACCCACCCATCCAGCCATCCGTTGCCCCACATGCCGCGACCATTCATCCTGTTGCCGCTCTGCGCAGACGACACGCCACTGGCGAGGATGGACGACGAGCCAACAGCCATGGCAATCAAGAATTTCATGGAACCTCCTGTGTGAAGTAGAACGTCTGAGCAATCGCTCCACGCACCTTTGTGCCAGGCAGAAAAAAGGTTCGCTGCAATGTCCGCGCACGGATTTGCACACGATCAAGCCTCAAGGAGCAATCTAGGCCACGACGCTGTTGAGGTCTGTTCGACAGCGCACAGACTTCGCAGTGGGTACCGGTCAACCTTCACTTCGGGTACCGCGTGAAGCGTGTGCCTCTGGCGCGCAGCTGGTTGGGGCTTGTACTTTCATGCCCGCAGGGCCACGCACGGCTGATTTCGGAAGATTCGCGGCGCACACCGGGTGGGTTGCTTCTTCTTCTGGTTCCCATATTTCGGAGTACTTCATGACCGCTTCCCCTGCCAACCCAGCGACGGCCTCTTACGGATTTAACTGCGAGCTCACCGGCATGGGATTCGACCAAGCCGTCACCCGCGTCACCGAGGCGCTCAAGGCCGAAGGCTTCGGTGTGCTCACCGAGATCGACGTCAAGGCCACGATGAAGGCCAAGCTTGACCTCGATGTCCGTCCGTATCGGATCCTTGGCGCGTGCAACCCGCCGCTCGCCCACCGCGCTTTGACCGCCGAGCCCGACATCGGATTGCTGTTGCCCTGCAACGTGGTCGTGCGCGAAGAGACGGACGGGCGCCTGGTGGTCGCGTTCATGGATCCGGTGGCCGTGATGCAGATGACCAGCAACGCCGAGGTCGCCGAAGTGGCGCAAGAAGTGCGTGCACGGCTGCAGCGTGTGAAAGCCGAATTGACGCGTGGTGGATGAATTGAGTGGGCCCAGGCCCGCACCCGCTGCTTGAATCGCACCGAACCCATGTTCGGAAGAACCAGGAGCCTTGCATGTCGGTTACCCGTATTGCGATCGGCGCACTTTCCGCACTGCTGCTGGTCGTCTCAGCAGCCTGCCAGCCGACCGAACAGCAGAATTCGATGCCCGCCTCAGCCAGCGGGCTCGAAGGTCCCGTCGGGAACGGCGCGCGTATCTATTTCACAGGGGCGAGCGAGCGCGGCACCACCGTGACGAACACGGGATCCGCCAACATGGGCGGCGGGATGATGAGCAGCTTTGGCCAGTTTCTGACTTGCGCGGCATGCCACGGCCCGGAAGGTCGCGGCAGCACGCACCTGATGCACATGCGGGTGATGACGGCGCCCGATATCCGCTATGTGGCCTTGAGCACCATGCCGGAAATGAAAGACCGCCAGCGTCCGTACGATCTGGACGACTTCCGCACCACGGTCGAGCAGGGTCGGCATCCCGACGGCGAAGAGGTCGATGCGGACATGCCGCGCTGGAAGATGAGCGAAGCGGACCTGTCCGACCTGTTTGCCTTTCTCAAGGCTTTGCCCGAATGACAGCGCCCACTTGAATCCGCCACCCTGTGAGACTAAAAAAATCCATGATTTGCCATTTTTTAGTGGTCGATCAAGTCCGAACTTGAATCCAGCGGCTTCTTCGCGACCCGTGGCAGTTCACATCGATTTTGCATCGGGGCTGAGTGGCCGCGTCTGATGTTCATTCCACAACACGATGGTGCGCCGGTCCGTATGGTGCGGGTCGATGCCCAGCAGACTCACCGATGCTGTGTGCAATGGGAAGTGCTGGCCTTCGACCAACGCCAGTCCGATCCAGCGCGCGGCCAGGGCAGCGCCGAATTGCCCGTGCGAAAACAGCGCCACCGTGCCTTGCATGGTGCAAAGGCGTGCGATGAGCCTGTCGGCTCGCGCGCTCACCGAGGCCGGCGATTCGCCACCGGGGCAGCCGTCGCGCCAGATGTTCCAGCCGGGGCTCTCCCGACGGATGTCCACGGAGCGCCGGCCTTCGTAGCTGCCATAGTTCCATTCGGACAAATCGGGCTCGATCTTGCTCGCCGCACCAAGGCCACTGTGCTCGCAGGTCTGGCGTGCGCGCAGGCGCGGGCTGACCAGCACCTGCGTGATGGCCAAGGTCCGCAAGCGGGGTGCCAGAGCGCGCGATTCATCTTCACCAAAGGCCGTGAGGCCGAGCTCGGTCACGCCGGTGTGCTGGCCGGTGAGGGTCCAGGCGGTTTCACCGTGGCGGATCAAGCAAAGCTTCATGGCGACAGTCCTTCCGTCTCCATCGCGGCCCGGTATTCGCCTCGCGCCGCTGCGCCATTGCAGCGGGCGCGGTGCAGCAAGGCGTTCTGGGCGAGAGTGCGGTGGGCATCGTTGCCAGCCCACAGGCGCAAGGCCGGCTGCTGCAGCGCCCGCCCGAACGAGAAGCTCAGCGGCCAGGGAAAGACAGGCGACGTGGACCCAGACGCATGGTTGCGCCGCTGCATGGCATTCAGCCGCGCGGTGGCCAACACGGCCGGCTGGCCACCGGACAGGAAGGCCACACCCGCCACAGCGGCTGGCACGGTGCGCAACAAACAGTTCAGCGTGGCGTCGGCAACGTCGTCCAGCGACGCGGCAACGTCGCTGGACAGGCCGGGCAGCACCATGTTCGGTTTCAGGATCATGGCATCCAGCGCAACACCTTGGTTGTGAAGCTGCTTGAAGACCTGGTGCAACACCTCGCTGGACACGTCGCTGCAGTGCGCCAGTGTGTGCTCGCCCTCCATCAGCACCTCGGGTTCGACGATGGGCACCAGCCCCACTTCCTGACACAGCGCGGCGTAGCGCGCCAGGGCGTGCGCGTTGACCAGGATGCAAGCCCGGCTGGGCAAGCCGTCTCCGATGGACAGCACCGCCCGCCATTTGGCAAAGCGCGCGCCCAGCGAGGCATAGTGGGCGAGGCGTTCGCGCAAGCCGTCCAGGCCTTCGGTCACCTTTTCGCCCGGGTGGCCCGCCAGCGCCTTGGCACCGGTGTCCACCTTGATGCCGACCACAATGCCAGCCTCGTGCAGGACATCCACAAAGGGCAGGCCATCGAGGGTCGCCTGACCCAGCGTCTCATCGAACAGGATTGCGCCGCTGATGGCCTCGGACAAGCCAGGCGCCGTGACGAGCAGCGCCCGATAGCGGCGACGCGCATCTTCGGTCTGCGCGATGCCAAACTCGGCGAGGCGCCGGTTGCAGGTGCCCACGCTTTCGTCCATCGCGAGCAGCCCCTTGCCCGGGGCCACCAGGGCCTGTGCAATGGTGATCAGGGGACTGATCATGCGGGTGGGGATTGCGGCAAGGCTTGCTCGACGCCGTCAAGCGCCCGTCGGATGGCCGCGACGATGAGCCGGTTCGCGAGTGGCTCATCGATGCCGGGCACGTCCCACTCGGCAATGGCGAGGTACTTGTCGACCAGGTCAACGACGTCCGCTTCCAGTTGGGCGCGGTGCGCCTCGAGTTCTATCTCTTCAATTTTGGGCATGGATGCTTTCTTTCATGGGGTGGCGTTCCAGCGCCAGTTGCGGATCTCGGGCATGTCCTGCCCATTCGCACGGATGTAGCGCGCATGCTCTTCGAGCTTGAGTTCGAGCTTTTCTTTCAACCTGGCGCCGGCAGCGCCGGTCTTGGGGAGGCGGTCGATGGCGTCCATCACCAGATGGAAGCGGTCCAGGTCGTTCAACACCGTCATATCAAAGGGCGTGGTGATCGTGCCTTCTTCCTTGTAACCGCGCACATGAAAGTTGCCATGGTTGGTGCGCCGGTAGGTCAGCCGGTGGATCAGCCAGGGGTAGGCGTGGAACGCGAAGATGACGGGCTTGTCGCGCGTGAACAGCGCATCGAAAGCTGCATCCGAAAGGCCATGGGGATGCTCACTCTGCGGTTGCAGCTTCATCAGGTCAACGGTATTGACGACCCGCACACGCAGGTCGGGCAGTTCTTCGCGCAGGATTTTCACGGCGGCCAGCGTCTCCAGCGTGGGCACATCGCCACAGCAGGCCATCACCACATCGGGATCGTCTTCGGACGCGCTGGCGGCCAACTCGTTGCCGGCCCAGTCCCAGATGCCGATGCCGGCGGCGCAATGTGCCTCGGCCGCGTCCATCGACAGCCACTGCGGCGCCGGGTGCTTGCCGGCGACCACCACGTTCACGTAGTGCCGGCTGCGCAGGCAATGGTCCATCACCGACAACAGGCAGTTGGCATCGGGCGGCAGGTAGACCCGCACGACTTCGGCCTTCTTGTTGACCACGTGATCAATGAAACCCGGATCCTGGTGGGTGAAGCCGTTGTGGTCCTGGCGCCAGACATGCGAGGCCAGCAGGTAGTTCAGCGAGGCAATCTTGGGCCGCCATGGCAGCTCGGCGCTGACCTTCAGCCACTTGGCATGCTGGTTGAACATCGAATCGACGATGTGGATAAAGGCTTCGTAGCAATTGAACAGGCCGTGCCGTCCGGTGAGCAAGTACCCTTCCAGCCAGCCCTCGCATTGGTGTTCGCTCAGCATCTCCATCACACGGCCCTCAGGCGCCAGCCACTGGTCGCCTGGTGCGGTGGCCGCGTCCCACTGGCGGTTCGTTGCCTCGAAGACAGCGGCCAGGCCGTTGGAGATGGTCTCGTCCGGGCCAAAGACACGGAAATTGCGCGCGGCGTCGTTCAGGCGCGCCACG
This sequence comes from Hydrogenophaga sp. PAMC20947, assembly GCF_004795855.1. Lineage (NCBI taxonomy): Bacteria > Pseudomonadati > Pseudomonadota > Betaproteobacteria > Burkholderiales > Comamonadaceae > Hydrogenophaga > Hydrogenophaga sp. PAMC20947. The sequence continues at coordinate 1,062,485 of NZ_CP039252.1, forward strand.
TCACGCAGAAAGGGCCCGAGCACATGGGTATCACCGATGCCCGGAACGCCCGGTGCAGGCACCTGAGCCGCGTACTCGCGGTAATCGGGCAGATGGAGGTTCTTCAGCAGCAAGCCGCCGTTGGCGTGGGGATTGGCGCCCATGCGCCGGAGCCCGCTCGGCGCCAAAGCGGCCAGCTCAGGCTTCAGTTCCCCCTGTTCATCGAACAGCTCCTCAGCCCGGTAGCTGCGCAGCCAGTCTTCCAGCAGCTTCAGGTGGCCGGTGTGATCGGCCGGGTGCAGCGGCACCTGGTGTGAGCGGAAGTTGCCCTCCATGGGCTCGCCATCGACCTGTTTAGGTCCGGTCCAGCCCTTGGGTGAGTTCAGCACGATCATCGGCCAGCGAGGGCGCGCGGAGCGGCCGTGCTCGCGCGCCTGGCGCTGGACGCGCTGGATCTCCAGCACCGCCTGATCCATGGCTTCGGCCATCAATGCGTGCATGGGTCCGGGCTCATGCCCTTCCACGAAGATGGGCGTCCAGCCACAGCCGCGCAGGAACTGCTCCAGTTCCTCGTGCGTGATGCGGGCCAACACCGTCGGGTTGGCGATCTTGTAGCCGTTGAGGTGCAGGATCGGCAGCACAGCACCGTCGGTGGCCGGGTCCAGGAACTTGTTCGAGTGCCAGGCCGTGGCCAGCGGACCGGTCTCGGCCTCTCCATCGCCCACCACACAGGCCACGATCAACTCGGGGTTATCGAACACGGCGCCGAACGAATGGCTCAGCGAGTAGCCCAGTTCGCCCCCTTCGTGGATCGAGCCTGGGCATTCGGGCGAGGCGTGGCTGGGGATGCCGCCCGGAAACGAGAACTGCCTGAACAATTTTTTCAGCCCGGCCTCGTCGCGGCTGATGTCCGGGTAAACCTCGCTGTAAGTGCCCTCGAGGTAGGTGTTGGCGACCACCGCCGGGCCGCCGTGACCGGGGCCTGACACGTAGATCATGTCAAGGTCATGGGCCTTGATGACACGGTTCAGGTGCGCGTAGATGAAATTCTGACCCGGGGTCGTGCCCCAGTGCCCGAGCAGCATGGTCTTCACGTCGGCCAAGGTCAGCGGGCGCTTTAACAATGGGTTGTCCCACAGGAAGATCTGGCCCACCGACAAGTAATTGGCGGCGCGCCAATAGGCATCCAACTGTTGGAGCGAGGCGTGATCTCTTTTTTCGGTCATGGTTCAAGCCTGCGCGTCGCAGAGTGTCCGCGTCTGTTCGCTGCCGCACGTTGCGAAGTCCGCCGAATAGGCGCTGGGCGGCAATCCGCTTTTCTGCGTCGTGTCGCTCCTCGTTCGAAAAGACCTTGACCAGTTCCGGCATCAGAAACGCAAACATACTCACGGCGTGAGAGACCCAGTGCACCTCGGTGACGACCGCGATCCAATCGTTGCATATCTGTCCACATGCCGGAACAATTCTGACGCTTGAACAACAGCGTCAACACCAGGGCTCGATCAGCGGTAAACGATCCCGCCATCGATGAGGGGAGCCTGTCCGGTCATGTAGTCTGAATCGGGACCCGCCAGGTAGGAGACGAAACCCGCCACATCGTCCGGTGTTTCTGCCCGACCCAGTGCAATCCCTTCCACATACTTCTTGTAGGTTTCCCCTTTCGGCGCACCGGTCAGTTCCGCAAACCGTTCGTCAATCTCAACCCACATATCCGTTCCCACAATACCCGGGCAGTAGGCGTTGACCGTGATGCCGTCACTGGCATATTCGAGCGCCGCCGCCTGCGTGAGGCCGCGGATGGCGAACTTGGTGGCGGAGTACACGCCGAGCATGGCAAACCCGTTGTGACCGGCAATCGACGATGCGCTGATGATTTTTCCCTTGTGATCGCGCGCCTTGAATTTCTTGGCCGCAGCCTGGATTCCCCAGAGCACGCCCTCGATGTTCACCTTGAAAATAGCTTCCACCTCCTGTGGCGTGACATCGGCCAACGGCTGGACCTGGGCGATCCCGGCATTGTTGATCATGATGTCGAAGCCATCCAGTTCCTTTTCAGCATGGTCAACCGCGGCATAGACTTGGTCGCGATCCGTTACATCTGCAACGAAAACCGTGGCCTTGCGGCCCAAGGCTTGCACCTCTTTGGCAACGGCCTCCATTTTGTCTTTCTTCAGATCGACAATAGCAATGTTCACACCATCCTTCGCCAGCCTCAAGGCAATGGCCCGCCCGATTCCCTGACCGGCCCCCGTGATCAACGCAACTTTGGTTTGGGTATTCATTTTTCATTCTCCTTGAATAGGTTTCGGCCAATCAGCCGTTCATTTGAAGCTTTCGCTCGCTCGCTTGTGATGCGGTGCCGTGCTCATGTCACCGTTTCGTCCGACCCGGTGCCGACGCTCCGGCCCGTTTCAGGTAGCGGTAGTAGTCGCTGTCGGTTGTGAGGATCACCGTCGAATTTTTGTTCTGCCCCTCTTTGTAGGCCTCCAGGGTTCGCGAGAAGGCGTAGAACTCGGCGTCTGCGCCATAGGCTTCGCCGTACACGCGTGTGGCCTCGGCATCGGCCTTTCCGCGAACTTCCTGAACCCGCCGATAAGCGGAAGAACGGATCTGGCGCAACTCCTTCTCCATCGTGCCCAGGATTTCAGCGCTCTGGCCTTCGCCCTCGGACCTGAACCGGGCAGCGATCCGCTTGCGCTCGGAGATCATGCGGGCGTAGACCTTCTCGCGCACGCTCTCGACATAGTCCAGGCGCTTGATGCGCACATCCACCAGTTCGATCCCGTATTGGGGCACAACCTCGCTGGCCTTGGCCAGGATGGTGCGGGTCAGCTCCTCGCGTCCGCGCACAACCTCCTTCTTCAGCTCGGCCTGCACTTCGGCGGGCACTTCCTCCAGGAGCTCATCCTTGGGAACTGCCCAGGAGGCGCTGCGCACCAGCTCCACCAGTTCACTGCCCGACACCTGATCGCGTACGACGGAGTCGATGATGTCGTTCAGGCGCGATGTGGCGCCGGCCTCGGTCGCCACGCTTTCGAGGAACTTCTTGGCATCGGCGATGCGCCAGCGGGCCATCGTATCGACCCAGATGAACTCGCGTCCCTTGGTCGGAATCTGGTTGGGGTCGCCGTCCCAGACGAGGATGCGCTTCTCGAAACGCAGCACCTCCTGCACGAACGGCAGTTTGACGTGCAGCCCGGCTTCGGTGACCGGCGCGCCCACGGGACGGCCGAACTGCACGATCACCGCCTGTTCACCTTCTTCCAGCGTGTAAAAGGTGCCGAATACAGCCACCACGAGTGCCAGCCCAGCAAGACCACCGCCGATCTTCAGTGCATTCTTCATGGTTGTCCCCCTGTTGCATTGGCTACCGCGGCGCCCGCCAGGCCCTGGTCCGCCATCGCAGGCTCCTGCGGCGAGTCAAATCGGAGCAAGGGCAACAGCGACTTCTGGTCACTGTCGACGATGTACAGCGCCTTGGCCTGGGGCAGGATGTCTGCCATCGACTCCAGATACAGGCGCCGGCGCGTGACTTCCGGCGCACGCAGGTACTGCGCCAGGATTTCGGTGAAGCGCGTGGCTTCCCCGTTGGCGCGGTTGACCCGCTCGACGGCGTAACCTTCGGCCTCGGTGACCGTGCGGGTCGCTTCGCCACGCGCCTTGGGGATTTTGCGATTGGCCTGTTCCTGCGCCTGGTTGATCGTGCGCTCGCGATCCTGTCGCGCCTCGTTCACCTCGTTGAAGGCCGGCTTGACGGTGTCGGGCGGCGTCACGTCCTGCAACTCCACGGTCACCAGCCGAACACCGGTCTCGTAGGCGCTGAGGATCTTTTGCATCTCCATCTTGACCTCGGCGGAGACGGCCACGCGGCCGACGGTCAGCACGTCACTGCCCAGCCGGTTGCCGACAACCCGTCGCATGACGGCCTCGGAGACGTCGCGGATGGTCTGCCTCGAATCGCGAACCTGGAACAGGTACAGCACCGGGTCCTCGATGCGGTACTGCACGATCCATTCCACATCGATCACGTTCAGATCGCCGGTCAGCATCAACGAGACCTCCTTGAAGGCCGTCTTGTTGCCGACGTACTGGGTGCGCTCACCGGCCACGGTGGCAGCCGTGGCGAAACCGAATTCCTCCTTGAGGACGCGCGCCGTGGGGATTCGCCGGACGCTCTCGATGCCGACCGGCAGTTTGAAATGCAGCCCTGGGCCCACCGTGCGGTCCACCGCGCCGAAGCGCTGGACGACACCCGTCTCCTCGGGCTGCACCGTGAACCAGGTCGACCACAGAAGCACGAGCAGCAGCAACGCCGCGATGACCGCGCCAATCGGTCGCTTGCCGAGGGTGGCGGCGCGTTGTCGAAATGCCTCGACGTAGTACTCAGGGTCCTTATCGGGCATGCTTTGATTCCTTTACATTGAGACCTTCCTTGGTCCGGGGCTTGGCCACCGACGGCATCTGCACCGTGGCATTCGAGTCGACAACGGCTGCCCCACCATCCTTCTCGACGAAGCCTCTCTGTTCCCACGAGACGACCTTGTTGCGCGCCATCAGATTCGCATCAAGCGTGGCGTCCCGTTGGCAGACCGGCGCCAGCGCCTCAACCATCGCAGGCTCGGCTCTCGTCGCCACAGTCGCTTCTGCCTTGCCGCCGATCACCCAGATATTCCAGCTGAACCCGACGATGGCCAAGACCATCGTGCCGACTTTTCTTCGATCGAAATGTTCATGTAGCGGCTCTTTCTTGTCGTGATTGATGTGGGCGAGGACTGGGTTTTGCGTGAACAAACCGCTCAGTCTCGGAAGTCATGGTGGACCTTGAATGCCCTGCGTTCCGTGCGCTGTCGCACATAGCCGCGTTTCAGACCGCCGCCCTGACCACCGCCGGTCCACCGTGCCCGGACCCCGACACGCAGATCATGTCCAGGTCGTGGGCCTTGATGGCGCGGTTCAGGGGGGCACAAATGGAATCCTGACCCGGGTTTGTTCCCCAGGGGCCGAGCAGCATGGTCTTCACGTTGGCCAAGGTCAGTGGACGATGAGCAGCGGGTTGTCCCACAGGAAAATCTGGCCGGCCGACAAGTAATTGGCGGCGCGCCAGCAGGCATCCATGTGTTGAAGCGAAGCGGGGGTCTGTGCATCGGTCATGGGTTGACGCCAAGTCCTGCGAGGTGCCGTGTCCGTGCCCGTGTCCGCGCGCTGCCGCACCTTTCGAAAATGGTGCGAGTGACCCCAAGGCGCAGGCACTGGAGGCCGGTCGTTGGGTCACTTTCGCTTGTGCAGAATGGCCCAAATGGCCACGCCAATCACCACCGCCAGCCAGATCGGCCCCCAGTAACCACCGAAGCCACCCATCCAGCCGCCGCCCCAACCCATCATGTTGCCGTAGGCCATGGTTTGTTGGCCGCGATTTCAGCGACTGCCCCAGTGGCGGCGCAGCTTGTCCCGTTGATCCTGGGTCAACACGGCGTCGATCTGTTTGCGTGCGCCGAGTTGCAACTCGAACATGGCCGTTTGTGCCTCGCTCATCGAATTGAACGACTTGCGCGCGGCAGGTTCATCGAGCGGACCCGATCCGAACAGGCCTTGCATGTGGTAGCCCTGACCGTGCACGGTGCCCATGTGTTGCCACATCCCCTTGGATGCCTGCTTGTGGATGCTGGCGATGGACTTTTTCTGCTCTGGAGTGAGATCCAGGCCCGAATACGCTTCGTTCGTGTAGCCGAACATCATGCCGGGACGCATGCCGTATTCCTTGCCGCCCATCATTCCCGACCCCATGCCGTAGCCCCCACCATCGCCGCCCATCATGCCGGGTCCCATGCCGTCGGATTGCGCCACCGCCACGCCGGTCAGCGCCATGGTGGCCGCAAGGCCTGCGAAAACATGCTTCAGCTTCATTTCAAACTCCTGGGTTGATTCACGAGACCGGGCCCATGCCAACACCCCGGGCAAGCCAGCTGGGTGCCTGTCTCAAATGCACCCTATGCCTTCAAACGGTGGCGGTCTGTGCGTCAGCGCACACCCGAAGGCACGGGGCTGCCGGGCCGTTTGCGCGCGGCTTGCCGCAAGCTTCCCCAACGTTCCCCACCGCACAGACTTCGTGCTGAGAAGCGAGCAGTCTTCCCTCTTGTGTCGGTTGGCCTCTCGTTCGTCGGCACATGTTTTTGAGCGTCGCACCCTCAGCACAACGCGCCGAGACGCTTGCACCCTTCGCCACGCGGACCGGCAGGGTTGCTTTGTTCACGGGTCCCAGCATTCCGGAGTACTCCATGACCGCTTTCACCCATCCTCCAGCCCCCACCGCCTAGGGGCAACAGGCGACCAAATCACGGCGGCTGACGCCACTCCGAACCTTCATGAACCGAAGCGCTATCACATGAACCACCCCACACACGCCTTGCACCAACTCGGTCAGAGCCTCTGGCTCGACAACATCACGCGCGGGCTGCTGCAAAGCGGCACCCTGGCCCACTACATCAGCGAACTGTCGGTCACCGGTCTGACCTCGAACCCTACGATCTTCCAGCACGCCATCGGAAGCGGCGACGCGTACGACGATCGCATCCACGAACTCGCCGATGCCGGCCTTTCAAACGAAGACTTGTTCTTCGAACTCGCCATTGAAGACCTGGCTGAGGCCGCCGACTTGTTTCGGCCGGTGTTCAAAGCAAGCGGCGGCGTTGACGGGTGGGTCTCGCTTGAAGTTTCGCCCCTGTTGGCCGACCACGCGGCCAACACCATCCAGGCCGCGAACCGCCTGCATGTGAAGGCCGGCAAGGCGAATCTTTTCATCAAGATCCCCGGCACCCCACAGGGCATCGAGGCCATCGAACAGGTGATCTTTGATGGCGTGCCGGTCAATGTCACCTTGCTGTTCTCGCGCGAACACATGCTGAACGCGGCCGAGGCCTACATGCGTGGCCTGGAGCGCCGGTTGGCGGCCGGCCGTGATCTCAACGTGGCCTCGGTGTTGTCGCTTTTCGTCAGTCGCTGGGATGTGGGGGTAAAGCAGGAAGTGGCGCCGCCCCTGCACAACCGGCTGGGCATCGCCATCGCGATGCGCACCTACAAAGCCCATGGTGAGTTGCTGTTGTCTGAGCGTTGGCAGCGTCTTGCCAAAGCCGGCGCGCGGCCGCAGCGCCTGCTCTGGGCCAGCACCGGCACCAAAGACCCTGCGGCACCTGACACGCTGTACGTGCAGGCTTTGGCGGCACCCGACACGATCAATACCTTGCCCGAGAAGACGCTGCTGGCCTTCGCCGATCACGGCCTGGTCAACGGGGTGTTGCCGCTGGACGGCGGCTACGCCGAGGTGCTGATTGACGAATTCACGCGCGAAGGCGTGAGCGTGAACGCTTTGGCCGTGCGGTTGCAGCGCGAGGGTGTTGAAGCCTTCGCCAGGTCCTGGAGCGCGCTGTTGACAGGCATCCGCGAGAAGTGTGCGGCACCGGCACAGCGCTCATGACCGCCAACGAACTGCAAGAACTCGACCAGCGCTGCACCAACACGCTGCGCACCCTGGCCATCGACCAGGTGCAGAAGGCCAACGCCGGTCACCCGGGAACACCCATGGGCGCGGCGCCCACGGCCTACTGCCTGTGGCAGCGCTTCATGCGTTTCGACCCAGAAGACGCGGCCTGGCCCGACCGCGACCGCTTTGTGCTGTCCGTCGGTCATGCCTCGGCCTTGTTGTACGGGCTGTTGCACCTGTGCGGCGTGAAGGCCGCGACCAGCCTGGAACCCGCGCGCAAAGGCCTTGCTGTGGAAATGGCCGACCTGCAAAGCTTTCGCCAGGCCGGCAGCCGCTGCACAGGCCACCCGGAACACGGCTGGACCACCGGCGTCGAGACCACCACTGGCCCACTCGGCCAGGGTGTCGCCACCAGCGTGGGCATGGCCATCGCGCAAGCCTGGCTGGGCGCCACCTACAACCGGCCAGGCTTTGCGCTGTTCGAGCACCGCGTCTTCGCGTTGGCCGGCGATGGCGACATGATGGAAGGCCTGAGCGCCGAGGCCGCCTCGCTCGCCGGGCACCTGAAGCTCAACCGGCTGTGCTGGATCTACGACAGCAACCACATCAGCATCGAAGGGCCGACAGCGATCACCTTGACCGAAAACGTCAGCGCGCGCTTCATTGCCTGCGGCTGGCAGGTGCTGCAAGTGGCCGACGCCAATGACATCGAAGCCACAGCGCTCGCGTTGCGCACCTTTGAACACACGCTCGACCGCCCGACCCTGATCGTCGTGCAAAGCCACATCGGCTACGGCGCGCCGCACAAGCAGGATAGCGCTGCGGCCCACGGCGAACCGCTGGGTGTCGAGGAATCCCGCGGGGCCAAGGCGTTCTATGGCTTTGATCCCGACGCAAGTTTCGCGGTGCCCGATGGGGTTCGCGAACACTTGCACGCCAACTTTGCTCAACGCGGCACCAGGGCTCACAAGCTGTGGTGCGCCCGTTTTGCCGCCTACCGAGCGCAATACCCCGACCTGGCCGAGCAGATCGACCAGATGCAGCAACGCGAGCTGCCCGAAGGGTGGGATGCCGCGCTGCCTGTCTTTGAACCCGACGCCAAAGGCCTGGCTACGCGAGACGCCTCGGGCCAGGTGCTCAACGCCGTCGCAGCGCACGTGCCCTGGTTGCTGGGCGGCGCAGCGGATCTGGCGCCATCGACCAAGACCACGCTGATCTTCGATTTCGCCGGCGCGTTCGAGCCCGCATCGCATGCCGGCCGCAATTTCCACTTCGGCATCCGCGAGCACGCCATGTGCGCGGCCGTGAATGGCATGGCGCTCTCCGGCTTGCGCCCGTTTGCGGCCAGTTTCTTCGTCTTCAGCGATTACGCCCGGGGTGCTATCCGCTTGGCCGCGATGATGGGCTTGCCGGTGGTCTGCGTCTGGACGCACGATTCAATCGCCATGGGCGAAGACGGCCCCACGCACCAACCGATTGAGCAGCTGGCATCGTTCCGGGCGATGCCAGGCATGGTGACGCTGCGCCCCGCCGACGCCAACGAAGTGGTCGAGGCATGGCGCGTGGTCATGCGCCTGCGTGACCGGCCCGCGAGCCTCGTGCTGTCGCGGCAGGCGCTGCCCACGCTGGACCGCACCCGCTATGCGAGCGCCGCCGGCGTGGCGCGCGGCGCCTACGTGCTGGCCGACGCCCCTGACGGCCGCCCTGATGTGTTGCTGCTGGCCAGCGGCAGCGAAGTGGCCCTGTGCATTGCCGCCTACGAGCAACTGACGAAGGAGGGCGTGAAAGCCCGCGTGGTCAGCATGCCTTCCTGGGATCTGTTCGAGCGCCAGGACCCTGTCTACCGGGAGCAGGTGCTGCCCGAATCGGTGACGGCCCGCGTCTCGGTCGAGGCGGCCTCGCCGTTGGGCTGGGACCGGTACGTGGGCCGCCACGGCACGGTCATCGCCATGCACGGTTATGGGCTGTCCGCACCCGGCCCCGTGGTGCAGGCGCACTTCGGCTTTGACGTGGCCCATGTGCTCGATGCGGTCCGCGATCAACTCGCCTGGCATGGCCGGCGGCCTATCCAATGAGCACCCATACCAGCCCGCTGGCCGGCCAGTTGGCGCCGAAGTCCGTGCTCATTGATGTTGACAAGCTCGTGGCCGCGTACTTTTCGGAACAGCCCGACCCGACCGTGGCTGCGCAACGCGTGGCTTTCGGCACCTCGGGCCACCGAGGCTCGGCGTTCGATGTCTCGTTCAACGAGTGGCACGTGCTCGCCATCACCCAGGCCATCTGCAATCACCGCAAGGGCCAAGGCATCACCGGGCCGTTGTTCATGGGAATCGATACCCATGCGCTGTCGGTGCCCGCCTGCGTCAGCGCGCTGGAGGTGTTGGCCGCCAACGGGGTGGACGTGGTGCTGGCCGCGGGCAACGCATTCACGCCCACTCCGGCCATCTCGCACGCCATCGTGAAGCACAACCGCAGCGGCGAAGGCACATGGGCAGATGGCATCGTGGTCACCCCGTCGCACAACCCTCCGCAGGACGGTGGTTTCAAATACAACCCGCCGCACGGTGGGCCCGCAGGCCAGGAAGTGACCGAGGCCATCCAGGCGGCCGCGAACGGTTTTCTCGACAACGCCATGAAGGGCGTGAGGCGCGTGCCCCATGCCCAAGCCCTGAAGGCCGCCACCACGCACCAGCACGATTTCCTCGGCAACTATGTCGAGGATCTTGACCATGTGATCGACATGGCCGCCATCCGCGATGCCAAGGTGCGCATCGGCGTCGACCCGCTGGGCGGCGCTGGCGTGCACTACTGGGCCGCCATCGCCGAGCGCTGGAAGATCGATCTGACCGTGGTCAGAGAAACCGTCGACCCGCGCTTCGCCTTCATGACGCTGGACTGGGACGGCCAGATCCGCATGGACCCATCCTCGATCTATCCGATGCAACCGCTGATCGCGATCAAAGATCGATTCGACATCGCCGTCGCCTGCGACACCGACCACGATCGCCACGGCATCGTCACGCCCGCCGCCGGGTTGCTGCCGCCGAACCACTTTCTCGCGGTGGCGATTGACTACTTGTTTAATCATCGCCCCTTGTGGGGCGCGGACGCAGCCGTGGGCAAGACCGTGGTCAGCACGCAGCTGATCGACCGGGTTGTTGCGCGCCTGAAGCACCAACTCTATGAAGTGCCGGTCGGTTTCAAGTGGTTTTCGCAAGGGCTGCTGGACGGCAGCCTGGGTTTCGCCGGGGAGGAAAGCGCCGGCGCCGCCTTCCTGCGCCGCGACGGTACGGCCTGGACCACCGACAAAGACGGCCTCATCGCTGGACTGCTTGCGGCCGAAATCACCGCACGCTGCGGGCGCGATCCGGGAACGCTGTACCTTGAGCTCGCCAGTGACTTCGGCAGCCCGGTCGCCGAGCGCATCGATGCGCCGGCGACGCCACAACAGAAGCAACATCTGGCCGCGCTGTCGCCGCAAGCCATGGTCTCAACCGAACTGGCCGGCGAGCCTGTCATCAGCGTGTTGAGTCATGCGCCTGGCAACGGTGCACCGATTGGCGGCATCAAGGTCATGTCTAAAAGTGGCTGGTATGCGGCGCGTCCGTCGGGCACCGAAGACATCGTCAAGATCTACGCCGAGAGCTTCCAGGGCCCCGCCCATTTGCAGCGCCTGCTGGTGGCGGCACAGGCCACCGTGGATGCGGCACTCACTTTTTCTGACAAGGCAACCCCATGAACATCGACACCCAGACTTTCCAGGTTGGCGAAGGCGACGAAGTCGACCTTGGCCTTTGGACCACCAACATCAAACCCATCTGCAAGTCGAAAAAGGCTTATCACAAGCTGCTGAAAGACCACGTCGATGCGTTGAGCGACCAGCAGCGCCTGCTCTACGCGTCGAACAGCCACGCCTTGCTGGTGGTTTTCCAGGCCATGGACACCGCAGGCAAGGACGGCGCGATCCGCCACGTGATGTCGGGTATCAACCCGCAAGGCTGCCAGGTGTTCAGCTTCCAGCATCCGAGCGCCAACGAACTTCAACACGATTTCTTGTGGCGCACCACGCGCGACCTGCCGGAGCGTGGGCGCATCGGCATCTTCAACCGCTCGTATTACGAAGAGGTGCTGATCGTGCGGGTGCACAGCGAGCTGCTGCAAAGCGAGCGCCTCCCCGATCCTGCGGCCAATGAAACGGTGTGGCACGGTCGTTTTCGCTCCATCGTTGACATGGAAAGGCACCTTCGTGCCAACGGCACACGCATCGTCAAGGTCTTTCTGCATGTTTCCAAGGAGGAGCAGCGCCAGCGCCTGCTGGCCCGCATCGACAAGCCCGACAAGAACTGGAAGTTCAGCAAGGCCGACATCACCGAGCGAGGATACTGGGACGCCTACATGCAAGCTTATGGCCACGCCTTGAGCGCCACCAGCACGGAAGACGCACCTTGGTTCATCGTGCCGGCCGACGACAAACACAACGCACGCCTGATTGTTTCCCAAATCGTGCTCGAGGCACTGGAGGGCATGGAGATGAGCTACCCGGTGGTCAGCGCGGCGCGCACGCGCGAGTTGAAGGCGATTCGAAAGCAACTCGCGAAGTGAGTGAGTGAGTGAGCGGGCGGGCCGGGGCTGAGGGTTCCACGGTTCGTGCATCAACCCTCTGCGTGGCTACCGCCGTCAGACTTTGTCCGTGGGCATGCCTTCCAGCAGGTCGGCCAGCTCGTCCGCATGTTCCTCTTCCACCGCCAGGATCTGTTTGAGCAGGTCGCTGGTGGTCGGGTCCTGATCGCCGAGGTAGCGGATCATGTCGCGGTAGCTGTCGATGGCAATGCGTTCGGCCACGAGGTTCTCGCGAATCATGTCGGACAGCGTCTTGCCAGGCAGGTATTCGGCGTGGCTGCGCTCGCTCAGGCTGTCAGGCGAAAAATCGGGCTCGCCGCCAAGCTGCACAATGCGCGCGGCCAGCAGGTCGGCGTGGCCCTGTTCTTCGTTGGAGTGCACCAGGAACTCGGCGCCCACGCTCTGGCCGTGGATGCCACGCGCCATGAAATGGTGGCGGCGGTAGCGCAGCACGCAGACGATTTCGGTGGCCAGCGCTTCGTTGAGCATCTTCAAGACCTTGGGGCGGTCAGCGCTGTAGCCGGCGGTGACGGCACCTTGTTCGATGTGTTTGCGCGCCTGGCTGCGCAGCGTTTTGACAGGGGTGAGTTTGTGTGAGGAGGCCATGGGAAAGTCCTTAAAATTGAAATGTGGTGTATTGGCTTATGGGCTTACTGCTTGATCATCAGATCGTTCTTCACGCTGCTGGCGCCCTCGGCGGCGCTGGCCAACTGGCCGGCCAGGTCGATCTGGCTCTGGTTGTTGACGAAGCCTGTGAGCTGCACTTCGCCCTTGAATGTGAGCACGCTGATATCAAAGCTCTTGATCGCTGCATCGGCCAACAAGGCGGTCTTGACGCGGGTTGTCACGGCCGCATCGTCGATCTTGGTGCCCACGGTGCTCGAACTTCCTTTGAGGGTGACGTCGTTCTCGACGTTCACGACGCCTTGCACAGCGCTGGTCAGCGCCATGGCCTGGTCAATCTGGGCCTGGTTGTCGACAAAGCCGCTGAGTTGCACGACGCCTTTGCGGGTTTCGACCTGCAATTCAAAGCTTTTCACGAGGTCGTCGGCGAGCAGCGCCGATTTGACGGATGAGGTGACCACGGCGTCGTCCACCTGGGTGCCGAGCGTCATGGGCGGCGCTGGGGTGGTCTCGGCCTGGGGTTCGGGGGTTTTGCTGCAGGCGCCGACGGCGGCCAGGGCGGCGAAACTGGTGGCAAGGAAGGCAATGCGGATGGGGTGGCGAGATGTCATGAAAGGCTCCAAAGAAAAAGAAAAGGGGGTCAGCGGGCGAGGTAGCCGCCATCAACCGGGTAGTAACCGCCGGTGACGAAGGAGGCCCGGGAAGAGGCGAGCCAGACCACCAGCTCGGCCACTTCTTCTGGCAGGCCAAGGCGGCCGATGGGGTGGGCCGCGATCAACGCAGCCTTCAGGTTCGGGTCTTCTTCCAGCGCGCTGACCATGGGCGTGTGAATGAAGCCGGGGCCGATTGCGTTGATGCGCAGGCCTTGGCCGCTGTAGGCGATGGCTGCAGACTGTGTGAGGCCGATCACGCCGTGTTTGGCCGCGCTGTAGGCTGGCCCGGTTGCCATGCCCACCATGCCCAGAATGGAAGACGTGTTGACGATGGCGCCCCCGCCACCCTTCAACATCGCGGGGATCTGCGCCTTCATGCCGAAGAACACTCCCGAGAGGTTGATGTTGATCACCTGTGCCCAGGCGTCCAGCGGGTAGTCGGCCAGCAACGCCATGGCACCACCGATGCCAGCGTTGTTGCAGGCAACGTCGAGTTGACCGTAGTGCGCCATGGCCTGATCCACCAGCGCCTGGGCGTCTTCGGCCTTGCCCACGTCCGACGCCGCAAACAGGGCTTCCGCACCGAGGGCACGCACCTGCTTGACCGTTTCCTGGCCCGCATGGGCGTCGATGTCGGACAAGATGAGCCGAGCCCCTTCACGCGCCGCGACGAGGGCGATGGCCCGCCCGATACCGGAGGCGGCACCGGTGACGAGCACGACTTTGTTGTTCAGCATGAGGTTTCATCCAGCGAAAGGCAACCACGGCTGGCTGGTTGCGTTGACAGGCCTTGCGCGCTCAGGGGTCAGCGGCAAAGAGATGGCTGAACTGTAGAGACCTGCCCGGCGGGCGTCTGTGCGCTGCCAGACAAAGGAGCACCTTCACACGGAGCCGTTGCTATCGTTTCAATGGTTGTTTCAGCGGCCACGAAGCCTCAGCGCGTTGCCGATCATCGAGACCGAACTCAGGCTCATCGCCAGTGCCGCGCGTGAATGGGTACAGCACGCCCGCTGCCAAGGGAATACCGAGCGCGTTGTAAACAGAGGCGAAAGTGAGGTTCTGTTTCATGTTCGCCACCGCGTCGTTGGAGAGGGTGAGCGCCTGGGCGATGCCGCGCAAGTCGGCCTTGAACAGCGTGACCTGCCCGCTGTTCATGGCCACGGTGCGGCCTTCGGCTTGGAGCTGGCTCACCAGCGCCAGCTTGTTGGTGGGATTGACGCCGCGAAGCACCCCGTCAATGTGCAACTGCGAGGCGATGGTCTGCGCGGTGGTCAGGCCAGCGCCGGTGGCCATGATGACACGCCGAGGCCCGAAGCTTTCAGTGCCGCCAGCGCTTCAGCGGTGCTGGCTTTGACCGGGTCGGGTACGGCGGTGGTTGGCGGAAGGGTCCCGTAAAAGCGCCGCTGGAAGTCCCCTGTTCCTTGTTCTCGTCCTCGCCCACGGCGGGCATCGCCAGTTCCTGGGTCGTGCCGCACTTGGAGCCATCGCCGGGCTGTTAGGGGGTGTTTGCGCCCACTGTGCAGTTGGGTCTGCGCCACATCTGTCTGGTAGCGAAAACGGTTTCTTTTTGCCCTTCGTGCGCCAGCGAACAGACTGCCTGCCCGCAACAGCATCCAATGCGGGGATTCAGGTAACACAGATCGACCATGGTGTTCAACAGCGCAGACAACAGCAAAAACCCAGACACGCCAGACCCCCACGGGGTGGTGGTGTCGGTGCGCGGCAGCGTGGTGGACGTGCGCTTTGACGGACCTCTTCCCGCCATCCATTCGGTGCTGCACGCGGGCAAAGCCAAAGGCGAGGGCGGTGACATCGCCATCGAAGTGCTGACCCAGCGCGACCAGCGCCATGTGCGCGGTGTGGCGTTGACGAGCACAGAAGGCCTGGCGCGCGGCATGGCCGTGACCAACACCGGCGCCCCGTTGCAGGCGCCCGTGGGCAAGGCCATCGTCTCGCGCATGTTTGACGTGTTCGGCAAGACCATCGACGGTGGCGAGTCGCTGGCCGGTGTTACGTGGCGTTCGGTGCACCAGGCGCCGCCGCCATTGGCTCGGCGCTCGACAGCTTCGGAGGTGTTTGAGACCGGCATCAAGGTGATTGATGTGCTCACGCCGCTGGAGCGGGGCGGCAAGGCCGGTCTCTTTGGCGGCGCAGGCGTGGGCAAGACGGTGCTGTTGACCGAAATGATCCACAACATGATCGACCACCAGGATGGTGTGAGCATCTTTTGTGGCATCGGCGAGCGCTGCCGCGAAGGCGCGGAGCTGCACGCGGCGATGAAAGAAGCGGGCGTGCTGGACAAGATGGTGATGATCTTTGCCCAGATGAACGAGCCACCCGGTGCCCGCTTTCGGGTCGGTGACGCGGCGCTGACCATGGCCGAGTACTTTCGCGACGACGAGCACCGCGATGTGCTGCTGCTGGTGGACAACATCTTCCGCTTCATCCAGGCCGGCATGGAAGTTTCCAGCCTGATGGGTCAGATGCCCTCGCGCCTGGGTTACCAGCCCACCATGGCCACCGAACTGGCGGGGCTGGAAGAACGCATCGCCAACACCGACAGCGGCGCCATCACGTCGATCCAGGCGGTTTACGTACCCGCCGACGACTTCACCGATCCGGCTGCGGTGCACACCTTCTCGCACCTGTCGGCGTCCATCGTGCTGTCGCGCCAACGCGCCAGCGAAGGGCTGTACCCGGCCATCGATCCGCTGCAATCGAGCTCGCGCATGGCCACGCCTGGCATTGTTGGCGCGCGCCACTACGCGCTGGCCCAGGAGATCCGGCAGACGCTGGCGCAGTACGCGAAGCTGAAAGACATCATCGCGATGCTGGGGCTCGAACAGCTCTCGCCAGCCGACCGCAAGGTGGTGGCGCGTGCGCGGCGCCTGGAGCGTTTCCTGACGCAACCCTTTTTCACAACCGAACAATTCACCGGGCTGACGGGCAAGCTGGTGAGCCTGGCCGATGCACTCGACGGTTGCGAGCGCATCCTGCGCGACGAATTCAACGACCGGCCCGAGAGCGCGCTGTACATGATCGGCGCGATCGGCGAGGCCAAGGCCAAGCGCACCAGCAAGGCAGAGCCGGTGCCCGCCAAGACCCCGCCCATCTCAGGCAAACAGCCCGCCCAAGGGCACAACCAGGAGCCTGCGCAAGCAGTGTCCGCTGATGAGACTTAGGGTGTTGTTGCCTTCTCAGGTGTATGCCGATGAGCCCGACGTGCTGCGCATCGTGGCCGAGACCTCGGCGGGCTCGATGGGCGTGTTGCCGCACCGGCTCGATTGTGTGGCCGCACTGGTGCCCGGCATTCTGACGTACGAGTCGGCGGCGGGGGGTGAGGTGTTCGTGGCGTTGGACCAAGGCGTGCTGGTGAAGGCCGGCGCCGAGGTGCGGGTGTCCGCAAGGCGCGCCATCGGCGGCACCAACCTGGCGCGATTGCGCGAAGCCATCGCGCAGGAATTTGCCCAGATCGACGCACAGGAGCAGGCCCTGCGCTCGGTGATGGCGCAGCTGGATGGCGGATTTATGCGCCGCTTTGCGGCGTTGACAGATGACTGAAAAAACACCCAAATCCCCGCAAAGGGCGGAGGACATCGAATTGACCGAAAAGGTGGCCAGCAAGGCCGCGCGCAAGATCAAGGCGCGTCTGGATGGTGCGCCCGGCGTGTGGTTTGGCCTGGGCATGATGGGGTTGGTGGGCTGGTCGGTGGCTGTGCCCACATTGCTCGGTGCGGCCCTTGGCCTGTGGCTGGACAGCCGTCCCACCGGCACCCATTCCTGGACGCTGGCCTTGCTGATGGCCGGGCTCACGCTCGGTTGCCTGAACGCCTGGCATTGGGTGTCCAAGGAGGACCGCAACATGCACGAAGACAACGCTGACGTCAACGCCAAGGCGACGGACAAAGGCCACATAAGTCGCAGCAACCATGATGGTGGAGACCCGGGAGATGACCATGCTTGATGTGTTGTGGCCTCTCATGGCCGGTTTCGTTTTCGGCGGGGTATTCTTCGGCGGGTTGTGGTGGACGGTGCGCCATGCGGCCGATTTCCGCTGGCCAGGGCCTTCGATGCTGGCCAGTGTGCTGTTGCGCATGGCCACCGTGCTGGGCGGTTTGTATCTTGTGGGCAATGGCGAGTGGACACGCATGTTGCTGTATTTGCTGGGCTTGCTGATGGCGCGCCTGGCCGTCACCTGGGCCACGCGCTTGCCGCCGCCGGTTTCGCCATCGAACGCATCAGGGGAGGCCCGTCATGCGCCTTAGCCCCGACGAGTGGATCTTCTGGCAGAGCGGCTTCGTGAAGCTCAACGCCACCATCGTCTTCACCTGGGTCTTGATAGTGGGCATGGTGCTCGGATCTGCCTTGATCACGCGCAAGCTGTCGCACGGAGCCACCATCTCGCGCTGGCAAAGTCTGCTGGAGATCGTGACCACCGCGATCCAGACACAGATTCAGGAGGTGGGTCTGGAGAAGCCGCGCAAGTACCTGCCGTTTCTGGGCACGCTGTTCCTTTTTGTGGCCATGTCCAGCCTGTGCACCGTGATCCCGGGCTTCGAGCCACCCACGGGGTCGCTTTCTACCACCGTGGCACTGGCCGCTTGTGTGTTCGTGGCCGTGCCGGCCTTCGGCATCGCCGAACAGGGCGTGGGCCGTTACCTCAAAACCTACATCGAGCCCACCGTTGTGATGCTGCCGTTCAACCTCATCAGCGAGCTTTCGCGCACGCTGGCCCTGGCCGTGCGCCTGTTCGGCAACATGATGAGCGGAGCCATGATCGTGGGCATCTTGCTGACCATCACGCCGTTTGTTTTCCCCATCGTGATGACGCTGCTCGGTCTGCTGACCGGCATGGTGCAGGCCTACATTTTCAGCATCCTCGCGGCGGTTTACATCGCCGCGGCCACCCGTGTGCGACCCGCTGCGGCCAAGCCCGCCTGAGCGGAGCTTTTCTCAACGGCTCCAACCCCACAACCAACCCGAGAATCCCCATGGACAGTCTGACCCTCATCGCCGTTGCCTCCATCGTCATCGCCGGCATCACCACCGGCTTTGGCACCATGGGCCCGGCCCTGGCCGAGGGTCGCGCTGTGGCCCAGGCGCTCACCTCGTTGGCGCAGCAGCCCGACGCGTCGGCCACCATCACGCGCACGCTGTTCGTCGGCCTGGCGATGATCGAGTCCACCGCGATCTACTGTTTCGTGGTGTCGATGATCCTGATCTTCGCCAATCCGTTCTGGAACGCGGCGCTCGAGCAGGCCGCCAAGCTGGCGGGCAACTGAGCATGTTGATCGACTGGTTCACCGTGGGGGCGCAGGCGCTGAACTTCATCATCCTGGCCTGGTTGATGAAGCGCTTTCTGTACAAGCCCATCCTCAACGCCATCGACGCACGCGAAGAGCGCATCGCCACCGAGCTCGCTTCGGCGGCACGCAAAGAAACCGAGGCCCAGCAACAGCGCGACGAGTTTCAGAAGAAGAACGATGACCTTCACCAGCAGCGTGCGGCGCTGCTGAAGCAGGCCCGCGCCGACGCAGCCGAAGAACGCCAGAAGCTGATGGGCGCTGCGCGCGAGGCCGCCGATGCGCTCGCAGCCCAGCGCCAGGCGTCGCTGGTTGGCGAAGCAAAGAAGCTGGGCCAGGCTTTGCGTCAGCGCACCCAGACCGAGGTGTTTGCCATCGCGCGCCGAGCGCTCACCGACTTGGCTGGCGCCAGTCTGGAAGCCAGCGCCTGCGCCGTCTTCATCACCCGCCTGCATGACCTCGAAGGCGAGCCCAAGGCCGCGCTCGCGGCGGCTATGGGGGATTCCGAAAGCGGGGTTGTCGTGCGCAGTGCCTTCGAGTTGCCCAGTGATCAGCGCCTCGCCATTCAAAACGCCATCGCCGACAGCTTGGGCGTCAAGCCCGAGTTGCGCTTTGAAGTTGAGACCGCCCTCGTGGGCGGCATCGAGCTGGTGGCCCAGGGCCAGAAGTTGGCGTGGACCATCAGCGACTACCTCACCTCGCTGGAGCGCGGGGTGAGGGAGTTGCTGCAGGCACCCGCGGTGGCACCATGATGGCCGCCACGGTCGACAACTTGCAGGCCGGGCTGGACGGCGCCTTCGCGGCGTTGGCCGCTGGCCGCGAGGCCTGGGCGCCCCAACTGGTGGCCCGCGAAGTGGGCACGGTGCTGTCTGTGGCCACCGGCGTGGCCTATGTCGGTGGGCTGCCGGGCGTGGCCTACGCGGAAATGGTCCGCTTTCCCGGCGGTTTGCTGGGCCTGGCTTTCGATGTGGACGAAACGCAGGTTGGCGTGGTGCTGCTGGGAGACCATGCGCGCTTGCAGGCGGGTGCCGAGGTGGTGCGCGAAGGCCGTGTGATGGATGTGGCCGTGGGCGATGGACTGCTGGGGCGCGTGATCGACCCCTTGGGCAGACCACTCGACGGGCAGGCCACGGTGGCCAGCGAAGAACGGTTGCCCATCGAACGGCCAGCACCGGCCATCATGGACCGCGCGCCGGTCACGGTGCCGCTGCAAACGGGGTTGAAGGTGATTGATGCGCTCATCCCGATCGGTCGCGGTCAGCGCGAACTCATCCTGGGCGACCGGCAGACCGGCAAGACGTCCATTGCCATCGATGCGATCGTCAACCAGCGCGGCCGCGACGTGGTGTGCGTGTACTGCGCCATCGGCCAGCGCGCCTCCGCCGTGGCCAAGGTGGTGGCGCGCCTGCGGGAGCAGGGTGCACTCGGCTACACGGTGGTGGTCGTGGCCGACGGCAACGACGCACCTGGTCTGTCCTACATCGCGCCCTACGCGGCCACGAGCATCGCCGAAAGCTTCATGGCAGAGGGGCGCGACGTGCTGATCGTTTACGACGACCTTACCCAACACGCCCGCTCGTACCGGGAGATCTCGCTGTTGCTGGGTCGTCCGCCGGGGCGCGAAGCATTCCCGGGTGACATCTTCTACATCCACTCGCGCCTGCTGGAGCGTGCCACCCATTTGAGCGAGCAGCTCGGCGGCGGCTCGCTGACCGCTTTGCCTATCATCGAAACCGAGGCCGAAGACATCTCGGCCTACATCCCCACCAACCTGATCTCCATCACCGACGGGCAGATTTACCTTTCGCCCACGCTGTTCCAACTGGGCGTGCTGCCGGCGGTGGACGTGGGCCGATCGGTTTCCAGGGTGGGCGGCAAAGCCCAGCTGCCGGCCTTTCGGGCTGTGGCTGGCGACCTCAAGCTGGCCTACGCGCAGTTCGAGGAGCTCGAAACCTTCGCCCGCTTTGGTGCCCACATGGATGACGACACCCAGGCGTCGATCACCCACGGACAACGCATCCGCGCCTGCCTGAAGCAGCCGGAGCTGTCCCCCTTGTCGGTGCCGGCGCAGTTGGCCACTGTGCTGGCGCTGACCGACGGTCTGTTTGATGCGGTTCCGATGGACCGCATGGTTGAGGCCGAGCAGGCCGTGGTTGACGCCGCAGGGCGCGACATGCCTGAAGCGCTCGAGCAGCGTTTGCTGGCTTCCGACAAGCTGACCGACGAAGACCGCGCGGCCATGGTGAGCCTGGCGCGTACCGCCATAGCGGCGTTTCTGCCGGAACCGAAAGAAGGCGAAGAGGGCGAAAAGGGCGAAGAGGGCGAAAAGGGGCCCGCTGGGCCTGCGACAAAAGCGCCGCCGCCTGAGCGCGGCTGAGCGCAACGCCCACCGCCATGGCAGACAGCACAGCCCACCTTCGTCGAAAGATCGGCAGCGCATCCGACTTGCACGCGGTCGTGCGCGCCATGAAGGCCCAGGCGGCGGCCAGCGTGGGGCAGTACGCGCAATCGGTGGCCGCGTTGGGCGACTACGCGCGCACCGTCGAACTCGGCCTGGGCGCCTGCTTTCGACAAGAGCCGCTGATGCCACGGCCACACGCCGCCGCGCCTGCCGAGCGGCGCATCCGCGCCGTGGTTTTTGGCTCTGACCAAGGCCTGGTCGGCCGGTTCAACGACACGCTCGTCGAACACGCGCTGCCCACCCTGTCGGCCCAAGCTGCGACGCCCGCAATCACCCAGGTCTGGGCGGTGGGCTCCCGCATGCAGTCCAGCCTGGCCGACGCAGACATCCCCATGCAGGGCAGTTTTACCGTGCCCGCCACCGTCAAGGGCATCACCCGCCTGGTGACCGACATCCTGGTCGCTGTGATCGACACGGCCCCGGCCTCGCAGGAGCCTGAAAACCCGCCTGAGCTGCACCTGTTTTACAACCGGCCCACAGGCGGCGCGGGCTATTCGCCGGTGAGCCAGCGGCTGCTGCCGCTGGACGATGCATGGCGCCTTGAACTGGCCCAGCGCCCCTGGCCAACCGCCATGCTTCCCGAGCGTCTGGGCAGCGCTGCCGAGACGCTGCGTGCGCTGATCAACGAGTTTGTCTTCGTGTCGATTTACCGGGCCAGCGCCGAGTCGCTGGCCAGCGAGAACGCGAGCCGCCTGGCAGCCATGGACCGGGCCGACCGAAACATCGACAAGATGCTGCTGGAGCTGCAAGAGCGCTTCCACCGCTTGCGGCAAAGCAAGATCGATGAGGAGCTCTCCGATGTGATCGCCGGATTCAAGGCCTTGAGCGAGTAGCCCGGTGCCCGATACGATGGTTTTTCCCGATAGAACCGACCAGGCGTAAGCCTGCGCCATGAGCAAGATCCGCAGCGAAAGCGACAGCTTTGGTTCTATTGACCTGCCGGCGAAAGCCCTGTGGGGCGCGCAGACCGCGCGCAGCCAGCACTTTTTTGCCATCGGTGCCCAGCCATGCCGCTGGACGTGATCCACAAGCTGGCCTGGGTCAAGTGGGCGGCCACGCGGGTCAACGCCGATCTGCAACTGCTGGACACCACCAAGGCGCTGGCCATCGCGGAGTCGGCCCAGCGCGCCAAAACCGGCGAATTTGATGTTGAATTTCCACTGAGCGGGTGGCAAACGGGCCCGGGTACCCAAAGCAACATGGGTGTGAATGAAGGGGAGGCGAGCCTGGCATCCCTGTCCTTGGGCGGAGGGCGGGGCTCCGAACTCAGTGTGCACCCCATCGACGACGTGAACCTGGGTCAGCCTTCCAACGATGTGTTTCCCACCGCCAAGCACATGGCCGCAGCGTTGCACTCCCAGCAATCATTGCTGCCGGCCTTGCGAGGCTTGCAAGATGTGCTGTCGGCAACGGCCACCCAATTCAGCGGTGTGGTCAAGTTCGGGAGAACCCACTGGCAAGATGCAACGCCCGTCACGCGCGGCCAGGGGTTTGGTGGGAATGCCGCGCTGTGCACACAGCATCCAGCAAGCCCTGGAAGCGGTGCATGCCTTGGCGATAGGCGGCACCGCCGTGGGTACGGGGCTCAAAACCCACCCTGAATTTGGACCCCGCGTGGTCAGTCAACTGGCTGAAAAACCCGGTTTTTCCTGGGTGCAGGCCAACAATCTGTTTGCTGCCATGGCCGGCCATGAAGCGCTGGAGGCCTTGCACGGCAGCATCAAGATGCTGGCCATTGCGCTGACCAAGATAGCCAACGACATTCGCTCGATGGGCCGTAGCCCTCGCGCCGCACTGGGCGAGCTGTGGTGTTGCCCCAAAACGAACCGGGCAGCTCCATCGTGCCTGGCAAAGTCAACCCGACCCAGGTGGAGGCGCTCACCATGGTGTGTGCACAGGTATGGGCCACGATGCGGCGATCGTCTTTGCCACCAGCCAGGGCCAGCTTGAGCCGAACGTGTGCAAGCCCTTGATCGCGCCGAACGTACAGGACAGCACCCACCTGCTGGCCGACGCGATGCGCAGTTTCACCGCACACTGTGTGTCGAACATCGGCATCAACGCCGAAAGCATGGAAGCCTATGTGCAGAGCGCCCTGATGCTGGTCACGGCGCTGTCACCCCACATCGGCTGCGACCGGGCCGCCCGCATTGCCAAACATGCCCATGCCGAAGGCAGCACGCTGCGCGAAGCGGCGCTGGATCCGGGTTGGGTCAGTGCAGAGCAGTTCGATGGCTGGGTGTACCCGCGGTATATGCTGGGCAACGGAGCGTCCATTTCGCCGCCTATGGCCAGGCAGATCAAGGGTTTCAACCTGATTTGTAGTCACATCGGCACAAAGGCTTGGTTGTGGGCATGCGTCGGGGGCATTTGCCACCAGAACCCGCCCAAACCAGGGTGCAGTTGCCTACAATGAGAGACACGCTACCTAGCTGCTGCGCACTGGGATTTTTATGTTGACCAGAAACCCCATCGCCATCAAGCCCGGCAAGTCCGAGGCGACGAACCACCGGCAGAACCTCCTCCAGGGGGGCCGTTTTGTTTGACGCGCAGGAGCCTCACGGTGCCTCGGCTGCGGCATTTCCCATCGTTGGCATGGGGGCTTCAGCGGGTGGTCTGGAGGCTTTCGAGCAGTTTTTCCAGGCCTGCCCGGCGAACACAGGCATGGCCTTCGTGCTGGTCTCGCATCTGGACCCGTCGCACGAAAGCCTGTTGGCGGAAATTTTGCAGCGCTTGACCACCATGCCAGTGATGCAGGTGATAGACCAGACCCGGGTGGCGCCGGACTGTGTCTACGTGATTCCCCCCAACCGCGAGATGGACATCCTCAATGGGGTGTTGCAGCTGTCCATGCCGAATCCGGTGCGCGGCCAGCGTTTGCCCATTGATGCCTTTTTTCGTTCGCTCGCCGAAGACCAGGCCGAGCGGGCCATGGGCATCGTGCTCTCAGGCACCGCCAGCGACGGCACGCTGGGGCTGCGCGCCATCCTTGCAGTGGGCGGCATCAGCCTGGTGCAGGCGCCTTTGAGCGCCAAATACGACGCCATGCCGCGAAGCGCCATCGCCGCCGGCTGCGCCAGCCATGTGTTGCCGGTGGAGGAGATGCCGGCCTTGCTCCAAAAGCTGACCAGCCCATCGGTGTCGAGGCCCAAAGTGATGGCCGCCGAGACCGAGGGTGGCGCGCTGGGTGTGAGCGGCGTGAACCAGATTTTGCTGCAATTGCGCAAGCGCACCGGTCATGATTTTTCGCTGTACAAAAAGAGCACCATCGGCCGCCGGATCGAGCGGCGCATGGCGAAACACAGCATCGACAGCGCCGAGGTCTATGCCCGCTACCTGAAGGAAAATCCCGCCGAAGCGAAGGCCTTGTTTCGCGAACTGCTGATCAACGTCACCCGTTTTTTTCGCGACCCGGACGCTTTTGTGGCGCTGAAAACCACGGTGCTTCCCCCGCTGCTGGAGGGCCGGGCCGAAGGCGACGTGTTTCGGGTCTGGGTGGCCGGGTGCGCCAGCGGTGAAGAGGCCTATTCGATTGCCATCGTGCTGCGGGAGTTGACGGACGAGATCAAGGCCCGACAAGGGCATGAGATCGCGATCCAGATATACGCCACCGACCTCGACGACGAGGCCATCGCCTTGGCGCGGGCAGGGCGTTATCCCCTGACGATCAGCGAGGACATCAGCCCTGAGCGCCTGCGCCGATTTTTCACCCAGGACGATACGGGCTACAAGGTCACGCCCAACCTGCGCGACATGCTGGTGTTTGCAGTGCAAAACGTGGTCAAGGACCCAGCCTTCACGAAACTCGATTTTCTCAGTTGCCGCAACCTGATGATTTATCTGGAGCGGGAACTGCAAAGTCGGTTGGTTCTCAATTTTCACTATGCGCTCAAGCCTGACGGAGTCTTGTTTCTCTCCGCTTCGGAGAGCATCACCAGCCATCCGGATCTGTTTTTGGCGCTCGATCGCAAATGGAAGTTTTACCAGGCGAAACACAGGGGAGCGTCCACCTATGTCGGCGTGGTCAAAGAATGGCACCAAGCCGTCGACGCGTCCGACAGAAGCACTGGGGTGGTGGCCATGGCCCAACTGAAAACTCAAGGTGCTCGCAGCGTGGGCGATCTGAGCCACCGTGCGCTGCTGAAGCTCTATGCGCCGGCATCGGTCACCACCGATGTCAAAGGCAACATCCTTTTCGTGTTTGGCGACACCGGCAGATACCTTCGCCCGGCCCCAGGCCCCGTCAGCAACAATGTGATCGAGATGGCGCGGGAGGGGTTGCAGCTTGAGTTGCGCAGGGCCATCCTGGAGGCCACCACCGGGGCCGAGCCCACGATCGACCGGGCTGTCCAGGTGAAAACCAACGGCCATTTTTCCCGTGTCGGCTTCAGCGTGCACCGGCTGGCGGGCCATGCAGGCGGGGCTGAGCCCAAGGGCACAGCGCCACTGCTGCTGGTGAGCTTTCGAGAGCTCGCCGAAGCCGGCAAGCTCCACCGGCGCACCGCGAACAAACGTCAGGTCGTACAACTGCCCGATGAGCGTTCTCCTTCCAACCAAGAGGAGCACATCGACTTGCTTGAGCGCGAACTCGCGTTTGCCAAAGAAAACCTGCAAGCCACCATCGAAGAACACCAGGTGACCAACGTGGAACTCAAGTCCACCAACGAAGAATTGCAATCGGCCAATGAAGAGCTTCAATCGTCCAACGAGGAGCTTGAAACCTCCCGGGAAGAACTGCAGTCGCTGAACGAAGAAACCCACACGGTCAATGGCGAACTGAACGCCAAGGTTGAGCAATTGAGCGGCATTCAAAACGACATGAAGAACCTGCTCGACAGCGTCAACACCGGCACGCTGTTCCTGGACAATCAGCTCAGCATCCGGCGCTATACGCCCGAGGCGGTGCGGGTCTACCGCCTCATTCCCACCGATGTGGGCCGCCCACTGGGCGACATCAGGTCCAACATCCAGGGCGAAGATTTGCTGGTCGAGTTGCAATCGGTGCTGGATACATTGATCCCGCACAAGCGCGAATTGCGCACGCTGGACGGCTCATGGTATCTGGCAAGCATGAAGCCCTACCGCACGCTGGACAACGTCATCGCCGGTGCGGTGCTGACCTTCACCAATGTGACCGAGTTCAAGCTTGCCAGCATCCAGTTGGCGGAGGCGGAAGGCGCGCGCGCCCGCCTGGCCGAGGGCATCATCAACACCGTGGCCAAGCCCTTGATCGTGCTCGATGGGGCCTTGCAGGTGGTATCGGCCAGCCGCTCCTTTTATGAGCACTTCCAAGTCAAGGCCGAGGAGACGGTGGGGCGAAAAATTTACGCGCTGGGCAACGGCCAGTGGGACATTCCCGCCTTGCGCGATCTGCTCGAAGACATTTTGCCGCGCGAACAGGTGATGGAAGGTTACGTGGTCACCCATTCATTTCCGGTGTTGGGCTCGCGCCGCATGGTGCTCAACGCCCGCCGCATTGTGACCGCGACCGGCAACACCGACCTGATCTTGCTGGCGATGGTGGAGATTGAACAGCTGGAGCCCGCATGAAGTCCCACGATGACGAGAAGCAGAAGGACGCGCTGTTGCGCGCAGAAGCCGAAGACCGCCTGGCGGGCGCATCGAAGGCCGAGAGGGCTGCACGCCCGGCCGAGGACCTGTTGCATGAACTGCAAGTGCACCAGATCGAACTGGAAATGCAAAACGAGGCCTTGCGGCAGTCGCAGGTGGCGCTGGCCGAATCCCGGGACCGTTATGTCGATTTGTACGAGTTCGCTCCCGTGGGTTACCTCTCCCTTGGCGCTGAGGGGCTGATCGAAGAGATCAACCTCACCGGCGCCCTGCAGCTCGGGCGGGAACGCAAAAAGCTGCTGCAAACCCGCTTTGCTGCGCTGGTTGTGCCTGAAGATCAGGGGCGCTGGGTTCAGCACGTGGTGGGCGTGAAGCAAGGCGACTTGCAGGGCGGGCTGAGCCTGGGTTTGCGGCGCGGTGATGGCTCGGTGTTTCAGGCCCAGCTGCAATGTGTGCTTGCCAAAGGCCCATTCGATGAGCAAGCCGAAGGCCTTCCTGTGGTGCGCATCGCCGTGAGCGACATCACCGCGCGTTTGCAAGTGGAGCGGGCCGTGCGCAATGAACGCAAACGCATGCGAACCATTCTTGATGTGGCCGGTGACCCGATCTTCGTCAAAGACAACGAGCACCGCATCGTCTTGGCCAATCGGGCTTTCTATGATTTGTTTGAGCTGGATGAAAGCGCCGTGATTGGCCAAGTTCTGGCGGAGAACCGTCCATCAGATGAAGCCCGGCATTTTCTCGATGTCGACCGCCGGGTGCTCGACACAGGCATACCCTATGTGTGCGAAGAATCGCTCACGGTCAACCATTTCTTGCGCACCATCGTGACCAGCAAAACGCGCTTTGTGGAAGATTCCGGGGAAAAATTCCTGGTGGGCACGATCTTCGACATCACCGAGAGCAAGCTGGCCGCCATCAAGCATGCTTCGCTCGAAGCCCAGCTGCGCGAATCGCAGAAAATGGAGGCCATCGGAACGCTGGCGGGTGGCATTGCACACGATTTCAACAACATCATTGCTGCCATTCTGGGCAATGCGGAACTTGCACGGCAAGACGCATCTTCCAATGTGCTCGTGCTGGAGAGCGTGGAGCAGATCCGCAAGGCGGCCTCCCGTGCCCGAGACCTGGTGCAGCAAATTCTGTCCTTCAGTCGTCGCCAGCCCACCGAGCTCAAAGTGATCGCGCTGTCCCCTGTCGTTGAGGAAACTGCGCGCTTGTTGCGCGCCACCCTGCCGGCGCGCACCGTGCTGGAAACCCGTTGCCAGGAGGGCGTTCCGCTGGTGTTGGGCGACGCCACCCAGTTGGAGCAGGTGCTGATCAACCTGGTCACCAATGCCGCGCAGGCCATGGGTGGGCAAGCCGGTCACATCGATATTCACCTCGACACCATCACCGCCCAAGCCATGTTGGATCAAAAGCGAACGGCATTGGTGAAGATGCATGCCAGGCGGCCGGGGAGCGCGGTCCGCCTCACTGTGAAAGACGATGGCCCGGGCATGGATGGCGAAACGCTGGCCCGGGTCTTCGAGCCGTTTTTCACCACCAAACCGGTGGGCAGTGGCACCGGGCTGGGTCTGTCAGTGGTACACGGGATCGTGCGCAACCACGAGGGCGTGATCCAGGTGCACAGCGAACTTGGACATGGCACGACCTTCACGGTGATTCTGCCGCCTGCCGATGTAAAAACCGGTGCACGCACGCCGGAGACCAGCCAGAAGACGTCTGCATCGGTGGCACCGGTGAATAGCGGCCAACACATTCTCTACATCGACGACGATGGGGCGCTGGTCTCGCTGATCACCCGGTTGTTCAAAAGGCGCGGTTTTCGGGTGAGCGGACACACCGATCAGGATGCGGCGCTGCAGGCGCTGCGCGCCGATCCGGGGGCTTTTGATCTGGTGCTGACAGACTACAACATGCCGGGCCTGTCGGGCCTGGACGTGGCGCGCGAAGTGAAGGCGATCAGGCGCGATCTGCCGGTCGCGGTCACCTCTGGTTTCCTCGACGAGGAACTGCTGGCACAGGCCGAAGAAGCCGGTGTTCAGCATCTGATCTTCAAAGCCGATGACGTGGAGGTGTTC
Organism: Hydrogenophaga sp. PAMC20947; assembly: GCF_004795855.1. Taxonomy (NCBI): domain Bacteria; kingdom Pseudomonadati; phylum Pseudomonadota; class Betaproteobacteria; order Burkholderiales; family Comamonadaceae; genus Hydrogenophaga; species Hydrogenophaga sp. PAMC20947. The sequence continues at coordinate 1,091,257 of NZ_CP039252.1, forward strand.
TGTGAATCGGTGCTGAAGGTGTGGCAAAAAGCGACCTGAAAGGCCTGGCACTGGCTCGCCTGCTGGAGGGGGCGCGGACACGTTGCGCGGACGAAACGCCCGTCCAGCACCGATCTCGCCCTCCGGGCGCTGAGATCAGACCTCGGCTGCCGCCTTGCCTGCGGCCAGCAGCACCGGGTCCCAGACCGGCGAAAACGGCGGTGCGTAGGACAGGTCCATACCGCCCATTTCTTGCACCGTCATGCCGTTCCACAGCGCCGTGGCCAGCACATCGATGCGCTTGCCCGCGTCTTCACCGCCAACGATCTGCGCGCCGAGCAAGCGACCCGTCTGGCGTTCGGCCACGATCTTGATGCGCATCGATTGGGCGCCCGGGTAATAGCCTGCCCGGTTCGATGCTTCGGTGGTTACCGCGAAGGCGTCGAGGCCGGAGGCGGCGGCCTCGTGCTCGGTCAGCCCGGTGCGAGCGATCTCCAATTGCTGGAACTTGGTGATCGCCGTGCCCAGCACGCCATCAAAGCGTGCTTCGCCGCCAGCGATGTTGGTTCCAGCTGCACGGCCTTGTTTGTTGGCATGCGTGCCCAGGGCCATCACGACACCGCGCCCGGTGACCCGGTGGCGCGATTCCACGCAGTCGCCAGCGGCCCACACATGTGGCGTGCCAGTGCGCAATTGCTCGTCGACGATGATGCCGCCGCTCTCTCCCACGGCGATGCCTGCGGCGCGGGCCAGTTCCGTGTTGGCGCGCACGCCCAGACCGATGACCACCAGGTCGGCTTCGACTGGCCCTGCCTCGGTTTCGACGGCGGTCACCCGACCGTCGCTCACCGTGAAGCCGGTGACGGAGGTGCCCAGTCGCAGATCGACGCCCGCGTTGCGCATTGCGTCGACCACAGCCGAGGCCATGTCCGAATCCAGCACCGCGCCCATGGGCGCGTCGAGCTTTTCAATCACCGTGACCGTCAGACCGCGCGCCAGCAGGTTCTCTGCCACTTCCAGCCCGATGTAACCAGCGCCCACCACCACGGCGCGCCGTGCCCCCGCATCGAGTGCCCGCTCTAGGTGGTCGGCGTCGGTGAGCGTGCGCAGTTGGAGAACACCTTTGGCATCGATTCCTGGCCATGGCGGGTGATGCCCGAAGCGCCAGTAGCGACGAGCAATTCGTCGTAATGGGTGACCGAGTCTTGACCCGAATCGAGATCGCGCACCGTCACCGTGGCCGCCAGGGTGTCGATGGCGGTAACCTCGTGCCGAATCCGCACGTCGATGCCTTTGGCCCGGTGCTCCTCCGGGGTTCGGGCCACCAGCTCGGCCGGGGCCTCGACCAGACCGCCCAGCAGGTAGGGAAGACCACAGGCCGCGTAAGAGGTGTGAACCCCGCGTTCGAATGCCACGATTTCGAGCGCCTCGGCTGACGCCATCCGACGTGCCTGCGCGGCCGCTGACATGCCTGCGGCGTCGCCGCCAATGATCACCAGTGTTCGTGTCATGCCCGTTCCTTCATTGTTGTCGAGTGGCTGCTGCGCGGCCAGGGTTTCATGCCAGGGCGCGTGATGCGACCTGTCCGATGCGGTCAAGCCTGATTTTCTCAACAGCAAGGCCAGTCTAAAGGGCATTGTCCCTTGCCGACCTGCCGACCTGCCGACCTGCCGACCTGCCGACCTGCCGTCGAGCTCGACGACCAGAACAGGCCGACTGCGCCCGCTTTGGCCCGTGGGATGTCCATCCACCGGCGCTTCAGCGGGCGATCAGCCTGCTGCGGTCGTCAGACAGCACGATCTCCACGCGGCGGATCAGCTGGCGACCCGTGGCGTTGTCGTTGCTGGCCACGGGAGAAGTCTCGCCGTAGCCGCGCGCTGAAACCCGCTCCATGGCGATGCCCTGGCGGATCAGCGCCGAGCGTACCGAATCGGCGCGCTCGCCAGACAGCGCCAGGTTGTGCCCAGCGCTTCCGGTGCTGTCGGTGAAGCCTTCGACCAGGGCGTAGCGCTGTGGAAACTCGTTCAGCACGGCAGCGAGTTGGTCTACCCGATGCAAGCCTGGTGCAAGGCGTGAACCTCGATCTGGTCGGCACATTGCCCCTCACCGAATGGTTTTCCTTGCTCGCCCGGGTGGGTGCGCAACACGCCTGGTCCAAAGACCGCTTCAGCAGCGCCGGCGCGGGTGGCGGCATTTCGTCTAGCGGCAAATACAACGACACCGACGTCAAAATGGGTCTCGGCGCGCCAATCGAAATCACACCCTCCGTTTGGATCCGTGGCGATTGGGCGCGTTACCGCATCGAGAACGCCACCGGCCGCCGCGCGAATGCCGGTCTTGCCACGGCCAGTCTGGTGTTTCCATTTGGTCGCGCACCGGCGCCCCGCGTCGCGGCCGCGCCAGCCTATATGGCCCCAGCACCGATGCCAGCGCCCGTCGTTGTGGCGGCACCGATGCCCGCTCCAGTGGCGGTGGACCCAGCGCCCCAGCGCGTGAGCTTCTCGGCCGACACGCTGTTTGGCATTGACAAAGCCAAAGTTCACCCTGAGGGCCTGGCCGAACTGGACAAGTTCAGCCAGCAACTGGGTGGCACCACCTACGATTCGATCAGCGTCGAGGGCCACACCGACCGCAAGGGCTCGGACAACGACCACCAGGCGTTGTCCAGCGATCGCGCCAAAACTGTCAAGGACTTCCTGGTGTCCAATGGAAAAATCGATCCAGCCAAGATCGGTGCGGTGGGCATAGGGGAATCTTCTCCCGTGACCCAGCTTGATGACTGATCGGACAAGCTGCCCCGTGCGCAGTTGATCGCCTGTTTGCCGCTGGATCGCCGGGTGGAAGTAGAAGTCACGGGTACCCGCTGAACCGAGGTTCCATCCTGTGGCTCTTTGGTGCCGCAGGACCCGGAGCGGCCCGCTGTCCACGATGGCAGCGGGCCTTTTTTTGGCCCGCTGCAGGCTTGCGCCGAGGTCAGGCGACAGGTCGGTGGCCAGCCCGCCAGTGCGGCGCCGAATGGGGGCAAGCCCACGCGAGTCAGGTCCTGCTGCGTTTGCGCTCGGCGACGTTGGGCCATTTGCTTGCCCAACTCGGTGGTGTCCAGCCCGGCCGTGCGCCTCTCCACAAACAGCACGCTTTGTGCAAGTGCCATGCCCGGCAGCACGCATCGCCGATGTTGGCCTCGGCGTCGTCCTAGCCGGGGTCATCAGGCTCCATTTCGTGCAGCCGGGCGATCAGACCGCGCAGCCAGGCGTGCACGCTCAGGGTGCTCTGCGCGAGCCCCGAGTCACCCAGCAATTGGCGCAACGTGGGGTAGAAGATTTCTTGCGCGATCAGTGTGCAAAGGCTCAGGGCGTCGCACAGTTGCTACACGATGGCGGCCTTGGCTTCAGGGCCCCCTGTGCCACCTTTGCCCCCTGTGCCACCTTGGCGCATGCGGTTGTGGTCGCAGCGAAGCTGATCCAGCGCGTTGCAGGCCCGCAGTTGGGGATTGGGGCGCATCGGCAGGCCGGCGCCTTGTTCAGGCTTTGCCCGCACCTTGCTCACCCTGCGGGGTGACGGGCAGGTGCAGGGTAGGGCGGGCGGTTGATGCCGTGGACGCGTCGGGCTTCGGGTCGGGCATCTGCCCCTCCAGCGGAGCACCTTCGTTGGTGATAGCGGGCTCCTGCTGCTCAAGGGGCTTTGGCGCAGGAGTGGCTCGGTTGGCGACTGTGATCATGTCTGGGTCCTGGTTCGGGGTCTCGCGGCATGCGTGACCCCATGAGGGTTTTTAGCTGTGCACACCGGGTGAAGTCTGTGCGGCAGCGCACGTTTCAGAGGGCCAAAGCCGATTGGAAGCAATTCACCTGCGACCCTCCCCGGTCGGCGTGGCCACCACGCGTCTGCCAACCAGCGTTGGTTGCGGGTATGTGACATGGGGCCGCTATGGCCCACTCCCTATCGAGGCAGGTCCATGCGCAGGGTTGCACAGAGGGCGCCTAAGCAGCCAGTTTGTCGGGCAGCAATCGGTCGTATTCGGTCTTCACCACGGCGTAACATTCGCAAACTCGTTTCTCCAGTGCGGGACGGTCGACCACGGTGATGTGGCCTCGCGTGTATTTGATGAGCCCGAGTTTTTGCAGCTTGAGCGCCGCTTCGGTCACGCCTTCGCGGCGCACGCCCAGCATGTTGGCGATCAGTTCCTGCGTCATCACAAGTTCGTTGCTGCTCAGGCGGTCCAGGCTCAGCAGCAGCCAGCGGCACAGCTGCTGGTCGAGCGAATGGTGGCGGTTGCACACGGCGGTCTGGGCCATCTGGGTGATGAGCGCCTGGGTGTAGCGCAGCAACAGGTGCAGCACCGGCCCGGAGCGGCTGAATTCTTCCTTGATGTCGGCCGCGCGCAGGCGGTAGCCCTTGCCCGCGCTTTGCACCACCGCACGGCTCGGCGTGGTTTCGCCGCCCATGAAGAGCGCAATGCCCACCAGGCCTTCGTTGCCCACGACCGCAATCTCGGCCGATGCGCCGTCTTCCATCACATACAACAGCGAAATGATGGCGTTGATGGGGAAGTACACATGGGTCATCTTGCCGCCCGATTCGTACAGCACCTGGCCCAGCGGCAGATCCACCGCCTCCATCAATGGCCCAATGCGCAGCCACGCGGGCGCGGGCATCGCGGCCAGCAATTGGTTGACCGATTGGTCGTGTGTGGTTCCCATGTGGGCCCTCGCGTTGCGGCGTTGTCGCCCTGTGGAACAAATGTGTGACTTATTTTGACTATCGTAAGACCAATTTGCTCCATCTGTGCGGAAACGCACATGCGGCCCGCCGATTGACCCGCTGCTGTTTTGTACGGCACTGCACAGACGCGCGGTCGCTGAACCGCCAAGATGTCACTTTGGTCCCGCTTTTGGGGCCTTCCCAAGGACCTTGCATGGCATTGTTTTCCATCGAACACAGCACCCTTGCTTACCGCGCCGACTTCGTTTTCTACGGCGCCGCCGTGCTTGGGCTGGCTGCCTGGTTGGCCCTGCGCGGACCGACGGGCATGGCCGCAGAGCTTGCTGCGCTGGTCGGCCTGGGTTTTTTGGCCTGGAGCCCGATCGAATACGCTTTGCACCGCTTTGTGTTGCACGGCCTGCCGCCCTTCAAAGGCTGGCACCTCGAGCACCACCAGCGCCCGACCGCGCTGATTTGTGCACCCACGCTGCTCAGCGCCACTTTGATCGGCCTTGTGGTGTGGCTGCCGGCGCTGTGTTTGCTGGGCGAATGGCGCGGCTACGCGCTCACGCTGGGCGTGTTGATCGGCTACCTGGGTTATGCCATGGTCCACCACGCCTTGCACCACACGAACCTGAAGATTGGGTGGGTGCAGCGCCGCAAGCACTGGCACGCCAAACACCACCACTTGTTGCAACCTTGTTGTTTTGGGGTGACCAGCGGTTTTTGGGACCATGTGTTGCGCACAGCCGGGCCCAAGGACCACGCCCGTGTGCACATTCCGGTGGTTCGCCGCCAGGGCTGAGGGCTGAGAAAAACAGCCATCAGGCCTCGGTGGGCAATGGAATGACGAAGCGGCTGTGCTGCGGCAAAGATTTCCAGCGCAAGTGCTCGCCGACATTCAACAACGATGCATTGGGCCCAGCGCCCGTGTCCAGCGCCTCTTCCGGGGTGGCCCGCACCAGCACGAAATGCATGGAACTGCCACCGCGCACGAGTGTGATTTCGGCGCGCGGCCAATGTGCGGGCAAACAGGGCGTGAACCACAGTTCATCGGCCTGCTGGTGCAGGCCCAGGATGGATTCCAGCGCGGCGCGGTGCAGCCAGGCCGCCGAGCCTGTGTACCAGCTCCAGCCACCGCGCCCGGCGTAGGGTGGCGCGCTGTACACATCGGCCGCCATCGCATAGGGCTCCACGCCGTAGGCCGCGCCCCACTGTGGGTGCACCGCCCGATGCGCGGGGCTCAGGTAGGTGAAGTAGCGGTAGGGCGTGTTGCGGGCAAAGGTATTGCCAGGTTCACGCAGCGCCAGGGTTGCCGCCGCCATCAGTGCCCAGACACCGGCGTGCGCGTATTGCCCGCCGTTTTCGCGCACGCCGGGCGGATAAGCCTGGATGTAGCCTGCGCTGGGCTCCGCGTTTTCCAGCGGCGGCGTCAGCAGCCGAATCAGTCCGTGATCCACGTCAACCAGCTGCGCCTCCACAGCGTCCATCGCCTGGCGCTGGCGCTCGGGCGAAGTCTGGTCCGACAACACGCTCCAGGCCTGTGCAATGAGGTCGATGCGTGCCTCTGGCTGGCTGGCCGAGCCCAGCGGGCTGCCATCGTCAAAGAAGGCCCGTTTGAACCAGGCACCGTCCCAAGCCTCGGTGCCCAGCGCCTCGAGCCAGCCGGCGAGCGCTGCTTCCCATCGGCGGGCCCGATCCCGCTCGCCGCGCGCTCGCGCCAGGGGCAGCCAGTCGTTGACGATGCTGCACAGGAACCAGGCCAGCCAGACCGATTCACCCCGGCCTTCGCTGCCGACGCGGTTCATGCCGTCGTTCCAGTCACCGGCACCCATCAGCGGCAAACCGTGGGCACCCACCGGCAGGCTGCGGTCAATGGCGCGCGCGCCGTGTTCGTACACGCTGGCCTGCAGCGCGCTGATGGCGGGCGTGTCGTAGCGGTCTTCGGCGCCTTCGGGCACCGGCGGGCCCTCGAGGAAGCTCACAGGCTCGTCCAGCAGGGCGGTGTCGCCGGTGGCCTGCAGGTAGTGCGTGGTGGCGTAGGGCAGCCACAGCAGATCGTCTGAAAAATGGGTGCGCACGCCCGCACCGCCGGGTTCGTGCCACCAGTGCTGCACATCCCCTTCTTCAAACTGGCGCGAAGCGCACAGCACGATCTGGGTGCGCAGGATGGCGGGCTGGGCCCAGACCAGCGCCATCGCGTCCTGAAGCTGGTCGCGGTAGCCCGTGGCCCCGCCCGCTTGGTAGAACCCAGCCTTGGCCCACAGACGCGAAGACACGGTCTGGTACAGCAGCCAGCGGTTGACCATGGTGTCAAACAACGGGTCGGGAGTCTTCACCTGGGAGGCGCCTAGCAAAGTGTCCCAGCGCGCCTGGGTGGCGCGTTCGCGTTCAGCGGCGTGGGTCAGGCGGGCTTGGCGCATGAGTTCTCGCGCTGTCTCAGGGTCGCTGGCGTAGCCGAGCAGAAACACCTGTTCGAGGCTGGCGCCCGCGCGCAAGGTGAGCGGGCGCGAGAGCGCGGCGCAGGGGTCCAGTCCGTAGCCACTGCGCTGCCCCAATCGCTGCGGCAGCGCGAGCTGGCCCCGGGCGTCAAAAAACGCGCTGCGATCGCAGGTCCAGTCCATGCCATCGGGGTCGCCGACAGCGTCCTGCGCCTCGCAGAAAAAGGCGGTTCCGCCGCCAAAGCCCGCAGCCGCTTCGGTCTGGGTGCACAGCAAGCCAAGCAGCCCCGTGCCTGGCAGGCTGACGAAATACGGTTTGCTCATCAAGGTGGCGCGGTCGCGGCGTTTCTCACCCATCATCCATTCGACCAGCCCGACGATGCGCAGGTGGGCCTTTCCCGGGCCATGGTTCGTCAGCTGGATGCGCACCTGCTTGACGGCGCTTTCCGCATCGACGCACCAGCTGACCGTCACGGCGAGTGGCCCGCGGCGGTGGCTGATGGTGGTGAGGCCCTGGGTGTGCACCACCTGGTAGCTCGTGGCCTCGGCGCCCCAGGCCGAAGGCGCCATGCTCCAGACCTCGCGGGTGCGGCGGTCCTGTAGCAAGAACCATTCACAGGGCGGGTCTGCCACGGCGTCGTTGGCCCAGGCGGTGAGCTGGTTCAGGCGGCTGTTGAGCGCCCAGGTGTTGCCGGCGCCGCTCTCGGACACGATGGTGCCGAAGTCGGGGTTGGCCAGCACGTTGGTCCAGGGTCGCTCCGGGGCCTGGCCGTCACCCACCTCAAAGGCGAAATCGCTGCGCTTGCCAGTGAATGCCCCCAGCGAGGGCGTGGGCGAGGTCTCGCTCACATGCAGCGGTACCGGGTCGGCCACTGCGGCCAAACCCGTCCACAGGCGCGGTACCGGGGGTTCCTGGCGGTCGCACCAGGCGCGCACATGGTGGAGCAGGGCTTGGCCGTCGGCCTGCAGTTGCACGCGCGCCAGGCTCTGCAGCGTGGTGATCTGCTCGGGCGAAAGATCGTCGGCGCGCAACAGGTGCAAGCCTGTGACGGCTGGCCCGGAGCGGGCTTGCTGGTCGGCGGTGTGTTGTTCGTGCAGCAGGGTCAGCTCGCTCTGCAGCGGCATGTGATACGAATGCACTTCGCGGCTGAGCACCACCAGATCGCAGGCCACACCGGCGCGCGACCATTCGCGCAGCAGCAGCGACAGCACGCGCAGCAGACCCAGCCCTTGCGGCGCACCGCCGTGGACCAGCAGCACCGGCCGGTCACCCGAGATGCCCAGCGGCCACAGCGTGCGCCGGTCGCTGCGTGGCGGCGCGGCGTTGACCGCTTCCGGTCGCGCCGCGTTCGCCTGGGGCAGGGTCAGCACCAGCGCGGTGGTGAGGGCGTGCAGCGCGGGCAGGTAGTCGGTGCGCGGGCGCTGCGGCAAAGTGGGGATGCCCGCCAGTGTGGCCGACATCACCGACGAGCGCTCCACGTAGCTGGGCAGGTTGTACTTGTCGATCACCGCCAGCAAGGTGACGTCGTCGTCGCTGGCGGCAGTGGCGAAGGTGACGGTGGCCTGCGCGCCCGGCGCGATCCGCAGGCGCACGCCGAGCACGGCCACCGGGTCCAGACCGGTGTCGAGCACGCAGGGCGCTTGCGGTACCGGGTCCAACTGCGCCAGCGGCTGGCCTGGCGTGTGCAGCCGGCCCAGCCATTTCGCGCGGTCGGTCTGGCAGCGCAGCCCCAACACTTCGCCTTCGACGCTGGCCACAAAATGCGCCGCCTGCAGCGCGCTCTCGGTTTGCAGGCGGGGCGTGCGCACGCAACGCAGCGCCTGCTGCTCGGGCAGCCAGTCGGTTTTCACAAACAAATTGGAAAACGCGGGGTGGGCTTCGTCGGCGGCGGGGCTGGCCAAGGTCAGGTCCAGCGCCGAGATCAGCTCCAGTTCGATCGGCTCGCTGCTGCGGTTGACGAGAAGTACCTTGCGCAGCTCGATGTCATCTTCCGGGCTGACCCAAACCGTGGTCATCACGCGCAGCTCAGGCCAGTTGGCCTCGAAACACACGCGGTCGGTGTGGAAGTGGCATTGGTAGCGGGCGTCGGGATCGGGTGCCGGATGGCGCGTGACCGACACCGGTGCACCGTTGCCGCCGAGGCGCAGGTAGACAAAAGCACCGCTGGCATCGCGCAGCGCGTCGTCGCGCCAGCGGGTGATGCCGGTCTGGTCCCAGCGGCTCCAGCCTGCACCATTGGAGCGCAGCGTGACGCTGTAGCGCCCGTTGGACAGCAAGTGGGTGGGCTCCAGCGCCTGGGCGCCCGGCGCGAGTGTGCGGAAGTGGTCGGGGGTTCGCCGTGGCAGGGTCTGCAATGGCCCGGGCATCGTGGCTTGCAACGTCGGCAGCTCCCGCGGCGCGCGCTCGTGCAGCAGCGAACACACCGCTTCGATGCGCGGGTGCGCCATGCCCCAGCGCTGGGCCACACCTGCAAACAACACATTGGTCAGCGCCACGATGCTCATGCCCTGGTGGTGCGCCATGAAGGTGTTGACTGGGGTGAAAGGCTCGCCATGGGACTGGCGAGACTGCGTGAAGTCCAGCGCCTCGATGAAGCCGTAACGCCCACGCGCGTTCAGCGCACTCAAGGCGCGCAGGTTGTCGCAGGCCAGGGCTGTGTCTACCTGGGTGGCAAGCGCGGTGGCGTAGGGTGCGATCACCCGCTCGGCCTCCGGCGTGCGTCGCAGGGCCAGCCGTGGCACGCCCTGCGGCGCGTACTGGTAGGCCAGCGTGTGGTCTTGGCCGGCGTAGGCGCACTCCGAAATGCCCCATGGCATGGCGGTGCCACGCACGAAGGCGATCTGCTCCTGCAGCGCCGATTGGCCAGCCTCGGTCAGGGCGCTGTCGCGCGGCTGCGCGACCACCAGGGTGGGCATCAGGTACTCGAACATGGACCCCGACCACGAGCGCAAAACCGCGCTGCGCCCGCGGGCGAAAAACGGTCGGCCGAGCGCCGCCCAGTGGCGCACCGGTACGTCGCCCTTGGCGATGGCGAGCAGGCTGGTGGTGCGCGATTCAGAGGCCAGCAGGTCGTAGAAGCTGGTGTCGAGCTGCTGCTCTTCGAGCCGGTAGCCGATGTGCAGCAGGTGGCGCTTGGGGTGGTAGAGGAATTGGAAGTCCGCGTCCCAGGCCAAGTTCTCCATTTGGACGGCCAACTCATTGAGGCGCCGGGTGGCGCGCTCGCAGCTGCCCGCACCGCGCACTGCAGCGTCCTGGCCCGCCGAGAGAAGCGTGGCCAGGTGGTCCGCCAGCAGCCAGCGCAGTTCGTCCTTGGGTGTGGTGGGGTGGTTGACGATGGCCGGGTTGCGCGCATGTTGCAGGCCCTCCAGCTCGGCCTGTGCTTGCAGCAGCAAAGCGTGGAAGGCGGCGCAGGCGGCGGCCTCGCACGGTTCGGGTGGCACGGCTTCGAGCATGCGCCCGATGGCGGTCTGGTGCAGCGGCTGGTGCAGAGCGGACTGCAGCAGCGGCAGGTGGGGCTGCAGGCGCTGGCGCGAACGGCCAATGGCGCGCAGGCTCGCGGCCGCTTCGTGTGGATCGTGCGCCAGTTCGCGGCAGGCCTGGGCCACCGTGAGCAGGTGCGCACTGAGGTTGCCGCTGTCCACGGTGGACACATAGCGCGGCAGCAGCGCCTGCAAGGTTTCGGTGTCGTACCAGTTCAGGAAATGGCCGCGGTGGCGCTCCATTTGTTGCAAAGTGGCGACGGTGGCTTCCAGACGTGCGAGCAGATCCTGTGTGCCGATCCAGCCGAACTGGCGCGCGCAGGCGGTGCTCAGAAGATAGAGCCCGATGTTGGTGGGAGAGGTGCGGTGCGCCACCATCTCGTAAGGTGCGATCTGCAGGTTGTCGGGTGGCAGGTGGTGGTTTTGCTCGTTCACGCAGCGCTCGAAGAGGCGCCAGGTGTCGCGCGCCACGCCGTCGAGCAGCTCGCGGTCGGCGGGTCGCAGCGCCGGACGGCGGCTGGGCCAGGGCGTGTTGGTCACCCACACCAGCAGCGGCGCGAGCGCCCACATCACGAGCACCGAGAGCGCCAGCGCACTCGGCGCGGGGATGAACAGCCACAGGCCGCCCAGCCACAACAGCGCGGCGATCGGCTCGGTGCGGTGGCGGCGCTGGGTGGCGAGCAGGCCGGTGGCCAGGCCCGCCTGGGCAGCTTCGGCGGTGGTCCATTCGAGCAGGTGCAGCCGGCTCACCGCGAGCCGGTGCAGTGTGCGCAGCATGGCGTCGAGCGACATCAGGGCTTGCTGCTGCAGCAGCGCGAGGTTCCAGAGTCCGCCGCCGATGGCGCGAACCAGATCCGGTGACGCGGCCGCAGAGAAGCGCGCGCCCAGCAGGGCCCAGTGGCGCGGCACCCAGCCCGCCAGCGCGCCCATGAGTGGGCCGGCGCTGTAGGCGGCCAGCGTGAGCGCCAGCGCCAGGGGCAACGGCAGGCCGATGCCAAGCATGGCCAGGCCGATGAGCAGCAGCGAGGCGGGGGCCACCAGCGAGCGGCGCAGGTTGTCGAGCAGCTTCCAGCGGTTGATCGCACCCAGCGGCCAGTGCCGGTGGCGCAGCAGGAAAGGCAGCAGCTGCCAGTCGCCGCGGACCCAGCGGTGCAGGCGCGATGCGGCGGCGTCGGCGTGGGCAGGGTCCGGTTCGATCAGGGTCACGTCGGTCACCACGGCGCAGCGCACCAGGGCGCCTTCGAGCAGATCGTGGCTGAGCACCTGGTCGGTCGGCAAGCGCTGGCCGAGCACAGCGTGCAAGGTGGCCACGTGCAGCAGGCCCTTGCCGGTGAAGCTGCCTTCACCGAACAGGTCCTGGTACACATCGGAGCTCATGGCGCTGTAGGGGTCGATGCCGCGCTGGCCGTCAAACAGCCACTGCCAGATGGTGCGCACGCCCTCGCCGGCGAGCGGTGGAACGACGCGCGGTTGCAAGATGCCATAGCCCTGCAGCACCCGCTGCCCGGTGTCGTCGAGGCGGGGTTGGTTGTGCGGGTGTTCGGCCACACCGACCAGCGTTCGCAGGCGGCCTGGTGGCAGCAGCGTGTCGCTGTCGAGCGTGAAGATGTAGCGCGTGTGCGGCGCCATGCGCGAGAGTTCGCCGAGGTCGAAAAATGGGCCGGTCGTGCCGGTGGCGAGTGCCGCGACCAGTTGCTCCAGCTTGCCGCGCTTGCGCTCCCAGCCGAGCCAGCGCCGCTGTGTGGCGCTGGGCGCGCGGGCGCGGTGCAGCAGCAAGAAGCGCGGGGGCTGGCCCGGGGCTTCGGGGTAGCGGTCATTGAGCGCGGCCAGCGCTTGCTGCGCGTGGGACAGCAGGGCCTCGTCTTCGGGCATGTGTTCGGTATCGGCGTCGGACCAGTCGCTCAGCAAGGCGAACTGGGCGTTGGCTTCGGTGTTGGCCAGGTGGTGCAGGTGCAGGCGGTGCACCACTTGCGTGATCGATTCGCGGTGGCTCAGCATCGCTGGCACCACCACCATCACGCGGGCGGCGGGGGGGATACCGTCGGCCAGCAGCAGTCGCGGCAGGTGTGAGGGCTTGACCGATTCGCAGATCAGCCGGTTGACCAGGGCCACCACCGCTTCGGATGCGGGCGCCAGCATCAGCAGGCCCGCCAGCACCGTGCCCAGTTGCGCGGGCCAGCCGGCGGCCAACCAGCCCGGTCGGTGCAGCAGCCAGGCCACCAGCAGCAGCGAGCCCAGCAACATGAGGCTCAGGTAGGCGAACGTGCGTGAGATTCCCGGCGCCGCACGCCACAGGCCGGCCGTGCGGTGGTGCTTCAGGCCCAGCGCCTGTTCCAGCGTCAGGCGCCCCTCGCCCTGCAGCCAGTGCGAGGCCAGCGCGGTGGGACCGGTTTGCTCGCCCATCAAGGGCAGCAACTTCTTCGCCACTGCGGCCTCACCCAGGCCGCTTTGAACGCTCAGTCGTTCGATACCGTGCAGCGTGGTGTCGCGGGTGGCGTCGTCTTCGGCCTCAAACACCGCCGAACCGAGCATCACGCGGATGACCCGGCTGGTGCGCGCCACGGTGTCGGCCCAGTCCGAGGCGCCAATCAGGCGCAGCGCGGTCACCGCGTTGCCCACGCTCAGGTGGTCGGCGGCCTGGGTCGCGTGTTGCTGGGTCTGCAGGGCGGCCAGATCGGGCACCTCTTGCTGCAGCCAGGTTCGCACCTGGACCAGCGCCGGGCCATCGGCCTCCTGCGTATGGCCCACCAGGCTTTGGGCCAGGTGCGACACAAACACCTCGCCCACGCCACGCCGGTCCATCATCCCGCGCATGTCCGTCACGGCGTCCAGGGAGAGCGTATCGATGTGGCTGGCGCACAGGCTGGCCAGTTCGCGCGCGGCCTTGTGGCTGGCGATGCGGTCGGCCAGGCGGCGCAGGTTTTCCACCAGCACCACGCGCAAGGTGGTGGGCAGCGCCCAGAGCTCGCCCTGGCTGAGTTCTCGCGCATCCTGATAGGCATTGAGAAAATGAATCAGCAGGGTTTCGTCGAAGGCGCTGTCGGTGTGGGCCACAAAGGCCCAGGCCACGCCGTAGATGCGCGGCAGGCCAATCAGCGGCGCGTCCTGTAGCACAGGCAGCGAACGGTAGTAGCGCGACGGAAGCCCTTCGCGGATTTCGCTCAGTTGGGCTTCGATCAGGTGGAAGTTGTCAAGCAGCCATTCGGCCGCGGGGCTGATGTCGTGCCCGTCGTGCGCTTCCAGCGCGATGTACTGGTAGGCCGCGCGAAGGGTGCGCACATTGTTTTGCAGGCGCGGGTAAAACGTGGCCTGACCCATGCGGGCGGGGCCCGCCCGGTGCGATGCACCCAGACTGCGTCCATGCTGCTCGAAACGCGCCAGCCCGAACAGCTCAGAGCGGATCGGCTCCAGCGCCGCGCCGCGCGTGGCGTCCAGCATGCGTTCAAGCCGCTTCGGGACCCAGGACCATTGCGCCAGCCAGCGGGCATCCACCATGCTTTACAGCAACAGCATTGAGCCACCGACCAGCAGCAAGATCACCAGCACCGAAGTGACCACCCGCCCGGCCACCATGTCGTGCAGATCGTCGGCGCCGGTCTGCAGAGTCTGCAGCGGGCCGCGCAGCGCACCACACTGGCTAAGGTGATCGCCCAGCGCCGAGCGCTCCAGAGGAGAGATTTCCGCCGTGTGGCCGAAGGAAGAGGTGTCCCAACTTGGCGTGTGGGAAGAAATTTTGGACATGGGCGGCATCGTCTTTCTGGGCAGTTGGAAGGGGAGCGCTATGGCGTTGCCTTGTTTGTAGTGCCACAGGTGCTGTGTGTCTGTGCGGTGACGAACACTGGGGTGCGGGTTGGGGGAACTGGAATGGGGTGTGCGTCAGCGCACAGACCACGCGCCGCGTGCGGCCTACTGTCAGGTTTTTTCCTACCAAGGAGTCACCATGCCCCATCAGACTTCCCGCCTTCTTTGGCGCTCGCCCACCACCTGGCTGGCTGTTGCGGCTTTGTCCACCCTGGCTGGTTGCGCCGCGCCGCATCCGGTGTATTCCCAGCCCGTAGCGCAAGCACAGCCACCCGTGATGGTCGCTTCGGGTCCGAATGGCCGAGGCGACCGTCCTTCGCGCGACTACCGCCGCCGCCACAACGAGGCGCTGTACCAGGCGGATGTCTTGTCGGTGCGCGCTGTTATGGGGCAGACCGAGCAGCGCTGCTGGATCGAGCGCGAAGCGGTGGCGCCACAGCGTTCCGATGCCAACGTGCCTGGCGCCCTCATCGGTGGCGTCATCGGTGGCATCCTGGGCCACCAGGTGGGAGGCGGTACTGGCCGCGATCTGGCCACGGTGGGCGGCGCAGTGGCCGGTGCGGTGATCGGATCCAACGTAGGCCGCGATCGCTACGGTAACCCGGTGGCCACGCAGGATGTGCGGCGCTGCACCAATGAGCCGGTGAGCAGCGAACCCGCCTATTGGGATGTGACCTACCAGTTCCGTGGCGTGACGCACCGCGCGCAAATGACGTCGCCACCCGGTCGCAGCATCATCGTGAACGCAGACGGCGATCCGCGGGAATAAAGGGGCGCCCCAGGGGGCGATGCGTGTGGCCCGGCGGAGCCGGTCCCACCGCATCCTGGGGTTGAGGCCCGGGCACAAGAACCTGAGCGTTCTTCTGGCGCGATTGCACAGGAATCACACTTTCGCGCCACAAAAAGAAAAGCCTGCTACCGATTAAGTAGCAGGCTTTTCAGTTGCCTTGCGGCTTGTAGTGGCTCCCCGGGAAGGCCTATCCTGAGAACTGGGAACTGAGTATCGTATTCGATCAAGACCGTTGAGGCAATATGCAATATCTCATGCACCCAAGGTACTTCGGTCTGCGATTGATCCCAAGGGCTGTTCGAGCACTTTATTCAAGCGAAGAACCACCTGACCTACATCCTTGGTGCGAACGATGTACAAGAAACATCGACTCTTTGGGATAGTCCAATTCTGGCAGGCATGCTGTCACCAGAACAAGTTTTTGCTGTACAAAATGTTCGCCAAAACACTTGTGACTAGTGAGCTCACCCATACCACTGCATATCGAGTAATTCCCCAGCGAGGTTCATTTTTAACCTTTTCATATCTCTCCCGGTCATGTTCGGTGAAAACGATATGGCCTCTTCGGATGAAAAAAACTGCTCCTTGTACGTATGTTTTTATCATCATGACAGTTATGCCCAATAGTGCAAGCGCAGGCACCGATTTGACAAAAAAGATGCTAGTGTCTTTTATGCTTTTTAGTTCGGCGGTGGTTGCGATTACTTTATCTATCCCAAATCCGGTCCAGATTGCTATGGAACAAAAGAAAACTATGTATGAAAAATATAGAACTAAATTGTCTGCGTTTCGATTGAAGAATTTTTCGAAAGCAGTGGGCGAATTTAGGACTGTGGATGCGTGATTCTTAAGTAGCCCGGCTATGTCGGTGGCCCAAGTTCGCTCAGTGTGTACTATCCTAAAGTCAAAATATGGGCCTCGAAAGAAGAACTTTCGAGGAAGTTCAGAAAACCCGCCCATGGATGCAAAGGTAACTTCAATCTCCTGTTTTTCAGGTGCATCATGACCGCGAAATTTTATTAAATACGTTGCAGAAATTTTCACCGCTGTGGGATGACACTGTGTCGTCGGATGAAAGCTCTCAAAATCGTTTAGATTATTGTGAACTACTGATTGTCCATCGTCATAGTAGACAGTTATTCCAAAGTAAATTAGAGATGCATCATTTTGCTTTGCCATTCGCTGCACGAGCAAATGGTAAACGTTCGTTATCGCGCTTGGTCCAATCTTAAATCCGCCTGCAACCTCTCCCCGGAGTTCTTGTGGTTTCCCAAGTAGCCCTCCAACAAATTTTTCGAAGTCCTTTATTTCACATGGAAGCATCACGTAGTACGGGCCTTCTCCTTGTGTCCTATTTAACTCAGTGTCTCCGTTCGAAGAGGTGATTCTTGGTAGATGTTGTTCGCTGTCTTTCACGATTTCTCCGGAGACCCCGTTCGAGTAACACGGGGGGTTGTAAATACGAAGAGCAAAGTATAGGACTTTTTGTTACATGTATCCATCCTCAAAGAGAGGGAGAGGGAGCGTCGCGGAGCGTGAGCCCGCGCGCTGCCTCTCCCTCTTTTGTTAGAAAAGTTGTTGACTGTCTATGAAATGTCAAATAACATTCGTAAAACTTTGGAGATCAAGCATGAAAGCGAAAGATTTGGCATCTGTCTGGGGCTCACCAGACAACAGTAGGCTCACCGCGAAGCAGTCTTCCTTCCGCCTGCCTGTGCACGTGGCTGCAAAGTTGGCTGCACTCGCAGAGATGTATCCGCAGAAGACAAAGACGCAAATGGTGGCTGATTTGCTTTCTGCTGCACTGACAGATTTGGAATCTGGACTCCCAGCTTTTCCCGGTGAGATCTTTCCTGAGACGGAAGACGGCGAACAGTTGTACGAGGCTGCTGGCCCTGCACAGCTCTTTCGAACACTCACAAACAAGTTCTATGCTGAGCTGGAGATGGAGCTGGGCAACGAAACTCCTGAACCTTTCTACAAAGGATCGTTGTTGGTCACGAGGGACGGGAAATGAAACTCCTTGCCTCTGGCCTCGACACGGTCGAGTGCGCCTACTACCTGCGCTGTGGCGAGATCAGCAACCTCGACTTCAACGTATTGAGGGCGCAGCGGGAGGCCATGCGCCAGTCCAAAAGACCTGAGGCGGGCGTTGTGGAACTTGGCGGCATGGAGTTCATGCTGTCACTCAACGGCACCAAGTCTGGTTATCCGTTTCTTATCTCTAACCCGGACTGCACCATCCAGTTTGGGGAGTTCAACGACCCAAGCTTCTTCGTCAAGTACAGCAGCTTTGCCTTGTGGAACAAGGGCGCCAGCTATTTGCATGAGCGCTTCCTGAACTGGGCTGGCTCGCTGGGTTTCATTGCAGTACGAGCAGAAGGGCTGTCTCGGGTCGATTTCGCCTTTGACTTCCACCTGGACGAGATCGACTTTGACGAGGACAGCTTTGTCACCTCTGCCGACAAGGACAGCCAACACCGCAAACACGGCAGCGTGCAAACCTTCACCTTTGGCCGAGGCGATTGGGCTTCCCCCAGTTTCCCGGACGGTTTGCTTAGCCCATTAAGCCTTGCTCAAAGTTGACTGGGCTGAGGAAGTCTAGCTTTGAGTGTTTACGCACCGGGTTGTAGAAGCGCTCGATGTAGTCGAACACGTCGGACCTGGCTTCTTCCCTTGTCCGGTAGACCTTGCGGCTGAGCCGTTCGGTCTTCATCGACGAGAAGAAGCTCTCCATCGCAGCGTTGTCCCAGCATTCACCTCGACGACTCATGCTGCAGGTGATGCCTTGTGCCTTGAGCAACCGCTGGAAGTCGTCGCTGGTGTACTGGCTGCCCTGGTCCGAGTGATGCATCAGCGAGCTGGGTTTGCCGCGCCGCCAAAGGGCCATCAACAAAGCGTCGCTCACCATCTTGGCCTGCATGGTGTCGCTCATCGACCACCCCACGATGCGGCGTGAGTACAGGTCCATCACCGCTGCCGCATACAGCCAGCCCTCAGCCGTCCAGATGTAGGTGAAGTCAGCCACCCACTTTTGGTTCGGACCACTGGCCTCGAAGTCGCGCTGCAGATGGTTGGGCGCGATATGGTTCTCAAGCCTGCTGCCCGTATCACCAGGTAGCCTGCGTCGCTTGTGGCGGGCTTGCAGCTTGGCCAGGTGCATCAGCCGGATGACCCGATTCATCCCACAGGTCTCCCCCAGCGCTCGAAGGTCGTGCCAGACGCGTGGACTGCCGTAGGTTCGGTCGCTGAGTTCGAAGCTCTCTCGGATGAGGCGGGTGAGCCTGGCGTCGTCTTGGCTGCGCTGGCTCGGCGCTCTGTCCATCCATTCGTAGAAGCCGCTGTGGGAGACCGCCAGAACCCGACACATGGTGCGGGTGGGCCAGACACTACGATGCCGCGCGATGAAGCCGTACTTCACTGCGGGTCCTTTGCAAAGTAGCCGAGCGCTTTTTTTAGGATGTCGCGCTCCGTGGTCACGCGGCGTAGTTCGCGTTGCAGCCGCTCCACCTCAGTGGCGGCCTCACTGCGAAGCGGCCGGTTCGGCCTAAGGTCCAACACTCCGCCACGTTCCTGGGTGACCCACCGCCTGAGCACGCTGGTCTGGATACCCAAGTCCCGCGCAATGTTCGTGACCGTGGCTCCTGGCTGCTTGCACAGCTTCACTGCCTCACGTTTGAACTCGTCCGTGAAGCTCCTTCGGGTTCTTGTCATACCTATCTCCTGAACACATCATGTCATTGGATGTGTCCGGGAAACTGGGGGAAGCCCATTGGTGCTTCCGTGGAGCCTGATACTTCGGCTGCGGCGTCAATCGCGGAATCAATGCATGCCCTCACAGCATCCGGTCCCTCATGCCAATGGAGGTCGTTGAAGTCGGTCATGTTGTTCACGCTGCGGTTGTCTTGAACACAGGTTTAGCCAGAGTGGCACCTGTTGCCTGCATGGCGGACTTGGCTTTGGTCAGGCCTGGGTTTCCGGGCGTGTGGCTGTCATCGTCGGCTGCGATGACGATTTTCAGTTCCGGGTACTTGCTGCGCAAAGCAAGAGCGACGGCTTCAAGGTTGGCGGCGTTGAATGCAACGGCGACCGCGTGGCCTGTGCATTCGTGAATGCTTGCGCCGGTGGCGAAGCCCTCGCACACGATCAATGCTCCCTTGGGTTTTCCGATGCCGAAGAAGCATCCTTTGACCTTGCCACCAGACGCAAACATCTTGGTGCCGTCCGGGGCAATGGTCTGCAGGCTGTGCACCGTACCAGCGGTGTCACGCAAAGGGATCAGAAGTTTGGCTCCTTCGATCTTTGTACCGTGGGGCAGGATGCCCTTGCGGGCGAGGTATTCATGCTGCGAACATGGCATGGCTGCGGTCCAGCGTTTGAATGCATCGGCAGCGGCCAATTGCTGGCGACGTGCCAGTTCTTCTTCGCGCTGGCCTTGCATGGCTTTGACGCGGTTACGGTGCGCAAGGCGTTCCACTTCGTTCATGGCGTGGGTCGTTTTTTTACACCAGTTTTGGGAAAACCCTTGGCGCCAGTCACCAAATGCACCAGCAGCGTTACCGTCTGTGTGCAGCATGTACCAGCCGCTTTGATGCCTCGTTTTGTCGGTGGTGCTGAAACGGTGGATGAGGCCGTCGCAGATGACTTCAGTCGGTGGCGTCAGCCCTGCGTCCGCAATGGCCAGCTTGAATTGGTCTGTCAGGTCGTTCATGGTGCGCGGCCTCTTACTTCTCCGAGTGGGTTTAGGAGGCAGCGTGCTTGGCTTGGGTGGTGCTCGTCATTCGGCCATTGGCGTTCATCCAGGCGTCAACATCGGATCGAAAGTAGAAGATGCGGCCGCGTTTGATGAACTTTGGACCTTTGCCGTTGCAGCGAAACATCGCCAAGGTCTTGTCGGAAAGACCGGTGTACTTCGCTGTGTTGCAAGTGTCCATGCGTCCGTCGGGGTAAGTGACGACTTCGATAACCTTGATCTCCGTGGGGGTCATGTAGATTCCAATGTGTGTTCTAAGATGGCACGATAGTAATCAAGCACCACATAGATTGTCAAAGAAGCTATGTGCTGATAGACTTTGTCAGAAGGTAGCAGAACTTTTGGACGAAAGGACATCACATGGCGACAGAAAAATTGGATGGCAAACGGAAGGCAGGCGGAGGCAAGCTCGCTCGATCTGAGACGGTCACGGTGCGCCTTGACCCGAAGCTGCGATACCTAGCCGAGCTCGCCGCGCTCAAGCAGCGGCGAACGGTCTCAAGCTTTATTGAATGGGCGATTGAAGACAGCCTAGCTCGCGTACAGCTTCAGGACGGAGGCTATGGCAACGATCCAGGCACTTCGGTGGCCGATGTTGCGTCGAAGCTTTGGGATGTTGACGATGCTGACCGGTTCGCCAAACTCGCTTTGAACTACCCTGATTTGCTCACCCACGAGGAGCAAAAACGTTGGAAATTAATCCGTGAGAACGGCCTTCTATGGCGAGGCAACTACGCCAGGAATGGTGGTAGCTGGACATGGAATGTCGCCGAAGAAGGCTTGCGATTTGACCTACTCCGTGAGCATTGGGACGTGTTTTGCGCTGTAGCGCGGGGCGACGCATTGCGGGAAAGCTTGCCAAAATGGGTAGACACAAAGGCAGCGCCAAAGAGTGGATTTGAAGACATGGACGACGACATTCCGTTCTAGTGCAAGGAGTCATCATGTCCAAAACCTTCATCAAACTCACCCGCCCAGCTATGCGCAAGCATGCTGCGGGTACCAAGCTCAACGAGCACGGCATTTCCTTTGAGCGACATAGCAATGGGGATGGTGTGTTCAGCGTTAACGTCATGGTTGATGGCCAACGCATCCACCGGGTCATCGGGCGCGAATCGGACGGAACCACGCGCACGCAGGCCGAGGAATTTATCGACAAGGCGCGCCAAGATGCGAAGGCCGGTCGCCTCAGCCTGCCCAAAGGCCGCAAGTTGGCTTTGACTTTCATCGATGCTGCTGCTCAATACCTGTCCAAGCTGGCTCTGGAGGATGGAAAAGACCTGCCTATGAAGGGCTACCGCCTGAACATGCACCTGGCGCCTTTTTTTGGCGCCACCCAACTTGCAAAGATCACCACTTTCGATGTGGAGCGGTACAAGAAGAAACGCGCTGGCGACTTGGTGGTGCGAACGAACGGACCGGGTGGGAAGCCGACGGTAGGAGGTGAAACCAAGCCTGCCACGATCAACCGTGAACTGGCCGCGTTGTCGCATCTCTTCAGCAAGGCGGTGGAATGGGGTTGGCTAGATCACAGGCCGGCCACCATTAAGCGCCTGAAAGAGCATTCTGGACGCATCACATACTTGACGGTAGAACAAATCGAGCGCCTGCTGAAAACTGCGGAGGGCGATCAGAACCGCCAAATCCACCCCTTCATCAGGATTGGGTTGGACACATCGATGCGGAAGTCCGAGATTTTGAACATCCGACGAGAGCACATCAACCTTGAGCAACTCGTGATCTACATCCCAAGAGCCAAGGCAGGGCCGCGTGAGCAGCCCATGACGGCGGGTCTTGGTGAATATCTCGCGACCTATGTCGGGTCTTTGCGACCCGGAGAGCAATGGTTGTTTCCGTCACCCGCCGCCAAAGAGGGAAGAACGGTGAATTTGGACAAGCCGTTTCGCCGTTGCGTTATGGCTGCGGGGCTTGATGTCAAACAGGTGGTGCGCCATACGCTGCGCCACACAGCGATCACGCATTTGGTTCAGGCGGGCGTTGATCTGCCGACCGTGAAGCGGATTAGTGGGCACAAGAATCTGAGCATGGTTGAGCGTTACAGCCACCAGAACGGCTCACATATCCAATCGGCAATGGACAAGCTGGCGGATCGGTACAAGGCGAAATCGGCCTAAGCGTTCTTCTGGCGCGGTTACACAGGAATTACACTTTCGCGCCACAATAAGAAAAGCCTGCTACCGATTAAGTAGCAGGCTTTTCAGTTGCCTTGCGGCTTGTAGTGGCTCCCCGACCTGGACTCGAACCAGGGACCTGCGGATTAACAGTCCGTCGCTCTACCAACTGAGCTATCAGGGAACAGCCTCGAATTATAGCGACATTTTCGCCATTTCCAAAAACCGACTCAAAAAAACCCAATCATTTTGCGAGCGGCTTGGTTTGAGTGGCCATGGATCTCGCTCAGTCGAATACAGGTGACTCCACGCCCAACACTTTGTGCAGTTTGGGGCTGGTGGTCGTGTACTGGAGAAACACCTTCTTCTCGGGGAAGATGATGGGCATAGCGCCAAATGCGGCCAGTGCACATTCATGGAAGCCAGACAGGATCAACTTCTTCTTGCCTGGGTAGGTGTTGATGTCGCCTACGGCGAAGATGCCGGGGATATTGGTGGAGAACTTTTCGGTGTCGACGACCAGTTGCTTGCGCTCGATCGCCAGGCTCCATTCAGCAATGGGGCCAAGCTTGGGCGAGAGGCCGAAGAAGACCAGCAAGGCGTCCATGGGCACCACACGGGTCACGCCGTCGGCACCGGTCACCTTGGCTCCCACGAGTTTGCCGTCGCGTTCGTCGAGGCCAGTGATCTGGCCCACGACGAACTGCATTTCGTAGGCGTCGCAAAGCTCTTTCATCTTGGCAACGCTGGCGGGGGCGGCTTTGAAGCCGTCGCGGCGGTGGATCAGGATGACGCTTTCGGCTTTGTTGGGGCCTTCTGCGGCAAAGTTGAGTGCCCAGTCAAGCGCGGAGTCACCACCGCCCACGATCACCAGATTCTTGCCGGCGAAATCGGCCGGGTTCTTCACCCGGTAAAAGAGTTGCGATCCGTCGTATTTTCCCAGGCCTTCGACCTTCAGCGTGCGGGGCTGGAATGCGCCCACACCGGCGGCGATGAAGATGGTTTTGGTGAGGAACTGCGTGCCCTTGGAGGTCTGCACGAAGAAACGACCATCGTCCTGTTTCTGAACCGTGGTGACTTCCTGACCCAAATGGAAGGTCGCGCCGAAAGGCTCGATCTGCTTGAGCAATGCATCGGTGAGCTCCTGGCCGGTGCACACGGGGATGGCAGGGATGTCGTAGATCGGCTTGTCGGGATACAGCTCAACGGGCTGGCCGCCTGGGTAGGCGAGCGAGTCGATCACGTGGGCCTTGATTTCCAGCAGGCCGAGCTCAAACACCTGGAACAGGCCCACGGGGCCGGCGCCAACGATGACGGCATCGGTTTCGATCGGGCCGTCGTGTGCAGCAGCGGTGTTCATCACTTCTTGGTTCAGTTTCGGTTCCATGTTTCTTTATCGCAGCATTTCGGGCAGCTTGCCCGTTTTGTCTTTCCAGTCTTCCGCGTCGGACAGCGGCTCTTTGCGTTTGGTGATGCTCTTCCAGCCAGGCTGGCGCGCCAGCTCTTCGTTGAGGGCGGTCATGTGGAGCTGATCTTTCGGCAAATCTTCTTCCGCGTAGATCGCGCTCACCGGGCATTCCGGGATGCACACCGCACAGTCGATGCACTCGTCGGGATCGATGGTGAGGAAGTTAGGGCCTTCGCGGAAACAGTCCACGGGGCAGACATCAACGCAATCGGTGTATTTGCAACGGATGCAGGATTCGGTGACGACGTGGGTCATGGTGATGGTGTGGGCAAATCGATGAAACCTCTGATTTTAGGGTTTTCGAGAGGGTAATGGCATCTGGCGCCTTTGGCCTTGACTTAAGTTAAAGGTCAAAGCGCCTGTTTGAAGCAAATTCAGTTGACCAACAGCGCCCCCGACGTCTTGTGGCTGGCCGTGTCTACGAGCACCATTGCCCCCAATGCCCGCGATTCGGCGAAGGGGCGGGTTGCCAGTGGCTCTTGCAGAGCCAGCTCGATATGACCAATGGCATTGGCTTCTAGCTGGTTGGCCGATTCCTCGGCCAACGTGTGGATATCGAGGCGGTGAACGATGCGCTGCACCTTGGCCTTGACCCAGCGGTGGCCGTGCAGTGCCCAGTACACGCGTCCCGCGATCAGTGGCTCGTCGTCCAGCCATGCGACGGTGGCGCTGAGGGATGAGGTGGCTGTCAGGGTGTCGTTTTCGTCATCAGCGGCCAGCAGCCAGTCGCCGCGAGAGACATCCAATTCGCGGTCGAGCACGATGCCTGCGCTGTGGCCTGCGGCAACCGGCTTGGGGTTGCGTGCGTGGTCCAGCACCTGGGCCACTTTGGCAGTCAGTCCGCTGGGCATGACTTTCACTGCCTGACCAACGGTAGCTTCGCCGGTGGCCACACGGCCCCAGAACACCCGTCGGCCCTGGCTGGTGTCTGAAGATGATGAAAACTTCTCCACCCACTGGACCGGAAATGACACGGGCAGGCTCACGTCTGCCGGTGTCACTGGCAGGTGCTCCAGGATGTCGAGCAGGGTGGGGCCGCTGTAACCGCACCAATGGGCGTCAACGGCGGCGTCGACCACATTCCAGCCTTTGAGTGCCGACACGGGCACGGTGGCGGTCACGGTCAGCCCTGCGGTTGCGGCAAATTCTGTGAGCGCGTTGCGAATGTGGGTAAATGCCTGCGTCGGGTCTTCGACCGCATCGAGCTTGTTCACAGCAAACACGATGGACGGCACGCGCAAGAGTTTGAGCAGCAGGCTGTGGCGCCGCGTCTGGGCCAGCAATTTGAGCGCGGCATTGCGCCAGTCGAGTTTGGTGGCGTCAACCAGCACCACGGCCGCGTCGGCGCTGGAGGCTGCTGTGACCATGTTGCGCGTGTACTGCTCATGACCGGGTGCGTCACCAATGATGAACTTGCGCGTCTCGGTGTTGAAGTAGCGGTAGGCCACGTCGATGGTGATGCCCTGCTCACGCTCGGCCGACAAGCCATCGGTCAGCAGCGCCAGATCGGTTTCACCCTGGCGCTGCACGCCGGCCAGGTGGTCTTGCAACACGGCCTTGCTGTCGACCAGCAAGCGGCCAATCAAGGTGCTCTTGCCGTCATCGACCGATCCACAGGTGATGAATTTCAGGGCGGGGCGGGTATCGGCGCCAACGGCGGGGGAAACAACTGTGTTCATGAAAATTGTCCGAGTGAAATGTCTAAACCTGGGGCGCCGGGGGTTAAAAGTAACCGTCTTTCTTGCGCTTCTCCATCGAGGCGTCAGACGTCTTGTCGTCCATGCGGGTGGAGCCGCGTTCGCTGACCTCGGCCGTCAAGGTTTCCAGCACGATCTGCTCTGGCGTGGCTGCTGTGCTTTCTACCGGGCAGGTGCAGGTGATGTCACCCAGGGTGCGGAAACGCACATCACGGGTTTGAACCGTTTCCCCGTCTTTCGCCGGGGTGAGTTCGGTCACGGGCACGAGCAGGCCGCGGCGGTCGATCACATCTCGTTTGTGCGAGTAGTACAGCGAAGGCAAGGCAATCTGCTCGCGTTCGATGTATTGCCAGACATCGAGCTCGGTCCAGTTGCTGATGGGGAACACCCGGAAGTGTTCACCGGGGGCCAGGCGCGTGTTGAACAGGGTCCACAGCTCTGGGCGTTGGGCCTTGGGTTGCCATTGTCCGAAGCTGTCGCGATGGGAAAAAATGCGCTCTTTGGCTCTGGCCTTTTCTTCGTCGCGGCGCGCGCCACCGATCAAAGCGTCGAAGCGGAATTCTTCAATGGCTTCGAGCAGCGTGACCGACTGGTGCACGTTGCGGCTTTCTTCTGGGTGCGACAGGCGCACGGTGCCGCGCTTCATGGAGTCTTCGACGTTGCGCACAATCAGCTCGGCTTGCAGCTCGCCGGCACGCAAATCGCGGAAGGCGGTCACTTCAGGGAAGTTGTGCCCGGTGTCGATCATCAACAGCGGATACGGGATACGGCCGACGCCAAAAGCTTTTTCGGCGCAGCGAAGCATCACCAGCGAGTCTTTGCCGCCCGAGAACAGCAGTGCAGGGCGCTCGAACGCGGCGGCCACTTCGCGCAAGATGAAGATGGTTTCTTCTTCCAGGGCGTCGAGGTGGGCATTGCTGAGGTGGTGGGCTGTTTCCAGCACGGCGTTGTCGATGCGGGCGTTCATGTGGGGGCCTTTTCAAATGGCGGCAGTTGGGAAGACGCGGACTGCGTATGCAGGCCACACTCTTTCGCGGATTCGTTCTCCCACCACCACCGGCCGGCGCGAAAATCTTCGCCCACGGAGATGGCCCGGGTGCAGGGTGCGCAGCCGATGCTCGGGAAGAACTGGTCGTGCAGCGCGTTGTATTCGAGCCCATGCAAGGCAACGAAGTGCCAGACGTCGCCCCAGGTCCATTCGACCAGCGGGCTGATCTTGATGCGTTCGGCCTCTTGCACGATGTCGGCCACTTCGGCCCGGGCATTGGATTGCTCGCGGCGCAGGCCGGTGATCCAGCCGTCTTTGCCAGCGAGCGCTCGAGACAGGGGCTCCATTTTGCGAATGTCGCAGCAACCCTTGCGCAACTCGATGCTCTCGAACATGGCTTCTTCGCCGTGGCTGCGCAAAAACCGGATGACCGATTCGTTTTGCGGCCTGAAGATCTCCACACTGCGTGCATAGCGGCGCTCGATCTTGGGAATCATGGCCAGGGTTTCAGCGTGCAGCTTGCCGGTTTCCAGCACAAAGATGCCTGCGTTGATGCCCGCGAGGTGGATCAGGTGGGTAACGACTGTGTCTTCCACACCCAGGCTGGAGGCCTGTGTGAGGGCCTTGTGTTCGGCGGCCACCTGCTGAAGCAGTGCAAGGCTGTGGGCCACCTTGGCTTCGAAGTCGGTTGAGGGGCGGTTGTAGAGATCGAGTGCGCTCATATTGGGCTTTCTGGCTCAGGCAGGCACTGCGGCGAAACGGGGCTGAATGGCCACGGCGTCACCTTGGTAGAAGCCGCTGTACTGGTTGAGCAATTGCTGACCGTGAATGAGGCTTTGGTCGGCGCGCAGTACAGCCTGGGAGAATCCACTGCGCTGCATTTGCTGCAATTGATCAATGAGCACATCGCCCGTGGCGCGAATATTGCCCGCAAATCCCAGGCGGCGGCGGAGCAAAAAAGCTTGGCTGAAAGCGCGTCCGTCGCTGAAGCCTGGGAAATTCAGGGTGACGGTATGCACGCCCGACAGATCGGCCTCGCGGGGATCGGCGTCGTTGGCGATGGCCAGGGTACCTGCGGCCTGGGATTCGGCATCCAGGCTGCCGGCGGGGAAGAGTTGGAGTTGTTGGGTCATGGCGATCAGGCTGTGGTTGTGGGACGGGCGGTGGCCACGCGCACAGCATTGGCAGCGGTTTTGAATGGATCGACGCCCACGCGCTTGAAGGTGTTGATGAAGGTCTCGCGCTCGTCGCGGTGGCTGCGGTAGGTGTCGAGCAGGGCCTCAACCACGTCGGCGACCTCAGCGGCGGCGAAGGATGGACCGATGACCTTGCCGGGAACGGCTTCGCCGGACAGGCGCGAACCGTCGGAGCCGCCCAGCGTGATCTGGTACCACTCCTGGCCGTCTTTGTCGACACCGAGTACACCGATGTGACCGCTGTGGTGATGGCCGCAAGAGTTGATGCAGCCGCTGATGTGCAAGTCGATTTCACCCAGATCGTGCAGCTCATCGAGATCCTGGTAGCGGGCCATCAGTGTGTTTGCGATGGGCAGCGAGCGGGCGTTGGCCAGATCGCAGAAGTCGCCGCCGGGGCAGGCGATCATGTCGCTGAGCAAACCGATATTGGGTTTGGCCAGGCCCAGGCGCCGTGCTTCGCGCCACAGTTCGGGCAGCTGGTCGCAGCGCACCCAGGGCAGCAACAGGTTTTGCTCATGGGTCACGCGGGCTTCGCCGGCCGAGAAACGATCGGCCAGGTCCGCTGCGCGCTCCAGCTGTTCAGCGTTGGCATCGCCGGGTGCAGAACCCAGGCGCTTGAACGACAGCGTGACGGCGCGCAGATCGGGATTCTGATGCGGCTTAACGTTTTGCGTGAGCCAGCGACTGAATTCCACGTCGTCTTCGGCAGCGGCTTTCAGGATGTGGGCGATCTTGGCATCGGCGCTTTTGCGGTCGCAGTTGAGGTCGGGGGCTGCGAAGAATGCGCTGACCCGGTCGAGCTCAGTCTGGGTGATGGTGTGGGGCGCGCCGTCGATCGTGAGAATGTCCTGGTACTCGGCTTCCACCTGGTCGGAGAATGCCTGCCCCTCGGCTTTCACCAGAATCTTGATCCGGGCTTTGTACTTGTTGTCGCGTCGGCCAAAGCGGTTGTAGGCACGGACGATGGCTTCCAGATAGTTCAGGACCTGGTTCCAGGGCAGGAACTCGCGGATCACGCTGCCGATGATGGGTGTGCGGCCCATGCCCCCGCCCACGCGCACCTGGAAGCCCAGATCGCCGTCCACATTGCGCAGCAGGCGCAGGCCCACATCGTGCCAGGCGCTGGCGGCTCGGTCTTCGCGGGCGCCAGTGATGGCGATCTTGAATTTGCGTGGCAGAAAAGCGAACTCGGGGTGCAGCGTGCTCCACTGGCGCATGATTTCTGCGAAGGGACGCGGATCGGCTACTTCGTCAACGGCGATGCCGGCCAAGGCATCGGTGGTGATGTTGCGGATGCAATTGCCGCTGGTCTGGATGCCGTGCATGTTGACGCTGGCCAGCAGGTCCATCACATCGGCGGCGCGGTTCAGCGGAATCCAGTTGTATTGCACGTTGGAGCGTGTGGTGAAGTGGGCGCATCGGTCGGGCAGGCTGGGCACATCGGCCAGTGCCACCACGGCGTTCGAGATGTCGTTGTCTTCCTTGTGGTCGAAATCGCGGGCGATCTTGGCCAGCACGCGGAGCTGGTTGCTGGCGATTTCGCCGTAGGGCACTGCCACGCGCAGCATGGGAGCGAAGCGTTGTACGTACCAGCCGTTTTGCAGGCGCAGCGGCTTGAAATCGTCTTCGAGCAGGGTGCCCGCAAAACGGCGATCGAGCTGATCGCGGAATTGTGCGGCGCGTTGCTGCACGAACTGGCGGTCAAAATCAGAGTATTGGTACATGGTGTCAGTGCCGAAAAATCAGAGAGAGATCAACTTGGTACCGGCATAAGCCAGCAGCAAAGAGAGGAGGGAGCGCACCACACGTTCGGGTGTGTGGCGCATGAGCCGGGTGCCGAGCCAGATGCCGGGCAGGGAGCCCACCAGAAGCGTACCCAGCAACGGCCAGTCGACCGATCCCAGGCTGGCATGTCCCAAGCCTGCGACCAGGGTCAGGGGCACGGCATAAGCAATGTCGGCCGCAACGATGCGGGGCAGCGGCAACAGCGGAAACAGCAGCAGCAGCACCGACACACCGATCGCGCCGGCACCCACCGAGGTGAGGGTTACCAGCGTGCCGATCACAGCACCGAACAACACAGGCAGACTCCAGTGGAGCGCGCGGCTTGCGCTGTCCAGATCGTCTGGGTTGAGGGTGCGCGGCAAAACTTTGCCGCGGGCCGCCTTGTAAAACATGGCGGCGGCGGTAAGCAGCAACGCGATGCCCAGGGTGTGGGTCATGATCGCCTGCACCCCTTCGGTTTCGGGGCCCAGATGGCGCAAGGCTGAGAGTGTGATCAGGGCTGCAGGCAGACTGCCGGCACTCAAGAGGCCCACCACCCGCCAGGGTACGAGGCGTTGCCGCGCCAGGCTCACGGTGCCGCCAGCTTTGGTGACTGCGGCGAACAGCAAATCGGTACCGACAGCGAGGTAGGGCTTGACCCCAAAGAAGAAAATCAGGATGGGCGTCATCAACGAGCCGCCGCCCACGCCGGTGAGGCCGACCACGAGGCCAACAAAGAAACCGGCAAAAATGAGTGCGAAATCGGGCATGGACGCCACTTTAAAAGCGTCTTGTTATATGACAAACGACTTTTTTTACATTTCTATATTCTAAATTCGTATATAGATAGCCTGACCCGATGGACAGGGCGCCTGATTGGGTCGCCTTTGTAGTGCTTTTTGCGAGCGGGCCGATACACAAGAGGTAACATCGCGCACCATGTTGAATCTCCGCATTCATGTCGGTGTGGTGGGCTTCTCTGATGTTGAGCGCCACGCCCTGAACACCATCTTTCGTCTCTCCGAGGAGCGCGAGGTTGCCTATGCGCCTTGGGTTCCTCTGGTGGCGCAGGGCTCTGGCATCTCTGTCACGGGGCCTGAGGTGGTGCTGGTTGATGGCGAAAGCGCTGAAGCGGTGCTGTTTCATGCCAAACCCTCACCCGAAGGGCAGCGGGTCATTTGGGTCGGCGATGAGGCGCCTGATCATGCCTGGCGGGTGCTGGGCCGACCCATGAGCTGGTCCAGCCTGCTGGAGGACCTGGACGCGGTGTACGCCGCGCGGCAGGTCGATTCAGGGTTCCTGGACCTGGATATCAGCAGTCCAGGCAGGCTGGACGAGTTGGTGGATCGGCCTAAGGTGCCGATTCGCCGGGCTTTGCTGGTCGGGCTGGACGCTGGAGACAGCGCCCTGCTGCAGAGCCAGCTGGCCGCGGTCGGCGTGGAGGAGGTTGACGCGCCCCGTTCTACAGAGCAGGCTGTCGATTGGATCTCGCGCCACGAATACCAGTGTGGCGCGTTCAATATCGACAACCACCAAGTGGATGCCTGGTTGTTGTCGCGCTTGTTTGCCGAGCGCAACCCCCACGCCATGAATCTCGGCCTGTCTGAACATGCCAGCCCTCTGGCCGCCTGGTGGAGCCGTCGCCGCGTGCGCAAGGACTCCCATCGGTCCGGTATCAATGCCTTGGTCTCGCGTCCGTTAAGCCGGGCGGAGTTGCTCCTGTGTATGGAGCGCCTGCGCTGAATTCAGGTGGATTGGCGGCGCGCTTGTCGCCAGGCGAAACGGGCCGGGTCAAGCGCTTGTACAAGGTCTGATTCCAGCGAAGGAGTCTCTCCGTCCATGAGGCTGGCCAGCAGCGTGCCCATGCTGTGGGCCAGCGTGATGCCCCGGGAGCCCAGCGCAGACAAGGTGTACAAACCCGAAACCCGTGGTACCTGCACCAGCGCCAACCGGTTCCGCCGTGGGCCAGCCTGTGTCATGTGGTGGTGCAAAGCGGCGACGTCGGGGATGGCCCCAACCAGGGGCAGGCGATCGAGCGATGCACAACGCACCTGAGCCCAGCCTCGAAGTTCACCGGCCTGCGCGGCCAGGCGCATGCTGTCGGTGCCCGCAGCGCTCAGCTTGGACAGGCTTTCTGCATTGCGGGTGTGGCCTTCTTCGGTCACGTGGGTCGTGTACTCGCCTCGCTCGTAGGTGGAGCCCATGGACCAGACCCTTGCAGGCCATTGCGGGGGCAGACCGCTGTCTTCATAACAAGGCACAAACACACCGTTGTCGCGCCGGGGGCGTGCCTCCTTCGGCTGTCCCACCAGAGGCCCGAGGCTCATCTGGCCTTTGACAGGCCTCAATGGCAATGCGTCGGCCAACGATGCACCGCCTGCCAGGCTGGCGCTCAGCAAGCCCAATGAACCCCAGGCACCGGCCACCACCACCGCGTCGCCTTGAGCGATGGACTGCCCCTCATCGTCCAGGGCCAGCCATTGACCCGTCTCGCTGCGTTCCAGGCGCTGGACGTTGGCGCCCCAGATCGGTTGCACCGTGGTGAGGCGACCTGCTTCGGCCAGCCAGGCTTGAACCAGAGCGGCAGGTCTGACCAGGGCGGCGGGCCAGCGGCCCGGATCGTGTCCGAGGTTGTCGATCTCGCAAGCCTGCCATCCCTGGCCGGGCGGCACCAGGCGCTTCAATTCAGCTTGTGTGTCGGCGACACCCGCGGCGCTCAAGCGCGACAGTGGTGTGGGTGCGCGCGTGACGTGGGGGCTGAGCATGCCCACCGGCAAGGCGGATGCCGCTTGTGCCGGCCCTTGAGCCGCATCGAGCAGCGAGATCGCCCAGCCGCGGCGGGCCAGTGCAATGCAGGCGGCAGCCCCGGCCAGGCCAGCGCCGATGACCATGGCTTGGCGCATGGGTTGGACCGTGTTCTTGGTTAGCGAGGAATGAGAATCAGAGGCGTGTGCCCTTGAGTGAGGCAGGGCCTCAGGCCGAGGGCGGTACGTAGCCAGCGGCCGCGTCTGCGCCTTCACCAAAAAAGTGCTTTTCCATCTGGCGTGCAAGGTATTGGCGGGCGCGGGCATCGGCCAGGTTGAGCCGGTTTTCGTTGAGCAACATGGTCTGGTGCTTGAGCCAGGCGGCCCAGGCTTCTTTGCTCACGCTTTCATAGATGCGCTTACCCAGTTCGCCAGGGTAAGGGGCAAAATCCAGGCCTTCGGCTTCTTTGCCGAGCTTGATGCAGTTGACGGTACGTGCCATGGAAACTCCTGTGAGGCTGAAAAACAATCCCCAAATTGTGCCTGCATTGGGAAACCCTTTTCAGGTTTGGTGTTCCAATGGGCGCTGGCTCGTTTTGAGCGAGCCCTGAAACACCGTAGTTATGCTCTTCATGATCCCGTTTTCTCATACCCGCTCTTGGCTCGCTCTGATTTCGGCCACCTGTGTGCCCTTGCTGGCCTATGGCCTGTACCTTCAGCACGCCGTGGGGCTGGTGCCATGTCCAATGTGTATCGTCCAGCGCTACGCCCTGGTATTGGTGGCCCTGATTGCTGGTGTCAGCGCGTTTTTTAAGCCGGGCTGGCTGCAAACGGGCGGTTTGGTCAAGATGGGCCTGGTGTCGGCTTTTGGCGCCTTTGTGGCAGCACGGCAAAGCCTGCTGCAATGGAATCCACCTGAAGTGATGAGCTGCGGCCGGGATTTCTACGGAATGATCGAGTCGTTTCCCCTCAAGCGCGCGATCCCCATGATCTTCAAGGGCGGCGGCGACTGTTCGGCCGTGGACTGGACCTTCCTGGGGCTGACCATCGCCAACTGGTCGTTCCTGTGTTTCAGCGGCTTTGTGCTCATGGCGGCACTGCTGTGGTGGAAGCGCGCGCCCCGGGCCGCCTGAAGATCCACCCCAGGCAAGGTTGTCTTTCCTGCTGTCGGGCCCAACTGCTGCCCGGCAGAGCCGCTATAAAATCACGCCGCCCGGGTTTTCGCCGCGTTCGTAGACCACATGGGCGCGTCCGACGATCAAAGAGTCGAGTTTGCCGATGTGCTTGGCGTCTTTGTTGGAGTAGGGCAGCTTTTGGAGCAGGTAGCGCATGGCGTTAAGCCGTGCGCGTTTTTTGCAGTCGCTCTTGATGACAGTCCAGGGTGAGTCGGCTGTATCGGTTTCAAAAAACATGGCTTCCTTGGCCTTGGTGTAGTCACCCCATTTGTCCAGTGACGCCAGGTCAATCGGGCTGAGCTTCCATTGCTTGAGGGGGTGGGCCTTGCGCTCCTTGAAGCGGCGGCGCTGCTCTTCGCGGCTCACCGAGAACCAGAACTTGATCAGGTGTACGCCGCTGCGCACCAGCTGGCGCTCAAACTGCGGCGCCTGGCGCATGAATTCGGTGTATTCCTCGTCGGAGCAAAAACCCATCACACGCTCGACGCCAGCGCGGTTGTACCAGCTGCGGTCAAACAACACGATTTCGCCGGCGGTGGGCAGGTGCTGCACGTAGCGCTGGAAGTACCACTGCCCGCGTTCGACTTCGCTGGGTTTCTCCAGCGCCACGACTCTGGCGCCGCGTGGATTCAGATGCTCCATCACCCGCTTGATGGTGCCGCCCTTGCCTGCGGCGTCGCGGCCTTCAAAAAGGATGACCACGCGTTGCCCGGTTTCCTTGACCCAGGCCTGCAGTTTGAGCAACTCCACCTGCAGCATGTATTTGTTGGCCTCGTAAACGCGGCGCGAGAGCAGATTTTTGTAGGGGTAGGCGCCACTGCGCCAGTCTCTGACCAGTTGCTCGTTGGGGTCCGCGTCGGCTGCCGCGTTGCGCCGGTTCGATTTGGCCTGGCCTTTGAGCAGTTGGCGGATCACCTTGGCATCGTCCGGCGCGGCACCTTCCAGAATCGCGCGCAAAGACTCGGCCTTTTCGGCCTTGTTGCTCTCTTTGGCCGCCAGAATGTCCCGCACGGCCGCCAGCTGTGAACCTTGGTGCGCGATCGTGGCTTTTTTGACCGTGTTCTTGCGGATGCGCTGGGGCACCGTGCTGCCGGTGGTGTCACCCAGCCTGACGCGTCGGGGTTTTTCGGCTTCGTCGGCGCTGGCGGCGGTGCGGGCAGACTTGCGTGCCGGCGCGGCTTTGGCCGGCCTGCTGCGGCTGGTCGCCCTTTTGCCGGGCGCAGGCGCATGGGATGGGCTGGCGCTGGCGGGAGACGGCGGCGTGCTTCTTTCGGTCATGGCTGTTCGCTGAGTGGTCGTCAAAACTCCAGTATGAACCATGCCTGCGCGCAGCGCACCCTCGGCTGTCAGGACAACTTTTTCACCAGCACCTGGCTCTTGCGGTCCCAGTTGTATTTGCGCTTGCGCGCCTCGGGCAACCATTCGGCGGGTACCTGCTGGAAACCGCGTTTGATGAACCAGTGCATGGTGCGGGTGGTGAGCACAAAAATGCTTTGCAACCCTTGGGCGCGAGCGCGGTTTTCAATGCGCTTGAGCAAGCGTTCCCCGTCGCCCTGGCTCTGTACCTGGGGGGACACCGTCAAGGCGTACATTTCACCCGTCATGGCCTCGGGGTACGTATAGAGGGCTGCGCAACCGAAGATGACGCCGTCGTGCTCGATGATGGTGTAGAAGCCGGCGTCCCGTTCGATCTCGGTGCGGTCGCGTTTGACCAGCGTGCCGTCTTTCTCAAACGGCTCGATCAACGCCACGATGCCGCTCACGTCGTCGATCGATGCCTCGCGCAGGCTCTCCAGTTTTTCGTCCACCACCATGGTGCCGATGCCGTCGTGGGTGTAAATCTCGAGCAAGAGGCAGCCCTCTACAGCAAACGGCAAGATGTGGCTGCGCTCCACGCCACCTTCGCAGGCCTTGATGCAGTGCTGCAAATAGAAGGCCGTGTCGGTCGGCTGGGTGGCGCTGGGCAAGGTGGCCAACATGCGTTTGGCCACGGCCAGGGGCAGCTCGGTGTCAATGGGGCTTTCAGGGTCATCGGCATCGGTTCGAATGCCGGGCACCTCGGTCAGGAACATGAGTTTGTCGGCCTGCAAGGCCACCGCCACCGAAGTGGCCACATCTTCCATGGTCAGGTTGAATGCCTCGCCGGTGGGCGAAAAACCAAATGGCGAGAGCAACACCAAAGCCCCCATGTCGAGCGTGCGCTGTATGCCCACCGCGTCTACCTTGCGCACCAGGCCCGAATGAATGAAGTCAACCCCGTCCATCAGGCCCACCGGGCGGGCGGTGATGAAATTGCCTGAAATCACCCGTACCGTGGCGCCTGCCATGGGTGTGTTGGGCAAGCCCTGGCTGAACGCTGCCTCAATTTCGTAGCGCAATTGGCCGGCCGCTTCTTGCGCGCAGTCCAGCGCCACCGAATCGGTGATGCGCATGCCGTGGGAA
Organism: Hydrogenophaga sp. PAMC20947; assembly: GCF_004795855.1. Lineage (NCBI taxonomy): Bacteria > Pseudomonadati > Pseudomonadota > Betaproteobacteria > Burkholderiales > Comamonadaceae > Hydrogenophaga > Hydrogenophaga sp. PAMC20947. Next base: position 1,126,805 of record NZ_CP039252.1, read on the forward strand.
TACTTGGCCTCATGGCCCTTGGCCTTGAGTTGCTCGTTGACCTGCGGCCTGAAGCCGTGCACCAACACAATTTTTACCCCCATGCTCTGGATCAGCGCCAGGTCCTGAGCCACCGTTTGCAGCTTGCCCGCTTCAATGGCCTCTCCCGAGAGGCCCACCACCAAGGTGTTGTTGCGGTGTTTGTGGATATAAGGCGCCACCGAGCGAAACCAGGGCACAAAGGTGAAGTTGAAGACGTTGGACATGGGCAGGTGCTGGGGCGGTCTGGGAGTGGAATGCGGGTCGGCCAGAAAATTGGCAACCCGTTGATTTTGACCGATGTTTTTCTTTGAGCACACCACCCTTGCAAAGGGTGCCAGCAGTTCATGGAAGGCGGGAGTTGCCCCGCTGGGGAACGCACAGAAGAAGACGTCCAGATGAGCCGCCACAAGAATGCCAGTTTGACGCTCCGACGGCGAAAACTGTTGATTTGACGCATGACCACCTTGGGGTTCGGTGCCGCAGCACGAACATGCGGTATCAGCCTTCTCACCCCCCTCAAATGAGATGCACATGCTGAGCCAGCTGGCCCGGCTGGCGTGTTGGGCCGCAGCTCGCGTTTTGTGTGCACCCGCAAGGGCATCGTTGCAGACCTGGCTTGCCGTATCGAGCAACGGCACTGGGCCCGAACGCCCATGCGCCGCATTGCACTCGTGGTGGGACGCATTGATGGCCGCCATCAGCCGACTTCAGTCCGGGTGCTGCTGCTCGCTGTGAGGGTTTGTAAAACCCTCACGAAATGGGCTGGTTTCTCCCCCGTGCTGGGGACAGCGTTCCCACTTCTTGGGGATGCCGAAAGGGGGCCTCAGTCCCAGACTGAAACCGGTCGTTTCCCATGGCGCAACTGGCCCCATTCGAATCGATCGCTCACCCCCACCCCGTCGCGAAGGAAAAAACATGGCTGATACCCAAAAACCGACTGCGGGCAACAAGGCCCGCAGTGCTGCGTTGCCCAGCGGCTCCGCTGCCTCGTCTGCGCTTGTGGACACTGCTTTTGATGAAGCCGAGTCGGCCATCATTGGCAAGCTTGGCGCCGCGCGCCTGGCGGCGCTCAGCGGAGCGCCGCTCAAACGCTTGGCGGGCGAGCCCATCGCCACCCTGAAGGCCAAGCTGGGCCATGTACTGGACCCGCGCGCGCTTTTCATGCAGCGGGTGTGCGGCAAGGTCGTGCGCACCGATGCCAACGGCGTGCGGCGCCCGGTGCCACTGGCCACTGTTCAGGTAGAAGACACCGATTGTTCGCTGCTGGCCTACCACCCGCCGGGCTCGCCCTTCAGTTGGCTTTTTCCCTTCAACTGCCGACGCGAAGTCATTGCCACCGTCAAGACCGACGCATGCGGCAATTTCTGCGTCTGGGTGCCGCGATTCGATATCGACTGGGTGTTGCGTTGGCGCACGCAGCGTGTGTGTTTCCCGGTGTTGTTCGAGCGACCCAACTGGCGCGAGCTGATTGAGGATTTGCGTGATTCCCTGTTGCCACGCCCGCCCGAGCCGGTCCCCGGTGGCCCGGGTCCGCTGCCCGACCTCACGCTGCTCGCCCGGCTGTCTCGCGACACCCGGTTGACCGAGGCGCTCAACCGCCTGGAAAAGTTGCCAGGGCGCGCCTTTGGTGACGACAGCGCGGTGCTCACGCGCGAACTCGATTCCCCTGCTCGCCTGGACTTGACACCCCCGCTGCCGGCAGAGTTTCTCGACCCTGCGGTGGGTGCGAAGGCGCCGCGCATCGCGCTGGAGAGCATAGCCAACCAGTTGCGCATCGATCCGAAGGCGTTCGACGGTTTCTCGCCGCAGCGCTGGATCGGTCCGATGCGTCGCTGCGTCGATGTTCATGTGCCAGAGTGGACGCCGATCATCGACGTACCCGACATTACCTTCCGTGTGCTGCAGGATGTGAACGGCGACGGCATTGAAGAGCAGATCTACGGTGAAACCCACTTCGACGTGCGCTGGAACGCCAGCGGCTTGGGCGAGATCGTGCTCGAGGCCAGCGCGATCGCGCGAACCGGACCGGGTTGCACGGCCGAGCCGCTGGTGCCCTGTGGCAATCAGCCGGCGCTGGTGCTGGCCGGGCGCATGCCGATCACAGGTGCACCCTCAGTCTTCGACAACACCACCGGTTACAACCTCACGGCCAACCGACCGCGCGCCAGTGGTGTTGCGGGCGGATCAGGCGACGGCCCGGCGCAGGCGCCTTTGCATGGTCTGCTGTCGCTCTTCGGCTGCCAGCGCACACATGCCCAGGCGACGCACTACCGCGTGATGTTCGAGTACCAGGCGCCGGGCACTGGCAGCTGGAGCAGCGCCGCGCCTTTTGTCGGTGTGAGCTGGTGGCTCTACCGCCTCAACGGCGCGGGCATCGGTGAATGGCACGCGCCCGCCAGCGACTCGAACGGCTGGTACCCGATCAACCTGCCGGCCGGGGCCAACCCCTGGCTGCCCAGCGAGCAATTGCTGCTGGACTGGCCCACAGGCGGCACCTATCCCGACGGCCAATACCGGTTGACGCTCGAGGTGGGCACGGGTGGCGCCTCGCTGGGCGCATCGCCTGCGGTGGTTGTGGCGGTTGACAACCGAGCGCCCGAGATGAGTCTGGCCGTTCAATGGCGCAAGGGCAACAGCGGGGACTGGCTGCCCATCGGCGGTGAATGTCCGGTCGTTCGGCGTGGCCTGGCTGCGCAGATGGTGCAGTTCCGCGTTCAATTCGCTGCGCAGAGTCGGCATTTCCGAGATGCTTACTTCCATCCCACGGTGTGTGGTGGTACGGCCATGAATTTCCTCAGCGGCAGCGGCGGCGCGCTGACCGCTCGGGGTTATGAGCACTGGTACACGGGCTCGGCTGACCAGGGAGGGCTCATGACTGCGATCTATGAACTGCCAGCCACAGCCTTGCAAGGCACCTACGGCTTTTGGGGCCGAAGCCACTCGCGCGCCGTTGACCCGGATGATGCCAACCCGCCACCGGCCGCTGCCTTCGAGCACGACCGTGCCCACGTTTGGCGGGACATCGGCCTGTCCTTCTCGGTGTTCAACGCAGACTGAGACCGGCCATGCCCGGCTTTGGCACGCAGCCGCCCTGGTTTGAAGCGGTGCTCGCTGTGCTGGCCGTGTGGCGCATTGCGCGCCTGCTGGCGCTGGAGCGCGGGCCATGGGACCTGGTCTCGCGCTTGCATGGCGCACTGGCAGGTCAGCGGCTCGGCGAGCTGCTGGCCTGCCCGCATTGTGTGGCGATGTGGCTGGCCGCCGCTCCTGCTGCCTGGTTGGCGCCGGGATGGGCGACGGGCTTGCTGCTGTGGTTGGCGATTTCTGGTGGCGCCAGTGCGCTCGAACTGGCATTGACGAATCGAGGTGAAACATGAACTGCTGTCAACGCGCGGATTCGTCGCGCCCATACGATCGGCGATGGACGGCTTTGGCCACGTCACCTGTGGCGGCGCCGGGGTCACCGGTCAGGCTGCGCTTTGTCGGCATGCGGTCACTCAGCCTACCGGCTGGTGCGCGCCGTGTGCTCGCGATACCCGGCGAAGAGGTTCTCGGCCTGAACGATGCCGAGCGCCTGGCACTGTGGCGTACGGGTTTGTTTGAGTCGGTGGACTGAGGGACGCCTCCCGGCATCTCTTTGCTCAGGGCGAGGTGCAAACCACGGCCATGGCGAGGATTTTCAACGACGCCATGGGCCAAAAGGCGCGACTCTGTGTGCCTGAAGGTGTGAAACAACCCACTGGAACGCTTGCGCGACAAGTCGCTCAAGCGTTCCAGTCACCATCCATCTCTGAAACCAAAAATACCAAGTTGGATGCCACACAAACTGCGCGAATACCGCAGCAGCCGCGCATCTTATCGAAATGGAAATCACGAAATCGAGACCAAAGACAGCGGAATCAGACACCAATGTCCATGCAGCGTCGGCCAAGTTGTTCGGTTTTCGAGATGCGATGGCCTGTCGCGGCGAAGGGGCCAGAATCACCGGGCAAACCTTGGCATCGCGCGTAGCCGGATAATCCCCCTCCATGTCTTTGTCCGATTCCGTCCGCCCACCGCCGCAACCGCAGCGCGCCGCTGTTACTCCAGCAGCATCCTTGAAGATCGAGTTTCCTGAGTCTTTGCCTGTTTCCGCCCGAAGGGAGGAAATTGAGCGCGCCATGCGCGAGAACCAGGTGGTGATCGTGTGCGGCGAAACAGGGTCGGGCAAGACAACCCAGCTGCCCAAGATCGCGCTCTTGATGGGGCGCGGCAAGCTCAATGCCAAGCCAGGGCAGCGCGGCCAGCTGATCGGGCACACGCAACCTCGGCGCATTGCGGCTTCCAGCGTGGCCAAACGCATTGCGGACGAGCTGAAGACACCGCTGGGCGACGTGGTCGGCTTTAAGGTGCGGTTCCAGGACCGGCTTTCGAAAGACGCTTCGGTCAAGCTGATGACCGACGGCATTTTGCTGGCCGAAACACAGACCGACCCTGATCTGCGCAACTACGACACCATCATCATTGACGAGGCGCACGAGCGCAGTTTGAACATTGATTTTTTGCTGGGCTATTTGCGACAGCTGCTGCCGCGCCGACCCGATCTGAAGGTGGTGGTGACCTCGGCCACCATCGATGCAGACCGGTTTGCCCAATATTTCACCTCGAAAAAGGGGCCGGCTCCAGTGATTCAGGTGTCGGGTCGAACTTTTCCCGTTGAAGTGCGTTTTCGTCCTTTTGAAGAAAGCCGCGAATACGACTTGAATGCCGCGATTGCCGATGGCGTGGACGAGTTGTGGCGTTCGCCCCAGGGCGGCGACATTCTGATTTTTTTGCCTGGCGAGCGCGAGATCCGCGAAGCGACGGACCACCTGCGCAAGCACCTTTCACACCAGCCGGTGTTTCGCAATGCCGAGGTATTGCCGCTGTTCGCGCGCCTGAGTCAGACTGAGCAGGACCGGATTTTTCAAGACCACAGCGGGCGGCGCATCGTGCTGGCGACCAATGTGGCTGAGACCTCGCTCACGGTGCCGGGCATTCGTTATGTGATCGACGCGGGCACGGCCCGGGTGAAGCGCTACAGCTTTCGCCAGAAGGTAGAGCAGCTGATGGTGGAGCCCATCAGCCAGGCGGCGGCGAACCAGCGGGCAGGGCGATGCGGCCGGGTGGCCGATGGTATTTGCATCCGCCTCTACGACGAGGCGGGGTTCAACGGCCGCCCGCGCTTCACCGATCCTGAAATCCTGCGCAGCTCGCTGGCGGGCGTGATCTTGCGCATGAAGGCGCTGCGTCTGGGCGCGGTGGAAGATTTTGCGTTCATCGAGCCGCCGCAAAAACGCGCCATTGTGGACGGCTACCAGTTGCTCAACGAGCTGGGCGCGGTGGACGACGACAACGCCCTGACGCGCATCGGCGAGACGCTCTCGCGCCTGCCGCTGGACCCCAAGGTGGGCCGCATGCTGCTGGAGGCCAAGGAGCGTGGCGCGCTGGACGAGGCGCTGGTGATCGCGTCGGCGCTGAGCGTGCAAGACGTGCGCGACCGGCCGCTGGAGAAGCAGGCACAGGCCGATCAGGCGCACGCGAAGTTTGACGACGAAAAGAGCGAGTTTTCGGGCACGCTCAAGCTCTGGAAATGGCTGGAGCAAAGCAAGGGAGGCCACGGCACCGACCACAAGCTGAGCCACCGGCAGTTTGAAAGCGTCTTGCGCGAAAACTTTATCAACGTGCGCCGCCTGCGCGAATGGCGCGACATCCATTCGCAATTGCACACAGTGGTGGCCGAACACAAATGGGTCATCAACACCCAGCCGGCCGGCTACGAGCAGCTGCACCTTTCGATGCTGTCGGGTCTGCTGGGCAACTTGGGCCAGAAGAACGACGCCGAAGACTGGTATCTGGGCGCGCGTGGCATCAAGTTTTACCGCCACCCTGGCGCAAACCTGAGCAAGAAACCCGGGCGCTGGATCGTGGCTGCCGAGCTGGTGGAAACCACGCGTCTGTTTGGCCGCGGCATCGCCGCCATCGAGCCGCAGTGGCTGGAGCAGGTGGGTTCGCACCTGATCAAGAAACAGCTGCTCGACCCGCATTGGGAGAAGAAGGCCGCGCAGGTGACGGCGCTGGAGCGCGCCACGCTGTATGGGCTGGTGGTTTATCACAACCGGCGCACCGACTATGGCCGCGTGGACCCTGCGGGGGCGCGTGAGATTTTCATTCGCGAAGCGCTGGTGGCGGGTGAGTGGGAAACGCGGTTACCGTTTCTCGCCGCCAACCAGAAGCTGGTGAAACAGGTGGCCGAGCTGGAGCACAAATCGCGCCGGCAAGACGTGTTGGTCGACGACGAGCTGATCTTTGCGTTTTACGATGCACAAATTCCGGCCGACGTGTTCAGTGGTTCGAGTTTTGAGCGCTGGTACAAGGACGCCCACAGACTCAACCCCAAACTCTTGCTGCTCACCAAAGAAGAGCTGATGCGCCACGAAGCGGCGGGCATCACCACGCAGTCGTTTCCCAAAACCTTGCGCCTGGGGGGTGTGGACTGCGCTTGTGCCTACCTGCACGAACCGGGCGATGCGCGCGATGGCTTGTCTGTGACCGTACCTATATTTGCGTTGAACCAGGTGAGCGAAGAGCGCTGTGACTGGCTGGTGCCGGGCATGTTGAAAGACAAAGTACAGACGCTGCTCAAAACCTTGCACCAGCGCCCACGCTCGCGCCTGGTGCCCCTGCCGGCCACAGCCGAAAAGTTCACGGCCGCGCTGACCGATCCCGCTGTCTTTGGCGGCGGCAGTCTGATGGATGCGCTGCTGAAGCTGGTGCGCGATGCCACCAGCCTTGACATTGTGCGCAACGACATCAAGGTGGACATGGTCAGTCAACACCATTTCATGCACCTGCGCGTGGTCGATGAACACGGCCGCCAGCTGGGTCAGGGCCGCAATCTGGGCGCACTCAAGGCCGAGCTGGGCAGCCAGGCGCGCGGTGCGTTTCAGGCGTTGGCATCCCTCAAGCTGGAGACCCTGCGGCCGGGCCCAGCCGAGCCAGCCGCCCAGGGGCAAGACAAGCTGAGCAAAAGTGCTGCGCCAAAGAAAACCAACGCTGTTGCGCCCACAAATGCCAACGTGCGCCACACGAGTTGGGATTTCGGTGAGCTGCCCGAGCTGATGGAGATCAGCAAAGGCGGGCAGACGCTGATCGGATTTCCTGCGTTGATCGATCTGGGTGACGCGGTGGCGATTGAAGTGTTTGACGAGCCCGAAATGGCCATGGACAAGCACCGCGAAGGCTTGCGCCGGCTCTTTTCCTTGCAGATCAAGGACGCGTTGAAATACCTGGAGAAAAACCTGCCCGGTCTGCAAACGATGGCCGCGGCCTACATGCAAGTGGGCAAGACAGACAGTGGTTCTGGCGGTGGCACGCAAGAGGAGTTGCGTAACCAGATCATTGAGCTGGCGCTGGACCGCGCTTTCCTGATCGAGCCTTTGCCGACCGACGAAATGGCATTCAAGAAGCGGGTGGATGAAGGGCGAGGGCGGCTGACGCTGATCGCGACCGAGATCGCGCGCCACGCAGGCACGATTTTGCTCGAATATGGCGCTGCTGCTCGCAAGCTGAAAGACAGCAAATCATCGGGTGACATGGTGAGCGATGTGGCGCAGCAGCTGCAGCGCCTGGTGCCCAAGCGGTTCTTGGTCAGCACACCTTACGCGCAGTTGCACCACTTTCCGCGCTACCTCAAGGCGGTGCAGGCGCGCATCGACAAGGCCCGAGCCGATCCGGCGCGAGACGCCGCCAAGCTGGCCGAGCTGCGGCCGCAAGACCAGCGTTTCTGGCGGCTGGTGGCCGAGCGCAAAGGGGTGCAAGACGCACGATTGCAGGAGGTGCGTTGGTTGCTGGAAGAGTTGCGCGTGAGTTTCTTTGCGCAAGAGTTGCGCACGCCTCAACCGGTGAGTCTCAAGCGGTTGGACAAGGCCTGGGCCCAGCTCAACAGCTGAGCCGGGCCAGCCCGGTCTGTTCGCCGGGCCGCATTCAGCGCCATGGCAGGGCCGGGGTCAAGGCTCACCGCGCTGCCAACGCGACCCGACCTGTAGCCACGCCCAGGGTGTCGTCGGCCTGGAGCCGCGCCAACACGCTTTGAGCGTCTGCCTGGGTTGCCAGGTCGTTGATCCGGACTTCGTAGCGGCCCTGTTTTTCGACCATGTCTGCCGGGTAACCGGCGGCTTGCAGTCGATCGCGCTGGGTCGACCCTGCGCCAGCAGACCTGTGCAGCCCAGCGACCGTGCGCCAGCGCCCACCTTCCAGCAACACCCCGGTACCCGCCTTGAGTTCGGCTTGGGCAATGAACTTCATCAACTCCCGGGGTGTGGCCTGGCCCGCGGGCTGCTCGGACTGGCCTGTGCGTGTGACCCAGAATGCGCCAGGCTGGCCCAGCTCAATGTCTGGCCGTTGGTCGCGTTCGACAACGACCCGGCCTTCAAACAGGCACACGGCGTCGTGGTTGGAGTCGGTCATGCTCCAGAAATCGGTGCCGCGAATGCCGACCGTGGCCGTCGCGAGCTTTAGATTGATGTTGCGGGTGTGGCCCAAGGCCTTGCTGGTGTAGTCGGTAGCGTAGCGGAACACGCCTGTGATCAGGCGCAAGACGGAAGTGATCTCGGACGGGCCAGCCACGCCTTGCTGTTTCTCGGCCAAGGTTTCGATCAAAAATTCGGTCTTTTCCCCAAGTTTGATGACGCTGCGGTCGGACAGACGCAACAGCATGCGAGAGCCTTCGGCTGTGACCGCTTTATCGTTGGCACGCAGCCGCTGTCCCGGTTGTGCGGGGCGGCGTTGCCCATTGCGCTCCACCCAGGCCGGCACCTGGACCGCCTCGATCACGGTCTCGGTCTCGGTGGGGGTCGCGGCATGCGCCACTGGGCTCAGGGAGGACAGCGTTGTGACCAAGGCCAGAGCAGCGATGGTGCTCAGCATCATGCGTCGGTGGAGGCGGGTGCCGGGCAAGACCAGGCGTTGAAAAGGGGTGCCGGAGGCGGCAATAGCTGGCATGGGTCGTCCTTTGGCGTCGTGTTTGCGCGCTGTATCGGCAAATGCACGGTATGGTTGAGGTACGCAGCCTAAGGTCAAACGGATGCGCTTTCAGGCGCAAAAAATGCTATTGGCGGGCCGAAATCCTTGCCTGCGTGACAAGCATCACAGGCTGGCGAGTCGCTTCAGTGCAGCTTGTAAGGTGTCATCGCGCTTGGCAAAGCAAAAGCGCACCACCTTTTGATCGAATCCGTTGCCATAAAAGGCCGACAAAGGAATGGCCGCCACACCCACTTCGCGGGTCAACCATTGGCAGAACTCGGCTTCGGGCAGGTCGCGCTCGGGCACCGCCAAGTCTTCGATTCCCACGCACTGGAAGTAGGTCCCTTGCCCTGGCAGCAGGCGAAACCGTGTGCCGCTCAAGCCCTGGCGGAACAGGTCGCGCTTGCGCTGGTAAAACCCGGACAACTCCAGATAGGGCGCAGGGGTGACCATGTAGGTCGCCAGCGCATGTTGCATCGGGGTGTTCACGGTGAACACATTGAACTGATGCACCTTGCGAAATTCGGCCATCAATGGCGCGGGTGCGACCACGGTACCGATCTTCCATCCGGTCACGTGGTAGGTCTTTCCGAAGCTGCTGACAATGAAGGCGCGTGCCGCCAGACCGGGAAAGCGCGCTGCGCTCTGGTGCTGTTCGCCGTCGAAGACCATGTGTTCGTACACCTCGTCGCTGATGAGCACGATGTTGGTCGGTTGCAGCAGGTCTTGCAGCGCCAGCATGTCGGGTTCACTCCACACCTGACCGCTGGGGTTGTGGGGGCTGTTGATGATGAGTGCGCGGGTGCGAGGCGTGATGGCCGCACCGATGGCGCCAAAATCGGGCCGGAAGCTGCCCGGCGTGAGCGGCACGCGCACCACCACGCCCCCGGCCAGCTCGATGTTGGGCACGTAGCTGTCGTAACAAGGCTCCAGCACAATGACTTCATCGCCCGGATGCACCACCGCCAAAATGGCAGTCAAGATGGCCTGGGTGGCCCCCGCGGTCACCGTGATGTCGGTTGCCGGATCGCAAGTGAGCCCATACAAAGCCAACATTTTGTCGGCCATGGCCTGCCGCAAGGCGGGAACGCCGGGCATGGGGGGATACTGGTTGTGCCCTGCCTGCATGGCCGCCGTCACAGCATCCACCAGCACCGGGTCGCAATCAAAATCCGGGAACCCCTGGCCCAGATTCACCGCACCCGTGTCAGCGGCCAAGGCCGACATGACGGAAAAAATGGTCGTGCCCACATTGGGCAGGCGGGAAACGAGGGTTGGCGTGAAAGCGGGATCTGGAGCAGACATGTCAAATCAAAAAAAATACAGCAGAAAAGATGGGAAGCTAAACCTATGGCCGCGCGGAACCGCCCTCCGACAGGCTCAGGACTGGCCCCCTGGGGGCGTGATTCGCGCAGCGTGGCGCAGGGGGATCAAAGTTCGTAATCGTCCGGTGTGCCGCTCATGGCCCGCAAAATTAGATCCCGTGAAAGGCGGTCGCTCAGCAGCTCGGCAAAGCGCAACACAAACTGCCTGAGATAGGCCCCGCGCTTGAAGGCAACTCGGGCCAGGTTGTGGCCAAACAGCGCACCCATGGGTCGAGAGACGAGGTCGGGGTTGATGTTGTTTTCCCCCTGCATGGCCATCTCGGCCACGATGCCCACCCCCATGCCCAGCTTGACATAGGTTTTGATCACATCGGAGTCGATCGCTTCGAGCACCACATTGGGCTTCAGGTGCCGCAAGGCAAAGGCCTGATCGATGCGGGTGCGCCCCGTGAAGCTGGGGTGATAAGTTACCAGGGGCAAGGGCGCGAGGTCTTCCAGCGTGATGCGTTCCTGGGCGGCAAGCGGGTGGTCAAAGGGAAATACGAGGACGTGCTGCCATTCGTAGCAGGGCAGGGTGATGAGCTCCGGATAGTTCAACAGCGATTCGGTGGCCACGCCAATTTCAGCCACTTCTTCCAGCAGCATTTTGGCCACTTGATCGGGCGATCCCTGGTGCAGACTCACCCCCACTTTGGGGTATGCCTGACGCAACTTGGAGACCGGCCCGGGCAAGACATAGCGCGCCTGGGTGTGTGTGGTGGCTATGGAGAGGGTGCCACTGTCCTGGGCCGAATACTGTTCGCCGATGCGTTTGAGGTTGTTCACCTCACGCAAGATGATTTCAATGCTTTTCAACACCTGGACGCCCGGCTCGGTCACCCGCTTGATGCGCTTGCCGTGCCGCGCAAATATCTCGATGCCCAGCTCGTCTTCCAATTCGATGATGGACTTGGAGACACCCGGTTGCGAGGTGTGCAGCGCTTTGGCTGCTTCGGTGAGGTTGAGGTTTCTCCGCACCGCTTCCTGAACAAACCGGAACTGGTGCAGATTCATTTCACCGTTTCCAGCGCAATTCGAGCCAGCAGGTCGGTCAAGCGGGGGTCTTCTCCGGCGGTTGCCAAGCGCTCAAAAGTGATCGTGGGATGCTTGTGCTGCAAGACCTGCAGCAGTTCAGGCAGATCTTCCCGTGCGTGTTTTCCCATGCCAAAAAAAGCGGCAGGATGCGCAGGCGGGTGGCCCCTTGGGAAATCAGATCCTGGGAGGCTGTGGCCAGATCGGGCTCACTCAATTCAAGGTAGGCACAGGTTACCGCTACCTTCGCGTCTTGAGCTGCAATCTGCCGGGCAACGGCTTCGACCGGCCCACGCCACAGCGGGTCGCGGGACCCATGGGCAAAAACAATCACACCCAACATCACATCACCTCCTGAGAACCAGCCAACCAAAAGCCCCGAGCGAAAACACCGAATAAATCATCGCCGGAGAAGCAGCCGCCAACCAGGGCTGCCACTGATTGAGGTTGCCGATATAACCAAACACATTGTTCAGCAAAAAGAAACTGATGCCGATCATGACACCGCCGAAGACGTAGCCAGTGATGCTGCCAGAGCGGAAATGCAAGTACGCAAAGGGCAGGGCGAGCACCACCATCACCAGGCAGCTCAATGGATAAAACACTTTGCGCCAGAACTCAATTTCGTAGCGTTGTGCGGTCTGACCATTGGCGTCCAGATGCTGGATATAAGCATAGAGGTCGGTGGTGCGCATGCGCTCAGGCTTGAGCAAGGCCACCGAAACCATCTCTGCGGATATGGAGCTGGGCCATCGGTATTCGGGCAGCTCGCTGCGCACAATGCGGGCAGACTGTTTGCCCGGCGCTTCGAACACGCGCCGCTGCACAGATTTGAGAGCCCAGGTCTCATCTGCGCCGATTTGCCCACTCTCGGCCTCAGTGGTCGAGACCAGCGATCCCTGGTTATCAAACTCGAAGATCCGCACTTCACCCAAGGAGCCCCTGGGTGAGAGCGAGCCCACATTCACGGCAAAATTGCTGGCAGTCTGCTTTTCTTTCAACCAGGCGCCCGTCTGTCCGAGACTGATGCGCCCCTGGTAGCGAGCTTTGAGCAGCTGGGCTGTCTTGTCAGCCAGGGGTGCCACATAGTCACCCACGGCAAAGGTGAGGGCGACAAACAACAGCCCCAGGCCCAGCAGCAATCGCAGTGCCTTCCAGGGGCCGAGTCCGCTGGTGCGCAAGATCGTGTATTCCGAGGTCTGCGCAAAGCGCGCCAGCACGGCAATGGATCCGATCAACACCGAGATGGGCATCAACTCGTAAACCCGATTCGGCATGAGCAAGGCGACATAGAGCAGCGCGTGGCGCACCTCGTATACCACCTCGGGTTGCAAGCGTGATGGCTTGCCCAGAGAGCCCAGCTCCTCGACAAAATCAAAAAAGAAAAACAGGGATAGGAAGGCCAACAACACAAAACCTGTGGTGATCAAGACCTCGCGGTAGATCAGTCGCCGAATGGTTTTCATGCTGCGGCTCCAGTGGGTGCGCCGCGACGCAAGATTCGTTGTGTCCAGCCTCTGAAGCTGAAGTTGCGGTGGCGTTTGAACAGCCAAAGGACGCACAGGACAAACACAGTTCCATGGAGCGCTACCAGCAACTGCACCACGCTCATCTGCCCAGTGCTCACTGTGCGCTGGCCGATGTTGAGCAGGTTGAAATACACGACGAAGGCAAACAGGGTGAACATCATGTTTCCGCCGCGCCCCGCCCGGGGGTTGCTCACTGTGGTGGCCACGGCCAACAGCACAAGATTGACAGCCGTCAGAGCCACGCCGATGCGCCAGACGAGCTCCCCTTTGTTCGGGAGACTGGGCTCGTTGATCAAACGCCAGGTGGTTCGGGCTTTGAGCGCGTCGCTGCTCACGCCGCGGACTTTGGTGGCGCCGATCTGGGCCCCGTACTCCTCAAAGTCACTGACTTTTGTGCGTCCGGTTTTTGCGTCGACTTCCAGGCGCTGCCCCTTGCGCAACACAAGGTATGACTGATCGCCCACGTTCTCCACACGCCCGGAGCTGGCCGATGTCACGGTCTCCCGCCCATCTTTTTCCAGGCTGGAGATGAAAACATTGCGCCCCTCAGCGCCGTCGGCCGTGTCTTTGTCGATAAAAAAGACCCGCCGCCCGCTAGACGATTCCTGGAACTGTCCTGGCGCAACGCGCTGCAAATCGCCGCGGCCGGTGAAGCGTGCGCTCAACTCTGCCGTCTGGCTGTTGGCCCAGGGCCAGACAAACAGAATCATCAGCGCGATCACCGCCAGAATGGGCCAGGCAAATCGGAAGACAGGGACCAGAAAGCCGGCGAGCGAGCGCCCACTGGAAAACCAGATGATCATCTCGCTGTCCCGGTACATGCGGGCCAGTGTCGACACCGTGGCAATGAACAGGGCCAGCGTCAGGATGGTCTGGGTGTAGCCGAGCACGGTGTAGCCCAACACCAGCATCACTTCTTCCGGGTTGACGCTGCCCCTTGAGGCAGCACCCAGCGTACGGATCAGCAGCATTGTCAACACGATGGTGAACAAAACCACCAGGGTTGCGCCGAAACTGCGCGCCAGCTCGGTTCTTATTGAAGAATGGAATAACATCGAAAAAATATTAAGGAATACACAATTATGGACTTCGAACTCAAATCCCTTTCGCTTGCTCAGGCAGATAAGCTCGCCACCGATGCTTTGGTGGTTCTGGTGCCTGACACCCCTGCTTTGAGTTCTGAGGCTGCTTCGGCGCTGCTTGAACTCACCCAGGGTGTACTGAAGCAAGGGGATCTGGAGCAAGGCGTGGCCAAGGCGCTCATGTGTTACAGGCCCGCCGGTGTCAAGGCTACCCGCGTCGTGCTGGTACGGGCAGGCGACGGGTCGCCTTCGTCGGTGCGCAAAGCCCTGCTCAGCGCGACCGCGCTGGTCAAAACCGCTGGTTTGAAGAAGATGGTGGTGTTCCTTGGTTTGCTGGAGTCAGAAACCGCAGCCATCCGCTCGGTCATGTTGGCCTGTGCCGATGCAACCTATGTCTACACCGCCACCAAGCCGACCGCCAAAGCGCGCACCTTGACCAAGGTCACGATTGGCGTCATGGACGTGGCCGCCGCAAAAGGCGAGTTCAACATGGGGCAGGCGGCTTTGTCGGGCGTTGAGTTCGCCAAAGAGTGGGCCAATCGCCCGGGCAACCACGCCACGCCAACCATGCTCGCCGATGCAGCCCGTCAATTGGGGCGCAAACCCGGTATCAAGACCGAAGTGCTGGGCCTCAAAGAGGTTAAAGCACTGGGCATGGGCGCTTTCATGGCCGTTGCCCAAGGTTCCGCTGAGCCGCTCCGTTTCATCGTGATGCACTACACCGGAGCCGCCAAGACCAGCGCCCCGGTGGTGCTGGTGGGCAAGGGCGTCACATTCGATACCGGTGGCATTTCGATCAAGCCAGCTGGCGAAATGGATGAGATGAAGTACGACATGGGTGGCGCCGCAAGTGTCCTGGGTACCTTTGCCGCACTGGCCGAGCTCAAGCCGGCCATCAATGTGGTGGGCATCATTCCCAGCTGCGAGAACATGCCCGATGGCCTGGCCATCAAGCCCGGAGATGTGGTCACCAGTATGAGCGGGCAAACCATCGAAATCCTGAACACCGATGCAGAAGGCCGGCTGATTCTTTGTGACGCTCTGACCTATGCGGCCCGATTCAAGCCCCGCTGCGTTATCGACATTGCCACCTTGACCGGGGCCTGCGTCGTTGCACTGGGCGCGGTGCGTTCCGGTCTTTTCTCCGCGAACGATGATCTGGCCGATGCGCTGGCTGCGGCGGGCGAACGGTCGCAGGACCTGTGCTGGCGCATGCCGCTGGACGACGAGTACAGCGAAGGGCTCAAGTCCAATTTCGCAGACATGGGCAACGTGGCGGGTCGCGCCGGCGGTGCCATCACAGCGGCCAAATTCTTGCAAAAATTCACCGGGACCCTAAATTGGGCCCACCTGGACAACGCTGGAACGGCGTGGAAGAGTGGAGCCGCCAAAGGTGCGACCGGTCGCCCTGTGCCCTTGCTGCTGCAATTTCTGGCGGACCAGGCCAGCCAGACAGCAGCAGCGCCCCGCAAGAGCGTCAGCAAGCGCAAACCCGGTACTTCGGTCGCTGTCAAAGCAACGCGCAAGTCCGCCGCGCGGTGATGTTCATGCCGGGCAATCATTCGGCGGGGGGGGCGGCTTCTTCCACTGTCACGTCCCATGCCTGATATCGCCTTTCACCTCAACGCACCGGACAAGCTGGGTTACACCTGCCGTCTGTTGCGCAAGGCCCATGCGCGCGGTGCGCGGGTGGTCGTCTTTGGGTTGGAGAGCGAACTCACCCAGCTAGATCAGGCGCTTTGGCGTCTGGAGGGCGCCGATTTTGTCCCCCACTGTGGGGATTCAGCTCCGTCCCATGTACAGAGAGCCTCGCCGATTTTTCTCACCGCGCAGGTTCCCTTGAGGCAGGACTTTGAGGCCAGCGTGTTGGTGAACCTGGATGCCGCCGTTCCAGAGGGTTTCGAGCGTTTTGAGCGCATCATTGAGGTGGTGACGGCCTTTGCGCCCGAGGTGGCTCAGGCCCGTGTTCGCTGGAAAGCTTACAAGTCCGGTGGTCAGGAACCGTATGCACACGATCTTGATCAGATTCGAGCGCCGAAGGCCTGAGGCCCTGGCGTGTCCAGATATGTTGCAAATGTGTTGCTAATGGTGCATTCCGCCGTCTGATTCGGGTGGGGGCAAACCCGTAGTCCACTGCACTCTGATGGGTACACTCGCGTCACGGGTGTCTTTTTCGGTTATCTTTATGGGTGTGGAGAAAAAAGTTCCCTCCGCGTCTTAACTTTCATTCCTTTCTGAGGATCGCTATGCACCTGAACCTGAAACTGGCCGTCATCGCAGCGGCCGTCGCCCTTGCCGCTTGTGGGAAAAAAGAAGAAGCTGCTGCACCCGCAGAAACCGCAGCTGCTCCAGTGGCCGCTGCAGCTCCTGCAGCAGGCGCTGTGATCAAAATTGGTCATGTGGGCCCAACCAGTGGCGCTATTGCCCACCTCGGCAAGGACAACGAAAACGGCGCCAAGATGGCGATCGAAGAGTTGAATGCTGCTGGCTTGACCATCAACGGCGCGCCCGCCACGTTCGAGCTGCTGGCCGAAGATGACGCAGGCGATCCAAAGCAGGGCACCGCTGCCGCTCAGAAATTGGTTGATGCCAAAGTCGCCGGCGTGATTGGTCACCTGAACTCCGGTACCACCATTCCAGCTTCCCAGATCTACAACGACGCTGGCATTCCACAGATCTCGCCTTCGGCAACCAACCCCAAGTACACCCGTCAGGGTTACGCTGGCGTGTTCCGCATGGTGGCTGATGACGTGCACCTCGGTGGCACGCTCGGCAAGTACGCAGTGGAAAGCCTGAAGGCCAAGAACGTGGCCGTGATCGACGACCGCACGGCCTATGGTCAAGGCGTGGCTGACGAGTTCGAAAAAGGCGTGGCCGCTGCTGGCGGTACCGTTGTGGGTCGTGAGTTCACCAACGACAAAGCCACCGACTTCAACGCCATCCTGACCACTCTGAAGGCCAAGAAGCCTGACGTGGTGTTCTTTGGCGGTATGGACGCCGTTGCCGGTCCCATGCTCAAGCAGATGAAGCAGCTCGGTATCACAGCCAAATTCATGGGCGGTGATGGCATTTGCTCGGCTTCCTTGCCCAAACTGGCTGGCGACGGCATGGCCGATGACCAGGTCTACTGTGCAGAAGCTGGTGGCGTTGAAGGCGAAGAAAAAGTGGGCATGGAGAAATTCCGCGCCGACTTCAAGACCAAGTACGGTGAAGAAGTTCAGGTGTACGCTCCTTACGTCTACGACGCTGTGAAAGTCATGGCCGCTGCGATGGTGGCAGCCAATTCTTCTGACCCAGTCAAGTACCTGCCAGAGTTGAAGAAAACCAACTACAAAGGTGTGACCGGTAATATCGCTTTTGACGAAAAAGGCGACATCAAGAACGGCGCTTTGACGTTGATGACATTCCGCGGTGGTGAGCGCACCACGCTGTCGGTTATTCGCTGATCGCGTTACTGGCGGTAGGCTCAGGCAATCGCCTGGGTCTGCTGCTCAAAAAGAGCCACTCGCAAGGGTGGCTTTTTTTTGTCTGCTTGTTGGGGCTGAGTGAAGGGCCCGTGCGCCGAGCCGAGCCTTTTGGCCCTGTGTATGCAGCAGGGATGCCCCGCATATCGTGGGGGTGGTCGCCATCACTGTTTTGAAGCCGGCCGGTACGCTTGATCTGGACGAAACCAGAGGCATCCACGCTCACCACCATGCGGCATTGATGCTGGAAGAGCCACTGGGGAAGCCACAAACAACAAACCCGGCCAGAGCCGGGTTGTGGTGTGGAATATTGCCCCTGGATGGAGGCCAAGCGAAACAAGCTTGTGAGGCGAGCTTCAAAACCGCCGGTTCGGCGGGGTTACCGACCGGCCAATCGGGCGGCTCCATCGAAGCCCGCTTTCGGTTGGGGGCCGACCGACGCTACCCCACAGGCTGACCGATCCGCGCCTCATACCCGCCGCCAGGCGTCTGCGCGGCAGATGGTACCGCAGCGAAACTCGCGAAAACCGAGGATCGCAGCCGATGTTCTTTCTGCCGCGCAGGCTCCCAAGTACAGCATGTCGAGTTTGGCGGGTGCTGCAGCAGCAGAAAATGCGCATGGGTCCTCTATCGCTCGCCGTACGGCGCCGGGTCATGAAAAAGGACCCCGTGGTTTCCACTCAGCTCAGGTGCTTGCCCACCAGCCCAGTCATCTCGAACATGGTGACTTCATCCTTTCCGAAGACGGCCTTGAGCTTGGCGTCCGCCAAGATGTTTCGCTTGTTCTTCGGGTTTTGCAGATTGTTTGCCTTGATGTATTCCCACATGAGCTTCACAACTTCGGTGCGGGGTTGCGGCGTTGCTCCAATCACAGCGGCTAGCTCGGCGCTGGGAGTGAGGGCACGGTTGAATGCGGTTTGCTTTTTGGCAGTTGTCATCTGATACTCATAAGTTGAAAAAAAGATTCTAGGATGTGCTTCCAGCCCCTTTATAACCCACGGCCACCGAGCAAGCGGAGTCAGGAATCTTGTTGTGCGAAGCTGGAGGGTGTTCGATGGCTACTTTGCGCAGGGCCCATAGCAATGGGTCCCCAGCGGCGACACCACCATGTGGGAGGGGCTGTCGAGCCAGTGCGTTTGAGCTCAAGCATGGGCTGTTCGGCGCCGTTGATCTGCACGCGTTCGTTGGCCAACGCCGGTCGCATGATCGACCACCACAGCTTTTCGAGACGCTTGTGCCCTCGCCGCCGCTGCTACGCACGGCCGGATCTAGGCCGAAACCTTGCTGCTCCATGCCCCGCGCCTGGGTGAAAGCGGCGTCTCGAGGCATCGTGCCTTGCCCAGTGAAGACCTTGCGGCACCGCGCGCAGGCTGATGTCAATGCGGTAAGGGCAGGCCGCGGCCTGTGCGTGTGTGCGCCGTCCGGGTGAGTCGGCGCCAGATGGGCCTGGCCGCTTCGTGCCGTGCGAGATCAGAGGCACCGTGGACTTCAGTCCACGTCAGGCATGATTTTCGGGATCCCAACTGTCCAACTTCTTGGAAGGCGGTTCAAAAGAAAAGCACGGTGAACAGCTTCACAGGGTGTTGACTCCACCAGCCGCTTCGGTGCAGACCTGCGTGCCTGCTGTGCCGGCGAGCATGCCTTCGATCTGATCGAGAGATCCGATCACAGCGCGTTGGCCTGTGGCGAGGACGAAGGCGCAAGCGGCCGCGACCTTTGGGCCCATCGAGCCCGCTGCGAAGTCGTGCTGGGCCAGAGCCTGCGGCGTCACTTTGTCAATGGCACGCTGCGTGGGCTGGCCCCAGTCGAGGTAGACCGCTGGGACGTCGGTGGCGATGACCAGCACATCGGCTTGAAGATCGCGTGCGAGCAGGCTGGTGCACAAGTCCTTGTCGATCACGGCCTCCACACCTTGCAGGCTTTCACCAGATCCTGTGCTCGCCACCGGAATGCCGCCACCACCGGCCGCAATGACGACTGCGCCGTGTTCCAGCAACCAGCGAATGGCCTGGAGCCCGAGCACGCGCAGCGGCTGGGGCGACGCGACGACGCGGCGGAAAGCATCACCGTCCGGCGCCATGACCCAGCCCTTGTCGGCGGCCACGCGCTCCGATTCGGCCTGGGTGTACACCGGCCCGATGGGCTTGCTGGGGTGGTGAAAGGCAGGGTCGTCTTCATCGACTTCCACCCGCGTGATGAGCGTCGTTACTGCTCGTGCGGCCGGCAGAAGGTTGGCCAGTTCCTGTTCCAGCAGGTAGCCGATCATGCCGTCGGTCTGGGCCCCCAAAACGTCCAGCGGATACGCGTCCACATTCACATAAGCCGCGGCCTGCAACGCGAGCAAACCCACTTGCGGGCCGTTGCCATGCGTCAGTACCAGATCGTTGTCCGCGGCCACGCGCGCCAATTGGGCCGCGGCACGGCGGATGTTTTCCAGCTGGTTGTCTGCCGTGGGCGGCTGATCACGCCGAAGCAGCGCATTGCCACCCAGTGCCACCACGAGTTTCATCTTGGCTTTGCCGTTGATTGCCATTTCAGCCTCCCAAGGTGGCCACCAGCACCGCCTTGATGGTGTGCATGCGGTTTTCCGCCTGGTCGAACACGATGGAGGCAGGGCTCTCGAACACCTCGTCGGTCACCTCCATGGCGGTGATGCCGTGCGTTTTCTCGATTTGAGCGCCCACTTCGGTCTCGGTGTTGTGGAAGGCCGGCAGGCAGTGCATGAAGCGCACGCGCGGGTTGCCGGTCTTCTTCATGGTCTCGGCGTTCACCTGGTAGGGCATCAGCAACTGGATGCGCTCGGCCCAGACCGCTTCGGGCTCGCCCATGGAGACCCAGACATCGGTGTACAGAAAATCGCAATCTTTCACGCCTTCGGCCACGTCTTCGGTCAGCAAAATACGGGCACCGCTTTCCTTCGCCAGCGTTTGCGCCTCGGCCACGATGCTGTCAATGGGCCAGAGCGACTTGGGGCCGCAGAGCCGCACGTCCATGCCCAGCTTGGCGGCTCCGATCAGCAGCGAGTCGCCCATGTTGTTGCCGGCGTCGCCGAGAAAACAGAAGGCGATTTCGCGCAGAGGCTTCTCGCTGTGCTCGCGCATGGTGAGCAGGTCGGCCAGGATCTGGGTTGGGTGGAATTCGTCGGTGAGGCCGTTGTAGACCGGAACGCCCGACCACTTGGCCAGCGTTTCCACCACGTTCTGACCAAAGCCGCGGTATTCAATGGCGTCGTACACGCGGCCCAGCACCCGGGCGGTGTCCTTGATCGATTCTTTGTGGCCGATGTGGGTGCCCGAGGGGCCAAGGTAGGTGACGGTGGCACCTTGATCGTGAGCCGCCACCTCAAAGCCGACGCGGGTGCGCGTGGAGCTTTTTTCAAAGATCAGCGCGATCTCTTTGCCTTTGAGCGTGGGTTGCTCGGTGCCGGCGTATTTTGCGGCTTTGAGATCGGCGGCGAGCTTGAGCAGAAAGCTGATTTCGCCAGTGGTGTAGTCGCGCAGCGTCAGCAGGCTGCGGTTCTTCAGATTGAAGCTCATGGATTGTTCCGGGTTCGTTGTGTGGAGGGTTCAGGGCGCCAAAGCTTCGCGCCAGAGCGGGCAGGTCATGCAGTGGCCACCGCCCCGTCCGCGGCCCAGTTCGCTGCCTCGGATGGTGATGACCTCGATGCCGGCCTTGCGCAACTGGGTATTGGTGTGGGTATTGCGGTCGTAGCCGACCACCAGGCCGGGTTCGAGCGCGATGACGTTGTTGCCGTCGTCCCATTGCTCGCGGGCCTGTTCGTAGCTGTCGCCGCCGGTCGGAATGACGCGCAGCTTCTTCAGGCCCAGACAGTTGGCCACAACGTCAAACAGCGGCTTCTCCTCTCGGCGGTATTCGATGCCACCCCGATCGGTTGGGTACAGGCTGTAGCAGACGATTTGGTTCGCCACTTCCACGAAACTGGTCACAGTGTCGCGGTCGCAAAATGAAAACACGGTGTCGAGGTGCATGGCCGCGCGGGATTGTGGCATCTGGCAAGCCACCACCCGGGTTGCCGCGCCCGCCTTGAACAGCGCCTGCGCCAACTGGCCCACGGCCTGCGGCGTGCTGCGCTCGCCCATGCCGACCAGCACCACGCCCTGGCCAATGGGCATGATGTCGCCGCCCTCGAGCGTGGCTGGGCCGTGGTCCACATCGGGGTCGCCCCACCAGACGGAGAAGTCGGCCTGCGCAAAAGTGGGGTGGTGGCGGTAGACCGCTGCGGTGAGCAGGGTTTCCTGGCGGCGCGCAGGCCAGTGCATGGGGTTGAGCGTGACGCCACCGTAAATCCAGGCGCTGGTGTCGCGCGTGAAGAGCATGTTGGGCAGCGGAGGCAGCACAAAGCCCTCTGCGCCCGTGTAGGGGCCAAACATGCCGTCCGGTTTGAACGGCAGGTCGTGCACCGCCACGCCGCCAATCAGGTAGCGCGCCAGATCGGCCGCAGGCATCTCCTTCATCCAGCCCCTGAGCTCGTCGAGCATGCCGACGCCGACCTGGTCGGGTGTGAGTTTGCGCTCCAGCACCCAGTCGCGTGCTTCGGGGATGGCCAGGGTCTCGCCGAGCAGCTCGCCCATTTCCAAGACTTCCACTCCGCGTTCTTCCATCTTGGTGACAAAGTCAAAATGGTCGGTGCGCGCTTGCTGCACCCAGAACACGTCGTCGAACAGCAGCGAGTCGCAGTTGGCCGGGGTGAGGCGCTCGTGCGCCAGGCCTGGCGCAGACACCAGCACGCGGCGCAACTTGCCGACTTCGGAGTACGCGCCCAGTTGATGGGGCGTTGCCACGGGTTTGGTCGGCGCGTTCACAGCAACACCGCCGCGCTGAGCGAAGCCATGCTGAGCAAGGCCAGCATCAGCATCAAAGGCCAGATGAAGCGCACCCAGCGCTGGTAAGGCACTCGGCCTATCGCCAGCCCCCCGACCACCACCGCGTAGGTGGGGGTCACCAGGTTGGTGATACCGATTGAGGTCTGGAAGGCGGTGACCGCGAGATGCCGCGGAACGCCGGCGAAATCCGACAGCGGCGCCAGAATGGGCATGCTGAGCACTGCCAGCCCCGAGGTTGAGGGCACCAGCAGGCTGAGCAGGCCTTCGGTGGCGAACAGCGCGTTGACATAGGCCACGTTGGACATACCGGTGATCCAGCCTTCGAAACTGTGCAGAATCGTGTCGGTGATCCTGCCCTGGTCCATGATGATCACGATGCCACGTGCCAGGCCGATCACCAGCGCCACGCCGAGCAGATCGCGTGCGCCGTCGACAAAGGCCGAGGTGAAGGGTTTTTCACCCATCCAGTCGACGAAGCCAATGACGACGGCCGATGCCAGAAACAAGGCCGACATTTCCGCCATCCACCAGCCTTGCATGGACACGCCCCAGATCATCACGGCAAAGGTGGCGCCAAACAATCCGAGAATGATTTTTTGCTTGCCACTGAGCAGGGCTCGGCGATGGCTTTCCTGGTCACGCAAAAAATGCGCTTCATTGCTCGTTTTGAGATCGGCCACCAGCGACTTTGACGGGTCTTTGCGTACCCGTTCGGCGTAGCGCATCACATAGGCCACGCAGATCAACCAGCCCAGCGCCAGAATCACCAGCCGCAAGGCCATGCCCTGGGTGAATGGGATGCCGGCCGCATTGGACGCGATGGCGGTCGAGAAGGGGTTGATGGTCGACCCCAAAACGCCCACCCCGGCACCCACCATGATCACCGCCACGCCGGTGAGCGCGTCGTAACCGACGGCGATCATGAGCGGGATCAGCAACACGTAGAAGGCCAGTGTCTCTTCGGCCATGCCGTAGGTCGAGCCACCGGCGGCAAACAGCAGCATCAAGACAGGGATCATCCACTTCTCGCGTCCCTTCATGCGCACCATGACGCGCTCGATGCCGTTGTTGATGGCGCCTGTGGCGTTCACCACCCCGAGAAAGCCGCCGATCATGAGCACGAACAGCGACACGTCGATGGCGTTGGCCATGCCCGTGGCTTGGTTGTAGAAACCGGAGATGGGCGCCATGATCACGTCAAGCGCACCTTGGTGTGCCGCCTCAACCACCTGATAGGTGCCAGGCACCGGTGCATCCTTGCCCAGCGCCGCATTGGCCGCCCGTTCGTACTGGCCCGCAGGCAACACCCAGGTGAGTGCGGCCATCACAGCGATGAGCGCAAAGAGGATGGTGTAGGCGGTGGGAAAGCGGTCTTTGACCGGTTCAGCGGAGGCCGGTTGGCTGCTCGCTTTGGGTACGTTGCTCATCTTGTCATCTCCTGAAGGTGTGCGGTTGCGCTGGCATCGGTGGGGTGCACGATTTCGTCCCAGCGCCGGTTGTATTTATGTCGAAGCCAGGACTTGTGGTGTGACATGGCACACGCGGTTCACACGGGTTGAGAGGACGCTCGCAATGGCTTGAGCTTCGGCCAGCGTGGTGCCCAACCTCAGGCGGACGGAGGGCTTTCCGCGCCAACCTGAATGCCCCGGTTCGATGACCGGTTCGCAGAAGCGGGTGATCCAGGGCCGGTCTGTCACCGTTGCGGTCGGCGCAAGCTCCCTGATGGTGTGGTCGCCCAATTCATCACTCGTTTGCGACATGCGTGTTCCTATAAACAAAGGGTGAGCCAAGGTAGCCTGGTGATGGGCAGCTGTCTGTGCGCCACCGAACATGGCTGTGTCCAGCCATGGACGTGACGCCATACCGAAACAGCAAGGCAAGCAGGTCTTGCGGACGACCGCCAAGCGCCGTGGAGCGCATGCCCGGCACGGCTCGTTTGAGGGGTTTTGGGGAAATGGGTGGACAGCCCAATCACGCAGTCATCGGGCATTGCGCGGTCCGGTGCCTGACGGAGCAGCTTTCGCAGTGTGTAGCAAGGCCTTGTGACCGTTAGCGGTCGTCGTGGTGGTCATTCGTCATTCGTTTTGTGGGGGTTCCGTTCCAGACAAGGGAAGGCCGGACGTTCTTTCGCGATGGTCGTGCAACCGCCCGAGCGTGCTGTCCAGCAGATGTGCCAGCTTCTGCGCCGCACCGTGCACCGCCTGCTCCAGCGTGGCGGCTTTGTCGGTCACCGCCACCGGCTGCCGGTCTTTTAGACGGGCCTCCAGCATGCAGCGGTGATCTTGCTGCCCACTCTTGTGGCCGTTTTCGTCGCTCAGATGCACTTCCACACGGGTGACGTATTCGTCGAAGCGCGCCAGCGCCTGCTCGACTGTGGAGCTCACCTGAGCGGCCAAAGCCTCGGAGCCGTTGATGTAGATATCGGTATTGAGTTGGACTTTCATGGGTTCTCCTGTGGGGTTGTGGACAAAGGCGGTGGGCGACGCGGCGCTGCCACCATGACAAAAAAATCAGTGGGGACGGATCAGTGGCGAAAGCTCGCCGCTGCACCGGTGCGGCAGGGCATGTGTGCGTCCGGCAGCACATGGACCTGGCCGCCCATCTTTTCAACCAGCGCGCCCAAGTCGTCGAGCACGTCGTCCACGCGTGGGTGCTCGAGCTCGCCGGGGTCGATGCGCCCGGTCGATGCATCGATCCGGCCTGCCACCTGGCGATCGGCCTCGATCAGCAGCGTCGCCACGCGGCCGGCCACAGCGGCATGGGCGATTTGTGCAAGGTTTTCGCTGCCCAGCCCCTTGGCTGCGGCGGCGGTGTAGGCATCGCCCCATGCGGTCTGCCGAGCCACCTGCTGCGGCGCTGCCACGTCCCAGGCCCGCTGGCACAAGTCACCCTGTGTCAGACCCTGGGGGTCGACCATCAGGCCGTTGATCATCAGGTAGGGGTTGTGGCTGACAGCGTGGAACAGGTGGTGGTGCTCGGGCAATGCCGCCAGCATCAGGGGCAGGCCCGATGGCTTGGAATGGTGTTCCAGCACGGCGCGGTCCACCGCGCGGAAAAATCGCTCGGCGTCGCTGTTGATCTCGTCTTTCTTGCCGCCCTGGCCATGGTGCATGGCCATGTGGCCACCACCGACGCCGCCATAAGACGACACGCTGCTGTGCGGTTCGGTGCGTTCGCTGCCGAGCGCGTCGGTCATCGTTTTCGGCACACCGGGCGCCAGCGCCACGGCATCAAGCACGCTGCGGTTGCCTTCGTAGAGCGCCACCTTGTGCAGACTCAGCGCCAGCACCTGGTACCGCCCTGTCGATTGCAGCCCATGGCGCAGCGGTTTGGTGTGAAAGCTGTCGGCCGCCACAGCCAGCTCGGCCACAGGCTTCTGAAGCAGGAACACACGGAACAGCGCGGGCGCGCCCAGCACCGCCAGGCCATCAAGGGTGTGGTTCCAGAAGCCGTGGTCCTGTGCGAGGGCCTCGAACGGCTGGATCAGGGTCTGGACGGTGTCGGCCGTGTGCTGGCCTTGCAGCGATGTCTCCAGCGCTTTCACCAGGCGCCGAAACAGCAACGGGTCTTGCTGGTTGTCCGGGTGGCGGCGGTGGGTAGGCTGGTAGAGCGACAGGCAAGGTCGTCCTTGGAACGACGCGAGTTCGGCCAGGTTGGCGAGGGTGAGTGTGTCGGGTGTGTGCGTGCTCTTCATGCTGCTTCCTTCTGTGGTGCCGGTTCGACTCAGATTCGGTGGCGGGTGGGGCCGGGGTCGAATCAACCGGCGCCAGGAGCGGTGCTGTGCGATGGCCTGGTGGTCGGCCGCAGTGACCTGTTCGCGATCGGCGCCGGTCAACTGAACGGCCTCGCCCAGTCGCTTGCCCAGGTCGTCAGGCAGCGCGTTGGCAGCATCCTGCACGGCCTGCCGGACGGCGGTCATGCGGTCCAGTGGCACGGCTGTCGAACAGCTTGGCGTTCAGCACCACTGCAGTCTGGTCCGCTCGTGTGCACACCGTCTGTGCGGTAGCGAACGGTGCTGCACACAGGGATCGCGACAATGTTCAAGGATGAGTCCCACGCCCAAGAGCCTTCCAATACGCACCCCGAGAAGCGGGTGCAACCACCCGGTGCGCGGTGTGGCCCCCCCACCATGAGCACGGGTGATCTGGCGCGTGATGAAGAGTTGCTGGACCGAACGAAGGCCGAGCGCACCGCGGACAACGTGGCAAGGCCGTTCCAGCGGTTCGCACAACGGCAAGCATCTGGAGCCACGGTGCTGCTGGGCTGCGCCATTTTGGCGCTCGCCTGGGCCAACTCGCCGTGGGCATGGGCTTACGAGCAGCTGCAGGGCATTCCACTCGCCATTTCACTCGGCGAACAGACGCTGCGGCTGGACCTTCGCCATTGGATCAACGACGGTCTGATGGCAATCTTCTTCTTCAGCGTCGGGCTTGAGATCAAGCGCGAGTTTCTGGTGGGTGAGCTGGCACAAAGGCGCAAGGCGATGCTGCCGATCGTGGCCGCCGTGGGCGGCATGGTGTTTCCGGCGTTGATCTACGCTGGCTTCAACTTCAACGGCGCCGGCGCCCATGGCTGGGGCATTCCGATGGCGACCGACATCGCCTTTGCGCTCGGCGCGCTGGCCGTCCTTGGCTCGCGCATCCCCGAAGCGCTGAAGGTTTTCCTGGTGGCCCTGGCCATCGTCGACGACATCGGTGCGCTGCTGGTCATTGCGATTTTCTATACGCCGTCGATCGAGTGGCAGGGCGTCGCCGTGATCGCCATGATGCTGCTGGCGCTGTGGGAAGCCAACCGCATTGGAGCGCGTCGAGCATGGATCTACCTGCTGCTTGGGCTGGGCTTGTGGGCCGGCTTTTACATGTCAGGCCTGCACGCGACGCTGGCCGGTGTGCTAACGGCGCTGTTCGTGCCTGCGCGCGTGAAGATCGCACCGGGCGCTCTGCCGCAGGTCATCCGCCGCGGCGCCGACGACATCCAGGCTCAGGCTCTTGACAACAAGCCCGACGCGATGGACCCCGATCGTGTCGCTATCATTGGTGCGATCGAGGGCAGCCTAGATGCCGGCACGACACCACTGCAGCGTCTCGAGCGTATGGTGCAGCCGTGGGTCGCCTACGGCATCTTGCCGGTGTTTGGTTTGTTCAACGCAGGCGTCGCTATCGATGCCACGGTGTTGCGCACGCTGCCAACGGCCGTGCCGCTGGGCATCATGGTTGGGCTGGTGTTCGGTAAATCGGTCGGCATCGGCCTGGCCAGCTGGTTGGCCGTGAAGACGGGGCAGGCCGAACTGCCTGAAGGCGCAACCTGGCCGCAACTGATTGGCACCGCCTTCCTGGCTGGCATCGGCTTCACCATGGCGCTGTTCATCAGCGGCCTGGCGTTTGCCGGCACGCACTTCGAGCGCGAAGCCCAACTGGCCATACTGATCGGTTCGTTGATCGCCGCAGCGGTTGGCATTGCCATTCTTCTGACGTCGAAGGCGGCGAAAGCACCCGATTCGAGGTGAGTGGCTGACTGTCGAACGGCGCCAAAGCCATTGCGATGCGCGACATCGATCTGCATGAAATGCGCTGGTTGATGAAACTGGCACTCGTTCAGCGGGCGGTGGCTTGATGGAAAGCAGATCAGATCGGGGAGTGTCGGTGCCCGACCCATCAGCGACATACGCTGCCGTGAATTCGACGCCCCGAAGCGGCCGGTCGCGTACCCGACATGGCCCTCGAATGTGTCCCCGCTGCAGTGGTCACACACAAGTAGGCGGTACACCGGGTGATTGAAGCGTAGCGCGCGGCTTGAGAACGTCCGAGGTCGCAACCTTGGGAGCCTCGCGTGCCAGCCATTGGCCGGCTGCACTAGGCGGTGTATTGCGTGTCCAACACACATCGATATAATCAAACATCGGTGCCCACCGTGCTTGCACACGAGCAAAAACAGGCTCACCCCTCTTGACTTATATTTTCTTCTTGGTTCGACCTCTTTTCAGAGTGCGTCGTCGAGATTTAAACGTGTGCGCATGCTCGACTTCACGTACTCGCTGAAGAAAGGTTTAATCATGAATGTCAAAGCGTTTGCCCACCAGACTCACGCCCGGATAGCAGCAGCCTCTGGGCTGACTCTAAAGCGTACCCACATCTACGAACTCACCGCCGCGGCCTATGGAGACAAGTCCTACGCTGCACTGAAGGCGCGAGGGCTGCTGTGCCCCATGCCTTCAGATGCATTGAAAGTCCGCTACGCTCAGCTCGATCCGTCAGCTGCTGAGCAGCGTGCCCAAATGCTGGGTTATTCCCCCGACGAGGCGTCACCTGTAGCTGCACTGATTTGCGCGGAACTGCAGTCGGAAAAGCTTGGAGTAGTCCCCATCGATGACGTGCTCCATCATCTCTTGTTCGGGCAATTGGAAATCGAGGCGAAATCAACGCCAACCGACACCGACTCATGGGAGTGGGATGAAGAAGCCCGGCATGAAGACAGTAATTACGATTACCCCCTAGGGCTGAACCTCCACAGTCAATGGATCGTGGAGGGGCTGCAGGCAGCAGCCAACGGCAATGACGGTCGAGCCCATGTGGCCCTAGCTCTCCTACT
Organism: Hydrogenophaga sp. PAMC20947; assembly: GCF_004795855.1. Classification (NCBI taxonomy): domain Bacteria; kingdom Pseudomonadati; phylum Pseudomonadota; class Betaproteobacteria; order Burkholderiales; family Comamonadaceae; genus Hydrogenophaga; species Hydrogenophaga sp. PAMC20947. Next base: position 1,155,768 of record NZ_CP039252.1, read on the forward strand.
CGACTCCGAGTCTGACGAAGAAGATGATGAGGATGACTGGGAGCACGAGTCGGACAACCAATCAGGCCTCTACTGGTACGAGCTGGGCTTCCCCCAGTTTCCCGGACGGTTTGCTTAGCCCATTAAGCCTTGCTCAAAGTTGACTGGGCTGAGGAAGTCTAGCTTTGAGTGTTTACGCACCGGGTTGTAGAAGCGCTCGATGTAGTCGAACACGTCGGACCTGGCTTCTTCCCTTGTCCGGTAGACCTTGCGGCTGAGCCGTTCGGTCTTCATCGACGAGAAGAAGCTCTCCATCGCAGCGTTGTCCCAGCATTCACCTCGACGACTCATGCTGCAGGTGATGCCTTGTGCCTTGAGCAACCGCTGGAAGTCGTCGCTGGTGTACTGGGCGGATTCAACCGGTCGTCGCAACACCGGGTTGGTCAGCCGATTTTAGGTAGTCATTCAGCGCCTCTGCCGGAGTCTTCCAACCCAACGTCTTGCGTGGCCTGTTGTTCAAGGTCAGTGCCACGGCTTGAATCTCGTGCTCGCTCCAACGAGACAGGTCGGTGCCTTTTGGGAAGTATTGGCGCAGCAGCCCGTTTGTGTTCTCGTTCGTGCCGCGCTGCCATGGACTGCGAGGATCGGCGAAGAAGACTTTCACCCCGGACTCGATAGTGAACCGTGCATGGTCGGACAGCTCCTTGCCACGATCCCAAGTCAATGACTGGCATAGCTGGGTAGGCAGCTTCGTCACTGTTCTCTTGAGGGCGTTGGCCATGGTTATGGCTCCGTAGCCCGCCAGCGCAGGACCATTCTTTGTTCGAGGCGTTAGTCCATAGCCTTCCTCGCGCGGCAAGTGCACGAGCATGGTGAAACGGCTTGACCGTTCCACCAGTGTGCCAATGGCCGACCTGTCCAGGCCGATGATCAGGTCCCCCTCCCAGTGACCGGGGACAGCGCGATCTTCTATCTCAGCAGGGCGACTGGAGATCATCACCTCTTCACTCACATGTGCCCATGCCTTGGCTTGGGACCTGGCCCGTGGGGTGCGCAATGCACGCCCCGTACGCAGGTAGCTCACAAGCTCACGCTTGAGGGCACCTCTGCCTTGGATATAGAGCGCCTGATAGATGGCTTCGTGAGAGATGCGCATGGACGGATCATCAGGGAAGTCGACCTGCAGGCGGTTAGTAATCTGCTCTGGCGACCAGCCATTGACCCATTTTCGGTCACCACGATGAGGCTTGTTGCGGCCGATGAAAGGAGCTTGTCGAGGTCCAGCCACCTCCCGCCCTTGGGCATCGAGGATCTTGCCCTCCAGGCGGTCTTGGACATAGTCGCGCAAACGCTGGTTCGTCACAAGCTTGGCAGGCTTGGGCCTTCTGGCGACCAGATCGGACTTCCACTGCGCGACTGACGCCCGGTACTCGACCTTGCCACTGCGGGTCGCAGCGTTGCGCGTCAACTCCCGCGAAACAGTTGAAGGGCTTCGACCAATACGACGAGCTATCTCCCGCACACTGACATCTTGAGCTCGCAGAAGTCCAATCTCCTCTCGCTCCGCGAACGACAGATACCTTCCAGATACAGGTTTCGACATGAACAATGGCATGCCTCCACGATGCCGGAACCAGCGCGAGCCCACCGCCTGCGATACGCCTACCGCCTCGGCTGCCCGCTCACTGGTGATCCCGGTTGCAATCTGTACCCAGAACTGGCGCTCGACTTCTCGCCGAAGCGAAGGAGCCCCCGGAGAGCGCATCGCGTCTCTCCCTGTCAATTGCTTCATCCATCCTGCGGGTCGCCCCATAAACACCTCCTGGTTGAAGGTGTTGCGACGACCAGTTGAATCCGCCCTGGCTGCCCTGGTCCGAGTGATGCATCAGCGAGCTGGGTTTGCCGCGCCGCCAAAGGGCCATCAACAAAGCGTCGCTCACCATCTTGGCCTGCATGGTGTCGCTCATCGACCACCCCACGATGCGGCGTGAGTACAGGTCCATCACCGCTGCCGCATACAGCCAGCCCTCAGCCGTCCAGATGTAGGTGAAGTCAGCCACCCACTTTTGGTTCGGACCACTGGCCTCGAAGTCGCGCTGCAGATGGTTGGGCGCGATATGGTTCTCAAGCCTGCTGCCCGTATCACCAGGTAGCCTGCGTCGCTTGTGGCGGGCTTGCAGCTTGGCCAGGTGCATCAGCCGGATGACCCGATTCATCCCACAGGTCTCCCCCAGCGCTCGAAGGTCGTGCCAGACGCGTGGACTGCCGTAGGTTCGGTCGCTGAGTTCGAAGCTCTCTCGGATGAGGCGGGTGAGCCTGGCGTCGTCTTGGCTGCGCTGGCTCGGCGCTCTGTCCATCCATTCGTAGAAGCCGCTGTGGGAGACCGCCAGAACCCGACACATGGTGCGGGTGGGCCAGACACTACGATGCCGCGCGATGAAGCCGTACTTCACTGCGGGTCCTTTGCAAAGTAGCCGAGCGCTTTTTTTAGGATGTCGCGCTCCGTGGTCACGCGGCGTAGTTCGCGTTGCAGCCGCTCCACCTCAGTGGCGGCCTCACTGCGAAGCGGCCGGTTCGGCCTAAGGTCCAACACTCCGCCACGTTCCTGGGTGACCCACCGCCTGAGCACGCTGGTCTGGATACCCAAGTCCCGCGCAATGTTCGTGACCGTGGCTCCTGGCTGCTTGCACAGCTTCACTGCCTCACGTTTGAACTCGTCCGTGAAGCTCCTTCGGGTTCTTGTCATACCTATCTCCTGAACACATCATGTCATTGGATGTGTCCGGGAAACTGGGGGAAGCCCAAGCGTCAGCAACAAGGAGAAGTACTGACCGGCGTAGAAAAGGAGTGGGCGGACGGGTTTGCCGCTCGTTTGCAGATTGGGAGCAAGTCGAAAGCAGGGCGAGGCTCGCGTGCGAACACCGTCAAGTCGCTCTTGCAAAGAGGTGCGGAACTGGGGCAACACGATGCACTCCTTCTCCTGGCAGACCGATATGGAGATGATCGGTTTTTTGATCTGAAGGAGCCCAATGTGCACGCTGATCCACTGTGGATAGCCGATCTGGCAGACCGCGTCGGGCGCTACGAATGGACTCTCGCATGGACGGTATTGGCTGCAGAGCAAGGAAGTATCCCTGCCATGAAGCACCTCTTGCAAAGCGAACATCGGAATGATCCCCTGAAGGCGTGGACCTGGTTCAGCCTTGCGAAGCTCCTTGGGACAGACCTGACCCGGGACAACTATCAGGCTATTCACGAGGATGGCAGCGACTATGACGACGACGTTGGCGGACCGATGTTTGCAGACGGCGAAGATGGTGTGCTGCTACTCGCAGTTGACGAGCACACGAAAGCAAGTGCCAATACAGCGGCACAGGCTTTTTTTCAGGCGTTGCAACTTGCGCGCAACCCGTCCGCAAGCCGGTAAGTTCGAGGTAGCGGAGCACGAAGGTTTGTGCCCTTCTGCTCCCTGAACTGCCCGGGTTTTGAAGAAGTGGACTCTGTTGTGGTCTGTGACAGCATGGAATCTACGGGACCGGCGCACCAATCGATACGAGCGGCAGGCAAGCTGTCGAAAGAGTTGTCGGCGTCAGACGGCATGTGATCTGCTCAATAAAGCCTAGCGTTGATCGGCCGCTTTTCCCATGGTCCGCTGACTGGTTGTGGTCGATCTCCGACGCTCACGTTGCGGTCACTGGCGGCGGGGCATGACCAAATTCTGGTCCGCTGCTCGGGCACCAGAGCAATGGCCGGGGTGCCCTGCGGTGGCAATGCCCGTAGTCGCGTCAACCGAACCGCTCGCAAAGCGCTTCTATCGCCGCCGTGAAGCCAGCCTCGACGGCGGCCAGATCGTCAGCTTCCGGCACACCGTCTCGCGCCCCTCTGACGATCATGCCCGCGTGGCGCTGGAGGTGGGCCGCATCCTGCGCAGATTGCACATGGCCAGCGATCTGGGTGATGGCATCGAGCATGTGGATCGCCACGGCTGGGTTCGAACGAGTCTTTGCCGGATTTGGTTGAAGGCCAAGTTCAGGATCCCCGCAAACGAAGATCCCGGCGCCACCAGCCGCAGCCGACCGTGAGGGTCGAATCGGAGGGGTAAGGGCATGTCGCGCCGGGGCAGGCGGCACAGGGCCGCTCCCAGTCGATCCACGCAGGCGATCGCCGTGAACAGGCTGTGAGCCTAGCCACGGACCTCATAGGCAGGCAATCAACGTCAAATTCCTGAGCGCAGGTCAAAGCAGCCCCGCATATCTGAGTCTGGAGCCGAATGGTCCGAATTGTGTTCGGCAGCGAACAGAACACCGGCGCGCAAGCTCGTACGCTGAGGGCTTCACCGTTGAGTTGAGTTTCCGCGTCGTCCACGTTCCTCCTTTCTGGGGCGAACAATCGTCCCGGTTGCCAAGTCACTGATAGAGTCAATGCTCCGGCTGAGCGGCGCTTTTTCTTTCTGGAGAACACCATGAGTTTGGGCACACTTGTTTTGGTCGGTTTTGATCCTGTTGCTGGTCGGCGGCATCCCGACCTGGGGCCACAGCCGGAGCAGGGGTTATGCGCCCAGTGGCGCGATTGGGTTGCTGGTTGTCATCGTGATCGTGCTGCTGAAGGGGCGTCTGTGAACTGGCTGAACTCTCCAGCAAGCCCGACTGCTTGGTGATGCGCAGCAGATGGGCGGCCTTGTTGCTCGGCGTGGTGGCGGGCTGCAGCAGCCTTCCGACCATCGTTCCTGACCTGGCGCGAAGCAATGGCCCGGCGGTGTTACTCGAAGGCGCCCGCGGTCCCCTGTCGATGGCACAGAGCAAGGCCATCCTCGACGGACTGGCCATCCGCAGCCCAAACACCGACATCTTCGATCGCCATCTCGCCCTCGAGGAAGGCATCGCCGACAGCCCGCTGACCACCGGCAACCAGGTTTTGCTGCTGCAAGACGGCCCGGCGACCTACCAGGCCATGCTCGCGGCTATCGTGGCTGCCGAGGATCACATCAACATGGAGGTCTACATCCTCGACGACGACGAGGTCGGTCAGCGCTTCGCCCAGGCCCTGATGGCCAAGCAGGCCCAGGGCGTGCAGGTCAACCTGCTGCGAGACAGCATCGGCACGTTTGGCACACCGGCGGCCTTCTTCGAGCAACTGGTCGCAAGCGGTATTCAAGTTCACGAGTTCAACCCGGTCAACCCGCTCGCAGCACGCGATGCCTGGCAGCTGAATCAACGCAACCACCGCAAACTTTTGATCGTTGACGGGCACACCGCGTTCATGGGCGGTATCAACATCAGCAGCGTCTACTCGGGCGGCTCTTTCCGGAGCGGTTCGCGCGGCGCACCCAAGAACGCAGGCGACGACGGCACGGCGTGGCGCGACACCGACCTGAAGTTGCAGGGTCCGGTGGTGGCCGATTTCCAGAAGATTTTCCTCGATGACTGGGCCAAGCAGAAGGGGCCCCCGCTGGCGCCGAGGAACTACTTTCCGCCAGCGCAAACCGCAGGCAAACTGGTCGTGCGCGCGATCGGCAGCTCACCCGAGGAGCCCTTCAGCCAGATTTACGCCACGTTGTTGTCTGCGATTGGCAGCGCCGAGACCAGTGTGCGCATCACCAACGCCTACTTCGTGCCCGACCCTCAGTTGCTGGATACGCTCGAGGCGGCAGCGCAGCGCGGCGTCGACGTGACCTTGATTCTGCCCAGTCAGACCGATTCGTGGCTGGTCTTCCACGCCGGGCGTCGCCACTACGATCGGCTGTTGCTTGCGGGGGTGAGAATCTACGAGCGCCGCGGGGTCATCCTGCATTCCAAGGTAGCGTTGATTGATGGCGTTTGGGCCACCGTCGGATCGACCAACCTCGACTGGCGCAGCTTCCTGCACAACCACGAGTTGAATGCCGTGGTGCTCGGGGCCGACTTCGGTCACCAGGTGCAGGCGTTGTTCGACAAGGATCTGGCGGCTTCGGACGACATCGCGCTCGAGCAATGGCGCCGCCGTGGTCTCGGCGTGCGCGTGAAGGAGTTGTTCGCACGCGTCTGGGAATATTGGCTTTGAGCGTTGCGCAGCGGCAGGTTCACCGTCTGCGGATCGACACAGGTTCTTGCAGGGCTGGAGCTACCGATGCGTTGAGAAGCGGCGGAGCCGAGAACTGAGTGACTGGAATACATATCCAGCCCTCCACCAGCGACAGTTTTTTGGAGGTTCAATTCCTGGACCTTGCCTGCCCTGTCGGCGGTCGTGTGGACTTCGAGCAACTTCGAACCGGAAGTTGAAAACTGTTTAGAGATGCGGGTGAAGTCCACTGGTCAGAGTTTCTACAATCGAGCAGCGCGGTTTGCGCTTTACATCACTTGAAAGAATCTCTAGCCATGGCGACTGCAAAGAAACCCACTGCCGCGAAAAAGGCAACAACCGCTCCGAAGAAGCCCGTAGCAGCCCCCCAAAAGGCCGCTCCTGCGAAAAAAACGGCCACAGCTCTCGCACCACTCAAGCCGATCAAAACGGCCTTCAACAAGACCACGTTGCAAACTCACCTCGCAGACGTGGCCGGCGTCGAGCTCAAGGCCGTCAAAGCCGTGATGTCGGCGCTGGAAGCCACGATGGTTGCCTCCCTGAGCAAGAAAGGCCTGGGCGAGTTCACTCTGCCTGGGCTGCTCAAAATCACCGCACAGGCCGTGCCAGCGAAGAAGAAGCGTCGCGGTATCGACCCGTTCACCAAGGTCGAGCGAGAGTTCGCTGCCAAGCCGGCCACGGTGCGAGTGAAAGTCCGCTCATTGAAGAAGATCAAGGACGCCGCGCTGTAATGCAATTGTCCTGGGCGCTTGGGCTTGAAGTCTGGCGCCCATTCGATCGGGGCCCGTGGCACGTTGGCCGGCGACGCCAAGGGAAAGTCACGGGCGCACCTGCGAAATCACGGTACCGGACACAAACGAGTTTCCGCCAAGATGACGTGAACGACGGGTGAAGGTATTCGCGAACGCTCAGGCCTCAAGGTTGAATGTCTGAGGCCAGCCTTGAAGCGTTTTTCAAATTTCGGTTTTGCAGCGATTGCCGCCGGTCGCGGTCGGGAACTGAGTTCACGGTGCCTGACACGAAGCCGTCATCGGCTTGCCCGGCAGCGCAGCGGCATCAATGACTGGGTATCAAGGGGGCTGCATTCATCCAGCGAGGCAGGCCGCAGGTTGCCCCGCCAACTCGCGGTCAAATGTCAACTGCTCGAAGGGCTGAACTCACACTGTCGACCCACTGCAGTCCTTCGCCCTCGATCCACAAAGCAGTCCCTCAGGACCCGAGGGCAAGGGCATCCAGCGGACTGGCCGTACCGCCAGCAGCCACCTTGAGCACGTGGGTGTAGATCATCGTCGTTGAAACGTCGGAATGGCCCAGCAATTCCTGAACAGTTCGAATATCGGTGCCCCCTTGCAGCAAGTGGGTGGCGAAAGAGTGGCGCAAGGTGTGCACCGATACAGGTTTGTGAATGCCCGCCTTGGGCACAGCCACCTTCAAGGCACGCTGCAAACGTTCTTCGAACAGATGGTGCCTGCGCTCCACGCCGCTCCGCGGGTCAATGGAAAACGTGGGGGAAGGAAACAGCCAAAACCATCCCCACGAGTAGCCCACCTTGGGATATTTAACGTCCAAAGCATGCGGCACCTCGACGCCCCCGCGTTGCGCCTGCCGGTCGGCCTCCCATAGGGCACGGGCTGCCAACATTTGCAGACGCAGCGCAGGCGCCAATGATCGGGGCAACATCACCACCCGGTCTTTGCCGCCTTTGGCCTCTCGCACGATGACCACATGCCGGTCAAACTCCACATCTTTCACCCGCAGGCGCATACCCTCCATCAAGCGCATGCCAGTGCCATACAGCAGACGCGCCAAAAGGGCCGTAATCCCATCCATCTGCGCCAATAGGCCTGCTACTTCGTCTTTGGTGAGCACCGAAGGAATGCGCTTGGCCTGCTGTGGGCGCCCAATGTTGTTCAGCCACGGCAAATCAATATTCAATACTTCCCGGTAGAGAAACAGCAAAGCACTGAGCGCTTGATTGTGGGTAGAGGCAGACACCTTGCGCTCATTGGCCATCATGGACAAAAAAGCCTCCACATCCGCCACACCCATGTCACGTGGATGGCGCATGCCACCTGCCTGCGTGGCGCTCCAACGGATGAAAAATCGCACCCAATACAGGTAGGCCTTTTCGGTCTTGAGGCTATAGTGCATGTACCGAATTCGTTCGCTCACCTGATCGAGCAAGCGGGTTGACCGCAACAAAGGAGTGCCGGGTTTCATGGAAAATTTATACCTGTTTTTATATCCAGTGTATAGCCCTGCAACCCAGCAGGCAAGCGGGGCGCAGCATTTTTCTCGAAAAGATGTATCGTCAAGCGCCGGATGTATCAACCGGTCTTTGCCGTCTACATTACGTTAGGTTCCGCAGATGCAACCTTCGGATTTACAGGTCGCCGTCAGTCAAGGTGCTGACTTTCCATGGTGGGCATTGTTCGCTATCGTCAGCGCATCTGGAGTTGGCGCCTACCTAGCCACGTACCTGGCAAAAAAGGGGGAAGCCCGGGCACTTAGAGAGGATTTCGAGTCAATTCGCAGCCAACTCAAAGCAACGACGGCAGACGCTGAAGAGATCAAGCAGGCCTTGTTTGGGAAGTCATGGCGAAGCCAACAGCAGTGGTCGGCCAGAGAAGCACAGTATCGTGATCTCTTGGGTCAGCTCTACACGTTCAAAACCTTCCTCTTGGAACTGAGCGAGTTTTACCTGACCCCAGGTTCGGAACACACTCCCGACAACCAGATGGGGCCAAACTTCGAGAACGTCCGTGGCAAAGCAAAGACCGCCAGCACAGAAATATTTCGATCATCAGGTACTGCTGCAATGTATTTGTCGCCTGAGGCTCTCGCCTCTCTCGACAAACTGCGCTCTGAGCACTGGTTGCTTGAGAGTTTTGGTGCGGTATCCACCGCAGACTATGTACACGAGGCCTTCAAACTTGCATCTGAGGCATACGAGAACGTGCTCGCCGAAGCTAAGCAAACCCTTGGTCTTCCAGGCGGCGGAGCCTAACCCCTTGGTCAACCTGACCCGCTACGGCAGGCGCCGCGAGCCTTAACCGACACATCATGAGCAACAAACTACTCAACAAAGACGAGACTATCCCGGAGGTGTTCTACATCTTCGTTAACCAGCTCAACCCGATGACTGAGCACAACTTCAAGTTGATTGGTCATTTCTCGTCGGCGGCCTTTGGAAGTCTCAGTGATCCGGGCTTCCTAAAGAAGTACATCGAGGGCTCCGCAAGGTATCTGCCGTATGAGCCTTGCCAAATGGATCAGTTGGCGATCTCACCTTTCTTTCTGACTGCAATCAATGAGTACAGAGTTGAATACGACGTGGAGTCCTTTCGAGAGAAGCACGCCAGACTTCTACCATCTCGGCTGTCAGCTCTATATGCATTTGGTGACTACAAAACCTGCAAGTTAGTGAGTTCAACGTACAACTGGCCATTGAATTCGGTTCAACGTTTCAGGCTCAAACCACATCCACTCAACAGGGTCGCCAAAGTCAATATGGAACACATCTCGTTGGCTCGCCATGCCTACAGGGTCGCCTCGCTTCAAGACGTTGATGCGTTGTGGCAGAGCTACTGGAGCGGCGAAGCAAACTGCGTCTTCACTCTCCCAGCCGCAGGGTTCAGTCGCAAGACATATGAATCAGGAACGATATGGGAGTATCTGATTGAGGGCGTAGTGGAGCACTTGGATCGGCAGCAGGAAGTTGAATCAGCGAGCTGAACGCTTCGCTACGTGCCTGACATCAAAAGCAAATTCATGGGATTCAAAGCAAAAGTGGCCGAGCGTGGCAAAAGCGGCGCCTAACCCTTCATATATGGACTCCCCCACAAGTGCAAGAAACTGATTGATGTTTTGGCTGTTGGGGAATCGCCTGCAGTCGTATATCCGGCATCTGAGGTGGACTCTGTTGTGGTCCGTGCCAGCATGGAATCTGCGGGACCGGCGCGCCAATCGTTACAAGCGGCAGGCAAGCTGCCGGAAGAGTTATCGGCGTCAGCCGGTCTGGGGTGTGCCCGGTTGGCCATGTGGGTCAATCAATCTCGTCGCAAGCGGCGTGGGTGGAAATAAAACTCGTTTTGGGTGACGGCTGTTCGTTTGGGTTTGCCCTTCAGGCAGGCATCACAAAACTCTCTCGGTGGATCTTTCTGTTCAGCCGTTCGGCTTCACCGAACGGCGTTTTGTCCCTGAGCGTGGCGTAGCAAATGCGCGCCAGCTTGTTGGCCAGCGCACAGGCCGCCTTGTTGTGGTTCGATCGGCGCTGCACATCCAGTGCCCAGCGGCGCACACCGCACACCTCACGCTCGGCCGCCTCAGCCACCTTGGCCGCTCGCAACACGCTCCTGGCGCCATGCGTGAGCAACATGCGCAAATAGCGGTCCCCGCGCTTGGAAATCGAACCCAGGAAGCGAGTGCCTCCCGAGGAGTGCTCACGCGGCGTGAGCCCGAACCAGCTGGCAAAGTGGCGCGCATCCTTGAAGTGCGTCACATCGCCCGAAGTGGCCGCCACCAGCGCGGTGGCCGTGAGCAAGCCGATGCCAGGAATGGACAGCAGCGTGGTGCAGGCTGGGCTCAATCGTGCCAAGGCAGCCAACTCTCGCTCCAGCTGCGCAATGCGAGCCTCCAGCAAACGCACTTCTTCTACCAACAACCGAGCCGTTCCCCGGATCAGCTCAGGCACAGCAGAACTCGGATCGGCCAGTACCCGGCTGATCGCCTCCAGCCCGGTGCGCGCACCCACGGGAACCGCTATGCCGAACTCACGCAGGAAACCGCGCAAGGCGTTGATGCGCGAGGTGCGCGTGCCCATCCACAGCGAGCGCACTCGGTGCAAGCCTTGCAAAGCTTGCTGCTCGACCGACTTCACGCGCACCGGGCGCATGTCGGAAGCGCGGGCGGCTTCGAGCAAAGCCGCCGCATCGGTGGCATCGGTCTTGTTGCGGCGCACATAGGCGCGCAGGTATTGCGCGGGCAGCAGGCGAACCTCAATGCCCAGGCCATTGAGCCAGCGCGCCCAGTGGTGGGCCGAGCCGCAGGCTTCCATGACAACGAGAGATACAGCCCGATTTGCGAACCAGCGCTCGAACTGCAAACGCGTGAGACGCTGCGTTTCAACGATGCGCCAATGCTCATCGGCCACAGCTATTTGGAAAACGGATTTGGCCAGATCGACGGCCACAGTAGTAGCATTCATGTCGGACTCCTTTCGTTTGGATGAAGACATGATCCCCACGCCCATGAAGACCAGAGCGCGAATGTCGCGCAAACAAACGGGGGAGTCCATCCCATCAATCGAGAGGACGTCACCCGGCAAGCCGGTCGCCGCCTCTCATCTCAAACGTTAAGCCGGGCGGAATCAATAATCAAGTGCAACACCCAACCGGTAAGGTACCGCCATGGGAAAGCACTACGAACAACTCACCGCTGAAGAACGAGCGGCGATCATGATGATGAAGTTGAACAACTGCTCGGCGCGGCAGATCTCTTTGATGCTGCGCCGCGCGCCTTCGACCATCACCCGGGAGCTGGCACGCTTTGCGGCCTGGCCGGATCGGCATGCACAGACTGCCAACGCCCCTTCTGTGTACGACGCCCGCCTCGCCGGTTTGCGCGCTCGACGCGAGCGTTTCAAATGCCGCAAACGCTCCAAACTGACCACCGATACCGTGCTCTTCGGCGTGATCCAGCACTTTCTGACTCAGGGATGGTCGCCCTCGCAGATCGCGGGCACACTCAAACTCATGTGGCCCGATGAACCTCAACGCACCGTCTCGCACGAGACCATCTACAACTGCATCTACGCCATGCCCAAGGGTGAGCTGCGCAAAGACCTCATCGCCTGCCTTCGCCGGGCCAAAGCCAAGCGCATGCCGCGCAGCCGGGGCGAGGACCGCAGAGGCCAGATGCCCGATCTGCTGAGCATTCACGTGCGTCCGCCCCAGGCCAACGACCGCGCCTTCCCCGGCCACTGGGAGGGTGACCTCATCAAAGGCGCCGCCAATCGCTCTGCCGTGGGTGTGCTGGTCGAGCGCAGCTCTCGTCTGGTCATGCTGATCAAGCTGGCCGATGCAACAGCGGCCTCTGCCCTGGAAGGTTTCACGGCCAAGCTGCGCGGCGTCGCAGAACCGATGCGCCAGACCCTGACCTATGACCAGGGAAAAGAGATGGCCCGCCACGCCGAGCTGACAGCCAACACGGGCGTGATGGTGTACTTCTGTGACCCACACAGCCCCTGGCAGCGTGGTTCCTGCGAGAACACCAACGGGCTGATCCGCCAGTACTTGCCCAAGGGCACGGACTTGTCTGCTCACAGTCAGGAGCAGCTCGATGCGATCGCCGACCTTCTCAACAACCGCCCGCGCGCCGTCCACGGTTTCTACCCGCCGATCAGCGTCTACCAGGCCATGTTGGACAAGCTCAATCAACCCAATTCCTCAATTCAATAAATCAGTGTTGCACTTGGGACTTGACTCCGCCCCGCATAAACACATGCAAAATTTCTCCTTCGTCGTAGCCATCCGCATCTGGCATCCGAGCATTGATCCCGCAGTCATTTCGACAACACTTGGGCTCGTGCCGCAGCATCAATCCAAAGCGGGCGAGCCACGCGTAACTTTGAAGGGCAGACCACTCGGAGGAATCTACGCGGAGAGTCACTGGAGCTCAGACCCTTTTGCACGCGGCGAGTACCTGTCTCACGAGAACAGCGTCGAAGATGTATTCATGGATGTTGTTGAGTTTCTCGCACCCAATAAGGCGTTCTTGCTTTCACTCCGGGAACAAGGGGCAAGAATGCATCTCCAGGTCAGCACCCACAGCAACAGAAACTATGCTCTGGTGTTTGCACCGGAACTCCTTGCGCAATGCGCTCAGCTTGGTGTTTGCCTCGTCCACGATGCGTACCCCTATCCGCAAGACTGGTAGCACGAATGCGGCTTAACATGTTGTTCGTCTCGGACACGCAGCAGCAGAAGGCCGCTTCCCGGCGCGTGCTGCCCGCCGGACAACGCCAACGTTAGCCATCTATGTCCGAGGTGTTTGGATTCCCAGTCGCAATGGCAATTTCCATGCTCATGCTTGCAATTGCCTACTTTTTTGCTGTGCATAGCCCCGTGTTACTTGCTCTCTTCACGGTGTGGCGTCAGCGAAAAACAATGCGACGTCGCATCTTGTTCGTTGGCACCGTCATGGGCGCAACCTATGGCTTCCTTGTGGTCCTAGTCATGGCCATTTTTTTGCCCATTTCTGCATTTCTAATATTTATCGTGCCGGCACTCAAAGAGCAGGGGTATCTCAAGAACTCTCTCTTTTTGGCACTTGCAGATTTTGTCTTCGCTTGGTGGTGGGCACTCCTGCCGTTTGCTGTCCTCATTCCTGCCATCTTCATTTCACAGTATTTCGCTGCACGGTGGAACGGTATCGTTGAGGCTCTCAATGGCTAACACTTCGGTCAAGGCCGCTCCCTTCGGTCGCTGGACATTACGCGATAAAGCACCGCGCCACTTACCTATAACGTTGAGTGACAGCTTTCCCTTTTGACCACGGTCCGCTCATGGCCGAGACCACCAGTTCTCGCCTGTACGAGAAAGCTGACGTTAAAAGTGAATGGACTTTCATGCGTCGCACGCAAAGCTGCCTGTCAGCCCTCAAAGTCTATGTTGTCCAAAGGGCTCATACGCAACAAACGCCGCCTTGCGAACCTGACCGCGTCAGGAATTGATTCTGTGCTGGGTCTCACCAAGATTGAAAGCTCCTTGCTATCGAGGCCGTTGACTCGGTAGCGGAGTTGACTGTCAAGACTATATTTTATGATGCAACTGCTTGAGTCATGAGTGAGATCGGAGTGGAGGCAGTTGGGCACGAACGATATTTCGTGATGTGAAAAATAGATCTGAAGCGGGTAAAGAATAAAATTCAAATGCGCACAATCTTTGGTTTTTTATTTGGTGGCGGGAGGTTTTCGCGCGTCAGGCTGACGTTTTGGTATTTTTTTCCACTCTATCTCCTAGTATTGACCTTTTTGTTTTTAGCAGAATTTGTACCAGCAAGCATACCTTCCAACATTTCTGATCGATTTATTGTGATGTTTATGGGAATTTATATCATGTTGGGATTTTTGATCTCAGGATGGATAATTTACAAGACGCTTGGTGATAAAACACACCTCTCAGTAATGTTGCGGACATTGCTTGCTTTCGTTTTGGTTGTTTGGGGTGGCATGATTGATAGCGCGCTCTTTGGTAACATGTTTCGAGGTGTTCCGACGGAGTTGTATGGCGATGGACTTAACTGGATAAAAGTTTCAACTACGGAGGGGAATCGGCTTGAAGGCGCAGTCAAAACTGTTTTGGTTGTTTCTGGGTTTTATGTGGCGCTTAGCTTTATGTATAGCATCATCCCAGCATGCGTGATTTTGGTTTTAGTTGGGAAGAATCGCTCTTAACACAGTGTTAATACCGACGCTCAATCTCTAAGTCAGGAATCGACCCCAAGCAGACAATTCCGCACTTTCTGCAAAGCGGTCAACCAAACCTGCAGCCTATGAAAAACCGTACCCAACACGCATAGACCTGCACGGTGCTGAGGCTATAGTGCATCTACCGAATACGCGAGATCAACTTGACCAAAATTCAGGTGCACTTCATCGGAAGGCTGCTGGATTTCACGGAATTTTTCTAACTGGACGTATATCCGGCATATTTGCGAGCCAGCCAAGCTGCAAGTCCCTTTTAAGAGGAATCAATTCCCAACTTATAGAGCCGGTTTTGCTCTGGACATAGCATTTAGCCTAAGGACAAACTCTCTTGCCGCTCTCAGCACTTTCTTCAGCCCCAGATGACTTCGACTTTGTTGTCGGAGACTGGTTTGTAAAACATCGTCGCCTCGATAAGCGCTTGGCAAACTGTCACGACTGGACGGCGTTCGATGGCGAAATGTCAACCCACAAGGTACTTGGAGGCTTCGGCAACCTTGAAGACAACCTGCTGAAATTCCCAGGCGGGGAATTTCGCGCCATTGCCTTACGCGCTTTCGACAAAGAGTCAGGAACTTGGGCCATTTGGTGGTTGGATGGTCGCTTCCCTGGCCAATTAGATGTGCCGGTAAAGGGCCGCTTCAAAGATGGCGTCGGCAGCTTCTACGCGGATGACATCCAAGACGGAACTGCGGTCAAGGTTCGTTTCCTTTGGTCCCGTTCAGGCCTCAACACTTTGCGCTGGGAGCAAGCGTTCTCAGCGGACGACGGTGTAATTTGGGAGACCAACTGGACAATGGACTTCACGCGAAAGCCTTAGGTCCAAAAAAACGTTCGAGGCGCACTGCTGCGCCGCTGCTCAACTCCATCCTTGAACGGCTGCTCTCCCGTTCGAACACCGACCGCTCATGGCCGACAGTGTGAGGCCATGCAGAGTCCAGCAAGGTGGCATGCGGCGATTGCACCAGGGAGGAGGGCGGCGCTAGCTGGTCCCCGGAAGCGGGCACCCCGCGAGACGTCCCTGCGCCAGCCAACGGCGCGGCTCGACAACTTGACGGGGGAGGGGAATCTGTCCTCTGTGACCAGGCGGTAGATGCTCGAGCGGCCCAGGCCGGTCAACCGAGTGACCGCGCCAGCCGCAGAAAAGTCAGAGCATCCGTATGGTTGGACTCCATGGTGGGCGGTAGGTTGGTGCGCAGGTGCATACTCCAAATGATGGAAGTTCCCCAATGCAGGCAGTGGTCGACCGGGTCCGGTCGATGACTTTGCGGTAAAAATGGTCGCTCAGGCTGGGAATGTTCCTGCGGCAAGATCAGCCCTATGCGTGTTTGTCGATAAGCTGGGGTCACTGTCGACTGGTGACCACCAGCGGCATTCGCACAGCACCAAAATACCCACAAGTTAAACTGAGTTCGAGTACACACCCGTCATGCGAGTCCTGTTTTTGAAGGCCACCAAGGGTTTGAGCCGAGCACTGCGATATGCACTGCTGGCTTTGCCGCTGCTGATCGGTTTTGTGTATGGGGTGCGTGTGACGATGAGTGTCGTGTTGGACCGACTGCCTTCACTTTTGGAGATGACCGGAGTTGCGCTGCCACTGGGCTTGCTGGTGATTGGAGCCATGCGATGGCGCCACAACCGGCGCTTGCGGCGCGCTGTCGTGGACTTGCAAGACTCTGCACTTTGGTGAGTCGGTATCGCGCCACCCGGGGCTGTTGGCCCCCGGCACCGAAATGCCTCGGCTGCCGATTTCCGCGGGCTTACCTCATCGGTCTCCATACGCGCACGGCGAAACCATTTCAGCCTCTTCATCCTGGGTAAGGCAGTACCGGCTGGCGGTGTCAAGAAATCGGCGGAGGCAACACACCATCCGCTGACGGCAACGACTTTCCCCACCACACAGGCGTCCAGGAAATCGCTCCACGCCTGCATCATGTTGGCGCGCGGTTGCAGGTACAGGACATGGTTGTAGGACGCGCTGACCTGACTCCGCTGCTGGTGTGCCAGCTGTAGCTCAATGTGTTCGTGTGGCCAGCCTCGTTCGTGCAACAGCGTGGACGCGATGCCTCTGAACCCATGGCCGGTCATCCGGCCCGCGTATCCCATGCGATCAAGTGCGCCGAAGATCGTGTTGTTGCTCATCGACTTTTCATGGTCGCGCTCTCCGGGGAAGAGCAGGGCGCTGTGCCCGGTCAGGGTGTGCAGGCTGCGCAGCAGCGTGACGGCCTGGGTGGAGAGTGGAACGATGTGGGGCGTCGTCATTTTCATGCGCTCAGCCGGTATGTCCCACCGCGCGCCGTCCATGTCGAACTCTTCCCAGCGCGCACCGATGAGTTCATCGGTTCGTACGAAGGTCATCGCCATGAGTTTGATGGCCACGCGTGTGACGGTGCTGCCGTTGTAGACCTCGATCTTGCGCAACAACTCGGGCAGTTCCTTGCCGGCCAGTCGCGCATAGTTCTCCTTCTTGCGTGAGGCCAACACATCGCTCGGGCGAATGTCCACGGCCGGATTCCGTTTTGCAACGCCGTGAGCGATCGCGTACCGGTAGATCTGCGAGCAGGTTTGAAGAGCGCGTTTGGCGATGTCGAGGGCATCGCGCTTTTCGACGGCCTTCATCAGGGCGACCAGTTCGGGGGCCTCAATTTCTGCGATGGGGCGTGTTCCGATCGCCGGAAAAACGTCGGCTTCCAAGCGACGCCACACATAAACGGTATGGCTTTCACTGCGCGCGGCCTTCCAGCTTTCCCTCCATTTTTTTGCAACCGCCGCAAAGGAGTCTTCGACGGCCAGGCGTCGGGCGATGTTCTCGGTCTTTCGGGCGGCCATCGGGTCGGCGCCTGCGGCCAGCAGTTTTCGGACGCCGTCCACCTTGTCACGGGCTTGTGCAAGAGAAACGTCGGGGTAGGACCCCAAAGCCATGAGCTTCTGTTTGCCGTCGAACCGGTAGGCAAGTCGCCACAATTTCGACCCCAAATGCGTGACATGCAGCTGTAGGCCACGCCCGTCAGATAGCTTGTAGGTCGACTCCCGTGGCTTGCTGGACTTGATGGCAATGTCGGTTAAGGCCATGTTCACCCCTGTTGGTAGAGGAAATACCAACAGGACACCTTGGATGACAAGAGATGTTTTGGGACGTCCGGAAACAAAAAAGCCCCGGAACACGAGGTGAACCGGGGCTTTTAGGGTGTCTGGCGAGACGTCTTTCGACGCCCTGAGACTCATTTTTGGCGGAGCAGGCGGGATTCGAACCCGCGGTGGGGATAAACCCACACACGCTTTCCAGGCGTGCGACTTAAACCACTCATCCACCGCTCCACGAAGCCTTGCATTATAGCAGTCTGAGAGCCCCCTTTTTTAGGGAAGCACTCAGAATGTCAAAAACATCAGCTGGCCTTGCTCGTCCCCACCATTTTCATGGCTGAGGCAATCAGTCCGGACACCTCGGTCATGTTGCCGGGGATGATCAGCGTGGTGGTGGATTTGTCAGCCACCTGTGCATAGGCATCCACGGCACGCTCAGCCACTTTCAGCTGCACAGCCTGCTCTCCACCTGGCTGGCGGATGGCGGCGGCAATGCGCTCGATGGCCAGCGCTGTGGCGTCAGCCACCGCGGTGATCGCGGCTGCTTCGCCTTGCGCTTCGTTGATGGCGGCTTGCTTCTCACCCTCGGAACGGGCGATGAAGGCTTCGCGTTCGCCGGTGGCGATGTTGATTTGCTCTTGCCGGCGGCCTTCGGAGGCTGCGATCAGGGCCCGCTTTTCACGCTCTGCCGTGATCTGCGCTTGCATGGCATGAAGGATTTCTTTTGGCGGGGTCAGGTCCTTGATTTCGTAACGCAGGACTTTGACGCCCCAGTTGAGGGCTGCTTCGTCAATGGCCTGAACAATCTGGGCATTGATGATGTCGCGCTCTTCGAAGGTCTTGTCCAACTCCAGTTTGCCGATGACCGAGCGCAACGAGGTCTGAGCCAGTTGCGTGACTGCCATGATGTAGTTGGACGAGCCGTAGCTGGCCCGCATGGGGTCGGTCACCTGGAAGTACAAGATGCCGTCAACCTGCAGCTGCGTGTTGTCGCGGGTGATGCAGACTTGGCTGGGTACGTCCAGAGGAATCTCTTTCAGGCTGTGCTTGTAGGCCACCTTATCGATGAAGGGCACCAGGAAATTGAGACCTGGGGCGAGCGTGCCGTGGTATTTGCCCAGGCGTTCGACCACCCAGGCGTTTTGTTGAGGGACAACCTTGATGGCTCGAATGATGAAGATGGCGGCGATGACGAAAACGAGTGCTGCGACTTCCATGGGGGCTTGATCCTTGACTTGAGGGTTGAGTTAGGGGGAGTGTGTCAGGCTTTGTCGACCAGCAATCGATTCCCAATCAATTCCGCGACGCGATGTGGCCCTGGCGAGGGGTGTACACCTTCACGGACCATGACCGACCATTGTGCACCGCGGTATTTGACACTGGCTGTGCCATCGGGTTGCCAGTGGTCGACCTGAACCACTTCACCGACGTCGAGGTTGACGCTGCGCATCGCGCGTGCCGAGGGATCGCCATCGTGGCGCTTTTTCTTGAGGTACCACAAGACCACGGCCGCAGATCCGACCAGCGCTGCAGCGAGCAGTTGGCCCGTGGTGCTCAAGCCAGCGTGCGCTGCCAAGGCTGCCGCAGCCATGCCAATGGCCAGCATGAGCAAATAGAAGGTGCCGGTGAACAGTTCAAGCGCGACCATTGCGCCCGTGAGCAGCCACCACCAGGTTGAATCCGACATACTTGTTCCTTTTCTCGCGTCCGGGGCCTTGCGAATGTTGTAATTGCGTGCAACGTGCCACATTCTGAAGCATACGCAGGGTGTACTGAAAATATGTGTTGTGAGATTTCCGTACACTCCCGCGTTGCTTTGACAATTTTGATTCCCGAGAGCCGCTTTCCGGCTGGAGAACTCCATGAAATTTCGCTTTCCCATTGTCATCATCGATGAAGACTTCCGTTCCGAAAACTCGTCTGGCCTGGGCATTCGTGCCCTGGCTCAAGCGATCGAGACCGAAGGATTCGAAGTTGTGGGGGTGACCAGCTATGGTGACCTTTCGCTGTTTGCACAGCAGCAATCGCGCGCCAGTGCATTCATCTTGTCAATCGATGACGAGGAGTTCAGTGCTGGACCGGACGTCGATCCAGTGGTGCTCAATTTGCGCAATTTCATCGCGGAAGTGCGCCGCAAGAACAGCGATGTGCCGATTTACATACACGGTGAGACCAAAACAAGCCGGCACCTGCCCAACGACATCCTGCGTGAGCTCCACGGCTTCATCCATATGTTTGAGGACACGCCAGAGTTTGTGGCGCGCCACATCATCCGGGAAGCCAAGAGCTACCTGGAAGGCATTCAGCCGCCGTTCTTCAAAGCGTTGCTGGACTACGCCGAAGATGGCTCCTATTCGTGGCATTGCCCTGGGCATTCGGGCGGCGTCGCCTTCCTGAAAAGCCCCATCGGGCAGATGTACCACCAGTTTTACGGCGAGAACATGCTCCGTGCCGATGTGTGCAATGCGGTGGAAGAGCTTGGCCAGCTGCTGGATCACAACGGCGCTATTGGCGCGTCCGAGCGCAATGCCGCACGCATTTTCAACGCCGATCACTGCTTCTTCGTGACCAACGGTACCAGCACCAGCAACAAGATGGTCTGGCACCACACCGTGGCACCCGGTGACGTGGTCGTGGTGGATCGAAATTGTCACAAATCCATCCTGCACAGCATCATCATGACGGGCGCCATTCCTGTCTTTCTGAAGCCCACCCGCAACCACTACGGCATCATTGGCCCGATCCCGCAAAGTGAGTTCGAGATCGATTCCATCAAGGCCAAGATCCGGGCCAACCCGCTGTTGGCAGGTGTCGATGCCGATACGGTCAAGCCCCGTATCATGACGCTGACCCAGTCGACCTACGACGGTGTGCTCTACAACACCGAGACCATCAAGGGTTTGCTCGACGGATACATCGAAAATCTGCACTTTGACGAGGCTTGGTTGCCCCATGCGGCCTTTCACCCGTTTTATGGCAGCTTCCACGCCATGGGTCGCAAGCGCGCACGCCCCTTGCATTCGGTGACCTATGCGACCCAATCGATCCACAAACTGCTCGCTGGCATCAGCCAGGCCAGTCATGTGCTGGTACAGGACTCACAAGACACCAAGCTGGATCGCCACCTCTTCAACGAGGCCTACCTGATGCACACCAGCACCAGCCCGCAGTACAGCATCATTGCCAGCTGCGATGTGGCGGCCGCCATGATGGAGCCGCCCAGTGGCACTGCGCTGGTCGAGGAAAGCATCGCCGAGGCGCTGGATTTCCGCCGCGCGATGCGCAAGGTGGACGACGAGTTCGGTGCCGACGACTGGTGGTTTCAGGTCTGGGGGCCGGAAGATCTGGTGGACGAAGGCATTGGCCGTGCCAAAGACTGGGTCCTGAAGAAAACCGATGCCGATGGCGTGCAACCCTCGGACGGCGAAGATTCCTGGCACGGTTTTGGCGACATGGCGCCGGGCTTCAACATGCTTGACCCGATCAAGGCGACCATTGTCACGCCGGGTCTGAATCTCGATGGACGTTTTGAAGAGACGGGCATCCCTGCCTCGATCGTGACCAAGTACCTCGCCGAGCATGGCGTGGTGGTTGAAAAGACGGGCTTGTACAGTTTCTTCATCTTGTTCACCATCGGCATCACCAAGGGCCGCTGGAACACGCTGCTAACGGCTTTGCAACAGTTCAAGGACGATTACGCCAAGAACCAGCCAATGTGGCGGACCATGCCCGAGTTCTGCGCCAAACAGAGCCGCTACGAGCAGATGGGTTTGCGCGATTTGTGCCAGCATGTGCACCAGTTGTATGCCAAGTACGATGTGGCCCGGCTGTCAACCGACATGTACCTGAGCGATCACACGCCTGCCATGAAACCCAGCGATGCGTTCTCGCACATTGCGCACCGCACAACGCAGCGCGTTCCAATCGATGAGCTGGAAGGCCGCATCACGACCAGCCTGGTGACACCTTATCCCCCCGGTATCCCGCTCTTAATCCCGGGCGAGGTTTTCAACAAGAAGATCGTCGATTACCTCATTTTCAACCGTGAGTTTGCGCGCGAGTGCCCGGGTTTCGAGACGGATACCCACGGTCTGGTGCAGGTGACCGGCAGCGATGGTGTGGTGCGCCATTTCGCCGATTGCGTTGCGAAATGATCTGACGAGGATCAATGCACGATCTGGAAAGAGGCCGTTAAGATGATGCAGTGGGTGGGGTGCTTATGTGGTGGCGCCGCTCGCTTTGCCTGTTTCTTTTGTCCGATTTCCTGGAGGTTTGCCGATGTTCCCTGAATTCCGCGATCTGATCACCCAACTCAAGGGGCACGACGCCCACTTCACGCGCCTGTTTGACAAGCACAACGCGTTGGATCAAGTCATCTTGAACAAAGAGGCTCACATCGAGCCCGGCACCCAGATTGAGATTGAGCAGCTGAAAAAAGAAAAGCTGCTGCTCAAAGACCAAATCTTTGGGGTTTTGCGCGAGCGAAGCAAACAAGGCCAGTAAGACAGGTATCAGGCACTGCTGTGCCGTGCCTGTACTGCGTCAGGACACGGCTTCTCCGTGTTTCTGATGCCGCAAGCCTGGCTGAAACGGCCATCGGCCTAGGTCATTTTGGCGTTGCTCCCAGAGGCAAAGTCAAACATCAATCAGCAAAAACGCCGCAACCTTGCCCACCACCGAGGGCAGCATGCTGAAGTTTTTGATGCTGCTGGGGGCCAGTGTTTTGATGGGCCCTGCGCTGTTGCCATTCACGCGCTTGCCTTATCGGTCCAGAGACTCTGTGAGGTAGCGCACAGAGGTTTCCAGGTTGACGTTGTGCAAGCCCATGGCGTTGTATGGGGCAAGCCGATGGCGGGGACAAAGCCGTCAAGGCTGAGCCCTGAGCGGGACGGGTCGGCAAACAGGTGTTCGATCTGCGCACTGTCAGCCACATCACAATCAGCTGCCTGGCCTGAATCAAATTCAGCGGTGAATTCGGGGATGCGCCACTGGAAACGTTCCCCACGTATCTGAACGCGAGCCCGCCTTGTGCGCGTGGCAGGCCATGGCGACGCCCTAGGCGATCGATCAAAGGGGCAAGATACCCGTGAGCAGCAGTTTTTTGCCCGCCAAAAATCCCATTGCTCAAAACTCCGCCAAAAATCCCGCAGAATTGCTGCATGGGTTTATGTTCTGTTTTTTCCGTCGTTTGGGCGCAGCGCGCGTTGATGGGGGTGGCCATGGCCTTGTCGGTCAGTGCCGCCTGGGCTGCGCATGGCTATGGACTGTGGGGGGAATTGAAATACCCCGTCGGTTATCAGCATTTCGACTACGTTGATCCGGCAGCGCCCAAGGGGGGTGAGCTGCGCATGGTGAGCAACCTGCGCCTCTCCACGTTCGACAAATACAACCCCTTCACGTTGCGCGGGAGTTATCCAGCCTTTGTGACGTCCTTGATGTTCGAGGGCTTGTTGACTGGCTCACTGGATGAGAACGGCACCGGCTACGGTTTGTTGGCTGAAGATGTGAGCGTGGCGCCCGATCGCCTCAGCGCCACTTTTCGGTTACGCAGGGAGGCACGGTTCAATGACGGAAGCCCTGTGCTCGCAGCCGATGTCAAGCACAGCTATGAAACCTTGATGGGTCCTCATGTCAGTCCGAGCTACAAAACTGTTCTGACGGATGTGGCAGGGCTGGATGTGGTTGATGAGCGCACCGTGCGTTACCGGTTCAAAAAACCCAACCGTGAGTTGCCACTGACGGTGGGTGGGTTGCCGGTATTCAGCCGGGCCTGGGGCAACGAGGTCGATCCCAAAACAGGACAACGCAAGTCCTTTGACCAGGTGGTGGTGGACATGCCTATCGCCAGCGGCCCTTACACCATCGGGCCGGTGAAGTTTGGTCGCGACATCACCTATGTGCGCGATCCCAACTACTGGGCCAAGGATCTGCCGGCACGCAAGGGGTTGTTCAATTTCGACCGCATCACCGTCAAGATCTACAAGGACAACACGGCCAAACTCGAAGCCTTGAAGGCAGGCGAGTTTGATTTCATGCGCATCTTCTCTGCGGGTGACTGGGCGCGCCGCATCGATGGCAAACGTTTTGATTCGGGCGAGCTGGCGAAGGTCAACCTGCAGCACCGCTTGCCGACAGGCTTTCAAAGCTATGTGTTGAATACTCGCAAGCCATTGTTGAGCGATGTGCGTGTTCGGCAGGCGCTTGGCCTCGCACTGGACTACGAGTGGATGAACCGCCAGATGTTCTATGGCGGGTACCAGCGGGTGCAGGGGCTGTTTGGCAGCACGGATTGCGCGGCGAGCGGCCTGCCCAGCGAGGCCGAGTTGGCGTTGCTCAAGCCCTGGGCCAAAGAGCTGCCTGCCGCAGTTTTTGGCCCAATGGCCGTGGCGCCGCGCACCGACGGCGAACATTCGCTGCGCGGCAATTTGAAGCAGGCGCAGGCCATGCTTAAGGACGCGGGTTGGCGGGTGCGCGACGGCGTGCTTACCAATGCTGAGGGAACGCCGTTTGAACTGGAATACCTTGCCAGCGACGAAGGTGGCGTGCGATCCACCATGCCCTGGGTGCGGAATCTGGAAAAACTGGGCGTCAAGATGCGAGTTCGCGTGGTCGACTTTGCCTTGTACCAGGAGAAGTTGCGCACCTTTGATTTCGACGTGGTGACCCTGGCGTTTGGCGGCACGCACACGCCCGGCGCGGAATATGCTGAGCTGTTTGGCAGCGAGGCGGCCAAGACGCCCGACTCGGGCAATTATTTTGGGGTGAGCAGCCCGGCTTTGGACGATGTGCTGAAGAGGCTGGGGGAGGCCGATAGCCGGCCCGACTTTCTGTCGGCCTGCCGTGCATTAGAGCGGGTGGTGGCGCACAGCCATTTGATGGTGCCCCAATGGTCGGGCAACAGCCACCGCATCGTGTTCAACCAAAGCCGGTTGGCCTACAAGGCGCCAATGCCTGTGTTTGCTGAAGGGGAAGATTGGGTGTTGTCGTCATGGTGGAAAAAATGACCACCTTTGCCGCACTTCGCAGGCCTATTTTGAGGGGGCGATGCTGGTGGCATGGCGGACCCAGTTCCGCGGCCTCCTGGGTTTGTGTTCGCTCGCGCCGGTAGAGTATTCCCGTTTCCACTACAGCTCACCTATGTTTGCCTACATCCTCAAGCGCTTGCTGCTCATGATTCCGACGCTGTTCGGCGTCTTGTTGTTGACGTTTGTCGTGATCCAGTTCGTGCCCGGGGGGCCGGTGGAGCAGTATTTGGCCGAGTCGCGCACCGCTGCAGGCTCCAGCGCGGAAGGGGGTTCGGTGTACCGGGCGGCCCAGGGCGTGGATCCCAAGCGGCTGGAAGAGATCAAGGCCTTGTACGGCTTTGACAAGCCGCCAACGGAGCGCTTTGTGCAGATGCTGGGGCGGTTTGCGCGCTTTGATCTGGGGGAAAGTTTTTTCCAGAACAAGTCGGTGAGCGCACTGGTCTGGGAAAAGCTGCCGGTGTCGATCAGTTTGGGACTCTGGACGTTTTTCATCAGTTACCTGGTCGCTGTGCCCCTGGGGGTGGCCAAGGCGGTGAGGGCGGGGTCGCGGTTTGACCTGGTGACCACCCTGGTGGTCTTGGTGGGGTACGCCATTCCCGGCTTTGTGCTGGGCTTGGTGTTGCTGGTGATTTTTGGCGGTCAGTTGCAATGGTTTCCGCTGCGCGGCCTGACCTCGTCGAACTGGGAGGAGCTTTCCTGGGGCGCCCGCATCGTGGACTATTTGTGGCACATCACCTTGCCCGTTACGGCCATGGTGCTCGGCAGTTTTGCCGTCACCGCCATGCTGACCAAGAACGCCTTTCTCGAGGAAATCCGCAAGCAGTATGTGATGACCGCCCGGGCCAAGGGCTTGTCAGAGCGGCAGGTGTTGTGGAAACACGTTTTTCGAAATGCTTTGATTCCCATCGTGACGGGTTTCCCCGCAGCGTTCATTGGCGCATTCTTTACCGGGTCCTTGCTGATCGAAACCTTGTTTTCCCTCGATGGTCTGGGTTTGCTGAGCTTTGAGAGCGTGATCCGCCGGGACTACCCGGTGGTCTTGGGGACGCTGTTTCTCTTTACGCTGCTCGGTTTGATGACCAAGTTGATCTCCGACCTTTGTTATGTGTGGGTTGATCCGCGCGTGAAATTCGACTGAATATGATCCACCCCCATCGCTTGCGCACTGCGCGTCGACAACCCAGGCCCGACCGGTTCCTTGGGACAATACTGTTGAAATGGCAGAGTCAGATCCTCGGCCTGCTGGGTTTCGATGCCCCGGGCTGCTGTTGGTGTTTTTCATTGAGCGGTCGGGCATGACGGACGCAGCAGTTTCTCGCAGCCCCGCTGGTCGGGCTTGGCAACGTTTCAAGCGCAATCGCCTGGGCTACTGGAGCCTGATTGCCTTCGTTTCACTGGTGGTGATCAGCTTGTTTGCCGAGTTGATTTCCAACGATCGGCCTTTGATCGTGCGCTACGAAGGGGAAACCTACCTGCCGATGGTGCGCGATTATCCAGAGACGGTGTTCGGTGGTGACTTCGACACGGCGACCGACTACCTGGACCCGTTCATTCAAAAGCGCTTGTCACAAGACGGCAACTGGGCGCTTTACACGCTCAATACCTACGGCGCTAAAACGGTCAATTACTTCGCCAAGTCACCCAACCCGGCGGGTCCAACCGTGGATAACTGGCTGGGTACGGACTCCCAAGGTCGAGACATGCTGGCTCAGCTGCTCTACGGCTTCAGGGTGAGCGTGCTGTTTGCGCTGGCCTTGACGGCGGTCGGCACCCTGATTGGCGTCATCACAGGCGCCATCCAGGGATTCTTCGGCGGCAAGATCGATTTGGTGTTTCAACGCTTCATTGAGATCTGGGGCTCGATGCCCGAGCTCTATTTGTTGATCATTTTTGCTGCGATTTTTTCACCCAGCCTGCCGTTGCTGCTGGTCTTGCTTAGCCTGTTTGGCTGGATGGGCTTGTCGGATTACGTGCGCGCCGAGTTTTTGCGGAACCGGCAGCTGGACTACGTTCGCGCGGCGCGGGCGCTGGGCTTGTCCAACGGCCAAATCATCTGGCGCCATGTGCTGCCCAACAGTTTGACGCCCGTGGTCACTTTTTTGCCCTTTCGAATGAGTGGGGCCATCCTCGCACTCACGTCACTGGACTTTCTCGGCCTCGGTGTGCC
Source organism: Hydrogenophaga sp. PAMC20947 (assembly GCF_004795855.1). NCBI lineage: Bacteria > Pseudomonadati > Pseudomonadota > Betaproteobacteria > Burkholderiales > Comamonadaceae > Hydrogenophaga > Hydrogenophaga sp. PAMC20947. The sequence goes on from NZ_CP039252.1 coordinate 1,182,565, forward strand.
ACCGGGTACGCCTTCTCTGGGCGAGTTGTTGAGCCAAGGTAAAAACAACATCGATGCCTGGTGGATTTCGTTGTTTACCTTTTTGGTCCTGGTCACCACCTTGCTGCTGCTGACTTTCATGGGTGACGCGCTGCGCGATGCGCTGGATCCTCGAAAGGCCGATCAATGACGGCCACCAGGTTCCCCGCTGCGCGAGGTTCGCCACCCCCCGAGGAGGCTGGCCACACCTTGGGGCGGCCCAGCGGTGAGGTCGAGACGTCCAGCCCGCCCCAAGATGCTTTGCTGAGCGTTCGCAATCTGCGCGTGGGCTTTGGCGGGCGCGATGTGGTGCACGGTATCGATTTTCACATTGCTCCCGGTGAAAAGCTGGCGCTGGTAGGCGAGTCGGGCTCGGGAAAAACGGTGTCGGCCTTGTCGCTGTTGCGGCTGGTTCATAACGCACAAGTCAGTGGCACGGCCCGGCTGAACGGGCGCGATCTGCTCAGCTTGAGCGAACCTGAGCTGCGCGCCGTGCGCGGCGATGAGGTGGCCATCATCTTTCAGGAGCCCATGACAGCGTTGAACCCGCTCTACAGCGTGGGCAGCCAAATCGGGGAAATACTGCAGCTGAAAAAGGGATTGTCGGGCAAACAGGCATCGGCCGGCGTGGTGGAGTTGCTGGCTGCCACGGGCATTCCCGAGCCCGCCAGGCGCGCCAACGCTTTCCCGCATCAACTCAGCGGAGGCCAACGCCAGCGCGCCATGATCGCCATGGCGCTGGCCAGCGCGCCCAAGCTTTTACTGGCCGATGAACCGACAACGGCGCTGGATGTGAGCTTGCGCGGGCAAATACTGGATTTGCTGAGCGATCTGCAGCGCCAACACGGCATGGCGGTCTTGCTGATTACGCACGATCTGAATCTGGTGAGCCGGTTCGCCGATCGCGTGGCCGTGATGGAGCAAGGGCGCCTTGTGGAGCAAGGCAACGTGCGCGCGGTGTTTGAAGCGCCGACCCATGCCTACACACAGCGGCTGTTGGCCAGCCGCCCGCAACGCGATGTCGTCGAGACGCCCGTGGTCCAAGGCGAGAGGCCTGCGTTGCGCACGCAAGGGTTGCAGGTGAGCTATCCAGTGCCGCTGCCGGGTCTTCGTGGGTGGTTCAAGAAGGGCGCGTTTGTTGCGGTCAAGGGCGCGAACCTGGCCATTGCTCAAGGTCGAACGCTGGGGGTAGTCGGCGAATCGGGATCGGGCAAATCCACGTTGGCGTTGGCGGCCTTGGGCTTGCTGCCCTTTGAGGGTGAACTGCAGGTGGATGGGACCGACTGGAGGCAAGCCGAGAAACAGGGAAGAAGCAAATCGTTGCGCCAGCGCATACAGGTGGTGTTTCAGGATCCGTTTTCTTCGCTCTCACCCCGCATGACTGTCGAGCAAATCGTTGGAGAAGGGCTCACAGTGCATGCCCCTGAACTGTCGGCTGCCGAGCGGCGCGAGCGGGTGGAGCAGATGCTGGCTGAGGTGGGGTTGGTGACCGACCCGACGCAAGCCGGCGACTGGCTGCAACGCTACCCGCATGAATTTTCAGGTGGCCAGCGGCAGCGCTTGGCCATTGCACGGGCGCTGATCGTTGAGCCGAAGTTGCTGGTGCTGGACGAACCAACCAGCGCGCTGGATGTCACCGTGCAGCAGCAGGTGTTGCGCTTGTTGCAGCGGCTGCAGCGCGAACGGGGCCTCAGCTATTTGCTCATTACCCACGATATGGATGTGATTCGTGCCATGGCTCATGAGGTGGCCGTTATGAAAGAGGGCGACATCGTGGAATATGGCGCCTGCCTGAGCGTACTGGCCCGGCCGAAGCACAGCTACACCCAGGCCTTGGTGCGAGCCACCGACCCGTGAACATGCCCAAGCACTTGAGGTCTACCCGCCTGGGTTGACAATACCCAGATTGATCTTTGTCAAGACCGCCTGAGTGGTCACCGTCTATAACCGTGCACTTGGCGCCGCACCTTGTGTGTTTGCCGCGAGCTTTTTCATGTCCCATCCATCTGCTTCCCCAGCCCCTACGTCGCACGCCCAGCTGCGCAGCATTGACCTGCACTCGCCTTGGCGATGGCTGGCGTTGGGCTGGTCCGATCTGAGGCGCAACCCGGTGCCAGGCCTGTTGCATGGCTTCCTCCTGACAGGATTTGGCGCTTTGTTGCTGTGGGCCGCGCGTGATCAGTTCTGGTTGCTGGCCGGTGCTTTCTCCGGCTTTCTCATTGTTGCGCCTGTTCTTGCAACTGGCCTCTATCACGTCAGCAAGGCTTGCCAAGGCGGGCGCAGTGCTGGTGTGGGGGAAGTGGTGATGTTGTGGCGATCGGGTGACCGGCGCCTGGTGACCTTTGGCTTGTTGCTGGCACTGGCCGGCACAGGCTGGGTGCTGACCTCTGCGGGCCTGATCACCTTGTGGTCACCCGTTGCGATTCAGAAACCCGCGGATTTTCTGCGCCAGGTGGTTTTGGTGCGCGAAGTGGGTTTGTTCGAAGTGTGGCTGTTGTTGGGTGCCTTGCTGGCGGCGCCTGTGTTCGCATCGACCGTGGTGGCGCTGCCGATGCTGGTAGACACCTCGGTCCCCGTCAGCATGGCGGTGCTGGCCAGTTGGCGTGCCGTGGCTGAACATCCTGGGCCTATGGCTCTCTGGGCTGTGCTGATCGCGGTTCTGGTGGGCCTGGGCATGTTGACGGCTCTGCTGGGCCTGATCGTTCTGATTCCCATCATCGCCCACGCCAGTTGGCATGCCTATTGCGACCTCACCGGGCGGATCGGAGTGGCAACATGACATATTCCCGCCAGACGGCCACCCGCTGACCTTGTATGGAAGTTACCCTTTTCGGCTTCACCGAGGGCCAAATTGCTCAGTTTGGATTGACCTTCGGCGTCGGCGCATTCATCTTGTACATGTTGTTCATCGTTTTGAACCTTGCACTGGAGGCCAAAGCAGGGAAGTTCGGGACCTTCATTCTCTTTTTGGTACTCTCCTTGGGCATGCTGGGTTTTGTGGCAAAAAACGTGATTCAGTGGGTATTGGGAATTTAGCGTTTACTCTGGCCCGGATATTGCAAATAGAGGGCAATCCGGTCTATAATGCTAGCTTCACGACCAAATGGGCGGGTTACTACCGGCCCATTTTTTTTGGCTGAACGCTTTTTCGTTTTTGACATTGATCGGGTGCCCAGGGCGCCTCCACCAGGACAATCACCACACACAATGGGCTGGCAAGAAACCGTTACGCAAACCGTCACAGGGCTGGGTCTTGACCTGGTCGATCTGGAGCGATCCGCTGGCGGCTTGCTCCGTGTGACCATTGATCTGCCCTGGGTGCCGCCTCAGGAGGGGCAGCCTGCACCCTTGCCTCAATTTGTGACGGTGGAAGACTGCGAGAAAGTTACTCGGCAGCTGCATTATTTGTTGGAGGTTGAGGGCCTGGAGTACCGGCGTCTGGAAGTCGGGTCTCCTGGTATTGATCGTCCATTGCGGCATGAGGTGGACTACATCCGCTTTGAGGGTCAGATGATCGATCTGACGCTCAAAGCGCCTATTGGTGTCACCGATTCGGCTGTGGCAGCCAGTCGCAAGAAGTTTCGCGGCACGCTGGAGCGGGCCGAAGATGGGGTGTCTTGGCAAATCGTCTGGAGCGATGAGCCTGAGCGCAAGCCGGGGCAGCGGGTGAGCAAAAAGCGTTTGCCCCTGCCGATGCAGGCGTTGAATTTTGAGCTGTCGGATGTGCAGCAGGCGCGTTTGGCGCCGATTGTGAATTTCAAGGGCCGTCAGACCTCGGCGCCCGGAAGTGTTTCCGAGTGATGGGGTGATGGTGGGCTGTTTTATGCAAAAAATGTTTGTGACTCTGAATCAGAGCTTCGGAAAGGTGGGCCAGTGATATGAACCGCGAAATGTTGATGCTGATTGATGCCATCTCGCGTGAGAAAAACGTAGAGCGAGATTTGGTGCTGGGCGCCGTCGAGCTCGCGTTGGCCTCCGCCACGAAAAAGCTCTACAAGGGCGAGGTGGACATCCGTGTGGCCATGGATCCCGATTCTGGTGCCTACGAGACTTTCCGCCGCTGGCTGGTGGTCCCCGATTCGGCGGGCTTGCAGAATCCCGATGCGGAAGAGTTGCTGACCGATGCGCGCGATGAGTTGCCTGATATCGAAGAAGGCGATTTCATCGAGAAGCCCGTAGAGAGTGTGCCGATTGGCCGGATTGGCGCCATGGCCGCCAAGCAAGTCATTTTGCAAAAAATCCGTGACGCCGAGCGCGAGATGCTGCTGAACGATTTCATGTCGCGTGGCGACAAGATTTTTGTTGGTACTGTCAAGCGCATGGACAAGGGTGATCTGATCGTTGAGAGTGGCCGTGTTGAAGGTCGTCTGCGCCGCAGCGAGACCATTCCAAAGGAAAACTTCCGAACGGGTGACCGGGTTCGCGCCATGATCATGGAAGTGGATTTGACGCTGCGTGGCGCGCCCATCCTGCTGTCGCGCTCGGCGCCTGAATTCATGATTGAGCTCTTCCGCCAGGAAGTGCCCGAGATCGAGCAAGGCCTGCTGGATATCAAGACCTGCGCCCGGGATGCGGGTTCGCGCGCCAAAATTGCCGTGCACACCCATGACAAGCGTATCGATCCCATCGGTACTTGCGTCGGTGTGCGGGGTTCCCGTGTCAACGGCGTGACCAATGAGTTGGCCGGTGAGCGGGTGGACATCGTGCTTTGGAGTGATGATCCTGCCCAGTTCGTGATCGGCGCCTTGGCGCCTGCCAATGTGGTGTCAATTGTGGTGGACGAAGAGCGTCATGCCATGGATGTGGTGGTGGATGAGGAAAACCTCGCTATTGCCATCGGCCGTGGTGGGCAAAACGTTCGCCTGGCTTCCGAGCTGACTGGCTGGCGCATCAACATCATGACCGCAGACGAATCGGCCCAGAAGCAAGCCGAAGAAGCCGACGGCATCCGCAAGGTGTTCATGGCAAAGCTGGATGTGGATCAAGAGATCGCCGACATCTTGATCGAAGAAGGCTTTACCAGCCTCGAAGAGGTGGCCTATGTGCCGCTTCAGGAGATGTTGGAAATTGAATCGTTTGACGAAGACACTGTCAACGAGCTGCGGACCCGCGCTAAAGATGCTTTGCTGACGATGGAAATCGCCCGCGAAGAAAGCGTGGAAGAAGTCTCGCAAGACCTGCGCGACCTCGAGGGTATGACCCAAGAGCTGGTGGCCAAGCTGGCCGATGCCGGCGTGCACACACGCGATGAGCTGGCCGATTTGGCCGGCGATGAATTGACCGAGATCACTGGCCAGGCGCCCGAAGAGGCGACTGCAATGATCATGAAGGCTCGCGCTCACTGGTTTGCCGGTGACGAAGCCCAGGCCTCTAACTGAATCAGTGGAGGCCCACGCGGAGAAAAGAACCCATGACAAGTACCACCGTCGCCGAACTGGCTGCCGAGCTGAACAAGCCCACTTCAACCCTGCTGGAGCAACTCTCCTCTGCTGGGGTGCCCAAATCCGCAGGGACTGATGCGATCACCGAGTCCGACAAGCAAAAGCTGTTGGGCCACCTCAAGGCCAGTCACGGCACGGCAGGTGGCGAGCGCAAGAAGATCACACTGGTGAAAAAATCCACCAGCGAGATCAAGCAAGCCGATGCCACCGGGCGTGCCCGAACCATTCAGGTGGAAGTGCGCAAGAAGCGCACTTTTATCAAGCGCGATGACGAAGTCGCTGCCGTGCCAGAAGCGGAGCCAGAAGCAATCGTAGACACCACGCCCGTGGTGGACACGGCTGAGCTGGCCAAGCGGGAAGAAGAGGCGAAGCGTCAGGCGGAGCTGTTGCGCCGTCAGGCGGAAGAGTTTGCGCAAAAGCGCAAGGATCGCGAGGCCGAAGAGGCACGGGTGGCCAAGGTCGAGCAGGAGCGTGCCGCCGCTGAGCAGCAAGCTGCTGCCGAAGCCGCAGCGAAAGCGAAGGCCGCCGAGCCAGCGCCTGTGGCCGAACTCGACGCTGAGGGTTCTGCCGCAGCACGAATTGCAGAGCACGAAAAAGCCAAGCTGGTTTCGCTGGAGCGTGAATCGGTTGCGCGAGCGTTGGCTGAAAAGCAAGCAGAGACTCAGCTCGCGGATGATCTGCGTGCCAAAGATCTCGATGAGCGCCGCAGCAAGGCCGAGGCCGAGGCCGCCAATATCCGAGCCATGATGGCGGCGCCCGCCAAGACCATGGTGGCCAAGAAGCCTGAGCCGGATCCCAAGGCGATCAAAGGCACGCTGCACAAACCCGCAGGCACACCAGGTGCCAAGGTGGCTGGTGCTGCTGCCGTCGCTGGTGCAGCGGGAGGCAAAAAAGAGATCAAATCGGAAAACCTGTCTTCCACCTGGAAGGACGATGCGGCCAAGAAGAAAGAGATCAAGACGCGTGGCGACACGGGTGCAGGTCGTTCCAACTGGCGCGGTGGCCCGCGTGGAGGTGGTGGCGGTCGTCGCGGCGGTCGCGACTCGAGCAACGCGCATCAGAGCACGTTCGTCGCACCGACCGAGTTCAAAGTTATCGAAGTGCACGTGCCCGAGACCATCACCGTGGGTGAACTCGCTCACAAGATGAGCTTGAAGTCTTCTGAGGTGATCAAGCAGTTGATGAAACTGGGCCAGATGGTCACCATCAACCAGCCGCTTGACCAAGATACCGCCATGATCGTGGTGGAAGAGCTTGGCCATACCGCAGTGGTTGCGGCGCTGGATGATCCTGAAGCATTCCCCGAAGAAGATGGCGGGCAATTCACTGGTGAACTGTTGCCGCGTGCCCCTGTGGTGACGGTGATGGGTCACGTTGATCACGGTAAGACGTCTTTGCTGGACTACATCCGGCGTGCGAAGGTTGCTGCTGGCGAAGCCGGTGGTATCACGCAGCATATTGGCGCGTACCATGTGGAAACCCCGCGCGGCATGGTGTCTTTCCTGGACACCCCCGGCCACGAGGCGTTTACCGCCATGCGAGCCCGTGGCGCTCAGGCAACCGACATCGTGATTCTGGTGTGCGCAGCCGATGACGGCGTGATGCCCCAGACCAAGGAAGCCATCAAGCATGCCAAGGCCGCTGGAGTTCCGATCGTGGTCGCATTGACCAAGATCGACAAGCCAGGAATCAGCCTTGAAAAAGTGCGTGGCGAGCTGGTGTCCGAAGAGGTCATTCCGGAGGAGTTTGGTGGTGACGTTCCATTCGTGGGCGTCTCGGCCAAAACAGGCGAGGGCATTGACGCTTTGCTGGAGCAAGTGTTGCTGCAGGCCGAGCAGCTGGAGCTGAAGGCTCCGGTCGATGCCATGGCAAAGGGTCTCGTGATCGAAGCGCGCCTGGACAAAGGTCGCGGTGCCGTGGCCACGGTGTTGGTGCAGAGCGGTACCCTCAAGACGGGTGACGTCGTGCTGGTGGGGTCAACCTCTGGGCGCGTGCGTGCCATGCTGGACGAAGATGGCAAGTCCATCAAAGAAGCCGGTCCTTCCATTCCGGTGGAGATCCAAGGTCTTTCTGAGGTCCCGCAAGCCGGTGATGACTTCATGGTGATGAGCGACGAGCGCCGAGCGCGTGAAATTGCCACGTACCGTGCGGGTAAGTTCCGCAATACCAAGTTGGCCAAGCAACAGGCAGCCAAGTTGGAGAACATGTTCGCCGATTTGTCGGCTGGCGAAGTCAAGGTGCTGCCCATCATCATCAAAGCCGATGTGCAGGGTTCGCAAGAAGCCTTGGGCCAGTCATTGCTCAAGCTCTCGACCGAAGAAGTCAAGGTTCAGATCGTGTTCTCTGGCGTGGGTGGCATCAGCGAGAGCGATGTCAACCTGGCCATCGCGTCCAAGGCCGTGGTGATCGGATTCAACGTGCGTGCCGATGTCGGCGCGCGCAAATTGGCCGAAGGCAATGACGTCGATTTGCGCTACTACAACATCATTTACGATGCCGTGGACGAGCTCAAGGCTGCCATGTCGGGTATGTTGGCGCCTGAAAAGCGCGAAGAGATCATTGGCCAGGCGGAAATCCGCACAGTGTTCGTGGCTTCCAAGATCGGTACAGTTGCCGGTTGTATGGTCACGTCCGGTATGGTCACCCGTTCTTCGCACTTCCGTCTGCTGCGCGAAAACGTCGTCATCTACACCGGCGAGATCGATACGCTCAAGCGCTTGAAAGATGATGTGCGCGAGGTCAAGGAAGGCTTCGAGTGCGGTATCAAGCTCAAGAACTACAACGACATCAAAGAAAACGATCAGCTCGAGTTCTTTGAAGTCAAGGAAGTGGCGCGCTCGCTCTAATCGAATCGACCATGGCACGCAAATCGTCCTCCACCCCCAACCGCGGCTTTCGCGTGGCCGACCAGATCCAGCGTGATCTGGCTGAGTTGATCGCGCGCGAGTTGAAAGACAGGCGCGTGGGCATGATCACGATCAATGCGGTTGAGGTCACGCCTGACTATGCCCATGCCAAGGTGTTCTTCAGCCTTTTGACCGGAGATCCGGTGGAAACGCTGGAGGGTTTGACTGCCGCCGCGGGTTTCTTGCGATCGGGCCTTTTCAAGCGCCTGCACATCCACACCGTGCCGACGCTCCATTTTGTGTTTGACCGCACCACAGAACATGCGGCCGACATGAACGCCTTGATCTCCAAGGCGGTGGCCTCCAGATCCACGGACGACGAGGTCTGATCATGAGCATCACAGGGCTTCCCCAAGGTGCGAAAGCCCCCTTGGGGGGCTCCGGACCCTGTCTCGACGGAGTGCGTTCTGCTGCACCAAAAGTGCAACGCACGCGCGTCGTCCGACGTCCTGTGCACGGCGTTGTATTGCTGGACAAGCCGCTGGGCCTCTCCAGCAACCAGGCATTGCAGAAAGTGAAGTGGTTGCTTCGTGCCGAAAAAGCCGGACACACTGGCACGCTCGACCCACTGGCAACAGGTGTCTTGCCACTGTGTTTCGGCGCGGCGACCAAGTTCAGCCAATTGCATTTGGATGCGGACAAGAGTTATGAGACGGTGGTGCGTTTGGGTATCAAGACCACGACCGCCGACGCTGAAGGCGATGCCATCGAAACGCGACCCGTGACCTGTACGCCCGGCCAGGTGGTCGAAGTGCTGGATCGTTTCATGGGTGAGATCGAACAGATTCCACCCATGCACAGCGCATTGAAAAAGGACGGCAAGCCGTTGTACGAATATGCGCGTGAAGGTGAAACTGTGGAGCGCGCTGCGCGCCGCGTCACCATTCACGATCTGGATATATTGGATATGCAGCTCGACGGCGATGCGCCCAGTTTGCGGTTGCATGTGCGCTGCAGCAAGGGTACATACATCCGCACATTGGGCGAAGACATTGGCGAGGCCCTGGGTTGTGGCGGCCATCTGATTTTGTTGCGCCGTGTGGCCACCGGGCCTTTCAACGCGGAACAATGCGTGACCCTGGAAGCCTTGGAGGCCGAGACGGAATCTCAACGGCTGGCACATGTTTTGCCGGTGCCGATTTTGTTGCAAGGACACACACGGGTCACGTTAGACGAAGAGAATGCAGCACGCTTCCTGAGCGGTGTGCGCCGCCGGGGTGATTGGGCCAACGACGAACATGTGGCCGTTTTTGGTCCGTTGCCCCATTCCGATACAGAGAAAAAAGACACCACCTTGCTTGGCAGCGCGCACACCGCTGGCGGCGAATTGATCCCGGGGCGGCTGCTGAGCCCCATCGAAATACAGCAAATCTTGGAAACCTCACCATGAGCAAACAAATCCGTAACATCGCCATCATCGCCCACGTTGACCATGGCAAAACCACCATGGTTGACCAGCTGCTGCGTCAGTCTGGCACATTCGCCGATCACGAAAAAGTGGTCGACACCGTGATGGACAACAACGCCATTGAACGCGAGCGTGGTATCACCATTCTGGCCAAGAACTGTGCCGTCAGCTGGAAAGACACCCACATCAACATCGTCGACACCCCCGGTCACGCGGACTTCGGTGGCGAGGTTGAGCGCGCGCTTTCGATGGTTGATGGCGTTGTATTGTTGATCGACGCACAAGAAGGCCCTATGCCCCAGACGCGTTTCGTGACCAAAAAGGCATTGGCCTTGGGTTTGCGTCCCATCCTGGTGGTGAACAAGGTTGACAAGCCTGGTGCGCGTCCTGACTTCGTGGTCAATGCCGCCTTTGACTTGTTTGACAAGCTCGGCGCAACCGATGAGCAACTCGATTTTCCTGTGGTGTATGCCTCGGGTATCAATGGCTGGACGTCCATGGAAGAGGGCGCTCCTGGTGAGCAATGGGGCCCCGACATGTCGGCGTTGTTCGACACCGTGTTGAGCCATGTGCCTGCGCAAACCGGTGACCCGGAAGCCCCTCTGCAATTGCAAATCTCGGCGCTCGACTTTTCAACTTTTGTTGGCCGTATCGGCGTTGGCCGCATCAGCGCCGGCACCATCAGGCCCTTGACCGATGTGATGGTCATGGAAGGTCCTGATGGCAAGTCCTACAAGGGCCGCATCAATCAGGTGTTGACCTTCCACGGTCTGGACCGCGTGCAGGTGACCGAAGCCGGCCCAGGTGAAATTGTTTTGATCAACGGTATCAGCGACATCGGCATCGGTGTGACTGTGACCGACGTCAACAAGCCTGCGCCGCTGCCCATGCTGAAGGTGGATGAGCCTACGCTGACCATGAACTTCTGCGTGAACACCAGCCCATTGGCTGGCCGCGAAGGCAAGTTCGTCACCAGCCGTCAACTCTGGGACCGCCTGCAGAAAGAGCTGCAGCACAACGTGGCTTTGCGCGTGAGCGAAACCGATGAAGAAGGTGTGTTCGAAGTCATGGGCCGGGGTGAATTGCACCTGACCATCTTGCTGGAGAACATGCGCCGCGAAGGTTTTGAGCTCGCCGTGTCCAAGCCACGCGTGGTGTTCCGCGATATTGATGGTGTGAAGCACGAACCTATTGAAATGGTGACGGTCGACATCGAAGAAACACACCAAGGTGGCGTGATGCAAGCGCTGGGCGAGCGCAAGGGTGAACTGGTCAACATGGAACCCGACGGCCGCGGCCGTGTGCGTCTGGAATACCGCATTCCTGCCCGTGGGCTGATTGGTTTTACCAACGAATTCCTGAACTTGACCCGTGGTTCTGGTTTGATCGCCAACATCTTCGACAGCTACGAGCCGCACAAAGGCGATATTGGCGGCCGCAAGAACGGTGTATTGATCTCCATGGACGACGGTGAAATTTTCACCTACGCCCTGGGCAAGCTGGATGACCGCGGCCGCATGTTCGTGCGCGCCAACGATCCGGTGTATGAGGGCATGATCATCGGTATCCACAACCGTGACAACGATTTGATCGTGAACGCCACCCGTACCAAGCAGCTGACCAACTTCCGCGTCAGTGGCAAGGAAGATGCGATCAAGATAACGCCTCCGATTGATTGCACGCTGGAATACGGCGTGGAATTCATCGAGGACGATGAGCTGGTTGAAATCACACCCAAGAGCGTGCGTTTGCGCAAGCGCTTCTTGAAAGAGCATGAGCGCAAAAAGGCTTCACGCGACTGATAGAACCGGGTCGAGGTGCTGGTGTTGACCATCGCCCCGACCACGGTCGTTGTGAACAGGCCGTAAGCTGCCATGATGGGCCAGAACCGATCGCTCAGCCATACCCAGGCCGTCGCCTTGATGGTGGTCGCGGCTTTGCTGTGGTCTTCTGCTGGCGTCGTTTCGCGTCAGCTGGAATCGGCTGTGCGTTTCGAGGTGACCTTCTGGCGCAGCGCTTTTACAGTGCTGTCGCTGTTGTTCATGTTGCCCGTGTGGCGCCAGGCGACGCGTTCTCACGGAAAGGCTGAGGCTTCACCTTGGGCCGAGCGGCACCGCGCCACGCAGTGGGTGCACCACCATTGGGGCCTGTTTCCCGCGTCAAGAACCTTCTGGCTTTCCGGCGTGTGCTGGAGCGTGATGTTCACGGCATTCATGCTGGGTCTCACCTTCACGAGCGTGGCCAATGTGCTCATCATCATGTCGGTCGGGCCGCTCTTCACAGCGGTCCTGGCCTGGCTGGTGAACGGACAGCGATTGCACGCCCGCGTGTGGGGGGCCATTGTGCTGGCCGGTGGAGGCATGGCCTACATGTACGGCGGACAGGTGGTCGACTTGATGCAAAGCGATCAGGCCCAGGCCCATCAGCTGGTGCTGGGCTCCTTGATAGCCTTGTGTGTGCCCGTGGCCGGAGCATTGAACTGGACCCTCGTGCAACGCAGCCAGCAGCACGGTCAACGTATCGACCTGGTACCTGCGGTCTTGGTGGGCGCGTGTTTGAGTTGCGTCTACACCTGGATGCCTTCTCAGCCTTTTCAGGCAACGAGCGGCGACCTCCTGTGGCTATCGTTGCTGGGCCTGACGCAATTGGCCATGCCGTGCATGCTTGCCGTGATTGCAGCTCGCACGTTGAAGGCGCCAGAGGTGTCGCTGCTCGGTTTGCTGGAAGTGATCTTTGGCATTCTTTGGCCTTGGCTTTTCGTCCATGAGGCCCCTGGCAGTCAGGTGTTGTTGGGTGGCGGAGTGGTCATTTTTGCCTTGGTGGGCAATGAAATGCTCGGGTGGCATTCGCGGGTTGGCGCTTCACGCATCCATACCCTCTCGGCCTCTGCGCCCGAGTTGACGCCTGATGCCGAGAGCGGGGTTAGCGCCTTCCCCTCGAATGAATCCCTTGCACCGCATACAAGTGTTCACATGGCGATCAACGAAGCTGCGGCACCCCTGATGACGCTCAAAGATGATCAGCCTGGACGGCTGGTCTAAGCGCGATGCTGATGAATCCGATCCCCAAGCCACTTCTCATTGGGTCGAGGGCCATCACGAGCGGAATGGGGTACTGTCGAGGTGATTGACTGACTTCACTGCCTGCATTTCGCCACACGTTTCAGGACCTTCATCTCACAAAGCCCCTTTGGATCCGCAAGCCTCCCAGGCCCCGACCTTTTGCCACCGACACCACCCCGGAGTATTGCCCCATGAGCACCCCCTTAGCATCCGCCTCTGATTCTTTTGTGCAGACTGAAGTCAGAGGGCGTGTCGGATGCATCACACTGAACAGGCCAAAAGCGCTCAACGCCTTGTCGCTGGAAATGGTGCGGTCGCTGACCCAGGCACTGAAAGTTTGGCGAGAGGATACCCACGTATTGGCGGTGGTGATTCGGGGCATGGGCAAAGACGGGCCATTTGGTTCTTTTTGCGCGGGTGGCGATATTCGGTTTTTTCACGAAGCGGCGCTGGCGGGAGATGACCGTCTGGACGCATTCTTTACCGAGGAATATGCGCTCAACCACCTGATTCACACCTACCCAAAACCCTACATTGCATTCATGGATGGCATTGTGATGGGCGGGGGTATGGGCATCAGCCAGGGCGCCAGTCTGCGCATCGTCACCGAGCGCAGCAAGTTGGCCATGCCAGAAACCGGTATCGGTCTGTTCCCGGATGTGGGTGGCGGCTACTTCCTGAGCCGCTGTCCAGGCCATCTGGGTGAATACCTGGCTTTGACAGGCCATATGCTCAACGGTTCCGAAGCTGTGGCGGCGGGATTGGCCGACGCGCTCATGGAAAGCGGGCGACTGGCGGGCCTCTGGGACAGCCTGGGGCGCACGCCTTATGAAAGCGGAGAGGCCGTCGAGCGCTGGTGTCAGAACCACCTGCAAAAAAACGTTGAGCGAGCCAACCTGCCCTTGCTGGACATTAATCGTGTCTTTGCATTGGGTGACGTCCCGGCGATCCTGGTGGCTCTTGACGCCCAAGGCAGTAGCTGGGCCAACGAGACCGCGGCCACCTTGCGCAAGCGCTCACCGCTGATGCTGCACGTGGTGCTTGAACAAATCCGGCGCGCGAGAACCATGAGCCTGGCCGACGACCTGCGTATGGAGCGGGGTATGGTTTACCGCAGTTTCAACATGACCCACCTTGGCCGCAGCGGTGCGCAGACGGAAACCGTTGAGGGCATTCGGGCACTGGCGGTGGACAAGGATCACCAGCCTCGCTGGAATCCCGGGCGGATTGACGAAGTGACGCCCGCCATGGTGGGTCCGTTCTTCGAGAGTCCTTGGCCCGAACAAGAACATCCATTGCGCGGTCTGGTGTGAAAGCGTCCGCTCAGGGGGACGCGGCCATTCCGGCCCTGGGCAGCCACGCTCTTCCTGGCTAGAGTGGCCGAAGTGCCACTGTGGGGCCGTTAAACGCTCGCGCCGAGGTCCTTCCTGGCGGCTGGTCGGGCAGCGGGCCACCCATGCTCATCCACTTTTGATCAACCCAGTGCCTTGATGGCGCTCGGGAGCGTGCGCCCGCGCGCGATCCATTGTTTTTTGGTGCACACGGTGTAAGCCATTGGTTTCGTTGGCTTCACGCTTAATGTAACAATAAAGAATAAAAAAAGTGCCAGGTGCTCGCTACAAAAGCAGTACGATCAGCCTATGCTTTCCATCTTTGAAGCGCTGAAAGGCTAGGGCCTGCCGGCCACCGAACTGACCTGCCATGACTCTGCGGATATAGCAAGCAGCGCCCGCTCGATGGGTCATGTTCACGGTTTTCTGCGCTTTGAGATCGCTTTTCAAATAACCGTGTACACCGTGCACAGACTGGCTCTTGGCAGATGAAAAGCAAGGTGGGCTTTCGAGGTGTGTGGTGGTGGGTCCAGATGCGGGTGTCCACATGCTGCGATAGCGTAAAAAAAAACAGATTGAATGGGCAATCATGAAGAGTGTTCGCGTTGTTTCTGCTACCCGGGTGGTTGTCACCACCGTGTTGGTAGCCCTATTGCAAGCCTGTGCAGCACCTTTGGCAGTCGATATGGCCGACAACTGGAAACCCGTGAATGCTTTGGGCGATGTACCCAAGGAGATTCCGCTGAAGGAAGAGGCGGAGCTGCACAAGTATCAGATGCTGCCCACGGATTCCACTTTGCGCATGTTGCTGGAGCGCTGGGCCAAGGAAAATGGCGGGTCGCTGGACTGGCAATACCCGGCCGATCTCACCTTGGTGAGTGGGCTCGAGCCGATCAAGGACAACAACCTGCAACGCGCCCTGAATGCGGTGCGCCGCACCTACGCAGCCCAGAAGCTGCGCATACAAGTGTTGGGTAACAAGAGTTTGCTTGTGTCGCGCATGCCTTGATGTGGGCGTGCATTCGAAACACCGACAGGTTTGCAGGTTTTCAGGGGTGATATGGCAGTGTTCAAGCGTGGTTTGACTGAAGCGACTCAAGAAGTCTTGAAGAAGTCCATGGATTTTGAGTCGAACGTCGTGTCGATGGTCAAGCGCAGTGAGCGCAGGGCCTGGATTGTGGCGATGAGCTCAATGTTTGTGACGGTATGTCTGGTGGGCTCCATCGCATACATGCTGCCTCTCAAGGAAAAGGTTCCCTATCTGGTCACGGTTGACCTGAAGCGCAGCACCAGCACCGTGAGCTATTTGCGTGACGATGTCGCCGCTTCGGGCATTTACGCCAGTGAAGCCCTCAACAGAAGCTATGTCTCCCGTTTTGTCCAGGCGCGCGAAGGATATGACTGGGACACGATCAACGAACATGACTGGGAATACGTTTCCTCCATGTCGAACGATGCGGTTCGCGGGTTGTTTGTGAGCCAGTTTGATGGCACGGCAAACAGTCCCGAAAGGAAATGGGGACGAGAGAACGCCATCCGAATCAAGGTCAACAGCATTGTATTCAACGGGCTCGACGAAGAGCGAGGGGCGCGTCCAACGGGTGCCACAGTCCGGTTTGAGCAGTGGAAATTCGACAAACGCACAGGCAAGAGCGAGTACCTCAGTAGCCACGTGGCGACGTTGCGGTACGAGTTCAAGTCCAACCTCAAGATGAGTGAAGCCCTTCGAATGCGCAACCCGTTGGGGTTTCAGGTCACCGCTTTCAAAGTGGACGACGAGTTCAACGCACCGGTGTTCAAAGCGACACAGCAGGATGTGGGCATACCTCTGCTGAACGAGGAGGCGGGCATTCAGTTCCGCGGGGCCGACGCCGGCACCTCTGCCGAAACGGCACAGCCAGCCGCCAATACCTTGCCCGGCGCACCGGCCACGCCGCGTCAAGGGCCGTGATTGAAATGAACAGGGATTCTCAAACCATGAAAACACACAGCCGTCTGCTGCATTCCGTATGGGGTTCAATTCTGGCACCGACCCTGGTGTGGTCAGGGTTGACACAGGCGCAAGAAGTGCGCGAAGTGCCTTACCAGGTGGATCAGGTGGTGAGGGTCAACACTGGCCTGGGTATTGCGACCCAGATTGAAATCAGTCCGCAGGAGCAGATCAAGGACTTTGGCACCGGCTTCAGCGATGGCTGGGAACTGGTCAGACGCGACAACATTTTCTACATCCGACCAAGGAATGTGGACGTGGACACCAACATGTACATCCGCACCAACATGCGCTCGTATTTGCTGGACCTGCGTGTTTCAGCAACCAAGTGGAAGACGCTCGAAGAAGCCAAGAGTGCGGGCGTCTTTTACAAGGTGCGTTTTGTCTACCCATCGGAGGCGCCAGACAAGGCCAGCAGCATGGCCGCTGCCAATACCGTTCTGTCGCCATCGGCTGCTGCCCTGGACTCGCAGGGAACGTACCACCTCAACTACGACTACTCCACTGTCCGAAGCGATTCAACTATCGTTCCGACCCGGGTGTACGACAACCAGCAATTCACCTACATCCATTTGCCGCCGCTGGCCAATTTTCCAGCCGTGTTCGGGCGCAACGAGCGATCCGGCGATGAGTTTCTGGTGAACACGAAAAGTGAGAAGAACGTGGTGGTGGTTTTGGGCGTGTATCCCTATTTGGTGATGCGCATGGGCAGTGACGTGGTGGGCTTGAGGAGAAACAAATGAGTCAGCAATTCCCCAAACAGACAACGGGTCAGGGTCCGGTGCTCAACAACAACATGCCCAAGCTGTCGTCCGGTTTGTCGCGTGGCGTGAACAAGACCGCTGTGGCTTATATCGTCCTGGTCTCGCTGGCCGCGATCGGTATGACACTCTGGGTCGCCAGCAATGCGTTTTCTGCCGACGATGACAAAAAGCAATCGCAGACGTATGAAGAAGTGGTGGTACCCGAGAAGCCAATCCTCAAGCTGCCCCCCGTGGAGGAGCAGAAACTGGCCGCAGCCACGGCGCCGCTGCCCATGCCCATGCAGTCAGACACGGCAGTGGCCAGGCCGGAAGAGCGTGACGACCTGCTCCAGCGGCGCATGGCCAGCCAGGACAATCTGGTCGCGGCGAGCGACAAGGGCAAGAAAAATCCCTTCTTCCAGGATGAGTTCTCTGCTGTGAAGCGGGGTGCGGTTGAGGCTTTGGCCAATGCCGACTTCACGCTCACGCGTGGCACCTTCATCCGCTGTTCTCTTGAAACCAAAGTGGTTTCTACGCTTGCCGGCATGACATCCTGCATCGTGACCGAGCCAATCTACTCGGTCAACGGGCGCCGACTCCTGATCGACAAAGGCTCCAAAGTGAGCGGCGAATACAAATACGCAGACGAGCACTATGACCGGATTGGCATTCTTTGGACCCGAATCCTGACCACCACCGGGCTGGACGTCCGCATTGACAGTGCGGGTACAGACGCTTTGGGTGGCACAGGTGTGCCCGGTGAATACAACGGGCATTGGGGCGAACGGCTTGGCTCGGCTTTCTTGGTCAGCATGTTGGCCGATGCGGTCGATATTGGGGCGCAGAAATTTGCTGACCGCGAAAATGTGAGTGGCCAAACCACCGCCCAATACGACAGCGATGGGCGATTGGCTTCGGTCCGGGTGGATCCTTGGGAATCGCAGACGGTGAGTACCACCAAAAAAGCGGCAACCGATCTTCTTGCACGCTCAGCCAACCGCAAGGCCACGGTCACAGTGCTCAATGGCACGGTGCTGAACATTTTTGCCGCGCGTGATATCGACTTTTCGACGGTGATGCGCTGACGGACCTTGTTGCCAGCATGACTGATCAGTACAACGACGAACCGATAGCCAACATCTCCTCGGAGTTTCTGGACTACCAATACCATGTCCTGGGGATTACCGAGTTTCTGAGGGATCCAACCGTCACGGAAATTTGTATCAACCAGCCAGGTGAAGTCTTTCTGGAGACGGTGGCCGGATGGAGGTTGGTGAATGTGCCAGGCTTGACTTTTGATCGTGCCAGGCAGTTTTGCACCACGGTGGTCAACGAGAGCCGCACGGGCCAGCGCATCACCAACGTGGACCCGGTTGTGTCGTTGACCTTTCCCACCGGCCAACGGGCTCAGTTTGTGCTCCCGCCCGCTGTGCCGGCCGATCACGTGTCGATCACGATCCGGCTACCGTCAAGGTACACCAAGTCGTTGGCGCAGTACCAGGACGATGGCTTCTTTGATCAAATTTTGGAAGACGACGGGAGGATCACTGAGCTCGACCAGGAGCTGATCGAGCTCAAGCGGCAACGGAACTACCACGGCTTCTTCAGCAAGGCCGTGCACTACAAGAAGAACATCGTGGTGTCCGGTGCCACAGGCAGCGGAAAAACCACCTTCATGAAATCGTTGGTGACCCATATCCCCGACGATGAGCGGCTGATCACGATTGAAGATGCCCGTGAGCTGTTCATTGAGCAGCCCAACCGTGTTCACCTTATTTATTCTCGAGGCGGGCAGGGAACTGCCAATGTATCGGCTAAAGGGTGCATGGAAGCCTGTTTGCGAATGAAACCCGATCGCATTATTTTGGCTGAAGTTCGAGGTGACGAGTCGTTCTACTACATTCGCAACTGCGCGTCGGGGCACCCTGGCTCCATCACCAGTTGCCATGCCGGCAGCACCTCCCAGACCTGGGATCAAATGGCCTTGATGGTGAAGGCCTCGCCTGAGGGCTCCGGTCTGGCCTTTCCCGAAATCAAGCGGCTGCTGATGCTGACCATCGACGTCGTGGTCCACATCAAAGCGCACGCTGGAAAGCGCTTCATCACCGGGATTGATTTTGATCCGCAACGCAAGCTGACTCTCGACTCATGAGCATGAAACTCCAACGGCACCGCGTTTGGGTACACGCCCTGGCTGTATTCCTCGGCGTCCTCATGCCCTTGGGGCCGGCGCTCGCGCAGACGATCTCGGCGTTGACGCCTCTGGAGCTCCGTGGTGTCTGGTATCCCAAGAGCGAGCAGGGTGCTCAGCAATGTGCTCGGGTTCAACGCGAAGGCCTGGGTGAGTTGCATCCGGGAACCCTTCAAATCACCCACACACAGCTGCTCGATCTAAAAGGCATGGGGCAGCACACGGTCGTGTTCGTCACCGAATCGCGGCCGCGCAAGCGCAACATCTGGCGCCTGCAAGGGCTGGTGGATGTGTATCCCTACGAGGCGCCGAAGGTGCTGGAGACTTACATCATGGAGCTCGACAAAAAGGAGTTGCGGTGGTTCAAACGTTCTTTTGATGGGGTGGCTGAGCGAGTGGACTCCTTTGTGTACGAACGCTGTGTGTAGGTCGCTGAGGCAAAGGATCAGCGCGTTTTTTGGGCGCTTCCCCGGTGGGTGATGGCCGCAAGCTTTGTTGTAAATGGGAGAGAACATGGTTTTGATGTCGAGGGTGGGCAGGGCGATACGGTTTTGCGCGGCGGGGGTCGCAATCGCGGCGATTTCTGGGTGTGCCGGATGGATTCCGTCAGTGCTGGACCGTGGTTTTTCGCCCATGACACAGCAGGTGGGTGCCGATGGGCCTCCGTTGCATTTCGATTTTGAGTTGGGTGACGAACCCGGGCCCGATGAAAATGTCCTGGGCGCTGGCTTTATCGTGGTGAGGCGCGAAGGACGGGAGATTCAAGCATTGCCCCATGCTTTCGAAATGCCTAAGGAAGCCATTGATCGCAATCACTGGCTGTCCTTTAAGGATTTCAATGGCGATGGGCAGTTGGACTTCGTCGTGACCCGAATGCTCACAGGGGACACAGGCCAGGCGATCACAAGCCTGTACCAGATGGATGCGAAGACAGGCAAGTATTTCCAGGTGGTGCCGCTGTCGAATGTTGGCGCGATTTCGGCTGCTCTGCCCGGATGCGTGAACCTGAAGTCTCGGGACGAACGCGGGGCTGCTCGGCACCAGGTGTATTGCTACGCCAAGCAGGCATCGAAGTGGATTCACCAATCCGGCCTGGGCCGGCAAGAGGTCCCCGATCTCGCTGAGGCAGGGTGCGCGGGCTCCGCAGCGGGTTTGATCGATTGCCGAAAATCGCGCATCGAATTGGATCGCCAGTTGTTGTCCCTGCTGCGGGAGCTGCGAAACGGGCGGCGCGACAGCTTGTTGCAAGAGGTGAACAGAGGATATGCCTCCGCATATGCAAAACACATGGATCGCGGCCACCGCACCTGGTTGCTTTACAGGGATGCCCGTTGCACCACCCAAGTGCGCGAGCAAGCGGTTCCCGTTGGTGAACTCGGTGCTGCCACCGAGTCATGCCGATTCGAAATGGCGCGCGAGCAACTGACCAGTTACCAAAAGCGTTTGGTGGACTTGGCCGCCGGCCCGTCGCAGTAAGCCGATGACCGCTCTGCGTGTGGCTGTCGCTTGCCTGCTGCTGATTCTGGTCTTTTTCGCGGGTAGCTACCTCAGCGGAATGATCCTTTTCCTTAGGCTTGACCTGCCTCTGTCGAAGCTTGGGCCGTGGGACTTCGTCCGCTACTGGACGACCTTTGGGCAAGCTGCGAGCTACCGAGCAACGGTATTGAGCAGTGGGCTGGCTGGCTTTGCGGTACCGGTGCTCGCCGCTTTGGCCTTGGCCTTGAAGCTGCTTCTGAGCCATAAACCCCATCTGTACGGCGAAGCCAGGTTTGCCACCATGGGTGACTTAAGGTCGCGGAATATGTTGAAGGCTGATGAGACCGCGCTGGTGGTGGGGCGCAAAGACGGCAAATACCTCTACTTCAATGGCCAACAGTTCGTCATTCTGGCTGCACCGACGCGCTCAGGAAAAGGTGTCGGTATCGTCGTGCCCAATTTGCTGAGTTACCAACATTCCGTGGTGGTGCTCGACATCAAGCAGGAAAATTTCGATCTCACCAGCGGTTTCAGGGCCAAGTATGGCCAGGACGTTTTTCTGTTCAATCCCTTTGCGGAAGACCTCCGCACGCACCGCTGGAACCCGCTGGGCTATGTGTCCGCCGATCCCAATTTTCGTGTCAGCGATGTGCAGAGCATTGCCGCCATGCTGTACCCGGCCAGTGATCTGCACAAGGATCCCTTCTGGGCCAACCAGGCCCAGAATGCCTTCGTGGCTTTTGCCCTCTACGCGTTTGAACAAGCAGCCTACATGGCTGAGCACTTTGATGTTCCAGAAACGGAGCTTGCGCCGACCATGGGGGGGCTGTACCGGTTGACATCGGGCCGCCCCGGCCAGGACATCAAAGCCTACCTGAGCGACCTGGCGGCTTGGCCCCACTTGAGTTCGAGCGCTCGCACCGCGTTCTCGACCTTGCTCGGCCAGGCGAATGAAACATTGGCCAGCATCATGGGGACGTTCAAGGAGCCGCTCAATCCCTGGCTCAACCCCGTGGTGGATGCGGCAACCAGTGCCAACGATTTTGATCTGCGTGAAGTCAGACGCAAACGCATGACGGTCTACGTGGCCATCCAACCCAGCAAGCTGGCGGAAAGCCGCTTGATTCTGAATCTGTTTTTTAGCCAGTTGATCAACCTGAACACCAAAGATCTGCCCCAGTCGGACCCGAGCCTCAAGTACCAATGCCTGTTGTTGATGGACGAGTTCACCAGCATTGGTCGCATGGACATTGTCAGCAGTTCGGTGAGCTTCATGGCCGGCTACAACCTGCGGCTGATGCCTATTGTGCAGAGCTTGTCTCAGCTGGAAGCCACCTACGGCAAGGAGCACGCACGCACGATCATGACCAACCACGCGCTCCGTGTCATCTTTGCGCCACGCGAGCAACAGGATGCGAATGAGTACAGCGAGATGCTGGGTTACACCGGGGTGCGCAAGGACAGCATCAGCCGGAGCCGATCACGTGAGAGCAGCTACACCCGAAGCGAGAGCGAAGAGCGTCGCGCGCTGATGCTGCCGCAGGAGCTGAAGGCCATGGGCGATGACCGTCAGATTCTGATCGTGGAGGGCATGGCCCACCCGGTCATGTCCGACAAGATTCGGTATTACAAAGATCCGGCGTTTCAACAACGATTGCTTCCGAAAGTTGATGTGCCGGTGCTTGAGCTGCCTGTGCGGCGCCTTGCCTTGCCTGTGGAACCTTCGGTGGAGGCCCCACAGCGGCATGGGCCGCCCGACAGCGTGATGTCCATGGACGCCAGGGAGTTCCTCCATTCCCATGGGGAAGCCAGCGGCCCGCCCCGGGCAGAGCGGGCAGGGGAATACACCGGTTTGGCGGGCGTGGCTCAGGAGATCGACAAGGTCATGGACGCGCTCGGCCATCCGTGACCAGCGCGGACTGGTTGGCTTGCCTGCCCATCAGAATAGGGGTGCGATGCCTTGGGCGGCCCAGGGACCTCGGGCTGCCACGCGGGGCCAACAAAGCAAATAAAGGCCCGCCCAAGGTGCAAGTGGAGTCAGCGACTGCGGCTTTTCATCGCCCGTTCAACCTCGCGCTTGCCTTCGCGGTCTTTGATGGTGTCCCGTTTGTCGTGCTCGGCTTTGCCTTTGCCCAAGGCAATTTCACATTTCACCTTGCCATTCTTCCAGTGCAAGTTGAGTGGGACAAGGGTGTATCCCTTTTGTTCAATTTTTCCAATGAGGCGGCGAATCTGGTCTTTTTGCAACAACAGCTTTTTGGTCCGGACAGAGTCCGGGCTGACGTGGGTGGACGCCGTGTTGAGGGGGTTGATCTGGCAGCCGATCAGGAAAAGCTCGCCGTTGCGAACCACCACATAGCCATCGGTGAGCTGGACCTTGCCTTCGCGCAAGGCCTTGACCTCCCAACCTTGCAGCACCATGCCCGCCTCGAAGCGTTCCTCGATGGCGTAATTGAAAATCGCCTTCTTGTTGTCAGCGATTCGGGACTCCCCGCCCTTGGTCAGCGGGGTTTTGGATGGCTTGGTGGACATGGGTATTCAGATGCGGCCGAAACGGGCCAATACAATGGCTGCGAAATGCTGCCTGGAGGTCGCCCCAAGTGGGGCTGACATCTTTGATGGCCAAGTGATTGTATGAAAACGATTCAGAAATCTGTTTTGCTGTGGCACAGCGCACACGAAATGTTTGCGCTGGTGACCGACGTCCAGCACTATCCCGAGTTTTTGCCTTGGTGTGATCACAGCGAGGTGATGGAGCGCGAGGCCGGGGAGATGGTTGCGAAGGTGGGTCTGTCGATTGGAGGATTGCGTCATAGCTTCACGACCCGCAACACCCATGTCGAAGATCGGCAAGTCATGCTGCGCCTGGTCGATGGCCCCTTTTCGCAACTCGAGGGCTGTTGGGATTTCACCCCGCTGGGCGATGGCAGCCAACGTGCCTGCAAAGTCGAGTTTCGCCTGACCTATGGTTTCTCCAGCGCCACGCTGGCCAAACTGGTAGGTCCCGTTTTTGACAAAATTGCTGCAAGCATGGTGGATGCGTTTGTCAAGCGCGCTGATGAGGTTTACGGCGCATGAAAGTGATCTTGATGTATGCCATTGCGCCACGCCTGGTGCACGAGCAATCGATCGAGGTGGCCGAGGGGAGCACCGTGCAGCAAGCCGTTGATGCTGGCGGCTGGTGGCGCAGGTTTCCTGCCCTCGCTGAATCTGATGTGCGCTGGGGTATCTGGAGTCGGCTTGTTGAGCTGGACGCAGCCTTGCGAGAGGGCGACCGGGTAGAGGCCTACCGTCCGCTGCGCGTCGATCCCAAGGTCGCACGGCGTGAGCGTTTCACTGGGCAGGGGGCCAAAGGCGCAGGCTTGTTTTCGAAACGGCGCCCGGGCTCCAAGGCGGGATACTAGCGGCTGCGGCCCCCGTGTTAGTTCGTACCAGGGGGGGGCTAGCCGCTTTTGACTCGTCTTTACTGGGCTACCGGGCCACAGTCGGACTGGATGATTTCATTGAGCCGTTTGATTTGTTCAGCACGTTTGGCATCGTCCACAAACTCACGTTCACCTTTGGCGTTGGTAATCACAACGCGCACGCCGGAGTCGTAGGTGGCTTTGCCCTGTTTGGCTTGGACGCAATTGTCGGCGCGCGCCTTGGCAAGGCGGTCAGTCGCGGCCTTTTTTTCCGCTTTTGCGGCTACTTCAGCCTGTTTTTTCTTGGCCTCCAAGGCCTCATCCTTGCCTCCGGTAGACGGGTCTAAGGCTGGTGCAGACGCTGCGCCTGGTTTGGTTTTTTCGTCGGCAGCCGCAGAGGCGGTTGCCGTTGTGGCAGGAGACCGCGCACCGGGCTGTTTGAGAATGTTCTTGTCTGGAATACCCGGCGGCGGCGCAGTGTCGCTGAACACTTTGCGACCTGTGTTGTCGATCCACTGCCATTGTGCAAAGGCGGAGACGCTCATCACCGAGGTCATCAAGACCAGCGCCATCGATCGTGTGCGAAGAAAGAGAGGTTTTTGGTAAGCCATTTTTGAAGTTTAACGGCGCGCCCCGGTCTTGCGTGGACGCAAGAGCGATCTGTGTGCAATCCAGGGCTCAGCGGTGGCATTTTTCCGACGGCTGGCGGCAATGCCTCTGGGTGGGCCGGTCCTGAGGAGGGTATCCGGTGGCGGCTACAATAGTGTTTTTGGAGCTTTCCTCATGCGCCTACTCGGCAAAGCGCTCACCTTCGACGATGTGTTGTTGGTACCCGCCTATTCTCAGGTCCTTCCCAAGGATGCGTCGCTTGCGACCCAGTTTTCCCGCAACATCAAGCTGAATTTGCCGCTGGTCTCTGCCGCTATGGACACGGTGACAGAAGCCCGCTTGGCGATCGCCATCGCTCAGGAGGGGGGGATTGGCATCATTCACAAGAACCTGACCGCCCAGGAGCAGGCGGCCCAGGTGGCGAAGGTCAAGCGCTACGAATCGGGTGTCCTGCGCGATCCTGTGGTGATTTCGCCCCAGACTACTGTGCGCCAGGTCATGCAGCTGTCAGATGAGCTGGGTGTTTCGGGGTTCCCCGTGGTGGATGCGGGCAGGGTCGTCGGCATTGTGAGCGGTCGCGATCTGCGTTTTGAGACCCGCTACGACCTGCCGGTCAGCGAAATCATGACGCCTCGTGAGCGCCTGATTACGATGCCCGACGGGACCACGCCTGCCGAAGCCAAGACACTGCTCAACAAGCACAAGCTGGAGCGCTTGCTGCTGGTGAATGACAACTTCGAGCTCAAGGGCCTGATCACGGTCAAAGACATCACCAAACAGCTCAACTTCCCCAACGCCGCACGTGACGCCTCTGGAAAGCTGCGCGTGGGGGCTGCGGTTGGCGTGGGCGAGGGCACTGAAGAGCGTGTTGAAGCCTTGGTGAAAGCCGGCGTAGACGCGATCGTGGTGGACACGGCGCATGGCCACAGCAAAGGCGTGATCGACCGGGTCCGCTGGGTAAAACAGAACTTCCCGCAGGTCGACGTGATAGGCGGCAACATCGCCACAGGTGGTGCGGCCATGGCACTGGTCGAGGCGGGCGCTGACGGCGTCAAGGTGGGCATTGGTCCAGGTTCCATTTGCACCACACGTATCGTGGCGGGTGTGGGTGTGCCCCAGATCATGGCCATTGACAACGTGGCCTCGGCCTTGCAAGGCACTGGCGTGCCCATGATTGCTGACGGCGGTATTCGTTACAGCGGTGACATCGCCAAAGCCATCGCGGCCGGTGCCAACACCGTGATGATGGGCGGCATGTTTGCGGGCACTGAAGAGGCGCCCGGCGAAATCGTGTTGTACCAGGGGCGCAGCTACAAGAGCTACCGGGGCATGGGTTCAATCGGTGCAATGCAGCAAGGCAGCGCCGATCGTTACTTCCAGGAGTCCAGCACGGGCAACCCCAACGCTGACAAGCTGGTACCGGAAGGCATCGAGGGCCGTGTGCCCTACAAGGGCTCTGTGGTTGCGATCATCTTCCAGATGGCTGGTGGTTTGCGTGCATCCATGGGCTATTGCGGTTGCCCCACGATTGAACACATGCGCCACAAGGCGGAGTTCGTCGAGATCACCTCGGCGGGTATCCGCGAAAGCCATGTGCACGATGTGCAGATCACCAAAGAGGCCCCCAACTACCGGGCCGAATAACGCCCCCCACGCAGTCTGAAGCGTTGCACCACCCCTGGGGGCGGCACTGACGGCCCGGCGGGAGGGGTTCCGCGCTGCCCTGGGTTGGGGTCACGCACTCGTTGGGTCGTCTTTCTTGGCGGCCTTTCCTTTTTCTGAAGTCCACTGTCCAGCCATGCAACACCAGAAAATTCTCATTCTTGATTTCGGCTCCCAGGTTACCCAGCTCATCGCCCGGCGTGTGCGTGAAGCCAATGTTTACTGCGAAGTACATCCTTGTGATGTGTCGAGTGAATGGGTGAAAGAGTTTGCCGCTGACGGTCAGCTTAAAGGGATCATCCTGTCGGGCAGCCACGCCAGTACCTACGAAGACCAGGACTTGCGTGCGCCGCAGGCGGTATGGGATCTGGGGACGCCAGTACTCGGTATCTGCTACGGCATGTTTGCCATGACGGTGCAAATGGGTGGGCAGGTTGAGGCGTCCTCGCACCGCGAGTTTGGCTACGCGGAGGTGCGAGCTCGTGGCCACACGGCCTTGCTCAAAGACATCGCAGACTTCCACACCCCGGAAGGCCACGGCATGCTCAAGGTCTGGATGAGCCATGGCGACAAGGTCACCGAGCTGCCACCAGGCTTCAAGCTCATGGCGTCTACGCCCAGCTGCCCCATCGCGGGCATGGCCGACGAAGCCCGCGGGTATTACGCGGTTCAGTTCCACCCCGAAGTGACCCACACGGTGCAGGGCAAGGCCATGCTGGAGCGCTTCGTGCTGGATATCTGCAAGACCAATCCCGATTGGATCATGCGCGACCATATCGCTGAAGCGGTGGCCTTGATCAAGGAACAAGTGGGTGACGAAGAGGTGATCCTGGGACTGTCTGGGGGGGTGGACTCTTCGGTGGCTGCGGCGCTGATCCACCGTGCCATTGGCGATCAGCTGACCTGCGTGTTTGTGGACCATGGTCTGCTCCGCCTGAACGAAGGCGACATGGTGATGGACATGTTTGTCGGCAAGTTGCATGCGAAGGTGATTCGCGTGGACGCGGCCGACCAGTTCCTCGGCCATCTGGTGGGTGTGAGTGATCCTGAGGCGAAACGCAAGATCATTGGTCGCGAATTTGTCGAGGTGTTCAAGGCCGAAGCCGCCAAACTGATCTCAAGTGGTGCATCAACAAACGGCGCCAAGTGGTTGGCACAAGGCACTATTTACCCCGATGTGATCGAGTCTGGCGGAGCCAAGAGCAAGAAGGCCGTGGTCATCAAGAGCCACCACAACGTGGGCGGCCTGCCAGAACAGCTGGGGCTGAAGCTGCTGGAGCCTCTGCGCGATTTGTTCAAGGACGAAGTTCGGGAGCTGGGTGTGGCGTTGGGTCTGCCCCACGACATGGTGTACCGCCACCCGTTTCCCGGGCCAGGATTGGGTGTGCGCATTCTGGGTGAGGTGAAGAAAGAATATGCGGATCTGCTGCGCCAGGCCGATGCCATCTTCATCGAAGAGTTGCGTTCCACCATCGACCACAATTCTGGCAAGAGCTGGTACGACCTCACCAGCCAGGCATTCACCGTGTTCTTGCCCGTAAAGAGCGTGGGTGTAATGGGTGATGGTCGGACCTATGACTACGTGGTGGCGTTGCGTGCGGTGCAAACCAGCGACTTCATGACGGCTGACTGGGCCGAGCTTCCCTACCCGTTGCTCAAGAAAGTGTCAGGTCGCATCATCAACGAAGTGCGCGGTATCAACCGAGTGACCTACGACGTATCAAGCAAGCCACCTGCCACCATCGAGTGGGAATGAGTCAAGATGGTTCCAAGGTGTTTCCCGGCATCCCAAGAAAACCCGATTTCGCTGTAGGGACAAGGACTTAGCGTCTCACGGCGTCCCATCGAATCCAAGGACGTCCAAGGCGTCCTGACGGTTGACCTGACGGTATCCGGGCACCTAAGCTGGCAGGCCTGCAGTGATACCGTCAGAACCCATGACGGTATCGCGGTCCTGCGACAAGGAATGGATCGGAGATGTCATGGAAACCTCGATGGAACGGGCGCGGATTGGGTTGCCGAACGCGAGAGCGCGTCTCGGATTGACGGAAGCCAAGCTGCGAGAACTACAACCTGGCGAGCGGGCATACAAGGTCAGCGACGGAGGCAACGGTCTCTATGTCGTCGTCTCGCCCAGCGGCAGCAGGTCGTTCCGCTACGACTACCGGCTAAGCGGCCGCCGCGAGACGCTGACCATTGGTCGCCACGAGCCGGTTGCGCGTCACGCCCAGCGATCTCACCTCGCCTACGGCATGGACGTGACGCTGGAGGAGGCGCGTCTGCTGCTGGCTCGGGCACGTGTCGATGTCAGTTCTGGGCGGTCGCCGGCCCGAGCCAGAGTCGAGCAGCGCAGCGAAGTAGCCGACGCCATGAGCTTCGGGCGGTGGGCGACGCGGTATTTCGAGTTCAAGTCCGACGCCAAGAGCGGTGCCGAGCGACTGGCCGAAAGCACGCTGTCATTGCGGCGTTCGATCTACAACCGCATCCTGGCTGGCCCGTTCGGGAAGCTGAACCTCGATGAAATCAAGCCGGTCGCGTTGGGTGAGTTGCTTGATCGCGTCAAGACAGATCGAGGCCCAGGTCCGGCCGTGCACGCCAGGGAACTGGTGTTGCAGGTCTACCGGTTCGCCAATGGCAAGGGCGTCGATATTGCCAATCCGGCTGAGGCGCTCGCGCGGAAGGCCTACGCGACGTTTGTCCCGCGCGAGCGCAACCTGAGCCGCCATGAAATCAAGACCTTGATCGACGGACTGGAAATGACTGGCACCGCGCCGACACTGCGCCTGGCTGTGAGGTTCTTGCTGCTGACGGGTGTTCGCAAAGGCGAATTCATCGGGGCTACCTGGGCGGAAGTGGACTGGGAGCGGGCACAGTGGCGGATCCCTGCCGAGAGGATGAAGGCAGGCAAGCCGCAAACGGTGTATCTGGCAGAGCAGGCCCTGGACATCCTGACAACGCTTCGAACCTGCTTCCCATCGAGCAAATTTGTCCATCCAAGCCGCTATGACTCCGCCGAGCCGATCAGCCAGGCCACCCTGAACCGGACGATCGCTGCTTCGGTGACCCGGATCAACCAAGACCGAACATCTGGTCAGGATTCATTTCTGCCGGTTTCCGTCCACGACCTGCGCCGAACGTTCTCGTCACGGCTCAACGACGCGCTCTTCCCGGAGGCCTTGGTCGAAGCCTGCCTGGCCCACCAGAAAAAGGATCATGTTGCTGCAGCCTACAACCATGCTCGATTGTCGGGGCCTCGGCGGGTCCTCATGCAAGTATGGGCGGACATGCTGGACTGTTGGATGCGCGGCGAAACCGCGAGGGAGGTCATCGTCTCTGGTAAGGCGAAAATCGATGCGGCGGCGCACGACGCAGAAGGCATGAACTTGTAGGCCAAAGCAACACCCTGTGTAGCGCCTCGGGGAGTTTCTGTTGTTCGGTGCGTGGTTCTGGACCGTTCAAGCAAAAAGAGATGATGGCCACGCTTGCTGGCGCGATGTATGGCGGGATTGCGCGAGGGTTCGGTGCCCTGGGTGCCGATGCTCAGTACGGCGAACGATGTCCGTGGACCGGCCAAATTTAACCGATAAAACAAATTGTTTCTGTTTGGATAAACAGAAAGAAAGACTCAAGGCTTGCTGAATACCGAATCGATCATGCTGTAACCGTGGATCGAGGAAGGCGCATCTGGTTGAACGCAGTTTTTGAGAATTTTGATCTCGGTTTGGGAAAGCCCACCTACTACGCAAGGCACCAATGTGTTGCCGCCGATACCGAATTTCCCCCGGACTTTCGGCATAAACCTGTCCAAGTTTTCCGCCGCACCCCCCTAACAGATGTGGTCAAGAGGTCACAAGGACCCCCGAAATTGGCGTTCATCTCGCAGCAAGCCTTCTGCCCCGCAGGCTCCAAGCGCTGCACTGAGCTTCTGGCGCTTCACCCTCCGCTGGCCTCATCCATCACTCGAACTGCAGACCGCTGTTATGGCTTCACGCCAAGTCCGACCGCTGTCCTTGGAATTTGCCAATTTTGCTGACTTTTTGAAATGGAATGAAAGATTGTGAAAGGAAATGAAAGGGCTTTTCATTCCAAACTAGGAGACCCATTTCCTTAGCCTGTCCTCTTCACTGGAGCCCCCATGCAGTGTGCTCATGTTCCGTCAGTCGGCCGAATCGCTCCAGTTGGCATACCGTGTGGGGCCCGTGAGAGGGACCAGATGGGCTGCAGGCACAGGACTGCGGTTGCGGACGTCGCACATGGCACCTGTCTCCTTTGCCGATCTGGACGATATTCATCTCTTTCCAAAGACAGCACCAGACACAGAGGATCCCTAGGCCATTTGATGCTGCAAGCTTCAACGGGGTGGCGAACCTTGTGCACTCTGAGGTGTTTAGCAGTTGGGGAAATTGAAGCCTAGCTAAAGCAAAATTCGCGGTTCGGAAATTTTGTCATTGTATTAATACCAAAAAACTGACTTTTAAAACCATCTTGACGGCAATTTATTTGATTTTTGTGTGGTTCTACTGCGTCAATCAAACGGAATAATTTCACAGGACGAAGTGACGAAATGTTAGGAATTTTGGAAGAATTTATTGGCTTCAATCAAGTTGCAAATAACCAAATAGATTCGCCAAATGCCTAAAATTGTTCCCCCTTTAATCTTGAATATATGTCATGGAATAGAAAAATGTAGATGGAAATCTTCATCTGCTTAACAAGGGCAGTCGGGCATCACTTTCGTGGAGTTGGCGGTGATCGGTTTGATCATCGCTGCCATTGGAAATTGGAGAATGTGTGCAGAGCAACGCCGATTTCACCGAAGCCAAAGATATCCCGAGATTTCAATTTTTGTTGATTTTTGTCGTATAGAACCGCTCGGCTTAGAGTGGATTTTTTTGTTTTCGAGTGAGCGTTGAGGCTGGATAGATGAACGTCAAAAACAAGTCGATTTTCCGTGTGGACCTTCGGGCCCGATTTCTCCTGATCGCAATAGGCAGTTTTGCCTTATCGGCCTTCGCTCAAGGGGTACCCAGTGCCGTTCCACCCCAGGACTTGCTGAGGCAGGAGCAGGACCGGTTGCGCCTTGAGCAGCAACGAACCCAGCCTGCCGTTCGACCTTCGGGCGTCGACCTCAAGGAAGTGCTGCCAGAGGTCGTGGCGTTGCCTGAGAGCCCTTGCAAAGACATACAAACCGTAACCATTGCGGGGGCGGAATTGATGTCAGACCAAGAGAGATCGTCGCTGGCTGGTGGATATGTTGGCAAGTGCCTGGGATCCGTCGAAATCCAGCAGCTCATGGGTGACATCACGCTGTTTTACGTGACGCGTGGGTTCGTCACCACCCGTGCCTATCTTCCTGCCCAGGATCTGCGCACCGGCCAGCTCCAGGTGCTGGTGCAAGAAGGGCGGATTGAGCGCATCGACATGAGCGGAGAGGACAGTGATCGCGTTCACTGGGGCATGGCTTTTCCAGGGAAGTCGGGAGACCTGCTGAACATTCGCGATCTTGAGCAGGCGATTGATCAACTCAATTCGGCCAGGGGCAATGCCGTCACCATGCAATTGTTGCCCGGCAGCAAGCCCGGCTTGACCGTGGTTGAGTTGACGAATCGGGCGACCACCCCCGTTGAACTCAATCTCAGCACCGACAACATGGGCAGCGAGTCCACCGGTCGCCACAACGCGAGCACCACATTGACGACTGGGGGGCTGCTGGGTCTGAATGAATCTGTTTCCTTGACCTGGATCACCGCCGTGCCCAGGAAACGCAGTGCGTTTTCGGAGAGTCTCGGTGCCCAACTCAGCATTCCGTATGGCTACAACACCTTTGGCCTGAGATTCTCTCAGTCTCAATTCAGCATCGGTGCCGACATTCCCTACCGCGAAACGCCGTTCTACATCACAGGAAAATCCGAGTCCACCGAGGTGACCTTTGATCGACTTTTCTACCGTGACCAGTCCAGCAAGCATGCGGTCACGGCCAGTTTTGCGGACGGGGACAGCCTCAGCTACGTTGACGGGGAACTGGTCAAAGTGGCCAGTCAAAAATCGAAAACCCTGAGCCTCGGGGTGCAAAGTTCGATGGTGGTGGGAGGGGGCCTGTTGACCGCAGCCCCTCGGTTGGTGATTGGCCAGCGCAACCACTACGCACTGCCCGAGGAGCTGTTGTACGCCGCGCCCGATGCGAACTACCAGAAGCTGGCCCTCACGCTGAACTATGGCAAAGGCCTCAAATGGGCTGGCGAAAACACCAGCTGGAACACTTTTCTTCAGGGTCAGTACGCCGAAAAATCACTTTATTCGAGCGAGCGCATCAGCATTGGTGGCCTGGGTTCGGTGCGGGGATTCACCGACACCACGCTGGCGGGTGACTCGGGCTTTTATTGGCGCAATGAGTTGGCCTTGCGCCAGGGTGCCGATGTGATGGGACGAGCGGTCCAGTGGAAGTGGTACGCCGGTTACGACATCGGCCATGTGACCAGCCACGACGAAGAAGAGCCCGATGGAACCATGACCGGATGGGTCTTGGGCCTGAACACCCAAGTGGGGCCCACATCGCTTGATTTGTCTTGGACGCGCGCGCATCTGCGCCCCACCGGCATGCCCATTGACCCGAACGGACAGTTCTGGTTTCGCCTCTCTGCTCAATTTTGATCGATCTAGGAACCCATCATGAACCACGTCTACCGCGTTGTTAGGAACAAAAAAACTGGCCTGTGGATGGTCGCCTCGGAAATTGCGCGCTCGGCCGCGGGTTCAACGGGTGCGGTTGTGCTGGCCAGCGGCATGCTTGCCTTTCCGGTGGTTGCGCTCGCCCAGTCGGCCAGCGCGGGCATGGCCAGCGGCCAGGCGGGCAGGGTGTATGTGGCCCCCAACGGGAGGACGACGGTGGTGGACATCAACAATGCCTCCGGCGCAGGGCTGTCGCACAACATGTTCACCCAGTTCGACGTCAACAGCGGTGGCCTGGTGCTCAACAACGCGAACACCCAAGGCACGGCGATCACTGTCAACACGCAACTGGCGGGTGAGTTGCTCGTCAACATGCAGTTGGACAAGCAGGCCACCGTCATCCTCAACGAAGTGGTGGGCGGTGGCCAGTCTGGCTTGAATGGCTTCACCGAGGTTGCTGGCCAAAGGGCCAAGGTAATCATTGCCAACCCCAACGGCATCTCGGTCAATGGCGCGGGTTTCATCAATACTTCTGCCGTTACTTTGACCACCGGTTCGCCGC
Source organism: Hydrogenophaga sp. PAMC20947 (assembly GCF_004795855.1). Classification (NCBI taxonomy): domain Bacteria; kingdom Pseudomonadati; phylum Pseudomonadota; class Betaproteobacteria; order Burkholderiales; family Comamonadaceae; genus Hydrogenophaga; species Hydrogenophaga sp. PAMC20947. Next base: position 1,216,037 of record NZ_CP039252.1, read on the forward strand.
AAGTCGCTGGAGGCCGTTTGACGAGCCTTTCGGTCTCCGGCGGCGATATCGCGGTGACGGGCGCTGGCCTGAATGCCAAAGGGGTCGACGTGCTCAATTTGTTGAGCCGCAACCTCACCCTCGGCGGCAACATCAATGCCGAAGACTTGGTGGTCTTGACCGGGGCACAGAAGCACAGCATCGGGTCGGACGGGTTCTCCGTTTCCGGCTCGTCGGGGTCCAGTGCCAGTGGCGCTACCTATGCCATTGATGCATCCTCCCTCGGCGGCATGTACGCGGACACCATTCGCCTGGTTTCGACCGACCAGGGCGCAGGTGTGCGCATTTTGAGCAACGTGGCTGCATCGGGCGGCGAATTTTCTCTGACGGCCGCGGGGAAAATCGAGATTCGCGGCAAGATTTCAGCCAACAAAGACCTGCTGGTCCGCACCAGTTCCCTGGCCACTGGGCCCAACCCATCCGATGCAGCGCTTTTGTTTGGGAATGGCTCACTGAGCAGCAAGGGCGATTTGGAGATCGTGGTGGGTGGCAAGGCGATTTTGGAAGGGGGCGAACTGTTTGCCTCGAAGCAGATCAACATCCAGGCCGGTGAGCTGCAAGACAGCAGTTCTCAGAGCACCGCAGAAGGCAACAACAACCGCACCGCCAACGGCGGCGTGAATGTCAATGTGACGGGCGAAGCGGCGATCAGCGAAACCATCTGGACCGCCGGTCAAGATTTGACCCTCGCGGTCGGGCAGCTCAACGCTAGCGCGGCCAATACGCAACTGAATGCAAACCAAAGCGTCAATCTCACTGCCACCACCGGCGGCATGGATTTGGGCCAGGCCAAGGTGGTGGCGTACACCAACCTCAACCTCAATGCGTCCACATCGATTGACGTGGGGGCAGGGGCTACCCAGGGCATTCAAGCCAAAACCGGGTCGATGGCGATCCAAACCGGTACCACGCTGTCCAACGCGGGGGAAATTCAGGCCGCCAGCATGTCCAACGTGAATGTGGGTTCGGGGTTGACCAACTCCGGCTCCATGGTGTTGTCGACCGCTTCCACCGCTCAAGACATTGTTCATGTGGGGGCCAACCTTGTGAACCAAACGACCGCGGTCTTGTTGAGCGCTGGCGACGTCCAATACACCGTCGCCGGCAGCACCAGCAACGCTGGCACCGTGCAAAGCCAAGGCAGCACCACGGTGCAAACCAATGGGCTGACGCAGACCAGCGATGGGCAGATCATTGGCGGTGTGCAAGACGGCAAAAACGTGACGGTGACTTCCACCGGCAACATCAACAACGCCGGCTTGGTTCAAGGCGATGGCAACGTCAGCATCACGGCATCGAATCTGACGCAGAGCGGCAACGTGATCGCGGGTGCGGCGCGCGTGGGTGACCTGACCGTGAGCACGGGCAGCGGCGATGTGAGCAACACCGGGGTGATGCAGGCCTCGGGTGGGGTGAACCTCGCGGCCAGGAATCTGACGCAGACGGGCAGCGCCCAACTGTTGGCCGAAGGGCAGGCGGATCACGCCAGCCAAATCACCCTGAGCGGCAATTTGAGCAACAACGCCAGCACGGTTCAGGCCGGTGGGGCCCTCGCGTTGAGTGCGCAGGCGTTTGAACAAATAGGGGCCAGCGCTCGATTTTTGGGCGGCATGAGCAACGGCGGGGCCACGCAACTGAACCTGAGCGGCGGCTTGGACAACCAAGGCATTGTTCAGGGCGGCGGCGATGTGGACATCACCGCCGAAGGCCTGCTTCAACAAGCGGGAAGCCGCTTGATCGCGGGTGCCACGGCCACGGGAGACCTGAGCATCGACGCTGGTGCGCAGGATCTCGACAACCGCGGGCAAATACAAGCCTCGGGCGCGCTGAATGTGAGTGCCCGTGACTACACGCAAAGCGCCGCGGCCACCACCCTGGTTGACGACGCCAACAACAGCGGCAGCACGATCGACCTGGCAGGTGTTCTGAACAACGGCAACCTGCTTCAAACCGGTGGCCGCCTTGCTATCAACGCCGCTTCGCTGAACAACAGCGCCACGGCCAGCAAAATCATTGCGGGCAAAGAACATGTCAGCGACCTGGACGTTCAGCTCACTGGCGCCATGACCAACGCAGGCCTGCTCCAGTCGGGAGGCGACACCGCCATACAAGCCAGCGCTTTTTCCCAAGGCACCAGCGCCAAGGTGTTGGCGGGCGCGACCACCGCCGGTGGCGCCATAGGGGGCATTGAGCTCGACGTGGGAACCGGCAACATCCAGAACGATGGCCTGTTGCAATCCAGCGCGGGCATGGACATCGCCGGCCACAACTTCAGCAACGCGGGCAAAGTGGTGGCCGCGACCTCGGGGGCGGGCAGCAGCCAGGTGCAACTCACGGGCACACTGACCAACAACCTGCTGCAGGCGGGCGCCGCACTCAACATCAGTGCCGCGGCCTTGAGCCAAGGCACCACCGGCAAGATCTTGGGCAGCATGCAAGACAGCCAAGGCACAACCACCATTGCGCTCAATGGCTCGGGCACCTATGTCAACTCTGGCACCCTGTTCTCTGGCGGCGATCTGGCGCTCAGCGCCGCCGCCATCACCAATGCCAACGGCGCCCTTGTGGGCAGCAACGGCGACACGGCGATCACCACCACCACGGGCAGCCTGACCAACCACGGCGATTTGGTATCCGTGGGCGACATGGCGCTGAATGCCGCCACCAGCATCAGCAACTTGGCGACCACCCACACGGTTCAAGGGCGCTACCTTGGCATGCAAGGTTCGACAGCGCGGTACGAACTCAAGCAGGTTCTTGACAGCAAGGGCACCATCAATGCGATGGGCAGTTTGAGCATGACGGCGCAAAACACCGTGCTCAACGAGAGCGAGATCAGGGCCGGCGGCATGGGCGCGGGCAACATCACCATCACCGCCAACACCATCCGAAACGAAGTCAAAGGCGGCGACTCGCGGGCTTGGACTTCCGTCGACACGGTCACCAGCGACTTGCCTGATGCCGAGACCACGGCGGAGAACAGGGGGCTGGATTATGTTATCGATGACGAAGACAACAGCTACAACAACGGCGACAAGCACAAAATCACGACCTATACCGAGACTTGGCATAGAGATCAGTATTTCACAGCCGGTTTGGCGGCCTTGAAGCCGCTGATCAGCGGCTCAGGCACGGTGCGCTTGCAAAATTTCACGAACGGTAAGAACTTGGGCGGGGTCATTGAAGGGGCCAACGTCCTCATCAGCACCACCAAGCCGGGGGCCACATTCACCAACGATGCCCTCGCCGTTCAGCGGCAAAATTACACCCGCGAGACGGAGTATGAGATCCATTACGCGGCGTTGGGGCCTGCGAAATGGAGCGAAGGCTGGACAACAAACACCACCAGCAGTAGCTTGGTGGGTGTGAACACTTCGTACGGCGCCAGCATCGGCGCGTCGATTCGCGCGCCGGGCGCTGTGTCGATCACGGGTGTTGCCATGACCAATGCGGGCTCTGTGTTGCCTTCGTCGGGCTCCACGCCGGGCGGAGGGTCGGCCGGGTCGGCACCTGGGACGGTCAACGCCAGCGGCACCGACGCGGGCGCCTCTGGCATCGCGACCTTCGTTGGCGTGGCTTCGTTGCCGCGGTTCGACCCCCTGAATTGGCCGGGGCTCAACCTCAGCTTGCCCACGAGCCAGAACGGCTACTTCGTGACCAGCAAAAACCCGTCGGCGCGGTACCTGGTTGAGACCAACCCCTTGTTCACCAACAATGCTTCGTTGGGCTCTGATTATTTGGCCGACAAGCTGGGCATCGACCCAGAGCTGAGCATGAAGCGCCTGGGCGACAACAACTACGAGGCATACCTGGTTCAGCAACAGCTGATGGCCCAAACCGGCTCTTCGCTTTTGGCAGGCCTCTCGGGCGCAGGAGGGGTTTACCAACAACTGATGGAAAACGCGTTTTCCACCGGTGGCGAACTGGGCTTGACCTATGGCGTTGCGCCCACGCTTGAACAGCTGGCCAAGCTCACAGAAAGCATTGTCTGGATGGTGGCCGTGGAAGTGGGTGGTCAAACCGTGCTCGCGCCGGTTGTGTTCCTGGCGCCCAAAACACTGGCCTCGCTCAAAGGGGGTGCCGAAATCGAAGCCGATCAGGTAACGCTCAATGTGACCGAGCTGATGAACAAGGGGGGCAGTATTGCCGGGGCCACCAGCGTTTCGGTGAACGCCAAAGGCGATATCACCAACCTCTCGGGCAGCGTCATGGGCGGCAGCGTGGTATTGGCCTCTGTCGAGGGTGGCATCACCAATGCCACTTTCGTGGCCACGGCGGGCGATGAAGGCAACATGACCACCACCTTGGGCAAAACCGCCCAGATCGTGGCGACCGATTCCCTCAAACTTGACGCCAAGGGCGACATCCAAAACCTGGGGGCGCAGATGGGTGCGGGGGGCGATGCGTCCCTCAATGCCGGTGGTGCCATCACTTTTGACACCATCGAAGACAAGTCGTCGGTGTCGTCGGTTTCGTCTCAGAGTGGCTTTCTGTCGGGTGGCGTCACCAGAAACACCACGAGCACGGTCAACCAAGTGAAATCGGGCCTGGACGTGGGCGGCAGCCTCGCGATGAACGCGGGCAAAGACATCACCTTGGCGGGCACGGACGCCGACGTGGGTGGCGATGCGCAAATAGCGGCGGGTGGCGATGTGAACATCGTGGCGCGAGAAAACACGGTGACCTCCAACACCACTTCGACCATGTCCGGGCTCGGCGTGGGTGGGGGGGTGTACGGCACCAGTGAAACCAAGACCGACAGCTTCTCTAGCCGCAATGTGGGGAGCTCATTGAACATTGGCGGCAACGCCGATGTGAAGGCCGGGGGCGACATGACCGTTCAAGGCTCCAAGCTCAATGTGGGCGGCGATGCGGGTCTGGATGTCACCAACTTGAATGTCTTGGCAGGGAAAGACCTGGACACCACCACCACCACCACCAAAACCACCAGCTTTTTGCAGGTGGAGAACGTGGGCAATGGGCCGTCGAGCAGCAGTTCCTCGCAATCGGATTCGTCCAAAGGCAGCGAAACCAGTGGGCAGGCGGGCGGCGCGGCGGCCTCAACCTCGGCCAGCACACAGGCCAAAGCCAGCGCCGGCGCGGGCGCCAGCTATTCCGACTCGGCGGGTGTGACCTTGGCCAAAACCACCACCACGACCGATGCTTCGCTGTCGCAGCGCAGCGTGGGCTCGGAGTTGAATTTGGGTGGCAACGTCACCATCAAGGCCAAGGACACGGTCACGCTGCAAGGCTCGGAATTGAACGCAGGGGGCGATCTGGACCTCAGCGCCAAGAACGTGCAACTGTTGGCGGCGCAAAACATTGAAGAGACGTCGTCCACCAGCACGACCATCCGTCTGGGCCTCTACGCAACCACCGAAAACCAGGCAGGGGCTTCGGCCGAGGCCTCGGCTCAAACCCATGGCAACGCAGACGCGTCGGCCAGTGCGGGGGGCACTTCGGCCAGTTCTCAAGCCAACGCATCGGCGGGCGCCAGCGCCAATGCCGGCGCGCAAGCGGCAGCCAGCAGCAACAACACGGTGGATGTGTTGCGCATCGACAGCCGAGACAGCGAGTCGCTGAAAGTGACGAACACGGGGTCGGCGATCCGCTCTGGCGGCGATATGAAACTCGATGTGGCCGAAAAGCTGAGCACGGTGGGCTCCACCATTGAGGCCGAGGGCAATGTGGATCTCAAGGCCAAAGAGATGAGTTTTGAGGCCGCTCAAGACATCGACTACGCCAAAGAAAGCGCCAGCTCCACGCGTATGGGCTTGTATGCCGACGTGGGCACCAGCGCCGAAGCCAAGGCCCAGGCCAGCGCCGGGGTCGATACCAGTGCGACGGCCCAAGCCAAGGTCACGGGCGCCAGCGCCAAGGCCGGCGGCAGCGCAGAGGTGGGGGTGAGTGCCGAGGTCAATGCCCAGGCCAAGATCGGCGTCGGCCTTCAAGCCAAAGACACGCGTTCCACCACCGAGGCGGGATCGTCCACCGCGGTGACGTCGTCGATTGTTTCAAAAAGCGGCAGTGTGACGCGCACCGCCGAAGGGACCATCAAGGATGTGGGCACCAACATCGAAGCGGCCACCGATTTCAACCAGTCGGCGACCCGCATCGAAAGTCTGGCTGCTGAAAACAGCCAGTTCTTGAACACCACCAACGAAGAAACCACGGTCCGCGTGGGGGTGTATGCCGCTTCCGGCGCCGATGCCAAAGCCAGCGCCAGTGGCAGTGCCCAAGGCACGGCCAAGGCCGGCGTCACGGGTGCGCCATCGGCCAAAGGCAGTGCCGAGGGCAGCGTCAATGCCCAGGCCGGTAGCGAGGCGGTGGTGGGGCACGAGGCATCGATGACGCGCAATGTGGATTCCACTGCCTCCAAATCGACGCAAGCGGTGGTGTCCACCGTGAAGGTGGGGGGCGACGTGAACAGCGCCTCCAAAGAAACCACGGTGTTGCAGGGCACTCAAATTGAGGCCGGTGGAGCGGTCAACCTCAGCGCCGCAGAGCTCGAAGCCCGCGCCGCCCGGGATACGGCAGAAACCACCACTTCGTCGGAAACGGCCAGCGCCAAGTTGGCAACCAAGGTCGGTGTTGGAGCCAAGGCCGAAGCATCGGCATCGGCATCGGGTTCGTCCTCGGGCGGCGGCAGCGGTGGCGGCAACGCGGAGGCCGGAGCCGGGATTCGCGTGGGGGCATCGGCTGAGATGGGCTACGAAAATGATCAAAACCGAAGCGCCTCCACCACGGCGGTGGTGTCCAGTATTTCGGGCAACAGCATCAACATCAACACCACGGGCAAAACCACCTTGGAGGGCACGAACCTGAACGCTGGCGACGGTGGCATCATGATCGCGGCGAAAAGCCTCGACTACCAAGCCGCGCAGGATACGTTTGAAACCTCCGGCGAGTCGATCAAAGTGAACGCGTCATTGACCTTGGAAGTCACGGCGCTCGCTTCGGCGAACATCGATGCCAAGGCCGAGGCCAGCACGGCGGTGGGCAGCAGCCAGTCGTCGGGCACCCGTGCGGTGGTGGGCAACATCAACTCCGCCGGTGGGTTGAACATCACCACCCAAGGCGATACGCGATTGGAGGGCACACAGGTGGCAGTGGCAGGCGATACCAACGTGGCCGCTGGTGGCAGCGTGAAGATCGATGCGGCACGCAACACCTTCCAAGGCAGCGCCAACGAAGTGTCTGCCAGCGTGGGTTTTGACAAAGACGCGACTGCAGGCAACGTCTCGGTGGGGGTTTCCAAAGCCAATGAGAACCGTTCAGAGGCTGTTGTCTCCAATCTCGGTACCGGTGGATCGCTCAACATTTCTGCGGGCAACAACGTGGAAATCGAAGGGGCGAACATCGCGGCGGGTGGCGATGCGCAGTTGGCGGCAGGTGGCGATTTGACCTTCAAGGAAGCGCGCAACGAATCGACCGCCAGTGCGAACGACGTGAGCGTGAGCCTGGGGGCGAGGAGCAAGTCGTCAAACAACGCGGAAACGGGGAACACCACGGCCTCCAAAGGCGGCAGCGCAGGCGTTGACGTGAATGTGCAAAGCAGCCAGAGCTCGGAGGCGGTCACGGGTTCGATCAAGGCCGGCAACAACCTGACGCTGGCCTCAGGTGGCAACGCCACCTTTGTGGGCACCGAGCTCGCGGCGGGCAACAGCGCGACGGTGGTTGCGGGCGGCGATGTGGCCTTTAAGGCGGCGGAAAGCACGCGCAGCTCGGTGGGCGTAGGCGTTGGCCTGGCGGCTGCGGCCGAAAGCGACACCACGACCAAGACGGTGAATAACACCACCAATACCACCAATACTGGCAACACTGGCAACACTGGCAACGCCGCCAACAGCACCAACACCGCCAACACGGCGGGTGAATTCAAGAAGGAATCCAGCAAAGAGGCGTCGGGCAGCCTGAACCTTGATGCCGCCGTGGGCCAAGAGCAACGCGGTGCCACCTTGTCTGCCGGCGCGGGCGGCATTCAGATTGCCTCTGGCGGCAATGTGGAGCTGCAAGGCACACAGATGGCCACCGACGGTGCGGCCGACATTTCGGCGGCCGGAAAAGTGATTCAAACCGAGGCGACCAGTTCGTCCGTGGGATTGGGTGTGAACGTCAGTGGAACGGCCAAATCCAAGAAAACAACGGGCACCTTGGTCACCGACCCGGCGCCGGCCCAAGGGGGTGCCCCTGCCGAGACCGATGCCGGGCCAAAAGACGCGCCGGGCGCGACCAGCACTGGGGCCGAGAGCGCAGAAAAGACCGACAAGACTGGGAAAGTCGATCCGGCTGAGAAGGTGGAGAAGAGTGGTTCGGCGCCCGAGGCCGAGTCGACCGACGCGAAAGGTGCGCCACCCAGTGCGGCTTCCGCTGAGGCCAACGAAGAAACGGGCGATGCCAAGGCTGAAGCGCCCGAGCCAACCAGCGAGGGCAGCGTCAAGAAAAAATCCAGCCTGGAAACCAGCAGCGAGAGCACTGAAACCCGCATCGAGGCAGGGGGTGGTACCACGATCCAATCGGGCGTGAAACCCAAGTCGGTGATTCCCGGCGTGGTGATGACACTGAAGGGTTCGACCCAAACCGATGGCACCGTGAAGGCCCTGGTCCCGATTCCGGGCAACCTGCCTGCGGGCAGCAAGGTGGTCGCCCTTCAACCCGATGGCAAACCCTTGCCTGAATGGGTGAAGTTTGACGCGGCCACGGGCGCGGTCACCGGCACGCCACCTGCGGGCTTTGAGGGTGGTTTGAACATCGTGGTCAGCGTGCCGCAGGCGGACGGCAGCGTGCGCAAGGTGGGCGTGCAGTTTTGACGGGTGGCGGTGGGGTGGCCGACTCGCCAGCCCGCGCCTCGCCTGAAGCTCCCGATCAGCGGGTCAGCGGATGACTCGGGTCATCCGCTTTCTCACAGCAGCAGCGTGTAGCGGCCTTCGTTCAGCCCGGAGCTACTTTCTCTGAACCCGATGGTCAGGTGTTGTTCTGCGGGGTAGTAGGCGAACGGTGGTGGGTGAAGACATCGAACATATTTCGGACACGTGGCCTCGAAACGGGCCAGCACCCCGCCGTATGCAAGCATTGTCGGCGGGCTTCGATGGGGTGGCAGGAGTGACTACCGCGCTGTGCGCCAGACCGCTTTGCCTGTCCACGCCAATGTGAGGCCTCATTCCGAAATACCACTGCTGGCCCTTGCGCGTCTGGTGCATCTCGGGGTCGCGGGCCCTGTCTGCATTCTTGGTGGAACTGGGGGCTCCAATGATGGCGGCGTCCACTATGGTGCCGGTATTGACCTTGAAGTACCGGTCCTGCAATTGTTTAACCACCATGGCAAACAACGCTTCACCGAACTTGTTGTCAGTGAGCAGTTTGCGAAACTTCGCGATGGTGGTGGAGTCTGGAACCGGTTCGCGCCGGAGGTCTACGCCGACGAAGCGGCGCAGGCTGGCACTGTCGTACAAGGCTTCTTCACAGGCCATATCGGCCAGGTTAAACCAGTGCTGAATGACATGAATGCGAAACATGCACTCCAGCCCAAATGGACTGCACTCTGTTCCTGAGGTAAACATCAACGTCCACTCGGGATGATGTTCAAACCCAGCGCGGCGAAGTCCGCTTAGCAGAAGCCCAAACAGAACCCAGAAAGGTCACGACTTGTGCTTGAATCATCGACTTTCTCTCTCACTGAGCGCAACAGCGTTCCTGGCCTATGTTGTTGCACCGCCGACTTTCGCTACGAAGTTTCCTGACCTTCGCCTTGTTGGCGGTGTTGTTGCCCATTGTCTTGGCCAGTGGCAACTTCTTCTACCGTTCGGCCCACGCCGCAATGGAGGAGTACGCGCTGCAGTTGTCCGGTGAAGCTGCGGCCCGGACACGCGAGAAAGTGGACGCGTTTTTTGATGCGCCACAACGGGTCATTGCTTTCAACCTCGAACAGGCGCGCGTCGGCCAATTGATGTACCGGCAGCCCGATGTCTTGATGCGCCAATTCGCCCTCCAGATCGAACAGCGACCACAACTGACGTTCGTTTCCATGGGCTTGCCAGACGGGCAGTACTACGCTGGCGGCCGTTCGCCTCGAGGGAAGGACCAGGCCTTGCACACGCTGAGTTCCCGAATCAGCAATGGCCGAGCCATGGAAGTGATGCGGATCGACCCAGACACCCGAAAGGCCGTTCGCGTTTCTTTAACCGACTTCGGTTTTGATGCCCGTGATCGCCCCTGGTACCGCGCTGCGCTGGAGCGCACTGGCATGGCGTGGTATGCCCCGTATCGCTATTCAGGCTTCGGCAAGCAAACAATCCAGAGCACCGTAGGCATGGGCGTCTCTGCGCCTTTGCGGGCCAGCGACGGCAGCTTGATCGGCGTCTTGGCCGCCGATGTGGCCATGTCGAAGCTCAACGACTTTTTGGCAGAACTGGCTTTGGAATGGGGTGGCAAAGCTTTCCTCGTCGAAGCAACGGGTGAAATGCTGGCGTCATCTTCCTCCGACGACGCAGGCTTTGGCCGCACGGAATCGTTCAACCCGGACAAGGTGCACATGGACCAAAGCCTTGACCCCGTCATTCGGGCCTTGGGGCTTCACATACGGGCGACGGAACAGCCGGAAGGCAGCCAGTTCATGGAGGTGGACGGGGTTCGCCATCTCGCACGGTGGTGGAGTCATGCGCTGAACAACGGGCCGGTGCTCACCATGGCCATCATCCTGCCCGAGAGCCGCTTCAATACGCCACTGCGCGACGTGCTGCACAACACCGTGATCACCACCATCGCGGTCATGCTCGCATCGGTGTTTTTCGCCATTTTTGTGGCACACCGGGTGGCGTGGCCCATGCGGGCGCTGAGCGACTGGGCGGCCCGCCTGGCCCAAGCCGACTGGCATGCGCAGGCCCCGAAATTGAGCCCCATCCGCGAGCTGCGTGCGTTGGAAGAAACCATGGGCACCATGGCCAACCAACTCAAATCGCATGCCGAAGGCCTGGAGGACATGGTGGCGGAGCGCACGGCCGAGCTGGAGGATGCCGTTGCAGCCATCGAGCAGACGCTGACAGACCAGCGCCAATTCATCGCGATGATGTCCCATGAAGTGCGCTCGCCATTGGCGGTCATCAACGCAGCGGGGCAGTTGTTGGCCTTGCGCTCCAAAGACCTTCCGCCGCAGCAGGCGCTGGCGCAGCGGATCCTGCGTGGGTCTGCACGCCTGAGCACCTTTTTTGACAACTGCCTCACCGAAGACCGCATCGAGAGCCGAAACTTTGCGCTGGAGCCCGAGCCGGTTGACGTGGCGGAACTCGCACAATGGGTGACCGAAAACGGCGGTCAATTGTCGGGCGAACACCCTATAGAGCTCGACGTGGCTGACGGTCTGCCACCGGTTCAGGGTGACCCCGTGCTGCTGCGCGTGATGCTGGTGAACGTGTTGTCCAATGCCTTCAAGTATTCCGCGCCCGGAACACCGGTTTCCATGCAGGTGACTCGCCATGCCACAGGCTGTCGTTTCACGATCGAAGACGAGGGGCCAGGTATTCCCCTGGAAGAGCAAGCCGTGGTCTTCGAGAAGTACCGCCGGGGGCGAGGCGCCGAGGGCATCCCCGGCGCAGGCCTGGGACTTGCGTTGGTCAAACGCATCGTCGATCTCCATGGGGGACGGGTGTCCCTGGAACCCCGGGTCCCCAGCGGCACACGCTTCCATCTCGACATTCCCTTTATTGCACCCGAGGCGGCTGGCGATCAAGCGCATCTGACTCCAGCGGACCATGCACCATGAATTTGAACAAGCCCACCATTGCCATCGTCGAAGACGACATTGATCAGCGAAACACCCTTCAAGAGTTCCTGACGGACGCGGGCTACGACGTGTGGTGTGCGGGCAGTGCCGAGGCTTTCTACAAAGGGTTCACCGCGCATCCGGCCGATGTGGTCATTCTCGACCTGGGCTTGCCTGGTGAAGACGGCCTGAGCGTGGCGTCGTTGCTCAAGGCCAAACCCGAGGTGGGCGTGATCATCCTCAGTGCGCGGGACTCGTTGGACGACCGGTTGGCCGGGATGAGAGCAGGCGCCGACCGCTACCTCGTCAAGCCCGTCAACCTGCTGGAACTGTCCGCCAACATCGAGGCAACGGCCATTCGTCTGGAGCCCAAGTCCGGGCACCAAGCAAGCGTGCCCCAACTGCTGGTCGCCGAGGCGCCCTGGGTACTTGCGGTCAAGGACTGGGCGCTTGTCTCGCCCATGGGCAAGTCACTGCAACTCACCACCCTCGAGTTCATGTTCCTTCAGCAACTCATGCGCTCAAGTGGGCAACCCCAGGCCAAACGCGATCTGAGCACCCTCCTGTTCGGGCCCCGTGCCCAAAACGGTGCGGAGCGCCTCAACCTGTTGGTGGCCCGGCTGCGCAAGAAGTCGGCGCAAGCCTTTAACGAGACCTTGCCGGTCAAAACCTTGCACCAGATTGGGTACGCCTTCACGGCCGAGACGCACATCACGCAGGCGCCGCAAGCCCTGCACTGAGGGCTTAGGGCAGCTGCACTTGCCCACTGATATGCGCATCGCATGCCATGAATTAACCGCCAGCAAGATGCAGGCTGCAATACCTGCCGGAGCCCAAAAAGTAAGCCGCCCCATGACGCCTAACCGTTCGCGGTGAGCGGCTCGCTGCCGCCTGCCGTAGCGAGTGCGCTCGACTGATGGGATGGACTCCCCCGTTTGTTTGCGCGACATTCGCGCTCTGGTCTTCATGGGCGTGGGGCACCAGCCACCGCGTCAGCGGTTGAGTGACAGCTTTCCCTTTTGACCACGGTCCGCTCATGGCCGAAAGCGCTGGTTCTGACATCTGAGCGCGTGACAGCTTTGCTCGGGGCACGCAGGGGCGCACGATAGCGAGTTTGCCTGTGGCATCCACACCATGAACGTCAAAGACGTTCTTGGCGAGATCGATTCCGATAGTGACAATGGCAGACATGGACTTCCCCTTCCACAAAAACGAGTGAGTTGATGAAAAGTTCGACCTTCCCATCGTGGCACTCAGTTGCCGTTAACCGCAAGCCTCAGGGTGCGCGGCTCGCTCGGGACGGGGAAGTCTCTTTCATTCGTTAGACATCTGCTCGATGAACCAAGATGCTCGTTAGACAACACTAGATGCAGCCGAGCGTTCGCTACGATGACGAATACGCGACGTGCGTCAGTACGTTCGTCTGGCTGCGCGTGATGAGCGAAACGCTCGAGCCCGACTCAGTGACGCGGAGGCTGCATGTCCAGCCAACACGAACGCAATTGCGCGGCGCTTTGCCCGCACCAAACTCCAAGTACCCCTACAAGTACTCCGGGTGGTTTCTCGAGTCGGACGGCCAGGTCCAGAGTCGAGACGCTCGGCGTCACCTTGACTGGCTGCTGTCCCAGCTCACCGGGAAGGGCAAAGTATTCGCGGAGCTCATGGCCGAAGGTAACAAGGTGGATGTTTGCTGCAAGTGGGAGTCTGTGGGGCAGGGTGGTCCGCTTCTGAGCCCGCCGCAGCTGGAAGGCCTCGCCCAACTCGGCCTTGAGCTTTGGTTCGATGTCTACTTTGCGGGTCAAGACGGTGTCGTCTAACCCCTCCATCGAGCGGACGTGCCAAGGGACGCTTCGCGCCCCATGGCCCGCCGCTCATGTCGAACGTTATGAGTTTTTCTGACATGGCCCATATCACTTGTCCGGTATGCCGCACAGATCTAGAGGCAGAAGACGTCGACTTCTGCTGGAACTGCGGAAGCCCCACCAACCTATCGCCGGTGGAAGTCACCCGAATGAAAGAGTCCATCGCTCAAGAAAAAGACAAAGTTTCTTCCGGCTCGGATCATGTGGCTTCTAGCGAAAGCCAAACACCGCTCACTTGGGCTGACGCACTGTGGGCTTCCCCCAGTTTCCCGGACGGTTTGCTTAGCCCATTAAGCCTTGCTCAAAGTTGACTGGGCTGAGGAAGTCTAGCTTTGAGTGTTTACGCACCGGGTTGTAGAAGCGCTCGATGTAGTCGAACACGTCGGACCTGGCTTCTTCCCTTGTCCGGTAGACCTTGCGGCTGAGCCGTTCGGTCTTCATCGACGAGAAGAAGCTCTCCATCGCAGCGTTGTCCCAGCATTCACCTCGACGACTCATGCTGCAGGTGATGCCTTGTTCCTTGAGCAACCGCTGGAAGTCGTCGCTGGTGTACTGGCTGCCCTGGTCCGAGTGATGCATCAGCGAGCTGGGTTTGCCGCGCCGCCAAAGGGCCATCAACAAAGCGTCGCTCACCATCTTGGCCTGCATGGTGTCGCTCATCGACCACCCCACGATGCGGCGTGAGTACAGGTCCATCACCGCTGCCGCATACAGCCAGCCCTCAGCCGTCCAGATGTAGGTGAAGTCAGCCACCCACTTTTGGTTCGGACCACTGGCCTCGAAGTCGCGCTGCAGATGGTTGGGCGCGATATGGTTCTCAAGCCTGCTGCCCGTATCACCAGGTAGCCTGCGTCGCTTGTGGCGGGCTTGCAGCTTGGCCAGGTGCATCAGCCGGATGACCCGATTCATCCCACAGGTCTCCCCCAGCGCTCGAAGGTCGTGCCAGACGCGTGGACTGCCGTAGGTTCGGTCGCTGAGTTCGAAGCTCTCTCGGATGAGGCGGGTGAGCCTGGCGTCGTCTTGGCTGCGCTGGCTCGGCGCTCTGTCCATCCATTCGTAGAAGCCGCTGTGGGAGACCGCCAGAACCCGACACATGGTGCGGGTGGGCCAGACACTACGATGCCGCGCGATGAAGCCGTACTTCACTGCGGGTCCTTTGCAAAGTAGCCGAGCGCTTTTTTTAGGATGTCGCGCTCCGTGGTCACGCGGCGTAGTTCGCGTTGCAGCCGCTCCACCTCAGTGGCGGCCTCACTGCGAAGCGGCCGGTTCGGCCTAAGGTCCAACACTCCGCCACGTTCCTGGGTGACCCACCGCCTGAGCACGCTGGTCTGGATACCCAAGTCCCGCGCAATGTTCGTGACCGTGGCTCCTGGCTGCTTGCACAGCTTCACTGCCTCACGTTTGAACTCGTCCGTGAAGCTCCTTCGGGTTCTTGTCATACCTATCTCCTGAACACATCATGTCATTGGATGTGTCCGGGAAACTGGGGGAAGCCCACACACCCCCCATTCATGTTGACCATTAGCAGTCGACCGACTTCTGCCGAAGCTGGCGTTCGTCGAGTCCCGGCAATGGGCAGCGCGCCAATGCGTGCTCCGCACGACCAATTGGGCGACAGCTTTAAACAGTGGCACCCATCACCACACAAGCATCCACCCCGCTCACGAATTCACAGCGCGGAGGAGACCGTACGCTGGCTTGGGTCTCGTCGATCTCGATGCTGGCACCTTTCGTGAGGATCTAACCTTCTTTGACTATGCGCTGATGTGCGAGGTGGCGGTACCCGTCTCCACGACAGGTCGAGGTCAGATGATGTGGTCGTCAAGGCGGCGCGCAACGCCGGTCAAGCCAACAGCAAGGCCGCAGGCGACTCCAGCAGTTGGCGCACCGCCTGAATGAAGCGCGCGGCGTCCTGCCCGTCCACGATGCGATGGTCGAACGACGAGGACAGATTCATCATCTTGCGCGCGACGAACTGGCCACCGATCACCATCGGCCGCTCCACCATTCGGTTCACGCCGACGATGGCCACCTCCGGCGCGTTGATGATGGGCGTGGACACGATGCCGCCGAGCGCGCCAAGGCTGGTGAGCGTGATGGTCGAGCCGGTGAGTTCGTCCCGGGTCGCACGCCCGGAGCGTGTTAGTTCGGCCACCTGGACGATGGCGCGCGCGTTGGTCCACAGATCGCCATCCTGGGCATGGCGCAGCACTGGCACCATCAGGCCGGCGTCGGTCTGGGTCGCGATGCCCACGTGCACGGCGCTGTGCCGGGTGATGACGCCGATTTTGTCGTCAAACAGGGCGTTGACCTGGGGGAAATCTTCAATAGCCAGCACCATGGCACGGATCAGGAAAGGCAGCAGCGTCAGCTTGCCCCGGGAGTCCCCGAAGCGCATATTGAGTTGCGCGCGCAGCGATTCGAGTTCGGTGACATCGCATTCCTCGACATAGGCGAAATGAGGAATGCTGCGCTTGGATTCCTGCATCTTCAGCGCGATGCGTCGACGCAGCCCGATCACCTTGATGTCCTGCATGGTGTCTTCACCAGTGCGCGGCGTCGCCGCCGGCGCAGCGGCCGCGGGAACTTGCGGGCTATGTTGGGCAATATGCTCGTCCAGGTCAGCTTGCAGGATGCGGCCGCCGGCGCCGCTTGGTCGCACCTGGCTCAGGTCAACGCCCAGTTCCCAGGCGCGGCGGCGCAATGCGGGCGACGCAATCGGCTTGTGGTTGGGAGTGGATGGGGCCGCAGGCTTCTCCGGAGCGACGGGTTGAGGGGCTGTGTCGGGCGGCGCTTCGGCCTGGATCGGTGACGCTGTCTGGGCCGACTCCTTGGCAACTGCAGGTTCGAGTCCGGGTTTTTCGGTGATGCCGGAAGCACCTTTTCGAGTGGCCGGGACCGGGGCCAGGGCTTGGGCCGCAGGCGATGCATCGGCCGCGCCACCACCGTGCAGCGCGATGTCAATCAGCGTCGCACCCACCGCCAATACCTCGCCGACCTCACCGCCGAGCCGACTCACCCTGCCCGCCACAGGCGACGGTATCTCCACCGACGCCTTGTCGGTCATCACATCGGCCAGTATCTGGTCTTCTTTCACCATGTCGCCGACCTGCACATGCCAGGCCACCACCTCGACTTCGGTGATGCCTTCGCCCAGGTCGGGCATGCGAACGGTATGCACTCCCATGATCATGCCTCCATCACGCGTTGCAGTGCCACCGCGACACGTGCCGGCCCGGGAAAGTAGGCCCATTCCTGCGCGTGCGGATACGGCGTGTCCCAACCGGTGACGCGTTCGATTGGCGCCTCCAGGTGGTAGAAACAATGCTCCTGCACCAGTGCGATCAATTCGGCGCCAAAGCCACTCGTCCGTGTGGCTTCGTGCACCACGACGCAGCGCCCGGTTTTTTTCACCGACGCAACGATGCTGTCCAGATCCAGCGGCCATATGCTGCGCAGATCGATGATCTCGGCGTCGATGCCGGTCTCAGTCACCGCCGCCTGCGAGACATACACCATGGTGCCGTAGGTCAGGATGGACAGGTCCGCGCCTTCACGAAACACGGTCGCCTTTTCCAAAGGCACGGTGTAATGGCCTTCTGGGACGTCGGCCAGCGGGTGGTCTTTCCATGGGGTCACCGGTTTGTCGTGGTGGCCGTCGAACGGCCCGTTGTAGAGGCGCTTGGGCTCGAGAAAAATCACCGGATCGTTGTTCTCTATGCAGCTGATTAGCAGACCCTTGGCGTCATATGGGTTGGACGGCATCACGGTGCGCAAGCCGCTGACATGGGTGAACAGCGCCTCAGGGCTCTGGCTGTGTGTTTGTCCGCCGTAGATGCCGCCGCCACAGGGCATGCGGATTGTCAACGGCGCGGTGAAGTCGCCGGCCGATCGGTAACGCAGGCGCGCAGCTTCCGAGACGATCTGATCGCAGGCCGGATAAAAATAGTCGGCGAACTGCACCTCGACGACTGGCCGCAACCCGTACGCCGCCATGCCGATGGCCGTGCCGACGATACCGCCTTCGGAAATCGGCGCATCGAATACGCGCGAGCTTCCGTACTTCTTCTGCAGGCCGTCGGTGCAGCGGAACACGCCGCCAAAATACCCGACGTCCTGTCCATAGATCACTACGTTGTTGTCGCGTTCGAGCATGACATCCATCGCAGAACGCAGGGCCTGAATCATCGTCATCTGCATGGTGTTCAGCCTCCGAGCAATTCACGACGTTGCCGCTGCAAATGGGCGGGCAGGTGTTCGTACACATCGTCGAACATGGTCGCCGCATCGGCCAGATGCCCTCCTGTCAGTGAGCCAAAGGCCTCGGCCTTCTTGAGCGCTGCTGCGACCTGCGTGTCCAGCGCCTTCTGTGTCGATTCGTGCTCTTCGTCGGACCAGGCGCCCAGGCCCTGAAGGTGCTGGCGCAGGCGCGGAATCGGATCGCCAAGCGGGAAGTGCGACCAGTCGTCTGCCGGTCGGTAACGTGCGGGGTCGTCGGACGTGGAGTGCGCACCGCCCCGGTAAGTCACCCACTCGATCAAAGTCGGCCCCAGGTTGCTGCGCGCCCGTTCGGCGGCCCAACGCGAGGCGGCGTAAACAGCCAGGAAGTCGTTGCCATCGACACGAAGCGACGCGATGCCGCAACCCACGCCCCGCGCTGCAAACGTGGTGGATTCACCGCCGGCAATTGCCTGGAAGGTCGAGATGGCCCACTGGTTATTGACGACATTCATGATGACCGGCGCGCGGTAGACATGGGCGAATGTCAGCGCGGTGTGGAAATCCGCTTCGGCGGTTGCGCCATCGCCGATCCAGGCCGACGCGATCCTGGAGTCGCCCTTGATTGCCGAGGCCATACCCCAACCCACGGCCTGGATGACCTGGGTCGCCAAGTTCCCCGAGATGGTGAAAAATCCAGCACGTTTGTACGAATACATCACAGGCAACTGCCTGCCCTTGAGTGGATCGCGTTCGTTGGACATCAGCTGGCAGATCATCTCGACCATGTCGACGTCATCGCGGGCAAGCAGCAGGCCTTGCTGGCGGTAACTCGGGAAGTTCATGTCGCCGGGTTGCAGCGCCTGCGCGTGCGCCGCTGCAATGGCCTCTTCGCCCAAGCTCATCATGTAGAACGAGATCTTCTTCTGCCGCTGCGCGATCAGCATGCGCGCGTCATAGGCGCGGATTTTCATCATCGCGCGCAGGCCGCTGCGCATTTGCTCGGTGTCGATTGCGGGTGCCCAAGGCCCCTGCGCGAGCCCAGCGTCGTCGAGTACCCGTATCAGGCCATAGGCCAGGTCGCTGGTGCTCACCGGTGTGGCATCCACCGCAGGGCGCCGCACCTCGCCCGCTGCGGACAGGTGAAGGTAAGAGAAGTCCGTCGCATGCCCGGGGCGCCCGGTCGGTTCGGGAACATGCAACTGCAGGGGGGGCGCTGGACACATGGCTTCTTCCTCCTGCGCTCATCCTACCCCGCGCACAACCGAGCGGCAAACCCTCGCTCCGCGAGCGAGACCCCGGACACCCCGTCACTTCGCTGTTTGAACAGCAGAAAAGGAGATAGACACGAAAGACTTATACAAAGGTTTGAACCCCTGGGCAGACGTGATGCTCAGCCATTTTTTGATAGGCAAACTGGCCTATGACATCTCGCTGAAGGCCTGCGTTTCGCCGCTGAAAGTAGCCGATGTGGAACTGCCGTGCAATGAGCCCCGGCTCAATCCGCTCGAGTTCCACGGTCGGCGAAGTGAGAACGCCGTGGCGCGAAAAAATGCCGCAACCAAAAGGTGGTGCGCTGAGCGTTCGGCCTTCGTGCACATTTGTTGAATCACCCAAAGGAATACCGTCGTGAAAGGATTTCTACGAAAAAACCCATCAGCAGAAGTCGCTGGTGTGGAGTACTTGGCAAGGGCCATGGCCAAATGGCCGCCCTTCGCGCAGCCCATCGCAGCGTGTGGGCCCGCTGAGAAGCCTCGGCCGACGGCCGCCTCAGTCGGCATCGAGTACCGCACGAAAACAAGACTGCGCCGATGGTGGGGTCTTTTGGCATGGTGACGCGCCACACCAACCGGCCAGCAGGAGTAGGCTAGCTCTGTCCACGTAGGGCATCCGCATCCCAGCAGAACAAGGAGAACACACCATGCATCAAGACCCCATGGGTATCCGGGCCAGTTTGCCGACCGGGTCGGGAACCGCTTCCTACATCAGTCTCGCCAGCTTGGCGGCCAAGACCGGGGCGGATGTGGCACGCCTGCCGCACACCGTCAAGATCCTGCTGGAAAACATTGCCCGCCGGGCCGGCGGCCGCGATGTCTCGGTGAGCGACGTCGAAGCGCTCGCGCACTGGCCGAATGGCGGCGAAGCGCCACTGGCGTTTATGCCAGCGCGCGTCCTGATGCAGGATTTCACCGGCGTGCCGGCCGTGGTGGATCTGGCGGCCATGCGCAGCGCCATGCAGCGGGCCGGCGCCGACCCGCAGCGCGTCAACCCGTTCGTCCCCGTCGATCTGATCATCGACCATTCGGTGCAGGTCGACCGTTTCGGCAGCCCCGACGCCTACGCCGCCAACCTGGAATGGGAGTACGAACGCAATCGCGAGCGCTACGCGTTGCTGAACTGGGCACAGCAGGCCTTTGACGGCTTCCGCGTGGTGCCGCCCGGCATGGGCATCTGCCACCAGATCAACCTCGAACACCTGGGGCGCGTCGTCATCGAGCGCGATGGCTGGCTCTTCCCGGACACCCTCGTTGGCACGGATTCCCACACCCCGATGATCAACGGCCTGGGCGTGCTGGGTTGGGGCGTCGGTGGCATCGAAGCCGAAGCCGCGATGCTGGGCCAACCCATGTTTTTGCCCAAACCCATCGTCCTCGGCGTCCGAACGCGCGGCGAACTGCCGCCGGGCACCACGGCGACCGACCTCGTCTTGACCCTGACGCAGAAGCTGCGGGCGCACGGCGTCGTCGGCAAGTTTGTCGAGTTTTTCGGCCCTGGTCTGAGCAGCCTGAGCATCGCCGACCGAGCCACGCTGTCCAACATGTCGCCCGAGTTCGGTGCCACGGCCACCCTGTTCCCGGTGGACGCCAACACTTTGAAGTACCTGCGCTTGACCGGGCGTGGCGACCTGGTCGCAAACGTCGAGCGCTACACACGCGAGCAAGGCCTGTTCAGGATCGACGATGACGCCGAGCCTGCGTTCAGCGAAGTGCTGGACCTCGACCTGAGCCAGGTCGAGCCCAGTGTGGCCGGGCCGAAGCGGCCGCAGGACCGGGTCGCGCTTGCGGCGGTGGCGCAGTCGTTCCAGTCGGCGGCCGAAGGCGCGGCGGCGCAGGTGAGTGCGAAAGAGATCGCCAGACTGGACGCCGAAGGCGGCAGCGCAGTCGGTGAGATTCACAAAGCACCCAAGGAACAATTGGCACATCCGGGCGACGCAAACTCCGTCACCCATGGATCGGTTGTCATCGCGGCCATCACCAGTTGCACCAACACCTCGAACCCCTCGGTCATGATCGCCGCCGGTCTGCTGGCCAAAAAGGCTGTTGAAGCCGGCTTGCAATCGCGCCCATGGGTGAAAACTTCGCTGGCGCCGGGTTCGCGAGTCGTCACGCAATACCTCGACAAAGCGGGTCTGACGCCATACCTGGAAAAGCTCGGTTTCAACCTGGTGGGCTACGGCTGCACCACCTGCATCGGCAACTCCGGCCCCCTGCCCAAAGAGGTTGCCGAACTGGTCAAAAGCAATGACCTGACGGTGGCCTCGGTGCTGTCGGGCAACCGCAACTTCGAAGGCCGCATTCATGCGCAGATCAAAGCGAGTTACCTGGCATCACCGCCCTTGGTGGTCGCCTACGCACTGGCCGGCACGGTACTGGGTGACCTGACCCGCGACCCGCTGGGTGCGGACGGGGGTGGCAGGCCGGTGTACCTGAAGGACATCTGGCCGACCGCCGAGGAGGTCGAGACGTTGATCGCCTCATCGGTGCTGTCAGAGCAGTTTGAAGTGGAATACGGCCGCATATTCGAAGGCGACGACAAGTGGAAAAGCATGCCAGCGCCAACCGGCACCCTGTTTGAATGGACCGACGATTCGACCTATGTGAAAGAGCCACCGTTCTTCAAGGCTTTCGCCGATGAGCCGTCAGCGCCGGGCGACATCAAAGGCGCGCGCGCACTGGCCTTGCTCGGCGACTCGATCACCACCGACCACATTTCGCCGGCCGGGGGCATTGGCGCCAACTCGCCGGCTGGCAAGTACCTGGTCGAACAAGGTGTTCCTCAGGCTGAATTCAACAGCTTCGGTTCGCGGCGCGGCAACCACGAGGTGATGATGCGCGGCACCTTCGGCAACATCCGCCTGCGCAACGCGATGGCGCCGGGCACCGAAGGGCCATGGACGGTGCACCTGCCCAGCGGCGAGCAAATGAGCATCTACGACGCGGCCATGCGCTACCAGGCAGAAGGCACGCCGTTGGTCGTCATCGCCGGGCGCGAGTACGGCTCGGGCAGCTCGCGCGACTGGGCCGCTAAGGGCTCGGCACTGCTCGGCGTCAAAGCCGTCATCGCCCAGAGCTACGAACGCATCCACCGCAGCAACCTGGTCTGTATGGGCGTCTTGCCGTTGCAGTTCAAGAACGGCGAATCGGCCCACACGCTGGGACTGACCGGCGATGAATCTTTCGCCATCAGCGGCATGGCAGGTGGTATCGAGTCGCGTCAAAACGCCACCGTGGTGGCGACACGATCGGACGGCTCGAAAACCACGTTCGAGACCACGGTGCGTATCGATGCGCCGGCCGAAGTTGAGTATTTCGTCAACGGCGGCATCCTCGACATGGTGTTGCGCCAGCTGCTGCAATCAAAGGCGGAAGGCCACGGGGAAGGCCGCGCAGGTGATGTATGACGCAACGATCGCGTCTGAAACTCGGCGCCTTGCTGCCATGGGGACCGTGATGACGGTCGAGCTGGTGCTGTTGCTCAAGCAGGGCTCGTGGGTCAACTGAACGTCACCCGCTTCTCAAGGCAATTTTCAATTTTCGGTTTGTTTGGCCTCGGTCGAGTGACCGGTCTGGGGGAGCGGATTCAACCGGTCGATTGACATCTGGTCCCGCGAACGACCGGTTGCGGCATTTGCGAACGTTCAGCCGTCGAATCCGAATGGCTAACGTCAGCCTTCACCTGAGCTTGGTCGCGCCCGTGTGAACTGCGGTTTCTGGCGGGGCTGAGTCGGATGGTTAACCAGCCGAAAGCGGTCGCTGGGTTTGGGGGCAGCCGCCGCTCAGTTCATTCCCCCTTGAAGTGCCGTGGACGCCGCGGACGGTAGATGGGCACCGGAAGTCTCGATACCGTCACCGCAGTGCACAAATCCGTCATTGCGCCGACCGACGGGGCCGCCGATACCGTCAAAGCGTCCAACTCGAGCCCCGATCGCGTGGCAAGTTCCAAATCTCGACACTTCATGGCCAGTAGCTATAAACTGGCGTTGCTTTGTGCAATCGCAGGCGACGGGAAGCAAGTCGGTATTGACCTCGTTATGGGCCGCAGAGCCACGGATTTCAGCGATGAGCGGCGACCGGCCACTGACAATAGAGTGGGAATAGGCTCCACGCATGACGCGGTGGTGAGGCGGCTTCGGGTGGCAATCAGGGCCTGGTAGAGCGGAACAGGCGGGGTTTTGATCGGTTGTTTAGGCTCAAGCTGAGCGCACGATTGTCGATACTGGGGGGAGAGACAACGAAATCCCGCCCAATATGACTCCCGCCACCACCACCGACGCACCCGAGCCGCTAGTTGAGCTGCCCCCGCTGCCCCCGCAGCCGGCGCCGACGGTCTTGATGGTGGACGATGAGCCTTCGGTTCTGAGTGCACTGAGACGCCTGTTTCGACCCCAAGGCTACAAAATTTTGCAGGCGAACAGCGGTGCAGAGGGCCTGGAACTGCTGCGTGCCAATGCGGTGGATGTCGTGATCTCCGATATGCGCATGCCTGAGATGGATGGCGCGCGCTTCCTGGAGCTGGCTTGCAAGCATGACGCCGGCATTGCCAGAATTCTGCTCACCGGCTATGCAGACATCGCCGCGACCATTGCCGCCATCAATCACGGTGCCATTCACCGCTATATTGCCAAACCCTGGGATGACCAGGAACTGCTGGTGGTCGTGAAGGAGGCGTTGGACCGCCGCCAGCTCGAGCGCCGCAACGTGGAGTTGACCGAACTGGTCGGCACCCAAAATGAGCAGTTGCGGGACGTCAATCGCACGCTGGAGTCCCGAGTCGAAGCAAGGACCAGCGAACTGCAGCAAGTCAATGGCATGCTGGAGGCTTCTTACGAAGAGTTGGACAGCACTTTCATGGTGGCGGTCACGGTGTTTTCCGCGTTGTTGGAGATGCGGGAGACCAACACGGGACACTCGCGCCGTGTTGCCGATCTGGCGCGCAACACCGCCAAACGCCTGGGTTTGTCGGACCGGGAGGTGCGTGACGTTTACCTGGCTTCCTTGGTGCACGATGTGGGGAAAATCGGGTTCCCAGACAGCATGATGGGCAAACCGTTGTCGATGTACACGCCGGAGGAGACCATGCGCTACCGCCGTCACCCTGTGGATGGTGAAACGGCGCTCATGCCTTTAAGCCAACTGCAGGGCGCCGCGCGGATTGTGCGCCAACACCACGAACGGTTCGATGGCAAAGGCTTTCCCGAAGGATTGTCGGGATTGGAAATTTCGATCGGTGCACGCATTGTGGCGCCGGCCAGCGATCTGGATGCGCTCATGCACGGCGGTCTGGGCAGCTCCAAGATCAAGATCGACCAGGCTCGCCAAATGCTCCAGGGTGGCATTGACACGCGGTATGAGCGGCGGGTGGTTGAGGCGCTGCTGGAAGTCTTGGCGGAAGCTGAGGCGGCGGCCAAGGCAGATGTGCAGATAGAGGCACACGCGCTTCGACCAGGCATGGTGCTGGCGCGGGACCTGATGTCCAGCCAGGGCGCCATTCTTCTGGCGGTTGGCTATGTGTTCGACGAACGCATCATCAAACAGATTTCGGATTTCTCGCGCCGGGAAGGCGTACAGCTGAAACTGCATGTGCGGCAAGACTCGCTTCAACCACATCCGTCTACAGCGGGCCCCAGGCCATCGAAAGACCACCTATGAACGCTTCATCGCTTCGCCATTTTGATGCACGTGCGCAGAGCGTCCATGAGCTGGTCAATGCGGTCGCCGTGCCGATGGCTGTCCACGCAGGTGGCCCCATCATCGCGGCCAATGAGGCGTTTTGTCGGCTGGTGTCGAGATCCGAAGAAGCCTTGGGGCAACTTGCATTTGGCGATCTGTTGGGGGAGGACGATCGCGATGCGATCGTGGAGATTTGTCGCACGTGTCTGGATGGTTTGGGCCTGCCGCCAGTGACCTCTGGTGTTTTGCTGACACCCGATGGTGGCGAACGGCCAGTGGAGATGCATGCGCGCCCGGTGAACCTTGGGGGAACGCCAGCCGTGGTGATGACCTGCGTCGATCAAAGCGACATTCTCCATACCCAGACCAGCCTGATCGCCTTGAGCGGCATGCTGCGGCAAATTGTTGATGGGGCGCCGCTGGCCTCGTTTGTGATGGACCACAATCATCGCATCACCCACTGGAATACGGCTTGCGAGCGGTTGACGGGTTTGCCACGGCAGAAGGTGCTCGGGTCGAGGGAGGCATGGCGTGCGTTTTATGACGACGAGCGGCCATTGTTGGCCGACTTGATTGTTGACGGCGTCAGCGAAGCCGCCATCTTGGCGTTCTATGGCGATACCGCCCACCCCTCCAAAACCGTGCCCGGAGGGTTTGAGGTAGAAACTTTTTTCCCGCAATTTGGCCCACAGGGTGCAGAGGGCGCCTGGCTTTCTTTCACCGCAGCCCCGTTGCGCGATGCCGAGGGCCAGATCATTGGTGCCATCGAGACATTGCAGGATGTGAGCGTGCGGCGCCAGTCCGAAGAAGAACTGTTGAATCACCGCAATGATCTGGAAGAGCTGGTCAAGCAGCGGTCGGCGGAGCTGGCTTCAACCGCCCGTGAGCTGGAACGCTTTGTGTCGAGCTCCCCGGTGGGCGTGGCCTATTCTTCGGCAGGCAAGATCCAACGGGTCAACGCCGCGATGGCGGAAATGTTTGGCTATTCACAAGAAGCCATGACGGGCATGTCGGGTCGAAAAATCTACCTCTCCGAGGAAGACTTTGCCAGTCTGGG
Source organism: Hydrogenophaga sp. PAMC20947 (assembly GCF_004795855.1). Lineage (NCBI taxonomy): Bacteria > Pseudomonadati > Pseudomonadota > Betaproteobacteria > Burkholderiales > Comamonadaceae > Hydrogenophaga > Hydrogenophaga sp. PAMC20947. Next base: position 1,241,921 of record NZ_CP039252.1, read on the forward strand.
GCAGTTGGCCGGGAGACAACTGAGCATGGGCGAGCCGCTGCAGCATGAAATGTGGCTTCGGCATGCGGATGGTCGTGCCATCTGGGTTCAGATAGACGCCCATGTTGCCGACCGGGAAGACACCGCTCAGGGCACTTGGTGGATGATGCGGGACCGCACGGAAATACGCACCGCCCAAGAGCAGCTGGAGGCCAGGTTCGAGGAGCTGCGCGCCATCAATGGCCGTCTTGAAGAGGCACAGAACCAGTTGCTGCAGCAGGACAAAATGGCCTCGATCGGTCAGCTCGCGGCTGGCGTAGCACATGAGATCAACAACCCGATCGGGTTTGTCAGCTCCAACCTCAACTCTTTGCGTCAGTATGTTGATGGCTTGCTCTCGCTGAGCACAGCGTATGAAGCTGCTCTGGCCGCACCTGGTGACCCGTTGGTTGCGGCGGCCTTGGCTGCCAAGCGAGAAGAGGTAGAAATTGAATACCTTCGAGAAGACTTGCCACAACTGCTGGACGAATGCGGCGACGGACTGGGACGGGTGAAAAAAATCGTCCAGGATCTGAAAGATTTCTCGCGTGTGGATCAGGCCAACTGGCAAGAAGCGGATCTCAATGTGGGGCTAGAGTCCACTTTGAATGTGGTGCGCCACGAGGTCAAATACAAGGCGGAAGTCATCAAGGAACTGGCTTCGCTGCCACCCGTGATTTGTCTCGCAGCGCAGTTGAATCAGGTGTTCATGAACCTGATTGTCAACGCAGCCCACGCCATTCCCGATCAGGGCACCATTACTTTGTCGTCGGGGACCCAAAGCAAGTGGGCTTGGGTGCAGGTTGAAGACACAGGTTGTGGCATGTCGGAAGCGGTGCAGCGGCGGGTTTTTGAACCGTTTTACACGACCAAGGATGTGGGCAAGGGCACCGGCCTGGGGCTCTCCCTGTCATTTTCCATTGTGCAAAAACATGGCGGTGCCATCCGTGTGCGTTCGGAACCTGGCAAGGGTACGGCATTCCGGGTTTGGCTACCGATCGCCGGGCCAGAGTCGCTGGCCACAGGCGAGATCCCGCCAACGTGGAAAGATGTGGTGACCACATGACGACGGAAACCGTTGATCCAGTCCGCCGAGAGGCCTTGCTAAAGGCCCTCCCACAGGCGCTCTTGCGCAATGAGTGGGCGCTCAGCTACCATCCTCAACGCTGCCTGGTTCAGGGCAAAGTAGTTGGCGCAGCAGTTCAGGTCAATTGGGTATCCCCGACCCACGGGAACCTGAGCGCTGAGCTGCTTTTGCCTCTGATGGCCGAGGCTGGCCTGATCGATGAATTCAGTCGATGCGTGTTGCTCAAAGCTTGCGACCAGATGGTTCGATGGCAGGCGATTCAGCAGACCTCCATGCGGATCTGCATCGAGATGGGATCACATCAATGCGCTTCTCCTGCCTTGGCTGGCATGGTGGCCGAAGTGCTTGAAGAGACGGGTGTTCCGGCGGCCTTGCTGGCGATCGGCATACAGGCCCCCACGCTTCATAACCACCCTGCTGCCTTGGCAGCGTCACTGACGGCGCTGCGTGGGCTGGGGGTGGAAATCGTGGCGCAAGGATTCTGCTCGGAGCTGTCTCACCTGGACAGTTTGTGCAGTCATCCCGTCGATCGGGTACACCTGAGCCCTGCACTGATTCAAGGCCTTGTGGCCGATGGTGTGAGTGCGAAGGTCAGCGGCGCTTTGATTGAAATGGCCCATGGACTGGGCTGGCAAGTGCTGGCAGATGGTGTTGTGACGCAGACTCAGCTGGATATCCTCGTGGGCCAGGGTTGTGATCAGGCGCAAGGAGACTTCCTTGGACATGCCGTCGATGGCGATGACTTCGAGTCATTGCTTTTTGCGAGCCTTGAAGTCACTGGCAAACTGGAAGTGAGCCGGGCTGGCCAACGAACTTTGTTGCTGGTCGACGATGAGGAAAACATCGTGTCCTCGCTCAAGCGCCTGTTTCGCCGGGATGGCTATCGAATATTGACGGCCAACAGCGGCGCCGAAGCACTGGAGGTGCTGGCCGCCAACGACGTGAATGTGATCCTTTCTGACCAGCGAATGCCTGGCATGACGGGCGTTGAGTTCTTGAGGCAGGCCAAGGTGATGTGTCCCGCAAGTGTGCGCATCACCTTGTCGGGCTACACCGATCTGCAATCCATCATTGATGCGGTCAACGAGGGCGCCGTCTACAAGTTTTTGACGAAACCTTGGGAAGATGCCCGCTTGCGTGAGCACGTGACCCAGGCATTTGAACAGTTTGAACTGGCCAGCGAAAATGTGCGCCTGGGTATGGAGGTGCGCGCCATCAACCGGGATCTGGCCAGTGCCAATCACAGGCTGGAGCGCATGGTGATCAGTGCCGACGAGCGCAGGCGTGCCATGCAAAGTGCTGCAGGTGCGTCCAGGGACATGCTCGATCTGATCCCGGTGTCCATCTTTGGTGTGGGGTCTGAGGGCATTTTGGCCTACGCCAACCGTTGCGCCATCAGCGAATGGCCAGAGTTCGCTTCTGCGCTGGGCGAAGAGCCGGAAGAGCAGCTCACAGCATTGATGGACAAGCTGAATGAAGACGCCGCCTGCCAGGTGCCACAAGGGGTCTCGCTGGGGCTTTCGGGGCGCCGGGTGACTGCCTGGAAACGCACACTAACGGGCGCACAAGGCGAGTTGGGGTCCTTGATTATTCTCCACGCCAATCCAACGGCTCCCGTGGGCGAAATGGAGTTGTCGGCATGAGTCCATGCACCTCTTCGTTTGGCCTGGGAGGTGGGTCGTGTCCTGGCTGCCCGGAGGCCTGCACATGATCGCCGCGTCGAACGAGATCCAGTTGACCGAGCCACCCGACAGCAAGGTGCTGGCGCGTTGCATCGGGGAACTTCCGGCTTTGCCTCTGGCCTTGATGGTGGCGGTCCAAGCGCTGAGCAGTGACGATTTGCCTGCCAGCGCCTGCGTGGACGCCGTCGAGCGCGATCAGTCTTTGGCCGTGCGTTTGCTGCGACTGGCCAACTCTGCTTTCTATGGCGCCCGAGGGCACGTGGCGAGCGTCGAAGACGCGGTCGGCATGCTGGGTTTAAGAACCGTCGCCAGCGTGGTAGCCGCAGTTTCCATGCGGTCGACATTGGCCCTTGTACCCTGCAACGGGTTTTGTTTTGAGACGTACTGGCGGCATGCCCTGACGACCGCAATATTGGCGCGCGAGCTCGCGCGGCAAGCGGTGCTGGATCCGGGGGAAGCCTTTCTGGCCGGTTTGCTTCACGATGTCGGTCAGTTGCTCCTGGTCGTCGCCCATGCCGACTGGGCTGAACGTGCATTGCAAATGAGCCACGATGAGCAGATCGATCTGTGTGAGGCTGAGCGCAGGTTGATTGGCGTGGGACACGACGAAGTGGGCGCTGAAGTGATGCGCCATTGGCACTTCCCGGAGAGGCTGGTTGATGCGGTTGCCGCGCACCATGTACCGCTGCCAGCGTCACCTGGAGATCGCATGTCCCTGTCGGCACTGGTTCACCTGGCTGATCTGCTGGCTCATCACATGGACGCCGAGGATGGCGTGCCATTTTCAGTCGGCGAGCGGCCTGACTGGGACAGTCTGTGTGTGGATGAAGCGTTTTTGTCTTCCTTGCTGGAGCGCACCAAGAACGAGCTCTCCGTGTTCGAATCTGCTTGACGCCATGATCAGGAATCACCATGCACGCTGCTAATTCCCCACGAATTCTGTTGGTCGATGACGAACACTCCATTGTTCGCGCGTTGACCCGGGCGCTGAAGCAGGCATTCACGGGCACATTGCAGATTGAATCCTGCACCTGCGGGGCAGATGCTCTTGAACTCCTGCTTGGCCGGCGATTCGATGTCATCGTCAGTGACCTTCGCATGCCTGGCATGGGAGGCATGGAGCTGCTCGAACGCGCAGCTGCTCTTCAGCCCGATTGCGTCAGAATGATTCTGACCGGCACTTCAGACTTTGGGACCGCTCAACAAGCCCTCAACGGGTTTGGTGTGTACCGCTATCTGACAAAACCTTGGGAAACCGACGATCTCATTGCGCACGTCGGTGCGGCCGTGAAGCACGGCCAGCTGTTGCGCGCGCAGCGAGATCAGGCCCTGGAGTGGGCGGCGAGCCAAGGCAAAGTCAGTCCTCAAGATGTAGAACGCCAACGCCTTGAGTCCATGGAGCCAGGCATCACCAGGGTGGAATGGGACGAAGATGGTTGCCTGGTATTGCAGGCTTGGGACGACAAAGGATCCACGTTCTCCTTCTGAGCGGTTCGTCCGGCCTGCTGACCATCGGACAAAGCGGATACAGTGGTGGAAAAAGGTCCCCGCCCCATGTATTTGCCCCCGCAATTCACCGCCAAAGACCGCCAAACGGCCTGTGATGTGATGCGCACACATCCTTTTGCATCGCTCATTTCGACCGATGATGAAGGCTTGCCTTTTGTGACCCATATTCCTTTGCATCTGGTGGCCGATGACGCGATACCGTGGAAGCTGCTCGGTCATTGCGCCAGGCCCAATCCCCATTGGCGTTACCTGGAGGCCCGGCCACGTGCGGTTGTGACCTTTCTTGGCCCCCACGCCTATTTGTCGCCCAAGGTCTACCCCGATCTTGCGAGGGTCCCCACCTGGAATTATGTAGCGGTGCACGTCACGGTTGAGGCTCGAGTCATCCATGAGCCCGAGGAGAAGGACGCCATGCTCAAGTCTTTGATCGGCGACCACGAGCCCCCTTACGCCGAGCAATGGCAGGGTCTGGGCAGTGATTTTGCCGAAAAAATGCTCAATGGCATCGTCGCATTTGAGCTGACGATCACGCAGTTGCAATGCAAGCTCAAGTTGAATCAACACCGCCCCGAGGCATTCGAAGCCACCTTGGAAGCTTATGACGCGGGCGATCAGTCGAGTCGTGCGCTGGCGACTTGGATGCGGCGCCTGAACAACTCAGCGAAGGGATAATCGGATGCGGATGATTTTTGGCGCTTTGGGCTTGCTGGTGGTGCTGGGTTTTGTCAGCTGGCTGAACCGAAGCGCCGTTGAGGCGGTATCGACGCCGGTGTCCGTTCCGATGCCCGATGGCACGACCCAAGCCATGCACCCCAAACAGATTGAGCAACAGTACAAAAAAGCGCTGGAAGAGGCCATGAATGCTTCGCGCTCGCGCATGCCGGACGAATGAACAACCCACAAAGCGATACCCATTTCATGACCTTGGCGCTGGAGCAGGCGCGAGCTGCGGCTCTGGCAGGGGAGGTACCTGTGGGCGCGGTGGTGGTGCATCAGGGCAAGGTCATAGCCACTGGCCGCAATGCTCCCGTGCATTCACACGACCCCAGCGCACACGCCGAAATCGTGGCCATGCGCGCTGCTGCCCAGATACTGGGCAACTACCGGCTGGAGACTTGTGAGCTTTTCGTCACGCTGGAACCTTGCGCCATGTGCAGTGGCGCGATGTTGCATGCACGCCTTCAACGCGTGGTGTTTGGTGCGGCTGATCCCAAAACGGGCGCCGCTGGCTCGGTCGTGAATCTTTTCGCACAACCGCAACTGAACCACCAGACCGAGGTGCTCGGCGGGGTGCTGGCGGAAGAGGGCGCGCAACTGCTCAAATCTTTTTTCAAGGAGCGCCGATTGAATTTACATCCCTTGCGCGAAGACGCCTTGCGCACGCCCGACGTGCGTTTTGCAGCCCTGCCCGGCTACCCCTGGGCGCCGCACTACATCAGCGACTTGCCGGCCCTGGATGGCTGGCGCATGCACTACCTGGACGAAGGCCCGGTCGAGGCCCCCGTCACCTGGCTGTGCTTGCATGGCAACCCCGCCTGGAGCTATCTTTACCGCAAGATGATCCCGGCTTTTTTGCAGACGGGCGGCCGTGTCATCGCACCAGACTTGATTGGTTTTGGCAAAAGCGACAAACCCAAGAAAGAGGGCGCACACCACTTTACCTGGCATCGACAGGCGCTGCTGGAGCTGATCGAACGCCTGGATTTGCAGCGGGTGGTGCTGGTGGTGCAGGATTGGGGTGGTCTATTGGGGCTGACGCTGCCGATGGAGCACCCGGGTCGCTATCAGGGTTTGCTGGTGATGAACACCACCTTGGGCACAGGCGATGTGCCACTGTCACCCGGTTTTCTTGCCTGGCTTGAGATGTGCACCAAGAACCCGGAGTTTGATGTGGCGCGGCTGTTCGCGCGGGGCAACCCGCACATGAGCCAGGCAGAATGCGCCGCCTACAACGCGCCCTTTCCCGACAAGGGGCACCGTGCTGCATTGCGCCGGTTTCCCTCCATGGTGCCCGCTGGGCCAGACGATGAGGGCGCTGAGCTTTCACGGCGTGCCAGGCAATTTTTTCAAGAAGAATGGCAAGGCAAGACCTTCATGGTGATCGGGCAGCAAGACCCTGTGCTGGGGGAACCCGTGATGCGCAAACTCGCCAGCGACTTGCGCGGTTGCGGGGAACCCATGGTGCTGCCCGAGGCAGGCCATTTTGTTCAGGAACACGGCGAGGTTGTCGCTTTGAGGGCCGTTCAGTTTTTCGGCGATGATCAGGTCATATGAGTTACATCTACATTTTTTCCCCCTCCAGCGCCGTGCGAGACAAGGCAGCCTTCCGGCGCGGCATCAAACGCCTGCAAAAGCTCGGCCATGACGTGGAGGTGGACGCCGATGCCTTGAGCAGCCACACGCGCTTCGCGGGTGACGACGCAACACGTCTGGCAGCGATATCGCGTGCCGCCGCCAGTGGCGCCGACGTGGCCCTGATTTCGCGAGGTGGATATGGCCTGACCCGTTTGTTGCCCGATTTGCCCTATAAGGCGCTGGCCCGCTCGATCGAAAGAGGCACACAGTACGTGGGCCTGAGTGACTTCACGGCTTTCCAGCTGGCTTTGCTGAGCAAGACTGGCGCGTGCACCTGGGCAGGCCCGGCGCTGGGCGAAGACTTTGGAACTTCAGAGACGCCTGACGACATCATGGAGGCCTGTTTCGATGACATGGTCTGTGGTCAGGGCGAGGGTTCAGGTTGGCGCCTGCCGAAGGGGGATGAGCTGGCTTTGGTGAGCCGATCGCCAGCAGCAGCATCCGAGCTGGCTGTGCGCAATGCTTGCTTGTGGGGGGGCAACCTGACGGTGATGTGTTCCATGGTGGGAACGCCCTGGTTGCCGCCCATCAAAGGTGGTGTGCTGTTTCTGGAGGATGTCAACGAGCACCCTTATCGCATCGAGCGGCAGCTGACCCAATTGCTTCACACGGGCATCATCGATCAGCAAAAGGCCATTTTGCTGGGGGCCTTCAATCGCTTTCAGGTCAGCCCACACGACCGGGGGTTCAAGCTGCAAACAGTGGTCGATTGGTTGCGCAGCAAGACAAAGACGCCTGTCTTGACCGGGTTGCCCTTTGGGCACGTTCCCACCAAGGTGCTGCTGCCAGTGGGCAGAAAAATTGAACTGCTGGTTCAGGGGCGCGACGCCCTGATGTTCTGGGGTTGACGTCAGGAAGCGGAAGCGGGGAGAGTCTCGGCTGATTCAGCGCCTAGCCTGGCAGGCATTGAGCATACTTTTGGGCAAGAGGCCCTGAAAACCGGGGGAGAGGTTTCGCACAGTTTCTACCGCGCGAACCTCGCCATGCAACTGACTGAGCACGGCCACCATCTCCGAGCGCGCGTACCACAACGCATGCGCATCGTGCAGGTACAGCAACCGCTGCTTGAGCCTGGGGTTGAGCTCGGCGCCATCCGGCCCCAAGGCGGTCAACATGGCTTGTCGAACGGGCTCCAGAGCTTCAGGGGAATGCTTTCGCGCCTCCGAGCCTAGCAGCGCGGAGATGCTGTTACGCAATCCGGGTTTGATCCAACGCATGGGGATTTCCTCAACGACTTAATTTTTTGTAAGTCTCAGAATACGCCAGGCAGAGCCCTGGGGCAATCCTCGTATTTGCTTGAAGTCAAAAATACCACAGCGAAATCAGGCACTTACCCGTCTTCCTTGAGACCCTGCATTGAAAGGGTGAGTACATTGTTCATAGTAATGCGCCTCTTCACAGCGGTTGGCGCCTTGGAATTAATGGAATCGGACGCCCGTTGGGCTTAACCCATGAATATCGACCCCAGAGCGGGTGTTTCCCTTGTATATCTGGCAGTGGTTTTGTGATATGTGTCACGAGTGGATCAAAAAAATCGGCTTAGCACATGGTAGGGAAGTACCCTAAAGCTTGTGTTGTAATTGATTGCAAAATGCAGAAAAAACCATGGCAGAACTGACGATTGCTTTTGTTGATTTGACCGGCAGCGTGTCAGTTTTCGAGACGCTGGGCAATGACCGCGCGGCCAAGGCCGTGACCCAGCTGACCCAATGGATTGGCACGGTGGGTATTGAGCACGGGGGTACTGTCGTCAAAATGTTGGGCGACGGTGTGTTGCTTTCGTTCAAGAGCAACCGGCTGGCGGTCGAATGCATGAGCCATATCCAGCAGGAGCATTCGGAGCGCGTGGCCCGCTGGCCGAACCGTCTCAAGCTGCTGATGCAAATTGGAATGGCCCGAGGGCAGGTGGTGCAGGTCGATGGCGATTGTTTTGGCGATGCCGTCAATGTCGCGTCGCGCCTCAGTGATCTGGCCGGGCCGGAGCAGATCCTGGTCAATGACAAGGTGATCCGCACGCTGGGTGCTCGAAATGGGGTGCGCAGCCGCAGCCTGGGGCCCATGCGAATCAAGGGGCGGGTTGAATCTTGTGAGGTGTTTCGCATCGAATGGCAAAGTGAAATGCTATCCGAATTCCTGACTTTGCCCGGCGACCTGCGCACTTTGAGCAAGTCCACCGAGTCGGTGTTTGGCGGCATAGAGCTGGGCTGGCTCGACGCGAGTCATTCCTTCAATTTGACAGATCTTCCAGTGAAAATCGGGCGTGTACCCGAAGCGAATTTCGTCATCAACGATCCGCGCGTTTCGCGCCTGCATGCGAGCATCGACATCCGGTCTGGGAATTACATGATCGAAGACACCAGCAGCTATGGCACCTGGGTCCGGTTTTCGCGGAACAAGAACGTCATTTCGTTGCGCCGCCAGGAGTGTCTTTTGCACAGCGACGGGGAGTTTTCGATGGGTGCGCCTTTCACCGATTTCAGCGCGCCCACCGTCAGCTTCAGGCTCGTTGATGGCAACGTCAAGCTGGGCCATGGCCCGCTGCGCGACTGAACTTCCTCGACTGAAGTCGACCTCGGGTTTTTCAAACCTTGACGGCGGCTGGCGCCCTTGACGCGGATCAAACCTCCCACGTGGCAATATGCGGCCATACGAGGAGATACACATGCGACGGGTTCTGATCAGGCTATCGTGGGGTTTGTTGGCTTTGCTGACCATGGTGGCGATCGCTTTCAGCGTCTACGCTTACCGCACCCAGACTGTTGTTGACGGCACATTGCAACTCTCGGGTTTGCGAGGATCTGTCGATGTAAAACGGGATGCGAGCGATGTGACCCATATCCTCGCCAGCGACCCGAGAGACGCCTGGATGGCCATGGGCTATGTGCATGCGCAGGAGCGCGGTTGGCAGATGGAATTCAACCGCCGCATCATGCGCGGCACGCTCTCAGAGGTGCTGGGCCCAGCAACACTGGACACCGACCGCACCTTGCGCGCATTGGGCATTCACCAGGCTGCACGGGCGCAGCTGGCCGGCGCTACCGAAGAGGCACGGACCGCATTGCAAGCCTACAGCGACGGGGTGAACGCATTTTTTGCCCAACGAACCCAGACTTTGTCGCCGGAGTTTCAGGTGCTCGGCATCGATCCCCGGGAAGCCGCTGCCGCAGGGCGTTATTGGGAGCCGGTGGACAGCGCGGCCTGGTCGTTGATGATGGCCCTGGATCTCGGGGGCAACTGGGGCAACGAAGTGGCGCGACTGACCGCACTGCAAGTGCTGGACACGACCGCTCTCTGGGAGCTCTTTCCACCCTACCCAGGTGAAGCACCGGCGGCCAAGGCCGATCTGGCGAAGCTGTACCGCGACCTCGGTGTCTTCCAGCCGCAGGTGCAGACCTCATCAATGGGCGACGAGAAGGGCTCGTGGTTCGCGCAGGGCATCGGCCGTGAGCTGCGGGAGTGGACGCATGAGCTGGGCAATGTGGAGGGAAAAGGGTCCAACAACTGGGTGGTGGACGGATCACGTTCGGCCAGCGGGAAGCCTTTGCTGGCCAACGACCCGCACTTGGGGTTGAGTGCGCCGGCGATCTGGTACTTCGCGCATCTCAAGGCGCCCGACGTGAACGGGTTGAAGGGCATGGATGCCATTGGAGCGACATTGCCCGGCACACCCTTTGTTGTGCTGGGGCGTACGCCAGAAGTGGCCTGGGGGTTTACCAACACGGGCCCCGATGTGCAGGACCTGTATCTGGAGCAGCTGCACCCCCAAGATCCGCAGCGGTACAGGGTGCCGTCAGTGGACGGCTCGACCGAGCCCGTCTGGGCCAGCTTTGACACCCGAACCGAAGTGATCCGGGTCAAAGGGCAGGCCGATGAGGTGATGACGGTGCGATTGTCACGCCACGGGCCTGTGATCAGTGACGCGCCTGGACGGACCCATGACCTGATCGACAGCAGCCGGTACGCGCTGGCTTTGCGCTGGACTGCGCTGGACGTGGGCAACCAGAACGTGCAAGCTTCACTGGAGTCGAACCGGGTGCGCACGGTGGACGAGCTGATCGCGGCGTTTCGCCATTTTTACGCACCGATGCAAAACGCGGTCATGGCCGACCGCACAGGACGCATCGCCTACAAGGCGGTCGGCATGATTCCCGTGAGGGCACCCGACAACGATATTCGAGGGATTGCGCCTTCACCCGGCTGGGAATCAAAGTACGACTGGACGGGGTGGGTGCCCTACGAAGCCACGCCCGAAGACCGGGGCGAGCAGGGCTGGATCTCTACGGCCAACCAGCGCATTCATGCACCGGATTACTCTTATTTCGTGACCCAGGACTGGGCGCCGCCTTACCGCAAGGAGCGCATCGACGCGATGCTTGCCCAAACGCCCAAGCACACCCTGGAGTCCTTCCAGGCCATGCACGGAGACCAACTGTCGATGGCCACCGTGCGTTTGCTGCCGTTTCTGAAGAAGACCCCGTCTTCACACCCATTGGCTGCCGCGGCGCAGACGGCGTTGGTGGATTTTGATGGTGTCATGGACATGAACCGTGCCGCGCCCTTGATCTATACGGCCTGGGTCGATGAGTTCACCCGGGGTGTGATCGGCGCACGTCTGGAGCCAGCGCGGTTTGAATCCCTGTACGGCAAGCGCCTGTTCCGAAACGCAGTGGAAGGCATTCTGGAGCGCGACGATCTGGCCTGGTGTGGGGCCACAGGCTGTTTGGCCGCCAGCACTGCGGCACTGGACCGCGCGCTTGACCGGCTGGGGAGCATGCAGGGGAGGGATGTCAGCGCTTGGCAATGGGGCGACGCTCACCCCGCCATTTCGATTCACCGGCCCTTCAGCAATGTCGGTGCGCTGGCCCCCTTGTTTGAGGTGCGCACAGCGACGGGTGGTGATCCTTTTACGGTGAACGTCGGGCAGTACCACCTGGAAAAACATGACGCGCCGTTTGCCAACCGCCACGCCGCCAGCCTGCGGGCCATTTACGACCTGGCCGATCCTGAAAAGTCGGTCTTCATCTACCAGACTGGGCAAAGCGGCAATGCCTTGTCGCCGCGGTACCGGGACATGAGCGAAGCATGGGCGGAGGTCGGCTACCGGCCGCTTCAGATGCGACCAACCGAATGGCGCAGCTCGTTGGTGCTCAGGCCCTGATGAGCGCTGGATGCTGGCCAAGTTGTCTGGCGGCGCCGAGAGCAGGGCGCCGCCATCGCCCTCAAGCGGCCTGGCTGAGTTGGCTGGTGGAGAAGCTGGCCGTGGCGGTGGTGTTGTAGAGCTTCGAGGCAGCTTCCAGTTGCGAATTCATTTTGGTCGCAAAGGCGGCGATTTCAGTGCCACTGACCTGACCGTCGCCATCGCTGTCGAGCGATGCCATCAGGGATTCAATCGCATCCTCGTTCAGCACATCTGCTGAGGTGGCGCTTGCCGTGGTGGTCGCTGCGGTATCGCTGCTGGACCCAATGCCAAATTCGGCCATGGAGATGGCACCATCACCATCGGCGTCAAGTTCCGCGAAGCGTGTCTCGTCGCCGCGGTTTTGCACAAATGCCTGGGTACCGCTTCCGCCGAGCATGTTTTTGATGATCTGACCCACTTCGCTGCCGGTGAGCGAGCCGTTGGCATCGGCATCTACGCTGTCAAACATGGCATCGGCGTCGGCGGTGGAACCCGTTTCTACGCCCAGTTTCACGCCAACTTGTGCCAGGGCAGCCTGGAATTCGCTTTTGCCAACCGTGCCGTCGGCATCGGTGTCCATCTTCTTGTGCATTTTGTCCTGCAGGTAGTTTGCAGCGACGGCTCCGAAGGAAGAAAACATGCCGGAGATGTTGCTGCCGGCCGACTCGAGGGTGCTCATGGTGGTTCCTTTTCAACACTGGTGGGGGACAAGCCCTATGGCTAGGTGACCCTATGGTGCGAGAAAAGGCGGCGGTACAAGCGCGGCAACAACGGCCAAAGCACCGTGCTTATCGGCCGTTTGCGGCCCTCACTTGAGGTTACCCGAGAGAAACTGGGCAAGGCGTTCGCTTTTGGGGTGGGTGAGCACCTCGGTGGGAACGCCTTGCTCTTCGATCACGCCCTGGTGCAGAAAGATCAGGTGGTTGGACACCTCACGGGCGAATCCCATTTCATGGGTCACCACCACCATGGTGCGCCCCTCTTCGGCCAGGGTGCGCATCACGCGCAGCACCTCGGTGACCAGCTCGGGATCCAGGGCGCTGGTGGGCTCGTCGAACAGCATCACCTCGGGTTCCATGGCCAAGGCCCGCGCGATCGCCACGCGCTGTTGCTGCCCGCCGGACATGTGGGCCGGGTACTTGCTCTCTACGTCGTTCAGTCCCACCTTCTCCAGGTACTTGCGTGCCACTGCGACGGCTTCATCCTTGCTCTTGCCCAGCACATGCATGGGCGCTTCAATGATATTTTCCAACACGGTCAGGTGCGACCAGAGGTTGAAATGCTGAAACACCATGGCCAGCTTGGCCCGGGCGCGCTGAAGCTGTTTGTCGTCAGCCGCTTTGAGCATGCCGTCTTTGGCGGTGACCAGTTTGAGCTCTTCGCCGGCCACGATCAGCCGGCCTTGCTGGGGACGTTCCAGCAAGTTCATGCAGCGCAGGAACGTCGATTTCCCCGAGCCGGATGAACCGATGATGCTGATCACATCGCCGGCTTGGGCGGTGAGCGACATGCCCTTGATGACTTCGTGCGAGCCGTAGCTCTTGCGGATGTCGATGGCTTCTAGTTTGGTGGTCATTGTTCAGGCGTTGTGTGGGAAAGGCTGAGGTTCAGGGGCTCAGCAGGTTGCCCGCACGGATGGGGGTGTGCCCTGCAATGCGGCAGAGTTCCAGGTTGGCTGTGGCCCAGCGAAGGCTGTGGCGGGCGTAAATGACGCCATCGGTCGAGGCCACCACAGGGGTGGATCGATTGGACAATGGATCGATCACGTGGGCCAGTGTCTGCCCGGCGCGAACGTGGTCACCCGGTTTGGCTGCAAACGCGATCACACCCGGATGGGGGGCGTGCAACGACTCGGTTCCCGCCAGGGGCGTTGCTTCACACAGGGGCTCGGGCGGGGCGGGGGGCGTGCCGGCCACGATTCCCTGGTGCTGAAGGTAGTGAAATATGGCCTGGGCATCTTGAGCCGCGAGCTCGGGCGAGACATCAAGCTGCCCACGCAGCTCCACCGTGGTGCTGGCGCAGGCCAAGGGCACCGGCGCATGGTCGGCGAAGTGAGCCTTCAGGCGCCACCAGGGGCCCGACAGTGCCTCGTCAAATGAAATCGAGCCACCCGATCCATTGGCCCACAGCACGGCCTGGGCACCCAGGTAGGCGGCCAGCGGCATCATCTGGTCGAGCATGGGCTGTTCAACGTACAGGTGCAGGGCAGCCTCGAAGTCACAATGCAGATCGAGCACCAGATCGGCGTCGTGGGCCAGGCGCATCAGGGTGTTGCGCATGCTGTGCAGCTCGGTGGCCGGCTGTTCGGCCTGCAAGAACTGAAGCATGGCAAGGCGGATCACTCGCTTGTTTGCCTCCGCATCGTCCCCGAGCTGTTCGCCCAGCTGGTCTTTCAGCAGGGTGAAAAAATCGGGGTAGTTGCGGTTGAAGTTTTCCATGCTGGCCACCTCGAAACGGCCGAGCTGGTAGTGCATGGTGGTCTGATTCAAGCCGATGGGGTTGGCCAGAGGAACCAGAATGACCTCGCCCAGCAAAGCATTTTGAGCTTCGGCGGTTTCCAGCAAGGCGCGCAGGTGGTGCGCAACCAGCATGCCCGGCAGTTCGTCAGCGTGCAGGCTGGCCTGAATGTAGGCCTTGGGTCCGCGTCCGGATTGGCCAAAGTGCAGGCTTGTCAGCGTGCGCTGTGTGCCCAGAGCCGGGGAGAGGAGTGCGTGTTGGGAGGTTTGCATCTACGGAATGATCTCAGCCGTTTGGCTGCCTGAAGGCAGCCTTTGGGGACACGGGGTCGGGTCAGTGGGTGCGAGGCTTCAGGTAGGCCAGGAAGCGGCGCTCCAGCATTCGGAACGCGTAGACCAGCGTGAACGTGAGCATGAAATACAGCACCGCCACCACAATAAAGGGCTGGAAAGCCAGGTAGTAGGTTTTGTAAATGGCGTAGGCCGCGTTGGTCAGATCGTACAGCGCTGGCACCACACTGGCCAGCGAGGTGGCGTGCAGCATCATGACCACTTCGTTGGAATAGCCGGGCAGGGTGCGTCGCAAGGCACTGGGTAAAACCAGGCGAAACATCATGTTCCACTTGCCAAAACCCGACGCCTGCGCGGCCTCAATTTCGCCTACAGGGGTTTCCCGGATCGCGCCGGCCAGCATTTCGATGGTGTACGCGCAGGTGTTGAGCGTGAACGCCAGCACCGCACAGAAAAATGGATCCTTGAACCAGGTGAAAGGCCAGGTCGTGTCCCACAGACCTTGTACCCATTCCAACTGGGCAATGCCGTAGTAGATGAAATACACCTGAATCAGCAAGGGCGTGCCGCGGATCACGTAGGTAAAGAACCAGACCGGCTTCGACACCCAGGGATTGCTTGAAACCCGCATCAGGGTCAATGGCAAGGTCAACAGGCCGCCGGCGACCAGGCTCACGGCCAGCAGCTCCAGGGTGGCCAGGAAGCCGATCCAATACAGCTGCAGGTTCTGCGGCTCAAAAATGATGGCGAATTTGTCCATCAGAAATCCCCTCGCTTGACCCCAACGGAGTACCGCGCTTCTGCTTTGCGCAGCAGGATCAGGCTGATAGAGGAGATCATCAAATACAGGAAGCCGGCAAAAGCCATGAAGATGATGGCGGCGCCGGGAATGTCACCGCGGGCAGCTGCGCCCGCCTGTTTGGCGAGGTTGGTGATATCGGCCAGGCCAATCACCGACACCAGCGCCGTGGCTTTGAGCAACACCAGCCAATTGTTGGTGAAGCTGGGGAGGGCGAAACGCACCATCTGGGGCAACACCATGCGCCGAAAAGTATAGAAGCGGCTCATGCCAAAGGCCCAGCCAGCCTCTGATTGGCCCTTGGGCACACTCATGATCGCGCCCCGGAAAGTCTCGGTCATGTACGCGCCGTACACGAAGCCGATCGTCAGCACGCCAGCGACAAAAGGGTTGATCTGGGGGCCACTGCGGTAGCCCAAGGCTTCGGCAATGTCATTGACCATGATCTGGCCACCGAAATACAGCAACAACATCCACACCAGATCCGGGACACCCCGGATCACGGTGGAATACACATCACCCAGCCAGTTCAGCGGCTTGTAGGGTGAGAGCTTGGCCGCCGCGCCGGCCAGACCGAGCGCGGTGGCGACCACAAGAGCGCCCAAAGAAACACCAATCGTGACCAGGAGTCCCTGGAGAATATTCAAGAGATAACTGGTCATTGGACGGTGCTTTCGCTGGCGCTACCTGTGGCGTTCAAACGGGCTCAGGAGCCCCAGATGTCCACGCCTGGGACGTGCTTCTCGGCCAGTTCTTTCCATTTGCCGTTGTCGCGGATGGCTTTGATGCCTGCATCCAGTGCGTCGCGCAGTGCGGTGTCTTCTTTGCGCAATGCCACACCAGCGCCAGCACCGAAGTACTTGGCGTCAAATTCCACAGGCACGCGGGCACCTGCGCAGGCGTAGTCTTTGCCATCGGGCGTGGAGAGGAAGCCACCATTGACTTCGACCACGTCGGCCACGGTGCCATCCAGGCGACCCGACTTCACATCGAGGTAGACCTGATCTTGTGCGTCGTAAGGCACGATGGTTGCGCCTGCGGGTTGCAGTTCGCCCATGGCGTACTTTTCCTGGGTCGACGCTTTGAGCACGCCCAGTTTCTTGCCCTTGAAGTTTGCCGAATCAGCGCCCAGGTTCAAAGCGGACTTGACCACCACGCACGACGGCGTGTTGTAGTACTTGCCGGTGAAGTCCACAGCTTGCTTGCGCTCTTCGGTGATGGACATCGAGGAGATGATCACGTCGTATTTCTTGGCTTGCAGGCCAGGGATCATGCCGTCCCAGGCTTGCTCGACGAACACGCATTTGCTTTTCAGTTCGTCGCACAGGGCTTTGGCCACATCCACGTCGAAGCCAGCGGGTTCGCCGGCTTCTGTTTTGTAGGTGAAAGGTTTGTACGTGGCGTCGATGGCCACGCGCAGCTCTGGCCATTGGCTGGCTGCAGGTGCTTCGGCTGGGGCTGCCGCGGCTGTTGGCTCAGCGGCGGGAGCGGCTGGCGCCTCGGTTTTGCCGCAGGCGACCAAACTCGCTGCGCCAATCAGGCTCAAGGAAAGAAACAAATGCTTCATGGGGTTCCTAAATAAGAAGGTTAGAACGATCAGGGAGAAAGGCACAGGGTGCCTTTCGGGGTGGTTGATTGTAGGTCTGGGCGGCGGCGTTCCATCTTGGTGCATACAGGTGTTTCCCCGCATACGCCATCGAGCCAGAACCACCTTGACGCAAGAGCCATGCCCGTCGAAAAGGTCAGCAAAGCACCGGGTGTTTGATATGTCTCCTATCGTTTTATGATTTTGTTGGCGCAAGTTTCACGGAGATGTTTGACAAAGAAAAGTGACAGTTTTGTGGCGTTTTGCTTGATATCTTGTCTTTTTGATAGCCATGGGTGCCGTTTTGTCTATTGATTAAAGCCGCATCAAGGCGGGGCAGATCGAATGCGGCGCTGTGTGCTGAGAGCGGCGGTCCCAAGTCCAGCATCGCGAGGTCAACCACCGCCTCATTGAGTTGACCCACCAGCCCCTGGACAGGTCAGGATACGGCGGCGTGTACCACGGTGGCCTCTTTGGGCGTCGGGGAGGAGGGCGCGTGTACCTCATTCAAATCGCCGGAGTGCTGCCACACGCCTGGTCCTCGTTCGACCGTGCGCTGCACTGTCTGCGGGTGCGGCCTCCGAGCTTGAGCACCGCCCGACGACCACGCAGCTGTGCTGTTGCCTCGCCTCGCTCCATCGGATGGCGCAAAAAGATCAATTGGTGGGGCGGGATGACAGGGTTCGTGAGATCGGAGTCGAGAACGAGGGCCCGGGGAGCGCCATACAGGCGCACGCAGGCGCTCGTTGTACCCTATCTATCGGTAACTCGATTGCGCCAGATCAAAATGATCCGGCGGCTCGTGCAATATCACTGGGCTTGTCGTCGCCTGCGGGGGGCTGCGTGACATACTTGTCCATGCTTCCCACCCCCCCCCGTTCCGTCGCCCAGCACGTACGCATCGTGGCTCTGGGTGCTTCTGCTGGAGGTCTGGAGCCACTGGAGCAATTTCTGGCCCAGGTTCCGATCCGGAGTGGCCTGGCCTATCTTGTGGTGCAGCACATGGATCCCACCCACAAGGCCATGCTGAGCGATTTGCTGCAGCGAACCACCGAGATGCCTGTGCGGGAAGCCACCGAGTCACAGCCCATTGAACCCGACGCGGTCTACGTCATCCCGCCGAATGCCGAGCTCACGGTGAAGAATGGTGCAATTCACCTGGCCGTGCCGTCGCAGCCCCGCGGCAGGCGAATGCCTATCGACGTTCTGTTCAGTTCGTTGGCGCGTGAGCTGGGCGATCGCGCGATCGGCGTGGTCTTGTCAGGCATGGGCTCGGACGGCACGCTCGGTCTGCGCGCGATCAAGTCCCAGGGGGGCTTGACCGTGGCGCAAGCGCCCGAGTCGGCACAGTTCGACTCCATGCCCAAGAGTGCCATTGCCGCCGGTTGTGTCGACATCGTCACGCAGCCGTCCACGATGCCCCAAAGCATCCTCTCGGTCACGTTCGAACGACCGCGTTCCATGCCTGGCGCCGACGGGGTCGATGATCTCGATGCCGCGCCGTTGGCCGCCATTCTGAATCTGCTGCACGCGCACAGCAAGCACGATCTGAGGCAGTACAAAACGAGCACGCTGTTGCGCCGCATCGACCGACGCATGGCGGTGCATGAGCTCGCCACAATGGTCGCCTACGTGGCCTTCCTGCGGGAGAACCCCCAGGAACTGGATCTTCTCTTCAAGGAGATGCTGATTGGCGTCACCTCGTTCTTCCGCGACGGCAGTGTCTGGCAGGACCTGAAGGACTCGATGCTGCCACCTTTGCTGACGCGGCACCGAGGCGTCGCTGGATCGCTGCGCGCATGGGTCGTGGGATGTTCAACCGGCGAAGAGGCCTATACGCTCGCGATGTTGTACACAGAAGCGGTCGAGCATCTGCCCGTCTCACAGCGCTTGCCCTTGCAGATATTCGCCACGGATCTGAGCGCGGATGCGATTGCTGTGGCCCGAGCCGGCCTCTATCCGGCCAGCATCGCACGCGATGTCGAGCCCGAGCGCCTCGGGCGCTTCTTTCACCACAAGTCAAGCGGCTATTTGATTAATCAAGGCATTCGGGACATGGTGCGGTTCGCGCAGCACGACGTGATCCTCGATCCACCGTTCACCCGGCTCGATATTCTGTGCTGCCGCAATCTGATGATCTACTTTGATGCGGCATTGCAGCAACGGCTCATACCGCTGTTTCACTACAGCTTGCGCCCGGGCGGCGTGCTGCTGCTGGGTGGCTCGGAAACCGTTGGGCGGGCTCAGGCGATGTTCAAGCCCCTGCATCCCAAGACCAGGCTGTATTGGCGAATCGACAATGGTCCTGCCACCAAGATGGCGGTTTTCCCGACTCCGCGGCGCCCGACGGCGCGCAGCGCAACCCTGGAGACGCCTGTGGCGCACCTGAACACCGCTTCTGCAAACTTGCAATCGCTCGCCGACCAGGCGCTGCTGCAGGCATTCTCGCCTCCCGCCGTGCTCGTCAACGACAGTGGCGATGTGCTCTACCTCAACGGACGCACCGGTGTTTACCTGGAGCCGGCGGCCGGTAAAGCCAACTGGAACATCCATGTGATGGCACGCCCGGGCATCCGGGCGCAACTGGCCGTTGCGCTGCGCACGGCGCTAAAGGACAAGAAGCCGGTCGAGCTGCGTGGCCTGCGGCTCGATGACGAAACGCCGAAAATCATCGACATCACAGTGCAGCCGATCCTGCAGCCTGCGGGCATTGCAGGCATGGCATTGATCGTCTTTCGCGACGTTGTTGCGCCGATTCGAGGTCGGCGGCACAAGGCATCAGGGGTAGTGGATACGGCTGTCGGTGATGACTTGATCCGCTCGCGCGAAGAAGTCCGCGCACTGCGGCAGGACATGCAAGCCTCACAGGAGGAGCTTCAGGCGGCCAACGAAGAGCTTCAATCGATCAATGAAGAGCTGCAGTCGGCCAACGAAGAGCTGACCACCTCCAAGGAAGAAGCCCAGTCGATGAACGAGGAGCTGCAGACGGTCAACGGTGAGTTGCAGTCCAAGCTCGACGATCTTGCGCTCGCCCAGAGTGACATGCAGAACCTGCTGAACAGCATCGACATTGCAACCCTTTTCCTCGACAACGGCCTGAACGTGCGCCGTTTCACCGAGCAGATCGCGAGCGTATTCCATTTGCGCGAAGCCGATATCGGTCGGCCGCTGAGCGAGCTGGCGACCACGCTGATCTACCCGGAACTGCATACCGATGTCAAAGAGACGCTTCGCACGCTGATGTTCAGCGAAAAGGAAATCACCACCGCGGACGGCCACTGGTTTTCGGTACGCATCATGCCTTACCGCACGCAGGCGAACGTGATTCAGGGTGCCGTGATCACGTTCGTTGATATCACGAGCGCCAAGGAACTGGAATCCCGCCTGCGCAACGTATAGAGAAAAAATCCACACTGTCACCGGAGAAACCCATGGCCGATTCGATGCATACAACACCTCAGCTGGCGGGACTGCGTGAGCGTGCGAACGCGAGACTGAGCCCGGACACCCAGCCGAACCTCAAGCGGGGCGGTGCAAAGGACGCGTTGGCGGTCCTGCACCAGCTGGCGTCGTCACCAGACACCGCGGCCGACGCACTCGCGGTGCTTCACGAACTGCAAGTCCACCAGGTCGAACTGGATCTGCAGGCCGAAGAGTTGCATGCGTCACGCAGCGAGCTGGAATCCGCGCTTCGACGTCAGCTTGAGCTGTATGACCACTTGCCGGTCGGCAGTTTCACGATCGATCGCGCCTTGATCGTGCAGGAGCTCAATCTGACCGGTGCCAGAATGCTCGGAATCGAACGCGACGAGGCATTCGGCTGGCCCCTCGAGAGTTTCCTCGTGCCGAGCAGCGCACGCGCGTTGCGGCAACTGGTCTCGCGAGCGGTGTCTGGCGATCGAAACGCATCTGCGACCCTTCAGCTGGCCGGAAAAGCCGGCAAGGTCACCCTGGTTCAAGGCCATGTCAGCGCAGATCCCAGTGGTGACGGCGTGTTCGTCGTGCTCGCCGCCTGGGGAGGGCCCCATGTCACGTGATTGAGTCCACGGATCCTTTTTCATGCAGTTGGGCGCCATGGCGCTGATGGCACCCCGGTGTCTGTGGCGTGGATTGCGGTTGCGTTCATGCTTCAAGCAGCCGAAGAATGGCTCGCCAACAGCGTGGCCCCCTGGGTGCAGGAGGTAGTACCGTGCGAGACCGGTTTCTCGCGGGTTGCAGCCGATGCACCTTCTGCCGCGCAGGTTCCTCATATGGTCGCCACTGTCAATCGCCAGGGCATGGTTTGGTATTGGTATTGGTATTGGTATTGGTGTTGATGGAATCGATCAGGTGATGCGACACGAGCGTTGCAGCGACGATGAATCAGACTCATATCCGCGGATTGGTTACCAGCACTTCATCGATTCGTCGTGGGCCTGCCTCGCTCTAGAGTCGGGGATCAGCCTTGCGGTGCCCTGGTAGGAGCCTCGAGGGTTGCCCTTGTCGTTGCTCGTATCGCATCTCCAGATCGATCCAGCCACGTCTTGCCTTGCTTCAGTTGGGCCCGCTGTGCTCGCGCTGGGCCTGCATACCGATGGCCCAGATGAAGCCTGCCAGCTCCCGGGCCACGGCTATGCAGGCTTTGTTGGCCTGCAAGCCACGGGCATTCAATGCCGCATACCGCTGGGTCAGGCGCAACTGCGCCGCCCAGGCCATTCTTCGTATCGGCTCGGACAGCGTTTGCTGTCGAATCTGCGCTTGTTTGCCGATGCGCGCCTTGAAGCGGTAATTCCAGGCCGCCTCGGTCAGCAGCCTGCGTGCATGCGCGTTGCCCGTCTTGGTGATACTGCCGCGGCTCGTGCGCTCGCCACTGGAATGCTCTGACGGCGTCAGCCCGAGATAGCCCATGAGCTTGCGCGGATGGGCAAAGCGCGCGAGGTCGCCGATCTCGGCCACCAAGCCAATCGACGTAATGGCAGCAACACCACGCAGTGCCTGCAGCGCGCCCACCACCGGCTCAAACCGCCAGCCAGTGATTGAGCCCTCCAACGCCTTGGTCAGGCGCTCAACGCGATCATCTGCTGCTGTCACGGCTTGCCAGTATTCGGTGAAAGCCGTCTGGGCTGCGCCTGCGCCAAAGTTCAACGTCCCCAGCCAGCGGTAGTAGGCGCCGCACCAGGAGGTCTTGCCTGTGCAGCGCACGTCATGGCGCAGCAAGAAGCCCTTGAGTTGGTGACGGGCCTGAACGCGACTGTTGACCGCGTCTTCACGCGCGCGCGACAGGTCGCGAATAGCCTCGTCCTCTGGATCGGGAATCCACACGGCGCTCAACTGCCCCGCGCGTGAGCACTCGGCCAACTGCGCGCTGTCGCGTGCGTCGGTCTTGACCCGGTCGCCCGCACGTCGTGGGATCTGCGAAGGGGCAATGATCTCGCAGAGGTAGCCCCTGGCCTTGAGGGCGCGCTGCAGTCCAAAGCCCGTGGGCCCCGCTTCGTAGACGATGTGGAGTTGCTCGACGGTGCCCACCTTGGCAAGCACCTTGAGCAGCTTGTTCACATCGTGTATGACCTTGCCGATCAAGCGCCCGGGTGCTCGCCCAGGTTCGGCCGCAGCCACACTGATGCTGTCCTTGTGGACATCCAGGCCCACGTGAGTCTTGCTACTATCTTCCGTGGTCGGTCTCCTTATGTTGCTGACGACGCAAGTCACAGCATGTAGCGCTACGTCTTTGCACGCAACCTACGATGTCGGAGACCGGCCGCCTATCTGAGGGTGGCGACCATGATGTCTAGCCCAGGCAGCGCATGCTGGGCTCAAGGACGGTGGTGGCAGCGAACGCCACACGCTCAGGTCTCTGCGGTGGCGGTTGCCCGCCACCGCCACGCTGCCAGGCCGGTGAAGACCGGCAGCAAGGCGCTCAGCGACAGCACTTCCGGCGCGATCTCAGACCAGCTGGCCCCCAGCTGGTTCAGGGCCACAAAACCCTGGATGCCAGCGGTGGAGGGCAGCAACCAGCGCAAGCCCTGCAGCAGCGGCGGCAACGCCTGGCTGGGCCAGGACAGGCCGGCCACAAACAGGATGGGCATGGCCAGACCGATCATGAGTTGCACGCTGCGTTCCCGGGTGCGAAAGGCGCTGCCGATCAGGAGCGCCAGGCTGGCCAGGGTGGCTGAAAACAGCAGCGTGAAGGCCAGCAGGCCCGTCAGATTGCCGCCCCTCGGATAGTCCTGGAACCACAGCACAAAACCGAACCAGTAGGCGCAGTGCAGCGCCGCCGCGCTGGTCCAGGCCAACCACACGCCCGCGAAGCTGCCCAGGTCATGGGCCATCGGCCGCCCGCCGGCTTCGCGCCAGCCGCCCATCAGCATGGCCACGGCCATCAGCAGCGTTTGCTGCACGATCAGCACCGCCACACCCGGTACCAGGTAGGCGCCATAGCCCTCACGCACGTTGAACAACGGCACGGCGTTCAGCTGCAGCGGCTGGCGTTGCTCGCGGGCGGCCCGGTCTGAGGGCGTGCTGGCCGACAGCCTCTTGATCTCTATGCCGGCCGATACCGTGGCCACGGCTTCGGTCAAACCGGTGAGCGCCGCCTTGTTCAGCATCAGGTAGGCACCATGGCCGACCAGCGCAACCTCGGCCTTGCTGCCGCTCAGCGCCGCCGAGTTCAGGCCGGCCGGCAGCACCAGCGCGCCGGCCGCCTCGTTGCGCCACAGCAGTTCGTGGGCACGCGCCACGTCGGGCGTCACCTCCAGCAATTGCACCGCTGGGTGGGCGCGCACATAACGCGTGATCTGACGCGACAGCGCCGAGCGGTCCTGGTCCACCACCACGATGGGCGCTTGCTGCACGATTTCCTGCCTGTAGGGCAGCGGGTAGAAGAACGAATAGACCAGGCCGCCGCCAAACAGCAGCACCAGCACGCCCAAGTCACCCAGCAGGGCGCGCCAGGTGCCGGAAAACCCGGCCCAGACCCGGCTCATTTGCGCCCCCATGCATGCGGCTGGTGCGCCCGGCGCTGCAGCAACACCAAGCCCAGCGCGCCCAGACCCGCGGTCATCAACACCAGCACCAGCAGGTCGGTCATGCTGTAGGCGGCTGGCGCGCCCGCGAGCCAGTGGCGCGACTGCAGCTGCAGGTAGTGGGTCAGCGGCAAAGTCTCGGCCCACCAACGGGCTGCGGCCGGCATGGACTGCAGCGGGAAGCCCTGGCCGGCAAAGGCAAAGGCCGGCGCCGTGACAAAGGCCGCCGCAGACAAGGCACTGCGCAAGGTCAGCGTGGCACCGATCAACAGCACGCCCATGGCCAGCTGGGCCGCCACCAGCGCCAGCAATCCGGCCATCAGCATGGGCAGCGAACCCTGCACCGTCCAGCCCAGACCCAGCGCAAAAACGACCACGAACAACAGCGCCTGCAGGCCAAAACTCAGCGCCGGCCAGACCAGCTTGCCGGCCACCGCCAGCCACCAGCGCCCGCCGGCCGCCGCCAACCAGTCCGGCACCGTAGCGCGCCGCAGTTCCCGCCCGATGGCGCTGACCGCAGCCAGCGTGATGAAGATTTGCGCGATGGACGGCATCAAGGCCAGGCCCAGGAAGAACTCGTAGTTCGAGTTCTCGTTGAACAAGGTCTCCACGCGCAGGCGCAGGGGCTCAAGCTGTCTTCGGGCCACCACAGGCGCCGCACCCCGCTTTTCGCGCGCGGCCAGTTCGATGCCGGCCGAGAAGGTGGATACCACGGCGCGCACATCCCGCCCCAGACCACCGACATGCGACTGGAACTGGCCGTTGTAAAACCACTGCACCGTGGCGCTGCGGCCGGTCTGCAGGTCGCTGGCCAGTTGCTCGGGCAGGATCACCACGCCGTAGGCCTGGCGGCTTCGCAGCAGGCTGAGCGCTTCTTGCCAGTCCTGGGTGTGAGCCGCCACGCTGATGCCAGGCGAAGCATCCAGCGCGCGGTCCAGCTGGCGCGACACCGCGCTGTGGTCGAGGTCCATCACCACCACGGGCAGATCACGCGGCAGCCCGGCAAGAAAGATCCAGGCCACCAGCGCGCACACGCCCACCGGAATCACGCTGATCATTGCCAGGTCCCAAGGGCTGGCGCGCAACGCAGCCCACTCGCGCGCCAACACGGCGTACCAGGCCTGGGCCAAACGGGGGCGGTCAGGCATTCAGGACGCCGGGAAGACCACGCTCATGCCAGGGCGCAGACCCGGCAGCTTGTCCACCGGTTTCAAGCGGACCTCGAAGGTGCGCAAATCGGTGCCGCCGGGCCGGGCCGATCGCCACGTCGCAAAGTCCGGCATCACCGCCACGGCGCTGACCTTGAGGTTCAGGTCTTGCGCCAGCGCCGGCACCTGGGCGCGGTGCTCGCTGCCCGGCTGAAAGGCCGCCAACTGGTCTTCGCGCACGGCCAACACCACCCAAGGGTCGTCCAGCTGCACCAGGGTGATGACCGGGAAGCCCTGAGGGGCCAACTCGCCTGGCTGGATCTGGATGCGGGCCACCTCACCGGCAGTCGGGGCGCGAATCTGGGTTTCGGCCTGCGCCACCTCGGCTTCGCTGACCACTCCAGCCACCTGGCGGGCCTGGGCGGCGGCGGCCTCGCGGTCCTCGGGCCGGGCGCCATGCTGGGCCATCTGGTACTGGGCTTGCGCCGCCGCCGTCTGCTGTTGGGCAGCGCGCCACTGGGCCTCGGACTCGTCGCGCTTCTGGCGTGCCAGCACGCCCTGGTCGGCCATGGTCTGGACACGTTCCAACGTGGTGCGGGCCATGCGCTCGCCGGTCTGGGCCCGTTCCCAATTGGCCTTGGCCATCGCCACCTCTTCCGGCCGCGCCCCAGCCTGGGCCTTGTTGGACACGGCCTGCGCCGCCTGCTGCGCCGCCTGGGCCTGGACCACCTTGGCCGCTACCTCCGGACTGTTGAGCTCAAACAGCAGATCACCGGCGTGGACCGTCTGGCCGAGGCTCACATTGAGTGTCTCGACGCGGCCAGACACCTTGGACGACACGTTGATCTCCTGCGCCTCGACCTGGCCTTGCAGAGGCAGAACCACGGGTTCGAAGGCCTTCTTGACGCCCCATCCCAGCGCCACCAGCACAATCCCGCCCAACACGGGCCAGACCGGGAAGGATCGTCGGGGCGCGGCGGGCCTGAGTGATGTTGCGGGCAGGGCAGGCGTGGGCGCCGCCTGGTCGGGGCGGTCGGGGCGGTCGTCGGGTGGGGTGGTGCTCATGGGGTGGCAGCGCCGGAGCGCAAAGGGGTCATGGCCAGGGTGATGTCGGCGCGGGCGGCAAATTCGGCCAGGCGTTCTGGCTGGCCGCAGGCTTCGAGCAGCCGGGACAACGCCAGCACATAGTCGTGTGAGGCTTGCAGGCGCCCGGTCTGGCTTTTGGCCAACTGCAACTGGGCGTCGGTGACGTCGGTGCCCGTGGTTTGAGCCTGGGCAAAGCTGATGCGCTGCAGGCGCAGGTTTTCTTCGGCCAGTGCGATCGCCGAGGCGCCATTGACGTACTGGGCGCGAGCGTCCTGTGCCGCGCGCCACTGCGATTCAATCAGGGTCGGGATGTCGCGCTCTGCCTGTTCGGCACTGAGCTCCACACGCTGCTGCTGCAGCCGGGCGGCATCGCGCAGCTGGGCATGGTCTATGCGGCTGAGCAAGGGCAGGCTGAGGTAGACGCCGACCTGCCAGTTGGGTTGCAGCAGGTTGCCGCTGTCGCGGTTGAAGTTGTAGTTGGCCAGCGCGACGACATTTGGGGCCCCCGCCTTGCCTTGCAGCGCCAGCGATTGCGCCGCCTGTTCACGCTTGGCTGCCAGCTTGTGCCAGGCAGGGTGGTGCAGCCGGCCGGCCTGCACAAAGTCCGCCAGCGGCCCGGGTCCTTCACTGTTGACGAACAACGGCGTGCTGGGTTGGGCTGGTTGCGGCAGGGCCAACAGGCGCTGCAAGGCCACTTCGGCCAGCGCCAAGTCGCTGCGGGCCTTGGCCTGGTCGCGCCGTGCGTTGTCCAGTGCCAGGTCGGCCTTCAGGCGGTCCACACGCGCAATCAGTCCGGCGGACTCCAGTTTCAATGCGTCGCGTTGGTGGGCCTCCATGCCCACGACCACGTCCGCCCGCAATACCTCGGCGGCGCGGGCCAGCTGCACGGTGAAATAGCGCTGTGCTACCTGGGTCGCCAGTTGGTGCTCGCTGTCCTGCTGGTTGGCGGCGGCCTCCTGGGCCCGCCCACGCGCCAGGCCCTGGACCGCTTCGATGCGGCCGCCGGCATAGAGCGGCCAGACGCCCCCTACACCGACCGAGGTCAGCGTGGTGATGCGCGTGGTCTGCAGCGAATTGGGAATGGAGGGCAGTTCCACCGCGGGCAGTGCGGCGTCGGCCATCCCGATCACGGGATTGGCGGCGGCCGCCACCTGCGACAGGTCAAGGTTGACCGAATTCGATACCCGGCCGGCAAAACCACTGAGGTTGAGCGAAGGTCCACCCAGATTGGACAAGGCCTGGGCCTGCAAGGTTTGCGCCTGGGCATCGAGTTGTGCGCCCTGGACCGTACCGGACGATTGCCGGGCGAGTTGCAGCGCGTCCTCCAGGGATACCGCGGTCTGGGCTTGGGCGGCGCCTGCGAGGGTTATGGCGCCCGCCAAGACGCCAAAGAGAACACCACGTCGCTTGCTCATGACCTTAGGCCCGACATTGCGACCGAAAGCACTCGGCGCTGCGGTGTCTTGGGTTGGCGGTAGCGTTTCATGAGGATTTCCGTGTGATTTGAATGGCTGCGCGATGAGCAGGACACGGCGTAGTGCTTCTAGATGCGGGATTTCCCGGTTTTCCGCTTGTCGCTTTGCGCCCAATACCCGTCACGCCCGTAGTGCTGGTACAGGCGGGCTTCGCTGTCGTGGGCCAGCGTTTCCGCCGGATTGTAGACGGGTGCATCCATGACGGCCTGGCGCGTCAAGTCGACCGAGATGGACTGGTTTTCCCAGCTCACTGCCTTGATCCAGGGTGGTGCGACGAGCATTTTGTGGCCAACCCACCAGTTGCTGGTGTTGACGATAAGGTAGCGCACGGCCCAAGTCTTGTCGTCGATCAACATGCCGCACACGTGGCCGATGTCGCCGTCGGTGGCGTGGATGTGATAGCCGGTCATCGCTCTGCTGCTTCTGAGATGCGCGTCTCCATCGGCATCGGTAACCGGGGATTCGTCAGGGGGCGTCTGAACGTTCGGTGCCAGCTCGGGGGTCGCCTGCTGGCTTTCGGGGCGCTCGTACGCAGGCTGCATGAGGCTGGGGTACAAGCCGTAGCCCCAAAGTCCGGCGCTGCCCCAGTAGATGGGGTAGCCGTAGTAGCTGGAATATTCCAGCTCATGTTGTCGGGTGACAGGCTTCTCGGTATCGACGTCAGGGCTGTTTCTGACCTGCTCCCGGGAGATCGATACGTGCAGCTCTTGCTCTGCCCAATTGGGTTCGCCAACGGATATCGGCGAGATCAGCACTTTTTTGTTCGTTAGCCAACCGTCGGTATCGATGACCAGGTAGCGAACGACCCAGGCTTCGTCGTCCAGATACAGGTCTCTGACGCGACCAATGGGGCCATCGGTGGCGCCGATGGTGCATTTGCAAAGATCCTCGAGGGTTCGCAGCATCGAAGAGCTCCTTGGGGTGTGAGAGCTCACGGAGGGACCCGTGGTCTCGGCGCAGTCCACTGACGGGATGCCGTGTGTCTGCCAATTTTGAGCGTATGTCCCCAGGGATTGGGCGTCTGTCTGCCAGCGCACAGACCTGTGCGGGCCTTCGAGTCCCGATGACAGCCGCTGGTCTAGGTTGTGACCTGTGCCCTGTGAACGTCCCTCTTTTCAATCAGAGCGCGCGCTCCACGAAGTCGGTCACAGGCAGAGTTTTGAGCTGAGCCCGTTTTCCTTGAGCCTGCTGCAATCTGCTCGTTGGTCCTCGCCCTGGCTGCCATCGGAGAGCGATCGTGACACCCAGGCCGTCCCGGTTTGGGCCGTTCGCACAGTTGTGTGCGCCAGCGCACAGACCGGGATGCTCATGATGGCTATATTGCCCGGTGGGTGGTTATCAGTCCGCCCAATGCAATTGAACAACCGATGAGGTAGCGCTATGAACAAAGATCAAGTCAAGGGCACATTCAAGGAAGTGGCCGGCAAGCTGCAGGCGCAAGCCGGCAAGGTCGTAGGCAGTACGGAGCAACGGGTCAAAGGCCATCTTCTGGAAGCTGAGGGCAAGGCACAGCACGTCTTTGGCGACGCGAAAAGTTTGGTCAAGAACGTGAGTACAAAATCTTGAGCCTGGATGTGGCTGCACCCGCCTGGAGCAGCGGCCAGGAATTCGCCGTCGATTGCTTGCTGACCTATGAGGTCCATGGCACGACCGACTTCCTGTTCCAGATCCACGCGCTGAATGGGCGCGACCAGGTGGTGTTGTCTGAGTCGCTGACGCTCACGCCGCCCATGCCCGTGCATGTGTACAACGACCCGACAGAATTGCACCGCTGTACCCGGCTGCAGGTGGCGTCGGGGATCTTCGAATTGCGCTACCAGGCCCGTGTGCGCCGCACTGTCGAAGCCGAGGACCTGAACGCGGGCGAGGTGCCGATCTGGCAATTGCCTGACGAGGTGCTTCAGTACCTGCTGCCGACCCGCTATTGCGAGTCCGATCTGCTGTCGCATGCCGCACAAAAGCTGTTTGGTGGCTTGCCGCAAGGCCACGCGCGGGTGAGTGCCATTTGCGACTGGATTCACAGCCACATCGATTACCAGGTCGGTACCTCGACGGCCACGACCACCGCGCGCGATGTGTTCACCCAGCGTACCGGTGTGTGCCGCGACTTCGCCCACCTGGGGGTGACCTTTTGCCGCGCGCTGAACATCCCCGCGCGGCTGATCGCAGGCTATTCAAACTTCGACACGCCGCCACCAGACTTCCATGCGGTGTTCGAGGCGTATCTGGGCGGCCGATGGGTGATCTTCGACGCGACACGCATGTCGGATCTGAATGGCCTTGTGCGCATCACCAGTGGGCGCGATGCCAAGGACGTTGCCTTCGCGATGATTTACGGCCCGGCTACGATGACGTCGATGAACCCGACCGCCACGCCAGTGCGCTGAATGCCGCTGCCGGCGCTGTCGGTGGCGACCGTGGCCAACATGAAGCAGAACCTGGCTTTTGCTTTCGTCTACAACGCGATCGGTGTGCCGCTGGCCGCCGGTGTGCTTTATGCATTCACCGGTTGGCTGCTGTCGCCCATGTTCGCTGCGCTGGCCATGAGCCTGAGCCCGGCATCCGTGATCACCAACGCATGACACGTGTTGCACACGTTCTGTTGGCTCAAGGTGCTGCCGAAACGGCGACTCAACCTTGCGCAAACTTCGCAATAGGGAGCACATGATCATGGTTTTTTCTCGTGCCTTCGGGCTCTCTTGTCTGGTGGGGGCTGGCATGGCTTTGTCTGCCTGCGGCCAGCCGGCCCAGTTGCCTTTCGAGGCGGGTGTCGGTCCACAACCGCGTCTGCCCGCGCCGCAGCAAGCCCTTGTCCCGACGATCAATATCGCCAAGGCGCGTGGCTGGCCTGCAGGAACACTTCCCACGGTTGCGCCCGGTCTGGTTGTGAAGGCTTTTGCTCAGGGCCTGGACCATCCGCGGTGGCTCTACACCTTGCCGAATGGGGACGTGCTGGTTGCCGAGAGCAATGCGCCGTCCAAGCCGAACGCAAATGGGGGCATCAAGGGCTGGGTCATGAAACAGGTCATGACGGCCGCCGGCGCTGCCACCTTGAGCGCCAACCGAATCACGCTGTTGCGCGATGCCGATCGAGACGGCGTGGCCGAGACCCGCAGCGTGTTGCTCGAAGGGCTGAACTCACCGTTCGGTATCGCGTTGATTGGCGAACGTCTGTACGTTGCCAATACCGATGCGATCGTGTCGTTCGTCTATCAAACCGGACAGACGCGGATCGGCGGTCCAGCCGAGAAACTCCTCGACCTGCCGGCCGGGCCTCTCAACCACCACTGGACCAAGAACATCATCGCCAGCAAGGATGGCAAGCGCCTGTATGTCACCGTGGGGTCGAACAGCAATGTGGCAGAAAACGGCATGGCCATCGAGACCGGCCGCGCCGCGATCTGGGAAGTCGATATCGGCAGCGGGGCTCACCGGCTCTTCGCCACCGGGATGCGCAACCCCAATGGCATGGGTTGGGAGCCGGACACCGGCGTTCTGTGGACAGTGGTCAACGAACGCGACGAACTCGGTAGCGACCTGGTGCCAGACTACCTGACGTCGGTGCGAGATGGCGCCTTCTACGGCTGGCCCTGGAGCTATTACGGCCAACACGTCGATAC
This sequence comes from Hydrogenophaga sp. PAMC20947, assembly GCF_004795855.1. Classification (NCBI taxonomy): domain Bacteria; kingdom Pseudomonadati; phylum Pseudomonadota; class Betaproteobacteria; order Burkholderiales; family Comamonadaceae; genus Hydrogenophaga; species Hydrogenophaga sp. PAMC20947. The sequence goes on from NZ_CP039252.1 coordinate 1,273,212, forward strand.
CCGCGTCACACCGGTGGAACCGGCCATGGTGGCCCGGGCTATTGCACCCGACTATGCGCTGGGCGCCCATGTCGCACCGCTGGGCATGGTGTTTTCGGTCGGGCAGGGCCTCGGGCCGTTGTTTGCAAACGGTGTATTCATTGGAGAACACGGGTCGTGGAATCGAAAGCCGCGCAGCGGCTACAAGGTGGTGTACGTGCCGTTTTCTCGCGGCCAACCAAATGGGCTGCCCATCGACGTGGTGACTGGATTCGTGCGCGGTGACGAAGCCTTCGGACGTCCAGTGGGCGTGGCCATAGACCGGCTTGGCGGCTTGCTGGTCGCAGACGATGTGGGCAACACCGTATGGCGAGTCAGTGCCGTGCGCCCTTGATCCAAGGATGAACCAGGCGCCGGTACGCCGTGCCGGCAACGACCTCAGCGCTGGTGTCGCTCTCAACAGCGCGGCCAAGTGACGCGACTCAAAGGGATCTGGTCGGCATCGTCCAGGTACGCAAAACCGCGGGCCAGACGGCGGAGAACCCGTTACCTAACTCGGCCGTCCAGTCGGTCCACAACGGGCCGGATACCCCGTAGATGGCCGCAGGGGTGGTCTGTGTGCGTTGGCGCACAGACGCCGGCGCGGGGCGGCACCATGCTTCGCAGGACTGTGAGCATGTACGCCTGCTCCATGCCGATGTGACCTTGCTCGTCGAACCCAAACACTTCACATGAAAAAACGAGCCGACAACGCTGCTTCCGCTACCGAAGCCACCGATCGTGAGCCATATTTTGTCGAGGACCAACGTCAGAAAGCGCTGCAAACTGCGATCCTCAACAGCGCCCATTTCTCCCAAATCGCAACCGACGAACACGGAGTGATCCTGATCTTCAACGCTGGCGCCGAGCGCATGTTGGGTTATGCCGCTGCGGATGTGGTCAATCGCATGACGCCAGCCGAGATTTCCGACCCCCACGAGCTGCTGCTGCGTGCCCAAGTGTTGAGCGCCGAGCTGTCCACACCGATTGCGTCGGGCTTCGAAGCGATGGTGTTCAAGGCGCGGTTCGGCATCGAAGATGTCTACGAGCTGACTTTTACCCGCAAGGACGGCAGCCGCATGCCCGCGGTGGTGTCGGTGACGGCACTGGAAGACGCCGCCGGCGCCATCATCGGTTATCTGCTGATCAGCACAGATCTCACCGCGCGGCGGCAGGCTGATGAAAAGGCGAGGGACTTGGCGCTGTATGCGCGCAGCCTCATCGAGGCGTCGCTCGACCCGCTGGTGACCATCAGCCCGTTGGGCAAGATCACCGACGTCAACGAAGGCTCGGTCAGCGCCACGGGTGTCGCACGAGACAAGCTCATCGGGGCCGATTTTTGCGACTATTTCACCGAGCCCGAGAAGGCGCGTGAAGGTTACCGCGAGGCCTTCTTGAAAGGCTCCGTCACCGACTACCCCCTCACCATACGGCATGCAAACGGTGCCCTCACCGACGTGCTCTACAACGCATCCGTCTACAAAGATGTGCAGGGCCGTGTGCTCGGTGTATTTGCCGCCGCCCGAGATGTCACGAACCAGAAGAAGACCGAGGCCAAGTTCCGTGGTTTCCTGGAGTCCGCTCCCGACGGGGTGGTGGTCGTGGACGCCACAGGCCAGATCGTGCTGATCAATGCCAAAACCGAACGCCTTTTCGGCTATGACCGCCATGAAATGCTGGGTCAGAAAGTCGAGTTGCTCATTCCGCAGCGCCTCCACACCAAACACCTGAAGCACCGCGACGGCTTTATCGATGAACCCAAAGCCCGAGGAATGGGCGCCGGCCTGGAGCTCTGCGGACGGCGCAAGGACGGCTCCGAGTTTCCCATCGAGGTCAGCCTCAGCCCTCTCGAAACCGAGGCGGGTGTCCTGATCTCCAGTTCCATCCGCGATGTGACCCAGCAGAAGCAGGCTTCACAGTACGCACGCAGTCTCATCGAGGCTTCGCTTGATCCACTGGTGACCATCAGCCCGCAGGGCAAGATCACCGATGTCAACGAGGGCTCGGTCAGCGTCACAGGTGTTCAGCGGGACAAGCTCATCGGAGCCGATTTCTCCGACTATTTCACCGAGCCCGAGAAAGCGCGAGAAGGGTACCTCGAGGCCTTTTTGAAAGGCTCCGTGACCGACTACCCGCTCACCATCCGGCACGCAAATGGTCGCCTGACCGACGTGCTGTACAACGCGTCTGTCTACAGGGATGTGCAGGGGAACGTGCTGGGGGTGTTCGCTGCCGCCCGAGATGTCACGAGACGCAAGCAGGCCGAGGCCGAGCGCATGCGCCTCGACAAGGTGTTGCAGGACAGCCTGCTCGAGCTGAAAAATGCCAAGGTTGCGGCCGACGAGGCCAACCTGGCCAAATCCGACTTTCTGTCGTCGATGAGCCACGAGCTGCGGTCGCCGCTGAATGCCATTCTGGGTTTTTCGCAGCTCATCGAAACCGGCACGCCGCCTCCCACGCTGGCACAAGCGGACAGCATCAAACAGATTCTGAAAGCCGGCTGGTACTTGCTGGAGTTGATCAATGAAATACTGGACCTTGCGCTGATCGAATCCGGCAAGCTGTCCTTGTCGCTTGAACCGATATCGCTGGGGGAGGTTTTTGCAGACTGTGAGGCCATGATCAACCCGGAAGCACATAAAAGTGGCATTCAGGTCTTCTTCCCTGTGCCTGAGGGCGGCTGGGTCGTGATGGCAGACCGTACCCGCGTCAAGCAGGTGCTGCTGAACCTGCTGTCCAATGCCATCAAGTACAACAGGGTCCGGGGCAGGGTGGACGTGTCCTGCGTGCAGGACGGATCGGGCCGCACGCGGGTCAGCGTACAGGACACGGGCGAGGGCCTCTCTGCCGACAAGCTGTCACAGTTGTTTCAGTCCTTCAACCGCCTCGGGCAAGAGGCGGGCGCTCAAGGCGGGACGGGCATCGGCCTGGTGACAAGTAAGCGACTGGTCGATCTCATGGGCGGTCGCGTCGGGGTGGACAGTACCGTGGGCATGGGCAGCGTGTTCTGGTTCGAGCTCGATTCCTGCGCTGCGCAGCAACTGGGTGCCGAACCCACCGATGTCCAGCTGGCACCGGCACGCAGCGACATGTCCGGCGCCGCGCAGCGAACGCTGCTTTGTGTCGAAGACAACCCGGCCAATCTGTTGCTGGTGCAGCGACTGCTCGAGCGCCGCACCGACATTCGCATGCTCAGCGCACATGATGGCCAGCGTGGTGTCGAAATGGCACGCACCCACCAACCCGACGTGATCCTGATGGACATCAACCTGCCAGGCATCAGTGGGATCACCGCCCTGCGCATCCTGTCCGAGGACGCAGCGACAGCACACATACCTGTGGTGGCACTCAGTGCCAATGCCATGCGGCACGACATCGAGAAGGGCATGCAGGCAGGGTTTTTCCACTACATGACCAAGCCCATCAAGCTGAGTGAATTCATGGACACGCTCGATGCGGCGCTCGCCTACGCGCATGCCGAGAAAACCGAGACAACAGGAGAATCCCAATGAAGCTGCCCGAATCCGACATCCTTGCTGCCCGCCTCCTGATCGTGGACGACCAGGCGGCCAACGTGCGCCTGCTCGAACGCATGCTTGGCGAATCCGGGTACAGCAACGTGGCCTCAACGATGGATCCGCTGCAGGCGTGCTCTCTGCACCAGCAGCACGACTACGACTTGATCTTGCTCGATCTGCAAATGCCGGGATTGAACGGCTTCGAGGTGATGGCGGAGCTTTCCGCCAGCGCTGGCGACAGCTATTTGCCGGTGATCGTGCTCACAGCCCAGCCCCAGCACAAATTGCAAGCCCTGCAAGCCGGTGCCAAGGACTTCATCAGCAAGCCCTTCGACCTGTTGGAAATCAAGACCCGCATCCGAAACATGCTTGAGGTGCGGCTGCTGTACCGCCGGCTTGAAGCCCACAATGAGGTGCTGGAGCAGGCGGTGCTGGAGCGCACTGCCGAGCTCCGTGAAAGTGAAGCCCGATACCGCAGCCTGACTGCGCTGGCCTCTGATTGGCACTGGGAGCAGGACAAGGACGACAATTTCACGAACGTCACCGGGCCAGTGCTGGAGATGCTGGGTCTGTGCACACCCGCGCTGGACAGCTCTGGACCGAGCGCATATGTAGGCGGCTGGAATGAGGCCGAACGCGGTACCTTGCTCGCGACCATCGCGGCCCGCCAACCCTTCCTCGATTTCGCCATCAGCCGAGTCGATCACAACGGCGAAGTGACGCACTACCGCGTTAGCGGCGAACCCATGTTCACGCAGTCTTGCAAATTCATCGGTTACCGTGGCGTTGGCGTTGAGATGAACCCGCCGGCCATGGGCATACGCTAATGCAGACCGCGCTGCCCTCTCGCCCTCACAGCCCGAGCCAGAACCACCTGCTCGCCGCGCTGCCCCAAGCGGAGTACGAGGCTCTGGCCCAGTACCTCGAACCCATGACGCTGGCCCTCGGCGACATGATCTACGAGCCCGGCGAGCAACTGCAGCATGCCTGTTTCCCCACCACCGCAGTGGTCTCGCTCTATTACGTGACCGTGTCCGGAGCAGCGGCTGAGTCAGCAGGCGTCGGCAACGAGGGCATGGTCGGCATTTCGCTCTTCATGGGCGGTGACACGACGCCCAGCTCGGCCGTCGTCCAGACCGCGGGTCATGGCTACCGCCTGGACCGCCACCGCCTGCGCCAGGCATTCGACGGCGCAGGCTCTTTGCAAGGCTTGCTGTTGCGCTACACCCTGGCCCTCATCACCCAGGTCTCGCAGACCGCGGTCTGCAATCGCCACCACTCCGTTGAGCAGCAACTCAGCCGCTGGCTGCTCCTGACGCTGGACCGCGGGCCGCCGCGCGAACTGGTGATGACGCAGGAATTGGTGGCTGGCATTCTGGGTGTGCGCCGCGAAAGCGTCACCGCGGCTGCAGGCAACCTGCTGCAGATGGGCTACATCCGCTACAGGCGCGGGCACATCAGCGTCGTTGACCCAAAGGGGCTCCAGACGTGCGCCTGCGAATGCTACGGCGTGGTTAAAAAGGAGCTGGGTCGCCTGCTTGGCGGTGCATCTCATCGGCCAGAGACGGTGCCGTGTTTGCAGGCGCCGTTTAGCCATTGACACGCCCCAGGATGGCAGAGGGGAAATGGGCCGCGACCTGGGCGTACCCCTGATCTTGGACTTGGACCTGCGCATCGGCTCAAGGCGTGAAGTCACTGCTCATGGCGTTCGAGACGTCGCCTGGCACGCCAATCTCGATACAGTTTCACCCCGACCGGGATCAAGGTCAGGCCGCCCAGCGCCAACACTGAAACCAGGACTTTGTCGGTTTGCCCCGTCCCCATCTCGCTGCCGAAGTGAGCCAGAAGAAAACTTGTCGGCGCGATGCCTGCGAGGGTCGCGATAGCGAAGCGCCAGAACGACAGGACCGTGAGTCCAGCGGCATAGCTGACGATATCAAACGAAATGAACGGAAGGATTCGGCTGACAAAAACGATTCCCATCAGCACGTTCTGGGATCCGATCAACCCAATAGACAGTCGATCTCCGAACCAACGATGGACGCTTTCGTAGCCCACGAAACGGGTCACTGCGAACGCAGCCACCGCGCCGGCTTCCGCGCCCAGCAAAACGTACAGGGTGCCCCAGCTGTGACCATAGGCGGCGCCGGCAGCCAGAGCGATGGGTGCGCTCGGGATCGGACTGACCAATATCGCCAGCATCATCAGTGCGATGATTGCGGCCGGACCCCACGCGCCCAGCTGAACAACCCGTGCATGGAGTGCATTGGTGTCCAGGATCGTCGTCAGCGTATCCGTCTCACGCAATATCCAATACACGCAGGCAAGAAAACCCACCAGCAGGGCGCCTGAGAACAGTTTCGTCCGAACCTTCATCTCATCCTTTGTGGACTTTTTCGGGAGGGCGTGTCAATTTGGCTCGGCACGACATCGCTGCCCTCCCGGCCGAGGGCCCAAGTGGCTCGCCGCTCAGCCACAACAGCTTGCCCGATCGCATGATCGCTGCACGTCGGGAAACCAGTATTGTCGGTCACTCCCCACGCGAACAGCGCGCTTGCGGCCTGGACCGTTCCGCCAGGCTTGAGCAACACCTTGCCATCGACCGCAATCTCGCTCAGCGGCACGACCTTCAAATTGCCGCAGGGCATCAGACTGTGGGCATCGGAGCGGCTGAGCGATGGCTCCAGGCTCCTGGGCATCTGGCAGAAGAAAGTGTGCTGCGGTGTTCGAGCAATGCATTGGGCTCAGGTGCGGCATCTTCAAGCCACCAAGGTACTGCCAGGTGCAATCCAGATCACGTCGCCGCTGCAGTTTGTTCGGCAGCGCACGGACTTCGAGGCTTGTAACGGGCAGTCTTGCCTTTGGCTTCGCCGTGTCTCGCACGCTGTGGCGCAGCAACGCTCCGCTTCAGTCACCTGGCGCTTGGTGGGTGAGCTGCTTTTCTGGGTAGCTGTAAAAACCCTCACCGGTTGATGCACCGAGCTTGCCTTTATCGATATAGCGATCTTTGAGCAACTTCGAAAATGCCTGTTTTTTCGGATCCGGGTTCATTTGAGAAATGTTGTAGGCCGTCTTGAGGCCAACGATGTCAAAGATCTGGAACGGGCCCAATGGCGCGCCAGTGGCGATGCGCCAAGTCTTGTCTACCATGGCTGGCTCAGCGATGCCGTCCACGAGAAGGTCGCTCGCCGCGTTGAGCAACGGAACGAGCAGCGAGTTCAGTATGTAGCCCGCATGCTCTTTCTTGATCTCGATCGGAACCATGCCTGTGGCTTTCGCGAAGTCGACGATGGTCTGGAAGACGGCCGGGGCGGTGTCCGGTGTTCCCATGATCTCTGCGGTGTTGTGCGACCAGACCCGGTTGGCGTAGTGCAACGCGATGAAACGGTCGGGGCGACCGGTAAAGTCTTTCATCGCACTGGGCAGCAAGGTCGAAGAGTTTGTCGCAAAGATCGTCTTGGGGGGCGCAAGCTTCGCCAATTCGGTGTAAACGGCGCGCTTGATTTCCAGGCTCTCTGGCACGACCTCGATCACGAGATCGGCATCTTTGACCGCATCGCCGAGTTCGAACGAATAGCTGATGTTGGAGAGCGCCGCTGCTGAGCCGCCATCGGCCGCACCGGCAACCTGCTCGTCGATGTAGGTCTGCGCCAATCCAGTGAACCGTGCCTTCGCTTGCTCAATGACCTCTGCATTGATGTCGTACGCGACCACGGAGAAGCCATGGAACGCTGTCTGGAACGCAATTTGCGAACCGAGCACGCCGGTACCGAGCACGGTGACGTTCTTGATTGCTGTCATGAGTGGATCTTTCTGATTGGGGTTGGGTGGCAGAGCGATCAGAGAAAGGCCACCTGAACGCATCCTCGCTGAAAGCGCTGACTGACACCGTGCGCCAACGCACACAGTCCGGCCTGAACAGCCAAGGCAACAGTGGCCAAAATCCGCGCTGTCCATTCGGTTGAGCGGAACAACAACGACCTGAGTTCCCAGCTCGGCGCGCCGAGCGCTGCGCGCGTGAAAAGCAAAGCCATAGGGCGTCGACCTTGCCCTGCTCCGCGCGAGCCTGTTGCAGAAGGAGGCGTGCTGAGTGCGGCAGCGAACAGACGCCAGCAGCGCCTTGCACACAAACTCGCCCATGAATTTGCCGCGCGTCTTTTCCTTGTCCAGTCGAGCAAACTACCCCAGTATTGGGGAAGGTGGCTCAGATCTGCCCGTATTCGTGACTCTGACGAGAGCCATGCAAGCGCTGCTGCCTCAGCTGAGCCAGGCAAGGCCGAGCCTCCCCGCGCGGACCGACGAAGACATGGCCATGCATTCGCCATGTCTTTGAATTTTTGTGCTGCCGTTGCCAAATCGGCAGCGTTGTTGAATTTGATGAGGAGCCTGCGTCATGACCTACCAAGGTGAACGTGCCCGTCCGATGGCGGGTGAGAACGGTCGATATTTCGAGGTGTCGAAGGTCCGCATCGGCCCCGACGGGCATGTCAGTGATGTGCTCTGGGCTGAAGTGGATACCGGCACGGATCGGAACGTGGGCCCCCGTGTGCTGGCAACGGCCGCTGAGGTCGTGGACGCCATCCACGATGGTGCCGAGGTCGCGGGCGTGTTTCCATCCAGCGAACGCGTTCCGGATCGCCCCTTTGTGGTTGTCAAGCACACCGATGGCCGGGAGTGCATTGCCTTTGACGGTGCACCCTTATCTGGGCGCAATGTCACCGACCTGCAAAAACTCGATGACCGATCTGGCAAGACCCCAAACGCGATTGATTCGCAGGCACGCACCGACGCAGGCATGGCGGCTCCAGCCCGCCCTGCGAGCGAACACCGGGCTCCACACCATGAAGGCGCCCAGAGGCTGACATTCGCAGTATCCAAAGTTCGTTTAGACACCGGCGGGCGTATCACCGACGTGCTCTGGGGTCGGGTGGACCCGGCCAAAAACGACTGGGCAACCTCGGAAGTCATCGTGGCCGTTGCCGCTGTCGTGGATGCTCTGCACGCAGGCAGTCAGGTGTTCGCCTTGTTTCCAGCAACCCATGGCCATTTGCGGGAACGCCGGTTCGTCGTGGCCGACTACGACGGTGATCGAAAAACCATCGTGCTGGATGGGGGAACAGCCCGCGATCGTGAGGTCCATGACATGGACCGGCTGGATGGAGCTGCGTCTCCGTGAATGTCTTTAACCAGGTGGCCCTGGTCAGATGAGCCAGATAGCAGGCCACCGCAGGCAGAGGTTGTTTTGCCTGTTGGTTGGCGGCGCAATGATCAGAAGCAGCATTTCAGCTGCGAGGCGCTTTGGGTACCGGATCCCCAGCGCGAGACACTGCCTTGGCCGGGGCGCTATAGGGTGGTCGTGGATTCGCAGACCGCCGGAAGACCGCCATGGTCACCTTCGCCGGAGCCTTCTGGTGCGAAGCCGAAAGCTGACCCAGCGACTTGCTTGGGTCGTGGGCCGATCCTGTCAAATTTGCAGCGCAGGCGGGGCCAAGCTGTGACGATCTGAAGGCAGGCCTACCTCAACTGAGGGGCCCGAGAGACTTAGCTGCTCTGGATGTGCGAGAGAGAAAGAGAAAGAGAGTGCTTTCCACCCAACAGCTGCGACTCGCGCGAGCTCGAAAGCTTGGGGGAGGGGATGTGCCACATGTGCAATATCAGTGAGCGTCAACGTCCACTTCATGCATCAATCGCTGCGGGTGGCAGATTGATTTCTGTTTAAGGCCAGTCGCGAGGCCCGGGATTGGGCTGCGACTGGGGTGAAGGGGCAGTGGCGTTCATGTAGACGCATCTGCTCAGAAGCGTTGGGCGCCGCCGTGGCTGTTGTTGTTCTGGAACAGCTCACCTTCGGCGGCCAGCTCTGCCACATCCTCTCGAACCTCTGCGCGGGTCAGCTGGCTGTTGGACGGTGTCAGGCGGGCGTTGTGGCGCTTGAGGTCGACGTTGCCATAACGGATGGTACCGGTGGCCTGGGCTTCGCGCAGCTCGGCGACGACTTCAGCGCGGGTCCTGGAGGGGCCGGAGGGCGCTTTGTCGAAGCCGTAAATCTCGCCGTTGCCGTTGCCCGGCATGGCGGATGCTGCGAAAGCGGTGGAAGCGAGGAGGGTGGCAATAACAAGCGATTTCATGATGGTTCCTTAGGGGGTGGTGCAACGCTGCGATGTGCAGTGTTGTCCCTACCTTGGTCGCATCAACCCGCGAAATCGTGACAAGTTTTTTTCGAGAGGATCTTCCAGCCACCGCTCGTGCAGCACCACTTCCGCAGCAAAGCCGCTGAAAGCCTGCGCTTCCAGCGATGTGCGGTGCAGCACGGTGTGTGCCTCTCGCTGGTAGGTTTTTCGGCCAACTCTGCTGGGCCTCACCCGCTGCTCTTGACCATTGATGTCGTCAACAGTTTGGGTGAACATTCCTGTCAGATGTACGCCTGGCATCGGCCAGGATCCGACTCCGGCGCATGTCCGCAATGAGGCGGATCCCCTCTGAATCCAGTTGCGAGCGTGCTACTGTGCAAATCATCCGCTGTGTGCGAAGACGAACAGACTGGGTTCAAAAAAACGGGCAAAGTCGGTGCATGCGAGTTGCGAATGAACGTCCCATGATTTCGATCCAGAGCCCGTGCAAGAGACAGCTGCTGGCGGCTGCTGGCGTTTCTGCCGCGCCAGCGGTGACGGCCTGTTCTTCGAGTGACGCCGCGCAGAAGGCTGCTCCCGCACGGCGAGAGCCGGGAGTGCCTCATTCCGAAGAGCCACTTCCCCGGTGTGTGGCTTGGTTCGCCAGGCCATCCTGGCACCTTCGAGCCACAACACGCCATGCTGGGGTTTCCAGATCGCCGAGAAGTCGATCTCCATTGCTCCGGATCTCGAGCGCCGCGGCCCAATCGTCGACCCCGATGATGATCATGTTTATGTCTCGCTGGGTTGTGCGGCGGGCAACTCCCCGCTGCCGCGGTGGCTGGGCACCCGGATGATGAACCTGTTTTCTTCGCCAGCCTCCGAAAATCAAACATACGCACGGCAGTTTCGCTGCTCGGCGGCGATCGCGGTGTTCGTCTCCGAGCGCAATGTGCCAATCAACGGAGAAGCGGCATGAACTGGATTGGATGGACGGTTTTTGGTATCGGCGGCATGGTGGCCGTTGTTGCGGGGCTGGCAGCTTTCGGAAGCTCACGCTGGGCTGGCACCACACAGGTGCAGATGGCGCTGCTCGAAGCGGCCAGAGTGCCGGCGCCTGCCGGCATGAACAAGGTTTACGACGCCCGCGAACTCGACGGGCTGCCCACGCCAGTCCAGCGGTACTTCCGCGCAGTGCTGAAGGACGGACAGCCCTTCATCTCCGCCGCCACTTTCGATTTCGCTGGCACGTTCAACATGTCGGCCACTGGAGAGCAGTGGAAAAACTTCACCTCGACACAGCGTGCAGTCACCCGCCGCCCGGGCTTTCTGTGGAACGGTCGGGTGGTCATGCTGCCCGGCTTGGTCGCGCACGTCCACGACAGCTACATCGCAGGCGAGGGCAGGCTACACGCGGCGATGCTGGGGCTCTTCACCGTGGCCGAGGTGCAGGGCGGCGGCGAGATTGCCCGCGGCGAACTGATGCGCTACTTCGCCGAGGCAATTTGGTATCCGACCGCGCTGCTTCCCAGCCAGGGCGTGCGCTGGGAGGCAGTGGACGACAGCTCGGCGAAGGCCACGCTGGAGGATGGTCCGATCACCTTGACCTTGCTGTTCAGGTTCGACGAGACCGGGCTGATCACGTCGGTGCACGCCGATGCGCGTGGCGTCGGGGTGGGCAAGGACATGGTCATGTTGCCTTGGGAGGGCCGCGTGTCCAGCTACCAGTTGCATGGCGGAATGATGGTGCCGGCCCGCAGCGAAGCCGCCTACTTGCGGCCAGAGGGACGCAGGCCCTACTTCATCGGCAACCTGACGTCGATGGTCTACGAGTTCTCGTCGTGAGTCACACTCCAGACCGGACGGCACCATGACTTGGCTGTACGCGCTTCAGTTCGCAGCGCCACTGATCTTGATCGGCTGGCTGGTGTGGGCGCCTGCGCGCAGTGGTCTGGGTTTCGTGGTGCAGGTTTTCGGCAGCGTCGCGGCGCTGGCCGCCATGGCTTTGCTGGGCATCTGGCTGTTGCCGCCGTGGTGGGCGCCCTTCGTGTTTGCTGCGGCCCTAGCGGTGGCGACGTGGCTGGGTTGGCGCCGCATCCAACCCATTGCGTCTGCGGTGCCGGCAACAGGCGGAGCGTGGATCGTGGGGGGTCTTTTCTTGGCGCTGGGCTGCCTGTCGACCTACGGAACGTTCACCGCATGGCAAAGCCGAAGCAACCCGGTGGCGGGCGCCGTGAACCTGGCCTTCCCGCTGGAGCCGGGTCGCTATCTCGTCGTCAATGGTGGCAGCAGCATCAGCACCAATGCGCACCTTGAAACGCTCAACGCCGGAGTGCCTCGTTACCGCACCTGGCGCGGGCAATCCTATGGTGTCGATCTCGTGGCGCTGGACGGGTTTGGGCTGCGTGCCCGTGGTGTACAGCCTGCAGACCCCAGCGCCTATGTCATCTACGGCGCGCGCGTGTGGGCGCCTTGCGCAGGCCAGGTGCTCATCGCCGTGGACGGACTGCCCGACATGTGGGTGCCTGAAGCGGACCGCGAGCACCTGGCCGGCAACCATGTGATGCTGCGCTGTGACCAGGCGGACGTACTGCTCGGCCACCTGCAGCCTGGCAGCGTTCGGGTCCATGCAGGGGCTCAGGTCGCCGTCGGTGACTGGCTCGGATCGGTGGGCAATTCAGGCAACACCGGCGAGCCGCACCTGCACATTCACGCGCAAGGTCCAGGCTCGACCGATGCGCCGCTGGGTGGCGATCCACGGCCCCTTCAGTTCAAGGGCCACTTTCCCGTGCGCGGCGACCGCATCGAGGTGCCATGAGCCCCCGCCTGCAAAAGCGGGCGAGGGCGGACGCCACGCTCGAGCTTAGTCCTCCAGTGTCGCTGCGCGCCGAGGGTATGCGCAACGACACGGCCGCCTGCAAGCACCTGTCGCCATCGCCATTGGAGGCCAACTGTGTGCCAACGCTGCGCATCAGCGCGCGTGACGACCGATGCGGCACCTACGCCAGCGCGCAGTTCACTGGGTTCGAGCAGGGCAGGCACACGTGGGTCGGGCACGATGACTTGGTGCACGCGGCCATCGCCTGGCGGCACTTGCCATCGGGCCGGCCATGACGCGGCGGATGCCTTCATCAACCAGTTCGGTCGTGATCGGCGAGCCTGTGGCGTACCACGGCGAGACCCCCTCCGCAGCGTCCCTGATCATGTTTTTCGCCCTGGCTTTCGCCTGGTCCTGGGCATGCTGGTTGCTCGCGCCGGCGCTGCAGGTGGACTCGCCCGTTGCGGCCACAACGCTGGCGTTGGCGGGCGGCTTTGGACCGAGCCTCGCGGCGGTGGTCCTGGTCGCCTACGGAGCCGGCATGGCTGGCCTGCGCCGCTGGCTGCTGAGGTGCATGCGGTGGCGTTTGCGTTGGCACTGGTTCGTACTGGCCTTTGCATTTCCCGTGGTCATCATGGGGCTGGCCGCCGCCGCCCACGTCGTCCTGGGTGGCACCTTGCCTCCTTCAAGGGCCGCGGGTCACGTGGGGATGGCGGCAGCGAACTTCCTGCTCGTTTTCCTGGCAGGCGGCCCGGTGGGAGAAGAGTTCGGCTGGCGCGGATACGCCTTGCCGGCCTTGCAGGCGCGGTGGGGATGGCGGGTTGCCAGTTTGTTGTTGGGCGTGGTCTGGGCAATCTGGCACCTGCCGCTGTTTTACAGCCCGGGCACGGTGCAGAGCCTCTTGCCAGGGGGCCTGTTCGCGCTCAGCGCCATCGCCGCCTCGGTGCTGTTTGCGTGGTTGTACAACCGCAGCGGGGGCAGCGTCATTCCGGTGCTGGTGTTGCACACCGCAGTGAATGCCTGGTCCTTGATCATCCCGGTGATGTTGCTCCCGGATGGCAGCAATCTGCGGCCGTTTCAGCTCGTCGTCGGCATGTTGGTCCTGACGGCCGCAGCGCTGTTGTGCTGTGGCGGAAAATTGTTCAACAAGTTTGTGGCGCCCGCTTAGGGCTTCGCAGCACATAAAGATGGAGTGACCGCATGTTGCCTTTCACCCGTGAGCAGTTTCTGGCCGTTTTTGTCACCTACAACGAGGCGGTGTGGCCCATTCATGTGTGGGCATATGGATTGGCGTTGGTGATGTCGGTGCTGGTGATTCGACCCTCGGCGCAGCGCAGCCGGGTGGTCGCGGGCGGGCTGGCCGCGATGTGGCTGTGGACAGGTGTTGCCTACCACGGCATGAGCTTCTCGGCCATCAGCAACGGGGCCTGGGGCTTTGCGGTCCTGTTCGTCATCCAGGGCCTGCTGTTTATCGAAGCGGGTGTGCTGCGGGGACGCCTCGCCTTTGGCCAGCCCAAGGGCTGGACCGCCTGGTTGGGCTGGGCACTGGTGGCCTGGGCCAGCATCGCCTATCCGTTGCTGGGCCAGGTGCTCGGGCACGGCTACCCGGCCATACCGATGTTCGGCATCACGCCATGCCCCGTCACGATCTTTACGTTCGGGCTGTTTCTGCTGACCACCGAATCGGTACCTCGGCGCCTGCTGGTGATCCCGGTGGTCTGGTCACTGATTGGCGGCAGCGCGGCCTTCTTGTTGGCGACGCCCCAGGATTGGCCGCTGCTCGTCAGTGGGTTCACCGTGCTGGCTTTGCTCAGACGCGATGCTGACCGCCGGCGGGATGAAAGGGAGCGGCGCATGGTGCGGAGCCAGCCGGGGGGCCTGGACCCCTCTCACCATGAGGCCCGTTTCGGATAGATTCGAAAACAGGGATTCGACCCTGTTCGCACGAACTGCCATGTTGATCCTTGCGCTGTGTTTTGGTCTGCGAATAGCAGACGTGTTTCTTATTCGATCAGACGAGTGGTTCGGCGAACTCATCCTTTCCAAGGTGGTGGGCCTTTCCATCGTGATCGCTTATGCCATCTGGTCAGGCCATGGGCTCGATCGAATCGGTTTTCGAAAAACCTCTTTCACTTCGGTGATCTGGATCGGCTTCGGGCTGACTGCCGCGGTCATGGCCGCAACTTTCCTGGTCCAGTTCCTCTTTCTCAGGGCGCAGGGAGCAGATCCGAATTTTTCTGTGGGTATTCAAGGTTTCACCCTTGCCCAGCAAGCTGAAGGACAAAACGGCTTCCTGCCATTTACAAGAATTTTGGTGTTCAATCTGGTCAACGCAACAATGGAGGAAAGCCTGTTTCGAGGCCTGCTGCTGACCCATCTGGTTGTGACGATGTCCCGAATGCGGGCCAACGTGGTTCAGGCCTTGCTGTTTGGACTTTGGCACATCGTTTGGCCACTCCGCGCGTTCTACGATGGAGAAATGGCGCTCGGTGCCGCAATGTCTTATGGTGCGGGCTACATGCTTGTCGCAACGATGATGGGTTTTGCATGGGGGTGCTTTTTCATCTGGTTCCGCAGCTTGTGGGTCGGCATTTTTGCGCACGCATTTCAGAATATCGCACTCAATGTCTTTCAAATCACGACTGCGGCGGGCGCATCCGGGTTGGCGCTTTTCACCACGCTGGAGGCCTTGGTGTTCGTGGCGCTGTTGCCTCTTGTTTTTGGGTTGTCGAAGCGGTGGCGGGGGTGATGGGCCGACACGAAATTGAATCTGACCATGCCGCCTAGGAGACAAAATGCGTGAGATTTGGCAAGGTCCGGTCACAGGAGAAGACACAAGCTCCAGGTTCCTCCACTGTGCACTCAGCTGCGGGTTGCTCCTGATACCCGCCATTGCATGGAACCTGGCGTTCACCAGCAAGCTGATGCCCCCGGCCGCGATGTCAGAGTTCTGGCGGGACATTCCTCGCCCATTGGGGTTGATCGAGAACTTGCTCCGGGCTTTGGTGTTCGGTCTTCCCTTCGCGATGCCGCTTTGCATTGCGAAAAAATCAGAACGGCGCGCTTTGCTGGTGTTCGTGCTGGGGACGCTTGTCTATTTCGCCAGTTGGTTGGCCTTGATGTATTGGCCCCATAGCGCTTGGTCGTCAAGTATTCTGGGTTCACTTGCCCCTGCGTACACGCCGATTCTGTGGCTCCCCAGCCTTGCGGTGCTGGGCAAGCGCCTCTTTTGGGGTCACTTCTATCGCTGGTGGATGTATCTTCTTGTCTGTATCGGACTCCTGGCGGCGCACATCACCCACGCCGCCATCGTCTACAGCCGGTCTGCGTGAGGATCGTCCGTTTTCCCCTGCGACTGCCCAAGAATCATGACGGAAAGCCCGAAGAAGGCAGCCGGTGCAATGCTTGCAGTTCCTGCTGGTGCCACTGCGATGGCTGTTGCAGGGAGCAGGGGAGGCGGGGGTCGGTATTCCGACGGATTGACCGCTCCTTGACGCGGTTTTCGAGGCGAAGTTGGAAACTTCGGCGCATGGTCACACGCCAAGGGTTCGAAACCCGAATGCGGAACAATTGAGAACAGGTGTGGAACGGCCGGGCCCGCCGAAGGGCGAGCGCCCACCAAGCGTTCAGTCCAAGGTGCCCAGCAACACGGCCTGCAACACCAGACGCCTGACTTTGGGTGCGCGTGCTGTGGCATCAACGTTGCGCCTGCGGGATCTTGGTGATCCTTCTGTCCGGTGTTTGGGCGGTGTTTTCGCGTATGTTTCCAGAGCAGTCAAAAATGGGTGTGGAAATCCAGCGCGGATGGTCCGCAGCGACCAGGCTGACCGGTGGTCATGGACATAGGCGCTGGATCCCACGGGTGCAGCTTGCGGGAGCCGGGTTACGGTGTCAGTGCGCTGGCGCACACAGGCGAATAAATGGACGATCCCCGTCACAGAGAACCCCAGCAGCGGGAGTCAACGTTCGATAGCGCACTGACGCTGGCGTTCGCTGGTCTTACAAACGCGGCAGGGTGAGCGCCGGTATTCGCCCCAACCAAAGGACTCACATGAACTGGGACACCATTCAAGGCAACTGGACACAACTCATGGAATGGGAGGCCAAGGCCGAAACAACCTGAGGGATACAGGCTCCGCTCTGCCCGCCCTGGGGGCGACTACCGGCCTCGGGGCGGCGCGCAAGGCAACGGCTATTGCTGGACTTCGGTCAGCTCTTTGTAGAGCAGCTTGTCTGCGGCGTAGCAGCTGCAAGCCTGCGCCTCCAGCGCCGAGCGGTCCAGCACGGTGAGTTCGCCTCGGTGGTATTTGATCAGGCCGTTTTGCTGGAACTCACCCGCAGCCTCCGTCACGCCCACGCGCCGTACACCAAGCATCAGCGCCATGAATTCCTGTGTGACGTGAAAACAGTCGGCCTGTGCGCGGTCCTGGCTCATCAGCAGCCAACGCGCCAGACGCGGGCCAAGCATGTGGAAGCGCTCACAGGCCGAGGCCAGGGTCTGCTGGTGCAGCCTCACCAGCAAACTGGTTTTCATCACTTGGCGCAGCTCAGGGCTGGCGATGCATTCCTTTCGCAGAGCCTCGGCTTCTATGCGCCAGCTTTTTCCTGCGCCCTGGACCAGCGCACGCCATGGCGTCTTGGCCAGGCCCAGCACCAACTCCGAGCCCAGCATGGATTCACGCCCCACCATGCCCACTTCCAGCGCGGGGTAGTCGTCCACATCGATTACCAGCGAAATAAAGCCCTCAAGCGGGAAGTGGGCGTGACTGAGCGGCTGTCCGCGCACGCTGAGCTCGGCGGACAGCTCCAAGTCAAATGGCTCACACTGGTCCAGTAGGCGCTTGCGCGCTGCCTGGGGCAGTTGCTGAATCAGATCGTTTTCGGCTTGTGGCATTTAGAGAGCTTTTTCATTGGGTGTTCAGCAGCACCCAATAGGGGTGACGTCTGAACGGCGACCCGCACCCGTGCACGCGACCATCCGAGCTCTAGTGTGGTGCATGGCCAGCGCAATGACTGTGCGGCAGCGCACATGGCATCGCAGCGAAACTCACGAAAACCGAGGATCGCGTGGTGATACCGAGAAACCCAGGGTGCCCCCATGGGCGCAGGAGGTCGTACCGTGCGAGACCGGTTTCTCGCGGGTTGCAACCGATGTTCCTTCTGCCGCGCAGGCTCCTGGCGCCATCCCTAAGCAGCCAGTTTGTCGGGCAGCAATCGGTCGTATTCGGTCTTCACCACTGCGTAGCACTCGCAGACGCGCGCTTCCAGCCCAACGCGGTCGAGCACCGTGATATGGCCACGCGCGTACTTGATCAGGTCGAGCTTTTGCAGCTTGAGCGCCGCTTCGGTCACGCCTTCGCGGCGCACGCCCAACATGTTGGCGATCAGTTCTTGCGTCATCACCAGCTCGTTGCCGCTCAACCGGTCCAGGCTCAGCAGCAGCCAGCGGCAGAGCTGCTGGTCCAGCGAATGGTGGCGGTTGCACACGGCGGTCTGGGCCATCTGCGTGATGAGCGCCTGGGTGTAGCGCAGCAACAGGTGCAGCACCGGGCCAGATCGGCCAAACTCTTCCTTGATGTCGGCCGCGCGCAAGCGGTAACCCTTGCCAGCGCTTTGCACTACGGCGCGGCTCGGTGTGGTTTCGCCGCCCATAAAAAGCGCTATGCCCACCAGGCCCTCGTTGCCCACCACGGCGATTTCCGCCGAGGCGCCGTCTTCCATCACGTACAGGAGGGAAACGATTGCATTGATAGGGAAATACACGTGGCTCATAATGCCACCGGATTCGTACAGCACTTGTCCCAGTGGCAGGTCCACCGCTTCCAGCAAGTGCCCGATGCGCAGCCACGCTGGCGTGGGCATGGCGGCCAACAGCTGGTTGGCCGTCTGGTCAGGCGATAGTTTGAGGGAGGTTCCCATAGATGATCTCGAATCGGAGAGTTGGGAAGTTGGGGCGATGCACGTCCATTGGACAGCAATGTGTCAATTAGATCCAGTTTAGGCGTATCCACTTGCGCTGTATGTTCGGCAACGCACATACAGAACACGTTATGTCTGGTGATCGATAGATCCCGAGTTGCTGGCCCGGATCGCCATCAAATACGCGTTGCACGGCTTTGTCCTGCATGGCCTGCAGGCCGTACGAGGCCTGACACCTCGAACACCACACGGTCCCGTCGCACTGATGGGTGCACCCACGCTGCTCAGCGCCTTGTTGATTGATTTCCTGGTGTCGTTGTCGATGGGTGCCGTCATGGGCCCGACCGCGCGGCGTTGTTGGCTCGAGCGCGAAGCGGTGGCGCCACAGCCGTCGGCGCCCAATGGGGGAGCTGATGGCGAGCCTCGGGACTGAATTCCCTCGCAGCGCTTTGCGCTACCCCCACCAAAGGGGCGGCACCGGCCGCCTGGTGGGGCTTGGGCATCACCGCTCAGGCGATCGGCAACGGGATTATCTCGACGCCGAAACCCCGGTAGCCCGTGAGTGTGCAGCGGGTGTCGAACATGGGCGTTCCGCTCACCCGGTATTGCCGGGGTGTGCCATCGGGCAACACCCGGTTGATTACCACGTCGAGGAACGGGCTGCGCGCCGCGATTCGGGCCTGCAGCATCTGGCGTTCGGTTTCGTTCCAACCCTGGCTGTCGGATGGCGGGCCGGCCCCGTCTTCATCGGTCGGTCCTGGCAGCCCCAGCATCTCCAGTACTGGCCCCGACACTTTGGTGAAGTGCCCCTCGCTGTCTTGCTCCCAATACCAATCGGTGGACAGTTCGGTCAGCGCCCGGTAGCGCGCTTCGCTCTCGCGCAACTCAGTGGTGCGTTCCAGCACCACCTGTTCCAGGAACAGATTGTGTTTGGCCAGTCGCTGGTGCAGCAGGCGCACTTCGATCAGGTTGCGGATGCGCGTCTGCACTTCAACCAAATCAAAGGGCTTGCTCACGAAGTCTTTGGCACCGGCCTGCAGGGCTCGCAGCTTGTGGTCCGGTTGCGCCGTGACCACCAATACCGGCACGTAGTCCCCGGTGGCGGCGGCGTTCAGGCTCTCCATCACCTGGAAGCCGTCCATGCCGGGCATCTGCAGATCGAGCAGGATCAGGTCGTAAGGTGTCTGCTGGTGCATCGCCGCCACGGTGTTTGGGTTCGTGGTGCTGAACACGCTCAGGTAGCCCGCCTGGTGAAGCATGTCTTCGAGCAGTTCCACATTGGCGGGCTGGTCGTCAACGATGAGGATGCGTGCGTTGAGCACGTCTTGGGCGGTGATGGTCATGCTGATTCCTCGTGGGTGGCTGCGCCGCTGAGGGTTCGCGAAAAGCTCAGGGCCGCGGCCAGCGCGTTCATGAGTTCGTTGACCTTGATCGGCTTGGTGAGGTAGTTGAAGAAGCCCGCGTCCAGGCCTGTCTGGACGTCGCGCGGAACGGCATTTGCGCTCAGTGCGATGATGGGGATGTGTGCGGTACGGGTGTCGGCGCGCAGTATCGCCATGGCCTCGATGCCGCTGATGCCCGGCAGGTTGATGTCCATCAGGATGACCTTGGGTTGGTACACGCGAGCGAATTCGATGCCCAGGCTCGCATCTGCAGCGCCGAGCAGGCGCAGATCAGCGTGCCGGCCGATGATCTGCTCCACCAGCTCCAGATTGGCCGGGTTGTCTTCCACGTACAGCAGTGTTTGCAGTGGCGAGCCTGGATCGTTTTCGATGTGCTCGGGGTCGGTGGACCCAGATTCAATAGCCGCGAACCGGGGTACCTCGGTCAGGGGCAACTGGACCCAGAACACGCTGCCCACGCCGGGCGTGCTGTCGACACCAATCTCACCGCCCATCAGTCGCACCAGGCGTTGTGTCACCACCAGGCCGATGCCCGTGCCTTCTTCGGTGCCCGACTCCTGGCCGAGCCGGTTGAATGGCTGGAACAGCAGGGTCAGCTGCTCCGGTGTCAGACCCGCGCCGGTATCGCGCACGCTGATGCGGATCGCGTCGGGCGGGCTGAGTGTGCACTCCACCGTGACGTGCCCGCCTGCCTTGTTGTATTTGATGGCGTTGAACAGCAGGTTGATCAATACCTGCTTGAGCCGCGTGTGGTCGGCCTTCACGTGGCGCGGTTGTTCCAGTGGCGTGAACACCATGCCGATGTGGCGCTGCTGCGCCTGCGGCTCCACCATGGCGCGGCACTCGCCCAGCACCTCGGCCAATGAGACCGGCTCACCCGAAAGGGCGAGTTTGCCGGACTCGATGAGGGTGAGGTCCAGGATTTCGTTGATCAGCTCCAGCAGGTACCAGCCCGCTTTCAGGATCTGGTCGATGCTGCGCTTTTGCATAGCCGTGGGCTCGGGGGTGCCCGATTCGACCAACTGCGCAAAGCCCAGGATGGCGTTGAGCGGTGTGCGCAACTCGTGGCTCATGCTGGAGATGAAATCGGTTTTGGCGCGGTTGGCTTTTTCGGCCGCGGCCATGGCTTCGTTGAGCAACAGCTCATCGCGCTTGCGCACCGAATTGTCGGTGACGATCAGCAGGTAGCCGATCAGGTTGGCGTGGTCAGCGCGCAATGCGATGATGGACACAATCGCTGGAAAACTGCTGCCATCTTTGCGGAGGTAGTTGAGCTCATAGATGTCTTCGATGCCGCGCGAGGCCTTGAAGGCCAGGGCTTCGAAACCCGGCGCAATTGGCGTATCGAGTTCCAGGCTGAGCGCCATAGCGCGTGCGCGCACCTCTCCCGGGTCGTGCATGTCACTCGGGCTTACTTTGTTGACCACGTCGCTGGCGCTGTAACCCAGCATGTGCTCCGCCCCCACGTTGAAGAGCTGGATGATGCCCTTTTCATCGGTCGCAATGATCGAAAAATTGGGGCTGTTGAGGATGGCGTTTTGCAACGCTCCGGCTTTGAGCAGTGCGTCGCGCGCCGCGAAACCCGAACTGCCCGACACATCGGGGCTGTCGGTGAGCGGAAAAGTTTGGGGCATGCTCATTTTTTCTTACGCCGTCGCAAAGGCAAATCTGGACACTAACTGCTGCGGTTGGGCGTTGTATGTAGGGTAACGAACACAATATTGAAGCCGCGTTGAAACGGGCTGCGGCCGGTGATCACACGCAGCAGCACCATGACGATGGCGATGACCAGCAAAATATGGATGAGCCCACCCATGGTGGTTGCGGTCACCAAGCCCAGAACCCAAAGGATGAGCAACACGACGGCAATGGTGTAAAGCATGATGGTTCCTTGGTTGTTAATGGGTAGAAACCGGTTGGGGCCACGGGCGATTCAATCTCCAAGTGGCGCCCGCCAGCTTTAGCGCCTGGCGCCTTTGCACCTGCACGCCAAGCGCCCACAAGCCGCCGCGTGTTCGACCAGCAACAAAGGTTTCTAAGCGGCCAGGTGAAACACCGGATGGCTCATGAGAGCCGTCCGGCGTTTCAGCGGACGGAACCGCTGTGGCGGCTGAAGATCGCCACGAGGCCCATGAGCGCTGCGCCCACGGCTGCGGCCATCAACATGGACTTCACTGGCTCGTGCTGGATATAGCGGGTGGTGACGTCTCTCGCATGCACCGTCTTGTCTCGCAACTGGTGCGAGCCCTCCCGCGCCGCTTCCATGCCTCGGTGGGCCAGCGACTCGGTGTCGTGGACCAGGTGGTTCAGGGCCGTGGTGGTCTGGGCACGGGCTTCGTCCAGGCCATCTGCCATGCGGTCCAGGCGGTGTTGAGCGGCCCGTTGCGTGGACTGGATCGCGTGTTCTGCACCCAAGGTCGCCTCGTGGGCCAGCTTGGAGGCTTCATCGCCTATGGTTTTGACAGGGTTGTTCATGATGGTCTTTGGACAGGTTGGCCGGGATGGGCTTCGCCGCTCATTTCATCCGCATGTCGTTCTTGACCGAGCGCACACCACCCACGGCTTTAACAACGTCTACCGCGTGCTGGATGTCGGCGGCGGACTTGACGAAGCCACTGAGCTGGACCACGCCCTTGAAGGTTTCGACATTGATTTCGGCGGATTTCAGCGCTTCATCTTTGAAGATCGCAGCCTTCACTTTGGTGGTGATGGCCGTGTCGTCCATATATTGACCGGTGCTTTCCTTCGTTTCTGTGGATGCACAACCCACGACGCCGGTGAGCGCGGCAGCAGCGAGCAGGAGAATCGAGAAGCGGTGGGAGATGGTTTTCATGAGATTCTTTCGGTGACAAAGGCTGATCGGGCTGCGCAACCCAAGGCTGCACTGCATGGCAGAACACATTCGTATCCGGTGCCATGAGCTTGACAATAGAGAGACCCGTGCCGCGCGTCTGTGCGCTGCCGCACCCAATGGCTGGCGCTAGGAACGGGTGTCCGTGCGCCATCCCACCGCAGTGTCTACCGCAGAGGTCACCACAGGCAGGGCGTTCTCATCATGGGGGGGCCCACCTTGGTCGGTGCTGGAGGGCATCCGTTCGTCGTGGAACTTGCTCCGCTGAAGCCACCTCAGCGGCCGCGGTACGCTGGCGGCTCACACAGAGAGGAGGAGGGCGTGATCGCGCTTTCCTCGCAATGGATCGTCGCCGGTTTCGAGCAGCGCGCAAAGCAGAGCTTGGTCATTGCCGCCGTTTCCTGGGGAGCTTGCAGAGCTTGGCGCAAGCCTTGCCGATACGCGTAAGCAGTTTATGAACGTCTGGATCCGGACAAGGCTTCTTGAGCTTGGTGTGAGCAAGAGGTCAGGGTGGGTGCGTGCACAGAATCTTGGTGGCTGCCGGTGCAAGGCGCCAGGTCGACGATCAGGCTCGCGTGCCAACACCTTGGTCGTCGTTCAGCCAGAGGTTCACGCACCTGAGGCGGCGCATGAATGCTTCGGGCCCATTTTTGTTGTACTGCACGTGGTGCCCGATCTGGTTTTACGGGTAGCGCAACCCATTCTGGAAACCACGTTTGAAGAGATGCGTTCAGGCTTCAATGAACGGGTGCGAGAGGTGTTGAAGGTGACTGGAAGCACAGTTGGGGTCGAGAAGAACGTGCTGAACTGGCTGTCGCGGTTGCCCATATCGTCTGTGCACCCATTATTAAACTTAACATAATATACATCGTGGAAGGTATTAGATCGATATTGCAAGGCAGCAAAAAGCCCGCGCAGCCAGGATCATCCAGCTGCCGGGCCCTGGTGTTCATGGTGATGTCTCAGTCTTCTACGAAAGCTTCTTCGCGCTTCTTCTTGATCGCCGGGCTGATCACGATGACCAGCAGCAATGCGGCAATGGCCAGGAGGCTCGCCGACAGCGGCCGCGTCACAAACACCGACCAGTCGCCACGGGCGATCAGCAAGGCGCGGCGCAGATACTCTTCCATCATGGGGCCCAGAATCAGGCCCAGCAACAAGGGGGCTGGCTCACAGCCCAGCTTGATGAACAGGTAGCCGATGAAGCCAAAGATGGCCACCATCCAGATATCAAAGCTGTTGTTGTTGGTCGAGTAAACCCCGATTGCGCAAAACAGCACGATGGCCGGGAAAAGCAGGTGGTACGGCACTTTCAGCAGTTTCACCCAGATGCCGATCAGCGGCAGGTTCAGGATCACCAGCATGGCGTTGCCGATCCACATCGAGGCGATCAGGCCCCAGAAAAGCTCGGGGTTGCTGGTCATCACCTGGGGGCCAGGCTGGATGTTGTGGATGGTCATGGCGCCCACCATCAAGGCCATCACCGCATTGGGTGGGATACCCAGCGTGAGCAAGGGAATGAACGAGGTTTGGGCGCCGGCGTTGTTGGCCGCCTCAGGGGCTGCCACCCCCCGGATATTGCCTTCGCCGAATGGGACTTCACCGGGTCGCAACCGGGTCTTTTTCTCGAGGGTGTAAGCGGTAAAAGCCGACAACAGCGCGCCGCCCCCCGGGAGGATGCCGAGCGCTGAGCCCAAGGCGGTGCCGCGCAATATGGCCGGCACCATCAGCCGGAAGTCTTCAGCGGTGGGCATGATGCCATGGACTTCACCTGTAAAGACCTGACGCTCGTCCTCGGGTTTGGACAGGTTGCTGATGATCTCGCCGTAGCCGAACACACCCATGGCAATCGCCAGAAAACTGATGCCGTCGGTCAGCTCGGGAATGTCAAAGCTGTAGCGGGCCACGCCCGAGTTGATGTCGGTGCCCACGAGCCCCAGCAGCAGCCCCAGAACAACCATGGCCAACGCTTTGAGCAAGGATCCAGAAGCCAGCACCACGGCCCCGATCAGGCCCACCACCATCAAGGAGAAATACTCGGCGGGGCCAAACTTGAGTGCCAGCTCGGTCAACGGTGGCGCAAAGGCCGCCAGGATCAAGGTGCCGACGCAACCCGCGAAAAACGAGCCCAGACCCGCTGCTGCGAGAGCGGGGCCTGCCCTGCCCTTGCGGGCCATCTGGTAACCGTCGATCACGGTCACAACCGACGAGGCTTCGCCTGGCAGGTTGACCAGAATGGCGGTAGTGGACCCGCCATATTGAGCGCCGTAATAAATGCCCGCCAGCATGATCAGTGCGGCCACGGGCTCCAGCCCATAGGTGGCGGGCAACAGCATGGCGATGGTCGCCAGCGGGCCGATCCCTGGCAGAACGCCGATCAAGGTGCCCAGCAAACAACCCACGAAGGCATAGATCAGGTTCTGAAAAGTGAAAGCAACGCCAAAACCGAGGGACAGGTGTTCGAACAGCTCCATGGTGATTTCCTCATTGACACATGAATGCCGGCCACACCGGAAACTGCAGTTGCAGCACCCGCACAAAAGCCAGATAGCTGCCCAGCGCCAGGCCCGCGCCCAGCAAGAAGCTCTCTTTCCAGCTGAAACCAGTGCGGGCCATGCTGGCCACCAGCGTCAACGCCATGATGGCCACGAACATGCCCATGGCCGGCAAACCGATGGAAGGCAGACCGACCAGCAACACACCAAACAGCACGTTGGCCAGCAACACGAACACCAGCGGCCGCCAGGCGAATGCACCGATCCTGTCGCCCGAGCTTGCACCAGGTCCTGAGAAGGACTTGATGGTGACGCCGACACCCAGCAGCACAAGCAAGAGTCCCAGCATCAGGGGGAAGTAACCCGGCCCCATGCGGGCAGCGCTGCCGATTTCGTAGTCGCGTGCGCCCCAGGCAAACGCCCCACCGATGGTGGTGAACATCAATCCGGAAAAAAAGTCTTTTTGACTGGCCATGGCCACGGGGTGTCTCCTTGTCGGGGTTCGAACCTGAATTGTCGTTGGTGTTCTTGGGCCGGTGAATCCGGTTGCTCGCGCTCAGGTTGATTGGCAGCAGGCGGAGGTTATGCCCGATTTATGGCTGCGGATGACCGATGCCTGGGTCTGCTGCGACGCATGGGCGACACTGGGCGCCGCCAAGGGCCACCTGTAAGCGCTTGTCCGCGTGAGACAACATGACCGCCGGCCCTCCTCTCCGCCCGAAAAAAAACATTCAGCGCGTTGCTGGGGTCTTGGCGGTTCGGGCCCGAATGGCGGCTGCAATCAGGTTGGCCTGTTCGGAGCGACCGGCCTGGCGCGCAAAATCGACGGCGGTGAGGCCTTGTTCGTTGCGAAGCATGGGATCAGCACCCTCCTCCAGCAGCAATGCGACGAGGTCGGCATGGCCGTACTTGGCGGCCATCATGAGGGGCGTGGACTTGTTGGGCGATTCGGCGTCGATGTAGGCATGGTGCTCCAGGAGCAGGCGCACCATGGCATCGCTCGATGGCTCGAGATTGGAACAGGCGTAATGGAGAGGGGTCCAGAGGGTCTTGTTGACCTCGGCCTTGCGCTGAATGAGGCGGGTCGCCATGTCAAGCTCGCCCTGGAGGGCTGCCAGCATCAAGGGACTCTCGCCGCTGGGGTTGCGCGCCTCGACTTTGACCGAAGGCTGCTTGAGCAGAAAACCAACCACTTTGTCTGAGCCATTTCTCACGGCAATCAACAGCGCGGTTTCCCCGTGCTCATCCACAATATTGAGGTCAAAGCTGCGCAAAGTGAGTCCGACGATGGCGGACTCGTCGTCGGTTTTGGCCGCTTGAAAGAACCGGTCAAATGTGCCGGCGTGCGACAGGCTTGACAACGAAATAATTGCTGAAAAAACAATGATCTTCAGGTGGTTGTTCAAGTGAAATCTCATCATTATTCAGCGGCAACCTGGGTGAACAGGCGGTCAAAATTGGCGCTGGTCGCCTTGCCGATCGCCTCAACCGTCAGGCCTTTGAGCTCGGCGATCTGCTGCGCCACAAACGGCACATACGACGGGTTGTTGGTCTTGCCCCGGTAAGGCACCGGCGCCAGATAGGGGCTGTCGGTCTCGATCAGCATGCGGTCCAGCGGCACAAACTGGGCCACCGCCTTGATGTCGATCGCATTGCGAAACGTCACGATGCCGGAAAACGAGATGTAAAAGTCAAGGTCGAGCGCTGCCCGCGCCACCGCTTCGGATTCGGTGAAGCAATGAAACACGCCCCGCGAGCGAGGGGGCGATGTATTGTCCATGCTGTCGAAACCACCCTCTTCCCGCAGGATAGCCAGCGTGTCTTCGGAGGCGCTGCGGGTGTGGATCACCAGCGGCAGATCGGTCTGGCGCCCGGCCCGGATATGGGTCCGGTAGCGATCGCGCTGCCAGGCCATATCGGCCACGGTTCGGCCATTAAGGCGGTAGTAGTCCAGACCGGTCTCGCCAATACCCACCACCCTGGGCAGCGCAGCGCGGCTGAGCAGGTCGTCCAGCGTGGGTTCCTGGACCCCTTCGTTGTCGGGATGCACGCCCACGGTTGACCACAGGTTGCCATGCGCGAGCGCCAGCGAGTGGACATCGGTGAATTCTTCCAGCGTGGTGCAGATGCAGAGTGCGCGGTCAACCTGGGCCTGGCTCATGGCATTCAGGATCTCGGGCAGTTGGGCCCGCAACTCGGGGAAGCTCAGATGGCAGTGGGAGTCTGTGAACATGGGCAAGCAGGTCAGGACGCAGCAGCCAAGGCGCTGCCAGGCATGGAGGTCGACGTCGGGCTGGCGCAGCCGGGTCCGCCCACCAATGGCGTCAGATGGTCTGGGTGGCGCGATCCGAGCCGAGAGCCGCGCCGAGAATTTCTTCGATTTTGATTTTCAGCACCCTGGATTTTTCATCCGCCGGGAACCGGATGCCAACACCTTGGGTGCGGCCGGCTGCGGCCTTGGGCGGTGTCACCCATGCCACTTTGCCTGCAACGGGGTAGCGCTGGGGATCGTCTGGCAAGCTCAGCAACACGTAGACGTCATCGCCCAAGCGGTAGTCCCGCGAGGAGGGAATGAAAATGCCCCCATCGGAAAACAACGGTATGTAGGCGGCGTAGAGCGCAGCTTTCTCCTTGATGGAGAGCTGAATCACGCTCGGACGTGCCGATGTTGGGCTGGCGGGTGGACTGGTGCTCATGGATTTCGAGTTTAGCGGGAAACCGAGCCCACACACGTGAGAGAAGTGGCATCAATGGGGGGCATTCCACTCATGGCGCACCGCCTTGCTGCAAAACCTGGCTGGTTCGTGCGGCCCAGGCCTCTTGCATAAGGCCTGCTGAAAACGGGTGCTCAACCGTGCGGGCCGCATCAGACAGCTCGCGTGACCAGCGGCTCAAGGTGAGCCAGCGAGGCGCTGGAGGTAGGCCTTCGGCTGGAAAAAACCGCGGTGCGGCACCCGCTGCAGAGGCCATGAGGTCGTGGCACAGCTTCTGCAACACCTCCAGTTGCTGGGCCGCTGGCCAACTGGCAAGGCCTCGCCAGTCCCCCCGGGCCAGGGCTTTGGGCAGATTGGACCAGGTCTGGGCGTCAAGGCCAGCGCGGGCCCAGGCCAGTGCATCGGCGGGGCGACCGCCAGCCGCCTGAAGCCAGACCTGTGCTTGTTCGGCGGTGGCCGCTGACAGGCCTTCTTGGTGGCGCAGCCAAGCCAACGCCTCGGCGGCATCGGGCCAGACCATGGCATGGGTCTGGCAACGGCTGCGAATGGTGGGCAGCAATTGGTGCGTGGCTTCGCTGGCCAATACAAACCGGGTGTCGCCCGGGGGCTCCTCCAGGGTTTTGAGCAGGGCATTGGCCGTGACGTGGTTCATGCGCTCGGCCGGGTAGACCAGCACGGCCATGCCCCGACCCCGTGCGCTGGTGCGTTGCGCAAAGCCCACGGTGTCGCGCATGGCCTCAACCCGGATTTCTTTGCTGGGCTTGCGCTTTTTGTCGTCAATGTCTTTTTGGGCCTTCTCCGACAAAGGCCATCCAAACTCGAGGGCAGTCGTTTCCGGCATCAGGGCGACGAAGTCCGGATGGGCGCGTGTATCGACCAGGTGGCAGCTGCCACAGACACCGCAGGCACCGTCGGCCGTGGGAGCCTCGCAGAGCCACGCTTGGGCCAGTGCCAGACCGAGCTCGTACTGCCCAAGTCCAGACGGTCCCTGCAGGAGCCGGGCGTGGCCGCGCTGACCCACCAGGGTCTGCAATTGCCTTTGCAGCCAGGGAGCCAGCGGGGTTGGTGATGAAGTGGGCATAGCCGTCAGGTGGACTTGTTCAACCAGCCGCGTTGCACGAAGTGGTCATGCAGATCTTGCCAGACCTGCTCGCGGGGCTGGTCGGCGTTGATCTTGGCGAACCGCTCAGGTTGCGCGGTGGCACGCGCAGCGTAGCCCGCGACCACGGCCTGGAAAAAAGCCACGGGCTGGGACTCAAAGCGGTCCGGGGCACGGGCATCGGCCAGGCGGGCCGCCGCGATCTCTGGGGCCAGATCGAACCAGACGGTCAGATCGGGCTGGCGAAGGGCTTGGCCTTGCAGGGCTGGCGTGGCCTGCACCCATTGTTCCAGCGTCGTCAACACGGCCAGATCGAAGCCCCGCCCACCGCCTTGGTAGGCGAAGGTGGCGTCGGTGAAGCGATCACACAGCACCGCTTCGCCCCGCGCCAGTGCGGGTTCGATCACGGTTATGAGGTGGTCGCGGCGGGCGGCAAATACCAGCAGGGATTCCGTCAACGGGTCCATGGCATCGCCCAGCACCATGGCACGCAGCTTTTCGGCCAGCGGCGTCCCGCCCGGTTCGCGGGTCTGGGTGACCACCCTGCCCTGTGCCTGAAATGCCTCGGCCAGGTGGGCGATGTGGGTGGACTTGCCCGCGCCGTCGATGCCCTCGAACGAGACGAACAGGCCTGTGGGTGTGGAAGACGGGCTGGAGGGAGACATGATCAACGGTTCAGGATATAGCGCCGAACAGCCGAATTGTGTTCGTCGAGCGAGTGACTGAAATGGCTGCTGCCATCGCCTTTGGCCACGAAGTACAAGGCCTTCGAATCGGCTGGGCGCACGGCCGCCAGCAGCGAATTCCAGCCCGGCATGGAAATCGGCGAAGGCGGCAAGCCGGCGCGGGTGTAGGTGTTGTAAGGGGTGTCGGTGAGCAGGTCGATTTTGCGCAGATTGCCATCAAAACGCTCACCCAACCCGTAAATCACGGTGGGATCGGTTTGCAAGCGCATGCCAATGCGCAAGCGGTTGTTGAACACGGCGCCCACAAGGCTTCGGTCTTCCTCAGCACCCGTTTCCTTTTCAATGATGCTGGCCAGAATCAGGGTTTCTCCGGGCGTTTTGAGCACACTGGTCGGGCTGCGCTGTTCCCAGGCTTCAGCCAGGCGGGTGTCCATGGCCTGAGCCGCCTGCCGCAGCACGCTGGACGCCAGGGCATTTTTCACCACGCGGTAGGTATCAGGGAAGAACCGCCCCTCGGGTTGTTGGTCTTGCAGACCGATTTGCCCCATCACGGCTTCCGGGCTCAGTCCGTCAATGTCCTGGCGCAAATGGGGCGAAGCACGCACCGCAGCCAACACCTCCCGGATGTTCCAGCCCTCCAGCAGGATCACGCTGCGCAGCGCCTGTTCCCCCCGGACCATCTGCCTCAGCAGGCTTCGGGGTGTGGCCCCCGGCTTGATTTCGTAGACCCCGGCCTTGATGGCGGCAGCATTGCCAGACAGCCTGAACCACGCATACAACGCGGTGGCGGGCACGTCTACGCCAGCGGCCGCAATGGCTCTGGCCACCGCCCGGGAGGAGCTGCCGGGTTTGATTTCCAGTGTCAGCGGCTCATCTGCGGTGGTGCCGACAGGCAGCCGCAGCGCTAGCCCGGTCCACCACCACCCAGCCGCAACCCCGCCGACCACGGCAACCACGATCAGCGCAAAGAGCAGGGACAACAGGCGTTTCAAGGCGGGCAATACGGAGGACGGTGAGAGGGAGACCCCATGTGTGAGGGACACAAAGGCAGGCCGAGCATGATAATCCAGAGGGGTTCACAGTCCTAGGGTCTGAACTTCGTTGCTTTCTTGCAGCGCCTTGGTGCTGACCACCCCGCGCAGTTTTTGTTTTCACACTTTCCCCCCATTGCCCATGTCCGATTCATCCTTGACCGCCTCCGAACTGTCTTCCTTGCACGGCGTGGTGCGCTGCGATCGCCTGGGTGTGATCCGGGCCGTTGGCGAAGAGGCGGCCAAGTTTCTGCACGGACAGCTCACCCATGATGTGGTGCTGCTCGACACTGTGCACGCTCGCCTCGCGTCGTTTTGCTCATCCAAGGGCCGCATGCAGGCCAGTTTTGTGGTGTTCAAGCGCTCGGCTGAGGAAATTTTTCTGGTGTGTGATGCGGCCTTGTTGCCCACCACGCTCAAGCGGCTTTCGATGTTTGTGATGCGGGCCAAAGCCAAGCTCAGCGATGCGAGTGCCGAAGTGGCGGTATGGGGGTTGGCTGGGTCTGCCGTGCCGACCGATCTGCCCGCCGAGCCCTGGAGCATGACGACCGAGCCCAACGGGGCGCATGTGGTTCGGCTCTACCCAGGCGAAGGCGTGTCCCGCGCCTTGTGGGTTGCGCCGGTGGATACCGCGGCGCCGCAAGGCCCTGCCCTGACCCCGGCCAACTGGGCCTGGCTGGAGGTCATGAGTGGCGTGGCGCCGGTTACTGCACCCATCGTGGAAGCCTTTGTGCCCCAGATGTTGAACCACGAATCGGTGGGCGGTGTGAATTTCAAGAAAGGGTGTTACCCCGGGCAGGAAGTGGTGGCGCGCAGCCAGTTTCGTGGCAGCTTGAAGCGCCGGGCCTACCGAGTCGCCTGCCCGGAGGCCTTGTCGGTGGGGCAAGAAGTGTTCCACGACAGCGACCCCGGTCAACCCTGCGGCCTGGTGGCGGCCGCTGCTGCACATCCGGCCGGCGGCTGGTCTGCCATCGTGTCGATGCAGACCCAGGCCGCATCGGATGGCCATCTGCATGCGGGCTCGGTATCAGGCCCTGAATTGCAGCTGCTGGCGCTGCCCTACCCCTTGCTCGACGACATTTGAATTGAATCGGACTTCGCGATTTCATGTGTTTGATTGCATTTGCCATCGCCGTTGATCCGGCGTGTCCCTTGTTCATTGCCGCCAACCGCGATGAGTTCCTGGACCGCCCGACCGCGCCGCTCCACCGCTGGAGCCTGCCCAATGGCGCGGTTGTGGCTGGCGGGCGAGACTTGCGCGACGGCGGCACCTGGTTGGGATTGAACACCACCGGTCGCGTGGCGATGCTCACCAACGTACGGGATGCCCAGCCCCAGCCCGCGGCGCGCAGCCGGGGCGAGCTGGCCAACCGCTGGCTGGCGGGCGATGTGTCGTGGGAGGCGTTGCTGGAAGGGCTGAGCGCCGGCGATTATGGGGGGTTCAACCTGGTGGTCGGCGACGTCGCCAACCATGCCTGGGGTTGGGTGTCCAACCGGCACCCCGATGCGCCTCATGCGGCTGTCGCCCCCGCTTTGCACCACCGAACGCTGGAACCCGGCCTGTACGGTTTGTCCAATGCTGCCCTGGATACCGGCTGGCCCAAGACCTTGCGGTTGAAGCAGGCCCTGTCTGAGTCGCTGGCCATGGACTTGCAGGGCGACGGTGCGGGTGGCCGCTCCCGCATGTTGAAGGCCTTGGGTGATGGCCAGCAGGTGGCCATGGATGACCTGCCTTTGACCGGTGTCGCTCCGGCCTGGGAGCAAGCGCTGTCGAGCCCTTTTGTGCATGTGCCCGAGCGCGGCTACGGCACCCGCAGCAGCCTGGTCGTGCGGGCACGTCAGGAACCCTTCTCCACAGGCCCACTCGGGTTGCAGGTGGACTTGGAAGAATGGACCCATGGCGGCGACCATGGCGGCCAGCCCACCTGGAGCGATACCCACCGCCAAGCCATGAGCCTCAGCTGGTAGCGGCGTTCAGCGCAGCGAACGGCTCATGGTGATGTGGGGAATACCCGCCTCTTCATAAGGCTCGCCCTGGCGCATGAAGCCGAGCCGGTCGTAAAACCCTTCAGCGCTGCGTTGGGCGTGCAGCACCACTTCCCGCTCCCCCCGGGCTTTCGCCGCATCCGCCAAGGCCTCCAGCACCTGGCGCCCCAGCTGCCCTCCTCGAAGCACCCGGTCCACGGCCATGCGACCCACCTTCGCCACCCCGGGCCCGGCAGGCACCATGCGCCCGGTGGCCACGCACCAGCCCAGCCGGTTGAACGCCACGGCGTGCATGGCGGTCTGGTCGGCCGCATCCGATTCCAGTTCTTTGGGGATGCGCTGCTCTTCCACGAACACCGCAGCCCGCAGGCGCTGGGCATCTTTACCCAGTGTGGCCCAGTCGCCCACCTCGATGCGAAC
Organism: Hydrogenophaga sp. PAMC20947; assembly: GCF_004795855.1. Taxonomy (NCBI): domain Bacteria; kingdom Pseudomonadati; phylum Pseudomonadota; class Betaproteobacteria; order Burkholderiales; family Comamonadaceae; genus Hydrogenophaga; species Hydrogenophaga sp. PAMC20947. The sequence continues at coordinate 1,306,277 of NZ_CP039252.1, forward strand.
CATGGGCTCGCCGGCCTCATATCCCAGCAACGTCTCGCGCAATACGGGTGGAACCGGGCGCGACGTCTGGGTGGAGGGATCGGCGAACACGTAAACGATTTCGCCAGAGATCAAGTGTTCTTCGCCCCGGAAAATGGCCCCGGTGAATACCATCGACGATGTGCCAATGCGGCTGCATTTCATGGCCACCTCGACCTGATCATCGACCCGTGCCGAAGCGTGAAACTCCACCGTGGCCTTCACCACGTAGAGATCACCTTCCAGTGCATCCATGGTCGGTTGGTAGGGCAAAGCCAGTGCGCGCCAGTAGTCGGCAATGGCGGTGTCAAAGTACATCAGGTAGTGGGCGTTGAACACGATTTTTTGCATGTCGACCTCGGCCCAGCGAACGCGCAGGCGGTGGAAGAAGCGGAAATCGGAGCGTTTGAGTGTCATGGGGTCTCCAGATGGGGAAGCGCTTGTGGCTGTGCTCTGATGTTAGATGCTCGTTCCAGATGTTCTTGTGTCAACCCGTCCAGATATCCGAGAATGGCTCTGTCATGCGCCTGTTCACCCTCTTTACCCTGCCCCGCTCCAGCTGGAACGTGCGCCGGTCCATCTGGATCTGCTGCGCGTTCGGATGGCTGGCGCAACCCGCTCTGGCCGAGGTGAGTGAAAGCCTGCAATACCGGTACTACACCGTCTCGCCCTATGGCAAAGAAGCCTTGTGGCAGGCGATGGACCGTGCATCGCCGATCCGGGAAAAGGGGCAGGTGTTTCGCGGCGATACCCGGTGGCAGGTGGTCTGGGACCTTCGCTGGGAACAGGGCACCAGTGGACGGTGTGCGCTCACCCGGGTGCAGACCACGTTGCACGCCACCATCACCTTGCCCCAGATCAGCGGGGACTGGGATGCAGGAACGCGTGCTCGCTTCATTCGGTATGCCACTGCTTTGCGGCAACATGAACTGGGGCATGTGGATTCGGGGCGCGAGGCCGCGCGCGCAATTGATCGCCGCCTGAGTGCTTTTCCCGTGATGTCTTCTTGCCATGCCCTGGAGCAGGCCGCCAACGCCGCAGGCTTCGAGCTGTTGGAGCAAGCTCGTCAGCGCGACCTCGCCCTCGACCAGCGCACCGGTCACGGGCGCAGCGAAGGGGTGGTCTTGCCCGACTGAATTCGATCGAATCCGACCCATCGTGGGCCGGGTTCAGCCGCTCCAGGCGTGGCGCAGGGCGCGGGCCGCGTCCATGTGGCTGGTGAGCGCTTGCGGTAGGGCGCGTCCGAACTGGATGAAGCCGTGGACCATGCCCGGGTAGATTTCGATGTCTACCGCCACGCCCGCCAGGCGCAAACGATCGGCGTACAAAAGGCCTTCATCTGTCAGAGGGTCACATTCAGCGAGACCGATCCAGGCCGGTGCCAAGCGCTCCAGATCACGCACTTCACCCGTGGCATCCACGCCATCAAGCGGCGCAAAGCGCCAGTCATTGCGGTCCTCGGCTCCGCGCAGGTAGTGCCCAAAGAAGTAGTCGATGTGGGCTGTCTCCAGCATGAAGCCATGGCCAAAGGTCTTGTGGGACGGCGTGTGCTGGTGCCCGCCCGTTCCCGGGTAAAACAGCATCTGCAAAGCCAGCGGCCAGCCTGCGTCGCGCGCTTCAATGGCCGTGGCGGCGGCCAGCGTGCCGCCCGCGCTGTCGCCGCCCACCGCCAGCCGGCTCGCGTCCAGCCTCAGCTGGGGTGCGTTGTCGCGCAGCCAGGCCAGACTGTCCCAGGCGTCGTCCACCGCTGTGGGGAACTTCCATTCGGGCGCCAGCCGGTAGTCCACCGAAACCACTGCGCAATGGGCCAGGTGGGCCAGATGGCGACACAAAGGCTCGTGGGTGGCCACGCTGCCCACGGTGAACCCGCCCCCGTGGAAGTACAGCAAGACCGGCAGTGGCTGCTCAGCGGCAGGCGCGTAAAGCTCAGCGTTGATCTGGGCGCCGTCGCGGGTCGGAATCTGCAGGCTTTCCACTCGGGGCAGTTTGTGCAGAGGGATATCGAGCACACCGGCACCCGCTGCGTAGGCCTGTTTGGCCTGAGATGGCGAGAGGGCGTGCATGGGCGGGTGGCCGGCGCGGGCCACCCGATCCAGAAGGCCACGCATGGCGGGGGTGAGCAAGGCTCTCGGGTTGGAGTGTTTGGACATGCGGCGTTTTTTACGGTGTGGGCTCGGCAGCGCCTGTCTTGTGCGCGACCCCATGGGGGATGGACCGGGTGGTGCGCTGCAGACTGGAGTGCGTATAGTTTGCCTTCATCGACCACTCCCGCGAGACCCCACCCATGGCCCAGATTCTTTACATCACCAACATCCTCATCGAGTTTGGCGCGCTGGCGCAGCTGGCCGCCGAATGTGAGCGCACCGGGATACGCCGGCCCTTGATCGTGACGGACGCGGGGGTGAAGGCTGCGGGCTTGCTGGCCAAGACCGAAGCCGCCTTGCCGGGCGTGTCGTTTGCGGTGTTTGCCGACACACCTTCCAACCCCACCGAGGCAGCGGTTCGGGCAGCGGTGGAGGTGTACCGGCAAGGCGATTGCGACGGCCTGATCGCTCTGGGCGGTGGCAGCGCCATCGATTGCGCCAAAGGTGTGGCCATTGCTTCCGCGCACGAAGGCCCACTGAAAACCTACGCCACGATCGAAGGTGGCTCACCCAAAATCACCGACCGTGTCCCGCCCCTGATCGCGATTCCCACCACCGCCGGCACCGGCAGCGAAGTGGCGCGAGGCGCCATCGTGATCGTGGACGATGGCCGCAAGCTGGGCTTTCACAGCTGGCACCTGGTGCCCAAGACCGCCCTGCTTGACCCCGAACTCACCCTGGGGCTGCCGCCCATGCTCACGGCCGCCACCGGGATGGACGCGATTGCCCATTGCATGGAAACCTTCATGGCGCCGCCTTTCAATCCACCGGCCGACGGCATTGCGCTCGATGGCCTGACCCGTGGTTGGGCACACATCGAGCGCGCCACGCAAGACGGCAGCGACCGCGAGGCGCGGCTCAACATGATGAGCGCCAGCATGCAGGGCGCGATGGCGTTTCAGAAAGGGCTGGGCTGTGTGCATTCGCTCAGTCACAGCCTGGGCGGCGTGAACCCCCGTTTGCACCACGGCACGTTGAACGCCATGTTTTTGCCCGCCGTGATCCGGTTCAACAGCGAGGCCGAATCCATGAAAAAGGAGCGCCGCCTGGATCGCATGGCCCATGCCATGGGCCTGGGCAGCGGCGCCGAAGTCCCCGGGGCTATCACCGCCATGAACGCCCGACTGGGATTGCCCTCGGGCCTGGCCGCCATGGGCGTGACCCCCGATCTGTTCGACAAGGTGATTGAAGGCGCGCTCGCCGACCATTGCCACAAGACCAACCCACGGCTGGCCAGCGTGGACGACTACCTGCAAATCCTGACACAAGCCATGTGATTGATCTGCGGCGATACTGTTTATTTTTGAGCAATCGTGAGTGCACGAGAAGGGACAACAGATGAAAGCCCAAAACATTCTTGAGACCATTGGTCGCACCCCCCATGTGCGCATCAACAGCCTTTTTGGCAGCGCCAAGCAGCAGGTCTGGATCAAATCCGAGCGCAGCAACCCGGGTGGTTCGATCAAGGACCGCATCGCCCTGGCCATGATCGAAGACGCCGAGAAATCAGGCGTGCTGAAGGCCGGCGGCACCATCGTGGAGCCCACTTCGGGCAACACGGGCGTGGGCCTGGCCATGGTGGCTGCGGTCAAGGGTTACAAGCTGGTGCTCGTCATGCCCGACAGCATGTCCATCGAGCGCCGCCGCCTGATGCTGGCCTACGGCGCGAGCTTTGACCTCACGCCCAAGGAAAAAGGCATGAAAGGCGCAATCGCGCGCGCAGAAGAAATCGTGGCAGCGACACCCGGCGCCTGGATGCCGCAGCAGTTCAACAACCCGGCCAACACCGCGGTCCATGCACGCACCACCGCCCAGGAAATCCTGGCAGACTTTCCCGATGGCATCGATGTGCTGATCACCGGCGTGGGCACGGGTGGCCACCTGAGCGGTTGCGCCGAGGTGCTGAAGGCCCAGTGGCCCCAGCTCAAGGTGTATGCGGTGGAGCCTGTCGCTTCGCCCGTGATTTCGGGCGGGTCACCAGCGCCCCACCCTATCCAGGGCATTGGCGCAGGCTTTATTCCCGGCAATCTGAACACCCAGTTGCTCGATGGTGTGATTCTGGTCGACGCCGAGCCGGCGCGTGAGATGGCGCGCCGCTGCGCGAGCGAAGAAGGCATGCTGGTTGGCATTTCATCGGGTGCAACGCTGGCTGCCATTGCGCAGAAGTTGCCCGACCTGGCCCCCGACGCCGTGGTGTTGGGTTTCAACTATGACACCGGCGAACGCTACCTATCGGTAGAAGGCTTTTTGCCCGCCTGACGGGCCCGCAAACACCCGGCAAAAAGGCTCCTGAGGGAGCCTTTTTTTATACATGCTGCCTTGCTTAATTGAGGCGCGACAGACTGTATTTCAGAAACTCGGTGGGGAAACCCTGTGCGTCATCGGGCGAGTCGGGGTCACCCACCAACATGGTCGTGTTATCGCTGAACAACAAGACCTTGCCTTCGCCCTGCGCCGAGGTACCCTCGAATTTGTCGGCGGTGCGGCCCTGGGTCGTCGTGGTGCCGGTGAAGGTGACGTTGAGGTCCGACAGCACTTTTTTGTCACGAACGGACGGACCTGAGCACGACCGCCCGATGTAGGCATAGGCGATGATGTCACCGGTCATGGTGGTGGGCGAGGTTTTGCGCAAATCGGCCCGTGCCTGGGCGGAGGCTCCGCTGTCTTCCACGCAAGTGCTGATCCAGGAACCCACATACTTGGCCACCGGGTCGCTCGTGGAGTCGGTGGGAAGCGGATCGTCGCGGCCGCCACCACAGGCAGCCAGGCTGGTCACGGCGACAGCGAGTGCGAGCATTTTGAAACGTTGGGAAAGCTGCATGGGTCTACTTTCTTGAAAGGATTGATAGGGCTTTGAGGGCGTTGAAGCAGAGTATGCGGAGACGCCCGTTCCGGACATGTAGGACATCTGTCCATTCTGCCGGCCACTCACTGCTCACCCTTGGGCAAAGGGTAAAGGGGTGTAACGGGGCTCTGACTCTTGGGGCCTCACTGGCCGCGCACCATGCCCAGCACTTTGCTCATGTCCAGGGACTGCGCGGTGTCCTGTATCTGCGGCATGTGTTGTGCCTGCAGCCGTTTGGCGGGCTCCATCAGGCTTTGAAACGTCTCTTGCAGCAGCGCGGTGCTCATCTGGCGCCCGCCGGCGTAGTAACGTTTGGCGACCTGGCCCAGGGCGTAGGTAGAAGCAAAGGAAAACGCCGCCCCCGTAGCGGCTCGACCCAGCCCGCCAACCAGGCCGCCCGCCACCTTGCCCAGCAGCCCCCCCAGGAGCTTGCGCCCAAACTGTTCGAGGTATTGCGAGGTCACGCCGACGCCCACCGCCGCTATGAACTCCTTGATATGGCCCTGATCAAGCTGCACGCCATGGGCCTGGCCAATGTTGTAGACCATGCGAACCTGCAGCGGAATGATGGCCATGGACGCCCAGGACTGCGGCAGCAATTCCAGTGCGCCGTTGATTTTGGCGGCATTGAGGATGAGGCTGTCCAGCTCGGGCTCGAGAGGCGCATGGTTGGCAGGCCGTGCCGGCGGTGTATTTGAGCTGAGCGCGGGTACTGCACCCTCGCCCGCGGCCACCACCGCCTCGGCGGCCTGGTCAAAAGCTTCGGTCGCCGCTTCGCTCAGGCCGAGTTTGCTTTTGAGATCGGTCAAGAATTGAACTTCGGCAGCGCTTTGCCGCCCATCGGCATCGCACACGGCCACCGCCATTTCATAGGCCAGCTGCCGTTGGCCCGGGTCTTGCAATTGAGCCAGCGCATCGTCCAGCGCAACCCGTTTGAGCAACACGTCCTGGTACAGCCCGGCCAAAACCTGGGTTCCCGTTGATTCGTCCAGGCGCTGCGCCATGTTCCGAATGGCTTCTCGCTCGGCGTCGGCCTTGTGGCCGTCGGCGAAGGCCGCCATGAGGGCGACAGTCAGCAGGGCTTGTTGCGGGTGATCGGGTGTCATGGCGGTCTCTTCAGTCGGGTTAAAACAAGCGGCTTGGTGCGTGTGAAGCATCATCCGGGCTCGGAAAGGTTCAAGGTGGCCCCAGTGAGCACCACCTTTAAAGCCAAGCCTAAGTCTAAACACCGATAATCCGAACGATGCGCTTTTTGATTGACTTCTTTCCCATTGCCCTGTTCGTGGGTGCCTACAAGCTGTACGACATCTACACCGCCACTGCGGTGCTCATGGCCGCCACCCTGTTGCAGAGCAGCATCATCTACGCCGTCGACCGCAAGCTGCAAACGCTGCAAAAGGTCACGCTGGCGCTGGTGATCGTTTTTGGGGTGCTGACCCTGGCGCTGCACGATGAACGGTTCATCAAGTGGAAGCCCACGGTGCTGTACTCCAGCATGGCCATCGTGCTCGGAGCGGCCCTGTGGGGCTGGAAAAAGAACTTCCTCCAGATGCTGCTCGGCACCCAGCTCAGCCTGCCCGCCGCGGTGTGGGCGCGCCTGACCGTGATCTGGATCGGGTATTTCCTGTTCATGGCCGCGATCAACGCGTACGTCGCCACCTACTACTCCACCGAAGACTGGGTGAATTTCAAACTCTGGGGTTATGCCTTCCCGGTGATTTTCATCGTGGGCCAGGGCCTCTACATTGCCCGGTTCATCAACGATGACGCCGACAAAGAAACCGAGGTCAAGAACCATGAGTGAAACCGCGATTCCCACCCAGGCGGCGCTGGAGGCCACGTTGCGCGAAGCCTTGGCGCCCGAAACCCTCGTGGTGCTGGACGAAAGCGAGGCCCACGCGGGCCATGCGGGCGCCAACGGTCTGGGCTACGGTACCCATTTTCGCGTGCGCATTGGCGGCGCAGCGTTCGCGGGCAAGTCTCGTGTGGCGCAGCACCGTCTTGTGTATGATGCGCTGCAAAAATTCACCGATGCCGGATTGCACGCGTTGGCCATTGAAATCCAGCGCTAGTACGGCTTCCAGTCCATTTTTCCGTGTCTTTTTCATCTCCGTTTTTTTCTACTCCCTTGAGGAACATCATGAAATTCTCTTTGTCGGCCCTTGCAGCGGCCGCCCTGATCGTGGCTGCCCCCTGGGCTGCCGCTCAAAACGTGGCCATCGTCAATGGCAAGGCCGTGCCCACGGCGCGGATCGAGATGCTGGCCAAGCAGGCAGCTGCGGCGGGCCGCCCGGTGGACGAAGCCACCCGCGCCCAACTGAAAGAAGAAGTCATCCTGCGTGAAATCTTCATGCAGGAAGCCCTGAAGCGCGGCATCCCCGCCACCGAAGACTACAAAGTCCAGATGGAGCTGGCACGCCAGACCATCATGATCCGCGCCATGTTCCAGGATTACCAGGCCAAAAACCCGGTGACCGACGAAGAAGTGAAGGCCGAGTACGACAAGTTCGTCGCGACCAACGGCGGCAAGGAATACCGCGCCCGCCACATCCTTGTTGAAAAGGAAGACGAGGCCAAGGCCATCATCGCTTCGCTCAAAGGCGGCGCCAAGTTCGAAGACATCGCCAAGAAGCAATCCAAAGACCCAGGGTCGGGCGCCAATGGTGGTGACCTGGATTGGGCCAACGCGGCCAGCTACGTGACCGAGTTCTCTGAAGCCATGATCAAGCTCGAAAAGGGCCAGATGACCCAGGAGCCCGTCAAGAGCCAGTTTGGCTGGCACATCATCCGCGTGGACGACGTGCGCCAGGCCCAGTTGCCCAAGCTCGAAGAAATCAAGGATCAGATTTCCCAGCAGATGCAACAGCAAAAGTTGGCCAAGTTCCAGACCACCTTGCGCGAAAAAGCCAAAGTGGAGTGATTTCTGGCGCATTGCGCCAGATGCCCCACATCAGAAAAGCGCGGCCTGTCCGCGCTTTTTTTTGCCTGGTTGAGAGCCCGAAGCCCACTGGTGCCAACGTCCCTTGGCGCATTGGACCGCCCTGCACCGCCTGAATTTGGTTCAATTGGTACCCGGGCTCACCTTGTTGACCCTGCCCATCCTGTCAGGAGCCACACACATGTCTATTCCAGACACCGTCGCCACTTTCACACCGTCCACTGCAGCACCGGCCACCCGCGCCGGGCTGGACTGGGCTCGCGCCCAGGTGTTTCTGGCCCGTGAGCGGGAAAGCTATGTTCAGCGCAACCCGCGCTCTGCTGCCCTCGCTGCGCGGGCGCAGCAACACCTGCTGTTTGGCGTGCCCCTGCACTGGATGACCGACTGGGGAACCCCGTTCGCCCTGCATGTGGACCACGCCAGCGGCGCGCAGGTCACCGACGCAGACGGACACATGCTTGCAGACTTCTGCTTGGGAGATACCGGCGCCATGCTGGGCCATTCCCCCGGGCCCGTGGCCGCCGCCCTGCAGGCCCAGGCCACCCGCGGCTACACCACCATGCTGGCCACGGAAGACGCCTCGGTGGTGGGCGAGGCACTGGCCGAACGGTTTGGGTTGCAGTATTGGCAGTTCGCCATGAGCGCGACCGATGCCAACCGCTACATCGTTCGCTGGATCCGAGCCGCCACGGGCCGCAAGAAACTGCTGGTGTTCAACGGCTGCTACCACGGCACGATCGAAGACGTGTTTGTGGATCTGGTGAATGGTGTGCCCGTGCAGCGCGGCAGCCTCCTGGGCCAGGTGCACGATCTCACCGAGCACACCGTCGTGGTGGAGTTCAACGACCTGGCCGCGCTGGAAGCGGCCTTGGCCGAAGGCGATGTGGCCTGTGTGCTGGCAGAGCCCGTCATGACCAACATCGGCATGGTGCTGCCCCAGCCCGGTTATTGGGAGGCTGCCCAGCGCCTGATCCAGCAATACGGGGCTTTGCTGGTGGCCGACGAAACCCACACCATCAGCACCGGCCCCGGTGGCTACACCCAGGCGGCTGGCCTCAAGCCCGACGCGCTGGTGCTGGGAAAACCCGTGGGCGGCGGTGTGCCCTGTGCGGTGTACGGCATGAGTGCCGACCTGGCCGCGCGCGCCATACAGGCCAAACAGGATGCGCCCCCGGGCCACAGCGGCATCGGCACCACCCTCACCGGCAACATGCTCGCCATGGCCGCCATGCGAGCCGCGCTCACCGAAGTGATCACCCCCGCGGCGTATGCCCACATGCTGCCGCTGGCCGAGCAGCTGGCTGAGGGGGTGCGCGCCTTGATCGCCTGTTACCAGCTGCCATGGTGTGTCACCCAGGTGGGCACTCGGACCGAGTTCCAGTTCACGCCCACACCGCCGCGCAACGGCGCCGAGGCCGGCGCCATTCTGGACGGCGAGTTGGAGCACCTGATCCACCTCGGCTTGCTCAACCGTGGCGTGATGATCACCCCGTTTCACAATATGATGCTGGTCTGCCTGCAGACCACGGCAGCCGATGTGGAGAGGCTACTCACCGCGCTTGACGACGTGCTCGGAGCGATTGTTGTTGCATGACAGTTGGCGGCTGCCCAGGCCCGCTCGGGTTGGGCCCGCCGTTAACTTCTCGTGGGGTCTCATCCCCTGCGGGAGCCATCAACCCAGGGCCCAAAACGCTGCAGCGATCAAACCCAGCATCACCGGCTGGTGCAGCAGGTAGTAGCTGAGGCTCCAGCGGCCCAACACCACCAGGGCACGCTTTACCAAGCCCTGCGCAGGGGTCTGCCCTGCGCCCAGCCAGGCCGGACGATTCGCCAGCGCCCAACGCCCGGCCGCTATGCCCCACCACATCACCCCCAGCCAGGGCAACACAGGCACATAGTCTTCGGTGATCGGCAACTGGCTGATCAGGCCCAGAGCGTTCAGCCCCGGCTGATTGAGCACCGCCAGCGCAGGCCAGGCGGCTATGGCCAGCGGCGCCACAAACTTGGCCCCAATGGCCAAGGCGCCCAGCGGCCAGAGCAACACGCCCCACCCCGCCGTGAGCCGCACCAGAATCAGCATCACCGCAATGCCGTGCAACACGCCAAAGTAGATGAAGCTGTCGGGGAACATCAGCATGGACCCCACAGTCACCAGCCCTGCCGCTCCAGCCACCCGGCCCCAGCGCTTCCAGAAACGCGACCAGGTTTGCCCCTGCTGTGCTGCGACAGCCTGCGACAGCCCCGCCGTGAACAGAAACAGGCTCACGATGGCCGTGCGCTGCCAGGTCCAGAACGGATCGTGGTGGAAGTTTTGATCGATCAGGCCGTGGTAATTCAGATCAAAACAGAAGTGGTACGCCGTCATCCACAAGATGGCGATGGCGCGCAAGATGTCAATGCGGTCGAGGCGTTGGTTCACGGTGCGGTCAGGTGAGGTCAAGGAGGTGCCGGGTCAGTTCCACGGGCGCGCTCACCATCGGATCGTGTCCGGTATCCATTTCTACCACCCGCCATCCCGGATCAATGCGAACCTTCACGCGTGAGGCCGCAATGGTTGGCAGGGCCGGGTTGGTGCAATCGATAAAGGCTCTCGGCAATGCAGCGACCCGGTCTGCATTGAAATGCAGCGCCTGCTGGTAGACCGAAAAAGGCTGCGGCGTCTGGCGCCGGTTGACCCAGTCGCGGTTGGCGCCACTCAGGCCGAACACACAGGCGTCGGGCGGTGGGAAGCTGATGCCGCCACTGGATTCAGCGGCTTTCACGCGGGCTTGCTGGGTCTCGGCCGCATGACGGCTGCTCCAGCTCTCGCCGGGTTCGGGCACCACGGCGTCCAGGTACACCAGATGTGCCAGCAGGCCGGGATGCTCATGTTGCAGACGGTCTGCCACGCCGGTGATGACGATGCCGCCGTAGCTGTGGCCCACCAGCACCACGCGCTGCAGTTCTTCCGCCTGGATCAGGCCCACCACGTCCTGGACGTGGGTGTTCAGATCAATGTCCGGGCCCATCAGGTGCGCTCGCTCGCCCACGCCGGAGAGCGTAACGGCATGGGCTACATGGCCGGCTTGTCGCAGCAAAGGCAGCACCCGCGCCCAACACCACGCGCCATGCCATGCGCCGTGCACCAATACAAAGGCGGGTTTTGGGGTTTCGGTGGGTGTGTTCACAGGCAATCTCCTTGGCAATATCGGTTTCCACTGATGGTCAAAGTTTTCGGCCAAAAAATTCCGTTCGATTCTTGCACGCCCGAAGCCCCGTGGCTTCGGTCCGCAGCGGACCACCGGCAAGCCTTTTTTTAAACAACCACCGCCATTCAACCCACGACACTGGCTGACCTCCATCTAACCGGTTAAGCGACAGCCTGAGCGATCTCAAAAACAAAGTGTTCACACGCGACCTCTTCGGCAACTGCTGGGTCAACGGGTCGGCACGCCACGAATCCACACTCACTCCATTGTTATCGAGCAAAGTGCACCCCGCCCCAGGTCCAAACTGCGCCTACCGCGGAACATTCTTGAACTCAAACGCCTTCTTCTCCTTCACCGCGATTGCCGCAACCACGCTGCTCACCGGGTGCGCCAGCAGTGGCTCATCCACAGCAACGGTAACCAATCCCTACAGCGCCACCGGCAGCAGCACACTGGGCGAAGTCCAGGTCAACACCATGCGGGTGTTTGGCGACAGCTACTCAGACACCGACTACACCAGCTCCATCGGCACCATCAACTGGTCGGAGCAGTTGCAGGCCAATGGACTGGTATCGGAAAACCTGAACTACGCCATCGGTGGGGCCTCGGCCACCAGCGGTGGTACAGAGTCGACCTTTGAAAAACAACTCGCCACGGCACTGAGTGGCAAGGCCATTGCAGATGGCGATCTCTCGGTGGTTTATCTCGGCTACAACGACATCGGCAACTCAGGCAGCGCTGACAATCTGGTCACCGCATCCGCAGACTACCTGACGGGTATCAATGAACTCATTGCGGCCGGCGCCGCAGACGACAACAGGCGGATATTCGTCACCCAGATCCACGACTGGAGCCGCAATCCGAATGTGGTCGACAGCACGTCAGGTCAGGTGACCACGTGGAACACGATGATTGCCGGCATTGCCAACACCCAAGCAAACATCATCGCGGTGGACTTGTACACGGCCTTCGAGCGCATTTACGCAACGCCGGAGGCTTACGGGTTTGCCAACGTGACCACGGCCGACGCCAGCCGATCCAGCATCGACACCCTGTACTTCAACGGCAACCATTTCGGCAGCCTGGGACAGCAAGTCATCACCAGCGTTTACCAGCACTACCTCACCCGCGGATGGGACTGGGCCAACAGCGTCAGCGCGGGCACCGACTCGGCCGCCCAGCTCAATGCAGACATCGATGATGGCACGCTGGTGTTGAGCACGTCTTTCGGAAAAACAAAGGGGCAGGCGCTTCAGTATGGGTTTCGGCTGTTGCCTCTTGGCATCACGGAGGAGAATGCGCTGAGTCAATCCTCATCGCAGACCAGCCAGGTGTTTCGTCCGTTCAGCGAACAAACCTCATTTTCACAATCAACGCCCTCAGGGCTGGCACTGGATTTCGGCCTGGGCACCTCGGAAAAGCCAAGCGATGCCCGGATCGGTGTGGCACTGTTCCAATACCAGCAGTCCACAGACTTGACATCCGCTCAAGAGCACCAGTCTCGCCAATACACATCCAACGCCCTTTCCGCCTACTTGCACCAACCCTTGGCCGGCGGGATGTTCAGCTCTCAGGTGTCCCACCTGAACCTGGATTTCACCAACCAGTCCCAAGACGACCTCGTCAATCTGAATTTGACCAACGAGAACACCGGTGACACTTGGTCCATGGTCAACAAGTTGCGCTATCCCATGCGCAGTGGTGGTCTCAGCATCACCCCTTGGGTATCGCTGACTGGACAGACCCACAGCCTGGATGCCGCCGAGTTTTCTTCGCTCTACACCTCCGACGTGAAATACAGTTCGTCGCGCATGAATGAACTGCTCTCCGGCGTGGGTGTTGATATCCAGTCCAATCCCATCTTTCTCAAAGGGGGCGCCCAAGTTCAGTTCGGTGGCAGCTTGAACCACACATCCAGCCTGTACCGTGACGCCATCACCGTGTCCATGGAAGAGTCGAACACGGCGGGCTTCGTGCAAAGCGAGGTTTTTCAGTCAGAGAAAATCAACTCCACGCTGCTGAGTCTTCAAGCAAATATGCTTTTGAACAAGCGGGTTCGATTCAGCGCCACGTATGGCGCCGAATTGCAGGATGTAAAAGACACGTCCAGCCTCGCCATCCTGGCCCACTTCAGCTACTGATCATTTGGCGCCCCACCGATCCAGAAAGGTTCTCTGCGCAGCGGGTCGCGAAGAATCTCATTCCCGCGCCCGTCGCCTCTTCCTTGAGTTCCGGGATCAGCCTCGGTGTTCCCATCACGGCCTCCTGTGCTCAAAGGATAGGAACAGGTTGTCTACCCGACGAGGGACAGTCCATTTTGGCGATAGATCAAAGCTCCTCCCGAGCTTCCACCACCAGTTGACGAACCCGCGAACCTTTTACCTTCACCACCGCCCTCACCTTCAGCGTTTGCTCGGCCTCGAGCCGCACCCGCTGGTGGTAGTCGAGCCCGTCGGTCTGGCCTGGGCTGTGGCTGGGGATGCGTCGGCTCCATTGGCGTTGGCCGTCGAATTCAACGCTCAGTTCGTGCCAGGGCTCATTCGAGGGGGCTTTGGTGGCCACATTCGTCGTTGCTGAAGGCACGTCGACCAGCAGCGTCACGTCCACATCAAATACCCGCGCCCGGGCCAACTGGCCGGGGATGGTGAGCACGGCAACAGAGGCGCTGCCGGCGTCGGTTTGCCAGTGTTCAGGCGTGGCGTTTGCAGGACTGTTGGGCATGTAAGGTTTGCTGTTCAATTTCGGGTGGATTCTGGAAAATGGTAGGGGGCGGCTGGTGACCAAGCCTTCAGGGGTGGTCGGTGGGCGGTTTCATTGGGCTGGGTATGCGCACCGAGAGGGTGGCTTTGTGCACTTCCTGCAGGAAATAGGTCAGCCCCGTCACCATGGCCAGGGTGGCGCAAGTGAACAGCAGGCCGATGACCCATTTCAGATCAAACTGCAGCAATACCTCCAGAAACAGCGAGCCGATCACGGTACAGACCAGCAGTGCGGCCAGGGTGCAGGCGGTGATGGCGGCGCTGGCGAGGTGGCGGCGGCGTTCCAGGCTGTGCAGCTCTTCGTTCTGGTTTGCGCTCAACTGCGCGCCCGGGGGCTGGCTCAGTTCAGACAAACGGCGGCCACGGTCGATGATGCGGGCCAAACGGCCGGCCATGACGTTGAGCAGGCCGGCGATGCCGGTTAATAGAAAGGCTGGCGCAAGCGCAAGCTGGATGGCGTGACCGACGTCACCGATGTTGAGCACGGTATTGAACATGGAGCTCCGATGGCTGTTGTGGAAACCATGCCGCCCTGCGGCCGACATGCTCAGCACCTTCCAGCCTGGCCAATGCCCCACTCAACCCGCCTCAAAAGCAGACATGAGGATCTGTTTGTGTTGTTGGCTGCACTCGCCGCCGGCTGGGGGGCTGGCCACAAATGTATCAAAGCCCGTGGAATCGTGCGTGCAGCGCCCAGCTGCCTTTCGCGGGGCTCCGCCGCCCGTCCCACTCCGCGCGGCCGAAGGCCGGGATCAGATGTAAGCGTTGACGGGTTTGACGTGGCGCATGTGCAGCGACATACCCAAGGCCGCCATGTGGTTGCTGTTGCGCCCCAGAATTTCTTCGGCCAGTGGCAGGAATTCGGCTTCTTCGAACCGGGCATGCCCCTGGTATTCCGAGACCAGGCGGTGGAGTTCGCTCACGTCCAGGTGGGTGTTGTGCCCTTTGGCCACCTGCTTGAGGTCTTTTTCCAGCTGCTTCCAGAGCAGTTCGATGGCGCGGTGCTCGTTGGTGAGGCGTTGAGCCATGGCTTTGACGCGGGCCAGTTCTTCACCGGGCTTCGCGCTGGCGATCACGGCGGGAAACAGCTCACGCTCTTCTTCGAGGTGGTGTTCGAAGATGGCTTCCCGAAAAAATTCCAGCGATTGTTCGGCGATAGAGCGGGCGCGAGCTGCGGGCTCCAGCAAGGCGGGGAGTTCGTCCAGCGCTTGCAGGCGCTTGAGAATGCCGACGTGGCAGTTGCTGAAATTGCTGATGGGGGTGTCGACTGGGCTCTTTGTCTCGGACATGGGGGGCTCCTCTGGCTCGCGGCGTGGGCATCAGAGGTGCCCTGGAGCACGCGCGATGCGGTGGTTCTGCAGTCTAGGCAGCGCTGGCATTGGCACCTTGATGCAAGTCAATACTCGTGAGCAAAGGGTTGCCCTCAGGAATTCTCTTGCGAAAAAAAGCCAGCTGCGTATGCACGCTGCCGGCTTGATATTGCGCCCGAGGGTGCCTCGGAGGGGGGACCCGTCACGAAATCGGTTGACCGAAGTCGCTTCTTAACGGGCAGAGACTTGCGCGTTGGCTGGGTTCTGGGCCACAGCATTGTCGGTGGCGTAGCGCGCTGGGTAGGCCTGGGCCAGGGTCTCGCCGGTTTCACCGTTGATCACGATGTCGCCTGTGCGCTGGGCCAGGGCCAGCTCAGCCTTCACGTCTGCGCGGGTTTTGGTGGACAGCGTTGCGGGGAATTGGGCGGGGTTCAATTCGGCCACGGTCTGGCCGGTTTCGCCGTTGGCGATCACATCACCAGCTTCCTGGGCAGCGGCGAGTTCGGCTTTCACCTGGGCGCGGCTCAGACCTTCGGTGGTGTAAGCAGCGGGGTACAGGTTGGGAGACACGTCTTTGGCCAGGGCACCGCTCTCGCTGTTGGCGATCACGTTGCCGGTGCGCTGGGCAGCGGCGAGTTCGGCTTTCACCTGAGCACGGGTCAGGCCACTGTCAGCGGCAAATGCGGAGCCCGAAGCCACAGCGGCGACGGCGAGAACGATGGCGGAGAATTTTGCGGAGTTCATGGTGTGTGTCCTTTCGAGACGGAAATACAAAGGTTTGAATGACTGGCTGATGGATCGTGCCGGCCACACGGCCGGTTGTCTTTTCACTGCGATTTCGCTTCTTTTCGATTTGTTTCGGAAGCGTTGTTTGCTGCGATGAATGAACTTTAAAACGATCATCCATCGGGAAAAACCCTTGGTTTAGAGACTCTGTATTGCGGAATGTGAAACAATCGAGGCTTCGAAACCCCAATTATCTGAACTATGGACCGATTGAGCTCAATGCGCGTGTTCTTGCGCGTGATCGACGAAGGCGGCTTCGCTGCTGCCGCGCGCGCTCTGGACATGTCGCCTGCCGTGGTGACACGCCTGGTGGCTGATCTGGAAGAACACCTGGGTACCCGCTTGCTGCACCGCACGACCCGGCGCCAATCGCTCACCGAAGCGGGTGAGCAGTATGTAGAGCGGGTGCGCATGATCCTGCAGGATCTGGACGAAGCCCACGCTCTGGTGAGTTCGCAGACCCAGGAGTTGAGCGGCACGTTGCGGATTCTGGCGCCTCCGGTGCTGGCCACCCACATCCTTTCCCCTTCGCTGGCGGGCTTTCGGCAGGCGTACCCGAATATCTTGCTCGATATCGAGGTGGCGTCGCATCGGGAGCCGCCCATCGAGGACTTTGACGTGACCCTGATGGGCGCGGACGCAAGCTTTGACGGCAACATCGTGGCGCGCAAGGTCATTTCAACCGAAGCCATTCTGGTGGCTTCACCGACCTATCTGGCCAAACGCGGCTCGCCCGCCACACCTGCCGACTTGCTGCAACACGACTGCCTGCGCATGACGCCATCGGGCTTGCGCAACCGACCCTGGCACCTGTTCCGCTCAGACGACGAATCACAGGTGGCCGACGTGGACGTCAAGCCTGTTTTGTGGGCAAACCACACCGACACATTGATGCGTGCGGCAATTGATGGCGCCGGCATCACCGCGACCACCGTGGAACTGGCCGCGCCACACCTGTTCACGGGGGCGCTGGTGCGGGTGTTGAGCCCGTGGATCACCAACCGCTACACACTGTACGCCGCCCTGCCCAGCCGCAAGTTCATGCCGCAACGCACCCGGGTTTTTCTCGACTACTTCATCGAGCAGACGCGCAGCAACGTTGCCAGGGCGCTGTCGGTGTGCGACGGCGGCTGCTGAGGGGCGGGTAGCGCCTCAATGGGCTGGCGCGTGCCCGCGCAAGCGTTGTACGGTGTTGAACACCCAAACAGCCACGCCCCCTGCGATCAGCCCGGCGACACCGCCGGCCAAGCTGTTCAGCAGGCCGCCAACCCAGCCCATATTTTCGGTGAGCTGCTCCACAGCGTGGCCCAACGCCGGGATGCCGTGCAACAGGATGCCGCCGCCGACCAGGAACATGGCGGCAGTGCCGACCACCGAGAGGGCCTTCATCAGCCAGGGGGCAAACACCAGAATGCCCCGGCCAAAGGCCTGCTTCCAGCTGGCCACCTGACGGGTCAGGTACAAACCGGCGTCGTCGAGCTTGACGATGCCTGCGACCAAGCCATAAACCCCCAGCGTCATGATGATGGAAATCCCGACCAAAACAGACACCTGGCGCCCAAACGATGCGGCGGCCACGGTGCCCAGGGTGATGACGATGATTTCGGCGGACAAGATGAAGTCGGTGCGGATGGCGCCTTTGATCTTGCCTTTCTCGAAGGCCACCAGATCGACCTCCTCGTCGTTCACGGCCTTGACCAGATCGGCATGGTGGGCGTTGTCCTCAGCTTTGCTGTGAAAGAAGGCATGCAGGAGTTTTTCAGCGCCTTCAAAACACAGGAACAGGCCGCCCAGCATCAGCAAGGGGGTGATGGCCCACGACGCCACGGCGCTGATCACCAGCGCGGCTGGCACCAGAATGGCTTTGTTGAGCAGCGATCCTTTGCACACCGCCCAGACCACGGGCAACTCACGATCGGCCCGCACACCGGTGACCTGCTCTGCGTTGAGCGCCAGATCGTCGCCCAGCACCCCAGCGGTCTTTTTGGCGGCCATCTGGGTCATGGCGGCCACGTCATCGGCGGCGCTCATGCCTTGGCGGGCAGCAACCTTGGTCATGACGGCCACATCGTCGAGCAAGGTGGCGATGTCGTCGATGAGGGCGAGAAGGCTGGATGCGGCCATGGGGTGAAGTTCTTTCGGGTGCGTGGTCAGGCCGCAGGCCAGACCAGTGGAAAAAGGGGATCGGTCATCGGGGCGCCATCGGGCAAGCGCTCACGGAGGCCGGGAAACGGTGGCGACGTGCGCCAGGGGCGCGGCGCATGGCGCGCATCATCGCCGAGGTAGCGCGCTGAGAATACACGGCGGCGCGTACCGGGCGGCGTGCCATTCGATGCGTGCAGGCTGAGCATGTGGAAGGCCACACAATCTCCGGGCTCCAGTGCCCAGCCCAGTTGGCGAAAGCGCTGCGGCTCGGCATCGATGGCCGGCAACTCGGCCAATGCCCCGTCGGGGAACCATTTGGCCTGGTTGTCGCGAAAGGTGCGCGGCATGTACCAGGTGCCTGCGTGTGAACCCGCCACGAAGCGCAGCGTGCTCGCCAGTGGCACCGGATCCACAGGGGTCCAGAAACTCACGTTTTGGCGGCCGCTGACGTTGTAGTAAGGCTGATCCTGGTGCCAAGGGGTTGGCTGGCGGGTACCCGATGCCTTGACCAGCAGATGGTCGTGGTACAGGCGCGCTGTTTCACTCTGCATCAACTGGGCGGCGATGTGCGGCAGCGCTGAGTTTTCCAGAATCTCCCGGTACGCCGGGTTGTTTTGCCAGGTGCAGAAATCTTCGACAAACCGGCCCGGATCATCCTTTTCGCTGGCCACCAAGGCCAAGGGGCTCAGATGGGCCAGGTTGCGTTCGACGCCGGCTTCCAACTGCCGCAAGTCTGCCGCGCTGAGCACCCCACGCAAGACCACCGCACCATCGGCAGCATAGGCCTCGATGGTTTCCGGGTTCAACGGGTAGGTTTTCGACATCGGAACGAAGTCAGCAATGCCTTAACCCAGGAACACCACGGAACTGGCCTTGCCATGCCGCTGGTGTTGCCCCCCTTGATGGGGTGACGTGCAAAGCACGGCGCGGGGGTGTCATCCCAAAGCCCGTCGCGCATTGCGCCAGATGCGCATCCACGGGCTCTGCGCGGCTGGATCGCCGTTCGTCCAGCTCATCTGGATGTTGCGGAACACGCGCTCGGGGTGCGGCATCATGGCGGTGAAGCGGCCGTCGGCCGTGGTCACGGCGGTCAGGCCGCCCGGGCTGCCGTTGGGGTTGAACGGGTATTGCTCGGTGGCGGCGCCCGCGTTGTCGACATAGCGCATGGCGGCCAGCGCTTTTGACGCATCACCGCGGTGCTTGAAGTTGGCGTAGCCTTCGCCGTGCGCTACCGCAATGGGCAAGCGGCTGCCGGCCATGCCTTGCAGGAACAGGCTGGGCGATTCCAGCACCTCGACCATGGACAGGCGCGCTTCAAAACGCTCGCTCTGGTTGGTGGTGAACCGGGGCCAGGCTTCGGCACCGGGAATGATGTCGGCCAACTCGGCGAACATCTGGCAGCCGTTGCACACGCCCAGGCCAAAGGTATTTTGACGGGCGAAGAATTCCCGGAACTGGTCGGCCAGCACATCGTTGAAGGTGATGCTGCGTGCCCAGCCAATGCCGGCACCCAGGGTATCGCCGTAGCTGAAGCCGCCACAAGCGACCACGCCCTGGAAATTGCGCAGGTGGGCCCGGCCCATTTGCAGATCCGTCATGTGCACATCAAAGGCTTCGAAACCGGCTTGCGTGAAGGCGTAGGCCATTTCCACATGAGAGTTCACGCCCTGCTCCCGCAGGATCGCCACCTTCGGGCGCGACAGGTTCAAGAACGGCGCGGCCACGTTGTCGGCCGGGTCGAAGCTCAGCGATACATGCATGCCCGGGTCTTCTGCCAAGCCTGCGGCGGCGTGTTCGGCGTCGGCGCAGGCCGGGTTGTCGCGCTGCTGGTTGATCTTCCAGCTCACGCTGTCCCACACCTGGTGCAGGTCAAACAGGTCGGCACTGAACACGGACTTGGTGTCGCGCCAGACCTGCAGCTTGCCCTTGCCCACCTCAATGGGGGAACTGAGCGGGCGCGTTTTGCCTATGAAATGGCTGTGCTTGGACAAGCTGTGCTTGCGCAGGGTTTGCATCACGGCATCGCGCTCCGTGGTTTTGACCTGGATCACCGCGCCGAGCTCTTCGCTGAACAACGCCTTGAGCGTGAGCTCTTCGCGGCGCGCGCTGACCTGGGTGGCCCAGTTTTTCGCGTCGCCCGAATCCATGCGGCTGTCCGAGATGCCGTCACCTTCGATGAGCAGCATGTCGATGTTGAGCGACACGCCAATGTGGCCGGCAAATGCCATTTCGGCTGCGGTGGCCAGCAGGCCGCCGTCGCTGCGGTCGTGGTAGGCCAGGATTTGACCCTGGGCACGCAGCGCGTTGATGGCGTTGACAAGGTTGATGATGTCTTGCGGATCGTCCAGATCGGGCACGCCATCTTTCACCGGGCAGCCGGGCTGGTTCAGCGTCTGGCCGAGAATGCTGCCGGCCATGCGGTGCTGGCCTTTGCCCAGATCGATCAGGATCAGGGTGGTGTCGTCGATCTCGGTATTGAGTTGAGGGGTGAGCGTGTTACGCACATCGGCCAAAGTGGCAAATGCGGTCACGATCAGGCTGACCGGTGAAGTCACTTTCTTTTGCTCTGTCACCCCCGCCCACTGCGTGCGCATCGACAAGCTGTCTTTGCCCACGGGAATGGAAATGCCCAGCGCCGGACACAGCTCCATGCCCACGGCCTTGACCGTTTCGTACAGCGCAGCATCTTCGCCCGGCTCACCGCAAGCCGCCATCCAGTTGGCGCTGAGCTTCACACGGGAGAGTTCAAACGGAGCGGCGAGCAGGTTGGTGATGGCCTCGGCCACCGCCATGCGGCCCGAGGCCGGCGCGTCCAGCGCGGCCAGCGGCGTGCGCTCGCCCATGCTCATGGCTTCGCCAGCGAACCCGGAAAAATCGGCCAGCGTCACAGCGCAGTCGGCCACGGGCACCTGCCAAGGGCCCACCATCTGGTCGCGGTGGCTCAGGCCCCCCACGGTGCGGTCGCCGATGGTGATCAGGAAGCGCTTGGACGCAACGGTGGGGTGGCTCAGGACATCGATCACGGCCTTTTGCAAATCCACGCCGGTGAGCTCCATGGGCACCGCCCGGCGCACCACGGTCTTCACATCGCGGTGCATTTTGGGTGGTTTGCCCAGGAGCACGTCCATCGGCATATCCACCGGAGACTCTTTGCCCTCGTCAAACACCGTCAGATGGCGCTCCTCGGTGGCCACGCCGACCACCGCAAACGGACATCGCTCGCGCTCGCAAAAAGCCTTGAATTGCTCCAGCGATTCGGGCGCGATGGCCAGTACATAACGTTCCTGGCTTTCGTTGCACCAGATTTCTTTGGGCGCGAGCCCGCTCTCTTCGAGCTGCACGGCGTTGAGGTCAAAGCGTGCACCGCGCCCGGCATCGTTGGTCAGCTCGGGGAAGGCGTTGGACAGGCCACCTGCACCCACGTCGTGGATGAACAGAACGGGGTTGTTCTCACCTTGCGCCCAGCAATGGTTGATGACCTCTTGCGCGCGGCGTTCGATTTCAGGGTTGCCGCGCTGCACGGAATCAAAGTCGAGCGAAGCGGCGTTGGTGCCGCTGGCCATGGAGCTGGCAGCGCTGCCGCCCATGCCGATTTTCATGCCCGGGCCACCCAGCTGGATCAGCAGGGATCCAGCCGGAAAATCGATTTTCTTGGTTTGTCCGGCATCGATCACGCCCAGGCCGCCCGCGATCATGATGGGTTTGTGATAACCGCGCATCACGCCGGTCACGGCCTGTTCGTATTCGCGGAAATAGCCCAGCAGGTTGGGTCGGCCGAATTCGTTGTTGAATGCCGCGCCACCCAGCGGGCCCTCGGTCATGATTTGCAGCGGGCTGGCGATGTGCTCGGGTTTGCCATCGGGCTGATCACTCATGCCGCCCCAGAGTTTGGACACAGTGAACCCGGTCAGGCCAGCCTTCGGCTTGGAGCCGCGTCCGGTGGCGCCTTCGTCGCGGATTTCACCACCTGCGCCTGTGGCTGCGCCAGGAAATGGAGAAATCGCGGTGGGGTGGTTGTGGGTTTCCACCTTCATCAGGATGTGATGGGTGGCTGTCTCGGATGTGTAGGCCGGCGAGGCTGACGTAGAGCCCATGCCCCCTCGCGCAACGAAGCGTTCGATCTCACTGCCTTCCATGATGGAGGCGTTGTCGGAATACGCCACGATGGTGTGTTGTGGCGCCGTCTGGTGCGTGTGGCGGATCATGCCAAACAGGCTCTTTTCCTGCAACGCCCCGTCAATGGTGAACTGGGCGTTGAAGATCTTGTGGCGGCAGTGTTCGCTGTTGGCCTGCGCGAACATCATCAACTCCACGTCGGTGGGGTTGCGCTTGAGCTCGGTGAAAGCGTTCACCAGATACTCGATTTCGTCTTCAGCCAAAGCAAGACCCCAGGCCTTGTTGGCCGCTTCCAGCGCAGCTTTGCCGCCGCCCAGCACATCCACATGCTCCATGGGTGCCGCATGCAGCTCGGTGAACAGCGCTTCGGCCTGGCTGCGCTCGGTCGTCACCGCCTCGGTCATGCGGTCGTGCAGCAGATCGGCCACGGCGCGCAGTTGCTCTGCGTTCAGAGTGGGTTTGCTCAAAAGGCCGGTTTTCAGTGTGACCCGGTATTCCACCAGCCGTTCCACCCGGTGCAAGGCCAGGCCGCAGTTGTGGGCGATGTCGGTCGCTTTGGAGGCCCAGGGTGAGACGGTGCCCAGGCGGGGCATCACCAGCACGCCTGCGGCCCCTGATTTTTCGGCACTCAGGTGGACTTCGGTGCAGGGCTCGCCGTAGGCCATCAGCTGGGCCAAACGCTCCAGGGTGCGCGCATCGGGCTCGGCGTCAAAGGCAGCCAGATGGACAAAGCGGGCAGACAGGCCGTTGATCTTGTCAGAGATCGCGGCCAGGCGCGGCATGAATTGCTGGACTTTGAAGTCGCTGAGGGCATTGCCGCCCTCGAAGAAACGCAGATGCAGGGTCACGGTGGGTGGCCTAGAACGACCGGGCGCAGGCAGTGCCCGGAGGATGGGTGGAAACCCCCGATTTTACCCGTGCAGGCGCTGGCCAATTAGCCCACAAGAACCCTCATTGGCCAGATTCCAAGCAAATGCATCTGGCCAATGGGACCTGTTTCAGAAGCTGTAGCCAACGCTGAACTTGAGAACAGGCAGCACCTTGGCGCTGGAAACATCGTCTTGGGCCTTGCGCTCTTCGGCTGCAATGCGTGCCGCGGCACCGGGCTGGCTCAGCAAACCTTCGTTGCCGGTCAGGCTGATCTTGGGTTCGCCAATGGCCACACCGACGTCGAAGGCGAAGGTCCAGCCGGGCTTGCCGAGTTGGCCATGGCCCCACCCGATGCCCACATAAGGCATGGTTGATGGGTATTTGATCGCCGCACGCAGCTGGCTGCCGTCGGCTGAAAAGGATTGCCCATCGATGGTGAACGTGCCACTTTGCTGCTCGGCTTCCAACGTTGCACTTGAGCCGCCGACCGTGGCACCCAGGACCACACGGAATGTGCCTTGAAAGGGGCGAATATCGGCAAACAAGCCGCTGCCGCGGAGCTTCAGATCCCCTTTGTAGGTGATGTCTTCGTTGGTGTAGGTGTCAGACACCGTCCCCTGCGCGAGCTCTCCCCGCACACCCACAACACTTGACAAGGGCACATTCAAGCCCAAGCCCAGGCCCCCCGTGCCCACCACGCCATACACACCCAGGTTGCCTGGCAGCGCACCCGAACTTTGGGCCATTGCCGAGCCAGACAACAACGCCATAGCCACGCAAACTGCACGTATCTTGATCATTTCAGCGGTCTTTCTTTCTGTAGAAGGGAGTAAAGCTGAACCAGTATAGGAGGGGGTCCCCGCCCGATTGCGAGATCTGAGGGGCGTTTCGAGTCTTCTTACAGAAAAATACGCTTTCCGTGAAGCTTGCCCCAAGATCCCCCCATTCGTCCTGTGCAAGCAGGGCTTCCCTCGGTTGAGAGGGCCATACCGGCAATCAAACTTTGTCCGGGGGGCTTTGCGTTGCGCCCGTGTGCCCGAACTGGGCCTGCGCCTCGCGGGCTGTGGTTTTCGGGCAATGCGCTACTTTCCACATTCAGATTGACGTCCACCATGTCCCTGGCCCATGGCTCCGGGCGGGTATCCGAAACGGCTACAGATGGCGGTCTTCTGCTGCCCGGCAACCGCGTATCCAGAGGCCATTGCTCTGCTGCGCAACCGGCCGGGGCCACTCGCGAGATAATCGGGGTCTATGAGCATCACCTACAAAGACGAAGCCGGTATCGCAGGCATGCGCGAGGCTTGCCGCCTCGCATCCGAAGTCCTGGACTACCTCACACCCCACATCCAGCCTGGCGTGACCACGCTGGAGATCGACCGCCTGTCTGCCGAGTACATGAAGCAGCAGGGGACGCGTTCGGCCACCATTGGCTACCAGCCCGCTGGCTACCCGCCCTACCCCGGCCATCTCTGCACTTCTGTGAATCAGGTGATCTGTCACGGCATTCCCAACGAGAAACCGCTCAAAAAGGGCGACATCCTCAACGTCGACGTGACCGTGATCACCAAAGACGGCTGGTTCGGCGACAACAGCCGCATGTACCTGATCGGCGGCGAAGCCGCTTGCAGCGTGCAGGCCCGGCGCCTCTCGCAAGTCACTTTTGAGTGCATGTGGAAAGGGATCGCCATGGTCAAGCCTGGTGTGCGCCTGGGCGATATCGGCCACGCCATCCAGACCTACGCAGAAGGAAACGGGTTCACGGTGGTGCGCGAGTTTTGCGGCCACGGCATCGGCCAGCGTTTCCATGAAGAACCGCAAGTCCTGCATTACGGCCGCCCCGGCACCCTGGAGGTGCTCAAAGAGGGCATGACCTTCACCATCGAGCCCATGATCAACGCCGGCAAGCGCGACATCAAAGAAATGGGCGACGGCTGGACCATCGTCACCAAAGACCGGTCTCTCTCTGCACAGTGGGAGCACACCGTGCTGGTCACACCCACAGGTTACGAAGTGCTGACCTTGTCGGCAGGCAGTCCGTCGACGCCCGCGTTCGTGTCGGCCCAGACCACCCAGGCCGGGGTTTGACGCCTTGAGCCGCGCCGAACTGCCCGCCATCGCCGAAGGGGTTGGCGCGCTGCGCCAGCATTACCGTGCGGAGAAAAAGCGTCTGATGGACCGCCTCAGCGTTGAGGCGACCTCAACCCGAGGCGTGCGCACAGCGCTTGCGCAACTGGCACGCCTGACCGATCAGGCTTTGCGGGAGTTGTGGCAGCGCGCTGGCTTCAAGGCTACTTACGCATTGCTGGCGGTGGGCGGCTACGGCCGGGGTGAACTGTTTCCCTTCTCGGACGTGGACGTGCTGGTGTTGATGCCCGATGGCATGAAACCCGAACAGGACGAGCCGCTCAAGGCCCGCCTGGAGACGTTCATTGGCTGGTGTTGGGACGTCGGCCTGGAGATCGGCTCCAGCGTGCGCACCACGGCCGAGTGTCTCGCCGAGGCGTCCAAAGATGTGACTGTGCAGACTTCGCTACTTGAAGCGCGCCTGATTCGCGGCAACAAACCTTTGTTCAACCAGCTGGAGCACGCACTGGCTGAGGCGATGGACCCCAAGGCATTTTTTGTGGCCAAGATGCTTGAAATGCGGCAGCGGCACATCAAGTTTGAGAACACGCCCTATTCCCTGGAACCCAACTGCAAGGAGTCGCCGGGGGGGCTGCGCGACCTGCAGATCATCTTGTGGGTCGCCAAGGCCGCCGGCTTGGGCAACAGCTGGGATGATCTTGCCCGCAAGGGCTTGGCCACGCCCCTGGAGGCGCGGCAGATCAAGGCCAACGAGGCCTTGTTGAGCCAGATCCGTGCTCGCTTGCATTTGCTCGCCGGACGGCGTGAAGACCGTTTGGTATTCGACTTGCAAACAGCCGTGGCCGAGTCATTTGGATTCAAGGCCCACACGCCCCCCATGGTGGTGCCCACGGGCGATGGCCCCAATCACGCCCCCACGCCGTCCACCGCCAAAGGCGTGCGGCGGGCCAGTGAGGTGCTGATGAAGCGCTATTACTGGGCGGCCAAGGCGGTGACCCAGCTCAACCAGATTCTGCTGCTCAACATCGAAGAGTGGCTGGCCAACGATGACATCGGCGTAGACCGCCGGCGCCCGCTCAATGAGCGCTTCTTCGACAAAGCCGGCATGCTGGAGGTCGCCCATGACGACCTGTACATACAACAGCCCCACGCCATTCTGGAGACCTTTCTGATCTACCAGACCACGCTGGGGATCAAGGGCCTCTCGGCCCGCACCCTGCGGGCCTTGTTCAATGCCCGGCCGGTGATGAATGCGGCCTTCCGGGCCGACCCAGCCAACCGGACGATGTTCCTGCGCATACTGCAGGAACCCGAGGGCATCACCCATGCCCTGCGGCTGATGAACCAGACTTCGGTGCTCGGGCGGTACCTTTGGGTGTTCCGCAATATCGTGGGGCAGATGCAGCACGACCTGTTCCACGTTTACACCGTGGATCAACACATCCTGATGGTGGTGCGCAATATGCGCCGCTTCTTCATTGCCGATTACTCCCACGAATATCCGTTTTGCTCCCAACTCGCTGCAGGCTGGGACAAGCCCTGGATTCTTTACATCGCCGCCCTTTTTCACGACATCGCCAAAGGTCGTGGTGGGGATCATTCGGAGCTGGGCGCGCACGATGTCCGGGTATTTTGCCGCCAGCACGGCATAGCCAAGGAAGACACGCGGTTGATCGAATTCCTGGTGTCGGAACACCTGACCATGAGCCGCATGGCCCAAAAGGAAGACCTCAGCGATCCCGATGTGATCAATGCGTTTGCCAAGCGCGTGGGCAATGAGCGCTACCTCACTGCGCTTTACCTGTTGACCGTGGCAGACATCCGGGGCACCAGCCCCAAGGTGTGGAACGCCTGGAAAGGCAAGCTGCTCGAGGACCTGTATCGCTACACCTTGCGTGCGCTGGGCGGCCGTGCCCCCGATCCGCTGGCTTTGATCGAATCGCGCAAGCGCGAGGCCATGGCCATCATGGCCCTGCATGCCATGCCCCACGAAGCCCACAAGGCACTGTGGGACCGCCTGGATGTGAGCTATTTCATGCGCCACCAGGCCGATGAAATCGCCTGGCACACCCGGGCTCTGAGCCGTGAGCTCGCGCAAAAAGGCCTGGCAAGGGCCAAGACTGCTGCTGAGCCTTCCGCAAGCGAGGCCGGCGAGGCGACCCGCGTGGAGCTGGACCGCTGCATCGTCAAAGCGCGCATGTCTCCCGCCGGCGAGGGTTTGCAGGTGGTGGTTTATGCCCCCGATCAGACCGATCTGTTTGCCCGCATTTGTGGCTACTTCGACGAATCGGACTTCAGCATTCTGGACGCGCGGGTGCACACCACGCGCGACGGCCACGCGCTCGACACCTTCCAGATCGTGGCGCCCAACCTCGCGGACCATTATCGGGAACTCACCGGCATGGTGGAAAACCGCCTCGCCCAGACCATTGATGCCCGCGGCCCCCTGCCGCCACCCACCATGGGCCGTGTATCGCGCCGGGTCAAAAGCTTCCCGGTGACGCCGCGCGTTGATCTGCAGCCCGACGATAAGGGTCAGCGCTGGCTGCTTTCAATCTCGGCCAGCGACCGGAACGGCTTGCTCTATTGCGTCTCGCGCGTATTGGCGCAATACGAATTGAGCGTTGAATTGGCCAAAATCACCACCTTGGGCGAGCGCGTGGAAGACACCCTCCTCATCAGCGGCCCGCAGCTGCAAGTCAACAAGCGGCAACTTGAATTCGGGACCGAGCTGCTGAAAACGCTCAAAGGTTGACGCGTCGCACCATTCACCGGGAACGCCCAGGCATCATGGGCGTCCGGTCAATGGGTGCTGCGTTGTGTCAACCGCCTTGCTGCGTGCTCAGCTGAGGCAAGGAGGGCTCATCGGCGTGTTTGGATTTCGCAGGTGCCATCCCAAACAAACGGCCAAAGAAGAGCGACACGTCGTCCACGATGGTGAACACCGCTGGAATCACCAACAGGCTTAACAAGGTAGAGGTGATCAAGCCACCGATCACGGCCACAGCCATAGGCGAGCGGAAGCTGCTGTCGGCCTCTCCCCAGCCAATTGCAATGGGCAACATACCGGCGCCCATGGCGATGGTGGTCATCACGATGGGGCGTGCACGCTTGTGGCAAGCGTCCAGTATGGCGTGGGTGCGGTCCATGCCATGCTCGCGCCGGGCCTCAATGGCGTACTCCACCAACAAGATCGAGTTCTTCGTGGCCACGCCCATCAACATGATCAAACCGATCAATGAAGGCATGGAGAAGCTTTTGTCCGCAACCAACAGGGCCACGAACGCACCGCCCAGCGACAGCGGCAGCGCCGCCAAAATCGTGAACGGGTGCAAAAAGGTTTTGAACAGCAACACCAAGACGATGTAGATGCACAGCACGCCGGTCAGCATGGCCAGGCCAAAACTGGCGAACAGCTCGCCCTGCACTTCTGCGTCGCCGATTTCCAGAACCCTGACTCCCGCGGGCAAGCTCTTCATGCTGGGGAGTTTTTCCACCGCAGTTTTCATGTCGCCCAAGGCGATACCGGCCAACTCCACCTCGAAGTTGATGTTGCGCGAGCGGTCGTAGCGGTCGATCACCGCAGGACCGCCACCAAAAGACAGCGAGGCGACCTGACCCAGCATCACCGGCCCCTTGGCCCCTGGTACCGCCAGGCGGGACAGCACATCCAGATCGGTCAGCGCTTGCGGCGACAGCTTGACCACGATGGGGATCTGGCGCTGCGGCAGGTTCATCTTGGGCAAAGCGCTGTCGTAGTCACCCACGGTGGCGATGCGCAGCGTATCGGCGATGGCCGCACTGGTCACGCCCATGTCGGCCGCCTTGGCGAGATCTGGCGTGACGCTGATCTCGGTGCGCACCAGAGCGGCACTCGACTGGATGCTGCCCACGCCATTGATGGTGCGAAGGTCGCGCTCGATGGCGCTGGCCGCCACCGACAGCGCGTTGGAATCGTTGCCGGTGAGGGTCAGAATGTACTTTTCACCCGAACCACCCAACCCCACCTTGCTGCGCACGCCCGGCAAGTTGGACATCGCTTCGCGCAACTTGTTTTCGATCACCTGCTTGCGTGGACGTTCACCGCGTTTGGTCAGCTGAATGGTCAAAGCTGCCTTGCGCGATTCGGAGGCACCTTGGGGTGCAAACGGATCGCTGCCCGCCGAGCCTGAGCCAATCGTGGTGTAGACCGACTTGACGTTGTCGACCGCCGACACCAACAGGCGCGCCTGCTCAGCCGTTGTTATCGTCTGCTTCAACGTGGTTCCCGGCGGCAACTCGATGTAAACCTGCGTCTGGGAGTTGTCGTCAGGGGGGATGAAACCTTGTGGAAGCAAGGGAATCAACATGATCGACCCGACAAAGAAGGCGGCCGCTCCCCCCATGGTGATCCAGCGGTGGCGAATGCACCAGGCCGCCCATTTGCCGTAGGTGTTCAACCATCCCGGCTCATGCTGGCTGCTGCTCCACGACCACAGCTTTTCTGTGAACGCATTTCGGCGCGCCCAGTTCGGGCGGTCCTTGGCCATGACAAAAGGCCGCATGATGTAGGCCGCCATCATGGGGGTCAACGCCCGCGCCACGATCAACGAGGCGAACACCGCCAGAGAGGCGGTCCAGCCAAACTGCTTGAAGAACTTGCCTGGAATGCCCGACATGAATGCCGTGGGCAGAAACACCGCAATCAAGGTGAAGGTGGTGGCGATCACGGCCATACCGATTTCGTCGGCCGCTTCCATG
Source organism: Hydrogenophaga sp. PAMC20947 (assembly GCF_004795855.1). Taxonomy (NCBI): domain Bacteria; kingdom Pseudomonadati; phylum Pseudomonadota; class Betaproteobacteria; order Burkholderiales; family Comamonadaceae; genus Hydrogenophaga; species Hydrogenophaga sp. PAMC20947. Next base: position 1,336,221 of record NZ_CP039252.1, read on the forward strand.
GAGGCCTGATACGGCGACTTGCCCATGCGCATGTGGCGCACGATATTCTCCACCTCCACAATGGCATCGTCCACCAGAATACCGATCACCAGCGACATGGCCAGCAACGTCACAACGTTGATGGAGAAGCCCAGGTAATACATGCCGATGAAGGCGGGGATTGCTGACAAAGGCAGGGCCACCGCCGAGACAATGGTGGCGCGGAAATCGCGCAGAAACAGCCACACCACCAACACAGCCAAGAGCGCGCCTTCGTACAGCAGCGCCATGGAGCCGGCGAACTCTTCTTCCACCGGCGTCACAAAATCGAAAGATTCTGTGATTTGCAAATCGGGGCGTTCGACCTGCAACGCTTTGAGCTTCTCGCGCACGCCGTGTCCCACCTCGACCTCGCTGGCACCGCGACTGCGCGCCACCTCAAAGCCCACCACAGGCTTGCCATTCAGGAAGGCTGCTGCGGTGGGCTCGGCCACGGTGTCTTTGACCTCGGCAATCTGGTCCAGCCGCACGCGGCGGCCATCGGACAACGACAGTTCCAGCTGCGCCAGCTCTTCGGCCGACTTCAGGGCAGACAAGGTTCGCAAAGGCTGCTGGCTGCCACCAATGTCCGCTCGCCCGCCCGCGCTTTCGATCTGCACACGCGCCAGCTGGCGCGAAATGTCTGCCGCGGTGGCGCCCAGCGATTGCAGTTTCAGGGGATCCAGAAGAATCTGGACTTCGCGGTTCACACCGCCCACGCGGTTGACCGCGCCCACGCCACGCACCGAGAGCAGCAGCTTGCTGATGTCGTTTTCAACAAACCACGAGATCGCCTCGTCGTCCATCTTGTCGGAGCTCACCGTGTAGGCCAGAACAGCACCGCCAGCCAGCTCCACCTTGTTGATGATGGGCTCCTGGATATCCGAGGGCAGGTCACCGCGCACTTTGGCCACGGCCGAGCGCACATCGTCCAGCGCTTCCTGGGTGTTTTTCTCAATGCGGAATTCGGCGGTGATGGTGACCACGCCGTCTTGCACCTTGGTGTAGATGTGTTTGAGCCCTTGCAGCGAGGCCATGCCGTTTTCTATCGGACGGGCCACGTCGTTTTCCAGCTGGTTGGGCGCAGCGCCCGGCAGGCTGGCGATCACGGTGATGTTGGGCACGTCCAGGTCGGGGAAGTTTTGCACCTTCATCGAGTTGAACGAATACAGCCCCGCCAGCGTCAGCATGACGAACAGCATGACCGCAGGAATGGGGTTTTTAATGGACCAGGAAGAGACGTTCATTGGGCTACCTCCCCCCCGATGCACCGTTGGCGCCTCGCCCTCAAGGGGGCAACACCAGCGGCCTGGCAAAGCCAGTTCCACGCTGTTCTTGGTTGGCAGTCACCTTGCTCGCGGCGGATCATTGGTGGCATGGAGTACATCACTTGACGACTTTCACGAAGTCGCCTTCGTTGAGGAAACCCGCGCCTTTGACGGCCACGGATTCGTCGGGCTTCAGCCCATCCAGCAGCTCGACGCGTTCGCCTACACGGCGGCCCGTTTGCACTTTGCGCTGGGCAGCCTTGTTGTCGGCGCCGATCACGAAGACATAGCTGTGACCGTCGCGCACCACGATGGCCGCTGCCGGAACGGTAAGCGCCGAGCTTTCACCCAGGACGAAACGCCCTTTGGCAAACGTGCCAGCGGTCAGTTCTTCGTGGCGGGGCAAGTCGACATACACAATGATGTTGCGCGTTTGCAGGTCGGCCGTGGGTGAAATGGCGCGCACCTTGCCGGGCAGTTCGGTGCCGGTGGCCAACGTCACTTTGACCTCCTGGCCCAGCTTGACGCGCCCCAATTCACCGGGGGTCACTTCGCCGCGCCATTCCATGCGCCCCTGGCGCACCATGCGAAACAACTCCTGTCCAGCACCCACGACACCACCGACCGTCGCGCTGCGCGCGGAGATCACGCCGTCATCTGGTGCTTTCACCGAAGTATTGCCCAGGCGAATCTGGGTGGCGCTGAAGGCGGCCTTGGCGGCCTCCCATTGGGCTTTACTGACCTTTTCTGCGGTCAAGTATTGAGCGATCTGCGATTGGGAGAGCGCGCCAGTGTCTTCGATCGAGCGCGCTCGGTCGGCATCGGCCTTGGCGTTTTCGTGGTTGGCCTCGGCTTGCATCTCAGCCGCCTTTCCTTGCAAGCTCTCAGCCTCGGCCGTGGCCGTGACAAAGGTGGCCAGAATCTGTCCCTTCTTCACCCTGTCGCCGACATTGGCGGTGACAGTGGCCAGGCGCAATCCGCTCACCTCAGCTCCCACGCTGGCTTCTTGCCAGGCGCTGACGTTGCCGTTGGCATCCAGCAGCAGCCCGATGTTGTCTGTGCTGGGTTTCTCGACCGTGATCGTCATGGATGGCTTGGCCAATCCGGCATCGCCATCGGCGCCCGCTTCAGTCTTGGGATCATTCGCCCCGCTGTCTGGCGCTTTGGGCTGGCATGCGATCAGCGCCATGCCTGTCAGGCTGAGGGCGAACCATGTCCAGCCTTTGCCCAAGCCAGGACCTTTCACTTTGATGGTGTGTGCGTTCATGACGGTTCTTTGGTAGCAGAAAGGTTGGTTTCAGGATCAAAACCGCCGCCCAGGGCGACATAGAGGCTGATCCAGGTGTTGATGCGTTCTTGTTGCAGGGCAACGGTGCCGCTCTCGGCGTTGAGCTGCAGGCGGCGCGCCTCTTCCAGCTCGTTGAGGTTCGCAAAGCCCACCTTGTACCGGGCCTCGGTGGCTTTGAACGACTGGGTGTACCCGGCCAGGGCCGTGGCCGTGGACTGCTCGCGCAAGCGCAGCCCGTCCAGGCTAACCAGGGCCTGTTCGACTTCGGCAACCGCCTGGCGCAGGGTGGCAGCATAGGCCTGTCCGCTGGCTTTGTACTGCGCCTCTGCGGCATCGGTACGGGCCTGCAGCGCCCCTCGTCCGACCACGGGCACCGTCATGCTGAGGGGCCCTATGGACCAGGTGTTGAAGGATGTGTCTGTGGCGCTTGACGAAAAACGGTTGCGCAGCCAGCTGCCCGAAAACGACAGACTGGGCAACATGTCGGCGCGGGCAACGCCCACCCCTTGGGCCGACGCCACCCAACCGGCTTGGGCGCGTGCCACATCGGGCCGTTGACGCAGGGTATCCATCGGCACAGCCTTGACAGCCAGTGCGTTCTCCACGGCCGTTGAGGTGTAGCTGTCCGGCGCTGTGGCCAGCGCAGCACGCACATCGGGTTCGGGCAAACCGGTCAACGCAACCAGCGCCTTGATTTGACGTTCGCACAGATCGCTTTGTTGGCGCGCACGGGCCACGCTGTCTGCCGCACTGGCCTGGGCCAAGGCAGCCACGGCGGGCGCGGTCAGGCCCGCGCGCTCGGTGTGCCCCGCCGCCTGGGCGGTGACGGCTCGCGAATCGCGGTCGCGCTCAACCACACGCAGCTGAACCTGGCACAAACGCTGTGCAAAGTAAGCCTGTGCTATTTCAGAAGCCACCAGGACGCGTGCGTCGTGCCAGCCCGCCAGGGCCGCGGTTTGCTGTGCCCCAGCCTGGGCCACCCCTGCCCGGTTACCGCCCCACAGATCAATGGCCCAAGAGGCTTGCAGGCCCAATCCCAGGCTGGTGCCCAAGGTTTCCGCGGTGTAGGAACTCTGCCCGCGGGAAACAGAGGCCACGGCCGCCACCTGAGGCCCTGCCAACACTTCGGTGGTCTGTAACGCGGCGCGCGCGGCAAACACCTGTGCCCTGGCGGTTGCCAGCGTCGGGCTTTGCGCTTGGGCTTGAGCGATCCATTTCACCAGCACAGGATCGTTGAACTGCCCCCACCATTGGGTGAGGCTGGCCGTATTGCCCTGGTGGGCAGTCGCCGGAATGAACCACTGCCCAAGCCCTCGAGACAAGGCGGGGCTGGCCGGATCGACCGGCGGCGTCACCGCACATGCACCGAGCAAGGCGGCGCTGAAAACCACGCCAAACATGCGTTTCATCAAGGCACTACTTTCAAATCAAGGTTATTGCGCACTGCAACACGCCCGCCAATTTAACAAAACAGGCTCACCAACATGTCGATTTGTTTCAGCCCGCGCAAAAACCGGGCTGAAAAATCGATACCTGCGACAACCAAGGCTTCAATCGTCTTCGAGCGCATCCAGCCCGGGAAACAACACCTCGGTGTAACCAAAGCGGGAGAAATCGCGCACCCGCATGGGGTAAAGGATGCCGATCAGGTGATCACACTCGTGTTGCACCACGCGCGCATGAAATCCGTCGGCTTCACGGTCGATGGCCTGACCTGCAACATCAAAACCCTGGTAGCGAATGCGCTGCCAGCGGGGCACGACCGCGCGCAAGCCCGGGACCGACAAGCAGCCCTCCCAGCTCTCTTCTTCTGCTTCACCCAGAGGGGTGATCACAGGATTGAGCAACACGGTCCGCGGGATCGAGGGTTCGTCGGGGTAACGGGGGTTGATCTGGCCCGAGCCAAAAATCACCAGTTGCAGATCCACGCCGATTTGGGGTGCGGCCAGGCCCGCTCCGTTGGCGTGGGCCATGGTGTCTTCCATGTCTGCCAGGAGCTGGCGCAGTTCGGGTGTGTCAAAGGCGGTCACGGCCTGCGCGGTGCGCAGCAGGCGTGGATCGCCCATTTTGAGGATGGTGTGCACGGTCATGGTTTCTACCCTTTAGAGAGGTGCCATTGTGACGCGAGGCGCCACACTGCGAAGCCAGGCCCTAAACTGTCGCGGCCCCAACTGCTGCCTCAGACATGCTCCCCACTTTGATTGCCCGCTACCGTGCCTGGATGTTTTGCTCGGCCCTCATGGCGCTCCCTGCTCTGGCCCAGACTGCGCCCTCAGGAGCCGAAAGACCCGCCGCCGACTTGTCCAGCAACCTGGGCTCGATCGCCCTTTCGCCCTCGCCTTCCGCCCGTGAGTTGTTCGCCAACACCCGCGACGCGATCGTCCAGGTGCGTGTGTTGCTGGCCAGCGCCAACGAGCAGGCCACCCTGGGCTCCGGGTTTGTGGCCCGCGACCTGGGTGTGGCAGGCGCTCTGGTGGTGACCAATTTCCACGTGATTGCGGATCTGGCCGTTGACCCGGACAAATACAGAATAGAGTTGCGCGGCACCAACCAACGCCTGGTTTCCGCCCGGCTGGTTGCGGTGGATGTCATCCACGATCTCGCTGTGCTGCGCACCGAACCGGCGCCAGGCGTTACACCCACGCCCTGGCAAGTGTTGCCGCTCAACGCCGACACCATGTCGCAGGGCGCGCCCGTATACGCTTTGGGCAACCCGCTGGAGCTCGGGTTTCTGATTTCCGAAGGGCTGTACAACGGCTCGGTCGAGAAACGCCTTTACGAGCAGATGCTGTTCTCGGGCTCCCTGAATTCCGGCATGAGCGGTGGGCCTGCCATCAACCAGGCGGGCGAAGTGATCGGCGTGAACGTCGCCACGCGCCGCGACGGCGAACAACTGAGCTTTCTGGTGCCTGCGCGCTACGCCAAGCTCTTGCTCGAAGGCACAGGCAACAGTCCATCCCCAACCGACTGGCGCCCCGAAATTGGTCGTCAATTGCTGGCCCACCAGGCCCACATTTTCAGCAAGTTTCAGACAGGTACCCAAACGGGTCAGTCTGGACCGGCGGTTGCGGGCATGTCGACGCAGCGCCTGGGGGACCGCACCGTTCCGACGCTCGACGGCAGCCTGACACGTTGCTGGGCCCAGGGACGAACGGGTGAAAAGCTGCTGTACCGCAGCGACGCCCTGAACTGCAGCTTGAGCGAAGACGTGTTCGCAGGTTCGGGTGTTTACGCGGGTTCACTGCGGATCAACCACCGCCTGGTGCGGAACGATCAGCTGGCCACACCGCAGTTCATTGCGCTCGGCGCCGAGATCCAGGGGGCCAAGGGTGGCATGGGCGGCCGCAACCGGGCCAAAGGCCAATGCCACGATGACTATGTTCAAGCCAGGGACCACGTCTACCGCGTTGCCGTGTGTGTGCAGGCCTACCGCAAGTTCAACGGCTTGTTTGATTACACGCTCACCGCGACCCAGGTGGACAGCACCTCGGAACGCCTGAGCAGCAGCCTGAGCATGAAGGGCCTGTCGTTTGAAAACGCGCAGGCCCTGAGCCGCCTTTTTCTGGAGCGCATGCAATGAGCTGGGCTGTTGAACATCTGCACCGCGACGGCCGTGTGCTGGCGCGCATCCGTACAGAAGGCGATCGTTTTACCTTGGGTCGGGCGCTGGACAACGATCTGGTGCTGGACGATCCGCATGCCGCCCCCCACCATGCCGAGCTGGTCTTTCACGGCCCGCAAACAGCCTCGCTCAGCGACCTCGGAACCCTGAACGGCATTGCCCTGCAACGCGGGAAAAAGGTTTCCGACATCTACGTCGAGCGCGATCAAACCCTGCGGGTCGGCTCGAGCTGGATCAGGGTGCGGTCCTCCGCCTGGCCCCTCGCCCCTGAATTGCCGATGGAGAAACGCCTGGTTTGGGTGTGGGCCTTGTTGGCCCTGATCGCCGTTTTGGTCCATTCATCCTGGAAACTCTGGCTCACCGACTTGCAAACAGAGTCGCCACCTTACCTGTATGTATTGGCCGGCATCGCAGGCTTCATCGGGCTTTGGAGCGCCGCCTATGCGTTGTATGGCCGCCTGGTCAATGGCGCAGACCGCTTCTTCAATCACCTGTTGATTGCCTGCAGTGGCTACCTGGGCGTGGCCGTGCTAGAAGACCTGTTGTCCACGCTGGGTTTCTCTTCCGGCTGGGTGTGGCCCGCGCAGTGGCAGCCTTATCTGGTCGGCCTGTGTCTTGCCTTCATCGTGCGCGCCCACCTGCGCACAGCCGATCCGGGCCACTGGCCCGCCGCCCGCTGGGGGCTGGCCGTGGTCACCGTGGCGGCCATGACCGTGCCGCTGGCACAGCGGTGGATCACACACCATGAGCTCACGGCCACCCACACCATGGACCAGCTCTCCTACCCGGCGCTGAGATGGGCGAGCCCACAGCCACTGGATACCTTCCTCAACGACGTCAACCGCCTCCAGTCCGATGCCGACGCAGCCCGGGACGAGTCTCCGGGGGCAGAGTCGGAGAGCGCAGGAGATGAAGACGTGGAATGAACGAATTCGCCCACCAGAATCCGAAAAAAGGAAGATAAGGGCGGAGCGGCTTGTAAGAATCCAGCACTGGGGACGACGAAAGGCATTGCAAGAACTTTGCCCACCCCATGGACCTGTTCACCTCTCTACGCCGCACCTTGAGTTTTGAAGCGCAGACCTCGACCTACCGGTTGAGGATGTGCAGCTCGCCAGAAGAGCTGAAGGCCATTCAGCGCCTGCGCTTTGTGGTGTTCAACCTGGAGCTCAGGGAAGGGCTGAGCGCTTCGTACCAGACAGGCCTGGATCAGGATCCGTTTGACGAAGTTTGCGAACACCTGCTGGTCGAGCACGCGGCCAGCCGTACTGTGGTCGGCACCTACCGCATGCAGACCGGTGAGCAAGCCAAGGCCCATCAGGGTTATTACTGCTCGGGCGAGTTTGACCTGGCGCCGTATGAGGCGCTCCGAGCGGAATTCCTGGAGCTGGGGCGCGCCTGCATCCATCCCGATCACCGCAATTTTTCCGTGCTGAGCATGTTGTGGAGAGGCATTGTTCAATATGCCCACCACACCGGCACTCGCTATTTGCTGGGCTGCAGCTCGCTGACCTCACAAGACCCTGCTGTGGGGCTGCAGGGTTACCGCACCCTGCAGCCACAGCTGGCACCCGAACACCTGCGCACCCTCCCCTTGGCGGGCATGGCCTGTCAAGCCCGTGAAGTCCCAAATGGTGCGTTGCCCATGCCCAAGTTGCTTTCGGCCTACCTGGCACTGGGGGCCTGGATTTGTGGGCCACCTGCGATCGATACCCAGTTCAAGACCATCGATTTCCTCACGCTGATGGACTTGCAGTCGCCTGAAATGGCCAAACGGCGCAAGCGATTCGGGATCGATTGATTTCGACCTTTTGGGCAAAAAAAGGAGGCAAGGCACCTCACTTTCGGGATCGGGTTCGCGTCTTTTCAGGCCGCCTGGGTGGCCGCTGCGCGCCGCTCGAACGCCACTGTGGCTGGTGCCTTGCCAAAATCCGCCCCGAGTGATACCCCTGCCGCCTGGCAATAGTGGGCCAGCAAGGCGTAGTGGTGGGTGGTGTGCGAGCCAACGAACAGCAGCTCACGCCCCAAAGTGGTCACCACGCTCACGGCCAGTTCACCCACGGTACCCGCTTGCAGTCGGGTGGTCAGGGCCATGGACAGGCTCAAGCGCGGGTCTTGGGCATGTTGTTCCATCACGGCCATCTGCGCTTGCAGCCGTTGCCGCGTCACCGCGGGATCGCTTTGCACATCCAGTGCGCGGTTGCGGGCGTCGTAGTCCACGCAGTCGGTGTCCGGGTCGGCCAATGTGTTGAGCAGTGCCTGGTAGTGCTCAATGATGTGGCGCAAGTGGGGACCGACCGCCTGCGCGTAGCGAAATTCGGGGCAAGCCTGTGCCTGCAACAGATCGATCATGTCAACCCCCTGCTGCAACAAGGCGCGGTTGTAGGCCCAGAGCTGTGTGGTGGAGTTGATGGAGGCGAGCGATGCCTGGGGAGAGTCGATGACGGTGGCTTGAAGCATGGCGTGAAGAAGGTCAGTCGGTGGCAGGGTACAAGGGGGTGAGTTCCTTTTCGCGCCGGTGCCAACGGCGGAACTCGGACAGGCTGAGGGGTTTGAACCCACGGTCCTTGTTGGCGCGGCCAATCTGGAACAGCAGCTTGTATTGCTTCATGAGATCGCCCCAGGCTTTGAAGAGCCCTGTCTTGCGATCCCAGATGTGGGTGCTTTCGGCGCCGGCGCCGTTGGCTTCCACCATGGTGAAACTGTGCCCGTTTCGCACGTCTTCAAAGTTCTCAAAGCGGATGTCAAAGCGGCCGAAATAGAATTCCGGCAGGCTCTGGGCGATGGCATCGAAGCGGGCTTCCATGGCGGGGGTGATGAGGTCGGTGCCGTTGCGGAAAATGGCGCCCCGGCTGTGGCTGCCGGCAAAGGCCAGCTTGATGGATTCCCCTGGCGCCGGAACCGAGTCGAGGCGATCGGCGTGGCGGTGCAGGTAGAGGTGGGGCAGCTTGCCCGCCCGAGGGTCGTCCAGAATCAGCTGGCGCAAGCTGCGCTGGCCATCGCCCTGCACATGGGGAAAATACTTGAGCGTGATGGAAATGAGGCGACCTTTGGACTCGCCGGGGCGGCGGCAATAAAACACCCCTGCTTCCCCCTCAAACGGTACAAACTGCTGCAACAGCAAGCGGGCTCCGGCCGGGTAACTCGCCAGGTAGGCGCTCAAGGCCGCCTCGGTGCGTATCAGCTTGACGCCCGCGCCTCGGCAGCCGAGATCGGGCTTGGCCACCACAGGCAACGCCAAACCTGCATCCGAGAGCTTTTTCAAGGCCTGATCGGTCAGGTTGCTCAGTGCAAGCTCCGCTCCTGCGTCCCGTTCCAGGGCTGGGCGATCAACAGTGACAAAAGGTGCCACCCATTCGGGCGCATGTCGAACCACCAGGTCGAGGATCTCAGCTTTGGACTCCCCCACAAACCCGCCACCGGGAAAAGAGGGGTTGGCCACGGTAGGCAAAGTGATGCCGCGGTAGCGCAGCATGAGCCAACCGGCATACAAGGCGACTGGCGGGTAAAACGCCCACATGGGCCAGAACTCGAAAAAACTGAGCGGAGCGCCCTCCTGATCCAGCGGGGGCATGCCCTGGTGGGGGGGGGGCGACGCGGCAGTACCGCTGGAAGCGATGGGTAGATCAGACAGCATGGAAGAGGTGTTCATGGGGTGATGGGGGAAGAACGGGGCTTGCGCAACCACCGAACCAGGGGCACCAGCAATGCCAGCACCACCACGGGCAACGCAACGGCGAAAACCACGGGCACATTCCAGCGCTCGGCGATCACAGCACCCAGGGCCGAGCTGAACCAGAACAGTCCTGCCGTCCAGAGCGCCACGGCCAGCGCGACCCAGGCGGTGAAAGACGCGAATGGGACCCGAAGGAAACCACAGGCGGTGTAGGTCAGCAGCCGAAGCCCGGGGATGACCCGCGCGAGCAAGACAGCGCCCGCCAGTTCTCGTCTGAGGGTCTGCCCCGCCGTCTGCTCCCGGCCCTCGATGTACTTGCGGCGCAGCCAGCCCACTTTGTGGGCTGCCATACCCAGGCCATACAGGCCCAGGTCCCCCAACGCGATGCCACCGGCCACGGCCACAAAGGCCCATTCCCAACTCAGTGCCCCTTGGGTGGCCACGGCGACACCCGCCGCGATCGCCACGTCTTCCAGCAGCAGCGTTGTGAGCGCAAGGACCAGGCCAATCACCCAAGGCTGTGCGAGACCTGCAAGCGCGGCGGTCCAGAAAGCGCCAATGGCGGTAGCGTCGGCATTCATGCCACCGCCTCACCGACCCTGGGCCATTGGGCCAGTGCCCGGCGCACCACGGCCTGAGCGTTCCAGGGTAAAAAATGATCACCCCCTTCGAGGGTTTCGATCTGCAGCCGCTCCACCGAGCGCAGCATGCGCTGCAGGTAGGCCACATTGGCATAGGGCACGAGGTGGTCCTGGGTGCCGTGAATCACATGGGTGGGCGTTGTGATGAGATGCAAGCGGGTTGCCAGCGTTTCGAGCTCCGCCCGAAACTGCAGCAGCTCATGGTTGGCGTGGCGCAAGGCCTTGGGGAGCAGCGAGCGCAAGGGCCAGCGCGCGGCCAAAGGCTGCAGGGGGTGGATTCGCTCAAGCGCAGGGTCAAGCGCCGCCGCCAGCAACACCAGCCCAACCACGCGTTCCGGACATTGAACCGCGACCTGTGCCACCACCGCGCCACCCAGCGAATGTCCCAGAAGCACCGCTTGCCGACCGTCTGATGGGAGCAAGGCGGCCACTGCCGCGGCCTGGTGCTCCAGGTCAGGCGCTGCTTGCTTCGGGCCACTGTGCGCAAATCCTGGCCGGTCCAGCGCGATCAATTCGATGCCTGGGGGCGGATTTAACAGGAAGTCGCTCCAGCCTTCGGCTTTCCCCGGGGTGCCGTGTACCAGCACCACGCGCTGCCCCTGTGGATCGCCCGCGCGCAGGTAACTGATGTGGGCGTTCAAGAGTCCACCCACCCAGATGCGTTCCCGCTGAACATCGCCCCGCCCCGCCACAGCGCCATGCCGAGGGTGCTTGAGGCCCAGGGTGTGCAACATGACCGAAACGGCGTTTCGCGCGGCCGGGTTCATGCTGTGCCCCGGGCGCAGCTGCGCGCCATCAAGCGGGCCAGCGCTTGGCGGTGGGAGGCGATCAGCACCACCGACGATACCCAGATGCCGCAGGCCATCGCAAAGAGCTGACCGCCATCGCGAGAGCCAACGGCGTTGAGCACCTCAATCCCCAATGGGGTGAGCAAGTGAAAGAAGATCGCCCCGCTGATCACTCCCAGCGACAGCAAAGCGCCAAGCGCAACCCCGGACGACCGCTTGCGCAGCAAAGCGATCAACAGAACCACCGAAGCCAGACTTTCGACCGAGCCCACGACATGGGGGCTGAAGATGCCGTTGCGGGCAAACAGCCCCGGAAACCCCAGGCTCGACCCCCAGGCGTCCAGCGTTCCAAAGATATGCTGGGTTTCTGGTGAATCGGTGAACTTGAAAAACAGCGACTGGATGAACACGACGGCAATGAACAGCACCAAAATGGTGGTCAAGGCTTTGCGGGGAAACGGATTGTCCATGGTGGCCCCCTCACCGCCCCAACACCGAAGGCCAGTTTTTGTCGGCTTTGGCGATGAACCCGGGGATGTCTTTTTCCCAACGCTTCTGCACTTCGGCGTCGTAGTTCAGGTAAAGCTTGCCGTCAATGATCTTCCAGAACATCGGGTCACCCGAGGCGGTCGACCCTTCGGCCACGGCCCAGGCGCAATAGCCGCCGTATTGAGGCGCGTAAGCTTGTGGGTTTGCAGCAAAAAGCTCCCTGTGTGCAGCGTTGACAAACCGCCAGTGCACGCCGCTGTAGTCATGGGTGAACTGGGCATCGCCTTTGACAGGCTTGTTCATCTCGAAAAACGCCACAGGGTCGTAGCCGCCCAGCGCCGTCTGGCTGAAGAAGCCCGTATAGACCGCCGGCAATGCAGCCCAGGCCATAGGGGCCACGAACGCGCTTGCGCCCAGCAACATCCAGGCGGTTCTTCTTCGAATTTCCGGGTTCATCACGCCTCCTGCACTGTTTCCACCCAAAGGGGCGGCACAGAAGTGAGTCGGGTCAGTCGTGGCGTTCTTACAGGATTTCAGAGAAACAAGTCCGGTTTGAGAGCCTTCACGAGGTTTCATGGGCTTGTCAGGAGGTGCGAAAAAAACTAACCTGATACCCCATACCAACGACAGCGCAGCCGCACCAGCCCAGGAGACTCCGATGACACTGCCCACCACCGACGCCAGTCGCCCCGCATATACCTTGCCACAGCGCACCCACCCTTTGGCCCGTTCCATCAGCGTGGTTGCCATGACTTTGCTCATCGGTGCGGCCTGGGTGGCTTCTCCAGCACGGGCTCAGGGCGCGGATATCTTCAAAGGCGCCGACCTCGCACTGGGTGAAAGAATGATCGCGGAGCACAAATGCATGCAATGCCACACCAGCAAGGTGGGCGGCGATGGCAGCGCCATCTTCAAACCGCAGGGCAAGTTCAACACCGCCGGCTTGATGCGCGGCATGGTGGAGATGTGCAACACCAACATGAGTATGGGCATGTTCCCGGAAGAAGTCACAGCCGTGGCGGCCGTGCTCAATCGGGACCATTACAAGTTCAAGTAGGTCCTGGCGCTTCCAGCAAGGCCAACATCGCTGCTTCGTCGAGCACCGTCACACCCAGATCCTGCGCCTTGGTGAGCTTGCTGCCAGCGTCGGTGCCCGCCACCACATAGTCTGTTTTTTTGCTCACCGAGCCGGCCACCTTGGCACCCGCGGCTTCGAGCAGTTCTTTGGCCTGATCACGGCTCAATTTGGGAAACGAGCCCGTCAGCACGAAGGTCTTGCCTGACAGGGGTTTAGGCCCCTGCGCGGCGGGCTCAAGCTCTTCCCAGTGCACGCCGCAAGCGCGCAACTGTTCGACCACTTCGCGGTTGTGGGGTTGATCAAAGAAGGTGCGCAGGCTTTGCGCCACGATAGGGCCCACATCGTTGACTTCCACCAACTGCTCTTCGCTCGCGTCCATGATGCGGTCAAGCTGGCCGAAATGGCGTGCGAGCTCTTTGGCGGTGGCTTCCCCGACATGGCGGATACCCAGACCAAAAAGGAAACGAGGCAGGGTGGTTTGCTTGGACTTTTCCAGCGCATTGACGATGTTCTGCGCCGATTTTTCGGCCATCCGCTCCAGACTCGCCAAGGCGGTGAAGCCCAGTTTGTAGAGGTCTGGCAGCGTTTTGACCACACCGGCGTCAACCATTTGCTCAACCAGCTTGTCGCCCAGCCCTTCGACCTCCACGGCGCGGCGCTGGGCGAAATGAAGAATGGCCTGCTTGCGCTGCGCACCACAAAACAAACCACCGGTGCAACGGTAATCGGCTTCATCCTCTTCGCGCACGGCGGCGCTTCCACACACCGGGCACACATGTGGCATGGTGAACTGTGCAGGTTCACCCACCCGCTTGTCCAGCAAGACCGACACCACTTCGGGAATCACATCGCCCGCCCGCCGCACGATCACCGTGTCGCCCACGCGCACGTCTTTTCGACGCGCCTCGTCTTCGTTGTGCAGCGTGGCGTTGGTGACGGTCACGTTGCCGACGAACACAGGTGCGAGCTTCGCCACGGGAGTGAGCTTGCCAGTGCGACCCACCTGAATATCAATCGCCAAAACCCTAGTGAGCTGTTCTTGCGCCGGGTATTTGTGCGCCACGGCCCAGCGCGGCTCCCGGGAAACAAAGCCCAACTGTCGTTGCAAAGCCAGCGAATTGACTTTGTAGACCACGCCGTCGATGTCGTAGGGCAGCTGATCGCGGGTATTGCCAATCTGCTGGTGAAAAGCCACCAGCTCATCCGCCCCGCTGACCACACGGGTCTGCTCCGCCACGGGAAAGCCCCAGGCTTTGAGTTGCGCGAGCATCTCCATGTGGGTCGCAAAGGCTGGGCCACCTTGGTCGACAGGTGTGATGTCGCCCAGCCCATAGGCGAAAAAGCTCAGGGGGCGCTGGGCTGCAATGCCGGAATCGAGTTGCCGCACCGCCCCCGCCGCCGCATTGCGCGGGTTCACAAAAGTCTTTTCCCCTTTGGCGCCAGCCGCGATCTTGGCGCGCTGTTTTTCGTTCAGTCCCTCAAATTCGTCACGCCGCATATAAACCTCGCCGCGCACCTCCAGCACAGGCGGAGTCCCTACCGGCAGGCGCAACGGGATCTGGCCCACGGTGCGAATATTGGCGGTCACATCCTCCCCGGTCTCGCCGTCGCCGCGCGTGGCGGCCTGCACGAGCACGCCTGCTTCGTAGCGCAGGCTCATCGCCAGTCCGTCAAACTTGAGTTCGGCCACATACTCCACCGACGCGTCGCCGTCTACCCGTTCCAGCGCGCGACGAATGCGGTTGTCGAAATTCACCGCGCCGCTGGGCTCGGTATCGGTCTCCGTGTTGATCGACAGCATGGGCACGACATGGCGCACCGGCGTGAAGCCCTCCAGCACCCGGCCTCCCACGCGCTGCGTGGGCGAGTCAGACGAGCGCAATTCAGGATGATCGGCCTCCAGCGCCTGCAACTCACGGAACAGCTTGTCGTATTCCGCATCCGGAATCTCGGGATCGTCCAGCGTGTAGTAACGGTGGGCGTGGTGGTGCAATTGCGCACGCAGCTCAACCGCGCGATCGGCCGGCGATGGCTGCTCAGAAAAAAGGTCAGAGGTGCTCATCGAGACAATCAAAGCAACGGGAGAGGGGCATTTTCAAGAACGCCGCGGAACCGGCTCCGCCGGGCCGCCAGCGTAGCCCCCATGAGGGGGTGACGCGCTTCAAGCGCGGCACAGGGGTGGGCTCAATCTCGCGGGAATCAGCTAAAAAGACGTCGCGCCTGCGGCGACCCAGCCGAGAGATCGTGGCTGTCGAGGGCGTCGTACAGGCTCTCCAGATCAGAGCCGATCCGGTCCATGGTGTCGGTGGACAGCGGCTGGCCCGCATCATCGGTGATAGCCCCGTCCATGGTTTCGGCCAGGGTTTGTGCAACCTGCCGCATGCGCACAAAGGGCTGCTCGCTGCGGGGCACATGGGTGACCTCCAGCGACAAATTGATTTCGCGCAATGCGCTCTGTTCCGGATCTTCGGCCATCGCGGCTTGCGCGTCAAAGCTCAAACTGAGGATGGGGGCCTGCCCGGCCACGCTGCCAGGCAAAACCATGCGCCCAGGCAATACTCCCGGCACAAATCCAAGCTGGGCCGCATGCTGGGCCACATAACCCGGGCTCCATGCCGAGCGGCGAGCGCGCAAGGTGAAGCCCAGCTGTGCATCGTGTCCGCTGGCGAAAGCATCGAGCTCCCTGCCTCGAGCGACTTCGCCGCGCATGTCTGGAAAATCGGTGCCCGCACCCACGGCATCGGCAAAGGCCTGGGCCTTGCCCACAAACTCGGAAAACTCGATGTCGTTGAGCGCGCCCGCGCGGTTGGCCAGCTGTACCCCGGCCTGGAGCGTGTGGTAGCGCTGGCCTGCCCTGGGCGACTCCCACTCTCCCGTGATATCGCTCAAGCCCTCAACGGCAAAAGGCTTGCTGCCCACCCGGCGCGTGCTGGGCAAGGCGGCCATCACCGCATCGCCCGACACCACGTTGTCCAGGTTCAACGGCGTGATGACATCGATCAGGGCATCCAGACCTGGCCGCTTCTCGGGAGAAGCAATGACATTGTTGAGCGTCACGGGGACCATGCTCGGGACCCGCGGTGGGCCTGGCACCTGGGGTGAAGTGCTTGTTGATTCCGATGGCTGAGGCGACCTGGGCGCAGCCTTGCTGATGGTTGGAACCGATGTCGGTGCGTTCTCGGACAAAGGTGTTGGCGCCGTGTCGTCCGCGCCAAAAGCCTCCCCCAGCACGGGCTCAATGCGTTCGGCTACCTGAGAGCCCGGATCTTCGCTGCGCGGATGGGTGTGGTCAAACCCCGTGGCGTCGGTGCCAGCATCCGACGGCATCCGCTCTTTGGCCGTGCGGGGCGCGCTTTGGCGGGTGATCCACGCGTTGTAGACGATAACGCCTGCCAGAACGAGTCCGCCGAAAATGGCCAGGCTGAGTTGCAATGTGCTCATGGGTTTTGAAAGGAATGCGGTTTCAAACTGTTTCCATCATGCCAGCTGCAGACTCCATGTCCACCGCCACGATTCGAGACACACCCTGCTCTTGCATGGTCACCCCGATCAACTGCTTGGCCATTTCCATGGCGATCTTGTTGTGGCTGATGAAAAGGAACTGGGTGCCTTGCTGGCTCATCGCGGTCACCAGTTTGGCATAACGCTCCGTGTTGGCGTCGTCAAGCGGGGCGTCCACTTCGTCGAGCAAGCAGAAAGGCGCAGGATTCAGCTGGAATATGGCAAAAACCAGCGCAATGGCGGTGAGCGCTTTCTCCCCGCCTGACAACAGGTGAATCGTCTGGTTTTTCTTGCCCGGGGGCTGCGCCATGACCTGGACGCCAGCATCCAGAATCTCTTCGCCGGTCATCACCAACCGGGCGTTGCCGCCGCCAAACAGCTCCGGGAACATGCGGCCGAAATGGCCGTTGACCGTCTCGAACGTGCTGCCCAGCAGCTCACGGGTTTCATTGTCGATTTTCTTGATCGCGTCTTCGAGCGTGGTCATGGCCTCAACCAGATCAGCGGTTTGCGCATCGAGGAAAGTCTTGCGCTCACGCGAAGCGGTGAGCTCGTCCAGCGCGGCCAGGTTCACGGCGCCCAGCGACTGGATCTCCCGGTGGTACCGGTCAATTTCGCCTTGCAAGCCCGTCAGGCGCACATTGCCTTCGGTGATGCTTTGCGCCACCACCGCCAGATCGGCCTGGGCTTCTTCCAGCTGCTGGCTGTATTGCTCCACACCCAACCGCGCGGCCTGCTCCTTGAGCTGGAAATCGGTGATGCGCTGGCGCAAGGGATCGAGCTCACGCTCCAACTGCAATCGGCGCTCGTCGCTGGCGCGCAACTTGGCTGTCAGGTCGTCGTACTGGCTGCGCAGTGCACCCAGGTTATTTTCTCGCTCCAGCTTCATGGCCAGGGCATTTTGCAAACCTGCCTGGGCCGCCGCATCGTTCAACCGGGCAAGCTCTTCGCTGGCGCGCTGCTCTTCGTCGACCAGGGATTTTTCTTGCGAAGCGGCGGTTTCGATGGAGCGCTGCAGTTCGGCTTGGCGGGCCTGCAGGCTGCGCAGGGCAAAGGTGGCTTCCTGCACGGTGCGCTCCAGCGAGCGCTGCTGCTCACGGGCCTGTGTCAGGGCTCGCTCGGATTCGATCACTTTGTCATCGAACTGGGCATGGCGCTCCTGGCTCTCGGCCAGTTGCATGTCCAGCTCTTCAAACTTCGCTTCGGCCGTGATGCGCCGCTCCTGCAGCACTTCGAGCTGCTGATCCACCTCGGCCAGGTCGGTCGCGATCTGTTCGCTGCGCGCGCGGGTCTGTTCGGCCAGCTGGGTCAGGCGCAGGGCTTCGACCTGCAGTTCGTGGGCGCGGGTGCGGGTTTCAGCGCCTTCGCGGCGCGCGCTGACCAATCGCTGGGACGCTTCGCTGTAGGCCGCTTCAGCGCGCACCAAGTCTGTGCGCGCCTGCTCGGCCAACAGCACCTGGACCTTGAACTGCTTGTCGAGGTTCTCGATTTCCTGGGCCCGCGCCAGCATGCCCGCCTGCTCGCTGTCTGGCGCGTAAAAGCTCACGCTGTGCGCCGAGACCGCATGGCCGCTGGGCACATAAATGACCTCGCCCGCTTGTAGCTGCCCGCGCTGGGCCATGGCCTCCTCCAGGCTGGCCGCGCTGAGGCAACCCTGCAGCCAGTCGGTCATCAAAGCGGTCTGACCCGCATCATTGAGTTTGAGCCAGTCGGCCAGCGGTTTGAGGCCCGATGTGCTGGCCACCGCGGGCAGGCCGGCCCCCGGCGGATGGTAGAAAGCGAGTTTCGCAGGCGGCGCGTCGTTGCCAAAGGCGCGCACCATCTCGAGCCGGGAAACCTCCAGGGCGCCAAGGCGCTCGCGCAAAGCGGCTTCCAGGGCGTTTTCCCAGCCCGGTTCCACGTGGATGCGGCTCCACAAGCCTTGCAAACCGTCCAGCCCATGTTTGGCCAGCCAGGGGGCCAGCTTGCCGTCGGTCTTGACCTTCTCTTGCAAGGCCTTCAAGGCCTCCATCCGGGCGGACAATTCAGATCGTTTGCCCGACTCCTGGTTCACGGCTTGTTGCGCGCCGCGCCGCTGTTCATCCAGCTCGGGCACGCTGTCCTGCAATTCAGACAACACCGCGTCGGCCACGTCGGCCATTTCCTGCGCCGACACCAGCGCAGCCTGAGCGCTCTGGACGCGGGCCTCATCGGGCGTGGCCAGTGCGTTGCGATCGGTGCTCAGACGCTCATGGCGCTGCTGGAGCTGGCGGCTTTGTTCTTCAATGTTGCGCTGTTCCGAAGCCAGCACCTGGATCTGCTGCTGCACCTGGCCCACGCTGTTGCGTTGTTCGTTGGCGGCACTCTGCGCCTTTCTCAAGGCATCTTCCAGGTTTGGCAAGGCTTCACCCTGCTCTTCCCCCTGGGCCGCAAGCACCACCGATTTTTCTTCGGCTTCCATCATGGTCTCGGCGATCTGCTCGATCTCCACGGCCGCATCCTGGCTGCGCGTGCTCCAGGAGCCAATTTGCTCCTTGAGCTGCGCCAGGCGCTGCTCGACACGGGTACGCCCCTCCACCACAAAGCGGATCTCGGCCTCCAGCTTGCCCACTTCGGCGCTGGCCTCGTAGAGCTTGCCCTGGGCCTGGTTCACCTGGTCACCGGCGGCGTAATGGGCCTGTCGAATAGTTTCCAAGTCTGACTCGACCCGACGCAAGTCTGCGGTGCGGGCTTCCAGATCGGTCAGGGCCTGCGCTGCATTCTGTTTGATCTGGGTCTGATCGGTGTCCGCCTCTGAGCGCTTTAGAAACCACAGCTGGTGTTGTTTGAGTGTGGCGCTCGATTGCAGGTGGTTGTAGCGCGCGGCTACCTCGGCCTGCTTCTCGAGCTTTTCAAGATTGGCGTTGAGCTCTCGCAGGATGTCTTCTACCCGCGTGAGGTTTTCGCGGGTGTCGGACAGCCGGTTGGCTGTTTCCCTGCGGCGTTCCTTGTATTTGGAGACACCGGCAGCCTCTTCCAGAAACAGCCGCAGTTCTTCGGGCTTGCTCTCGATGATGCGGCTGATCGTGCCTTGCCCAATGATGGCGTAGGCCCGGGGGCCCAAGCCCGTGCCCAGAAACACGTCCTGAACATCGCGGCGGCGCACCGGCTGGTTGTTGATGTAATAGCTGCTGTTGCCGTCTCGTGTCAGAACACGTTTCACCGCAATTTCAGTGAACTGCCCCCATTGCCCCCCGGCGCGATGGTCGCTGTTGTCAAACACCAGCTCCACGCTGGCGCGGCTGGCCGGCTTTCGGTGGTTGGTGCCGCTGAAGATGACGTCCTGCATGGACTCGCCGCGCAATTCCGAGGCTTTTGACTCGCCCAGCACCCAGCGCACCGCGTCCATGATGTTGGATTTGCCGCAACCATTGGGTCCGACCACGCCCACCAGCTGCCCAGGCAACAAGAAGTTGGTGGGTTCAGCGAAAGACTTGAAGCCGGATAACTTGATCGAATTGAGGCGCACGCCGCTTCCCGCTGACTATCAAAATTGCACACAACCGACCTACACAGGCGGCGAATGGATGATACCTTGGGTCGATCAAGGACTCCCCTTTGGGCACCAGTGCCGATGCCCACCCGCTCAAGGCACGGCCGCTTCTTGACGCAAGCCCAGATCTCCATGGCTTACCGGTCGGACCGGCATGGTGCGAATCACACCCCACTTCCCCTGCCGCTGGCACCCTTTTTTGAACCGACTATCAGGCGCTACTCCTGTTCGAGTCAGTCAGCCTTCAGCATCAAACGTTTTCTTACAAACGCTTGACTGCTGGTCTGTCAAAAGACGCTGCAATCGTTCGCAGTAAGCAGCTTTTAGCAGGAATACACACCATGAACTCAGCGGTCATTTCAAGTTTCGACACCAGCATGGTGTTACTTTCGATTGCATTTTCCATCGTGGGCTCATTCGTGGCCCTCACTGCCGCAGGCCGGATCAACCAGACCGATGGATCCTTGAACCGGGGCAACATCGTCTCAGCCGGCCTTGCACTTGGCGGTGTGGGTGTCTGGTCCATGCACTTCGTGGGCATGCAGGCCCTGACGATGGATGTGGGCAGCAGCTATTCACTGGTGGAGACCGTGGTGTCTTTGGTCGCGGCCGTCGTGGGCGCCTCTCTGGCTTTCGCCTATGCCGCCAAGGCGCCCAAGCAGCTGTCGCGCATCATGCTGGCGGGATTCCTGCTGGGCCTGGGCGTGGTGGTCATGCACTACCTGGGTATGTACGGTCTGAAGATCAATGGCTACATCCAGTGGGATTACGTTTACGTCGCTGCCTCCGTCGCCATCGCGGTGGTGGCGGCCACTGCCGCACTCTGGCTGGCGTTCAACAGCAACAGCCTCGCCAAACGCGCGGGCGCAGCCGTTGTCATGGGTGCAGCGGTGTGCTCCATGCATTACATCGGCATGGCCGCAGCCGACTTCATTTGCACCACGGAATCCCGCGATGCCATTCCTCAGGGCTGGGGCTACATCAGCCGCTTCACGCTGCCGTCCCTGGTGATCGTGATCACCTTGCTCATGATCACCATGATCTCTCTGGATCAGTTTTACCAGTACACAGCGACCAAATTCGGCGCTCGCAAGCGATCCTCGGCCCTGTGAAAAGACTCCGCGCGTTGTAGAGCAACTCCCCCAGGCATGGCCCCCTTCACATCGGGCATGTTGGGGGGCCGATAATTGCGGCGATGAATCCGAAACTCGCCCTCCTGCAACCCTATCCTTTTGAGCGCTTGCGCCAGCTGTTTGCCGGCGTGACGCCCTCCCCGGCCTACCCGCCCATCAGCCTGGGCATCGGTGAGCCAAAGCATCCGACGCCAGCTTTCCTCAAGCAAGCCCTCTCGGCCGCGCTTGACACAGGGCTGGCCGCCTACCCAGCCACAGGCGGTCTGCCAGTCCTTCGCGAGGCTTGCGCGGGCTGGATGCACCGGCGCTATGGCGTCACCCTCGATGCGGCTACGCAAATCCTTCCGGTGAACGGCTCTCGCGAGGCGTTGTTTTCGTTTGCCCAGACCGTGATCGATCCGACCTTGGCGGACGCCATGGTGGTTTGCCCGAATCCGTTCTATCAAATCTACGAGGGCGCTGCCCTGCTGGGCGGTGCCCAGCCCCACTACGTCGCCAGCGACCCCACGCGCAATTTCGCCCCCGACTGGGACAGCGTGCCCGATGCCGTCTGGGCTCGAACCCAGCTTTTGTTTGTGTGTTCACCGGGCAACCCCACCGGCGCTGTGATGCCCCTGGACGAATGGCGAAAACTGTTTGAATTGAGCGATCGCCATGGGTTTGTGATTGCTTCTGACGAGTGCTACAGCGAAATCTACTTCCGCGATGAGCCCCCTCTGAGTGGACTGGAAGCGGCCTGGAGCCTCGGCCGAAAAGATTTCAAGAACCTGGTGGCCTTCACCAGCTTGTCCAAGCGCAGCAACGTACCGGGCTTGCGCAGCGGGTTTGTGGCAGGCGATGCGGCTTGGATCAAGCCGTTTTTGCTTTACCGCACCTACCACGGTGGCGCCATGAGCCCGGCCGTGCAGGTCGCCAGTGCCGCCGCCTGGCGCGATGAAGACCATGTCATCGAAAACCGGCGCATGTACCGGGAAAAATTCGCCCAGGTAACGCCCGTCCTGGCCAATGTCATGGATGTGGCCCTGCCGGACGCCGCCTTTTACCTCTGGGCGGGCGTGCCGCAGGGGTTCGCCGAGCGAGGCAATAGCCTGAGCGCCGACGAAGCCTTCGCCCAGGAACTCCTGACTCAATACAATGTGACGGTTCTCCCCGGAAGCTACCTGGCACGAACGGTCGATGGCTTCAACCCCGGAGCCGGTCGTGTTCGCATGGCGCTGGTGGCCGAAACGGCCGAGTGCCTGGAAGCGGCTGAGCGCATCGCGCGATTCTGCCGGTCTGCCTAGGGCCTGGCCCGATTCCGGCGCAGCTTCTGTTCTCCCTATTCAACGCAAGACTTTCACCATGACCCAACAATTGCAAACCTTGATTGACACCGCCTGGGACAACCGCGCCGAATTGTCCCCCGCTTCAGCGCCCAAAGAGGTGATGGACGCTGTGGAACACGTCATTGCCGAACTCGATGCAGGCAAGTTGCGCGTGGCTACCCGTGAAAGCGTGGGCCAGTGGACGGTTCACCAGTGGATCAAGAAGGCCGTGTTGCTGTCTTTCCGTCTGAAAGACAATGTGGTCATGAAGAGCGGCGACCTGGCCTTCTTCGACAAAGTGCCGACCAAGTTCGCCAACCTGTCTGAGGCCGAAATGAAAGCCACCGGTGTGCGCGTGGTCCCGCCTGCCGTGGCACGCCGGGGCAGCTTCATCGCCAAAGGAGCGATCCTCATGCCCAGCTACGTGAATATCGGCGCCTATGTGGACGAAGGCACCATGGTGGACACTTGGGCCACGGTGGGTTCTTGCGCCCAGATCGGCAAAAATGTGCACCTTTCGGGCGGCGTGGGCATCGGTGGCGTTCTGGAGCCACTTCAGGCCGGCCCCACCATCATTGAAGACAACTGTTTCATCGGTGCGCGCTCGGAAGTAGTCGAAGGCGTGGTGATTGAAGAAAACTCGGTCATTTCCATGGGTGTCTATATCGGGCAGAGCACCCCCATCTATGATCGTGAAGCCGACACGGTGAGCTACGGGCGCGTGCCGGCCGGCTCGGTGGTGATCAGCGGCAGCCTGCCCAAGCCCGGCGGAAAATACAGCACTTACGCGGCCATCATCATGAAAAAGGTCGATGCCCAGACCCGCTCCAAGACGAGCCTGAACGATCTTCTGCGCGACTGAAATTTCTGGCCCGAGCTGGGCAAAAGCCCAGCCGGCTGCGTGGCAACTGGCCTGTGATTCGGCCCATTTTGAAGAGGGATGGCATGAGCAACGGAACGATGGAGCGCATATTGCGCCTGATGGCCGAAAAGAAGGCGTCAGACGTGTACCTGACGGCGCATGCGCCGGCGATGATCAAAATCAATGGGCAGACCCTCCCGATCAACAGCCAGGTGTTGCCTCCCGAGGCACCACTCAATCTGCTGATGGAGATCGTGCCCTCGACGCGGATCGAAGAGCTTCAAGATACCGGCGAGCTCAACATGGCCGTGCCCCTGGAAGGTGTGGGCAACTTCCGTGTGAGTGGCCTGCGCCAGCGGGGCAGCTACGCGGTGGTGATCCGTTTCGTTCCTGCCGACATTCCTGCGCTCGATTCCCTGAACGTCTCGCCCGTCCTTGCTGATCTGGTGATGGAAAAACGCGGCCTGATTCTGATGGTGGGCGCGACAGGCGCAGGCAAGAGCACCACGTTGGCCTCGATGATCGATCTGCGCAATGAGTGCGCCAGCGGCCATATCCTGACCATCGAAGATCCGATCGAGTACATCTACCGCAACAAGAAATCGGTGATCAACCAGCGGGAGATTGGCCCCGATACGGCCAGCCTGCAAGTGGGTCTGAAAAACGCCCTGCGCCAGGCGCCCGATGTGATCATGATCGGCGAGATTCGCGATCGCGACACCATGTCCGCCGCCATTGCCTATTCACAGTCGGGGCACCTGTGCCTGGCCACGCTTCATGCCAACAACAGTTACCAGGCCCTCAACCGCATTTTGAGTTTCTACCCGGTCGAGGTTCGCCCGACCATGCTGGGCGATCTGGCAGCCGCGCTGCGCTCGGTGGTTTCCCAGCGGCTGCTCCGCACCCACACGGGTGCCCGCGTCCCCGCCATGGAAGTGATGCTCAACACCGCCCTGGTTTCCGACCTGATTCAAAAGGCAGACTTTTCCGGCGTGCGCGAGGCGATGGAGAAATCCCTAGCTGTTGGCTCACAAAGTTTTGAGCAGGATTTGGCCCGACTGGTTCGTGATGGCCTGGTTTCGCGCAACGAAGCCATGGCCCATGCCGACTCGCCCAACAACCTGCTCTGGCGCCTGCAAAACGATTTCCAGGCCTCCAAGAGCAACGCCGATGCCGAACCCTCGGAAGAGGACCAAAGCGACCAAGCCACGTTCACCGAGTTCTCCCTCGACGTCAAATTCTGATGAATGCCACGCTGCGCCTCACCGAAGAACTCATCGCCCGACCTTCCGTTACACCCCTGGACGAAGGTTGCCAGGAACTGATCGGTGCGCGCCTGGCCGCCATTGGTTTCGCCTGTGAGGTGATGGAAAGTGGTCCACCCGAGGCCCGGGTTCGCAACCTTTGGGCCCGGCGGGGCAATGGGCAGCAACCGACGCTCGTTTTTGCGGGTCATACCGATGTGGTACCTACCGGCCCCGTCGACGCCTGGGGCAGTCCACCCTTCGTACCCAGCCACCGTGACGGGAAGTTGTACGGCCGGGGTGCCAGCGACATGAAAGCGTCGTTGGCTGCCATGGTCGTGGCTTGCGAGGAGTTCGTCGCAGCCCAACCGCAGCCGGCCATCGACATCGCGTTCCTGATCACCAGCGACGAAGAAGGCCCGGCCACCGACGGTACCGTGATTGTCTGCCGCGAACTGACCCGGCGTCAGGAACGGATCGACTGGTGCATCGTCGGTGAACCCACCTCGGTGGACCGCACCGGTGACATGATCAAAAATGGCCGACGCGGCTCCATGAGCGGCAAACTCACGGTCAAAGGCGTACAAGGGCACATCGCCTACCCCCACCTGGCCAAAAATCCCATCCACATGGCATCGCCCGCTTTGGCTGCGCTGGCTGCCGAGGTCTGGGATCAAGGCAACACCTTCTTCCCGCCCACCAGTTGGCAGATCAGCAACATCCACGGCGGCACCGGGGCCAGCAATGTGATTCCCGGCACCGTGGTGATCGACTTCAACTTCCGCTTCTGCACCGAATCCACGCCCGAGTCGCTGCAACAGCGTGTGGCAGCCATCCTGAAAACGCAGGGGCTGTTGCCCGACGCCGACTACCACCTGGAATGGAACACCAGTGGCCTGCCCTTTCTCACCCCACCCGGTACCTTGGTCGACGCCGTGCGCGCAGCGATCCACAGCGAATCGGGGATCGATACGCAGCTGTCCACCACCGGCGGCACCAGCGACGGCCGGTTCATCGCCCAGATCTGCCCCCAGGTGATCGAGCTCGGCCCCCCGAATGCCACCATCCACAAGATCGACGAGTACGTCGCTGTGGCCGACATCGAACCGCTTAAAAACATTTACCGCCGCGCACTGGAAAACCTGGCCACCCAGGCTGGTGCCCACGGCTGACCACATGACCTTGCAAGACATTCTGACCCAGGCCACCCAACGCCTGGAGGCTGCGCCATTGGCCTACGGCCACGGCACCACCAACGCCCACGACGAAGCAGCCTGGCTGGTTCTTTGGCGGCTCGGCCTGCCGCTGGACAGCGACCTGGAGGCGCTTGCTTCGCAGGCGGTGTCCAGTGAACAGGCCCAGGCGGTTGAAGCCCTGATCACCCAGCGCATCGAGACCCGAAAGCCGGCCGCTTACCTCACCCGCGAGGCCTGGCTGCAAGGTGTTCCGTTTTATGTAGACGAGCGGTCCATCGTGCCGCGCAGCTTCATCGCCGAACTGATCGCCGATGGCAGCTTTGACAGCTGGCTGAGCGAAAGGACCCGCCATGTGCTCGATCTGTGCACTGGCAATGGCAGCCTGGCGGTGCTTGCCGCGATGGCATGGCCCGACGTTCAGGTCCTGGGGGCAGATCTGTCGGTGGATGCCTTGGCCGTGGCCCGCATCAATGTCGATGAGCACGGTTTCCAGGACCGCATCACCCTGATCGAGTCGGACAGCTTGGCCCACTGTCCGGGCCCGTATGATCTGATCCTTTGCAACCCGCCTTACGTGAATACGCTCAGCATGAGCGCCTTGCCCGCCGAATACCTGGCCGAGCCCGAGCTGGCACTGGCCGGTGGAGACGATGGCATGGATTTCGTGCGACGCTTGTTGCGCGATGCGCCCAGCCGTCTGTCCCCCGAGGGCGTGCTGGTTCTTGAAATCGGCAACGAACGCGACTTCTTCGAAGCCGCATTTCCCCATCTGGAAGCCCTTTGGCTGTCCACCAGCGCTGGCGAAGACCAAGTCTTGCTGCTCACCGCTGACGCCCTTTCGGCGCAAAACATCCGCTCTGCGCCTGCACCATGATCACCATCAAGAATATTGTTTTACGCCGCGGCACCAAAGTGCTGCTCGACAACGCATCCGTCACCATCAACCCGGGCGAAAAGGTTGGCCTTGTGGGCCGCAACGGCGCGGGCAAATCCAGCCTCTTTCGCCTGCTGGACCGCTCACTCCACGAAGACAAGGGCGATTTCCACGTTCCAGCGCAGTGGCGCATGGCCCAGGTGGCCCAGGACATGCCGGAAACGGATATTTCTGCCACCCAATATGTGATCGAGGGCGACACGACATTGCTGGCGGCGCAAGTTGAGGTCGAAGCGGCGGAAGCCAGTGATGACGGTGAGCGCATGGGCAATGCCTACATGGCCTTGCACGATGCCGGCGCTCATGACGCCCCCGCCCGAGCGCAGGCCCTGATCCTGGGCCTGGGTTTCCGCATGGACGAGCTCGAACGCCCAGTGGACAGTTTCTCGGGCGGATGGCGCATGCGCCTGCAGCTGGCCCGCGCGCTCATGTGCCCCAGTGAATTGCTGCTGCTTGATGAGCCCACCAACCACCTGGATCTGGACGCGCTGGTCTGGCTCGAAGCCTGGCTGCAACGGTACCAAGGCACCATGCTCGTGATCAGCCACGACCGGGAGTTTCTCGATGCGATCATCGACGTCACGGTGCACATCGAGCGTGCCCAGTTGACCCGCTATGGCGGCAACTACAGCAAGTTCGAAGACATGCGCGCCGAACAGATGTCGTTGCAGGCTTCCGCCTTTTCGCGCCAGCAGGAAAAAATGGCCCACCTGCAAAAATTCATTGACCGCTTCAAGGCCAAGGCCAGCAAGGCCAAGCAGGCGCAGAGCCGCGTTAAAGCGCTCGAACGCATGGAAAAAATCGGCCCGGTGCTGGCCGAGGCAGACTTCAACTTCGAATTCGCAGAGCCACAAAACCTGCCCAATCCGATGCTTGCCATGCAGGATGTGAATTTCGGCTACCCGCCCAGCGAAGCGGGCGGTGAGCCCACCACCATCGTGCGCGGCGTCAGCCGCTCAGTGCAGGCAGGGCAGCGCATCGGCATTCTGGGCGCCAACGGACAAGGCAAGTCCACGGTGGTGAAAACGATTGCTCGAGCCCTGCATGCGCTGACAGGCCAGGTCACCGAGGGCAAGGGCCTGAATATCGGCTATTTTGCCCAGCAAGAGCTGGACGTGCTGCGTCCAGCGGACACCCCCCTGGAGCACATGATCCGGCTGGTCAAGGAATGCACGGCTGAGAGCCGCCTGCAAGGCCAGTCCACCCGTGAGCAGGATCTGCGCAGTTTCCTCGGCAGCTTCAACTTCACCGGCGACCAGGTCAAACAGACGGTGGGCAGCATGAGTGGGGGTGAGAAAGCACGCCTGGTGTTGTGCATGATTGTGTGGCAGCGCCCCAACCTGCTGCTGCTGGACGAGCCCACCAACCACCTGGACCTGGCCACCCGGGAGGCCTTGTCGATGGCGCTCAACGAGTTTGAAGGCACCGTCATGCTGGTCAGCCACGATCGCGCCTTGCTCCGCGCGGTTTGTGATGAGTTCTGGCTGGTTTCGCGCGGCGGTATTGAGCCCTTTGATGGTGATCTGGACGACTACCAGCGCTACTTGCTGGAGGTCGCCAAACAGTCGCGTGAGGCCCAGAAACAGGAGCTGCGAGACCTGTCCAAGGCACCCGCGCCGGCACCGGTGGTCAAAGCGCCCGCAGAAGCACCTGCCGCCAACCGCACACCCGAGCAGCGCAAGCAAGACGCCCAACGGCGCCAGGAATTGACAGAGGAGTTGCGGCCCTTGAAAAAGGAGCTGGAGCGCAACGAAAAAGAGACAGCCACACAGACGCAGCAACGCCAGTCTCTGGAAGCCCGCCTTGCTTCGCCAATTGCACCCAGCGAAATGGCTGAGGCCGGACGCGAGCTCAAGCAGGTCAACGAGTCCATCGAAGCGCTGGAATTGCGCTGGCTCGAACTCACTGAGAAAATTGAGCTGGCGAATCAGGCTTGAAAAGCATCGAGGGCGACTTCACCCAAGCGCCGTTGTGCCTGAAGCGCCACGGCATCGGCTACACGCCCGTAATTTGGGTCTATCCATTGGGTAGGCCGGCCCCTTGAAAGGACCCTCGACATGATGTCACTTATTGCAACCATTTTTATCGGGTTCATCGCTGGCCTGATCGCCCGCGCCGTCAAACCAGGCGACGACGGCATGGGCTTGATCATGACCACCGTGCTGGGCATCGCAGGTGCTTTCCTGGCCGGTTACGGCGGCGCGGCCTTGGGCCTGTATGGTCCCGGCCAACCGGTGGGCTTCATCGCGTCGGTAATCGGCGCCATCGTCCTGCTGTTTGTCGTGGGGCTGGTGAAAAAACGCTGAGCCACCCCTGCCTTATCACCCCTCTGCAGGCGGTACCAGCGCGCGCACCAGCGCACAAGCGACCGGAGCCATTTGGGGAAGCGATGCCGCTTCGTCACGCTCGATGCTGCGCATGATCCATTCATTGATGCCTCCGATAGCCGCCAGGGCCAGATCGGGTGAGATCGAGGGCCCCGCAGAAGTCTGCCTGCGAGGGCCGTTCACGGTATCGCACATGAACTGGGTCAGCGCATCGAGAGCGCCTCGCCGAACCACCGCACCCGATGGCCCCAGCAGGTGGATGTCCACAAACAAGACTTTGAGCAGAAGATGCCCTGACGCCAGGTGGGAGAAATAGGCTTCAAAAGCCACCTCCAGCTGATCCAGCCAAGGCCGGTCGGGCTGCACCGCCTCCTTGAGCGTGCGCAAGGCAGCCCCGTGGGCAGCTGCGTACAACGCCAGAAAGCAGGCTTCCTTGTTGGGGAAATGCTCGTAAAAGCTGCGTTTGGACATGCCCGCTTCCCGGACCACATCGGCGATGGTGGTGTTGGCAAGACCCCGGGCCGCAAGCGCACGCCCCATGCCTTGAAGGAGCCGGGTCCGTTGTTCCGTGTCGCCGGCAAGCCAGGCTGGAGAGAGGTCTTGGGCGCTCATGGGTTGATGTTAGATCATCGCGCGGGCCCTTCCCGGGCAGCGGCTTGACAGGGCCACTTTTTGCCACGATCATGGGCTTCGGTACGCACAAGTACCACTGACCGCCCATCGGCATCCAGGAGCCCACCCATGTCCGAGTTGACAGTACGACGCCTTCTCATCGATCTCGAACATCCCGTGGCCCGCCACTGGTGTGGTGGCGACGCTTTCCTCACTGCCTGGTTCAATGCGTTGTCCATGAGTTTTCCCGTGGGTGAGCAGTTTTTCATCGATGCCGTGCGCGACGGCTTCAAAAGCCTGCCGTCAGAGCGCCAGAAAGCCTTCCAGGCTGACGTCCAGGGGTTTGTCGGGCAGGAAGCGACCCACCGCCGCATTCACAGCCTGTTCAACGCACAGATCGCCCGCCACGGCCTGATCAACGAATGGGAACCCCGCGCCTTGACCCGGTTGAAAGCTGCTCAGGGGTCAGATGTGCGCCACGCTCTGGCCATCACAGCCGCCAATGAACATTTCACAGCCCTGTTTGCCGAGTGGTTGCTGTCCAGGCCCTCGCTGCTGAGTGGGGCCGAGCCACGCCTGAAAACGCTGTGGTTGTGGCACAGCGCCGAAGAGGCCGAGCACAAATGCGTGGCCTTTGACCTTTACCAGGCCCTGGAAGGCAACGAGGCCTGGCGCACGAAGTGGATGCGACGGGTCACCCTCATCTTCCTGGCGGACACCCTGCGCCAAACGGTGAACAACCTGCACAGAGACGGCAGCTTGTGGCGCTGGAGCACCTGGCGCAGCGCCGGGCGACACCTGCTCGGTCGAGAAGGTTTGTTCACTGTCAGCTTCAAGCATTGGCGCGACTATTTCAAACCGGATTTCCACCCAAACCAACAAGGGAGCGAGCTCGCCAACCAATGGCTGCACGACAACGCCTCCAGCTACGCAGTGGTTGGAACGCGCTGAAAGCCCTGGTTTTCAGGCCAACAGATCCCCACTGACAAAATGGCATGGGTGGCACCGCACAAGACAGGCCGATAGAGCCAGCCCATAATCGGACCATGTCCGAACGCATCATCCCCCTTGTCGACCTGCGCGCATCCCAACGGACGGTTCAGGTGCCCACGAATGCGATCCCGGCCACCGGTGCGCTGCACGATCGTCTGCAGCGCCCTCTGCGAGACCTGCGCATCAGCGTCACGGATCGCTGCAACTTCCGCTGCAACTACTGCATGCCCAAAGAAGTTTTCGGCAAAGACTACCCTTACCTGCCTCACAGTGCGCTGCTGAGCTTCGAAGAAATCACCCGTGTGGCGGGCGTGTTTGCGGCCCACGGTGTGCAAAAAATCCGGCTGACCGGAGGTGAGCCTTTGCTGCGCAAGAACATCGAGCGCCTGATCGAGCAGCTGGCGACCCTGCGCACCCCCGAAGGAAAACCTCTGGATATCACGCTGACGACCAACGGTTCCCTGCTCGCGCGCAAGGCCAAAGATTTGAAGGCTGCTGGCTTGCAGCGGGTCACGGTCAGCCTCGACGGGCTCGACGACACCATTTTTCGATCCATGAACGATGTGGATTTCCCCGTGGCCGATGTGTTGGAAGGTATTGAAGCCGCCCGGGTCGCAGGGCTGGGGCCCATCAAGATCAACATGGTGGTCAAACGGGGCACCAACGAGCATGAAATCTTGCCCATGGCGCGCCATTTTCGCGGCACAGGTGTGGTTTTGCGCTTCATCGAGTACATGGACGTGGGCGCCACCAATGGCTGGCGCATGGACGAAGTCATGCCCAGCGCCGAGGTGATTCGCCACATCCAGACCGAGCTGCCCTTGATTCAACTGGAGCCTTCGGCCCCCGGAGAAACGGCTGAGCGGTGGGGCTTCACCGATGGCTCAGGGGAAATCGGTGTGATTAGCAGCGTGACACAGGCTTTTTGCAGCGACTGCAACCGTGCCCGCCTGTCCACCGAGGGCAAGCTGTATCTGTGCCTTTTTGCCTCCCAAGGATACGATCTGCGTCCGCTGGTGCGCTCGGGGGCCAGCGACACCGATCTGGCCAGTGCCGTCGGCGCCATCTGGCAGCAGCGCTCAGACCGCTATTCCGAACTGCGTGCCAGCTTGCCGCCCGATGCCGGAACGGGGAGCGGCCGTCGCGTGGAAATGAGTTACATCGGCGGGTAGGTTTGGCTCCCCCCTGCGCCGCTTCGCGTCACCCCCTCAAGGGGGCGGCACTGGCCGGCCGGCAGAGCCGGACCGCCGGTGCCCTGGGTTTTGCGCGGTTGGGATGCGATGAGGTTGTGGAATGACTGCCTTGCTCGCTGGAAGCATCACGGCACTTGTGCTGGCGGGTGGGCGCGCCACCCGCATGGGCGGCGTTGACAAAGGTCTGCAACTGCTCAACGGAACGCCCTTGGCGCTGCATGCCATTCAGCGCCTGCAAATTGCGCCCAACCCGTTGCTCGCGGCCTGCGCCATCAACGCCAACCGGCACCTGGCAAGCTACGCCCAGTGGGGCTTCGATGTGTGGCCCGATACGGTGCCCGACCAACCCGGTCCGCTGGCCGGCATGCTGACAGGTCTCAGGCACAGCAAAACCAGCCACCTCCTCACCGTGCCTTGCGACGCCCCCTGCTTTCCGCCTGATCTGGTGGCGCGCCTTGCTGTGGCATTCGAGCAACCGGGTGTGGACATTGCTGTGGCGAGCGCGCGCGATGAGGCTGGTATCTTGCGTCGCCAACCGGTGTTTGCGCTGATGCAGGTCAAGCTCGCTGACCGCCTCGAGGCCTACATTCAAGGTGGTGGACGCAAAGTGGGTCATTGGATGTCCGAGCAGCAAGTGCTTGAGGTAGCGTTCAACCGCCCTGACGATGACCCCGCCGCCTTCGTGAACCTCAATACCCTCGACAGCCTGCGATCCCTGGCTGCGCACAGCGACACCCTATCGCCATGACCACCGCCTCCTGCCCTCCAGATTCCGACCTCAGCGTTGACGAGGTCTTGATGCAGATCTGCCAACGGATTCAACCCGTCACCGACAGCGAAACAGTCAACCTCGCCCAGGCGCTGGGCCGGGTGCTCTCCAAAGACGTGGTCTCGCCTTTGAGCGTGCCGCCCCACGACAACTCGGCCATGGATGGGTATGCCTTTGAAGCCAGGGACCTGAGCCCCAACACGCCTTTGAGCCTCACTGTGGTGGGGACGGCCCTGGCCGGCAAGGCCTGGACACAAACATTGCAGGCAGGGGAATGCGTGAAGATCATGACCGGGGCCATCATGCCGCCGGGTCTGGACACCGTGGTGCCGCTGGAGCTCACCGAGCGCACGGGCGATACCGTGCACGTGGCCCCTGGGACACTGAAACCGGGTGCCAATCGGCGCCGACTCGGTGAAGACCTGATGGCAGGGGAACCCGCGCTGCTGGCGGGTCAACGGGTGACACCCGCTGCGCTGGGTTTGCTGGCCAGCCTGGGATTGCAGACCTTGACGGTGTTCCGCCGTTTGCGCGTCGCCTACTTTTCCACGGGCGACGAAATTCTCAGTCTGGGTGAGGCCCCTCGCGAAGGCGCGGTGTTCGACAGCAACCGATACACCCTGACCAGCCTGATGACTCGCATGGGCGTCGACGTGATCGACATGGGCGTGGTGCCCGATCAGCCAGCCACTTTGCGGGCGGCTTTTGAGCGCGCTGGCCAGGAGGCGGACGCCGTGCTCACCAGTGGCGGTGTGAGCATGGGCGATGCCGATCACACCCGCACCATCATCCAGCAACTTGGCCAGGTTGATTTCTGGCGCATTGCCATGCGGCCAGGTCGCCCCATGGCCTTTGGCCGTCTGGGCGCTGCGCCAGATGCAGGTGCTGAAGGCGGCTGGCTGTTTGGCTTGCCCGGCAACCCGGTCGCTGCGATGGTCACCTTCCTGGTGCTGGTACGCCCCGCGCTGCTGCGCCTGATGGGTTGCAGCGCAGCGCCGTTGGTCTTGCTGAAAGCCCGCTGCACCCAGGCGCTGCGCAAGCGCCCCGGGCGATCGGAATTTCAGCGCGGCATTGTGGCCGTGAACGATGAAGGTGTGCTCTGTGTGCGTACCACCGGGCCACAAGGCTCAGGTGTGCTCAGCTCCATGGTGCAGGCCAACGGCCTGATCGTGCTCCACCATGACCAGGGTGAAGTCGCCGCCGGCGAAGAAGTCGATGTGATGATGTTCGAAGGCGCCGTTTAGGCCGATCGGATTCACACCTTGCACGGCGGCGCTGAACGCGCCATGCCGTGCATCAAGATCCCTACCTTCCGTTTGGAACACCACGGTTGGCCAGGGCATCGGCATGCTCGTTGCCCGGGTCGCCCGCATGGCCCTTGACCCAGTGCCACTCGATCTTGTGCGACCCCCCGTGGACCAGGGCGTCCAGTCTTTGCCAGAGATCGGCATTTTTCACCGGTTGTTTGGATGCCGTTTTCCAGCCTTTGGTCTTCCAGCCGTGGATCCACTCGGTGATGCCCTTGCGCACATATTCGCTGTCCAGGTACAGCGACACCTGGCAAGGTCGTGTCAGGACTTCAAAGGCTTCAATCACAGCGGTGAGCTCCATGCGGTTGTTGGTGGTTTCGCGTTCGCCGCCCCACAGCTCTTTTTCGTGCCCGCCAGATTTCAGAAATACACCCCAGCCGCCCGGGCCAGGGTTGCCTTTGCAGGCACCGTCGGTGTAGATCACCACATGGTTCAAATCAGGTTCTCCAGAAACAATTGTTGGGCTCGTGGCCCGTTGGGCTCAACGGCGATTGGCCACCGAGACTGGGGCTGCGGCGGTTGAACGTCTGGGTTTCCAGGCTGGCCCCAGCATGCGCATGCCGCGCACCCGTTTGACCGCCACCACAAAATAGACCGCACCGAAGATGGGCCACCAACGGGGGCCAGCGCCATCCATCCAGGCCGTGCGGTTCAACCACTTCTCGGTACGCACCGCCGGCCTGTAGCAGCCAAAGCGCCCCGACTCTACTTCAAAACTCAACAGCTTGAGCCAGTCGCGCATGCGCCCCGGGCCGATGAACTCGCCCGCCTCAGGCAAATACAGGCGCGAAGTGCCGGCGCGGGTAGGCAACAGCCGGTCTGCCCAGTGGCCGTAGCTTTGGCGCCAACCCCACCAGCTGTTGGGGTTGAATCCAGAAATCACCACACGCCCTTCCGGCACCAGCACCCGCTCGACCTCACGCAACACATGGTGGGGGTCGGCGCTGAGTTCCAGTGTGTGCGGCAGAATCACCAGATCCAGCGAGGCCGGGGGAACGGCAGCGCTGCTGCGTTGGTGATGAACGCCACACGCGGCCAAGCCATGCCGGAAGGTTCGGCGGCTTTCGCGCCCGATGGGCGCCCTGCCGGCGCAGGCACCTCCTCAGGCAAGGCCAGCCACCGATGAGGCATGCGATTGGAGTTCAACGTTTGCAACTCGGCCAAACCCAGCTGCAGCGCGTTGTAACCGAACAAATCTGCCACAGCGAGATCGAATTGCTTGCGCTCCCAGTCAAGAAGATACTGGCCAGCGGGGGTCTGAAACCAATCGGTCAAACTTATAATGGGAGGATGCATGGTGTGATGAGCTGGGCGGGAGCAACAGGACATGCCGGAACGGTCGCAGCGCACGACATACTTTACACGCACCACCCGATTTCCAACTCGGGCTTCACCCGCATGACACTTCATCCCGTACCGGCGTTCAACGACAACTACATCTGGGTTCTGCACGACAGGCACAGGGCCGTGGTGGTCGACCCCGGTGAGTCGGCTGGCGTGGCCCGGTGGCTCAAACAAGCGGACCTCACCCTTGACACGATTCTGATCACCCACCACCATCCCGACCATGTCGGCGGTGTGGCCGAGCTGCGAGAGTCCACGGGCGCCCGAGTGATTGGCCCGTCCCGTGAGCGGTTGCCTGAACCGGTGCAACGGGTTCAGGACGGTGACACCGTCGAGGCCCTGGGCTGCCGGTTCAATGTGATGGATGTGCCAGGCCATACGGCGGGTCACATCGCGTTCTTCTCGCCAGACATAGACGGTACGCCGTTGCTGTTTTGCGGAGACACCCTGTTTTCGGCAGGTTGCGGGCGCCTGTTCGAGGGAACCCCCGCACAGATGCACGACTCGCTCAGTCGCCTGGCGGCCTTGCCCGGTGAAACGCGCGTGTGCTGCACCCACGAATACACCTTGTCCAATCTGCGCTTTGCACTCACCGTGGAGCCGGACAACGCCGCACTGGTGGCCTATGCTGAACGCTGCCGCGACTTGCGTGCCCGGAACCTTCCGACGCTACCGAGCTCCATTCACCTGGAACGAGAGATCAACCCCTTTCTCCGAGCCCACCTGCCGAGCGTCGCTCAAGGCGCTCGCCGACACCAACCCACAACCAGCGACGATCCAGTGGCTGTGCTGACTGCCCTGCGCGCCTGGAAAGACGTCTTCTGATGAATCCCCTGATCGAACCCATCGACACACCCCAAGTCGTCGCAAAATCTTCGTTGCTGCAGCGCAGAAGCCTCAGCACCCTGACCCTGGGCCTGATCCTTCTGGTCGCGGGTTGCGCCAGCGTACAAACACCAGACCCCACCCAGGGCGCTTCTTCGGCGCCTGGTTCTGCGGCCTCTACCTTGCCCGCCGCCACTGCGGCAAGGTCCCCTTCCCCCCGTCTGGCCCCCTTCATCCCCAGCGGGCCGCTCAGCGCCATTGGCACCGAGTCCGCCTCTGCCGCACCGGTGGTGACGCTCTCGACCCCGACCGACATCTGGGACCGGATCCGCCGAGGGTTCGCCATGACAGATCTTGACAACGATCTCGTGAGAGACCGAGAACAGTGGTACGTCAGCCGCCCAGACTACATGCAGCGCATGACCGAACGCTCCAGCCGTTACCTCTTTCACATCGTTGAGGAGATCGAGCGCCGCCGCATACCGATGGAGCTCGCTTTGTTGCCCTTCATCGAAAGCGCCTTCAATCCTCAGGCCGTTTCCAGCGCTCGCGCTGCGGGCATGTGGCAATTCATGCCCGCCACCGGACAATCGTTTGATCTGAAGCAAAACGTGTTCCGCGATGACCGCCGCGACGTGCTGGCCTCAACCAAGGCCGCGCTCGACTACCTGGAGCAGTTGCATGGCCGATTTGGCGACTGGCACCTCGCTCTCGCCGCCTACAACTGGGGCCAAGGCAACGTCAACCGGGCCATCACCCGCAACCAGCGCGCAGGGCTGCCCACCGGCTACACCGACATCGACATGCCGCTGGAAACCCGCATGTACGTGCCCAAGCTGCAGGCGGTCAAAAACATCCTGGCGCGCCCTGAGTCTTTCGGTGCCCTGCTGCCCGATATCGGCAACCACCCCTTCTTTGACACCCTCACGCTCACCAGCGATATGGATGTCAGCCTGATCGCCAGCCTTTCCGGTGTCAGCGAAGCCGACTTCCGGGTGCTGAATCCGTCGATCAAGCAGCCCATCGTGATGGCCGCGGGCACACCTCAAATTCTTTTGCCCTGGGACAACGCGGGCGTTTTCGAGCAGCGCCTGGCTGCTCACAAAGGACCGCTGGCCAGCTGGACTGCCTGGGTGGTGCCCACCACCATGTCCGTCGACCAGGCAGCCCAACGCTCAGCCATGAGCGAAGAAGAGCTGCGGCGCGTCAACAACATTCCACCGCGCATGCTCGTGCGGGCCGGGTCCAGTCTGCTGGTCCGCCGCAGTGGTCACAGGGACAACGACGTGAGCGAGTTTGTGGCCGATCACGCCCAGCTCAGCCTGCAGCCTGAAGTCGTGCTCAAACGCACCACGGTGCGTGCCCGCAAGGGCGACAGCCTGGAGCGCCTGGCCTCTCGCTACGGGGTCAGCGCCTCCAGCGTGGCCGGCTGGAACAAGCTCTCGTCCACGTCACGCCTCAAAACCGGTCAGCGCCTCACGCTGATGCTGCCCCGAAGCGTCAGCGGCAAATCTGTAGCCGGCTCTTCATCGAGCAAAAAATCAAGATCCGTGGCCAGCCGAAAAAAGAGCAGCTCCGGGAAAACAGCGTCCAAGAGCAAGAGCCGCTCAGTGGCTGCCAAAGACAAAAGAATCCGCACCAGCACCGCCAGCGCTGGCAAAAAATCCAGCGGCAGCAGCAGCAAGGTTGCGCGCAAAAAATGACGATCAGGCGCGCAAGCGCGCCTTGGCCTTCAAGGCAAACCGGTTCGTAAAGGTATTGCTCAGGTCCTGATCGGACATCGGTGGCGTGGTGTTGAGCCGAGCCAACATCTTCGCTGCAACGCCAGGGCTCTCGTCGGGCATCACCCCGTCGGGAGACCAGGCTTCCCGCGAGCGGCTGAAAGCGGCCAGGTACAGTGCCCGATCTCCACCGAAATAGGCTTCAGGCACCACGTTGATCAAGTCGGATGGCCCTGCCGTTTGGAGCCACTTCAAAGCCTTGACCATGGCATTGGCCAGGGCTTGTGACTCGTCCGGATGGCCAGCGATCCAATCCTGCTTGGCGCTGAGGCACCCTGCTGGAAAGGTTCCGCCAAAAAGCTCAGCGCTGCCGCGCTGGGTGCGGGTGTCCACCAGAATTTTGATCTCCCCTGCCTGCTCCAGCTGCGTGATGATCGGGTCTGAATAACAGAGCACACTGATCTCTCCGCTTCGAAAGGCTTCCAGCGCGTCAGCGGGTGCAGGCAACTCACGGAAGGTGACATCACCCTCCCCCAACCGCCCCTTGGCCAGCACCAGCCGGGCAATGCGGTGGGTCGATGAACCCAGCTGAGCCACTCCAATGCGCTGCCCACGCAGTTCGCGCAAGTTGCGAAAGCGGCTTCCTTCGCTTCGGGCGATGCCCATCACGATCTGAGGGGCCAACCCCTGCAAGACCAGCGATTGCAATGAATGGCCGAGGCGATCCAGCACGATGTTGGTGCTGTAAGTCCCGCTGAGCACCTGCACGGCCCCCCCCACCAAGGCTTGTGCGGCCAAAGAGGGACTCGCAAACTCCCGGATTTGCAAACTCAGCCCTTCCGCCTGAAAATAGCCCAGACGCTCGGCGATGGTCAGTGGCAAATAGCAAAAAGAAGCCTTGTGATCGACGCCCATCAACAAAGCCTGCGTCGACCGCGATGAACGGTCGACCTGAGACCTGGCGCTGGTCCAGGTTCCCCCGAGCCAAGCCATGGCCGACACCCGAGCCCACTCCCGCCGGTTCCACATGACAACACGTCCTCTCTGTTTTATTTCAGCTGTGCTCACCACAGCTTAAACAGGAGTGCCTGTGCCGCGCATCGGGTTGACTCCCGAGCGGGTTTCCACCCATGCATTTGTCACGTTTCGCGACACTCCCGTTCAAGGGGTGGCGAGATGCGAGGCAGGGGTCAGACGAACAAGATAGCCAGGTTCACCAGTAAGCCCAGTCCCCAGACCATGCTGCGCGCGCTGGCCTGATCTGCCAGGTACAGCAAGATGTAGAGCATGCGTAAGAAAACAAAGACGAGTGCCAGCATGTCGATGCGGCCCTGAGCCGCACCGAGCTGGTGGGCAATGACCACCGCACCGATGAAAAACGGCAGCGCTTCGAAGCTGTTGGCCTGGGCAGCGTTGGCGCGGGCGCGCCAATCGGTCTGCTTTGCCAGCCATGCCCGGGGATTGTGGTTGTCAAGACCACCGTCTCGGCGCGAGCGACCGATCTGGCCCCATTTCGCCACCCCCGCGCACCCCACTGGCAACAACGCTGCCACCACCACAGCCCAATAGGCCAAGGTCAAACCTGCATAGGTCATCTCTGACTTTCCTTGAAATAAAACGGGCCTTCAGCGGCGGTCGACCAGCGCATGGGCGATGGTGCCCAAATCGACGTATTCCAGCTCGCTCCCCACCGGGACGCCCCTGGCCAGGCGGGTCACGGCAACCGCCCTCGCCTTGAGCCCCTGCGCAATCACATGTGCGGTGGTTTCACCCTCCGCCGTGAAGTTGGTGGCCAAAATCACCTCTTTCACCTCCCGTTCGCCATCGACCAGGGCATCCACGCGTTCAAACAGCTTGCGCAAGCCGATTTCATTGGGACCAATCCCGTCGAGCGGGCTGAGCTTGCCCATCAGCACAAAATACAAGCCCTTGTACGCCCCCGTGCGCTCCAGCGCAGCCTGGTCTGCGGGGGTTTCCACCACACAGAGCTGGCTGCGGTCCCGCCGCTTGTCCTGGCAAGTGCCGCAAATGGTCTGCTCGGTGAAGGTATGGCACAACGCACAATGCTTGACCTCATGACACGCGTGCTCCAGTGCCTGGGCCAGCTGCAGGGCACCACTCCGGTCGTGCTGCAGCATATGAAAGGCCATGCGCTGCGCAGACTTCACCCCCACGCCGGGCAGGCGCTTGAGTGCCTGCACCAGCAGCTCAACTGCGTGAATTTCAGCCATGGTTCGAAACGCTCAATTGCACACCCACATGGCCAGGCGTCAGTCGTACTGGCTTTGAGCCGACACCGCCTGGAGCACTGCTTCGACCGCTTCGGGGCAAGTCGCGCTTCAAAAGGGCATCTTCATGCCACCGGGCAAAGCAGGCATGCCGGCCGTGAGCTTGCCCATTTTTTCGTTGGACGTTTCTTCGGCCTTGCGCACCGCAGCGTTGAAAGCCGCGGCCACCAGGTCTTCGAGCATGTCTTTGTCTTCTGCGAGCAAGCTGGGGTCGATGGTGACGCGTTTCACGTCGTGCTTGCACGTCATCAGAACCGTGACCAGACCAGCGCCCGACTCACCGGTGACTTCGATGAAAGCCAGTTCGTCCTGGGCCTTCTTGAGGTTGTCCTGCATGGCTTGCGCCTGCTTCATGAGGCCGGCGAGTTGTCCTTTGTTGAACATGTTTTTCCTTATAGTTTCAAGAGTAAAAAAATGGCTCAAGACGTGGCCTTGAGCGTTCCGGGTACGATTTTGCCGCCAAAGTCTCGCATCATGGTCTGGACAAACGGATCTGAGCGGATGCGCTCTTCGGCCAAGACTTGTTTTCGGGCCGCTTCGGCCGCCAGCCGCATGGCTGCTGTGTCGCGCACAGTGCCAATCTCGATGATCAATTTGACCTGGTGATCCAGGCTGCTGAGCGCCTGCCCCAGCCGCTCAGCGCTGTTGGACTGTCGCAGGGACTCGTGCTCCACCCGCAGAAGCCAGCGATCCCCATCTCGCGCCACCAACTGGGACTGAAGCCCCAGCTCGCGCACCAGCGCCGTGATCGCCTCGGCCTTGATCAGGGCCTGAACCGCCTCGAACCAGAAATCACCCTCTTCGCTGCGCTGCAGCTCGGGTTGAGTTCCCTGCTCCCGCGGGGGGTGGCGTTGCTCCAGGCGGCTAGAAGCCCCTGGGTCGCGTACAGGAATCGACATCACCTGGGCTGGCGTGGCCGGCGAAGGTGCCGGTGAGGGGGCACGCGCAGGCGGCGTCGCGGACAAGCTTTCCCAGGGCGGCTCGTCGCTGTCGTCGGGTGCTGGACCAGAAGCCTTGGTGGCCTCTGACCTCTCGCTCGGCGGTGTCAAGGGCTCGGGGGAAGACAGCGCTGAATGGGTAGGGGCTGCCGCTGCAGGCGGACGGCTCTCCGCAACCTGTGGCTCGGCAGACCGCGAGCGCTCCACGCGAGCGGCTGCAGAGGGAGCAGGCGCATGCGCGGGAGGCGAAGGTTCCGGTGGGGAAACTGGCGCCGGGTTGACGGCCTTGACCGGCTCGTCAGCCCCGGTTTTCAGAGTTTTTTTTTCCTTCTTGCTGCTTTGAGCGGTGCCAGCGGGCTTGAAAGCCATCAAGCGCAACAACACCATGGTCAAGGCCGCGTATTCGTCGGGCGCCAAACCCAGCTCGGCCCGCCCATGCAGGCACAGGCTGTAAAGCAACTGGGTCTCATCGGCCGGCAGGGCCATGGCCAATCGGCCCAATTCCTCGGCATCGGGATCATCGAGCGAAGCCGAGGCCGCGCGGTCAGGAACCACCTGTAAAACTGCCATGCGCTGCAGCACCGACGTCATTTCTTCCAGAGTAGACGCAGCGCTCAAGCCATTGACACGCAAAGTGTCGACCGTTTCAACCACCTCGGCACCATCGCCGCGGGCCAGCGCATCGATCAGGCGCAACACGTAAGAGCGGTCCACCGCTCCCAGCATCTCGCGCACGGTGGCCTCTTCCAGCTGACCACCGCCAAAAGCAATGGCCTGGTCGGTGAGCGAAAGCGCATCGCGCATCGAGCCGCGGGCCGCGCGGGCAATGAGGCGAAGGGCCTGCGGTTCGGCCAACACCTGCTCAGACGCCAGCACTTCCACCAGGTGTTCCTGCACCGTCTCCGGTGCCATGGGTCGCAAATTGAACTGCAGACAGCGTGACAGCACCGTGACCGGCACCTTTTGCGGATCGGTCGTTGCCAACACGAACTTCAGGTACTCGGGCGGCTCTTCCAGGGTCTTGAGCATGGCATTGAACGCATGCCCCGTGAGCATGTGCACCTCGTCGATCATGAAGACCTTGAAGCGACCCTGAACGGGCTTGTACACCGCTTGTTCCAGCAAGGCTTGGACTTCATCCACGCCCCGGTTGGAAGCGGCATCCAGCTCGGTGTAGTCGACAAAACGCCCGCTGTCGATATCGGTACATGCCTGGCAGACGCCACAAGGCTCAGCGGTGATACCGCCCTGACCGTCAGCACCCAGGCAGTTGAGCGACTTCGCCAGGATGCGCGAAACCGTCGTCTTCCCCACACCGCGTGTACCGGTGAAAAGATAGGCATGGTGCAGGCGCTGCGTCGTCAAGGCATTGGTCAACGCTTGGACGACGTGCGACTGCCCCACCATTTCGGTGAAATTGCGCGGCCGGTACTTGCGGGCCAGGACGACATAAGACATGTAGAGGATTCTAGCGGTCCGCCAGGAGCCAGCGCTGCAGAAGGTGCCAGAGAGAAAAGCGGCCCCTGCGAGCACAGCTTTTGCAGGTTTTACAGCTCCACACCTCGGCTGCGGGGCCAAAAAGGCGATGGAAACTGGGCCGCTGCTGTCACTTTGCAGCGGATGACCCTTCAGCCATGCAGACCCCTGAACATTCCTCGCCAGCATCGCCTACAATTGCAAGTGACGGGCCTTCCCGCATGGTGAAGCGGCCAACCGGGTCAGATGGGGAACCAAGCAGCCCTAACTGTGGAGTCAGTGCCGGGGTCAAGGCTCGTCACCTTATTTTTTTGACCGAGATGCAAGCGCCAAAGCTTGCATCTCCCAGCAGGCAGTCTGTGATCAGCAATGCGACGTTTGCCTGATACACAGGATCAGGCAAACTTGACGTTTGCCAGCCCACATCACTCAATGGCTTTTCAGCCAGGCATGCGCACCCTGCCCTGCCAAGCGTCCGCTGGACAAGCAGGCCGTGAGCAGGTAACCGCCTGTCGGGGCTTCCCAATCCAGCATTTCGCCGGCCGCAAACCAGCTTGGCCTTTGTGTGGCCATGAGTTGGGCATCCAGCCCTTCAAAGCGCACCCCTCCTGCCGTGCTGATGGCCTCGTTGATCGGGCGCGTTGCGACCAGTTGCAAAGGCAATGCCTGGATGGCTGCTGCCAGGGCAACAGGGTTTTGCAGGGTGGCTTTGTCGCACAGCTCGGTGATCAGCCCCCACTTGACGCCGTCGAGACCGAGCCGGCTCTTGAGGTGGCTGGACAGGCTGCGTGAACCTCTGGGGTGGGTCACCTGCTTGAGCACAAATTCCGGCGTGCGATCGGGCAACAGGTTGAGCCACATCGTGGCGGCCCCTGATTTTGCTATGCCATTTCGCAGCAAACTCGATGCGGCGTAGA
This sequence comes from Hydrogenophaga sp. PAMC20947, assembly GCF_004795855.1. Classification (NCBI taxonomy): domain Bacteria; kingdom Pseudomonadati; phylum Pseudomonadota; class Betaproteobacteria; order Burkholderiales; family Comamonadaceae; genus Hydrogenophaga; species Hydrogenophaga sp. PAMC20947. The sequence goes on from NZ_CP039252.1 coordinate 1,379,487, forward strand.
CGAGACTGCCCTCCACGCCCGTCGCGGTGACCACAAATTCGCCCTGCCGCTCGAAGTTTTCGCCCTCTGGGCCGGTGACTTTGATCGACACGGTTTTGAGCGGTTGGCCCGCATAACGCTCGACAAAATGAGGGGTCCACCCCCCCGCTGCGGGTTCCGTTTGTCCCCCACGACTCGACGCCGCCACCTCAAAACCGCAATTGCTGGGGCGCAAAGGCGCGAGGTCCAGCCCCGCGTCTTGCAGTGGAGCCCACCACGCGCCATCTGACCCCAGCCGCGCCCAGCTGGCACCTCCCAGGGCCAACACCGTTGCCCGGACGCGCACGGTTTGAAGACCTTGTGGCGTCTCAAATACCAGGCGATGGGGATCCGCACTCTGAGGGCCCTGCCAACGGTGGCGCATGTGAAACTGCACCGCCCGTCCACCCGGCCCCGGATGGCGCAACCGGTGCAGCCACGCCCGCAACAGCGGGGCAGCTTTCATGTCCTTGGGAAACACGCGCTGCGAGCTTCCGATAAAGGTGTCTATGCCCAAGCCTGCCGCCCAATCGCGCACCTGCTGGGGGCCAAAGGCCTCCAGCAAGGGCTTGAGCGTGTCCGCCCTTTCGGCGTAACGCTGGAGGAAAGGTTCCAGAGACTCGGCATGGGTGAGGTTCAAACCGCCCTTGCCAGCCAGCAAAAATTTACGGCCGACCGAGGGCATGGCATCGAACAGATGCACTGCATGGCCTTGCGCGCTCAGCACTTCAGCGGCCATCAGGCCCGCCGGCCCACCACCAATGATGGCCACGTCGATATCCAGATCGGTCAAAGCGGTCAGTGTGTCCAAGGGATTTGTTGCATTCATAAAAAAGAGACTTCGCGCCAGTGTCCCAGCGCGTTGATGAAGGCCAGTCGCACCGTCGAATCGGGTTGCGCTTGGGCCACGGCTTGTCCGTAGCGTCGAATTTGTTCCAGGAATTCCGGGCGGTGCTCGGGATTTTCGTGGCTCTTGAAATCAATCACCCACCAATCCCTATTCTCTTTGGATTGCACCAGACGATCGAGCCGCATTCCAGCACCTGCCCACACCATGTCGACCTCATTCCCCCAATAGGCCAGCTGGTCGGCATCCCAAGCCCAGGCGCCTTCGCCGTTGATCACGCGAACGGCCATGCCGTGGGCTTGTAAGGCCTCGGCTGGATCCAGATCGAACTCGCGAGCGACCGCCTCGACATGCAACTCTGTCCATTCAAACGGCTGAGTGGTTGGGTGCCATTGGAGCATGCGGTGCATGGCCAGGCCCAGGCGGGTGCGAACATCATCGGCCCCAACGGACGCCGCAGGCGTGAACTCCACCAGCTCGTCGAGCTTCTTGGGTGAAGAAACGAGCGGCGGTAATCCGGGCAGTGTGAACACCTCATCAGCGGCGGGCTCAGGCTGCGATGCCGAAGCGAACGCATCCTCAACCACCTCCGATGACCCGAGCTCATGCAGGCGCGCCCACCAGCTGGCCCGCTCTGAGCGGCGGTGGGGCTCAAAACTGGACACCACCAGGCGATGCTCCGCACGGGTGAGCGCCACATACAGGGCATTGATCTCTTCCAGCGCCCGCGCATGCTGCTCGGATACCAGCAGGTCTTGCGAACACACCGGAGGTGCACTTTCACGCTCCAGGAAAACAAAGCGCCTTGGCGCTGGCGCTTCGCCCGGCCAGTCGATCAGCACGCCCATGCTCTCTGCTTTTGGGGCACCGCTGTCGGTGTCGAGCAGCAACACGGTCGGCGCCTCAAGGCCCTTGGCACCATGCACTGTCAGCAAGCGCACGGCATGGCCAGAATGCACGGCCGAGGCCTTTGCTCCGGGCGTCTTGAGCGCGCGCACGAAGTTGTACGCACTCAGAAACCGCCCTCCGTCCTGTGCCAGCGACTGGTTCAGCACGTCTTGCAGGGCTGCGATCACACTGCCCCTTTGCTCAGGGAGAGCAGCCTGGGCAAAACGCGACAACACCTGCCCCGCTTCATAGATGGCGGACAGCGCATCGTGCGGAGGCAAGGTATTGACCCAGTGGCGATAGGTTCGCAAACTGGCGGATGTTGCCAGCCAATGGGGGGGCAGCTTGCCCACCTCTGGCGCATCGGGCGAGGTCATCAGGTCCAGCACTGGCCACCAACCGAGCGCTTGACTGCGCGTTTCGCTTTGGGACCCTGGATCGCCTTTGAGGCGCGAGGCCTGCACCTGTTCAGCCAGCGCCACAAGGTCCGCATCGGTCCAGCGAAACAGCGGCGATTTCAGGGCGCGGGCCAGGCTGAGGTTGTGCTGCGGTGACACCAATACGTCCAGCAGGGCCACCACGTCCTGAACGGGAGCCAGCTCGTGGAGCTCGAGTTTTTCGGGTTGTTCGCTGGGCACACCCAGCGCCTGCAAGGCAGCATGCATCAGACCCAGACGCGAGCGCTTGCGGGCCAGAACCATGAACGACTCCGGGGGGGATCCCGCAGCGACTTGCGCCGCCAGCCAGCGCGCTGCTTGCTGGGCCTCGCGCTCAGCGTAGCCCTCTTCTTCGGGCGCCACACGGGGTGTGGTCAGGCTGTCACGCCAGGCCGCGCCCAGGCTCGGACCTTCAGAGGCATCTTTGGCATCGCGCTGAATGGCGGGTAAAACGCTGACCTGACCGGTCTTGACACTGGCGGTGGTGTGTTGCCGAAAATCCACGTATTCACCCGCATCTACCGCCTGCTGCATGACGGTGTTCATGGCCGTCACCACCTCGGGGGCGCAGCGGCGGGTGTGATCGCAGCTCAGGAAGTCGCCGCCCAGCCCCTCCACCACAAAGGCCTGAGCCGCCTTGAATACCTGGGGCTCTGCGCGCCGGAAACGGTAGATCGACTGCTTCGGATCCCCCACCAGAAACACGCTGGGCGACTCTCCTGAGCCTGCGCCTGCGTAGGCCGAAAGCCAACCGTACAGGGCTTGCCACTGCAAAGGGTTGGTGTCTTGAAACTCGTCGATCAGCAGCTGGCTCACCCGGGCATCCATGCGCTGCTGCATCCAGCCCGAGAGCTCGGCGTCTGCGAGCAGGCGCTGCGCAGCGGTTTCCAGGTCGTTCATGTCGACCCAGCCGCGCTCGCGTTTGAGATCGCCGTAGACCTGCAACAGCAAACGGGTCAGGCGGCTCAGGCGCTGGTGGTGCACCCAGGCTTGCTGTTGCTGCTCGGCCTGCAAAAGCCGGCGCACCAAGGCCTGGGCTTCGCGCACACGATCCATGCGATCAATCTTGTTGCCAAAGGCCCGGTCCTCGTTCTTCTGGGTGAGCAGTGCAGCGCACACGCCCGAGAAACTGTTTCCGGTCAGCGCTGTCTCCAGTTCCACACCCTTGGCAGAAAACGTCTTGGCACTGGCGCCACCCAGAATGCGCGCGGCATCCCACAGCAGGGTTTGAGCTTCTGCCTGACGAACATAATCGGCGGGCAACTCACAGCCAGCCAGCTCAGGAAATGCCTCGTCAAAACGCTGCACCGACGTCGCCACCACGCCAGCGGCATCGGCCATGGCGAACTCCACGCGCTTTTTCAAGGCGTTGTCCAAGGACTTGAGCGTCTGGTGGCGCCCATGATCGGCCACGCTGTCAAAAAAGTCCTGGCGCTCAATGGGCGCGTCAATCAAGGCCTGGTAAAGGCGCGGCCAGACCAGGGCGGTTGCCCGTGCATCGTCTTCCAGCAACTCGTACGACAGCGGGAAACGAAGCTCTTCCAGCACAGCCAGGGGAGCCCCGCGCAGCAGGGCTGCAAACCAGCTGTGGAACGTGCGAATCTGAACCGCTCTGCCAGCCTCCAGCACACGGTCATTCAAGGTCCGCAAGTCGTTCAGCCGCGAGGTGGCCTGCTCCACGCTGAAACCCCAGGCCTGTAACAGTTGGCTCAGCTCCGGGTCGGACAAGCGGGCACAGCGGCGCAGCTCCACTTGAAGGCGCTCGCGCATTTCTCCCGCTGCTTTTTTGGTAAAGGTAATCGCCAAAATGTCTTGGGCAGGCGTGCCCGCCAACAAGGCCCGCACAATACGGGCCACCAGCATCCAGGTTTTGCCTGCGCCGGCGCAGGCTTCGACCGCAACCGAGCGGGCGGGATCGCAGGCCACCGAGTAAAACGATTCGCTGCTCGCTGTGCCCGCATTGATTCGGTAGGCAGCCACAGGGTTCGTCATGAGGCACTCCAGTCGTCGCGGCGGCACAGGCCTCGGGCCGCGCAGTACTCACACACCCGCCCCTCGCCCAATGCAGGCATTGCGTGACCTTCGGCCATGCGCTCCAGGTCGGCCTCCAGGCCACTCATCAACGCTTCCCGTGCCAGCAGGATGTCAGGTTGCTCGATCAGGAGCGTGGCGGCGTTGCGCGCTGTCCCTCCGCGCTTGTCGGTGATGCTGAGGTAAGCCGCACGCAGGTTGTCTTCAGGCAACAAGGCCGCATAAAACGCCAACTGGGTGTCCTCCAGGGGATCTTTGACACGATCAAGCGTGCGCTCCCGGCTTTCAGTCTTGTAGTCGATGACCAATGAAAGCCGTCCCTCGGGGCTGGGCTGGTGGTCAATGCGGTCCAGGTTTCCCAGCAAACGCCAGCGCCCCACTGAGGCCGTCCGCTCCACTTCCGCCGCTTCAAACGAAGGCCCCGCGCGTCCCGGGATGGCCTCATACGCCTCAAGCCAGTCCAGGTAGCCTTCCCGAAGGCTTGGCCACACCGCTTCAAACGGCAAAAATCCGGCGTCTCCACTCACCGATTGCAACCCCTGGGCCTCGCTCGTGGCCTGAGCCGACTGGTCCAAAGCCTGCCGATCGACCTGCCGGCCGGGTCGCTGATCCCTGCGGGCCTCGTGAAAGCTGCGCAGCACGGCATGCAACCAGTTGCCCATGTCGCGCTGGTCTGGCTCCCCCTCCAGCTCCTCGGCGTCGGACAGACGCAGTTGGCGCAAAGCGAAGAACCGGTAGGGGCAATCCCGCAAATCCTGATAGGCGCTGGCCGACAGACGGTCGGGCAACAAGCCCGGGGCCTGGGGGGCTGGACGCTCATAGGGTGCAGCACAAACTTCCAGAGGCACCCGGGGGTCAAGCCCCTCAGGGGCCCCGGCCTGTCGTGCGGCCAATACCCAGGCATTGGGTTGCACGGACTCGCCACGGTCCGCTACACGCCACAACACATCCAGATGCGGTTGAAGCGACGCCGCCTGCCAGGCCTGAGCAGTGGCCAGCGCGAGCGCTCCTCGGCTGGGTAAGCCCAACTGCTTGCGCTGGGTCTCGGTCCAGGGCCCGGGGGGATCCGGATGCGTGGACAAGCTGCGCTCATCACAACCCGGTGAAACGGTCGCCGCAAACGTGCGCCCCAGCTGGTGCGCCATCGGCAGGATCACCACAGGTTCGTCGCCCAGGCTTGCCGGCATGAAGCTTCCACCCTCCAGCACGTCCGAGACCCATGCTGAAAACGCGCCCAGGGTCCAGCTTCGGCTGGGCTGCGCACCCCCGCTCTCCGCGGCTGAAGCGTCCCATGTACCCGAGCCACTGAGGCGTGCGGCTGCGCCGGGCCGCAGATGCAAGCTGCTCACCAACTGGGTCCCAGCCGCGTCTTCGGCCCAGGCATCCCACCAGCCGCCATCCCTCAAGGCTTGAGCCAGACACAACAACCAGTCAGGCAACGTTCGGGGTTTTTGCAGCGACAGCAAGAGCCGTTGCCACGGTTCAGGGACCTCGGGCGACAACGCGGGGTGACCCAGTGCGCTGCTCCAGCGCGAGACGCCGTGCCGACGCGCCAGAGTCTCCAGCACCTGTGCATGCGCAGGCCCCCAGAGCGGCGAGAGCTTCATGGCATTGAGCACTTCGTCCACGCTGGCCCTCGGACCCGCGGCGCGCAACAAAGCCATCAGCTGGGCGGCCGCATGCGTGGTGGACAACTTCCAGCCCGTCTCATCCCGAACTGCCACACCCGCGCTGTCCAGCAAGGCGCGGATGCGTCGGGTCAACAAGCGGTCGTGCGCCAGCAGCGCCACCGGAACCCGCCCGGCATTCACATGGCGGATCACGCAAGCCGCACTGCGCTGGGCCTCATCCTCCGCACTTTCACAGGCATGGAGCGCCATGGCTGGCTGCCCAGGTTGTCCAGGTTCGTGCAATGGCCAGCTTCGCGTTCCTTGCGGAACCCAGCGCTTCAGCAGCGCCTCAGCCAAAGGATCGGCCTGAAAACCCTGCAACACCACCAGCGCTTCGCAGCACACACCAGGCGCGGCCAAAGGCCCCCAAAGAACGTCCGTGGCATAGGCTGAACTGCTGGCCCACGTAACAGCCAGGGTCACGATCAACCCTTCCCACACAGGGCTCTGCAACCCGGCACCCATCGCCTCCAGCTGCGCTTGCCCCCAGGCCACCCGCTCGTCGGGTGCCACGGAGGCCGCGCGCGGCGCAAGTGAGCGTGTGGCCTCCAGCAGCCGCGCGGCCAAGGCTGACCGCATGGCCACATTTGATCGGGAGCGGGCGACACGGTCCACCAACGCAGCAGCGACCAAGGCGTCTCGGGCCGTGTCCCCCGACCAATCCATGGGGCCTGGCGCAAACGGCAGCAGCCCGGCCGCCCAGTTGCGGCTGGACTCGAACCGGGGGGCAAATCCGGACGGCTGAAAACGCGCCCAAGCCTGCCGGGCTGGCGTCATGAGCTGGGCATAAGGCACCAGCACCACTGTGCGCGCAGGCGATACGCCTTGAACGTGCATCCATTCGGCCATCGCGCTCATCAATCCATCCCAATGCGCCTCGGCTCGATCGGCTGTCAACATGGCGTCAGCGGCGTGTGGGGTTGAGTCTGGCTTGGGCATCAGGAGATAAGTGTTTCTGTCACAATGACGCAATAGCAAGGCGATGACTGACGGGAAATCAAGGTTTTTCAACAGGGCATCACTTTAACTCCCCCTTTTAACGACTCTCTAGGATGGACCATGGCCAGCGACTTGATCAAACACGTTTCTGATGCAACTTTCCAGGCCGACGTGCTTGAAGCCAAAGCACCTGTGCTGGTGGACTTCTGGGCCGAATGGTGTGGCCCTTGCAAAATGATCGCCCCCATCCTGGATGAGGTGGCCGGCACCTATGGCGCCAAACTGCAGATCAGCAAAATGAATGTGGACGACAACCGTGAAGTGCCAGCCAAGTTTGGCATTCGCGGCATTCCAACGCTCATGCTGTTCAAGGACGGTCAATTGGCTGCGACCAAAGTCGGGGCCATGAGCAAGGCCCAACTCACCGCCTTCATCGATCAGCAACTCGCCTGATTGGAAGCCGGCTGCCAGTCATTCAGGGTGCAATGCCCTGAATGACCGGAACAGCCTTCTTTTTTTTCCTGTCATAATTCTCTCGGTTGCTGGCCAGACACAGCCCAGCCCCCATCAACGGCGCGCCGTCCAGGCATTCGGACCGTAGCGCACCCTCCCCCGATTTTTTGCAACGACTCCCCTCTGGAGCGAATTCCATGCACCTTAACGAACTCAAGGCACTTCACGTGTCTGAAGTCCTCAAACAAGCCGAGACCCTTGAGATTGAAAACACGGGCCGCATGCGCAAGCAAGAGCTCATGTTCGCCATCATCAAAAAGCGCGCCAAAGGCGGCGAACTGGTGAATGCCGACGGCGTTCTCGAAGTCTTGCCCGACGGCTTTGGCTTCTTGCGCAACATGGACACAAGCTTCACCGCGTCCACCGATGACATCTACATCTCCCCCAGTCAGATTCGACGATTCAATCTGCACACGGGTGACATGATTGAAGGCGAAGTGCGCATTCCCAAAGACGGTGAGCGTTATTTCGCACTGAACAAACTCGACAAGATCAACGGCTTGCCCCCAGAGGACAACAAGCACAAGATCATGTTCGAAAACCTGACGCCCCTGTTCCCCAAAGAACAGATGCGCCTGGAACGTGACATCAAGAGCGAAGAAAACATCACCGGACGCGTGATCGACATCATTGCGCCCATTGGCCGTGGCCAACGTGCCTTGATCGTGGCACCGCCCAAGAGCGGCAAAACGGTGATGATGCAGCACATCTGTCATGCCATTGCGGCCAACCACCCCGAGGTGGAGCTGTTGGTTTTGCTGGTCGACGAGCGCCCGGAAGAAGTGACCGAAATGCAGCGCACCGTGCGCGGCGAAGTGATTGCCTCCACCTTTGACGAACCGGCTGCGCGCCACGTTCACGTGGCCGAAATGGTCATCGAGCGCGCCAAGCGCCTGGTTGAGCTGGGTAAAGATGTGGTGATCTTGCTGGACTCGATCACCCGCCTCGCCCGCGCCTACAACAACGTTTTGCCCTCCTCAGGCAAGGTGCTCAGCGGTGGCGTCGATTCCAACGCTTTGCAGCGGCCCAAGCGCTTCTTTGGCGCGGCACGAAAAATTGAAGAAGGCGGTTCGCTCACCATCATCGCTACGGCCTTGGTCGACACCGGCAGCCGCATGGACGAGGTGATCTTTGAAGAATTCAAAGGCACGGGCAATTGCGAAATCCACCTGGACCGCCGCTTGTACGAAAAGCGCGTATTCCCATCCATCCAGCTCAACCGCAGCGGCACCCGCCGCGAAGAGCTGCTGCTGACACCGGAAATCTTGCAAAAGACCCGCATTTTGCGCCAGTTCATGTACAACATCGACGAAATCGAAGCCATGGAAATGGTCTTGAAGAGCATGAAGGCCACCAAGAACAACTCCGAATTCTTCGACATGATGCGAAGAGGCGGCTGAACCAGGCCCACCCCCATCGCTGGTTCACTGTGTGCAACCAGCTCCGCCCTTCAAGGGGCAACGCTGGCAGACCGGTAAACCCGGATCTGCGGTGTTACCGGTTAAAGACAGCTCTTGCTATCAATCAGAGCATGATTTCCGGGCTATAATCGGCGGCTATTCAATAGCGACAAGTACAGTGAAATGGTTTCACTGCGGCTAGCGCACCTGACCTCAAGGAATCGTCATGAAAGACGGCATTCACCCCAATTACCGCGAAGTTTGCTTCCAGGACATGTCCAACGGATTCAAATTCGTGACGCGTTCTTGCGCCAACACCAAGGAAATGATCAAGCTTGAAGACGGCCGCGAGCTGCCCCTTTACAAGCTTGACACCACCAGCGAGTCTCACCCCTTCTACACGGGTACGCAAAAAAGCGTGGACAACATGGGCGGCCGCGTCGAGCGCTTCCGCAACCGTTACGGCAAGACAGCTGCCAAGTAATCGGGCGATACTCGGCCTGCTTGGCCGATATCTCTGCGCGAAAGCAGCCGGCAAACCGGCTGCTTTTTTTTCGCCAACTCTTTTCACATGGGTGGCTGACCGCTGGTACCCCACCCTGTATATTTCAACGCCGTGAGCTTCACCAATCCTGCCCTTGTGACCCAGTCAGCCGTGCGCCGACTGCCCAGGCTCGCCTTGGTGCTGTTTTGTCTGGCGTATGTACTCCCGGGCTTTCTCGGGCGAGAGCCCTGGAAGAACGCCGACGTATCGGCCCTGGGTGTGATGCTGGAAATGGCGTCGGGTCAAAGTGGATGGTGGACACCGCAGGTTCTGGGCCTCGCGGCCGACGTATCAGGCCCTTTGCCCTATTGGCTGGGTGCTGTACTGATTCAGCTCTTGCCTTTTCTTCCTGCTGACTACGCCGTACGGCTCGGTTTTGCCCTGCTACTGGGCCTGACTCTGGTCAGCACCTGGTACGCGGTCTACCACTTGGCCCGCCAAGCCTCGGCGCAACCGGTGGCATTTGCTTTCGGTGGCGAGGCCAGTCCTACCGACTATGCGCGCGCTTTGGCCGATGCCGGTTTGCTGGCTTTGATTGCTTGCCTGGGCCTGGCGCAAATGTCCCACGAGGCCACGCCCGATCTCGCCCGGCTGTGCGCCACCAGTGGCCTCATGCTCGCGGCAGCGCGCCTGGCCCATCACGACGACCACCACCCCTGGCGCAGCCTCGCCCTGTGGATACTGGCCCTTGTCACTCTGGCGTTCAGTGGTGCACCGTGGGTGGCCATGGCCCTGGCCACCGGCCTGCTGGTCGCTGTGAGTCTTGCTCGATACCGGGCACACGGCAGCCAACACAGCAATCTCACTTGGGCGGCGCTGGCCGTGGCGGCTGTTCTGGGTGGGGTGTTCTGGCTGGCCGATATCCAATGGCCAACGCTCTCCCTGCCAGTGGATCTGGATGGGTGGCGCCGCTGGAGCCGCTTGCTGGTGTGGTTTACCTGGCCTGCCTGGCCCCTGGCGCTGTGGACCCTATGGGGATGGCGCCGGCAGTGGTTCAGTCCCCACGTGGGTATTCCCCTGTGGTGCGCAGCGGTCAGTGTGGTCAACAGCGGCCTCAACCCCGACTTTGACCGGGCCCTCTTTCTTGCGCTGCCGGCCCTGGCCGCCTTGGCCGCGTTTGCCCTGCCCACTTTGCGCCGCAGCGTGTCGGCACTGATCGACTGGTTCACGCTGATCTTTTTCACGGTGTGCGCTCTGTCCATCTGGGTGATCTGGCTGTCGATGCAAACCGGCTTTCCCGCCAAACCGGCGGCCAACGTGGCCCGGTTGGCGCCGGGGTTTGTTCCGTCATTCTCATGGGCACTGTTTGCGGCAGGCCTGCTGGCGACCATTGCGTGGATCTGGTTGGTGCATTGGCGGGTGGGTCGCAACCGAGCGGCCATCTGGAAAAGCCTGGTGCTGCCCGCCGCAGGCGCGACCCTGTGCTGGGTGCTGCTGATGACCTTGTGGCTGCCGCTGCTGGACTTTGCGCGCAGCTATGGCCCACTGTCGCGCGGAATTGCCCGGGTTGTCCCCACCCAGAGCTGTGTCCTGATTGACGGCCTGTCCCAGGCGCAGATCGCCGCATTGCGCTACCAGGGCGGTCTGCGTTTGCGCCGTCTGGGTGAAGACAGCGAGGCACAGAGCAGCTGCCGCTCCATGGTCGTGGAACCAGACAGCCAACCGACTCTGGACCAGCGTGTCAATCTCACACACTGGGCGTACAAAGCCAGCGCCAGCCGTTTGAATGACAGCAAAGAACGCCTGTTGATTTATTTGCGCGTCGCCAACTGACGCGGACCAAAATACGACCGTTGGACCAAGGCTCAATGCTCAGGCCAAACGGCGCTCTTTTATGTGCCTGTTGGCGTGCAACGCCACGCCAGCGGTTCAGTCAGGCTGAGCAGCCCGGACCCGGACGGGAGGCAAGGCCATGACAAACGTCGATCCACGCCCGATCTCGCTTTGAATATCAATCTGGCCGCCATGCCGTTGCACCACATGCTTCACAATGGCCAGGCCCAACCCAGTGCCCCCGGTTTCGCGTGAGCGGCTCCGGTCCACGCGGTAGAACCGTTCGGTCAGGCGGGGCAAGTGTTCGGCAGCGATACCGTGGCCACCATCTGAGACAAAAAATTCGCCCCAGCCATCCGACTCGCGCACGCGCCATCCGACGGTGATCGTGCCCCCGCCGGGGGTGTAGCGCACAGCATTGCTGAGCAGGTTCGACATCGCGCTGAGCAATTCGGTCTTGGAACCCGAAATCTTGAGTGCCTGACAAGTTTCGACCACGATCTCATGTGTCGGCTCTGCAATGGCTGCGCTCAACCCCCGTGCCTCCTGAACAACATGGTTGAGGAGCTCGTCGGCCTCAGCCCAATCACCCTGCCCAGGCGCTGGACTGCCTTCCAGGCGAGAAAGCGTCAGGAGGTCGCTGACCAGGGTTTGCATACGTTGCGCCTGCTGGCTCATCAAGGCGAGGTAGCGCACGCGCTCCTCTTCGTCGAGCGGCAAACATTGCATGGTTTCGACGAACCCGCTGAGCACGGTCAGGGGCGTGCGGATTTCGTGCGAGACGTTGGCCACGAAGTCGCGCCGCATCGTTTCGGCCAATTGCACAGCAGTGACATCCCGCGAAATCATGAGCTTGCGCTTCTTGCCGTAAGGGTGCACCTGCAAGGAGATCTTCGACGGTTGCGACGGCCTCGGCCCCGGGCCATCTATTTGAATCTCGTGGCCGAAATTGCCGATGTCCATGTACGACACAAATGCTGGTGCACGCACCAGGTTGCGCACGTATTGACCGAGATCCCGCTGTGGATCAAATCCCAGGTGCGTGGCTGCGGTCAGGTTGGACCACTCGATGCGTCCGCTGGAATCCAGCAACACAACCCCATTGGGTGATGCCTGAATGGCGGCAAGAAAGTCCTCAAGCCGTGCGTCGCTGTTGCTGGCCTTTTTTTCCAGCTTTTTCACCAGCTTGCGGCTGCGCTCCAGCACCTCACCCCAGACACCCGAGAGCGCAGGAGGGCGCGACGTTTCGCCTTTGTTGAGCCAGGTCAGCACGCGTCTGGCGCGCAAGGCATCGAATGCAGACCACACCGTCGCGCCGGCCAGGGCGCCAAAGAAACTCCAGTTGGCGGAGTCATGCGACCATCCCCACACTGCTCCAAGTACAACCAGGATCAGCAGCTCGACAACACGGCGGATCATGCTGCCGGGATGGATGGGCCTTGTACCGGTCGTCCAGATGTGTTGATGACGGTCAACCGGTAGCCCGCACCGCGCACGGTCTCCACCATGCTGGCAGCCTCGCCCAACGATTCCCTCAAACGTTTGACATGCACGTCCACTGTGCGCTCCTCGATAAAGACATGATCTCCCCAGATCTTGTCAAGCAGCGTACCACGGGTGTGAACCCGCTCAGCGTGTTTCATGAGGTAGTGCAACAGCTTGAATTCCGTGGGCCCCAGTTTGAGTTCTTGGCCACGGAAGGTGATGCGGTAGGTTCCCGCATCCAGCGTGAGTTCGCCCACTTGCACCGAATCGTTGACGATCTCGGGCGCACGGCGGCGCAAGACGGCGCGGATCCGCGCCAGCAGCTCCTGGGTCGAAAAGGGCTTGGTGATGTAGTCGTCAGCACCGGCGTCCAGCCCCTGGACCTTGTCCGCCTCATCGCTGCGGGCGGTGAGCATCAGGATGGGAATGGTCTTGGTGCGCTCGTGTTTGCGCCAGCGGCGGGCCAGGGAAGCACCACTTTCACCCGGCAGCATCCAGTCGAGGAGGATGACATCAGGCAACACAGCATCAACCTCCCGCTGTGCGGCCTGACCATCAAAGACCACTGTCGGCGCAAAGCCGTTGTGGCGCAAATTGACGGCGATGAGTTCGGCGATGGCCGGCTCGTCTTCGACCACCAAAACGCGAGGCAATTTTTTCATGGCGTTGTGCTCTTTCCTGTGATCCTTCTGGCGCGTCGGCCAACGCTTGTTTTGCGCAGCAAGCCCAATTGCCGTTGGTATCCGATCATCATCGAATAACCGACTCCACCTGATCGATCGAGATGTGTCGTACATCTTCGCCTTTGACCACAAAGATGATCTGTTCAGCGATGTTCTTGGCGTGATCGCCCACCCGCTCAAGCGATTTGGCCAGGAACAGCAAATTCAGGCTCGGAGAAATCGTGCGCGGATCTTCCATCATGTAGGTGATGAGCTTGCGAAGGAAACCGTCGTACTCCACGTCAATTTCGTCGTCCTGTTTGATGATGGCCAGCGCCATATTCGTGTCCAGGCGGGCGAAGGAGTCCAGTGTTTTGCGCAGCATGCCGGCGGCGAGGTCCGCGGCCAGACGCAACTCGGAGACCGGTAGCGAACGCGGCGAACCACTTTCAATGATGGATTTGACCATGCGCGCGATGCGTGCGATCTCATCACCCGCACGCTCCAGATTTTGCGTGATTCGGGAAATCGCCACCAAAAAGCGCAGATCCCGTGCGGTGGGTTGGCGGCGGCCAATCGTAGAGATGATTTCCTGATCGATATTCACCTCCATCTGGTTGATGCGTTGCTCGGTCTCCAACACCTGCTCTGCGGTCTCCTGACTCATGTGGATGAGGGCATAGACCGCCTGGTGCAACTGGGACTCAATCAGTCCGCCCATTTCCAGCACATGGGTGGAAATGGAGTTGAGCTCGGAGTCGAACTGACTGGAAATGTGTTTATCGCCCATGGGTTTTTCCCTGTTTGGCCTGTGGCCGCTGAACCGCGCCCACAGAACCGTGTTGGTTGAATCGGTGTCGGGTCGCGCGTCAGCCAAAACGGCCGGTGATGTAGTCTTCGGTCGCGGTTTGGGTTGGCTTGAAGAAGATCTGTTCGGTCGACCCAAATTCGATCAGTTCCCCTAGGTACATATAAGCCGTGTAGTCACTGCAACGCGCGGCCTGCTGCATGTTGTGCGTGACGATGGCAATGGTGTAATCCTGTTTAAGCTCGTGCACCAACTCTTCAACCTTGCCGGTTGAAATAGGATCGAGCGCGGAAGTGGGCTCGTCAAGCAACAAGACCGACGGTTTGACCGCGACGCTGCGAGCGATGCACAGGCGTTGCTGCTGACCACCCGACAGCGAGAGACCGCTCTGGTTCAATTTGTCTTTGACCTCGCCCCACAGCGCTGCTTTGGAAAGCGCCCACTCCACGCGGTCGTCCATTTCGCTGGCGCTAAGGCTTTCATACAGCTTCACACCAAAGGCGATGTTGTCGTAAATCGACATAGGGAACGGTGTGGGTTTCTGGAACACCATACCAATGCGCGCACGCAGCAAGTTGATGTCTTGCTTGGGGTCCAGAATGTTCTGGCCATAAAAATTGATTTCACCCTCAGCGCGCTGGCCCGGGTACAGACTGTACATGCGGTTGAGTGTGCGCAACAAGGTGGATTTCCCGCAGCCAGACGGCCCAATAAAGGCCGTGACCTTGCGTTCCTCGATGCCGAGGTTCACGTTCTTCAACCCTTGAAATTTTCCGTAAAAGAAATTCAGGTTGCGCAGTTCCAGCGCGTTGGGGTTCTTGGGCAGCGGTTGGGTTGCCGTAGCGGACATGGTGGTGTTCTTTCGAAAGACGGTCAAAGACGGTGTGGGGGCAGATCAGGAAGGCTTCTTCTCGCGCAGGTACACGCGGGCCACCACGTTGAGCAGCAGCACGGAAAGCGTGACCAACAAGGCGCCTGCCCAGGCCAGACGGTTCCAGTTGTCGTATGGGCTCATGGCGAACTGAAAAATCACAACAGGCAGGTTGGCCATGGGCCTGCTCATGTCGGTGCTGAAGAACTGGTTGTTCAAGGCTGTGAACAGCAAGGGGGCGGTTTCACCGCTGATGCGCGCGATGGCCAGCAACAAGCCGGTCATCACGCCGCTCTTGGCCGCACGCAGTGTGATCAATGTTGAGACTTTCCAACGGGGAGCGCCCAGGGCAAACGCGGCTTCGCGCAGACTGCCGGGCACCAGGCGCAACATGTTCTCAGTGGTGCGAACCACCACGGGCACCGCAATCAGGGACAGCGCCAGCGAGCCCGCCCAGCCCGAGAACCCGCCCATGGTGGCCACGGCGATGGCGTAAACAAAAAGCCCCAGCACGATCGAAGGCGCTGACAACATGATGTCGGTCACGAATCGGGTCAGCTCGGCGGTGCTGCTTTCGTCGCCGTATTCGGCCAGGTACACGCCAGCCAAAATACCAATCGGGGTCGACACGAGCACCGAGAAGCCCACCATCATCAAGCTGCCCACGATCGCGTTGGCCAATCCACCTCCATCGGTGCCTGGTGCCGGGGTGGACTGGGTCAAGAGGTTCCAGTCCAACGCCGCCAACCCCTTGCTGAACAGCACCATCAGGATCCACAGCAAGACGGCAAGGCCCAGTGCCATCGACCCCATTGACAGCGTGAGCCCCAGAGAATTGCTCAGTCGGCGCCGACGGTACAAAGCTTCATTGATGGGCATGGATGGGGACGTTTTTATAGGGTGGTTCATTACAGGCCCTTGGCTTTTTCGCTGCGCAGCATCATCCACTTGGCCAGGGCCAGCACGATGAAGGTGATCACAAACAAAAGGAATCCCAATGCAAACAGCGCATTGATGTGCATGTCAGCCGCTTCGCCAAACTCGTTGGCCAAAGTGGATGCGATCGAGGTACCCGGCGAAAACAGCGAGCCGGGCAAGCGGTTGGCGTTGCCAATGACGAAGGTCACGGCCATGGTTTCTCCCAGGGCACGCCCCAGACCCAACATCACGCCGCCGATCACGCCCTTCTGGGTGTAAGGCAAGACCACGCGGCGCACAACTTCCCACGTGGTGCAGCCCAGCCCGTAGGCCGATTCGCGGAGGATTGGTGGCACGATCTCAAAAACATCGCGCATCACAGCAGCAATGAACGGCAACACCATGAACGCCAGCACGATGCCAGCCGCCAGGATGCCGTACCCACTGGTGCTGCCGCCAAACAGGAAGCCGATCAATGGCATCGAACCCAACAGCTCTTGTGCAGGCACCTGAAAGTGGTCTGCGAACAAGGGAGCAAACACGAACAGGCCAAACATGCCGTAGATGATGGAGGGCACCGCGGCGAGCAGCTCAACAGCCGTGCCCAACGGGCGGCGCAGCCAAGCGGGGCAGTTTTCCGTCAGGAACAAGGCAATGCCGAAGGCCAGTGGCACAGCGATTAACAGCGCGATGCCTGCGCTGGCCAAGGTGCCAACGATGGCAATGGCGGCGCCAAACTCCTCGTTGACGACGTCCCACTCGACGCGCCAGATAAAGTTCAGGCCAAACTTCTGAAACGCCGGCCAAGCGTTGATGAACAGCGAAACGATGATGCCTGTCAGGGCCACCAGAACCAAGAGCGAGAAGCCCTGGGTGATGCGGTGGAAGAAAACATCTTGCAGCCGCTGCCGCTTGGCGATGTTCACCATCTCCGGGTTGCCTGTTTCAGCAGGCATTGAGGGCGCACTCATGGTGTTTTCCAGATTCATAAAATTCCCTGAGAAGCGATGTCAAGGCGCCGGATCGATTGATTCCATCCGGCGCCCCAAGGGCAGTCAGTGGCCCGGTTACTTCTGAATCTGTGTCCAGACTTTGGCGCGGATTGCGCTGGTCAAGGTATCGGGCAGTGGCACATAGTCCAGTTCGCTGGCCATTTGTTTGCCACTCTTGAACGCCCAGTCAAAGAACTTCAAGACTTCGGCGGACTGCGCTTTGTCCGTCGGGTTCTTGTACATCAGGATGAAAGATGCGGTGCTGATGGGCCAGCTTTCTGCGCCCTTGGCGTTGACCATCGAGATGCCCATGCCGGGCACGCTGAACCAATCTGCGCCCGCGGCTGCGGCAGCGAAAGTCTTGTCGTCTGGGCTGACATACTTGCCATCGGCGTTTTGCAACTGCATGAAGTTCATGTTGTTCTTCTTCACGTAGGCGTACTCCACGTAACCCACCGCGCCTTTGACACGGTTCACATTGGCGGCCACGCCTTCGTTGCCCTTGCCACCCACCGAGCTCTCAGCAGGCCATTTCACCGCAGCGCCTTTGCCTACTTTGCTGGCAAAATCTGTGCTTACAGCGGCGAGGTAGTCGGTGAAGTTGAAGGTCGTGCCCGAGCCGTCGGCGCGGTGCACGACGGTGATCGAGGTCGATGGGAGGGTCTTGCCGGGGTTCAGGGCGGCCAGCTTGGCATCGTTCCACTTGGTGATGTTGCCCAGGAAAATGTCAGCCAGCACAGGGCCGGTCACGCGCAGCTCGCCGGGCTTGAAGCCTTCCAGGTTCAACACCGGCACGGTGCCACCCACGATGGCAGGAAACTGAACCATGCCTTCTTTATCGAGGTCATCGCCGCTGACTGGCGCATCCGACGCGCCAAATGCAACAGTTTTTGCCTTGATCTGCTTGATGCCACCGGAAGAACCGATGGATTGGTAATTCATGGCATTGCCCGTGGCGGTTTTGTAGGCTTCGCCCCATTTGCTGTACACGGGGAAAGGAAACGAAGCGCCTGCGCCGGTGAAATCGGCGGCAACGGCAGTGCCCATGGCCAGAGAAGCCAAGGCGGCGGCAGCGACGGTTTTGAGAAGGGTGCGTTTGGTATTCATCATGGTCCTTGCGGTGGGTGATAGAAGATTCACAACCCGGACTCTAGGATGGCAATGTGACATCCTTGTGACAAATCAAAGACCAAGCGGTTTCACAACAGGCCTCTCCCCCGCCATTCAGGCGCCGGTGCGCCTCTCAAACCATCAGCTGGGCCATTGCCCCGACGTCTTCCGGGAACAGCTGCCCTTTCTCGGCCAGCAACAACCGCCCGTCCCGCCCACACAAAAGCGTGATGGGCAATCCCTTGGGCTTGGGAAAGCCGCGGCGCCACTCAGGACTCGCCCAGGCTGTCGGAAACGTATAGCCCTTTTGGATCAAATATGCAGAAGCGAGCTCTGGCTTGCGGTCGATGGACAAAGCCAGCATCTGCAGGCCTTTGCTGCGTTGTTGCTGCCAGAGTTTCTCCATGCTTGGGCTTTGCAAAGCACAAAACGGGCAAGTACTGGACCACCAGTACACCAGCAGGAACTGGCCCGCACTCTGGGCAGGTTCATACACTGTATTGTTCAGGAGCCTCACGCTCGGCACCTGCAGCTGACGCCCCAAGGCCGGCATGGGCGGCGCCTGTGCCTCTTCTGCCGCAGCCGATACAGCCTGCGCCATCGCCCGTCCCACCCACCCGAACGCAGCGGCGCCGGCACTGCCCTGCATCCAGCGTCGGCGCGTCCATCCTGGGTCTGACGGGCCATCTTCCTTTGAAGTTAAACGTTTCACGGAATACCTCTGCTAATGTGAAAATGACGCTCAAAGTGTGCCATCAAAGGTGAGCAGGCGGAGTGCGGCGCGCCCATTTTGACGGGCATGAATCGGGCATGCGTCACAATCGGTTCCTAAGCCCGGAGTGGGTGTTCAAAATTGCACGTGTCGCACATGTGTCAGAAACGGGATGACAACTACGCCCGGATAGCCTTGGAGGCCGCCGCACCCAACCGGGACGGCCTACCTGGCGGCCCCTGCAAGCAGGGGTTTGCGCCCCGATCTTCTGTCCCCGCCTGGCCAGCAGCGTGAATTTTGAACAACCCTCCAAGGTCTCCTCGTTGTTCCGAGGGGCATTTGGATGCCCCGTACGCCACCTTACTTCTGCATGCAAAACGGAACCCTCCTGGCCGCTCTCGATTTAGGCTCCAACAGCTTCAGGCTGGAGATTGGACGCTTCCATTCGGGCCATATCGAGCGGGTTGAATATCTCAAGGAAACCGTCCGCCAGGGCAGCGGGCTGGACGAAAATAAAGTACTCAGTCAGGCCGCCATGCAACGGGGCTGGGACTGCCTATCCCGGTTTGCCGAGCGCCTTCATGGGTTCAAAAAAGCGCAAGTCCGGGCGGTAGCCACCCAAACACTGCGCGAAGCACGCAACCGGGACGAGTTCCTGAGCAAGGCCCAGTCCATCCTGGGCTTTGCCATCGAGGTGGTTTCGGGTCAGGAAGAAGCCCGACTCATCTACCAAGGAGTGTCTCGCCTCTTGCCCCAGTCCGAAGAACGGCGTCTGGTGGTTGATATTGGTGGTCGCTCGACCGAAATGATCCTGGGTCAAGGCTACGTGCCTCGCAGGATGGAGTCCTACCGACTGGGCAGCGTGGCATGGTCAACCAAGTACTTTCCCAAAGGTCAATTCACGGCAACAGCCTTCAAGACAGCCGAAATCGCAGCCAAGGCCGTGCTGGATGAAGCGCTGGACCTCTTCCCCCCTTCGGAGTGGAATGTGGCCTACGGATCCTCTGGCACCGTGGGCGCGGTCGCAGACGCGCTCGCTGCCAATGGCTGGGCTTCCGGGGTGGTAACGCGATCGGGACTGGACTGGCTGGTCGAAAAGCTGATCAAGTTCGGCCACGTCGACAATCTCCGCATGGAGGGCGTCAAGGAAGACCGCCGCCCGGTGATTGGCGGTGGCGTCAGCGTACTGCGCGCTATTTTTGACCTGTTTGGCATTGAACAAATGGTGCCCACCCAGGGTGCCTTGCGCCAGGGCGCCTTGTTCGACCTGATCGACAGGGAGACGCACGGTGGCGATGTGCGCGAGCGCACCGTGCGTTGGCTCGCCGAACGCTTTTCCATTGACGAGGCCCAGGCGCAACGCGTCAGCGAAGTCAGTGCAGCGCTGTTCACCCAGATCGCTGCGCCTGGCGAGTTCAATGAGCGCTATTCACAAAAGCTGGCCTGGGCGGCGCGACTGCATGAGGTCGGCACCCACATTTCACACGACCGCTCCTACCACCATGGCGCCTACATCCTCGACAACGTGGATGCGCCAGGTTTTTCGTTCCACGAACTGCACCGGATGAGCCAGCTGGTATTGGGACAGCGCGGCAAACTGCGCAAGCTGGAAGCGGCCATGACCGATGAGCTGTTTGTCAAACAGCTGATCAGCTTGCGACTGGCGGTTTTGCTGTGCCACGCTCGTCAGTTGCCAGAGCACCAGTCGGTGAAGCTGGGCTTTCGCGCAGGGGCATTCAAGCTCACGACCAACCCCGGTTGGGCCAAGCGCTACCCCCAGTCGGCCTGGTTGCTGGGCGAAGAAGTTCAGGCTTGGCAAAAAACAGCCTGGAAGTTCAGCGCAGACCTGCGCTGAAAACAAGGCTTGAGGTTCGTCCTGAAACTGGTGAGCGCAAGATGGCTTTGATACTGATCGCGGAAGATGACCACGGCACCTCGCGCCTTGCCGCGACCGCGCTGCGCAACCAGGGGCATGAGGTGATCACTGCGCCTGACGGGCTCAGCGCATGGCGGCTGATCGAAATGCGCTCCCCCTCATTGATCGTGAGCGACGTGAACATGCCCGGCATGAGCGGTCACGACCTCTTGAACCGCCTGCGCGGGCACCCCCGCCTGGCGTTGACGCCGCTGATCCTCCTGACTTCATTGCAGGAGCGCAAAGACATGCGACACGGCATGGCCTTGGGGGCGAACGACTACCTCACCAAGCCGCTGCGCCCCAAGGAGCTGATCGAAGCCGTCGGTGCCCAATTCGACCAGCAACGCCGGCGTGAAGCCATGCAATCCAGCGAGGTTCAGGGTGCGCTGGCCCAGGCGCTGGAGCAACAAGCCTGGGATCTCCACGAACAATACGAAAAACGGCTGGCCCGTGAGCTCAGCGAACAATGGCCCCAGGATACCCACGACGAAGGGTCAACCCACCTTGAGAAGGCCACCGTTCTTTGGGCAGAAATTCGCCACTACCAAACCTGGCTTGAAGCACTGGCGCCTCATGAGCTCAGCCTAGTGCTCAAACGGTTCTACGAAAACTGCGGCGATACCGTCCACATCTTTGGCGCCGCCGCACTGTATTTTGTGGGAGAGGGACTGGTGGCCATCTATGCAGACCCGGCTGATGCTTCAACCAGTGCACATCACAGTTTGCGGGCCCTTAAAGCTGCGCAGGGGTTGCAAAAAACCGGCGCTTCCATGAATGCCTATATAGAGGAACACCTGGGCGGACGGCATTTGCCGCCCTTTGAGGTGGGCGTTGCCCTGCACCAGGGGCCTGTGGCTTTGACACGACTGGAAGGATTGCTGGGAGGGGCCGCCCAGTACATCCCAGTCGGAGAAACGGTGGTGCAAGCCCGGACGATCCGCCGTCTGTCACCCAGAGTCGCTGGCACCATTACCGTCTCTGAGTCGGTCATGCGGGCCCTCACAGGGACGGTGAAAATTCTCGGACGTTATGCGATTCCTTGGGATGCGGATCGCGCGCCACTGGAAGTCTGCGCCGTTCAACTCCTGCCGCAGGCAGAATTCCCCCCGAAAAGGACGCTTCGATGAGCCGCACCCCCCATCGACGGCGCGTATCTCTTGGCCCGACCTTGGTCGTGGCGATGGTGCTGGCCGCATTGGCTCCCGCCTTGATCGCCTCTTACCTGCTCTCGGCCAACAGCTACGAGTCCATTGAGACGCTGGCTGAAAATGCCATGAGCCAAGCCGCCCACCGGGTGGACGTGGGCGCGCTGGCCCATCTGGGTGAATCCCATACTGTGGTGAACGCACTGGTTCCACCTTTCAATGCGGCCGGGGCTGAGGGCGAACGCACACGCCGCTGGTTCAAGGACACCGCTTTGTTTGAAACCATGGCCTATGCCCTCACCCAGCAGTCGGTGAATGTGCCTTACCTCTACATCGGCGCTGCGGACGGGAGTTTCTTTGGGGTCGAGCGCGAACCGCAGGGGTTTGTGGTGCGGGAAATCCGCCCCGGAGACTCCGGGCGCACCCATTACCTCATCAACACGCCTGGCGACCGCAGTCAATTGATCAAGACCGAAACCTCCGTCTACGATCCCCGCAAACGCCCTTGGTACCAGCTCGCAGCGACGACGGGCAAACGGGTCTTCACCGATGTGTACCGGTCGGCGGTCAAGAATCAGTTTGACCTTACCCTTGCTCAGCCCATTTATGAAGCGGATGGCAAAACCCTGATGGGTGTCATGGCCGTGGACATGAGTCTGGCACGTCTTACCGACCTGATTCGCAGCACCCGCATCAGTGAAAACGCCGTGACCTACCTCGTGGACGGACAGGGGCGCATGGTGGCCTCGTCGGTGGATGAGGACCTCAGCGTGATGGCTCAGCAAAAATCCCAGCGGATCACGCCCATGCAAAGCGTGGAACCCCTGGTGAGGGACTCCTTCGCTCAACTGAGCGCCCGACGCGGCAAAACCACCCTGGTTGAGGGCGGCATGATCCAGCTCCAGACTCAGGACAATTGGTGGCATCGGTTGGGGCTGGGTGGCACGAACCGTTTGATGGCCTTGCAACGCCCATTCGGCAGCAAGTACCAGCTGGACTGGCAATTGATCGTGGTCGCGCCCGAACAGGATTTCACGCAACATGTGATCAGTGCCCGGCAATGGGCGCTCTTCAGCATCGCGGCGTTGATCGGTTTGAGCGCCCTGCTCGCCTACGGCGTTGCGCGCGGACTTTCACGCCAATTCCGGCAACTCAACGCATCGGCTCTGGCGGTCGGCGCCGGCGAGTTGCCCGAGGTGCAACACAGCGCGCCTTTCAAGGAGGTCTACACCCTTTCCCAGGTCATGCACGACAGTGCGACCAAGCTGCGCTTGTCCAATGCCGAGATAGCGCAAAAAAATCATGCCCTTCAAGAAGCCGCGCAACTGCTGGAAGCCCGCGTGGGTCTGCGCACCGCAGAATTGGCCGCATCACGGGAAGAAGCCCTGGCAGCGGTGAGAGCCAAGGCCGGCTTTCTGGCTGTGATGAGCCATGAAATTCGCACGCCGTTGCACGGTGTCGTGGGCATGAGTGAGTTGCTGAGCGAGTCGTCCCTGGATGCGACCCAACAGGAGCTGCTGGGTGTCCTCAAGGTATCCAGCGACCAGTTACTGGCCGTGGTCGACGACATACTTGATTTTTCAAAGATCGAATCGGGGCATCTCCAGCTGGAGGAAGAACCACTGAACGTTCGTGCGACCTTAAGCGCTGCGGTGGACATCATGCGGGGCATGGCGCAAGAAAAGGGTTTGCACCTTTCGCTGCAAGTGGCGCCCGATGTACCGCAGGCGATCGAAGGCGATGCTGTTCGCCTGCGCCAGATACTGCTCAACTTGTTGTCCAACGCCATCAAGTTCACCAGTCAAGGCGAAGTCGCCATGCGCGTGTGGCTCGCCGTGAAGGAGCAGAAGCACACACTCTGGTTCAGCGTGGCCGACAGCGGCATCGGAATTTCGCAGCAAAAGCTGCCCGACCTTTTCAAGCCCTTTGCGCAGGGCGATACCGCAACAGCCCGCGTTTATGGCGGTACCGGGCTGGGCCTGATGATTTGCAAACACCTCGTCGAGTTGATGGGCGGCCAGATCAGCGTTGAGAGCGCGCCAGGTACAGGCTCTACCTTCCGTTTCAGCATCCGGTGTGAGCCAGTAGCGGCTTCGGCCGTGGCACCCGCTGCCGAACAAGGGCCATCACACGAATCTCATCCACAACGTATCCTGGTCGTGGACGACAACTCCGTCAACCTCAAGGTGGCCTCTGCCATGCTCGCGCGCCTCGGCTACCCTCACCTATCCGTCGCCAGCGGTGAACACGCCCTCAATGCCATCGGAGAAGCACACCGGAGCGATGCACCTTTTGCCATCGTGCTCCTGGACAGCCACATGCCGGACATGGATGGCCAGGCTACAGCCCAGGCCATCCGCACACAATGGGGCTCCGCAGCGCCTGTCATGATCGGCATTTCTGCCTCCACATTGGGCGAAGATCAACAGCGTTGTCTCGCGGCTGGCATGTCCGACTACCTGCCCAAACCGCTGGAGCTCAAACGCCTGGCTGATGCCCTGGCCCATTGGTGTCAGCCCAAACAGGTCGGTGAGCAGGCCCTTGAGGGAACCGGTGCCTGCGAGCCCGATCCGATCTGGATCGACCGGGATCGGTGGTTTGAACTGGGGGAATGTGAGGATGCGGCCCAAACCCTGCGCAAGGACATGGTGCAGGATTTTCTGGGCAGCTTGCCGAAGCGATTGGATGCGATCCAAAAGGCCAGCGATTCAAGCGATGAGGTCGGTCTCTTCAAATCGGCCCATGCGCTCAAAGGCTCCGCTGACAATCTGGGCGCAAAAAACCTTGCCCATGCTTGTGCGGCACTGGAGACAGAGGCCCCTGATGATGGCGTGCTGCCAGCCCGCCTCCATGCCTTGAACCAAGCTGTACAAGGCACCCGTCAAGCCTTGGCGGACTACTTGAGCAACGGTAAAGCGAACGGTTGAAACCGAGCGGGAACGGGTTGCATCCAGACTGCTCGTCTGAGGCACCGAGGGCCGCCAATCGCCGCTAGATCAATTCGGGGGTCTGCACCGTCACCACCACGGTCTGAGTGCTTCCATGGCGCTCCCTGAAGCGCAGCCACCAGACGGCGCCTTTTTTGATCGCGCAGTCCTCCTCGGACAAACCAAGCAGGCGTGCAACCACCCGGCCCAGCGTCGGTTGGTGCCCGATCACCACCACAGGCGCCTTGCTCGAAGGCCACTGCACCAGTTCCAACAATGCCAAGGGATCGCCGTCTGGCACCAGCACATCGCTGAGCTTGTATTTTCGGTCCAGTGCCTGCGCCGTTTGCTCGGCTCGCTGGGCGGGGCTGGTCCAGACCCGGGCACCGCTGGGCAACTGGCGGTCCAGCCACGCCGCCATGCGCGCAGCCTGCTTTTCCCCTTTGGGCGTCAATCGCCGGGACAGATCGGCGCGGTCGCCCGGGGCACCGGCCACCAGATCGGGGTGATCAATCGCTTCAGCGTGGCGCCAGAGAATCAGATCCATGATGGCTCATCCTTTGCTGCCGTGACGGGTCATGAGCAGGGTTTGCGCCGAGACCAGGTTGTTGCGTGCTTTGCCGCTGAGGTGTGTGCTTGCCGCCACGTAATTCCCATCCGGCTGCAGCAACCAGGCGTCCCGCGTGTCCTGCATGCTGGCGGTCAGGCATTCTTCAATCAGGCGTTGGCGCAAAGCAGCGTCCGTGACAGGCCATGCCAGCTCCACCCGCCTGAGCATGTTGCGGTTCATCCAGTCGGCACTGGACAACCACAACTCCTCCACACCATCCACTTCGAAATAGAAGACCCGGGAATGCTCCAGCATGCGCCCGATGATGGAGCGCACCCTCACGTTGTCGGTCACGCCAGGCAGGCCTGCCGGCAAGATGCAGGCACCGCGCACGATCAGATCAATCTTGACCCCTTGCTGAGAAGCCTGGGCAAGCCCCCGGCACAGGGCTTCATCGGTCAACGCATTCATTTTCAGAACGATGCGAGCGGCCTTGCCGGCCTTGGCCGCAGCTGCCGCTGCGTCTACTTTTTCCATCATGCATTTGTGCAGATGAAATGGCGCCAGCAACACCTTGTTGAGTTTGGGCAAACGGTTCTGACTGGCCAGATGCAAGAACACCTGCTCAAGATCCGCTGTGAGGGCATCATCGGCCGTCAAATAGCTGACATCGGTATAGAGCTTGGCAGTCCCCGGGTTGTAGTTGCCGGTGGAGAGGTGGGCATAGCGCTGCAGGTGCCGCCCCTCGCGCCGGGTAATCAGCAGCATCTTCGCGTGGGTTTTCAGGCCCACAACGCCGTAGACGACTTGCGCCCCCACAGACTCGAGACGCTCGGCATAGCTGATGTTGGCCTCTTCGTCAAAGCGGGCCTTTAGCTCCACCACCGCGGTCACCTCTTTGCCACGCCGAACCGCCTCACGCAACAATTCCATCAGCTGGGATTTGGCGCCAGTGCGGTAAATGGTCTGCTTGATGGCCAGCACGTTGGGGTCTTCTACCGCCTCGCGCAGGAAGGCAAGCACCGCGTCAAAACTTTCATAGGGCTGGTGAATCAACACATCCCCTTGCCGAAGACGCTCAAAATACGATTGTCCCGGCACCAGTTGTGCCGGCCAGCCTGCGTTGTAGCGCTCAAACCGGAGGCTGGGTGCATCCACCTGGTCGATCAGTTGGTTCAATCGCACCAGATTCACCGGGCCTGGAACCCGGTACAGGGCGCCATCGGGTAAATTGAATTGCCGCTGGAGGAACTGCGACAAGTACTCCGAACACCCTGCAGACACCTCAAGGCGCAGGGCCTCACCGTAGTGCCGCTGCTGCAGTCCCTTGCGGAGCGCCGTGCGGAGGTTCTTCACCTCTTCTTCGTCTACTGCAAGGTCCGAATGGCGGGTGACCCGAAACTGGGAAAACTCGGTGACTTGACGGCCCGGGAACAAATCCGCCAGGTGCGAACGGATCAAACTGGAGATGGACACGAAGTGGGCCTGCTTGGACCCCCTGACCGAAGGCACGCGAAGGAACCGTGGAAAGATGCGCGGCACCTTGACAATCGCAATCTCGTTTTCACGTCCAAACGCATCTTTACCCGTCAGGCGAACAATGAAGTTCAAAGACTTGTTGGCCACCTGAGGAAACGGATGAGAGGGATCGAGCCCCACCGGCAGAAGCAAGGGCTGAACTTCCTGCTGGAAGTACTCTTTGACCCATCGCCTCTGGCGTTGATTGCGCTCCCCGTGCGCCACCAGTTTGATGCCCTTTTTCTCGAGCAGTGGCAACAGCTCATCGTTGTAGATGGCGTATTGGGCGGACACCAACTCATGAATCTTGATGGACACTGCGCTGTAGGTTTGAGCGGTGTACTGGCCTCTTTGTTCGTTGATCTTGAACGCACTCAGCTGAGGCGCCATGCGGACCTCGAAGAATTCGTCCAGATTGCTCGACACGATGCCAAGGTAGCGCAGGCGCTCCAGCAAGGGCACTTCGCTGCGGCGTGCCCAATCCATGACGCGTTCGTTGAACGCAAGAATGCTGTGATCTCGGTCGAGAAAGGACAATCGCAGGGAAGACAGGCTCTGGTTCATGAGCTGGGAGGTTATCAGGGGATGGGGCAGGCGCCAGTCGGCCCCAAGGCAACCCCACCCGTCTTTTTGACCATTATTCAACAGTCGCGTGACGTTTGCGTGACGGGCCTGTCAAAGTTCCTGCGGCTGCTCGCCTGGAAGCGTTCGCTGTGGGAACCAGGTATTCAACAAAAAGAGCGGCCGTTCGCGTCCAGCTGAACTGCAGCGCTCGCTGCCGGGCAGAGCGCCGAGGCACGCGCAGCGCCACTCGCCAGGCCTCCTGCAAGTCCTCGCGCAGCGCACCCCCCTCTCCGTCGCCGACCAACTCCCTCGGTCCATCTACAGGGTAGGCAGCCACAGGGACACCACAGGCCATCGCTTCCAGCATCACCAGACCAAATGTCTCGCTGCGGCAGGGAAACACGAGCACATCGGCCGTGGCATACACCTTGGCCAGCTCGTGGCGCGGCAAGACGCCCAGCCAATGCGAATTCGGGTATCTTGCGCGCAACCCCTCTTCCAGCGGCCCACCTCCACACACCAGTTTGCTGCCCGGTACGTCCAGGGACAGAAAGTCTTCGAGGTGCTTCTCTGGTGCGATCCGCCCGACATACAGGCTGATCGGGCGAGCCAGAGGGCCCAAGGAAGGCAACTCAGGAGGTATGTCGTTCATCGCGAACAAACGGGTGTCAACGCCAAGGGTCCACGCCCGCAATGCCTGAAAGCCACGCTGCGCCAGCATGGACTGCACCCCCGCCGTCGGAACCATCAAACCCTGGCTGGGTTTGTGAAACCGTCTCAACCAGGCATAGCCCCAGGACAACGGAAGCCCCACGGTCGCCCGGAGGATTTCGGGAAACTTGGTATGAAACGCTGTGGTGAACGGCCATCCCTGGCGCAAGCAATGCCGGCGCGCTGCCCAGCCCAAGGGGCCCTCTGTGGCGATGTGAATGGCATCAGCGTCAGCCTGGTCCAGCAATCGCGCCATCAACCGCCCGGGCAGCACCGCCAGGGGAACATGGGGAAACCCGGGGCACTGGTGGGTGCGAAATTGACCAGGCTGAATCACCTGTACCTCGTGCCCCGCAAACTTCAGGTGCCGCACCAGTTCGATCAGGGTCGTCACCACGCCATGAACCTGGGGTTGCCAGGCGTCGGTTACCAGCACAATTTTCAAGGCATTCATCCCGCTACCGGTTCGCGATCCACAGAACGGCGCATCACGGTCCCAGGAAGTGCTTGCGGTACCGGGCAGGCAGCTCCTGCAGGCGCATCATCATGGGCAGGTCGGCCACGTTGAAGTCTGGATCCCAGGCGGGTGGCCCCAGCACTTTGGCGCCCAGGCGCAAGTAGCCTTTGATCAGGGCAGGTGGATCCACCACCAAAGAACTGTCCAGTTGCTCGATGGGCAACGGCAACCGTGGACGCACGTGAAATTCAATGGAAGCCATGTGTTTTTCGCTCACCTGCCGCCAGATGCTGGCCGCTGCATGCCCCCCGCCCACCATGCCGTGCTCACCCACATGCTGCATGGAAATGCTGGCGCAGCCGATCATGGTGTCGAGCTGGTTGCGCACCATGAACTCGGCCAAGGCCCCCCAGAGCGCCATGATCACGCCACCATGGCGGTGATCCGGGTGCACACAGCTGCGACCCAGCTCCACCATGCGCTCACGCACCATGCGCAAGCGCGTGAGGTCAAATTCGGTATCGCTGTAGGTGCTGCCCACCCGACGCGCCTGGGCTGGCGTGAGCACCCGGTAAGTGCCGATCACCTGCTGGCTTTTTGAGTCCCGGACCAATAGGTGCTCGCAAAAATCATCGAACAGGTCCACATCGTGGCCCGGAACCAGAGACGACAGCGTGGCCCCCATTTCCTCGGCAAACACCTGGTAGCGCAGGCGCTGGGCCTCGCGGACCTCGTCCTGGTGGCGCGCCCAGGTCACCTCAATGCCGTTGTCGACATCAACTGCAGCTGCAGATCGCCGGCTCGGAACATGCGGCAGGGCATCGGAGCGCGGTTGTTGCGACGCCCGGATCAAAAATGGCTTTGGGCCGGGCAGCGGGGGTATCGCTGAGTCGTTCATCTGTGGCTCCTGATGGGAGGAGCCAAACACCGGCCCCTGCAATATGTGTTCTGTTTTCACAGACCACAATGTGTCGAACGGCCATGACGCCTTCATGGCGATCACATGAAAAATCCATGACACCCGCCCCGACCGCAATCGATCAATCCGCCACAAGCCTGCCTTCACTACAATGGATTGGCTAAACCCCTTTTGAGATCAAGGAGACGCCGTGTTGCATTCCCGTCTGATACTGCCTGCGCTGGCGATGACCTGGGTCGCCCTGCTGTCAGCCTGCTCCAGCACGTCGCTGTCCCGATCAGAGACACTCGCCGATGCGGGCAAGGCGCCTTCAGGCCAACCCATTCAATCGGTGAAATCGAAAAATGGCAATGTCACGGGCGAAGTCAGCGGCACACCAGCTGCCGGCAGCAAATTCAGTCAGATCCAGATCGGTATGCGTGCTGACGAAATTCAAAAGCTGATTGGTCCTCCCGATGAGCTCTACAGCTACCACACAGACAAACGCTGGATACCTTTTTACCTGGGTGACGATGCCCGCCGCATCGTCGTGCACCACAAGGGAGAAGGCTGCCTTACATTCACGGGCGGGAAGGTCTGGGGCGGTGGGGAGCATGTCCTGATTCGCATGGACGTTGATCCAGCGGGCATCTGCTTCCAGCCCTGATACCACGTTGTCCCGCGGCTCTGCTCACAGCTTCCGCTTCTCCAAGCCCAGGCCAGTTCCGGCGCGCTCTTTCACGCATCACTTTGACGCAAATTCCCATCACCGCAGGTGTTGCCCGCCAGGCCCTCAAGCTGATCAGCCACCCCGCACTCCCCTGCGGCATCGGTCTCGAGGTCTTCGTTGGCGTTCAGGTACAGCCTGTTGTGGGCAGCCCGTCGCTCGAGCTGCAGTTTGAGTTGTGCGGTGGTGTCGATCGAATCCTTTTACCTGCAGCGAATGGCACCCAACCCGCCGACGGCCTGTGGCAGCACACCTGCGCCGAACTGTTTGTTCGCACGGAGGGCAACCCGACTTACCAGGAATTCAATTTTTCGCCTTCTGGACAATGGGCCGCCTACCGTTTCTCATCCGAACGCCAGAGAGACCGCCAGGCAGAGTTCGACCACCCTGCTCTACCGCCCACCATTCGTGTCCGCGCCGCCGCCGGTAGCCTCCGCATCAACATCCTTTTACCTCTGCAAAACCTGCCGCCGGCTGCAAATGACGGCCTGCTGCGACTGGGCCTGAGCATGGTGACCGAGCGCGACAATGGCGAATTGGCTTACTGGGCGCTGCACCATCCGCGCTCGGATAGACCCGATTTTCATCACCAGGATGGCTGCGTACTCACGCTTCCCCTGCTCCCTTCCGTTGAGAACCTGCTATGAAGTTTGGAATTGAACGCCTGCTGGAAGACCCTTCCCTCAGGGCGCCTTTGCAAGGTCGACGCGTTGCCTTGCTGGCCCACCCTGCCTCGGTCACCCGAGACCTCACCCATTCCCTGGACGCGCTGGCCGCCCTGCCCGACATCACCCTGAGCGCCGCCTTCGGCCCTCAACACGGGCTGCGAGGGGACAAGCAGGACAACATGGTGGAATCAATCGACTATGTCGATCCGCGCCACGGTATTCCGGTCTTCAGTCTGTACGGCGAGGTGCGCCGTCCCACCCCCACGATGATGGCCAGCTTCGATGTCTTGCTCGTCGATTTGCAAGACCTCGGTTGTCGCATCTACACCTTCATCACCACCTTGCGCTATGTGCTGGAAGCGGCCGCGCAACACGGCAAGTCGGTCTGGGTGCTGGACCGTCCCAATCCGGCAGGCCGTCCGGTTGAAGGCCTCACCCTTCTGGCCGGCTGGGAGAGCTTCGTGGGCGCTGGCCCCATGCCTATGCGGCACGGCATGACCATGGGTGAGCTGGGCCACTGGTTCATTGACCAGCTGGGATTGCAGATCGACTACCACGTCATCACCATGGCCGGCTGGCAACCTGACCAGGCGCCCGGCCACGGCTGGCCGCCTGAGCGCAGCTGGATCAACCCCAGCCCCAACGCTGCCAACCTGAGCATGGCCCGGGCCTATGCGGGCACGGTGATGCTGGAAGGCACCAGCTGGTCCGAAGGGCGCGGCACCACACGCCCTCTGGAGCTCTTCGGAGCGCCCGACCTGGACGCGGCCAGGCTCCTTTCCGACATGCATGCGCTTGCGCCCCAGTGGTTGCAAGGCTGCGCACTGCGCGAGTGCTATTTTGAACCGACCTTCCACAAGCATGTTGGCCAGCTGTGCTCAGGTGTGCAGATACACGTCGAAGATCCAACCCATTACCTGCACGAAAGCTTCAAACCCTGGCGGCTTCAGGCCCTCGCCTTCAAGGCCCTGCGCTTGCAGGCACCCGACTACCCTTTGTGGCGCGACTTCGCCTATGAGTATGAGCGTGGGCGCTTGGCCATCGACCTGATCAATGGCGGGCCTATGCTTCGGGAGTGGGTCGACGACCCGACGTCAAAGCCCCAAGACCTGGATGCAGCCGCGATGGCCGATGAATTCGCGTGGGAACAGACTCGACAGCCCTTTCTGCTGTATTGATTGGAACGACCTCGGCTCACCTGCGGACGCTTGCCATTTTCTAGTTCGAGTCGGGAGGCGTTGCCAGCAGCTTTTGCATGAATTGCGCTGTGCCCATGCTCGGTTCGAGCTGGTACCCCTGGTAGCCCAGGCGCGTGTACAACGCCATCGCGGGACCGTTCCCTGACAACACTTCCATGGTCATCTTGACCGCGCCTCGCTCAATCGCGAGGCGCTCGGCCAACGCCAGCATCTGTGCACCTATCCGCTGCCCACGGTGGCTGACCACCACAGCCACATCGTGCACATTCACCAGCGGCCGACACGCAAAGGTCGAAAAGCCCTCAATGCAATTGACTAAACCCACGGGCTCATCACCATCAAAGGCCAATACGGAGTAGGCCTGAGGCCTGGCCGCCAGCGCAGATATCAGGTTTTCCCGGACAAAAACCGACAACGGGTGTGAACCGCCGGCAGGCTCACTGGCATAGGCGTTCAACACCTGCATCAATGCTGCGGCATGCAGTGGATTGCCATAGTCGGCACGAACAACGGCAATGTTCGGGCTCATGCCACTTCCTGCTGCGTTACTGCGTCCACCAGCCGCTGGGCACAAGCCTGCGCCAGATCGGCCTGCTCGGCCTCCACCATCACGCGCAGCAGAGGCTCTGTGCCACTGGCGCGGATCAATACCCGCCCCCGATCACCCAACTCGGCCTCCACTGCAGCGGTTTCTTCCGCCAACCGGGCGTTTTCACGCCAGACTTGCCCCGGTTTGAGACGCACGTTGATCAGGGTTTGAGGAAACAAGGAAACACCATCGAGCAGCTCGGCCATGGTTTTCCCGCTGTCCACACAAGCGTGCAGCACCTGCAAAGCCGAGACAAGGCCGTCGCCCGTGGTGTGCCGGTCCAGCACCAACAGGTGGCCCGAACCTTCGCCCCCCAGCACCCAGCCCTGCCGGTCGAGCTCTTCCAGCACATACCGGTCGCCGACCTTGGCGCGCACAAACTTCACACCGCGGCGCTTGAACGCCACCTCCACCGCCATGTTGGTCATCAAGGTCCCCACAACGCCGGGTACGTCGATGTCGCGCGCCATTCGATCAGAGGCAATCAAATACAGCAGCTCATCGCCGTTGAACAAACGCCCATGCGCATCCACCATTTGCAGGCGGTCGGCATCGCCATCCAGTGCCACACCATAGTCCGCCTGGTGCTCCTGCACAGCTGCAAGGAGGGCTTGCGGATGCGTGGCGCCCACCTTTTCGTTGATGTTCAGGCCATCAGGCGCACAGCCAATGCGCACCACCTCGGCACCCAGCTCATGGAACACATCGGGTGCGATGTGGTACGCCGCGCCGTGAGCTCCATCGACCACGATCTTCAGCCCTTTCAGGGTGAAGGCGTGTGGGCAGGTACTCTTGCAAAACTCGATGTATCGACCAGGGGCATCGTCCATGCGCCGGGCTTTGCCCAAGCTGGCCGAGTCCGCCCACACCGGCGGCTCTTCCAAAGCGGCCTCAACCGCCAGTTCCCACTCGTCGGGCAACTTGGTGCCTTGTGCGCTGAAAAACTTGATGCCGTTGTCGGCAAACGGGTTGTGGCTTGCAGAAATCACCACGCCAAGACTGGCCCGCTGAGCGCGGGTCAGGTAGGCCACTGCCGGTGTCGGGATTGGCCCGAGCAAAACCACGTCCACGCCCGCCGAGTTGAAGCCGCTCTCCAGCGCACTCTCCAGCATGTAACCCGAAATGCGTGTGTCTTTGCCGATCAGCACAGTCGGGCGGGATTCCTTTTGCTTCAGTACCCGGCCAACCGCATGCGCCAGCTTCAAGACGAAGTCAGGCGTGATGGGCGCTTGTCCCACCGTGCCGCGGATGCCATCGGTACCAAAATATTGTCTTGTCATTGCAATCCAGGGAAAAGGGAAGCAGCCGCCGCCGCAGGGTGTTGCGTCCGAAAAGCACATTTTAAGTGGCGCGTGAGACCCCCTGAGCCAGCCCAGGCCGAATACCCCGAACATCGAGGCAAGCCAAGGGACTTGCGGCCGAATCGGCATCCAGAATCCGTTCAATTGGATGCTGATGTCGAACAAACTGGACAAAGGTAGATCGCTCACTGTGGTCGCACAGGTGACGCCCGGTGGCCGTCCGTCAACAGCGGTGCCTGCCGATCGGCTCAAGGTCAAAGTTCTGCGTGTACTGCTGGCAAGCCCCGTGCCTACCCGTCGTCAATCACCGTCGTTCGCCGTTTCCGCGTGTCGCAGGTACTCATGGCTGTTGGCCACACTGAAATTGCGTTGACCACGCAGACCTTTGCGGCGCGCATGGAATTCGGGCAACCAGGTATCGGGCAGATGGGGCGTCGGATGCCCGGCCAGCAAATCGGTCAGTATCTCGACGTTGTCACTCGAACCCGACAACACCGCCAGCTCGTCGTCCATGCCATTGAGGTTGAGCTGGCACAACACGGCGTTGTGGCCCTGCTTCACCAGGAAGCACCGGCTGCGCTCGTCCAGGCCAACCACGAGCTCAAACTCGGCGCGGGTGAGCTTCAGGCCCTCCAGGTAATCCTTGGGATCCGCATTGGGGTTGGGCAGCAGAATCAGCGTGGCGGTCTGCTCGATCAAGGCTGCGGAAATATCACTGTTGAGCGCATCTTGCGGGCTTTGCGTCGCAAAAATACCCAGACCGTTTTGTTTCCGGATGGTTTTCTGTTTGTTCTTGGCAAAGTCTTTCAGGCCCCCCTTGCCTTCGAGTACTTTCCAGAACTCATCCATCACGTAAATGAACGGCCGGCCATCGATGAGGTCCTCCATGCGGTGGAGCAGGTACTGAATGATGGGCTCTCGCGTCTTGCTGTCTTCAATCACCTCGGTGTAGTCAAACCCGATGATGTTGGATCCACCGAAATCGATGTTGTCCTTGGGGTTGTCAAAAACCCAGGCCGAGGGCCCGCCCTGGCACCACACCGACAAGCACTCGTACAGGCTGTTGTCGCCCATGTTGGGCAAGCTTTTGCGCAAGTTGGTCATGGTGCGCAGATGCACCGGAGTGTCCAGTATGGCCCGCACGGCACGGATCAGGTCGTCCATTTCGGGCGCGCTGTACTTCTCCTTGCCGCACAAAGTCTGCAGCAGTTCGACCAGGAATTGCTCGTTGTCAGGCGTGTTCTCACACTGCAAAGGGTTGAAACCCGTGGGTTGGCCCTTTTCCAGAGTGAAGTAGTGACCGCCACAAGCCCGAATGAAGATCTCAGCGCCCCGGTCCTTATCGAAAAAAAAGATGGTGGGCTCAGGGTTCAGCTTCTGCACCTGTGCCAGCAGGAAATTGATGAGTGCCGTTTTACCCGTACCCGATTTACCGATCACCATCGTGTTCGCGATCGCCTTTTCACCCAATGAATACTCGTGGGGCTTGGTCGCGTGGAAATTGAAGTGGTAAGCCTGATTGTTGAGCGTTTGCAGGATGCTGACCGACGGGCCCCAGGGGTTGAAATTGGGTTTCCCAGTGGCAAAGTTGTGCAGAGGGCAAAGACCCAGGAAATTGAGTGAGCTGAGATTGGCAATGCGTGGGCGAAAGCGCCAGTTACAAGGCAGCTGCGCGTAAAAAGCCGCAGCAATCGCCACATCCTCTTTGACCGTCACAAAACTCGCGCCCGACAACTGGGCCCGGGCCTGTGCGACGTTCGCATACAGTTGCTCTTGGTCGGAGGCAAATACCGCCATGTTGAAGTGATACTGACCAAGCACAAAATTGCCCGAAGCCAGCTGGTCCATCGCGAAATCGAGCTCCACAATCTGGCTTACAGCCTTGTCCTCGGAAGACAACATGGCACCCTTGGTGCGCTCCAAGGCCTTCATCGAGTCGTAGCGGCTCATGGGCGTAAAAGAATGCGTGACGATGTACTCAAACTCAAGGTACTTGAGCCCATTGAGGATGCCCGGCCAGCTGCTGTCGGCATATTCCTTGATATTCAGAATCGCGCCGTAGTGGTTGTCACCGTTGCTGGTCTGAATCGCGAAATCGCCACTCCCGGGAGAAAACATGTGCCGACTGGTTGGCAAATAGTTGTAAATAGGCGCCTTCAACACAGGAACCGGCTCATCAAGATGGTTCACAAGGTAACCGAAAAATTCCAGGTTTTCCGAAAATACCTGCTGGTGCACACTTTCGTACAAACCCAGCTTGTATGGTGAATAGTCCTGCAGCAAAGCCTCAACGTTGCCGACCAATTCGTAGATTTTTTCGAGATACGATTTTTCTTCTCGGCGCAATATTTCGATGTCCCTCGAAATCGCCGCAAACTTCCTTCCACTCACCACCGGGCGATAAATCATGCTCAGGTAGAGCTCGTTTTGCATGAGCTGCTTGGACGACAACCGCTCAATGTATTTGTCATGCAACGCCTGGCTGAATCGGTGCGGGTATTGCGCTTCCACCCGTATTGGCCTCCGCCGCCGAATGTCATGCGCCCAAAACGCCACGTTTTCGAAATCGGGCGCGCGCAAACTCTGCAACAGATTGTTGAATGTCTTGTGTCGATGTTCCAGTTCCCAGTCTTCGCGCCCCACGAAAGGAAATCCGCTCAACAGCCACGTGATGATGTAGTCACCCTCGCGGGTTTTGACCACATGCGTGTCGACGTGGGTGCTGAAGGGAATAAAGTTGCTAAAGGACGCGTCTGGAGACAATTGAAGCACCTGATTTATCAAAAAGTAAGGGGCCGTAATTTCATTGAAATCAACTAAATAAATACAAATACATCAATCAACATAGCCATTCTTTGATCGACGCCTGACTGCATCCCGATTGGATGAAAATACCCACGAACCGTTGTATTCAGCAACATTTCTGGGTAAAAATCGAAAAACCAGATTTAGACCAATCAATCTAAAAATCATTTCGTCTTTTTTGGTCAGAAATCGCATCAAACCAATCATCAACGGAATGGTTAAAAGTATGTACAACGATACATACATTGCCAACAACAATGGGGCGCCGGCACCAATCAAAAATGGAACATATGGTACGCCCAAGATCATGGGAGGTCTGGTACACCCCCGAAACAGCACGTCTTTTTTCAAAACACCACCCAATCCTTGGCCGTCAAACTATCCGCCGGTATTCGTTACAGCGCAGGTCGTCTGCGCGCCCGAACCATTCTCCGTACTCCAGCCCGAGACAAACCATCCTGCGACTGTGGCAGCCCCTCCGATCAATAATCCTCCAATTAGAATTGGAGCCACATCCGAAAGCCTTTTGTGAGCAAAGGCGATCTGATAGCCGGCGAAAACAACCGCAATGGTCACGATTGAAACCGATGCGACTCGAAGTATGGTCTCAAAATTTGTAAAAAAATCTGACACATTGGCGCATGCCTTCTCAAATCCAGCGGCAACCGCCCAAGCTTCAGGCGAAGCCATCGTCAAAAAAACACAAACCGACAAAATCGTCAATATTTTGAGCTCTTGCCTAGCAGTCAAACTCCACGCGCTATTCATATTCACCTCTCAAATAGTAAAAACGAAAACTAAAAAACAAACGATTTGTCTTCGGGTGAACCCACACCCGAACCCTTGGAGCTCGCCTCCATGACTTGGGGTTTGGCTGTTTGCAGGATTTGCGTTGCCACGGGGGACTCCAGCAACGCCCCACCCTTGCGAGCTGCGACCACATCCGGCGCAGCGGTTTTTTGCGCACCGCCTGGCTTGGAAACCCCTCCGGGTGGCACAGTGTCAGGGTCCGGCAACGGCAGGCTGCTCGCCGAAGGGGAACCAGCAGTCGAAAGCACCATGGCTGTTTTGTAGGGATCCCCTCCCACCCCCACAACCTGCACAGGCATGCCAGCGACACCCGAAGCGTGAACGGAACCCTCGTTGTGCTTCATCGCGCCCGGACCGGGCACTGGAATCGCTGGCCGACGCTCCGCTGTGGACATTGGCGATACACCAATCGGCTCAGATGCGTTGGCCAAAGCCGTCGCCGTGGCGGACATCGGTGTGCTGGGCAAGTAGCGCCGAATGGCAAAAGGCTCCGGATACGGCCTCTCCAGACCTCCGACTGCCTGGTGTCCCTGATTTGAAGTGTGCTTGGCAGCCTCACCGAGCGGCAAGTCGTCATCACGCGCGGGCCGGTGTTCCATTTTGCGGTTGGAAGGAATGATCCGCACCCACTTGGGCCCGTCCTGTGCGGCGTATTTCGCCTTGCGAATGGATGCAAAAATCTTTTGCACGTAGCCATGATCAAAGCCGGTGACGAAGTTGCCCGAGTAGTAGCAGCTGAAAGCTTTGCCCCAGTCTTGAGCTCGGTCGTAACATTCGCGCAGGATCCGCGAGCCGGCCCGCAAATTGGGGCATGCCTGAAAAGCCGATGCGTAATCGGGCAAACCGTATTTCGCCAGGTTGTAGCGGTTCACCTGGGCAATGCCCACGGAGAAGTTGTAACCCTCTTCCTTGAGCTGACGCACCGCAGCCAGCGCTTCGTCGATGCTGGAGGGTTGTTTCGCAAGATAGCCCCCCACCACGCCAATGGCGAAAGGGTTGCGAGCCGACTCCACGTTCACAACGTGTTGCATCACCTCGGGGGGAACAGCAAGATCGGGGCAGTCCAACATCGAACATCAAGCGGGGTGCTCAAACGCCATACGAGATCGTCAGCTGGGCGCACGTGGCACGCCTCGATACGATCTCATCAACGATGCTCCGCCTTTCCTCCTGAATGGATACTTTTCTATTCAGAATTTTAACTTAGGTACTAGATTTTTTGACGTATTTCTAGCGAATACCTACTCATTTTCGCAACAAGGAAACGAAAAGTAATAAATTTGAACCCATTCCCCCCAGCGCAGCTCATTGGTTCTGAGCCTCCCAAACCTGCAATGCCTGTCGGGTTTCCTTGACGTCGTGCACCCGCACAATGCGCGCGCCTCGTTCAACGGCAATCAGCGCAGCGGCCAAGCTGGCGAACAAACGCTCGCTGGGTAACTCGCTGCCCGTGGCCCACCCCAACGACGACTTGCGAGACCAGCCCGCCAGCACGGGAACCCCCAACACCAGCAGCTCAGCCTGCCTGGCCAGCAAGCTGAAATTCTGTTGCGGGGTTTTCCCGAACCCGATTCCTGGATCCACGGTGATCCGCTCGCGGGCAACCCCTCTCTGCTGAAGCACTTGGACCCGCTGCTTCAAAAATGCGAGTACGGCAGGCACCACATCGCCATCCATGGGCTGCACCTGCATGGACTGGGGATCCCTGTGCATGTGCATGAGGCAGACGCCGCACTTTGGATGAACCGCCAGCGCGTCCAGAGCGCCGGGCATGCGGAGTGCCCAGACATCGTTGACGATGTCTGCCCCAGCGTCCAATACCGCCTGCATCACCCTGGGCTTGTAGGTATCCACCGAAATTGGAACGCCGAGCTTCACAGCTTCGCGAACCACGGGCAGCACCCGGGCCAGCTCGTCTTCAAGGCCGACAGCCGGCGAGCCAGGGCGGGTGGACTCTCCACCGATATCCAGAATATCTGCACCCTCATTCAACAGCTGTTCACAGTGAGCCAGGGCAGCAGCAGTTGTGTCGTGACGCCCGCCATCCGAGAACGAATCGGGTGTGACGTTCACGATGGCCATGATGTGGGGCTGCGCCAGGTCCATGCGAAAACGCGAGGTTTGCCATTCCATTGGAGTTCTGCCCATAAAAAAAGCGGGGCTTTCGCCCCGCTCTGGATGTTCTGATAACAGGCTCAAGCCACTGTGGGAGCAGGATCCGCCGCCACTTCAGGCGCACCACCACTGCCGCCATCACCGCCACCCACCGAAGGGTTGCGAGGCGTCCAGTCTTTGGGTGGGCGCGGTGGCTTGCCGTCCATGATGTCGTCGAGCTGGTCAGAGTCAATGGTTTCCCATTCGAGCAGCGCCTTGGCCATGGCATGCATCTTGTCGCTGTTCCCTTCGATCAGTTCCCGGGCCTGCTTGTATTGCACGTCGATGATCCGACGCACTTCAGAGTCGACCTTCTGCATGGTCTGCTCACTCATGGTCGTGGTCTTGGTTACCGAGCGTCCGAGGAACACTTCGCCCTCGTTTTCCGCATAAACCATCGGGCCCAGCGCATCGGTCATGCCATAGCGCGTCACCATGTCGCGGGCAATGCTGGTCGCACGTTCGAAATCGTTCGATGCCCCGGTGGTCATCTGGTGCATGAAGACTTCTTCGGCGATACGACCGCCAAACAACATGCTGATCTGGCTCAGCATGTAGTCTTTGTCGTAGCTGTAGCGGTCTTGTGCTGGCAGGCTCATCGTCACGCCCAAGGCACGGCCCCGGGGAATGATGGTGACCTTGTGCACAGGATCGCACTTGGGCAGCAGTTTGCCGATCAGTGCGTGGCCCGACTCGTGGTAGGCCGTGTTGCGGCGCTCCTCTTCGGGCATCACCATGCTCTTGCGCTCGGGGCCCATGAAGATCTTGTCTTTGGCCTTCTCGAAATCCTGCATCTCAACCACGCGTGCATTGCGGCGCGCGGCCATCAATGCAGCCTCGTTGCACAGGTTGGCCAAATCGGCTCCACTCATGCCGGGCGTGCCACGGGCAATGATGGAGGGATTCACGTCGGCGCCGACAGGAATCTTGCGCATGTGCACGTTAAGAATCTGCTCACGGCCACGGATGTCGGGGAGCGTCACATACACCTGGCGGTCGAAACGGCCGGGGCGCAGCAAGGCCGCATCGAGAATGTCGGGCCGGTTGGTTGCGGCCACCACAATCACGCCGGCATTGGTGTCGAAGCCGTCCATCTCAACCAGCATCTGGTTCAGGGTTTGTTCGCGCTCGTCGTTGCCGCCGCCCAGGCCAGCGCCACGCTGGCGACCCACCGCGTCGATTTCATCAATGAAGATGATGCAGGGGGCGTTCTTCTTGGCGTTGTCGAACATGTCGCGCACGCGGGATGCACCCACGCCCACAAACATTTCCACGAAATCCGAACCCGAGATGCTGAAAAACGGCACCTTGGCTTCGCCCGCAATGCCTTTGGCCAGCAAGGTCTTGCCGGTTCCCGGAGGCCCGACCAGCAGCAGCCCGCGTGGAATGCGCCCCCCCAGCTTCTGAAATTTCGCCGGGTCCTTGAGGAAATCCACCACCTCTTTGACTTCTTCCTTGGCCTCGTCGCAGCCAGCCACGTCCGCAAACGTGACGGTGTTGCTGTTTTCGTCGAGCAAGCGGGCCTTGCTCTTGCCAAAACTGAAAGCGCCGCCTTTGCCGCCGCCCTGCATCTGGCGCATGAAGTAGATCCACACCCCAATGAGCAACAGCATGGGGCCCCAGCTCACGAGCAATGTCATGAGCAAGGAGCTTTCCTCACGCGGACGCACATCAAATTTGACGTTGTTGTTGATCAGGTCACCAACCAGACCACGATCCAGGTAAGTGGCCGTGGTGCGAATGCGTCGGTCATCCTGGGTCACGGCAACAATTTCTGTACCGCCCTGACCTTCCTGGATCGTTGCGCTCTTGATCTGATTCGATTTCACCTGATCAAGGAATTCGGAATAGCCGACGTAACCGGCTCCAGCCGCAGCTCGGCCGTCAAATTGTTTAAAAACTGTGAAAAGCACCATGGCGATGACCATCCACACGGCGATTTTCGAGAACCACTGATTGTTCAAGTGCGGCTCCTGGCTAGAACATTGTCGGAATTCAACATATCGGGATCATTTTAGGACTTTCAAGATACACCGGACTTGATGAATGACATAGGCATGTCATTTCAGCGCCGGTGCCGGCTTCGTTTCAGGTTTTCAGACCCATCCCCACGAGAAAGGTTTCAGATGATTTGTCTCGTGACGCCTTGGGCTTGATGGCTTTTACCACCTTGAACGTCGAGCGGAACAGCGCGACCATGGGATCGTAAGCCCCCCCATGAAACAGTTTGACCACCAGTGAACCGTCTGGTTTGAGATTCTTGACGCTGAAGTCCACCGCCAGCTCGACAAGATCGGTGATCCGGGCCGCGTCGGCAGACCCGATACCGGACAAATTGGGGGCCATATCAGACAACACCACGTCCACCGCTTCAACGCCGCGGGCCTTCAAGGCCGCCTCGAGTTCCAGCAGGACCGCCTCTTCCCGAAAATCACCCGGGATGAAATGCACCCCTTCGACAGGATCCATCGGCAACATGTCCAGTGCGACAATCTGACCATTCAGGGCCCCTACAGCGGCCCCGCTGGGGCTGAGCCGGCGGCGCACGTACTGGCTCCACGCTCCGGGGGTCGAACCCAGGTCCACCACGCAGTCCCCCGGGTGGATCAAACCCAAGGTTTCATCGATTTCCTTGAGTTTGTATGCCGCGCGGGCCCGAAAGCCATCCCTTTTTGCGAGAATCACGTAAGGATCGTTGACGTGTTGATTCAACCACGCCTTGTTGACCTTCTTGCTTTGCGTCTTGACTTTCATGCCCATGTGGGACTTTCTGGTTCCGTGTAAACGATAATTGTCCCATGCCCCAGATCACACTCACTCCCGCCCAGCGTAAAGTCCATCGCGCTGATGCCCATCATCTCGACCCAGTCGTCCTCGTAGGGGGTGACGGACTGAGCCCCTCTGTCAAAAAAGAGATCGAGGCCGCGCTCAAGTCGCACGGCTTGATCAAGGTCCGTGTTTTCAGCGACGACCGGGCTGCGCGCGAAGCCATGCTGCAAACCTTGGCCACCGAGCTCGATGCGGCTCCGATTCAACACATCGGCAAATTGCTGGTGCTGTGGCGGCCTTTGCCCGAGAAAATCAAGGCGATCGATGAAGACCGCATGCCAGGGCCTCGCGATGTGAAAGTCCTGAAATTCAGTAAGCGGGGGGTCAACGCCCTGAAGTCAAGATGGTGCGCGTGCTGGGCAACCAGCGCCTCACATCGGGCGGCCAGATCAAGCGAGCCAAAGTGCTGAAAAAGAGCATCAAAAAAACCGCTCCCTGAATCCCGCAGGCGCCTTGGGCGCTTGAACTTTGCGCCCTGCCCACCATCTGAGCCTGCATGAACTCTGAAATCACCTCCAATCCGTTGCTGGACCTGTCCGACCTGCCCTTGTTCGATGCCATCGTTCCCGAACACGTTGAGCCCGCCATCGGCCAATTGCTGAAAGATGCCAACACGGCGCTGGAAACGGTGACACAAGAAGCCTTTCCTGCCGAGTGGAGCACCATGTCGGCCACGCTCGATGTGGCCACAGAACGGCTGGGACGTGCATGGGGCGCTGTCAGCCACCTCAACAGCGTGGCCGATACACCAGCGCTTCGGGCTGCCTACAACAAGGCCTTGCCTGCTGTCACCGATTTCTGGACCCGCCTGGGCTCGGACGAACGGCTGTACGCCAAGTACAAGGCCATGGATCCCACCCAGCTGAATGCAGAGCAGACGCAGGCCCATTTCAATTCCATGCGTGGCTTTGTGCTGGGTGGCGCGGATCTGCAGGGTGAGGCCAAGACGCGCTTCGCGTGGCTTCAGGAGCGCCAGGCCGAACTCGGCCAGAAGTTCAGTGAAAATGCCCTCGACGCCACCGATGGGTTCTCATTGGTTGTACCGTCAGAGACGCTCAAAGGCGTTCCATCTGATGTCCTGCAGGCCACGGCCGAGGCGGCAAAAGCCGATGGGCTGGAAGGCCACAAGCTGACCCTGAAGCTGCCCTGCTACTTCCCTGTGATGCAATTTGCCGATGACGCCGGGGTTCGCGAGAAGCTCTACAAGGCCTATGTGACGCGAGCCAGCGATCAGGCGCCAGAAGAGTTTCAAAAATTTGACAACACGGCCATCATGACCGAACTGCTGGCGCTGCGCCATGAGGAGGCCAAGCTGCTGGGCTACCGCCATTACGCAGACGTTTCGGTGGTGCTGAAAATGGCGGAGTCGCCCGAGCAGGTGATTTCGTTCCTTCGCGACCTGGCCCACAAAGCCCGGCCGTTTGCAGAACAAGACCTCGCCGACCTGCGCGCCTTCGCGGCCACTGATCTCGGCCTGAAGGACCCGCAGCCCTGGGACTGGGCCTACGTGGGTGAAAAACTCAAGGAAGCGCGCTACGCCTTCAGTGAGCAAGAGGTCAAGCGCTACTTTCCTCTGGACAAGGTCCTTGCCGGCTTGTTTCAGATCGTCGAGACGTTGTTCGAAGTGGCCATCCGGCCAGACCAAGGCCCTGTCTGGCACCCGCAGGTCAAGCTGTACCGCATCGAGCGTGCCACCGCAAACGGGCCCCAGCTGGTCGGGCAGTTTTACCTGGACCCGTCTGCCCGAAACGGCAAACGCGGTGGGGCCTGGATGGACGATGTTCGCGCACGCTGGTTACGCCCTGATACGGGCGTGCTGCAGACGCCGGTCGCTCATCTCGTGTGCAACTTTGCCGAGGGTGTACAAGGCAAGCCAGCCCTCCTGACCCACGACGATGTGATCACCCTCTTCCACGAGTTTGGACATGGACTGCACCACATGCTCACCCAAGTCAATGAGCGGGATGTCTCGGGCATCAGCGGCGTGGAGTGGGACGCGGTAGAGCTGCCCAGCCAATTCATGGAAAACTTCTGCTGGGAGTGGGATGTGATCAAACACA
Source organism: Hydrogenophaga sp. PAMC20947 (assembly GCF_004795855.1). Taxonomy (NCBI): domain Bacteria; kingdom Pseudomonadati; phylum Pseudomonadota; class Betaproteobacteria; order Burkholderiales; family Comamonadaceae; genus Hydrogenophaga; species Hydrogenophaga sp. PAMC20947. The sequence goes on from NZ_CP039252.1 coordinate 1,423,935, forward strand.
TGACATCCCACGTCGATACCGGCGAGAGCCTGCCCCGCGCGCTCTTTGACAAAATGCTGGCGGCCAAGAACTTCCAGAGCGGCATGCAGACGTTGCGGCAGGTGGAGTTTTCTTTGTTCGACATGCAATTGCACGGCCAGCCTGAAGCGGTCCAGGATGGTGACGCGATCCTGGGTTTGCTCAACGCAGTGCGGGACGAAGTTGCGGTGTTGAAAGCGCCTGTGTACAGTCGCACAGTCCAGACCTTCAGCCACATTTTTGCAGGCGGCTACTCGGCGGGTTACTACAGCTACAAGTGGGCCGAAGTGCTGTCTGCCGATGCCTACGCCGCTTTTGAGGAAGCGGCGCAGAAAAATGGCACCAGCACGGTGGACGTGGCCACTGGCCGCCGCTACCGCGAAGCAATTCTGGAGGCGGGCGGAAGCCGCCCGGCCATGGCGTCCTTCAAGGCGTTTCGTGGGCGCGAACCCGAGGTAGAGGCCCTGCTGCGCCACCAGGGCATGGCCTGAGCTTTCGCCGTGGCTGCTTTTGGTTTCATTTTTTTCGAGGATACCGATTCATGAACTCGCACTTGACCGCCCCATTGACCGTCACGAAATCTGTCTGGATCGTCTTGGCCACCGTGTGCGCTGTTGGTCTGGCGAGCGGGCAAGCAGGGGCCCAAGGTGTCTACCGCATCGTGGGCTCAGACGGGCGGGTGACCTATTCCGACCAACCGCCCGCCAACAACGCCGATGCCGCTCCTGTCGGCAGTGCCACCGCCAACACTGCGGCCAGCGCCAATGCCCAGTTGCCGTTGGCCCTTCGTCAAATTGTGAACCGCTATCCAGTCGTGCTTTACACCGGCAAGGATTGCTCGCCCTGCAGCTCCGGCCGCAACTTGCTGGCGAACCGCGGCATTCCTTTTTCAGAGAAGACGGTTTCCTCGGCCGAAGATATCGAGGCGTTCAAGCGCCTCAGTGGCGACCTGTCTTTGCCCCTTCTGAGTATTGGCAGCCAGCGACTCAAAGGTTTTTCGGATGGCGAGTGGACGCAGTACCTGGACGCGGCGGGGTACGCCCAGCAATCGTCGCTGCCGCCCAACTACAGCCGCCCCTCTGCCACCCCCTTGGTTGAGGTGAAAGCAGCGACACCGGCGCCCAAGGAAACGGCCAAAAGCACGCGACGTGAGATTTCGCCTGAAACGCCTGTGGTGCCGACCACCGTCAACCCGGCAGGCATTCGCTTCTAACCAAGCGCCCTGTGCCGCATCCAGTGTGGCGAAGGAACCGGGCGGAGGGGGAACCCCGAAGTCTCAGGACTTCGGCTTTCGGCGCACTTTAGAAGCTCAGCGTCTTGACGCCATCTGCGGTGCCCAACAGGCACACCTGGGCTTTCTGGTGGGCGAAGACGCCTACTGTCACCACACCTGGCCACTGGTTCACCTGGTTCTCAAAGCCCAACGGGTCTTCGATCTGCAAGCCAGTCACATCCAGAATGTGTTGCCCGTTGTCGGTGACCAGCGGAGCGCCATCTTTTAGCCGAATTTTCGCTTCAGCACCCATGGCCTGAAACTGGCGTGTCAAGCGGGCAGCGGCCATCGGGATCACCTCGACCGGTAACGGAAAAGCGCCCAAAGCTTTCACCAGCTTGCTTTCGTCGGCGATGCAGACAAAGCGCCGCGACTGGGCCGCGACAATTTTTTCCCGGGTCAGCGCAGCACCGCCACCTTTGATCATGTGGCCTTTTGCGTCAATTTCATCTGCCCCGTCGATGTACACCGACAGTTCCCCGACGTCGTTGGCTTCGAACACAGGAATGCCCAAAGCCTTCAGGCGGGCGGTCGAGGCTTCCGAGCTCGAGACAGCGCCCGGCACCTGGTCCTTGATGCTGGCGAGCGCCTCAATGAACTTGTTCACAGTGGAGCCAGTGCCGACACCGACAATTTCGCCGGGCACCACGTATTGAAGGGCGGCCTGGCCGACCAGGGTTTTGAGTTCGTCTTGGGTCATTTGAGACAATCGCTGGATACACAGAATCCTGGATTATCCGATGTCCCTCTTTCCCTATGCCCTCGCGCGCCCTTTGCTCTTCAACATGGACCCCGAAAAGGCCCATGAACTGACCCTGGAAGGCATTGCCCGGCTGCAACATTCGCCGCTGACCTGCCTCTACGGTGAATCCCGCGTGGAAGACCCCGTGACACTCGCTGGCATCAACCTGGCCAACCGTGTGGGGCTGGCCGCTGGCCTGGATAAAAATGCCCGCTGCATTGACGGGCTGGCCGCCATGGGCTTCGGTTTGGTCGAGGTGGGTACTGTGACGCCCAAGGCCCAGGCCGGCAACCCCAAGCCGCGCATGTTCCGCCTGCCAACCCAACAGGCGCTGATCAACCGCCTTGGCTTCAACAACGACGGCCTGAACGCGTTTTTGAACAATGTCCAGAAAGCACGGTTTCGCGATCAGCGGATGAACACCCCGATGCGATTGGGCCTCAACATCGGGAAGAATGCCGCGACGCCCATTGAGCGGGCGACAGACGATTACCTGATCTGCCTGGAAGGGGTCTACCCGCATGCAGACTATGTCACGGTCAACATTTCGAGTCCCAACACCCAGAATCTGCGCAGCCTGCAAAGTGATGCAGCACTGGATGCCTTGGTGGGCGCAGTCGCCGAGCGGCGCGAGCAGCTGGCTCAGCACACCGGCAAGCGCATTCCGGTGTTCATCAAGATCGCGCCCGATCTTGATACCGCACAGATCGACGTGATCGCCACCACGCTGCTCCGCTACGGCTGCGACAGCGAGGGCAAGCCCAACCAGGCCTTTGGCGTCATTGCCACCAACACCACCTTGAGCCGCGAAGCAGTGACTGGCCTGCCCCATGCCAGCGAAGCTGGTGGCTTGTCCGGGTCGCCCGTGCTGGTATCCAGCAACCGTGTCATTGCCCGCCTCAGGGAGCAACTCGGCGCAGGCTTTCCCATCATCGGGGTCGGTGGCATCCTCAGCGGCGCTGATGCTGTCAGCAAGATCCGGGCAGGTGCAGACGTGGTTCAGATCTACACCGGGTTGATCTACAAAGGCCCTGCGCTGGTGCGCGAGGCGGCACAGGCGATCAAACAGATGGCTTGAAGCTGCTCAGCCCTTGACCATCGACAGCTGCTCGACAACATATTGCCCTATTGCCAATGCACTGGTCAGGCCAGGCGATTCGATGCCGAACAGGTTGACCAGGCCGGCCACCCCGTGCAAGCCCTCGGTATCCACGCGGAAGTCGGCCGACGGTTCGTCGGGGCCATTGATTTTGGGGCGCACACCGGCATAACCAGGCTGCAAGGCTCCCGAGGGCAACCCTGGCCAATAGCTGCGAATGGCGGCCTCAAACGCGGGCAGACGCGAGGCATCCACTGCGCAATCATCAGACCGGTCAACCCACTGCACGTCGGGTCCGAACTTGGCTTGTCCACCCAGATCCAGCGTGAGATGAACACCCAGACCCGCAAGATGGGCCCGTGGCTCGGGTGCCGGGTAGATCAGGTGCGTAAATGGCGCGCGACCAGACAAACTGAAATAGTTGCCTTTTGCAAAACTGGGTTGAGGCACATGCCCAGCGGACAGGCCCACCGTTCGCCTGGCCAGATCGCATGCGTCCAGGCCCGCCGCATTGATCACCGTCTGTGCGAGCAGCGTTGTGCCATCGGCGAACACCACCTCCAGCCCTGCCGTCTTCACTTTGATCTGGCCCACCGGGCTGTGACAGACCAGCATGCCTCCAGCGTGTTCAAGATCGCCCAGCAGCGACAACATCAGCCCGTGGCTGTCGACAATGCCGGTGGATGGCGAATGGACCGCCGCCAATCCTTGCAGCGCCGGTTCCATGGCCCGCACCTCGGCTGCATCGAGCAGACGGAGGTCGTTCACACCATTCGCTGAAGCTTTTTGCACGATGCCTGGCAGCGCATCACATTGAGAATCGGTGGTCGCCACGATCAGCTTGCCGCAGCGTTTGTGCGCGATGGCGCGCTCCGCACAGTAGGCATACATCCGCTCGCGCCCCTCGACGCACAACCGGGCCTTGAGTGACCCGGCGGGGTAATAAATACCCGCGTGAATCACCTCGCTGTTGCGGGCACTGGTGATGCTGCCGAACGTGGGTTCACGCTCCAGCACCACGACCTCGCGCCCCTGACGTGCCAGCGCACGGGCGACCGCCAAGCCAACCACCCCGGCTCCGATGACCACTGCATCAACCCGCTCCATGGGCGGCCCTCCTCTTGTTTTAACGACAAAAAATCGAAAAATCCCACACATGACGCCCGGAGTTCTGCCCGGCAAGCGGTGCAGGGTTCGAGCCGGCGACCGCCGCCGGATGAAGGGAGCAACCTCAATGCCAGTGAATTCCCGCAGCGCACCCTGTGGGTCACGATGAATCAAAAATAATCAACTAAATCATGGGCTTACCCTAGAGAGAACGGGAGATTAAGCGCAGTGTTCTCGGCATTTTCTGAGCTTTTCGTCAGTTTCTTGATGGGCAGTGATGCACTTTTGGCGCGCGTTAATCGATCAATAGAGGCATGTTGTCGACGCTCAGCGAGCAGCGACCGTGCGTTCTTCTGGTGCAGGACGATTCAATGCCAGGGGTATTGACAGGACCCACTCTCCATCGGACGGCAATCCCGCCCTTGAACCGAGGGAGAACCCCTAAAAAAACAATCGAAAGTATGCTTGAACCGACAAAAGGCGTTACAAAACCAATTGATTTATATCAATGCACCCAGATTTGCACTACGATGTAAGTGAATGATACGAGGCGTGGTAAATCACACAAACACGCCATCTCAAGATGTCGATTATCACGAAACGGGTCAAGAAATCGAGCCCCCTCGGTAGTCAACGGTTCTGGAGGATGTATGAGAATACTGGTTGCAGAAGACGACAGTCTGATCGGAGATGCCGTCCACAAATCTCTGACTCGGTCAGGGTTTGCGGTCGATTGGGTCGAGACGGGGCATGACTTTAGAACCGCCTACACCACACACGAATACGGATGCGTGGTTCTCGACCTGGGTCTGCCGGACGATACCGGTGAAGCATTGTTGGCGCATACGCGGTGCAAAGACTCCAGAATTCCCGTGATCGTGGTCACCGCTCGTGGAAGTGTCCGGGACAAACTGGCACTTCTTGGCATGGGCGCTGACGACTTCATGGTCAAACCCTTTGACCTGGACGAGCTTGCGGCCCGCATCAATGCAGTTCTCAGGCGTGTGCCCACAGGGTCCGCTGAAACCAACGCCACGACCCATGGCCCATTGACCTTGATCCCACAGCGCTTTCTGGCCTTGTGGAACGGGAAAGCGGTCACCCTGACGCACAGGGAATTCTGGGTCCTTGAGGCCTTGATGCGTAGAAAGAATCAAGTCCTGTCGCGGGCGCAAATCGAAGAGACGCTGTACGGATGGGGTGGCGAAGTGGAAAGCAACGCCATTGAAGTCTACGTTCATACTTTGCGCCGGAAATTTTCAGCTCAGCTGATCCACACCATTCGGGGTGTCGGTTACCAAATCGCGCCGGTTCACCAAATCGAACAAATGCACTAGGCCCCCGGGCCTGCGGCGCACCCATCTGATACACATCGGTCACCATGGAAACTGCTGTTCCAGTGTGGTCACTTCAATCACGGGCTCAACTCCTCGTCGGGCTGGCTTTGAGCATCGGCCTTGTCCTGGGCTCTGTCAGCATGTACCAGGCGGCGGTTGCGCAAGATGACCAAATCACCGATGCACGGGTGGAGATGCTCGCCAAAACCATTCTCCAGTCGGCGGTGGCGGAGCTTGACCACCCCCATCAGATCGAAAGCGACTCAGCCCCTTTCAAAGTGCCTCCTCACTTTGCTGGCGGTAGTCACCAGTATCAAATATGGACGAACAACGGAACCACACTGCTCGCCAGTCACAAGGCGCCGAAGACCCAGCCTTTGCTTCCCGTGAGTTACACCGGATACCGTGAAGTTCTGATCGATGGCACTTACTACTGTGCCTTTTCAGCAGCGACCGAGGATCGCACCTTCATCGTTCAGGTGGCCGAACCCACGCCGTCAAGAATCGTTCCCTTCCGTTGGCTGGCCACCGAATACCTCGCACTCGCGCTGATTCCATTCGCAGCCATCCTCCTCTTCAACCGCTTCATGCTGAGGAAATCTTTCCGCCCCATTGAAGCGGTGGTCGAAAACCTGCGTTGTCGAAGTCCTGACGACGCAACGCCAATTGACGCCCAAAACACACCTTCGGAAATCGCACCGTTGGTGCAATCCCTGAATGCACACCTGCAGCGCATGGGTCTTGCCTTGTCGGTGCAGAGCCGGTTCACTTCGGCAGCGGCCCATGAGCTCAAGACCCCTTTGGCGGGCGTTCGAGCACAGGCTCAGCTGGCGATTCAGGCCAAAGATCCCGAACACGTCAGAGATGCCTTGCGCTCGGTCATGCTGGGCGTTGACGCCTCTTCGAGAATCATCGATCAGCTGATGGATTTTCACCATGTTGCGTCATTTGGGGATCCAGGCGATTGGCGATCTGAAGTGACAAGCCTTGCCAAAATCCGCCAACTGGCATGGGCGGATATTCAACCGCGAGCGAAGGCCAAAAACATCAAATTGAGAATGATGTTCGACATTGACGAGATGCGTGGGCATGAGTTTGCCATCTGGACGCTCCTGCGCAACCTGATGGAAAACGCCGTCAAATACACCCCCGCGAACGGGCGCATTGATGTTCGAATCAAGCAGCGGGATCTCAGAGTCGTGTTGACGGTGGACGACTCAGGACCAGGGATTGCGGCCGAACTCCGGCATCGCGCCATGGAGAAATTCGATCGGCTAGGCCGCCGGGGAGGCGATGGTGTCGGCCTGGGCCTGTCCATTGTTGCAAGCGTCGCTTCCATGCACCAGGCGGTACTTGAACTCCAGGATTCGCCCCTCGGTGGATTGCGTGTTTTGGTCCAGTTTCACGCCACAGACGTTTCGGACCGCTCCGGCAAGGATGAAGCGTTTCTCATAAATTTGAAAGAGACTGGGTGGAGCTCAAATCGGCCATGATGCGCCGCACATAGGCCTGTGTTTCCGGGTATTTCGGCACCTTGCGGCCGGCCCTGACCACCGCCTGTTCGCCAGCGTTATAAGCGGCCAAAACGAGTTCAATGTCGCCATCAAAAAAGCCCATCAACCACTTGAGATAACTCGCGCCCGCGAAAATATTGTCCTCGATCACAAAGGGATCCTCAACGCCAAACCTTTTGGCCGTTGCTGGCATCAACTGCATGAGACCCATGGCCCCTTTCGGAGACACCGCTTTGTCGTTGTAGTTGGATTCGGCCGAAATCACCGCATGGATCAACTGCGGGGCGATATCCACACTCAAAGCAACGCTCTCGATCACCGCCCGCAAATGATCGGCTCGCCTTGGTAACTTGGGCAGGTAGTTGGCAACTTTTTTGGCCTTCGCGAGCACAGGGGCGATGCCACTGTCCGCGCCAGGCAGCAAGAGCAGGGGTGCCTCTTGCGAGGGAAAATTGGACAGCACAATGCTGCCACCTGGGGATGCAGCACCCACATAGACCTGGCAGTGAGCCGACACAGCCCATGCGCAGCCCAGCACGCCCAAAGCCAGTCGGAGATAACCGCCCGGTGTTCGCAACAACTCCCCCCCGGCACCAGTTATCCCAAACCTGATCCGACAGATGGAGGTCTTCCGGTTGCCCACAGGGAGGTTGGCGCATGGTTCGGTGGTGAACATGCGCCTGATTCGGCGCCTCGTAACCGCATGTGTCAATTCTGGCAGACACCCAGTGCGTCACCGGGTGAGTACCCAACTTGGACACGCCCGAAGGGGGTAGTACCCCACCACCTTTTCCGGTAGGTGTTGTCCTAGGAATTTTAAGAAAGCCTTAAGACTGCCGCCTATATTGAACTTGACAGACCCGACCATCGGGTAGGTGATCTACCAACTGGAGGTTCACAGTGGCGAAGCAGTTCATTCGAGAAGCGCCCCCCCCCAGCACCTCGCGGGGGACCCACAGCGACAGATCGCCGTGCCCGCCCTCTGCCGAATTCAAGCGGCAAGGTGGCCAAGGACAGGGCTTTACCCTGCTTGAGTTGCTGGTGGTGATTGTCATCATCGGCTTGCTGGCTGGGCTGGTGGCGCCCAGGTATTTCGACCAGGTCAGCAAGTCCAACACGAAGATTGCCCGCGCACAGATCAACTCGCTGGAAAAGGCACTGGATCAATACCGCCTGGATGTGGGCAGTTACCCCTCCACGGAGCTGGGCCTTGGCGCACTCAACACCCGCCCACAGAACCTCGAAAAATGGGCTGGGCCCTACCTCAAGAAATCGGTCCCGCTGGATCCCTGGGGGTTCAAATACGTGTACAAGTTTCCGGGAGATCACAGCATCGACTACGACCTGTCGGCGCTGGGATCAGATGGCCAGGTCGGTGGCACGGATGAAGCCGCTGACGTCACAAGCTGGACGCCTTGACGCGGCATCGCCATGCGCCAACTGAACGTCTCCCCTTCCGGCTTCGCCTTCGAATTGATCGTGCGCACGGCACATGGGCATGTTCAGACGCTGGAGTTGATGGCCACTGACGCAAGCGCAGCCACCGAACGGGCTGTGCGCGATGGCTTGCAGGTGCTGGCGTGCAAGGCGCTCGGTTCCAGGCGCGACAAAAACGCCTCGAATCGCGGGGGCGGACGCGGCAAACTCGACATCGCCAACTTCGCCTACGAGCTGGGCTCCCTGATGGGGGCTGGACTCTCGGTTGTCGAAGCGTTGAAAACGCTGGCCGCCAACGAGGGCACCCACGCGAACCGCGACATCATTCTGGGCATCGTCAAGCGCATTGGTGAGGGCTTGCCACTTTCGGCTGCATTGCAAACCCCTCCGGGCCGTTTTCCTGCCCTGTTGATCGCCACCGTGAGCGCGAGTGAACAAACGGGTGATCTCAGCACGTCGTTGGCTCGGTACGCCGCCCATCAACTGACCATCAAGTCGCTGAAGGACAAAGTGGTGGGCACCGCCGTCTACCCCGCTCTGCTGCTGACCGTTGGCATTCTGGTGGTCTTGTTCCTGATGACGGTTGTGGTGCCCAAATTTGCTGTGCTGATCGAGAGCACTCGCCATGAGCTGCCTTGGAGCTCACAGCTGCTGATGTCTTGGGGCCGCTTCGCTTCCCGACACGTTTGGGAGCTGGTGATTGTGGTCATCGCTGCTGTCGTGGCTTTGATCATGCTGAGTCGGTCTGTGATGAAAGGAGACGGCAAGGCTGCGTGGCTGGAGCGGGTTCCTTTTGTCGGCCCCACGATGCGCAAGTTCCGCCATGCGCAGCTGTACCGCACAACAGGCATGCTGGTGCGCGGTGGCATCACAGCGCCCAAAGCCCTGCAACTGAGTGCCTCTCTCCTGGGTGCGTCGGACCAGAAACGCCTGACGGACGCCATTCGACTGGTGCAAGAAGGACGCAGTTTGAGCGATGCGTTGCACGAGGCCCAATTGGCCGATCCGATCGCCTGCAGCATGCTCACGGTGGCAGAACGCACCGGTGAATTGGCTGAAATGCTGGAACGGATTGCGCAGTTTCACGAATCGCGGCTGCAGCGCTCGGTGGAATTGACCAGTCGCCTGTTCGAACCCGTCTTGATGATCTTCATAGGCCTGGTGGTGGGGGCCATCGTGGTCTTGATGTACCTGCCCATTTTTGACCTCGCGTCCAGCCTGCAATGAACGCGACCACCGAGAACATGTCATGAGCGAAATGTCTGACGTTCCCCGCGCCCTCAACGCGTCCCTCGTGAGCGAAGCGCTGTCGTCCAGCGGCAATCGCTCCCGCATGGCCTGGCTGGCCGATCAGATGCAGGTGGACGAACAGGGGTTGCTGACGCTGGCTGGAGCGCATTTCGAGCTCGCCGCATTTGACATGGCGTCGCTGCGCCGGATCACCCCCGATTTTCACTTGATCTCTTTTGCCGAATGCCAGCGAAGGGCCTGTCTGGTGGGTCATCTGGATGGCGAGGCCGCGCTCACCGTGGTCATCACCGACCCCATGGATGCGCGCATGCGGCAGTGGCTGGAGGCCCGGTTTCGCCAACAACCGGTGCGAATGGCCCTGGCCACAGACGCCGACTTGCGCGCCTACCTCGTCACCGCCGAGAAGTTCGTCAAAGCGATGGATGCGGTGAAGATGCTGTCATCGACTCCCTTGTTGCCTGGGGACTCCGCCAACGCCATATCCATCTCCCGAATCGATGCCACCGAAAGCACGGTGGTGCGGCTGGTGGACTCAACACTCTTCGATGCGCTGCGCAGCGGTGCGAGCGATATCCACCTGGAGACGCACCCCAACGGCATGGTCATCAAGTACCGTCTCGACGGGGTGTTGGAAGTGGTCAAGCGGATCGACAACATTGAACTGGCCCACCAGGCCATTTCACGCATCAAGGTGGTCTCCGAGCTCGACATCGCCGAGCGCCGGATTCCGCAAGACGGCAGGTTTCAGGTGGTGGTTGACGCCCGCGATATTGATTTCCGGGTCTCGATCATGCCCAACCTGTTTGGTGAAGATGCTGTCCTGCGGGTGCTGGACCGCAAACACCTGACAGGGCAATTCAATGCGCTCAGCCTGGACACCCTTGGATTCGACAAGCGGGTGCTGAATTTCATTCGAGACACCTCGCGGATGCCCTATGGCCTGCTGCTGGTGACTGGCCCCACAGGGAGCGGAAAAACCACCACGCTCTATGCAGCCCTGTCAGAAATCAACACGGGTCTGGACAAGATCATCACCATTGAAGACCCTATCGAGTACCAGTTGCCCGGTGTGCTTCAGATTCCCGTCAACGAGAAGAAGGGCTTGACCTTTGCACGCGGCCTGCGATCGATTCTTCGGCACGACCCCGACAAGATCATGGTGGGTGAAATCCGGGATGCGGAAACGGCCCACATCGCCGTGCAAGCGGCCTTGACCGGCCACCAGGTGTTCACCACCGTTCACGCCAACAACGTCTTTGATGTCATTGGCCGATTCTCGAACATGGGGGTCGACAGCTACAGCCTGGTGGCGGCACTCAATGGCATTGTGGCTCAGCGCCTCTTGCGCATGAACTGCCCTCAATGTATGGAGTTCACCACGCCAGACGCAGACCAGCTGCAGCAAAGTGGCATCACCATGGACGCTATCGCCAGCGGAACATTCAAACGAGGCATAGGCTGCGCCCACTGCCGCGGAACCGGCTACAAGGGGCGCCAGGCCATTGCAGAAACACTGCCCATGAGCGACACCTTGCGAGACCAATTGGTTCAACGTGCTCCGCTTTCGCAGATTCGACAGACAGCCCGCGCCAGCGGATTCAAGAGTTTGCGAGATGCCGCCGTGGCGCTTGCCGTCTCTGGGGAAACCACCTTGGAGGAGATCAATCGTGTCACTCCCGTGGAATAAATCGGTCCGCCTGCGCATTGGCGCCACCAGCGTGCAAGGCGTCGTGCACCCCGCGTGGTCTCCTCGTCGCGCGTTGTCCACTTGTCAGCACAGCACAGGGCATGCGCTTTCCCAAGACCCGGCTTCGCTAGCCTTGATGCCACCAGCACCGTTTGAGGCGGCCATGGCAGCAACCCTCGCCGAGCTGGGTGCCGTGCGAAGTGGTCGCGTGAAAGACGCGCAGATTCTGATGGCGGACGCAAGGGTGCATTTTGATGTGGTGTCGGGGGAATATGCCCATCTCAGTGAACGGCAATTGCAGTCGGTTGCCCAAGCTTGTCTCGGTGAAATCCTCGGCGAACGGGCGCTCGGTTGCGTGGTGCGCTGGAATTTGCAGAAAGACGCACGGCATTTGGTGATTGCAGCGATCGAATCGAGCGACATCGACCTGGTTGAGCACCTCGCACGGGAACATGGCATCGAGCGGATTTCTGTGCAGCCAGCGTTCTGCGGGCATTGGAACGAGCACGCTTCAGCACTGGTACAAGGCCTTGGCGTGTTTGCCACGGTCGATGAAGATCACCTGGTTGCGGCCTTGGTGGTGTCTGGCGCCATCACGGCAATCAGCTGCGGATCGGCTCGCTCACTGCCTCTGGTTCCGGGCGACGCATCCAGGCAAGAAAGTGCCATCGACGACCGTGTTGACCGCCTGTTGTCCAGCGTGGGCCTGAACCCGTCTCAGGTGCAAGGCTATTTGCTGGTGGCACAAAAAAGCGGGGGTGTCGACTTGAATGCGCGCTGGCAAGTGGTGGGCTCACAACCGGAGTTGCCATGAAAACTCAACCCCTCCGCATGGAATTCGCTTCGCAAGGCCGAAGGGTTCCGTTGCCAGGTTTGTTGGCCGCGGGGATCTCGGCCCTGATCCTTGCTTGGGTCGCGCTTCAGATGGTCGATGCGATGGCGGAACGGGCCAGGCAGCAACAGACACTGAAGCGCATCGCTGACGAAAGCCAAGCGCCTCCGGTGCAGGCAAAGGCGCTTGAAAAACCGGATCCCAAAGACGTCGCGCGCGCGTTGTTTGCCCGCCAAACGGTTCGCAACCTCAATACGCCCTGGACCGATCTGCTGGCCGGTCTTGAGAAGGCCCCGAACAACGTGGCACTGCTGGTGCTGGAGCCATCAGCGGCGAAGCGCAGCTTGTCCATCACCGCCGAGGCAGCAAGTCCCACGCAGATGCTTGATTACCTGGCCGCTTTGCAAGCGGACGGCCGGTTCGCCAACGTTGCGCTCGTGTCCCATCAATTGCAGGCACAGGCGCCAGGCACCCCTTTGCGCTTTCAACTGCGCGCCAGCTGGGGAGAAGTGCCATGAACGGCTTCCTGACCGGCGTGTGGCGCCGCGCTGTGCGGAAATATGGCCCATTTGGATTGGTAGCTGTCCTTTTCCTGCTTGCGGCGTTGGCCCTTGCAGCCTGGCTTCCGCGATTGACCCGCCAGAACGAAGCCATGCGCACAGAAGCACAGCGGCTGGCCCTTGAAACAAGCACCGCTGCTCCAGCGCGCGTGATTCGCCAGATCCCTTTGGGCCAGCAGGTCGGCGAGTTTCTGGACGGCTTTCCAACGCTGGGTCAAAGCCCCGCTGACCTTCGGCAGGTTTTTCGCATCGCAGCTGAGCACCACGTCACCCTGCCCAAGGGGGAGTATCTGTTCAAGAACGAATCCAACACGCCACTGTTGACCGTCACCATGTCTTTGCCGATCACTGCGGATTACGCCTCGATCAAGGCTTTCAGCGCAGAGCTTCTGGAAAGTGTGCCCAACGCCTCTCTGGATGAGCTTCGCATGACTCGCAATGAGGCGGGCAGCCAGGTGCTGGAATCGCTGGTTCGATTCAGCTTTGTCTACAGGAAGCCTTGATATGGAACGCTTCAAAAATCCCCTCCAATGGCTGCTGATCGTCGCCGCTGGCGTGGCGAGCTATTTTGTCGCGGTGAAATGGCGACCCGCCTCGATGGGGGGCGATGCCGTGGTGGAAGCCGTGGCCCGATCCGATCGGCGTGGGGCGAATACGGGTAACGCATCAACGATTGTGGATGAGGTGCGCGACGCCTCTTTGTCGCTCCCGGAGCGTGAACGGGCTCCAGGCAATGCCGACGGCAACGCTTTCGCTGTCCTGAGCTGGCTGCCACCGCCACCGCCACCGCCCGTGGTGGTGCAAAGAGCACCCGCCCCACCGCCTGCCCCTGTGGCGCCCCCCCTGCCCTTCACCTTTGTGGGTCTCATGGAAAGCGGTGGCCCGCGGCCTCAGGCCTTTCTTTCCAAAGGAGAAACCCTGTTGATCGTGGGAGCGGGCGACGTGATCGAAAACAACACCTACCGAGTGGACTCGCTGGGCGCAGAAAAAATTGTGATCACCTACCTGCCTTTGAACACGGCACAGGCGCTCAACATCCAGGGAGCTAACAAATGAAATACGGCAGACAGACACACACCTCGCGGTGGTTAGCGCCCGTGGCACTCGGCGCCTTGTTGCTCAGTGGTTGCGCAGGCATGCGATACCACTATGAAGGCATGCGGTTGATCGGTGAGGGTCAGCGCAGCGAAGGCGTGACGAACCTGAGGAAAGCCTCCGAGCTGGAGCCCAGCAACGCGGAGTACCGCATGGATTTTCTCAAGGCCAACGCCGCACTGGCTGGGGAGATTACTGATCGAGCCGACGAAGCGGTCGCCAAGAGCAACCTGGAAAACGCGCGAGAGCTCTACATACTGGCGTTGAAAATCGAACCGAGCAATGCCCGCGCAAGGGCAAAGTTGCAAGGCATTGAGCAGGACGCCAGGAGCGCACGCCTGGTCGCAGATGCACAGCGCCTGCTGAAAGAAGACCGCCTGGATGAAGCCCGCGCCAAAGCTGAAATGGCCTTGCTCGAGAACCCAGGCTACACGGCCGCCAAGCGGGAATTGACTCAGATCGCGCAACGCGGTGAAAAGCTCAGAGACATTCAGGCCGACAAAGCTGCCGAACGCTCCATCATGCGCAAGCCCGTGACACTGCAGTTTCGCGACGCCAACTTGCGCATGGTGTTCGAAGCGCTGTCCAGAACCACGGGGCTGAACGTCATCCTGGACAGGGATGTGCGCGCCGATCTCAAGACAACGATCTTCGTAAAAGATGCCGCGGTCGAAGACACGGTGGACCTGATCCTGCTGCAAAACCAGCTGGAGAAACGGTCAATCAACTCCAACACGCTGTTTGTCTACCCTGCGACCGCAGCCAAACAGAAAGAGTATCAAGACCTGCAAGTGCGCAGCTTTCAGATCGAAAATGCGGATGTGAAGTACCTGCAAACCGTACTGAAAACGGTTTTGAAGATCAAGGACGTATCGGTTGACGAGCGCACCAACACCCTGGTCATGCGCGATACCACGCAGGCCATAGCCGTGGCCGAAAAAGTCATTGCGGCGCACGATGTTCCCGAGCCTGAAATCATGCTGGAAGTGGAGGTGCTCGAAGTCTCGACCGATCGGCTTTCCAACATCGGCGTTCAATTCCCGGACTCCATCACGCTCTCCGTTCCTGAGCCGGCCGATGGCTTGCCCCTGACATTGAACGGGCTCCGGGCACAAGGCGACAACACCCTGCTGGTCAGTCCACTGTCCCTGGCCATCAACCTCAAGATGCAGGACACCGACGCCAACATCCTGGCCAGCCCCCGCATCCGGGCACGCAACAAGGAAAAAGCACGCATTCTCATCGGTGACCGCGTGCCCATCATCACCAACTCGGTCACGCCCATCCAGAGCGGCGGTGGTGTGGTCACGGGCTCCGTTCAGTACCAGGATGTGGGTCTGAAACTTGAATTTGAACCACAGGTCTACAACGAGAACGAAGTCGGCATCCGCATCGCGCTGGAAGTCAGCACGATCGTGAAAGAAATCGCGGGTCCCAATGGATCCCTGGCTTATCAGATCGGAACCCGAAACGCCAATACGGCTGTTCGCTTGCGTGATGGAGAAACCCAGATTCTGGGCGGACTGATCTCCGCCGGCGATCGATCAACGGCCTCCAAAGTGCCTGGCCTGGGGCAGTTGCCGATCCTCGGCCGCCTGTTCAGCAATCACGGGGGCACCAACACCAAGTCGGAGATCATTCTCTCCATCACACCCCACATACTGCGTGCGCCTGCGGTTCTCGATGCTTCGGTGCGCTCGGTGTTTTCGGGCACCGAGAGCAACATGCGCGAACGCGCACTACAGCTCGACCCAATTGAAGGCACCGGAGCCATGGCGGTGGACCGTGGCTTTCCTCAGGGACCCGCCACCGGCTCTGCTCCGGGCACTGCGCCCAGCCTCCCATTGAGGGCACGCCCGAACCGGCCCCAAGTGCCATCGGGCAATTCGGCGGCAGCGCCAGAGGTGGTGCGCAATGAACCCGTTGTTGTGCCAGGCTCCCCGAACCCCATCGTCCGTCGGCCGCCGCTGAACAACAACACGCGCCCTGGCGATGCAGCGCTGACGGCACCGGTCGCAGAGCCGCCGGAGCCACCGCCGTCCGATCCCCCCGAAGGGGAAGTGAAATGACTCAGACCAACCACCACAGAGTCGAGCGTGGATTCACCTTGATCGAGATGGTGATCACGCTGGCCTTGGTGGGTCTGATTTCCATGTTCGCCGTGCCTTTGTACGAGATGACCGCTACCCGCTACAAAGAAGCAGAGCTGCGTCAGGCCTTGCGCACGATCCGGGCGGGTATCGATGCCTACAAATCGGCGACCGACACAGGCAGCCTGCCCAGAGAAGCCGGGGAGTCGGGGTACCCGCCAACGCTCAAATACCTGATCGAGCCCCAGGATCTCGTTGGAAAGGCCGGATTCTCAGACTCGATTGCCGCGCAACGCCTGGTGATCTTGCGACAGCTGCCGCGCGATCCATTCGCGACAGACCCGGAAATGACGGCCGAAGAGACCTGGAACACCCGCGCCTATGCAAGCCGCCCCGATGACCCCCAGCCGGGAGACGATGTGTTCGATGTTTCGTCCAGATCGCCTCGCATAGCGCTCGATGGCACGCCTTACACCAGCTGGTAAACGGTATGAAACCATCCATTCGACAGTCTTCACGCGATCGAGGCGCTCGACATGGCCGCGTCTGGCGAGACCGGCGCGGCTTTACCTTGATCGAGATGCTCGTGGTCATGACCCTGATTGCGATGCTGCTTACCCTGGCCGTTCCGCGGTACTTTGGCTCGCTGGAGAAAAGTCGGATTCGCGTACAGCAGCAGAACGTGGCGACTCTGCGAGACGCCATTGACAAGTACAAAGCCGATCTGGGTCGCTACCCCGATAACCTGCAGGATCTTGTGGTCAAAAGCTACCTCCGTCAGATCCCGCTCGATCCGGTGACCGAGGCGGCGGATTGGGTCGTGATCGCGCCGGCAGACCCGCAAACGGGCAACGTCTACGACATTCAACCCGCACCGGTCGCGCAACAACCGGCCGCAGAGGAGCGCTGAATGACTTCAAGGCAACCGCCCTTTGTTGCACATCGGCCTCACCAGATGCAGGGCGTCATGCTCCTGGCGCTGCTCATCGGGTTGGCCCTGTCCGGCATCGCACTGATGGGGGCCATCGACATGTGGACCATGCAAAGCCAGCGAGAGCGCGAACAGCAATTGCTGTTTGCCGGCGACCAGTACAGGCTGGCCATTCAACGCTATTTTTACGCGGCGCCTCAGGGAACACCCAAGACGCTGCCTCTCAGCTTCGACGCATTGCTGGAAGACGATCGATACCCCATGCCTGTGCGGCACCTGCGCCGCACCTACCCCGACCCCATCACGGGCAAACCCTGGGGCGAGGTGCGAACGGAAGATGGGCGTTTGTCCGGCGTGTACAGCCTTTCCGAGGCAACGCCGATCAAGCAGGCCGGCTTTTCGAGTGCCGACACCAGCTTTGCCGAACAAACCAGCTACCAAAAATGGGTTTTCTTTTTCAGAGGCGCTTCCCGCCTGCAGGGCACACCCCTCGCGGAGCCAGACAGTCCATCGAGCATCCGTCCCGGCATACCTGCGCGCCCCGATCTGGGGAGAAAACAATGAACATTTCAATGAACATTCGCATACTCATCATTGACGACAACGTTCTTTTTCGAAAAGGGCTGTCTGCTCTGCTGGGACAACAAACCGACCTGTCCGTCGTGGACGACATGGCGTTCGGGCGCGAGGCCATCCCAGCTTGCACTTCATACGAACCCGATGTCGTGGTGATGGACACCCACAGCCCAGGCGCCATGGTTCAGGAGCTGACAGAGCAAATCAAGCGCCGGCAGCCCAATGTGAAGATTCTGGTTCTCACCGACTCGCGCCTGGAAGAACACGTGCGCGCAGCATTGCAACTGGGTATGGATGGCTACGTGTTGAAAGACGCCAGCGTGGAAGAAATCTTGATCGCTATTCGAAGCGTGGCCAAAGGCAAGAAGTATTTGAGCCCCGACGTGTCGGGACATGTGGTGGAAAGTTTTCTTCATCCCGACCAGCAATCAGGCTCCTTGTCGCAGCTGGATCGGCTCACGAGCCGCGAACGCGGCGTGCTTCGACTCATCGCAGAAGGCAAGACCAACCGCAGCGCTGCGGAATTCCTTTGCGTGAGTCCCAAGACGGTCGAAAAACACCGCGCGAGCCTGATGCAAAAACTGGGTTTGCGCAACGCCACAGAAATCACGCTGATGGCCATCGAGATGGGCATCATCGAACGCCCCGCCTCGTTCGCAACCCGGATGGAGTCCCGGCGGACGCAGGCCAACAACACCTGAACTGACACCCGCCAAGGTTCGCAGGCAGGGCTATGGGCATTGTCAAGAAGTGCCCTACCCGGCTCAGGGAACGATCCACCCCGACAAAGCTTTCAAGGGGGCTTTCGGATCGGCCACCAGTTGCACCACAGACCGCCCTTTCGCTGCGAAACGCTGCCCGGGCGCCAAGCTGACGCTGGGGTACATGGACGGGCTGGGGGTCAGTGGCACGATGTGTTCCACCAACTCAACCATGTAGTCGCGAGAAAAGCTGTCCATGATGTGCCCCAACGCATCGCTCAGAATGGTCATGGCAAACTGGGTGTTGATTTGAATCGCTTCGTCCGTGATCGGGATGTTCTTGTTGTGCAGCCAGATCTTGGTGCGCAACAAACGCGCAGCGTGTCTGGGTGGCAGATCGGAAGGGTAAATCAGCCGAACATCCGGGCTCCAGGTGCGCGCTTCAGGCGAGAGCGGCTCACCGAGCACGGACTGCGACAGGTAAACAGGGCCAGCGGGTGTTGCGCCGGCAGAAAAAACACCCTTCGCGTCCTTTGCGTCCAGCCACAGCACCCACCCATCAGATTTTCCGCCCAAGGCTTTTTGCAGCTTCGCGTCGCCAGGGTCACCTGACAGCACCAGATCGTCCAGCACCACCTGTCCCCCCAAGGCCCGCCGGAAGGCCGCAGATGCCGTCAAGCCCGCCGCATCGTTTCTGAACACCTGCACCAACCGCCCCGGTTTCCCGCCTTCCCGACCGAGCAGAAACTTGGCGAGGACCTCGGCGTCCAGCGTGACGCCCTGGGAGAAATACAAGTTGTAGTTGTTGGTGCCCTCCACCACCGGCAATTCCACCTGCGGGAAAATACTGGGGATTTCATGTCGCTCGCTGAAGGCATGAATCGGTTTCCAGCTGCTGGTTCCCAGCCCCCCGACCAGGGCAAACACGGGCTGATCCCGGTAAAATGATTCAAGCTGCTCGCTCCATGTTTCGCTGGGCCCTTTGAGCGTCCAAACGTGCAAAACCCACCGCCGGTAGGCGCGGTACATGCGCATGGTGCCTGCGTCGCGCCGCCGGTCTTCCGACCGCGCATTGCTGGTCTTGTCCTTGACAAAGGCCTGCATGATGTCCAGCATGGCGCGGCGCTGCTCTGGGCTGACATCGGGCTGTATCACCGTGGCGAAATGGATGTCCTCATCGTCCACGCCCGGTGACGGCTTGTCCGACAGCGTGGACAGATAGGCAGAGATGGCATTCATGTCTTCGTCCCCCAGCGCATAACGCGGCATCACCGGGGACAGCGGCTCGCCCCCAGAGTCCACCCCGCTTCGAATGGCCCGGGCCAGCAGCGCTGCGGTGTACGGTGCGCGTTGGCGGGCCCCGAGCTGGGCCTTGATGCGCGGGCTGGTGATCACTTGTGTCTGCACTTCAAAAAGTGCTGGCGCTGTGATCGGCCGAATCGTGAACGGGCCTTCACTCGCGCCATAGCCGCTGCGGCGGTGGCAAGCAGCGCAAGCCACCGTGCTGCCGCTCAGTTCAGACTGTGCCGCCCCCAGCGCTTTCAATGGTTCGCCCGAACCGCCAATGCCCTCGCGGTAGATTTTCTGACCCTGGGCCATCAGCCGTTCACGCTCTCCCCCGTCGGCCCCCACACCGCTCGATGCCGATCCCGATCCCTGACCATGGGCCGGGCCGATGGCGCAGACCAGCGCGGTCAGACACAGCGCCCCCAGGCGCGAAATTGGAGAGAAAGCCTTGGGTGTGCTGGCCATCACATGGCCAGCATCATTCTGTACTCACGCGCCAGCGCATCCGGGGATACGAAGCCGTCGATCCGCACCCAGGAAGCGCCCGAACTCTGGCGCATCAAAGTCAAGGGTTCGTGGTTCATCTTGTTTCCCCGATAGGCACCAAACGCCAGCTGCACCAGTTTGATGTCCTCTGCGCGCCCGGTCAAGAACTTCCAGCGCGGCCCTGCGTGCAAGCTCTTGGCATAAGCCTTCAGCTGGAGGGGGGTATCTGCCTCGGGGTCGATGGAGATCGACACCATGCGCAATCGCTTGCCATCCGCCCCCAGAACGGCCGGCAGCTCGGCAAAGACATGGGCCATCACCGGACAGATCGTGCTGCAACTGGTGAAGATGAAGTTCACCATCACCGGATCTGGGGTGGCCATCAATTCGCGCAACTTCACAGGGCGATCATCGGCGTCGGTCAGCACCACATCGGGCATGGCGTAGTCATTGATCGATCGCTTGAAGTCGGGCTTGAACACCAACGCGCCAGGCGTCTTCCCCTTGGCCGCTGCGATGTGATCTTCCAGACCGTGTGCGAGCGCACCGCCAGCACCCAACAGGCTGGCGAGGATCAACGTCAGCGTGGTTCGCTCAACGGCCGCGCGGCGTGAATGGGGTTTCATGGTCTTTTCTCCTTTGACGGTCAATGTCCGATGGTCTGCGGCTTGGCATCGCCTTGGGCCAGTTCGTGTGAAGCACTCAAGACCTTGAAGGCCGCCAATGCATTGAGGCGGACGTAGTCCGTGCCGCCAATGAGCCCGGTCCCGCTCAAGGTCTGCGCCCCGCGCAGGACCGCCATCTCCAGTTCAGCCACCGACGCCGAAGGAAATGCGCCGACCAACAGCGCCATCACGCCGGCCACGTGGGGCGCCGCCAGCGAGCTGCCCGAGGTGGTGGTGTAGGAAGGCTGTCCACCGTGCGAGAGATCGGCGGTCCGGACGCTGACCCCAGGTGCCATGAGCCGAGGAAACACGCTGCGATCGCACGACGACGGCCCCCGACTGGTCTGCCGCGCCACCAGCTGGTCGCGGTCGATGGCGCCCACCGACATCACGCCCGGGTTGTTGCCAGGCGAATTGCTGGTGTTGGGAAACGGCCCGTCATTGCCCGCGGCGAACACCACCGCGATGCCCACGGCCTTGAGCACCTGGATGTCCCCGCTGAACTCCAGAATGCACGACCCCACGGCCCGGCCCGTCAAGGCCCAGGAGGCGTTCAACACGTCGGGTTGATCCAGGGTTGCCGGGTCGCCGTCGGGATCGATCAGCCATTGAAAGCCCAGGTGGATGTCGCTCATGCTGGCGTGGCCGTCGTGGTTGTACAGGCGGGCGGCCATCCAGCGCGCCTCGGGGGCCACGCCCATGTCGGGCCCGCCCACGATCAGACCGAGCGCCTGGGTGCCATGGCCCAAGGCATCGTAAGGAAACGGTTCTTCACCATGCGGGTCGAACCAGCTGTTGGCACCGCCACGCCACTTCCCGCGAAGCGCCGGGTGGTCAAGATCGGCGCCGGTGTCCATCGTGGCCACCACCACCCCTTGGCCGGTGTGGCCCATGGCCCAGAGTTCGGGCACATGAATTGAAGTCAGGTTCCAGCCTGGCTGTGCCTTGCCGTAATCGGGTGCAGTGGCAGCCGGCCAGGCCTTTGGCGCGGGGGTCAGCGATGGCGCTTCGCCGGGAGCAAGGCGCGGGGCCGGCGTGCGCTGCGATCGACCGCCCTGCACAAAAGCGTCCAGGTCGATGCTGGACACGCCATCCAGAGCCGCCAGGGTCTTCACCGCCACAGCGGGCACGGTCGCGGCAACGGCGTTGATCAGCCACAGGTCGCGGATCTTGACCGCTCCTTGCGCCTTGAGCGCTGGCGCTACCGCTGCGCGGTTCAACGCGGCGCGCTCCTTGAGGGCCAGCAACACCCGCTGGCTCCGTTCCGCGCGGGAACCATTCGCCAGCTTCTCCAGGTTCAAAGGGTTGGTGAAGCGCACGATGATGGCCGTGTCGGCATGGGTGCCGCTGCGCGCCATGCTGCGCTCGAGCGCCGGTGCGATCTCCCCGCCATGGGCCGAAGGCGCCAACGGCACCCCCGCCACCAACACTGAAGCCACCACACAAGAATTGAACCAAACGGACGGGGTCTTCACGGCAACCTCATTGTGGGTTGCCTGGCTATTGCACGGTAAGGTCTGTGATTCTCACCTCGCCCAGCAACAAGGTCACCCGATCACCGCTCTGCACCGCCTTGCCCGGGTTGCCGAACATCACAAAATAGGTGCGATCTTCCATGATCCTGTTGTTGCGTGCCGTCTGGCGAATGCGGCCCAGCACCGGTGTGTCGGGCACGCCCAGCTTGGCGCCCCGAGACTCATCCAGCAGGTAGGGTTGAATCTTGCCGTTGAGCAAAGGCGCGGCCTTGGCCTGATCCAGCACCCGGTAACGGAAATCGAGCATCGACCCCGCTGCGGAGAGGCGCAGGCCTTCAACCCGAATCCCGTAGGTGGTCTGCACCTGGGGCACCGCAGCGGCCTCGAACCCGTTGGCGGAACCTGTCGGCTCCATGGCAGCACAGCCGCTCAGCAACCAGAACGCCCCGAGAACCACGGCAACCCCAAGCCGACCCAATCCCGACAGGTCTTTCGAGCGTGCCACTCCATGGACAGCTGTTTCGATGGATTTCATGGTCAGGCCTCCTGTTTGCTTGCTAGCTGCCACCCGAGAAGTTGTCCACGATGGCATCTTGACTCTGCATCTGCAGACCAATGTTGCCAGGACCTTGCCAGGCTGTCACGTTCGGCAATTGCACGCCGCCCACGTAAGCGGAGTTGACGAAGGTGGTCACGATGCCTTTGTTGTCAACCGTGGCGCTCAGCGTGCCGGATGTCGCGCAGCCTGCCGCGCCGAAAGTCGCCTGGGTCACGTAGATCGAGACGTTGCTGCCCCCCATCATCGTGGCCACCACCACCTCGTTGTCCTCGCACCGCACCCGCACATAGTTGGCCGGTGCAGAGGTTGTTCCGCCGGTGGCCTTGAGCACCAGGGCCGACGACCCGTTCAATGGCGTGACGCTCTCAAACCCGGCGCTTTGTGTCGCCAGGAACTGGGTGTTCCAGATCGCGAGCCCACCCAACCCCACCGACATGGCCTTGGCCTGGTCGGTCACCACCTGCAAATTGGGCTCGGCCGCAACGCTGCTCACCACCTGACTCCAGTTGGCGCCCAGGTTGTTGACCGTGCCACGATCAAAGTTGTCCAAAGCGTTTGAAGTTGGCGCCGCTGGCGTGCTCAGATTGATCGTCACCGAGGCAGAGGCCGTGGCCAGGCCATCGGTCACCTGGTAGGTGAACGTGTCGTTGCCCGTGAAGCCGGC
The DNA here is from genome assembly GCF_004795855.1 of Hydrogenophaga sp. PAMC20947. Taxonomy (NCBI): domain Bacteria; kingdom Pseudomonadati; phylum Pseudomonadota; class Betaproteobacteria; order Burkholderiales; family Comamonadaceae; genus Hydrogenophaga; species Hydrogenophaga sp. PAMC20947. Next base: position 1,447,321 of record NZ_CP039252.1, read on the forward strand.
GAGCGGCGTGTAGGTGAACGATCCGTTGGTGTTCAGCGTGTAGGTTCCTCCCTCGCTAGTGTGTCCTGTGGTCACCGTTACCGCCACCGCCACCGCGCGCATGGGCTGGGGAAGACCGTCGGTGTTGTTGTCGTTGGCCAAGACGCCTTGCGCGGCGGCCACATTGAGTGTCACCCCTTGTACGCTGGTATAGGCATCACCCACGGCCACTGGCGGCTGGTTGGAAACGCTTCCACTCAGACCGCCACCAGAGGTTCCCGACGCAGCGTACTGGAGGAAGGCCAGCATGCCGCCATCTTCCAGACCATTGTTGGAGAGGCTGAGCCGACGGTCCAGAACCGCGTAGACCGCGCCACCGGCATCCGGGGTCAGCAACACATCCATGGTCTTCGCCGCTGGCAACAAGGCTGTGTACTGCCGGGTTTGCCAGGGATAGGGCTTGCCGTCTTCGGCCACCAGGGTCCAGTAGGTTCCGTCGATCATGGGCACATGGGTGGTCAGGCCGGCGTTGAGGAAACGCAGCAAGGTCACGCCGGGACCACCGGTCAGCTCCACGATGGGGTCGTTGGGGTACACCTTGCCGTTGATCAGGAAATATTTCGGCTGGTAGTCAAAGGTGCTGGTGGGGCCAGCAGCGGTCCCGTAGGTCGGGGTGGTTCCGCCCACGGCGGTGTGCAAGGCCGGGTCGATCTCGCTGTAGAGCAAAGTGGCCTGGTTGTTGTAGACCACCCCCGGGTAGGCCTCGGTCGCCGAGGCGTCCTTGGTCACCGCACCATACAGGCCCATTTGCACCTGCACCTGTGGGTGGGTGCCACTCTGGTAGAGGTAGGTGCCGGGTGCGGGATTGTTCCAGGTGTAGGTGGCCTCGCCACCTGCTGGCGCTTCTGTGTCGAACGATCGCACGCGTTTGGTGAGATCGCCACCGCGGGGGCCAAATGTGCCGTCGTTCCACACCGGGGTCATGGGCTTGATCAATCCGTTGATCACCAGCGAAGTCGGGGCAGGCAAATTGTTGGCCAGTTTCACAGTGAGCTCGGGGTCGCCCACCGGAACTGCCAGTGCCGGTCCGGGTACCGTAGCCGCATCACAGCTGGCCCAGCTGGCGGTGCACAGGGCGTAACCCCACATGGGAATGGACGTACCACCAGTGGGAACGGTGAAGCTCACCGCTTCCGCACGCAAGTAGTATTCCACGGCAAATACTTGGTTTGGCGCCAGCAGCGCCGCCGCTGCGGTTGCCAGCGCGGCAACGCCCAGAACGGAAGGTTTGAAGTTCATGATGCCGCTCCCCGCTGTGAAGGCCGATTTGAACCAAGGCTGTCGATGGGCATGGATGGGGTGGCTCATGGGGTGCCTCCTTTGAAGTCGTCAACGCGGGCCCCCGGCGGCAGGAACAGGCCGACCTGGCCACCACCGGTGACGGTGGTCACCGCACTGCCGAGCAAGGTGGTCACCGCGCCCGAGGTTTTCCAGACGTAAACCGTGCCGGTGGCGTCGACCATGGCGGTCATGGTGTCGCCATTGGCGAAAGTTCCGCTCAGCGTGCCTGCGCCGGTGTACGCCGTGCCGTTGGTCGTGGTTTCCACCACCACCTGACCGCTGTCATGACGCACCCGGATGGCGCTCGGGTAGAAACCCAGAGCGCTGTAGGTGCCACTCGCCTGCAGCAAGAGGCTGACGCCGTTGACCGTGGTGTTGGCAAACGTGAGGGCTGCGCCTTGGGAAGCGCCCAGGGCACCGGCTCGGTAAGCGTTTGCGCCGTTTGCACAGAGGGCATTAATAAATCCGGAGCCAAATCCAGTTGCATTGTTGACGCAGAACGCCTGATTGCCGTTGGTGCGGATGCCTGCATTGCCGAAGAAAACCAATTGCTGCCAGCTATTGCCCAGCGTGATGGCATTGTTCCGATTGAAGTTGTCAAGCAAAGACAACGTTGGAATGGCTGGAGGAGCCGTGCCACCACCGCCGCCACCCCCGCCGGAGGGGCCGGTTCCTGCGTCGAGGTCTACGCTCCAGGGTTCAATGATCAGCATGGTCATCATGCCGCCGGGGAAGATGTCGTCGGTGGTGATCTCGCGCTCATTGTGCGAGTGCCACATGTGGTAGTAGCCACCGGTGACGTTCAGGCCAGGGTGTCCCTGGGGCAGCGTGCCGGACTGGCCGAGGAAGGGGCTGCCACCGTAGTGTTCGCCGGACGAAATGTCGAGCTGGCCCGGCAGCGTCACGGGAATCGCTTTGCCGTGGTCGGCGCACCATTCCCGGGTGGACGTGTCATACCCCTGGCCGTCGGGTGAGCAGCTGTGCGGGTTTTGCGCCACGGTGCCGTAGATGTCCCAGCCGATGCCTTTGCCGGTCCAGTCGAAGAGCAGGTCCACGGTCTGGCCCGGTACCGAGCGCACGGTGAAGTCGGGGGCGGTGATGTCGGGCGCGGCCGTGTTGTCCATCAGCGAGTTGAGCACACGGCCATCTTTGGCAATGGGCAAGGCGTGGTTGCCGTGGTGGTGGAAGGGGTGCAATTCGCGCCCGGCATTGACCACGCGCATCAGCAGCTTTTCACCGGGATGCATGCGGGGCAGCGAGTTGTAGGGTTGGGTCGGTAGCCAGCCCACATAGCTGTCGAGCTGGGTGTCTGGCGCATTGCGGCCGTTGATGAACCACATGCTGGCCTTGATGGTGGTGGTGTCGATCTGCACCGGCTGGCCGCTGTAAACCTGGCCGTACACCGCCCAGTGCACAGCGGGGTCCATCTCAGTCAGCAGGAACAGGGTTTCGCGGTCATACCCGGTCGCGGCATTCTGGTAAGCCTTGCGGTTGGCGTGGCTGGTGCCGTCGCCATAGGCGAAGCCCGTGGGCCGCACGATGATGGCGCCCACCAGGCCCATTTCAACTTGCAGGTCGGCATTGGTGCCGCTGTGGTACATGTAGGTGCCTGGTTCGGTGGCGATGAAGCTGTAGGTCGGGCCTTGAACCGGTATGTTGGAGCCCGAGGGTGCGGCAGGCGCTTCGCGGGTCAGTACCCCGGCTCCGCCACCGGTGGCGATCACGTCTTTCTGGCCTGGGAAAACGATGGAAACGGGTACCGGCAGCGTGTTGTAGAGCACGATGTTGACCGTGTCGCCCTGGTTCACCACCAGCGTGGGCCCGGGGTACTGCATGGCGAACGTACTGCCGTGCGCATAGCCCCAGGTGTAGTGGCTGTTGCCGTCGGACGTGCTGATGAAATCATCCCGGGCGGTCATGCTGAAGGTGTGCACCGTGCCAACCTTGTCACCCTCCCAGCCTTCGACCAGTGCGCTGGCGTGGCCGCTCAGGCACAGCATCAGCGCCACGGCCCCGGTCTTGACGACCGTGGACAGCGAATTGAGCATTTGGTTAGCGTTCATGGCGCCTCTCCTGATGAATTTCAATGGGGCTTGTTCGTGAGCAGTCGGGTGTGGTCGGGTCAGATGCTGCTCACCACAATTTCGGTCATCATCCCGCCGTTGTCTTCCGTGCCGTTGCTCAGGAAGTTCAAGTTGGTGGTGTAGAGAAAATAGGTCCCCGGCTCCACCTGGCTGGTGTCGATCATCACTTCGGTGGACTCACCGCCACCCAGGGTGACGGAGCTCGTGTCGTAGTACAAAATTTTCCCGTCCGGCCCTTTGAGCTGGCGCGCCCCCGATCCAACCACCTTCATCGGCAAGCCTTGTGCCGTGATGGTGTAGTAGTTGGTGACGCTGAGATTCGACATGCGCAGCAAGACCCGCTCGCCCTTGACCGCAGTGATCAGGGCGTTGATGGGCTGAGACGATGTGATGTCCCCTATGGCCACACCGCCACCGGTGAGCACATCCACTTTCTGGGTGGGCGGATCCAGTGGTGAGGGATTCACCGTGTCGGGGTAGCCCCTGCCATTGATCATGGCGTAGTCGTCGCGCATGTTCTTGAACGGCAGCGGCTGCACGCCGATGTGCAGATCGTGAAATTCGCTGTCCATGGACACCAGCTGCAGCGGTTTGGACACGTCGTAGCCGGTCGATCCGTCACCGTCGTTGTAAACGAACTTGGTGTAGGTTCTGCCGCCATAAGTCTTGGGCGTGCCGTCTTGTAGGGGCTTCACATACAGGTTGCCCAGCATGCCCATCTGCATGTGCTCGGTGGCTTCCTGGTGGCAGTGGTACAGGTAGGTGCCGGGATCGTTCAGCTTGTAGTAGTACGTGAACGAAGAACCCATGTTCACGCCGAACGAGCCTTCCGGCATGCCGTCGAACACCGGAGGCTGCTGGGGGAAGCCATGGAAGTGAACGGTGTGCGGGTCGAACAGGTCGGGCCGCATGGCCATCGACACATTGGTCAGCGTCAGGTAAAAATCTTTGCCTTGCTGCAGCTCGATGGTGGGCGCTGAGAAGTTGGCGTCCAGGCTGTCCAGTGGCACCTGATTGACCGCCTTCTTGGTCACGTCGGTGAAGCCAAAGGTGTAGAGCTCTCGCTTGTCGGCCATGGTGATGAAACCGTCGCCCGCCGCCAGGTGCATACACTGCGAACTGGCATTTTTAGGTCCAGCCACAGCGGGATCAACGTCGTAGGCCGCTTTGATCATGCCGTTGGCATCCACCCCCGCGTTGTTGGGGCCGCATTGAACGAACACCTCGGCATGGGCCTGCGTGAGCAGCCCCAGGCTGGAGGTGGCGGCCAGTGCGATCAGGCTCCGGTGAAAGGTCTGGGTGGTGGTCATGGTGTGACTCCTTCTGTTGACTTTGAGCATGCCGTTCTGCTGGGCGCCCGACTCACTGACCGGTCAGTGACAAGGTCACCGGGCTGGATGCGCCGTTGTAGGAGATGGACAAGCTGCCAGTCTTGCTGGCGTTGGTAAACCCACCAGCGAATCGCACTTCAATCTGGCAAGTGTTGCCAACCGCGACCGTCTGGCCGGAACAGGTATCGACGGCTGTGGGTGTGCGTGTGCCGAAACTGTTTCCGAGCAAAGCTGCAAAGTTGGTGTTGCTCACAGCCACCGCACCAAAGGTTGCCGGTGCGGTGCCACCCACCGTCAAGGTGACCATGCTGTAGAAGTTGCTGTTGCTGCGGGTTCCGAAGTCGAGCGTGCTCCCGGTCAACGTTGCGGCACCCGATGCACCGGTGATGCTCACGGCGGGTTGACCACCACCGCTCCCTCCACCAGCGCCGAACTCATCGGCTCCCACATCTATATTGGTTCTGAGTCGGTCGTCGCCGTCGTAGTCATTGGTGGGCACACCGTTGTTGCCATTGCGGTTGGCACCGGCATTGACCGCCACCGAACCGCTCTGGAGGTGGTAGTCGGCGCGCAGCGCGGCTGGGTCGTCCAGGTCCCACGGGGTGAGTGGGCTGAAGATGACGTTGATGAAGTTGCCGCCCTCGTCAAAGGTCAGCGCCGTTTGCATGATGGTGGTTTCAGGCAAGATCACAGGCTGATCCGGATCGGTCTGCGACAGGAGGCTGATGGGCCTGACGAACGCAACCTGCGAATCGGAAGCCTGGATGCCGCCGTTGGCGCTGCTGTTGCCCGCCCCGATGGTGAGCACGCTGTTGCTGGACGCCAGGGCCGTCTTGCTGGTATTGCCCACCACGCCCAGATCCCAGACGCCGGCGTCGGTCAGCACCGTGGTCTGCACGTCGTTGGGACCGGGGTTGGCAGGTGTGATGCTCCAGGTGTAGGCGTGGTTGCCATGCACGATGTTGTTGAGCAGGGTCGGGCTGCTGTTGTTGCCACCGCTCACGCGGGCAATACCGGCCACCTGCGCCGTGGACTGCACTTTCTGCCCTGTGGGAGGGAAGGACTGGCGGTTGGTGGCGGTGCTGGTGTTGCCGGCCACGGTGTTGTTGACCAGGCGCACGTTGCTGCCCACATCGGCCACCGCCACGCCACCACCGGCGTAGGCCGTCGCGTTGTTGACGATCATGTTGTTCGTCAGGAGCACGTTGTCGGCGTTGTTGCCGTTGCCGTTTCGGGTACGAACGATGCTCACGCCTCCACCGGCGCCGGCGCCTGCATGGTTGTACTGAATCAGGTTGCGGTCCACGGTGAGATCCCCCGTGCCTTCGTCCGTTCCACCGGGAAGCGTGATCTGGCCTCCGATGAACAGGCCACCACCGGTGGGATCTGTGGCCTGATTGAACGTCTGGTTGAGCAAGATCTTGTTGTTCAGGATCTGGTTGCTGCCAGCCGAGAAGCCCACGTGGCTGATGCCGCCGCCATCGGACATGGAGAAGTTGCCGCAGATGTAGTTCTCGCTCACGAGGTAGTTGTTGGAGCCCGTGCCCATGGTCACGCCGCCGCCGCCACCGTCGCCGTTGGCGATTTCGGAAGCACCATTCTGCGAAATCCAGTTGTAGGCCACGACCACGCCCGTGTTGACGCCAGAGGTGTAGACCGTGTCACTCTCCAGTGCCGTGTGGCCGACCCGCACACCACCGCCGTAGGTGCCGTAGTTGCCCACCACCCGGTTGTTCGTGATTTGCAGGTTGCAGTTGTAGCCGCTGGCCAGGATGCCGCCGCCGGAATCGGAGCCCGTCACCGTCAAGCCATCGATCCGGAACGCAACACCGGCGTTTTGACACGTGGTGCCCTGGTTGTTGCCAGCGCGACCCACGGCCAGAATGCCAGGGCCTTCTTCGGCACTGAACAAAATGGGCTCGTTGTTGGCCTTGTTCATGCCCAGGGCCTGGCCTGGCAGCAGATCAAAGGTGCGGTTCGGACCCACGACCAGGGTAGGCCCGCCGGTATCTACATTCACCGGTGTGCCGGCGGGGCAGCCCGTGCCGGGATAGGTCACGAAATTGGGCACGGCCCCCGCATTGCCATTGGCCAGACTGCAGCGCGCATCGACCTTCTTGGCCATCAGCGTGCGCCATGCGGCCAGGCCGCCGGCGCTGGCCTTGGAGGCGTTGATGGCCACCGAGTTGGCGCCCCAGCCCTGCAGGCGAACGCGCTTGTCGGCGACCACATACTCGTTGTAGGTGCCGGGTGGAATGCTGATCAAAGCGCCGGCCGGGGTGGTGGGGGCATCGATCACGGCCTGGATACTTTCGCCGGGCTGGACCACGATGGGTTTCAGACCACCCACATGCACGGTCAGACCGACCACGGATGACTTGCCGTTGTCACCGCGGGTAATGATGAGCTGGCCCGTGCCGGCGTTGTTGGGCACAGTGACCACGATGAGGTCGTTGCTCCAGGTGGTTGCCGTCAGGGTGGTGTTGCCCAGCTTGATGGTTCCTTGCGAAGTGCCAAAGCCATAGTCACGCACGATGTTCTTAGGCGAGCCCGGTAAGGCGGGGTCGTATGCCGGATTCGGCACGTCAACTTGCCCGGCTGACACGATGGTCAGGGTGCGAGCGCTGCTGTTGCCACCATTGGGCACCCAGGGGCCGTTGTTGCCGTTGTTGACAGCGGGGTTGGCGTTGTTGGCGCTGTAGATGACGGGTGTGCCATCCTGGCATTCGCAGTCCAGCGGGTTCTTGTCCACCGAAGCAAAGGCGGCGATGGGCAGCACCGGCGTGTCGAGGTAGGTGGTCTTGCCCGCCAGGTACTGCAGGGTGTAGCAGAACTGGGTGTACTTGCGGTTGAAGAAGGGGTCGATGACCATCTTGCCGAAGTTGGGGTTGGCCGTGGTGCCATCGGAGAGGAACGCTTGCGTGTCCATGATCGGGCCGGGGTGGTTCATGCACGAAACCATCATGCTGGGCATCACGCCCGATGGGTAAGGCGGATTGATCGTGAAGCTCGAAGGCGTCAGGAAGTTGTATGAGCCAAACTGGTCTGAATACACCCGCGTGATTTCTCGCCCGGTCCAGTCTTGCACCGAAACCGGCAGATGGGGGGGTGCGTATTTTTCACCGAACGAGGGCGAGAAGCGGTTGAACTCGGTCGCGGTGTCGTCCAGGATGAAGCCCACGCCGTGGCCCGCCACGGGCGCTTCGGTGTACAGGAAGAAATTGGGTGCGGGGTTGGTGCCGGGCACCAGAGGGACCGCTTTCATGTCGCACTTGCGCCATGTTTGGCCCGCACCGCCATAGGCGGGGTTGTCTTCACCAGGGAACAGCGTGAGTTTGGCGGGCACCGGCAATTCCATGCCCACGCACTCGAATGGCAGGGCTGCGGTGGAGGCCTTGAGCGTGTCACCAAAAGCGACGTTCTGGTCACCACTGCCCACATGGAGGTAGCCGGGAGGCGCGACGGCTTCAACAATGTAGGTGCCCTTGCCTGCGCTGCCGATCAGCACAGGCAGCTCGGCCTGGCCAGCAACACGGCCGAAGGCATAACCCCCGTCAAACAGGGAGGGACGCACCTGGTTGAAGTTGAACAGACCATCGAAACAATCCAGATCGGCCGGCGCGACGAAGGGGATCGAACCATTGGCCACCGGGCCGGGCGGTGGCTTGATACAGCCTGTGGGCACGTTGTCGTCCCAGCTGTCGGTGCCGCCGATACCCACGTGCAGTTGACTGGTTGGGTCATTGGCTTGTGGGCCACCCCAGCTGAACACGTCACCGAAGCTGAACACGCCATCGTTCCCGGTGCGCTCGTAGTCCTCTGGGCCCTTGGTCGAGACGGTCAGCGTACAGGACTCCGGGTCGCGCCAGCAGAAGGGGTAGTTGTCCACATCGGGCAATTGGGCGATGTGGCCGTCTGCGCCACTCAGGCCGCCCGCGGCGCACAGGCCTGTGCCATCGTTCTTCGGCTTGTCAATCAGGCCGTCGGCATCGCAGTCCAGGAACATGTTGACCTGCACGCGCGGCACACCGGGCTCCCAGTTTTCAGCCGCGGCAAAACGGGGATCGTCTTCGGCCCGCGTGATGGCGTATTGAACGATGCCGGCGATGCCACCGTTTTCACTCTTGGTGCCATTGAGCTCACCGGCGTAGGGTTGCTTGCCCCATTCGATGTGGTTGGTCAGGCCCAGGAAGGCTTGGGTGCCTTCCAGCAAGGTCACGCCCTGCTCGGTGCGGTAGTACTTGTCGCCCGCCTTGAAGCAGGCCGTGGTGTCGATGATCTTGCCGTCGGCGTCTTTGTTCAACGCCACCTGCTCAGGGGTACAGGTTTCCTGCAGCTGCGGGTTCAAACGGATCCAGGGGTTGTAGGCAAAAGCCGGATCGCTGCTGCCATAGCTGCCCGTCTCGGCGTTCCACAGTTTGATCGCATTTTCATCGGGGGCGATCGCACCACCGGCATCGGTCACCATGGTGGCACCGGTCACTTTGAACCGTGCGTAGTCGATCTCGGTCACCATCCAGTTGAAGAACGGGAACACCTCTGTGAAGGCGTAGGTGCCATCTTTCTTGGTCACCGCAGCCTGGTAAATGCTGCCATCGCGGAAGCGGATGGTGCTGGCAATGCCTTCACCAAAAGCGGGCTTGAGATCGCCGGGGGCGTAGTTTTTCTGTTCTTCGGTCTCGATACCGGTCACCGGATCGACCTTGATGTAAGGCTTGCTGTAGGCCTCGGCAAAGAACGGCAGGCCGCTGCCATCGATGTCCTGGAACACACGGCCCTGGATCCGGCCGAACCAGCTGAACACCGGCACATCGCCCATGGCGAGGTCGGAGCCTCCGACCGTGATGGTTTGTGTGCCGATGATCATGTCCAGCGGCTCGTCCCACACCACCAGCTCATAGTTGCCTGGAGGCACGTTCGGGATGGTGAAGGTGCTGTCCTTCTTGCAGGCGGTCGTATAGAGGGTCCTGGTACTGGCGCCGGTTTCGTTCAGCCCCACCCAGCATTCGTTCACAGGCGCACCTCTTTCAAAGGCGTAATTGGGCGTGCGCGAGTTGTGGATGTTGACCACCTTGCCGGTGATGTTGCGTGCGTTGGGTCCCACCAAACCCACACACCGGCTGCCCGCCGTCCCCTGGACACAACCCGACTTGGTGAAACCCATGAACACATGGTGGCCGGGGGGGCCGAATTCCTGGAAGAAAGAAGGCTCGTTGTTTTTCACCCAGGCGTCAGAGCCCTTGGTGCCTTCGATGGTGGAGGTCTGGGTCCAGTCGCTGCCGACGGGCGCCACCATGAACACGGTGTATTTGGCCGGGAACAGGTTCTGGATGAGCAGCGTGCCATCAGGGCCGGTTTTGAGAATGCCGGAGCCGCGCACCTTGACGGAACCGTCGGTGTTGTAGGTTGTGCCCAGCGGGTTGCCGAAACCGTCTTGCGTCACCGCGCCGCCGGACTGGCCGAAGGTGCCGCCGGCCTCCATGAGCAGCACGGTGAAACCTTCAAGCCCCTGCTCCTGCGGCAGGTCGGGTGCACTGTTGAGGGGGTTGTTGTCGTTGAACGCGTACACCGAAATCTGCGCCGTTGGCACGGGGTATTGGTTGACATACACCGTGGCGGTGGCTGTGCTGCCATTGATCACAATGGGCGCCCCGCCCATCTGGTAGCCTTCGACGGCGACGGAGAGGTAGTAGCGCTTGGCCGTATCCAGACAATTGGAGGCCGGGGTGCCCACGCAGACCGAGGGCAACGGTTGCGCATACAACCGTGCCACATCGGGGTCTTGCGTCAGGCCTGTGGGCGCGGTGCCCACCCGCCCGGCCGCGACCACCGGCATGTAACTGGTGTGGAAGCTGAACGAGTAATTGGCCGTGGTGGCCGGCTGCCCCGGCACCGAGAGCTTGGTGGCGTCTTGCTCAACGGTCCAGCGGTAGTCGCTGCCGAGGTTCACCGTGGTGCCGTCGGCCTGCACCCCCAGAACCGTGACCGCCAGCGGAGCAGCGTGCACGACAGCCGTGAGGAAAAAACAGGCAGCGGCCAGCAAGCAATGCCTGGCTGACTGCCCGAAGAATCCGGATCTTGCGGTGTTGCTCTGGATTTTCATGGTGACGCTCCCAAGGTGCGTAAAAAAGGGGTCCAAAACCGTAACCAGATCCAGAAGCCGAAAACTGGGCTGAAATTCACCCCTTTGTTTGCGTTTTCGAGGTTTCCTGATCTGTTAACGCCATGTTACGAACCAGTTTTTCAACATACATGGGGTGTCACCCCACCATCAGGTAGGGGAACTGCTACATAAAGTAGCAGTTTTGGAGTGGGTGCCGCACAACCTTAAATTCGCTTAAGAATTTCCCCCTTTTGAGCCAGAAAGGACCAGGCCAGGCCTCTCGATAGCCGTTTCACTGAGACAAAAGAGGGTGGGAGGCCATCAAGGACGGCGGTTGTCCCTGACTTCACCAGCGCCCATCCAGGGGCTCGGTGCTGTGTGAGGAGCGTCCCATGGCGGCCGGCATCCCCCTCAGGCCAAGCCGTCCATAGCGCTGCCCGCGCCCCCAACGGGGCCGATAGGTTCGATAAGCAGCTTGTGTGCACCGTGTGGCAACACGGGCGATGCAGCGCTTTGCGCCAGAGGCACACGGATGGAATGTGGGGACCGGGACGCCGGCCATGCCAGCATCAGGCGGCGCCGTGCTTGGTCTCGAAATGCACGCCCATCTTCTGCAAGAGCGGGGTAGGCAGCTCACCCCCTGCACAAACGATGACCGCATCGTTTGAATACATATGGCAAACCCCTTGCCAATCGATTTCGACCGCTTGTTTGTCTATGCGACCCACTTTGGATTTCAGCATCACGCGAAGGCGCCCGCCGGCTTCCAGCGCCTCCAGCTTGGTGCGGTTCTTCTGCTTCACCCGCGAAAATGCCTCACTGCGGTAGGAAAGAATGACGTCGGTTCCCGGTGTTTCAGCCAAAGCGATGGCCGCTTCGAGAGCGCTGTCACCGCCGCCCACCACCAGCACTGCCTGGCCTTCGTATTGGGCTGGGTCCACCAGACGGTAGACAACTTTGGATGACTCTTCGCCTGGGACACCCAGTTTTCGGGGCGTGCCGCGCCGCCCGATGGTCAAAAGAACACTGCGGGCTTTGTAGCGCCCCTTGCTGGTCTTCACCCAAAAACCATCCCCATCGGATTCGACGCTTTCCATGCGCTCACGAAACGCAATGGTGAGACCCGTCTTCTCGACCACGCCTTCCCAAAACTCGAGCAGCTTTTCCTTCTGCACTTCGCCAAAGCGCATCTTCCCCACGATGGCCAGAACCACAGGCGCCGTCATGGCCACTTTTTGCCGCGGATAGTGGTACACCGAGCCACCGAGCGAATCTTCCTGCTCAATCAGCTTGAAGCGGAGTTTGTGCTGCATGGCGGCCAGCCCGGCCGACAGGCCTGCGGGGCCGCAACCCACGATCATCACATCAAGATCACACTGGCCATTGCTGCGTTTTTTGATGAAGTCCATGGCCTGCCTGCCCTGCTCCGCCGCCTTGCGGATCAGCCCCATGCCACCCAGTTCACCGGCCACAAAAATGCCGGGTACGTTGGTTTCAAATTCAGGGCTGACCAGCGGAATGTCGATGCCGCGCTTCTCGGTGCCAAAAACCAGGGTAATTGCCTCCACGGGGCAAGCTGCCATGCAGGCACCATGGCCAATACACGAAGCTGCGTTGATGAGCACTGCCTTGCCATCCACGATGCCCAGCGCCTGCTCGGGGCACGCCTTGGCACAGCTTCCCGACCCGATGCAGCGCGCAAGGTCCACCACAGGATGCAAGGAAGGTGGCTCGTTCAAGCCTTGTTCGATCGACTCCTTGAGCTCCGCCTGAAACATGGCCTTGCGCTTGGAGCGGTGCCACCAATAGAGCAGCAAAACAGGGAAGAACCCAATGAGGTAGATGTATCGGTAGTCCACAGTTCGTGCCTCGGTTCAATGGCTGGGGCCCCTGACGGAACCACCAGGGATCACTTCACCGTATCGCGAATTTCAATGGCCAGCCCGGTTTCCCCGACCGCCACTGGAGCCGACTGACCGGTCAGGTCGCCTGGGGTTGGTGCAGCCTGGCCGCTCTTGCTCACGCGCGCGCTCACGATGACGCTTTTGACGCCAGAAATGCGGGCCGCGGGCGACATGGAGGAGCTGTCATCCAAAGTAAAACTGAATGGCAAATCCTTCACCTGCCGCCGCTGGATCGCAAGCGGCATGCGCTGCCCTCCTTCGGCGGCACGGGCGTAGACAAATACCGTGTCCTCAGGGCTGGCGAGTTTGCTCAACGCTGGCGCAAGTGTCACCGTTCCGCTGACCGCACTGCCCGGCAACCCCATGCCCCCCGGCGCAGCGACCTCGGTCGCTGGCAGTTGGGTTTCAGCCACAGCGGGCATCCCGCCCAGCTGACGGGCTTCCGCCAATCCGCCCGCCACTTGTTTGACATATTCGCTGTCGGGCGATCCGAACTCAACCACCTGCTCCCAGTACCTGACTGCCGAAGCGTAGTCCTTGGTGTTGAAGGCTTCGGTGCCTGCCAACGCAAGCGCCTTGGGGTTTCGCGGGTCGAGTTTGAGCGCAGCATTCACCCATTTCATGGGTTCACCCGTCAGATTTCGACCATTTTTGACTGCCAGCGAGTCGGCATAATCCGCCAGCAATGGCGCGTCATCACTGCGCAACTTCACCGCCTTCTCGTACGCCACCAGTGCCTCGGGGTGGCGGCCCAGAACGGTGTATGAACGTGCCAGCATGGCCCAGCCTTCGGCATCCTCCGGCGTATCTTTCATACGCGCCGCCAGCTTTTCGGCCATACCCGCAATCTCCTCTTGCGAGGTGGCATGGGGCGTCGCCTGTTCGGTACCCACCGGCCCGGTGGACACGTTGTCTTGCGGCGAAGCGTTCAGCTGTTCTGGTGAACCCATGTACCAATAGCCTGTCGCCGCGGCCACCACCACGGCTGCCGTCAATCCGGCTATCAGGCTGCGGGACTGACGCGCGGCTACCGGCACAGCGCTCGCCACCGGCTCGTCGCCAGGCGCGCCAGGTGCCGCCGCAGAAACTGGCGCCTTGTCGGCCGCACCACTCATGACCAGGTCGATGATCTTGCGTTCCAGCGAAACCTTGCTTTCTTCGTATTGCGCCGCAGGAAGCACGCCGGATTCGTGCAGCTCTTTTAACTGGTCCAGCTGACGTCGCAGGGTAGGTATGTCTTGTGTCATGTGGAGGAACTCACATCGGGTTTGGCAGGGGTTGCTGCAATTGAGGGTCTCTCGTTTTCCCCGATTTGCTCGGGCTCCGGTTCGAAGAGCGAAGGGTCCATTCGGGAACGCCTGCGAAGGACCAGGAACAATGTTCCCAAGCCCGCGACCAGCAAGATGCCTGGACCAAACCAGAGCAATGCGGTCTTGCTCTTGAGGGGCGGTCGGTAGAGCACAAAATCGCCATACCGGGCGGTCATGTAATCCAGAATTTGTGCGTCACTGTCGCCCCGCCTCAGCATTTCCCGCACCTGGTTGCGCAGATCAACAGCCAGGCCAGCGTGCGAATCAGCGATCGTCTGGTTCTGACAGACCAGGCAACGCAACTCCGTGGTCAAGGCAACCATGCGCGCTTCCAGCACCGGGTCGTCCGAAGCCGGCGCCGCTTCTTTGGCTTGCAACCAGCCACTGCACAGCGCCAGCGCCATCCATACCAGCCACTTAGCCATTGAGCTTCCTCACAAGGGGTTCTATCTGATCACGGATCACTTCGGGCGTCAGCTGCCCAATCTGCTTGAACCTGATCACACCTTTGCGGTCGATCACGAACGTCTCGGGCACGCCGTACACACCAAAATCAATCCCAACCCGGCCATCGAAATCAAACAGAGAGGCCTCGTAGGGATCGCCATACCGGGCCAGCCAGCGCAGGCCGTCCATGCGCTCGTCTTTGTAATTCAGACCATAAATCGGCACGAGCTTCTTGCCAGACAACGCCACCAGCAACGGATGTTCCGCCTGGCAGGCCACGCACCAGGAAGCCCAGACACTCAAGATCCAGACCTTGCCCAGCAAGTCTTCGCGCGCAATGGTCACCTCAGGTTGGCTCAATCGCGCGAGCTTGAAGTCCGGCGCGGGTTTGTCAATCAAGGGCGACGGGACTTCCTTGGGGTCCAGCTTGAGGCCAACGGCCAGGAACCCGACCAGTGCAATGAAAATGCCCAGTGGTATCAGGAATTTGAGAAGTTTCACGCCGTAACACCTTTCACAACAGACGCCGCCGGCTGCGTCTTGCGAACTTTGCTGCGGTACCGGCGATCGGTCGCGGCCAGAAAGCCGCCCAAGGCCATGATGAGGCACCCCATCCAGATCCAGTCAATAAACGGCTTCACGTACACGCGCACGATCCAGGCACCACCCTCCACTTCTTCCCCCAGTGAAACATACAGGTCGCGGGTCAGCCCAGGGGAGATGGCGGCTTCGGTCATGGGATTCTGCTGCACCCGGTACACGCGCTTTTCGGGCCTCATCTGCGCGACGTGTTGACCGTTGCGCGTGACCTCTACCAAACCGCGCATGGCCACATAGTTCGGTCCGGGCACTTCAATCGCACCACGGAATGCAAAGGTGTAGCCACTGACCGTGGTCGTATCGCCTACGTTCATCTTGACATCCTGCTCTACCTGATACGACCTGACCATCGTCACGCCGAAACAGAACGCCGCCACGCCCAGGTGCGCGACCATCATGCCCACGACGGCGCGCGGCATCTGCCGGCTCCTGCGCAACACCCCAGCCAGCCCTTGGCCCTTTTGGTGAACGGTCTCCCACCAATGGGTTGCCACAGACGCCAGCACCCAGAATGCCAGCGCAAAACCAATACTGGCCACCAATGAGATGCCGCCGGCCAACCACCCTGTGCCCAGAGAAGCCAGAATCGCCACCACAAACGCCCAACGCAGTCGTCGCGCCACGTCAGGCACTTCAGCTTCTTTCCAGCGAACCATGGGCCCAACCCCCATGAGAAACAGGGTTGGCGCCATCAAAGGCATGAAAACCGAATCGAAATAGGGCGGGCCCACAGAAATCTTGCCCAGGCCAAGAGCGTCAAGCAACAGGGGGTACAAAGTGCCCAGCAAAACCGCCGCGCAAGCCACGACCAGCATCACGTTGTTGCCCAGCAAGGCGGTTTCGCGCGAGACCAGTGCGAAACGCGCACCCAGACCCACCTTGGGTGCACGCCAGGCGTACAGCGCGAGCGAGCCACCCACTGCAATCGCCAGAAAGGTCAAGATGAACAGTCCTCTGGCTGGGTCGGTCGCGAACGCATGCACCGACGACAGGACACCCGATCGGACCAGAAAGGTTCCGAGCAATGAAAGCGAGAAAGCAACGATGGCGAGCAACACGGTCCACGACTTGAAACTCCCGCGCTTTTCGGTTACCGCCAGTGAGTGAATAAGCGCTGTGCCAATGAGCCACGGCATGAACGAGGCGTTTTCTACCGGATCCCAAAACCACCAGCCACCCCAGCCGAGTTCGTAGTAAGCCCACCAGCTGCCCAAAGCGATGCCGATGGTCAGAAACATCCAGGCGAAAGTGGTCCATGGGCGCGACCAGCGTGCCCAGGTTGCGTCCAGGTTGCCCCCAATCAAGGCCGAGATTGCAAACGAAAACGCCACAGAAAAACCCACATAGCCCATGTAGAGCAGCGGCGGGTGAAACACCATGCCGGGGTCCTGGAGCAAGGGGTTGAGGTCACGCCCATCGGCCGGCACAGGGAAAAGGCGCTCAAACGGATTGGAGGTCAACAGCAGGAACAGCAGAAACCCCAAACTGATCAAGCCCATGACAGACAGCGTGCGCGCCACAACGGGCTGCGGCAGGTGTGCGCTGAAACGCGCCACGGCCACCATCCAGACACAGAGCATGAACACCCAAAGCAGCAGTGAACCTTCGTGGCTTCCCCAGGTTGCAGCGATGCGGTACTGCAGCGGCAATGCCGAATTGGAATTGGTCGCCACGTTCAACACAGAGAAATCGTGGCGCACAAACGAAGCGGCCAAACAGAAAAACGCAATGGCCACAAGCGCAAAAAGCACATGCGCTGCCGGACGGGCCAGGCCCATCCACTGAGCGTTGTTGCGCTGTGCGCCCGCCATCGGAAGCACACCCAGAACGACTGAAACACCCAAGGCAAGCCACAACATGAAATGGCCGATTTCTGGAATCATGGCTTTTTCTCCACGACAACGGTCTCAGCCAGGGCGCTGTTGCTTTCGGCCGCACGCTTCAGCGCCTCGGCTGCCTCTGGTGGCATGTAGTTTTCATCGTGTTTGGCGAGCACTTCTTTGGCCTCGAACACGCCGTTGTGCAGTTGGCCTTGGGCCACCACACCTTTTCCCTCCTTGAACAGGTCGGGCAAGATGCCTTGGTACACGACCGGGATGGTTTTTGCGGTGTCCGTGACCGTGAAACTGACTGTGACCCCGTCGCGCTTCACGGTGCCAGCTTCGACCAGCCCACCCAAGCGAAAGGTGCGTCCGGAGGGCGCTTCGTGGGCAGCAATCTGCGTCGGAGAATAAAAGAACACCAGATTGCTGTTGAAGGCGTTGAGCACCAGCGCCACCGCTGTGCCCAGAACCGCGAATGCGCCGAGCGCAATGACCAGGCGTTTGTGTCGAGTTTTCATCATTTACTCCAGATCATCGTCGTCCATAGCCCCCAGCTGGGCGCGCCTGTGGCGCTTGGCGACCAGCAAGGGCTCCACCAACATAACCAAAGCTGCGATGCCATAGGACCCCCAAACGTAAAGTCCGTATCCACCCATGGCGAAAAACTCACTTGCGCCGGACCAGTTCATGGGCCTGCTCCCCGTTCGCCGCGACGCAATTCCGCCACCCAATCGGCATGCGTTTCGCGCTCCAGCACAATGGCACGTGTGCGCATGAAAACCACCGCAAACGCATAAGCCCAAAACGCCAGCGTCATGATCAACATGGACGTCAGCATGGTGCTCGCCATCTTGGGAGCGGCGCTCATGCTGATCGTCGCGCCCTGGTGCAGGGTGTTCCACCATTTCACAGAAAAGTAAATGATGGGAACGTTGAGCGCACCAACCAATGCCAGCAAGGCTCCTGCGCTGTCAGCACGCTTGTGGTCATCGATCGCCTCCACCAGAGCGATATAACCCAGATACAAAAACAGTAGGATGAGTTCCGAGGTCAACCGCGCATCCCACACCCACCAAGCCCCCCAGGTTGGCTTGCCCCAGAACGCACCCGTCCACAGCGCCAGAAACGTGAACATCGCTCCCGTCGGGGCGATAGCGCGGGCCACCATGGAGGCCAGGCGGGCTTTGAACGCCCAGCCAACCACCGCCCAGCCAGCCATCACGAGGTACAGCACCATGGACATCCAGGCCGCTGGCACATGAATGAAAATAATTCGATAGGCCTCACCTTGGGTCGCGTCGCTGGGCGCAACGAAAAAGCCCACGTAAAGTCCGGCGATCGCCAAGCCGACAGCCAAAACCCAGAGCCAGGGAATCAAGACCCCTGACAAAGAGTAAAAGCGCGAGGGAGCCGCATAGGTAAAGAATCGCATCGGGTTGGTCAAGGTGAATATTTCTCCGGTCAAATATCAACTTACCGAAATTCGCAAGGCGGCCGCCGTGGCAAGCGGCGCCCCCAGGGCGGCGACAAGCAACAAAGCCGCCAACAACGACAGATGCCCCTGGGCCGACAGGCCAACATCCACCGCTGACACGGCACCCGCACCGAAAATCAGGACCGGGATGCACAGCGGCAACACCAGCAACAACAAAAGCACCCCCCCGCTGCGCAATCCCAGCGTCAAAGCTGCGCCCACACTGCCCAGGAGACTCAGCACCGGCGTACCCAACAAAAGGGACAACACCAGAATGCCAATGGACCTTGGCTCCATCCCGAAGAACATACCAATCAAAGGTGAAGCCAGGATTAAGGGCATGCCCGTCAACAACCAATGCGCCAACGACTTGCCCGCTGCGATCAGAACCATGGACTCACTGGACAACAACATCTGCTCCAGCGAGCCATCGGCATGGTCACCCGCGAACAAAGTATTCAAAGACATCATGGCAGAAAGCAAGGCGCTGACCCACACCACGCCCGAAGCAATTTGACGCAATGTTTGCGGCTCTGGCCCGACCCCCAAAGGAAACAAACTCGCTGCCACAACAAAAAACACCACGGGCAAAGCAGTTTCAACTCGGCGGCGCCCCGCCAGACGCAAATCGCGCAAGGCCACCGCCCAAAGCACCCCGATACCAGAATTCATGCAGCGGGACCTTGTTGCAGGGTGAGCTCGTGAGCCTCTGGCCCGGCCGCTTCCAGCTCCAGATGAGAGGTCAACAGCACACTGCCCCCCCGGTCCAGGTGTGCCTGCATCAAGCCGTTGATCGTCTCAATGCCTTGAGCATCCAACGCATCAAACGGCTCGTCAAGTACCCACAGTGATGCCGTCTTTTCCAGGGCAAGACGCGCGAGGGCTGCCCGCCTGCGTTGCCCCTGCGACAGGGTGCGAACGGCCGCGTTGCGGCGATGGTGCATACCCAAAGTTTGCAGCGCTGCAAGCGCAGCTTCACGTCGGCTGTCTTGCCCATGCAGGCCTGCCATGAACTGAAGCGACTCGCACACGGTCAGGTCATCCTTCATGGCGTTGAGGTGCCCGACGTAAACCGTTCGCCCCTGGCGGCTGCCGCCCAACCCATCAGGCATGTCCCTTGAGAGCGTGCCCTCGTCTGGCTGGGAAAGCCCCACCACAACTCTCAACAAGGTGGTCTTTCCACTTCCGTTCGCGCCTCGAAGCCACATCATCTGGCCAGGAAAAACAGCGAACGAAAGCGCGCGAAACAACCATTGATGGCCTCGCCGGCAGGCCAATCCTGTGGCCGAAACAAACGGCGCGGGGAGCAGGTTAGAAGTCGTATCGTGCACCAAAGAAGTAGGAAACCCGATCAGTATCGACGTTGGAGCTCACACCAGTGCGTTTCGACCGTTCATAAGTCAGTTCAGATTCAAGGGAGATCGAATTCTCGAACCGATAGGAAACACGCAATCCTGGCGTCCAGCGGATCAAGTTGTTCCCGAAGGTGTCGCTTTGGCGGTAGTAGCGAAGTGACGGCTCAACGCGCCATCCTTCACCGACGGTGCTCATGTTGTTGTAGGACAGTTGAAAGCCGTGGTAAGTGGGACCTGTCAAATAGGTGGCCCCTAAAACATGCGTATCCCGCTTGGAATAGAGGTTTGACCCGATCAACTGGGTGCTCACACTCCACAAGTTTCCGGTGCTGGGAAAGCCCTCGAAATTGATACTGGGCAGCGCGGGCACAGCCTCCACGTTGGTCAAGTTGAGGTCCGCTCCGACTTGCCATTGATCATTGATGGGTGTGGTTCCTCCAATCAGCATTTGGGTCTGGTAAGGCGTGACAGCCTTGACCCGGTCTTGAAGTTCCGTTAACGATGCATTGCGCAGCAGTTCCTGAACCGTTCGAGCTTGGGTTTCAATGAACGGATCCTGAAAAAACAGAATATTGCCAAGCGACAACAAGGACGTGGCCCGACGGTCGTAGAGGAAATTGATCACCGAGTTGTCGGGAAACTGCCATGTCCCTTGCACCGATGCAATATTGATCCCCTTGAACGCCTGGTCATAGTCGAACTGGGAATTCACAGAAACACCGCCACTGAAGTAGCGGAGTTCGGTACCCACCGCACGGCGATCCAGTGCGCCGTCAATCTTTTGCTGGTTGAAATAGAGGCTGCCGCTGATCTCATCGGTCAGCGCTTCGGCGTCAAGCCAAAAACCATACAGTCGGCGCTGCGTGTCGAGCAATTTGTCGCTCGGCACACCCGCCACGGCATTGATCTTCCACTTGGGTTTCAGATAGTAACCAGCCTGCAGACCATCGAACCGGTACAGCACGCCGCCGCCCGTCGGTGATTGCCGCCCCGCGCGAAAACTCGTTCCATTGGTGAACGATTTCCGGTCAACATACAAGGCCGTCAACCGGTTCCTGTCGGCCTTGCCGGCTTCGAGGTTTGTCGTGTAAGCCTCGCGCAGCACAAAACGTGTGTCCGCTTCATCGTCTCGTTTGCGCCAGTTCAAGTCGATGTTGCTTTGAACCTGCCCTTGCTCGGTGTCGGAAATGGTCTCTTCGCTCAACAACTCAGGCAAGCCGCTGATGGGTGAGTCTTGAAATTCCTGATTGCGTTCTTTCGACTTGCCGCCAAAGTAGTAAGTAGAAACCCCGCCACTCCAGTTCGACTCGGGTTCAGGCGCAATCGCGGCCAAGGGCTCAGATTTTGCGGGCAGGTCTGCCACGATGGCGCGCACCCGATCACTGTCGGTTCCAACGGGATACACATCCAGGTAGGCCTCAAACTCGGCCCGTGCCCGCTCGGTATCGCCACTCTTGAGGCGAGCTGTTCCTATCAGTTCCTGCGCCTTTCTGGAAGAGGTGTTCGGTGGCAGATTCAGCAAGTTCCCAAGCGGCTCCACAGCGCCAGCGAAATCGCCCTTGTCGATTGCGGTCTGGGCTGCAACCATCAACTCAAGGGCCTTGGCTTCAATTTCGGCGGGCGCATTGCCAGGGCCCAACTGTGAGCCAGCCACTGCAGTGCCCGCATCCGAAGTCACTTTCAAAGCGACCACCGAAGCCTGCGGGAAACGGGGCTTCAGAAGTTTGAGGGCGGCTTCTGCTTCAGCGCGGGTGCCGAAATAGCCCAGATTGATGTCGTATAGCGCATTGCCGTCCACTATTCGGCGCCCGGTAAAAGTCTGGTAGGCCTGCAAGCTGGCGGGTACCGACCCATTCAGGAAAAAGCCCGATTTCGTCGACGTCTGCAAGGTCACCAAAAAGTTTTTCGGTACCAAACTCAAATCGGGTGATGCTCTGGACGGTCTTGCCAGGTCCACCTGGTCGCCAAGCCCCTTCATCACCACCTCAATGCTCTGATTGCCCTTGCCTGCACGAACCCTCACCGGCACTGGCTTGGCGAACCGCACGATCAGTTTGCGCTTGAGACCTTGCCGATCGACCGGCTCATCGGTGACGGTAACTTCTGGAATTCCATCGCTGCCCTTGAATCGGCGCTGCCCACCCAGCAAACTAATCGATTTCTTTGTGGGCAACACGGAGTAAAAAATCTGCACCAGATCACGGGCCGGCGATATGACAACACTGTCGTATTGAACACGCGTCACAAACTGGATGTTGGCCACACCATCGTCCCCGTCGCGGCGAATTTCCAGGTCGTCTATGACTTGGGCCATCGCCACCGACGAGAGAGAAGCAATGGCCACAGGGAGCATCAAGGTTCGCAAGGCAGTTTTCATTGAATTCAACAGTTTTTGTTTATCTAAATCGGATGAAAATAACGGACCCTACGGACCTGTATAGCCGCCCCGGCACACAGCCCTCAGAGCTCAATTCCACTTCCGATAGCTCGAACCGATACTGCCCAGCGGCCGGTGGCAACCTGACGCAGAACAATCGGTAGCGGTCGTCGCCCTGCTCCTGTGCGTAAGGGCCATCTTTTCCATGTTGCCCAGGTAGTTGGTTCCCGTGGCGTGGCACGACTTGCACCAACCGGCCCCCCCACCCATGCTGTTGTTGTGCTCCATCCTCATGGTCGCCCAGCTGGTGGTACTGGTGTGGCAGGCACTGCAATCCATCGCAGCGCCATTGAGCAACTGGGTTTCGGGAATATGGTTGGTCGGCTTGGCCAGTGCGCCGGTCGGACCCTGGCTGGTGAAGCTTCCGTTGTGGCACGACTTGCAGCTCGTCGCGGTCACAACCGTGTGATTCATCTTGGCGCCCGATGTGAAGCTCGTGGTGCCATGGCAACTGATGCAATTGGCCGTCGTCGGTATGTGATTTGCTGGCTTTCCAGTCGCCTGGGAACCATTGTGGCAAGTGGCACAGTTGGTGGCAGCGGTGAATGTGGTGTGGTCGATTTTGGCCCCCGTCCATAGCGTTGTGCGGTGGCAGGTGCCGCATTGCGCAGTTGTGGCAATGTGGCCGGACGGCTTGCCGGTGGCCAACGTACCGTTGTGGCAACTGGAGCAATTCGTGGCAGCCGTGAACGTGCCGTGATCCACCTTGGCACCCGTCCAGCGGGTCGTGGTGTGGCAGGTCACGCAATTGGCTGTCGTGGGCACGTGCACCGTGGGCTTGCCCGTGGCGGTCGTCCCGTTGTGGCAGGTCGTGCAATTGGTCGCTACGGTGAAGGTGCTGTGATCCACCTTGGCACCCGTCCACACGTTGGTCCTGTGGCAGGTACCACACTGGGCTGTTGTGAGCACGTGGCCACCCGGCTTGCCGGTGGCCAATGTGCCGTTGTGGCAACTGGAACAGTTCGTGGCAGCCGTGAACGTTCCGTGATCCACCTTGGCACCCGTCCAGCGGGTCGTGGTGTGGCAGGTTACGCAATTGGCCGTCGTGGGCACGTGCACCGTGGGCTTGCCCGTGGCGGTCGTCCCGTTGTGACAGGTCGTGCAATTGGTCGCTACGGTGAAGGTGCTGTGATCCACCTTGGCACCCGTCCACACGTTGGTTCTGTGGCAGGTACCACACTGGGCTGTTGTGAGCACGTGGCCACTCGGCTTGCCGGTGGCCAACGTGCCGTTGTGGCAGCTGGAACAGTTCGTGGCAGCCGTGAACGTGCCGTGATCCACCTTCGCCCCCGTCCAGCGGGTCGTGGTGTGGCAGGTCACGCAATTGGCCGTCGTGGGCACGTGCACCGTGGGCTTGCCCGTGGCGGTCGTCCCGTTGTGGCAGGTCGTGCAGGTGGTGGCAGCGGTGAAACCACTGTGGTCCACTTTGGCACCCGCCCAAACGTTGGTGCTGTGGCAGGTGCCGCAGTTCGCTGCTGTGGCAATGTGACCGCTCGGCTTGCCGGTGGCCAACGTGCCGTTGTGGCAGCTGGAGCAATTCGTGGCAGCCGTGAACGTGCCGTGATTCACCTTCGCCCCCGTCCAGCGGGTCGTGGTGTGGCAGGTCACGCAATTGGCCGTCGTGGGCACGTGCACCGTGGGTTTGCCCGTGGCGGTCGTCCCGTTGTGGCAGGTCGTGCAGGTGGTGGCAGCGGTGAAACCACTGTGATCCACTTTGGCACCCGCCCAAACATTGGTGCTGTGGCAGGTGCCGCAGTTCGCTGTTGTGGCGATGTGACCGCTCGGCTTGCCGGTGGCCAACGTGCCGTTGTGGCAGCTGGAGCAATTCGTGGCAGCCGTGAACGTGCCGTGATTCACCTTCGCCCCCGTCCAGCGGGTCGTGGTGTGGCAGGTTACGCAATTGGCCGTCGTGGGCACATGCACCGTGGGCTTGCCCGTGGCGGTCGTCCCGTTGTGGCAGGTCGTGCAGGTGGTGGCAGCGGTGAAACCACTGTGGTCCACTTTGGCACCCGTCCAGTTGACAGTGGTGTGGCACGTTGCGCAATTCGCAGTCGTGGCGATATGCCCACCTGGTTTGCCCGTGGCTTGAGTTCCATTGTGGCAACTGGCGCAGTTGGTCGAAGCATTGAACCCGCTGTGGTCTACCTTGGCCCCCGTCCAACCGGTGGTCGAATGACACGTACCGCAATTGCCGGTCGTGGCAATGTGGGTGTTCGATTTGCCCGTTGCAAACGTTCCGTTGTGGCAGCTGGTGCAATTTGTGGCCGCATTGAAGGCGCTGTGGTTGACCTTGGCGCCGGTCCATCGAGCCGTGCTGTGGCATGCTCCACAGCTGGCCGTTGTCGGCAGGTGATTGGACGGTTTGCCGCTGGCTTGCGCGCCGTTATGGCAACTGGCGCAGTTGGTGGCCGCATTGAAACCGCTGTGGTCCACCTTGGCACCCGCCCATGTGGTCGTGCTGTGGCAAGTCACGCAGTTCGCTGTTGTTGATATATGACCGCTGGGCTTGCCCTTCGCACGGGTGCCGTTGTGGCAGGTCGAGCAATTGGTGCTGCTGTTAAAGGCTTTGTGATCGACAACCGCGCCGGTCCAACGAGCGGTGCTGTGACAAGTCACGCAATTGGCTGTGGTTTGCACATGGTTAGCGGTCTTGCCAGTGGCCATGGTGCCGTTGTGGCAACTTGCGCAATTGGTTGAAGCATTGAACCCACTGTGGTTCACCTTGGCGCCAGCCCATGCGTTTGTGCTATGACAGCTGACGCAATTCGCAGAGGTGGTTACGTGGTTCGCTGACTTGCCTTTGGCTTGCTGCCCATTGTGACAACTGGCGCAGTTGGTTGCAGCCGAAAATCCGCTGTGGTCGACCTTGGCGCCCGACCACGTGGCGGTGTTGTGACAGGTGGCGCAATTTGCCGTGGTCGGCGTGTGGTTTCCGGGTTTCCCCTTGGCCTTGGTTCCGTTATGGCAACTGGCGCAATTGGTGCTGCTGCTGAACGCGCTATGGTCCACCCGCGCGCCACTCCACTTGGACGTGCTGTGGCAAGTCGCGCAATTGGCCTGCGTCGCGATGTGACCGCTCGACTTGCCCGTCGCGAGGGTGCCATTGTGGCAACTGGCGCAATTGGTTGCCTGAGTGAACCCTCCATGATCTACCTTGGCATTTGCCCATTGCGTTGTGCTGTGGCAATTGCTGCAAGACAGGTTGGACGGTACGGGAAGGTGCGTTGCGGATTTGCCAGTGGCCTTGGAGCCGTCGTGGCAAGTTTCACAGGTGCCCGGCAATACGCCAGCGTGATCGAATTTGCTCGCGGGGGTCCAGACTGCTGTGCGGTGACAGCTGTCGCATGATGCCTTGGTGGGAATATGGCCCTGCGATTTTCCTGGGGCATTCGATCCGTTGTGGCAGGTGGTGCAACGCCCGGCGGCCACACTGGCATGTGAGAACTTCACCCCCGCAAAGGTCTGCGTGGTGTGGCATGTATCACACGCCGCCGTGGTCACAACGTGTTGTTGTGGCATGACGGTATTGTTCTTGGCCAAACGAGCCCCGCTGAGGTGGCAACTGGCGCATTCTTTTGGCGTCCCCTTGAACACGCCCTTGATGTGGCAAGACTCGCAGCGAGTGGTGCTGTGCACCCCGCTCAGCGCAAAACCCGTTTTCGTGTGATCAAACGAAGTTCGACCGGCCGCCTGCGCCATCACCGCGCCGCTTGCGAACACCAGCAGCAGTGCCATCATCCATCGGACGACACCGGCCGCAGCGGGCCACTGTAGGACGTCGTCGGTTTTCATGTGCGCTCCTTCAGCCTGGCACTTGCACCAGGCGGTGAACTCCTACGCCAAAAATGGCTGGCAAATCCAAGAACTGGCATTCGCTCAGCCACCAAGTCACGTTCGTCTGCACCTTCATTCAAACTGAACCGATTCAGTACGTCGCTCCACTTTTTCGTGGAATGACACGTCTCACATCGCACACCAAACTGCGCATCGTGAACATCGTCCTTGCGGTGGCAACTCACACAGTTGTTGCCCACCGAAGCGAAGCCCTTGCCCTTTGGAGCGGGCTGGGAATGGCAACTTTCACACGCCACGTTGATATGTGAACCACTCAACAAATATTGGGTGCGTTTGTCGTGGTTGAAATCCCAGATCGCCCAGGCGCGGGTGTTATGACAGGTCTCGCACTTTTCTCCGAACTTGGATTTGTGCTTGTCTTCCACTTTGTGGCAGGCGTAGCAATCGCTTGATGCATCTTTGTACCGATTGCTTTCGTGGCACTTCTCGCACTTGACCGGTACGTGTTTGCCCGTCAACGGAAATGTGGTCTTGGCGTGGTCAAAGCGTGTGCCCTTCCAGTCGCGATCGCTGTGGCAGGTTTCGCAGGACTTCCCAAGCTGACCTTCGTGCTTGTCGTCTTTGGTATGGCAGCTGTAGCAATCCAGTGGCGTTTTTCGAAAACTCTTCAGATTTTTGTGGCAAGAGTCACATTTCACGACACGCTCAGCGTGTGCGTTTCGCAACGGGAATTTCGTTCGATCGTGGTCAAAGCGGCCTTTGGTGGTCTTCCAGTCGCGTTCGCTGTGACAGTCCCCACACTTTTCGCCCAGCGTGGTTTCGTGTTTGTCGTCCTTCTTGTGGCAAGCAAAGCACGCTGTGGGCGCATCTTTGAACACCGCGCTGTCGTGGCATTCTTTGCACTCGATCTGCACGTGTTTTCCTGCCAGTGGGAAGCTGGTTTTGGCGTGATCGAACTTGGGTGGCTCTTTCCAACTGCGCTCGGTATGGCAGCTCCCACAATCCTTGCCCAACGTGTCCTTGTGCTTGTCGTCGCCCTTGTGGCAGGCGTAGCAGTCCTGACTCAGCTTGACCTTGTAAAGGTTGCCGGAATGGCAACTGCTGCATTCTGTCGACCGATGCTTGCCACGCAAAAGGTATTTGGTGTCGGTGTCGTGGTTGAAGTTGGCCGGCTTCCAAGCCTTGGTGCTGTGGCACGCATCGCATTTTTCACCGTACTGTCCTCGATGGCCTTGGCGACTGTCATCGTCCTTTTTGTGGCACCCGATGCAAGTGCGAACCGTTTCCTTGTAATCATTGTTTTTGTGGCAATCGGCGCACTTGATATCGGCATGCTTTCCCGTCAACGAAAAACGTGTTTTCTTGTCGTGATCAAACTGGGTCTCCTTCCAGCTCGCCTCCGAATGGCAATCGGCACACTTGACGCCAAGGCCGCCCTTGTGCACATCGTCCTTCTTGTGACAGCTGTTGCAGTCCAGTGGCGCCTCACTGTATTTTTTGCCCGCTTGATGGCACTTCACGCAGTCCACTTTTTCATGCTTGCCGAGCAAGCGGTAGTCGGTGATGGCGTGGTCAAAAGTTCTTTTGTCGAGCTCGACAATTTGGGCATTTCGCCCCTTGTGGTCGGTATGGCAGGTGTTGCAAGCTTGCGGCTTGGATCGCCCATGAAAACCTTTGCGCGCTCTCACGTCAGCACCTACGTCTTTGTGGCATGACATGCAAAGGCCGTTTTGAGCAGCCCGGTCGAACTTCACGTGGCACTGAGCGCAATCTTCCTCGTATTTGGCATGACCCTGAATCACTTTCCCGGGCGCCAAGATGGATTCGATCGATTGGGCTGCAGCTGTCGGCGTTTGTGAGAGACCGAAGGCGACCAAGATGCACAGACCCAGCCTCTGCAACGCAACGAGGATGTTCGAAGAGTGCAGCCATGGTCGCAAACCTTGCCTCTGCTCAGTAAGCGTGAACCGCCACCACATGCACGATCGAACTCAAGACCAGCAGGTAGACAAACGGAATGTGGGCCACGTGCCACAACGAAAACAGCCGCTCGTACGCCGTGAATTGCGCGACACGCACCACCGCATTGAGATACCTGCGCACAAGCTTTCTTGCCTGGCGTTGGCGCTTTTCATGGTTTTCGCCATCCCATCCACCCTGCTTTGCCAGCAAAGCCAAAGGAGCCTGTAACTCACGAACGCACTGCCTGTAGGTCCACCACTGCCTGACAGGAAGCCAGAAAACACGGCGAACACATGCCACAAACCCGGGCCTGGCACTGACTTCATTCTGGCCAAACGCGACAAGGCGGCGCTCCACCTCTGGAGCGAATTGCAAACGCGAGTAAGCCTCTTTTTGATCCAGCCCGGATTTCTCCCGCAATGCTTGCAGGTCACTTTGTTCACCATGCAGACCCCGGTTGACCCGGCTGTAAAAGAATCGGCCAATGACGCCACTGAGGGCAACAATCACCATGCTGTAAAAAGCAGCGGCTGCATTGAGAGAGCGAAGCTGAAAGGTGGAGTGCACCAAAATCAGCACAGGGCCACCCACGCCCAACAGCATGTGAGCCAGAAACCACCATTTCGCTTTGCCCCAGTTTTGGGCAAAGCGAAAGCGCTTTCTCAATGGGTAGCTGAACAACAGAAGCATCATGACGCCGCCAACGACACCAATCCAGTACCCGACATCATCACCGGCAGTAAACAGCTCCAGCTGCGTCACGCGCCAAGCTCCCCAGGTCAACATTACAAGGGTCAGGTACACAAGAAAATCGGTCGGCACGCGACTTGCCCGGGCGGGACGCACTTTGGCGTCGATGTTGGCAAAGCCAGAGCTGGTGAGAACAGATGGGGTGTCGAGGCGACTGCTGGCCGCTTGATAAGTACCTGTTTTCAATGTTGCACCCA
The DNA here is from genome assembly GCF_004795855.1 of Hydrogenophaga sp. PAMC20947. Classification (NCBI taxonomy): domain Bacteria; kingdom Pseudomonadati; phylum Pseudomonadota; class Betaproteobacteria; order Burkholderiales; family Comamonadaceae; genus Hydrogenophaga; species Hydrogenophaga sp. PAMC20947. The sequence goes on from NZ_CP039252.1 coordinate 1,476,213, forward strand.
TAAACTACCCCACATAACGATTGCGCACTCCGCAATCAAACAATCAACTTAATCAAAGCCATGGCAGGCATATTCAATAAAGTCTTGGCGTTTCAAACCTCAGTGCAGCAGGCCTCCACGGCACTGCCAACAAGCGAACAATAGAAACCGAACAACCGCCTCTGCCGCAACACTTGGCACGGGGTCATGCTACGGCTCCAGGGCGATTTCACACATGGGGATAGGTACCCAATCTTGTAATCGGTCGTGTGGAGGTATCAGATTAGTTACATCGAAGGTGCAAAATGCACTTCTCTTTTGGCCACATGTGGGCCTTCGCGCACGGCTCTCAGTGCATGGCGCACTGGCACGGCTGACAGCGTCGTCAGATCAAAGCCCGGCTCCGAACTGCTCCCACCCGCTCTCGCTCGTCAATTGGCTGCCTGGCAACCCGCAGGGTATGTGCAAAACAAAAAACCCCGTAAGTCGGTGACTTACGGGGTTTCGTGTTTGGTGGGCGGTGCAGGGTTCGAACCTGCGACCCCTGCCGTGTGAAGGCAGTGCTCTACCACTGAGCTAACCGCCCGATTAATCTTTTCGATCTCTCGGAAGCCTCAAATTATAGCGTGGATTTTTCATTTTTGAGACTCAAACGCATTTTCTTCGATCTTTTTCACCATCCACTTCAGGCCGGTTGGGACAAGCGCCAAAGGGTCTTGCCTTTGGAAGCTTTGTCCAGGTCTTGCAAGCCGCTTTCGTGTGCCTGAACTTCCTGTTCGTTGGCCCGCAGCACGGGCAGTTCGAATTGACGAAGGTCGACCACCACCAGTTCCTGACCTTCTTCGGCTGTCTCCTCGCCTTCGATGAGCAGGGCATCCTGGCCTCGCGTCATGTTGATGTAGACATCAGCGAGCAGCTCGGCATCCAGCAAGGCGCCGTGCAGGGTTCGACCGGAATTGTCAACTTCAAGGCGATCGCACAAGGCATCCAGGCCGTTGCGTTTGCCCGGAAACATTTCCTTGGCCATGACCAAGCTGTCAATGACGCCCGAGAGCCGGCTTCGCAGGGACGGCCAACCCATCAGGCTGTACTCCTTGTTGAGGAAGCCCATGTCAAAGGGTGCGTTGTGGATGATCAGCTCTGCGCCGTCAAGGTAGTCCAGCAACTCCTGAGCGATCACGTCGAACTTGGGCTTCTCGCGCAAGAACTCGTTGCTGATGCCGTGCACCTTGAGCGCGTCTTCGTGGCTGTCGCGCTCAGGGTTGACGTAAAAATGCAGGTTGTTGCCGGTGAGCTTTCGATTCAGCAGCTCCACGCATCCGATTTCAATGATGCGATCGCCGTTTTCTGGCGAAAGTCCGGTGGTTTCAGTGTCAAGAACGATTTGGCGCATGGCCTGAGTTTAGCGGGGTATTTGACGGTGACCCTGAGCAGCCGAGGGCAATCAAACCACCGCTCTCAGTGAAGCTCCTTGGCGTGATTGATCGAATATTTTGGAATTTCGACCGTCACGTTTTCCTGCGCCAGGATGGCCTGGCATGACAGCCGTGACTGCGGCTCTAGGCCCCAAGCACGGTCGAGCAGGTCTTCCTCGTTTTCATCGAGTTCATTCAGGCTGGCAAACCCCTCCCGCACGATCACATGGCAGGTGGTGCAGGCGCACACCATGTCACACGCGTGTTCGATCGCGACATCGTTATCGAGCAAAGCTTCACAAATGGAGGTGCCCGCCGGCGCGTTGACTTCTTTGCCTTGAGGACAGTACTCGGGGTGGGGGAGAATTTTGATCGTGGGCATGTGAGATACAGATAGTGGGCCTTGACTTGGGCAGGCCGTGTGGGCAACGCGGACTCAGACTTCTTCCAGCTTCTTTCCGGACAGGGCTTTCTTGATGCCATGGTTCATGCGCATGGCGGCAAAGGCTTCGGTGCCCTTGCCCAGCGCTGCCGTGGCCGCTTCGATGTCGGTAGCGCTGTCCCCTTGTGCACTGAGCTGCACTTGGGCTATCTGGATTTCGATGGCACTCAACTCCTCAGGCGCCAGGAGCGCACCATCGGCTTGAAGGGCACTGCGGGTTGCGACCACCATGCGGTCAGCGTCCACCCGGGACTCGACCAGCGCACGTGCGGCCATGTCTTGCTGCGCCGTGGTAAAGCTCTCTTGCAACATGGCGGCGATTTGCTCGTCCGACAGGCCATAGGCGGGCTTGACGTCCACGCGAGCTTCTACACCGCTGCCCTGCTCCTTGGCGGAAACCGACAACACACCGTCTGCGTCCACCGTGAAGGTCACGCGGATGCGTGCAGCCCCAGCAGCCATGGGCGGAATGCCTCGCAATTCGAAACGGGCAAGGCTGCGGCAATCGGCCACGAGATCCCGCTCGCCCTGGACCACGTGCAGCGCCAACGCTGTCTGCCCGTCCTGGTAGGTTGTGAAGTCTTGGGCCAACGCTGTCGGAATGGCGCTGTTGCGAGGCACGATGCGCTCGACCAGACCCCCCATGGTTTCGATACCCAACGACAGCGGAATAACATCCAGCAACAGCAACTCTTCGCCATCACGGCTGTTGCCAGCCAGGGCATTGGCCTGGATGGCTGCGCCAAGGGCGACCACTTCATCGGGGTTGAGGTTGGTCAACAGGTCTTGGCTGAAATAACCGCCGACCGCCTGACGGATCACAGGCATGCGGGTGGATCCACCCACCATGACGACCCCTTGCACCTCGGTTTTGCTGATGCCAGCATCTCGCAGCACCTTGCGAACCGCGATCAACGTGCGGGCTGTCAGCGCAGCGGTACAGGCCTCAAAATCGACCTGATTGATGGGCTGTCGCACCGACTGCCCACCCAGTGACACCACAAACTCGACCACGCCATCGCTGGCGGACAACGCCTCTTTGCAGCGACGCGCTTCCGCGTGCAAGGCAGCCCTTTCACTGGCCGTGTGTTCGCTGGGCAGGCCCTGCTGGGCCAACACCCAGGCCGCGAGGGCCTGGTCGTAATCGTCGCCACCCAGCGCAGAATCACCTCCGGTGGCCATTACCTCAAAGACTCCTTTGGTCAGCCGGAGAATGGAAATATCGAACGTGCCCCCACCGAGGTCGTAAATCGCATAGATCCCTTCCGAGCCGTTGTCCAGGCCGTAGGCTATTGCCGCGGCGGTGGGCTCGTTGATCAGGCGCAGAACATTGATGCCGGCCAGTTGGGCCGCGTCTTTGGTGGACTGGCGTTGCGCATCGTCGAAATAGGCGGGCACCGTGATCACGGCACCAAACAGCTCGTCGTCGAAACTGTCTTCAGCGCGGAAGCGCAAGGTGGCCAGAATCTCGGCGCTCACTTCCATGGGCGTCTTGCTGCCAGCGATGGTTTTGACGACCGCCATGCCTTGGCTTTCCACAACCTCGTAAGACAACTTGCCGGCATCGACGACCTGCGCCAGTGAGCGCCCCATGAGGCGCTTGACCGAGCTGATTGTGTTCGCGGGATCTTGCACCTGGGATGCCAGAGCCTCATAGCCGATCTGTCGCCCAGAGCCGCCTTGGGACGAGACGAGGTACCGAACCACGCTCGGCAGGAGCACCCGGCCATCAGCGGACGGCAGACATTCGGCCACACCATGACGCACGGCCGCGACCAGCGAGTGCGTGGTACCCAAATCAATCCCCACGGCCACACGACGCTGATGAGGATCGAGGGATTGACCGGGTTCGGAGATTTGCAGTAACGCCATAGGTAGATGTGGGGGTTGGTTTGGGTCCTGGGTCGGCCTGATGGGGTCTCAGACCCAGCCGCCATTGCAGAGAAGCGCAAAAGGCGGATTGGGGTTCGTGGTGGGTTTGCTTGGGGCCTATTGTCCCAGTTGTTCCAGTCGCTGGTCCACGTCGCGGACAAAACGCTCAACAAACATAAGGGCTCTGACCTGTTGCGCAAGGGCGGTGAAGTCCGCCCGATCATCGGCCGTGGTTCGCAAACTCTCCAGCATGGACCGACGGGCCTCGGATACTTCGTCGGCCATGCGCTCAAGGTCGGCGATGCTTTCGGCCTCTTCAAGGTCTTCGCGCCACTGCATTTGCTGCATCAGGAACGCCGCTGGCATGGCCGTGTTGTTCTCGGCGCCGATGGCCACCCCCTGGAGTTCACACAGATAGCTGGCGCGTTTGATCGGGTCTTTGAGGCGCTGATACGCCTCGTTTATGCGCACAGACCATTGCATGGCGCGTCGCTGGGTCGCTGCGTCTGCGGTCGCATGGCGATCGGGATGGGCCTCGCGTTGAAGCACTTTCCAACGGTCATCCAGCGCAACCTTGTCCACCTCAAATTGCGGCGACAAGCCGAAAAGCTCAAAATCGTTCGACAGAAGATTCATGGTCAGACGGACTGAACCGCGCCCGTGGCAGACAGCGTCGGCACAGCGGAACCGCCCTCGGCGCAACAACCGGGCACGTCGAAACCCCCGTTCAAATCCGGAAACTCTCGCCGCAACCGCAACGGTCCCGTTCATTGGGGTTGATGAAGCGAAAACCTTCGTTCAGGCCTTCGCGGACGAAATCCAGTTGCGTGCCATCGATGTAGGCCAGGCTTTTTGGATCCACCAGCACCTTAACGCCGTTGTCCTCAAACACCACATCTTCAGGTGCAATCTCGTCGGCGTACTCCAGCTTGTAGGCCAGGCCCGAGCAACCCGTCGTCTTGACGCCCAGCCGCACACCCACGCCCTTGCCACGCTTGGTGAGGTATCGGGTCACGTGCCGCGCAGCGGCTTCAGAAATGGAAATGGACATATCGTTATTTCGTTGCTCAATGCGGGCTGGCGCATTCAACCATGGCGCCGCAGGCGGCGCAGGGGGAGCTTTATGCTGCGTGTTTCTTGCGGTAGTCGTCCACAGCAGCCTTGATGGCGTCTTCCGCCAGGATCGAGCAGTGGATTTTCACCGGCGGCAACGCCAGCTCTTCCGCGATTTCACTGTTTTTCAAGGCCGCAGCCTGGTCCAGGGTCTTGCCCTTGACCCACTCGGTCACCAGCGAGCTCGACGCAATGGCCGAGCCGCATCCGTAGGTCTTGAATCGCGCGTCTTCAATCACACCAGATTGCGGGTTGACCTTGATTTGCAACTTCATCACGTCGCCGCAGGCGGGTGCACCCACCATACCTGTGCCGACCGATTCATCACCCTTGTCGAACGAACCCACATTGCGGGGATTCTCGTAGTGATCTACAACTTTTTCTGAGTAAGCCATGATTTTTCCTTCAGTGTGCTGCCCACTGGATCGTGGACAGGTCAATTCCGTCTTTGAACATTTCCCACAAAGGAGAAAGCTCACGCAGCTTGGCAACGTTTTCCTTGATGGTCGACACCGCGTAGTCAATCTCTTCTTCGGTGGTCCACCGGCCAATCGTCATCCGCAAACTGCTGTGTGCCAACTCATCACTGCGGCCCAGGGCACGCAGGACATAGCTCGGCTCCAGACTGGCCGAAGTGCAGGCCGAGCCACTCGAAACGGCCAAACCCTTGATGCCCATGATCAGCGACTCGCCTTCCACGTAGTTGAAGCTGATGTTGATGTTGTGCGGCACGCGCTGGGTGGCATGGCCATTGACGAATACTTCTTCAATGTCCTTGAAGCCCGCCAGCATGCGGTCATGCAAAGCCTGGATGCGTACGTTTTCGGCGTGCATCTCTTCTTTGGCGATGCGGTAAGCCTCGCCCATACCCACACACTGGTGGGTGGGCAAAGTACCCGAACGCATACCCCGTTCATGGCCGCCGCCATGCATTTGGGCTTCAATACGCACGCGAGGCTTGCGCCGCACGAACAGGGCGCCGATGCCCTTGGGGCCGTAGGTCTTGTGACCGGTCAAACTCATGAGATCAACGGGCAGGGACTGCACATCGATATCCACGCGACCGGTGGCCTGCGCCGCATCGACGTGGAAGATCACACCCTTCTCACGGCAGATCGCGCCAATGGCCGCGATGTCCTGGATCACGCCGATTTCGTTGTTCACGAACATGACCGATGCCAGAATGGTATCGGGGCGGATGGCCGCCTTGAACGTGTCCAGATTCAACAGCCCGTCTTCCTGCACGTCGAGGTAGGTGACCTCAAATCCCTGGCGCTCCAGCTCACGGCAAGTGTCGAGCACCGCTTTGTGCTCGGTTTTCACCGTGATGATGTGCTTGCCCTTGGATTTGTAGAACTGAGCCGCACCCTTCAGGGCCAGGTTATTGGACTCGGTCGCACCACTGGTCCAAACGATTTCACGTGGATCGGCGCCGATGAGTGCAGCCACCTGCTCGCGTGCATTCTCCACTGCCTTTTCAGCTTCCCAGCCCCAAGCGTGGCTGCGCGAAGCTGGATTGCCAAAGTGTTCGCGCAACCAGGGAATCATGGCATCGACCACCCTGGGATCGCAGGGGTTGGTGGCGCTGTAGTCCATGTAGATGGGAAAGTGGGGTGTGCTCATGTCAGACGGTTCTTGGTAGAAGTGAAAGCGTCGCGTTCACCTGAGGTGAAAACGCTTGGACGCGCGTCGCGGACGGGCGGCTTCATTGGAAGCCCGCCGCGTCTCCTGTTGGGTTCTATTTGGAAAAGGCCACGCCACCCAAGGCGAACACAGAGTTCGGCGCATTGACGCGGATAGGCTTGACCACAGGGGCAGAAGAAATGGCCCGCTTGATCATCGGTGCGTTCTCCACCACCACGCCTTTGGCCAGCTGCTCATCGACCAGCGACTGCAGGGATACCGAATCCAGGAAGTCGACCATTTTGGTGTTGAGCGTCGCCCACAAATCGTGGGTCATGCAGCGATTGCCTTCGCCCAAGCAGTTTTCCTTGCCGCCACACTGGGTGGCATCAATGGGCTCGTCCACCGAAACGATGATGTCGGCAACGGTGATTGCAGCCGCTTTTCGCCCGAGCGAATAACCACCACCCGGCCCGCGTGTGGACTCCACCAGCTCGTGCCGGCGCAACTTGCCGAACAACTGCTCCAGGTAGGAGAGCGAAATTTGTTGGCGCTGGCTGATGGCCGCCAGCGTGACGGGACCGTTGTTCTGGCGCAGAGCCAGGTCGATCATGGCGGTTACCGCAAAGCGGCCTTTGGTCGTGAGACGCATTCTCAAGCTCCTTTTTGTGGCTTGACAGCCTTGGACGGGCCCGCACATCACAGCAATGATGCCCAGACCACGAATTCACCCAATCCGACCACGAGATAGCGATCGATACCCGGCCAATTCTTTCCCGACTGTTTTGGTCGAGTATACCCCAAAGTGCGACCACCATGGAGGGTAACTACTGATGGACGGAGGGCTTGGTGTGTATGGTCATAAAACCTTGTGCGGAGTTCCCCAAGGCGCGACCCGGGTGCAAAATCACCCGTCAAGCCTTGGTATTTTTGCCAAACACCAGGCTCACCACGGTGCCCTGGTTGCTGGAAGTGACCTGCAGATCAGCCCCGATGGCCTGCGCCCTGGCCTGCAGGTTTCCCATGCCACGGCCCTGACTCGGAACACACCCCGGTGGCGCGGAGTCGGGAAACCCCATGCCCACACCGTCGTCAGCGACACTGAGCCTCACCCGACCACCCTCCTCCCAGGTCCGCACTGTCACTCGGCTCGCCTGGGCATGTTTCACAACGTTCGCAAACACCTCCTGTAGACACCGGAACAGGTGCATCACCGAACCCGCCTCCAGCGCTGGGACTTTGGGCACATCAGCGACGGCCCAGACCAACTCAATGCCTGCGGCCTCCAGGGCGGGTGCTACACGCGCTCGCAACACCCCCAGCGCAGTGGCCAAGTCGCCATCCATCGGTTCGAGCGAAGAAAGGGTCAAGCGAAGCTCGTCGAGGGCGTGCGTGAGCATGTTGGCCACGGCAATCGATGACACGCCGTCACCGCTGTGGTGAACCATGTTGAGTGTCTGGACCAGGTGACTGCCAAGACCATCGTGCATGTCCCTCATCAGGCGCTGCCGCTCTTCGTCAAGCACGCGCCGGGCCTCAACCTGGCGCAACCGGTCGAACACCACGCGCAATTCCTGACTCCGTTCTTCGACCCGCGTGGACAGCTCGGCATTCAAGCGCACACTCTCGCCCATCAGCGCACCCGTGCGCCGCACCAGCACGGCACCCATCGCAAACATCAGAACAAAACTGCCTGGCGTCATCCACCGAAGATCGGCATCCCCGGGCCAGCCCATCTGAACCACCAGGAAGTCGCGCAACCCGGTCACCATGGTGGCCAGTCCGACCACCACCATCAAACGCTGGTTCACATCCCAGCCCCAGCGGGCGCGGTGGATCACCATCGACAGCGACATCAGGCAAACCAACAGGATCACGCCGTTCCAGGCCCGGTACAGCTGGTAGTTGCCGCTCCAGGCCAGCACCAGCAGCCACAGCGGCGCAACGACCATCATCGCTTCCACCACTTTGCGAACAATGCTCAGGTGAAAGTGAAAAAGGGCCGACATGAACAGGTAGAGAAATCCGCAGTACCAGGCGAAACTCAGCTTGTGAACGAAGTCCCAGGCCGCAAAGGGTCCGGGTAGGAACACGGGCGCTGACAAAGTCAAACGGATCGCCAGGAACAGCAAGCCACCGGCCAACAGCCCAAACAGCCGCTCACCGGTCTGGATCCAGATGACCAGCGTGAGCAAGCCCATCAGACCAGCCGACGCCATCACCATCCAGGTCAGGTGTACCTGCCACCAGGTCAACCAGCGCACGCGCTCGCTCAGTGCATCGGCGTCGCCAATCCAGACGGGGCCCAGTCCGCTGATCCGCAAGCGCTGGCCCTGAACGTCGACCTGAACGACGTTGACGCCCGCCCGGTCGCTGAGCAAGGCCGCGGGAACCAACACCAAATGCGACTGGATGCCGGCATCAAAATAGCCGCCCCCTCGGTACCAGCCTTCATTGCCGACCTCAACGCCGTTGACCAAGACCCGGAACCTGGGCCCGGCCCGCGACAGCAGGATCCCTAACGGCTTGGACGACCCAGGGGCATTGAGCGCAGCGGCTGGCCAATCCATGGTGTAACGGGCTCGCCCGGAAAAGTCCCGCCGAGGCTCCTGCATGATGTGAGGCAGGTCCACGGGTTGGGCCTGCGCATACGCCTGTGCGTCTGGGTCGCTACCTTGCAGCACCACCAGATCCGCACGGACCACCTTGTCGGCGCCAGACACCGTGCCAACCCCCGTGCTCCATCCCAGCACCACCAGCAACAACAACACCAGCCAACCCGCCCAGAGATACGCGGGCCAACGCATGCCTCGCTGCAACAGCCCGCGAAGGCGCTCCATCACAGCAACCCACGCTCCTGGGCCGCCCGCACCACCTGTACGCGGCTGTGCACCGCGAGTTTGCGGTAAAGATTCTTGATGTGAGAACCCACAGTGGCCGGAGAAATGCCCAGTTTGAGGGCGATTTCCTTGTTGACATAACCCTTGGCCAACAGCTGCAGAACCTCGGTTTCACGCTCCGAAAGCAGTACTTCACCCCGGGAAAGTGCAACACGCGTTTCGCCTTCGCCCACCGAGGGGGGTCTGAACTGCCCGAGCAGCATGCGGGCGAGCAGCGGTGAAATAGGCGCCCCACCCGACTGGATCTGCTCGATGGCCAGGACCAGCTCCAGGTGGGAGCAACCCTTGAGCACATAGCCGGTTGCCCCCGCTTGCAGTGCGGCCAGCAAACGGGTCTCGTCGCCGAACACGGTGAACACCAGCAACTCCGAATCGGGACGCTCTTCGGACAACCAACGCAGCAACGTTTCTCCGCGGCCATCGGGCAGCCCCAGGTCGACAAGATACACGTCAACGGGGGCGTTCAAGGCGTGTTGGCGGGCATGGGCCCTCGTGCCCGAGACCCCTTGCAAGCGCCATTCCGGACGCAACAGCAAGCTTTGCTGGACAAACTGCAAGACCGAGGTGTCGTCTTCGATCAGGTAGAGGCGGCTGGCCTCGGTGGCCACGGCGATGTCGCGCAGTTTTTCCAGATCTGGCATGGGGTTTTGGCTTCTGTTGGAGCCCACGCTGGCGCTTTCAAGCGCCAGCGTGGGTGGCGAAAATCATGCAGATTGTGCGCCAGAAGTTGAGTACCAAGGTACTCAGTGTAAATATTTACACATTTCGTTTCATTTACGCACAACGATGTCATGCCACCTGGTCATGCCCGGCCGCACCAAAGAGCTGCGCTTTCAGGTGGGACAACTGATCGCGCACGCTGGCGGCCTTTTCAAACTCCAGATTCCGCGCATGTTCCAGCATGAGTTTTTCCAGTCGCTTGATCTCGCGCGCAACATCTTTTTCGCTCATGTCTTCCACGCTCGCGCGCATGGCACTTTCAGCGGCCAGCCGGTCGGCTTCTTTGCCGGCTTTCTCGCTGTAAACGCCATCGATCAGGTCTTTGATGCGTTTGTTGATGCTCTTGGGCTCTATGCCGTGCTCGAGGTTGTGGGCGACCTGTTTGGCACGGCGGCGCTCGGTCTCGCCAATTGCACGGGCCATGGAGTCGGTGATCCGGTCGGCATACAGAATGGCTCGCCCGTTCAGGTTGCGGGCAGCGCGACCGATGGTCTGAATCAGGCTGCGCTCGGAGCGCAAGAAGCCCTCTTTGTCGGCATCAAGAATGGCAACCAGTGACACTTCGGGAATGTCCAGCCCTTCGCGCAGCAGGTTGATGCCCACCAGCACGTCAAACGCACCCAGCCTCAGGTCACGCAATATTTCCACCCGCTCGACCGTATCGATGTCGCTGTGCAAATAACGCACCTTCGCGCCGTTTTCGGTCAGGTAATCGGTCAGCTGCTCGGCCATGCGCTTGGTCAGCGTGGTGATGAGCACGCGCTCGTTTTTCTCCACCCGGATGCGGATTTCCTGCAACACGTCGTCCACCTGGTGTGTCGCAGGGCGCACCTCCACCTCGGGGTCGACCAGGCCCGTGGGACGCACCAGCTGCTCAACCACCCGCCCCGAGTGGGTTTTTTCGTAGTCAGCCGGGGTGGCCGAAACAAAAATCACCTGGCGCATGCGCTGCTCAAGCTCTTCCAGCTTGAGTGGCCGGTTGTCCAGCGCGCTGGGCAAACGAAAACCGTATTCCACCAGGGTGGTCTTGCGCGCACGGTCGCCGTTGTACATGCCGCCGAACTGCCCCATGAGCACATGGCTCTCGTCCAGAAACATCACCGCATCTTTGGGCAGGTAATCGGTCAGGGTCGAAGGGGGTTCACCGGCGGCGCTGCCTGAAAGATGCCGTGAATAGTTTTCGATGCCCTTGCAGTGACCCACCTCACTGAGCATTTCCAGATCAAAGCGTGTGCGTTGCTCCAGCCTCTGGGCCTCCACCAGCTTGCCCATGCCCACCAGTTGCGACAAGCGTTCGCGCAGCTCGTCCTTGATGAGCTCCACGGCGTTGAGCACCTGTTCACGTGGAGTCACGTAGTGGCTGCTGGGGTAGACCGTAAAGCGCGGGATCTTCTGGCGCACCTTGCCGGTCAAGGGGTCGAAGAGCTGGAGAGCTTCCACCTCGTCGTCAAACAGCTCGATGCGAATCGCCATTTCGGAGTGTTCTGCGGGGAAGACATCGATGGTGTCGCCGCGCACGCGGAATTTCCCCCGCGAAAAGTCGGCCTCGTTGCGGGCGTATTGCATTCGGACCAGCTGAGCGATCAGATCACGCTGGCCGATCTTGTCACCCACGCGCAGCGTCATCACCATCTTGTGGTAACTCTCGGGCTTGCCAATACCGTAAATGGCCGACACCGAAGCCACGATGACCACGTCGCGCCGCTCCAGAATGCTCTTGGTGCAGCTCAAACGCATCTGTTCAATGTGTTCGTTGATCGCGCTGTCTTTTTCGATGAACAGATCGCGCTGCGGCACGTAGGCTTCGGGCTGGTAGTAGTCGTAGTAGCTGACAAAGTACTCGACGGCGTTCTTCGGAAAGAACTCGCGAAACTCGGAGTACAACTGTGCAGCCAGCGTTTTGTTCGGCGCAAACACGATAGCCGGGCGCCCCAGACGCGCAATGGTGTTGGCCATGGTGAAGGTTTTGCCCGAGCCGGTCACACCCAGCAGCGTCTGGAAAACTTCGCCGTCATTGACCCCCTCAACCAGCTGATCGATCGCGGTGGGCTGATCGCCCGCCGGAGGATACGGCATGAACAGCTCGAACGGCGACCCCTCAAACCGGACGAATTCGCCTTCCTGGGCGGGCGTGTCGTCCACGAGGCTCAAGGGGGCGGTATCTGGCAAGGTCTGCATGGGCGGATAAAATCAAAGGGTTAACCAGACAGCGTACCGCAATCTTGCAGGGCTTGTCTGCCGACCTGCCTCTAACGCCCCTACCCTTCAGGAAACCTCCATGTCCTTGTTCACAGCCGTTGAAATGGCCCCTCGCGATCCCATCCTGGGTCTGAACGAACAATACGCCGCTGACACCCATCCGCTCAAAGTCAATCTGGGCGTGGGGGTGTACTTTGATGACAACGGCAAACTGCCTTTGCTCGAGTGCGTGCAAGTGGCTGAAAAGGCCATGATGGCCACGCCCACAGCACGCGGCTATCTGCCGATCGATGGCATTGCTGCCTACGACGCGTCCGTCAAGGGCCTGGTGTTTGGCGTGGACTCGGAAGTGGTCAAAACCGGTCGCGTGGCCACGGTGCAAGCCATTGGCGGCACCGGTGGTCTCAAGATTGGTGCAGATTTCCTCAAGAAGATCAGCCCCAATGCCACTGTGCTGATCTCTGACCCCAGCTGGGAAAACCACCGCGCGCTGTTCACCAACGCCGGGTTCAATGTTGACACCTATCCCTACTTCGACCAAAGCGCCAACAACGGCCTGGGTGGCATCAACTTCGACGGCATGCTGGCCAAGCTGAACGCTTCGACCGAGGGCACCATCGTGCTGCTGCACGCCTGCTGCCACAACCCTACCGGCTACGACATCACCGCCGACCAGTGGGACCAGGTGATTGCTGCGGTTAAAGCCCGCAATCTCACCGCTTTCCTCGACATGGCCTATCAGGGATTTGGCTACGGCATAACCGAAGACGGTGCCGTGATCGGGAAGTTTGTGGCTGCCGGCCTCAACATCTTCGTCTCGACCAGCTTCTCCAAGAGCTTCAGCCTGTATGGCGAGCGAGTGGGCGCCCTGAGCGTGGTGGGCAGCAGCAAAGACGAAGCGGCTCGCGTGCTGAGCCAGCTCAAAATCGCCATACGGACCAACTACTCCAACCCACCCACACACGGTGGCGCCATCGTGGCCGCGGTCCTGGGCAACCCGGAACTGCGCGCCCTATGGGAAAAAGAGCTGGGTGAAATGCGTGTGCGTATCAAAGCCATGCGCCAGAAACTGGTGGATGGCCTGAAAGCAGCAGGCGTGACCAAAGACATGAGCTTCATCACCCACCAGATCGGCATGTTCAGCTACTCCGGCCTGAGCAAAGACCAGATGGTGCGCTTGCGAAACGAATTTGGGGTGTACGGCACCGATACGGGTCGCATGTGCGTGGCTGCGATCAACAGCAAAAATATCGACCACGTCTGCAAATCGATTGCCCAGGTGATCTGAAGCCGCGGGGTTTTTAGGAAAGCCGCTCATGGAGCGGCTTTTTTTTCGACTGCCGCCTGCACACGCGCTTCTCGATCGATACAGGCTTCGCGCGAAAGGACTCTTGTGCAGGCGTTTTCCAAAGGGAAAAGCATCGTCTGAATGCGCTCAAGAACGCGGACTCTTTCACGAAGGCGACAACTGGCGGCCAGAAGTAGGCGTATTCACACTCACATGAAATCCCAGTTGCTGCTATATTGCACTGCAACATAACTGCACATTTCGTACACCATGCTATATCAGATTTACGAAACGCAACGCTCCATCATGGAGCCCTTCGCCGACCTGGCGGAAGTTGCCGCCAAGTTTTACAGCAACCCGGCCATGCCTGCGTCGCAATTCCCGATGGTCCAGCGCGTATCGGCTGCCTACGACCTGATGCACCGGCTCGGTAAAGACTACGAAAAACCGACGTTTGGCCTCACCGAGGTCGATGTCGACGGTGTGCAAGTCGCTATCCATGAGCGCATCGAACTCGACAAACCCTTTTGCGAACTGCGCCGTTTCAAGCGATTTTCTGACGACACCGCAACACTGGAGAAGCTCAAAGGCCAACCGGTGGTGCTGATCGTTGCGCCGCTGTCGGGCCACTACGCCACGCTGTTGCGCGACACGGTGCGCACCATGCTCAAGGACCACAAGGTGTACATCACCGACTGGAAGAACGCCCGCTTGGTGCCACTGTCGGAAGGTGAATTCCACCTGGACGACTACGTCAACTATGTGCAGGATTTCATCCGTTACCTGCAAGACAAGTACGAAAACTGCCATGTCCTGAGCGTGTGCCAGCCCACCGTCCCGGTGCTGGCGGCCGTCTCGCTGATGGCGTCGCGCGGCGAGACCACCCCGCTTTCCATGACCATGATGGGCGGCCCGATCGACGCCCGCAAGTCACCCACGGCCGTGAACGATCTGGCGGTGGAGCGCAGCCACAGCTGGTTCGTGAACAATGTGATCTACCGGGTGCCAGACAAATTCCCGGGCGCAGGCCGTCGGGTGTATCCGGGCTTCCTGCAGCACACCGGCTTTGTGGCCATGAACCCCAATCACCATGCAGACAGCCACTACGATTACTTCCAGGATTTGATCAAGGGTGACGACGAAAGTGTTGAATCGCACCGCAAGTTCTACGACGAGTACAACGCCGTGCTCGACATGGACGCCGACTATTACCTGGAAACGATTGCAACCGTTTTCCAAGAATACAAGCTGATGCATGGCACCTGGGATGTCAAGAACCCCCAGGGCAAAATGGAACGCGTCCGTCCGCAAGACATCACCCAGACAGCTTTGCTGACCGTCGAAGGCGAACTCGACGATATTTCGGGCTCGGGCCAGTCTGAAGCGGCCCACAATCTGTGCACGGCGCTGAGCAAGAACCAGCGTGGCCACTACGAGGTAGAAGGTGCCGGTCACTTTGGCATTTTCAGCGGTCGTCGCTGGCGCGAATTCGCGTACCCCGTGTTGCACAAGTTCATTCTGGCGAACCACAAGGCAGCCAAGGCCCCAAAGAACGCTGCCCCACAAGCCACCAACCCCGCCCTCGAGGCCCTGCCAACGCCAAAAGCCAAAGCGTCCGCAGCCAAGCCTGCACCCGGGAAAGCGGTGCTGGCCAAAGCGAAGACCCCAAAGAAGGCTGTGCCAGCTCCGGCGGCTGCGACAAGCACCACCACCAGCAAAGCGACCCCTCGACGTGCACCAGTGGCCAAGGCTTCTGCAGCTCAAGCCCCTGCCGTTGAGGCCAAGACGGCCAGTGCAGTGGTGACTGAGACGCCGGCTCCGGCCAAGGCATCCACGGCAGCGACCAAGGCTTCGGTGGCTCAAGCCCCGGCTGTTGAGGCCCAGACGGCCAGTGCAGTGGTGACTGAGACGCCAGCTCCAGCCAAGCCATCCACGGCAGCGGCCAAGGCTTTGGCAGCTCAAGCCCCTGCAGTCGAGGCCAAGACGGCCAGTGCGGTGGCGACTGAGACGCCGGCTTCGCTCAAGCCATCTACGACAGCGGCCAAACGGCGCGCCAAGCCTGCCGCCTGAACCCGGCGGCCATGATCGACCAAAATGGGGGCTTCGGCTCCCTTTTTTTGCTTTTGTGATGATGTCTGACATGAATCCACTCGCACGGCGCATCAACGCGGCCCTGCCCCAAACACAATGCACGCGCTGCGGCTACCCCGATTGCGCGGGCTATGCCCAGGCGTTGGCAGACGGAGAGGCGGGCATCAACCAATGCCCGCCGGGTGGATTCGAGGGCGTTGTGCGTCTGGCGGCGATCACGGGCCGGGCGGTGCAAGCGCTGGATCCCCTGTTTGGCATCGAAGGGCCATTGACGGTCGCGGTCATCGACGAAGACTGGTGCATCGGTTGCACGCTTTGCATCAAGGTCTGCCCCACCGACGCCATCATGGGTACCAACAAACGCATGCACACGGTGATCGAGCCCTACTGCACCGGTTGCGAACTCTGCTTACCGGTGTGTCCGGTGGACTGCATTTCATTGGACGTGGTGAGCGAAGGGCGAACAGGCTGGCAGGCCTGGTCAACCGAACAAGCCGATCTTGGCCGCGAGCGCTACGAAGCGCGCACATTGCGGCTGGTACGCGACCAGTCCGAGCACGACAACGCGTTGGAAGCCAAAGCTCGCATGAAGCTGAACGACCTGGCGTCACATTCCCAGCACACCGACCCGACCGTTCTGGACAAGAAGCGGGCGGTGATTGAAGCTGCGCTGGAACGGGCCAGGCTCAAGCGGTTGGCCGCTGAGGCACCGCCCAACGATCGCTGAGCATTTCTACCGTTCGGATCAGGCGCTCACCCGCGCAATGGCGGTCTTGTAGACACCGCAACCAATGTACAGGTCATCCACCTGGGTAACGTAAGACATTTTCCCCTGGAGCGCTCCGCTCAACGGGTTCACGATGTCGTATTCAACCCAGCCCGGTTCGGTCTGGGCTTGTTCGATGATGGATTGCAGCAGTGCCTCTCCATCGACACCCGGAATATCCTGCACCCGGCTGCCCACTTTGTCGGGCTTGCCACCAAAGGCGCGGTAGGTCCCTTGGCGATCCAGGGCAAAGACATACATATCACGGTCAAAAAATCCTTGTGCCGGGTCTGTCAGGCCCCGGACAAATGCATCTCGAGCACCCCCATTTTCCCGAAAACTCAAAGCACGCTGCACCAGCGCCATGGCTTCCTCTGCGGTCCCCTGCTGCAACATGAAAGAAGCCACTGCCTGGGCCAGGTTAGCGGCTCGCCCCTCCAGCTGATTGGCTTGACTGACGGCCCGCTCTACCATCTGGGCATTGCGCTGGGTAATGGAGTCCAGCTGCCCGACGGCCGACGAAATTTCGCTGAGGCCAGAGCTCTGTTCCGCGCTGGCCGAAGAAATCAACGACATGTTGGCCGCAACGCCACGCACGCCATTGACGATTTGCTCCATGTTGCTGCCCACAGCGCGAATCTGGGACACACTGGACGCCACCTGAGATGCCGAAGCTTCGATCAGTTGGCGGATTTCCTTGGCCGACCCTGCCGAGCGCTGCGCCAAAGTTCGCACCTCATTGGCGACGACCGCGAACCCGCGGCCCTGTTCCCCCGCGCGAGCCGCTTCCACTGCGGCGTTCAGCGCGAGGATGTTGGTCTGAAATGCCAGGCTGTCGATCACCCCAATGATTTCATTCATCTGCTGGGCACTCTTCTGGATAGCCTCAACCGACGTGACCGCTTTCCCCATGGCCTGAGCACCAGACTCGGCCACGTCGCGCACCTGCGCCGCCTGTGCATCAGAATCGCCTGCGGTGGCTGCATTCTGGTTCACGGTACTTGAGAGTTCTTGCACGCTCGCTACTGTTTGCTCCAGATTGGACGCTTGCTGTTCGGTGCGATCGGCCAGATCGCGGTTGCCCAGGGCGAGGTTTCTACCCGCATGGGCCACCAACGCCGAATTGCTGCGCACCTGCGCCACCATTTCGGAAAGGCGGCCAATCATGTCCTCCAGCAATTGCGACATCTGCCCCAGCTCGTCATGCCCTTGAACGCGCACCTTGGTGCGCAGATTGCCTTTGCAGGTTTCCCGCATGGCGGCGACCACTTCGCGAAAATCGACGACAAAGCTGAGGTAGAAGGACATCAATAGATAGATCAGGGCAGCAAGACCCAACCCGGTACCTGTCATTGCCCACGCACGTTGCGACTCCAGGGAGATCACACGGGATTCCAACAACGAAGACAAACGGTCCAGAACGTTGCGCTCGTAAAGCGTCACAGCAGCAATTGCGGTTGTGCCGGCCTCAAAAAATGCCTTTCCGTCCACACTTCCCGGCGCATCCAACGCCCGCTGAGTCAGCTGCGCAAAGGTCTGCGTGGCTTGCAAGGCAGCGTCGCCGGCGAGATCACCCTCTCCATGGCGGGCGGGGAACGTCATCGCAAAAGCCTGTGAGCGGCTCTTTGAGTCGAGATCGCTCAACATCAGGCGCAGGCGTCCCAACGCAGCTGTAGCGGCTTCGGGGGTGGCTGCTGCAGCTGTAGCGGCTTCAGGGGCGGCGGCTGCAGCTGTAGTAACTTCGGGGGCGGCAACGGGAGCGGGCTCACTGAACCAACCCGCGCCCAATCCGCGAATGCGCCCGAGCGATTCGCCCCAAGGCCCCGTGCGGGTGACCGCCATGTCCATCAGGAAGAAGCTGGCCGGCTCCGGATCAAACAACAGCTGGGATCGTTCCCCCACGGTATAGACAAAGCGCGCCGCTTCTTCCACCTTGCTGGTGTGCAAGGCAAAAGAATTCTCTGCGCCCAACTGCTCTGTGTCGGGCAGGGCCTGCAAGGCCTGACGCAAGGGCTGCCAAGCCTCCCCCAAAGAAAGATCGGGCCACTTGGCCAACACGGCATCCGTATCTACCAGCGCCTGGTTCAAACGGGCGCGGGTTTCGGTCAATGCGCTGCGAACGTCGGTGGAACCGGAGAGCAGCATATTTGTCTGCCCGCGATGCTGCTGAATCAGGGTGGTGACCTCCGCCAGTTGAGCCGTGATCCGAGCGCCGCCCAGCTCGTTGCGGGTGAAGCTGATGCCCTCGCCAAGCCGCTGCACCAAAACCAGGGACACCACCACCAGCGGAACCACCAACACCAGTGACATCAAGATCAGCTTGGTGGGCAGCATCAGGCGGCGCATCAACCACACGCCGGGCTTGAGGGGTCGAAAGGCCATCATGAAATGCGTTCTCCAGTGTGCTGTTGTCTTCCTATCGACCGTCTCCCCCAATTCTTGACCCTCCACAGCCTCTATTCAGAGAGCCATGGGCCAGAGTTTTCTCAATGCAAGGCCCGGATTCCGGCGGGTCGGGCTTCGTAGTGGGTGAACAACTGGACGGCCATGTCGCACAGACAGGGGTCGTCCATGTTTTGCGCGTGTGTGAGTTGCTGAACCGCATAGCTGCGGTCACACATCATCAAGGCACGGCTGATGCTCATACCGTGCCGGGCCATGCTCAAACTGAAGTTCTCAAGCAAATCCAAGGGCCAGGCCAATGCCAGTTCGCGCTCACGCCAGATGGGGCGACGGCGAGCCCAGCGCTCATCACCCTGGGTCACCAGGGTCAGATCGGCCACTCGCGAAGGTGCCTGTGAAAGTGCTGCTGTGGTGTTGTTGGTCGTCATAAGAGTTCCTGGCAGGCCACGCTGGATATCAGCCGTAGAAAGAGGTGGGACAAGGGCTCAAGCGTATCGGGGTGTAACAACGGCATCCCCCAAAACTGATGGGGAAACCACGGTCAAATCAAGCCTATGCAAAGCAAACGGCCTAACGATTGCCGTTGGCGCAGCCTCTGACGCCGGGCGTTTCGGCACAATTGCGCCATGAACGACCACAATCACACCCCACCACGCTTGATCAAGCTCTCGCTCCAGCCAGAGGGCGCGCCCGAGCTGGACCGCCCCAAACCAGAGCGGCTGATCCGGGGAAACCCCTTGCGGGAGACTTGGAACCGGGTGACCGATGAACTGTCGGCAGGTCAGGTGTATTTCGGTGTCTGGCGCTGCGAGCTTGGGCACTGGCGCATTGCCATGGGCCCAACCGAGCGGGAGCTGTTCACTGTTTTGGCGGGGCGCTGCCGGGTGCACGACGAACAGGGGCACTTTGAAGAGGCCACTGTCGGCGAAGCGATCTACATACCCCCGGGGTTCTCAGGGACGTTTGAGGTGTTGGAAGCGCTGACCAAGACCTACATGATTTGCGAATAGTGCCGCAGCCGTCGGCGACTGATCGAAGCTGCTGCTGAAGTGGAAACCGTCCGCAGCCAGGTTTAGACGCGAAAGATCGCCGATCAGGCAGGCTGAGCGGCCCGTCGGGCAAACGCATTCGGTGCCTGCACCAACTTGATCGGCACGCCCTCGCCCGCCATCGGGAATTCTTCGCTGACCTTGGGGTGCAGAAAAGCCATGCCTATACCTGCCTCGCCCTTGCGGCTGCCGCCCGGCGCGAAACGAACACTTGGGGCCGTGAGCTTACCCAATCGCTGTGGCAGGTCACCGATCCACAGGTTTCGCAGGCTCGGTGGTTGCATCAGATCAAGCTTGATGGCCTGGGCTTTAAATCCATCGTTGGAGAGGATCAATGCTTCTGCCTCGACAAACCTGATTGATAAGTCTCAAAACTGCGGAACAGGGTGTCGGCCATCTGCGCAAGGGTGGGGTTGCCCATGTCGCGCGCGTCGTGTAGCTGTTGCAGGGCGTACCGGCTGTCGCAGGGCATGTCGATGCGGCTGATCGACGTACCGTGGTTTGACATGTGCAGGCCGAACCTTGTCAGAAAATCCTCTGGCCAAGGCAACGCCGGGCTGCGGCCCGACTGGCCCGTGTCATCGGGTATGACCTGTGATGCTGGACGGAAGGACGATGGGAAAGTGTGATGGGCCACTCCAGACTCCGGTTGTGGTGCGCCAAGCTGATCCCCAACTGGAATCAAAGGCTCATCACCACTTTAGACAGCGATGGGCTTGAGCTGCGATCATAAAAACCGGCTGAAGGCCACCCAGAAATGGGCTCTATCTGCGGCTGAAAAGCAGCGGCGGAACAGCTTTTCCACCGAGGGTTTTCCACACTGCCTGAATCCATGGGCTTGCTCGCCCACCCATTGAACGCTGAACACCCTCCACGCCGGTCGGCTATCGCCTTGATTCCGATCCGCCCGCTTCGGCGGCTAACCGGGCTGACTCGCCAAACGCGCGAAAGCGTCCACAACCGCTGAAGGGGCTTGCACCAGTTCAATCAACACGCCCTCGCCCGCAATCGGGAATTCTTCGTTGGCCTTGGGGTGCAGAAAGGTGATGTCAAAACCTGCGGCGCCTTTGCGGATGCCCCCCGGTGCGAAGCGAACGCCCTGCGCCGTGAGCCATTCCACCGCCTGCGGCAGGTCATCGATCCACAGCCCGATATGGTTCAGCGGCGTGGTGTGGACCGCCGGCTTTTTGTCTGGGTCCAGGGGTTGCATCAGATCAACCTCCACCTTGAACGGCCCCGAGCCCATGGCGCAGATGTCTTCGTCCACGTTTTCCCGCTCACTGCGAAACGTGCCGGTCACCTCCAGCCCGAGCATTTCGACCCACAGCTTTTGCAGACGCAGTTTATCGGGGCCACCAATGGCCACCTGCTGAATGCCGAGCACCTTAAAAGGGCGTGTTTTGGCAATTGAACTCATGCGCAGGCCTCCTGGCTGGTTTGATCGTCGGTTGGGGTGATGCTGACCGTACTGGCCTTCAAACCCAGCTTGTTCAGCAAAGACATGTCGGCGTCGGCGTCCGGGTTGCCTGTGACCAGTAGCTTGTCGCCGTAGAAAATGGAATTGGCACCGGCGAGAAAACACAAGGCCTGAACCGCCTCACCCAGCTGTTGGCGGCCCGCCGAAAGCCGCACACGGGCCGTGGGCATGGTGATGCGGGCCACAGCGATCACGGGAACGAAATCCAGCGGATCGATGGGAGGCGCATCGGCGAGCGGCGTACCGGGCACGCGAACCAAGCTGTTGATGGGCACCGACTCCGGATAGGGATTCAAATTGGCCAGCTGAGCGATCAGCCCGGCACGGTCCACCGGCGACTCTCCCATGCCCACAATGCCGCCGCAACACACGCTGATGCCCGCCTGGCGCACGCTGTTGAGCGTGTCCAGCCTGTCTTGGTACGTCCGGGTGTCCACCACCTGGCCGTAGTACTCGGCGGAAGTATCGAGGTTGTGGTTGTAGTAATCAAGGCCAGCGGCCTTGAGTTGCCCGGCATGGTGAGGTTCGAGCATGCCCAGCGTGGCACAGGTCTGCAGACCCAGACCCTTGACCGCAACAATCAGCTCGGCCACCTTGAGCACATCGCGGTCTTTCGGGGCACGCCAGGCGGCGCCCATGCAAAAACGGGTGGCGCCTGCGTCTTTGGCGGCCTGTGCCGCTTGTATCACCTCGTCCACTTCCATCAGCTTTTGAGCGGTCACACCAGTGTCGTACTGCGCAGCCTGGGGGCAATAGCCACAGTTTTCAGGGCACCCCCCGGTCTTCACCGACAGCAACGTTGCCAGCTCGATATCGCCTGCAGGGAAATGCTGGCGGTGCACCAACTGGGCGCGGTGCATCAGCTCCATGAAAGGCAGATCAAGCAGCACCTGCACATCGGCAACCGACCATGGGCCGGCAGCGGTAACGGTTGACTTCAATGGCCGGTGCACGCCAACAGGCTGAATGGACTGGGAAACGGTAGCGGAAACGGCTTCAAGACTCACACAAACTCCACGATGATCTGATCCACGGTCAGGGATGCGCCTTTCTCAGCTGAGATGGATTTGACCACGCCATCGTGAGCTGCGAAGAGCACGTTCTCCATCTTCATCGCCTCAATCACGGCCACCCGTTCACCGGCTTGCACCGCTTGCCCGGGCTGCACCGCCACCTCTACCAGCAGGCCGGGCATGGGCGAGAGCACAAATTTGCTCATGTCAGGCGGCGCCTTGAATGGCATGAGCTTGTGCAGCTCGGCCATGCGCGGCGAAACCACCATGGCCTCGACCTTGGTCCCGTTGTTCTGCACCACCAAGGCCAAGGGGTTGCGGGGCGTGCCTCGCTCCACCTGGGCTGTGAAGGGTTGACCATTGCAGATGCCCGTGATGCACACGTCGTTCAGCCGCGAGGGGCTGGAAATCGCATAGCGCGTGCCGTCAACCGTGACCATGGCCACGCCGATCTGGCCCAGCTCTTCGACCACGTGTACCTCGCTGTAGCCGTGCTTGCCTGCTGCATCGAGTGTGACCACGCCAAAGTCGTGGCCCACCTTGACGCCGTAGCCAGGCAGCTGTCCCGAAATGCCCGCCGCACGCTCGCGTGACTTGCGGCGCACAAACGCCGCCAGCGCCACGAGAAAGTTGGGGTCATCGTGTGGGACGTCTTCCGCATGGAAACCATCGGCGTAGTTTTCAGCGATAAAGCCCGTGTTGAAATCACCGGAAACAAATTTCGGGTGGGCCAGCAATGCGGCCTGAAAAGGGATGTTGGAGCTGATGCCGCGAATCACAAAGCCATTGAGGGCCTCGCGCATCTTGGCAATCGCATCGTTGCGGTCCTTGCCGTGCACGATGAGCTTGGCGATCATCGAATCGTAGAACATGGGGATCTCGCCGCCATCCACCACGCCGGTGTCCACCCTCACGCCGTACAGCGCGTCGGTGTTGCCCTGGAACATGGTTTGCTCGGGTGGCGCAAAACGCACCAGGCGCCCGGTCGACGGCAGGAAGTTGCGGAAAGGATCTTCGGCGTTGATGCGGCATTCCATCGCCCAGCCATCACGCTTCACCTCGGCCTGGGTCAACGGCAGCTTTTCGCCTGCGGCCACCCGAATCATCAACTCCACCAGATCAAGCCCTGTGATGCACTCGGTCACCGGGTGCTCCACCTGCAAGCGGGTGTTCATTTCCAGAAAGTAAAAATCCTGATCCTTGCCAACCACAAACTCCACCGTGCCAGCGCTCTGGTACTGCACCGCTTTGGCCAGGGCCACGGCCTGTTCGCCCATGGCTTTGCGGGTCGCCTCGGAAATGAAGGCCGAAGGCGCTTCTTCAATCACCTTCTGGTGGCGCCGCTGAATCGAGCACTCGCGCTCATTCAGGTAAATCACGTTGCCCTGCGAATCGCCGACCACCTGAATTTCAATGTGGCGCGGCTGCTCGACAAACTTCTCGATGAAAATGCGGTCGTCGCCAAAGCTGTTGCGCGCTTCGTTCTGGCAGGCCGTGAAACCTTCCAGGGCTTCCTTGTCGTTGAACGCCACGCGCAAACCCTTGCCGCCGCCGCCGGCCGAGGCCTTGATCATCACGGGGTAGCCTATGTCTTTGGCAATTTCTACCGCGCGCTCGGCCGACTCGATGGCGTCGTTCCAGCCTGGAATGGTGTTGACCTTGGCCGCAATGGCCAATTTTTTGGAGGCGATCTTGTCGCCCATGGCGGCAATCGAATGGGCCTTGGGGCCGATAAAAGCAATGCCCTCGTCTTCGCAGCGCTTGGCAAAGGCTTCGTTTTCACTCAAAAATCCGTAGCCCGGATGAATCGCTTGCGCGCCCGTGGCTTTGGCGGCCGCGATGATCTTGTCGGCCACAAGGTAGGACTCACGCGAGGGCGCAGGCCCGAGCAACACCGACTCATCGGCCAATTGCACGTGGCGGGCCTCTTTGTCAGCTTCGGAATACACCGCCACGGTGGCGATGCCCATTTTTTTTGCGGTGGCAATCACGCGGCAAGCAATCTCGCCACGGTTTGCAATCAGGATCTTGGTGAACATGGTGATGTCCTTATCTCAAATGATGGAGCGCAATGGTGGTTCTTAAGGGCGCCGTGGAGCTGGCTTCGCCAGCCGGGCAGCGCCGCCCCTGAAGGGTTGGCGCGCGAAGCGCGGCGCAGGGGTGGGCCAGTTCACAGCGGAATATTGCCGTGCTTGCGCCAAGGGTTCTCGATCTTCTTGTCTTTCAGCATCACCAGCGAGCGGCAGATGCGCTTGCGCGTTTCGTGCGGCAGGATCACGTCGTCGACATAGCCGCGCGCACTGGCCACAAACGGGTTGGCGAAGCGGGCCTTGTATTCGGCTTCTTTGGCGGCGAGCTTTTCGGGGTTGCCCTTGTCTTCGCGGAAGATGATTTCAACGGCGCCTTTGGCGCCCATCACGGCGATCTCGGCGTTGGGCCAGGCGAAGTTCACATCGCCGCGCAAGTGCTTGGAGGCCATCACATCGTAGGCGCCGCCATAGGCCTTGCGCGTGATCACGGTGATCTTGGGCACGGTGCATTCGGCGTAGGCATAGAGGAGCTTGGCGCCGTGTTTGATGATGCCGCCGAATTCCTGCGAGGTACCGGGCATGAAGCCGGGTACGTCGACAAACGTGATCACGGGGATGTTGAAAGCATCGCAAAAACGCACGAAACGTGCGGCCTTGATGCTCGACTTGATGTCCAGGCAACCGGCCAACACCAGCGGCTGGTTGGCCACGATGCCAACCGTCTGTCCGTCCATGCGGGCAAAGCCAATCAGAATGTTTTTGGCGTATTCGGGTTGCAGCTCGAAGAAGTCGCCATCGTCCACCGTTTTGACGATGAGCTCTTTCATGTCGTACGGCTTGTTCGGGTTCTCGGGCACCAGCGTATCGAGGCTGCGCTCCATGCGGTCAATCGGATCGCCGCTGGGCCGCACGGGCGCTTTCTCGCGGTTGGAGAGTGGCAGGTAGTTGTAGAGCCGGCGCAGCATCAGCAGTGCTTCGACATCGTTTTCAAACGCCAGATCGGCCACACCGCTCTTGGTGGTGTGCGTGATGGCGCCGCCCAGCTCTTCGGCTGTCACGCTCTCGTGTGTCACGGTCTTCACCACCTCGGGGCCGGTGACAAACATGTAGCTGGAATCTTTCACCATGAAGATGAAATCGGTCATGGCAGGTGAATACACCGCGCCACCGGCCGACGGGCCCATGATCATGCTGATCTGCGGCACCACGCCGCTGGCCATCACGTTGCGCTGGAACACCTCGGCATAGCCGCCGAGCGAAGCCACGCCTTCCTGGATGCGGGCGCCACCCGAGTCGTTGAGGCCGATCACCGGCGCACCAACCTTCATGGCCTGGTCCATCACCTTGCAGATTTTCTCGGCGTGGGCTTCCGAAAGCGCCCCGCCGAAGACCGTGAAGTCCTGGCTGTAAACGAACACCAGGCGGCCGTTGATCATGCCGTAGCCGGTGACCACGCCATCGCCCGGGATCTTGTTGTCTTGCATACCAAAATCGGTACAGCGGTGCTCAACAAACATGTCCCACTCTTCGAAGGTTCCTTCGTCAAGCAAAACCTCCAACCGCTCGCGTGCGGTCAGTTTGCCTTTGGCATGCTGCGCATCAATGCGCTTTTGCCCGCCGCCCATTCGTGCCGCGGCGCGCTTCTTCTCCAGTTGTTCCAGGATGTCTTGCATGGTTATCTCCAGGTAAATCTCGGGTGTCTCAAAAAAATTGGAAAGAATTCGTCAGTCAAACAGGTCGAGCAGCGCTCGGGCAGCGGTCGAAGCCGGCAACTCGCCAGCAAGCACGCTTGCCGTGGTCGCCGTCAGCCGCTCACGGACCATGGGATGGTCGCGGAAGCGCTGTTTCAATCCGGCATCAATGCGCTCCCACATCCAGGCCTTGGCCTGTTGCTGACGGCGAGCAGGCAACCTGCCATTGGCCGTCTGCAAGCCACGGTATTGCGTTACAGAGGACCAGAACGTGTCCACGCCCTCGCCCTTCAAGGCGCTGAGCTGGATCACCTGCGGGTGCCAGAATTTGTCGTCATGGTGCACGTGATCCGGGTTGCCATGCAAACCCAGTAGGCGCAGCGAGGAGCTGATTTGAGCGCGTGCGCGGGTGGCGGCGTCGGGGTCGATGTCGGCCTTGTTGATCACCACCAGATCGGCCAGCTCCATCACACCTTTCTTGATCGCTTGCAAGTCGTCGCCCGCGTTGGGCAGCTGCATGAGCACAAACATGTCGGTCATGTTGGCGACCGCTGTTTCGCTCTGACCCACGCCCACCGTCTCAACAATCACGGTGTCGTAGCCCGCCGCTTCGCAGACCAGCGTGGCCTCACGCGTCTTCTCGGCCACGCCACCCAGCGTGCCACTGCTCGGACTGGGCCGGATGTAGGCCTGCTCCTTGACGCTCAGGTGTTCCATGCGCGTTTTGTCGCCAAGGATGGAGCCACCCGACACAGTCGACGAAGGGTCGATGGTCAACACCGCGACACGGTGGCCTTGCGCGATCAGGTAGAGACCCAGCGCTTCGATGAATGTGCTCTTGCCCACACCCGGCACACCGCTGATGCCCAGGCGAAAACTCCTGCCTGTGTGCGGCAACAAAGCGGTGAGCAGCGCATCACCCTGCGCGCGGTGGTCGGTGCGGGTGGACTCCAGCAGCGTGATCGCCTTGGCCATGGCGCGGCGCTGCGCCATCGGCGCGCCACTCACAATGCCATCCAGCAGGGCTGGGCGTGGCCCAGACTCAATCGTTTCTGTCATCACCGTCACCAACAATGCATGCTTGATTTGAGTGCCGCGCCCTTGAGGGCGTGGCTCACGCGATGGCTTTCTTTATCTGCTCCAGCACATCCTTCGCGCTGGCCGGAATCGGCGTACCCGGCCCGTAGATGCCTTTGACGCCAGCCTCGTAGAGCATCTCGTAATCCTGACGCGGAATCACACCGCCCACAAAAACAATGATGTCATCAGCGCCCTGCTTCTTGAGCTCGGCAATGATGGCCGGCACCAACGTCTTGTGGCCTGCCGCCAGCGTGGATACACCCACGGCATGCACGTCGTTTTCGATCGCCTGGCGTGCACACTCTTCAGGAGTCTGGAAGAGTGGGCCCATGTCCACATCGAAGCCCAGGTCGGCAAACGCCGTTGCCACCACCTTGGCGCCGCGGTCGTGGCCGTCTTGACCCAGCTTGCTGACCATCACACGCGGACGACGGCCTTGGACTTCGGCAAAGTCGCTGATTTCTTTCTTCAGCTGATCCCAGCCTTCGGCGGAATCGTAGGCAGCAGCGTACACACCGGTCACCTTTTGTGTATCGGCGCGGTGGCGCCCAAAGATTTTTTCCAGCGCGTCGGACACTTCACCCACCGTGGCGCGCAAACGAATCGCCTGGATTGAAAGATCAAGCAGGTTGCCTTGCCCGCTTTCGGCAGAAGCCGTGAGCGCGTCCAGCGCAGCGGCCACTTTGACGCTGTCGCGGCTGGCCTTGATGGCATTGAGGCGTTTGATCTGGCCATCCCGCACCTTGACGTTGTCCACATCCAGCGTCTCGATCGGATCTTCTTTGGCCAGCTTGTATTTGTTGACGCCCACGATCACGTCTTTGCCCGAATCGATGCGCGCCTGTTTCTCGGCAGCCGCCGCTTCGATCTTCAGCTTGGCCCAGCCGGAATCCACCGCCTTGGTCATACCGCCCATGGCATCGACCTCTTCAATGATGGCCCAGGCCTTGTCGGCCATTTCCTGCGTGAGCGACTCCATCATGTAGCTGCCAGCCCAGGGATCAACCACACTGGTGATGTGGGTCTCTTCCTGAATGATGAGCTGGGTGTTGCGCGCAATGCGCGAGCTGAACTCGGTCGGCAGCGCAATGGCTTCGTCCAGCGAATTGGTGTGCAGGCTTTGTGTGCCGCCGAAGACGGCCGCCATGGCTTCAATGGTGGTGCGCACCACGTTGTTGTAGGGGTCTTGCTCGGTCAGCGACCAACCTGAAGTCTGGCTGTGGGTGCGCAGCATCAGGCTCTTGGGCTTTTGGGCGTTGAAGCCTTTCATGATGCGTGTCCACAGCAAACGTGCTGCTCGCATTTTGGCGATTTCAAGGTAGAAGTTCATGCCCACCGCCCAGAAGAACGAGAGGCGTCCGGCGAAATCGTCTACGTCCATGCCTTTGGCGGTGGCCGTCTTCACGTACTCCTTACCATCGGCCAGCGTGAAAGCCAACTCCAGAGCCTGGTTCGCACCCGCTTCCTGCATGTGGTACCCCGAGATCGAGATCGAGTTGAACTTCGGCATGTGCGCGGCCGTGTACTCGATGATGTCGCCGATGATTTTCATCGATGGCTCGGGAGGGAAGATGTAGGTGTTGCGCACCATGAACTCTTTCAGAATGTCGTTCTGAATCGTTCCGGAAAGCTGGTCCTGGCTCACGCCCTGCTCTTCGGCGGCCACAACGTAGCCCGCCAACACCGGCAACACCGCGCCGTTCATCGTCATGGACACCGAGACCTTGTCCAGCGGGATCTGATCGAACAGTATCTTCATGTCCTCCACCGAATCGATGGCCACACCCGCTTTGCCGACATCGCCGGTTACCCGCGGGTGGTCGCTGTCGTAGCCGCGGTGGGTGGCCAGATCAAACGCGACCGACACGCCCTGACCGCCGGCAGCGAGCGCC
Source organism: Hydrogenophaga sp. PAMC20947 (assembly GCF_004795855.1). Lineage (NCBI taxonomy): Bacteria > Pseudomonadati > Pseudomonadota > Betaproteobacteria > Burkholderiales > Comamonadaceae > Hydrogenophaga > Hydrogenophaga sp. PAMC20947. The sequence continues at coordinate 1,505,256 of NZ_CP039252.1, forward strand.
TTGCGGTAGAACGCATTGGACTCTTCGGCCGTGGAGAAACCCGCGTACTGGCGGATCGTCCAAGGCCGGCCGGCGTACATGGTGGCCTGCGGGCCACGGATAAACGGCTCAAATCCAGGCAGCGTGTTGGTGTGGGCCAGATGGGCTGTGTCGTCGGCTGTGTACAGCGGCTTGACGCTGATCCCGTCGGGCGTGACCCAGTTCAGGGCCTCCAGATCTCCGCCAGGCGCACTTTTCTGGGCGGCTTTGACCCAATCTTCATAGGAGGCGGAGCGGAATTCGGGCTGTTTCTGGGTCATGACAGTGCGTGGGTTGGAGGCGACAAGATCGGAGCGTATTTTATATCATTCATAATTATTGATGCAAAATATTCCTCCCGGCTTACAATCTCACCCTGACTATCCAGGCGCTACGCCACTCTAAGACTTCTTTCATGTCCGTCCTCTCGCTCGCTCCACGCGCCCTGTACGAAGAAGTTGCCGAATTGCTTCGGCAGCGCATATTCAGCCGCGAGCTGGAGCCCGGCAGCTGGATCGACGAGCTCAAGATCGCCGAGGAATACGGTATCAGCCGTACCCCCTTGCGGGAAGCCTTAAAAGTCCTCGCGGCCGAAGGCCTGGTGACCATGAAGGTCCGGCGGGGGGCCTACGTGACCGAAGTGTCCGACAAAGACCTGACCGATGTCTACCACCTGCTGGCGCTGCTGGAGTCTGACGCGGCAGGCGTGGTGGCGCAACGGGCCAGCGACGTCGAGCTCACCGAACTGCAAACCATCCACGCCGAGCTGGAAGGGGCTATCGGTCAGCGCGATCTGTTTTTTGCCATCAATGAACGCTTCCACATGCGTTTGCTGGAAATCGCCGACAACCGTTGGCGCATGCAAATGGTCACCGATCTGCGCAAGGTCATGAAGCTCAACCGCCACAATTCACTCCTCAAGACCGGGCGGATTGATGACTCCCTGAGCGAGCACCGCGCCGTGATGGCAGCGCTGCTGGCCCGCGAGGGCGAACTCGCCATGCAGCGCATGCAAGAACACTTCCACAACGGCCTGGAAGCCGCGACCTGACCCCCCGCCCCACAATGGCGCGATCCCAGCGCCCGGCTCTTTTGCTGCGCTGCACCAAAACCGATCATTGACCGCACCGCTTTGGCTCCCAGGGACCCAGGCCGCCGTCCACAGCCACGTCTGTCCCCTGAGAAATTCGACATCCAGCCCTGGCACGAAGCATGCTTAGGTAATGATGTCAGGCCAACGGCGGCCCGATCGGCGGATGAGCAGCTGGCTGCTCACCAACACATTTTCATGGACAACGGCGTCCATTCCAGCCTTGCTTTCATTCGTGCGAGCCCGGCAAGGAATGGGCGCCGTTTCTGTTTTTGAAGCATCCGATTGATCCGCCCTGGCCTGACAAGACTGCCCGCCGACAAACCCTGTCCGGCGTCCACAACCGCACCCAATACCCCAGGGTGCACGCCTTGAGCAACGAGAGGTAATCAACATGGCCTACCTGGTACCGTCCGAATTCGTCACCAAAATGGTGGACGCTGGAGAAGCCAAGATCTTCATGTCCACCCGCGACACATTGATCCGCGCATTCATGGCCGGCGCTATTTTGGCGCTGGCCGCGGCATTCGCCATCACCATCAACGTACAGACCGGACAGCCTTTGGCGGGCGCCATCCTGTTTCCCGTCGGGTTCTGCCTGCTGTACCTGCTGGGCTTCGATCTGCTGACCGGCGTGATGACACTGTGCCCCCTGGCGCTGATCGACAAGCGGCCAGGCGTCACCCTCAACGGCGTGCTGCGCAACTGGGGCCTGGTGTTTGTCGGCAACTTCGCCGGCGCATTCCTGGTTGCCATCATGATGGCCATCATCTTCACGTTCGGATTCTCCACCGAGCCCAATGCGGTCGGCCAAGCCATTGGCCACATCGGTGAAGGCCGCACCGTGGGCTACGCCGCACACGGCGCCTCGGGCATGTTGACGCTGTTCATTCGCGGCGTGCTGTGCAACTGGATGGTGTCGACAGGCGTCGTGGGCGCCATGGTCTCGACCAACGTCTCGGGCAAGGTCATTGCCATGTGGATGCCCATCATGCTGTTTTTCTACATGGGCTTTGAGCACTCCATCGTCAACATGTTCCTGTTCCCCTCCGGGCTGCTCCTGGGTGGCAATTTCTCCATCTACGATTACCTGATCTGGAACGAGATCCCGACTGTGCTCGGCAACCTGGTCGGCGGCCTGGCCTTTGTGGGCCTGACGCTGTACTCCACGCATGTGCGCACCGCACCCAAGCGCACGGCCTGATTTCAGCCCCTCGGCCACAGCGAACACGCGTTCGCTGTGGTTTTAGGGAGGCGCTGTCCCCGGCGCCCAACTGCAACACCCCATCACATTTGAACCACCCGGGAGTCAACGTATGAACCGCAACGACGTCACCGAAATGATCATCGGCGCCAAGATCACCAAAGGCCTCAAATGGGAGGCTGTGGCCGCCGAGCTGGGCCTGTCCAAAGAATGGGTCACCGCAGCCTGCCTTGGCCAAATGACGTTCAACAAAGCCCAGGCCGACACCGTTGGCCAGTTTTTCGACCTGCCCAAGGAGGCCATTGCGTGGCTGCAGGTCGTGCCCAGCAAAGGCTCGGTGCCCACAGCTGTCCCGACCGACCCATTGATCTACCGGCTCTACGAACTGGTACAGGTCTACGGCACCACCTTCAAAGAGCTCATTCACGAAGAATTCGGCGACGGCATCATGTCAGCGATCGATTTCAAAATGAAGCTTGTGCGGGAGTCAGATCCTGCAGGGGATCGCGTCAACATCGCCATGTCAGGCAAATTTCTGCCCTACAAGAGCTACTGAGTGCAGCCTGCCTGCTTCGGCCCAACCCACCGCACAGTGCCATGTCTGGCAAGTTAACCATCTCCATCGGTCAGCACTCGGACAAAGGCCGCAAGGAAGTCAATCAAGACTTTCATGGGGCGCTCGTTCCCGTTGAGCCTCTGCTGAGCGCCAAGGGCGTGGCCATCGCGCTGGCCGACGGCATCAGCAGCAGCGCGGTCAGCCAGGAAGCGAGCGAAGCCGCCGTGCGCAGTTTCCTCGAAGACTATTACTGCACCTCAGACGCCTGGAGCGTGAAACGCTCCGGGCAAAGGGTGCTTGGTGCCAGCAACGCCTGGTTGCATGGTCAGACGCAGCGCAGCCCGCACCGCAACGACCAGGAACGTGGCTACGTGTGCACCTTCAGCGCCATGGTGATCAAGTCCACCACAGCACACCTCTTCCACGTGGGCGACAGCCGCATCTTGCGGCTGCATCCCAAAGCGCTGGAGCAACTCACCGAAGACCATCGGGTGCGGATCTCTTCACAGCAGAGCTACCTCGCCAGGGCCCTGGGCGCACAATCCACGGTGGATATCGACTACCTGGCCCTGCCGCTCACACAGGGTGAGGTGTATGTGCTGGCCACCGACGGTGTGCACGAACATGTCGATGCCGCGCTGATCCATGCCACGCTTCAGGCCCACCCCGACGACCTGGACGCCGCCGCTCGCTCCCTTGTGGAGGCTGCGCTTGAACGCGGCAGCCAGGACAACCTCACTGTTCAGCTGGTGCGCATCGATGCCCTGCCCGCCCACGACATCACCGAGACTTCGCAGCGGCGCGCCGCGCTCGCTTTGCCGCCTTTGCTGACGGCTCGGGAGCAATTTGATGGATACCGCATCGTGCGCGAGCTGCACGCCTCCAGCCGCAGCCACATCTACCTCGCCATCGATGAGGCCTCTGGCCAGCAGGTGGCGCTGAAAATTCCCTCGGTGGACCAGCACGCCGACCCGGCCTGTCTCGAGCGCTTCTTGATGGAAGAATGGATTGCGAGGCGGATCGACAGCCCCCATGTGCTCAAACCCTGTGCACCGACCCGGACGCGGCAATACCTTTATGTGGTCATGGAGTACGTCGAAGGCCAGACTCTGGCGCAATGGATGCAAGACAACCCCAAACCCGACCTGCCCACCGTGCGCCGCATCGTTGAGCAAATCGGCCGAGGTCTCCAGGCCTTTCACCGCATGGACATGCTGCACCAGGACCTGCGTCCGGCCAACATCATGATTGACGCCACTGCCACCGTAAAGATCATCGATTTTGGATCCACCCGCGTCGCCGGCCTCGCAGAAGCAACCGCACCCCTGCAGGAAGAGCCTTTGCTGGGAACCGCCCAGTACACCGCGCCCGAGTATTTCCTTGGCGAGAGCGGCAGCGCCCGCTCTGACCTGTTTTCGCTGGGCGTCATCACTTACCAGATGCTCACCAGTCGCTTGCCTTATGGCAGCGCGGTCGCCGCCACACGCACCCCGGCCAATCAGCGCCGACTGGTCTTTGATTCAACGCTCGCCAGCGCAAGGCCTTTACCCGTCTGGGTCGATGGCGCACTGCGCAAAGCGCTGCACCCCGATCCCTGGAAACGCCACGAAGACGTGGCCGAATTTGTCTACGATCTGCAGCACCCCAACAGCGACTTCCTGCACCGGCAGAGCCCTCCGCTGATTGAGCGCCACCCGCTCGCATTCTGGAAAGCGTTGTCTTTTCTGCTGCTGATCGCCGTGATGTCGCTGGCGTATCGCTTGGCGCAGACGCCCTGAAACCACCAAAGCACCCACCCTTGGCGCAGAGAGCAGCTCAGACGCCTCCATGCTTGAAAAACTGGCGATGGGTCAAGTTCACGACCCTATCTGCGCTCGGCCCTGAAACTCGCTGTTAAATTCAAGGCAGATACCCGCTGGGGAGTGCAAAGGGCACACCAGGCCCACCCTTCACAACAAAATCTCCCATATGAGCGAAACCCCTTTGGCACAATCCGGCATTCTCGAAGCCATCCCGGCCCATGGCCGCTACCTGAGTTGCCAGTTGTGCCTTGGCGCTGACCCACGCCCCGTCTTGCAACTTCTGGCCGAGCAAACCGATGGCCTGACCTCGGTCGTGGGCCTGGGTGAATCCCTGGTGAAGGCACTCGATGGCCAAGTGGCAGGGCTGAAGACGTTCCGCGGTATCGAAGGCGCGCTGGTCAAGCTGCCTGCAACACCGATAGACCTGCTGGTCTGGCTGCGTGGAACGGCGCGTGGCGAGCTGTTGGCACGCAGTCAACACCTGGAAGCCCTGCTGGCGCCTGCATTTGAAATCACCAACATCACCGACGCGTTCAACCACGCGGGCGGGCGGGACCTGACCGGCTACGAAGACGGCACAGAGAATCCGAAAGACGGCGAAGCGCTCAAGACGGCACTGGTGCCTGAAAATGCCGGACCGCTGGCCGGCAGCAGCTTCCTGGCCCTGCAGCACTGGCACCACCAGCTGAGCCGTTTCGAAGCCATGCCCCGCCTGCAACAGGATCACACCTTTGGTCGAGATCTGGACAGCAACGAAGAGCTGGACGACGCGCCCGAGTCGGCCCACGTCAAGCGTACGGCCCAGGAAAGCTTTGCGCCCGAGGCCTTTGTGCTGCGGCGCTCCATGCCCTGGGTCGAAGGCAACCGAGGCGGTCTGGTGTTCACCGCTTTCGGACATTCGTTTGATGCCTTCGAGGCCTTGCTCGGGCGCATGTGCGGCGTTGAGGACGGCATCACCGACGCCTTGTTCAGCTTCAGCGAACCAGAAACCGGTGCCTACTTCTGGTGCCCGCCCATGCACAATGGCCAGCTCGACCTTCGTTCCCTGGGCTTCTCAGCGGCCTGAACCCATCACCCGGTGGTGAACCGATAGATACCCATACACCCAAGGGTATATTCGGGTACCTCTCTTGACAAATATCAAGTCTCATCAAGGCTTGCAAATGCACCATCTACAGGTGTATCGGCAACCCTTTTGATGGAGACAAGACATGGCACACATCGTGATTCTGGGCGCTGGGCTGGGCGGCATGCCCATGGCCTACGAAATGAAGGCACTGGCCCGCGCTGAAGACACCGTCACGGTGATCAGCGACTCAGCGAAATTCCATTTCGTGCCATCCAACCCCTGGGTTGCGGTCGATTGGCGAAAACGCGGCGATATCGAGGTGGAAATCGAGCCCGCACTGGGCAAAAAGGGCATCAAAGCCATCATCCAGGCGGCGAAGCGCGTACACCCGGCTGACAACCAGATTGAGCTGGCCGATGGCAGCATGGTCAGCTACGACTACCTGGTGATCGCCACCGGACCCAAGTTGGCCTTCGACGAAGTCGAAGGTTTGGGCCCACACGGCGGCCACACGCAGTCGATCTGCCACGTGGCCCACGCCGAAACCGCCAAACAAGCCTGGGACGGCTTCGTGCAAAACCCGGGGCCTATCGTGGTTGGCGCCGTTCAAGGCGCTTCGTGCTTCGGCCCAGCCTATGAATTCGCCATGATCATGGACACCGATCTGCGCAAGCGCAAGATCCGTGACCAAGTGCCCATGACCTATGTGACACCCGAGCCCTACATCGGCCATCTGGGTCTGGGTGGAGTGGGCGATTCCAAGGGCATGCTGGAGGCCGCCATGCGCCAGCGCCATATCAAATGGATCTGCAACGCCAAAACCACCAAGATCGAAGACGGTCAGATGTTTGTGACCGAACACAATGACCAGGGCGAGCCGATCAAGGAGCATGTGCTGCCCTTCAAACACTCGATGATGCTGCCAGCCTTCAAAGGCGTGGACGCCGTCTACGGCATCGAAGGCCTGACCAATCCGCGCGGCTTCGTCACCGTGGACGAACACCAGCGCAACAAGACTTTCCAGAATGTCTTCAGCGTCGGCGTGTGCATCGCCATCCCACCGGTAGAAACCACGCCGATTCCCTGCGGAACGCCCAAAACCGGCTACATGATCGAGTCCATGGTCACCGCCACGGCACACAACATTCGCGAACTCATGGACGGGAAATCGCCCACCCACAAGGCCACCTGGAATACCGTGTGCCTGGCCGACTTCGGTGACACCGGTGCCTGTTTCGTGGCGCTGCCGCAAATTCCGCCGCGCAACGTGAGCTGGTTTGCCGAGGGCAAATGGGTGCACCTGGCGAAAGTGGCTTTCGAGAAGTACTTCATGCGCAAGATGCAGAAAGGCTCCTCCGAGCCCATCTACGAGAAGCTCATCATGGACTTCATCGGTATCACCAAACTCAAAGCAAAAGCCGGCGCAGACAAACCCAAGCCCTGAGCTACCGGGCGCACGGGCGCCGGGAGCAAGCCAGCGCCCTTGCGCGCATGCGCACAGGGCCCGATACGGCCGAAAATCGCCTTACTTGATGCCCAGCAGCTCGACTTCAAACACCAAGGTGGCATTGGGCGGAATCACACCACCTGCACCGCGTTCGCCATAGGCGATGGCGCTGGGGCAGGTCAACTTGGCCTTGCCACCGATCTTCATGCGCTGTACGCCCTCGGTCCAGCAAGGAATCACACCGCCCAAGGGGAACTCGATAGGCGTTCCACGCGAATACGAGCTGTCAAATTCCTTGCCATCAGGAAGTGTGCCCTTGTAGTGCACCTTGACAGTGTTGGCTGCACGGGGGCTGGCACCCGTGCCCTCTTTCATCGCCCGGTAGACCAGACCCGTGGGGGTCACGATGGCGCCAGCCTCTTTGGCGGCGGCTGCGAGCGTCACGTCTTGCGCCATGGCAGGCGCCGACAGGATAGCGGCAGAGCAAATGATCAAGGCAATGGCAGTGCGTTTCATGGGGTCAGGCTTTATGAGCTAAGTAGAAAGAGAAGAGGAAAAAGAACAGGCAACAAGGCATTGTGCCCGAGGCCCCTCAGAGGGGTATCGCATCTGCCAGATCATGAAGCCCCACATGGGCCTGAGCCATGGCCCACACTTCGCGGGCAGGCAGGGGTTTCAGGCGGTGGTCGCTCCACACCTGGCGCCATTTGCGCGCGCCATGCAAGCCATGCCGCAGGCCCAGCATGTGGCTGGCAATCGAATACCAAGGCGCACCATCTTCAGCAGCAGCGCGCTCCATGTAGTCGATCATCGCGAGCTCCACAGCCTCGTGCGTCAAGGGTACATCTGGCGCCGCTTCACCGTAAAACGCCTCATCCCACGCGGTCATCAGCCACGGGTTGTGGTACGCCTCGCGGCCGATCATTGCGCCATCGAGTTGGGTCAGGTGCTCAGCAATTTGAGCGTTGGTCTTGATGCCGCCATTGGCGACAATCACCAGATCGGGAAAGTCGCGCTTGAGCTGGTACACCAGGTCGTAACGCAGCGGCGGAATTTCGCGGTTTTCCTTTGGCGACAAGCCTTGCAACCAGGCGTTGCGGGCATGCACCAAAAACACCTTGCACCCGGCTTCGCTCACCGTGCCCACAAAATCGCGCACAAAATCATAGCTCTCGATCTTGTCGATGCCAATGCGGTGCTTCACCGTGACGGGAATATCCACCGCATCCACCATGGCCTTCACACCGTCGGCCACCAACTGGGCTTCGCCCATGAGGCATGCGCCAAAAGCCCCCTTGAGCACCCGCTCACTCGGGCAACCGCAGTTCAGATTGATCTCGTCATAACCCCGCTCGGCCCCCAGCTTGGCGCAAATCGCCAAATCAGCCGGGTCGCTGCCCCCCAGCTGCAAGGCCACCGGGTGCTCTTCTTCGCTGAAGCGCAGATGTTGCGCGGCATTGCCATGGATCAGCGCGCCTGTGGTCACCATTTCGGTGTACAGCAGGGTACGGCGTGTCAGCAATCGGTGGAAAAAACGGCAATGCCGATCCGTCCACCCCATCATGGGGGCAACGGACAAACGCCAGAAGGAAGAATCGGGAAAATCGGCAGACATCAGGCGATTATCCCAGCGCCCAAGAAAAACCCCGCTAAAGCGGGGTTGATCGAGAGAAATGACGCCCCCCCCCAGAACGCCGCAGGTGCGGCGCAGGGGGTGAGCTTCACTCACCCCATGTGCAAACCACCGTTGACCGAGAAGTCTGCGCCGGTCGCGTAGCCGCCCTCTTCACTCGCCAGCCAGGCGATGATGGAAGCAATTTCGCTGGGCTTGCCCAGACGTTTGACGGGCACCGTGGCCACGATTTTCTCCAGCACGTCGGGACGGATGGCGTTGACCATGTCGGTGCCGATGTACCCCGGACTCACGGTATTGACCGTGACGCCCTTGGTGGCCATCTCCTGCGCCAGCGCCATCGAAAAACCGTGCATACCGGCTTTGGCAGCCGAGTAGTTGGTCTGACCCGCCTGGCCTTTTTCGCCGTTCACAGACGAAATGTTGACGATGCGGCCCCAGCCTTTTTCCACCATGTCGGCAACCACTTGTTTGGTCACGTTGAACATGGAGTCCAGGTTGGTGTTCATCACCGCCGTCCAGTCTTCCCGGCTCATCTTGAGAAACATGCGGTCTTTGGTAATGCCAGCGTTGTTGACCAGCACATCGATGCTGCCGTGTTTGGCTTTGGCATCAGCAAAGGCTTCCACGGTGGAATCCCAGTCGCCTACATTGCCAACCGATGCATAGAAGGTATAGCCCTGTGCCTTTTGCTCACCCAGCCATTTTTCGAAATCACGCGTCGGGCCACAGCCCGCGATGACTTTGAAACCCTCTTTGTGCAAACGCTGGCAAATGGCGGTTCCAATGCCGCCCATGCCACCGGTGACGTACGCTACTTTTTGATTCATGTTCTGTGCTCCTCTGGGTGGTGCCTATTGGCATTAAAAAATTCAAAAACCTGATGCCCATCAATACGACTGGCGTCGAGAAAATGCCGGCTTCTAAAGTCCCGTGGAACCGGCTTTGCCGGGCCACAGGGATTGCCCCTTAGATGGGGTCAGCGAAGTTTGGCAGGGGTGGGTCGAATATCAGCGCTCCAATGCGAGCGAGACACCCATACCGCCACCGATACACAGGGCTGCGACGCCTTTCTTGGCATCGCGGCGCTGCATCTCGTGCAGCAGCGTGACCAGAATCCGGCAGCCCGACGCACCGATAGGGTGACCAATGGCGATAGCACCGCCGTTGACGTTCACCTTGGCGGCGTCGATGTCGAGCACCTTGTTGACCGCGCAAGCCTGTGCGGCAAACGCTTCGTTGAGCTCAAACAGATCCACATCGGCCACCGTCCAGCCGGCCCGGGCCAAGGCTTTCTGGGTTGCGGGCACAGGGCCCATGCCCATGATGGCGGGATCCAGACCACTGGTGCCGAACGAAGCAATGCGGGCCATGGGCTTCAAGCCCAGCTCAGCCGCCTTCTTTGCGGTCATCACCATCACCGCCGCTGCGCCATCGTTGATGCCCGATGCGTTGCCGGCCGTGACGCTGCCTGCTTTGTCGAAGGCTGGGCGCAAACCGCTCAGCACATCGGCATTGGTCTTCTTGTTGACGAACTCGTCGGTGTTAAACACCACGGGATCGCCTTTGCGCTGCGGAATCACCACATCAACGATTTCGTCTTTGAACTTGCCTTCTTCCTGGGCTTTGGCTGCTTTTTGCTGGCTTCCGAGCGCCAGTGCATCTTGCATTTCACGCGTGATGCCGTTGGCCTTGGCCACGTTTTCAGCCGTGATACCCATGTGGTACTGGTTGTAAACGTCCCACAGGCCGTCCACGATCATGGTATCGGTCATTTTCCAGTCGCCCATGCGCTGGCCGTCGCGGCTGCCGTTGAGCACGTGCGGGCTGGCACTCATGTTTTCCTGTCCGCCGGCGATCACGATTTCGCTGTCGCCCCAGGCCACAGCCTGTGCCGCGAGCATCACGGCCTTCAGGCCGGAACCACAGACGGCGTTGATGGTCAGGGCGGGTGTTTCTTTGGCCACACCGGCTTTCATCATGGCCTGGCGGGCCGGATTCTGGCCCACGCCAGCAGCCAGCACCTGGCCCATGATCACTTCGCCGATCGCTTCGGCGGGAACGCCGGTGCGCTCCAGCAAAGCCTTGATGACGATGCTGCCGAGTTCGGTCGCCGGCACTTTCGCCAGGGAACCTCCGAATTTGCCCACTGCGGTGCGGGCAGCTGCAACGATAACGATGTCTTCCATGAGATCTCTTTCTAGGTTGGGTATTTTCGAATTGATGGTGGATGACTTCGATGGACAGCTTTTGACCATGCGCCCGGCCAATGCCAGGCGGTGTCAAGCTGGGATCAACGTCTCGGGGACCGCTGGTGCACAAAGCAAGACCGGCGGTCCGCAGACCACATCATGCCTTGGCTTTGACGTAACGCCCCGGTGCCGGTTCAATTGCAGGGTAGGACTTTCCCTTGCCAAAGGCCTTGGGGGCAGCAATTTGCTTGCCTGAAAGCGGTTTCAGCCAGTCCGACCAGTCTGTCCACCAGCTGCCCGGCTGCTCAGTCGCACTGTCGATCCACTCGTTCACATCGGTGGGGAACTTGCCCGCGGCCCCAATCCAGTGGCTGCGTTTGCCAGCCGCCGGTGGGTTGATCACGCCAGCGATGTGCCCCGAAGCGCCCATGACAAAGCGTTTCTTGCCAGGGAACACCTGGGTGCTGGCGTAGGCGCCCCCAATAGGTACGATGTGGTCTTCCCGCGAGCCGTACACATAAACGGGCAATTTCACCTTGCGAAAGTCGATTTTTTCGCCGCACACCACCGTCTTGCCGGGCTGAACGAGGTTGTTTTCCAGGTAAGTCTGGCGCAGATACCAGGCGTAGTACGGTCCGGGCAGGTTGGTCGCGTCGGAGTTCCAGTACAGCAGGTCAAACGGCGGTGGTGACTCGCCTTTGAGGTAGTTGCCCACCACGTAATTCCACACGAGATCGTTGGGGCGCAGAAAGCTGAAGGTAGTGGCCAGATCGCGTCCGGGCATGAGGCCGCCTTCGGCGAACTGCATCTCGCGGTATTTGACAAATGACTCGTCGATGAAAAGATCGAGGATGCCGGTGTCGGTGAAGTCGATCAGTGTGGTGAGGAAGGTCGCGCTGTTCACAGGCTCTTCCCCTCGGGCCGCCAATACCGCGAGTGCATTGCTCAACATGGTGCCACCCACGCAAAAGCCCAGCGCATTGATGCTGTCTGCGCCCGTGATGTCCTGGGTGACGCTGATCGCCTTCATGACCGCATCTTCAATGTAGTTGTCCCAGGTCTTGTGCGCGATGGACTCATCTGGATTGCGCCAGCTCACCACAAAGGTGCGGTGACCTTGCTCCACGCAGTAGCGGATCAGGGAGTTCTTGGGCTGCAAATCGAGGATGTAGAACTTGTTGATGCAAGGTGGCACCAACAGGAACGGCCGCTCGTAAACCTTGGCCGTGAGCGGCTTGTATTCGATCAGCTGAAACAGCTCATTTTCAAACACCACAGCGCCTTCGGTGGTGGCCACGTTTTTGCCCACTTCAAAAACGCTCTCATCGGTCATGGACACATGGCCCTGTTTGAGATCGTGCAGCAGGTTGGCCACCCCCTTGGCGATGCTTTCGCCCTGGGTATCGATGGCCTTTTTCTGCGCCTCGGCGTTGAAGGCCAGGAAGTTGCTGGGCGCGCTGGCATCGATCCACTGCTGGACGGCGAAGCGCACACGCGTTTTGGTTTTGGCATCGCCTTCGACCGCGTCGGCCATGGCCATCAGCGTGCGGGCGTTGAGCAGATAGGTTGCCGCGGTGAAGGCCGCCACGGGGTTGCTGGCCCAGGCATCGTTTGAAAAGCGGCGGTCGGCCACCGGCGCCATGTGGGCACCCTGGTTCCACAGGCCAGCCATTTCCTGGACGTAGGTGGTCTGAATCTTCAGCATTTGAGCTGGATCCAGCTTGACTTTCTGCCCGGCGGCCTGGTCAAACAAATTGGAGAAACCGGGGAACCCGGCGGCACCGCCCGGCATCCCGAACGGTTGGGCGGCTGTGCCCTGGGGCATGAAGGCCTTGAAGGCGGCAAACGGGTCGGCTGAAGCCGACGGGCCCGGGGCTGCCGCTGCGCCTGGAAAGGCCTGGGCTGCCTGCGTCCATTGGGCGATCAGGTTTTGCTGAAACTGCTGTGCGGCTTCCAGCCAGGGTGCTTGAGGGTCTTTTCCTGATGTCATGGGTGTCTCCTGTGGTTATTCCCGGCGGCTTATCATCGCCTTACTGGGGAAAGATTCCGGCTTGGCCCTAGTGTCGACCGAACGGCTTCCAGCAGGCTGACAAGCGTATCCGGGTAGCAAAGGTTGTCGTGTATCTGGTTGTGATTGCGTGGATGTATGTGGTGTTGATGATGTCGATCGCCGAAGCGACCAACACCACCGGCACCCTCCTGGGTGCCATTGTGACCTTTGTTCTGTATGGATTGCTACCCCTCTCGCTCGTGGTCTACCTGATGAATACCCCAAGTCGCAAGCGAGCCATCAGGGCGCGCGAGGCGGCTGAAGACGCGGAACGGCGCCAACAACAGGCCGAAGCTGGAGACATTTCGGCATCAGGCGATCCAGATGCAGGCGGCCATGCGGCCGGTGCTGCCGAGCCGGACGGCGTCGCGCCGGTGCGAAAAGAAACGTGAGTTGTTTTCAACGGTACACCAGGCAGCGCTGCTGTCGTTGCCGTCGATCTGAACCACGCCCCGAGCCTGCAGGCGCTGACGGGCGAGCCCGGCCAGATCGCCCATCCACTTGCCGGCTACACCGGCTGATTCCAGCGCTTCGCTGAAACACGCCCGCGCCTCGGGCTGCCGCTCGACAAAGGCCTGGCGCACTTCCGCACCCACCTCAAACGCGGATGGCCCGATACAAGGCCCCAGCCAGACCTGGACGCCTTCGACAACCTCAGCCGCAGTGAGGCCAGGCTGTTGCTGGCACACCGTTTCGATCACCGCGTCCAACGTGGTTTCCAGGACACCCCTGCCCTGCGCATCGCCAGCCAGGCCACGCCAGCCTGCATGGGCCGCCGCCACGACGGTACCTGAGCGGTGCGTGAACAACACCGGCAGGCAATCGGCCACCATGATGGTGCAGGCCAGACCGGGCTGGGTGGTGATGCAGGCGTCACCCTCTGCCCCATCAGGCGTCTGGGCTTGCAGCGTCACCACACCGGTCCCATGCACCTGCTGCAGAAACACCGGATGAGCGCCCAACGTGTGGCCCAGTTGCTGTCGGTTGTGCGCCACCGCCGCAGGATCGTCGCGCACGTGATCCCCGAGGTTGAAGCTGTCAAACGGCGGTGCCGACACACCGCCGCCGCGCAGGGTGAACGTGGCGAGCACTCCTGCAGGTGCAGACCACTCGGGAGTGAGCTGGTGCGCCAGGGGCTGGCCAGTGGGCATCACGCGCCGCTGTCCGGGCAAGCCGAGGGCTCAGCACTCTGGAAGGCGGGCATAGCCATGCAACGCTCGAACACGCCCATGGTCAACGGCAGGCCTTCCAGCGGCGTTTGAAACCGCTGGGCATTGAATATCTGCGGCACCAGGCAACAATCGGCCAGGGTGGGCGCATCGCAGTGGCAAAAGGCGCCGGTGCCGGGCTGGGCCAGCTGGCGCTCAAAGGCTTCGAGACCGGATCGGACCCAGTGGCGGTACCAGGTGTTCTTTGCATCCTCTTCGACCTGGAGCTCCTTCACCAGATAGTGCAATACGCGCAGGTTGTTCAACGGATGGATCTCACAGGCGATGGACTGCGCGAGCGCTCTGACGCGGGCTCGCCCCAATGCATCTGCGGGCAACAGCGCAGCACCCGGGAACTGTTCGTCCAGGTATTCGATGATGGCCATGGACTGGGACAGCCGGTTGCCGTCGTCCAGCTCCAGCAAGGGCACCAGCCCATCGGCCGACAGGTCGGCAAACGCCGCTTGTTTGTGTTCGCCTTTGGCGAGGTGCACCGAGATGTACTCATACGGCAGCTGCTTCAAGGCCAGCGCGATGCGCACCCGGAACGAGGCGGACGATCGGAAATAGTTGTAGAGCTTCATGGGGCGAGCATAAACCGGCGACTCGAAAGCGGGCAATGAGCCGCTGCTCAAAAAACAGGCACCGATCGCCAGCCCAGACGTGCCGTGGCTTTTCCGAGTTGTCCCAGCAGTTGTGCACAGGCTTGGGCACAATCCCCATGAACAACCCGTTCAACCCGCTGAAACGTGCTGATCAGCACGGCCCACCAACCTTTGCGCGGGTTCAAGCCGGGTGTTTGACCGAAGCCTGGTCCCTGAGCGCCTGGGCCAGTGCAGGCACCATGCTGACGGCATTGCTGGCATGGGGAATGCAATCGGTGCTCCAGATCTCACCCACGCCAGCGGTCTTCACCAGGGCCAGAGCACCCTCGGCAAACAGGGCGTGGGTCACGGCCACATCGACCGAAGCAGCGCCAGCGGCCAGCAGGGCTTGTGATGCCTGGGCCAAGGTGTGTCCCGAGCTCGCAACGTCGTCCATCAAAACCACGGTGCGGCCCAGCACCGACAGATCGGGGAGTTGAACCACCACATCCCGGTCACCCCGGCGGACTTTGCGGCACACCGCATGGTCCCACCCATGGCGTGCGGCGGCCTGCGCCACCCACTGCAGCGACTCCTCATCGGGGCCGATCAGCAGGGCCTGGGGACGGTGCTGATGCACCAGGTCGGCCAACACAGGAGCACCGCTCAGCACCACAGCATCGGGCACAGGGATCGCATCTTCCAGGGTGGCCACCCGGTGCAAATGGGGGTCGACGGTGATCACCGCGTCAAACAGATCGGCCAGAAACCGCCCCACGATGCGCTGGCTCACCACCTCACCGGGTTGAAAAGCCATGTCCTGGCGCATGTAGGCCAGATAGGGCGCCACCAAGGTCAGGTGCCGAGCCCCCAGCGTGCGCGCCGCCTGAGCGGTCAACAGCAGCTCCACCAGCTTTTCGTTGGGGTCGTAAAGCGAGCGCCAGATCACGACCCGGGCCGGCAGCTGCTCGGGCAGGCGCAGGCGCAACTCCCCGTCAGGAAACCGGTGCCGCTCGATCGCTCGGGGCTCCAAGGCCGCGGCCTGCGCAGCGCGCTCGGCCAGTTCGGCGTCTTCGGCGCAGTACAGCAAACAGCCCGCTGGGTTGGATTGGGGTACAGGCATCAAAACTCCACAAAAACCTGGGGCAACTGATTGGCCGTTCCAAGCTGGTAGCCGTTGGCCTGCTCACTGGCTTGCCGGGCGAACACCAAGTCAGCTGGGTAGCTGGCGTAGATGCGGTACAGCAAATCGCCTGCGGTCACATGGTCGCCCAGCTTGGCAAACACATCGACGCCCGCACCGGCCACCTTGGGCGCGCCAGCCAGGCGGGCGATGCGCGCCACCCTGAGGTTGTCGATACCGATCACCACCCCCGATTCGCTGGCTTTCACATCAAGCGTTAGCGCGCCCACAGCAGGCCGATGCAGGTCAAAGCCCCGACTGCCTTGTGCCTCTACGATGGCCTGCATGTGCGCCAGCGCCCGCCCGGATTCAAGAATGTCACGGGCAATCCGGAAACCGTCGCCGCCGCGCACATCGGGGCTGCACTCGATGATGCGACCCGCGAGGCGCAGCGATTTCTGACGCAGATCGTCGGGCGCATCGGGGTGGTTCTCCAGCACCTGCATCACGTCGCGCGCTTCCAGCACCGGGCCGATGCCACGTCCGATGGGTTGGCGTCCGTCGGTGATGACCACGTCCAACGACAAATTCAGCCGCAGGGCCACGTATTCGAACAGGCGCCGCAAACGCTGTGCCTCGGGCATGGAGCGCACCTTGGCGGTGGGGCCAATGGGGATGTCGAGCACCAGGTGGGTCGAACCCGCCGCGATTTTTTTGGACAGAATGGATGCCACCATTTGCCCGGGTGAGTCGAT
Organism: Hydrogenophaga sp. PAMC20947; assembly: GCF_004795855.1. Taxonomy (NCBI): domain Bacteria; kingdom Pseudomonadati; phylum Pseudomonadota; class Betaproteobacteria; order Burkholderiales; family Comamonadaceae; genus Hydrogenophaga; species Hydrogenophaga sp. PAMC20947. The sequence goes on from NZ_CP039252.1 coordinate 1,521,987, forward strand.
GTTCAGCGGGCGCTCCACCGAAATCAGCACATCGTCAGCCGGCGACAGATTCGCTGTGCCGCCCCAGGCCAGGCAAGCGCCGTGTTGCCGCACAATGCCGACGAGCTGCTCAAACGGCAGCTCCACATTCGCCAGTACCGCCATGGTGTCGGCCGTGCCGGCCGGCGACGTGATGGCGCGCGACGAAGTCTTGGGAAACACCAGGCCGTGCGCCGCCACGATGGGCACCACCAGCATCGATGTGCGGTTGCCCGGAATGCCACCAATACAGTGCTTGTCGACCACCAACGGCTGCTGCCAATCGAGGCGCCGCCCGCTGGCCACCATGGCCTCGGTGAGGAAATACACCTCTTCGCGGTCCAGCTCGCTGCGGTTGCAGGCGACCACAAACGCAGTCAGCTCGATCTTGGAATAGCGGTGCTGCGCAATGTCGCGCACGATGGCGGCAAAGTCTTCCCGGCCCAGGCGCTCACCGTTGATCTTGCGAAACAGGGCGGGAATGGACGCGGGCGGCTCGGCCTGTGAGACCGAAGCCGGGTGGCCGTCGGGCACCTTCAGCTGCGCAAAGGCGTCCTCTGACAGACCCAGCTCACCACAGCCAACAATGGACACATCGTCGACCACGTTGACCGTGGCCAGGATGCTGCTGCCGTTGGCATGCACCTCCACCTTGGAGAGCGCCTGAAAGCCCTCGGCCCGGACCACGGCGCACTCGCGGTGCAGGTAGGCCACATTCTCATGGTAAGTGTCGATGGCCACCCGCTTGAGCGAGAGGCCTTGCGCCTGCGGGGTTGTTGGGTCGATAGCGGCGGGAGTTTCGTTCGGCATACCTCAACGATACACCGCAACACACCGCCCGCTGGGCGCGGAGTGCCGTTCTTTCATACCGATGTGCATTCAAAGTGAGAACAGGGCCGAGGAACGCTGTCATCACCTTGAAGGTGAATGGGTATCAGCCCACCACCAGCCGGATCGCGGGCAACACCTGCTCAGACTCCGAGCGCCGCTCCAGTGCCAGGCGCATGTTCATCTGGGCGACCTCGGTGTGCTCGGTGGCCAGCGCTTCGGCGCGTGCACCTTGCCCTGCGCGCAAGGCATCAAACAGCATGTGGTGCTGGCGGTGCGCGTAGAGCATCCAGTCGCGGTCCCGCGCCAGCGTGCCTTGCATGGGCAACATGGCCGAGGCCGGGGCGAAGGGCAGTTTGTCGTTGAGCGCCACCGCGCGTTGCAAGGCCCGATTGCCACAGCCCTCCAGCAGCAAGGCATGGAAGCGGTCGTTCATGGCCGCGTAGGCCGCGTAACCCTCGATCGTGAGTGGGTTGCTTGACAGCAAACGATCGCCTTCGTCAAGACAGCCCTGCAGATCGCCCTGCAGTTGGCGTGAGACCCCATGTTCGGCCACCAGGCGCGCGGCCATGCCTTCCAGATGTCCCCGCACGGCAATCGCATCGGTGACTTCTTGTGCGGTGAATTGGCGCACCAGGTACTTGCCGGTTTCATTGGCTTCGACCAGGCCTTCTTGCTCCAGCGTGACCAGCGCAGCGCGAACCGGCGTGCGCGAGGCACCCAGCCGCTCGGCGAGTTGCTGCTCTGCCAGGCGCTGCCCTGGCGGAAAGGCACCGCTGAGGATCAGGTCGCGCAATTGCATCAACACGGTGTCTTGCAGGTTCATATTTGAAACTGTACACTGATTTATAAAAATGGGATACCGTTTGGATATCCCGCCACTGCCCTCCCCCCATCACCTCAACACCGTACAGGAGCGCCATGAAAGCCGAACTGAATGAACGCCTGACCCAGGTTGGGCCGGGTACCCCAACCGGAGAACTGCTGCGCCAGTACTGGCAACCGGTGGCGCTGCTGGACGAATTCGACCCCGCGCTGGCCCCGACCATGGCGGTGCGCCCGGTCAAAGCGGTGCGGGTGCTGGGGCAAGACTTCGTGCTGTTCAAAAACGCTCAAGGCGTGTTTGGTCTGCTCGACCGCGACTGCCCGCACCGCGGCGCCGACCTGGCTTTTGGCCGCAACGAAGGCGATGGTCTGCGTTGCCCCTTCCACGGCTGGAAATTTGATGTGACCGGCCAATGCACCGACACACCGGCCGAGCCCGCCGGCAGCACGCTGTGCTCGCGCATCCGACAACGCAGCTACCCACTGGTGGAAAAAGCCGGCACCTTGTTCGCCTGGTTCGGCCCCGAAGGCCAGACACCGCCGCCCTTCCCCGCCCTCGACGCTTTTGAGGCTCCGGGTACCCACAGCTTTGCCTTCAAGGGACTGTGGCACTGCAACTGGCTGCAGTCTTTCGAGGTGGGCATCGACCCCGCCCATGCCTCGTACTTGCACCGCTTCTTCAACGACGCCTCGCTCGACGACAGCTATGGCAAGCAGTTCCGGGGCGCGAGCGCCGGTGAGGTGGGCGGCGAGCGCTGGCCCATGACCAAGGTCATGCGCGAATTCAGCCAGCCCGAAATCTCGTTCACCGCCCAGCCCTACGGCTTCCAGCTCACCGCCCTGCGCAAGATGAACGAAGCGCTGGCCCATGTGCGCGTGACCAATGCGGTGTTCCCTCAGACCTTCGTCATTCCGCTCTCAGAAACCATGACCATCACCCAGATGCATGTGCCGGTGGACGACACCCACAACCACTGGTATGCCTTCTTCACCAGCTTCGACGGCCCAGTGGACAAAGACACCATGCGCAAGCAGCGCCTGGAAGCCGTGACCCTGCCCGACTACCTGCCCAAGTCGGGCCGCCACAACCACTGGGGGTTCAATGCCGAAGAGCAGCAAAACAGCACCTTCCTCGGTATGGGCGAAGACGACATCAACGTGCACGATCAATGGGCCTGCGAGAGCATGGGTCCCATCCAGGACCGCACCCGCGAGCACCTGGGCACCACCGACAAAGTGATCATGGCCAACCGCCGCATGCTGCAAACCGCCATTGCCAGCGTGGCTGACGGTGGCGTTGCGCCCGGCATCGCCGACCCGGCGCAGCATGCCGCCATCAGAGGCCCCGACACGGTGGACGGCATCGCGCCGGCCGATGCCTGGGAGGCCTGGTGGCACAACGCTGTGGTCGCGAAGCGCGCGGGCGCCCCCTGGGACAAGGCAAAGGCCGAACCCACCGCCGAAACGCGCACCCCATGATCCCCACTCCTCCTGCCTTCGCCGCTCAATGCGGCGTGCAAGACGGTGCGCGCGAAGCCGCCTGCCTGCGCGCCTGCGCCGCGATCGAAGCGAGCAACGTCGATTCGGTGCGCCTGGGCTGGTGCGACGTGCACGGCCAGCTGCGCGGCAAAACGCTGGAGCCCCACGCCGCCATCCACGCCCTGCGCGAGGGCGTGGGCATGGTCGGCACCTTGATGCTCAAGGACACCGGCGACAAAACGGCCTGGAAGGTGTTTGAAGCAGGCGCCACGGCAGACCTGCCCGGCTTTGCCGGCGCCGCCAACCTCATGCTGCTGCCCGATCCCGAAAGCTTCACGGTTTTGCCCTGGGCTCAAGGCACGGGCTGGATGCGCTGCCAGCCATGGTTCCAAGACGGCACACCTGTCGCGCTGGACAGCCGGCGTGTGCTGCAAAACGCGCTGGACCGCCTGGCGGCCTCCGGTCACGGCCTCAAGACCGGATTGGAAGTTGAATTTCACATCTACCGCATCACCGACACCACCCCTCAACTCGACCCCAAACGCGCAGCCTGGCCGGGCGAACCGCCAACGGTCGAGATGATCCACCCCGGCTACAACCTGCACGCCGAGGCCCTGATGGACCTGGCTCACGAGCCGCTGGCCATCGTGCGCCGCACCGCAAAGGCGCTTGGGCTGCCCCTGCAATCGCTGGAGATCGAGCTCGGCCCCAGCCAGGTGGAGGCCGTCTTTGACGCCACCGACGCGCTCACAGCGGCCGACCACATGGTGTTGTTTCGCAATGGCGTTCGCCAGGCGCTGCGCCGCGCCGGGTATCACGCCAGCTTCATGTGCCGCCCGCCATTTCCCAACATCATGTCCAGCGGCTGGCACCTTCACCAATCGCTGGTCGAGCAGAAAACCGGGCGCAATGCCTTTGTACGGGCCAGCCCCGAGCCCGGCAGCCACCCAGACATGGCCTGCCACACCCTCTCGGAAATCGGCACACAATGGCTTGCCGGGCTCCTGGACCATGCCCGAGGCATCACCGCCTTGTGCACCCCCACCATCAACGGGTTTGGCCGCTTCCAGCCCAACGCACTGGCGCCGCAGTCGGTCATCTGGGGGCAGGACAACCGGGGCGCAATGCTGCGTGTGGTGGGCGGCGCAGGCGACCCGGCCACGCGCATCGAAAACCGCATCGGGGAACCCGCCGCCAATCCCTACCTCTACATCGCATCCCAGATTCATGCCGGCCTGGACGGTATGCGACGGGGTCTGCAGGCGCCGCCGGCCTGCGACTCGCCATACGCCGAGGGTCTGGAGCGCATTCCAACCACCCTGAGCGAAGCCCTCGACGCCCTGCAATCCGACGCGGCCCTCACTGCCAGCCTTGGCCCCGACTTTGTGCGCTATTTCTGCCAGATCAAGCGCAGCGAAGTTCACCGCCACGCCGAAGCCAGCGATCCCCAGGCCTTCGAACGCTGTGAGTATTTCGCCCGCACCTGAAGCGGCGCCCAGTGGCCTTATCCTTCAAGAACTTCTTCTGCCGCTCTTTCTCCCACATGATCCATATCCGCTTCATCGCCGCCGACGAGTCGGCCCAAGACATCCAGACCAACCCCGGGCACAGCCTGATGAAAGCCGCAGTCGACGCAGGCGTTCGCGGCATCGAAGCCGACTGCGGCGGCACCCTCACCTGCGCCACCTGCCATGTGATGCTGGACGCCGAAACAGCCGCGCGCTTCCCGGCGGCCGTGCAAGACGAGCGCGACATGCTCGATTTCGCCGCCGCACCGGTGGACAGCGGCAGTCGCCTGAGTTGCCAACTGATGCTCACGCCCGAGATGGACGGCCTGGTGGTGCGTCTTCCCGCGAGACAATACTGATCGCGCGAAGACGTACTTACAGTAACGAATATCAACAACCGATCAGACTGTCCAAATCCAGGAATGGTCTGAACCACACCAGTCGAAACACGTATTGGTGCGTAGTTTTTCAGATGATGGGAATTCCAGCGCTTCGCGCATATGCGGAGGGTCGAACCTGACCCCATTCCCGGCCCCTTGATCGTTTGCGGGTGCACTCACCCCTGTGCCATGCACAAAAGCGGTTTGCACGCCATCCACAAATTGCCCAGGGCAAACAGTGTCAACAGGTTGGCCGTGTTCTTGCCCTCATGGTATTTGCCCCACACAAAGCCAAACTGTCGCTTGAGTGCCCGAAACGGGTGCTCAACCGCGGCACGAATACCGGTCTTGGCCTTATCCAGTTGCTCAAGGACAGCCCGATCGGCGAACTCTTGCCCAACACCCCGAAGCACGAGTCAGCAAAGACGCCGGGGTCCTCGCCATGCAACAGTGCGCGAGCCTGCGAGATGTCGTGCGCGTTGGCAGCCGTGGTGGACACGCTGTGCACCAGGTCCGAATCGGCGTCAGTGCCGATGTGCAGGTTCATCCTGTGGTGGCACTATTTGCCCCTCTTGCTTTGGTGCATCTCCGGGCCGCGTTGCGCCCGATCAATTTCCGGTGAGGCTGGGGGCCGCAATCGGCGTGGCGTAGACTTTGGCCCGTTTTTGCAAACCCAGGTTGTGAGTTTCGAGCCGGAGGCGAAGGAGCAACAGGGTGCGCTCATCGGGCAGCAGGTCTCCTCCCACGTCCAACTCGGCAAACTCACAGAACATGGGCGGATCGATCCGCGCCACGTCCAGGGTCGAGGCCGAGAGGTTGAACCACTGCGGCAAGAAGTGAATGTGCAGCAACGGGGAGACGGTGGAAGCCCACTCTTGGTGCTACGTACCGTTGCGTGCGGCGCAATCAACGCACCAGGTTCATCACCTCAAGGAACTCGCGCTTGTGCTTGCGCTCGAGAACCCGCTCCCACCTAGGCTCATTTGGTTCATTCCATCACGGTCTCACGTCAGGCGCTGGGCGTAGGAATCTTGCAGACCTTCCTTCAGCACCCCGGCTTCTGTTCGAAATCATCGACAAATCCGCCGGACGTCTCCCATGATCAGCGATCAAGCACCCAATGAGATAATCCGTCGGTGCTGGCGCCCCTGTCACTCGCGCCATGATCGCCCCATAGGGCACAACCATCGAAGGACGGGGCAAACTACCGACAGAAATTGATCAATCGGCATTTCACCCGTAGAACTTGAACTTGCTTGGTGAATTTTGATAACTCCTCGCCGCATGACACAACATCAACTGACAAACCTTAAAGCCATGCGAATTGCCGTCGTCATCCCAAGCTACAAAGTCAAAACGCATGTACTTGACGTTATTCACCAGATCGGTCCAGAAGTAGAAAAAATCTACGTGATCGATGATGCCTGCCCCGAAGAGTCGGGGAACTGGGTCCATCAAAATTGCACCGATCAACGGGTCAAGGTTCTGTACAACGCCGTCAACCTAGGCGTTGGCGGTGCTGTGAAGACAGGCTATTTTGCTGCTCTTCTCGATGAAATGGAAATCATCATAAAAATCGACGGTGACGGGCAAATGCAACCCAAACTGATTCCCCTATTTATTCAACCCATTATAGAAAAGCAAGCAGACTACACCAAAGGCAATAGATTTTTTAATCTTGAGCAAATAGGAAGAATGCCAAAACTGAGGATATTTGGCAATGCTGCATTGTCATTTTTATCAAAATTCTCCTCTGGTTACTGGGACATTTTTGATCCCACCAATGGCTATACTGCGATACACGCCAGACTGGTTGAGCAGCTGCCCATGGAAAAAATAAGCAATCGGTATTTTTTCGAAAGCGACATGCTTTTTCGGCTGAACCTTCTCCAAGCCAAGGTTCTGGATATTCCAATGGATTCGCGCTACGAAGGCGAAACATCCAACTTAAAAGTAAGTCAGATTGTTGGTGAATTCATCTCAAAGCACTCAAAAAACTTTTTAAAGAGAATCTTTTACAACTACTTCCTAAGAGATTTTTCAGTGGCATCCGTTGAGTTGGTGGCAGGCATCGCACTGCTGTTTTTTGGCGGCATATTTGGCGCAGCACATTGGGTATCGTCCATGAACAACGCCATACCCAGTAGCCCAGGAACCGTGATGCTTGCAGGCATGTCCGTGCTGGTAGGAATTCAGTTTTTGCTATCATTTTTAAGCTTCGACATACAAAACAAACAGCAATCATCTGTGTGGCCACGACTACAAAACAAGCAGGACAAAAAAATCACAGTGCAGAATAATCCAAAGTGATGACAACTCATCTAAAGCAAGCAATCTCACTTGCATACAAACTATTTGGTTTGGCGCTGATCTTATCAAGTTTGGTATATGGCGTTGTGAATATCACCTCTCACTTCGACAAAGAGTTTCAATCTCCATTTGATGAACTTCAGCATTTTGATTACTGGCAAACAATCTACAGGGATCACAAAATCCCCGAAGTATACGGGAAAATAAAACCCGAAAATATCAAGTCTTATTGCCTAATTGGAAAATCCGGATCTGCCAAGGGAGATTGCGATAATCCCAAACCTAATATAGAAAATACCGCAACAAATTATGCTCCGACATTTTATCTTGCCACGGCAATCATCAGCGCACCTCTTGATGCAATAATACCCACTGACAATGATTTTCATTTGGCCAAATTAAGCGGAATGGCCTGGGGATTCATTTCACTCATCCTTTTATGGGTGCTCGCCTGTGAAATGCGAATCCCCCAACCCATAATCGCCCTGATCATATTTGCCACAGGTCAAAATCCGCAATTTGTATTTGGATCAATTACTTTCAACCAAGAAATCTTTGTGCTGGCAGCATGCACGGCCACCTTGATCCTCTACCTAAAAAAGCTGAAGAGTATTCAATCGTCTTTTAGATTTGCATTCTGGGCCGGAATTGCATCAGCATTTTGCCTGAGCATTAAGCCAACAGCCTTGCTGATCATCATCATCATTGGAACAAGTGAACTCCTGAGTAGCGCGCTCAACACAAAGAAGAAAGCAATTCGGTTGACGATGTACGGCCTATCCACGGGGATGATCTACGTCCTAAGTACAATGATCAGCAATCGTATCCGAGGCACGAATCAAAGCGACGGCCTCATGAGAGATTACATTATCCTACATACGCCATCAGTGGACTTCTCTCAATGGATAAACATTATATGGAGTAGTTTTGAGCGCAGCACAGCCTCATATGGATGGCGAGCATTGGTCGATTACGACATCCCATGGTTATTCCCGCATTTCCACATATTCTTCATTGCATCCTTGCTACTCGCAGTACCTGCCTTCATTATTTCAAAGCTCAAAAATGTACCATGGCCCGCATCCATGAACATTTTCATTGGCAACATGTTGGCTTTTGCCGCTTTACCCATTGCATTATCAGTCTACTGCCAAATAATTGATTTTCCATTCTTCTTTCAACCCCGATATTACACTGTCTACACTTGCCTAGCAGCTGTCACTGCAACTGCATTCTTAGTAGATTTGTTATCACCCGTATCAAGCTTCAGAAAATCATTCTATTTTGCATCCGATCGAGAAAAACCATACAACGAAAGAAAACTTTCAGCTCAAATTCTCTGACGAATGAGAGTTTCGATCAGCGACAAAGACATTTAACGCCTATACTGATTTCTTAGACACAATACAACATGCCTTCCATCCAGGACAGCACAATCTTGACCACCCAAGGTGGAGGCATGAAGAACCGCGATTTCAAGAATCACTGTTTTTTGGTTCCAGCCTACAAGAAATCTCCCTATTTGAGTGCATGCCTCCAGTCCTTGAGCAATCAACGGCACAGTAGCAGCATCGTTATTTCCACATCAACCCCCTTCAAAGGCATAGAGAAACTGGCAGAGGAATACCAGGCAGAACTGTATATTCACACCCCAAACAAGGGTATCGCACATGACTGGAATGCAGGTCTCGAGCAGATTAATTCTGAGTGGGTCACCATTGCCCATCAAGACGATATCTATCTGCCCACATTCACCTCATCTGTATTGGATGCGATATCACAGGCAAAGAACCCATCTTTGGTTTTTACAGATTATGCTGAAATCGTTGAAGATCGGGTGCGAAGCCGGACGCGGCTCCTGCAAATCAAAAAAGCACTGCTGCAGCTGGGATTTTTGGGCCGTAGCGTCATTGGAGATCGCTGGTCCAAAACCAACGTACTGCGCTTCGGAAGTCCGATTCCTTGCCCCTCAGTAACACTCCGAAGCCAGCTGGCAACACCCCATTTTGAACTCGGGTTCAAGCTGAACATGGATTGGGCGGCCTGGTTGCGAAAGGCACAGGAGCCAGGCGAATTTGTGTGGGTCCGTGGTGTGTTGATGCATCATCGCATCCATGAGGACAGTGAAACCTCTGATGGAATTGCAAAGGGATACCGAATTGAGGAGGACTTGGCCATACTCTTGAGAATGTGGCCAAAGCCCATTGCTCATACCATCGCGGCTACCTATGCTATTGCGTACCGAAGCAACGGAAACTGAAATTCAATACCATGCTTACCATAATACTTGTTCTCATTGTGACACTGGTCACTATCGGCAGCCAGCTTATCCTCAAACGCGGGATCGGCGGTGTCGTTGGAGTTCTGCATGCTGATGGTCCGATTGCATTCGTTTGGGCGGCTGCCACATCACCTATTGTCATAACAGCTTTGGCTTTGCAAGGTATCGGATATGTGGTCTGGTGGTTTGTTATTTCACAAGAAAAACTCACGGTCGCATTCGCGATTTCTGGTTCGTTTTTCTATCTTGTGATGGCGGCTGCAAGCTGGTATTTTTACCAAGAGAGGCCCAACCTCCAACAATGGATAGGGTTGTTCCTAATTACTATTGGCGTGCTGTTGGTCAACCTTTACAAAGACGCATAATGGATTCAAAAAAATTGCAATCAAGTAGCCATGCCACCTATGGCCTGAGCTACACCGAGTATCAAGTACAACGAAGCCGCTGGCGCCAAGCAGTTCGTCGTCTGTACCTCAACGCCGCTGTCAAACTCACCAAGGGACCGGCCCTGGATTTTGGTTGCGGCGCAGGGGAACTACTTAAATTGCTACCTGAAGGTTCAGTGGGCGTTGAATACAACCAAAACACTGTGACCTACTGTCAGCAACAAGGACTCAATGTTCACTGGTATGACGGCTTCAAGGATGGATTTTCGCTAACCGATATACCTTGGCGGCATGGGGCCCGCACTCTGTATTTGAGTCACCTTCTAGAGCATTTCGATGATCCTATGAAAATCATGGGCGATTTAATTGAAAGCACCCAGCCTGACATCGAAAGAGTTGTGATCATCTTGCCCGGAAAATCGGGGTTCAAAATCGATCCCACACACCGCACTTTTGTCGATCTCGGGATGATCAAAGAGGCATTGAATCAGCTACCTGAATGGAGTCTGACATATAGACGCTACTTCCCAATCAACCACGAAAGGGCTGGCGACTATTTGGCACACAATGAGCTTCAACTGATAGTCGATCGAACCGGGTTTGCATAACACGGCCTAGCCTTCTCTTGCTAAAAATATATCCATCCCTTTGCATCGTGCACGTGGAAAAAAGCATTTTCATCGCGAGCGTAGTGATCTACGCCATCGGCTATGGCACCCAGGATAACTAGACATATTTCAGGCAGCAACTTTTTCACTGCAAACTCGACTCCTCTAGATTGGTAGTTTTCGCCTTTTCAGCATTCTGACTCATACCAACCCTCACTGAGTCAAACTAAAAAAGCTTCAATTCTACTAGTATTGAATTTTACCCGGATACCACGATCAGTCAGCGAATATTTTTTACAGAAAATGGCAGCCTTGCGAGCGAAAGAGTAATTTTCTTTTTTAACACAAACATCAATTAGAACCCAATTTCACCTCAAAGCCCCGATTAAAACCTAATAAACTTCTATAGCTGCGACCTAGTTTTGTCGAAATTCAATAGAAACAACTTACTTCGACATGACATCAGCCACAATAAAGCGCCTTGAAGAAAGCAAGCTAAGCCACAAGATTGCTGCAGCACTCGCACTCTGGCTTTTCAGTGGTTTTTTGATTTTTTGGACCTTAGTCATTCCACCGTTTCAGAACGCAGATGAAAGCGCTCACTATATAAAAACTTGCGCAAATGTAATTGTAGAAGTTCATCCAATAAGAGGTGGCTTTGGGCACTCATACAATTGGAGCATGAATGAGCTGGCAGAGCTTGCAAAAAGTGGTGAAATACTAAGGCGAACTGACACTTACTCTTGGCGGGATTTTGTATCCAAGCCCATCTATGAGTCAGAACATTGGAGATTCTACCCCAATGCAGTACCAAATACCATTGTTCCATATGCCTTACCGCATATAACCTGCAAACTTCTACAAAAGACATCACTGCCCTATCAGTACATTTTCTACGCAATACGATTGTCATTCGTTTTGTCGTTTGTGGCAATAATTTGGTTGGCCAGAAAAACAAACCAGCACTTATTCGTCGCCTGCGCCCCGCTCCTGATGATACCAATGGTCATCAACCAAGGATCTGCTATAAGCGCCGACTATCTATCGATCGGAGCAGCGATGTTATTCGGCATCACCGCTGCCAGTATGATTGAGGACAAGAATTTCTCTCGTTGGAAACTGGCCATAGCGATCTTCATCCTATGGAACTCAAAAATTGTCTATCTTCCATTTTTCGCAATCATATTGGTGCCACTATTAAAGTGGAAAAATTTTAGGAGTTTCTCTTATCTGGCCCCATCGATTGGGGCGGCCTCAATTGCTGGATCGCTCCAATACTACTACCAAACTTCTAAATCATACTTCGAAGGCAGTATTGAAGCCCAACAACTTCAAATGTCCCGCCTGCTTGATCGACCACTTGAGGTTTTTGATCTACTTATTCACACCATATCCAATGACTGGCTAGGCCTTCTTCAGCAAGGAATCGGCAATGCCGGATGGTTAACAACGCCCATATCTCCACCTGCGATGTGGACTGCGGCAATCACTCTGATAGTTTGGGTATTCTTCGGGCTTCTCAATCTCAGATTTTCCAACAAATGGAGCCTTTCACTACTTGTTTTTGGGATTTTGGCGGTGATAGCGTCTTTCATTGGGATTTTTATGTCAATGTTTTTATTTTGGACTCCCCCATCGAGCAATTCGATCCAGGGAGTGCAAGGGCGATATCTTCTGCCGCTACTTTTCCTCATAACTCCTTTGATTTTGGCAAATAGACCAAGTCATTCAATTAACCCATGGGGTTTAGCAGCCTATTTAATTTTGGCATGCACCTCTATAAGTTTTTTGCTGCTAGATATAATCCCATTTTTTTACTAGAACTTCAGTCGAAGTGACAAGTGTTTATTTCAGTCCAAATTGTGGTGGTCGGTATGGGCCGAGGTGGACTGAGAGTATTCTTCTATAAAGACTCGAACGGCCACCAAAAGGGTCCGAGTCATTTGAACGGAAATCCATGAACTACACATTCTCACCATCGCCCACTGTCTCCGTGCCCGTCTCGGGCCGCAGCGAGCGATTCCCGGTCCACCGCATTTACTGCGTGGGTCGCAACTACGAAGAGCACGCCAAGGAGATGGGTTTCACCGGCCGCGAGCCGCCGTTCTTTTTCCTCAAACCGGCTGATGCCGTCGTGGTCGCCGATGAAGGTCTGACTGCGCCGCTGCCCTACCCCAGCCTCACTGCCAACTTCCACCATGAAATTGAACTGGTGGTCGCCATCGGCCAGGGCGGGCGCAACATCCGCGCCGAAGACGCCGCACAACACATCTTTGGCTACGCCGTGGGCCTGGACATGACGCGACGCGACCTGCAGGGCGAGATGAAAAAGCAGGGCCGCCCCTGGTCCATCGGCAAAGGGTTTGACCACTCGGCCCCCATCGGTGCCATCACACCCGCGGCACAAGCCGGCGACATTGAGCAAGCCGCTCTGTGGCTGCAAGTGAACGGCGAAGACCGCCAGCGCAGCAACGTGTCGCAGCTCATCTGGAACATTGGTGAAATCGTCCAGCACCTCTCTCAGGCCTGGGAGCTGCAGCCGGGAGATCTGATCTACACAGGCACGCCGGCTGGCGTGGCTGCGGTGGTTCGCGGCGATACCCTCAGCGCCGGCGTTGATGGCCTCTGTGGCATTGAACTCAAGGTGGTCTGAAGCGCCCACCGAGCAATGGACGCTCAAGCCGGACCCATTGGGGGTTTACCCGAAGTGATCGGTCTCTATAATTTCACTTAGGTAAATTGATTTCACCCTTCGAAATTTTTACGCCATCGCGCTGTTCCGCTTGAGGGTTTGACCTCTCAACAAAGCGGCGCGCGGCGATTACCTTGTGCACAGTGCCCTGCGGAATCTGCCCCCAGCAGCAGCCGCTCGGAACGCCCTTTCCCTTTCCTTCCAGGAGACGACCCCAGATGATCCAACGCAGAACCCTGATCAAATCCAGTGCAGCCATCGCTCTGGGTGCCCCGGCCCTGGTGGGCTTTGCCCAGCAAAGCGTCACGCTCAAGTTCCACACCTTCATGTCCCCGCAGTCGAATGTGTGGATCAACATGCACAAGGCCTGGATGGACAAGGTCACCAAGGATTCAGGCGGCCGCATCAAGTTCGAAGCCTACCCTGCCATGCAGCTGGGCGGCTCGCCTGTGCAACTGTTCGACCAGGCCAAAGACGGCGTGGTTGATGTGGTCTGGACCTTGCCTGGCAACACCCCTGGCCGCTTCCCCCGCATCGAAGCCTTCGAGCTGCCGTTCATGATGAACAACGCCGAAGCCACCTCGCGTGCGTATTGGGAATATGTGCAGACCGTGGCCAAGGACGAGTTCCGCGACGTGCACCCCATCGCCCTGCAAGTGCATGGCCCTGGCGTCATCCACATGCGCGACAAGCTGGTCAAGACCGCTGCCGATCTGGTCGGCTCCAAGGTGCGCGGCCCAACACGCCAGGTCACCAAGATGCTGGGCCTGCTGGGCGCAACCCCCGTCGGCATGCCCCTGCCAGCCATCACCGACTCGCTCTCCAAGGGTGTGATCGACGGCTGCGTGATCCCCTGGGAAGTGGTCCCCGCGGTCAAGGTGCAAGAGTTGGCCAAATTCCACAGCGAGTTCGACCCTGCGGGCGGCGCCCTCTACACCACCACCTTTGTGATGGCCATGAACAAAGCCAAATACGAGTCTCTCCCGCCCGACCTCAAGGCGGTGATCGATAAAAACTCCGGTCTGGAGACATCGGGCTGGCTGGGCCGGATCCAGCAGCAGGGCGATGCTGCCGGGCGTGAATCGGCCGTCAAACTGGGCAATACCATCTACACCGTGCCCGCCGCAGAAGCCCAGGAATTCAAGCGCAAGGCGCGCCTGGTGGAAGTGGAATGGATGCAAGACATGGACAAGCGCGGCTTCAACGGCAAACAGTTGCTGGACACGGCCCGCAGCCTGATCGCAAAACACGGCAAGATGGTCAAGGGCTGATTGGGATCCTGAGCATCTGCCAGAAATCAAAGGGCTTCTCCGGAAGCCCTTTTTTTCGCCGTCACACGACCACCCCCTTACACTTTGTCCATGCAACGCAGCCCCATCAAATTCTGCCGCGAATGCGGCCAAGCCGTGATCTACCGCCTGCCCGATGACGGCGACACCAAGCCCCGCGCCATCTGCACCAGCTGCCACACGGTCCATTACGAAAACCCGCTCAACGTGGTGGGAACGGTGCCGGTCTGGGGCGAGACAGGCGACCAGGTGCTGCTGTGTCTGCGCAACATCGAACCCCGCAAAGGCAAGTGGACCTTGCCCGCCGGGTTCATGGAGCTGGCGGAAACCACCGCCGAAGGCGCCTTGCGCGAAACGATTGAAGAAGCCGGTGCCCAGATCGAAATGGGCGAGCTGTTCACACTCATGAGCGTGCCCCGCGTGGGGCAGGTACACCTGTATTACCGCGCCCGACTCCTCAGCCCGGTGTTTGACCCCGGGTTCGAAACCGTGGAAGCCCGGCTTTTCACCGAAGATCAGATCCCTTGGGACGAAATCGCCTTTCGAACCGTGCGCGAAACGCTGGAGCGCTACTTCGAAGACCGGCGCCAGGGCCGGTTCGGCTGCCACACGTTTGACATCGCATGACAGGGGCCGCTGCCCTGCCCCGTTTCAACCCCACTGGCATTCAAAGCGGGAGCATGGCGAGAGGCCGCTGACACGGCAGCAGCCCGGCAAGGCCGAACAACGCATTCAGTGCGCTGAAGGCGCTTCGTTTTCAGGCGCTACAGCCTGAAATCAGGCCTGCTGCAGCGAAGCGCCCAGGCGCTGGATACCCTCTTCGATTTTGTCCAGCCCCACGGTCGCAAAGCTCAGACGCAGGGTTGAGAGATCCGGGTTGCTGGCGTAAAACGGTGCGCCCGGCACAAACGCCACGTTGTTTTCAATCGCGCGTTTGGCCAGTTCAGCGCCATCGGTGAGCAAGCCAGTCTGGCCTGTCAGTCGGGCCCAGATAAATAGACCCCCCGCAGGCTGCACGAATTCAACGGCTGCGCCCAGCTCTCGTCGCAGGGCCTCGCCCATGGCACGGGCGCGCTCGGCGTAAACCTTGCGCACCCGCTCCAGCGTGCCCTGCATGCGGCCCGACTTCAGATAGTGGGCCGCCGTGGCTTGGGCGAAGGTGCTGGTGTGGGCATCGCTGAACTGTTTGCACATGGTCGCTTTGCTCAGGAGTTCGGCCGGCCCTACCATCCAGCCCACGCGCAGGCCTGGGCTGAGCACCTTGCTGAGTGAACCGCAATGCACCAGCAACTCACGGCTACCAGGCACCGATGCGCTCAGCGCCAACAGGCTGGGGGGAGGAGGCGCGTCAAAGTACAAATCGCCATAGGGATCGTCTTCCACGATCAGCGTCTGGTGCTTCACGGCCATGGCCAACACTTTGCGGCGACGCTCTTCCGGCAGCAAGGCACCACTGGGGTTGCCAAAGGTGGGGATCAGGTAAACGAACTTGGGGTGGTGCTCTTCGATCAGGCGCTCCAAGGCATCGGTCTGCACACCGTCGCCATCAACGGGCGCGCTGATCAGCTCGGCACCATAGAGCTTGAAACACTGGATGGTGGCAAGAAAGGTGGGGCCTTCGACGATCACCTTGTCGCCGGGAGAAATCAGGGTTTTGCCCAGCAAGTCCAGCGCCTGCTGGCTGCCGGTGGTCACGATGAGCTGTTCGGGCGCCAAATCGGTGCAACCCTTGTTGCCCATGAAGCGGGCGATCTCTTCGCGCAAGGGCTGGTAGCCTTCGGTCGCGCCGTACTGCAGCGCCGCACCGGGCTCATGGGTCAGCGCCGCGTTGGCGGCGATCCGGATGCCGTCTACGTCGAACAAGGCGCTGTCGGGAAAGCCGCCCGCGAAGCTGATGATGCCGGGTTTGCCCAGCAGCTTGAACAGCTCACGGATGGCTGAGGTTTCGACATTGTTGAGGCGGTCGGCAAAGGCAATCGGCATGGCGGGTCCGTATAGAAAGGGTGGTGTGTCTGACGATGTTAGACCAACTCCAGGCCCAGCCGCGTCACACAGGGCGGACCGGCCAGCGAAACACACCTTTCATCGCCCCCCCCGTGCCGCACAGCCAGTTCGCACCACGGCACACGCCGAGGGGACTTGCCGCTGACACAAAGATCACCAAGAATGAACTCAAAACAACCCGTAACCATATAAGCATGAGACAGTTTTTCACGCCGCTGGCGATTTCATTGGCCTTGGTGCTGAGCGCTTTGGCGCCGTCAGCCTCGGCCCGCGATCTGATTTTGGCGATCAGCGAAGGCTCATCGGGCGGCACCGACCACGCCCGGGTGATTTCCAAATACCAAGGGCTGGCTGACGTCATCGGCCGCAGCATCAACAAAAACGTGGCGGTCATCTTCATCCGGGAGTTCTCGGCGCTCGAAGACGGGCTCACGCAAAAGCGGTTTGACCTGGCGATGGCCCGCCCCAGCGACTACCCGGCACGCGCCATCCGGGACCATGGCTATCAGTATGTCGCCTCGGGCAAGCCCGACGGGCAGTGTTTCATCATTGTTCCCAAGCGCTCAACGCTCACCAGCCTGTCCCAGATCAAGGGCAAACGGATGGTGATGCCCAACCCGGCCGCCTACATGACCAAGCTTTGTACGGCCGAGCTGAAGCGCCAGGGCATCGACCTCGAACAGGAAGATGTGAAGCGGGTCAAGGAACAAGGGGCTGTGGCCTTTTTCCTTGAAAACAGTTTTGCCGATGTCGGCGGCGTGGCGTCGTATTCCGGTGTGGCCAAAAGCTGGGAAGCCAAGGGCCACCGTGTGCTGCACAAGAGCGAGCCTCAACCCTACTTTCCCTTGATCGCCAGCAACGCACTGTCCACGGCAGAGGTCGCTGCCATCCAGCAAAGCCTGCGCAAGCTGCCCGATTCGCCGGCCGGGCAAAAGGTGCTAGACACCATAGAGCTGCAAGCCTTTGATACCGGCAGCGAACAGCGGCTGGCCAAACTGCTGCTCTGGCTGGGTCTTTGAACCGGCCCACCCAGCTCAACGTCTGGTTCAAGGCGCCTTCCAATGGGCCGTATTGGCGGGTAATTCCCGTGGAATTCCATCCCTCAAAAACCGCCATTCCCGGAACAATGGGCCCAACCCCTTCCTGCCCCATTTTTCCCGGAGATGTTCAATGTCCAACGTGGCCGCCTTTGTCAAAGACCTGACCTTGCCCACCATGCCCGAAGTTGCTCACGAGCTGATCCGCAGCTTGAACGACGACGAGATTCCCATGGGCAAGCTCAAAGAGACCATTGCCAAAGACCCGGCGCTGACGGTCAAGCTGCTGCGCCTGGCCAACAGCGCGCGCTTCGGGGTCTCGCGTGAAGTGAGCAACCTGGAAGATGCCATGGCCGTGGTGGGCATGGCCCAGGTGCGCACACTGGCGCTCTCGGCCTGTCTGAGCGACGCCTTCCCCGTGGCTCCCGGTCTGAACCGCGACACCTTCTGGCGCGAGAGCCAGGCTTGCGCGGCCTACGCCCAATGGCTGGCCAGCCGCATGGGGGCAGACAGCCAGCAAGCCTGGTTGAGCGGCTTCATGGTTCGCCTGGGCGAACTGATGATCGTGCAAAACCAACCCGAAGCGCTGGCCGCCATCGAGCAAAAGCCCCACTACCCCGGCGGCCGCTGGGAACGAGAAGCTTCGCTGCTCGGGTTCACCGAAGGCCAGATCACGGCCGAAATGGCCCGCCGCTGGAAATTTCCGCAAAGCATCATTGACGCCCTGGAGTCTTCGGGTGACCCCCTTGCCATGCGCCCCTTTTGCCGCCTGAGCGGCGTGCTGCACTTGGCCGAGCTGCTGGCCACAACCGATGTTGATACCTCGAAAGACATCTCGGAAGTACCCCAGGAGCTGCTAGTGGCCCTGCAGCTGGACCGCGAATGGCTCCTCGCCCATATGGCCGAAGCTCGGGAATTCGCTGCATCGGCCACCGTTCACTGAGTCCGGTCAGGGCTCAGCATCCGCCCGCCCTGCTCCAGCTCTCCTGAGCACCTAAGATAGGGCTATTCGCCGGCGCCTGGTGCGCCGGCGCCCCTTTTTGCTCAGGAGATTTTCATGCGCTTCGTCGCACTGTGTCGGGTCGCCTTGCTGACCCTGGGCCTGCTGCTCGCCCAGCCAGGGCACGCCGAGCTTGCACCGCTCGAACCCGCCAAACGCGCCGACATCGAGCAATTGATGGCCACCATGAATGTGGCGACCAACATGAAGGCCATGTCCAACGCCATGATGCAGTCGTTTGTACAAAACCTGCGCAAGGGCCGCAACGACCTCACCCCCGAGCAGGAGCAAGCCGTGATCAACACCACCAGCGAAGTGTTCACGGAGAATTACGGCAGCTTTAACGAGCTGATGGTGCACCTGTACCACAAGCACTTCACCGCGACCGACATCCAGCAGCTGCGCAGCTTCTACGCGACCGACATCGGCAAAAAAATGATCGCGGTCATGCCGGCACTGACACAAGAGTCATTCGAAGTGGGCGCGCAATGGGGTCAGGTGTTAGCCCCCATGATTCAGAAGCGGGTGAAAGAACGCCTTGCAGCCCAAGGCGTGGCGCTTTGATCACCCAGCCAAACAACACACCATCGGTAACGCCTCTATGAACCGCCAAAACATCGAGGCCTTCTTCGCCACGCTCAAAGCGGCCAACCCGGAGCCGCGAACCGAGCTCGAATACAGCAGCAATTTTGAGCTGCTGGCCGCCGTGTTGTTGTCAGCCCAGGCCACCGACGTGGGTGTCAACAAAGCCACGCGAAAGCTCTATCCTGTGGCCAACACGCCGCAACAGATCCTGGATCTGGGCCTGGAAGGGCTGGAGAGTTTCATCAAAACCATTGGCCTGTACCACAGCAAAGCCAAGCACCTGATGGCCGCTTGCCGCATCCTCGTCGATCAACACGGTGGCGTGGTGCCCGACACCCGCGAAGCCCTCGAAGCCCTGCCAGGCGTGGGCCGCAAAACGGCCAACGTGGTGCTCAACGTGGCCTTCGGCCAGCCCACCATGGCGGTGGACACCCACATTTTCCGCGTGGGCAACCGCACGGGCCTGGGCAAGGGCAGCACCCCGCTGGCCGTTGAGAAGCAGTTGATGAAGCGCATACCCGCCGAATACGCCGTGGACTCACACCACTGGCTGATCCTGCACGGGCGCTATGTGTGCCAGGCGCGCAAGCCCCTGTGTTATCAGTGTGCGGTATCGGCCTATTGCGATTTCAAGCCGAAGACAGCTGCACCGAAATAAGCAGGCTGGCACCAGCGCCCTGCCTTCAGAAAACACACACCTTTTGAAGGGGCCTCGCAAGGCCTTACCCCAGCGAAGAGTAGCCACCGTCGACCGGAATGGCCGTACCCGTGACGAAGTTCGCGTGTGCGCTGGCAAGAAATACCGCGACGCCCTCAAAGTCTTCGGGCGTACCCCATCGGCCAGTGGGCGAACGGGAAAGCACGCGTTCGTGCAGCCCCTGTACCTCGGCGCGCCCTTTGCGGGTCAACTCGGTGTCAATCCACCCGGGCAGGATGGCGTTGACCTGGATGTTGTCAGGCGCCCAAGCAACGGCAAGCGATTTCGTGAGTTGCACAATGCCCCCCTTGCTCGCTCCGTAGGCCGGGGAAAAGCTCGCCCCAAAAATGGACAACATGGATCCGAGGTTGATGACCTTGCCTGCGCCCGCCTGCTTCATGTGCGGGTACACGGCCTTCGAACACAGAAAAGCGCTGGTCAGGTTGGTATCAATAACCTGGCGCCATTGCTCCAGCTCCAGATCCTGGGCAGGGCCACGGATGTTGATGCCGGCGTTGTTGACCAGAATGTCCAGCCGCCCGCAGCGCTCCACGGTGTCGCGAACGAGCGCGGCGACCGACGCCTCGTCGGCCACGTCCACCTGAATCGCCAACGCTTCGATGCCCAGACGCTTCAGCTCATCGACAGCAGCAGCCGATTTGATGCCGCCGCGGGCGCCAATCACGACACGCGCACCCGCACGGCCCAGGCCACGCGCCATCGCCAGGCCGATGCCCCCGTTGCCGCCGGTGACGAGGGCCACTTGGCCAATCAATGAAAACATGTGCACTCCTGAAATCGAATGGAAATGCACTATAGCCGCCCCCCAGCTTTGCAGCGTTGGGAGCGCGCGCTCTTCAGCCGATTCTAGGTCGGTGTGGCCAGTTTCAGGCCCACAATGCCAGCCACGATCAGCGCCAGGCTGAGCAAGCGGCCCGTGTTCGCCGACTCGCCCAACAACACCATACCCACCAAGGCGGTCCCCACCGCACCGACGCCCACCCACACAGCGTAGGCAGTGCCCAATGGCAAGGATTTCAAGGCAAGTCCGAGCAGGCCGAAGCTGATCGCCATCGACAGCAAGGTGAACACCGTGGGCCACAGGCGGGTGAAGCCGTCGGTGTATTTCAAGCCAACCGCCCAGCCGATTTCAAACAGCCCGGCCAGAACAAGAATGAGCCAATGCATATAGATCCCCACCAAAAAAAGGCGGGTCGTCCCGAAAATGCAAAGCGATGTGAGGTCGTCCACACATCCCAGGCACACAACCGCTACCCGAGCGGGCAACCGTGCACCAAGCACTATCTTAGTGCGGCCGGGTTGTTGACGCTGGGGCCGGAGGCGCCCTCCTCAACTGCCCCTGTTGCTGCAGTTGCGGGCGCGTCTTGCCCGTAAGCAACCGCATCGCCCATAGCAAAGAAGTGCTCCCACGCCAACCCCTGTGGCATCGACGCACGGCGATGATTTAAACGCCGCAGCAGGGGATCTCCATACAGAGAGGGCATTCAAGCCACGCCGACGTTTTGGGCGTCAACCGCAACAGTGGGTCAGGCCCAGCGCGGGCCAAAAATAATGATGGCCATCCCCAACAAACAGACGACCGCCCCCACGACATCGGTCATGGTGGGCCGCACAGAATCGACTGCCCAGAGCCATGCCAGGGCAACACAGATGTAGACGCCACCGTACGCGGCATACACGCGGCCTGCGGCTTGAGGGTGCCAGGTCAGCAACCAGGCAAAAGCCGCGAGACTCAACGCCCCCGGTACCAGCAACCATGCGCTGTGCCCTTGCTTGAGCCAGAGATACGGCAGGTAGCAGCCTATGATTTCAGCCAACGCCGTCAAAACAAAGAGCGCAAGTGTTTTCAGAATATCCACAGAACCTTCTTTTGTGCAAAACGCCTGCTTGCCTGCTCAACATACCGCCTCGCGGATGTACCGGTCGAGGCGAAATGGAGCCTTCAGGCATTCAGATCTTGGCCCATCGAAAGCTGCATTTTCATGCCCTCATGTGACGCCGTGAAGCCCAAGCCTTCGTAGAAGCGAATGGCATCGGGGCGCGATTTGTCGGAAGTCAGCTGGAGCATGTGGCAGCCGCGCACTTTGGCACGCTCAATGGCCCAGAGAAACATCAGCCCGCCTACGCCGCTCGATCGCATGTCCGCAGCCACTCGCACCCCCTCGATCAGAGCGCGCCACCCACCCCGGTAGGTCAAATACGGAATGAAAGTCAACTGCAGAACGCCGATCAAGCCTTTGCCCTCAAGCACCGCGACCACCAGCTCATTGTTGGTGTCGCCGTCAATAGCCGTGAAAGCCGAGCAGTAGCCCTCAAGGAGCGGTGTAGAAACCCTTTCCCGCTGGCCGCCCAGTGGGTCGTCGGCCAGCAGCTCAACGAGGCGAGGCAGGTCTTCGCGGGTGGCTGGGCGGAAGGTGAGCGCAAGTGAGTCCATGGGTGAACAGCTTACGGCATGGGATATTCCAAAAGATGGCGAAGCGCTGTGAGTGCCGCAATCACCTCCTTGAGCCGAAGTTTCTCCTCACGCTTTATTGCGTGACATATCGGTTCTGGACTTCGTGGGAATGGGGATCGGGTCTTATGGACTCCGGGCAATTTCAAACTGGACGTTGATGTTTGCCTGCGAAAGCGGGTGCAGTCCAATCATCAATACGACGTGTGAGTTAGCTCCCCATAGCCGCCTGCAACCAAGGCCAAGCCAGTGCCACCTGCGTCAAGGCATGCAACACCAAACCCACCAAGGCCCCCACCAGCGTGCCATTGATGCGGATGAACTGCAGATCGCGGCCGATGTGTTGTTCCAGAATGCCGCTCATTTCTGCTGCATCCCAGGCTTGCACGCGCGTCGTCACAAATTCGAGCAGCAGCGGGCGGTTGCGCTCCAGCAAGTCCAGCAACAGCGGCTGGGCCTGGGCCTGAATCGCCTGGCGCAAGGCCGGCTCGGCCAATACCCGCTCCCCCAGGCTTTGCACGGTTGAGGCCACCCGGTCGCGCAAGTTGGCACTGGGCGCTTGGGCCAGAGACAGCAGTTTGTCCAGCAGCTCGCCCACCCAGCTCTCGATCTGGGCGTCCATGCCGGGCTGGACCAGCCATTCATCTCGCCAGCCCGCCACTTTGGCCTGCCATTCTGGATCGCTTTGCAGACGCGCCAAGGTGTCCACCATCCATTGATCAAAGCGCTGGCGCAGTTCGTGATCGGGGTCTTCGGCCACTTCGCTCAGCGTGCGGCTGAGGGCCGTCACGAGTTTGTGGGTGGCCAGACGGGCTGCCACCTGGTCGAGCCGCAGATATTTCAGTTCTTTGAGCTCGCGGGCGATGGCTTCGGTCAAGCCGGCCTGCACATTGTCTTGCTCGGCCCATTCGGCGATTTGATTGAGCACGCCATTGAGCCATTGCTGGTGGTGGCCGTGTTCGGTCAGGGCGGTGAGCGTTTGCCCGCTCAGCTCGGCGAGGTTGGCCTGACCCAGCAGGCGCTGCCCCAGACGGGCCGCGGCACTGCGCAGGGGCGCGTGGTCCAGGCCGGCCAACACGCTGGGCGCTGCCTGCAAGATCCAGTCGGACAGGCGCTGCGCCGATGTGCGGTCGGCCAGCCAGCGCCCCAGGTGGTCGGCCACATCCCAGCGCTGAAGGGCTTCGCCCACCTGTTCTTTCGTCAGAAAATGGTCGCCCAGAAAGCGCGCCAGCGCTGCGCCCAGGCGGTCTTTGTGGGCGGCGATGATGGCGGTGTGGGGAATGGGCAGACCCAGCGGGTGCCGAAACAGCGCCACCACGGCAAACCAGTCGGCCAGCGCGCCGATCATGGCGGCCTCGGCTGCAGCGGCCACATAGCCCCAGGCGCCATGCCTCGGGCCCAGGACCACGGCGGCCATGTAGACCAGCGCCGCGAGCAGCAGCAGGCCCAGCGCCAGCGCTTTCATGCGGGCTAGGCTGTAGGAAGCAGATGAAGTGGCGATAGCGGTCGATCGTGAAAGGGGGTGGGTTCGTCAAGCAGGGTGCGCACGGGAGGCAGCCCACGCCTGACTCTTCCAGTTTGTGTATTCGAGCGCAGAACAAGGCAGGAGCCGCAGACTGTGCTTTAGCACGGCAAGGCGAAACCGTATCAGAGCGTGATCTGAATATAGCCCCCTGGCTCGGGTGCTTCGCGCGGCCATTGTTCGGCCATGGTCAAGGGATGCTGACCAACGTCGGCCAGGTACGCCACCGAGCGGATGACCCCTGCATGCGTGACCCAAACCGCTTCTTCAAGCCCCCGCTCGCGCAGACTGCCCAGCGCTAGAGCCACGCGGGCCAGGATGGCCCGGGTGCTTTCCACGCCGCCAAAGCGGTGGTGCGCAAAGTCGGCCATCCAGGCGTCAAAGGCGGCCCGGGGAATGGCGCTCCAGGGTTGCAGCTCCCATTGACCGAAATCCATTTCGTTGAGGCGCGGATCTTGGGCAAACCCGCTCAAATCGGGCCGCAGGCATTGCAGATCAGCGCCAAGCTGGCGCGTGCGGCCCAGGGCGGAAGTCCAGACCGGCAGGCCTGGCGGCAAAAAAGCGGCGGCCTTTTCGGCAGCCAACAGAGTCAGCGCGGCGTCGGCCGGCACATCGCTGGCGCCGTAACAAAGGCCCGCCTCCAGCACCACGGGCGCATGGCGCAGCAGCCAGAGTTTCATGCCGCCAGGGCCATCACCAGGCCCAGGTAAAAGGCCACCTCACACACCTGTTGCGTGGCGCCCAGGCCATCACCGGTGAAGCCTTGCAAGCGGCGACCCAGCAGCCGCCCCATCCACAACAGCCCGAGCACCGCGCCCAGCACGGGCGCCCACCAGGCCACGTCGGGCCGGGCCAGCCCCACCACCACCATCGCCCCCACCCACCACAGCAGGCCTGCGAGCAGGCCCGCACCGCTAATGGCTTCGGCCAGTGGTTTGGATTTGGAGGCTGCGGTATCGCCCACATGGGGCAAGCTGCGGATGATGAACAGCGGCATGAGGCGCGAGCTCACGTGCGCGGCAAACAAGCCCAGCGCGGCCAAGGGCCAACCGCCCGCTTGCGCGAGCAAGGCCAGCAAGGCCGTTTTGGAAGCAATGGCCAACATAAGCGCCAGCGCGCCGTAGCTGCCCACGCGGGAGTCTTTCATGATGTCAAGCGCGCGCTCGCGGTCCAGGCTGCCGCCCAAGCCGTCAGCCAGATCGGCCAGGCCGTCTTCGTGGAAGGCGCCGGTGAGCAACACGCTGAACACCGTGCTCAGCACCGCAGCCACCCAGGGCGCTGCCGGCTGGCCGGGCAACACCGCCATCAACCCCGCGAACACCATGGCCGTGAGGCCACCCACCACCCAGCCCACGCCGGGAAAATGGGCGGCGCTGGCGCGCAACATGGCCGGGCTGAACCCCACCCAGTCGGCCAGCTGCCCGGTGATGGGGATGCGGGTGAAGAACTGCAGGGCCAGGAGAAAGTGGCGAAGGAACCGGAACACTCCGCTGCGCCGCTTCGGATCTTCGGTTGAGCGTTCTTGCTTCACCGCATGGGCCCTCAAATCACGCTGCCGCTGGCCACCACAGATTCTTCCTGCCGCGACACACCCGCCCCCTCAAAGCTCGCCATCTCGCGCAAGATGGCGCAAGCGCTTTGCAACAGCGGCCACGCCAGGGCACCCCCCGAGCCCTCCCCCAGACGCATGCCCAGATCCAGCAAAGGCTCGGCCTGCAAGCGCGACAACAGCAAGGCATGGCCGCGCTCGCCCGAGCGGTGCGCGAACACACAGCGCTGCAACACGGCGGGCGCCAGGCTGCTGGCCACCAGCACCGCGGCGGTGGCAATGAAGCCATCCACCACCACCACGCGGCGCTCGCTCGCAGCCTGCAACACCGCGCCCACCATGGAGGCGATTTCGAACCCCCCAAAAGCCGCCAGAGCATCCAGCGGCTCTCGCGCTTCGGCATGGAGCGCCAACACTTCACCGAGGATCTGAATCTTGCGTTGCACGGCATCGCCGTCGAGCCCGGTGCCGGCGCCGGTGCAGTCGGCAATGTCAAGCGAACACAGGCGGGACATCAGCATGGACGCCGCCGAGGTGTTGCCAATGCCCATTTCCCCCAGCAGCAGCGCATTGCCCGGCAGCTCTTTCACCAGTTCAGCGCCACTGGTGAGCGCCACCTTGCACTGCGCAGCGGTCATCGCGGGACCGGCCAGAGAATCGGCGGTGCCCGCGGCCACCTTGCTGATCACCAGACCAGGCTGCGGCTCGAATTCGTGGGCCACGCCGCAATCGACCACGGTCAGGCCGATGCCGTGCTGGCGCGCCAACACACTCACAGCTGCGCCACCGCCCAGGAAGTTTTGCACCATCTGCCAGGTCACATCGCTGGGATAAGCCGACACACCACGAGCGGCCAGGCCATGGTCGCCGGCGAACACCACCATCTGGGGGGCCAGCAGCTCAGGCGACTCGTTGCCCAGGATGAGCCCTAGCCGCAACCCCAAGGCCTCGATACGGCCCAGCGACCCCAGGGGCTTGGTGAGGTTGTCCAGCTTGTGCTGCAGGCGCTTGGCGAGCTCGGGCTGGTGCAAAGCGTCGACGGTGGGAAGGGAAAAGCTCATGTCAGACCTCGGTTGAAACGTGAATGAGGCGCTCAAGGACGCCGGGTGAAAAATGTTGTTCGATGTAGTCGGCCAGGCCGTCAAAGACAGTCTCAAGCGTGGGCACGCGGGCGCCAAACAACGCCTGCAACACGCGCGGGTCTTCGAACAAGCCGTGCAGGTACACGCCGAGCACGTTGCCACCTTTGTTTTGCCAGGCGAGACCGGCCATCACCTCGATGGCCACATCGCCCGCGACGGCCATGGCCGGGTGCTGGGCCGTCTGACCGTGGTGGATTTCGTAGCCGTCCACCGCCACGCCCGACAACGATGCCCAAACGCCCGTGAGGGTCTGGAATTCGGTGCGGGTGTGGCGCACGGTTTTCTGGGCATCAAACGCGGTCACCAGCGGCAGCAATCCCAGCCCGGGCGCATTGCCCAGGCCCATGGGCTCCACACCCTCGGGGTCCACCAGCGCTTCGCCCAGCATTTGCAACCCGCCGCACACCCCCAGCACCGCCCCGCCCTGTGCCGCGTGTTGCGCCACCGCGCGGTCCAGCCCCTGATCGCGCAGCCAGGCCAGATCGGCGCTGGTGGCCTTGGAGCCCGGCAAGATGATCCAGTCGGCCCCCATGCAGCCGGCCGGGGTGCGCGCCCAGACGAGGCGCACACCGGGTACGTTTTTCAACGGTTGAAATTCGTCCAGATTGCTGATGCGCGGATAGGCCACCACGGCAATGGTGATCCACTCCGGTCGTTCGCCTGATGTTCTGCCGCCGGGCCGCCCCAAGGCAGAACGGGCCCCCCCGGGGGGCAGCGCACCACGCGCAGCGGGAAGCGTGGGGGTCATGTCAAACACGCCGTCTTCCTCGGGCAGGCCGTGTTGCCACCACATGGGCAGCGTGGCCACGGTGGGCACACCGGTGAGGTCTTGCAGCATCTGCGGGCCAGGCGCGAGCAAGGCCGCATCACCCCGAAACTTGTTGAGCACAAAGCCCTTGATCAGCGCCCGTTCTTCTTCGGGCAGCAAGGCCCAGGTGCCATAAAGGTGGGCAAATGCGCCACCGCGGTCGATGTCGGTCACCAGCAGGCAACGCGCCTGGGCATGGCGGGCGATGCGCATGTTGACGATGTCACTGGCGTGCAGGTTGATCTCGGCGGGCGAACCGGCGCCTTCGATCACCACCACGTCGTATGCTTCGCGCAGTGCATCGAGCGCGGCCGTGATGGTAGGCCAGACTTTTTCACTGCGCCCGCGCCAGGGCATGTCGGACAAGGCCTGGTTCACTTCCCCCATCAACACCACCTGGCTTCGGGTATCGGCCTCGGGCTTGAGCAGCAGCGGGTTCATGCGCACCTCGGGCTCGGCCTTGGCGGCCAGGGCCTGAAAGTATTGCGCAGAGCCAATTTCTCCTGCGGGCGACAGATTTTCCGCAGGGCCGCCCCAAGGAAAATCGACCCCCTCGGGGGGCAGTGACCCGTGTGAACGGTGGAGCGCAGGGGCCACAACCCTTGCGTTGTTGCTCATGTTCTGCGCCTTGAACGGCGCCACTTTCAAGCCCTGGCGCGCGTAGTGACGGCACAGGGCCGTGGTGAGCCAGCTCTTGCCCGCTCCGCTGGTGGTGCCCAGCACCATGACACAGACTGCAGTCATATTCTTCTTTCCTGTTTCACCGAACACGCGGCCAAAGCCGCCACCAACGCGGCCTGCGCCTGTGGGGGCTGTACGCTCAGCCGCCAGTGCCCCGCCAACCCCAGAGAAGTCGTTTCACGCAGTTTGATGCCCTGATCGCGCAAGGCCTGGGCATCCAGTGCCTCCGGTGGGCGGGCGCAAAAATAGTTGGCTTCGCTGCTGAGGCAATGCCAATTTTGCAAGGTCAACAGCGACACCTGTTTCGCTTTCCAAACGGTGAGCTGCTGCTTGCAGCCCGCCAGCCAGTCTTGCACATCGGCACGGCCCCAGGCCATCAACATGGCCACCGCATGAGCGCCCAGCGGCCACGAAGGCGCCATGGCATTCAACTGATCGGCCAGTGCCCCGCCGTGAACCGGTGCGATCGCGTAGGCGCCTCTCACTCCGGTCATAGCCAGCGCCTTGTTGGGCGACCACACCTGCCAAACCAAGTCCAACGCCTCAGCATTCAGACTGCACGCACCCGAAAGGCGCAAGGGTTCATAGGCCCGGTCGAGCACCACCACGGCGCCATCGACCGTTGAAGCCACCTCCACCACCCTTGCCGCCTCTGCTTCTGCGCAGCCGCGCGGGCTGGAGGGCTCACACAGCCACAACAGATCGGCCTGCTCTGGCTCCAACACCCGCTCCAGCCCCCAGGCACGCGCCGCACGGCCATAGTCGCCGTAGGCCAGCGCGGGCAACCACACCCGCCGACCACCACCATGCGCCACCGCAGCGGAGATGCGCGAGATGAACTCACTGGCGCTGCCAGCCAAAACGATGCAGGTGGGATCAACACCATGGTGCGCGGCCAGCGAAGCGCGCAGCTCGGTGTACAACGGGTCCGGGTAGTGACGCGGGTCGGCCGATCGAACGGCAGACAGCGCCATGGGACATGGGCCGCAGGCGTTGGCGTTGGTTGAAAAATCCCAGCAGGGCACACCGAGTGCGTCCGGCCCACCATGGAGCGCGGTCACCATGCGACCCTCCCCGCCAAGCTGATCAGCAACGACACCAGCATCACCGCCACAGCGGCAAGAGCCAGCGAGCCCGCCACGCGCCCGCCGACCCGAATGGCCCGTGCGATGTCGTAGGCTTGCGGGTGGCGGCCTTGTTCATTCAAGGCGTACACGCCGGGTTTGCTCAATTGCACCCCCAACACCAGGGCCATGGCGGCCATGGGCCAGCCGCTGTTGGGCGAAGGCGTGTGCCTGGCCTGGACCACCAGGGCCTTCCAGGAAACGGCCGTGCCCCATGCCATCAGCAGTGCAGCGGTGATGCGCGCCGGCGCCCAAGACAACACATCGTCCGCCCGCGCAGCCCATTTGCCCGCCCAGGTCCAGTCGCGGCCCTGGCGCTCGCCTCGGTAGCCCCACATGGCATCGGCCGTGTTGGCAAATCGGTAGACCGCTGCCCCCGGCAAGCCGGCCATTGCAAACCAGAACAGCGGCGCAACCACCGAGTCGTTGAGGTTTTCAGCCAGGGTCTCGATGGCGCTCTCGCGCACCTGCGATGCGTCCAGCTCCGCTACATCGCGGCTCACCAGCCAGCTCAGCCGCTCACGCCCGGCAGGCAGCGAAATGCCCAAAGCGGCTTCAACTGCCCCGACCTCGTCGCGCAGCATGCGCCAGGCCAGCATGGGCTTGAGCAGCAGCCCCAGCACCAGCGGTTGTAGCCACCAGGGCGCATTACCCAGCAGCCAGAGCAATGCCCCGCTCAGCACCAACACCATCAGTGCACCCGCAAGCCAAGCCATGGCCCCGCGCCAGAACACCCGGCGCTCATTGCCGCCAGGTGCGTGCGCCAAGGGCGCAACCCTTTGCCCAGCCCAGGTCAGATACGCCCCCATCCACACCACCGGGTGCCACCGAGTCGCTGGTTCACCCCAACATCGGTCAATTCCCAACGCAACCAGCACAGCCGCCGAAGCGACGGCACCCGTCGGCAGGGATGTCCAAATGGTGGACATGCCCCAAGTCAAAAGCGCCACCGTTTCACCACGCCTCGCTCACACCCGCTCCGCGGCGGTGGTGGTCGCTGGCAGGCGGGCCAGCACCCCGCTCTTCAAGCGTTCGGGGCGGGTCTTCCACTCCAGAACGCCGTCTGCGCTGCGCTGGTGCGTGCGTGCGCAGGCCACAACCTGAGCGGCGGTCTCGGCATCGGGCGCCAGGTCACCCCAGTAGTAGGTCCACTTGCCGGCACCCTGAACCGCCAGGGTACAAGCGCGGTTGCACCCGCTCATGCAACCCTGCCCCCGAAGCTGCACATTCAACGCCGCCCCTTCATCGGTTTCCGCAGCCCACAGAGCCTCCTGCACCGCATCAAACAAATTCAGCCCCTCGGCGCGCAGGTCACGAGAAGCGCCGGGCGGCCGGCAAGTGGTGCAAACAATGATGTGAGTATCGAACATGGGGTGCGTTGGAAAGTGGGGGGTCAAAAACGTGTCCGCTCGGGCTTCACATCTCAATCTTCGATACCCCGCTGCGCGGGAATTCCGGCATTGAAGGCATGCTTGACCTTGGTCATTTCGGTCACCGTGTCTGCCAGCTCCACGATTTCCGGCGGGCAACGGCGCCCCGTGAGGCACACGTGCACATGCGGCGGGCGCTCGCGCAAGGTCTGCAACACGCGCTCAAGTGGCAACCAGCCGTAGATCAGCGGATAGGTGATTTCATCGAGCACCACCAGAAAGTGCTCTCCGGCCATGATGGTGGCGCTGGCCCTTTCCCAGCCATTTCGGGCAAGCTGCGCAGAGCGCTCCAGATCCTGGCTCTTCCAGCTGAAACCATCGCCCAGCCCCTCAATGGGAATGCCCAGCTGCTCAAAAATCCGGTGTTCGCCAAAACGGGCCGAAGGCACTTTCATGAACTGATAAATCTTCACGGGCTTGCCGCGGCCATGCGCACGCAGGCTGAGGCCAAAAGCGGCGGTGCTCTTGCCTTTGCCGTCACCGGTGTTCACGATGACCAGGCCACGGCGCTCGCCCTCAGGCTTGTCGTAAGGCTTGTCAACGGGCGGGGTCTCAATCTGCATGGGGAATGTCTTTTCTATTGGGTGAGGCGTGGGCGCGCGGCATCGCCACCCACTGGCCTTGCAAGGCGTGCACTTCAATGCGGTGGTCAAACACCGCCTCCAGTGCGCGGTGGGTAGCGGGGTCGGCGCAAGCGCCCAGGTGAGTGATGCGCCCTTGGGCCATGACCACCATCTGGTCAGCATGCAAGGCCATGCCGATTTCGTGCAACACACTCACCACCGTTTTGCCTTTGGCGATGAGGGCCTGAGCCAGGTCCATCCAGTCGGCCTGGTGGGGGGGATCGAGGTTGGCCAATGGTTCGTCCATCAGCAACACCTCGGCCTCCACCGCCAGCGCCCGCGCCAGCAACACGCGCTGGCGCTCGCCGCCCGAGAGGTGACTCAAAGGCCGCCGCCGCCACTCCCAGGCTTGTGTGGCCCGCAGGGCCCACTCAACCACCGCCCGGTCGGCATCCGACGGAGCGGCCAGCCAGGCCTGGTGGGGCAAACGGCCAAGCATGGTCACGTCATAGGCCGTCAGCTCATCGGCGCCGCCTTCGTTCTGGCCGAGCCAGGCCAGTTGCCTCGCCCGGTCGCGCCCAGCGATCGCCTCCAGTGGCTGTCCCAGCAAAAACACCTCGCCGCTGCGCGGCAACAAGCCCGCCATGGCCTTGAGCAAGGTCGACTTGCCCGCACCATTGGGTCCCACGATGCTGGTCCACCGGGCTTTGGGGATCACCAGATCAATGGCCTGCAACACCGGAGTACCGCCCAGGGACACCCCCAGGCGACGAACCTCGATCGCCGCGTCTGGCAAACCCACGGGATTCACCGCGCGGCTCACAACATACCTCCGCGCGACGAACGCCGGTGCATCAACCACAACAGGTAGCTGCCGCCCAGCACCGCGGTCAACACGCCCACAGGCAACTCTTGCGGTGCGATCAACCACCGCGCCAGCACATCGGCCACCATGAGCAGCAAGCCGCCCATGAAGGCGCTGAGCACGATCAACCGCCCGTGGGTGGTCTTCACAATGGAGCGCACCAGGTGCGGCGCGGCCAGCCCCACAAACGCAATCAAGCCGGTTTGCGCCACCGCCGTGCCAGTGGCCAGCGCCAGCACCGCCACCAAAGCTGCGCGCATCGGCGCCAGCGGCAAGCCCAGGCTGTGCGCCGTGGCTTCGCCCAGGCTCAGCCCGTCCAGCACCTGGCTCAGCGCCCACGCCAGCAACAGGCAAGGCAGCAAGGTGGCCGCCATCACGCCACAAGCGGTCCAGCCCACGAAGCCCGTGCTGCCCAGCATGAAAGCCTGCATCGCCTGCAAGATGTCGGGCACGGCGATGGTGATGAGGTCTTTGATCGCGCCGAGCACCACGCCCACGATCACACCTGCCAGCAACAGACGCAGGGTGTGGTGCACACCTTTGGCCAGCAGCAGCGTCAACAACACGCCCACCACCGCGCCGGCAAACGCAGCACCGGTGAGCCCCAGCCGCACCAGCCACTCGGTTGCGTATGGTGACACGCCAAACATCGCCAGGGCCGAGGCGACCCCCAGCGACGCGCCCGACGCACTGCCCAACAAAAACGGATCGGCGAGCGGGTTGCGAAACAGCCCCTGCGCCACTGCGCCGGCCAGGCCCAACAAAGCGCCAGCCAGCCAGGCCCCCAGGGTGCGCGGCAGCCGGATGTCCCACACGATCTGCCAGGCCACCGGATCGTCCGAGGCATTCAACACGCTTTCAAAACCCGTGCTGCCCACCCCGGCGCCCAGCAGCAGAACGGCAGCCGCACCGATCAGCAGCACGGCGACCATCCAGCGGGCAAGGCGGAGTTGTTCGGCCATGGGTTACCTGGGCTGCCGCGAAATGCATCGCGCCATGATGCGCGCGGCCTCGGCCATGCGCGGGCCAGGGCGCACCAGCACATCGGACTCGTCCGGGGTGAACACGCAGATGCGCCGCTCCCGCATGGCGCGCATTGCTGCCCAGCCAGGCCGCTGCGCCAGGCCATCCATGTTGCGCGCGCCGATCATGATGAGGTCGGGATCGGCCCGCACCACGTATTCCGGATTGATTTTGGGAAACGGCCCCAACTCGGCGGCGATGATGTTCTGTGCCCCCAGGCGGGTCAGCGTCTCACCGATGAACGAAGTCTGCCCTGCGGCATAAGGCCCCTGGTTCACCTCAAAGTACACCCGGGTCGCCTTGGCGGCCGGCGAAAGCGATTGGGCGGCGGCCTGTACACCCGCATCGATCACCCGCCACACCCGCTGGGCATCGGACACCCCCAGCACCGTTCCCACCACGCCCAGCACCCGCTGCACATCCGCCGCGTTCTTGGGTTCCAGCGCCACCACTTTCACGCCCAAAGCCTCCAGCCGCTCAACCGCCCGCGAAGACACCGCCATCAGCACAAGATCGGGCTTGAGCGCCACAATCGCCTCAACATTGGGGTCAATGCCGCCGCCCACCTGGGGCAGCTGGCGTACCGTGGCCGGGAAGTTGGAGTAACGGTCTACCCCGACCAACCGCTGGCAAGCCCCCAGCTCACACACCGTTTCGGTCAGCGAAGGCAAGGTGCTCACAATGCGTTGCGGCGCGCCGGGCAAGGTCACCAGCACACCCCGGTCGTCACGCACTTGCGTGGCCCACCCCGAAACCGCTGTGCACACCAGCGCTGCAGCCAAAAGACTTTTCAAGACACCCGTCCAGCGTTTCATGCAATGCCTTTCAGTGGCAGCGGCAACCCCGCCGCCATCAGGGTGACGCGCTCACAAACGCTCGCCACCTGCTGGTTCAAACGCCCCAGCGCGTCCACATAGGCGCGCACCTCGCGCCCCATGGGGATCACCCCCAGGCCCACCTCATTGCTCACCAGTACCACCGGGCCCGCCGCTTGTTCAATGGCCTGACACAGCGCCGCTCCAGCCTCGAGCACCGCTGCATCCGTGAGCGCCTTTGACGGCTCCACCGGCATGAGCAGGTTGGTCAGCCACAGCGTAAGGCAATCCACCACCATCAAGGTACCGGTATCGCTGTGCTGGCGCAAGGCATTGGCCAGCGCCAGTGGCTCTTCCACGGTGGTCATGCCTGGCAAGGTCAAAGCCCTGTCCTGGCGGTGCCGCTCAATGCGTTCGCGCATCTCGTCGTCCCAAGGCTGGCCGGTGGCGATCATCACGGCGCGGCGTTGTGGCGAAGCTGCCAACCAGCTGCGGGCCAACGCTTCGGCCCGCCGCGATTTGCCGCTGCGCTGACCGCCCAGAATGAGTTCACTGCGCACCGCTTCAACCATGTTGCGCCATCCAGCTCAGTACGATCCGGTGCATTTGCTCCACCCCATCGGTCAGCGCGGCGGGGCCGGGTTGCAAGATGTCGGCCGACTTGATTTCGAACAGCTGCGCATTTTTCACGGCACTCACATCGCCCCAACCCGCCCGAGCGGCCACTTTTTCAGGGCGAAACTTTTTGCCGCACCACGACCCCAAAATGATGTCGGGATCGCGGGCAACAATCTCCCCACCCTCGGCAATGATGCGGTGCTTGCCCAATGATTGGGTGGCGAGCTCTGGAAACACATCGTCGCCGCCCGCGATGCCCAACAACTCGGACACCCAGCGGATGCAGCTGATATGGGGTTCGTCCCACTCTTCAAAAAACACCCGGGGCCGGCGCTTGCCCACCTTCACCTGGGCGTCCACCGCAGCGGCAATTTCAGCCAGCCGCGCCCGCATCTGCTCGATGCGTTGCAGACCACTGCTGGCACAACCCACCATGGCCGCCACCTGGAACAGCATGGAAAACACCTCTTCGACGCTGCGCTGGTTGAACACCGTCACCTGCACGCCCGCCCGAATCAACTCGGCGGCAATATCGGCCTGCAGGTCCGAGAACCCGAATACACAATCGGGTTTCAACGCGAGAATTTTGTCGATTCTTGCACTCAAAAATGCGCTCACCTTGGGCTTCTCTTCGCGAGCGCGCCGGGGGCGCACCGTGTAGCCCGAGATGCCCACGATGCGGTGCTCCTGGCCCAGCAAGTACAACCACTCGGTGGTCTCTTCGGTGAGACACACAATGCGCTGTGGACCCAAATTCATCAATGCACTCCCGATGCGAATAGCGCGGCCGTGGCCGCTGGGCTGGATGCCATCCAGGCGTGAAAATAGCTGGCCTGAATCGAACCCCTTCGGTACACGGCTTCGCCCTTGCCCGCGGCGCGGGTCGATTCGGTGTGCATGGCTGCAGCCAATGGCGTTTCACACCGCGAATAGTGAAAGGTATGGCCGCGCAACTCGCCGGCTTCCAGCGACAGCTTTTGAGGGCCCAGCGCCGCCAAACGGGTCTGCAGGCTCACACGACCGGGCAACAAGCCCCACATGGGGTGTGCTTGCCCCTGGACATCCATCAGTTCGTCAAACAACACCATCATGCCGCCGCACTCCGCCCACACGGGTCGCCCGGCAACCACATGCGCGCGCAAACCGTCGCGCGTCTTGGTGCTGCCCGACAAAGTCTGCGCATGCAGTTCTGGATAGCCACCCGGCAACCAAACCGCATCGCAGCCGGGCAAGCGTTCATTTGCCAGCGGCGAGAAGAACACAGGCTTGGCGCCCAGGCGTTCCAAGGTCTCCAGATTGGCCGCATAAATAAACGAAAACGCGGCGTCTCGCGCAACCGCCACCGTTTTGCCTGCCAACAATGGCGGCACCGCGGCGTCTATCTGTGGGGCCTCAAAACTCGCGGCCCAGCGCGCCCATGCAGCCATGTCCATCTGACCGAGCGGCGTGGTCGCCAAAGCATCGGCTGCGGCATCGAGTCGGGCCATGCCATCGGGCAACTCAAAAGCGGCGGTCAGCCCGAGGTGCCGCTCCGGCAACGCGAACGACGCGTCGCGCATCACGGCCCCAAGCCATGACGTGGCGCTGCCATCTTCCGCCAACGCACACTGCAACATTTCGGCATGGCGCTCAGTGGCCACCCGATTCGCCAACACACCGGCCCAGGGCAACCCGGGACGGTAATGTTGCAAGCCAAACGCCAGAGCGCCGAACGTACCGGCCATGGCCGATGCATCGATCACAGCCAACACATGCAAGCCAAACCGGCGCGCCAGATCGGCAGCGCTCGGCTCCCCGTCAAACAAGCCCATGACCCCTTCGACAATGATCAAGTCCGCCGTTTGAGCCGCTTCAAAAAGGCGTGTTTGTGCATCGGCCTCACCTGTCATCCAGAGATCCAGGTTGTGCGCCGGGTGGCCAGTGGCCAGCTCCAGCCAGAACGGATCCAGGAAATCGGGCCCTGATTTGAAGGCACGCACCCGACGGCCCGCCCGCGTGTGAAGGCGGGCGAGTGCGGCGGCCACGGTGGTTTTTCCTTGACCTGAGGCGGGCGCGGCCACCAAGATGGCAGGACAAGTGGAAACAGCATTCACGCCGATTTCACTCAGCTCAATTGGGTGCCCATTTCAGGCCGACGTAGAACGTGCGGCCTGCGGTGGCGTAGCCCTTGGCGGTCTCGTAATCCTCGTCGGCGAGGTTATCGATGCGCCCAAGCAAGGTCCAGTCTTTGGCCACCACGGTGCTGACCGACAGATTGACCAGGCTGTAGCGGTCCAGTTCCTTGGTGTTCTTGGCATCATCGAACCGTTTGCCCACGAACTCGGTCTCCGCGCCAACGGTCCAGCCAGCCACAGGCAAGGTTGCGGCCAGCTTGGCGGTTTGCTTGGCGCGTCGGGCCAGCTGGTTGCCAGTGGCCAGGTCTTTGGGGTCTTGCACATCCAGCGAACCGCTGAGTGCCAACAGACCAAAGCGCCGCGCAGCAGCCACGGTCAAGCCGCTGTACTGGGCGTTGGCGGTGTTGCCATAGCAGCCGGCGTAATCGCCTGACCCGTTGGCGCAATCGCCTGGCCCCGAAACATAGGTGATCAAGTCCGACACCTTGTTGCGGTAGGCAATCACGCTGAAGCTGTTGCCGCGCTCTTCGTATTTCACGCCACCCTCAACGTTACGCGAGGTTTCTGGCTGCAGACTGGGAAGGCCGTAGGCGCTGAAACGTTGATACAACGTCGGTGCGCGGAACGCCGTACCCACGGACACGATGGCACGCCAGTTTGGTGCGAAGCCGAGCGCATAAGCGGCGCTGCCGGTGGAGTGGCCACCGAACTCGCTGTCGTCGTCGCGGCGCGCGTTGAGTTGCAACGTGTGGACACCGCTGCGCAAGGCATAGCCCAGCGCCAATGCGTTTTGCGAACGCTCGGAGATCACCGGCGTCGTGCTGGCGTTATCAAGATGGTCTTCACGGCGCTCCAGCGCCACGGTCACCTGGCTGGCGCCCAATGTGACGTTGTTTTGCCAAAGATAGCTCGTCACGCTGGTGTCGGTCACATAAGACGATGGCGACGTTTCATAGCGGTCTTTGCCACGCGTCACGCCCAGCTTGCTGGAATACACATCGCTCCATTTGGCCGACCAGTTCAAGCCCAGCGTCTGCAGATCGGACTGACCGTGGTCGTCATTGCCTGGGGAGAAAGCGTCGTATTGGGCATCCATCTCGCTGTCGAGCAAGCTGGCGTCCAAGCGGTGTGCGGCATTGAGCTGCCAGCCCAAACGGCCTGAAACGGCGGTGCTGCGGTAGCCATCTTCATCGGGGTTGCTATCGGGTTGCGCATTGAACCCATCGCTGGTTTCACGTGAGACGCCCAAGGCGTAGTCCACTGCGCCTTGCTGGCCACTGAGCGCTGCGCTGAGTTTGCGGGTGCCGTGGCTGCCAAAGCCCATCTCGATGCTGGGCGAAAATCCAGCCTCGCCTTTGCGCGTGAAGATCTGAATCACACCACCCAATGCATCGGAGCCATACACCGCCGCCGCTGGACCACGCACCACTTCGATGCGATCGATCTGCGACAAGGGAATGGCATTCCAGCTCGCGCCGCCGGTGGATTGGGAATCAATGCGAACGCCGTCAATGAATACCGCGGTAAAGCGGGTTTCGGCACCGCGCAGGTACACGCTGGTGGTCGCGCCAGGCCCGCCATTGCGGACAAATGAAACACCGGGCAACTGACCCAAGAGATCCGCAAGGCCAGTGGCACCGCTGCGGTCAATGGTGTCGCGATCAACGATGGTGACATCGGCCACCACGTCGGTTAGGGGCTGTGCCACACGGGTGGCGGTGACCACCGTGACGGGGAGGCTGGGAGCTGGCGTGGTCTGGGCGTGGGAATAAGCCGCGATCAAGGCGAGCGGCAGCACGGCCAAAGGCGCGCGCAGGTGATTAAAGTTCATGGTGACAAGCAAAAAAGACAGTGCCCTCACCGCCTTCCCCGACGGTGCCTGAGCGTCATGAAAGCGCGTCTGAAAGACGCGATTCCGCCTTGTTGGCCGGTATCCGGGCTGGCAGAACGACCTTCATGACCTTCCCAGGCATTTGACAATACCCAGTGGTGAAAGATGAAAGCTGAGGCACCTCAATGAATGGGGGGCGCTCGTCTGCTTACCGTTGCGGGGGCAGCGCAGGTTAGGTCCGTTCGTGTGAACTTTCCCTCCTGCTTCCCGTTGAACTGCGGCATGTGAACCACACCGCGAGCACCAACAGGCAGCATTGTAAGGCCCATATTCTGTCGACAACCCTACAATGACATGGCAACCTACCCACACCATGGCCCAACCACATCCCATTGACCAGATCTCCGAGCGCGTCGAGCGCTTGTTACTGCGCCACCAGGAATTGCAGCGCACCAATGCCTTGCTGGTGGGCCAGGTGAGCAACCTGCAGACCGAGCGGGACGCTCTCAAATCGCGCTTGCATGCAGCAAGGGCACGCGTCGAAGCCTTGCTGGACCGACTGCCGTCGCCCGATAGCGTCGAGCCTGCTGATGGCGTTGACCACAAGGATTCCGAACCATGAACAAATCGGCGATCAAACAGGTCGAAGTGCAAATCATGGGTCAGAGTTACTTGCTGGCTTGCCCGCCGGGCGGCGAGTCGTCGCTGCTCGATGCCGTGGAGCGCGTTGACACCGCCATGTGCCGCATCCGCGACGCAGGCAAGGTCAAGGCGCGCGACCGCATCGCCGTGCTGGCTTCGCTCAACCTGGCTTTTGAGCTGTCTCAGAAAGAGTCGGAAGCCTTTACCTCTCCCAGCACCTTCGGCCCACGTGAGACCACTGCATTCAGCGCAGCGGGCACCGCTGTCGCTTCATCCGAATCCGATCCAGCGACCGAGACACGCATGCACGATCTTCTGCGCCGGCTCGACGAAGCCCTGGGCAGTGACGGCCAGTTGATCTGATCATCCTGCCGATCGTCGGCTGATCGGCACACCCGGCACCCATCTGCGCTTTCGCTTCTGCAAACGCACAATATCGGGCCTACAATGCACTTGTCTGCAGTGCATGCCGGGCTTAATATTTCCTTGAACCAATGCTCATTGAGCATGGGCTTGGTACATTTCCTGATAGGTGTGAGCATCTCGCGTTAGATGAACCCGAAGTCAGGCTGCCCTCGCCCACCTGAACCCCCGGTTCAGGATGACGGTCCGGTGGCACTTGCAGACACCTTATTCCGACCACCCCCACCCCCCCCGAGCCACTTCGCGTCTTCCTCCCGCTCCTTCGAGTGGGGTGACGCAGCCTGTGGCCCGGCCAAGCCGGGTCCACGGCTGCCCTGGACAGGGCACCCGCTCCGGACGCACTCCTTCTTTTCCTCATGACGTTTGAACCCCTGCTGATCGTCGAGCTGGCTGCTCTGGGCCTGTGCACCGGCTTTCTGGCCGGCCTCTTGGGCATCGGCGGCGGCATGATCATGGTGCCTTTTCTCACGGTGATCCTCGGCGGAAGAGGTGTGCCCCCCGACCTTGCGGTCAAGATGGCCATTGCCACCTCCATGGCCACCATCATCTTCACCTCCATGTCCAGCGTGCGCGCCCACCACAAGCGCGGCTCGGTGCGCTGGGACATCGTGAAGCTGCTCGCCCCGGGCATCGTGCTTGGCGCCTTGCTGGCCAGCATGGGCGTTTTTGCTTTGCTCAAAGGCAAGTGGCTGGCCCTGCTCTTTGCCGCCTTTGTGGCTTTCTCGGCCACCCAGATGCTGCTGAACAAAAAGCCAAAAGGAACCCGCACCCTCCCTGGGCCCGCAGGCCAGCTGGGCGCCGGTACCGTGATCGGATTCTTGTCAGGCCTGGTGGGCGCTGGTGGGGGTTTTGTCAGCGTGCCTTTTATGACCTGGTGCAACGTGGCCATCCACAACGCTGTCGCCACCAGCGCAGGCCTGGGCTTTCCAATTGCGCTGGCCAACGTGGTGGGCTACGTGATCGCGGGCCAGCATGTCAGCAATTTGCCGCCTGGCTCGCTGGGATACGTGTACCTGCCTGCCCTGCTCGTGATCGCGGTGGCCAGTGTGTTGATGGCGCCGCAAGGTGTGCGCGCTGCACACGCCTTGCCGGTTCAATCTTTGAAGCGCGTCTTCGCGTCCATCCTTTACCTGCTCGCGGCCTACATGCTCTACAAGGGCCTCTCGGTCTGAACCCTCGCCGCGCTCACCGCCTGCGAGATTTCGCAGTCTGGTCAGGGGTGGATGGCAACCGCAGAGACCACGATGCCATCTTCGTCGGCGTACAGCCAGTCTCCGGGGCGTACCCAAACGCCCTGAATCTGCACCGCCACACCGGCTTGGCCTTCGCCCCGCTTTTCGGTTGGCAATGGAATACTGGCCAGTGCGCGTATGCCCACCTTACAGGCCGCCAGTTCCACCACATCGCGCACACAACCGTCGATCACCACACCGGCCCAGCCGTTGCGCGCAGCGGCCGAACCCAGATTGCCGCCCAACAAGGCGCGGCGCAAGGAGGCGCCGCCATCCACCACCAGCACCCGACCGTCGCCCGGACTCTCCACCGCAGCCCTGACCAGGCTGTTGTCTTCGAAGCATTTCACGGTGACCACCGGGCCGGCGAACCGAAGGCGCGCACCGAAATCCCGGAACACCGGCGGCAACACGCGGAACGTACCGGTGTCATCGTTTTTGCGGGCATCGCACAAATCACAGGTGGCAAAACCAAGGGTATCTGACATGGAAAACGTCCTCCCGAAACAGTGTTTGAAAGCAACTCAATTGCATCATGGGGGAGGCCTCTGACAGGTCGCTTGCGCCTCCCGCGGTGCGAAGTGTTGTTTTCAACGCCAATGCAAACGACCCAGACCCTCAAAACCCACAATAAATCGGTGATTCCCGCTTGGAAGGGGGTTTCAACTCCATTAGCATCCGAGACACCGGTGTGAAAGCGTGTTTTCCGCTGGTGCACACCACACTTCTAGAAGGATTTTCAATCATGGCAACTGCAAAAAAAGCTCCGGCGAAAAAAGCCGCTCCGGCCAAGACGGCGGCAGCACCAGCAAAGAAAGCCGCGCCGGCGAAAAAGGCCGCTGCGCCCGCCAAAAAAGCCGCTCCTGCCAAGAAAGCCGCTCCTGCCAAAACGGCTGCGCCAGCTAAAAAAGCAGCTCCAGCCAAGAAGCGCACCCCCAACGCAGCCTTCATGAAAGCCATGACGCCCAGCGCTGCGCTGGCCGCCATCGTCGGCAGCACCCCCCTGCCACGCACCGAAGTGACCAAGCAGGTTTGGGCCTACATCAAGAAGAATGATCTGCAAGACGCGATGAACCGCCGCATGATCAACGCCGATGCCAAGCTGAAGGAAATCTTCAAGAAAGCCCAAGCTTCGATGTTCGAAATGACCAAGATGATCAACGAACACCTGAAGTGATTCGGAGCAAGCGCCTGGCACCCAGGCGCAGCGAAAGGAAAACCGGCAACTTGCCGGTTTTTTTTCGCCTGCTGGTGGCTGGATCTGATTGAGCCGTACCCGGCCAGCCTCCCCCCTGACCGATACGAAAGCGCTAACTTTCGCTCGCGCAGCGGGCCAATTGTGAGAGACTGACGCCGAAACATCCCCCATTGAAGGTATGACACGTTCAGTTGACAAGGCCATGATGGACCGTGAATTCGACGATTCCCTCCTGCACGCGACCACATCGTTACTACCGCCACTGGAACACCAGAAGGCGGTGCTGGTGGTCGACTTGGTGGAGTCCGTGCGCCTCATGTCACTCAACGAGTCCGCTGTCGTGAGCCAGTGGCATGGCTTTGTGCAACATGCACAAACGCAACTGCTGCCGCTGCACGGCGGCAGGCTGGTCAAAAGCCTGGGCGATGGTTTGCTCGTGGAGTTCGAAGAAAGCACCCATGGGGTGCAAGCTGCCTTGGCCATGCACCGCTATTTCGACCCCTTCAACGCCACCCAGGCGCCCGAGAGTCAGATGCTCATCCGAGCAGGCATTCATGTCACCCACCTCTA
This sequence comes from Hydrogenophaga sp. PAMC20947, assembly GCF_004795855.1. Taxonomy (NCBI): domain Bacteria; kingdom Pseudomonadati; phylum Pseudomonadota; class Betaproteobacteria; order Burkholderiales; family Comamonadaceae; genus Hydrogenophaga; species Hydrogenophaga sp. PAMC20947. Next base: position 1,564,537 of record NZ_CP039252.1, read on the forward strand.
CCGCGCCGAGCACGATGTCTATGGCCACGGCGTGAACCTAGCCGCCCGCATCACCAGCCTGGCCGAGCCGGGCGGCACCGTGATCACGGCTCCTGTGCGCGACAGCATTGTCGATGGCGTGGACTGCGACGTAGAAGACATGGGCGAGAGCTACCTCAAGCACTGGCCCGAACCGGTGCGCACCTGGCGGGTGCACCCCGTCAGCAACGCCCCCTTCACCTGGCGCCCCGAGCGGCGCGAAGCCCCCGCCACCGACTTTCGGCCTTCCATCGCCGTTATCCCATTCGAGGCGCGCACGCCCTCCCCCGAACACTTTGTGATCGGAGAGCTCATTGCCGACGGCGTGATCACCCAGCTCGCGCGCAGCCAGCACATCCGTGTGATCTCGCGCATGAGCACCACCGCGTTTCGCGGCCGGGGTGCCACACCCGGTGAAATCAACGCCCGGCTCGATGCACCGTTCGTGCTCGGCGGGGGCTACGCCACCCTGGGCAACAAGGTGATGATCACCGCCGAGTTGTCCGACACCCGGCGCGGTGAAGTCGTGTGGGCCGAGCGCCTGAGCGGCGACACCATGGATTTGATGCAGGAGGAAAGCGAGCTCATCAACAAGCTGAGCATGGCCTGCGCACACGCCATGCTCAACGCCGAAGTGCAACACACGCTGGTGCAACCACTGCCCCAGCTGGACAGCAACGCGCTCATGCTCGGCGGCATCACCCTCATGCACCGCTCAACACCGCGCGACCTGCAGCGCAGCCAGCAGCTGCTGGAAGCCGTGGCCGAGCGCCACAAGCGCGTGGCGGCGCCTTTGGCCTGGCTGGCCAAGTGGCACATCATGCAGGTGGTGCAAGGCATGTCCAGCGATCCAGCCAATGACTTTCGCCGTGCGGTCAGCGTCGCTGACCAGGCGCTCGACCTGGAGCCCAACAGCGCGCTGGCGATGGCCATCAAAGGCCATGCACTGTGCCACTTGGGCAACGATGTGGACGGATCACACCGGTTGCTACAGGAAGCGACGCAGAGCAACCCCAATGATCCGATGGCGTGGCTTTACAGCTGCGTCTGGTCCTCTATGTGGGGAGCTTCTCAAGACTCGGTGATTGAAGCGGAAAACGCTCTGAACCTGTCCCCGCTTGACCCACAGCGCTACTACTTTGAAATGATGCTAGCGACGTGTTGTGCTGCCAGCGAAGAATGGGCACGTTCCATCGAGTTGTGCAAGTTGTCCTTGCTGAAGAACCGCTATCACCTGCCAACGATCAGATGCCTAATCGTGTCCCAGTATGAGTTGGGTCAGCTTGATAAGGCGCAGGAGTCCTACAAAACATTGAAGTTGCTTCAGCCTGACTTTACAGTGGAAGGCTATCTAGCAGCTGGCGGTGAAAGCCGCCTCAGGAAGCGTGTAGCGAACGCACTAGTAAAGCTAGAAAAGCGTTCTTATTAAAAAAATCGACGAACACACCAAACCCTAGGAGAATTTATGAGTGGAGGAACGAGTGGAGGTACGAGTGGAGGTACGAGTGGAGGTACGAGTGGAGGTACGAGTGGAGGTACAAGTGGAGGAACGAGTGGAGGAGGTTTTGCCAATGCCAACGCACTCACCATCAGTCGCTCAGCCATCGTTGGCCCTTACACCGGTCCTTCGCTGCATGTCAAGGACCCGGCGTTTGATGACCCCGCCAATCTGGCGTTGTGGAGCGATGGCCCCCGGATCACGGCCTGCTTCACCGAGCTGGTCGAAGGCCTGCTGTTCAAGACCAACAACAGCGCCAAACAGGCCCGGCTGGAATATGCCAACCTGCAGGCCACGACCCTTCAACGCAAGCCACTGCTCACCCTGCGAGCACCGCGCAAAGCGCAGCTCAAAAAGCAGCTCGATCTGGTGGCGGCTTACGCCGATTTGCGGCCGGACCGCGCCAGCGAAATTGTGGCCCAGTTGCCTTACCCACTGCCCTTCTGGGCCTCGGTGATCGGCCTGCACGAACACCGCCACAAGAAGACACTGCAACTGCTGGACCTCGCCTTTGGTCTGGCCATTCACGTGGAAATGCGCTTCAAGCACATCTTCGCCATACCGCGCCCGGTGGAATTCTCGCCGCAGATCCAGCCCATGATTCCCACACCGGGCCATGGCAGTTGGCCCAGCGGTCATGCCACCGAAGCCTTTCTCACGGCCACCTTGATCGAAACACTGCTGGACGCCGCCTCGCCTCACGGCAGTCACAACGGTGCAGACAGCCGCGAACAATTGCAGCGCCTGGCTGCCCGCATCGCAGTGAACCGCACCGTCGCCGGGCTTCATTACCCGGTGGACAGCGCCGTTGGGCGTCAGTTAGGCACGGCATTGGCCGAATTCGTCGTGGCACGCGCCACGGGCGGCAAGGTGCACGAACGGGGCTTCGATGGTCGCCAATACGAAGAGGCCAACGGAGCAGCCCTGGATTTCACCTTGCACCAGTCACTGGACCATGGTCACGGCTACTCCCGGGAATCGCGTGCCACGGCGGTCGGTCAGGCGCCACTGGTGGCCTGGCTGTGGAAGGAAGCCGTCAAGGAGTGGGCATGAGCGCCCCGGGGCGATGGAAACCACTGCCTCAAGGCGGTTTCACGGGCACGCACTGGCGCCGCTCTGGTGCAATCGACGGGCAGGACCCCTACCTGGTCTGGGCTGAAGCCGACGATTTCGCCGGCTACGCCCAACGGCACCGCCGGCATGGAAAAATCAAATGGCTGCCCATCGCCATCGAGCTGGCCGCCAACGCCACGGTGTCGGCCTTGGTCGACGCCTCGCACACACGCTGGTTGCAGATTCCACAGGTTTACCTGAGCGTGCCCGGGTTGCGTTATTGCAGCGCACGGGTCAAACCCGCTTTTTTTGAACACCTGCGCAAGCGACCAGCCTTCAAACAGCTGATCGAACGCTTTGAGCTGGGCCTGCCGGTGGGGAGCCACACCCATGCGATCCGCAACCCCTGTGAACCGTCAACAAAGACACCCTCTGCGACAAACACCCCGAGCCAACCTGCACACGCGCCAGCGCGGCTCACAGGCAAGGTACTCGGCCTGATCGACGGCGGACTGGCGCTTGCCAACACGACCTTTCTGAATCGCCAAGGTGGCCCCCGCGTGCAGCACTTCTGGCGCCAGGACAGCTGCTACGGCGGGCCTTGGCCCAGCCAGAACCAGGACGGCGACGGTCACGTGCCGCTGGACCCCCTGCGCGCCGGACCGACGCCGGACGATCTCGGCTATGGCCACGAACTGGATGCCGCCACCATCGACAAAGCCATGAAGCGTCATACGCCCACAGGCGGCGCACTGGACGAAGAAGCGCTCTACCGGCACTTCCAGCTCTGGGACCTGGCCCGCCCGGTGAACCACGGCACCCATGTCATGAGCCTGGCTGCGGGGGTGGACATCCCCCACATGCCGTCGAACGATGCCGCCAGCCGCTGCGATCTGATCGCAGTGCAACTGGACTGGTCCAACATCCAGGACACTTCGGGCGGCGCAATGAACGTGAGCGTGCTCGACGGCCTGATGTACATTCTGGCGCGTTGCGCGCCCAGCGCCGAAGTGGTGGTCAACATCAGCTGGGGCACGCTGGCCGGTCCCCACGACGGTTCATCGATTCTGGAAGCAGCGATGGATCAACTGATCGACCTGCTCGACGGCCGGCTGCAGATCACGGTGCCCGCAGGCAATGCCTACCAGAGCCGCACCCACGCCAACGACACACTGGCTCCGGGTGCCTGCTGCCCGCTGCACTGGCGCGTGCAGCCCGACGACCACACACAGAGCTTCCTGGAAATCTGGCTGCCCGAAGGCGCCGATCAGATCGCCATCGAGCTGACCCCACCGGGCAACGACACCCCATTGCCCGCCCTGCGCCTCGGCCAGTCGGGCATCTGGACCGGCTCGGCCACAAGAAAGGCGGATCATCCGCTGTGTGCCCTCATTTACCCGCGAGATGCTGCGCTGGGTGCGCACGGCACCTGTGCCCTGATCGCACTGGCGCCCACTTTCAGTTTCGAGAATCATGTGGCCACGGCGCCCAGTGGTGTCTGGAAGGTCAGCCTGAGCAACGAGGGCGCAACCCCAGTCACGTTTGACGCCTATATCGAGCGCGATGACGTGGCACTGGGCCAGCACACAGGCGCCCGCCAGTCGTATTTTGAGGATGCGCGCTACGACACCAGCGGCAACCTGAACTCGTTCGTTGACCATCCTGAAAACCCCACACCCATCCGCCGGAGTGGCACGTTCAACAGCCTGTCCACCGGGCAACGCACGGTGAGCGTGGGCGGCACCCGGCGGGCCTTCGATCCGGCAATGGGCGCCTTGAGCAAGTTCGCCCGCTATTCCCCACAGTTGCCAGATCCGGATGCGTCACGCCCTCAGCGCCCTGGGGTGAAAAAGGTCCCGGACACGCTGCGACCTTCCGACGACAATGCCGTCTTGTGGGGCCTTGTGGCGGCAGGAACCCTCAGTGCCTCCACGGCACGGCTGGCCGGAACCAGCAGCTCGTCGCCTCAAAAAGCACGCGAGTTGCTGGATGACTGAGGCGGGAAAGGCGTCTACCGACGCCTTTCCTTTCAGATCAAACCGACAGCATGCCCGGAGCCACCATCACCACCGCGCTGGCAACGGTTTGAGCACCCAGATCCAGCGGTCTCTCACGCTGATGTAGCCACCGGTTTCCAGGTCCTTGAGCAAGCGGCTCACCATTTCCCGCGAACAGGCGAGGTGTTGGGCCATTTGTTGATGGGTCATGCGTTCGCGCAAACGCCGCTCCTGCGCTACCGGTTCAAGCGCTTTGTCGAGGTACTGGTTGAGCAGCCTGACCAGCCGGCCGTACACGTCGATCAAGGCCACGCTGCGGGCGCTCTCGGTCGCCAGGCGGGCACGCCGGATCAGGCGGCCCATCAGCTCAAATGCGAACTCAGGCTGCTCCGATATGTAGATCAGCAGTTGATCTCGGGATACGACGGAGCACACGGTTGGCGCCATGGCTTCCACATGGGCCGACCTGGGCCCGCCGTCAAGGGACATTTCACCCACATACTCCTGCGGCCCATACACCCCCAGCGTCAGTTCCTTGCCATTTTCGTCTGAAAGGAACGCGCGAAGCTTGCCCTCCAGCACGATGTAGAGGGTGTCGCCGGTTTCACCTTCCTGGATCAGCAGGGCACCGCGGCGATACCGCCGTTGCACCCCACGCCGGGCCAGGGCCGCGACATGCTGGGAAGGTTCTTGGGATGGAGAAATGGACGCGGCAAAGCGTGTGGGCATGGGCACTCATGATCAAACAAACTCCATGGCATTGTGAGGCATGGGCGAGATGGAGCGCAAAGCCGACATCACTGGCGGCAGGCTGTTGACCCTCAGCATGATCATCCGGATGCTGGAGCAGCCGGTCTTGGTGCGCAGCGCCTTGATCTGTGTGCGCACCGTTGAGGGCGCAACCCGGTGCTCGTGTGCGATTTCCGGGATGGTACAGCCCTTGCACAAGGCAATCAACACGGCCTCTTCGCTGGGGCTGAGGTGGTTGGCGCGAGCGTACATGCGCACGGCCAGGTTTTCACAGGCGTTTTGGCGCGACAGCAACACCAGCACGGTCGGCGCATCGGACTCAAGCGCGTGGCTCAACGGCACGAATGCCAGCGACAGCTCCCGGTCATCAGCCTGCAATGACACCAGCTGGCGCTGGCCCTTGAGTGCCTGTTTGGTCGCATGTTCGATTTTCTGGGAATACCCGGTGGTGGCACCCAGCAGCAACTGGCCATGGCTCATGATGAAGCGCGACTGCGCCATCTCGAAGCGGGCCAGGTGGTTGGCGTGGCGCAGCACGCCGTCGGCGTCGATCACCAGCATGCCATGATCCACCTCGTCCATCATGCGCAACAGCAAACTGGCCTCAAGCGAGGTCTCGCGCACCACCATCGGACGGGCCTCGTAACGGCTGCTGGTCGCTTGATCGTTCGATGTCCACATGGTTGGCTCCTGCTCTTGATTGATGCCTTCAGAGTAGGCCTTGGAAGCCTCTCATGTAAGTGCATCACTACCGGCAGGTCTGTGATCCATTACCCAAACCAACACAAAGACGCCGCCAGCGTGACGGACTACCGAGCCCGGTTGCGGATGGCCGACAGGGTGCCCCGGGTGGTGATGACCTCGGGATCCAGCATCACCTCGATCAGCGTGCCGGTCTGGCTGGCGAGTGCGCGCAGAAGCGCGGGCTCAAAACCCTCTGTGTGGGTCACACGCTCGGCGCCGTAGCCATAGGCTTGAGCCAGCGCACAAAAATCCGGGTTTTTCAGGTCGGATGCGACCACCCGCGCGGGGTACTCGCGCTCCTGGTGCATGCGAATCGTCCCGAAGGTGCCGTTGTTGAGCAACAGGATGATGGTCTTGCCACCGTGTTGCACCGCAGTGGCCAGCTCCTGCCCGTTCATCAGAAAATCGCCATCGCCTGCGATGGTGAATGCTGTGCGGCCTGTGAGCAAGGCTGCAGCGATGCCTGCGGGCACACCGTAGCCCATGGCACCGTTGGTGGGCGCCAGTTGGGTTTTGTGTCCGTGCACCAGCCCGGGGTACTGGTAAAACCGGTGCAGCCAGCTGGCAAAATTGCCCGCCCCGTTGGTCAACACGGCATCATCCGGCAGGTGTTGCTGCAGCACGTGGATGATGGCGGGCATGTCGATGGAGCCAGGCAACTGCACGCCCCCGTTGGCGGGATCGATGTTGGCCTGGTAGTCGGCCTGACAAGCTTGGGCCCAGGCGATCCAAGGCACATCGGGCAGCGCGGAACCCGCCGCCTCTGGCCCACTCGCCGTTGGGGCCGCAGCGGGCGGGCTGAGCACCTCCAGGCTGCGGGCGGCCGCGTTCATGGTGGCGCAAATGGCCAAAGTCGGTTGGTACACCCGCCCCAGCTCTTGCGGATCGGCGTGGATGTGCACCAGCCGCTGAGCCGGCACCGGGGCCTCAATGAGGGTGTAGCCTGCGGTGGTGGATTCGCCCAGGCGCGGGCCCAGCGCGATCAACAAATCCGATGCCTTGACACGTTGGGCCAGGGCCGGGTTGATGCCCAGGCCCACATCGCCCGCATACAGGGGGTGGCGGTTGTCAAAGCAGTCCTGAAACCGAAAAGTGTTGCACACCGGCAAATGCCAGGCTTCGGCGAAGCGTTGCAAGGCCGCCGCGGCCTGCGGGGTCCAGCCTCCGCCGCCCGCCAGCACCAAAGGCCGCTCGGCCGACAACAACAGCTCGCGCAGTTTTCGCAAAGCCCCGGGATCGCTCCAGGCCTGCACCGGCTCCACACGGGGCAGCGGTTGGGCTTCCACCATGTGGGTCAGCATGTCTTCGGGCAACACCAGCACCACAGGGCCTGGGCGGCCGTTCATGGCGGTGGAAAAGGCCCGCGCGATGTACTCGGGGATGCGGCGCGCATCGTCAATGCGCTCGACCCGCTTGGCCATACCTTTGGTGCTGGGGCCGAAAAACGCGGCGAAGTCCACTTCCTGGAACGCTTCCCGGTCGCGGGCTTCGCTGGCGACATCACCAACGAAAAGCACCATGGGGGTGCTGTCCTGAAAAGCGGTGTGCACCCCAATGGAGGCATTCGTGGCGCCTGGCCCCCGGGTGACAAAGCAGATGCCGGGCCGCCCGGTCAGCTTGCCCTGGGCCTCGGCCATGAAAGAAGCGCCGCCTTCCTGGCGGTTGACCACAAACTGGATGCGATCGCGGCAGGCATGGAAGCCGTCTAGCACAGCGAGGAAGCTCTCGCCCGGCACGCCAAAGGCGTGGGTCACGCCTTGGGCAATCAAACATTCAACCAGCAGGTGTCCGGCAATTGTGGGTGTCATAACCGGCATTGTGCCGCGCTATCGAACCTTTGCTGTCCGCCGCCCGACACCGACTGCCGCAAAAACCGACAGACCCAGCACAAAAGCGGCCCCCGCCAGGGTGCTGGCGTACCAGCCCCGGTCCATGAACACGCCGAACAGCAAAGGCGAAACCGCAAAACCGGCATCGAGGCCGGAGTACACCGTGCCGTACACGCGACCGGTGGCGCCAGCGGGCGCGGCTTTCTTGATCATCATGTCGCGGCTCGGTCCGCCCACACCCACCGCGAAACCGGTGATGGCCAGCGCCACCATGGAGCCCGTGCTCCCCAGCCACCCGGTTGCGCTGAGCAACAACAACACAGCGCCACTGGACATGCTGAACGCCACCACACGGTCGCTTGAAAAGCGGTGGTGCTGGCCATAGGCAGCCACAAAGCCGCCCACCAAAATGCCGGCGGCACCGCACAGCATGTAGGCACTGATGGTGAGCGTGGCGGCTTCCACGCTGACGCCGTGCAGCGCCTTCAGTATGGACGGGGCAAAGCTTTGCACCACCGCCAAAGTCATCGTAGACAAGAAGAAGAATGCGAAACACCACCACACCACCGGCAGTTTGAGAAAGGCCAGATCACTGCCTTGCGCGTGCTCCGCCGACCGCGGCACGACTTCGGTGAGCAGCTTGTCGCGCTGCCAGACCAACACCGCCAGCACCACCACATTCAGGCCCGCAGCAGCCAGGTAAGCCGTGCGCCAGTCAGACAGCGCGCTGATCCCCACCAGAAAAACAGGGGCCAAGGCCCAGCCAAGGTTGCCCGTGAGGCCATGGACGCTGAATGCGTGGCCCAGGCGAGGCGCTGAAACACGCTGGTTGAGGATGGTGAAATCCGCCGGATGAAACGGGGCATTGCCCAAACCGGCCAGCGCCGCCACCATCAGCAGGCCGCCATAGCTGGTGGCCTGGGAAGCCACCAGCGACGCCAGCAGGAAACACACGATCGCACCCAGCAACACCGGTCGTGCGCCGATCCGGTCCACCAGAAACCCGGAAAGCGCCTGCCCGGAACCGGAGACCACAAAAAAGAGGGTCATGAGCATCCCGACATCGGAAAAACTCAGCCCAAATTCACGAATGAAGATCGGAAACAGGGGCGCCAGCAACAGATGTGAGAAGTGGGAAGTGGCGTGGGCCAGGCCCACCAGTCCGATGATGGAAGCGTCTTGCCGCAGCGAAACGACGGGCGCTGCAGGCATGGCAGAAGCGAGGGTATTCATTCGGCGATGTTAAGCGGATGGACAGCATCCGACAGACGGTGCGCCCACTTGGCAACGCTTTCAAGGCGCTGTCACACAAGTCTCCTAGACTCCGGGCCTGCACCATACGCATTTTTTCATCATGCTCTACACCAAGACACCCCAAGCTTGGAGCACCCTGCCCCATCCCGACGTGCTGGGCCGGGAGGCCCACACCGTGATCCTCATGGCCAACGGTCGACGCAGTCTGCGCGAACTGTCATTGCTGATCGGCAGCGATGTCACCGACCTCGCCTTCGAGCTGTGTGAATCGGGCTACTTGCAGCCAGCGGCCCCTGCGGCGCAGGAGCAGCTCCTTAACGAATGACAGCGAAGGCCGACACCGGCGCGGCATCTGAGCGTTTTCGAGCAGCCTGGTGCGCGACCTGTTTCAACGCCTCTTCGATCACGTGCCGGGTTTCGGCCAGTCGCAGCCCCTTGCTTCGGATCAGTTTTTCGCAACTGCGCCGGGTCATCGAGTGTGCCCGCCCACCGGGACTGGTGAACATGAACAATGTACCCCGGGCACTGGACCACACCAGCTCGGCACGCAACCAGCTGCCGCCGGAATACATGTCCACCCGGCAGCCCACCCGCAGTTGGGCAAAGAACAGCTGTACGGCCTGATCGAGGACGCCGCCTTCGGCAGTATCCTTGCGCGTTTTCGCCAACCCTGCAGCGGCCGAATCCGGCTCGGCAGGGACGGTGGACCGGGCGGCCTGGGCAGCAACCGAGGGCGCCTCAAACCCCGAATCCTCGACCTCGCTTGCCGACTCGAACCTTGAATCGGTACCCACATCGCTCTCTTCGCTCTCCTCGTCGAGTTCGCGTGGCGCGGCTTGTGTGTCTTCAAAGCCCGCGTCTGCCCACTCGTTCGCCGCCATCCAGGGCTGGGTGGCTACAACGGGGCGCACGGCATTGCTCAACACGCGCTTGATCGGCTCGCCTTCCTTCAAGGCATGCGCCTGGGCGGCATCCAGTGCTGGCGCATCCTTGCTGGCGCTCGCGCGTCGCAAATTCAGCAATGGCTGGTGCAATCGCATCAAGGCATCGAAGAAGGCCCGGGTGTCTTCGCGCGACTTGCCCAGGCTGTCCAGCCCCGCATTCAAGGTTCGCAGCAATCCAGGAAGCGCCGCAAATACCTGTTTGGGCTGGCGCAGCGTTTCGGGCCGCACGCTCCACAACAGCGTGCCGACGATCGAACGGAAGTGCTGGGCATCAAACTCCAACCCCGCAGGCTTCAACTCTTCTGAGGCAATGACCAACGACCAGGTGCCATAGAGGTAGTCGAGCACCAGAGCGGGCGCGTTGAACACATCCGGGCGCAGGCTGATTTCCCAGGCGATCTGGTCGGCCAGCTCCTGGCGGGCCTCCGCAAAACGCAAGCCTCGAATCTGCTGCTCAAGCGCGGCCTTTTCGGCGTTCTCTTCGCGCCCCCAACCTGCCGACAAATCACGCAAGGCCCGCACAAACGGTTGAGCGTCTTCAGAAGGACTCGCATTGAGTTCACCGAAGCGGGCGCACACCGGCGCCATGAAAGCTTCGAAACCGTCTGAAAACTCGTCGTTGAAACGAAAGCTCCGCTGAGCCACCTCTTCGACCAACCTGCGCGCCGGATGATCGGCCTCGGCAAAGTAGCGCGGCTGCGCCAGCGCAAGCCGCAACAGAGCGGGCTCCAACGCCACGATCGCTTCACGCACCGGCGCGAGCAGCAGGCTGTCCCGGGCCACCTGATTGACAAGCTTGCGCACCAGATCGAGTCCGATGGCCTGCGAAGCGTCTTGGGCGCGGGCTTTGAGCTCCAGCAAGACCCGCGTGCGGGCGTGGGCCTGGCTGTACTCACCCCAGCGCTCGGAAGACAGCCGTGACTCGACATTGACCGCCCGGCTGGGACGGTCCACCGCGGGCAAATCGCGGTAGCGCAAAACCTCGGTTTGCTCAGCGGCTTCATCGTGCAGGTCGGGAACAGCGGCCCAGGCCTCCACCTGCCGGAGTTCATCACGCACCTGGTCGTAATACTCGGCGTCCAGTGGGGCCTCAAACGACCGCTGGGGCCCCGACAGGAAGGCCTGAAAAACATCGCTCCCCAGCGCAGTGTTGGCCCTGGCGAGAGAGCCCATCGCGGGCATGGTGAAAAAGCCTTGCCCCCCAGTGTTGTTCGCGCCTCCCGCCTCATACGGCGGCAGCATGTCGCTCGGGGCATCCTTCGTCATGGACGCGGCACGGCTCGCTTCCGGATCTTCCACCAACCGTATGCGGTAGCTCGCTTCTTGCACATTGGCGCGTTGCAGCATCAAGGCCAGCTGCTCATAGAGCTGGCCCAACTCGCGCCCCAACACGTGGGCGATGTGCTGCAGCCACAGCACCCGGATTTCAGTATCGCCCTCCATTTCGGCCATCAGATCGCGCAACTCCCGCGCAAAGACAGACGGGCGCAGTGGATTCTTCTCGACAGAAATGGTGTCCAGGCCGACCAGCGAACTCATCCGGGCGTCCAGCACCGGCAGGGCATGGTCCACCAGCGGCAACAGGTTCTGCAGAAGCCGGGCGGCCTCCAGCGACTCGTTGATGGTGTGGTCATCGACCAGCTCCAGCATGGAGGAGTCGGACAGGCCCGCCAGGGCCGTCACCTCATGGTCTTCGGTTTCGCGCTGGAAGGACTCGTCGAGCCGCTTCGCATACTGTTGAACCAACAGTCCACGGCATTGCGCCAGGCTCCAGGTAGCCCGCGCCAGCAGTTGCCGTTGCTTGACGTGAAGGCTCGCGCCTTCAGCGGCCTGCAGCGAGCTGATCACCGCGTCGATGCACCGTTTCAGCAAAGGAGGCGCCCTGCGTCCTGCTTCCTGAAAGCATTGGTTCAACAGTTCGTCTCGCTCCAAGGTCATGGCGAGCGGTCCTGGATGGACCCTGGGGAGCGGGTAGCTGGGTTCATATCAACCTATGAGCTTACAACGATCCTGGGCATTTGCGAGACCGACGATGCCACCATGTGCAGGCTTCTTGCCTCGCCCACCAGACTAGGTAAAAGACTGGTACATGGCTTACCCGGGACGCAAGTCCCGGGACTCGCACATCAAGACCCAACGGCGGTCAATTCGCGTCTTGGGCAGGAGAAAACTCGAAAACACCCGGATTGTGCACCGGATCCACCGTGACACCGATCACCGACTTGGGTGGATAGCGGCCTTCCAGCAACAGTTTTGACAACGGGTTTTCGATACGCTGCTGGATGGCCCGTTTGAGCGGGCGCGCACCAAACACCGGGTCGAACCCTACCTTGGCCAGTTCGGCCAATGCAGCGGGCGCCACGTCCAGCCGAAGATCCATCTTCTGCAAACGTGCTTGCAAGACCTTGATCTGAATGCCCGCGATCGACTCGATGTGCTGAGCATCGAGGGCGTGAAACACCACCGTTTCGTCGATCCGGTTCAAGAACTCCGGGCGGAAATGCTCCTTGAGCTCGCCCCACACGGCGTCTTTCACTTCCTCATACGGTTGGCCCACCATGGCCTGAATGAGATGGGAGCCGATATTGCTTGTCATCACGATCACTGTGTTCTTGAAGTCCACTGTGCGCCCCTGACCGTCGGTCAGGCGGCCATCGTCCAGCACTTGCAGCAAAACGTTGAACACGTCCGGATGGGCCTTTTCCACCTCGTCCAGCAACAACACGCTATAAGGCTTGCGGCGAACGGCTTCGGTCAGGTAGCCCCCTTCTTCGTAGCCCACATAGCCGGGCGGCGCTCCAATCAGACGCGCGACCGAGTGTTTCTCCATGAATTCGCTCATGTCGATGCGAATCAGGTGGTCATCGCTGTCAAAGAGGAAACCCGCCAGGGCCTTGCACAATTCGGTCTTGCCGACACCGGTGGGGCCGAGAAAGAGGAAAGAGCCGGTCGGGCGATTGGGATCGGACAAGCCCGAGCGCGAGCGCCGGATGGCATTGGCCACGGCACCGATGGCCTCGTCCTGTCCCACCACCCGCAGGTGCAGCTTGTCTTCCATCTGCAGCAGCTTGTCGCGCTCGCCCTGCATCAGCTTGGACACCGGAATCCCTGTGGCACGGGCCACCACCTCAGCAATCTCTTCAACGCCGACCTGGGTGCGGAGCAACTGGGGCACCCCCTTGCTCGCGCCCTTGGTCGATTCCACGGCCTGGGCATCCTTGAGCTTCTTTTCCAGTTCGGGCAGTTTGCCGTACTGCAGCTCGGCCACGGCGTTGAAATCGCCCTTGCGGGTCATCTCTTCGATGCGGTGACGCAGTTTGTCGATTTCTTCCTTGACTTGGGCAGAGCCCTGAGCTTGCGCCTTCTCCGCTTGCCAGATCTCGTCCATATCGGCGATCTCTTTTTGCAGTTTTTCGATTTCCACCTCTATCAGCTCAAAGCGCTTGAGGGAGGCTTCGTCTTTTTCACGGCGCACGGCCTCGCGCTCGATTTGCAGCTGGATCAAGCGGCGATCAAGCTTGTCCATCACCTCGGGCTTGGAGTCGATCTCGATCTTGATCTTGGCCGCCGCCTCATCGATCAGGTCAATCGCCTTGTCGGGTAAAAAGCGGTCGGTGATGTAGCGGTGGCTGAGCTCGGCCGCGGCCACGATGGCTGGATCGGTGATTTCCACCCCATGGTGGACTTCGTATTTTTCCTGCAGGCCTCGCAGAATGGCGATGGTTGCTTCCACCGAAGGCTCACCAACCAGAATCTTCTGGAAGCGGCGTTCCAGCGCAGCGTCTTTCTCAATGTATTTGCGGTACTCATCCAGCGTGGTAGCCCCCACGCAATGCAACTCGCCGCGCGCGAGCGCTGGCTTGAGCATGTTGCCGGCATCCATCGCCCCCTCGGCCTTGCCGGCACCCACCATGGTGTGCAGCTCGTCAATGAACACGATCGTCTGACCTTCGTCTTTGGCGAGCTCGTTGAGCACGGCCTTGAGCCGTTCCTCAAAATCGCCACGGTATTTGGCGCCGGCCAACAAAGCGGCCATGTCGAGCGACAACACGCGCTTGCCCTTAAGCGAGTCGGGCACTTCACCGGCCACGATGCGCTGTGCCAGCCCTTCTACGATCGCGGTTTTGCCCACGCCGGGCTCCCCGATCAACACCGGGTTGTTCTTGGTGCGACGCTGCAAGATCTGGATGGTGCGGCGAATTTCGTCGTCGCGACCGATCACTGGATCCAGCTTACCCAGTCGGGCCCGCTCGGTCAGATCCAGGGTGTATTTTTTCAAGGCTTCGCGCTGGCCCTCGGCTTCAGGGCTGTCCACACTTTGCCCGCCACGAACCGCTTCGATCGCACTCTCCAGCGACTTGCGGTTCAAGCCGTTTTCATTCGCCATGCGGCCGATCTCGCCCTTCTGATCGGTCAAAGCCAGGAGGAACAGCTCCCCGGCCACAAACTGATCGCCCCGTTTCAGGGCCTCTTTCTCGGTGGCCTGAAGCAGCTTGCCCAGTTCGGGGCCCACCTGCACCTGATCCTGCCCCTGAACTTCGGGCAGTTTCTTCAAAGCAGCCTCGGCCGCCTTGCTGAGCCCAGCCACATTCACCCCGGCCCGCTGCAGCAGCGACTGCGGGCCCCCCGGCAGGCGCAACATCGCCACCAGCAGGTGGACAGGTTCAATATAAGCGTGGTCGTTGCCCAAGGCCAAGGTCTGGGCTTCTCCCAGAGCTTCCTGGAATTTGGTCGTCAGTTTGTCGAGTCGCATGCTGTGCATTCCCTAAAAGAATTGATTGCCCATTAACTGGCGCTCAAAATCCCATTTTCAAGGTGCTACCCACGCTCGACGGCGCTACACCACGGCCTTGTTGATCTGCATCAAACAACGTTGCGACAGAGGAAGAAACGCGCTTGAACCGGCTGCGCGCAGGCGTCCAAGCGCCAAACCCCGTCGCCAGGAAGCACGCCAACCGCTTGTGTCAGGCTGTTGCCACTTGGTCTGTGGCCAAGTCGGCACCCTGCGCCCGGTCGGCCAAGCTCATGAGATCTGTGAAGCGTTGCCCCTGGATCAGCACATGGTCGCGCGCCACGCGCGCGGCCGCTTCGCTGTCGCCCCGCTGCAAGGCATCCACAATCTGCCTGTGTTCGGCCAGGGACTGGGCTATGCGGTTGCGCAGCCGCAACTGCAGGCGCCTGTAGGGTTTGAGGCGGTTCTTCAGCGTGGTGGTTTGCTGCACCAGGAACGGGTTGCCGCAAGCCTGGTAAATCAACTGGTGAAACTGCTCGTTGGCGTAGTAGTAGGCGTTGGCGTCCTGTACCCCGGCTTGCTGCTCGCAAGCCGCGTGCGCCGCTGCGATCTCGGCCAAGGCCGGCGCCTTCACCCGGCGCGCAGCCAGACTGGCGCACAGCGCCTCCAGTTCGGCCATCACCTCAAACATCTGAATCAGTTCGGGCATGCCCACGCGAGCCACATAAGTACCCCGCTTGGGCAGGACCACCACCAAACCGCTGGCTTCAAGCTGCTGCAAGGCTTCACGCACCGGCGTGCGTGAGACCTCAAATCGCCGCACCAGCGCTTCGAGGTGCACCTGTTCGCCTGGCGCCATGCGGCCATTGACGATGTCTTCCTCCAACTCTTCACGCACCCGTTGCATCCGCGACCGGTTGGCGCTGCTGGAAGATGTGCTGGACAAAGTTTTACTCATGCTGAAGCGGTCGAGTTCGGGTTAGTCCCATGCTGGACAGGATTTTGTTGCATATAACATGATGCATCTTTTATATAACAAGGTCCAGCGGCTGCGTGAGGACCATCGCTCAACCCCCCCCATTCCATCACAGGAGACACACATGAAGAATCCCATCAAGAACAGCCTGAGCGCCTTGGGCCTCGCCGCACTGGCTGTTGCCTCAACCGCCGCCAGCGCTGAGACCGTGCTCAAGGCCTCCCACCAGTTCCCTGGCGGCAAGGGCGATGTGCGCGACGAAATGGTGCAGATGATTGCGAGGGATGTGGCTGCGGCCAATGTTGACCTGACGATCAAGGTTTACCCAGGCGCCAGCCTGGTCAAGGCACAAGAGCAGTGGAAGGCCATGCTCAGCGGACAGATCGACATGACCTCTTTCCCGCTGGACTACGCCTCAGGCTTTCATCCACAGTTTGGAGCCACCCTGATGCCAGGGCTGGTCAAAGGCCACGCCCATGCACGCCGCATCAACGACTCCGGTTTCCTCAAGGACATTAAGGGCATCATCGAGCAGGGCGGCGTCAAGGTGTTGGCTGACGCATGGCTGGCAGGCGCCTTCGCTGGCAAAGACAAGTGCATCAAGAAGCCCGAAGACGTGGCTGGCCTGAAAATGCGCTCCGCCGGCGCCACCTTCTCGCAGATGTGGGCGGGCGCCGGCGCTTCCATCGTGTCTATTCCGTCGAGTGAGGTGTACAGTGCCCTCCAGCAAGGCGTGGCCACCGGCACAGATACGTCCACAGGCAGCTTCGTTTCGTTCCGGCTGTACGAGCAGGTCAAGTGCATCACGGCCCCAGGCGACAACGCGTTGTGGTTCATGTACGAGCCCGTCTTGATCTCAATGAAAAGCTGGAACAAGCTCAACGATGCACAGAAAAAGGCGCTGGCAACGGCCTCCAAAAAGGCAGAAGACTACTTTGAAGGCGAGTCCAAAAAACTTGATGACAAGATGGTAGAGGCTTTCAAGGCCAACAAGGTTGAGGTGGTCACGCTGACCGATGCCGAAGCCGAAGCCTGGCGCGCCGTGGCACAGAAGACCTCCTACAAGGAATTCGCCGACAAAGTGCCGGGTGGCAAGGAGCTCATCGAGAAGGCGCTGAGTGTCAAGTAAGCCAGCGCCGGCTTGGATCGCTGCGGTGCACGCGGCATCACGCTTCTTTGGCGTGATCGCCGCGGGCATGATTCTGGTGTCCATCGTCGTGGTGTGCCAGATGGTGTTTGTGCGGGCAGTGCTCAATCAATCGTCCATCTGGCAGACCGAGTTCGTGATGTACCTGCTGGTGGCCGCGACCTTCATCGGTTCACCGTACATCCTGCTCACGCGGGGCCATGTGGCGGTCGATGTGGTTCCTCTCATGGTCCGACCACGCGCGCGGCGCGGACTGCACATGGTTGGCAGCCTGATCGCCTTGACCTTTTGCGGCTTGTTCCTCTACGCCTCCGTGCCGTGGTGGTGGGAAACTTGGGTGAGCGACCAGACCACTTCATCGATGTGGCGTGCGCGCCTGTGGATCCCCTATCTGTCTGTCCCGGTCGGCCTCACCATGCTGTGCCTGCAGTACCTGGCCGAGATGTGGCTGGTCGTCACCGACCGCGAACATCCCTTTGGATTGAGCCCCGACGACCGCCTCTGAACTCCGCCGGCCAAGACCCCGGATTTTCTTCAATCCCCCCACCATGGAACATCCATGAGCGCTCTCGCCATCGGACTG
Organism: Hydrogenophaga sp. PAMC20947; assembly: GCF_004795855.1. Lineage (NCBI taxonomy): Bacteria > Pseudomonadati > Pseudomonadota > Betaproteobacteria > Burkholderiales > Comamonadaceae > Hydrogenophaga > Hydrogenophaga sp. PAMC20947. The sequence continues at coordinate 1,582,062 of NZ_CP039252.1, forward strand.
CTGATTTTTGTCGTCACCGTTGCGGTGCTGGCCACTGGCCTGCCCATCGCCTTCGGTCTGGGCGCCGTGGCGCTTCTGTTCATGGTGGTGTTCGATGGCTGGCACAGCATTCATTTCGTGCCTGAAACAGTCTTCGCAGGCCTGAGCGACTTCACCCTGGTCTCTCTGCCCATGTTTGTGATCATGGGGGCCGCCGTGGCGTCGTCTCGCGCGGGCAGTGATCTCTACGAAGCGCTGGCACGGTGGTTGCACCGGGTGCCGGGCTCGTTGGTGATCTCCAACATCGGCGCTTGCGCCCTCTTCTCGGCCCTCACAGGCTCCTCTCCCGCCACCTGCGCGGCCATTGGCAAGATGGGTATCCCTGAAATGCGCAAGCGCGGCTACGACGCCGACCTGGCCACCGGCGCCATCGCCGCGGGCGGCACGCTGGGCATTCTGATTCCGCCCAGCATCACCATGATCCTGTACGGCATCGCTTCCGAGACGTCCATCGGCCGGCTGTTCCTTGCCGGCGTGATCCCCGGCTTGCTGCTGACCTTCCTCTTCATGGCCTGGGCGCTGTTCCTGAGCTGGAAACGGGGCACCGTTCTGGTGGACGCCGACCGCATCTACAGCATGAAGGAAAAGCTGGAATTGCTGCCACGCCTGCTGCCCTTCATGGCGGTGATCGTCGGCGTGGTGTATGCGCTTTACGGCGGTATCGCGACCCCTTCCGAAGCGGCAGGCGTTGGCGCCGCACTGTGCCTGGTGATGGTGATCGTGATCTACCGGGTGTGGAGCCCCAAAGACCTGTGGGCCATCTTGCGCGATGGTCTGCGCGAATCGGGCATGCTGCTGATGATCATCGGTACGTCGATCCTGTTTGGCTACATGATGTCGTCGCTGCAAATCACGCAGTCGGTGGCTGAGGCCATCGGCGAGATGCAGGTCAACCGGTGGGTGATTCTGGCCGCGGTCAACGTTTTGTTGCTGGTGGCAGGGATGTTCCTGCCCCCTGCGGCCATCATCCTGATGACCACGCCCATCCTCATGCCGGTGATCACAGCAGCGGGCTTTGACCCGATCTGGTTCGGCGTGATCCTGACCATCAACATGGAGCTCGGTCTGATCACGCCGCCCGTGGGCTTGAACCTGTTTGTGATCAATGGCATCACGCCCGACGTGCGGCTGCCAACCATCCTCAAGGGTGCATTTCCCTTCATGTGCTGCATGATCGTGGCCATCGTGATCCTGTGCATCTTCCCCGAACTGGCCACCTGGCTGCCAAGCTACCTGATGGGTTAAATTGTGCTGGAACAACTGAGACGACTCACCCGCAGAGCCCAGGGCGATGGAGCGCTCGCTCCCCTGCTGCGCTCCTGCCACCACCTGGTTTCCGAAAACGGTCAGGCCAATGTCTATGCACTGGCGCTGGATGTGATGGAACGCTACCGCCAGCTGCCCGCTCAGCGCCGTGAGGCCTTTTTTGCTGCGCTGGCCACCGAGTTCTCCCCCGAGCCCGAACGCGTTCTGCGCACCGCCACACGCTACGCCGAATCCCCCACGGCCGAACGCCTGGCCGACCTGACCAGCGCGGTAGAGCCGCCGCGCCAGGAACTGCTGCGCCGTGTCAACCGGGCGCCCGGCGGCACGGCCATGCTGCTGGCGATGCGCAACGATTTGCTCGGCCTGCGCAAGAGCCACCCTGAGCTGGCCGCCGTCGACGCCGATTTTCTGCACCTGCTCACCTCGTGGTTCAACCCGGGTTTTCTGCGCCTGGAGCGGGTCGACTGGCAATCCAGCGCGGCCTTGCTCGAAAAGATCATCAAGCACGAAGCGGTGCATGAAATATCGGGATGGAACGACTTGCGTCGCCGGCTTCAACCCGACCGCCGTTGCTATGCTTTTTTCCATCCGCAGCTGGGCGATGAACCGCTGATCTTCGTCGAAGTCGCTTTGGTCAACGACATGGCAGACGCCGTCGCGCCGTTGATCGAATCTGAGCCCGATGCAGCCGCCGCCAGCAACGCCCGCACCGCCGTTTTTTACTCCATCAGCAACTGCCAGCCCGGTCTGCGCGGCGTGTCGCTGGGTAATTTTTTGATCAAGAAAGTGGCCGACCAGCTCAAAACCGAGTTGCCACAGCTGAAAACGTTTTGCACCCTGTCGCCCATTCCAGGTTTTGCGCGCTGGTTGGCGCAGGCCACCGACGACGACCTCAAGAGCGAATGGAAAGGTGCACTGCGCCGGGTCGCAGCTTGGCGCCAGCAATGCAGCAACCCCCAAGCCGACGACCTGCAAGGCGCGAACAAGGCCTTGCGTGAAGACCTTCAAAGTTTGTGCGCCCGCTTTCTGGTCCAGGAGTCACACGACAAACTGGGTGATCCAGTCGCCCGCTTCCACCTGGACAACGGGGCACGCCTGGAGCGCATCAACTTCGCCGCCGACCTCTCGCGCAAGGGCATCAAGCAGTCCTTGGGTCTGATGGTGAACTACCTCTACGACATCGGTTCTGTCGAAGCCAGACACCAGCATTTTGTCGACAACAAAGTCAGCCACTCGATGGCCGTGAAGCGCCTGCTCAAACCCAGAAGCTGAGTCCGCATCCCACCACATTTGCCTGTCCCGAGCCCATGAACCCATCCAACCAAAACCTCTACGCGCGCTTCCACACCGCCTTTGCCCCAACGCTTGAGCGTGTGGCCATCGAAACGGATCACGGGGACCAATACACCTTCGGGGATTTGGACCAGCACACAGCCCGCATGGCGAACTGGCTGCAAAGCCTGGGGCTTCAAAGCGGTGACCGCGTCATGGTGCAGGTCGAAAAATCGGTACCGGCGCTGCTGTTTTATCTGGCCTGCCTGCGCACAGGGGTGGTTTATGTGCCGCTGAACACCGCTTACCAGGCTGCGGAGCTCACCTACTTCATCGAGAATGCCGAGCCAAGTGTGTTTGTCTGTGATCCAGCACGCGAGTCCGACCTATTGGCATTGACACAAAGGCTGGGCGTCGCCCACCTGGCTACGCTCGACGCCACCGGCAAGGGCAGTTTGATGGATGCTGCCTTGACACAGGCACCGCAGCAAACCATTCAGCCCATGCAAAGCGACGAGCTCGCCGCCATTCTTTACACCAGCGGCACCACTGGCCGCAGCAAAGGCGCGCAACTCACCCACGGCAATCTGGCCAGCAACGCACAAACCTTGCTCAGCTATTGGGACTGGCAAAACGTCGATGTGTTGATCCATGCGCTGCCTATTTTCCACGTCCACGGACTCTTTGTAGCAGTGCACTGTGCGCTGCTCAACGCCAGCAAGATGTTGTGGATGGGCAAATTCAACCCGCAACAGGTGCTCGACTGGCTGCCTCAAGCCACGGTGTTCATGGGTGTGCCCACGCTGTATGTGCGACTGCTGCAAGAGAAAACGCTGGATGCTGCGGTGTGCAGCCACATGCGCCTGTTCATCAGTGGATCAGCCCCCCTGCTGACCGAGACCTTTGAGGCATGGCAGGCGCGCACGGACCACACCATTCTGGAACGCTACGGCATGAGCGAGACGGCCATGCTGACGTCCAACCCCTGCCGCGCCGAAGAAGGTCCACGCAAGGGTGGTACCGTGGGCCGACCTTTGCCCGATGTCCAGCTGCGGTGTGTGGACGAGCACGATGCGCCCCGCGCACAAGGCGACGTGGGTGCGATACAGGTCAAGGGCCCCAATGTCTTTCCGGGGTATTGGCGTATGCCAGAGGCCAACGCCAAAGAGTTCACCGCCGATGGCTGGTTTCGCACCGGCGATGTCGGCCGTATCGATGTCGATGGCTACGTCACCATTGTGGGTCGGAGCAAAGACCTGATCATCACCGGTGGCTACAACGTCTACCCGGCTGAGGTGGAAGGTTTCATCAACGACATGGCCGGTGTGGACGAATCGGCCGTGATCGGCTGCCCACACCGGGATTTCGGCGAAGGCGTGGTCGCGGTGGTGGTCGCAAAACCCGGCGTCACCCTCGATCCGTCTGAACTGTCGCAGCAGCTCAAAGGCCAGATCGCTGGGTTCAAGGTGCCCAAGCACTTTTTTGTGGTCACGGAGTTACCGCGCAACGTGATGGGCAAAGTGCAGAAAAACCTGCTCCGTCAGACCTATGAAAAGGTGTTTGAAGGCGCGTGAGCGCCACATGAACGCGAAGGTCAGTCGGGCTTGATCGGCTGCCAATACGCATACGGCCAGGCCAGGTTGAAGCCGGCGCGACGGTACAAGGCCAGCGCTGGCGCATTGCTGGCATCGACCTGCAGAAACACGCGGTCAATGCCCCTGCGATGCGCTTCGCCGGCCATGGCCAACAAGACACGCTGGGCCAGCCCTTGACCGCGATGGGCCAGTGCCGTTCGCATGCCATGCACGCTGAGCCATCCCAGCGCAAGGCCAGCGGCACCACAAGCCAGCGTCTGCCCACCCTCGCGCAAGCTGAAAAACTGCGTCTCCAGCCCGCGCGCCAGCGCCAGCAACCGGCTCGCACCGTCTTCAGGGTCGAGGCCCGGGCCCAGAAACATGCCCGTCCACGCCGCATCGGCCGCGCTGTCGATGTCGGCCGGTGGCCCAGGGTGCAAGGCCAGCAGCGTATTGACCGAACCGGTCAACGTCAGTGTGGGCTGGCGTGGCGCAAAGCCACGAGCGCGCAACGCAGCCTGCATGGGCCCAAAGACGGGCAGGTCCGGCAAGCGAAACGAGGGTTGGAATCCCCGCGTGCGGTAATGATCTGCCACCTGATCGATCACCGCGAGTTCAGGTGGAGCGTGCTGCAGGGGCACCGCACTGCGCGCGCGGCCGACAGTGCCCGCAAAAACCGGAACCAACCACCCCGGCAAGCCAATCAGCTCGTCGGGCACCACCACCTGCAAGGTGGCCCGCTCGATCTCAGCCACGGCCAAGTCGGGCACAGAAACCTTGAGATAACCGGTCATGCGTTGGAGCGCGTGATGCCCCATCGGGCCAGTGCGGCGTCGTCGCTGACGCGGGCATCCACCCAGCGCGCGCCCTGGGGCGTCTGTTCCTTCTTCCAAAAAGGCGCTTGTGTCTTGAGGTAGTCCATCAGAAATTCACAGGCTTGAAAACTCTCTCCCCGGTGCGCCGACGTCACCGCGACGAACACGATCTGGTCCAGCGGCTGCAGCAAGCCAACGCGGTGGATGACCCGGGCGGCAAATAGATCAAAACGCGACATCGCTTCATCGATCATGCCTTCGATTGAACGCTCCGTCATGCCGGGGTAGTGCTCCAGCTCCAAGGTGCTGACGGCATCGCCCGCGTTGCGGTCTCTCACCGTTCCGAGAAACGAACACACCGCACCCACGCGGGCATCGTTCAGCCGCAGGCGGGCGATTTCGGCTGAAATGTCGAAATCACCGGACTGAATGAGCACTCGAACAGACACAGTGGCGCTCCGTCCTATCCACCGGTCACCGGCGGAAAAAACCCGATCTCTGCACCGTCCACCAGTTCGGTGGACTCATCGCACATGGTCTGGTTCAATGCTGCGCGCACCACGCGCCCTCGCCCCAACGCGTCGGCAGAAGCCCCACCGCGTGCGATCAATTCGTCGCGCAACGCCCCCAGCGTCGCCACCTGGGTGTCCACGGTTTCACTGCTGATTCCCATCGATTCCCGCAACGATGCGAAATAGCGCAAAGACAGTTTCATGCCATCAACTCCGAAAACGCCGTGAACGGCACCAGCTCACCGTGCACAATCGTGCGCCCTGGGGGGTTGTCCACCAGACCATCCCCCCAAACCGCCGACGTCAGCACACCCGAACTCTGGTTGGGGAACAGGTCCAGCCCTCCATTCGCATTGCGCCGCACACGCAAGAATTCCCGGCGCTTGTCGGCCCGGTCCCATGTGAAATGGGCGGGCAACATCACCGGTTGTGGCGCAGCCGCATCGGCACCTTGCAGCTTGAGCAAAAACGGCCGCACCAACAACAAGAAGGTGACAAAGCTCGACACCGGGTTGCCGGGCAGGCCGATGAAATGGCAATCGGGACTCTCGCCCTGCCCTGCCCCGGCGTCGCGCCGCACCGAGCCATAGGCAAATGGCTTGCCAGGCTTCATCGCAATCTGCCAGAGCGCCAGTTGCCCGAGCAACTCTACCGCAGGCTTGATGTGGTCTTCTTCCCCGACCGACACGCCTCCACTGGTCAGGATGAGATCGTGATGATCCGCGGCCGACTTCAGGGCCGCGAGTGTTTTGTCGCGGCTGTCGGGCACGATCCCGAGATCGCTCACTTCGCAACCCAGGCGCTGCAACAAAGCGCGCAGAAAAAACCGGTTGGAGTTGTAGATGGCGCCAGGCTTCATGTCGGCAGGCGCCACTTCCCCAGGCATGACCAGTTCGTCGCCGGTGGAGAACAAGGCCACCCGCGGACGGGCCACCACATTGAGTTTGGCAAGGCCCAGGCTGGCTGCCAGCCCCAAACCAGCGGGCGACAAGCGTTGGCCTCGAGACAACACTGTGTTGCCCCGCGTCACATCTTCACCGCTGCGCCGCACCCATTGACCCAGCACGGGTACGGTATCGATGTGCACGCCGTGCAGGTCACCGCCCACTTCCCGGGTTTCTTCCTGCATCACCACCGCGTCGGCCCCTTCGGGCATGGGGGCACCTGTGAAGATGCGGGCACAGGTGCCTGGGCGCAGGGGCTCAGCGGCGTGCCCGGCAGCAATGCGCTGCGACACAGGCAACACCGCACCCGCCTCGGTCACATCCGCCACCCTCACGGCGTACCCATCCATCGAAGAATTGTCCTGCGGAGGAACCTGCAGGGAAGACACCAGGTCGTCGGCCAAAACGCGCCCGTCGGCGTCAAACGTGGGCAGCAGTTCGCGGCGGGTCAGAGGCACAACGTGCTGCAACAGGCTCTCGCGGGCCTCATCCAGCGCTATGAGGGGTCGTCTTGCAGGAGCGGCAGATAGGGTCATGGAAAATTTTCAACGAACAGCAAACAGGCACCTACCACCACACCAATCATTCATCGAACATGGTGGGGTCGTAATCGAATCGATCCCCATTGTGAACCAGCCAAAGTGCCACGGCAGCGGCATCGTTCAAAGGCAACACTGGGCGCCCGGTTGGTTCGGCCAGCAGCGCCGGATCATCACAGACCACGGCCACCACATAGGGGTCTGTCGGGTACAGCTGGTGCGTGTCCCCTGGTGTTCTGATCAGCTCAACCTTCATCAGGTTGCTGTGTTTGAAACCTTCGACAAACACCCAGTCCACACCGTCGTACAACTCGGCAATCAGGTGGTGCACCGACAACGCCGCAGGCCGCTCAAATTCCCGCATCAGCACCAGACGCTCAGGCGAAGCTGCCACCACTTCAAAGGCACCCGCCTCCCGGTGGCGGTAGGTGTCTTTGCCGGGATGATCGATCTCCAGCTTGTGATGGGCATGCTTGACCACCGAGACACGCAGACCCTGCGCTTTCATCGCCGGGATCACGCGCTCGATCAACGTTGTTTTCCCCACGCCAGCATGGCCTGCAAAACAGACAACTTTCATTGAGATACCGCGGCTTCAGGCGCAATGCGCCATCACATACCGCTGAACGGCGGCCGTATCTGCTGGCATCACCTGCACCCGTTTGGGCAAGGCTTCGATGCCCTCAAACTGGGCTGGCCGGTCCGGCTCATGGCCCAAAGCTTCCACGATGGTCTGTGCAAACTTGATCGGCAATGCGGTTTCGAGCACGATCATGGGCTCCTGGCCGTTCCAGACTTCGCGTGCGACCTTCACACCGTCTGCGGTGTGGGTGTCGATCACGACGGCAAAACGGTCGTCTGTGACCTTGATGGTTTTCAACCGATCCGCATGGGTGCTCTTACCACTGACGAAACCGAAGCGCGCAGCGGCATCGGCGAAAGCGGGGTCGCCGCCCAGATCAAAACGTCCCTGCTCGCTCAAGCCGGCGCCGAAAAGCGCTTTGGTGCGCTCCCCGTCACGCCCCAACAGGTCAAACACAAAACGCTCGAAGTTGCTGGCCTTGGAAATATCCATCGACGGGCTCGACGTCTCGTGCGTGTCGGCACTGGCGCGCACGCGGTAGGTGCCGGTGCGGAAGAACTCGTCGAGCACGTCGTTTTCGTTGGTCGCCACCACCAGCTGGCGAATCGGCAGACCCATCATGCGGGCCACATGCCCCGCACACACGTTGCCAAAATTACCGCTGGGCACGGTGAAGGAGACCTGCTGCGCATCGTTCGCGGTCGCCTGAAAATACCCGGCGAAGTAGTAGACAACCTGCGCCAGCAACCGGGCCCAGTTGATCGAATTGACGGTACCGATCTTGTATTGGCGCTTGAAGGCCAGATCGTTGGACACGTTCTTGACGATGTCCTGGCAATCGTCAAACACCCCTTCGATGGCGATGTTGTGGATGTTCTCGTCCATCAGGCTGAACATCTGGGCCTGCTGGAATGGGCTCATGCGCCCATGGGGGCTGAGCATGAAAACGCGCACACCCTTCTTGCCCCGCATCGCATATTCAGCGGCGCTGCCCGTGTCGCCCGAAGTGGCACCCAGGATGTTGAGCTCCTCGCCGCGTCGCGCCAATTCGTACTCGAACAAATGGCCCAGCAGCTGCATGGCCATGTCCTTGAAGGCCAGCGTGGGACCATTGGACAAGGCCTCCAGGTAGAACCCATCGTCTAGCTGCTTTAGAGGCACGATGGCCGCCGTGCCGTACACCGCCTCGGTGTAGGTCTTGTCACACAAGGCCTTCAGGTCTGCTGCCGGGATGTCGTCGATGTACAGCGACAAAATCTCAAAAGCCAGCGCCGCGTAGCCACCGGCTGCCGCGTCGTTGAACACCTCGCGCCAGCGCGCCAGCGTTGCCGCATCGACCTGCGGGTAGCGCTCAGGCAGATACAAGCCGCCATCGGGCGCCAGACCTTCGAGCAGGATTTCGCAAAAATGTTTGCGGTCCGGGTGGCCGCGGGTGGAGAGGTACAGCATGTCAGTGTTTCAAGCTCAACGATGAAACGCACCGCCCGAGGGGCAGCACGCCAAGACGATGTTGGACCCGGCTTTGACGGGCCACAGGGTATGGGCTACCCGGGGAAGCGTTGAAAACGCTTCGGGGGGATCTCATCTAGTTCAATTCCTCTTTGCGGATGCGCGTGATCGGCTCCAGCACCGAAGGCAAAGCCTGCATCTGCGCAATGGCGTCGTTCATGGTGCCTTCGCGCACATCGTGGGTCAGGATGATGAGGTCGGTCGACGTCGCGCCTTCGCCGCCCACCTGGTCCGCCTCGCGCTGCAACACGGCATCGATGCTGATGCCCGCTGTCGCCAGCAAACCCGTGACCTTGGTGAGCACGCCCGCTTCGTCCGCCACCCGCAACCGCAGGTAAAAGCTGGTCACCACCTCGCTCATGGGCAGCACCACCAGGTCGCTCATGGCCTCAGGCTGAAAAGCCAGGTGGGGCACGCGGTTTTGAGGTTCAGCGGTGTGCAGTCGGGTGATGTCCACGAGATCGGCAATCACGGCACTGGCCGTGGGCTCGCCGCCTGCCCCTTTGCCGTAATACATCGTGGTACCGACAGCATCGGCCTGAACCAGCACAGCGTTCATGGGGCCTTCTACATTGGCGATCAGGCGTTTGCCCGGCACCAAGCAAGGGTGCACACGCAACTCAATGCCCTTGGTCGTGCGTTTGGTGATACCCAGCAGCTTGATGCGGTACCCCAGTTGCTCGGCATACCGGATATCGACCGCGCTCAGGTGGGTGATGCCCTCGGTATAGGCCTTGTCAAACTGAACGGGCACACCGAAAGCGATGGCGCTCATCAGCGAAATCTTGTGCGCTGCGTCCACCCCTTCGATGTCAAAGGTGGGATCGGCCTCGGCATAGCCCAATCGCTGGGCTTCTTTCAACACCACATCAAAGGCCAGCCCTTTGTCGCGCATCTCCGAGAGGATGAAGTTGGTGGTGCCGTTGACGATGCCGGCGATCCATTCGATGCGGTTGGCGGTGAGGCCCTCGCGCAAAGCCTTGATGATGGGGATGCCACCGGCCACGGCCGCCTCAAAAGCCACCATCACGCCCTTGGCATGGGCCGCCGCAAAAATCTCGGTCCCGTGCACAGCCAACAAGGCCTTGTTCGCCGTCACCACATGTTTGCCCGCAGCAATGGCCTCCAGCACCAGCTCACGCGCCAGGTCATAGCCGCCGACCAACTCCACCACGATGGCAATGTCGGGGTTGGCAATGATGGCCCGGGGATCAGCGACCACCTGTGCGGTGTCACCCACCAAGGCCTTGGCTTTGGCCACATCGCGCCGCGACACCATGGTGACTTCAATGCCACGCCCGGCGCGGCGCTTGATCTCTTCCTGGTTGCGGCGCAGCACCTCGTACACGCCACCGCCCACATTGCCCAAGCCCATCAGGCCCACTTGGATAGGGTTCATAAAACGATCACTCTCTTTGGTCAACAATGGCGCCATGCGGCGCCTTCGGAAAACGGATTTCTATGGTACCGGGCAAGGCACCTGGCATTGATGCCAAAGCTTGCCCTCAATGATGCGCAGTTCAAGTGCCGTTGCGCTTGCGCCAGCCGTCGAGGAACTTGGCCACACGCCCAACGGCTTCCCGCAAGTCGTCTTCATGGGGCAAGAAAACAATGCGGAAATGCTGGTTGTCCGGGTAGTTGAACCCCGAACCCTGTACCAGCATCACGCGCGTTTCCTGCAGCAACTCCAGGAACAACTGCTGATCATTTTTGACCGGATACATCACCGGATCGAGCTTGGGGAACATATACAGCGCCGCCGAAGGCTTGACGCAGGTCACGCCCGGAATCTCGGAAATCAGCTCATAGGCCAGATCGCGCTGGCGGCGCAGACGCCCCCCTTCGCACACCAGATCGTTGATGCTCTGGTATCCACCCAGAGCTGTCTGGATGGCCCATTGCCCCGGCACGTTGGCACACAGGCGCATATTGGAGAGCATGTTCAGGCCCTCGATGTAGTCCTGGGCCGGCTTTTTGTCTCCCGAAACCACCAACCAGCCTGCGCGGTATCCGCAGGAGCGGTAGCTCTTGGACAGCGAATTGAACGTGAGCGTGAGCACGTCTTCACTCAAGCTGGCCATGGCCGTGTGGTGCACGCCGTCGTACAGCACCTTGTCGTAGACTTCGTCGGCAAAAATCACCAGCCCATGTTCACGCGCAATCTCCACGATCGCTTTGAGCAACTCGTCGGAGTACAAGGCCCCCGTCGGGTTGTTGGGATTGATCACCACGATGCCTTTGGTGGCCGGGGTGATCTTGGAACGGATGTCGTCCAGGTTGGGCATCCAGCCGTTCGACTCGTCGCACATGTAGTGCACCGGCGTGCCGCCCGACAGGCTCACGGCTGCAGTCCAGAGCGGGTAGTCCGGCGCGGGCAACAAGAGCTCGTCGCCATCGTCCAGCAAACCATTGGTCGCCATGACGATCAGCTCGCTGGCGCCGTTGCCCAGGTAAATGTCGTCCAGCGTCACACCAGCGATGTTCTGCTTCTGGGTCTCGTGCATCACCGCCTTGCGGGCGGCAAAAATGCCTTTGCTGTCGGAATACCCGGCCGAGTTGGGCAGGTTCCGGATCATGTCCTGCTGGATTTCCTCCGGCGCATCAAAGCCGAACACCGCCAGATTGCCGATGTTGAGCTTGATGATCTTGTGACCCTCTTCCTCCATCTGGCGCGCCGCATCCATGATGGGGCCACGAATGTCATAGCAGACGTTGGCCAGCTTGGCAGATTTTTGAATGGTTTTCAAATGCCCTCCATGGGAGCGGTGGAAAATACGCAGACACAATGCGAACGAAAGGCTGGGGCGCTATATTTGACGCTGTTGCGGCCCAAGCCTGCCCTCAATTTGACCACAGTTCAAACAGGCATTCGCCTTGGACCTTGCCACCCCTGACCCCATGAAACTCCACGCAGACAAACCCGAGATCCACACCATCACCGCCCACGGTGACGGCTGGGTGGCCATCAATGGCGAGCGCCATGAGCGCAGCCTGATCCTGAACTCCTCAGGCGTGCTGCTGCCGTGGGATTGCGCCCGGTTCGAAGACCTGTCCGAAGCGCACTTCCTGGCCCTGCTGTCTGCCTGCCAGGAAGCCCCCGAGCTCGCCCTTTTTGGCTGCGGCACGCGGTGGCGATTCCCCAAGCCTGCGCTCCTGCAGCCCTTCATATCGCAACGCATCGGTGTGGAGACGATGGACACCCCAGCGGCCTGCAGAACCTTCAACATCCTGGCAGGCGAAGGCAGACGCGTGGTTGTGGGCCTTTTGATCGGCGTCTGACTCCGGCAAGAGCCCTGCCGCAGACATTCTGTTGCCGATTCGTTTCGGGCATTTACAGCAAATAGCCGCTTGGGGTTAAAATACCGGATTGATTCCGCCCCGGTCTACTTGCGACTCTCTGAGTCAAAGGTATTCATTTCGGGCCGGGAAGCCAACGAATTTCCACCAACTTACGTCAGGGGTCCACGCAGTATGGCAGTCGTTGTCAATAAACTTATCCCAGAATTCGAGTCCATGGCCACTGGTGACATCAAAGTCAGCAACCAGACTCACTTGGGACAGACCATCATTCTCTATTTCTACCCTAAAGACAATACACCAGGCTGCACGACCGAAGCCATGCAGTTCCGCGACAAGTACAAAGACTTTGTCAAAGCAGGTGCAGAAGTCTTTGGCGTGTCGCGCGACAACATGACGTCGCACGACAGCTTCAAGGCCAAACTGGAGCTTCCATTCGAGCTGATCGCAGACACGGAAGAAAAGATGTGCCACATGTTTGGTGTGGTCAAAAACAAGATCATGTACGGTAAAAAGGTCAAGGGCATCGAGCGCAGCACGTTCCTGATCGGCCCCGACGGGATCTTGAAGGAAGAATGGCGCGGCCTGAAGGTACCTGGTCACGTGGAAGACGTACTCAAGGCCGTCAAGGCACTGAAGAAGGCCGCCTGATCAATCATTGGAGCGCCAGGCGCGCGCAGTGGCAGGTGTCATATGACTCATGCATAATGAATTCATGACACCCGGCAGATTGCCCGCGCCCTCTTCTGTGATCGCCTTTTTCTGCAGCCTCTGTCGCTGTTCGCCAAGCCGCCCGGATTTCCTGGCGGCTTTTTCTTTTTCAGCCCCTCGCTGACTTCTTTGACGCCCATGCCACTGCCTCCAGCCCCCTCCAAGCGCGCCGCGCTCCTGTCGCCTGAAGCCTTCAGCCTCAAAGCATCCGAGGCGGCCTTTGAAGAAGCCGCGTCACAGGCCCGGCCTGCGATCACTCCGCGCGCAAGCGCACCCGCCCAGGCTGCGCCGGCCACTGCACAGCAAAACGCGAACAGCAGGCCGCGCAAAGCCGCGCCCAAGGACCCCAAGCCCGACACCAGGGGCGTGGGCAAACCACAACGTCCGCCGACGCAGCCCGTGGCCAAACAGGCCGCGCCCGCGGCAAGCCCCCCTGTTCCAGCTCCGGTCCAGGCTGCGGCACCATCCGCCGGCAGACCCGCCGCGCCGGCCAAGAGCGCACGCCGCAGCAACCAGAAATCCACTCAAAACGGCCAGGCCCGCTTGTTCGTGCTGGACACCAACGTCTTGCTGCACGACCCGACCAGTCTGTTCCGCTTTGAAGAACACGACATTTTCTTGCCCATGATCGTGCTGGAAGAGCTCGACGGTCACAAGAAAGGCATGACCGAAGTCGCACGCAACGGCCGCCAAACCAGCCGCACGCTCGACGCCCTGGTGGCACAGCAAGGCGGCGACATGGCCAAGGGCCTCAAGCTGGCGGCGACCGGCCACCTGGCGGCCCGTGGCATGCTGTATTTTCAGACCGAGCCCCTGGACAGCCAGTTGCCCTCCAGCCTGCCCCAAGGCAAAGCCGACAACCAGATTCTGGGCGTGGTGAAGGCGCTGAGCGACAAATATCCGCAGCGCGAAGTGATCCTGGTGTCCAAAGACATCAACATGCGAGTCAAGGCTCGGGCCCTGGGCCTGGCTGCCGAAGACTACGAAAATGACAAGACCCTGGAAGACGGTGAGTTGCTGTATTCCGGCGCTCTGGCACTGCCCCAAGACTTCTGGACCCGCCAGAGCAAGACCATTGAGAGCTGGCAAAGCGGCAGCCACACCTTTTACCGTGTGGGCGGCCCGGTTGTGGTTCAGTTCTACATCAACCAGTTTGTCTATTTCGAAGCGCCCGGTGAGCCATCGCTTTACGCACGCGTGACCGAAATTCGGGACAAGACGGCGGTGCTCAAGACCCTCAAGGACTACACCCACCTGAAAAGTGCGGTGTGGGGCGTCAGCAGCCGCAACCGCGAACAGAATTTCGCGCTCAATTTGCTGATGGACCCGGAAGTCGATTTTGTGACCCTCACCGGCACGGCCGGCACCGGCAAGACCTTGATGGCCTTGGCCAGCGGTCTGACGCAGGTGCTGGACGACCGCCGCTACACCGAAATCATCATGACCCGCGCGACCGTCAGCGTCGGCGAAGACATCGGATTCCTGCCCGGTACCGAGGAAGAAAAAATGGGCCCCTGGATGGGTGCCCTGGACGACAACCTGGAGTTCCTGGCCAAGGGCGATGGCGGCAACGCAGGCGAGTGGGGCCGCTCGGCCACCAACGAACTCATCCGCAGCCGCATCAAGGTCAAGAGCATGAACTTCATGCGCGGGCGCACCTTCATGAACAAGTACGTGATCATCGACGAGGCGCAGAACCTGACGCCCAAGCAGATGAAAACACTGATCACCCGCGCCGGCCCAGGCACCAAGATCATCTGCATGGGCAACCTGGCCCAGATCGACACCCCTTACCTCACCGAAGGTTCTTCTGGACTGACTTACGCGGTGGACCGCTTCAAGGGCTGGCCGCACGGTGGGCACATCACCTTGGCGCGCGGCGAGCGCTCACGCCTGGCCGATTTCGCGAGCGACGCGCTCTGACGCCAATAGAGGGGCTGTGAGATCGTCCTGACCACTCTGCTGGAGGCCGGCAACACCACGGGTTGCTGGACGCCGGCCGCGTGGTGGTGGCGGAAGGATGCAGGGATCTGTGATCGCCTTTGAGCGTGCCGGACCGCCTGCGCGCTGGTTCACATCGTCACTGGCCGACACAGGGTACGACGTGGGCAGCCCTGCGGGCTCACTGTTCACCGAATACCGGGTTCGACCGGGTGTCCAGATTGACGTTCACAGTCTGCTCGACCTGACAGAAGCCACCAACGTCGCGGACGCTGGGCGTGCGCTGAACGCGGCCTCAAAAGGCTGATGCAACTGCGCTCCAACCGCTCGCTGGCCGAATTCGCCGCCGATCCCGGTTTTTCAGTCCAGGCGCACATGGCCCGTGAATTCCGGCGGTGGCGGGGGGGCAACTCCGGCACAGGTGCGCGCTCAACCCGCCTGGCGGCATCTGATGGCCCGGTCGGGTTACAGCGCCCCACCGACCGGGGTGCAGATCTCAACCAGAAATCCGTCCAGATCGGCCACATAGGCGACGGTCTGTCCCCACGGCATCTGCTTGGCGGGTTGCACCAGCGCCGCGCCAGCGGATACGGCCCGCTCCAGCGCCTGCGGCACATCAGCGGTGGTGAAGGCCACTTCGAAACACGGGGCGTCCGCACGAGCGGCCTGGGGCTGTTTTCCCATTTGGCGCATCAATGCGCGAGATGAAAACGCCAATGCGGTGTTGCCCGTCTCCATCTCGCCGTAGTCGCCACCCTCGTGAACGAACCGGGGCGACAGCCCAAAAGCACGCTCGTAAAAATCAACGGATCGCCGGACATCGGTGACGTAAAGGATGGTGTAAGCCAGTTGCATGTTCACTCCGGTGTGGCAAAACAGTGGACGCACCCGAAGCGCCCGCCCAGGGTCTTGAAGAAAACCCGCAGCGGCCCTCTGTTGATCCAGCCCCGCTGGTCTGGTATTCCGCCCGGGCTGTGCCCACCGAAACCCTCAGGCAAGCGCAAGGGAAAGGGTGAACGCTTCAAAAAGCCGAATCAACCCTTAGAAATCACCGCCACCCACCAGCGTTTCGAAGCGGGTCAGTGTATTCAGGAACGCGAGCTTCACGACACCGGTAGGGCCGTTACGCTGTTTGCCGATGATGATCTCGGCCACACCAGGTTCTTTGCAGGCATCGCGGGTGTAGTACTCGTCGCGGTAAATGAACATGATGATGTCCGCATCCTGCTCAATAGCTCCGGATTCGCGCAGATCGCTCATCATCGGGCGTTTATCGGTCCGCTGCTCCACGCTTCGGTTGAGCTGAGAGAGCGCAATCACCGGGCACTGCAGTTCTTTGGCCAGCATCTTGAGGCCACGGGAGATTTCACCCAGTTCTGTGGCTCGGTTGTCCCCGCTCGAAGAACCGGAGCCGCTCATGAGTTGCAAGTAATCCACCACAATCAACCCGAGCTTGCCACATTGCCGAGAAAGCCGACGGGCGTTGGCACGCAACTCGCTGGGTGTCAGGCCCGGTGTTTCATCGATGTTGAGCGATACATGGCGCAACTTTTCAATGGCCTCTGTGAGGCGCGGCCACTCATCGTCCGTCAGCTTGCCGGTGCGCAGGTGACTCTGGTTGATGCGGCCGATCGAACCGACGATACGCACAGCCAGTTGCGAAGCGCCCATCTCCATGGAGAACACCGCCACTGGCAGGCCCTCGTTGAGCGCAACATGCTCTGCAATGTTGATGGCAAAAGCCGTCTTGCCCATCGAAGGACGTGCCGCCAGCACCACAAGGTCGCCCGCCTGCAACCCGGTGGTCATGCGATCGAGATCGATAAACCCCGTGGGCACACCCGTGATGTCGTTAGGGTTGTCGGCCATCTCCTGCACCCGGTCAAGCAGCTCGACGACCAGGGTGTCCATGCCCTGAAAACCCTCTTTCATCCGGGAACCTTCTTCCCCGATCTTGAAGATTTTTTGCTCAGCCTCGTCCAGAATTTTGGCGACCGCACGCCCTTCGGGGTTGAACGCTGCCGTTGCGATCTCGTCGCTGGCGGCGACAAGTTTGCGCAAAATGGCCCTCTCTCGCACGATTTCCGCATAGCGCCGAATGTTGGCAGCGCTGGGCACGTATTGGGCGAGGGAGTTGAGATAAGCCAAGCCTCCAGCTTCTTCGGCCTTGCCCAGGTTCTGCAGGTGCTCGTACACCGTGACCACGTCGGCCGGCTTGCTGCTGTTGACCAGTGTGGAGATCGCCGAAAAAGTCAACCGGTGTTCGTACCGGTAAAAATCGGAATCGGAGATCAGGTCGGACACGCGGTCCCAAGCCTGGTTGTCCAGCAGCAAGCCCCCCAGCACGCTGGACTCGCCCTCAATCGAGTGAGGGGGCACGCGCAACTTGGCTATCTGCGGATCACCGCCGAAGCCGGCGTCGTCCAAGGGTGAATCGAAGGGAGAGAATGGGCTGGAAAAAACGGCGGACATGGCTTTCCTGAGTGAGGGTCTATAGTACGTCGCAGCCGCCGCCCTGTCAGGGGACAACCCTGTGGACAACCGGTGAACAGGCATTGGAAATCGCGGGATAAGTCTGCTTTCGCGACCAGCCTTGCGCCTGCTTCTGGCCCATCAGAAACACAAAAGCCGCTCACCCGAAGGCAGCGGCTTTTGAATGAGCCGGGCGAAAACGCCCGGCCGGGACCGATCAGGCGGATTCGCCCAACACGGACACGTTGACTTCCACGGAAACGTCGGTGTGCAGGTTGACGCTCACGGTGTAGTCGCCAGCGTTCTTCAGGGGGCCGTTGGGCATGCGCACTTGCGACTTGCTCACGGTGAAACCCTGCTTGACCAGCTCGGCGGATACGTCATGGTTGGTCACGGAACCGAACAAACGGCCATCCACGCCAGCCTTTTGAGACAGCTTGACAGTCACAGCGGCCAACTTTGCGCCCAGAGCTTGTGCTTCGGCGAGTTTGGCAGCTGCGGCTTTTTCGAGTTCGGCACGGCGTGCTTCGAATTCGGCGATAGCGTTCTGGGTGGCACGACGGGCACGGCCCGAAGGGATCAGGAAGTTACGGGCGAAGCCGTCTTTGACCTTGACCACATCGCCCAAGGCGCCGAGATTGACAACTTTGTCGAGAAGAATGATTTGCATGTCAGGCTCCCTTTAGACGCGATGTTGGTCGCTGTAAGGCAACATGGCCAGGAAGCGCGAACGCTTGATGGCGGTGTTGACCTGGCGCTGATAGAAAGCACGCGTGCCGGTCAGGCGCGCGGGAATGATCTTGCCGTTTTCAGCGATGAAGTCACGCAGGACATCGATGTCCTTGTAGTCAACTTCTTCGACGTTGGCCACGGTAAAGCGGCAGAAACGCTTGCGCTTGAAGAGCAGCGATTGGGTGTTGCGCTTGGGGCGCTTGTCTTTGTTGAAACGTTTTGGGGAAGCCATGATGGGCCTTTCCTAAGTTTTGCTGAATTCTTGGATATGAAACACAAGGCCTTTGCCATTGCGTGCATTCGTCATGAAACCGTGAAACTCACAAGCTGCGTCCAGTCCCTGTCGGGCCAGAATTTCTGCTTGCGCACCGAAGACCACGGCCCTCAGTTGCAGTTTCACCAGCCTGGCTGTGTCCAATTCGGTGACAGTGGATTCGTGCTCTAGCACGAGATTCACCACCGGTATGCCTGCTGGGGTGTAGCGCAAGGGTTGAACCTGCACCACAGAAGCCGACAAATGAAAACGGTTGGCTGCTGACGATGTCACGCCTGGCTTCAGGCGGCTTGGGCGCGAGGTTCGCGGGGTTCGCGAGATTCGCGACCTTCATGAGCAGGTGCCTGGGCCTTGCGGGCTTCTTCACGCTCAACCGACTTCATCATGCTCGAAGGGCCGGTTTCGGCTTTCTTCTTCAACACGGTGAGGTGGCGCAACACAGCGTCGTTGAACTTGAATGCATGCTCAAGTTCAGCCATCACAGCCTGATCGGCTTCGATGTTGACGCACAGGTAATGGGATTTGGACAGCTTGTTGATCTGGTAAGCCATCTGACGACGACCCCAGTCTTCAACACGGTGGATCTTGCCGCCGCCAGCGGTGATCATGCCCTTGTAACGCTCCAGCATGGCTGGAACCTGCTCGCTCTGGTCCGGATGGATCAGCAAAACGATTTCGTAATGACGCATAAACACTCCTTTTGGGTGACACCGAGCCGGTTTGATGGGTCTCGGTTTCTTAAGAACAGCCGCCCCCAGCGTCGAATTGGGGTGCAGCAAGGCAAGCCCGCGATTCTAGCAAGAAATCAGCGCGCCGTAAATACAACCCCGAAAGCGGGTGCAAGCCCAGTCAATGCGTCTGACGTCGGGGATAGCGAATGTGCTCCACGAGCGCCAGAATCGGGCGTCCGGGGGCCGGGGTAACCAGACTGACGAGCACGATCACGGCGAAACCCAGCGGCACACCAAAGACGCCCGCCGAAATAGGTTGAATGCCCCACCACAGCTCCACCGGGGCGGTCACCCCAAAAATGCCCCGCAGCCAGGTCTGGGTGGTCACCATGTAATAGAAGGTGATGGCGAGACCGCTGAGCATGCCCAGCGAAGCCGCGATACCAGTGGCGCGCTTCCAGAAAATGCCCAGCACCAGCGCCGGAAAAAATGCCGAAGCGGCAAAAGAAAAGGCTGCTGACACCAGAAAGAGGATATCCGCCGGCTTCTGCGCGGCGACATAGGCCGCCGCCAGGGCCACCATCAGCAACAACACCTTGGAGATCGTCACCCGGCGCGCCGTTGAGGCGTGCGGATCGATCATCTTGTAGTACACGTCGTGCGACAGGGCATTGGCGATGGTGAGCAACAGACCGTCGGCGGTGGACAGCGCCGCAGCCAGACCGCCAGCGGCCACCAGGCCGGAGATCACATACGGCAAACCCGCGATTTCTGCGGTTGCCAGGACGATGATATCGCCGCCGATCGACATCTCGTTGAGCTGCAACAGGCCGTCGTGGTTCACATCGGTCACCGACAACAGGGCGGGATCGACTGTGTTCCAGGCCGAGACCCAGGCCGGCAATTGATCGAACGGCGTGCCGATCAGCACATTGAACACCTCGAACTTCACCATGACCGCGAGTGCGGGTGCTGTGAAATACAGCAGGAAAATGAAAAACAGCGACCAGGTGACCGACTCCCGCGCCTCGCGCACGCTGGGTACGGTGTAGTACCGCATGAGGATATGGGGCAAGGCTGCCGTCCCGACCATGAGGCAAAACACCAGCGCGAGAAAATTGCGACGCGAATGGTCAAACAGCGTTTTCTCAGCGGGCGTGCCATCGGGATCGCCCAAAAATTGAGCGGCATGGGGCGGCATGCCGTTGAGCGGAAGGGATTTGGTGTCGGCAGCGGCCTTGCGCCGGCTCCAGGTCGCCTCGGCCGCTGTAGCCGTGCGGGGCAATGCAGACAGGGTCTTCTCGGCTTCGGACAAGGCGGTCGACGGCGCATTCGCCTCGCGCAATGCGGTCAGACGCGCTTCCGCCGCCGCTTTGTCGGCAATGAGCGCTCGGGCAGGGTCGTCCAGTTTTTTGGCCAGCTCGGCCGACAAGTTGGCGAAAATGCGCCGGACCTCCAGTTCCTTGGGATCTTGCTCGAGTTCTTTTTCCTTGGCGGTGACTTTCTCCAGCTGGTACCCGTAGATGGCCTGCGGCACGGGCACACCCGTCTGCTTCACCGACAACCAGACCACGGGAATCAGGTAGGCCACGATGATCACGATGTACTGGGCCACTTGGGTCCAGGTCACGGCGCGCATGCCACCGAGGAATGAGCACACCAAAATACCGCCCAGTCCGAGAAAGATCCCCAGCTCAAACGCCACACCGATCAAGCGCGAGGTGATGAGGCCCACGCCATAAATCTGGGCCACCACGTAAATGAACGAGCACAGTATGGCCGCCCCCACGCCCAGCAGCCGGGGAAGGTGCCCACCATAGCGCTCACCCAGAAAATCCGGGATCGTGAACTGGCCAAACTTGCGCAGGTATGGCGCCAGCAGAAGGGCCACAAGGCAGTAACCACCGGTCCACCCCAAAATGAAAGCCAGTCCGTTGTAGCCGGTGAGATAAAGGGTGCCCGCCAGGCCGATGAACGAAGCGGCCGACATCCAGTCGGCACCGGTCGCCATGCCGTTGTACACCGCCGGCACCCGCCGTCCAGCCACGTAGTACTCGGTGGCATCGGTGGTGCGGCTCATGATGCCAATGGCGGCGTACAGGCCAATGGTGGCGATCAGGAAAATGAAACCGATCCACTCTCGAGGCAGCCCCCATTGTTCCAGCACGGCGAGCACCGCCACGAACAGGAAAAATCCCAAGGTGTACCAGCGGTAAATCTTGTTGAGTTGCCGCTTGAAAGCCGCGTTGAAGGCCTTGGCGCGGCCAGCCTGGGATATGTGCACGGGTGGGCGAGCCATGGTCAGTCGTCGATTTCGTCTTGATCGTGGGCCACGTCAAGCCGGTGCATGGCCCAAGCGTAGAACCCGATGATCAAACCGTAGATCAATGGTCCGCCTTGCGCACCTAGCCAGAAGCTGAAGGGCCACCCAAAGAACGTGAAACTCAGATCCCTGGCGAAATAGGTGGCGACAAAGCTCACCAGAAACCAGACCAGCAGGAGCGCCGCGGTGAGCCACAAGGTCTTGCGCCAGTAGCGCCGCTGTTTGTCGGAAGGGTTCATCGGGTCAAGGCAAAACGGGAGGCAGGTCTGATTGGCCTGCGGACTGGGGCAATGGAGCAGGTCGGCCAAGCGTACCGCTCAAGCCTGTTTCATGTTCCAGCTGGGCCGCGATTTTGGGCTCAAACTGGTGCAGCCTGTGGATGATGCGGTGGGCGTCATCCAGGGCACCCAGATCGGTGTGCACGCGGGCAAGCTGGTACCAGCCATGAGGGCTCATGGGTTGCAAGCGCGTGTTGGCTTCCAGAGCGGGCACGGCTTCGGCCAGGCGCTCCTGAGCGATCAGACTCAGCGCCAGACCGTACCAGGCCCGGTCCAGCGACGGGTCCAACTCCACCGCTCGGCGAAACGCATGCTCGGCCTCAGCGGTGCGCTCCAGGCGCTCGCACACAAAGCCGAAGTTGAACCAGGAAGAAGCCAGCGGCGGTGGTTGCGCCAGACACAGCTTCAGGGAGCGATAGGCCTCGTCCCACAACCCGTCCTGGGCTTGCCAGTGGGCCAGCGTGGCCCACATAGAGGCGTCGGATGGACTGATGGCCAGCCACGCCTGCAACGTCTGGCGCACGCGCGCGCCAGAGCCCAGGGTGCCAAACAACACCAGGGCCCCCCTCAACCGCAGCCGGGGCCACCGCAAGCTCAGCGACACAGCTGCACGCCCATCTGCAAGCAGTGCGATATTTTGAGCACGGTCACAACCAGCCAGGCAAGCAGCAACAGCAAGAATGCGATCCAGGCATGGTGGCGCGGCAAGACCCAGCGCGGCGCGACCCAGCCAGCGGCCACCACAAAGGGACGACCGACGTGCTGCAGCAACTGGTAGACCACATTGTTCGCGCGGCGCTCTCCGGCGAAAAGTCCCAGCAGCCACTGCCCTGCCAATGACATCAAAGCCACTTCGGCGATCAGTTTGGCGATAGAGAGCATCGTGAGCATGTCAGTTTGGAGTCAAGTTAAATACATTCTGAATTGTGACCTTACCAAGCTCTTACATGGCAGCACTTCAACCCCCTGACACAGGTCAAACCCCGAGCGGGTTTACCCGACATGAACCCCATTTCGGGGTGTAGGATGGAAATCTCTCCAGGTTTTTTGGTCCCACGCGCATGAGCATGTCACCCCTCGCACCGCCCAACTTTCGCCCTCAGCTGGATCAGCACCGGGCTTTCGGCATGCTCCCCTCGGCAGCGCGAGACCGCCTCGCAAGCGCTTGGGACGTGCACCCACTGGAAGCGGGACAACGCTTCGCCATCGGCGTGGATTTCAAGCTGTCTTTGTTCTGGCTGCTGGAGGGCGCTGTCGACTTGCTTGACCCGGATGGACGTCCGCTGGTCGCCTTGCGAACCGGCGATCTCTTCGGACTGGACCAAGCGGATTCCTTGCTGATCAGCGCCGCGCAGGCCAGCAGTCCGGGCAGCGTCGCGCAGCTGCCGCTGAGCGAAGTTCAGGCGCTGTGTCAGGACACCCCCGCCCTTACCTGCTTCCTGCCGCCGTTTGCGCCAGCGGCGAGCGAATCGGCTGGACAGCACGGCGGCAGCGGCAGCGACCCCGCGCTCAACCTGATGACCACACCCGTGCGATCCCTGATCAAGCGGGCACCGATCATGCTGGCGCCACAAACCACGATCCGCGAGGCGGCCGAGTTGATGCGGGAGCAACGGGTGTCGTCCGTCCTGATCGAACAAGACCAGCGGCTCTTTGGCCTGGTCACCGACCGCGACCTGCGCAACCGGGTCGTTGCGGCAGGGATGGATACCGGCCGGTCCATCATGGACATCGCCACCCTGGCGCCCCTGACCATGGATGTGGAAAACCCCGCGTTTGACGCCCTTTTGCTGATGGCAAGGCACAACATCCACCACGTCCCGGTGCTCGACGGACACCGCATTGCCGGCATGATCACCGCCACCGACATCACCGAGCGACACAGCACCTCGGCGGTGTACCTGGCGGGCGAGGTCTACAAACAAAACACAGTCAATGGCTTGCAGACGGCGGCCGCAAGGATCAAGCGCCTGCAACAGAGTCTGGCCTCTGCGCAAGCCTCGGCCTACAGCACCGGACACATCATCACCGCCATTACCGACGCCATCACCAGCCGCTTGCTTCAGCTCGGTGAAGCCCAGCTGGGCCCAGCCCCCATCGACTATGTGTGGGTGGCGGCCGGCTCACAAGCGCGCAGCGAGCAAACGGCGAAATCCGATCAGGACAATTGCATGGTGCTTGACGACAGCTTCAACGAGGCCGAGCACGGCGCCTACTTCAAGGCACTGGCCACCTTTGTCTGCGATGGTCTGGACGCCTGCGGCTACATCTATTGCCCCGGCGAGATGATGGCCATGACCGATACCTGGCGCCAGCCCAAACGCAAATGGGCCGAGTACTTTGCTCGCTGGACAGGGCAGCCCGACCCCAAGTCGCTGATGCTGACCTGTGTTTTCTTCGACCTGCGGGCCATCTATGGCAAAACAACCCTGCTGGAGGGTTTGCGCGCCGAGGTCTTGCAGCGCACCCAAGGCAACACGCTTTTCCTGGCGCACATGGTAGGCAATGCCCTCCAGCACCAACCCCCTCTGGGCATGTTCAAAGGCAT
The DNA here is from genome assembly GCF_004795855.1 of Hydrogenophaga sp. PAMC20947. Taxonomy (NCBI): domain Bacteria; kingdom Pseudomonadati; phylum Pseudomonadota; class Betaproteobacteria; order Burkholderiales; family Comamonadaceae; genus Hydrogenophaga; species Hydrogenophaga sp. PAMC20947. The sequence continues at coordinate 1,606,362 of NZ_CP039252.1, forward strand.
ATCAACCATCCGCAGCGGTGAGCACAAAGGCAAAATCGACATGAAGCACACCGGTGTGGTGCCCATCGTCGATCTGGCTCGTGTGTATGCACTCGCAGGCGCGCACGAGGAGGTCAATACACACGACCGCCTGGTGAGTTCGGCGGCGCAGAGCGCCATCAGCGAACAAAGTGCCCGCGACCTGCGCGACGCACTGGAGTTTCTGGCCTACACCCGCATCCAGCACCAGGCGCGCCAAATTGGCGCGGGCCAGGAACCCGACAACTTCCTGCCCCTCAACGTGGTTTCCAACTTTGAACGCAGCCAGCTCAAAGATGCGTTCACCGTGGTTCACGATCTGCAAAACGTGTTGGGCCAGCGGTACAGGATGTGACCCCCCTTGGGGGCTGACACCGCAGGTGGCGCAGGGGGGGTCAATACTTCAAGCGGGCGTAATAGGTTTTCTGAGCAGCCTCCCTTGCCTGCCCCAGCGTGTGAATGCCCTTCTCTGCCAGCAGCGGAACCAGCTTCACAAACACCTCGGCCGTGACCATGGCGTCGCCGAGGGCCGTGTGTCGGCCGACGATGGTGACGTTAAAACGTTCGGCCAATGCCTCGAGGCGGTGGGAGTCCTGATTGGGGTGAACCAGGGCCGAAAGCAGCAGCGTGTCGAGCACAGGGTGGTCAAACACCAGGCCGGTCTGTTGTTCCTTCAACTGCAGGAAACGCATGTCAAACGCAGCGTTGTGCGCCACCAGCACGGTGTCTTGCGCAAACGCATGAAAGGCAGGCAAGACTTCAGCGATGGAGGGCTGACCCTGCACCATGTCGGGCGTGATGCCGTGGATGGGAATGGTGACCTCGGGTATTGACCGCTTCGGGTCCACCAGCTGCTCAAAACACTCTTGCTTCAAGAGCTTGCTGTTCACCACGCGCGCCGCACCAATCTGGATGATTTCGTCGCCTTGCGAGGGGTTCAAACCGGTGGTCTCGGTGTCGAAAACGGTGTAGCTCAGCTCGCTGAGCAGGCGGTCGTCCAACGCAAGGGTCTGCTCGGTGGTTTTGAACAGGTCAAAGTCGTAATACTCGGGGCGGCTGTCGCCTGGTTGCAAAGTGCCCGCGACCACTTCAGGCTGGTCCTTCGGGTTGGCCAACGGCAGCAAGATCCGGAAAAACGCATGGTGGCGGGTCCGCTCGCGTTCGAACCAGAAAGCCCCCCCATGTCGCTCCACCACGTCGCGCACGGTGATCCGTGTGGTTTCCAAGCCGACCTTGATCACGTCCATTTCCCAGCTCATCACCGTCTCGGTGCTGATGGCCTGGCCGGACCAGATCAGATCCAGCTGCGCTTTGCCTTTGCTGCCCTCGGCCAGGCCCAGGCGAAGCTGCACAAACCGCACCGAGAACTCATCCGACAAACGCGCGGTGAGATAACCGAGCGCCTGCAGCAATGAAAAGCTCTCAACCCTGAGCCACAGGCTGCTATCGACTTCCAGCGGCGAAGCAGGCACGCAGGTCATGACCTCAATGCGTTTGACCGCTGCGTTGATCAGGTCAGCACCCAACATGTCTTCCAGTGGCCAGCGCGACGACGATGTGGTCACCGACTCGGCCTCAAGCGCACCGATGCGCTGGCTCAGCGAGCGGGTCTCTTCGCGCACAACGCCCATAAAGCGCTCACGCATGGCCGGCTCAATGTCGGGGAAATCGAGCATGTCGATGGCCGCCTGCATGTTGGCCAACGCCGACCGACTGCCTTCGGTGAGGGTGAGCAAAACCTGGTCTTTTGCCGACTGCGCTTCGAAATCCTTTGTGATGTTCTCGAGCATGAGCACAAAGCCCGTGAGCTCGCGCACGGGCTCGGCCCCCTGCTCCGTCGTGGCGCGCACCGGCGCCATCTGCACCCGCAGCAACTGTCCGGAAGCCGTGCTGGTCACAAACTGGGCTGAAGGCTGAGCAGCCCCCCGTTGCATGCGCTGGCGGATGTTGTCCAACGCGTGGGCCACCAGCTTTTGATCAAACACGCTGTAAATCGATCGCCCGAGGCCGATCAGCTCTGCCCCCCCTGCTACGCCCGGTGCCTGCGACAAGGCCCGAAACTGCATGCGCGCACGGTTGTTGTAGAGCAAGACGCGGCCATCCAGGTTGCACACCACGACGCTTTGCGTGAGCTCCGACATCAATGCGGCCAGGCGCGATTTCTCTTGTTCGATGCCTTGAGCAGCCTCGGCGACGCGGCTGTCCATTTCGCCCCGCAGGGCTTCGCGCTGCCCCACCAGCTGGTTGAACAGCCCCGCCAACACCTGCGTCTCAGCGTTGCCTTTGAGCGGCAAGGTGCGCACCACATCGGTCTTGAGCAGCACCTGTGCTTCTTCGGCCAGTTGCACAGAGGGTGTGACCCAGTGGTCAAACCAGCGTTTCAGGGCCCAGGCGATAGCGGCCATGCCCGCGCCCCAGGTGAGGAGCAACAACACCGATTGCTCCCCGACCAGGCGCCACACGGTGGCACGGCTCTCTTCGTCCAGCGTAGAGCCCACCAGGCTGATGGTGGCGCCCAGCCAGGCCACGGACACCAACCCGGCGATCCCCAGCAGCCACCACAGGCGTCTGTCGGTTTTTTTCTGCCGGCTCATGGCACCCCACCCAGCAGCTCTTGCACCTTTTGCACCAGTTCCTTGGTGGAAAAAGGCTTGGTCATATAAGCATTGGCGCCCAGGGCCATGCCTTTGGCTATGTCGGTGTCGCGGCCCTTGGCGGTCAGCATGAGAATTTTCGTCTCGCGCATCGTCTCGCTGTTGCGCACCTCATGGCACACGTCGAACCCGGTCTTGACCGGCATCATCACATCGAGCAAGACCAGATCGGGTTTGTCGCGGGCAATCGCATCCAGCGCCTCTTGCCCGTCGCGGGCCAGGATGACTTCGTAGCCTTCGCGTTGCATCAGAAATTCCAGCGAGATCAGGATGTTGGGCTCGTCATCGGCAATCAGCAATTTTTGGATGGTCATGTTTTGGGTCTCCTGGGCTCATTGTTGGGTTCGGTGTGTTCTGCAGTGGTGTCCGGCAAGGGTTCGGTGCGAAGGGGAATGTGGAATCCAAAACAGGCACCCTCCCCCGGCTTCGAGCGCAACCACATGTGCCCGCCAAAGTGCTCAACAATCTGGCGGCTGATGGGCAAGCCCAAACCAGTGCCACCCGGTCTGTAGTGGGCGTCGCCACTCACCTGCCTGAACTTCTCAAACACCACAGCCTGCTGATCAAGCGCGATGCCCGGACCGTTGTCCTGCACCTCCAGGTCAATCCCCCCATCGGCCTCGCGCAATCGCAAGCTCACTTGCCCTGTGCGGCGAGGGGCATATTTCAAAGCATTGGACAGCAAGTTGAGCACCACCTGTGTCAGGCGGTCGGGGTCGGCCCATACGTTGGGCACCTGTGCCGACACATCCAGAGCCAACGCCACGCCAGCCTCACGGTAATTCTCACGCAGGCTCTCTGATGCCTGTTGCGCCAAAGCTCGAACATCAACTGAAAGCTCATGCCATTCAGCATGCCCTGCCTCAATCTTGGCCAGGTCCAGTACCTGGTTCACCAGCCGCGTCAGCCGCTCGGTTTCACCGACGATGATCTCAAGAAACTGCTGCCGCTGGGCAGCAGCCATGTCCACATCGTCCCGCATCAATTCAGACAGTGCCCTGATGGATGTCAAGGGCGTGCGCAATTCGTGGGTCACCGAGGACATGAAATCGTCCTTCATGTGGTCCAGACTGAGCAACTGATGGTTGGCTTCCCGCAGCTCGTGGGTCGCGCGTTCCAGCGAGTGCGACTTGTCTTCCAGCGCCCGGGAATAAGCGCGCAGCTGTGAAGCCTCATCCAGGATGCGCATCACATCGGTCAGGCTCAGCGTTTCCTCTTCGACCGCCGAAGCCACCATCACCCGCGCCGAGGCGCTGCCGATCGAACCGGCCAGTTGCGTCTCCACAAATTGCACGAGTCGGCCATCCCCGGGAATGTCTTCCACCCGGCTCAAGCCTTGGCGCTGTGCATAACCCAGAAACAGACGCAGGGCTGCATCTGTGCCCAAAAAGCGCGCCACCAGGGGCATCAGGGCCGATACCTGGGCCTTGCCTTGCCAGAACACCGGCGTCGCCTGGTCCGTGCGCTTGAACACATCCACAAACAACAATGCCTGGCTGGCCTCAGAGGCCGAGGGCGCACGCCACAGCGAAACGCCGACATACGCGGTGATGTTTCCCAGCAGGCTCCAGAACAAAGAATGGGTCAGGTTGTCGAGACCCCCCAGCCCCAGAAAGGTCTCAGGTTTGAGCAAGCCAATGCCCCACAAACCCTCTTGAAGAAAGGCGTCGGGCATCCAGCCTGACTTGGCCAGCGAGGGCAGCATCAGGGTATAGGCCCAGAGCACAAACCCCAGCAGCAACCCTGCCAGCGCACCCCGGCGCGTGCCGCCGCGCCAGTACATGCCGCCCAGCAACGCCGGGGCAAACTGGGCAACCGCCGCAAAACTGATCAAGCCAATGCTCACCAGCGCGTAGGCTTCGCCAGCGAAATGAAAATAGCCGTAGCCCAGCAGCAGAATGCCCAGAATGGCCGCGCGGCGGATGCCCAGCAACCAGCCTGCCAGATCCCCACGCTCAACAGGCAAGCCGCCCTTGCGCCGCAGCAGCCAAGGCATCACCAGATCGTTGCAGACCATGGTCGACACGGCAATGGTCTCCACGATCACCATGCCGGTGGCGGCCGACAAGCCCCCTACAAACGCAAACAGCGCCAACGCAGTTTGCCCCTGAGACAAAGGGATGGACAGAATGAAGGTTTCAGGGTTCAGCGTGCCTGCGCCAAACAACAACAAGCCGCCCATGGCTATGGGCAATACAAACAGATTGATCAGAAGCAGATACAAGGGAAACACCCAGACTGCACGCCGCAAGTGCTGCTCATCCACGTTTTCCACCACCATCACCTGAAACTGACGAGGCAAAAGAATCACCGACAACAGGGCGAGCAAGGTGAGGCCTGTCCACTGTGCATAGGCAAAGGGCTGACCCTGGTCAAACCGCAACAGCGCCTGCAACGATTCGACGGCACGAACCTGCTCGAACAAAGCCGCAGGGCTGGCAAACAGCCCAAAGGCCACAAAGAGTCCGACCGCCAGAAACGCCAGCAGCTTGACCACGGATTCAAAAGCAATTGCGGCGACCATGCCTTCATGGCGCTCGGTGTTGTCCAGATGCCGCGCACCGAAGACCATGGTGAATCCGGCCAGCGCGAGGGCCAGGTAGAGGGTGCTGTCGCGCCACCAGTCGGCGCCCTGCTGCGACGGTGCGCCCAGCGGCGAGGTCAACACAGCATAGCCACTGGCGACTGCTTTCAGTTGCAAGGCAATGTAGGGCACGATGCCCACCACAGTGATCAGCGTCACCAGGCCCGCCAATGTCGGGCTCTTTCCGTACCGGCTGGCAATGAAATCGGCGATGGAAGTGATGCGGTATGTCTTGGCGATGCGAATCATCTTGCGCACCACCAGCCAGGCCAGCGTCATGGCCAGCATGGGGCCGAGGTAGATCGGCAGGAACCACACGCCAGACTGGGCTGCGCGGCCCACGCTGCCAAAGTAGGTCCAAGCCGTGCAGTACACCGCCATGGACAGGGCATACACCCAGGCATTGCCAATCACCGACCGCCCGGCTGCCGCACGCCGATCGCCCCAGCTCGCTACCGCAAACAGCAGCGCCAGGTAAACGACCGAGATGAAGATGACCAGTGCGGGCGAGAGCATGGTCTTCAAGGCCCGTGAGAGCTGGGTGCACCGCCATCGCGCTCCATCACCCAAGCCAGCGCGGCGATCATGATCGCCCAGAGCACAAACAGGGCCGTCGGGAACAGTGGCAAGCCCAGCACCTCCACCTCGTGGTCCCACAACGCCAGCAAAGGAAAATTGAACGCCACCAGCCCCGCAAAAAACAGGGCCACCAGGCGTTGGGTCTTGAGACCTTGGGTCATGGACGTCTCCTTGAGGCTGGCGCAGTTCGTCGCCGCGCGTCTTCTCCCCATTGTGCGCCGGGCTCTGACCCTGCGCTTACGCTGGCCTCAAGGATGTTTTTGCCACAAAAAAAGGCAGGGGAACACCCTGCCTTTTGATTTGGGGCAACGCCGTTTACTTCGCCGTAGACGCCAGCAACTGCCAGGTATCGACCACCGAGTCAGGGTTCAGCGAAATCGAGCTGATGCCCTCATCGCGCAGCCACTGCGCGAAATCGGGGTGATCGCTGGGGCCCTGCCCGCAGATACCCACATACTTGCCTTCTGCCTTGCAAGCGCCAATGGCCATTTTGAGCAATGCTTTGACAGCAGGATCGCGTTCGTCGAAATCATGCGCCAACAACTCCAGCCCTGAATCGCGGTCCAGGCCCAGCGTCAACTGGGTCAGATCGTTCGAGCCGATGGAGAACCCATCGAAGTACTGCAAGAACTCGTGTGCCAGTACCGCGTTGCTCGGGATCTCGCACATCATGATGATCTTGAGCTCATTCTCACCGCGCTTGAGGCCCTTCTCTGCCAGCAACTCGGTCACCTTTTTCGCCTGACCCACCGTGCGCACGAAGGGCACCATCACTTGTACGTTGGTGAGGCCCATGTCTTCACGCACCCGCTTGATGGCTTCGCACTCCATGGCGAAGGCTTCGCGGAAGTCTTCGCTGATGTAGCGCGCGGCACCACGAAAGCCCAGCATCGGATTCTCTTCATCCGGCTCGTAACGGCTGCCACCGACCAGCTTGCGGTATTCGTTGGACTTGAAGTCGGACAAGCGCACGATCACCGGCTTGGGCCAGAAAGCGGCCGCGATCGTGGCCACGCCTTCGGCGACTTTATCGACGTAGAAAGCGCGAGGCGAGGCATGGCCACGCGCCACCGACTCGACTGCTTTCTTCAAGTCGGAATCGATGGCGGGGTAATCCAGAATGGCCTTGGGGTGCACACCAATGTTGTTGTTGATGATGAACTCCAGGCGGGCCAGACCCACTCCGCCATTGGGCATCTGCGCAAAATCGAATGCGAGCTGGGGGTTGCCCACGTTCATCATGATCTTCACGTCCACCTCGGGCATCACGCCACGCTGCACTTCGGTGATCTCGGTTTCCAGCAAGCCGTCGTATATGTTGCCGGTGTCGCCTTCGGCGCAACTCACGGTCACCAGGGTGCCGTCCTTGAGGAGCTCGGTGGCATCGCCGCAGCCCACGACGGCAGGAATGCCCAGCTCGCGGGCAATGATAGCCGCGTGGCAGGTGCGCCCGCCCCGGTTGGTCACGATGGCACTGGCGCGCTTCATCACCGGCTCCCAGTTCGGGTCCGTCATGTCGGTCACCAGCACATCGCCAGGCTGCACCTGATCCATTTCGCTGATGTTGTGCACCAGCCGCACGGGTCCGGTACCCACTTTCTGGCCGATGGCACGGCCCGATGCCAGCACCGTGCCCGTGCCCTTGAGCTTGTAGCGCAGCTCGGCTTTACCAGCGGCCTGGCTCTTCACCGTTTCGGGGCGCGCCTGCAGGATGTAGAGCTCGCCGTCGGTGCCATCTTTGCCCCACTCAATGTCCATGGCTCGGCCGTAATGCGCTTCGATCACCATCGCGTACTGGGCCAGCTTTTCCACCTCGGCATCGGTCAGGCTGTAGCGGTTGCGCAGCTCCACCGGCACGTCGGTGGTTTTGACCAGCTTGCCCTTGAGGGCGCCGCCCTGGGTTTTTTCCTGCGCCGTCGTGAACTCCATCTGAATCAGCTTGGAGCCCAGATTGCGGCGAATCAATGCACGCTTGCCCGCCTTGAGCATGGGCTTGTGCACATAGAACTCATCCGGGTTCACGGCCCCCTGCACCACCGTTTCACCGAGGCCATAGCTCGATGTGATGAACACCACATCTTCAAAGCCGGATTCGGTGTCTATGGTGAACATCACACCGGCGGCCCCCAGATCGGAGCGAACCATGCGCTGCACACCGGCCGACAAAGCCACGTCGGCGTGGGCGAAGCCTTTGTGCACGCGGTAGCTGATCGCACGGTCGTTGTAAAGGCTGGCGAACACTTCCTTCATCGTGTGCAGCACTTCGTCGATGCCGTGCACGTTCAGGAAGGTCTCCTGCTGGCCGGCGAACGAAGCGTCAGGCAAATCTTCGGCTGTGGCCGAAGAGCGCACAGCGAAGGTGGCCTTTTCATTGCCCCCAACCAGGGTGGTATAGGCCTCACGAATGGCTTTTTCCAGGTCGGCCGGAAACGGCTGCTTTTCTACCATGGCGCGAATTTCCGCACCCGCTTCTGCCAGCGCACGGACATCTTCCGTGTCCAGCGCTTCGAGGCGCGTGTTGATGCGCGCGGTCAGGCCTTCAAATGCCAAGAACTCGCGAAACGCATGCGCGGTGGTGGCAAAGCCCGTGGGCACCTTCACGCCACTGGGCAACTGGGAGATCATTTCACCGAGACTGGCATTTTTGCCACCGACGGATTCAACGTCGGTCATCCGAAGATGCTCGAAAGGCACGACCAGATCGGTCGGGGAAAACAGGTTGGACATGGATAGACTCCGCTCAAGGTTAAAAAACCGGGGGCTCCATGCGCCAGCGCAAGACCTGTTGTGTTTTTGTGGGTCCGAAACCAGGCGACGGGGCGAAAATCGGAAGTGGCGGCCGCCAGTCAACTGGCCAGGCGCCACAAACCCTTGATTGTAGGTGGCGGCTTGCCCTGAGACCGCAGCTTGGCCAGAATCAACCTGAAAAGCGCAGTCTTCTGCGTTGAACTTCTATAAACCACGAGAATTTCCGCCCATGCCCAACCGCACCGCCTTCTTTGTTTCTGACGGCACAGGCATCACTGCCGAGGCTTTTGGCAATGCCATCCTGGCCCAGTTTGAGGCCCCTGTTCGCCGGATTCGCCTGCCCTTTCTGGACAGCGTGGACAAGGCCCACCAAGCTGTGCGTCAGATCAACCACACCGCCGAGATCGAAGGCAAGCGCCCGCTGGTTTTCACCACAGTGGTGAACATGGATGTGTTGAAGGTCGTCAAGACCCATTGCAACGGCATGGTGCTCGACATGTTTGGCACCTTCGTGGAACCCCTGGAAGCCGAGCTGGGCATCAAGTCCAACCACCGGGTGGGCCGCTTCTCCGACGCGTCCAAGAGCAAGGAATACAACGACCGCATTGAAGCCATCAATTTTTCCTTGATGCACGACGATGGTCAAAGCCACAAGGATTTGCAAGGATCGGATGTGATCTTGGTGGGCGTGAGCCGCAGCGGCAAGACACCCACTTCGCTGTACCTCGCCATGCAGCACGGGCTGAAGGCGTCCAACTACCCGCTGATCCCGGAAGACTTTGATCGACGCAAACTCCCGCCAGCGTTGGTCCCCCATCGCAAAAAGATTTTTGGTTTGACCATTGCACCCGAGCGCCTGAGCGAGATCCGCAACGAGCGCCGCCCCAATTCGCGCTACGCAAGTCTGGAAAATTGCCGCATGGAAGTCAACGAGGCAGAAGCCATGATGCGCCGTGAAAGCATCCGCTGGCTGTCGACCACCACCAAATCAATCGAAGAAATCGCGACCACCATATTGCAAGAGATCCAGCCTGATCGACTGGCCTATTGAAATCGCCCGGTCAAACGGCCAACTGTTGCGCGCCTTTTCTTCAGCACTTCAAGCGTGGTGCGATCGCTTCCCGCTTGGGTCAGGCGCTCTTGTCGGCCTCAGCGGCCGGACTGTTTGCTTTGCCCTTGCGTTTGCCAGGGCCCAGGCCATGGGCTTGGCGACCCAGAACAAACGAAAAAAGCAACTTTATCCACAGCGTGACGCCCGCGATGGCAATCCAGTCCTCCGACTTGAGCGCTTGAAAACCCAGCACCGCGATCAAAACGCCCAACATCACCACGCCACCGACGAGGTTGATGACCATCTCGTAGGGGGCGTACTTTTCAGCGTTGGGCGGGGGTGCGCCCTTTTTCAACGCCACTTCGGAAAAATCACGTTTCACCAGAATCCGATAGGCCCGCCGCAGCCAGAAAAATGACACCGGAAAAAGGGCGAGCAAAAAAATCCAGTTGAAGATAAATACGCTGGGGAGCTGCATCCTGAAGATCCTAGGGTTTGATGGAGTGCTAAACACTGTGCACAAACGCCCTGTGTGGGCGACTGTGCGCAATGCTCTGGACTCTTGAAAGCGAGGCTTTCTCTATTGTGCGCCAGAGCACATGGGTGAAAAACAAAGCCCCGCCAGAGAACTGACGGGGCTTTGGTGAACATCACACCGGCCCGAAAGCCAGTGAGATGTCAATCAAGCTCAGTGACCTCCGGAGACCATTCCCGCACCCTTAGGCACGCGAACCGACTCCACCAGCTCCTGGATGTGCTTGGGCACAGGTGCACCCATCTTGCTCACCAAGTAAGCCACCGCAAAGTTGACGATCGCGCCAACGGTACCAAAGGCTTCGGGCGCAATGCCGAAGAAGCCGTTGACACCACCGACCATGTCGACAAAGTCCGTACCCTTGACGAAGAACAGGCCCTTGTGTGCGAACACATAGAACAGCGTCACGAAGAGGCCCGACAACATACCGGCGATAGCGCCTTTGTCCGACACGGTCTTGCTGAAAATACCCATCATCAACGCAGGGAAGATGGTGGAGGCAGCAATACCGAAGGCCAGTGCCACTGTACCGGCAGCGAAGCCGGGTGGGTTCAGGCCAAGGTAGCCCGCGACGAAAACCGCCACACCCATCGAGATCTTGCCAGCCATCAGCTCGTTCTTTTCGCTGATGTTGGGGTTGATAGCGCCCTTGATCAGGTCATGGGAAATAGCCGATGAAATGGCCAACAACAAACCAGCCGCGGTTGACAGCGCAGCGGCCAAGCCACCTGCAGCCACCAAGGCGATCACCCAGTTGGGCAACGTGGCGATTTCCGGGTTGGCCAACACGATGATGTCGGCGTTCACGGTCAGCTCATTGCCCTTCCAGCCAGCCGCTTCGGCCTTGCCGATGGCAGCTTCGTTCTTGGACTTGTCGTTGTAGTACTGGACACGACCATCGCCGTTTTTGTCTTCCCACTTCAACAGACCGGTCTTTTCCCAGCGCTTCATCCACTCAGGACGCTGCTCATAAACCAAACTGGCTTCGGTGGCGTACAGATCGCCATTGGCTTTCACCGCGTCGGGATTCACGCGCAATTGACCCGCAGGGCCGGTGATCAACCCCACAGCGGAGTTCATGGTGCCATGCAGGTTCAGCTTGGCCATGGCGCCCACAGCAGGTGCCGTGGTGTACAGCAAAGCGATGAACACCAGCGCCCAGCCAGCGGAAGAGCGGGCATCGGCCACTTTTGGCACCGTGAAGAAGCGCACGATCACGTGGGGCAGACCGGCGGTACCGATCATCAGCGACACGGTGTAGAAGAACATGTTCAGCATGCTTCCGTTGGCCGTGGTCGTGTATTCACTGAAACCAAGCTCCGTCACCACTTGGTCAAGCTTGTTCAGCAAGGAAACATCGGTGCCAGCCATGTTGGCGCCCAGACCCACCTGTGGCAGGAAACTGTCGGTCAGGTTCATGGAGATGAAGAACGCCGGCACGAGGTAGGCAGCGATCAACACGCAGTACTGAGCGACTTGGGTGTAGGTAATGCCTTTCATGCCGCCGAACACGGCGTACATGAACACGATGGCCATACCGATGTAAATGCCCTGGTCACTGGTCACGCCCAAGAAGCGTGCAAACGTCACGCCCACACCGGTCATCTGACCAATGATGTAGGTGAGCGACGCCACCAACAAGCACAACACGCCAACGTTACGGGCGGTCTTCGAATAGAAGCGATCGCCAATGAACTCAGGCACAGTGAACTTGCCGAATTTGCGCAGGTACGGCGCCAGCAGCATGGCCAGCAACACGTAACCGCCGGTCCAGCCCATCAGGAACACGGCGCCGCCGTAGCCCAGGTTGGCGATCAGGCCCGCCATGGAAATGAACGAAGCCGCAGACATCCAGTCAGCAGCTGTGGCCATTCCGTTGGCGATGGGGTGCACCCCGCCGCCGGCAACGTAAAACTCGGACGTGCTGCCCGCGCGCGCCCAATAGGCAATGCCGAGATAGAGCGCAAAGCTCAATCCGACAAAGATGTAAATAGTGGTTTGAAGTTCCATGGTGCGTCCTTGTGATCAGTCTTCTTGCATGCCGAACTTGCGGTCGATCTTGCCCATCTGGCTGGCGTACCAGAAGATGAGCGCGATGAACACGTAGATGGAGCCTTGCTGGGCGAACCAGAAGCCCAGCGGATAGCCGCCCAAATGGAAGTTATTGAGTGCCCCTGCGAACAGGATGCCAGCACCATAAGAAACCAGGAACCAGATGACCAGCACCTTGGTCAGGAGACCCAAGGTGGCCGACCAATAGGCCTTTGCATTGTTGTCAGTTGCCATGAATGTCATCTCCTCATATTGATTGCGATGTGCCCAGACGGGGGTTGGCCGTCACGTTGTGTGTGCGAAAAACCGGGCACGACGCACCCGCTCTTAGCACTCCGAAAGGGACTTTGTTCACGATTCCTTACGTCAAAGTTTCTTAGCCTTCGCTTAAGGGCGATACCGAGGGTAAGTCCTTACAAAACAAGCAAAACGCCCTGAAACTTTCGTTGTTTTCATAGAGGAAACGCCGGGTTTTCAGGGGTGGAAGAAAAGCGCAATTTCACTTAAGGAACCTTAAATAACAGTTGCGTTTTCAACACCCGCTTTCGAGCGGTCAGATTTGGTCAGAGATCGGTAAGAACGGCTTCTGAAACTGCTCAGGTCTAAACCCATAAAAGGAGATGTCATGGAAGACGAACTGGTCCAGAAAATTCTGAAAAACCCGAAATACCACGAACTTAAAAACAAGCGCTCAAAGTTCGGATGGTGGCTCACGCTGGCGATGATGGTCGTGTACTACGGCTTCATCACCCTGGTGGCTTTTGACAAAGCCCTCCTGGCCACGCCGCTGGGCGCAGGCGTCATGACACTGGGTATTCCAGTGGGCTTCGGTGTGATCGTGTTCACCATCATCATCACAGCGATTTACGTGAGACGCGCCAACACCGAGTTCGATGAACTCTCCAACGAAATCACCAAGGCAGCGTACAAATGAACCAACCCTTTATGCGCCGCGCCTTGACGCTGCTGGCGCTTTTTGCCACCTCCGCCGCAGTCTGGGCGGCCGGTGCCGACCTGGGCCAAGCTGAAAAGCAGCCCACCAACTGGACCGCCATCGCCATGTTTGGCGCGTTTGTGCTGTTCACCCTGTTCATCACAAAATGGGCGGCAGCCAAAACCAAATCGGCATCCGACTTCTACACCGCAGGCGGCGGCATCACCGGCTTCCAAAACGGCTTGGCCATCGCGGGCGACTACATGTCGGCCGCTTCATTCCTGGGTATTTCTGCGGCCGTGATGGCCAGTGGATTTGATGGACTGATCTACTCGATCGGTTTCCTGGTGGGCTGGCCCGTCATCACCTTTCTGATGGCGGAGCGCCTGCGCAACCTGGGCAAGTTCACCTTCGCCGATGTGGCCGCATTCCGCTTTGAACAGACGCCCGTTCGCATCTTTGCGGCTTCTGGCACACTGGTCGTGGTGGCGTTCTACCTGATCGCCCAGATGGTGGGCGCTGGTCAGTTGATCAAGTTGCTGTTCGGTCTGGACTACTACATCGCCGTGATCATTGTGGGCGCGTTGATGATGGTCTATGTGTTGTTCGGCGGAATGACCGCCACGACCTGGGTGCAGATCATCAAAGCCTGTCTTTTGCTCTCTGGTGCGTCATTCATGGCCTTCATGGTGCTCTGGCACTTCGGTTTCAGTCCTGAAGCGATGTTCGCCAAAGCGGTCGAAATCAAGGCGCAATTGGGAGGCGCCGCCAGAGACACGGCGATTGCTGCGGCCACCGCAGCCAGCGCTGTGGCAGCCGACCCCGACGCTGTTGCCAAGGCCGCCGCCGACCTGACCACCGCCAATGCCATGCCCGATGCAGCCAAGGCCGGCATTTCTATCATGGGCCCAGGCAACTTCGTGAAAGACCCCATCTCCGCCATCAGCTTCGGCATGGCACTGATGTTCGGTACCGCTGGCCTGCCGCACATCCTGATGCGCTTCTTCACGGTGCCCAGCGCCAAGGAAGCCCGCAAATCCGTGATGTGGGCCACCGGCTGGATCGGCTATTTCTACCTGCTGACTTTCATCATCGGTTTCGGCGCCATCACCTTCGTGTTGACCAACCCCGGCTTCCTCGATGCCAAGGGCGGTCTGATGGGCGGCAACAACATGGCGGCGGTTCACCTGGCCAACGCCGTGGGCGGCAACGTGTTCCTGGGCTTTATCTCGGCAGTGGCATTCGCAACCATCCTCGCGGTGGTGGCGGGCTTGACGCTGTCGGGTGCCTCGGCCGTGTCACACGATATCTACGCTACCGTGATGAAGAAGGGCAAGGCCGATTCGGCATCCGAACTGCGCGTGTCGAAAATCACCACGATATGCCTCGGCATCGTCGCGGTGGTGCTGGGCATCGCCTTTGAGAAGCAGAACATCGCCTTCATGGTGTCCTTGGCTTTCGCCATTGCAGCTTCAGCGAACTTCCCCGTGTTGTTCATGAGCGTGCTGTGGAAAGACTGCACCACCAAAGGCGCGGTGATCGGCGGCTTCTTGGGCTTGATCTCATCCGTGGCTTTGACCATCGTGTCGCCGTCGGTCTGGGAAGCCACTTTGGGTCACCCCAAAGGTTCGGCCTGGTTCCCCTACACCTCGCCCGCCCTGTTCTCCATGACCATTGGCTTTGTGGGCATCTGGCTGTTCTCCATCTTGGACAACAGTGCCCGAGCCAAGATTGACCGTGCCGGCTTCATTGCACAGCAGGTGCGCTCGGAAACGGGCATCGGCGCATCGGGTGCATCCGGCCACTGACCCAGGTTCTTAACAAAACCGCGGCGGGCAAAGACTGACCGCCAAGAAAAAGGAGGGCCTCGGCCCTCCTTTTTCTGTTGCGCAAACCGCATCTCAACCCACGGATTCCGACACCTCGCTTGCCACAGGCGTCACGACGGGCAGGCGAATCAGGTGGTCAAACGCGCTGAGGGCTGCTTTGGAGCCCTCTCCCGCAGCGATCACGATCTGCTTGTAAGGCACGGTGGTGCAATCACCCGCCGCGAACACACCGGGCACATTGGTGTGACCCTTGGCGTCGACCTCGATCTCACCAAAACGGCTCAGCGCCACATCACCCTCGAGCCATTCGGTGTTGGGCACCAGCCCGATCTGAACGAATACACCTTCCAGCTCGACCAGCTGCTCGACGCCACTCAAACGGTCCTTGTAGCGCAAGCCGTTCACCTTGCCATGGGCACCCATGATTTCGGTGGTCTGTGCGTTCACATGGATGGCGACGTTCGGCAAGCTCTTGAGTTTGCTCACCAGAACCGCATCGGCCTTCAGTGCGTCGGCAAATTCCACCAAGGTTACCTGGGCCACGATGCCGGCCAGATCAATCGCCGCCTCGACACCCGAGTTGCCGCCGCCGATCACCGCCACGCGTTTGCCCTTGAACAGCGGGCCGTCGCAATGGGGGCAATAGGCCACACCCTTGTTCTTGTATTCCTGCTCGCCGGGTACGTTGACATTCCTCCAGCGCGCGCCGGTTGAAAGGATCACGCTCTTGCTCTTGAGCGACCCGCCGTTCGCCAGCTGCACCTCGATGAACCCCCCCGGCTCGCTGGCCGGAATCAATTTGTCTGCCCGCTGCAGGTTCATGATGTCCACGTCGTAGTGGCGCACCTGCGCCTCCAGCGCTGCCGCGAACTTCGGGCCGTCCGTTTCCTGCACGCTGATGTAGTTTTCGATGGCCATGGTGTCGTTCACCTGCCCCCCGAAACGCTCAGCGGCCACACCCACCCGGATACCTTTGCGAGCGGCATAGACCGCCGCAGCGGCACCGGCTGGGCCACCGCCCACGATCAGCACATCAAACGGATCTTTCTGGTTGAGCTTGGCGGCTTCACGCTCATCGGACTTCACATCCAGCTTGGCCACCATCTCTTCCAGCAGCATGCGGCCCGACCCGAACACCTCGTCGTTGCGGTACACCAGCGGCACGGCCAGCACCTGACGGCGCTCGACCTCTTCCTGGAACAGGCCACCATCGATCACCACAGTCTGGATATTCGGGTTCAAGATGGCCATCAAGCTCGCCGCCTGCACCACGTCGGGACAGTTGTGGCAGGACAGGCTCATGTACACCTCGAAGCGGTGCTCACCGTTCAGCGCCCTGATCTGCTCAATCACCTCAGGCTCGACCTTGGGTGGGTGCCCACCCGTCCACAGCAAGGCCAGCACCAGCGATGTGAATTCGTGGCCCAGCGGAATTGCCGCGAAACGAACACCGGTGCTCTCGCCTTCGCGGGCGATCACAAACGAGGGCTTGCGGCCATCCGAGCCCGACTCGTCAACAGTCACTTTGTCCGACAAGGCGGCGATCTCGCCCAGCAATTCCCGCATCTCAGCCGCCTTGGCGCTGCCGTCGAGCGAAGCGATCAGGCAAATGGGCTGGCGGAGCATCGCCAGGTAGGTGGAAAGCTGGCCTGTGAGGGTGACGTCAAGCATGGTGATCTCCTTCAAAATCGGTCAAAAATGGGCGCACTGAACCAGTGCCGCTGGTGCATGGGCCTTTTTTGGAAAGCCCATGGGTCTGCGGTACAAGTACCAACCTGTGTAAGAGCCGGAGCGAGGTGCCCCAACCCAGAACGCCGCGGGTCTGGCTCTGCCAGTCCGCCAGCGTTGCCCCCTTGAGGGGGTGACGCGCCGCCGGGTGCGGCGCGGGGGGGTCAGATCTTGCCGACGAGGTCCAAAGAAGGCGTCAGCGTCTTTTCGCCCTCGTTCCACTTGGCAGGGCACACCTGGCCTGGGTTCTTGGCCACGTACTGAGCGGCTTTGAGCTTGCGCAGGGTTTCCTTCACGTCGCGGGCGATGGCGTTGTCGTGCACTTCCATCGTCTTGATTTCGCCTTCGGGGTTGATGATGAAGGTGCCGCGCAGCGCCAAACCTTCTTCTTCAATGTGCACGCCAAAACCGCGGGTCAGTTGGTGGGTCGGGTCACCGATCATGGGGAACTTGGCCTTGCCCACGGCGGGCGAGGTCTCATGCCAAACCTTGTGCGAGAAGTGGGTGTCGGTGGTCACGATGTAAACCTCGGCACCGGCCTTCTGGAACTCGGCGTAGTTGTCGGCTGCGTCTTCCACTTCGGTGGGGCAGTTGAAGGTGAAAGCGGCGGGCATGAAAATCAACACCGACCACTTGCCTTGCAAGTCTTTGTCGGTGACTTCGATGAATTTGCCTTGCTGAAACGCTTGGGCCTTGAACGGCTGGACCTTGGTGTTGATGAGCGAGAGCGCGTTGATGATCGACATATTCTTCCTTGTAGAGAGCGGTTGATAAATGCGTTTGCGCTGTTTTGTGCATCGCAACAGGATTAATCATAGCGCAGAACTATCGATTACCCACATTGATAGTCCCTATGCCGTCGATAGTTTTTTACTGGTGCACCGCACAAAGCGTTGCAATCCCACCAACATCATTGCGAATCGTTCGCATTTCGATTAAGATTATCCTCTCAGCCAGCCACGGTGCCTCGACATTGCAGCCAGCCAACAACCTCCTTGCTCAGCTGCCCCCATGTCCAAACGCCTTCCTGCGGCGCCCCGCCGCGCTGCCGTCCGTCCCCGGATCGATGCCTCTCTGAATCACCCTGCCTTGCTCCCTCTGGGCGCGCTCTTATTGGCCGGATCGATCAACGCCCATGCTCAAAGCCCCACACCAGGCGCTGCGCCAGCAACTGCTGGCACTTTGCCCACGGTGTTTGTGCGGGAAAAGGCCGAAGCACCCGAGGGCAAAGACGCCCTTCGCGCCACCGACACGCAAATCGGCAAAGGCAACCAAAAATTGCGCGACATCCCGCAATCGGTCACCGTGGTCACCGAGAAACTCATCGATGACCGCAACCTCGACACGCTCAAGGCGGTGCTGAAGAACACCGGCGGCATCAGCTTCCTGGCGGCCGAAGGCGGCGAAGAAGACATCAAACTGCGCGGCTTCAGTCTGCAGGCCACAGGCGACGTGTTTGTCGACGGCCTGCGCGACCCCGCTTTTTATGACCGCGACACTTTCAATCTGGACCGGGTCGAACTTCTGCGGGGCTCTGCTTCCATGTTGTTTGGCCGTGGCTCCACCGGCGGCGCAGTCAACATGGTCAACAGGGTGCCGCGCCTGATTGACGAAAACCAGGTTGATCTCACACTGGGCAGCCACGCCTACAAGCGAGCGGTGGGAGACTTCAACATCAAGACAGGCGACAGCGCAGCTCTTCGCCTGGGGGCCATGGTCACCAAGGCCGACAACAACGGCGCCGGCAGCAGCATCGACAAAAGCGGCATCTCAGCGGACTACCGATGGGGCATCGGCGAACGAGACGAGTTCTCCGCCAGCGTGTACCACCTCGACAACAACAACGGCATCAACTACGGCCTGCCTTGGATCAAACCCACCGTCGGTTCGGGTGCCAGTGCGACCACGCTGTTGCCACTCGACCCCGATGCCGCCTACGGCATGGGCAGCGACTACAGCGATGGCTCGGCCAGCACGCTCACGTTAAGCCACATCCACCGCTTTGACAACGAGAACAGCCTCACCACCAAAGTTCGGCGTGGCGCTTACACCCGAGACCAGCGCTCGGGCGCGGTGCGGCTGTGCACCAGTGGTCTGAGCCGCCAGACAGGCTTGCCCACCAACACCGACTGCCCGAGCTCGGTGGCGTTGGATACCTTCGGCCCCAATACCGTGCTCACCCGGGGCAATCACACGAAGGTGCAGGATCTGGACACGGTGTATGCCCAAAGCGATTTCAGCGGCAAATTCGAAGCACTGGGTCTGCGCCACGAACTGCAGGCGGGTGTCGATGCGGCGCGGGAAGAGAAGATCGTTTTCGCGGCCTCTTCCGTGTCCAAGCCAAGAACCGAAGCAGGTACACCCAACGACGGGGCGTGGATCGACGAAGGGGCACGCACCCTGACCACCAACAGCCAATACCTGTCACAAGGCTACGGCGCTTATGTGCAGGATCTGGTGCAGATCGCACCGATGTGGAAGCTGCTGGCCGGCCTGCGATACGACAACCTCACGGGCGCCTACGACAGCTTCTCCAGCAACAACCCCGGAAGCTACAAAATGAACGTTTCGGAGTGGAGCCAGCGCGCAGGCGTGTTGCTCCAGCCCAGCGCACGCCAGTCGTACCATTTCTCGGCCGCTACGTCGTTCAACACCTCAGGCGACGCCTACTCGCTCAGCGCAGACAACGTGGATGTGCCGCCAGAGCAGGCCATCAACCTCGAAATCGGTGCCAAGCTCGACTCGGCCGACGGCAATTTCACCACCCGCCTGGCCGTTTTCCGCTCCACCAAGCTGCACGAACGCAACACCGATCCCGATGTCAATTTGGTGACCCTGTCGGGCAAGCGCCATGTGGCCGGCTTCGAGACCGACATCACGGGCCGCATCACGCCGCAGTGGGAAGTTTACGGCTCCTATGTGTGGATGCCCGTCGCCAATATCGACATCGGTGTACCAGGCTCAGAAGGCCAAGGCACCCGCCCCTCGCTCACACCTGAGCACTCGGGCACGGTGTGGAGCACCTACAAGTTGACCCCTCGCTTTCGGGTAGGCGCAGGCCTGAATTTCCGCGGCAAGCAGTCGCCTAACCGCAACCCGGGCTGGGAGGCAGACGCCTACGTCACGGGCGACCTGATGGCGGAGTACACCTTTGATTTCGATCGAATCGCACTCAAAGCCAATCTCACCAACGTGACCAACAAGCTCTACGCCGACCAGCTCTACACCGGACACTACATCCCCGGCGCGGGTCGCACGTTGCAAGTCACGGCGAGCTTGAAATTCTGATGCTTTCGGCGTCTCGTTCCTGAGGGAAAAAAGGGCCCATCTCACCACCTGGCGAGAAAGGTCCCTTTTTCCCCTATTCATTCGTTCACTCATTCACGAACTCCTGGGCACAGGGCGCTCCTTGCGCCGCCTCCGACGATCCATGCTCCTCAACCTCCCCGACATCCTGTCGCTATCCGAAGTGCAACAGGCACAACAGCTGATGCAAAGTGCGCCATGGGGCAACGGGACCGAGAGCGCGGGTCGGCAGGCGCGAGCCGTCAAGAACAACCAGCAGCTGCCCCACGACTGCGAAGCAGCCCTGGCCATTCGAACGCTGGTGTTGAACGGTCTGAACCGCTCTCCCATATTCTTCAGTGCAGCCTTGCCGCTGCGCATCTTCACACCACGGGTCAACCGCTACGGCGACGATACAAACGCTTATGGCCCACACGTCGACAACGCCATCCGGCTCAAAGCGGGCGAAGCTGGCCAAACCGACTATGTGCGCACCGACATTTCGTGCACCGTGTTCCTGAACGAACCCGATGATTACGATGGCGGTGAGCTCAACGTGAGCGACACCTATGGCACCCAAGCCATCAAGTTGCCGGCCGGACATGCCGTTCTGTACCCCGGCACCAGCTTGCACGAGGTGACCCCGGTCAGCCGAGGCCACCGCCTGGCCTGCTTCTTCTGGGTGCAAAGCATGGTGCGCAGCGATGAACAGCGCCGCCTTTTGTACGACCTCGATATGAACCTGCTCGCGCTGCGCAGCCAGCATGGCGAAACGCCTGAGACCACGGCCATCACCGGCACGTATCACAACCTGTTGCGCATGTGGGCGAGTACATGAGCCCCCACGCTCCACCGCTGCGCGGGTCGCTGCCCCCCAAGGGGGCTGATCCGGCTTGGGGCGGCCCTGCGCCGGATCGCTTGAGCCCCAACCCTGCACCACTGCGCGGGTCGCTGCCCCCCGAGGGGGCCGATCCGGCTTGGGGCGGCCCTGCGCCGGATCGCTTGAGCCCCTACCCTGCACCACTGCGCGGGTCGCTGCCCCCCGAGGGGGCTGATTCGGCTTGGGGCGGCCCTGCGCCGGATCACTTGAGCCCCTACCCTGCACCACTGCGCGGGTCGCTGCCCCCCGAGGGGGCCGATCCGGCTTGGGGCGGCCCTGCGCCGGATCGCTTGAGCCCCTACCCTGCACCACTGCGCGGGTCGCTGCCCCCCGAGGGGGCCGATCCGGCTTGGGGCGGCCCTGCGCCGGATCGCTTGAGCCCCTACCCTCCACCGCTGCGCGGGTCGCTGCCCCCTGAGGGGGCTGATCCGGTTTGGGGCGACCCTGCGCCGGATCGCTTGAGCCCCCACACGCCGCCGCTGCGCACGATGCTGCCAGACGGCGTGGTCACTCTGGCCGACCACGAGGACAGGGTCAACACCGTGTTGTCGCCACAAACGCTGGCCTACTTCAACGGTGGGGCAGCGGACGAAATCACCCTGCGAGACAACATGCGGGCCTGGCAACGCATTCCCCTGCGCCCCCGCGTGCTGCGCTCGGTAGCCGGGGGCCACACCCGCGTCTCCCTGCTCGGGCGCAGCCTGGCTCACCCTATCCTGGTCGCTCCCATGGCGTATCAGCGCCTCGCACACCCGCATGCAGAACAAGCCACAGCATTGGCCGCGGCGGTTTTGGGCGCCGGCATGGTGCTCAGCACCCAGGCCACCACCCTGCTGGAAGACGTCGCCCAACTCGTGCTGACTGAGCCCAGCCGAGGGCCTCTGTGGTTCCAGCTTTACATGCTGCCCGACCGGGCTTTTGTACGCAAACTGATACAGCGCGTGGAGACCGCTGGCTACGAAGCCTTGGTGCTCACCGTGGATGCGCCCGTTCAAGGCGCCCGCGAGCGGGAGCGTCGCACCGGGTACCGGCGACCGCCAGAGCTTGCTGCGGTCAACCTCGCGGGTCGCGTGGCGCCCCGCCCTCGTGAGCTCCAGGCAGGGCAAAGCCGGCTGTTTGACGATCTCATGACCCATGCCCCCTCCTGGGAAGACGTGACATGGTTGCGCTCCATCACCCACCTGCCCGTCATCCTCAAAGGCATCACCCACCCGCTCGACGCCCAACAAGCCGTGGCCTGTGGCGCAGTCGGGGTGATTGTCTCCAACCATGGCGGGCGCACACTGGACACCATGCCCGCCACCGCCCACCTGCTGCCGGCGGTGCTGCAAGCCGTGGGTTCAGAGGTTCCCGTTCTGGTTGATGGTGGCATCCGGCGTGGTACCGATGTGCTCAAGGCCATGGCCCTTGGCGCGAGCGCGGTGCTGGTTGGACGCCCCGTCCTCCACGGCCTGGCGAATGCGGGCGCGACGGGCGTTGCCCATGTGCTCCGGCTGTTGCGTGACGAGCTGGAGATCGCCATGGCGTTGTGTGGTTGCCGTTCACTGGACGAAGCGGCCACCCTCGGCATCGTGGATTCCACTTGGCCAACTCGCGCTCACACGCTTTGAAGGAACCGGATGTCCACACTGGATTTTTTGTGCAAACAGTCTAAGTTTATTCAAATACGAATCATTTGCATTTATAATGATCCATCACGATGTAACAGCAACCATCCCTCAGGAATACACACCCATGATCCTTAGTCTGAGCGTTCTGGCGGGCAGCTTCACCTTCGTTGGCGTGGCCGCCTGGTGGGTCTTCAAGCGATGAGTTGGGCGTTGTGCCCTACTTTGCGACTTTTCCCCGGCATCCCAGCCTGAAACGCCTCAGCCTCGCTGCCGCAGCCCGCCACTAAACTATGATTTCTGCCCGCGCCAGCCTCAACTTGCCACCCGAAGCCGCCCTCCTGACGCCGAGCAATCCATCGAACATGAAACGACCCGTTTTGATCGTGGCCAGCGTGGTCACCTTTCATGCGATCGCCCTGTGGGCCTTGCAAGCCGGATTCGTGCGCCGTGCGGTAGAACAGGTGGTGCCTGTGGAAGTCCTGGTCGAGTTCATTGAGCTGCCGCAGCCCCAGATAGCACCGGCGCCCGAGCCAGTGCCGGAACCGCAGCAGCCCGCCCCGACCCCGGCGGCTCAGCCCAAGCCAAGGCCCACGCCTAAACCGGTGCCCAGGCCGGCGGTCGAACCGGTTCCGATACCAACGCTCAGCCCACCAGCCACCGAAAGCGAGGCACCCTCTCTGGCTCCGGCGGTGAGCGCACCTGTGGACGCCAAGCCGGTCAAACCAGCGGCGCCCCCTGCGCCACCAGCTCCGCCCAGAGTCGTGCTGCCATCCAGCAACGCAAGCTTCCTGAACAACGCCCCACCGCCCTATCCTCCACTGTCCAACCGCCTGAGAGAACAAGGCCGCGTGGTGATCCTTGCGCTGATTGCGGTCGATGGAACTGCCGGCCAGGCCAGCATCAAGACGTCCAGCGGTTACTACCGGCTCGATCAAGCGGCCTTACAAGCCACGCTCCGGTGGCGCTACGTGCCCGGCAAGCGCGACGGTGTTCCTGAGGCTATGTGGTTCAGCATTCCGATCGACTTCGGGCTCGACTAAAGCGCACCCCTTTTTCCATCCATTCCTTCTAGAGACCCCCAAGCCCATGGAACCCCACATCGCCACCTCTGGCCTCGCCCACGTCTGGACCCAGGGCGACGCCGTCACCCGCACCGTCGCCCTGGTCCTGCTGCTCATGTCCTTGGCCACCTGGATCATCATCCTGTGGAAATTCCTCGATCAGCGTGGCCACCGCCGGCAAGCCAAAGCGTGTGAGAGCTTCTGGCACAGCGCCGATTTCGCCGAAGGAGTGGACAAGCTCGGCAACCAGGATGGCAACCCCTTCCGGGCCCTCGCCACCGAAGGCCGCGAGGCGACCCGCCACATCCTGCACAGGGATGGCAAAAGCGGCACCCAACTGCACGATGCACTCGATGTGAGCGACTGGGTCGAGCGCTCTTTGCGCAACAGCCTGGACGATTTCACGGCGCGGGCCCAAAGCGGCCTGACCATGCTCGCATCCATCGCCTCCACAGCGCCATTTGTGGGTCTGTTCGGCACCGTCTGGGGCATCTACCACGCGTTGCTCGGCATTGGCGCCGCAGGCCAGGTCAGCATCGACCAAGTGGCGGGGCCTATCGGCGAGGCCTTGATCATGACGGCGTTGGGCCTGCTCGTGGCCATCCCTGCCGTGCTCGGCTACAACGCCCTGGTGCGCGGCAACAAAGGCATCACACACCGGCTCAACCGCTTTGGCAACGACCTCCACGCCTACTTTGTCACCGGCGCCCGGGTGACCGTGGGCAGCGACGACGGCAAGGTGCTCCCCATGAAGCGAGGCTGACACCATGGCCATCGGAACCCAGGACGACAGCGACCAGATGCTCAGCGAGATCAACATGATCCCGTTCATCGACGTCATGCTGGTGCTGCTCATCATCTTCATCATCACTGTGCCGGTGATCAACCACGCGGTCAAAGTCGACCTGCCTCAAGCCAGCCACCAAAAGGCGATTGACAAGCCCGAAAACGTCCGGCTCACGGTCGATGCAGGCGGCGAGTACTTCTGGAACGATGTCCCGGTGGCCGATGCCGAGCTCGAGCAATACCTGCTCAGCGCGGCCGCGCAGACGACGCAGCCCGAGCTGCACATCAGGGCCGACAAAGACGTTCGCTACGAGCGTGTGGCTCTGGCCATGGCCGCAGCGCAGCGAGCCGGCCTGAGCAGGATCGGGTTCATCACCCAACCCAAAGCCCCCTGATCCAACCCGATCCGGTACGACCCCATCCGACCTGCCAGGACCCGCCCATGAACAGCCCACCCGACCGAGCGACGACGCCCGACACCCCATCAAACGCCAACGACAAATCCCCTGCGGGCGTCGCTGCCCCGCCCAAGGCCGCCCATCGCATTCAGAGCCATGAAGTCATGCGCGGGCAAAGCGCCGTGGCTATCGAACACAACGGCAACGTTTACCGCCTGCAAACCACCCGTCAGGGCAAGCTTATCCTGACCAAGTAGGTACAACCCAGGCCATACACCCCCCGTTTTTTCATCGTGGGGCGACCCGAGGTGCAGACCGCACTTCGGATCCGCTTTTGGACCAGCCATCGAGTACACCTCCCCTAGCCAGTCTTTTTTTTCACGATCACTGACCAAAAAAAAGGGCCGCTGACAGCGGCCCTTTTTCGGCTCATGGCCTGAACGGGTTCAGAGGCCAACAGCAGCAATGCCCGCGCGCGCAATCTGAGCGTCTTCCGACGACTTGACGCCGCTCACGCCCACAGCACCCAGGCACTGGCCATCTTTCATGATGGCAACGCCACCCTCCAGCAAGCCCGACACAGCCGGTGCACTGAGGAACGATGTGCGCCCCTGATTCACCAGATCTTCGTAGAACTTGCTGTCTTTGCGGCTCAAAGCGGCCGTATGGGCCTTGGCCGGGGCGATGTGCGCAGACAAAGCAGCAGCGCCATCCAGCCGCTGCAACCACAACAGGTGGCCGCCATCGTCCACAATCGCGATCGTCACCGCCCACTGGTTCTTCAGGGCCTCGGCCTCGGCCGCAGCCGCGATTTGTTTGACGTCAGCGAATTCGAGTACAGCCTTGTTTTTCATGAACTTTTTCCCATTCTCCGGATCACATGACCGGGTGCACGGCCAGCCACATCGGCCCGCCAACCCGGCAACCTTAACCCATTCATTCCCGGCATTGAAGTCACAAGTCGATTGACTTGCGTTGAAGTGCCGGGGAATTCCGTCCAGGGTTGAATTTGCCCCCTCAGGCCGCACCTGAAGTCCATGCCTTCTACAATGGGTGCAGCTCGGCCTTCCGGCCGATCGATGAATTGCTACACGTTCAAGGAGACCCTTATGAACCAACCCCTTTCTTCCGGCCGCTTCGGCTCCGCCGTCTCCAGCGCCGGCGAGCGCAACAAGGTGATGCGCAACACCTACTGGCTGCTGGCCCTGTCCATGCTGCCCACAGTGCTCGGTGCCTGGATCGGTGTCGCCACCGGCATCACCGCAGGCCTCGGCGGCGGCATGGGCCTGATCGTGTTTCTGGGCGGCGCCTTTGGCTTCATGTACGCCATCGAGAAAACGAAGAACTCTGCGGCCGGCGTCCCCGTGCTGCTGGCCTTCACCTTCTTCATGGGCCTGATGCTGTCCCGCATGCTGGCGGCCGTGCTCGGTTTCAGCAATGGTGCGAGCCTGATCATGACGGCCTTTGGCGGCACAGCCGGCGTGTTCTTCGTCATGGCCAACCTGTCAACCATCATCAAGCGAGACCTCTCCGGCATGAGCAAGTGGTTGTTCGCCGGTGCCTTGGCCATCATGTTTGGCGCCATCATCAACGTGTTCGTGGGCAGCACCATGGGCATGGCCGTGATCGCCACCCTGGCCATCGCCGTGTTCAGCATGTACCTGCTGTACGACCTCAAGCGCATTGTCGATGGCGGCGAAACCAACTACATCACCGCAACCCTGGGCCTGTACCTCAGCCTGTTCAACATCTTCCAGAGCCTGCTGGCCCTGCTGGGCATCTTTGGCGGCGACGACTGATCGCTCGGAACAGCGACACCCCAAAAGGGCCTTCGGGCCCTTTTTTTCGGCTTGTCGCCAGCAACCGGCTGGAGAACGGCCTCAAGCTGATGGCCAATCTGCCGAAACAAGGTACATACCGGACACCACTCCATGCGACACACTGCCCTCACCACCTGCTTGCTCCTGGCCGCCACGGCACTGGCCGGCTGTGATGCCCTGGGCATCGAAACCGCGCCCCAGGTAGCCGCCAAAAAAGATGCCGAGGCCCACGCCATTGGCAGCGGTTGTCGGCACGCGGTGCGCAGCATCGAAGCCTGTTTCCAGACCAACCCAAAAGCGACCAAGGCCGCCATGTTCAGTGGTTGGAAGGAAATGGATCAATACATGCGTGACAACGAAATCCTGGGAATGCCTTCCGAGACGGGGTCGACCGCGTCAGATCCACCCGCCACGCCGGCTGACGAAGCTGACGGCCACGGCCAGAAAGCGCACAAGTCCTGACGCCGCCGGCGGCACCGCCCCGGCACCCCATTGATTCAGTCCACCCGCTCGAACACCGCCATGCTCTCGACGTGAGCGGTGTGCGGAAACATGTTCACCACCCCAGCCAACGTGCAACGGTAGCCCGCCTGGTTCACCAGCAAGCCCGCATCGCGCGCCAGCGTGGCCGGATTGCAGCTGACATAGACAATGCGCTTCGGCGGTGTCCAGCCCTCGGGCTTCTCCGTGAGCTGGTGCATGTCGGCGAGCGTCTGCGCCAGCGCAAAGGCGCCTTCGCGAGGTGGGTCCACCAGCCACTTGTCAGCCGCTCCGTCGGCGACCAGCAGCATAGGCGTCATTTCGAACAGGTTGCGCGCCACAAACGTGATCGGCGCGAGGGGCCGGG
The DNA here is from genome assembly GCF_004795855.1 of Hydrogenophaga sp. PAMC20947. Taxonomy (NCBI): domain Bacteria; kingdom Pseudomonadati; phylum Pseudomonadota; class Betaproteobacteria; order Burkholderiales; family Comamonadaceae; genus Hydrogenophaga; species Hydrogenophaga sp. PAMC20947. The sequence goes on from NZ_CP039252.1 coordinate 1,633,761, forward strand.
CGCGCCCGGCCTGATTGTGGATCAGGTTATCGCGCGAACGGGCCACCAGCGCCTCGCTGCCTTCGATCCCCACCACCTCGCCCGCCATGGTGGCAATCGGCAAGGTGAAGTTACCGAGGCCACAAAACCAGTCGATCACACGTTCGTGGGGCTGGGCATCGAGCAAGCGCAAAGCGCGCGAGACCAGCACCTGGTTGATGTGTGGGTTGACCTGGGTGAAATCGGTCGGCTTGAAAGGCATGGAGATGCCAAAGGCTGGCAAAGCGTACGACAAGGTTTCTGCCTCGCTCGCTGGGGCATCGAGCAAACACACGGTGTCCGGCCCCTTGGATTGCAACCACCACTGCACACCATGCAAGGAGGCAAACGCTCGCAGCTTGCCCACGTCGCCATCGCTCAGCGGCTCCATGTGGCGAAGCACCATCGCCGTCACGCTGTCGCCACAGGCCAGCTCGATTTGCGGCAGCGTTTCGCGCGCATCCATGTTGAAAACCATCTCACGCAGGGGCATCAGCATGGCGCTCACATGGGGGGGCAGCACATGGCACACCTTCATGTCGGCCACATAACGGCTCTTTCGCTCGTGGAAACCGATCAGCACCTCGCCCTTCTTGTGCACATAGCGCACCGACAGACGGGCCCGGTAGCGGTATCCCCAGGCCGGACCTTCAATCGGGCGCATCATCGTTTCCGGCCTAACCTTGCCCAGGTGCCACAGGTTGTCTTCCAGCACTCGCTGTTTGACCGCCACCTGGGCGCCTTCGTGCAGGTGCTGCATCTTGCAGCCACCGCAGGCACCCGCGTGCAAGCCAAAATGGGGACAACCCGGACGAACCCGCTGAGCCGACTCTTTGTGGATGGCCGTGACCACACCCGCCTCCCAGTTGGCCTTCTTGCGGTGCACGCTGGTGCTGACGACTTCAAAAGGCAAAGCGCCCTCAATGAAGACCACTTTGCCATCAGGCCGGTGGGCGATGCCTTGGGCATCGATGTCCATGGATTCAACGGCCAGCCAGCCATCGGGCAGCGCAGGCGTTGCGTCAGCGTAGGGATTGGGGGTGTCGTTGGCCGTGGTGGCCAAGCTGTTTTCGTGGGTTTTTGAAGCGCTCATCCCCTGATTGTCTCAGGCCTGAGGCCTTCCTTCGCCCGACCGCTCAGGTCCAGGCCTCAAGATACTCGCCCCAGTGGGATTCGGCAGGTGCCAGTTGCCCCAGCGTCTCTTTGACGTAGGCCACTTCCTGCTGATACTCGGCCTCGGTGAATCCGCCCCGCATCTTCTGAAACCGGCAATACACCAGGTAGGTGTTCATGACGTCGGTTTCGCAGTAGCGGCGCACCTCTTCGGTTTGCCCTGCCAGGTACTGGGCGTACACCTGCGAGCCATCCATGCCCAGTTTGCCTGGAAACCCACAGAGCTTGGCCATGGCGTCCAGGGGCGCGTTGCTTCGGGGGTTGTACATGGCCAGCAAGTCCATCAGGTCCAGGTGGCGCATGTGGTACCGGCTGATGTAGTTGTTCCACTTGAATTCGCGCTCGTCTTCACCCAGGTCCCAGTACTTGCCCGCCTCCACCCCGTGCCGCAGGCCGCGGTAATGCAAAACCGGCAAGTCAAAGCCGCTCCCGTTCCAGCTCACCAACTGAGGGGTGTGTTTTTCAATGGCATGAAAAAAGGTCTGGACCACCTTGCCTTCGCTCAAGCCATCGCGATCGACAAACGAATGGATGCGCAGACCATCGGCGTTGCGAAACACGCAGCTGATCACCAGGATGCGCTGCAGGTACAGCGGCATGAAGTCGCTCTGGCCCTTTTCCTTGCGCTCAGCAAGCCAGCCGGCATACACCTGCTCGTCGGTGGACTCAGGCGACTCGCCGCGCAACGCCCGCAGCCCCGCCACATCCGGAATGGACTCGATGTCAAAGACCAGAACGGGCCAGACCATGGGATGGGCCAGCGGCTGCCGCAGCGATCAGTTCTTGGGCAGGTAGCCCATGGGGTCGACGGGCTTGCCGTTGCGGCGCACCTCGAAGTGCAGCTTGACGCGGTCGGCATCGCTGCTGCCCATCTCGGCGATTTTTTGCCCCTGCTTCACGGCCTGGTCTTCCCTCACCAGCAAAGCCTGGTTGTGCGCGTAGGCGGTGAGGAAGGTGCTGTTGTGCTTGAGGATGATCAGGTTGCCGTAGCCCCGCAGGCCTGCGCCGGCGTACACGACCCGGCCGTCAGCGGCGGCCACCACGGGATCACCCACGCGACCCGCGATCGCAACGCCCTTGTTTTTGGCCTCGTCGAACTGCGAGATCACGGAGCCTTGCGCTGGCCAGACAAAATTCACTTCTTCACCGGCCTGGACAGGCTCTGGCACAGGGGTGGCGGGAGCAACGGCCACAGGCGCGGGACCAGCCCCCGGCGCAGGCAAGGGCGCGGTGGCTGCGGTGCCGTTGAGCGGACGCGCCACCACACCCTGTGTCGCCACAGGCGCGGCGGTCACACCAGCGGCACCCGGCACGGGTGCCATTGCCACAGCATTGGCACCGGCGGGCGGCGCCACACGCAGCACCTGACCGACCTCAATCAAATTGGGGTTGGTGAGGTTGTTCCAGGTCTGCACATCACGCGGGCTCTGCCCACTCTCCAGCGCAATGCGGTAGAGGGTGTCGCCAGGGCGGACAGTGAAATAACCCGGCTTGCCTGCGTTCTCTGCGCCAGGCAAAGGTTTCACATCGGTCATTTTTCCGCCTGTGCGGTCTTCCACAGGAGCGGGTCCCGACACGCTGCGTGTTGAGCAACCTGCCAGCAAAACCACACCCACGAGCCCCACGCTCAAACCCACACTGCGCCAGCTCCTACGAGAGCCCAGCCCATCGGCCGAAAGAGTCGTGGCATTCATACTGTTCATCGAGAAAACTCCCACCTGTAAGGCGCCGCGTGTCTGCGACCGCGACGATCCTGAATCACACATCCCGCAACGTGCGGGTCGCGCTTCACGCGATACCTGATTTTAGAGGCACGAAGTGCACCGCCTCGAGCTCCGAGCGCTCCACACCCCTGGCGGTCTTGTCAATCACCACCAGATGCTGATGTCCACGCACCGTCACAGCGGGCGCCACCAAACGCCCACCCACCGCGAGCTGGTCAATCCAGGCCTGGGGAATGGCTTCACCACCCGCTGCCGCAATGATCGCCGCATAAGGGGCTCCCTTGGGGAAGCCTAACATCCCGTCACCAAAAATGAGGTGCAGGTTGGCCACGCGCAGCGTCCGCACATTCTCCCTTGCCTTTTCGTGCAAACCGCGCAAACGCTCGATGGAATACACCTCTTGTGACAAATGGCTCAGCACCACGGCCTGATAGCCACAGCCGGTGCCAATTTCCAGCACCCGGCCCAGCTTCTCCGTGCGCCCCTGGCACATCAGCTCCAGCATGCGCGCCACCACGTTGGGTTTTGAGATCGTCTGGCCCAGGCCGATGGGCAAACTGGTGTCTTCATAAGCCTGATTGGCCAGCGCGCTGTCCACAAAACGGTGGCGTTCCACCGTTTGCATGGCCATGAGCACCCCGGTATGGCTGATGCCCTGGGCCTGCAACTTGCGCACCATGTCCACACGAACCGCCTGGGAGCCGGTTCCAAAGCCGCTCGCCTGGGCTGGTCTGGACTCCACAAGGCCCGTCACGGCGGGGCGAATGGGTGGGCCCAACGGCGCTGCCGGCCGCGGGGTGACCGAAGCCGACGGCCTGGCGACCATGGACGGTGCCCCCGTCACCAGCCTGGCAGGAAATCCCGGCCGTGGCTTGCCCGCGCCCAATGGGGAAGTGCCTGGGGTTGAGGGGCCGCCCGGGCGTTTCACGCTGAAGTCCCCGCTGCTTGAGACAACAGGGCCGCCAAAGGCGCCCAATAGGGCAAGCGTTCATGGTCTGTGAGGTCGACCTGCAGCGGTGTGATGGTCGCAAAACCCGCCGCACTGGCGTGGAAATCTGTGCCCTCGGCACCGTCTTTGGCCGCGCCCGCGCTGCCAATCCAGTACATGGTGTCACCCCGCGGGTTGGTTTGCGATATCACCTGTTCGGCCGCATGACGACGCCCCAGCCGAGCCACCTTGAACCCATGGATATCGGCGGCCGGGCGGTTGGGAATGTTCACATTCAGCAGCCAGGGCGCTGTTGGCGCACCGGTCGCCTTCAAAGAAGGCAGCAAACGCGTCACCAGCTCGGCCGCTTTTTGCCCGGCGGCGTCCAGGTGGGCCCAGCCTTTTTCCACCTGGGAGAAAGCAATGGCAGGAATTCCAAAGAGATAACCCTCCATGGCTGCACCCACCGTACCGGAGTAAATGGTGTCGTCGCCCATGTTGGCTCCGTTGTTGATCCCCGAGACCACCAGATCGGGCCGGTAGCCCAGCAAACCGGTCAAAGCGATGTGCACGCAGTCGGCAGGCGTGCCGTTGACATAGCGAAAGCCGTTGGGCGCTGTGTGCACATACAAGGGTGAATGCAGGCTCAAGGCATTGGACTTGGCGCTGTTGTTGTGTTCGGGCGCCACCACCTCCACTTCGACGCCTGGCAACACCCTGAGCGCTTCGTACAAGGCAACGATACCCGGCGCCTGATAGCCGTCGTCATTGGAGATGAGTATTTTCATTGTTACGATTTTAGAGCGAGGACAGCATTTCTGTGGCTTGCAAGCGCAGGGATTTGACCGGTCGCAATCGGGACAGAAAACGGGTTCTCCCGCTCACATCGCCGGTCGCACCTGCCTATCATGAACCGTCAAGAAGGTTCTTATTCGCCCCTGCCTGGTGCACCGGGTCGATGCAGTACTTCGCCCACCCTGAATTCAAGGAGATCCCCGTGAAAGCCTGGCTATGTGAAAACCCCGTAGGCGTTGAGGCCCTGACCTGGAAAGAGCTGCCGACCCCCGAGCCCAAAAAAGGCGAAGTGCTGATCGAAATTCAGGCCGCCAGCCTGAACTTTCCCGACCTGCTGATCGTGCAGAACAAATACCAGATGAAGCCGCCGCTGCCCTTTGTGCCAGGCTCGGAATACGCAGGCGTTGTGCGAGCGCTCGGCGAAGGTGTCACCCACCTGAAAATTGGCCAGAGCGTGGCCTGCCTGAGCGGCACCGGCGGCTTTGGCACCCACACCTTGGCCCCGGCCGCCCTGTGCATGCCCCTGCCCCCAGGCTTCCCGCCTGTGGACGCTGCGGCCTTCATCATGATCTACGCCACCTCTTGGCACGGCCTGATGGATCGTGGCGCCCTGAAGGCGGGTGAGACGGTCCTGATACTGGGCGCGGCCGGCGGCGTGGGCACCTCGGCCATCCAGATCGCCAAGGCGGCTGGCGCTCGGGTCATCGCGGCTGCGTCCACCGACGAAAAATGCGCCTTGTGCACGTCACTGGGCGCTGATGCCACGATCAACTACAGCGTGCACACACCTGAAAAGGGTTTGCGCGAAGAAATCAAACGCCTGACCGACGGCAAAGGGCCTGACATCGTTTACGACCCGGTCGGTGGCGCATTCGCAGAGCCGGCTTTTCGCTCCATCGCCTGGCGCGGCCGCTACCTCGTGGTGGGATTCGCCAGCGGTCCCATCCCTGCCCTGCCGCTGAACCTCACCCTGCTCAAGGGCGCCAGTATCGTGGGCGTGTTCTGGGGCGACTTCGCCCGCCGCGAACCCAAAGCCAACGCCGAGATGATGCAGCAGCTGGCCACGATGTATGGCAAGGGCCAGATCAAGCCCGTCGTCGACCAGACCCTGCCCATGAGCGAACTGCCCAAAGCCTTCGAGATCATGGGATCGCGTTCGGTGAAGGGCAAGCTGGTCATGGTGAACTGATTGAGGCCAGGCCCGCGCCGATCGAGCGCCGGGCCAACCCATCCACCGGATAGGCACCCAGGCATCCGAACCGCCATGAAAGAAGCCCGGTAGATCTCAGATCCATCGGGCTTTCCCTATTCTTTGGGCCGGTGTTTGGCACCGTACTCAAACATCAGCACTTTGTGGCTTTGCTGGTCAGTTGTGGATCGGCAGCAACACACCGTGGGCAACTCGAGACGCTTGCCCGCGCTTTGCCACGCAGACCATGTCAGAAAATCACCACCCCACGGATCGACTCGCCGCGTTTCATCAAATCGAATCCCTTGTTGATGTCTTCCAGCGGCATGGTGTGGGTGATGAGATCGTCGATGTTGATCTTGCCTTCCATGTACCAGTCCACGATTTTTGGCACGTCGGTGCGCCCACGCGCGCCGCCGAAGGCTGAGCCCTCCCACTTGCGACCGGTGACCAGCTGGAACGGACGCGTGGAAATCTCTGCGCCGGCTTCGGCCACGCCAATGATGATGCTGCGGCCCCAGCCTTTGTGGGTGCACTCCAGGGCCTCGCGCATCACCTTGGTGTTGCCGATGCATTCAAAGCTGTAGTCGGCACCGCCATCGGTGAGCTGGACAACCGCATCAACCACGTTCTCAACCTCTTTGGGGTTGATGAAGTGCGTCATGCCGAACTTGCGCGCCATGTCCTGGCGCGCGGGGTTGATGTCCACGCCGATGATTTTGTCGGCACCCACCATCTTGGCGCCCTGGATCACGTTCAGGCCAATGCCGCCCAGGCCAAACACCACCACGTTGGCGCCCGCCTCCACCTTCGCGGTGAACAGCACAGCACCAATGCCGGTGGTCACACCGCAACCGATATAGCAGACCTTGTCAAACGGCGCGTCTTCGCGGATCTTGGCCAGGGAAATCTCAGGCGCCACCGTGTAGTTGCTGAAGGTGCTGGTGCCCATGTAGTGGAAGATGGGCTTGCCATCAAGACTGAAGCGGCTGGTGGCATCGGGCATCAAGCCCTTGCCCTGGGTGCCGCGGATCAGTTGGCACAGGTTGGTCTTGCGGCTCAGGCAAAACTTGCACTGGCGGCACTCGGGTGTGTAGAGCGGGATGACATGGTCACCCTTTTTCAACGAAGTCACGCCGGGGCCCACATCGACCACAATGCCTGCGCCTTCATGACCCAGGATGGCCGGAAAAATGCCTTCCGGATCAGCGCCCGAGAGCGTGTAGTAGTCGGTGTGGCAGATGCCCGTGGCCTTGATTTCCACCAGCACCTCACCCAGCTTCGGGCCTTGCAGATCGACGGTTTCAATGGTCAGCGGCTGGCCTGCTTGCCAGGCAACGGCGGCTTTGGTTTTCGTAGGGGCTCACTTGTTCGGGTTCAGAAAAAAGTCAGTCTGATCAGGGCTCAGACCCGGCGCACTCAGGACGCGGGCAAGACCTTGCCCGGATTCATCAGTCTGTCTGGATCCAGCATGTTCTTGATGGTCTTCATGGTCGCCAGTTTGCCCGGGTCCAGGGTGTCAAACATGGCGCCAATCCGCTTGGAGCCCACGCCATGCTCGGCCGAAAAAGAGCCACCCAGCGCCTGCAACGTGCCATAGAGCACAGACTCGACCCGGGCAGCCATGTCGGGCGCCAAGGCTCCGGCCCGACTCAGAATGATGTGCAGATTGCCATCGGCCAAATGACCAAACACATAGGGCTGCAACGCAGAATCAATCCTCGCCAGGCCGGCCAGCACCTTGTCGAGATAGTCGGCCAGGCTGGACAGCGGCACAGACACATCGTAGGACGGCGCTGCGGGGTGAACCCGGTACAGGGCGTCCGTGTCTTCCCGCAACCGCCACAAGTCTCGTTCCTGGCGCGCTGAGCTGGCGATGATGCCGGTGGCATCAGGGTAGTGCTCCAGCACCTGCCCAAACAGGGTTTCAAAAGCATCCCTCAGTGGCTGTTCGTGTGCGCCACCAAGAGACATCAGCAAAAAAATGGGCTGGTCCAGTGCCATGCCCGGCTCGCTCCAATGCTGGGCCTTTGCCGTCAACTGGATGAACCGCTGCCACATCGCCTCGGCGGCACGCAAATGCCCTGTTTCGATGGACATCGCCCACCGGATGGTCTCCAGCGCGGCCTGTACCGAAGGCAGACCCAGCAACGCGGTGGCACTGGCCTGCGGCAGCGGATCGAGCTTGAGCACCACACGTGTCACGAGGCCCAGGCTGCCTTCGGCACCGATGAACAGGTGCTTGAGATCGTAGCCGGCCGAGTTTTTGACGACCCGCGTCAAGTCGCTATAGACCGACCCGTCGGCCAGCACGGCCTCCAGCCCAAGCACGCGGTGGCGCATGACGCCATTGCGAAACGCCATGATGCCGCCAGCGTTGGTCGAGACCATGCCAGCAATGGTGGCTGAGCCGCGTGAAGGGATGTCAATGCCTGGCTCCAGGCCTTCGGCGGCTGCGGCCCCTTGCAGCGATTCCAGCGTGACACCGCCCTGCACCACCGCGATCCGGCTCACGGCGTCCAGGCATTCGATATGCGACATGCGGGCCAACGACACAATCACTTCGCCCACATGGGAGATCGAGCCACCGACCAGCCCGGTGCGTCCACCCTGCGGCACGATGGCCACGCCGTGCTCTCGGCACAGACGAACCACCTCGGCCACTTCCGCGGTGTTGGCGGGCAACGCCACCAAGCCTGCGCCGAGATTGTCGGGGTGCCAGCCCACGTCCATCGCCTGCACGTCGGCGCCTGATCGAACATGGGCGCAGCCAAGCGCGGTGCGCAATGCGCCAGTGAGTTTCGTCAGCATCAGGCGGCCACCGGGTCAGCCTGGTGGATCTGCGCGAGTGCGGCAATCAACCTGTCGTTTTCAGCCGGACTGCCAATGGTGGCGCGGATAAAGCGCTCGTAGCCGGGCTCACGCCAGGCCTTGACGATGATGCCCGCCTGCCGCAGCAAGGTATCGGCCACGCCGCCGCTGTCTTTTCCCGCGTCGAAAAAAAGGAAATTGGTTTGCGAGGGTGCCACCCGCAGGCCCAGCGCACAGAGGGCCTGGGCCACACGGGCACGCTCCAGCCGCAGCCGCCCCACGGATGCATGCATCCAGGCCTCGTCGGCGAGTGCTGCCAGGGCCGCAGCCTGGGCTGCGGCGTTGACGTTGAAGGGCGTTTTGGCCGCACTGAGGACTCGCGCGATCTCGGGATGTGAACAAACGGCATAACCCACGCGCAAGCCGGCAAGGCCATAAGCCTTGGAAAAGGTGCGCAGCACCACATGGCTCACACCGCTTGCGCGCAACACCTCGATGCCATCGGGAGCGCCTGGGTCGGCGAACTCAAAATAGGCTTCATCCAGCACCAGCAGCGTGCCCGGCTTGACGGCCTTGATCACGCGCTGCAGCGCCGAACTGTCCAGTGCCGGGCCAACGGGATTCCACGGGGACGACAAAAAGGCCACATGGGGTGCAAGCGCCAGTTCGCGCTCCAGGCCATCAAGGTCAAAACCCAGCGCCGGCGTCATCGCCACCTTGACGACTTCTGCACCTGCGGCCAGTGGTTCGATTTCGTGCAAACCAAAGCTGGGCACAACCGTTAGCACCCGGCTGCCCGGCACCAGGACGGCTCGGGCAATGGCTGCAATCAGCTCTTCGGAGCCATTGCCAATCACCAGTTGCCGCGCCTCGCAACCCAGCTTCTGGGCCAGCGCAGCGCGCAAGGCGGTACAGGCCGGGTCGGCATAACGCCAAGGCTCGTAGGCGGCCGAGGCGAGCGCTGTCATCACCATCGGTGAGCAGCCTTCGGGGTTCTCATTGCTGGCCAGCCGCGCTATGTCGTGCTGACCGCTGATACCCCGCGCCACCGCGACGTTCATGCCCGCGTGGTACGGCGGCAGCGCAGCGACATGGGGGTTGAAACGAAGGCCGTGCGGCTGGTTGTCGGATGCGGACGGGGTCATGGGAGCCATTCGAATAGTGAAAAAAACATCAAAGATCCAGCACCAGGTTGCCCTTGGGCCGGGCGCAGCAAATCAGCACCTGCCCGGCACCAGGGTCGTCCAGTGGTTCCTCGAAGTAGTTGACTTCACCGTCCACCAGACCGGTCTTGCAGGTGCCGCATACGCCGGCACGGCAGCTGAATTCGGGAGCGAGGCCGTGGCTTTCGGCAAACGACAGCAGCGATTCGGCACCGTCCACCCAGCTGGCGCTGCGGCCGCTTTTGCGGAAGGTGACGGTGATGGCACTCTCGGCGCCTGCCGTTGTCACGCCGGCAGGCGCACTCGGAGCCTGGGCCGCAGCAGGCTGCGGAGCCTGCTTGGCCAGCGCCGCGTCGGGCTCCAGCACCGTCGCCGGACCGAAGAACTCGTAGGCAATGCGCTCCTTGGCCACGCCCAGGCTGCGCACCAGCCGAAACACCGCCTGCATGAAGGGTGGTGGCCCGCAAAGGTAGAACTCGTAATCATCGAGTGGCAGCAACCGCTGCAGCAGTTCCCGCGTGATCACGCCTTCGGCCTGGAAGCGTGCCGCTGCGCGGTCGGCCTCGGTTGGAAAACGGTAGATCACATGCGCATCAATGCCGCTGCGCAAACCCGCCAGCGTGCGCACCTCGTCACCGAGTGCATGCACCTCACCGTTGTCGCAAGCGTGGATAAACACCGTGCGGCGATCGCTCTGTTCGGCCAGCGCATGCAGCATAGCCACCATGGGCGTCAGGCCCACGCCGCCCGAAAGCAGTACCACGGGGCGCGCGCTGAGGCGGTCCAGGTAGAAGTCGCCACGCGGGCCATCGGCCATCAACACGTCGCCCACCTGGACACGGTCGTGCAAGTAGCAAGAGCCCAAGCCGTCGGGCAGGCCAGGCATCGGCGCCGTCTCTCGCTTGACCGAGATGCGGTATCGCCCCGGATGGCCGGGCGCGCAGGACACACTGTACGTGCGCAACACATGCCCACGCTCATTGTCCGCCGGGAACTTGAAAACCAGGAACTGCCCTGCCTCAAAAGCGCGCCAGCCGCCAGGCTCGGCCGGCTCCAGGTGAAACGAGGTGATGGTGCTGCTTTCACGCACCTTGTCGATCACTTTCAGGGGGCGAAAGCCCCCCTTCCCTGTCGACGCACTCATGCAGCTTCCGGCACGACCGGCTGATCGGCAAGTTCGCGCTCTTCCTTGATCATTTGGGCCAGGCGGCGGCGAAAGCGCAGCGGGCCAACGTCGATTTTCAGGTCGATGTTGGGCGTGCGTTGTTCGGCAAAGCCCTGGTGAACGGCCTCCAGGATGGGGCGATCTTCCTCAAAGGCACCGCGCACCGAGGTCGCGAACTGACGCGAAATCTCTGCATCGTCTGGCGCGAAGTTGCGCATCTGGAACCAGTAGTACTTGGTCGTGTTGGCGTCGATGGGCGTCATGAAGTTGTAGCTGTCCATGATGAACACATCTTCGTGGGGCGGTTTGCCCTCGCCGCCGGTTCCGGCGGGTGTAAAAACGGCCTTGATGAGCGCATTGGATGGGTAGCGCACCTCGTACTGCTGCTTGCGGTCGCAACGGCCCTCGAATTTAAGGAAGGGCGCGTAAAACGGCGCGGGGTCCACATCGTTCATCCAGCGCCACACTGTGACGCCATTGTCGGCCACCGTGGTTTGCAGCGGCGTGTCTTCGCAGGCCGAACCTGCAAACGAACTCTGGTGCACCCAGGACACGTGCGTTGGGTCCAGCAGGTTGTCGGTCATGTACTGGTAGTTGCATTGAACCTGCATGCCGTCACCCTGGTTCAAGCCCCAGGCCGAGTCGCCCCAATGTTCCACAGCAAAGATAGTGGCCGGATCGGCCAGCGCGGGCTCACCCATCCAAATCCACAAGAGGCCGTAGCGCGCCTCCATCGGGTACGAGCGAACCACCGCCGTGCTGGGCGGCCGATCGGTGGCGGGCGCCCGGGTGCAGGCGCCCGAACAATCGAACATCATGCCGTGGTAGCCACACTCGATCTGGTCACCATGAATGCGCCCCATGGACAGCGGCAGCTTGCGGTGCGGACATGCGTCTTCCAGCGCAGCCACCTTGCCGTCAGACTTGCGAAACAGCACGATTTTTTCGTCCAGCAGCTTGACCGCCACAGGCTTGTTGCCCACTTCGTTTTCCCAGGCCGCGACATACCAGGCGTTGCGCAAAAACATGACGATTTCTCCTAGGGGGTTGCACGATTTTAAGTCTATACCATAGTGAAATTCAAGCGCTTCAACAAGTGAATTTACTTGCTTTCTTCTTTAGAAAATCTAAACATATACGATGCCCGAAAAACTCCCTTCTTTGGTGCGCCCTTCGACAACACGGCCGCCCCAGCAATTACCCCCTTTGCGCGCCCTGCAGGCCTTCGAAGCTGTGGCACGCACCGGAAGCGTGATGTCGGCCGCACTGGAATTGGGCGTGTCGGCCGGCGCGGTCAGCCAGCAAATTCGCAAGCTCGAAGACCTGCTCGATCTGCGCCTGTTCGAACGGCGTGGCAGAGGCATGGAGCTTTCAACCTGGGGGCGGCTGTATCACCCGGAGCTCGGCGCCGCGTTTGACCGCCTGCGCGCCGCACAGCAAAGCCTGTGGCGTCTGCGCACCGAAAGTGGCTTGACGGTGAGCTGCCTGTCCTCGGTGGCCAGCAAATGGCTGGGCACGCGGCTGTTTGACTGGCAAGCCTCACATTCAGAATCCCGGCTGCGGTTGATCGGCGCGGAAATCGAACCCGACCTGCAGGGCGGCGGAACCGACTTTCGCATCTCCTACGGCCAACAGTCGCGCCAGCACACCCATTTCACCGAGCTCTTCACCGACTGGGTGGTTCCAGCCTGTTCGCCAGGATTGCTCGATGCGCGCCCAATACGCACGCCCGCCGAGCTGCTGAGCCTGCCGCTGATTGGCATCGCCTGGGAAAGCGCTCACCTGCCGCCACCCACCTGGGCGGACTGGGCACGCAGCGCCGGCGAGGACGATGGGCCTGTGAACAGCAGCTTGACATTCTCTTTGTCGAGCGCAGCCATTGACGCGGCGTTGGCGGACCGAGGGTTGGTGCTGGCGCCCATGTCCATGATCACCGGCGACCTGATTGAAGGCCGGCTGGTTCTGCCCTTCGACCACCGCCTGCAATTGCCGCAACCGTATTTCCTGGCCTGGGACCGCTCTGCCCTGAACAAGCCCTTTGGCCGTGAATTCCAGCAATGGGTTTTGACCTTGGGCCGCAGACAAACGGGCATATCTTCAGGCGAAATTCCCTTGAGCCGGCTGATGTCCGGCATGGAGAACCGCCCCATCAGCCCGTAGCTTGTTCAATGGCAACCCCTTGTCAGCGCGGGTTCTCGATGGCTGGCGAAGCCAGACAGCACAGCGCTCAACGTGAGCTCGACTTGCCATCCATGGTGGGTGAAAAATGGGCGATCAGTTCGTGGTCCACCCCTGGGTAGGTCACCCGCACGAACGTCACCGGGCTGGCGCCGGTCCATGTTCGGCGTTGAACCACCAGGCATGGAGTTCCACCCGCGACTTGCAGCAATGCTGACATGTCATCGTCGGAGGCGCCGGCTCGGATTCTGTGCTCCGCCGAAGTCCAGGGCACGTGGCTGACGAGCCAAGCGCCCGGTGGCTCGTCCTCGAAGGCTTCTGCGGCAGCTTGAGGCACGGCGGTGAGATTGATCAACCGGTACTCCAGACAGAACGGCCGAGCGCCTGCAAAGTGGAGGCTGCAGAGTTCGAGCACCGGACCCGCTTTGTCCAGACCAAGCGCAGCCATGTCGGCGCGCAGGCTACGCCGCTTCTTGTGACTGATCAGTTCAAACCGGTAAGGCTGGCTCAGCGCGAGCACTTCAGCGCGAATATCGTTGATTTCGAGCACGGCCGAGCTGGAGTGCGATCGCAGGACAAAACTGCCCGCCTTGCGCCGACGCTCCACCATGCTGGCGCGCGCCAGTTGCGTCAACACCTTGTTGACGGTCATGCGCGAGCACTGGTACTCATCGGCAAGCTCATGCTCGGAGGGAATCCTGTGCCCTGGCTGCCACTTGCCGCTGAGGATGTTCTGCTCGATATCGCTCAGGATGCGCTGGTGCAACGAAACGGTTGGCTCCGATTTGGCCTTCGTGGCCTTTGTGGCCTTGACAGGCCCCTTGGTCCGGCGGACCACTGCAGCGGGTTTGGGCTTCGTTTTATTGGGCATCAGAGGAGCATATCCGTACAGCGATCCATGCAAGGCTGGCGCGGTTTGCCAAAAGCGCTTTGCGGGCGACCTTCGAGCAACAGCTTGCCTTGATCAAAAAATGCAATCATTGCCCCGACCGTTGCCGCCAAGCCGATTTCATGTGAGTCCAAGACCATGGTCGGTCACCCCCGCCCGATGTAGGGCATGTCTCTTGCCATCACGGTCATGAATTGCACATTGGTATCCAGTGGCAATGAGGCCATGTGATAAACCGACGACGCCACATGGTTTGCATCCATCACGGCCTCGACCTGGGTTGAACCGTCCGCTTGCGGCACCCCCTTTGTTTGACCTTGAGACATCTCGGTCAAAGCGTTGCCGATATCAATCTGGCCGCAGGCGATGTTGAAAGCACGTCCATCGAGAGACAGGCACCGGGTCAGGCCCGTGACTGCGTGTTTCGACATCGTGTAAGGCACCGACCCGGGACGGGGAACATGGGCCGAAATCGAGCCATTGTTGATGATCCGCCCGCCTTGCGGTGTCTGGTGTCGCATCAGGGAAAAGGCTGCCCGCGCCGCCAGGAACATGCCGGTGATATTGATGTCACAGACCTGCTGCCATTCAGCGACCGGGATTTCGTCAATCGGGGCAGAAACGTTGTTGATACCGGCGTTGTTGAACAGCGCGTCAAGTCGCCCCCATTTGTCCGAAAGCCGCGCGAATGCGGCATCGACCGCACCGGCATCGGTGACATCACAGGGCAGGATCAGCGCGTTTTCGGAACCCGCAGCTGTGGCTTCCAGCGGTTCGCTTCGGCGACCGACCAGGGCAACACGCCAACCCTGTTCAAGGAAGTGTTTCGCGGTTGCGCGGCCGATGCCACTGCCTGCACCGGTGATCAGGATGGTCTTCTCTGTCATCTTCATATGCCTTTCCAGTTTGGCGCGCCGCGAAGCCGGTCGCGATCAATGGTTGTCGCGTGGCAAGCTGTACCGGGTCTTGTGATAGCTTGCGGACAGTTCCAGGCAACCGCCTTTGTCGAGCTGTCCAACGGTGCTGCGAAAAATCTCTTGCCAGGGCGTTTCATTGATCAGCACCGGGGGCGTCCAGGCATCCTTGCGCGCCTGCCAATCTGCATCGTCCACCAAGGCGTTCAGCGAACACTTGTTGAGATCCAGCCGAACCTGGTCACCGGTGCGCAGATACGCCAACCCGCCGCCGATCACCGCCTCTGGTGAGGCGTTCAGAATCGATGGGCTTTCGGATGTGCCCGACTGCCGACCGTCTCCCACCGTCGGCAAGTGGCTGATACCCTTTTTCATCACCTCTGTCGAAGGGCGCATGTTGACCACCTCGGCAGAGCCAGGGAAGCCAATATTGCCGACCCCGCGAATGAACAGCATGCAGTTTTCGTCGATGGCCAGTTCCGGGTCGTCGATGCGCGCGTAATAGTCTTCCGGCCCTTCAAAGACGATGGCGCGGGACTCCAGAACGCCTTCCTGACCTGGCGCAGACAGGAATCTTTCGCGAAATTCGGTCGAGATCACCGAGGTCTTCATCAGCGCCGAGTCAAAAAGGTTGCCCGACAGCACGAGGAATCCAGCTTTTTCGCGCAGGGGCTCTGCAACGGTTTTGATGACGTCGGTGTCGCGGCTTTCCCAGTTCGCCAGATTTTCGCCAATGGACTTCCCGGTCACGGTCAATGCATCGGCGTGCAGGCGTCCAGCTTTCAGCAATTCACCCATCACGGCCGGTACGCCCCCTGCGCGGTGGAAGGACTCGCCCAGGTATTTCCCGGCGGGCTGCATATTCAACAAAAGCGGCACGTCGAAACCAACCGTCTGCCAGTCCTGCAATTCCAGTTCGACGCCAACAAGGCGAGCAATGGCCTGGAGGTGCGGCGGCGCGTTGGTCGAGCCGCCAATTGCAGAGTTGGTGATGATGGCGTTCTCGAATGCTGCTCGGGTCATGATGTCCGAGGGTTTCAAATCCAGATGCGCCATTTCAACGATGCGTTTACCGGTCTGGTAGGCCATGCTCATCCGTTCGCGGAACGGGGCCGGAATGGCAGAGCAGCCAGGCAGGCTCATTCCCAGGGCTTCGGCAAGGGCATTCATGGTGCTGGCTGTGCCCATGGTGTTGCAATGACCCAAAGACGGGGCCGAAGCGCAGACTTGTCCGATATATTCTTCGTAGTTGATCTTGCCGGCGGCCAAATCGCGTTGGCCTTGCCACAAGACCGTACCGGACCCTGCGAGTTCACCATTCCACCAGCCATCCAGCATGGGCCCGCCCGACAAGACGATGGACGGCAGATCGGTGGTGGCAGCGCCCATCAACATCGCCGGTGTCGTCTTGTCGCATCCTGTTGTCAGCACGACCGCGTCGATCGGATAGCCATGCAACACCTCAACCAAACCCAGATAGGACAGGTTGCGGTCCAGCGCAGCCGTGGGCCGGCGGGCGGTTTCCTGTATGGGATGCACCGGGAATTCCATCGGAATACCACCACCATCGCGAATGCCGGCCTTGATCCGGTCCATCAGGAACACGTGAATTTTGTTACAGGGAGACAGGTCGCTGCCCGTTTGCGCAATGCCGATGACGGGGCGGCCGCTTTGCAACTCCTCACGGGTGTATTCCTGGTTTTGGTAGCGCTCAACATACAGCGCAGTCATGCCGGGGTTGTTGGGGTTGTCAAACCATTCCTGGCTGCGGAATTTTTTGTTGGCGCGTTTGTCGGTCATGTCGTGAATTCCTTCAAAAATCAGTTCGCGATATTTGCTTCTGCCATGTAATCCCGGATGTTGTCGGCGAAACTGTCATCGCGTTTCAGACCAAATGCCTCAGCCTTGGGGGTGACATATTCGTAGCGCCATCCGGCGACCATTTTCTGAATGTCTGCCTGGGGTTCCCAACGGATCAGCTTGGCCGGTTCCGGCCCGGCAACTTCGGTCATCGCCGCCACGGCCTGGCGAATCGAAAGCGTCAGACCGGGCATGGTCATGCACCGGTTCATACCCAGGTCGCCCGCCTGTATCTCGGCGCCGATGATCAGGTTCTCGATGCACCTGCGGGGCGACAGGAAATACTGCATCGTGTCGGGCGCGACCGGACAGATGGCCTCCATGCCATTCAGCGGCTCACGGAACATCGATGAAAGATACGACGACGCGGCGCGGTTCGGGGCGCCGGGGCGCACCGAAATAGTGGGCAGACGCAGAGCACGCCCGTCAACCATGCCTCGACGCGAATAGTCGTTGATCAGCATCTCGCCCATGGCCTTTTGCGTACCATAAGAAGACTGCGGATTGGGCAGGGTCCAGTCGGTGATCGGGTCGGGAACATCCCCACCAAACACGCTCAGCGAGGACGAAAAGACCAGCACCGGCGCGGTGGTCAACGCGCGACATCGTTCCAGCACGTTGACCGTACCAAACAGGTTGACGCGCATGCCCGTGTCGAACTCCTCTTCGGCTTGGGCCGACACAATCGCGGCCAGCAGAAAAACCACATCCACATCCGCCCCGATCAAACCGTCAACGCTGGAGCGGTCGGCAATGTCGCAGGTACATGCCTCGACCGGGAATGGCGCATCGACCATCGCCGGTGCGTTGATATCGGCCAGCATCAGACGGTCAATTTTTTCGCCCCGCAGCGTTCCACGCAGCGCCATTTCCCGGGCCAATTTTTGCCCGACAAAACCGCCCCCACCAATCACGAGAATATTCACAATTTTTCTTTCACCTGCGCCACATACTGATCAACCGCGAAAAGCACACTGGGTGGCTTTGACGGCACTCGGTGGTCGTGCGCCGAGGCAGTGGGATTGGGCTGGTTCGGGATCACACGAGCATCGCGGCACCACGATCCAGGTAGGTATCGAGGAACTGGTCCAGGCGCGGATGGCGGGGCTTGCCAAATACCGTCTGTGGGCTGCCTTCGAGCAACAGCTTGCCTTGATCGAGAAACGCAATCTTTGCCCCGACCGTGGCGGCAAAGCCAATTTCATGTGAGACCACGACCATGGTCATGCCGTCGTCGGCCAGGGCCCGCATGACGTTGAGCACTTCGCCGGTGAGTTCAGGGTCCAGCGAAGAAGTGGGTTCATCGAAGAGCATGATTTTGGGCTCCAGCGCCAGCGCGCGCGCAATGGCCACCCGTTGCTGTTGGCCACCGGACAACTGCGACGGATAGTGCCCCGCCCTTTCTTCGAGGCCCACCTTCTTCAGTTGCGCCATGGCACGCTCTTCAGCTTCGGCCCGCGGGAGTTTGCGCACCATTTTGAGGGCTTCGCTGACATTGCCCAATGCCGTCATGTGCGGCCACAGGTTGAATTGTTGAAAGCACATACCGATCTGCGAACGGGATTCTCGTATGCGGTCAGCATTCAGGCGAGCCCGTTGGCCGTTGACATCCAACGAAAAGCCCAATGGCTGGCCATTGACCAAAATGGAACCGACGGTGGTCTCTTCCAGAAAAGCCATGCAGCGCAACAGCGTGCTTTTGCCCGAGCCCGAGGGGCCGATCAGGCAGGTGACCTGCCCGGCCTCAATGTCCAGATCGATGTTGTGTAGCACTTCCACGGCGCCGAAACTCTTGCTCACACCTTTGACCGATATCGCGTGTTTCTTCATGGTTGTTGTCTGGTTGGCGTCAAGTGCTTGCGAATGCCTGGTGCCTACGGTCATGACAGGCAGCGCAGATCGTTGGGTGAGCGTAGGGGTCATGCGTTTTTCAATCCAAATCGGGAAAGGCGGGCTTCAGCCAGGCGGCCGAGATTGCCGCAGATTTCGACCAACGCCCAATAGAAACAGGCCAGCAAAAACAGGGCTTCGACGAAGGCGTAGTTGGCAGAACCCAGTGAGCTCACCTGGAAGGTCAGTTCCGGCACAGTGATGATCGACAGCACCGCTGTTTCCTTCAGCAGCACAATCACCATGTTGACCATCGGCGGAAGCACCAGCACCGTCATCTCCGGCACCAGAATGCGACCGACAATCTGCACACGGGTCAGCCCGAGGCACTCGGCTGCTTCAACATGGCCACGCGGAACCGATTCAAAACCGGCTCGGAAGATCTCGCTGAAATAGGCCGCGCCATACACCGCCAGACCGAACAGGCCAGCGGGCACCGGATCCAGCGTCAAGCCGATGAAGGGACCGCCGTAGTACAGCAAAAAGAGCTGGATCAAAAACGGCGTACCGCGGATCAGGTCCACGTAGGCACGCAGCCCCTTGTCCAGTGTGGGCGGCCCATAGCGGCGCCCGATGGCCACAAAAAACCCCAGAACCACGGCAGCCAGCGTTCCGGCCAGCCAGATCAGCAGCGTCACACCACCCGCCCGAAGCAGTTCGGGCCCCGCCGACGCAATCAGGTCAAAATCAAAAGTCATGCTTTCACCCCCCAGCGGAATGAACCTTCCAACCGGTTGGCGCCGACCGACACCACGGTGTTGATCACCAGATACAGCAGCGCGGCGGCAGCATACAGCGGCAGCGGCTTGAAGGTGCTGGCCGACAGGTCTTGTGCCATGCGCGTCAGTTCGACCACGCCCACCACCGACACCAGCGACGACGCTTTCAAAATCATGATCGCCTCGTTGGTCAAGGCGGGCAAAGTCATGCGCAGCGCAATCGGTGCGCGGATGCGCCAGAACTGCTGAAACGGCGTCAGGCCCAGCATGTCGGCCGCCTCAAGCAAGCCTTGTGGCACGCTGGCAAATCCACCCCGCAGGTTCTCGGCCTGGTAGGCCGCGGTACACAACGACAAACCGATGATGGCCGCCACCATACTGGGCACATTCAAGCCCAACATGGGCAAGAGGTTGTAGATCAGCAAGAGCTGAACCAACAACGGCGCACCACGGAAGAAGCTCACAAAGGTGCGCCCCGCCAGCGAAACTGCACGTTGACTGGACTGCATCGCCGCCGAAACCACAGTTCCCAGCAGCAAACCCAGCACGATGGAGATGGAGCTGATCACGATGGTCCAGCCACAGGCTTGCACCAGCAACATGAACAATTTGAACGACATGGCTTAGGCCTTTGTTTTCTGATGAAGATCAACACGGTGGCCAGCCTGGCGAAGCCCAGGAGACCGGCCACCGCTCACGAAATCCGACCGCGTCAGAAGTTGGGCGTTGGCGCTTGGTCTGGTGTATCGAAAGATGCCCCAAACCATTTTTTCTGCAGACTGGCCAGACGACCATCGCCCTTCATCTTCATGAGTGCCGCATCGACCTCATCAGCGAGTTTTGCTGCGTCTGCGTCCTTGCGGCTGATGTAGCCAAAGTAGCTCTTGGCGCCGAAGGGAGGCTGCACCAACTCAAAGGTATCGGAGCGTTGCTGCGCCACGTAGGCGATGTTGGGGAACGAGTTGGCGACAGCCGAAATTCGGCCTGCTGCGAGATCGGCATAGGCTTCGTTGAAGCCTGGGTATTCACGCGTCTGGATCTTGCCAGGCAGCGTTTCACCGTACTCCTTGGCCTGGGCCAGTTGGGCCGTGGCCTTGCCCGCGCCCACAACCTTGCCCGAGACGTCGGCAGGCTTCATGACCGAGCTATCGCCTTTGCGCTTCAGAAAGCCCACCGTGGCTTCGGCAATAGGCGTTGAAAAACGGTAGCGTTCCACACGCGCCTTGGTGATGGTGGCAGGACCGGCCACGATGTCGAATTTTTTGGTTTCAAGGCCAGGAAAGACCCCTTCCCACGGCAACAGAACCCACTCCAGCTTGACACCCATCTCTTTGGCAATCTCTTTGAACACGTCAACGTTCAGACCTACATGGTCTCCCTCTTTGATGAAGTCAAACGGTGCAAAAGCGGTTTCGGTGCCGACTTTCAGCACGCCAGCCGCCTTGACGCGTGTCAGGGCATCCTGCGCATGAGCACCGGCGCAAGTCAGCACGATGGCCGCGCTGGCCAGGGTCTTGATAAAGAGTCGTTTGGTCATATTGGGTCCAGGGAAGGTTAAAGAATCGGGTTGCCACAGTGGGAATCACCGCGTACTCACAGGCATGCAAAAACTGCGCCAGCTTTCGTTTTGCCTATACATATTTAATCACCTGCCTCCTGCTTCGTCAACGAAATCGCCTGAGGGCTGTTGATTCATTTCTCCTTGCATGGGCAGCGCGTTCGGGTCGTACCCTCTCTGCACAAAACAAGTTCCGAGAGCGCGAACCCGAGTTTGCCGAAAGTGATCCCGTGTGAAGCCCTCACGTCCACCGCAATACAAATCATGGCCCGCATCCAGGGCATGCCCTGATGCCCGACCCCGTCTTTTGCGCCCGATATCCGCCTGGCAGAGCGAGCTCAAGCACCGACCTGGGCGCGCCCCACGACAGCGGCCTTTGTCGCCACCAGGCGCACCAAAACGGGATTGCTTCGTCGCCCGCGCGCGCGGGCATCCCGTCGCGCCACAGGTGGAGGGGCCCAACTTGGTGCATACAAGGAAAGGTGGGCATGGGTGGTGCCATGACACGGGTGCGGATCGAGGCGATGCAAGCGCACCGGCCCCCCATTGGTGCGAGATCGGTTTGCAAGAGCCTCGAGATGGGGACTCACGGCTTGCGGTCAAGCGCAGACGACTCCGAGGGCAAAGCGGCCCGCCCATGTTGCGGCCAATAGGACACCGCTGAATCATCTGTGCCCGCTGGGCAGGCCATCGGCACACGAGATCGAACACGGCCATGACCGCCATGCCGGTTTTCGCAACGCTTGCAATCCGATTATTTTGTATATACATTACTACAAAATCACTTTCTAATCTGTTTCTAGCCCGTCTTCACCCTCTCTTTTCAGCAGGTCTTCTCATGACACTCACCGCCTCGTCAACCCACCCGTCCGAACCCACCCACTTGACGCTCACCCCCGGCCAGGTTGAACTCGGCCTGTTGCGCCACATTCATGCCGGCGGCGTGCGCCTGTCGCTGGACCCAGCGGTGAACAGCGGTATGGTGCAATCGCTGGAAGCGGTGCAGCACATCGTCGACAACGATGAGGTGGTCTATGGCATCAACACCGGCTTCGGCAAACTGGCCAGCACCAAAATCCCTGGCCACCAACTGGCCCAGCTTCAGCGCAACCTGGTTTTGTCCCACAGCGTGGGGACCGGCGAGCCGCTGGCCGCACCCGTGGTGCGCCTTGTGCTGGCGACCAAGGCGGTCAGCCTGGCACGCGGCCATTCCGGCGTGCGCCCGGCGCTGGTGGACGCCCTGCTGAGCCTCTTCAACACTGGCATGATGCCCCGCATCCCCTCCAAAGGCTCGGTCGGCGCCTCGGGCGACCTGGCGCCTTTGGCGCACATGGCCTGCGTATTGATTGGTGAGGGCGAAGCCACCACGGCCGACGGCGAAGTGGTGAGCGGCGCCGAAGCGATGCGCCGCATCGGCCTGGAACCGTTTGTTCTCGGCCCCAAGGAAGGCCTGGCGCTGCTCAATGGCACGCAGGTATCGACCGCGTTGGCCTTGACCGGTTTGTTCGGCGCCGAAGATGTTTTTTCCGCCGCGCTGATGTCGGGAGCGTTGTCACTTGAAGCAATCCAGGGATCCATCAAACCTTTTGATGCGCGTATCCACGCCGCTCGAGGCCAGCCCGGCCAGATGGCGGTCGCCGGTGCCGTTCGCGCTTTGCTGGAGGGCAGCGAAATTGTGCCCTCGCATCCCGATTGCGGCCGGGTGCAAGACCCCTATTCCATTCGTTGCATCCCGCAGGTCATGGGCGCCTGTCTTGACAACCTGACACACGCAGCACGGGTGCTGCGCATTGAAGCCAACGCCGCATCAGACAACCCGCTGGTGTTCACCGACACCGGCGAAGTGATCTCGGGCGGCAACTTCCACGCCGAGCCGGTGGCTTTCGCTGCCGACATCATTGCGCTGGCCATCAGCGAGATCGGCGCCATCTCCGAGCGCCGAATTGCTTTGATGCTCGACACTGGTCTGTCGGGTCTGCCGCCTTTCCTGGTGCACGACGGCGGCCTGAACTCCGGCTTCATGATCGCCCAGGTCACGGCCGCCGCACTGGCGTCGGAAAACAAGTCGCTGGCCCACCCCGGCAGCGTGGACAGTCTGCCCACCTCGGCCAATCAGGAAGACCATGTGTCGATGGCCACGTACGCTGCACGCCGCCTCGGCGACATGGTCAACAACACAGCTGTGGTGGTTGGCATTGAGGCCATGTGCGCTGCGCAAGGCATCGAGCTGAAGCGGAATGTGGCCCCCACAGTCGGCACTGGCGTGCCCTCGCTGCCCCCCGAGGGGCCTCAGCCCGCCTTGGGGCGGCCCGGCGTCGGGCTCAAAAGCTCACCGCTGGTGGAGGCCGAGTTCGACAAGCTCCGCCAAAAAGTGGCGTTTCTGGAGAGCGACCGCTACTTGGCACCCGACATCGAAGCGGTGCGCCTGTGGGCCTTGGCCGCCGATTTGCCCGACGCCCTGCTGAGCATCCTGCCCAGCCGCGCCTGACCCCTCTCTGCATTCTTTCACTGGAGTATTTGCCATGAACGCCACCGAAAAATTCACGCCCATCGATCCCCGATTTGATGCCAGCCGCGAGATTCGCGCGCCACGCGGCACCGAGCTGAGCTGCAAGAGCTGGCTCACCGAAGCCGCTTACCGCATGATCCAGAACAACCTCGATGCCGAGGTGGCCGAAGACCCAAAAAACCTCGTGGTCTACGGCGGCATCGGCCGTGCCGCCCGCAACTGGGAATGCTATGACCAGATCCTGGCCTCGCTCAAGGAACTGAACGACGACGAAACCTTGCTGGTGCAATCGGGCAAACCGGTCGGCGTTTTCAAGACGCATGAAAACGCACCACGCGTGCTGATCGCCAACTCCAACCTGGTGCCCAAGTGGGCGAACTGGGAACATTTCCATGAACTCGACCGCAAGGGCCTGTTCATGTACGGCCAGATGACGGCCGGCAGCTGGATCTACATCGGCAGCCAGGGCATCGTGCAAGGAACCTTCGAGACCTTCGTCGAGGCCGGTCGTCAACACTATGAAGGCAGCCTTGCCGGCAAGTGGATTCTGACCGCGGGCCTGGGCGGCATGGGCGGCGCCCAGCCGCTGGCCGCCACGCTGGCTGGCGCCTGTTCGCTCAACATCGAGTGCCAGCAAAGCAGCATCGACTTTCGCCTGCGCACCCGCTATGTCGACAAGCAAGCACGCGACATTGACCACGCGCTGGAACTCATCGCGCAACACACCGCAGCCAAAGAAGCCGTGTCCATCGCGCTGCTGGGCAATGCCGCCGACATCGTTCCCGAGCTGGTTCGCCGTGCCAAAGCCGGCAGCATCAAGCCCGATCTGGTGACCGACCAGACCTCGGCGCACGACCTCATCAATGGATACCTGCCCACGGGCTGGACCGTGGCGCAGTGGAAGGCCGCCCAGAAAGACCCCGAGCAACACGCGGCGCTGACCGAAGCCGCGGCCAAGTCCTGCGCCGTGCATGTGCAGGCCATGCTGGACTTCCAGTCCATGGGCATCCCGACGGTGGACTATGGCAACAACATCCGCCAGGTCGCCTTTGACCAAGGCGTGAAAAACGCCTTCGACTTCCCTGGCTTCGTGCCGGCCTATATCCGCCCCTTGTTCTGCGAGGGCAAGGGCCCGTTCCGTTGGGTCGCGCTCTCGGGTGACCCGGAAGACATCTACAAGACCGACGCCAAGCTCAAAGAGCTGTTCCCAGAAGACAAACCGCTGCACCGCTGGCTCGACATGGCGCGAGAGCGCATCGCTTTCCAAGGGCTGCCAGCGCGCATCTGCTGGCTGGGCCTGGGCGAACGCGACAAGGCCGGCCTGGCCTTCAACGAAATGGTGAAGAGCGGTGAACTCAAAGCCCCCATCGTCATCGGCCGCGACCACCTCGACACGGGATCGGTCGCCAGCCCCAACCGCGAAACCGAAGCCATGAAAGACGGCACCGACGCCGTGTCCGACTGGCCGCTGCTCAACGCCTTGCTCAACACCGCTGGCGGCGCCACCTGGGTGAGCCTGCACCACGGCGGCGGCGTGGGCATGGGCTACTCACAGCATTCGGGCATGGTCATCGTGGCCGACGGCACCGACGCCGCGGCCGAGCGCCTGGCCCGTGTGTTGATCAACGACTGCGGCTCGGGCGTGATGCGCCACGCCGATGCCGGCTACGAGCTGGCCGTGGCCACCGCAAAGGAGCAAGGCCTGAAGCTGCCGATGGTGAAGTAGGCCCCGCTGAAATCAAGGAGCGATCACCCATGATGGGCCTCAACGGGCAAGCCCGGCGAGTCTGTGTATCGCGCACCGATCCAGCAGATGGCGTCCTGAACCCATGAAGACTGAAATCAGCATGCACCGCTTTGCGCTCGACCAACTTCCCGTGACGCCGTGGAAAAACGGCGGCGGCACCACCCGAGAAATCCTGTGCCTGCCTCCCGGGGCGAGCATGGACAACTTCGACTGGCGCATCAGCATTGCCACGATTGAGCAGTCTGGCCCGTTCTCGGCCTTTCCCGGCATAGACCGGGTGATCATGCTGCTGGACGGAGCGGGGGTGCGCTTGCGGGCAGGCGAAATCAACCACTGCCTGGACACGTCCGGCCAACCGTTCGCGTTCTCTGGCGACCTGTCCCTGGATTGCGAGCTGCTCGGCGGCCCATCCACCGATTTCAATGTGATGAGCCGACGCAACAGCTTGCGCGCAGAAGTGCAGGTGGTCACCGAGGCACGCCAGATACCCCCCTCAGCCCAGGGACTGTTGATGGCCACGCGCGGCGCCTGGCATCTGCAAGCGAAGGCCCACGATTTTCAATGTCCCGGTGGTCACGGCCTGTGGTGGGATGTGGCAGCCAGCTGGCAGGCCACACCGATTGAGGCCAACGCCCAGTTGATCTGGGTGGGCCTGTACGGTGTAGAAGAAGCAAAGCGTTAGCGACATCTTCACTTGCGCAGGAAGCTGCGCACTCAATGGAAAGCACAATGGTGATGCCAATGAACACACTCTCAAGCGCCTCCAGTGCCGACGGCATCTGGCACAACCTGCACCTGGCCGATGGCAGAACCGCGCAGGCCATGGCCATACAGCACGGCCAGATTGCCTGGATGGGCGAGATGGACGAATTGCCAGAGGCCTTCAATCAATTGCCCCGCATCGACGCGCACGGCACCCTGGCCACACCGGGTCTGGTCGATTGCCACACCCACCTGGTCTACGGTGGCCAACGCGCCAACGAATTCGCCATGCGCCTGGCGGGCGCCAGCTACGAAGAGGTGGCCCGCGCGGGCGGCGGCATCGTATCGTCGGTCACAGCCACGCGCGCGGCCAGCGAAGACGAGCTCTATGCCCTGGCCGCGCCCCGCTTGCAACAATTGCTGGCCGACGGCGTGTGTGCCATCGAGATCAAATCGGGGTACGGCCTGAGCCTCGAGCACGAAGCCAAGCAGCTGCGCGTGGCGCGCCGCCTGGGCCGTGACCACGGCGTGACGGTGCGCACCTCGTTTTTGGGCGCCCATGCGCTCCCACCCGAGTACACGGGGCGCAGCCAGGACTACATCAACCTGGTCTGCAATGTGATGCTGCCGGCGTTGCACGCGGAAGGGCTGGTGGACGCGGTCGATGTGTTCTGCGAACACATCGCATTTTCATTGGCCGAAACCGATCAGGTATTCAAAGCTGCCCAGGCACTGGGCTTGCCGGTGAAGCTGCACGCGGAGCAACTGTCCGATATGGGTGGTTCGGCATTGGCCGCCAGCTACGGCGCCCTGTCCTGCGACCACATCGAACACCTGTCCCAACAGGGCATCGACGCCATGCGTGCCGCAGGCACCGTGGCCGTGTTGTTGCCAGGGGCGTACTACACACTGCGCGACACGTTCCTGCCCCCCATCGCCGCTTTGCGCGCAGCGGGCGTTCCGATGGCTGTGTCGACCGACCACAACCCGGGCACCTCGCCAGCGCTGAGTTTGCTGCTGATGGCAAACATGGCCTGCACTTTGTTCCGTCTCACGGTTCCGGAGGCGCTGGCGGGCATCACGGTCCACGCAGCACAGGCCTTGGGCCTGCAGGAAACGCATGGCGTGCTCGCGGTTGGAAGGCCTGCGAACTTCGTGCTGTGGGATTTGAAAGAAACCGCAGAGCTGGTGTACTGGCTGGGCCAGCAACCCGCCCGGACGGTGGTTCGACAAGGTGTGGTTGCGCTCGATACGTTGGGCTTGATGTGACCGCAATGGGTGCTTTGACCCACACGCGTCTTGGTTGGGCATTCGCCTTGGCAGGTCCAGCCAAAACCCCATACCGCGGCCGCCCATGCGGCCAGCCCTGAACACCCGGCCGACCACCCGCCAGAACGACCCCAGCATGACAAACGCCCTCTTCACCCAAGACGCACTGCTCCCCACCGGTTGGGAGAAAAACGTGCTGCTGCAATGGAACAGCCAGGGTGCGCTCACCCGCGTCACCCCCAACACCGAAGCCAACGGCGCGCCCACCACCGCTGGGCCTGTCATCCCCGGCCTGCCCAACCTGCACAGCCATGCTTTCCAGCGCGCCATGGCCGGGCTCACCGAATATCGCGGCGCGGCGCAAGACAGCTTCTGGAGCTGGCGCACGCTGATGTACCAGTTCGCCGCCCGGCTCACGCCCGAGCAGGTGGAGGCCATCGCCACCTGGCTCTACATTGAGATGCTGGAAGCCGGCTACACCTCGGTGTGCGAATTCCACTACCTGCACCACGACGCCAACGGGACCCCCTATGGCAACGATGCCGAAATGTCCATGGCCCTGCTGCGCGCGGCGAAAACCGCCGGCATCGCCATCACCCTGCTACCGGTGCTGTACCAGACCAGCGGTTTTGGCGGCACCCCACCCAGCGCTGGCCAGGCCCGTTTCATCCGCTCCACCGAGTCGATGCTGCGCCTGCTGGAAACGCTCAAACCGCTCTGCGATGCCCAAGGCGCCGGGCTGGGTCTTGCGCCGCACTCGCTGCGCGCTGTCACGCCCCACAGCCTGCGCGATGCCCTGGCCGGGCTGAATGCCATCGCCCCCAATGCGCCCGTCCACATCCACATCGCCGAACAGACCGTTGAGGTCGATGCCTGCCTGGCCTGGAGCGGTCAACGCCCTGTGGAATGGCTGCTGGACCACGCGCCGGTGGATGACCGCTGGTGCCTCGTCCACGCCACCCACATGAGCGACAGCGAATACCAGCGTGCCGCGGCCACGCGCGCGGTGGCAGGCATCTGCCCCAGCACCGAGGCGAACCTGGGTGATGGCCTTTTCGATATGCCGCGCTGGCTCGCTCACGGCGGCGCCTGGGGGATTGGCTCAGACAGCCATGCCTGCGTCAATGCAGCCGAAGAGCTGCTGCTGCTCGAATACGGCCAGCGCCTGAAACTCCGCCAACGCAATGTGCTGGCCAACCCTCAGCAAGCCCATGTGGCAACAGCCACGCTGCTGCGGTCGGTGGCAGGCGGTGCCCAGGCCTCCGGCCGCAATGCGGCGGGTCTGGTCGTGGGCCAGCGTGCCGACCTCTGTGTGCTGGACGCGCAGCAACTGGCCTTGGCCGGACTGAACGCCCCCGACATGCTGTCCGCCCATGTCTTTGCCAGCCACCGCACTTCCGCACTGGATGCCGTCTGGGTCGCTGGCCAGCAGCGCACCCAACTGGGCAGGCACCCACTGCACGCCAAGGCCGCCGCCGCCTTCATCCAGACCCGCGAAGCATTCACCCAGGCCTGATATGCAACCCCTTCACTTCCACCAGGGCAGCGAACCGCTGCTGATCTCCATGCCCCATGTGGGCACCTATGTGCCGCCGGCACTCGCAGCCCGCCTGACCGATGTGGCCCAGCAAGTGCACGACACCGACTGGCACCTGGAACGCCTGTACGACTTCGCGAAAGACCTCGGCGCCTCGCTGCTCATCGCCACCCATTCGCGCTATGTCATCGACCTCAACCGCGACCCGTCCGGCGCGAGCCTGTACCCGGGTCAAAGCGTCACCAGCCTGTGCCCGGTGGACGACTTTGACGACCAACCCCTGTACCGCGAACCGAACGACACCCCCCAGGAAGCCGAGATCGCGCAACGCCGCGACACCGTCTGGCAGCCCTACCATCAACAACTGCAGAAGGAGCTTGCGCGCTTGAAGGCACAACACGGCAAAGCCGTGTTGTGGGACGCGCACTCCATACGTTCCGTGGTGCCACGCTTCTTTGAAGGCAAGTTGCCCGACCTGAACCTGGGCAATGGTGGCGGTACCCGTTGCGATCCTGCGCTGGCAGATGCACTGCTGAGCATCGCGCAATCAAGTCCTGCGCACACAGCTGTGCTGAATGGCCGCTTCAAGGGGGGTTACATCACCCGCCAATATGGTCAGCCGGCCCAGGGCGTCCACGCCATCCAGCTGGAAATGACGCAGTCCAGCTACATGCAGGAAAGCATGCCATTTAACTATCTGCCTGAGGTCGCTGCCCAGATCCAGCCAAAGCTGCGCCGCATGGTGGAGGCCGCGCTGTCGTTCGCGCAGAGTTGACCCACTTCGGTGGGCAATTGTTGATTTGAGTTGGACGGTCTCTGGTCGAACAGGGCGAGCCCACTATTGGAAACAGCGCTCAAGCGTGAATTGCGGTCTGTGGGCGGAAGGGAGTGGGAGTCGAACCCACCAAGCGCGCTGAGCGCGCCTCGCCGGATTTGAAGTCCGGGCGCCCCACCGGGGTGCGCTTCCCTTCCGAATTTTTCGGCCACACCAATTCATCATAGCGGAGAGGAATCCGGCTTTGAAGATGGCTGGCTGATCTAATCATGGTTGCATGGCGCGTCGTTCACCGATGAGTTTTGTTGCCGCAACGCGATCCAGAAATTCCAACACCTGTACCGTCAGATTGCGTCCTATGCCGGATCGATCCCTGTACTGGGCGGCATCAAACATGCCATCAGCGGACTGGGCAGCGAGCGTTGCGGCAAGCTCGCTCAGTGCGACGACGGTGCTTGGCAAAAAAAACCGGTTCCTGGCGATTCGCACCAGGTGCCCGAGTGCACTCACCCGCAACAAGAATTCAAGGAGCCGCGGCGACTCCATATTAAGTGTGGTCGCAAGCTCCCCCACGATGGGTGGACGCAGCCCATGCGCTTGCAGAATTGCAGAGACCCGTTCAAGCAACAACACGTCGTCAGCGTCCAGACGTGCACGATGCCCAGGGCGGCGCATGCTTAAGCCCTCTCGCACCAAGCTGCCATCGGTCAGCAAGGACTTCAAAGCGGCACGAAAAACCGCAGAAGCATTGCGTGCGGAAAGCTGGGAGGCCAACTCGGCGTCGGTGGGCCCCAGGCTGTCCGCCTGCTCACCATGCCAGGCGTCCACTGCTGCACAAATAGCGACGCCCAGCGATGCCCATTGCGATGCCGCCACAGCCACCCGGCCCGAAGCAGTCGCTATCACCTGGATCTCCAGACCTTGCAGCAGCGAATCCAATTCATGGGTCGTGAGATTCCACGCCTGCCCAAAGCGCGCCAGATCGACCCCCTCGGGCGTGACCGCCATCAGGGCCATCAGACTGTCCGAGGCCGAGGGAAGCTCCATCGCCGACAGTTGCGCCAGGCGGGCTGGCTTTGAGCGCCCCCGCGTCACGCCAAAGGGATCTACAACAAAGCCGCCTGCGATCGTGCGTTGCCCCGACTGATCCCGCAAAATGAAACGATCGCCTCGCATGGCACTGATGGGCTGATCCAGTACCAGTTGCGCCATGCCCGTCGACCCCGCGAGGATGGAGCGCTCGCCCAGCGTAGCCACCCGCGCGCTCAAGGCGGTCGCGCCAATGTGCAGATGCACAGGCGCCCAGTGCGTCAAAGCACGTGACTCCGATCCCAGCACACTGAGACGCACGTCCAGACGTGCCGTCGGCGCATGGGCCATCAGCGCAACAATCCAGTCGCCGCGCTGTACCTCATGCCTTTTCAAGCCAGTGCCGACGAGGTTCAATGCACACCGCTGACCGGCGCTCGCGAACAAGGTGGTTCGATTCTGTGCATGAATGCTGCGCACGCGCACCGGCGTTCCCTGTGGCGAGATCAGCAACTGGTCGCCCAGATTGACACGCCCCGAAAATACCGCGCCCGTCACCACAAGCCCCGCCCCGCCAATCGTGAAACACCGATCGACAGCCAGCCGGAAACTCCCTTGGGTCGAACGCCCCGTCCAGGCAAGATCCGCGGCCGTCAAATGGGTGCGCAAGGCTGCCAGGCCCTCACCGCTGGGCGTCGCAATCGGAAACACGGGCGCGCCTTGCAGCGCGCTCCTGGCCAGCAATGCAGCAATTTCAACCCGGACATCGGCCAACCGCTCAGGACTCACCCGGTCGATTTTTGTGATGGCAACCGCCCCCTGCTCAATCCCCAGCAAATCAAGAATCGCAACGTGCTCCCGGGTCTGCGGCATGGGCCCGTCGTCTGCTGCAACAACCAACAAGGCGAAATCGACTGCCGCCACGCCCGCCAACATGTTGCGCACGAACCGCTCATGCCCTGGAACGTCGACAAAACCGATCGGCCATTCAGACCCGAAATCCGCGTAGGCGAAACCCAGGTCAATCGACATGCCTCGCCGCTTCTCTTCTGCAAGCCGGTCTGTGTCGGTGCCGGTCAGCGCCTTGACCAGTGTCGTTTTGCCATGATCCACATGGCCTGCGGTGGCGACGATCATCCCTGCGAAGGCGTCAACAGAGCGAGAAAACCCGCCTCATCCTCGAGGCAGCGCAGATCAAGCAAAAAGGCGCCATCTGCAATCCGCCCGATCACGGGAACTGGAAGCTTCCGAAACTCCCCTGCCATCTGATCCAGCCAGCTTCCAGATCCCTTTTTGGGCCCTGCGGGTTTGATGCGCACCGCAAAGCTGGCAAGCAAATCAACGGGCAATGAGCCGCTTCCGATCTGACTCTGCACGGGAACCACGTCCACTTGCGCCCTTGCGCCCAGGTACCTTGACAACAAGGGCAACACACGGTGCGCCAAAGCTTCAATTTCGGTTGGCGGACGCGCCAGCAAACGCAAGACGGGGATGTGCTGGATCAGCCGTTCAGGGTTCGCATACAAGCGCAAGACCGCCCCCAATGCCGCGATCGTCAATTTGTCGCAGCGCATGGCCCGTTTCATCGGATTTTTTTTGATGACGGCCACCAAACTGGCCCTCCCGACGATGATGCCCGCCTGTGGTCCGCCCAGTAATTTGTCGCCACTGAAGGTCACCAGATCCGCACCTGAGGCGATCGTCTGCGCTGGCGTCGGTTCGTGCGGCAAACCAAAACGGGCAAGGTCCACCAAAGTACCACTGCCCAGATCGACGACAAACGGCACACCGCGTTCTTGGCACAAGGCGCCAAGTTCCCGCGGATCGGCTTCTGCTGTAAAGCCTTGAATGTTGTAGTTGCTGGCATGCGCCTTGAGCACAAGAGCCGTTTTAACGCCCATCGCGTTTTCAAAATCGTGCAAATGCGTGCGGTTGGTCGTCCCCACTTCGTGCAGTTTGCAGCCTGCGCGCGCCATGATGTCGGGCAGACGAAAGGCGCCGCCAATCTCAATCAACTCCCCGCGCGAAACGATGACCTCGCGGCGCAGGGCCAGACTGTTCAGCGTCAGCAAGACGGCCGCGGCATTGTTGTTGACCACCGTGGCGGCCTGCGCACCCGTGAGGCGACACAGCAAGGCCTCTACATGGTCATCGCGGTCACCCCGTTTGCCGGTCCCCAAATCATATTCAAGGTTCGAGGCGCCTGAGGCAACCTGCACCATGGCCTCGATGGCCTCTGGTGGCAACGGCGCGCGACCCAGGTTGGTGTGCAGCACCGTTCCTGTCAGGTTGAACACCTTGCGCAGGGAGGGCGCAACCACAGCATCAACGCGTGCGTGAATACTGTGGGTGATGCCTTCGTCGGTGCAGCCGTCTGCCCGCTCGCGCAGGAACGCCAACTCGTCACGTGCGGCTTGCAGCACGAGCGGCCGTCCGTGCGCCTCGATCAAGGCTGAAATGGCCGGCCATCCCAAGACCCGATCGACGGCAGGCGGGCGAAGATGCACATCGCGATCATGGTCCGCCATGCCGCCCTCCTGTGGCGTAAGGGGCCCTACACCCGGACGCAGCCCCCTCTCGGAAAAGATCAGGCGGCTGTGATCGCCCGGATGATCTGCTCCAGGGCCTCGTCGGCGAGCGCACGCAACTCATCATCGGTGCGATCCTGAATCGGATGGCGCACGAACACCAGGGCTGGATCGATTCCCAACACCTTGGACTGTATGGCTGCCGCCTGCACGAATTCGGTGGACGCAATGCCTACTCCTGGAATGCCCCGACCTTCGAGATCTGCAATGTCATGCATACAGCACGACGTACAGGACCCTCAGTCAGCCAAACCTTCAATCACCACTTTGCATTCAGCGGCTATTTGCTGTTTCAGTGCGACCGGCGCCACACGTGTGAAGGTGGGCTTGCGGTAGCGTTTCACACCCACACCACGTGCAGAAAGCTGCTCGGCAATGCGGTCCAGAAAAATATTTCCGCGAGCCTTCGAAATATCAAGAATGCCAACGATCAGCCCCTCAAGGGTGGCCGGTCGCGGTTGCAGCGCGCGCACCGCTGGCGCGCGCTCGGCTGTCGGATCGAGAAGAATGTTGGATGCATTCATGTTGTGATCTCCTTGGAAACAGGGGTTGATCCGGTTGCACCTGATGCGGCCCAACCGGCAATAACGGCAGAAAACAGTCCTGCTGTCCCACCGGCACGGACAATGAGGAGTCCACCGGGACGAAATTTTGGTACAAGTGTGCCAGCCAGGCTGCTCGGCAAACCCTCGGAGATGCCGCCCGCACCGACAACCATCTCGTCGCCGGGCAGCAAGAGCAAGCGTTCAAGTTCTTCCAGCAGGCGGGCCTTTGACCAGCCCGCCTCAATGAAAACACGGCTGTGTTCGGGGGACACCACCAGCAATGCGTCGCCCGCCATTGCCAGCTTGGGATGATCAACCGCCCGCAGGCACAGCGCAAAGCTTCGAGCCAGAGAATCGGGCGTACGAGATTTTTGATCGACGATGCCTTGCACACCTTCAGCGGCGAACAGCGTGACGGTTGACGCGCCAGGTGCAAATCCCCGTTCGACCGACAAGGATGTCCAGTCGCTGTCTTCTGCCTCGGCAAAGCAAAAGCTGTACTTGCCCGGCGTCCCCAGCGCAGCCCTGTCCAGCTCGCCAGGGCGGCCACCACCCACGTTGCGAATGACCAGTTGCAGGGCACGTCCTATGGAGGCATTGGCCCGGTTTCCCTGGCCAAGCGCATTGACGCCAGAATTCATGCCAACCGCCTTGGCCACAGGTCCATTGACAATGACCAGCGGCCCACAAAACATGGTGGTACACAACACACCATGCATGCCGAACTCATCCATCAGCGCGGCCTCGACGGCTGCCAGCACGACAGGCATGTATTCTGGCTTGCAGCCTGCCATCACGGCGTTGATGGCCACCTTCTCGACGGTGCACGGCGCAAGGTCTGGCGGCATCATGCCCAGCATTTCGTCTGGCGCGCGCGTGGTTCCGGCCAACATGCGCAGAACGCGCGCCTGGGTCGGTGGCACCACCGGCAAGCCATCGGTCCAGCCTCGATCAAAGCAGGCCTCCATCAGGTCTTCGCCGTCCCCGAGTTCAACTTGACGGGAAGAAAATTTCACGCCCCCGAAACGAATGGCGAGTTCCTCAGCGATTCCGGGGTCCAAGGTTTTGGAGCCACAGCCTGGACGAACAGCCGGCAGCTCACACCCGAGGTCTGGGACGCCAGAAATCCGCTGCCAGTCTTCGCGATGCCAACCATAGGCACGCTCGACTTCCTGCCCATCCTTCACCCGAATCAATGTAGGCACGAACTCGGTGTTGAGCCGGTAGGAACTTTCCAGCGTGTCATCAAAAAAAACGTTCGCAACACCGTCGGCATAGGCAGGATCGTCCTGAACATAAACCGTGAGCGGCGCATCGCTTTTTGCCAACTGGCGAACGAGCGGCTCGACCAGCATGCAGGTCGGGCAATCGCGTTTCACGATGATGATCAAACCATTGTGTAGAGGATGCATGGATGCCGTTCGCAATGCGTTGCCTTTGTGAATATTCAGACCGAATCAACGGCACCAAAACGATGTGGGCCTTGCGTTCGATCGCCTACCCGGCATCCACCGGTTTTCCAAAAGGCTTCGCGAATCGATCTCGCTAAGCACAGTGACTGCTCAGAGTCGTCGGTCGGAAAAATCTGTGCACCGGCAAAAAGCCTCAATCGGCTGATCCAAAAACGATCTGCTTCGCGCGCCTCTCCAGAAACAACGCAAAACTGCATCAGCAGTCGATGGCATTGTGCTTTCCCGGGCAGAAGCCGACTGTCGCGAAAGTTCAAGGAGTACCCGCTCCTGGTCGACTCTGACCCAGCGGCCGCCACCAGCTCAAGCCGACCCATGTCTGCTTGCAGCAGTTCCCGATGGAAACCCAGTACCTGGCAGCAACGGTGGCTCCGTACATTCCTGCGACCGCCAGTCTATGGCAGGGAGTAGCCGCATGGCCCATGCACCTTCTGCACCCGCATGTTGTCGATGCAGCTCAACTCCCATCAACCCAGACACCCATCGAGTAATCTTGAACCCGGGCTTCCACTTTTGATGGGTACGTCTACAGGGGGCAGGTCACTGCCGTGACCAACACTGCCTAGCAGGCCATGACGTCAATCCGCAAGCTAACACGAGTCCCCCCCGACCATGGGTCATACAGCTTGATCCGATCAATTGCCTACAGATAGCCCACAAGCATCAGAAAAAGAAAAAGCCCGCTACCTTATCGGTAACGGGCTTTACTTGAATATGTTGGGGTGGCTGATGGGGCTCGAACCCACGACAACAGGAATCACAATCCTGGACTCTACCAACTGAGCTACAGCCACCGCAAGCTCTAAATTATAGCCTGAAGTTGGGCTTCTTTCGCAAGAAGCCCCTCAAAATGTCAGCGGCGGGGCTCGGGCACCAGGATCTTGACCTTGTAGCGCTCGCGCAGCACTTCATAGTAAGCCTGCCCTTCTGCAGCGACCAGCCACTGCGTGTATTGCTGGACTTCCTGGCCTTGGGGTTTGCCGGCGCCGCTGGCGCGTGGGAGGGTCTTTTCGATCTTCACGACCGCATAACCTTGCCCGTCGAGTTTCACACCCACCCAGGCTGGCAGCGTTTTCGTGTCGGCGCTCATCACAGCGCGCAGCACGGTTGCAGACAGGCCTTGTGGTTTGTCGCGCGCCACGGTGATGGTCGCGGCCATGGCCGAGGCATCTGCGCCGCCCTTGAACGCCTCCAGTTGCTTGAAGCCGGCTTCGTTCGCCAGCTCAGCGGAGCGGCGAGCGGTCAGCAGCGCGTTGACTGAATCACGCACTTCGGCCAGAGGACGGGTGCGGGCAGGCTGGTACTTCACGATACGGGCCGAAGCCAGCTGGCCAGGCGCAATTTCAATGGCTTCGGTGTTGCGCTTGTTTTGCACCGCATCGACGCCAAAAATGGCGGTGAGCATGCGTGCGTTGTTCAACGGGCCAGCTTGGGGGCCGGCCTGACGGGTCACACCCTGGAGCGTCTTGATTTCGAGCTTGAGGCGGTCTGCGGCGGGCTGCAGGCTGTCGGACTGCTCGTAGATCAGGTTGCCAAAGGACTCCGAGGCTTCGAGGAACAGCTTCTGGGCTTCCTGCTGCTTGAGGTCGGCTTCAATTTCAGGCCGCATTTCTTCAAATGTCCTGGTCTTCGGCGCCTTGATGTCGGTGAGCTGGATGATGTGGAAGCCAAAGTCGGTTTCCACCACATCGGATATCGCGCCCTTTTCCAACGAAAAGACCGTGTCTTCAAAGGGCTTGACCATGGCACCCCGGCCAAAGAAGTCCAGATCGCCGCCCTTGGCTGCAGAGCCGGGGTCTTGCGACTCGGCTGTGGCCACTGCCGCAAACGTCTCGGGTGCCTTGCGAACCTGCGCCAGCAAGGCCTGCGCTTTCTGGCGCACTTTTTCCTTTTCAGCTTCAGGCGCGCTTGCTGCGGCCGTCAACAGGATATGGCTGGCACGGCGCTCTTCGGGTCCCGACAAACGCGAGGCGTTCTGGTCGTAATAGGACTTCACGTTCGCAGCGTCCAGCGTCACGTTCTTTTGCAGAGCAGCCGCGTCGAGCACCACGTATTGCACATCGGCTTGCTCGGGCGCCTGGAACTGGGCGCTGTTGTCTTTGTAAAACGCCTCTATTTCGGCTTCGGTCGGCTTGACCTGGGCCGTAAAATCGGTGGCGGCAAAACGCTGCACACGGACTTCGCGTTGCTGGAAGTAGGCGTCGAGCGCCAGGTTGGCCTGAGCGGGCAATGTGAACCCGGTGCCGACCACGCCCGCAACCACTTGGCGCTTGGACAGATCGTCGCGCAGGCGCGCTTCATACATGGCGGGCGTCATGCCCTGACGGCCCACCAACTGCGTATAGGCCTCAACGTCCAGCGTGCCGTCGGCGCGCCGCAGCGCAGCGATGTTGGGATCTTCCTGCAGGGCACGGGCGAGATGCTGGTCGCTGGTGAGCAGGTGGAGCTTGGTCGCTGCCACGCTCAACACGCGATCACGCACCAGGCGGTCGAGTGTGGCAAAGCGCACTTCGTCGCTGTCCAGAAACTTCGAATCCAGCGTGGGATTGGCCTGCATCAGCTGCTGGGCCTCGGTGCGATGGGCCTGATCCCATTCGTCGCGGGTGATCTTCTGGCCATCGACAGAGGCCACTTTCTCACTGCCCTGGTTGCTGTCGCCCAGCCCCTGTACGCCAAACAGCACAAAGCCGGGAATGATCAAGATCAGCAAAAAGCCCATCAGGTACTTTTTGTTATCGCGAATGGTATCGAACATGCAATGAAGCCCTGCAACATGAACCAGGCACCCCCAAAAGAGGCGACTGGCGCGAACAAGAAAAAAGGCGAACCCGGGTTCGCCTTTTAATCGTGGTGGGTGCTGACGGGGTCGAACCGCCGACCTACGCCGTGTAAAGGCGCCGCTCTGCCAACTGAGCTAAGCACCCCACCGAAAAACTCAGGTGCTCAGTTCAGAGCATCTTTCAATGCCTTGCCTGGACGGAACTTCGGCACCTTGGCGGCCTTGATTTTAATCTCTTCGCCAGTGCGGGGGTTGCGACCCTTGCGCGCTGGGCGCTTGGTCACGGCGAACGACCCAAAACCCACCAACGAAACCGTACCGCCTTTTTTCAGCGTGGTGCGGATGGCGACGATGGTGGAGTCCAGTGCACGCGTTGCTGCTGCCTTGGAAATGTCGGCATTCTTGGCAATGTGCTCAACGAGTTCGGTCTTATTCACAGATAGCCCCTCTTAAAATGATTTGAAAAATTCGTGTGTGCCAGCAAACGCCACCATGGTGCGCGCCGCGTCCAGATCTGAACGGCTGGGTCGCTCGAAATCGCAATGGCTCTGACACGCAGGCCAGACAAAGCTGGGTGATTAGACCCATGGGGCGAGCCCCCTGTCAATACGCATTCTTCAGAAGATGCGGCGCAGACAGCGCGAAACCAAATATTCTAGACGCAACAAGCCACAGCTCAGGTGCAGAGTGTGAAATTTGCACAGAGAAATTCCCCACACAACCACACCCCACACCCATCAACCCGAATCGAACTCAAGACGCCAGCGCCGCAGCGATGGCTTTCCCGACATCGGCGGTGCCCGCCGAGCCATTGAGATCAGGCGTGCGTGGCGCTCCGCTTCCGGGTTGCAACACGGCTTCAATCGCGGACATCACAGCGTCGTGCGCCTGGCGGTAGCCCAGGTGATCGAGCATCATGGCGCCGCACCAGATCTGGCCTATCGGATTGGCAATGCCGCGCCCTGCGATGTCGGGTGCCGACCCGTGCACCGGCTCAAACAACGAGGGGTGGACGCGATCGGGGTTGAGGTTGGCGCTGGGGGCGATGCCGATGGTGCCGGTACAGGCCGGGCCCAGATCGCTCAGGATGTCCCCGAACAAATTGCTGCCCACGACCACATCAAAAAATCGGGCCGTTGCACAAAATGGGCGGTGAGGATGTCAATGTGGAATTTGTCGACAGTGATGTCGGGGTACTGCTTGGCCATCTCGGCCACACGCTCGTCCCAGTAAGGCATGGTGATAGCGATGCCGTTGGACTTGGTCGCGCTGGTCAGGTGCTTTTTGGGGCGGGAGCGCGCCACCTCAAAGGCGTGGCGCAACACGCGATCGACGCCGATCCGCGACATCACCGTTTCCTGCACCACGATTTCCCGGTCGGTGCCCGCGAACATGCGCCCCCCAATGCTTGAATATTCACCTTCGGTGTTTTCGCGCACGATCACCATGTCGATCTCACCGGGTTGTCGGGGCGAACCATCGCGCCGCACCACCGGGGCGGTCACACCGGGCATGAGTTTCGCTGGGCGGATGTTCACATACTGGTCGAACTCACGGCGGAACAGCAGCAACGAGCCCCACAACGAAATGTGATCCGGGACGCTGTCGGGCCAACCCACAGCGCCAAAGTAAATCGCATCGTGCCCGCCGATCTGCTCCTTCCAGTTGTCGGGCAGCATCTTGCCGTGCTGCTCAAAGTAGCGGCAGCTGGAGAAGTCGAAGTGATCAAAGGCCAGCGGAATGTTGAAGCGGGTGGCCGCGGCTTCCATCACACGCAGACCTTCGGGCATCACTTCCTGGCCAATGCCGTCGCCCGCGATCACGGCGATGCGATGGGTTTTGGAAGGGTTTTTGTTCATGACTGACTCCTGTCGGGATGTTCGAGAAAAAAGGCAAGGACTTCCTGGATCAAGGCATCGGGCGCTTCTTCGGCCAGGTAGTGCCCGCAGGGCAAAGTCGCACCCGAGACATGCGTGGCGCATTCGCGCCACAACTCGAGCACATTAAAACAACGCGCCACGGTGCCGTGCTCACCCCAAAGCACACGCAGGGGCTGCACCAGCTTTCGGCCGGCGGCCAAATCGGCGCGATCGTGCTCAAGATCGAGACTGGCACTGGCCCGGTAGTCTTCACAAATCGACTCAGCGGTGCCGGGCAGTGCCAGACACCGCTCGTATTCCGCGAGCGCGGCAGGGTGAAACACGCCCAGGCCCGCAAACCGGTTGCCCATGACGCTGTGCAGGTAACGCGCTGGGTCGGCCGCGATGAGTGCTTCGGGCAGCGGCGATGGCTGGATCAGGAAAAACCAGTGCCAATAAGCCCGCGCAAAGGCTTCGGTGGTCTGCTGGTACATCGCCAGGGTGGGAGCAATATCGAGCAGCATCAGGCGTGCGACTGCTTGAGGGTGATCCACCGCAAGCCGGTGTGCCACGCGCGCGCCACGGTCGTGTGCGAGCACTGAAAACCGGTGAAACCCATGCGCCTGCATCACCGCGATGGCGTCCAGCGCCATGGTTCTTTTGCTGTGCGCTTGGTGGTCGGTGGTGGCCGCAGGCCGTGCCGAATCGCCATAACCCCGCACATCCATGAGCACCACGGTGAAACGCGCCATCAGGGTCGGCAGTACACGGTGCCACATGGTCATGCTCTGCGGGTGCCCATGCAACAGCAACAAAGCGGGGCCATGACCACCCGAACGCGAGTGCAGGCGCACGCCTGCTCTCTCAACGGCTTTGACAGTCAGATAATCCAGCATGTCCTCAGCGTATCGCCATTTTGAGCAAGAATAGGAAAACGAATTATTGCCCTGAAGGAATCAATTGGACCGATCCGACCTTGAACTCGTGTTGGCGGTGCGCCGCCATGGCAGCCTGGCGCAGGCCGCTCAAACGCTGTGTGTCGCACCGCCGGTGGTCAGCAAGCGCCTGGCCTCGCTGGAAGCCCGCTTGGGGCTGCGCCTGTTTCAACGAACCACCCGGCGGGTCAGCCCAACGGCCGAGGGCGAAACCTTGTGCGATCGGGCGGTGGGGCTGCTTCAGGCCTTCGAATCGGTGGAATCGGAGCTGCGCGAGCACCACCGGGAACCCACAGGGCCCATTCGTCTGGCGGCCACCTTCGGCTTCGGCCGCCGCTGGCTGGGCCCGGTACTGGCCGCGTTTCAGGCGCACCACCCAAAAGTCACGGTACAGCTGCAGCTCACAGAGCAACTGCCCGACTTGGCGGTTGAGGGGTTTGATGCGGCCGTCTGGCTCTGGGCACTGCCCGGCGAGCGCAGCGCCGAATGGATGGCCCGGCGCCTGGCGCCCAACCAACGTGTGCTTGTGGCCAGTCCTGCCTATCTGGCCCGGCGTGGCGTTCCCGGACAAGCGGGTGCACTGGCCACCCACGATTGCCTGGTGGTGCGCGAAAACGGGACGGGACCTGGGGAGCGCTACGACCATTGGCGCCTGTGGAACGCCGACGATCAACAAACCCACCATGTACCTGTACAGGGGCCGTTGTCGAGCAATTCGGGCGAGATGGTGCGGGACTGGTGCCTGAGCGGCCAAGGCATCATGCTGCGCAGCCTGTGGGACGTCGCACCCCAGCTGGCCAGCGGAGCGCTCATTCAGGTGCTCCCGGCGTATTCCATGCCCGATGCAGACATCCACTGGCTGGCGCCCTACCGGGCCCAGGTGCCCCGCCGAATCCGGTTGCTGACAGACTTTGTGGCCCAGGCATTTAGCGAGGAGCCATGGAGGATCAGACCGCTCGGGGTGGACGCACCACCAGGCTCACGCCCAGTGCTGTGAGCGCGATACCAGCGATGGTGATCGGGCCAATGGGCTCGTCAAACAGCGTCCATGCGATCAGCGCTGTGCAGGGTGGCACCAGGTACATCAGGGTGGCCACCGATGCCGCCGCACCGCGTTGGATCAACAGGTACAGCAAAGAGCTGCCGCCCAGTGTGAGCCCCAGCACCGACCAGGCCATGGCGCCCATCAGCTCGCCATTCCAGCGCATGCTTTCGGTCTCGGCGAGGGCCAATGGCAATGTCACCAACAGCGCGGCCAGCAGTTGCACGGTGTTTGCACTGCGCACGTCACAAGGCTTTACAAAGCGCTTTTGGTACAGGGTACCGGCGGTGATGGACAGCAAGGCCATCACG
Organism: Hydrogenophaga sp. PAMC20947; assembly: GCF_004795855.1. Lineage (NCBI taxonomy): Bacteria > Pseudomonadati > Pseudomonadota > Betaproteobacteria > Burkholderiales > Comamonadaceae > Hydrogenophaga > Hydrogenophaga sp. PAMC20947. The sequence continues at coordinate 1,675,831 of NZ_CP039252.1, forward strand.
GCAAACCCCAGGTTCACCCAGTTGGCCTGATCGCCCGGGCCGCCAGCGCCAAACTTGCGGGACACCACCAGCACCAGGCCAGCAAAGCCCAGCAGCAAGCCCACCCACTGGCGCCGGGAGACGTGCCCGTCGGACCCGCCCATGGCGCTCAGCCAGATGGCGGTGAGCACGGGCTGTATGCCCACGATCAAAGCCGACAAGCCTGAGCCCATGCCGGCTTTTACAGCCGCCCACACACCGCCCAGGTAGCCCGCGTGCATCAACACGCCAGTGACCGAAAGATGGAGCCACTGCCTGCGGTCTTTGGGCCACGAAACGCGGGTCACCCAGATCCAGGGCAGGAAACACAAAATGGACAGGGCATACCGCACCGCCAGAAATTTCATCGGCGGGGCATGTGGCATGCCAAAGCGGGCCACGATGAACCCGGTGCTCCAGATCAGCACAAACACCCAGGGCATGGCGCGCAGCCATGCGTTGTCTTGACTCGAGGACGACATGCTGGCGCCTCAGCGTGACCGGGCGCGAATCTCGGGCAAGGCTTTCTGCAGGTAATACACCATCGACCAGATGGTCAGCACAGCCGAGGCCCAGATCAGCCAGGTGCCCCAGATACGCGTGTCGACCACGCCGAGGGCGACCCCGTCAAACAGCAAAAAGGGTATCGCGACCATCTGCACAGTGGTTTTGAGCTTGCCCACCATGTGCACCGCCACACTCTTGGTGGCTCCGATGATGGCCATCCATTCGCGCAGCGACGAAATGGCAATTTCACGCCCGATGATGATCAGCGCGACAAACACATCGGCGCGACCCAGATGCACCAGTATCAGCACGCTGGCGCACACCAGAATCTTGTCGGCCACCGGATCCAGAAAGGCACCAAAGGCCGAGGTCTGGTTGAGGCGGCGCGCCAGGTAGCCGTCGGCCCAATCGGTGAGCGCAAACACAACGAACATCACCGTGGCGATCAGGTTTTGTTCGGCGGTACTGAAACCGTCGAGATAAAACACCCCGACGATCAACGGGATGGCCACGATGCGCGCCCAGGTCAGCAGTGTCGGGAGGTTAAAAAACATGTGGAGATTATGGGCGCAGCAGGCACAGGGCGTTCAAAACGTTGTCACCTTGACCCAGCCCCTGCTCCGCCGACGCACGAACAACGCACTCAACCACCATGAAACCGGCTCCAGTAGAACAGCGCCGGGCCCAGGATGATGACCCAGGTGATCAGCAATCCGACCCTACCGGGCTGGATCAAAAAGCTCTTGTGGGGTCGCTTCGGGTTGTAAAACACGGACACCGTGCCATCAGGATGGCGCTGAACACCTTTCAGCTGGGCTTCGAGTAAAAAGCGCCCGTTGTGGCTGGCCACCATCACCCATGTTGATACCCGATGCCCCTCGTAGACGCGCCCGTCCACCCGGTAACGGTAGGCTGATTTCAGGCTGTACTGCTGGTCGGACCTCACCCATTCCGGGCCCCCCCACCGCTCCACCCCCGCTTGGGCGAGCACCCCGGGTGCGGCAGGCCAACGGCGGATGCGCAGCTGAAAAGCCAGGGAATAAATGCCCACCACCCCGCAATACACCGCGACCCAAAACAGGATCGCTTGCACATCCCCTTGCCACGCCTGCTGCCACATGGATTGAACGTAACCCCAAACCGCCTGCATGTCGCCCTCTCCTTTGAACTCAACTCGGCTGCACCCCCCAAAAGGGTTCACTCAGCGCAATGCACGGTAAATCGTATCCGCCAGATCGCTGGAGATCCCCTCCACCGTGCAAAGGTCTTCCACGCTGGCGCTGGCCACCCCGCGCACGCCGCCAAACCGCTGCAACAGGCGAGCGCGCTTCTTCGGCCCCACCCCCGGAATGTCTTCCAGCTTGCTGGACCCCGTGCGCACCTTGGCGCGCTGGGCCCGCATGCCGGTGATGGCAAAGCGGTGGGCTTCGTCACGAATCTGGGCCACCAGCATGAGCGCGGCCGAATCGTGCCCCAGGTACACCTTTTCTCGGCCATCGGCAAAGACCAGCTCTTCCAGGCCCACTTTCCTGCCCTCGCCTTTTTCTACACCGACGATGAGCGACAGGTCCAGACCCAACTGCTGGAACACTTCACGGGCCATGCTGACCTGGCCCTTGCCGCCATCGACCAAGACCAGGTCGGGCATGCGGGGGCCTTTTGGCAAGCCGCTGGCGGGATCGGTCGCGGTCTCAGTCGCGGACTCCTCTGCGGACGCTGGCGCTGCGGCCAATGCGGGGCCCTCCGCCGCAACTTTCGACGCGTCTTCTGTTGCGGCTATTTCCAGTTCTGCGCGCTGGGCCTCGGCCACCTTGCTGTAGCGCCGCGACAGCACCTGGCGCATGGCTGCGTAATCGTCGCCTGGTGTGATGCCCTCGATCTTGTACCGCCGGTACTGGCTGTTTTGCATCTTGTGGTCTTCAAACACGACGCAAGAGGCCTGGGTAGATTCGCCGGCCGTGTGCGAGATATCGAAGCACTCGACCCGCAACGTGTCAAGCTGATCGTCGGGCAATTGCAGGGCATCGGCCAGCGCGCGTGTCCGCGCCTGCTGCGAGCCTTCTTCAGCCAACAGCCGGGCCAGCGCGATTTCGGCATTCTTTTGCGCCATCTCCAGCCAGATGCGGCGGTGCTCGCGGGGCTGGTGCACCGCATTCACCTTCTGCCCCGTTTGTTCGCTCAAGGCATCGAGCAACGAGGTGCCGACCTTGTGGCTGGTCACAAGAATGAAAGGCATCGCCACACCAAGGTAATGCTGGGCAATAAAAGCTTCGAGCACCTGCACGGCCACCTGGTCCACCGGATCGCCCTCACCGACCTCATGGACCTCTCCCGCCTCTCGCAGGGCGCGGTCGATTTGTGTGGCGTCGTCCACATGGGCGGGGAAATAGGGGCGGTCGCCCAGATGCCGCCCTCCCCTCACCATGGCCAGGTTCACACAGGCGCGCCCGCCATGCACCTTGACCGCCAGCACATCCACGTCTTTGTCCGACACGTTGTCCATGGCCTGCTGGTGCAGGACACGGGACAAGGCCGACATCTGGTTGCGGATCTCGGCCGCCTGCTCAAACTCCAGCTGCTCAGCGTGCGCCATCATGCGGGCCTCCAGCGTGTCCAGCACGGCCTGGGTCTCACCGCGCAGAAAGGCTTCGGCGTCCCGCACGTCGCGGCCGTAAGCCTCGCTGTCGACGAGGTCCACACAGGGGCCGCTGCAACGTTTGATCTGGTAGAGCAGACAAGGCCGGGTGCGGTTGGCGAACACGGTGTCTTCGCAGGTGCGAAGCCGGAACACCTTTTGCAGCAGGGTCACCGATTCTTTGACAGCCCAGGCGCTGGGGAAGGGCCCGTAATAACTGTGGCGCTTGTCGACCACGCCGCGGTAGTAGGCCATGCGGGGAAAGGCGATCGAGGGTGGCGGCTTGGGGCCTGCCGTGCGGTAGGTTTCCCGGGTGCCCGTGATCTTGAGGTAGGGGTAGCTCTTGTCGTCCCGGAACAGGATGTTGAACTTGGGGTTCAGCGTCTTGATCAGGTTGTTTTCGAGCAGCAGGGCCTCGGCCTCTGACCGCACCACGGTGGTTTCCATGCGCACGATGCGGCTGACCATGTGGCCAATGCGTGTGCCATCCAGTGTTTTCTGGAAATAGCTGCTGACCCGCTTTTTGAGGTTGCGCGCCTTGCCCACATACAGCAATTGCCCCTGGGCATCGAAATAGCGGTAGACCCCGGGCAAGCCCGGCAAGGCCGCGACCTCGTTCAACAGTTGTTCGGAATGCTCTGACGCCATGGGTCCGTATTGTGAACGGTGAATGACCGAGGCCTCCCGCGCCAGCCGGCGGCCACAAATACGGCAAGATCGGGGCCATGCCTCTGACCGCGACGCCCGCCCCACCCGCCGACCGCCCTTTGTGGGACGTGTTCTGTCGCGTCATTGACAACCTGGGGGATATCGGGGTCTGCTGGCGCTTTTGCAAGGCGCTGGCATCGCAGGGGCAATCGGTGCGCCTGTGGATCGATGTGCCTGAAGCCCTCGCCTGGATGGCGCCCGGCGCGCTGGAAGGCCGAGTGCCCCATGTGCAGGTGCACCACTGGACCGAACCACTGCCCTCGGGGGCGACCGAAGTCGCGCAGCCCGCCGATGTGTGGGTCGAGGCCTTTGGCTGTGACCCTGCGCCCGAGTGGGTGGCCTGGCTGACGCAACGGCTGGTGGATGGACACGCGCCGCCCGTGTGGGTCAACCTGGAGTACATGAGTGCAGAATCGTATGTGGAGCGCTTCCACCGCCTGCCTTCGCCCATCATGAGTGGCCCGCTCAACGGGCAAAGCAAATGGTTTTTTTACCCAGGATTCACGCCTGCCACCGGCGGCCTCCTTCGCGAGGCCGGGCTGATGGCCGCTCGCGCGGCATTCGACGCACCCGCCTGGCTGACGCAACAGGGCTTGCCCTGCGATTCGGGCACACGCCGGGTGAGCCTGTTTTGCTACGAACCGCCCGTGCTGGAAGCCGTGTTGCACGAAGCCGCTCTCGATCCCACGCCCAGCCAGTGGTTCATTGCCCATGGGCGGGCGCAGGCCGCGGTGGCGCAGGTGGTACCTGACGCACCCGTGCACCGGCTGCCCCCCCTGCCCCAGACCGACTTTGACCGGTTGCTGTGGGCCTGTGATTTCAACTGTGTTCGTGGAGAAGATTCACTGGTGCGCGCCCTCTGGGCCGGCCAGCCTTTTGTGTGGCACCTCTACCCGCAGCACGACAACGCCCACCACGCCAAGCTGGAAGCCTTTCTCGACTGGTTGCAGGCACCGGCTTCCTGGCGTCAGTTTCACCGCCATTGGAATGGGATCGAAACCCCGTCAGGACCCGTCTGGCCGGGCTGGGCTGTGATCGATGAATGGCGCGGCTGCGCGCTCTCGGCCAGGGAGCGGCTGCTGGCCCAACCCGACCTGGTCACCCAACTCCTCGAATTCGTTGCAAAAAAGCGATAAAATTCAAGGCTTTGCGGAAAACTGCTCGAGGCGAAACGCCCCTGCCTTGCCCGCCAACCATCTGTCTCGCCGCACAGATGCTTGCTATCAGTACCGTTCCCAGACCTCGCCGTCTTGCCGGAACTTGCGGCTCAAACCCTGGAACGCTTATGAAAATCGCTCAAGAACTCCGCGCCGGCAATGTGATCATGCACGGCAAGGATCCTATGATCGTCCTGAAAACCGAATACGCCCGTGGTGGCCGTGGCGCTGCCACCGTGCGCCTCAAACTCAAAGCCCTGCTGAACAACATGGCCACCGAAGTGGTTTGCCGGGCCGACGACAAGATGGACCAGATCATTCTGGACAAGAAAGAGTGCACCTACTCTTACTTCGCTGACCCCATGTATGTCTGCATGGACACCGAATTCAACCAGTACGAAGTAGAAGCCGAAAACATGGGCGATGCCCTGAACTACCTCGAAGACGGCATGACCGTTGAAGTGGTGTTCTACGACGGCAAGGCCATCTCCGTGGAACTGCCCACCAGCGTCGAGCGCGTGATCACCTGGACCGAGCCTGCTGTCAAAGGCGACACCTCCGGAAAAGTGCTCAAGCCTGCCAAAATCGCCACCGGTTTTGAAGTGGCCGTGCCCCTGTTTGTGGCACAAGAAGACAAGATCGAGATCGACACCCGCACCGGCGAATACCGCAAGCGCGTCTAAGGATCTTGGTGCCCCCCCCGCGCTCCACTGCCGCGCGGGTCGCCGGACCCCCAGGGGGCTGTTTTGCCTTGAGGCGGCCTGATGGCGAAACGGCGCAGACAAAGGTGGCGCGATAGCGCAGAGAAAGGCTCCATCCGGAGCCTTTTTGCATTTTTCCTTAAGCTCGAAATTCCATGGACCTGATCGCCCGAATAGCCGACGTCATCATCCCGGTGTTTTTCATCGTAGCCATCGGCTATGGCTACGCGCTGCGCAAACGCCCGGACATGTCGTCCTTCAACCGCATCGCCCTCGATGTGCTGGCCCCATTCCTGGTGTATTCCGCATTGGCGGCCAAAGACTTTCAGATCGCTGAACACTGGAGCTTGCTGATCGGCGGCGCGGTGCTCATTCTGGGCAGTGGCTTGCTGGCCTTGCCGCTGGCCAAGCTCACTGGCGCACAGCCGCGCACCCTGGTCCCGGTGGTGATGTTCAACAACTGCGGCAACATGGGCCTGCCCCTGGCGCTGCTGGCCTTTGGTTCTGAGCATTTCGGTGCAGCTGTGGCCCTGTTTTCGGTCAGCAACCTGCTGCATTTTTCACTGGGCGCGCGCATCACCAGCCAAAGCGCCCGCTCGCGCGACCTGTTGCTCAGCCCCCTCATGGTCGCGACCCTGCTGGGCTTCGCCAGTGCCTTCACAGAGGTACGGCCGCCTGAGGTGTTGATGTCCGGGATGAAGTTGCTCGGCGACGCCCTGCTGCCCATGATGCTGTTTGCCCTGGGCACCCGGTTGACAGCCCTCACGCGATCGGGTTTCGCTCTCGGCATGCTGGGCGCCCTCGCCCGCCCCATCATCGGGCTGGCGATCGGTATCCCGCTGGCCTGGGCGCTGGACCTGGAGGGTGCGGCGCGCGGTCAGCTGTTGCTGTTTGCCGCACTGCCGCCCGCCGTGATCCAGTTCATGCTCGCCGAGCGTTACCACCAGGAACCCGACAAAGTGGGTGCGATGATCATGCTGGGCAATGCGCTGGCCATACTGTTTGTGCCACTCGCGCTTGCTTTAGGTCTTTAGAAAACAAGAGGGAATAATTTATGGAATCCACAGAACACCTGACACAAACCTTCACCGAACGGCGCCTGACCGACGCCTGGGCCGAGCTACAGGCCCATGCCAACAGCGGCAACTCGCTCAAGGCCGATGCCTACCGCCTGGCCTTTGCCGACCCCGAATTTTTGCTGCGGCGCGAGACACGCGGCATCCGTTTTGAACTCGAAATGCTCAAACCCGACCTGGCACAGCAGGATCTGGGTATCGACAACACCGTGGTCGTGTTTGGCAGCGCGCGTGTGCGCGAGGCCGCCATTGCCCAAGAGCAATTGGCGGTGGCAGAGGCCAGTGGCGACGCCAAAGCCATCGCCCGCGCTCAAGCGCTGCTGCGCAACTCGGCCTACTACGGCCAGGCCAGGCAGTTTGCACGCATTGTGGCGCGGCACAGCGCGCGCTGTACCAAGGAAGACCAGCTCTACATCTGCACAGGTGGCGGTCCCGGGATCATGGAAGCCGCCAACCGGGGCGCGCACGACGAAGGTGCGCCCAACGTCGGCCTGAACATCGCATTGCCGCACGAGCAGTCGGGCAACCCTTACATTACGCCCGAGCTGTGTTTCAAGTTTCACTACTTTGCACTGCGCAAAATGCACTTCATGATGCGCGCCAAAGCCCTGGTGGCATTCCCGGGCGGCTTCGGCACACTCGACGAACTCTTTGAGGTCATCACCTTGGTGCAGTGCGGCAAAGCCAAACCCGTGCCCATCGTGCTCTTTGGCAGCGACTACTGGAAGCGTCTGCTGAACCTGGACGTGCTGGTGGAAGAAGGCACGATTTCGCCAGATGACCTCAAGCTTTTCACGTATGTGGACGACCCTCAGGATGCCTGGAACTACATCCTGAATTTCTACAACCTGCCCAAGGTCTAGCTTACCCAAGCCGAATTGATTCGGCACCGGACCGCCCCGAGCAAGGTCAGCCCCCCAGGGGGGCAGCGACCCGCACAGCGGCGGAGCGTGGGGGCCGAACGACCACAGCGAAGGGCCGCCCCGAGCAAGGTCAGCCCCCTAGGGGGGCAGCAACCCGCACAGCGGCGGAGCGTGGGGGCCGAACGACCACAGCGAAGGGCCGCCCCGAGCAAGGTCAGCCCCCTAGGGGGGCAGCGACCCGCACAGCGGCGGAGCGTGGGGGCCGAACGACCGCAGCGAAGGGCCGCCCCGAGCAAGGTCAGCCCCCTAGGGGGGCAGCGACCCGCACAGCGGCGGAGCGTGGGGGCCGAACGACCGCAGCGAAGGGCCGCCCCGAGCAAGGTCAGCCCACCAGGGGGGCAGCGACCCGCACAGCGGCGGAGCGTGGGGGCTCAATCCCCTTATGGCTTCCAGCCGCCTCCCAGCGCTTTGTACAGCGCCACCTGGTTCTGCCGCTGAACCAGTCGGGTCTGACTCAATGCCTGCTGGGTCGTGAACAGCGATCGTTGTGCGTCCAGCACATCCAGGAAGCTGGCGATGCCGTTGCGGTACCTCAGCTCGGCCAGCCGGAAGCGCTCTGATTCCGCATCGGCCTGGGCTTTCAGAGCCTCCCCTTGTCTGACCAAGGTCGCGCGCCCAGCCAACGCATCGGACACTTCGCGAAATGCGGTTTGGATCGCTTTTTCGTATTGCGCCACCGCGATATCGCGCTGGGCTTTCGCCACTTGCAAACCAGCGCGATTGCGACCCGCATCGAAGATGGGCAACAGCGCCTGCGGCGCCAGCGAAAAGCCCCACGACCCGCTTTTGAACAAGCCCGAAAGCTCATCGCTCGCAGTGCCCAAGCTGGCGGTCAACGAGATGCGCGGGAAAAAGGCCGCGCGCGCGGCGCCGATGTTGGCGTTGGCGGCGATCAGCTGGTGTTCCGCAGCCCGAATGTCGGCCCGCTGAATCAGCACCTCTGAGGACAAGCCCACAGGCACAGCACTGAACTGCTGTAGCGATGCGCCAGACGTTGGCAGCACCGAGGACGGTATCGGCTGCCCTGCCAGCAAGGTCAACGCATTCAGGTCCAGCGATCGCTGGCGTTGTAGCTGTGCCAACGTCCCTTGTGCCGAAGCCAGCAACGACTCGGCTTGGCGCAAGTCCAGCGCCGAAGACACCCCACTGTCAAACCGCAGTTGGGTCAGGTGCAAGGAATCCTGACGGGTCTTGAGCGTTTGCACCGTCAAGGCCAGCAACTCATCGCTGGTTTGCAAACTGAGCCAACTGCTCGCCACAGCGGCCACCAAGCTGGTTTGCGCCGCATTGCGAGCCTCTTCGCTGGCCAGGTATTGTGCCAAGGCCGCCTCTTTCAGGCTGGCGACCCGCCCGAAGAAATCGATCTCCCAGCCACTCATGGTCAGGCCCGCGGTGTAAGCATTGGTGATGGTGTCATCACCCGAACTCTGACGGCTGCCTGTGACACCAGCGTTCACGGCGGGAAACAAGCCGGCGCGCTGGATCTGATACTGCGCGCGCACCTGCTCAATATTGAGCGTGGCCAGACGCAGATCGCGGTTGTTCTGAATCGCAAGGGCAATCAACTCCCGCAGGCGGGCATCCTGGACAAAATCGCGCCAGGCGATCTCGGTGGCGGGTGTCGCTGAATCAACGGCCACGCCACCCGTGTCCAGTGACGGAGCCACCGGCGCTGCTGGGCGCTCATACGTGGGAATGAAAGAGCAGCCCGACAACACGAGGACCATCGCAGCCGCGATGGGCGTCAGGCCAAAAGACCGGGCCAAAGGGGTAGATGAGATCTTAAGCATCGTTTTTCATTCCATGGTGGGCAGCTTGGGCTGCATCCAGACGGTGTTGGCGGTCGCTGCCTTTGAACAGCGTGCGCACCACCACAAAGAAGATCGGAACAAAAACCACGGCAAGAACCGTACCGACCAACATGCCTCCGATCACGCCCGTGCCGATGGCCCGTTGGCTTGCCGAACCCGCACCACTGGCCAAAGCCAGGGGCATCACGCCCAGCGTGAAGGCCATCGAGGTCATGATGATGGGGCGGAAGCGCATGTGGGCCGCGGCCAGAGCCGCTTCAATCACGCTTTTGCCTTCGGCCTGCAAATCCTTGGCAAATTCAATGATCAAAATCGCGTTCTTCGCAGAGAGCCCGATGATGGTGATCAGCCCGACCTGGAAATACACGTCATTCGAGTAATCGCGCAGCAACGTGGCCAGCAATACCCCCAGCACACCGAGCGGTACCACCAGAATCACAGCCAATGGAATGGTCCAGCTTTCATACAGCGCAGCAAGACACAAGAACACCGCGAGGATGGCAAACGCATACAAGATGATGGCTTGTGAGCCGGCCAGCTTTTCTTCTCGCGACTGACCTGTCCACTCAAAGCCAAAGCCCCGTGGCAACTGCCCTGCGAGTTTCTCCATCTCTGCGAGCGCCGCACCCGTGCTTTGTCCAGGTGCCGCGCTGCCGCTGATGCGCATGGCGGGGTAACCGTTGTAACGCACGGTCTGCATCGGACCCGTGATCCAGTGCGTCGATGCGAAGGCCGACAGCGGAACCGCCTTCCCCTGGCTGTTGTTCACCGTGATGCGCAACAAGTCATCGGGCTGCATGCGCGCAGACGCTTCGGCTTGCACCACCACACGTTGCAGGCGGCCGGCGTTGGGAAAATCGTTCACATAAGTCGAACCCAGCGAGGTCGCGATGGCGCTTGAGATGGCATCGAAGCTCACGCCTTGCGCGTTGGCTTTGTCGCGATCGATGTCGAGTTGCAATTGCGGCGCGTCTTCCAGTCCATCGGGTCGCACACCGGCCAACACCTTGCTTTTCGACGCCAGACCCAGCATCTGGTTGCGGGCGTTGATCATGGCTTCGCGGCCCAGACCGGCCCGGTCCTGGAGTCGGAAGCTGAAGCCAGACGACGAACCCAATTCAGGAATGGGCGGAGGGCTGAGCGGGAAAATAAATGCATCGCGAATGCCCGACAAGGCACCAAAGGCACGGCCGGCAATGCCCTCCGCCGAGCTGCCTGGACCCGTCCGCTCAGACCAGTCTTTGAGCGTAACGAACGCCAAAGCAGCGTTTTGACCCTGGCCGGAGAAGCTGAAACCCAGCACACCAACCATGCTTTGAACTTCAGGTTGCTTCAGCATGAAGCCTTCCACCTGCTTCATCACGTCTTCCGTGCGCTCACGGGTAGCACCGGGCGGCAACTGCACGTTCACCAGCATCGTGCCCTGGTCTTCGTTCGGCAAAAACGAGGTGGGCAAGCGTTGGTAGATCACCGCGACGGCGCCCACGATGGCAGCATAAATGATGAGCGTACGGCCAGCGCGTGGCAACAAAGCCGCCACACCGCTTTCGTAGCGCTTGGCCGTGCGAGAGAACCCCCGGTTGAACCAACCAAAGAAGCCCTTCTTCTCATGGTGGTGCCCTGCCTCCACTGGCTTGAGCAAGGTGGCGCACAAGGCTGGCGTGAGCGACAAAGCCATGAAAGCCGAGAAGGCGATTGACGTGGCCATCACCGCTGAAAACTGGCGGTAGATATTGCCCACCGAGCCGCTGAAGAACGCCAGCGGCACGAACACCGCAATCAGCACCACGGTCACGCCAATGATGGCGCCCGAGATCTGGCCCATGGCTTTACGCGTGGCCTCCAGCGGTGGCAATCCCTCTTCGCTCATGATGCGCTCGACGTTCTCGACCACGACGATGGCGTCGTCTACCACGATACCGATCACCAGCACCATGCCGAACATGGTCAGCACGTTGATCGAAAAGCCCATGGCCAAAAGCGCTGCAAAGGTGCCCAGCAGAGCCACCGGCACCACGATAGTGGGGATCACGGTGTAGCGCCAGTTCTGCAAGAACAGGAACATCACCAGGAACACGAGGAACATGGCTTCAGCCAGTGTCTTGGCCACTTCTTCGATGGAGATCTTCACAAAGCGCGAGCTGTCGTAAGGAATTGACCAGCTCATGCCTTCAGGGAAAAACTTTTCCAGCTCGGTCATGCGTGCGCGCACCGCATCGGCCGTGGCCAAGGCATTGCCACTGGGCGACTGCTGCACACCGATGCCCACGGCCTGAACACCGTTCAAGCGGGCCGATGTGGCGTAAGCCTGCGCACCCAGTTCGATACGGGCCACGTCTTTGAGGCGCACCGTGGCGCCGTCGGCGCTGGCGCGCAGCACCACGTTGCCAAAAGCTTCGACGGTGCCGAGTTGGCCGTTGACCACCACGGTAGCGGCGACACCTTGGCCTGCCACGTTGGGCAAGGCCCCGATTTCGCCTGCAGACACCTGAGCGTTCTGCGAGCGAATGGCGGCGACCACGTCGGCCGCACTGAGGTTGAATCCGAGCAATTTGCCTGGATCGATCCACACGCGCATCGCACGCTCGGTACCGAACAACTGCGCCTGGCCAACGCCAGGCAAGCGTTGAATTTCTGGCACGATGCTGCGCGACGCGTAGTCGCCCAGCGCCACCGGATTCCATGCCGGGTCCGTCGAGGACAGCATGGCAAACATCAGGAAGTTGCTGCGCGATTTGTCTACACGAACGCCCTGCTGCGTCACCGCAGAAGGCAGGCGCGGTGACGCACGTGCGAGGCGGTTTTGCACATCCACCTGCGCCAGACTGGCGTCGGTGCCGGGTTCAAAGCTCAGTGTGATGCTGCCGGTGCCGTTGGCCTGGGCCACTGCCTCCATGTAGATGAGCCCGGGTGAGCCGTTCATCTCTTGCTCGATCACCGACAACACACTGTCTTCCAGCGTCTTGGCAGAGGCACCAGGATAGGTGGCATTGATCGAAATTGATGGCGGCGCCACCGGGGGGTACTGCGAAATCGGCAGCTGGGTGATGGAAACAGCGCCCAACACCATCACAAACAAGGCGATCACCCACGCAAAAATGGGGCGTTCAATAAAAAACTTGGCCATCTGAATCGCCCCTTATTTGGCAGGAGCGGCTGACGCAGCGGCAGCTGGCGCACTGCCTGGTGGTGTCCAGGGAACGGCCTTGACGGGGGCATCACCGCGCAGTTTTTGGAAACCATCCACCATCACTTGCTCGCCAGCTTTCAAGCCATTGAGCACCACCCATTTGCCGTTTTGCTGACCGCCAACTTTGATGGACCGAGGGGCCACTTTGCCTTCGGCATCCACCACCATGACGGAGTCACCCTGGCCGGAGCGGGTCACCGCCTGTTGAGGCAGCGTGATGGCGTCGGTGGCCGTGGCCTGCTCCAGGCGAACCCGCACATACAGACCTGGTAACAGAGCACCTTCGGCGTTCGGCACCTCTGCCCGCAGCGTCACTTGCCCTGTCGTGGCATCCACCGTCAAATCGGAGAACAGCAGCTTGGCCGCCTGGGGATATTCCGTGCCGTCTTCCAGCACGATGCGAACGCTTGCGGCGTCTTTGCCGGCGCTCTTGAGCTGGCCGGAGGCCAGGGCGCGCTTGAGGCTCAAGGCTTCCGATGCCGACTGGGTGAAGTTCACATACATCGGGTTGATCTGCTGGATCACCGCCAATTGGGTAGCCTCGCCCTGTCCAACCAAGGCGCCTTCAGTCACCAGCGCACGTCCGATCGTGCCGGAGATCGGCGCGGTCACACGGGCGTAGTTCACATTGATGCTGGCGGTGCGTACCGCCGCTTTCCCCACGGCGACGTCCGCCTCGGCGACCTTTTGAGCTGCTTCGGCATTTGCGAACTCTTGCTGGCTGATGGCGTTTTCGGTGATCAGCGGTTTGTAGCGGTTGAGCAGAGCCGTGGCCGTTGACAAATTGGCCTGAGTGCGGGCCAGACTGGCTTCTGCACTTTGCAAAGCCGCCGTATAGGGCGCCGCATCGATGCGGAACAAGGCCTGCCCGGCCTTGACCTCACTGCCTTCGCGGAACAGACGTTCCTGCAAGATGCCAGCGGCGCGGGCACGCACCTGCGCCACGCGAGAAGCTTCCAGACGACCGGGCAACTCGGTGATCAGACCCACGTCGCCCGGAGTCACCGTCACCACACCCACTTCGGCGGGTGGTGGACCACCAGCTCCGCCAGGCGCAGCACCCGCAGGGGCTTCGGCTTTGCCACAGGCAACCAGTGTGACGGCGAGCGACAAAGCCCCCAGAAGGTGCCACGGTCGTGAAGGGGTCGAAAGCCGCGGCATTGTAGAGAAGAAAGAATCGGTTGGAGGTTGTGCGCTGGGCATGAACATCTTTCAGGGGAAGGCGAAACGGCCGCCCAGACAGAAGCCTGAGCATTGAAGGGGTCGAAGTATACATACGTTCGTGAATGTATGTATAGTTAGAGGGTTATTCCATTTTCGACCGAAAGCCAAAAGGCTGCCGGTCATCAACCTTTCACACAAACACGCCATGGTTCGCCGCACCAAAGCCGACGCCGAAGCCACCCGAAACAGCTTGCTCGACGCTGCCGAGCACCTGTTTCAGGCGCGCGGCGTTTCGCGCACATCACTCAACGACATCGCCCTCGCCGCCGGCACCACGCGCGGCGCGGTTTATTGGCATTTCCAGGACAAGGCCGATCTGTTCAACGCCATGATGGAACGCGCCTCCCTCCCTCTGGAGGAAGCCTTGGCTTGCGTGGGCGAGCGAGCCGAAGAGCTGCACGATCCACTGCTGGCCCTGAGGGCATTTATGCTGGAGGCCCTCAACAAAGTCGCCAGCGACCCCCAGGTTCGTCGCGTTTTTGAAGTGGCCACGTTGCAAGTGGAGTACAACGAAGAAATGCGGGCCGTGAGAGCCCGTCATTTGCAGGTGCGAAACGAGTGCGTCACAAGCACGGCACAGGCCCTGAAGGCTGCAAGCGAGAAGCGGGAACAACCGCTCCCCATGCCACTGGAAATTGCCGCTCAGGGTTGCCACGTGATGGTCGACGGCCTGATTCACAACTGGTTGCTGGACCCCAGCGCCTTTGACCTGGTGGCCTGCGGCACACACACACTGGACGCCTACCTGCGTGGTCTGGGATTCACTTTGCCCGACGCTCAGGCACCATGCCCTCAGGGGGCAAAGCGGTCGAAGGCAAGCGCAGGTGCAAAGCCGCCTGCGCCAGCAAATTCGCCGACACCGGCGCGGTCACAAAAACGAACAACGTGATCAACAGTTCGGCGATGCCTGGGCGTCCCTGACCAGCAGCCACCAGCATCGACGCGACCAACACCCCGCCCACACCCAGCGTTGACGCTTTGGTGGGTGCATGCAAGCGCATATAGAAGTCGGGGAGCCTCGCGAGTCCAATGGCCCCCACGAGCAAAAAGAACGATGCGATCACGATCACACCAGCGGCGATCCATTCGGTCAAAACAGTCATCTCAGATCTCCTTGTCCGGCCTCATTCGACCACGTCGCCACGGCTGAGGTAGCGCGCGAGCGCCACAGTCGAAGCAAAACCCAGCATCGCCACCAGCAAGGCGCCTTCAAACAACAATGCGGTGTTCCAGCGAATCCCCAACAACACAATCAAGGCGATAGCGTTCATGTACAGCGTGTCCAGCGCCAGCACCCGGTCGGTGATCGTGGGGCCGCGCAACAGCCGCAATGAACAAAGCAGCACCGCGATGGTGATGGCGGCAATGCCCAGATTCAGGGCCCATTCCAGTACAGGGCTCATGCGGCACTCCCGGTCTGTTGTTTAAAAATGGCCAGCAGAGGCTCCTCGTAGCGGCTCTTCATATCGGCCGCCATGGCGGCAACGTCGTCGCAGTTGAGCGCGTGCACCCAGATGACCCGCTCAGCCTCATCTATCACCGCAGACACGGTCCCGGGCGTGGTGGTGATGATGCTGGCAAACAAGGCATTCACCCGGTGGTGCCCGCTCGCCAATGGCACCGGAATCCAGCCGGGCGCCATGTTGCCCAGGGGCCCCAGCACCAGTCTGGCCACCACCACATTGGAAACAATGATGTCCCAGATCACAATGCCCACCAGCCGGGGAATGGCCGGCCAGTGAAGCCCGCTGGCATCGGCCAGAAAAGGCTTGAGCAAGCGCGGCACGATGATTCCGATCAACACCGCCGAGAGCAGGTGAACGGGCTCGATGCTGTGGGACAAGGCCAGCCAGCTCACGCCCAGCAACACCGACAGCACGGGATGCGCAAACCAGCCCGAAGCGGGTGCGGCGCGGGAGCGATCTGAGCTCATGGGGCATTCTCCTGATGGGCGGGTGCAGGCGCAGCGGCACCTGCACCTCGGGATCCGTCGTATGGTCGGGTGGTCCGGGCGTTGACGCCGCCCTGATCACCCAGGATGGCCTGGGCATACGCGGCCTTGTCGGCCAATTGCGCGGCTGTGGCATCGGTATAGCGTTTCACCGGCGAAGCCATCACCGCCAGCAACACCGTCAGCAGCATGAACGCCCAGGCCGAGGACAAGAGCTTCAAGCTTGAGCCCGATGCCGATCGCGCCGCATCGTCGTCGGGTTGAACATGCCAGAACACAATCACGCCCGCGCGCGCCAAACCCACCAACGACAAAAAGCCCACGCTCAAAACCACTGTCCACACCCAGGGTTGTGCAGCCAGACCTTCCGTGCTTTGCAACATCATCAGCTTGCCCAGAAAACCAGGCAACGGCGGCAGGCCGGCGGCCGATGCCGCACCGAAGATCATCATCAACCCCAACAACACCGGCTCACGCACAGCCACCGTGGGGCGCAGCTTGTCGAGTGCCTCGCCCCGCTGCGCGGCCATCAGCTCCACCAGCAAGAACAGGCCCGCGATGACAATGGTGCTGTGCAGTGTGTAATACAGCGCAGCTGACAAAGTTGCCTGCGTGAACAAACCGACGCCGGCCAGGATGGTGCCCACAGACGACACGGTGAGATAGCCCACGAGCCGCCCCATCGAGTGGGACGAAAGCGCCCCCAGCGCCCCCAGTACGCTGGTGGTCAGCGCCATGGGCAGCAGCCAGGCCTGGGCAGCCAGGCTGGCCTCCCCCGCCTCCAGTCCAAAGATGCCCCAATGGGTTCGGATGATGCTGTAAACGCCCACCTTGGTCATGATCGCAAAGAGGGCCGCTACCGGTGCACTGGCGCTGGCATAGGTACCGGGCAGCCAGAAATACAGTGGGACGACCGCAGCTTTCAAGCCAAAAACCACCAGCAGGATCAGGGCCGCAGCCCGCGCTACCACCGCCGAATCGCCACTGAGCTGGCCCACACGCAAAGCAAGGTCGGCCATATTCAAGGTGCCGGCCACGGCATAAATCATGGCCAGACCAATGAGGAACAAGCCCGACCCAGCAAGGTTCAGCACCACGTAATGGAATCCCATGCGCAGCCGCTCCCGGCCCAGACCATGGAGCAACAACACATAGGAAGCGATCAGCAAAACCTCAAAGAAAACAAACAGGTTGAACAGGTCGCCGGTCAGGAATGCGCCGCTCAGCCCCATGAGCTGGAAATGGAAGATGGCGTGAAAATGCCGACCCCGGTTGTCCCAACCACCGGTCGCATACCAGAGCGCGGGTGCCGCTACCAGATATGTCAGGCACACCATCAAGGCACTCAGCCGGTCCAGCACCAGCACAATGCCAAATGGCGCCTCCCATTCACCCATGCGGTACACCATCAGCTCGCCCGAGCTGGCCCGCCAGACCAGGCCAGCTGCCATCACCAGCCCCAGCACCACCGAAGCCATGCTCAACCGGCGGCGCCAGACCACACGGCCCCGGTTGTGCCCCCCGCCAACACCCGACATACCCCCAAAATCACCCAACAGCAGCAGAGCCATGGCGGTGAACGACGGCAGCAACACCGACAGCACGGGCGCGTGCTGCAGCCAGAAACCCAGGATCGCATCAACCATCAGTTGTGCTCCTTGGGTTGGGTCTCGGCGGTGGACGGTGAGTGACCGGGCGCGTGGCCAGGTTCATGGCCGTCTACATGGTCGCTCCCACTCTCATGGCGGTTGCGCAAGGCCAGTTCGATCACAAAGCCGGTGGTGGCAAAACCGATCACGATCGCGGTCAGCACCAGGGCCTGCGGCAAGGGATCGGCCACCGGCCCCTCCCCCACCAGAATGGGTTGGGCATTCGACCACAAGCGGCCCATCACAAAGATGAATACGTTCACTGCATAGCCAAACAACGAAAGGCCCAGCACCACCGGAAAGGTGCGCCCGCGCAACATCAGGTAGATACCACAGGCGGTGACACAACCGATCCCCGTGGCCAGCAAGAATTCCATGCTCATTGCGAGCCTCCCACGTCGCACTTGGCCACACAAAGCATCAATAAGGTCCGGTTGCAAGAGCAGTTCATGCCACCCTCCCCGAGCTGCTGCTCGCGCCTTCGCGGCTCACCGAACCCAGCACCGAGATGGTCAGCAAGGTAGAACCGACCACGGTGAGGTACACCCCCAGGTCAAACAGCGCGGCCGAAGCCAGTGGCAAATCACCCAAAATCGGCACATGAGGGTGGCCATGGGCACTGGTCATGAAGGGCCGCCCCCAGACAAACGCCCCCACGCCCGTCAGACCCGCTATCGACAGGCCGGATCCAATCCAGCGGATAAAGCGCCGCCCCGACTGCGCCCGCAACATCGCTTCGGCCCTGCTTTGCCCCAGCGACATGAACTGCAGTACCAAGGCCACCGCCGTGATCAGGCCGGCAATGAAGCCGCCGCCCGGCATGTTGTGCCCGCGCATGAAAATGTACAGCGTGAACACCAGCGCCACCGGCAAGACCACCGAGGCCGCGACACGCAGCAGCAGTGGCTGGGTAGAAAACGTCCAGGCCAGGCCATGAGAATCGGTCAAAGGCCGCTTGGTGCGCATGCCCTCCATCAACGCCAGCACCCCGACGGCCGCAATGCCCAGCACAGTGATTTCGCCAAAGGTGTCATAACCCCGGAAGTCAACCAGAATCACGTTGACCACGTTGGTGCCGCCACCGATCGGCAAGGCTTTTTCCAGGAAGAACCAGGATATCGATTCGTGGTTGCGGGTCAGCAGCACCCAAGACACCCAGGCCATGCCCGCGCCACCGGCCAAGGCCAGTACGCCGTCGCGCACGCGGCGAGCGAGCGTGGATTCGCTGGGCGAATGCTGGGGCAGCAACGCCAGACCCATGAGCATCAGAACCGTGGACACGACCTCGACCGACAGCTGCGTCAGGGCCAGATCGGGAGCTGACAGGCTCACGAACACCAGCGAAGTGACCAGCCCCACCAAGCCCACCAAAATGACCGCCTGGAAGCGCTGGTGATGGGTCCAGGCAATCGCCACACAAGAGGCCATCAGCAAGGCCCACACAGCCATGGCCAGCGGCGACGCCGGCAACAGCGTGCGATCCCCGGCCCCTATGCCGCTGCCCACAAACTGCAAACCCGCCACCACAACCGCGGCACCAATCAACCACCCCAGGTAACGCTGCAGCGACCCCGTCTCCAGTCGCACCGAGATGCGCCCCGCCCACCGGAACAAGCCGTCGATCACGCCCTCAAAAATCTGCCGCCCTGTCACGGGGCCGAACCAGTCCTCGGAGAGGATGCGGTGCAGGCGCCGGCCCCTGGCCAACCAGAGGTAAATCGCCGCACCGGCCGCCACCGCAATCGCGCTCATCAGCAGAGGCAGGTTGAAGCCATGCCAGATGGCCAGGTGGTATTCCGGCAATTCGCGGCCAGTCATGGCTGAGGCAGCCACATGCACCAGCGGCCCAAAGGTCAACGCAGGCAACAGGCCCACCACAATGCCCATGGCCACGAGGATCATCGTGGGCAACTTCATGCCCAGCGGCGGCTCGTGCGGATGGGGGTTGGGCACATTGCCGATGGGCCCGTTGAAGTAGGTGTCGTGCACAAAGCGCAGCGAATAGGCCACGCTGAAAATGCCCGCCAACGTCACCAGCACCGGGACCACCCAGCCCCACACGCCCGACGTGCCCACCACCGCCTCGGTGAAGAACATTTCCTTGGATAGAAAGCCATTGGTCAAAGGCACGCCGGCCATGGAAGCCGCGGCCACCATGGACAAAGTGGCCGTCCAGGGCATGAGCTTGTACAACCCCCCGAGCTGGCGCATGTCGCGCGAGTGGGTTTCGTGGTCAACGATGCCCGCAATCATGAACAGCGAAGCTTTGAAGGTGGCGTGGTTCAGCACATGGAACACCGCAGCCACAGCGGCCAGCGGAGAACCCAGCCCCACCAGGAAGGTGATCAAGCCCAGATGGCTGACCGTTGAATACGCGAGCAAGCCTTTGAGATCGTGTTTGAAGAGGGCAATGAACGCCGCAAACAGGACCGTGATCAGGCCCACCGTCGTCACCACAGCCTCAAACCAGCCCGTGCCCGCCAGAACCGGGTACATGCGCATCATCAGGAACACGCCAGCCTTCACCATGGTGGCGGAGTGCAGATAGGCCGACACCGGCGTCGGGGCCGCCATGGCATCGGGCAGCCAGAAATGGAAGGGGAACTGCGCGCTCTTGGTGAAGGCGCCCACCAGGATCAGCAGCAAAGCGGGGACAAACAGCGGGTCGGCCTGAATCCGTTCCACCTGGCCCAGCATTTCGCTCAGCTCAAACGTGCCCGCGATCTGGCCCAACAGCACAAAGCCACCCAGCATCACCAGTCCGCCGCCGCCCGTCACCGCGAGCGCCTGTCGAGCTCCGGCCCGGGCATCGGCCCGGTGGCTCCAGTAGCCCACAAGCAGGAAAGACGACAGGCTGGTCAGCTCCCAGAACACCACCAGCAGCAGCAGGTTGTCAGACAGCACCACACCCAGCATGGCGGCCATGAACAGCATCATTTCGCTGTAAAACTTGGCCACAGAATCCTTGGCGCTCAAATAGAAATGGGCGTAGATGACGATCATCAGGCCGATGAACAGGATCAGCCCCGCGAACATCAGCGAGAGGCCGTCCAGCCGGAACGACAGGCTCAGGCCGATCTCGGGCACCCATTCCCAGCGGTTGCGCACCTCCTCGCCCGCAAACACGGCGGGGGCCTGCTGCAGCAGAATTCCAAGGCTGGAGGCGGTCACACCACCAGCCACAAGCGCGGTGAGGCCACGGGCCCGGTTGCCCAGCCATCCGGTGGCAGCGGTACCGAGCAAAAGCGGTAACAAGACGATGATGAACAGCACGGCTTCTCTTTCAGGTTGGCTGGAGATTTTAAGAGGTGTAACGGCTCGTCTGACTGAAACACCCCACGACACCCGATCCTGAGACCGGTCGCCGCCTGCCCATGGTACTTGCACTCAGCCTCGTCACTTCGTGGGGGATACCCCGTCAGACACCTGCATGGTCCATGCCAGGCGCGAACCCAGGCCGACCACCGCCCCCACGGTCCAGAAAACCCCCGACAGACCCAGCACCACCCCGGCCGAACCAAACAGCAAGGGCATCACCACACTGGAGCCGTTGATGGCCATGGCACGCAAACCCAGGGCCTGCCCATGTTGGTGCTTGGGCGTGATCTGGTGCAAGGTGCTCATGATCATCGGCTGCACCGACCCGAGCGCAATCCCCAGCAGCACCGAGAGCAGCGCCATGATCCCGGCGGTCGGTGCCAGCGGATACAACACAAACAGCAGCGCGGTGGCCACCATGGCCGAGCCAATCACCACCGATTCCCGCAGATGCCGGGCCAACCAGGGCATGGCCAGCCGAATGGCGGTGGCCGCCAGTGCAAACCCACCCAGGATCGAGCCGATCACCGTGGCACTCAGGCCCCGCTCGTTGCCAATCACCGGCACCAGAAACGTGTGCACATCCCAGCACGACGACAACATCCAGTTGATCAACATCAGCCGGCGAAACCCCGCTTCGCGCAACAAATGCCAGGATCGGCCACGCGGCACATCGGCCTCATGCGCCACGGGATCCAGCTCCTGCGCACGGCGCACCCACCACCAGGCCAGGGAAGGCAAAACAGCCAGCAGCAGGTAGGCCGCCCGAAATCCCGACGCATCGATCAGCAGCCCGGCCAGAAAGGGCCCGATGAAGTTGGAAATCGAAGGGCCAATGGCCATCCAGCTGAACACCTGCTTGAGCTCCATAGGTCCATCGGCCAGCTGGCCGACATGGCGCTGCAGCGCGATCAGGGCCAGCCCCGTCGAAGCGCCGCAGGCCAGGGCGGTCACACACAACATCCCGAACACCGGGAAAGCCACGGCCAGCAAAGCGCCGGCCGTGGCCACAACCACCGCAATCTTGATCGGCGTCTTCAGACCATGGCGGTCCGCAAAGCGGCCCGCCGGCAACGAAAGAAACACCTGGGCCAGCGCAAACAAGGCCAGCAGCATGCCCACCGCAGCCGGGCTGTAGCCCTCGCGCAGGGCCATGAGTGGCGCTGCCATGCGAAAACCGGTCATGCAGGCGTGCAGACAGATCTGCGCCGCCACCAGACGGCTCAAGCGCAAGCGCAGTCCTGCGTTCAAGCCTCACCCGTGTCTGTCGGGCCGTCCAGCGGCAAGACCTCGCTTGCCTGGTCTTGCGGCAAGGCCTCTACCGCTTTCAAGGCGCGGCTCATGGCCCGGCTGCGCGTCTCAGCGTTGTCCAGCGTGTTGAGCACGGTCTGCGTCTGGCTCTTGACCTTGGCCAGCACATCACCAAACTTGCCGAATTCCGTCTTGACCGCTCCCAGCACCTGCCAGACCTCGCTGCTGCGCTTCTCCAGCGCCAACGTGCGAAAGCCCATCTGCAGGGAATTGAGCATGGCCATCAGGGTGGTTGGACCCGCCAGGGTCACCCGGTGGTCACGCTGCAAGGCTTCCATCAAGCCCGGCCGGCGCAGCACTTCGGCATACAGCCCTTCGGTGGGCAGGAACAGGATGGCGAAGTCGGTGGTGTTCGGCGGCTCCAGGTACTTCTCCGCCATGGACTTGGCCTCCAGCTTGATGCGCTGCTCGAGCGCACGTGCAGCAGCTTCGGCCCCTTCGACATCGGCACGCTGCTGCGCGTCGAGCAGGCGCTCGTAGTCTTCATTGGGGAACTTGGCGTCTATCGGTAACCAGCAGGGCGCGCCGTCCGCGCTGCGTCCGGGCAAACGAATGGCGAAATCCACCACATTGCGGCTGCCGGGCCGGGTGGCCACCTGCGTGGCGAATTGGTCGGGCGCCAACACCTGCTCCAGCAACGCCCCCAGCTGTGCCTCACCAAACATGCCACGGGTTTTCACATTGGTCAGCAAATGCTTGAGATCGCCCACCCCCTGCGCCAGCGTCTGCATCTCGCCCAGGCCTTTGTGGACCTGCTCCAGGCGATCGGCCACCTGTTTGAAGCTCTCGCCCAGTCGGGCCTGCAAGGTGGACTGCAGCTTTTCATCGACCGTGGCCCGCATTTCATCGAGTTTGGCGGCGTTGCTCTGCTGCAGCTGGGCGAGTTGGGCGTCCAGCGTGGTCCGCACCTCGGCCAAGCGGCGCGCATTGCCCTCGCTCATGTCCTGCAACTGGCGCACCAGGGTGTCGCTCAAGGTAATGCGCAACTGAACCAGCTGCTGGGCAAAAGCGTCGATCTGGGCATTTTGCGTGCGGGTGGCTTCGGCTGCCTGTTGCCCCATGCCCAGGCTGATGGCCTGCAATTGCTGGGTCAACGTGTCGCTCAGGGTGCCCCGCAACTGCATCAACTGCTGAGAGAAGGCATCCAGCTGGGCGTTTTGTGTTCGGGTGGCTTCCGAGCTTTGGCGGGTCAGCGACGCCTGGAAGCCGCCGAGCGTCTGCTGCAGCTCTTGCCGCCCGCCTCGGGCGCCGTCAACGATTTCACGGCGCAGCTCGCCTTCGACCCGCTCAATGCGGGAGGCCTGCTGGGACAAGGCGCTGGTCAATGCCTGGCGGTGGGCCAGCTCGTCGTCCGATGCCCGGGGGCGCCGCAGCAACAGCCAAAACAGCAACAAGACCCCCAACCCCTGCCCCCCCAGAATGGCCCAGACCCACCACACAATATTTTCAAAGAACATGCCGCGAATTATCCGTGCGTAAACCTTTAGAAGAGAGGGAGCCGAGAATGCACTTGAACCGCAGCGCGCGGGGCCATGAATTCGACTCATGACCCATTTTTGGACCTGGCCCGGCCCCTACAATGAAATCCACTTTTTCAACCCCTTTTCAGGAAGTGCCCCATGAGCGTTCAAGCCAAACTCACCGAACTCGGTATCACCCTGCCCCCTGTGTCTGTGCCCGCAGCGGCCTACGTGCCGTTCGCCCAGACGGGGAACCTGGTGTTTTTGAGCGGCCACGTCGCCAAAAAAGACGGCAAGCCCTGGGTCGGCCAGCTCGGTCTGACCATGGCCACTGATGAAGCCAAGCTGGCCGCGCGCACCGTGGCCATCGATTTGATGGGCACGCTCGACGCCGCCTGCAAGGCTGCCGGCAAGACGCTGGAAGACGCCCGCATCGTCAAGGTCCTGAGCCTGGTGAACTCCACCGCTGCCTACACCGAGCACCATCTGGTGACCAACGGCTGCAGCGAGCTGCTGGGCGAAGTCTTTGGTCCCCAGGCGGGTGCGCACGCTCGCAGCGCTTTCGGTGTGGCGCAGCTGCCGTTTGGCGTGTGTGTGGAAATTGAGCTGATCGCCGAACTGCGCTGAACGGGCAGGTCTGTGCCGGGGCGCTTGCCTGACGCGACCCCGTTGAGGCCGAGGGTGCGGCCTCAAGTCGGGGCGGTCCTGCGCCGATACAGCAAGGGATACGTGCTTTGCCCGGAGGGTGTTTCCTGATCGGGCGCGGCTCCCGTCCCCTCCACAGCAGGTCCAACACCATGAACGACGACACCCAGTTTGAAGCTTTCAAGGCTTCCCTTGCCAATTTCATGGGGCAAACCAACGCCTTGGTCGACCACGCGCTGTCTGACGAAGCGAAGATCGCGCATCTGGCCCCCATGATTCCCTGGGTCAGTGAGGCCATGTCCGCCTCGATGGACACCAGCTTCCTGGAGAACATTGCCCTGGCCTACTGGTCTCACATGGGCATGACCGCCACGTCCACCCCTGCGCGCCTGAAAATCATGGAGCTTGATGGCCTCACCGAAGCCGTTCGCCAGTCTTTGCTCGGGGCAGGCGGCCAAGCCACAACCAGCGCCCAGTCCAACCTGCTGAACCTGTGCGGTCTAACCGTGGGCGGCTTGCTCGATGGCATTGGTGAACTGGCCCCCTGGGTCAATGGGATCCTGCGGTCCACTCTGGGTGCAATCGACGTCGCGCGCCACTGACTCTTCTCTCTAGGCGACAGGCTGGGGACACCTGATCGCCGACGCCCTTGGGCCATGGGGACACCGATTCCTTTCAGTTTCCTGGTCCACGCACCTGCACGCCCACATGGCCCATCCAAAGCAATGGTTTTGGACCAATTTTGGGGCCCTGTCAGCCACAATGATCCTCCACGAAGGCATGGCGGCAGAAGCGGCCAGACCACCCAATTTTGCCTCTTTCGGCTGCGGTCAATCAACGAACACCGGTTTTCCCTGCTACCCTTTGGCCTGAGACTTGCTTGATAGTCCGCGCGCCGGGAAAGCAGACCGGCAGCCGTTGTCGACCACCGAAAAAGAAGGAAATTTATGGCCATTCACGCCGCCCTGAGTCACATCACTCACTACAAATACGACCGCCTGGTCGAGCTGGGCCCGCAGATTGTTCGGCTGCGCCCCGCGCCACACTGCCGCTCCAAAATCGTCTCGTATTCGCTCAAAGTGGAACCGGCTGGCCATTTCGTGAACTGGCAACAAGATCCGTTCGCCAACTACCAGGCCCGCCTGGTGTTCCCTGAAAAGGTCAAAGAGTTCAAAGTCACGATTGATGCGGTCTTTGAAATGGCCGTGTACAACCCGTTTGACTTCTTTCTGGAACCCGAAGCAGAAGAGTTTCCCTTCACCTACGACCCAGAGCTCAAGGAAGAGCTGGCTCCGTACCTGACACCTGAGCCGTTGACACCGCTGGTCAAGGCCTATCTGGACAAGATTGATCGCACCAAGCGGCGCACGGTGATCTTTCTGGTTGAGCTGAACCACATGCTCAGCCAGGACATCAAATACCTGATCCGGATGGAGCCAGGTGTCCAGACCCCCGAGGAAACGTTGAAGCTGGCCAGTGGTTCCTGCCGCGATTCGGGCTGGTTGCTGGTGCAGTTGCTGCGCAATTGCGGCCTGGCCGCGCGCTTTGTGTCGGGCTACCTGATTCAACTCAAGTCGGACGTGAAAGCCCTCGACGGCCCCAGTGGCACCGAAGTCGACTTCACCGACCTGCACGCTTGGTGCGAGGTGTATTTGCCTGGTGCTGGCTGGATCGGCCTGGATGCCACCTCTGGTCTGATGGCGGGCGAAGGACACATTCCGCTGGCGTGCACGCCGATGCCATCGGGTGCAGCACCCATCGAAGGCGGCGTGGGCAAGTGTGAAGTGACCTTCGCGCACCACATGGGTGTGACGCGCATCTACGAGTCACCCCGGGTCACCAAGCCCTACACCGAGGAACAATGGGACGCCGTACTGAAACTGGGCGACGTCGTCGACGCCGAGCTGCTGGCCGGTGACGTGCGCCTGACCATGGGTGGAGAGCCCACCTTCGTGGCCGCCAGCGACCGCGACGCGGGCGAATGGAACACCGATGCGCTCGGCCCAACCAAACGCGGATTTGCCACCGAACTGACGCAAAAGCTTCGCGACGAATACGGCCAGGGTGGCTTCCTGCATTTTGGCCAGGGAAAGTGGTATCCGGGTGAGCAACTGCCTCGCTGGGCACTCAACATTTACTGGCGCGCCGACAAAGAGCCCATCTGGGCCAACCCTGCGCTGTTCGTTGACGAGCGCAGGCCCACAAACTACACCAGCGCCGACGCACACCGCTTCACGCAAACACTGGCACGCAAGCTGGGCATCACCGACCAGTTCATGCAAGCGGCCTACGAAGACGTCTGGTACTACATGTGGCGCGAGCGGCGCCTGCCTGTGAACGTTGATCCGTTCAACTCTCGCCTGGACGACGAAATGGAACGCGTGCGTCTGCGCCGCGTGTTCACCCAGAAGCTGGACTCGGTGGTGGGCTACCTGCTGCCTTTGAAGCCCACTGATGCACCCCTGTCCGTGGGCCCCAAATGGACCAGCGGCCAATGGTTCTTGCGCGACGAACGCATGTACCTGATGCCCGGCGATTCGCCCATGGGTTTGCGCTTGCCGCTGGACTCGCTGCCCTGGGTAAATGAGGCCGACTACCCCTACATGGTGGAACAGGATCCGACCAGCCAGCGCCCGAATCTGGCGCCCCGCACCGCCATGGCCGCGCGCTACGTGGCCGGATCAGACCAGGCCGCAGAAGCGCCGCGCAAGTTTCAGAGCCCCAGTGGCATGGCATCGCTCATGTCCACCGCGAATGCGCGCACCGGCACCCAGGCCGAGCCTGCAGACATCGACCGCGTGCCCGCCCTGAACGAGTCCGCCGCCTGGATCAGCCGGACGGCCCTTTGCGTGGAAGTGCGCGACCCGCGCCGTGCGAGTGGCCCAAAGGCCGAGTCGGTCGGCAAGGCCTCTTCTGTGCTCTACGTCTTCATGCCTCCGCTGGAGAAGCTTGAGCATTACCTGGACTTGCTCGCGGCCATTGAAGCCACGGCCGAAGAGCTGAAGATGCAGCTGGTGCTGGAAGGCTATCCGCCACCACGCGACCCGCGCATGAAGTTGCTGCAGGTCACGCCCGATCCAGGCGTGATCGAGGTCAACATCCACCCGGTCACCAACTGGCGAGAACTCGTCAAAAACACCGAGTTCCTGTACAACGCGGCTTTCGAGTCGCGCCTGTCGGCCGAAAAGTTCATGGCCGATGGACGGCACATCGGCACTGGTGGGGGCAACCACTTCGTGATGGGTGGCGCCACAACCTCTGACAGCCCGTTCCTGCGCAAGCCCGAGCTGCTGGCAAGCCTGCTGCTGTACTGGCACAACCACCCTGCCCTGAGCTACTTGTTCAGCGGCATGTTTGTGGGCCCCACCAGCCAGGCGCCGCGTGTCGACGAAGCCCGCAACGACCAGCTCTACGAGCTGGAAATCGCGATCGAGCAGATTTACCAGAACCGTGAGGTGTACGGACAGAGCATGCCGCCCTGGATCGTTGACCGCACGCTGCGCAACATCCTGATCGACGCCACGGGCAACACGCACCGCAGCGAGTTCTCCATCGACAAGATGTACTCGCCCGATTCCGCCACCGGACGACTGGGCCTGCTGGAGCTGCGCGCCTTCGAGATGCCACCCCATCCGCACATGAGCAGCGCCCAGCAGTTGCTGCTCCGTGCGCTGGTCGCTCGCTTCTGGAAGAGTCCATTCAGGGCTCCGGCCACGCGCTGGGGCACCGAATTGCACGACCGATTCATGCTGCCCACATTCATCAAGCAAGATTTTGATGATGTGATCGCCGACATGAACCGCGCCGGCTATGCGTTTGATACCAGCTGGTTCGATCCGCACTACGAGTTCCGCTTCCCCATGGTCGGCGCGATCCAAACGATGGGCATGGAGTTGACCCTGCGCAATGCGCTGGAACCATGGCATGTGATGGGCGAAGAAAGCGCGGCAGGCGGTAACGCCCGTTACGTGGACTCTTCACTGGAGCGCATGGAAGTTCGTATCACCGGTATGAACCAGAGCCGCTACGTGGTCACCTGCAACGGCGAAGCCTTGCCGATGCAAAACACCGGCACGGTGGGCGAATATGTGGCCGGTGTCCGCTACAAAGCCTGGAACCCGCCCAGCAGCCTGCACCCCACCATAGGTGTGCACGCACCGCTGACCTTTGACATCGTGGACACCTGGGCCAAGCATTCGGTGGGTGGCTGCGAATACCACGTGGCCCATCCCGGTGGTTTGAGCTACGAGAGCCTGCCAGTGAATTCGTTTGAGGCCGAAAGCCGCCGCCTGTCGCGATTCAAAGACATGGGGCACACGCCAGGACCGATGGTGGTGCCTCCGGCTACCATCAACGCACCAGGCAGTCGCGAGTTTCCGTTCACCCGCGACCTGCGGCACAAGAAGCCCAACTGAAACTGAAACCAGAGGCCGGCCCATCCCGCCCGCTTCTGGCCTCTACTCACCACAAGAAACCGGCAACAACATGGCAACTCTCAACTTCATCGGCGGCGAAAAAGGCGGCGTCGGTAAATCGGTCGCGGCGCGCGTGCTCGCTCAATACTTCATTGACCGGGGTCAACCGTTCACGGGCTTTGACACCGATCGCTCCCACACCTCTTTCACCCGCTTTTACGCAGACTACGCAGCGCCCGTGGTGGTGGACTCTTACGAAGGCCTGGACCTGATCGCAGGCGAGTTCGAAGATACCCCAACCCTTGGTGTGAAACACAGCGTCATCGTCGATCTGGCCGCGCAAACGGCGGCGCCGTTGGCGCGCTGGATGCGCGACTCTGACGTTCTCGCCCTGCTGGGCAGCATGGGCGTCACGGTGAACTTCTGGCACATCGCCGATGCGGGCAAAGACTCTGTCGACCTGCTCGATCGGCTCATCAACACCTATGGTCCTGGACCCAACTACTTCGTTGTGAAAAACGAAGGCCGGGGTACCGATTTTTCCCAGCTGGAAAATTCCGCTGCCTTGAAAAAAACCTTGGCCCTGGGTGGCCGGGTGATCTCTCTGGGGCAGCTTCACGAAGGCAGCATGCGCAAAATCGATCGCCGCAATGCCAGTTTCTGGGCGGCCATCCACACCGCGGAAGGCCCTGATGCCCTGGGGATGCTGGAACGCCAACGCGTCAAAACCTGGCTGCGAAATACCTACGCCACGCTGGATACCTTGCCGTTGAAATGAGTATCGACACCCGCGTTCACGATCGTTGGGGGGCGACCCGCCGCCGATTGCCCAAACTCCGGATGGCCCGCCCATGACGGTCGTAACGTGTGAACTGCAGGGGAAAGGGCGGCCGCAGCCGGCTTTTTCGCCCTGAGCGCTGCTGGCATACTCCCCCTAAGTGAACCTCGATACATCCGACTCCCTATTTGGCACTCTCGGCCCCGGTACGCCCGGCGACTGGGCTTCGTCGCTGTCCATTCCCGCGAGTGCCGGGCACCGCGACGAGCTGCGCGGCGCGATCAGCGACGGGACCACCACGGACGGCGGGTTGGCCGATCCCTGGGGGCAATTTTTCGAACACATCGGCGCTGACGGGTTCACCGACCTGAACCGGCGCGCAGAAAACCTGCAACGCCAGATCCGCGACAACGGCGTCACCTACAACGTCTACGCCGATACCGACAAGGGGCTGAAACGCCCATGGGCTCTGGACCTGTTCCCTATGATCATCAGCCCGACAGACTGGGCGAAGATCGAGACGGGCGTTCTGCAGCGCGCGCGCCTGAACAACCGCATCATGGCCGACCTGTATGGCGAGCGCGACCTGCTCCGGCGGGCCATGTTGCCCGCCGCACTGGTGCAAGGGCACCCGGGCTACCTGCGCTCCATGCAAGGCGTCAGGCCGCCCGGCGACACCTGGCTGAACATCATGGCGTTCGACCTCGCCCATGGTCCCGACGGGCAGTGGTGGGTGGTGGGACAACGCACGCAGGCACCGTCTGGCTTGGGCTATTTGCTGGAAAACCGCATTGCGATTTCGCGACAGTTTCCCAAGCCCTTTGTCGGGATGAAGGTGCAGCGCCTGGCGGCCAGCTACCAGGCGCTGATCGAAGGCATCAAACAAATGGCGCCCGAAGGCGAAAACGCCCGCATTGCCCTGCTCACGTCCGGGCCCCACAACGAAACCTACTTCGAGCATGCCTATCTGGCCCGCTACCTCGGTCTGACGCTGGTGGAAGGCAACGACCTCACGGTGCGTGACCAGCGCCTCTACCTCAAGACACTCAAAGGACTCGAGCCGGTCCACGCGCTGATCAAGCGCATGGACGACGAGTGGCTGGACCCGCTGGAGCTTCGTTCAGACTCCAAGCTGGGTATTCCCGGCCTGCTGCAGGTGCTGCGCGCCGGCAACCTGTTGCTCGCCAACTCCCCGGGCTCAGCGCCTCTGGAATCCAGCGCCCTGCTCGGTTTTCTTCCCGCCATCAGCCGCCACCTGCTCGGTGAGGAGCTCAGCCTGCCCTCGCTGAACACCTGGTGGTGCGGCGAAGACGCTGCGCTGCGTGAAGTACTGCCTTTGCTGCGCAAGAGTGTGATCAAACCCAGCTATCCACGATCTGGCCTGGACACGGCCATGGGCCAGTCCCTGACCTCCCGCGAGCTAGACGAATGGGCGGGCCGCATGTTGCGACACCCTGACGACTACACGGTGCAATCGTGGTTGCCCCTGTCCCAGACACCGACCTGGGCCGAGCGTCGCTTGATGCCGAGGTCGGCGATGCTGCGCGTGTTCGCGCTGGCAGACGGACCTCAGTCCTGGCGGGTATTGCCTGGTGCGCTGGTGCGATTGGCGCCTCGCGGCCAGCTCATCGCCGCCATGCAGCGTGGTGGCAGCAGCGCCGACTGTTGGGTCATGACTGAAGGCCAGGTGGACCATACCAGCCTCTTGCGCTCGGCACCGACCACCCTGGCCATGGCCCATCAGGAGCGCCCGGTCACAAGCCGCGCTGCCGAAAATCTCTTCTGGCTGGGCCGCTACACCGAGCGTGCCGAAACCGGCATCCGCCTGGCCAAGATCGTGCTCGAGCACATGGACGGCGAAGAACCAGACTCACCCGCGCTGACCGCCTGGCTGTCGGCCGTGGCTGAAGAGAACTCGCTGGTGCTGCCCGATGTGCCATCGGCCCTGCAATCGGCTCGGGTTTTCACCCGCAGCCTGGTCGCCAGCCTGTCACCACCCGCCGACGCCGAGACCCCGTCATTCAGCGTCGGCTACAACCTCAGCGCACTCAGGGGCACAGCCGCTCAAGTTCGAGAGCGCCTGTCTCAAGAGCACTGGAACCTCATTGAGCGCGCCGCGTCCGGCTTTGCCAATGACTGCGCGATACTGTCGGCCGAAAGCGATTTCGGCAATGCCGATGCCCTGGGCGCCTTGAACAGCGCCAGCGAACTGCTGGCCGCGATCACCGGATCGCAAACCGACCGCATGGTGCGCGACAGCGGCTGGCGGTTGCTGTCGATCGGGCGGCATATCGAGCGCCTGTCAACATTGACGCGCGCCCTCCAGCTCGGCATAAAGCACGGTTGCCTCAATGACACCGCCGGCTTCGAAGCCATGGTGGCATTGTTCGACAGCACCATCACCTTTCACGCGCGTTACCAGCAAAGGCGAGACATGGTGGCGCTGGTCGATTTGCTGGTCATCGACCGCGACAATCCACGCTCCCTTGGCTGGGTCCTGCAAACCCTGCGGGCCCGATTGTCCAAGCTGTCCCAGAGCGCCAAGGCGCAAGATGCGGTGTTGGCGCTTGAGCTTCCCGACCCCGATATATGGGTGCTGGCCGATCTCAGCTACTGGCAGCGCGACCCGGAGGGCCGCCGCACTTACCAAGCCCTGTCCGAGCTGCTCACCCATTGCGAACAGGCAGCGGGCCACCTGTCTGACGAGATTACACGACTGCACTTCAGCCATTCAGATCGACGCAACCAGTCCCTGGGCGCCTGAGTGAGACCACTCGAAGCCCCTCAAGACCGCCTGGTGGTTCCCACTCGCGCCCATCCCATCATTTGGCGGAATCATTGACATGCTGCTGCGCATCCTGCACCGCACCCACTACGACTACCAGGGCACCATCGATATGGCGCAGCACATGGTGCACCTGTCGCCGATCGAAACGGCCTCCCAAAAGGTGTTGAAGCACTCGCTGAATATCACCCCCGAACCAGCTGCGCGCAGCCAGACTGTCGACGTCTTCGGCAACATGCGCACCTTTTTCTCGCTGCAATCGCCCCATGAAACACTCACGGTCGAAGCCGATACGCTGATCGAAACCAGCGAACCCCAACCGCTGCCCTACAGCCTCGAATGGACCGCCTTGAGCTGGGAACGCGTGCGCGAGCATTTCCGATACCGCACCAAAGCCCCTTACGACCCGGCCAGCGAATTCCTGTTTGCTTCACCTTATGTGCCACGCGATGATGCCTTTGCGGCCTTCGCCATGCCCGTCTTCGGCGAAGACGTGCCGCTGCTGGAGGCCGCACGCGCCTTGATGGAGCGCATCCACACCGAGCTGAAATACGAGACGGCCAGCACCGAAGTCAACACACCAGCGCTGGAAGCGCTGGAACAAGGCAAGGGCGTGTGCCAGGACTTCGCCCACATCATGTTGGGCTGCTTGCGCAGTCTGGGCCTGCCCGCGCGGTATGTCAGCGGCTACCTGCTCACCCAGCCGCCCCCTGGCAAACCCCGCCTCATCGGTGCCGATGCCTCGCACGCATGGGTGTCGGTGTACTGTCCGTTGCCGCAAAGCCTGGAAGACAGCGAGGGCAAAACCGCTCCGCCCAGCGGCATCTGGGTCGACTACGACCCCACCAACAACCGCTGTGGTTGGGGCAGTCCTGGGGAAGACTATGTCACCCTGGCCACGGGTCGTGACTTTTCAGACGTCTCGCCCATGCGTGGCGTGATCCAGGGCGCGTCACAACACGAGCTGGAAGTCGCCGTGACCGTGGCGCCGCCTGATGAATGGGACAAGCTCGCGACGCGAGCGCCTGCGCCAGCTGCGAACCAGACTCAAACGCAAACCCAATCCCAAACATCAGTTTGAACCCGTTGCTGACTGGAACACCGTTCAGTATTTGCCACAACGGTCAGGCGCTTCGATTCGTGCCGTGTTTTCCCTGCTTGCGGCAAAACCAATCACCGAAGAATGGCAATGCCACGGTCAGGCACTGCGATGCCGGTCTGTCAATCGCACACCTCGCCCCAGCTTGAGCTTCCCGGTAAGGACGACGCGGTGGCCTGGCCAGGTTGAATGTGGGCCCCGAAACAGCCCGTCAACGCCAGGCCAACTGTCGCAGCACTTCCCACCATCGCCCTCATCACCCGAAGTCCTCAGGTGGTCAACACCTGGTTTGCCCCCCCGAACGCACCAGCCCACAGAAGACTTTCGGGGTTGAGGCGCGGCCGGAATCAACGCCCGGTGAACACCGCCTTGCGTTTTTCCACAAAAGACCGCACGCCTTCGGCCCAGTCTTCGCTGGCAAAAATGCGCTGGCCGATGGCCGGAAAATCGGCCACCGCAGCGGCGGGACCTTCTTCCACCGCCTTGATCGTGTTGAGCCGCGTGGCCTGCACCGCCAGAGGTGCCTGCTCGGCAATGCGCTCGGCGATGGCCATGGCTTCTTTCAGCACCTGATCGTTGGGCACCAGCTTCTGCACGAAGTTGAGGCGGTAGGCCGTGGGGGCATCGAAGTCATCACCGGTGAGCAGCAGCAGCATGGCGTTGCCCAGACCCGCTCGTTGGGACATGCGCAAGGTGGCACCTGCGCCGGCCATCAAGCCCCGCTGCACTTCTTTCTGGCTGAAGCGGCAATCTTCCCCGGCAATCACGATGTCTGCGCCCAGCATGAGCTCGATACCCACGGTGAAACAGATGCCTTTGACAGCCGCAACCACGGGTTTGGTGCGGCGGCGGTAGCCCGGTTTTCCGAAATCATGGGGCTCCACCAGGCCCTCGGGCACGACTTTTTCGCCCCGCTCCAGATGGGCCTGAATGGACGGCATGTCCAGGCCGGCCGTGAAGTGGTCGCCGAACGCATGCAGTACCCCGATACGCAGCTCGGGCTCGTCGTCCAGGCGGGTGTAAGCCTCGGCGAGTTGCCTGAACATGGCCGGCGTCCAGCCATTGCGCTTGGCGGGGCGGTTGATGCCGATGAGCAGGATGTTGCCAACAACCTGCGTATCGATGCAGCCTTCGGCAGGGGGCGTTTGGGTGGGTTGAATGTGCATGACTGGGCTGGGCTCAAGTGGTGTTGAAGGGGCACGCGCAGACACCCATTCGGTGCCTCGCGCAGTGGTGCGATGGTCGAATGTTCACCCGGTTGCCATGCCAGGGACTGACTCGCAGGCGACTGCCCGCCTGCAGCGGTGCCGTCTATGCTGAGCGCCCAAGTCGGTCCGATGCACTGTTGCTGTGTGCTGCGATCCTCGTGTTCTTTGTGTTTGCCGATGGCCCTACCCCACCCCACCATGCACGCCACCCTGACCCCATTTCCAGACTTCCCCGCCAGCGCCTTGAGCGGTCCACTGCGCGAGCCGCGCCAGATGCTGGCCGAGCAAAGCTACGACGGCCACCTGTCAATCCACGACGACGCCACCGCGGGCGAACTCGGTCTGAGCGCCGGCCCCATCGAAGGCCCCACGCATTTCAGCCAATTCGATCCGCTGCTCTTTGGTCTCTTTGGTCAGGACTGGTTCGAAACCGGTTGCATCAGCGTGCACTACCAGAACATGGTGGTCGAGGGTGAATCCGTGCGGGCCTTTGTTCAACCACCCGCCGACGGCCAACGGGTCGCTCAGATCTGGGCCGAGAAGCGCGATGGCACGCCGGTGCTCAAAGGCACGGCCTCTGTTGGTAACGTGCCCGACGGCGAACATGAAATCCCAAAACGCATCGCCAAGCTGCGCCCATCCACTGGTCTGGTCATCAACCACGACCTGAAGGTAGGCCAGCGAGGGGCACAAGCCGAAACGATCACCATGGGCTTCGAGCAACACATGGGCGCTTACTACCCCTTCAGCCTGGCCGACAAGCTCAAGGTCATCACCGAGCCCTCGCCCTGGTACACGCCCGAAGGCGGCACGCAGTCGCCCTGGCGCCGAGCCATCGTTCCGATGGAAATGATCAGCGTGTTGCTCGGCAGCACCGTAAAGCTCGCCGGCTTCAGCGGCCGGGGACCCGCCGTGGGCCTGTTCGCGGGCCAGCAGATCCGCCTCCTCAAGGGCCCGTTGTTTGTCGGCCAGGCCTACGGCCTGCAGCGCGAAATCATCGCGTTGAGCGAAAGCGCGCGCACCGAATCGGCCTGGGTGCGCACACGGGTTTTCGAACCCGGCACGCAAGAACCCGTGGCCGAAATGATCCTCAACAGCGCCACGCTGAAAAACTCCTATGCGAACTACGAAGCCGATGCCCGCACGCTCGGTCTGACCCCCTGACATCGCCCACAGAGAAAGCCCATCCATGACCTCCATCGACACCGGCACACCCGACCTCCTGGCCCATCAAGACAGCGGTGTGCTCACGCTCACCATGAACCGGCCCCAAGCCCGAAATGCGCTGTCGCGCCCCATGCTGGAGGCCATGCAGCGGCTGCTGACCGAGGCCGAGTTCAACCCCGAAGTGCGCTGCATCGTGCTGACCGGCAGCGGCCAGGCTTTTTGCGCCGGCGGTGACGTCAAAGGCATGGCGGCGTCCTACGCCGAGGGAGGCGCCAAAAAAACGGTCGACGAATCCATCCATATTCAACGCCACAGCCAGCGCGAGACGGCTGGCCGCCTGTTCAAGATGCCCAAGCCCACACTGGCCGTGTTGCCCGGCGCGGCCGCGGGTGCGGGCCTCTCGCTTGCGCTGGCTTGCGACCTGCGCATCATGAGCAGCGCCGCATTCATGACCACGGCTTTTGCCAAGGTGGGCTTTGCGGGCGATTACGGCGGCACCTACTTCCTCACCCAACTCATCGGAGCCGCCAAGGCGCGCGAAATGTACCTCCTGAGCGACCGCGTGACCGCCGAAGAAGCCTTGCGCCTGGGCCTGAGCAACTGGGTGGCCGAGCCCGATGCGCTGGCCGCAAAAACGCAGGAAATCGCGCGGCGCCTCGCCAACGGCCCCCCAGTCGCCTACCGCTACATGAAAGAAAACCTCAACCGCGCCATGGGCGGCGAAATCGACGAGTGCCTGGACCTCGAAGTCACCCACCATGTGCATTGCGCCCAGACCAGCGACCACCAGGAAGCCGCCAAGGCTTTTGTCGAGAAACGCACACCCGTTTTCAACGGCCGTTGAGCCGGCGCCCTTACCGATCTTATTGAAGAAAGCGACACCCCCATGAAAACCCAAATCAC
This sequence comes from Hydrogenophaga sp. PAMC20947, assembly GCF_004795855.1. NCBI lineage: Bacteria > Pseudomonadati > Pseudomonadota > Betaproteobacteria > Burkholderiales > Comamonadaceae > Hydrogenophaga > Hydrogenophaga sp. PAMC20947. The sequence goes on from NZ_CP039252.1 coordinate 1,712,470, forward strand.
CGAGATGCTGGGCATCGAACACCCCATCGTTCAGGGGGGCATGCACTATGTCGGCTTGGCCGAACTCGCCGCCGCCGTCTCCAACGCCGGCGGCCTGGGTGTCATCACCGGGCTCACCCAGCGCACCCCTGAGCTGCTGGCCAAAGAAATCGCCCGCTGCCGCGAGATGACCGACAAGCCTTTTGGCGTGAACCTCACCTTCCTGCCCACCGTTTCATCCCCCGATTACCCGGGCTACATCAAGGCCATCATCGAAGGCGGCGTGAAGGTCGTGGAGACTGCCGGCAACAATCCGCAAAAATACCTGCCGGCGCTCAAGGAAGCCGGCGTCAAGGTGATCCACAAATGCACCGCCGTGCGCCACGCCCTCAAGGCCGAGGCCATCGGCTGCGACGCGGTCAGCGTGGATGGCTTCGAGTGCGGCGGCCACCCTGGTGAAGACGATGTGCCCAACTTCATCTTGCTGCCCCGCGCGGCCGACGTGTTGAAGATTCCGTTCCTGGCGTCAGGCGGCATGGCCGACGGCCGATCGCTGGTGGCCGCGCTCGCCATGGGCGCGGACGGCATCAACATGGGAACCCGCTTCATCGCCACCCAGGAAGCGCCTGTGCACGCCAATGTCAAAGCCGCCATCGTGGCAGCCTCGGAGCTGGACACCCGCTTGGTCATGCGCTCGCTGCGCAACACTGAGCGCGTGCTCACCAACCAGGCCGTGGAACGTCTGCTGGAAAAAGAAAGAACCTTGGGTGCGAACCTCAAGTTCGAAGACATCCTGCCCGAAGTGGCCGGCGTGTACCCCAAGATCATGCAAGACGGCACCATGGACGCGGGCGCCTGGTCTTGCGGCATGGTCGCGGGCCTGATCCACGATGTGCCCACCGTGAAGGCTCTGATCGACCGCATCATGGCCGAAGCCCACGGAATCATCAACGAGCGACTGGCCCGCTTCAGCGCAGCCTGAGCAGTGGGGGGCAAAGACCGATGGCCCTGGGCGCAGGCATCGCCTACCCATCGGTCCATCGCAGCACAGGCACCAGCTGGCTGTAAGGCCCTCTTCTTACGGCCGGGCTGCAGGCCCAGCATGGGTGTTTTTGGTTATGCTGGGTTATGACCTCGTCCATTCGACCCCTGCATGCCGATGACCTTCCCCGTTTAAGCGAACTTTTTGACCTCTACCGCCAGTTCTACGGACAAGCACCTGACCCTGCGCTGGCCCGTGAATTCATCGCCGAGCGGTTCACCCGCAAAGAATCGGTGGTGTTGGTGGCTGAAACGGCAGCCAAGGAGTTGGTGGGTTTTTGCCAGCTCTACCCGAGCTTCTGCTCTGTCGAGGCCGCACCGATTTACACGCTGTACGATCTTTTCGTATGTCCGGAGGCCAGGCGCCTGGGTGCCGCCCGGCAGCTGTTGCTGGCCGCGGAGACCCGGGCCACGGCGGATGGCCGGGTGCGCATGGATCTGACCACCGAAAAAACCAACCACCAGGCCCAGGCGCTTTACGAATCGCTGGGCTGGCTGCGCGATGAAGTGTTCTACGCTTACACTCGCCGCCTGGTACCAGGCGAGCCAGCCTCATAACCCCGCGCAACATCTGGAACAGCGGCTGCGCCAGCGAAATCGACAAGGCCGCAAGCGCTCAGTGCCGCTCGCCCGTCTTGTTGGTGCCCGCCCCCAAAGCCCGTTTTGTCATCGCGCCAATCGACATGCCCTGAACCAAGATGGAGAAAACCACCACGCCATAGGTAAGCGCCAGCACAGTGTCTCGCTCGGACCCGGCGGGCAGCGACAAAGCCAGCGCCACCGAAATGCCGCCGCGCAAGCCGCCCCAGGTGAGCACCTTCCAGGAACCCGCCGGCAAGTTGAACGACCTCGGCGTCAAGCGCACCGGCAGACCCACCGTCAGCAAGCGCGCCAACAGGGTCACCACAATGGCCACGGCGATGCCAATCATTTCCCTACCCGAGAAAGCGATCACCATCACCTCCATGCCGATCAGCACGAACAAAACGGCGTTGAGGATTTCGTCAACCAGCTCCCAGAACATGTCCACATAGCGGCGCGTGGTGTCCGACATGGCCAGTGCGCGCCCGTGGTTGCCCACAATCAGCCCGGCCACCACCATGGCCAAGGGTCCCGACATGTGCAGCTTGGCGGCCAGCGCATAACCGCCCACCACCGTGGCCAGCGTGAGCAACACCTCCACCTGGTAGTTGTCCACACTGCGCAACAGCCAGAAGGTCACAGTGCCCAGCACCAGCCCCAGGATCAAGCCGCCACCGGCTTCATGCGCCAACAACTCGGCCCCCTGGCCCAGAGACGGCGCGACGCCACTCACCGCCATGCCCAGCAGCAGGGAAAAAACCACCACGCCCACACCGTCGTTGAACAGCGACTCACCCGCAATCACGAGCTCCAGTTCACGGGGCGCATGGGCCGACTTGAGAATGCCCATCACAGCGATCGGATCTGTCGGCGAGATGAGTGAGCCAAACAACAGGCAATACATCAGGGGCAATGGCAGCCCTACCCAAGGCAGCAGGAGATAGAGTATGAAACCGACCAGCAACGTTGAGAGCACCGTGCTCACCACGGCCAGCGAACCGACCTGCCATCGAAAGGCTTTGAGCTCGCTCAAATCGATGTGCAGCGCCCCGGCAAAGAGCAAGAACGACAACATGCCCTGCATCAACACGCCGGAAAAATCAATGGACTGCAGCAGCGAAACCTCGGCATCGTGCAGCTCCCGGGCAAAGCCGAAGCCATCGAGAACCACCAGAGCCAGAGAAAAAATCAGAGCCACAGCCATCACACCAATGGCCGTGGGCAGCTTGATGAAGCGGTGATTGACATAGGCCATCAAGGCGGTCAAAACCAGGCAAACGGCAACAATATCGAGCATGGGAACCCCCTCTTTTTTCCTGGAACAAACACCTCAACCCGATTTCACCCAGAAACAAAACAGGCCCCTGTTCAGGAGCCTGTTTTCCTTAGCCGATTCGAGCTTACTCGACGCGCGTGATCCGGTTGGGCTTGAAGCCCAGATCGGCCGCCTTGCCTTTGCGGGCGCGGGCAGCGCGGGCGTTATTCAGGCTTCGGATTTCCAGGGTTTCATCGCGCTCTTTGCCACCGCGGCCAATGCCTTCGATCTTCACGCTGCGCGTGTAAGCCACCGCTCCAGCCAGCGTGTCTTTGGCCTCCAGATCGATCAACATCAGGCCGCGCCCACCCTTCTCCATGGTCTTGAGCTCGGTGATCTCAAAGGTCAGGATACGACCACCCGTCGAGGCACAGGCCACATGGGTAGCCGCAGCCAATGGCTGGCCTCCGGTTGTGTTGGCCGCGTGGGACGGTGCACACACCGACTCTCCGTCCCCCACCGTGATGAATGTCTTGCCGGCTTTCTGGCGCGACACCAGGTTCTCGACCTGAGCCAGGAACCCATAACCACCCGTGCTGCTGAGCAGGAGCGTGGCGTTGGCAGGCCCTGCGAAATAGTGCAGGGCTTGCGTGCCGCTCTCCAGTTCGATCAGGGTGGTGATGGGTTGTCCGTCACCGCGCGCCCCTGGCAAGCTGGCCACCGGCACCGAGTACACCCGGCCATTGCCGCCAAAGACGATCAGCGTGTCCACCGTGCGGCATTCGTAGGTGCCATGCAGTGTATCGCCAGCCTTGAAGGCGAAGCTCGCTGCCTCGTGGCCATGGCCGGTGCGTGCACGCACCCAGCCCTTGCTGGACACCACCACGGTCACAGCCTCGTCCACCACCTTGATCTCAACCACAGCTTTTTTCTCGGCCTGGATCAATGTCCGGCGCCCATCGGCAAACACCTTGGCGTCGGCCTCGATCTCCCTGACCATCAGGCGTTTCAAGCTGCCCGGGTTGCCCAGAATGTCTTCCAGCTTGCCCTGCTCATCGCGCAGCTTGCCGAGTTCCTGCTCGATCTTGATCGCTTCCAGCCGTGCGAGCTGGCGCAGGCGAATTTCCAGAATGTCTTCGGCCTGGCGGTCGCTGAGTTGAAAGCGATCGATCAACGCGGCCTTGGGATCTTCGGCCTGACGAATGATCGCAATCACCTCGTCGATGTTGAGCAAAACGAGCTGACGGCCTTCCAGGATGTGAATCCTGTCGAGCACCTTGTTCAGGCGGTGCTGCGAACGGCGGGTGATCGTAGTCTGGCGGAATTCAATCCATTCCGTCAACATCAGCCGCAAAGATTTTTGCGTGGGGCGACCATCGATGCCGATCATGGTCAGGTTGATCGGTGAAGAGGTCTCCAGACTGGTGTGCGCCAACAGCGCCGTGATCAGCTCCTGCTGGGCGATGCGGCTGCTCTTGGGCTCAAACACCAGGCGCACCGCCGCATCCTTGCTCGACTCGTCGCGCACGCCATCGAGCACCATCAAGATGCTGGCCCTGAGCTGGGTCTGGTCCTGGCTCAGCGCCTTCTTGCCGGTCTTGACCTTGGGGTTGGTGATCTCTTCGATCTCTTCAAGCACCTTTTGCGAGCTGACGCCCGGTGGCAATTCTGTGACCACCAGATTCCACTGGCCCCGCGCCAGGTCTTCGATCTTCCAGCGCGCGCGCACCTTGAGGCTGCCGCGACCCGTGCGGTAAGCATCGGCAATATCGCTGGCCGGGCTGATGATCTGCCCGCCACCCGGATAATCCGGGCCAGGCAAGATGGCCAGCAACTCTTCTTCGCTGAGTTTGGGGGACTTGATCAAGGCCACACAGGCGTCGGCCACCTCGCGCAGATTGTGGCTGGGGATCTCGGTGGCCAGGCCCACGGCAATGCCCGAGGCGCCGTTCAGCAAGTTGAAGGGCAGGCGCGCAGGGAGTTGTTTGGGCTCTTCAAACGAACCGTCGTAGGTGGGCACAAAATCGACCGTGCCTTCGTCGATCTCGTCCAGCAACAGGCCGGAGATTCGCGCCAGGCGCGCCTCGGTGTAACGCATGGCAGCCGCGCCGTCGCCATCTCGAGAGCCAAAGTTGCCCTGGCCATCGATCAGCGGGTAGCGCTGCGAAAAATCCTGCGCCATGCGCACCAGTGCGTCGTAGGCAGCCGAATCACCATGCGGATGGTATTTGCCCAGCACATCGCCCACGACGCGGGCGCTTTTAACCGGCTTGGCGGCCGCATTGCCTGAGAAGCTCAGACCCATGCGGTCCATGGCGTACAGGATGCGCCGCTGCACCGGCTTCTGGCCGTCACACACGTCGGGCAAGGCACGCCCCTTGACGACCGACAAGGCGTATTCCAGATAGGCGCGCTGAGCGTAGGCCGCCAGGCTGTCAGCTTCGGGTTCGCCGGGCGTGTCCAGAGGCAATTCGGGATTCATCGTGTCCATGGGGTCTTCATCAAATTCGTTGTTTGGCTGGCCCGCTCACAGCGCGGCTACAGGCACAGCTTCCTTGCGGGCGATCGCTTCGCGGGCATCAGCCCGCTGTCGCAACACCGCCTTGGGCGGGCGCAGATCCTGGTGCAATCGCATCACCTTGGCCACATAGTCTTGGGTTTCACGGTAGTTGGGCACCTGTCGGCCAGCGCGCCGCACAGCACCTTCGCCGGCGTTGTAAGCAGCCAGCGCCAGCTCGATTTCACCATCAAACCGCTTCATCAGCCATGCCAGGTAGCGCGCACCTGCATGCACATTGGTGCGGGGATCGGTCAGGCGCTGCTCCACCGATTGCCGGGCCTGTGCCTTCACACCAAACCGCTGCGCGGTCTCAGGCATCAGTTGCATCAGCCCCACCGCCCCCATGGGGCTGACCGCACGCGGGTTGAACCCCGATTCAGTGGCGATCACCGCTTTGAGCAACTCGTATTCCACGCCGTAGGCGGTCGCTGCCTCCCGGATCAGATAGCGCACCGCCTTGTAGCGGGTCGACACATCAAACGCTGCTCCGACGCCCGGGCGGGCCCACGCGGCGCTGCGCTGGCCTCCCGCCACCGGTGAACTGTCCGCGATGCCTTTGTAAAAAAGTTCGTAGCGATTGTCGACCCGGTGGTCGGAAAAATGGGTTGCCCCTCCCCGGTCGACATAGCCCCAGATCTGGGCCCAGGCAGGCGCACACAACAACAGCGCAAGCGCCACCGCGCTTCGCCGCCAGGTGGCACCCCACGAAGTCCTCAAACGTCGATCTCCACGGAGTCGCCATGCAACTCCATCAATTCGCGCCTTGAGGCCGCCTCCCCTTTGCCCATGAGCTTGGTGATCAGCGCCTCGGTTCCGGCGAAATCCAACCCGCCCAGCGTCACCGGCATCAAGCGGCGGGTGTCGGGGTTCAGCGTGGTGTCCCACAACTGCTCGGCGTTCATTTCGCCCAGGCCCTTGAACCGGCTGATCGGGCACTTCTCGCGCGACACGCCCTCTTTCTCACATTTGTCCAGGATCGCATGCAACTCACCCTCGTCCAGCGCGTATTGCTTGCTGGCGGGCTTTTTCCCCCGCGCCGGCACATCCACACGGAACAGGGGCGGACGGGCCACATACAGGTGCCCAGTTTCGATCAGCTTGGGGAAATGGCGGAAAAACAGCGTCAGCAGCAGCACCTGGATGTGTGAACCGTCCACATCGGCATCGCTCAAAATGCACACCTTGCCGTACCGCAGACCACTCATGTCCGGCGTGTCCAGGGGACCGTGAGGGTCCACCCCAATCGCCACGGCAATGTCGTGGATCTCGTTGTTGGCAAACAGCCGGTCGCGCTCGACCTCCCAGGTGTTGAGCACCTTGCCGCGCAGCGGCAGGATCGCCTGGCTTTCCTTGTTGCGTCCCATCTTGGCGCTGCCACCGGCGGAGTCGCCCTCCACCAGAAACACCTCGTTGTGGGCCAGGTCACGGCTTTCGCAATCGGTCAGCTTGCCCGGCAATACCGCCACGCCAGAGCCCTTGCGCTTCTCAACCTTTTGACCCGCTTTCTGGCGGCTCTGGGCCGCTTTGATCGCGAGTTCGGCCAGTTTCTTGCCGTAATCCACGTGCTGGTTGAGCCACAGCTCCAGCGCGGGGCGCACATAGCTGCCCACCAGACGCACCGCGTCGCGCGAGTTCAAACGTTCCTTGATCTGGCCTTGAAACTGGGGGTCCAGCACCTTGGCGCTGAGCACATACGAAGCCCGTGCGAACACATCTTCGGGCAACAGCTTCACGCCCTTGGGCAGCAAAGCGTGCAATTCGATGAAACTCTTGACCGCCTGAAAGAGCCCGTCGCGCAAACCGCTCTCGTGCGTGCCGCCGGCACTGGTGGGGATCAGATTGACATAGCTTTCCCGCACGGGGTGGCCATCTTCGGTGAACGCCACACACCAGGAAGCACCCTCGCCCTCGGCGAAGCTGTCGTGGCCGCTGTCGGCAAAGCCTTCGCCCTCAAACAAGGGAATCACCGGGTCGCCATTGAGCGTCTGCTGAAGGTAATCTCGCAGGCCGCCTTTGTATTGCCAGACTTGGGTGTCTTTGGTCTTTTCATTCACCAGCGTCACGCTGACGCCGGGCATCAGCACCGCTTTGCTGCGCAGCAGGTGCATCAGCTCGTTCATCGGCAGCGCAGCAGATTCAAAATACTTGGGATCGGGCCAGGCACGCACCGTGGTGCCCTGCTTGCGATCGCCATCGCCTTTGGGCTGGATGGTGAGAGGCTCAATCACATCGCCGGCGGAAAATGCCAGGCGCGCCACCTGTCCTTCGCGGTAGCTGATCACGTCAAGCCGGGTTGACAGCGCATTGGTCACGCTCACCCCAACACCATGCAAGCCACCCGAGAAGCTGTAGGCACCGCCCTTGCCCTTGTCGAACTTGCCACCGGCATGCAACCGCGTGAACACCAGCTCCACCACGGGCGCTTTTTCTTCCGGGTGCATGCCAAACGGAATGCCGCGGCCGTCATCTTCAATGCTGACCGACTGGTCTGCATGCAAGGTGACTTTGATTTTTTTGCCGTGTCCCGCCAGCGCTTCGTCGGCCGCGTTGTCCAGCACCTCCTGGATGATGTGCAGCGGGTTGTCGGTCCGGGTGTACATGCCCGGGCGTTGTTTCACCGGCTCCAGGCCCTTGAGGACGCGGATGGAGCCTTCGGAATATTCAGAGTTGCTTTGGGTCGCCATGGGGGCGGATTGTAGCCCTGCGCGTTGACAAACACTGTACATATCAACATATCGAATGCCCAAAGCGTGGCATCGATGCGCCAACCGCATCAAAGTCCCAGACAAATTTCACAGGTTTACGACACCCTGCCCCAGCGCATGCTCACCCTGAATTGGCTACATTTGCAGGATGACTGATTCCTCAGACGCAAACCGCGTCGCAGCCCCCGGTTGTCCGCTTGGCAAATTCTGGCCTGTGGCGCCGCTATCGTCACGCTCTCCATGGGCGTACGCCACGGGTTTGGCCTCTGGCTGCAACCCATCACCCAGGCACAAGGCTGGACCCGCGAAAGCTTTTCGCTGGCCCTCGCGGTACAAAATCTCTCCTGGGGTGTTGTGGGCATCTTCGCGGGCATGGCCGCAGACCGCTTTGGGGCCATGCGTGTGCTCGCCGGCGGCGCGCTCCTCTACGCCCTGGGGCTGATCGGCATGGCCTGGACAACCTCGCCCCTGGCCTTCACGCTGACCACCGGTGTGCTGATCGGCGCCGCACAGGCCGGCACGACCTACGCTGTGATTTACGGCGTCATTGGCCGCCAGATACCCGCCGAACAACGGTCGTGGGCCATGGGTGTGGCTGCGGCTGCGGGTTCTTTCGGCCAGTTTTTGATGGTCCCGCTGGAGGGCTGGCTGATCAGCACACTCGGCTGGCAAAACGCACTCATCACCTTGGCCGCAGCGGTGCTGCTCATCATGCCGCTGGCGCGTGGGCTGCGCGAACCCGGTTTCATCGGCGGACAAACCGTCGCCCGCGAGCAAACCATTCTCCAGGCGCTCAAGGAAGCCATGCAGTACCGCAGCTTCCAGCTGCTCATGGCAGGCTACTTCGTGTGTGGTTTTCAGGTGGTCTTCATCGGCGTGCACATGCCCAGCTACTTGAAGGACAACGGTCTTTCGCCCCAGGTTGCCAGCTATGCCCTCGCTTTGATCGGCCTGTTCAATGTGATCGGCACCTACGCCGCCGGCGTCCTGGGCCAGCAGATGCCCAAGCGCTACATCCTGGCGTTCATTTACATGGGCCGTGCCATTGCCATCAGCGTCTTCCTGCTGGTGCCCCTGTCACCCACCAGTGTCTACATTTTCTCCGGGGTTATGGGCCTCCTGTGGCTGTCCACCATTCCGCCCACCAACGCCACGGTGGCGCAGATTTTTGGCGTGGCACACATGTCCATGCTGGGCGGTTTCGTGTTCTTCAGTCACCAGATCGGCAGCTTCATGGGCGTGTGGCTGGGCGGCTACCTGTACGACCACACGGGCAGCTACGACATCGTGTGGTATCTCGCCATTGCGCTGGGCGTGTTCGCCACCTTGATCAACCTGCCTGTGCGGGAAACCCCCATCGAACGGGGGCCCCAGCGCATGGCGGGCGTGGCGGCATGAGACCGGTGATGGTGCGCGCGCTCAGCTGGTCAGCCGTTGCGCTGGTCCTGCTGGCGACCTTTGCGCTCTACAGCCGCCCCGCCTTCCTGGTGAGCATGGCCGATATGGTCTGGAGCTGCTTCTGATGGCACACGGCAGCGAAACACCATCAGCCTGGGTCCAGCGCTGGGGTCACCTCATCCCGGCGGGTGGCGCGGTGCTCGACGTGGCCTGTGGTCACGGCCGGCACATGCGATGGCTGGCACAGCGTGGTCATGCGGTCACCGGCATTGACCGCTCGCCCGAAGCCATCGCAGCCGTGGCACCTTTGGGGCGGGCGATTCAAGCCGACATTGAAAACGGTCCGTGGCCTCTCGATGGACAGACCTTTGATGCCGTGGTCGTCACAAACTACCTCTGGCGCCCGCTCATTGCGCAGCTGGTGGCCAGTGTGGCGCCCGGCGGCGTGTTGATCTACGAAACGTTCGCTGAGGGCAATGAAACCGTCGGAAAGCCCGCACGGCCCGACTTTCTCTTGCGCCCCGGTGAACTCCTCCAGGCCACCGCCGACTTGGCCACCGTCGCATTCGAAGAGGGATACTGCGACCACCCGCCTCGATTCCTGCAGCGCATTGTGGCCGTGCGAAAACCGGGCACCTCGCCTGCCGAGCCAGCCCGATTTCAACTCGACGCCACTGAGTAGAATGGAAGATGGGCCGAGCACGCGAGGACTCCAGCCTCCCTGTGTCCACCAACCTTTTTTGAATTCCCGTATATGACCACCATCACCGGCAGCATCGTCGCCCTCGCCACGCCCATGTCCGAAGGCGGACGCATCGACTACCCCGCCCTGCGCAAGCTGATCGACTGGCACATCGCCGAAGGTACGGATTGCATTTGCGTCGTCGGCACCACGGGCGAGTCACCCACCGTCACCGTCGAAGAGCATTGCGAAATCATCCGGGTCTCTGTGGAGCAAGCGGCCAAACGCGTGCCCATCATGGCTGGCTGCGGCGCCAACTCCACCGCAGAGGCCATCAACCTCGCCAAGTTTGCCAAGAGTGTCGGCGCGGACTACCAGCTGCAAGTTGTTCCTTACTACAACAAGCCCACGCAAGAAGGCCTCTACCAGCACTTCAAGGCCATCGCTGATGCAACGGGCCATGACCTGCCCATGGTGCTTTACAACGTGCCCGGTCGTACCGTGGCCGACATGGCGCTGGACACCGTCTTGCGCCTGGCCCAACTGCCCGGCATTGTCGGCATCAAAGAAGCCACCGGCAACATCGAGCGAGCTCAATGGCTGATCCGCGAAGTGCCCAAGGGCTTCGCTGTTTACTCTGGCGACGATCCCACTGCGGTTGCCTTGATGCTGTGTGGCGGTCAAGGCAACGTGAGCGTCACGGCCAACATTGCGCCACGCCAGATGCACGAGCTCTGTGTCGCGGCCATTGCGGGCGACGCCCGCAAGGCCATGGACATCCAGCTGCGTCTGATGCCCGTTCATAAAGCTTTGTTCCTCGAAGCCAACCCCATTCCACTGAAGTGGGCCATGGCCCGCATGGGGCTGTGCCAAGAAGCCATGCGCCTGCCGTTGACACCCATGTCCCGCAGCCTGGAACCCTTGCTGGAAACCGCCCTCAAAGAAGGTGGTCTGCTGGGCTAGGTCCGGCCCGTCTCACGCTATCTCAACCCTCGAGTCCGCAACATGCAAGAGTCATCCATGAGCTTCAATCGCAAAATCACCGCCGCCCTGCCCAATCGCCTCGCCCGCATCGGAGCGGTTTCGCTGGCTGCGCTGGTGGTCAGCGGTTGCACCATCCTGCAAGAAGACAAGATCGATTACAAAAGCGCCAAACCCGGCACCACGCTGGACGTCCCACCCGACCTGACACAGCTCAGCAGGGACAACCGCTACAACGTTCCTGGCGGCGTGACCAGCGCCAGTGGCCAGCAAGCCGCGCAAATCGCTGTGCCCGGCAACACCATCACCGCCACCAACACGGTCGGAGACGTGCGCATCGAACGCTCGGGCAACCAGCGCTGGCTGGTGGTCGACCGCCCTGCCGACAAGCTGTGGGGCCTGGTCAGCGAATTCTGGAAAGAGAACGGCTTCATTCTGAACACCGAGCAGGAAAAGCTCGGCATCATGGAAACCGACTGGGCCGAAAACCGCGCCAAGATCCCGCAAGACTTCATCCGGTCAACCATCGGCAAGGTATTCGAAGGCGTTTACTCGTCTGGTGAGCGCGACAAGTTCCGCACCCGGCTTGAGCGCAGTGGCGACGGCAAAACCGAGATCTACATCAGCCACCGCGGCATGATAGAGGTCTACACCAGCTCGCAAAAAGACCAGACCGCCTGGCAACCGCGCGAGGCAGATCCCGAGCTCGAGACTGAATTTTTGCGCCGCATGATGGTCAAACTGGGGGTGAGTGAAGCCCAGGCGAAGGCTGTCACGGCTGCTGCGCCGAGCCAGTCCGCCGCCCGCGTCGTAACTGTGTCGGAGCGCCCTGCCGTCCAGATGGACGAAGACTTTGACCGCGCCTGGCGCCGCGTGGGCCTGGCCCTGGACCGCACAGGCTTCACGGTGGAAGACCGTGACCGGGCGCAAGGGACCTATTTCGTGCGCTACGTGCCAACCGCTGCCGCGGACGCAAAGAAGCCCGGCTTCTTCGGGCGCCTGTTTGGCAGCAAGAAGCCCGAGGCAACGCCAGCCAAGTACCAGATCAAGGTCAGCACCGCCGGCACGCTCAGCACGGTCACCGTGCTCGACGCGCAAGGCCAGCCTGGACCCCTCACCGATGCCCAACGCATCGTGCAGATTCTGGTCGACGATCTGAAGTGACCGTGGTCTGGAGGGCAGGCAAATTGCCAGCCCTGGCCACACGCCGTGGCGACAACCCATAAAAAAACCGCCCAGGAGGCGGTTTTTTTATGAGGGTTTTGCCTGACCTGTACAGGTCAGGCGTTCCGCTCAGATCACTGTGCAGGCTTGACAGCGTCTTTGGCGGCTGCAGCGGCCTTGTCGGCAGCTTCTTTGGCAGCATCGGCTGCAGTTGTAGCGGCATCCTTGGTAGCGTCAGCTGCAGCAGAAGCGGCATCCTTGGTAGCGTCAGCTGCGGCAGAAGCGGCATCCTTGGTGGCGTCAGCTGCAGCAGAAGCGGCATCAGCAGTGGCAGCAGCGCCTTCTTTGGCGGCTTCCATCGTGGCGGCAGCGCCTTCTTTGGCGGCGTCCATCACGGCAGCAGCTGGCGCTTCAACAGCGGCTTCTTCTTTTTTACCGCAAGCGGTCAGGGCAATGGCGGCCAACAAGGTAGCGAGCAACAGAGATTTTTTCATGACAAGGTTCCTAAGGATGAGGATGAACAAACAACAAAAATTCTTGGGTCAACCAAAAAAAAACCCGAACCGTTGATTCAGGCTAGATCGACCCAGTCAGACAGCCGTTTGATGAACCGGCCTTAAGACTAGATTCGAATCATATCCGGGGAAGGCACATCCGTATTTACCCTCGATGCATTTTTCTTTTGGACACAGAATGCTGTTGTAAAAAACCAACCAAACTAGAAAAGTTCACAATCCCAGCACGCTCGCCGGAAATCCCGGTGAGCCGCGGTGCCAGCACGCATCAAGGCGCTCGCGCAAGGCCACCCGGCTCGTGGTCTGGGTACTGGCCACCAGAGTGCAATGGTTGGTATCCAGCCGCTCCATCGTCCAGCGAGGTGTCCAGAGTGCACTCGGCAGGCCCTCGCCAGCAGCTCCCGAACACACACGCGCATCGACCAGATGGGACCAGGTCGTGCGCCACTGCACCAGCCTGGGGTGGCGGTCGCGCATCACGTTGAAATCTTTCGCCAGAAAATGCAGCTGCCGCCCACTCGTGGCCCAGGCATTGAGACTTTCCAGGACCGCCCGTTCGCCCAGGGGCCAATCAGCGAAATCTGCATCGCTCAGCACCAAGGGCGTCCAGCCTTCCCGGGCAGCACACGCCAGCGCGCTGCGGATCAGATCGACAAAAGCCTCGCGCCCTTCCATGCGCCCTTCTGGCAAGGACGCGGGTGCAACATCAGCGGGGGACGTCATGGAAGCTCCTTTCTGAAAGCAATAGCTCTATCGGTCAAACGGCTGCCACGCAGTGCAGCCACCCCGATTCAAACCAGTCCTGCAACAAGCCTTGTGCGCCCTCGCTGGCACGGCCCACCAAACGGGCATCCAGCTCGCGCCGATCGGCCAGTTGTCGCATCAATCGGGCGTCGGCACCGGCAGCCTTGTAGCTCTCGCCATTGATGAACACATGGTGATCGTCATACATCATGCGCGTCTTCCGGTCCAGCTTCAACGGACCCATGCACCAGCCTTGGGAAGGCTCGTCAAACCAGACCTTGGGCTTGGGCTCGGTCATCACCTCTCCCAACGCGCAAGCCAGCGACCGCCGCTCGCGCAGCAAACGCGCGAGGCCGTCTGCTGCAAAAGCTTCCAGCGCCGCGGGCATGGCCGCGGGGTTTGCCGTGGCGGGCTGCGCCGGATCCCGGTACAAGGTGTTGTCCTCGAATTCATCGGCCATGCGAAGCAGCAATTCACCGGCCAGGCCAGCACGTTGAGGCACTCGAAAGCCCACGGAGTACGTCATGCAGTCGTCGCCTTCTGCCACGCCGTCATGCGCCCAACGGGGCGGCAGGTAGAGCATGTCACCTGGATTCAGCAGGTGCTCCTCCTCGGGCTCGAAGTTGCTCAGGATCTTGAGCGGCACATCGGGCACCAGGGACAGGTCCTTTTGCCGCCCGATGCGCCAGCGCCGTTGCCCGCTGGCCTGCAGCAAGAACACATCGTAGCTGTCGAAATGGGGCCCAACGCCTCCGCCGTCACTGGCCCAGGAAATCATGAGGTCATCCAGTCGCGCATCGGGCACAAACCGGAAGCGCTGCAGCAAGTCGTGCGCCGTGTCCAGGTGCAAGTCCACGCCCTGCACCAGCAGCGTCCAGCATTTTTGCTTCAGTGGCGGCAATGCATTGCGCGCCAGGGGACCTTGCTTGAGCGTCCACCCGACCGCCTTGTGCACAATCAGGCGCGACTCCACCGCTTCATCGGCAGCCATGGCAAACAGCGTGGGCCGATCCAGCAGTGGTTTGAACCCAGGAAAGGCATTGCGGATCAACAATGGCTTTTTCTGCCAGTGGCGCCGCATGAATTGCTCCGGCGACAAGCCGCCCAGCATGGCTCGAGGCGCCAGCGGGTTCGGATCAACTGGCAGGGATTCAGAAGCAAAGGGGTGAGCGTTGTGGGCTGTTGTCATGGGACAATTGTCGGATGAAAATCACCAAACAATGCGTGGTCTCGCTCACCTGGACCCTAAAAGACACCTTGGGTGAAGAACTGGACACCCTGGACGAACCTGTTGAGTTCCTGGTCGGGGGCAAAGACCTGCTCGCCAAGATCGAAGAAACGTTGCAAGGTCACGAGCCTGGCGAAAAAGTGGATTTGCAGCTCGAACCCGTGGATGCCTTTGGCGACTACGACGACCGGCTGCTGTTCCTCGAACCGAGGCACCTGTTTCCGGAAAAGCTGGACGAAGGCATGGGGTTTGAAGGCTTGCCCGAAGGGTGCAACCCTGCAGCGCCCAAAGACCGCTTGTACTTCGTCAGCGACATCTACCCGGATCACGTGGTCATGGACGCCAACCACCCCCTGGCAGGAATCGCCTTGCGCATCCACCTGGAAGTTCACAACGTGCGTGAGGCCGAACTCGACGAAGTTGGTCAAGGCTCGTTGGGCACGGGCTTCTTCAACATGCAGGTCGGCCCAGGCGACGCCAGTCAGCCCGATGCGCAGGCCAACCAGCCCCCCACCCTGCACTGAGTCCGGCTTGCTGCAGGTGCTTGGCGTCTGACGCCTGACGCCTGCCTTTCAAGAGCTTCGCTCAGTCACCCGCTTGACAAGGTGTGGGGGGCAACCACCCGCACAGAGCAGACAATCGCCTACGATTGCTCTCTTTTCGGAAGCGCGCAGCGCTTCCACACAACCGTCTTCTGACACTGTGGGCAGTTCCCTGCCTGGGGACAATCGCCTGTGTCTCCACCCTTTTTTGATTCCCATTTCTACAGGAGCCCCAATGGATCGCCGTTCTCTCATCAAAAACGCCGGGTTGGCTGGCGTATTGGTTGCTGGTGTTGCACCGGCCGTGCACGCTCAGGCGGCCGTCCGCTGGCGCATGGCGTCAAGCTTTCCCAAGTCCCTGGACACCATTTTTGGCAGCGGCGAAACCTTCGCCAAGACCGTCAAAGCCCTGTCGGGCGGCAAGTTCGAAGTGACGGTGCATGCGGCGGGTGAGCTGATGCCCGCTTTTGGCGTGGTCGATGGCGTACAGCAAGGCACGGTCGAAATGGCCCAGACCGCTCCCTATTACTTCACGGGCAAAGACCCCGTGTTTGCCTTTGGCTGCGCGGTACCGTTTGGTTTGACGGCCCGGCAGATGGACGCCTGGATGGAGCATGGCAATGGCCGCAAGCTCCTGGACGACTTCTATGCCCAGTTCAACATGAAGAGCCGCAGTGCGGGCAACACCGGCACCCAGATGGGTGGCTGGTACCGCAAGGAGATCAAGACGGTCTCCGACCTGAAGGGCCTGAAGATGCGCATGGGTGGCGGTCTGTTTGGCGAGGCCATGGCCAAACTGGGGGTGATTTCGCAGAACATTCCGGCGGGCGAGGTGTACCAGTCGCTGGAAAAGGGCACGCTGGATGCCACCGAATTCGTGGGCCCTTACGACGATGAAAAGCTGGGCTTCAACAAAGTTGCCCCCTACTACTACTACCCCGGCTGGTGGGAAGGTGGTGCCGAACTGGAGTTCTTCATCAACACCAAAGCCTACGGGGCATTGAGCCCGGAGTTCAAAGCCATTGTGGATGCGGCCACCGATGTTGCTGCGCGCGACATGACGGCCAAATACGATGCCATGAACCCTGGTGCACTGAAGCGCCTGGTGGCTGCCCGCACCAAGCTCAAGGCCTTCCCCAAGCCCATTCTGGATGCCGGTTTCAAGGCCTCCATGGAAGTGTTTGCCGAGCATGAGGCCAAGTCGGCCACCTTCAAGAAGATCCACCAGGACATGCGAGCCTTCCAGCGCGACCAGCTGCTGTGGTCCCGTTTCTCGGAAAACGCTTTCAACAGCTACATGTCCACCGTCAAGGTTTGACGCGCCACAGGCCCCTTTGGCCGCCAGCAAAAAACCCTGCACAGCAATCGCTGTGCAGGGTTTTCTTTCGCCTGAAAGGGCGGTTTACATGATTGCTTCGGGTCAGCCTCGGCCGGTCGAACCGTATCCACCAGCACCGCGCTCACTGGCCTCGGTGAACTCATGCACGACATGCAACTGCGCTTGAACCACAGGCACGATGACCATCTGGGCAATGCGCTCCATCGGCTCAATGGTGAACGCCACATCGCTGCGATTCCACGCACTCACCATGAGCTGCCCCTGGTAGTCGCTGTCGATCAGACCGACCAGATTGCCCAGCACGATGCCGTGTTTGTGCCCCAGGCCCGACCGCGGCAGGATCATGGCCGCATACCCCGGGTCGGCCAGGTGAATGGCCAGGCCCGTGGGAATCAATTGCCAGGCGTTGGCCGCCAGGGTCAGCGGCCCGTCCAGACAGGCGCGCAAATCCAGGCCTGCGCTGCCTGAGGTGGCATAGGCGGGCAACTGATCCGCCATGCGGTCATCCAGCACTTTGACATTCACGCGCATGCCGTCCTGCCCCTTTACTCGGTCTTCTTGAAGAGGTCTTCCAGCGCCTTGGCTGGATCCTCTTCTTCAGCAGGCGCCGCTTCCGGCATACCCGGGACTTCCATCTGGGACGGCCGCGGCGGAGGAACCACGAAGGCGCCAGCCTTGGGCATGGAGTAGTCCTGGCCCGGCATGTTTTCCAGCATGTTGTCGATGGCGTTTTCGTCGACCACCACGGCTTTGTCCAGGTTGCCTGTGACGATACCGGGATTGAACACGATGACGGCCACCATGATCACCTGCAGAAAGATGAAGGCGATCGACCCCTTGTAGATCTGTGCCGTCGTCACCGCCTTGATGCGTTCGCCCGTGACCACGTCGTCGTAGTCGCTGCGTGCTGCCACGCTGCGCAAATAGAACAGCGCAAAGCCAAACGGCGGCGTCAGGAACGAGGTCTGCAGGTTCATCGCCAGGATGATGCCGAACCAGATCAGGTTGATGTCGAGCTTGGTGGCCACTGGCACCAGCATGGGCACCACGATGAACGCGATTTCAAAGAAATCGATGAACATGCCCAAGACAAACACCAAAGCGTTGACCACCAGCAGGAACCCCAGCTGACCACCCGGCAACTTGTCAAACAGGTGCTCCACCCAGACGTGACCATCGGCCGCGTTGAAGGTGAAGCTGAACACGGTCGAGCCGATCAGGATGAACATCACGAAGATCGCCAGCTTGGTGGTGTTTTCCAGGGCCTGCTTGAGCAAGTCGAACGAGAGCGTGCGGCGACCAGCGGCCATCAGCAGCGCACCCAAAGCCCCCATGGCACCGCCTTCGGTTGGCGTTGCAATGCCCAGGAAAATCGTACCCAGCACCAGGAAGATCAACACGAGCGGCGGGATCAACACGAAGGTGACACGCTCCGTCAGGCGCGACAGGAGGCCAATGCCAAACAGCTTGTTGACCATGGCCAGACCCAGCGCCAGAAAGGAACCCACCGTGGTCGACAAAATGAACACTTCGTCGCGAGCCGCCGGGTCTTCTCGGCCCAGCCAGGGGCCCATCACGGAGTCGTGAATTTGTGACCAGCCAAACCCGGCAGCGGTACACAACGCGAACAGGGCCAGCAACGACAAATGACCGCTGGCCCCACTGGGCTCGGAGTAAATGCGTGCCTCCAGCGGCAGCGCAGGCACCCATTTGGGCCGTACAAACGCCACCACCAAAATGAACAGGAGGTACAAGCTCACCAGCATCAGCCCAGGCAACAGGGCACCGGCGTACATGTCACCCACCGAGCGACCCAGCTGGTCGGCCAGAACGATCAACACCAGCGAGGGCGGCAAGGCTTGCGCCAGCGTTCCGGAGGCGGTGATGGTGCCGGTGGCGATCGTGCGGTTGTAGCCATAGCGCAGCATGATGGGCATGGCAATCAAGCCCATGGAGATCACGGATGCCGCGACCACGCCGGTGGTGGCGGCCAGCAAGGCCCCCACCAGGATGACGGCAACACCCACACCACCCCGCAGCGGGCCGAACACCTGACCCACCGTTTCCAGCAGGTCTTCCGCCATTCGGCTGCGCTCCAGGATGATGCCCATGAGCGTGAAGAATGGAATTGCCAGCAGTGTTTCGTTCTGCATGATGCCGAACACACGCAGGGGCAGCGCCTGGAACAGGTTGGGTGGAAACAAGTCCAGCTGCATGCCCACCAAGCCGAAAAACAGCCCGGTGGCAGCAAGCGAGAAAGCGACCGGGAATCCGGCCAGCAAAAACACGAGCAAGCCGATGAACATCACCGGCACAAAATTGTTGGTCAACAGTTCGATCATGACGAAGCTCCCGCTTGACGGGCTTTTTCCTGGGCGGCGATTTCTTCAGCCAGCAATTCGGTTTCGCTGGGGCCTGTGTGACTCAACACGTCGGGTCCATTGCCCGTGAGGAAGGCAATGCGCTTGATCAATTCGGAGATGCCTTGCATAAACAAGAGGGCAAAACCCGCCGGAACCATGGCATACATGGGCCAACGGATCAAACCGCCTGCGTTGGACGACATTTCGCCCGATGTGTAAGCCTGATCCAGCAAAGGCCAACCCAAGCTCACCATGATGTAACAAAGTGGGAAGAGAAACAGAATGATGCCGCCCACGTCGACCCAGTTGCGGCCACGGTCGCTGAACATGTTGGAGAGAAAGTCAATGCGCACATGGGCATTGCGCAAGAAGCCGTATCCCGCACCCAGCATGAACACGGCGGCGAACAGGTACCACTGGATTTCCAGCCAGGCGTTGGAGCTGGTGCCAAATACCTTGCGGATGATGGCGTTGCCGGCGCTGATGAGCGTGGCCGCCAAAATGAGCCACATGGCCGTTTTGCCGACCAGGGTGCTGATAGCGTCAATCAGACGGGATAAGCGAAGCAATAGCTGCATGAAAATTCCCCGGTTGTGCGGGTACAAAGGGCAGGCGTTCGGTCTTTTGAAACCAGATGACCCGCTGTTCAGAGAGCTGTAAACAGGATTTACAGACTGAGAGATTCTGACAAGAACTTGCGCAAAAAACCCCGCGACTGCGGGGTTTTTTTTCAGCGCTGTGCCGAGATTACAGCTTGGCCGATTGCATGTAACGGTCAAACGTGGCTTCGGTGAATCGGAACCACAGGTTTTGATCCTTGCGGAAAGTCGAATAATCCGCGTAGATTTTTTTCCAAGCGGGGTTGGTGTCGTTCAACTCGGTGTACAGCTCCATCGAGTTCTTGTACGCAGCGTCCATGACCGACTTGGGAAATGCAGCCAGCTTGGCGCCGCCAGCCACCAGACGCTTGAGGGCGGCCGGATTGCGCGCGTCGTAACGGGCTTGCATTTCGACGTGTGCATGGGAAGCAGCCGCCTCGACGATGGCCTGGTACTCCTTGGGCAACGCGTTGAAAGCCGCCTTGTTGATGAAGAAGTCGAGCTGAGCGCCGCCTTCCCACCAGCCTGGGTAGTAATAATGCTTGGCAACCTTTTGGAAGCCCAGTTTTTCATCGTCGTAAGGACCGACCCACTCGGTTGCGTCGATGGTGCCTTTTTCCAGCGCCTGGTAGATTTCGCCACCGGGGATGTTTTGGGGCACGCCACCCATCTTGGTCAGCACCTTGCCGGCGAAACCGCCGATGCGCATCTTCAGACCCTTGATGTCTTCTGCGCTCTTGATTTCCTTGCGGTACCAGCCACCCATCTGGGCGCCTGTGTTGCCACCAGGGAAGTTCACGATGTTGTACTGGTCGTAGAACTCACGCATCAGCTTCATGCCGTTGCCGTCGTACATCCAGGCGGTCAGCTGGCGGCTGTTGAGACCAAATGGAATAGCGCAGTCCAGGGCAAACGCTTCGTTCTTGCCGAAGAAGTAGTAGGGAGCGGTGTGTGCCATTTCCACGGTGCCCTGCTGGACGCCGTCCACCACGCCGAATGCGGGCATCAGTTCACCACCGGCATGCACCGAAATAGTGAACTTGCCAGCGGTCATCGTGTTGACTTTTTCGGCAAAGACTTCTGCTGCGCCGAAGATGGTGTCCAGCGCCTTGGGGAAGCTGGAAGCAAGGCGCCAGCGCAGAGCGGCTTGGGCGTGCGCAGCGGGCGCAACGCCTGCTGCGAGCACGCCGGCAATGCCTGCATGCTTGATAACGGAACGACGATCCATAGTTTCTTCTCCATTCATTGATTTTTGAATCTGCTCCAACCAGATCATGGTCGGGAGCAAATGAAATGCCGAAGGGCCATCAGATTGTAGAGGGCCAAAATTCAGACTCCGCGCGGGTTTTCCCTCGGGAACATGGCGACAGGCGTGCATTATTTGCTATGAAAGGCCACTATCCCCCTGCGGAATGACCCCCGCTCACAAGCCTGTTGAAAATTATTCAACAGGCGGTGCCTTGATCACCAGGCGTTTTGCGTTCAGCCCACCACTTTGAGCGGTACAGGACCCCGAACAAGCGACCCGAAACGGGCGCGGATCGATGCTTCGATACCCACCGCATCCAAGCCTTCGTTGGCCAGCAGCTTGGCATGATCGCCATGCTCAATGAACGTATCGGACAGGCCCAGGACCAATACCGGCAGATTGAAGCCTTCGGCCTGCAAGGCTTCCAGCACAGCGCTGCCCGCACCGCCCATGGTGCAACCCTCCTCCACCGTCACCAGCGCGCTGTGAGATTGGGCCAGCTCACGCAACACATCCAGATCCAGTGGTTTGACCCAGCGCATGTCGGCCACCGTGGTATTCAGGCGCTCTGCAGCCTGCAACGCCGGGTGCAACAAGCTTCCAAAGGCCAGAATCGCCACCTCGCTTCCGCGGCGACGGACCTGCGCTTTGCCAAACGGCAAACCTTCCAGGCCCGCAGGGACGGCAGCGCCAACCCCCGCACCCCGTGGATAGCGCACTGCGACCGGATGATTCTGGGCAAAGGCGGTTGACAACAGCTGACGGCACTCCGCTTCGTCGGACGGGCAGGCCACCGACATATTGGGGATGCAGCGCAGAAAGGCGATGTCGTAAGCGCCGGCATGGGTAGCGCCATCGGCGCCCACCAGCCCGGCCCGGTCCAGCGCAAACACCACGGGCAGGTTTTGCAAAGCGACGTCATGAATCAACTGATCGTAGGCCCGCTGCAAGAACGTGGAATAGATCGCGACCACAGGCTTCAGGCCCTCACAGGCCATGCCAGCGGCGAAGGTGACTGCGTGCTGCTCGGCAATACCGACATCAAAATACCGCGCCGGAAACTGGCGCTCGAAAGCCACCATGCCCGAGCCTTCACGCATCGCTGGCGTGATGCCAACGAGGCGGTCGTCGGCGGCGGCCATGTCACAAAGCCATTGACCGAACACTTGTGTGAAGGTGGTCTTGGCAGGCGTTGCGGGTTTGGTCAGCCCCACTGCAGGATCGAATTTTCCGGGCCCGTGATAGGCCACTGGATCGGCCTCAGCCAGCTTGTAGCCTTGGCCCTTTTTCGTCACCACATGGAGGAACTGCGGACCACTGTCGGTGTCCAGCAAGTGGCGAATGTTCTCCAGTGTGGGGATCAGGGAATCGAGGTCGTGGCCGTCAATGGGCCCGATGTAGTTGAATCCGAACTTCTCGAACAGTGTGGCGGGCACGACCATGCCTTTGGCATGCTCTTCAAGCCGTTTGGCCAGTTCGAACAGCGGCGGCGCGCCTTTGAGCACCTGCTTGCCCACATTCTTGGCTGCGGAATAAAACTGCCCACTCATGAGCTGGGCCAGGTAGCGGTTGAGCGCGCCCACAGGCGGCGAGATCGACATGTCGTTGTCGTTGAGTACCACCAGCAGCCGGCCATCGGCAATACCTGCATTGTTAAGGGCCTCGAAGGCCATGCCAGCGGTCATGGCGCCATCGCCGATGATGGCAACGGAACGGCGCCCATTGCCCTGGATTTTCGCCGCCAGGGCCATGCCCAGCGCAGCGGAAATACTTGTCGACGAATGCGCAGTGCCAAAGGTGTCGTATTCGCTTTCGTTTCGCCGGGGGAATCCGCTGATACCGCCAAATTGGCGCAGACTGCCCATGCCCTCACGGCGCCCGGTCAGGATTTTGTGTGGGTAAGTCTGGTGGCCCACATCCCACACCAGGCGATCTTCGGGTGTGTTGAACACGTAGTGCAGCGCCACGGTGAGCTCAACGGTTCCGAGATTGGAGCTGAGGTGGCCGCCGGTGCGCGAAACACTGTCCAGCACAAAGGCACGCAACTCGTCCGCCAGCGGGTGCAATTGCGCGCGCGAAAGGCGGCGCAAGTCGGCTGGCGAATGGATCGAAGTGAGGAGGGAACTCATGGCAGTCTCGTGTTGCGGCATTGGCATCGGCGTCCTGGTGGGTCAGCTGCTGCGCTGACCAACCCAGTTGGCCAAGCCGTGCAAATGATCGGTGTGGGTCAACGCCGTCAGCCTTAAAGCATCGTGCGCCCGGTCCAGCAATTGGTCGGCACAAGCCTGTGCACCGGTCAGACCCATCAAGGAAACAAAGGTGGGCTTGTCACTGGCAGCGTCTTTGCCTGCCGTCTTTCCCAGCGTTGCGGAGTCGGTGGTCACGTCCAGGATATCGTCAACCACCTGAAAGGCCAGCCCCAGCGCATCGCCATAGGCGACCAGGTGTTGCATCACCGCTGGCGACGTTTGGCCCGTGGCAGCGCCCATCACCACGCTGGCTTGCAACAACGCACCCGTCTTGAAGCGGTGCATGGTTTCCAGCGAAGGCTGGTCCAGGCGCGAGCCGACACTGGCCAGATCAATCGCCTGCCCCCCTGCCATCCCGGCGGCGCCGGCCGCGCGCGCCAGCAGCCGGCACAAACGGGACGCCAGAAGCGCATCGGTCCCCGGTTCATCCGGCACCAGCAACTCAAACGCCAGCGCCTGCAACGCATCACCCGCGAGCAACGCCTGTGCTTCACCAAACTGCACATGCACCGTCGGCTTGCCGCGGCGAAGCACGTCGTTGTCCATGCAGGGCATGTCGTCGTGGACCAATGAGTAAGCGTGTATCAACTCCACCGCACAAGCCGCGCGAAGCGACATGTCCGCATCTCCACTCACTGCTTCCGCAGCGGCCAGCACCAACAGGGGGCGCAGGCGCTTGCCGCCATCCAGCACGGCGTACCGCATGGCCTCGCCCAGGCGGGCGGGAGCGTCTGCCGAAACCCACTCGCCGAGCGCACGCTCAACACGGTTTTGCTGCTCTGTGCGCCAACTGGAAAAAACAGCGCTCATGCACCCTCCCAGGGCTTGAGTTCACCATTGTCAAGCTGCTGGATCTGCTGCTCGACCGCGGCCAGACGGGCGCGGCAAAATGACAAAAGCAAAGCGCCTCGCTGGTAATGGGTCAGCAATTGGTCCAAAGGCAGTTGCCCGGCATCGAGTTGACCCACCAACTGTTCCAGCTCGGCCAAAGCGGCCTCGTAGCTGGCGGGCGTGTCCGCAGCGGTTGAAGCGCGGCTGGTTCGGGTCGTTTTGGACGGGGTCGATGCGGTCATGCAGGCGTTGGAACGGATGAGGCTCAAGAAAGGGCTTCTTCCGAAGTCTATGGAGCAGGACGCGAGCATCTGCGGCATTCGCAGGCCAACGCCCCAAAACCACCCATTTTATCCGCGCGACACCCCAAACCAAAGCCGGTGCACCAACGCGCCCTTCAAACCCGGCTCAAAGACCCTGCACATCGACTTCCGACGTTCGCGTTGATCTGGATTGAAAACACAGATCCACCCCGGGCCAACCTCGATCTCTGCTTCAACGAACACCTCAACCCGTGCCGCTCCAGCCAAAAAACCGAGGCCTGCTACAGCATTTCCCCGATGCAGGACAAGGTCAAAAAGGGTACAATCGGCCCTCTTTTTTTCTCCACTGTCGGGTCTCGCTGATCCGGAGGGACGCACCACTCCACCCATCCCGCGCGAATTGATTTTTCGACCAGCGCTTACCCTGCCCCTTCATAGGGGGAGCCTTCAGGTCAGGACCCCCATGTCTGATTTAAGTCTTCAATTTCAGCAGGCCAGAAGCCCACTCCCGGTTTCCAGCTATTTTGACGACGCGCTGTTCCAGCGCGAAATGGAAACCATCTTCCAGCAAGGGCCCCGTTATGTGGGGCACCAGCTTGCTGTACCCCAGCCCGGTGATTACCACGCCTTGCCGCAAGAGGCTGGTGGCCGCGCGCTCGTGCACACGGGTCAGGGCATCGAACTCGTGTCCAACGTGTGCCGTCACCGCCAGGCCATCATGCTCAAGGGGCGTGGCAATCTGGGCGCGACCCAGCCTGGCAGCGCGGGGGGCAATATCGTGTGCCCGATCCACCGCTGGACCTACAGTGGAGGCCAAGGCACGGGCAGCAAAGCCGGCGGCTTGCTGGGGGCACCGCACTTTTCACACGATCCTTGTCTGGATCTCAACAACTACCCGCTGCGGGAGTGGAATGGTCTGCTGTTTGAAGACAACGGCCGCGACATCGCCACCGACCTGGCCAACATGGGCCCACGCAGCCAGTTGAATTTTGATGGCATGGTGCTTGACCATGTGGAGCTGCACCGCTGCAACTACAACTGGAAGACCTTCATCGAGGTCTACCTTGAGGATTACCACGTGGGCCCCTTTCACCCGGGCTTGGGCAACTTTGTCAGCTGCGAAGATCTGCGCTGGGAATTCAAGCCCGAGTATTCGGTTCAGACCGTGGGGGCCCAAAACCTTCAGGGCAAGGCGGGCAGCCCCACTTATGAGCGCTGGCACAAGGCGCTCATGGCCTTCCGCAACGGTGAAGCACCAGAGCACGGCGCCATCTGGCTGACCTACTACCCCCACATCATGGTGGAGTGGTACCCCCACGTGCTGACGGTCTCAACCCTGCACCCGGTCAGTCCGACCGAGACGCTGAACATGGTGGAGTTCTACTACCCCGAAGAAATTGCGGCCTTCGAGCGCGAGTTTGTCGAGGCCCAACGCGCGGCTTATATGGAAACCTGCATCGAAGACGACGAGATTGCCGAGCGCATGGACGCGGGCCGCAAAGCCTTGATGGCCCGCGGCGACAACGAAGCAGGCCCGTACCAAAGCCCCATGGAAGATGGCATGCGGCATTTCCACGAGTGGTACAGAGCCAAGTTCCCCCCTGCGCAACCCTAGAATCCCCCTGCGCCGCCTTGCGGCGTCACTCCCCCCCAAGGGGCAACGCTGGTCAACCGGCTGGCCGGATCGACGGCGTTCCGGGTTCCAGGCACGCGGTCCGGAACGGCCCCGGCTTTGCCCAACCCGCAATACTTCACGGAAGCCCTGACCAATATGCAAGCCTTGTGGATGGTGCTCGGCGCCTTTTTGTTCGCCACAATGGGTGTGTGCATCAAGTACGCATCCGACGATTTCAACAGTTTTGAGATTGTTTTCTACCGCGGGTTGGTGGGCGTGATCTTCCTGATCGGGCTGACCCGGGCCCGTGGCGTGTCGCTGAAAACCCAGGTACCCATGATGCACCTGTGGCGCAGCGTGGTGGGCGTCACCGCACTGTCCAGCTGGTTCTACTCCATTGGGCAACTGCCATTGGCCACAGCCATGACGCTGAACTACATGAGCAGCGTATGGATTGCCGCTTTTTTGCTGGGTGGAGCGGTGTTGCTTCAGAACCGGCAGACACCCATTCGCCAGCAAGCACCGCTGTTCATCGCCGTGATCAGTGGGTTCGTCGGTGTGGCCATGATGCTGCAACCCAGCTTCACCCAGAACCAGATGGGTGGAGCGCTGTTGGGCCTGATTTCCGGTATTTTTTCGGCGTTCGCCTACCTGCAGGTCGCCGCACTGTCGAAGGCCGGCGAGCCAGAGAGCCGCACCGTGTTCTATTTTTCATGCGGCGCAGTTTTGGTGGGGGCACTCGGCATGGGCGTGATGGGCGTGCACGTCTGGACCTGGCCCAGCGCGCTGTGGCTGTTT
The DNA here is from genome assembly GCF_004795855.1 of Hydrogenophaga sp. PAMC20947. Classification (NCBI taxonomy): domain Bacteria; kingdom Pseudomonadati; phylum Pseudomonadota; class Betaproteobacteria; order Burkholderiales; family Comamonadaceae; genus Hydrogenophaga; species Hydrogenophaga sp. PAMC20947. The sequence continues at coordinate 1,739,152 of NZ_CP039252.1, forward strand.
CCGATTGGCATGTTGGCGGTGCTCGGACAGCTGTGCATGACCCGCGCCTATGCCAGCGGCCACACCCTCGTCGTGGCCAACTTGCAGTACTCCGGCATCGTCTTTGCCGGCATTTACAGTCTGACCTTGTTTGGAGACCGTCTGCCCTTGATTGGCTGGGCTGGCATGGGGCTCATCATCGTCAGCGGCATCACAGCCACGGTGTTGCGTGAGCGCAGGGTGCCGAACGCCCCCGCCGAAGAGCACTGACGCCACGGGAACCGGGGCCCAGCGCCTCCGCCATGGGCGCCCTCGGCAAAGGCAAAGGGTCGAGCGGGCAATGATTTCATCACAGGCAAGACACCCTACCCCCCCGTTTAAATGAAACTCGTTTTCATCTGAAAGACCGGGTGTGAAGTGCATCGCCAACCTCTTGGTGCACATCGCACAACACCCATGTTTCCAGCCATTGGCACACGCGATGCGATGCCGCAGAATGCGCCATGCATTCCACATTGATCACAGCGGAAACCCTCCACGAAGCCATCAAACGAAGCGGCGTTGACCGACCCTTGGTCTTTGATTGCAGCTTCGATCTCGCCAACACCGAAGCGGGCGCAGCCCAGTACCACCAAGCGCACATCCCTGGCGCGGTCTACGCCCACCTCGATCGGCATTTGAGCAATAAAGCCCACCCCAATGGAGCAAGCGCTGGCCGACACCCGCTGCCTGAGCGCGAGGCGTTTGTAGCATGGCTGGCCAGCGTCGGTCTGGCGCAGGATCAGCAAGTGGTCGTGTACGACCGACAAGGCGCCCACTACTGCGGCAGGCTCTGGTGGATGCTCAAATGGTGTGGTCACGAAGCGGTCGCGGTTCTGGACGGCGGCTTTGGCGCCTGGCACGCAGCCGGGTATTCAGTTGAGTCTGGTGAGCCTTTGCCACCTGCAAGCTTTCCGGATCGCCCCTTTACAACCGGTCCATCACTGGCCACCACGGTGCAAGCCAGCAGCATGGCCAATCAGCTTGGCTCACCTTCACAGACTGTGATCGATGCCCGCGCCGCGCCCCGGTTTCGAGGCGAAGTGGAGCCTCTGGACCCTGTTGCCGGCCACATCCCTGGTGCCATCAATCGCCCTTTCACCGAGAATTTCTCGCCCGACGGCCGCTTCAAGCCGGCAGCGCAACTGCGCAGGGAATTTGACCGTTTGCTGGCCGGCAGAGACCCCGCCTGTGTGGTGCACCATTGCGGCAGCGGTGTGACCGCAACGCCCAACATCCTGGCCATGGAACTGGCCGGACTGGGGCGCGCAGCGCTGTTTCCCGGCAGTTGGAGCGAATGGAGCAACACACCGGGATTGCCGGTTGCGAGAAGTTGATTTATTGCACGTTGGATCCGATTTACCGGCCCCTTCCAGCGGTCAGGGCATCAAGATTTCGAAAAACCGTTCGATAAACAGATCGAGTTCCCCGTCTTACACCTCCACCCAACACCCATGACATCACCATCACCGTCAAAATTGCGGTGCCCCACATGAGCTTGTCCGGTCGACCATTGGCCAAAAACGACGGCGACCTTGCGTTTAGGACAGAAACCCTCCGAAAGCTGGCCATTTTCGTCGGGATCATTTCGGCTGCGCTCTCGATCATCATGTACCTGGATGCGCCCAGCAGCATGGATGTCTGGTCTGCCCTGCTGATTGCCGCCGTCAGTTTTCTGGTGGTGTTTCTGATCCACATCGGTCGCCCGCTCTACACAGCGCACATCCTGGGGTTTGGTGCGATGGGGGCGGCCATTTTCGGCATTTACAGCTTTGGCTCCGTTCGAAGTGTGGCCGCTTTCATTTTTGTCGCGGCTGTCGCGGGCTTTGGGAGCCTGCTGGGGTTTAGAGCCCTTTTGGTATCGATCGCAATCAGTGTGGTGTCGCTGGGCGTTCTGGCGTGGGCAGAACTGCAGGGATGGTTGCCGACGCCCAACATGCAAGTGGGCCTGAAGGTCTGGGCGACTCAAAGCACCTGCCTTCTGGTGGTGGCCGCTCTGGTGTATTTTTCGCGGCGGCGCTCTGATACGGCCTGGCAGCATCGGCTGGAGGAGCTGGAAACGCGCAAGGCGATCGAGCAGGAGCGCGACCGGGCCTTGGATCGTTCGGCCCGAATTTTCCGTTTCGCGCCGAGCCCCATGATTGCGCAGGCTGCCACCACGGGTGAAATCCTGGATGTCAATCCCGCCTTTGAAGCCTGCTATGGCTACACACGCGAACAGATTCTGGGGCGAACGGACGAATGCCTGTGGGCCCTGCCCGACCAGCGCGCGGCACATGTGCAAAAACTGCGTGAACAAACGCGTATTCATCGCGCAGCAGCCATTGGACTTCGCGCCGACGGAGAACGCTTTGAGGGGCGTATATCCAGCGAAATTGGCCTGGAGGACGAGGAACATTTGGTCATCACCACGGTGAGCGATGAAACCGATCAAAACGAGGTCTTGAAACGCCTCCTCAGATCTGAAGAGCGATTTTCCAAAGCCTTCAACTTCAGCCCCCTCCATCTGGTGATCACCCGGCTGCAAGACGACATCGTCATCGAAATGAACCGCAACGAGGGGATTGCCGGTGCGCCCAAGCGCTCCGATGCCAAAGGCCTCCCTGCGGCCGAGACCGGCCCCTGGTTCAAGCCTGAGGACCGCGAAGGTTTTGTTCAACGCCTGGCCTCCCTAGGGCACCTGCACGCACAGGAAGTGTCGATGACTCGCCCCGATGGCAGTACCTTGGACGCCAAAATCTGGGCCGAACAGATCGACATCGACGATGTCCCCTGCATGCTGTCCTGCATTGTTGACGTCAGCGAAGAAAAACGGCGGGAGGCGCAACTGCTCAATCTCGCGCACGGCATGGCCAGCCATACAGGGCACGCGTTTTTTGCCGAACTGGCGCAAACCATGGCCAAGACCATGGGGGCAGACATGGTCTCGGTGGGTGAGCTGAGCAACAGCTGCGATGTCAACACCTTGGCCGTCTGGCTGGACGGCGCACCCGCGCCCAACTTCACCTACAGCCTCGAAGGCACCCCGTGCAAACTGGCCTCAGGTCAGCACGACCTGTGCGTCTACCCTGACCAGGTCGATGCGCTTTTCCCCTCCGACCTTGCACTGGTAGAAGGAAAATTCAAGGCCTACGTAGGCCAGAGCTTGCGCGACCCATCGGGCAAGACCGTGGGGGTCCTGGTTGCGCTTTGGCATCAGCCGCTGGACAACCCTGTGGAAGCAACTGCGCTCATGGCCATTTGCGCGGGCCGGGCCAACGCCGAACTCCTGCGGCTTCAGCGCGACCGGGAAGTTCAAAATTTCAACGAAACGCTGGAACAGCGCGTTCATTCAAGAACGATCGAGCTGCACAAGCTCAACGCCGAGCTCGATTCGTTTGCCTATTCGATATCACACGATCTCAAGACGCCCCTGCGTGCCATTGACGGATTCACCCAGTTGCTGAGTGAGCGCCTGGACGGCCGGCTCGATGATGAAGAGCGCCACCTCATGGCGCGGGTGCTGGGCGCTACCCACCGAATGGCCACTTTGATGGCCGATTTGCTGGCCCTCACCCATGTGAGCCAGCAACAAATCAACCACGAACGCCTCAACCTGAGCATGATCGCCCAGGAAGAGCTCACGCGGTGCCTGGAAAAACACCCTCGCGCCAACTTGCGCACGCGCATTGAGCTGGGCCTTGTGGCGCATGCGGACGCGCGCCTGGCCCGCATCGTGCTCAAGAACTTGCTCGAAAATGCCGTCAAGTACACCCGTGACCAGGCCGCGCCGATGATTGAGGTCGGGCGAATCCCCCTTCCTTCAGGCGCAGACCATCAAGCGCCCGGTTTTTTTGTCCGGGACAATGGCGCAGGCTTCGAAACAGCGCATGCCGACAAGCTGTTCAAGCCCTTTCAGAGCCTGCACATGCCCAGCGCAGGATTCGAAGGATCCGGCATGGGTTTGGCGACTGTGCGGCGCATCATTGAACGCCACAACGGCTCTCTGCACGCCGAGGCTGTTGTGGGCCAAGGCGCCACGGTGTTTTTCAGCTTCGGGCCACCGCCTCTCTCTTCCGGGGCCGTTTCTTGATGAATGGTTCCAAAGCTGGTTTTACCGCAACGCCACATCCAGACCCGGACCCGTCGAAGTCGTTGGCCCCCTACCAACGCACTGCGGTCCGCACCCTTCTGCTCACGTTGAGCGTCTGCACGCCACTGGTTGCACTTGCCATCTACCGCCAGGAAGGATCTACCCCGTTGTGGTGGACCACCTCAGCGCTCTGCCTGCTTCTATGGACCGCCCATGTGCTGTTCCACCGCGGCCGCGAGATTTTGGCGGTCAATCTGATCGTGACGGCGATGATGGTGAGCTCCATCCTGGCCATCGTGATGCAAGGTTCAGTGCGCAGCGCGGCGGTGCTGGTGATGATTGCCACGGTCATCTGCGCCGGAACGTTGCTCAATGTCAGGCCCCTCATCGTGACTGCGGTGATCTGTATCACCTCACTGGCAGGTCTGAATGCGGCTGAAAACATGGGCTGGCTGCGCCGGAACAATCTGGACGTGGGACTGGCCGTCTGGATCACCCAGAGTGCCGTTCTGATCATCGCGCTGGTCTGCGTGTACTACGGACGCCGGCTGCTGACCGACGCGCTCGCCAACCAGCAGCAAGCACTGACCCAAGGACGACACATCGAGGCCCAGCTCAGGTCAAGTGAGGGCCGGTTCATTGCGCTTTTCCGCAACAACCCCGCTGCCACACTGGTGCAGCGCGCCACGACGCAGGAAGTACTGGAAGTGAACGAGGCCTTTGTGCGCATGTTCGACCTGAGCCCTGAGGATCTGACCAAGCACCAAACCCCAAGACTGTGGGCAAGCGCGTCGGACCAGGCCCGCTTTCAATCCCAACTTGAAACAGCGGGGCGGGTGGACAGCTTCCGTTCTTCGGCCCTGCGCCAGGACGGCTCCAGCTTTGAAACCCAGGTGTCGGCCGAACTGGTGATCCAGGGTGATGACAGGCTGGCCATCATCATCGTACAAGACATCAGTGAGCAGGAAAGCGCCCGCCACGCGCTGGAGAAGTCCGAGGAGCGGTTCTCCAAAGCCTTCAATTTCAACCCGTTGGGCATGACAATCACGCGCCTGTCGGATGGCCGGTTCATCGAGGCCAACCCCGCCAATGAACATGTGCTCGGCTACAAACCCAAAGACTTCATCGGAACCCATGCAGCCAGCGCCCCGATCTGGCTCAGCGAGGCGAGTCAGAAGCACTACATCGCCACGCTGGTCGCCGAAGGTCGGTTGAATGCCTATGAGACCCGCATGCGCAACCAAAAAGGACTCGCCACAGACGTGAGGCTCTGGGCAGAAATGATCGAGATCGAGGGAGAAGCCTCGGTACTCACCTTCACCATGAGCGTGACCGAAGAAAAGCGGCGCGAGGCTTTGCTACTCGATCTGGCCACCGGCGTTTCTGGCGAGACAGGGCTGCCATTCTTCCGCTCACTGGTTCGCCACATGGCTCAGGCTCTTGGCGCGGACCTGGTGATCGTGGGCGAAATTCACACGCCTGGCACGGTACAAGCCCTGGCCGCATACCTCGATGGCGGCCCGGTGCCGAACATCGAATACCAGACCGAAGGCACACCCTGCGGGCATGCTGTAGGGCATGTTGGTGACTGCTTTTACGCCGACCGCCTGGACGAGCGTTTTCCCACCGACCGGCTTCCCATTGGCGCAGGCTGCAAAACCTACCTGGGTGTGGCCCTGTTCGACGCGGATGGATCGCCGATCGGCATTCTCAAGGCCCTGTGGTCCTCCCATAGGGCCAACACGAAAGAATTGCAGGCGCTGATGCGCATTTTCTCAAGCCGCTGCAACGCCGAGCTGATCCGTTTGCGGCGCGATCGCGAAATACAGAAGCTGCGTGAAACCCTGGAGCTGAGGGTCGCGGAGCGCACCGCTCAGCTGGAATACCTCAACCGCGAACTGGACAGTTTTTCATACACCGTGTCCCACGACCTGAAGTCACCCCTGCGCTCCATCGACGGCTTCATGCATGTGCTGCAAGATCAGATGGCGGACCGTATCCGAGCCGAAGACCAGGACGTCATCGGCCGCGTCAAAGGGGCCGCAGCCCGCATGGGCCATCTGATCAACGACCTGTTGGCACTGGCCCGCGTCAGCCAGAACGCGCTGGGCCGCCACAAGGTCAACCTGAGCCACATGGCACTCGACGTGCTCACCATTGAACAACAAAGGGATCCCGGGCGAGAGGTGGACATCCACATCGAACCCGACCTCGTGGCCTGTTGCGACCCTCACCTGTGCCGGATCGTCCTGGAAAACCTGCTGGGGAACGCCTGGAAATACAGCCGTCATCAAGCGAGCCCGCGGATCGAGATCGGACGGCAGGGACAGCATGGGCAATCAAGCGCCGAACAACCTGTCTTTTATGTGCGCGACAACGGCGCGGGCTTTGATATGGCCCGTGCAGACCGCCTCTTCAAACCCTTCAACCGGCTGCATTCGGCCAACGAGTTTGAAGGGTCGGGCATCGGTCTCGCGACCGTTCGCCGCATCATCGAGCGCCACGGCGGCATGGTGGCGGGCGAAGGCCTGGTTGGCCAGGGATCAACGTTCCGGTTCGGCTTCGGAAGCAGCGTCGACTAAGGTGACCGCCGTCACACACCGGGGCGCGCTCGTCACTGCCCGTGTGCGAGCCCACTGATGAGCGTGACCAGCGCAATACCCGCCAGCAGCCAGCTCACCTGCGCCACAGTCTCACGCAGGCTCAAGCGCTTTTGCAGCTGTGGAATCAGGTCGGCCAGGGCGACGTACACAAAACTGCTCGATGCGGCGACCAGGAAATAGGGAATGAAGCTCTCCAGCGAAGAGAGCAGAAAGTAACCCGCAAGGCCACCCAGCGCGGTCACAGTGCCAGCGAGCGACACCTTGATCAGCGCTGCACGCTGGGTCCCCGAGGTTTGCCGCAACACAATAAGATCGCCAATGTGGTGAGGGACCTCATGGGCCAGCACCGCGAGTGAGGTGACGATGCCCAGGCGCATGTCCGCCAGAAAAGCGGAAGCGATCAGCACACCGTCGCCAAAGGCGTGCACACTGTCACCCGCCAGCACCGCCCATCCCCCACTCTTGCCACCGTGATCGTGGTGATGCGCATGGTGCGCGTGCCCCACCGCCTGGTCCGTTGCACCACCGGCTTGCGGCAGCGGTGGTTGGCTGTGCTCATGACCGTGGTGCCACAACTCTGCCTTGTCGAGCAGAAAAAAGAACACCAGCCCGCCCAGCAGCATGGCGAACAGCTCGTGTGCGCTCGCCTGGCTCTCGAAGGCCTCGGGCAACAAATGCAGGAAAGCGGTTGCCATCAAGGCGCCCGCCGCCAGGCTCAGCATGTGTTGGGTGAAGCGCCCCAGCATGGCCAGGCTCAGGGCGGCGGCGAGCCACACGCTGCCGACACCGGCCGCGATGGTACCGATCAGTATGGCGATCAAGGTCAGGTCAAACAAAAAAACTCCCAGAAATCCCGATAGGTACCCGGCATTCTCGCCCACCCGGGCCCACCCATAAAAATGGGCCGCTCGCGCGGCCCTGAGGTATTGGGCGAAGCTGCAGGTTCAACCCAGGCCATTCGCTTTGAACCAGGCCGCGGTGCGTTTCCAGCCGTCTTCCGCTGCCTCTTTGCGGTAGCTGGGCCGGTAATCGGCGTGGAAAGCATGGGGAGCCTCGGGATACACCACAAAGGTCGACGCTTTGGAAGCGGCATTGCCTGCGGCCAGAGCAGCTTTCATCTTATCGATCGTGTCAAGGGGAATGCCGGTATCGGCACCACCGTACAAGCCCAACACAGGTCCGTTCAGTTGGCCGGCGATATCCACGGGGTGTTTCGGGTTGAGATCGGACACCTGCCCCACCAGCCGGCCGTACCAGGCCACGCCCGCTTTCACAGCCGGATTGTGCGCGGCGTAGAGCCACACCTGGCGTCCGCCCCAGCAAAACCCGGTGACACCCAGTTTGCTGATGTCACCCCCGTTGGCCGCCGCCCATTTCACGGTGGCGTCCAGATCGCCCATCACCTGGGCATCGGGCACCTTGGCGATCACTTCAGAGATGAGTTTGGCCATTTCGCCGTAACCCTGAGCATCGCCCTGGCGGACGAAAAGCTCCGGCGCTATCGCCATATACCCGGCTTGCGCAAAGCGCCGGGCCACGTCGGCGATGTGTTCGTGGACGCCAAAAATTTCGGACAACACCAGCACAACGGGCAAACCGGTTTTGCCCGCCGGTGCGGCCCGGTAGGCCGGCATCTTGAAGCCGTTCACATCAATCATCACTTCGCCAACGGTCAAGCCGTCGGCTGATGTCTTGATGGCGGTCTGGGCCATGATGGGCAAAGCCGCCGCCGCGTACCCCACGCCCAGCGCCGCCTTGAGCGCTGTGCGCCGCGAGGGGCTTGTGCCGCCTGCCAGGCCCGCGCCGAGCAAGGCCTCGCCATCAACAATGTGGTCCAAGTGGTCAAGGGATTGCATGAACAGACTCCAATCAAGTCAAACGGTTGGGCAAGGCAGACCCAGCGCCGACACGGGTTGCCGACCCACGGGAAACTCGGCACCAGTGTAGCCACAAGCCCCGCGCCCGTCCGCCCGCCCCTGCAACCTCGATGCCTCTGATGGGGTATTGCACAGACCCATCTCACTGCCCACAATGTGTTGAGCGCCTGCGCGCATCTAGGGATGGTGTTCAAAACTCCCGCGATGCGCGTTCGGGTCCAAAAAGGGATGGCTGGCGTGCCGGCTTGGCGTGTCGTGTGCCACTGGGCACACGCAAGCCAACAGGTGCGTCAGACGCCCGTTTTGGACCGAACCCTTGTGGGCCGTGGTTTTGCGGGCGATGCACTTCGTTGCGAATTCCAAGGCAAGCCGTCCAGGCTTGCCTTGGAATTCGTGCCTCGCGCCTCTTCCGGCAAAAGCCACGCCGCGCACTGCGCGAGTTTTGAACACCATCCCCAGGAGGACACCATGGCAATGCTCGGCCCCATCTTGCAGTTTCTCGGCAATCAGCATGACACGTGGGGCGTCAGTCTCCTCCTCATCGCCGCGCCTGGCGAGCCCAAGCCCACCGTGCAATGCAGCCCACCGGCTCAGGCCACCGCCCCCACCGACAGCCCCGTGCCCGGTCTGCCTGGCAGCACCGCTTGGCGCGTCGATATCGCGGTACCGCAAAGCAGCGCGGCCATCGCCATCGACTACCAATGCAACGGCCAGGCCCACCGCTTCCAAGTGCCACCCAAAGGCAGCGCGCCCAGTCTGGGCTACGTGTCGTGCAACGGGTTTTCCGACTTGCGCGTCAAAAAGAGCCTCAAAGAGCCCCAGGCGCTCTGGCTGCGCCTGGCTCGGCTCCACCAGCAAATCGACCGCGTCGACAGCACCACCTACGGTCCCCTCCACCTCCTCCTCATGGGCGGAGATCAGATTTACAGCGATGACATGTGGACCGCCCTGCCCGAACTGCTCGACTGGACCGAACTGCCCTGGACACAACGCATCCGTGCCCCCTTCACCGCCACCCTCCAAGCCGCCCTGCAAACCCACTACGCCCAGCTCTACATCGATCACTGGGGCCTGCCCGAGCAGGCGGCCATGCTCGCCAGCGTGCCCGCGGTCATGATGTGGGACGACCACGACATCATCGACGGCTGGGGCTCACACCCCACCGACCTCCACGAAAGCCCCGTCTTCCAGGGCATCTACGCCGCCGCCAGTGCAGCCTTCGAGCTCTTCCAGCGGCAAATGATCCACGGCACCCGGCCACCAGCCACCCTACCGGCCCAAGACCACCACAACAGCGGCTACCGCTTTGGAACCACCGGGCTGCTCGTGCTCGACATGCGCAGCGAACGCAGCCCTCGCCACGGCGACACCAGCGCCACCGGCGGCCAGCTCTTCGCCGAACAGGTCATGAGCGAAACCAGCTGGCGCGCCGTGTACCGATGGCTCGACGAGCAAGCGTCCGAAACAGGCGACATGAAACACCTTTACGTGATGAGCAGCATCCCCGTGGTGCACCCCAGCTTTGAGCTGCTGGAGAAAATGCTCGGCGTCTTTCCCGGCCAGCAAGAGCTCGAAGACGACCTGCGCGACCACTGGACCAGCCCCCCCCACAAAGCCGAGCGCCTGCGCCTGATCCACCGCCTGCTCAAAGCCAGCGAAACCGGCACCCGCGTCACCATCCTTTCAGGCGACGTGCACGTGGCCGCTGTGGGGGTGATCGAGTCCGACCGCTCCGACGCCAAAGACAACGCCCGCATCGTCAACCAACTCACCTCCAGCGGCGTGGTTCACCCGCCGCCGCTGGGCGTGGCGCTGTTTTTCCTGGAACAAGCCTGCAAACAAGTGGAAACCATCGACCGCGGCATCACCGGCGCCATGTACGAATTTCCCACCACCAGCCACCGCATGATTGGCTGCCGCAACATGATGACCATCCAACCCGACGCACCCGGCAAAGGCGACCGGATCTGGGTCAACTGGTGGGCCGAGGGCGAACCCCACCCCTACACCAAGGTGATCCACCCGGTGACCTGACGGCAGGCCCAGACACCAACCAGGCGCTCAATGCGCCTGATCCCAATTGGCCCCGACACCCACCTCGGCCAACAACGGCACTTTGAGATCGGCCACGCCAGCCATCAGGCGTGGCACCTCGGATTTGACCCAGTCCACTTCCGCTTCGGGTACTTCAAACACCAGTTCGTCGTGCACCTGCATGATCATCTTGGTGGTGCGCTGCTGCTCGTCCAACGCTTTTTGCACCGCGACCATGCTCAGTTTGATCAGGTCGGCCGCTGTGCCCTGCATGGGCGCATTGATGGCTGCGCGCTCCAGGCCGGCGAGCGTGGCGCCTTTGGCGTTCTGGATGCCCGCGAGTTGCAGGCGGCGGCCAAACACCGTTTCGACATAGCCTCGCTCTTTGGCCATGGCGCGGGTTTCGTCCATGTACTGCTTCACGCCAGCAAAGCGCTCGAAATACCGCTGGATGTAGTTTTTGGCGGCGGAGTTGTCGATGCCCAAGGATTTGGCCAAACCATAGGCGCCCATGCCGTAGATGAGGCCAAAGTTGATCACCTTGGCCGAACGGCGCTGGTCGGCGCTCACTTGGGCCAGCGCTACCCCAAACACCTCCGCCGCCGTAGCGCGGTGCACATCCTCGCCGGCGGTGAAGGCGCGCAGCAGGGCCTCGTCGCCGCTGATGTGGGCCATGATGCGCAATTCGATCTGCGAATAGTCGGCGCTGACGATCAGGCTGCCGGCGGGCGCCACAAAGGCCTCGCGCACTCGCCGGCCTTCGGGCGTTCGGATGGGGATGTTCTGCAAATTGGGGTCGTTGCTCGAGAGGCGCCCCGTCACCGCCACCGCCTGCGCGTAATGCGTGTGCACCCGGCCCGTGCGGGGCAGCGCCAGCTGGGCCAACTTGTCGGTGTACGTGCCTTTGAGCTTGGACAGGCCACGGTGCTCCAGCAGTTTGGCCGGCAAAGGATAGTCTTCGGCGAGTTTTTCCAGCACCTCTTCGTCGGTGCTGCGCGCGCCTGTGGCGGTTTTCTTGATCACGGGCATGCCCAGCTTGTCAAAGAAAATTTCGCCCAGCTGCTTGGGTGAACCGAGGTTGAACGGCTGCCCTGCGATCTCGTAGGCTTCCTGCTCCAGCGCGTGGATGCGCTGCCCGATTTCATGGCTTTGCTTGGCCAGGGTCGGCGCGTCGATCAAGACACCATTGCGCTCGATGCGGTAGAGCGTCTCGCTGCTGGCGATTTCAAGATCGTAGATAAACCGGAGCTTGTCGTCGGCTTCCAGCTGAGGCCACAAGACCAGGTGAACGTCCAGCGTCTGATCGCTGTCTTCGCAGGAATATTCCGCCGCCTTGCCCACTTCCACTTGCGCAAACGGAATCTGGTGCGCGCCTTTGCCACACAAATCCTGGTAGCTGATGCCGCTGCGCCCCAAATGGCGCTCGGCCAAGCTGGCCAGGCCATGGGGTTTGTGCACTTCCAGCACGTAGCTTTGCAGCATGGTGTCGTGCGCATAGCCCTGGACCTCAATGCCATGGTTGGCAAACACATGCCTGTCGTACTTGATGTGCTGGCCGAGTTTGTGTTTTGACGGGTTCTCCAGCCAGGGCTTGAGCTTGGCCAATACCTCGTCCAAGGGCAGCTGCTCGGGTGCATCCGGCCCGGCATGGGCCAAGGGAATGTAGGCTGCAGCACCCGGTTTCACGCTGAATGAAACACCCACAATTTGCGCCACCATTTCATCCAGCGAGGTGGTTTCGGTGTCCACCGCCACCAGCTCAGCGGATTCAATGCGCTGCATCCAGACATCAAACGCCTCCCAGGTGAGCACGGTTTCGTAGGCCTCATTGACCGGGGCCGGCTCTGCGGGGTTCGCTTCGTCAAACAATCCAGGCCCAGCCGGGGCACTGGCACCTTTGGCCTTGGCCTTGGCCTTGGCGGCAGGCGCGGCAGGCGCCGATGTGCCGCCCTGGCTCTTGGCCAAGCCCTTGAATCCATAGGTCTCGTAGAAGCCAACCAAGGCGTCTGATTGAGGCTCACCCATGCGGATGGCCTCAAGCGAAGGCATGTCGGGCACCCAACCACCCAGATCACAGTCGGTCTTGATCGTGAGCAGGCGCCGCCCGGTAGGCAACCAGTCGAGCGCCTGGCGCAAATTTTCTCCCACCGCACCCTTGATATTGGCCGCGTTGTCCACGATAGCTTGCAGCGAGCCGTATTCGAGCAGCCACTTCACGGCCGTTTTGGGCCCGACCTTGTGCACGCCGGGCACATTGTCCACGGTATCACCGACCAGAATCTGGTAATCAACCATCAAGCTGGCCGGGACGCCAAACTCGGCTTCTACGCCCGCCAGGTCGCGCCTTTTACCGCTCATCGTGTCGATGATGGTGATGTGCTCGTTCACCAGCTGCGCCAGATCCTTGTCGCCACTCGAGACGATCACCTCGATGCCTTGCTGCGCGGCGGCCACGGCTAGCGTACCAATGACATCGTCGGCTTCTACGCCCGGCACATCCAGCACGGGCCAGCCCATGAAGCGAACCACCTCGTGGATGGGTGCGATCTGTGAGCGCAGATCGTCTGGCATGGGGCTGCGCTGCTCTTTGTAAGCGGGATAGATTTCGTCGCGGAAGGTGGGGCCTTTGGCGTCGAACACGCAGGCTGCGTAGGCGCTGGGGTATTCCTTGAGCAGCTTTTGCATCATGTTGATCATGATGCGGATTGCGCCGGTCTTCTGGACCGTGCCATCGGGCAGGGTGATGCTCAGGCTTTCGCCCCCGGCAAAGAATGCCCGGTACAAATAGCTGGAGCCATCGACCAGCAACAAGGTGGGTTTGGAGGTTTTTTCATCGGACATGGCTGGATTGTGGGGGAAACTCGAATTGGCGCCCACCCGACGCCAGCCTGCCTACAATGGAGCACCTGCCAATCAAAGGCCCTCTATGTCTATCCTGTCACACACCCTCCCCCATGCCCGCTCACTGGGCCTGGCTCTTGCTTTGGTTGCCGCGCCCTGCGCATGGGCCCAAACCGCCAACGCAGCGGCCCCCGCCGAAGCAGCGCCAACCGAAAGCGCCCCTGTGGTCAAGAGTGAGCGCATTGAGCGCATCACCCACGAAGACGAGCTCTCGCGCATCGACGAATTGCGGGTCGGCGGCCAGACCCGCAGCATTGAGGTACAACCCAAAAATGGGGCACCTAGCTACGAAATCACGCCTGCTCCGGGTGGTGCCGACCTCTCGGACAACTCCTCCAAGGCCGGATCCACGGGCAAGAGCCGCTGGCGCATCTTCAACTTCTGATCGCTCCATGGCCGTTTACACCGAGGTCCCCTTTGCCGACGCCACCGCCCTGCTCCACACACTCGACCTCGGCGATCTGACCGATCTGCGAGGGATCGAAGGCGGCATAGAAAACACCAACTACTTCGTCACCAGCGAAAAAGACGGCACGACCCACGAACACGTGCTCACGGTCTTCGAGCGCCTGAGTTTCGAGCAGCTGCCCTACTACCTGCACCTGATGAAGCACCTGGCCAGCAAGGGCATCCCGGTGCCGGAGCCGGCCACAGACGCTCAGGGCGAGGTCTTGCACCGTCTACAGGGCAAGCCCGCTGCCGTGGTCGACAAACTGGTGGGTAAAAGTGTGCTCGCACCCACTGAGCGCCACTGTGAATCGGTCGGCGACATGCTGGCCCGCATGCACCTGGCCGGCCGTGACTACCCACGCAGCCAACCCAATTTGCGCAGCCTGGCCTGGTGGAATGAAACTGCCCCGGTGGTCTTGCCCCACCTGGAAGCCGCCCAGTCGGCCCTGTTGCGCAGCGAGCTGGCTTACCAGAACCATGTAGCGGCGCAGCCCGCCTACACCGCGCTGCCACGCGGCCCGATCCACGCCGACCTGTTTCGCGACAACGCGATGTTCGACGGCGACCAGCTCACCGGGTTCTTCGATTTTTACTTTGCGGGCAACGACTGCTTTCTGTTCGATCTTGCCGTGTGCCTGAACGACTGGTGTGTGCAGCACGGGGACTCCGAGGTGGATGGGCAACACGATCCTGCCCGGGCACAGGCCATGTTGCAGGCCTACCAGCGCAAACGACCGCTCAGCACGGCAGAGCGACAGCTGCTGCCCGCCATGTTGCGCGCAGCGGCCTTGCGTTTCTGGCTCTCCCGCCTGTGGGACTGGTACCTGCCGCGCGACGCCACCATGCTCCAGCCCCACGACCCCACGCATTTTGAGCGTGTGCTGCTGCAGCGTGTCCACCACTCCATCCACCTGGCGGGCGCCATGCTCGACGAGCTGGCCGAAACCGCCTGAGAGCCAGTCACCGAATGAAATTGCGCAAGGTCAACGCCGCCACCGGCCTCGAATGGGTCAAGCTGGGCATCCGCACATTTGTGCGCCAGCCACTCGCCATTTCAGGCCTGTTCTTCATGTTCATGGCGGCCGTCACGCTGCTGTCCGTGATTCCGATTCTGGGCACGGTGATCGCCGTTGTGCTGACCCCGGCCATCAACCTGGGTCTGATGGCCGCCAGCCGCGAAGCAACGATGGGGCGCTTCCCCATGCCCTCGCTGTTGATCGGCTCCTTCCGAGGCAACCCGGCCCGCGCGCGGGCGATGCTGATTCTGGGCGGGCTGTATGGCGCTGCCTTGCTGCTCACGCTGGGCGTGGCAATGGTGTTTGGCCCCGATCTGCCGCCACCCGATCCCGAGACAGGTGTCACGCCCGAGATCATTGCAACCATCTTGGGCAGCCCGGGACTGTGGCTGGCGATGCTGATGTACATCCCGGTGTCCATGATGTTCTGGCATGCCCCGGCCTTGGTGCACTGGCACGGCGTGAGCCCGACCAAGAGCCTGTTTTTCAGCCTGATGGCCTGCTGGACCAATAAATCTGCATTGATGCTGTATCTGGCGGCCTGGATGGGCGTGATCATGGCGGGCGCGATGCTCATCAGCCTGGTCGGTGGTCTGCTGGGCGGCGCCACAGCACTCAGCTTCATTCTCTATCCCTCTGCGCTGTTCATGGCGTCGATGTTCTACGCTTCGATCTACTTCACTTTCCGGGACAGTTTCGAGACGGCCGAAAACCTGGAAACCGACTGACAACCCATCAACGTTCAACGCACCGGAGCATGCCATGACCTCACACACCCTGCAGGGCCTTGGCGAAGACGAAATTTTATGGTTCCAGCGCCGAAGCGTGGTCTCAGCCAGCGCCGGCTGGCTGGCGATGGGCGGCATGGGTGGCGCCTCGGCACAAGGCCGCAGCAACGTGGTCGACTCGGCCGGTGACATCGCCCTCAATGGCCAGCGGTGGATGCCAGGGCAAAGCATACAGACCGGCGATGACATCGCCACCGGCCCGGCTTCGCGCCTGGTATTCGTGATCGGCAACGCGGCCTTTCACGTGCGGCAAAACTCCCGTCTGCAGGTCGGGCGCGGATCGTCGCTCAACGCGGTCAGCTTGCTGCGCTTGCTCACAGGCGCTGTGGTCAGCGTGTTCGGACGCGGTTCCGCCCGCACCATCGTCACGCCCACCCTCACCGCCGGTATTCGGGGCACTGGCGTCTACACCGAGGTCTTGCCCGACCAGCGCAGCTATTTCTGCAACTGCTATGGCACGGTGGAGCTGGCCTGCGCAGGCGAGCGCATGACGTCGGTGTCTCAGTACCACCAGGCTTTCTGGGCTGACCCCAATGCCAACGCCAGGCAGGCCTTGAAGCCGGCAGGCGCCATCAACCACACCGACGAAGAGCTCGAATTTCTGGCACATCTCATCGACCAGCGCACGGCTTGGGAGCTGGCGGGGCGCAAAGGGGTCAAAGATGGAAAGGGCACCATGAACGCAGCGCCTGGCCAGTTGCATCCGGCCTTCATGCCGCGTCGCTGAGCCGACTGAATGCAGATGCAGATGCAGATGCAGATACGCGTCTGACACACAAACGCCACCAACCCGTCACAGGCCTTTCACGAACCCTGAAGACACTGTTCCCCGGATCAGTTCAAACTCAGAGGACCCTGTGAAAAACCACGTTCAAACCCCCAGCGACATCTTCAACGCGGAAGCGTCCAACAACTCCTCCAACCCCCAGTTCGACCAGATTCTCGAAGCCCGACTGAGCCGCCGCCATATTCTGCGCGGCTCGATCGGCATGGCCGGCATGGGGCTGATTGGTGCAGCGGGACTGGCCGGATGCGCCACCAGCGCACCGATGACACCGATGGCCCATGCGATCACCGCGCTGGGCTTCAAGCCCGTGGCCAAAGGCATGGCCGACCGGGTGGCTGTTCCCGAGGGCTACACCGCGCGCGTGCTCTATGCCTTGGGCGACCCCCTGTCGGCCAGCGTCCCGGCCTTCAAAAACGACGGCACCGACCAACAATTTGACCAGCGTGCCGGCGACCACCACGATGGCATGGACTGGTTTGGCCTGGATGACCACGGCAAGCCTTCTCGCAAAGGTTCCGCCCGGGGCCTGATCGCGATGAACCACGAAGCCACCACCGACGAAAAGCTGTCTTCTTTCTTCATCCATGCCGATGGTGGTACGGCCACGCTGCCGCGCCCGGCCGCTGAGGTCGACAAGGAATTGATGATCCACGGCCTGTCGGTGGTCGAGATACGCAACCAGGGTGGCAACTGGATGTACAACCCCGCTTCGGGCTACAACCGCCGAGTGACCACCATGTCGGAAGCCGCCATCCACGGACCCGCTCGGGGCAGCGAACACCTGGTGACCCGGTATTCAACCGACGCGACCCAGGTGCGAGGCACGCTGAACAACTGCGGCGCAGGCCCAACCCCCTGGGGCACCTATGTCTCCGGTGAAGAAAACTGGTTTGGCTATTTCTTCCGCGATGCCCAGGACGACGACGCCCGCAAGAAAGACAAGCAGGTTCAGGCGCTCAAACGCTATGGCCGCAAGGCCGGCGATGCCAGCCGCCACGGTTGGGAAAGTGCCGGCAGCGGTGACCAGTACGCCCGTTGGAACAACAGTGCCAAGGGCGCCAGTGCACAGGACGATTACCGCAACGAGATGAACACGTTCGGTTATATCGTCGAACTCGACCCGTACGACAAGACCCAGATGCTGCGCAAACGCAGCGCGCTGGGCCGCATGGGCCATGAAAACGTGACTTTCTCGCCCGTGGAAGCCGGCAAGCCGGTCGTGGCCTACATGGGCGATGATTCGCGCGGTGAGTACATGTACAAATTCGTGTCCAAAGCCATGTGGGACGTTTCCGATGCAGAGCCGCGCAACCGCCTGGCGGCCGGCGACAAATACCTGGACCAGGGCACCCTGTATGTGGCCCGGTTCAAGGACGATGGCTCGGGTCAGTGGATCGAACTCTCGATGAACAACCCGGTGATCGCAGGCAGCTCGGCTTTCGAGTTCAAGTCCGACGCCGAAGTGGCCATCTTCACCCGCCTGGCAGCCGACGCTGTGGGCGCCACCAAGATGGACCGTCCTGAGTGGGGTGGCGTGAATCCACGCAATGGTGAGATTTACTTCTCGCTCACCAACAACAGCAAGCGCACCGCTGAAACCACCGATGCGGCCAACCCGCGCTACTACAGCGACACCAAAGGCAGCAAGGAACAGAAAGGCAACGTCAACGGCCACATCTTGCGCATGGCCCAGGCCAAGCCAGCCGACACAGGCTTCCGCTGGGACATCTACCTCTTCGCATCGGAAGCCGGCGCCGACCGCAGCACCGTCAACCTGTCCAGCCTCACCGACGAAAACGACCTGTCGTCGCCCGACGGTCTGGTCTTCAGCAAGGCCACGGGTGTCTGCTGGATCGAAACCGACGACGGCGCCTACACCGACACCACCAACTGCATGCTGCTGGCGGCCCTGCCCGGTCAGGTGGGTGACGGCGGCAAGAAAACGCTGCAATACGGTGACAAGACCGTGACCACCTACGCAGGCAAGCCCCAGACACCCGCCACCCTGAAGCGCTTCCTGGTGGGCCCCAAAGGGGCGGAAATCACCGGCATTTGCGAAACGCCCGACGGCAAGGCCTTGTTCATCAACATCCAGCACCCGGGTGAAAACACGGCCATGGCCAACGTGGGCGATCCGTCCAAATTTGAGAGCCAGTGGCCCTCCAATGCCGGGTATGGTGCGGGCAAACGTCCCCGTTCCGCCACCCTCGTGATCACCAAGAACGATGGCGGCCTGATCGGCAGCTGATCGCCACCGCAAGCGGCAGGAAAACCCGGCATGTGCCGGGTTTTTTTTCGTTCCCGGGGGCATCCTCCTGTGCCGGATCTCAATGTCATCCCGCTGTCATGGCAACGTCATGAAACTTGACCACTGCAGCGCTATGCTTGAGGCCTTTGCGGCAGTGCAACATTTGCTTGCCCGGCGCGCCAACTTCTTTTTGACTCCTGCACCAGGAAACTTCTCATGCAAGCCCTTAAAAAAGCCCGCAAACTGATCGAAAACAAACCGAAGAAAGCAGCAACTCAGGTCTTTTCCAAGCTCATTCTTGCTTTGGAATCCGAGTCCATGTTCAACCTCGCGGAGCTGTATCAACTCGATTACGATGATTTTTCGCTCGCGATGGACATCATGAAAGACTGGCGTCTGGACCGGTACTACACCACCAAGGCCGTGCTGCTGGATCTGTCCATGCAGCTGGAGCAAAACGCGAAAGACGCCGCCGTCAATGCGGATCCCGTGGTGAAAAAGTCTGCCAAAGCTGCTTGAAACGGGCAACCCGACGCCCACAGCCCCACACCATTTGGTGCGGGGCTTTTTTTTGCCTGCCCTGAAAGACGGCGTTCAAGAGGCAGGCCGAATGCAGTCCCGTGTAAAAGCCCCGCGTGCACCCGCAGCGAAGCGCCTGCGGAGACCATTCCCTTGCTGTATCGCGGCCGCCACATGACTGAAAAAGCACAGATCTGTCACAGGCATTTGATGTTCGTTTGCTGAAATACCAGCACCCGATCGCTGTCCGCGACGGGCGGGGCCGACACCGCGGTGGTGGCCGGCCTCGTCAAACCCTGCAATGGAGTTCATTCATGAAAAAAAACCTGATCGCTCTGGCCGTACTGGCCGCTTCTTTCGGCGCCATGGCGCAGTCCTCCGTTACCTTGTATGGACGCGCAGACGTGGGCCTGGGCTCCGAAAAAGTCGGCGGCGAAAGCACCACCAAGATGGTCAACGGTGGACTGACCACGTCGCGCTGGGGCCTGCGCGGCACTGAAGACCTGGGTGGTGGCCTGAAGGCCCACTTCAAGTTCGAGCAGCGTCTGGACCTGAGCACGGGCGCAGTGCAGTCTCCCGATTTCAAGGGCGAGGCCAGCATGGGCCTGATAGGAGGCTTCGGCAAGCTGACCTTGGGCCGTGGCTACACAGTCTACGATGACGTGCGAGCCCTGTCCGTCAGCAGCGCGGTGTTCGATTCGTTGTTCACGCCGGCCAACAATGGCGTGTACAAGTCGTCCGCCAGTGCCGACTACAGCAGCCGCGCAAACGCCCAGATCCGATACGACCTGCCCAACATGGGCGGCGTCTATGGTGGCCTTTCTTATGCCTTCGACCAGTCAGACGAGGTCGACAGCACAATCACGGCCTTGCTGCTGGGTTACAAAAATGGCCCGGTGAACGCCGCGCTTGGTTACCAGGATCAGAAAGCATCGGATGACCAGTACCTGCAGCTGGCCGCTGCGTATGACATGAGCGTCGCCAGCCTCTCGGCAGGCTACAACACCCGATCGGGCACCGACGCCAAAGGCGATGACACCGAACTGACACTGGGCGTGGAAGTGCCCGTGGGCCATGTCAAGCTGTCGGCCTCCTACGCCAGCAGCAAGACCGAAATCGGTGGTGCGACGTCGGGCAAGGCCTCGGGCTTCGGTATCGGCGCTACCTACTCGATGTCCAAGCGCACGCGCCTGTACACCGGGTACCGCTCCGTCGAGGTCAAGGACGGCGCAGGCAACAAGACGTCTGACGGATCCCTGTTCAGCATGGGCGTGCGCCACGATTTCTGATCGATCCGTGGTTCGAATTTAAAATGAGGGAAGGTGGTGGACCCGTCCACTGCCTGGTTTCCAGAGACGCGCAGGGCCCAGGCCCATCAGTGGAGCGCGAATCTTATGGCCGCCCCAGCCCTGGCTGGGGCGGCTCTTTTTTTGAATGAAAAATGCGTTGCAGCAAGCGGCAGCCTCGACGTTAGCGGTGATAGAGTTACTGGCCATGAACCAGACCGATTTCCTGCATTTGGTCAGAACTAGCGAGATCGATGCCCAGGAAAAACCGGCGGCCTATCGCCGCACCGTTGCCTGGTTCGCTACTTTGGGCTATTTCTACGCCGTGGCCAGCGTTGCCCTGGGTGCGGCTTTGATCTTTTTCGCCTGGCTGATGTTCGACCGGGGTCGGTATGTCCCCACGATTGGCGCTGGGCTGGGCGGGGCCGGCCTGTGCTGGGTCGCTCTGGGTGCCTTGTTCACCCGGATTACCCCACCCGACGGTCTGGAGCTCACCCGCGATCAGGCCCCTGAGCTTTTTCGCGCCCTGGACCGCCTGAGAAAACGCCTGGATGGCCCGCCCATCCACCGCGTGGTCATCCACGACGAATACAACGCTTACATCACCCAACAGCCGCTCCTGGGTTTGGTGGGGCCGGTTCGCAACACGCTGGGCGTTGGCCTGCCGCTCTTGCTGACCATCGACAAACCCCGCTTTCTGGCGGTGCTGGCGCACGAATACGCGCACCTGCGCGGGGGCGACGGCCGGCTTGCGACCTGGCTCTACCGCAGCCGCAAAGCCTGGTCGCGCCTGGCCGACCAGGCCTTCGACCGCCACCCGGAACAAGACGACGTGTACGCCTGGTTGACCCGGGGCTTTGTCCATTGGTACGCGCCCCGCCTGGCCGCACGCAGTTTCGCGCTCGCACGCCAGGAAGAGTACACAGCCGACCGGGCCGCCGCCCGCCTGGTCGGCACCGATACCCAGGTCCACGCGCTGCTGGAGATCGCCTTGCGCGCGCCCCAGATGTCACAAACCTGGTGGCACAGTTACTGGGCTCAAGCAACCACCCATGCCGAGCCCGAACTCAAGCCCTATGCCTGGCTGGCCACGCGCAAGCTGGCACCGCCCACGCCCGATGAGCTGGAGCGCGGCCTCGCGTCCATCTGCGCCGAGTTGTCCCACCACGCAGACACCCACCCCACAACCCGAGAACGGGTCGAGGCCCTGAAGGCGCCTCTCGCATTGCCGCCCATGTCCCGGCACCACGCCGGTGCACTGCTGGGCGAAAACCTGCCGCGGGTGATCCGGCATTTCGACCAAGCCTGGTGGGTCGACCACCAGGTGCGGTGGCAGGCTGGCCACCGCCGCGCACAGCGCGATCTCGCGCGCATTGCCGAGCTCAAGCCCCGCCTGGTCAGCCTCGACGCGCCGTCCACACAGCTGCTCGCGCAATGGGTTCATCGGGTGCACGGTGAAAAACAGGCCCTGCCCCTGTTTCGGCTGGCCGTTCAGCGCAACCCAAACATGGCGCTGGCCCGCTGGCGCCTGGCTCTGGCTGGTGGCCGACACAACAACCCTGAAGCACTGGAGCACCTGCAATGGCTGGCCCAGCATTGCCCCCACATGGGCCGTGCTGCTGCGCAAGAAGCCCTGGCACTCATCGACCGCCTGCCTTTTCAGCCCACAACCGCCGATGACCGCCGGGCTTGGCGCGCGCAATTGCGGCAATTCGAAACCCTGGAGGCAGCCGCTGAACAAGCGGTGTCCTCCGAAGCGGATCTGCTGGAGCAGGTACAGCTCCACGACCTGAGCGCGGACGAATGCTTCGATCTGGGCAACTCCCTCAGCCCCCTGGCGTCGGTGCGCCGCCTGTGGATCATGCGCCGGCCTTGTCCGGTGTTTGCGGAACGCCGCCAGTACGTGGTGGTCGTGGAGCTGCGTCCAGGCGCCGACATCCTGGCCCTCTCCCCAGACGATATCGAGCGCCAGCTGCAGCTGCCCGGACCCGCCTGGGTGGTCTACGCCACCACTTTGCGCTCGCCAGAATTCAAATTGCGCAAGTTCCCACTGGGTGAGCCCCTGAACCTCGGGGGAGACGTCAATCGTCCACCGGCGTGAGTTTGGCCACGCTGAGCGCCAGCCACTTCACGCCATGCCGCGTGAAGCTGACCTGAGCGCGCGCATCCGGCCCGGCACCCTCCATCGCCAGCACCTTGCCTTCTCCAAATTTGTTGTGAAACACCTTGAGCCCGGTCTTGATGGCGGTGCCGCGGTCGGGTTCGGGATTGCTTTTGCCGCCCAACCCCTTGGGATCGCTGCCCGAGGCCCAGCCGGGTGACCAGGCGGGCTGCAAAGCCGCCGGCGCACTGCCCCGATTGAAACCACCGCGCCCAGCACTTTGCCACCCGCCGGTGCCGCCGCCCGCGCCACCGCTCCAGGCCGGCTGTTGGGGCGTGAGCCATTTCAAACAGGCTTCGGGCAACTCTTCAAAGAACCGGCTCTTGAGGTTGTAGCGCGTCTGTCCATGCAGCATGCGTGTTTGTGAATGGCTCAGGTACAGCCGCTTGCGCGCCCGTGTGATGGCCACATACATCAGGCGCCGCTCTTCTTCAAGGCCGTCGCGATCGCTCATGGCGTTTTCGTGGGGGAACAGGCCCTCTTCCATGCCGGTGATGAAAACGCAGTCAAACTCCAGTCCTTTGGCCGCGTGCACCGTCATGAGCTGCACCGCGTCTTGCCCGGCCTGCGCCTGGTTGTCACCCGATTCCAGGGCAGCGTGCGTCAGGAAAGACACCAGCGGGCTGAGCGTTTCCCCGGTTTCCGCATCGGGGGCGAGCGGCTCATTGATCACGGGCAAGCTCGGATCAATCCCCTGGCTCACCGGGCTTTGTGTGAGCGCCGGCACCGTTGCCTGCCCCAGCTCATCGACCGGGATCGCCACCGCATCGCGGCCAAAACCCTCGATGCTCACGAAGCTCTCGGCGGCGTTCACCAATTCTTCCAGGTTTTCCACCCGGTCTTGCCCCTCTCGCTCATTTTTGTAGTGCTCGATCAAGCCACTGTGGGCCAGCACCAGCTCGATGATTTCGCGCAGCGTGCGGCCCACGGTCTGCTCGCGCATCACCTCAATCTTGGCCGCAAAACCACCAATCGCCACGCCGGCACGGCCCGTGACCACGCTCACTGCGTCGTGCAACGAGCAGCCCGAAGTGCGCGCCACATCTTGCAGCTGCTCGATGCTGCGCGCACCAATGCCCCGCGGCGGGAAATTCACCACCCGCATGAAGCTCGTGTCGTCGTTGGGGTTCTCCAGCAAACGCAGGTAAGCCAGTGCGTGCTTGATCTCGGCGCGCTCGAAAAAACGCAAGCCACCGTACACGCGGTACGGCATGCTGGCGTTGAACAGCGCCGTTTCCACCACCCGGCTTTGCGCATTGCTGCGGTAGAGCACCGCCATTTCAATCTTGGGGATGTCTTCGCGCGAAAGCTGCTTCATCTCATCGACCATCCACTGCGCTTCGGCAAAATCGCTGGTGGCCTCAAACACACGCACCAATTCGCCGGCGCCTGCATCGGTGCGCAGGTTCTTGCCCAAGCGGTTGCTGTTGTGGCTGATCAGCTCATTGGCCGAATCCAGGATGTTGCTCACGCTGCGGTAGTTCTGCTCCAGCTTGATCTGGTGCTCCACGCGAAACTCGCGCACGAAATCGGCCATGTTGCCCACGCGGGCGCCGCGAAAGGCATAAATGCTCTGGTCGTCATCGCCCACCGCAAACACGGCATTGCCCGCTGGTGTGAGGCCCTCCAGCGGGGGGGTGCTGAATTGCTTGATCCAGGCGTATTGCAAGCGATTGGTGTCTTGAAACTCATCGATCAGGATGTGCCTGAAGCGGCGCTGGTAGTGCTCGCGCACCGCATCGTTGTCGCGCAAGACCTCGTACGAGCGCAGCATCAGCTCGCCAAAATCCACCACCCCTTCGCGCTGGCACTGTTCTTCGTACAGCGCATACAGCTCCACCTTCTTGCGCGTTTCTTCGTCGCGCACCGTTACATCGCCCGGACGCTGTCCATCTTCCTTGCAACCACTGATGAAATACTGGACCTGCTTGGGCGGAAAACGCTCGGCGTCCACATTGAACTGCTTGCACAAGCGTTTGACGGCAGACAGCTGATCTTGTGTGTCCAGAATCTGGAAAGTCTGCGGCAGATTCGCCAGCTTGTAGTGGGCCCGCAAAAAGCGGTTGCAAAGCCCGTGGAACGTGCCGATCCACATGCCGCGTGCGTTGATGGGCAACATGCTGGTCAGCCGCGTCATCATCTCCTTGGCCGCCTTGTTGGTAAAGGTCACCGCCAGAATGCCGGCCGGCCCCACCTGACCGGTTTGCAGCAGCCAGGCAATGCGGGTGGTGAGCACCCGGGTTTTGCCCGAACCTGCCCCAGCAAGAATGAGGGCGTGCTCTGGCGGCAGGGCCACGGCAGCGCCCTGCTCGGCATTCAGGCCGGCGAGCAGCGGGGAGGAGGCTTGGGGTTGTTCAAACAGCATGCCTTGATTGTAGGAAGCTGGCGCCCAAGCTACCGGCGCCCATACAAGACACCCTATAGTGGCCATAAAGGCTTGCGGTAATGCACATCCCCGCCAAGCGCCTAGAATCAAGCACCGGGCCCAAGCAGTTGCGCCCGGTTTTTTTGTGCCCCCTGCACAGAGACCGGCCAGTTCCAAGCGCTTTTTATCTTTTTTGATTCAAGGAACTGGACTGTGGAAATATTTGATTACGACAACATCCTGCTCCTGCCCCGCAAATGTCGGGTAGAGAGCCGCTCCGAATGCGACGCCAGCGTGGAGCTGGGTGGGCGTAAATTCCGCCTGCCCGTTGTGCCGGCCAATATGAAAACGGTCATCGACGAGAAGATCTGCCTGTGGATGGCGCAGAGCGGCTACTTCTACGTAATGCACCGCTTCGACCTGGACAACGTGCAATTTGTGCGCGACATGCACGGTGCTGGCGTCTACGCCTCCATTTCCCTGGGTGTAAAAGCAGCCGACCGCGCCACGGTGGACACCCTGGCCAGTGAAGGCCTGATTCCCGAATACATCACCATCGATATCGCCCACGGCCATGCCGACAGTGTGCGCGACATGATCGGCTACCTCAAGGAAAAACTGCCGCCCAGCTTCGTGATCGCCGGCAACGTGGCCACGCCCGAGGCCATCATCGATCTGGAAAACTGGGGCGCCGACGCCACCAAGGTGGGCGTGGGCCCGGGCAAGGTGTGCATCACCAAACTCAAAACCGGCTTTGGGACCGGCGGCTGGCAACTCTCCGCGCTCAAATGGTGTGCCCGCGTGGCCACCAAGCCCATCATTGCAGACGGCGGCATCCGCAGCCATGGCGACATTGCCAAGAGCGTGCGCTTTGGCGCCACCATGGTGATGATCGGTTCGCTGTTCGCAGGCCACGAAGAGTCGCCCGGCAAGACCGTCGAGGTGGACGGCGAACTGTTCAAGGAGTACTACGGCTCGGCCAGCGACTTCAACAAAGGCGAATACAAACACGTGGAAGGCAAACGCATCCTGGAGCCGATCAAGGGCACGCTGGCCGAGACCCTGATCGAAATGGAACAGGACGTGCAAAGCTCGATCAGCTATTCAGGCGGCACGCAGCTCATGGACATCCGCAAGGTGAATTACGTGATCCTGGGGGGCGACAACGCGGGGGAGCACCTGTTGATGTAATCCGCCGCAGGCGGCGCGAGGGGCATTCCATCGCGGCGCGGGGGCGTCATGCGTGCAGCATTTGCATGGCAAGTTTGTGCAAGCGGTGCTTGGGGTTGACAAGCGCATCGAGCACGCTGAAGTGGTTCAGGCCCGGCAGCGCCTCGCTGACCGGCACCGCCTCACAACCCCAGGCGTCCTGGATCAGCTGGTTCTGGCGCAGAAACTCGGCACTTTCATCTCCACCCGCCACCGAACACAACACGCCCCACTCGTCTTCCCACAGCATGGGCGCGGGCATCTTGGCCGGGCTGGCTTTTAGGGCATCGGCCGCTGTAAGGCGCAAACTGGTGCGCAGGAACGGTGCGTGGCGCAGCGGCTCCAGGTCGTACAACCCGGAAATCGACAATGCGTTTTTCACCAGCGCTTCAGGCAAATCGCCGGCAAACGTTGGCCACTGGCAGGCCATGAGCATGGCGGCCAGATGCCCGCCAGCGGAGTGGCCCACCACTGTGATGCGATCGGGGTCACCGCCGTGCACCGCAATGTGGCGGTACACCCAGGCCAAAGCGCGGACCATCTGGAGCGCAATGTCGGGAATCGTCACGGCTGGGCAGAGGGCGTAGTTGGGCACGACCACACAGGCCCCCTTCTTGACGAAGGACGACGCCACAAAGGAATGGTCGGCCTTGTCGAGGCCGCGCCAGTAACCCCCATGAATAAACACCAGCACCGGCGCCAAGCCCTGCTCGGGTTTGCGCTGCGCCGGAAACAGGTCCAGTGTTTCGCCAGCTTCGTGGCCGTAGGCCACGTCGATCATGCCATTGAGTTTGGCCCTGGCTGTTGCCGATTCGCGCACCCAGCGTTCGAAGAATTCGCCGTACTCGGGCACGAGGGCACGGTTGTTGTATTGGCTGTCCAGCCAGGCGGGATCGGGACGTGGGGATGCAGATTTCATCCGCGGGATTGTGTCATGGGGCCGGCGCTTGCGCCGCGTTGGCCCCCGTCCCGTCACACCGCCTACCCTGCCCACCCTGCAGCCGCCACAGGACTTGCCTACAATTTTGGATACCCATTCTCTGGAACACGCCCATGACCGAACGATCCTCGCCAACCGCTTCCTTGCCCACCGTCGCCGTGCTGGGCATCGGCCTCATGGGCTTTCCGATCGGGCGCCGCCTGTGTGAAGCGGGTTACCCGGTTCGCGCGTGGAACCGTTCCCCAGACAAGGCGCAACGGCTGGTACCTTTCGGCGCCGCCGTTTTCCCTTCGGCCGCCGATGCGGTCAACTTGGCCGATGTGGTGATCACCTTGCTGGAAAACGGCGACGTGGTTGAAGACGTGTTGTTCAGACAAGGTGCGGCAGCGGCCTTGCGCCCGGGAAGCCTGGTGATCGATATGTCGTCGATCCGGCCCGCCCAGGCGCGTGACCACGCCGACCGGCTCTCAGCCGTTCAGGTGCAGCATCTGGACGCACCCGTGTCGGGCGGCACCGTGGGCGCCGAAGCCGGCACGCTCGCCATCATGGCGGGCGGCGAGCCCCCTGCTTTTGAGCGTGCCCAACAGGTGTTCCAGCAACTCGGTAGAGCCACCCACGTCGGGCCCCATGGCGCGGGGCAACTCGCCAAGCTGGCCAACCAGATGATCGTGGGCATCACGATTGGGGCAGTGGCCGAAGCCCTGTTGCTGTGTGAAAAGGGTGGTGCCGACATGGCCAAGGTCCGTGAGGCCATAGGCGGGGGCTTCGCCGAAAGCCGGGTCCTGCAACTGCATGGTCAGCGCATGGTCGAGCGCGATTTCAACAAGCGGGCGGCCGTCACGGTGCAGCTCAAGGACATGCGCAATGCCCTGTCGACCGCAAAGGAACTGGGCTTTGACGCCCCCATCACCGGCTTGTTCGAGCAGCTCTTTGCCCAAGCAGTGGATCACGGGCTCGGCGATCTGGACCATTCGGCCCTGTTTGTCGAGCTGGCCCGGCGCAACGGCATGGAATGAGTGCCCTGAGGGTCTCACCGCAAACTGAGGGGTCAAAACTGGCTTTTTGAGGGCTTTGGCATCACAAAGGCGACGAACAATGGAGGACATCTGAACCCCATTCTGAGTCTACGTTTGAACCCCTCCACCCTCATCGGCATGATCGCCAGCGTGCTGTTCATGGCCACCATCCTGCTGTTTGGCGCGGACGACCCGGCCAAATTCGTGGATCTTCCCAGCATTGCCATCGTGCTCGGCGGCACGTTGGCGGCTACGTTTCTCAGCTACCCCCTGAGGGAAATCCGCCGGGTATTCCCCTTGGTTGCCCAGGTGTTCCGACAAGAACGGCTGGAAACCCAGCACAGCATTGAAGAAGTGGTGGCCATATCGCGCATGTGGATGCGCGCAGACCTGCAGGCTGTGGAGCGCGCCCTGCCTCAGATCAGCAACCCGTTCCTGCGCACGGGCGTGCAGATGATCATTGACCGCACACCCGAAGACGAAATCATCGATTTGCTGCAGTGGCGCATCGCCCACCTGCGCTCCCGCGAGATGGCCGAAGCCGGCATTTTCCGGGGCATGGCCAGCTTTGCGCCTGCGTTTGGCATGGTAGGCACGCTCATTGGCCTGATCAACCTCATGGACCTGGTGGGCGCCGGTGACCTGAGCGTGATCGGCAGCCAGCTCGCCGTGGCGCTCATGACCACCCTGTACGGCGTGTTGCTGGCCAACCTGCTGTTCAAGCCCATCGCACTGAAGCTGGAGCGCCGCACCGAGCAGCGCCTGGTGGTGATGAACATGGTTCTCGAAGGCATTTCCATGATGTGCGCTGGCCGCAGCCCTTCGCTGATGCGCGAGACGCTCAAGGCATTTGTAGCCCAGTTCGACGACGAAATGTTCGACGGCGGATCGGCCCCCATTCCGGCCCGTGCGCCAGCACCCAAACCCAAGGCGGGCCATGTCAAGCGTTGATTCCGGCTTCTCCCTGCTGGAACCGAGCCAGCGCCCTGCCCTGCCCCAGACGCGCGGCAAGGCGGCGGGCCGACGCAACAGCAGCTACAGCCGCTGGCACCTGGAATCCAGCGTGACCAACGAAGAAGATGGCTGGCTGTTGACCTACCTCGATGTGATCACCCTGATGCTGGTGATGATGGTGGTGATGCTGTCGGTGGCTGGCCCTCAGGGCGAAGCCCACGAATCGGGCACACCCGCCTCGCTCACGCCCCCACCCGACCCGCTGGCCACAGCAGCTGCAGCCACCGTGCAACCCCCGCTGGTGGTGCCGCCAGTGGCCCTGCCTGTGACCCAGCCAGCCGCGCCAACCACCCCCATCGACGCCAAAGGCACACCGCCTCAAGCCGCCCCTGCACCGCCCGCCGACACCTGGGCCAACCTCAAGCTCGAACAGGTCGGCCAGGACATCGCCGTCACCCCCGGGAAAGACTCGGTGCGGTTTCGCATCAGCAATGAACTGCTGTTCCCTTCGGGCGACGCCCGCCTGGTTCGGGGAGGCGATGCGGTGCTCGACAAATTGCTACCCACCTTGCTGGCCGATCCTGAGCTGCGCCTGGTCGTGGAAGGCCATACCGACAACATCCCGATCCAGACCGAGCGCTACCCCTCCAACTGGGAGCTCTCCACTGGACGTGCCGCCAGCGTGGCGCGCTACCTGATCGAACACGGGGTTGCACCTCAGCGCGTGCAGGCCTCGGGCTACGCCGACACACGGCCCATCGGCGGCAAAGACAACCCGGTGGACCGCAATGTCAACCGGCGGGTTGAACTGATTCTGGAAAAGGTCAAGCCGCCCGGTTGACCTGCCGAGCGCCAAAGAAGAGACCGCGTGCCCGCTTGCGGGCCAGTCCGGTCAACGTGGTGGGGGCGCCACCAGATCGATGCGCCGCTGAAGCCGTGCCACCTCATCGTCAGCGCCAGCAGACCGCGCCCGCTCCTGCGCCACACCCAGCCAGGCCAGCAAGGGCTTTCGCCAGCCCATGGCAGAAGCCGTGTCCACCGCTTGCTGCACGGTGCCCGGCGTGGCCTCACCGCGCCGCAACAACACGCCGGCCGCGACCAGGCGCGACAATGGGTCGTCGACCTTGGACAGCAAGGCATCGCTTCCCGCGCCCGTGGCCAAAACCAGGGGCTGGTGGACCTTGGGCAACAGGGCCACATCCGTGGCTCCGGCCGTACCCGCCAGGTAGCCGGCATAAGCCCGCTCTGCATCGGCCGCCTCCGAAGCCAGAGCCTCAAAACCCGTACAAGGCGCCACATCCAGCGAAGCCACCCGCGCCGCACAGCGCACCAGCTCCACCCGGGCCACCCAATCCGCCCGCCCCGTGCTCGCCACCTCGGTCCGCGCCCGGGAAAATTCCACCGCCTCGATAGCCGAATCGCCCCGAAGCCCAGCCTCGGTAGACCGCTCCAGACTCCCCTTGGCCCCCATCTGCCAATCAGGCGCAGGCGGCGCACTGGAACAAGCAGCAAGCCCCAAACCAAGCAGGCCGGCCAGAAAAAGGGACTTCCCGAGCGAGGTTCTCCTCAACCCAGAATGCCGCCGATCTGGCATTGCCAGGCGGCCAGCGTTGCACCCCAGGGGGGGTGACGAAGAAGTCGGCGCAGGGGGGATGTGAATCATGGCAGTACGATCTCCGCATCTCGCGCAAAAGGCCACTTGCGGTTCAAATCGTTGACCAGCGAATCCACCTTGCGCAGGCTGGCTTCAACCTCGGCGCGCAACGTGGTCAGGTCGGTCGTGGCCTCGCGCGTATTGCTGGCAATACCCTGTGCTTCCACCAGCACCTGATCAACCTTCTGCAAGCTGCCGCGGGCGTTGCCCAGCAGGTTGTTGAGTTCTTGCACCGTGGCTCGGGCGTCGTTGACCAGACCACCGTTGGCCGCAACGCCTGCTTTGCCACTGGCACCAAACACCTGTTGATCGGCATTGGCCACCAGCCCGTCCAGGCGCTTGGCCAACTGATCGGCCCGGCCCAACACGGCGTTGGCGCGATCGATCGTGGTCACGATTTTCTGGGCATCGGTTTCATTGCCAAACATCAGTCCCATCGCGCCTTGAGGGCCCTTGAGCGTGGCGGTCACCGCCTGCAGGTTCGCCAGGCTTTCCGTCAACGGGGCACCTTCGCGCGTCAACCCGTTGAGGTTGTCCAGCAAATCGCGCACCTGGGCCAGCAGCCTGGGGAACTCCGCCGCCGCGTCTCCGCGCAACACCTGCCGCACAGCGCCCTCTTCCAGAGGGGGGTCAGACAACATACCGCTGTAAGCGCGGATCTTGGTGCCCCCGACCAGTGCTTTCTCCATGGTGAAAATGCTGGAGCTGCGCAACCATTTGGCGTCTTTGATGGGCACATCAACCAGGATGCGAACATTGCCATCCTCGGCCAGCTCGATGCGCGCGACGGTACCAATGGCAAACCCGGCAAAGGTCATGTCCATGCCAGCGACCACACCTTCGGAATCATCAGACATGAGCACCAGCCGTTGCGTGCGTTCAAAAACGCCGCGCGCGTACATGACATACAGCGCCGAACCCACCAGCAAAGTCAGGAGCAAAAGCAACAGCACGCCTGCCTTGAATTCCAGGTTTTTCACTGGAGGCTGCGGATCGAGCACTGGGCCGGATGGCGGATTGGGAGGTGTGGACATGGGGGTCAATAGTAATTGCCCAAAAGGGAAATCACTTCCATCAAGAGAATGACCGATAGCAATCGGGCGAATTCCGAGATATCGCTGCGGCGCGAAAACCCGCCACCGACATCGGGTTTGGCACTGGCGGCCATGGGCACAAAGGCCACAGCAAAACTGAAGAACAAGGTCTTTAGCCCAAAAATGAGCGAAACCTCCGGTGAAAAAACGCTCCCCACGCTGCGGTTGTAGTCGGCCAGCGCCCAAGGCGAAAACCCGTACACATTCACGTAGGTCAACAGCAGTGTGAGCACACAGCTCAGCGCGGCCAGCAACAACACCGAGAAAACGCCCGCCAATGCGCGCGGCAACATGTCCTGGCGCAACAGCAACTGGCGGGGGCGGAACACGCCTTGGCGGTACTCGTTTGCCAGCAGGCGCCGAATGCGCTGGGCCTCAGGCATGGAGTAGCGAACCGCCACAAACAGGGCTGCGTAAAGCGGAATCAGCTCCAGCACCAGCGTGCGAACCAACACCTCCAGCGCGTACTGGGATAGCCCATAGCTCAGGGCCGTGGCCACCACGATGCGGATCAACACCAGGCTCACCAGCGCCGACAGCACCAGAAACCAGGTCAGCAGCGGCGCCGTCGATCGGTACAGGTGCAGCATCAGTCCATGACGCTCTTCGCGGTCGTCGTAACTTGATGGCGAGAGCGCCAGTACCACGATCTGGGCCCCGATCAGCAACACCTGCCACCAGGCGACCCACCCGGTCAACACCTGCCGGCCCCAGCGGAGCAGGCCATTGTTCAGAGAGGAAAACAGGTTCATGGCACGAATGATAGGGCTTGCGACACGTGGGCGACAGGTTGGGTCGGCACGCGGGTGGAAACGCCATGGCGCAACGGAAAAAACCAGTTCTTAATGGGAAGTTGCTGTGATCGGCCATGCCAAAACAGGGTGAACCGAACCGCGTGCCAAGGATGTAACAGGAGACAACAACCGTGAACGACACCACCCACGCCCCGCCCATGGCCCCGATCGTGCGCCGTCAGACCATTGCCGACGCCTTGCACCGCACCGCCCAGCGACTGCCCACCAAAACAGCCATCACCTGCGGCGCAACCAGCTGGACCTACGCAGAGTTCAACGCCCTCGTCAGCCGCCTGTGCGCGGGGCTCCACAGCATCGGCGTTGGCCAGGGCGACAAGGTCGCCGTGCTTGCGCGCAATTCCCACGGCTTTGCCGCGCTGCGCTTTGCACTGGCGCGCCGGGGCGCGGTCATGGTGCCCATCAACTTCATGCTTAAAGCCGACGAAGTGGCCTTCATCCTGCGCCACGCCGGCGCCCAAACGCTGGCAACCGACAGCGGCCTGGCCGAGCTCGCACAAGCCGCTGCCGCGCTGGAGACCCAGGTGGAACAGTTCATCTGGCTGCCCAGCGAAGCCGCCACCGAGCCCGTCGAAGGCATGCACCCATTCGACGCCCTTGCGGCCTGCACCGATCCGCTGCCCGAGGTCACCCTGGACAGCTTCGATCTCGCGCAGATCGTCTACACCAGCGGCACCGAATCCAGTCCCAAAGGCGCCATGCTCACCCACGACGCTGTGCTCTGGCAATACGTGAGCTGCGTCCTCAACGCGGAAATAGCCGAAACAGACCGCATGCTTCACGCCCTGCCGCTGTACCACTGCGCACAGCTGGATGTGTTTTTTGGCCCCGCCGTCTACATTGGCAGCAGCAACGTCATCACTGGCGCCCCCACGTCCGACAATTTGCTCAACCTGCTCGAACACCACCAGATCACCAGTTTCTTCGCTCCGCCCACGGTCTGGATATCCCTCCTGCGCTCACCCGGTTTTGACGCCGCCAAACTCAACCACCTCAACAAGGGCTATTACGGCGCGTCCATCATGCCGGTCGAGGTGCTCAAAGAGCTCGCCACGCGCCTGCCCAAGGTGCGGTTGTGGAACCTCTACGGCCAGACCGAAATCGCGCCGCTCGCCACCATGCTGGGACCGGATGACCAACTGCGAAAGCCTGGTTCTTGCGGCAAAGCCGTGCTCAACGTGGAAACCCGCGTGGTCAACGACCACATGGAAAATGTGGCCTTGGGCGAGGTGGGCGAGATCGTGCACCGCTCGCCCCACCTCATGCTCGGTTACTACAACGACCCCGAGCGCACCGCAGCTGCCTTCGAAGGCGACTGGTTCCACAGCGGTGACCTCGCGGTGGTCGACGACGAAGGCTTCATCACCGTCGTCGATCGCAAGAAGGACATGATCAAGACCGGCGGCGAAAACGTGGCCAGCCGCGAGGTCGAGGAGATGATTTACCGTTTGCCCGCCGTCAGCGAAGTGGCCGTGATCGGTCTGCCGGATGCGAAATGGGTCGAAGCGGTGACGGCTGTGATCGTGGTCAAGGCCGGGCAGTCACTGACCGAAGACGATGTCATGACGCATTGCAATGCCCACATGGCGCACTTCAAAGCGCCCAAACGCGTGCTGTTCACAGAGGCATTGCCGAAGAACCCCAGCGGAAAGCTGCTCAAGCGGGAGTTGCGAAGCAGCTATGCAGCCTGAGCCGTTGCAGACATTGAACGGCTGCGTGGCCTCCGCACGGCCCATTGCACCAGCATGACACCCGCAACGGATCACCCTGGTGTGGTGATCAGGACGGCTTGGGATTGTTCGCGATCGCCCAGGCCACATGTTCTCGCACCAGTTCGGCAGGGTGCTCGGCGCGGGCACCCAGTGCCGATCGCAATGGCGCAGCAGTCGATTCATCGGCCACACGCAATGCGTTACCCATCGCCACAGCGATGTTGCGCAACCACCGCTCGTGCCCGATGCGGCGGATCGGGCTGCCTTCGGTTCGACGCAAAAACACTTCTTCCGACCAAGCAAACAACTCGATCAGTGTGGCCCCCGTGAGCCCTTCGCGCGGATCAAAATCAGGCAGTGCACTTCGGACGGCGAACTTGTTCCAGGGGCACACCAGCTGACAATCGTCACAACCATAAATCCGGTTGCCGATCAGTGGGCGCAGCTCTTGCGGAATGGCCCCTGGGTGTTCGATCGTGAGGTAGGAAATGCAACGCCTTGCATCCAGGCGGCGGGGGCCGAGAATCGCCTGGGTCGGGCAAACATCGATGCAAGCGGTGCAGGCGCCGCAATGGTCGCTCACGGGCTCGCTGTTGGGCAAGGCCAGATCCACATAGATCTCACCCAAAAAAAACATCGATCCGCCTTCGCGGTTCAGCACCAGCGTGTGTTTGCCGCGCCAGCCCTGGCCGCTGCGTTGCGCCAGCTCGGCCTCCAGCACAGGCGCTGAATCGGTGAACGCGCGGTGCCCCAATGGCCCCACCTGCTCGGCGATACGGTCAGCGAGTTTCTGCAGGCGTGCGCGCAAGACCTTGTGGTAGTCCCGCCCTCGGGCATAGACCGAAACAATGGCTTCTTCGGGGCGACTCAACCGGGCCAGTTCGTGTCCCGACCAGCCCTCGGATGTCCCTCTGGGCAAATAGTCCATGCGGGCCGTGATCACACTCACCGTACCCGGGACCAACTCAGCCGGTCGGGCACGCCTCAGCCCGTGGCTCGCCATGTAGCCCATCTCGCCATGAAAACCTTGGGCCAGCCAGGCTTGCAGCCCCGGTTCGGCTGAGGACAAGTCCACCCCCGCCACACCGATGTGCGAAAACCCCAGCTCCCGACCCCAGACCTGAATCGAAGAGACGAGATCGGGATCCGTGGGCATGCGGTCAGAGGGCTTGGTGGTGGTCGTGGTTCCCATGGGATTCCCATTGTAGGAACTCGATCGACCTGCCCGCCCGCTCCAGCCTGCATTGGCCTCGGCTGAACGCCAATTTTTCGCAAACGATCCCGTCAGAAAAACCTGCATTTTCACTCAAAAATCCATCAAATCTCCACAAGTCGCAAACAAACTGGGCCGCTATGCGCCGCCCTTGGGACATCCCTCGATCGACCATGCTGCTGATGGCTGTGGAGTTCATTGCATGGGTGGTCCGGCGGCCTCGTCAGCGCACACCTGTCAAGCCTGAAGGGCTCGCGCATTGAAATCAATCTTCCCGCTCACGCGCAAACGCCCACATGAACTCATCGACGTCAAGTGCACGTGTCCTGGTTGTTGAGGATGACCCGAAAATCTCACGCCTGTTGGTCGACTGCCTGGAAGCCGAGGGCCTGTCGGTCGATGTCGCCGACAACGGGCAGGTGGCCGTCAACTTCATTCGCCACGAACCGCCGGCGCTGGTCTTGCTTGACCTGATGCTGCCTGGCTTGAATGGCGTGGCGGTTTGCCGTTCGGTTCGTCCGTTCTACAACGGCCCCATCATCATGCTCACGGCCAGAATTGACGAGATCGACCGCCTCATGGGCCTTGATTCCGGTGCGGACGACTATGTGTGCAAGCCCTTCAGTCCCCGCGAAGTGATGGCACGGGTCAAGGCCCAATTGCGGCGTTTGCAAGGCCGGGTGGCGACAGCGCAAAACCCTTGGTCGATTGATGATGAACGGCATCGAATCGCATGGCAGGGGCAATGGCTCGAGCTCACCCGGCAGGAATTCCGGCTTTTTCGCCTGCTGCTGGCCAGGCCAGGCCATGCGGTATCCAGGGGGTGGTTGTACAACAGCTTGCAAGGCGACAACCGCAACGTTGGAGACCACGAAGTTGACATCCATTTGAAGACCCTGCAGGGGAAGCTTCAAGCGATCGACCCGTCATTTGCCTGCATCAACCCGGTCTACGGCGTGGGTTATCGATTCGACTGCCCCCACCCAGCCCCTCAAAGCGTGCTTTCGCACCGCACCCAACCCGCCTGACAGCAGACCCAGGGCCAGCTGGGCACCCCGCCGGACGCCTTTTTACACAGGACCGGCACAAAGATCACAAGTCTTACAGGCTGCCTGTCGGAAACACGCCACCACAGATGGCCCCCGATTGGGGAAAATAGGGGCTTCGGCCCTTGGTCCAAACTGTCAAGACACGTTGAGTATCAACAACCCTCCCAGCCTTCGTCACCCGTCCGCTCCTGCCACCAGTCGTCCGCCGGTCGAGGCGGTTGGCCAGCGTTGGCAAGGAGATTGGCCCGATGAAGCGGCAACGATGGCCTTTGCGCAACGGCTGGCCAGCAGCCCCGCGATCGTGAATGCCACACTCACCCTGCACGGTGACCTCGGTGCGGGCAAGACCACGCTGGTGCGCCACCTGTTGCGAGCACTGGGCGTCGAGGGCAGGATCAAAAGCCCCACTTACGCCGTGGTGGAACCTCACCAATCCCAACGATGCGCCTTGCTGCCCGGTGGCGAGCTGCTGCACATCTGGCATTTTGACTTTTACCGGTTCACAGACCCCCGAGAATGGGAAGATGCTGGCTTTCGCGAACTTTTTGCTGCGCCCGGCCTCAAGCTGGTGGAGTGGCCCGAACGTGCGGCCGGCTATTTGCCCCCCGTTGACGCCGACATCCATATCCAGACCGACCCTATGTACACCCCCTCCATCGACCTCGAACTGGATGAAGCATCGCCTGATGAGCGCTCGGTGGTCATGAACGCGTTCACCCCCGCGGGCCAACAACTGCTGGCCGCGCTGACCGCATGAAGTCGAAATCCCCCGAAACCGTGACCCGCCGAAGCCTGTTGCAGGCCGGCTCACTGGTGCTTTTGATCGGTGCGCACCAGATCGCACGGGGGGCGACTGTGGTGGCGGTGCGGATCTGGCCGTCCAAAGATTACACCCGCCTCACGATCGAGTCCGACGGCGAGTTGAAAGTCAAACAGACCGCCAACAGCGATCCCCTGCGTCTCAGGGTATTTATTGAAGGCATCGACTTGCTCGCGCCGGTGCGCGAGCTGGTGGGCAAGCTCAAGTCCGATGACCCCAACATTGCGGGCATGTCGGTGGCCCAGGCTGGGCTCAATGTGGTGAGTCTGCGCATCGAGCTCAAGAAACCCATCGAACCCCAGGTGTTCAACCTCGATCCGGTGGCCGCCTACCGCCACCGGTTGGTGCTGGACCTGCACCCGATCAACCTGCCGGACCCACTGGAAGAGCTGATCAGCCAGCGCATCAAGGACATGGACGAAGCCAGCGCACGCGCAGCGCGTTTGCTTGGCATTGAAACGGCCACTCTGGGCGCTCAGGCCGAGCCACATGACCCATTGGGCGACTGGATCACCAGCAGCCGCAACCCCGGTAAAGCGCCTGGCGCCGCCCCAGGCGATGGCGGCGGCGAAGCCACTGCCCTGGCGTCTGCCGCCGCTGGGCCTTCCAGTGCCAAGCGCAAGCCACGCAGCGCCAACACAGCCAGCCACAACGAGACCGATCGCCTGATCATTGTGGCGCTGGACCCGGGCCACGGCGGCGAAGACCCGGGCGCATCTGGCCCGGCCGGCACCCGCGAAAAAGACGTGGTGCTGAAAGTGGCCCTGCGCTTGCGCGACCGCATCAACGCCACCACGGTCAATGGCCACCCCATGCGGGCCTATCTCACCCGGGATGCCGATTTTTTTGTGCCCCTCAATGTGCGTGTCCAGAAGGCTCAAAAGGTCAACGCGGACCTTTTCATCAGCCTGCATGCCGATGCGTTTTTCACACCGGACCCACAAGGGGCCAGTGTGTTTGCGCTCAGCACCAAAGGGGCCAGCAGCGCAGCAGCGCGCTGGATGGCCCAAAAGGAGAACGCGGCCGATCTGGTGGGCGGCGTGAGCCTGAAAACCAAAGACGCCACGGTGCACCGCGCCTTGCTCGACATGAGCACCGCCGCCCAGATCAAGGACAGCATCATGCTCGGAGGCGCCATGTTGGGCGAAGTGAAGAAAATCGGAAAGCTGCACAAACCACGCGTTGAACAGGCGGGCTTTGCGGTGCTTAAAGCGCCGGATATCCCCAGCGTACTGGTGGAAACCGCGTTCATCAGCAACCCGGACGAAGAGCGCAGACTCAACAGCGAGGCTTACCAGAACGATCTGGCCAATGCCTTGCTCAAGGGCATCATCAACTACTTCTCGCAAAACCCGCCACTGGCGCGCAACCGCTCGGTCTAGACGGACGCTGAGGGGGCATAGCGGCCCTTAAAGCGCCTGCACAGCAAGCGCACCTACAATTTCGGGGTGAATGCTTCTACAACTGCCCCACCCGCCCGCCGCCCCATCCGTGAGCTGCCCGACGAACTGATCAGCCAGATCGCGGCCGGCGAAGTTGTGGAGCGTCCGGCCTCAGTGGTGCGCGAGCTCGTGGACAACGCCCTGGATGCAGGCGCTACCCAGATCACCTTGCGCTTGCAAGCGGGGGGCGTGCGGTTGATCAGCGTGGAAGACAACGGCTATGGCATCTTGCGCGCCGAACTGCCCACCGCGCTCAAACGCCACGCCACCAGCAAGATCGCCAGCCTGGGCGATCTTGAATCGGTGGACACCATGGGCTTTCGGGGCGAAGCCCTGGCTGCGATCTGCTCGATCGCCGAAGTCTCTCTGCTGACCCGGGTCGATACCGAAGCAGAGCCTCATGGCTGGCTGCTCGACGGACGCAGCGGCGAGCTGCAACCCGCGGCACGCTCCCGCGGCACCACCGTCGAAGTCCGTGAGCTGTTTTTTGCCACTCCCGCGCGCCGCAAGTTTTTGAAAACCGACGCCACCGAACTGGCCCATT
Organism: Hydrogenophaga sp. PAMC20947; assembly: GCF_004795855.1. Lineage (NCBI taxonomy): Bacteria > Pseudomonadati > Pseudomonadota > Betaproteobacteria > Burkholderiales > Comamonadaceae > Hydrogenophaga > Hydrogenophaga sp. PAMC20947. The sequence continues at coordinate 1,778,736 of NZ_CP039252.1, forward strand.
GCGTGGAAGCCGTGCGCCGCCATGCGCTGGCCCGCCCGGACGTGGGCTTTGCCATCTGGCACGACGGCAAGCTTTCGACCCAGTGGCGCGCCGTGCCCGGCGGGGGCATGGATGCCTTGCGCCAGCGCTTGGTCGATGTGCTGGGCGAGGCCTTTGTCGAGCAAGCCGTGGCCGTTGACTGGCCGGTGCATGCGCCAGAGGCCACTGAATACGGCGGTCAGCGCCTGCGCGTCTGGGGCTTCGCGGGCGTTCCCGATGCCGCGCGCTCGCGCAATGACTGGCAGTTTGCCTATGTCAACGGCCGCTACGTGCGCGACAAAACCATCACCCACGCCGCACGCAGCGCCTACGAAGATGTGCTGCACGGCCACCGGCAGCCGGTCTTTGCCCTCTTCATCACGCTCGACCCCGCCAGGGTCGATGTGAACGTGCACCCGACAAAGATCGAAGTGCGCTTTCGGGATGGTCGCGAAGTGCACCAGGGCGTGCGGCACGCAGTGGAGAACGCGCTGGCCGCGCCACGCGCCGGGGCAGCGCTGGACAAATCGACTCCCGTGGCCACGTTGTCACCCACAACCAGCGGGTTGGGTCTTCAGTCCGACCGATTTACCGCTCCCCAACGCGCCCAGGTGCAAGACCCGCTGCGCTTCCCCAGCAGCTACAGCCCCCTGCCGGAAGTTGGCCACCGCGTGAGCGATATGTCAGCGTTGTGGCAGCCGAGCAGCGCCCAAGCAAACAACCCGCTTCAGCCAACGCTGTCGGCCCATCCGGCGCCCTCGCTGCCCGACGGCGACTGGCCGCTGGGTCGGGCCATTGCGCAACTGCAAGGCGTGTATATCCTGGCCGAGAACACGCAGGGGCTGGTGGTGGTGGACATGCACGCTGCCCACGAACGCATCGTCTACGAGCGCCTCAAGCAGCAAATGGACAGCGAACAACTCGCCAGCCAGCCGTTGCTCATTCCCGCCACCTTTGCGGCGACACCGCAAGAAGTGGCGACCGCCGAAGAACAAGCCGTGGTTCTCGCCATGCTGGGGCTGGAAGTGGTGCCGTTTTCGCCCAAAACGCTGGCGGTGCGCGCTGTACCGACCACATTGGCCCAGGGCGACCCCGTGGAGCTCGCCCGCAGCGTGCTGGCCGAGCTGGCCCAACACGACGCCAGCACCGTGGTCCAACGCGCCCGCAACGAGCTGCTCGCCACCATGGCCTGCCACGGCGCCGTGCGCGCCAACCGGCGCCTGACCCTCGAGGAGATGAATGCCCTGCTGCGCCAGATGGAAGTCACCGAACGATCAGATCAATGCAACCACGGCCGGCCGACCTGGCGGCAGATGGGCATGAAAGAGCTGGACGCCTTGTTCATGCGCGGGCGTTAAGGCCGGACACCCATCCGGGCAAATACCTCATCGGGCGCTCAGTCCAGCGTCTGCCGGTACCGCTTCAAAGCCACAGCACCCGCCACCGCGGTGAACAGCAGCATGGGCCACAAATCGCCCCAGAGCTGCGGCGCCTCGGTGCCTTTGAGCATGATGCCGCGCACGATGCGCAGGAAATGGGTCAACGGCAGCGCTTCCCCAATCCATTGCGCCCATTCCGGCATGCCGCGAAAAGGGAACATGAAGCCCGAGAGCAGAAGGGACGGCAGGAAGAAAAAGAAGGTCATCTGCATGGCCTGCAGCTGGTTGCGCGCGACGGTGGAAAACGTGAACCCCACGGCCAGATTGGCCACGATGAAAATGCCAATCATGACCATCAGCAACCCGAAGCTGCCCAGCATCGGGACCTGAAACAGCAACCACGCAGCGCCCAGAATCACGCTGAGCTGCACATAACCCATCACCACATAGGGCAGGATCTTGCCCACCATCACCTCAAAAGGTCGCACCGGCGTGGCAAGCAGGTTTTCCATGGTGCCACGCTCGCGCTCGCGCGTCATGGCCAGGCCGGTGAGCATCACCATGGTCATGGTGAGAATGGTGCCGATCAGTCCGGGCACGATGTTGTAGCGCGAGAGACCTTCGGGGTTGTAACGGCGGTGCACACGCAGTTCAAACGGCGCTGCGCCAGCACTCAACGACCGCAAGGGCCCGATCAGGTCGTGGCCCAGGGCTTGTACCGTCAATTGCCCCAAAGCCGCGATGGCATTGCCCGATGCCGAGGGATCGGTGGCGTCCACCGCCACCAGCACCGCAGGTTTGTCGCCGCGCACCACGTCGCGCGAAAAGTCGGGTGGGATCACGATCATGAATTGCACATCGCCTTCGGCGAGCAGCTCGTCGGCCTCTCGCTGGCTGGTGCCCTGACTGACCACTTTGAAGTAGCCAGTGTTCTGCAAAGCGGTCACCAGGCTGCGCGCCATAGGCCCAGCATCGGCCGACACAATGGCCGTGGGCAGGCCCTTGGGATCGGTGTTGATGGCGTAGCCAAACAAAATCAGCTGCATCACCGGCACACCCACCGCCATGGCAAAGGTGAGCCGGTCACGCAGCATTTGCTGAAACTCTTTGATGAACACGGCCCACGTACGGGCGACAGAAAAGCGTTTCATGCGGGGGCCTTCGCTGCGGCTGCCGCAAAGTTGTCCTGCGATTGATCGATCAGGCTGATAAACACATCTTCCAGGCTGGCGCGCGCTTCGCTCACACGCAGGCCATCTTGCCCATGCAACGGTGCAAGCGACCGCTGCAGAAGCGCCGCATCACGCCCGGCCACATGCAGTGTGGTGCCGAACGCAACCACGCTCTGCACACCTGGCAGCGCCCGCAACCGATCGCTCCACACATGCTCGCCCGCACCGGCTACCGACCAGACCGAGAGGCCGGCACCATCAACGATCTCGCGCTCGCTTCCGCGCGCCAGGATCTTGCCGTAGGCGATGTAGACCAGATCGTGGCAGCGCGCGGCCTCGTCCATGTAGTGGGTAGACACCAGCACGGTGATGCCCTGCGCAGCCAGCCGGTGGATCTCGTCCCAGAAGTCGCGCCGGGCCTTGGGATCAACGCCCGCAGTGGGTTCATCGAGCAACAGCAAGCGCGGCTCATGGATCAGGCAGGCGGCCAGCGCCAGACGCTGCTTCCAGCCGCCCGAGAGCATGCCCGCAAGCTGGTGTTGCCGCTCCTGCAAACCCAGGCGCTCCAACGCCTGGTCCACCGCAAGCTTGCGCTTCGGCAGCTCGAACAAGCGAGCCACGAAGTCCAGGTTCTCCCGGATCGACAAATCCTCGTAAAGGCCGAACTTCTGCGTCATGTAACCCACCTGGCGCTTGAGCGCAGCCGCCTCACGGCGGAAGTCCAGGCCCAGGCAAACGCCTTCGCCCGCATCGGGTTTCAGCAGGCCGCAGAGCATGCGGATGGTGGTGGTCTTGCCGCTGCCGTTGGGGCCCAGAAAACCGCAGATGCGCCCCTCGCCCACCTGCAGCGCCACATCGTTGACGACGGCGCGCCCGCCATAACACTTGGTCAGGCCGCGCACGTCAATGGCGAGCTTCATGCCGGCGCCTTGTCCAGGCGTTTGACATCCAGCGGCTGGCCGGGATGCAGGCGCGCGCCATCGGCCGGGCGCGGTCTGGCCTCCACGAGGAACACCAGCTTCGCGCGCTGGGCGTTGGAGTAAATCACCGGCGGCGTGAATTCCGGGCCCGTGGCGATGCGTGAAATCTGGGCTGGTACCGGCTCGCCACAGCCATCGCAGCTGAGCGACACCCACTGCCCCAGCGCCAGCAAGGCTACTTCGTTTTCGCGCACATAAAAGCGCGCCTTGGTACCACCAGGTGGCAGCAGCGCCAGCACCGGCTGGCCGGGCATCACGTATTCCCCCACCCGAAAGAACACCTCGGTCACATGGGCAAGGGCCGGCGCCTGCTGCTGTTTCTGCGCCAGCCGCCAGTCGGCCTGGCGCACCATCCCGGCCTGGGCCTGAGCCTGGGCCTGAGCCGCTGAGCGCGCGTCGCTGCGCGCGGGCAGCGCCGCGACACGCAGACTGGCCTGCAGTTCGGCCACGCGTGCACGGGCCTGGTCGTGCGTGGCCCGGGCCTGGTCTTCGCCAGCGGGCGAGATAAAGCCCTGGGCTACCAGCTCTCGCTGGCGCTGCCAGGCGGTCTGCGCCAGCACGGCCGCCGTCTTCGCTTGGGCCAGCTGTGCACGGGTCACGGCCAGTTCATCGCTGCGCCGGCCCTTGGTGGTGTCGGCCGCCTGCGCCTCGGCCGCCACCAGACGGGCCCTGGATTCGTCTCGCGCGGCCAGCTCGGCTTGTGCGTCCAGCGCGAACAGCGTGTCACCGCGCCCAACCAAGTCTCCAACCTGGACCGACAACTGGTCCAGCCGACCGCCAATGGGGGCGGCCAGATAGATGTAATCGCCTTCGGCGTAGCCCGCCCAGGCAGGCGGTGGCGCTTCGCTGCAGGCCGCCAGGCCCAGCGCCATCAGCAGGCCGGTCAACGCACGCCGGATCGCTCGGTCAATCATGTTCATCCTTCCCGGCCGCACAGGGCCGCAATCGCCATGTCGGCACGCACCGCTATGGCCGCGTCCGACACCACCTCGTCCTCCAGCCGATCAGCGGGCAAGGCGGCCCCCAGTTCCAACGCCTGCAGCCGTCCCGCCACCAGGACGGGAGCGACCACCGCACCCATCAGAAACACCATACGCTGCAAAGCAGGCATGGGCCGGAGTTCGCCGCCGCGCTCGGCCTCCTCGAGCAAGGCGGTGACCAGGTGCAGATGCCGGGGCGCGTTGTCGCGCACAAAGGCCATTGCCACCGCCTCGCCTTGACCCGCATCGGCCCAAATGCGGCCCACCTCCGCCCCATGGCATCGCAGAAAACCCCCTACCGAAAGCAGCACGCCGCGCAGGCGCTGCAGCGGCGGGCCCGGCAACCGGGCCGCGCCGCTGAGCTGCTCAAACATTTCTTCATAAAGGCTTTGCAGCAGCACCCGCAGGAATTGCTCCTTGCGGCCGAAATGGTAGTGAAACAGGCTGGGGTTCACGCCCGCGTGCTCGGCGACGATGCGCACCGACAGGCCGGCACAGCCATGGCGGGCATACAAGGCACGCCCGCTGGCGAGCATGGCCTGATCAACATGGAGCGAGGGTCTGGGCATGGTGTGGCGCGTGAAAGTCCTGATTATTGGTCGACTGACCAATAATCACAAGTCGGAATGCCCCACAACGGGAGCGGCATGGCCCTTCACAATGAATAGCCCCTGAACTTTTCGCCCGGACTGTCCTCCACTCCCTACATGAAACGCTTGTTGATCCTCTCCCTGGCCCTGGCAGCCCTGCTGGCCGGTTGCTCCAGTCTGGATGAGCGCCAACGCGCCTGGATCTTTCAACCCTCCGACCGGAGCTGGTGGCGGGGAGAGCAGGCTGCGGCGGGTATGAGCGATGTCTGGATCGACTTCACTGCAGAGGAAAGCGGTCAGCCCGTCAAGCTGCATGGCCTGTGGCTGGCCCACGAATCCCTGGGCAACAATGCCCAGGCGCCGGTGATGCTGTACCTGCACGGCGCGCGCTTCAACGTCACGGGCTCGGCCTTTCGTGCCCGGCGCATGCAGGAGCTGGGGTTTTCGGTGCTGTCGGTGGACTACCGTGGCTTTGGCAAGAGCACCCCCGAGCTGCCGTCAGAAGCCATGGCGGTGGAAGACGCTCGAGCAGCCTGGGCATGGCTGGGCCGCGAATACCCCAACCGGCCACGCTACATTTTCGGGCACTCCCTGGGCGGGGCCATCGCCATCGAGTTGGCCGCACAAGTCAGCGACGAAGCCGGTACGCTGGTTGAAGGCAGCTTCACGTCCATCCCCGACGTGGTCAGCTCCTACAAATGGGGCTGGCTGCCCCTGGGGCCACTGATCACACAGCGCTTTGAGGCGGTCAAACGGGTGGCCGACTTGGGATCTCCGCTGCTGGTGGTGCACGGCAGCGAAGACAGCACCATCGCGCCCGAGCTCGGCAGAAAGCTGTTTGAGGCAGCAAAAGGTCGAAAGCGTTTTGAGCTGGTCATGGGGGGCTCCCACCACAACACCAATGCGGTCGGCCAACCGCAATACCGGCTCGCACTGGCCGACCTGTTTGGCTTGCCCCTGGCGCCCTGAACTCGCTTCGCTCGATGAGGTCCTGTGAAGGACTGCATCGGTTCAGGCCCCGTTCAAGGGGCGCAGGGCATCTGCTACGCTCCTGCGATGCCTGTTTCGCCCCCCTCCATGTCACCCGCGCTGGTCGTGCTGATGCTCTCGCTCCTGCTGGGACTGCAACCTATCACGACCGACCTGTACCTGCCCGCCCTGCCTTCGATCACGGAGGGATTTGGCGCATCCATGCCACAAGCCCAGCTCACCCTCACGGCGCTGCTGCTGTCGTTTGGCGCATCGCAGATGGTGTGGGGGCCGTTGTCTGACCGCTTTGGGCGCCGCCCCATCTTGCTGGTCGGCATGACCACCTATGTACTGGCGTCCATCGGCAGCGCGCTGGCGCCGAGCATGGAGATGCTGATTGGCTGGCGCATGGCACAAGGCGTGGCCATGGGCGCAGGTGTGATGTGTGCCCGGGCTGTGGTCCGCGATCTGTACGAACCCACCGAAGGCGCGCGCATGATGTCCAAAGGCCTGTCCGGGCTGGGGGTGATTGCCTGTGTTTGCGCACCGCTGGGCGGTTTGCTCAGCGAGCTGTTCAACTGGCGCATCGCCCTGACAACGCTGGCGGTGTTCGGCGCCAGCGCACTGGCCCTGGTGGCGTGGCGCTTTGAAGAAACCTTGCAGGTCGCCAACCGCCAGCCACTCGCCCCGGGGGCGCTGCTGCGCAGCTGGTTCAGCATCTTGCGCAACCGCACCTTTTGGGCGTTTGCCTTGCTGGCCACCGCTTCTTACGGCGGTCTTTTCACTTTTCTCGCGGCGAGCTCGTTCGTGTTCATCCAGGTCCTGGGCCTGTCCAAAACCCATTACGGCCTGCTGATGTTTTCGATGGCGCTGAGCTACATCGCCGGCACCATCATCTGCCGCCGCCTGCTGGTGCATTTTGGCGTGCGCCGCACGGTCGCCATCGGCGGCGCGTGCACGCTGACGGCGGGAACCAGCATGGGGGTGATGGGGCTCATGGGGATTGAAGGTGTCTGGGCCATCATGGTGCCGTTCTACCTGTTCATGCTGGGGCACGGCATACACCAGCCCTGCGGGCAAAGCGGCGCGGTCAGCCCCTTCCCCAAATCAGCGGGCGCCGCCTCGGCACTCAGCGGTTTCCTGATGATGGTGGCCGCCTTCGGCATGGGTGGGTGGCTGGGCAAGAGCCTGGCAGGGATTGGCGAAGGACAAGGTAGCGTATTGCCATTGACCAATGGCATCTGGTTCTGGAGCGTGGTGATCACCGCCATCGCCTGGACGCTGGTTCAGCGCTACGGTCAGGTGACCACCCCGCCTCAGCGCGAAGTTTCCCTCGATCTGCCGTCAACACCCTGAGTCCGATGCCCCACCCTGCGACCCCACCCCTTTGTCTCGCCATTGCGGGCCCCACGGCCAGCGGAAAAACCGCAGCGGCCCTGGCCATTGCCCAACGCTGGCCTGTGGAGATCATCAGCGTGGACTCGGCCCTGGTGTACCGGGGCATGGACATCGGCACCGCCAAGCCTTCAGCCGCAGAGCTGGCGGCTGTTCCCCACCACCTCATCGATACACGGGATCCCCTGCAGGCCTACAGTGCGGCCGAATTCGTGAAAGACGCACGCCATTTGATCGGCGAGGTACAAGCGCGGGGCAAAACGCCGCTGCTGGTGGGCGGCACCATGCTGTATTTCAGGGCCCTGATGAAAGGGCTGGACGACATGCCCAAGGCCAACGCCGAGGTGCGCCAGGCCATCGAAGCCCGCGCCCAGGCATTGGGTTGGCCCGCCCTTCACGATGAACTGGCCCGAATAGACCCACCGACCGCTGCCCGCCTGGCTCCCAACGATTCGCAGCGCATTCAAAGAGCCATCGAAGTCTTTGAGGTGTCGGGGCGGCCCATCTCCAGCTTTCAGACCGGTGGTGTCGAATCCACCCACGACAACCCGATCGGTCAGGGCGCCCTGCTTGCGCTCGAACCCGCCGAACGGGCCTGGCTCCACGAGCGGATCGCTCAGCGTTTCGACGCCATGCTGGACGCGGGATTTCTCGATGAAGTCAGGTCTTTGCGTGCGCGGGGTGATCTGCACCCTGACTTGCCATCCATGCGCTGTGTGGGCTACCGACAGGCTTGGGAGGCCATGGACACCGTGGGTGGTAGCGCCCTCGATCCGAAGGCACGCGCCGAGCTTCGGGACCGGGGCATCGTGGCCACCCGACAGCTGGCCAAACGCCAGCTCACCTGGTTGCGCTCCATGCCAGAGCGCCAATCGCTGCCTTGCGATGCGCCCGATGCGCCAGCCCAGACCCTGCAATGGGCCAAGGCCCACCTGGACCATCCAGCATGAGCCTCGTGATCAGCAAACTGGGCAAGCGCTACGGTGCCACGCCTGTCTTCAGCCAAGTGACCCTTACCGTGCCGGCCGGTGATTTCGTGGCCATTGTGGGCGAATCGGGCGTGGGCAAATCCAGCCTGCTCAACTGCATGGCCGCACTGGACGATTGGAACGAAGGGTCCATTTTCCATGACGGCGTCGATCTGGGCCGCCTCAACGAAGTCCAGCGTGCCCACTGGCGCCGGAAAAATCTGGGCTTTGTCTTTCAGGCGTTTCATGTGTTGCCGCACCTGGATGTGGCGCAAAACGTGGGATTGCCCTTGTTGCTGCTCAAGCGGCCTGATCCTGAACGGGTGCAGCGCATGCTGGCTGCGGTTGGGCTGGATGGCTTGGGAGCGCGGCTGCCGGCTCAGCTTTCAGGTGGCCAACTTCAGCGGGTTGCCATCGCCCGCGCGCTGGTCCACCGCCCCGCCCTGTTGCTGGCCGACGAACCCACAGGCAACCTCGACCCGAGAACCGCAGCGCAGGTGATGGATGTGCTGCAGGCACAGGCCCAGGAAAGTGGCGCGGCCCTGTTGCTCGTCACACATTCCGACAGCGCGGCAGCCCGCGCCCACCGACTGCTGCGGCTCACGTCCAACGGCCTGATCGGTTGAAGTGGTGCGCTCTGCGGCCCATGAGCAGGCCGAGGGTCGGATACCCGAGCGCTCGCCAACGTCATGAGGTGAATTTGCGTGGGACACTAACGCTGTGACGGTGGCGCAGTCGGGGTGGCTTGCCAGAAGATCGGCAAGGCTTCAACGAGATGGCCATGAAAACGACAGTGCTTCGGGGATCCATCCCGCACCCGCAGCTTTCGGCATTTATCAATTTTTCGCTTTTTCCCCGTTCAAGCATGTCCTACCAAACAACGGCTCCCTCTTCCGTCCTTCGCCTGCTCGCCGATGTCGGTGGCACCAATGCCCGATTTGCATTGCAAGCCGGATCTTTGGGTGAGATCACGCACATCCAGACCCTGCCGTGCGCCGACCACGCCACACTGGGCGCTGCCATCACGCACTACCTCGGCCAGCAATCCATTGGGCAGCGCCCGGCCCTCGCGTCCATCGCCATCGCCAACCCGATCCAGGGAGACCGGGTGCAAATGACCAACCACGACTGGTCCTTTTCGATTGCCGAGCTGCAAGCAGCGATGGGCTTCCAGCGCCTGGAGCTGCTCAACGATTTCACCGCACTCGCGCTGGCCCTGCCCCATTTGCCAGCCAGCGACCTGCGGCAGGTGGGCGGTCGGCCAGGGGCCTCAGCTGCCCAGAGCACCACGGCCCTGGGCCTGATCGGGCCGGGCACCGGTCTGGGCGTGTCAGGGCTGGTCCCCGATGGGCAAGGCGGCTGGTGGCCGCTGCAAGGTGAAGGCGGCCACGTCACATTGCCCGCCACCAATGCCAACGAACAAGCGGTATTGGCGTTGCTGTGGGCGCGCTATGGCCATGTGTCAGCCGAGCGGGCGGTCAGCGGGCAAGGCCTCGGCAACCTGTATGGGGCCCTCACCCAGCGCGACACCGGGCTGTGGCCCGACCAGTTGCCCAGCGCGGCCGAAGTAAGCCAATGGGCGCAGAACGGTCAAGATGCAAAAGCCCAGGAAGCGTTGGCATTGTTCTTTGCATTTCTGGGCACCGTGGCCGGGAATCTCGCGCTCACCATGGGAGCATGGGGGGGCATTTTCCTCGGTGGTGGCATCTTGCCCCGTCTGGGCGCCCGCATCGACACATCAGCCTTCCGCGAGCGTTTTGAGCACAAAGGCCGGTTTGAAAACCACCTCAAACCGGTCCCTGTGTGGGTGATCGAGGCCAAACAATCACCCGCCTTGTTGGGCGCGGCCAAAAGGCTGGACAGTCTCACGCGCGCCTGAGCGCGCAGTGGTCGCAGCCCGTTCAGACTTTCAGGAAGATGTCGCGATCGGGTGCAAAGCAGGCGTGCAAAGGCAGCAGCGCGCCGCCCAGCGCGCGTGCGTCTGAGCCGATGCTGCCACTCACCAGCCGCGGCAGGGCATGCAGCCCTTCGGTGTTGTAGGCCCTCAACGCCTCGCGGGTCTGGGCCAGCAACAACTGCAGCAGGCCCGGTGAAACCACGCCATCGATCACCACTGCGTCCAGATCCAGGAACGCGGTTCCGGAGACGACGCACTGCGCCAGGGCCTTGGCTGCGCTCGATGTCCACGCCTCAGTGTGCGGCAACCACGGCGACTGCATGGCGCGCTCGTCGTACGCCGCCCTCGGGTCGAGGTCATGGGCTCTAAAACGCTGCTCAAGATCCCACAACGATGCCTGGCTCACCAACTGTGGTGGCACGCCATCTCCGGCAACCGCCACCCGCAAGGGCAAGGACGCCACTGCACCCGCATTGCCGTTTTGGCCGCGGTGCAGGTGCGAATGGATCACCAGGCCGCCCCCGATGAAAGTATCCAGAAACAGGTACAGATAGCTGGGAATATCGCGCCCCTGGCCTTGCAGCAGCTCGGCCACACAGGCCGCTGAGGAATCTTTCGCAAAGCTCACCGGCAGATCGGTCATTGCCTGCACTTGCGCGCCCAGGTCAATGTGATTCCAGGCACTGGACTGCGCATCGGTCAGGCCCAGCATGCGGTGCCAGCCCCCCATTTGAAACGGCGCAGCCACCCCCACTCCCACCACCCGCTCGCGCAAGGCGCCCAGACCATCCAGCAACTGGTTGAGGTTGGTCTCAATGGCAGGCAGCAAGGTCGCGACGTCGGGGAACGGGTATTGCAACACCAGGCGCTGCCGGACCCGACCGGTGAAATCCACCAGCAACCAGTCGGCGCTGCGCCGCCCGATCTTGATTCCAATGGCAAAAGCCCCATCGGGGTTCAGTCCCAGCGGCACGGAGGGCTGCCCCACACGACCCCGAACGGGAGCCTGCCGGACCAACAAACCATCTTCATCCAGGCGCGCTGTGATCAGCCCGATCGTCTGGGCGGTCAGGCCAGTGAGGCGTGCCAGTTCGGCCTTGGGCGTGGAACCGTGGGACCGCAGCGCCTGCAACACCACGCGCTCGTTGAACTGCCGCATCCCCACCTGGTTCGAACCCCGTTGCTTCAGACGCACAGCGGCATCGGCAGGCTTCGCGTTTTCGACAGCAGAGTGAGCAAGCATGGTGGGGTAAATGGTGAGAAGGTAGGGGAAATGCAAGCGCGTCAGGCGCGCAAAGCCTCACCCAGAACCCCTTTGCGCAGCAAAAAATTGCTCCAGGGCTGCAGTTCACCGGTGACCACGGTGCCATAGGCCGAGCGCACGCGATCATAAAAGGCGAACCGCTCTACCGCTTGCGCCTGACCGTCATGCAAGCCCTCGTGCGCCAACACCGCCAGTGCTTCCCGTTGTACCTCAGAACGGTATCCAGCGGCCTTGCCACAGACGTGCATGCAAGCAACGGGACACGCCACATCGGATGCCCATGGCAGCACACTGCCCACCGCCCGCAGCGCGCGCGCCATGCCCACGCCAGGCAGACGCAACACCGGCTTGCCGGCAGCAAGGCTCATGGCCGTGAAGTTGGCATCAGCCAGCACGATGGTGTCATCGTGCCCCATCTCGGCCAGCATCTTGAGCAGATCCGGGCTGAGCACCGGATCAATGCCCTTCAGCATCCGCGCCCATTAAACAGTCGATCAACTCCAGCGCGATTTCGGAAGACTTCCAGGCGTCCACTGACGGTGGGTCCCGTTGATCCGGACCCGACAGCTGGCCTGGCCGACCGCCACGTTCATCCCGATCACACGCTCCACCAGTCCGCTCGTGCATTTTCATGGGGTGTCTCCTCGGTGGGGTGGATGGGTGGTTCAAACGGGCCTTCGGCCATCTTTGCCACGGGTTTTTTCGCTTGGCACCACCGAATGAATGCACTATATTCGCAAACAGGTTAATAAATCAACTGGATTTAGTTATGGTAAACCCACATCCCTTCGCATCTTTACAAGTCGCCACCGCTGGAGAGGCCTTGATGGACCTGATCCAGGAGGCCGACGGTCGCCTGCGCCCCTGCAATGGCGGCGCTGTGTACAACCTCAGTCGAGCCCTCGGGCTTCAGGGCGTGGGCACGCTCTACCTCAACCCCCTCTCCGCAGACCGCTTTGGCCGCGGCATGGCCGATGCCATTGGGCAGGCTGGTGTGACGCTGGCGCGCAGCGAGCCGGCTCACGAACCTACATCCCTGGCCGTTGTCGGTCTTGATGCACAGGGCAAGGCAAGCTACAGCTTCTATCGGGAAGGTGTTGCCGACCGCCAGGTGACCGCCACCGAGATGAGCGCGCAATGCGCCTCACACCCCACACTGAAAGTGATCGCCACCGGCTGCCTGGCCCTGGTGGCGGACGACGCCGACAAATACCTGCCCTGGCTCACGGCGCAGCGCGCCGCTGGCAGGCTGGTGGTGGTGGACGCGAACCTTCGCCCGGCTATCGTGCCGGACATGGCCGCCTACCAGGCCAGCGTGATGAATGCCCTGGGGCAGGCGCACATCGTCAAAGTGAGCGACGACGATCTGGTCACGCTGGGTTTTTCCGAAGCCGACCCGATCAAGGCTGCCAGGGCTCTGCTCGCGCAAACTCCCGCCCAATGGCTGGCGCTCACGCTGGGCGCGAAAGGCGCTGTCTTGATGCAGCGCGAGGGTGCCGCCTGGCACGCCACGGAAACCGCGCCAGTCAAGGTGGCCGATACCGTTGGCGCGGGTGACTGCTTCCTTGCAGGCATGTTGGTCGCGTTGCTGGAGCGCCCAGCCATGCAGAACGCTGCCAACGCTGACGCACTGCAGCTGGACGCGAAAGACATCGAGCACATCCTGTGCCACGCCATCGCCAGCGCCAGCCTGTGTGTGCAGGAAATCGGCTGCGTGCCGCCGACCCTGGAGCAGGTTCGCGCGCGCACCCAGCAGAGCAAGGCCACGTTCAAGGCGCTCTGAATCAGGGAATTATCTGCACACCCAGCGCAAAGCCCCTGCCGAAACCTGTTGTTTCATCAGGGGCTAAAAAAGAAACCCGCATGTAACTTAATTACATTAACATCTCATTGACACAGCAACTACAACACGAGACATGGCCACCACAACCCCCACCCCTGCCCATGCCGCGCCACTGGATCTGGTGATCTTTGGCGGCCTGGGCGACCTCTCCGTACGCAAGCTGTTGCCCGCGCTCTACATGGCGCACATGCACAACAACCTGCCCGAACTCACCCGCATCCACGCACTCGGTCGCCAGACTTGGGACCGTGCCGGCTTTGAGAGCTTCCTGCAAGAAAAGGTACCCGGCTTCATCGAACCCAAGGCCTACAACGACACCGCCTGGGCCAGCTTTGTCGCCCGACTCAACTACGTGTGTGTCGACGCCACGCAGGCGCAGGACTTCCAGGCGCTGGCGGCCGCCATGCAGCCTGGCTCTGACCGCGTGTACTACCTGGCCACCGCACCCACCTTGTTCGTCGGCATCTGCGCCAACCTCTCGGGCGCCGACCTGATCGATGCCAAAGCACGCGTGGTGCTGGAAAAGCCGCTCGGCCACGACCTCGCATCTGCCCAGAAGATCAACGACGACGTGGGCCAATTTTTTCAGGAACATCAGATCTTCCGGATCGATCATTACCTGGGCAAGGAAACGGTGCAAAACCTGATGGTCCTGCGCTTTGGCAACACCATTTTTGAGCCTCTGTGGCGCAGCCCGCACATCAAGAGCGTGCAGATCACCGTGGCCGAAAGCGTGGGCGTGGGCAGCCGTGCTGGTTTCTACGACGGCACCGGCGCCATGCGCGACATGATTCAGAACCACCTGTTGCAATTGCTGTGCATCGTGGCCATGGAGCCACCGGTGTCGCTCGACCCAGACGCCGTGCGCGATGAAAAGCTCAAGGTCTTGCGTTCGCTGCGCCCCATGAAGGTGTCCGATGTGGCCAGAGACACCGTGCGCGGGCAGTACGGCGCGGGTGCGTCCAAAGACGGATCGGCTATGGGTTACCTGCAGGAAGACAACGTGCCGGCCGACAGCGGCACCGAAACTTTTGTGGCGCTCAAGGCTCACATCAACAACTGGCGTTGGGCCAATGTGCCGATTTTTCTGCGCACTGGCAAGCGCATGGCCGAGCGCCGGTCTGAGATCGTTATCGAGTTCGCTGACCTGCCCTTCACCATCTTCGCCGACTCCCCGCGCCAATCGGTCAACCGGCTGATGATCCGTTTGCAGCCCGAAGAACACGTGCAGTTGCACATGATGGCCAAGGAGCCTGGCAGCGGCATGAAGCTGCGCCCGGTGCACTTGAATCTCGATCTGGAATCGGCCTTCACCGAGCGCCGCGCCGAGGCCTACGAACGCCTGCTGATCGACGTGATCAAAGGGCGACTGACCCACTTCATGCGCCGCGACGAGCTCGAAGCCGCCTGGGCCTGGGTCGACCCCATCATTGAGGGCTGGAAGCAGCTCAATGAAAAGCCCAAAGCCTACACGGCCGGCACCTGGGGCCCCGCGGCTTCGTCGGCCCTCATGGCACGGGAAGACTCTTCCTGGGTAGAAGAATCTTGACCCCCCGCACCGCGCTTGCAGCGCGTCACCCCCTCACCCGTTCGGGCTGAGCCTGTTGAAGCCCTCTTGCTGCGTTGACCTGAAAACGGAGACCGAATGATTGCTGAGCACCTTCATGCCACCCCCGCCGCGCTGGCCCTCACCATCGCTGACGAGTTGCGAGCAGCCCTCGCCGAGCGCGGTCAAGCGACACTCGCCATCTCGGGTGGCAAGTCGCCCATTGCCTTGTTCGAACAGCTGCGCGAGCAGGCTCTGGACTGGTCTCATGTCACCGTGATGCTGGTTGATGAGCGCTGCGTGGCACACGACCATGCCGACAGCAACACGGCTTTGGTGCGCCAGCATTTGTTGCAGGGCGCGGCCTCTGCGGCCACGTTCGTGGCGCTGTTCGATGCCATCCCTGCCGATTTGAGCGAAGCCGCCCTGCTTGACCTGGTCAACTCGGCCAATCAACGCCTGAGCACGCTCGCTTTCCCGCTGGATGTGATCGTTCTCGGTATGGGTGAAGACGGCCACACGGCATCGCTGTTCCCTGCTGCGCCTGGCCTCGACAATGCATTGGCGTCCGCTGGCCCCATCGCCTGGGTGCGCCCCGCCACCGCGCCGCATGCCCGGCTCACGCTCACGCTGCCGGTGCTGCAGATGGCCCGCCACGTGCACCTGCCGCTGTCGGGCGAGAACAAACTCAAGGTCTACCAAGAAGCCGCCAAAGGCGCAAATCCTGCGCTGCCCATTTCTCTGTTGCTCAACAGTCCGGCTTGCGACGTGCAAGTCTGGAAGAGCTGAAGCCCACAAGGATTCCACAACATGACAACCCCACTGCACCCCACCCTCGCCAGCGTCACACAACGCATCATCGATCGAAGCGCCGGCCCCCGTGCCGCCTACCTCGACACCATGGCCCACAACGCCAAAGCCGGTACGCAGCGCGGCGGCATGGGCTGTGCCAACATGGCGCACACGACAGCAGCATTGCCCGCGGCCGACAAGCTCAAAATCCACGCCGAGCGCGCCCCCCACCTGGGCGTCGTCAGTGCTTACAACGACATGCTCTCGGCCCACCAGCCCTATGAGCCCTACCCCGAAATCATCCGCGAACATGCGCGCGCACTGGGCTACACCGCGCAAATGGCCGGTGGTGTACCCGCCATGTGCGACGGTGTCACGCAAGGTGCGTCCGGCATGGAGCTCTCGCTGTTTTCGCGCGATGTGATCGCCCTGGCCACGGCGGTGGCCTTGTCGCACAACGTGTTCGACGCCGCACTCATGCTCGGCATTTGCGACAAGATCGTGCCAGGCCTGTTCATCGGCGCGGTGCAGTTCGGCCATCTGTCCACCGTGTTTGTGCCGGCTGGCCCCATGACATCGGGCTTGTCCAACGACGCCAAAGCCAAGGTGCGCCAGCAATACGCACAAGGCCTGGTCGGCCGCGACGCCTTGCTGGAAAGCGAATCGCAGGCTTACCACAGCCCCGGCACCTGCACCTTCTACGGCACCGCCAACAGCAACCAGATGCTGATGGAAATCATGGGCTTGCACCTGCCCGGCTCCAGCTTCGTCAACCCCGGCACCGAGCTGCGCGCCGCACTCACGCTGGAAGCCGTCAAACGCGCGTTCCAGAACACGGGCAAGACCGGCGGCGAACGCATCCGCCTGGCTGATATCGTGAGCGAAAAGACCATCGTCAACGGCATCATCGGCCTGTTGGCCACCGGTGGGTCCACCAACCACACCATCCACCTCATCGCCATGGCCCGCACCGCTGGCGTGTTGATCGACTGGGACGATTTTTCCGAGCTCTCCCACGTGGTGCCGCTGCTGGCCCGCGTGTACCCCAACGGCAGCGCCGATGTGAACCATTTCCACGCCGCGGGCGGCATGGGCTTCCTGATGCACGAGTTGCTGGCCAATGGCCTGCTGCATGGTGATGTGAGCACCGTCATGGGCCAGGGCCTGGATGCCTACACCAACGAGCCCTGGCTTGACAACGGTGCGCTGGCCTGGCGCCCTGTGCCAGAGAAGAGCGCCGACGAAGCCGTGCTGCGCCCCGTGAGCGCGCCGTTCAGCGCCGACGGTGGTCTGCGCCTGCTCAAGGGCAACCTGGGCCGCAGCGTGGTCAAGGTCTCTGCCGTGAAACCTGAGCACCGTGTGGTTCGCGCCCAAGCCGTGGTCGTCAGCGATCAGCAGGATTTGCTGGCCTTGTTCAATGCCGGTGAAATCAACCGCGACTTGATTGCGGTGGTGCGCTACCAGGGCCCACGTGCCAATGGTATGCCCGAACTGCACAAACTCACGCCGCCGCTGGCCGTGCTGCAAGACAAAGGCTTCAAGGTGGCGCTGGTGACCGACGGCCGCATGTCTGGCGCTTCAGGCAAGGTGCCTGCCGCCATTCACCTCAGCCCTGAAGCACTGGCCGATGGCCCGATTGCCAAGGTGCAAGACGGCGACTGGATCACGCTCGATTGCGAACAAGGCATTCTGGAACTCGAGGTGGACGCTGCGACGCTCGCCGCCCGCACCGTCAAACACCCCGACCTCAGCCACAATGCGCACGGCACGGGCCGTGAGCTGTTTGGCCTGTTCCGCGCACACGCGTCCACCGCCGAATCCGGCGCTTCCCCTCTTTTTGGCGACCGCGCCTGAACTGGAGTCCAACACGATGACCACCACCTGCTTCTCCCGCCCCGCCTTCAAATCCCGCGTTGTGCCTGTGATCGTGCTAACCGACCCGGCCCACGCCGTGCCCCTGGCGCACGCGCTGCTTGAAGGCGGTATCGACGTGATGGAAATCACCCTGCGGTCCGACGCCGCGCTGGCTTCCATCGAGGCGGTGGCCAAGGCGGTGCCACAAATGCACCTGGGCGCAGGCACCGTGACCCGCCTGGCCGAAGTACAGCGCGTGATCGATGCGGGCGCCACTTTTGCACTCTCACCCGGCTGCACCGACGCACTGGTCGAAGCCGTGAAAGCCGCCAAACTGCCCTTCATCCCGGGTGTGATGACACCGGGCGAAGTCATGCTCCGCCGCGAACAGGGCTTCTCCCTGATGAAGCTTTTTCCTGCGGCTCAAGCCGGTGGCATGGGCATGTTGAAAGCGCTGGGCGCACCCATTCCCGATGTGATGTTCTGCCCTACCGGCGGCGTCAGCCCCGACAACCTGAAAGACTTCCTGAAGCTGCCCAATGTGGCCATGGCCGGCGGCTCATGGCTCACGCCAGCGGATGCGCTCAATGCGGGCAACTGGGCCAAAATCACCCAGCTCGCCCGCGAAGCCACCGCGCTCGCCTCGAACTGACCCTCCCCGTGCCGCGCCTTCCGCGCTCACGCCCTCAAGGGGGCGATGCTGTTGGCCTGGCGGAGCCGGTTCCACGGCACTTTGGGCTGAGGCCCGTCGCTCGAACGCCGCCATGCGCCTCGCATTGCTTGGCATCTGATCAACAGAAAACACGTCCAGGGAAACCATCATGTCCTCGTCGAACGCTTCGCCCGCCACCTTGCCCGCCTGGCAAACCCTGACCCAGCTCGCTGCAGCAAGCCAGCCGCACCTGCGCGAGGTCCTGAAATCCGACGCCGGCCGTGCGCAGCGCATGACCGCCAGCGCCGCTGGTCTCACGCTCGATGCCAGCCGCCAGCGGCTCTCTCCCGCCATCGAAAGCGCCCTGCTGTCGCTGGCCGAGCAGGCGGGTGTCGTCGCCCAGCGCGATGCCATGTTCCGTGGCGATGCGATCAACACCACTGAGAAACGTCCCGTGTTGCACGTGGCCTTGCGGGGCCAGCAGGGCCCGTGGGGCGACGCCATCAGCGCCGATGTGGCGCGCGAACTCGACCGGGTTTGCGCCTTTGCCGACGGTGTGCGCTCTGGTGCCGTCAAAGGCCATTCCGACGAGCCCTTCACCGACATCGTCAACATCGGCATCGGCGGCTCAGACCTCGGCCCGCGCATGGCCGCAGACGCTCTGGCGCACCTGACCGGCGCTGGGCCACGGGTGCACTATGTGTCCAATCCCGATGCCTGGGCGCTCTACAGCGTGCTGCACCCGCTCGACGCCGCGCGCACGCTGGTGGTGGTTTCCAGCAAAACCTTCACCACGCAAGAAACCCTCACCAACGCCGCCAGCTGCCAGCGCTGGCTGACCGACAACGGCGTACCCGCCGACCGCCTGGCGAGCCACCTGGTCGCCATCACCGCCAGCCCCGCGCAATCGGCCAAGCTGGGTTACGCCGCCGACCGCACTTTCCTGTTCTGGGACTGGGTGGGCGGACGTTACTCGCTGTGGTCTGCCCTGGGCCTGCCACTGGCCATCGGCATCGGTGGCGCTGCATTCCGGGAATTTCTTGCTGGTGGTCGCGCCATGGACGAACATTTCTGCACAACCCCGCTGGCGAGCAACCTGCCCGTGCTCATGGCGCTGTCGGGTATCTGGAACCGCAACTTCCTGAAGTGCCCCACCCACCTCATCGTGCCCTACGCCTCACGCCTGGTGCGCTTCACGCCCTTTGTGCAGCAAATGGACATGGAGTCCAACGGCAAGCGCACCCACAAAGACGGATCGCCCGTCACCGTGGACACCGGCCCCATCGTCTGGGGTGGCCTGGGCATCGACGGTCAACACGCCTACTTCCAGCTGCTGCACCAGGGCAAACACACGGTGCCAGTCGACTTCATCGGCGTGCAGACTGAAGAAACACCCCTGCCCATGGCGCAGACTCACCACGACGTGGTCAACCTCAACCTGCGCGCCCAGGCCCAGGCCATGGCCGAAGGTCGCAGCGCAGAAGCGACACGCGCCCTGCTGGAGGAGGACGGCAACGTCAGTGCCAACGAACTTGATGCCATGGCCGCCCAGCGCAGCTTCGAGGGCAACATCCCCAGCAACATCCTCTGGATCGACAAACTCGACCCTTCGCGCCTGGGCGCCCTGATCGCGCTCTACGAACACAAGGTGTTCACCCAGGCCGCCATCTGGGGCATCAACGCCTACGACCAGTGGGGCGTGGAGCTGGGTAAAACCATGGCGAAATCGATGGAAAGCAAATAGCCCATGAACATCGCCCTCATCGCCCACAACGGCAAAAAAGACGACATGGTCGCCCTGGCCGCCGAGTTCGCCCCATTGCTGCGCCAACACACGCTCATGGCCACAGGGACGACCGGCGGGCGCTTGCAAACCGACGCAGGCTTGGACATCGAACGCCTGCTCAGCGGACCGCAAGGTGGTGATTTGCAGATCGGCGCGCGCCTGTCCACCGGTCTGGTCGACGCCGTGATCTTCCTGCGCGACCCCATGACTTCTCAGCCCCACGAACCCGATATCAACGCCTTGGTTCGGGCTTGTGATGTGCACAACGTACCTTGCGCCACCAACGTGGCCACGGCGCGTTTGCTGCTGGCCGAGTGGGCGCGAAGCTGATCGGCTTCCAGGCCAGCTTTTTTCAATCGGCTTTGATCGCCTGCAAAGCCAGCGCCAACCGATCCGCCAGTGCGCGCACGCGCTTGGGCTGGGCGCGGCTCGGGGGAAACAACATCTGCAGCGGCGTGGGCGGTGGCGCATGGTCCACCAGCAGCTGCACCAGTGCACCGGACCGG
The DNA here is from genome assembly GCF_004795855.1 of Hydrogenophaga sp. PAMC20947. Taxonomy (NCBI): domain Bacteria; kingdom Pseudomonadati; phylum Pseudomonadota; class Betaproteobacteria; order Burkholderiales; family Comamonadaceae; genus Hydrogenophaga; species Hydrogenophaga sp. PAMC20947. The sequence continues at coordinate 1,799,327 of NZ_CP039252.1, forward strand.
AGATCTGCCGCCACGTCCAGCGCCGACTTGAGCATCACCCCGTGGCCAGCCAAGCACCACTGCCGCACCAGCGCCCCATCGTTGGCCACGCGATCGCCCCTCACCGTCACGACTTGCTGCGTGGCCGCCGCTCCAAAACGCCAGACATTGTCCAGACTCGCCCCAAACCGCATCACCAGGCAGTTGTGTGATTTCAAGTCCTCTGGTTGGGCGGGCACCCCACGGGCTTCCAGGTAGCTGGGCGCGGCGCAAACCACGCGCTGCTTCAGCCCCAGAGGTCGCACGCGCAAGGAGCTGTCGGTGACCGGGCCAAAGCGCAAGGCGATATCGAAGCCTTGGCCCACCACGTCCACATAGCCATCCGACAACAACAGTTCGATGGAGATGGCCGGGTGCGCAGCGAGAAAACGGTGCATCTCGGCCGACACCAGCGTGCGCCCCAGATCGCTGGGCGCGCTCACCCGAATGGTGCCCGAGAGCATCTCGGCACCCAGCCGGATGCGAGATTCAAGGTCGTGCACTTCACCCAGCACCTGCTTGGCGCCCTCCACCAGCGTGCGGCCTTCTTCGGTCAGGTTGAGGGCACGTGTGGTGCGGTTCAACAGCACCACACCAAAGTGGGACTCCAGCGCGACCAGCCGCTCGGACACCGTGGTCGCTGACAGACCCACTTCCCGACCGGCCGCGGCCAGGCTGCCTTTCTCGACGATTTGCAGAAACAGGGCGATGTTGTCGAGCAGCATTCTTCGTATTTACCGGATTATCAAATTGACTAAAGCCAGTTTATCCGGATCAACCGATGAAATAGAGTCACACCATCAACAACCCACGGAGCACAACCCATGAGCAAACTCACCATCGTCGCCAACATCCACGCCCACCCCGATCGCATCGATCTGGTCAAGGCCGAGCTGGAAAAGCTGGTCCCGATCACCCGCGGAGAAAAAGGCTGCCTGCAGTACGACCTGCACCGCGACAACAGCGACCCGGCCCACTTTATGTTTTACGAGAACTGGGAGTCCCGCGAACTGTGGCAAACCCACATGGGCGCGCCCCACCTCGCCGCCTACATGCAGGCCACCGAAGGCGCCGTTGTGGAATTCGTGTTGAACGAAATGACCCTCATCGCCTGAGGCAACGCAGAACCCGGTCTTCGCAGCGCTCACACGCTTGATGTGGGTGGTCTGCGGGGACTTGTTCAGTCTTGGCCCAAGACAACGGGCGGTACAGTTTGCGCACACCCAAAGCGAGACCTCCAGGCACATCCTCAAGCTCGATCACATCAATGTGCGCACCACCCAGCTCGGCGCCATGGTCGAGTGGTACACGCGCGTATTGGGTCTGCGGGTGGGCGACCGCCCCAACTTCCCGTTTCCTGGCGCATGGCTTTACGCGGGCGACACCATGGCCGTGCACCTGGTCGGCATCGATGGCGCGACCGGCACCGGTTCGGAGATGGACCTGAAGCTCGAGCATTTCGCTTTCACAGCCACCGGTCTTGCCGAATTCGAAAACACGTTGCAAGGCATGGGCGAAACCAGCCAGCGCACCGATCTGCGCCCGATCGACCTCGTCCAGATCAACCTCTGGGACCCCGACGGCAACCACCTCCACGTCGACTTCTCAGGCGAGTCGTAACAACCAAGGCACGGTCTTGAACCGCGCCACCAGAAAGTCGAGCAAGGCCCGCACGTTCGCAGGCAAATGCTGGCGCGAGGGGTACAGCGCGTAAACGGTGAGCGGTTGTGGCCGCCAATCGGGCAACAGGGCCACCAGCCCGCCGCTGGCCAGATAGGCGTTGGCCAGGTAGGTGGGCTGCAAGGCGATACCGCCGCCGGCCAGGGCTGCGTGCAACAACACCGTGGCCTCGTTGGCGCTGAAACGGCTGGTCACCCCCACGCTCACCACCGACTTCCCGTGTGACAGCTTCCAGGTGCTTTTGCCGAAGTTGGCGTAGCTCAGGCATTCATGGGCCGCCAAGTCGTCGGGATGCACGGGCGTGCCGCGCATCGCCAGGTAGGCCGGAGAAGCCACGAGCACGGAGTCGCACACCGCCAGCGGGCGCGCGATGAGCAAAGGATCGGGCTCGCTGCTGATGCGAATCGCCAGGTCGATGCGCGCGTCCACCAGATTGAGCGCGCCGTCGCCCACATGCATGTCCACCTTGAGCAACGGGTGCAGCGCCAGAAAATCCGCAATCGCAGAAGCCAAATGGGCATGACCGAATGACATGCTGGTGGTCAGGCGCAGCTGGCCACGCAGGGTATCGCTGCCGCTGTCGGTTTCTTCCTCCACCAGCGTGGCCAGCTCCAGCATTTGTTGGCAGCGGCGCAGTGCTTGCTCGCCCGCGTCGGTCAGCGTCACGCTGCGTGTCGTGCGCTGCAGCAAGCGGGCTTGCAGCCAAGCCTCCATTTCCGCCACATAGCGCGTGACCATGGCGCGCGACATGTCGAGCTTGTAGGCGGTGGCGCTGAAGCTGCCGCTGGAGGCCACCTCGGCGAACACACGCATGGCGGTGATGCGGTCCATATTTGATCGAATATTGAAACAGTAATGCGCATTTTATGCGGTTTATATGATCGATATACGAAACTAAACTCCCCTCCATCGCAACCTCAATGAATGGAACCCACGCCATGATCCGCCGCACTTTTGTCGCCACCACCGTGGCCATCGCCTTCGCCTCCACCGCTTCCGCTGCATTCGCGGCCGAGCCGCTGCGACTCAAGATCTACAACGCCGACAGCAACAGCTTCGGCGTCACCTCCACCCTGGTTGTCGGCCCCACCGAAGCCATGGTGATCGATGCCGGCTTCACCCGCGCCGATGCGCTGCGCATCACGGCCAACGTGCTCGACAGCGGCAAGCAGCTCAAAACCATTTACGTGAGTCAGGCCGACCCCGACTACTACTTCGGCGTGGAAACCCTCAAGGCCTACTTCCCCCAGGTCGAGGTGGTGACCACGCCTGCGGTGTTGGCCAAGCTCAGCGCCAAGGTGGCTTTCTGGGGCCCAAAAATGGACGCCAACGCGCCGAAAAACCCGGTCACGCCCAAGGCACTGGAAGGCACCACCCTGACGGTGGATGGCGAGACCATCGAAATCCGCGGCACCGAAGGTTTGTTGGCCCATCGCCCCTACGCCTGGATTCCGTCCATCAAGGCGGTGGTGGGCAACATTGCTGTCTTTGGCAACATCCACGTGTGGACGGCCGATACGCAGACCGCAGCCGAGCGAAACGCCTGGGTGAACCAGCTTGACGAAATGGCCTCCCTGCAACCCACCACCGTGGTGCCAGGCCACATGCAGCCCGGCACCACCACCGATGCCAGCGCCATCGCTTACACCAAGAACTACCTGCAAACATTTGAAAAGGCACTGGCCACCAACAAGAGCAGCGCAGCATTGGCGGGCGCCATGAACCGGGCGTTCCCCAAGGTCGGCGGCGCCATGTCGCTCGATATCGGCGCCAAGGTCAACACCGGTGAAATGAAATGGTGAAACAGGTCAGCTACCTGATGGACCCGCTGTGCGGTTGGTGCTACGGCGCTTCGCCTGCGCTGCGGGCCTTTCGGGCCGATCCCGGCCTGCAGATCACCATCGCACCCACAGGCCTGTTCGCCGGCGACGGCGGCCGGCCCATGAGCGCGGCATTCGCGAGCTTCGCCTGGACCAACGACCAGCGCATCGCCAACCTCACCGGCCAGCGCTTCGCCGAGGCCTACCGAACGCAATTGCTCAACGACCACAGCAAGCGATTCGATTCCGGCCCTGCCACGCTGGCGCTCACCGCCGTTCAACTGACCGAGCCTGAGCGAGAACTCGACGCCCTGAGCGCCTTCCAGCTCGCCCGCTATGTGGACGGTCGCGACACCGCCGACCTGGTCGTGCTGGCGGCAATCCTGGGCGAACTGGGACTGGATGCAGCTGCCGCTCGCCTGCTGACGGGCGACGATGCGCTGATCGGCGCCAGCCGCAAACGCATGTCCAGCGCCCGGCGCGAAATGGCCACTTTCGGCGTGCAAGGCGTGCCCAACCTCATCGTGTCGGACGGCGAAACCCGGCGGCTGGTGTCCGGCGATGCGTTGTACGGAGACCCCGAGCCGCTGCTGGCCAGCTTGCGTGTGGCCTAGTCCCGAGCTCGGGCAGGTCTCGCTGCGCAGGAGCAGTCAGCCGTTCACCTGCAAAGGCCTTCGCAAGAAGGCAGCAGCGAGCGCCCAAGCGAGGGCGATGCCCAGCAAATCGGCGCCCCAGTCGGCCCAGCTGGGGCTGAAGCCGGGCAGGAACATCTGGTGCACTTCGACAGCGCCACCCAGAGCGGCGCTGACCAGCGCCAGTGTGCCGGGGCGCCAGGTGGTGGCCCACCGCAGCGCGAACCAGACGGCGAAAAATGCGGCACCATGCGCCCATTTGTCTTCGGCGCTGTAGAGCACGCGCATCGAAGGCCATTGCACGATCTGGTAGCCAATCCACATGACCATGGCGACCAGCAGCAGTTTGGTGGGCGATTTCATCGCGCAAACAACCCCAAGCGCCGCCAGGGCTTCAACATCCGAGCAAGGCCTTGGCCGCTTCGATGCGCGAGGCGACGGGCACCGAGGCATCGTTCATGATGTCTTGCAAGAACAGTTTGGGGTCTTCGTAGCGTGCCTTCACGGACGATGCCTGAGCGACTGCAGCCGGAGCGGATACGGCGGATGCGACGGGTGATTGAATCGCCAGCAATTGACTCAGCGCTGCCTCAAACGCAGAAGGGGCGATGCATTTCAAGCGGCAAAGCAACTCTGCTTGCGCGTCTTCGCCAGGAGCCAAATCCAGCAAAGGTTCATCACCAAACACCGCAGCCAGATCGGGGGCCACAAAAGCCGACCAATTGCCGGAATCGCCTTGGGCTGCGGGGATCAACGCCGTGGAGGCATCCCCCTCCTGCGAAGGCCTCAAGCCCACCCGATGGGTTTTCACATCGGGCAGGTAGCGCTGGCGCAGCCCCTGCAAAAATGCGAGGGCGTCAGCATGCGGCACAGGCTCCGCCAGAGAAAACCACAACTCGTAAGCGTCCACGCCATTGACCGCAATGGCAGGCGCCGGCAGCTCCAGATCCGCTTGTACGCCGCGCCACACCGTCGACAACACCGACCAATCGGCAGGACAGCTGAGCGACACCACCATGGCTCGGACCCGGCCACTGGTCGCGACCAGCCGCAACGCCGGCTCACCGGGCACGACCGGGTCGCCCGGCAGACGGTAAAGGCGTTGAATTTCAGTGGAGAGGCGGGATGTCATGTGGGGATGTTACCCGTCGCCAATGCCACGAGACCCGGCCTCGATGCTTGAGACAGGGTTACCCATGCGCGGCAACCAAGGCCCTGTTGAACCCCAAACCTCCGCTGCTGTTCTTTGCCCATTGGATCGGCAAAGCCAGGCGCACAGGTTTTTGCCCGCCGATCAGGCGTGCATCTGGTTCAACAAACGTGCGATCAGGTCGTGGTTCAGCCAGAGCACCGGGCCGGTGGGCGCCGAGCTTTCACGGAACATCAGCGGGCCAGTGGCTTCGATCACGAGCGCGCTGAGCAGATCGGTGATGAGCGCGGTGCGCTCTTTGTGCATGGCTGTGATGTCGTCTGAAGATCCGATCATCACGTCGGCCAGCGCTGGGCTGTTGGCCATGGGCCACGCCGCGAAATCGCCATAACCCTTCATCACGTCGCTGGCGTAGAAGTCGGCAATGCGTTGCATCACCGCTTCCAGGTCTTCGCCGTCTTTGAGCAGCTCACGGCAGGCTTGCCATTGCGCGTCGGCCCAGGCGCCGCCGTTTTCCTTTTTCAAAGCGTTCAGCAGCGAAAACAACGGCAGCTCAACGCCAACAAAGATATCGGACGAGTTGGTGCGGATCTCGGGGCAGTTGTAGACCGTGGCCTTGATGCCCTGTGCCCATGCTCCTTCAGCAATGCCCTCCAGGCGCATCTTGGCGTAGCCCTGGGTGTAGTTGGAGTAGGTCTGCCACTGGTAGTTGCCTTCAATCAAGACCTCGGTGCCGTGGTAGCCGTAGGCGCTGTAGCGCACCTGGCCACCCTGGGATTCGATGCGCTGGCGAATGGCCGCGCTGCCGTCGATCAGGTGCTGGAAGGTGTTGGCCGACACTTCGTCAAAGTTCTGCAAGATCAGCTTGCCCAGGTCACTCTGCAGCAACACATCGGACGACTGGAAACGATCGCCCCGGCCTTTGTAGATGCGGTTGGCGATGGCCAGGAACACTTTGGCCTTGGGGATGCCACCGGCCATGGTGTGGGCGAAAAATACGTTGCAGCCATCGGGGATCATGCCGTCCAGCGTGTCCATCACCTGGGCCACGGAATCCTTGAAACGCTTAACGCCCACTTCGCGGCACCGATCAATGTGCGCCCAGTCGAGCTTGTCTTCCGTCCAGGTCTTGAGCGTGAGCTTGCCCAGGGTTTCAGTGGGCGTGGGGGTACCGGCAGGGGAATCGGCGTCAAAACCGGCCATGAGTGGCACGTTAATGATCTTGCCACCCAGATTGGCCTCGCCTGCGGCCAGCTCTTCGTCGTTCAAGGGGCGCAGCGTGCCATCGGCCTCTCGGCGACCCACGGTGATGCCCACGATGGTCAGGCCGGCGCTGCGCGCTTCGTTCACCAGGCCATTGGCGTAGCCGCGACCAAAAAGCTCACCAAACAGCACGAACACATCGCCTTTGCGGAAGATGTTTTGCTGGGGCAATTGGGTCAAAGGAACAGGTTGCTTCATGGGGGGAATCCGTTTTTCTCTTCAAATAGATGGGTGCTGCCGCCTACAGGCGGGCAAAGGCGTATAGCCTGTATTTTCTCGATTGTGATTCCACATCATGGGAAATCAAACATCCAAGCCCGGCGGTACAGCGCGTCAATGGCTGCCATTGTCTCTGGAAAGCGGCGATCACGCTTCCTCTGGCAGTGCACAGCGCAACCAAGGCCAGCGTTGCTGGTAGCTAAGTGCCTTTGCGAGAAACATACGGGGATAGGGAAGCTTCGGATTCATGCGCAGCACACCTTCATTCAACGCCCCCAGACCGTACGGGACATACAGCGCTCCCGTGGACACATCGATGCCCACACAGGTGCAGGCCACCAAATAGCGGTCGATGCCCTCTTGCGCGCTGATCAACCGAGGGTAGTCGGCCTGAAAACGGTCTCGGTACCAGAGGTGCACCCGCGCCTGGTTCTTCACCTCCACCTCAACGCCCAAGTCGTGGGTCATGGCGCTCACGGCCCGGATCACGCGGTCTTCCGCCTCCCAGGACACATCGGTGTCATCAAAATAGAAAACGTCGTAGTCCTTGACGCCCCAGTCCACGGCCCTGCCCGACCGGTGGTTCCACAGCGCCTGAAACAGGCACCCGGCGGTGAGGTGGCATTGCGGCAGGCCCAACCTCGACAAGCGGCACAACAGCTCGGCATTGATCGGGTTGTCCATGGCCAGGGAAACGAAGGCCTGGGGGCTGAGGGGCGCGACATCAAAAATGGGCATCCCCCCATTCTGTCATTCGTCCCAAGCCGCGCCTGCCCCTTGCGAGATTCGCCGAGTCCGCAACTCGCGGCCCAACCAGTCCATGGCTTCCACACGTCTGCGCCGTTGCAAACGCCTGTTGGTCTCCTTGCGCTCCCTGAAAAAACGGGTCTCACGCACGTCGGGCAAGTTGGGACGAATTCCAAATCCCACGGATTTCACACCGGTTGCCACCGGTTGCGAAACCAGGCGGATGGGCGCCCGCCACCGGCGGTGCAACGCCCTCAACGCCATGCCCCCATTGGCCAGCAACACCAGTGGCACCCCTATCCAGAGCATTTCAGTGCCCAGGCGTACCCACCCCCAAAGGGCCACATGCTGCATGGGAATGGGTCGCCACCCCAGGCAATGGCGCGTGCCATCCAGCGGCCACAACCACGCATTGCAGATACCGGCATCCAGCAAGCCATCGAGCAGCGGGTGAGATGCGGTGCACAAGGCCAGATAGAGGCCCGCCAAGCCGCGCTGGTGCCAGGAATAAGGGGCAGGCCTGCGCCACAGGGCTGCGATCAGGCCCATCACCAGGGCAAACCCCAGTGAATGGGTGAATCCCCGATGCCCGTAGGTTCCGCTGTATGGGTCAAAGCGCAGCCAGACCAGCAAGAAATCGGCATCGGGCACCACCGCGCAAACCGCGCCCAGCAGCATGAGCCGCCAACCCACGGTCCGCGTGCCCGCCGCGACGGCCAGCGCCACAGCAGGGGCGAAGTGAAAGTAGGTTGCCATGTTCCGCCCTGCCCGCTCAGGCCAACGTGGCCGTGGGCGCCAGGGGCATGGCATTGCCACCCGGCAGAGGCTTGTCACCCGCCCCCATCACCCCATACCAGTCGAGCTTGCGCGTGGCCACCATGATCGCAGCGAGCACACCAAACAGCAGCAACGAGCCCATCATCAAAGCGTTGTCTTCAGAGATCAGGATGCCGTAGAGCACGCCGTACAGCGCGACCAACATCCCGCTCATGCCCAGCCCCGCACGCCAGCTGCCCAGCACGTGGCGCAGATAGTGGCTCAGCAGCGTTATGCAACCCGCGCTGGCCAGGGCATAGGCGGCCGCAAACGACAGGTGCTCCGACAACGACAGCAGCAGCAGGAAAAACAGCACCAGCGCCGCGCCGATCATCAGGTACTGCATGGGGTGGATGCGCCAGCGCTTGACCATCTCTAGCACAAAGAAGGCCGCAAACGTGAGCACGATGAACATCATTCCGTACTTGGTGGCGCGCTCCGTGAGCCGGTACACATCCACAGGATCGTCCAGCGACACGGAAAACTGCTCCAGATCACCGTAGCGGTTGTTGCCCGATGACACGCCGCCGGCATCGCCGTAGCCGGAACGGCCGCTGTCGTTGTGGGCCGTGTCGCTCGACGATTGGCCCAGCCCTTTCAAAAACTGGGCCTGTGCCTGCGAGGACAACGCCGGCACGCTCCAGGTGGCGCTGAAGCCGGCGTCGCTCACCTCACGGGTACGGGGAAGAAAACTGCCCGCAAAGCTCGGGTGGGGCCAGGGCGACTTCAGGCTCACCGTGTTTTCATCGGCCAGTGGCACCCAGCCCATGCGGCCGGTCCCGGCCAGCTCCAGCTTCAGATCAAAGTCCAGCTTGGCCCCCGCCTGCAGCGCCGACACCGGGAGCGTAGCCGCCAATGGCAGTGGCGCTTGGGCACCGGCAGGCGCCTGGGCAAAGGCCAGGTTGAGTTCTCCCAAGGTGATTTGCGGTGCACTCAGCAGCCCGCGCGCATCGCTCACCCCCATCAAAACCAGCGGCTCACCCAGCTTGATCTGGCCGTCTTTTCGCTCAGGCTTGGGCGCTTCCCAGGTGAAGCGGCCCTTTCCCTGGTGCACGCTGTTGAACACCGTGACCGGAAAGATGCCGCGCCAGCGCACCTCTGTGTCCAGCTGGCTTTGCAGGTTCAGCTGGTCGGAAAACACCACCGCAGTGCGAGCCGACTGGCGCATTTCAACGCGGGTCTGGCCTTTGCTTCCAGCGACCGCCACTGTGACGGGAAACGTCTCGATGAACGGCACCATCAGCACCGGCCCAACCACCGTTTGTTCACCGGCCGATGCCCGCGCAACCTCGGCCGCAGCGAACCGCCGGTTCGCGCTGCGCTCCTCGATCACATCGCGCACCAACATCAATGGAATGGTCAACAGCATCATCAGGAAACCGATGACCAGGGTTTTGCTCAGCAAGGGATATTTGTTCAAGACAGGCTCCGTGAATAAGGGACGGAACCAGTCTAAAAACCGGGCGTGCAGCCACCATGAAGGCTTTGTGCAGCCGGTGTGCAGTGAGAGACGCGGATGTGAATCAGGTGCCGAGAGGCCAGTGCACCGATGCGACGCAGCCGTCCGCCGCCTCGGCGTTGTGCACGCTCACCGTGCCCCCGTGCAACTCGGCCACCTCCTTGACGAGGCACAAGCCCAGACCCGAGCTTTTGTCTTGGTGGTCGCCACGGGGCAGCGAATAAAACCGCTCAAAAATCCGGTGAATCGCGTAGTCGGGCACACCAGGCCCTTGATCGAGCACCGACCACACAACGAATCCGCCGGCGGCGTCCAGGCCCACGGTCACCACCAGCTCACCTCCATTCGGAGAGAACTCGATGGCGTTGTCCAGCAGGTTTTGAAGCGCCTGCTGCATCAGAAAGCGGTCACCTGACACCACCACGTCAGCGCCTACATCCAGACGGGCTGTCAGACCCTTCAGCCGCAAGCGCGCCTCTGCCGCTTGCACCAGTTCCTGCGTCAGTGCGCCCAGATCCACAGGATCGTGCACCGTCAGGCGGCGCATCTGCTCCACGTCCGCCAAGCCCAGCAGCTTGTCGATCAGGTGCTGCAAGCGTTCGGTCTGCCGCTGGATATGGCCTGCAAACCGACGCTGATCGGCCTCTGCCATGGGCTCCTGGAGCAGCTCGGAAGCACCGCGAATGGCGGCCAACGGGCTCTTGAGTTCGTGCGTCAGCGTGTGCACATAACTTTCGACATAAGCCTTGTCTTCCAGCTTCAAGCGCATGCGCTCCACCGCCTGGGCCAGGTCGTGGAACTCGGTGTGCCCGCTGAGCTGCCCCATGCGGGGCAATTCGGCACGTTCGCCTTCGGCCACCGCGTTGGCATAGCTGCGCAGGCGCGAGAGCGAGCTCGCCATCCACCAGCTGAACAGCAGCCCCATCAACAAGGACACCCCCAGCAAACCCCATGACCACAACAAGATGCGCTGACGGCTGCGCTCGATGTAGGGGTCCAGCAGCTGGTTGGGCCGTGACACGGTGAGCACACCGATGATGCGTTCGCCGTCGCGAATGGGCGCGGCCACGTGCATCACGGTGCTGTTCGGGTCTTGGGGGTCTTCCACGCTGGAGCGCGCGCCGTACTCACCGCGCAGCGTCTTGAACACATCATTCCAGCGCGAATGGTCTTGCCCCACGGCCACACCACTGGTGTCAAACACCACCCTGCCTTGGGCATCGGTGATGGTGATGCGGGTGTCCACCTGATCTTTGCGAAAACCCCAGAGCACCGCGCCCGGCTTGGCCTTGCGGTAAGCCACCATGGCCTGCGCAAATCCGCCGCTGGCGATCACACCGGCCTTCATGTCGGGCTCGGCCAGCTGCGCATAGGCATAGGCCGCGTCCACCAGACTGTCTTCCATGGCCAGTCGAGTGCCCGGCTCCACCTCACCCAGGAACACGCGCAACACCACGAAGAGCGCCAACCCCAAAACAAGGAAAAAACCCAGCATCAACCGCAGAGCAATGCGCATGGGCCGTCAGCTCGCCGAGGCTTGGAACGAGTAGCCCATGTTGCGGTGCGTCTGTATCAACTCCGCATCGAGCCCACAGACCCGCAATTTGGCGCGCACCAGCTTGATGTGGGCATCCACCGTGCGCTCCGAGGTGTCGGGCGCATCACCCCAGACCAGATCCATCAGGTCCGAGCGGGAGAAGATGCGTTGTGGGCGCTTGAGCAAGGTGGCCAGCAACAGGTACTCATAGCGCGTGAGCGCCAGCGGCTCGCCGCTGCAGCGGATGCGCTGCGCGGTTTCGTCGAGCTGCAACACGCCGCAGGCCCCTGCGGTGCTCAGTGGCGCAGCACCCGCAACCCCATTGGCGGCACCCGTGCGACGCAAAATCGCCTTCACCCGCGCACACACTTCACGCGGAGAAAACGGCTTGGTCACGTAGTCATCGGCCCCCAACTCCAGGCCCAGCACCCGGTCAATCTCTTCACCCCGCGCGGTCAGAAACACCAAAGGCAACTCACTGGTCTTGCGAATCACGCGACACACGTCAAACCCATTGCCATCGGGCACACCCACATCCAGGATGGCCAAATCGGGGGCCTGCCGTGCAAACGCAGACAGCGCATCGCGCGCCAAGGCCACATGCTCCACCTCAAACCCTTCGCTGCGCAAAGCGTAGATCAGGGTGTCGGCGATGGCGGGCTCGTCTTCAAGAAGCAGGATACGGGGTGGGAGCATGGCGGGTCGGGTCAACAGGGCTGTCGACATCATAGAGGCCTGGGCATCAAACACTGTCTGCGGTCAAGCAAGACCAGGGAAAGGACCAAATTCCGACGCTGAACGGCAAGCGCCTAGCAGCCATTGAGCGTCGACCCCGGCAATCTCATCGTCTACACAACGCACAACCCACCCCGCGTGGACGACACTTTTGAAGGGCGATTCAGCCACTGGAGCAAGGGGAGCCACCCTGCCCTGGATCGCTGATTCACCAGCCCCCTCGACCCTCGCTGCGCTCATCGTTCATCCACACTTTTTCTTCAGTATCCGTCGTTGTTGCGTCCACTCACGCTGGCGCAAAGCCACCTGCCGGCACTCCATTCCTCACACAACTTGGCCAAACCCCTGCCCAAGCTGCAGCGCCTCGCACCTTACCGATAGAAAGCTTCAACAATGAAAAACCCAACAACGGCTCGCTGGATTGGCCTGCTCACTATCGTTTGCGTCGTGCTCGCTGCCTGCGGAGGGGGTGACGACGACGAGTCAATCTACGGAACGACAGTCACCTCGGCGGACGTCAAATCGGTTGAACCGGCCAACTTCCTTGGCGCAGGCTTGGCCAGCGCCATCACCACCGTGAGCTGTACGCTCTCGGGCGGCACCTCAACGAACTGCTACAAAATCGTCACCCACGGCGCGCCGCCCGATCACGCTGTGGGGCCGTTTTGCCCGACCAATACCAGCTCCAGTGGAGCTGGCATGTGGATCGAAAACGGCCAGACCTATGACCTGAGTGGCGAATTCATCAAAAACCTCGCCACGTTTTACAGCGACAGCAACTGGAAGATGTACAACACCTCCACAGGCGCCGTCACGGTCACCGACACCCAAGCCTTGTTTGAAGCGGCAGCGATTCCGAATACCACCCTCAACAACTACTGCGTAGAAGGCAAGATGTCGTATGTGGGAGGCGGCATTTCACGGACCCTCCTGATCCCGGTCACACCTGTTCCACTCAGCAGCACCGCATCGATTGATCAAGAGGGCGTTGGCGTCGCACTGAACGGCATCGTGATGGATGCCCCGGCCCCGGTTGCCAACATCAAGGCGGCCTACACGATTGCGGCGTTTGACGACCAAGGCGGTCACATCAATCCCCATACCGGCTACCACTACCATGCCGCCACTGGCGCCTCGCACCAGGTTGCCAGCTCCGACGGCCACGCAGCCTTGATCGGCTATGCCCTGGACGGTTTCGGGATCTTCGCCCTGAACGACACAGCCGGCTCGGAAGCCACAGATCTGGACACCTGCCGCGGACACACCGACAGCACCCGCGGCTACCACTACCACGTGGCGAGCCCAGGCGAGAACATGCACATTGGCTGCTTCAAGGGCGAGCAAGGATCTTCCTCTTGATCCCCTGGCGCCAAGTGGCCCGAGCAGCGCACAACGCGCTGCTCATGGGTGGCCTGTTACTGGGCCAGTTCCCCACAGCTCAGGCCCACGAAGGGAGCCACGGCAACGAAATCATGTGGAAGGCTTGCGACGCTCAAAAGACCAATGATCCTTGTTCGTTTGAGAACCTCAACCACGACGTTTACCGGGGCACCTGCCAGTCGATATCGAAGGCAATGGTCTGCGTCAGGAACCAGCCCATCGACTACGCGGTGGGCGCTCCTCACACCCCTGAATACATCTTCGACCCTGGCACACCGGCCGTGGCACGTGATGCCGGCCACCCGGGCAACCGGTGGCCCTGGATGTTGGGATACGCCATCCTCATCGTGGGTGCGTTGACGCGCTTCAGGAAGCTGCGGGCATCGAAAGCGTGAGCTTCGGCCACCGCGCCGAACGTCGCGCACGGTGGGAGCCATGGTGCACGCCGCCATCCTGCTGGGCCAGATCGTGCACGGGCAGACCCAAGGACCCCCATGCGCCGAGTGCCAGGACCATCCTCATCGCCCGCGCTGCGCAGGGCGAAGCTGAGACAGCCAGTGACGGCGGCATCCTTTTCGAGGTGGATGCCTCGGGGTGACAGCACGGCCGATTTCACTGTCAAGCTTGACCCGCATCCTGGAAGCAAAAAAAAGGCAGGGGTGAATTTGCCTCAGGACGCCCCCCGGATCAAACGAGCGTGGAAGACGGCGTCACAAGGCAGCGCGCTGCATTGAACGTTGGACACGCCTGCGCTCCAGGAAAAAAACAAGGCAAATGATCAACGCACCCACAGGAACATTGACCCCAACCTCATTGAGCACCTCGCCTGCGCGAAGACGCAAAAGTCCCAGGTTAAAGGCCCAACGAGTGGTCAAGTCTGTGGCCTCGTAAAAGGACTGCCACCCATACCCCCGAACCGCCGTCCAGCTCCACTCACCCCAAGTGAGCATGGAGCCAAACATCCAGCTCAGTCGCACGGCCTGCCTAACTAGCGCAAATGCGCGGACCGATACAGTCAGTGCTCCAAACTGCGCCAGCAGCATCCAGACGCTCGGCCCTGCGCCCAAGGCATCAAAAATACGGGGGAGGTTTGCAGCAAGGGCCAGCAGCGGAAACAGATAAAAGCAGGCAAACAACAACACCAAAACGGCCTGGCCAATCTTTCTCTTTGTTCCCTTTCCCCTACCTTTTATTTGTCAACACAGCGTTGTCGGTCCGAATTCTGAAACTGGTTTCGGTCCCGCTTCAGTGGGTCAACGCTGAATCCGATCGACCGCCCCATGCACCCAATCAATGGCCTGAGCCTCCAGGACCGCCAGCGCCTGTGTGGCGTCCAGCCGAAGCACACCTGATTCATGACTGGGGTCTTCCAGCGCGTCAAACTGGCTCGCCACCAGACTGGCCGGGAACAGATGGGACGACCGCGCGGCCACGCGCTCGTGAGCCTGGTTTTCTGAGAGGGCGAGGTAAATGAAACGCAAACCGGGTATGGCCTTGCGCAGCCGGTCGCGGTAGCGCAAACGCAGAGCCGAACAGGTCAGCACCGCGCCTTGGGGGTTTTGGTGCATTTGCTCGACCAGCAAGCCCAGCCAAGCCTCGCGGTCCGCATCGGTCAATGGCGTACCGCTGCGCATCTTGGCCAGATTGCCTTCTGAGTGGAAGTCATCGCCTTCCACCATCGGTCGCTGCAGTGCACGGGAACAGCACTGCGCAAGACTGGACTTCCCACACCCGGACACGCCCATGACCACCAGAAAAATGGATTTATTGTCAGATGGCATAGGTGGTGGCACACTTTCAGAATTGGGAAACGACGTGGCAGCTGCCAGGTCGACCAATGGCAACGAAAAGCGAAGACGCCTGACTCTCGGTCAGGCAAGCTGAGTTTCGAACGCCAACACGCCTGCTATTTTGCCCGGTACTTGCGCGTGAGCCACCCGAGACCCCCGTCGTTCGCGAAACGGGTCCGCCAGGCCCCTCTCTGGTTCTGCCAGACACCGATGGGGGCACCAACGCGAGCAAATTCACATACTTTCCTCCATCATCTAGGGGAAAATCCTAGGCATCCAGCGCAACAAAGTACACATTCAGCCCAAATGCGTACAAACAGCGCTTGACGCAGTGGCGAGAATTCCATCACGGTTCTTTCATTTACCGTTGGCAACCGCTCATCCACTCAAAGGAGACATCTGTGAAATTTCGCCTAACTTCTGCCCTCACCGCCGCGCTCATGAGCGCTGGCATGGCCCACGCCGCCGGCACCGAACTCGTCATTGCCACCGTGAACAACGGCCACATGATCGAAATGCAAAAACTCAGCCCTGCGTTCGAAAAAGCCAACCCTGACATCAAGCTCAAGTGGGTCACGCTGGAAGAAGGCGTGCTGCGCCAGCGCGTCACAACCGACATCGCCACCAAAGGCGGCCAGTTTGACATCATGACCATCGGCATGTATGAAACCCCGATCTGGGGCAAGAAAGGCTGGCTGCAAGAACTCAAATTCGACGCCGCCTACGACGCCAATGACATTCTGCCGTCCATCCGCGACGGCCTGTCGGTCGACGGCAAGATGTTTGCCGCGCCCTTCTACGGCGAGAGCTCCATGCTCATGTACCGCAAAGATCTGGCCGACAAAGTTGGCGTGACCGTACCCGAGCGACCCACCTGGATCCAGGTGCGCGACTTGGCTGCCAAAATTCATGATCCCAAGAATGGCGTGTACGGCATCTGCTTGCGCGGCAAGCCAGGCTGGGGCGACAACATGGCCCTGATCACAACCATGGTCAACACCTTTGGTGGCCAGTGGTTTGACATGAAGTGGCAACCCCAGCTGGAAAGCAAGCCCTGGAAAGACGCGGTCACGTTCTACGTCGACCTGCTCACCAAGTACGGCCCTCCCGGCTCAGCTGCCAACAGCTTCAACGAAATCCTGGCGCTGACCAACTCAGGCAAGTGCGGCATGTGGGTGGATGCGACCGTTGCAGCCTCCTTCGTGAGCGACCCCAAGCAGTCCAAAGTGGCGGATCAGATGGCCTTTGCCCAGG
Source organism: Hydrogenophaga sp. PAMC20947 (assembly GCF_004795855.1). Classification (NCBI taxonomy): domain Bacteria; kingdom Pseudomonadati; phylum Pseudomonadota; class Betaproteobacteria; order Burkholderiales; family Comamonadaceae; genus Hydrogenophaga; species Hydrogenophaga sp. PAMC20947. The sequence goes on from NZ_CP039252.1 coordinate 1,815,827, forward strand.
CACCTACCGCCGTGACGCCAAAAGGCGCCAACTGGCTGTGGTCATGGGCCCTGGCTGTGCCGTCGGGCTCCAAGAAAGTGGACGCCGCTAAAAAGTTCATCGCCTGGGCCACGTCCAAGGAATACATTGAGCTGGTCGGCAAGACCAATGGCTGGGCCACCGTGCCCACCGGCACCCGCGCGAGCACCTACGCGATCCCTGAGTTCGTGAAGGCAGCCCGTTTCGCACCGGCCGAGAAGATGGCCATCGATTCGGCCAACCCGAACGACTCCACCTTGCCCAAGAGCCCGTATGTTGGCGTGCAATTCGCTGCCATCCCCGAGTTCCAGGCCATCGGCTCCACAGTGGGCCAGCAAATGAGTGCCGCTTTGGCGGGCCAGACCACGGTGGACAAGGCCTTGAAGGCTGGTCAAGTCGCGGCTGAGCGCCAGATGAAGAAGGCTGGCTACTACAAATAAGTAGCCCATGACCCGACGGGGCCGGCATCTGCTTGCTGGCCCCGGTCTTTGCTTCTCTTTGCAGCTCGACACACTGCACACCCGCGCGCCCAACAGACGCGCACCGATCCTCTTTGCCTGGGTGTACCGCCATGAACCGCACGCTTCCCCGCCTCTTGATGGCTCCCGCCGTCGGCACGCTCTTCCTCTGGATGATCGTGCCTCTGGTGATGACCATCTACTTCTCCTTCATCCAGTTCAATCTGTTGCAGCCGGATCAGTCCGACTTCATCGGGCTGGAGAACTACGAATACTTTCTGACCGACCCGTCGTTTGGCGCGGCCGTTTGGAACACCATCGTGCTGCTGAGCAGCGTGATCGGGATCACCGTGGTCGTCGGCACGCTGATCGCCCTGCTGATCAACGAGCCGCTGGCGGGGCGCGGCTTGGTGCGCATCCTGCTCATCTCGCCCTTCTTTGTCATGCCCACGGTCAACGCGCTGCTGTGGAAAAACATGATGATGAACCCCATTTACGGGGTGCTCGCGCAGGTATGGATCTTCTTCGGCGCGGAGCCAGTGGACTGGTTGACCGTGCACCCGCTGTTCTCCATCATCTTGATGGTGTCGTGGCAGTGGTTGCCCTTTGCCACGCTGATCTTCATGACGGCGCTGCAAAGCATGGACCGTGAGCAGCTCGAAGCTTCGCGCATGGACGGCGCCAATTACTTCCAGCAACTGCGCTACCTCTACATCCCGCACCTGGGTCGCTCAGTGGCCGTGGTGGTGATGATCGAGCTCATTTTCCTGCTCAGCCTGTTCGCCGAGATTTACACCACCACCGGTGGTGGCCCGGGCGATGCGAGCACCAACGTGGCCTACCTGATTTTCAAGCAAGCTTTGTTGAACTTCGATGCGGGCGTGGCATCGGCCGGCGCGCTGTTTGCGGTCGTGCTGGCCAATATTGTGGGGATCTTCATGATCCGCATGGTCGGCAAAAACCTCGACAAATAAGGACCCCCCATGGCACGCCAATCTACCTACACACCGGCCTACACCGTTCGCACCCTGGGCGCCTGGGGCGTCGCATTGCTGCTGTTCTTTCCGCTGGGCTGGCTCATGCTGACCGCCTTCAAGACCGAACTGCAAGCCATCGCGGTACCGCCCGAGCTGTTCTTCACCCCCACGCTGGAGAACTTCTACGAGGTCAACTTGCGCAGTGACTACCTGCAGTACGCCAAGAACTCGGTGATCACCAGTGTGCTCTCCACCATCATCGGCCTGATGATCGCCGCACCGGCGGCCTACGCCATGGCCTTCTACAAGGGCAAGCAAGACAAGAACATCCTGATGTGGATGCTGTCGACCAAGATGATGCCTGCCGTGGGCGCGCTGGTCCCGGTCTATGTGCTGGCCCAGAAGAGCCACCTGCTGGACTCGCCCGTTGCGCTGATCATCGTGTTCACGCTGTCCAACCTGCCCATCATGGTCTGGATGCTGTACTCGCAGTTCAAGGAGATCCCGCGCGAGATCCTGGAAGCCGCCCGCATGGACGGCGCCACGCTCTGGCAGGAAGCCCGCCTGGTGCTGCTGCCGTTGGCCATGGGAAGCTTGGCCTCCACCGGTCTCCTGACCCTGGTACTCGCCTGGAACGAGGCGTTCTGGAGCCTGAACCTGACGGCTGCCAATGGCGGCACGCTGGCCACCCTGATCGCAAGCTACTCCAGCCCCGAGGGACTGTTCTGGGCCAAGCTGTCTGCGGCTTCGTTCATGGCCATTGGACCCATCGTTGTGTTCGGCTGGTTCAGCCAGAAGCAGCTGGTGCAGGGCCTGACCTTCGGTGCCGTGAAGTGAGCTCCCCCCGCATCGCAACGATGGTCCACCCCTGCCGCGCTTCGCGCGACCCTCTCAAGGGGGCGCGACTGGCGGCCCGGCACAGCCGGTTCCGCGGTCGCCTGGGGTAAGGCACCACCGTAAAAGCTTTCAGAATTTGTGAATGCAAACCATTTTTGAGAAACACTGATATGTCATACCTTCAACTTCAAGGCATCGAAAAATTCTTCGGTGAGCACCGCGCCATCAAGGGCATTGATCTGGAGATCAAACCAGGCGAGTTCATCGTCTTTGTGGGCCCCTCGGGCTGCGGCAAGTCGACCTTGCTGCGCCTGATCGCCGGCCTGGAGCACATTGACGGCGGCAAGCTCAGCCTGGAAGACCGCGACATCACGCACCTGCCTTCTTCCAAGCGCGATCTGGCCATGGTGTTCCAGAGCTACGCGCTCTACCCGCACATGACCGTGGCCGAGAACATGAGCTTTGCGCTCAAACTGGCCGGTGCGCCCAAGGCCGAGATCAACGAAAAGGTGAAGAAAGCTGCCGATATTCTCGACCTCACCAAGTACCTGGAGCGCACGCCCAAAGAGCTCTCCGGTGGTCAGCGCCAGCGCGTGGCCATTGGTCGCGCCATCGTGCGGGCACCCAAGGTGTTCCTGTTCGACGAGCCGCTGTCCAACCTGGACGCAGCACTGCGTGGGCAGACCCGTATCGAAATCGCCAAGCTGCACCGCGACCTGGGCGCGACCACCGTCTACGTGACACACGACCAGGTCGAGGCCATGACGTTGGCCGACCGCGTGGTGGTGTTGCGCGACGGCCTGATCGAGCAAGTGGGCACGCCGCTGGAGCTGTACGATACCCCGGCCAACCAGTTTGTGGCCCAGTTCATCGGCACGCCGCAGATGAACATCCTGCCCCACACCCAGTGGTCCGCCGCCATCAAGGCCTTGGCGCCAGCGGCTGCCAAGGACGGTGCCATCGGCCTGCGCCCCGAGTGTGTGGTGGTGGGCTCCGACACCAACGCCAAGGTGCAGGGCAAAGTCGACGTGGTCGAAGCCCTGGGTGCCGAGACACTGATCTACATCACGACCAACGAGGGCGCGCACCTGGTGGCGCGCCAAAGCGAGCGCACCCCGCTGCACATGGGCGACCCCGTGAGTGCGGACCTGGCGCTGGACCAGGCGCACTGGTTCGACAGCAAGGGCCGCGTGGTGAAAACCACCGCAGCCGCCTGAATCGCAACGGTCGGACGCAAGCGCCATGGCACAACCCTTCAAAGGCAAAGTCGCTGCCGTCACCGGTGCGGCTTCGGGCATAGGACGTGCCAGTGCCGAGGCCCTGCTCGCTGCCGGCGCCCGGGTGGTGTTGATTGACCGGGATGAGAGCGCATTGGCGGCTGCATGCGCTGCGCTGGGCGAGCAAGCCGTCCCGCTTGTGCTCGATTTGCTGGATTCGCAGCAATGCGCATCCCTGATGCCAGAGATTCTTGCGCGCACAGGACAACTCGATATCTTTCACGCCAATGCCGGTTTGTACGTGGGGGGCGACCTGGTCGATGCGCAGCACGATGCCATTGACCGCATGCTCAACCTCAACATCAACGTGGTCATGAAAAACGTGCGCGATGTCTTGTTGCACATGACCGAGCGCCACACCGGCGACATCATTGTCACCAGCTCGCTGGCCGCGCATTTTCCCACCCCCTGGGAGCCGGTGTACGCGTCGTCCAAATGGGCCATCGACTGCTTCGTGCAGACGGTTCGGCGCCAGGTTTTCAAACACGGCATTCGCGTTGGATCGGTTTCACCCGGCCCCGTGATCACTTCCTTGCTGTCCGACTGGCCGGCCGAAAAGCTGGCCGAGGCCAAGGCCTCAGGCAGCCTCGTTGAGGCGAGCGAAATCGCTGAAGTGATCGTTTTTATGCTCACCCGACGTCGCGGAATGACCATCCGCGATGTCGTGTTGATGCCCACCAATTTTGATTTGTGAGTCAACTTTCATGAACGTCATCCTCCATTTGGGTCTGGGCTCTTTCCACCGGGCCCACCAAGCCGCCTACCTCCACGAGCTTCAAAAAACCGGCGACCGCAGCTGGACGCTGATGGGCGGAAACACCCGCCCGGACATGGCCGAGACCATCGCCACCTTGCAAGCGCAAGGTGGTGCCTACACGCTGGAGACCATTTCGTCGGCCGGTAAACACCACTACGAACGCATCACGTCGATCAGCCGTGTCATTGCCCATACACCCGGTCTTGAAGGCTTGATCGCTCAAGGTGCCAACCCAGACACCAAAATCATTTCTTTCACCGTCACCGAAGCCGGTTACTACCTCGACGCCCACAACCAGCTCGATCTCGTCACGTTCTCAGATTTGCGAGACGACGTGGAAGCGGCCCGTGCCGGCCAACCCAGCTCGTCGATTTATGGTGCACTGACCGCCATATTTCGAGCGCGCCGAGCAGCCAACGCTGGACCGGTGACCCTGCTCAACTGCGACAACCTGCGCCACAACGGCGACCGCTCACGGGGTGGCCTGCTCCAGTTCATTGAACTGGCGGGTGACACCGAACTGCTGGCCTGGGTTCAAGCCAACACCAGCAGCCCCAACGCCATGGTGGACCGCATCACACCGCGCCCCACACAAGAGGTGTTCGATCGTGTCAAAGCGGCCACCGGCGTAGACGACCCCGCCGCACTGATGGGTGAAACCTTTATCCAATGGGTCATCGAGGACAACTTCATCGCCGGCCACCCGGCTTGGGAAGCTGTGGGCGTAGAGATGGTGAAGAGCGTTCAACCCTACGAAGAAGCGAAAATCCGGGTGCTCAATGCCACCCACAGCTGCATCGCCTGGGCCGGCACGCTGGTCGGCTATGAATTCATCCACGAAGGGACGCTGGACCCGATGATTCGTCAGCTGGCCTTCGATTACGTAACCGACGACGTGATTCCCGTGCTCGACACACCCGAGCGACCCTGCCCGCTCAACCTGCCCCGCTACCGCGACGTGGTGCTTGACCGCTTTGCCAACCCCGCCATTTGCGACACCAACCAGCGTGTGGCCATGGACGGTTTCAGCAAGATGCCGGGATTCATCGCACCGACCATCCGCCAGCGCCTCGCCGCAGGCGCGACCTTCGACAGCGTGGCCATGTTGCCCGCGCTGTTTCTGGCTTACTTGCAGCGCTGGCATGCGGGCCAGATCCCCTACACCTACCAGGATCAGGCCATGGACCCTGTCGTGGCACACACCATGTGCGAAGCCGACGACCCCGTGGCGGCTTTTTGCGCTGACGTTCCGCTGTGGGGTGACCTGGCGGGAGACCCCCGTTTGATTGACGCAGTGCGTCGCGCTGCCGAGCGGGTTGTGCGCTTCGTGTCCGCGCACCCGGGAGTCAGCCCCGCACCCCTCTGAGTATCAGAGTGCAAAATATGCCAATGCCCCACTCGAACCGCTCCGTACCTCGACAGCTCAAACCCGAGCTGGAGAGCGAATTCGCGCGCTCGCCCGCCCTGGGCTACGAGGCCCCTGATGAGGCCGGCTTCGTGCGCTGCCTGTCACATGGTTTCCCAACGCCCCTGGCGCGCTGGCATTACCACGACGAGTACGAGCTGCACCTGATCACCAAGACCTCTGGCAAGGTCTTTGTCGGCGACTGGATCGGCCAGTTTCAGCCCGGCCACCTTGTGCTAACCGGCCCGCGGTTGCCCCACAACTGGCTGTCCATTGACACACCCGATGGCGGCGTGCCTTTCCGCGACCTGGCAATCCAGTTCGACCACGAGCCACTCATGCAGTCTGCGGCCCTCATTCACGAGCTGGCCGAACTGGGCCCCTTGCTGGAGCGGGCACGCAATGGCATCGAATTCTTCGGCATGGGCGAAAGCACAGAACAACAGTGGCACAGGATCAAGCAAGCCACCGGTCTGCGCCGCCTGACGGCCTTCTTTGACCTGATGTGCGATTTGGCCGCCTGCACCGACTACCGTTTGCTCTCCAGCGTGCAGCTGCAAAGCGATGACGACGACGCGTCTATTGACCAAATCCACGCTTTGGTGAGCCGCATCACCGACAACCTGTCGGAACACCACTCAGCCGCTGCCATTGCTGCCGAGCTGGGCATGAGCGAAAGCCGTTTTTCCCGTTTCTTCCGCAAAGCCACGGGCAACACTTTCACCGATTTCGTCAACCGCGTGCGCATCAGCCGCGCCTGTCAGCTGTTGATGGACACCGATCAGCAAATCAGCCTCATCTGCTACGAAGTGGGTTTCAACAACGTGGCCAATTTCAACCGCCGCTTTCTGGAATCCAAGGGCATGACGCCCTCGGAGTTCCGAAAACAATCGCTGACGCGGTTCCGCGGCGCGGCTTGAACAGTTGCCCCCACGCTCCACCGCTGCGCGGGTCGCTGCCCCCCGGGGGGGCTGATCCAGCTTGGGGCGGCCCTGCGCCGGATCGTTTGCGCCCCCACGCTCCACCGTTGCGCGGGTCGCTGCCCCCCGGGGGGCTGATCCGGCTTGGGGGCGGCCCTGCGCCGGATCGCTTGCGCCCCCACGCTCCACCGCTGCGCGGGTCGCTGCCCCACGGGGGGCTGATCCAGCTTGGGGCGGCCCTGCGCCGGATCGTTTGCGCCCCCACGCTCCACCGTTGCGCGGGTCGCTGCCCCCCGGGGGGCTGATCCAGCTTGGGGCGGCCCTGCGCCGGATCGCTTGCGCCCCCACGCTCCACCGTTGCGCGGGTCGCTGCCCCCCCGGGGGGCTGATCCGGCTTGGGGCGGCCTTGCGCCGGATCGGTCGCCTCCCGCACTCCACCGCTGGGCCCCTGCTGTCTACTGTCCATCTCTACCAAATACCATGTTCCTCGGTCTCGATCTCGGCACGTCCGAACTCAAAGCCCTGCTGCTGACCGATCAGCATCAGGTCATCGCCACAGCGCGTGCCCCCCTCACCGTTCAGCGTCCTCAAGCGCTGTGGTCCGAGCAGTCACCCGACGCTTGGTGGGGCGCGCTGGTCTCGGTGATGAACCAGCTGCAGCGCGATCAGGCGCAAGCGCTGGCGAAGCTGCAAGGCATCGGTCTGTCGGGCCAGATGCACGGCGCCACCCTGCTGGGCGCCAACAACCAGGTGTTGCGCCCAGCCATTTTGTGGAACGATGGCCGCAGCGGTGCGCAATGCGAACAGCTCATGCGTGAAGTGCCGGAGCTCCCAACCATCACCGGCAACCTGGCCATGCCCGGCTTCACTGCGCCCAAACTGCTTTGGGTGCGCGAGCACGAACCCGAAATCTTCGCCAAAACGCAACGCGTGCTGCTGCCCAAAGACTGGTTGCGCCTCATGCTTACCGGCGAGGCCGTCAGCGACATGTCCGATGCCGCTGGCACGTTGTGGCTGGACGTGGCGAAGCGCGCCTGGTCAGACACACTGCTGGCCGCCACCGGCCTTTCGCGAAGCCACATGCCGCGCCTGGTCGAGGGCAGCGAAGTTTCCGCACGGGTCAAATCCGACCTGTGCACGCGCTGGGGTTTGCCCCGTGGCGTGCCCGTGGCAGGCGGGGCCGGCGATAACGCGGCCAGCGCAGTGGGCATGGGCCTGGTGCGCCCGGGTCAGGGCTTTGTTTCGCTGGGCACCTCAGGCGTGGTGTTCGTCAGCAGTGCGGCATTCGAGCCCAACCCTGAGCAAGCATTGCACGCCTTCTGCCATGCCCTGCCAGGCCGCTGGCACCAGATGAGTGTGATGCTGAGCGCGGCCAGCGCCGTGACCTGGGCCGCGAAGACGCTGGGCCTTCCCAATGAACCCGCCTTGCTGGCCGAGGCCGCCCAGTTGAACCAGCCCGAGCAACTTGCGGCGCCGATTTTTTTGCCCTACCTGAGCGGCGAACGCTCGCCCCACAACAACCCGCTCGCCACCGGATCCTGGACCGGCCTGCGCGCACAGCACACCCGAGCCCACCTGGCCTATGCGGTGGCGGAAGGCGTGGGCTTTGGCCTGCTGGATGGTCTGAACACCATTCCGCGCACAGAACCTGCGCTGAACACGCTGTCCCTCGTGGGTGGCGGCTCCCGCAGCGCCTGGTGGGCCCAGTTGCTGGCCGACACCTTCGCGCTCACCCTGACCGCCCACCAGGATTCCGAGAGCGGAGGTGCCATGGGCGCGGCCCGCCTGGCCTGGCTGGCCACAGGCGCCTCACAAGATTCAGTTTGCACCACACCACCCGTGGTGGCCACCTACGCACCCGATACAGAGCATCACCAGGCCTTGATGCCTCGATTCGAACGCTTTCAAGCGCTTTACGCAGCCCTGAGCTGACACCCATTTGACAGCGCTGCAGGGCACGGGGCCGCTAAGGTCGACAGGCCCTTTCAAGGAGAATGTTGATGAATCAGACGCCCCGCACCATGCTCGCCAACAAACGTGTGCTGGTCACCCAGTGCCAAGAATTCATGGGACCCATGCTGTGCGAGGTGCTGGCCTCACATGGCGCGACCGTGATCACCAGCTACAGGTCGCTCATGGATCCGCTGGCCGCAGCGCAGGTGGTGCGCGAAGCGGGTGAAATCGACATCCTGCTCGCCAACCTCGCCATTGAGGCCCCCACTACGCCAGCGGCCGAGGTGGGCGATGAAGAATGGCGTCGGGTATTTGGGGCTTTGGTCGACCCTCTGCCACGCCTGATCGGAGCCGCTCTGCCCGCCATGATGGAGCGGCGCAGCGGCAAGATACTGGTGATGGGCAGTGCATCGGCCTTGCGCGGCATCAAGCGCGCATCAACGTACTGCGCAGCCCGGGGCGCGCAGACCTCGTACGTGCAGGCGGTGGGTCTGGAAGCCGCCGCCCACAACGTACAAATCAATCTGATCGCCCAGAATTTCGTGGACAACCCCACCTACTTCCCGCCCGAGGTCCAGGCCAATCCACGTTTCCAGGAGCGCCTGGCGCGCGAAGTCCCCCTGGGCCGATTGGTGGGAGCCAAGGAAGACGCCGAATTCGCCGCTTACCTGTGCAGCGACAACGCCAACTGTTTCGTGGGGCAGGTGTTTCCTGTCTGCGGTGGCTGGGTGGCACGCTGACTGACGAAGCCCTCGATTCTCCAAAATCACAGTCGGTAGCGGGCCATCTGCGCGCTCTTTGAGCGTCAGCGTTCGACCGAGACCGGCTGAATGCCCCCGAAGAAGCTCAATTTCTGGCGCGTTCACTGCGGTCCGGCCGCGCAGCTGCCTGACATACCGTTACAGGCTGCGAGTCCCTCTTCACACCCGCTTCACCGGAGCCCCGGATAATCCCCCCATGCTTCAGTGTTTCCACCCCCGCGCGCTTCTTGGCCCGGTTTTCCTCCTCGCCCTGTCGGTTTCGAGCGTTGCGCCTGCGGGCGCTGCGACTTTTGACTTGCCGTCCACCGACCGCATCGTCAAATACACGCCCAAGCTGCCGCTACAGATTTACACCTCGGACGGGGTCGAAATCGCCCAATTCGGCACCGAGCGGCGCATCTATGTGCCGCTGACCAAAACCCCGAAAATCCTGCAAGACGCCGTCCTGGCGATCGAAGACGCACGCTTTCGGGAGCATTCCGGCGTGGATCCCAAGGGCATGGCGCGCGCCGTGGTCGCGGCCCTCACCGGTGGGCGCAAGCAGGGTGCCAGCACCATCACACAACAGCTCGTTCGCACCATGCTGCTGACCCGGGAATTCTCGGTTGAGCGCAAAGCCAAAGAGATCATGCTCGCATTCAAGATCGAAGACGCGCTCTCCAAAGACCGCATCCTCGAGATCTACATGAACGAGATTTTCCTGGGGCAGCGCGCCTACGGCTTCGCCGCCGCGGCCAAGACCTATTTCGGAAAAACCATGGACGAGCTCAGCACCGCTGAAGCCGCCATGCTCGCGGGTCTGCCGCAAAACCCCTATTACGCCAACCCGGTGGCGAACATGGCGCGGGCCACCCAAAGGCAAAGAGTCGTCCTTGAACGCATGAAGGTCACCGGGGTGATCTCTGAAGCCCAATGGACCGCCGCGCGGGCCGAAATCATCAAACTGCGCACCCCTGGCGAGCGTGATCTGCATGCCCCTTATGTGGCCGAGATGGCCCGACGCATCGTGGTCGAGCGCTACGGCACCGAGGCGTACTCCAGCGGCATCCGCGTCACCACCTCACTGAAGGCGGCAGATCAGCGAGCCGCCTACGATGCGGTACAGCGCGGTGTGCTGGCCTTTGATCGCCGCGGCGACTGGCGAGGTCCTGAAGGCTTTGAAGAGCTCCCTGCGACCAAGGCCGCCGATGGCCCAGAGCTCACCAGACTGGCCGCCGAAGCCCTGAAGGACCACACCGATGACGACACCCTGCGTGTGGCCATCGTGCTCAGCGCCAGTCCCAAGGAGGTCCAGCTACAACTCGCCACCGGCGAGCGGGTCACGCTGAAGGGCAAGGGCCTGCGCTGGGCCCAGGCTGGCCTGAAATCCAAGGTCAAAAAGGAACTGAAGGTCGCCCGTGGCTCGGTGGTGCGCTTGGTGCAGTCCGGCAAAAAGGGTTCAGCCGATGAATGGGAAATTGCACAATGGCCCGAGGCGGAAGCCGCGTTGGTGTCCATCGACAGCGCCACAGGTCGGGTGCGCGCGTTGGTCGGCGGGTTTGATCATGCCCGCCAGCCGTTCAACCACGTGACCCAGGCCTGGCGGCAGCCGGGCTCCAGCTTCAAGCCCTTGCTGTACTCGGCCGCGCTCGAAGAGCGTGTGATGCCCGCCAGCCTGATCGACGACCTGCCTTTCACCGCCGCCAATGGCTGGAGCCCCAGCAACAGCCACGCGGGCGGCGAAAGCCCGATCACTTTGCGCGAAGCCCTGACCAAATCCAGCAACCTCGTCAGCGTTCGCGTACTGAACCACGTGGGCGTTGCGCGGGCCCGCGACTGGGTAACCCGCTTCGGTCTCGACTCGTCTCGCCAGCCCGACAACCTCACGCTCGCGCTGGGCACCGGCAGCGCGACCCCCTTGCAGATGGCCCGCGCCTACGCCACCCTGGCCAACGGCGGCTGGCGGGTCACACCCGTGGTGGTCGAAAAAATTGCCGACGCTCAAGGCAAGGTGCTGTTCGAGGCGCCCCCGCCGGAAGCGCTCACCGATGCGAACCGGGTCATCCCCGCGCGCAACGCATACGTGATGTCGAGCCTGCTCAACGATGTCACGCGCTACGGCACCGGTGCCCGCGCTCAGGCCATGCTGAATCGGCGCGACGTCTACGGCAAGACCGGCACCACCGACAACGCCTTTGACGCCTGGTTCACTGGCTACCATCCCACCCTGGCCACCGCAGTCTGGATGGGCTATGACACGCCACGCAGCCTGGGCAGCCGGGAATCGGGCAGCCGATCCGCCCTGCCCATCTGGATCGACTACATGGGCGCAGCGCTCAAAGGCGTTCCCGAAAACCCCTTGGGCAACCCGCCACCAGGCTTGATCCGGGACAACAACGACTGGCTGTATTCCGAATGGAAAGACGGCGGCGCCGTTGCACGCATCTCAGACGAAGACGGGGTGCAGTACACGCCGCCACCGGGCCTGCTCGACCCCTTGATCCCGGACTGGGCAAAGGCACTGATCTCCACTGGCCCGACCAGCCGTCCCATGGAGATTTCGCGCTGAGCGCACCCCTTTGGACCCACGCACCCACAAAAAAGCCACCGACTCGCGGTGGCTTTTTTTCTGCCCATTGCAGGATCGTTCAGCCGCCGCAAATGCGGGCTTTGGCCTCGGCGTATTCCCGCTTGAACCGCGCCACGAGTTCCGCAGCAGGCATCACTTCCTTGATGGAGCCGATGCCCTGACCACAGCCCCAGATGTCTTTCCAGGCCTTGGCGGCACTGGCACCCTCACCCGTGGAGAAATTCATCTTGCTGGGATCGCTGTCCGGCAAGTTGTCGGGGTCCATGCCAGCGTTCTGGATGCTGCCTTTGAGGTAGTTGCCGTGAATGCCGGTGTAGAAGTTGCTGTAGACAATGTCATCCGAATTGCTCTGGGTGATCATCTCCTTGTAGCCATCGACGGCACGTGCCTCTTCGGTCGCAATAAAGGCCGAACCAATGTAAGCAAAGTCAGCCCCCATGGCTTGAGCCGCCAGAACGGCACCGCCCGAGGCGATGGAGCCCGACAAGGCCACCGGGCCGTCGAACCATTCGCGGATCTCCTGGACCATGGCGAAAGGGCTTTTCACGCTGGCATGGCCTCCGGCGCCTGCGGCCACCGGAATCAAACCATCGGCGCCTTTTTCAATGGCCTTGTGTGCAAAGACATTGTTGATCACGTCGTGCAACACCACGCCGCCCCAGGCCTGCACGCCTTTGTTGACGTCTTCGCGCGCACCCAGGCTGGTGATGACGATTGGCACCTTGTATTTCTCACACAGCGCCATGTCCTGCTCCAGCCGGTCGTTGCTCTTGTGCACGATCTGGTTGATGGCAAAGGGGGCGGCCGGGTTGTCGGGGTTGGCTTTGTCGTGGGCGGCCAGTGCTTCCGTGATCTCTGCCAGCCATTCGTCGAGCTGCGAGGCGGGGCGGGCATTGAGCGCAGGCATGGAACCCACCACGCCAGCTTTGCATTGCGCTATCACCAGCTTGGGATTGCTGATGATGAACAGTGGGGAGCCAATGACAGGGAACTTGATTTTCTGCAGCACCGGAGGCAATGGTGCGCGTTGGCGAGTGGTCATTTGGGGTTGTCTCAGTAGGAAAATTCAGGCGCCGCAGGCCATAAAGGCGATGGGCACAATTTTGGATCAGGCTCGCCGAGGTGCCTGTCTGTGTTGTGACAGACAGGCACTGGATCAAGCTCGCATCAGAAGGCGTCGACCGCCAGCGCAGTCACAGATTCCGCGCCCTCAACAATCGCATCCCGCACGCCAGGCGCCCGGCTCAGAATGTGGTCCGCGTAAAACCGCGCTGTGGTGATCTTGCTCTGCATAAAGGCAGCGTCGACACCCGCAGCGAGCTGGTCTTCCGCCACGAGCAAGGCACGCGACATTTGCCAGCCGGCCATCAGGTTGCCGGCCAGCAGCAGGTAAGGAACGCTGCCAGCGAAGGCGGCGTTGGGATTGGAACGCGTGTTCGCCGCGATGAACTCGACCACGTCCACAAACGCCTGGCGCGCAGCGCTTAACCGCTTGGCCACGGCCAGCGATTGCGCACTGCCGCGTTTCGTCAACTCGGCTTCGGTTTTTTCAATCTGCGCCGCAATGGCTTTCGCGCCAGCACCGCCATCGCGTGCGGTCTTGCGCCCCACGAGATCGTTGGCTTGAATCGCCGTCGTACCTTCGTAGATCGTCAGGATCTTGGCGTCGCGGTAGTGCTGGGCAGCACCGGTTTCTTCGATGAAGCCCATGCCGCCGTGCACCTGCACGCCCAGGCTTGTCATCTCAAGGCTCATTTCCGTGCTGTAGCCCTTGACCAGTGGCACCAGGAACTCATAAAAGGCCGCATTCTGCTTGCGCACGTCGGCATCGGCATGGTGGTGGGCGGCGTCGTAGGCGGCTGCAGCGGCACTGGCCATCGCGCGACAACCTTCCACACTGGCGCGCATGGTCATGAGCATGCGCTTGACATCGGGGTGGTGAATGATGGGCGCAGCGGCGCTCATGCTGCCGTCCACCGGACGGCTTTGTACGCGGTCTTTGGCGTAGGCCACCGCTTGCTGATAAGAGCGCTCGGCCACCGCAATGCCTTGCACCCCCACGGCGTAGCGCGCGGCGTTCATCATGATGAACATGTACTCGAGGCCGCGATTTTCCTCGCCCACGATGTAGCCCACGGCGCCACCGTTGTCGCCGTACTGCAGCACAGCGGTCGGCGAAGCTTTGATGCCCATCTTGTGCTCAATGCTGACGCAATGCACATCGTTGCGGTCGCCCAGTGAGCCATCGGCTTTCACCATGAACTTGGGCACCACAAACAGGCTGATGCCTTTCACACCTTCAGGTGCACCGGTCACGCGGGCCAACACAAGGTGCACGATGTTCTCGGCCATGTCGTGCTCACCGTAGGTGATGAAAATCTTGGTGCCAAACACCTTGTAGGTGCCGTCTGCCTGTGGCTCGGCACGGCTTCGCACCGCCGCAAGGTCGCTACCGGCTTGCGGCTCGGTCAGGTTCATGGTGCCCGTCCATTCGCCGCTCACGAGCTTTTCCAGGTAGACCGATTTGAGGTCGTCGCTGCCAGCGGTCAACAAGGCTTCGATCGCGCCGTCGGTCAACAGCGGGCACAGCGCAAAGCTCATGTTGGCGCTGTTGAGCATTTCAATACACGCCGCGCCGATGGTCTTGGGCAAACCCTGCCCACCAAAATCGGCCGGGTGCTGCAAGCCTTGCCAGCCACCCGCCGCGAACTGCTTGTATGCGTCCTTGAAACCGGGGGTCGTCGTGACCTTTCCGTCCTTGAAGAACGACGGATTCTTGTCTCCCTCGAAGTTCAATGGCGCCACCACACTTTCATTGAGCTTGGCGCACTCTTCGAGCACCGCCTGCGCTGTTTCCAGGCCTGCATCTTCAAAACCAGGCAAGGCTGCCACTTGATCAATGCGAGCGATGTGCTCGATGTTGAACAACATGTCTTTGAGGGGGGCGGTGTAACTCATTCGAAGGCTCCTGGGAACGGGAAGAAGGGGTGCGGCTGATGGGCTGCAGGTGAAAAAAAAGGCATCGCGCACGATGCCCTTTCTCGAGGCAATGCGATCAGAGTGACTTGACGAGCTCAGGCACAGCCACGAACAGATCGGCCTCCAGGCCATAGTCGGCCACGGAGAAGATCGGTGCTTCGGGATCCTTGTTGATCGCCACGATCACCTTGGAATCTTTCATGCCAGCCAAATGCTGGATGGCACCCGAGATACCGCAGGCGATGTAGAGCTGGGGCGCGACGATCTTGCCCGTCTGGCCCACTTGCCAGTCGTTGGGCGCGTAGCCGGCGTCCACCGCCGCGCGGCTGGCCCCCAGAGCGGCACCCAGCTTGTCGGCCAAAGGCGTCATGACTTCGTCGAACTTCTCGCTCGAGCCCAGCGCACGGCCACCGGAGACGATCACCTTGGCGGCGGTCAGCTCGGGGCGGTCGCTCTTGGCGATCTCGCTGCCCACAAACGTGCTCTTGCCGCTGTCGGCCACGGCTTCAGCCGTTTCCACTGCGGCAGAACCACCGGTGGCAGCGGCCGGATCAAACCCGGTCGTGCGCACGGTGATCACCTTGGTGGCGTCGGTGCTCTGCACCGTGGCGATGGCGTTGCCGGCATAGATGGGGCGCTCGAAGGTATCGGCTGCGTCCACCTTGGTGATGTCGCTGATCTGGCCCACGTCCAGCGCAGCGGCCACGCGCGGCGCGATGTTCTTGCCGCTGGCGGTGGCGGGGAACAGGATGTGGCTGTAGTTCGATGCAATGGCCAGCACCTGAGCGGCCATGTTCTCGGCCAGGCCGTGTTCCAGGTAAGCCGCATCGGCGTGGATGACTTTGGCCACACCGGCGATGGCCGCGGCGGCCTTGGCGGCTTCACCCGCGTTGTGTCCGGCGATAAGCACATGCACATCACCACCGCAGGCCACAGCGGCGGTCACGGTGTTGAGCGTGGCGCCTTTGACGGAGGCGTTGTCGTGTTCAGCAATAACGAGAGAGGTCATGATGAGATTCCAGAAAAAATGTTCGAACGAAGTGCCTTAACCCAGGGCGCCGTGGAACCGGCTTTGCCGGACCACCAGCGCCGCCCCCTGGGGGGTGACGCGCTGAAAGCGCGGCGCGGGGGGGTCAAATCACCTTGGCTTCGTTCTTGAGTTTGTCCACCAGCGTCGCCACATCGGGCACCATGATGCCGGCGCCGCGCTTGGGCGGCTCAGTGACCTTCAAGGTCTTGATGCGGGGGGTGACGTCCACGCCCAGGTCTTCGGGCTTCATGATGTCCATCTGCTTCTTCTTGGCCTTCATGATGTTGGGCAGCGTCACATAACGCGGCTCATTCAGGCGCAGGTCGGTGGTGATGATCGCTGGCATGGACAGGCTCAAGGTCTCCAGACCGCCGTCCACTTCGCGCGTCACGTTGACTTTGTCGCCAGCGACTTCCACCTTGCTGGCGAAGGTGCCCTGGGGCAGGCCGGTCAGCGCAGCCAGCATCTGGCCGGTCTGGTTGCAATCGTCATCGATGGCCTGCTTGCCCAAAATCACGAGGCCGGGTTGCTCTTTGTCTACCAGCGCCTTGAGCAGCTTGGCCACGGCCAGGGGCTGCAGCTCTTCGGTGGTCTCGATCAGGATGGCGCGGTCCGCGCCAATGGCCATGGCCGTGCGCAGGGTTTCCTGGCACTGGGTGACACCGCAAGACACGGCGATCACTTCGGTCACGACACCCTTTTCTTTCAGGCGCACGGCTTCTTCGACCGCGATCTCGTCAAACGGATTCATGCTCATCTTGACGTTGGCAATATCCACGCCGCTGCCGTCGCTCTTGACGCGCACCTTGACGTTGTAATCCACCACACGTTTGACGGGGACGATGACCTTCATGTTGGGTAGCTCCTGCAAGTTTTGAGAAAACGAATCGGGATGGGATCGGCACGCAAGTTGACGTACACGTCAACTCTCATTGTATGTCCCGCCCCGGAAATCCTAGCTGATCGATTGACATGGTGCGTTCAAATCAGAAAAAGAACGATCGTGCTTTTTTTGAATTATAGATTGAAGCGCCGGGTTGCCCCAAATATCCCCTGACTTCGTGTCACCAACGCGGCTGGCCGCAGCACATCCATGCAGGAACGGTATTTTGAGCCCCATTAACCAACCGGACGGTCGGCTAATTCGGGTAAATCTGGAGATGATGCTTCGGACCTTTGACCTATATTGCAAAGGGTCAGCTGATTCATCAGCACAACCCTTTCCAACAACACCGGAGTCCCGCTGCATGAAAGTTCGCCAAATCGCCGCCGCTGCCCTGATGCCAGTCCTCTTTGCTGGCACTGCCGCATCGGCTGAAACCGTCTTCGCCGTCTCCAGCTGGCTGCCTCCCACGCACACCGCGAGCACCGTTCAGAAAGACTGGTGCGACAAGCTGGCCAAAGAAAGTGCGGGCAGCATGAAATGCAACATGCTCCCCAAGGGCGTTGTGTCCGCTCCTGGCACCTTCGATGCCGTGCGCGACGGGCTGGCCGATATTTCATTCACCGTGGACGGCTACACCCCCGGCCGCTTCATCAACACACAAGTGGCCGAGTTCCCATTTCTGGGCGACAGCGCCACCGCCACCTCGGTGGCCTACCAGCGGATTTATGACAAGTACTTCGCCCCGCTGGGTGAACACCGCGGCGTCAAGGTCCTCGCCGTCTTCACGCACGGCCCGGGCATCATCTTCAACAGCAAAATGGCAGTGAAATCCGCCGCAGACGCGTCCAGCCTGAAGTTCCGCATTGGCGGCGGCAATATCAATGAACTGTCCAAGGCCATGGGCTGGAACACCACGCTCAAGCCCGCACCCGAGTCCTTCGAGCTGCTGTCCACCGGCGTGATGGACGGGACCTTCTTCCCGGACGAATCGGTCGCATCGTTCAAGCTGAGCATGATCAAACACGCCACCACCTTCCCGGGTGGCCTGTACAACACCAGCTTTGTGTTCATGATGAATCAGGACAAATACAAGGCCCTGTCAGCCGCCGACAAGGCCGTGGTCGACAAGCTGTCGGGTGAACCCGCCGCCCGCATGTTCGGTGAAGGCTGGGACAAGGTGGACACAGCCAGCCGCGATGGTGCCCAAAAAGCCCAGGGCGTGGAGCGCATCATGGCGGACAAGGCCTTCGTCAAAGCCGTGGCCGACAAGCAGGACGCCTTGGAGGCCAAATGGGCCACCGCCGCTCAGGCCAAAGGCCTGAAAGACCCGAAAAGCGTGCTGGCCGAATTCAGAGCTGAAATCGCCAAAGTGAAATAAGCCGGCGTTTCATTTCAGCGCCGGCGGGGCAGTCGCACATGCACTGCCCCGCCGGCTTTTTTGTGCCCTTCAAAATGTTCAAACACCTCGACAAGCTGCTCAACCGGTCTACCGGCCTCACCGCAGCAACTGCCCTGTTTTCGCTGATGTTCCTCACGCTGGTCGATGTCATTGGCCGCAAGTTTTTCAACAACTCGGTGCCCGGAGGCCTGGAACTCACAGAGATCCTCATGGTGATCGTGATTTTCGGTGCCTTGCCGCTGGTGTCCTGGCGCGGAGAGCACGTGGTGTTCGACTCGCTGGACCCTTGGGTTCCTGATTGGTTGAAAGGCATGCAGGCGCGTGCCGTCCATCTGGTCAGCGCTGGGGTGTTTGGCTTTTTGGCCCGCTTGATGATGATGCGCGCCGAACGCTTCGCCGAGTACGGCGACACCACGGTGCACCTGCAGGTATCCATTGCCCCCGTGGCCTGGATCATGGCCGGCCTTCTGCTGGTCACTGCCCTGATTCACCTGCTCTTTGTTTTCAAACCGCCCGGAGACCCTGGGCACACCGGCATACCGGCCTCGGGAGACCCTTCATGACCGAAGCCGTTCTTGGCTTTCTGGCCGTCTTCGTGCTGGCCTTCCTGCGCGTGCCACTGGCCGTGTCCATGTCCATTGCCGGCATCGTGGGCCTGGGCCTCATGCGGGGCTGGGCGCCGGCTTTTGCCAGCACCAGCCAGACCATCTTCGAGACGGGTTTCCACTACGTGCTCTCGGTGATTCCGTTGTTTGTGCTCATGGGCAACTTTGTTGCCCGTGCTGGCATGGCCAAAGAGCTGTTCACCGCCGCCAACGCCTTCGTGGGCCATCGACGCGGCGGCCTGGCCATGGCCAGCATCATCGCCTCAGGCGGTTTCGGCTCCATCTGCGGCTCCTCGATCGCCACCGCCGCCACCATGACACGCGTGGCCTACCCGGAAATGAAGGCACACGGCTACAAAGACACCCTGGCCACTGGGGCCATCGCCTCAGGCGGTACGCTGGGCATTCTGATCCCGCCTTCCACCATCCTGGTGATCTACGGCATCATCACCGAGACGGACATCGGACGCCTGTTCATCGCTGGCATCCTGCCGGGCATTGTGGCCATCGTCTGCCTGTGCATGGCCGTGGTGTTCGTGACCTGGCGAGACCCTGAAGCTGGGCCACCCGCCAAACGCTTTACCTGGAAAGAGCGCCTGGCCGCTGTTCGGGGCATCTGGGGCGTTGCGCTGCTGTTTGCGCTGGTGATCGGTGGCATCTACGGCGGCGTGTTCACCGCCACAGAAGGGGCCGGTATCGGAGCGGCTGGGGCTTTTGTGTTCGCGCTCGCGCGCCGAACGCTCAGCCCCCGGGTGTTGCTGGAGGTGCTCATCGAAAGCTCGCGCACCACGGCCATGCTGTTCATGATCCTGATCGGTGCGATGATTTTCACCAACTTCATCAACTTCACCACCATGCCCGGCGACCTGCGCGATTTTGTGCTGCAGTTCAGCCCGCACCCAGTGATGGTGGTGGTGATGATGATGGGCATCTATCTGGCGCTGGGCATGGTCATGGAAGAGCTGGCCATCGTATTGCTCACCATTCCCGTGTTCTTTCCAGTGATCACCGGTCTGGGATTCGACCCGGTCTGGTTCGGCATCCTGATCGTGACGATCGTCGAGATTGGCCTGATTTCTCCGCCCGTGGGACTCAACCTCTTTGTGATCAACTCGCTGCTGCCAGACGTCAAGCTCACCACCCTCTACAAGGGTGTTTGGCCTTTTGTGGTGGCCGACATTGTGCGTCTGGGCATCCTGATTGCCGTGCCTGCCATCGCCTTGTGGCTGCCCAACCTGATGCAGTGACCACACTCTGAAGTCCCGGGTGCACAAGCCACGCCCCGGGATGCACAACTCAGAGGCTGGATTTCAAATGCACCACACGCTGCGGGAACGGAATCTCAACCCCGTTCGCCCGGAGCGACGCCAGGATGGCCAGATTGATTCCCGAGCGCAAGCCCAGCTGTCCGTTTTCAGGGTCGTCGATCCAGTAACCCAGCGTGAACTCCAGACCGTCGGCCCCAAAGGCCGACAGTGAGGCGCTTGGGCCAGGGTCCCGAACCACCCGTGGCTGCTCCAGCGCCGCGTTCTCCAGCAGGCGCATGACCAGCGCGACGTCGCTGTCATAGGCGACCGACACCACGGTCGAAAGCCAGACCCTCGTGTCGGCCAGCGAGAGGTTTTCCACCCGAGTGGTGATCAGTATCTCGTTGGGCACGATGGATTCGCGCCCACCGAGCGACCGGATCACGGTGTAGCGCGCATTGATATCGCTGATGCGGCCTTCAAACCCGTCCACCCGCACGTTGTCACCGATGCGCATGCTGCGCTCGGCCAGGATCACAAAACCGCTGACGTAGTTGGACGCCAGCTTCTGCAGGCCAAAGCCAATGCCCACACCGATGGCGCCGCCCAGCACCGAGAGCGCGGTGAGGTCAATGCCCACGGCCGACAGCGCCACGATCAAACCCAGAAACATGAGCAAGGCCCGCGCGGCATTGCTCACCGCTTTGCGCAAACTGAGCTCAGAGCCCACTGCTTTGCGCAGCAACCTGGCCTCGATGGCCGCAGAAATCCACAGCGCAAAGATCAATACAGCAGCCGCTGTAATGGCGCCCTCGAGCATGGTGCGCAGACTCATGGTGGAGTTGCCCATGGTCCAGGTGATCTCGCCGAGTTCCTTCAACACCAGCGGCAGCAATCCACTGACCCACAACACCATACCCAGCCAGGCCAGCCAGGAGATCGACCGCTCCAGCACCTTGACCCAGGGCGCTCCATTCAGGGCCACCTGCAACACCTTGACACCGACCCGTATCACCACCAGCGACACCAGCACCGGGATCGCCACCTTGAACACCGCCAAGGGCACATACTTCAGCAAGGCAGCCCGTGCAAAGTACCCCATGGCAAGCAAGAGAGCCGGAAACAGCACGCCGTCGACCACGCTGCGCCCGAACAAGACCGAGGTCTTTTCGTCTTGCATGCGCAAGGCACGGCGCGCCGAGGCGGCAACGCCCCACGCCAGCAGCACACAGACCGCCAGCACCCCCAACTCAACCAGCACGGTCGGTTGCATGAAACCCTCCAGCCAGGCGCTGAGGTCATCGATCGGTGGGGGCGTTGTTGGCAAGGGTTCCATGAGATCTCAGAAAAAACGCAGGTGAAGCCTCAACTCAGACGGGCCAATGAGGCGAGCGTTTTTCGATGAACGCTTGCACCCCTTCTTGGGCAACTTCGTGAACCATATTGCAGGCCATGCTTTGCCCCGCCAGCTGGTAGGCAGACTCCATGCCCGTTTCCAGCTGCCGATAGAACAGCGCCTTGCCCATGGCCAAGGCCTCGCGTGGCTTGGACAACAAACGCTCCACCAGGGATGCCAGCTCAGCATCGAGGGCATCGGCCGCCACCACTCTGTTCACCAATCCTCGAGATTTGGCCTCCTCGGCGGAGATGAAATCGCCTGTGAGCAGCATTTCCATCGCCTGTTTGGGCAACATGTTGCGCGACAGCGCCACACTGGGCGTGGCGCAAAACAATCCCACATCAATGCCGTTGACCCCGAAGGTGGCCTCTTGAGCGGCCACCGCCAGATCACACTGCGCGACCATTTGGCAACCGGCCGCCGTGGCCAGCCCTTGAACCCGCGCGATCACTGGCACCTCCAGCTTGCGCACGCTCATCATCAGCCTGGAGCAAGTGGCAAACAGTGTCTGGTAGTAGGCCAGCTCCGGCTTGGCCCGCATCTGCTTCAGATCGTGGCCTGCACAAAAGGCCCTGCCTTCGGCTGCGATCACCACCACCCGAGCTTTTGAGTCGACCGCAACCGCGTCCAGTGCCGCCTGCAGTTCGCGCATCATGGCTTCGGACAGCACGTTAAAACTGCGCGGGGCATTGAGCGTCAGCGTGTGAACGCCTCGTGAGTCGCAGTGGTGAAGCAGTAATTGAGTGTGGGCGTCCATCACCATATTGTGTCTGCAAGTTGCCCCCTGCTGCTGCAGCGCAATGATCATCGCGACCGCGCACCCGGCAAAAGGCACATTGAACCCCAATCCCTGGATTCAGTTCCTGCTCGCAATGCTGGCCTCAGTTAGGATGCGCCATGGGCAACTTCCTTGAATCATTGAACCGAGCGGCATCCACCATCGGTGACCGCTTTCTGGGCAATTTGCCGCAATTGCTGGAGGCGATCGCCTTGCTTGTGGTGGGTTGGCTTCTGGCGCGGCTGTTGAGCATGGCCACCCGCCGAGGGGCTGCCCTGATTGATTCACTGGTGGCGCGCACGACAGGTCACCGAAGCTTGCGCATGGGCCGGTTTGCCGGCTTGCTGGGAACCCTGGTCTATTGGATCGTGTTGCTGTTCTTCGTGACGGCGGCCACGCAATCCCTGGGGTTGCAAACGTTCACCGACTGGCTGGCCAAATTGCTGGACCAATTGCCGCTGGTGGTTGCCGGATTTCTGATCATGACGGCTGGCTACCTGCTCTCTGGGTTTGTCGGCAATATTGTGCAAACGACAGCCACAGGGCTGGCACCACCTCAGCGCACAGCGCTTGCTCAGGTAGCGCGCGGCGCCATGCTGGTGATAGCGCTGCTCGTCGGCGCGGACCAGATGGGCCTGAAAGTCACCTGGCTGGCGGTCTTCGCAGCGGTACTTCTGGTGTCGGTGCTTGGGGGGGTGGCGCTGGCGGTCAGTCTCGGCTCCCGGACCTATGTGGCCAACCTGATTGGTGCCCACTACATCGCCCAGGCACTGCGCGTCGGCCAGCGGGTGCGGGTGGCTGGGCATGAAGGTCGCGTGGTTGAAGTGAGCGCGACCTCATTGGTGCTGGCTACTGACGAGGGCCGGGTACTTGTACCCGGGCGGGTGTACCACGACGAAGCCATCATTGTGTTGGCACGCGAGGAGGACTGAGTGTCTGGCTTGCCCCTATATTCGCTCGCCAGGTACTGAATGCCTATGGAATCCATTCGCGAAAGTGCGCTCAGCCTGGCCTTCATGCGGGACCACCCCGGCAACGCCGCACGCGTACTCGAGTCGTTGCCGCCCGTGCAGGCCGCCTCGCTTTTTGAGCGTGCCCCAGCGCGCATCAGTGCCAGTGTGATGGCGGCCATGCTGCCGCGTCAGGCGTCGAATTGCCTGGCCAGTTTGAAAGATGCCCGCGCACTCGAACTTTTGGCCGCGATGCCACTGCAGGCCACGGTTTCCCTGTTGCGCAACCTGCCAGACGCCAGGCGCCGCACGATGATCGCGGGACTTCCCACGGCATCGGCGCTGGCTTCCACCATTCTTCTCGGCTACAGCGAGGACGCCCTCGGTGCCTGGGCCGATCCGGAAGTGTTGATGTTGACCGCCGCTTCGCGTGCTGGCGACGCAGTAGAGCGGATGCGTCACGCTGAATCGACACAGCCCAGCGTTTACGTGACGGATGACAGCCGCCATTTGACTGGTGTAGTGGACTTGACCACGTTGTTGCGCGCGCCCGAGGCGACCACTTTGGGCAACCTGATGCGAAAACCCCAGGCTTTGCTGATGGCCCATGCGCCGCTGGCCGGGTCTGCGGCCGACCCGGGCTGGGAGCTGGCTTCGGTACTGCCGGTGGTGGAGCCTGGCGAACGCCTGGTGGGCGTATTGACCCACGATGCACTGGCGCGCGCCCTGCGTCGGCCTCTGGATGTGCCCGACGATGCCGCTGTGACGGCCTCACTCCCCGGACTTTTGGTGAAAGGCTATTGGCAAACGCTGACCGGCATGGTTGACAGTGGAGTCGGCTTGTTGCCGAGCGTGCGTCCGGTCGATGGAGCGCCCGATGAGCGTTGACCGCCTGGAACCCGCCGAAGCCGCTCTGACACGCCGGTTTCTGCTTGACTATCCTTATGAGGCCGCCCGGCAATTTGAAAGCATGCCCGCCAGCGAAGCCGCGCGCTTGCTCACAGACCAGCCCCCACATGCCGCCTTGCGGGCTTGGGAGGCGCTCAGCGCCGACGTGGCGCTGGAGGTGATGGAGCAACTGCCTGAGGCAATGGCCGTGCATTTGTTGGCTGAAGCCGAGCCTGTCGTGGCAGTGGCCGTGTTGAATCAAATGGAGCCCGAACCACGCGAAGCCTGGCTTGGGCGCCTCAACTCAGAAGTAGCCCTTGAACTGCGCGGTTTGCTGGCCTATGCCGACGATTGCGCCGGTCGAATGATGGACCCGCGCGTGCAGCCATTGCGCACTGGCGTTTCGGTGGCTGAGGCCATCGAGCGCTTGCGCCAGATTCGCCGCGATGGTTTGCGTGAATTGTTCGTGGTTGACGACGACGGCCGTTTGACAGGCCGGGTTGAGATTCAAGACTTGGCCTTGTCTGCGCGCGACCTGCCGCTGGCGGACATCACCCGAAGCGTGGTGGCCTTTGCGTCCGACCTGGATCCTCGGGAGGACGTCGTCGAGACACTGCAAAAGCACCCCATCACCGCACTGCCCGTCGTCAACGTCAGCGGCCGATTCGTCGGTGTCATCCGGCAAGCGGAGCTCATGACTGCGGTGGAAGAAGAAACCAGCCTTGACATGCTGACGATGGTGGGCGCCAGCCCGGATGAGCGCGCACTTTCTTCGCCGCTCTTTGCCGTGAAAAAACGCTTGCCATGGCTGCAAATCAACCTGCTAACCGCTTTTCTGGCGGCCGCCGTGGTGAGTCTTTTCGAAAGCACCATCGCCCAATTTACCGCGCTGGCGGTGCTGCTGCCCGTGGTGGCTGGCCAGTCGGGCAATGCTGGCGCCCAGGCGTTGGCCGTCACGATGCGCGGTCTGATGCTTCGCGAAATCAGTTTGCGCCACTGGCCTGCGGTTGTGGGCAAAGAAGCGCTTACCGGGCTCATCAACGGACTGGCTGTGGCCGCTACAACGGGCCTTGCCGTCTTCGTCTGGAGCCGGTCGTTCGCTTTGGTGGCGGTGATCGTGCTGGCCATGGTGATCTCCATGCTGGCTGCTGGCCTCGCAGGGGCGCTTGTGCCCATTTTGCTGCGCCGATTCGGGCAAGACCCAGCCACGGCTTCGTCCATCATTCTCACCACCGTGACCGATGTGGTTGGCTTCTTCTCGTTTCTTGGTATCGCCTCACTGTTTGCGCCCATGCTGTCCGCCACGGTCTGATCGCCAATGAAGCGCTGGCGAATGGACAAACGAAAAGATCGCGCGAACGCCCAGGAGCCTGCACGTCGAATAGGGGCCCGCAATTCACGGCCCGCCAGGGTGCGGCTCAAAACGGGCGCATGACCGAAGTGATGCAGAGTGGCCCAAGAAAACCCCACAGGGGGTGCTTTAAAAGCTGACCGCGCTCACGATGGCTTGTTGCTTGCAGGCGTGGGGGTTCAAAATCGAATGATCGAGCCACCTTGTCACGAATGAAAAAAGGTCGATTCCCATCCCATAGCGCCACAGCAGCGACCGGCAGTGCTCCAATGCTTCGGCAGTATGGATCAATTGACTCAATACGACTCGATAAGCCAACAATCCCTGTCAGCCGGGTCGGTGCCTTCAGCGCTGCTGGATACCTGCCTGTGACCGTGACCGTGACCGTGGTCAAGCCTTGGGCGTCCCCTGCCACATGAACACAGCCAGGTTAAACCCCTGCCAGCACCCTGACATGCGCTTCCACGCTGCGCCCAAGCGAGCCAAAGTCGTAGCCGCCCTCCAGGCAACTGACAATGCGGCCCTTGGCATGGCGCCTGGCGACATCCATCAGGCGCTCGGTAATCCAGATGTAGTCCTGCTCCACCAGGCCAAGCTGGCCCATGTCGTCTTCCCGGTGGCCGTCGAAGCCAGCGCTGATGAACACCATCTCGGGCTTGTGGGCTTCCAGACGCGGCAGCCACATCATGTCAATGAGCTCACGGATGTCCATGCCCCGCGTGTGAGCGGCCACGGGGAGATTGACCAGGTTGTCGGCGGTCTGGTGGTCCCACGCTGGATAGAACGGGTGCTGGTAGAAGCTGCACATCAGGATGCGCTGATCCCCGGCCACAATGTCTTCCGTGCCGTTGCCGTGGTGCACATCAAAATCAATGATGGCCACCCGCTTGAGCCCATGGCGCTGCAAGGCGTATTTGGCCGCCACCGCCACGTTGTTCACAAAGCAAAAACCCATGGCCTGGTTGCGGGTGGCATGGTGCCCGGGCGGGCGCACAGCACAAAAGGCATTGGCCAATTCGCCAGCGATCACAGCATCGGTCGCCTCCAGCGCGGCACCGGCGGCGCGCAAGATGGCGTCCCAGGAATACTCATTGATGGACGTGTCCGGATCGACCTGCGCATGGCGGGGCCCGCCAGCGGCCACTTCATCGCGCAGATTGTCTGACAGACCTCGCAGGCCAGCGACGTACATGCGGTCGTGCGCCAGTTCGATATCGGTCAGCGAGGCCGGATTGGGCTCGCGGCGCTGCAGCGCAGCGTTCAGACCGCTGGCGCTCAGGCGGTCTTCGATGGCATCGAGACGCTGGGGACATTCGGGATGGCCCCGGCCCATTTCGTGTTGCCAGCAAGCCTTGTGGGTGAAATAGCCGGTGGGCAAACTCATCTGAAAATTACGGTATGGTTCGCGGCATGATTGCCGACTCAAAACTCCAACAATTGCTCGATCAGCTTAACACGGTGATCGTGGGAAAATCGGCCCAGGTAGCCGACTGCGTGGCCTGCCTGCTGGCCGGCGGACACCTGCTGATTGAAGACGTGCCAGGCGTAGGGAAAACCACGCTGGCCCATGCCCTGTCGCGCTCTTTTGGCCTGCAGTTTTCGCGGGTGCAGTTCACCGCCGACCTGATGCCCAGCGATCTGGTGGGCATCTCCATTTACGAACGGGGTCGCGAAGGCTTTGTGTTCCATCCGGGCCCGGTGTTCGCTCAAGTCTTGCTGGCCGACGAGATCAACCGAGCCAGCCCCAAGACCCAAAGCGCCTTGCTGGAAGCCATGGAGGAAAAGCAGGTCACCGTGGAAGGATCGACCCGCCCACTGCCGAGCCCGTTTTTCGTGATCGCCACCCAGAATCCGCAGGACCAGTTGGGCACCTATGCTTTGCCAGAATCTCAGCTTGACCGGTTCCACATGCGCCTGTCTCTGGGTTATCCCGACCGCTTGGCGGAGCGCGAGTTGCTGCGCGGCAGCGACCGACGCCATATGCTGGACCAATTGGACCCTGTGCTGACGCCAGCTGATCTGGCCAGGCTGCAGCAAGCTGTCTTGGATGTGCACACCGCAGAACCGGTGCTGGACTACCTGCAGGATCTGGTGGCCGCGACCCGCTCGGGCCGCTGGTTTGCGCAAGGCCTTTCACCTCGCGCGGCCCTGGCCGTGATCCGGGCGGCCAAAGCCCAGGCCTTTCTGGGCGGCCGGGACTATGTGGCCCCCGATGACATTGCTGCCATCTTGCCGCAAACGGCGGCCCACCGACTGATCCCGGTAAGCGACGCCGGGCGCGGTTCGGTGGAACAAGTCAGGGCCATGATCGAGGCGGTACCCCTGCCGTGATCCAGCCCTCCGTCCCCAGAAAGGCCACATCGCCTGTCCGGAGGGATCATGCCCACACTTGAAGCCACGCGCCCTTTGCAAGGCTGGCGCCCCACCGCAGCCGTGCGCAGGCGGGTGCAACAGTGGTTTCTGAACCGCCTGCCCCCCACCGACACCCTGACGCTGACCCAGCGCAACGTATACATTCTGCCCACCCGGGCGGGCTGGATGCTCGCGCTCACGCTGCTCGTATTGCTGGTGGGCAGCATCAATTACCAACTCAACCTGGGTTACTTGCTCACTTTCCTGCTGGCGGGCTGTGCCGTGGTGGGCATGCACGTGTGCCACGCCAACCTGCGCGGGCTCACCCTGCACCTGGTGCCACCGCTGCCGGTGCACGCAGGCCAGGCCGTGGCCCTGGAGGTGCGCTTGTCCAATGACCGAAAGAAAACACGGCACGGCATCGGAATCGGCGTCAAAACCGAGCGCCGGTTGATCGACGCCCACTTGGCCTGGGCTGACGTACCGGCCCAAGGCACCGAAACGCTGCACGTGGCCTGGCCCCCTCCCCAGCGGGGCTTGCACGCACTGCCAGCCCTCACCGCGGTGACCCTGTTCCCTTTGGGCACGTTTCGCGTCTGGACGGTCTGGCGGCCCCACGCCAAGGTGCTGGTCTACCCCTCGATCGAAGCCGCACCGCCGCCACTGCCTGCGGGAGAGCCCCAGCCCGGCCACGCCGGCACCGCCCGCGCTCAAAGCACGGGCGAATTTGATGGTGTGCGTGCCTACCGGCGAGGTGATCCGCAGAAAACCGTCGTATGGAAAAGAGCGGCCCAGACTTTTGCCGCCGGTCGGGACGATCTGGTCAGTCGCGACACATTGTCCGCACAGCGCCAGCAACTTTGGCTGGACCACGCCCAGTGCGGCACCCACGATCTTGAAACCCGCCTGTCGCGCCTGGCCGCCTGGGTGCTGATCGCCGAGCGGCTGGAACTGGATTACGGCCTGCGCCTGCCCGGACAGGAGATTGCGCCAGGGCAAGGCACCAGCCACAAGACTCGATGCCTGGAGGCCATGGCGCTGTGTTGAAGCCTTCTACCCGCTCTGAAACAACGCCAGGCCTTCGAACGCCGGCGGTCAAGCCCTGGGCCACCCGGCTGGGCAGCCTGCCCCGCGATACCCGGGACACCCTGTTTCTGCTCGCCGTGATTGGCTGGGTGGTGTTGATGCAGATCGGCCACATTCCATGGTGGTGCACGGCCCTGACCGCTACCGTGCTCACCTGGCGCAGCGTCCTCACACTTCGAGGACAACCCCTGCCCGGTTGGGCCTGGCGAATGGGACTGCTCGCATTGACCTTGGGCGCGACCTGGTTCAGCCACGGCACCTTGCTGGGGCGCGATGCCGGCGTCACGCTGATCGTCGTTCTGTTGGCGCTCAAGACCCTCGAACTCAGAGCGCGCAGGGATGCCTTCGTGGTGTTTTTTCTCGCTTTTTTCACCCTGCTGACCCACTTTTTTTACTCCCAGTCGCTGCTCACCGCAGGAGGCATACTGATCGCGCTGCTGGGCCTGCTGACGGCCTTGGTGAATGCCCACATGCCAGTGGGTCGCCCGCCGCTTGCCCAATCGGCGGGCATCGCTGCCCGCATGACCGCCCTGGGCGCTCCCATCATGCTGGTGCTGTTTCTGCTCTTCCCCCGGTTTGCCCCTTTGTGGGGCATCCCCAGCGATGGCATGACGGGGCGCAGCGGCCTCTCCAACACCATGCGGGTGGGTGAAATCGCCAGCCTGGTGTTGAACGAGGACGTGGCCTTCCGCATCCGGTTTGAGAGCGAGCCGCCGCTCCAGAGGAATTTGTATTTCCGGGGTCCAGTGCTGAGCGATTTTGATGGCATCGAATGGCGCCCCCTGCGCTCGGCCTTTCCCGCCCAGATGGCACTGAGCGCCAACCTGAAGGTCGAAGGTGAGCCCATTCGGTATGAGGTCACCATGGAGCCCAACAACCGATCCTGGTTGCTGCTGCTGGATGCTGCCAGTGAGCCGCCTGTCCTGCCGGGCCGGAGTGTCTTCCTGACCCCCGAACTGCAGTGGCGCACCGACGGACCCTTCAGAGAGTTGGTCCGCTTCAAGGCCCAGAGCCACACGCAATTTCGCCATGGACCTGAGGCCCCTGTCCTGGCTTTGCAAGATCTGGTGGACCTGCCCGGCGGATTCAACCCACGCACCCTGACATGGGCCCAGCAACTGCGCCAAACACATGGCGCCGGCCCAGGCGCCGCACCCGCGATTGTCGCCGCAGTGATGGACCACCTGCGCACCGGTGGCTACTCTTACACCCTGGAGCCCGGCGTCTACGGTCGCAACACCGCTGATGAATTCTGGTTCGACAAACGGGAGGGGTTTTGTGAACACATCGCCTCCAGTTTCGTGATCCTGATGCGCGCACTCGACATTCCGGCCCGCATCGTCACGGGCTACCAGGGCGGTGAGCGCAATCCAGTTGATGGCTACTGGACCGTGAGGCAAAGTGATGCCCATGCCTGGACCGAGGTGTGGCTGCAGGGCCAGGGCTGGGTGCGCGTCGATCCCACTTCGGCCGTCTCGCCCGGGCGCATAGGTTCGTTTGAGCGCCTCCGAGCGATCGATGGCTTTTTCTCAAGCTCGCTGCGAAATCTGAACCCGACACTCGCAGCTCAAGTCCGCGCGGCCTGGGAAGCTGTCAACAACCGCTGGAACCAATGGGTGCTCAACTTCACCCAAGGCAAGCAGCTCGACCTGTTGAAATCATTGGGCTTCGACGCCCCCAGCTGGACCGACCTGGCCTATGTGCTGATTGGCGTGGTGATCGCGGTCAGTTTGGCAGGTGCCGGTTGGACCCTGTGGGAACGGCAACAGCACGACCCGTGGTTGCGCCTGCTCCAGAAAGGGCGGGCTCGGCTGAGTGGACTGGGATTGGCAGCGGCCCCGCACCAAACGCCTCGTGCAATGGCCGCGCAAGTGCGACAGCATTTTGGCGACACGCCCTTCAGCCAAAGCGTGACGAAATGGCTGATCCAGCTGGAAGCGCAGCGCTACAGCCCCCGCGCCTCGACCACGCTGGCTACACTGCAACGTGATTTCCAGAAGATTCAGTGGCCCAAAGGACCCGTTATTTGAAACCCCTTGCTTTTATCCCGCGCCTGTCCCGATCCAGCTGGGTCACCGCTTCCACCCTCCTGATCGCGATGGTCTGGCCTTGGAGCAGCAGCTTTGCGCAAAGCCTGCCCGCCAAACAACGTCCTGCGCAGGCCTCCCCGGCCAATGCAGAGGCAGCGCCCTTTCGCTACGCAGCCGACGCAGAGGCCATGACGTTTGCGATCGATCTGGCCATGCGGCGCGACCTCAGCCCGGATTGGGTGAAACAACAGCTGGGGCAAGCCGAGCGTCTGCCCCAAGCCATCCGTCTGATGCGCCCCGCACCCCGCGGCACATCCAAAAACTGGGCGGCTTACCGTGCCCGGTTCATTGAGCCTATCCGGATCCAGGCGGGCCGCGAGTTCTGGGTGGACAACCGCGCCTGGCTGGAGCGGGCTCAGGCTGAATTTGGCGTCCCCGCCAGCCTGATCGTGGGTGTGATCGGGGTTGAAACCCTCTACGGGCAACACACCGGCAATTTTCGGGTCATCGACGCGCTGACCACGCTCGCCTTTGATTTCCCCAGCGAACACCCGCGCGCGAAAGAACGAAGCGAGTTCTTCAAAGCAGAACTGGAACAGTTTCTGAGCCTCACCGAGCGCAGCGGCATGGATCCGCAAGCCTTGCTAGGCAGCTACGCAGGCGCCATGGGCTGGCCACAGTTTATGCCCAGCAGCTGGATCAAGTACGCGATCGACTTCGATGGCGATGGACGCGTCGACCTCTTCAACAGCAAGGCCGACGTGATCGGCTCGGTGGCCAACTACTTCGTGGCCCACGGCTGGCAACGCGGCATGCCGACCCATTACCCGGTGAGCCTTTCCAGCAACCCAGCCGATCTCGACGCCCTGCTCGCACCCGATATCCTGCCCACATTCAGCGTGGCCAGCTTCGCCGCCAAAGGAGCCCGTCTCGAAGGACTTGCCCTGCTACACACGGGCAACCTGGCGCTCGTCGAGCTGGAAAACGGTGATGCACCCCGCAGCTATGTGGCCGGCACAGACAACTTCTACACCGTTACCCGCTACAACTGGAGCAGCTACTACGCCATGGCAGTGATTGAACTCGGTCAAACCATTGCGGCGCAATTGCCGCCCCGCTGATGCCACGCCCGAGGCCGGCGCTTGTGCTGTGTGGAACAATGCGGCACGCACCAACGAGCCCAGCACCTTGCTCGAAAACCTGATCACCCCCTGTTGTGAAGCCCTCGCCCATGAAGAAGCGCCTCAAGGCCTGGTTGCCCACACCGGAGACCCTGCGCACCAACCGGTGGTTGCGCTGGATGGGTCCAACGCTGCAGCATCCGCGTCTCTGGCATTTCAGCCGCAAAGGCATTGCCATGGGGCTGGCACTGGGCATATTCTTCGGGCTCCTGATTCCCGTGGCACAGATGCCCCTGGCCGCTGCTGCTGCCGTGGTGCTCAGGGCCAATCTCCCTATGGCGGTCGCCAGCACACTCATCACCAATCCGGTCACCTTTGGCCCGGTGTATTACGGCGCCTACCATCTGGGCAAGGCCATTTTGGGCCACCCCCCGGTGAGTGAAGCCCAGGCCAGCGCCTTTCTCGACAAAACCCTCAAAGAGCCCGCAGTCGAGCTGGGCATGGGCGAGCAATTCCTGCAATCGTTGCGCAGACTCGCCACGGTGGGGAAACCGCTGGTGGTTGGCCTGGCCATTTTGGCCACCCTCAGCGGTATCCTGGTCTATTTCTTGATCAGCGCCATCTGGACACTGCGCGTGCGCTGGAGTCGGGCCAAGCGCTTGCGAGATCGGGCGGTGCCACCCGCCACCCCGACCACAAAGACACCTTGACGCCTCAACCGATAGCGCCTCAGGGCCGCCTGCCAGGCGGCCCTGAGGGCAGAGCTGCTCAGCCCTTCGCAGGCACGAGAAAATCGTCGCTGATGCGCTTGCCGAGTTCGTTGATGCGATCCAGGAACTGCGTGAGGTAGGCATGCAATCCCGAGGCCAGGATCTCGTCGATGCGGGCAAACTGGAGCTCTGCCTTGAGCTTGCCCGCCCGCCGCTGGGTCTCGCCGGAATGGTCGTTGGACACAATATTGAGACGATCGACCACTTCGTTGACGCAGGCCGCCATGCTGCGCGGCATGTCGGCGCGCAACACCATGAGCTCGGCCACTTTCAAGGGCGTGATCACATCGCGGTACACCTTGCGGTACACCTCGAATCCGCTCACGCTGCGCAATATAGCGCTCCATTGGTAGAAGTCAAAATCTTCTTCCATGGCCGCAGCGTCGCTGGTGTGGTCCTCATAGGCCGCGTGGTACTTCACATCCAACAGGCGAGCCGTGTTGTCTGCCCGCTCCAGAAACGTGCCCATGCGGTAGAAATGAAAAGCCTCATCGCGCAACATGGTGCCAATGGCCACGCCGCGAGACAGGTGTGAACGAAACTTCACCCACTCAAAGAATGGGCTCGGATCGCGTTCAAATGCAGCACCCTTGAGCATGCGCGACAACTCCAGCCAGGTCTGGTTCTGGGTTTCCCAGAATTCAGTGGTGAGTGTGCCTCGCACCGCCCTGGCATTTTCACGAGCGGCACGCAAGCAGGAGAAAATACTGGACGGGTTGCGTTCGTCACGCACCATGAAATCCAGCACGTTGCGCGGCGTGATTTCTTCACCGTATTTTTCGATATAGGCGGGCATCAGCTCGCTGATACGCAACAGCCCCTCCCATCCGGCCTGGGCTTCGTGGCTGGACTGGGGCAAAAGGGAAGTCTGGTAGTTCACATCCAGCAGGCGGGCAGTATTCTCTGCACGCTCGGTGTAGCGGGACATCCAAAACAGGTGATCGGCGGTTCTTGAAAGCATCATGTGGTTCTCCTCAATGGGTGTAGCAGGCGGCGAGCGGCGGATATCCGCACTCAACGTCCCTCCATAATCCAGGTGTCTTTGGTGCCGCCGCCCTGTGACGAGTTCACGACCAGGGAGCCCTCTTTCAGTGCCACCCGCGTCAATCCGCCGGGGACCATCTGCACCTCGGTTCCAGAAAGAACAAAAGGACGCAAATCGATGTGGCGCGGCGCGATGCCCTTTTCCACATACGTAGGACAGGTGGACAGCGACAGGGTGGGCTGGCCGATATAGCCATCGGGCTTGGCGAGAATGGCCTTGCGGAAGTCTTCAATCTCGGCCTTGGTCGAAGCTGGGCCGACCAACATGCCATAGCCCCCTGCTCCATGCACCTCCTTGACCACCAGGTCTTTCAGGTTGTCGAGGATGTATTTCAGGTCATCGGCCTTGCGGCCCATGTAAGTCGGTACGTTGTTGAGAATGGGCTTCTCACCGAGGTAAAACTCGATCATCTTGGGCACATAGGGGTAGATCGACTTGTCATCGGCGACACCTGTGCCAACCGCATTGCAAATGTTCACATTGCCTGCACGGTATGCGTCCATCAACCCGGCACACCCCAGCGTCGAATTCGGGCGGAACACATTGGGGTCCAGAAAATCATCGTCGACCCGGCGGTAAATAACGTCGACCCGCTGAGGCCCACGGGTTGTTCGCATGAACACAAACTGGTCCTTGACGAACAGATCCTGGCCTTCGACCAACTCGATGCCCATCTGCTGCGCGAGGAATGCGTGTTCGAAGTACGCACTGTTGTGCATGCCAGGTGTGAGCACCACAACGGTGGGCTCGCCCGCAGCGGCAGGAGCCACAGCGCGCAGTGTTTCCAGCAGCAAATCGGGATAGTGCGCCACTGGGGCAACGCGGTTTTCACCAAACAGTTCCGGGAACAACCGCATCATCATTTTGCGATCTTCGAGCATGTAGCTCACGCCGCTGGGCACACGCAAGTTGTCTTCCAGCACGTAATACTCGCCCACGCCTTCTGCGTTCGGCGCGCGGACCATGTCCACGCCCGAAATATGCGAATAAACACCTTGCGCAAGATCCACACCCATCATTTCGGGGCGGAACTGGGCGTTCTTGAGAATCTGGTCTTCCGGGATATGACCGGCGCGGATGATTTCCTGGCCGTGATAAATATCGTCGAGAAATCGATTGAGCGCCGTGACCCGCTGGATCAGGCCCGCTTTCATTGAGCGCCATTCGTCGGTGGGAATGATGCGCGGGATCAGGTCAAACGGAATCAGGCGTTCGTTGCCCGATGCGTCTTCGTCTTTGTCCCCGTAGACTGCGAAAGTGATACCCACACGACGGAAGATAACCTCGGCCTCTTCCCTCCGGTCTGCCATGACTTCGGGGGGCTGCTCAGCCAACCAACGCGCATAGTTTTGGTAATGGGCGCGCACCTCGGTCGGTGAGGCGTGCATTTCGTCAAACTTGTGTAGGTTCATATATGTGTTCTCCTGCCTTTAGCATAGCAAGACCTGAGCCAAGTTTCCAAAGGGCAAAAAAATAAGGCGGTTCCGGCAACCTTTTCGGGACCCTGTCAAGGGTTTTCCCCTGCCGGATTCCCGGCAACCTCTGGGTTCTGGTCATGCCAGTACCGGCGCACCATCTCCCGATAGCAACGCAGGTTTTGCGGTGCATCGCTGCGCCACATTGCGGCACCACAGGTTGGCGAGTTGACCCAGGGAATGGCGCGCTCCCGGTAGCGGGTGAGCACCGTCGGAGAAGGGTGGCCAAAGCGGTTGCGAAAACCGGACTGCACCACCACCCATTTCGGCCGCAGCGTGTTGAGCAACACGGGGCTGCTGGATGTTCGGCTGCCGTGATGAGGTGATATCAGCAACGTGGCGCGCAATTCAGGGTTTGCCAACGCCAGGCGAGTCTCCCGCTCTGCGTCCAGGTCTCCGCTCAACCAGGCACTGGTGCGTGTATTGCTGATGCGCAGGGTGCATGACATGGCGTTGCTGCTCAGAAGCGCCTCACCATGCTCATCAAAGTGCGCAGGGGTGGGGTGCAACATGTCGAACACCACACCGTCCCATGTCCATTGCTGTCCGGCCAGACAACGCCGCGCTGGCTCTGCATCAAATGACGAAAGCCAACGCGCTTGTGGCCAGACCGCCTGCACCGCTTCCATGCCACCAGAATGGTCCAGGTCCTTGTGGCTCACCACCACGGTGTCCAGGCCCTCCCCCATGGCGCGCAAAGTCGGCACCACGATGCGCTGCCCGGCATCGGAGTGGGATGAATACTTCGGACCGGTGTCGAACAACAGGTTGTGCCCGGCGGTCCGGACCAGAATCGCCGAACCCTGGCCCACATCCCAGGCCACCACCTCGAATTCACCCTGACCCGGCCGTGGAGGCGACCAGGCGTATATGGGCCACAAGGCCATCAGGCCTGCGAGCCGAATCGCCATGGGCAAACGCAGAACCAGCAACACAGCGCCCGCCACCGCCAGCAAGCCCACCCCCAGCGGAGGGACGGCCTGGTACACAGAAGCCCAGGACCACTGAGCCAGCCAATCCAGCCAGGCGGTGAGCAGATACACGGCAAACGCGGCCAGATCCCAGGCAGGTGCCACACCGATGCCCACCAGCGCCAGGGGCGTCAAAACCAGCGTCACCCAGGGAATCGCCAGCAGATTCGCAGCAAACCCGACAATGGATATCTGACCAAACAATACCAGCGACAGCGGCGTCAAGGCCACCGTGACCACACCCTGTTCGCGCACCAACCCCATCACCGAGCGCGCCATCCGGAGACCCAGGTGAGGGGTCTCGCCTTCCTGCATGTGGCTTGGCCCCACCTGCCGCCCCGGATCGGTAGCAAACAGAATGGCCACCGCCACAAAACTCAACCAGAACCCCGCCTGCAACCAGGACCAGGGATCCAGCAACAACACCGCGGCCAGCGCCCAAAGCCAGATCGCAGGCCACGGCCATTGCCGTCCCGCCATGCGCAACCCGACCACAATGGCCAGCATCAAGACCGTGCGCTGCGCCGGAACGCCCCACCCCGCAAACATGGCGTAGCCCGCAGCCAGAGCGACACCGCCCACGCCGGCCGCGCGTTGCACCGGCATCCACCACGCCAGAGCGGGCCAGCGCCAGGCCAGGTTTCGCCAGACCGATCCCACGGCGACCACCGCCAGCCAGGCAAACATGGTCACGTGCAAACCCGAAATACTCATGAGGTGGGACACACCCGTGATCCGAAACAGGGTCCAGTCGTCGGAGTCGATGGCACTTTGCTCTCCCACCACCAGCGCCGCGAGCACGCCCGCTGATCGCGGGTCCGCCACCTGAGCCCTGATGCGCTCACTCACCCATTGGCGTGCCCCATCCACCGTCCAGCCTCGCCCCTCGGACAAGCGCTCAGGGGCCGTATCGCGTGGCCCGTTGCGCACAGTGCCAACGGCGCCAATGCCGTGCTCCCACCACCAACGCTCGCGGTCAAACCCGTGGGGGTTGAACGGGGCGTGTGGCTTTGTCAATCGAACCTGAAACTGCCACTGCTCACCGACCCGGACCACCGGCCGGTCCGCGCCAGTCCCTGCTGAACCTTTTCTGGAGTACCAGCTCAACTGCAAGCGATCGGGCAAGCGCACCGCGCGTCCGGCGGCTTGCGCTGCCTCGGGCACGAATTCGAACCGCACCCCCTCTTCGCCGCGCTGGGGCAGCGAATCGATGTGGCCGGAGATATCCAGTGTGACCCCCTGCAAGCCGGGGTTCAAAGCCTGCGCTGCGTAATCAACCGCACGCCAGCCGGTGGCGCTCCAGCCCAGGCCAATACCGGCGGAAATGGCCAGTATCCAGGCCCACGACCGGGGCAAGCGCCAAGCCGCCCAACCCGCAAAGAGGGCGAAGGCCAGGCACCCGGCATACCCAGCCAGAGACCACAGGACGGCTTGCTCCAGCTGGGCCGCCACCCCAAACACCCATCCCAGCAAGGCGCCCCACGTTCGCCAGCCCATGGTCAGGGCAGCAGCACGCTGGCTTTCAGTGCACTACCGGCCGCTTGACATGGCTTGCGCACCGCGTCATTCGGCGATGGCGCACACGCCCACCGCCACGGCAAAGACAATGCCTGTGGACCCATTCGATTCCCCCTGTAGCAACTGTTGCTTCAGGCGTCCGCAAAAGCGGCGCCCTGATCAGGCGTTGTTCAGCCCTGCAGGGGATTATCGGCACGCTTGTCGTGCAATTCGATCCAAAACGGCTCAAGCATCCCACCGAAGAGGTAAGCGCTCAATCGAACACGTGCCCCACCCAGGTTTGCCGCCTCGCACGCATGAAGGCGTTGTTCCACCCCTACCAAAAGGTTTGGATCTTGCTTCGGGCTTTTACCGCACCCGTCAGGTGCGTGCCAAAGTGCTGAGGTCAAACGCCGAATCCACGGGAACCTGAAGCGCTGTGGCCAGCTGGTTGGTCTTGGACGCCAGGGCCACGATGGACAACAGCTCGGCATATTGCTCGCCCGTCATGCCTTTGGCGGTTGCCGCCGCTGTGTGGGAGTGCACGCAATAGCTGCAGCCATTGATGATGGATGCCGTGATGTAGAGCATTTCCTTGGTCAAGGGGTCCAGGCTTGACGGCATGGCCATCACGCGTTTGACCTCGGCCCAGGTGCTCTCCAGCAGCGAGGCATCAAATGCCAGGTAGCGCCACATGTTGTTGATGAAATCGGTCTTTCGCGTGGCCCGGATGTCATCGAACACCGCTTTCACGCGAGGGTCCTGCTCGGGATCGTTCTGGAGAGAAACGGTGGACATGGCAAGGTTCCGATCAAGGTCAAGGTAAGGTCAATTTAAAAGCTCAGCGTTTGCGCCGCTTGGCCGGCTTGCGGGCTTGCTTGCGCGACTGGCGTTCGGCGTCGGCGCTCTGCCCCGCCTTCAACCAGCCGAGAAACACCTCGGGGGTTTCCAGGGTTGCGCGGCCGATGGCGTTGCTGCGGAAATCGGCAATCACCAGCTCTGCGGTTTTTTGCCAGTCAACGCGCCCGCCGGTCGCCAAGGCGCTGCGTTTGCGCCCAATGGCCTCCAGCAGGTCCTCGTCCTTGGCCATGATGATCTGATCGACCGACAGGCCCAGCTTGTACCGGGCTTCGAGCTCCGGCGCGTAAGCCAGTTTGAGCTTGTCCAGCAGCTCCAGCGCCACTTCCTGATCGTCATAGGCGTTGCGCCCCACGGCACCGCTGGCGGCCAGGTTGAAGCCTGTTTCAGGCACCACGATGCGGGGCCAGAGCATGCCAGGCGTGTCGTACAGGTAAAAATCATCCGCCAGCGAGATACGGGCTTCGGTGCGGGTGACCCCCGCCTCGTCACCCGTCTTGGCTGCGCGCCGCCCTTTGAGCGTGTTGATCAGCGTGGATTTGCCCACGTTGGGGATGCCACAAATCAACACCCGCATGGGCTTGACCATGCCACCGCGCAACGGCGCGAGCCCGTGGCAGGCAGCAACAATCGCCCGGGCAGGCGCGGTATCGCCGGCATCCAGAGGAATCGCCCGCGTCAAGGGTTGTGCGTTGTAGTAGTCGAGCCACAGCGCCGTGCGCGCCGGGTCGGCCATGTCCTGCTTGTTAACCACCTTGAGCGTGGGACGCCCCGCCGTGAGCTCGGCCAGCAAGGGGTTGGCGCTGGAGCCCGGCAGGCGGGCGTCCAGCATTTCAATCACCACGTCGATCTCTTTCACGCGCTCCGTGATGGCTTTGCGTGTGAGGTGCATGTGCCCTGGAAACCACTGAATACTCATGGGTCTGTTCTTTCTTTCATGGCTGGATTGTGCGCTGGGGCAAGTCCCTATCGGCTGGCCGGCGCTGCGTGCCACAATGATTTTTTATTTGCACACACACGCAGGAGCAACATGGCCATCACCGTCAAGATCGATCTCGGATACGAATTTGAAGTCAATGCCCAGGCGGCTGATGTGTTCAAGGTGCTGTCGGACGTACCGACATCGGTGGGTTATTTTCCCAAAGTCGAACAGCTCACCGACATGGGTGATGGTGTGTACCAGTGGGAAATGGAAAAAGTGGGTACTGCACAGATCAACATCCAGACGGTTTACGCCAGCAAATACACCAGCAAGTTCGACGCGGCCAAAAACAAGGGTTCGGTGAAGTGGACGCCCGTCAAAGGTGTGGGCAATGCGCTGGTGGGCGGCCACTGGACCCTTGTCGGCAAGTCGAAGTCCACGGCCATTGAGCTGGCGATTCAGGGTGAAATTGAAGTCCCGCTGCCGGGCCTGATGAAGATGGTGGTGGGCCCGGTGGTGGAAGCCGAGTTTGAAAAACTGGTCGACAAATACATTGCCAACCTGATCAAGCAATTCGGCGGCGAAGTTTGAGTCCCAAGAACCGGCGCGGGAGTTGTCCCGGGATTCACTGAACAAGCTTGTGCATAACCCGGGAGAAGCCCTGTACGGTCGTCGCAAACCTTTGATTTAAAACAATCTTCCTCAGACTGCTCAAAAAACAGGCAGCCTCAGCCGCCTTGGGTTTCACATGGTCTTGCATTCAAGCAACGAGCCAGGCAAAACCGCATCAGACCTCAAGTGGCACGGGCTCATAGGCCGCACGACCGAGCCGGGCCGGTGAGGTGTACTCCTGAAGGTAAATGTCAAACGGCATCGTGTCAGAGGCCTCAATGGCTCGCTGGTCGTCCAGTGACTGCACCGCCATCGCCTCAAACCGCCCCTGCTGCTTGATGCCCCACGGCAACGACAAAAGGTACTGGTGGATGGTTTGCGACTGGGTGCGGGCAAACGAAACAAACGAATCGCTGTGCTCGGCACGCATGGAGGCGAGCACCCGCGCCGAAGGCAAGGTCTCGGGCGCCAGCAACGCAGCGCGCGCATGCGCCACGGCTTCGGCATGGGCCTGCCCACCATGGGCGGCGTCCAACGCGAATGCGATTGGCACCAGACGTTCGATGATTTCGCTGCCCCACTGCATCAGCGAGACACTTTTCCCTTGGCGCTGCAGGCACAGGCCCGGCTCACGCCCGCGTGCAGCCGTGAGGTGCTGGTTGTGGGCCAGTTCGTGGATTTCGTCCGGGGTATCGGGGGGGCTGTCGCTCAGCAGGCAATGCATGAGGAACACATCCAGAAACCGCAAGGTCGAGGCCGAAATGCCGATGGGCTCAAACGGGCTGAGGTCCATCAGGCGGACTTCCACGTACTCCACGCCCCGCTCCCGCAGGGCATGCAGTGGGCGCTCACCCGGAAAAATCACGCGCTTGGGGCGGATCGTTCCGTAAAACTCGTTTTCGATCTGCAGCAGTGTGGTGGCCAGCTGGTTGTAGTCGCCGCCCGGGTTGCGGATGCCCAGGGACTCATACGCAGGCCAAGGTCGGGTCAAAGCCCCGTGCAGGGATGCGGCATAACCCTCCAGCCCGTTGTAGCTCACATCGAGTGTGCCCTGGGCATCGCTCTGATAGCCCAGGCGCCCCATGCGCAGGGATGTCCCGTGGGGCATGTAGAGCGTGCCGCTGGCCAGGGTTTGCAATTCATGCGGCCGTCCGCCCACAAAGGTGGAGCACACGGCCGGTGATGCACCAAAAAGGGTCAGCAGCAAAAACGCATGGCGGCGGAAGTTGCGGATCAGCGCGAAATAGCTGTCGTTGTCCAGGCCCGGCATCGACCAGTTGTAGTGAATGCCCGAAATGGTCTGCATGCGCCGGCCATAACGGTGCCCAAGGCCCATGCGGTAAACACTCTTGGCGCGACCCACATTGGATGAACCATAGCGACCGATTGGAATGGTTTCGTCCGTGGGCAGCCCGCAGGGCATGCTGGACGCCCACATCATTTCATCGCCGCTGCTCTGGCCCGGCTTGTTCAGCACACGAGCCGTGTATTGGTGCACCTCGGTCAGTTCGGCCAGGCAGGCGTCCACGCTGCTGTGAACCCCGGTGATCAGCTCCACCTGCGATTCGCTGAAATCGGTGGTGATGTGGGGATGGGTCAGCGCGCTGCCCAGCGCTGCAGGGTGCGGCGTCAGGGCGAGCTTGCCGTCGGGCTGGGCACGCAGGCTTTCTTTTTCAAGGCCGCGCTTCTGGCCACGCAGGCGATCACCCGAAATGGCATCCAGCCGTTGTTGCAATGAGGTCATACACAGGGGGGAAAGGGTTTTCAGGTCCGGGGCCGAAAGTTAACACGGCAGGGCAAACTCTGCTGGGGCCGGGGCGCTGGGTGCCCCGTAGAAAAAGGGCTCTATGGCCTTTGCCTCAGCCCAGGCGCCCTTCGCCTGGAGCCAGGCGGCCATGTGATCCGGATCGTTGGACACACGCACATCGTCAAATGCGGCCTGGCCTTCCGGGTACCGCTGGCGCAGATAGTTCAGCCATTGCTTGAGGCGCCCGGCACGGTGGCGGCGCTCAACCCGCACCACTACATGGTCCCAAAAGGCGCCCAGCAGCGGCACAATTTGCGTCCAGCTCACGCTGCCCTGGGCCTTGATGGCCAGGGCCAGCCCGGGGTCGGTGACCATGCCACGTCCCACCATCAGCGTATCGCACCCGGTCACCTCGCGGCAACGCAGGGCGTCTGCGATGTTCCAGATTTCGCCATTCGCAATAATTTTCTGAGCAGCCGAGGCGGGCAAGGCGGACTTGATTTCTGCAATGCGGTCCCAATAGGCCGGCGGCCGGTAGCCATGGGCCTTGGTGCGAGCATGGATGACGAGCTCATCGGCGCCCGCTTCGGTGATCGCCTGAGCACACGCTTCTGCGACCCGGTCATCCGCAAATCCCAGGCGCATCTTGGCGGAAACCACCACATGGGCCGGTACGGCACGCCGAACCGCCCGAACAATGGCGCCCACCAACTCTGGCTCATCGAGCAACACCGCGCCGCCTCGACTTTGATTCACCGTCTTGGCGGGGCACCCAAAGTTGAGATCGACGCCGTGCGGGCTGATACCGGCGAGTCTGTGCGCGTTTTCCGCCAGACACACGGGGTCCGAACCCAGCAACTGGGCACGCACAGGCACTCCGGCCAGGGTGTATCCACCCCGCATCAGCTCGGGCACGAGGCGCACAAACGCGCGCTCAGGCAACAGGGTGTTGGTCACGCGGATGAACTCGCTCACGCAGCCGTCGACGCCCCCCGTGCGCGTCAGCACATCGCGCAAAGAAGCGTCCAGCAAACCCTCCATGGGCGCAAGCAGCAGTTTCATGTGGTGGGTGATCGATCATCCCGCGAGCGGGCAACGGCTTCGCACGGTCCCGGAAGAGCCCAGGTCGCCAGTGGCAAAGCAACCCGCTATTTTATCGGTCTGGCTTCAACCGCTGGGAACCCCAGCTTGCCCCCCCTCTTCGGGTCCGGTACTATCGCCCGCAAACCAAACCCCCCCGGAGTTGTTTCATGCGCGCGTTGATCGCCCTCTCACTGGCCTTGGGCCTGTCGAGCATTTCCAGTCTGAGCACGGCTCAATCAGTGCTGCCCGAAAGCAGCCGCATCGGCACGTTCAAGCAGGTCGAAGGCGAAGCCTGGGTCGGGCCGGCCGCCTCCCGACGCACGGCATCATCGGGCGACGGCGTTCAAGTCAGCGACCGCCTGACCACCGGCAAGGCCGGGGCTGCCACGATCACCCTGAAAGACGGAACCATCCTGACCATGGGGCCGGACACGGCCATGGACCTGAGCCAGTTCGCCTTTGACAGCACGACCCAGGAAGGCAATTTCCTGCTGGATCTGCTCCAGGGCTCTGTGCGAGTGGTCACGGGCCTGCTGGGCAAGGTGAACCCCGAGCTGTTCAAGGTCAAAACCCCCACCTCAGTGGTGGGCGTGCGCGGAACCGATTTCATCGTCGAGACCGAAGCGGCCCGATAAATCCCAGCAGACACCTTGCGAAACCAGCTTCACGCCGCCATGCCCTTCACCTACCTCTTTTCCCGTACCCCCTACCTGGCCTTGGCCACATTGGTGCTGTCGCTCGCGGCTTGTGCCCCGGCGTCCCGCGTGACCCTGCTGCCACAGGGCAATGGCCAGCCCAGCGCCGTCATGGTGACCACCTCGCAGGGTGCGCAGATCGTTGATCAGCCCTACCAGGTCGCAGAAATCAAGCGCGACGGGGCTTTGAGCCTGGACCAGACCTCGGCGGACGAAGTTCGCAAGACCCATCCCCAACTGCTGGCGCTGCAGCCGGCAGCACCCGAGTCATTCGTGCTGGAGTTCGAGCCCGGCAGCTCTACACTCACCGCAGAATCGCAAGCCCGACTGCCCGAGGTGATTGCCCGGGCACAGGCCCGGGCGGGTGGCGAAATCGTGGTGACCGGACACACCGACCGCCAGGGCGCGCTGGAAGCCAACGACAAGTTGTCGTTGGAGCGCGCTCAGGCCGTGCGCGATCTGATGGTCGAGCGCGGCTTCAAGGGTGAATTGATCGAGGCCGTTGGGCGGGGCGAGCGCGAGCCAGCGGTCCCCACCGACGACGAGGTGGTAGAGCCGCGCAACCGCCGCGCCGTGGTGGTGGTGCGCTGAAACGCCCCCCCAGTGGCTATGGGACCTGCACACGGCCTGAGCCAGGCTCTGCACCACCTCATCCACGGCCAGCGAACGGCCACGCTGGGCACGCTGGATGCCGATGGTGAGGTATCGCTCTCCCGCGTACCTTATGCCGTGGACCTCCAGGGCAGCTCGCTGATCATCCACATCAGCGCCCTCGCTGCCCACACGGTCCACCTCCAGCGCCACCC
Source organism: Hydrogenophaga sp. PAMC20947 (assembly GCF_004795855.1). Taxonomy (NCBI): domain Bacteria; kingdom Pseudomonadati; phylum Pseudomonadota; class Betaproteobacteria; order Burkholderiales; family Comamonadaceae; genus Hydrogenophaga; species Hydrogenophaga sp. PAMC20947. Next base: position 1,860,341 of record NZ_CP039252.1, read on the forward strand.
CAGGGCGTCGCTGCTGATTGCCGAACGCGAAGTGGACGGCGCTTCGGTACACGCATTGCCCCGCGTGTCCATCGATGTACAGGCCAAGACATGCACCGATAAAGTGCACCAACGGCATGCACAGGCCTGCTATCTCGAGCGCTTTCCTGAAGCCGAATCCATGATGCAACTGGGCGATTTCAGGTTCGTTCGCTTGCTGCCCCTGGGCGCGCGCCAGGTGGCAGGATTTGGTGCAGCCCGCAGCCTGGATGCATCGGCCATCGCACAAATTTTGTGCATGGTGGCTTGATGGTGCACCACAAGGGTGTGAATCTGGTGTTTGAGGATGCGCACCTGCTCGTGCTCGACAAACCTTCGGGGTTGCTGGCGGTGCCCGGGCGCGGCCCGGACAAACAGGATTGCCTCAGCACCCGGGTGCAGGCCATCTGGCCCGACGCCCTGGTCGTGCACCGCCTCGACATGGCGACGTCGGGCCTGGTGGTGATGGCGCGCGGGCTGGAAGCCCAGCGGCATCTGGGCCTCGCATTCGAAAAACGGCGGGTGTTCAAGCGCTACTGGGCGATCATCGCGGGCGGTTTGCCCAACCCCCTGCCCAACAACGGCTGGAACACCATTGACCTGCCCTTGCTCCTCGACTGGCCCAACCGCCCGCGCAGCACCGTCAACCACGAGGCCGGCAAACCCAGCGTGACCCATTGGCGGTTGGCCCATGACGCGCCGCCTCATACCCCTGCACCGCACACTGGCATCGCCACACGGGTAGAACTGGAACCCTTGACTGGCCGCTCCCATCAGTTGCGGGTTCATCTGCAAGCCATCGGCCACCCGATCCTGGGGGACCTGTTGTACGCCGATCCCTCGCATGCCAGTGCGGCCGACCGGCTCCTGCTGCATGCCCATGCGCTGGCGTTTCCCCACCCTGTGGGCGATGAACCCCTGCGCTTCGAATCATCCTGCCCCTTTTGAATCCCCACACCATGACCCACACCCCCACCCACTTCACCATCCTGACCGGCGGCTCGCGGGGCATGGGCCTGGCGATGGCACAGCAGCTGATCTCCAAAGACCGGACCCTGCTGTGCATCTCGCGACAACACAACCCCGAGCTGGAGGCCCAGGCACGCGAGATCGGCGCGCCGCTGCTGCAGTGGCAGCAGGATCTGGCCGACACGACCGGCGCCGCGCAGCGGCTGAGGGACTGGCTCGAATTGCTCAGCACAAGCCAGGTTTTGAGCGCAACGCTGATCAACAACGCCGGGGTCCTCCCGCCCATCGGCCCCATCGATGTCTGCCCGCCAGAAGCCTTGTCCAATGCGCTCAGGGTCGGACTGGAAGCCCCCATGCAGCTCACCGCGGCCTTTCTGCGCGCCACCGGTGGCTGGGTGGATCAAGGCTGGCGCGGACCACGCAAGGTCCTCAATATTTCGTCTGGCCTCGGCCGAACCGCCATGGCCGCACAAGCGCCCTATTGCGCTGCGAAAGCGGGCATGGACCACTTCACGCGCTGCTCGGCGCTGGACGAAGCCCAAAGCCCTTTCGGCGCTCGCCTGGTTTCGCTGGCTCCGGGCGTCATCGATACCGACATGCAAACACAACTGCGCGCCGGTGACCCTGCCCATTTCCCCGACCGTGACCGCTTCGTCGGCCTGAAGGAAGGGGGGCAGCTCAGCACACCGCAGGCCGCCGCCGCACAGGTCCTGGCCCGGCTGGATCGCGCGAATTTCGGTGACCTGCCCGTGGCCGACGTGCGCGACTGAAGCGCCTGCACACGAACGACTGGAAAGCCTGCTTTGCACCGCCGCCAAGCCGCTCAAGCCTTGCTGGGGATGGGCTGGGCCAGCGCCTGGAATGCGCAAGCACAACCGGTCGAACCCGTGTCAGATGCTTTTTGGGCGCCTTTGCGCCTGGGTGGCGTCATCGTGCTGATGCGCCACACCCAGACTCTCTCGGGCACAGGCGATCCACCCGGTTTCCGGCTGGACAGCTGCGATACACAGCGCAACCTCAGCGCCCACGGACGGACGCAGGCCGCGCGCATCGGCCAGGCGTTTCGGGATGCGCAGGTGCGGGTAGACGAAGTGCGCTCCAGCGCGTGGTGCCGGTGCGTGGACACAGCAGAGTTGGCCTTTGGCCGCCACAGGGTATGGCCCCCCATCAACTCGTTTTTCCAGCAGGGTGACCGCGAAGGGCAAACAGCGAAAGCCATGCATTCCCTGCGATCGCACCAGGGGCCTCCCAACCTGGTACTGGTGACCCACCAGGTCAATATTTCGGCCCTCACGGGTGTCTTTCCTGCCATGGGTGAGGTCTTGCTGGCCCGTGCCGACCCGGCCAACGCAGCCGGAATGACCGTGCTGGCGCGGCGCGCGCTGTGATCCCGTCACCCAGTTGACGCCCGTCAAGGCTGGTGTAAGCCTTACACGCTTACCATGTATGTTGGTCGCCGGCCCGAAGGCCGGGCGCCACCCACCAGACCCCCCCTACAGGAGACAAGCATGAGCAGAGAAGTCGTCGTCGTCAGCGCAGCCCGCACCGCCATTGGCACTTTTGGCGGTAGCCTCAAAGATTTACCCCCCACCGAGCTGGGTGCACTGGTCGTCAAGGAAACCCTGGCACGCGCCGGTGTGGACGGCAAAGACGTGGGCCACGTGGTGTTCGGCCATGTGGTCAACACCGAGCCGCGGGACATGTACCTCTCCCGTGTGGCGGCCGTCAATGGTGGCTGCGCGGAAACCACCCCCGCCTACAACGTCAACCGCCTCTGCGGCTCAGGCCTGCAGGCCATCGTGAACGCCAGCCAGAGTATCTTGCTGGGCGACACCGATATCGCGATTGGCGGCGGCGCCGAGTGCATGAGCCGCGCACCCTATGCCAGTCTGTCCACCCGATTCGGCGCGCGCATGGGTGACACCAAAATGATCGACATGATGGTCGGCGCTTTGCACGACCCGTTCCACAACATCCACATGGGTGTGACAGCTGAAAACGTGGCGGCCAAATACGGCATCACCCGCGAGATGCAAGACGCGCTGGCGGTTGAGAGCCACAACCGCGCCCAACGCGCTACGGAATCAGGTCGCTTCAAGGACCAGATCGTTCCGGTGATGCTCAAGAGCCGCAAAGGTGAAGTGGCCTGGGCCACCGACGAGCATTTCCGCCCCGATTGCAAGCCCGAAGACATGGCGAAATTGAAACCTGTTTTCATCAAGGAAAACGGCACCGTGACAGCTGGCAATGCTTCGGGCATCAACGACGCCGCTGCGGCCGTGGTGCTGATGGAAGCGGGCGCTGCCAAGGCGCGGGGTGCGAAAGCCATGGCCCGCCTGGTCGGCTACGCCCACACAGGTGTGGACCCAAAAATCATGGGCGTGGGTCCGATTTCGGCCACTCTGGCGGTACTCAAGAAAACCGGTCTCAGCGTCAACGACCTCGATGTCATTGAGGCCAATGAAGCCTTTGCGGCCCAGGCCTGCGCCGTGACCAAAGAACTGGGCCTCGACCCTGCCAAGGTCAACCCCAACGGTTCGGGCATTTCGCTGGGCCATCCCATCGGAGCCACCGGCGCGTTGATCACAGTGAAGGCCTTGTACGAGCTGGAACGCGTGCAAGGCCGTTATGCGCTGGTCACGATGTGCATCGGCGGGGGCCAGGGCATCGCGGCCATTTTCGAGCGCATCTGAAGTTTCAAAAGCCACAGTGGAACTCCGCAGCCCAGCGGGGTTCCAACCAGGGACCCCGCGCAACAATGCGTGGCCCTTTACAGGAGAACGGTGATGTGGAAACAGCTGACGGCGATGTGGATCGCATTCAAAAGTGATGCGCTGCAGCTGTGGTTTGCGCTCGGGCATCCCGATGCGCCAACCTGGCTCAAGGCCGGAGCCGCCGCGGTGGTGTTGTACCTGGTCTCACCGGTCGACCTGATCCCGGACATGTTGCCCGTGATTGGCGTGGTGGACGACTTGATCCTGGTGCCCATGGCTGTGCGGTGGTTGCTGCGCCAACTGCCTCCCCACATTCGCCAGTACGCCCACGAGCGCAGCCGAGGGGGTACCGGCACCCGAAAGGATACGGCCCGCCCACGCCGGTAGATTGGCGCACCCCGCGCCCCCCCTTCGATGGCGATGCTCAGTCGCCCTGAAAACCACCCCTGCGGTAGGTCAGCACCAAGGTATCGCGCCAGCCCATTTCGCCTTCGACCTGTGGCTGGATCGGTGTGCTCTCATGGATGACCCGTGCGTCGTCCAGCAGCAGCAACGACCAAGGCTCCAGCAGCGTGAATCGCTGCCCATTGGGGCCATTCGCCTCAAACACCCGGCTCTCCCCGCCCTTGATCTGATGCCGCCCGACCATGAAGACGGCGACCATATCCACCCCGTCGCGATGTGCGCCCTCGGGTGTCGGTCGACCGATCCCGTCGGTGGTGTCGATGCGAAACAAATGCGCTTCCACGAACCAGGGTCGGTGGCCATGCAGAGCAGAAGCCGGCTCACCCAACCGAGAGAGGATGCGGGTCCACTCCGGAAGTGACGCCATCGCTGGCTCCATGGGGTCAAACCAGCGCTGCATGCCGCCGTGCAAGGCGTTGTACTGCAGCGGCTGCCAATGCGCGCGGTGGGCCACCTGCTCGATCTTTGGGCCTTCGACCACAAAGCAGCTGTGGCGGCGGCTGCGGTACCGGCCTCCGTCCTTCAAATATTCGTCGCTCGGCAAGGCATCCCAGAAGGGCCGCAAGGTGGCCAGCGCGGGTCCATCTGCCTCCAGCCACGGCTCAACCTGCCCCGCCTCCAGCAGCGCAAAGCCTTGCTGCGCCAAGGCGCTGTCGCGCTCGACCAAGGGAACAAAGGGCGGCTGGAATTCTTGAATGCTCATGGGCGGTCAGTGTAGCGGTCTCCCCCACACGAGCCGTGCACACATCGCAAAAACACACGCATGTGCGACACGCTCCATGCGCTGGATCAAAGCTGGAGCGTGGGCGAGGTGTCAAGCTGGCGTTCAACTTCAGCAGGAGGCACAGATGACACCCATTGAATGGACAGAAGCCTTGCAACTGGGCTATGCACCCATGGACAGCGTACACAAAGAGTTCGTGACCCTGCTGGCGCAGATGCAAACGGCGGAAGACCCCGAACTCACCGAGCGCTGGCAGGCGGTTCTGACGCACACAGAACGCCATTTCGGATCCGAAGACGAATGGATGCGCAAGACCCGCTTTTCCGGAGCCGACAACCACATGCTCCAGCACCGTGTGGTCCTCAACGTCATGCGGGAAGGCCTGGTGATGGGCCGGGCAGGCGACCTGCCCCCATTGCGCGAAATGGCTTCTGAGCTGGCGGCCTGGTTCAGCAAACACACGCAGTCGCAGGATGCAGCCCTGGCTTTGCACATGCGCCGCCAGAAAAAACGGGTGGCCGAGGCCCACTGACAACCCCACGGCATCCTTTCAGGCCAAAAACCCTATCATTAATAGGGGTAAACCATGTGAGCGACGTATCCGCCCATGGTTATATTGATCGATCTGCAGGAGAGCTCAATGGCCAAAGCCGTCTCGACCGGCGCCACCACGGGCGCTGATCACGATCAAACACAAACAACCCACACTGACGCCGACGCCGACGCCGAACCCGATGCCCGTTCAGACGAACCACGGGGTCCATCGGTGTTTTCACTGCCCCTGGCCCAGCTGACACCCGGTGATCCGGTTCAATGGCTCCGCCTCGGCTGGGCCGATTTCAAGCGCTGCCCCCGCATCGGCCTGTTTTACGGCCTGTGTTTTTTCGCCATGGGGCATGCCTTGCTGGCCATGTTCCAAAACGCTCCGGCTTACGTGCTGGCGGTGAGTGCAGGCTTTCTGCTGATGGGGCCTTTCCTCTGCCTGGGCCTGTACGACGCGAGCAAGGCCATGCAGACGGACAGCCACCGTCCTTCGCTGCGCGCTTCCCTGTTGGCCTGGCGGCCCACAAAAGGCACCATGGGCATCTTCGCCGGCATGCTGCTCATTCTGGAGTTGCTGTGGGGCCGCGCTTCGCTGGTGGTGTTTGCGGTGACCTTCAACACCATGCCCTCCACCGAAAAGCTGCTGCCTCAACTGATCGACCCGGAAAACCTGGGGTTTCTGATCACCTACACCGTGGTCGGCGGCGCCTTTGCCAGCCTGATCTTTGTGACCAGCGTGATTTCGATACCCATGATCATGGACCGCCACACCGATGCCATCTCGGCGGGTCTGACCAGCATCCGTGCCTGCCTTGAAAACCCGGGCGTCATGTTCATCTGGGGCGCGCTGATCACGCTGTTGATCGCGCTGGCCATGCTGCCCTTTTTCCTCGGCCTTCTGATCGTGGGCCCGGTCATCGGACATGCCACCTGGCATGCCTACCGACACATCGTGCCCAAAGCAGACGACACCCCCGAAGAGGCTCTGTCCGGCGTCTGATCAGGCGTTGACGTTCACCACCAGACGGCCTCGCACCTGCCCCGCCAAAATCGCAGGGCCCGCCTGCAGAGCTTCGGCCAATCCAATCTCCTTCGTGATCGACTCCAGCTTGCTGCGGTCCAGGTCGCGAGCCAACTGTTGCCAGGCGGCTTCACGTTTGGCCAAGGGAGCCATCACACTGTCGATCCCGTAGAGCGTGACGCCACGCAAAATAAAGGGCGCCACAGAGGCGGGGAAATCCATGCCTTGAGCCAGACCGCAAGCCGCCACCGCACCCCCATAGCGCGTGCTCGCACAGGCATTGGCCAAGGTGTGGCTGCCCACCGAGTCGACCACGCCGATCCAGCGTTCCTTCTGCATCGGCTTGCCGGGCGCGCTCAGTCCGCTGCGCTCGATCACCTCGGCGGCACCCAGAGCCTTCAGGTAGACCCCCTCCTCCAGGCGGCCCGTGGAAGCCACAACGGCATGGCCCATACCCGCCAACAGCGCAATGGCCACACCGCCCACGCCACCGCCAGCGCCGGTGACCAGCACCTCGCCGCTGCCGGGCTTAACGCCCGCAGCCTCCCAATGGCGCTGCAGTGCCTGCACGCACAACATGGCGGTATAGCCAGCCGTCCCCAGCGCCATGGCATCGCGTGCACTCAAGACGTGCGGCAAGGCCACCAGCCAATCGCCTTTCACACGCGCCATTTGTGCCAAACCACCCCAATGGCTTTCTCCAACGCCGAAACCATTGAGCAAAACCTGATCACCGGCTTTCCAGTTCGGGTGGTCACTGGCAGTTACCGTGCCGGCAAAATCGATGCCGGGCACCAGGGGGAAGCTGCGCACCACCGGTGCTTGACCGGTGATGGCCAGTCCATCTTTGTAATTGATGGTCGACCATTCGACGCGCACCGTCACATCCCCACTGGCGGGCAACTGAGATTCGTCGAGTTCGGTCAGTGAGCAGGTGTACCCGGCGTCATCGGTCTTGTTGACCAGCAAAGCTTTGAACATCAGAAGTTTCTCCAGAAAAAGTCTCAGCGCTCTCGCGCCAGAGTATTGATAACAGCCACCAGCCCATCCCGGCATTGCTCAGGGCGAGCAAAGTGACAAGGACCAACAGGCCACCCGTGGGTTGCAGCAGGTGCAGGGTCCAGCCCAACACCCAACCCATGACGTTGAACGCCACCATCAGCCAGAACAGCCCTCGCTGGGGTTGCCAGAGTCGGGACAGGGATCGACGAAGGATGGGGTTGCGAGAAGGCATGCACCATTGTGCAGCGATCCGGCGCCTGCGCTCAAGCGTCGGCTTCCTGCTCCTGTAACAAACGCCACATCACCTTGCCACTCCCGCTTTTGGGGAGCGCTTCGACAAACTGCACCACACGTGGGCATTTGTAAACCGCCATGTTCTCGCGACACCATTCCACAATGTCTTGCTCGCTCACTTGGCCGCGCGCCTCGCCCCGCAAGACCACCACGGCCTTCACGCTCTCGCCCCGGTAGTCGTCCAGGGTACCGATCACACAGGCTTCGGCGATCGCAGGGTGGCGGAACATCAAAGCCTCCACCTCGGCCGGCCAGACCTTGAAGCCGCTGGCGTTGATCATGCGTTTGAGGCGGTCGGTGATAAAGAAATAGCCATCCTCATCCACGCGGCCCAGATCACCGGAGCGGAAATAGCGTTGGCCTTCGAACTCAACGAAAGCGAATTCGGTCGCATCGGGCCGCTTCCAGTAACCCTGGAAAACCGACGGACCGCGCATGATGATCTCGCCCGCTTCACCGACCGGCATTTCTTTCAACGTGTCGGGGTCGACCACACGCGACTCCACGCCCACAAAAGGCACCCCCAGGCATTGCTGCTTGGGCGCGTCGGGCGGGTTGCTGTGGGAAGGCGCAGCGGTTTCTGTCAGGCCATAACCTTCGGCAAACTGCAGGCCATAGGCCTCCAGCAAACGCTGGGCCACGGCCTGGGGCATGGCGGCTCCGCCGCCACCGATGTAGTTCAAGCTGGTCAGGTCGTACCTGTCGAAGTGGGGGCTGGCCAGAAGATCCATCACCATGGTCGGGATGTTGGTCCAGCTGGTCACCCGCCATTTGGAAATCAGCCGCCCCGCGAGATCCCGGTCCCAGCGGGGCATCAACACCATGGTCGCACCCAGGTAGAGCCCTGTGTGCATGCCGGTCACCATTCCGGTGATGTGGAACATGGGCACCACCACCAGTGAAACCGCTTCCGATGTCCCGTTGCCCCAGGCCGCGCCCGCCACTGCGTTGTGCATGATGCTCGCGTGCGTGTGCATGCAACCCTTGGGCAGACCGGTGGTGCCGCTGGTGTAGGGCAGCACACACAAGTCGTCAGGACCACGCGTGTGCTCGGGGAGCGCAGCGGTACTGGCCAGCGCCTCGGGCCAGTCACTGGCACTCCCCTGCGACAGCAAGGGCTTCGCGTGGCGCGCTTCCAGCCAGGGCTTCCAGACATCGGGCACCTCAGCCCCCGGGCCAACCGCATCGCTGTAGTGGCTGATCAGCACATGACTCAGGCGCTGCGCTTCAGGCAGGGCTTCGCTGGCTTTGTTAAGCTCACCAGCCAGATCCGCTGCGCAAATGGCCACGCGCACATCCGGGTCGGTGATGTAGTGCTTGAGCTCCTCGGTGCGGTTCATCGGATTCACCGGCACCACGACGGCGTTGGCGCGCAAAATTGCGTAGTACGCCACGATCCATTGGGGGCAGTTCTGCATCAAAAGAATCACCCGGTCACCCGCCTGAACCCCTTGGGCATGCAGGTGCGCGGCAACCCGCTCGGCCTGCGCCTGCAAGTCTCCATAGCTCAAACGTTGGTCGAAGAACACCGTCGCGGCCTTGTTGGGGTAACGCTGTGCACTGGCCACCAGGTTAAACCAGAGTGACGTTTGGGGCGTCGAAATGCTGTGGGCCAGCCGCTTCGGCCAGAAACGGTGGTGTGCCCGCTCCGACACCTGAGGGGCCATTTCGCTGGTGTTCATCGTCAAGTCTCCTGTTGTTTTGCGGAATGCAGCACAGCATACGGGCGGCTCTCCCAATCCCAAATGATGCAATGTCGCTCTCGGGACCACCCCCATTTATCACCCCTGGCACGAGAACTGCTTAGAAGCATGCGCTAGCGGAATCAGATGCCCAAGCCATGCTGTCATGCGTTTTATGCATGACGATCTCACGTAAACCCCGATGCAAGAGAGCTTGCCAGCGCCTTACAGTTACCGTTCGCACGGAAAATGCCCACGCACTGTGAGCACCCGTCCTGGCAGCAACCTTTGCTATACCAATTGGAGTAAGTCACAAATGAAATTGAAGTCCTTGAACCTTTCTTTGGCACTTGCCGCCGTTACCATCTTGGCAAGCGCCCCCGCTCACGCTGCCAGCAAAACCGTTGACGCCATCAAGGCCCGCGGTCAGCTGGTCTGCGGTGTGAACACCGGTCTCGCCGGCTTCTCGCAAGCCGACAGCAGCGGTAACTGGTCAGGCCTCGATGTGGACTACTGCAAAGCCGTGGCCGCCGCCGTGTTGAGCGATGCCAGCAAAGTCAAATACGTTCCCCTGAACGCTCAGCAGCGTTTCACCGCCCTGCAATCCGGCGAAGTCGACATCCTGTCGCGCAACACCACCGGCACCCTGTCGCGTGATGCTTCTCTGGGCCTGCACTTCGTGGGCACGAGCTTCTACGACGGCCAAGGCTTCATGGTCGCTAAAGGCAAGATCAAGAGTGCCAAGCAACTCAATGGTGCAGCCGTCTGTGTGCAGTCGGGTACGACAACCGAGAAGAACCTGACCGACTTCGCCCGCGCCAACAACATCAAGATCAAGCCCGTGGTGTTCGAGAAGGTTGAAGCCGCTACCGGCGCTTACTTCTCTGGCCGCTGCCAGGCTTACACCACCGACGCTTCTGGTCTCGCATCCACCCGCTCCAAAGAAGCCAAGGTGCCTGAAGACCATGTGATCTTGTCCGACCTGATCTCCAAAGAGCCTCTGGGCCCAATGGTGCGTCGCGGTGACGACGAGTGGCTCGCCATCACCAAGTGGGTGCTCAACGGCCTGATCGAAGCCGAAGAATATGGCATCAAGCAAAGCAACGTGGAAGAGATGAAGAAGAGTTCCGATCCACAGGTAGGCCGCATGCTGGGCTCAACAGAAGACTTGGGCAAGCACCTGGGTCTGGACAAAGAGTGGCTGGCCCGCGCTATCGCGGCCACCGGCAACTATGGTGAAATCTTTGAGCGCAACGTGGGTCCTAAGACACCACTGAACTTGCCCCGCGGCAAGAACAACCTGTGGAACAACGGCGGCCTGATGTACGCACCACCCCTGCGTTGATCTAAACCAACCGGCCACAACTGGCACAAACAGCCTCGAAATCCTCGGGGAAGTTTGTGCCAGTTTTTTTTACGCTTGTGATTCCACCCAATCACGTATGGAAGCTTTCCTCCCATGATTGAAGCCAGACCCCTACCCAAAAAGAAAACGCGCTCCATCTCCTGGAACAGCCGCGAAGGTCGCAGCGTCATTTATCAGATCGTGGCCATCGCCTCGGTCGCCGGATTCATCTGGCTGTTGGTCACGAATACCCTGGGCAACATGCGCCGTCGAGGCATCCAAAGCGGCTACGACTTCATGTTCCAGCCCTTTGGCTTTGATGTCAGCGAAACACTCATTCCTTACGACGTGATGAGCACCTACTGGACCGCTTTTGCCATCGGTCTGACCAACACACTCAAGGTGGCGATCATCGGCATCGTCCTCGCAACCCTCATCGGAACAATGCTGGGTATCGGACGTTTTTCCACCAATTTTCTGGTGCGCAAGGTTTGTTATGTGTACGTTGAAATTTTCCGAAACATCCCCGTCTACCTGCAACTGCTGATCTGGTACATCGTCTTTACCGAAACCCTGCCGTCGATGGATGAAGCGTGGGAGGTTGGCCCCACGTTTCTGAGCAAAGGTGGCTTTTTCTTCCCTTGGCCCAATTGGGAACTGGGGCAGTCTCTTGCGCTTTTGGGCATGTTGTTGGGGGTCGTCGGCAGCTATGTATACGCAAGGAGCGCGCGGCGCCACTTTGACCTGACGGGTCACAGCCGCCCTGTGCTGCCCGTTGCCTTCGGCATCATCGTTGGCCTGGGTGTGGTCGGCTGGTTGATTGGCGGGGCACCGATGGCCTGGACGCTGCCTGAAAAAGGTGTGTTCATGGTCGAGGGAGGGGCAAATTTCAGCCCGGAATTTCTCGCGCTTCTGGTGGGATTGGTGTTGTACACCGCCTCGTTCATTGCGGAAATCGTGCGCTCAGGTATTGCCTCGGTATCGCAGGGACAACACGAAGCAGCCGCTTCACTGGGGCTGACCAAATCCTTGTCCATGCGTCTGGTTGCACTGCCTCAGGCCCTGCGCGTGATCATCCCGCCCTTGACCAGCCAGTACCTCAACCTGACCAAGAACTCATCGCTCGCGGTGGCTATTGGCTACCCCGACCTGGTGTCGATCGCGAACACCTCTCTGAACCAGACCGGGCGTGCCATCGAAGCGCTGTCCATCGTGATGGCCGTGTACCTCACGCTTTCTTTGATCACGGCCTTGCTCATGAACTGGTTCAACGCCAGCGCCGCGATCCAGGAACGCTAGGAGCTCAACAAAATGCAAGACACATTCCAACCCATTGCACCGCGCTCCGTCCCCGGAGCCAGCGGTGGCGTCATAGCCTGGTTCAAGAACAACCTGTTTTCGAATCCGGTCAACAGCATCATGACGGTCATCATGCTGGCCGCCGTGCTGTTCACACTTTCCCAGGCCACCAGCTGGAGCCTCACCCATGCGGTGTTCGGAGCCGACCTCGAGGCCTGCAACAGCGCCCGTGGTATCGGCGCCTGCTGGGGGGTGATCGCCGAAAAGGGCCGTTTGATCCTGCTGGGCCTCTACCCGCAAGAAGAACAATGGCGCCCCGTTGTCGCGACAAGCTTGATGCTCGGCGTGGTGGCTTTGAGCTGCATGCCCGCCTTCTGGAACAAGTCGCTGCTGATCATGTGGCCGACCATGCTGGTGGTGTACTTCACACTCATGAAGGGTGGTGTGCTCGGTCTTGTCGAGGTGTCGACCGATCAATGGGGTGGCTTGCCCCTGACGGTGATGCTCACGGTGATTGCGATGACCTTGGCATTCCCGCTGGCCATTATGGTGGCGCTCGGCCGGCGCTCCAACATGCCGGCCATCCGGACCTTGTGCACCTTGTATGTTGAGCTTATCCGGGGCGTGCCACTGATCACGATCCTGTTCATGGCGTCGTTCATGCTGCCCCTGTTCATGCCCTCTGGTACCAACATCGATGTGCTGATCCGCGTGGTTGTGGGCATTACCCTGTTTTCGGCTGCCTATATGGCAGAGGTTGTGCGAGGTGGCTTGCAGGCGCTGCCCAAAGGGCAAACCGAGGCGGCCGCAACCCTCGGCCTGACCTTCTGGCAAACCCAACGCAAGATCGTTATGCCTCAAGCACTGACCACCGTCGTGCCCTCGCTCATGAACACCTTCATCGGCATGTTCAAAGACACCTCGCTGGTCACCATCGTTTCGCTCTATGACTTGACCGGTGCGGTTGGCCTGGCGCTGAATTCAGACGCTGACTGGCGCCCTTTCAAAATGGAAGGCCTGTTCTTCATTGCTGCGATCTACTTCGCCTTTTGCTTCGCCATGTCGCGCTACAGCCTATGGGTTGAAAAGCGCACCGCTGTGAGCAAGAGCCGCTGAGCGGCCCAACACATTGCACCCCCATTCGATTAGAAAGACGCCATTCCATGAGCAACCAAGAAGCGCCCATCATCCAGTTCGAAAAAGTCAACAAGTGGTATCCCAGCAATGGTTACCACGTGCTGCGCGACATTGATCTCACTTTTGCCAAAGGCGAAAAAGTGGTGATCTGCGGGCCATCGGGTTCCGGAAAATCCACGCTGATCCGTTGCATCAACGCGCTGGAGGAATACCAGGAAGGCAAGATTACTGTCGACGGCACCGTGGTCGGCGACGACGTCAAAGGCGTGGACCGTGTGCGCCGTGAAGTCGGCATGGTGTTTCAGCAGTTCAACCTGTTTCCCCACCTGACGGTGCTGGAAAACCTGATCCTTTCGCCCACCTGGGTGGCCAAGATGCCGCGCAACGAGGCGATAGAAAAAGCCATGGCCCAACTCGAACGTGTGCGCATCGCCGAACACGCCAACAAATACCCGCTACAGCTATCGGGTGGCCAGCAACAGCGGGTGGCCATTGCGCGCTCGCTCTGTCTGACGCCCAAGATCATGCTGTTTGATGAGCCCACCTCGGCACTCGACCCCGAGATGATCAAGGAAGTGCTCGATGTGATGATCGGCCTGACCGACCAGGGCATGACCATGCTTTGCGTGACGCACGAAATGGGTTTTGCGAAAGCCGTTGCCGATCGCGTGATCTTCATGGACCAGGGCCAGGTTGTTGAACAAAACACGCCTGAAGAGTTCTTCAACAACCCGCAGAACGAGCGCAGCCAAGACTTCCTGTCCAAGATTCTCGGCCACTGAAGCACCTTCCGCTCGCGCAAGAACGCAAAACGCCGCACCGGCCATGGGGTCGGGGCGGCGTTTTTTTGGTCTGTACTCCGGTGAGATCCCGTAAGAATGCCGGCGCTTTCACGACCCATGGGCATTACCGCTGGAGACGCCCATGAATTGCCAACCTCGCACTCCCTTGCTGATGGCCACGTTTGCCGCCGCGCTGTCCATATCCACCGCACAGGCGGCATCGTCAGCCCGTTGCGAAGTGCGATCTGGCGCTGAAGCACCTGCCATCGTCGAGCTCTACACCTCTGAAGGCTGCAGCTCCTGCCCGCCAGCGGACCGCTGGCTGTCCACACTCAACGACCAGCGCCATGTACTGCCACTTGCGTTTCATGTGAACTACTGGAACCACCTGGGATGGCAAGACCGGTTCGCCACCCCGGGGACAACACAACGCCAGCACCAGGTGCGCGCCGTACAAAACGGCCGCTATGTCTACACCCCCCAGGTGGTGCTCAACGGGCAGGACCACCGCGGCTGGCACGGCCAATCACCTTCAGCGCTGCGTCAAGCGGGCCAAAGCCCAACCGATACCGCGCCAACTCTACTGATCCGCCGCAACGGCAACCAGTTGACGGCAACGGTGGGGTCAATACCCGGTCCAGCCGCACTGGCAGGGTACTGGGCAGTTTTGCAGGACGGTCTGGTCAGCAGGGTCACCCGCGGTGAGAACGCGGGTGAAACCCTGACGCACGATCACGTGGTGAGCCTTTACCAGCCGGTGCCGGCTTGGCCTGGCGACAAACCGCAGGTGCTGCAACTCAGCTTGCCGGAAGGGCCTCAATTCGAGGCGTTGAGAGTGGCCTTTGTGGTCACACAACCCGACCTCGTTCGCCCTGTGCAGGGCGCGGTCCTGAAATGCGAGAACCCGGCTCACTGATCACCGGTGGTTGCGGCGCCAACGATGGGCGAGCCCGGCCCGGACCAACGCCAGTGCCGTGTCGTTGAGCAGCAGAAAACCCGGCTGATTCCAGGCCCAGCCTTCGAATCCCCAATAGGTCAGCGGATACAAAACAGGCGAAGGAAGGAACTGTGCGGAATGGGTAAACACATCGATCACGATGTGCAACCGCCAGCCCAGCAAAGGCCACCAGAACACTGCGCCACTACCCGATCAACACCGTCACCAGCAACGCCGACATGGCGCTGTGCAAAACACGGTGCAGGTGGTGCGCCACGCCTGGATGAAAACCCACGTCAGCGGGTTGCACCCCCATCCCGCCGCAAAGGTTGGGATGCCGCTTGCGTTACTTGAACGGCTGCAGTTTGGCAACCACCATCTTGCCGCCTTCTTCGATCACCAAGAAACGGACCTTGTCACCCACAGCAAGGTTTTCCAGCATCGAAGGGTCCTTGGCCGTGAACACCATGGTCATGGGCGGCATGTCGAGGTTCTTGATTTCACCGTGCTTGATGGTGAGCTTGCCAGTGTCCTTGCTGACCTTGCGGATTTCGCCCTCGGTCATATCGGCAGACTCGCTCATTTTCATGTCCATGGTCGGCGCAGCAGCGGGTGCTGTCTGAGCCACCGCAGGCAGGACCACGCCCAAAGGCAGGGCAATCAGGGCGGCCAAAGCCGAGGTGTACAGAGTTTTCATGGAGAAATTCCTTCAGACGTAACGTTGAAAAACAGTAGAAGTGCCATCGCGCGCGACCAGCAACACTTCATAAGGATCTTTGCGGCCACCATATTCAGGCCCATCCATGCCGGGCGAGCCCACAGGCATGCGCGGGACAGCCAGACCCAGCGCTTTCGGGCGTTCAGTGAGCAGGCGCTGTATATCGCTGGCGGGCACATGGCCTTCGATCACATAGCCATCGACCAACGCGGTGTGGCAAGAACCATACTTTTGGGGCAAGCCCAACCGGGCACGCATGGCGGTGTTGCCGGTGTCGAAGGTCTGCGCACGGAAGCCGCTTTTTTCCAGGTGCACGATCCAGTCCTTGCAACAGCCACAGTTGGGATCTTTCCACACCTGCACCAAAGGCACAGAGGTTTTGGCTGTCGACTGCGCCAGTGCCCAGCCCGGAATCCAGGCACTGGCAATCAGCCCGGCAAGGTGGCGCCGGCGCAGGCCGCGGTGTTCAATCCTTGTGGTTGCGGTGTTCATCATTGGGCTCCTTTGGCTGCTTTGACTTCGATCTTGCCCACCATACCGGCTTCAAAATGACCCGGCAACAAGCACGCGAAATCAAAGCTACCGGCTTGATTGAAAGTCCAGATGATTTCACCGGTCTTGCCCGGCGGCACGTGGGCCATGTACGGTTCGTCGTGCTCCATGTTGGGGAAGCGTTTCATCAACGCGGCATGCTCGGTCAACACCGTCTGAGTGCCCAACACCATCTCGTGCATCACCTGGCCTGTATTGGTCATGGTCAGGCGCACTGTATCGCCTTGCGATACCTCGATGCGATCCGGGGTGAAGCGCATGCTGTCCAGCATCTTGATGTCGATGGTGCGCTTGGCCGCTTTTCCATCGCCGGCAATACCCCAATCCTTTTGCTCTTTCTTCACAACAGTTGGCTTCTTCATGTGAGCTTCGTCGCCATGCGCAAACACAGGCGACGCAAAAAGCAGACACAGAGGGGTCAACAACAGGGCAAGGGTTCGTTTCATGTACAGGGCCTTTCAAGACTCAAAACTGGAAAATGATTCAACAGCGATCTTTCAAGATCGTTGCTCAGTGTTGGTGCCGGCCATTGGGCTTGACAGCCGAGGCGTTGGCGGAAGATGGTTTCTCCGGCAGGGTTGGCGCAGTGTTGTTCAAACCGGTCACAGGCTGCCCGCCAGCCTTCATCTCGGATTGAAAGCGCGCAGGTTCAGGCATGACGCCGGTGTATTCGAAGGCAGAGGTACCGGGTGGATGCGCATAGGGCCCAGGGTCGCTGTAGTCGCCAGGCTTCTGGTCTTTTCGCACCTTAAAGACGTTGAACATGCCGCCCATCTCCAGCGGGCCGTACTGACCGGTGCCGGTCATCATGGGCGCGGTGTTGTCGGGAATCTGCATTTCCATCTCGCCCATGTCGGCCATGCCGCGCTCGCCCATGACCATGTAGTCGGGTGCCACTTTGTTGATCTTGCCCACGATACCCCGGTGGTCCACGCCGACCATGGTCGGCACAGCGTGACCCATGGCGTTCATGGTGTGGTGGCTCTTGTGGCAGTGCATGGCCCAGTCGCCCTCTTCATCCGCCAGCAGCTCGATCTGGCGCATCTGCCCGACGGCCACATCGGTGGTGACTTCGGGCCAGCGGGAACCTGGCGAGGTGGGGCCACCATCGGTGCCCGTCACTTCGAATTCGTGGCCGTGCAGGTGGATGGGGTGGTTGGTCATGGTGAGATTGCCTACCCGGATGCGCACCTTGTCGTTCAAGCGCACGTTGAGCGTATCGATGTCGGGAAACACCCGGCTGTTCCAACACCAGATGTTGAAGTCGGTCATGGTGTTGACCATGGGCGTGCGGCTGCCCGGCTCGACATCGAATGCGTTGAGCATGAAACAGAAGTCGCGATCAACCTCGCTGATGAGCGGGTGTTTGGCCTTGGGGTGGGTAACCCACATGCCCATCATGCCCATGGCCATCTGCGTCATCTCATCCGCATGCGGGTGGTACATGAAGCTGCCCGGTCGGCGCGCCACGAATTCGTACACATAGGTTTTACCCACGGGAATCGCACGCTGGTTCAGCCCCGACACACCGTCCATGCCATTGGGCAGGCGCTGACCATGCCAATGCACCGAGGTGTGCTCGGGCAACTTGTTCGTCACGAAGATGCGCACACGATCACCCTCCACCACTTCGATTGTGGGCCCTGGGCTCTGCCCGTTGTAGCCCCACATGTTGACCTTGAAACCCTTGGACACTTCACGCACCACTGGCTCTGCCACCAAATGGAATTCCTTGACGTTGTTGTTCATGCGCCAAGGCAACGTCCAGCCGTTGAGGGTCACGACCGGGTTGTAAGGCCGCCCAGTTTGCGGCACCAGCGGTGGCGCGGTCTTGACAGAGGTCTGGATCACCGGCTCTGGCAGGCCAGCAAGGGCCGAGCGGGCCACGGCCAGACTGGCCACGGATGCCGCGGCACCCGCAAAAAATTGGCGACGGGAATTGGGTAAGTTCATTTTTTAGTGTCCTGAATCAATGGGCTGCGGGGCCACCGGCATCGGCGCTGCCACCGCCCAGCGATACAAATTTGGTGGGGGCACCACCTTGCAACGTCCACTGCAGGTCGGCTTCGGCCCGCCAGAAGTCACGCTCGGCATCGATGGCGTCAATTTCAGCCACGGCCTGGTTGCGCACCTCACCCAGCAAATCCCAGACGCTCTTGAGCATCCCGTTGTAGTGCAACACGGTCTCTTCAGTGATGAACCTGCGCACCTTGAGCACCTCATCACGGTTGATGCGAGCCAACCCATGGCCGGTGCTGTAGACATCAAAGGCCATCTGGGAGGCCACCCGGTTCTGCACAGCGTCCATTTGGGGTAACTGGCCCTGCAAGGCATCCAGACGCTGAGCCCAAGCCTCGCGCGCCATCGCCTCGCCAGGGAACTCAGGAAACTCGCTCGGCAGCCCCAGAACGGCAGGGGTTCCCGCCAGTTTCAGCAACTTGAGCAAGGCGCCATCCGCCTGAGCAACGGCCAGCTGCGCGCGACTCAGGTCCATGCGGGCCGTGCTCAGCGTCAACTGAAAAGGCGAGGCCTGCAAAGGGCTCCAATTGCCCACACTGACCATGCGCGCTCCCAGTTCGTTGCCCGCTTCGGCGCTGATCAGCGCTGTCTCGCGAAACCGCAGCGCCTTGCGGGCGGCGACCGCTTCAATCCAGATCTTGCGAGCGTCCGCTGCCACTTCCAGCAACTCGCCCATGTCGTCCACACGCCGCTGCAGACTGGGATCCACCGCCTCCAGCCGTCCATCGGCCACCCGCTGCACGACATCGGCGCCCAAAATGCTCTGCACCCGGGCCAGTTCCGGATGTGCTCGCCATGCCTGGCGCACCACATCGGCCGGGGCCATGAGCACCAGATTGGGCTTGGTCTGCGGGACGGCCGGCACTTCGGGGAGGTTCTTGCTCTCCCACTTGAGCAAGTCGATATGACCTCGCTTGAACTGCGCAACCGCATCGTTGGCGGCCCGCCAATCCTGCAGCTTTGGCGCCTCACCCGCGGCCTGAGCCCAAGCCCCCAATGGCAGAAGCATCACGGCAAGGGCAAGCGGGTAAACCGATGGCAGACAGGAAGAAAGGGAGCGAGAGCACGCGTCATTCAATTTTTTTGGCATGCCGGCATTGTCGGCACTCCACATTCACAAATGCCTGTCGGTCAGATGACAATTTTGTCATCTTGACTCAGTGGCGCTGCAGAGGGGGCACACTACGCTTCGTGAACATCCTGATTGTTGAAGACGAACCCAAAACCGGCGAGTACCTGCGCCAAGGCTTGCGCGAGGCGGGCTTTGGCGTCGACCTGGCCACCCGGGGCAACGATGGCCTGCACATGGCGCTTGAAGGCCAGCACGATTTGCTGATCCTCGACGTCATGCTGCCCGAGCTCGATGGCTGGCAGGTGCTCAAAGGCCTGCGCAGCGTCGGCCGGGACATGCCGGTGTTGTTTCTCACGGCGCGCGATCAGGTTGAAGACCGCGTGCGTGGGCTGGAGCTGGGTGCGGACGACTACCTGGTCAAACCTTTTTCTTTTGCCGAGCTCTTGGCGCGGGTGCGCGTGATCCTGAGGCGCGGCCGGGCTGGTCAGGAACAGACCACGCTGCAACTGGCCGATCTGGATCTCGACCTGCTGCGCCGCCGCGTGACCCGCGCCGGACGGCGCATCGATCTCACCGCCAAAGAGTTTGGCCTGCTGGAGTTGCTGATGCGACGCCAAGGTGAGGTGCTGCCCCGAACCCTGATCGCGTCTCAGGTGTGGGACATGAACTTCGACAGCGACACCAACGTGATCGATGTGGCCGTGCGGCGCCTTCGCGCCAAGGTGGACGAAGGCTTCGAGCCACGCCTCATCCATACGGTGCGTGGCATGGGCTATGTGATGGAGCTCCCGGAAGAACCCCAGGCATGAGCGCGCGCCTGACGCTCACCGCCCGCCTCACCCTGCTCTACACAGCAGCCTCCTTGCTGGTGCTGTGTGGCTTGGGCATTCTCGTGATGCGGGCCAACCACGCTCACTTCATCGAGCTGGATCAGGCCTACCTGGAAGACAAAGTGGCGCTGGTCAGTCAGGTCGTGGCCAGCAGCGCCAACCGCGAGCAGTTGACGCAGCGGTTGAAGGAGCTGCACCACAGCCACACCGGCCTGTACCTCCGGCTGGAAATCGCGGGCAAGGCGCTCTACTCAGAGGCCGTGAATCCATTTCCACCAGATCTGAAAATATCCACCGTCGACAAACGCCCAAGTGACTGGCTCTGGCAAGAAACCACCTTGCGGGGCCTGACCACAACGATTGCCCCGCCCCCATTTATCGACCAAGGCGCGTCCCAACCACTCCGCCTCATGCTGGCCATGGACACCCACCACCACACCCATTTCATGGACGACTTGCGTGAGAGTCTGATGCTGTACCTGCTGGCCGCTGCACTGGCCAGCGGGCTGCTGGCCTGGTGGTCAGCCCGGCGAGGCCTCGCTCCATTGCGCGACATGCAAGAGCGCGCACGCCGCGTCACGGCGCACCAGCTCGATGAACGCATGCCTGAGGCGAGTGTTCCTGTGGAGATGGCCGAGCTGGCCAGGGAACTCAACACCATGCTGGCCCGCCTGCAGCGCGACTTCCAGCGTCTGACGGAGTTTTCCAGCGACCTCGCCCACGAACTGCGCACCCCGATCAGCAATTTGCTGACCCAGACCCAGGTCACACTCGCTCACCAGCGCGACACCCATGCCTACCGCGACACGCTCGCCTCCAATGCCGAAGAATTTCAACGGCTGGGCCGCATGGTGTCCGACATGCTGCTGCTCGCCAAAACCGAACACGGCCTGGCCCTGCCGCACCGCGAGCCCGTGTCGCTGCGCGCTCAGGTGCAGGCCTTGCTGGATTTCTACGACGTGGTCGCCGACGAAAAGGGCATTACCCTGGTACTGGAGGGCGAAGCCACCACGAGTGGCGACAAGCTGATGCTGCGCCGCGCCATCAGCAACCTGCTTTCCAACGCGATTCGCCATGCGCCAACGCTATCACGCGTCACCGTGAAGCTGAGCCAGGTGGAAGGCGAAGCCATGCTCTGCGTGGAGAACGCCGGCCCGGCCATTGATCCGGTGCACCTGCCCAGACTTTTCGACCGCTTCTACCGGGTGGACAAGTCCAGGCTGCATCTGCCCACCGAAGGCACAGGGCTGGGCCTGGCAATCACCCAGGCCATCATGACTGCGCATGGTGGAAGCGTCACCGTTGAATCAGAAAACGACAGCACCCGCTTCTGCCTCTGCTGGCCGGCCCACTGACCTCACGGCTTCGGGTGAATCTGCCCCCCCCCGGGCCGCACGCCAGGCTGTGACGGTCGATCGCAGCCCACGCGCCGTGCTAATGTCGCGGGATGCCTCACAATATTCGCTACACCCTGCTCTCGCTGCGCGATCTGATGGTGTCCGTTGGTCCTTTTGCGCTGTTGACACTCGCGCTGCTCGCGCTCACCTATTGGTGGCTGGACCCCAATCCGCCCAAGCGGGTGGTGCTGGCAACAGGGCCGGCCCAGAGCGCTTATGACGAATTTGGCAAGCACTACGCTACGGCACTGGCACGCTACGGCATCGAGGTTCAGCTGCTGCCATCCGAAGGCTCCTCGGCCAACCTCGAGCTGATCCGCACCGGCAAGGCCGATCTGGGTTTTGTACAAGGTGGCAGCGCCGACATCGGCTACGACGACGAAGAGTCCATCACCTCCCTGGGCAGCCTGTTTGTCGAGCCCCTGTGGCTCTTCTACCGCGAAGATGCGGCCCAACGCCTGAACAAGGGGGCGACCACCATCGACAACCTGACCCAGCTCGATGGTTGGCGAGTCAACGTGGGCACCCCCGGCAGCGGCGTGCCCCGTTTGTTTTCCACTCTGCTCGATGTCAACCGCATCGAGCCACAAAAGCTGACCCTCAGTGAGCTCGAGCAGACGCCGGCCACAGTGGCCTTTCTGAACGGCGATATCGACGCCGTGGTATTTGCCTCAGCCCCCGAATCCTTGATGGTGCAAATGCTGTTGCAGTCGCCTGGCATCCACCTGCTCAATTTCGCCCAGAGCGAAGCCTATTCACGCCGCTTCGCGTACCTGACACCGGTCGTGATGCCCCAAGGGGTGGTGGACCTCTCCAGGAACATCCCAACGCGGGACATGCGCCTTGTGGCATCAACCACCAGCCTGATGTCCAGCGCCCGCACCCACCCGGCCATCCTCCAGCTGTTTGCCCAGACCGCCACCCAACTGCACGGCGGCGCTGGCTGGTTCAGCCGGGCACGCGAATACCCCAGCCTGGAGCACTCCGAAGTGCCCATTTCGCCGGAGGCGATCCGCGCGATCCGCAGCGGCCCTCCTTTCCTGCAGCGCTACCTGCCGTTCTGGCTGGCCAACCTGGTCGAGCGCATGTGGCTGGCCATGGGTTTGATCCTCGCCCTGGCATTGCCACTCTCCCGCGTGGTGCCGCCGCTCTACAGCTTCCGAATCCGCTCAAGGGTGTTCCGCTGGTATGGACAGCTGCGCCTCATCGAGCAACGCAGCGCCGATGTGGACGACCAGACATCGGTGGACGAGCTGATCAGCCAGCTCGACGAGCTGGACAGCAAGGTGGAGCAGGTGGAGGTACCGCTGTCTTACACCGATGAGCTGTACGCCTTGCGCAACAACATCAGCCTGGTGCGCCAGCGGCTGCAACGCCAGATCTGAGCGTCTGCGGCCCAGGCTGCAGACTCAGGCTTGCCCCGAACTGAGCAAGGCCTGGCGGGCCACCGCATCCAGCGCGTCTTGCACCAGACCATGGTCGGCCACCACCCTCAAACGACCCAGCGCGATCATGCGCTCTGCACCGCGTTGTGTCAGCGAAATGGAGCGTTGCCCGGGTCCGGTAAACAGGAACAGCGTTCCGTGGGGACTGGACCAGGTCAACTGGCAACGGGTCAAATTCTGATCTTCCCGCAGATCAAACCAGGCACCTGGATGAAGCTGGTCCATCGATGTGACCAACGCACTGGCTTCCTCGGGCAAGCCATCGCGCGACATAGGTTGCGTGTCTTCAAACACCGGCTGCTCCAGGATGAACGCGTCTTCCATGAAGCCCGACTCTTTGGCTTCAGACGCATGCATCCAGAGCCCTGCATCCACCGATGGCAACCGGCTGTCCAGGGACCGGTCATCGGCATCAGATCGCTGGGTGCGATAAGCGGCCTCATGCAGACCCATCAAGGCCTGGAAAAAGGCTTCTGAAGCTTCCCGGGGGTAATCAATGCTGTCAAGGCCTTCCCGCAAAGTCCGCAAAACGACCGACGCCACCCGGATCAAGCGCGCCCGATTGCGGCTCGCCTGCGCCAGTTGACTGGACCACAATAAATCCGCAAGGATGTCCATGTAGCGGCTGCCAGCGTTCGGATCGACACGGGTCGCCGAGAGGTCCAATCGGGCATGCGCCACCACCTGGGCCCAAGGCCCGGTCAGAAACCGGCGCACCACACCGGGTGCGCGCGGATAATCGTTGCGGGCCCGCATTTCGCCGGCCACCCTCTCAGCCAGCAAATTGCGCTGCTCAACCTTGGCCAGCGTCTCCATGGCGAGCCCCTGGCGACGAGAGGGTTGAGCCTTGATCTGGGCCATGTAGCGCTGCAAAGCCGCGCCAATGCGCTCGGGCAAGTCCACCTTGGCCAGCTTGAGGGCCCCAATCACCCGACCCGTCAGTTCGGCATATTCCGAATACCCCGGGTCCTGCTCGTTGGTGAACGCCAGACCCTGGGAGCTGATCGCATCCAGCAGGCGGCGCGCCGGATTCTCGCGGTCCGCGAAGAACCGGGGATTGGTGCGAGCCACTTGCAACAACACGGGCTTGATGCCTTGCACCAGGTCGCGGACAGTCCGCAACAGACGGGTGTCTTCGGCCATGCGGCGCATCATCAGCGTCACAACCTCGGCCGCCAGCGTGCGCACCATGGCGTTGCCAGAGCCCGAAGTGCCTTGGTCGGTGACCGCGTCGCCTCCATTGTCGAGGTTGCCCTGCAGCAACTGGTGCAAGTGGTCCAGCGTCAACACGGGATCCTCATCCGACGTCGACGGCACCGACGACACCGGGACACTTTCGGTCCGGCCCGGCTCAGTGTTGGCCGCTTGCACTTGGGCAGCGGTGCTGCGCGGTGTGGGCGCCTGCACCACCGAATAGCCGGCAGGCTGCACGCCCAGACGCTCCAGCAAATGGGTCAAAGAAGCGTAAAACTGTTGCAGGGCCTTGCCCAAGGGAACAGCACCACTGTGCAGCCACCGTGTTCGCACCGATTCGTCCAGGTGCAGGCTACCCAGCACGCGCGACAAGGCTTCGACCACGACATCGGGGCGCAAAGGGTTGGTGTCGGTTTTGACCGCGCTCATCCCTCGTGCAGCACACAGCCGCGCAGTGAAAGCGACCAGCTCCTCGTCTACAGCCATGCGCACAATTTGCTGCACCCGAGCCATTTCCACGGTCCCTTGAACCTGATCATGGTCCATGAGCTCCAGATCGTCCAGACTCAAAGTCTGCACCTTCCGGGCCTCGGGTTCGGCGACTTCCACAGACTGCACGCCGTGAATCACCTCGGACAGCTCCTCGACAAAACGGGAAGAAATCCGTGTCTTGTAGTTGGCCAGCACTGTGCGCGACTGGAGGTAGACCTGCTTCTCATTGAAGCTGCTGGCGGAGCTCTCGCGCTGGCGCAAGCCTTCATTGAGTGCAGTCATCCACTGTGGCACCCACACGCCCACCTCATCCAGTGCGGACTGCATGCAGACGCCAAAGGCACCGTCAACGCGAGCGTTCATGTTCAAAAAAGGGCAAGTAGGTCGAAAAAAGCAGCGTATCGATTTGATTATCGGCAAGTCCCTGCTTAACCTAAGCCCCAATATCCGGGTAAAAACCCCTTCAAACCCACGCCAGCTGCAAACCTGGTGGTTGCAAGCGGGCGAACAAGGACACGGATCGTGACCGGTCACGCAAACACAGCGGTTTTCGCCTGGCTCAGGCGACCCCACTCAAGGAGCGGGCATCCCAAGGGCTCCAAAGCGCGTCATGCGCCTTCAAGTGCCGCCGCGCCAGGGAGCGGCGGCACCCAGTTCGCTTCGGGTCAGCGCAACAACCGCTGCCAACCGTCGGCGCCCAGAGCCTGCAGCGTGGCGATGTTGCGCTCCACAATTCTCTCGGCATCACCGGCATCGCTGGCAATGGCCCGCTCCACGCTGTCTTCGCGCAGCAGGTGCAAGATGGGGTACGGAGCGCGGTTGGTGGCGTTGGAGATGTCGTCCGCCTCCACGCCCTCGAACTGGAACAGCGGGTGAAAGCTCGCGACTTGAATCACCCCTTCCAGCTCGTGTTCTGCGACCACGTCGTCCACCACGTTCAAAAAATCGTTGAAGACGAAAAAATCCGGAAACAGCGACGGATGCACCAGCAAGGTGGTGTCGATCTCTTCGGCTGGCGTGTCCTTGAGCAAAGTCAGCTCGGCGTCCAGCTCATCCAGAAAGGCATCCAGATGCTTGGCGTGGCTCACCACGATGCGTACCTGGTTCTTCGTGTAAACCGCCCGTGCAAACGGGCACAAGTTCAGCCCGATCACCGCCTTCTCGATCCAGCGACGGGTGTTGTCAAGAATGGTGGTGTCGTCGGGCATGGTCATGAATGGGGGCACAAGCGCAGGGGGTAGAGAGAGGGGAATGGTAATCCCTGAATCAGGCAGTTGCACCGTGGAAAATTTGACGGTGATCAAGCAGCACGCAGCTTGCCTTTCGCTTGCAGCGCTGGTTCGCTCCTTTCCATGCGGGAACGAACCATCCCAAAGAGACCTCGTTCACTTCGGATGCAGGGTTTGTTGCCTGCCCGCTTCAAGCAGCGGGTTCAACATCACAGATTTCCGCTTAGGCGAACCTCTGAAAACCGCATGGCCATGGGGTCGCCCCGCACCTCAAGCACGCCGCTGCGTTCCAACGCAACAATGCGGACCGGCATGTAGACATAAGGCAGGTGAGGATACCGTGCATCAAATTCTTTCAATGACGTTCCGACAACCTCAGCTACTTTGCACCAATGGTTGGAGCAGCTTTGCAGGATGAGTGCATCCACCGCCGCCGCGTCAGCGGGTGTCGCGCGGCGAATTTTCGCCAACTCTTCAAGCGTCGGTTGATCGTCATCCGGTTCATCAGAATCATCCAGCAGCAGGGGATCATCTGGCATTGTTGATGGCAATAGTTTGATGGGATAGTTAACGCCAAAATCACCTGACAAACACAAGCGAGGTCAGGTGATTTCACATTTTTTAGCGTCAATAGGCTTGAAAAACAGACAGAAACAACCAGAAATCCATCTCGCCGATCATCTTCATTTCAATTCACACAAGCTTTGTATCTGCTCAGCTCCTCATTTTTTCGGGGCTTTTGTGAATCGCAAATAGGGCAGCTTGATATCAATATTTCCGAATTTTTCTTTCGCCTGCTCATCGTTCAGGCCCAGCCCAACAATCACATCCTGACCAGGAACCCAATTCGCGGGCGTTGCGATAGATGCCCCATCTGTGATCTGGATAGCATCCAAGGCACGCAAAATCTCTGCGAAATTGCGACCAACAGACATCGGATACGACATTGTCAGGCGAACTTTTTTATCCGGACCGATAATGAAAACAGTCCGCACCGTAGCGCTGTTGGCAGGTGTACGATTATCGGGCAGATAGGCTCCGGCCGGCAGCATGTCGTACAGTTTGGATACCTGCAAAGAAGTGTCATCAATGATCGGAAAGTCGGCAGCAGCACCGGAAAATGCTTCGATATCCCGTTTCCATTTCATGTGCTCCTCAACGCTGTCTACCGATACGCCCATGACTTTGGTATTGCGCTTGACAAATTCAGGGACGAGCTGGGCAACCGCACCAAATTCGGTCGTACACACCGGCGTGAAATCTTTTGGGTGTGAAAACAGGATGGCATAGCTGGCACCAATCCAATCGTGAAGCTTGATTTTGCCGTCTGTGGAATCCACAGTGAAATCTGGAGCGATATCGTCGAGTCGAATAGACATAATGGTCTTCCTAGGTTGTTGCTTTATTAACTTTCAATTCACAGATTTGTGAGTGAAACCTTCCCCACTGTAACACGGCAAGCGCCATGTACAAGTTTTCCTGGCGCGGTGCAATGGGTCGGGCTTGAGCCATTGGCTATGCGCAGATTCTTATGGCGAAATTCTCAGGTTTCGGGCAATGCATAGAATTCTTTCCTTTTGCCTTCGAACCATTCTGCCATTGCCGCTGGTTTTTTCATGGGTTGTTGCATTTCATTCATGGCTTCAAGGTGAGTTTCATCATTTTTTTGGAACATTTTCATTCCATGTTGCCTGCTCATTTCTGCGATTTCATCAAATGAATCGGCATGAAATTCTTCTTCACAAGCACCACCCAGTTGTCTGCAGCTCATGGCTTTCATATCTTTCTCCGTATTGTATTTGGGTTAAAAATACAAGGCTAAAACTCAGCAGTGCCGATTTTTTAATTGGCTGGAGCGCGTTGTTGGGCACCATGATCTTCATTTGAGACGAGTCCCACATGTTGGGCATTTGCTTAAGCCGAAAAGAATTCCACGACGTGCCTTTGGTACGTTGCCGCAAGCCGGGCAGCGATAGTAACGAACGACGATACTGGCCCCGATAATGATGCACACAAGGAACGCACCCAAAGCAAAAACCATTCCAGCTTGTGACAATGGCGCTGATGGATCTCTGGCATAGAAAATCACAACCAAGGATCCAATTACGCCAATAATGATCCAGGGACCAGCAATCCGCAAGGCTTGACGGCGGCGCGCTTTAAATTCCTCAATGGCATTCATATTGGTCTTGCGGTCTAACGCAATGTATCCCGCAAAGCTTTTGGGATATTCTGGTCACAAGCTCCTCCCTGAAACGTTTATCAATCATAGGGCTGCACGCTTGATGCTGTTTGTACATGCAGGTACAAATCAATTTTAAAATCCAGCACACACCTTTTTAGCTCAACCTGCCTGTTTGGCCAAGTTCGTGAGCACATCCACCCTCTTCACTTTAGCTATCAGACAGAGAAGGCGCACCGGCGTTGGATCCGATTCTCCATCCGGTGGCAGGGGCGAGAAGGGGTCATGCGGCATCCGCGCAAGACAGAGGCCTCTGCGGTTGAAGGGCTTGCAAACCATGCTGGCGATCGTGCGGCATGTTTGGGCGTCTAGGCACAACCAGGCTCTCAGTGCATTGCTGTCGCTTTGCCGAGAGCTGCTGTCGATTGATACTCCATGGCTCAAAGGGCTCAATCGCCCTGCCCAGAAGCGGCGAACTCCCCGGGTGTTGACCCGAGAAGAAGTCGCGTCGCCCTTTCAACCCCTGGTGGTTGAACGGGCCTTTTTCTGGGCAAGCTGCTCTGCGGTACCGACATGCGATGGACGAAAAGGCTTCGCTCGCGAATCAAAGATGTGGGCCTTGACCAGCGCGTGAACACCGTGTGCAAGACTGAAGGCAGCATCAACCGTGTGTTCATGCTGCCACCATCGCTGGCCCCGGCTTGACACCAACAGCGGCGCCAGGTTCGGACCCTATGGAATGCTGCTTGAACACAGGGCTCAGGGGAATGGCGTTGAGACATCACCTGAGTGGTCCCAGAAGTGTCTTACGGTAGGCCCTCCCGGCCTGGGATGGGCTCTGGTTGTTTTGTCACCCACGTTGTCGATAGATTCACCCCAGAAGGCGCAGCGGTACCACCACGGGTTTGAAAAGCGCAGGCAAGGAACCATCAAGAAAGCGATGGGAAAGGCGGGCATGGCCAAACCCACCTCGGTTCACACTCTGAGCCACTCATGTGCCAGCCACCCGCGGCAAGCGGGCAACAGCGGTCGCACCGGGCAGGAACTGGTTTTCAGGTTCAAAACCCGAGTTCGTCAAGCCTTCTGCTTGCACGGCGAGTGCGGTGCAAAGCACTGCTGCGTAATGGGTGTCTGACGCCAAAAGGCAAAAACGCCGGAAAGGCCATCCCTTGTCCGGCGCGAAAGACCACAACCCAGAGCGCCGCCGATCCAGCTCTGCCGGGGTCGGCCAGCGTTGCCCCTTTGAGGGGGCAGCGCGCCGCAGGCGCGGCTCGGGTGTGGGTTATGCCAATGACTTGAAGCGAGCGCGCTTGGGCTTGGCGCCCTCTTCGCCCAATCGCTTCTTCTTGTCGGCTTCGTACTCTTGGTAGTTGCCGTTGAAGAAGGTCCACTGGCTGTCGCCTTCGGCGGCCAGGATGTGGGTGGCAATGCGGTCAAGGAACCAGCGATCGTGGCTGATGACCAGCGCACAACCAGCAAACTCCAGCAAAGCTTCTTCCAGCGCCCGCAGGGTTTCCACATCCAAATCGTTCGAGGGCTCGTCCAGCAGCAAGACGTTGCCGCCTTCGGCCAGGGTTTTGGCCAGATGCAAACGACCGCGTTCACCCCCTGACAGGCTACCCACGCGCTTTTGCTGGTCACCGCCCGAGAAATTGAAACGCCCGCAGTAAGCGCGGCTGGGCATCTGGAATTTGCCCACGGTGATCATGTCCAGACCCCCGGAGATGTCTTGCCACACGGTTTTTTCGTTGGCCAAGTCTTCGCGGCTCTGGTCAACGATGGCCATCTTGACCGTTTGGCCAATTTTCACTTCACCACTGTCTGGTTGCTCTTTGCCGCTGATCAGCTTGAACAGCGTGGATTTGCCGGCGCCGTTGGGGCCGATGATGCCGACGATGGCTCCCGCCGGAATCTGGAAGCTCAGGTTGTCGATCAAGACGCGGTCGCCAAAGCTCTTGGTGACGTTCTTGAATTCGAACACTTCGTTGCCCAGGCGCTCGGCCACGGGAATGAAGATCTCGTTGGTCTCGTTGCGTTTCTGGTAGTCAACATCGCTCAGCTCTTCAAAGCGCGCCAGACGCGCCTTGCTCTTGGCCTGGCGGCCCTTGGGGTTCTGGCGAACCCATTCCAGCTCTTTTTTCATGGCCTTGGAGCGTGCATCTTCGGTGCGGTTCTCCTGCTCCAGGCGCGCTTCCTTTTGCTCCAGCCAGCTGGAGTAGTTGCCTTTGTAAGGGTGGCCGCTGCCGCGGTCGAGTTCAAGAATCCACTCGGCGGCGTTGTCCAGGAAGTAGCGATCGTGGGTGATGGCCACCACGGTGCCGGGAAAGCGGGCCAGGTACTGCTCCAGCCAGTCCACCGATTCGGCGTCCAAGTGGTTGGTCGGCTCGTCAAGCAGCAACATGTCGGGCTTGGAGAGCAACAGACAGCACAGCGCCACACGGCGCTTCTCGCCACCGGAGAGCACGCCCACTTTGGCATCCCATGGAGGCAGGCGAAGCGCGTCGGCAGCGATTTCAATCTGGTGTTCGCTGTCGGTGCCAGCGGTGGAAATGATGGCTTCGAGCTGGGCCTGCTCGGCGGCCAGCGCATCGAAATCAGCGTCTTCTTCGGCGTAAGCGGCATACACCTCGTCCAGGCGCTTTTGCGCTGCGCGCACTTCGCCCAGGCTTTCTTCAACGGCTTCACGCACGTTTTGATCTGGGTTGAGCAGTGGCTCCTGGGGCAGATAACCGATGCGGATGCCGGGCATCGGAATGGCTTCGCCTTCGATCTCTTTGTCGATGCCGGCCATGATTTTGAGCAGCGTGGACTTGCCCGAGCCGTTGGTGCCCAGCACGCCAATTTTGGCGCCGGGGAAGAAGGACAACGAGATGTCCTTCAGGATGTGGCGTTTGGGCGGCACGATCTTGCCGACCCGGTTCATGGAGAAAACGTATTGAGCCATTGTTGAAAACCTGAGTGAACGAGAGAAAAACGGGCGGCTGCATCAGCCGAACCAGCGCGGGTCCATCCAGAGACGCTGTGCGACGAGGGGTTTGCCTGTCGACAACCCAGCGAAAGCAGGCCTTGAAGGGCTTCAAGACCGCTGTGGGGACCGTGGGAAGTAGCACCCTGCAGGAAAACCATGGGGGGTGCCTAACATTCGATTATCGCAGGCCTGTCAAGGCCAGGGCCAGTCCGCACTATTTGCCCAAGATGCGTTGCCGCCAAAAAGGCCTGGCGCGAGGCGCGAACTGCAACCGAGGTATGCCCGGGCAAGGCTTCGCTGCGGGCCTTAGGTCTATTGGACTGCAACCCAAAGGGAATGGGATGAAAACAACATTAATCGCCTTCGCTGCCCTTGGGCAAGGGCCTGTCGATCAAGCCTTGCAAGGCCGGAGGCATCACACCGGCTTCCAGCCAGGCGGGCAACGGCAAAGGCAGGCCCCAATGGGCTTGTTTAAGCACCATGGACAGGCCCCGCAGCCACAAATGCATGCCTTTGCGGGTCAAGGGCAACACCATAGAGCCCCCTGGAGTGTCAAAGGTCATGCTCACCGTCTGTTGATTGGTGCGGGTCGCCACACGGCTGCACAAACCCTGCTGTGGATCAGCGCCCGGGCTGGGCAGCACCCGCCCGGCCCGAATCTGGGGAGCACTCTGCCCCGGGAGGGTTTCATGCAAAGACAGGTCGTGTTCAATGGCGGCGCGCCGCTCAGGAGGCGCACCGCCCTGGGCGCCTGGGGTGGCTTGCTCGAAGGCTCCGATCACAGGCCCCAGAAATTGGCCGAGCAGGCGACGGGTGAACCAGACAGTCCGCTCTTGCTCATGAACCCGCATCCAGATGCGGTCCTGCACGGCGTCGAAGCCAAAAGTGGTGATGGTCAATGGAGTTTCCTCGAAGCGCCGGTCATCGAGCGCCACCTTCGCCGCTGTCGTTGCTGCGTTCTTCGTCTGGGTTGCCTTTGTCGTAGCCGTTGTCGCTCTGAGCGTTTCGCAGCGCTTGCTGGGCGACTGCGTCCAGCGCCCCCTCCACCACGCCGCCACGAGAGACGATCTGCAAAGCGTCGGTGCCAAGCAACCGATCCAGTGTCCGGCGCGTCATCGAGTGCGCCATGCCACTGGCCGAAATGAACATGTAGAGTCCGCCCCTCGGGCTGGTCCAGGTCAATTGCGCGCGCACCCATTCCCCTTGGGTTTTCAAGTTCACCCATGCACCCGCAGCCAGATCCAGCT
Organism: Hydrogenophaga sp. PAMC20947; assembly: GCF_004795855.1. NCBI lineage: Bacteria > Pseudomonadati > Pseudomonadota > Betaproteobacteria > Burkholderiales > Comamonadaceae > Hydrogenophaga > Hydrogenophaga sp. PAMC20947. Next base: position 1,892,618 of record NZ_CP039252.1, read on the forward strand.
CCCTCGGAGGCACGCCATCCAGCGATGCACGATCGGTATCGCCCGCCTCGCTGGCAAAGAAACCCGCATCGGCGGCTTCCTGGCCGGCCATCCAGAACGTGTCGCTGGCGGCAGCTGGCGCACGCGCTCCCCTTGGTTCAGCCTTGTCTTGCGAAACAGTGTCCTCGCCAGTGGCTGGCGCGTCGGTGGGACGCCCTTCGGATTCCACTGCCGGCTCGAGCGTTGGCGTATCAAAGGCCTTTTCGTGCAGGTTGACCAACGCGTCAAAAAACTGCCCTATGAGCTCTACGGGGTAATTGATCCGTTGCAAGCCCTGGCGCAATTGACTCAACAAACGGGGCACCAGACGGGCCAGGCGGTCCACATCGCGGCGTATCAACACGGCCTGCACGCTCCAGATGAGATCGTCGGCCACCCCCTCCAGCGAATCGTCTGCCCCGGCCGACTCGGCCAGCTGCGCCTCGGCGACGGCCTGAGACCAGGGACCGCACACAAAGCGCTGCACAAACTCGGGCACGGCTTTGTCGTGCATGCGTTGTTGAAAATCAGCCGAAAGCCGTTCGGCCAGCAACTGCCGCTGTTCGGCATGCATCAGGGCACGGGTGGCCTCGGCTCGCCGTTGGTTTTTTCGGGCGTCTTCTTCTTCCCAGTGGCGGCGCAAGCGTTTGAGCAACCGGGCATATTTTTCCTCGGTGGCGTCCACCATGTCGAGCGATTCGACCGCCGCCGCCATTGAAATCAAAAAGTCGTGAAACCCTTCGTCGCGATGACTGAGAAAGCCCAGACTCCGCTGGGTCATGCTTTCCAGCAACTGGCGTGCCGGATGTTGTCGATCGCTGAAAAAACGGGGCTCAGCTTGCGAGAGCCGGATCAACGAAGGCTCCAGCAGCCCGATTTGCTGGCGAATCGCTGGCAAGAGCCGTTGGTCGTGCGTGAGGTTTTCCAGCATGAGCCTGACGACCTCCTGGCCCAGCAATCGCCCCAGGTGGTGCCCTGTGACCACCGGCAGTTCGGCCACAGGGGGTTTGTCGTATGACTGCGGCGGCCGCTCACGCAAGCGCTTCATCAAGGTCTCGATCAGGTCCATGTCTTCAAGTACGGACAGCGACGCTGGCACGGTGTGCGTGTACGAAGGCCCACCCATGGTCTGCTCGTTCAGATCACCCGCGAGCAACTGGCGCAGGCGTCCCAGCGTCAGCATGGTGCGCCCGACAGTGCCTTGTTTTGCCTGATCAGCTTGCAGACCCTGCACCGGCGTCTCCAGGGGCTGCACGCCGTTGACCATCAGCCACTGAATCACCTCCCGGTAAACCTCGCGCAGACTTTCACCCAGCATGCTCGCCACAGGAACGACCAGCAACTTGCGTTGCTCGGGATCGGTCAGGTGCGCCGCCAACACAGCGCGCAGCGCCCTGGCGTAGGCTGCGGGTTTCAATGGGTTGAGTTCCGGCTGTACGGTCATCCAACCCATCAGGTTGCTGACCAGCGAATTCAGCCGGGGCAACAATTCCTCGGTTGCGCCGGCGAGGATCTGCTCCGCCAAGGAAAACTCGATGCTGGCTTCGATTTGCTGATCGTCCAGCAGGCGCAGATCGTCGAAGCGCACCGCCACGTGCACATCCACGTCACGTCCTTCGCCGTGGTAAAAAACTTGGCGCAACTCAGAGGCCCATGTTTTCTTGATGGCCTCAGGGTGATCCAGCCACCTCGCAACCTCCATCAGATCCACACCCTTCAGTTCATTGGGTGTGGGCACCACACTGTCTGGGTCAAGCACCAGCGCCAGGCGCTCCAGCAACTCGTCGATCATGGAATCTGCAATCGAGAGCGTGGCTTCCAGACAGTGCTGGAGCGTCGGGCGGTGCTTGCCCGGGTCATTGGCCACGCCGGATCGGATCAACTTGTAGGGGTCCATACAACTTAAGTATCGGTGAGCTGCGGGAAGGGCAAACCATGGGACATGGCGGCCAGGAACATGCCTCCATTATGGGAAATGCTGAAGGAATTGACCACGTCAAACATGACGCCGTTACCTGACAGGCTCTTCCGTGCGACAATACAGCCTCGTTGGGCACTTCAGTAGGTCCAACGCCAGCACAATGCTGGGGGTGTGCACCGGGACTCGGCCTGCCACCCACCTTGTGAATCCATCTGCCTCAGACTGACCGGTTGTCCTGTCTCCCCGTGAGTACAGTGACCGGAGTGGCCGATGCCCCCAGCGCCCTGGACGGGCGCCTCACCAAGCAATGAACTTCGAAGAATTGAATCTGGCTCCGGCCATTGTCCAAGCTGTGCGCGAGCACGGTTACGAAACCCCTACCCCTATCCAGGCCGAGGCGATTCCCGCCGTATTGGCGGGACGCGACCTGCTCGGTGGCGCCCAGACGGGTACTGGCAAAACGGCAGCGTTCACGCTGCCCATGCTGCACCGTTTGAGTACCGGCGAACGCGCCAAAAACAAATTCGGTGGCGTGGCCATCCGGGCTTTGGTGCTCACGCCAACCCGTGAACTCGCCGCCCAGGTGGAAGAGTCGGCACGCGTTTACGGTAAACACCTGTCCCTGACCTCCACCGTCATCTTCGGCGGCGTGGGCATGAACCCGCAAATCAACGCCATGAAGCGTGGCGTCGATATTCTGGTGGCCACACCTGGCCGCCTGCTCGACTTGCAGCAACAAGGGTTCCTTGACCTCTCCGGCGTGCAAATGCTGGTGCTGGACGAGGCCGACCGCATGCTCGACATGGGCTTCATCCACGACGTGAAGAAGATTCTCGCCCTGGTGCCCAAGGAAAAGCAGAGCCTGTTGTTTTCGGCCACCTTCAGCGATGAAATTCGCGATCTGGCCAACAACCTGCTGAAAGATCCGCTGAGCATCCAGGTGACCCCGCGCAACACCACCGTGCAGCGCATCTCCCAGGTGATCCACCCTGTGGGTCGCGGCAAGAAAAAAGCGCTGCTGGTGCACATCATCAACACGCACAACTGGAGCCAGGTGCTGGTGTTCACCCGCACCAAATTCGGCGCCAACAATGTGGCCGAATTCCTGACCAAAAACGGCATCCAGGCCATGGCGCTGCACGGCAACAAGAGCCAGGGCGCGCGCACGCAAGCGCTGGCAGGCTTCAAAAGCGGTGATATCCGCGCCTTGGTGGCCACCGACATTGCGGCCCGTGGCATCGACATTGACGAGTTGCCACACGTGGTCAACTACGAAATCCCCAACGTCTCGGAAGACTATGTGCACCGCATCGGCCGCACCGGTCGCGCGGGCAAGAGCGGTGAAGCTGTCAACCTCGTGAGCCTGGACGAAGAAGGCTTCATGATGGACATCGAGCGCTTCACCAAGCAACAAATTCCTGTGGAGATCTTCCAGGAATTCATGCCAGAACCCGGCGAACGGGCTGAGCCCATCGCCATGGGTCGGCAGACCATCTGGGGCGGTGCAGGAAAGCCCCCCAGCCGCGATGTGATGGCCGCTGCGGCCAAAGCTGCTCGCACCGAGATGCTGCAACGCGTTCGTGAAAAGAAGGCCAGCGACGGCGGTTCGCCTGCTCGTGGCAATGGTGGCGGTGGCGGTCAGCGCCAACGTTCTGCACCCCAAGGTGAAGGACAAGCCGAAGGCCGTGGCGAAGGTGGCGGCCGTGGCCGCAACGGTGGTGGCGGTGGTGGACGGAACGCGCAAGGCCCACGCCCACAACGCGACGGCCAGGGACAACCCCGCAACCGCGACAACTTCGGTGGCAATGGCGGCGGCAACGGCGGCGGTCAACCGCGCAACGCCGATCGCCCCAACCGTGGCCCGCGCGAAGACCGCGGTGATGGTGGTGAGGGTGGTGATCGCAGCGAGCGTCAACCAGGCCCGAACGCCCACCTGGGCAGCCTGCGCATCCGCGAACCCCGCAACACCGGCAGCGCACCAGGCGGTCAACCCGATCCATTGCGCACCAGCATTGATTCGTTGGGTAGCCGTGGTGGTCGTGGCGGCAATGGCGGCGGCAACCGCGGTGGCCGCGGTGGTCCCGGCGGACGCAGCGGTGGTGGTGGTGGTGGTGGTGGTGGTGGTGGTGGCAATGGCCCCAAAGGCGGCGGCGCCGATCCGTTGCGCACCAGCTATGGCCGTATCCGCTGAGCCCAGATTTTCGTTTGCCCTGTTGTCGCCAGGCGATTGCTAAGTGATTGCTAAGTCTTGATCGAAAGAATCCGTGTTGCTGCGAAGGCGATCGCCTTCCTGCATTCACCCAACAGGACATTCAAATGAACAAGATTGCTATCGCTCTGGTTTCCGCTTTCGCCGCTCTGGCCGCTCATGCAACGACGCCAGTCGCAGCGCCTGCAGCAGCAGCTGCAGCGCCTGCCGCTGTTGCAGCACCTGCTGCTGCAACCACGCCTGCTGCCGCTCCTGCTGCTGCAGCCAAGAAGGAAGAAGCCAAGTGCGACGTGAAGGTGGACAAGCATTGCAAGCCAATGGTCAAGCCAGTCGCTGCTGACGCGGCCAAGAAAGTTGAAGAGAAAAAGTCCTGATCAGACCGATTCAAGGCAAAAAAAGCGGACCTCGGTCCGCTTTTTTTTCGCCGCATCACAGTCGGCGTTCAACGTTCGCTGAACAATGCAGCGCATCAAATGTCGTTGTTAAGGGGTTGCTAAGTCGAGCTGCCCAAAATAAGAACTGTCACAGAGGCGCCGCCTCCGGACACCTCCCCTCCTAGGATCTGACATGAACAAACTCTTGATTGCACTGGTCTCCAGTTTCACCGTTCTGGCCGCCAACGCCACCACGCCAGCTCCAGCGGCGGCTGCCGCTGCCACCCCTGTTGCAGCAACAGCAACGGCCGCTCCCGCAACCACCACTGAAACCGCCACTGCACCAGCAGCCAAGAAAAAAATGGCAGCCAGCCACGACATGAAGAAAAAGAAGGTCGTCAAGCACCCTGCCAAGAAGGTTCTGGTCAAGAAGAAGGATGCTACTGCTGTGACCGAAGCCCCCAAAGGCTGATGGCAACAAGGCGATCCGGTCGACGGACATGCCGAAAGTGGCGTCCTGACCGATGAGCCCTGCCAAACAAAAAAGACAGCGGGACCACCACGCTGTCTTTTTTGTTTACTGGTCACACCCAGACATCCGGTTCAAAATGTCTTCGACACCTCTGGTTAGACAGCCGCAGATCAGGCTTGTCCGACCGCCTCAATCCTTGGTAAAGACACCTCATGAGACTGCTGCTTGCCGAAGACGATGCGATGCTGGGCACGGGTATGGAGAAGGCGCTGTCCCGCTCAGGCTTCATCGTCGACTGGGTCAAACAAGGCAGCCATGCCCGTACTGCAGTCAACGACCATGCCTACGACGTGATTCTGCTGGATCTGGGCCTGCCCGACACCTCAGGGCTGGATCTGTTGAAGTCCTGGCGCCAGCAAAAAGTCACCACGCCTGTGCTGATCGTCACCGCCCGCGACGCCGTGCAAGACCGTGTCGCCGGCCTGAATCTGGGTGCTGACGACTACCTCAGCAAGCCCTTTGATCTTGACGAGCTCATCGCCCGCATCCATGCGCTCGCTCGGCGCAACGCCGGACGCAGCCAGCCCTTGCTCCAGCTCGGGCGTCTCAAGATGGACCCGCTCAACCACAAAGCGCAGTTGGGCGAACGGGATCTCGCGCTGTCACCAAGCGAATTCAAGTTGCTGCAGGCCCTGATGGACAAACCCGGTGCGGTGCTGTCCATCGAACAGCTTGAAAACCGCCTCTATGGCTGGGAAGATGAAGTGGCCAGCAACGCGGTCGAGGTCCACCTCCACCATCTGCGCCGCAAGCTGGTTGAGCCCTGGATCCGCAACGTGCGCGGTGTGGGCTACAAAGTGGTAGAACCCGCTTGAACTCCATTCGATCCCGCCTGCTCATCTGGCAGATTTCAGCACTGTTGCTGGCGGCGGTGATCGCGGGTGCGCTGACATTCCTGCTGGCCCGGCGCGGTTTTGATCAGGTGCGCGATTACGGCCTGCAGCAAATAGCGCACTCGGTCCTGCGCCATGACGTCACGCCGATGCCAAGCCTGATCGGCGCGGAAGCCGCCACCACACCCCCCTCATCAGACAGCGAAACGCCCATCACGCCCCCAGTCGCCGCCGATACCGAAGAGGTCGATGCCGACCCCGATGAAGGCCAATTCGTGAGCCAGATCTGGAGCCCATCGGGCGAGCTGGTCTTTTCATCGCTGGACGACGACGGACCCACTCTGCAGCACGCAGGCTTTCACCAGACTCAGTGGCAGGAACAGACGTGGCGTACCTACACGGCGAAGGGCAATGGCCGGGTCGTGCAGGTCGCCGTGTCCATTCAAGACCGGGACAGCGCTTTCTACGAATTGCTCCCCGGCATGCTGGTGCCCATGGTTTTGCTGGTGGTGATGCTCACCCTGATGATCCATGAGGCGGTCAAACGCGCCTTGCGCCCGCTGGACAGTCTGCGACAACAGATTGGGCAGCGCGCTGTTTCTGAGCTCCATGCCCTGGACACCACCGACCTGCCGATTGAGGTCGCGCCTCTGGCACTCACGCTCAATCAATTGCTGACCCAGCTGGACCAACTGCTGGTCAGCCAGCGCCAGTTTCTGGCGGATGCAGCTCACGAGCTCAACACCCCGCTCGCGGCCATCAAACTGCAAGCGCAACTGGCCAGGCGTGCGCCCAGCGGCGAACGCGAGGCATCGCTCAACGAACTGGACGCCGGAATCGAGCGCGCCATCCATCTGGCCTCCCAATTGCTGGCCTTGGCGCGACTCGAACCCGACGAACGCACGCCCCAACACAGCGAAGTGAACTGGCACGAAATTGTTCGCGAGGTCGTGATCAGGCTCTCGCCTTTGGCCGAGGCACGACACGCCGATCTGGGCCTGCTGAGGTGTGAGCCCGCCGTGGTCATGGCCAATGGCCACGAGCTGCGCGCCATGCTGGACAACCTGATCGACAACGCCCTGCGATATTCGCCACCCGGAGCCAAAGTGGACGTTGACCTGGTCACCCATGGTGGTCAGGCCACGCTCACGGTCAGCGACAACGGGCCAGGCATCCCCAAAGATCAGCGCGAGCGCGTATTGCAGCGCTTCGTGCGCCTGCACCCCGGCGACACCACGGGCAGTGGGCTTGGCCTTTCCATCGTGAAGGGCATCATCGACGCATGCGGTGGGGCGCTTCAGCTCAAAAATACGCCAGAGGGTGGCATGACCGCGTGCATCACGTTGCCGCTCATCAAGTCGTCACACGGCTGAAACCGGCGCACTTGCCTCTTTCTGGGGCGGGGCACGGGCACCGCATCGATCACGACCGCCCAACGCCCTCCTTCGCCCGGCAACCGTCAACGTCGGCGCCGAATCCGTGCATGCTCGAAGCGCCCACCCAGGCCGCATGTTTGGCAAGCAGCGATTCAATGGAAGCCCGGTCCATCCAGAAATTGCCCCATGAACAAGTGCAGTCGACCCAATGCTCTTCTTTGCCAGAATCCAACTCAAACAAAGTTTTTCGCGGCATGCAGTTCATTCAGTGATCAATAAATCAATTCGTGAAAAACTGAGTTTCTCGCGGGGCACCGCCACCGGACCCACACACGCCTGGAGCTGTTCATGAACAAACTGCGCATCGCCCTCATCTCTGCGTTCACCGTGTTTGCAGCCAACGCAGCAACGCCAGCCGCCGCTGCACCTGCACCTGCTGCAAAGCCTATGGTGAAGAAAGCTGTTGAAGTTGCTCCTGCAGAAGAAGCCGCTGCAACGCCTGCAGAAAAGTCTTTGGCGAAGAATGCCGCCACCAAGTAACCCAAGCTTTCTCCAGGTGAAAACAGCGGGATTTGTTCCCGCTGTTTTCGTTTCTGACGTCTACTGGGAACGCGCTTCGACCAGTCCCCACTCGGATCGGTGTGCTCGAACTGCGTCAATCACGATCGGCGAGAGCCCATTCGCGCCATTGCCATCCAAATGGGCCAACAACTCGCGCCGCATGCGTGGCTCCCAGAATTTGTGAATGTGGTTGCTGATGCCCTCCAACGCCTCATTGCGGTCGCTGAAAGATTCGAAGAATTGGCCAATGCGGTTGGCCATGGAAACAAGGTTTTGAATATCCATTGGGAGCGTCTCTCTCTTGTGGGTACAGATTCAGGGTTGCAGCAAACCAAACCGTTGGGGATGGGTGTAGGCCACGCAATCGTCGCCGCGCACAAAGCCTGCCAGCGCCAGCCCACAGCGCTGAGCAAGTTCCACCGCCAAGGAGGTGGGGGCTGACACCGCCGCCAGCACACCAGCGCCTGACATCGCGGTCTTTTGCACCATCTCGAAGCTGGCACGGCTGGTGACCAGAACCCAGCCTTCGGTGCGGTCCAGCTGGGCCAGGGTCATGGCGCCAATCAATTTGTCGAGCGCATTGTGGCGTCCGATGTCTTCTCTCAGCACCACAATGTGACCGTCCAGATCGCACCAGGCCGCTGCATGGGCCGCGCCGGTGAGCTGCTGCAACACCTGCCACTCACGCAAGGCCCTTTGCCCATGCGCCAAGGCACCGGACCGCAGTTGCACGGCAGGGGCCATCGGCACCGATCGGCTCACCTGATCCAGGCTCTCGGTTCCACACAAGCCGCACCCGGTGCGACCCGTCAGATTGCGGCGGCGCTCTTTCAACCGCCACTCACAAGCCGCAGCCACTTCCAGCTGCAGGCTGATACCCCTTTGATCGCGCTCGATCTCGATTCCATACAACTCGCTGCGATCCGCCAGCAAGCCCTCCGTCAACCCAAAGCCCAGCGCAAAGTCTTCCAGGTGATCCGGGCTCGCCAGCATCACCGCATGGGAAATGCCGTTGAACACCAGTGCCACAGGCACTTCCTCGGCCACCCAGTCTGGCTTGACCGATGTCACACCACCACGCAACGCCGTGACGGTTTGTGTGCGCACGCCTGGGGGCATCACCACCTCCCTTTCGTAGGGTTTCATGAGCCCACCGCTTCACCCGCAGGCCTGGCCTTGGCCTGCTTGAGCAAAGCCATTTGCTGGCGGTCAAAAGCGGCGTACCCTTGCTGCCACTCCGATACCTGTGTTACCGGCACCACCTGCACCGCCGTCACCTTGTACTCCGGGCAATTGGTGGCCCAGTCTGAGCTGTCGGTAGTGATCACGTTGGCGCCACTTTCGGGAAAGTGAAAGGTCGTGTAGACCACGCCTGGCTGCATGCGCTCGCTGATCTGAGCACGCATGACCGTCTGGCCAGCCCGGCTGCTGATGCCCACCCAGTCACCCTCTTTGATGCCGCGGTCCAGCGCATCGTGCGGGTGGATCTCCAGCAGGTCTTCGTCGTGCCACTGGTTGTTGGGTGTGCGGCGGGTTTGTGCGCCCACGTTGTACTGACTCAGGATGCGTCCGGTGGTCAACAGCAGCGGAAAGCGGCGCGTGACCTTCTCATCGCTGGGGATGTACTGGGTGTTGAAAAACTTGCCCTTACCGCGCACAAACTGGTCCACGTGCATGGTGGATGTGCCGGCCTCTTCCGTGTCTTCATTGCATGGCCACTGCACGCTGCCCAGCCGGTCGATCTTCTCGAAGCTCACGCCCTGGAACGACGGCGTGAGCTCGGCGATCTCCTGCATGATCTCTTCGGGGTGGCCGTAGTGCATGGGGTAACCCAGTGCATTGGACAGCTTCATGGTCACTTCCCAGTCACCCAGACCCGCCAGTGGAGGCATCACCTGGCGCACCCGGCTGATGCGGCGCTCGGCGTTGGTAAACGTGCCGTCTTTCTCCAGAAAGCTGCTGCCCGGCAGCAGCACATGGGCGTATTTCGCCGTTTCGTTAAGGAAGATGTCCTGCACCACGATGCACTCCATCGCGGACAGCGCGGCCGATACATGTTGCGTGTTCGGGTCCGACTGCACGATGTCTTCACCTTGGCAGTACAGGCCGAGGAAGGTGCCACCCAGCGCTGCTTCAAACATATTCGGAATTCGCAGGCCCGGCTCGGGACTGATCTCCACACCCCAATGGGCCTCAAACTGCGAGCGCACCGTGGTGTCGCCGATATGGCGATAGCCGGGCAGCTCGTGCGGAAAGCTGCCCATGTCACAACTGCCCTGCACGTTGTTCTGACCGCGCAACGGGTTCACACCCACGCCTTCACGACCGACCATTCCACAAGCCATGGCCAGGTTGGCAATGCCGATCACCATGGTCGAACCTTGCGCATGCTCGGTCACGCCCAGGCCGTAATAAATGGCGGAGTTCGGGCCGCTGGCAAACAGGCGCGCTGCCTTGCGCACTTCGTCAGCAGGCACGCCGGTCACCGCCTCAAACGCCTCGGGCGAGTTTTCGGGGCGACTCACAAATCCACGCCACTCGTTGAAGCTCTTGGCATCACAGCGCTCGGCCACATAGGGTTCGTTGATCAGCCCTTCGGTGGCGACAACATGGGCCAATGCCGTGATCATGGCCACGTTGGTGCCCGGCTTCAACGCCAGGTGGTGCTCGGCGCGCACGTGCGGCGTTTCCACCAGCTCAATGCGGCGCGGATCGACCACGATAAGCCGCGCGCCTTCGCGCAAACGGCGCTTCATGCGCGAGGCAAACACCGGATGTGCGTCGGTGGGGTTGGCGCCAATCACCATGATCACATCAGCCTGCTCCACAGACTTGAAGGTCTGTGTGCCTGCGGAGGTGCCAAAGGTCTGGCCCATACCGTAGCCGGTGGGCGAATGGCAGACGCGGGCGCAGGTGTCCACGTTGTTGGTGCCAAAGGCGGCGCGAATGAGCTTCTGAACCAGGTACACCTCTTCGTTGGTGCAACGGCTCGACGTGATGCCGCCCACCGAATCTTTTCCGTGTTTCGCCTGGATGCGCTTGAACTCGCCGGCGGCGTAATTGATGGCTTCATCCCAGCTCACTTCGCGCCATGGATCGGTGATCTTGGCGCGAATCATGGGCTTGGTGATGCGGTCTTTGTGGGTGGCGTAGCCCCAGGCAAATCGTCCCTTGACGCAGGAATGCCCCTCGTTGGCCTTGCCGTCTTTCCACGGCACCATGCGCACCACGGTGTTGCCCTTCATCTCGGCCTTGAAGCCACAGCCCACGCCGCAATACGCGCAGGTGGTAATGGCGCTGTGCTCGGGTTGACCCAACTCGATGATGGATTTTTCTTGCAACGTCGCGGTGGGGCACGCTTCCACACAGGCCCCGCAGCTCACGCACTCACTGTCCATGAACGGCTGGTCTTGTCCTGGCGAAACGCGGCTCTCAAACCCGCGCCCGGAGATGGTCAGCGCGAAGGTGCCCTGCGTTTCTTCGCAAGCTCGCACGCAGCGGTTGCAGACGATGCACTTGCTGGCATCAAAGGTGAAATAGGGATTCGACTCGTCCTTTTTTGCATCGCAATGGTGTGCACCGGCCACGCCGTCCACCGACTGCCCGCCCACGCCGTAACGCACGTTGCGCAGACCGGTCACGCCGGCCATGTCCTGCAACTCGCAATTGCCGTTGGCGCTGCAGGTCAGACAATCCAGTGGGTGGTCCGAGATGTACAACTCCATCACGCCCTTGCGCAGCTTTTGCAGCTTGGGCGTTTGGGTGTGCACCACCATGCCCGACTCTGCGGGCGTGGTGCAGGAAGCGGGCGTGCCCTTGCGGCCATCGATTTCGACCAGACACAGGCGGCAGGAGCCGAAGGGCTCCAGGCTGTCGGTGGCGCAGAGTTTGGGCACATTGATGCCAGCATCTGCCGCAGCCCGCATCAACGAAGTGCCTTTGGGAACATGCACCTTGTTGCCATCGATCGTCAGCTCCACCGTCTCACTGGAGGTGCGCGCCGGTGTGCCGCGGTCAATTTCAATTTTGAAAGTTTTCAACATACCGTTCTCCTTCACGCGGCCTGGCGGTCGTCGCTGGTCAATCCAAAATCTTCCGGGTAGTGGTCGAGTGCGGACAGCACCGGCAGCGGCGTCATGCTGCCCATGGCACACAGGCTGCCACCGACCATGGTCTCGCACAGGTCGCGCAGCAAGACAACCTGCTCCCACTGTTGGCCCCCTCTGTCGCCTTTGGGCGCCCCTTTCCCCATGGGGGGTAATTCCCCTTGAGAACGGCCCGGCGTGGTCGCACGATTCGCTCCGCCCGTGATGCGGTCGATCACTTCCACGCCGCGCGTGGAGCCGATACGGCAAGGGGTGCATTTGCCGCAGCTCTCAATGGCACAGAACTCCATCGCGTAGCGAGCGAGCGAGGCCATGTCGGCGGTGTCGTCGTGCACCACGATACCGCCATGCCCCAGCACCGCGCCAATCGCGGCATAGGCCTCATAGTCCAGCGGCACATCCCATTGCGCCTCCGGCACATAAGCGCCCAGCGGTCCGCCCACCTGCACCGCCTTGATCGGGCGACCGCTGCGCGTGCCGCCTCCAAAACCATAAAGCAGTTCGCGCAGCGTGAGGCCAAATGCCTTTTCCACCAGACCGCCCTGCTTCACATTGCCCGCCAATTGGAACGGCAGCGTGCCGTGTGATCGGCCCATGCCGTAGTCGCGGTAAAACTGCGCGCCGCGCGCCAGAATCACCGGCACGCTGGCAAAGGTGATCACATTGTTGATCACCGTGGGCTGCCCAAACAGGCCCTCGATCGCAGGCAGCGGCGGCTTGGCGCGCACAATGCCACGCTTGCCCTCAAGGCTCTCCAACATCGCCGTTTCTTCGCCGCACACATACGACCCAGCCGCCTTGCGAACTTCAAGGTGGAACGCGTGCTCGCTGCCGAGCACACGGTCGCCCAGAAACCCGGCCGCAGTGGCGAGTTTTATGGCCCGCGTCATCGTTGCCACCGCGTGCGGATACTCGCTGCGGATGTAGATATAGCCTTGTGTGGCCCCGACTGTCATCGCTGCGATGGCCATGCCTTCGATCAGCATGTAGGGGTCACCCTCCATCGTCATGCGATCGGAATAGGTGCCCGAGTCGCCTTCATCGGCGTTGCAGACCACGTACTTCTGTCCGGCAGCAGTGCCCGCCACGGTTTTCCACTTGATACCCGCCGGAAACGCCGCACCACCTCGGCCGCGCAACCCCGAGTGGGTGACCTCGTGCAGCAGATCGGTTGACGACATCCCCACGGCCCGCTTCAGCCCTTGCCAGCCGTCATGGGTTTCATAATCGGCCAGACTCAACGGATCGGTGATGCCCATGCGGCGGAAAGTCAGGCGTTCTTGCAAGGCGAGAAAAGGAATTTGCTCGGTGATGCCTTGGCGCAAGGCGTGTGCACCACCGGTCAGCAGGCCCGCCTCCAGCAGGGGAGCCACATCGTCCGACGTGACCGGCCCGTAAGCGACGCGACCCAGGGCCGTGCTCACCTCTACCAGGGGTTCTAGCCAGAACAAACCCCGCGAGCCATTGCGCACCAGATCAATCGCCAGCCCACGCTTCGCGCATTCGCTGAGCAACGAAGCCACCACATCATCGGCCCCTGCGGCCAGTGAAGCAGAGTCGCAAGGCACAAACACCTTCACCGCACTCATGCCGCCACCTCCACCGCAGACAAGACCGCTGCCAGGCGCTCGGGAGTCACCCGCGCATACATGCGTTCGTTCACCTGCATGGCAGGCGACTGGGCACACAAGCCAAGGCAATACACCGGCTCCAGCGACACCGCACCGTCGGCCCGCGTTTCATGCGCCTTGATACCCAGGCGCTGCTCGACTTCCGCCATCAAACCGTCAGATCCACAAGCTTTGCAAGACTCGGCCTGACACACCTGCACCACGGTTCGACCAGGCGGTGTGCTGCGGAAATGGTGGTAATAACTGATCACACCGTGAACCTCAGCCCGTGACAGGTTGAAGCCTTTGGCAATGGGTTCAACCGCTTCGGGCGACACACAGCCATATGCAGCCTGAACCGCATGCAGCAAAGGCATCAGTCCACCCGCCTGGTTTCGGTGTTGTTGGATCAGGGTATCGAGCTGCTCTGGCATTCCATGGCTCCGGAAGTTAGAAAACGGATCGCACTGCGCATCGCTGCGGGATCCGAAGGTGAAAGCGGCTCAGCTAAAAAACTTGGCCGCGCTGAGCATGGTGCGGTAAACGCCCCATGCCAAAGGAATGCCCACGGCCGCCCACGCCAGGGCCACCGTCAGCGACTTTGTGGCGTGAAACGCCTCGTGACTCTTGCCCACTTCGCCAGCTTTGGCATTGTCGTGCGCCAGTCGCTTTTCTTGCGCCAGTTCGGCATCGGTCATGAAGTGTTTGTCGGCCACGGGGCGCACCAGCAGGTTGCAAATCAATCCAACCAACAACATGCCCACCAGGATGTACATGGTCTGGTTGTACACCTGCTCGCGGGGAATGCCCAGCCCCAGCTGGTATTCGCGCATGTAGTTCACCACCACCGGTCCGATGATGCCGGCCGTGGCCCAGGCCGTCAGCAGGCGGCCATGAATCGCGCCGACCATTTGAGTGCCAAACAAATCGGCCAGGTAAGCCGGTACGGTGGCGAACGAGCCGCCGTACATGCTCAAGATGATGCAGAAGGCGCCTACAAACATCAGCTTGTTGGCCGAACCGGCACTGGCCGGAATGCTGAAATACAAAATGCCGCCGAGCAAGAAAAACAGCGTGTAGGTCATCTTGCGACCGAGCTTGTCAGACAGGCTGGCCCAGAAGAATCGCCCCACAATATTGAACAGGCTGAGCAAGGCCGCAAATCCGGCTGCCACACCTGCAATCGCCGTGAGTTGCGTTTTGTCCAGCTCGCTGAACTTGCCTGCCACGCCGATCAGGCTGCCGCCAAATACCTCTTGCAACATCGGGCTGGCCATGCCGATCACACCGATACCGGCCGACACGTTCATCGTCAAGACCATCCACACCAGCCAGAACTGGGGAATGCCCCAGACTTTTTTCACGTGGACGTGGCCGTGGGTGATCATGGCGTTGCTGCCCTGCGCCACCGGTGGTGTCCAGCCTTTGGGTTTCCAGCCGCTGGCCGGAATGCGGTAGCCAAACGCGCCACACAGCATCGCAACGATGTAAATCGAACCCATCACCGCAAAGGTCTGCCACACGCCCACTTCGGTCGACGTGGAAAAAAACTTCATCAGTTCAGCGGCCAACGGTGAGCCGATCATGGCGCCACCACCAAAACCCATGATGGCCATGCCGGTCGCCATGCCGCGTTTGTCCGGGAACCACTTGATCAACGTGGACACCGGTGAGATGTACCCCAGGCCCAGACCGATGCCGCCGATGACGCCCGACCCCAGCACCATGATCCAGAACTGGTGCAGGTAGATTCCCAGTGCGGAAATCAACATGCCACCCCCCCAGCAAAAAGCCGCGAGTACACCGACCTTGCGGGGTCCCACTCGCTCCAACCAGCCACCCCAGACCGCTGCGGCCAGGCCGAGGAACACAAAAAACAGGGTGTACATCCAGCCCAAAGTGGCGATGGACCAATCGCAACTGGTGGTGAAAAGCTGACCGAAGAAGCCGACATCGGG
Organism: Hydrogenophaga sp. PAMC20947; assembly: GCF_004795855.1. Taxonomy (NCBI): domain Bacteria; kingdom Pseudomonadati; phylum Pseudomonadota; class Betaproteobacteria; order Burkholderiales; family Comamonadaceae; genus Hydrogenophaga; species Hydrogenophaga sp. PAMC20947. The sequence continues at coordinate 1,908,116 of NZ_CP039252.1, forward strand.
CCCACATTTCAGGGCTTCCTTGATGCCCAGCGCTTTCGACAGCGGCAACCAGAACACCGAAAAGCCATAGGCCATACCAATGCACAAATGAATCGCCAAAGCAGCCGGCGGCACCAGCCAGCGGCTGAAACCCGGTGCGGCGATGATGCGTTCCTTGGACAGCAGCCCCTCTCCGCCATCCCCAACCAAGGCCCCAGTGGCCACTGCAGATGTCCCCATCGTTGTCTCCTCTTTGTGTTGTGATTCCATGAAAACCTCGTGCATCATCGTGGCCTCTCAAGCGGCGCGCAATATGAGCGAGAGGGCAGCACCCATAGGCGCTTCAGGTCATAAAGGGTTTTCCCGATGAAAAGAATTTCGATCAAGCCGGTGTGGACCATCCAGGGCGGAGACGCCGGCAACCTCTCACCTCGGCTAATTGAGTTGTTGACCGCCGTGCACACCGAAGGCAGCCTGTTGGCGGCCTGCCAGAAACTGGGCATGTCCTACCGGCATGCCTGGGATCTGGTGCGTGCCGGCGAAGCCCACTTCAACACCACGCTGCTGCACATGGAGCGCGGCAAAGGCTCTACGCTCTCGCCCTTGGCAGAAAAGCTGGTGTGGGCCGATTTGCGCATCATGGCGCGCCTGCAACCGATCCTGGACTCGCTGGCCTCCGAGCTCTCGCACGAAATCGCCAAGGTGGGCAGTCTCGGCGACAGCGCATTTCGCCTGCATGCCAGCTACGGCTTTTCCATCGAAAAGCTCATCGAACAGTTGCTGGAACAAGGCCAGCAAGTTGCGCGGCGCTATGCCTCAAGCACAGCCGCCGCCGCCGGGTTGCACGACGGCGCCTGTGAAGCCTGCGGCATCCATATCCCGTTCGGATCGCAACAGGCCCGTGCGCTGGAGCACTACGCACAATGGCTGAGTGCGCCCGACCTGATGCTGGTCGACATCTCTACCCGTCGCCAGGGGCTGATGGTTGCGCCAGGCAATCCGAAAAAAATCTACGACCTGAATGATTTGACGCGCGAAGACGTGCGTTTCATCAACCGGCCTGCCGATTCGGGCACCCGTTTTCTGCTGGAAGGCCTGTTGGGAGAGCGGCGCATCTCCGGGGCGGAGATCGCGGGCTTCGAGCAAAGCGAAGCCACCCACGCGTCTGTGGCCGCCTTCGTGGCCAGCGGCCTGGCCGATGCCGGTTTTGGGCTGGAGCGCCCGGCACGCTACTTTCAGCTTGACTTCATTCCCATGGTCAACGAGCGCTACTTCCTGATCTGCCACGAAGCCACCCTCCAACACCCGGTGATGCAAAAGACCCTGTCCATCCTGGCCGATCCCGACTTCAAGTCATCGGTCAACGCCCTGCCCGGCTACGACTCCACCCACTCCGGTCAGATCACGCCATTGAAGGAGGCGTTTGCCGAGAACGCGTTCACGCCAGCAGCCTGAATTCGGCATTTCCGATCAAAGGCATGCGGCTCATGACCTACGATGGCAACATGGATAATCCCAACACCGACGAAAGACCCATCGCCTATTCCACCTTGACCGTTGCCACCTGCAACGTGCTCAACCTGGCCTTGCCGGGCCGCGACTTCTATCCCGGACAAGCGCCCTACAGCAACAGCGAATACGAGCGCAAGGTGGACTGGCTCGGCGAGCGCATCAAAACACTCAATGCCGATGTGCTCACAGTGCAAGAGGTTTGGGACGAAGCCGCATTGCAGGAAGCCGTGAAACGCAGCGGCCTGCGCTACAAATTCATCGGCGTGCCAGGCGCAGAAAATGGTCCCGGTCAGCAGGGAGCCCAAGGCACACCCCGCGTGGGCCTGATCACCCGCCTGGCGGTTGAGTCCGTCGATTCACTGGTGGACTTTCCGCCACAAGCCGTGGTCGACGTGCCCGGCATGGGCCCCTATTCCCGCTTTGAGCGCCCGCCGCTGCACGCCACCTTGCGCCTGAAAAATGGGCCCTGCCTCCATGTCATCACGGCGCACTTCAAATCCAAACGACCCAAGCTCCTGAGCGATGAGCAAGGCAACACCATTGAAGACCGCGACGACCCGACCGTTCAAGCCTTGGGCAGCCTGCGCTCTCTCATCATGCGCGGCGCCGAAGCACTGGCGGTTCGCTTGAGGGTGGTTGAAGTCCTGCATCGCACGCGAGAACCTTTGGTCATGATGGGCGACCTCAACGACAGCCCCTACAGCGTCACAACCCAGCTGGTGGCCAACACCTCACAAGTGGCGTATGACCGCGGTGCCTACGACAGCGCCCTGTTCAGCGCCTGGGATGTTCAAGGCGAATCGGCCCTGCGCCGCGATGTCGCCTTTTCACACATCCACCAAGGCTACCCCGAGGTGCTCGACCAGATTCTGGTCAGCGAAGAATTCACCGCGAAAAGCCGCCATGCCATCGGCGAGGTGCTGCGGGTGCAGGTGTTCAACGATCACCTCTTTGAAGGGCGCAGCCGCGCCAAAAGCGACCACGGTTTTGTGCGCGCTTTGATCCGCTGGGAACAGCAAAATACCTAGGGGTGGTGTTCAGCGCGGCAACGGATCTGTAAAAGAATGCACCGAGGCTGTGTGGTGGAGAGCCCGGTCCAGCAGACCGCTCCGATTCAACCGAGCCCGGGAGGACAACCGTGTCCCTACGGACCCACGGAACTTTAGGCTCTCACAAACAGCGTGACCAGCGGCTGATCGCCCACTTGCCTGCTCCAGTGTCCATGGATCTGGGCGTCGAAGGTGGCGCCATCCGGCAAGGTGTCGGTCGAATAGAAATGCTGGCCGGGTCCGAAGCTGCGGATGCTGCCATCTTGCAAGCCGATGTCCATCTGGCCCTGCAGCACAAACAACCACTGAGGGAGGACTGAACAATGAAATTCAGACCGGAAGCCCACCGGACTCTCTCGCAACTGCAGGCCACCGCTGGCCATCAGCACCGAGAGACGCGCTGCGGGTGTGCCTTCGTTGAGCGCCAGTGGCTCTTCACGAAAACGCGCGCGACCATCGGTGTCGGTGAACAAAATGATTTTGGAGAAAGTGCTCATGTGGAACCCCCTGAATGAAAAGCGGTTTGTACCAGAGCACCAAGCAAACAGCGGAATCCTCTGGCTCGTTGGCGTCACTTAAAGACAACTGAGCGATTCGAAATGCCAAAGGCAGTGCACAAAAAAAGCCGGCTGCGTATGCACGCTGCCGGCTTGAAATTGCGCCCGAAGGCGCCCTTGGAGAGGTGAGACTGTACAGGACGCTGCGATCAGTTGGCCGAAGGCGCCTGGTAACGGCCGGAAACTTGCGCGTTGGCAGGATTCTGTGCCACAGCGTTGTCGGGGGCAAAGCGCGCTGGGTAGGCCTGGGCAAGGGTCTTGCCGGTTTCACCGTTGATCACGATGTCGCCTGTGCGCTGGGCCAGGGCCAGTTCGGCCTTGACTTCAGCGCGGGTTTTGGTGGACAGCGTTGCAGGGAATTTGGCGGGGTTCAATTCGGCCACGGTCTGACCGGATTCGCCGTTGGCGATCACATTACCAGCTTCTTGGGCAGCGGCGAGTTCGGCTTTCACCTGGGCGCGGCTCAGACCTTCGGTGGTGTAAGCAGCGGGGTACAGGTTGGGGGACACGTCTTTGGCCAAGGCACCGCTCTCGCTGTTGGCGATCACGTTGCCGGTGCGCTGGGCAGCGGCGAGTTCGGCTTTCACCTGAGCACGGGTCAGGCCACTGTCAGCGGCAAATGCGGAGCCCGAAGCCACAGCGGCGACGGCGAGAACGATGGCGGAGAATTTTGCGGAGTTCATGGTGTGTGTCCTTTCGAGACGGAAATACAAAGGTTTGAATGACTGGCTGATGGATCGTGCCGGCCACCCGGCCGGTTGTCTTTTCACTGCGATTTCGCTTCTTTTCGATTTGTTTCGAAAGCGTTGTTTGCTGCGATGAGTGAACTTTAAAACGATCATCCATCGGGAAAAACCCTTGGTTTAGAGACTCTGCATTGCTGAATACGAAACAATCAAATGCAAGAGACTATTTTTCCTCAATATATTGAGTAGGCCATTCGCTTCTACTTTGTTCCGCTTCGAAGCCTCGGGCTGGGCCACCCCAACCGCGCTTCACCCCGCCTCGGCACGGCCCGTTCAGTTACGTTTCATTGCAATTTCAAGACGCGGGTTTAACCCCGATCGCCACTCCCCTGCGTTTCAGTGGATTCATCAACCCTTTCTGGAGCGCACCCATGAATCGCCTTCCCTTTGGCCCCTTGCCGATGTCACGCCAGCTGGTGCTGTTTGTCATTGCCTCGCTGGCTTTGCTCGGCCCCCTGCCCGCGCAAGCCTTGGGGCGGCTGACCGATGTCGAAGTCATTGATCGCGACAGCGGCGAGGTTTTGCCCGTGATTCGCCACAAGGGGGACTATTGGATTGCCGGCCGTCCGGGGGCGCGCTACGCCGTGTCCCTCCAGAACCGGCAACATGCGCGGGTTCTGAGCGTCGTCTCGGTTGATGGCGTCAATGTGATCTCTGGCGCGACCGCCGCGTTGCACCAGACTGGCTATGTACTCGCACCACGCCAGGCCTACCGCATCACAGGCTGGCGCAAGAGCGATCAGGAAGTGGCTTCATTTCACTTCACTGTGGCGCCGGCTTCGTATGCAGAACGCACCGGACGCCCCGATCACCTGGGCGTGATCGGTGTGGCCCTCTTTCGGGAAAAGGAAGTCCCCCCACCCATGAGCGTCACCCCAACGTTCCCGTCGTGGCGCCAGACGCCTCAGTTCCGGGGCAATGGTCATGCCAACGCGGAGCGCGCGGCCGAGGCCGAACCGGCATCCCCGAAGCGCCAGCGCAGCGAAGCACCAGAATCATTGGCCAAGACGGGCAACAGTGAAAATGCGGACCAAGCCGCTGACCGACAGAGCGCGCCCATGCCAGCCTTGCGCCTGGGAACAGGCCATGGAGAGCGGGAACACGACAGCGTTTCGCACACCGCGTTCGAGCGCCACAGCGATCGCCCCGACGAGATCGTGCGCATTCGATACGACAGCCACGACAATTTGGTAGCCATGGGCATCATTCCGGCGATGCCCATCCCGACCCGGTCCCAGCCCTTTCCAGATTCCAGCCCTCAGCGCTATGTGCCCGACCCGTCTTGAACCCTGGCGCATGTCCCGCGCCAGGGCACACCCAAGGCAAGCCAGCCACCCGTCCGCTCATAATCCAGCGCATGCATGTGCACAGCGAAACCAGCGACGGCGACCTGATGCGGGCCTACGCCGCAGGCGACACACTGGCCTTCGAAGCCCTCTACGACCGCCACGCCCTGCCCCTGTGGCGCTTCTTGCAACGCCAGCTCCAGAACCCGGCTCTGTCCGATGACCTGGCCCAGGACGTGTGGTTCAGCGTGGTGCGTCAGGCGGCGGGTTATCAAGAACTGGCCCGATTTCGCACTTGGTTGTTCACGCTGGCCCACCACCGCCTGGTTGACCACTGGCGGCGCCACAAGCCCTTGGCGAGTCTGGACGCACACACCGAAGACGGAGCAGCATTGGCCGACACCTTGGCTGCCGAGTCGGGCTTTGGTCCAGAGCGGCGCCTCGACTCACGGGAGCAGGCTCAGGCCTTGCTCGATGCACTGGCCTGCCTGCCCGAGCTTCAACGCACGGCTTTTTTGTTGCAGGCCGAAGGCGGGTTCAGTGTGGCCGACATCGCCAAAGCCACGGGCGTGACGCTTGAAACCGCCAGGAGCCGGCTGCGCTACGCCCGCGCCCGCCTGCGCGAAACCCTGGAGGCCTTTGCATGAACTCCCCCACCCAGCCCCCAAAATATCAGCGTCCAAACGACCCGTTGTTGCAGCGCTACCAGGAAGCCAATGGGCACGACCACGCGCGCCCCAGCCCGGCATCGCGGAAACGGGTGCTGGCGCACGCCCGCACCATGGTGCAGCAACACAACATCCCTGAAGCCGCATCACGGCCAGCAGCGGCCAATGATGGCGCCTGGAAGCTGCGGGCCTTCGGCAGCCTCGCCGTGCTGGGTTTGGTGGGGTTGCTTGTGCTGCAGTTCGATCGCGGCACGCCTGAAGAACAGGCCACCGCCTGGGGCCCTTCGAGCCCGCGATTGGCCCAGCCATCGGACGATGGTCGATCCAAGCCAGCCATGGACGCAGCGCCTGCCCTTTCGCCCGACAAACCAATCGCTTCAGCTCCACACCCAGACGAGAACGGCCAGCCCAGCCGGCTGAGCGACACCCCGGCAGAACGCCTGGCTGAGCCGCAGGCTGCACCTTCACCGACACCTGCCCCGCCAACCCCTTCGAGCCCGCGCGCAGCAGCCCCCCTCTCGCACCTTGAAGCGAGCCCCGCACAAGCCGAGAGCGCCGACAGACAAGACAGCGATGGCGCCGCTGCGCCGCCCTCGGATCCAGCCCAGCCGGGGCGCAGTCTGGATGCGTCAGAAGCGCCTGCCCTGAACCCGACGCCCCCCTTTCCCTCGCCAGCAAAAGCAAAAGCGGAAAGCACGCGTCCACCTGTGGATCAACGTCTGAAACAGCGCTCAACCTTGCAAGCGCAAAGCCCGGGCTCAAGCACCGTCCTGCACACGGCTGCGATGGAAGCCGATGCCGAGGCGGTCACCCGCGCTCTGGCGCAGGGCTGGTTTGTGGATGTGCCCGACAGCGCAGGCCGCACCGCACTCATGCTGGCGGCCGAAGGCACATCGAAGGCCGTCCTCGAGCAATTGCTGACAGCCGGCGCCAGTCGACAGGCCCGCGATCAACAGGGGTTGAATGCAGAAGACCACGCGCGCCTGGCTGGTCGCCTCGACTGGCTTGTTTTGCTGCAGCCTTGAACGCCCGCACTCAAGCAACGCCTTCCCGCCGCCCCTCTCGCCCCAATCGCGCCGGAAATCAGCCGCCGGCCAGTTGGCCAGCGTTCACGGGGGTCAAGGCTTCGCCACGGGCAAAGAAGGCGATCAGGTTGTCCGCAGCAAGATCAGCCATGGCGCGGCGCGTTTTCAGGGTGGCGCTGGCGATGTGGGGCGTGAGCACCACGTTGGGCACCGTGAGCAAATCGGGATGCACACCGGGCTCACCCTCAAACACATCCAGCCCGGCCGCAGCGATGCGCCGCTCGCGCAAAGCGCTGGCCAGAGCCCCATCGTCCACAATGCCGCCGCGGGCGATGTTGATGAGTGTCGCCGAGGGCTTCATGCAGGCCAGCTCTGCGGCCCCGATCGCGTGGTGCGACTCGGCGCTGTAGGGCAGCACCAGCATCAGGTGGTCGGCTTGCGCCAACAACTCGGCCTTGCTCACATAGCGCGCGCGCAGGTCGGCCTCGGTTTGCGGATCAAGGCGTGATCGGTTGTGGTAAATCACCGGCATGCCAAAGCCCAGCGCAGCTCGGCGTGCGATCGCCTGCCCGATGCGGCCCATGCCCAGGATGCCCAAGGTTGAGCCATGCACCTCTGCGCCCGCAAACATGTCCAGTGCCCAGCGATTCCAAAGGCCATCGCGCAGAAACCGCTCGCTTTCCGCCATGCGGCGGGCCGTGGCCATCAACAGGGCAAAGCCAAAATCCGCGGTGGTTTCGGTGAGCACGTCGGGCGTGTTGGTGGCGAGCACTCCAGCCGCAGACATCGCGGCCACGTCAAAATTGTTGTAGCCGACAGCGATGTTGGCCACAATCCGAAGCTGAGGACAGCCAGCCAACAGCGCGGCGTCGATGCGCTCGCTGCCGGTGGTCATCATGCCCGCCTTGCCCTGCAGCCGCTCCACCAGCTCCGCCGGCGTGAACGGTGCATCAAGATCATTGGTTTCGACCTCAAAGTGCTCGCGCAGGCGCTCCACCACTTCCGGGAAGACCGCTCGCGCGATCAAAATGGCAGGACGTTGGCTTATATTCATATAAATGCTTTCAGGGGGCGCCCTAAGCCAGGAATCACCGCTGCACAGACCTTGGCACCGGCTTCACCAGAGCCATGGTGTGGTCCTTCCGGGGAAAGGACACGCAGCAGTGCCGAGAGTTTCAGACCGCCAGCAGATCGACTTCGAACAGCAAAGTGGCGTTGGGAGGAATCACACCACCGGCTCCGCGGGCACCATAGCCCAACGCGGCGGGAATCACCAGACGGCGCGTACCACCCACGGCCATGCCCTGCACGCCCTCGTCCCAGCCCTTGATGACCTGGCCCGCTCCGAGGGAGAATTCGAACGGCTGGCCGCGGTCTTTGCTGGAATCAAACTTGGCTCCCTGCACACCCTCGTTGAAGAGCCAGCCTGTGTAGTGCACCTGCACCGGGCCGCCGGCCTTGGCCACTTCGCCATTGCCAACCACGGTGTCTTCGTATTGCAGGCCGCTGGGGTTCGTGTTCATGATGTGTCCTTCGTTCAGTAGTGAAAACAGCCCCGATTATTCCAGCCCTTGACCAGAGCCTGCAGACCCGCGGCGAAAACCCTGCGTTACACGCCCGGCCACACATCTTTACGCAGCGTTTTCAAACAAGAACCCTGACGTTCACAAGCCCGGGCTTTAATGACCTCACCGAAACAACACGGTTCAGGAGATTTCAAATGAGTTCTATCCGCCCCAGCATCACCCGCCGCCTCGTCTTGGGAGCACTCACCAGTGCGGCCCTGCTGGCGACCGCGCCCGCCATGGCAGAAGGCCAACTGGTCGATGTGCGCATCATCAACCGGGACAATGGAAAAATCCTGCCCATGTACCCATTCAAGGGTGATCTGTGGGTCGCTGGCGAGCCAGGAGCGCGTTATGCGGTGCAGTTGCACAACGAGACCCGCGGCCGGCTGCTCAACGTGGTCTCGGTGGACGGCGTCAACGTGGTCTCGGGTGAGACCGCTGCCTTCGAACAGACGGGCTATGTGCTCGATTCATGGCAACGGTATGACGTGGCGGGCTGGCGCAAGAGCAGCAAGGAAATTGCCGCTTTCGAGTTCACACGGGCACCGCGGTCCTATGCCGCCCGCACGGACCGCCCCGACGACGTGGGTGTGATCGGTGTGGCGGTGTTTCGCGAGAAGCAGCCCAGCTGGCGCGAACGTGAAGAAGAGCGCCGCTCCGAGCGCGACACCTACGAGCGCAGCGCCCCTGCCTCGAAATCCGGTGCAATTCCCAAATCGGGTTCAACAGGCAAGTCTTTTCAGTTTGACAACAACGGACCCGTCGAGCAGGAGCTTGGCACAGGCCACGGCGATCGGGAGCGTGACCGCGTGGGCAAGACCGAGTTTGAGCGCCGCTCCACGCGACCGGACGAGATCATTCGCATCCGCTACGACAGCTACGACAACCTCGTCGATATGGGCGTGATCCCCACCTACCGTGGTCGCCCCCGCGATCCATCTGCCTTCCCGGCACAGCGCCCGCGCTGGGTACCCGACCCACGGTAATCAAAGGCAGCGCGCTCCAGGCACCAACGCCAACCCAAGCCCGGATTCGATCAGAATCCGGGCTTTTTTTGCTTGCCCGTTGACAAGCGCCTGAGCGACTGTGGACAGCGCGTTTTTTGCTCAGTCCAGCCAATGGGTGAAGCTGGCGACCGCCTCGCGCGGGGTGTGGAAGTCATTGACCTTGTCGTCCGGATCGGCGTAACCGAGCGACATGCCACACACCAGCATCTCGTTTTCGCCTGCGCCGATGTGCGGCAAGATGATCTTGGCGAACCCGTTCCACGCGGCCTGCGGGCAGGTGTGCAAGCCATGTCCGCGTGCCGCCACCATCAGGGTTTGCATGAACATGCCGTAGTCCACCAGCGAGCCCCGTCCCATGATGGTGTCCAGGGTGAACATCAGGCCCACCGGTGCGTCAAAAAACCGGAAATTGCGCTGGTGCTGTGCATGCATCTTGTCCTTGTCGCCCTTGCCGATGCCCAGCAACCCATACAGTCCCCAGCCGTTTTCACGGCGACGGTCAATGTAGGGACTGACCCACTGCTCGGGGTAGTAGTCATAGGCCTCGCGGTATTCCGATGCCAGCGAAGGGTCTGCCCGCAAGGCATCGTGGGCGGTGCACACCTTGTCCACCAGGGAGTCGCGGCTCGCGCCCTGCAACACATACACCTTCCAGGGCTGGGTATTGGTGCCTGAGGGCGCGCGGCTGGCCAGTGCCAGCAAGTGCTCCAATGCGGCGCGCTCCACCGGGGTCGACAAAAAAGCGCGCGTTGACATCCGGCTGGTGATGGCTGCATCCACGCTGGCTGAATTGATGAGCGAAGAGGTCATTTCAAGGCTTCCAGGGTTGTTTTCAAGACATCCGGCAGCGGCGCCGGCCGGCGTGTTTCACGGTCCACATAAACGTGCACAAAATGGCCACAGGCTGCGGCCAGTTCTGCGTCTTGTGCGAACAAGCCCACTTCATAGCGCACGCTGGACATGCCCAGGTGCGCCACCCGCAGCCCCGCCTCGACCGTCTGCGGGAAGGCCAGTGGTGCAAAATAATTGCATTGCGTTTCGATCACCAGACCGATCACCGGGCCCTGGTGAATATCCAGAGCCCCCTGCTCGATCAGATAAGCATTCACAGCTGTATCGAACCAGCTGTAGTAGACAACATTGTTCACGTGGCCATAGACATCGTTGTCCATCCAGCGTGTTCCGATAGTGCGAAACACGCGGTAGGCCGAGCGCGGTAGGGCCTGGGGGCGGGGGCTGGTGTTTAAAGAGCTCATGGCGCGGCATTCTGCCAGTGAGCGGGCGTGCGCCTTGTCGCTGAACCGTCAAGTTCACGCGCCTCGGAAGATGCCGCGGCCCATCGTTGCGCATAGGCAAGCGCCACCTGGTAGGTGTTGACCTGTACCTGTACCGTGGTTTCCATGTCGATGCCATAGCCTCCCGCCATCGTGAATGCCAGCGGAATGCGCCGCTGCCAGGCCCAGTCCAGGACACGCCGGTCGCGCGATTCCATGCCATCAAAGCTGAGTTTCAAACGCCCCAGTCGATCCCCCTCGTGAGGATCTGCGCCCGCCAGGTAAATGATCAGATCGGGGTCAAAACGGCTGGTCAGCTCATCGAGCGCACGCTCCAGGGCCTCACGGTAGCCATCGTCATCACACCCGTCGGGCAAGTCCACATCCAGATCGCTGGGTTCCTTGCGGAAGGGAAAGTTCTTTGCCCCGTGCAGCGACAGCGTGAACACCGAGGGGTCATTGGCAAAAATACGCGCCGTGCCATTGCCCTGGTGCACATCCAGATCCACGATGGCCACCTGCAGCGGGCGACCCAGCCGGTGGCGCCGCGCGTGTTCCGCCTGCATGAGTCTGGCGGCCACTGCTGCATCGTTGAACACACAAAACCCGCTGCCCTTGTCGGCATACGCATGGTGGGTCCCGCCCGCGAGGTTGGCGGCCAGACCGGCCCCAGCCATGGCATGCCGGCACGCCTGAATGGTCGCGCCCACCGACCGCCGCGCCCGCTCAGCCATGGCGGGGCTCCAGGGAAAGCCGATTTCGCGCTGCGCCGCTGGCGTCAATGTGCCCTGCTGGATAGCTGCGATGTACGCTGGGGTATGCACCAGCGCCAGTTCCCCGTCACTGGCCGCCTCGGCCTGGGCAAGCGCTATCGTTGGCAGTTCCGCGCGAAGGCGCTCCCTGAGGCGCCCGTATTTGGCCATGGGAAAGCGGTGGCCCGCCGGCAAGGGCAAGACAAAGTGATCGGCATAGAAAGCTTGCACAGACAAACAACCCCGGTGAAGAAGATGTGATGGATTGTGTCCACCTCTTGAAAACCCAGCGCCTTGACCCGATTTTCAATCCGCAACAACAAAAATGCTGCACCGCAACAAAAATAGTTGCAATGTCACGGGAAAACCCTATAATTGAAGTATGTTGCAGTGCAGCAAAGCGAACAATAACAAGTGCGTCCAGACAGCGCCGGGTTCGGGAGCAGCCCTCGACTACCAATCCCATCTTTAAATCCATTTAGGAGTATGACTATGTTGACCGCTGAACAAATTGTTGCCGCCCAGAAAGCCAACATCGAAACCATTTTCGGCCTGACCCAAAAAGCCTTTGAAGGCGTGGAAAAGCTGGTGGAACTCAACGTGCAGGCCACCAAGGCCGCCATGAGCGAGTCCGCCAACAACGCCCAGGCCATGTTGAGCGCGAAAGACGCACAAGAATTGATGGCTCTGCAAGCGAGCCTGATGCAGCCTTTGGCTGAAAAAGCCACGGCTTACAGCCGCCACCTGTACGACATCGCTTCCGGCACCAGCGCTGAATTTACCCAGGCCGCTGAAGCCCAGGCAAGCGACGCCCAGAAGAAATTCATGGCCGTCGTGGACAACGCTGCCAAGAACGCACCCGCCGGCTCCGAGTCCGCCGTGACCATGATGAAGACCGCTGTTACAGCCGCCAACACGGCCATGGAATCGGTGCAGAAGGCTGTCAAGCAAGCCAGCGAAATGGCCGAAACCAATTTCAACACCGTGGCGTCGCAAGCCGCGACAGCCACCAAGGCCGCCGCCAAGAAGCGTTGATTTACCGCGGAAAGCTGCGGTTCTTCCGGGCTTTGACATGGGTTAAAGTCCGCACAATGGAACCCAAGCACCACAGCGTTGCACCCTGAAAAGGCGGCGCTGCGATCAGACCGTTTTTTCTGGTTGTCTCCTCGGGTCCTTTTCGAAATTGGATTTCATCGGACCCCTTTAAGCCCTCGCCACAAGCGGGGGCTTTTTTTATGCGCCAACGCTTGTGGCTCAGGGCGCTCGCCCTTTGGCCAGTTCTGCCTTGAGGCGTGGCAAGGCAGCGAGCATGGCCGCCTTGCCCGCGTCAATGCTGCGCTGGCGCGACGCAAAATCGGCGCTGCCAACCCCATTGAGCGCTGGGCGGACCACGATCACATCGGCAGACTGCAAGGTCTGGCGGTTGATGCTTTGACCCATGATCGCCGTGGTCTGCAGCAGCACCTTGAGCCAGCCATTGGCATCGTTGCCCTGGGGGTCGCTGGAGATGTCCACCGCGATGATCACCTCGGCGCCCATGGACCTTGCCTGATTCACCGGCACCGGCGCCACCAGACCCCCGTCGACATAATCCCGCCCCGCGATGGTGACGGGCACAAACACCCCAGGCACAGCGCTGGAAGCTCGAACGGCCTGGGCCGCGTCGCCCCGCCGAAACAGCACGCCCTCGCCGCTCCCCAGATCGGTCGCCAAGATGCCCAGAGGCAGGGGCATCTGCTCGATCAGCTTGCCATTCACCTCACGGCGCACATACCGCGCCAACGCCTCACCGCGCAGCATCCCACGGCCAAACAAGGGCATGGTCCAGTCGGTCAGCATGGCCTCGTCCATGGCCAGCGCTTCGCGCTCCAGCACCGCCGCAGTCTGACCGCTCGCATACATCGCCGCCACCAGACTGCCGGCCGAGGTTCCCACCACCAGATCGGGGCGAATGTTGTGCTGCTCCAGAACCTGAATCACCCCCACATGCGCAAAACCACGGGCCGCGCCCCCGCCCAGCGCCAGACCCACCCGAGGGGGCCTGTGGGCGAGCTCGGTTTTGACGGGAGCCACAGGCGCGGCGTCTGCCGGGGTTGGTGATTCCCCTGGCATGAGCATAGAGCAGCCAGAGAGAAGCACCCCCAGTGCGAGAGCGCATCCCAAACGACCGTTTATCTTATTACGAACAATTCGCATTTGTGTTAGCATCCAAGTCAGTTTTCACATATTGCTGCGTCTGCAGTCACACCACTCCACCCGAGCGCACATCATGACCTTAGCCCGCCCACTCGCCCTGGCCCTTGCGGCCGCCGCCTCATTTGCTGTGATTCCCACCGCCCAGGCCCAGGACAAAGTCCTGAACATCTACTCGGCCCGTCATTACCAGACCGACGAGGCGATGTACGACACATTCACCAAGAACACCGGTATCAAGATCAACCGGGTCGATGCGGACGACGCCGGCATTGTGGCGCGTCTGCGCGCCGAGGGCAGCAGCTCCCCTGCAGATGTGATCCTGCTGGTCGATGCCGCGCGCATGGCCTCAGCAGACAGTCAGGGCCTGTTTCAGCCCATTCAGTCGGCCAAGCTGGACGCCGCCATCCCCGCCAACCTGCGCGCCACACCCACCGCTGAAGGCATCACCTGGACCGGGTTTTCAACCCGCGCCCGCGTGATTGTCTACGACCCGCTGCGCGTCAATGCCTCCGATGTCGCCACCTACGAACAACTGGCCGACCCCAAGCTCAAAGGGCTGCTCTGCACACGCTCCGGCTCCCACCCTTACAACCTCTCGTTGTTTGCGACCGTGGTGGAGCGGCTCGGTGACGCCAAAGGCGAGGCCTGGCTGCAGGGCCTGGTCAACAACATGGCCCGCTCCCCCAAGGGCGGCGACACCGATCAGATCAAGGCGGTGGCTTCGGGCGAGTGCGGCGTCGCGCTGACCAACACCTACTATATGGCCCGCCTGATCAAGTCCACCAAGCCCGAGGATCAGGCGGTGGTCGACAAGGTGCGCGTGGTGTTCCCCAACCAGGGCACCAGTGGCACCCACGTCAACATCGCTGGCGCAGCTGTGGCCAAGCACGCCAAACACCGCGAGAACGCCGTGGCCTTCATGGAATACCTCGCCAGCCCGTTTGCGCAAGACTATTTTGCCAACGGCAACAACGAGTTCGCGGCGGCCAAGGGCGTGAAGATCGACAACCCGGCCATCAAGGCCATGGGTGGTGACAACTTCAAGGCCGAGACCGTGCCGCTGGGTGTGGTGGCGAAGAACATGACCAAGGTGCAGCAGATGCTGGACCGTGTTGGATACAAATAAGCCCACCCCTGCGCCGGCCCGATGCTCGGGCCGTCACCCCCTCAAGGGGGCGGTGCTGGCGGGCCGGCGGAGCCGGACCCGCGGCACCCTGGGCGGACGCCCCTCCCTCTAGTGAAGCACCTGTAAAGCCCCCTGCTCCTGCCGATGCGCGGGCCGTCACCCCCTCAAGGGGGCGGTGCTGGCGGGCCGGCGGAGCCGGACCCGCGGCACCCTGGGCGGACGCCCCTCCCTCTGGTGAAGCACCTGTAAACGCCCCCTGCGCCGGCCCGATGCTCGGGCCGTCACCCCCCCTCAAGGGGGCGGTGCTGGCGGGCCGGCGGAGCCGGACCCGCGGCACCCTTGAAGGGCTCCCCCGCCTCGCACAAAGCCTCGCTGAACAACCCTTGCACTTGCCGTGCTCGGGCTGTCACTATTTCAAGGCGTGATGCTGGACTGCAAAGCGTCCGATCAAAAAAAAGGCCTGCGTCACCGCAGGCCCAGGGTATTCCCCTCATCCTCATCTCTCACTTCTGGTTCTTCACTCCCTGCACAACGCCGTCCGACTGGGCCGTTGAAATGGCTGTGTGACAGCCTGCGCTTGAATCTTCTAAAACACCTCGGGGACGAGTATCTGGCCGGGCACTTCATGGCGGCGATAGCCTTCGTGTCGCACGCGGTCGGGCAGCGTGATGCCGGGCCGTTCGATCTCTGAGTAGTGCATCTGGCCCAAGAGGTGGCTGATGCAGTTGAGGCGGGCCTTTTTCTTGTCATCGGCCGACACCACCCACCACGGCGACTCCGGAATGTGGGTGCGCTCCAGCATCACTTCCTTGGCTTTGGTGTAGAGCTCCCAGCGGCGGCGCGACTCCAGATCCATGGGGCTGAGCTTCCACTGCTTGAGCGGATCGTGGATGCGCCCGAGAAAGCGCAACGCCTGCTCTTCGTCGGAAATCGAAAACCAGTACTTGATCAGCTGAATACCCGAGCGCACGATCATCTTCTCGAATTCGGGCACATCGCGGAAAAAGGCTTCGTACTGCTCGTCGGTACAAAAGCCCATGACCTTTTCAACGCCAGCGCGGTTGTACCAGCTGCGGTCAAACAAAACAATTTCGCCGCCTGCGGGCAAATGCGGCACATAGCGCTGGAAGTACCACTGGGTGCGCTCGCGGTCGCTGGGAGCCGGCAGTGCGACCACCCGGCACACCCTTGGATTCAGGCGCTGCATGATGCGCTTGATCACACCGCCCTTGCCGGCTGCATCGCGGCCTTCGAACACGATCACCACCTTGTGCCCGGTGGCCACCACCCAGTCCTGCAATTTCACGAGCTCGGCCTGCAAGCGGAACAGTTCACGGAAATACACCCGTCGCTGTTCCGAATGGAGTGTCAGCGTTTCGGTCGCCGTGCCATGCCCCAGCGCATCGACATCGCGATCCTCCATTTCCATCTCCAGCTCTTCGTCGTAGCCGTCCATCAAATCGTTGTGAATGCGGTGAAGCAGCTCATCGTGACTGTCGATCATGAAAACTCCGTGCACCTGAAAAAGGCAAGGGCCTCAGCCTAACGGTCGCATGTGACAAACCCGTGAAAACCGTCTCAGCTGCTCACGCTTCAGCTGTCCAGACTTTTGCGGGCCCGGTGCAGCCGCACAAACAGACTGTCCTGGCTGATGCCCAGCCGCTCGCACACCACCTCGGTCGATTCGTCGCCCAATATCCGGTGTTCCATGACATCGCGCAGGCCTGCAGGCAGTTGTGCAATGCGCGCCATCACGATGGCCAGGCGCTCGCGCTGCTCGGCCCACTCATCGGGCCGGGCACCGGGGCACGCCATCCCTTGACACGCAAAGCCATCGCCCTCGCTGTCGGCATCACTGTCCACCGACTGGTAGTGCGCGCGGTCCCGGATCAGATCCACAATCTTGTTCTTGAGAATACCCACCAACCAGCTGCGCAAAGCACTGCGACCCGCAAAACTCGCCCGGCCACCCAGCACCGCTTCAAACACGTCGTGCACGGCGTCTTCGGCCAGGGCGGGGTCGTGCAGTTTGCGCCGGGCAAATGCCACGAGATAGTCCCGGTGGCCCATGACCTCATGGGCGCACAAACTGCCCAGCTGGGCCGATGCGATGCTGTTTGCGGTGGGTGCTGTCCTGGCCTGGTGCATGGTGCGCTCCTTTTGGGGTGTCAATGCCCTTACTGTGGAAAGCCCAGATCACAGCCCCCTCTCAAAAGATCACATTTGCATCACATCGGCGTAAGAATTGGCCGCTGTGCCAGACTCAATGCCCATGAACCCTGCCAAGCGCATTCTGGTGGCCGAAGACCAGACCGATATCCGTGACCTGCTGGCGCTGAACCTGCGCGGTGCTGGCTATGCGGTGAGCGAAACCCGCGATGGCCTCAGCGCGCTGGCACTGCAAACCGAAGCGCCCTGCGACCTGCTGGTGCTGGATCTGATGATGCCGGGCATGGACGGCCTGGAAGTCTGCAAGACCCTGCGCGCCAGGGGAGACACCGCGCCCATCCTCATGCTCACCGCAAAATCCACCGAGCTCGACAGGGTACTGGGTCTGGAGCTGGGCGCCGACGATTACCTCACCAAGCCTTTCTCTCTGGCCGAGTTCCTAGCCCGGGTCAAGGCGCTGCTGCGGCGGGCCGAACAGCTGCGCGCAGCGCTCGCGGCACAGGCCAACGAACAGGAATCCGACAGCACTTTGGTCAACGGCGGGCTGGAAATCCAGCCCATCAAACGGCTGGTGAGGGTGGGCGGCAAGCCGCAAGAGTTCACGGCACTGGAGTTTGATCTCTTGATGCATTTCGCCCAGCACCCCGGCCACGTCTACTCACGGGCCCAGCTGTTGAGCGCCGTCTGGGGCTACAGCCACGACGGTTACGAACACACCGTCACCACCCACATCAACCGGCTGCGCGCCAAGCTGGAGCGTGACCCGCTCAAGCCCGAGTTCATCCTGACCGTGCGGGGCGCAGGCTACAAAATGCGTGAACGCCCGACGGACCCGACATGAACGTCAGGACCAAGCTGGCGCTCACCATCGGGTTGACCGGGCTGCTCACCGCGCTGGGCATGATCCTGGCGCTGGTGCTGGCTTATGAGCGCTTCGAGCACGAATCGAGCTACTACCGGGCCGACGCCTTCCTCAAGCGGGTCACGGCCCAGCACACCGATCTGCTGAGCCTGCGCGAACGCTTCGGCGATGAATTCGGCCATTTTCTGGCCAACCTGGTGCTCTACGAACCCGACACGCAGCTCTACCTGCTCGATCCCGAGGGACAAGTGCTGAGCACCAGCAGCGAAGTGCCGCTGGCCCAGGCGTTCAAGGTCAACATGGGCCCGGTCATGATGGCTGCCAGCGAAGACCCGATGCCCTTTGTACTGGGCGACAACCCCGAGCGCATGGACATCCGCGTGGTGGTGGCGGCCCGGGCCTTGCGACCGATGTCCATCGCCCCAGCCCCTCAAGCCGAGGGCTACCTGTACCTCGTCACCCGCGCCCGTGATCTGACCGAGAGCAACCCGGCAGCCTTGAGCAGCGTGCTCTCACAACCGGTGGTGCTCATGATGCTGGCGGTGGTCGCCCTGTCGACTTTGCTGGCGGCCTGGGTCACTGCGTCCATCACCCGCCCGCTCAAGCGGCTCACTGGCGCAGTCAATCAGATCCGGGACGAGGGGCTGCTGGCTCCCGACCCCACCCAGAGTCCGATGAACGACAAGCGTTGGGCCATCCCCGACACCCACAACCCGGACGAATTTGGCCAGTTGGCCCGCGGCATGGGCGCCATGCTGCAAACCCTGCGTGAACAGTGGTCCACGATGCACCGGCTTGACCACTTCCGCCGCGAAGGTGTCAGCAACCTCTCACACGATCTGCAATCCCCGCTCACCGCGACCACCACCTGCCTGGAAACGCTGGACCACCACTGGCAAGACGATGCCGCTCGCCAGGCCGATCGGGATTTGCTCGCGGTGGCGCTTCGAAACACCCGCAATGCGGCGCAGCTTGTCCGCAGCCTGGGCGATCTGGCCCGGTTGGACGAGCCCGCGTTCCAGCTCAAGACCGAGCGCCTGAACCTGACCGAGCTGCTGGACGATGTGTCCATGCGGTTCACCGAGCGCGCACGACAAGGCGGCGTGAGGCTGGAGGTGCTGGACAACCCCGACCAGCCAGCCCCCCTCGCCGCGGTGGACGTGCAACTGATCGAGCGAGCTGTGGCCAACCTGGTGGACAACGCCCTCAAATTCAGCCCGCCAGGCAGCGTGCTCACCTTGAGCGCCATGCGCCACGAAGGCGGCCAGCAAGGGCCCAAAGCCCGCATCACTGTGCGCGACCAGGGGCCTGGCATTCACCCGCAAGACCTACCCCACCTCTTTGACCGGTTCTACCAAAGCCGCAACCACGTGGCGCCGGCCACCGGCGAAGGCGGCAAAGGACTGGGCCTGGCCATCGTCAAGCGCATCACCGAGCTGCACGGCGGGCAACTTGAGGTCTCCAGTGCCCCCGGTATGGGCACCGAAGTGGTTCTGGAACTGCCGGCGACTTGACCCATTTGAGCTTTGAGGGATAATTGACGTTTACGTAAACGTCAATACTTCCCACAGGAGCATCCCATGGACATTCAAGGCAAGGTTTTCATCGTCACCGGTGGTGCATCGGGCTTGGGCGAAGGCACGGCACGCATGCTCGCTGCCAACGGCGCCCAAGTGGTGATCGCCGACATGCAGGCAGACAAGGGCGAAGCCGTTGCCAAGGCCATCGGCGGTGCGTTTGTGAAATGCGACGTGAGCCAGGAAGCCGATGGCCAGGCCGTGGTGGCCCAGGCGGTTTCCATGGGCAAGCTCATGGGTCTGATCAATTGCGCGGGCATCGCTCCGGCAGAAAAGACCGTGGGAAAAAACGGCGCACACTCACTCGGCGTGTTTTCCAAAACCATCACGGTCAACCTGGTGGGCAGCTTCAACATGATCCGCCTGGCCGCCGAGGCCATGTGCAAAAACGAACCCGAAGCCACGGGTGAGCGCGGGGTGATGATCTCCACCGCCAGCGTTGCGGCCTACGACGGCCAGATTGGCCAGGCGGCTTACGCGGCCAGCAAGGGCGGCATCGTGGGCATGACCCTGCCCATCGCTCGCGACCTCGCCCGCAACGGCATCCGCAACATGACCATCGCCCCGGGCATTTTTGGCACCCCCATGCTCTTTGGCATGCCGCAAGATGTTCAGGACGCGCTGGCCGCCAGCGTGCCCTTCCCCAGCCGCCTGGGCACCCCGGACGACTACGCCAAGCTCGCCAAACACATCATCGAAAACGACATGCTCAACGGCGAAGTGATTCGCCTGGACGGCGCGATCCGCCTGGCCCCGCGCTGAGACATCGCTGATCCCGAAAAAAAGCCCGGCAGTCCCGGGCTTTTTTCATCTGTTGACGCAGGCGCCGGGCCGTGCTCAGCGGTAGGCGCTGCGCGCCTGCTTGAGATCGATGTGGCCTTGCACCACTTTTTCCAGCGCGTCGTGCCGCAGGCTGCGCATGCCTTCGTTCACAGCCGCAGCAAAGATCTCCGAAGGCCGGGAGCGGCTCTGGATCAGTTGCTTGATCGCGCGGCTGTTCTCTAGAATCTCGTACACACCGATGCGTCCCTTGTAGCCTTTGTCGCCACAGCGCTGGCACCCCACAGCATGGCGGATGTGGACTTGCTCGGGCGACTCAGCGCCCGCCGCTTCGAGCAAGCGAATCTCAGCTTGTGGGCGGCTCAAATCGCTGCCCTCCAGGTACTCTTGCAGCAAGGCTTCCCAGCCCTCGGCGTCCAGGGGGCGCTCCGATGCACAGTGGGTGCAAAGCTTGCGCACCAGGCGCTGCGCCACCAGCCCCAGCAGCGAGTCCGCAAAGTTCATCGGATCCATGCCCAGGTCGAGCAAACGGACCACGCTCTCGCTGGCGTTGTTGGTGTGCAACGTGGACAGCACCAGGTGCCCGGTCAACGAAGCCTCAATGGCGATCTTGGCGGTTTCCGCATCGCGGATCTCACCGATCATGATGATGTCGGGATCGGCCCTCAAAAAGCCGCGCATGGCGCTGGCGAAAGTGAGTCCGATCTTGGGGTTCATCTGCACCTGGCGCAAGCCTGGCTGTGTGATTTCGATCGGGTCTTCGGCCGTCCATATCTTGTGCTCGGCGGTGTTGACCTCGGCCAGCATGGAGTGCAGCGTGGTGGTTTTTCCCGACCCCGTGGGCCCCACGGCCAGCACCATGCCAAAGGTGCGCTGGGAAAACTCGGCAATGGTCTTCTGGTCGCGCGGCTGCAAACCCAGCTGGCTCAGGGGCAGCGGCTTGGCCGACTCCAGCAAACGCAACACGACATCTTCCAGACCGTCGTGGGTCGGCATCACCGCCACGCGCAGCTCCAGCGCCTTGCCGCCAAACTCGGAAAAATCGATCTTTCCGTCTTGTGGGCGACGGCGTTCTGCGATGTCCAGCCGGGCCATGATCTTGATGCGGGAGACCAGCGGGCCACGCAATTTGGGGGGTAGCCAAAGGTAAGGTTCCAGCTCTCCGTCCTTGCGGAACCGGATAGCGGTGAGGGCATCGCCCGCATTGGTTTCGATGTGAATATCAGAAACATGGGTGTGTTGTGCTTCAGTGATCATCTGGTTCACCAGCCTCACCATGCCCGCCGATTCACTGGCCGAACTCAGCTGCTCGGCTTCGGCACCGCTGCCGACTTCCACCATGGCCTGCATGACCAGATCGTCGACCAGCGTCTGATCATCCTGCGCGCCCAGATGCTGGCGCGGCAGGTAGCGCTGCCGCAACTCGTCCGCGATCTGGCCCGACCCGTTGGCATGGCCCGCGTGTTCGACCCGGTCTTGAACTTCCAGCCGGCGCTCAATGGCTTCACGGCTGGCCCACACCAGGCGCACCGTGTGCCCGGTCTGTGTGCAAAGCTGGCGATGCAACGCATCATCGGTGGGCGTGCACGACGCCACAAAAAAATTCTCATTGGCCATGCCCAGAGGCACCACATGAAATCCATGTGCAGCCCGCAGCGGCAAAGTCTGAAAGGCCTGGCGCTCGACTTCAAAACCCAAAACTTCCACTTCCACCACCCCGGCGACCCGTGCCAGCGCCCGCTGCAACTCATCGTCGGTCAACAGCAGGCGGTCGACCAGTTCGTGGGAGCGTGACCGCAGCAAATCGGGGTCTTCGGCCATCACCTCATCCAGGGTGCGCTCTTCCAGGATGCGGAATTGGGCCAGTGCATCCCGCAATCCCACGATGGGCAAGCGGTGCTGGGCCAGCTGGGCATCAATGAGTTGGGGCAGCGTGTGGACCAGCTGCCGGGTCGGCACTCCAAATGGACCCAGAGGCTGTTGTAGTTTCTGTGGCGTGAACGTCATCGGCAAAGGCTTTCAGGCAGGTTCGAAATGGCAACGACAGGATGTCAAGCCTAGCTTGACACTTCAAAATAACGCAAACTGTGCCTCAAACCTTTGATCTACGGCAAGCGCGTACCCCCACCCCTATTGTTAGCGAGACTCCAGCATGACATATCGCACACCCCGCTCCCCCAACATCGCCCGTGTCGCGCTGCCTCTGTTGCTGCTGGGCGCGCTCACCCTTGCCGCTTGCACCGCACCGGCGCTCCCCCAGCGTTCGGTGCCTGCGCCTCAAGCCGCGCCAGCGCCCGTGCAGCCTGAAATTGCCAGCGGACTCACCGGCAAGCCCGGATGGACCTTGAACCGCCAGGCGGTGGCCGCGGCCAACCCGCTGGCCACCCAGGCAGGTGTCGATATCTTGAGAGCGGGCGGCAGCGCGATCGATGCAGCAGTGGCGGTGCAGATGGTGCTCACCCTGGTCGAGCCCCAATCCAGCGGCATCGGCGGAGGCGCCTTCCTGATGCACCACGACGGCAAGCGGGTCCAGGCTTTTGACGGGCGTGAAACCGCACCCGCCGCAGCCGACGAGCGCCTGTTCCTCGACGCCAACGGCAAGCCTCTGCCTTTCATGCAGGCGGTGGTGGGCGGCCGTTCAGTGGGCGTTCCGGGTACGGTCGCCATGCTGGCCCTGGCCCACCGGCAACATGGCAAGCTCAAGTGGGCCAGCCTGTTCGAACCCGCAATCCGGCTGGCGGAACAAGGTTTCCCCGTGAGCCCGCGCCTGTTTGCCTCGCTCAAAGAGGAAACCGCGCTCAAAGCCGATCCGGTGGCCGCCGCCTATTTCTACCAGCCCGACGGCCAACCCCACCCCGTGGGTCACCTGCTGAAAAACCCAGAGCTGGCCGTGGTGCTGCGGGCCATTGCCCAGGCCGGCCCCAACGCCTTGCTCAAGGGCCCGGTCGCGCAAGCCATTGTCAACAAGGTCCAGCAACACCCCGGCAACCCGGGCAGCCTGACCCTCGATGACCTGGCCCGCTACCAGCCCATCGAACGCAGCGCCATCTGCCATGCCTACACGGCCCCTGCGGTGGCGGGCTCCAATCCCCGTGAATGGAGCCTGTGCGGCTTTCCGCCGCCCAGCTCGGGCGCGATTGCCATCGGCCAGATCCTGGGCACCCTGGCGCGTGTGCCTGCGGGCGCGGAGCCCCTGGGCGCCGACGGCTTGCCCACCCCCGCCTACCTGCACGCCTACACCGAAGCTTCGCGGCTGGCCTTTGCCGATCGAGCGCTGTACCTGGGCGATCCAGCTTTCGTGATCCCGCCCGCCAGCAGCTGGACCAGCCTGCTCGATCCAGCCTACCTGGATGAGCGCGCGCGCCTGATCTCGGCCCAGCGCATGCCCACGGCCACCGCTGGATCACCCAAAGGCATCGTGAGCGCCTGGGCGCCCATGCCCGATCAACCGGAATACGGCACCAGCCACATCAGCATCGTCGACGACTTCGGCAACGCACTGGCCATGACCACCACCATCGAGTCGGGCTTTGGCTCGCGGCTCATGGTCACCACCAATCCGGACCGGCCCGGTGGTTTTCTGCTCAACAACGAGCTCACCGACTTCAGCTTTGCACCAGCCGACGACCAGGGCCGACCGGTGGCCAACCGGGTTGAGCCCGGCAAACGGCCGCGCTCTTCCATGGCGCCTACCTTGGTGTTTGACAAGGCCAGCGGCAAGCTCATCATGAGCGCCGGCAGCCCGGGCGGTGCTTTCATCATCCACTACACCGCCAAAACGCTGCTCGGTGTTCTGCAATGGGGGCTGTTGCCACAAGCTGCGATCGACCTGCCCAACTTCGGCAGCCTCGGCGGCGCACTGACTCTGGAGGAACAGCGTTTCCCTGCGGCAACGGTAGAAAAGCTCAAGGCGCTCGGCCACGAGGTGCGTGAAGCACCACTGACCAGTGGCCTGCAAGCCATTGCGCGCGGCCAGGTGCACGGCGCGCCCGTGTGGCTGGGCGGCGCCGACCCCAGGCGCGAAGGCGTGGTGCTGGGGGACTGAACCCGGCTACCCGCCTTGCGCCACCGCGTGTTTCAGCTCCGCACAAAGTGCACCCGGTTGAAGGTGCCACGCCATGCGCGCACCACTTCTGCCAAGCGTTGGGGCTCGTCTGAGCGCAGTGCCTGTGTGATCAGATCGGCCAGGCGCGGCATATCGGCTGCGGTCATGCCCCAGCGCACGATCTCGGGGGTGCCCAAACGCAAGCCGTTCAGATCTCCGGTCACTGGCGCGATCGGCAGACCGATGCCACAGGCCAGAAAACCGGCCTGCCGCAAACGCCTGGAAGCCAGCTGGCCACCCCCCAGCGGGGCCGCTTCGAGCGCAAACTGGTGCGACAAAGTGTGCCCTCGCGCGCCCGAGAACACCTTGAGGCCGTTGTCTTGCAAGGCCTGAGCCAGCGCGCGTGCCGTGTCCACCATGGCCTGTCCGTAAGCGGCGCCGTGCTCACGCCAGTCCAGCAAGGACAACGCCAGCGCCGCGGTCTTGCCCGCGTCGAAGTTGGCGGTCAGCCCAGGGTAGGCAATGGCGTCCAGCCGCTCGGCAATCGCAGCGTCACGCGTCACGATCAGGCCACCGGCGGGGCCGCCCAGGCTCTTGTAGGTGCTCATCGTCATCAAGTGTGCCCCTTCATCCAGCGGATTGGGCCACTGGCGCGAGGCGATCATGCCGCACTGATGCGCGGCATCGAACAGCACCTTGGCGCCCACCTCGTCCGCCAATGCCCGCACCTCACGCACCGGGTGGGGATACAGATTCAAGCTGCCCCCCAGCGTGATCACCCGCGGCTTGACCGCCCTCACCAGTTCCCCGAGCGCTGCCACGTCAACCGTGTAACCATCGGTCAGCACAGGTGCCGCGTGCGTCGTCAGGCCGTAGAGCCCGGCGCAACCATCTTTGTGGTGGGTCACGTGCCCGCCGATCGAAGCCGGCGGTGCCACGATGGCATCGCCCGGCTGAGCCAGCGCCATGAAGGCGTAGAGGTTGGCCAGGGCGCCTGAGCCCACGCGCACTTCGGCATAACTCGCATCAAACAACTCGGCGGCCAGCTCAGCAGCCAGGACCTCGATCGTTTCGATGGCTTCCAGGCCGGTTTCATATTTGTCGCCCGGGTACCCCAGCGAAGGCCTCGATCCCAGGCCGCTTGCCAACACGGCCTCGGCCTTGGGATTCATCACGTTGGTGGCCGGATTGAGGTTAAAACACTGGCGTTCGTGGATGTCTCGGTTCTGATCGATCAGCGCATGGAGCTGGCTGTCCAGCCCGTCGCTGCTGGTCTGCCCAACCGGCTCGGCAAGCTGCTGCATATACGTTTCACAGGCTGACGGGACCCAGGCGCGGGGCTTCAGGTGGGGCATGGCGACATTCCAGCGTGGTTGATGAAGTACCCATCCTATGAAGCCCGTCTGCTTCGGACAATTCAATTTTCAAAAAAATCAGGCTCAGAAAATACAAGTCTAGAATTCTCAAAAATCCCTATTTCCATCAGCAGCCCTACCTGCCGACCTGTCACATCTGAAAGCCCCATTCATGGCCGTTTCTCCACCCCCGCCCAGATCGCCACCGCTCAACGCGCTGCGCGCATTCGAGGCGGCGGCCAGACTGGGCGGCTTCAAGGCTGCGGCCATGGAACTCTGCGTCACACCGGGAGCAGTGACGGCCCACATCAAGTCCTTGGAGCAGCACCTGGACGCCACCCTGTTCGAACGCCACGCCCAAGGCGTGCGCCTCACGGCCTTGGGGGCACGCGTGGCCGCGCCCCTGAGCGAAGCCTTTGACCAGCTGGCCCATGCCGTGGGGTTCATGCGCGCCCAGGCGCAGCCCCATTCAGTGCACCTCGCCACGCTGCCAGCCATTGCCCAGCTGTGGTTGCTGCCGCGGCTGCCGTGGCTACGTGAAAAGCTGCCCGACATCACCATTTCCGTCACAGCGCTGGAGCGCCCCACCGACCTCAAACGCAGCCCCTATGACCTGAACCTGTTTTTCAGCGAAGGCAAGGCAGGCACCGTTCTTTGCGAAGACGTCATTTTCCCGGTGTGTGCCCCGTCCCTGTCGCCCCGCCTCAAGCGACTGAGTGACTTGAATGATGTGCCCTGCCTGACCGACGCGGTCTGGGCCAACGACTGGATGGACTGGCTGGAGAACGCCCGAAAAACGGGTCGCCACCCCGCCCAAAAAATCCAGACGCGTGGACCGGTTTTTTCACTCTACGCACTGGCGCTGGACGAGGCCCTGGCGGGCTCTGCCGTGCTCGTGGCACACGCTTGCCTGGTGCAGCCTTGGCTGGACAGTGGGCGGCTGGTCGCGCCGTTTCGCCCCCAGCTCAAGCGCACCACCCCCCTGCGCGCCTGGACGGCCTCCGCCCTCCCACCGGGCAGCCCCGGTACCCGTGTGCTGGAAGCCTTGCAAACGCTGACCACCGCCCCTTAAAAACCGGCGCGGGCTGCGGAGCACCCACACAGATGCCGATTGCGGCGCCAACCGGCACTGCTTAAGAAGCCGGCCCTGAATCACGATATCCATGTGCCTGCAAGTCCATTGCTGGACCGATAAAATCCACAACCGCGTTGCGTTTCTGGGCATGCCTCGAAATGGTCACCGCTCAGAACCTGGAATACACCATGAAAATCTCCACCTTCCGACGCACCCTGCTGTTGTCTGCCCTCGGCTTCACGCTCAGCGCCGGCCTGCTCGGCCAAGCCATGGCTGGCGAGCAACTCAGCACCATCCAGAAGAACGGCACCCTCAAAGTCGGTCTGGAAGGCACTTACCCACCCTTCAGCTTCGTCGGCGCAGACGGGAAACTGGCCGGGTTCGAAGTCGAATTCTCTGAGGCCCTGGCCAAGGCGCTGGGCGTGAAGGTTCAGCTGCAAGCCACGCCATGGGCCGGTATTCTTGCGGCACTGGAATCCAAGCGACTGGACGTCGTGATCAACCAGGTCACGATTTCGGACGAGCGCAGGAACAAATACGACTTCTCCACGCCTTACACCGTCTCGGGCATTCAAGCGCTGGTGAAGAAAAAGGACGCCGACCGCTTCAAGGCCGCCAAGGATCTGAGCGACCACAAAGTGGGCGTCGGCCTGGGCACCAACTACGAACAATGGCTCAAGGCCAACGTGCCAGGGGCCACCGTCAAAACCTACGACGACGACCCGACCAAGATCCAGGACCTGCTCGTGGGCCGCCTCGACGCCATTCTGGTTGACCGCCTGGCCGCGCTGGAGCTGGTCACCAAAACCAAAGGCACGCTGGCCGTCTCTGGCCCAGCGTTCTCCCGCCTGGAGGCAGGCGTCGCCTTGCGCAAGGGCGAGCCGGAACTGCTGTCGGCAATCAACAAAGCCATCGAAAAAATGCGTGCCGATGGCACCCTCGCAGCGCTGTCGAAAAAGTACTTCCAGGCTGACGTCACGCAATGAGTGAATCGTTTTCCCAGCTGCTCTGGGAATCCCTGCCTTTCCTGCTCAAGGGGATGATGTACACCATCCCCTTGAGTCTGGGGAGCATGGTGTTCGGCCTGTTGCTGGGCTTTGGCCTGGCCCTGATGCGTCTTTCTGCGTCAAAGGCTTTGAGCGGGATCGCACGGGTCTACGTGTCCTTCTTCCGCGGCACACCCCTGCTGGTGCAGTTGTTTGTCATCTACTACGGCCTGCCCCAGGTCGGCGTGCAACTGGACCCGGTGCCGGCCGCCCTCATTGGCTTGTCGTTGAACATGGGCGCCTATGCCTGCGAAATCCTCCGCTCGGCCATCGCCGCGGTCGACAAGGGGCAATGGGAAGCAGGCGCGAGCATTGGCATGACCCGTGCACAGATCATGCGCCGGGCGATCCTGCCGCAAGCCGCACGCACCGCCCTGCCCCCGTTGGGCAACAGCTTCATTTCACTGGTCAAAGACACGGCCCAGGCCGCCACCATCCAGGTACCCGAATTGTTCCGGCAGGCGCAGTTGATTTCATCCCGGACCTTCGAGATCTTCTCGATGTACCTGACGGTCGCACTCATGTACTGGGTGCTTTCCACCATCCTGTCCCATTTCCAGAACCGCCTGGAAGCCAGGGTCAACCAGCATGACCTGGCGAACTGACACATGATCACCGTTGAAAAGCTGACCAAGGAATTCAAGGGCAACCCCGTGCTCAAAGGCATCGATCTGCGTGTCGAAAAGGGCGAAGTGGTCGCCATCATCGGTCCCAGCGGATCCGGGAAAACCACCCTGCTGCGGTGCCTGAATTTTCTGGAAGAACCGTCCAGCGGCCGCATCATCGTGGGCAACATCCAGATCGACAGTGACCGGCCACTGAGCCAGCAGAAGGGCCTGATCCGCCAGTTGCGCCAGCACGTGGGTTTTGTGTTCCAGAACTTCAACCTGTTCCCGCACCGCACGGCGCTGGAAAACGTGATCGAAGGCCCCATTGTGGTCAAGAAGATGGCGCCAGAGGCGGCGCACGAACTGGGCCGCAAGCTGCTGGCCAAGGTGGGCCTGGCGGGCAAGGAAGGTGCTTATCCGCGCCGCTTGTCCGGCGGGCAACAGCAGCGCGTGGCCATCGCCCGTGCGCTGGCAATGGAGCCCGAGGTGATTCTGTTCGACGAACCCACGTCTGCGCTGGACCCCGAGCTGGTGGGCGAGGTGTTGTCCACCATACAGGCCCTGGCTGAAGAGAAACGCACCATGGTCATTGTGACCCACGAAATGCAGTTCGCCCGAGACGTGGCCGACCGGGTGGTGTTCATCGACCAGGGGGTGATCGTCGAACAAGGCGAGGCGAAAGCGCTGTTTGCCCACCCGAAAGAAGAACGCACGCAGCGGTTTCTGGAACGCAGCCGGCACTGAGTGCAACCGGTGCTTGCGGCCACCGGCCAGTCGCGTTGCAATGGCTCAAAACTTCAGTTGGGTCAAGCTGACGCTGCTTCGTTGCTTGAGGGAACACGCCCCCCCCGGAGGGCGAATGCCTCAGTGTTGTTCTCCTTGACCATCGCTGTCGCTGGTTTGCACTTTCGGCTCTGCGGGTGCCAACACGCCCAAGTCCCTCAGAGAGCCGGCGCGGCCTGAGTGGTCCCAATGTTGCAAGGCCGATTGCCTCAACATTTGCAATGACTCCAGGCATTCTGGCAAGCAGTTCCGCTGCGGCGAATTCAAGTCCATCGACTCGGCGGCAGAACCCAAGCGTGCCAGCACAGCACAGAACATGACGTCCCAGTCCCCCATTTCCAGGTGCTGATCGCAGGGGGAATTTTTTGACTCGTCGGATCTAGGCGTCATCGCTGCCCGCTCCAAGGGCTGTTTCATGGTTGTCGGCGAGAATATATAACCGGCCTCCTGGTAGGCATGTGTCTTTTGACACAACATCTGAAAGCCACCCATGCCACCGCTGTCTTGCACCGATTGCCCGTTGCGCTCTTTACCTCTATTTCTGGACCATTCAAGCGAAGAGCTGGCGCTGATCCAGTCCATGAAAAAGAGCGAATTGTCCCTGCGGACCGACGAAGTGCTCATCCACGAGGGCCAAACCAATGCACGGCTCTTCACCCTGCTGAGCGGCTGGGCCTTCCGTTTCAAGACATTGAGCGACGGCCGGCGACAGATCCTCTCGTTCCTGTTGCCAGGCGATTTCATTGGGGTGCAGCAAAAAATGGCGGATGCGGCCGCCCATGGCGTGACCACCCTGACCGATGCGGTCTTTTGCGTGTTCCAGCGCGACGCCTTGTGGACCCTGCACCGGCAATCGCCATCAATGGGCTTCAACGTCACCTGGCTGACGGCGCACGAAGAGTCACTGGTGGACGACAACCTGTTGTCGGTGGGCAGGCGAAACGCACAGGAGCGCATCGCAACCCTGCTGATTCAACTGTACAAGCGAATGGCCGCTATCCAGACGGACAACACCACCGAAGATGGCGTGCCGTTCCCACTCACGCAGCAGCACATCGCCGACAGCCTGGGGCTGTCACTGGTGCACACCAACAAAACCTTGCGCAAGCTGGAGCAGCTCGGACTGCACCGCATAGAAAACGGGCGCCTCTACTTGCGCGACGTCATGGCGCTGGAGCGGATGGCCGACCTCTACGGCGACGGTCGCCCTCCGCAGCGCCCCTTGGTCTGAGGCCAGTAGCCTGCGCGGCGTCAGATATCGATAGCCTTCGCAGAACCGGCCAACTTGCGCAGCTCGAACTTCTGAATTTTTCCGGTGCTGGTTTTGGGCAATTCACCGAACACCACCGTGCGCGGCACCTTGAAACCGGCCAGGTGCAGCTTGCAATGCGCCACGATGTCTTCGGGCGTCACATCGGCGCCCTGCTTGAGCTCGACGTACGCACATGGCGTCTCACCCCATTTCGGATCGGCCCGCGCCACCACCGCAGCGACGAGCACCGCCGGGTGGCGGTACAACACGTCCTCGACTTCGATCGATGAAATGTTTTCCCCACCGGAAATGATGATGTCCTTGCTGCGGTCTTTGATCTTGAAGTAACCGTCGGGGTACTGAACCGCCAGGTCGCCGCTGTGAAACCAGCCGCCGGCAAAGGCCTCTTGTGTGGCCTTGGGGTTTTTCAGGTAGCCCTTCATGGCGATGTTGCCCTTGAACATGATCTCGCCCATGGTTTCACCGTCCTGGGGAACGGGCAACAGGGTATCGGGGTCGAGCACGCGCACATCGCGCTCCAGGTGGTAGCGCACACCCTGGCGAGCGTTCAGGCGCGCGCGCTCGCCGATGTCCAGCGCATCCCAGCTTTCATGTTTGGCACACACCGTGGCCGGGCCGTACACCTCGGTCAGCCCATAGACATGGGTCAGGTCAAACCCCATTTGCTCCATGCCCTCGATCATCGAGGCCGGCGGCGCGGCGCCCGCCACCATGGCCTTCACACCCGGCGCAATACCCACTTTCATTTCGGAAGGGCTGTTGACCAGCATCCCGTGCACGATGGGTGCGCCGCAGTAGTGCGTGACACCGTGGTTTCGCATGGCGTCAAAAACCGCCTGTGCCTCCACCTTGCGCAGGCACACATTCACCCCCGCCCTCGCCGCCACCGTCCAGGGGAAACACCAGCCGTTGCAATGGAACATGGGCAGGGTCCACAGGTAGACCGCGTGTTTGGGCATGTCCCACTCCAGCACATTGCTGATCGCGTTCATGGCCGCGCCCCGGTGGTGGTAGACCACGCCCTTGGGGTTGCCAGTGGTGCCACTGGTGTAGTTCAGCGCGATCGCGTCCCACTCGTCGGAGGGCAACTGCCAGGCAAATGCCGGATCACCATTCGCCAAAAAGGTCTCGTAGGTAGCGCTGCCGACGCGCTGCACCAGGCCGGTAAAGACCGGGTCCTCCACATCGATCACCAGCAACGGCGCTGCGCTTTTTCGCAAAGTCAGCGCCTTGGCCACCGTGGGCGCGAACTCCGGGTCCACGATCAAAACCTTGGCTTCGCCGTGGTCCAGCATGAACGCGATGGTTTCGGCATCGAGCCGGGTGTTGAGCGCATTGAGCACCGCGCCGGCCATAGGCACGCCAAAATGCGCCTCGACCATGGGTGGTGTGTTGGGCAACATCACCGCCACCGTGTCGTTCTTGCCCATGCCCGCGCGTTGCAAGGCACTGGCGAGCCGGCGGCTTCGGGCATAGGTCTGGCCCCAGGTCTGGCGCAGGTCGCCGTGCACGATCGCCAGCCGATCCGGATAGACCTCGGCGGTGCGCTCGATGAACGACACCGGCGAAATCGGGGCAAAATTCGCCTCTGTGCGGGGCAAATCCTGGTCAAAGATACTGGGCATGTCTCTATCTCCGGTTGTGGGCTGGCGGTGCGAGAGAATACCCCTGTGGCGATCCCCCAAACATTTATCCAAGAACTGCTCAACCGAGTCGACGTTGTCGACGTGGTGGGACGCTATGTGCAACTCAAAAAGGGCGGCGCCAACCTCATGGGACTGTGCCCTTTCCATGGGGAAAAGTCACCCTCGTTCAGCGTCAGCCCGACCAAACAGTTCTACCACTGCTTCGGCTGCGGCGCCAACGGGAATGCCATCGGTTTTCTGATGGAGCACGCTGGCATGAGCTTCATCGAAGCCGTCAAAGACCTGGCCCAGCAAACCGGCTTGCAAATCCCGGAAGACGACGCCTCGCCTCAAGACCGCGAGCGAGCGGCCCAGCAGCGCCAGAAACAGGCCACGCTCAACAGCGTGCTCGACAAGGCCGCCCACGCCTATATCCAGCAGCTCAAGGTGACGCCTCGCGCGGTGGACTATTTGAAAGGCCGGGGCCTCTCCGGGGAGATCGCCAAAACCTTTGGGCTGGGCTACGCCCCGGAGGGCTGGCGTGGCCTGGCGGGTATTTTTGCCAACTATGCTGATCCGTTGCTGGTGGAGTCGGGCTTGGTGATCGAACATGCCGACGAAATCGGCGTCGATGGCGAAGCCAAGCGCTACGACCGCTTCCGCGACCGCATCATGTTCCCCATCCGCAACGTCAAAGGTGAATGCATCGGCTTTGGCGGGCGCGTGCTCGACAAAGGGGAGCCGAAATACCTCAACTCGCCGGAAACGCCGGTGTTCAGCAAAGGGCGTGAGCTGTACGGCCTGTTTGAGGCCCGCACCCCCATCCGTGTGACCGGATACGCGCTGGTCACCGAGGGCTACATGGACGTGGTGGCCTTGGCGCAGCTGGGGTTTGCCAATGCCGTGGCCACGCTGGGCACTGCGTGCACACCCGACCACGTGCAAAAACTCTTCCGTTTCACCGATTCGGTCGTGTTCAGCTTCGACGGCGACGGCGCCGGCCGGCGAGCCGCGCGCAAGGCGCTGGACGCCGCCCTGCCCCTGGCGACCGATACACGCAGCGTGAAATTCCTGTTTCTGCCGGCGGAGCACGACCCCGACAGCTTCATCCGGGCCAACGGCAGCGAAGCCTTTGCCCAGGCCGTGAAAGAAGCTGTGCCGCTGTCGCGGTTTCTGGTGGATGCGGCCGGCGCCGACTGCGACCTCACCACCGCTGAGGGTCGTGCCCGCATGGCCTCCCAGGCCCGCCCGCTGTGGAGCGCCCTGCCCGATGGCGCCCTGAAACGGCAGCTGATCGGCGAACTGGCCCAGGTCAGCGGGCTGGCCAGCGACGACCTGCTGCAGATCTGGCAAAAGGCTGGCGATGGGCCGCGCAGGCGCGCGGCACCCCCTCCGGAAACCCTCTCACCCGTGTCCGCTCCGCAAGGCCCGGCGGCGAGTTTTTACGAGCACCCCACCACCGCACCCGGGGCCTATCCGCCTGAAACCTACTCAGACCCGGCAGGCGCTGCTGGGGGTTACGGCGCGTCCGCCCCCCGCAAACGCTTTGACAAAGGCGCTTTCGGCGGCAAGCCCTACACGGGTAAATGGCGCAAAGACCCACCCCCGCCGCGCATGCTGGGTCAACGCAAGGCCGGCGGCAGCCGGGCCGACCGAGCGGTCGGCCTGCTCTTGACCCATGCCTCGGTCTGGGAAACCCTCTCCGCCGACGACCACGCCATGCTGGCGCAGCTGCCCGGGCCACCGGGCGACCTGTTCGGCTGGCTGGAAGCCCAGATGCACGACCATGGCCCACAGCCTTGGGCAGCAATGCGCGAAGGCTTGCGCGGACACCCGCATGAGGCTTTTGCTTGTGCACAAGCCGAGCAGCTGGTGGGTGATACCGAGGGCGAAGAAGAAACCGACGAAATCCGTGAAGTGATGACCCGCCTGCGCATCGAACGCCTCAAGGCGCAGGAAAGCGAAGCCATCGCCCTGGCCGCCCAGGACCCCAGCCAGCTGCAGCGTTACCGGGAGCTCCAGGCGCAGCGCAAGGCCCTGGAACACAAAATTGGTGGCACGCCGGTATAATCCAAGGTTTTGCACCGCAAGCGCGACAGCAGCACCTCCGGCAAAGGCCTGCCCCAAAAGGGGCAACACGGGACAATTCCCCGGCCACCTCAGCGACCCCATGGGTCCTGACGGAACTCCGCAAGGACTGCACACCAAATGATCGCCCCAACAGCTTGCAGGCTTGTCTTTTCCGGTGAGAGGCAGGCGTAGTGCCCTACAAGAACCTCCGGTTCAGCTGCTGACAGCTGGTCTCCGGCGATTTTTGTGCGTTCTGCCGGTTCTATTTTCCTGTTCATTTTTTTTGAGGTCCTCATGCCTGCGAAGAAGTCCAGTACGCCTGCCGTGTCCAGCACCAAAGTCGCCGCCAAGGCCAAAAACAGCGCAGCTGTGCCCAAGGCGCCGCCTAAGAAAGTTCCCTCTGTGACTGCCAAGATCCCTGCCAAAACCGCTACCCGCAGCAAAGCCGCTGCCGCCGAAGAGCTCGATACCGTGGACACCACGGTCGAGCCCAAGAAAAAAGCAGGCCGTCCTGCCAAAGCCGCCGGTGACAAGCCCGCTGCCAAACGTGGCCCCAAGGCCAAAGCTGGCGCCAAAAGCAAGAGCCGCAGCGACGATGACGACACCGACATGTCCGACATCGAAGACGACCTGCAAGGTGAGCCGGAAGAAGCCAGCACCGACACCACCGAAGTGGTGGAAAAGGTCAAGCCTTTGCGCATGAAAATCAGCAAGGCCAAAGAGCGCGCGCTGATGAAAGAATTCGGCCTGGACGAAACCGTCCTGTCTGAAGAAGAAGCCAAATCCCGCCGCGAGCACATCAAGGCCCTGATCAAGCTGGGCAAGACCCGCGGCTACCTGACCCACGGCGAAATCAACGACCACCTCCCCGACAAGCTGGTCGACGCCGAGACGCTGGAAGTTGTGGTCGCCATGTTGAACGACATGGGCGTGGCCGTTTACGAACAAACGCCCGATGCCGAAGCGCTGATCATCACAGACAACGCGCCGTCCGGCTCCAGCGAAGAAGAAGCCGAAGAAGCCGCTGAAGCCGCCCTGTCCACCGTGGACAGCGAATTCGGCCGCACCACCGACCCTGTGCGCATGTACATGCGCGAAATGGGCACCGTGGAGCTGCTCACGCGTGAAGGCGAAATCGAAATCGCCAAGCGCATCGAAGGCGGCTTGCACGACATGATGGCCGCGATCAGCGAAAGCCCCGCCACCATCGCCGAGATCCTGTTGTTGTCCGAAGACATCCGCGAAGGCAAGATCGTCATCTCCACCGTGGTGGACGGTTTTGCCGATGCCAACGCAGCCGATGACTACGTGGCAGAAGAAGACTTCGACGAATACGACGAAGAAGACGACGACGACGGCAAAGGCGGCTCCAAGGCGCTGACCCGCAAGCTCGAAGAACTCAAGCGCGAAGCGCTGGAGCGTTTCGACACCATGCGCAACCTGTTTGAGAAGCTGCACAAGACCTACGACAAAGAAGGTTACGGCACGCCCACCTACGTCAAGACCCAGCAGGCGATTACTGAAAAGCTGATGAGCATTCGCTTCACCGCGAAATCGATCGAGAAGCTCTGCGGCACCATGCGCAGCCAGGTCGACGATGTGCGCAAGAAAGAGCGCGAAATGCGCCGCATCATTGTCGACAAGTGCGGCATGCCCCAGGAAAAATTCATTGCCGACTTTCCCGCCAACCTGCTCAACCAGCAGTGGGTGGTGAAGCAGGCCGCTTCGGGCAAGCCCTGGAGCGTGATCATGGAACGCAACATCCCGCCTGTGCAGGAATTGCAACAAGGTCTGCTGGATATCCAGAACAGTGTGGTGGTGCCGATCGCGCACCTGAAAGACATCCACAAGCGCATGAACTCGGGTGAATCCACCTCGCGTGATGCGAAGAAAGAGATGATCGAGGCCAACCTGCGTCTGGTGATCTCGATCGCCAAGAAGTACACCAACCGTGGCCTGCAGTTCCTTGACCTGATCCAGGAAGGCAACATCGGTCTGATGAAGGCGGTCGACAAGTTCGAATACCGCCGTGGCTACAAGTTCTCGACCTACGCCACCTGGTGGATCCGTCAGGCCATCACCCGCTCGATCGCCGACCAGGCGCGCACCATTCGCATCCCGGTGCACATGATCGAGACCATCAACAAGATGAACC
Source organism: Hydrogenophaga sp. PAMC20947 (assembly GCF_004795855.1). Lineage (NCBI taxonomy): Bacteria > Pseudomonadati > Pseudomonadota > Betaproteobacteria > Burkholderiales > Comamonadaceae > Hydrogenophaga > Hydrogenophaga sp. PAMC20947. Next base: position 1,944,284 of record NZ_CP039252.1, read on the forward strand.
GCATCAGCCGCCAGCACTTGCAGGAACACGGCTTCGAACCCGATGCGTCCATCCTGGCTGAAAAGATGGAGATGCCTGAGGAAAAGATCCGCAAGATCATGAAGATCGCGAAAGAGCCGATCTCGATGGAAACCCCCATCGGCGACGACGACGATTCGCACCTGGGCGATTTCATCGAAGACTCGGCCAACACAGCGCCTATCGAAGCTGCCATGCAGGCCGGTCTGCGCGACGTGGTTAAAGAGATCCTCGACAGCCTCACGCCGCGCGAAGCCAAAGTGTTGCGCATGCGCTTCGGTATCGAGATGTCCACCGACCACACGCTGGAAGAAGTGGGCAAACAGTTCGACGTGACCCGCGAACGCATTCGCCAGATCGAGAGCAAGGCCGTGCGCAAACTCAAGCACCCCAGCCGCTCGGACAAGCTGCGCAGCTTCATCGATTCGATGTAACTGTTGCTTTATTGCGCTCCGGTGCGCACTGAAAAGGGGAGCCACTGGCTCCCCCTTTTTTTTGGCCCTTGCCCAAAACCCGCGCTGGTGGGGCGTTTGCGGACGGTTACGACCCGCGGTCAAGCGGCCTCGCATAGCGGTATGCAACAACTGCATGCCTTTCCGCCCTGCGGTTGTTTGAGAACCTAGGGTTAACCCTTAATCTTGAGTCTTCTCCACTTTGCACCGGCTTCCGGTGAACTTTCCTGATGTACACCCTGTTTGCTCTCGTGACCCGCCTTCGCTACTGGAACAGCGCCATGCCGCGTTTGGTCAACGCCGGTCACCGCGCAAAAGCCCGCATGCAACCAGGTGCAGCACGCCGCTGAGCGGCTCATTGCAAGCCCTTCAAAGGGTGCGCCTTGCGCGCTGGTGACTGACTGGGACCGGCAACGGCCTCGACAATGCGTTCTTTGCCCACAAGGAATGCGCATGACCGCCCAGCCCAACAGCAGCCAGCCCTTGGCTGAGACCCTTGCCGAACCGTTTGCGCCGGTGCAGCCAGTGCGCAACGCCACCGACGTGCGGGCGCTGGAGCAAATGCCCCTGGCGCAGCGCATTCAACCGCGCAGCACCTACGAGCTGATCCGCAACAGCGCAGCGGCATTCGGCGCCAAAACGGCCTTCACCTTCCTGCCGACAGCCGAGCCTGACGCACCGGCAGTGCGTTGGTCGTACGCCCAGCTGCTGCAGGGTGTGCACCAAACCGCCAACGCCTTGCACCGCCTCGGCTTGCAGGCTGGTGACGCCGTGGCCGTGTTGCTGCCCGGCTGTCTTGAATACCACCTGGCCCTTTGGGGCGGCGCGGCTGCGGGCATCGTGCAACCGCTCAATCCGCTGCTCAGCGACGAAAAGCTGACCGCCCTGATGAATGCCGCCAAAGCCCGTGTGCTCATCGCCTGGGGTGACGAAGCCAGCGAAGGCGAAGCTGGCCTGTGGGCCAAGGCCCAGCGCATACGCCACCAGGTCCCCAGCCTGCAAACTGTGCTTCGCGTGGCGCCGCACGGTGAAGCTTCAGCGCCAGCGTTGACCGATGGCAATGCAGCCTTCCAAACGCTCATCGCCGCCGAGCCCGACGATCACCTGGTCAGCGGCCGCCTCATCGCGCCCACCGACATCGCCGCCTACTTCCACACCGGCGGCACCACAGGCGCGCCCAAGCTCGCGCGCCACAGCCACGGTGCCCAGGTGTTCACTGCATGGGCCTGCGTGCAGCTGCAAGGCGTGCGGGTGGACGACGTGGCGATCAACGGCTACCCCTTGTTCCACGTCGCCGGCGTGTTGCCTGGCGCTCTCACCTCGCTGAGCGCCGGCGCAGAAACCGTGATCCCCACCAATGCGCTGTTCCGCAACAAGGCGGTGATCGCCAACTTCTGGAAGCTCGTGGAAACGCACAAAGTCAGCGTGCTCTCGGGCGTGCCCACCGTGTTGTCCGCGCTCGCCAATGTGCCCGTGGGCGACGCCGACACCAGCTCACTGCGCTATGGACGCACTGGCGCCGCACCCATGCCTGCCGACCTGGCCGCGCGTTTGAAGAAATTGCTCGGCATTCAGGTGCACGAAAGCCTGGGCATGACCGAAATGGCCGGCATCTCCACCATCACCCCCCCCGGCATGAGCGCCCCACCCGGTTGCGTGGGCATCCGCCTGCCCTACACCCAGTGGCGCATCGTGGCGCTGGACGAACAAGGCGGTGCCAGCGACCGCGAATGTGCACCGGGCGAGGCCGGCATGGTGCTGTTCAAGAGCCCCAACCTGTTCTCCGGTTTTCTGGACGCACACGACAACACCAAGGCGTTTACCCACGATGGCTGGCTCGCCACCGGTGACCTGGGCTTCATCGACGAGCAAGAGCGCCTGCATCTGAGCGGTCGCTCCAAAGACCTCATCATCCGCAGCGGCCACAACATCGACCCCAAAGTCATCGAAGACGCCCTGGCCGCCCACCCCGCCGTGCAGCTCTGCGCAGCGGTCGGCGCGCCCGACGCTTACGCCGGTGAACTGCCCGTGGTCTTCGCCACACTCATTCCCGGCGCCACCGCCACCGAAGAAGAGTTGCTGGCATTTGTGTGTGCCGGCGTGGACGAGCCACCTGCCCGGCCCAAGCGCCTGACGATTCTGGAGACCATGCCCATGACCAATGTGGGCAAGATCTACAAGCCGGACTTGCGGGTGCTTGCGGCGGCGGCCAACTCCGCCAAATCAGCGGCCTGATCCCTGTGGAAATGACGCTCAAGCGAATCAAGTCGCCTCGGTAGCCGAGACCCCAGATCGCCCCCGACCAACATCAACTGCGCAAGCCGGTCCGCGGCTCCAAACAGTCGCCATCGCTCATGCGATCGTCGTGCATCCGTTGCACCAATCCCAGTGCTTCTGGACGAGGAAATGGGTGTTGGTGTTCATGAGGTGTTCAGGGATCAAAGGCGCGTGAAGGCGCGCAGGGTATCGGTGAGATTGGGCAAGCGGCTCTGGCTGGCCGCATCGCCAGGCAAGTGCCCGGCCAGCGTTGTCAAAAAGTCGGCATTGGCCAACAGCCCGGAAAATGCGCTCGCCAGGTAAGCGCGAAGCTCGGCGGGCATGGCTTCGCACTCGCTCAACAGCTCAGGGCGCCGGTCGGTCACGGCCACGATGTCTTCCATGTCGTGGCTGCCCAAGAAGTCGGGTTCGCCATTGGCATCGCGGCCACGGTCGTTGAACGCTTCCAGCTTCGTGGCAATGAACATCGGCGCTGCAATCAGCTTGATCTGCAGGCCAGAAGGCAGCAACACGGTTTGCGCGGTCTCTATGGCCAGCGGATACCAGCGGTTCGCAAAACCCAGGATCTCTTTCACCGTGGGCATCACGTCCAGCGTTACGTTTTTGTAGACCCAGCGGCAAATCGGCGCTTCTGGCCGCATGTCGTTGCTGAAGCCCTGCGCCCGCACGCGCTCTTCCACCGCGTGGTAATCGTGCACGGTGAGCGCCTGCGCCACGATGTCCACATCTTCCGTCGCCCGAATACGGTCTGGCCGGGCTTGGGTGAGCAGCAGGCCCGCAGCGCAACCGCCCACAAACACCACCTCGTCACACACCGGCCCCAGCGCATGCGCCACCAGCTCCAGGATTTCCAGATTGGGATTGCTCATAAAGCCAGCGCCTTCAACCGAACTTCCAGCAAACCGCGCGCCAGCTCCCGCTCCCGCGCCTGCCCGATGCGCAAGGCATCAAACAACGCCAGCAACTCATACAAACAAGGGTCGGCCTGCGCCGCCAGCGGCAGCTTGGGGTAAAGCGGCAACAGCGTGCTGCCGCGCACCGGCCCATCGGCATGCGGCCAAACCGGCGGCAACTCGTCTGCAAACATCACCAGCGATTTCAGCGGTTCCACGCCATACGCCGTGGGAAAGCCGACCGTCACTTCGCCCCGCACCGCAGGAAAGAAATACGGCGCGCCCTGCAACAGCAGCGGTCGAAACGCCGGCATCACCAGCGCCGGCGAACCGCCCACCTCGGTGAGCAAGCGCGCAGCGCTCAGCCGGGCCAAACAGGCATGGGCCTCGAACTGAGACATGTGCATGGCGCGGGCCAGCTCGGCGTAAATCAGCCGCTCTCCCGCGAGACACACCAGCTTCAGCGCCATGGCCAAGTCTTGCGGCTTGAGCGACCACTGCGCGTGGCTCAGCCTTGCTTTGATACCGGTTGAACTCATGGATTCACCTATTTATGCAATATGCAGATTGCACAAATATAGACGATATGAAGAAATTTATCTATTTTTATGCAGTATGCATATTGCATAAAACCACAAATCAGCCCAGCTATGGCCTGTCATTCGCTGTTCGCGAACAGCGAATGCACCCCCCGAACCGCTGACGCGTTCAACAAGCCCTGGCCTCAAGTGCCCCACCAAAGCACTCAGGGATACAACACCATATCGCCCACCACCTGGATCACCTTCGCGGCCTCCAGCCGGCGCGACAAAGCATCGGCATCGTCCACAGTTGCCCCCTGCCCCACGATGGACTTCAAATGCCGCAACAAGGATGGCAACTTGGTCGGGCGGTTTTTGCCCATCTTGGTGAGCGAGGTATTCGCCCGAGCCAAGACCTTGTCCGCTTGGCTTGCTGCCGCCTTGGCTGCAGGTGCCTGCTTGGGCTGCACCGATTTCGCCGCAGCTTTCTTGGCGGGCATTTTTATCGAGCTGGTTGCCTTGCAGGTGCTGGACGATGTATTCCTCGCCGAACTTGTAGGCGTTGTGGGGCGAGGCGTAGGCGTCGAACTCTTTTTTGGTCTGGCGCGCGAGGTTGCCGCGGTCCACCAGAAACAGCACACGGCGCACGCCGCCAAACTTGATGAGGCGGTAGATGAAGCTGATGCTGGTAAACGTTTTGCCGCTGCCGGTGGCCATCTGGATCAGGGCGCGCGGCTTGTTGGCGGCCAGGCTTTCCTCCAGGTTGCGGATGGCGGTGATCTGCACAGGCCAGAGCTTGAAGCTGGCGCCGCCCTGACCCCATTCGGTGACCAGCGTAGGCCTTTGTTGCAGGCGGACGAGGAAGGTGGGCGCCTGATCAGGCTCGCTGGCTGCTGAAGCTGAACCCGCCTGCACCGGCAAATAGGTCAACCATTGCACCAGCAGCTCGGGTCGGAAGAAGGCAAACAGCGGTCGGGCGCGGGGCTGGGGATCGAGCCCGTTGGTGAAGCGGGTTTCCACCCCGGTGGACTCGAACACGAAGGGCAGCGGCCGGCGCCAGGCCGGCAAGGCGGCGGGCAGGCCTTGGGCGTAGAGGGCGCTTTGTACTTCCACGCCACTCAGGGTAGCGCCCTCTTTCTTCGCCTCGATCACGCCACAGGCTTTGCCGTTGACGTAAAGCAGGTAGTCGGCGAAGCCGTGACCGGGGTTGAGGGGAAACTCGCGAATGGCCACGCCCGTGGCTGCGTGGATGTTGGCGCTGGCCACATTGCAGACGTGCCAACCCGCCGCGGTGAGCAGCGCATCAATGGTCTGGCGGGCACGGGCCTCTGGCGTCATGGACGGCTATTCTTCGTTGTTTCCTCTTGTTGCATTCTAGGGGCGTTGCGGCGCGCCTGCGCCCCAGGCTGACAGGGTTGACAACTGGCCGGCGAAAACGGCGTTATACCAACGCCCCCAGCGCCTCAACGCCCACCGGTGGCTCGGGCAACCAGGGCAGCACAAAAGTGCGCTGTGCCAGCCCGTTGGCAATGCGCTCGGTCTGGTGGCGTTCGCCAGCCAAACGCGCCTTCAGCAGTGGATCGGTTGTGCCAGTGGCGGCGATGCTTTTGTTGATGACCCATGCCCAGGATTCGATCTGGGCGCGGCGCAGATGGTCTTTCAGGGCGGCGGCCTGGCTGACCGGTGTGGCTCCGGGCAAAGTCACGATGACCACGTGGGTCATGCTGGCGTCCTGCAGGCGCACCAGAGGCGTGATGATGTGCAGCGCGCCGGGCTTGCTTTCATTGCTCTCGCCGTCCTTGCTGCCTTCGTATTGCTGCACCATCCGCAGGTGGTAAGCGCCGGTAGCGTCCATCAAAGCGGGCTGCGGCCTGTGGGTGTGGCGCCGAGCAAGACGAAATTGGTGCGGGCCTCGTTGTTCACGCGCCTGAAGGCGTAGGACACGGCGACTGCTTCGGTACACAGCAAGTGCAGCTTTATGGCGACACGCCGCTCGGGCGCATTGCGGGGCCAGCCAAAGTAAGGCCAGCTCACATAGAATCGCGCGAGATGTTGCCAACACGGCGACTCTTGAGAGTCGTTTATATGCCCCTGACTGGCACCCCCTGCCTCCCGACGATCATCCTTTTCGTCACCCAATTTCTCAGATGAAGCGCTCCATCCTTCGGGTGATCATGATTGGCCTGCTGCTGCTGGCCAGCGGTTATTTTTTATATCACCTCTGGGGCAACTTTCACCAACTGCCCAACGTTGTGTGGAACAAGGCAACCGTTGTGGCCCTGAGCCTTTCGGTGCTGGGTACCTGGGTAACGATCGCTCTGATTGCCTTGATCTGGGTGTTGCTGTTGCGTGATCAAAACGTACAAATGCCCTACCTGGAAGCGCTGCAGATCATCGCCGTTTCACAGATGGGCAAGTACCTTCCGGGAAATATCGGTCACTTCACCGGCCGCGTGCTGCTCGGCAAGGCAGCTGGCGTTCCCGCGGGAAAGACCATTGCCACCATGGCAATCGAGACCTTCTGGACCCTGGCTATCAGTGCCAGCTTCACCTTGGCCGCGCTTGTATTCTTTGTGCACGACCTGCACCAGGGGCTGGTGGACAACGCGCACCCGGTTTACATGGCGGCCTTGAGCATCGCCCTGTTGCTGGCCCCCTTTGTTGGCATTCAGGTCTTCAATGTCATGCTGCCCAAGCTCAGTCGAAAACTGGGTCGAGGCGCGTTGCTGGTCAGACCCCAGTTGACAACAGCGGTGATGGTTTCGCTACTCATGATGCTTTGCTTCGCCATCCTGGGCAGCATCCTGGAGCTACAAGCCATCTCGCTTTTTGGTCATGGCGAGGGGAACTGGCTCCAACTGACCCTGCTTTTCACTGTCGCATGGACGGTCGGATACATGTTGCCTGGCGCCCCGGGTGGACTTGGCGTGCGCGAAGCCATGATGATGCAATTGCTCACACCCGTAATTGGTATCGAGGTCGCTTTGGGGGTCAGTCTGACCATGCGAGCCACATCCATGGTTGGGGACGCCTCGGCCTTCTTGCTGGGCATGCTGTTCCGCCCGACCCAGAAAAAACAGCCTGCTATTTGACCAGGCTCCTTCATCATGGAAATATCAAAGCCCTTGCGGCGCACCTTGATCCTGACCGGTTTCGCGGCGATCTGTCTGGCCGCTGCATTTTTGTTGGGACAACGCTCAGTCACACAAAAAGACGCCGCGTATTTCTTCGTCAAGGAAACCAAGGTCAAGGTGGTGCATGAGGTCAACCAGTTGAGCGAGAGACTCGAATCGCGGCCGAAGATCGCTGACCCTTACGCCTCCGACGAGATAAAGGTCTTCACCGGCAACGACTTCAGTCTGCAACTGCTGCACCTGGAAGGCTTCGGCAACAGCGAAAAAACCGCCGGCTATGTGCCGGACGCTCAAGGTGTGATCACCAAGTACGAACAGAACGATCTGGACACGCATTGGACTCATTTCGGGCTGGGTGAAGCCATTCAGGATGCCAAACCGTCGACATATCGCGGCGGTGGGCTCAAGCAAATCTGGGTATACCAGGACCAGACTTTCGGCCTGATCAGCCTACAGCAGACCCTGAATGGCTGCTACTTCGCCTCCGTGGTGAACCTGAGTCTGCGCAAAGAGGTGTTTCGCGCGCCCTGCCTTCCCCCTGTGGATGAGCTGGATTTCAGCAGCATCGGCGGCGCCTGGACCGCGGTTCCGGGCGGCATCATCATGAGTCTGGGCACGCCTTCGGACGACGAGCGCGTCGCAAACCTGGCTCAGGATCCAGCCTCTCCCTACGGCAAAGTCTTGTTCTTCGACGATGCCCGCCTGAAGGCGCAAAGCGCAGTGCGGCGTGAAGCCTTCCAGGTGCACTCCAGTGGCCATCGAAATCCGCAAGGCATGGTGCGCGTTGGCAATGCCATCTATGCTATCGACCACGGCCCCAAGGGCGGCGATGAAATCAACCTGCTGGAGTCAGGGCGGAACTATGGCTGGCCTCTTTTCTCACTGGGTTCGACCTACCAAGGCCAGCCCCATCGCGCGGTGGGCGATCCGCAGGTCTATACCGGGCCACTGTTTGCCTTCGTGCCCTCGATCGCGCCAAGCGACATCACGAGCTGCCCGGCTTTGCTGATGCAACGCTATGCCCCATTGAACTGCGTGCTGATCACATCCCTGCGCGGCCAGTCACTGTTTGTTGGCCTGATCGGTCAAGACCATCGCGTGGTGTCGCTAGAACGGATCAACGTGGATATGCGGCTTCGCGAGTTCCTCCGCCTGCCCGGCGACCGCCTCGCAGTCGCGACCGACGGCTTTGGCGCCTTCGAAGTGGTCTTCGGCGACCTCATCATCCCGCACTGAACGACCCATACCCAGTGCGAATCGGTGCGCCGGGTGGCACCACAGTGCTGATCACTCCGGGCAAGAAGTTGGCCATCATGCACCGGTCACCAACGCCCCCAGCGCTGCAACCCCCACCGGCGGCTCGGGCAACCAAGGCAAGACAAATGTGCGCTGAGCCAACCCCTGGGCGATGCGCTCGGTCTGCTTGATCTCCCCCTTCAGGCGGGCCTGCAGCAACGGGTCTGTCGTGCCGGTGGCGGCGATGCTTTTGTTGATGACCCAGGCCCAGGGCTCGATCTCGGCTCGGCGCAGATCGTCTTGCAGTGCGGCGGCCTGGCTGACCGGAGTGGCTTCAGGCAAAGTCACGATGACCACGCGGGTCATGCTCGCATCTTGCAGGCGCATCAGGGGCGTGATGATGTGCAGCGCGCCGGGCTTGCTTTCATTGCCTTCGCCGTCTTTGCTGCCTTCGTATTGCTGCACCATCTGCCGGTGGTAGGCGCCAGTGGCGTCCATCAGCAGCAGGCTGTGGCCGGTGGGCGCGGTGTCGAGCACCACGAAGGCGGTGCGCGCTTCGTTGACCACGCGGCTGAAAGCGTGGAACACCGCCACCTCTTCGGTACAGGGCGATTGCAGGTCCTCCAGCAGCAGGGCCCTGCCCTCCTCGTCCAGCGCCTTGCCGCGCGTGCTCATGATCTTGTGGATGTAGGCCTCGGTCTCGGCCTGTGGGTCGATGCGGCCCACCTTCAGGCCCTCCAGCGATCCATTCAAGGCAGCGGCCACGTGGGCGGCGGGATCGGTGGTGGTCAGGTGCACGCTGTGACCGCGCTGCACCAGGCCCACCGCGAGCGCGGCGGCGATGGTGGTCTTGCCCACACCGCCTTTGCCCATGACCATGATGAGGCCGTGGCCCACTGCGGCCAACTCGTCGGCCATGCGGGCCAACGGCTCGGCGGGCAATTCGTGGCTCTTCTTTGAACGCCCTTCGACCGGCTCAGTGCGAACGGATGTGGATGCGGTACCGCCGAGCAGCGCGCGCAGCGCGGGCAGGCCCACGGTGTCAAATGCCCGCAAAGGCACTTCATCTCGCGGCAAGCTGGCCAGGCTGTCGGGCATGGTGGCCATGGCCTGCTGACCCAGCGCTTCGATAGCGGCGGCCACCGGGTCACCGGCCTTGCTCGCATGAAACACGCCGTTGATGGCCAGGCGCTGGTTGGCCAGACCCAGGGTGCGCAGCTCATCGGCGGTGCGAGCGGCTTCCTGCATGGGTCGAGGATCGGGCCGGGTCACGAGCACCACGGTGGTGAGCGCAGGGTCACTCAATGCCTTCAGCGCGGCATTGAAACGCGCTTCCTGCATTTTCAGGCCCGAGTGTGGGCCCAGACAGGATGCGCCCCGGTCATTGCCGGCCAGAAAACCCGACCAGGCCTTGGGCAGGCTGAGCAAACGCAGCGTGTGGCCGGTGGGCGCGGTGTCAAAAACGATGTGGTCGTAAACCGAATCTTTTCCCGTGCCTCCCTCCCCGGCCAGCAAGGCAGCGAATTCATCAAATGCAGCGATTTCGGTGGTGCATGCGCCCGAGAGTTGTTCGCGCACCGTCTGGCGCTCTTCATCGCTTGCATCAACTTCAAGCTGGGCGAGCACGCGCTGGCGGTAGGCTTCTGCGGCCGTGTCGGGATCGATGTTGAGCATGTGCAAGCCGGGCACGCCGGGCACCGCCACCGCTTGATTCGACAGCGGTACGCCGAGCATCTCGTCGAGGTTGGACGCTGCATCGGTGCTGACGAGTAACACACGTTGGCCGGTGTCGGCCAGCGCGATGGCCGTGGCCGTGGAGAGCGACGTTTTGCCGACACCCCCTTTGCCCGTGAAGAAGAGAAAGCGGGTGGGCGCCGCCACAAAGCCGGGAGATGGGATGGAAGTCATCGTTCCAGTGTGCCGCATGGCGCCTCAGCCGGCCATGATGCGGATCAAGACCCTGCCAGTTTGACGACCACCGACAACCCCGGGTGCACATTGCGAACAACACAAGACCCACCATGCGCTTGGGCCACCAGTTTGCACAGGTACAGCCCCAGGCCCACGCCGCCCGCACTCCGGGTGCGCGCCGAGTCGGGCCTGAAGAAGGGCTCGGCCATCCGGCCGATCTGATCTTCCGGCACACCTGGCCCAAAATCCCGAACCTCGATCTCCACGCCGCCACCCGCCACCGGGCGCAGATGCAGCTCGGGTGCCGGTGTGGCGTCAGCGCTGTGGCGCAGGGCATTGTCCAGCAGGTTGCGCAGCAGCAGGCGGATGCGTGTGCAGTCCACCTGCACAGCAGGCAGGTCGACCGGCGTGTGCAGCGACACATGCGCGGCCTGCGGATGTTTGCTCTGCAGGCCTTCGATCACGCTGCGCGCCAGCAGGCTGAGGTCGACTGTTTCGCGGTTCAACGCAGCATGCTGGGTGGCCAGCCGCTCGCTCTCCAACAGATCGCTGATGAGGCTGGCCATTTCCTGAAGATCGCGCAACAAGGCTTCGCGCTGCGGATTCACCTCAGTCGTTTCGGGCAGCAACTCGGTGTTGAGGCGGGCGCGGGTGAGCGGGCTGCGCAGCTCATGGCTGATGGCCAACAGCAAGGCCCGCTTGGCATCGAGCATTTGCCGGATGTCCTGACCCATGGTATTCATGACCCCCGCCAGCTGACTGAGTTCGTCCGGTCGAGCCCTGCATTTCAGATCGATGGGCTCATTGAAATTGCCCGCGCCAAACCGCTTCGCGCCAGCGCTGATGGCGTCCAGCGGGCGCAGCAGGCGGCGCACATAAAGCCAGGCCAGCGTGGTCAACAGCAACAATGCGCCGATGGCCACGCCGAAATGGCGGGATTGTTGCGCAAAGGCCGTTTCATCGATACCAAAAACGATGGTGTGTCCGTCGAGCGTGGCGCGCTGCAAAATGGCCTGCCAGTTTTTGTCGCTGCCCCAGTCTTCATTTGTTCCGTCCGCACGCTGGCCACCCCAGCGATTGCGTTGCCAGCCGTGCGCCGAATTCCCAGGATGGGATTCCCAGTTGATGCTCGGGCCTTGGATGTCCACAGTGAGGGGCAACCGCTTCGTCAAGGCCAGCGCGGCAGCCTGGTCGGGTGAAGCACCGCCGCGCGTGATGTCGGCCGCCAGATGGTCCACGTAGTCCATGAGCAACGGGCGCGCGGCCTCCTTCCACCCCACAGTAAAGGCACGCTGGGCACCCACCACAAACACGGCACTCATGGCAAAAGCCAGCAAGAGAAAGACGACGACCAGGCGCAATTTGATGGAGTGCGCCACTGCGTGCACGCAGCGTTTCACCCAGGGCTCCTGGCGTTCGAACGACGTGCTCATGGTACGAGGGGTCGCAAGGCCAATGAGTAGCCCGCATTGCGCAGGGTTTTGATGCAGTCCAGTGGTTCGAGTTTTTTGCGCAACCGGCTGACCACAATATCCACAGCCCGCGTGTACAGATCGGCCTCGTGGCCGCGCAACTGGTTGAGGATGTCGTCGCGGTTGTGGACCTTACCCGGCTCGCGGGCCAGCAGGAGCAGCAGCTCAAACTCGGTCCCCGTCAGCTCGACCAAGGTCCCTTGGCGCTGCACCTCTCGCCGGGCCACATCGATGCTCAGGCCCTCAAAACGCAAATCCAGCGGGGCCTCCTTGCCAGCATCAACCGGGCCCTGTGCCTTGGTCTGGCGGCGCAAAACCGTCTGGATGCGGGCCACCAGTTCGCGGGGCTCAAACGGCTTGGGCAAATAGTCGTCCGCACCAAGCTCCAGGCCCACCACGCGGTCCATGACTTCGCCGCGCGCCGTCAGCATGATGATGGGAATGTCGCTGGTTCGGCGAATGGTTCGACACAGCTCAAAACCGTCCATTTCAGGCAACATGACATCAAGAATGGCGGCGTCAAAGCCACCCCGGGCGAGCAGGGCCAAGCCTTCACTGGGTTTCAGGGCATGGGTGAGCCCCAGCTCGAAACGCTGGAAATACGTGGCCAGCGGCGGGCCTAGCTGATGATCGTCGTCAATGAGCAAGATCTGGTGCATACGGCATTTTCACATTGGCGCCCCATTCACGGCGGACGGCCCGCTCAAGCGGGCACCCGGCTGGTGCGGTGGCGAGCGATCAAACGCCGCAGGCGGTGTTGCACGGGCGCGGTCAGCGCATCAAAGCGGTCGGCAACCGACAACAACGCAGGCAACACGGGCAGTGCATCCACCGGCAAACGGCGCGACAACCCCGCCCAGAGCCCCAGGGCGTGTTCGCGATCAAAGCGTGGCCCCCACACCATGGCCAGCAGCTCGGCGTGGGGGTCTTCGAGTCCGGCCAGCAGCACTGGCGCATACGAACGGGACTGCTGAGTGAGCAGCCGCAGGGGCGTTTGATCGAAAGGCATGAGCGGCCTTCCGATCACATCAACCGCGACCCCACCAACCGTGGCGGCGCTCCAGCTTCTCGCGAACCTGTTTTTGCTGCTCGGGATTCAGGCTGTCGAAAAAATCGGCCAGCGCGTTGATGGTCTGCGGCGCGTTGCCCTGAATGGCCTGGGTTTTCTGGTCGAGCAGGGTTTGTGCTGCGGTGCGGTCAAATTTCTCACCGGCGATCAAGGTCTTGAGCTCGGTGCGCGGGTCAGCACTTTCGCCCCGGAAAGCGGTGCGCGAAGCGATGATCTGATCGGCCAGGGTACCCAGCTTCTGCTTTTGCGCCACGTCCAGCTCGAGCTTGCCGCTGATTTTTTCGACCACCTTGCCGCGCACTTCGCTCACGCGCTCAGCGCTCCAGCCCTCGCCGTGGTGCCCACGTGAGCCGCAGGCGCTGAGGCCTCCGAGCACAACAGTGACGCTGGTCAGGCCGATGAGTGTTTTTTTGATCCAGGGTTTCATGACGGTGTTCCTTTCAGGAAGCTGTTGAAGATGTCCGTCATGGTGCGCTTGGCACGCCCCTACTGGATGTCGGCGAGGTGTCGGTTCTTTTCGTTTTGTATCAGCAGGCCCTCATGCCAGGGAAACCGCGCGCCCTTTTCGTGCGCTCTTCAAAATGGCCTCCAAGGTGGCAGCGATGTCTTGGCTGGCCTGCGCGGCTCGATCAAAGGCAGCGTCGTCCTGCCGCGCCAAGGCATGAGCAAAGGCCTCAGCGCAGAAGCGAAACCCACTGCCCGTTGCAGCTGCAACGGACTCAAACGGCACCGTATTGCCCGTGCCTCGGCGCACACGCAGTTCGCTCGGCAAATAGCCATGCTGCTTTGAACTGCCGTTGCCGGTGTGGTTCAGGTATTCGGTTTCAATGGTGCCCTGCGACCCCATGATGGTGGCTCGGCGGTGGTAGGCCGTGTCCATGGCGCAAGAAAGTTGAGCACTGCGCCCGTTGGCAAAGCTCAGCGTGGCCGTGAGGCTGATGTCCACGCCGCTCTCGCTCCAGTTGGCCTGGGCCATCACGCGCTCAGGCGCTTCGCCCATCACCAGGCGAATCAGGCTGAGCGGGTAGCTCCCGGCGTCGAGCAAAGCACCACCACCCAGCTCGGGCTTCATACGGATATTGGTTTGCTGGTTTCCCAAGCTGAAGCCGAAGCTGGCCTGCACGCCGCGCACACAACCTATGGCGCCGCCTTGCAACAAAGCCTGCAACGCCTGGGTTTGTGGCTGAAACCACCAGGGATAGCCTTCCAACAACATCACCCCATGGTTTTTGGCCTCGGCAAACATGGCCCGCGCATCGGCCACGCTCAATGCCAGGGGCTTTTCGCACAACACATGTTTGCCGCTTCGCGCCGCCGCCATGGCCCATTCGGCGTGCAAACTGTTGGGCAAGGGGAGGTAGATCGCGTCCACCTCGGCATCGGACAGCAAGGCCTCATAGCTGCCATGAAACCGCGCGACGCCTTGTTCGGCTGCAAAAGTTTGTGCCGTCTGGGCATTTCGACTGGCCACCGCGACCACACGAACGGCCTTGCTGGGTTCCACATCGCGAATGAACTGGCGCGCGATATTGGCGCAGCCGAGCACGCCGATGCGCAGGGGGTACGTGGGTGAGGTTGACATGCAGTTTCCTTTAAGCGGCAAAAACTTCGGTATCCACTTCGCTGTTGGCCTGGGCGTTGTAGCGGCTCCCGCGCACCGTCTGCTGGTTGATCAACGCATCCAGGCGGCCCATCACATCAGCGCTGAGTTTCACATCGGCAGCGCCCAGATCCTCCTGTAAGTGCGTCACGCTGCGGGTGCCGGGAATGGGCAGCACATGATCGCCGCGGTGCAGCAACCAGGCGATGGCCAGCTGTGCGGGCGTGCAACCCACTTCATTGGCGATGGCGAAGTAGCCGGGCAACAAACGAGCGTTGGTGGCGTGGTTCTCGGCGGTGAACCGGGGCATGGAGCGGCGGATGTCGTTGGCCTCGAGGGCGCTCACATCCATAGCACCGCACAGGAAGCCGCGCGCCACGGGGCTAAAGGCCACCAAGGCCACACCCAACGCCTGACAAGCTTGCAGCACGGCGATCTCGGGGTTGCGCGTCCACAGGGAATATTCGGTTTGCACCGCCGCAATGGGGTGTTCCGCATGGGCCTTGCGCAAGGTGGCGGCCGAAACCTCTGACAGACCGACGGCCCGGATCTTTCCCGCCTGCACCAGATCCCCCAGTCCACCCACGCTCTCTTCGACGGGCACCTGCTTGTCCCAGCGGTGCAGGTAATAGAGGTCGATCACATCGGTATTCAGGCGCTTCAGTGCGGCTTCGCAGGTCGCACGGAGGACCTCGGGCCGGCCATCGATCACACGCACCAGCTTGCCGTCGCCGTTCAGGTCCACCCCTTGCATGCCACATTTGCTGGCGAGTGTAAATTGGGAGCGGTGTGGACTCAGGTACTTGCCCACCAGGGTTTCGCTGACACCGAAGCCATAAAGCGCGGCGGTATCAAAGTGGGTGACGCCGGCATCCAGCGCGGCGAGCAGCAGTTTCTCAGCGTCGGCTTCGGAAACCGGTGTTCCGTAAGCGTGGCAAATATTCATGCAGCCCAGGCCAATGGCCGAGACCTGGAATGGGCCGAGTTGGCGTTGTTGCATTCGAAGCTCCTGTGAAACGTGCAATCAAAGAATCTGAAGGTCTTGAACCAAAACGATTTCGCAGCCACCTGCGCCCGAATCGTCGCGGGAGAGCGAACTGCGCCACCGCCAACCGTCGCTGGCCTGTGCCTCAACCAGCCAGCCGTCGATTCTCACAACCTGCCCCACGCGCACGGATTTGAGACCCCTGGCCATTGCGACGTTGGCTGGAATCATGTGCATATTGGCACTGGATCGCTCAATGACTCTGCGGGGAATCGGGAATTCATCAACACGCCAAAAGTAAAAGCGGTTCGACTGGCTGATCTTGATTTTTTCAAGCACAGCGCTGTCGGACATCTGGCCCCACCCCAGAGCCAGATCGAGCGGAGACAGTTCGGCTTCGCGCCCGATGCTGTAGCGTTCAGTGCCCAGAACCCTCGCTTCGACAGAAAATTTTTGCAAGGGCTGCAAGGTATAACCCTTGAGCTGGAGCGCGGCAGCCTGTTGATCAACCTGTCTCGGCAGATCTGGCGCTACAACCCCCTGGCCCGGCTCCACCGGGCGGGTTTGCAGGTGTTGAATCAAGCCAAAACCGATGAGCGCAGCGAAGACGAGGGTTTTCCAGTTCACCAGTAGAGGATAGCGCCTCGCGCCCGGCTCAGATCAAGCCAGCTGGCGCTCCAGATCGTTCAACACCTGGTAGCAGTTGAACACCTGAGCCACACTCGAATTGGGTTCGCGGCCCTCTTTGATCGCTGCGAAAAATTCACGGTCTTGCAGCTCGATGCCATTCATGCTCACCGCCACCTGGGACACATCAATCTGCTCTTCTTTGCCAGTGAACAGATCGTCATAGCGCGCCAGGTAGGTTGCCGTGTCGCCGATGTAGCGAAAGTAGGTGCCCAGCGGCCCATCGTTGTTGAAGCTCAGGCTCAGCGTGCAGATGGCGCCGCTGGCGGCCTTGAGCTGGATGCTCATGTCCATGGCGATGCCCAGGACGGGGTGGATCGGGCCCTGGATGGCGTTGGCCTGCACGATGGGGCTGCCCGCCTGGTAGGCGAACAGGTCCACGGTGTGGGCGGCGTGGTGCCACAGCAGGTGGTCGGTCCAGCTGCGGGCTTGCCCCAAGGCATTCGTGTTCGTGCGGCGGAAGAAGTAGGTCTGCACATCCATTTGCTGTATGTTGAACTTTCCTGCCTGGATCTGGTTGTGCACGTATTGATGGCTGGGGTTGAATCGGCGCGTGTGACCGCACATTGCGACCAGCCCTGTCTGCTTCTGCAGCGCCACCACTTCTTCGGCACCCTTGAGGCTGTCGGCCAGAGGGATCTCCACTTGCACATGCTTGCCCGCTCGCAAACAAGCCAAGGTTTGCTCTGCGTGCATCTGCGTGGGTGTACAGAGAATGACGGCGTCAACCTCTTCCAGTGCAAGGCTGTCGGCCAGATCGGTGGTCACGTGGCCGATGCCGTATTTGGCCGCCACTTCCTTCGTCTTGTCGAGATCGCGGCTGATCAGCGACACGACTTCAACGCCATCGATGTTCTTGATGCCGTCGAGGTGTTTGATGCCGAAAGCGCCGGCGCCGGCGAGGGCTACTTTGATGGTCATGTTGTGTCCTTATGCATTCTCAAGAATGAGGTGGCCCACAGCAGTGTTGCTGGCGGGCACATGGTAGAAGCGGTGCTTCAAGGTGGGCGCAGGGCCTTGTGCTTTTCCGTCCACGATGTCAGACATGGCACCGCGGGCGATCAGCCACATCACGAGCTCGATGCCTTCACTGCCCGCTTCGCGCACGTAGTCGATGTGGGGCGTATCGGCGCAAGCCACGGGTTCGTTGATCAACTGGTCGAGCCAGGCGTTGTCCCATTCGCTGTTGATGAGGCCGGCACGCGCGCCCTGCAACTGGTGGCTCATGCCCCCCGTGCCCCAAATGTGCACATTGATATCTTCGTCGTAGCTTTCCACCGCTTTGCGAATGGCCTGGCCGAGCATGAAGCAGCGGCGCCCCGACGGCACGGGGTACTGCACCACGTTGACCGCAAACGGAATCACCGGGCAGGGCCAGGCGTCTTTCTGGGGATCGAGCTCGCCACACATCAGGGACAAGGGCACGGTGAGGCCGTGGTCCACGTCCATCTTGTTGACGATGGTGAGGTCGAAGTCTTGCTGGATCACGCTTTGCGCTATGTGCGAAGCCAGATCGGGGTGGCCCACCACCTTGGGCACGGGGCGCGGGCCCCAGCCCTCGTCGGCGGGCTGGAATTCGGCGGCCGTGCCAATGGCGAAAGTGGGGATCATGTCCAGGCTGAAAGCCGTGGCGTGATCGTTGAACACCAGGAAAATCACGTCGGGCTTGTTGTCCTTCATCCACTGCTTGGAGAAGTCATAACCGGCGAATACGGGTTTCCAGTAGTCCTCCCGGGATTTGCCCAGGTCCATGGCCGCGCCGATGGCTGGCACATGGGAGGTGAACACAGATGCGGTGATGCGTGCGGCCATGTCAGTGCTTTCCTTGGGGTTGGTTCTGGGCTTGCGCGTCGCCGTTTTCGCCGACGAAGCGGTTGCCCTCAACCGAGCGGCCGCCCTGGATCATCATGTCGCGGTACTCGGTTTCGGTCATGCCCGTCATGGAGCCGGCCATCTGCTGGAAGCTCTTGCCGTCGGTGGCGCCAATTTTTGCGAGGAAATAAATGTTGCCGCCTGTGCGCATGCACCAGTTCAGATCGCGCGCCAGCACGGCCTGCTTCTGTTCATCCGTCATGGACCATTCGTCCAGATAGGCGCGCTCGTCGGCTTTGAAACGCTCGCGGTTTTCAGCCTTCATGAGCGACATGCAGAACTGGTTGAGCCAGTAGCCCTTGCGGCTTTGCTCAGCGTCAAAGATGATCGTGCCAGGCACATCGAGGTAGGGTTTTTCGAGAGACATCAGGCTTTTTCCTCTGGCCAATACAGACGCATCGGGTTGTCCACCAGCAGCTTCTGTTGCAGCGCTGGCGTGGTGGCAATGTGCGGGATGAAGTCAACCAGCAAGCCGTCATCCGGCATGTGGTCTTTCAGATTCGGGTGCGGCCAGTCGGTGCCCCAGAGCACGCGATCAGGGAACTGCTCAACGATACGGCGCGCAAAAGGCACCACGTCCTGGTACGCGGCCAATTCACCATTCAGCGCCTTGGGGCCAGCGACCGACAGGCGCTCAGGGCAGCTGACCTTGCTCCACACATTGGGGTGTTCACGCATGAATTTTTCGAACAGGGCGAACTGAGGTCCGTCGACCGGCAAGCTCACATCGGGGCGGCCCATGTGGTCCACCACCACCTGGGTCGGCAGTGTGGTGAAAAAATCCCACAGCTCTGGCAGATCTACCGCTTCAAAGTAGATCACCACGTGCCAGCCCAACGGCTTGATGCGGTTGGCGATCTCCAGCAGCTCTTCTTTGGGCGTGAAGTCGACCAGCCGTTTGACGAAATTGAAACGCACACCACGCACGCCGGCATCGTGCATGGCCTGGAGCTCGGCATCGCTCACGCTTCGCTTCACCGTGGCCACACCGCGCGCCTTGCCGCCGCTGTTCTCCAGTGCATCGACCATGGCACCGTTGTCAGCGCCATGGCACGTGGCCTGCACCACCACATTGCGCGAAAACCCAAGGTGATCGCGCAGTGCATAGAGCTGCTGTTTGCTCGCGTCGCAAGGTGTGTACTTGCGCTCGGGAGCATAGGGAAACTCAGCCCCGGGGCCGAACACATGACAGTGTGCATCCACGGCGCCGGCGGGCAGCGTGAATGTGGGCTTGGAGGGTTTGGCGTACCAGTCCATCCAGCCGGCTGTTTTGGTGAAGTCACCGGAAGTGGGTTTGTTGTTCGCTGAAGTCATGTCGGGTCGGTCTTTCGCGCAGGCATGCAATGAAGGGTTCAGGAGCGCCCACAGGGGCAGGCGAGGACTTCGACAAGCCCAGTCCGAACGGACTTGGGATCAATCAATGTATTTGAGGCCCAGCGCCGCCAGGGGCTCGCGCATTTTGTACAGATCCAGGCCCAGCACGCCCGCTTCGAACTTCGCGCGTTTTTCGCCCTCGAAGCGCTCCCGCTTCTCGGCCGCATCGGCCACGGCCTGCGCCATGGCAGCAGGCACCACCACAATGCCGTCCACATCGGCGATCACCACATCGCCCGGATTCACCAGGGCACCGGCACAAACCACGGGAATGTTCACCGAGCCCAGCGTGGCCTTGATCGTGCCCTTGGAATGGATTTCCTTGCTGAAAACCGGAAAGCCCATTTTTTCCAGTTCGTCCACGTCGCGCACGCCGCCGTCGATGATCAATCCCCGGGCGCCGCGCGCCTTGAACGAGGTGGCGAGCAGGTCGCCAAAGAAACCGTCGGCGTTGTCGGTGGTGCAGGCGGCCACGGCCACATCACCGGGCTGTAGTTGCTCAGCGCCCACGTGCATCATCCAGTTGTCACCGGGTTGCAGCAGGATGGTGATGGCTGTGCCACACATCTTTGCGCCTTTGTAGGCTGGTCGCATGTAGGGCTTCATCAAGCCGACGCGACCCATGGCCTCGTGGACAGTGGCCACTCCGAATTGAGACAGCTTGTCGACCGCGGCCTTGTCGGCCCGAACGATGTTGCGCTTGACGATGCCGAGTTGGTACATGTTCAGACTCCCTTGGCTTTGAGTTGAGCGTCCATGCGCGGGAACACGCGGCGCGCATTGGCTTCATAAATCTTGTGGCGATCGTCGCCCACAACGATGGTCGAGGCTTCGATGTAGCGCTTGGTGTCATCAAAGTAGTGACCGGTCTCGGGGTCAATACCGCGCACCGCGCCGATCATTTCCGACGCAAACAGGATGTTGTCGACCGGGATCACCTTGGTCAGCAGATCGATGCCTGGCTGGTGGTACACGCAGGTGTCGAAGAAAACGTTGTTCAACAAGTGGTCTTGCAGCAAGGGTTTCTTCATTTCCTGCGCAAGGCCACGGTAGCGGCCCCAGTGGTAAGGGGCCGCGCCCCCGCCGTGTGGAATGATCATGCGCAGCGTCGGGAAATCTTTGAACAGATCGCCTTGTATCAACTGCATGATGGCGGTGGTGTCGGCGTTGATGTAGTGGGCACCGGTGGTGTGGAAGCAGGCGTTGCAACTGGTGCTCACGTGGATCATGGCGGGGATGTCGTGTTCCACCATTTTTTCGTAGATGGGGTACCAGGCCTTGTCGGTCAAAGGCGGGCTGGTCCAGTGGCCGCCGGAAGGATCGGGGTTGAGGTTGATACCAACGTTGCCGTAATCCTTGACGCATTTTTCCAGCTCGGGAATGCAGGTGGCGGGATCAACGCCGGGGCTTTGCGGCAGCATCGCTGCGGGAATGAAATGGTCGGGGAAGAGCTGTGCCACGCGGTAACAAAGCTCGTTGCAGATCGCCGCCCAGGTACTGGACACCTGGAAGTCGCCGATGTGGTGCGCCATGAAGCTGGCACGTGGGCTGAAGATGGTGATATCGGAGCCGCGCTCTTTCATCAGGCGCAACTGGTTGAGCTCAATTGATTCGCGCAACTCATCGTCGCTGATCTTCAATTCGCTGACCTTGGGCATGCTCGCCAGGTCTTTGATACCCGCGATCTGCGCGTTGCGCCAGTTCTCCAGCGCCTTGGGGGCTGTGGTGTAGTGACCGTGGCAATCGATGATGAAACTCATGAAAAATCCTTGACGGTAAAAAAATCAAACCGGCAACATGCCATGGCGGCGTTTGACCGCATCTGCTTCGTCCGATTGCAGGAAAGCGAGCAGCCCACGCACGGCCTCTTGCGAGGCGGGTGTGGGGTTGCAAGGCCATGCGGCCGAGAAAGTGGTAACGATGGCCATGGGCTCGGGCAAACAACCCACCACCTGAACCACCGGCACTTCCAGCAATTCACTGAGCTGCTGAAAACCCAGATCCACCTCGCCGCTGGCCAGCAGCGATGCCACAGACACCCCTGCCCTCGCCTGCACCAAGCGCTCCTGCACGGCGCCATCAATGCCCCATCGCTTAAAAAGCTGAAGCAACGCAGTGCCGCTGGGGCCAGTCGAGTAGCCGATGCGGAAAGCGGCGAGCACAGCGTTGCGCACCGCACCTTCTGTGCTGAGATCGGGCAAGGCAGATCCGGCTTTCACCGCCACCGCCACCTCGGAGCGCACCAGATCGGCTCGGCTGCCAGGGGCGAGCTGGCCAGCAGCGATGAGGCGGTCTATGGCATCTGACGCCAGAATCACCACATCAAACGGCTCACCACTGGCCACCCGGCGGGCTGCATCCACGCCGCCCACGGACTCCATATGCATGGAGACCCCCGTGGCTTGGAGATAGTCACGCAACAGTTCGGCCAGGACCAAGCGGGTGGCCATGGAGGAAATGCCTTTGAGGGGAGCCGGAGCGGCAGGAAGATTCATCGGTAATAGGATTTGACTGAACACCCATTGTGGCCAAGTTGGCCCGCAGCTTCCACCACCGCTGCACGCTAGCAGCTAGAACATTGCCAAATACCTATGATGCAGGTATCTACCAGAACGCATGGACCAGTCGGGTTCAGGTTGGTTCAATCAGGCACCACCAGAGGGCCACGCCATGGATCTCAAACAACTCGAGTACTTTGTGCGTGTCGCCGAGATGGGCAGCTTCACCCGCGCCGCCCAGGCGCTGGACGTTGCCCAACCCGCGCTCTCCCGCCAGGTGCGTTTGCTGGAGGTGGAGCTCCGCCAGAACCTGTTGCTGCGCAATGGCCGAGGTGCGGTGCCCACCGACGCGGGCAGGCTGCTGCTGGAACACGCTCGCGGCATTCTTCACCAAGTGGAGCGCGCCCGGGAAGAGCTGGGTCGGGTGGGGGGTGCGCTGGCCGGTCGGGTGGCCATTGGGCTTCCGCCCAGCCTCTCCCGCGCGCTGTCGGTGCCCATCACCCGTGCCGTTCGGCAGCAACTGCCCCAGGCCAGCGTGTCGATCTGCGAGGGCTTGTCCACCAATATGCAAGAGTGGCTGGCCACCGGTCGGCTCGACATCGCTGTGTTGTACAACGCCCAGCCAGCACCCTCGATCGAGCTCACCCCGCTGCTGGAGGAAGACCTGTTCCTTGTGCAACCCGCTCCGTCCGAGCTTACGCAATATCCTCCACCGGGCCCCATCGCACTGAAAGACATCTCGCTCTTGCCATTGGTGATCCCCAGCCGACCCAACGCCCTGCGCATGTTCGTGGAAACCGAAATGGCCAACCTGGGTCTGCGCCCACAGATCGCTTTGGAAATCGATGGTGTGGCCGCCATTCTCGATCTCGTGGCCGATGGTGCCGGCGCCGCCTTGCTCTCGCGCAACGCAGTGAACAGCTCCCAGCGGCCCGACGCGTTTCAGTTGCGGGCCATCCACCAGCCGCCCTTGCGCGCCCGATTGAGCATCGCCACCAGTTCCCAGCGACCGTCCACCCTGACGCAAAAAACATGCCTCGATTTGTTGCGAAACACGGCACTGCGGGTTTTGCACCCCGCCTGAAAGCTACTGTTCATGCGGGTTTGGACAAAAGGCCACAAAGCGGGTTGACAACAAAATGCTGCATCGCAATAATAACGTTCGCCAACGGCTGTCTTTTTGCACCATCTTTCCGGGCTATATTTTTTGTAGCTGACAAACACAAGGAAGAGCAAGGCGGCCGATCTTCGAGTCAAGCGCCAAACACTTGGGCCAACCTCCCGTCACACGGCGGGGTTTTGTCTAAGGGTTCCCAGAGCCGCTTGAATGTCTTTTGTAGGCTTCCCGCCATGGGAAGCCGCCCGATCTGACCCGCGTCAACCGACGCGCTGTTGGTCAGATCCCGTGTCGGGGTTGCGCCTTATTCCAAGGCTGTGCTTCGGCCAGCTTCAGGAAACCCAACACGCATGTATCTTCACGGCAAGACACCAGCTCATCACGTCCATGCTCTGCAATTTCGCAGCGCTCAGCCCAAAGACGGCGCGGCTCTCTGGCGCCTCATCCAGGCCACGGGGACGCTGGAGCTGAATTCAGCCTATTTTTACCTGCTCTTCGCCACCGATTTTGGCCGCACCTGCCTGATCGCCGAACAGTCAGGAGAGGTGGTGGGAGCCGTTATTGGCTACCACCCGCCCGAGCAGGCGCGCACAGCGTTTGTCTGGCAAGTGGGCCTGCTGCCGCGCTTGCGCGGCCACGGCTTGGGCGTTGAGCTCTTGCAGCGCTGGATCGATCTGCCCGCCAACCAGGACCGGCTGTGGGTCACCGCCACAGTGGCCGACGACAACGCTGCGTCGCAAGCCCTCTTCAAGCGTTTCGCGCAGCTCAGGTCCACCGAATGCAACGTACAAACGCATTTCACCGCCGATCTGTTTCCGGTCGAGCACCCGCCAGAACCCCTGTTCCGAGTCGGGCCGCTGCCACGCGCAGTCACGCCCGCCGCCTGTAGCGACGCGGCCACAAGCAGCGTCGGTCTATCCCTGGTCGCAGCGGATTGATCCCACGATCGAATCGCTGTCCCTCAACTTTTTTTTACCTATAAGGAGTTCCCCCATGCAGAACATTTTCGAGCAACACGAGTCCGAAGTCCGTGGATATTGCCGCAACTTTCCGGCGGTATTCGCTTCGGCCAAAGGCGCCTGGATGACTGATGAGAAGGGGGAGCGTTACCTCGATTTCTTTGCGGGTGCCGGGGTGCTCAACTACGGGCACAACCCCGACAAACTCAAAGACGCGCTGATCGAATACATCTCGCGAGACGGCATCACCCACACGCTGGACATGTACAGCGAAGCCAAGCGCGACTTCATCGAGCGGTTCCACCGCGTGATCCTGCAGCCTCGTGGCCTCGACTACAAATTGCAGTTTCCTGGCCCCACTGGCACCAACGCCGTGGAGTCCGCCTTGAAGCTGGCCCGCAAAGTGACGGGGCGTGATCGCGTAGTGAGCTTCACCAACGCCTTTCATGGCATGACCCTGGGCGCATTGGCCGTGACCGGCAACGGGTTCAAACGCGCCGGCGCCGGCGTGTCCCTGCAGAACACCTCGTCCATTCCCTTCTGCGGTTTCATGGGCGACGATCCTGACACGCTGGGCTTCTTCGAAGCCATGTTGAACGACGACGGCAGCGGCATGGAAACGCCTGCCGCCGTGATCGTGGAAACCGTGCAAGCCGAAGGTGGCGTCAACGTGGCGGCCACCGATTGGCTGCAGCGCCTGCGCCAGATCACCGCAGACCATGGCATCGTGCTCATCGTGGACGACATCCAGGTCGGTTGCGGGCGCACCGGCAAGTTCTTCAGCTTTGAAGAAGCCGGCATCGTTCCCGACATGATCACGCTCTCCAAATCACTCTCGGGCTACGGCATTCCCATGGCGCTGGTGCTGATCAAACCCGAGCTGGACCAGTGGGCCCCCGGCGAGCACAACGGCACTTTCCGCGGACACAACCCCGGCTTCGTGACGGCCACCAAGGCGCTTGACTATTGGGAAAACGACTGGCTGGAAAAGTCCGTGAACCACAAAAGCAAGATCGTGCACCAGCGGCTTCAAGCCATGGTCGACCGCCTCGGTGCTCAGGCCGAAGTTCGCGGTCGGGGTCTGATTTACGGTATTGCATTTGACGATGTATCCATCGCAGGTCAGGTGTCCCAAGCCTGCTTCAAGGACCACCTGATCGTCGAGACCGCCGGCATTGAAGACCAGGTCCTGAAGCTCCTGCCCAGCCTCACCATCAGCGACGAAGACCTCACGCAAGGCCTCGACATCATTGAGCGCAACCTCGCCGCCGTGCTCGCCGGCAACGAACGCAAGAGCGCCTGAACCCCCTCAAAGGAAATGAACATGATCGTCAAACACCTCGACCAGATCGTCGGCACCGAAGCCGATGTGGACACCGCCGGCTGGACCAGCCGCCGCCTCATCCTCAAAGACGTCGGCATGGGCTATTCCGTGCACGACACCGTCATCAAGGCCGGCGCCGAGCTGGACATGCACTACAAGAACCACCTGGAAACCGTGTACCTCACCGAAGGCGCGGGTGAACTGGTGGACCTCGCCACAGGCGTGACGCACCAGCTGCGCGTGGGCTCGATCTATGCCCTCAACCAGCACGACCACCACCTGCTCAAGGCCAACCAGGGCAGCCACATGCGCATGGTGTGCGTGTTCAACCCACCCATCACGGGCAATGAAGTGCACGATGAATCCGGCGCCTACGCGCTGAGCGATTGAGGGAGGAATCCGAAACATGCCCGACAACACAATCCAGACCCAACGATCGTCAAACAGCGCCAGTGCGGGTGCTGACCGCTACCCGTCCCGTCAGGAGCCCGCCCCCCGCATCTCCAACCGCCTCGATCCGGTGGTTTATGGAGCGGCGGCAGGCGGCCCTCTGACCGAGAGCCAGCTGCGCTTTTTCGAAGACCATGGTTACCTCAGCATCGACCAGTTGTTCAGCGAGGCTGAACTGGGCAGCTACGTGCAGGAGCTGCAGCGGCTGCGCACGGACGAGCAAGCCAAGGACGCACCCGAGGCGGTGATCGAACCCGAAAGCCGTGACCTGCGCTCGATCTTCGCGGTGCACCGCAGCAGCGAGGTCTTGCGCGCGCTCTGCGGCCACCCGCGCCTGGTGGCCATGGCACGCCAGCTGCTGGGGGGCGATGTCTACATCCACCAGTCGCGCATCAACTACAAGAATGGGTTTCGGGGCAAAGAGTTTTTCTGGCACTCCGATTTCGAAACCTGGCATGTTGAAGATGGGCTTCCCGCCATGCGCACCGTCAGCTTCTCGATCAGCCTCACCCCCAACACCGAGCACAACGGCCCTCTCATGCTGATGCCCGGCTCGCACCACCGTTTTGTTGCCTGCGTGGGTGAAACGCCGGACAACCACTACAGGGCCTCGCTCAAGCGCCAGGAGGTGGGTGTGCCCGATGACACCAGCCTCACGCAGCTCGCCCATGAGTTCGGCATCACCTCGCCCAAGGGCCTGGCTGGCTCGGTGACGTTTTTCGACTGCAACACCATGCACGGTTCGAATTCGAACATCACGCCAATGCCACGCAGCAATGTGTTCGTGGTCTACAACAGCGTGGACAACAAGCCGGTGGCCCCATTCTGCGGGCTGGCACCGCGCCCCAACTTCATCGCCGAACGCGAAGACTTCACCCCCCTGACGCTGCCGGGTCAAACCTGACGCTCCAGCGCCACCACGCCGCGTACCGCGCGCGCATCGACCGTTCCACCCCAACAAGGAGTTCCTCATGCAACAACGCCCACTCAATCTCAGCCTGTCCCGCCGTGTCGTCACCGCGGTCCTCGGCGCCAGCGCGCTGCTCGGCAGCGGCCTGGCCGCAGCAGAAACCACGCTGGAGCGCATCCAGAAGCAAGGTTATATCCGCGTCGGCTTTGCCAACGAAGCCCCCTACGCTTTTGCCACCCCCGATGGCAAGCTCAACGGCGAATCCCCTGCGGTTTTTCGCCACATCATGAAGCAGCTGGGCGTGAACGAAGTTGACGGTGTACTGACGGAATGGGGCGCACTGATCCCTGGCCTGAAAGCCAGCCGTTTTGACGCCATCGTGGCCTCGATGTACATCACCCCCAAGCGCTGCAAGCAAATCCTGTTCGCCAATCCCACCTACGGTATCGGTGAGGCCTTTATTGTCAAAAAGGGCAACCCCGACGGGATCAACACCTACGATGACGCGGTGAAGAAGAATCTGAAGGTTGCGTTTGTGGCTGGCACCGCCGAAATCGAGCATGCACGCCTCGCCGGCATGAAGCGCTCGCAGGAAGTGACCGTGCCCAACTTCGCGGCGTCGGTGGCCACGGTCAAAGCGGGCCGCGCCTCCGCTGCGGCCTTCACCTCGCTCACAGCTCAGGACCTCGCTGGCAAAGATGAAGCGATCGAGCGCGCCGAGCCTTTCACCTTCACCCACAACGGCAAGAAATACAAAGGCGAAGGCTCGTTCGGCTTCCGCATGGCCGACACCAGCCTGCGCGATGCCGTCAACGTCGAACTGGCCAAATTCCTGGGCACCCCAGAGCACCTGAAAATGGTGGGTGAATTCGGCTTCGACGCCTCCAACCAGCCTGAGAAAACCGCTGAGCAACACTGCGCAGGCGAGTAAACCCTCGCAACAAGGTTTCCCCTTTGCGCTCCACCTATTCGACGACGCTGGTCGTGGCCATCCTGTGCTTGGGCGCGGGCTTGTGGATCGCAGGCTTCTCCAGCCTGCGTGATTTCCTGCCCGAGCTCCTGCGCGGTGTCATCGTCACGCTGCAGGTCACGGCGGGTGGCGCGGTGGTGGCCGTTCTCGCCGCACTCGGCGCCGCCCTGGCCCGGCTGTACGGGCCAACACCGCTGCGCTGGTTCGCCACCACCTATGTGGAGGTGTTTCGCGGTACCTCGGCGTTGGTGCAGCTGTTCTGGCTCTTCTTCGTGTTGCCGCACTTTGGCCTCACCCTTTCGCCGCTGGTGGTGGGGATTGCCGCGCTGGGGTTGAATGTGGGCGCTTACGGGGCCGAGGTGGTTCGTGGGGCCATTGGCTCTGTCACCCGAGGCCAATGGGAAGCGGCCACGGCCCTCAATCTCACACGGGCCCAAGCCTTGCGCCGCATCATCTTGCCGCAAGCGTTTGTGACCATGATCCCGCCCTGGGGCAACCTGTTCATCGAACTGCTCAAGGCGACGTCGCTGGTCTCACTGATCACTTTGTCCGACCTGGCCTTCAAGGCCCAGCAGATCAACCAGAACACCCTGCGCACCGCAGAGGTGTTTGGCAGTGTGCTGCTCGTCTACCTCGCGTTGTCGGTGCTGATCACCGTGGCCATGCGGGCACTGGAGACCCGAGCCGCGCGCGGCCTGCGCAGAGGAAGGGTCGGATGAACAAACTCTGGGACTGGGCCTACGCCTGGGAAGCACTGCCCTTGCTCGCCGAAGCCTCGGTGATCACCATCAAGGCCACGCTGATGGGATTTGTGGTGGCACTCACGGTGGGGCTACTGTTTGCGATCGGACGCATGGTCGGTCCGATGTGGGTGCGCTGGTCGGTGGGGGGTGTGGTGGAGTTCATCCGCTCCACGCCCTTGCTGATCCAGATCTTTTTTCTTTACTACGTGATGCCTGAATTCGGGCTCACCATGGACGCCATGCTCACCGGCGTGATCGCGCTCGGCCTGCACTACGGCGCCTACTGCTCCGAGGTCTACCGCGCCGGCCTGGCCAACGTGCCCAAGGGCCAGTGGGAAGCGAGCATTGCACTCAACCTTTCGAACTGGACCACATTCAAGAATGTGATCCTTCCCCAGGCCATTCCGCCCGTGGTGCCCGCGTTGGGCAACTACCTGGTAGCGCTGTTCAAGGAAACCCCCTTGCTGTCGGTGATCGCGGTGCTCGAGCTGATGCAAACCGCCAAGATCCTGGGCTCGGAGACCTTTCGCTACGTGGAGCCAATCACCCTGGTTGGCATCTTTTTCCTGGTGTTCAGCCTGGTTTCGGCCGCGCTGATCCGTCGCCTGGAACGCCACCTCAACGCCGGCCCCGGCCGCCGAACATGAACACAGACAACAAGAACAACGACAACAGCGACAGCGACAGCGAGGCTGGTGCAGTGCAGGCAACGCCGCCCATGGTGCACTTCGAAAAAGTGACCAAGCGCTACGGGCCACTGACCGTGCTCGACCAGCTGGATCTGGATGTCGCGCCCCATGAAAAGGTGGCCATCATTGGCCCGTCAGGCTCAGGCAAGACCACCGTGTTGCGGATGCTGATGACGCTGGAAACCATCGACAGCGGCCTGATCTCAATTGATGGCGAGCCACTGACCCACATGCCCCAGGGCGACCAACTGGTGCGCGCCAATTCAGCCCACCTGCGGCGCATGCGCGGCCACATTGGCATGGTTTTCCAGCATTTCAACCTGTTCCCGCACATGACGGCGATCAAGAACTGCATGGAAGCACCGGTGACGGTGCTGGGCCTGAGCAAAGACGAGGCCTATGCGCGCGCAGCCGACCTGCTGGCCCAGGTGGGCCTGGCCGACAAACTCGATCACTACCCTTCTCAACTCTCTGGCGGCCAGCAGCAGCGCGTGGCGATCGCGCGTGCATTGGCGATGCGGCCCAAAGTGATGCTGTTTGACGAGGTGACCTCTGCGCTGGACCCTGAGCTCTGCGGCGAGGTACTGGCTGTGATTCGCGACCTCGCTGCCGAGCACGATCTGACCATGCTCATGGTCACACACCAGATGGGCTTTGCGCGCGAATTCGCTGACCGCGTGTGCTTCTTCCACGCTGGTCGCATCGAGGAACAGGGTCCAGCCCAGGCCCTGTTCGAAAACCCGCAGAACGAGCGCACACAGCAGTTCCTGCGGGCCGTTATGGACGCGGTTTAAGGCGCCGCCCGTTCAACTCAGGTCAGCCAGCCAGCGCTGTGGCGCATGAGCCAAAGAATGGCACTCAGGCTGAAGAACGAGGCCGCCGTTGCGACCAGCAAGGCGGCCGCACTGAAACCTTCGAAACCATGGCGACCCGCGAGCAACGAGTAAATGCCCAGCATGGGCATGGCAGCCGACAGCACGGCAGCAGCGCGCAGCTCACCCTGCAAAGCGGGCAAGCCCAGCAAAGGCAACAGCATGATGGCCGTCCAAACCGCCAGAGGATGCAGGAACAGTTTGCCTGCGGCGATCGCACCCACCTGGCGGCGCATGCCCCTGATGGGCAAATCCACCAGATTGCCCCCGATGATGAACAGCGCCAGTCCGCCACTCGCGGCAGCAAACAGGTTCACGGTGCGGCTGATGACTGAAGGCAGCTGCCAGCCCAGCAGCGACACCAGAAAACCCAACACAATCGCAACGATCATGGGGTTGCGCGCAAGTCTTTCTGCGGTCTGTCGCAACACCAACGCAGGCGATGGCCGTTCGCCCACATGGGCACCGGCGTCGGCCAGCGTGAACAGCAGCGGCAGCTTGATCAGGTTTTCCACAATCAGGTTAAGCGCCAGAATCACACCCGCCAGTGGCCCGAAAATCAACAGCATCACCGGGTAACCCACATAACCGCTGTTGGAACAGGACATGCCCATGGCGACGTAGGCACTCTCCGTCAACCCCTTGCCGTTCAGCCGGCGCGACCACCAGATCGCACCCAGCAACACGCTGAGCGAACCCACGGTATAGGTCAGCAAATAGGCCGGGTGCATCACCTCGACCAGCGGGCGCGAAGCGAGCGCATTGAACAGCAGCGCAGGCAACGCAATCTGGATCACGAACTTGCCAAACACCCGCATGTCGGCCTTGCTGAAAAGGCTCCAGCGCACGCTGGCATAGCCTGCGGCGATGCAGAGGTAAATCGGGCCGGTGATGGGCAGGATGTCGAACATGGCAGCGGGTTGCTTCAGTCGTCGTTGGCGGCCTCGCCGCGCGCCGCCATCAGTCGGTCGGCATAGGCTTGCCAGGTCGGCTCCGGGCCCAGCGCCTGAAAACGCCCAGCCTCCGATTGAGCCGCCATCCAGTCGTGTTTCTGCGCAATGGCAGCGGCCATGAAGGGCTGAAAACCGGCTTCCTTGACGGTCAGCGCCGCTTCACGCATTTCCTCTGCGCGGCGCCGGCCATGTTGGGCCACACGGCTGAAGAAATAGCGGCCCTGTCGCGGCCAGTCGATGTCGGGGAAAGTCTCCTGCAGGCTGGCCACAACAGCGCCTTCGACGCCGTAATGCCGCGCAGCCGTGAAGCTCTCGATCACCAGCGCCTCCATGCCCTTGATCATGACGCTGCGGCACATCTTGGTGGCAGAGGCCACGCCCAGCTGTGCGCTGGCAACGCGGGCCTCCAGCCCGATCGCCTGCAACGCAGGCAGCAACCGCTCGGCGTGCGGCCCCCCCAGCAGCATGGGCACGCGCACACCATAGGGGGGCACCGAGGTCATCACCGCGGCCTCCAGGTAGTGCGCCCCCGCTGCTTCGATCAAAACCGCCGCTTGTTGCTTGGTTCCGGGCGAAGCGGAATTCATATCCAGAAAAGCACAACCCGGGCGAATGTGCCTGGACGCATCCGTTGCCACTTGCAAGGTCTGTGAGGCGGTGACGGCGGAGATGATCAGGGAAGCGTTTTCGCAAAGCCCGGCCATGTTGTCACACTCTTGAACACCTCCCTGCCGGGCATGGTTCAGTGCGTCGGCCTTGGCCGCTTCTTCATTGAACTTCACATCCCAGGCACACACCCCGTCCATGGTGGCCTGCAGGCCGGCTCCAAAGATTCGCCCAACTTCGCCGTATCCGATGAGTCCCAGATGAAAATTGGCCATGTGTTGATTTCGCGGGATGATTCAGTAAGAAGCGGAAAAGACCGCGAGGGGAAACAGCCCATGGGTCAATACCTGGTCTCCCCACACCTGCCCTCGCAGCCCCATGTCACGGGGCACGGGGCGTGTGCGCACCCCTAAAAGCGCAAAACAAACAGGGTGATGGTCGGGAATGCCACCAGGATAACGGTGCGAATGACGTCGCTCGCCACAAAGGGCAAAACCGCACGGTAGGTTTGGGTGATGGGCACATCGCGTGCCATGGAATTGATCACAAACAGGTTCATGCCCACGGGTGGCGTGATCAGCCCCACCTCCACCACGATCAGCACCAGGATGCCAAACCAGATCGCAAACTCTTCAGGAGGCAAGCCAAAATCCAGCGCGGTCACGATGGGGAAAAACACGGGAATGGTCAGCAGGATCATGGACAGCGAATCCATGAAACAACCCAACACCACATACAACAGCAGAATGGCGATCAGCACCACCGTGGGGCTCACTCCCCATGACGCCACGGCGTTGGCCGCTTCTTGCGGCAGTTGCGACAGCGCCAGAAAGGTGTTGTAAACACCGGCCCCCAGCACGATCATGAAAATCATGCCCGTGGCCATGGCGGTTCCCAGCACCGCACCCTTGAACGTTTTTCCGTTGAGCCCACCACTGAACCAGGCCGACAGTCCCGTGCCAAACGCGCCAATGGCCGCGCCCTCGGTGGGTGTGAACAGGCCGGTGTAGATACCGCCCACCACCGAAATAAAGATCACCAGCACCGGCCAGACTTTCACGGTGGCGGCCCAACGCTCCTTCATCGGCATGGGGGCCATCGTGCCCACTTCATCGGGCTTGAGACGCGCGTACAGCGCAATCACAATCATGTACCCAATGGCCGCCAGCAACCCCGGTACAAAAGCAGCCAGGAACAGCTTGGCAATGTTCTGCTCGGTCAGGATCGCGTAGATCACCAGCACCACCGAAGGTGGAATCAGGATGCCCAGCGTGCCCCCTGCGGCCAGGCAAGCGGTGGCAATACCACCCGAATAGCCCGCGCGCTTGAGCTCAGGCAAAGCCACCTGACCCATGGTGGCAGCGGTGGCCAGCGAAGAACCGCAGATCGCACCAAAGCCGGCGCATGCGCCCACGGCCGCCATGGCCACTCCACCCTTGCGGTGACCGATCCAGGCTTCGGCGGCTTTGAACAGGGCCTGGGACAAACCGCCCAGCGCCGCAAACTGGCCCATCAGCAAGAAGAGCGGAATCACAGACAGCGAATAGCTGGAAAAGGTGCTGTAAGTCACCTGTTTCAACTGGCTGAGGATAGGCATGTAGCTGCCGTACACCGCCCAGGCGCCGGCCAGGCCACAGACCAGCATGGACAAGCCAATCGGTACACGGATGAAAATCAGAAACAGCAGGATCGGGAAAGACCAGACAGCGAGTTCGATGTTGCTCATGTTGAATCAGTGCCCAGCGTTCGTTTCGATTGACCAGCCAGCGGGCTCTGAAGCCAGGCCCAGCCGCGTCAAGGTCTTGGCCAAGTAAGCCAGGCAGCCCATCACAGCACCCACCAGACACAAGGCGTAAGCCCACCAGACAGGCATCTGCAAGATGAAGGTGGTCTCCGTGTACTCCTTCTTTTCCAGCATGCCTTGAAAGAGCATCCAGGTCATGATCAGCCACACGCCCAGCATCAGCAGATCGCTGACCAGGTCGATGGCGTTTTGAGCCCATTTCGGGGTGTGCATGTAGAGCAGATCCACCGTGGCGTGTCCACCGCGCAGGTAACACCAGGGCATGAAGAAGAAGATGGCGATGCCCACGCCCACTTCCACCAGCTCGAAGTCGCCGGGCACGGGCCCCAGGCCAATGCCGATCAATGCCCGACCCGTCACGCTGGCCACCACCATCAACATCAGCGCCACCAGCACCACACCACCGATCCACGCGGCCCAGCGGGCCGAACGGTATATCAAATCAATCATCCAGAAATCCTTTGAATTCAGGTGCTACCGCAGCCATTGTCTCCCCTCGTCCATGCGGCCCATTGCGGGCTGGGCAGACTCGCCCATGGCCGCCGATAAATATTTCTTATTGTTAAATAGATTCCGCTAAACGAAACTATTGAGCATAACCGACCTGCCAGTTTTCACTGGCCCAGGCACGCAAAAAAAACCAGCCACCTGTGCTCTGAAGGTGGCTGGCGATGAGCGAAAATTACTTGCTGTACTTGACGATCAGCGCACGCGCGGCCGTGGCCAGCTTGGCGCCATCGATGCCTTTGGCTTTCACCTCATCCACCCACATCGTTTCCACGTCGGCCGCAGTCTTGCGCCAGCGTTGGGTTTCCGCAGCGTCCAACGCAACGATGTTGTTGCCGGCCTTTTCAGCCAGTCCGCGTCCGACCTTGTCGCCTTCGTCCATCGCACGACCGAACATGGCCGCGGTCTCGATGCCGGAATTGTTGTCGATCACCTTCTTCAGATCGGCTGGCAGCTTGTCGTAAGCAGCCCGGTTCATGGAAAACGCAAAGGTCGAGTTGTACAGCCCGTGATTGCCCGCAAAGGTGGTGTGGTTCTTCACGATTTCCTGCACCTTCACCGCAGGCACCACTTCCCAAGGGATCGTCGTGCCATCCAGCACTCCTTTGGACAAGGCCTCGGTCACCGCAGTGACCGGCATGCCCACGGGCGTGGCCCCCAATTCGGTCAGCATGTTGTTGATGATGCGCGAGCCGCCGCGAATCTTCATGCCCTTGAGGTCTTCCAGTTTGGTGATCGGGTTCTTGGTGTGGAACAGCCCAGGTCCATGGGTATGGACCGCGATCAGCTTGACGCTCTTGAACTCGTCAGCGGCATAGGTTTCCACGTACTCCTGGATCGCTCGCGACGAGGCTTCGCCAGTGGTCGTGATGAAAGGCAATTCAAACACTTCGGTCTTGGAGAATCGCCCTGGGGTGTAGCCCAGCACGGTCCAGGTCAGATCCACCACGCCGTCGCGTGCCTGGTCAAACAACTGCGGCGGTGTGCCCCCCAGCTGCATGGTGTTGTACATCTGGATCTTGATCTTGCCACCCGATTCTGTTTCCACCTTTTTGGCCCACGGCGCGATGGCCTTGGCCGGAATGGTGGCCTGCCCAGGCAGGAACTGGTGCAGCCGCAGCGTCACCACTTCTTGCGCCATGGCCGCACCACCGAACAAGCTGCTGGCGGCCAGCCCCAAGGCCATCAAGGTCCCGCGTCTATTCATGAAATTCATCGTTGTCTCCTATTGAAATACAGACCGGGACAAAACCGGCCCGGGGTCACACAAAACACTCGTCACTTTCACACTTACGCCACTGTGAACCGGTCGGGGTCAAGCATCCAGCCCTGACAGGCTCTTTCAGATATGCCAAGGCGGCATCTCTGCTCCGGCTCAGGGTAAACACCAGCAAAGAAGGGGATCTGCTGCCTTGATTTAGTTATTGTTTATAACAATAATGGCGGCATTCAAGCATCAGGAAAACCCTAGCACCATGACAAACCGAAACCCCGATCTCAGCCTGCGCCTGGTGGGCGAACAGTCCGAAGTGGCCGTGGTCACGCTCAACCGCGCCGCCAAACGCAATGCCCTCAACGACGGATTGATCCTCGCCCTGCGCGACCTGTTTCAAAACCTGCCGGAGGGCGTGCGCGCCGCCGTCGTCCATGGGAGTGGCGACCACTTTTGCGCCGGCCTGGACCTGTCTGAACTCAGCGAGCGCGATGCTGCCCAGGGGGTCTTGCATTCCCGCATGTGGCACAGCGCGCTGGATTGCGTGGAGAAAGGCACCGTGCCCGTGATCGCAGCCCTGCACGGCGCGGTGGTCGGCGGCGGGCTGGAGCTGGCCAGCGCCTGCCACATCCGGGTGGCGGACGAGTCCACGTTTTACGCCTTGCCGGAGGGCACGCGTGGCATCTTCGTGGGCGGTGGCGGCTCGGTGCGCGTGCCCAAGCTCATCGGCGTGGCCCGCATGACCGACATGATGCTCACAGGCCGGGTCTACAACGCCGCAGACGGTGAGCGCATTGGACTGGCTCAGTACCTGGTGCCCGGTGGCTCGGCACTGGACAAGGGCATCGAGCTGGCCACACGCATCGCCGCGAACGCACCCATGACCAATTTCGCACTGATGCACGCGCTGCCGCGCATCGCCGAACAACCCGCGGACCACGGTTTGTTCACCGAAGCGCTGATGGCGTCTGTGGCGCAGAGCGCGCCCGAGGCCAAAGCCCGTGTTCGCGCTTTTCTCGAAGGCAAGGCCGCCAAGGTACAGAAGTCCTGAGTGCGCTCGCCGCTGCAGCGGCCCATCCAAGCCGGTTTCCAAGCCCCCTGCGTCAAAAACCAAAAAGCTTTCTGGAGACAACATGACAAGCGCCCGATACCGCCCCATGACATTCGGCGTCACCCGTGCCATCCTGCGCGATGGCGCCACCGGCACCCACTACCTGCGCGCGGAACAGGCGCTGCCGCCCTACCCTGAACGCCTGACAGACCGCCTGGTGCACTGGGCCAAAGATCGCCCGGACCAGACCCTCTTCGCGCGCCGGGAAAAGCATGCCGACGGCAGCAGCGGCAACTGGACGCACATCAGCTTCGCCCAGGCACTGGATGCCGCACGCCGCATCGGTCAGGGCTTGCTGAACCGGGGCCTGTCGCCCGATCGGCCGGTGCTGATCCTCAGCGAAAACGACCTCGAACACGCCCTGCTGGCACTCGGCTGCCTGTACGCAGGCGTTCCCTATTGCCCCACGTCGCCGCCCTACTCCCTCATCAGCCAGGACTACGACAAACTCAAGCATGTGGTCAAAACGCTCACGCCCGGCCTGGTCTTCGCCGCTGATGGTCAGCGATACAGCCGCGCCATGCTGGCCACCCTCGACGACAGCGTGGAGCTGGTCACCACGCACGGCAGCGTGCCCGGACGCAACACCACTTCATTTGCCGCCTTGATGGCCACCGAACCCACGCCTGCCATCGATGTGGCGATGGGGGCGACGGGGCCGGACACGATCACCAAATTTCTCTTCACATCGGGGTCTACCAAGATGCCCAAGGCGGTGATCAACACACAGCGCATGTGGTGCGCCAACCAGCAACAAATGGCCGCTTCCATGCCGGTGCTGACGGAAGGCCCGCTGGTGCTGGTCGACTGGCTGCCCTGGAACCACACGTTTGGTGGCAACCACAACTTCGGCATGGTGATCCACCATGGCGGCACGCTCTACATCGATGATGGCAAACCCACGCCCGCCCTGATCGGTGAGACGCTGCGCAACCTGCGCGAAATCTCACCCACGGTGTACTTCAACGTGCCCACCGGTTTTGAAGCCATTGCCAATGCGATGCAAACCGATGAACAACTGCGCAAGACTTTGCTCGACAAGGTCAGGATGTTTTTCTATGCGGGGGCCGCCCTGGCGCAACCCATCTGGGATCGCCTGTTCGAGAGCCAGGAACAAGAAATCGGTGAGCGCATCGTGATGTGCACGGGTCTGGGCATGACCGAGTCGGGCCCATTTGGCCTTTTCGTCACCAGCCCCGATGTGAAGGCCGGTGACCTGGGTCTGCCCACCCCCGGTCTGGAGCTGAAGCTGGTCGACACCGGTGGCAAAACCGAAGTTCGCTACAAAGGCCCCAACATCACGCCCGGCTACTGGCGCATGCCCGCAGAAACGGCCGACGCTTGCGATGAAGAGGGTTTCTTCAAGACGGGTGATGCGGTGAAATGGATCGATGAAACCGACATCCACCTGGGCCTGAAGTTCGACGGCCGCATCGCCGAAGACTTCAAACTGGCGACCGGCACCTTCGTGAGCGTGGGTCCGCTTCGCGCCAAAATCATCGCGGCCGGCGCACCCTTCATTCAGGACGCGGTGCTCACCGGCATCAACCTCAAAGAAGTCGGCGCCATGGTCTTCCCCACACCCGCCGTGCGCTCCCTGGCTGGCATGCCCGCTGAGGCATCGATGCACGACGTGGTGGACCACCCGGCTGTGATTGCTCATTTCCAGACCGTGGTCAACGACCTGGCCAGCGCGGCCACCGGCAGCGCCAACCGCATCGCCCGCCTCTGTCTGCTCGCCGACCCACCCACCATCGACCGTGGCGAGATCACGGACAAAGGTTCAATCAACCAGCGCGCTGTGCTGACCCACCGGGCCGACACCGCCGCCAAGCTGCACGCGGATGAACTGCACTTCATCCTCAAACCCCAGTAGTCACCCCGCGCTCCGCTTGCGGCACCTCGACCACAGACACAGCAACCCGATACGAATCGATTGAAAGGAAACACGAATGGCAACCAAAGGCTTCTTTAATGCATTCAATGACGTCGTCATCCTCGACGGTGTGCGCACACCCATGGTGGACTACTGCGGCGCACTCGGCCACATCTCCCCCACCGACCTCGGCATCAAAGCAGCACGCGAAGCGCTGCTGCGCTCTGGCGTATCAGGCGTCGACATCGGATCCGTGATCACCGGAAACATGGCCCCCGGCGACTTCGATCAATTTTTCCTGCCGCGCCACATTGGCCTGTACGCGGGCGTGCCCGTCGAGGTACCAGCCATCATGACGCAGCGCATCTGCGGCACCGGCTTCGAGTTGTTCCGCCAGGCCGGCGAGCAGATTGAGGCAGGCGCCTGCGATACCGCGCTGGTGGTGGGCACCGAAAACATGACGCGCAACCCCATCGCCGCCTTTGACCACCGCACCGGCTTCAAGCTGGGCGCCCCGGTGGGATTCAAGGACTACATGTGGGAAGCATTGAAAGATCCTGCGGCCGGCATCAACATGATCCAGACCGCCGAAAACCTGGCCAAGAAATACAGCATCAGCCGCGAAGAAGTGGATGGCTTTGCATCGGCTTCGTTCGCCAAAGCAGTGGCCGCACAAGCCAGCGGCTTCCTGGCTGGCGAGATTGTTTCGGTGATCACCGAAAGATTTGAACTCGAAGGCTACGAGCCACGCGGCATCAAGCTGCAAGGCAAGCTCACCGAGGTCACCGCCGACACCCACCCGCGCATCTCACCGGCGGAAGTACTGGCCAAACTGCGCACAGTTTATGAGGGCGGCGTGCAGACAGGTGGCAACAGCGCCGCGCTGGTGGACGCAGCGGCGGCTTGTGTGGTGAGCTCGGGCGCCTATGCCAAAGCCCGGGGCAAGCAGCCGCTGGCGCGTGTCGTTGCAGCCGCTGCCGTGGGCGTGCCCCCTGAAATCATGGGCATCGGACCGGCACCGGCCATTCGCCTGCTGCTGGAGCGCACAGGCTTGAAGCTCAACGATATCGGCCGCTTCGAAATCAACGAAGCGCAAGGGGCTCAAACGCTGGCCGTGGGCCGCGAGCTGGGCCTGGACCTCGACAAGCTCAACGTCAACGGTGGCGCCATTGCGCTGGGACACCCACTGGCCGCCACGGGCGTTCGTCTCACGCTCACGCTGGCGCGAGAGCTGCAACGCTCAGGCCAGCGCTACGGCATCTCCAGCGCCTGCGTCGGTGGCGGTCAGGGCATCGCCCTGCTGATCGAAAACACAAGTATTTAGGCCCACCCCTGCGCCGCGCTTGCAGCG
The DNA here is from genome assembly GCF_004795855.1 of Hydrogenophaga sp. PAMC20947. Classification (NCBI taxonomy): domain Bacteria; kingdom Pseudomonadati; phylum Pseudomonadota; class Betaproteobacteria; order Burkholderiales; family Comamonadaceae; genus Hydrogenophaga; species Hydrogenophaga sp. PAMC20947. The sequence continues at coordinate 1,983,738 of NZ_CP039252.1, forward strand.
CGTCACCCCCTCAAGGGGGCAACGCTGGCCGACCGGCGAAGCCGGGTCGGCGGCGTTCTCGCAGAGCCCCTTCCCTACTCCCTCCCTTCCTTCATTCCTTCCCCAATCTCAAATAGGAGCATCTGATGAAAATCCAAGGACATGCCGCACTCGTCACCGGTGGAGGCTCCGGCCTCGGTGAAGCCACCGCCCGCGAACTCGCCCGCCTGGGCGCCAAAGTTGCGGTGCTGGACGTCAACCTCGACAACGCCAGGCGGGTCGCCGCCGACATTGGCGGCATCGCCTGCGCCTGCGACATCACCAACACCGAGAGCCTGCAGGCCGCCATTGACACGGCGGCGGCGGCCCACGGCCCGGCACGCATCCTGATGAACATCGCAGGCATTGGCACCGCCAAGCGCGTGGTTGGCAAGGATGGCTCGCCCGCGCCACTCGAAGACTTCGCCAAGGTCATCAACGTCAACCTCATTGGCTCCTACAACGCCAGCCGGCTGTTCGCAGCCGCCTGCGTCAAGCTCGAGCCGATGGAAGACGGCGAGCGCGGCGTGATGATATTCACCGCGAGCGTGGCCGCCTTTGATGGCCAGGTGGGCCAACAGGCATACAGCGCATCCAAAGGGGGCCTGGTGGGCATGACGCTGCCCATGGCCCGGGACCTGGCCCAGCACGGCATTCGCGTGTGCACCATCGCCCCCGGCCTGTTCGCCACGCCGCTGATGCAGCAATTGCCCGAACCCGTTCAAGAATCACTGGCCAAAAGCATCCCCTTCCCTTCCCGCCTGGGCAAGCCCGAAGAGTTTGCCGAGCTCGCCGCCCACATCGTCACCAACGGTCACCTGAACGGTGAAGTGATCCGCCTGGACGGTGCCCTTCGGATGGCACCACGCTGAAAGCCAAACCATGACCAAAACAGTGATTTACGAAGTGGACGTGATGTTCGGCGACTGCGATCCCGCAGGCATCGTGTTCTTTCCGAATTTCAGCAAATGGATGGACGCGTCGTCCTTGAACTTTTTCGTGAGGTGTGGCGTGCCACCCTGGCGCGAACTCGTGAAAACCACCGGCATCATCGGCACGCCCCTGCTGGAAATCCACACCAGGTTCAAGCGCCCCGCCACCTACGGCGAACGGATTCAGATCCACACCAGCGTGAGCGAATGGCGCGACAAGGTGTTTCTCCATCGCCACGTGGTGCAGCGTGGTGACGATGTACTGTGCGAAGGCAGTGAGACGCGCGCCTTTTGCGTGAGAGATCCAGCCAACGCCGACCGCATCAAGGCAATCCCGGTGCCCGCAGACATTCGCGCGCTGTGCACCTGAGATGGACCACAACGCCAGGCGCTATGCTCTGATCCCATGGTCAAACCGTCCCCGTCCCGCCCTCGCTCCGCCGCCAAACCTGCAACAGCGCCCGCACAACAGGCGGCATGCACAACCCCGGACGCACCCTTGGACACCCACTACCTGGAATCCCTGCTGGGCTACAACGCGCGGCGCGCGGCCCTGGCGGTCATCGGTGTCTTTCTGCAGCGCATGGAGCCCTACGGCCTGCGCCCCGTCGATTTCTCTGTGCTGACCCTGATTGCACACAACCCCGGCGTGACGTCTCGCCAGATCTGTACGGCGCTGGACATCCTGCCCCCCAATCTGGTGGGCATCGTAAAAAGCCTGCAATCCCGGGGATGGATCGTCCGCCGGCCCCACCCGACCGACCGCCGAGCCCAGGGCCTGCACCTGACCGAGGCAGGTCGACTCCTCCAAAGCCAGGCCCAGGTCACCGCCACCCAGCTGGAAAACGACGCGGCCAGCCCTCTGACGGCCCGGGAGCTGGACACGCTCAAATTGCTGCTGCGAAAGGTTTACCAACGCTGAGCCCGATGGTCGACAATCGGGGTATGTCCCAAGCCAAAGCGGGTCCAATCGGATGCAACATGGAAGGAAGCTAGAAAACTGCTAGCAACCATTCCAATTCCCGCCCACGCAGGAGAGCCACCGCATGAGCGCCAAAGACAATGCCGCCGTGATCCAGTTGTTCGATTTGCTCGAATCGCGCTATGCGCTTCGGGTGATCTGGGCCCTGTCCGACGGCCACCCACAAACCTTTCGCCTGCTGCAAGACAGTGTCGGTGGCGTGACGCCCAATACGTTGAACACCCGCCTGAAGCAGTTGCGCGCAGCGCGCTTGGTCGAACACGGTGGAGACGGCTACCGCCTCACCGCCCAGGGCACTGATCTGGCCCGACGCCTCACGGATGTGCAGCTTTTTGCCAGCCGGTGGTCGCAGAACCAGGCCCGCGCCGCCATCCTCGCTGGCGGCCAGACCCCTCCCCCCCCGGCTGGCGCGGCCAACCGAAGCCCTGGCTGAGCGTCCCGCCGGATGGCGTCAGCCCGCGGGGCTGGGCACCACCGTCTGGCGCTGCTCTCCGAGCCCGCGACCACCCAGGGTGACCACGTCACCCACCCGCAAATAGACCGGTGGCTTCATGCCCATGGCCACACCCGGAGGGGTGCCCGTGGCAATGACGTCGCCGGGCTGCAGCGACATGAAGCGGCTGAGGTAGCTCACGATGAAGGCGGCACCAAAAATCATGGTGCGGGTGTTGCCCGTCTGCCGGCGCTCCCCATTGACATCCAGCCACAAATCCACGTTCTGAACGTCACCCAGTTCGTCAGGTGTGATCAACCAGGGGCCAATCGGGCAATGGGTGGGATAACTCTTGCCCTTGGCCCACTGCCCTTCCATCTCGATCTGGTAGGCGCGCTCGGACACGTCGTTGACCAGGCAATAGCCGGCGATGTGGTGCAAGGCTTGGGCCTCACTCACATGAAAGGCGCGCTGCCCGATGACGATGCCCAGCTCGACTTCCCAGTCCAGCTTTTCAGAGCCCGGCGCCAGCCAGATGTCATCCAGGGGACCACTGATCGCCCCGTTGTGCTTGTTGAAGACAATGGGCTGTCCAGGCGGTTTCAAGCCGGCCTCGGCCGCATGATCGGCGTAGTTGAGTCCGACACAGACCACGTTGCCCACACCGCCCACGCAGGCTCCCAGCCGGGCGCCCTCGGCCACGGTTGGCAGGCTGGCCGGATCCAGGGCAGCCAGTCTGGACATAGAATCAGGCGCTAAGGTGGCTGGACTGATGTCCGCCACCACGCCCGAAAGATCGCGCAACACCCCGTTGGCATCGATCAGGCCGGGTTTCTCAGCGCCGCGCGCACCATGGCGAATCAGTTTCATGGGTGGATCCTGTGAAAAAGCAGCATTTTCGCCCTGCAACCCGCTTTTGCGCCCATCGGCCACTTGAAAACATTTTTCGTGAACCCATATAGCGCGTATGGCCTTTGATGGCCTCGCCCTTATTTCGACCAGGACAACGACCTTATGAGCCAGAAGCCGCCCACCCATCCCACGCCCTTTGAACCCGAATCCGCTGAAAACGCGCCGTTCTCGCTGGAAGAAAATTTGGCTGGCGCTGCGACCGCCGAGGTGGACGCGCTGGCAACCCTGACCAACGAAGTCAGCAACCTCAAGGCCCAGAACACCGATCTGGCCGAGCAGTACCTGCGCGCCAAGGCCGAAGCTGAAAACACCCGGCGCCGAGCCGAAGAAGACATGAGCAAGGCCCGCAAATTTGCTGTGGAGAGCTTTGCCGAAAGCCTGCTGGCCGTGACCGACAGCCTGGAAGCCGGCCTGGCGATCCAGGAAGCCACCCGCGAACAGCTGCGAGAGGGCACGCAAGCCACGCTAAAGCAGCTCAAGAGCGCGCTGGAGCGCCACAAGGTGGTGCAGATCGATCCGGCCAAGGGCGCCAAGTTCGACCCCCACCAGCACCAGGCCATCAGCATGGTGGCTGCCGAGCAGGAGCCCAACACGGTGGTGTCCGTGCTGCAAAAAGGCTACCTCATCGCCGAGCGCGTGCTGCGTCCGGCTCTGGTGACTGTGACGGCGCCCAAGTGAGCTTGCTGGCGTGAAACAGGGCAGCTGACGTACTTTATCCACAGCTTTCCACACGCCACCCACTTGAAATCCACACAGTTATCCACATCTCTTTAACAGTTTCAATTCAATCTTTTTCGGAGCAGAAAAAATGGGAAAAATCATCGGCATCGACTTGGGCACGACCAATTCCTGCGTGTCCATCATGGAAGGCAACACCACCAAGGTGATCGAAAACTCGGAAGGTGCACGCACCACGCCGTCGATCGTGGCTTACCAGGAAGACGGCGAAGTGCTGGTCGGCGCGAGCGCCAAGCGCCAGGCCGTGACCAACCCCCGGAACACGCTGTACGCAATCAAGCGATTGATCGGCCGCAAGTTCACGGAAAAAGAAGTGCAGAAAGACATCAAGCTGATGCCTTACTCCATCGTGGCCGCCGACAACGGCGATGCCTGGGTGGAAGTGCACGGCAAGCAGCTCTCGGCCCAGCAAGTCTCGGCCGACATCCTGCGCAAGATGAAGAAAACCGCCGAAGACTACCTCGGCGAGCCCGTGACCGAAGCCGTGATCACGGTGCCGGCCTACTTCAACGACGCCCAACGCCAGGCCACCAAAGACGCCGGCCGCATTGCCGGCCTGGATGTCAAGCGCATCATCAACGAACCCACCGCTGCCGCCTTGGCCTTTGGCCTTGACAAGCAGGAAAAGGGCGACCGCAAGATTGCCGTGTATGACTTGGGTGGCGGCACGTTTGACGTGTCCATCATCGAAATCGCCGACGTCGACGGCGAGAAGCAGTTCGAAGTGTTGTCCACCAACGGCGACACCTTCCTGGGTGGTGAAGACTTTGACCAACGCATCATCGACCACATCGTCACCGAGTTCAAGAAGGAACAAGGCGTCGACCTGACCAAAGACGTGCTGGCCTTGCAGCGCCTGAAAGAAGCCGCTGAAAAAGCCAAGATCGAGCTGTCCAGCTCGGCCGCCACCGACGTCAACCTGCCCTACATCACAGCCGATGCCTCGGGCCCGAAACACCTCAACATCAAGCTCACCCGCGCCAAGCTGGAAGCCTTGGTTGAAGAGCTGATCGAGCGCACCATCGCCCCTTGCCGCACGGCCATCAAAGACGCCGGCATCAACGTCAATGACATCAACGACGTGATTCTGGTCGGCGGTATGAGCCGCATGCCCAAGGTGCAGGAAAAGGTCAAAGCCTTCTTCGGCAAAGAGCCACGCAAAGACGTGAATCCCGACGAAGCCGTGGCCGTTGGTGCTGCCATCCAGGGCCAGGTGCTCTCCGGTGATCGCAAAGACGTGCTGCTGCTCGACGTCACCCCGCTGTCGCTGGGCATCGAGACCATGGGTGGCGTGATGACCAAGATGATCGCCAAAAACACGACCATCCCGACCAAGTTCGCACAGACCTTCTCCACCGCTGAAGACAACCAGCCCGCCGTGACCATCAAGGTGTTCCAGGGTGAGCGCGAGATCGCTGCCGGCAACAAGGGCTTGGGTGAGTTCAACCTCGAAGGCATTCCTAACGCACCGCGCGGCATGCCCCAGATTGAAGTGTCCTTCGATATCGACGCCAACGGCATCCTGCACGTGGGCGCCAAGGACAAGGGCACCGGCAAAGAAAACAAGATCACCATCAAGGCCAACTCAGGCCTCTCCGAAGAGGAAATCCAGCAGATGGTGAAGGACGCCGAGCTGAATGCCGCTGACGACAAGAAAAAGGTCGAGCTGGTCCAGGCACGCAACCAGGGCGAAGCCATGGCGCACAGCGTGAAGAAGAGCCTGGGTGAGCACGGCGACAAACTGGAAGCCGCAGAGAAAGAAGCGATCGAAGCGGCGATCAAAGATGTCGAAGAAGCCCTCAAAGGTGAAGACAAGGCCGATATCGAGAGCAAGACCGAAACGCTGATGACCGCCAGCCAGAAGCTGGGCGAGAAGGTCTACGCAGCGTCCCAGGCCGAAGCGGCTGCAGCGGATGCAGGCGCCGACAGCCAGGCAACAGCTGGCAACAGCAGCCAGGCGGCTGACGACGACATCGTCGACGCCGAAGTCAAGGAAGTGAAAAAGACTTGATCGTCGTCGCACTCCCGACCTGACCGCTTCCGCCGCGTCCGGGCACTGCAAAGTGGCCTGACGCGGCGTTTCTATTCATTCAGTACAGCAAGAGACCATGGCAAAACGCGACTTTTACGAAGTGCTGGGCGTCCCGAAAAACGCCTCGGACGACGAGATCAAAAAGGCGTATCGCAAGCTGGCGATGAAGCACCACCCGGACCGCAATCAGGGTGATGCTGCCAAGAGCGCCGAAGAGAGATTCAAAGAAGGCAAAGAAGCCTACGAAATGCTGTCGGACCCGCAGAAAAAAGCGGCTTATGACCAGTACGGTCACGCCGGCGTTGACCCCAACATGCGGGGTGGTGCGGCCGGTGGCGGCGAAGGCTTTGAAGGCTTCTCGGGTGCCTTTGGGGATATTTTCGGCGACATCTTTGGCGGCCAGCGCGGCCAACGCAACGGCCGTCAGGTCTACCGGGGCGCCGACCTGTCCTACGCCATGGAGATCGACCTCGAAGAGGCGGCTGCGGGCAAGGAAACGCAGATACGCATTCCCTCGTGGGACAACTGCGACACCTGCAAAGGCAATGGCGCCAAACCCGGCACAAGTGCCAAAACCTGCGCAACCTGCCACGGTCAGGGCGTGGTGCAGATGCGCCAGGGCTTCTTCAGCGTTCAGCAAAACTGCCCGCATTGCCACGGCACCGGAAAGATCATCCCCGAACCTTGCGTCACCTGCCAGGGCCAGGGCAAGATCAAGAAGCAGAAGACGCTGGAAATCAAAATTCCTGCCGGCATCGACGACGGCCAGCGCATCCGCTCCACCGGCAACGGCGAACCCGGCCAGAACGGTGGTCCATCGGGCGATCTCTACATCGAGATTCGCCTGCGCAAACACGACATCTTTGAGCGGGAAGGCGACGACCTGCACTGCCAGGTGCCTGTGAGCATGACCACCGCATCGCTCGGGGGTGAAATCGATGTGCCCACGCTGCAAGGCAAAGCCACCATCGACCTGCCCGAAGGCACCCAGAGCGGTAAAACGTTCCGCCTGCGCGGCAAGGGCCTCAAGGGCGTGCGCAGCAGCTATCCCGGCGATCTTTACTGCCACGTGGCAGTGGAAACCCCGGTCAAGCTCACCGAGCACCAGCGCAAGCTGCTCAAGGAGCTCGACGAGTCGTTCAAGAAAGGTGGCCACAAGCACAGCCCGAACGACAAGGGCTGGTTTGAGAAAGCCAAGAGTTTCTTCAGCTGATCAAGCGCTGCAAAGCTGTAACAAGAGGGCGCCGAGCAATCGGCGCCCTTTTTTTTATTCCCCACTGCGTGGCAACCGCCAACCCGCTCCTGCGGCAGGACTGATCCGTCGCAGCATGCACCGGTCCATGCCGCCGCCTGCCTCTCCAAAAGGTTACACACGCCAAGGTTCCCTTACAGGCCAATAGCCCAATAATCGTTTCACACCCATCGGCACTCTTGCGCATGGGGAACTGTAAGAGGAGAACCGCATGGCACAAGCCCATCTCAAACTGGTTGCTTCAATCTCACTGCTTGCGTGTTGCGCGAGCGGCAACGCGCTGGCACAAGAAAGCCCTGTCGGGCGCCTGCTGGCCTCCAACTGTTTCCAATGCCACGGCACCAATGGTCGAGGTGGTGAGTTCGGATCGATCGCGGGGAAATCGAGAGGCGAGATCTACAAAAAACTTCGGGAGTTCCGCGCGGGCAAGGAAGGTCAGGGAATCATGGCCAAGCACGCCAACATCTACACCGACGAACAGATGCGGGCCCTCGATCAATGGCTGTCCGCACAGCGCTGAACTCAACGGAGAACGATCATGGACAGAAGACATTTCATCGGTTCTGCAACGGCTGGCTTGTTGGGTGGCACCTTGTCGGCCTGTGGCGGAGGCGAAGACGCGGCCATCTCCGCCGGCGATGCCCCTGCAGCAAAATCTCTTTCCAGCGTCAGCCGCCTCAATGAGCTGGCCCCCGGCAGCGCTGGCAAGTCACGCGTCATTGTGATTGGCGGCGGCATGGGGGGCGCCACCGCGGCCAAATACCTGCGTCTATGGGGCGACGACATCGACGTCACGCTCATTGAGCGCTTACCGACCTACACCTCCAGCATCATGAGCAGCTTGGTGCTGTCGGGCCAGCGCAGCCTGCAAAGCCTGCACTTCAACTACGACAAACTGCGCAGCCTATATGGCATCACCACCGTCTTTGGCAACGTCGTCAGTATCGACCCGGTATCGGTCAGGGTCACGCTTGCAGACGGCTCCAGCTACTCCGCCGATCGCATCGTGATGGCACCCGGTATCGCCTTCGACACAATTCCCGGACTCGGAACCTCGACAGCCATGCCCCACGCATGGATTGCGGGCCCACAAACGGCGCTGCTGGCCAAACAGCTGAGCGCCATGCCCCGCGGCGGCGTGGTGCTCCTCACCATTCCAAAAATGCCCTACCGCTGCCCGCCCGGCCCGTACGAGCGCGCCTGTCTTTTGGCCGATTGGCTCAAGCAAAGAAAGCCCGGTTCCAAGCTCATTGTTCTCGACGCCAATCTCGACATCGTCACAGAGAAAGACAACTTCACCAGTGCCTTCCTGGGATTGCACGGCGATGTGATCGAGTACCGGAACAATGCCGAGATCACAAGCGTCGACCCAGGCACCATGACACTCTTTACCACCGCCGGCACCATACGCGGCGATGTGATCAATTTGATTCCACACCAAAGAGCCGCTGCATTGATAACCGAATCAAGCCTGAACAATGCAACCGAAAAACGGTTTGCGGGGGTTGATGTGCTGAGCTATGCCAGCACGGTGGCAGGGGCAGAAAATATTCACATCATTGGCGACGCCAGCGCCACGACCCAGCCGAAGGCTGGCCACATCGCCAACCAGGAAGCCAAGGTGTGCGCGGACGCCATCTGCCGGCTGCTCGCCGGTGGCGCACCCGACCCGGCGCCGGTGACCCACTCCGCTTGTTACTCCACCATCACAATGAAAAAGGCATCGTGGCTGACGGCGGGGTACCAGTACGACATCGGGTCCGCCTCCATGCAGGCTGTGGCAGCCAGCTCTGGGGCCTCCAATGGATGGAGCGGTGACAGCTTTGATGAAATGGGCGAGTGGTTTCAAACATTGATGGCCGACACCTTTGCTTGACACCTGCGCGCCCAACGAAGAGAGCAAGCCCCATGCACAAGCGTTGCAAATCCTCCCGGTCAAACCAGCCACAAGCATTCCATACGACTGACCAAGGCCTATCGGCTCGGGACACCTGAAACGGCAGCATCTCGGTTAACCTCTTTGCCGGCCAGCCGATTTCGACTGGCGAGGAGATTGCCGATGGATGCCCAGGTTGCGACCCAATCGCCCCTGTACCTGTTTGAAAAGTTCGAAGTGGGCGTGATCCACCTCGACGCCTCGCGTACCGTACTGGCCATGAACGACTTCGCCCGCAAGGTGTTGCCCGTGGGCGAAAAGGAACCCTTCAACAAACTGGTTTCCTCTTTCCACCCAGACCGGTCCAGGCCCAAGGTCGACTTCCTGCTTGATCAGGCCTCGAGCTGCCCCATGGTCAGCGCGGTCCCCATGACCATGATCATCAACATCCCCGAACAGGTGCTGTTGATCAAGGTCACGCGGTTGGGCGACCACCTGGGCAAGACAACCGGCTTCGTCCTGGTTTTTTACGATGTCACCCAGGTCGTCAGCCAGCCAGGGCCAGCCGCTGGGCCGCCGTCGACCAGTTTGCGGTTGACCCGCATCCCCATGGTGGCGAATCAGAAGGTGGCTTTCGTGGACACGGCTGAGGTGCTGTGTCTGGAGTCCCAGGCGCACTACACCCGGGTGCTCACCCGCAGTGGATACCACTTTTGCAACCTCAGCATTGGCGATCTTGAAACCCGACTGGATGCGTCGCAATTCAAGCGGGTCCACCGATGTTTCATCGTCAACTTGCGTGCGGTCGCCGAGCTGGGGAGAGAAGGCTCCAAGACACACATCATTCTGGAGGGCAAACCCCGAGAACCCATTCCCGTCTCCCGCGGAGAGGTCGCCAAGCTGCGGGCCGCCCTGGGTCTCATCGCACGCTCTTAGTCCAGTGAAAATCAAGGGTATCCCCCAATCATGGGACATACCCTGATTGCGCATATTCCCTGAGCGTGATCTCAACAGTTCGTGCACACCAGCGTGCATTTCGTGCGAAAAATGTACCGTTTACGGTCATCGACAGCTTGAAGCCCGCAGGTAGCGTCGGAAACGGTTCGGGCCTAAACTGTTTTGTCATTGATATATATCAATCGCATCACCCGAACTGAGGAGCTCTTCGATGATTCCACCGCGTTTCGAATACCACGCCCCGCGCACCATCAGCGAGGCCGTGGCCTTGTTGGGACAGCTGGGCTCCGAGGCCAAGCTGCTGGCCGGCGGCCACAGCCTGCTGCCCATGATGAAGCTGCGATTCGCGCAGCCCGAACACCTGATCGACATCAACCGCATCCCTGAGTTGCGCGGCATCCGCGAAGAAGGCACCACGGTCGTCATCGGGGCGATGACCTCGGAAAACGAGTTGATCAACTCGCCCATCGTGCAAGCCAAGGTTCCCGTGCTGGCCGAAGCGGCCCAGATGATCGCCGACCCCCAGGTGCGCAACCGCGGCACGATCGGTGGCGACATCGCCCACGGCGATCCGGGCAACGACCACCCCGCCCTGTCCATTGCCATCGAAGCCTCATTTGTGCTGGAAGGCCCCAAAGGGCGCCGCACAGTCCCTGCGGATGGCTTTTTCCTCGGCACCTACATGACCTTGTTGCAAGAAGACGAAGTCATGTGCGAAATCCATGTGCCGGCGTTTGCCCAAGGCACAGGCTGGGCCTATGAAAAGATCAAACGCAAGACCGGTGACTGGGCCACGGCTGGCTGCGCTGTCGTGATGCGCAAGAGTGGTGACACAGTGACCCATGTGCGCATCGCGCTGACCAATGTGGCACCGGCCGCCCTGCGCGTTGAGGCAGCTGAGGCAGCGCTGCTGAACCAGCCATTCAACGCCACCACGGTGCAAGCCGCAGCCGACGCGGCCACTGCCGCCTGCGACCCCGCAGAAGACCTGCGTGGCGACATCGAATACAAGACCGCGATGGCTGGCGAGATGGTCAAACGCGCCCTCACCAAAGCCTGGGCGCTTTGCTCATAACCCGCAGGAGACACCCCATGGCAAAAAAACTCATCAACGTCAGTGTCAACGGCAAAGCCGAGGAAAAAGCGGTCGAACCACGCACCCTGCTGATCCACTTCCTGCGCGAAGAACTCAATCTCACCGGTGCCCATATCGGCTGCGAAACCAGCCATTGCGGCGCCTGCACGGTCGATATCGATGGCCAGTCCGTCAAGTCCTGCACCCACCTTGCGGTGCAGTGCGACGGCTCCGAAGTGTTGACCGTCGAAGGCCTGGCCAACAAGGGCGTGCTGCACGCCGTGCAGGAGGGCTTCTACAAAGAGCACGGCCTGCAGTGCGGCTTCTGCACACCCGGCATGCTGATGCGCGCCTACCGCTTCCTGCAGGAGAACCCCAACCCCAGCGAAGAGGAAATCCGCCACGGCATGGCCGGTAACCTGTGCCGCTGCACCGGGTACATGAACATCGTCAAGGCCGTGCAGTACGCCGCCAAGAAGCTGCAAGAACCCGTCACGGCCTGAAGCCAAAACCACACGGAGAGACACCACATGAACGCACCGGTACAAACCGCCGAAGCCCGTGAGATCGCCCTGGCTGGCATGGGCGCCTCGCGCCTGCGCAAAGAAGACGCCCGCTTTATCCAGGGCAAGGGCAACTACGTTGACGACATCAAGATGGCTGGCATGCTGCACATGGACATCGTGCGCTCGCCGATCGCCCATGGCCGGATCGTCAGAATCAACAAGGAAGCTGCGCTCGCCATCCCCGGGGTGCATGCCGTTCTCACGGCCGACGACCTGAAGCCCCTGAAGCTGCACTGGATGCCCACGCTGGCAGGCGATGTCGCTGCCGTGCTGGCCGACGAAAAGGTGCACTTCCAGATGCAGGAAGTCGCCATCGTCATCGCCGACGACCGCTACATCGCCGCCGACGCGGTGGAAGCCGTGGAAGTCGAGTACGAAGAACTGCCGGTGGTGCTCGATCCGTATGCCGCCCTGCTGCCCGATGCCCCGGTGTTGCGCGAAGACCTGGCGGGCAAGACCGAAGGCGCCCACGGCAAACGTGAACACCACAACCACATCTTCACCTGGGACGCAGGCGACAAGGTCGCGGCCGACGCCGCCTTCGACAACGCGGAGGTGAAGGTATCGCAACACCTGTACTACCCGCGCGTGCACCCCTGCCCGCTGGAGACCTGCGGTTGCGTGGCCAGCTTCGACCCTGTCCAGGGCGAGCTGACCACCTACATCACCTCTCAGGCGCCCCACGTGGTGCGCACCGTGGTGTCCATGCTCTCGGGCATTCCCGAGTCCAAGGTGCGCATTGTCAGCCCCGACATCGGTGGTGGCTTCGGCAACAAGGTCGGCATTTACCCCGGCTATGTGTGCGCCATCGTATCCTCCATCGTGCTGGGCCGCCCGGTGAAGTGGGTCGAAGACCGCATCGAAAACATCTCCTCCACCGCCTTTGCCCGCGACTACCACATGGACGGCGAAATCGCCGCCACGGCCGACGGCAAAATCACCGGCCTGCGGGTCAACGTGGTGGCCGACCACGGCGCGTTTGACGCCTGTGCCGATCCCACCAAGTTCCCGGCCGGCCTGTTCCACATCTGCTCCGGCAGTTACGACATCCCCGCGGCCTACGCCAGCGTCAAGGGCGTCTACACCAACAAGGCGCCCGGTGGCGTGGCCTACCGCTGCAGCTTCCGCGTGACCGAGGCCGTGTACCTGGTGGAGCGCATGGTCGACATCCTGGCGCAGAAGCTGGGCATGGACAAGGCCGAGATTCGGGAGAAAAACTTCATCAAGAAGGAACAGTTCCCCTACACCAGCGCTTTCGGCTTCGAATACGACTCCGGCGATTACCACACGGCCCTGAAAAAGGTGCTCGATGCGGTGGACTACCCGGCCCTGCGTGCCGAGCAGGCCACCAAACGCGCCGACCCCAACAGCCCCACATTGATGGGTATCGGCCTGGTCACCTTCACCGAAGTCGTGGGCGCAGGCCCGAGCAAGATGTGCGACATCCTTGGCGTAGGCATGTTCGACAGCTGCGAGATTCGCATCCACCCCACGGGCAGCGCCATCGCGCGCATGGGCACGATCAGCACAGGTCAGGCGCATGAAACCACCTATGCTCAGATCATTGCTACAGAGCTGGGCATCCCCTCGGAAGTGATTCAGGTCGAAGAAGGTGACACGTCCACGGCACCTTACGGCCTGGGCACCTACGGTTCGCGCTCTACGCCGGTGGCCGGTGCGGCCATCGCCATGGCCTCCCGAAAGATCCATGCGAAAGCGAAGAAGATCGCGGCCTTCATGCTGGAAGTGAACGAGAACGACCTCGACTGGGAAGTGGACCGTTTCAAAGTCAAGGGCGACGACAGCAAGTTCAAGACCATGACCGAAGTCGCGTGGCAGGCCTACCACCAGGCACCCCCGGGCATGGAGCCTGGCCTGGAGGCGGTGCATTACTACGACCCGCCGAACTTCACGTTCCCCTTCGGTATCTACCTGTGTGTCGTGGACATTGACCGCGCCACCGGTGAAACCAAAATCCGCCGTTTCTACGCGCTCGACGACTGCGGCACCCGCATCAACCCGATGATCATTGAAGGCCAGATCCATGGCGGGCTGACCGAGGGTTTTGCCGTGGCCATGGGCCAGCAAATGCCTTTCGATGCCCAGGGCAACCTGCTGGGCAACACGCTGATGGATTACTTCCTGCCGACCTTTGTGGAAACGCCACACTGGGAAACAGACCACACCGTCACACCATCGCCGCACCACCCGATCGGTGCCAAGGGCGTGGCCGAGTCGCCGCACGTGGGCTCGATCCCGACCTTCACTTCGGCCATGGTGGACGCCTTTGCCCACCTGGGCATGACCCACATGGACATGCCACACAACGCATTCCGCGTCTGGAAAGAACTCAAGGCCCGTGGCATGAACCTGTGAAACTCCCCCGCCGCGCTTCGCGCGACCCCCTCAAGGGGGCGGCGCTGGCCGTCCGGCAAAGCCGGCCCGGCGGTGCCCTGGGGAGTTGCCTCTTCATGCACGGCTCATCGAAGGCCGGCGAGGCGACCCGCTGATTCCTGCTTCAACAAAGGTACTCCCACATGGAAGTCAAAATTGACAAACGTTACCCACTGGATGTAGACCCGGCACGGGCCTGGACCATCCTGGGTGATCTGAAAACAGTCGCCAATTGCATGCCAGGCGCCGAGCTCACCGAACAACTGTCCGACACCTCGTACAAGGGCGGCGTGAAGGTGAAAGTCGGCCCGGCTGTGGCCCAGTTCGGCGGCACGGTCGATGTGCTGGAGAAAGACGATGCCAGCCACAAAATGGTGCTGCGCGGCAAAGGCGCGGACAAGGGCGGCTCGTCTGCCTCAATGGACATGAACGCCATGATCGAGGAAGACCCGGCGAATCCGTTGCACTGCGTGTTGCACGGCGACGCCGCGGTCATCGTCAACGGCAAGTTCGCTCAATTTGGCGGCCGCCTGATGGTGCAGGTGTCCGACATGTTGCTGGAGCAGTTCGTCGAAAACTTCCGCCAGGCCGCACACGCTTTGCCAGCACCCGAGGGCAGCGCGGCTGCGAAAGATTCGGAGGCCTCTCCCGCAACTGCAACTGCAAAACCAGAAGCCTCAAGCCCACGCGCAGCGCCCCCCAAAGTGGCCAAGGAAATCAACGGCCTGGCCATCGTCTGGTCGCTGATCAAGAACTGGTTTTCGGGCCTGTTCGGCAAGCGGGGTTGAGCATGACAGGCACCCATTCCGCGCCCGCCGACCGCGCCCTGCGCGAAGCCTTGCAGCGGGTGGGCTATCTGGCCGACGAAGACCTGGCCACCACGGTGTGGCTGGCCGGTGAACTGCAGCGCCCTTTGCTGCTGGAAGGCGATGCCGGCGTGGGCAAGACGGCGCTGGCCACCGGGTTGGCCAAGGCGCTGGGCGCCGAGCTGGTGCGCCTGCAGTGCTTTGAAGGCCTGGACATGGCGCAGGCCGCCTACGAATGGAACTACGGGCGTCAGTTGATGGCGATACGCTTGCATGAAGGCGATGCCAAAGGGGTCAAGGAGTCTGATATTTTCAGCCGCGAGTTTCTGCTCGAGCGCCCTTTGCTCAAAGCCATCAGTCAAGACGGCCCTTGTGTTCTGCTGATCGACGAAATTGACCGCGCCGACGAAGCCTTCGAGGCCTTTTTGCTCGAGGTGCTGGCCGAATACCAGATCACCGTGCCCGAGATCGGCACCATCCGGGCGCGCCACATTCCGCGCGTGATCCTCACCAGCAACGGCACGCGCGAGCTCTCAGACGCGCTGCGCCGGCGTTGCCTCTACCACCACCTGGACTACCCGACGCTGTCGCGCGAGATGGCCATTGTCAAAAGTGCACTGCCCGAAGCAGATACGCGACTGGTGGAACAAGCCGTGCAATTTGTACAGCGGCTTCGTCAGGAAGACCTGATCAAGATCCCAGGCATCGCCGAGACGCTGGACTGGGTTTCGGCCCTGCACCGCATGCAACACAACACGCTGCCCGAAGACATGGCGGTGATGCTCACCACCCTGGGCTGTCTGCTCAAGACGCGGGAAGACCGCTTCTTGCTGGGCGCCGACCGCGCCCGTCAACTCATCGAAGGTCGCCGTGCTGTGGGCGTTGCCGAAAAATCGTCCGGACACGCGTCGGCCCGGGCCGCCAGCCCATGAAACCGACGCCGGCCACGGCGCCCAGCGAAACCCTGGCCGGCTTCGCCGCGTTGTTGCGCGACCATGGTTTGTCGGTCGGCATATCCGAGCAACAGGCCATGCTCAGTGCCGCCCTGACCCTCGGTCCTCTCAATGAGCAACGCCTGCAGGCGGCCTGGCGCGCCATCGCCTGCCACAACGCCCGCGAATGGCGGCTGTGGCCCGATCTCTTCCTCCGCTACTGGCATGCGCACCGCACCCGTGCCGGTGTGAGCGTCAGCGGCCAGATGCGCCCGTCGCGCGACCTGCGCCAGGCGGTGCAGCAACTGCATGATCAGCTGGATGCAGCCGCACAACAGCCTCCCACCCAGACCAAGCCCGCACCCCAGACGGCCGGCGACGTGCCTGGCTCCAACGAGTCCGATCTGGACAACGGCTCCACCCCACGCGCCCAAGGTGGCGCCAGCCGCACCGAGCCACTGCAACAACGCGACGGCCTGATGTGGCTGCCGCAAGAACTCGGTGCTCTGCAACGGCTGGCCCGCCAGATCACGGCCCGCCTGCGCCCTCGGCCCACGCGCCGCTGGCGCAGCGCCCAACCTGGTCGACGGCTGGATTTGCGCCAGACCCTGCGCCGCAGTGTGGCCTGGGGCGGTGAACCCTTGGCCCCGGCCTGGCAGGTCAAACGCGAAGAGCCCCCGCGCCTGTTCATCCTGGCCGATGTCAGCCGCTCAATGGAATCCCACGCGCCGCTGTTCCTGCGCATCGCTCGCGCTTTTGCCGTAGAAGCGCAGGCGCGGGTGTTCGTGTTTCACACACGGTTGGCCGAAGTCACGCCGCTGATGCAACGCGACTCGTCCGCGGTGCAAGAGAAAGTCAACGCCGTGACGGCCGGGTTTGGTGCCGGCACGCGCATCGCCAGCAGCCTCAATGAGTTCGCGCGTGTACACGCCCGGGCACAGCTCAACCGGGGCGCCCGGGTCTGGATCATGTCCGATGGTTTCGACACCGATGAGCCCGAACACCTGGCCACGGCGCTGGTGGCGCTGCGCGCCCACGGGGCCCGCATCACCTGGTTTCACCCCACGCGCGACATCCCCTCGGCAGCTGCGCTGCGGGGCGCTCGCGCGCACATCGACCGTTTCATTCCGCTGGCCAGCGTCGCCGACCTGGCCGCTGCCCGCAATGCCTTGCACTAGGGCCTGTTTACACCTCGAGGAGAACCGCATGAACCGAAACGACTGGATAACCCAGGCGGCCCGTCTGCAAGCCGCACAACAAGCGTTCGCGCTGGTGACCGTGTTGCGCGCCGAGGCGCCCACCTCGGCCAAACCGGGCGACAAGGCCCTGGTCACTGCCGATGGCCAGATTCACGGGTGGATCGGCGGCGGCTGTGCCCAACCCGCGGTGCTGAAAACCGTGCGCCGTGCCCTCGCCGATGGTCAATCTCAAACCATCCGTATCGCACCGACCGATACAACCGCCGAGCGCACGCTGGGCGATGTGCTGGAATTTGGCATGGCCTGCCATTCAGGCGGCACGCTCGAGCTGTTCGTTGACCCGGTCTTGCCGGCCACCCAACTCACGGTGTTCGGCGACTCACCGGTCGCCCGGGCACTGGTGGGGCTGGCGCCGCGCGTGGGCTTGTGCGTGGCCCTGGTCGCAGAGGGCGCCATGTCCAGCGATCACCCTGACGCCAGCGTTGTCCTCGCCAGCGACGAGGCCAGCCACGTTGTTTCCCAACTCAACAGCGGTGGCTATGCCGTGGTGGCCACCCAAGGCCGGCGCGATCTGCCCGGCCTGAAAGCCGCATTGGCTCTGGCGCCCAGCCATTTGTGGTTTGTGGCCAGCGAACGCAAGGCGGGCGTGTTGCGCAGCAGCCTTGTCGCCGGCGGTGAAGACGCGGATCGCGTAGCGGGCATCATTGCGCCCGCAGGCGAATCGATTGGCGCACAGACACCGGAAGAAATTGCGCTGTCGGTGCTGGCGGCCGTGGTGGCCGCCCATCGGGGCCGCGCAACACACCGCCAGGAGCCTGCCCCGTTGGCGCCACCCGCTGCGGGACAAGAAGATGCCGTGATGCCTGCAAAATCCTGTTGCGGCGGCGCCCAGCAGGCGGCGGATCCGACGCCAGCGTCTCAAACCCCGGCGGTAACGGTGGCCAATGGGCCCCAAGCCGTCAAAAAATCGTGTTGCGGGAGCTGATATGGGCTGCATTCTCAAAGGCGGCGGCGGCCTGTACAGCCGGTTGGTGGTGGGCGCGGTGTTGCTGGCAGCGGGCTCGGGTTCGCGCATGGGCAACCGGCCCAAGAGCTTGCTGGAGCTGGGCGGCGTGCCGCTGATCCGTCGCCAGCTGATTGCGCTCTCAGGCGCAGGCGTGGACGAGCTGGTCGTGGTGCTGGGCCACTACGCCGATCAGATCGAGCCGGCGGTGCAGGACTTCCCGGTCACGCTGGTGCGCAATCCCGACCCGGACGCAGGCCAGGTTTCGTCACTGCGGCTTGGCCTGCAAGCGCTCTCGCCCAAGACCGACACCGTGCTGGTGGCGTTGGCCGATCAGCCCTTGATCAACTCGCAAGACATCAACGACCTGATCAGTGCGTACAAAAAGCGGCCCGAGGGCGCTCAGGTGGTGCAACCGACTGTGGACGGGCAGCCGGGCAACCCGGTGATGTTCAGCAATGACGTGCGCGACCAGATTTTGGCCGGAGAAGCCCGTATCGGTTGCAAACAGTGGCAATCGGCCCACCCCGAAGCGGTGCACCGCTGGGTGAGCAGCAATCTGCGCTACCGCACCGACGTCGACAGCCCCGAAGACATCGAGGCCTTGGCCGTGCGCACCGGCCACCGCCTGCGCTGGCCAGCCCATTTGACCGAAGCGGCCTGAGCCCTCACCGCCATCCGATGCCACCGCAAGCCCTGATTCAAAACTGGTGCACCCCCATGGGGGTGCACCATTGGGCGCAAGCCAAAGACATCAACCCGACGCTGGTGCGGGTGTTCCAGTCCATGCGCGCCACCGACCCCAGCGCCCGCGCAGGCGCGCCGTTTTATGCCAGCCGGGACGACTTGCTGCAGCGTGTGCGCTTGTCTGAATGGGAACAGCTGATCGGCTTTCTGGTGGACGGCCTGCGCCAGACCGTGGTGCTGGCCAACCAGACGGCATGGCCCGAAGCCAAACCTGGCCTGCAGATCGCCCTGCGAGGTATCTGGTTCCAGATCAGCAACCAGGGCAGCCACCACGACATACACACCCACGGCAACTGCTCCTGGTCGGGGGTGTATTGCGTGCAGGTTGATGCCCCGGATCCGCGCGAGGCGCATGGTGCTTTCGGCACAACCAATGGCATCACCCGCTTTTATGGCCCGCACTTCAACCAGCTCGGCGGTGCCCACATGGATTTCGGCAACGCCTACCTGCAGTCGGCCCATCTCGATGTGGCGCCTGTACCGGGTCAGCTGGTGGTTTTCCCCGCCTGGTTACCGCACCAGGCCCTGCCTTACCAAGGCGAGGCCGATCGCATCATCGTGTCGTTCAATGCCAGCGTGCACGCCGCCTCGGGCTCCGACCAGCTGCACGCCTATGACCGGGTCTGACGCTTTCCAGCCTTCTGGCTGGAAGGTCCCCGCTCTGGCCCTGGCGCGCTGGACGGCCTTGCTCATGGGCTGGGTCTGGCTGGGCCAACAAGGGCAACGCCTGAGCTGGTCACTCGCCAGCGGACTGGTGGCCGTGGCGCTTTGGTGGACCGTGCGCTTGCTCGTCGCCCAACGACCCGGCTGGCGAATCAATTCATCCCGCTCCAGCTTGCTGGCGCTGGGCCTGGTCACGGCGGGCGGTGCAACAGCGCTGGCCCAAACGCAGGCCGGTGCGCCGGCCATCGCGGGGCTGCTCGCACTGGCTGCGGTGTGGGGCGGCTGGACCGCTGCAATGGATCACCACAGTCTGGCTACCCAGCGCTGCCAACGGCCTTGGGCGGGCTGGCCGCCTGTGCTTGCGGCGCTGGCCACCTGGAGCGCCGTCGGCGCATCGGCAACCCCCTCCACCCAGAGCCTGATCGCTGGCGGGGTGTTGCTCGGTGCGGCCGCATTGGCCTGGATGGCCACGCCGGAGCATGCGCCGGCGGCGTCCCGACCTGGCACCGGCCGCGTGCTGACCAGCAGTCTGCCTGCAACGGCCATGGGGTGCATGATGGGTTCGCTGTGGTTGAGCAATGCCTGGTGCACCAGCGTGGGCTGGTCGAGCCACACCGTGGTGGGCTTGCACCTGGGCTTGATGGCCATCATGCCCGCCCTCGTCCGCATGGAAGGCCTGCCTCGCCACCTGCCCCCCATGGCCCGCCAGTTGCTGCCACTGATCGGGGTGGCGATGGGCGGTGGTCTGTTGTGGTCGGGTCAAACCCTGGCACATGGTCTGGTGGGCATGCTGCTGCTGGCCTTGTCCTGGTCCATGCCCCGGCAGACCGAAGCACCCAGTCCGTGCCAGGGTTGGCAGCCATGCGCCCCGTTCCTGGGCCCCGTGCTTTTGCTCGCCGTTGGCCACTGGAGTCCCTCCACGGGCCCGGACGCCCTGGCCTGGGTCTATGGCCTGCTCGCGGCATGGGCCTTGGTCCTGGCGCTTCGGTGCGCACAGCAAGGTTCAGCGGCACCTCGCCAGCCCACTCGCCCTTTGCATTGACGCACCCGCCATCGGGACAGGCCTTCAGCGCGCTGTCTCTACGCGAATCGAATGTGCACCGTGGAATTTGCAAACGCGCGACCCTCCTTTACGATGACGCACCATGCAAGCCATTCACAGCGATTTCCTCATCCTCGGCGCCGGCATCGCGGGGGCCTCCACTGGTTTTTTCCTCGCGCCACACGGCCGCTGCGTCATGCTGGAGCGTGAGAGCCAGCCGGGCTACCACAGCACAGGCCGCTCGGCCGCACAGTACATCGCCACCTACGGCACACCGCAGGTGCGTGCACTGACACGCGCCAGCGAGGCCTTTTTTCAACACCCCCCCGAAGGCTTTTCCAGCGCACCCCTGCTGCTGCCGCGCGGTCTCCTGACCTTTGCCAGTGAGGCCGACTTGCCCGCGCTACAAACCGCCTGGGATGTGCTGCGCCAAACCAGCAGCACCGGCCAGTGGCTGACCAGCGAACAGGCGTGTGCGCTTGTTCCAGCCTTGCGACCCGATCAGGTGAGCGCGGCCATTCTGGAGCCTGAGAGCTATGACATGGATGTGCATGCGATCCACCAAGGCTACCTGAGGGGATTCAGGCGCGCTGGAGGAGACTTGTTCAACAACGCCGAAGTGTTGGCCATCCAGCGCACCAACGACCTCTGGGAGGTCACCACAACGGCGGGCACCCGCTACAGCGCGCCCGTGCTCATCAATGCAGCAGGCGCCTGGTGCGACACCATCGCAGGGCTCGCGGGCGTACCCCCCATCGGGCTGGTCCCCAAACGCCGCAGCGCATTCACCTTCTCCGCGCCTGCCAACATGCCATCGGCCGCATGGCCCATGGTCCTGGATGTGCAGGCGCGTTTTTACATGAAGCCCGATGCTGGCGCCTTGCTCGCATCGCCCGTCAACGAAGACCCCACCCATCCGCAAGACGTGCAGCCCGAAGAGCTGGACGTCGCCATTGCCATCGATGCCCTGGAAACCGCGACCACGCTGAGTGTGCGTCCCAGCCACACCTGGGCCGGACTGCGTTCCTTCGTGAACGATGGCGACCTGGTGGCGGGCTTCGATGCCAACGCCAGCGGCTTTTTCTGGTGCGCCGCGCAAGGGGGCTATGGCATCCAGACCAGTGCCGCCATGGGCGGGGCCTGTTCGGCAATGGTGCGCCAGCTGCCGCTGCCCGCGCACCTGACCGAGCAGGGCTTGACCGCCGACATGCTGTCTCCCCGGCGCCTGAGCGCTGCGCCAGCGTAAGGCTTTGTCGCCCGTCACGCTATCGACTCCCGACACAGCCCGTCGAACCCGGCAGCGTTCCACCCACAAGCGCGCAGCCGAGGGCCTGGCCAAGGGGGGCATAGGGGCCCCTGATCCCACTGCGGGAACCTTGGCGCCAGCATGGCCTCGGACAATGCAGACCCCAACAGTGAGCCAACTGCCACCCATGCCCACCACGCAAGCCACGCCTGCCGTCATCGAAACCCAACAGCTCTGCATGTCCTACCCGCTCGCGCGCGACCGGGTGGACGTGCTGCGGGACGTGAGCATCCGCATCGCCGCCGGAACCCGCGTGGCGATTGCAGGGCCGTCCGGCTCCGGCAAAACCTCGTTGCTGTTGCTGCTCTCGGGCCTGGAGCGCCCGAGCAGCGGCCGCGTGATCGTCGACGGGGTGGATCTGGGCACGCTGGACGCTGACGGTCTGGCCGACCTGCGCCGCGAGCGTGTGGGCATCGTGTTCCAGAGTTTTCACCTGCTCCCCTCGCTCACGGCGCTGGACAACGCGGCGTTGCCGTTGCAGATGGCCGGGCGGCGCGACGCGCGCCACCTGGCCACAGCCATGCTGGAGCGCGTGGGACTGGGTGGCCGGCTGAACCACCACCCCAGCCAGCTCTCCGGTGGCGAGCAGCAGCGGGTGGCGATCGCACGCGCGCTGGTACATCGGCCCAGCCTGCTGCTGGCCGACGAGCCCACCGGCAACCTCGACGACCACACCGCCGAATCGGTGCGTGAACTGCTGTTTGAACTCAACCGGGAGCAAGGGACCACGCTGGTGCTGGTGACCCACGACCTGGATTTCGCCGCGCGTTGCGACCGTGTGCTGCGCCTGCACGACGGCCAGTTGCACGAAACACCTGCGGCCCCAGCCGACAGGGTGGTCGCACCTGATGCGGTTCCTGTTTAGTCTGGCCTGGCGCGACCTGCGCGCCAGCGGCCGCCAACTCTGGATCTTTGTCGCCTGCCTGCTACTGGGTGTGTCTCTGGTGGCGGCTGGCGGTGGCCTTTATCGGCAGGTGGCCGATGCCTTGCGGGCTGACGCGCGGCTGCTGTTCGGCGGCGACGTCGAGGTCGAGTCGGCGCAGCCGCTGCCACCCGAAGTACTGGCCTGGATGCTGGCACCCGGTGAAGGCGCCGCGACCGTCTCGCGTCTGATCGAGCTGCGCACCATGCTGCGCAGCGAAGACGGCCACGCACAGCTGATCGAATTGCAGAGTGCCGATGCTGCCTACCCGCTGTATGGCCAGGTGACGCTGGCACCCGCCGGCACGCTCGATACCACGCTGGCAGAGCGCGGCGGCGCCTGGGGTGCGGCGCTCGATGCCACCCTGGCCCAGCGCATGGATCTTTCAGTGGGCGATACCGTCGAGGTCGGCGACCTGAGCCTGACCGTGCGCGCCCTCATCACCCGCCAGCCCGACCGCAGCCTGCGTGCCGACTGGGGCGCTGCGCCGGTACTGGTGGCCGACGGTGCGCTGATCGCCACCGGTCTGGTGCAGCCGCTCAGCCGCATCGATTACCGCTACCGCGTGCGCACCGAACAGCCACCCAGCACCTGGCGGGATGCGTTCGTCGCCGCCTTTCCAGCACTCGATGCCGAGGTCGACACCTTCGACGAGCGCAGCGAGCGCATGGCCGAAGTGCTGGGCCAGATCGGTTCCGGCCTGCTGCTGATCGGCTTCTCGGCGCTGTTCATCGGTGGCCTGGGCGTGTTCAACAGCGTGCAAGCCTACCTGCAGGGCAAGCTCACGTCACTGGCCACGTTGCGCGCGCTGGGCCTGCGCGACGGTCGGCTGGCGGCGATGGTGCTGATCCAGATCGTGATGCTGGCCCTGCTGGCCAGCGCCGCAGGTGTGCTGCTCGGCAATGCACTGGCGCTGGCCGGCGCGCTGGCAACCGCCGACCGCCTGCCGATCGCGCTCTTGCTCAACGGCCTCTGGCAACCCTCACTGGTAGCGTTGGCCTTTGGCGTGTTGACCGCGGTGGTATTTGCCCTGCCAGCGCTCGGGCGCGCGCTGTCGGTCACCCCCGCGGCCCTGTTCCGCGGCGTCGACGGCGTGTCGCTGCGCACGCCACGGCGCGCCTGGTTGCTCACCGGCGCGGTGGCGCTGGCGGTGGTGGCACTGTTGGTGGTGGCGCTACCCGATCCGCGCTTTGGTCTGGGCTTCGTGCTCGCCACGGCGGCCTTGCTGGCGCTGCTGGAGGGGCTCACACGCGGACTGCGGGTGCTGGCGGGTCGTCTGCAGGCCAGCAAGCGATGGTCGCCACCGCTCGCCATGCAGCTCGCGCTGGCCAACCTGCAGCAACCGGCCTCGCCACTGCGCCCGGCCCTGCTGTCGCTGGGTTCGGCGCTCACGCTGCTGGTGGCTTGCACGCTGGTGGTCACCACGCTGCTGCGCACAGTGAACGAGACCGTGCCGGCCAACGCGCCGGCACTGGTGTTCTACGATGTCCAGACCGAACAGATACCCCTGCTGCAGGACACCTTGAATGCCTCGCCCGGCCTGCAGCAGGTGCGCACCGCACCACTGGTGCTGGGTCGCCTGGCCGCCGTCAACGGCGAGGCCTTGCGCGACAGCGGCGATGGCGCGCGCGCGCGAGAGGCACGCGACGAACACAAGCTGAGTAACCAGGCCGGCAATTTCGACGACGTGGTGGTGGTGCGTGGCACCTGGTGGCCCGAGGGCCACCGCGGCAAGCCGCTGGTGGCCATGGAAGACCGCGAAGCCGACCAGCTTGGCCTGCAGGTGGGTGACCAGCTGCGCTTCGACATCCTGGGCACACCGGTAGCGGCCACGCTCAGCGCCATCTACAGCCAGCGTCGCATGCAGTCGCGCCTGTGGCTCGAAGCCATCTTCAGCGACGGCGTGCTCGACCCTTTCATCACACGCCACGTGGGCGCGGCCTACATGCCCGCGGAGGAATCGCTCGCCGCGCAGGACCGGTTGGCCGCTGCCGCCCCCAACATCGCCACCGTGCGCACCGAATCGGTGCTGCGCGAAACCCGCGCCCTGATGGCGCGCGCCAGCAGGGGGTTGGCGGTAGTCGCGCTGGTGTGTCTGGCGGCCAGCCTGCTGGTGCTGGGCAGCGTCGTCGCCGCCAGCCGCAGCCGGCAGGTGTACGACGCAACCGTGATGCACGCATTGGGCGCGCGGCATTCGATGCTGCGGCGCGTCCTGATCTGGGAATACGCGCTGCTGGCCTTTGTGACCGCCGGCTTTGCCATCGTCGCAGGCAGTGCGCTGGCCACCGGACTGCTGCGCTGGCGCCTGGACATGGACCCCCTGGGCCTGTACTGGAGCGGTGCGCTCACCGCCGTGGCCGTGAGCGTCATCAGCCTGGGCCTGGGGGCACACTACCTGCTGCGCCAGATGCAAATCAACCCCGCCCTGCTGCTGCGCAGCAGCGGGTAATCCCTGCGAAGGGCTTCACGATCCGCCCTTCGCCACAAGCCCCTTTGCCCGTTCGCGCATTCGCGCGTTCGACAACCGCCTCAGAACCATCCGATGGACCCCACCCCCCCTTGACCAACACCTTCGAATCCCTGGCCGCCACTTCACTCGGGAGCGATGCCTTCCTGCTCGTGCTGTACGTGGTACTGGCCCTGCTGTTTTCCTTCCTCTGCTCCGTGGCCGAGGCCACACTGCTGAGCATCACGCCGTCCTATATCGCCGGACTGAAAGAGGCCCAGCCCCAAAAGGCCACCTTGCTCAAACAACTGAAGGAAGACAACATCGATCAGTCGCTGGCCGCCATCCTCACCGTCAACACCATCGCCCACACGGTAGGGGCCATCGGCGCCGGCTCCAAAGCCACGTCGGTGTTCGGCAGCGCCTGGTTCGGCCTGTTCTCGGCGGTGATGACGCTGCTCATCCTCTTTCTCTCCGAAATCGTGCCCAAGACACTGGGTGCGGTGTACTGGCGCCAACTGGCCAGCCCGACTGCGGCCTTTGTGAACCTGCTGGTCAAGAGCATGTACCCGCTGATCGTGGTCTCGGAAAGAATCACGCGCCTGATCTCCGGCGGCAAGAAGCTGCACGACTTCAACCGCGAAGAGTTTGTTGCTCTGGCCGGTATCGGACAGGAACAGGGCCTGATCAACGAGCGCGAATCCAAGATCATCCGCAACCTGTTCCTGTTCAAGTCGGTCGAGGCCAGCACCATCATGACGCCGCGTATCGTGGTCGCGGCGCTGCAAAAAGACACCCCGGTGCACGAGGCACTGGGAACACCTGAAAAAACCCCGTTCTCGCGCCTGCCCATATACGGGAACGACCTGGATTCGGTGAGCGGCTTTGTGCTGCGCGAAGACCTGCTGGTGGCGCAGAACCAGGGCAAGGGTGAGCAGCCCGTGTCCACCTTCCGGCGTGAGATCGTCTCGGTGCCCTCCTCCACGCCGCTCTCGCGTCTGCTGGAGACCCTGCTTGAACAGCGCCAGCACATTGCCGTTGTGGTCGGTGAATATGGCGAAACCAAAGGACTGGTCACGCTGGAAGACGTGGTCGAAACCCTGCTGGGCATCGAAATCCTCGACGAGGGTGACAAGGTCGAAGACATGCAGCAGCTCGCGCGCCAGCTGTGGGCCAAACGCGCAGAGCGCATGGGCTTGAAGCTCGACGCCGAATGAGCACGACACCGGCCACGCGGAGTACCATGAACCCATGACTGTATCCATTCGCTTTCTCGGGGCCGCAGGCACGGTCACCGGCTCCAAATACCTGGTTGAACACGACGGCCAGAGCCTGTTGATCGACTGTGGCCTCTTCCAGGGTTACAAGCAGTTGCGGCTGCGCAACCGCGACCCCTTGCCGGTGTTGCCCAACAACATTGGCGCAGTCCTGCTGACCCATGCCCACCTGGACCACAGTGGCTACCTGCCGCTGCTGGCCAAAGAAGGCTTCCGGGGCACGGTCTGGGCAACGCCTGCCACGCGGGATCTTGCCCAAATTTTGCTGCCCGACAGCGGCCATATCCAGGAAGCCGATGCCGATTTCGCCAATCGCCATGGTTTCTCGAAGCATGCGCCGGCGTTGCCCCTCTACACCGAAGACGACGCCATGCGCAGCCTCAAGCTGATCCGCACGGTGCCCATGGACCAGACCTTCGAACCGTTGCCCGGCTGGCAAGCCCGCTTCTATGGTGCAGGTCATATCCTGGGGGCAGCCAGCATCTTGCTGGCGGTCGGCGGGCGCCGCATCCTGTTCTCCGGTGACCTTGGTCGACCCGATGACGTGCTGATGCTGGCCCCCGAAAAACCACCAGCCGCCGACACCGTGGTTTGTGAGTCGACTTATGGCGACCGAGAACACCCCGACGAAGATGTGTTCGCGGAACTCGGCCCCGCCTTGAAACGCTGCGCCGCACGCGGCGGTACAGCGGTGGTCCCCGCGTTCGCGGTAGGCCGTGCCCAGGCCCTCCTGCACGCCATCGCCCAACTCAAGTCCCAGGACGATTTACCCCACAGCCTGCCGATTTACCTGGACAGCCCCATGGCCATCAACAGCACCGGGCTGTTTGCCAGGCACATCGGTGAGCACCGGCTCAACGCCACGCAATGCCATGCCATGGAGGCGGTGGCCAAAATGACCCGCACCACCGACGAGTCCAAAGCCATCGCCCTGCAACACGGACCCAAAGTCATTCTCTCGGCCAGCGGCATGGCCACGGGCGGGCGTGTGCTGCACCACCTCGCCAAATACCTGGGCGACCACCGCAACATGGTGATCCTCAGTGGCTACCAGGCCCCAGGCACCCGAGGCGCATCCCTGGCCGCTGGCGCCACCCATCTGCGCATGCACGGCCAGGATCTCACCGTTCGTGCCGAGATCGTTCAGCTGACAGCAGCCTCCGCACACGCCGATGCCAGCCAGCTCATCGACTGGTTGCGCAGCCTGTCCGCGCCACCCCAGCGTGTATTTGTCACCCACGGCGACCCTGCGGCCTCAGACGCACTGCGCCAGCGCATTGAGCACGAGCTGAAATGGAGCGCACTGGTGCCCGAACACGGCAGCACCTGGAGGGTATGAAGCTCCCGGCGCCTCTTCGATACACCCCCCTGAGGGGGACCACCCCTGTAGCCTGGCAACGCCAGTTCCACAATGTGCGCTGGGGCAGTCACTCGCTCTGGCAACGGTCTCGATTCCTGACACTGATTCAATCTTCCTCATCCATGTTCGTTTTAAAACTCACCCTGCGTCTGACCCTGGCGACCCTTGCCCTGCCGGCCCTCGCCCAGACGACCTCACCCGAATTTGCCCGCTGCCTCGACGGCCTGCAGGGTGACGCCAGCAAAGCCGGAGTGACCTCGTCAACCTACCAAAAGCTCACCCAGGGACTCACACCCGACATGAGCGTGATCGAAAAGCTCGATTACCAGCCTGAATTCCGCTCGGCCATCTGGGACTACCTCAGTGGGCTGGTGGATGAAGAGCGGGTGCAGGAGGGACAAGCGATGCTGGTCCGCCATGCCGAAACCCTGAAGCAAGTGGAGCAACGTTTCGGCGTCGATCCGGCCACGGTGGTCGCCGTGTGGGGCGTGGAAAGCAACTTTGGTCAAACATTTGGCAAATACCCGCTGCTGCAATCGCTGGGCACCCTGTCGTGTTTTGGCCGCCGCCAGGATTACTTTCGCACCGAGCTCTATGCCGCCCTGCGCATTCTGCAAAAGGGCGACATCGCGCCCGAGCGCCTGGTGGGTTCCTGGGCGGGCGCTTTTGGCCACACCCAGTTCATGCCCAGCACCTTCGAGCGATTGGCCGTTGACTTTGACGGCGACGGGCGCGCCGACCTGATGGACAACGCCTCGGACGCCCTGGCCTCCACGGCAAACTTCCTCAAGAAGGCGGGCTGGCGCACGGGGCAGCCCTGGGGCCTTGAGGTCCGGCTGCCGACCGGATTCAACGCGGCCGGAGAAGGCCGTCGCAGCAAACGCAGCATCAACGAATGGAAGGCCCGAGGCGTTCAATCGGTAGACGGTTCGCCCCTGCCCGACGACGCCGGCCAGGCCGGGCTGCTGACCCCCGCCGGCCCCAACGGCCCAGCTTTTCTGGTGTTCCGCAACTTCGATGCCATTTACAGCTACAACGCCGCTGAAAGCTATGGCCTCGCGATTGCCCATCTAAGCGACCGCCTGCGTGGCGCAGGCCCATTTGTGACACCCTGGCCCACCGACGACCCAGGCATCTCCCGCGTCGAGCGCCGCGAATTGCAGGGCCTGCTGATCTTGCGCGGCCACGACATCGGCGAGGTGGACGGCATGCTGGGCGAACGCAGTCGGGCCGCCATCAAGATCGAACAGGAACAGGCAGGCCATGAAGCCACGGGCCGCGGGGGGCTGAAAATTCTCAACACCCTGCGGGGCGGTTGATCAAACCGCGGCCTCAAGGGTCCCTGCCGTCTCCGCACCTCCGGGGAGCCGCTCCGCCACGGTGGTGGTGATCAACATGCCACTGTGGTCCTCGCTCAATTCGCTGTAAACCCAGACATCAATTGCTTGGCCGTTGGCCCGCAGCCACAGGACTTGCTGCCAGCCTGTGGACCCTTTTTCAAACAACACCCGAAGATGTTCGCGCCAATGCAGATCGGTGGCCCACAGCGATCCGGCTGGCCGGCCTACGATGCGCTCTGCTTCATAGCCCAGGCTGCGCTCAAAGGCGGGGTTCACCTCCAGCACAGTCTGGGTGCTGGCCAACTGAATCAGCAATGCCGTGGGATTGAGCCGAAAAATGCGTCCAAACCGCCGCAATGACTGGTCGCGCTCGAACTCCAGTCGCAGGCGATCCTCCATCTGGTTGAGGCGCCGGACATGGGCCTCATCGGTGGCTCCGCGCACGTAATACAACAACGCGCCCACCACCGCCAGGATGACGCTGGCCATCATCCAGTAGCGAACGTCGGCCACGAACGACGGCGGGCCCATTCGCCCACTGGCTTCGGCCCAGGTCAATGCGCCCAGAATCCCCATGCTGGCCAACAAGGTCACGGCCACATACCGCAAGCTCAAAAAAGAGCCAGCCAGCACCACGGATGCGATCAAGGAAAAAGAAGACGAGGCGCGGACCGATCCATAGCTGTACATGGCCCAGCTGCCCAGAAACAGTATGCCCACCACCAGCGGCAAACGCATCAGATCGCTGCGTTTGCGCTTGAGCATGAGGTAGGACCACAGCGCAAGCAACGTCATTGACATCGAAATGACGGCCCTGGAATCCCCGGGGGGCGCCATCCAGATATCCACCGCCGTGAGGGGAGCCATCAACGCTGCAATGAACAGCAGCACAGACTTCAGGCTGCGGGTGCGGGCGCTGCTCTGAAAGCGCCGAATCTCCGAGGGATCATCCAGCGGGCGGGAATCAAGCACTGTCCTGCTCCTCGCCCCGCAAGCGCAAGACCGTGATGACCAGACTGTCGTCCGGGTCTTCGTCCCGTTCGCTGCAGATCATCAGTGGCAGTTCTTGGCCGTTGGCACACAGGCCGGTGATCGGCTGCCAGCCGGTTCGCCACTGGCTGCGCCGGTTCTGCACAAAGGCTTCGTGGCTGGCATCCTGCAACCACAGGAACGCATCGCGCCGGTTCAACACCGCCTCGCGCGAATAGCCTGTGACTTGCTCAAAGGCCTGGTTCACGTCCAAGATGTGACCGGTGCGCGCCGATTGCACAAAAATCGGGGTGGGGCTGGAGAAAAAGATGCGGGAAAACCGCTCCATGCCATGGTCCCGCTCAAGCTGGGCCTGCAAACGCTGGTTGGCTTCCTGCAATTGCTGTTGCTGCGCCGTGCGCATCTGGATCCGGTTGAGGTACACCATGGCAGCAACCCCCAGCAGACAGGCCACCTGCATCATCCAGGTGCGCAACCCCACGTCAAAACCGATCCGCGCTTTGAGCAACCCCTGCGCGTCCGCCCACGTCAGCAGCCCGATCAGCAGGATCACACCGAGGGTGGTCCACACCAAGGAACGGCGGCTCAGAAAAATGCCGACTCCGATCTGTGCGACCACGATGAGCCAGATATTCACTGTCCGCACCGAGCCAAAAAAATACGCCGACGCCGAGGCTTGCGTGAGCAAGCTGGCCACCAGCAACCAGGCCACGCCTTCGTAGTGCTGCCGCCTGAGCAACCCCCAGCTGAGCAAGGCAATCGCGCCCAGACCCAGACCCAGCAAGCTGTCGGCGTCCAAGGGCAGGCCCATCAGACGCTCAGAGACGAACAGCACCATCGTCAAGGCAACCACCAACAGCGCCAGCGAGCGTGCCAACCCTTCACGGGCGGCCACGATCGATGGCGGTCTGGGCCATCCGGAAGTAGGCTGCGAGGGGTTCAAAGGGTTCCCGGGGATAGAGAATAAGGCAGCCATAGACTCGGCAAAGGCGTGCACATGGCCAACCCGGCAAAGAGGCTCATATCCAGCCGAACTGGGCTCTGATATCCCGGGCTGTGGCGTTCACGGGTGCCGTGGGCGCCTGGGTGTGTTGCCGCAAATTGGGCGTGCGCACACCGCCGCCGTCCTGGCCGAGCACAGCCACGGCCTTGATACGCCATCCCTGGGCACGGAAGGCGGCTACGTACGCCTGCGCATCCGGGTACTCCAGCAGATCGGTCTTGTGCGCGTGTGGTGCCAGACAAAAGACCACCGCCTCGCAGCGGGCTCGAGCCACTTCCTGCACAAACTCGTCAATGGTGGTCCGGGTGGATTGCAAGGCCCCCACGCGGGCATAAAACCGCACCGGGCGCTTGCCGCTCTGCAATTGAATGTCGCGCACGCTGCGGTTGAAGCACCCCGTGAGGCTGCGCACCACCGAGGTTTTTCGCGTGTTGGCGTTGCCAATCAGTATGTATGCATCCATAAGAATCTCTAAAAATCACCGTGCCCAGGCAGGTCGAATTCAAGGCAGTTTGATCGCCGTGCCGCTGACTGCGACCATCATCATGCCGTTGGTCTCACCCAGCACTTCGTAGTCAAAATCCATGCCGATCACGCCATTGGCGCCCAGCTCCCGGGCCGCATCAATGAGCTCTTCCAGGGCCGCATCGCGTGCCCCCGCCAGCGCGCGCTCGTAGCCACCAGCCCGTCCGCCGACCACATCCCGCACCGACGAAAACATGTCGCGAAAAATATTCGCCCCGATGATCGCCTCGCCATTGACCACGCCGAGATACTGGTCCAGCGCTATACCGGGGGGGGTGGTCGTGCTCAGGAAAAAGTCGGTGCTCTTGGAGAACCAGCCCATGGAAAAACCTCCGTTGGAAAGCCGCACCCCAGCTTGGGTGCCAGCCCATTGTGCCGCAGCGCCGGTCCGCCGCCCTCGAAGGCCTGCCAAGGCTCAGAATCCCTGGACGTTACCGGCACCGGGCTACCAGAGCTGCTTGAGCTGGCCCGCTTCCAATGCCCAGGCGCGCTGAGCCATGGCCCGGGCTTCGGTCTCATCGTGGGTGACGAGGATGGCGGTCATGCCCGCTTCCCGGATGCGGTCACAGAACTCGACCCGCAACTGCTCGCGCAACTGGGCGTCGAGCGCTGAAAACGGCTCATCAAGCAAGAGGGCGCGCGGCTGGGTGATCAGCGCCCGGGCCAGCGCCACGCGCTGCTGCTCGCCCCCCGACAGCGTCCAGACCCGCGCTTTGGCGTGCCCACCCAATCCAAAGCGCTCCAGCATCTCAAGCGCTTGCGCCCGGGCCACTGGCTTGCGCATGCCTTGCTCAACCAGCCCGAAGGCCACGTTGTGCAGCACATCGAGGTGTGGAAACAAGGCGAAGTCCTGAAACATCAGCGCAAAGCCGCGCTGCTCCGGAGGCAAGGCGGTGATGTCCTTGCCGTCAAACCACACGCTGCCCGATTCCGGCATCTCCAGCC
The DNA here is from genome assembly GCF_004795855.1 of Hydrogenophaga sp. PAMC20947. NCBI lineage: Bacteria > Pseudomonadati > Pseudomonadota > Betaproteobacteria > Burkholderiales > Comamonadaceae > Hydrogenophaga > Hydrogenophaga sp. PAMC20947. The sequence goes on from NZ_CP039252.1 coordinate 2,016,411, forward strand.
CGGCCACCATTTTCAGCAAGGTGCTTTTGCCACTGCCCGATGCGCCCAGCAGCGCCACGGTTTCCCCGGCGTCAATCCGCAGATTGACGTCTGAGAGCAACGGGCGGTGGTCCCATTGTTTGGAGAGGTGGCGCAATTCAAGCATGGACGGCAGGGTCTTTCTTCGAGGGGCCTTCGATCAGCGTGAAGGCCAGCAGCGCCAGTGCCATGAGCACGCAGGCCAGCACCAGCGCGGCGTCCAGATTGGCAGCCCCTGGCCGTCCCAGGCGCGCGTAGATCAACTGGGTGAGCGTGGCCCATTCGGGGCGAGAGAGAAACAAAGTCACAGCAAACTCACCCAGCGCGGTGGCCGCCGCAAAGGCCATGCCCCGGCGCAAAGCCTGGCTCACCAAAGGAAGCGTCACCCGCCACAACACCCGCACTGGTCGCGCACCCAGCGTGGCCGCCGCCTGCGCGTAGCTCTCTGGCAAATTGTCGAGCGCCGCGGTGAGCGATTTGGCCACAAACGGATAGGCCAGCAAAGCATAGGCACCAATCAACAAGGCCAGGCTAGCGGTCCAGCTCGGGTAGAGCAACAAGAGTCCGAACGCCACCGTCACAGGCGACACCACAAACGGCAGGTAGGCCGCCGCCCGCCAGGCCAAGGCCCCGCCTTGGGAGCTACCGGACGCATCAAAGGCTCGCACAGCCAGCGCGTGTGTGAGCCCCAGGCCTGTGGCCAAGGCCAAAGCCATCGCTGAAAACCGCAATGTGTTCCACAACGCAGTCAGCGTCTCAGTCTCCGTCAAAACATCAAGTCCTTGTCCGACCAGAAGCGCACGGCCAGCCTGCAACCCGATGGCCAGCAGCGGCGCAGCGCACACCAGCACCAGCACGCCCACAGCGGCCCAAACTGCAAACCACTGCGCCGAGCCAGTCGGTCTTTGGCGCGCCATCGGAATCACCCGTCCGGGGGCCGCCAAGCGTTTTTCCAGCCAGGCGTAGGCCAGCGCCACCGCCCCAGTGAGCCCGAGCATCCACACAGCCAACACACCCGCCTGCCCCAGCTCCAGCTCATGCGCGACCAAGGTGTAAATCTCTACTTCAACCGTCGCGTACCGCTGCCCGCCCAGAATGAGCGCCAGACCAAAGCCCGAGAAACAGTACAAAAACACGAGGCACAAAGCCGACGCCAGCCAAGGCGCAATGGCCGGCCACTCCACGCGCCAGAATGCGCGCCAGGGGGTAGCGCCCAAGGTGCGTGCGGCTGCCACACGCGGCGCGCTCACCTGCTCCAGCGCATCCACACCCGCACGCACCACCAGGCACAAATTGAAAAACAAGTTGCCGTAGAGCAGCAGCCATGGCGTTTCATCCAGCCGCCAGCCGGCCTCGGCCAAGGGTGCGCCCAACCAGCCGCGTGGCCCCCACAAGGCCAACACGCCCAATGCCGCCACGAGCGTGGGCACCACAAACGGCAACATCAACAACCGCAAAACCAGCGCCCGCCCGGCAAATTCCCGCCGCGCCAGCACCCAGGCCACAGGCAACCCCAGCAACAAGGCCAACACGCAAGTCACCGCCGCCTGCAACAACGACCACACCACACGCCAGCGCAAATAATCATCTTGCCAAAGCGCCAACCAAGGCAAAGGCCCGCTGGTGCCCAAGTCGCCCGACCCAAAACCCTCGGCCAGCAAGCGCACCACCGGCGCCGCCAGCAGCACCACCAGGAAGACCAATGGAACCAGCGCAAGCGAGCGCGCCGTCAACCGTGGCGTTTTCACCCGTGCGGGCCCTGGGAAACCCATCCAGCCCAAAGCACAGCCAATCCTGCTTCAGCGGTTGGGTGGCGCTGCCCTTTTATGAGGGTTGAGCAAAATGCAGTGGGCTGGCTCATGCCCTCATTTCAAAACAGTCTTGGTCCAGCGCTGCAACCAGGCTTTGGACTGCGCTTCGGTCAAAGGGGCTTTCAGCTCATCAAAGGTCGAAGGCTCGGCCGCGTGCTGTTTGATCACATCGACGCGCGGCGCACCGGCCTCGGCCGGAAACACCCACATGGTGGTTTGCAAACCTTCCTGCACGGGCGCCGAGCGCAGAAATTCAATGAAGCGGCCCGCCGCTTCCCTGGCGGCCGGGTTGCCCCCTTTGACCATGGCCACGCCCTCCACCTGGCGAAAAACGCCGCCTTTGAGGAACAGGTTGGCCGTGGGGGCTTCGGTGATCTTCTCTTTGCTGTAGAACACTTCAGCCGCCGGACTGCTGGTGTAGCTGACCACGATGGGATAGGCGCCGCCGTTGCGGGAAAACTCGGTGTAGTAGGCCTCGCTCCAGCCTTTCACCACCTTCACGCCGTTGGCACGCATCTGCTTCCACCAATCGAACGCGGCCTCTTCGCCCAGACCGGCAACCGTGGCCAGCATGAAGGCCTGGCCCGGGCTCGACGTGGCCGGGTTTTGCACCACGAGCAGCTTGGCATAGGCGGGCTTGGTCAAATCAGCCAGGGAGGTGGGCAAGGCCAGCTTCTTGTCGGCGAACCAGGCCTTGTCGATGTTGAGGTTCACATACCCGTAGTCCACGGGCACCAGGTTCTCGGGCAAGCCGGTCGCAGCGGCGCGCTGGGTGGCCGCGCCACTGTAAGCATCAAGCACCCCCGCGGACTGAGCCCGCAGCGCCAGGGTGTTGTCAATGCCAAAAACCACGTCGGCGATCGGCTGGGCCCGGGTGAGGATGAGTTTGTTGACCATCTCGCCGGCATCGCCCGCTTTGACGATCTGCAGCTTGACCCCTGCGTCTTTCTCAAACTGCGCCAGCAGCGGCTTGGGCAGGTCAAAAGACCCATGGGCGAGCACCCGCAAAGGGGGTTTGGTCTGGGCCACCGCAGAAACCATGCCCGCACACATCAATGAAGCCGAAACCAACGCTGAAAACAAAAAACGCCGCTGCATGGTGAAGTCCGCCTTGTAAAAAACCGCCCGGAAAGAGCGTGAACAATGGCGGACACCCGTGCAAACGGCGTCCGGTTCATCACGCTCCCTACGCTGGCACAACCCAGATCAGGTGAGAGGGGTATTTCTCAGCCAGCGCCCACTTGATCGTGAGATGGCACCCCCGGTGAAGCTTTGCATTGTATGGCCTTCGCACCCGGGCAAACAAACGTGTTAACTTGGCGCCATCCATCTCGCATGGCCCTTCTTATGCAGGGAATCGTTGTGCCCGGTCGATTCAAACCGATCCACCGCAGATTCCATGAAAGAGGCCCCATGCCCGGTTACCAAGTCAAACACCAGACCGTCACGATAGGCGGCTGGGACTACGCCATCTGTTCGCTGCTGGACAACCAGCAATACAGCGACCCGCAAGGCACCGCACACGACACCGGCATGGGTGAGTCTGGCTGGCCGCTGTTTGGACAAGTCTGGCCTTCGGCACGGGTGCTGGCGCTGGCCATGGACAGCCACGCCATCGCAGGCAAACGCATTCTGGAAATTGGCGCCGGCCTGGCGCTGGCCAGCCTGGTGATGCACCGCAGAGAAGCCGATGTGACCGTGACCGACTGGCACCCGCTCACCGAGACATTCCTCAACACCAACCTGCTGGCCAACCAATTGCCCCCCCTGCCCTATCAGCCCGGCAACTGGGCGGTGGACGATGCCGACGGGGCCAGCGGCCTGGGGCAGTTTGATTTGATTGTGGGCAGCGATGTGCTCTACGAGCGCCAGCAGCCCGAACAGCTCGCGCGCTTCATCGACCAGCACGCCTTGCCCGGGGCCGAAGTGATCATCGTCGACCCCGACCGCGGCAACCGCTCGGCTTTTGGCAAAGCCATGGCGGCCCTCGGCTGGAATCTCACGATGACCAGCGCGGCCAAAACACAAGAAAGCGGCGAGGCCTACAAAGGCCGCTTCCTCACGTTCACCCGCATGCTGCGCTGATTGAACCCCTTCAATCCGTCAGTGCGCGCCGCCCACATCGGCCGCCTCGCCCAGGGTGGGCTTGGCCATCCACACCAGCAACACCAGCACGAAAAACAACGCGGCTGAGAGGTAGAACACATCGGTCACCGCCATCGTGAAAGCTTGCTGGTTGATCAGGCGGTTGATGCTGCCCAGCGCTTGCTCCCGGCTCATGCCACTGGCCATCAACTGCGCGATGGTGCCCACGGCCGTGGCGCTGCCATCGTTGATGGCTTCGGACAGATTTGCGTGGTGCAATGCGGCGCGGCTTTCCCACAGCGTGGTGAACAGCGAAGTGCCCACCGCACCAGCGGTGATGCGCACGAAATTCGACAAACCCGAGGCCGAAGGCATGCGTTCTGGCGGCAATCCCGAGAACACGATGGCCTGCAAAGGAATAAAGAAAAATGCCATCGCCGCGCCTTGCAAGACCGTGGGGATCAGGATGGTGGTGAAGTCGGCCTGGGTATTGAAGTTCGAGCGCATCCACAACACCAGACCAAAGCCCAGAAAGGCCACCGTGGCCAGTTTGCGCGGATCGATGCGGCTCACATTCTTGCCCACCCAGGGGGAGAGAACGATGGCCAGCAGCCCCACTGGCGCGGTGGCCAGGCCCGCCCAGGTCGCCGTGTAGCCCATGTGCTGCTGCAACCACAGCGGCAGCAACACCACGTTGCCAAAAAACAGGCCATAGGCAATCGACAAAGACAGTGTGCCGGTCACGAAGTTGCGTTGGCCGAACAGGCGAAGGTCCACGATCGGGTGTTTGTCGGTCAGCTCCCAGGCCAGGAAAAACAGGAAACACACCACTGCGGTCACGGCCAGGGCGATGATTTCGCCCGACTCAAACCAGTCCAGTTCTTTGCCCATGTCGATCATGATCTGCATGCTGCCCACGAACAGGATCAGCAGTACCAGGCCGATCACATCCAGCGGCACACGGCGTGGACCCGGGTCGCGCTTTTTGTAGATCGACCAGGTCAACCCGGCGGCAAAAAGCCCCACCGGGATGTTGATATAGAAAATCCAGGGCCACGAGAAGTTGTCGGTGATCCAGCCACCCAGCAAAGGTCCGGCCACCGGCGCGACCAGCACCGTCATCGCCCACATGGCCATGGCCATGCCCGCCTTGGCTTTCGGATAGCTCGCCAACAGCAGGGTCTGTGACAGCGGAATCATGGGCCCGGCCACCAGGCCTTGCAACACCCGAAACGCGATCAGCGTACCAATGTTGGGTGCCAGCCCGCACAGCCAGGACGCCAGGACAAACAACAACACGCTCATGGTGAACAGGCGCACCTGCCCGAAGCGCTGCGTGAGCCAGCCTGTGAGCGGTACCGAAATGGCGTTGGCGACCGCAAACGAAGTGATCACCCAGGTGCCCTGCCCCGGGCTCACACCCATGTCGCCCGAGATGGCCGGGATGGACACGTTGGCGATCGAGGTGTCGAGCACGTTCATGAACGTGGCCAGCGACAAGGCGATGGTGCCCAGCACCAGCTCACCGCCTTTCAGCGGCTCAAAAACCGGGGGGCCTTTGGGCGCGGGTGTCGATGGAATCGTCACCCGCTCGGGAGGGGCTGAGCCGCTGGGCAACGTGGCGGAAGTGGACATGATCAAAACCGTTCTGCAGGGATCAGTTCACCAGTGCCACGGGGGTGGCTGCCGTCACCGGCGCGGCCTGGCCAACCTTCACCTCAGAAACGCCTTCGGCGGCTTTCACGGGTGCGACAGGTCGGGTGACGGCTTTCGCCAGCGCCCTACCGCGGGGGGTCGGGCTGTTGCCGGCGATGATGCGCTGCACCCGTGCGTCGGCATCGGCACTGTCCTGTGCAAACACGGCGGTCGACATGGCGCGCGATGTGCCGCCCGCTTCGGCCAGCATGCGGCCATCGGTCTTGCTGATGTCGACCTTGGCTTCCATGGACAAGCCCACGCGCAGCGGATGGGCGGCCACTTCGGCCGCATCCAGCTTCACCCGAACAGGCACACGCTGCACCACCTTGATCCAGTTGCCGGTGGCATTTTGCGCAGGCAACAAGGCAAAAGCCGCGCCTGTGCCTGCGCCCAGACCTTCGACCACACCGTGGTAAATCACCTTTTTACCGTAGACATCGGCAGTGAGCTCTACGGGCTGCTCCAGGCGCAGGTTGGTGAGCTGGCTTTCCTTGAAATTGGCCTCGACCCAAACCTCACTCAAGGCGATCACCGACAACAATGGCGAGCCGGCCTGCACACGCTGGCCCAGCTGCACGTTGCGGCGCGCCACATAACCATCCACCGGGGCCACCAGGTCGGTGCGTTGCAGCGCCAGCGCCGCTTCGCGGACCTTGGACGCAGCCACCTTCACGCTGGGGTGTTCTTCCGGCGAGGTGCCCGCCGTGAGCGACTCATTGGAGCTGAGTTGCTCGCGCGCGGCCAGCACCGCCGAGCGCGCGGCCTCGACACTGCTTCGGGCCCCCGAGAGCTGTGAGCTCACATGGTTGAATTCTTCACGGCCCACGGCGCCCGAGGCCACCAGCGGCTGGCGGCGGTTGACGTCGTCCTGCATCCGGGCGAACTCGGCCTGGGCACGGGACAGATCGGCGTCGCGCAAGGCGATCTGCGCCTGCTGGGTGCGGTTGTTGGCGTAGAGCGTGCGCACCTGGCGCACGGTCTGCGCGAGGTTCGCCTCAGCCTGCTCCAGTGCGATCTGGGCGTCGGCCGGGTCCAGGCGAACCAGCCACTGACCCGCTTTCACATGGTCGGTGTCATCGACGTTGATGGCCAGCACGGTGCCTGCCAGCTGGGGCGTCACCTGCACCACGTTGCCCTGAACATAAGCGTTGTCCGTGGTTTCAAAGTGGTTGAGCACCAGTGCCCAGTAGGCGCCGTAGGCCACACCACCCAGGAGCAAGGCGGTGGCCACCGCGGTCAGCGCTTTTTTGCGGGCGGGGTTGGAGGATCGGGTGGTTTCGGTCATGGGGTACTCCGGCAATCGGGGGAATCGGGTTCGAAAAAATGGGAAAAGAAGTCGGGGCGGTGGTGGGTCACTGCGAAGGCGCAGAAGCCACCCGCGCCAGCGTGCCCGGCACCGGATCGGGCTGGTAGCCGCCGCCCAATGCCCGGACCAGGCCCACTTGGGCGCTCAGCGCACGGGCATGCAGGTCCACCGCCTGCCGGCGCTGGGCCAGCACCGCGTTTTCGGCATTGAGCAAGGTCAGGTAGCCACTCAGGCCAGCGCCGTATCGTTGCTGGGCAAACGCATACGCCTCTTCAACTGCCCGCTGGGCCTGCGCCTGCTCGGCACGCTGACGGGCCAGCGATTGCAAGGTATTCAGCTGGTCTGCGGTTTCACGCACAGCATCCAGCACAGCGCCGTTGTAGGCGGCCACAGCACTGTCCAGATCGGCCGTCTTGTTGCTCAGGTTGGCGCGCAAGCTGCCCGAGTCGAAGATCGGCAAATGGATCGCCGGGCCCACACCCATCTGGCGGCTGCCCGCCTCCACCAGATTGCCCAGGCCGATGCTGGACAGGCCGGCAAATGCGGTGAGGTTGACGTTGGGGTAGAACTGCGCCTTGGCGGCCGTGATGCCCTGCGTGGCGGCCTCGATGCGCCAGCGAGCAGCCTCGATGTCGGGCCGAGTACCCAGCAAATTGGCCGGCACCGATTCAGGCACCACCAGGAGGCGCTCGTTGCTGAGCGCCGGTTTCAAAGCCGCCAGGCTCTCGGCCGGCACTGCGGCCAGGGCCGCCAGTGCGTTGCGGGTGTTGTCGATGAGCTCGTTGATCTGTTCGATCGATTGGCGGGCTTCTGGCAACGCGCCCTCACCCTGGCGCAACTCCACCTGCGTATCCAGCCCAGCGTCCACGCGCTGCCGGATCAGGCCCAGCATCTGCTCGCGCTGCGCCAGCGCCCGCTCGGCGACTGTGCGCTGGGCCAACAAACGCCCGAATTGCACGTAGGTTTGACCCACCTGGCTGGCCAAGAGGTTGCGCGCGGCGGCCGCGTCTGCCTGAGCAGCGCGCTGCCCGCCCAGGGCCGCATCGATGGCGGCACGGTGGCGCCCGAAGAAATCAATTTCCCAACTGCCGGCGAACTGGGCATTGGCCAAGGTCTGCGTGGAGCCGCCCAGCGGCGCTGGGTAAATGCTGGTGGCGCTGAACCGCTGGCGGGTGGCATCGGCACTGAACTGGAGCTTGGGGCCGGCGTTGCCGCCCTCAGCCGCCACCGCCGCACTGGCTTTGGCCAGGCGGGCTTCGACCACTTGCAGACTCGGGTGCGCGGCCAGCGCCTGGCCCACCAGGGCGGTCAAAGCCGGATCACCCCAGGCCTCCCACCATTGCGCCTGCACCGAGCCGTTCGCTGGTGCAGTGGCACCGATCAAACCCAGCTGGGCCGGCTCGATGGTGTGGGCTGAAGACGAGATGCCGGCGCTGCTGGCGCAGGCCGTCAGTACCAGCGCGGCGACGGCAGACAACGCCCAGGTGGCCCCAGAGCGTCGGAGGTTGGCATTTGATTGATAGGGCTTCATTTGCTTAGGCAGGTAATGGGATCAGGAAAGCGGTGCGGGACTGTGCAGTCCGTTGGGGGAATCAGGTGTTGGTCCGCGAGGGCTGCTCAGCCTTCGTCGCGCAGACGATCGCCATTGACCACGATGCGCTGGAGCAGGCCTTTGAGGGTTTCCCACTCGGCCTTCGAAAAACCGTCCAGGTGAAGGTTGGTGACATCGGCCAGCACCACCGGCACGCTCTGCAAGGCCACGTCGCCTTCGGGCGTGAGCGACACATGCACCACACGACGATCGGTGAGCGAGCGCTCGCGGCGGCACAGGCCCTTTTTCTCCAGACGGTCCAGCAACCGGGTCATGGCGCCTGCATCGGTGTTGGACCAGCGAGCGAGTTCGGCCACTGTCGCCTGCCCCAGTTCGCGGATGCGCAGCAGGGGCACCCACTGGGCACTGGTCAGATCCAGCGAGGCCAGGCGTTTGTCCACTTGATGGACCATGGACAACATGGCCCGCTTCATCATGTAGCCCACGCTGTCCTGTGGGCTGTAGGTACCGGCTTGGTAAAACTGCACGGGGGTTGAACGGCGGGGCATGGTGTCGGGAAGCAGGTGGTTGACAAGGAATCAGGGACAGCCGCAATTTTACATGCCTAGACAACTACTTCTCAGGCAACTAAATTATCCCCTGGGGAATCATGGGCTTTGGCGGTCCCCTCAATGCCGCCGCCAGACGCAAAAAAGGCCCACAAGGGGCCTTTTTCACCAAATCGCAGGAATTACCCAGCGATCAGCCCCCTTTGTTGGGACGCTTTCCTGGGTTCTTTTTGGAACGGGTGGAAACACCGCGCTCCAGGCTCACGCGCTGACCGCGACCGGGCGTGCCCGGGGTCATACCAGCGATGGGGGTCGGACGGGGAGTGCGTTTGCGGTCCGCTTCGGTGACGATTTTATTGCCCATGACAGTTCCAGAGAGAAAGGGTTGAAAACCCCCTATTGGACCACACGCGCTGACCTACCCACTCTGGCGTTAGGCTCAGGCCACCATGTTCGCCTTATTGACCACGTTTTCCTGGCAGGAATTGCGCCACAACCCCTGGCGCAATGCCTCGGCCGTGGTGGCGGTGATGCTGGGCGTCGCACTCGCCCTGGCCGTGCACCTGATCAATGCCTCGGCCCTCCAGGAGTTCGCCAGCGCCGTGAGTTCCGTCAACGGCAAACCCGACACCGAGTTGCGTGCCCGCCAGGGCTCGCTGGACGACACCTGGCTCGCACGCGTGCAAGCCCAGCCTCTGGTTTCGGTGGCCAGTCCGGTGCTGGCGCTGCGCACCTCGATGCAGGCCCCCGACGGACAACGCCTGGCGGTGGAACTGCTGGGCGTGGACGCCTTGAGCGTGGGCAGCGTTTCGCCAGCCCTGATGCCCATCCTCGAGGCGCGCGCCGACCGGCTCGACCTGTTTGCGCCCGACACGGTGTTTCTCAACCCGGCTGCCCGCCGGGCGCTGGGGTCGGACCCGTTGACGCTCCAGGTCCAGAGCGGACTTCGCTGGCACACCCTGCGGGTCGCCGGCACAGTGAACGCCCCCGGCGCGCCCTTGATCGTGATGGACATCGCCGCAGCCCAGGAACTCACCGACCGCGTAGGCTCTATCAGCCGCATCGATCTGCGGCTGATACCGGGCGCCAGCAGCGAAGCCCTGCAACAGGCGCTGGCTTTGCCGGTGGAACTGATTTTGCAGCGCCCGGAACAGGCGGGGGAACGCGCCAGCAACCTCTCGCGGGCCTACCGGGTCAACCTCACGGTGCTGGCGCTGGTGGCCCTGTTCACCGGTGCGTTTCTGGTGTTTTCGGTGCTGTCGCTGTCGGTGGCGCGGCGACAGCAGCAGTTTGCGCTGCTCGGGGTGCTGGGCTTGTCGGCGCCCGAGCGCCTGCGCCTGGTGTTGGCGGAATCGGCGCTGCTGGGCAGCCTGGGCAGTACCCTGGGTGTGGCGCTGGGCACGGGCCTCGCCGCGCTCGCACTGACCGTTCTGGGCGGGGACCTGGGGGGGGGCTATTTTTCCGGAGATTCGCCCAGTCTGCAATGGAGCTGGGGCGCTGCGCTGCTGTATGGCGCACTGGGCGTGGCCGCCTCGGTGGTCGGCGGCTGGTGGCCCGCGCGCGCCACGGCGCAGCTCGCACCTGCCCTGGCACTCAAGGGCCTGGGCGCTGCGCCGGTGATCGGAGGTCGCTCTCATGCCCCCGCCATTGGACTGATGATCCTGGCGATCGCGCTGGCTTGGGCACCCCCTGTGGCCGGCATTCCCCTGGCCGCCTACCTGGCCGTCGGGTTGTTGCTGGTGGGCGGCATCGCCGCCTTGCCTCTGGCGGTGGCCGTGGTCTTGAACCGGCTCGCCCCTTGGGCCGCACACCACACCCTGCCCATGCTCGCGGTCGAGCGCTCTCGGCGTCTGCGCGAAACCGCCGCAGTGGCCACCAGCGGCGTGGTCGCCAGCCTGGCCCTGTCAGTGGCCCTGACCGTGATGGTGGCGAGTTTTCGCGACTCGGTGACCCAATGGCTTGACGGCGTGCTGCCTGCCGAGCTGTATGTGCGCGCTGGCTCGTCATCCGGCGAGAGCAACCCGCTGCCAACCGACTTTGTGACCGCCGTCAGCAAAGTGCCCGGCGTTTTGCGCGCAGAGCCGTTGCGTACCGCACCGTTCCTGATGAATCCGGCCCTGCCACCCGTGACCTTGCTGGCACGCCCGCTGGCGGCCGCCGACGGATCACACGCCGGCCAGACCTTGCCTTTGCTCGCCAACCCGGTCGCCCCGCCCATCCCGGCACGGGGCGAGACCGTGGTGCCGGTCTATGTAAGCGAAGCCATGGTCGACCTGCACGGCGCGAAGGTGGGCCAATGGCTGCCCGACCTGGCCCCGGCCTTTGGTGAGCGCGCCGCCCACACGCGTTTTTTCGTGGCTGGTGTGTGGCGCGACTACGCCCGCCAACACGGCAGCGTGGTGATGGACCGCGACGACTACGTGCGCCTGTCAGGTGACGAGCGCGTCAACGACCTGGCCCTGCACCTGAGCGCAGAGGCCAGCGAGGTCGGCGTGCGCGAGGCCATTCGCGCTTTGGCACGGACCATGGGCGCAGAAAGTCTCATCGAATTCGCCTCGGCCAGCGAGATCCGCGCAACCTCGCTGCGCATCTTCGATCGCAGCTTTGCCGTGACCTACTGGCTGCAGGCTGTGGCCATCGGCATTGGTCTGTTCGGCGTGGCGGCGAGCTTCAGCGCACAGGTGCTGGCGCGCCGGCGCGAGTTTGGCTTGCTGGCCCATCTGGGGCTCACCCGGCGGCAAATCCTGGGTGTGGTGGCGCTGGAAGGTCTGGCGTGGACATCGCTGGGCGCACTCGCCGGCCTTGCCCTGGGGCTGGCGGTGAGCGTGGTGCTGGTGCACGTGGTCAACCCCCAAAGTTTTCACTGGACCATGGACCTGGCCCTGCCCGGGTGGCGTCTGGCCGCGCTGTGCGCAGCCGTGATCGTGGCAGGCACCTTGACCGCCTGGCTGGCTGGCCGAGCCGCCGCCGGCCGCGACGCGGTGCAGGCGGTCAAACAAGACTGGTGATCAGTCCGCCCTCACGCGACAATCAACCCATGACCAACGCCCACACCTGGACCCACCGCGCGCTCGCCCTGATCGAAGCCGACTACTGCCGCAGCGCCGACACCCACCTGATCGCCCTGCCCCTGCCCGCCTGGCAGGCACTCGGCATCGACCTCTACCTCAAAGACGAATCCACCCACCCCACCGGCAGCCTCAAACACCGGCTGGCCCGTTCGCTGTTCCTCTATGCCCTGTGCAACGGCTGGCTGAACGAAGGCACCACCGTGGTGGAAGCCTCCAGTGGCTCGACCGCCGTCAGCGAAGCCTACTTCGCGCGCCTGCTGGGCCTGCCGTTTGTGGCCGTGATGCCCCGCAACACCTCCCAGGAAAAAATCGACCAAATCGCGTTTTATGAAGGGCAATGCCACTTTGTGGACTCGGCGGGCGAGGTTTACGCGGCCGCACAAGACATAGCCCAGGCCCGCGGCGGCCACTACATGGACCAGTTCACCTACGCCGAGCGGGCGACCGACTGGCGGGGCAACAACAACATCGCACAAAGCATCTTCGACCAGATGGCACGCGAGCGCTTTCCGATTCCCCATTGGATCGTGGCCGGCGCTGGCACCGGCGGCACCAGCGCCACGATCGGTCGGTATCTGCGCTTCCTGGGTCACCCCACGGCGTTGTGCGTTCCCGACCCCGAGGGTTCGGTCTTCGCGCGTTACCACCGGGAGCGCGATGCCAGCGCGACGGCGCCCGGCTCTCGCATTGAAGGCATCGGTCGGCCCCGGGTCGAGCCCAGCTTCATCCCGACGCTCATCGATCACATGATCGAAGTCACCGACGCCGATTCCGTGGCCGCCATGCACAGCCTGTGTGGCCTGCTGGGGCGCCGCGTGGGACCTTCGACCGGCACCAACCTGGTCGCCATGCTCGCGCTGGCGCAGGGCATGAAAGACCGCGGCGAATCGGGGTCCATCGTCTCGCTGCTGTGCGACAGCGGAGAGCGCTACCTCAAGACCTACTTCGACACCACTTGGGCACAGGCCCGATTTGGTGACACGTCCACCGCTCGCGAACGGCTGCAGCAACAGCTGCTGGCCTTGTAAGCGCAAGCCCCGACGCTGGCCATGACCGGTTTCACACGCCGCCACTACCTGCTGGGACTGGCGGGCCTGTCCCTGGCGCCCGGCGGGGTGCTGGCCGAAGCCAGCCCACAGGGACGCCTGCTGCAGCCCCGACCGTTGCGGTTTCCCAGCGACAACGGCAGCCACAATCACACCCGCACCGAATGGTGGTACCTCACCGGTCATGCCTTGGGCAGTCAGGGCCAGACACTGGGGTTTCAAGTCACCTTTTTCCGCAGTCGCATCGACGCCGCCCAGTCCCTGCGCAGCCGCCTGGCCGCACGCCAGCTGCTGTTTGCCCACGCTGCAATCACCGACGTCCAGGGGCAGCGCCTGTGGCACGACCAGCGCATCGCCCGCTGGAATGGTGAGGTGCCAGCGCGCGAAGACCATCGCACCGGCTTGGGCACCGCTTTTGCCGACGACGCTGACACCGCCATTCGCCTGAAAGACTGGTCGATGCAACGGCTGGAAGACGGCCGGTACCGCGTTCGCGTGCAAGCAGCAGAATTGGCCATCGCCATCGATGCGCGGCCGGAACAAACCCATTTATTGCAAGGCCAGCAGGGCCTTTCGCGCAAGGGGCCGGAGCCCAGCCAAAGCAGCTTTTATGTCAGCCACCCGCAACTCAGCGTGAGCGGATCGCTGCGCATTCAGGCCCGCGAAATACCCCTGCAGTCCGGCCGCGCATGGCTGGACCACGAGTGGAGTGAAGCCCTGTTACACCCTGAGGCTGTGGGATGGGACTGGATCGGCATGAACCTCTTCGATGGCAGCAGCCTCACCGCTTTTCGCTTGCGCCGGGCCGATGGTTCGGCCGTCTGGGCGGGCGGCTCATGGCGCACAGCGGCGCAAGGCAACGACTCAATGAGCGCTCAAATTTTCGGCGCCCGGAACGTGGAGTTTGAGCCGCTGCGCTGGTGGACCAGCCCCGCCACCCAGGCCCGCTACCCGGTCGAGTGGCGGGTGAAAACCCCCGCAGGCGTTTTCACCGTCAAGGCACTGCTCGATGACCAGGAGCTCGACAGCCGCCAAAGCACAGGCACCGTCTATTGGGAAGGCCTCTCCGATCTCTTGAGCGAGTCAGGACAACGCATGGGGCGCGGCTACCTGGAGATGACGGGCTACGCACAGCCATTGGTGTTGTAGCCAGCGCCGGTCACCCCATTCTTCCACGAGGCTTGTGGAGCAAACAAACCCTGCACCAGACACGATGGAGGCCGAGTGCTCAAACACCTCGTCGGTGGCCTCCATCGCGGTGATGCCATGGGTCTTCTCGATCTGCTTGCCCACTTCGGTCTCGGTGCTGTGGAAGGCCGGAAGGCAATGCATGAAATACACACGGGGGTTTCCCGTCTTTTTCATGGCTTCGGCGTTCACCTGGTAAGGCATCAGCCACTGGATGCGCTCGATCCAGACTGCTTCGGGGCCCCCCATGGCGACCCAGACGTCGGTGTACAGAAAGTCGCAGCCCTTCACGCCGTCGACCACGTCTTCGGGCCGCAAGATCCGCGCGCCACTGTCTTTGGCCAGGGACCAGACAGCCGGAGAAGCACGGAAACCGCCTATTGGACGGGCTTCTCCAAACGCTTGAGCGGGTCAGGACACCGCGTGGGGCACCGCGACCGATCGATGACCGGCTGCGCCCGGTGTTGCAGCGGTGACTGGACGTCAACGCCTAAGGCGTGTTTTTGGTTTTCGTTTTCGTTTTCGTTTGGGTCTGAGTCTGGGTCTGCGTTTGCACCTGCCCCTTTTCGTGCCCATGCGCGTGCGCCGTCTCGTGCACCGGCTCCAGTTCCATCTCCATTTCGTGTCCCTGCTCCTGCCCCTCCGTCATCACGAGCAAATGTATGAAATGCAGCTTCGCCACCACTTCATGCGGGAGCACAAAGGGGTAGAAGTCGGGTTGCCCCATGGCGCGCGACATGCCGTTGAGCAGCATGGTCAGCTGGGTCCAGCGGTTCAGGAAATCCAGAAACCGCTCGGCATCGGGATGCTCGGGCAGGTAGAGCGCGGTGGTGTCGAATGGCGTGAAATCGAGCTGCGCAGTGTCCAGCGACAAACCGTAGCTGGATGCGGTGTCGACGGTGTCGCGCATGTGCATGTAATGCGCCCAGCACTCAGCCCAATCCTCCCAAGGGTGCACGCTGGCGTAGGCGCTGACGAAGTGCAAAGGCCAATCCGGATTGGGACCGTCTTCGTAGCTTTTCTTCAGACTCTCGGCGTAATCCTGGTTTTCGTCGCCAAACAGCTCCCGAAATGCGGGCAGCCACTTGCTGCCCGGGTTGTCGACCAGGCGGTACCAGTAGTAGTGTCCGATCTCATGGCGAAAGTGCCCCACCAAGGTTCGATAAGGCTCGTTCATGGCCAGACGCGTGCGTTCGCGTTTGACATCATCGGCTTCGGCCACGTTCAGTGTGATCAAGCCGTCGTCGTGACCGGTCATCACATGTTCACCGTGCCCAATAGAGCGCAGGAGATCAAACATCAAGCCGTCTTCTGGGTCTTCCGTTTCGCGTGAGGCAACCGGCAAGCCCATCACCAGCAGGGCAGACACCACGCGGCGCTTGGCCTGCTCCACCCGGCCCCACAACTCGCCATTGTCCGGATGCTGTGAATCATCCAGCTTCGGGATGGTGCGGTTGAGCCGGCAGGCACGGCAGAGCTGGTGGTGCTCGTCTTTCTCGGACTCGGGCAGCAGCCAGTTGCAGTTCGCCGGGGTGTCCCGGTTTCCACAGAACACAAAACCCGGCTCAGTGGAGTGGCTTTCGACCCAGGTGTCGGGTTCAACACCATCCTCCAGGGACATCAGGCGCCCCTGCGCGGGGTCATAGCCCAGCAGCGTTTCGCAAGCCAGGCACCGGCTGTTGACGAAAAAAATCGCTTGCCCGCACTGGCAGGTATAAACCCGCACGGTCTGCACCATGGGGGGCGTGGAGTGCATGGGAAGCATGGCAGCAGCAGAGAGCGTGTTGGACAAGGTGGTGGTTCCATTGGAGGCCAATCCCCTGATCACCATGGAGGGCAATGGCGAGGGTGGCGCGCTGACCATCAGCGCAAGAAGCTGAGTTTGCCACGCTTCGCTCGCATGTCGTACCAAGCTGATTCCTTGCCATTCAGTGAACGTTCATCGTTGACGATTGGTGTGGTGGTACAGGCCTGAGGGTGCAAATGAACCGCTGTGATTGCTCAAGGCGAGGCAAAAACCACTGCCATCACTCAGCCATGCCGAGGATTTTCAGCGAAGCCATCGGCAAAAAGACGCGGTTTCATGCGCCTGACAGCGTGCAACACCCACCTAAGGACCTGCGCGCGCCTTCACCGCCTGACCGTCGGTGATGATGGTGCCCGGGTACAACAACACGGTATCTCCCTCGCTCAAGCCCTCGCGCACCCAGGCCACATCGGCATTGCGCTGCTGGATCTGCACCGGCCTGGCGTTTGCACGGTCGTGCTCGACCACAAACACCCGCCACAGCTCACCGTCTCGCACCAGTGCCGCCGTGGGCACCAGCAAGACACCGGACTGCGAAAAGACCGTGATGCGCGCGTCGACGCGAAACCCATCGCCCAGGCGCTTCGCTTCGTCCGGGACCGAGGCCAGATCCACCACCACGTTGACGCGCTGCTCTTCGATGCCCAGGGCCGACACCTTGGTGAAGGCCACGGGTTCGATCCGAGCCACACGCCCAGCGAGCGGCGGCGCGCTGCTGCCGGTGGACATCTGCACCACCGCGCCGGGCTGGATCTGTTGCACTTCGCCGGAAAGTACATCAATGATCGCCTCCATGGCCGCGGTGTCGCCGATGTCGAGCAGCGGTTGGCCAGCGGCGACCGGTGCCGCGCTGTCCTTGTACAACTTGAGCACCTGCCCGTCGATCGGGCTTTTGAGCAACCACAGCCCTGCGGTCGGGGCACCCCCATGGGCCGGTTGCGAGCGGCTCAGGGCGGCGCGTGCTTCAGCCAACGCAAAGTCTGCCACCCCCTGCTGTGCACGAGCCGCCGCCAGCGCTTCCTGTGCAGCCTGGCGGGCCAGCGTGGCCTGGTCCCGCGCCGAAGGTGCAATGAATTGGTCCTTGGCGAGTTGTACCGCACGGCTCGCCTCGAGCGTGGCCTGTTCCAGCGCTGTCTGGGCAACCTGCCCCTGGGCCACCGCGGCGCGGCGCGCGGCCTCGGCGCTGCCCACCCGCTGCGCCAACACGGTGCGCGTGCGCGCATCGATCATCTGCGGCGCAGCCGGTGCGAGCGTGGCCACCACATCACCTGCGCGCACCACGTCGCCAACCTTGAGCGACGGCCGAAGCAGATCGGCTGGCGTGGGCGCAGCGATGGTGTAGCGGTTCTTCAGGCGCAACTGGCCGTCCTCCTCGATCACCCGCTCGAAGCTGCCCTTGGCCACCTGGGCCACTTCGACCACCAGCGGCCTGGGGCGGTAAACCGCAAACACCAGCGCAGCAGCGGCCACCAACACCAGGCCCCAGCCGATCCAGCGCCGCAGTGTTTTGCCCCGCGTCTTGTCCTGGGTCTTGTTTGGGTTCTTGTCGTTCATTCACGCACTTTCAATACAGCGACCAGATCCAGCTGGTCGATTTTTCGACGCACCAGCAGCGCGCTTGCCACGCCGGCCGCCAACACGATGAGGGCCGCCGACGCATAGGTCGAGGGCTCGATGATCACGGGGAAGTCGATGCTGTCCGACGACATGAGCTGCATCATCAATGAGGCCAGACCCCAGCCCGCCGCCGCGCCAACCGGTAGTGCGATCAGCAACTCGACTCCCAGCTCGGCCAGCAGCAGCACCGAGACCTCGGCCCGCGTCATCCCCAGCACGCGCAAGCTGGCCAGCTCCCAGGCCCGCTCCGAGAGCGAGATGCGCGCCGCGTTGTAGATGATGCCCACCGCCATCGCCACCGCAAACAGCGTGAGAATGCCGCTGAAGACACCCATGTTGCGCGAAGTCGTCTTGTCGAAAGCCGCCATGGAACCCGCCTTGTCAAACACCGAGTTGATGCCCGGCGCGCCTTTGACCGCCGTCCAGAACGCCGGCATGGCCAGCGCGTCCACCTGCAGCGCCGCATCGGCCACGCCATCGCCGTCGCGCGCCAGCCGGTTCATGGCGTCCAGGTTCATGTAGAGCTGTTTGCCAAACATGGTGTGCACCACGTCCACCACCGTCACCTGTACCTTGTTCTGGCTCCACAAGCGGAATTCCAGCCCGATGCGGTCGCCGACCCGGGCCCCGAGCGCATCGGCCAGCAAGGCGCTCAGCACGACGCCCTCCTCCGGCAGACTCACCGGACCGCGCTGTTCCCCCACCAGGCGCATCAGCCGCGCATCGCTGCGCAGACCCAGAAGACCCGTGTCTTCGGTGCGCCCTTGCAGCCGCACTCGCACCGGCTCGGTGCGGTAAGGCTCGGCATCGATCACACCCGGCAGGCGCTTGAGATCGTGCACCACCCCCACGGGAACCGGCCGATGAAAGTTGACCAGCACATCGCCCTGCTGGACCTGACGGAACTGCACATCCATGATGTGCGCAATGGCGTCGAGCCAGAAGGCGCCCGATATCTGCAGGGCCACGGCCAGCGCGATGCCGGTCACGGTGAACGCAGCGCGCATGGGACGTCGCTCGAAATTGCGGATCACCATCATGGCGCCAGTGCTCACGAAACGGGCCAGGCCGAGACGCTCGACCAGCGTGGCGCGGTAGCTCGGCGGGCTCGGCGGCTGCATGGCCTGCGCCGGACTCAGGCGCACCACGGCGCGGATCGCGGTCCAGGCGCCGAGCGCGGCGGCCACTGCAGCGATCACTGTGGACACCAGCACCAGCCAGGGCGTGGTGGCATAAGCCAGGTGGTTGAAGCGAAACACGTCGTCGTACAGCCCGAGCATGCCCTTGCCGATGGCCACGCTCAGAGCCAGGCCGACCAGCACACCCAGGCCTGCGATGGCGATGGCCAGCTGGATGTAGTGCCAGGCGATGGCCCCATTGCTGTAGCCCAGCGCCTTGAGGGCTGCGATCTGGCTGCGCTGCGTGGCGACCTGGCGACTCAGCACCACATTGAGAATGAACATGGCCACCGCGAGGAAAATCGACGGCAGCACCGTGCCCATCACTTTGAGCTGCGCCAGTTCATCGGCCACGATCTTTGACGACAGCTGCTTGTCGCGCCCGGTAGAGCCAATGGCGCCAAAAGGTTCCAGCAGGTGGTCCACCTGCAGCAGAACCGGCGCCACCGCCACGCCCGCATCGAGGCGCAGCGACACCTGGTTGAACGCACCCTCCATGTCAAACGCCTGGCTCATGCGCGCGCTGTCGATCCACCAGATGCCGAAAGACGTGTCGTCGGGCGCGCCCCCCTGCGAGGCAAACACATACTCGGGCGATGCGGCCGTGCCCACCAGGTGGATGCGCTCCCGCTTGCCGTTGAGAATCGCATGCACGGTGTCGCCAGGATTCAGCCCGCGCGCTGCGGCAAAGCGGTCGCTCACCAACGCTTCGAGGGAGCCACCGCGCTCGGGCCAGCGACCGCGTTTGAGTGACAGCGCATTGATGCCTTGGCGTCCGGCGTGCACCCGTGAAAGGTCGACGCCAATGAAACGCCCGGTCACCGGCGGCAACACCTCCGGCAAATCAATCTGTGCATCGAAAGCCACCCCCAGCTTGACCTCGGCCACGCCGTCCAGCGCCGCCAGGCGATCGCCCAAATGCACCGGCGCTCGCTTCACACCAGCGAACACGTCCGCCAGCCGGTTGTCGCGATAGAAAGCGTCGCGCGAGCCCTTGAGCGACTCGTGCACGGAGAACATCGAAACAAAACCCGCCACGCCAATGGCCACCACCATCGCGATGGTGAAAACCTGCGCCCGCAAGCGGGTGAGGTCGCGCCAGAGCTTGATGTGCAGGGCTTTCATCCGGGCCTCACCAGCTCAACGAAGAGGCCGGCACTTTGTTTGCATTGACGTGGGACTCAACAATGCGCCCGTCTGTCAGACGCAACATCCGGTCGGCCATGTCGGCGATGGGCGCGTTGTGGGTGATCACGATGGTTGTCGTGCCCAGTTCGCGATTCACATGTTCGATCGCCTGCAAGACCTTGATGCCGGTGGCGCAATCAAGGGCCCCGGTGGGTTCGTCGCACAGCAGCACCGCCGGCTTCTTGGCAATCGCGCGCGCAATCGCCACCCGCTGCTGTTCTCCGCCCGAAAGTTGCGAAACAAAATGGTTGATCCGCTCGCCCAGCCCCACCAAATCCAGCGCGTCTTCGGGTGTCATGGGATCTTCGGCCAGCTCGGTCACCAGCGCCACGTTTTCTCGCGCGGTCAAGCTGGGAATGAGGTTGTAGAACTGGAACACGAAGCCCACGTGTTCACGCCGGTAACGGGTGAGCTCGGCATCTCCCGCGCCAATGAGTTCGTGCACCTGGCCCGCGTGGGTCCATTGCGCGGAGCCGCTGGTGGCCGTGTCCAGCCCGCCAAGGATGTTGAGCAGGGTCGATTTGCCGCTGCCCGAAGCGCCCAACAAGACCACGAACTCACCACGCACGATGTCCAGATCGACACCGCGCAAGGCATGTACTGCGGTCGCGCCCTCGCCGTAGACCTTGGTCAGTCCGCGCGCGACAAAGACGGCCGAGGCGTCTTGGCCCACCGTTGCAACGGCGTCAGACATGCCAGACCGAGCGCTCCGGCAAGAGCACCCTACCGATCAGCGGGGGGAAAACGTTCATTCCACCAGTGTGACGAACATCGCCGCGCACCGCCATGACCTGCATCAAGACGATGGATCATCTGCAACGCAGGTCGTCACACAGCATCCTGAGGGCAGCCGCTGCCGGCAATCGATCACGCATGAACACCCCTAGCCGCCCATTCCCCGACAAGGGGTGAAAAATGTCACGCACGCTCTGGAGTGCACACCTCTACAAATAGCTGTTCCACCCGCGAAAATACACTTCACAAGATCCCGAAGATCGCCGCAAGCGAACCGCTCTGCGAGAAAATTGCCGGTGAAATCCGCCGCTAGGAGACCCTCATGACCACCTGCCTGACCCTGTGGATTCGAACTTTCCGATCCCGTGCAGAAAAATCCCCGAGCACCAGCAGCCTCAGCGAGCTCCGCAGTGCGCGCAACGCGCTGCTCCACTGCGTGCACGACTGCTCAGCGGGCAACGTCAGGCGTTTGCAGGAAAAAATACAGAGCGCTCGCACCCACCGGGAGCTGTGGTCGCTGCGCAGTGAGATCTACCATTGTGTGGCCATGCACCACCACCAGGCCATGGCCACCGAGCGGGTGCAATCCCTGGCACACCATTTCGAGGGCTGGATCGAGTTCACGGAAGTGCGACAAAAACCGAGCTGAAAAGTGCCCCTTCTGGCCCCTTCGGACCAGCCTGTTGTGCAGCGCTTCGAGCGCCGAATCCGCAGCAGAACCTCTCGCCCAAAAAGCGCAGCGCCAACGGCGAAAAATGCGACCACCCCAAGACTGAACGCGTCAACCCATCAGCGCGTCAGAATCCCAAATTCCCCGTCCCTCAGCCTGCTCATTTCCAGACCCGCTTGAGCTGGGCATCGCGCCCGCAGCTGAGGCGGTAGTAGTGGTAGCGCACCGAGTTCTTCTTGTAATAGTCCTGGTGGTAATCCTCGGCCAGGTAGAAGGGGCTCGCAGGGGCGAGTTCGGTGTAGATGGTCTTGAAGCGACCCGTTTTCAGCAACGCACTCTTGCTCGCTTCGGCCACTTCCCGCTCCGCCTCGCTGCCCCAGTAGATGCCACTGCGGTACTGGCTACCGATGTCACAAAACTGCCGGTCTTTCTCGGTGGGGTCGATGGTCTTCCAGAAATACTCGACGAGCTGGGCGTAGCTGACCTTGTCTGGATCGTAGGTCACACGAACCGCCTCGGTGTGACCGGTGTGGCCCGCGCTCACGGCCTCGTAGGTCGGGTTGGTGGTTTTGCCTGCGGTGTAGCCCGACTCGGCCTGGGTCACGCCGGGCAACTTTTCAAAGTCGGACTCGGTGCACCAGAAACACCCGCCGGCAAAGACCGCTGTCGCCGTGGCCGCATGGGCCCATCCGGACAGCGTTGCGCCAGCCAACGTAAAACAGATCGCGGCAGCAGCAGAGGGTTTCGATCGCATGGGGAGGCTCCTGAAAATAGGGTGGGTCAACACAAACATCTCGTCAACGGACTGCCGGGCACTCAGGTGCGCAGAGCGGGCAAGGCCTCGCCCGAAGGCACAAAAGCCAGGGCCACCCCGTTGTTGCAATAGCGCTGGCCCGTGGGCTTCGGACCATCGTTGAACACATGGCCCTGGTGTCCACCACATCGAGCGCAGTGGTATTCGGTGCGGGGGTAGATCATTTTGAAATCGGTCGAAGTGCCCACTCCGCCCGCCAAGGGTTGCCAGAAACTGGGCCAGCCGGTTCCGCTCTCGTATTTGTGGGCCGCATCAAACAGCGGCAGCTGACAGGCTGCGCACACATAGATGCCCGCGCGCTTTTCCTGGTTCAGCGGGCTCGTTCCAGCGCGTTCGGTGTCCTCTTCAAACAACACGCGGTAGGCGGCATGCGAGACGAGCTTGCGCCACTCGGTTTCGGTCTTTTTCAGTGGGAATGGCGGCGCGGCCAGCACGGCGCTGGGCAAGGACACACCGGCGATCCAGGTCGACACGGCTTTCATCAGATCTCTGCGTTGCATGGGGCATTTCTCCTGTAGGGGTTCCAGCCGGTCGGTTGCGAACAAGGCTGGTGATGGGGGTGTGTCGGGTGCGCGCGGATTTTCTTACGTCACAACAGCGTCCCATCATGCGGTGGTGTGCAGAAAGGCACGGGCACCACCAGCCATAACCCTTTCAACACGCCCGATTAAAAACTTGCATCTGCAACGATTGCAGGTACAATTTTTTCATGCCGACCCCTGACTTCGCCCCAGACGCCACCCCCGCAGTGCCCGACCGCCCCCGTGGCTGCACCAATCTGCAACTGCGCCAACTCATGCGCCGCGTCGCTCAGCACTACGACGCCGAACTCGCGCAGGCCGGCCTCAAGACCACCCAGTATTCACTGCTGAGTTTTGTGCTCAAACTCGGCCCCGTCCGCCCTGCGGACCTCGCTGCTTCGCTGAAAATGGACGCGTCCACCCTCACCCGCAACCTCAAGCCGCTCATCGCCGCCGGCTGGTTGCGTCTGGACCCCGGCATCGACGGCCGCAGTCGCAGCGTGGTGCTCACGCCCGAAGGCCTGGCCAAGCGCACGCAAGCCAAACTGCGTTGGAAGGCCGCACAGTTGCGGCTCAACGCCACCCTCGGAGAAGCCCGCGTGGTGGCCCTTCACACACTGATCCACGAGTCCATGGACTTGCTCGGCCCAGTCCAGACGCCCGACCTCACGGGATGATCCCTGGCCACCCCCTACCCCATTCCCATGAATTCACCAGACACACCAAAAAATGCCCCACCTGCCCGCGCTGTCCTGATCGTGGGCGCCGGCGACGCGACCGGCGGTGCGATTGCACGCCGTTTTGCCGCCGAGGGCTACCACGTGGTGGCCGTGCGGCGCAGCGCTGAAGCCTTGCAGCCCCTCATACAAGACATCCAGGCAGCGGGAGGTCGCGCCGAAGGCTGGGCCTGCGACGCGCGCAAGGAAGAACAGGTGGTGGCCTTGTTTGAGCGCATCGAGCGCGAGATCGGGCCTCTGGAGGTCATGGTCTTCAACATCGGTGCCAACGTAAGGTTCAGCATCACCGAAACCACCGAGCGGGTGTACCGCAAGGTCTGGGAAATGGCGGCGCTGTCGGGCTTCCTGGTCGGACGGGAAGCGGCCCGGGTCATGCAACCCCGCGCAAAGGGCAGCATCTTTTTCACCGGCGCCACCGCGAGCATGCGGGGCAGCAACGGTTTCTGTGCATTCGCCGGCGCGAAATTCGCGCTGCGCGCCCTCGCACAAAGCATGGCCCGCGAGCTGGGTCCAAAAGGCATTCATGTTGCCCATCTGGTCATCGACGGCGCCATCGACACCGCCTTCATCGCCGACAATTTTCCAGAGCGCTACGCCACCAAGTCAGAGGGCGGTATCCTTGATCCAGACGCCATTGCCGCAAGCTACTGGGCATTGCACCAGCAGCCCCGCAACGCGTGGACACACGAACTCGATCTGCGCCCCTGGTCTGAAACCTGGTGACATCCACCCAACCGGAAGCCTTCTGCATGAGCCACAAAGCTGTTGAATTTTTCTTCGATGTGGGCAGCCCCACCGCCTATCTCGCCTGGACACAGTTGCCGGCCATCGCCAAAGAGGCGGGCGCCAACATCGTCTGGCGGCCCATGTTGCTGGGTGGCGTGTTCAAAGCCACGGGCAACCAGAGTCCGGTCACGGTCCCAGCCAAAGGCCAGTGGATGGGCAGCGATTTGCCGCGTTGGGCACAGCGTTACCTCGTCCCCTTTCAGTCCAACCCGTTTTTCCCCATCAACACCCTGGCGCTGATGCGCGGCGCCACCGGTGTGCAAATGCGCCAGCCCGAGCGGCTGAATGACTATTTGCGTGCCGTGTTCAAAGCCATGTGGGCCAAGCCAGTGAACATGGGCGACCCCGACATCATGGCCACCACCCTGGCTGGCGCGGGGTTTGATGCAGCGACGGTCTCGGCACTGATCAACGACCCCGAAGTCAAAGCCCAACTCGTGGCCACCACCGACGAGGCCGTGCGCAGAGGCGTCTTTGGCGCACCCAGTTTTTTCGTGGGCGACGAAATGTTTTTTGGCCAGGATCGACTGGATTTTGTGCGCGATGCATTGAACTCGTGAACGCCAGGTCGATAGAGTGAGGGCTGAGTTGATGTCGGTTCTTCGCTCTTTGACTTGTGTGGGTTTCTGACCTCTGCCGTCAGCGTTCGACCCGGGGCTGACATTCCGCCATCAAGAATGCAGACGTTTGTGACGCATTCACTCTTGTGCTGATTCGCCCGCTCCGACGCCATAACGCTCCCGTCGGCCGGCATTCCAGGACACTGCCCGGATCATGTGGAACACATGTCCCGGCTTTCTCTCCTCCTACGAGGCGATTGAGAATCTTTATTCAGCTTTTCATCCTTGCATGAAGCCCATTCTGCCAAGATGAGAAAACCCGTCAGGAACATGGCTTGGCAGAGTTCGACACTGACGTTGAGCTTGCCAAGCTCGGGCAGACTTGTGCCCTAAATTGGCCAGCTTCTCGTCAGACCAACCGAGGGGCGCGAGAATCCTTGAGGGTAGCCCGGCCGCTTAATCATGAGGAGATGCCTTGGTCAGCCGCGTGCCCTCTAGAACGTGATCTCTGGCGATGCGCGCCGGGGCTCAACCCAGACCTGCTTGGGCTGGTAGGAAACGACCAACACACGCTGAAACGCTGGTGGGAAGCTCACGCGCACCGACGCAATCGCCTTGGCGGCCTGAAGTTCGGCCCGAACTTCAAGTGCTGTCTCGTACGGGTGTTCATTCGGCGCCACAAGTGCCTGCATGGCGCGTTCGCGCAGCACCTGTTGCACGGCGGCAGGCTCAGGCCAGCGCCAGCGTTCGAGCAAGAGCCGATGGCCGTCAGCCGTCTCAGTGCTGGTCTCGGCCTGGAAGGTGCTCTGTGCCTTGAGCAGCGTCACCTTGAATGCCTCGGGCGACATCGCCGCATAGGTCAGAATGAATTCCTGAAAACTGCGCTCCGGCGCCAGCACGCGATGCAGCGCCTCAGAAAATGTGATGAACAGGGTCACCGACACATGATTCTGGTCGCGCAACACGAGCGTGGCGCGGTTTTCTTCCAGTCCATGTGCGCTGGCGGACCCGACGCCGGCCAGCGTCAGCAACGCGCACAGCAAGCCAGCAGCCATTTTTTGAACGGTGCCATGATCAACGGCAGTAAGCGACAGCAGGCTGGGTGGTGCCACCCGCTCCATCGGAGAACTGGAAGCTCCAGCAGGCCGACTTGCCGGCGTGCTCGCCCGTGGCGAGCAGCTCAGCCAAGGCGGCTCCGGTGACGGGCTTGTACCGAATCCGGTGCGTGCCCGCTGGTTGCTCGTAGCTGTCGGTGCCGGTTTCGGTGCTGGTGAACGGGCGGTCCGTCTGGAACTGGAGCACCTGGTAGCCATCACGGGCATCGGTCGTCAGCGTCATGGCCGAGACACCGAAGGGCCGCACCGGCGGGCGGCGAAGCGGGGAAAACTTGGCACCCTGGCCGGCCAGGTCCGGGCTGGGCGTGCCCCTGAAACACGACAACACGTAGGGCGCTGCATCGGTCACGTGGTAGCTGTAGCCCGAGGGCGCGTTGGCCACGGCGCTGGTGTTGCCGCCGCACACATCGTCACGCGAAGCCACGCGGCCGTCGGCGTCGTTGTAGCCAAAGATCGCAAAGCCATCGAGGGCCCAGCCCAGCGGGTGGGTGTCCCAGTAGCCGGCGGGCTGGCCAACCATGAGGCAGTTGGGGGCCGCGTGGTAGTGGTAATCGTCGGCACGGCCGGCATGGCCATTGCACGCATCGAGTTCACCCAGCGCCTTGGTGTCGCCGTTCTGGCAACCGCCTTGTTTGCAGGGGTTGAAGATGGGCACGCCGTTGATGGCCACACCGATGGGGCCGTCGTTTGCGGTGGTGGTGGTCGCGGCGATGGCCGGCTGGAGCGGGATCTTCCAGGCGTTGGCGCCGAAGAAGCTTTGCGCGATCGGCACTTGCAGGTTGCTGGCGACGATGCCGTCCATCATGGTGTGGGTGGGCAAGCCGTTGGATGCCACATAGGCATAGATGCCGTCGCATTCGACCGTTGCCACACCGGTGGTGGATGCTTTGAGCGAATTGGCCACCCGCGCGCACGCCTCGCTTTGGGTGCCAGTGGTTGCAACTGACGAAGCCGGCGCCATAGCCGCGGTTGCAGCCGCTGGTGGCGGTGGCGGCGGTGGGGCGTTGCCGTTGGCGTTCGCACCCGATCGGGTGTGGTGCAGGCTCAGGTTCGTGGTGCCCAGCGTGATCGAAGACATCGCGCTCAGGAGCTGCGGGCCCGACACCGGCGTGCCCTGGGGCAACACCGGTGCGGCCGACAACGCGTACACCGTGAAGGTGTAGCTCTTCTGACCCGGGCCCTTTGAACATGGCGGTTGATAGGCGGCACTGGGGCCATTGCTGCCCGCGCCCAGCGTGCCGACGCCATGGCTGTCTTGGCTCAGCTGGGTCGTGGTGCCGGGTATGCCGTACAGTACCCAGTTGTATTTGATGACGCCATCGGGTGGCACCGTGCTCATGAGCAGGGCAAATTCCTGGGTGCCCTCGGGCGGGTTGGACCACGCGAGCGCAGGGGCCACGCCTGCGCCATCGCAGGTATAGGTATCTGGCAAGGTGCCATCCGGACCGGCTTCACTCGTCACGGTAAACGGGGATGCCCCGGTGGCCATGGCGTTCAATGGTGTGAAGCCACCGAGCGACACGGCAGCGGCGGCGAACAGGGCCAGCAAGAAAGGACGGGAAATCGGTGTTTTCATGGTCAAACGACGGCGTGGTTGGACGACAGGCAAAAGGCGGTGTGCCGCATCACGGTGCGTTGACCGTGAGCTTGCACAACAAGGTGTTGTCGGACTTCAAGTCGGTGCCCCAGATCAGCTTTGCGGCCGGGTCCCAGGCGATGTCGTGGTAGCCGTCCTTGGCACCAATGTCGGCGGCGCTGTAGACGGTGGCGCTTTGCCAGGCGCTGGTGTCGAACCCGGCTGCCTTCCAATTGGCAGGCTCTTCGATGATGGTGGCGCCACAGCTGGCCACCGTGGGCTGGCTGCTGGACGCGCAACTCGGGATGAGCGGGGCCTTGTGGATGACCCGGCACT
The DNA here is from genome assembly GCF_004795855.1 of Hydrogenophaga sp. PAMC20947. Lineage (NCBI taxonomy): Bacteria > Pseudomonadati > Pseudomonadota > Betaproteobacteria > Burkholderiales > Comamonadaceae > Hydrogenophaga > Hydrogenophaga sp. PAMC20947. The sequence continues at coordinate 2,044,374 of NZ_CP039252.1, forward strand.
TGAATGCGCTGCTTGACACGGCCACCACCTTTTGCGTCGCGGTGTCGGTGATCTGCATGATGAAGCCACCGTCACCGATCTGCTGCCGTGCGCTGCCGATGTATTCCAGCCCCGTGTCGTCCTGCTTGAAGTCCTTGATGGTGAAGTTCAGCACCAACGGGTAGTCCGCCTCGAAGCGCAGTGTCTCGGCGTTGAAAGAGCGCTCGGTGGTGATCGACACCGAGTCTTCCCCCACGAAGCGCTCGCCGACATGGAGCGAGAACCAATTGTCGGCCCAGACTTCGGCTTTGAAGGAGCCTGCCGCCGCTGCGAATGGCAGGCTGGCGGCCAGGCAGGCCCCAGCCAGGCGTTGGGCGAGCTGCCGTTTGGATGGTTTCATGTGATGCCTCCTGGTCGTGTGGGCGAAGGGAATGCCCCGTCGATCACCTCATCGTAAAACCCATTGCGCTTTGAAAAATGACATCTTCGTCATGAAGGTGCAGAGGTTGGCGGCCACGTCGGTGGCTGCCTTGCTGGCGTGCCCTAAGTTCCCGCAGGCAGCAACAGCCGCAAGACCAGCGCGTCATCAACGCCAGGCACCACCGTCAAATCACCGCCATGGGCGCGGGCGATAACACGCGAGAGGCTGAGGCCCAGGCCGTGCCCACCCAGCTGCCGGTTGCGCGCTGCATCGCCCCGGAAGAAGCGCTCAAAAAGGCGCGAACGGTCTTCGGAAGTCAGGCCAGGGGCGAAGTTCGCCATCTCAAGCTCGATGCCCGACGGCGTGGACCTCACGCGCCACCGAATCCACCCGCCGGCTGGCGTGTATTTCAGCGCGTTGCTGGTGAGGTTGTTGAGCAACTGATCGAGCAACTGCGGATCGGCCTGCACGGTCAGTCCATCAGCCACCTCGGCCGACAGCGTCACGTCCAGACCGAAGGTTTGTGCCTCGGCGATGCGCTCGTTCAAGGTTTCGCTCAGGTTCACCGGCTGGCGTTGCAATGCCAACCGGCCGGCGTCGGCCTGCGACAACAGCAGCAGCTTTCTGGAGATCGATGACAGGCGGCCCACCTCGTCCAGCATGTCAATCAGGGTCAGCTGAAGGGCTTGGCCGTCCGTTCGCTGCACCGCGCGCTCGAGCTGGCCTTGCAAAATGGTGAGCGGTGTTTTCAGCTCGTGTGCGGCATCAGCCGAGAAGCGCGAGGCTTGGTGAAAACTGGTCTCCAGCCGGCCCAGCATCTTGTTGTACGAAGTGATGAGATCCTGGAACTCGCGGTCTTCATGCGCCACCGACAGGCGCTGATCCAGCGCCTTCTCGTCGACCGCTTTCATCGCGTCGCGCAGCCGCACCACGGGCCTGAGCGCCAAGCCCGACAGCAACCACGCCCCCAACGCCGTGAGCACCAACGCCAGCGGCAATGCGATGGCCGCCACCTGACGCCAAACCCCCAGAAGGTCGGCACGAATGGCGGCCTGGTCGGCAGCGACGAACCCGCGCTCAGAGGCGCTGCCAACCAGGGCCGCGCGCCACTCACCACCGGCCAGATCGAAACGGCTCAGCGCGCAGGCGCTGCGGGCGGGTGTGTTGGTGGGGCTTTGAGTGTCTGCGGCGACCGCCTCACGGCTCCAGGCCAGTTGGTCGATGTCCAGCGTGTCGGGCCAGTGAGCGGACCTGAGCCGATCTGCCCCGCTCGGCGTGTCAACTGCCAACAGCAGTTGTTCGGGCGATTTCAACCGCAGCTTGGCCAGCATGTCGGTGCTCAGGCGCTCCACATCGTTGACGGGGGCCGGGCCGGCCAGCCGCCGGACCTCATCGCACAGGCGCTCGTCCAGCCGTTGGCCCTCGAACGCCAGCACACTGGACCAGCTGAACAGCGCCACGCTGGTCAGCACCAGCGCCACGATCAAGGCCGTGACCATAAAAATGCGGACCCGGAAAGACGGCATGACCAGCCTCACGGCATTGGCCTGAAACGGTAGCCGACGCCCCTGACGGACTCGATTGGCGAGGCGCTGCCCGTGCCAGTCTCAATGGACTCGATCTTCCTGCGGATCCGCTGGACACAGGCATCCACCACATTCGTGGCCGGATCAAAATCGTAGCCCCACACGTGTTCAAGCATCTGTGTGCGCGTCAGCACGCGACCCGCAGAGCGCATCAGCAACTCGATGAGGGCAAACTCGCGGCTGGTGAGCTCGATCGTCTGGCCATGGCCGGTGACCTGCCGCGCCATGCAGTCGAGCATGAACGGCCCGACCTGAACGGTGTTTTGCCGATCCCCGGACAGCCGCCGCAGCAGGGCCTGGATCCGGGCAGCCAGCTCCTCCACATAGAACGGTTTGGCCAGGTAGTCATCGGCGCCCAGGTTGAGCCCTTCGATACGGTCACCCAGCTCGTTGCGCGCAGTCAGCAAGATCACCGGCGTGGAGACGCCCTCGGCGCGCAATCCCCGCAGCACCGACAGTCCATCGCGCCCGGGCAGCATCAAATCCAGCACGATCGCGTCATGTTGGCCAAGGCGGGCCAGCTCGAAGCCTGCGTTGCCATTGTCGCAGGCCGTCACGTCAAAGCCATGCTCCCTCAAGCCCGTACATACAAAATCTGCGATGCGTTGTTCGTCCTCAATGACCAAAATCTTCATGTCCGTGTATCCGTGCTGCACCTAGCGGCGGAGCGCCTAGGAAAAAGTTTCGGGCTGAACCCACAGGGAGGACGCAGGAGATGAAAGTACCAATTCACTTCAACCCATCGAAGTGGTGTCGGGCAAACACTCTAGCATCGCATTTCCGAGACGGTTGATGTCCTGGTTCCAGGTTGCATGCGCAGCAGCGCGGATGGTGGTGCCGAAAACGTGGCTGGCATGACAGCCCGCTATTGACTTGTCTGGAGAACTTTTGTGAATCGCGTATCCGTCATATTCTCGATGGCCTGTGCACTTCTCATGGGCGGGCGCAGGTGCTGCCAACGATCAATCGAGCGTCAAAGATCTCGCGCGCCGCATGGGCGCCAGCCTTCTGCGGCGTGAATGAATGCGATCTCCCCACTGCCTATTCCTTGCGAGCCTCAGGCGAATCCGACCAGGAGCGGTTCTTGTGGATCAACGTGAGATCTGGATCGCCGAGAGGCCTGGCTATCGAATGCCCGGTTTCAAGAGGCAGACTGACCGACTGAGACTGGCCGGCACCACCAGTTTGCGGTCGTGCCAGGAAGCCGACGCCCGCAGTAAAGCCAGACCGAACGACCGCTCCCCCAGGTAACCGCCAACGCAAGTTGACCCACTGCAGCCGGCCACAGCAGCGATCCGAGTGACTGCATTGCGGGGCGGTTCAACCTGCCATCCATGCTCGGGGCATCACGCCCAAAATGACACGATCGCAGCTACCGTCCTTTGCCTGGTGAAGCCCATCCCTCCCATTGTTGACGAGGTCTGCGACATACCCGGCCACGCCAAGGCCTTGCCGCAAGCAGCTGCCGGTCGTGGGTTCGTCTTCAGCGGTCAGTAACTTCAAGGCGCAATTCTTTGCGGCAGTGTGCCCTGTTTGGATGCTCCGGAATCGAAGATGACTGATATGTAATCCCGGCGTCATGCGAATTGCTGGCGGTAAGGTCTACGCTAGGGCTGCTCACTTAACTTGTGCTCGCACAAGACCTGATGCGAAGCCTCAAAAAAAAGGAAACGGGCACTTTGGACCGCAAAGTCCGCGCCCAATGCCTGGACCACCCCATGATCAAGACCGATGCATTCTCAGGTGTTTCGCTTAGGCGGATTCTCAGACCTGCGTCTGCTTGGAACCCAATCAAAAGGAGGGCGGCACTGATAGACAACTCAGGCCTCACCACCTGGAACTTGGGCCTGGCAAAGCTTTCCAAAGCTGCCTCCTGCCGGCGATTGGCGTTGATCAACGAGCCGGCCTGCAAAGCGGGCAGCGGGCGCAAACCTCATCCCGACCCTGACGCCCCAGCCTCGCGCCACGTAGGACGACACCTACCGCAACAGGTAGCCCTGTCCGATAGGCGCACCTGCTTGCTGAGCGCAAGCTTGAAGCACACCGAAGGGGGCTGTGCATCGAAATCGACCACGAGTCCATGGCCCCAACGGATGCCGACATGAACACAATGTGCAAGAAGGTCCTCGCCGTCACGGCAGTACCGCGTGCCCTCTTGGCCCGTACCCAGATGACTTCTGACGAGCGCGCATGGTTCAAGGGTCGCGCCATTGAGGCAAAGCGAACGATCGACAACTTGCAGCGGTCCAAGGTCAACGACCGCGACACGTCGTCCGTGGTGCAGTACGTACGCAGCCACAACCTGCTGACGATCCCGGAGCACGCGCCCCGCGAGCTTGTCGTCGGCACATTCAGTCGGCCTGATTCCGCACCAAAGCACAGAGCCAGGCTCGGATCTACAGCCGACGCGCACTTGCACGAAGGCGCGTTTGGCAAGCGTCTCTCTCCCACTTTTCCTCTCACTTTTCCATTCAATGACCAGGAGCCCCAAATGAAATTCGTTCGTACCCTCTCGATACTCACCGCTGTTGCCGCCACCACAATGGCCACCTCCGTCTGGGCCGCCAGCGACACGCAGCACGACAGCCATCACCCTGCCACGGCTCCGAGCACGCAAGTCGCGCAAGCTGCGCCCGCCACCCCGGGCATGGGTATGGGCATGAGCGGAATGGCCGAAATGCCGGAATACGTCACCCAGATGGGTTCGATGCAGACCATGCACGACAAGATGATGGCCGCCAAGACGCCAGAAGAGCGCAATGCCTTGATGACCGAACAAATGAAACTCATGCAAGCGGGCATGGGCTTGATGGGTCGCATGGGGCCCGGCGCTATGGCGGGTAAGCCCGGCGACATGGCCGCCCGCCAAGGCATGATGGAACAACGCATGGACATGATGCAGTCCATGATGCAGATGATGATGGACCGGATGCCACCAGCCCCGGCAATGAAGTGAGGTGTACACCATGAACACCACGACCAACCCAGCGCCAGCGCCGAACGCAGCAGCCTACGGCTTTCATTGTGCGATCGAGGGCAAAGACTTCCCAGCCGCTGTCGCCCGCGTCACCGAAGCGCTGAAGGCCGAGGGCTTTGGCGTGCTGACCGAAATCGACGTGCAGGCCACGATGAAGGCAAAGCTCGGCGTCGACGGTCTCCCTTACCTGATCCTCGGCGCCTGCAATCCGCCACTCGCGCACCGTGCGCTGGAGGCCGAGCCTGACATTGGCCTGCTACTGCCCTGCAACGTGGTCGTCCGGGCGAAGTCCGACGGCCAGTTGGTCGTTGGCTTCATGGATCCGGTGGCTGTCTTGCAGATGACCAGCAACGTCGAAGTGGCCAAGGTAGCTCATGAAGTCAAGGAACGCCTGCAACGCGTGAAGACGGTGTTGATGGTGCCGACTTCCACCCAGCACCAAGGCTGAAGGAGATGCACATGTTCTACGAAGGCGGCATGTTCATGGGCGGCTGGCACTGGCTCTGGTGGCTCTTTTGGGTGGTGCTGATTGCCGCGCTGTTTTTCTACGGATGGGGGCGGCCAAGCGCGCAGCGGCGACGCCTGCGGGACACGCCCCTGCAGACTCTGCAAAGGCGCCTGGCCAATGGCGAGATCACAACCGACGAGTACGAGAAGCGCAAGGCACTGCTCGAGCGCGACTCGACCCCAAAAGTTTGAAATCGAAGCAAGGGGCCCTTGACATTCACAGCATGTCAAGGTTTATCTTGTGTTCCATGGCACAAGCCAAACGCCCCGCCTGACGACCGACTACAAGATTTCATGAACACCACGCACAACGACCACCACACCGGCACGCCCAGGACGACGGGCCTGAGCAGCCCACTGAGAACCACGTTGCTGATGGTCGTTCTGGTCGGCGGATTTTTCCTGCTGCGTGAGCACTGGAACTTCGTCGCAGGCAACTGGATTTACCTGTTGCTGCTGGTCTGCCCGTTGATGCACTTTTTCCACGGTCATGATCGTCATGGTGACCATGTTGATCCGACCGCGCGACTCAGTTCCAAGAAGGAATAAATCATGGACATGTCTACCAAGAACTCACATCCTGACCACGCGCACCATGAGCACAATGGATCAGAGCCAGTGGCGAAGACGGCCGACACGCTGAAGGATCCGGTCTGTGGCATGACCGTCACGGCGCAGTCTGCGCATCAGGTCGAACTCGATGGGCATTCGCACTATTTTTGCAGTGCAAAGTGTCTGACGAAGTTCAATGCCGACCCCCAGAAGTACATTGCGGGAACACAGAATCCTGCGTCAACGGCACCCACGCCGGCGCAAGCGGGGGCGATCTACACCTGCCCAATGCACCCGGAGATCCGCCAGGACCACCCAGGCAACTGCCCCAAATGCGGCATGACGCTGGAACCGGAAATGCCTGCACTGGATGACGACGAAAACCCTGAACTCGCCGACTTCAAACGCCGCTTCTGGTGGACGCTGCCCTTCACTGTGGTGGTTGTGGCGCTGGCCATGGCAGGCCATGGGACCGACTGGCTCGATGGCCTGTTCGGCAACGTGGGCCAGAACTGGGTCGAGTTCGGGCTCACGCTGCCTGTCGCGCTCTGGGCTGGCTGGCCTTTCTACAAGCGCGGTGCGCAGTCGGTGGTCAACCTCAGCCCCAACATGTGGACGCTGATCGGCCTGGGCACTGGCGTGGCCTTCGTCTACAGCGTTGTCGCCACGGTGGCGCCACAGGTCTTCCCGGCCGCCTTCGTCATCGACGGGCGCGTGTCGGTGTACTTTGAAGCCGCCGCTTCGATCATCTCGCTGACGCTCTTTGGCCAAATGCTGGAGCTGAAAGCACGTTCGCAGACCTCGGCTGCGATCAAATCGCTGCTCGGCCTGGCACCCAAGACCGCACGCCGGATCAATGCCGACGGCACCGAAGAGGACATTCCACTGTCTCATGTTCATGAAGGCGACCGCCTGCGCGTTCGCCCTGGCGAGAAGGTGCCGGTCGACGGCGTCGTTATCGAGGGCAGCAGCTCACTGGACGAATCGATGCTCACCGGTGAGCCACTGCCGGTCACCAAACGCGCCGGCGACAAGCTGATTGGCGCGACGATGAACACCAGCGGAGCGCTGGTGATGCAATCCGAACACGTCGGCTCAGCCACCGTGCTGTCGCAAATCGTGCAGATGGTGGCGCAGGCCCAGCGCTCGCGCGCGCCGATGCAGCGCATGGCCGACGTCGTGGCGGGCTACTTTGTCGTCTCGGTGGTGTCCGTCGCGCTGCTGACCTTCTTTGCCTGGGGCTTCTTCGGTCCGGAACCGAGCTGGGTTTTTGGCCTGATCAACGCGGTGTCGGTGCTGATCATTGCCTGCCCTTGCGCGCTGGGCCTGGCCACGCCCATGTCGATCATGGTCGCCACCGGCAAGGGCGCGACGAATGGCGTGCTGTTCCGCGATGCCGCCGCGATCGAGAACCTGCGCAAGGTCGACACCCTGATCGTCGACAAGACCGGCACGCTGACCGAAGGTCGGCCGACCTTCGAGCGCGCAGTGGCCATGCAAGGATTCGACGAGCAGGACATCCTCCGCATGGCGGCCAGTCTGGACCAGGGCAGCGAACATCCGCTGGCCGCAGCCATCGTGGCGGCCGCCAATGAGCAGGGTCTGAAGCTGTCGAAGCCGGAGGCGTTCGATTCCGAGTCAGGCATTGGGGTGCAAGGCACGGTTGATGACAAGGCCTTGGCATTGGGCAATACGGCGCTGATGAATCAACTGGGTATTCAGGTCGATGCGCTGAAGAGCCAGGCCGAGGAACTGCGCGGCCAGGGTGCCAGCGTGATGCACCTGGCTATCGACGGCCAGCTGGCCGGACTGCTGGCCGTGTCCGACCCGGTCAAGGCCACGACAGCGGAGGCGCTGAAGGCGTTGCGCGAAGCGGGCCTGCGCGTGGTGATGGCCACGGGGGATGGCCTCACCACGGCCAAGGCGGTTGGCAAGCGCCTGGGCATCGACGAAGTCCACGGGGAAGTCACGCCGGCCGACAAGCTGAAGCTGGTTGAGAAGTTGCAGGCGGAAGGCTGCGTGGTCGCGATGGCAGGCGACGGCATCAACGACGCGCCGGCACTGGCCAGGGCCGATGTGGGGATCGCCATGGGCACCGGCACCGACGTGGCAATGAACAGCGCCCAGCTCACGCTGATCAAGGGCGACTTGCGCGGGATCGCGACAGCGCGGGCGCTGTCGGTGGCGACCGTGGCCAACATGAAGCAGAACCTGGCCTTTGCCTTCGTCTACAACGCGATCGGTGTGCCGCTGGCCGCCGGTGTGCTTTACGCGTTCACCGGTTGGCTGCTGTCGCCCATGTTCGCTGCGCTGGCCATGAGCCTGAGCTCGGCATCCGTGATCAGCAACGCCTTGCGGCTCAGGAACACCAAGCTGATTGGCGAGTGACCAGGGCGAAGGACAGCACCACTCATGGACATTCTTGCGCACACCTTGTGGGCCAGCGCTGGCGTGGCACTGTTGAGCAGGCGCGTGCCGATCAAGCCCGGCGCAGCGGCCGCAACCATCGCACTCGCAGCATTGCCCGATGTATTTCAAATGCTACCTGTGCTGGGCTGGTGGATTTTCAGTTCGGGAACGTTTGATGCGGTCAACGCATTTGCCATCGCCGTGCCTGGTCAAGAGCCGAGCATGCCGGCCATGGTCACCCTCATCTCACATCACACGCACTGCATGGCACACAGCGCGCTGGTCGCGGGAGCGGTGACATTGGTCGCCTGGCGGGTGCGGGCATGGCTGTTGCTCCCGCTGCTGGGGTGGTGGTCTCACATCATCATCGATGTGTTCACTCATTCAGCAGACTACTACGCGTCACCCGTTCTTTATCCGCTCACCCAGCGCGGTTTCGATGGCATTGCGTGGAACACACCCTGGTTCATGATGCTGAACTACTCGGCGCTTGCCGTCGTTGCCCTCATCATTTTGAGCACCGCCAAACGAAAAACAGAACCGTAATTGGCCAGTTGCCCAGACCCACCAAGATCTGACCGCATTCTTCTCAGGAGCCAACGCTGTTTGCTTTGCGCCATTCTTTGGCGCACAAGGATGTCAAATTGAAAGAAGCACAAGATACAACACGACCATTCGGACAACGCCTATAAGAAGGGCTCAATCACATACGGTGGTTCATTGGGGCGTGTTCCGCTACCGCCGCAAGGAAATCGGGGCGTCAGCTGCGGTATTGTTGATGGCGTTTGGATTCGAACAGCGGTATCTGCCACGCTGGTTGTACTGGCGGCGGATTGATCAGAAGTCGAGGGGGAAGCGCAAGGCCATGACAAACCAGTGATCCGGATTCAACCTGTGGGGTTTCCATACACACCCGAAAGCAATGCTCACAACACTGCATGAATACCCCACACAAGACAAGTCATGCATATTTGGAGGTACCCATGAAAGCATGGAAAAGGATTTTCGTAACCGCACTGGGCATGGCATTGCTCACAAGCGCTGGCTTCGCATGGTCTCAGCGCATCCGGGATTTGCCGGCTGCTTCACAGGGAATAAAAATACCGGCGTTTTCGTCAATGGCCCTGGCAGGCCAACGCGCCTACGATGCCACTTGCGCGAAATGCCATGGGGCAAACGGCACGGGCACGGACAAAGGGCCTCCGTTCCTCGATCCCGTTTACAACCCGGGGCACCATGCCGACGAGGCGTTCATGCGCGCGGTGCGCAACGGCGTTCGCCAGCACCACTGGGGCTTCGGTGACATGCCGGCGCAGCCCACAGTCACAGAGAGTGAGATTCAACAGATTGTTCGGTATGTGCGTGAGTTGCAACAGGCCAACGGAATGGTGTTTGAGGCACACCGCATGTGAAAGTGCCTTGGTTGGTGAGCGCCTGGTGGACAGCAACCCGCCCAAAATACGGATCGACTGTCTCTCGTGTCAAAGCCGTCCCAGCCAAGCTTGCAGACGCGCGATCTACCGATTCCCCTCGTTGACCAATTCATTGCTCTTGCGGATATCCGAGGGCCATTGCGCCTTGATCCACGACAATACGGCGACGATCTCTTCGTCATTCAGAACGCCAGAATAGATGGGCATCGTGGTCTGGTATGTCTCGTCGCCAATGACATGGGCGACCCCCAGTTTGGTGATCTGAAACAGGGTTTCATCGGAGTGATGCCATGTGTGACCGCTGGCATTGTGTGGCGGAGCAGGCAGGAAACCCCTTGAGTCCCGTGAACGCCATTCCGGTTGCCCTTCGAGATTCGATCCGTGGCACGACGCGCAATGCGACTGGTATATCCGTGCGCCGATTGCCACAGTTTTTCCGTCGTCCGGGTGCAATCGATAGGGGCGATCTTTGGTCCACTTTGGCACAAGAAAGATCAGACTGGTCACCGCTGCGATCGTCACGACAGCAAGCGCAAGCGCAAATTTGTGGATTTTCATGGCATCTGTGGTGACCGACCCGCTGTTGATTCTCCAACCGTGGCGACCTGTCAAAACCAGCGTCCGGTGACAGCGGGTATGGGGTCAGATCATCCAGCTCGTGCATGCGCCCGGATCGCTCTGGTGCGACGAAAAGCAACGAAAACGGGGCCCGACGACGACGTCCGCATTGCGGTCCATGAAGGGTCATTCAAACCGTCATCGTCTGCGCTTGCTTTGGCCGAGTGCCAACATCTTTGGCCTGCGATTGAGCACACACGCTCCTGAAATCATCCCCTATCCGCAAACCACATCCTCCGCATCCAGCGAAGGCGGTCGCATCAGGTCATCGTCGATGCCCATGACCGCGCTGGCCCGCTCGACCGCCCGCCACAATGGCGCCGGCATCTTCAGGATTTCTTCGGGCGAGTCGGCTCGCGCTATCCAGGCGCTGATTTGGTGATGCTGGTCGGCCGTCAGCAATGCCAGGTTCAGCATCTCGTCAATTATTTTCATCGTGTTATCAGGTCAATTTTGGCACATGCGCCCCTGTGATCGCTTCACGAGGGAACAGTTCACATGCGGTCACAAGTGAACGCAAGGTTACGGCAGTTCCCGTCGAAAGCGAGGCGCAGCGTTCGATCAGGTCAAAGAATTTTGGGGGTGGAATAGGCGTCGACCGCCAAGCTGAACCCTGGGGAAGCGCTGCAAAACCCTCGCGACACACAACCTTAAGGGAAAACCCGGCACACTTGGAGGATGAGTCAATCCACTGCACCCGAACGCCCCAAGGCGAGCACCCCCCAATCGCTGAGCGGCCTGCGGCCCTTCATTCGCCCCTACCGCTGGCAGATCGCTCTGGCGATCCTGTTTCTGGTGCTGGCGGCAGCCGCCACGCTGGTTTTCCCCGTGGCCCTGCGCCAGCTGATCGACGGCGGCCTCGTCGCGGGTGACCGCAGCGCCCAGGCCATGGGTTTGCGGGGCCACTTCCTGGAACTGTTTGCTGTGGCGTTTGCCCTGGGCATTTTTTCAGCGGTGCGCTTCTACCTGGTGAGCTGGCTCGGCGAGCGGGTCACCACCGACTTGCGCAATGCGGTCTACAGCCATGTGTTGCGCCAGAGCCCCGAGTTCTTTGAGTCCACCCAGACCGGCGAAGTGCTCAGCCGCCTGACCACCGACACCACCCTGGTACAAACCGTGGTCGGCTCCTCGTTGTCCATGGGCCTGCGCAACGGCGTCATGGGCCTGGGCGCCCTGATCATGCTGGTGTGGACCAACCCCTATGTGATGACACAGGTTTTGCTCATCCTGTTGCTGGTGGTGCTGCCCAGCATGTGGTTTGGTCGCCGCGTGCGCAAGCTCTCGCGCGCCAGTCAGGACCGCGTGGCCGACGCCAGTGCCATCGCGGCCGAGGTGTTGAACGCCATCCCTGTGGTGCAAAGCTACACCGCCGAAGACCGCGAAGCCCAGCGCTTTGGCAAAGCCACCGAAAGCGCGTTCAAGACGGCCATCAAGCGCGCGAGCGCCCGCTCGGTGCTGGTGGCTTTCATCATCATCACCACCTCGGCCCTGCTGCTGTGGGGCCTGTACCAGGGCACGCAAGCGGTGATCAACGGCGATATCACGCCCGGCCACCTGGGCCAGACCGTGGTTTACATCATCATCCTGGCGGGCTCGGTGGCTGTGCTGGGCGAGGTCTATGGCGACTTGCTGCGCGCAGCGGGCGCCAGCGAACGCTTGATGGAGCTGCTGGCCAGCGAATCGCCGGTGCAATCCCCCACCAGCCCGGTGGATCTCCCGCGCCCCGAAGGCGGCAGTGCCGTCACGTTTCACAAGCTGGATTTCCGCTACCCGTCGCGGCCCAACCAGGCCTCGCTCGACGATTTCAGCCTCTTTGTGCAACCAGGCCAGACCGTGGCACTGGTCGGGGCCAGCGGCGCAGGAAAAACCACGGTGTTCAGCCTGCTGCTGCGTTACTACGACCCGCAGCGGGGCCGCATCGAGGTCGACGGCGTGCCCATCAACCAGCTGAGTCTCGAAGACTTGCGCAACCGTGTGGGTATCGTGCCGCAAGATCCGGTGATTTTTTCCAGCAGTGCGATGGAGAACATCCGCTACGGCAAGCCAGACGCTTCTGACGAGGAAGTGAAAGCCGCCGCCATGGCCGCATTTGCCGACGAGTTCATCATGGATTTGCCCGAGCAGTACAACACTTACTTGGGCGAGCGCGGCGTGCGGCTCTCGGGCGGCCAGCGCCAGCGCATCGCGATCGCGCGGGCCATGCTGAAAAATCCGCCGCTGCTCCTGCTCGACGAAGCCACCAGCGCGCTTGACGCACAAAGTGAACGCGTGGTGCAGGCCGCGCTGGAATCGGCTATGCGCGACCGCACCACCCTCGTGATCGCCCACCGCCTGGCCACGGTGCAGCGGGCGGACCACATCGTGGTGCTTGACCATGGCCGCATCGTGGAACAAGGCACGCACGCCGAGTTGATCGAACGCGGAGGCATCTACGAAGGCCTTGCGGCTCTGCAGTTCACCACGTAAAGGGGTTGCCCCCACGCTCCACCGCTGCGCGGGTCGCTGCCCCCCGAGGGGGCTGACCTGGCTTGGGGCGGCCCTGCGCTGCGGTCGGCGGCCCCCACGCTCCGCCGCTGCGCGGGTCGCTGCCCCCCGAGGGGGCTGACCTGGCTTGGGGCGGCCCTGCGCTGCGGTCGGCGGCCCCCACGCTCCGCCGCTGCGCGGGTCGCTGCCCCCCGAGGGGGCTGACCTGGCTTGGGGCGGCCCTGCGCTGCGGTCGGCGGCCCCCACGCTCCGCCGCTGCGCGGGTCGCTGCCCCCCCGAGGGGGCTGACCTTGCTTGGGGCGGCCCTGCGCGGCGGTCGGCGGCCCCCACACTCCGCCGCTGCGCGGGTCGCTGCCCCCCCGAGGGGGCTGACCTGGCTTGGGGCGGCCCTGCGCTACGGTCGGCGCAACCTTTACACGGCGCCGGTGTATTCGCCGCGCGCTGGGTAGTCTTTGGACACTGCGAAGTCGATAGCGCCGATGAGGTCCTGGAATTGTGGGCGAGCGAACGGCATGGTTTGCGTGGCGCCGTAATACAGCGTGCCATCGGGCCGCACCAGGAACACGCCGGGCTCGCTGAACAACTCAGGCTCGTCGATGCCGATGGACGTGGTGCCGCGAGACGTGCTGATGTACAGCCCCCATTCGCGGGCGCTGCGAAGGCTCAGGTCGTAGGCAAACTTCACGCCGCTGGCTTTCACTTTTTCGGCCATGGCCTTGCCGCGCTCTTCCGAGTCGCTACTGATCGCCACCACCTGCACGCCACGACTGGCAAATTCAGGCGCCAGACGCTCGAGCTCCAGCAGGTATTTGGCGCAGATTGGGCAGTGCAGACCACGGTAAAACACCAGCAAGTCGAATGGTTCACCGGGGTTGGCACCCAGCACAAAGCGCTCGCCATTCGTCAACGGCAGGTTGAGGGCAGGCACGGGAAAACGGGGCATCAGGGACTGAACACGCATGGAAACTCCTAAAAAAATGGGGACCACACCATTGTGATGTACGCTTTGCCAATCAAAATCCAAAAATGATTGCAATTCGTACAAATGAACACCGCCCCACGCCTGGACCGCCTCTCTGCCCTGTTGGGCGGACTCGCGCCGCGCGTCCAGGTTTTGCGACCGGGCAGCGGCGACAGCACCCTGCAGTTCCCAAGCGAAGCATCACGCGGCTTGTGGCTGCACCTGGTGTTGGCGGGCGGCGTTGAGCTGCGGTCGGAAAACCAGCACATCACCGTGGCCGAGGCCCCCGCCATGCTGATCTGCCGGGCAGATGTTGCCCACGCCCTCACGCGGTCCAGCGCCGGGCAGCCCGCAGCAGCGACAGCTCCAGAGGCGCTGTTGTGCGCCCGCGCCCACCTCGAAGGCCCGGTCGCGCCGCTGTTGCTGGCCGAATTCCGGCAACCCATGGTGGTACCGCTCTCCGGTGCCGATGCCTCGTTGCAGCAGGTTATTCAGTTGGTGAGTGCTGAAGTGAGTGAGCCGCGCTGTGGCCAGCCTTTGTTGCTGGACCGGGCTGGCGACATCCTGTTCATCGGCCTGCTGCGGCATCTGGTGGGCCATGCCGGTAGTGGCCAAGGCCTGTTCCATGGCCTGGCCGATCCGCGCGTGGCCAGCACCCTGGTGGCCTTGCACGCCGAACCCCAGGCCGACTGGCGGCTGGAATCCATGGCCGCGCAGGCCGGCATGTCGCGCACAGCGTTTGTCAACTGTTTCCGCGACGCCCTCAACACGACGCCCGGCAAGTACCTGGCGCAGCTCCGACTGGCGATTGCCCAGAAGGCGGTGTCGTCGGGCGACAGCCTCAAGACTGCTGCCCGGCGCACCGGCTACGCCGACGCCTCAGCGCTGTCCCGCGCTCTGTCCAAAGCCCGGACGCATGAGCAAGCCTGAAAAGCAGGCCTGATCAGCCTGCGTGGTGGCAGGCCACCTGCCGGCCTTGCAGCATTCGCAAGACGGGCAGCTCGATTTCGCAACGCGCGTCCGCCAGCGGGCAGCGCTTGTGAAACGCACAGCCCGTGGGCGGGTCCAGCGGGCTGGGCAGCTCGCCGTGGATCTTGATTTTCTTCTGCCGATGGGCAGGGTCGATGGAAGGCGTGGCCGACAACAACGCTTGCGTATACGGGTGCAAGGCGTTGGCAAAGATCGTGGCCTTGGGGCCCGACTCCACCACCCGCCCCAGGTACATCACCATCACGTCGTTGGCGATGTGCTCCACCACAGCGAGGTTGTGTGACACAAACACGTAGGCGGTCTTGAGCTGATCCTGCAGGTCCATGAACAGGTTCAGCACCTGTGCCTGGATCGACACATCGAGCGCCGAGGTGGGTTCGTCGGCGACAAGAATCTTGGGCTGCAAAACCATGGCCCGCGCGATCGCAATGCGTTGCCGCTGACCACCGGAAAACATGTGCGCGTAGCGGTCGTGGTGCTCCGGGCGCAGGCCCACGCGCTCCAGGCTTTCCATCACCTTGGTCTTGCGCTCGGTGGCACTCAGTGCTGTGTTGAGCAACAGCGGTTCACCGATCTGATGGCCAATTTTCTGGCGCGGATTGAGCGAGGCGTAGGGGTTCTGGAAAACCATCTGCACCTGGCTGCGCAAGCGCTTGTACTGCGCCTTGTCGCCCGGCTTCACCCACTCATCGCCCAGCTGCAGGCGGCCCTCAGTGGGCGGCTCGATCAGCGTGAGCTGCCGGGCCAGCGTGCTCTTGCCGCAACCCGATTCACCCACCACCGCCAGCGTGCGTCCCTGCTCCAGCTGGAACGACACATCGGCCAATGCCTTCACCGTCACCGAAGGCTTCAAAAAACCCTGCGACACATGGTAATGCCGGGTCAGCGACTCGGCCTGCATCACCGGCTTGTTCATAGCACCTCCTGCGGGGTCATGGGGAAGAAGCAGCGCGTCTGCACCCCGTGTTGCTCAAACAGACCAGGCCGCTCGGTGCGACAGCGGTCCTGAACCCGCGGGCAACGCGGCGACAGGAGGCAACCGGCTGGCCGGTCGTGCTGGCCTGGCACGATGCCCGGCAAGGTATGCAGGCGGCTGGCACCCCGGCTGTGCTCGGGCACACTTTGCAGCAAGGCCCGCGTGTAGGGATGCGTGGGGGCGGTGAACATGCGCGAAACCTCGCCCTGCTCTACCACCTGGCCAGCGTACATCACCGCCACGCGCTGGGCCACCTCGGCCACCACCGCCAGATCGTGCGTGATCAGAATCAGCGCCATGTTGTGTGCCTTTTGCAGCTGCACCAAAAGCTCCATGATTTGCGCCTGGATGGTCACATCCAACGCGGTCGTGGGCTCATCGGCGATCAGCAACTTGGGGTTGCAGGCAATGGCAATCGCGATCATCACGCGCTGCGCCATGCCGCCTGAGAACTGGTGCGGGTAGCTGTCCAGCCGATTCGCCGCGCCAGAAATTTCCACCATTTCCAGCAATTCGATTGCGCGCGCTTTGGCCGCCGATCCTCGCAGCCCCATGTGCTGTTTCAGCACCTCGATCAGCTGGAAGCCAACCGTGAAACTGGGGTTGAGCGAAGTCATGGGGTCCTGAAAGATCATGGCCATATCCTTGCCCAGGATCTGGCGCCGCGCGCGATCGGAAATGGTCAGCAGATCCTTGCCGTCAAACACCAGCTTGTCGGCGTTGACCCGGCCTTGTCCGGCCAGCAGTCCCATCATGGCCATCATGCTGACCGATTTGCCCGAGCCCGACTCGCCCACGATGCCAAGCACCTGGCCTTGATCGAGTTGCACGTCGAGTGTGTCCACGGCACGAAAGCCGCGATCTTTGGCACCAAATTCGACGCTCAAATTTTGAATTTCCAAAAGACTCATTTCAAATTCCTCATGCACTCCACCGAAAGCACTGGGCGCCGTGGCGGGGATAACGCAATCCAAGTGACACCGCCGGGCCGGCTTTGCTGGACGGCAGGTGCGCCCCCTTGAGGGGGGCGTGCGAAGCACGGCGGGGGTGTTTCATGATGCCGTCTTGAGCTTGGGGTCCAGCGCATCGCGCAGACCATCGCCCACCAGGTTGATCGCCAGCACCGACAACAAAATGGTCAGGCCCGGCAAAGTCACCACCCACCACGCACTCTCGATGTAGTCGCGCGCCGACGCCAGCATCGTGCCCCATTCCGGCAGCGGCGGTTGCACGCCCAGCCCCAGAAAACCCAGCGCGGCAATCTCCAGAATGGCCGCTGAAAAGCTCATGGTTGCGTGCACGATCAGTGGTGCGGTGCAGTTGGGCAACACGGTGACAAACATCAGCCTCAGCGTGCGCGCGCCCGAGAGGCGTGCGGCCGTTACGTAATCCTTCTGCAGCTCTGACATGGCCGACGCGCGCACCAGGCGCACATAGGCCGGCAACGAAACCAGGGCAATGGCGATCATGGCGTTGATCAATCCCGGGCCAAGAATGGCCATGATCGCCACGGCCAGCAGCAGCGAAGGCAAGGCCATCATGATGTCCATGGCTCGCATGATCGCGGCGTCCATCCAGCGGCCAGCAAAGGCCGCCGTCAGCCCCAGGATCACCCCGGGGATCAAAGCCAGCACCACCGACACCAGACCCACCAGCAGCGACAGGCGCGCCCCGTGGATCAAGCGCGACAGCAGGTCGCGGCCCAGCTCATCGGTGCCAAACAAAAACTGCCAGGTACCGCCTTCGGACCACACCGGCGCCTGCAGGAAATGCGCGCGGTATTGCTCGATCGGGCTGTAAGGCGCGACCCAGGGCGCCAGGATCGCGAGCGTGGCCACGATCAGCATGAAGAACAGGCCAGCAACGGCCCCTTTGTTGTGCGCGAAAGCGCGCCAGAATTCTCGGAAGTTCATCACTGCACCCGGATGCGCGGGTTGGCCACGCCGTAAAGAATGTCCACAAGAAAGTTGGTCAGGATGACCAGCGTTGCCACCAGCAAAATGCCGTTTTGCACCACGGGGTAATCGCGCCGCCCAATGGCGTCGATCAACCATTTGCCAATGCCTGGCCAGGAGAAGATGGTCTCGGTCAAGACCGCGCCGCCCATGAGGGTACCCACCTGCAGGCCCACCACGGTGAGCACCGGGATCAATGCATTGCGCAGCGTGTGCACGAAGATCACCCTGGCGGGCGACAAGCCTTTGGCGCGCGCGGTGCGCACATAGTCTTCACGCAGCACTTCAAGCATGCTCGACCGCGTCATACGGGCAATCACGGCCAGCGGAATCGTGGCCAACACCACCGACGGCAAGATCAGGTGCCGCAGGGCATCCCACACCGCGCCACCGTTGTATTCCGGATCGGCCTGCTGGGCCAGCCAGGCGTCCCAGACCATGAAGCCGGTTTGCGGCGGTACGTCGTAGAGCAGATCGATGCGGCCCGAAACCGGCGTCCAGCCCAACCCGACGGAAAACAACATGATCAGCAACAAGCCCCACCAGAAGATGGGCATGGAATAGCCCGTGAGCGCGGCTGTCATCACCGTGTGGTCCAGCCAGGTCCCCCGCTTCACCGCAGCCATGACGCCGGCAACCATGCCCAGCACCAGGGCGATCAGCAAGGCCATGGTGGCCAGCTCGAGTGTGGCCGGGAACAAGGCTTTGAATTCACTCCAGACCGTGGCCTGGGATTTCAACGAAACACCCAGATCACCCTGGATCAATTGCCCCAGGTAGTGGCCGTACTGCACATACAGGGGCTTGTCCAGCCCCAGGCGCGTCAGGGCAGCGGCGTGGAGTTCGGGGTCCAGAGTGCGCTCGCCCATCATCACTTCCACGGGATCACCGGGTATGAGACGGATGAGCGAGAAGGTCAGCAAGGTGACGCCCAGGATGGTGGGTATCAGCACGAGCAACCTGCGAAGGATGTAGCTCAGCATGAGGAGGTGCCTCGTCGAAATTTTGAAACGCGCAAAAAGGGACAGGCGTCAAAAGCTTGACGCCTGTCCTTGAGCTTCAGGTACAAATCCTGAAGGACGTGACTTTACTTCACGCTCACGCCTTCAAACTGGTAATCACCAAATGGGCTGATCTTGAAGCCGTTGACTTCCTTGCGCATGGGCTGGTTCACGGTCGAGTGGGCGATCGTGGACCATGGCAGGTCTTTCTTGAACACTTCCTGAGCCTTCATGTACAGGTTGGTGCGTTCTTTCTGGTCCAGGCTGTTGCGGGCCTTGAGCACCAGGGCGTCGAAGTCCTTGCTGCAGTAGCGCGCGTAGTTGGATCCGCCGACGGCCTCACAAGTGAGCAACACACCCATGAAGTTGTCGGGTGACGCGTAGTCGCCGGTCCAGCCGATCAGGCCGGTGTCGTGCTCACCCTGCTTCATGCGCTTGAGGTACTCGCCCCACTCGTACTGGGTGATCTTGCCCTTGATGCCGATCTTGGCCCAGTCGGCCTGGATCATCTCGGCCATCAGCTTGGCGTTGGGGTTGTAAGGGCGCTGCACTGGCATCGCCCACAGGGTGACTTCCGTGCCTTCGGCCACGCCAGCCTTTTTCAGCAACTCTTTGGCTTTTTCAGGATTGAATGGCGCGTTTTTCAGAGCCGGGTTGTAAGACCACAGCGAGGCGGGGAACGGGTTGGCCGCTTCCTGACCCTGACCCTGGTACACCGCTTCGAGAATCGCCTTGCGGTTGATCGCCATGTCGAGCGCCTGGCGCACTTCAAGCTTGGCCAGCAGCGGCTTTTCCATGTTGTACGACAGGTACCCAATGTTGAAACCGGGTGCGCTGTCGACCTTCAAAGCCGGATCGGCCTTCATGGCAGCGATGTCCTGTGGCTTGGGGTACGCCATGATGTGGCACTCACCGGCCTTCATCTTCTGGAAGCGCACCGATGCGTCGGTTGTGATCGCAAAGATCAGATTGTCGACCAGCACATTCTTGGCGTTCCAGTAGTCATTGTTCTTCACATAGCGAATCTGCGCATCTTTCTGGTAGCGGCGCAGCACGAACGGACCCGTGCCCACAGGCTGCTGGTTGATCATGGAAGCCTGGCCAGCGGCGACCAGCTTGTCGGCATGTTCCTGCGACAGGATCGAAGCAAACGGCATGGCCAGCTTGATCAGCAGGTCGGGGTCTGGCTTCTTCAAGGTCACGACCAGGGTCAGGGGATCGGATTTTGTGACCGATGCCACATTGCTGTCCAGACCCACGTCCGAAGCGTAGGGGAACTCAGCCGGGTAAGCTTTGTTGAAGGGGTGGTTCTTGTCCACCAGGCGGCCGATGGTGAAGATCGCGTCGTCGGCGTTGAAATCGCGCGTTGGTTTGAAATTCTCGGTGGTATGGAACTTCACACCTTTGCGCAGCTTGAAGGTGTAAGACAAGCCATCGGCCGAGTTCGACCACGACTCCGCCAAGCTGGGCTCGATCTCGGTGGTGCCGGCCTTGAAGCCGATCAACCGGTTGAACAGCGCATGGCCCGACGCATCAAACGTGGTGCCACCGGTGTATTGAGCGTTGTCGAAACCTTCAGGGCTGGCTTCGGAACAGTAGATCAACGTGCCAGCAGCCTGTGCGCTCACGGCAGCAGCCGTCAAGCCCAGGGCCAGGATCAGTTTATTCAGTTTGAACATGCATGGTCCTCAAAACAAAAAAAGGGAAATGTATTTCCCACAATAGATCAACAGCAAGGCTGGATGCCGGGTTCAGATGCAACCCGTTTACCGGGCGACACCTTGCGTTCCCTGGATGCCAGACACCAGTCCCTGCCCTCATTTTGATTTACCAGTACCATTTTTTGGTATTGGTATGGTCAAATCATTGCACAAGTTTATACACCGATGGATAGGGTATTCCCGTGAGACCGAATTGACCATGGTCAAGCAGAAGCAAGATTGATGCACACTCGACCGCCTCCAATTGTCTGGCATGTTCACGCCCGTGCGTGCACTGCGTCCGGCCCCCATGTGAGTACCCGTGAGGGCTTGCCAATGCATCCGCGTTCCCCGATCCAAACCCAGCGCAAGCCGCGGTGCTATCCGCCCACGCCGCACCTCGATAGGGCAGCCCTCGCCGTCGCACCCGCCCCTGCGCTGGCGCCACCCCAGCGACCTCTTCGTACCTTTTTCCAAAAATGATATGAACCGCAGCCACAACGACCCCATTTTCATTGACGAGCTGAAGCGGCGGCTGGCAAGCGTGGACAACCCGATCAACCTCACCAAGCTGGAGCGCCGCATCACGGCCTACCTGAGCGCCAACCCCAACGCCATCGCCGTGGACAACAGTGCCACCCTCGCCAAACGGGCGCACGTCAGCCCCATGACCGTGACCCGGTTCTTCAAAAAGGTGGGTTTTGAAAACGCAGCAGACGCGAAAGACATGGCCAAACGGCAGCTCTACGAAGCCAGCCCTGAAGCCGTGGGTGCCCGGTTCGAAACTTTTCGGCGCACACCCGGCCGGCTCGATCAGGACACCCAGCTCGCCCACGCCACCGAGGCCATGCGCAAAGCGGTGGACTTCCGCTCGCAACCCCTTTGGAAGCACATCGTCCAGCGCGTGTCCCGGGCCGACAGCGTATATGCGGCAGGGTTCCAGACCATGCGGTACCTGGCCAACGGGCTGGTCCAACGCTTGAACTACATCCGGCCCAACGCGTTTGAACTCGACGGCATTGATGGCACCTATGCCCAACTGCTGACGAACCCGCGGCCCGGCAAAGTGCTGATCATCATTGACACCTTCCGCTATGGCCGCAACGGCCCCAGGCTGGCCCAGGCCGCTCAGGAGCAAGGCGCCGAAGTGGTGGTGTTCTGCGACGAGCTCTGCGACTGGGCCCACCAGATCACACCCCATGTGGTCGCGCTGCCCATGGAGCCCGACCTCTTTCTGTGGCCCAGCACCGCCTTGCACTTCAGCCTGAACCTGCTGGTGCAGGATGTCATCGACGACCTTGGCGACGATGTCACCGCGCACCTCAAACAGCTATCCAAAGCACAAGACACGTTTGGCCACTACGCCAAGTAACCCGTGCACGTCCACATCACTGCGCCACCACACGAGTCATTCAACGCCATGTTCTGGGAAGCCCACACCTGCCTGCCGCTGCACCCTGAGGCCAGCTTTGAGCCGCTGGAGCGCTACCGCGCGCTGGGCGTTCACTACGTCAGCATCAACGTGGGCATGGACATGAACGCCCTGTCCCAGATCCTGCCAGTGATGGCTGCGTTTCGAGCTCGGCTCGCGGCCGAACCACAACGGTACGTGCTGCCCCAGCAGGTCTCGGACATCGAACTCGCGCGCAGCCAAGGGCAACTCGCCGTGGGCTTTGACCTCGAGGGCGCCCTGCCTTTGCTCGAACAACCCGACATGGTCGCCCTCTTTCGCGACCTGGGCGTGCGTCAGATCCACTTCGCCTACAACCGCAACAACGCCGTGGCAGGCGGTTGCCATGACACCCCGCAACACCTCTCGGCCCTGGGGCAACGCATGGTGGCGGCTGTGAACGATGCCGGTGTTCTGATGGACTGCGCCCACACCGGGCGCCGAAGCTCGCTGGACATCATGGCCCACTCCCGCCATCCGGTGGTGTTCAGCCATGCCAACCCACTCGCACTCGTCGAACATGGCCGCAACATCAGCGACGAACAGATCCGCGCCTGCGCAGCCACCGGCGGCGTGGTGTGCATTTCGGGCGTGTCACGCTTCCTCGGCGTTGACCTCCCGGGCGCGAAAGATGTCGCCCGCCATGTGGCCTATGTGGCCAATCTGGTGGGGGCCGAACATGTGGGCCTGGGCCTGGACATTGGCTTTTCGCAAAGCGGGCTGAACGACGACCCCGCTCCCCCCTTCGACCCGGCCCATTGGTGGCCCGCTGCGGCAGGGTATGGGCAAGGCATCCGAGGCATCAGCTACACACCAGTCGATACCTGGTCACACCTGCCAGCGGCACTGCGGGCCATGGGCATGAACGAGACCGACATCTCGGGCGTGATGGGCAACAACATGGCGCGGGTCGCGCGCCATGTGTGGGCCGGCTGATACGGATTCACCTTCAACCGTATAACTGCGCAGGTTCGCCTTGCGGTGCTACAACACGGTCAGGCTCCCGCCTTGTTCTGCGCTTGAAAGCAAAACCGTGTAGCACCCGTTTCAACAGCCTCTTCAGGCCATCTGTCGCAGCTCCCGCAACGCCACAGAAACGGGCGCCAGATCGGCCGCCGCGCCTGCAATGCTCTCGCGCATGGCGTTCACGCGTCCGATGGCCTTGGCATGGCGCTCCTCCCACTGCTCGACCGATTGTTGCTCGCTCAGCAGCCACTGCACGATCTGGCTGGCGATCGAATACACGTCGTCGCGCGCACTGGCTCGGGCCTGGGTTTGCCACAGCGTCTCTGTCGGCAACTGGGTGATGATGCCGCGCCACAAGCCCAGATCCAGCGCGTGATCCACACCAAAGTAGGTGCGAGCGGCTTTTTCCAGCGAGCTGTTGCACTTGCCGGCCACGTCCACCAGATCCAGAACCGGGTACAGGTGGTCCAGCACCGTCAGGTCTTCGGCCAGCTGGGCGTCCACGCCCGCCTCGACCAGCTTGGCACTCGCGGCCTGCCACTGTTCACGGAATTCGCCGGGCAGCCATTGGTCGATGTGGGCACGCAACTGTGCCGCCGCGGGCTGGTACAACGCGATCATGCTCGGCAGATCTCCTTGACCGCGGTGGCGCAGCATCCATCGGCTGGCCCGCTGCGTCACTGCACTGAGCTGGGCGAGCAAATCCAATTGCAGCGCGGTGGGTACCTTGCCATCGAGCTCGTCGATACGGTCCCAGATGTCTTCCAGGCCAAACACCTCGCGCGCCAGCGTGTAGGCACTGACCACATCCGATGCATTGCAGGACGCCTCATTGGCAAGGAAGTTGACAAAGGTACTGCCCATGCGGTTAACCACGGCGTTGGTCACACTGGTGGCGATGATTTCACGTTTCAGCGCGTGCTTTGCGACGAAGTCGGGGTACCGCTGGTTGAGCACCTGCGGGAAGTAGGTTTGCAACACCTTGGCGTAGAACGGATCGTCGGGCAGCGTGCTGGCGCACAGTTCATCAAACAGGTTGAGTTTGGCGTAAGCCATGAGCACGGCATTTTCCGGACGGGTCAAACCCTTGCCATCGCGCTTGCGTTTGGCCAGCTCTTCATCGGTGGGCAAATACTCAATGCCCCGCTTGAGCGAGCCCATGCTCTCCAGCCAGCGCATCAGCGTTTTTTGCCCCTCCAGCAGATAAGCAGGGCGCGCTGCAGCCAGTTCAATCTGCTGACTCTGGTAGTAATTGTCCTGCAGCACCTGCAACCCTACCTCATCCGTCATGCTGGCCAACAGCTGGTTGCGTTCTTCTTGCGAAAGCGCACCGCTCTCTTGAACCGCGCCCACCAGGATCTTGATGTTCACCTCGTGGTCAGAGCAGTCCACACCCGCTGAGTTGTCGATCGCGTCGGTGTAGATCAAGCCGCCGGACTGGGCAAATTCAATGCGCCCGTTCTGCGTGCAGCCCAAATTGCCACCTTCGCCCAACACCTTGCAGCGCAACTCGTTGCCGTTGACACGGAAGGCATCGCCGGCCTTGTCGCCCGCCTGCGCATGGCTCTCAAAGCTGGCTTTGACATAGGTCCCGATGCCGCCGTTGTACAGCAGATCCACGGGGGCCTTCAGGATCGCGTTGAGCAGATCATTGGGGGGCATGGCCTTGGCATCGGTGCCCAGGATCGCTCGCGCCTGAGCGCTCAGCGGAATGGATTTGGCGCTTCGCGGATACACGCCGCCGCCTTCGCTGATGAGGCTTTTGTCGTAGTCGGCCCAGCTGGAGCGAGGCAAACTGAACAGCCGCTGCCGTTCGGCAAAACTGAGCGCCACATCCGGCTGAGGGTCGATAAAAACATGGCGGTGGTCAAACGCCACCACCAGTTGTATCTGCTCGGAAAGCAGCATGCCATTGCCAAACACATCGCCCGACATATCGCCAATGCCGGCCACCGTGAATGGCTGGCTTTGTGTGTCCACGTTCAATCCACGGAAATGCCGCTTGACCGACTCCCAAGCCCCGCGCGCCGTGATGCCCATCTTCTTGTGGTCGTAGCCGACCGAGCCACCCGAGGCAAAGGCATCGCCGAGCCAGAACCCATAGGCTTCGCTCACGCCGTTGGCAATATCGCTGAAGGTCGCTGTGCCTTTGTCGGCGGCCACCACCAAGTAGGGGTCGTCTTCGTCGTGCCGCACCACACGCACCGGCGGCACCACCTGCCCCTTGACCACGTTGTCCGTGACATCCAGCAGGCCACTCAGGAAAATCTTGTAGCAAGCCACCCCTTCGGCCAGGTAGGCCTCCCGGTCACTGGCCGCGGGTGCTTTCTTCAGCACAAAACCGCCCTTGGAACCCACCGGCACAATCACCGTGTTCTTGACCTGCTGGGCCTTGACCAGCCCCAGAATCTCGGTACGGAAATCATCGCGGCGGTCTGACCACCGCAGACCACCACGGGCCACCTTGCCACCCCGCAGGTGCACCCCCTCCACCCGAGGCGAATACACCCAGATCTCAAACATCGGCCGAGGCTCGGGCACGTTGGGAATGTCGCGGGGCTTGAGCTTGAAGCTCATGTAATCTTTGCCCACCTGAAAGGCATTGGTGCGCACCGTCGCGCCGATGGTGGCGACAAACTGGCGCAACACCCGGTCTTGCTCCAGACTCGCCACATCTGAGAGCTGGGCTTCAATCGCCTGCTCCTGGGCAGCGATAGCCTGCTCGCGACCCGCTTCGCGCGCGGGATCGAACCGGATCGAAAACAGGGCCGCCAGGTCCTGCGCAAGGGCTGGGTTGCCGTTGAGCGTATCTTCGATATAGCTCTGGCTGAAGGCAAAACCCAGCTGCTTGAAATAGCGGGTGTAGGCGCGCAGCACGGCAATATCGCGGGGACCCAGTTCGGTGGTCAAGACCAGGCGGTTGAGCGCATCACACTCCACCTCTTGTCGCCAGACCGCCTGAAAGAGGGCCTCAAACCGAGGCTTGAGCCGATCCAGATCCACCGCCTGGTCAAAATGCAGTCCCCAATCGTGCAACCAGCGCTGGTCGCCCGCCGACTGAGACATCTTGACCAGATAGGGGTGCTCGTCCAGCACCCGAACGCCCATCGACTCCATCACCGGCAGCGCGTCAGACAAGATGACCTTCTGGGTGGCGTAGGTCTTGAAGTGGGGTTGGTCCCCACGGGCATACAACTGGAGCGCCATGGGTTGCTCGTCGCTCAGAGCGTGCATCACCGCAGCGTCCTTCGCGGCCACCTCGGCGTTGAATTCCTCGCGGTATGCCGCAGGAAAACCCGATGCGATGGCGCTGAGTTGGCGGGCCTTGTCCACCCCCTGGCCCATCAGTGCCGTTTGAACACCGTCTTCCCAGCGCTTGCAAGCCAGGGCCACCTGGGCCTCCAGCTCCACCATGTCCACATCGACTTGCAGACGGTCCTGCGAACGCACGATGTAATGGATGCGCGCCAACGCACTGTCGGTCAGCATGGGGGTGAATTCCACCGTTTCGGCGGCAAACGCCTTCTTGAACATCTGCCCCAGTTTTACGCGCAATTCCGTGGTGTAGAGATCACGCGGCACGTACACCAGAACCGAGGCCACCCGCCCGAATGGGCCTCGACGCAGGAACAGGCGCACCCGCTGGCGCTCTTGCAGACGCAGAATGCCAATCGCATGCTGGACCAGGGTTGCTTCGTCAATCTGCAAGATCTCGTCGCGCGGATAGGTTTCCAGAATGGACTGCAAGGCCTTGTGTGCATGGCTGCCACGAACCACCCCAGCCTGGGCGGTCACATGCGCCACGTGCTGGCGCACCACCGGGATGCTCTCCACCAAAGCCGCGTAAGCTGCCGAGGTGTAGAGCCCCAGAAAGCGGGTTTCACCCACCACCGCCCCGGAGGCGTCCAGCCGTTTGACGCTGATGGTGTCCAGCCAGGTGGGGCGGTGAACGCTGGAGCGCCTTGTTGCTTTTGCACAGAAAAGCCAGCGCGGATCGCTCATGAACGGCGCAGCGTTCTGCTCAGGAAGCGCCTGAAATCCGGGATTCTTCATCACTCCCAGCGCCGTGCCGGACACCTTGCTCAAGTGGTCGCCTTCCACGACAAAGTCCTGTGCACCAAGGAAGGTGAAGTGGCCTTGTTCCAGCCAATTGAGGAATGCCTTGGCCTCCGCCGCTTCGCTGCCTTCAAGCGCCGTAAACCCAGCGCTGAGCAGTTGCACCCGCGACAGCATGCCGCGCCAGTCCTGGACGGCGCACCGCACATCCAGCAAGGTGCTTTCGATCGCCCGGCACAAGGCCTCACCGTCCGGATCGCTGGCCAGACGGGTGCACTCCACCAAGATGCATGACATCACCGCGCCGTTGGCACCCGTTTGTCCGCTGCGCGCAGCGCTGTCCACTTGCGCGATTTTTCCCGCGTCATCCCGGGTCACCCGCAACAAGGGGTGAACAATCCAGTGCACCGTGCGCCCACTCTGGTTCACCGCGATGCTCACCGAATCCACCAGAAAGGCCATATCAGGGTGCACGATCTGCACCACGGTGTTGCCCTCGGTCTGGCACTCTTGGGCCTTCAAAACCTCAACCCGAACGGCGCCCGCCTTGGAATCCTGTACCAAAGCCCAGTGTGCCTTGGCCATGGCCGTCAAGGCCTTGGGATCGCGTTGGCTCAGTTCATCGGGGTCGGCGTCGGAAAAAAACAGGTCCTGAAAGGGGGAATTCATAGGCGTTGTGGGCATAAAGATGGAGGGTAGTTGCTCAGCGTAGCGCGATTCTAGAATTGGCGCATCCCCAAAAACCGCCCCATACTTTTTCGCATAGGGTCATTCCATGACCTTATGCATTTTATGCATTGGAGGGCGGCGGGCCAAAAAAATGGGGCCTCAGCCCCATCAATCAGCCTTCCGCAGGGCGCCCATGGCCCATGCGCCCAACAGGCCAACCGCCGCCGCAGCCCGGCTGACCGCAAGCCTTACTGCAAGGTGCCCTTGAGACCCGGCAATGCCGGCAAAGCCATCACATCGATGCCCTCTTCGATCAATTCCTGGGCCACGTCGGGGGTGGCCTGTCCGCGGATGCTGCGCGGGGGAATATCGCCGTGGTGCATGCCACGGGCCTGATCCGCAAAGCGATCGCCGACGTCCTCAGACTTGGTCAGCACCTCGCGCATCACCTGCATCAAGCGGGCCTGAAGCACAGGCTCAACCGAACGTTCAACCGGCTCATCCGAAGCAGCAGTGCTTTCCGGAGCAGCCGCGTTCGTGGCATCTTCTCCACCCGATTCGGGCCGCTCGCGCCCCGCCTTCAGGTTGAGACGGGGGGCTGAAAGCATTTTTTGTATCGATGAATCACCACACAGTGGGCAGGTCAACAGACCCCGATCCTGTTGATCAATGTAGTCCGCCTCGGAGCCAAACCAGCCCTCAAAGCTGTGGTGCTGGCTGCATTGAAGATCCAGCACTTTCATGGCAAGCCCGCCGCTGATGAATCGGGTATCACCGACCATTCCAGCGTCCACTGGCCATTCAACACGTTTTGCAGCCAGAGAGCGCCGACCAGCGATTTGCCGTCCATGATGGTGCCATCCCGACACCAGGCGGCCACGTCGTTGGGCGAGGCCGTGAACACATCCAGGAATTCACCCTCATCCAGACGCCGTTCGCCCAGCGTCAGCCCACGCGCAAACCAGATGCCAATCCGTTCATCCGAATAAGCGATGGTGGGGGCCAACTGGCCCGCATAGGCCCACTCCCGGGCGCTGTAGCCGGTTTCTTCGCGCAATTCGCGCTGCGCACACGCCAGACTGCCCTCTCCCGCATCCAGCTTGCCGGCGGGGAATTCCGTGATCACGGCTTGCATGGGATGGCGGTATTGCCGCTCCAGAACCACCCGGCCATCGTCCAGCAAGGCGATCACCATGACCGCTCCGGGATGCAACACAAATTCGCGAGTGGTTTCTTTGCCCGACGGCAGTCGCACCGTGTCCCGAACCACATGCAGGAAACTGCCCCGCAACACCTCGGCGCGGGACACCGGAATCTCGCGAAGGTGCAGGTCGTCGTTCATGGGCTGGCCATCAACCCTTGCGTTTGAACAAGTAGCGGTAGACAAAGCCCGGGAAGGCCAGGGTCAGGAACAGGACGCCGGTCGTGGCATAAAACTCCCAGCCCTGAGGGTAGATCTGGCCGGCCGACTGCTCCAATGCCAGGCCAAGGGCCCCCACCAGGAAGTAACAGACCACCAGTTCACCTACCCGCATCCACAGGGTCTTGGGAAGGCGCCGGGGAAAGATCGCGACCCAGCGTTCATTGATAAACGGCAAGTTGGCACCCAGAAAGGCGGCCAAGAGCACGAGCGCGACGGAAAAGGAATGGTTCATGGTGTTTGTGCGACCCGGCCCGACCCGGCGAGTTCACCGCCAGGCTGACCAAGACGATCACTGGCCTCAGGCCAGCAGCGAGGCAATCGCCTGAGCACAGACGGCCATCAGGCCGCCTGGAACGATACCCAGCACCAGCACCAGCGCGCCATTGATGGACAAAACAGAGCGCACTTCAAAACCCGCTTCGATGGCGCCGGTCTGGGTCGGCGCGTCAAAGTACATGACCTTGACCAGGCGAAGGTAGTAAAACGCCCCCACCAGCGACATCATCACCGCGAACACGGCCAAACCGATGTAGACCGGCTGTGAGGACGCCAGCAAGGCTTGCAGCACCGACAGTTTGGCGTAAAAGCCCACCATGGGCGGCACGCCGGCGAGCGAGAACATGCACACCGCCATCACGGCAGCATAGAGCGGGCTGCGCTGGTTGAGACCCGCCAGATCCTGGATCTCTTCAGACTCGAAGCCTTCGCGCGAAAGCAACATGATCACGCCGAACGTGGCCAAGGTGGTCAGCACATAGGTGATGACGTAAAACATGGACGAGCTGTAGGCGTTGGCCATGTTGCTGTTGTCCAAACCTTCTGCGCCAGCAACAACACCCGCGAGCAGCCCCAGCAAGAGGAAGCCCATTTGGGAAATGGTGGAAAACGCGAGCATGCGCTTCAGGTTGGTCTGAGCAATCGCTGCCAGGTTGCCCAGCAACAGCGACATCACCGACAGCACCGCCAGCATCTGCTGCCAGTCGACCGCCAGAGGCGCCAGGCCTTCGACCAGCAAACGGATCACGATGGCAAAGGCGGCCAGCTTGGGCGCGCCACCGATCATGAGTGTCACGACCGTCGGAGCACCCTGGTAGACGTCGGGTACCCACATGTGAAACGGCACCACACCCAGCTTGAACGCCAGACCGGCCACCACAAACACCAGCCCCAGCACCAATACCTGGTGGGATCCCTTGAGCGTTGCTTCTCCACCAGCGATGGCCTGCATCACGCCAGACAGATCCAGTGACCCGGTCGCACCGTACACCATGGAAAGACCGTACAACAGGAAACCGCTGGCCAGCGCACCCAGCACGAAGTACTTCATGGCCGCTTCGGTCGCGTTCAGGTCATCGCGGCGCAGCGCCACCAGCGCGTAGCTCGACAAGGTCAGCAACTCAAGGCCCAGGTAGATCACCAGGAAGTTGTGCCCGGAAATCATCACGAACATGCCCAGCAACGCGTACAGGGCCAGTGTGTACATCTCGCTGCCACGCATCATGTCGCGGTGCCCGGCGTAAGAACGACCGTAGACCAGCGTGACCAGCATGGCAATCGCGGCAAAGCACTTCAGCCAGTTGCCCATTGGGTCGCTGACCACCTGCCCACCAAAGCCTGCCACCGTCACCCCGGAACTGGCGCGCAAGGCCAGTATCACGGCCACAGCGGCCAACGTGGCCAGCGTCAGCAAGTGGGTCAGGCCACGGGTGGACGATTGGGAACCCAGTCCCACCAGCGCGATGATGCTGGAGGCCACCAGCAACAATATTTCAGGGTATGCCGCGACCAAGCTGAAGTTGTCTGTCATTTGAACGTTCTCTCGATTTCTTGTACGGCGGTCAGTTCAGCTTGGAGATGGCCACGTGGCGCAACAACTCAGCCACGGAAGCGTCCATCACATCGGTGAACGGCTTGGGGTACACGCCCATATAGAGCACAGCAATCCCCAGCGCAGCCATGATCAGGAATTCGCGACCGCCAATGTCTTTCAGCGCTTTAACGTTGTCATTGCCGGGCGCACCCAGGTAGACCCGTTTGAACATCCAGAGCGAATACGCCGCACCAAAGATCAGGGCGGACGCCGCTGCGGCGCCGATCCAGAAGTTGGATTTCACCGCCGCAAGGATGACCATCCACTCACCGACAAAACCCGCCGTACCCGGCAAACCGGCGTTGGCCATGGTGAACAGCAGCGCAAAGGCCGCGAACCTGGGCATGGTGTTGACCACACCGCCGTAATCAGCGATGTTGCGGGAGTGCATGCGGTCGTACAGCACGCCGATCGCCAGGAACATCGCGGCCGAGACAAAACCGTGGGACACCATCTGCACAATGCCACCGGCCATACCCAAATCACTGAAGACAAAGAAGCCCAGGGTGACAAAACCCATGTGTGCCACCGATGAATACGCCACCAGCTTCTTCATGTCGGTTTGCACCATGGCCACCAATCCCACGTAGATCACCGCCACGAGTGACAGCGCAATCATCAACCATGCCCATTCGTGCGAAGCGTCGGGGAGGATGGGCAGGGAGAAGCGCAAAAAGCCATAGGCACCCAGCTTCAACATGATGGCGGCCAGCACGGCAGAACCACCCGTGGGCGCTTCAACGTGCACATCAGGCAGCCAGGTGTGAACCGGCCACATAGGCACCTTCACAGCGAAGGCCGCGAAGAAGGCAAAGAACAAATAGGTCTGCGCCGAGGCGCTCAGCGGCAGCTTGTGCCAGACGGCCAGTTCGAAACTGCCACCGGCCTGCGTGTAGAGATAAATCAGCGCCACCAACATGAGCAGCGAGCCCAGGAGGGTGTAGAGGAAAAACTTGAACGCCGCATAGATCTTGTTCGCACCGCCCCAGATGCCGATGATCAGGTACATCGGGATCAGCGTCGCCTCGAAGAACACGTAGAACAACATCGCGTCCATCGCACTGAACACGCCGATCATCAGGCCCGACAGGATCAGGAACGCGCCCATGTACTGGTTCACGCGCACGGTGATCACTTCCCAGCCCGCAATGACCACGATCACCGTGATGAACGCGGTCAGCAAGACCAGCCACAATGAAATGCCGTCGACACCCAGATGGTAGTTGATGTGGAAGCGCTCGATCCACGGTGAGATTTCGCCGAACTGCATCGCCGCCGTGCCCAGTTCGAAGCCGCTGTACAGCGGAATCGTCACGGCAAAGCTCACCAGTGCGCCCACCAAGGCCACCCACCGCACCGTGTTGGCGTGCGTATCCCGGCCAAAGGCCAGCAGTGCGACGCCAAAGAAAACCGGCGTCCAAATTGCAAGGCTCAGCAAACCCATTTTTTTATTCTCCTGATTACGCGAGCCAGACGAAGTACGTCATGAACAACAAGACGCCCACGATCATCATCAGCGCGTAGTGGTAAAGGTAGCCGGTCTGCAAACGGCGCACTGCGCCAGAGAACATGCCCACCATTTTCCAGCTGGCATTGACCACGCCACCCTCAATCACGCCCTGGTCCCCGCCTTTCCACAGGCCGGTTCCCAACAAGCGAGCGCCGCGCGCCAGGACATTTTCGTTGAACCAGTCGAGGTAGTACTTGTTTTCCAGAATGTTCAGCAAGCCCACCGATTTGAAGAAACGCTCCAACGCCGCTGGTACCGCGGGGTTGATCAGGTACATGTACCAAGCCGACACGGCGCCGCCCAAAGCCAGCCAGAAAGGCATGGTGGTGAAGGCGTGCATGGCCATGGCCACAGGGCCGTGGAACTCTTCTGCAAAGGCCGCCACGGCCGGGTGGAGTTCGGCGTTGATCGTGATCGCATCTTTCAGGAAAGCACCGAACAACATGGGTTCGATGGTCATGAAGCCGATGATCACGGAAGGAATCGCCAGCAACACCAATGGCACAGTCACCACCCAAGGTGTCTCATGGGGCTTGGCGCTGCCATGGTGGTCGTCATGGCCATGGTGCGCATCCGGATTCTGATCAAAGCGCTCTTTGCCGTGGAAGACCAGGAAATAGAGGCGGAACGAATAGAACGAGGTCACGAATACACCGGCCAGCACAGCGAAATGGGCCCAAGGTGCTGCGGGCAAGTTGCTGAAGTGCACCGCCTCGATGATGCTGTCCTTGGAGTAGAACCCCGCAAAGAACGGGGTGCCGATCAGCGCCAGCGTCCCGACCAGCGACGTGATCCAGGTGATGGGCATGTACTTGCGCACGCCACCCATCCAGCGGATGTCCTGGTTGTGGTGCAGGCCCATGATCACCGAGCCGGCAGCAAGGAACAGCAAGGCTTTGAAAAACGCGTGCGTCATCAAATGGAACACAGCCACCGAGTAGGCCGATGCACCCAGCGCTACCGTCATGTAACCCAGCTGTGAGAGCGTGGAATACGCGACCACGCGTTTGATGTCGTTCTGGATGATGCCCAGGAAACCCATGAACAGGGCCGTGATCGAGCCAATGATCATGATGAAGTTGAGGGCCGTGTCCGAGAGCTCAAACAGGGGCGACATGCGGGCCACCATGAAAATACCGGCCGTCACCATGGTGGCGGCGTGGATCAGCGCAGAGATGGGTGTCGGGCCTTCCATGGAATCGGGCAGCCACACATGCAAAGGGAACTGTGCCGACTTGCCCATGGCGCCAATGAACAGGCAAATGCAGATCACAGAAATCAGCAGCCATGATTCGCCACCGAAAGGGTTGGCAAAGGTCAGGGCACCGAGCTTGTCCGCCTGGGCAAACACTTCCGTGTAGTTCAGGGTGCCGGTAAAAGCCACGATCAGGCCGATGCCCAGAATGAAGCCGAAGTCGCCCACGCGGTTGACCAGAAAGGCCTTCATGTTGGCGAAAATCGCCGTGGGCTTGTTGAACCAGAAACCGATCAGGAGATAAGACACCAGGCCCACAGCCTCCCAGCCGAAGAACAACTGCAAGAGGTTGTTGCTCATCACCAGCATGAGCATGGAGAACGTGAACAGCGAGATGTAGGCGAAGAAACGGTTGTAGCCAGCGTCTTCTTCCATGTAGCCAATGGTGTAAAGGTGCACCATCAATGAAACAAAGGTCACCACGCACATCATCATGGCCGTGAGGCCATCCACCATGAAACCGATCTCCATTTTGAGATCGCCCACAGTCATCCACTCGTAGATGGTCTGGTTGAAGCGGGCTCCGCCCGCCACATCGACCAATGTCATCGCCGACAGCACAAAGGCGATCAACACGCCAAGGATCGTCAAGGTGTGGGCGCTGCGGCGTCCAAGGACATTGCCACCGAATGTGGTGCCGAGAATGCCGGCCAGCAGCGAGCCCACCAGCGGGGCCAGCGGCACGGCCAATAGGGTGCTTGCGGAAAGGGTTGTGCTCATGGTGTTGTTCTTGGCTGTGATCGCGCGATGCGGGGTCGGGCGGTCATCCCTTGAGGGTGTTGAGTTCTTCCACGCTGATCGATCCCCGGTTGCGGAACAGCTGCACCAGAATGGCCAGACCGATGGCCGACTCGGCGGCTGCAACGGTCAGGATGAAAAACACGAATACCTGGCCGTGCATGTCACCCAGGAAATGGGAGAAGGCCACGAAATTCATGTTCACGGCCAAGAGCATCAGCTCGATCGCCATCAACAGAACAATCAGGTTCTTGCGGTTCAGGAAAATACCCACCACCGACAGCGCGAACAAAATGGCGCCAACGGACAGGAAGTGCTGGAGTGTCAAACCACTGCTCATGCTGATTTCTCCTCGTCAGCCGGCGCGGCTGGCGCGGCTTTTTGGGTCGCGGCCATGGACAACACCACCAGACGGTCGGCGGCGCGCACGCGAACTTGTTCTCCCGGATCGATGGCCTTGCTGTCCTTGCGCTTGCGCAAGGTCAATGCAATGGCCGCCACCATGGCCACCAGCAGAATGACCGCCGCCACTTCGACGGGGTACAGGTACTGGCTGTAGAGCAGGCGTCCGAGCTCTTTGGTGTTGGAGTAGTCCGCTGGAAGCGCCACAGAAGCGGGTGCAGAGATCGCTGGAAAGCCCACCCACAGCACGGCGATCAGTTCAGCCGCGACCAGCGCACCCAACACGGCAGCCAAGGGGAAGTTCTGCCAGAAACCCCAGCGGTCGTCATCAAGGCGCACGTCCAGCATCATCACGACGAACAGGAACAGCACCATCACCGCACCGAGATAAACCAGCACCAGGGTCCAACCCAGGAACTCGGCTTTCAGCAACAACCACAGCGCCGATGCCTGCGAAAACGACAGCATCAGGTAGAGCACCGCGTGCACAGGGTTCTGGGCGGTGACCACGCGGTAAGCCGCGAACAGCAACACCGTCGCAAAGAGGTAAAAAAAGCCAGTCTGGTAATCCATGGGTGATTTCTTCGGTCTTGGGTCGATCCGGGGTCAGCGGGACATCAACGGTAAGGCGCGTCAGCGGCCCTGGCCTTGGCGATCTCAGGCTCATAGCGGTCACCCACGGCCAGCAGCATTTCTTTGGTGAAATACAGATCGCCGCGTTTTTCGCCGTGGTATTCCAGAATATGGGTTTCCACAATCGCATCGACTGGGCAGGCCTCTTCGCAGAAACCGCAAAAAATGCATTTCGTCAGGTCGATGTCGTAGCGCGTGGTGCGACGCGAGCCGTCATCTTCGCGCTGGCCTGCTTCGATGGTGATGGCCAGCGCAGGGCATACCGCCTCGCACAGCTTGCAGGCGATGCAGCGTTCTTCGCCGTTTTCGTACCGGCGCTGGGCGTGCAAACCACGAAAACGCGGAGACAAAGGGGTTTTCTCCTCGGGGAACTGAACCGTGATCTTGCGGCGGAACGTGTAGCGACCCGTCAAGGCCATGCCTTTGACCAGCTCAAACAGCATGAAGCTTTTGAAAAAGTCGATCACCGAAAACGGCGCAACAACCGACTTGGGGGCAACGAGAGAAGTAGTCATGTGTGTGCCCTGCTTATTTCCAGAGGTTCCACGACGTCTGCATGAGACCACCCACAAGGAGCAGCCACACCAGCGTCACGGGAATGAAAACCTTCCAGCCCAGACGCATGATCTGGTCATAACGGAAGCGCGGGAAAGTGGCCCGGATCCAGATGAACATGGAGACGACCACAAAGGTTTTGGCCCCCAACCAGATCCAGCCGGGAATGAAGTCCAGTGCGGAGACTGGTGGCAACCAGCCGCCCAGGAACAGCAACACGGCCAGGATGGACACCAGCCACATGCTGGCGTATTCGGCCAGGAAGAAGATGGCAAAGCCCATGCCGGAGTATTCGACCATGTGGCCAGCAACGATCTCGGCCTCCCCCTCAACCACGTCAAACGGATGGCGGTTGGTCTCGGCCACACCGGAAATCAGGTACACGATGAAAATGGGAAACAGTGGCAACCAGTTCCAGGACAGGAAGTTCAGACCCATGCCCGCGCCCATGCCTTTGGCCTGAGAGGCCACGATCTCACCGAGGTGCAAGCTGCCAGCGGTCATGATGACCACCAGGAAGCAGAAACCAATGGCGATTTCATAGCTCACCATCTGAGCCGATGCACGCATGGCACCCAGGAAAGCGTACTTGGAATTGGAAGCCCAGCCCGCAATGATCACGCCGTACACCTCAATCGAAGTGATGGCCAAAATGACCAGCAAACCGGCATTGACGTCGGCCAGGATGGCTTCCGGACCAAAAGGCACAGCCACCCAGGCGGCCAGCGCCGGCATGATCGCCATCATCGGGCCGAGACGGAACAGGCCGCCCGAAGCCGCGCTGGGGCTGATGATCTCTTTGGTCAACAGTTTCACGGCATCCGCAATGGGCTGCAGCAAACCAAAGGGTCCCACGCGGTTAGGGCCCATGCGCACCTGCATGAACCCCAACAGCTTGCGTTCCCACAAGGTGAGATAAGCCACAGCGCCCATCAGGGGCACCAGCACCGCAACAATCTTGACCATGGCCCAGATGACCGGCCAGGCCGCTGTGGTCCACCACTCAGCAGCAATCAAGCCGAGGCCTGCGTTGTACATGGCATCGATCATGCGAGCACTCCTGACTGGGCTGTTGCCTTTGCGTCGCGGGTGAGCTGCAACGAGGTGGCTCGGCGCACCAACGAGTCAAGTTGGTAGATGGCCGCCACGCAGGGCGCCACGGTCGCAGGCCGCTGGTCTGCCGCAGCAGCGCCCGCGCCCACATCGGCATTGGACAGGCGGGCAGCGCCCACCAGATCACCGTGCTTCACGCCTGGCAACACCGAAGTCAGAACAGCTTGCGACGAATCGGCATCAAAACCAGACAAGCTCAGCAGGTTGCCCAGCACACGCAGTACCTTCCAGGCCGGACGGGTCTCGCCCAAAGGACGCACCACGGCGTGAAAACTCTGCAAACGGCCTTCGGCGTTCACAAAGGAACCCGAGGTTTCGCTGAACGGAGCGATGGGCAGCAGCACATCGCTGATGTCCATGTTGGTTTGAAAGGGGCTCAGGGTGACCACCATGCCAGCCGTGTCCAACCCGGCCACACCCGCCGCACTGTCGTCGACAGGCTCGGTGTTGAGCAGGATCAATGCCTTGAGCGATTGTCCCAGCATCTGGGTTGCGTTCAAGCCGCCCTGCCCCGGTACAGCACCCATCAGTTGAGCGCCCACGGTATTGGCAGCCTCGGTCAGGTACCCCACTTGAGCACCCGTTTGCTGGGCGATCCAATTGGCCAGCGCCAGAAGGCTGGCGGCCTTTTCATGGTGCGCAGCGGCGTTGCCGAGCAGAATGGCTTTGCGCTCGCCGCCCATCAAGGACTTGGCGATGGCTTTGGCTTCGTCGCTGGACTCCGCCGCCACGGGCGCTTGCACGCCTTTCTCGGCGGCTACAGCCACGGCCACGCCAGCCAGTGCACGAACCCAGACGCTGCTGTCTGCAATCAGCGTGTTCTTGCGCGGCAAAGCCCAGTCTTGATCGGCTGCGATCAACGCATTCACTTGTGCACCGTGGCGTGCAGCCTGGCGGATGCGTTGCGCGAACAAAGGGTGGTCTTTGCGCAAATTGGAACCCACCACCAGCACACGTTGCAACGAACTCAGATCGGCGATTGGCATGCCCAGCCAGCGGGCGGCGCCAGCAGCAGCAGCGTTGCCGAAATCGGCGTGACGCAGCCGGCTGTCGATGTTTTCGCTGCCCAGGCCACGGACCAGCGCACCAGCCAGGGCCAGCTCTTCAAGCGTGCTGTGCGGACTCGCCAGCAGACCGATGGCCGATGCACCGTGATCGCCTTTGACTTGCCTCAGGCCGTTGGCCACATATTCCAGCGCGGTTTGCCAGTCAACCGTCTTCCACTCACCGCCCTGCTTGAGCATGGGCGCAGTCAGGCGATCGGCACTGTCCAGCGACTCGTACGAGAAGCGATCGCGGTCGGCGATCCAGCACTCGTTCACAGCCTCGTTCTCAAACGGCACCACGCGCATCACTTTGTGGTTCTTGACCTGAACAATCAGGTTGGCGCCCGTCGAGTCGTGCGGGCTGACCGACTTGCGACGCGAGAGCTCCCAGGTGCGGGCGCTGTAGCGAAATGGCTTGCTGGTGAGCGCGCCCACCGGGCAGATGTCGATCATGTTGCCCGAGAGCTCGGAGTCCACCGTGTCACCGATGAACGTTTCGATCTCGGCGTGTTCGCCGCGATGAGACATGCCCAGCTCCATGGCGCCGGCCACTTCCTGACCAAACCGCACGCAGCGGGTGCAATGGATACAGCGACTCATCTCTTCCATGGAGATCAGCGGTCCCACATCCTTGTGGAACACCACACGCTTTTCTTCTTCGTAGCGGGAGGCGCCGGCGCCGTAACCCACGGCCAGATCCTGCAACTGGCATTCGCCACCCTGATCGCAGATCGGACAGTCCAGCGGGTGGTTGATCAGCAAGAACTCCATGACCGACTGCTGGGCCTTGATGGCCTTGTCGGACTTGGTGCGCACGATCATGCCCTGCGTGACCGGGGTCGCACAGGCGGGCATGGGTTTGGGCGCTTTCTCCACGTCCACCAGACACATGCGGCAGTTGGCCGCAATGGACAACTTCTTGTGATAACAGAAGTGGGGAATATAGGTACCCGCCTTCTCGGCTGCATGCATGATCATGCTGCCGGGCGCTATTTCGACCTTTTGGCCGTCGAGTTCGATTTCAACCATTTTGTTTTCCGTCATCAGGCAGAGGCCGAAGCATCCGCTTTGATCATGGCCGCGAACTCGGGCCGGAAATGCTTGAGCATGGCGCGCACCGGCATGGCCGCAGCGTCACCCAGGGCGCAAATCGTGCGACCCATGATGTTCTCGGCCACATTGTCAAGCAGCGCCATGTCTGCGGCCTTGGCGTCGCCACGGTGGATCTTGTCCACCAGGCGCCACAGCCACCCGGTACCTTCGCGGCAAGGCGTGCATTGCCCGCAGGACTCGTGCATGTAGAAATAAGACAAGCGCTTGAGCGACTCAACCATGCAGCGTGAATCGTCCATCACGATCACGGCACCCGAGCCCAGCATGGAACCGGCCTTGGAGATCGAGTCGTAGTCCATGGTGCAATCCATGATGACGGGCGCAGGCAACACGGGCGAAGACGATCCACCAGGGATCACCGCCTTGAGCGTGCGCCCCTGGCGCACCCCGCCGGCCAGCTCCAGCAGCTTGGCGAACGGCGTTCCCATGGGAATTTCGTAGTTGCCTGGACGCTCGACATCACCGCTGACCGAGTAGATCTTGGTGCCACCGTTGTTGGGCTTGCCGCACTCGAGGTAGGCCTGACCACCGTTGCGGATGATCCAGGGTACTGCCGCGAAAGTTTCGGTGTTGTTGATGGTGGTTGGTTTGCCATACAAACCGAAA
Organism: Hydrogenophaga sp. PAMC20947; assembly: GCF_004795855.1. Lineage (NCBI taxonomy): Bacteria > Pseudomonadati > Pseudomonadota > Betaproteobacteria > Burkholderiales > Comamonadaceae > Hydrogenophaga > Hydrogenophaga sp. PAMC20947. The sequence goes on from NZ_CP039252.1 coordinate 2,084,328, forward strand.
CTGGCCGGGAATGGCGGCTTGAAGCGCGGTTGGCCTTTTTTGCCTTCGAGCGATTCCAGCAAGGCGGTTTCTTCGCCACAAATGTAGGCGCCGAAGCCGTGGTGGGCGTGAAGCTGAAAGGTGAATCCACTGTCCAGGATGTTGTCGCCCAGCAAACCGGCGGCACGCGCTTCTTCCAGCGCGGCCTCGAATCGCTCGTACTCCTGGAAGATCTCGCCATGGATGTAGTTGTAGCCCACGCTGATGCCCATGGCATACGCCGCGATCGCCATGCCTTCGATGACGATGTGGGGGTTGTACATCAGAATATCGCGGTCTTTGCAGGTGCCCGGCTCGCCTTCGTCAGAGTTGCACACCAGGTACTTCTGTCCGGGGAACTGGCGGGGCATGAAGCTCCACTTCAAACCCGAAGGGAAACCGGCACCGCCACGCCCCCGCAGAGATGACTCCTTGACGGTGGCAATCACCTGGTCCTGGGTCATGCCAGCCAGGCCGGTCTCAGGATCGGGCGCAGAGCCATCTTTGCCCAGCACCTTGCGCAGGGCCTGGTAGCCGCCACGGGCTTCGTAGTCCTTGAGGGACCAGTTGCTGCCGTTCAGGCCAGCATAGATCTGGGCATCGAGGTGGCGGTCATGAAAGCAGGTCTGAACGCCGGTGGCACGAAATTGCGCGAGCACTTGATCTGCGGTCATGCTTTGCCTTCCGAGGCCTTCAGGCCGTCGATCAGTTGATCGAGTTTGTCGTTGCTCATGAAGCTGCACATGTGGCGGTCGTTCACCAGCATCACAGGCGAATCGGCGCAAGCGCCCAGGCATTCGCTTTGCTGCAGGGTGAACAGGCCGTCGGCAGTCGTGCCGCCCATGGTCACACCCAGCCTGTGCTCCAGATGTTCCAGTGCCTTGCCCCCGTCGCGCAGCAGGCAAGGGAGGTTGGTGCACACGTTGAGCTTGAATTTGCCCACCGGTTGCTGGTTGTACATGTTGTAAAAGGTGGTGACCTCGTACACGGCCATCACAGGCATGCCGAGATAGTCAGCAATGGCCTTTTCGCTGGCCCGGCTGACAAACCCCTGCTCCTGCTGCACGATAGACAGGCAGGCCATCACGGCGGATTGGGCCTGGTCTGCCGGGTATTTGGCCACTTCGCGCGCGAAGCGTGCGAGCGTTGCCTCGGACAACTGAGCGGCCTGAACCGGACCGCTGGCGGTTGAGCTGACTGCGTTCATCGGTCAATCTCTCCAAAAACGATATCCATGGTGCCGATGATCGCAACGGCATCCGCGAGCATGTGGCCCTTTGCCATTTCGTCCATGGCCGACAAATGCGCGAAACCGGGCGCGCGGATTTTCAGGCGGTAGGGCTTGTTGGCGCCGTCGCTGACCATGTAGATGCCAAACTCCCCCTTGGGGTGTTCGACTGCGGCATAGGCTTCGCCCTCGGGCACATGGAAGCCTTCGGTGAACAGCTTGAAGTGGTGTATCAACTCTTCCATGCTGGATTTCATGGATTCGCGCGAAGGCGGTGCGACCTTGTGGTTGTCGGTAATCACCGGGCCAGGATTCACCCGCAGCCAGTCCACACACTGCTTGATGATGCGGTTGGACTGCCTCATCTCCTCCATTCGGACGAGGTAACGATCGTAGGTATCTCCCGTCTTGCCGACCGGGATGTCGAAGTCCATCTGATCGTAGACCTCGTAGGGCTGCTTCTTGCGCAAGTCCCAGGCGATGCCCGAGCCGCGCAGCATGGGCCCTGTCATGCCCAGATTGAGCGCGCGCTCTGGTGTGACCACACCGACGCCAACCGTGCGCTGCTTCCAGATACGGTTGTCCGTCAGAAGGGTGTGGTATTCCCCGAAATAGGTCGGGAACCGCTGGGTGAAATCGTCGATGAAGTCCAGCAACGAGCCCTGGCGGTTGGTGTTCATCTCCGCCATGGCTTTGGCATTGCGGATCTTGCTGTGCTGGTACTGCGGCATGGTGTCCGGCAGGTCGCGGTACACGCCGCCAGGACGGAAATAGGCCGCATGCATGCGCGCACCCGAGACCGCCTCGTACATGTCGAACAGGTCTTCGCGCTCCCGGAAGGCGTAAATCAGGATGGTGGAGCTGCCGCAGTCGTTGCCGTGCGAACCCAGCCACATCAGGTGATTCAACAACCGCGTGATCTCGCTGAACATCACACGGATGTACTGCGCGCGGATCGGCACCTCGATGCCCAGCAGCTTTTCAATGGCCAGGCAATAGGCGTGCTCATTGCACATCATGGACACGTAATCCAGCCGATCCATGTAGGGCAACGACTGGATATAGGTCTTGTGTTCGGCCAGCTTTTCGGTGGCGCGGTGCAACAAACCGATGTGGGGGTCAGCGCGCTGAACCACTTCGCCATCGAGCTCCAGAACCAGGCGCAAAACGCCGTGGGCTGCCGGGTGCTGAGGGCCCAGGTTCAGGGTGTAATTCTTGATTTCTGCCATGTGATTCCGCCTCAGGCTTCAGCCTTCAGTGCAAGCCCCCGTAGTTGTCTTCGCGGATGATGCGCGGCGTGACTTCGCGAGGCTCGATGGTCACCGGCTCGTAAACCACGCGCTTGCGCTCAGCGTCGTAGCGCATCTCCACATGCCCGGACAGCGGGAAGTCCTTGCGGAACGGGTGACCGATGAAGCCGTAGTCTGTGAGGATGCGGCGCAGGTCGTTGTGACCTTCGAAGACGATGCCATACAAGTCGAAAGCTTCGCGCTCATACCAGTTGGCCGAGCTCCACAACGCAGTGATCGAGGCGAGCACGGGAAAATCGTCTTCCGGGCAAAAGACCCGCACGCGGAGGCGGTGGTTCTTGCTCACGGACAACAGGTGCACCACAGCCGCAAAACGAGGACCTTCCCAGCGACCGTCACCGTAATCCTGGTAATCGATGCCACACAGGTCGAGCATTTGCTCGAACCGGGCTTCAGGGGCGTCGCGCAGGGTTTGCATCACACCCAGGTAGTCGGACGAACCAACAACCAAGGTGAGCTCGTCCCGCACGATGTCCAGCGAACGCACTTGGTCGCCCAGCAATCCTTTGAGGGTCGCTTGGAGCGCCTGCAGACTGGGCGCGTAAGTGGTGGCGTTTTCGGTCATGGGCCGTGATCTTTCCGGTATCTGGCAAAGCCCGCGCTCAGGCGCGTGCAATGGTGTTGGTGCGGCGAATCTTTTGCTGCAGCTGGATGATCCCGTAGATCAGGGCTTCAGCGGTCGGCGGGCAACCCGGCACATACACGTCCACGGGCACGATGCGATCACAACCCCGCACCACAGAATAGCTGTAATGGTAATAACCACCGCCATTGGCGCAGGATCCCATGGAGATAACCCAACGTGGCTCAGCCATCTGGTCGTACACCTTGCGCAAGGCTGGCGCCATCTTGTTGCACAACGTACCCGCCACAATCATCAAATCCGATTGCCTCGGACTGGCCCGAAACACCTCGGCGCCAAAACGGCCGATGTCGTAACGCGCCGCAGCCGCGTGCATCATTTCAACAGCGCAGCAGGCCAAGCCAAAGGTCATGGGCCACAACGAACCCGTTTTGGCCCAGTTCACGACCGAGTCATAACTCGTCGTCATGAAGCCTTCTTTGAATACGCCTTCAATCATGTGTGCTCCATTGCGCCAGCAGACGCTTCATTCCCAATCCAGGGCGCCAATTTTCCACGCGTACACAAAACCCACCAACAGATCAACCAAGAACACCACGCCCGTGACAAAGCCCGTAGAGCCGATATCGGCAAACGCCACCGCCCAGGGAATCAGGAACGCGATCTCGAGATCAAACAAAATGAAGAGAATGGCCACCAGGTAGTAGCGGACATCGAACTTCATGCGCGCGTCTTCGAAAGCCTCGAAGCCGCACTCGTAAGGGGAATTTTTTTCCGGATCGGGCCGGTTGGGGCCAAGGATGTAACCCAAGGCCTGGGGTATGACCCCGACAGCAAGACCCACCACAATAAACAAAAGGACGGGAAGGTATTGCTCGAGACTCATTTTGATGTATCCGTTGGCATGGCCTTGCGCCATGATTGCCAATGTTTGGTGCCGACGGCGAGACTCGAACTCGCACAGCTTTCGCCACTACCCCCTCAAGATAGCGTGTCTACCAATTTCACCACGTCGGCTGGGTCTACATTGTCGGATCCGCGAGGACTGCTGCGAACCATCCCGACAACCCATAGAGTTTACCCTGAATCACACCCGTTTCTGGGCCAGCCCTGCATTTTTTGGTGCAAATGCACAAGACAGGCCCTGCTTGCAACGCGCCAGAACGAAGGCCCGGCGTCATGCCGGCTCGTTCGGTCGCAAACTTATTTGGAAGGAATCTGGGCCTCACCTGCGGCGGGCACATCGGCCGGGACCGATGGGACAGCATCGGCGGCAACCGGCGCTGCGGCAGGCGCCTCGGCGGAACCCGGGATCTGCTCAGCTGGCGTCAGGGGCGCTACTGGCACGACCACGCCCTCAAGCACGCTGCCTGTTGCGGCGGTAGGGCGCAGATTACCGAAATAGGCCAGCCCCAGTGTGGTGGCCAAAAAGAGGCCTGCCAGCACCCCCGTGGTGCGCGACAGGAAGTTGGCACCCCCTGAAGCACCAAACAGGCTTGCAGAGCCTGCGCCCCCACCAAAAGCGGCGCCCGCATCGGCACCCTTGCCATGCTGCATCAGGATGAGGCCTACCATGAAGACAGCGGCGAGGATCTGGACAACTTGCAGGATATTCAACAAAGCGTGCATGGAAATACTCCGGTAAGGAACAAGGCTGCCGGGCTCAGAGCTGAGCGGCGGCCACAATTTGAAGGAAATCGGCTGCCTTGAGCGACGCACCGCCGATCAAACCGCCATCGATGTCTGGCTGCGCCAGCAAGCTGGCGGCATTGGCCGCATTCATGCTGCCGCCATAAAGAATCTTCACCCGCTCTGGGTGTTGCGTGGCTGCTGAGATCTGCTTGCGCAGCACGGCATGCACGGCTTGAGCCATCTCCGGGGTCGCCGTCTTGCCGGTGCCAATCGCCCAGACAGGCTCATAGGCCACCACGATTTCGCTGGTGCAATGGGCCACGGCGTGGATCACGGCGGCCAACTGGCGCTTGACCACGGCTTCGGTTTGATTCGCGTCGCGCTCAGCCAGGGTTTCACCCACGCAAACGATCGGGGTAACGCCCGCGGCCAACGCACGCTGGGCCTTGCTGGCAACAGCTGCATCGGACTCGGCGTGGTACTGGCGGCGCTCGGAGTGCCCCACGATAGCGTAGCGGCAAGCGAAGTCTTTCAACATCGCTGCGCTGATTTCACCCGTGAAAGCGCCCTGCTCCTGGGCCGACACGTCTTGAGCGCCCCAGGCGATGGCGCTGCCCGTGAGCAGACTTTGCATCTGTGCGAGGTACAAGGATGGCGCGCACAGCGCCATTTCGGCTTTGGGCTCGATTCCCTGCAAACCCTCCAGCATGGCTTGCACCAATGCCTGGTTGGCGGCCAGCGAGCCGTTCATTTTCCAATTGCCTGCGATCAGTTTTGTCATGGATTTCTCCGGAGCATTCAAGCCCAGGTGAGCACAATCTTGCCGATGTGCTGATTGGACTCCATCAAGGCGTGGGCCTCGGCCGCACGCGATGCTTCAAATTCGCGGTAAATAACGGGTTTGATCAACCCCTGCGACAGCAACGGCCACACCCGTTCGCCCAGGCTTTTCGCGATGGCCGCCTTGAAGGCTACCGGCCGGGGACGCAACGTGGAACCGGTGATCACCAGACGGCGACGCAATACCAGGCCCGCATTGAGCTCGGCTTTCACACCGCCTTGTACGGCGATGATGACGATACGACCGTCTTCCGCCATGCACTCGACTTCGCGCGCCACATAGCTGCCGGCCACCATGTCGAGGACAACGTCGACGCCACGACCAGACGTGAGCTTCATCACCTCGGCCGCAAAGTCTTGCGTTTTGTAGTTGATGGCGTGGTCGGCTCCGAGCTGCAGACAGGCCGCACACTTCTCGTCACTGCCTGCCGTGGTGATCACGGTAGCGCCGAACGCCTTGGCCAGTTGAATGGCGGTTACGCCGATTCCGCTGGTCCCCCCCTGAATCAACAGCGTTTCACCAGCCTGCAAGCGGGCTCGGTCAAACACATTGCTCCAGACGGTAAAAAAAGTTTCGGGCAATGAGGCCGCAGCCACATCGTCCAGTCCATCGGGCACCGGCAGACACTGCTCAACAGGTGCGACGGCGAATTGGGCATAGCCCCCGCCGGCCACCAGCGCACACACGCGGTCACCGACCTTGAAGCCCGCCGAGGCCATGGCCTCGACATCGCCGGCTTCGATCACGCCAGAGACTTCAAGCCCCGGCAGATCGGAGGCACCGGGCGGCGGCGGATAAGCGCCGCTGCGTTGCAGGACATCGGGCCGATTGACGCCAGATGCACGCACGCGGATCAGCACTTCTCCCGCACCCGCAACAGGCCGGGGTCGCTCGCACAACACCAGTACCTCGGGTGCACCAAAGGCGCTGATTTCTACGGCTTGCATCTGGGTCATATCAGTCCTCCGCAATCACGACTGTGGTTGCTGCTGTGGTTGCTCGGCGCTGTTGCGGTCGATCAAAGCCTTCATGGACAGCTTGACGCGGCCCTTTTCGTCGGTCTCGAGCACTTTGACTTTGACAATCTGGCCTTCGGTCAGGTAGTCGGTCACTTTTTCCACCCGCTCATGAGCGATCTGGCTGATGTGCAGCAGGCCGTCTTTACCGGGCAGCAAGTTGACCAGGGCACCGAAGTCCAGGATCTTCGTGATCGGGCCTTCGTAAACCTTGCCAATTTCCACTTCGGCGGTGATCTGCTCGATGCGGCGCTTGGCTTCTTCGGCCTTGGAGGCTTCGGTCGCTGCGATGGTGATGGTGCCGTCTTCGTCGATGTTGATCTGGCAGCCAGTTTCTTCGGTCAGCGCACGGATCACGGAGCCGCCCTTGCCGATCACGTCACGGATCTTCTCGGGGTTGATCTTCATCGTGAACAACTTGGGTGCAAAGTCGGACACTTCGGTCTTGGCTTCGCCCATGGCTTCCTGCATCTTGCCCAGGATGTGCATGCGGGCTTCTTTGGCTTGCGCCAGTGCAACCTGCATGATCTCTTTGGTGATGCCCTGGATCTTGATGTCCATCTGCAAGGCGGAGATACCGTTGGTGGTACCGGCGACCTTGAAGTCCATGTCACCCAGGTGATCTTCGTCACCCAGGATGTCGGTCAACACGGCGAAGCGGTTGCCATCCTTGATCAGGCCCATGGCGATACCGGCCACGTGGGCTTTCATGGGCACACCTGCGTCCATCAAAGCCAGGCAGCCACCGCAGACAGAAGCCATCGACGACGAACCGTTGGATTCGGTGATTTCCGACACCACGCGCATGGTGTACGGGAAGTCTTCCTTGCTTGGCAGCACGGCGATCAGCGCCCGCTTGGCCAGGCGGCCGTGGCCGATTTCGCGGCGCTTGGGTGAGCCAAAACGGCCCGCTTCGCCTGTGGCGAAGGGAGGCATGTTGTAGTGCAGCATGAAGCGGTCTTCGTACTCGCCGGCCAATGCATCGATGCGCTGGGCATCGCGGTCGGTACCCAGCGTGGCAACCACAAGCGCCTGTGTTTCACCGCGGGTGAACAGGGCCGAACCGTGGGTACGGGGCAGCACGCTGTTGCGGATTTCGATGGCGCGCACGGTGCGGGTGTCGCGACCGTCGATGCGGGGCTCACCGGCCAGAATCTGACCACGCACAATCTTGGCTTCGATTTCAAACAGCAGCGATTCGATCGCTACGCTGTCGAATGCGGCACCTTCGGCCTTCAACGCCGCCATCACTTCGGCGTAAGCCGTGCGGCAGGCTTGCGTACGGGCTTGCTTGTTGCGGATCTGGTAGGCGGCTTCCAGCTTGGCCTTGGCCAGGCCGTCGATCTTGGCGATCAGGGGCTCATCCTTGGCAGGTGGCTGCCAATCCCAGGCCGGCTTGCCAGCGTCACGCACCAGCTCATTGATCGCGGCGATAGCGATGTTGCCTTGCTCATGGCCGAACACCACGGCGCCGAGCATGATTTCTTCGCTCAGCTGCTGGGCTTCGGACTCCACCATCAACACTGCGGCTTCGGTACCGGCGACGACGAGGTCGAGCTGGCTGTCTTTGAGCTGGGTCTGGCCTGGGTTCAGGACATATTCGCCATTCACATAGCCCACGCGCGCAGCGCCGATGGGGCCGTTGAACGGGATCCCGCTGATGGACAGAGCGGCGGAGGTGGCGATCAACGCCGCGATGTCGGCCTGCACTTCAGGGTTCAGACTGACCACGTGCACGATGACCTGGACTTCGTTGTAGAAGCCTTCGGGGAACAGGGGGCGAATCGGGCGATCGATCAGGCGGCAGGTCAGCGTTTCGAGTTCGCTGGGGCGGCCTTCGCGCTTGAAGAAGCTGCCGGGGATCTTGCCGGCGGCGTAGGTCTTTTCCGTGTAATCCACGGTCAGCGGGAAGAAATCTTGACCGGCCTTGGCATCGGTCTTGGCGACCACAGTGGCCAGCACCACGGTGTCATCGATGTTGACCAGCACAGCGCCGGAGGCTTGACGGGCGATTTCGCCGGTTTCCATGGTGACCGTGTGCGGGCCCCACTGAAAGGTCTTGGTGACTTTATTGAACATGCTCATGGTTTGCTCCTTGGCGCCACCCACACAGGGGTGACATGGCGTGCAGACAATCTGCACAAAACCCGGCGATCACAACCCAGAACACGATGCCATTCCAGCGGTCTTGCGGCCTTGCGCCACGCATGCAACACCGTTGGAATGACACAGCTTCGCTCTGTTGCCGCTGCGCCGGGATCAAAAGAACCAGCATCTGCAAACAAAAAACGCCCGAGCCAGCGAACCAACTCAGGCGATTTCCGTATCAGAACCTGGTCAAAATTACTTGCGCAGACCCTGTTTCTGGATCAGGGCGAGGTAACGCTCAGCATCTTTGGACTTGAGGTAGTCCAGCAGCTTGCGGCGACGGCTCACCATGCGCAACAGACCACGGCGACCATGGTGGTCTTTGGCGTGGGTCTTGAAGTGGGGGGTCAGTTCGTTGATGCGTGCGGTCAGGATAGCGACCTGCACTTCCGGGCTACCGGTGTCATTGGCGGCACGGGCATTGTCCGCAACGACGGCGGCTTTGATGTCTTTGGCGATCATGGAAATTTCCTTCTATAACAAGCGACCCGTCGCAGCCTGCAAGCCCCGGAATGCCGGAAACCTGGCGCCGCAACGGGCGTGAATTGCCATTGAAAACAACGGCAACCTCAAATTATAGCCCAGCTGCGGTTCAGGGCTGCTGGTCCAGCCATTGGCGCAGCCGTTCAGCGCCCTGCACGAGCCGCGCAGGGTCAAGACTGGCAAAGCACCAGCGCAACCAGCCCGACGCTTCCTGGCCAAACGCGCTGCCCGGGGCCAGTCCCAGCCCGGCTTCACGCACGAGGCGCTTGGCCGTGTCCAGGCAATCAGGGTGTCCTTCCAGACGGAAGAAGGCGTACATGCCGCCCTTGGGTTCGGCCAGGGTCACGCCTGGAATGGCCAACAACAAGGGGACCAGGGTGTCGCGGCACACCCGGAGGTGGTTCACAAGCGCAGGGGTGATCTCATCACCCCGCTTCAAGGCGGCCTGTGCGGCACGCTGGACAAACACGGGGGCGCAAGACGTGTTGAACTCGATCAATTTCCCCATGGTCGGGGTGAGCATGGCAGGCAATACGAGCCACCCCAGACGCCAGCCTGTCATCAGAAAGCTCTTGGAAAAGCTGTGCGCCACGATCAACCGGTCTTCGGGCTCGGCCACGTCCAGAAAACTGCTGGCGGCACCATTGGCGGTATCACCAGCGAAATAGAGGCGCTCGTACACCTCGTCGGCCAGTATCCAGGTGCCGGTGTGACGGCAGTGCTCAAGGATGGTGGCCTGCTGGGCGCGGTCGAGCGTCCAGCCGGTCGGGTTGTTGGGGGCATTGAGGATCAGCAGCTTGGTCGTCGGCGTGATGGCGGTCAGCAAGGCATCCATGTCCAGCACCCAGGCTCCCGCCCGGGCGCCCTTCTCCTGCACCTTGAGCGGGACACAGCGCAGACGCGCACCCATGATGCGGGGCTGGGCCAGCAGATTGGGCCAGACTGGCGTGATCGCGACCGCTTCATCGCCCGCATCGAGCAAGGCCTGGGACGCGAGCATCAAGCCGTTGACCCCACCCGAGGTGACCGCGAGTCTGGGCTGCCAGTGGGGTGCGCCGCGACCGGGGTGCAGGGCGTCGGTGTAAACGGCAAGGGCTTCGCGCAGCTCCGGCAGCCCAAGGTTGTGGGCGTAAAAGGTTTCGCCAGCCTGCAGGGAAGCCATGGCGGCCTCTCGCACAAAAGCCGGGGTAACTTCGTCGCTCTCGCCGAACCAGAATTTCAGCACGCCTTCGCGACCCAGACCTTCGTTGGCCACTTCTCGGATGCGTGATTCTTCCAGCTTCTCAATGACCTGTCGCATTCAACTCTCCTTCGTCAATATCTGGCTTGCGTCAAGGTGGCCACTCGCGCCGGTACGATGGAAGCGTCAGGGTCGCTGCATATTGCAGGTGTGCGGCAGTTCTGCCTGCTGGGCGCTCAGCTGGCGCACCACCCGAAAACCAAAGCCCGAGCCTTCGACATCAAACGGGGTACCCGGGGCGCCTTGGCGGTCCATCACGGCCACCGCGAGCGCTTGTTGCAACTGGTGGTCGCCCGGCCTCATGCGCGCCTTCTGCCCTGCCAGGGTGACCTCGGCTGTTTCCAGCTCGGACGCAATCCGACCCGCCTCCAGCGAACCGGCACGTTCGATAGCCTGCGCCAGCGCTTCGATCATGAGCTGCATGCGCATGTGCACATAGTCGTCCTCGGGCTTGGGAAAGCGCTGGCGAAACGACTGGTAGAACGCGGCGGACGCTGTACCAGGCGTGTTGGGGAACCAGTCGGCCACGGCGATCACCTTGCCAATGCCGGCTTCGCCGATGGCGGCCGGTGCACCCAACGCATTGCCATAGAACGTGTAGAAGGTCCCTTCAAAACCCACTTCACGTGCTGCCTTGACCAGCAGCGTCAGGTCGTTGCCCCAGTTGCCGGTCAGCACAGCTTGTGCGCCGCTGGCCTTGATTTTGGCGGCGTAGGGCAAAAAGTCTTTCACCCGTGCCACGGGATGCAGCTCTTCGCCCACGATGGTCACGTCGGGCCGTTTTTCATTCAGCTGGCGCTTGGCCTCGCGCAACACGCCCTGGCCAAAGCTGTAGTCCTGACCGATCAGGTACACGTTTTTCAGTGCCTTGTCCTCGCGCAACACGCTCATGAGAGCGGTCATGCGCATGTCGGCATGGGCATCAAAACGAAAATGCCAGAAGCTGCACTTTTCGTTGGTGAGCGACGGATCGACAGCCGAATAGTTCAAATACACCACGCTGCGCGCCGGATCGCGCTCGTTGTGCTTGCCAATGGCGTCGATCAGCCCTGCGGCAGCAGCCGACGAATTCCCCTGGGTAACGATCCGGATGCCCTGGTCCACGGCGGAGCGCAGGCTGGACAGGGCCTCTTCGGTCTGTCCTTTGCTGTCGAAGCGCTCAATGAGCAGTGGGCGGTTTCCGCCTGGCCATTTCACGCCACCTCGGGCATTGACCCGCTCAGTGGCCCAGACCAGGTTGCGGTAAACGGCTTCGCCGGTGTTGGCGAAGGGGCCCGACAGGCCCTCGATCATGCCGATCCGGATGGGCGCGCCCGTGGGCGACGTTTGCGCAAAGGCCTGGGAAAAGAGGCTGGCACCCAGCAGACAGCCGATCAGTGCGGCGCGGCGGTTCAGATAGGAAAAAGGCATGTGAAAAAGGTCTCGGGTTCAAGGGGATGGCGAGGACGCGCCAGCTTCACCGGCTTTGTCACGCCAGCGACAGAGCAGTACTGTAATTCATAATTAAAAATGCCCAAAGGCGAACTTGGCGCGGCGACTGACACGGCGCCCGGGAATCAGCTCAAGCCCACCCCATCCGACAACGCCGACAAGGGCCAGCGCGGCAACACATCAAACCGGTAGGCCGCCTCACCGGACTCAGGCTTCAGCAAACCCGCTTGAGACCGCAGCCCAGCGGCCAGCGCAATCATGGCGCCGTTGTCGGTGCACAAATGAAGCTCGGGGTAATGCACCCGCCAGCCCCGCCGCGCGCATTCGGCGTTGAGCTGCTCACGCAACAAGTCATTGGCCCCCACCCCCCCGGCCACCACCAAGCGTTTCAGGCCAGATTGTTTCACGGCCGTTACGGACTTCTTGATCAATACGTCCACGATGGCGGCTTGGGCGCTGGCGGCCACATCGGCTTTTTGGACCCTGTCGAGCTGCGCCGCCAGTTGTGGTGTGGCCGGCCCCTCAGGGCGCGCATGGGCCAGGCGCTTGACCTGGGTCAGCACCGCCGTTTTCAAGCCGGCAAAGGAAAAATCGAGGTCGCCGCTGTGCAGCAAAGGTCGCGGAAACTTGTAGGCCGTGGCATCGCCCTCGTGGGCCAGTTTGGACAATGCCGGTCCGCCGGGATACCCCAGGCCCAGCAACTTGGCTGACTTGTCGAACGCCTCCCCTGCAGCGTCGTCAATGGTTTCCCCCAGCAAGGTGTAGCGCCCTACCCCGTCAACCCGCATCAACTGGGTGTGGCCGCCCGACACCAGCAGGGCCACAAACGGAAATTCGGGCGGATCGGCGCTCAGAAAAGGCGACAGCAAATGGCCTTCGAGGTGGTGCACACCCATGGCCGGTTTGTCCAGCGCCATCGCCATGGCGCAAGCGACACCGGAACCCACCAGCAAGGCACCCGCCAGGCCTGGTCCACGCGTGTAGGCAATGGCATCCACGGCGCTCAAAGGCAATGCCGCCTGTTGCATCACCGATTCGGTGAGGGGCAAGACGCGGCGAATGTGGTCGCGGCTGGCCAGCTCGGGCACCACACCACCGTAAGCCTGGTGCATTTCAATCTGACTGTGCAGCGCGTGACCGAGCAGACGGGGCGTCGCGGTGCCGCTGGCATCGACCAGGGCAACGCCGGTTTCGTCACAAGACGATTCAAATCCAAGAATCAACATGCTGGGAAGTGTACGGCTCGGACAAGAACCGCTTCGGTGCCCCTCACGCCAGGGGAAAGCGAATCAGGCGTTGGGGGTCGGGAATGCGGATCTCCCGCTTGTCCATCTCGATCAGGCCCTTGGCTTCCAGCTCATGCAAGACGCGCGAGAAGTACTCGGGCGTCATCGACAAACGCGACGCAATCGCCGCCTTGCTGACGGGGAGAACCACCCGCTGAGGCCGTTCTGCCGCATCACCAGCGCCATCGGTCCCCGACTTCACATCGTCCGGCAGGTCTCGCATGAGGTAACCAATCACCCGCTCAACCCCACTGTGCAAGGCATAAGCCTGCACATCGCTGACCAAGCCATGCAAACGGCGGGACAGACCGGCCAGCATCCGCATGCAAAACCGGGTGTCGCGGCCAATTTCTTCCAGCAACGTCGCCTTGGCCACGCTGAGCACCACGGTGTCTGTCAGTGCCTGCGCATTGATGAAGTACGGCCTGTTCGTGAACATGAGCGCCTCACCGAAGCTGTTGCCCGGCCCCACAATTTCGATGATCTTTTCCTGTCCGGCGGGTGAGATCGCAAACAGCTTGACCTGCCCAGTCACCGTCACATGGAATTCATTGCAAGGTTCGCCGATGTGGAAAACCGGGTCACCCCGCCCAAGTCGCCTGAGCTTGCAACCCTGGGTCAATCGCTGCAATTCTGCAGGGTCCATGTCGTGAAACAACGGCAGCATGGAGAGATAACGGGGCAAGTCGAACTGATCGAGGTCCATAAATGAGGGGCGGGAACGGTCGTGAGGGTTTTGCCCAGGGCTTTGAGACGCGGCCAGGGGACAACAAGTGCGAAAGCACGACTGTACCCGCTTACCCCGCCTGAAGAACCTGCGTCAAGACCCGCTTTGGCGCATAAAGCGGGTATAGACCGTGGCCAGGCGCCCCACCAGATCCTGCGGCCGGTGCACCAGCGCGTAGCCTTGCTGGCCAAACAGCATGGGCAGGTAATCGTGGGCAGACTCGTCGATGGTGATGCAAAAAGGGATCAGGCCAGCGGCCCGCGCAGCCTGCACGGCGTGGCGGGTGTCTTCCAGGCCGTAACGCCCTTCGTAGATATCCAGGTCGTTGGGCTTGCCGTCGGTCAGGATCAACATCAGCCGCTGCCGCTCGGGCCGCTGGCCCAACCGCTCGGTGGCCAGACGGATGGCAGCGCCCATGCGGGTGTAGTAGCCCGGTTTGATCGCCCCCACGCGGTCGCGGCTGCCCGCATTCCACGGCTCGTCAAAGCCTTTGAGATGCTGGATGCGCACGTTGTGCCGCCGCACCGACGAAAACCCCAACATCTCGAAGGGATCGCCACTGGCGGCCAAGGCCTCACCAAACACATAGAGCGCATCGCGGATCACGTCGATCACGCGGGCCGTCTGGGTCGCGTAGGCATCGGTGGAAAGCGACAAATCGGCCAGCAACAAGGTGGCCAGGCTGCGCTCGGTGCGTACACGGCGCGTGAACACCGCAGGGGCCTCGCTGCTCGGGCTGCAGGCCGCATCCACCTGGTGGCGCACCCAGGCGTCCAGATCGATGTCATCGCCTTCCGACTGGCCCCTCGCCCGCCCGGTACCGGCACGCAAGACTTCCAGCCGTCGGCGCACGCGCTTGGCGGTGGCTCTCAGGGCCGCAGGCGGTGCATAGGATTCTGTGGGCTTGGCCACAAAGGTTTGCAACGCACAGTGCTCGGGCAGCAAAGCATTGCGTCTGAAATCCCACTCAGGAAAACGCTGACCCAGGCCCAGCGGCTGGTCGTCTGCCGCCGCACTGGGCAAGTCCAGATCAAATTTCACGCGCGAGGCTGCGGTCTGGCCATCGGGCGCAATGGCCAAGACGTCCATGTCGTTGGCCACGTTGCTGGCGTTTTCATCGGGGTCGTCGTCGGTGGCGCGATTGACTTTGATGAATTCACCCCACGACAAGACCGACTCGGCGCGGAAAAACATCATCAGCGGCGCCTTGTCTCGGTCGTCGCTCACCGCCTGGGCTCGGCGGCGGCGCGCATCGCTGGCCGTGGGCTTGCGCGCATCGCCGTTGGGCTGTGCGGGGTCGGCGCGTGACGTTGCAGCCTCTGGACCCATGCCCGCATCCAGCCACAACCAGACTGGCGCGACTTCGTGAGGGGCCACGCCCGCGCGCGCCTCCTCTTCGCTCACCGCCGGATCAGTGGCCAAGGCACCCTGCACCAGGGCCTCAGCCTGCGCCGCCCGACCCTTCAGTTGACCCAGGCTGGGCCGCAGCGCCCGTTGTGCGGCCAGCACATCCGCATAGCGTCGGGCCAACCCCGGAAAGCGCTGCAACACAGCGGCTGTGGCGCGCAGGTTGTCGGCGACCCAGTCGCCGGTTGGTTCGATCATGGCCGCCATAGCGGCCAGCCACACATAGAGTGCGCGGTTGAGTGCCGCGTCATCGAACACGGCCACCGTTGACGGCAAGGACAATGCTTCGGGTTCCAGGCGGCCCGTGGCTGCGTGGGTACCACTGCCAGCGATGCGTTCCAGCCAGCCGCGGGGCCCGCCGCTTCGCACATCGGTGGCCGGCGCCACGCGCACCGCGTGCCCCCCGCCACCGGCACGAAACAACATGCCGATCGCCCGCTGCATCTCGGGTAGATGCACGGCGGCTTGCGGATGCTGGCGGCTCGCAGCCTTGTTGATGAAGCGGTGCCATTGGGCACCCACCCATTCTTCCATCAGACACCCGCTTTCTGCGTTGTTGCCGTCTCGGCTGCCAGCTCGGCTTTGCGTTGCCGCAGGGTTTCGCGCACCGCATCGGCCCCGACCTTCCATTCCAGCAAGGGCTCGCGGCCTTTGGCTTCCTGCGTTTCCTCGCAGGAGTCAAGGCACTGGCCACACTGCACGCAGGAAAACATCATGCGCTTGATGTTGCGCGGGTTCAGGCGCATCGGGCAACCGTCGTCGCAGGCCGACCCGTCCGGGTGAACCGCGGTGCTGCAACTGCGGCAATCGCGGGCATGGTCACGGTCAAAAGCCACCACCATGCCCTTGGGATTGGCCATCCAAGCCAGGCTCTGAAACAGGCCGACGGCACAGCCGAACCGACAAAACAGATGGCGGGCAAAGGCGAATTCGAGTGTGAAAACCGCCGTGCCAATGGCGAGAAACCGCGCCTGGTTGGGGGTCAGCGCACCGGCCATCAGATTGGTCCAGATTTCGGCAGGCGGAAGCAGATAGGTCAACAAAGTGATGGCCCAGACAAAGCCGAAGCCCAGGCACAGCGTGCCAAACACCGGCCACCAGCGCGCAGAGGGCTTGACATTGGCGCGTGCGGTGCGGTGCTTGTCCCAGAAGCTCAATTTGCCGCTGGCGCGGTGCAAGGCGTTGTTGAGGGTTTCGACCAGCGTGAAGTGCGGACACAGCCAGCCGCAATACAAACGCCCGTACCGATAAGCCACCGCGAGAAAGGCAACCACCACGGCAATGCCCGGCAAGAATGCCCGCAGAAATATTTGAACAGCCACTTGTTGGGCGGTGATCTCGCCGGCCCTGAAGGCATCAATGCCCAGCGACCATCGCTGGCCCAGAAACCAGAGCTGGGCTTCGTTGAGATCGAAGCGCAGCAGGTTCAGCGCGGGGGCCAGCAAAAACAGGGCGAAAAAGCCCAACTGAAAGAAAAGACGGCGGCGTTGCATGATGAAGTGACTGAGGAGATGGCAGCGCCGCCGCTGCAAAACGTTAACGTGAATCGACGCCAAGCGTGTGAAGGCCCAGGCGCATGGAGAAAACACCTTCCGGTGCGCACCGTGGAACTGGATTTGCCAAGCCACTGCAGCGGCCCCCCCTTGAAAGGGGGAAGACTCGACGTGAAGCAGAGAGACGGTTCATTCGATCATCCGATGACGGCGGACACCACTTCATCCAAAGCGGCAGCTGTTTCAGCGTCGTCGGTCAAGGCGTCCACGATGGCGGCACGGCAAGCCACGGCCAGCGGCAGACCGCTGGCCACCAGGCGAGCGGCCATCACCAGCAAACGGGTGCTGACGGTTTCTTCCAGGTCGTGGTCGGTCAAACGGCGCAAGGCCGTGGCCAACTGCACCAGGCGAGAAGCCAACGAGGCGTCCACGCCCGCTTCCTGCTCGATGATCCCCTGCTCCACCTGGGCATTGGGGTAACCGAAGGTCAGCGCGATGAAACGTTGACGCGTGCTGGGCTTGAGACTCTTCAGCAGGTTCTGGTAGCCAGGGTTGTAGCTGATGACCAGCATGAAACCCGGGGGTGCCACCAGCTGTTCGCCAGTGCGCTCAATCGGCAAGACGCGCCGATCGTCAGCCAAGGGGTGCAAAACCACCGTGGTGTCCTTGCGCGCTTCGACCACCTCGTCGAGGTAGCAGATCGCGCCCGTACGCACCGCGCGAGCCAGAGGGCCATCGGCCCAGACCGTGCCTTGCCCACCAATCAAATGGCGGCCCACCAGGTCGGCCGCACTCAGATCGTCATGGCAGCTCACCGTGATGAGCGGACGTCCCAGGCGGGCGGCCATGTGCTCCACAAAACGGGTCTTGCCGCAACCCGTCGGCCCTTTGATCAGCACCGGCAGTCGCTGGCGAAACGCGTGCTCAAAGAGCGTGGTTTCACCGGCCTGCTCGGCGTAGAAGGGCACGGCGGCTTGCGCCAGTTGCCTTTGCTCAGTGTGGTCCATGTTTGACACCATCGTCCGTCAATTGATGCGCGCTCGTCCCCGAGACGCCAGAAGCGGTCCCCCCGAGGAAGCCGCCGATCTGGCTTGGCCTGTCGGCTGGCATCGCCCCCAGGAGGGGGCGACGCCGAAGGCGGCGCAGGGGTGCTTCATTTTCAGGCCCGCTGTGCAGGCTGGCCGCGCAACATGCCACCACCACCCACGCGAGGGGCCTCAACATCGTCCTTCAACACATGTTCTCCACCGATGAAGAAGCTGGCGAAATACGTGAACTGGCCGATCAGGAAGATCACGCCACCCACAATGCGCACCCAGTAGAAGTAGGCCAATTGGTCTTGCGTGGCCATGAATCCCATGGCGGTCCCGTCGGTGGGCATGCGTTGCAGCCAAACTTGCAGGATGCCGGCACCGGTCAGGGCCAACACCATCACGGCCATTCCGATGGTCATGATCCAGAAGCTCCACATTTCATAGGCCTGTGCTCTTGGGCTGTTCGCGATGCGTCCGCGCAGCGTGGGCATGGCGTAACTGATCAAGGTGATCACCACCAGCACATAGGCACCGTAGAAAGCGAGGTGGCCGTGTGCGGCAGTCAGCTGCGAGCCGTGGGTGTAATAGTTGACCGCGCTGAGCGTGTGCAGAAAGCCCCACAGACCAGCACCCAGGAAGCCCATCACGGCGCAGCCCACAGCCCACAACACAGCGGCCTGGTTGGGGTGGTCGCGGCGGCGGCGCTGCACCATGTTGAAAGCGAACACCGTCATCATGAAGAAGGGCAGCGGCTCCAGTGCGCTGAACACACTGCCGATCCAGAGCCAGTAACCCGGCATACCAATGAAGAAGAAGTGGTGACCTGTGCCCAAAATGCCGCTCATCAGCGCGAAGGCAATGATCACGTAGAGCCACTTGTCGATCACTTCACGGTCAACGCCGGTGGTCTTGACCAAGACGTAGGCCAGCAACGCACCCAGGATCAGTTCCCAGGTTCCTTCCACCCAAAGGTGAACCACAAACCACCAGTACATTTTGTCGCGCACCAAGTTGTGCGGATTCACAAAACTGAACAGGAACATCAGCGCCAGGCCCCAGAGGCCGATGAGCAGCACCATGGAGATGGCGGTCTTGCGTCCCTTGAGCACGGTCATGCTGATGTTGAACAGAAAGCCCAGCATCACAATGACGATACCGACTTTGGTCGGCAACGGCTGCTCCAGGAACTCGCGCCCCATGGTTTGCAGCATGTCGTTGCCGGTGAGTTCGGCCAGCTTGGCGTAGGGCACCGTGAGGTAACCCACGATGGTCAGGCCACCGGCGACCAGGAAGACCCAGAACAGCAGCTTGGCCAACTTGGTGGAATAGAGCTCGGTTTCCGACTCTTCCGGCACCATGTAGTAGGCCGCGCCCTGGAAGCCGAACAGCAGCCAGACGATGAGCAGGTTGGTGTGGACCATGCGGGCCACATTGAAGGGGATGTAGGGGAAGAACAGATCCCCGATCACGTATTGCAGGCCGAGCGTGATGCCAAAAATGATCTGCGCAGCAAACAACACCATCGCAGCGATGAAGTAGTTCTTGGAGACCGATTGGCTCTGGTATTTGAGTGTGGTGATGGTCATGGTGTTCTCCGATCAGCCTTCGATGTTCGGTGGCCAGTTTTCGGTGTTGATCTCGCCGGTCCATTTCAGGAACTCGACCACGTTGTCCAGCTGCTCATCGGTCAGGTTGAACTGGGGCATTTGCCGACGGTGCGGCGCCCCGGTGGGCATGGCTTTCATCCAGGCCTTGATAAAGTCAGGGCCACGGCGCTTGTAAACGTTGCCCAACTCGGGTGCGAAGTAAGCACCTTCGCCCAGCAGCGTATGGCAGCCGATGCAATTGCGGGTTTCCCAGATTTTTTTGCCCGCAATGACACCGGGCGTGATGTTCTCCGCGTTGGAGCGCTCGGGAATCCGCCGCTCACTGTCGAAAATGATCGCCGCAAACAGCAGTATGAAAAACACACTGCCCCCATAAAACATATTGCGGGCCATTTGTTTGGTAAACCCGCTTTGCCCTTGGCTCATGAAAGCCCTCCATCCATAGTTGATGGCGGTATCCTACTTTTTTTGTCGGGTAAGTTAATTGACCTGGATCAAGGAAGGCACCAGACAGTGTTTCGGAGCTGCCCCGATCCACTTTGCAGCCCTTGCGTGGGCAAGCTTGAACCCCACATTGCGAACTCAAGCCGTGCTCATCTCGCCGTTCCCCGCCGGCGCAACCGCCCCATGGCCGGCGTGGTGCTGCGCGGCGCCGAGGTTGCTTTGCCCGCTTGCGCAGGACATGCGCTGGCCTTTGTGCCGTTCGGCGTTGTGACGGTGTTTATCGTTCGCCGCTGGCGTTGCGCAGCGCTGCTCGTCAAGCCCGCAAGCCGACGGTGACGAGTGCGATCAAAACGATCATCACGACCATCCAGGCCAAGACAGCACGCCGCCACAGCGCGGGCGCGGTGCGCAGCTCCATGTAGTCCAGCGCGATCAGTGCGCCTTTGAAGGCAGCGAGCGCAAGCACCGCCAGCACGGCGCCGCTGGACAACGAATGGCCGCCGCTGGTCACCACGGCCTCGCCCAGCCACCAGCTCAACGCCGTGGCCAAGGCGAGCAGGATAGCGACGGTGTTGATGCGGCGGATGCTCATGGGTATGGCCTTTCAGCGGATGACATAAACCAGGGCGAACAGCACCATCCACAGCAGGTCGACCATGTGCCAGAACACGGCGCCCGATTCAGGGCCGTTGAGGTGTTGGGGGCCGTAAGCGCCCTGGCGAGCTTTCCACCCCAGGACGGCAAACACCCACGCGCCCACCAGCACATGGAGAAAGTGGAAACCCGTGAGCATGGTGTAGAGCACGGTAAAACTGTTGTCGGCCCAGTCGAATCCGGCGACGATCTTGCCGGCGAACTCGTGGCTCTTGACCCCCAGAAAGCCCACGGCGCCCGCCATTCCACCGTACAGCCACCGGGTCCCGGCACGGCCGTGGTTGTTGCGGAACGCATGGACGGCGCGCGCAGCACACCAGCTCGCCGCCACCAACAGCAAGGTGTTCAGCGCGCCAGTGGACAGATCAAGAGCGCCCTGCCCCTGTGCAAACAGCGCGGGTTCACGCCAGCGCGCGAAAGCAAACGAGATGAACAGCAAGCCAAAGGTGAGCAGCTCGACCAGGACCAGCAGCCAGATGACACCGTCGCCGGGCAACCGGGGTTCGGAGCGCTCAGACATGACGTGAGCCAGGTGCGAATTTCAGGGGAAGCGGTAGAAGCAAGGCGCAGTTCACGGTGGATTGGAATGGATTCAAGGCAAGCGAACGTGCCGTTGGAGCACGTGCCTATTCTTGGGCAACCGTGGAGCAGCCCTTTGACAAGTTCAGCTGGCCACAGGGGGGCTGCTTCCCCCAGCCGCAAGAGAGGGGGGAGCCGCAAAGCGGCGCAGGGGGTGCTTCACTTTTCTAATGTGAAGTGCCTTCGGATCGGGAGATCTTGTTCCACACGTTGTATTTGCCCACCGGCTTGCTCATGGGCAGGCGCTTGACCTCTTTGAAGGTGGACGCATCATAGATCACGAGCGCACCGTCCATCTCCCACACGCTGGCCAAGGCGTATTTGCCGTCCTTGGTGAATTCGATGTGGGCCAGGGTCTTGCCCGGCTCCTTGACCTCGGCCACGGGTTTGAGCGTGGTCTTGTCGATGATGGTGAGCGTGTCTTTGGCGGTGCGGCTCATCATGGAATCGGTCCAGGCGTAGCGCGTATTTTCGTGGCTGCGCATGAAGAAGCCCGGGCCTGGCGTGGGAATGGTGGCCACCAGTTTCCAGCTCTTCATGTCGATCACGTCGATGGCCCCGTCCTTGAGGTTGGGGCTGGCCAACACGGTGCTGCCGTTCCAGGGAAAGGTGATGCCTGAGCCCAGATGCGGCATGCCGGCAATGGGGAGGTCGGCGATCTTGCGGCGCGCATCGAGGTTGACCACCTGGGCGCTCGCGTCGCTCGACTCGCCTGCCGTATCACCGCGGGTGGCACCGAGCACGTTGCTGTAGCTCTGGTCAAAGAAGAAATCGTCCAGCGGTTGATCCAGTGGCGTGCGCCGCACGCCCAGGAAGCCCGGCTTGGCGACGCCCTCCCCCATCTTGTAGTCGTGCACATAACCGTCAAAAATGGGCTCAGCCTTCGGGTTGTAGGAGATCTCCCAGAGCTCGGGAATGTCTTTGAGCGCCACCACAAAACTCTGGCGCGGCTCGGCGTCATAAACCGCAGAAACACGCGACGTGGCCTTGCCGTCGAGCGTGGCAGCTGCATAGGTCTGCTTCAGGTTCAGATCGGCATCGAACAGGGCGAGTGTGTGCGGCAGATAGTTGGCCGCCATCACCCATTGGCCGTCACCGCTGACCGCGACATTGCGCATGTTGATGCCGGCACGCACCTCAGCCACCACGCGCAAACGCCACAGATCGTACTTGGTGATCCAGCCATCGCGCGATCCAAAAAAGACATAGCGCCCGTCTGGCGTGAACTTCGGCCCACCATGCAATGCGAACCGCGTGGGAAAGCGGGCCACCACTTCGAACTTGTCGCCATCCACCAAGCTCACGTGGTGGTCCCCGCCCTCCACCACGACGAACAGATTCATCGGGTCGGCACTCCACACCGGCTGGGCGAGCTCGTTGGCGGGTGCGGGGTTGAAGGTGCGCGAGTCGCGGATGTCAACCTCGCTCCAGGTGGGCGCGGGAACCACGGGCGTGCGCACGTATGCCGCCAAGGCAGCGATATCTTCCTTGGCCAGTTTGTCGGCAAAGCCCGGCATCTGGGTGGCCACGCGCCCGTGGGTCATGACCTGCAGCGCCTCGGCTGGCCGCAGACGCGAGAGGCTTTCGGGCAACAGCGCGGGACCCATGCCACCCGTGCGCTGCGCGCCATGGCAGGCGGCGCAGTGTTCGGTATACAGCGCCGCGGCGCGAGCCGTGGATTCGGGCGTCTGAGGGGGTGTCTGCGCGCTGGCCATGTCGAAGCCCATCCAGCACAAACCGGCCACGAGCAGGGCGCGACCGGCGTCGGCGAGCCAATCCATGGCGCGCGATGAGAGGGGTGCGATGGTGTGGTCAGGCATGACCGACCTCTTCCCGCATCAGCACCACTTTTCGCACTTTTGGCGTGGGTGCAAAAGGCTTGTTTTCAAGGCGGCCGGCATCGCTGCCCGCCGCGGCGCCGATCTCTTCGTCGGTGAGGTAACAACCGGGATCTTCGGCCCAAGGGTTGCCGGTGAGTTGCTGGGCACGCACACGGGTGTTGCCATCGCAAATGTCGAAGTGGTGGCAGGTGGCGCAGCGGCCTTCCACCTTGCGGGGCTTGGCCTTGAGGCCCGCCATGAGCGGATCGCTCAGATCGCTCCAGATCTCAGAAAAGGGGCGCTCGCGCACATCGCCCAGCTTGTGATGCCACCACATGGTGTCGGGGTGCACATGGCCCAGGTTGTCGATGTTGGCCACGTTCACGCCGCTGCTGTTGCCGCCCCAGGCCACCAGCCGCTCGCGCAGGGCTGGCGCCCATTGCGGAAAACGCGCCTGCACCCATTGCAGCAGGTACGGCCCATCGGCATCGTTGTTGCCGGTCACATACTCTTCGTCCAGCCCGCTTTGAGCGGCCTCCCAGGCGCGTTCGAACAGCAGGTCGAGCGCATCGCGGGTGGCAACGTGCTGCGCGTCTTTGCCGCGGTGGATGTTGCCGCGCCCAGCGTAGTTGAGGTGGGAGAAATAGAACTTGTCGACCTGCTCGGTGCGCATCAGGTCGAGCATGGCCGGCAGGTCGTGCGCATTCAAAGCCGTCATGGTGAAGCGCAACCCCACCTTGACACCGCGTGCGTGCAACAAATGCACAGCGGCCAGGCTGAGGTCGAATGCGCCTTCGAGGCGGCGGAACTTGTCGTGCGTTTCGCGCAGGCCGTCGAGGCTGATGCCCACGTAGTTGAAGCCCATGGCAGCGATGCGGTCGGCCATCGGCTCGTCGATCAGGGTGCCATTGGTGGACAGGCCGGTGTAAAAACCCATGTCGCGCGAGCGCTCGGCAATCTCAAAAATATCGGGTCGCAGCAGCGGCTCGCCACCCGAGAGAATGAGCACCGGCACACGGTAGGCCTTGAGGTCGTCCATCACAGTGAACACCTCTTCGCGCGACAGTTCGCCTTCGTAATCGTGGTCGGCCGAGAGTGCGTAGCAATGCTTGCAAGTGAGGTTGCAGCGTCGGATCAGGTTCCAGATGACGACGGGTCCTGGAGGCTGCCTCCCCCCTGCGCCGACGCTGTGCGCCGTCACCCCCCCAGGGGTGCGATGCTGGCGGCCTGGCACAGCCAGTTCCGCGGCATCCACGGCTGGACTCCCCATTTCTCCCCCGACGTGTTTGCCCGGTTGCTGAGGAACACGGGGCGCTGGTGTTGGATAGACGCCGGTTTTTTCGGCTTGCGCGATTTCGCGCAGGTATTGGCTGATACGGAACATGGGGTTCTCCTTGGTGCGGAACGCGAGATGTCTTCAATCCGGAATGCTGTGGAACTGGCTTTGCCAGGCCGCCAGCATCGCCCCTTAAAAGGGCTCGCACACAAGCGCGACGGGGTTGTTCATGCGCTCAGTCGCAGACCTGTTTTTTTCAGGATTTGGGTGGAATAAAGGATGTCGTGTGAGGTGCACGCGTCGCCGAGCATGCTCGCGATGTGCTGCGCCTGGTGTTCGACTTCTTCTCGCGAGCGGCCGTGCAGCATCGCGAACAGGTTGTAGGGCCAGACCGGCAGGCGGCGCGGGCGGCGGTAACAGTGGCTGACGCCGGGCAGGTCGCCGACGCGCGCACCGAGTTGATCCACCAGGGCGTCATTTACGTCCCACACACTCATGCCGTTGGCGGTGAAGCCCAGCCGGTAGTGGTTGGGCACGGCGCCAATGCGGCGAACCAGGCCCGTCTCCAGCATGGACTGCAAACGCTCGCGGACTTGTTCGCCCGAGACACCCAGGGTGGCCCCGACCGCTTCGTACGGCCTGGGTACCAATGGCAGGCCAGCCTGTGTGGCACGGATCAGCCGGCGGTCAAAATCATTGAGGGACATGCAAGCCTCCCGGCGCAGCGCCATCGCCTAGCAGCGGCAAGCGCAACTCGACGAAAAACTCTTTTTCCTTGGGAAAATCGTACACGGTGAGGCCTGTGAGCGCTTCGATGCGCTGGAGCAACGGCGCCATCTGTCCGATCGACTCTACCGCCAGCACAAACCACATGTTGAGCTCGGGCGTAGCGTCACCTGGCCGCTTGCCGAAAGCCGATTCTCGCCTGTAATTGTGGGCCACCTCAGCCAGTGCATCCAGCTGGGCCGTCACGGCCGTGAACCGCTCCTCGGGCACCGCCATGGCTGCCAGCACAAAACGCCCACCGGCACGCTCGATCTGAAACAAGGGCCCGAAGCGGGTGAGATCGCCATGGCTCAGCAGACGCTGCAAACGCTCGATCACGGCCTCTTCGCTGCAGCCGAGCTGTTCGCCCACCGCGGCAAAGGGTCGATCGGAAATGGGAAAACCGCCGTGCAGAAAGCTGACCAGGCGGGCATCGTCAGGCGACAGCATGAAGCACCTCCTGGGGCGGTCCGCCGGACGGCAACCCGGGCACGTCGCGAAAGCGCCGAGCACCGGTCTGCTTGAAACGGCGGGTGGAAAACAGCACGGCACGGCGGTAGTCGTCCAGACCAGCAGCAACCCGCACCCTTTCCAGCACCTCATGCACGACTGCGCGGTCGGTGCCGTGCACCATGCAGTACAGGTTGTAGGGCCACTGCGGCGCGCGTTCGCGCCGGTAGGCCAGTGTGACGCCGGACTGACGGGCCAGTGCCTCGCCGCAGGTATCAACCAACCCGTCGGGCACGTCGAACACCGTCATGGCATTGGCCGAGAACCCCAGCTCGTGGTGTCGCACCACCACACCGAATCGCTTGAGCGTGCCGCGTTCGATCCAGGCGTCCAGCGTTGTCAGCACCTGGTCGACAGACATGCCGCAGGCCTGGGCCCAGAGGTCGTAGGGCCTGGATACAGGCTGCAACCCCGCCTCCACCTGCTGGGCCAACCGCCAGTCGCCGGCACCGAGGGGCGATACGCATGCGGCCCGATCGGCGCGCATGGGCACCGGCGCCGTGGCATGGCGCAGGTCGAAACCAAGATCGATGCGGTAGGCGCGCTGCAGACGAAGGCGAAGCGCGGGCAGGCCTGTGGCCTGCTCCAAGGTCAACATGGCCGTTTCCACCGCAGCCGCATCGCGCCCTGTCATCACGAACCAGAGGTTGAAATCGTGCTCGCGCTGGTAGTTGTGGTTCACACCCGGGTGGGCCGACACCAATGCCGCCACCTCGGCCATGCGCGCTTGTGGCACCGCCATGGCGGCGAGCAGGCCAGCCCCTCCAGCACCGGGGGAAAAGACCCCGCCGATGCGGCTGATCGCACCCGCCCGCTGCAACCGGTCACAGGCGTCGAGTACCGCCTGTTCACACAGATCCAGACGCTCGCCAAGCACAGCAAAGGGTTCGCGGACCAGCGGAAAACCATGTTGCCACCCATTGAGCAGCGCCAGATCGGCGCTGCCTTCGGCAAGGGGTTTGAGCGCGCGCGTGTCCATGGCTCAGAACCCCATGCGTGCGGCGCGCGAAGTGAAGAAAATGCCGCTCGGTGAGGGCACCTCAAGGCGCTGGCGCACGGCGAAGCTGTGTGTGTCGATGACGCTGACACGGTTGTCATCGCGGCTGCTGATCCACACCACCTCACCGCGCGGCGTGAACTCCATGTGGAGCACGGCCTTGCCAGGCTCCAGTGTCTTGACGATCGCTTGCGTCTGGGTGTCTATGACCTGTACGCGGTGGTAATCGGGCACGGAAAAATTCACCCAGACCTGACGACCATCGGGCCGGGCCATGACGAACACCGGCTGACCGGCAACTGGAATGCGGCCAACTTCGGCCCAGGTATCGGTGTCGACAACCAGCACTTCATGGCGACCAATGGCGGGCAAGTAGGCGCGGCGCCCGGCCACGGCCCAACCGCGCAGATGCGGCATCTTGTAAACGGGCAGCGGTTCCTGGCCACGGCCATAGCCATTCAAAATGCGGCGGACCTCGGGTTTTTCAGCCCACAAGTCGATCATGGCCAAGCCATCTTCGCCAAACAGGCCCGCAATGTAGTGGCGGCCATCGGGCGTAACCAGTCCGTCATAAGGCTGGTGGCCAATGCCTTCGAATTTGGTGGTCTTGACTTGCTTCGGGTCTGAGCAGTCGCTGACCCAGATGGCATCGCCATCGAACAGGCTGTAGGCGAATCGCCCGCCTGGCAGATCAACCAGCCCCACCACGCGGGACAGTTTGCCTGGCGCGTACTCGGCGGGAATATCGGCGACGAGCTCCAGCGTGCGTGCGTCAAACACCTTCACGCCGCCGGGCTTGTAATTTTGCGCGGCCACCAGCGTGCCGTCGGCACTGATGGCACCACCGATGGAATTGCCCGCCTGCATGACCCGTCGCGTGATGCGCTGTTCGAGCAGGTTCACCTGCGTGAGACCGCCATCGCGACCGAACACGTAAGCGTAGAGGCCATCGCGGGAAAACACCACCGACGCATGTGAGAGATCGCCCAGGCCGGGGACTTCACCGATCAGCGTTTGTGCCGAGGTGTCGACGAGGTAGAGCGTGCCGTTGGCGCGGCCGATGATCACTCCGAGGTCGCCCGTGCCGCGCAGCATGGGCGCAGCAGCGCATCCTTGCAAAGCACCCAGCACGGCGACGGAGGGCAGCGCTAGCGCTGCAGCAGAGAAAAGATCGCGGCGTTTCATGGGGTCTGTCTAGATGATTCTTCGGGGAAGCCTTGTTGCAGCCGCTGGGCGATCCAGCGCGCTTCAACTTCGCTCAACATGGCGCTCCAGGGCGGCATGGGTGTGCCCGGTCGGCCATAAAAAATGGTGGCGGTCAGACTGGCGAGCGGTATGTCGGCCATCGCCGCCTGCGTCAATGGTGGCCCAAGGCCACCTGTGAGCCGCATGCCGTGGCACGAGCCGCAGTCTTGCCGCACCATGTGCACCAGGGTCTGTTGGCGCCGAGCGTCCGGCTCACCCACTTGTGCCGGTGGTGCTGCGAAAACCGCAGCACCCGAACAAAGTGCGAGCAAGACCAGTGCCGAGCGCAACAGACTGGGCATGGGAAATCAGGACTTCAGAATGAAGGCCACCGCTTCTTTGAGGCTGGCATCGTCGATCTTGGCCACCGGATTGGGCGACATGGGGATGGGTCCCCAAACACCCGAGCCGCCCTTGCGCACCTTGTCAAAAAGCTGGGCGCTCATGTCCTGGCCCTTGTACTTGGCGGCGATGTCCTTGAACGAAGGACCCACCAGTTTTTTGTCTTTGGAATGGCAGGCCATGCAGCCGCCCTTGGTCAAAGCCGCTTCGCCATCGGCCATGGCCGAACCCGCCGAGAAGGCCAAAGCCACCGCTCCGACCACAGATAAAAGTAATTTCGATTTCATATCGCTATCCAAAAGAGTTTCTGCACAGAATTGTCTACACCCAAGGCACAGCGGATCCGGCTTGGCCGGTCCGCCAGTGCCGCCCCCCTTGAGGGGCTGACGCGCCGCAGGCGCGGCGCGGGGGTGGGTCAATAAACGTCGTTCTGCGTGTTGTTCACGTTGAAGTGGCCCGTGGGCGTGATCAGGCGCGGGTCCTTGATCACAGCCTTGAGCTTGAGCGTCTTGTCGTCCACCACGACCATGGCGCTGATCTTGTCCTTGGCACTCCAGACCGAGAACCAGACTTCATCGCCCGCCTTGTTGAACTCCGGCTGCACCACGCGTTTGGCACCGTCATCCTTGATGTCGGCCCACTCGCCGATCGGCAACACGGTGAACCCTTTTTCCAGGTTGTTGATGTCGTACACGGCCACCGATTGCGAGATCTTCGGATCGGGATTCAGTGGTGTGTCCGAATACAAGTGATTGGACTTGGGATGGCTCTTGATGAAGAGTGCACCGCCGCCTTGGCCCGTGAGCGTCTGCACCACTTTCCAGGCATTTTTCGGGTGTTTGACGGGGTCGGTACCAATCAGGGAGATGGTGTCATCTCCCAGGTGGCCAGTGGACCACACAGGACCAAACTTCGGATGAATGAAGT
The DNA here is from genome assembly GCF_004795855.1 of Hydrogenophaga sp. PAMC20947. NCBI lineage: Bacteria > Pseudomonadati > Pseudomonadota > Betaproteobacteria > Burkholderiales > Comamonadaceae > Hydrogenophaga > Hydrogenophaga sp. PAMC20947. The sequence goes on from NZ_CP039252.1 coordinate 2,113,371, forward strand.
TGGCACCGCGGCCGGGGTGGGGAATCTTGCCCACATCGATCAGCGCGGTCAGCTTGTCCGTCTTGAGGTCAATGACGGAAATCTTGTTGCTCTGGTTCGCTGCCACCATGAAGTAGCGCTTGCTCGAATCCAGGCCACCGTCGTGCAGGAAAGGCGCCGAACCAATCTCGATCGTCTTGAGTGCGTCGAGATCGGAGTAATCCACCATCAGGGTCTTGCCGGTTTCCTTGACGTTCACGACAAACTCGGGCCTGAAGTGGCTGCCCACGATAGAAGCCACGCGCGGCTCAGGGTGGTATTCCTGCGTGCCCACCACATTGCCCCGGGTCGAGACGATCTTGAGGGGTTCGAGGGTATCGCCGTCCATGATGACAAATTGTGGCGGCCAGTAGGAACCGGCAATCACGTACTTGTCTTCATAACCTTTGAACTTGCTGCTCTCGACCGAGCGCGCTTCGAGGCCAGTGCGAATTTCCGCCACCGTGTCGGGCTTTTCCATCCACAGGTCGATCATGTTGATCCTGGCGTCGCGGCCGATCACGAACAGGTACCGACCTGAAGCCGACATGCGCGAGATATGCACCGCGTAGCCGGTTTTGAGAATGCTGATGATTTTCTTGGAGTCCCCATCGATCAACGCAATCTCACCCGCATCGCGCAGCGTGGTCGAGAAAATGTTGGTGATGTTGTAGGCGTTCATTTTCTTGGTCGGCCGCTTCTCAGGCGGAACGATGACCTTCCAGCTGGCCTTCATGTCCGCCATGCCGAACTCGGGTGGGATCGGTGGCTCGTGCTGGATGTAGCGGGCCATCAGGTCCACTTCCTGGTCATTGAGCTCGCCCGAGGTACCCCAGTTGGGCATGCCGGCCGGCGAACCGTAATTGATGAACACCTTGAGGTAATCCGTGCCCTTTTCGACCGTGAGATCGGGTGTCAGCGGCTTGCCCGTGGCACCCTTTCGCAGCACGCCATGGCAACCCGCGCAGCGCTCAAAATAGATCTTGCGGCCGATATCGAACTCGGCCTGCGTCATGGCTGGCGCCTTGGGGTTGACGCTTTGGTGCATTGGCGAATCGCCAATGGGTGAACTGCCCGCCTGGTAGTTCGCCTCGGGTTGGGTCAGGGTTTTCTTGTCCTCGGCATGAATACTGCCGGCAACGAGCATGGCGGCCATGGCCAGCGTGCCCAGAATGATCTTGGTGGGTTTCATGGGTTCTCTTTCCGTCACGGAGCAGCTGTTGTAAGCAGTCTGCCCACCCCTCCAGGGTTTTCAGACCAGTTCACCCGGCAGCTGTCCATTGCCGGTGAGTGAACAGTCACCATAGTCAACTGCGGCTCAGGCCTTGTCCTTGACCCAGGTCAAGGACTGCACAACTCCGCCGCAGAACAATGGGCACAACAACAAGCCCACGCAGGAGTGCAGAACATGAGCGTCATGGAACCCAGCCATTGGCTGACCCCTGGCTGGTCGGAGAATGAGTCCGGCTTTGAAGGTCCGCCCGGGGCTGTAACGCTGGTGGGCGCAGGGCCAGGCGACCCGGAATTGCTCACCATCAAGGCCATGCGCGCGCTGCAGGCGGCCAAGCTGGTGCTCTACGATCACCTGGTGAGCCCAGCCATTCTCGATTTCCTGCCCCCCGATGCGGATCGGGTCTACGTGGGCAAGGAATCGTCGCGCCACGCATTGCCACAGGCCTCCATCATCGAGCTCATGATCCGTTTGGCGAAATCGGGGCGGCCCGTGTTGCGCCTCAAAGGCGGCGACGGCTACATCTTCGGCCGAGGTGGCGAAGAAGCCCAAGCCCTTGCGCGTGCCGGCATACCCTTCACCGTGGTGCCCGGGCTCACCGCAGCACAAGGCGCGGCTGCATCTGTGGGCATCCCGCTGACGCACCGTGACCATGCCTGCTCGCTGGTGCTCTCCACCGGTCACCTGCGTGAGAACAAGGCGTTGTCCATGGACTGGACCATGCTTGCCCGCCCGAACCAGACGGTGGTGCTCTACATGGGTGTGAACAACCTGCCCGAGATCTGTCGGCAGCTGATCGCCCACGGATTGCCCCAAGACACGCCAGCGGCCCTGGTGGAGCGAGCTACCCTGCCCGAGGAGCGCTGCATCACCGGCACACTGGCCGACCTGCCCACACTGGCAGTCACCCACGGCGTCAAGCCGCCCGCGCTGATCATGGTGGGTGCCGTGGTGGCCCTGCACCACGAGCTCGGGCCCCAGGCCCAGATCCACCGGCAAGAGATTGCAGCGGCCGAAATCTGAGGCCGAAGCACGCCCCTTGGCAGGGCGGTCATCCCACACTTGGCCTTTGGCCCTCCGTTGGGGCTGCCACGGCAAGTGATGTCACGGCACCGAGCATGCCCCGACGCCGCCCGCGCCGACCGCTCCCCCGAAGGCAGCGCTGTGTTGCACGGGGCTTGCATGGGGGTCGGCCGATAGGTGCCCCCCAATGCCCGGCGCCAGTGGCCTGAATCCCACCCTCTCGCGCAGCAGGCCACGCCACCCCTACCCCTCGCGGATCGCTCGCATGGGCGAACCCCTGTACAGCCAACGTGCTTGAGCGGTTCCGCCTGGGCCGAACGGCCCCTTGGAAACACTTGGACAAGCTCCGGGCTTCGTTCACGGGGTCCACCGCCCGGACCCCGGGCACGGATGTTGCTGCACAGACCCCATCGGCTGCACGCCCAACCTCCAACACGATGACCTCAGGCCTCAGCTTCCTCATTGCCGCCAAACGCTGCGAAATCGCCGAACTCGAACGGCTTGCGTTGACCAGCGTGCTGGTGAACGCAACCGGGCGGTTGGTGCACGGCCTGCAGCGGGAACGCGGCCTGTCCAACCTTTACCTGGCTTCCCAGGGCGCGCGGTGGTCGTCAGAGCGCGATGACCAGATCCACCAATGCGACACGGCCCAGACCGAAGTCCGCGCCTGCTTTGACAAACTCGACACCGAAGCGGCGCCGCGCAATGGCCATGGCGCTCGCTTGTACAGCCGCATCGCCTACGTGCTTCAGGGGCTGGATGCATTGCCCCAGTTGCGGGACCGCATCGCCGCCCAGCAACTCAACCCGGCCCAGGCAACGGCGGCCTACATCCGGTTGATCAACGGGTTGCTGGCGGTGGTGTTTGAAGCGGCCGACAGCGCCGCCGACCCCGGCATTTCGCGTGGCCTGGTCGCGCTGTTCAATTTCATGCAGGGCAAAGAATGCGCCGGCCAGGAGCGCGCCACCGGGTCGGCGCTGTTTGCCTCAGGGCTTGCCGACGCTCCTGCACAGCAGCAACTGCTGCACCTGATCGAGTCACAAGAACGGTGCCTGCAGGTGTTCGGCGAATTCGCCAGCGAAGCGGTGATGGCCACCTGGCGCGCTGCACGGCAACCAGAAGGCCTGGTCTGCCTGGAGCGCTTGCGCCGGGTGTTGTGCACCACCGCCGCAGGTGCCCCCCTCTCACCCGACCTCAGCCAAGCCTGGTTCGATTGCTGCACCGCCACCATGGATGCCATGAAAGCCGTTGAAGATCAGATGTCTTCCGAGCTGCTGGCCCTGTGCGAGCAACGCATCGCATCCACTTCGGCCGAGCTGGCGGCGTTTGAAGTGCTGAACGGCAGCGCACCAGTCAGGCACAACCCAGGCAACACCACTGCACCCGGTTTCTTTGATCCAGCGGCGAGCGATGAACGCTTGCTCGGCACCCCATTGAGCACGGGGGGACAAGGCTTTGGACAGCAGCTCGACCGCTCCATCCTTGAGCTCGTTCAAGAGCAAGCGCACCGCTTGCAAAGCATGAGCGACGAGCTGGACACCGTGCGCGCCAGCCTCAACGAGCGCAAGCTGATTGAACGGGCGAAGGGCCTGCTGATGGCCCACCGCAGCCTGAGCGAAGAGGCGGCTCACAAAGCCATGCGGCAAATGGCCATGAACCAGAACAGGCGTGTGGTCGATGTGGCCGAGGCCGTACTGGCCATGGCAGACGTGCTCCCGGAACCGAAGCGCCATGAAGTCTGACGCGCATGTTGCACCGCACAAGAACGGTGCCAAAGGATTGACGTGCACCAATTCAAGGCTCAGAAAAGCCCGCTGAGACAAGCACACCCAGCGGTCAATTTGCCCTCTGGTTCGACACTGCAATCGGCGCAAAACCCCTACAAATCAGGGTTCTGGGCCAAACGAGGCGATGGGAAGGCGCAGTTGGCACGGTCCCTGCTTAGTCTCTAACAAAAGCGGCGTGCCAACGACGGCACACCGCTCAGGTCTCTCCAGGCCACCCGGACAACGGCGTCCATCTCTCGCAGGCCATCGGCCTGTCAGTTGATGGGCGCCGTTTTTCGTTGTCTGGACCCCGTTGTTTCTTCCTTCAGGAGTTGTCCATGTCCGATGCCACGAACCACCCGAACCGCCGCCGCTTCGCCACCCAGGCCATGGCTTTGGCCGGCGCCACTACGCTGGGCCTGCCGGCATGGGCCGCCAAGCCTGGTCGCCCTGAAAAAGAGCAGCTGAAATTTGGCTTCATCAAGCTGACCGACTGTGCACCCCTGGTCGTGGCCTATGAAAAAGGCTACTTCGAAGACGAAGGTCTGAATGTGCAGCTGGAAGCCCAGGCCAACTGGAAAGTGCTGCTCGACCGGGTGATCGATGGCCAGCTCGACGGCGCGCACATGCTCGCCGGACAACCGCTGGGCGCCACCATCGGCTTTGGTACCAAGGCCGATATCGTCACCGCCTTCAGCATGGACCTCAACGGCAATGCCATCACCGTATCCAACGCCGTCTGGGCCGAGATGAAGCCGCACCTGCCCATGAAAGACGGCAAGGTCGTGCACCCCATCAAGGCCGACGCACTGAAAAAGGTGGTCGACGCCTGGAAGAAGGAAGGCAAGGCTTTCAAGATGGGCATGGTATTCCCGGTCTCCACCCACAACTACGAGCTGCGCTACTGGCTCGCCGCCGGCGGGCTCAACCCCGGCTACTACACCTCCGGCGACATCTCGGGCACCTCCAAGGCCGATGTGCTGCTGTCGGTCACACCGCCGCCCCAAATGCCCAACACCATGGAATCGGGAACGATCCATGGCTACTGCGTGGGCGAACCCTGGAACCAGCAGGCGGTGTTCAAGGGCATCGGGGTCCCGGTGATCACCGACAACGAAATCTGGAAGAACAACCCAGAGAAGGTGTTCGGGGTCACCGCCGACTGGGCCAAAACCAACCCCAACACCCACATCGCTGTGGTCAAGGCGCTGATCCGCGCTGGCCAGTGGCTCGACGCCTCCATGGCCAACCGCATCGAGGCCGTCAAGATGCTCTCGAAATCGCAGTATGTGGGCGCCGATGCGGCCGTGATCGCCAACAGCATGACCGGCACCTTTGAATACGAGAAAGGCGACAAGCGTCCTGCCCCCGACTTCAACGTTTTCTTCCGCAACTTCGCCACCTACCCGTTCTACAGCGACGCCATCTGGTACCTCACGCAAATGCGCCGCTGGGGCCAGATCACCGAAGGCAAGCCCGACAGCTGGTACATGGACATCGCCAAGAAGGTCTACCAGCCTACGGTCTACATGGAAGCCGCCAATGCCCTGGTGGCCGAAGGCAAGATCAAAGCCACGGACCTGCCCAAAACCGATGGCTTCAAAGGTGTTCAAAAAGGGTTCATCGACGGCGTCGACTACGACGGCCGCAAACCCAACGACTACCTCGCCAAATTCAAGATCGGCCTCAAAGCCGCTGACAAGGTCTGAACGCCATGGAACTCGCGAACAAACTTTTTGGCAGCGGGGCCGCCGCCCTGCGCGACCCACGCGAACTGGGCCGTGCCTTCATGATGTCGATTGGCATACCGGTGGTGGCTTTCGCCATCTTCCTGGCGCTGTGGTCGGTCGCAGCCTCGCGCATTCAGACCAGCCTGGGCGCGGTGCCCGGCCCGGCTCAAGTGGCGGAGCAGGCCGTGCTCCTGGTCAAGGAGCACTTCTCCGAGCGCGAACGCCAGGCGGCCTTCTATGAGCGCCAGACCCAACGCAACAAGGAACGAACCGCCGAAGACCCCAGCTACGAGCCGCGCAACTTCCAGTGGACGGGCAAGCGCACCTACCTCGACCAGATCGTCACCAGCCTCTACACCGTTTTTGTGGGCTTTCTGCTCGCCACCGTGGTGGCGGTCCCGCTGGGGATTCTGGCCGGCACGTCGAAGATCGTGCAGGCCGCCATCAACCCGATGGTGCAGTTGTTCCGCCCCGTCTCTCCGCTGGCGTGGCTGCCCATCGTGACGCTGATCGTGAGCGCGGTCTACGTGACCACGGGCGAACCCATGTTCCAGAAATCCTTCCTGATCTCGGCCATCACCGTGACGCTCTGTTCACTGTGGACCACCCTGATCAACACCGCCATCGGCGTGACCTCGGTCGACAAGGATCTGGTCAACGTGGGCAAGGTGCTGCAACTGTCGCTCGCGACACGGGTGCGCAAGATCATTCTGCCGTCGGCCCTGCCCTTCATCTTCACGGGTATGCGCCTGTCGCTGGGCGTGGGCTGGATGGTGCTGATCGCCGCAGAAATGCTGGCGCAAAACCCGGGCCTGGGCAAGTTTGTCTGGGACGAGTTCCAGAACGGCAGCTCCGATTCGCTCAGTCGGATCATGGTGGCGGTGTTCACCATCGGCCTGATCGGCTACGCCCTCGACCGCCTGATGCAGGTGCTGCAAAACCTCGTGGTGCCCCGCTGAAACGGGCCGCACGAACCAACAGGACGCTGCCATGAACCTCGCCTTGAAATCTGTCGCCGATGCCACTGGCAACACCGCCAATCAACCCACGCTGGTGGCGGTGCCAGCCACCGCCGCTCTGGAACTGAAGAATGTCTGCAAAGGATACGGCGCCGGCGCCCATCGCACCGACATCTTGAAAGATCTCAACCTCCGCGTTGAACCGGGCGAGTTCGTGGCCATTGTCGGTTTTTCCGGCAGTGGAAAAACCACGCTGGTCAGCTTGCTGGCCGGCCTGACCAGCGCCGACAGCGGTGCCGTGTTGAAAAATGGCTCATCCATCACAGGCCCCGGCCCGGACCGCGGCATCGTGTTCCAGAGCTATTCGCTGATGCCCTGGCTCAGCGTGCGCGACAACGTGGCCTTGGCGGTGGACCGCGTCTTCGCCAGCGAAAGCGCCACCGAGCGCAGCGAGCGGGTCAAACACTATGTCTCGATGGTCGGGCTCACTCCAGCCATCGACAAGAAGCCGGCCCAGCTCTCTGGCGGTATGCGCCAGCGGGTGTCGGTGGCCCGCGCTCTGGCGACCGACCCCGACGTCTTGTTGCTGGACGAACCGCTTTCAGCGCTGGACGCGCTCACCCGCGCCAACCTGCAAGACGAGATCGTGCGCATCTGGAGCGAAGACACCAAGACGGTGGTGCTCATCACCAACGACGTGGACGAAGCCCTGATGATGGCCGACCGCATCATCCCGCTGGACATCGGCCCCGGCGCCACGCTCGGCCCTTCGTTTGTGGTCGACATCCCCCGCCCCCGCGACCGCCGCGCCATGAACCACGACGCGCGTTTCCAGCAACTGCGCGCCGAGATCACGCAGTACCTGATCAGCCTCTCACACAAACACGCAGCCAGCCAGGGCAGCAACGTCATCCAGTTGCCCACGCTCACGCCACGCAACGCGGTGGAAAAGGCCGCCAGCCCGACACTGGCCAGCCGATTCGCCCTGCGCCACGCGGCGCTGACCGAACGCATCGAAACCGCGACCAGTCTGCACGCGGCCCCAGCCATTGACGCACCGCTGGCGCCCACCAGCGCCGACAACCGTTTTGTCGAGTTTTCCCAGGTCATCAAGGTCTACCCCACGCCCAAGGGTCCGCAGACCGTGGTCGACGGTTTCGATCTGAAGATCCGCAAAGGCGAATTCATCTCGGTGATCGGTCACTCGGGTTGCGGCAAATCCACTGTGCTCTCGATGATGGCCGGCTTGACCGACATCACCGACGGCGTGATCGTGCTCGATGGTCGCGAAGTGGCCGACGCCGGTCCCGATCGCGGCCTGGTCTTCCAGGCACCCAGCCTGGTGCCATGGCTCACCGCTTTTGACAACGTGATGCTGGGCGTGGCCCGCGTGTTCCCCCATGCCAGCGAGGCCGAGCGCCGTGACACGGTCGGTTATTACCTCAACCGGGTGGGCCTGGGGTCGTCCATGCAGAAAAAGGCTTCGGAGCTGTCCAACGGCATGAAGCAGCGCGTGGGCATTGCGCGCGCCTTTGCGCTCAACCCCAAGATGCTGCTGCTCGACGAGCCTTTTGGCATGCTGGATTCGCTGACCCGCTGGGACCTGCAAGAGGTCTTGATGGAGGTGTGGTCGCGCAGCCAGGTGACCGCCATGATGGTCACGCACGACGTGGACGAAGCTATTTTGCTGGCCGACCGCGTGGTGATGATGACCAATGGCCCGCGCGCCAAGATCGGCAAAGTCATGGATGTGCCGCTGCCCCGTCCGCGCTCCCGCGAAGCGCTGCTGCAACACCCACGCTACTACGAGCTGCGCGAAGAACTCATCGGCTTCCTCGAAGACTGCGGCCGCCAGCACTGAGCGCCCCCGCACCGTCCTACCCCCGTTTTTCAGACCGTCAGGAACCTCGCCATGAAAAAGATGAATCTCGTCATGATCGGCAACGGCATGGCCGGTGTGCGCACGCTCGAAGAGCTGATCAAAATCGCGCCGTCGTTTTACAACACCACGGTGTTCGGCTCAGAGCCACACCCCAACTACAACCGCATCCTGCTCTCACCGGTGCTCGCCGGTGAGCAAACGCTGGAAGAGATCGTGCTCAACGACTGGAGCTGGTACACCGACAACGGCATCACCTTGCACGCCGGCTGGACCGTGACACGGGTCGACCGCGTGAAGCGCATCGTGCACGCCACCAACGCCGCAGGTGAAATGGTTGAAGCTCCCTACGACCGACTGATCATGGCCACCGGATCCAATCCTTTCATGCTGCCGATTCCCGGCAAAGACCTGAACGGTGTGCTCGCCTACCGCGACATCGCTGACACGCAGGCCATGATCGATGCGGCCAAAACCTACAAACACGCGGTGGTGATCGGCGGCGGCTTGCTGGGTCTGGAGGCCGCCAACGGTTTGATGAAGCGCGGCATGAGCGTGAGTGTGGTGCATGTCGGTCCCTGGCTGATGGAGCGCCAGCTCGATGACGTTTCGGGCAAGCTGCTGCAGCAATCGCTGGAAGAACGCGGCATGAAATTCCTCATGGGCGCTCAGACGCAGGCGCTGCTGGGCGACAAGGACGACGGCATGGGCGGCCGGGTCAAGGCCATCAAATTCAAGGACGGCAGCGAAGTGGCTGCCGATCTGGTGGTGATGGCCGTGGGCATTCGCCCGAACACCGCGCTGGCCGAGTCCATGCGCCTGCATGTGAACAAAGGCATCGTCGTCAACGACACCTTGCAAACCACCACCGACCCGCGCATTTACGCGGTCGGCGAATGCGCCGCCCACCGCGGCATCGCCTATGGCCTGGTCGCACCCTTGTTTGAACAAGGCAAGGTCCTGGCCACGCATCTGGCCGAGTTCGGCATCGGCCGTTACACAGGCTCGCTCACCTCGACCAAGCTCAAGGTCACCGGCATCGACCTGTTCTCCGCCGGCAACTTCATGGGCGACGAAGGCAGCGAAGAAATTGTGATGAGCGACCCGTCGGCCGGGGTCTACAAAAAGCTGGTGATCAAGGACGACAAGCTCATTGGCGCCTGCCTGTATGGCGACACGGTCGATGGCTCCTGGTATTTCAAGCTGCTGCGCGAAGGCCGTACGGTGCACGACATCCGCGACAAGCTGATGTTCGGCGAAAGCCACCTGGGCGACGCCGGCCACCAGGGCGTGAGCAAGGCCGCGGCCATGGCCGACAGCGACGAGGTTTGTGGCTGCAACGGCGTGACCAAAGGCACCATCTGCAAGGCCATCAAGGAAAAGGGCTTGTTCACGCTGGACGAAGTCAAGAAGCACACCAAGGCCAGCGCGTCGTGCGGTTCCTGCACTGGCCTGGTCGAACAGATCCTGATGTTCACCGCCGGCGGCGACTATTCGGCCACACCCAAAAAGAAGGCCGTCTGCGCCTGCACCGAGCACAGCCACCAGGACGTGCGCGACGCCATCCTGAAACAAAAGCTCCTGTCCATCACCGATACCTTCGCCACGCTGAACTGGAAAACCCCCAATGGCTGTCCCACGTGCCGGCCTGCGGTCAACTACTACCTCATCAGCACCTGGCCCAAAGACGCGAAGGACGACCCACAAAGCCGCTACATCAACGAGCGCAGCCACGCGAACATCCAGAAGGACGGCACCTACTCGGTGATCCCGCGCATGTGGGGCGGCGAAACCACGGCCGACGAGTTGCGCCGCATCGCCGACGCGGTCGACAAGTACCAGATCCCCACCGTCAAAGTCACGGGTGGACAGCGCATCGACCTGCTGGGCGTGAAGAAAGAAGACCTGCAAGCGGTGTGGAATGACATCGGAATGCCCTCAGGCCACGCCTATGCCAAAGCGCTGCGCACCGTCAAAACCTGCGTGGGCAGCGAGTGGTGCCGCATGGGCACACAAGACTCGACCCAGATGGGCAAAGATCTCGAGAAAGCCATGTGGCGCATGTACGCCCCACACAAAGTCAAGTTTGCCGTTTCAGGTTGCCCGCGCAATTGCGCCGAATCGGGCATCAAAGACGTGGGCGTGATCGGCGTCGACAGCGGCTGGGAGATGTACGTCGGAGGCAACGGCGGCATCAAGACCGAAGTGGCGCAATTTCTGGTCAAAGTGAAAACCGCTGAAGAGGTCATGGAATACACCGGCGCCTTCATGCAGCTCTACCGCACCGAAGGCTGGTACCTGGAGCGCACGGTGCATTACATCAACCGTGTGGGTCTGGACTACGTAAAGAAGCGGATTCTGGAAGACGCCGAGGGCCGCAAAGCCTTGTGGGAACAGCTCCAGGCCGCACTCGACGGCGAGCCCGATCCCTGGTTCGAGACCCAGAAAGCGTCTGTGGACACGCGCCAGTTCATTCCCATCAAACCCATCGAAACAGAAATCAACACTGCAGGGAGCGCAGCATGAGCACGACCACCGCCCACTGGACCTTGATCTGCAAGGTTGAAGACATTCCCGTGCTCGGCTCGCGCCGCGTCGAGAGAACGGTCGGCCTTGAAGTTGCTGTGTTCCGCAACGACAAAGACGAGGTCTTTGCCCTGCTCGACCGCTGCCCCCACAAAGGCGGCCCGCTGAGCCAGGGCATCGTCTTCGGCACCAGCGTGGCCTGCCCCCTGCACAACTGGACGATTGGGCTCTGTGACGGCCAGGCTTCTGCGCCCGACGAAGGTTGTACGCCACGCTTCGCTTTGATGGTCGAAAAAGGCAACGTATTCCTGAACACCAATGAACTGGCCACCCACGCCATCGAAGAAACCCGTCCAGTCGCCGGCCCCGCTCGCCGCGTCACACCCATCGTCGCCGCCGCATGACCGAACAAACCCGCTCCACATGCCCGTATTGCGGTGTGGGCTGTGGCGTCATCATCGAAACGGAAGCCAACCAGATCGTGGGCGTCAAAGGCGACCCCGATCACCCGGCCAACTGGGGCAAGCTGTGTTCCAAAGGCACCACGCTGCACCAGACCGCCGCACCTGAAGTCACCCGGCAAACACGCTTGCTGCAGCCCATGCGCCGCTTCGAGCGCTGCGCCGCGCCGCAGGCTGTGAGCTGGGACAACGCGCTGGACACTGCAGCCAACCAGTTTTCGCGAACCATCCGCGATCACGGCCCCGACGCCGTGGGTTTTTACATCAGTGGTCAGTTGCTCACCGAGGACTACTACGTCTTCAACAAGCTGGCCAAAGGCCTGATCGGCACCAACAACGTCGACACCAACTCGCGCCTGTGCATGAGCAGCGCCGTGGCCGGCTACAAGGCCACGCTGGGCGCCGACGCGCCGCCCACCTGCTACGACGACCTGGACACGGCCCAGTGCCTGTTCATCGTGGGCAGCAACGCCGCGTTTGCCCACCCCATCCTCTTTCGCCGCATCGAAGAGGCGCGCAAGAAAAACCCGGCAATGAAGATCATCGTTGCCGATCCCCGCCGCACCGATACCGCCAGCATTGCCGACCTTTACCTGCCGCTGCTGCCCGGCAGCGATGTGATGCTGTTTCATGGCCTGCTGCACATCATGTTGTGGGAAGGGTGGACCCATGCCGACTACATCGAAGCCCACACGCATGGCTTTGATGAACTCAAGGCGCTGGTGCGCGAATGCACGCCGGAACGTGTGTCCGAAATCTGCGGACTGAGCAAAGACGATTTGTTCACCGCGGCGAAGTGGTTTTCAAAGTCCGACGCCACGCTCAGCCTGTATTGCCAGGGGCTCAACCAGAGCAGCAGCGGCACCGCAAAAAATGCCACGCTCATCAACCTGCACCTGGCCACGGGCCAGATTGGCAAACCTGGCGCCGGCCCGTTCAGCCTGACCGGCCAGCCCAACGCCATGGGCGGGCGCGAGGTGGGCGGCCTGTCCAACCTGCTCAGCGCGCACCGCGACATGGGCAACCCGCAACACCGCGCTGAAGTCGCCGCGCTGTGGGGCGTGCCCGATGTGCCCGCCAAGCCGGGAAAGTCCGCCGTCGAAATGTTCCAGGCCGCAGCCGACGGCGAGATCAAGGCGCTCTGGATCGCCTGTACCAATCCGGCACAGTCCATGCCAGACCAGGCCACGGTGCGCCGTGCCTTGCAGCGCGCCGAGTTTCTGGTGGTGCAAGAGTCCTTTGCCACCGCAGCCACTTGCCAATACGCCGACCTGCTCCTGCCCGCGACGACCTGGGGTGAAAAAGAGGGCACGGTGACCAACAGCGAACGCCGCATCAGCCGCGTGCGCGCGGCCATTCCCGCGCCCGGTGAAGCCCGGCACGACTGGAAAATAGTGGTCGACTTTGCCCATCGCCTTGAAGCTGCTGGGGTGGGCTCGCCCCTGACCGTCCGGGCTGAACCCGTCGAAGCCCCAGCCAGTCCACACCGAGAGAGCCTTTCGGCCCGCTCAGGGCGAACAAGTCCTTCCCTCTTTCCCTACGAAAACCCCGAATCCATCTGGCTCGAACACCGCGAGTCCACCCGTGGCCGCGACCTCGACATCACAGGCCTCTCCTACCAAACCCTGGAGCAACAAGGCCCGCAACAATGGCCTTACCGCGAAGGTGAAACACAGGGAAAGGCGCGCCTCTACGAGGACGGCATTTTCCCCACCGCCCATGGCCGCGCCCGCTTTGCTGCGCTCCCGTTTGTGCCCCTGGCCGAGCCCCGCGAATCCCGCTACCCCTTCTCCCTCACCACAGGCCGCCTGCGCGACCAATGGCACGGCATGACCCGCACCGGCACCCTGGGCCGCCTGTTCGGCCATGTGGCCGAGCCCACCGTGCAGCTGCACCCGACCGACATGGCCCAGCGGGGCTGGAAAAATGGCGACCTGGTGCACATCACCAGCAAGCGCGGCTCCATCTTGGTGCCCGCGGAAGGCTCAGACAGTGTGGCGCAGCACCAGGCTTTCATGGCGATGCACTGGGGCGCCGAATACCTGAGTGGCTGCAGCAGCACCGGCGAGCCATTGGCCGGTGTCAACGCCCTGACCACCTCTGCCTTTTGCCCCACATCCAAACAACCCGAGCTCAAACACGTCGCGGTCAAGGTGCTCAAGGCCGAGTTGCCCTGGACGTTGCTGGGCGTGGCCTGGCTGCCCGACAACCAGGCGCTGGCCGCTCGCCAGGGCCTGCAGGCGCTGATGCAAGCGTTTCCGTTCGCCACCTGCGTGCCTTTTGGCCGCGAGCGCACCGGCGTGCTGTTCAGAGCGGCCGCGCATGAAGCACCAGAAACCGGGCTGCTGGCTCAGATCGAGGCCTTGCTCGCGCTGGACTCACCCGACACCCTGCGCTACGCCGATCGCCGGCTGCAACAGCACCGAGCGGTGCGGCTGCACACCACCCCCGCGGGGCGCCAGCTGGAGGGTTTTTTGCTCGCGGGCGACACCTCGGCCGAGACCTGGCTCAAAGCACTGTTGCAAGACCAGTTGCCCGCCGATGCCTATGGCCGGTTGCTGCTCATGCCCGGCGCCCGGGCGCCAGTCGCTCTGAAAGCCAGAAGCCGGCAGGTCTGCACCTGTTTCAATGTCAACGAAGCAGCCATCCAGACCCACCTGGCGACCCACGACGGCGGCGGCGACGAGCGCCTGGCGGGCCTGCAACAAGCACTGCAATGCGGGACCAACTGTGGCTCCTGCATTCCCGAGCTGCGCCAGATCATTGCCCAGACGCCGGTGGCCGTTGCCGCATAAAGACAGCCGACTTATAACCTGCGGTCATCAAGATTGCCCGACAATCACCTCCCATGGGAATCAGCAAATACATCAAAGAAATCGGTCGCGGCAAAGACGGTGCACGCGCGCTGACCCGCGAGCAGGCCTGCGACCTGATGGGTCAGGTACTTGACGGCACGGTCACCGATCTGGAGCTGGGCGCCTTCTGCATCGCCATGCGCATCAAAGGCGAAACCGACGAAGAGATGGCCGGATTCCTTGACGCCACCCACCAGCGGTTGCACAAAGTGCCCGACAACGGGCGCACCACGGTGGTGCTACCCACCTACAACGGTGCGCGCAAGTTGCCGGTGCTCACCCCGCTGCTGGCCCTTCTGCTGGCGCGCCAGGGTGTGGCCGTCGTGGTGCACGGCACGCCCACCGAAGACAAGCGGGTCACCTCAGAAGCGGTTTTCGCCGCGCTGGGTGTGCCCGCCGCTAAAACCGTGTCCGCCCTGCCGGCAGGCGAGGTGGTCTACATCCCGACCGAGGTGCTGTGCCCAGGCCTGAAAACCCTGCTGGATGTGCGGCGCACCATCGGCCTGCGCAACCCGGCCCACAGCCTGGTCAAACTGATGAGCCCTTGCGCGGGCGGCGCCCTGATCATCGGCAGCTACACCCACCCCGAATACGCCGATTCCATGGCGGCCACTTTCGCGCTGACCGGCGCAAATGCGATCTTGCTGCGCGGCACCGAAGGCGAAGCGGTGGCCGATGCCCGCCGCACACCCCGCATGGAGGCATTCCGACAGGGTGAGCGCCACCCGCTGCAAGCGGCCCAGGAAGGCCCGCTCACCGCCCTGCCCGAATTGCCCAACGACACCGACGCAACGGTCACCGCAGCCTACATACAGGCCGTGCTGTCTGGCAAAAACCCTGTTCCGGCACCCATCGCCCTGCAGGTGGAACATATCTTGCGGGAGGTGCAGCACCATGAGACCTCAAGCCTTGCCCACTGACACCCCCCAGGCCTTCCTGCCCGGCACCGTGACCCTCGTGGGCGCGGGCCCCGGTGACCCGGAATTGCTCACACTCAAGGCCGTTCGGGCCATCGCCTCCGCCACTGTGCTGCTGGTAGACGATCTGGTCAACGAAGCTGTGCTCGCCCATGCTTCGCCCCAAGCCCGCATCGTGCCGGTTGGCAAACGCGGCGGGTGCAAAAGCACGCCACAAGCCTTCATCGAAAAGCTCATGCTGATGGCCGCGCGTGAAGGCGAAGTGGTCGTGCGCCTCAAAGGCGGAGACCCCTTCATCTTTGGCCGAGGTGGCGAAGAAGTCGAATACCTGGAAAGCGAAGGCATTCGGGTACAGGTGGTCAACGGCATCACCGCGGGCCTGGGCGGCATGACGTCATTGGGCGTGCCCCTGACCCACCGCGAACACGCCCACGGCGTGGTGTTCGTCACCGGCCATGCCAAACCCGGCGTTACGCCGGAATCCCGCGGCACCGACTGGCAAGCCCTGGCCACCACCGCCCGCGACGCCAAACTCACGCTAGTGATTTACATGGGCGTCTCTGGCGCCGCGCAAATCCAGCAAGACTTGCTCACAGGCCTGCCCGCCAACACCCCCCTGGCCATCATCCAGCATGCCACCCTGCCCCAGCAGCGCCATGCCGTCACCACCCTGGGCGACCTCACCGAAACGCTCGCCCGCGAGCAGCTCGGCAGCCCGGCTGTGATCGTGATTGGTGATGTGGTGCGCGGCATCGCAGCGGTGCAGCTGCCTCGAGCGCTCACACAACAGCGCTCTCACGCAGCCTGACCCGGCAACCCATTCCGGTGGGCTCGCCCACCTGATCGTTCTCCGCCTCCCGCTACACTCCGCGCAGGTCAACAAAAAAGGTGGCATTGAGCCACCAGCGGAGGAACCCTGTGCTCGACAAACTCAACGAACTCACCGAAAGCCACGGCGCACTGCAACGGGGCAAAGGCATGGTCACTGGCGTGATTGCGCTGGTGCTGGCCATGCTGTGCTTTCTGGGCGTGCTGGCCTTTCACTTTCCCCAATACCTGACCACGCCCGAGCTGCGCAAAAGCTATGACGTGGAAATGATCCGTCAGGTCATGTTCGTGGCCATGGTGATCGCAGGGGGCATGAGCCTGGTCAACATTTTGTTCAACCGCTCACGCTGGCTCGCCGCAGCGGCGTTCCTGCTGGTCGCTTTGACCGCCTTGCTTGGCGGCGACAAAGTGCCGGTCAATGACTTCGCCGATGGCACACCTTATATCGGGCTCGACTGGTTCATCCTCGATCTGCTGGGCTCGGCCTTGATTTTCATCTTCATTGAAAAACTCTTTGCCCTGCGCAAAGACCAGCCGGTGTTCCGCCCCGAGTGGCAAACCGATGTGCACCACTTCATCGTCAACCACATGGTGATCGGCTTCATGCTGCTGGCCACCAACCTGCTGGTGCACAAGCTGTTCGGCTGGGCTTCCAGCGACGGCATCCGCGGCTGGTTCGGCGCGCTGCCGTTCTGGGCCGGCCTGCTGCTGATCATTCTGGTGGCCGATCTGGTGCAGTACTGGACCCACCGGGCCTACCACGAAGTGCCCGTTTTGTGGCGGCTGCACGCCGTGCACCACAGTGCCAAGCACATGGACTGGATGGCCGGCTCACGCCAGCACATTCTGGAAATCCTGATCACACGCACACTGGTTCTGGCCCCCATTTTTACGCTGGGTTTCTCCAAAGAGGTGATCGACGCCTACATCATCGTGGTCGGCTTTCAGGCCGTGTTCAACCACGCCAACGTCAGCGTGCGCCTCGGTCCGCTGCGCTACCTCATCGTCACCCCCAACTTCCACCACTGGCACCACAGCCAGGATCAGGAGGCGCTGGACAAAAACTATTCGGCCCATTTCGCCTTCATCGACTATTTGTTTGGTACCGCAGTGAAAAGCACCAAACTCTGGCCTGAGCAATACGGTGTGCTGGGCGACTACGTGCCCAACGGCTTCTGGAAGCAAGTGAAGTTCCCGTTTGTCTGGAAGCCCTGATGAAATTTGATGCTGTCGTTATTGGCGCAGGCGCTGCTGGCCTGTTTTGCGCCGGTATTGCGGGCCAGCGCGGGCTCAAGGTGCTCGTGCTGGACCACAGCGAGAAGGTGGCCGAAAAGGTGCGCATATCGGGCGGTGGCCGGGCCAACTTCACCAACCGCGACATCGATGTGCGCCAGCCCCACAAGCACTTCGTCAGCGAGAACCCCAACTTCTGCCGCTCGGCGCTCTCGCGCTACACGCCCCAAGATTTCATCGCATTGCTGCAAAAGCACAACATCCCCTTCCACGAAAAGCACAAAGGCCAGCTCTTTTGCGACCGCTCGGCCGAAGACCTGATCCAGATGCTCGTGGCCGAGTGCGATGCAGGCGGCGTTCAGCGGTGGCAACCTTGCGGCGTCAAGGCGGTTCGCGTGACAGGCGACGGCACGTATGAACTCGACACCGACCGCGGCACCGTGACCAGCCGCAGCGTGGTGATCGCCACCGGCGGCTTGTCCATCCCCAAAATCGGTGCCACCGATTTCGGCTACCGCATCGCCAAGCAGTTTGGGCTGCGCCTCGTTGAACAGCGCCCCGGCCTGGTGCCACTGACCTTCGACAGCGAGGCATGGGCGCCCTTCATCCCGCTGGCGGGACTCTCTTTGCCCGTCGTCATCGAAACCGGCACCAAGAAAACCCGCATGGCCTTCACCGAAGACCTGCTGTTCACCCACCGGGGGCTTTCGGGTCCGGCGGTGTTGCAGATCTCCAGCTACTGGACCGAGGGCACACCCATTCGCCTCAACCTGGCGCCCGATGTGAATTTGCCCGAGGCCCTGGCGCAAGCGAAGATGCGCTCGCGCAAGCTCATCGCCAACGAGCTCGCCACCCTGGTGCCCAGCCGCCTGGCCGACGCCTGGACCCAGCAAGACCCCGACTGGCAAAAGTCCATCAGCGATGCCAGCGACAAAGCACTGGCACGGCTCGCAGAACGGTTTTCCCGGTGGGAAGTCTCACCCAACGGCAGCGAGGGCTACCGCAAGGCCGAAGTCACCCTGGGCGGCGTGGACACCCGCGAACTGTCGTCCCAGACCCTGGAATCCAAACAGCCTGGCCTGTACTTCATCGGTGAAGTGGTGGACGTCACCGGCTGGCTGGGCGGCTACAACTTCCAGTGGGCCTGGGCCAGCGCCCACGCCTGCGCGGGTGCGCTACCCACCTGACCGGCCTGATCAGGTCGCGGTTACACCGCGCCAGCGCGCCGTGCCCACCCAGTCGCGCAAAGCGCGCGCGCCGGGCTCTGACAACCGCAGCGCCCGGGAGCCAGGGCAACGCAGCAGCCAGCCCTGCGCCATGCAATGGCCACAAATCAAGGCCCCCAGCTGCCCTGCCAAATGGGGCCGCCGCTCGCTCCAGTCCAGACAGGGCAAACAGACAGGCCGCGCCCCGCGGGCCTTCAAGCCGTCCACACCGGCCACCATCCCCAGGCGCTGCAAGGCGGTCTGAAGCCCCGCCCCTGGCAACACACAGGCGTTGCCCTGCAAGACCACCGCCGAGGCCTCTACCAGGTGGTCTGCGATGGCGATCCCCAGGCGCCCGGCCAGGTGGTCGTAACACAGGCGCGCGGTGCGCAGGGCCTGATCCCGGGGGCCCGTCTGAACCACCACCGTCGCGACGGCTAACGCGGGTGCAGACAGCTGCATCAGGCTTTCAATCAGCGCCGCCACTTCGGCAGAAGCCAGCCGGTGGTAGCGGTGGCGCCCTTGTTTTTCCATTTGCAGAAACCCCGCCTCGAGCAACATGGCCAGATGCCGGCTTGCCGTCGCGGGCGACACATGCGCGCTCACCGCCAGCTCCCTTGCTGTGAGCGCACGCCCATCCATCAAGGCCAGCAGCATGGCGGTGCGAGCGGGCTCACCCATGAGCGCAGCGGTGTGAGCGATCTGGTTGGTGTTCATTGCGCCAGTGTGCCCCAAGCCTCCCATCTCAAGCTTCGTTCCAGAGCAAAGTGTTCGCCACCCGAGCGACAGCAAGATCCAGGCACAACACCTTTCAAGGCCGTCCATGACCATCACCTGCTTCATCCGCTACGAGATCGACCCCTTTCAGCTCGATCATTTCCGCACCTACGCCGAGCAATGGGCCCGCATCATTCCCCGCTGCGGCGGCCATCTGGTCGGGTATTTTTTGCCCCACGAAGGCAGCAATTTCGAGGCGTGGGGACTGATTGCGTTCGACAATCTGGGCGCTTACGAAGCCTACCGGCAACGTTTGCGCGCCGACCCTGAAGGGCGCGCCAACTTTGATTTCGCTCAAGCCAATCGCTTCATCGTGCGAGAGGAGCGCCGTTTCACCGAGGTGGTGGCATCGACGTTTGAGCGCCCCGCGCTTCCCGTCTCAGCTCTACCAGCCGCCGGCTAGGAGACCGCCTGGCGGCAGTGCCACCATGCCCGCCTGTCCCCTGGAGTCGACCAACGGATCCCCTTGGACCATCAAAATCCGGTGAAAAAGAACCGTGATGCGCGCAAAATCGTGGGTCACCAACTTGCCATGGCCCACGGCAGGGCTATAATCCAAGGCTTTGCTGGCAAACCCCCGTCGGCCAATACTAGTTAATAGACGGGGAAACTTTGCAGAAACGACGGCTGGGCACGATCTCCCGGTCATCCTCTTTCCGCACAATCTGGAATTTCTTCTTTAATGACGACCATCCGTGTAAAAGACAACGAGCCCTTTGACGTCGCTCTTCGCCGCTTCAAGCGCACCATCGAAAAACTCGGCCTGCTGACCGACTTGCGTGCCCGCGAGTTCTACGAGAAGCCCACCGCCGAGCGCAAGCGCAAGAAGGCTGCCGCCGTCAAACGCAACTACAAGCGCATCCGCGCCATGCAGTTGCCCAAGAAGCTGTACTGATCCCGGTGCCCTTCTAAAAACCCGCCAGGGACGCCAGGCGGGTTTTTTTACGCCTGAAGCTTTTGGGGCAGCTGGGCCCGCAATGCATCGGCAGCTTCCGACAGCGCTTCCAGCAAGGCCGCACGCAGCGGGTGTTCCGAGCGCCAGGCGGGCAACACCACCGCCACGTGAAAAGGTATGCCCACTGAAAACGGCCGTACATCGAGGCCCTGCCCCTGCATTTCCAGCGCCGTCAGGGGATTCACGATGGCCACGCCCAGACCCTGGCGCACCAGCGCACACACCGAAACAGCACTCGGAGATTCAATGTGAAGGTGCCTGCGCACGCCAGCGCCCTCAAACACGGCATCGATCTGCTGCCGGTAGGGGTCGGTGGACGCCAGGCTCACAAAGGGCTGATCGGCAAAATCCTCTGGCCGCAGGACCGCACGGGCGCCCAACGCATGGCCCGCAGGCAACACACAGACCTCGTCCACCTCCAGCAAGGTGTGCAGCGCAGTGGCCGCAGGCGCCTCATGGCGCTCGATCAAGCCCAGGTCAAACCGCTGCTCGGTCAGTGCACCCTCCAACCCGGGCGACTCCAGCGGCGTGATGCTAACGCCCGCTTCAGGCTGTTTGTCCACAAAGCGGCGAATGGCGTCGGGCAACAGGGCGTGCGCCAAGGCAGGCAAACAGGCCACGTGCAAACGCCCTTGCGAGAAATCGCGCAACGAAACCGCCGTGGCCGCGATGCGGTCCAGGCCCACATACGAGAGCTCAACCTCTTCCAGCAAGGCCATTGCACGCACTGTGGGCCTCAGGCGCCCCTTCACGCGCTCGAACAGCACAATGCCCAGCACCTGCTCGAGCCGGGCCAGCTCGCGGCTCACTGTGGGTTGGGACGTGTGCAAAACCTCGGCCGCACGGGTCACATGACCGGCGTTCATGACGGCTCGAAACACCTCAATTTGGCGGTGGGTCAGTTTCATATCAAAAATGAATCAGCTATAGAAATAAAAGAACTTTTCAATATACCCTTGAATTGAGATGATGCCGCCTATGAATCCCTTTTCTCCCGCCCTCCTCCGCACACTCGCCGACCAGCACGGTACCCCCCTGTGGGTCTACGACGCCGACACCATCCGCCAGCGCATCGCCGACCTGAAGCGTTTCGATACCGTGCGTTTCGCTCAAAAAGCCAACTCCAACCTGCAGTTGCTGCGCCTGATGCGGGAACAAGGGGTGGTGGTGGATGCGGTCTCGCGCGGCGAAATTCAGCGGGCACTGGCCGCCGGGTTCACCGCTGCGCCCAATGCCCAAGGCGCCTCGGGTATCGTTTTCACCGCCGATCTGTTCGACCACGCCACCCTGGAAACTGTGGTCGAACACCAGATTCCGGTCAACGCAGGCTCCATCGACATGCTGGGTCAGCTGGGCCAGCGCTCGCCCGGCCACCGTGTCTGGCTGCGCATCAACCCCGGCTTTGGTCACGGCCACAGCAACAAGACCAACACCGGAGGTGAACACAGCAAACATGGCATCTGGCACACCGAGCTGCCCGCCGCTCTGGCGGCTGTGAAACAGCACGGCCTGCACCTGGTCGGCCTGCACATGCACATCGGCTCCGGTGTCGACTACGGCCATTTGCAAGCAGTCTGCGCGGCCATGGTGACGCTGGTGAAAAACAGCGGCACCGATCTGGAAGGCATCTCGGCCGGCGGTGGCCTGTCCATCCCGTACCAGGCCGACGAGCCCCGCATCGATACCGACCACTACTTCAGCCTCTGGGACACCGCACGCCAGGAAATCGCTGCCCACCTGGGGCACCAGGTGCATCTGGAGCTGGAGCCCGGTCGTTATCTGGTGGCCGAATCGGGCGTGTTGCTGGCCGAGGTGCGTGCCACCAAATACCAGGGGAGCCAACACTTCACCTTGGTCGATGCCGGCTTTTCAGACCTGATGCGCCCGTCCATGTATGGCGCCTTCCACAGCATGAGCGTGATCCCGGCAGGCGGCGTAGAACGCCCTCAGCGGGCCACCGTGGTGGCCGGCCCCCTGTGCGAATCGGGCGATGTGTTCACCCAAGGTGAAGGCGGTGTGGTGCTCACCCGCGAACTGCCGGAAGCCCAGGTGGGCGACCTGCTGGTGTTGCACGACGCAGGGGCCTATGGCGCCTCGATGTCGAGCAACTACAACAGCCGCCCGCTGATTGCTGAAGTGCTGGTTGACGGTGCTTCGCACCGCCTGATCCGCCGTCGACAGACCGTGGAAGAACTGCTGTCCCTGGAAAACGTCTAAGACCTGTCAACCGCCATGCGCCCAGAAATCATGGCCCTGCTGGCCGCCACTTGCTGGGCGACCGCAAGCACCTTCTCCGTTGGGCCCACGCAGCGCCTGGGCGCCATCGGATTCAGCCGCTTGCGCATGGCGTTTGCCTCTGTGTTGCTCTGGGTCCTGGCGCTGGCCAGCGGGGGCTGGCACACCCTGCAAGCCGCCTCCATGGGCCTGCTGGCCCTTTCTGGCGTGATCGGCATTTTTGTGGGTGATACCGCGCTGTTCGCCTGCATGAACCGCCTGGGGCCCCGGCGTTCGGGCGTCCTGTTCGCGTGCCATGCCCTGTTTTCCGCCCTGCTGGCCTGGGTCTGGCTGGGCGAAGTCTTGTGGGGCTGGGCCCTGCTGGGCAGCGCCATGCTGATGGGTGGCGTGATGATCGCCATTTTGTGGGGCAAACGCAGCAACGAGGCCCACCTGTGGGAACAGACAAGAGGGCCGCTGGCGGTAGCGGTGGGACTGGGGTTGCTCGCAGCCTTGTGCCAGTCGCTGGCCACCCTGATGCTCAAGCCACTGATGACCACCGATATCGACCCGATCGCGGCGTCGGCTGTGCGCACAACGCTGGCCTTTGTTGCCCATGGCGCACTGTGGGCGTCGGGCTGGAAACCCGCCCGCTCGGGTGGCCCCATCACACTGCGCGACGCGGGCCTTGTGTTCCTGGGTGCGGCGCTCGCCATGGCCCTGGGCATGACCTTGATTTTGCGTGCGCTGCACGACGGTCAGGCCGGCATTGTGGCGATCTTCTCGTCGGTATCACCCATCGTGATTTTGCCGCTGCTGTGGCTGATCTACCGCCGCCGGCCGGCGGTCGGCGCGTGGATCGGGGCTTCACTGGCCATCGCCGGCACAGCCCTGATCCTGGGCCATACCTGACCAAGGACCCCGGGGGTTAGCCCGCCAGCGCTGCCTTCACCGCGGCCGACACCTGACCCATCTCGGCCTTGCCCGCCAGGCGCGTTTTCACCGCGCCCATGACTTTACCCATGTCGCCCGGGCCCGATGCACCCAGCTCGGCCACGATGGCCTGGACAGCGACCGCGACCTCTTCGGCCGACATGCGCGCGGGCAAATAAGCCTGCAACACCAGCATCTCCGCCTGCTCTTTGTCGGCCAGGTCCATGCGATCGGCCTTGGTGAAGGCTTCGATGCTGTCCTTGCGCTGTTTGATCAGCTTGTCCACGATGGCGACCACCATGGCGTCGTCCAGCTCCACCCGGTCATCCACTTCCTTTTGCTTCATCGCGGCCGTCAGCAAGCGGATGGTGCCCAGGCGCTCGCTGTCTTTGGCGCGCATGGCGGCCTTCATGTCATCGGTGATCTGTTCTTTGAGGCTCATGGCGATTGCTCTGGTGGTGTTGTTCAGGAAAGGAGAGGGATTGTGACGCAGAGCCGGTCAGCTGCCCGCCACCTTCATGCGGTTGATCAAGATCGAACCCACGGTCTTGGCGCCGTAGTTGTAGGCATCTGCGCCCACCGCTTCAATGCCTTTGAACATGTCCTTGAGGTTGCCCGCGATGGTGATTTCCTGCACCGGGAACGCGATCTCGCCGTTTTCAACCCAGTATCCCGAAGCTCCGCGCGAATAATCGCCCGTCACGTAATTCACGCCCTGCCCCATGAGCTCGGTCACAAACAGACCACGGCCGAGCTTTTTGAGCATGGCCTTCAGGTCGTCGCCAGGCTCTGTCAGGCGGCTGGTGAGCGTGAGGTTGTGCGAGCCACCGGCATTGCCCGTGGTGCGCATGCCCAGCTTGCGGGCCGAGTAGGTGGACAGAAAATACCCCAGGACCTTGCCCGCGCTGAGCACCTTGCGGCGCTGGGTGCGCACACCCTCATCATCGAACGACGAGCTGCCCTTGCCGCCCACGATGAAGGGGTCGTCCAGAACATCCAGGTGTTTGGCCATGACGCGCTTGCCCAGGCTGTCGCCCAGAAAAGTGGTTTTGCGGTAGAGCGCACCACCGCTGGTGGCCTGCACATAGGCGCCCAGCAAGCCAGCCGCCAGAGGCGATTCAAACAGCACGGAGCACTCCGTCGTTGCGATTTTTCGCCCATTCAACCGGGCCAGCGTGCGTTCGGCCGCATAGCGGCCCACAGCCTGGGGGCTTGCCAGATCGGCCGGTGAACGTGTGGAGCTGTACCAGTAATCGCGCTGCATGTTGGCGCCCTTGCCCGCAATCGGCGCAACCGACAGACTGTGGCGCGAGCTGGCGTACCCGCCGCTGAAAATACCAGCGCGGTTGCGCTCGCCACCCCGCATGTGTTCGGCGAAGAAATGCGATTGCTGGGCCGAAACGCCCGCGCCTTCGCTGTTGTTGATTTTTTTACTGGTGGCAAAAGCCGCCGCTTCGCACGCCAATGCAATGTGCATGGCCTCTTCCGAGCTGATGTTCCAGGGGTGAAACAGGTCCAGATCGGTCCACTCGTCGGCCACATCCTGCTCGTCGGGCAGACCGGCCACCGGGTCTTCGGCGGTGAAGCGGGCAATGTCGTAGGCCGCCTGCACCGTCTGGCGCACCGCTGCGGCAGAAAAATCCGACGTGGAGGCATTGCCCCGCTTGTGGCCCAGGTACACCGTGACGCCCAGCGACTTGTCGCGGTTGCGTTCCACGTTTTCCAGCTCGCCTTTGCGCACCGAGACGCTCAGGCCTGCGCCCTCTGAGACCTCGGCCCCAGCATCCACCGCGCCCAGCTTGCGTGCATGGCTCAGCGCCAGATCGGTCAGCTCTTCAAATTGGCCTCGCGCATACTGAAAACCGGGCAAAGCCTGGGAAGTTGAGGGCTGATCGGGCGTCTTGGCAGAGCCGGAGCGGCGGGTCGAAGGGGTGTTTGAGGCTTTTTTCATGTCGGCAGCTATGATACTTGTCGCCCGAACACATCGCTTCAGCACCGGCAGTAGCCCTTGTGGCCTCAGGCCCAGTCCCTACCCAGCTCCTCCAGGTATCCATGTCCCGCAAATTCACCAAAGGCTATTTCGTCCGTGGCCAATTCGTTGCCGACGGCAGTGAACTCGATCTGGAGCTCAAGCGCGAGCTCAAAGGATCGGTGGACATGAGCAAGACCGACATGAAGCGTGAAAGCGACCGCCTGCAAGCGCTGGGCGAGCAGTTGCTCACGCTCAACAGCACGCTGTTCAAGAAGCTGGTCGACGCCGAGCACCTGTCTGAGAAGCTGGTCATCACGCTGGAAGACGCCAAGCGCATCACCAATTTCGAAGGCCGTCGCCGGCAAATGCAGTTTGTGGGCAAGCTCATGCGCAAGCTCGATGAAGAGAGCGTTACCGCCATTGAAGCCGCGATGGAAGAACAACGCAAACCTTCGGCCGAAGCCACGCTGGCGCTGCACCAGGCCGAACAATGGCGCGACCGGCTCATCGCCGACGACGATGCGCTCACAGGCTGGATGTCGCTGGCCCCTCAAACCGATGTGCAGCACCTGCGCACGCTCATCCGCCAGGCGCGCAAAGATGCGCAGGGCGTCAAGGAGCGCCCAGGTGAGGCGCTGCGCCATGGCAAAGCCTTTCGCGAGGTTTTCCTGCTGGTGCGTGCCACATTGACCCCCAACGCCCAGCCAGACCCAGACGAAGCAGAAGAACCTTCTGACGAATAAACCCATGACCGCAGCAACCGCCTTGACCCATGAGCCGGTGCGCATCGGCATTGTCTCCATCAGCGACCGCGCCAGTGCGGGCACCTACGAAGACAAAGGCCTTCCTGCGCTGCAAGACTGGCTCACCCGGGCGCTCAAAAACCCCATCACGTTCGATGCCCGCCTCATCCCCGACGAACAGGCGCGCATCAGCGAAACCCTGATCGAGCTCGTCGAGGCGGGCTGCTCGCTGGTGCTCACCACCGGCGGCACCGGCCCCGCCCTGCGCGACGTGACCCCCGAGGCCACGCTGGCCGTGGCCCACAAGGAAATGCCCGGGTTTGGTGAGCAAATGCGCCAGATCAGCCTGGCCTTTGTGCCCACCGCCATCCTTTCGCGCCAGGTGGCCGTGATCCGCGCCCAGAGCCTGATCATCAACCTGCCGGGCCAGCCCAAAGCCATCGCCGAAACGCTGGAAGGCCTGAAAAATGCTGACGGCACACCAAAAGTCAACGGCATCTTTGCCGCCGTGCCCTACTGCATCGACCTGATCGGTGGCCCTTATCTTGAAACCCGCGACGACGTGTGCAAAGGCTTCCGACCCAAGTCGGCCGTGCGCCCCGTCCGTTGAATCTTTTCCCAGAAAGCGTTTTATGAAAATCACCAAAGACACCGTCGTGACCCTCACTTTCCGCGCCACCGATGCCCAAGGCAAGGTGCTGGAAGACGGCAAAGAGCCGCGTGCCTACCTGCACGGCGGCTACGGCAACACCCTGGTCGGCATCGAAAAGGCGCTGGAAGGGCAGGAGAAGGGTTTCGAGACCACCTTGAACCTGGCCCCTGCGGATGCCTTTGGCGAGCGCGACGAGGATCTGGTCACCAGCATGCCAAAAAGCGAATTCCCGCCCGGCGTCAAGGTCGGTGGCCAATTGCAGGGTCACGATGAAAAGGGCAACCAGCAAGTCTTCACCGTCACCAAGATCAAAGGCCCGACTGTTTTGCTCGACGGCAACCACCCCATGGCCGGACAGACGCTGAAATTTACGCTGAAGGTGCTGGATGTTCAGGCTGCCAGCGCCGAAGAGGTGTCCCACGGTCACGCGCACGGGGCACACGGCGCGCATCATTGACCCTCTGCCCGGCTGCCGGCAACCCCCCTGGGGGCTGCACTGAAGGCCTGACAAAGCCCGTTCCAGGGCGCCCTGGAAGTAGGTGCGCGCGCCTGAGACGGCCCTGTGGGTCCGAGCGTTGGATGACCACAACGCAGCGAAGTCAAGGAGGCCGTCTGGGCACAGTCCAGGCCGGGGGGCATGAACGGAGGTGGTCGCCCAACGCTCGGGCGCCCTCCCTTGTGTCTGGCATCAGAAGCGAGCCAGTCTCAGGAGTGAGTGTCTTACCCAGGGCACCGCGGGACCGGCTTTGCCGGACCGCCAGTGCCGCCCCCTGGGGAGTGACGGCGAAGCCGGCGCAGGGGGGCCTATTTCCCTACGAGCTGGTTCAGTTTTTCGGCTTCGAAACACTCTTTGAGCGCCGCGTCGATCGGCAGACAATCGCCGTCCTTCACGCAGTTGCTGAGCTTTTCGATGGCCTGCCAGAGCAAGGCGATCTGGTGATCTTGCCCTGACGCGCTGTCGATCAGGCCACGCATGGCCTGCGACAGTGGGTCGTCGTCCTGCGTGATGCCGTAGGCCTCAAATTTGGGTTTGATTTCCTCGGCAACGTCCGGGCTCTCATCTTTTTTGCTCTGGATGATGCGCGCCGGAATGCCCACTGCGGTGGCGCCCGCCGGCACAGGCTTGATCACCACCGCGTTGCTGCCGATCTTGGCGCCGTCGCCCACCTCGAAGCCACCCAGCACCTTGGCGCCGGCACTCACCACCACGTCTTTGCCGAGCGTGGGGTGGCGTTTGGTGCCCTTGTAGAGCGAGGTTCCGCCCAGGGTGACGCCTTGGTAAATCGTGCAGCCGTCGCCGATCTCTGCGGTTTCACCGACAACAACGCCCATGGCATGGTCAAAGAACACGCGCTCGCCCACCTTGGCACCGGGATGGATTTCGATGCCTGTGAGCCAGCGGGCGATGTGCGAGATAAAACGGCCGAGCCACTTGAAGCCGTGGGTCCAGCACCAATGGGCCGGGCGGTGCAGCCAGACAGCATGCAACCCGGGATAGCAGGTGACCACCTCCCAGATACTGCGCGCGGCGGGATCGCGCTCAAGAACGCACTGGATATCGGATCGAATTCGGGCAAACATGAGCGTGAGTCTATCGTTTGGCGGCCGCCGCTTGCAGCATGGCTTTGGCAACACCGCGCAGGATGTGGATTTCTTCCTCGCTGGGTGCAGCCCGGTTAAAAAGCTGGTTCAAACGGGGCATCAGCTTCTTGGGCGCCGCAGGGTCGAGGAAATCCACAGCCACCAAGGCTTGCTCCAGGTGCGTCAACATGCCCGCCAAGGCCTGTGCATCGGCGGGCGGCTTGGCCTGGGTTGAAGGCGGCAGGGCAAACCCGCCCAGCGCCTCGCGCCAGTCGTAGGCGATCAACTGCACGGCTGCCGCCAGATTGAGCGAGCCAAACTGGGGATCGGTCGGGATCGAGAGGCAGGCGTGGCAGCGGTACACGTCTTCGTTGCGCATGCCAAAGCGCTCGGAGCCAAACAGGAAAGCCACACCACCCGGAAGCGGGGCTTCAGCGGTCGCAGAAGGCACCAGGGCGGAAAAATGTTCGCGGGGCGCAAGCGTTGGAGGACCAAAGTCGCGCGGCGTCATGGCTGTTGCGCACAAATGATCGACGCCGTCCAGCGCTTCTTCCAGCGTGTCCACAATGCGGGCCTTGGCCAACACATCGTTGGCGCCGCTGGCGCGCTGAATGGTCTCTTCACGGCGCAAAACGTTGGCCCAGCGAGGCGCTACCAGCACCAGGTCGTCAAACCCCATGGTTTTCATGGCGCGTGCTGTGCCGCCCACATTGCCGGCGTGGCTGGTCTGGATCAGTATGAATCGGGTCAACATAGAGCTACCCCCGCGCCGCTTCGTGTCAACCTTTGGGGGCACACCAGCCGCCCGTCCTGAGCTTGTCGAAGGGCGGTTCTTCGGTGTGTACTAAAAAGTCGACACCGCGTGCGGGCCAAGTCGTTAAAATATGGCCTATTGTCGCTGCCCCCATCGCTGGGGCTTTGCCGTTTGCTCTTCCACTGTCACGCGCTCTGCCCTGAGCGCGCAAAGGTTCACAATTCATGTCGTCCACCCTCCACCCCATGCTCAACGTGGCCATCAAGGCCGCCCGTACCGCCGGTACCATCATCAACCGCGCCGCACTGGACGTGGAGTCGGTTCGTGTATCGGTCAAGCAGACCAACGACTTCGTGACCGAAGTTGATCAGGCCGCTGAAGCGGCCATCATCGACACGTTGCTCACCGCCTACCCCGATCACGCGATCTGGGCCGAAGAATCAGGACGACGCGAAGGCAAACACGGTGGCGCTGATCACGTCTGGATCATCGATCCCCTGGACGGCACCACCAACTTCATTCACGGCTTCCCGGTTTACTGTGTGAGCATCGCGCTCATGGTGAACAACCGCCTGGAACAAGCCGTCGTTTACGACCCCAGCCGCAACGATCTTTTCTGCGCCACCCGTGGCCGTGGTGCGTACCTGAACGACCGCCGCATCCGCGTGGCTAAGCGCGACGCATTGCGCTCCACCCTGCTCTCCACGGGCTTCCCCTTCCGTCCGGGCGACGCCTTCCAGACCTACCTGAAAATGCTGGGCGAGATCATGCCCAAGTGCGCAGGCGTGCGCCGTCCAGGCTCGGCAGCCCTCGATTTGGCCTATGTTGCCGCCGGCTACTCCGATGGTTTCTTTGAAATGGGGCTTTCCCCCTGGGATGTCGCCGCCGGGGCCTTGCTGGTCACCGAGGCCGGTGGCCTGGTGGGCAATTTCACCGGTGAATCCAACTTCCTTGAGCAGAAGGAATGCCTGGCAGCCAATCCAAAAATCTACGGTCAGCTGGTGGGTGTGATCGGCAAATACAGCAAATTCGCCAGCGCAGGCGACAAAGCAGCCGTGCGACAAGGCTTGAACACCTTGTCGGCTACGCAGGCGGCCAATGAAACGGAGACCGCCGAGGCGGCTGCCAAAGACGGCAAAGCCCAAGAGGGCGACGATTTCCTGCCCACCGAGCACGCAGCGCCGTTTTAATCCAGGTTTGCAGACACCTCGACCTCGGGGTACTGCCCTACCGCCCCTGACGGGTCACGCCAGGGGCAACGTCCACCAAAACGTAGCGCCCTGGCCCGGAGCCGCTTCAGCCCAGATACGGCCCCCATGCCGCTCCACGATGCGGGCCACGATGGCCAGCCCGACGCCGGTTCCCGGCACATCGGAGCCAGCGTGCAATCGCTGAAACAAGCCAAACAGTTTGCCTGCCCGAGCCATGTCAAAGCCCATGCCGTTGTCACTCAAGTAGAAGGCTTGCTGCCGTGCATCAAAGCCCACGGTCAGCTGGGGCTGTGGCTGGTGCCTTGAGTACTTGAGCGCGTTGTCCATCAGGTTGACGAGCACCTGGCGCAGCAGCGTCGAGTCCCCCATGACCAGGGGCAACAGGCCAACGTCGATCTGAGCCTGAGGATAGCCCGGCGCAAGCGCCTCCTTCACCGACAAAGCCAGCTTGCCCACATCCACAGGCACGGCATCCAGGTCGACCCGGACCACACGCAACATTTCCAGCATGTCGGTGATCATCTGCCCCATGTTGCGCGATGAACGGCCGATGCGCTCGAACATGTCGCGCCCACTCGCACTCAGCCGCTCGCCCTCTTCTTCGGAAATCA
Organism: Hydrogenophaga sp. PAMC20947; assembly: GCF_004795855.1. NCBI lineage: Bacteria > Pseudomonadati > Pseudomonadota > Betaproteobacteria > Burkholderiales > Comamonadaceae > Hydrogenophaga > Hydrogenophaga sp. PAMC20947. Next base: position 2,144,405 of record NZ_CP039252.1, read on the forward strand.
GCGCAGCAAACCCGTTCACAGAACGCAGGGGTGCCCGCAGATCGTGGGCGATGGAATAGGAGATGGCCTCCATGTCGTTCATCGAGCGCTCCAGCTGTGCCGTGCGCTCGGCCACCCGCCGTTCCAGACTGGTGTTGAGCGAGTGCACCTCCTCCTGCGCAGTCACCCGATCGTGGATGTCCAGCAAGGTGCCCGACATGTACAGTGCTTTGCCGTCGGCGTCTCTGCGGTGCACGCGCCCCCGGTCGTTCACCCACAGCCACTGCCCATTTTTGTGGCGCATGCGCAAGTCACACTCATAAAAAAGCAGCTCGCCCTTGAGATGGCGCTCCACCCTGTTCCAGGCCCGGGGCAAATCGTCCGGATGAACCAGGTCTCGCCAAGTTTCAACTGTGGTGGGTTGCAACTCACTCAAGGTGTAGCCCAACATGCTCGCCCAGCGCTCGCTGAATTGAGTCACCTGGGTTTCTACATTGAATTCCCAGATACCCGGTCGGGTTGCTTCCAGCACCCACTGCAAACGCTGCCGCTCCTCGCGCAAAGCCTCCTGGGTATCAAAGTAAGAAGTCACATCGGTGTAGGTGCGCACAAAGCCACCGTCGGGCAGCTGGCGCGTGAGCACTTCCAGCACCGTTCCCTGCAGCGTCTTGCGGATATACCGGGAAGGGGGGGTCGGCTCTTCGCGCATCGCGTGGGGCTGAAGCTCTGGCGGGAGCAGGGACAGCTCAGGGCCAAAGTCCCCGCGATCCATCTGGAACTGGGATATATCGGCGTGCAGCGGTTGGCTCGCGTACAGAGACTCTGGCAAATCCAGCAGCTCCAGCACGCGCTGATTGAAGAAGCGGACGCGACCCGCAGCATCCACCATGATCAGCCCCTGGTTGATGCTGTCAAACGTGACTTGCAAGGCCGCGCTCTTCTCGCTCAACAATGCGCTGGTGGCCTGGAACTGCAAGCGGGCTCGGCGCCGCTCGCTGTGTGCCCTGGAGGCCATGACCAGCTCGCGCACCGTGCCCAGCAAGGGCTGGAGAAACTCCACCTCTGCGGTATCAAACCCGCCCGCGCGGTTGACCAGGCCGACCATCGCCACCAGGCGCCCGTTCAATGCCACGGGCACCGCCAGGAAATTGCCCAGCGGTGGATGCCCCGGCGGCAGGCCACCGCTCCGCTCATCGATCAACGGCTCGTTGCTGATGACGGGCTCACCGCTGCGCAACGCATGTCCAAACAGGGTCTCGAGGTTGTGAAATTCAATGGGCCGTTCACCGTTGCCATCGAATACCCGGCGTGAATCTTCGTCCCAGGCAATGTTGGAGATGGCCTGCATGCGCAGAAACGGTTGGTCTTGCGCGTCGTACAACACCTCTCCAATGAAACCAAACGCGCTTTCGGTGACATTCAACAGCGAAGCCAGCAAGGCCTCAAACGCTTTGCGCTTGTCATCAACCTCAATGAAGACCGCCTGCGATTGCCGCACCGCCTGCAACATGCGGTGCTGGCGTTCCATGGCCCTGGTGGCCAGCAGCCGATCGGTTGCATCGGTCAGAAAGCCAGACCAGACCACCGAACCGTCCGCCTCGATCGCGGTACTGGCCTCCACCTGTATCCACCGGAGTCCCCTCTTGGGCAAGTTGGCTCGAAACGAGACTTGCAAGGTGGACAGCGCGCGCGCTGAACGGTCCATGGCGGCCAGCACACCGGGCAGATCCTCCGGGTGAATATGGGCAAAAAACAGGCGCTGATTGGCGATCACTTCAGAGGGATTCAGCTCAAAGACCTCGTTGGCGAGCCCGCTCAAATAGGAAACTGAGGGTGTGCCATCGGGCGCACGGCGCGCCTGGTACAACACGCCCGGTATGCGGTCAGCAATGTTGCGGAGGAAATCGCGCTGGCGCGCCAGGGCGTCTTTGGCGATGCGCTCCTCCGTGATGTCCTGGACCACACCAAAGTCCACCTGCGCCTGCCCCGCCACCACTGTGCGCCCCATGCGGGAACGAAGCCAGCGCAGCTCGCCATCGGGGCGGTACCAGCGGTACTCCATCTCGCTCCCGTCCAGCGCCGCACGCCCCGCGAGCCACCGGGCCTTGTCGTCCGGATGAAGGCCAGAGCGCCCGTCCTGCCGTGAAATGACCGTGCGAGGCTCCATCCCGGCAACGGCGTACAGCCCCGGGGACCAGATCACCTCCTGATCGCTGTGCGCATTGGTCCAGTGGCCAACACGGGCCAGCTTCTCAATCTCCGCGTGCAACTCCACCTGTTGCCTCAACGCGAGAGTGGACTGCGGAGACACAGTCGCCTCTTCTGGGGCCACGTGAGGCGTCCCGCCCTCGGGTGTTCGCTGCCCTTGAATCACCAACAACCGCATGAGGCCCTGGGGCCCATCGATGGTGGCCACATCCACTTGCAACGGCTTCGCTGTTTGAATACCCGGCAATGCTGCAACCGCAGACGCCAGCTGGCGGCCAGTGTCCAGCCACATGGCATCCCAGGCGCTGTCTTTGGGGAACACATCGTGGGCTTTGGACCCCACCACCTGAGGCGTGAGCATGCCCGTTGCACGCTCCCAAGCCGCATTGACCGCCACAACCCGGGCATCGGCTACCCTGACCAGGCAACTGGGCACGGGGGAGTGGTGAAACACCGCTTCAAACGGCAATGCGTGGCGTGGCTCGGCCCCCGACGTTTGCTGGGTGTCGGAGACATTTCGGCCTTCGGATAGGGCAGGATGAACCATGGCCGGAACGATACAGGAGTCCACGCCAGCGAACCGAGGGAAGAACGCTGTTGAGGACGGCTTTTTTCACGCCATGATGGATTCTTGGGCCATTTTTGGCCTGCATGCCCGGGAAAACCCCAGTTTCACGGTCGGCATCCAAGGGGCCGCCGAGGCGAATTGAAGGCGTTTCCTTGAACCGAATCCCTCGACCATGCGCCTCACGGCCACGCTCCTTCAGCGAGACTGCACCGGCCTTGCCCCCCTGCCCTGGGTCGCCCCTTGGGGCAACGCCGAACAAGCCCCCTGTGGCGAGCCCCTTTGCAAGGCCGTTGCCGGCCCCGTCCACACGCCTTGCTGCCCAGGACTCAAAGAAGGCGCGCTGTTCAGGAACCGGGCAGAAAAATCGGTCTGCCGCCGTTAAAACTCCGTCGTCAGCTGCAGGCCAACCTTGTAGCGCTGAGACTCCTCGGCCAGCTCTTTCAGGGCATAGCCCAATGTCAGGTTCGCCGACACATGTTTGCCGAGGCTCATGTTGACCCCCCACCCCACCGAAGTCAGCGTCTGAGATCTTGGGAGAATCGACTCTGGTGGTTGCGTGATCTTCACATAACCCGCGTCAAGGAAAAAGAACCCGTCGGCAGCAAAAGCACTGCCCCCGGCGCCTGCGCCGCGACCCGTGATCGGATGCAACAGCTCGAGGGAGAGCGTGGACCCTTGGTCGCCTGACACAGCGCCAACCGAATAACCTCGGACACTGCCTTCACCGCCCAGGAACATTTGCTCACTGGCCGGCAGCGATTCGCTGCTGGTGTGCTGCAAAGACAGTGCGCCGCGCAAAGCCCATCCTTCAGTACCCAGGAAATGCGTGCGGCGCAAAGCAGCCCGCCCCACCGTGAAGCGGCTGTCCACCGCTGCCGTGGTCGCACGACCACTGGAGATCATGTAGTTGGCCAACCAGTAGCCGGCGTCATCTCCAGACTGGTATTCAACGCCAAGTTGCACGTCATCAACGTCTGTACCCGACAGAAACAGGCCACTGATCTGGTTCTCGATACTCCTGCGCCGCACACTCCCCATTACATCGAACTGCGAGCGTTCCCCAAAATACACCGGCTGGCGCATGGTCAGCGAAGTGGAAGACGACGCACCGGTGATGTCCAGCGAGGCGAACGGTCCGTTCTTGAGCTTGGTGTCGTCCTGGCTGTGGGCCAGACTGAGCCGCCCTCCCGAGGTGGTCACGGGCACGGCGTAGGTGAGTGAATAACTCTTCAGTCCCTCGGCCGACATAACCGCCAGGTTCAAAGTATCGCGCCACCCCAGCAAGCTCTGGTTGGCATAGGCCAGGCCCAGGCGCGTTTTGCCCGTGACATCGCTGCCCAGATTATCGAGACCGATGCGAAAAGCGTGTTGCTTGGGCTCTTGCACGTCAATGACCAGATCGGTGGTTCCAAACGATTGTCCGGGCTCAAGACCGGCACGCAATTGGGCCGAGTTCGTCCGGTTGAACCGGAGCAAACTGGATTGCAGCGACGGCAGATCCACCAGCGTCCCGTTCTCCGCCTGAACCCTGCTCAAGATGTAACTGTCACGGGTCGATTCGTTGCCCTTCAGATTGATGGCCCCGAGCTTTCCCTCGACCAGTTGCAGCGTGATGGTCCCGCTGGAAATGTCCTGGGGCGGAATGATGGCGCGCGCGGTCACCACGCCTCTTTCACGGTACGCGGCATTGATACGCTCGGCCATTTCTTGCAGTTCGCCGAACGTCGCCTCTTTGCCTTTGTAGTTCTGCACCAGCGCTCCCAGCTCTTCGGCTGAAAACACCTCGGAGGCCGGAGAAAAGCTGATATCCCGAACCATGAACTTCGGCCCGCCCTCAGGCGCCGCGGGCGCTGGGGCGGGGGTCACCTGGCGAACCTGTCCATCAGATGGCACCCGCTCCAGGCGCTCCTGCTCCAGGCGCCGCTGCTCTTCGTCCAGCCGGCGCTGCTGAATGGCCCCCGGGTCAGCGCTGGGAGGCAGCACCACCTGTGCATAAACGGCACCTGAAAAGAGAGCCGCAATGGCCACCGTTGTCATGTTGAATGTCATTGTTGCTTCTCTTCGCACTGTGCGTTGCTGGAAAGACTTGACCCTTGTCCCGAAGAAGCTTCACAGGCCTCTTCGGTGGCAACAGGCGTGCCTTCGAAAGACACCAAGGTGTCCTGCTGTGAACCAAAGCCGCGCAATCCCCAAACGGCATCACCCCAGAGGCCGTCTGTCAGGGAGTCCATCGACCAGAGCATGGAAAGCTCCCGATCGCCCAGTTCGGCCGCACTCAGGTTGTTGCCCAGCGGCGAAATGATTTCATGGGTCGGCTTGCGGGCCACCACAAAAGTATCCGTGAACACGCGGTAGCGCGTGAGACCGAAGGCAAACGGATCGCCCGCTGAGTACAGCTGCACGTCAACCGGCTGGATGCTCCTGTCGTTCTGATCGATCAGGGTGCTGGTGAACGGATTGTTGATGGTCATGCGGTTGCCCACCCACAGGCGGTCCACAAACAAATCACCCGCAGCGATGTCGATGTTGCCGGTAGACGCGGCCACAGTCGACAGGCGGAAGGCATAAGGCGTGTTCAAGGCCAGTTGCACATCCGAGGCCATGCCACCGCCAAACCCGGTCACCGAGCCGCCCACATCGCCCAGCCCGGTGCTGTTGACACTGGCTTTCACCGTGTTGCCCGCCAGGCTCACGCGGGAGCCCACGTTGATGGAGCGCGCTGTCACCGCACCCGGTGCGCTGAGCGACACCGCATCGGCTCGCAACACCCCCGCATCGACATTGCCACGGCTGGACTGTGCCGCGATGCTGCCGGCTTCGGCAGTCCCTGTATCGACCTGGATGTTGCCGGACGCCGTGAGATCGATCGATCCACCCGAAGCCGACAGGTTGCCTGCATCAATCGCCCCGCCTGCGCTGGCCAGCGTGATGTCATCGGCGGCTCTGACACCTTGAACAACAACACCCCGCTGTCCGTTCACCGCGACCGAACCGCTCCTTGACCTCGTGTTGTCGGCCTGCACGCTTCCCCGGGTGCTGGTGAGATCCACATCACCACCTGCATCGATGGTTCCGGTCTGGATATCGCCACGGGTGTTCATGGTCAACCCGCGTCGCGTGAAGAGGGTGTCCACGCTCAAGTCGCCCACCACGCTGTCGAGCAACACGTTCCCACCCGCAGACACCTGGCCAGCGTCGATATCGCCGTAGGCACTCAGGGTGACATCGCCACCACGCGCCGTGGTGCTCCTCGCAGTGATGGTGCCCGCACCCGCTGTCATCGTCACGTTCTGGCCCGCTGTGGTGGTACCGGCAACCACATTTCCAGCGCCCGAGTTCAGCAACACGCTGCCGTTTGCACTGGTCACGGTTGTCACATCAACGCCGGTCAGGCCGTCCACCGAGACATCCTTCTGACCAGAGACCGCAGCCAGCTCCACCGAGCCACCCGTGGAAGTCACGGTCACACTTTGGTCGGTACCCGTGCCTGCGCCGGTGCTGGTCACCACGTCGCCCGTGATGTCACCACTGGCGGTGAGCTGAACCGCATCACCCGCTGTCACCGTTTCCACATTCACGCCGCCGTCCACGTCCAGCGCCACGCTGCCATCGGCAGAAGCCGCCAGCAAGTTGCGCACACGCACATCCAGCGGATTGCCGTCGGAGCCTACCCCGAGCTTGCCGTCAACAGTGAACCTGGCGTCTGGCAGGGCATCGGCGATCACGTCCAGGCGTGTATCGCCGGCGTCCAGCACGCGGCCCGCCGTGCTCACCACGCGCACCGCGTCGGCCGTACCGTTGCCCGTTTCAATGCCTGTGATCGAGGCGTCGTTGGCCGTTTCGATGTCGATCGTGCCCACATCGCTGCGCAAGCGCGCAGCTTTGGTGCCGTCGTCATCCATGGCCAGAGAATTGGCTCGAACGGCCACACCAATGGCGGTTGAATGCACATCGGCATCGGTAGTCAGCGTGACGTCGCCTCCGGAGACCAAGCTGATGTTGCCCGGTCCGGTCACGGTGCCTTTGATCTTCACGCTTTCCGATGCGGACAGGCGCGTGGATCCACCCGAGGTCGAAGACGCCACATTGAAGTACTCACCCGTTGGGCCGTTCAGGTAAATACCTTTGCCGGCCGTTTCGGTGGTGGCATCAATCGCCCCGTCTTTGTTCACCCCCACATCCAGAGCATTGTCGTCTTCGCCAATGCTGCCCGTGCGTGAGGTCAAGCTCACGTTGTTGCTGCGGATGTTCACCGCAGGCTGATTGGGATCAACGTCAGGCATGCCAAGGATGGAGCCCACCGAATCCAGTTTCACGTTGCTGCGCGAGAAGATCGTGTCTACCGTGAGGTCACCCGGTGTCTCTACCCAGATGTCTCCAGCAGCCCGCGCAATCAGCGAAGAGCCGCTTCGTGGATCAATCCGCAGTGCGGAGCTGAGCGCGCCCGTCGTCGGATCGGGAATGGCACCAATGCCTCCATTCGCCGATTCGAGGATCATGTTGCCGCCGGTCACGTTCACAATGCCCGCCCCTGCGACCGTGGCGTTGATCAGCGAGCCAGCGGCCTTGATGCGGATGTCGCCTGTGGCCGATATCTGGTTGATGCGCAGGTCTTGCTCGGAACCAATGAAGGCATTTCCAGCAGCTGCGGTTGCATCCAGAGCGCCAGCACCGACCGCCACGTTCACAGCCCGAGGCTGAAGGATCGTGATGATATTCCCCGATACCGAAGCGTCACCGCGTTCGGCTGCTGCCAAGGCAGCTTTTTGGGTCGTGGTCAACGCATCCAACCCAGCTGAAAGGTCGATGGTGATCGCGTCATTCATCGAACCGATAGCCGTGCCCGCAACCAGCTCGACGTTGCGCCCTTTGGCATTGGGCTCCTTGATCGTTGTGACGGTATCGGTGATGTTCTTCAGCAATCCGGAACCCACCGACAACGCCAGCTGGGCATCTGACCAGGTTGCGCCAGCGCGAATCTTTGCCTCTTCGTCGGTGGTGGGCAATACAGAAATCGCGTAGTCGAACCCGCCATCGAACGTGGCGGTGAATCCACCGACTTCAGCATGCAACGTGTGGTACTGGTCGGTTCGGTCCGCCTCGAACTTGGCAATATCAGTTGCCGAGAGCCCAGAGTCCACGAGTGCCGCACGTTCACCTGCAGACACGGTGTAGGCATAAGCCGCGTTGTAAACGGCGCCTTGGTCTGCTTGGCCCTTGCGCAGCTGCCAGTACTGACGGTAGTTGTTGTCCTTGCCTCGGGTGAACGCATCAACCGCCTCATCTGCCTTTTCAACAGAGAGCGGTCCACGCAAACGCAGCTCGTCCCACAAGGCGACCAGTTGAGCTTGCCCGAAACTGTCTATCGTGGAGTACGGATTGTTGTCAATCACAGCACCCGTGGTTTCCACGCGCACATCACCCGCCTTGGATTCGGCCGAAATCAACAGCAGGTTGCCGTTGTAAGTGGCCATGTTCGAACCATCTGCCTGATTGCGGATATTGATGTTGTCGCGCGCCGTGGCCATCAAACCATTGTTCGGCCACTGCGCCTGGTTGGCCGTGTAGCCAGTGCGCACATTCAGCGGCGTGCCCGTTGCACCGATAGCACCATTGTTGGACAGCAGCTCTACCCGCTTGCCTTGAATGAAGGAAGCGCCCGTGGCTCCGACAATGTTCTTGTCGACTTCTATCACCACATTGCTCACACCCGCACCGCCAATGGTTCCTACCGTCAAGTTGCCAACCATCTCCTTGAGGTGAACCTCGCCAGAGTTGGACGTTGCATCGAGTTGGCCGCTGTCTGCGATATTGGTTTGCACCGCCTGGCTTGCCGAACCGATCCCCGTACCGGCTGCCAGATTCACATTGGTCCCACTGACGATGGTCAAGTCACCGTTTTGGGTGATACTGCCGCCGGAAACAATGCCGGTCTGACCGCTGGCATTTTGAATGCTGCCATTGAGCACCACACTGCCCACCGAGCTCACGTCAACCTTGCCCTGGTCAAACCCGATGTACTCGATGCCAATGCGGTGATCGGATTTGACGCTCTCCGTGATGGTCGTCTTGGAGCCCGCAGTCACTGTGAACTCTTGGTAGTGCGTGGCATTCGCGCACAGCGTCCACCAGTTGCAATCGCGCCAAGAACGGCCGGCTACCGGATCTCCGCTGCTTGTCTCCTTGGTTTGTCGATTGCCGCCAGTGATCGTACCTGCTGCTGCGTTGTACACAGCGCTGCTCGCTGGGTTGTAAAGCGCCGAGTTGTCGACGACCCCCGTTTGTAGATACGTCGCTTGAGACAGCGCACTGTTGGTGCGTTCGATCGAATTGATCTTGTACTGATCAAGCACCTTGCCCGAAAGAATGGCACCACCGAACCAGCCATTCTGCGAATAGCGGTAATAGTCCTCGCGCACCGTGTCGTAGCCCACCGTCATGTTGAAACGGGTGCCAGCTGTCGGGTCGTAGTAGTCACCGGTGCGGGCAGCATTGGCAGCACGTGTGTAGGTGCTCGTGACGATATTCGGCGTGCCGTCGGCTTTCAGGCCACGGATATCGGTGATATTGATCTGACCTTTGACACCTTTTCCAGTGTCGAGCAGGTTGACCCACATGGGCAAGCTGCTCTCGTTGTCAATCTTCACCTGCCCATATCCGTCCAGCACGCGCAGGTTGCCGCCTCCGGCCGCATTGGTGTTGATGATTTGGCCAAAGATCTCGATGTAGCCGCCCTGCACGCGAACACCACCCAGCTCCAGGCGGTCTTCCTTGGCGTTGTAGCGCACCGTGACCTTCTCCCAGTTGCCTTGCTCGTTGCCTGCGAGGCCACTCACGGTGGAGCCGTCCACCTCAAAGAACTCGGCCCCGAGCACGCCCTTCTGGACATCACTCAACCCTTGGTAATGGGTCTTGGCTTGGGCAAAACTCACACTGCCCAACCCCGACACAGCGACCGTGGCCGTGGCCGGAATGCGCACGCCCCATTCAGGAATACCACTTTGAATGGTTCCGTTGATGTTCAGATAGCGTGCAGCGATCAGTACGCTGCCGTTGGCGACGATGCCCGAACCTGCAGTTTCTGGGGTGCGGGTGATTTTCGCAATGTTGGTAGGGAAGTCCAACACGGTTCCGGCTGGTGGATCGGCCGGTTCCACGGTTGTGAGCGGGGCGCCGGCCACATGCGAGAACGTGTCCGTGTAGCTTTGTACAAAGTCACCGTTCCGGGTTTTCACTTCCACGTCGTCGGCCTGAATGCTCGCCGTCTCCTCGAGTCGGATGCTTCCAGCCGCACTGTCGATCTTCACCAGACCCCGGAGGTTGCTGATGTTGCCTTTGACAATGATGTCCGGAGCCAACGGGGCTTCACCCGGTGGAGACTGTGCAATGTAGAGCGGATCAAGTGGGTCGTACTTGCTTTCGACCAGAATCCGTGGCTTGCCTTGCGTGACCGTGCTTCCACTGAAATCGGTGGTGCTGTCGGCTGTAAAGACATCGAAGCCCGCACCCGCCGCTGCACCATTGATGCCGTTGATCTGGTTGTTGTCCTTGACATCTATGCTGTTGAAGTAAATCCGGCCGCCTTCGTCCGGCGGAATGCTCAGGTTGTTCAAGATCAAGAAGCTGGGGCCATTGTTGGTGATCTTGATTTCTGCATCGCCTGGCGCATCAAGCACCCCGTTGCCGTGCAGACGATCGCCCCGCAAATAGATGTTGCCCAGCTTGGCCTCTGCGTCACTGATGGTCAGGAACTTGGCAGACGGCCCAGCCGCAAGTTCGGTGCTGTATTTATTGGCGTTGATGTCGCCCTCAATATTGACAATCTGGCCCGTCAACGCATTGATCTGGCCAGTCAACACGCCGATCGTGGTGTTGTTGTTGCCGATCGTGGTGTTGTTGTTGCCGATCGTGGTGTTGTTGTTGCCGATCGTGGTGGTGTTGCTGTTGATCTGTCCGTTCTTGGCGTTGATGTCCCTTTGGTATGCGTTTGTTTCAGCCTGCGTGTTGTCGGGATCGTCGCGCAGAACAATCAAAGCATCAACTTCCGCCGTCAGCGTGGTGTTCTGGGTCCCCAGCGTGGTGTTCTGGTTCCCCAGCGTGGTGTTCTGGTTCCCCAGCGTGGTATTGGTATCGGTCAACACCGTGCGCTCTCCGGTGTAGCCTGTCTTCGTGGTCTTCATTCCGTTCACTGCATCTTGCGCCGCCTGAAGCGGGCTGATGCTTGCGGATCCTGTGAATCCAACCTCACCGTTTGCATCGGGATCAACCTTGAATCCCATGTCCAGCAGCTTGCGCTCCAGGAAGGTGATTTCCGAGTTGTAGGCTGCCACGGCAATCGAGGCGTCTGCGGTTGGGTCATCAACCGTGTACTCTTTGATCAGATCTTTCAGCGCCTGAATGCGGTTCACGATATCTTGCGCCGGGCTGAGCACTTCGGTATTGGCAATGCTGATGCCATCGGTGCTCGAAAGCTCTGTACCGTCGAAGCCGATGTCGAGACTCTGCTTGCGGTGCGTGCCCACGTGCAATTGACCGTTCACCGCCACATCGGCGGATTGGGTCTTGACCGATTTGCCGGTCCGCGTCTCGAACGACACATCGCCGCCGCCAAACGCATTGCTGACGGCACTGGCCACGGCGGCAAGCGCCTCGCGGTAGATGTCTTTGCCCACGCCCACACCAGAAGCCGTGGCCGATCCCTTCTCGGCGGCGAGCGAAATATGGCGAACAGCGCTCAAGACAGCGCCGTCGTCAATGGTGACTTGGCTGCTGGATTCAATGATGGCATCGGCCACCGGATCGCGGTTGACCGGGATCGCCGTGTTGTTGAACACGTCGGTACGCGCATTCACCTTCGCTACATTGATCCCGGCGTTCATGCCCGCGGCCGGATCGTATGCGGTACTCGCGCCAGCGTAGAGGCGGATATCGTTCTCCGCTTCCAGCGCAGCGTCGCCCACCTCGATGCTGTTGACAGACTTGAAGCGCGAAACGGAATCGCCGGCAGGTGCAACGCCCACAAGACCCCACACGTCCACAGAAGTCTGGGTTGAGATGTCTGCAAGGGAGTGCGTACCCATGGCCAGGTCGCCGGTGGCACTCAGCGCCGCGCCATCACCCACGCGCACCGTGGCGTTGTTGGTGTCCGCATAGATCAGCGACTTGCCGCTGGCCGCCGAGATGGCACCACCTGATGCCATCTTCACCCGATCCTTGGCGGTCACATCGTTCCATGCGTCGATTTTGTAGGCGCCTGGCGCGGCAATGCTGCCCGTTTGTTCCAGGTGAGCGCCTGCAGCCACCTGCGCCAACGCAGCGTTGCTGATCGTGGTGGTGCTGCTCGCGGCAGGCACATCGGCCAAGCCGCCAGAGCTGGAGTCCACGTTCCAGGTTGGCACCGAGATGGCGGCGTCGGTCACCGAGGTGACGCCGGGAATCGTGCCCGGAGAGAAGCCTTTCCGGACGACGTTGTTCGCCTGAACAGTGATGCTGTCGGATTCAACATAGCCGTTGGCTCCAACCGTTGCCTCTGTGGTTGCGCTGCTGTAGTTGACGGCCTTCGCGCCGCTGACGCCGATCAGCGAGGCGTTGGTGCTTTTCATCCAGGCATCAAATTGACCGTTGTGTGTGGACCGAACCACCAGCGAGCCCACATCAATCTTGCGGCTGTCGCCGGCTGTGTTGTTCCCGCTGCCGGTGCGCGCCACCGTGGTGCTGGTAGACGTTGTCTTGGCCTCGGAGAAGGGCGCCGAGACCAAGCCACCACTGCCCGCGATACCGTGGGCGTAGTTGGTGTCAGCGCTGTCGGCGCTCACCTCAAGCGACCCCCCCGTGACCTTGGCCAGATTGCCCAGAGCGGCCTCGGTCACCGTGCTGGAGGAGGCCTGTGAATAGTCCGCACCCACCGCGAGCAACCCGCCGATGGAAATGCCAACACCCGAAGAGGATTGAAGCGTGTTGCTGTCTGCATGGACCTTCGTTGCGCCACCGATCGTCAGCGTGCTGTTGTCGCCCACCAGGGCACGCGTTGCACCGCCGCTTTCAGCCTTGGCCAAGGTGGCATTGATACCGAACAGCACACCACCCGAAGCGCCAAACGCCTGAGCCGAAGTGGTGGGCTTGGCGCCCACCAGGCGCTGCGCAACCACATCGAGTGTGTTGCCCGAAATGTTGGCGCCAGCATCAATGCGTGCATCAACATTCGAGGTCGTGCTGGCGGTCGCCAATGATGCGCCCACAGAGCCTGCGCCGATGGAGACACCCTTGGCTTCGGCATGTGTCTCGGGCGTGGCTTCAGCGATCACCTTCACATCGTCTTGTGCGGTCACCTCTGCGCCATTGCTCATGTAAGCGGAAACACCTGACGTAACTTTTGCCGTCGCATCGGCGCCCGAGCCGGCAAGAATACCTGCCGCACCGGCGATGGCACTGGCCTCGGCCACCGAACCATCGGTTGCCATGATGGTCACATCGTTGACCGACTTGCCAGCGGTCTGGCCCACATCCACACTGGATCCAAAGTAAGCCGCCGTGGTGCCACCGAAGGTGGCGCTCGCCACCGATGCACCAATGGCCAGGCCACCTGCAGCCACGCCGATGGTGGTCGCGGTCGCTTTGCGATCCGTATCGGCACTCACCAGCAATTCATCGGCCCGTTCGACCGAAGCGTTGCTGCCGAGGTAAGCCCGCGTCGTGCTGGTGTCTTTGAGCACAGACACCGCTGCGCTCACGCCAATCACGCCGCCGGCACCCGCCGTAGCGCCCACCTTGGAGCCATTGGCATTCAGGTTGGCGGCGGTGGCTTTCACGCTCACATCACCCACCGCATCCACCGCGGTCGATGACCCGACAAATGCCTCTGTCGTGCTGTTGCTGATGCCCACACCCACGGCAGCGCCAACGCCCACTGCACCACCCGCGGCACCGGTGACCGTCAAGTTGAGTTGGGTTTTGTCGGACGCCGTCACGTCCACTTTGCCACCCGCAGTCACCCGGCTGTTGTTGCCAACAAAGGCCTGCGTCTTGTCTTGTGAAGCAACCGATGTTTCGTTGATATCGCCTTTGACGCCAAGCCCGGCAGCTTTGGCGTTGACCGTGGACTTCGCCCCCGTCAGGTGCGACGAACCACTCACATCGTCGAGCTGAGAGCTGGCATTGGTCTGCTTGGCCTGCGCATCGGCGCGGTCACCGGTTGCACCATCGCCCAGACTTTCTTTCGAATCAGCGTCCAGGCTGGCACCAATCACCGCAACCGAAGCCGATCCAGCGCCGCCAAACAAGGCACCCGCAGCGATAGCGATCGCGGTGGACTCAACATTCTTGCTTGAACCACCTGACACCCGCACATCGTGATCGGCATCAATCAACGCGTTGTTGCCGATCGAAGCTGTGGTCGTGTTGCGCACAATGTTGGTATCGGACATGGCGCCAACGCCAAATCCTCCGACGGCACCTGCGGCGCCGCCACCTTTGAGACTCACTGTATCGCTCGCGCTCACGATGACGTCTTGTGCAGCCCCGCCATTGCGCGTCTGATTGACCCTGGCGTTGTCACCGATCGAGGCCGTCGTCTTGGATGTCACCACCTTGACGCCGACCGAACCGGCCACGCCCACGCCGCCGGCCGCCGCACTGGCGGTCACGCTGCTCATGGTCTCTTTGGAAGTGGCCGCCACCTCGGTGGCGCCCCCCGCGTTGAGGGTTGCCGCCTGGGCCGGTGAGGTTGCGCCGCCGACATAGGCCTTGGTGGTGTTGTCCACCACGCCCACCGACACCGCGCCAGACACCGCCACCACACCGCCCGATCCGGCCAGCGTGTACATATCCATCGCAGTGTCCTGGTCCGCTTTCACACGCAGATCACCTGTGGCATCCACGTTGGCGCCGGCATCGATGCCGGCTGTGGTGGTGTTGCTCACCGAAGCCACACTCACCGCTGCACCAATGCCCGCCGCGCCCACCGACACGTTGGCCGTGGCCAGGAACAGGTCTTCGCTGGCTTCGGCGCGCACATCGACATTCTTCGCCTTGACATCGGCATCGCCAATGATGGCGCTGGTTTGCTTGCCCACCACCGCAGTATTGAGCGATCCGCTCACGCCCGCAATGCCACCCGACATCGTGCCCGAGGCCATCACCACCAGGCTGTCGTCCGTGGCAAGAACCCGCACCGATGGATCACTGCCCACGGCATTGGACGCCGCGGAGACCACCGCGCCTGCGGCGTCGGTCTTGTTGACTTGTGCGCCATCGCCAATGCTCGCTTCGGTCTTCGAGGAAATGATGTTGGCCGTGACCGTACCCGTCACACCAGCCGCCCCGCCTGCCGCCACGCCGAGAGACGCGGTAACCACCTTTTCACTGCCCACTGCGGTGACCGAGAAGCCCTTCACTGTTTCGGTACCACGCGTTCCCAGGCCTCCAGTGATCCCCGAGATGGCGTTGCCATCCGAGTCTTTGGTGGTCTCAGGATTGCTGGTGTCGCTGGCGTCATCACCACCGCTGCCTTTGGCACCCAATTCAAAGGATGCGCCATTGTTGACATTGCCATCCGACACACCGTCGCCATCGATGTCGACGCCGCCCTTGCCTGCAGGGGCCATTGGCAAGGCTCGCGCAACCGACTGGTTGATGCTGCCGTCATAAACGGTGGCGCCAGTCGCCGCATTGCCCCTTGCATTCACGACCGACGCGTTGCCCAGGTAGGCCAGCGTTTCGCTGCTGATCACGTTCACCCCGACCGCACCGCCCACAGCTGCCGCGCCAGAACCCGTGGCGCTGGCAGACACACCCATCAACAGGGTGTCGTCGGCGGCCGAAATGGCCACGTTGCCATCCGAGTCCACACGGGCAGCCGTCTTGGTGCTGTCGTCTTTCGCCGAGCCGATGTAGGCCTGGGTGTTGTTGTCAATCACATTGACCGCTGCAGCACCGCCCACGCTGACCGTGCCGGAGCCTTGTACCGATATTCCGGCGCCAATGATTTTTTGCTCAGAATCGGCCGCAACGCGCACATCTTTGTCTGCGTCAACGTTTGCGCCTTCGGCAATGTGTGCATCGGTTGTCTTGGAGAGCGTGTTCACGTTGAGCACACCGCCCACCGCTGCCGCACCGCCGCCGCCGCCGGAACCGGCGACCGTGATCAGCTCGCTGTCGCTCTTGGCCTGCACCGACACCGATTGGGTGTTGGTGGTGGAAGCCTGTTGGTTGATCTGAGATGCCCCAATCGCGGCCACGGTTTCCGAAGAAATCACATTGATGGCCACAGAGCCGCTCACGCCAACCGCACCGCCGCCTGCTGCCGACACCCCGATGTTGAGCAAGGACTCCTTGGTTTCAGCATTCACATCCAGGTTGCGCCCCGCATCCACCGTGGCGCCGTTGCCAACCGTTGCAGCAGCAGAGTCGCGCAGCAACACCACGCCGAGCGTGCCGGCAATGCCCGCTGCGCCGCCACCTGCTGCGCCCCCGGCAACCATCAAGACCTCGGTCTTGTCGCTGGCCGCAACGGTCACATCGCGCCCGGCCTGCACCTGAGCGCCAGCGCCAATGGAGGCGGTGGTGTTCTGCAGCGGCACGGGAGCCGTGGCCGACAACGAATTGCCGATGGCCATCTTGCCCGCCTGGCTGTCCAGGTCGGCCTTTGTCTGTTGAGATTGAGCGGAGCTACCGAGCAAATTGCCCACTTTGCTCTGGCCCGTTTCGTCATCGGTGTCGGCCGCGGTACTGCCCAAACCGTCATTGGAGTCGCCATCCAGCAACGAGCCCACCGCCACGATGGAAATCGCACCGGCCACGCCAGCCGAACCACCACCCGAACCCGCCACCGTCACCGAGTCGATCAGCTTGTCGGACGAGGCGTCCACGCTGATGTCCTGGGTGGCCGATACCCGTGCGTTGTTGGCGATGTAAGCCTGTGTCGTGTTCTGAGCCACGGTGACCGCCACCCCGGCGCCGACACCCGCTGCACCGCCGCCAGCGGCCGCACCGGCCACCGACAAACTTTCAATGCGATCGGTTGCCTCAACATCCACACGCTGTCCCGCCGCCACCAGCGTCTGATTGACCTTGGCGTTGCTACCGATGCCCGCCTCGGTATTGGACAACACCACGTTGACCGCGATGCTGCCCGCAATACCAGCCGAACCACCGCCTGCGCCCGCCACGGTAACCGTGTTGACGCTTTCGGTGGAGTTGGCCTTGACCGAAGTGATGCCCGTGGCATTCGTCTCGGCGAAGTTGCCAATACGGGCTTTGGTGGTGCTGGAATTCACCGCCACGCTCAGGGAAGCCCCCACGCCGGCTGAACCGCCGCCGCCTGCGCCGCCTGAAATCATCCAGCTGTTGGCGAACTCGTCCGCCTTCACGGTCAGATCACCGCCCGTGACGTTGATCTTGGCGGCATCTGCCGCCGAAGTACCGTCTTCAACGTAAGCCTCGGTGGTGTTGGCAATGCCCACACCCGCCACTGCACCACCAACGCCGACGCTGCCACCACCGGCCAAGCCAACCGTGGTCGACAAGCTGGAATCCAGCGAAGCCGCTTCGATTTCAACCGCCTTCTTGGCGTTGATCAAAGTGCCTTTTCCGATCTTCGCGGTGGTCGTTTTGGCGATCACGCCCACATTCGCCGCAGCGCCCACACCGGCGCTGCCGCCGCCGCCCGCGCCACCGGCCGAATTGATCAGGCTGGTTTCATCGATCGCCTTGACTCGCACTTCTTGATCGGCGCCAGCCACGGCGTTCGTTTCGTTGATGCGCGCATTCTGGCCAATGGATGCCTCGGTCGTGCTGGCGATCACATCGGCCGACACCGTTGCCGCCACACCCGTGGTGCCACCGCCGCCTGCGCTGACCACCGTTGTATTCAGTTCTTCCCGGTTGTACGCGGTGACCGACAAGCCTTTGGCGAGTTCGGTCTTTTTGGCGCCCAGGTTGGCGGGTTCAATGGACGTATTGGCAAGGGCGGTTTCGCCGCTGTAGACGCTGCGCGCATCGCCCAGACCGCGGGCGTTGACCACTGCGTCGTTGCCAATCGTGGCTTTGGTGGTGCCCAACAATGTGGCCACCGCAATCGATCCACCAACACCGGTCGTTCCACCGCCACCCAATCCACCAGCGGCCATCAGCACGTCGATGTCGTCTTGTGCGTTCACGCCCACGTTGCCGTCGGCATCCACCGTGGCCGTGCTGCCGATCATGGCTTGAATGTCGTTCTTCACCACACCCACGGAAACCGCACCACCCACGCCCGTCGTGCCACCGCCGGCAAATCCCACCGTGATCGAGGTCAGGTCTTCGGAAGAAGACGCGTCGATCAACACATCTTTTTTGGCATTGACCACCGTGCCGGTGCCGTTGGCAATGCCGGCCTTCACGGTTTTGGCAATGACTGTCGTGTCCAGCGCAGCGCCCACGCCCGTGGTCCCGCCACCGGCGCCACCGCCTGTGATGGCCAGGATGTCTGTGCTATCGCCTGCGGTGATCGCAACACCTTGATCCGCGCTCGAGTACAAAGCATCGGTGTTGATCTGCGCGCCCTGCTCCACCATGGCTTTCGTGTCGCCCACGATCACGTTGACCGACAACGCGCCGGCGATGCCAGTCGTTCCGCCGCCTGCACCTGCGACCACGGCCGAGGTGGAGTCTTGCTTGGCCTGCGCGTCCACCGTCAGTTGTTTCTTGGCCGACACCTCTGAGCCAACCCCAATGATGGCTTCGGTGGTGTTGGCCACCACGTTGGCTGCGATGGCCGCACCAACGCCCGTTTTCCCACCCGCACCCACACCACCCGACACCAGCACGCCGGTGTAATCGTTGAGCGCTTTGACCGACACGTCGCCATTCGCCTTGACCATGGCGCCGTCTGCAATGCTGGCTTTGGTGTCGGCCAGCGCCACGATCACGCCCAATACGCCTGCCACGCCAGTGCCGCTGGTGGACGCACCCGCGCTCACCGACACATTGGCGATGTCTTGCAACGATTCAGCGCTGACGGTGACGCCCGCATCCAAACCATCGGCCTTCACATCCGAACCCGAACCGATCGATGCCGTTGTTTTGTCCAGGCTCACGATGTTCGAATTGGAGATGCCCACCCCGGTTTGCTTCGCTCCTGCGGCCGCACCAGAGATGGACAACGCCTGGGTGTCGGACTTGCTCGACACTTCCACACCGGTGCCGGGCACCGACGCTGGACGACTCGACACAGTGGTCAAGTCCACGTTGTCGCCGATCGCCGCGTTGTTCTTGTTGTTGAACACATTGACCGCGAAGGCACCTGCTACCGCGGTATTGCCTTGCGACGCTGCGCCGGCAATAGCCTCTGTGTAGTAGTTATTGGACCCCAGGTAGTTGGCGGGATCGAAGGTGTCAAAGTCGAAATTCTTGATGCCATCGGGCGTGAAATTCTTGCTGCCAGGCAAGACCGGCGCGCCAAACGACACGCGATTCTTGGTGGCATTCGCCTTCAGGGAGGCCGCGTGAATTTCGGTCGGCGTGAAGATGCTGTTCTTGTCGGCATCACGACCCACGATCGCTTCATTGGTGTTGTTCGACACCAGGACCGCGAACGACGCACCCACGCCAGCCTTGCTGCCGCTGCCCGTGGACAGGGCGCCTGCGCGGGCTTGAGCAGAGATTTTGCTCGTGTCTTCGGCCGTCACCGACACATGGCCCACTTCGGTGCCTGCTGCACCAAGCGTGGCGCCTTCTTCGATCGAGGCGCGGGTCGTGTTGTCGTTGACCACCAGCGCCAGCGCGCCGGCCACGGCCACTTTGCCACCGCTGGCGCCCGAGATCGCCTCGGCGCTCATGGTTTTCTCGAAGCCTGCGCCCCGGTTCTGGCGAGAAGCGGCACTGATGTTCACATCGCCTGCCTGGCTCACGTTGGTGCCTGCGCCCAGCGTGGCTTCGGTCACATTGGTGGTGGTGGTGATCGCCACACCCACGCCGATGCCGATATCGTCCGAGACGGCTTCTCCACTGGCTGACGTGGTGTAGTTGGTGTCCGACTGGGCGTCCAGCTTGAGCTCACCCGCACCCGCGTTGATGTTCAGGTTGTTGCCAATCGTGGCATGTGCCTCGTTGCGGGCCACACCCACACCGATGGCGGCAGCCACGCTGACCTTTTTGCCCTTTTGTTCTTTGTCGGGCGCACTGGCCGGTTTGTCGGTGCCAGGGGTTTCGTTGCTGGTGTCAGGCGTTTTGGCTTCCTGGGTGTCGGTGTTCACGCCCGACACGCCGGTATTCTTGCTCTTGGCCGAGTCGAGCTGGGTTTTCTTCTGCTCGTCGACCGTTGTGCCGGCTTCGGGCTCGTCTTCACCGGTTGTCGCGTTTTTCTTGGACTCTTTGGCGCCTTTGGCACCGGCGATCGAATTCGACGTGATCGAGGTGTCGGTTTTTGCGATCAACTCCACGCCAGTCGAGGAAGCGATGTCACGCTGGAGTTCGGCCGTGACTTTGTCTTCTGAAATCGCTGCGGCCAACGATGCGCCCACGGCCACGTCGCCTTGAGCGCGCGCTTCGGCCTTGGTAAGCATCGTGCTCTTTTGATCGGCAGTGCTGCTGTACTTGCCGCTCAGGGTCAAGTCGGTGGCAGATTCGCCCATGCGGGCCGTGGTCGTGTTGGCCGCAATCGCCACCGCCACCACGGGCGTGATCGACACCTTCGCGCCAGCCGCGCCACCCTTGACTTCGGTGGTGATGGCGTGATCCGCCTTGGCGTTCAATCCCAGGTTCGCCCCACCCGTCAGCACCGCCTTGTCGGCCACTTCCGCGATGGTCTTGTTGGCCACCACGTTCACCGCCACAGAGGCACCCACGCCCACTTTGGCCGCAGCGCCCGTGCCTTTGACATCGGCGGTTGCCTTGGCCAGGCTTGTTGACGCATTGTTCGCTTCAATCAGCACATCGCCCGCGCCCGCGTTCACCGAGGCCCCTACCGTGCTGCTGTCGGTATCGCCTTCAAGCGTTGCCGATGTGGTGTTCTTGACGATGTTCAGACCCAACGAACCGGCCACGCCCACGTCCCCCGCGCCTGCGCCGCTGGTGGCCTCGGCTGCGAAATCGTTCTTGGCCGCGCCGTCCATGCCGGCCTTGATCGTCAAGCCTTTGGTGCTCACCTGAGCGTTGTCGCTCACGATGGCCGTGTTGGTCGCGGTTGCCGCGTTCACGGCCACGGCCGCACCAATACCCACGTCGGTTCCACCGGCATCGGTCTGGCTGCCGTCGGCTTTGGCTTTGGCATCGGTCTCGGCCGTGCTGGTCACGCTCAAGGCGCCACCCGTGCTGCTGATGTTCAAGCCTTTGCCGATCGACGCCGTGGTGTCCGAGCTGGCCGAGTTGATGCCCACCGCTGCCGCTACGCTCACACCGCCTTCGCTGGTCTCGCCCTTGGGGGCATTGGTCGGGTTGGTGGTCTTGTCAAGCTTTGAACTGGCCGTTCCACCCGTGGTCGAAGGCGCAGTTGGCGCTTTGTCGGCTGTCTTCTTGCCCGTGTCTTTGGCCGAGTCGCCTTGGGCGGTCACTTGTTCGTCCACGCTCTTGCCTGGCGTTCCGTCTTCTTTGACCGCCTTGCCATCGGCATCGGCCTTCTTGCCACCTTTGACGCTGGCCGTGGCCGAGGTATCGCTCTTGGACACCGACTTGGCGTTCACGCCCACGCCCGTGGTCGCCGTGATGTCGCGCTCCACCGAGGCCAGCACCGTGTCGTCTGCGATGCCCAACGCCAGCGAGGCGCCCACGGACACGTCGCTGCCCTGGGTCTGACCGGTGGCCACGGTGGTCTGGCTGCTGCTCTGATCGGCCGCACTGCTGTACGCACCACTGATGTCCACGCCCGTGATCGATGCGCCCAAACGCGCAATCGTGGTGTTGTCTCCAATCGAGACCGCCACCACCGGTGTCACGGCAATCTTGGCGCCCGAAGCGCCTCCCGTCACGTTGGTGCTCATGGTGTGATCGGCCGTGGCGTTCAGGCCCAGATCGGCTCCGCCGGTCAACAAGGCTTTGTCGGCCACTTCGGCCACCGTTTTGTTCGCCACCACGTTCACACCGACCGACGCACCCACGCCCACTTTGGCGGTACCCCCCGTGCCTTTGACATCGGCACCCGAGGTCACCGTGCTCGTCGAGGCATTCTCCGCCTCGATCAGGATGTTGCCCCCGTTGGCATTCACGCTCGCACCGGTGCCGCCGAGGTCGGTGTCGCCTTGCAAGTTGGCCACGGTGGTGTTAACCACGGTGTTGATGGCCAAGGAGCCGGCTACGCCGACGTTGCCCGCGCCTGCGCCGCTCTTGGCGTCGGCCACAAAATCGTTCTTCGCGGTGCCGTCCATGCCCGCTTTCACGGTCAGGCCTGCAGTGTCCACGGTGGCGTTGTCGCTCAGGGTGGCCACATTGCTCGCCGTGACCGCATTCACAGCCACAGCTGCGCCCACGCCCACATTGGTGCCGCCCGCGTCGGTCTGGCTGCCATCGGCTTTGGCCGAGGCATCGGTCTCGGCGGTACTGGTCACGCTCAAGGCACCACCGGTGCTGTTGATAGCGCGGCCTGTGCCAATGGAGGCTGTCGTGGTCGAGCTCGCCGAGTTCACACCCACAGCTGCCGCCACGCTCACGCCGCCTTCGCTGGTCTCGCCCTTGGGTGCATCGGTTGGGGTGTCAAGCTTGTCGTTGGCCGAAGCGCCCCCGGCTGTCGTGGTCGCAGGGCCCGCTTTGCCGGCGGTTTTCTTGCCCGTGGTCTTGGCCGAGTCGCCTTGAGCGCCCACCTGCTCGTCCACACTCTTGCCCGGCGTTCCGTCTTCTTTGACCGCCTTGCCGTCGGCATCGGCCTTCTTGCCACCTTTGACGCTGGCCGTGGCCGAGGTATCGCTCTTGGACACCGACTTGGCGTTCACGCCCACGCCCGTGGTCGCCGTGATGTCGCGCTCCACCGAGGCCAGCACCGTATCGTCTGCGATGCCCAGTGCAAGCGACGCGCCCACCGAGACTTTGTTGCCTTGGGTCTGGCCTGTGGCCACAGTGGTTTGGCTGCTGGATTGATCTGCGGTGCTGCTGTAGGCGCCACTGAGGTTCAACGCTGTGGTCGATTCGCCCAAGCGCGCCACCGTGGTGTTGTCCCCAACGGAAACCGCCACCACGGGCGTGACGGCGATCTTGGCGCCGGCAGCGCCACCGGTCACGGTCGTGCTCATGGTGTGAGTGCTCTTGGCATTCAGGCCCAAGTTGGCCCCGCCCGCCAATATGGCCTTGTCAGCCACTTCGGCCACGGTGGCATTCACCGCCACGTTCACGCCCACCGACGCACCCACACCCACTTTGGCTGCGTCGCCCGTGCCTTTGACGTCCGCGCCCACGGTCACCGTGCTCGCCGTGCCGCCTGCGGCCTCAATCAAGACATCGCCCGTGCCCGCATTCACCTGGGCACCCGTGCCCGCTGCATCACCTTGCAAGGCAGCGACCGTGGAGCTCACCACCGTGTTGACACCCAGCGCGCCGGCCACACCGACGTTGCTGGCACCCGCGCCACTCTTGGCCGTGGTTGAAAAATGGTTCTCTTTCCCAACGGGCATGTCTGCCTTGACCGTCAGGCCATTGGCGGTGACCTGTGCCGTGTCGGCTATCAACGCGTTGTTGCTCAACACGCCGATGTTGACCCCCACAGCGGCGCCAACGCCCACGCTGGCGCCATCGCCGACCGTGCTGCCGTCGGCTTCCACCGTCGATGAGTTGCTGGCCTGGCTGTGCACGGTTGCGAGCCCCGTGGTGTTCTGGAGTGCGCTGGAATTGATCGACGCCTGGGTCTGGCTGTTCAGGCTGACCACCGCCACAGCGGCGGCCACATCCACGCTGCCTTCGCTGGTGGCCGCTTCATCTTTGTACTTGTCGAGCTTGGCTTCGGTTTCGCTGGCGTTGGCGGCCTTTTCTGCGGCGGTTTGCTTCTTCGCGCCCTGTGCGGCGGCCTTGGCTGTGTTGACGATGGTGTTCTTGGACTCGGCCGACAACTTGAGCGAGGCCGACTGCGTGCTCGCAGCGTCTTCAATCGATGCTTTTGTGACAGTGGTGGCCTCGGTCACAGCGACCGTGCCGCCCACCGCAGCCGGATCCCCTGCGGACACATCGGCCACTGTCTCGGCGTCCACTTCGTTTTTGGCTTCCAGCGCCAGCTCGCCATCGCTGTGTATGTGCGAGGTGCCACCGACTTTCACGGTGGCTGTGCTTGAAATGACGCTGACCGCCACACCGGCATCAGCAGGCAACACATCGGTGGTCGACCCGGCGGGTTTGGTTTTGGACGCCACTTTGGATTCAGCGCTCAACTTGGCATCACCAACGGAGGACACGCTCGAGTTGCCACGCACGTCGACCGTGGCAGTGGAGCTCGCCACGCTGGTGCCCAGCGGGGAATTGCCCGCGGTGGCCGTGTCGATGGAAGACTTGGCACTGACCGTCAAGGTACCAGTGGATGTCACTGTGGTGTCGTTCAAGTCCACCTTGGACGTGACACTCGGAACAGCGAGCGGCAAGGGCACTGTCGCGCCGGTATCGTCGTAGCTGGATTGCGCAGTGAGACTGACGTTGTTGCCTCTGATGATCGAACCATTGGCTTTGATCTCGGCGGTGCCGCCCAAAGTGCTTGAGGTGCGGGCAGCTTCCAACGTGATGTTGCCTGCGGAATAAGCGACGTCATCAGAAAACGCAACCAGCGCGCTGCCCGTGCCCAGATTGATGGCACCAGCCTGAAGCTTCAAGTCGCCAGAATTACCGATCGAAGCGCTGCTCACTTGATCCGAAGTCTGGCCACCTGCGACCCGGCGGGTCGAAAGGACGATGTTGTCGTTGACGGTGATGCTGTCGTCCGCAATGATGGTGTGATCAGCGCCGTCGGATGAGTAGTTGGCACTCACCGTCACCGTGGTCGGATCAATCAGCACGCTGCCGCGCGCGCCGTCCGTCGCAGATGCCCGGAATTCACCACCCGCCAGCTCCACGTTATTTTTCGCGCTGAACTCGATCGCGCCGCCGCTGCCACTGGTCCCCGCTGAAGAGTCGACCAACGCGCCCGTATGGGCTATCGCGCTGTTGGCCGCAAAAATGTTGACCACGCCCCCGGACGAATTGGCGCCTTGCCCGCCGGTCAAGATGCGCGCGCCGTCCTGCAACGCGATGTCATTGCCCGCCTGGATGTTCACCGTACCACCGGTCACCCCCGCATTGCCCATGGCCGACAGCGTGCCGGACACGTCCACATCGGTGTCTGCCGAAATGTCGATTCGGTTGTCTGCATCAACCCGTTGTGTGGCCACTGGCACGACAGATGGCGTGGCGCCACCTGCAACTGTGGACGGATCTGTGGCTTCGGAAGGCGCGGGCGACGTTGAAGTCCCCTCGCTGCTGCCGGATGCATCTGCCGTCCCGGTTGAACCGCCCGATGAGGCGGATGCCGTGCCATCCGCACCGCCATCGGGTTGGGTCGAATCGGGGGTACCCGTATCGGCCACGATCATCATGCGGCCATCGATTTCAACGACCTTGGTGCCTTGTTCAAGCCCATTCGCATTCACCACGTCGGTGAAGTCCGAGGTGGCGTACACAAAGCGCGCGCCGCGCTTGATGGCCCCGCTCACGCTGACGCTGCCGCCATTGAGGCGCACGCTGCCGCTGGCGTTGATCACACCCTTGATGGAAATATTCCCCGACGGGTTGCCTGGAGCGGTTCCGCTCAACAAGGCACCCAGAGATGCTTCGACAGGGGTGCCTGGCGACGAAAAGAAATCCGTGACGAACGCATTCGTGGGTGTAGAGACCGTCAGGCTCCCCACGTTGACCACCCCGTGGGTGCCCACCACAAAACCCTGTGGGGTGGCGAAGAAGACGTTGCCGCCCACCTGGTTGTTCTTGATCGAGTTCAGTACCCCGTCAACCGTGACCGCCGATCCGGTCACGAAATTGATCAGGTTGGCGCTTTGGGAAGGCACATGCAGGTTCACCACATCACCACTGCCGACACCAAAGGCAGAAAAGGAATTGAAGGCGTTCGATCCACTGGTTGTGGAGGTGCTCACATTGGTGGCACCGCCACTGGAGGACACCGAGGTCTGCGTCCGGCCGTCGGGCTGAATGTTGGGCCCCGCCATCGCCGGCGGCATCACAAACATGCTGGCACTCATCGCCAACAAGGCCGCAGTACGGCGTTTGCCTGTACCCGATTTGCCTCGTCCCCTGGCGGTTTCTGCCACGGCCACCCAAATCATCAGCGCCTCATTCCAAACCAGACGATAGAGGCGGTTGACTGAGGCGTGGCTGTACATTTCGTGCTCCAAAAGGGTGTATGTGGTGGCCGGATTGCTCGGCTTGTTGAGCAAAAAGTCACTACGTTGCTGACATCAGGTTACAGGTCCCGTTTGAATGTCACAAGCGAAGAGCGCACCGAAAAGTAGACTTTTTGGGTAGACCGTTTGGGCTACGACCTCCGGTTGCTCCTTTTTTTATAGCATTGATATCCCCGCATGGGGTTCATGCGGGAACTCAAATGCCTAATGGAAGGCGGCACAATTGGTGGGCAAAAAAATGCAAAAAAAACAGGTCAATTCCCCGCTTAAAGGGTGAATTCCCCCTATGAGCCCGCCCGGCGCAGGGGCGCAAGCGGGCTCAGTGCGCTTTCACCGGCGAAACCGGCGGCACTTGAGCACCCCCATTGGCACCACAATGGCGCCTCAGACACAGCACACCCAAGCCACCGCGCTCGCACTGCACCTCTTGAGGTTGGGTGCCAGCCAAACTGACCAGGAAGACCGGCGTTGAATCGCGATACCAGCACCCGCACGACAGACAGCGAATCGCTGGCCCGTCACACCCCCATGATGCAGCAGTACCTCGCCCTCAAGGCGGGGTATCCCAACACCCTGGTGTTCTACCGCATGGGGGATTTTTACGAGCTCTTCTTCGGTGATGCCGAAAAGGCGGCGCGCCTGCTCGACATCACGCTGACCCAGCGCGGCCAGTCGGCCGGGTCGCCCGTGGTCATGGCGGGCATCCCGTTTCACGCGCTCGACAACTACCTGGCCCGGCTGATCAAGCTGGGCGAGTCCGCGGCCATCTGTGAGCAAGTGGGCGATGTGGCCACATCCAAGGGCCCGGTCGAGCGCAAGGTCATGCGGGTCGTCACCCCGGGCACGCTGACCGACTCCGAGCTCCTGTCAGACAAATCCGAAGCCCTGCTGATGGCGGTGCACCCTGGTGCACGCACGGGTTGCGGCCTGGCCTGGATGTCGGTCACACAGGGCATCGTCTTCCTGGCCCAGTGCGCCAGCGACGAATTGGCCGACTGGATGGCCCGCATCGCCCCTGGAGAAGTGCTTTACAGCGCCGAGGTCAGCCCCGCATTTGAAAAATCCGTCCAGTCCCTGGCCTCGCAGCAAGGCGTCGGTGGCACCCGCATGGTGGCCGTGCTGCGCCCGGCCTGGGCCTTTGACAGCGGGCTGGGCGAGCGCAAACTGCTGGAGCAGTTGCAAACCGCCAGCCTCGCCGCCTGGGATGCCCAGGCCCTCACCGACGCCCACGCGGCGGCGGCTGCGTTGCTGGAATACGCCGAGCACACCCAGGGGCGCGCGCTCACACACGTCAAGAGCCTGCAAGTGGCGCACAACGACGAGCTGATCGACTTGCCTTCGACCACACGCCGCAACCTTGAACTCACGCAAACCCTGCGAGGCGAGAGCAGCCCCACCCTGCTGTCGCTGCTCGATGTCTGCCACACCGGCATGGGCAGCCGGCAGCTGCGCACCTGGCTGCTCGAGCCGGCGCGTGACCGGGGCCCGGCGCGTGCCCGCCTTGCGGCGCTCGGTGTGTTGCGTCAGGGGCTGGGTCAGCGCCTGCGCCAGTCACTCAAAGGCGCCAGCGATGTCGAACGCATCACGGCCCGCACCGCCCTGCGCCAGGTGCGCCCCCGCGAACTGGTGGGCCTGGGCCTGACCCTCGCGCGGGCCGCCGAGCTGGCCCAGGGCCTCGCCCAAGAGCTGTCCGCCGACACAGCACCCGTACTGCTCAGCAAGCTGGGCAACGACCTGATTCCTCCCGAGCGGTGTGCATCCCTGCTGCGCAGCGCCTTGCATGCCGAGCCAGCCGCCCTGGTGCGCGACGGTGGCGTGATCGCCGATGGTTTCGACGCCGAACTCGATGAGCTGCGCGCCATCCAGAACAACTGCGACGGTTTTCTGATCGACCTCGAAACCCGCGAGCGCGAGCGCACCGGCATCACCAACCTGCGGGTGCAGTTCAACAAGGTCCATGGTTTCTACATCGAAGTCTCACAAGGCCAGGTCAGCAAGGTGCCCGACGACTACCGCCGCCGGCAAACCCTCAAAAACGCCGAGCGCTTCATCACGCCCGAACTCAAAGCCTTCGAAGACAAAGCCCTGTCGGCCCAGGAACGCGCTTTGGCGCGGGAGAAATGGCTGTTTGAAAACCTGCTCGACGAACTGCAGGCCTTCATCCCCGACCTCACCCGTCTGGCGCGCGCCATCGCGGCGCTCGATGCCCTGTGTGCGCTGGCCGAGCGTTCGCTCACGCTGCAGTGGCACGAGCCCCAGTTCGTCAACGAACCCTGCATCGAAATTCGGGGCGGGCGCCACCCCGTGGTGGAAGCGCGGCTCAACGAAACCACCGGCGGCAGCTTCATCGCCAACGACACCCTCATGGGCGCCAAGCAACGCATGCAGGTCATCACCGGCCCCAACATGGGCGGCAAGAGCACCTACATGCGCCAGGTCGCGGTGATCGTCTTGCTCGCCAGCATGGGCAGCTACGTCCCAGCCGAGAGCTGCCGACTCGGCCCCATCGACGCCATCCACACGCGCATTGGCGCCGCCGACGATCTGGCCAACGCCCAGTCGACCTTCATGGTGGAAATGACCGAAGCCGCGCAAATCCTCAACGCGGTCACGTCCAAGGAAGCGCCGGGCCGCCCCAAGCTTCCTGTCCTCCCTCGGGGGGAGGACCGGGCTCAGCCCGGTCCAGGGGGCGCCTATTCACTGGTGCTGATGGACGAAATTGGCCGCGGCACATCCACCTTTGACGGCCTGGCGCTGGCCGGCGGCATTGCGGCCCACCTGCACGACAAAGCCAAGGCCTTCACCCTGTTTGCCACCCACTATTTCGAGCTCACCGAATTCCCCGCGCAACACCACGCCGCCATCAATGTGCACGTGAGCGCGGTGGAGGGCAGCGGCAAGGCCAACATCGTCTTCCTGCACCAGATCGAGCCCGGGCCCGCCAGCCGCAGCTACGGCATTCAGGTTGCCCGGCTGGCCGGCGTGCCCACATCGGTGGTGCAACACGCCCGCCACGCACTGGCCGCGCTGGAAAACCAGAGCAGCCAGAACCGCGATCAGGTCGACCTCTTTGCCCCGCCGCCGGTGAGCGAAGCGCCCGAAGCACATCCCCTGCAGACCGCCCTGTCAGGCATCGATCCCGACGCCCTGTCACCGCGCGAAGCGCTGGAACAGCTCTACACCCTCAAAAAACTCGCCCAATCCACCACATGACTTATTGCGTCGCCGTCAAACTCAACGCCGGCATGGTGTTCCTCTCCGACTCGCGCACCAATGCCGGGCTCGACCAGATCAGCACGTTCCGGAAAATGATCGTCTACGAAAAGACAGGCGATCGTTTCATGTGCCTGCTCTCGGCCGGCAACCTGTCGATCTCCCAGTCGGTGCGGGAAATCCTGCAGACCGAAGAACTCGCTGACCACAACGGTGGCGAACCCATCACCATCTGGAATGCCAAAAGCATGTTCGACGCTGTGCGGGTGCTCGGCGCCGCCGTTCGCCATGTGCACGAACGCGACGGCGACGCGCTGCGAAGCGCCGGGCTGGACTTCAATGTGTCCATGGTTTTTGGTGGCCAGATCAAAGGCGAAGGCATGCGCCTGTTTCAGGTGTATTCAGCGGGCAACTTCATCGAAGCCACCGCCGAAACCCCTTTCTTCCAGCTGGGCGAATCCAAATACGGCAAGCCCGTGCTCGACCGCGTGATCACCCCCCAGACACCGCTGGACGAGGCCGCCAAGTGTGTGCTGGTTTCCATGGACTCCACACTCAAATCCAACCTCTCGGTGGGCCTGCCGCTGGACATGGTGGTGTACGAAGCCAACCAGCTGCAAAGCGACAAAGTCACCTGCATCGACGAAAACAACCCCTACTTTCGCATGCTGCACAGCAGCTGGGGCCAAAAGCTGCGGGAAGTCTTTGACAGCATCGAAGACCCCACCTGGGACGCCAGCCCCACCGAAGTCCCCCTGATGGGCGGCGCCTCACGCCACCAGCCCCTGCGCAAAATCACCAACGCGACAGAAAAACTGGTCTGAGACCCTCATGCTCGGCGGCGACTGGTGCGAGCGTGCCCGTCAACGCGTGTTCGCTTCACCTTCTGCCTCCATGTCCCTCGTTATTTTTTCCCACGCCAACAGCTTTCCGGCCAGCACCTACGGGGTGCTGTTCAAGTCGTTGCGTGCCCGCGGCTTTGCCGTGCGCGCGCCCGACATGCTGGGCCACGACCCCAACTACCCGGTCACCAGCAACTGGCCCCATGTCGTGCAGCAGGTGGCCGATTTCGCCAGTGCTGAAATCCAGCGCCAGGGCGAGCCCGCCTGGCTGGTGGGGCATTCGCTGGGCGGTTTCCTGAGCCTCATGTGCGCCGCGCGCCACCCCGAGCTGGGCGGGCGTGCGGTGCGCGGTGTGGTCTTGCTGGATTCGCCTGTGATTGGTGGCTGGCGCGCCCGCACGCTCGAACTCGCCAAACGCACCCAGCTCGTGGGCTCCATCTCACCGGGCAAGGTGAGCCGCCGGCGCCGCAACAGCTGGGCCGATACCGAAGCGGTTTTCCAGCATTTCTCCAGCAAGCCCGCCTTCGCGCGCTGGGACCCTCAGGTTTTGCGCGATTACATCGACCACGGCACCCACGATGTCGAAGGCAAACGCGTGCTTTGCTTTGACCGCGACGTGGAAACGCTGATCTACAACACCCTGCCCCACAACCTCGACCGGCTGCTGCGCCGCAAGCCCTTGCAATGCCCGGTGGGCTTCATTGGGGGCACGGCTTCGCTGGAGATGAAGCAGGTGGGCATGTCCATGACCCACAAAGTGGTCGGTCGCCAACACCCCGAGCGCATGCTCATGGTTGAAGGCAGCCACCTGTTCCCCATGGAAAAACCCCAGGAAACAGCGGCGGCCATTGAAACGCTGCTGAAAACCCTGGCCGGTTGAGTCGCCTGCCTCGCGCAGGCGACAAGGCCCGAATTTCCCCTGTTTCCCGACGCCAACAGCCCGCTTAAACGCGAATAAGCAGGAAAAATCCCGCCAATGGGCTTCAGGGACACCGGAGCAACCCACCAAAGGCCC
The DNA here is from genome assembly GCF_004795855.1 of Hydrogenophaga sp. PAMC20947. Classification (NCBI taxonomy): domain Bacteria; kingdom Pseudomonadati; phylum Pseudomonadota; class Betaproteobacteria; order Burkholderiales; family Comamonadaceae; genus Hydrogenophaga; species Hydrogenophaga sp. PAMC20947. Next base: position 2,175,563 of record NZ_CP039252.1, read on the forward strand.
CGTCCTAGGTAACATGTGCCCAACACATGAGTTCCTCTAACCGTCAGGCTCCTTCACGCTGGCAGTCCGCTTGGCGCCGGCTGCTGGACAACGAACCCCGCACGCACCCCCTCTGGCTGCGCTGGAGCGCGGCGGTGGCGTTGACCTTGCTTGCCGTCTGGTTGCGATTGCAGATCAGCTCACCCGAATCGGGCGCCCGTTTTGCGACCCTGTCATTGGCCGTGACCGTGTCTACCTTGTTTGGTGGCGTGTCGTCGGGCCTGATCAGCACCGCCCTCGCCATGCTGCTGGCGAATTTCGCCATGATCGCGCCGCTGGGCCAGATGGCGGTCAGCAACCCGGTGGAGGCGTTCTGGCTCAACCTCACCTTCCTGATCACGCAGCTGGTGGTGATCGGTGCCATCTGGGTCATGCAACAGCGCAACCGCCGCATGCACGACCTCAAGCGTGAACTCACGAGCAGCCAGAAAAAATTTCTGGACACCTTCGAACATGCGGCCGCCGGCATCACCCACGTGGGCCTGGGCGGCGAGCTGCTGGCCGTCAACCAGACCTTCTGCCAGCTGGTGGGCTACAGCGAAGCGGAGCTGCGCCAACTGACCTTCCAGGACATCACCCACCCAGACGATATCGCCGATGACGTCGGGCTGCTGCACCAGGCCGTCCAGGGCTTGCGCACCCAATACACGCTCGAAAAACGCTACATCCACCGCCAGGGTCATCAGATCTGGGCGCAGGTCACCGTGGCCTTGATGCTCAAAGCCCAAGGCCAACCCGACTACTTCATCTCGGTGGTGCAAGACATCTCGGCCGTCAAAGCCACAGAAGAAGCGCTGCGCACCAGTGAACGGCTGATGCAGCGAGCACAAGCGGTGGGCGCGCTGCTCACCTGGGAATGCGACATCGCGGAGCAGCGCTTTCGCACCTTTGGCAAGATCTATCCTTGGCTGGACCCGTCCGCCAACCAGTTCGAGGCCGAAGGCATTCTGGCAAAAGTCCATCCCGACGACCATGTCCGCCTGAAGGCCGAATGGGCGCAGGCGATCAAGGGTCGCGGCAACTACCAGGGCCTGTACCGGGGGCGTCCGGGCAGCAGAATTCAGTGGTTCACGGTGACCGCCGACTTCGAGCGCGATGAACGCGGCCGCGCCTTGCGCGCGCTGGGTGTGACGCAAGACGTGAGCAAGCAAAAACTCGCCGAGCTCGAGATTAAGCACCTCAACGCATCGCTGGAGCAGCGCATCCAGGATCGCACGCACGAGCTGAAAGACGCCTACAACGAACTCGAAAGCTATTCCTATGCGGTGGCCCATGACCTGCGCTCACCGCTGCGCATCATCAATGGCTTTGCACAAGCGCTGCAAGAAGACAACCCCGCCTTGAACGAATCCAGCGTCACCCACCTTCAGCGCATCCGCAATGCCAGCCAGAAAATGGGGCAGCTGATCGACGGGCTGCTGACGCTGTCCCAATACGCGCGGGGCCAGGTGACCCGCCACCCGGTCAACTTGAGCGTGGTGGCCACGCGCTTGCTGGAAGAAATGGCCAGTGACGAACCTCACCGCAACGTTGACTGGCAGGTCGAACCCGGACTGCTGATCCAGGCCGACCCGCCTTTGATTGAAGCGCTGATGCAAAACCTGCTGGGCAACGCCTGGAAATACACCATGCGCACAACCGAAGCCCGCATCCGTGTCTACAGCGAAGTGGATGCGCAGGGACAGCCCCGCTACTGCGTCAGCGACAACGGCGCCGGATTCGACATGGCGCATGCAGGCAAGCTGTTCCAGCCCTTTCAGCGTTTGCACATGCCCCACGAATTTGCCGGGCTGGGCGTGGGCCTGGCCACCGCCCGGCGCATCGTGGTGCGACACAGCGGTGAGCTGAGCGCCGTGGGTGAGCCCGGTCGAGGGGCCCAGTTCGGTTTCACCCTGCCCTCAGCGCCTTCAGCGGCCGACCATCCCGCCCCCTGAAGTCTGAAGTGGTCGGGCCTGTGCAGAAAAGGCTCAGGCTCCGTGCCCGGTTGGCGCTTCCGCCGGCGACGGCCCGTCTCCGCTGACCGGATCGGGCGACACCGTATCGGTCCGCGGATCCATGTGCAACACCGCTTGCGAACCACCGCCCATCAGCACGAAGTCTGCCTTCTCTTCGTTCGGCACCGCCGCTGGCGCCGCCCTGAAGCGCTTGATGGCATACAAGGCCAGCGAGGCCATCACCGCTGAATAAAACAGCATCAGGCTGGAAGGCCCGGCGATGTCCATCGCCACACCGGCCACCACCGGTCCGATGGCGGCACCGATGCCATGAATCAACAGCAAACCGCCGGTGAACTCCACCAGCCGTGCCGAGTCGATCTGGTCGTTCACGTGGGCCACGCACAAACCGTAAATGGCAAAAATCAACCCGCCCAAGACGACCGCCAAGGGAATCAGGGCGGCCGTCGAAATGCCGGTCAGCACGTAACCCAGGCCTGTGACCGCCGCGCCGAGAATGCAGACCCACATCAACACAATGCGCCGATCGTGGGTGTCCGAGTAGTGGCCCACTGGCCACTGAAACACCGCCCCACCCAAGATCGCCGCCGCGATGAACGAGGCGACCTCGGCGTCGGAGAAACCCACCGACTTGCCGAACACCGAACTCATGCCGTAAAAAGCCCCGGTGATCAGGCCTGAGGCCAGGGCCGCAGCCATGCCAATCGGCGAAGCCTCGTAGAGGTTGCGCAAACTGAGCGTGGGCGCGTCCACGGGCGGTGGCTCGTCCACCTCGGTCATGGTGATGGGCAGCAAGGCAAACGAAAACATCACCGACACCATGGCAAACGGGACAAAGCCCAGGCGGTCACCCACCAGGATCAACCACTGACCCAAAGCCAGCGCAACGAAATTGACCGCCATGTACACGGCGAACAAACGGCCACGCAAAGCGTTGGGCGCCAGGGCATTGAGCCAGCTCTCGAGCACGATGTAGAGACCCACCATGCACACGCCGGTGACAAAACGCAGCAGCCCCCAGAACCAGGGATCGATCCAGAGCGCATGCAAGATGGGCATGGTCGAAGCCAGTGAGGCCATGGCGGCAAACGCCCGGATATGCCCCACCCGCCGGATCACCACCGGGCATGCGTAGGTGCCCGCCACAAAGCCCACAAAGTAGGCCGAGGTGACCAGGCCCAGTGTGATGGTGGAGAAATCGGCCAGGCCAGCGCGCAAGCCCAGCACCGAAAACAGCAGGCCCACCCCGACCACCAGCAAGCCCACACCCGACAACAAAGCCGACAGGCGCCACAGCAGCGGTCCCACCGAAGGGATGGCTTCGAGTTGTGCTCCCAATTTCATGCGGACCACTCTACCCAGCCCATGGAGGCTGTCAACAGAATCAGGCAGCCAAAGGCGATGCGGTACCAGGCGAAGGGCACAAAGCTGTGGTTGGCGATATAGCGCAGCAACCAGCGGATGCACAGCCAGGCGCTCAGAAAGGCAAACAGCAAGCCCACGGCAAACACCGGAATATCGGCCGCCGAGAGCAGCGCCCGGTCTTTGTACAGGCTGTAAAAGCCCGCCCCGATCAGGGTGGGAATGGCGAGGTAAAAGCTGAAATCAATGGCGGCTTTGCGCGACAGGCCCAGCAGCATGCCGCCAATGATGGTCGAGCCGCTGCGGCTGGTGCCCGGCACCAGCGCCAGGCACTGCACCAGGCCCAGCTTGAGCGCATCCCAGGGCGTCATTTCATCCACCGACTGGATGCGGGCGTCTACGGAATTGCGCCGCTCGGCCCACAAAATGATGAAGCCACCCACGATAAAAGTGGTGGCCACCACCATCGGTGTGAACAAATGCATTTTGATGGCCTTGCCCAGCAAGAGCCCGAGCACCACGGCAGGCACAAAGGCTATCGCCACATTGAGCGCAAAGCGCTGCGCCTGCCGCTCGGAAGGCAGGCCCGCGATCGTGTCGCGGATACGCTGCCAATAAACAATGATCACCGCCAGAATCGCCCCCGTCTGGATCGCGATCTCAAACACCTTGGCGCGGTCGCCGGTGAAATCCAGCAGGCTGCCCGCCAGAATCAGGTGTCCGGTGGACGAAATCGGCAAGAACTCGGTCAAGCCCTCCACCACACCCATGACGGCGGCCTTGATCAACAACACTGTATCCATACCTGACCGCACCAGGGCGGCTCACAAAAACGAACAGGCCACCACTGGCCTGATTCATACGCCTATGGTATCCGCAGCCTGAGCAGGCGCAGCCCCTTAAGCCCGCCGCTCAGCGTTTGACCGGATCCAGCTGCAGCCGCAGTCCGCCCGGCACCACCTTCAACACACCCGGCTGGTAACCCAAACCATCAACCCGGCGCAGTTCTTCGGGTTTGAACTGGTGCACCACCAGATCTTGCAGCATCGTCTCCGCGATCTGGGTACCCGCCCCCCGAAGCTGCTGGGCATAGGAAACCGGCGCACCCGAGAGCTGGAAGCCCTCCATGCGAACCTGGTCCAGCCGCACCGTCTGGTCGCTCGCCTGGTAGCGCAAGCCGTAGCTCAGCTCCAGCTGCCCGCTCCAGGGGGCCCTGCTGCTCAGCACCGTGCTCGCCGCATAGTTCAGGCGGGTGCCGATCCGGTTTTCATCCGGCATCAGGCGCAGCTGGGGCTCTGACAGCGATACCTCGAACAGCTCCAGGTATTTTTTCTGCACCGGAAACTGCCTGGCCACCAGGGCCAGCAAACGGGCTTCTGAAACATCCACCTCGCGCGGGCCCGAGCCCATGCCCGAGCAGGCCGACAACACCGACGACGCCGCCAATGCCCCAACCAGCGCCAGCGTCAACCCCAGCTTTCGACGATGCCATTGCTTCATGAAAAAACCCGTTCTCTCTGAAATGCTTGAAACCCGGCGCGCGCAGCAGCGCCGGAACTGTGCCCATTGTAGAAACCGGCGCAACGCTTGAGTCCCCATTTTCTTCGGTCTGCGCACCTGTTCCTTGATCGCCGCTGCCGCCATTCGCGCCCACCGGCTGCCATTTCGCGCCACAGACCCGGCGATTCATCGCAAACCGCTGGCCCGCGCCAGCCGCTGCGGCCACAGTGACACCAACAAACGAAAGCCCAACCCCCTCTCAACACACCCCACGGAGCCCACCCCCATGCAAATGTCCCCCGTCATCGCCATCCACCTCAGCGCCGCGCTGGGCGCTCTGGTGCTTGGCCCCGTGGCCCTGTGGGCCCGCCGGGGCAACCAGGCCAAAGTCGCCGCCACCCAGCGCCCCCGCCTGCACCGCGCCGCCGGCTACGCCTGGGTCACCCTCATGCTCATGACCGCCGTCTCGGCCATCTTCATCCGCGATTTCAAGTTGCCCAATATTGCCGGCTACACGCCCATCCACATCCTGGTTCCGGTGGTGTTTGGCAGCCTGTTCATGGCGTTTCGCGCGCTGCTGCGCGGCCAGATCGACCAGCACCGCGGTTGGATGGTGCGCCTGTATGTCAGCGCCGGCATAGGCGCTGGGGTGTTCACCCTGTTGCCCACCCGCTTTCTCGGTCAACTGGTCTGGGGCCAGTGGCTGGGCTTGCTTTGAAAGACCTGTTCCTGAGGAGCCCATCATGTTGATTTCACTGCTCGTCCAACACCCCGAAGCCCTGCCGTCCATCCTGGGGCGCACCCCCGCCTGGGTGTGGGGCCTGCTGATCGGCCTGATCGCGCTGGGCGTGAGCCAGTGCTTCGAACGCCGGGCCAGCATCGCCCGGGTCGCACTGCTGCCGATTTCCATGGCCTGCCTGTCGGTCTTCAGTCTGGGCGCTGCACTCATGGCCTCGACCAGCGGCCTTGCCGCGCTGGTGGTCTGGTCGCTCGCCGCCGCCGTCAGCGCCGGTGTCGCCATGGCATGGCGCACCGCGCCGCCAGCAGGTACCCGCTACAACGCCAGCAGCCGCCAGTTCAACCTGCCCGGCAGCCCCGTGCCCCTGTTGCTCATTCTGGCGATTTTCTTCACCAAATACACCGTCGCCATCGAGCTGGCCATGCAACCCGGCCTGATTCAAAACGCCAGCTTCGCGCTCTCATTGGCCGCCGTCTACGGCGTTTTCAACGGCATCTTCGCCGCTCGGGCCCTGCGGCTGTGGCGAATGGCGCGCCCCACCATGCAGGCCATCCCAGCCTGATCCTCCCAACCCCCTTCGACCCAGGAGCTTGACCATGAACACCCAGCCCTCATTCGCCCAATCGGCCCCGCTCTCAGCCCCTCTCTCGGCCCACCACATCGAAGCCCTCGCCACCCGGCGCGTGAAAGCCAAGCTCGGCTGGTACCACCATGCCACCGTCTACGCCTGTGTGATCGGCGGCCTGGCTTTGATCGGCCTGTGGCAAGGCCGCGCCTGGCCGCTGGCCCCCGCCTTGGGCTGGGGTCTGGGCCTGGCGGTACATGCTTTCGTCGCTTTCGGCCCGCGCTTCGGCGAGTCCATGAAAGCGAAGATGCTGCAAACCGAGCGCGAGCGCCTGATGAACCGGCATTGAACCGCCGCCGCAAACCCGGGGACCCTCCGCAACACCTCCGCATCACCTCCGCCAGGCGCGCCACGGGTTGTGCAATGGGTGCCTAGAATCAACTGAAACGCGCTCCAGCCCCCATGCACACCCCCAACTTCATCAACCGCTGGCTCCCGCCCGAAACCCACCGTGGTCTGCTGCGGCGCGGCCTGATCGTGTGGGCGGTGGCCCTGGGCATCGCGGTGATGAACTGGTTCAACAAACCCAGCTTCGGGTCCATGTCCGAAGCGCTGGTGTACAGCTACGCCATCAGCACCGCCATCTGGTTCTTCACCGATCCCCTGCGCATCGCCGCGCACGGTTGGCTGCGGCTGCCAGCCCCGAATTACTGGGCCCTGAACGCGCGCAGCACGACCTGGTTCTTTTGCAGTGCTGTGCTCGGCTATGCGTTGGGCACCTGGATCGGTGACCTCTACGCCCATGTCTCAACCTTTTCCTTGCTCACCCAATCGCCCAGGCGTTTCTGGGGCTTCCTCGCCAGCTCCCTGGCCATCAGCGTGGGCTTCCTGTTCTTTTTCTACCAGCGTGAAAAAGCGCAATCGCTGCAGCGCCAGGCCACCGAAGCCCGCCTGCGGCTGCTGGAAACCCAGCTTGAACCCCACATGCTGTTCAACACGCTGGCCAACCTGCGGGCGCTGATCACGGTCGATCAAGAAAAAGCCGTGGACATGCTGGACCGCCTCAACGGCTACCTGCGCGCCACCTTGCGCGCATCCCGCAGCGATCAAGCCCCGCAACGCCCCCACACCCTGCAAGACGAGTTCGAGCGACTGGACGACTACCTCGCGCTCATGTCGGTGCGCATGGGCGAGCGCCTGCGCCACACCCTCACACTCCCGCCCGAGCTCGCCCGCCACCCCCTGCCGCCGCTGCTGCTGCAACCCCTGGTCGAAAACGCCATTCGCCACGGACTGGAGCCCCACGTGAACGGCGGCGAGATCCAGGTCTCCGCACAGGCCATCGGCAAAGAACTGGTGCTCACGGTGAATGACACCGGCGCCGGCTGCCTCGCCGTGCCCGGCGGCAATGGCAACGGTAGCGCCAACGGCCACAGCAACGGATCGGGATTCGGCCTTGCCCAGGTGCGCGAGCGGCTGCTCACCGCCTTTGGCCCGGCGCCCCAGCAGGCCGATCGCCTGGAATGGCACAGCGTGCCCCAGCAAGGCACCCGCATCACGCTCCACCTGCCCCTCGACACGTCGGCCCTGCTGCCCGTTTGAAGGCTTTGAACACCTTGAACACCTCAAGCACGTTGAACACCCCCTCCCACCCCACCGCCCTGATCGCCGAAGACGAGCCCCTGCTCGCCGCCGCGCTGCAAGCCGAGCTGAAAAAGGCATGGCCGACGCTCGATGTGATCGCCGTGGTGGGCAACGGCCAGGCCGCCGTGGACCAGGCGCTGGCCTTGAAGCCCGACGTGGTGTTTCTCGACATCCGCATGCCCGGCCTCACCGGCCTGGAAGCCGCCGCCGAGCTGGCCGACGAATGGCCGTCCGGCGAGGCGGGCGCCCCGCCCTTTCCTGCGCTGGTGTTTGTCACCGCCTACGACGAATACGCCTTGCAGGCGTTTGAAGCGCAGGCCATGGACTATGTGTTGAAGCCAGTGCAAGCCGAGCGCCTGGCGCGCACCGCGCAGCGGCTTCAGGCCGCGCTGGCCCAACGGCGGTCTGGCCCTTCGCCGGGGCGGCCCGAAGCCGCTGGCATGGACGCCACTCTGGCCCAGCTCCGCGCCCTGCTGGCCGGGCCCGAAACGCAGGCGGCGAGTGAACGCCTCCAAGTGATCCAGGCCAGCGTGGGCAACAGCATCCGCATGGTGCCGCTGGGCGAAGTCCTGGTGTTCGAGGCGGCCGACAAATACGTGCGTGTGCTCACCGAATCCAGCGAATACCTGATCCGCACCGCGCTCAAAGAGCTGTTGCCCCAGCTCGATCCGGCGGTGTTCTGGCAAGTGCACCGGGGCACCGTGGTGCGGGCCGACGCCATTGACAGCGTGCAGCGCGACGAAGCCGGCCGCACACGCCTGCGTTTGCGTGCCCGGGGCGGCGAGCAGTACGCCGTCAGCCGGGTCTACGCACAGCGCTTTCGCGCCATGTAGCCGTATTCAACTGCGATCGACCACCATCGGTCTCAAGTCGGTCTGAAGTCGGCCATCAATCAATCGTTGTCGCGGTGGCCCCGGTGGTTGCCCCGGTTGCCGTGGCGGCGATCCTCGCGGTCGTGCCTGCGCTCATGGCGCGCGCGGCGGCGCTCTTCCCAGCGGTTGTGTCGGTCGTGGCGGTAGTAGCGGTCGTCCCGGTACCCGTAGTCACCCACATAAACCACCGGCGCCTGCTCCACATACACCGGGCGCGGACGGCGATGGCCCGGGTACACCACCACCGGCGCTTGCTCGATATACACCGGGCGCGGATGCACCACCACGCGTGGTGGCGGGGCATTGGACACCCCCACCGATACGCCAGGGGAATCGACCCCCACCGACCAGTACACATCGCGGGCCTGTGCCGTGCTGGCGCCCGCCGACAGCGCCCAGCCGCCGGCGGCCAGAGCCGCCACCGCAAGGCCGCGCGCCAGGGCAGACGAGCGGCGCCAGGCAGAGAAAAAGGACATGGAATGTTGTGTCGTCATGTAAGGTCTCCTGTGATCGGCTTCCAAATCGGTCACCATGGGGCTATTACAGCCAAATTGTGTAAAGACCGTGTGTTTCCCCGGTAAGGATCTCGTTGCCAAACGTAACGCCTCAAGGAGGGCCCCCCGCCATGACCCATCCCGCATCCCACCTGCCACCCGTTGCCGCCGAAGTGCTCCACTACTGGCTGGCAGACGGCCTTGAAGGCGACTGGCCCAGTACCCCGCTGGACAAACGCTGGTTCGGCGGCGGTGTCGAACAAGACGTTGAAATCGACGCGCAGTTCGGCTCGCTGGTGGCCGCAGCCCTGGATGGCGATCTGGTCGACTGGGAGCACAGCCCGCTCACCCGGCTGGCCCTGGTGATCGTGCTCGACCAGTTCACGCGCAACGTCTACCGCGGCAAGGCCCAGGCTTTCAAAGGCGATGTGCGGGCGCAAAAGCTGGTGTTGCAGGCCCTGGCGTTGGAACAGGACCAGGAACTGCCCCGCGCGGGCCGTGTGTTTTTGTACATGCCGCTGATGCACGCCGAAAACCGGGCCTTGCAAGACGAATGCGTGAGCCGGTTTGAAGCCCTGGTCAACGGCAGTCCACCCGCGCTGAGCGAAACCCTGCAAGGCAATTTGCGCTTCGCCCGGGAACACCGCGAGATCATCCAGCGCTTTGGCCGCTTCCCTTACCGCAACGGGGTGCTGGGCCGCAAGAGCACCCCTGAGGAAATCGAGTTTTTGAAAAGCGGGCCGCGCTTCGGTCAGTGACGCTTTGAAGCAATGGGCCAGTGAACAAGCCCTGCGCCGGGCGGGTGGTCAGCCCAGCAGCGAAATGCCTCTGAGCAACGCAAAACCCCAGACCAGCGCCACACCCAGCACCAGCCCGGCGGCAAACCACCGGCCCACCGGCTGGCGCGTTTGCGCCCGCACAGCGCGGGTGGGTGGCATGGGCCGGTTGGCCGCCCAGCTGCTCTCCAGCAACTGAGAGGGTGCCGGCGGCACAGGGGCCTCGCCTTCTGTGCCCAGGCGGGTGGGGCTGCCCGGCATGGCCCAGGTGGCCCACAGCGAGTGGGCCTGGGCGGCCACAATGCCGCCGTTTTCTACCGCCGACTCCACGTCGCGCCAATTGATCTGCACGCGCACCGAAGGCAAGAACACGTCTTCGGCGTGGGTCTCAAGCCAACGCGTGTGTTCCGTCTCGGGAAAGGTATCGGGATTGTCTTTTTTCATGAAGAGCGTGCTTTCGGGCAAGAGTTTCCCACAGGCGATACCTTAATCGAAAGTGGACACCGCTGAAACACTTTCCAACACGGCCCAACAACAGGCCCATCAACAGCCAGGCAGTCCCCCGGGTCGCCAACACCGAACGCGCCCGCAATCCGCCGGTGGCCACCATCAAGCCGCCGCAACGGGGCACCGCCTTTGCCGAGCGCAACGGCAAGGGCAACCCGGTCTTGGGCGCCTTTGGCCTTGTCTTTGTCCTTTTCCTTTGTGCTTGCGCGCCTGGTGCACCCCACCCTCTGGGGCCACAACACCTTCCGGGCCCAACCCGACTGAATCCATTCACAAACCAGTCGATCGAATCCGGCGGCATCTGAAAATACGCCGATGGATCGCCACACTGATAGGGGTTTTGAATAAAATATCTATTCACAAAACCATTCAAACCAGCCTCACTCCATGACGGAAACCCTGCTCACCGCCTTGCGCCAACTCGGGGGCCAGGCCAGCAGCCCACAGCTCCAGCAGCGCCTGGCCATCAGCCAGCCCACGCTCTCGCGCTGGCTCGCGCCCTTGCTGGCCAGCGGCGAGGTGGTCGCCGTGGGCGCGGCGCGGGCACGGCGGTATGTGTGGCCGCGCGAGGTCGAAGGCGTGGGCCGCCAGGTGAGCATTCATGAAATCACGCCCGACGGCCAGCTGCGCCCCTTTGGCCAGCTCTACCCGCTCCCGGGCGGCGGCTTCTGGATGGACGAAGCCGACAAAGCCCACGGCAGCAGCGCCTTTCACGACAGCCTGCCCTGGTTTCTGTACGACATGCGGCCCCAGGGCTTTCTGGGCCGGGGCTTCGCCGCCGCCCATCCCATGCTCAGGCTCCCCCCCAACCTGCAGCACTGGAGCGACGACCACATCCTGAAAGCGCTGGTCAACGCGGGCGAAGATTTGCCGGGCAACCTCATCGTGGGCGCCGCCGCCTTCGACCGCTACCTCAACCTGCCCGCGCCGCAGCGCTGCCAGGCCCCGGTGGTACACGACCCCGCCGCCACTTACCCCGCCCTCGCCGCCCAGGCGCTCGGCCAAATTTTTGCGGGCTCGGGCGCGGGCGGAGAGCAGCCCAAGTTCAGCGCCGTGCGCGAGGGGCACCCCGTGTTGGTGAAGTTTTCGGCTGCGGGCGACAGCCCGGCCGACCAGCGCTGGCGCGACCTGTTGATGTGCGAAGCCCTGGCGCTGCGCACGCTGGCCGAAGCCGGCATCGCCTCGGCCCCCACCGCGCTGCACCAGGCCCAGGGCCGCGTGTTTCTGGAAAGCCGCCGCTTCGACCGCACGCCCCAAGGGCGCGTGGGCATGGTGTCGCTCGATGTGTATGACCGCCAGTACATCGGCCAGGGCACCAACTGGGTCGACACCGCCCAGCGCGTCGACCGCGCCGGCGCCGAACGCCTGAGCCCGGCCGATGTCGAAACCCTGTGCCTGCTCGATGCCTACGGCGCACTGATCGCCAACACCGACCGCCACCACGGCAACATCTCGCTGTTGCTGCGCAACGACCGCTGGCAGCTCGCCCCCGCCTACGACATGCTGCCCATGTTTTACGCCCCCGTGGCCGGCGAAATCGTGCCCCGCGATTTCAGCGCCCAGCCACCGCGCCCCAACGTGCACACCCTGGCCGTGTGGCCCCGCGCCCGCACGATGGCGCAAGCCTTCTGGCAAGCCGCCGCCGCCCATGAAGGCATCAGCAGCGGCTTTCGCGCCACAGCCCTCGCCAACGCCCAAGCATTGCCCTCGCTCTGAACACCCCCCCGCCCCCTAGAATGCTTCACATGAGCTCCAACACCCCCAGCCACACCGCCAACAACGGCCACAAAAATAACGCTGCCGACGCCTCTGGCGACGGCGAGCACAAGGTCAGCAACTTCCTGCGCCAGATCATTGAAAAAGACCTCGCGCAAGGCACCTACGCCGAGCGCCGCTGGGCGGGCGTTCCCGGTGGGGCCGACATTCAAGGCAAGGGCCAGCCAGACCCCGCCAAGATCCGCACCCGCTTCCCCCCCGAGCCCAACGGCTACCTGCACATTGGCCACGCCAAAAGCATCTGCATCAACTTCGGCCTGGCCGAGGAATACGGCGGCGTGTGCCACCTGCGCTTTGACGACACCAACCCCGAAAAAGAAGACACCGAATACGTCAACAGCATCATCGATGCCGTGAAGTGGCTGGGCTTCAGCTGGAACGGCGAGCCGGGCAAAGCGAACACCGAAGCCCTGCCCTACCAGGCCAGCGACTATTTCGATTTCATGTTTGAGTGCGCGCTGTATTTGATCGGCGCCGGCCTGGCCTATGTGGACGAGCAAACCAGCGAAGAAATGCGCCTCAACCGCGGCGACTTCAACACCCCCGGCAAAGACAGCCCCTTCCGCGCCCGCACCCCCGCCGAAAACCTCACCCGTTTTCAGGAAATGCGCGATGGCAAGCACGAAGACGGCTCCATGGTCTTGCGCGCAAGAATAGACATGGCCTCGCCCAACATCAACCTGCGCGACCCCGCCATCTACCGCGTGCGCCGCGCCACCCACCACAACACCGGCGACAAATGGTGCATCTACCCGATGTACACCTTTGCCCACCCGATTGAAGACGCGCTCGAGCAAATCACCCACAGCCTGTGCACGCTCGAATTCGAAGACCAGCGCCCGTTTTACGACTGGTTGTTGGAAAAATTGTGCGAAGGCGGCCTCTTCGCCAGCCCGCCCCCGCGCCAATACGAATTCGCCCGCCTCAACCTCACCTATGTGATCACCAGCAAGCGCAAGCTCGCCCAGCTCGTGTACGACAACAAGGTCAACGGCTGGGACGACCCGCGTTTGCCCACCATCGTGGGCCTGCGCCGCCGCGGCTACACGCCCGAGAGCCTGAAGCTCTTTGCCGAGCGCATTGGCGTGACCAAGAGCGATTCGTGGATCGACTACGCCACGCTGGAAGGCTGCCTGCGCGAAGACCTGGAAAACAAAGCCCACCGCGGCATGGCCGTGCTCGACCCGGTCAAGTTGGTGCTCACCAACTGGGCAGAAGTCTTCGGCAGTGACGATTACACCGAAACCTGCGAACAACCCGCCCTGCCCCACAGTGCCATTGCGGAGGGCACCGAGCCGCCACCCGCCCGCCAATTCCAGATTGGCAAAGAAGTGTGGATCGAGCGCGAAGACTTTGAAGAAGTGCCGCCCAAGGGCTACAAACGCCTCTTTCCAGGCAATGTCGTTCGCCTCAAAGGCGGCTACGTGATCGAGTGCATTGGCGCTGGCGCCAAGACCGAGGAAGGCCAAGTGATCGAGGTACACGCCAAAGTGATCGCCAACACCAAGAGCGGTACAGCTGGCGCCGACAGCGTGAAAGCCAAAGCCGCCATCACCTGGGTGAGCGTGGCCGACGGCGTGCAAGCCGAAGTGCGCCTGTACGACCGCCTGTTCTCAGACCCGAATCCCGATGCGGGCGGGAAGGATTTCATTGAAGCGCTGAACCCTGACAGCTTGAAGGTCGTCACCGCGTTCGTGGAGCCTTCGCTGGCTTTGGCCCAGCCCGATCAGAAGTTCCAGTTTGAGCGGTTTGGGTATTTTGTGGCCGACCGGGTGGACCATGTGGCGGGTAGCAAGCCTGTTTTTAATCGGGTGACGGGGTTGAAAGACAGCTGGGGAAAGTGATGGCAACCAAACCACGACTGAACAGCAGCTCCAAGCGAGAGAGAAGCTATTGGGATCCCGTCTATAACCCAGGAAAAATCACTTCAAATTTTATTGAATTCGACTGGAATACACAAAACTTCCCATCAATTAGCAAAGCCGTTTGCCATTCAGATCAGCTAAAAACAAAGGTTGGCCAGTACGCATGGCACACAATCATCAACACAATCTTTGAAACTTGCGATTTCGAGGGCACCTTCGACTTCATAAATCTAACCTTCAGAAATTGCACATTCAAGAATTGCGACTTCAAGACAGCGATATGGAATGATGTGAAATTTTCTCAATGCACATTTGACGTAGCCTCCATATCCACATCAAAATTCATTGACTGTCAGTTTAATCAGTGTGCCTGGAAGAAAATTGGCATCTCATCAAATGAAATGCGATTTACAAAAACAATAATAACTAATCCGCATAGTTTTATTAGAGCCGCATCTACAAACATGGACAAGGATCTCCTAAGTCAATTTAGTACATCCCCCGACTACCAAAGATATCGCCTCGAAGGCACAAAATCGAAGGTTGCTCGAATGTTGCTCACCAGCATTCAAGATCAAGGTGATGACGATGCATACTTTGAAGCTGTAAAAGCGCACACCACCCAAGCACTAAAAGCAAAAATATCAAATCAAGAATTCCAACGAAAGCAGTCAAAATCCGTTTCACGGAAATTGCTTCATGGTGGAATTGAAATTGCACTTCAACTCGAGCGCGCAGTAACACAAATATCAGGGTCAATAAATGGATGGGGAGGAAAGCTTGGTAGAGCGATTGTCGCGGGAATAATATTGATGTCGATTTTTGGAATAATCTACTCAATTACTGGCACCTTCCAAGGCATTCCTCAATCTATTCTAGCAGCGATAGAGATCACTCTCTTAGTTGGGTATACAAAATATGCATCATTGACCAGCTCTCTACCTATGCAATCACTAATTGCTGTCAATATGCTTCTTGGCTTATGGTGGTACACAATATTCGTGCCAACAATAATAAACCAAGTAAATAGAATAAAATGATTAACATTTCATCCCTCATCATTTACGGCAGTTGCGCAAGAGGCACCAATACATCCACGTCAGATGTTGATCTATTATCGATCACATCGGAAGGGGAGTACCGAATGGTTGTGCAAAACAAGATTAATCTTGCCCTTTACCCAAGAAGTCTAGCTATAAAGATGGCAAAGAACGGTGAGCTCTTCATGCTACATATTGTCCGAGAGGGTCGCCCATTAATTGACTTCAACAACGATTTTGAGTTTTTACAAAGTAATTTCGAGTTCAAAAAATCCTATAGCAAAGAAATTGAGGACGCTACGAATCTCGGCGGTGCGATTCTCCAGTTCGGCTCAAATGTAAAAAATAAATCATTGGTCAACAAAAGACTGGCTTGGTGCGTCAGAACCATCACTATCGCCAAGGCAGCCGAACAAAAACTTTCCATATTTTCGGCCGTTGGTCTGAGTGAGTTCCTTCATGACAAATCGATATTAGATCTCATTGAGAACAAGAACAACCTCTCTGAAACTCCAAAAATTATGAAGAAGTTCGAAAAATTTCTTCATACTCATGGAAGCTCTACCAGAATCCTCTCAGCCAATTCCCTACTAGAGTATAAGTCGCTATTCAACACAAATTCGAACATCGTCGGATCGAAGACAATTGATGCATTCATCAGCGATAGAGAGTTTGACACCTACTAATCACATTTCATCCAGAATCCGCGGCTTCATAATTTATGAAGCCAGAAGCATTATTGAAAAAATTAGATTATTAATATGAGTGAATTTTTGCATTTTGCCTCTTGAATATTATTTAAAATAAAACTCAAGGTAGATACATGGGGAACTAATAAAGGTTAGTTTGATTTAATTTTCAGATAAGGAGGAAACCAATAAATGGCAAAATTCTTAACGACCACTGGCACCAACTACCAACTGGAAGAGTTGATCAAAGGTGCATCTGAAAGGCTGATTCTGATCAGCCCGTTTCTCAAGCTCAACGACCGCATGAAGGAGTTGCTGGAGGACAAGAACCGCCTGAAGATTGATGTGCGCATCGTCTACGGCAAAAGCGAGTTGCAGCCACAGGAAATTGAATGGCTGCGCGGGCTCAGCTTCGTGCGCACCAGTTTCTGCAAGAACCTGCACGCCAAGTGCTACATGAGCGAAGAGCTCTGCATCATCACCAGCCTGAACCTGTATGAGTTCAGCCAGGTGAACAACAACGAGATGGGCGTGCTGATCCAGCGCAGCGAAGACGGCCAGCTCTACAAAGACGCCTACGAAGAAGCCCAGCGCATCATCCGCATCAGCGATGAAGTGCGCATTTCGCTGGAGCGCGTCTCTGCAACCGCTGCCGCGACCACTGCGCCGACCGCTACAGAGTCCGAGAAGGACAGCGAAACAGAAAGCAGCGGCGACAAGCTCACCTCATCAAAAATCGCCGCCAAGCTGGGCATGAAAACCGCCCAGTTTCTGGATCGCGCAGCATCGCAAGGCTTCTTGGCACAGGAAGGCGACAAACACGTGATGACCCCCAAGGGCGAACAAGCAGGCGTCGAGTTCGTGGCCAAGTCCCGCTTCGGCCCCTACTTCCTCTGGCCGCAGGATTTTCATCCGGTTTGACATCATTCATCAATATCAAATGCACGACTGAAGGTTCTACGATGGAAGTTGCGGAGATAGAGGATCAAGATTGGCAGCGACTCCCTGCACCTTGGGTTTCAGAAAAAAGCAATATTACAAACCTAGTCGTCCGGGTACGTCCTTCGCAGAGATGGCGACGGGTGTATCTGTATTCAGGAGAGCAGGGATCAACAATAAATGGGAAGAAAATGTTCTGCTACGTAAAGACCAAGGACGACATTTGGACTGAGGTTGTTCTTCCTAGTGGGGTTTATCCATAGAAAGTCCTTGGGGTCAGATACCGTCTTGAAAGTCAAGCCGATTCCCCAAGAAAGTGGCATCAAACACGGTGCGTGACTTGAGCACCCCGTAGATCTGGCGGATCAACTTGTGCATGCAAGCCGCGATCACCGCCTTGGGTGCCAGGCCATCGGCTTTGAGGCGCTCGGCGAACACTTTCATCAACGGGTTGTATTTCAGCGCCACCATCGCGGGCTCGAAGTGCGCGTAATAATTGAGGTTAGACTCGAATTGTTCTACAACAAACTTTACCTTCGATATAGGGGCAATTTTCATCAAAGATACCTATAGACCCGACATTCTCAGCATGAACTTTTCCAAATCTGATACGGGAAAAAATTTATGATAAAAAACCTCTTCAGCTGCTACCTCGCAAGAGCATGAAATCCAATAGCTCATTGAAACTATATTTCGGCTTGTTTTGCTGCTTGACGCTGCTGGGAATTTTTACCAAACAGTGGATGGGCGAAGGTGATATCCCGAATCTTGATGAGCTTCACCAAATTGAGGGAAAGATTGAAACCGTCTGGGCTTCTGGAAAATATGGCAATACGATCAGAATCAAGCTGGAAAATGATCCCAGATATTTCGTGTACGGTTCAATTTCGGGAGAGATTGGATTGGTAAAGAGGCTAGCTCTAGTCGGATCAACTGCAAAACTGAATTTTCGCCCTTCAAATACACACACTCCCATATTTGACGACAATACATACCACACAATATATCAACTCACGATCGACGAAAAGCTCGTACGGGCTTACAGCCAAATAGCTCGTAAATATAGAGAAAACGCATCAGGCAGTGGAAGATTCGCCATCATTTTGGCGATCCTCGCATTTTCCATTTTTAGATCAATCGTTAAAGAAACGCGCACTCGGGGTCGGATACCGTCTTAAAAGTCAAACCGATTACTTGAGAAAGTGATATCAAACGCGGTGTGAGATCTGAGCACACCGCAGAAAATTGGGTGCAGATTCTAATTGAATAATTGAGGTCAGACTCTAATTAATTTGCATGATGTACACCCCAACTTAAAACTGACAACGGCCGCCCTCGCACAACACTCAATTCCTTAGATCATGAATACGCAAAAGCTGCTCTATGGCATTGCAGGAGGTCTGATTGCTTTCCCCTTTGGACTTGCCGTTGGCGGTTACATGGTAGAAGCTGAGTTCTGGGTGTCTCTGATGGGAATAGAATGGGTAGCCTACAAGTCAGCCGTTTCGGGCGTTGTAATGATTGGTTTTGCCCTCGGCATTTCTCTCTGTTCTCAAACAGGAAAAGCTCCAACTAAGGAGGACCAAGTAGACTCTTTTTACTAGGGAATCAGAAAATCCAAGCAGAGAATTGGGGTCAGACTCCAATTGCCTGAAGTTCACGCTACAAATCGCGTCGCAAACTGCCCATCCCCACTCAAGCCAATGATCAGCCGCTGCGTGGCCCGGGTCGCCCCCACATAAAACAGCCGCGCTTCATCTTTCTCGCTCTGGTTCGCCGCAGGCATGTGGCCCACGCCCACCAGCGCCACCACCGGAAACTCCAGCCCTTTGCTCACGTGCATGGTCAAGACCTTGATGGTGTCGGCGGCGGGGTAGAAGGTGCCTGAGCCTTTGCGCACATGGTGCGGCAGGCCGTGCTGTTTCAGCGCCCTGCCGCAGGCTTCCATCTCGCTCCATGTGCGGCAGATCATGGCCTTTTCGCCCACTAATTGGCTTCCCGGTGCGCTCAATCCACCTTCTCCCATTTGTTATTCGGATTGCTGTAGAGAAACGGTGCGCCGCCTTCACGACTGGTTGGTTTAACCAAGAGTCGAAATCGTGAGCCGACAGGAGCCGATTCGCGCATAGCCCGCGAGCATTCGACACGCATGCCCGTAGGAAACTCCTGACCATCGACCGGGCGCACGCGAACCTTCGCCGATGACGATTCGCCGCCCGAATAGAACGTCTCAACAATCACGTACACAAGGCCTCCTTCGAGATCAAATAGCTAGAGTCATCGCAAAGAAACGTCTTCGCAAGGGGTCAGCGAACAACTCGCTTCATTCGAATCTGCATGTTGTTCAGCACAACCCCGTCGGGTCGACTGAACGGCACATCTTTTGTCTCAACGTAGCCCAAAGCCCGCACCAGATCGCTCAGTTTCTTGAATCCAAAGTTGCGGGCATCGAAAGATGGGTCAATTTTTCCGATGTAACTACCCACGCCTCCCAGCGGCGCCCAACCGTCTTCTCTCGCATTCGCATCTATCGCAGCGATCACCAGTGGTTGAAGCTCCGCAAGCTCAGTTGTGGGCTCTGCACTGGGCTCGGCCTCAGGTGTTTCCACAGGCTTTTGTTTAAGAATTTCCGTATAGATGAACTTGTCGCAGGCTGCCACAAAAGGCTCTGGCGTGTGGCGCTCCCCGAATCCATATACAGCCAAGCCGGCCTCACGAATTCGAGTGGCCAGGCGCGTGAAGTCGCTGTCAGATGACACCAAGCAGAAACCATCAACGAGACCCGCGTGCAGCACGTCCATTGCGTCGATGATGAGCGCCGAGTCCGTCGCGTTCTTGCCTGTCGTGTAGCGGAACTGCTGCATCGGCTGGATCGCGTTGGCGTGGAGCACGTTCTTCCACTGCTGCAAATTGGGCGTTGTCCAGTCGCCATAAGCCCGCTTGATGGTGGCGGTGCCGTAGCGCGACACTTCCGACATGAGCTCGTGGACCAGCGATGCCTGCGCGTTGTCGGCGTCGATCATCACCGCCAGCCGCTCGTTGTTTGGCTTTGTTGCCATCTGCGTTTTCTCCCCTTTTGTATTTTTCGAATCGATCAGGCCGCGAAGCGGTTCGCAAACTGCCCATCCCCACTCAAGCCAATGATCAGCCGCTGCGTGGCCCGGGTCGCCCCCACGTAAAACAGCCGCGCTTCGTCTTTTTCATTCTGGTTCGCCGCCGGCATGTGGCCCACGCCCACCAGCGCCACCACCGGAAACTCCAGCCCTTTGCTCACGTGCATGGTCAACACCTTGATGGTGTCGGCGGCGGGGTTGAAGGTGCCTGAGCCTTTGCGCACCTGGTGCGGCAGGCCGCGCTGCTTCAGCGCCCGGCCGCAGGCCTCCATCTCGCTCCACGTGCGGCAGATCATGGCCATGTCGCCCCAGGCGTGGCCTTCCTGGTGGGCGGCGCTGAGCTGGTCCACCATTTGCGCCACTTCTTCGTGCAGGCTGGGCAGGCGAATGATGATGGGCGCTTCGCCATCGCGCCCGCCGCTCACGGGCTTGAGCAGCGGAATGCCGTCTTCGTCTTTATCTTCGGCGGTCAACAGCTCAGCGGCGATCAAGTTGGCCGTTTGCAAAATCTGCCGGGTGTTGCGGTAGTTGATCTTGAGGATGGTGGTGCGCCCCTGAGCCTGTATGCCCACGCTCTTGAAGCTGAACTGTTTGCTGCGGCTTCGCTCGTAAATGCTTTGCGCATCGTCGTAGAGCACGAGCAGGCTGTTGGTCGTGGGGTCAACCATTTGCGTCACGAGCTTGAGCCATTCGGGCGCGAAATCGTGGCCTTCGTCGATGAGCACGGCCTGGTATTGCCCGCTGGGGATCTGCTTGCGGTCCACGCCTTCGATCACGCGCTGCACCATGTCGTCGAAGAAGACATTCTTCGGCAGGTTGTTCGCCGGCAGGGTCTGCCCAAACGCCACCAGTTGATCGCGGCACCATTTGTGGAAATGCCGGGCGTGCACCTGGGCTGCCAGGCCTTTGGCCTCCATCACGCTCGCCAGCTTCACGGCCAGCGGCTCGTTGTAGCAAAGAATGAGAATGGGCTTGCTTGCCGCCGTGTGCGCCTTGGCCAGGTATTCGGCGCGGTAGCCCAGCACCATGGTTTTGCCCGACCCCGCCACGCCATGGATCACCCGGTGTCCATCGCCCAGACTGCGTGCCAGCTGCTCTTGCTGCAGGTCCATCACGCGCATGATGCTGGGCATTTCGGCTTCGGGGTCGTTGTCATCAAACAGGCTGCCCTGATCTGGCACCCGCACTTCAGGAAACATGTTCCAGCGGGCGCGGTCAATCTGCGGCAATGACATCACGCTGCCAAACGCATGGGGAAACATGTTCCACAGGCGCTGCTGGAAGGCTTCAACGTCGACCGATTCCGTCATCTCGTCGGAACAGATCACGTAATGCGGCTCAATGGCCTCACCCAGGCCCGCCATCTCGAATTGCTTGCGGGTGATGCGCGTGAACACCACGCCATGGCCCCAAGGGAAGGCCAGCTTGCCTTGGTGGGCGCCGCGGGGCTGAACCAGCTGGGGGTCGCGCTCCAGCGCGTTGACCACCTGAATCGCGCAATGGCGGGCCTGCGCCAAGGGGTTGATCACCACCTTGGCCTGGCCATCGGGCGTTATCTCCCACATCTGCCGCGTGGCCCGCTGCACCGTCTCCAGGCGCCAGTCTTTGGTTTCCAGAATCAGCAAGCCGCGGCGCGGATGCAAAACCACAAAATCGGGGTGCGTTTGTTTGGGACCAATGGGCACGTCGTACCAAAGCAGATAGTCGTCATCCAGCTTTTGTTCCAGCCGCTCGGCCAAGCGCCGCTCCCCGCTGGTCATGCGAGAAACACAACTGCCCAATGCCGGTATCAGCGTCGCCATCCCTTGAGAATCCCTGTAACGAGAAGTTATCAGCGCAGTTTGCCAAAGAAACGCCCACGATAGTGCAGCACCCTGTCACATCTGGCAACATTTTGACGACGTGACGCTGAAACTCAAGGTTCATCGGGCTCAGATTCCAGGTTGGCATCGGAACCTTGTGCCCCACCGAGGCTCAACAGCTAAGCCTGTGCAGCTGGGTGCGTTATTTTCCTTGCGGCATGCTGTGTGGCTCGATCATCAACCCGTTGTGAAGGAATCCCCATGCCCCGACTCACCGCTGCCGATTTCGACCAGGAACTGCTCATCTTGTTTGACGCCTATGTGCATGGCGACCTGTCCCGCCGGGGGTTTCTGGACCGCGCGGGCAAGTTCGCGGTGGGCGGCATGACGGCGGCTGGCTTGCTGGCCGCGCTCAGCCCCAACTTTGCCGCCGCGCAAGTGGTGCCCAAAGACGACGCACGGATCTCCACCGAGGTGGTGGACGTGCCCTCACCGTCGGGCTATGGCAGCTTGAAGGCCTATGTGGCCAAGCCCGCTGGCGCCACGGGCAAGCTGCCCAGCGTATTGGTGATCCATGAAAACCGGGGCCTGAACCCGCACATTGAAGACATCACGAGGCGCATTGCGCTCGAAGGCTACCTGGCACTCGCGCCCGATGCGCTGGCGCCCCTGGGCGGCTACCCTGGCGACGAAGACAAGGCCCGAGCCCTGTTTGCCACGCTCGACCAGAGCAAGACCCGGCAAGACATGCTGGCTTCGGCCAAGGCGCTCATGGGCCGCGCCGACAGCACCGGTCGCGTGGGCGTGGTGGGGTTCTGCTATGGCGGTGGCATTGCCCACATGCTGTCCACCCAGATACCCGATCTGGCCGCGGCCGTGCCTTACTACGGCAACCATCCACCAGCCGAAGACGCGGCCAAGGTGAAGGCGCCGTTGCAGATTCACTTTGCCGGTGTGGACGACCGCATCAACAACGCCTGGCCCCCCTACGAGGCTGCCCTGAAGGCGGCGGGTGTGCGCCATGAGGCGCACCAGTATCCGGGCACCCAGCACGGCTTCAACAACGACACCACCCCCCGTTTTGACGCCGCCGCCGCCGAACTGTCATGGGGACGGACCATGGGGTTTTTCAAAGAACATTTGAAGGGGTGAAGGCAGCAGGGGTTTCGGTGTCGGGTCCCCGGGTTTCCAACCAGCCACTGAGCGAGCCGCGCAACAGAGCGGCAAGCTTGGGCTGACGCGGGTTTTGGCCATCGGGCTCAGATACCGTCTTGAAAGTCAAGGCGAGCTCTCGATAGATGCGCATCAAACGCGGTGCGTGACTTGAGCACACCGCAGATCTGGCGGATCCGCTTGTGCATGCAAGCGGCAGTCACCGCCTTGGGTGCCAGCCCGTCGGCTTTGAGCCGTTCTGCGAACACTTTCATCAGTGACTTCGCGCGGCGAACAGCGGGAGCCAACTTTGGTGGACGATGTGGACCGGCGGGCTTTGCTGGATGTGTTGGGCTCGGGCCTGGAGCGCTTCAATAGCTTCAGGCTTATTCCTCTCCAGGCTCATCCAGCTCGATTTTTCCTTCGTCCACGTAACGCTGGAAGTCGGCAACGGGAATGGCTGTGGAGCCATGTGTATCGCCCTCCACCCAGCTCAAGGTGACGTCGAGTTCTGTGATCGCCACCTCCACAGGCCCTTCGCGAATCTCCATGGCTTGGCCGTCGCCCTCGCGGTATTCGATGGTTCCCACAATGCGTGCAGTTTGAGTCATCGGTGTTCCCTTGAATGGTTCGTGAACCGTGCATTTCAGTATGCCCCGGTTGCCCATCCCATGCAAACCAGCACCAGCTCCCTGCGCCAGGCCTTGGGTCCCGGGACCGGGGTCATCGGGATCGGGGCAGGTCTTGGTGTTCAGCCCGAAACTTCTCACCGGTCGAAAAAAACTTACCCCCACCGCCTGTGGGTGGACTTGTGGATAAGCTTGTTCACAAGCCGTCAAACCCTTGCGCCTGCTGGCTTTGCGAGCGGTGCTTAAATATTGAGCAGTGCCACGCCAACCCAACCTGGGGCCTTGGGGGTGTGGTAAGCGTAATGGAGCCGGCTTTCGCTCCACCCCATCTTTCAAGGCACGGTGTGCATCACAGGGAAGTCGGAGTGCGTCCGCTCAAGCTTTTCGTGCCCGCACGCCGGCTCTCCCGCTTGAAGGGCTGACCATGAACGTCAGACTCCAACGTTCACCGTCACCCGATGGCGAGACAGTTGCGCCGCCTAGGTCTCCAGCCACATGGCACGGCGCCTTTGAAACGGCCTCCGCGCTCAAGGTTCGACAAACCCTGTCGTCCGACACAAAGGTGCAGTTGAAGCTTTTTGCCAGAAAGCACATAATTTCGTCCGGGCCAACGCCAGGGTTTTGTCTGGCGCTCTCAGCGCAAGGTGCAACTGTCATGAAGCTCCTGAAATGGATCCTGCCGACCCTGCTGGTTTGCCACGGTGGCGCCCTTTGGGCGCAGCAAAACACCGCCTTGGTGGAACGCGGGAAATACCTGGTCAACGGCGTGGTGGCTTGCGGCAACTGCCACTTTCCCCGCGGCGACAAAGGGCAGCCGCTGTTTGAAAAGGGCCTATCGGGCGGCATGCCCTTCGACGAGCCCGGGTTCAACGCCATTGCCGCCAACATCACGCCAGATCCGGAAACGGGCATTGGCCGGTGGACCGATGCCGAACTGGCCAAGGCGATTCGCGAAGGCGTTCGGCCTGATAAAACCATCATTGGCCCGCCGATGCCGATGGGTTTTTACCGCAACATCTCAGACGACGATCTCGCGGCGATCATTGCCTATTTGCGTGCGCAACCACCGGTCAAACATGCGGTGGCCAAGTCCACCTACCGCATGCCCTTGCCGCCCAGTTACGGCCCCCCCGTCATGCATGTGAAAGCGCCGCCGCTGGCGAACAAGCAAAAGTACGGTGAGTACCTGGCCAATGTGGGTCACTGCATGGAGTGCCACACGCCGCGCAACGACAACGGCATGCTGGAACTCAACCAGCTGGGGGCTGGCGGACAGGTGTTCCCCGGGCCATGGGGCGAAAGCGTTTCACGCAACCTCACCCCGCATGCCACCGGCCTGAAGGGCTGGACCGACGTCCAGATTGCCACGGCCATTCGCGACGGCATGGACAAGAGTGGCCACCCCCTCAGGCCGCCCATGGGCTATGGCTTCTACAAGAGCATCAACGACGCCGATATGGGCGCGCTCATCGCTTACTTGCGTTCGCTGCCGCCGCAGGCCACGGTGGCGAAGAAATAGTGGGGTGGTGGCTGCGAGCACGGTACGCCAAAATCGACCCCCCATAAGCGGAACCTGACGGGTGATCCCGACCCGGATTGAACAGCCGGGAGAAAGACCACCGCGCGCAGACTCCGTCTTGAAGGGCCATCCGGGTTTCCAAGCCATGGGCATCTAACGCGCGGGCTGATACGAATACGCTGCAGATCTGGCGCACCAGGTGGTTCTTGCATGCAGGTATGCGATCACAGCCTTGGGCCTCAACCCCCCTCCCATGGGTCGCTTCGCCAGGACCTTCATTTAAAAGCTCGGGGTCCGTGGTATTCAGGGTCCGCTATTGGGGGTCAGACACCACAGAAATCGCTGCCCGATCCATCTGCCCTTTCGCCGATGGGTTGCCCCCGGTGGGCTCCAAAAATGCCATCAAGCGATCTATACTGCCTTTGATTCAACAAGTCGGCAAATGGGCTCGGTACACATTTGTTCAATCCGTCGGGTTCAATTTGGGGAGTTTTTATGAGAGTTTCACTGGCGCTCACTTCTTTCCTTTTTTGCCTGTGCAGTGCATCTGCCCAGACCACCTTTCCCACGGAATACCCCGCCGAAGCCACTGCCATCGCGGGCACCGACCTCACAGCCCGACTGGCTGGGAAGGTGTTCACGGTGAAGTCGGCAACCAATGGCAACTGGCGCCTTGAATTCGACAACAGGGGCTACGTATTTGTTGATACCGACCAGGGTTTTCGCGACAACGGGCCGTGGCTGGTCGAGGGCGAAAAGTGGTGCACCAAATTGCCCAAAGCTGGAGACAACTGCTCAGAACTGTATGCGGTGGGCAATGTGCTGTACTACAAACGCGCCAGGAATGGAGAAGTGGTCCCGATGACCCTTCGCTGACTCGGGGGCCAGCCCCCGAGGCCAAGGCCTCCAACTTCGCAGGGCTGCGACGACCCTGCCGATGGGGTCAGATTCAAAGCCTTCGGCTTCAAGCCAGGGTTGACCGGTCAGGGGCAGTCGACCGTCAAGTCAACGTCGTAGGCCGTGAGTTCGGGCTTGTCTCGCGAAGGCTTGAAGTTTGCTTTGAGGGCCAGTCCGGTGGGCGTCAGCTTGATGGCCTTGGTGGTGCCGAATTTGTAGACCCTGCCACCGGCGAGCACGT
Source organism: Hydrogenophaga sp. PAMC20947 (assembly GCF_004795855.1). Classification (NCBI taxonomy): domain Bacteria; kingdom Pseudomonadati; phylum Pseudomonadota; class Betaproteobacteria; order Burkholderiales; family Comamonadaceae; genus Hydrogenophaga; species Hydrogenophaga sp. PAMC20947. The sequence goes on from NZ_CP039252.1 coordinate 2,201,678, forward strand.
TGAAAGCACCCCCGAGTTGGGTCATGTCAGCGGAAACCGAGACGGCGATGCCATCGCCGTTGCGGTCTTTGGCATCGGCCTCCATGCCCGGGTCAGACATGGCCTTGAGTCTGTCCGACGTTCCGAGCTTGCTCCGCTCGCAGACGGCCTTCACGTCGATCGGTTTCCCGTCGACGGTCCCCTTGATCGTGCCGTTGTAGCTGGGCGCCGCGTTGGCGAACCCGCTCAACAACAGACAGCATGCTGCCGCGAGGGTCTGAATGGCTTTCATTTGTCGGCTTCCTGGTGAGTGAACGACATTCACTCTACTACCACCGCAAGACCTGGGCAATGGGCCAAATCGCCACCCGTCGAAGCCATCTGGGGCTGGTCTCGCCCTTTTTTGCCTGAAAACGCTCACTGGTCAAAAAAGACTTACCCCCGCCGCCTGTGGGCGAACTTGTGGATAAGCTTGTTCACAAGCCGTCAAACCCTTGCGCCTGCTGGCTTTGCGAGGAGCGCCTAAATATTAAGCAGTGGCAAGCCAGCCGAATGCGGTGGCTGGGGTGTGTGGTATGGGCTGCTCAAAGGCCGCTGAGGCCCATTTGACACGCAGAATCAAGCAAAAGAAGCGCTGCATTGACCGGTACAGGCTGGCGCGGGGCCCACCCCGGTCGCACCACCACGGCAAGAGGCGCCGCGGGTGGTGATGGCTCAAAACCGGGCGTTATTTTTTACCGCCTCCGTTGCCATTGCCATTGCCCTTTCCCCCGCCGTTGCTGTTGCCATTGTTGCCATTGCCGCTACTGCCGCCTCCGTCGCCCTTGCCGCTGCCGCTGCTGCCGCCTCCGTCGCTGTTGCCCTTGCTGTTGCTGCTCCCGTTCCCGCGTTCGTTGCCTCTTTTATCGCTCTGGGTTTCGCTGCCTTTGCGGCCGTCGCTTTTGCTTGTGCTTTTACTCTTGCGGCTGTCAGCAACTTCGGTGCGTTTGGGGTCGTCAGCGCGCTTGGCGCGATTGGCCGCGCTCACGACCGGACCCAGCTTAAGACCCAGTGAGTGGGCAATTTCGCCCCAGCCCATGCCGCTGGTTCGTTGCGCCTGAATGGATTGGACTGCTGCGTTCACCTCAGCCGGGGTGGGGTTGGTGATGCCTTGTTTGCTCAAGTCCGCCAGGGCGAGGTGGGTGGCGAAGTCTTGCTTGGGTGCAGTTGCCTGCCTGATTGGCGCTTCTGGCGCTTCTGGCACGGCCGGCGTTGTCACCGTTACCTGCACGGTGGTGGCCGCATGGGCCCCCAGACTGGCGAGCAGGGCCGCGGATACAAGGACCTTGAGCATTGAATGGGGAGCGAGGCGCATGGTGTCTCCGTGTCGTTTTGAGATAAAACGTTGTCGAAGGGCAGTGTAGGGCCGGGACCGTCAGCACCAGCAACCAACGTGTAACAAATCAACGTGGCCCCAGGGACGCCCCACCCCGGACTCAGGTTTCGCCTTTTGCCTCTCCGGGCGGATACCGGGTAGAGGTCGCTGCGAGGTGTCGACCCCTTCGCCGTGTCTGCCGCGCTCAGTTGCCAAAGAACCCATTGCACAGTTGCTGCTCACAAGGCACACCGTCCCCATCGCCGTCCATTTTGGGATCGGGACAATTTTGCAGAAAAAACTTGGCCTCTTCGCAAGAGCTCATCTGCGAGCAATGCTGCCGCCCATCGCATTGGAAGGCGGGTTGTTGCGGCTGCCGCGTCACCGATACGGCTCCACCCATGAGCGACTGCGGCACGCCCCTCACCCCTTCGGACACACCTGCATAGCGGGAATACACATACCAACCCAAACCGGCGAGAAGCGCGATGGCCACCAGCACCGAGCCAAGGGAAGTGGACTGAGAGCTTGAATGGGTGCGCCGATGCGCGCGCAAGTCTTGCGCCTGAGGCGAGTGGTTGGGGCGGGCAGCTCTTGCCGCCCGTTTTGCCCCGGGTCGCTGAAGGCGCACGGCCCGTTTGCGCTGGTCGCGGTCCAGTTCGATCTCAAAGGTCAGCGCCTCGCCCACGGTGGGTGGCCGTCCGTCGCGTGGAAAAGCCGACACGTGCACAAACAACTCCTGGTCGCCATGCTCGGCCACCAGGAAGCCAAAGCCTCGCTCAACGTTCCATTTTTTGAGCGTGCCGTTGAATCGGGGCGTGGGGGTGTTCATGGCCAAGGGCAAGGGTAAGGGGTCATTGAGGAAAAAAAGGGTGCGCTGCTAGACGCTTGACCAGAGCGAGCGGTGGCAGGCCGCATCAACCTCCGCCTTGGGCATCCACGGCCAGTTCGATCAGCCAGCGGTCACCCCAGTTGGAAAACACCTGCGCCTGGTTGAATGTAGGGATCAGTTCTGACGCCAACGCGGGCTTGCGCTGTTTCGAGCCCAATGCTTCAACGTCTTTCGCCGAATGGGTTTCTTCGCTAACTGCGTCTTCTCCCATAATTGGGCGATTCTAAGGAGTTGAAACGGCGACACCGCCATCACCACTGACAAGGCTGCTGGGTACAGTTCGCGGGATTCAAATGTGGATTTCTGGGGGCAGCCTCCTATTTGAAGACCGCAAGTCTTCGCTGCGGGCCACGGCCGCCCAGGCTTCTGGTTGATACAGCCTTTTCCCGAGGCATGCTGGACGCCAAAAAACCTGCATTTTTTTGGGCGCGGCAGCACCTGGGTGTGCCCTTGACACCTTGCGATCCACGGCGTTGGCGCAAGGCCCTGCGGTGGGCGCAGGCATCTGTGACACGCCAGCCATGGCACGTTGCGCGGGTACAAAATGCGTCCATGCCAATACGCCGCCTCATGCTTTCGCTGGGGGTCTTGCTGACCCCTTTTGCTGCCATGCCCGCGCTGGCCCAAGTGCCGCCCTGCCCTGGCCTGCTTTCACACAGTTTTGCCCGCTTGCAAGACGGCGCACCGCAAAACCTTTGTCAGTACGCCGGCAAACTGGTGCTGGTGGTGAACACCGCAAGCTATTGCGGCTTCACCCCACAGTACGAGGGGCTGGAGGCGCTGTACGCGAAGTACGGGCCGCGCGGTTTGGTGGTGCTGGGTTTCCCGTCGAACAACTTCGGCCAGCAAGAGCCAGGCAACGCCAAGCAGATTGCCGATTTGTGCTTCAACACCTATGGCGTGAAGTTCCCGATGTTCAACAAATCCGACGTGGTGGGCGCGCAGCGCAACGCCTTCTACACCCAGCTGTTTCAGGCCACGAAGGCCGCACCGCAGTGGAACTTCCACAAATACCTGATCAGCCGCGACGGCCAGCGCGTCGCCAGCTTTGCCAGCGAAGTCGAGCCGGGCAGCGCGGCGATGGTGACGGCGGTTGAGGCGGGCTTAAGCCAGAAACCTTGAAGCGGCTCGAGCGCGTGGGCGCACGCTGTCACTCACGCACGCGCGGGGTCCGGTTCGGCACAGGCCAACGTTATATAGCCCGTCTCGCGGAACACCACGCCGCCTTTCTCCAGCGCGGCCAAGGTGCGGTAGAGCGCTTCGTGGGTCACGGCCAGCTCGGTGGCCAAAGACTTCAGGCCAGTCCCGATGCGAAGGCGGCCATCCACACCTTCGGTTTCAATCATGTGCAGCAGCCGTTGGTCCACACCCTTGAGCGACATGCGCTCACACTGCGCCCGCAGCCGGCGCACCTCTGCGTTGAGCATGGCGATCCAGCGCAAGGCGAAGGCCGGGTCTGACGCCAGCGCTGCCCTGAGCGGCTCGATGGGCAGCGACACCGCCTGACCCGCGGCGATCACCACCGCGTCGCAGTGGTAGCTGCCCGATTGCAGGCTGGCCTCGGCCACAAAACCCTCGCGAACCCGCTGAAGCACCACGGTATTGCCCTGTTCACCCAGGCGCTCCAGCGCGATCTCGCCGCAGACCACGAAGACCATGCGGCGGGGTCTCTGGCGTTGCAGAAACAGGCGCTCTCCCTTGCGCAGTTCAACGCCAGATGCAAGGGCGGTGAGGCTGGCTGGGAGCAACTTGCGCAGCGTGTCGGGTAGCTGAAACGGTGGGCTCATAGGAACGTTGATGAATGCCGATGAAAGTTGGGCCGTATGATTCGAATCATATGTGAGCGGCCGCTTCGTACCGATAATCAAGCGCATCGGCACACGTTCAACCGGGGAAACCACATGCACATGTTCAAAACCACCCTCGCATCGCTTGGGCTTTTTCTGATGGGAACAGGCGCCGCGCATGCCCAGGCCATGGACCATTCCCAGATGGACCACAGCGCCCACATGGCCACTGCGGCTTCAGAGCAGCGTCAGGCAGGCGTTGCGCAGCGTGGCACAGACGTGATGCCCTTCAACCTGGCTGCGACCACCCATATCTTCACCAAGACGGCGCAAGGCGGTGTTCAACAGGTGGTGGTCAAGCAAGCCGACAACGCTGAGCAAGTCAAGCTGACGCGCCTGCACCTGCATGAGATTCGCGATCAATTCCTCAAGGGGGATTTTTCAGGGCCGGAGCGCATTCATGGACAGGACATGCCCGGCCTGGCCGCATTGAAGGCGGCCCGCCCGGGGCAGATCGCCATCACCTACAGGGAACTCAAGGACGGCGCCGAACTGAGCTACACCACAACCCAGGCCGCCCTCGTGGTGGCGCTGCACGCTTGGTTTGACGCACAGCTGTCCGACCACGGCAAGGACGCCATGGCGGGCCATGCCGCTCACGGTGCCATGCACAAACCGTGAGGGCGCTTTGAGGGAAGATACGAGGCTTGGCCTGGCCAAACCCCTGGACCGCGAAACCATGGCGCGGTCCGAGACGGTCTTCAGATCTGGGACTTGAAGTACTTGAATGAGTGAGAGAACGCGTCACGGACTTTTTCCATCTCAGCGACCGTTTTGTCCCAGGCATCGTCCCCAGCCGCCTGAAATTCCTTGAAATTGTCCATGGCCAGCTTGGACTGGGCCCGCAGCTTGACCATCTCAGCCTTGTAGGCGTCGCGGGCATCCTGCTTCGCCTCATCGGCCTTGGCCTCCAGCTCGTCCATCTTTTTGTTGAGGTCATCAAGCTGTTGCTTCATGCTGGCGGTGTATTCGTCGCGTTTCGTGGACATGTCGTGGTTCCTTGAAGTTGTTTGAGTGGGGATCGAAAGCGTCTTGCTTGCGACCGCAACGAACAACCAGCATAGGCCCTCGCGACCGGTCGAGGTTGCGCTAGGTCAATGGCCGCTCATGCGTGGTGTCGAATACGCCCAGCAGTGCTTTGATTCAAGTTGAACCCCGCGCCCAAGGCGCCGCCTGCCTCGGCAATCTTCGCGGACAAAAGCGCCAAGGGTGCGGCGCACCGGGTGTCGCACTCAGTGCAGCGTATTCGCCAAGATCTGGTGCATTTCCTGCTCAAGGCTCTTGGAGGGAATGATCACCATCTGCTTGCCGCCCACTTCTGTCGAGTAGCGCGGCGTCTCGCTGGCGTGTTGATAGGCCTCGCCGAGCCGGGCAATCAATCGCCCGACTTCGATTTGCGACAGCTTGTGTTCTTCGGCGAACTCCTTGAGGCCGGTGACCTCGCCATCGTGAATCCAGGCGATGCCAAAGTTTTTGGGCGGCTTGCCGAGGAACACAAAGGCTTCGTGCTCTGCCGGAACCACCTCCAGGTGGTCAGACACCTTGTGCGCCAGTTCCTCCAGCGGCATTTTGAGTTCATCGAGTATGACCATGGCCTCGTTGCCGGCCGGCAGCGGCGGATACTCAACCTTGCTGCCAAAAATCTTGTTCAGTAGTCCCATGTTGTTCTCCTTACGGAAGAATAAAAGAGAGCCTGACAACGGCCTACGCGCTCGGAGCGTGTGAGGGGCAAATGCGTCGCCAGACGCTTCAACCTTAGACCAACAGCGATCATTTTTCAAATCGGACCGACGAAATGCGATCACTGCCTCAGGGCATTCGAGATCGGGTCATGCCTTTTGCCTTCAACCCCCTTGCCCATGCCGCCATGTCACGCCCTTCTGGCATTGAATGCCTTGGCGCGATTCTTCACGTGACTTCGCGCGAGAACCGGCAGGCAACACGCTTGGTAGACGGTATTGACCACAGGTCTGGATCGATAGGTGTTTGTGTGTCAGCGCCGACCCCGTTTTGACCACCCGTGGCAGATCAGTGGTTCACCAAGCGCAGGGCAAAGGCTCGCTCGCCTGGCTGCCACTGCGCGCCGCTCAAACTTCGACCTGCTCCGGGCCATCCAGCTTGACTTCTCCTTCTTCGACATAGCGGCGGAAATCATCGACGGGCAAGGCCGCAGAGCCATGCGAATCGCCACTCACCCAGCTCAGGGTGGCGTCGGTTTCCGTGATCGACACCTCAACCGGACCTTCAGGAATCTCAACGGCAGGGCCGTCGCCTATGCGGTATTCAACCTTGCCCACAATGCTTGCTGTTTGAACCATCTGTATTCCTTTCAACGAACCACGAACTTTGCACACCAGTATGCGCCCGCAAGGTTTGCCAAGCACACCGCCACCCGCGCCACATGCAAGGTCTTACACCTGCGAACGGGGCATGGGCTGGCTGGCAAACAGAATCGCATGTGTTTGGAACCCGGTGTTTGAAGGCAACAGTCCATCCGGGCAATGTGCATTCGCGCAGCAAATTGATGGCCGGGTGCCGGCTGTAAGACTTCCCGCCTTCGTTTGACCAAAAGATGTACACCGCTACACACCATTTTTCGAATGCAACGGATCCCCCCATGTTCTTGATAAAAACCCTCTCTGTTTTTGCACTGGGCTTGGCCCTGTTCGCTCCGGCCTTTGCCGCTGAGCCCGTGAGCACCAGTTATTTTGGCAACACCGCGATTGGCGGGAAAGACACGGTGTCTTACTTCAGCGTCAAGGCGCGCTCAAGCCATCAGGTGGTCGAAGGCCTCGACCGCTTTGAGGTCGAGCACCTGGGCGCGACTTGGCGATTTGCATCGCAAGCGAGTGCCGACAAATTTACCGCCAACCCCGCCGCTTACGTGCCCGAATACAACGGCTATTGCTCCAACGCACTGGCAAGCGGCGAAGGTTTGATCAAAACCGATGGCTCTGTTTGGGAGTTTTTTGGCGACAAGCTGCACCTGTTCTACGCAGAGGCCGGCCGCCAGCGCTGGATCACCGGCGACTGGAAGGCCTACAACCAGGAGGCCGCCAAGGCTTGGGCTGCCATTCTCAAGAAGCACTGACAGCACGCCGGCGTTGGGTGCGCAGGCGCTGTCGAATCTTTTGACGTTGTTACTGCCTGAGCACCTGCCGGATGGTGGCGGCCAGTTCGCTGGCCACAAATTTGGCCACGTATGCGTCGGCCCCTACGGAGCTCACGTGTGCTTCGTTGGCCGTTCCGGTCAGGGACGAATGGATCACAACCGGGATCGACTTGAAGCGCTGGTCTTGCTTGATGTTGCGCGTCAGCGTGAATCCATCCATCACCGGCATTTCCAGATCGGTCAGCACAAGCGCCACTTTGTCCTGTGCGGACTTGCCTTCGGCATTGGCCTCAACTTCAATGGATTGCAAGCGCTCCCAGGCCTCTTGCCCGGTCTTGGTCATGATGTAGGGCGTGCCCATGGCGGCGAGCCCTTGTTCGATCATCATGCGCGCCACCGGCGAGTCGTCCGCGGCGAGGATGATGGATCCCTCGGGCAGGTTGACCGCCGCGCCAACCGACTGCGGGGTGATGGCTTCTTCTGCCGTGTGCATGACGTTGCGCAGGATCTGCTCCACGTCCAGCACCTGGACCAGGCGGCTCTTTTCAGCATCGCCGTCCAGCTTGGCGATGCTGGTCACCAGATCGCCGCCATTGCCTTCGGCGGCCAGGACGTTGCTCCACTCCAGCCGCACGATTTCGTCCACTTCTTCAACGGCAAAGGCCTGGGTTGTCCGGGCGTATTCGGTCACCATCAGAATCGTGAGCCCGCGCTTGGGAACACAGCCCACCACAGCGGGCAGGTCGATCACGGGGATGATCTGGCCGCGGATGTTGGCAATACCGAGCACGTTGGCCGGGGCGTTCGCCATGGCAGTGATGGTGGGCATGACCAGGATCTCGCGCACCTTGAAAACGTTGATGCCATACAGTTCGCGGCGTTCCGTTCCAGGGGCTTCTCCCAGGCGGAACAACAGCAGTTCAAACTGGTTGTTGCCCGTGAGGTTGGTGCGCTCGTCGGCGTCGTGCAACGGGGTTGTCATGCGGGAAAGCTCCGGTTTTTGGGTTCACACAGGATAGGGGCCGAAGCCACAAACCGAACCGCACAAGAGCCCCCCAAACGCGTCGCTGTTCGGGTTTTAGCCCCGCGGTGGTGGGAGAACAGCGCTGCCAGAATCCCCGGCCGCAGGGGTCTGGCGAGGGATGTACGCCAACTTTGGCTGGCAACCGCCCCCTCGACAGCCCCAGCGTGTTGCATTCCCGCATAAGACGCACACCACACAACACGGGGGCATTGGAAAATATCGGGTTAAATTATTCCCTTTTGCCTTCGATTGCGCAATCTGGTTCAAAGGCCTGCCCTCTTCCCATTGGATTTCCCCGCGCGGTTGATCGCGGCTGTTTGGGGTCGGGCTCCGGCATTTGATTTCACTCTCTAACATTCTTCAACATGAGCGCTTTTCGCTGGCTGTTTTTAACATTTGCCTTCGCGCTGGTTTTGGGCGGCGGCGGCAATGCGCTTTCTGAGGTGTACCGTTGGAAGGACAGCAACGGAACCGTTCACTTTAGCGATCAACCGGTGTCCACTGACCCGCAGGTGGTCAAAGAAGTGGTTGTTCCAGGCCCCAACCTGGTGGGAACCTTCAAAGCCAGCCCACCCCCACCCGAGGCCGAGCCGACCGCGCCCGATACGGGCGGCGTGATCTATCTTCCAGCCAAGAAGCCCGGCATCACCGCAACAAGCCAAGACAGTTGCCAGGCAATGGCCGCGGCTTTCGCAGCCAGTCGGGCTTGCTTCAATGCTTGCGGCCGAGACAACCGCTTCGGGAATGGCAGAAACAACACCGCTTGCGGCCACTGCACCGATCTGCCCATGCCGCGTTGTTGATGATCCAAACATGGCGCATGTTCGTGCCCGTCAAGGCTTTCGCGGGATGAAGCGCGAAACGCGATTGTTGGTGTGAATTCAAGGGGGCGCAGTCTCCTTGCCTTTGGGCTGGCGCTCAGGGGCAGTGCAACCGGCGTTGTCGCCTTGCGCAGCGCCCCGCGCTCAAAGATTCACCGGCCGGCTCGGTATGTTGGCGGCGTAGATCAACTCCACCGTCTTGCCATCGACCATCTGGAGCTGCACCGTCATGCGCCGAAACGACCACTTCAGGTCAACCGCTCCAAGCGCCGCGCCCGGCCGTGTCTTGGTGCTGATGGGCAGTCCGTAGCGCGCGCGCAGCGAAGCCTGCAAGGTTTTCAGCAACGCCTGGATGCGCTCGCGGGTGGCGGGTTGGGCCTGCAGGCGGATCCGCTGCAGGCGCTCAGACTCGAAGTGGAAAGTCACGGCGAAGGTCTCATCCGCAATCGAGGTGCTGGGGATTTCCAGCAACGCGCTGGGGTCCACTGAACGCTGGGTGGGCGAGGTTTCGCGGGCGTCGGGCATCAGGGCGCGGATCTCGGCCGGACTGGCTTGCATCGGTGCGTCGCGCCACAAGGTCTGGGCCGAGGCAGTCAATGCCATGCAGGTCAGCACAAGGCAGGTGAGGAAATGCTTCATGGTGCCAAGTGTGACGCAAGTGCCCGGTTCCGGCACATTTGGGGTTGGAAGCCCAGAGCCGTGGGCCCATCCGACTCGCTCGATCATCAGAAAAGCCCACGTTCAAAGCGCGTGGGCGTTTTCTTTGATGGCGCTCAGACCATGCGGGCTGGAGAGACCTCTGCCCTGGAGCGACAGGTTGCGAAGCGCTCGCGATGGCCTCTGACTGGGGGTTACTTGGGCAGCAACACTTTGTCGATCACGTGGATCACGCCGTTGGACTGAACCACGTCGGCAATCGTGACCGTGGCGGCACCGCCCTTTTCGTCGGTCAGCACGACTTTGCCGCCTGCGGATTTGGCCGTCAGGGTGCCGCCACTCACGGTTTTGATCATGGCCGAGCCTTTGCCGTCCATGATCATCTTGCGGACGGCAGCGGCGTCCCATTGGCCCGCGACCACGTGGTACGTCAAAACGTTGGTCAGCATGGCCTTGTTTTCGGGCTTGAGCAGGGCGTCAACCGTGCCGGCTGGCAAAGCAGCGAATGCAGCGTTGGTGGGCGCGAAGACGGTGAAAGGACCGGGGCCTTTCAGCGTGTCAACCAGACCCGCAGCCTTGACGGCGGCAACGAGCGTGGTGTGGTCTTTGGAATTGACGGCGTTGTCGATGATGTCTTTGGATGGCAGCATGGCTGCGCCACCGACCATGACATCGGCCATGGCAGCGACGGAGGCAGCCGACAAGACGGCGGCCAGGCCGACGGAGGTGAGTTTGCGGGAAACGACGGTCATGGAAAGATCTCCTGATGGGTTGAATGTTCACCGCTGTTGTGTGCGGCTTATCTGGATACGCAGCAGGTGCGGCGCTGGATTCAGGTGTTTCCCAAAAACTTTCACCCCCTCCTGAAACACCCGCAAACCGGCTTTGCCCCCTCGCGCGGAGGCCCGCCTGTCTGTTGAGACTGAAGCTTTGCTCAGGGCTCCGGTTTCATGGCGGGTTGAGGCAACACCGCATTGGATGAGGCTGGCGACCCGCACTGCGGCGGGGCGCGAGCGTCATTTCAGTGCGGCGTCCAGCATCAGCATGAACACGAAACCCGCCATGAGCATGGCCGAGGCCAGGCCCTCGAACCCGTTGCGGTGGGTTTCAGGAATGATCTCGTGGCTCACCACGAAGATCATGGCGCCCGCCGCCACCGCCAGCCCCACCGGGTAAAACGCCGGCATGCTGCCCAGCGCCCACAGGCCCAGAATGGCGCCCAGAGGCTCAGCCAAACCCGAGAGCGCCGCCACGCCCCACGACAAGGCAGCCCCCTTGCCCAGCGAACGCAGCGCCATGGCCACGATCAGCCCCTCGGGCATGTTCTGCAGCCCAATGGCCAACGCCACCGAAGCCCCTGCGGCCTGCGCGGCGCCGTCGGCCCCTGCCCCCAGGGCAGTGCCCGAGTACGCAGCACCCACGGCCAGGCCTTCGGGCACGTTGTGAATCAAGATGGCGAGCACCATCATCCAGGCGCGTTGGGTCTGCCCCAAGTCCCCAGCCGCCGCCCATTGCGTGGCATGGCCCTGCGCGGCCGGCGGCAACACCGGGTGTTCGTGCGGCATGGCCTTGTCAATGGCCAGCATCAAGCCCATGCCCAGCAACAGGCCCAAGGCCGTGAGCCCAGCCGAGCCCGTTTGCACCGCACCCGTGTTGGCCAGCATGGCCCGACCGGCTTCCAGCGAAGGCAACAGCAAGGCAAAGATGGCCGCCGACAGCATCACCCCGGCCGAAAATGCCATCAACGCCGATTCCTGCCGCTTGCTCACCCGCTGCACCAGAAACACCGGCAAGGCCCCCACCGCCGTGGCCAACGCTGCGAGCAGCGAAGCCTGCACCCCCGCCGTCATGGCGCTGCTGGCACCCGTGGCGTCCCACCACAACCGGGTTGGCGCCCAGAACGTGCTGCCCGCCATCAACCCCGCCATCAACAGCAGGCCCGCGCCCAAGGCCAGCAAGGCATTGCGCAAGGCAAACGGCGGCAATGGCCGTTCCAGCTGTTGAAGCTGGAACCACACGGGCTGGATCTGGCGGATAAAGGCGGTCATGAGCAAAGCGCTTGGAAGCGAAGTTCTTTATTGAGAATGATTCTCATTCTATTCAAACCATGGCGCTTGTCCATTTGAAAGTGGCAATGGGGGCGATAGCGGGCACAAGGTGGCGCGCTGGCCAGCGCTCGACACCGGTTCTGCGTGGCGGCATCGCGGACTGATGGCGGGTTGGGGGTTGGGTTCCGCAGGCGCTTTGGATGGGGCGTGCAGGGGGCGCAGGTCAAAAATGGGCCGCTTCAGCCCATGCCTGGGCGCACATTGTGCAGCCCTACCCAGTCTGAAGGCATTCCACATGCCTACAATCGCGCCCAATGAAAATCATCAACTCCATCATGGTCGTTATTGGCTGGGTCTTCGCCATTTGTGCGGTGCTGTCTGCCCTCGGTCTGGGCTCGGTGCACCTGCATTTTGGCCCGTTCGATTTCCATTTGCCGACGCATTTCCGCTGAACCTGCCCAACCCGGTCCACGCCCTCGGGGCCAGATACGGTCTTGAACGGCACGGAAATTTATCGAAAAATGGGCATCAAGCAGGATGGGTAACTTGAGTGCACCCTAGTTCTGGCGCCCCAGCTTGCGCATGCAGCCGGCAATTGCCGCAGTGGGCGCCAAAGACCGATAACGGGAACATGTACAGCACAGGTCGATACAACCACTTCAGGCCACTACCCTGAAGAGCGCGGCCGAGGCCTTTGGCTCAAAAGGTCACGGCTTGACAGTCAGCTCATCGTGAATCGTGTGGGCGCCCTCTGCGACCCGAGCGGCGCTGAGGGCTGTATCGATATCCCTTTGGCTTTGCATCTCACCCGTGAGCCGAACGTCGCCCTTGGTGGTAACGACTGTGATGTCCAGTCCCGCCAAGCTGGGTTCGCTGTTAAGCGCGGACTTGACGTGGGCGGTGACGTCAATGTCCGAGACGTTGTCGGCTGCGCCTTCACTTGCAGTCGGCGCGTGAAGGGACATCCTGGCCTCAGGCTTGCTGCATGCGGTCAGCAGCATCGTGCAGCAGGCAGTCAACAAAAGCAATTGGGTGGTGGATTTCATGGGTGACTTTCGTGGGGTTTGGGTGTGAATCCGTTCGCACAGTGGATCTACTCGGAAGGAGTGAAGGTGCGGGCTGTCACAGTGCAGTGTTCGTCGCAGCGCACCAGGAGACGTGAACGCAAACTGGCGTGCTGGCGTGCTGGCATTGTTGAGGTTGCGCGGCAGCTGCTCCAACCACTGCGGGCTTTTCTATTTCCATCGCGCGCATGCAGGTCGGGGCCGCCAGGGCAGCAATGGAGTCAACAGAGTTGATGAACGTCCATTCGACGGCCACCGAGACGACGCGCACGGGGTCTTGCAGGACCTGAGTTGGTGCCTGGGCCCACAACCCTCCGAACTGGACAGCTGCAAAAGGACCATCAGGCGGCGAGCCAATCGGGTGATCACGGGGCGTCCTCGTGGAAAGGTCGAAAGCACCGGATTCTGCAAGGGGTATGTGCGCTGTCGAACGAAGTCAGGGAATGCATGTCGGTCAACCCAAAGGGGGGTTTCATTTTTTCTCGAGCCTGAAATCAGCTCGCAAACCGCCAACGGAAGCGCCTGGGGTCAAGTCGTCGCTCTGTAGACCTGCTCGGCTGTTGTGGTACGCACCTGCATGCCCGACGGCACTGCGTGCCTGAGGGTTCAGGTCATGTGGCGCGGCCCGGATTGCTGCGCATCCACCAGCGTGTCGCCCGGGTGCTGGCCCAGCACGTACGGCACCGACACAAAGGCCACGGTACAGACGGCAAACAGTGTGGCCGCAACGACCCGGACAATGGGTTGGAGGAAATTCTTGAGATCGGTGTTCATGTTAAATCCTGTAATCGCTGAAGGGGTTGAAGGGGATGAAGTGCAATGGTCCACGCTGGACCTTGGGACCCATATTGCGGGCGTGCTGCTGAACAGAAGCTGAACGACCCATGCAAGCAATGTTCAGGCACGGGCAGTCAGGTCCTTGAGGGAGGTGACATTCCGTCTTGTGGGTCAAGCCGGTGGGCCTGAAACAGAGGAGCAAACGCGGCGCGCAACTTGCGCATACAGCCAATCGCAAGTACACCGTTTGAGTGCAAGAGATTCGGGATCAATGATGGGGAGGCAAGATTGCTTGCCAGACACCCATTTGCCGAATCATCCTGTCCAGCCTGAGCCACGGGACTCAGCGACAACCACCTCAAAACCAGAACGCGATGGACGCCCGCAGCGGCTAACGGATTCCTTTTGATGGATATGAGGCATCAACAGCCCATTCTGGAAACCTCGGAGCAGAAGCCAGGAAATGCCCACATCGACGCTGGTAGCGCGCTGCAGTCCCACAAGACGACAGAGCGGGAAGAGATAAGCGGGCCTTAATGCTGGCGCTCTATGCTCTCGCGCCATATGCAAACACCGCTTTCAAAACGCCCGCCCGCAGCCCGCAGCCCTTCGTGGCTTCTCTTTGGCGTCCTTTGCGCGACCACAGCCGGATGCGATCAAGTCGAACGCTGGGACACCGAGTTCGAATGCAAGGGTCAGGAGCAGTCCATCGCGACGTTCGCAGGCGATGCGCCCGACAAGGCCGCGCGCAAGACCTACCCGTTCAACATCGATTTTCATCTGCGCGGCCAAACGGGCATGGTCCGGAGTTCACTTGTTACAGTCGGCCCCGGGCCAGGCGACATGGTGCGTTTCGAAGCGAAGGGACAGGATGTGTGGGTCAGCGGCCAGTTTGACAAACGCTCTAATACGTTGTCGCTGGTAGAAAACCGCACGCTGGACATCGAGGGCCGCCCGCAACAGGTGCGCCTCACCGGCCAATACATTTGCGAAGCCGTAAGCGCCCGCAGTCCTTCTGCATGAACAAACACCAGTTGCTCATCATGGCCATCCCCACGATGGTCGCCACCGCTGGAGGGGTGATCGCCGCGCTCTGGAATCCTTCCCACCAGTTTCGAAGCCTGGTGCAGCATTTCGCCGCGGGTGTGATCCTGGCGGCGCTGGCCGTGGAGTTGCTGCCCGAAATCGCCAATGAACACGCGACACCGGCAGTGATCATCGGCTCGTTCGCCTTGGGCAGCCTCTTCATGTATGGCTTGAAGCTCTGGACGATGCGGCTGGAGCAAAGGGCAGCAGCAAGTCCGGCTGTGCCAACCTTGGGCGTAGGGCTGCTGGTGGCGACGTTCATTGATGTCGCTGTTGACGGGTTCATCATCGGTGCGGGTTTCGCAGCCAATGGCGAAGCGGGCACGATCCTGGCGCTGGGCCTGTCGGTCGAGCTTCTGTTTCTGGGGATGGCGCTGACATCGGAACTCGTCAAGGGCTGGCGCGTGGTGGCCTTGTCGACCGCGCTGGGCCTCACGGTGCTGCTGTTTGCTGTGTTGGGCAGTCTGCTGCTCGCAGGTGCTTCTGGGCAACTCATCGGCGGCGTGTTGGCGTTCAGCGCGGCCGCGCTGTTGTATCTGGTGACCGAGGAGCTGTTGATCGAAGCGCACACCGTCGAAGAAAAACCGATTTCCACCCTGGTGCTTTTTTCGGGCTTTCTGGTGTTCTGGAGCATCCAGCTGCTGGCCAGCTAGGGCCATCGCCACAGCGACTGGGCTGAGGGTCTTTGAGGTGATGCGTTTGGGGCCAGCCTCCGATTCGCTCACGCTTCAAACGGCAGTTCGGCCGGTATCTCTAGCCCTGCAACAAGATGTACCGCACCTGGTTGGGCTGTTTGGCAGGCTTGAGCTCAAAGGACTCGGCATGTTTGCCAAAAAACCGACTGGATGTCGCGCTCTTGCCCATCAGCTTTTTGTCGTGCAGCGCTTTGACAATATCGCCAAGAGGCTGCCAATCACCCGGTTTTAGCGAGGGCGCGGCCGCCAATATTTGCGCCACCGTCACACCGCGGCCAGATGTGGAAGCGCCAGACGCAGTAGCGGCCTTCATGGCCACCTTCTTGGCGGCTACCGCTTTCTTCGCGGGCTTGGGCGCAGCAGGCGCCGCTGATTTGACTGCCGTCGTTGCATGGGTCACAGAGCCGGCCGCGTTTGGGGTTGTTTTCTTGGCCGCACCGGCCGTTGAGCCCAATGGCGCCCCACGGGTCGGGGCTCTGGACGCACGCGCACTTTTCCCCTTGCCCACGTAGATCACCGCGTCGTACGCGCGCACCGCCTCTTGAGCCATCTTGCTGTACTCCGACACACAGACGACTTTGATGCCGCGTTCACGCAGGCGAACAACAAGTGGCACGAAATCGGCATCCCCTGAACCGAGCACGATCATGGAAGGCGCTGGTTTCTGGCACGCCAGCTCCATGGCATCGGCGGCCAAGGCAATGTCGGTGGTGTTTTTGGTCAACGAAAGGTTCACAAACGGGCGGATGGCCCAGGTGCGAAGCGTCTCGGCCAGGCCCTTCAGATTCTCCGCACTGCCATAGGCCCTTCGGACAGCAATGGGTCCGCTGGAGGCCTCAAGCGATTTGAACGCCTCATCAACCCACGCCGGGGCAGACAAATTGTCTGCATCCACAAGAAATACGATCATGTTTGACCTCCTGATGTTGTCGCCACTTTACACAAGCTTGTGGCCAAAGCGATGCAGCACCAGACACCGCCCAGGCAGCCGGCAGGGCATGGCGCGCCGGTGTCGTCGCTCGGCAAGGCGCCGCCGGCCATGAATGGGTGCTCATTCCAAGCCCGCGGCCCATCCCGAGGCGCGAGCGCCTTCGAACCGGCTTTAAGCTGCCAAGGGCAGCTCGGCCATGGGCTCATGGGGATAGGCCAGCGACCGCCCCTGGAACAACAAGATGTGGGGCTTTTGCACCACGCCTGCGTCAATGTTGATGGCGCGCCGAATGGTTTCGCTGGCATTCCATTGGGTGGGCCCGCCCAGCACCACGTCCATGTACACAACCATCGCCGCCGAGATCGAGCGCGATGCGCTTTCCCACAAGAAGTTGGGGGTGTGGTCCACTGCGTAGTAGTCGACCTTGCCCACCTTGAACATGGGCTCGCGAAAGGTGGTGGGCTTCGCAAAGTAGAAGCCCATGCCCTCGTCGCAACTCACGTCGATCACCAGGCTGCCGGGCTGGAGGCAACTGAATTCACTCTCGTTGACGTACATGAACGGGTTGGCGGTGTCCTGGTAGGTGCCATTGATGATGATCTCTGACTCGGCGATCAGCTCGGTGAGCGGGCGGGATGTGCCGTCGTGCTCGACCACCAGCATGCGCGCTTCACCTGGCCCGCCTTTCTGAATCCGCACATAGTGGCAGTCGAGCACCTCTTCACGCACTTCATGGTCAGGCCGCTGGATGCAGATCGTGATGTCACGAAAGCCGTGCGCCTTCAACGCGTAGATGGCGCCACGGCTCACCGCGCCAAAACTGAAGATGATGGCTTTGCGCTGGTTGCCATAGTGGCCGTCAATGCCCTTGAGTTGCAGCGCGTGCAACACGGCGCAGTAGCCCGCCATTTCGTTGTTCTTGTAAAAGGTGTGGCGGCCCTCTTGCCCGGCGGGGCCCCAGACGTACATGTCTTCAAACGCGATCAGCGTTTGTTTGCGGTCGATGCCGGCCTGGGTGATGGCGCGCTGCTGGGCGCAATGCACGTAGCCCCACATCACACCGCCCACTTTGAGCTCTTCCAGGTCAGCGAGCACGGGCTTGGCCACGATGACGTTGCCCAGATCGGCCAACAGCGAATGGCGGCTTGCCGTGCCTCCGGCCAGGGAAGCCAGCTCGGCATCTGACACATCAAACGGCTCGCCGTAGCCGGCCTCAAACACGAGGCGTTTTCGAATCGCTTCTGGCAGGCGCGACAAATGGGCTGGGTGCAGCGGGACGCGCTGCTCGTCGGTTTTTCTGGATGTACCGATCACACCAAATGACAAAGGTTTCATGGGTTTTCCTGGTTGAATGCGTCCACAGCGATCCGCTGCGAACGGCAAAGCGCAGCACCCAGACACGGTGTCTGGCGCCAAAACCACTTTGCGAAAGATGAATGGGGATTCGTGAGCCGCGCCAAGCACCGCCCTGCACGTCGCGCAGAGCGACAGCATGGGCGGAAGACCTCGCGGTGCGCGAGCGAAGCAGACACTCCACGGAGGCGGTATGTCGGCGATCTGAAGGGAGGCGATACAGGGGTGGTGCGCAACGGCCGAATGGCCGAGAAGCGACGATGGCAGCACTGCCTATGGGCTGCCAAGCCTTTGCCCGTTGCATGTGAACGGACCAGTGAGGCCATGACCCACTATACGCCCCCGGGTTTTGGGCACTCTATGGGTTGAGGCGTGTTCGCAGTCCGGCCCCAAGCTCGCGTTGGCCTGTGTCGGGGAAAGAGATGGTTTCCATGCCCCACCGCGCACGCACGTCAGAAGGGAGAAGTTCATGCGAATCACGCACTGAACGCACAGGGTGTGCATTTGGCTCTAGGATCGAGCGGCCCGCTACCGAAGCCAATGCACATTCCCATGAACAGCTGCCTCGACCACTCTGACAAACCCGATTCGCCCTTGGCCTGGTGTGCAAGCGGCGCCATTCTTTTCGGTGCAACTTTGCTCGGTGCCTCTGCCACCTGGGCACAGGAACGCCCTGCTGAGCCCCCCGCGTCCAGCTGGTCCGCGGGCGCCTTTGCCAGCACCGAAACCTCACCCTACCGGGGCGCAGATGACACGCGCCGATGGCTCCCGCTGGTCGCATTTGAAAACGCCTATGTGCGCTGGGCCGGACCCATGCTCGACATCAAGCTGCCATCCACAGGCGCGGTGTCTTTCGCTCTGCGCGCCCGCTACACCGATGCCGGGTACAAGGCTTCTGACTCGGTTTCGCTGGCCGGCATGGTCGAGCGCAAGAGCAGCATTTGGCTCGGCGCGAAGGCCGAATGGCAACACGATTTCGGGCAACTCTCGGCCGAGTGGCTGGCCGATGCCGCCAACCACAGCGGCGGTCAGCAGATCAAGCTGACCGCTGAAAAGCCCATGGGGTTTGGCCGCTTGCGGCTGGCGCCGCGTGTGGCGCTGCTCTGGCAAGACAGCGACCAGGTCGACTACTACTTCGGTGTGAGGAGCAGCGAGGCCAGGACCGGGCGCTCGGCCTATGCGGGCCAATCAACCGTGAACACCGAGCTGGGATTGCGCGCCTTTTATGGCCTGGACCGGCAGCAATCGCTTTTCATGGATCTGCATGCCACTGCGCTGGGGGCCGCCATCAAGGACAGCCCGCTGGTGGATCGCAGCTGGGTATCGGGGTTGCGCCTGGGCTACGCCTACCGCTTCTAAAACCAGCCTTCAAGCCTGTACGCCCGGTCTGGCGTACCAGCTCTCCGCGCGGAAAGCCTGCCGACAGCACCGAGCCGCCATCAACGGATGGTTTTTCTCACCAGCACCAGATTGTCGAGCACCAGGTTGGACGACCAGGTGAGCTGGGCATCGGCTCCAGGGGTGTCAAAAACACCGGCGAATTTCGTGTAGGCGGGCTGGTTGTCTACGCCCTCGGTTTGGTTGGTGAAGGTGGCCGCCATGGGCCAGGCGGAACCGTCAAAGCTCGGGGGTTCCCGGTGGTCTGGCAGAGCCCACTGCGCGCCCGAAAAAGTGGATGCCTCGTCGCAGCCGGAGATATCGCAAGCAGCGCTGTCCCGGACTTGCCCGACGACCTTCAGGCCAGAACGGTCTTTGAGCGGGGCGGGGTAGAACGCTTGGGCGTGCCAGCTGCCGTCGGCAAGCAAGGCGCTGCTTCCTGCGGCGTCTTTGATGTGCATCACCATGCCACCATCACCGGGTAAGTTACAAGCAGAAAATTGAACACAACAAGTCCCCGAACATGTACTCACACTGAAGGCTGAAAGTCGCGCACCGCTTGTTTGATAGATACTCCCCAGTGTAATGACACGTGGGCTCGCTTCCACCTCACCGTTTCACCACCACAAGGAGTTGTATGGATTTCGAAGGTTTCTTTCAGCAGTATTGGCCGCTCATGGCTTTGGTGCTGTGGTTTGGCTATAAATGGTGGAACGCACGAAGAGTCAAAGCGATGCTGCCTGCGCTCAAACAGCAAGGCGCGCTCTTGGTCGATGTGCGGTCCGCTGCGGAGTTCGCGAGCGGGAACGCCCCGGGCACGGTCAACATCCCTCTCGGGGAGCTGGGCAGCCGGCTCAAAGAGATTCCGAACTCAGCGCCCGTGGTGCTTTGCTGCGCCAGCGGAACGCGCAGCGGCATGGCCAAGTTGGTGCTGAAGAAGAACGGCTACCAGCAAGTTTTCAATGTGGGCAAGTGGGGCAATTTGCTGGACTGAATGCGCGTGCGGGGGAATCGCTGGAGCACACCTCAAACCCGCTCAGCTCATGGTGACCCAGTGCCATGCAAGGCGGTTATTGCCCGTGTGATCGCAGGTTTCGATCTGCGATCAAACACGCCAATCCTGGGCATCAAATGTTCTATGACCGCCAGATCAAAGGTTTTCTGTTTTTGATCTAACTGGCTGGCTATGTAGTGCCCGAATTCTCTTTGGTCCCTCTTTTTTTGGGAAGGGGGTAAGGCCAGCCTATTTGACGGGGAGTTCGAACGTGTGGTTGCTCGTCTTTACGCCGGTTTCCCGTCAATGTCCAGATGGGTTTTGAAGGGAAGTTCTGATGCACGGCATTGACAGCGTCCAGCACCTTTCCATCAGCATAGGACTCGGTAACACCGATTTCGGCGCCGGGATCGTGAAAGAGATGGCCGTGCAAATCCCCATTGGGGCTCTGGCAACTCTGGCGAGCAAGGTGCGCGCAAGCGAACAATGAAAAACGCAAAGCCAAACGCTGCAGCCATGGGGCGGCCCTGCGCATCTCGCCGCTCAGGCACCCCCAACCAGACAGGGACTTGCGAGAGCGAACAAATGCCTCATTTTTAGGCACACCCTGCCAAGCCAGTGGTGGCGCGGGTTTCGGCGCTTGTCCCCATGCTTATCCACACCGTGGTGCACATGCAGCGGGGACAAGTATGGACCCCTGCAATGTCGGAAATATCTACCCTCTCCCCTGCTGCGATACCAGGCCTGGCGCTCACACCTGGCACACCTGCTTCCATTGCTCGATGGCGGCAGGGTCGCCATTGCGGCACTGGATGAACAGGTTGAGCAACGCCATCTCGGGGCATTGGAACTCCTGCGTGGGTGAGCATGGCACTTCGATCAGGCGAATGCCGCTGTTGGCTTGCAGGCATTCCTGGTAGTAGCTGGAAAACGCTTCGACTGTGGTGCAGCGTTTGCCTTCGCCACCATAGGCGCGCACCAGGCCGAGCACATCGAATTCCTGGCTGGAGCAATGGTACACAGGCCCGTCGCCGCTCTTGCCGAGGTGAAAAATGTCGTTGCGCATGTAGACAATGGTCAGTGGCAGGCCCTGCTTCTGGAAATGGATCAGTTCGTTGAGCTGAAAGTGAAAACCACCGTCACCGGTGATGACCACCACGCGATCACTGAGATCCTGGCGAACAATGTTTTCGGCGACGACGCGGGCATAGGGCAATGAAGTGCCCATGGCGGCGTACCAGGGGTTGGTCAGCCAGTTGATGCCCAGTTCCGTGGCCTTGGGCCTGAGGCCGTAGCTGGCAAAAAACGAGTTGCCCACCTCAGGCACGAACACACTGCCAAAGGCTTGCCTGGCTTGGCACGCGTTGAGCGTGGCGGCCAGGGTGTGGAAATCCATCTTACCGGTGGGCGCCGGGGCCACCGGAACGAAAGGCGCCGGCGCAAACGGGAAGGGGCGGCGCTCGCTGCCGAGCAGTTGTTCAAAAATGGTGCAGAGATCGGCCTCGTGGGGCACGGTGGACTTGACCACCGTTTTGTTGTCGATGGTGGCCACCCGGTGGGTGCCGGTGTGAAAGGCGCTGGCGGTGTCTTGGGCAAAGACGCTGGTGCCGATGTCGAGCACATAGTCCACCTGATTTTCCACATACTGCCGCACCTCAGTGGCGCTGAAGACGCCGTTGTAGGCGCCCAGGCACAGCGGGTGGGTTTCGTCGAAAACCCCTTTGGAGAACCA
Organism: Hydrogenophaga sp. PAMC20947; assembly: GCF_004795855.1. Taxonomy (NCBI): domain Bacteria; kingdom Pseudomonadati; phylum Pseudomonadota; class Betaproteobacteria; order Burkholderiales; family Comamonadaceae; genus Hydrogenophaga; species Hydrogenophaga sp. PAMC20947. Next base: position 2,223,421 of record NZ_CP039252.1, read on the forward strand.
GGTGCTGATCAGCGGGATCTGGTATTTCTGGCAGAAGTCCCACACCAGTTTTTTCAAAGCCGGGTTGCGCTTGACCTGTTCGCCTGCATAGACCAGCGGGGCCCTGGCGGAGCCGAGCTTTTGCTCAATGGTGTGCACGATGTGTTCGAGCCCTGTGAACACCAGGTCGGTGCTGTTCAGGCGATCCAGGGGTGGCAACGCCAGGGGCTGGGTGAGAGAGAAAACGAGGTTGCGCGGCACCTCGATGAACACCGGCTCGCGGTGCAGCCAGGCGTGTTTGACCAGCTCAAAGAAGCGGTAACCCGCGATGTTGGGTTGGCCGCTGGCGCGGTCGCCTTGCAGGCGCTCGCTGCGCAGCCCCAAGGCGGCAAACGCTTGCAAGGCGGCATCGTAGTTGGCTCGCCAGGCGTGCGCGGGTTGCACCATGTGGTGAATGCTGTGCTGGTGCACTTCGTCTTCGCCGGGCGCGCCCGAGATGAACACCACCGGCAAGCCTTCGGTCTTGGCCAGCGCGGCTGCCGACATGCAAGGCAGCGAGCCCACGGTGTAGGTGGTCAGAGCGAAACCCACACCTTCAACTTCGGCCTGCGCGCAGGCGCAAAAGCCGGCGTGCATTTCATTGCTGGCCGGTGACACGGTGAGGCCTTCCACGTCCAGCGCACGGATCAGGTTGGCTGCGAAGTCACCGCCCACGCTGTAGATGCGTTGGGCACCGAAATGCCCGATGGTCTGGCGCATGCTTTCGCCCAGTGTGCTCAAGGTGCTTTCGTAAGCAGGGCCGAAGTTGTGCTCGTAAGTCGTCGTGGTGGTCATCTGTCGCGCTCAGTAGGTTGAGGATGCGGCAGTGTTCCAGCTTGGAGACTCACTGTGGTTGACCTCGGTCAAGTGAAGTGAAGTCAATCCCAGTCAGCCCGTCCCCCCCGGAGCCGGCGACGCTTCTGCTAGCATGCACGCGATTTCTTTTTCAGAGCAAGAAGACCAACCGCTTCGAGGCTTTGCGAAGGAATGAAGCAAGCAATCTACCAATCAAATCAGGGAGTTTTTTTATGTTCCGTCCTATTCGTTCAACGCTGGCCGTTTTGTTGTTGCCTGCATTCCTGGTGGCTTGCGCCTCCAGCCCATCGGTGAAAACCACCGCTGAACAGGCACCGGTGGCGCGCATGTACACCACCGCGTACATCGGAAAGATCAGCACCACCCTCGTTGACGACACCAATCCCGATGAAAGTCGGTTGACCGACAAAAAGAAACTCGATGCCAAGATTCCGGCTGTTTTGAAAGAAGAGCTCGAAGACAACGGCTTTGCTGTGCCCGCGGCCATGCCCGCCAACAAAGCTGGCGCGGTTGTGATCAACCTTGAATTCCAATACAACCCTGGCAATCGGGCGCTGCGTTGGACAGCGGGGATCTTTGGTGCTGGAAAAGGCATCTTGAATGGCAAGATCGAAGCGCTTGACGTCACAACAGGTGCCTTGATCGCCACCCGCTCGGGCAGTGACGCCACCCGCATGGGGGCTTTCGGCGGCGATTTTTACGGCAGCGTGGAAGACATGGTGGAAGAGCTGGCTGAAGAGCTGGCCGAAGAGCTGAACGCCAAAGGCAAATAAGCTCCCCCAACGGCGCCCACCCCAACGAGGGGGCGCCACTTCCAAGACCGGGTTCACTCCATGCGCAGCGGGTGAACCCGGGTTCAAGTTCCGACCCGATATCCAGCGCCCTTTCCCTTTTTTCCAGGCTGTTGTCACAGTGCCGGTGCACAGCACTCGTCCATCAAAACGCTGACCCATCAGGCATTGGTCAAAGAAGTCACTTGCTCGATCAACGCCGGCGATATCGACCGGCCCGACAAGCCGGTACGCTGCGTTCGGACGGCGCGCTGACAGTTTGCGCTCGGCGCTTTGGCGCGCAAATTGCTTACCCCCAAAGCATGAAAACCTTTATCCGCATTGCCGAGGTGTGGACACCCACCGAGGACGGCCGCTCTCTGGAGCTGTCCAGTGGCCTGTTCCCCGAGGCGCCGGCGTTTGAAGCCATTACCCGCGAGATGGTGTTTGCGAAAGGCGAAGGGCTGCCAGGCCGGGCCTGGGAGAAAGGCCACCCACTGATGATGCGCGAGCTGGTGGGCAGCTATTTCAAGCGTGCGGCGGCGGCCCGGGCCATCGACCTGACGTGCGCCGTGGCCTGCCCCGTGTTTCAGGGGCAGCAGCTGCGCTGCGTGGTGGTGTTGCTCATGGGCGGCGCGCCTTCGACCATGGGTTCGGTAGAGTTGTGGCGCAACGATTCACGGCTGTCCTCTGACATGACCCTGGTAGACGGGTATTTCGGCACATCCGGACGGGCCGAAGAGCTGGAGGCGCTCACCCGGGAAGGCTGGCTGCCACGCGGTGCAGGCGCACCAGGCCTCGCCTGGCAAAAGGAAGAAACGATCTGCATCCCCGACATCGCCAGTTCAAAACACTTTTTGCGCACGGAAGCGGCAGTGGCGCTGGGCATCGGGCGGGCGCTGGCGACGCCTTGCACTGTGAGAGACAACAGCACCTGGGTGCTCGGTTTGCTTTCGGCGCCCGTCGCGCCCATCGCCTTGCGTGTCGAGGTTTGGCGGGACCACGAAACCCAGCCTGGCACACTGTTCCGCACCGCAGGCTTTTGCGAGTCCATGGGCGAGCTGCCTTGCGGCGGCGGCCAGGCACGAAAAGTGGAGGCCTTGGGCCCCATCGGTGAGGCTTGGCGCTCCGCCGTGGCACAGGCCGACGAGCAACTGCCCGCCTGGAACACCCCAACCGACCTGCAATCCCTGCGGGGAGCGGGCATCGGTTCGGTGCTCACGCTGCCGGTGGTGGTGGACGATGAAGTGCACGAGGTGGTGGCCCTGTACTTCTAAAGCGGGGCGCCTCACAAAGACCGCCCATCTGCCCCGATTGCCTGCACCACACAAAATACGGGAAAATCACCGGTTGTCTGCGCAAACGCAGAGCGAGGCGATCTGGCTTGGGAACACCAACGGACCAGGGCCTCACACCGCACAAGGCGCCAGGGCCCGGTCTGTCAAAAGCGCCGTGTTCGGTGTTTCTTGGATCGCGCCAGGCGCCCTGTCAGTGCCTGTGACGGCACGCCCCCACCCGCTCAACCGACTCACCGCCCCTTGAGGGCCATGGCCTCCCATCGTGACCTACGCTGTCAAAGAAATCTTCTATACCCTGCAAGGCGAAGGCGCCAATGCAGGCTGCCCGGCCGTGTTTTGCCGTTTCGCAGGCTGCAACCTCTGGAGCGGGCGCGAGGAAGACCGCGCTTCCGCCATTTGCCGGTTTTGCGACACCGAATTCGTGGGAACGGATGGCACAGGCGGCGGAAAATTTGCCACCGCTGAGGCCTTGGCAGAAGCCATCGCCCGCTTCTGGCCCACAAATGACACCCGCAACCGCCTGATCGTCATGACCGGCGGGGAGCCCTTGCTGCAAATCGACTCCGCCCTGCTCGATGCGGTGCACGCACAGGGCTTTAAAGTGGCGGTGGAAACCAATGGGACAATCGCGGCCCCCGAGGGCATTGACTGGCTGTGTGTCAGCCCCAAGGCGGGCGCCGAATGGGTGCAGCGGCGCGGCGACGAGCTCAAAGTGGTCTGGCCACAACCTGGCACCGATCTGGCCGCCATGGAAGCTGCCGATTTCAAGAACCGCTTCCTGCAGCCCATGGACAACGCCCACCAGGCCGACAATATTCAGACGTGCATCGAACTCTGCAAGGCTCGCCCTGCCTGGCGTCTGAGCCTGCAAACCCACAAGATCACGGGCATCCGATGAAATTTCAATTGAGCCAGCGTTTTTACTTCGACGCCGCCCATACCCTGCAGCGCGCGCTGGAGACCGAATCGAGCCGCCGCATCCACGGCCACACCTACTCGGCTGAAATCACCGTGATTGGCACACCCGATCCCCAGACCGGCATGGTGCTCGACCTGGGGCTGGTGCGCATCGCGATCGCAAAGCTGCGTGAAACCCTGGACCACCACTTGCTCGACGAAGTGCCCGGCCTCGGCATTCCCACCCTGGAAAACCTCTGCCTGTTCATTCTTGAAACTGTCGAGCTGCCGCGCGACCTGATTCAAAGTGTGCGGGTGTGGCGCGAAGGCCAGGGCGATGGCTGCCTTCTGCTGGCCCACGATGCGGCTGGTGCCTGAACAGCATCCCGCAACACCGCCGGTTCCGCGCAAGGCCGACGACCGCCAAACCGCAGCGCCTCAGACCGTACAGGACATCGATGGGTCGGTTCGGGATCAGGAAGGATCGACGGGGACCACCATTTCCTTGAACACGCCCCCGCCTTCCACCGAGCCTTGGGACGCGCCTTTGCCCTGAGCCATGCCTTCACAAGACGCGCGATCGACCGCATCTTTGTGGACCGCACAGCGGGCCAGCGCATTGCGCCGCAGGTCACTTGGCGAGGCAGACCCGGCCAAGGTTCCGCGCAAGGCCGCCTGACGGGCAGCGCCCGCTTCTTTCAGGCACACCTTTCGTGCGGCTGGATCGTATTTTTCATCCATGCAGAGCTTTCGGTCTGTTTGGTACTGCGCCTGAATAGCGTCGCGGTCGGGCGCTGCCAAGGCATGGCCGACCGGGGCGGCCAGCAACACGGCACACAACAAGCTGTGAAGGGGTTTCAAATTTGAGGTCAACGTCATGGCATATCTCCTGGGGTTGGGTGGTGCACACAAAGGCGCTCGCGGTTTAGGTGCCAGATCTGGCCCAAGCGTCATAGAGCTCATCTTAGGCACACCGTCGCCCCCGGCAAGTCCGACAATACCGATGGCACGTGTAGGACAGCGCCGCCCCCCGGGGTGCTCCACTGGCGAAAAAATCCACCCGGCGCGTCCGCTCCGATCTATTTCAATTCAATCCATGCCCCGCCGCAAACGCCTGCACCACAGCGTCTATGTGATCGAACTGCACACCGATGTGCTGCACGAAAGCAAATTCCGCAAATGCAACCCCGGCTACCTCGACGGCAAGCCCTGCGTCTATGTGGGCATGACCGGCCTGGACCCGGATCTGCGCTTTGACAAACACAAGGCAGGCATCCAGTCCAACGCCTATGTGATGAAGTACGGCCTTCGCCTGTTGCCCGACCTCTACGAAGGATTCAACCCCATGGACTACGAGGCTGCCCAGCTGATGGAAGTCAACATCGGCATCGATTTGCGTTCAGCGGGTTTTGGCGTCTGGCAGGCATGAAGTTCACCTGGCTCTTCACGGCATGGATGGCCAGCGCCGTTCTCGTCAATTTGACAGCGCCCAACGCAGCAAGTGTTTCAGGGGCAAGGCACAGGGCAAAGAGACCCCATCAACCTCGCCAATTCCCTGGCGCCAGACCTTCCAGCGCATAAGGCCCAATGGCCGCTCGGATCAGGCGCAAGGTGGGGAACCCCACCGCGGCCGTCATGCGGCGCACCTGCCGGTTGCGCCCTTCCCGGATCACCAGCTCCAGCCAGCTCGTCGGGATCGATTGCCGAAAACGCACCGGCGGGTCTCGCTCCCAAAGCTGGGCTGGCACAGGGATTCGCTGCGCGCGTGCGGGGCGGGTGGGACCATCGTTCAGCGTGACGCCAGCGCACAAAGCAGCCAAGGCTGCGTCGTCGGGTTCGCCCTCCACCTGCACCCAATAGGTCTTTTCCATTTTGTGGCGCGGGTCGCTGATACGGGCTTGCAGCTGCCCGTCGTTGGTGAGCAGCAGCAATCCCTCGCTATCGGCATCCAGCCGCCCGGCCACATACACGCCAGGCACATCGATGAAATCTTTCAGCCCGCGCCAGCGCCCTTCGGGCGTGAATTGGCTCAAGACGCCATAGGGCTTGTTGAAACAGATCAGGCGGGAAGCATCGCTCACAAAAGCCCCCAAGGCACAGTACACACACTCATGGCGCGCAGCATATCAGCGGCATGAGACGCGCCACCAAATCAGCTTTGAGCCACGGCGTATTCAATGGCCGAACACACCGCTGCGACCTGAGCGGCCACACACTGCTCCGGCGTGGCGCGCGGGCTGTCGGGGTAGACCTCGGTGGTGGTCGTGTAGCGTGCGCCGGTGATGCCCGCGCACAGGCCCCAGGCCTGGAAGGCATACCGGATGACACCGCGCCCAAACAGGGGCGAACCAATGATGGCGCCCTGCGCGTCGGGCGGCGCGATGTGCGTTACACCCTCGACGGCCTGGATGATCGCTTGCTGAAAATCGGGCTGGGGGTTCTCCGTGTCATCGACCAGGTAGAAACCATCCGGAATGGAGCCCGGTTCAAACGGCAGGCCGTCGCGCGCGGCCAACGCGGGACGGTACTCGGACTCGTCGGTGTCGGTGGTTTCGTGCAGATCGATGTGCGCAAGGAACTGACCTTTGAGCGGCGCCACCAGCCGCATCAGCGCTGCCGATTCCAGTGCAGGGCTGGCTTCCTGAAAGGATCGGTTGGGGTCGATGGCATCAAAATTCCAGCGGTGAATGCGCTCATAGGCCCAAGGGCTCACACACGGTACCACCAGCAAATTGACCCGGTCCACGAACGCAGCTTCATTCTTATCCAGAAACCTCAACGCACCATGAACACCGCTGGTTTCATAGCCATGCACCCCGCCCGTCACCAGCACGGTGGGCCGACCCGACACCCAGCCCTGGCTCCGCAAAGCCACCAGGCGAAAAGTTTCACCGGCGTAGGCGATCTCGCCGTAAGGCACGGCATCAAAGCGCGAAGCCAGGCGTTGAATCTCGCTCAGCACATCGTCGGCATAACTGCGCTGGCGCGTTTGAAGGGCCCGCCATTGATCGACCTCCTGGCCGCCCCAGCGCTGGCCAGGTGTTCCGATGGGATAGAAAGACAAGGCAGGAGAGGCGCTCATGAAAGAAAAAAAGGTTAGGGTTTGGCCACAAGCAGGCGAATTTCGCTGAGCTTGGCCTGCAAGCGGCGCTGCTGCGCAGGCCCCATGCGCATCAGCATCTTGCGCCCAGCCGACATCGACTCCAACGCGGGATCGGCCAGCTCGTAACGCACCCAGGGGCGCAAGGACGTCACCGAGCCTTTCACCTCCACCAGCGTCACGGCCAGAGACCCTGCCGGCACCGGTGTGGCAATCAGGTGGTCCAGCACCTGAACCAGCCGGTCGTTGAAGTAGCGACCGGGAAACCCCAGCTCTTCATAAGACTGCTGAAACAGCGGATACAGCTGGCGGTACAGCGCCACCGCCTGTTCGGTATTGACCGCTTCCACCATCGTCACAAAGGGTGCATAGCGGCGGCTGTTGTCGGGGTGGATACGTTCAACACCGTCAGGCCCTTTGAGGGTGCTGAAACGCTGCGGGGTCGGGACCACGGGCCAGCGGGTGGTCGAAGCCTGCGACCGGGCGAGGTTGTCCACGGTGGCCACCGCTCGCCGCACAAAGCCGTCGAGCTGCAAAAAAGTGAGCACGTTCTTGCGGCTGATGAGCTGCGACAGCCGCTCCGTTACCACCGCATCGGAGTCGCCGAGCACGGGCAGGGCCACAGGCGCTGCCTGAGCGTCAGCGCTGTCCAGCGCCTCCACGGGGTTTTCGATGGCCGGCGGCTCAGACAGGGCCGCGTCAGCCGCAGCCACTGGCGCAGCTGGCTCTCCCGGTGGGGCATCGGTTGCGACCGACGCCGGCATGTCAACCGTTGCCGGCGTCTGGCGGCCATCAAAATAACGCCAGCCGAAATACCCCAGCAAGGCCAGCACCACCGCAATGGCCAGGGCGGAGAAACGATCAAACGAACGGGTTTCGGGCTTCGGTAGCGGACGGTTCATGGTCTCATGGCCTTGGTCGGAATACAGAGGCTTTCCATCCTACACCGCCGCTTTCCCCGCTCTGTCGCCCCAGCCAGCCAAGACCCGAAGGGCGAGGTGGCGCCCCTCGGCCCGTGCAGCCACATTGGGTGCACCACTCCACCCGGGTCACCCGGAGCGGCCTACACTGAATAATGACAGAAAGAACAAACGACAGTCCTCACGCCCATTCTGAAAGGCATCGCCGTGTCAACCAAGTCCACTGCCAAGAAGCCAAGCCCTGCCGAGGCAGACAAACCCTCCTCCAGGATGGGTGTGCTGATCGCTGAAGCTATTCTGCCTTTCATGGGCCAGGTCCCCAATTCAGACGAACGCAAAAGCCAGAAACCCGAAGAAGCCTCGCGCAAGCTGGCCAATGCCGCGGCTTCAAAGGCCGCCATGGCGGCCGGCGCGCTCGCTCTGCCGCCGGGCGCCATCGGCTGGCTCACCATCCTGCCGGAGATGATGGGGGTCTGGAACATCCAGAAGCAGATGGTCGCCGACATTGCTGCGGTGTACGGCAAACAGAAGACGCTGACGCCCGAGCAGGTGGTGTATTGCCTGTTCCAGCACACAGCGGCTCAGGGTGTGCGCGATTTGGTGGTGCGCGTGGGCCAACGCACCCTGGTGCGGCGCGCATCCCCGCGCCTGATCGGCGCCATCACCCGGCGCATCGGCGCCAAGCTGGCACAACGCGCGCTGGGCAAGGGCATGGCCCGCTGGCTGCCCATCGTGGGCGCAGTGGGCGTTGGGGCTTACGCTTACTACGACACCGCCCAGGTGGCCGCCACCGCCATCGACCTGTTTGAAGGCGTGATCGAAGTCGAAGCCATCGAAACCGACCTCTGAGCGGACCCTGCTTCGCATCCCTTTTAATGACCGATTTTGATGGCTGAAACAACGACCATGACTGCTGCACCCTCTGCCGACCCCACCGGAACCCTCACATCGGTCGCGGCTTTGCGCGCCCTCTATGGCCCCAAGCGCGGCCGCTCGGCACGCAAAGCGATGCCCCGTCTGGACAGCCATGCCACGCGCCTCATCGGCCTCTCGCCCTTTGTGGTGATTGCCAGCGGCCACGCCGATCTCGGCGAGATGGATGCCTCGCCCCGGGGTGGTGAACCCGGTTTTGTGAAAGCGCCCGATGCCCACACACTGCTGATCCCCGATGCGCCCGGCAACAACCTGCTAGACACCCTGGAAAACATCGCCAGCCACGGACCCAACGGGGCCCCGGTGGGCTTGGTCTTTCTCTTGCCTGGCATGGACGAAACCCTGCGGGTCAACGGCCTGGCCCGGCTCTCCACCCAGGCGCCCGACCGGCAGCGGTGCGCCGAAGCCCAGCGCCTGCCGCCCCTGGCGATCCGCATTGAGGTGCAATCCTGCTATGTGCATTGCGCCAAGGCCTTGATGCGCGCCCAGCTGTGGGATCCAGGCCGCCATATCCAGCGATCCGAGCTGCCCAGCTTGGGCGAAATGCTGCGGGACCAATTGCGCGAGTTCCACGGGGAAGACGTCGCCGCAGAGTCACAGGCCGAGATGGAAGAACGCTACCGCCAGACCCTCTAGAGAAGCGCTGCAAAACCCGAATATGCAACAGGGTGTATCGAAAAAATCGGCGTCCCACACGCGAAGGACTCTGTCCGCATATCCCGGACGTTACACAGACCCGTCTTAGGTCTTTCGACTTAAGGCAAAATCCCTCCTGCACCGGATTTTGGGGAGGAATACGAATGGCACAGCCATCGAGGCGCCAGCGCGGCCGCAAGGCCGGAAAACAATTGTGGAAAAACGGACTGATCGTCACGGTTACGGGTGCCGGTTTACTGATGCTTGCGTTCGCCGTGAGCGGACGACATCCGTTCGTCGCCACGGCGGTCAGCATGCCTGCCTGGTGGGCCCTGGGCTTTGGTGCGCTCATGATGCTGCTGCACCTCGCGACTCGGCTGGCGGGCAAACGCCGCACCTCACGTATCGAAGAACCCGCGCCAGCACCCGGGCGCAAGCCCACCCAACCCGCAGCAACCGCCATCAAGGCTTTGATTGACCAGATTGAACGGGAAACCCTGGGCACTGACACACCGCCATCACCATCGCCGGCACCAGAGCACGGACTGACCCAGCCGGTCATTTGGCGCGAAGAGATGCTGACAGGTCTCGACAACAACCGCTTTGTGGCCTTGTGCGAGACGATTTTTTCACAAGCGGGTTTTGCAACCCGCCTGTCTGAACAGGACCACGGCAGCGGCGTGGACATCTGGCTGGAAGTCCCGACCATCCCCGACGCCGTGGCGGTTGTGCAATGCCTGACTGAAAAGGATTCACCGGTCGACGTTGCAAGCATCCGTGCTCTGCAAAAAAGGATCAGTACCCTTGGGTTGCGATGGGGTGCCTGCATCACTTTGGCCGACTACACGACACCCGCCTTGACTTTGGCCGCCAGCTTCGGCATCCACGTGCTGGAAGCCCAGGATCTGCTGCTTTTGATCAGCCGACGCTCCCTTGAGCAACAAGCCTTGTTGCTCAAGGTCTTGCAAGGAGAGCCGCGTTGAGTGCAACTGAATCAACACCAGCTCGCCAGCCATCCCGTTCTGGATCCGAACGCGCTTCGCAGGGGTTGTGCAGCGCTTACCCCTGTGTTCTATTTCAATAGGTTCATCACCCGGAAAGCGCTGGGAGACTGGCATTGGCTCGCGGCTGCACAATCCGCATCTTCATGGGGCACTGATGCTGAGGGCCCTATTCCAAGAAATGACCCTTGAACGCTGGAAACGAGCCAACACGAAGGTGTTTTCAGTTGCGAAGTCTGGCCATTCGGTTGCCCAACAACATCGACATCAGCACGGCTCCCGCGTAAGCCAACCGCACAGAGAAAAATATACCGCCAGCAGCGGCACGCTCCAGCCAGCGCGCGTGCGTTGAGCTGACGAACACGCCAAACGATTGGCGAATATTTCGCTTGATCGCCACCAGCCATTGCGTGTTCCAGGTCCGGGACAGCACCATCTGAAAAAACAGCCGCAAACTGGATCGCACCTTGCGGTAGCCCAGGAAGGCCACTTGAAAGGGCACCGTGCGATCGATGTGGTGCTCCATTTCGTCCAATGCCATTAGAATGCTGGCCGAACCCTGATGGACCTTTTTTTGCGCAAAGGCCGACTCGGTGGCGGATACCTCGTTGTACCGGTAGTGATAGAGCGTATCGCCGATGTAGTACGCCGTGCGGCAGTGCTGGTAGTACTGAACAAGAAACAGCAGGTCTTCACCCACCGCGATGCGTGTGTCAAAGCGCAATGCGTGTTTGCGAATCGTGTCCATGCGAAAGGCCTTGTTGCAGCAACCTCCGCCGATCAGCAACGTGCACAACGTGTGTTCGTACAAAGCGTCCAGCGCCAACGCTCCTGAGCCGCACAGCACAAAGGGCTGCGCGCTGTCCGCCCTCACACGGTTGTAAGCGCAAACCACCACATCATGGTCAACCATCCTGTCGCCCATCCGTTGGACGAATGCAGGCGCCACATAGTCGTCGGCATCAACGAACACAACATATGCGCCTGTAGCCAATTCAAGCGCCAGATTCCTGGCGGAGGAAACGCCGCCATTGGCCTTGTGCGTCACGCGCATCCGTGAATCCTGAGCCGCGTAGTGATCACAAATAGCCCCACTGCCGTCAGTGGATCCGTCATCAATCAGCAGAATCTCGATATGCCGCTCGCTTTGCGCAATCAGCGATTGCAAGCATTGCTCAAGAAAGCTTGCGCAGTCATAAACAGGAACAACAATCGAAATCAGGGGCGCAGCGGGAAGGTCCCCACATCCGCCGGAGCGCGCGCTTGAGTTCTGGGGGGTTTCAGCCATGCGATATCATAGAGGACTAACTTTTGAGCGCCGTGAAACTCTGCATGGCAACGCCGGACTTGGCCACACAAAGCCATTGACAAAAGTCCGTCGACGGTGGAGTTGCAGGCTGTCTCAAGATCAGCCTGTCGCGATCGCCCAGCCAAAATACAACATCCATTAGCCTGGCAGCAATCTCCCCATGAAAATTCTCTATATCGCTGGACGGGAAGAAAGCTACTCCAGAACCCGGATTGTCATACGCGCCTTGGAGTTGCGAGGGCATCAGGTCGTCAAGTGCCTGCCCGCTGACAAGTCATTCAAGCACTACCCTCGAATTCTCTGGCGCGCCATGCTGGCGGCGCCCTCTTGCGACATCGTCTTGACTGGCTTCTACGGCCAACTGCTCACGCCCGCCATGCGCTTGCTGACGTGGAAACCCATCGTCTTCGACATGTACATCACCACGTACGACACGATGGTGTTCGATCGGCAGAAGGCGAAACCGGGGTCGATCATGGCCAAGGTCTACGCTTGGGCAGACTGGTTGTCGTACAAATGCGCAAGCCTCTCCATCCTGGACAGCGACCATGTGATCCAGCACTTTGGTACCTATGCACGCACCAGCACCGATCGGATGCGCCGCCTTTTTCTTGCCGTGGACGACTCGGTCATCCATCCCCGCCCCATGCTGCGCACCACGGACGAATTCCTGGTTCACTTCCACGGTGAGTTCATACCGTTCCATGGCGTTCGACACATACTGCACGCAGCCAAGCTGCTGGAGAGCGAAGGCGTCCAGTTTCAAATCGTTGGTCGGGGCTTGACGTTTGAACAGGACATGGCGCTCATGAAAGAGCTTGACTTGCACAATGTTCGAATCCTTGACCCCGTGCCGTATGCCGGACTGGCCACACTCATGGCAGAAGCCGATATCTGCCTGGGCATTTTTGGCGACAACGACAGGGCCGAGCTGGTCATCACCAACAAGGCCAATGAAGCCATCGGCATGGGCAAGCCCTTGATCACCCGGCGCAATGCCCCTGTGCAAGAGCTGCTGACACATGGTGAAAGCGCCTATTTCGTCGAGCCTGCCGACCCTCGTGCATTGGCCGATGCAATTCTGCACCTCAAAAACGACCCCGAGCTTCGCGAGCGCATCGCAAAAAATGGGCACGCGCGATTCCAGGAATACGGAACGGTTGAAAAGCTGGGCGAAGGGCTCGAACGCATCCTCGTAGAAGCCATCGGCCAAGCCTGAGCGCGGCGACCCCGACTCGCCCAATCCCCCTGCCATTCACCACGCCTGTTTATGCGCCCACCTCGTGCCATCTATGTGTTGTCTGTGCTGTTTTTCTTGCAGGCGTGGTTTTTTGGAATCTTCGTCACGCTTCAAGGCGATATCCCAGATGAAAGCGGCCACTACGCTTATGTGATCGACATCACCAAAGGCCGCCCTCTGCCGGTTCTTGGGCAAACCGACAAAGGCAGGGGCGTCATCTCGAACAACCTGTGGCGCGACTGGGGCCTTCCAGACGGGGACCGGTACAACTACATCGTTCAGCACCCACCGCTTTATTACGCCGTCGCGGCGATTCCTTACAGCATCGCCAAGCACTTCACCAACAACAAGGTAAGACTGGCGCAAGCCACCAGGGTGGTGTCGGCCATTTGCCTGGGGCTGTTGATTTTTGTGTGCTTTCGCATCCTGACCGCAGTGGGCGTTGAGGAACGGTTGGCCATTGCCGTCGCATCCTGGTTTGGGTTCATCCCCACCGTGACGCACCTCGCCTCAGGCATCACCAACGACATTTTTCTCACCCTGATGTGTGCCTTGGCCTCGCTTCAGCTGGTGCGCTACCTAGCGTCCCACCGTTTGGCAAATGCCTATGGGTGCGCGTTTTGGCTCGCGTGCGTGGGCGCCACCAAGATGACAGGCTGGGTTCTCATTGCCGGGATTCTGGGCATTCTCATCTTTGAATTGCGGCGCACAGGCTGGAAATGGCTGCTCCATGCTGCCATCCTGAGCCTGATTTCGTGCAGCACGGCGCTCTGGTGGATGCGCAGAAACATCTTCTTCTTTGGCGACCCGTTTTACGTTGGCGGGAGCGATGGGGCGGTCCTTGCAACCCACTACACCCGAACCAACTACCTCGAGCAACAGCCCTTCTTTGACTGGCTCTTCCTTCACTTCTACGGACTGGAAGGTTTTTCAGGCTTTTGCAACTCCGCAGAGTCGCTGGCGGTCCTGGAGCGTTTCTGCCACGGCGTCAGAATAACGGTCGTCCAAGGTATCTCACTCAACATCTTCATCTGGGTGGGTGTAGCCTGCGCCACCCTGTTGCTGGGCGCCACACTGTTTCGGGTTCTGCGCACGGCACCAGCCAATCACGAAGAGGCCTCGATAGCCTCAATGCAGGGGTTGATTCATCGTGGGCTGACACGCATCCATGCCAACAAGTGGCTCCCAGCTACCCTGCTCGTATTGGCTCTGGGTGGCACGGCTTGGGTGTACGCGCACGCGTTCAAACTCGATCCGCGATACGCCTACCAGATCCAGGCGGTCGCGGCCCTGCTCGCCATAACGGGCATCGCAGGCTTGGTATTGGTCTTTCTTTCTTCCTCCGCTGATTCTCGGCTGCTGGCCTACGGGCCGATCTTGCTGTGCTTGTTCACATTGCTGCTTTTCCTCAAGGGACATGAAGCCTATGTGATCGCGCAACGTGCGGCGGGCATCCAGGGGCGCTACCTCTACCCATTCATTCCATTGCTTCTCGCTTCATTTGGTATCGCCATTCGCCAGATGCGCTTTGCGCTGCCCCTCTGCGGGCTGGTCACAGCGCTTCTGGCCTGGGCGCATCTAAACGCCGAGATCAACACGCTGATTCCCTTCTTCAACATGGTTCGCCTATGAAGACGTTCTTGCGCTTGGCAGTGATGCCCCTGGTTTTGACTTTCGCCATGGCCGCAGGCCTCTATGTGGCGGCGGAAGGGTCGTTTCAAAACCACTTTCACGGATCGATTTCCGATCACACCCCCCAAGCTTCGATCCACCCGATGGTCATCGACTCAGGCTTTACCCTGAGACAAGCCATCGACACCAAAGATTTGAACCACGTCAAGCGCCGGCTGCGTGAAGCACCGATTTGTCTGTGGTTGCGCCTCGAATACGACCGGGGTGGCAAGTGGACCACCGAAGGCACCCTGCTCCTGCGCCTGTCTACAGACTCGAAAGCCTGGACCACGCAAGTAAAATCCAGGCAAATCACCACCTATTTTCAGCCATTCTGCTTTGAAGGGTCGCACGCTGAAGAGGTGTTTGACAGAGACACGTTCCTCGACCTGTCCGTTGTAGAGCCCGGCCTGAAACAGGTTGCGATGATCGCACTGGGGCCCGCCAAGGGGCCTACCCACGCGGTGATCAACGGCAAACCCAGCGAGTACGCCGCCACCTACAATTTCACGGCCAATCCCGGTCCGAGCACCAAAGATGGCGTCGTGGTGGCCATGGTTTGCTTGTTCACACTGGCATTGCTGCTGACTGTTCTGATGGTCCTGACCAGACCACCAACCGTTCCAAAAGACAACCGGCCTGCCGGTCAACCCTCAAGAGGTGAACACGCATGATTCTCGTAACCGGAGCCGCAGGTTTCATTGGCGCCAATTTTGTGCTGGACTGGCTCGCACAAAGCGATGAACCCGTCATCAATCTCGACAAGCTGACCTATGCCGGCAACCTGCAAAGCCTGGCCAGCTTGCAAGGGGATGAACGCCACATTTTTGTGCAAGGTGACATCGGTGACCGTGCGCTGGTGGACGGAATCCTGAGCCAACACAGGCCACGCGCGGTGGTGAATTTTGCCGCTGAAAGCCACGTCGACCGCTCGATTCACGGCCCCGAAGATTTTATACAGACCAACGTGGTGGGCACCTTCCATCTGCTGGAATCTGTGCGCGCCCACTGGAGCGCCCTGGACGACGAGGCCAAAGCGTCTTTCCGGTGCCTGCATGTCTCCACCGACGAGGTCTACGGCACATTGGGTCCAGATGAAGCCCCATTCACCGAATCCACAGCGTTCGCGCCCAACAGCCCCTACTCGGCCAGCAAAGCGTCCAGCGACCACTTGGTGCGTGCCTACCACCACACCTACGGCCTGCCCGTCCTGACGACCAATTGCTCGAACAATTACGGCCCTTACCAT
This sequence comes from Hydrogenophaga sp. PAMC20947, assembly GCF_004795855.1. NCBI lineage: Bacteria > Pseudomonadati > Pseudomonadota > Betaproteobacteria > Burkholderiales > Comamonadaceae > Hydrogenophaga > Hydrogenophaga sp. PAMC20947. The sequence goes on from NZ_CP039252.1 coordinate 2,239,279, forward strand.
TTCCCCGAGAAGCTGATTCCGCTCATGATTGTGAACGCCCTCGCTGGCAAGCCTTTGCCTGTCTATGGAGATGGCATGCAGGTACGCGACTGGCTCTTTGTCAAAGACCATTGCAGCGCGATTCGCAGGGTCCTTGAATCGGGGCGAACAGGTGAAACCTACAACGTTGGGGGATGGAACGAAAAGCCCAATCTCGACATCGTGAACACCGTCTGCGCCTTGCTCGATGAGATGTCGCCGCGTGCGGACGGGCAAAAATATGCAACCCAGATCACCTACGTGAAAGACCGGCCCGGGCACGACCGGCGCTACGCCGTCGACGCCACAAAAATTCACCGCGAGCTGGGGTGGAAACCATCGGAAACCTTCGAAACCGGTATTCGAAAAACGGTGCGCTGGTATTTGGACAACCAGACCTGGGTCGACCAAGTGCAGAGCGGTGAATACCGCAACTGGATGGGCCAACAATACGGAACCGCCTCATGAGGATCCTGATGACAGGCAAGAACGGCCAGCTGGGTTTTGAACTGCAGCGCGCGCTGGCTCCACTTGGAGAGGTCGTCGCTGTGGGCACTGACGATTGCAATCTGGCCGATGGCGCGGCCCTGCGCGAGCTGATTCAAAAGGTCCACCCGGATGTCATCGTGAACGCGGCGGCCTACACCGCAGTGGACAAAGCCGAAACCGACCAGGATATGGCCCACGCTGTGAACGCCCAAGCGCCCGGTATTCTGGGCGAAGAGGCGGCCAAGCTTGGCGCATCGGTGATCCACTTTTCCACCGACTATGTCTTCGATGGCGAAAAAGCCGGAAGCTACACAGAGACCGATCCAACCAACCCTCAATCGGCCTATGGGCGCACCAAGCTCCAAGGTGAGCAGGGTTTGGCCGAGGCCACACCGCACCATTTGATCCTGCGCACGAGTTGGGTTGTGGGCGCCCACGGTGGCAATTTTGCCAAGACCATGCTGCGCCTGGCCGCTGAGCGCGACGAGCTCAAAGTGGTCGCAGATCAGTTTGGGGCGCCTACATCAGCAGCTTTGCTCGCGGATGTCACTGCCCACCTGGTCCGACAACTGGCCCGCGAGGGTGCCGAAAAATTCCCTTACGGGCTGTATCACCTAACCGCCGGCGGAGACACTTCTTGGCACGCTTACGCCCAGTTCGTGATCGACCACGCCCTCAAAATGGGCAAACCGCTCAAGACCAGGCCAGAACGCGTGCTCCCGATACCCGCGGCAAGCTACCCTACCCCAGCCAAACGCCCACACAACTCGCGCATGGACACCACCCGTTTCCAAACGGCGTTTTCGCTGGTTTTGCCAGATTGGCGATTGGGCGTTGGCCACATCCTTCAAACCATTCTTTGATCTGGACTTCGCAATGAAAAGAAAAGGCATCATCCTGGCCGGCGGATCGGGCACGAGGTTGTACCCTGTGACCCAAGCCGTGAGCAAACAGCTCATGCCTGTGTACGACAAGCCCATGATCTATTACCCGCTGAGCACCCTCATGCTCACCGGTGTCCGAGATATCCTGATCATCTCCACCCCCATGGACACGCCGCGGTTCCAAGACTTGCTTGGCGATGGCAGCCAGTGGGGTCTCAACCTTCAGTACGCGGTGCAACCCAGCCCGGATGGCTTGGCACAGGCATTCATCATCGGTGAGAATTTCATCGGCCAGGACCCTTCGACATTGGTGCTCGGGGACAACATTTTCTACGGCCACGACTTTGCCGAGTTGTTGCGCAACGCCAATGAACGCGAAAGCGGCGCCACCGTCTTTGCCTACCACGTGCACGATCCCCACCGCTACGGCGTCGCCGAGTTCGATCCAGCGGGACGCGTGCTCAGCCTCGAAGAGAAACCGGCACACCCCAAAAGCCATTTCGCCGTCACCGGCCTGTACTTTTACGACAACCAGGTGGTGCAGCTGGCCAAAGACCTGAAGCCATCGCCACGAGGTGAGCTGGAAATCACGGATCTCAACCGCTTGTACCTGGAGCGAAACCAGCTGCATGTCGAGCTCATGGGGCGCGGTTATGCGTGGTTGGATACCGGCACCCATGACAGCCTGCTGGAAGCAGGCCAATTCATCGCCACGCTGGAAAAGCGCCAGGGTTTGAAAGTCGCATGCCCAGAGGAGATCGCCTTTCGCCATCGCTGGATCAGCGCGGAGCAACTCGCAGCCCTCGCACACCCACTCGCCAAAAATGGCTACGGGCAATACCTGCAGCAGATTCTCAACGAATCCAAAACCTGAGTCACCCCATGAAAGCTACCCCTCTGGCCATTCCCGACGTCATCCTCTTTGAGCCCAAAGTGTTCGGAGATGACCGCGGTTTCTTTTTCGAGAGCTTCAACCAGGCCAAGTTTGAAGAAGCTGTCGGCCGTCCTGTGCACTTCGTTCAAGACAACCACTCCAAGTCCACCAAGGGCGTTCTTCGCGGTCTGCACTATCAGATTCAGCAGCCCCAGGGCAAACTCGTGCGCGCATCACAGGGCGCTGTTTTTGATGTCGCGGTGGACCTGCGAAAGTCGTCCCCGACCTTTGGTCAATGGGTTGGCGCGCATCTGAGCGCCGAGAACAAGGCGCAACTGTGGGTACCCGAGGGCTTTGGTCACGGGTTTGTGGTGCTGAGTGAAACCGCTGAGTTCCTGTACAAGACCACCGACTATTACGCGCCCGCTTTCGAGCGCAGCATCCTTTGGAATGACCCAGATCTGGCGATCGACTGGACGACCGACCTGGCCCCCGTGCTTTCGGCCAAAGACCAGTCGGCCTCAACACTCAAGTCAGCCGACCTTTTCGATTGAACGGGTAAAGGAGGTTGCGCCAATCGCACTGGCGTCACCTGACCCAGTACGACACGTTGCCCATGAAGGTCCTCCACATTTACCGCACCTACTACCCTGATCCGCCTGGCGGACTGCAACAGGCCATTCGCCAAATTGCAGCAGGGTGCCAAGCCTTGGGTGTGGAATCCATGGTGTACACGCTCTCGCCCACACCCCATCCCATTCGAATAGAGCGGCCAGAAGCCACGGTGTGTCGTGCGCGCTCCTACTGGGCGCCCGCTTCCTGCGATCTGGGGGGCGTCGACGCCTTCAAATTGTTTGCCGAATGCGCTGAGTGGGCCGATGTTCTCCACTTTCACTATCCTTGGCCCTTTGCCGATGTGCTCAACCTGCTGCCCAGCACCCGGCACAAGGTCAAAGTCATGACCTACCACTCTGACATCGTCAAGCAAAAGGTTCTGGGCAAGCTGTATGCGCCCCTGATGCGCTACACCTTGGGCAACATGGATGCGGTGGTGGCCACATCGCCACGTTATGCGCACACCAGCCCGGTGCTTTCGCGCCATGTGGCGCCCGACCGCCTGCACGTTATTCCCCTGTGCATGAGCGACTCAACGCTCGAACCCGAATCGCTGGCACCCACCGACGTCATCGAGCGCCTTGGGCTGACCAGTCGCCCGTTTGTGCTTTCGCTCGGTGTGCTGCGCGCTTACAAAGGTCTCCACGTTCTGGTGGAAGCCGCGAACGACGTCGCGGGTACCCTTGTGATCGCTGGCAGCGGCCCTGAAGAAGCCAACCTGCGAAGCCAGGTGGCCCGCCTGGGGGTTCACAACGTCGTCTTTGCCGGGCAGGTCAGCGAAACCGAGAAGCACGCCCTGCTAAGGCATTGCGCCGCGTTGGTCTTGCCTTCACACCTGCGCTCTGAAGCCTACGGCATGGTCCTGCTTGAAGCCGCCATGCACGCCAAGCCGATGATCAGCTGCGAGATTGGCACAGGAACCTCCTATGTCAATCAGGACGGCGAGACTGGTTTCGTCGTTCCGCCCGAGGAGCCCGCCGCGCTGGCCCAGGCGATCAACCGATTGCTGGCCCATCCCGAACTGAGCCAGGAAATGGGGCAACGGGCCCTCGAACGCTACCAGCGCCATTTCACGCCCAACGTGATGGCCGACCTCTATTTCAACCTGTATCAGGAATTGCTCAAGGCCTGAGAGGTACCATCTAGGGGTTTCGGACCGCTCACTCACCATTCATGCAAATCATTCCAGTTGTACTTTCAGGCGGCGCAGGAACGCGGCTATGGCCCGTTTCGCGTGAGGCACACCCCAAACCTTTCATGCTGATGCCTGATGGCGAAAGCCTGTTGCGCAAGACCTACGCACGGGCTGCGTTGGCTTGCAACGGTGCTGCCCCGCTCACCATAACCAACAGAGAGTACTTTTTCTCAAGTCGCGATGCCCTTCTAGAAGCCGGCAACAGCGACCAGGGATTTTTTCTCCTGGAAGCGCAGGGGCGCAACACCGCCGGCGCCATCACCATGGCCGCGCTTCAGTTGCAGCAATCGCACGGCGATGAGGCGATCATGCTGGTGCTTCCCGCCGATCACCTGATTCAAAAACAAACAGCCTTTCAGGAGGCTGTGCAAGCAGCGACCGAGCTTGCCCAGAAGGGCTTGCTGGTGACATTTGGTGTAGTGCCCACGCACCCGGAAACCGGGTTTGGCTACATTCAAAAAGGGGCCGCGCTGGCGCCTGGCTACGCGGTTGCACGCTTTGTGGAAAAGCCACCGATCGACACAGCACGGGAATACCTCGCCTCGGGTGACTACCTGTGGAACTCTGGCATGTTCTGTTTCGGTGTGGGCGCGTTCCTGGCGCAAATGGCGCAGCACGCACCAACGGTGCTCGACGCCTGCCGCCATTGCATGGTCGACCTCAAGCCGCGCGAACTGGGCGGCGCGCATGGGCTCGAGATTCCCGATGCTACCTACCGGTTGGTGCCGTCAATCTCGATCGATCATGCCTTGATGGAAAAATCAGCCGATGTCGCCGTGGTGCCCGCAGACATCGGTTGGTCGGACATCGGGTCATGGACCGCCGTGCGCGACCTCTCTGAGCCCGATGACCGGCACAACCGCAGCACCAGCGAAACCCTGTTTATCGACTCGGACAATACCTACGTTCACGGCGACAGCCGGCTCATTGCAACGGTCGGCACCCGCAACCTCGTGATCGTCGATACCCCTGACGCGCTCCTCATCTCCGACGCCGACCGTGTGCAAGATGTTCGCGAAGTGGTCAGCTTGCTCAAAGGCCGGCAACACCCGGCCTACCAGCTGCACCAGACCGTGGCCCGCCCCTGGGGCACCTACACCGTGCTGGGCGAGGGAGACCGGTACAAACTCAAGCGCATCGAAGTCCGGCCAGGCGCCAGCCTGAGCCTTCAGATGCACCACCACCGCAATGAGCACTGGATCGTCGTCAGTGGCGTGGCCGAAGTCACCAACGGCGACCGTATCCTGAAGCTCAATGCCAATGAATCCACCTACATTCCAGCCGAACACCGGCACCGCTTGACCAACATCGGCCCTGACCTGCTGGTCATGATCGAAGTGCAAAGTGGGTCCTATCTTGGCGAGGACGACATCGTCCGTTTTGAAGACAAATATGGCCGAACTCCTGCAATCTGAACCCACCGCAAAAAAAGCCCTGAGCGATCACGCTGACGACTGGTACAACCACGACGGCAGCACCGACATCTGGGTGGCTTTGCGCAACGTGCATGTCTGGGCCGCATTGGGCTGGCACGACATCCGCCAACGCTACCGCCGCTCGGTCATTGGCCCATTCTGGTTCACGCTGAGCACCTTCATCATGATCGGCGTGCTCGGCCTGCTTTACTCCGAGCTATTGAATCAGGACATCGTGACCTACCTGCCCTACCTGGGCATTGGCTTGGTGCTGTGGCAATACCTGTCCACCAGCATCGTCGAAGGGGCCAACGGATTCATCGGCGCGGGCTACCTCATCAAGCAGATTCGCATGCCGGTGACCACCCACATCTGCCGAATTGTGTGGCGAAATTTTTGTATTTTGCTGCACAGCCTGCCTGTTGTCGTGTTGTTCTCGCTGGCGTTGGGCAATCGTCCCGGCATCAGCTTTGTCCTCGTCATACCTGGCCTGTTTCTTTTGTTGCTCTGTGGCGTGTGGATGGGGATCGTGCTGGGCATTCTTTGCCTTCGATTTCGAGATGCGCTGCCCATCATCACCAACGTTCTGCAGGTTGCCTTCTTCTTCACTCCCATCATGTGGTCTCCTTCACTCCTGAAGGACCGCGCATGGATCGCCCACTACAACCCGCTGTACCACCTGATCGAGATCGTTCGAGCGCCCATGACAGGCGAGCCCATCGAAGCCGTTTCATGGCTGTGGGCGATCGGCCTCATTGTGGTTGGTTTCGCCCTGGCGCAGGGTCTGATGAAAAGAACGCGGCACAAACTTTCTTACTGGCTTTGAGCCCATGACTTCAAGCATCATTGCAAACCACCTGACCGTCGAATTCCCCATTTTCGAGAACTCGCATCGTTCCCTCAAAAAGAAGATGCTGCGCCTCAGCACCGGGGGCATTATCGGCAACGACGCAGGCAGCCACCCCGTGGTGACCGCACTCAGCGATTTGAGCTTCAACTTTCAAGATGGGGACCGCGTCGGTTTGGTTGGGCACAACGGATCGGGCAAGACCACGCTGCTGCGCACGCTTTCGGGCATTTACGCGCCGACGCACGGACAACTGCAACTGCGCGGGCGAACGGCGTCTTTGCTCGATATTTCCCTGGGCGTGGATCCAGACGCCACTGGGTTCGAAAACATCTACCTGCGCGGCATCATGAACGGGTTCAAGCCCAGCCGCATCAGAGACAAAATCGACGAAATCGCCGACTTCACCCAACTCGGCGAATACCTGAACCTGCCGGTGCGCACCTACTCCAGCGGGATGATGCTGCGGCTCACGTTTGCGATCTCCACCAGCATCGAGGCCGATATCCTGATCATGGACGAGTGGCTGAGCGTTGGCGACACCGAGTTCCAGGATCGAGCCGCAAAACGACTCAAGTCGTTGGTAGACAAAGCCTCCATCCTCGTGATCGCCTCGCACAGCACCGACCTGATTCAGAGCGTCTGCACTCGGAAGATCCAGCTCGAACACGGTCGCATTGTTACCGATGAAGCTGTCGTGGCCACCGCCAACGAAACCGAAAAATCGACGGGTGAAACGGCCCCGGCGCTGCCTCTACAACATTGAGTCGGCACCCCATGCGATTTGAAGTTCACGCCGATCATCCGGCGCTGCCTTATCTGGAATGGATCTCTGCGCGCCAACCTGTTCGGGCCCTCAAAGGTCTCGTGAGTGCGCAAATGGCCTACCCGGTGGCCGAGCGGATGGAGCATCGTGACGTGCGCTCCAAGCTGGCAGCGCTGCACGGCACCTACCGCACACCGTTCGAAAAGCGTTTGCCAGCCCTGCGCGGCCAGATGGCGGACATCGTGAGCTTTGCCCAGCGCGAGGTGCCTTACTACCGCGACACGCTCCAGGCGATCAAATTCGACCCCGAGAAACTCCGCAACGATCTCCGGTACCTGGACGACCTGCCCTACCTGACCAAAGACATCATCCGGGAACAGGGTGAGCGGCTGCTCAGCCGGCCATTGGCCGACTTGAGGCACCATGCCTGCAAAACCGGCGGATCCACAGGGCAATCCTGCGTCATCTACTACGACCAGCCTGCCGCCGATTATTCTGCGGCCGTTACCCTGTATTGCAGGGCCCGCGCAGGGAAGTCCCAGCGTCAGCCCGAGCTGCATTTCGCCTGCCGTTTCCCTGGCGACCCGGTGCCCATGTGGCCATCGCGCGAAGACTTCAAGTGTTTCGCCATGAACCGCAGCAACATCTTCTTCGGTGCACTCGACGAAGCGGGGCTGGAAGAGATTTGGGCCACGCTGAAGCGCCGCCGGCCCTACCTTGTCCACGGGCACCCTTCCACCATCTATGCCCTGGCCTGCCACATCGAAAGCACACGTGGGAGCGCCAAGTGTTTTGAGGTGTTCGAGTCCAGCGGTGAACTGATGGAAGAATACCAGCGAGCCAAAATCGCGAAAGTGCTGCAATGCCGTGTTGTCAACCGGTACGGCCTTGCAGAGCTCGGCGTGGTGGCCTACGAAATGCAGCACCCTTCCGATGGCACGGGCATGCAGCTCCTTGATTCCGAGGCCTGGTGCGAAATGGCGCCAGTCGACAACGAGACCATCGGCGAAGGCCGTGGAGAGCTGGTGTTCACCGGCCTTCGCAACCGCCTCATGCCCTTGATTCGCTACCGCAGTGGCGACCTCGGCCGCGTGGAGCAGCGCAGCAGTGGCATGTTTCTCACCGAAGTGATCGGGCGCATTCACGACATGGTGCCCATCAACGGGGTGCCCCATGCCACCCACCATATTCAGGACGTGCTGGACCACCGTGTTGGCGGCATCCAGGAGTTCCAGATCGATCTTCGCTCTGCGATGCCGGTGCTGCGCATTGTGGTGGACACCCATGGCAATGCTGAGCAGATTCGCCAGCGCATTGAGTCCTATTGGCCGCAGGCATTTGAGGTGCAGTTCGTCGAACACAGCGATTTTGTTCGGGTCGGCCGGCACGCCAAGTTCCGCCATGTTGTTACAGGGTAAGGCTTCCAATTGATCCACGTCATTGCACCAGGCAGCGAGCAAGCCACGGCCCAACTGCTGGTCTCGGCGCTGCAACGCAGCTGTGGCCAGGGATCCGCCACACTGGGTAGCGCCTCTTTATTGGCAATCCTGCCGGGCGAGCAACCAGCCGTCTATGTGCTCATCCACCCTCGCGAAGAGTGGACCGATGCACTGTTGAAGTTGCTGCGCAGTCCGGTCAAGCTGATCCTGCTCGGGCGATTGTCCACAGGCCTGGCCCAGGCCCTCGACGTGACTTTGGCCCACGAGTGGCCCCAAGACTGGGCCGTGACCACCACCTGCCCCCCTGCCCCGATCCACGGTGCGGCTGAAAGCACCGCCCGGGTCGTCTACCCGGCAACGGCACCCCAGATTGCCAACCGAGTGCCCGCACAGATGGAGCGCCCTTTTCGGCGCTACGACTATGCCGAGGAATGGAACAACCTGGGCTATGGAGCCATCACGGCAGACGGTACCTGCTGGAGCATCGCCCAACATGCAACGGCCCAGTCAGAAAACCAGCTGGCCCAGGTCCATCTCGGCGAAGCACTCCTTTGCTCTTTCGCCGCCCTGTGGGACCGCCCTGCCAGCAGCGTGCTGTGGTTCAACCGTGCTGCGGGGCCCATTGACTCGCAAGAGTGGCGCATTGTCGAAGATTTCCTCTCCTGCCATCGCCACAAAGAGCTGCCGTGCGAGCCGGTTCTGTCAGAGGTACCTCACGGCTTCGACAGCGCCGTGACCATGCGCCTGGATTGCGACGAAAACATTGAATCCGCACGCGCACTGTGGGAGCTGTACCGATCAGAAGCAGTTCCTTTCAGTCTGGCTCTTCATGCCAGGGTGTTAACCGACGAACGCCACCACCGTCTGCCTTGCGAAGTGCTGGCCGAAGGCGGCGCCATACTCTCGCACACCGCAACCCATGCCCCCAACTGGGGCGGTAACCACGAGGCCGCATTCCATGAAGGCCAAACCTCCGCCGCCGTCATCGAATCCGCTATCGGGTGCCGTGTGCGCTACGCTGTGTCACCATTTCACCAGACACCCGCTTACGCACGCCTGGGGCTGGCAGACGCGGGCTATCAAGGTTGCATCGGCGGCATCATCTGCAACGACCCCGACTTTCTGACCGCTCGCGCAGGGATCCCACCCGCATCTGGCATGGGCTTCATCGGCCACAGCCAGCAATGCATGCTGCATGGCGACTGCATGCTGGCCGAGGGCGACCCGCTGCGCAGCTTCCGCCAGGCCTTTGATATTGCCCGGACGGGCGGTGCGTTTTTCGGCTACCTCGACCATCCCTTCTCCGAGCGGTACACCTACGGATGGCTCAATGAAGAACAACGCCTCCAGGCACACAAAGATCTCATTGCACACATCAAGACTGCAGGTGGACGCATCTTGTGGGCCAACGAAGACGACGCCATGGACTTCCTGTTTGATCGAGCCCACACTGCAGTGATGTCATTGGACGGCAGCTACCGAATCAAACGCACAGTGCAGAACTCTTCCTGGCCTCTGAGCGTGCGCCACCGCGGCCAGCACATATGCATCGAGCAAGAAGGGCTGCTGCCATGAAACTGATGATCGTTTTCGGCACCCGCCCTGAAGTGATCAAGCTTGCACCGGTGGTTGCCGAAGGGCAGCGCACGCCCGGCATGGAGATCATCACCTGCTCGACCGGCCAACACCGTCAGATGCTCGACCAGGCGCTGGCCTGCTTTGGCATTCAGCCCGACATTGAGCTGGATCTGATGCGTGAAAACCAGACGCTTCCGTCGCTGACCGCGCTCTTGCTCGAGCAAATGACGAAAACGCTTCAAGAGCAACGCCCCGATGCGGTCATGGTCCAGGGCGATACAACAACCGCCTTCACTGCAGCGCTGGCTGCGTTTTACCAACGCATCCCGGTCGCGCATGTGGAAGCAGGGCTGCGCACCGGCGACCCCTATAGCCCATTCCCCGAAGAAATCAACCGCGCCATGATTGCGCGCATGGCCAAGTGGCACTTCACCCCCACCGACCAAGCCACGCGCAACCTGCTGGCCGAAGGCATCTCCGCTTCGGCCATCACCCAGTGCGGCAACACCGTCATCGACGCCGTGGAGCTGATCAAGCAGCAATGGACAACCAGCCCCTATGTCGGTCCGGGCCGCGAATGGTTTCCTGAGCGGAACCTCGTTCTGGTCACCACCCACCGCAGAGAAAATTTCGGCGAAGGTCTGGAGAATATCTGCTCGGCGCTGCTTCAGCTGTGCAAGGACTACCCTGAACTCGGGTTCGTGTTCCCTGTGCACCTCAACCCCCAGGTGCAGCAAGTGGTGCGCCAACGGCTACACGGCGCAGCAAATCTGATGCTCACAGGTCCCGTTGACTTTGAAACCAGCCTCTATCTGCAAAGTCGATCAACCCTCATCCTGACCGACTCCGGTGGCATTCAAGAAGAAGCCCCCTCCTTTGGTGTCCCTTGCGTAGTCATGCGCGAGCACACCGAACGGAGCGAAGGCATTGATGCCGGGTTTGCTACGTTGGCTGGAACCGGCCAGGTGGCTGTGCTTTCCGCCGCCAAGGCATGGCTGGAAAACACAGAGCACGCTGCACAACTCAAACAACAAGCCAACCCCTATGGGGACGGGCAAGCTGCTTTGCGCATATTCAGTACCCTGACGAAAGACCAATAATTCGAAAGTCGCCAGTCTTTTGCGCAAAGCTACCAAATTCCGCAAGATCAATCATCCATTCAATTCAGACCATGACACAACCCACGCAGCCCTCAGTGACTATTCACCCTGACGACGATATGTTCTCAGGCTCACTTGAGCATTATGAGTCAGTCGGCAAACAGATGGCGGGCCACATTCAAGCAGCGAGTCGCCTCCAAAACTCCACGTCGGCTCCTCGCATCCTTGAACTCCCCTGCGGGTACGGGAGGGTGACCCGCCACTTGGTCTCCATGTTTCCTGCCGAACACATCTGTGCGTCAGACATCATGGTGCCAGCAGTCAAATTTGTCACCGAGCAGTTTGGCGTCATGGGTCATCCCGCCCAAGCTCCATTCAACGAACTCACCGGCTTGTCCGACAACATGTTTGATGTTGCCGGCATGGGCTCTTTGATAACACACCTATCTGCATTCAACTCCACCACACTGCTCAAGCACTTTTTCAGAGTAATCAAACAAGGGGGCATTGCCGTTGTAACCATCCACGGGGTTCGATCCCGACAACTACTTGCAGAGCGCGATGTTTACGAAATTGGTGAAGTGGCGCGGCAGCATTTAATCGAAAAATTCGACAAAGAGCAATTTGGTTTTGTCAACTATCTACCAAATCACAATTTCGAAGCCAAGACCGTCGAATACATTGGTGACAGCTACGGTATTTCGTTGATACCAAATCAATGGATGCAGCACATTGCTGAAGAGCATGAAATGGACCTGATAGAAAAAATCATTGGTGGCTGGGACAACCACCAAGATGTCTACTACCTCAAGAAGCGCTAGAGAGTACTGGCATCGCCCAAAGGCTGCGAAAATTAGGATAATTGTCACATCAATTCTAACCTACGGTTCTCGGAAAATTGGCCACTCAAATGCAACTCGACATAAGATCCCAACTGGGCGATATCAACGCCTGCTTTCCCGAATTGCCCATTAAATGCATCTTTGATGTAGGTGCAAACATCGGACAGTCGGCCGAAGTATTTCACATAAAGTGTCCTGATGCAGAAGTACATTGCTTTGAACCAACATCAGAATCCTTCGCCAAATTAAGCGAAAAATTTTTTTCGAATCCACTGTTCAAACTCAACAATGTCGGCCTGTCAGACGCTCAAGTGGAGGTGAGGTTCGACGCCTCGGGAACATCCACAATGAACAGAATGCGCTCCGATGGTGTTGGTAACGTGACTGTCAAACTTACGACCCTCGATCTGTATTGCAAAACCCATAATATTGAATGCATTGACTATCTGAAAATCGACACCGAAGGGAGCGAACTCAAAGTTCTTGAGGGCTCACTTCAACACCTGCAAGATATAAAGTTCATCGAAGCAGAGGCATCTTTGAACCCACACAACAAATACCACAATTCGTTTTTCGACATCTACAATAAACTTACCAACAATGGGTTCTACCTTTTTGGAATTTATGAACAAATGAGAGAATGGTCTGGTGGAGGTGTGCCAATTATGAGAAGATCCAACCCATTATTCGTTAATTCGAAGCTAATCGGTGCACTCCCGCAAGGCGTTATTAGATTCTGATTTCACTTACCTCCACAGCTAACACTCACAGTGTGGTGCCAGGGAGGTCCCAAAAAAACTTGGGCGAGGAAAGCACCAGTCCGCAATTGATTGATAGTGGATTTTGCTTTTTTGAATCCAATAAGGATTGCTGGTGGTTGTACAAATCCACGAACAAGGCGGAGGTCTTCTCCGGATTTTTCCAAATCTAAGAGAGGTGCGTCGGGAGCACAACCATACGCCCACTCGAGCGCTCGAGCGCTCGAGCGCTCGACCATGCTGTTGAACTATTCATTGGGGCGTATGAGCTGGCGTGCTACCTAAATTGGAACCACGGTTCATTTCATTAATGAAAAGAGATGGGGTCAACCTCGATAAGCGCATTGCCTATGCACGTGAGATGCCTCGCGAATGTACCACAGGCTCTTCTTTCCGGACCGTGATCGGAGCATTGTTTCATCAAATAATCGTGAAGACTATGCGAAATTTTCGTTCCTTGAAGAAATACACCACTCCAACTGTAGGTATTTCTGCAATCTTCAAAAATGAAGCGCCTTATATCATCGAATGGCTTGCACACCATCGCTTGATGGGCATTCATGACTTCTTCATCGCTAACAATGACAGCAATGACGGCACGACAGAATTGCTGGATGCGCTGCAGTTAGCTGGTTACCTTACACACCATCTATTCCCAACCCCCTTGGGTAAGACACCTCAGGTACCAGCATACGAAATGCTGCTGAGGGAGCACGGGAAGGAAGTCGACTGGATGGCCTTTATTGACGCTGACGAGTTAATCTGGCCAACCGAAGCAAGCCACGATCTTCCTGCGTTCTTGGCGAAACTCTACACCAGGCATCCCGACATAGGAGCCCTTGCGCTCAACTGGGCCACCTACGGGTCTTCTGGCCATATTCGACATGACGACAAGCCCATGAGCACGCGCTTTACCTGGCATGCGGCCAAAGGACACGTGCTCAACAAGCAGTTCAAGTCCATTGTCAAAGTTGGATCGATCGAATACATGGTCGGCCCTCACCACGCAAAACTCATACCAAATGCACTCTACTTGCACACAGACGGAGATGAGATAGTCGCACACCCAGGCATCTCGCCGGACCCCTTAATCAACGAATGCCTAAGTCAGACCACCTGCTGGCAGCATTTTCGGATCAATCACTACGTGGTCAAGTCGTACAGTGAATTCACGAAAAAGAGAGCAAGAGGCCGGGCGTACTTGCCGGGGATTCGAGACAATTGCTTCTATATCGCGCACGACAACAACGACTTCCACGCACCGCCCTCCACAAGCTATAAAGTTAGTTTAGATGCTGAAATTCACTCCATTCGCCAAAAGGCTCGTCTTTTCAGCGCACAAGCTATCGGTACAAATTTGAGAGATGCCACTTCGACATGGAGCATCCCTCATCTTGGCAACATCGACTCTATCGAAAACGGTGACCGGTGCATTCGGCTATTTGGTTGGGCGGCGCCATGGGGAAGCCGTGTGGCTCAATCACTGAAAATGCGCGTCGACGGAGGCCCTTGGCGCTATCCACAGGCCTTTTCAAGGGTTGATAGAACAGACGTTGTGACGCACCATCCGCTGGCACCAAACGACACAGGCTTCGTCGCCTATTTCGACCAACACCCACCAAGCTTGGCAACGGCTGCCATCGAGATCAGAGCCATCGCCAAAGGTGGCCTGGCAACAGACCCCATTGCAATGGGAAAATACGCTCGCGAGCACCTCAAGTAATGCGCCGACGATGCATGGCCGGATGCCGAGAAATCCGCCCCCATTCTCTCTTGGCCCTCCCCAAAAAAGTACCTGCCTCGCGCAAGGTTTGCATCCAGCCTTGGAAAATCGGCTAGTACGTCGAATCTCACCAACAACATGTCGATAGCTCAAAACTCCTCCCCACAAACAGCAGGCGACTGCTTGCTCTTTGCGACCGCTGACTGGGACACCCCGTACTGGACCAACAAACAACACACTGCCGACCATCTTGTAAAGGCTGGCTGGCGTGTGTTGTACATCGAGAGCATCGGATTGCGGGCGCCTAAGCTGGGCAGCGGCACCGATTGGGGGCGCATTATGCGACGACTCTGGCGCGGGCTCAAAGGGCCTCAACATATACGAGAGGGTCTCTGGGTGTTGTCACCACTGGTCATCCCGTTCAAACACGCACACCCCTGGATCAGAGCGCTCAATCAAGGCCTTCTCAGCTGGACCATCTCGCGCTTCACCAAACAACAGCGATTTCAGTCGCCCTTGATCTGGACTTACCACCCCTACGTGCTCGAAGTTCTCGATCTGCTCAAATCACGTCATCAGCAACCCCTCGGGCGCTTGGTGTACCACTGCGTAGACGACCTTTCCGCTATTCCGGGTATTAATGCCGAAGCATTTAGCGCAGAAGAACGTCGCCTTCTGGCGCTTGCAGATGCCACGTTTACTACCAGCAAGACCCTGTATGCAAAATGCAACAAAATCTCTGAGCGCGTACATAACTTTCCAAATGTTGTAGACGTTCAGCACTTCTCGCGCGCCCACGATCCTGGAGACTTACCAAGCGATCTCTCAGATATCCCACCACCACGCATTGGCTACGCAGGCGCCCTTTCAGATTTCAAGGTTGATTTTTCACTCCTGAAGGAAGTAGCAAGCCAAAACCCTCAATGGAGTTTTGTGATCATTGGTGAGGAAATAGAGGGGCAACGAGACTCTACGCTCAAGGCAATGGTCCTGTTGCCCAACGTCCACTTGCTGGGCCATAAGCCCTACTCAGTTCTTCCAGAATATTTTCGTGGATTTTCTGTAGGTCTGCTACCAACCAAAGTTAACGAATATACGCGCAGCATGTTCCCAATGAAGTTTTTTGAATATATAGCAGCCGGATTGCCAGTAGTGTCGACATCTCTAGAATTTACAAAGGCAAATACTGAATCCATAACGATTGCAGATTCAACATTAGACTTCACAAATGCCATTCAATCTTCGCTTGACTCTGGAAAGCTCTCAAAAATGCGAGGCAATAAAATTGTTGGGGAAAACACCTGGGGAAATAGACTAGGCAAGATGCTCGAAATTGTGAACCAAGAGAAACAAGCGAAAATTTCACCATAAACCTTTGATGAAGCTTCTCAAACATTTTTGTACCGAACTGACAAAATGATCACCATATACGAACCTATCTACCGGCCAGAGCAGGTACTCTCTGAGAAGAGTTTCATTGCTTACCCGCATACATCCAATGATAAGTTCAAGAAATGGCGAGAATTCAGGCTGCACATCGAGGTGTACCGAGCAAAGCTATATGAAAATAACAAATTGACTGGTATATTCTCACCAAAATTTGGACTAAAAACACATCTAAGTGGCGAAGAATTCATTGCATATTGCCAATCAGCATCTGATGCCGATGTGGTATTCGTAAATCCATTCCCACAGATGCGGTATCGTTCATACAATATATGGATGCAAGCCGAGTCAAATCATCCTGGCATTACAAACTGTGCCCAAAACTTACTTACGGCTGCAGGCATCGACATAGACATTGAAAAACAGCCGAGGCACGATCACAAAACGCTAGCCTATTCCAGTTTTTGGGTTGGGAGCCCTACGTTTTGGGAGCAGTACGTTGGTGGGCTTCTGGAGAAACTCGCCGTTTTTATCGAACACAACGAAAACCATCCTGCTGTAGTTAATGCTCTCGTCGAAACCTTTCACACAGATCCAACGCCATTCCTTCCCTTCATAACCGAGCGCTTGTTCACAACCTATCTATCTCTCCACCCAGAATTAAAGGTTAGCAGCATCTCGCTCGATCCTTTGGATTTCTGCTTGATGGAGGCTGAAAGAAAATTTGTTCAAAGTATTATTCCCGAAATAGATCGTGCAGATCAACTTGGTAGCTTTTCACCCGAATTGGTCCACAGAATGGAAGAGCATTGCGATGCATTAGCGCAGGCTGCCAGGGTACATTTTAGAGATACCCCACATCCCCACACTGGAAGAACAATCACCTAAAATGCCGATGCCGAGCAAAAATTTAGCCCTAAAAAGACGAATTATGATATGAATACGCCACTAGGTAAAGTCACTCACTTCGCGGGTGAAGGACGAAAATTTTGTGTATATTCTCACTTCGATCCCAATGGAAAACTTGCTCGATACGTCAAATTCTATCTAGAGGAAATTACCGCATGTGGATACGATATTATTTTCGTATCCACATCACAAATGGTATCCGATAGCGATTGCAAGTATTTAGACAATTTGTGCTTCAAAACTCTGTTTAGACAGAACGTTGGTTACGATTTCTCATCTTATCGAAAAGGTATAGAAGTACTTTTCGAAAGCGGTATACAGGTAGACTGTCTTTTGATTGCAAACGACAGTGTATTTGGGCCTATCTCGAACCTTAGATCCATCATGGTCCAGATGGAAAATCACGTTGCCGAAATGGTAGGCCTAACGGATTCATTCGACCTAAGCTACCACATCCAAAGCTACTTTATTCACTTCAAAGGAAATTTACTTTCCAGTCAAGTTTTCAGAAATTTTTGGGATTCGGTCACCCTAATTGACAACACTACGCCAAATTTCAAGCAAGAAATCATCAACCGCTACGAAGTAGGCGGGACTCAATACTTTATCTCCAAAGGTTACAAGGTAGCAGCATTATTCCCCTTTTCGGATCTTCTAGAGCAGCATTTTTCGGCGGTGCTAAAAATATTGAAAAATTCGTCAATGGTTGCTGGAGTAGAACCTATTTCCGAGTTCGATCTTCAATTTCGCCTGAATGCCACGCACTATTACTGGAGATATTTGATTGAAATCGGACTTCCCTTCATTAAGAGGGAATTATTGACGAAAAATCCGACCAATACAGATATTTCCAAATGGCCTCAAACGATCAAAGTACATTCTACATACGACCTAACACTGATTAGCGATGCATTGATTGATCTTAATTCCGAACTAGCGATGTATGTAGTAAGCAGATCTGATGCCGAGAAAGCCATCAAAACCAATTTTGATACTATAACGGTTTCAATTAATGAATGCCTTGCTTCTGATCGTGTCTTGAGCACTCTCCCGAAGGAAATGAAATTTCGGTTTGATGAGCAGCGATACTTGGAGTCCTATCCGGACGTGAAAGAAGCCATCAAAAGTGGTAGTTTGGCAAACGCGATATCCCACTACCACGCATATGGATCAAAGGAAAATCGACTTTTTCCTCTGATTAGAGCAGAGTAGACTGACCAAACGCCCTATCTATCAACCCCTTAGCGTGGTCGCTTGGCCTTCAGCGGCGTCAATGGATTCCATTGGAGATGGAAGCATAAATGGAAATAGCGCCATGCCGAGCGCCAGTTAATCATCCAAATTCGAAACTGCAGACGTCAAGCTAATTGACATTGGAGTTGGCAATCTTCTCGAAAGACCAACGGCCCTGTAGGTAGAATTCTCCAAAAAAGAAATATCAACGTGGAGATGTCAAGATGTACCGACAGCCAGATCATGGATGCCTTGAAGCGCGTTGATGCTGGCTTGGTAGTGCGTGAAGGGCCTTGAGGACGAGAATCCGCGCCTCAAGAAGGTGTACTTATAGGAAAAGCTCAAGTCCGAGATCGTGGCGGAGGTACTGGCAAAAAGGCGGTGAGGCCCTCTCGAGGGACAGAGATGGCCAAGTACGAGGTTGAGCAGTGCAGCATCCCCTTACGGGTGGTATGTGTGGCATTCATGGTCAGCGAATCCTGCTACCGCTATGCGAGCAAACACAACGCCGATGATGAAGCCATTGCCAACTGGCTGATGTGCCTGACGGACAAACACCGCACTGGGGATTCAGGCTGTGCTACCTGTACCGGCACAGCTTGAAGAACTTCGACTGGAACCACAAACGGGTGTCCCGCATCTACCGCGAGTTGGAGCTCAACCTGCGTATCAAACCACGCAAGAGTCAGGGGCGGAGAAGCCGCAGCCACTGGCTGTACCGCAGACCATCAACCTGGTCTAAAACGGGCTCAAAGACGGGAGGAGCCCGCGCTTGTTCAATGTGATCGACAAATTCAACCGTGAGGCGCTGGGCGTTGAGGCTGACTTCTCGTTGCCTCGTGAGCGGGTGATACAGGCGTTGCAGCAGATCAAGGCCTGCCAAGGCAAGTCGCAGGTGATTCTGGACCTCACCGGCTTCAATAGCCGATGAACCGCCCCGGCGGGGCGGTTCATCGGCGGGGAAAATGTTGGGACAATGCCGTTGCGGAATCGTTCTTCAGCAGTTTGAAGAAGGTGCGGATCAAGCGGCGTATCTATCCAACCCGTGACGATGCGAGGTCAGACGTGTTTGACTACATCGAGGATTTCTACAATCGCGTCCGCAGGCACAGCCATCTCGACCAGCTGAGCCCGATGGACTTCGAGCAACTTCGAACTGGAAGTTGAAAATTGTCTACAGAAACGGGTGAAGTCCACTCGGTGGATTCAGCCCAAAGCGACATCTGGTCATAGCTGCGTAGTCGTTCTAGCTCTGTCGACAGTGGCACCTGAGAGGATTACGGGACAGGTCAAAACGAAAGAACAATTCAAAAATTGCCACCTGGACCAAAATCAGAGCGCGCCTCCATTGTAGATAAAATCAAGTGCAAAGCATGCAGAGATCTAAACATCAGAAGACTCACCTTCCCAGGGGAGATTTACAGACTAGTCCTCAACACGCCTCTATCTCGCTCGAGAGGCAAGAGGCAAGAGGCAAGAGGCAAGAGGCAACAGCCAAGAGATGCATACATCCACTTCTTCTCAAAAAAAATGGACAACTACTTAGAAGAGCATCAGAGAATCGAAGATCTTGCGCAAAATATCAGACAACATTAATATGAACAACAAGGCGAATAAGGCACCTTTAATAATATGCCTAGTTCTATCTTTCCTCTATATCTCACTGGCAATAAGTACACCTATTTCCATAAACGCTGCAGCGTCTCACGATGACGCTTGGTTCGTCCGAAGCGCTGAAAGCATTTTGCATGGAAAATGGCTAGGCAATTTTAATGAAATGACCTTAATTAAGGGGATGGGATACCCTTACATTTTGGTAATAAATAGTCTGATTGGCATCCCGATAACACTGACATTATCGATTCTCTATTTGGCATCATGTGCTGCATTCGCATTTTCCCTCAGAAAGTGCGGCCTTCAAAAGTTTGCAGCGATCGTCCTATTCGCACTATTGCTATTCCAGCCAGTCCTATTCCCTACAAGAATAATACGAGACAACATATACACCACACTGCTTCTTTTTTCCACATCGGGACTAATTCTTATAGCGCTGCATGAAGTAGATAGGCATCGCAATGCGATACTAGGAGTATCCGGGATTTCATTAGGAATGCTTTTTATCACGAGAGAAGAAGGCATATGGGTAGTCCCAGCAATTATATTTCTCACCATCTACTCATTGTTTGCAAGCTGGAGGAATGGAAAGAGCATTCTTGGCTTTTCGAAATCAGTTGGCATATTCATCGCATTTTTATCAGTTCCACCACTTACCACCGCTTCTATAAACTGGTATGTCTATGGCGTATTTCAAGACGTTGACATCAAGAACAAAAGTTATGTTAGCGCTCTGAACTCGCTGTATAAAGTTAGAGTTGGAAATGAAATTCAATTCATTCCCGTGCATGAAAAGAAAAGGGATGCCATTTACAGGATTAGCCCCGCCTTCAAAGAGCTTCAACCATTTTTTGAGGACATTGGGAAGCACTGGACAGTTCATGGCTGCGCAGTATACAAACATACCTGCGGCGATTATGCGGGGGGATGGTTCATGTGGGCATTTCGCAAAGGAGTTAGCTCCCTTGGTTATTATGAAACGCCAGCCTCTGCCGCTCAGTATTACGATAGAATCGTGAATGAAATAGAAATTGCCTGTGACGAAGGGAAAATCGACTGCGAATTCAATACCCTGCCGTTCGTTCCTTCAATAACGCCAGAGGCAATAAAGAGCATTCCAAAAAAACTCCTTGGCGCCATTAATTTGACAATCTATAAGGCTCCAGGATTCATGTCGGCTGGAGAAAGTTGGGGGCCAATTGAAAGAATAAACGAGATACGGACCTTCTTGGGGAACCCAAGCATATACCCCTCCAAGGAGATCCCTGAGAATACTATAACCGGCTGGTATTACGCTTCAAATGATAAATGGATATCACTAATATGCAGCAGTGATCCAGGAACAGAAAGAATCACCCCTATCAAGAAAATACCGAGTCCGGATGTGGTAAGGAAATTCAATGATAGTCGTGCAGCCTTACGTAGATTCTCAATTTATTTGGTTGAGTCCAGCAATTGTCACATTTCGA
The DNA here is from genome assembly GCF_004795855.1 of Hydrogenophaga sp. PAMC20947. Lineage (NCBI taxonomy): Bacteria > Pseudomonadati > Pseudomonadota > Betaproteobacteria > Burkholderiales > Comamonadaceae > Hydrogenophaga > Hydrogenophaga sp. PAMC20947. Next base: position 2,260,433 of record NZ_CP039252.1, read on the forward strand.
GTACGGAATCTGATAAGTTCACACTCCCGATGAGAGAGCCCTCGCAAAATGGTGCTAGAGCCTTCGATTTTGGATCCGGCAGAATTCAATTTGATGACAAAAAGCCTTTGGAACCAAGTGCAAGCGCCGGTCTCGCAATAAAAATAATCAATATACTCAACTCCGGCTTTCAATTTGTTTCAGGCTATCTTTTTGCCGCTGGAACGGCATCTATCCTAGCCGCTATTTTGCATAGTCTCAGAAAAAGAACCTTGCCCAATAATTTGGGAGTTATATCCATATTTTTATGGACGTTATACTACACACGAATAGCCCTCATGACACTTATTGATGTCACGTCATTTCCCGCAATTAATACACTTTATCTAGCACCCGCCTTTGTGTTATGGATAAGCGCATCTGTTTGTGGAATATTCTCGCTATTCAATTCCATCTGGCTTCCCGCGAATGCGAGATTGAAAATATCTCGAAAACCTTGTTAGTCAACGAAATTAAGAATGAAACTTACGATACTTATGCCGTGTCTCAACGAAGCTGAAACGCTTGAAATTTGCATACGGAAGGCCAACGAATGGCTCAAACGGACGAACACAGACGGCGAGGTTCTTATTGCCGACAACGGCAGCACCGATGGGTCTCAAGAAATCGCGAGAGGGAATGGTGCTCGGGTCCTTAACGTCCCAGATAAGGGATACGGATCTGCACTTTTTCATGGTTCAATAGAGGCAAACAGTGAGTACATCATCATGGGAGACTCAGACGACTCATATGATTTTGGTAATCTGGACCCTTTCTTGGAAAAATTGGATCAGGGATTTGATCTAGTAATGGGTAATCGCTTTCTAGGTGGCATCGCTCCGGGAGCAATGCCTTGGAAAAATAGATATATCGGAAATCCGATATTGACATGGATTGGCCGCACTCTTTTTAGATGTCCTGCAAAAGACTTTCACTGTGGACTTCGTGGATATCGAAAGGATGCATTTCTATGTATGGATTTGCGGACAACCGGCATGGAGTTTGCATCAGAGATGGTTATTAAGGCAAATCTGTTTCGAATGAAAATTGCTGAGGTTCCAACAACCCTGTCCAAGGATGGTCGCACCCGCCCCCCACATCTTCGCCCTTGGCGAGATGGATGGCGCCACCTCCGATTTATGCTGCTATTCAGCCCACGCTGGCTATTCCTAGTACCTGGAGTCTCGGTATTTTTGCTAAGCGCCGCTCTGTATTTTTTGATATATGATTCCCCATTGAGGCTCGGAGAAATGGTGTTCGACATCAACACCCTCCTCTTTGCTCAAACCGGAATGACGCTTGGACTTATTGCAACTGTCTTAGGAATCATTGTTCGAATGTTCGGCATGCGAGAAGGTCTACTAAGAGAGCATGCCCTACTGGAGCGATCACGAGCATCCCCAATATTGGAAGTAGGCGGGGTGGCCGGTCTTTTACTTATTTTTGCTGGCACTTATTTAGGTATAGATCTAGTCTCTGATTGGAGCAACAGAAATTTTGGGGTGTTGCTCCAGGGTGAACTTTTGAGATCGGTTAGCTTGGCAACTTTATTGATTACTTTTGGTGGGATTATTTTCTTGGCATCTTTAATCATGGGCTTTTTGGCACTTCCTACCAGAAGAATCCCAAAATAAATTTAAAAAAATTTAGTCAGCCAATGATTTCCGAAAAAATAAAATTTGTTAAATTTCTTGTGGTCGGTGGCCTTGGAGCAATCAGCTACGTAGGAATATCTCATATCTTGACCGAAAATGGCATGCAAGCCTGGATAGCAAGCCTCTTGACATACTCCGGCCTCATCCCATTTATTTATTTATTGCAACGTCGTATCGTTTTTGAATCCAATGAGAACCACTCAAGATCATTTCCCCGCTACTTGATGATTCAACTGATTGGACTAAGTTTTTCAGCCATTTGCCCATATGCGCTCGAAAAATTGAATGTTAACCCTACGCTATCATTCATTCTTGTTGTTATTCTCATCACTTCCACAAATTTCATATTGCAATTAAAGTGGGCATTCCTCGAAAACCACAAAAATGAAAAAATAGCATGAAGTTTCTAGACAAATTTATCCGACAATGGCGTGTGAAAGTTGCCATGAATTCAATTCGAGGTGGTCCCACTGGAGTATTCGATATCGGATGCGATGATTGCTACTTATTAAATCTTCTTGACAACGGGGAAAATCGGCTTGGCGGGTGCGATCCCAGATTGACCACTCAAGCTCCTTCGGACAGATTCAAGCTCTTCAAGGGGTACTTTCCGTCCGCAGTCGAAGGTATTGATTTCTGCGATACATACGATGCAATATTCGCTCTAGCAGTTTTCGAACACTTCAGCGAGGATGATTTGATTAAATCGTCCCAACGAATTTCTGAGATGCTCACCGACAATGGTCGGCTAATTGTTACTGTGCCACATCCCTTTGTTGACAAAATACTAGACGCTCTTGTGTTTTTTCGGCTCATTGAAGGACAAGCGTTAGAAGAACATCACGGATTTGATCCTGAGTCCTTGGTTGAAATTTTGTCAAAGCACCTAAGGCTGGAGTCAAAAAGAACGTTTCAACTTGGTCTAAACAATATTTTTGTTTTCAAGAAAATTTAGCCCTATGAGTCATACATTGAACTCTTTTTAGATTCATTTTTAGGCCTACTTGGTCTATTTATTACATATTCTATCTAGATTTTTTGCATAATTATTTCATTGGAGAAATCCTTTGAAAGCCCTCTTCGCCACCTACCCCACGGGCTTCCACACCGCAGGCGGTGGGGAGGTTCAGTTGCTGGTCGATCGAGACCACCTTCCACAAGTGGCTGTGGTGGTTTCGCAGTACGATCTTTGGAGGCCACGTTTCGACGAGCACGACGTGGTGCCTTTTGCGGTTTCGTAGAACGCTTGCGTAAGCCCTAGGGGATCACATCGAGTCCCTGGATAACTGAAGACACACAACATCCATACTTAATGGACGAAATTCGTGCTCAGCTGTCACTGTCCGACCGCATGATCTCCAAAAATTGCCAATCTTCACGTCATGATCGCGCCTGGGCTACTTCGCCCACCTGATATTCTCGGAAGTACCAACACCGGGACCAAGACCTCTCAAACGACGCCGTCATTGCACGGTTCTTCCACATGCAAGTGCTTTTCAACTCCATAGATGGTCAGACGAACCAAGAACACTCGGTCTGCGTATTTTCGCACTATGACCCAAATGGCGTCGTGGAGCCCTATGTTCGCTACTACTTGCGAGAGCTAAAACGGTGTAATTTTGCTGTCGTGTTCGTCACAACAAGTCCATCGCTTGACGATGAAAGCTTGGCTGCCCTGCGCGAGCTAACCGTCAGCTGCATCTTGAGAGAGAACATCGGTTACGACTTTGGCTCTTACAAAACGGGCATCGACCATACATTTCTGCGCATACCAAAAGTCAAGCAGCTATTGCTTACCAATGACAGTGTTTTTGGGCCCATATATCCGCTTGACAAAGTGCTGGCGACGGCACAAGAGCACGACGTCTTCGGTATGACAGACTCTTTCGATTTTCACTACCATCTACAAAGCTATTTTTTGCTGTACAACAAAAAGACCTTGCACAGCCACGCGTTCAAGGCGTTCTGGGGCAGCGTTGAGTCGATAGATGCGGGTCAACCAGGCTTCAAACAAAAAATTATTCTTCAATACGAAGTCGGTGGCTCTCAGTTTTTTCGAGAGCAAGGTTTTTCACTGAAAGCGGCGTTCCCTTACCGGCAACTGATGGTTTCTGAATTCTCTGATTATCTGCAGGTATTGGAACACGTAGAGGAGGAACCTAGATCTTCTGTAAAACCACTGCACATCAAATTCAACTCCACACACTCCTATTGGAAAAAGCTAATTCAACAGGGCTACCCATTTCTCAAACGCGAATTGCTGCTGGTCAACCCAACAAACACCGACATCAGTACCTGGCCGGCTACTGTCGCGAAGCACTCCAACTATGACCCTACTTTGATCGTATCAGCCCTTCGAAATTTCAGTGGCAGTGACGACTTCTTCTTCCTCACAAATCCCACGGAAACTTCCCAATCGATGAATTCGGACAGCACACTCACTTTGTCAATTAACCCAGCATTTTTCGCTTGGCAACAAGAGTATGATGTACCCTCTCTGCGCACCTTCAAATTTGACGAACAGCGATACCTTAACCACTACCCCGACGTTAAAGTCGCAGTAGAACAAGGGAAAATAGAAAATGGAAAGAAACACTTTCTATTATTTGGCTACAGTGAAGGGCGGCTTTTGGGTTTGACGCGCTTCGACAATAGCAACGCTGCGTCAGCTAGGTTATGAGAGCGCTATTCGCCACCTATCCCATGGCCTTCCACACCCCAGGCGGCGGGGAAGTTCAATTGCTGGCCTACCGCGACCACCTTCCGCAGGTGGGTGTGGACGTAACGCTGTTCGATCTTTGGAAACCCCGGTTCGACGAGCACGATGTGGTGCATTTCTTCTCTTGCGTCGGCGGATCGGTGCATTTTTGCGATTTCGTAAAACGCTTGGGCAAGCCCTTGGTGATCACGTCGAGCCTCTGGATCACCGAAGAAACACAACATCTCTATCCCATGGACGAGATTCGTGCCCAACTGTCACTGGCCGACCGCGTGATCACCAACTCCGAAATGGAGAGCGACACCCTGGCGAAAGTCTTGGGCCTGGACCGAAGCCGTTTCGAATCGGTCTACAACGGTGTGGACGCCGTTTTTCAAGACCGCCCCTCCCCTTCGTTGTTCCGTCAACGTTTTGACGTCGAAGGCCAGTTTGTGCTCAACGTTGGCAACATTGAACCGAGAAAGAACCAGTTGCGGCTGGCACAGGCCATGGACGCCTTGCCCAACCACACCCTGATCCTGATTGGGCACGTGCGCGACCCGTCCTATTTTCAACAGGTGATGGCGGCGGCGTCTCCTGGGCGCATTCGGTACCTGGGGCCTGTTGACCACCACGATGCCTTGTTGCGCTCTGCCTACCGTGCCTGCGACCTGTTTTGCCTGCCCAGCACGCTTGAAACCCCCGGCTTGGCGGCGCTGGAGGCGGCTTCTCAAGGCTGCAAGCTTGTGATCACCGAAGAGGGTTCCACCCGCGAATACTTCCACAACAGTGCAGCCTATATATCGCCACTGGACACCGACAGCATCCGGAAGGGCCTGGTGAGGGCGGCCAATGAGCCAGATGGGGCGTTCCGCCCAGACCCGCTAAGCATCTGGAACCAGTTCGCCTGGCAGAAGGTTGTGGAGAAGCTGAAGAAGGTCTACGAAGGCGTTTGTTGACTTTGCAAGATGCCCAACGACAAGGGCAAGCGATAATTTGCCATTGAGACACTGCCCACTGCTGCCTATGGCGCAGCCCTTTTTCGCTTTTTATGATCAATCTTTCTTCCGAAGCCTCTACGTCTTCCACCCGGTGGTTCTATGAACCAGTGACCACGCCGTCGGGCAACCGGGTTCCGTATTTCATGACCCAGCTCAGCACTTTCTGGCCTGATCTGGAAGAAACCCGCAACGCCCACATGAAGTCGGAGGAAGGCTATGTCAATACCATGGCTTTTTGGGAAAACCCCTTGCGCCATGGGGCTCCGGACATCGTATGGCCGCCAGACGGTTTGTTTCCACCGGTTCTGTTTGAGCCCCAGGAAGGGGTTGAACAAGATGCGGTACTGACGATCACCAAAGGCATGGTCGGCGCCAAACAGGTGCGGCCCGACATGCAGCACTTCGACCTGACTACCCAGTTGGGCAGGCTGCAGTTTGTGCACTGGCGTATCACGCTGGGTTGCCGCGAATACCGTTTTCTGGCGTTGACCGAAGAAGACATCCGTTTTCTTGAAGCACCAAGCACCGCCCACCATGGTGCCATCAAGCACTTGCCCAGGGTGGCGGAATTCTTGCCCGTGCACTGCTCTGACCAGCCCGCCTTGGTGGCGAAGCTGTTGTCTGGTGACGTTGCAAGTTTTGATCAGCTCTGGGCAGTGCTCGAACCCAGCCTGCGCGGCATGCTGACCAATGCCGTGCGTCGATCCACCGAATCAAAATACACGCCCCAGCTGTCCATCGGCACCCACTCCATTGACGGTATCAACGTGGTCGGTTTTGCCACCGGCCAATTCGGCATCGGCGAAGACGCTCGAACCGCTACCCGCGCGCTGTTGCTAGCGGGCATCCAGCCTACGGTTTACGAGCCGCCCATTCCTCTGGCTTGCGCCGTGATCAAAGATGGATGGGTCAACGAATACATCAAGCCAGCCCCCACCGCTCGGATCAACTTGTTCACCATGCCCGCGCCAGACACGCTGCGCATGTTTTTCCTGCAGCAGATTGGTGTGCTGGCTGGCCGCTACAACATCTGTGCGTGGCAATGGGAGCTGCCCAACTGGCCCGATCGCTGGAAGGCCTTGCTGGCCATTCCCAACGAAATTTGGGCACAGTCTCGCTATGTACAGCACATGTTCGAGAAGGCAACCGACAAGCCCGTCATCTACATGCCGTTGGCCGTCGAACAGCCCGAATTTGTGCCCCGTTCGCGCGAGGTGTTCGAGATTCCGGAAGGCCCTTACACCTTCCTTTCGGTGTTTGATTGCAACTCCTGGTTTCAACGCAAGAACCCGCTGGGGGCCATTCGGGCTTTCCAAAAGGCATTCCCCCCTGAAAACCGCGATGTTCAGCTGGTCGTCAAGATGATGAACAAGCGCGATGTCATGCCGGAATACCTCGAGCTCATGCGTGTGGCCGCGCTCGACCCCCGCATTTTTGTCATTGACGAGTTTCTCAGCAGAAGCGACATGCTTGCTTTGCTCGACTGCGTGGACGTGTTCGTTTCGCTTCACCGCTCAGAGGGTTTTGGCCGAGTGGTGGCGGAAAGCATGCTGATCGGCAAGCCCGTGATTTCAACCAACTACTCCGGAAGCGTGGACTTCGCCTTTGAGGGCACCGCCTATGTGGTTGACGGTCCATTGGTGGCCTTGAAAAAGGGCGACTATTCGGAATTCGAAGGTCAGCATTGGATGGATCCCGATATCGGCCATGCAGCACAAGCCATGCGCCAATGCGTGGAAGACCAGGCGGGAACGGCTGCCATGGCGCTGCGAGGCCAAAAGATCATCGAACAGAACCACAGCATTGAAGCTGTGTCCAAGCGCTACGCGCAACGGTTGCTTGAACTGGGGGTAAAAATCGGATGAAAGTCCACATTGTCTCGCCTGACATTCGCGAAGGCGATGCGGTGGGCAATCACTGCATCTACCTAGCGCAAGCGTTGCGCCAAGCTGGCGTCGAGACTGCGCTCTACGCCAAGCGCCACGATTCGCCCGCGGAACCGGTTTTCTCACTGGAATCCCTGGTCGAAACCTGTGGTGCTGAAGACGTTCTGTTGTTGAGTTTTTCAACGTTTCAACCGCAGCTGCCCGCTCTGCTGAGGTTGCCTTGCCGCAAGATCGTCTATTTTCATGGCGTAACACCTGTGGATCTCTTGCTGGATCAAGACCCCGTGGCCGCGTACTGGTCCTCCAAAGCCTTGTTGCAGGTTCCTCAGTTGATGCGATGCGATACCTTGATCGCCAACTCGCACTGGAACCTGGAAGACCTGCTCAAGCATTTTGAACAACGCCCTGGTAGCGAACGCCTTGATGTGATCCCGCCCATCACGCCAGATCTCCCGATCTTCCGGGAATCCCTTCGCGAGCAACCAAAGGGCGATCCATTTGAGGTGATTGTGGTGGGGCGCGTTGCACCACACAAGAAAATTGAATGGGCGATTGAGATGATCGCGCAGCTGGGCAACAAGGGATTGAATGCTCATCTTCGGATCATCGGTTCATCACACAACGGGCACTACCTGAGCCTGTTGCGAGCCACCTCAGAGCGGCTGCATCTGCAAAATCGGGTGCACTTTGATGGCCAGGTCTCCCAGGCCGACCTCATCAACGCATTTCGCCACGCGAGTGCCTTGCTGGTCACCAGCGAACACGAAGGGTTCTGCATACCCGTGCTCGAAGCCATGCACATGGGACTCCCTGCGCTCGTCAGAACCGGCACGGCCGCTTCGGAGGTGGGTGGAGATGCGGTTGCCGGTTTCACGACTGTCGCCGAGGGTGTTGAGGCACTTCAACGGCTGATTCAAGAACCGGGGCTAAGAGACGCAATGGTAAAATCAGGACGACGCAAAGCCGCTGAATGGCTTGAACATGCCTCTCCTGGCAACTGGCTGAAACAGCTTTCTACGGACTGAAGAGACCAGTTATTTGCCCGCTCCATCAGTTGCTGGTGAGCAGCGAATCCTTTTTTTTAGCATCTTGGACACATCCATTCTTGACGGAATTCTACGCAGACCCCACGGCAAGCCGTCCTGAAGCGATAACACCATGATGCAGTATCCCAGAGTTCTGTTAACAACCTACCACCATGCATTCCTCAAGAAGGGTGGAGGTGAATTTGAAATTTTCTCGATTTCCGAGAAACTCAAACGTCATGGGTTGATCGCGGATATTTACGGACCCCACTCTCGCTCACTTGAGCACTACGATGTCGTTTTGCATTTTTCAGTTCACGGTGGTGGGTTGGAAATGCTTCAGCATATCAACAGCCAGGGCAAGCCCATGGTGCTATGGCCAAACCTATGGTTGACCGAGGCCGGCAACGAGTTAACACAACTGGTCAACCAACATGTTGGACTAGCAAACAGTGTCGTGTTCAAATCTCGTTCCGAAGAACAAATTTTCGCCAACCTATTTGACTTGCCTGCAGAAAAAACCCGACACTCGCTGACGCTTGCAGACAGCGCTTATCTCAAGCCATCGCCTCACCAACTGTTTCCAGACCTTTACAACCTTAAAGATTACGCCATTTGCCTGGGGATCATTGAGCCGAACAAGAACCAATTGGCCACCATCAAGGCACTCAAAGCAGCTGGAATAACTCCCGTGATGGTTGGCGGTCACCGAGATGAGGTTTACTACCAGGCTTGCCGCGAAGCAGGTGGTGAAGGCGCAGTGTTTCTGGAGGCTCTTCCTTCCAAATCGGAAATCCTGCGATCCGCCTTGCGGGATGCACTTTTCTACATTGAAACCTCGTTTGAACCACCCGGTCTATCGGCTATTGAAGCAGGCCTGGCGGGCTGTCGACTGGTGGTGAGTGACTCCGACTGGACGCGTGAACATTTCGCCGACCTGGTCCTCTACTGCGATCCGTACGACCTCGAATCGATTTCTGCAGCCATCGCACAGATCAGATTGACCACGCCGGGTGGTAACGCGCTCCAGAGCCATCTGAAAAAGCACTGCGCGGATGAGTCCATCACACAACTCGTCGCCATCCTGAGAGGAGCCACCTGATGCGACTCTGGCTTGTCAGACACGGGCAATCTTTGGCCAACCAGCAGAAGCGCGTCACCGGCACCCAGCTGGACCCTCTGGCGCCCGAGGGTCGATTGCAAGCCATTGCTCTCGGTGAATTGCTAGGAAGTATTTCATTGCGGCCCGACCGCTTAATCTGCAGCCCGTGGTTGCGCGCGAAACAGACGGCAGAATTGGCCCTTCCTTCAAAAACCCTGCATTTCGACGGTCGGATCGGTGAAACCGATGCGGGCCAGGCAGCAGACCTTCCTTTATCCGAGTTTCTCCATTCATTTCCTGAATTCTATAAAAACGCAGGAAATCGCTACCCCGGCGGCGAGTCACATCTGGAGTTGAATAGCCGAATGGCAGACTGGATCGATGAGCTGCGCTCAAAAGGATTCAGTGAAGTACTTGCGATTTGCCACTCGGGGCCCATCTGCTGCCTGCTGCAACGGGCATTAAACATACCCATGACAAGCTTTCCCGCACTGCTTCCTGCGCACGCAAGCTTAAGCATGATCGAGTACGGTGATGCATCTTTCAGTGACGGGCAGGTTAAGCTGTTTTCTCAAATATCAAAGCTGGGCCTCCAGCAAATGGTGAGCACCAAGGCATGAGGACGCTCAAGGTACTGGCGCTACAACGCGAATCACACGTAGCTCCGGGTGTTCCATCGTTATCTGTTGCAGCCAGAATCACTGAAGTTTTGGATTACCTGCAACAAAACGGCTCGCTTGAATACACATCCATAGCCGAAAACAACCCAGCATCTACAAATGGCGTGCGTTGGGCCGATGTGCTGATTCTGAGCAAGCACAGCTCACCAGCCGCACTGGAACTGGTGCGCTTGGCCAAACAGTCCGGGAAACGCATTATTTATGATATCGACGATTGGATTTTTTCCTTCCCAGAATACAGTGGCGGGAAAAAACCCAATGTCAAAACTTCACTCATTCTGGAGATCCTGAGTTTCTGTACTGAAATCACCGTGGCAAATCAGCGGCTCAAGGAGAGGATCTCCGGATTTATCCCTGAATGCCACCATGTTCCCAATGGAATATGGGTTGAAAAATATGCAGCGGTGCTGCCAAAAGAACCTCGTCCAGAAGAAAAAAGGATCGTATTCACCAATGCAGATTTTCTCAAGCTGGAAGCATCAAAAGAGCTGATCCTGACCGCCCTACAACTGTTCTTCATGAAACATCCAGAGTTTGTGCTGGATTTCTATGGCGATCCGTTTCCAGAAATCGTCTCTCTACCCTTTCTCCACTACACCAACCGCATGCCTTACGACGAGTACATGCAATCACTGGTGTCTGGTCAGTACCTCTTGTCGATCACGCCATTGGGTGCTGCCGAGGATGCAAAGGCAGCTGAATTCAACGCATGTAAAAACCCGTTTAAGTACCTGAACTATGGTGCGGCGGGCGTCCCGGGCATTTACTCAAAATCCCCCATATACACCGACTGTGTTGTCCACGATGAAACGGGATGGTTGGTTGAAAACACTCCGAAGGAATGGCTTGGCGCACTCGAGACCCTTGCCTTCGACCACTCCTTGCGGCAGCGCATCCGCACACAGGCTTACGACGACGTGAGCGACCGCCATCACATCAAGGCCAGCGCACAAGCACTCATGACGCTGCTTGCGCCAGCAGTTCGAGGTTGCCGATGACGCGAATTTATGAGCCAATCTACCTAGAACACCAACGCCTTGTGGAGCCGCTATTTCTCCCGCTTCATCTCACTGAAAACCGGTTTTCAGCTTGGCGGGAGTTTCGAATTTTGGTTGATTTTTACCGAGAAAAACGCCATCTCGAGGGAAAGCGCAATGGCATCTTTTCACCCAAATTTCACCTGAAAACGCTTGTTTCAGCTGATGCATTTTTGGCGTTCTGCGATCGGCATGCCGATGCAGATGTATGTCTGATCAATCCGTTCCCTCAGTGGAGCTACTTTGCCTACAACGTGTGGATGCAGGGAGAAAGCTACCATCCCGGCCTGGTTCAATGTGCGCAGGACTTGCTCGATGCCGCTGGACTGTCCCTGCAAATCAGTTCGGTGGGTAGGCATGGCCCAGCGCTGATGGCTTATTCCAACTTCTGGGTTGCCAGCCCTGGTTTTTGGGATCGGTATGTGGGCGGTGTGCTGGATCCCATTGCGAAATTTCTGGAGAGCGACCCCACCCATCCCGCGGCCCTCGCGGTCATGGCCGACACGTACCACACCGACCAGGCTCCCTTCCTGCCGTTCATTGCTGAAAGACTTTTCAGCACGTTCCTGTCTTTCAATCCCGACCTCAAAATCGCCGCTTACCAATTCGAGTCTGTTGATGCACATTGTTTGAACGACGTCCAAAGGGCAATGGTCGCCTGCATGCAGCCAACGGTGGATGCCGCTGACGCAGCAGGACGGTTTGACGAAGGGTTGGTTCGACACCTGCAATACATATGCAGTCGGGAAGCTGAGCTCACGAAAGCGCACTTTTTGCACCATCCCCACCCCCATACTGGACGAACCATTCAGCAGGCATAGAATTTCGTACCGTTTTCCCGGAGCCACTCTTGAAACTCATCATCCAGATCCCCTGCTACAACGAAGCCGAGACACTTGGCATCGCCCTTTCTGCGCTACCGCGCGAGGTCCCCGGCTTTGACCAAGTGGAATGGCTGATCATTGATGACGGCAGCAAGGACGACACGGTCAAGGTGGCCTTGGCGCACGGCGTGGATCATGTGGTCCGCCACACCCGAAATCAAGGTCTTGCCCGTGGGTTCATGAACGGGCTCCAGGCTTGCCTGGAGTACGGGGCTGACGTGATCGTCAACACCGATGCAGACAACCAGTACAACGCTGACGACATTCCCCTGTTGACCCAACCCATCGTGGATGGCAAGGCGGACATTGTGGTGGGGGCCCGCCCCATCCAGGCCATCGAGCATTTCAGCCCCGTGAAGAAGCTGCTTCAAAAGCTGGGCAGCTGGGTGGTGCGGGTGGCAAGCAAAACAGACATTCCCGACGCGCCCAGTGGTTTTCGTGCCATGAGCCGCGCCGCGGCGCGCCGCCTGATGGTGTTCAGCGACTACACCTACACGCTGGAAACCATCATTCAGGCCGGTCAAAAGAACATGGCCATCACGTCGGTCCCGATCCGGGTCAATGGCGATCTTCGACCTTCGCGCTTGGTCAAGAGCATTTCGTCATACATCCGGCGCAGCGTCATTACGATCGTTCGGGTTTTCATCATCTACCGGCCATTTCGCTTTTTCGGCTCCATCGGATTGTTCCTTTTCGGTGTTGGCTTTCTGATCGGTTTGCGCTTTTTGTTCAAGTGGATCGGTGCAGAAGCCGGGTACGAAGGCCACATTCAGTCGCTCATACTGGCCAGCTCGCTCATGGTGGTTGGGTTCCAGACCATCCTCATCGCCTTTGTGGCAGACCTGCTCTCTGCGAACCGCAAGCTCATGGAAGAAGTGCGAACACTGACGCTAGAAAATCGCGATTTCCGCAACTGATGTCTGTCAACAGGCAGGTGTACTGCGCAAGAGTCGCTTGATGGGCTGGGCCCGCCCACTTGCCTGAACTGTTTTCCGTAGAGCCTGGATCGTTCGATGATTGCAATCACTGGAGCCACTGGCTTTGTGGGAAGTGCGCTGAGCAAGCACCTGCTGATGCAGGGGACAAATGTGCGGCGCTTGGTGCGAACCCAGACGAAGGACCCCCAAGGCGCCGATGTGGTGGTCGGCGATATTGGGCCGGACACACCATGGACGCAGGCATTGGCGGGTGTTGATTGCGTGATTCACTGCGCTGCAAGGGTGCATGTGATGGCCGACGGCGAAAGCGACCCGCTTGCCGCTTACCGCCGCGTCAATACCCTGGGAACAGCGCAGCTGGCCGAGTCGGCCGCAGCGCGCGGGGTGCGCAGGTTGATATTTCTGAGCTCGATCAAAGTGCTCGGGGAGCAGACGCCCGCCAACCAGCCATTCCACGCGAACAGCCCCGCCCAGCCACAAGACGCCTATGGCCAATCCAAATGGGAAGCCGAGCAAGCAGTGGCGGACATTGCTCAGCGCACCGGGCTGGAGGTGGTGATTGTTCGACCGCCATTGGTCTATGGACCGGGTGTAGGAGCCAATTTTCGTGCCCTGGCCAAAGCGGTGCAACGTGGCCTCCCTTTGCCGCTGGCGAGCATCCAGAATCATCGATCCCTGGTCGGCCTGTCCAACCTGCTGGACCTTCTTGCCCTGTGCATCCATCACCCAGGCGCTGTGGGTCAGACCTTTTTGGTGTCTGACGGTGCCGATCTCTCTACCCCCGAACTGGTGCGCCAGATGGCTGCGGCGTTGAACACTGGCGCCAGACTGGTTCCTTTTCCGGTCGCCGGTCTGCGTCTGGCGGGTCGACTGGCCGGGCGCTCGGCTCAGGTGAGCCGGCTCACAGAATCCCTTCAAGTTGAAATCGGTGACACCACACGCAAACTCGATTGGCGCCCCCCCTGCTCGATCACCGAAGAGTTGGTTCGGACATTCAAGACATTGAATCCATGAAACGCTTGTTTGACTTTACCTTGGCCTCCCTGCTCTGCCTGGTATTCGCGTTGCCGTTGATCTTGGTGGCGCTGGCCATTCGCCTTACGTCGCCCGGCCCAGCCATTTACTGGAGCGATCGGGTCGGCAAAGACAACCGAATCTTTCACATGCCCAAGTTCAGGTCCATGCGCGTAGACACCCCAGCGGTCGCCACGCACCTGCTCTCGGATCCCGGTGCGCATCTCACGGTCATGGGCTCCTTCATTCGCAAAAGCAGTATCGACGAGTTGCCTCAACTGTGGAGCATTCTGAAAGGTGACATGAGTTTTGTAGGCCCTCGGCCTGCCTTGTTCAACCAACACGACCTCGTCGAGCTTCGTACCCGCCATCACGTGCATACACTGGTGCCCGGATTGACTGGCTGGGCACAAATCAACGGCCGGGACGAATTGTCCATCGCGGACAAAGTGGCACTCGATGCGGTGTACCTGCAGCGCCAATCGTTCATTTTTGACCTGAAGATCATTGCGCTGACCTTTGCTCGGGTGCTGTGCAGCCAAAAGGTCTCGCACTGAAGGTCTGAAACAGGCATTTCCGTTTAGCGAGCTGCCACAGTAAAATCAGCAAGCTTCACAACACCGTCCCTAGATGCCGATTACCCGCCTTGCACCGCCGATTCTGGGTATGCCCCGTGCAGCCAAGCGCGTCGTTGTTTTGGCCGTAGACACCTCCCTGTGCATCCTGGCTGTCTGGCTGGCTTACTACCTCCGGCTGGGTGAATGGGTCAAGCTGTCGGGCGATCCGTACTGGTTACCTATGTGGGCGGTTGGCGTTTCCTTGGCGGTGGCGCTGCCCATCTTCATCGTCAACGGTTTTTACCGCGCCATCTTTCGATACGCAGGGCTCACCGCGCTCATGACGGTGGTCAAGGCCATGGGGGTCTACGGACTGGTGTATGCCACGATTTTCACTGCGATCGGTGTAACCGGCGTGCCCCGCACGGTCGGGGTGATCCAACCCATACTCTTGCTGGTTCTGATCGGCACTTCACGCATGCTGGCCCGATTCTGGCTGGGTGGCATTTACCGGGATCAAGTGCGCAATGCCTCGCTGCCCAAGGTGCTGATCTATGGTGCGGGGAACGCTGGCCGGCAGCTCGCGGCGGCCATGGCGAACAACCATGACATGCATGTGATCGGGTTCCTGGACGACGACGATCGCCTGCATGGCCATGTGCTGAACGGCTTGACCATCTACAGCCCGGCGGACCTGCCCGGCATGGTGACCTCGATGGGGGTCACCACCGTGCTGTTGGCCATTCCCTCAGCCAGCCGCCACCGGCGCAACGAACTGATCACGAAAATGCTCAGCGCACATGTGCTGGTGCGTACCCTCCCCGGCGTGAGCGAACTCGCCCAGGGACACGTCGGCACCTCGGATTTGCGGGATCTGGACATTGACGACCTGCTGGGCCGGGAACCGGTGCCCCCCAACCACATCTTGCTGGGCAAAAACGTGGTCCACAAAGTGGTCATGGTCACTGGCGCAGGTGGCTCCATCGGCAGCGAGTTGTGCCGGCAGATCGTGGGCATCGGACCGGCGGTGCTGCTGCTGATTGAACAGAGTGAATTCGCCCTGTACGAAATACACCAACAACTGGAGCAGCGGACGAATTCCGCGTCCATTCGCCTGGTCCCACTGCTGGCCTCGGTGCAAGACGAGAAGCGTTTGCACGAAATCATGGCCGCGTGGAAGCCTCACACGGTCTACCACGCTGCGGCCTACAAACACGTTCCTCTGGTCGAGCACAACCCAGTGGAGGGCTTGCGCAACAACAGCTGGGGCACGCTGGTAGCGGCAAACGCCGCTGCAGAAGCGGGTGTCGCAGATTTCGTCCTGATCAGCACGGACAAGGCGGTTCGCCCCACCAACATCATGGGGGCCAGCAAGCGACTTGCCGAAATGATTCTGCAAGCGCTCAGCGAAGTCCACACACAGACGCGTTTTTCGATGGTGCGATTCGGCAATGTGCTGGGATCTTCCGGCTCAGTGGTACCCAAGTTTCGCCAGCAGATTCGCGACGGGGGTCCCATCACCCTCACGCACGAGGACATGACGCGGTACTTCATGACCATTCCGGAGGCCGCCCAGCTGGTCATTCAAGCCGGCGCGATGGCCCGTGGGGGCGACGTGTTTCTGCTCGACATGGGTGAGCCCGTGAAGATCCTCGATCTGGCGTATCGCATGATCGACCTTTCCGGGCTCACTGCGCGCGACGCTGAGAATCCCGATGGGGACATTGGTATTCAGATCACCGGGCTGCGACCTGGGGAAAAACTGTTTGAGGAATTGTTGCTGGGGACCAGTTCGATGCCCACCTCACACCCCCGGATCATGACTGCACACGAAGAGTTCCTGCAGTGGCCACAGCTGACTTCGCGTCTCGAGGCGCTGAAAGCCGCGATGGACGCGGGCGAGGTGGGTACCATCCGGCAAAACCTCGCTGAATTGGTTTCAGGATACGAAGGCAAAGGGGACGTGGTTGACTGGGTGCTGATGGAAAAGGAAATCACCCGACAGGGAGCCGTGGTCAACCACCGGTAGAGCCGGTCGCCCGTGGACCGCGCTGCATCAACTCTCGGTCACACGGTCCGTTGAGCCACGACACCCCCCAAAGCGTTTGAGATCAACAGCGACGGAACGGTCAGCACGTTTGAAGCAGCTCAAGTTGCTCGGAGCGGAACCAGGGCAGGTGCGGGCGGGGGTCTCCATGGTCGAAGCTGACAGGGTGCCGGTTCATGTACGCCAGCCATCCGTGCCCCGAGTGGCGAGCGGCGTCATGGAAGTACGCCATGGCTTTCGCGTCGTAACGACCCTCAGCATCCCAAGCGTCCACGTCATCACCAAACATTTGAACGCACTCCCGCTCAAAGGGGAAAACGCAGCAGGCCAGTATTTCTTCACGGGTGCGCGGATAGAAAGCCGCTGAGCTTCCAAATTCCGACTGGATGTAGAGGTTGGTCGCGCGTTCAAGAAAGAACGGCAACCCGCCCGGTCGATGGGCTGCCTGCCCGTAGTAGCGCACCGGTTGGTACAGGAAATCGTGCAGCTCGGAGCCCAGTTCAGACCGGCTCAGGTTGATCACCGGTGTCACCAGCTCGGTCACGAATTTCGCCCAGAAGCGTGGGGAACCAAACCAGTAGCTGCAAAGCCCATAGTTGCCATTGTGCTGGCGACCGATCGCCTCATAATTCAGTGGAATACTCGCAGTGTCGAGAACCCGCTGACAATAGCTTGAGAAGTCCGGTACACCGTGGACGATCTCGGAGCGGACGTTGCTGTTGAAGTTGGCATAGCTCAATTGAGGCCAGGGGTTGACCACATAAACGTCTTTGCCTGGATCGGCGCGAATCCACCGACGCACGTCGTGTCCATCGATCAGGCCCTTTGCCTGAAACCGGCTCGACAAAGCGCCAAGAATGTCGGCTTCCAGGTGAAGCCCATTTTGATGGATATGCTCGAAAATCTGGAACTCGCGGCAATCTGGCCTGGCGTTCACGCGAAAGTCCAAAGAATCAAATCCCGGAATCAAAGCTGAGAAATGGCCTGGGTTAATACAGTTTTGAAGCAGGTTGATGCGCATCGGTTCGTGGATGGTGGCGTTCATGTTGAGGCGGAACTCTGTCGTTCTCGCAGGCGGCGAGGTAAAACATTTTGTCGCATTTTGACCGGAATTCGAAGCGCGCAAGGGAACGCTTGAACCCACCGATGACGTCAAGGGGTGCATTCTGCGGGCCAACCACGGGGCTGCCGGTTTTTCCGCCGTTCAAAACACACCCATCACAACACGGCGCCCCTTGAGGCGGCCACCAATCAAAGGCCGTGGCGCACAGCAGCTCGAACACCCGAAAATGATCGCCCAATCGATTAACCTTGAACTTGGACGACCAACTTTCGATTGCTCAGCCTGAAGGGCGTGTCGGTCACCCATCAGCTGGCCAGCAACCACGAGGGACGCAACCTCCACTTTTCACAAGGCTCAAACAGAAATGACCGAGGAACACAGTGGTGCCTTGCCGAGAACCCACTACCGGCCCGATATCGATGGACTGCGCGCCATCGCTGTCATCGCGGTTGTGCTGCACCACGCCATGCCGGCGGCTCTGCGCGGCGGGTTTGTCGGTGTCGATGTCTTTTTCGTCATCTCGGGCTATCTGATCAGCTCCATCGTCCTGACGCAGCTGAGCGATAGGCGTTTCAGCTTCGCCAACTTCTATGCGCGTCGAATCCGCCGGATTTTCCCGGCCCTGATCCTGGTTCTGCTGGGCACATTCGCGGTGGGCTGGTGGTGGATGACGCCGCTGGATCTGAAGCATCTGGGCAAGCACATGCTGGCCGGCATCAGTTTTCTCGCGAATGTGGTCTTCTGGCGCGAGGCGGGCTATTTCGACGATGCATCGTCGGTCAAACCATTGCTGCACCTGTGGTCGCTGTCCATTGAAGAGCAGTTCTACCTGCTTTGGCCACTTTCTCTGTGGGTACTGCACCGCTGGCGAGCCAACGCCCTGCGCTGGACGCTTGCCTTGTTGCTGGCGTCCTGGGTATTCAACATGGTGCTGGTGCGCAACGACCCGACAGCCGCTTATTACCATCCCTTGGGGCGATTCTGGGAGCTCATGGTGGGTGCGCTGCTGGCGTCCATGCATGTCTACCAAGTGGGCTGGCGGGGGCTTGTCGGCTTGCCCGGGCCCGGTTCAGTCGCCCCCGTCTCTCAGTCCCTCTGGCGCAAGCATCTGCTGGCAATCATGGGACTGGTCTTGCTGTATCTGGCATTTTCACGCATCCACCCCGAACGCAAATTTCCAGGTGGCTGGGCCTTGCTGCCCACAGTGGGCACAGCACTGCTGATAGCTGCAGGGCCACATGCTTGGCTGAACCGGCGGGTGCTGTCGTTCCGGCCTTTGGTCTGGATCGGGCTGATCAGCTATCCGCTGTATCTGTGGCATTGGCCATTGATGGCTTTTGCCAACCTGAAGGCCGGGGGGCAAGCATCCACATCCGTTCTCGCAAGTTTGGCCTTGGTCAGTGTGTTGCTCGCTTGGCTCACCTATGTGTTGGTGGAAATTCCCGTCCGGTACGGCCGGTTCAATCGGCGCGCTGTGACTGGGCTTCTGATCGGACTGATGTTCGGCATTGGTGCACTGAGCATCTGGAACTGGCGCCAGAACGGCTTTGAAACGCGATTCCCGTCGATCGTGCGCGATATGACAGCGCGGGGAGGCAGCGCGGTCATCACGGAAGGCTGGCGCTACCATGATTGCATCCTGGAACCCGGTGTCGACCCGTCGCACTACAAGGATTTTTGCATCGAAGAGAACCGCCGTCCGCTGGTGTTTCTGTGGGGTGATTCCCATGCCGCTTCGCTGTACCCGGGCTTCAAGGCTTTGCAGGACGGTGGCAAATTCCAGTTTGGGATCGGAGAACGCGCTGGCGCCATATGCCCTCCCATTCTGGGCACGAATCCCAGGCCCATGTGCCTGGAACAGAACGAGTCCAATATGGAGGCGATCCGCCGCAGCCGCCCAGACATCGTGATTCTGTACGCGTGGTGGCACCATCCGCGCTACGACCTCAAGCCCCTGGAAGCGACCATCGCCGAAATTCGCCGGGCAGGCGTTTCGCGCATCATCCTCCTGGGAGCTGTTCCCTACTGGCACAAGCCGTTGCCTCAACTGCTGATGGATGCCTGGCGCAAAGGACCCTACTCCCAGCCACCACCGCTGCGCTTGCTCGATGGCCTGGATCCTCAGCTGACAGAAATTACCGCGCAAATGCGCGCCCGCTCAAAGGAAATGGGCATCGAGTTCATCTCGGGCATGCAGTTCTTCTGCGATGAGGAGGGCTGCCTCACCCGCCTGAACGAAGAAGCCAAACAGCCACTCAGCTACGACTATGGCCACCTGTCCACCAGCGCGGTCATCTACTATGTCGAACAGCTGGCTCCGCTGATTTTCCAGCACCCCTGAGAGCAAGACCCTTCAGGCGAAAAAAAACCGGGCCAGGCCCGGTTTTTCCATTGGGGCCTAAGCCCCCGGGTTCTCACATTCAGCGCGGCTGGCGGCGGGCCACCGGACGGGCAGGACCCGAACCTTCAGGACGTCGCGGGGCAAACTCACCGCCACGCATCGCAGTGCGCTCGGAATTGCCACGGTCGCTGAAACGGTCACCGGTGCTGCGGGGAGCGCTGGCGTTGTCGTTGCGACCGAAGCTGGAGAAGCCTGCCTTCGCACCGGGCCGAGCTGGCGCACGGTCGGCAAAATTGCCACGGGGCGCAGCTGGACGGCTGTCGCCACCGCGTGGGTCGAAACGGGGTTCCTGGCGTTGTTCGCCACGGTTCTCGAAGCGGCTGTCAGCACGGGGAGCTGCAGCACGGTTCTCGAAACGGCCTTCAGGGCGCTGCTGTTCGAAACGGCCACCTTCGCTGCCACGCTTGTCGAAGCGGTTGCCTTCGAAGCGAGGCGCGTCTGGACGACCTTCGGCACGGGGACCGCGCGGAGGTGCACCCCGGCGATCACCAAAACGCTCATTGCCACGCGATGCATTGGCATAGTTGCGGCCCGGAGCGCCACGGCCCATGGGTTCGTTCTGAGGCGCACGCTGGCGTGGCTCCATACCGGTCACGGTGTCCACAGCAATGCGCTGGCGCGTGAAAGCTTCGATGTCGAAGATTTTGCGGCGATCGCGCATTTCGGCAAACGTGATGGCCAAGCCATCGCGGCCGGCACGGCCGGTGCGGCCAATGCGGTGGGTGTAATCCTCGGCCTTCATAGGAAGACCAAAGTTGAACACGTGGGTAATTGTGGGCACGTCAATACCGCGAGCGGCCACGTCGGTAGCCACCAGGATCTGCACCTGGCCACTGCGCAAGGCCATCAGGCGGCGGTTGCGAATGCCCTGGCTCAAAGCGCCGTGCAAGGCCACTGCTGCAAAGTTGGATTGCTGCAGGTCGTTGGCCAAACCATCGCATTCGATTTGCGTGCTGCAAAACACAATCGCTTGGTTGATCGTGGTGTCACGCAACCAGTGGTCCAGCAATGCGCGCTTGTGTTGGGCGTTGTCGGCCCAGAACAGTTTTTGCGAAATGTTGCTGTGTTGCTCTTGCGGGCTGTCGATCTGCACTTTTTGCACGTGCTTGCCGCCATCGTGCATCACACGCATGGCGAGCTGCTGAATGCGGGGAGCAAACGTGGCCGAGAACATCATGGTCTGGCCGCGCTGGCTGGTCAGATCGTTGATATCGGCGAGGTCGTCGGAGAAACCGAGATCCAACATGCGGTCGGCTTCGTCGACCACCAGGAACTGAACCTTGTCCAGCTTCAATTGCTGTGAGCGCTGCAGGTCGAGCAAACGGCCAGGGGTTGCAACCACGAGATCGGCATTTTGCAGCTTGGCAATTTGCAACTGGTAAGGCATGCCGCCCACCACGTTGGCCACGCGCAGGCCACGGCAATGGCGCACCAGGTCGATGGCGTCATTGGCCACCTGCTGAGCGAGTTCGCGCGTTGGGCACACGATCAGGGCGCCAGGGGTTGGAGCCTTGAAATTGCGTGGGTTGGTGGGGTCCTTGCGCTTGGGGCGCTTGGGTGCGGCTTCGCCGTTGGCCACAGCATCGGCTGCGGCCTGGTCGAATTCGGCGCGTTCCTGGGCTTCCTCTGCGGCGCGTTGTGCCAGCAGCGTGTGCAACACAGGCAGCAAGAAGGCAGCGGTCTTGCCGCTACCGGTCTGACTCGAAACCATCAAGTCAGCAAAACGCTTCTCACCCTCGCCCAGAAAGGCTTTGGGGATCACGTTTTTCTGCACGGCCGTGGGCTGTGTGTAGCCGAGGTCGGTACAGGCTTGCACCAACTCAGGCGCCAGGCCCATGGTCACAAAACCATTGGGCTCGGCAACAATCGTTTCATCCGCAGCTTGCTCGGTTGCTTGCTCGGTTTCCTGATCGTTGATCGAGGTGTCGGGGGATTGATCGGGCGTGAATTCGCCGCGGTCTTCAAAAGAGTCGCTCATGTTCGTCCTTGCGCATTTCGCGCAATTGATCGAAACCAAAGCTCAGGCCAAGTCAGCCAATGCATGGCTGACGCTCCTGGGCGCAGGATCCGTTCGTGGTTACAAAACACCAACCATCAAACGGATAACGCGCCATGGGTCACAAACTATCAAGTGACGCCGGGAGCGAAGACCTCATCCAGATTGCCATCGGTTGGAACCGTGGCAGGTGGGTTGAGAACCGCGCTGTGGGCGCAGACAACCACCGAATCCGGGAGGCCTGTGTGTGAGGCAGATGCACAAATCAGCACAGTTTCCTGCGCAGCCTTGGATTATGGCAGATTTCTAGGGAAAACCCTAGAATTATTTTCAGATCCGATCAACGGAGCACGGCCGAGACGATCTGAAAGAGCACCGCAGCCAGGATGGCGGTTGCGGGCACGGTGATGATCCAGGCCGCGACGATTCGCAGAACAGCCGAACGTTTGACGATCTCTTTTTTGTAGGCTTTCTTGAAAGCCTTGCGCTCGTTTTTGGCGAACATCGCCCCTTCAGCCGCCTCGCGCAACTTCGTGCGCTGCTTCATGTCCGCCAACATGCGCTTCTTCTCGGTGACTTCAGCGGCTTCAAAACGTTGCAGGTAGGTTTCAACTTCACCCCGGTCTTCACCCTGGTGACCCGCGAACACCACCGACTCCATCTTGGCGTAGTTCACCTTGAGCAGCTCACGCAGGAAACCCACTCCGAATACCGCGCCGATCGAAATATGGGTCGTGGACACGGGCATGCCCAGCTGGGAGGCCACAATCACCGTGATGGTGGCGGCCATGGCAATGGAATAGGCGCGCATGTTGTCGAGCTCGGTGATTTCCTTGCCGACGGTGCGGATCAGGCGCGAACCGTACAAGGCCAGGCCCACGGCGAGCCCCAAGGCCCCCAGCACCATCACCCACAGTGGCGTCGAGGCCTTGGACGCGATGGCGCCCGCCTTGACCGCTTCGTAGATCGCGGCCAGCGGACCCACGGCATTGGCCACATCGTTGGCGCCGTGTGCGAAGCTCAACAGGGCTGCTGAACAGACCAGGGGCCAGGTAAAGAGGCGGTTCACCCCTTCCTTGGTGTTCACCTGCACCGCGGCCATGCGGGCAATGGGTTTGCGCACCACCACCACCACCACGGCGGCGAAAGCCGCGCCGACGAACAACGCCGTCAGGAATCCCACCTTGATCAGCTGACTGAAGCCCTTGAGCATCATGTAGGTCCCGAAGGCCCAAGCCATGATCGCGATCAGCCAGGGCACCACACGGCCCGCTGCGTCGGTCATTTCGCTGCGGTAGGTGATGCTGCGTTTGATGAGATAGAGAAACCCCGCCGCAATGGCGCCGCCCAGCACAGGCGACACCACCCAGCTCATCACGATGGAGCCGATCGTGCCCCAGTTCACCAGCCCCCAGCCTCCGGCGGCAATCCCTGCGCCCATGACGGCGCCAATGATGGAGTGCGTGGTCGAAACCGGCGCACCGATGGCCGTGGCAAGGTTGAGCCACAAGGCGCCTGCGAGCAATGCAGAGAACATGACCCAGGCGAACAGCGCTGGGTCGGTGATCTGATTGGGGTCAATGATGCCGCCCTTGATGGTCCCCACCACATCCCCGCCCGCGACGATAGCGCCCATCGCTTCAAACAGGGCGGCCACGAAGATGGCCGTGCCCATGGTCATGGCGCCAGAGCCCACGGCGGGACCCATGTTGTTGGCCACATCGTTGGCGCCGATATTCATGGCCATGTAGCCACCGACCACAGCAGAAATGATCAGCAACCACACCGATGCGGTGGACAAACCCAACGCATTGGCCCCTGTCAGCGACGCGTACAGGCCCACCAGCAACAAGAATGCCAGCGAGGCGCCGAGTTGAACCACGTCCTGGTGGCGGGATAGAAAAGCTTTGCGGGAACGTTTTGTCATGAAAAGTCTCGTGAATGTCACGATTTTGACATGTCAACTGACAGGGTGGCCAATCAGACCCAACGCGCAGCGTCGCGTTGGGTCGGGTTGGATCAGCGCAGAAAGTGCGTGCGGTAATGCTCGAGTTCGTCGATGGACTCGTGCACATCGGCCAGCGCCGTGTGTTTCTGGTGTTTCTTGAAGCTGTTGTAGATCTCCGGGCGCCAGCGCTTGGCCAGCTCCTTGAGCGTGCTCACATCCAGGCAGCGGTAATGAAAGTAGGTCTCCAGTTTGGGCATGTACTTGACCAGGAAGCGGCGGTCCTGGCTGATGGTGTTGCCACACATGGGCGAGCCATTGCGGGGCACATATTTCCCGATAAAAGCCAGCAACTCGGCCTGCGCCTGTTCTTCGGTGACGGTACTGGCCTTCACCTTGTCGATCAGGCCGCTCCTGCCATGGGTGCCTTTGTTCCAGGCATCCATCGCGCCGAGCACAGCATCGCTCTGGTGCACCACGATCACAGGGCCTTCCACCCTGGGGGTGAGATGGGGGCCGGTGATCACCACCGCGATTTCCAGCAAGCGTTCTTTTTCCGGGTCCAGACCACTCATTTCACAGTCGAGCCAAATCAGGTTCTGGTCGCTTTTGGTGAGCGTGGCGGCGGGTACGGGTGCATTGACAGCGGCAACAGCGCCGTCCGTCGAGGGGGTCAAGTTTTGCGTCATGCCCTATTTTCACCGATGCCCGGGCACCGTGGGACGGTGTTCAAAACGCCCGCCATGCGCGTTCGGGTCCAAAACGGGATGGCTGGCGCGCTTGCCTGGCGGGTCAGACGCCCATTTTGAGCCGAGCCCATATGGGTCGTGGGTTTGTGGGCCCCTATACGAAGCGCAGATTTCGTCGCGAATTCAGGGCAGCCGTCCAGGCTGACCCTGGAATTCGCGCCTCGCGCCATATCCCGCAAGTCCACGCCGCGCAGGTCGCGGGTGTTGAACACCCTCCCTTGCTTCGCCCTGTTGCCACCGAATGCCTGCCGGGTTCGATAGACTCGGTCCATGCAAACTTCCGATCTCGTGTTTTCTCTGGTTTTTGGCGCTCTGTTGATCGCCGGTCTTGTGGTGCGCACCTGGCTGGCCAGCCGGCAGATCCGCCACGTCGCCCGCCACCGAGGCGCCGTTCCCGCGGCATTTGCCGACACCATCACACCGCAGGCCCACCAGAAAGCGGCCGACTACACCATCGCCAAGACCCGTTTTGGCCTGCTGGACGGCGCGTTGGAGGTGGCCTTGCTGCTGTGCTGGACCCTGTTTGGTGGTCTGCACTGGCTGAACCAGGCTTTGCTGTCGGTCATGGGCGGTGGCATGTGGCAACAGCTGGCGCTCGTGGCGGCGTTCAGCGTGATCGCAGGGTTGCTGGGGCTGCCCGCAGCCTGGTGGTCTACCTTTCGCATTGAAGAGCGTTTTGGGTTCAACAAGATGAGCCTGGGACTGTGGCTGGGCGACCTGCTGAAAAATGCCGTGGTGGGCGCCTTGCTGGGCTTGCCCATCCTGGCCCTGGTGTTGTGGCTCATGGGGGCGGCCGGATCCATCTGGTGGCTGTGGGCATGGGGCGCCTGGATGGGATTCAACCTGCTGATGCTGGTGGCCTACCCAACCTTGATCGCGCCCTTGTTCAACAAATTTGAGCCCTTGCAGGACGAAGCCATCAAGAGCCGCGTCAGCGCCCTGATGGAACGCTGCGGGTTCGCGGCCAAAGGCCTGTTTGTGATGGACGGCAGCAAGCGCAGCGCGCACGCCAACGCCTATTTCACGGGCTTTGGGGCCTCCAAACGCGTGGTATTTTTTGATACCTTGCTGAAGCAGCTGGCGCCCGAAGAAATCGATGCGGTGCTGGCTCACGAGCTGGGCCACTACAAACGCCGCCACATAGTTCAGCGGGTGGTCCTGATGTTTGCACTCAGCCTCGTGGGCTTTGCGTTGCTGGGCTGGCTGTCCAACCAGAGCTGGTTTTACACCGGCCTCGGTGTCATGCCCTCGCTGACCGAGCCGAACCATGCGCTGGCTATCTTGCTGTTCATGATGGTGGTGCCACTGTTCACGTTTTTCCTCTCGCCACTGATGGCACGGCTGTCAAGGCGGCATGAATTCGAGGCGGACGCCTACGCCATGGACAAGACCGATGGCCTGGATCTGGCCAGCGCCCTGCTCAAGCTTTACAAAGACAATGCGAGCACGCTAACGCCCGACCCGCTTTTTGTCCGCTTCTATTACTCCCACCCACCCGCCGGCGAACGGATTGCTCGCCTGCAGGCGAATGGCGCTTAAGAACACCCACCCCATGAACCCCATCCATCAAAACCGCCGCGCCCTTTCCGCTACCGAAATCGTCACCCAGCTGACCCAGCTCAACGGCGAGTCCGCCCAAGGGTGGAAACTGATCGATGGCGCCATTGAAAAGACCTTCAGCTTTCCCAATTTTCACGAAACCATGGCTTTTGTGAACGCCTTGGCCTGGGTGGCCCACCGCGAAGACCACCACCCCGATCTGGCCCTCAGCTATGGTCGATGCACCGTTCGTTTCAACACCCACGATGTGGACGGCATCTCGGCCAGCGATACCTTCTGCGCCAAGGCCGTGGACAGCTTGCTCAAAGACTGAGCCCCCTTTTCAAACCCATCGACACCCCATGTACCGCCCTGCCGGCCCTCGCCCTTGAACCGCCCTTCCAAAAAGCCCTCGCAGGGCTCTGGCTCCCCCATAGCAACCCAGGCCGGGTTGGTGGTTGCCTCATTTGGACGCCATTGCCTCGTCGAGAGCGCGGATGGCCAGCGCCGCATCTGCCACCCACGTGGGAAAAAGAGCCAGGTGGTGGTGGGCGACCGGGTGCAATGGTCCTCCACGGCCGATGAGGGCAGCATCGAACAGGTCAACCCGCGCAACAACCTCTTCTACCGCCAGGACGAGCTGCGCACCAAGTCGTTTGCATCCAATCTGGACCAGATTCTCATGCTGGTGGCCGCAGACCCCGAATTCTCAGAGCGGCAACTTGCGCGCGCACTGATCGCGGCCGAAGCGCAAAACATCCCCGTGTTGGTGGTGCTCAACAAGAGCGATCTGCAGCCGGCTTTTGACCGCTCCTGGCAACGCCTGGCGCCCTACCGCGAGATGGGCGTTGAGGTGCTGCCCTTGCGGCTCAAGGCCGAGACCGCTGCCAGCAGCGAAGCGGGCGTCGTCGAACTTGAAGCCCGCCTGGCTGGCAAAACCACGCTGGTGCTGGGCCCATCGGGTGTCGGCAAAAGCACGCTGGTGAACCGGCTCGTGCCCCACGCGAGTGCCCTCACGGGCGAGATATCCCGCGCCCTCAATTCGGGCAAACACACCACCACCAGCACCACCTGGTATTGGGTAGACCCGGAGAACCGTGTCACCGCCCTGATCGACTCGCCCGGCTTTCAGGAGTTTGGGCTCAACCACATCGAGCCCATGCAGTTGGCACACCTGATGCCCGACTTGCGGGCCAGGCTGGGCCATTGCCGCTTCTACAACTGCACCCACCTGCACGAACCGGGCTGTGAGGTACGGTCGCATGTGAGCCAAGCGGCCGGCCAGGCAGAAACCGGCGGTGACGCCAGCATCAACGCCAACCGGTATCAAATTTACGGCGAGCTGTTTGCCGAACTTTCAGACCGCCGAACCTATTGAATGAACGGAGACCACGCAATCCAGCGTGGGGGGCTCACACCAATTGGCGTTCAAATCAGGAACATGGCGCGAGGCCACAAACAGTGCTGTCGCACGGCAAGTCCGAACCAGCCCTCCGCTTGCTTTGAAGGCGGCCCGGTATCAGCCCAACAGGCGTGAGAGCGTGAGCAGTGCCAGCAGCAGCATCCAGAGCACCACGCTGCGCCAGACCAAGCCGACCGCACTGGCCAGATGCGCCAACTGGGGCTCGGCACGCGCACTGCCATCGGTGTTTTCTTGGGTCGTGCCTTCGGCGACCTCCACCAGGCGGACCCCCAGAGCGCCCGAGGTGGCCGCCAGCAACACACCGTCGTTGCCCGGTGCAAAGCGGTTCGACTCGCTGCGCCAGCTCGCCACAGATTCCTCAAAATTCCCGACCACCGCAAAGCCCAGGGCCGTCACACGGGCAGGCACAAAATCGACCCAGCGCCAGGCTTGCGTGGCCGCCTCTCGCAGGCCGTGGCTGGAGGTACCGTCGGCATGCCCACGCCAGACGCGCGACAAGTACTCAGCCATGCGGTAAAGGATGGCGCCCGCAGGCCCCATGCCCAACACCCAGAACAGCACAAAACAGGCGAGCACGCCAAAAACGTGGCGATGGGACGACAGCACAGCGTGCTGGATCACCTGCCGCAGCAGCTCTGCGCGAGGCAAGCTGCTCACCTCAACACGCAACCACCGCGCCAGCTTTTCCCGTGCGCCCACTTCATCGCCCGTTTCCAGCGACTGGCGGATATCGGTGAAGTGGTGGCTGAATTGGCGGAAACCCACCGTGACGTAGAGCACAGCCACCAGCCACACAAAAGCCAGCACCGTGCTGAAGCGCCACAACCCCCAATACACCAGCCCGGTCAAGGCAGCGGGCAAGACCGCAGCCAGCACCCAGGCCAGCCAGCCGTGCGCACGCTCACCTGCGTCGAGATTGCGGCGCACCACGCGCGCCCAGGCACGCAGCCCGGCGTGCACAGCGTTGTCATGACCGAGGGGACGAACTTGTTCCAGCAAGAAAGCCAGAAGAATGGCAAAGAAACTCATGCCCCAATCATAGTGTCAGAGAACAGGGCCATTCTTGAAGCCTCGCCTGAAAGGGCAAAGGTGGCGGAGAGAAGGTCAATTGCCAGGATTCAGGCACTGAGGAAACGGTAGAAATTGCGCAACATACCCGCGGTCGCGCCCCAGATGAATCGCTCTTGTCCAGCATCGTCGTATGGCATGGAGTACCACTCACGAACCGCACCCTCCCAATTCCATGCGTGGCGGCGGTGGTTGGATGGGTCCATGAGGAAGTCCAAAGGCACCTCGAACACATCGGCCACCTCATCCGGATTGGGTGCCAGCTCAAAACCCGGTTGAATCAGGCCCACCACCGGGGTCACGATGAAGGACGTTCCCGTCACATATTCGGGCAACACCCCCAGCACCTCGACACGCCCGGGTTCAATGCCAATCTCTTCATGGGTCTCCCGCAGCGCTGCGGCCACGGCATTGGCATCGCCGGGATCAAGCTTGCCGCCGGGCAAGGCGATCTGGCCCGAATGGCTGTTGAGGTGTGCCGACCGCAGGGTCAGCACCAGGCTCAACCGGTCTCGCATCACCAACGGGAGCAACACGGCCGCATGCGTCGGCACCCGGTCGCCAAACCGCTGCTCTCGGACCAATTCGGGCACCCACGGGGGTGGCTGGGCAAACAACGCCCTGAGGCCGGCAGGCGTCAGCCGCTCAGGATGGGCTGGGTACAGGCGTTCACTGCCCAGCTGCGGGACGATGGGCACGTCGCGAGGATTGAAAAGCGGCAACGTTGGAGAGGACATGGTTGGAGAGCTTACGGCAGGCGGCGTAAACGGCATGGCCACCTGGCGACAACCCCTGCGAGAGCCTGGCAGATGGCCGGGGAAATATTTGGGCGAAAAAAAACCGCCCCAGCTGGAGCGGTTTCTTTGGAAGCCCAAGGGCTTAACGGCCCAATTTTTCCTTGATACGAGCCGAACGGCCGCTGCGCTCGCGCAGGTAGTACAGCTTGGCACGGCGCACAGCACCGCGACGCTTCACTTCGATCTTGGCGATACGGGGGCTGTACAGCGGGAACGTGCGCTCGACACCTTCACCGTTGGAGATCTTGCGAACGATGAAGCTGGAGTTCAGACCACGGTTGCGACGGGCAATCACCACGCCTTCGTAAGCCTGCAGACGCTTGCGGGTGCCTTCAACCACGTTCACGCTGACGATGACGGTGTCACCAGGCGCAAAGACGGGGATCTCTTTGTTCAAACGAGCAATTTCTTCTTGCTCAAGGGTTTGGATAAGGTTCATGGTTTCCTGATTTCACGATCATGCCCGCGCTGCACTAAAGGCCACGATTCCGGCAGGGCTCCGTCCCACACACCTTCCGTGAGAAAGGCTTCCACAAGGGAAGTGTGAGCGAGGTGGCCCGGTCGCGGCGGCCGGTCAGAGGATCGAAAAGCCTTGGATTATAGCTTTTTAATAGAACGCAGGAAAGATTCGTCTGTCTTTGTCAATTGGCCGTCGGACCGGGCCTGCTCCACGAGCTCCGGACGCAGCCCCTGGGAGAGCGCGAGGCTTTGCTCGCGGCGGTAGCGCTCGATGCGCTCGTGATGCCCGCCCAGCAACACATCCGGCACACCCACCGGACCACGAGGGCCCTCCCAAATTTCAGGCCGCGTGTGGTGTGGGCTGTCCAGCAGGCCACTCAAGGCTGGATTGAAGCTGTCTTGCTGGTGGCTGCCCGCGTCGTTCAACACCCCGGGCATCAAACGGGCCACGGCGTCAAGCAACGCGATCGCTGCGATTTCTCCTCCCGACAGCACAAAATCACCCAGGCTGATTTGTCGGTCCACGCAAGCGTCAATGAACCGCTGATCAATGCCCTCATAGCGGCCGCAAAGCAACACTGCCCCACTGCTCTCCGACCAACCGTTGGCCATGGCATGGTTGAGGCGGTCGCCGATCGGCGAAAACAGCACCACAGGAGCCGGGTCTTCTGCCGATTCGGAGCGATCCAGACGGATCGCCTGCAGGCAGCACCACAAAGGCTCCGCCATCATGACCATGCCCGGCCCACCGCCAAAGGGCCGGTCATCTACCCGGCGGTAATTGCCTTGCGCAAAGTCGCGCGGATTCCACAGCCGCACGTCCACCTGCCTGGACTCAAACGCACGGCGCGTGATCCCGCTCTTGAAAAGGGCTCGAACAGCTCGGGGAAAAGGGTGATGACGTCAAAACGCATGAAGGTATTGTGAGGGAAACCTCCCCCCGCGCCGCCTTCGGCGTCACCCCCCAGGGGGCGGCACTGGCGGCCGGGCAAAGCCCGTTTTGCGGTGCCCTTGGGGAAGACACGCCTGTCAATCGATTTATAGGCGATTGGCGAAAAAAATCCAGTGGAGAGAGGTGACTCTTTCCAGCGAACGCTGCGGAACCGGCTTTGCCGGGCCGAGGCGTTGCCCCCAACCTCCCCGAGAAGGGGGAGGCCGCGTCAGTGGCGCAAGGGGTCAGTAATCAAGTCCCCAGTCAACCGTGATCAAGCGCTCAGCCTGATCCACTTTGTCAACGTAGGCATCCACGAACGGGATCATGCGCTCGGCCACCTGCGTTTCACCTTCAGCGGTGGTCTCGGTGAATTCAAGCACGAGCACGGAATTTGGCCCTGTGGATATGAGGTCGCGCACCACACCCATGTCCACACCTTCGCGGTTGACCACTCGCAACCCGATCAGGTCAACCCAGTAATACTCGCCTTCGGGTGTGGCTGGAAAGGCCGATCGCGGTACGTGGATGCGCACACCTTTGAGGGCTTCGGCCAGGTTGCGGTCGTCCATCCCTTCCAGGTGGGCGACTATGCCGGCGGTTTGGGTCTTGATTTCCGCCACGGTGACCGAAACCGTGCCACTGAACGCAGAAAAACCACGCGCGAACTTGGGTTCGGGTGGTTCCAGATGCCAGACTTTGGAGGCAAACAGCGCATCGGTGTCGGCGCTGTGGGGATGGATGCGGACCCACCCCTTGATGCCAAACGCTTCTTGAATCCGGCCCACCTCAATGGCATCAGCCGGCAAAGGCGATGCGGGAAACAGACCAGAATTCATGAAACGCAGGGAATTGGAAAGGCCATCCCTCAGGGAATGGCCATCACCATCAGGCTGCGGCAGGCGCTGCAGGTGCAGCGGCAGCAGCTTTGGCGCCTTGCTTGATCAAACGGTTCACGGTATCCGAAGGCTCGGCACCGACACCCGTCCAGTACGTCAGGCGATCGGCAGCGATACGCAGAGGCTCTTCACCACCACGGGCCAGCGGATTGTAGAAACCGATGCGTTCGATGAAACGGCCATCGCGGCGGTTGCGCTTGTCAGCGACCACGATGTTGTAGAAAGGACGGGCTTTGGAGCCGCCGCGGGAAAGTCGGATGACGACCATGATTTATCCTTCGGGTGGGAGGCAGCCACTATTGACTACCTCACCGGGCCAACACCGGAGCGATCAGATCGCCCCGACAAATAGCCCGTTTCATTGCAACGCTTGAGACACACGACTGACCACCCGGCCAGCGAAACGCTACACAACCCGCAATTATAGCGTCTTGGGTCACCCCCGTGCATGAAGGTTGACGTGTTTCGGCGAGAATCTGATTTCGCACTCCCCCTATTGGCTCCAAATTACCCGCTCATGCCCACCATACGCCCCAGCCTGGACAGCGATCTGCCCGCCATCACCCGCATTTACGCTCACCACGTCTTGCACGGCACCGGCACCTTTGAGACCACCCCGCCCACCGAGGTCGACATGAGCACCCGGCGCAACGATGTCCTGAGCAAGGGCTTGCCCTGGCTGGTGATTGAAGAAGGCGCGCAGATCCGGGGTTTCGCTTACGCCAACTGGTTCAAACCGCGCCCGGCTTACCGGTTTTCATGCGAAGACTCGATTTACATGGCACCGGAATCGGCGGGCAAAGGACTGGGCCGGGCGCTGCTGGCCGAACTGATGGCTGGCCTGGAGCGCGCAGGGGTTCGCAAAGTGATGGCGGTGATCGGTGACTCGGCCAATGCCGGATCGATCGGTATCCACAAAGCGCTGGGCTTCGAGCCGGCAGGGGTGATCCACAACTGCGGCTGGAAATTCGAACGTTGGCTCGACATCGTGCTCATGGAAAAAACGCTTGGGGTGGGCGCGTCCACCCCGCCTGACGAGAAACCTGCCACACCATGAGCCGCTCAAATAGTAAAAACAAGACACTTGCTGCGTGGCTGGCTGTGCTGTTTGGCAGCATGGGCGTGCACCGCTTCTATCTGCGGGGCCTGGGTGACTGGATCGGCTGGCTGCATCCCATGGCTGCCGCTCTGGGCTGGTGGGGGGTAGAGCGGGTACAGCTCTACGGCCTGGATGACAAGCTCTCCTGGATCTTGATTCCGTTTCTGGGCGTCAGCATCGCGGCCGCCTGCCTGGCAGCCATCGTTTATGCCTTGAGCGACCGCCCCAAGTGGAACCGCTGGTTCAACCCCGGCCTGGAAGACGAAGACGCCGCCGGGGCCACCAACTGGTTCACCATTCTGGCACTGGTGCTGGCCTTGCTGATGGGCACCATTGCCTTCATGGGCAGCCTGGCGTTTGGTGTGCAGCGTTACTTTGAATACCAGGTGGAAGAAGCCCGCAAGATCAGTCAATAGCTGTGGATCCCCCCGCGCCGCCTGCGGCGTCACCCCCCAGGGGGCAATGCGTGTGGCCCGGCAAAGCCGGCTCCACCGCATCTTGCGGCGGAGACATTTCGCGCCGAAGAAGGGCGAGGCGCAACGAGGGGTAGCTCAACCCAGGGCACCGCGGAACTGGCTTTGCCAGGCCGCCAGTGCCGCCCCCTCGGGGGGTGACGCCGCAGGCGGCGCGGGGGGATCTCTAGTTGATCCAGGACATCACCAGCATCACCAGAGTCAAGGTGAACAGGGACAAACCGGTCGACAACACCATGCTGGCCGTGGTGAGATCCTGGCCCACCTCGTAGCGCTGGGCAAACATGAACACGTTGGCGCCCATGGGCATGGCGGCTGCCACCACCATCACCGTCAACGGCAACCCGGTGATACCAAACACCCAGGCACTGATGCCCACCATCAGGGGCAGCAGCAGGTTTTTGGACGCGGTGATCCACAGCGCTGGGCGAATATGCCCGCCCAGCGGCGTGCTGGCCATGGTCACACCCACCAGCACGAGTGCGATCGGACCAAAAGCGCTGCCCAGCAACATCAACGGCTTGTCTACCACCACAGGCAAGGTCCAGCCGGTTTGCGCAAACAGCAAACCCGTGATGATCGGCAGAGGAATCGGGTGAATCAACGCGTTCTTGAAGGCTGACCAGGTGGTTGCCAGCAGGTGCGGCGCTTCCATGCCCTGCGCGCGGTTTTCGCCGGCGACAGCCAGTTCCAGCGTGATGGTGGTCACGGTCAGCAAAATGATGGCGTGCAAGGACACCACTGTGAGCAAGGTGACCAATCCCTCTTTGCCGTAAGCCAGCTGCACCACGGTGATGCCGATCATGACGAGGTTTGAGAACACCCCTCCGAGCGCCATGACCACACTTTTCCGGTTGAAGCCGCGCCAGAAGACGGAGCCGCCCAGCAGCAGCAACGCGGCCAGGAAATAGGCGACCAAGGGTCGAAGGTCCAGCGTTTCGACATGCACGGCGCTCATCGTGCGAAACAACAGCGCCGGGATCAGCAGCAAAAACACCAGGTTGGACAAATCCTTGATCGCGGCGGCGCGGATCCACTGCAATCGCCCGGCCAGGTAGCCGCATGCAATCAAAATAAAGACAGGCGTCAGCGACGCGACAACGGGGTGGTCAGTGATATTCACGGGTCGATGTTAGCGCCCTGCCCGCTCAACGCACGCCACACAGGTCTTGCCAGCGACTGGGCCTGCGCTTATTTCACCTGTCGTGCGCCAGTCATGCGGTAGTACAAGCCCTGCGGGTCGTCTTTCAACACCTGAAACCGGCCCTCGATCACCAGCACATTCTGGGAGTACTTCAAGGGTTTCGTCGTGCGCACCTCCACCATGCTTTCGGCCCCACCGGGCACGCAGAACGGGCAGGTCGGTGGCACCGACAACAAGAGAAAATGCCGGTGCGAAGTGCCAGCCTCGAGTGGGGCCATATAGCCCTGCATCTTGACGGTGGTGCCGTTGAGCTGGCGCACCTTGTCCGTGAACGTGGTGGTGATGCGCGGTTTCTGGAACACCACGGACACATCGGTCAACACCGACCACGGCACCACATCGGCCCGCTCCACCAAGGGCGGAAAGGCGCTGCCGGCACCGTGTATGCCAGGTCCTTGCCCGGCGGCAACAGGGGCATCAGGCGCGGAGCCCATAGGCGAACTCAACACTTGCGCCCCCACCACAGCACAGCCGCTGAGCATGCCCAGACCCAGCAGGCAAACCGCCCAATCTTTCCGTTTCATGCTTGCTCCTGGACCAGGCTCAGTGCGCGTGCTTCATGCCACAGTATTTTCCAATGGCCAGACCCTTGCAGGCCTTCTGCAGTTCGGCCAGGCAGGCTTTCTCGCCCTTGCCGGCTTCCATGCATTGGGCAGCGGCCTCGTGGGCGGCGGCCATTGCGCGGTGCCGCGCAATGTCTTCTTTGGCCTCTTCGACAGAGTGCTGGGCCAGAGCCGATGTGCACACCAGCGCGGAGGAAAAAAGCACCCCAATCGATTTCTTCATCAGTTCCATTTCAAGACCTTGCGTTCAACAAATGGGTCACGTCGACCCGATAAGCGCTGATCGACGGCACCAGCGCCGCGATCACCGCCACCCCAAAGGCCATCAGCGGTATCCCTGCTTCATAGGGAACCCACCGCCAGCCTTCAATCGAAAGCGATTGCTCGGACATGGCCATCGCACCCACCATGGCCATCGAACCGTGTGCCGCCAGCAAGCCCAAAACGCAGGCCAGCGCCGCCAGCCACAACGATTCACACAGCAGCAGCGCACCGACCTTGCGCGGGGAAGCCCCCAGCATGCGCAGCATCGCCAAATCCGCCCGGCGCTCGCGCACCGCATTCCACAAGGCGATGAACACCGACAAGCCCGCCACGCCAAGCAACACCGCGCCCAGACCCTGAAGCACCTGAGCCCCCACACTGAAAAGGTTCATCAAACGCGCCACTTCCAGCGCGGGCGACGCCGCCTGCATGGCGGTGGTGCCGTTGATGAAGCGCGGAAAACTCAGGGTCGCCAACGGACTCTTGTAGCGAATCAAGGCCACGGTCACTTCGCGGTCGGCGGCAATGGCTGCGAGGTCTTCGTCGTCCATGTCGTCCGTGGCATGCATGTCGTCGTGCACTTGCCAGGCGGACTCGGTTGCGGTCAGCACCAAACGGTCGAGCACACAGCCACAGGGCGCGAGCACACCCGTGGTCATGTAGCGGGAATCGCCGTGGACCGCCCCGCCGTTGCCCAGTCCGTGCGCGCCAACAAAGCCCTGGCCTGTCGTCAGCCCCAGGGTTCTCGCCGCATGTGCACCCATGACCGCCTCCATGGGCTGGGTCCACCAATGGCCTTGAGCCAAGGTGGCGCCGTAGTGCGCCGGGTAATCGGGGGTGGTGCCGATGATGCGAAAACCCTGCAGGTTGTCACCCATGCTGAGAGGAATCGCCTGGGCCACCTGGGGGTTGGCCTGCAGCGATTGGAGATCGTCGAGCGAGATATTGCCCGTGGGTGCATCGATGTGAAACACGCCGGACAGAATCAATTGCAAAGGACTCCCTTTGGCCCCCACAACCGCATCGATGCCGCGCAGATCGCGCTCGAATGCTCGGTCGAGCTGGTCTTGCGCGATCAAAACCACCGCCATGGCCGCGAGACCCAGCGTGAGCAGGAGGAGATTGAGCGAGGTGGTCAGCGGGCGGGCCCAAAGGTACTGCCATGAAAGCTTCAACGTGTTCACCGGGCTGCATCCCGCACCGCACCCAACAGCAACGTCTGGGCCTGCGGTAAAGCGCGCTCGACCCGCGCATCGTGCGTGGCAATCACCAAGGTCGCCTGCGCCTGTTCCGCGCTGTCGCGCAACAAGGCCAGCGCCCGGCCACAAGCCGCGTCGTCCAGGCTCGCAGTGGGCTCGTCCACCAGCAAGACCTGCGGACGCAACAGCATGGCCCTGCCCAATGCCACACGCTGGGCCTGCCCACCTGACAACTGGGCGGGTTTTCGGCGGGCCAGCGCCGTGATGTCCAGCGCGGCGAGCACATCGGCGATGGCCGCGCGATCCACCGGTTGACCGCTTGCAAAGTAGACCAGCCCCAGGTTGTCGGTCACGGTCAGCGCCTCGCTCAACCACAGTTTTTGTGGCAAGAACCCGATGCACCGAGCACGCCAGCGGTCGCGCTCGCCACCCCGCAGCGCTGCAACCGACTGGCCGGCAACAAGTATTGAACCTTCACCAGCTGTGAGCAGCCCTGCCGCCAAGGCCAGCCAGGTGGATTTGCCGCTGCCCGATGGACCGCGCAACAAAAGCGCGCCGCCCTGAGGCACCTGCACATCGGCAAAACCGATGGCGGCGCCACCCGCGTAGACATGGCGCAACGCCCGGGTCTCGATCACCGGCGAGCCTCTTCGAGCTGCGCTGGTGTGCAACCGGCGCAGGTGCCGTGGATCGCCACATCCATGCGCACGCCATGGTGACCCAGCTCGGCCAAGACTTGGTAGAAGCGAGCGGCGGCGGCCTGAGTGGACGCCTCTGCGTTGGGCAAGCGGAACTGCTGGTGGCAGGCATCGCATTCAAAGCTCGGCGCACCGCCGCCCACCTCGGCTTCATGGAGATCGGCCAGGCGAAAGCGCCAGGTGCGCGCGGTGTCATCGGAGAAACGGGCAAGCACCCCACAGGCCGCCAGCCGCTCCAGCAGGCGGTACAGCGTCACGCGGTTGATGTCGAGCCCCCGGGCCGTCAACAGCGAGAGGGCCTGCGCATGGTTCAGGCTGCGTTGGGGGCTCGCCACAAACAGCCCCACCACCGCCCGGGTGGCCAGGGTGCGGCGCAGGCCTCCTGCCTCCAGCCGTGTCTGGATGGCCTGCGGCACAGGCACGGATTCTTTGGGTTTGCGGGTCACCATGGGCATGCTTTCATTATCGCAACAAAGTTGCATTAAGATCAACACTATCGCAATTGAGTTGCAACAGTGTACTGCCGACCCGTGCCCCACCCTTCCCCCGCCGCCCGCTTCAACGCACCCACCGTCGTCTTGCAGGACCTCACCTTGGGCTACGAGCGCCACCCTGCCGTGCACCACCTGAGTGTGCGCATCGAGCCGGGCTCGCTGCTGGCCGTTGTGGGTCCCAACGGTGCGGGCAAAAGCACCTTGATCAAGGCGCTCGCAGGCACCATGCGGCCGCTCAGCGGCACGATCGAAGGCTTGGCGCCACCGCAGCGCGTGGCGTGGTTGCCACAGCACAGCGAGCTCGACAGCAGCTTTCCGATTGATGTGCGAGGCATGGTGGCCATGGGGTTGTGGCACCGCATGGGCGCACTGGGGCGCTTCACCGCCGAGCTAACGCAGCGCTGTGATCAGGCCCTGGCCGCCGTGGGCCTGGCCGGGTTTGAGCGGCGCGGGCTCGACACCTTGTCCGGCGGCCAACTGCAGCGCGCCCGGTTCGCGCGGCTGATCCTGCAAGACGCGCCGGTGGTGTTGCTCGACGAACCCTTTTCCGCCGTCGACCAGCGCACCACCGCCGACCTGCTTGGGTTGCTGCACCAGTGGCATGAGGCCGGCAAGACGGTGGTGGCGGTGTCGCACGATCTGGCCCAGGTACGCGCGCATTTCCCCCTGACGCTGTTGCTGGCGCGGGAGCCGGTCGCGTACGGCCCCACCGAACAGGTGCTGACCGAGGCGAACTGGGCAAACGCGACCGCCATGCGCGAACCGCTCGACGACGGGGCACCCGAGTGCGCGCCCGAAGGCACCCACCACCACGATCACACCGACGAATCGGTGCAGCACAACGCGGCGTTTGCCAAGGCCACGCCATGAACGACAACACCCTGCTCATCGGCCCCTTCATCGAATTCGCCTTCATGCGCCAGGCACTGCTGGGCTGCCTGGCGCTCTCGCTCAGCGCCGCGCCAGTGGGCGTATTCCTGATGTTGCGGCGCATGAGCCTGACCGGCGATGCCATGGCCCACGCCATCCTGCCCGGCGCGGCGATCGGGTACCTGATGTTTGGCCTCTCGCTCATGGCCATGACGGTGGGCGGCATCATCGCCGGCCTGACCGTGGCGGTGGGCTCTGGCCTGGTGGCGCGCAACACCCTCATCCGGGAAGACACCTCGCTCGCCGCTTTCTACCTGCTCTCGCTGGCGCTGGGCGTACTCATCGTGTCGGTGCGTGGCAACAACGTGGATCTGCTGCATGTGCTGTTTGGCACCGTGCTGGCACTGGACGGACCGGCGCTCACACTGCTGTGGAGCATCACCGCGGTGACGCTGCTGACCCTGTTCATCATCCGCCGCCCGTTGATGCTGGAATGCCTGGACCCTGGATTTCTGCGCCAGGTCAGCCGCTGGAGCCCGGTGGCGCACTACGGGTTTCTGGGCCTGCTGGTCATCAACCTGGTGGCTGGTTTTCATGCGCTGGGCACTTTGATGGCCGTGGGCATCATGGTCTTGCCCGCCGCGAGCGCGCGGTTCTGGGTGCGCCGCATCGGTCCCATGTTGCTCATCGCCACCGGCCTTGCCCTGCTGGCCAGCGCCGGCGGCCTGTTGATTTCGTACCACGCCGACTGGCCCACCAGCCCCGTGATTGTGTTGAGCCTGGGCCTGGTTTACCTGCTCTCCCTGTTCTTGGCCCCCAACGGCTTACTGCGCCAGCAACGCGCCGCGCAGACACACCTGAAAGCCTGATTTTCGCTTTTTAACCCAGGAAACTGTATGCACCACCCTGCCCTTCGCTCCCACCGCCGCCATGCCCTGAACGCCCTCATCGGCCTGGTCTCGCTCACCCTGCTGCCTTCGTTGACGCTGGCGCAGACCACCACGCCCGCCCGGGCCGTGGCCAGTTTCAGCATCCTCGGCGACCTGGTCAGACAGGTCGGGGGAGAGCGTGTCGCGGTGGATGTGCTGGTGGGACCTGGCGCCGATGCCCATGTATTCCAGCCCACGCCCACCCAAGCCAAGTTGGTAGGGCAGGCCGACATCCTGTTTTCCAACGGCTTGGGCTTTGAAGGGTGGATGGAGCGCCTGCTCAACACCGCCAGCTACAAGGGCCGCCATGTGATCACCAGCCGGGGTATTGAACCCATCGAGGGAGACGACCATGACGAGCAAGAAGACCACGAGAAGGAGAAAAACGGCCACTCAGACCACGGCCATCACGAAGACGCTGACCCCCACGCCTGGCAAAGTGTGCCCAACGTGATGGTCTACGTGGGCAACATCGCCAAAGGCCTGTGTGAAGCCGACCCCGCCGGCTGCGAGCTGTACCAGCGCAATGCCCTGCGCTACCGGGCCGAACTCCAGGCACTGGACTCCGACATCCGCGCCCAGTGGAAGGCCATTCCCGTGGCGCAACGCAAGGTCATTACCTCGCACGACGCTTTTGGCTACTACGCCCAAGCCTACGGCGTGAAGTTTCTGGCGCCACAAGGCGTGAACACGGACAGCGAAGCGTCGGCCAAAGGTGTGGCCCAACTGGTCCGCCAGATCAAAAAGGAAAAGATCAAGGCCTTGTTTGTGGAAAGCATTTCCGACCCGCGGCTGATCGCACAGATCGGGCGAGAGACCGGTGTCAAACCTGCAGGTGAGCTATTTTCTGACTCGCTGTCTGCACCCGCCGGCGCAGCCCCGGACTACCTGAGCATGATGCGCCACAACACCGTGGCGCTGACAAAGGCCATTCCGGGCTATTGACCGTCCATGGGCGCTGCGGGGTGGCCATGGCTACACTGGCCACCCCACCCCGATCCACGCTGGAGCACGCTTGCCCTTCAACCACCTGCTCCTCGCCCTCGCTGTCGTGTTTGTCTGGGGCACCAATTTTGTGGTCATCCGCTGGGGGCTGGACGGTTTGCCGCCTTTCCTGTTTGCCACGCTGCGCTTCACCTTTTCAGCCCTGCCCTGGCTGCTCTTCATTCCGAGGCCCAAGGCCCCCTGGCACAAGATGGCGGCCTTCGGCATGTTGTTGGGCGTGGGCCAATTCGGCTTGCTCTTTCTGGCCATTCGCAGCGACATTTCACCCGGCCTGGCGTCGCTGGTGGTGCAGTTGCAGGTGTTTTTCACCATCGGCTTGTCGCTGTATTTCATGGGCGAGAAAGTGCGCGGTTACCAGATCACCGGCTTGCTGTTGGCCGTGGCTGGCCTGGGCGTGATCGGCGCGCACCTGAACGCCACCGTCACCCTGCTGGGCGTCGCCCTGGTGCTGATGGCCGGCTTTTTCTGGGCCTGCGCCAACCTGGTGGTGAAGTCCATCGGGCGCGTGAATATGCTGCATTTCGTGGTCTGGAGCAGCATCTTTGCTGTGCCACCGCTGTTTGCGCTGTCGTGGCTCTTTGAAGGTCCCCCAGCAAGCATGTGGCACCTGTTGCAGCAAGCCAGCGCCCTCACCTGGGCCAGCGTCGCCTGGCAGGCCGTGGGCAATTCGCTGTTTGGTTTCGGCGTCTGGAACTGGCTGCTCTCGCGCCACCCTGCCGCCGTCGTCACCCCCATGGCCCTGCTCGTGCCCGTGTTTGGCATGAGCGCTTCGGCTCTGGCTTTGGGCGAACCGATGCAACCATGGAAGCTGGGGGCGGGCGCTTTGGTCTTGGCCGGTCTGGCGGTGATTGTGTTGTGGCCAAGGCTCACCCGACCCCGTCGAGCCATCGTCGACGCACGCTAGAAAAGCCTACGCGTGTGAACGCTTGATCTTCCGGACGGCCGAAATGTCGCCGAGGAAAATGCGCAACGCGTCTTTCTCGGACGGCGAAAGATCGCTGCTGTCGAGCAGGTGGAGCTTGCCGATGATGATCTCCAGCGCTTCGGCCATGTGCCCAATCTGCTTGCCGTAGCTGCCGACCGTTTGCAAGGCTTCCTGCTCGATCGCCGCGTTTGAAGAGGCGCCCATGTTCACGTTGAACAGGTTGAACGACCAGTTGGGCAAGATCGGCTGGTTCAGGTTGGCCGGAGCCATTTGCAATGGCAGGAAGACGGTTTCCATGTTGGTCCTTTCATGGCGCATGAGCGCTTCTTGGCTGGAAAGAGAGGGTGTCGGCCATGGGCGCTGATGGCACCAAATCAACCCAAAATCGGGTGGCTTGAGTTGAAGCATTTTTCATGCCTCCCCCGACGCCTGGGCGCTATTACTGCTCCAGCCTGTAACCCACAGCCAGCTCCGGCGTGTATTCCGCAAAAGGCCCCTCGATGACGAGACACTCAACCATCTGGTGTTCTTCTTTCATGTAAACGTGGGCGCGCAACATGGCGCCGGCTTGATCGACAGGCTCCAACTCCAGCTCAACCCGCACATAGCCCGTGGGCAGGCCCACCTCTTCGAACACGTCCATGGCCTGCAAAGTGGCTGCATCTACCTCAAACACCTGGCCCGACACCTGAATGCCCTGCCCTGGGTTGTTCATGAGCCAGGGCGCTCTGTCTTCGTCGGACAGCTGGACGACGTAAAACGGAAATGGTTGCCGCGTTCGGTAGGTGCCCGCCACGCGGCGGCCAGGGTTGTACGGGAAATTGGGAAAGCCTTCTTTCAGGGTTCCGTAGACGAAAACGAGAGATTGCATGTCAGACATCTTCGACGTAACCGCGTTCGACCGCTTGCCCAGCGCTCTCGAAAATCGCCATCGCGGTCAACATGCGCCTGAACCCGAATTTTCGATAGAACGGCTCTTTGCCCGGCACAGCATAAAGAATGATCTTCTTGTGCCCCTCAGCAGAAGCCACCAACCGGTTGACAATCTCTTTGCCAAGGCCTGTGCCCTGAAACTGAGGCACTACCGCCACGTCGCAGAGGTAAGCGCAATCGACACCGTCGGCAAGAGCCCTTCCCGCACCAGCGATTCGATCGCCCTCCAGAGCGAAACAGCAAAAACGGCTATTGGTGAAAACCGTCTTTAGATCGATGGCGTTCTTGTTCCCGAGCGGCGCAGCTCTGTAGAGCGCCTCGAGCTCGCTCCAGTCAATGTCATCGAGCGTGTTTGACCAGGTTATTTCCAAGCATGCCTCCTCAGACTATCAAAACCAAACCTGAGCCAGGTCTCCGGTTCAATGCGCATTCCGTTCATCACGCCCACGTTAACCGCACAGGCATGAACAATGCACTTTTCGTTGGTTCAAGCAAGTTCAACCGTCCTTTTCAAGAGGCCTGAGAAATCACCAAGCCACTTACTTCGCCAACCGCGCAAACGTCTTGCGAAACTTCGCCACCTTGGGCGCGGCCACGGCCATGCAATAACCCTGGTTCGGGTTGCGCTCAAAGAAGTCCTGGTGGTACTCCTCGGCCGGAAAATAGTGGGCCAGCGGCAGCAACTCGGTCACGATGGGACTGCCAAAGGCGTCGTCTTTGGTGAGCTCGTCGATCAATGCCTGGGCGGTTTGCTGCTGCTCAGGGCTGGTGAAGTAGATGCCGCTGCGGTATTGCGTGCCGGTGTCGTTGCCCTGGCGGTTGAGCGTGGTGGCGTCGTGCACCACGAAGAAGATTTCCAGGATCTCGCGGGTGCTGATCTGGGCTGGGTCGTATTCGAGTTTCACCACCTCGTTGCAACCCGTGCGCCCGGTGCACACCATTTCGTAGCTGGGCGCGGTTTCCTGGCCGTTGCTGTAACCCGATTCGACATCGGTCACGCCTTTGACGTTTTTGTAAACGCTCTCGGTGCACCAGAAGCAGCCGCCGCCCAGAACGAGGGTTTGCGTGTTGTTGGTTGGATTGCTCATGGTTTTTCTCCTTTGGAAGTCAGGGCGCTATGGTGCACCGGTTTGGCCGCCCCTCGCACTGTGGCCAGAAATGCCCCCAGGGCAGACTGGTCGCGCTCGGTGCGCCACAGGCAATGCGTGTCGTAGGGCGAGAGCGGGCGCGCCAGGGGCACGAACGCCACGCCCGGCAAGCCCGCTTGCTGCAAAGCAGCCGGCACCAGGCCCACACCCAGCCCCTGCGCGATCACCGACACCACGCTGAGCCAATGGCGCAGCTCGTAACCCAGCACCGGCTCAAAACCCGCGTCGCCGCACGCCGAAAGAATGCGGTCGTGGTAATCGGGCGAAACAGCGCGCATCACGATGGCAAAGGGATCGCCGCGCAGACTCTCCAGCGTCAGAGACTTGCTTTTCGCCTGGGCATGGTTCACCGGCAAACAGGCCACAAACGGCTGGCTCGACACCAGAATCTGAGAAAAGCCAGCCGGTACCCGCGTGGTGTGCACAAAGCCCAGATCCAGCCGGTCGCGCACCAGATCGGCAAGCTGTTCGGCTGAGCTGAGTTCGCGCAACATCAGCCGCAAGCGGGGGTGGCCGGCTGCAAAGTTCCTCAGCATCTGCGGCAAGCCGCGGTACAGTACCGTGCCCGCAAAGCCGATTTGCAGCTGCCCGGCCAGACCCTGGCCCA
Organism: Hydrogenophaga sp. PAMC20947; assembly: GCF_004795855.1. Taxonomy (NCBI): domain Bacteria; kingdom Pseudomonadati; phylum Pseudomonadota; class Betaproteobacteria; order Burkholderiales; family Comamonadaceae; genus Hydrogenophaga; species Hydrogenophaga sp. PAMC20947. The sequence continues at coordinate 2,304,656 of NZ_CP039252.1, forward strand.
CATCGCGGGCCTCGCGCGCTGCCTGAGCCGCCTGCTCCAGCAGCGCCACCGCCTTGGGCAAGAAAGCCTCTCCCGCGGCAGTGAGGCTCACGCCTCGGCTGTTGCGTTCAAACAGCCGCGCGCCCACGGAAGCCTCCAGCTGCTGGATGTTGAGCGAAAGCGGCGGCTGCGTCATGGACATGCGCTGGGCAGCGCGGCCGAAGTGCAGCTCTTCGGCCAAGACCGTAAAACAACGCAGATGTCGGAATTCCATGGGGCTATCTAAAAAGCGGTAGAAGCAAAGGCGTTGGGCACGCCTCTGGTCGGTTGGGTACAGCGCCCTGCATCGATACAAATTTTATATTGATGAATCGGCAATCAATATTAGACAGCTATTCATCAAGCGCGGACAATCAACCTCAACCTTTCTTGATCACAACGCTCCGGAGACCTCACCATGGCCAGTTCATCCAAAGCCAGCTTCAGCTGGGAAGACCCTTTTCATCTCGCCTCCCAGCTCACCGACGACGAGCGCCAGGTGCAAGACGCGGCCCGCGCCTACTGCCAGGAAAAACTGCTGCCCCGGGTGACCGAGGCTTTCCGCCACGAGAAGACCGATGTGGCCATCTTTCGTGAGATGGGCGCGCTCGGCTTGCTCGGTCCCACCATTCCCGAGCAATACGGCGGCAGCGGCCTGAACTACGTTTGCTACGGGCTGGTGGCCCGCGAAGTGGAGCGCGTGGATTCGGGTTACCGCTCCATGATGAGCGTGCAAAGCTCGCTGGTCATGGTGCCGATCAACGAATTCGGCACCGAAGCGCAAAAGCAGAAGTACCTGCCCAAGCTCGCCACCGGCGAGTGGATCGGCTGCTTCGGTCTGACCGAGCCCAACCACGGCTCCGACCCCGGCTCCATGGTCACCCGCGCCAAGAAGGTCGATGGCGGCTACTCCTTGAGCGGCTCCAAGATGTGGATCACCAACAGCCCGATTGCGGATGTGTTCGTGGTCTGGGCCAAAGACGAAGGCGGCCAGATCCGCGGCTTCATTCTGGACAAAGGCGCCAAGGGCCTGAGCGCCCCGGCCATCCACAGCAAAGTGGGCCTGCGCGCGTCGATCACCGGCGAAATCGTGATGGACGAAGTGTTCTGCCCTGAAGAAAACGCCTTCCCCGACGTGCGCGGCCTCAAAGGCCCCTTCACCTGCCTCAACAGCGCGCGCTACGGCATCGCCTGGGGTGCGCTCGGCGCCGCCGAAGATTGCTACTTCCGCGCTCGTCAATACGTGATGGACCGCCAGCAGTTCGGCCGCCCCCTGGCCGCCAACCAGCTGATCCAGAAGAAGCTGGCCGACATGCTGACCGAAATCAGCCTCGGCCTGCAAGGCTGCCTGCGCCTGGGTCGCATGAAAGACGAAGGCACCGCCGCCGTCGAGATCACCAGCATCTTGAAGCGCAACAGCTGCGGCAAATCGCTGGACATCGCCCGCATGGCGCGCGACATGATGGGCGGCAACGGGATCAGCGACGAGTTCGGCGTGGCCCGCCATTTGGTGAACCTGGAAGTGGTCAACACCTACGAAGGCACGCACGATGTGCACGCGCTCATTCTCGGGCGCGCGATCACCGGGATTGCGGCGTTTTCGAACTGATCGCGTTTGCGATCACCAGCAAGAAGGGCTGCCATGGGCAGCCCTTCTTGCTTTGATGTTGCGGCGATGGGAGCAAAGGCCCAGGCGGCTCTTGCAACCGACCGACCGGCTGAATACTCGCGCAGGCGCCCAAGCTCTTAAGGTCGGTACAGCGCACACAGCTTGTTGCCGTCAGGATCGCGCACATAAGACAGGTACAGCGCACCCATGGCGCCATCGCGCAGACCAGGAGCGTCCTCAATCGAGGTGCCACCATGCGCCACAGCCACATCGTGAAACGACTTCACCTGCTCGGGCGAAGTGCACTTGAAACCAATGGTGCCGCCGTTGGCAGAGGTTGCCGACTCACCATTGATGGGCTCGCTGATGCAAAACGTTCCGCCATCGTGGCGGTAAAAGAGCCGGGTGTGGCCGCTGTTGGCCACGTTGCGCAGCGGCTCGCCCACACCGAGCACCCCCAGTGCCGCGTCATAGAACCGCTTCGAGCGCTCGATATCGTTGGCACCGATCATGATGTGATTGAACATGTTTTGTCTCCTGAGTTATTGGGTTCGTTCTCGCCCCACCGTTTAACGCCTTGCCAGTCGCCAGACTGGAGGGACGAGAGATCGCCGAAGATAACGTATTCCTCAAAGCCTGCGGCATCCGGTGGATATTGCGGAGCGTTCTGGGCGTCAAAGCTCTCCAAGCTCGCGTCGGCAACAGCGCGAAAAATTTGGCGAGGCGGCCACTTTTTCGCCCTCGAATGGGGGCCGAATATCTACCGGTGCATTTAGCCCGTCGAAACGCATAGGGAGGCAAATGGTCAGGACAAGTCAGCAACTGCCCCGATGCCTGACCCCACGCTTCATTTGGCCCACAAGCGACTGGCACTGAAAGCGGCAGCAAGGGCAGCGGTCGCTGCGCCAAGGCTCAGCGCCCAGCCCGCACCGCTGGTGCCGCCCAAGCTCAGACACAAGGCCACCATCGCTGCGCCGCCGGTTTGACCGGTGAGCCTCGACAAAGCCACCATGCCGCTGGCGCCGCCGGCGCGCTCGCCGGGCGCGCTGGACATGATGGCTCTCAAGTTGGGTGATTGAAACAGGCCAAACCCCAGGCCGCACACAGCCATGCGCAGCACAATGCCCGTCACCGACGCATCGGCCGGCATGAGCGCAAGGGAGACCATGCCCAGGCTCAAAATGGCCATGCCCACACCGCCCATGGTGGCTGGCGCGTAGCGGTCAGACCAGCGCCCTGCAAACGGGGCAATGCCCGCCACCACCACAGCCCAAGACGACATCAAAAACCCTGTTTGAATGGGGTCGCGGTGCAACACAGTTTCAAAGTAAAACGGCAGCGACACAAAAGCCAGCCCCTGGGTGGCAAACGAGCAAATCGATGTCAACACCGACAAGCTGAACAGGGGGCGCGCCAACAGATCCACAGGCAACATGGGCGCAGGGTGGCCAGATTGCCGCCGCAGCAGCGCCACTCCACACACCAAGCACACCGAAACGGCAGACAACACAAGGGCCAAAGACGCTCTTTGGCCGGCCAGGGAAATGGCCAATGTGAAGCCCGCAAAGGTAAGTCCGGCCAGCACCGCCATGGCGGGATCAAAGCGGTGGCTGGCGCTGTGCGCAGGGCTGTGCGGAATGGCTCTGCGGCCCAGCACCCAGCCCAGAATGCCCAGCGGCACATTGATGCCAAAAAGCCAGGGCCAAGAGACCACGGACAAAACCAACGACGCCACCGTGGGCCCCAAACTGAACCCGAGCCCCACCACAAAAGCATTCAAACCCACGCCACGACCCAGCTGGCCGGGCGCAAAAATCAACCGGACCAGCGCCAGATTCACGGCCATGATGCCGCCAGCGCCAACGCCTTGAACCACACGCGCCAGCGATAGTGCAGGCAATGAAGTTGACAGCGCGCAACCCAGTGAGCCCACCGTGAACACAACCAGACCCATCAAGAAAACCCGGCGCGGCCCCCAAAAGTCACCCAAGGCGGCAAAGGGCAACAAAACCGCCACCACCGCCAATTGGTAGGCATTGACCACCCAAACCGAGGCGGCAGCGCCAGCGCGCAAGTCGGCGCTGATGGCAGGCAAGGCGGTGTTGGCGATGGCGGTGTCCAGCGCACTCAGGAACACCGCCAAAAAGATGGCCAGCAACGCGGGCACCGCATTGGGGACCGCGTAGGGATGGTGGGGGTTGGGAGCGAGGTTCTTCAAGTGGGCGACTGTACAAGATGGGCCACTTCCACAGCGCAGGGCACCTGCGCATCGTGACACCTGTATGGCTCGCCCGGTGGTGCCCGCCATGGCCTGGCAAAAGGCCGCTCCATGAGTCGTGGAGAGCACGTCAGACATACCGTCATACAACGTCTCCGTTGCAGCGGAGCGTCAGCGACGGGAGCTTTGGGGATCAAGTCTTGCATTGAGGGCCACAGGAGGCGATGTGCAGGGTGTGGGTTCTTCAACTGTGGGCTTATGGGAGAACGCAAAACAAGCCGACTTCAAACTGCTGGACCGACCTCGGCTTCCTGCGCCTGTAGCAGCCCAATCATGTCAAAGCCTTGCGAAGCGATGGATTTCGGCAAGAGGCGAAACAGGCGCGGGCGAGGTCGATCAACATGGACTCATCGTCTTGCCACCCCTTCAGAACAGCACCACCCATCAGCGCCACGGCCATGGTCACCAGCAAGGCGATCCGTCAGCGTGTATTCCGCTTCCAGAGCCTGGGTTCCCCTCAGCCCAAGGGCGTTGAGCAAATGAAAGCCCCTGCGCCTTGCCCTGTGAAGGCTGCGGAACCGCGAGGCGATGGGCCATCGGGCATCGCGAAAAAAAGGTTGAATCAGCATGGCGCTGCAAAAGCTCAAGCCTTCTTCACGAACTCCGACTTCAACTGCATCGCGCCAAAACCAGCAATCTTGCAATCGATGTTGTGATCGCCTTCGACCAGGCGTATGCCTTTGACCTTGGTGCCCACCTTAGCGACCGAAGACGAGCCTTTGATCTTCAAGTCTTTGACCAGCACCACGGCATCGCCATCGGCCAGCAGCGCGCCGTGGGCATCTTTCACGATCAGCGCGGAGCTCTCCGGCGTCGCATCCCCTTCGACCGCGGCGGCGGGCGACCACTCGTGAGCGCATTCGGGACAAACCAGCATGGCGCCGTCTTCGTAGGTCAAGGTCGATTGGCACTGGGGGCAAGGAGGCAAATGGGTCATTGAAAGCTCATAAAACGCAGCAGTGTGCGGGTGATGCAGGAAACGGTTTCGGGAAGCTGTGTGCTACCCGCTCTGTACAAATGATAAGACCCTGTGTGATGCCCTCACTACGGCAGACCGCTCATTCTGCGGCCTTGGGCGCACTGAGCGCCTTGCTGTAGAAACCGGAGGGATCGAAGCAGCACACGCGACGCTTGCCGGAAGCCAGCATGTCACAGGCGCTTCCAACCCGATGCGCGCGGGTCTTGGCTTGTTTGGCGGACGTGATCCAGTGAACCCAGTCCAGGCGCGCGAGGGTCGTGGTGTCATCCCAGACGGCTCTGGCCTTGGGGGCAGCCAGGAGCGCTTCAAGCAGATCAGCGGGCGTCTCTGGTTCTGGTTCTTGCACGACAGGTGAAATCTCAAACGTGACCAGATCGCCCGCCTCAACGCTTGCAGCTTCAAGCAGGGCCTGATTGATGTGCAGCCAATGGCTCAATTGGCCATCGGGCTCCAGGGTTGCGAGGAAACCATGGCCGTTGAGCGTGCCCTCCACCGTCGTCCGCCCCCGCCTCGGAAGGATGGCACTCGCGCTCCTGGGCAAAACGACGAACGCCCATGGCGTGTCACTGCCGGATCGCTCGGGGCGAAGCAGTTGGGCTTTGAACTGCATCTTCGTGTTGATGGGTTTCATTGCGGAACGCTCCCCCAATGGCATCTCGGTAAAGCAGCCGGAAAACTGGGCGAGCGGAACGGGCTTCACAACAGGTAGGCGGATTTTTGCACAGACAAAGGCCTTTTCACTACCCCAGTTGGCACTTGCCCAGGAGCCCGGATGGTCAAGCTTCTGCAAAACCCACGGTTGACCGAACCGGGTGCCGTTCGCCTGTCGCTGGAATCCAGCGCTCGCGAAGGCGCTGCAGGGCCAAACGCCCTTTGCTATTTTTTTCTGATAGCGTCACCCCATCATGATGGCGCTCTCACTCGATTTCCTCACCCTGCCCTTGCTGGCCTCTGCTGCGCTGGTGTTCTTTAGCGTGCTCGCTGGCGTCTTCTCTGCGCGCGCCGGTTTTTCCTTTCTGCTGGTTTTTCTGATTGTTGGAACGCTGGCGGGTGTGGACGGCCCCGGGGGCCTGGTGTTCAACGATTTCAAGCTCAGTTTCTGGGTGGGCAACGTGGCGCTGGCGGTGATCTTGCTGGACGGCGGCTTGCGCACCGAGTTCAAAACCTTTCGAACGGGCCTGAAGCCGGCCCTCTGGCTCGCCACCCTGGGGGTGGTGGTGTGCACCGGCATCACGGCAGTGGCCGCGCACTTTTTGCTGGCGCTGAGCTGGCCGCTGTCGCTGTTGGTGGGAGCCATCGTGGGCTCCACCGATGCCGCCGCCGTGTTTTCCCTGCTGAAAACGTCAGGCGTGCAGCTCAACGAACGGGTGGCCGCCACGCTGGAAATCGAGTCGGGGATGAACGACCCGATGGCAGTGTTTCTCACATTGAGCCTCATCAGCATCGCCCTGGCGGCATCTGCCGCTCCCTTGGCCGGTCCGGATATCGACGGCGCCGCGCTGCTGATCGCCATGCTGCACCAGCTGGGTTGGGGTGCCGCGCTGGGGCTGTCCTGCGGCTTTGGTCTGGCATGGCTGCTGACGCGGCTCGGGCGCGGTCCCGACGGCGGCGGTGGCATCCGGGCTTTGCTGATCGTGTCGGGTGGACTGGCGGTGTACGCGGCCACCACTTGGCTTGGCGGCTCGGGATTTCTGGCGGTGTACGCCATGGGCCTGATAGCAGGCAACCGGGCCCGGCGCCAGGTGCGCCCCGCGCTCTCGGCCATGGATGGCTATGCCTGGCTGTCTCAAGCGAGCATGTTTTTGTTGCTGGGCCTGCTGGTCACGCCCAGCGAGCTGCTGCGCACGCTGTGGCCAGCGCTCGGGGTGTCCATGGTGCTGATGCTGGTGGCTCGGCCCATTTCGGTGTGGTTGTGTCTGGCGCCCATGCGGTTCTCACGCCAGGAAATGGCGTTTGTTTCATGGGTGGGACTGCGCGGCGCGGTGCCCATTGTGTTGGCCGTGTTCCCCGTGATGGCGGGTGTGGCCGGGGCGCACACATTTTTCAACGTGGCTTTCGTGGTTGTGATCACCTCGCTCCTGCTTCAGGGCTCCACCATTGCCTGGAGCGCACGCAAACTGGGTGTGGCCTTGCCCGACCTGGACGATACCGCCGAGGCGCGCGAGGTCTTTGGTGACTTCATGATTGCGGGCGACACGTCGTTGCTCGACTTGTGCAGCTTTTACGGCCTGCCGGTGCCCGCGGAATCGGATCAGAGTGCCGCCACCTGGTTGTGCGAAGAGCTGCAACGCCCGCCCGTGGTGGGCGACAGTGCCTCGCTGGGCGCGGCCGAGCTGAGCGTGCGCGCCATGGACGGGCAGCGCATCACACAGATCGGTATCAAACTGGGCTGAAAACGGCAACTGGTCGGGCACGGCCGCTGCACGGACGTTACCGTCTGGCGGTGCGCCCGCTCTCTGCGCCTGCTGGCGATTGACGTTGGTCCATCCACTGGCTTACATTACTGACCAGTCAGTCACTAACATGCCGCCATCTTCTTCCCCCACCAAGCGCGAACGGCGCAAAGAGGCGCGTCCAGGCGAATTGCTGGACGCGGCCCTGACCATTTTTGTCGAAAAAGGCTTCGCCGCCACCCGCGTCGAGGAAGTCGCGGCGCGCGCGGGTGTTTCCAAGGGCACCCTCTTCCTGTATTTCCCCAGCAAGGAAGAGCTGTTCAAGGCCGTGGTCCGGGAAACCATCTCGGGCCGCTTTGCCGAATGGGAGCAAGAGCTGGATGCGTTCGATGGCGACAGCGAGGCCTTGATCCGCTATTGCCTGCACGCCTGGTGGGAGCGCATTGGCATGACGCAGGCCTCGGGCATCACCAAGCTGGTCATGAGCGAGGCGGGTCTGTTCCCCGAAATCGCCTCGTTTTACCAACAAGAAGTGATAGGCCCAGCGCACGATCTGCTCAAACGGGTGCTCAAACGCGGCATGGACCGGGGCGAACTGCGCCAGCTGGATCTGGAATACGCCGTGTACAGCCTGATGTCACCCATGATTTTCCTGGTGACCTGGAAACACGCGATGGCACCCTGCACACCCCCCTCCCAGAAAATCGACCCCATCGGTTTTATCGACTGCCAGCTCGATCTCCTGCTGCGCGGCATGCTGTACCACCCCGACACGACACACCGCCCGGGCGCCCCTTCTTCCACCTGTTGCTGATGACCCCCATGCCCTCCTCCCGCTCTCCCTGGCTGAAATGGTTGTTGCTGGCCGCCCTGGTGGCCGCACTGGCGTTGGGCGTCGCACGCGCGCTGTACAAGCGAAAAACCCAGCAAGCCGCTGCCCAGACAGCCTCCCTGGCCCTGCAACAGGCAGCGATTTTCCAGCTCTCGGCCAACGATCTGGTCGTGGTGCAAAGCCTGGACATCGCCCAGGTCACGCCCATCTCCGGGTCGCTCAAAGCGGTGCAAACCGCCGTGGTCAAGGCCAAAGTGGCCGGCGAGATTACCGGTCTGAACAAGCGCGAGGGCGAAACGGTCACCGCAGGCGAGGTGCTGGCCCGCATTGACAGCACCGAAGCACAAGCCCGCGTCCGCCAGACCGAGCAGCAGGCCCAGGCTGCTCAGGCCCAGGTGGGCATTGCGCGCCGGGCTCAAGACAACAACCGGTCGCTGGTCAAACAAGGTTTTATCTCGGCCACTGCACTGGACACCTCCAGCGGGAACCTGGCGGTTGCCGAAGCCAACCACCAGGCAGCGCTGGCGGCATGGGAGATCGCGCGCAAATCGCTCGCCGACACCACGCTGAAAGCCCCCTTGTCGGGGCAAGTAGCCACACGGCTTGTGCAAAACGGCGAGCGCGTGGGTGTGGACGCTCGGGTCTACGAACTGGTCGATTTGTCGGCGTTCGAACTGGAGGCTGCCATCACACCCGCGCAGGCCGCAACGGTTCAGCCCGGGCAAAGTGCACAGCTCCAGATCGAAGGACTGCCTGCGCCGGTCGAAGCCCGCGTGAGCCGCATCAACCCGTCGGTACAGGCCGGCAGCCGCAGCGTGCTGGTGTATCTCAAACTACCGGCAGGTGCCGGGATGCGCCAAGGCCTGTTTGCCCAGGGAACCATCGTCACCGGCCAGCTCAAAGGCCCCGCCGTGCCCCTCTCGTCGGTGCGCAACGACAAGCCCCAGCCGTACCTTCAGGTGGTGAAAGACGGAAGGATCGCCCACATTCCAGTCAATCTCGAGCGCCAGGGCACGCTGGACAACGAACCCATGCTGCTCATCAATGCCAGCACAGCAAGCTTGGGCCTGGGCGATCAGGTGCTGCGTGTGCAGGCCGGCCTGATCCCCGCAGGCGAAGCGGTGCAGCTGCCCGGAGCAGCGGCGAGCAGCGCGGCTGCGTCCAACTGAACCCTTGAACAAGCGAACAGCCCGCCATGTGGTTCACCCAAGTCTCGTTGCGCAACCCCGTGTTTGCGACCATGGTGATGCTCGCACTCATGGTGCTGGGCGTATTTTCGTTCCAGCGCCTCAAGGTGGACCAGTTCCCCAACATCGATTTCCCGGTGGTGGTGATCACCACCGAATACCCCGGAGCCTCACCCGATATCGTGGAATCCGAGGTGACGAAAAAGGTTGAAGAAGCGGTCAATGCCATTGCTGGCGTCAACGCGCTGAGCTCGCGCAGCTACGAAGGCCAGTCGGTCGTCATCGTCGAGTTTCAGCTGAACATTGATGGCCGCAAGGGGGCCGAGGATGTGCGGGAGAAAATCGCCATCCTGAAGCCCGCCTTCCGAGATGAAGTGAACGAACCCCGTGTCCTGCGCTTCGATCCCGCCAGCCGCTCGATCTGGTCGGTCGCGGTGATTCCAGATACACCCAGAGACCCCACGCTCTCCCCTTCGTGTGATTCAAGCCCCCCCGACGAAGCCCGCGCTTGCCAGGAGCGGTCCAGCGCGGCGCGCAAAGGCCCCGCGCCATCGGCCGTGGAGCTCACCACCTGGGCCGAGCAAACGCTGAAGAAGCGGCTGGAAAACGTGCGCGGCGTGGGCTCTGTTTCGCTTGTGGGCGGCACCCGACGGGGCATCAACATCGACCTCGATTCGGCAGCGATGGAAGCACTGGGCATCACGGCCGACCAGATCGTTGCGGCTGTGCGCAGCGAAAACCAGGACCTCCCTGTGGGCACGCTCAAGAGCGGCGCACGCGAGCGCGTGGTACAGGTGCTGTCGCGGGTGAAGAACCCGCAAGACTTCGGCCGCATCATCGTGGCCCGCCGTGGCGGCAATGCGGTGCGCCTCGATCAGGTGGCGCGCATCAGCGATGCCACCGAAGAAGTGGAGAGCCTGGCGCTGTACAACGGCGAACGCACGCTGCTGCTGGCGGTGCAAAAGTCGCAAGACGAGAACACCATCGCGGTGACCGACGGCCTGAAGGCCGCGCTCAGCGCCATGAGCGCCGAGCTGCCCCCGGCGTGCGGCTGGAGCAGATCGCAGATGGCTCGCGGCCCATTCGCGTGTCGGTCGACAACGTGCGCCAAACCCTGATCGAAGGCGCCCTGCTCACCGTGCTGATCGTGTTTTTGTTCCTCAATTCTTGGCGATCCACGGTGATCACCGGGCTCACCCTGCCCATTGCGCTGATCGGCACCTTCTTTTTCATGAACCTGTTCGGGTTCACGATCAACATGATCACGCTCATGGCGCTCACGTTGTCGGTGGGCCTGCTCATCGACGACGCGATCGTGGTGCGCGAAAACATCGTGCGCCACGTGCAAATGGGCAAGACACCCTACAACGCAGCGATGGACGGCACCCAGGAAATTGGCCTGGCGGTGCTGGCGACGACCCTGTCCATCGTGGCGGTGTTCCTGCCCATCGGGTTCATGGGCGGCATCATTGGCAAGTTTTTCCACGAGTTCGGCATCACCATGGTGGCGGCGGTGCTGATCTCCATGTTTGTGAGCTTCACGCTGGACCCCATGCTGTCCAGCATCTGGCACGATCCCGAGATCGAGAAGCACGGCCACCATGCCGCGCCCGTCACGCTCTACGACAAGACCATTGGCCGTGTCACGGGCTGGTTTGACCGCATGCAGGACGACCTGACAGACACCTACCAAAGCGCGCTGCGCTGGTCGCTGAAGCACAAGCTGATCACCCTGTTGCTGGCGCTGGCCACCTTTGTGGGCAGCCTGATGTTGGTGCCGATTTTGGGCAGCGAGTTTGTGCCCAAGGCCGACTTTTCCGAAACCTATGTCGATTTCCACACGCCCGTGGGCTCCTCGCTGCAGGCTACAGAGGCCAAAACGCGAGAGGTCGAAGCGGTGTTGCGCGAGTTTCCCGAGGTGAAGTACACGCTGTCCACCATCAACACCGGCAACGCGCAGGGCACCATATACGCCAGCATGTATGTGCGCCTGGTCGATCGGAAGGAACGTTCGCTCAGCGTGGACGCCATGTCGGCCCAGCTGCGCAATCGCCTGCGCAAGGTGGCCGGCATCACGGTCACCCACGCGGGCTTGCGCGATGCGGTCGGTGGCCAGAAGCAGGTGGAGTTCTCGATCCAGGGCGACGATCTGGCCGAACTCGAGCGGCTGAGCATTGAAGTGCTGGACCGCATCCGCCCCATCGTGGGTCTGGTCGACCTGGACACCAGCCTCAAGGCCAACAAACCCACGGTGGATGTGGTGCTCAAGCGCGAAGTGGCCTCCGACGTGGGACTGGGCGTGAGCGCCATCGCCAATGGCCTGCGCACCCTGGTGGCCGGGCAGACGGTGGGCAACTGGCGCGCGCAGGATGGTGAGAACTACGATGTCAACGTGCGACTGGCCCCCGAGCAACGCACCCGCACCCAGGATCTGCTGGGTCTGCCCTTTGTGGTGGGCTCGGCCGCCGACGGTTCGGCCCGCGTGGTGCGGCTGTCTCAGGTGGCCGATGTGATCGAAGGCACCGGCCCCAACCAGATCAACCGGCGCAACCTCAACCGCGAGGTGGCGATCAATGCCAACGTTTATGGCCGCTCCGCCGGTGAGGTCTCGGCCGACATCCGCCAGGCGCTCGACGGCATGCGCTTTCCGCCCGGTTACCGCTACGAGTTCGGCGGCTCGGCCAAGAACATGCAGGAATCGTTCGCCTACGCGATCTCGGCGCTGGCCCTCGCCATCATCTTCATTTACATGATCCTCGCCAGCCAGTTCCAGAGCTTTTTGCAGCCACTGGCCCTGATGACTGCGCTGCCCCTCACCCTGATCGGCGTGGTGCTCACCCTCATGATGTTTGGCTCCACCCTGAGCATGTTTTCGGTGATTGGCATCGTGTTGCTGATGGGTCTGGTCACCAAAAACGCCATTCTGCTGGTCGATTTCGCCATCCGGGCAAGGCGAGGGATCGACGGCGAGGCGCCTTTGCCCCGCGAGGCCGCGCTCTTGCTTGCCGCCAAAGTTCGCTTGCGCCCCATCCTCATGACCACGCTGGCCATGGTGTTTGGCATGGTGCCGCTGGCTTTTGCCCTGACCGAAGGCTCGGAACAACGCGCGCCCATGGGCCAGGCCGTGATTGGCGGGGTGATCACCTCCTCGGTGCTCACACTGGTGGTGGTGCCTGTGATGTACTGCTACATGGATGATCTGGCCAACGCGATCCGGCGCCTTTTGAGGCTTTCGCCGGCCCCGGAAGCTGCGTCAGATCAAGAGCAGACCCCACGCGCTCAGTAAAATGGACCAAGATCGGTTAACATACCCCATGGAGTATAAAGAATGAGTTCCGCTACCGCCAACCTCGCCCAAGCCCGATTCAACATGATCGAACAGCAGATTCGCCCCTGGGAAGTGCTCGACGCCCAGGTGCTCGAATTGCTCAACACAGTCAAACGCGAAGACTTCGTGCCCGCGGCCCACAAAGCCTTGGCTTTCGCCGACATGGAGTTGCCGTTGACACAGCCTGCAGTGGACGGCCAAGCCATGCTCGCCCCCCGCGTTGAGGCCCGCCTGTTGCAAGACCTGGCCATCCAGCCCACCGACAAGGTGCTTGAAATCGGTGCCGGCAGCGGCTACATGGCGGCCTTGCTGGCCAGCCTGGCACAACGTGTGGTGTCTCTGGAGATCGAGGAAGGAATTGCCCGCCTGGCCCGAACCCACCTGCAACAAGCCGGCATCACCAACGCCGACGTGCGCGTGGCCGATGCCGCAGCAAACGGCTTTGCCGCCTGCGCCAACGAAGCCCCCTGGAATGTCATCCTGCTCAGCGGCTCAGTGGCCGAAGTGCCAGCGGCCCTGCTCAACCTGCTGGCGCCCGGTGGCCGACTTGCGGCCATCGTGGGTGACGAGCCCATGATGCGCGCGACTTTCATCACCCGCACGGGCGATGCCTCGTTCAGCACCACCCAGCCCTGGGACACCGTGACTCCCCGCCTGCGCAACATGCCAGAACCCTCGCGCTTCCGCTTTTGATGCGATGCAAACCCCTTCAACTGGAGCCCCCGCACCATGATGTCCATCCACCCCGGCCAGCTGGACCAATGGCTGGCTTCAGCAGAGCAAACTGCACCAGGGCAAAGCCCTGTGGTGCTGGACGTGCGCGAGCCCTGGGAGCTGCAAACCGCTTCCGTGTCGGCTCAGGGCTTTGAGCTGATCCCCATGCCCATGCGCAGCGTGCCTGCCCGCTACCTCGAGCTGGACCGCGACCGCCCGATTGCCTGCCTGTGCCACCACGGCGCCCGCAGTGCGCAGGTTGTGCATTTCCTGATGCAACAAGGATTCACCCAGACCGTGAACATCCACGGGGGTATCAACGCCTGGTCGCACGAACGCGACCCGGCGGTGCCGGTGTACTGATCCCAGGCACCACACGTCACCCCCCCCAAACGATCCAAGGAACGCCCATGAACGCCAACACCGCAACCCGCTCCGCCCTGCGGCCACGTGCCCTCCCATCGTTGAGCCTCAGGCCAGCGGTTGTGGCTGCGGCTGCGCTGCTGGCGCTGGGTACCTTGACCTCGGCACAGGCACAAAGCCTGGCCGACCTGTACACGGCTGCGCGGCAGAACGACACCAGCATTCAGGCCTCTCAAGCCCAGTTCGACGCTGCGCAGGCCAAGGGTGAACAAGCCAAGGCCGGCATGCGCCCACAGGCGGGACTCGCCGCTGGCGCCAACTGGGCCAATGTGGACACCAGCCTGTCCTCCAGCACCACCTCCGCCAACAACCAAAATATCGGCATTGTGGCAAGCCAGCCTCTGTACCGCCCGGTCAACCGCCTCACCGAAGAACAAGGGCAACTGGGTGTCGACATTGCCCGCGCGCAGCTTGACGCGGCCGAACAAGACCTGATCGTTCGCAGCGCCCAAGCCTACTTTGATGTGGTGGCAGCGCGGGACACGCTGAGCTTTGTGCAAACCCAGAAAAAGGCCGTGGCCGAACAGCTGGCCTCGGCGAAACGCAACTTCGAGGTCGGCACGACCACCATCACCGACACCCGTGAAGCTGAGGCACGCTTTGATCTGGTGGGGGCCCAGGAAATCGCGGCCAGCAATGATTTGCGCATCAAGAAATTGGCGCTGGACCAGCTCGTGGGCAAAACCAATGCCGATCCCAAGCCTCTGGCCAGCCAACTCACATTGCCCGACGTGCAGCCCGACAACGCAGAGGAGTGGGTGACCCGCAGCTTGCGGCAGCATCCCGTGGTGCGCCAACTCGACCAAAAATTCGGCATCGCAGAGTTGGAAGTCATGAAGGCCCAGGCGGGCCACAAGCCCACGGTGGATCTGGTGGGCCAATACCAGATCACCCACGCGCCCAGCAGCTACTACCCTGCCATCGGCGCCTTCCGCACCAACACCGCCAGCATCGGGGTGCAGCTCAACCTGCCCTTGTTTGCCGGCTATGCGATCCAGAACCGGGTCAAGGAAACCCTGGCGCTGGTCGAACAGAGCCGGGCCGAGCGCGAAACCGCGCTGCGCAGTCTGGTGCAGGGCGTTCGCACAGCGTTTTATGGTGTGCAGTCGGGGCAAAGCCAGGTGAAGGCCCTGGAAGCCGCAGAAGCGTCGAGCCAGAGTGCCCTTGATGCCAACCAGCTGGGTTACCAAGTGGGGGTGCGCATCAACATCGATGTGCTCAATGCCCAAAGCCAGCTGTTCCAGACCAAGCGCGACCTCGCCCAGGCGCGTTACAACGTGCTGGTGGGCCAATTGCGCCTGAAACAGGCCAGCGGCGTGCTCAAACCCGAAGACCTGCAACCCATCAACGCCTTGCTCGCACCCTGACCCAAGGTCCGGCCAAGGTCGTTGAGCTGCGCTAAACTGCGAGGCCGCACGGCGCGGGCATGTGGTCTCACGCCGCCGGTTTCCGAGAAGGGTCATTCATGCAAGAAGCGGTCAATGTGCTGTGCATCAAGTGGGGCAAGAAATACGGCCCCGACTACGTCAACAAACTGCACAACATGGTCGGGCGCCATTTGCACCGGCCGTTCCGTTTTGTCTGTCTGACCGACGACAGCGTCGGCATCGATCCGGCCATCGAAGTCAAGCCCATCCCCATGGTCGGCTTTGACGAATTCGACCAGCGCAAGCCTTGGACCTTCGGCCACGGCTGGCTCAAGCTCACCAGCTTTGCAGACCCGCTCTACGATCTGGGCGGACGCACCCTCTTTCTCGATCTGGACATCGTGATCGTCGACAGCCTGGATCCGTTCTTCGAGCGGGCCGGTGAGTTTGTGGTGATCAAAGAGTGGGACAAAAAGGATGAGACGGGCAATACCTCGTGCTACGTCTACACGATTGGCGCCCATGCCGACGCGCTCGAGCACCTGAAAAACGACTACCCCGCATCCGTCAGCGCGGTGCGCAACGAGCAGGAATTCATCACCCAGTTCCTGGCGCGCCAAGGCAAGCTCAGTTACTGGCCCGATGCCTGGTGCCGCAGCTTCAAGCGGCACTGCTTGCAGCGCGGCATCATGGGCTGGTTTAAACCTCCCACCATCCCCGAAGGCGCTCGCATCATCGCTTTCCATGGCAAGCCCAATCCGCCAGACGCCATTGCCGGCGTGAGCGGCAAGTGGTACCGGCGCGTCATGCCCACCCAGTGGGTCGCTGACCATTGGCGCTGAGCGCGCCTGGTTTGGAGTTGCAGGCTATCAGGCACGCAAAGCCGCGACTTTTCGCCCATGCCATCGGTGCAAATCTTCGCCATAGCTGGGCTTTGGCAGCGGTTTTCGCCTTGCCCTGAGCAAAAATCCGTCGATTTTATTTGTACCCTCAAGCATGCAACACCCCCTTGGCTGGACGCACCGTGGCTACCGAATACTGCTGCGGTGCCTGAGTCGACCAGCACTGGCCTGGCTCTGGTGGCGAGGCCGCAAAGACCCCGGCTACCGCGTGGGCCTGTCACAACGCCTGGGCCACATTGAGCCCAACCCTTCTTCCCAGCACGGCATTCTGATCCACGCCGCCTCTGTGGGAGAGGTCCAGGCTGCGGAAGCGCTCATCCGCGCATTGCAAACCGACTGGCCTGATCAAACGATCACCGTCACCACCCAGACGCCAACCGGCGCGCGCAAGCTCCGCGCGCTGTTTGGTGAATCGCTGCAGCACTTCTTCTTTCCGGTGGACACACCAGGCGCCACGGCGCGTTTCCTGAACCGCCTGCAGCCAAGCCTTGTGGTGCTGATCGAACGGGAGATCTGGCCCGAATGGATGCGGCAATGCCGGGAACGGGCCATTCCGGTGGCCCTGGTGAATGCGCGCCTGTCCGAGTCTTCTGCGGCCGGCTACCGCCGGTGGAGCGGTCTGATGCAACCCGTGTGGTCAGGCCTTGCCTTGGCCGCCGCTGCAGACGATGCCACTGCACAACGCCTGCAGGCCCTGGGCGTGCCGGCGGGTCGGCTGCTGGTCTCAGGCAACCTGAAATTCGATCAGCCCCTGCCCGACCCAACCACCCGGGGAGCCCCAAAGGCACAACCGCACCGCACCACTGTGGTGGCCGGCAGCACCCACGAGGGTGAAGACTCTGCGCTGCTCGACGCCTGGCCTGCCTTTTTGCGCCGGCATCCGGATGCGCTGCTGGTCCTGGTGCCACGCCACCCTGAGCGCTTTGAGTCCGTTGCCCACCAGATTGAGGCGCATGGCTTTGCCATGGCCAGACGCAGCCGGGGCGAGCAACCCGACAGCAGCACCAGCATCTGGCTGGGCGACACCATGGGCGAACTCGCAGGCTGGTATGGCATGGCCCACCTCTGCTTCATCGGCGGTACCCTGGTGCCGGTGGGCGGACACAACCCACTCGAAGCCATGGCGCTGGGCAAACCCGTGCTGTTTGGCCCCCACACCCACAACAACGAAGCGGTTTACGGCGCGGCCGAGCAGCTCGGCGTCGGGCTGCGCGTGGCATCTGCCGGCGAGCTGTTTCTAGCCGCCAGCCATTGGCTCGCAGAGCCCCATCGCCTGCAGCAGCTGGGCCAAGAAGCCCAAGCGTTTGTTCAGGGGCAGAGCGGCAGCAGCCAGACCACCGTGCGTGCCCTGCAAGCACTCTGGCACCCCTTGCAACCATCGATGCTGACCCCTGTCGTCGAAATCCGCAACGGGTCCACCACCGTCTGGCAAGACCCGCAATGGTTGTCGTCAGGCGACGACAACCATTTTGAGCCGCCGGTCACAGGGGCCACCGCGCTTGCCACCGGCAGCGGACGGGGACAAGCACAGCGCCTGCAGCTGCAAGGGCGCGACGTCGTGCTGAGGCATTACCGGCGCGGCGGCTTGATCGCCCGCTTCAACCCGGACCGCTACCGGCTGACCGCGGCACGAACCAGCCGCGCGATGCAGGAATTCGGCTTGCTGCGCTCCATGCGTGCGCAAGGGCTGCCGGTTCCCGCTCCGGTGTCCGCACGCCAGGTCGTTCGAGGCGGCCACTACACGGCCGACATCATCGTCGCCATGATCCCGGGGACCCGCAATGTGGTGCAGCGGCTGGTCAGCGGCGCGCTGACCGCTGAGGAATGGAGAGCCATTGGCCAGGCCATTCGCCAGCTGCACGACGCACAGATCTATCACTCCGACCTCAACGCCCACAACCTCCTGCTGGACGATGCAGGCAAGGCGTGGATCGTGGATTTCGACAAATGTAGGCCCCGTGGCGGCGAGGACTGGAAAGCGCTCAACCTTCAGCGCTTGCTGCGGTCGCTTCGCAAAGAGCTGTTGCGACATCCCAAGTTTCGGTGGGATCCTTCAGAATTCTCTGAGGTTCTGAAAGGGTACCGGTCCACCCAGATCAAGCCCTGAGTCGCAATTCAATTCACAGGTACTGATCCAGGCCAAGCGGCGAACGAACCCGCTTTTCGCTCTGTGTCTGAAGGCGGATCAATTGGTTCTTTTGCAACATGGCCGGCGTCACATACCCCCTGGCATGATCGAGGTGGACGCATACTGCCGAGTATCGAATGCGCTTTGGCTGGATACCAAAGTTGCACAGCCGATCTCCGAACTCGCAATCCTCACCACCATATTGCATACGCTCATCAAATCCATTGATGGCAAGCACATGCGCCTTGTGGCATGAGGCGTTGTGACCATTCCACGTCGGTTTTGCCGGGCTGATCAAATTCAGGAGATTGGCCCAGAACCCTTGCGCCATGAGTTTCCAGTTTTTGTGGGATTTTGGCACCCCGCGCTCCTCTAGCCATGCCGAGTCAAAAACGCGCTGCGACTGAACGTCTTCCTCGGTAATCGCCTCACTGACGCCCATCGGCAGCTTGAAATACCCACCCGACAAAAAGGAGTGAATGTTTGCGTGGCGCAAATGTTGCTCAATAAAATCTGCACGGGGAATGCAATCGCCATCTGTAAATATCAGATAATCGCCCGAGGAAGCCAAAATTGCCTTATTGAGGATTCTGCATTTCTGAAATCCATCATCTTCCTGCCAAACGTGACGAATCAGAATGGAAGAACTGGCTCTCACACGTTCAATCAGGTCAAGGGTCTCATGACTGGATCCATCATCAGCAATGACTATTTCAAAATTTGAGACCGTTTGATTTAGAAATCCCCACAAAACTTTCTCCAACCATTTGGGTGAGTTGTAGGTAGAAAAAATGACGGAAACTTTCATTTGGCAGAGGGTACCAAGCGCTCGTTCTGCGATTCCATCCTCCGCGCGGGGTCGCTCAGACTCAGGAGGAAAACGATCAGCAACGAAACCGTCAACATCACACTGTAATTGTTGGTCTGCGAGTTGGTATCAGTGAAGCTCATGACGATATGGGTGTAAGCAATACCACCCACTGAAAAAGCCGCCAGTGGAAACAATCGCCGCAGCTTCCATGCGAGCACGACAGCACCGACCATATAGCTGAGTGTACTCAACAATCCAAAAATTCCGTGATCGATCATCCCATTGACATATTCGCTATGCAAATGGGTTTGATCGAGAACAATGTGAGCATTGGCCTCTGCCCCCCAAGTTTGAATGAAGGCTATCCGCTGCTCTCGGCCAAATCCGATCCAAGGGCTCTCGGCGATCATGTTCTTGCTGCGTTGCCACATGTAAAGACGGGTACCAACAGAAGTGTCGATGGCGCTGGAGTCAACGGCTTCACGAGAGACCATCGCCTGCAGTTCAGAAACGCCCTGCGTCACCCGTTCGACAGGCACCTCAAGCACCTTGGGCAGAAAGATAGGAACGATTGCCAACATGCCAACCAGAACCAGTGCAGCGTATCTGCGCGATCGGGTGGCACCGATTGAACGCCACATACTGCCACCCAGCAAGACTACCCCACCAAAAAACACCCATGGCAAGGCCAGATAAGCCCCACGAGCACCAATCAGCAGAACTGCCAACACGTAAGCCACTGCGCCAACGCCGACCGCCCATTTTTGCCGCCCAGCAAGCAAATCGTCTTTGAGCATGGGCAATATTGCGCATGTCAGCATCACCAAACCACCCGACCAGTTGATGCGGTTGGAGGGCGTCTCAACATCATGATAAGCAAGTCTGTAGGCCACGATCAAAGCCACGCCGCTGGCAATTACAAGGGCAGAAATTAATTGTGATTTTTGCTCTGCGGAGATTCGAAAGCGGGCCAGTAAAGTTGGCATGGCAGCCGCGGCGAGCAGTATCCGAAAATCGAAATGCCGGGTCCACCACGGATCTCCCCAATACGTCATTCCAACAGCTTTGAATGCCATTGCGACAATACAAAAACGCAGCCACAGTTTGGACAAGGAAAGCAACGCAGCCTCATCCGTCCTCAGGGCGCTTGCTTTTGGAACAAAAAACAGACACCACACGGCGAAGCTCACCGTGAAAATCCAAATGGATCCTGCCACCTTGGTTGATCCCGGTGCAAAAGCCACAAGCGCCAGAAATAACGCCCAGATCCACCGCGGCGCGGTGCCAAGCGCCGCGGAATCGACTTGCTCACGCACCACAGGACGGCTCCACAGCAAAATCAAATCGCAGCACCGCACACCCATTCGGTGGGCATCGCGAAGGTAACGAATATTCAACGGGGCAATCAATCACACGGCTGGCTTGTCAGTGCACGCCAGCAGCGAGCACTGCGTCAGGCTTGCATTGTTTGAGCAGCGCCAACATAGTCTTTTCAATGCGAGTCAGCGCTTCTGGCGTTTGGCCTTCAAAGCGCAGCACCAGAACGGGTGTGGTGTTGGACGCACGGATGAGTCCAAAGCCATCGGGCCAGTCTACGCGAAGGCCGTCGATCGTGGACACGCTCGCAGGGGCTTCGAAACAGGCCCGGTCAACAATGGTCTTGACCAATGCATGAGGCTCACCTTCTGCGCAGGCCACGTTGAGCTCAGGTGTGCTGTAGCTGGTGGGCAAAGCGTCCAGAACGGCACTGGCGTCCACGCTGCGGCTCAGGATTTCCAGCATCCGGGCCCCTGCGTAGGTCCCGTCGTCAAAGCCAAACCAGCGCTCTTTGAAGAAGATATGGCCGCTCATCTCGCCCCCCAGCGGGCTGTCGAGCTCTTTCATGCGGGCCTTGATCAGGGAGTGACCGGTCTTGTAGATGTGCGCGACACCCCCGGCCGCCTCGATGGCCGGCGCCAGGCGTTGTGAGCACTTGACGTCGAAGACGATATCGCCTCCAGGCACACGGCTGAGCACATCCCGGGCAAAGAGGATCATCTGCCGGTCAGGGTAGATGTTGTTGCCCTGTTTGGTCACGATCCCCAGGCGATCGCCGTCGCCGTCAAATGCCAAACCCAGCTCGGCGTCGGTTTCCCGCAGGGTCCGAATCACATCGGCCAGATTTTCAGGTTTACTGGGGTCGGGATGGTGGTTGGGGAAATTGCCGTCCACCTCGCTGAAGAGCTCAATCACCTCGCAACCCAGGGCCCGAAAGATGGCGGGAGCCGAGGCACCAGCCACACCATTGCCGGAGTCGACGACGATCTTCATCGGGCGGCTCAGGCGAATATCGCCCACGATGCGCTCACGGTAGGCTGGGAGTACATCCACATGGCGCACGGTGCCACCGTCGGCGAACGGTGCCGTTTCCGCTTCCATGGTGTGTCGCAGCGCCTGGATATCGTCACCGTAGATGGCCCGCCCCGCAAGCACCATCTTGAAACCGTTGTAATCTTTGGGATTGTGGCTGCCTGTGACCTGGATGCCGCTGGTGCACAGTGTGTGCGCAGCAAAGTACAACATGGGGGTGGTTGACAAGCCGATATCGATCACTTCAACCCCCGCCGTCACCAGGCCGCGGATCAGGGCGGCCGCCAGCGTTGGGCCGCTGAGGCGGCCATCGCGGCCCACCGCCACCGAGCGTTCGCCCAGTGCCAACGCCCTGTGCCCAAAGGCCTGGCCCAGCGCCTCTGCAACCCCTTCGTCCAGGGTGTCGGGAACAATGCCCCTGATGTCGTATGCCTTGAAGATGGAAGCCGCGAGTCGCATGTTGTTGTGCACGGTTGACGTCAATCCCTCCATTGTAGGTGGCGGGACATCGGTTTCGATTTGGCACAGGTCCGAAAACGACCATATGAAAATCCGATGCCGGTCTAACATCCGACCATGCCCCGCTCAGAACCCACCATTGACGCCGACGCCTGCTACCGCGCTCTGTGCTCGCACGACGCCCGTTTTGACGGCCAGTTCTTCACCGCCGTCACGTCCACGGGCATTTATTGCCGCCCCGTGTGCCGGGTTCGCACACCACGCCGTGAAAATTGCCTGTTTTTCAGGCACGCGGCACAGGCCGAGCTGGCGGGCTTCCGCCCTTGCTTGCGGTGCCGTCCCGAGCTGGCACCGCTGGACCGGCATTGGTCTACCGAGGATGCGAGCCACATCCTGGTTCAACAAGCCACCCGCTGGCTGGACAATCCTCAGGAGTGGTTCAACCACGACGCCAACGGGCCCACGGCGTCCCGACTTGCGGCCTATCTGGGGGTCAGCGACCGGCACCTGCGCCGGGTTTTTGACGCTCATCTCGGTTTGTCGCCCCTACAATACCTGCTCACCCGCAAGCTGCTCGCCGCCAAACAGCTGCTGGCAGACACGCGGCTGCCCATTGCCGAGGTGGCGTTGGCCAGTGGTTTTGGCAGCCAGCGCCGCTTCAATGCAGCTTTTGTTGAACATTACGGCCTCAATCCCGGGCAGTTGCGCCGGCAACCCGAAGCCTTACAAAAGAAACGTGCCACGGCATCCAGGGCCATTTCTTTGGCCTGGCGCCCTCCACTAGACGCAGCAGCCTTGCTGGCCTTTTTTGCTCAACGGCAGATCAGCGGGGTCGAATGGGTGGACGCCGGCCCCGCCCTGACCTTGCGACGCACGCTGCAACTGCAGTCCCACGGCAGGTTGTGGAACGGCTGGCTGTCGATCGCCCTGGACACCGACGCGCACCGGGCCCAGCTGCATGTCAGCGAAAGCTTGATGGGCGTGCTCCCCTCGGTGATCTGGCGCGTGCGGGCCTTGCTCGACCTCGATGCCGACCCGGGCGCGATCAATGGCGCCTTGCATGCCCATTTCCCCCAAGGTGACGGCCTGCGTGTGCCTGGAGCCATCGATGGTTTCGAGCTAGCGGTGCGCGCCATTCTGGGGCAACAGATCACGGTCGCAGCTGCACGCACCCTGGCGCAAAGGCTCACCGAGCGCCTGGGCGAAGCAATCAACACCCCTTGGCCCGAGCTCAACCGTTTGTTCCCGACACCCGACATCATGGCCCTCACTCCCCCCAACGTGCTGGGCGAACTCGGTATCGTGCGCCAACGCCAGGTGGCCATCCAGGCCTTGGCACAGGCGGTGCTGGATGGTGTTGTCGACCTCACCCCTCACGCCGAACCCCAAGCGGCCATCGCAGCGCTCCAGGCCATACCCGGCATTGGGCCCTGGACGGCACAGTACATCGCCATGCGCGCCTTGCGCTGGCCAGACGCCTGGCTGGTGGGCGACGTGGCGTTGACCAAAGCACTGGGTCTGCCCGATCACCGTGGGCGGGAAGCCCAGCGCGAAGCCGAACAGCGCTCACAGAGCTGGCGCCCCTGGCGCAGCTACGCCGTCATCAGGGCCTGGGACCAACGATCCCCGCTCCCCGCCAAACTCGCCCACCCCATGGAGAACCTCACATGAAATGGCATTCCGACAATCGTTGGTCCACCATGGCCTCGCCTTTGGGGGAGATCCGCATCAGTGCAAGCAGGATCGGCCTGACCGCCATCTGGTTCCCCGATCAACGCCACCTGCCCGACCCGGCAGCGCTCCGCCACTGGCGCATAGACGATGCCCACCCGATGCTCAGTGAGGCCAAACGCCAGTTGTCAGCCTATTTTTCAGGCGAACGAATAACCTTCGATCTGCCCCTGGACCTGTCAACAGGCACCGTGTTTCAGCAATCGGTCTGGAACAGCCTGCTCACCATCCCCACCGGCTGCAGCCAGAGCTACCGCCAAGTCGCAATGCACATTGAGCGCCCCAAGGCGGTGCGGGCCGTGGGCGGTGCGGTCGGGCACAACCCCATCAGCATCGTGGTTCCTTGCCACCGAGTCCTCGGCACGGACGGTTCACTGACCGGCTACTCCGGCGGACTGGACCGCAAAACTGCATTGCTCAGGCTCGAAGGGCTTCTGCCCTGACCGCTCGCTGGCCCGTCCACCCTTGAAAGAGGCGCTGACATCAATGGGCTTCAAAAATGACATCAGTGCGCCCCGCCGGAACCGCGCCCAAACAGTCACACTGACACACTACGCCAAGACTGCCCAACATGTCCCCACCACTGATCGCTGAATTCTGTTTGCTGGCCGCGCTTTGGGGCGCTTCGTTTCTGTTCATGCACATGGGTGCCGCTGAGTTTGGCGCCATTCCCACGGCGGGCTTGCGCGTCGGACTTGCGGCGGTGTTCCTGCTACCGGTGTTTCTGGTCAAGGGCGTGTGGGCTGATTTCAAGCGCAGACCCCGGGAGATGCTCTTTGTGGGCGTGCTCAATTCGGCCCTGCCCTTTGCCCTGTTCACTTTCGCCGTGATGCACATCGCAACCGGTCTGACTGCGATCCTGAACGCCACGGTGCCCTTGTCGGGTGCGCTGGTGGCCTGGCTGTGGCTCAAAGACCGCCCGAATGGATCGCGCACCCTGGGTCTGTGCATCGGCTTCGCCGGGGTTGCCCTGCTGGTGCTCGGCAAGTCGGGCTTTACGACCGAAATAGCGAGGGCCACGCCTTCGAGCGGCATTACTTTGCTTGCCATGGGGGCCTGCTTGCTGGCGACACTGTGCTACGGCTTGGCTGCCAGCTACACCAAACGCTACCTGTCAGGCTCCCATCCGCTGGCCACCGCAGCCGGGAGCCAGATCGGCGCCAGCCTGTTGCTCATGCTGCCGACCCTGTGGCTGTGGCCAGAACAAGCCGTGAGCCGCAGCGCCTGGGCGGCGGTGGCCGCTGTGGCGCTGTTTTGCACCGCCATCGCCTACATCCTGTTTTTCCACATCATCGAGAAAGCTGGGCCGGCCAAAGCCCTGACCGTGACATTTCTGGTGCCGGTCTTTGCGCTGCTCTACGGCGTGCTGTTTCTCAATGAAGCCATCACGCCTTGGACCCTGGTGTGTGGCTGTGTAATTGTCTTGGGCACCTCGCTCTCAACCGGCTTCCTGCGTCTGCCTGTACGCTGGAAACCTGCCGCGTGATACGGCGGGAGCGGGTATCGCATACGGCGAGTCCCTGAAAGTTGAAGCTGGTGGTATTGACGGCTGGGGCGGTACGCCCCGGTTAACAAGCCCAAGCGAGGCAGCATCCGCCTGGATGGCAAATCGATGCGAGCGACCGCCAAAGAAAAAGCCGTCCAACTCAAACGAGCTGAACGGCTTTTCAAACGACTGGCGGAGTGGACGGGACTCGAACCCGCGACCCCCGGCGTGACAGGCCGGTATTCTAACCAACTGAACTACCACTCCGCAGTGGTGAAGCTTTTGCTTGATGCCTTACAGCTTCAAGCCAAGTGCCACAAACTTGGCGACCCTACGGGGATTCGAACCCCGGTACTCACCGTGAAAGGGTGATGTCCTAGGCCTCTAGACGATAGGGTCAAAACCTTGGAACTTACCGAATCTAGGATTCTAGCATCGCTTTCGCGCTGTTTCGAAACCCAGACTAAATTTTGGTGGAGGTAAGCGGGATCGAACCGCTGACCTCTTGCATGCCATGCAAGCGCTCTCCCAGCTGAGCTATACCCCCACAGGGTTTGCATCTTCTTTCTTCAAGTTTCGCAACTCTTAGAGTGAATCAGCAAGCCTCAAATTATAAGACATTATTCAACGGTTTTGCAGTCTGTCCAAAATAGTTTGTTTATTTTGCAGTTCCAGCACCGCGTCCAGCGAAGGGGTCTGTGCCGTGCCCATCACCAGCACCCGCACCGGCATGGCCAGCTGCGGCATCTTGATACCGTGTGCCGCAATGGTTTCCTTGATCGCCGCAGCGATACTGGCCTTGTCCCAGGCGATTGCGGCGAGCTTTTCGGCCAACGTGTCCAGCGCCGGACGAATGGCCTCGGTCACATGTTGTGCGCGCTCCGCCTCAGTGGGTACCACGTCCGCATAAAAGGCGGCAGCCCAGCCGGCCAGCGCCACGGTGGTGTCGCAACGGTCCTTGAACAAACCACAAATGCGCGGGAGGCGATCGTCTGCGGTGATGCCCTGCTTGCCCAGTTGCTCGGCCACCAGCAATGCCAGCGCGCTGTCGTCCATGGCTTTGAGGTGTTGCGCGTTGACCCAGCGCAGCTTGGCATCGTCAAACTGCGCTGCGCTGCGGCCCAGATGGTCCAGGTTGAACCACTCCAGAAACTGCTCACGGCTGAAAATCTCGTCGTCACCGTGACTCCAGCCCAGACGCGCCAGGTAGTTGACCATGGCGTCGGGCAGGTAGCCTTCGTCGCGGTACTGCGTCACGGGTTTGGCGCCATTGCGCTTGGACATCTTGGAAACGTGCTTCTCGCCCTGCTCGTCCACCGTTTCGGTCATCACGGTCGGCAGGTGGGCATACACCGGCGGCTCCTGGCCCAGAGCACGGAAGATGTTGATCTGGCGAGGCGTGTTGTTGACGTGGTCGTCGCCGCGCACCACATGGGTGATGGCCATGTCGATGTCGTCAACTACCACGCAGAAGTTGTAGGTGGGCGTGCCATCGGGGCGTGCGATCACCAGATCATCCAGCTCGTGATTGCTGATCTCGATGAGCCCTTTCACCTTGTCGTCCCAGGCCACCACCCCTTCCTGCGGGTTCTTGAAACGCAGCACAGGCTTCACGCCTTCGGGCACTGGCGGCAGCGTCTTGCCCGCTTCTGGCCGCCAGGTGCCGTCGTACCGGGGCTTCTCTTTGTTGGCCATCTGGCGCTCGCGCAACGCATCCAGCTCAACCATGCTCATGTAGCAGGGATACACATGACCCGCCGCCACCAGATCGGCCAGCACCACCTTGTAGCGGTCCATGCGCTGCATCTGATAGAACGGTCCTTCGTCGTGGTCCAGCCCCAGCCACTTCATGCCTTCGATGATCACATCCACGGCGGCCTGCGAGGAACGCTCAAGGTCGGTGTCTTCGATGCGCAGCACAAACACGCCGCCCGAAGCACGTGCAAAGGCCCAGGGATAGAGCGCTGAGCGGATGTTGCCCAGGTGGATGAAACCAGTGGGCGAAGGAGCGAAACGGGTGCGTACGGTGGTCATGATCAGAACGAAGTGAGGCCGCGGTCGAGGTCGGCGGTGATGTCTTGCAAATGCT
Source organism: Hydrogenophaga sp. PAMC20947 (assembly GCF_004795855.1). Taxonomy (NCBI): domain Bacteria; kingdom Pseudomonadati; phylum Pseudomonadota; class Betaproteobacteria; order Burkholderiales; family Comamonadaceae; genus Hydrogenophaga; species Hydrogenophaga sp. PAMC20947. The sequence continues at coordinate 2,331,739 of NZ_CP039252.1, forward strand.
CCAGGCCCACCGCCACGCGGATCAGGCCCTGGGTCACACCAGCAGCGCTGCGTTGCTCGGATGTGAGCCGGCCGTGTGAGGTGCTGGCCGGGTGGGCCACCAGCGTTTTGGTGTCGCCCAGGTTGGTGGACAACGACAGCACGCGCATGCTGTCGAGCACGTGGAAGGCACGCTGGCGCGCCTGCTCGTCACCTTGCGCCTGGACTTCAAACGACAACACCGCACCGCCCACGCCCGACTGCTGGGCCATGGCCAGCGCATGTTGCGGATGGCTGGCGAGTCCCGGGTAAAACACCCGTGCCACCGAGGGGTGGCTCTCCAGCCAATGCGCCAGGGCGAGTGCCCGCGCCGACTGCGCCTGCATGCGGATGTCCAGCGTTTCCAGGCCCTTGAGACACACCCAGGCGTTGAATGGCGCCAGGGTCATGCCCGCGCTTTTGAGGACAGGCAGGAAACTCTTGGTCACCAGCTCTTCGCTGGCGCACAGCGCCCCCGCCATCACACGGCCCTGGCCGTCGAGGTATTTGGTGCCCGAATGCATCACGATATCGGCGCCGAGCGCCATCGGGCGCTGCAGCGCTGGCGTGGCAAAGCAATTGTCCACGCACAGCAGCGCGCCCGCGTTGTGGGCGATATCGGCCAAGGCCCGGATGTCACACACTTCGGTGAGCGGATTCGTGGGTGTTTCGGCGAACAGCAACTTGGTGTTGGGCTTGATGGCCGCCTGCCAGGCGGCCGCATCGGCCTGGGGCAGGAAACTGCTCTCGACGCCAAACTTGGCGAGGTCGGAGCCGATCAGCTTGATCGTTGAGCCAAACATCGAGCGCGAGCACAGCACATGGTCACCCGCCTTGAGCAAGCCCATGCACATCATCAAGATGGCCGACATGCCAGAGGCGGTAGAGATGCAGGCCTCAGCCCCTTCCAGCGCAGCCAGTCGCTGCTCGAAACTGGCCACCGTTGGATTGCCATAGCGGCCATAGGTGAAGCCGTCTTCCTCCCCCGCAAAACGCCTCGCGGCGGCCTCGGCCGAAGGCTGAACATAGCCACTGGTCAGGAAAAGGGCTTCGGAATTTTCACCGTAAGCGGTGCGCTCGACCGCCGCGCGAACGGCCAGGGTGTCGCGGTGCAAGTCAGCGTATTCGGGTGGCAAAGATGGCATGTGCTCGGCAACCCAGATCAAGCGTTGAGAGAGTTCGGCAAGGCCAGGCGAGAGGTGTCTTCTTCACCCTCTTCCACCTGATCACGGCCCTGATTGAGGCGGAGAATGTCTTCGGCCGTGATATCACCGGTGACATAAACACCATCGAAGCACGACGCGTCAAAACCATCCAACTTCGGGTTGAGCGCCCCGATCACGTTCTTCATGGCGTCAACGTCCTGGTAAATCAAGGCGTCGCAGCCGATGCTCTCGCGGATCTCGTCGAGTGTGCGGTCGTGTGCGATCAGCTCTTGCGGTGTGGGCATGTCGATGCCGTAAACGTTGGGAAATCGCACCGGTGGGGCCGCGCTGGCAAGGTACACCTTGCGGGCGCCCGCGTCACGCGCCATCTGCACGATTTCCCGGCTCGTCGTGCCCCGCACGATGGAATCGTCCACCAGCAAAACGTTGCGGCCCTTGAATTCGCTGGCCACCACGTTGAGCTTCTGGCGCACCGATTTCTTGCGCACACCCTGACCCGGCATGATGAAGGTCCGTCCCACGTAGCGGTTTTTCACAAAACCTTCGCGGTAGGGCAAACCAAGAATCTGCGCCAGCTCCATGGCGCTCGGACGCGACGATTCCGGGATCGGAATCACCACGTCGATCTGATTGGGCGGCACGGTCGAGATCACGCGCTTGGCCAGTGTCTTGCCCAGATTGAGTCGGGCCTGGTACACCGAAATGCCGTCCATGACGGAGTCGGGGCGGGCCAGATAAACGTACTCAAAAATGCAGGGCTTGTGGCGGGTGGTCTCGGCGCATTGCTGAAACTGCATTTCGCCTTGCTCACTGATGAACACCGCCTCGCCCGGGGCCACATCGCGCAACAAATCAAAGCCATTGCCATCCAGGGTGACCGACTCGCTGGCCACCATCACACCCCCATCGCCGGATTTGCCCACACACAGAGGCCGAATGCCAAACGGGTCGCGAAATGCCAGCAGGCCATGGCCGGCGATCAAGGCGATCACGGCGTATGAGCCCTTGATGCGCTTGTGCACATTTTTCACCGCCGCGAAGACTTCGGCGGGCTTCAGCGTGATGCCACGCGAAATCTTCTCCAGCTCGTGCGCCAGAACGTTGAGCAACACCTCGGAATCGCTGTCGGTGTTGATGTGGCGGTGGTCGGTCAGAAACAGCTCTTGCTTCAGTTCCTGGGCATTGGTCAGGTTGCCGTTGTGCACCAGCACGATGCCAAACGGGGCATTGACGTAGAACGGCTGCGCCTCTTCTTCGCTGTACGCATTGCCCGCTGTGGGGTAACGCACCTGCCCCAGGCCTGCATTGCCCGGCAGTGCCCGCATGTTGCGGGTGCGAAACACATCTCGCACCATGCCTTTGGCCTTGTGCATGTAGAACTTGCGGTCTTGCTCGGTCACGATGCCGGCGGCGTCTTGCCCCCGGTGCTGCAACAGCAACAACGCGTCATAGATCAATTGATTGACCGGTGCCTGGCTCACCACGCCCACGATTCCACACATGTTGAGGTCCTTACGGATTAAAAAACGAAGATTCTTCGACTCAAGGCAGGTACTGGCCAATCGCCAAGGGCAACACCGGCTTGATGGCGCTCAGGCCTTGCGCGAGGCCCGCTGCAACAGGCGAGCCCACCCAAGCCGGATCGGTGCGAACGGGCGTCATGCTGACGACCGTGGCAACCGCCAGCAAAATCAGCACCCCCCGGGCGATTCCAAACACGGCGCCCAGCAGCCGGTCAACCGGGCGCAACCCCACCGAGGCCACCAGCTTTTTCACCAGCCACGACACCAAGCCTGCGGCAAACGCAACGCCCACAAATACCAAGGCAAACCCCGCAGCAAGTCGCAGCGCAGGGGCAAATTCATCCATGGGCAAAAGCTCGGCCACGGGGCTGGCATAGCGCTGGGCCGCGATAAAGGCCACCACCCATCCAGCCACCGATAACACTTCATACACCAGGCCACGCCACAACCCGAGCAGGATGGATAGAACCAACACCGCCACCAAGGCAATATCGACCCAATTCATGCCCACCATCCCGCGAGAACCCACCGACAACCCATCACAGCGACAGTATCCGGGCGGGCAAGCCCAAAGCCTTCACCTTGGCAGCGGCCCTGTCGGCCTCTGAGCGCGTGGAAAACGGCCCCACGCGCACGCGAATGAGCTTGCCGGCCGAGGTTTCAGCCACATGGGTGTAGGTCTTGAATCCGGCGCGCTCAAGCTTGAGGCGCGTGGCACGGGCGCTTTGGGCTTCCGCAAAAGCCCCCACCTGCACCACCAGTCGCTCCGCGCCTGCTGGTGCCTTGCTTTCCAGCAAGGACTTCGCCCGGGCGGACTCCGCCGCTGCGGCCTTGCTGGCGACAACTTTATCCTTGGCCTCTTTTTCTTTGGCAGCCACACGGGCTGCGTCTTTGGCGGCATTCTGCGCACTGTCGTCCTTCGCAGCAGCTGTTGTTGTGGCTGCGGGCGTCACATTGTCTGACTTGGGCGCAGCTTTGGCGTCTGTATCGGCTGAGGGCTTGCCCGCGGGCTCCATCACCTCTTCCCGGGCGCCCAGGCTTTCAGCAGCGGTCACGGTTGCCGAAGTGGCTGGCGCTACTCCACCCGCCTTCGAAGGCTCGGTTGAGGCGCTTTCCGAGGTGACCTCACCGGACGAAGCTGCCGCAGGCTCGCGCGGCTCGGTCAACGCTGGCGTCGTGCCACGGGCGGGAATTTCAATGGGTATGTCGCCTGCCACCGGTCTGGGCTCAGTGTCAAACAACATCGGAAACCCCAGCACACCCAGCAAAACCAGCACCGCAGCGCCGATCAGACGGTGCCGGGCGCGCCGCCTCACCACCTCAATGGATTGAGACGCGGGCGGTGCGGAGGAACTGCCTGAGGAGCCTGAACGGGATGTGATCATGCGAGGTTGAACCTGGTCGCCTACGGGGCCGGCGAATGTGCGCTACACGCCCATGGACAAAGGCGCGGGCAAGATCGTCAAACTGAGACGTGTTTTGCCGACAGACGGGGCACACCATCCTGCAAAACGCCACCCACGGTGTGGAACGAGCCAAAGACGACGATTCTATCAGCGGGGTCGGCAGCGGCCACCGCAGCCCTCAAGGCGTCCATGGGCGAACCGTAGCACCCGGCCACCCGCGAAACCCCTTGGGGCGCCGTGGCTGGATGCGCATCCAGCTGGGCCGCCAGCGCTTCGGCAGTGCTGGCCCGCTCCAGCGGCAAATTGGTCACATACCAACGGTCGATCAAAGGCGCAATGCGTTCCAGCATCAAAGGCAGGTCTTTGTCTGCCATGACGCCGAACACAGCATGTGTGGTCGGAAAAAAACCCATGGCATCGAGGTTTTCGGTCAGCGCGGCCACCGAATGCGGGTTGTGCGCCACATCGAGCACCAGCGAGGGAGCGCCCGGCACCATCTGGAAGCGTCCGGGCAATGCGACCATGGCGAGACCGTTGCGCACCGCTTGCGCCGTTACCGGCAAGCGCGGGCGCAAGGCCTCCAGGGCGCCCAGCACACCCGACGCGTTCACCAGCTGGTTCGCCCCCCGCAAAGCGGGGTAAGCCAGACCCGCATAGCGGCGCCCACCATGTGACGGGTGCATCGCCCAGCCCCACTGCTGCTGGTCGCCGGCGAAATGAAAGTCTTTGCCCAGGCGCCACAGGTTTGCACCCACTTCCATGGCGCGGTCCAGCACACTTTGCGGCGGCACTGGATCGCTCACGATCACTGGCCGTCCGGTGCGCATGATGCCGGCCTTTTCATAGCCAATGGATTCACGATCAAGCCCCAGCAAGGCCGTGTGGTCGAGCGCGATGCTGGTGATCACGGCGCAATCGGTGTCGATGATGTTCACCGCATCCAGGCGCCCACCCAGACCCACTTCCAGAATCGCTACATCGAGCTGGCTCTGAGACAACACACGCAGGATGGCGAGGGTGGTGAACTCAAAGTACGTGAGGCTGATTTCGGCCCCATCATCAGCGCCTGACGCGCCCCGCCCCAGCCGCGCGGCCTCCACTTCGGCGAAGGCTGGCAACAGGGACTCGCCCGCCACCATCTCGCCCGCGACGCGGCAGCGCTCTTCAAAAAGCACCAGATGCGGCGAGGTGTAGACACCCGTGCGGAAGCCCGCCTCGCCGTACACGGCCTCCAGCATGGCGCAAGTGGAGCCCTTGCCATTGGTCCCCGCCACTGTGATCACAGGGCAATTCATCACCAAGTGCATGCGCTGCGCCACGCGGTGCACGCGGTCCAGCCCCATGTCGATGGTCATGGGGTGCAGGCGCTCGCAGTGGGCGAGCCAGTCGGAGAGTGTGGAAGGTGTCATGGCGGGGAACATTGTCGCCGAAGGGTCGGACACCCACAGGGGCAAGTCCTTTTTAAACCCCGCCTGACCACGGCTCGCTGCGATCCAGCGCCACGTGAACCCAGACGGTCAGGCGGCAAACCGGTCGGTGGCCTCCAGCAGGTGCGTCAGAATTCCCGGCTCATTGAACGCATGGCCTGCATCGCCCACCAGATGAAACGCCGCCTGTGGCCAGGCCTTGTGCAGTGCCCAGGCCGTTTTGGCGGGGGTGCAGACGTCGTAACGCCCTTGGACGATCACGCCTGGAATACCCGCCAGCTTGACCGCATCGCGCAGCAATTGACCTTCGTCCATCCAGCCTTCGTGCACAAAATAGTGGTTTTCGATGCGGGCAAAGGCCAAGGCAAAAGCATCGCCAGCATGTTTTGCCGAGTTGGCCGCGTCGGGCAGCAATCGAATGGTTTGGCCTTCCCACAGGCTCCAGGCGCGTGCGCAGGCCAATTGTTCGGCGCGGTCTTCGCCCACCAGGCGTTGGCGGTAAGCCGCGATGAGATCACCCCGCTCAGCCTCGGGGATCGGTGCAACAAAACCTTCCCACAAATCAGGGAACAGCCATGACGCGCCTTCTTGGTAATACCAGCGGAGTTCCTCGCGGCGCAGGGTGAAAATACCGCGCACGATCAGAGCCGATACCCGTTCGGTGTGGGTTTGCGCGTAAGCGAGCGCCAACGTGCTGCCCCAGGAACCACCAAACACCAGCCATTGCTCCACGCCCAGCATCAACCGCAAGCGCTCGATATCGGCCACCAGATGCCAGGTGGTGTTGTTCTCCAGGGCGGCTGCGGGTCGGGAACGGCCACAGCCCCGCTGGTCGAACAGCAAGACGCAGTATCGCTCGGGATCGAACAGGCGCCGGTGTTCCGGCGAACACCCCGACCCAGGCCCACCGTGCAAAAAAACCGCGGGCTTGCCAGCAGGATTACCGCTCAGCTCCCAGTACACCTGATGGCCATCGCCGGTGTCGAGCAGACCGCTCTTAAAAGGCTCAATCGGGGGGTATAACTCACGCAAACTCATACTCGGAATCCATTGAAGTGGGCGGGCAACATGCCAGAATCTGCCCATGACCACACTCTACGGCATCCCCAACTGCGACACCGTCAAAAAGGCCCGCGCCTGGCTCAGCGAGCACGGCGTTGATTACACGTTTCACGACTTCAAAAAACAAGGTGTGCCCGCCGCCGAGCTGGTCCACTGGCTCGAAACGGTGGAATGGGAAACGCTGGTCAACCGCAAGGGCACGACCTGGCGCAAGCTGGAAGAGGCCGAGCGCACCGCTGTCATGGATGCGGGCAGCGCCCAAGTGCTCATGCTGGCCCAGGCCAGCGTGATCAAGCGCCCGGTGGTGCAATGGGATGATGGGGTTGTGACAGTGGGCTTTGATGTGAAGGCCTGGGGCGCCCGCCTTTAGCCTTTAGGCAACTCCGGGCAGCTCTCGATCGGCTCAGGCACTGAAGCACCCTAAAATGCTGGATTGACTGCCCTCTCCAGCCCATTACATGACCACTACCCACCTTGACGGCGTGTCCGTCTCGACGCAAGCGAGCGTCTACTTTGACGGCAAGTGCGTCAGCCACAGCCTCACCCTGCCCGACGGCACGAAAAAATCAGTAGGCGTGGTTTTGCCTGCGGTGCTCACGTTCGGTACGGCTGCGCCCGAAATCATGGAATGTGTGGGGGGCGGCTGTGAAGTCAAGCTGGCCGGCACCGAGGCCTGGGTTTCAGTGGGACCCGGCGAGCGCTTCAGCGTGGTCGGCAACTCCAGCTTTGACATCCGCGTGACCGACGCCTTCCATTACATCTGCCACTACGGGTAATTCAAACAACATGGCCACCATTCTTCAAAACCTGCCACTGAATCAAAAAGTCGGTATCGCCTTTTCTGGCGGTCTGGACACCTCTGCTGCACTGCTCTGGATGAAACAAAAGGGTGCGATCCCTTACGCCTACACCGCCAATCTCGGCCAGCCCGACGAGCCTGATTACGATGAAATCCCACGCAAAGCCAAGGAATACGGCGCCGAGCAAGCCCGCCTGATCGACTGCCGCTCGCAGCTCGCGGCCGAAGGCATTGCCGCCCTGCAGTGCGGTGCCTTCCACGTGACCACCGCTGGCGTGACCTACTTCAACACCACGCCGCTGGGCCGCGCTGTGACCGGCACCATGCTGGTCTCGGCCATGAAGGAAGACGATGTCAATATCTGGGGTGATGGCTCGACCTACAAGGGCAACGACATCGAGCGTTTCTACCGCTACGGCCTGCTGGCCAACCCCAGCCTGAAGATCTACAAGCCCTGGCTCGACCAGCTGTTCATCGATGAGCTGGGTGGCCGAAGCGAGATGAGCGCCTTCATGACGGCCAACGGTTTTGGCTACAAGATGAGTGCCGAAAAGGCCTACAGCACCGACAGCAACATGCTCGGCGCCACGCACGAAGCCAAAGATCTGGAGTTCCTGAACAGCGGCATGAGCATCGTCAACCCCATCATGGGTGTGGCGTTCTGGAAAGACGAGGTTGAGGTCAAGCGCGAAACCGTGACGGTGCGTTTTGAAGAGGGGCAGCCCGTTGCCCTCAATGGCGAGACTTTTGACAGCCTGGTCGATCTGATCCTCAAGGCCAATGAGATCGGTGGCCGCCACGGCCTGGGCATGAGCGACCAGATCGAGAACCGCATCATCGAAGCCAAGAGCCGCGGTATCTACGAAGCGCCTGGCCTGGCCATGCTCTACATCGCATACGAGCGGCTCGTGACGGGCATCCACAACGAAGACACGATCGAGCAATACCGCATGAACGGCCTGAAGCTGGGCCGCCTGCTGTACCAGGGCCGCTGGTTTGATCCACAAGCCCTGATGCTGCGCGAAACGGCTCAGCGCTGGGTGGCCCGCGCCATCACCGGCGAAGTGAGCATTGAGCTGCGGCGTGGCAACGACTACTCGATCATGAACACCGAGAGCCCCAACCTGACCTACGCGCCCGAGCGTTTGTCCATGGAAAAAGTGGAAGACGCGCCTTTCACGCCCGCCGACCGCATTGGTCAGCTCACCATGCGCAACCTCGATATCGTGGACACGCGGGCCAAGCTCGGCATTTACGCCAAGACCGGCCTGCTCTCGCTGGGAGAAGGCGCCGACATGTTGAAGCTGGACAACGACAGCAACAAATCCTGATCGATCCCGAGGAAAGCCTCAACTGACCCGATCCGAAAAATAATGGCCTGACAGGGCAAGCCTGTCAGGCCATTATTTCGTGGACGAAGCACTTCAGTTGCGGTAGATACCAGCGTTGGGACCCTGGACAAACCAGGCGCCGTCTTTGCCCAGTTCTGCGAGTTCCATGCGAACTTCGGCGCGGGTCAATCCGTTGGCGCCATTCATGGCACGCTTTTCTCGCCTGGAGCTGGACTCGCCGTACGCCAGCGTACCGGCGGCCTGTGCCTGGCGCAGCTCCGCAATCACTTCGGCACGCGTCTTGGATGCGCCTGAGGTGGATACGGTGTCGAAGCCATAAATTTGGCCGTTGCCCGGCATGGCCGAAGCGGCAAAAGCGGTGGTGGCGAGCAAGGTAGCGATAACAAACGATTTCATGGTGATTCCAATCTGAACAAGTTGACAAAAGACTTCCGGGTGCCTGGACTGGCATGGCCTGTTTGCGGCCCCCTTGATCTCAGTACGCCTTGATCAACCGATTGGATTCACCTTTTTTAATCAGTCGCATTTTTAGCCGTGATGAGGGTGCTTGTGCGGGTGCTCACAACCCGGCGCTGTGCCTCAGCCGCACGAGCGTTTGTGCCACCGCCCGACTCTCGCTGAGATCGGTCGCGGTGCCCTCCTGCGCGGTGGATGCAAACGCACGCACCATCTCAACGTACTGATTCACCGGCGCCAGTTCGTGGGCAGTGGCCTTGTCGCTGGTGCCGCCATCCATGCACTGGCGCACCGACACGCGCGCCGGGGCATTGAACGGCACGGCCAGCTCGGCCCAGCCCCGTTCACCCAACACACGCACGCCCTGGTGTGCCGCCGACTGGGTCGAAACGTAAAACTGCAGGCAGGCGTCACCACCCCAGCCGAGCTCGCCGTGGGCATGAACATCCGTTCCCCATTGCGCATGGTTGGTGGCGCGCAGGCGCACATGGTCCGGCTCGCGGCCGAACAGCCAGATGCCTGCGAACACCGCGTAGCACCCGATGTCCCAGAGCGCGCCGCCGCCAAGATCGGCCCGGTTGCGGATGTTGGCCGGATCGCGGTTGTCGTAGGAAAAGCCGATCTGCACCGAGCGCAATGCGCCCAGCGGCAGATCTCGCAGCATGTGCCATTGCGGGTGGTGACGCACCATGAATGCCTCTTGCATGTGGCGCTGAGACTGCTCTGCGGCAGCTTGCACTGCATCGACTTCCGCCACCGTCAGCGCCATTGGCTTTTCGCACAGCACGTGTTTGCGAGCCTCCAGCGCGCGCAACGTCCAAGGCACATGCAGGTGATTGGGCAGCGCGATGTAGACCGCGTCGACCTCGGAGTCGGCCAACACCGCCTCGTAGCTTCGCCAGCGCACGCCAGGCAAGCCGGGAATCTGCTCCGCTCCCGGTTCGCGGCTGCCAACCACCGCGATCTCATGTCCGGCCTCCAGAATCGCTGGTGCGAGTTGGGTGCGGGCAATCTTGCCCCACCCGAGAATGCCAAATTTCATTGTCAAACTCCGGAGGTGTTCAGAGCACCACGGGCTCCGGCTCCAGCATGATGCCAAAACGTTCGTACACACTGGTCTGAATCGCTTTGGCCAGCGTCATCACTTCGCCCCCCGTACACGGCTGCTTGGGTCCACCTTTGTTGACCAGCACCAACGCCTGTCTCTCGTAGACCGCTGCATTGCCCACGCTCTTGCCCTTCCAGCCACAGGCGTCGATCAGCCAGCCTGCGGCGAGCTTGATGCTGCCATCGGCCATGGGGTAGTGCACCACCTTGGGTTCGCGCGCAATGATGTCGGCACACTGCTCAAGGCTGACGGTGGGGTTTTTGAAGAAACTCCCCGCGTTGCCGATCACCGCAGGGTCGGGCAGCTTGGCACGGCGGATCGCCACCACCCAGTCAAAAACCTGCTGTGCGTCGGGTTGGCTGATGCCCGTCTCGGTCATCTTGCGCTCCAGATCCAGGTAGCCCAGCACCGGCTTCCAGGGCTTGGGCAACAGGAATCGAACACGGGTGATGATGGCCCGCCCAGCCAAGCCGAAGCTGCGCTTGTCGGAGGGCGCGTGTTTGAAGACCGAGTCGCGGTAGCCAAAGCCGCACTGGGCCGCATCGAGCGAGAAAGACTGGCCGGTGACCAGGTCCACCGCATCAAGTGAATGGAATCGGTCTTGAAGCTCCACACCATAGGCACCGATGTTCTGAACGGGCGAAGCCCCCACCGAACCCGGGATCAAAGCCATGTTTTCCAGGCCAGGCCAGCCCTGGGCCAAGGTCCAGGCGACAAAGGCATGCCAGTTTTCACCCGCGCCGGCCTCGATCAGCCAGCCCTTTTCGGTTTCTTCCACCAGCCGCTGCCCCGCGATCTCGACCTTCAAGATCAGGGTTTTGACATCCCCGGTGATCACCAGGTTGCTGCCGCCGCCCAGCACAAACACCGGGGCATCCGGCGAAGGTGGAACCCAGCCAGGCAGGGCCCTCCAGGCCGTGAGATCGTCCTCATGGCGAACGCGAATGAGGCTTTGTGCACGGGCAGCAATGCCAAAAGTGTTGAGTGGCTGCAGGGCCACGTTGTTCTCGACTAACATGACTGTATTGTCTCATTCACGTACTTCCGAAAGTCTCCCATGCCCTCTTTTGACACCGTTCTTGAAGCCGATCTTGTTGAAGTCAAAAATGCCGTGGACCAGGTAGCCCGGGAAGTCGGCACCCGTTTTGATTTCAAAGGCACCAGCGCCGCCATTGAATTGAAAGAAAAAGACATCACTTTGTTTGGTGATGCCGACTTTCAACTGCAGCAAGTCGAAGAAGTGCTGCGCAACAAGCTGGCCAAACGCAACGTCGATGTGCGCTTCCTGGACATGGGCAAGGTCGAGAAAATCGGTGGCGATAAAGTCAAGCAAGTGGTCACTGTCAAAAACGGCATCAGCAGCGAAGATGGCAAGAAGATCCAGCAGGCCATCAAGGGCGCCAAACTCAAAGTGCAAGGCGCCATTCAGGGTGACGCGGTGCGGGTAACAGGCGCCAAGCGCGACGACCTGCAAGCCGCTATGGCGCTCATACGCTCAGAGATGAAAGACCTGCCCCTGTCGTTCAACAACTTCAGAGACTGACCTCCCTCCTCCGCGCCCTGGAAAAACCCTTCATGCTCACGCGCTCTCTACTCTCCATCGCTCTGGTGTTTGCCGTGCAAGCGGCATCTGCGCAGTCGGTTGCGCTCTCGGGCGTCGCGGGAAGCAAAGCCTTGCTGGTGATCGACGGTTCGGCACCACGCTTCATGAGCCCGGGGCAGACACACATGGGCGTGACCCTGGTCGCCACGGAGAGCGAATCGGCGACGGTGGCCATCGACGGCCAGCGCCAGACCTTGCGTGTAGGTGGGGCACCTGTCAGCGTTGGCAGTCGAGGTGCTGCGGCCGGATCGGGTCAACGCATCGTCATGACCGCTGATTCACGGGGTCATTTCATGCCGCAGGGCCAGATCAATGGCAAATCGGTGCAGTTCATGGTGGACACCGGGGCCACCGGCATCGGTATCGGTGAGCCCGAAGCACGCCGCATCAACCTGAAATACGACCACGGCCAGAAGGTGCAGATCAACACCGCCAACGGTTCCGTCGTCGGCCACGTGATCCGGCTGGACACCGTGCGCATTGGCGAAGTGGTGGTTTACGACGTGCAAGCGGTGATCAGTCCACAGGCCATGCCCTATGTGCTGCTTGGCAACACCTTTCTCACCCGCTTCCAGATGCAACGCACCAATGACCAGATGACCCTGGAGAAGCGCTTCTAAGGCGAGGCCGGCCCCATGCGTTTGCCCGCTGGCTCATGTTCCATCACTTTTGCGCAGCGGTCACCACAATTTCGATGTGCCAGCCCGCATCGGCCAGAGGCGCCTGCACCGATGCCCGAGGCGGCGCGGTGCCCGGGACCACCCAGGCGTCCCAAATTTCGTTCATGGCGCCGATTTCACTGATATCGCTCAGGTAGATCTGGGCGCGCAGAATGCGCGACTTGTCGCTGCCCGCCTCGATCAAGCGTTGTTCCACCTGGGCCAGAACATCTTCCGTCTGCCCGCGAATGTCGGTGTCGCCGCGCTCGGGCACCATGCCCGCCAGGTACACCACACCATTAAAAATGGCGGCTTCGCTGTAACGCGCAGCCACCCCTTGTCGCACCAGTCCCTGTGTCATGATTTTTTCGTTCCCAGTTTGCTTTCTTTGCCTGCAATCAGGCGGTTGATGTTTTCGGTATGGCGCCAGACCAGCAGCAACCCCATCACGGCCAAGCTCAACACCAGCGCATTGGGCGCCTCCCAGGCCACGCCATCACCGAGCAGGAAAAAGAAGGGTGCAAAAACCGCCGCCACGATGGATGCCAGCGACGAATACCGAAAGAAAAAAGCGATGATGACCCAGGTGGCGAGGGCGGCCAGCCCCAGCCAGGGCTGGAAACCCACGATGACGCCCGCTGCTGTGGCCACCCCCTTGCCACCTTCAAAGCGGAAAAAGACCGGGTAGAGGTGGCCCAGGAATGCCGCCAGCCCCACCAATGCAACCGTGCCATCACCCAGCCCCCAGGCACCGCCCCACCCGGCAACGGCCACCACGGGCAGCCAGCCCTTCAAGGCGTCCAGCAACAGCGTGACCACTGCGGCGGCCTTGTTGCCCGAGCGCAGCACGTTGGTCGCACCAGGGTTCTTGCTGCCGTAGGTGCGCGGATCGTTCAGCCCCATACCGCGGCTCACCAGAACGGCAAACGACAGCGAGCCGATCAGGTAGGCGATCACGGTGGCCAACACAGGGTACACAGCTTCCAAGTTCAACTCCTCAGTGAAATCCGATCCGGCTGATTCCACACGCATCTCGCGCGCATGGAGCCGGCACAACCGTCCTATTCTGCCAGCGCGCAGCTGACTGGCTTGGCGCCCAGCGGGCCTGCGAGCACCGCAGGTGCCAGACCCACCAGGTAACCACGCCGCCCACCGTTGATCCAGATGGTCGGCAAGTCCAGCACCGAGGCCTCCACCCAGATCGGCATCTCGCGCTTGAGCCCAAACGGCGATGTGCCGCCCACCAAATAGCCGCTGTGCCGGTTCGCCACCTCGGGTTTGCAGGGTTCAACCGATTTGACCCCGATCTGGCGCGCCAGGTTTTTGGTGGACACCGTGCGGTTGCCGTGCATCAACACCGCCAGCGGCTTGGCAGCTTCGTCTTGCATGATCAGGGTTTTGACCACGGCATACGGGGCCAGCCCGAGCACCTGGGCACTGTGCTGCGCGCCGCCATGCTCCAGGTATTCATAAGGATGCTCGGTGAACACCACGCCGTTCGCCTTCAACCAGGCTGTGGCCTGCGTCTCACTCACATGATTTTTCTTGGCCATAAAGAGTTAAAAACTGCGAGGCGAAGGGCCTGATACAGGGCGCCGCGAAACGCGGCTGTACCAGGCTGCCAGCGCTGCCCCTTTGAGGGGGTAGCGCGCAGCGTGGCAGGGGTGAGCCAACGTCATTGAGCCGGATCCCGCACTTCCCAACGCAACTTGTCGATTTCACCCAGCAACTCGGTCGACAGTTTGGTGCCCCAGGCGTCCAGACACTGATCGAGCTGAGCCACCGAAGTCACGCCAATGATGGTGCTGGCCACGCGCCAGTTGGTATAGCAAAACGCCAGCGCCATCTGGGTGGGCGACAAACCGAATTCTCGTGCCAGTGCGTTGTAGCGCCGTGCGGTCGCCAGCGATTCAGGGCGGCCCCAGCGCTGCTTGCGCACCGATTCGTACAGGGCCATGCGCCCCGCGTCGCCAACCAGCCCCGTGGTGTCGTATTTGCCCGTGAGCAGGCCAAAACCCAACGGGGAATAGGCCAGCAACGACACGCCCAGACGATGGCAGGTCTCGTCCAGACCGTTCTCGTAGCTGCGGTTGATCAGGCAATAGGGGTTCTGAACAGTTTCCACACGTGGCAGGCCATGTTGCTCCGCCAGACGCACAAACTCGTGGACACCGTACGGCGTTTCGTTGGACAACCCGACCGCGCGAACCTTGCCGGCCTTCACCAGCTCAGCCAGTGCCTCCAGCTGCTCGTGAATTGACAGGCAAGGCTTGTCTCGCGTCGGGTCGAAATACAAAGCCCCAAAAGCCGGCAGGTTGCGGGCAGGCCAGTGAATCTGGTAGAGGTCGATCACGTCGGTCTGCAGGCGGCGAAGGCTTTCGTTACACGCATCGATGATGCCGGCCTTGGTGACCTCGCCTCGAACCCAGGGCATGCCGCGTGCGGGCCCGGCTACCTTGGTCGCCAGCAGCAGTTTTTCTCGCGCGCCAGGGTGCTGCGCGAACCAGTTACCGATGATGGTTTCCGTGGCACCGCAGGTCTCGGCTTTGGCCGGTACCGCGTACATCTCGGCGGTATCGATGAAATTGACGCCACGCTCCAGCGAGCGATCCAGGATGGCGTGTGCGTCGGCCTCATTCACTTGCTCACCAAAGGTCATCGTGCCCAGGCAGATCGGGGTGACGTGCAGCGCAGAGGCGCCCAGTTGAACGGTCTTCATGCAGATCGCTTTCATTCAAGAATGCAGACGGGTGGAAAGCCAGGCGCTCCAAGGCCTGGCACAGTCATCAGTTTAGACCCCGAACCTTGGAACCGGGGTCGCATCCAGCTCGGCATTGAACTGCGGTTCGCAGGTTGACGTCCGGGCCAAGCCCGAAGGGCTCCCGCAGCGCAAGGCCGTTTCTTTGCCAACCCACGCCCAAAAATGAACCCTTAAGAATGCATGAAATGGGCCATAAATTCCAAAAAAATACTCAAAAGTTCTATTCACACTCAACCAACTCATGCATCATCGACCGGACATGCCCTCCCGGGGAGGCGCCCCAGACGGGCCAACCCAGGATAAAAACATGGAGGCCCCTTGCTGGACTGACGGCAGGGATGGTGCGTTGGGGTTCAGTCGATCTGTTCGCCGCGTGGTTTATTTGAAGGAACAGATCATGGGTTCAACCCGAATTTTTCATGGCGCCCTGAAGGGCGGCCTAGCACTGGCTTGTGTTTGGCTGACGGCCTGCACCGCCCCGCTGATGGGGACTCCGGAGACACCGGCTCAGGCCAGTGCGGCAGACACTCCCGCCTCGGCAGCGACGGCAGATACGATGTCGGCTGGCATGCGCAGCCAGCTCACTGAATTGCGCAAGGACCTCACGGAAGCGGGAGTCACGGTGGGGGAAACACCCGAAGGCCGCATCAAACTGAACATTCCCTCCGACATTTCCTTCGGATTGGGTCAATCCACGGTCAGCCCGTCGTTTGCCCAGGTGCTCGATGTGTTCGCTGAGAGCCTCAACAGGCACCCCAAAACAGCCATCGAAATCGTGGGCCACACCGACAGTTCGGGCACCGATGCGATCAACCTGCCCCTGTCGAAACAGCGAGCCGATGGCACGCGAGACTACCTGGTCGGGCGCCAGGTGGCCGCCGAGCGTTTCAGCACCCAGGGCTGGGGCCCCGACCAACCCATTGCCGACAACACGACCGCAGACGGGCGTGCGATGAACCGGCGTGTGGAAGTGTTCGTGGCCGATCTCTGAACCTGGAGGGCTTCGGCCCACATTCCCCTGGTTCGCTTCAGGCCTTGGCCGCCAGCGCTGCCTCCCGGTAGCGCGCTTCTTCCTGAAGCCTCAAAACGCGCCGCTGCACCTTGCCCGTGGTGGTCATGGGCAGTGCATCGACGTATTCGATCTCTTTGGGGTATTCGTAAGGGGCCAGCTTGCCTTTGACATGCGCCTGCAGTGCCACGGTGAGCGCCTGCTCAAAGTTGCCCGGATCCGCCCCGTGGCCGGGCAGTCGCGCCAGGTATTCTTGCGCCAGCACCACATAGGCCTTCACCACTGCGCCCCGCTCCGCATCGGGTTTGGGGACCACAGCTGCATTCGCCACAGCCGGGTGCTTCACCAGACAATTTTCGATCTCGCTGGGTCCGATGCGGTAGCCCGCGGCCTTGAACACGTCATCCGCCCGCCCCTGGTACCAGAGATAGCCATCGGCATCGCGGATGGCCATATCGCCTGTACGGCACCAGCTGTTGGCGGGGTCACCCGTGTATTTGCTGCGGGTTGCAGCTTCGTTTTTCCAGTACCCCAGGAAAAAAATAGGGTCGGCATCCCCGTGGCGGTCCAGCCGGTGCACCGCTACATCACCTGGCACACCCGAGGCGCACTCGTTGCCTTCGTCATCGATCACCGCCACCCGATGACCCGGGTAGCCCTTGCCCATGGACCCCGGTCGCGCCGGGTACAAGCGCGCGCAATTGCCCACGATGTAGTTGATTTCGGTTTGCCCGAACATTTCGTTGACCGTCACCCCCAGTTGCTGCTCGCAGTAGGCAAACACCGCGTCGCCCACTGCCTCGCCCGCGCTCATGATGGCCTGTAACCGCAGTTGGTGCTGCTGCCGGGGCTCGGGCACGGCTTTCATCATGGCCTTGAGCGCGGTGGGGAAGAGGAAGGTGTGGGTCACGCCATGGCGCTCCATCAACCCATACGCCACCTGAGGGCTGAAGCGGCCGTTGAACGCCACGATGGACCGGCCGAAATACAAGGTGGGCAACAAGGCGTCCATCAGCCCCCCTGTCCAGGCCCAGTCGGCCGGCGACCAGAAAACAGCTTCGGAAGGCTTCTTGACATCGAAGGGATCAAAACCGAACCAGTTCTGGCTGCACACAAAACCCGTGAGGTTGCCGATCAATGCCCGGTGGGGAATCAACGCGCCTTTGGGGTTGCCGGTGGTGCCGCTGGTATAGATCAGCACAGCTGGCTCCTCCGCCAGCGTGCGCACAGGCTCAAATTCACTGGGCTCCTGGGCCAGCACCGCAGCCCAATCCAGCGCCGAGGCCCCAGATTGCCGGGCGCCCACGCCAATCACCGCGTGCAGTACCGGGCACTCGCCGCTCACAGATTGCACAGCGGCCAGCGTGCTGCCGTCGCACAAAGCCACCTGGGCCTCGCTGTCGTGCAGACGAAACGCCAGCGCCTCGGGGCCGAACAGCTGCGACAAAGGCATGCCCACGGCCCCCATCTGCAACACCGCCATGTAGGCCACAGCCGTCTCGAAACGCTGGGGCATCACGATGGCCACCCGATCGCCGCGCCGCACGCCCAGGGCATGCAGGGCATGTGAGAGGCGGTTGGCCTGCTGCTGCAGTTCGCGGTAACTGTGTAAGCGGTCTGGGCGATCCGAGCCCGTGGCAATCACAGCCACGCGGTCGGCCGTTGAAACATCCTCGGCCCAGCGGCGGGAACAGGCCTCGGCCATGTTGAAATGCTCGGGGACCGACCAGCCAAAACCGGCATGCAGCGCCTCGTATGTGTCAGCCTTGCTCCCTGCCCCGTGGGCCGGCCGTCGGAGGCCGCCCCGCTGGCTGCCCTTGTCTCTGCCATGACTCTTCTGCATCGCCGGTCTCCAAAGGTGTCTTTATGATGGCTTGAATGTACCAAGCCCAGAAGCCCTTCCGTAGCTCGTTTATCCCCGTGCGGGACCACCGATACCATGTGCTGCAATGGGGCGAGCCCCAGCCAGGGCAGGTGCCGCTGGTGCTGGTCCACGGCTGGATGGATGTAGCCGCTTCGTGGCAATTCATGGTGGATGCCCTGGCCGAACAACGCTGGATCATCGCCCCCGACTGGCGGGGATTCGGGCAAAGTTGCCGCCTGGACGAGATCGACCCAAGCTCCACATCCCATGTCGACGGCTACTGGTTCCCCGATTACATGGCCGACCTGGATGTGCTGCTCGATCATTGGGTGGGCGACCAACCCGTGGACTTGGTGGGCCACAGCATGGGCGGCAACGTGGCCATGATGTACAGCGGTGTGCGGCCTCAGCGCATCCACCGCTTGGTGAATCTTGAGGGTTTTGGCCTGGCGGCCACCCGGCCCGCGCAAGCGCCCGATCGCTATGCCAAATGGATGGACGAGGTCAAGGCGTTGCGCCAGGGCGAAAAGGCGCTCAAAGACTACGACTCGGCAGAGGGTGTGGCCAAACGCCTGATGAAAACCAACCCGAGGCTGGCCGTGGGCAAGGCCGAATGGCTGGCCCGGCAGTGGGCCGCACCCGATGCCAATGGCCGCTGGGCCATTCAGGGGCACCCCGCCCACAAAATCTCCAATGCCAACCTGTACCAGGTTGAAGAGGCCCTGGCTATTTACCGCCGCATCACGGCGCCGGTGTTGAGCGTGACAGCGAGCGACGACAGCCTCTCACAATGGTGGAAAGGGCAGTTCACGCTGGCCGAATACCAGGAGCGCCTCAAGAATATCGAGGACGTCCGCTCCGCCGTGATTGACGATGCCGGACACATGCTCCACCACGACCAGCCTCAGGCCCTGGCCACGCTGATTGAGCGCTTTCTGGCCGCTTGACGGCGATCAAGGCGCCAGGCAAGCCGCCTTGATATCGACCCAGGTCTGGTCGTAACGACCGGTCGGGTCGGTGTGCAGGTTGCTGTGTTCCAGCGGCCACTCAGCCCAGTGCTTGGGCTCCGGCGCGTGATTGAACAAACGCCGGCCCAACCGCATGGGTATCACTTTGTCGAATTCCCCGTGCAAAAACCACACCGGCGTTGGAATATCGCCAATGTGGTCTATCGCCCGCATTTTTTCTCTCCCCAGCGCCACCAGCCAGCGGCCGGGCCACCCGGCCGCTTCATAGGCCACATCCGAAAAGCTGGTGAGGGCACTCTCCAACACCACCCCGCAAACCACATTTTCGCCTTGAGACTTGAGCTTGGCGGCGAGTTTGATGGCCACGGCAGATCCCATGGAGTGGCCGTAAATCACCCAGCGCACAGGCCGAGGCGGTGACCCTGTCGAAGTGGAAGTTTCATCCCGAAGAGCTTGCCAGACGGCCATGGCGTCTTCGTCGATTGAGGCTTCACTGGGCAGCACCACGCTGGAAATACCCCAGCCACGGTAGTCGGGCAGGAACACGTCCAGACCGGCCCTGTGCATGGCCGCGGTTTTGGGCAGATTTCGAAAGGCGTGCCTGAACGTGCCGTGCAAGTACAGGACCCGAACCGGGCTGACCTCACCCGGGCTGGCCAGCACGCTCAACACCGCCACTTGCTGATGGCCGGGCGGAACCACGACCGAGAAGGACGTCACATCTGGTCGCTCGGCCAGCAAGCGCTCCCAGGCCTGGGCACCCTGAACAGGCGTAGGTCTGTACACTTTCGTTCGGCTCCACTGGTCGTACCCCGCGCAGCCGCTCAGCAGGCTGAGCCACACCAGGCCCAAAATCCAGGCGGCCGAACGCGACCGGGAAACCGGACCTGATGGCTGCAACAGCAAGTGCAACGACTTCAACAAATATCCAAAGAGCATCCGCATGGCATCGCATCGTAGGGCATGGGCCCGCTCCATCACCGCTGCGGCCCTGCTGAGCGGGCTGTCCGCAGCCGCGATGGCCGACGACAGC
Source organism: Hydrogenophaga sp. PAMC20947 (assembly GCF_004795855.1). NCBI lineage: Bacteria > Pseudomonadati > Pseudomonadota > Betaproteobacteria > Burkholderiales > Comamonadaceae > Hydrogenophaga > Hydrogenophaga sp. PAMC20947. Next base: position 2,351,952 of record NZ_CP039252.1, read on the forward strand.
CTCTGCCCCGGGTTGGCCCAGGCCCTGCAAGCGCCACCTGGATCCGGTGATCGCGAAGTATTTTTTTCGAACTACACCCGGCACTGGTCACCTTCAGAGGCGCACCACCGGGTTCATGCCGTGAGCCTCCGGCAAGGCCTTGTGGACCGCAACTTCTGCGGCATGAGCCTGTTCACCAATTCATTTGGGCAGCCATCGCTCTACGTTTTCGTGGGAAAGACCTTCCCCGACATCGTCCCGTCCATTCCGAAGCTGTTTGCTTCGGTCAGCGCTGGCTTGCTTTACGGCTATACCTACCCCTACGAGAACAAGGTACCCCTCAATTTCCACGGTTTCTCTCCGGCTGTGGTGCCCACGCTGGGATACCAGCTCACGCCCGACATCGCCCTGGAGACCCAGTGGCTGGGCTTCGCTGCGGTGATGGTGGGCGCCAGCTGGCGGTACTGACCTCGCTGGGGGCACCGCTGCACCCGATGCTTCTGTCGGTCAGTTGTCCCCGCGCGCCAGTGCATGAGAAAATGGGCGATCTTTGCATCACCGAACACCAGAAAGCACCCCATGGAAGCCGAACGCACCAACACCATCCGCAATTCACTCACCGACCTGACCGCAAGGGTCGGCGAGTTACGGAGGTATCTTTGACTACGATGCCAAAGCATCCAAGTTAAAGGAAGTTGAGTCCGCGCTACAAGACCCCACGGTCTGGAACGATCCCAAGCGCGCGCAAGATCTGGGCCGCGAGAAAAAATCGCTGGAAGACGTGGTGGTGGTGCTCGACCGCCTCAGCGTTGAGCTCACAGACAACAGCGAGCTGTTCGAAATGTCCGAGGCCGACGGCGACGAAGCCGGGCTGATCACCATCGAGGGCGAAACCGCCAAGGTGTCGGCTGAAGTCGAGAAGCTCGAATTCCGGCGCATGTTCAACAACCCGGCCGATCCGTTGAACTGTTTCCTGGACATCCAGGCCGGCGCGGGCGGCACCGAGGCTTGCGACTGGGCGAGCATGTTGCTGCGCCAGTACCTGCGCTATGCCGAGCGCAAAGGCTTCAAGACAACGATCGAAGACGAATCCGCTGGCGACACCGTGGGCATCAAGGGCGCCACCATCAAGATCGAAGGCGACTACGCGTTTGGCCTGCTGCGCACCGAAACTGGCGTGCACCGGCTGGTGCGCAAGAGCCCTTTCGACTCATCGGGCGGCCGTCACACCTCGTTCGCCTCGGTGTTTGTGTACCCCGAAGTCGACGACTCTATCGAGATCAACATCAACCCCTCTGATGTGCGCACCGATACCTACCGCGCCTCGGGCGCCGGTGGTCAGCACATCAACAAGACCGACTCGGCCGTGCGCCTGACCCACATTCCCACGGGCATTGTGGTGCAGTGTCAGGACGGTCGAAGCCAACACGGCAACCGGGATGTGGCGTGGAAGCGTTTGCGCTCGCGCCTGTACGACCACGAGTTGCGCAAACAGCAGGAAGAGCAGCAAAAGCTGGAAGACACCAAAACGGACGTGGGCTGGGGTCACCAGATTCGCTCGTATGTGCTGGACAACAGCCGCATCAAGGATTTGCGCACCAACGTGGAAATCTCTGCGACACAAAAAGTGCTGGACGGCGACCTGGACGCCTTCATCGAAGCTTCGCTGAAACAAGGGGTCTGATCCCCATCGCACTGGTCGTATGTACCCTTTTGGGGCGGCCAGCGCGATCCGACATTTGAAATGGAATCCGCATGAGTTCACTGCGTGAAGGCAATCCCACCGTGGTCCGTCGTGAAGACTACACACCACCTGCCTACTGGATCGATACCGTCGACCTGAGCTTCGACCTGGATCCCGTCAAGACACGGGTGCTCAACAAGATGAGCCTGCGCCGCAACGGCGATGTGCCTGCGCAGCCCTTGCGACTCGCCGGAGAAGACCTGAATCTGGCCCGCGTGCTGGTCAACGGCGCTGGGTGTTCGTTCAAGATGGACGGCGAGACCTTGGTGCTGGAAAACCTGCCGGAGGGTGATGAGCCCTTCAATCTGGAGATCTTCACCACCTGCGCGCCCGAGAAAAACACCCAGCTCATGGGTTTGTATGTGAGCGAGGGCACGTTTTTCACGCAGTGCGAAGCCGAAGGCTTCCGCCGCATCACCTATTTCCTCGACCGCCCCGATGTGATGGCGAGCTACACCGTGACGCTGCGGGCCGACAAGGCCAAGTTCCCGGTGCTGTTGTCCAACGGCAATCTGGTGGAAGAAGGCAATCTGCCCGACGGGCGCCATTTCGCCAAGTGGGTCGACCCCCACAAAAAGCCCTGTTACCTGTTTGCCCTCGTTGCAGGACAGCTGGTGTCGCGCAACCAGCGCATCCTCACCCGCTCGGGCAAAGAACACTTGCTGCAGATCTATGTGCGCCCCGGTGATCTGGAGAAAACCGAGCACGCCATGAACGCGCTGATCCACAGCGTGATCTGGGACGAAGTGCGCTTTGGTTTGCCGCTCGATCTGGAGCGCTTCATGATCGTGGCCACCAGCGACTTCAACATGGGCGCGATGGAGAACAAGGGCCTCAACATCTTCAACACCAAATACGTGTTGGCCAGCCCCGCCACCGCCACCGACGTGGACTTCTCCAACATCGAGTCGGTCGTTGGGCACGAATACTTCCACAACTGGACCGGCAACCGCGTCACCTGCCGCGACTGGTTCCAGCTCTCGCTGAAAGAAGGTCTCACGGTGTTCCGTGACCAGGAATTCAGCATGGACATGTGCGCTGAACCCTCAGCACGCGCCGTCAAGCGCATCGAAGACGTGCGGGTGTTGCGCACGGCGCAGTTTCCCGAAGACGCCGGTCCCATGGCGCACTCGGTGCGGCCCGACACCTATGTCGAAATCAACAATTTCTACACCGTCACCATCTATGAAAAAGGCGCCGAGGTCATCCGCATGGTGCAGACCCTGGTCGGTCGCGACGGGTTCGCCCAGGGCCTGAAGCTCTACTTCGAGCGCCACGATGGCCAGGCCGTTACCTGTGACGACTTCATCCAGGCCATGGCCGATGCCAACCCCAAAACCGAGCTGGCCAAACAGCTGACCCAGTTCAAACGCTGGTACAGCCAGGCCGGCACGCCCGTGGTCAAAGCCAAAGGGGTTTACGACGCTGCCCAGCGCCAGTACACGCTGGAACTCAGCCAGACCTGCGCCCCCACGACCGGCCAGGACCACAAAGAACCCTTTGTGATCCCGGTCGCGCTCGGCCTGTTGGACGCTTCGGGCGCTGCCATCCGCTTGCAGCGCGCCAGCGACGGCGCCGACCTGGGCCTCAACCACACCTTTGTGCTCAGCGAAACCAGCGAGACGGTGACATTTGACAATGTCGACGCCGAGCCGGTGCCGTCCATCTTGCGCGGATTCTCCGCACCAGTGGTGCTCGATATCGACCTCACAGACGCTCAGTTGCTGGCCTTGCTTGCCCATGACAGCGATGCCTTCAACCGATGGGAAGCGGGCCAGCGCCTCGCCTTGCGGCTGGCGCTGGCCGCTGTGCGCGCTGACGGCCCGGCCATCTCCGAGCCACTCGATGCGGCTTACCTGGAAGCCATGCGCAGTGTGCTGCGCCATGCGGATCTGGACGCGGCCTTCAAGGAACTCGTGCTCACCTTGCCCAGCGAGACCTACATCGCCGAGCAGCTGGACGTGGTCGATCCGCAGCGCATCCACGCGGTGCGGGAAACCATGCGCAAACAGCTGGCACTGGCGCTGCAAAGCGACTGGGCATGGGCGTTCGACCACCACCAGGACAGCGGCGCTTACCAGCCCGACGCCACCAGCGCAGGCCGACGCGCCCTCACCGGCCTGTCGCTCAACATGTTGTGCCTCGCAGCGGACCCGGACGGCAATCCCGTGTGGCCCGGCAAAGCCTTGCAGCGCTTCAAAGACGCCAGCAACATGACCGACCGCTTCAACGCCCTGCAGGCGCTGGTGAGCAGCGGCCAGCCGCTCGCTCAGGACGCCTTGGCCCGCTTCCATGCCCTCTTCAAAGGCGACGCCTTGGTGATCGACAAGTGGTTTGCCCTGCAGGCCGGTGCACCAGACCGCAACGGACACATCCTGCCCGCCGTGCGCCAGCTCATGAAGCATGCCGATTTCCAGATGAAGAACCCGAACCGCGCGCGCAGTGTGATCTTCAGTTACTGCAACGCCAACCCAGCCGCGTTCCACCGCGCCGATGCCGCAGGCTATGTGTTCTGGAGCGAACGCGTGATGGAACTCGACGCCTTCAACCCGCAGGTGGCCGCGCGCCTGGCACGCGCACTGGACCGCTGGAAAAAGCTGGCCGAGCCTTACCGCAGCGCCGCCCGTGAATCCATCGCCCGTGTCGCCGCCAAGCCCAACCTCAGCAACGACGTGCGTGAAGTGATCACGCGCGCCCTGGCCGACTGAGTCGGCTCGCTCACTGCATCATCTACACACAGGATTCCCATGGGAAAAAAAATCTCTCTATCCCGGTACCTCGTTGAACAGCAACGGGTCGACGGCCACATCCCCGGCGACCTCCGCTTGCTGCTTGAGGTGGTGGCCCGCGCTTCCAAAAGCATCGCACAGGCCGTCAACAAAGGCGAACTGGGCGATGTCATGGGGTCTGCCACCACAGAAAACGTGCAAGGCGAGATGCAGAAAAAGCTCGACATCATCGCCAACGAGGTGCTGATCGAAGCCAATGAATGGGGTGGCCACCTGGCCGCCATGGCCAGCGAAGAGATGGAAGGCATCTACGTGGTGCCCAACCGTTACCCCCAGGGCGAATACCTGCTGCTGTTTGATCCCCTCGATGGCTCTTCCAACATCGATGTGAACGTCAGCATCGGCATGATTTTCAGCGTGCTGAAAAAGCCCGAAGGCGCACGCGGTGTGACCGAAGGCGACTTCTTGCAGCAAGGCTGCAAGCAAGTGGCTGCTGGCTACTGCGTGTTCGGCCCGCAGACCACCCTGGTGCTCACCGTGGGCGACGGCGTGGCGATGTTCACGCTGGACCGGGAACAAGGCTCCTTCGTGCTCATCAAGGAGCACGTGAAAATTCCGGCCGATACCCAGGAATTCGCCATCAACATGAGCAACATGCGCCACTGGGACACCCCCGTGAAGCGCTATATCGACGAATGTCTTGCCGGCCAAGAAGGCCCGCGCGAGAAAGATTTCAACATGCGCTGGATCGCCAGCATGGTGGCCGATGTGCACCGCATCCTGACCCGCGGCGGCATTTTCATGTACCCATGGGACAAGCGCGAACCCGGCAAGCCAGGCAAGCTTCGCTTGATGTACGAAGCCAACCCCATGAGCTGGCTGATCGAACAGGCCGGCGGCGCGGCAACCAACGGACGCGAACGCATCCTCGACATCCAGCCAACCAAGCTCCACGAGCGGGTCAGTGTGATTCTGGGTTCAAAAAACGAAGTCAACCGCCTCACGGGCTATCACACCGAGCTATAATCGTAGGATTGCCGGTGTAGCTCAGTCGGTAGAGCAGCTCATTCGTAATGAGAAGGTCGGGTGTTCGATTCATCTCTCCGGCACCACTCTTAAAAGCCCCTCGCTGTCATGGTGAGGGGCTTTTTCTATGTAGCTGACGTGTAACCATCGCGATTATTACCCCAAGCACTCGCTCTACACAAGCGCGATGCGAAGCTCACTTCAGTCTGGCGGACGCACGAAGGAGTAAGTTTGATTTGCCTACACCTACTCTCTAGGCCCTCTTTTTTCCAAGGCGTTCTCGACCTCGGCTAAGCGCTCTAAAGTCAAACTGGGATCTTTGGCTGCAAGTTCGAGAAAAAGGTTTCCTTCCTTGAGGAAAAGCTTGGCAAAGAATCCTCTTCGTAGGCCTCTATTTGAATGTCTAAGTGTCGCATCCCGGATGATTGCATAGACTCCAGACGGTACCCATTGTTCATGGCCAGGACGGCCATGAGAGAGTTGGTACAAAGTCTGATGCAACCCACCGGAGAGCTTCCATGATGATTGCCTTGCACAAGAACGCGCGAACAACGCCCGCCATCCGTGCCGAGATCGCTTCCAGCAGCGCCAGTGCGGCCAGCCTGGCTCAGCGCTTTGGCATCACCGAAGCCACGGTCTACAAGTGGAAGAAGCGCTCCACCTTTCAGGACTGCTCGCACACGGCGCACCGCCTTCAAACCACCCTGACACCCGCCCAAGAGCGCGTGGTCGTGGAGCTGCGCCGCACCTTGCTGCTGCCGCTGGACGACTTGCTGGCGGTCACCCGCGAATTCATCTGCTCCAAGGCGACCCGTTCGGGCCTGGACCGGTGTTTGCGCCGCCATGGGCTGGGTGGGCTTCCCCCAGTTTCCCGGACACATCCAATGACATGATGTGTTCAGGAGATAGGTATGACAAGAACCCGAAGGAGCTTCACGGACGAGTTCAAACGTGAGGCAGTGAAGCTGTGCAAGCAGCCAGGAGCCACGGTCACGAACATTGCGCGGGACTTGGGTATCCAGACCAGCGTGCTCAGGCGGTGGGTCACCCAGGAACGTGGCGGAGTGTTGGACCTTAGGCCGAACCGGCCGCTTCGCAGTGAGGCCGCCACTGAGGTGGAGCGGCTGCAACGCGAACTACGCCGCGTGACCACGGAGCGCGACATCCTAAAAAAAGCGCTCGGCTACTTTGCAAAGGACCCGCAGTGAAGTACGGCTTCATCGCGCGGCATCGTAGTGTCTGGCCCACCCGCACCATGTGTCGGGTTCTGGCGGTCTCCCACAGCGGCTTCTACGAATGGATGGACAGAGCGCCGAGCCAGCGCAGCCAAGACGACGCCAGGCTCACCCGCCTCATCCGAGAGAGCTTCGAACTCAGCGACCGAACCTACGGCAGTCCACGCGTCTGGCACGACCTTCGAGCGCTGGGGGAGACCTGTGGGATGAATCGGGTCATCCGGCTGATGCACCTGGCCAAGCTGCAAGCCCGCCACAAGCGACGCAGGCTACCTGGTGATACGGGCAGCAGGCTTGAGAACCATATCGCGCCCAACCATCTGCAGCGCGACTTCGAGGCCAGTGGTCCGAACCAAAAGTGGGTGGCTGACTTCACCTACATCTGGACGGCTGAGGGCTGGCTGTATGCGGCAGCGGTGATGGACCTGTACTCACGCCGCATCGTGGGGTGGTCGATGAGCGACACCATGCAGGCCAAGATGGTGAGCGACGCTTTGTTGATGGCCCTTTGGCGGCGCGGCAAACCCAGCTCGCTGATGCATCACTCGGACCAGGGCAGCCAGTACACCAGCGACGACTTCCAGCGGTTGCTCAAGGCACAAGGCATCACCTGCAGCATGAGTCGTCGAGGTGAATGCTGGGACAACGCTGCGATGGAGAGCTTCTTCTCGTCGATGAAGACCGAACGGCTCAGCCGCAAGGTCTACCGGACAAGGGAAGAAGCCAGGTCCGACGTGTTCGACTACATCGAGCGCTTCTACAACCCGGTGCGTAAACACTCAAAGCTAGACTTCCTCAGCCCAGTCAACTTTGAGCAAGGCTTAATGGGCTAAGCAAACCGTCCGGGAAACTGGGGGAAGCCCACGGCTTCACGATGCCAAGTAGCAAAAGTATGCCGCAAGTCATGCCATCGAAAATCGACTATCTCTGCTCTCTTCAGCGCATTGCGCCACGCCTTTGTGTTGACCTGGACGATGGGACTGCCTTCGTAGGTGAACACATTAATTGAATGACCACCTTGCCGCTTGAGCAAGACCGCCAGTGCCGCCTCATTCAATGGCACCGCGTGAGCACTGCCGTTTTTGTGCTGGTCCGCCCCCACCCATAAATGCCGCCGCTCCAAGCTGATTTGGCGCCATTGCAACCCGGCCACGTTCGCCTGCCTCAGACCAGTGGCAACAGAAAACTGTGCCATATCGGCTAGGTGCTCCGGCAACTCAGCCAGCAGCCTTGTGAACTCTGCCCGAGTCAGTGAGCGCAAACGCCCCCCGTTGTCTCGCATCATGCCGACCTTGGGCACACGGTCCAGCCATTCCCATTCGATGCAGGCCCGCCTCAAGATGGTTCGCACCAAGGCCATGTAGCGATTGGCCGTGGCCGGAGCCATGCCGTTTGCTCGCACTGCGCGCACCTGATCCAACAATGCTCGGTTGATATCTGCGAGGTCTTTCCCCCCTAGATGTGGGTGGAACCAGCGCAGCATGGACTTGTCCCATTCGTGGGTGCGCTTGTGACTCGTTTCCTCCAAGAACTTGGCCGCAGCTTCGTCCCATGTATGGCTAGGACGTACACCCAGCTTGTCTTGCTCCCAGCGCTCACCTTGCAGCTTGTCGTGGTACTGCTGCGCCTGCCTTTTGTTGGCCGTGGCCGTGCTTTGCATCAAGGGTTTCAGCTCACCCTTGATTGGTGAAAATTTGACCCAGTAATACGGCGAGTCTTTGCGTTTGTAGAGGGTCATGACGACGCCCTCCCCACAGCACGATCCAGCATCATCGGGTCTTGCCTGACGTGATAACTGAACGGCTCAATGCGCTTCGGAATGCCCGGTCGAACCAGTTGATTGACCACTTCGGCATAGTCGCCCCCGGCCACCGCCAGCATCAAATTGACCACCTTGCCGCAACTCACACTCGCATTTTCAACCGCCCGGTCATAGGCGATCTGTGCACCTTTGGAAACCGTCTTGATCGTGGATTGCACCTCGTCAAGAACGATCAAGCAAGGATAAGCACCGGCCAGATATTGACCAGGGCGTGTGAGCACGTCATAGGGAATATGCCGATCCTGCGCCCGCCATTCGACTTCGATGCGCGTCCATGGGCTGGTGGTGTCCCCGAGCTGCTTTCCCTTCTCGTAGCACCGCGCATATTTGCCGCTGGCCCGCGACCCAATGCCAATGGTTCGCCCCTTGGTTGAATCTTCGCCATCAAGCCAATCACCGAAGCATTCAGAACGAGGCTTGCGCCCGCCAGCGTTGAACCCCTCGGAACGGTACTGATCGACCGCCCATGCGATGCTGACCAGCTTGCCTTCGTAGTCGTCATAGGCAACATCGGCCCGTTTGATGGATGCGCGATGCGTCTCCATCCATGCCTGCAAAGCTGCCCAGTCGTTGACCATTGAGCAGCCCTGCCCCATCAACGAAAAGAACACCCGCCCGCGTTGACTCTCCCCTCCCCATGCGATGACGGCGACCCCATCACCAATGCGCGCAGAGTATCGAAACCCGAACAAGCCGCGGCGATTTTCAACGGTCTCAATGGGCAAGAATTGCTGCATCTGTTCGATGACCCAGACGTAGGATTTTTCGTCTGGAGGTACGACAGAAAACGCCAGCGCATCGAGGAACGCAACATTGACAGGGACAGTTTCAACAGGGTCAAGATGGCGAACAACACGGACACCATCAGGCCCACCTGACCGAAGCTCGATCCGCTCGCCGGTACCGAAAATTTCACCACTGTCTACCGGATGCCTCTCGGCTACATTCTTTCCCCCCGTGGTTACTACACGGGGTCGAGGCTGTTGCTCTGCTGCGCTCCCGCAGGTGCGGGCGTCCGCCTCGCCCGGCGTGACCGCAGCAGAGGACCTATCGAAAACTGAATTGGGTGCTTGGAAATGTTCCATGCGAACTCCTGAGAAGGGTTCGCTCTAGCCATGCAGCAGCGAACCCGGTTGAGGGATTCGCAAACGCATTCGTAGCTAGTTGCCGGCCTCAGACCATATAGGCCACACGAGGATTCTTTCGCGACAGAGCGTTTTGTGACCGGGACACCAGACCCGTTATTTGCTACGTGAATGCTACGCGAACCACTCGGTGGTGGTCAACAGGTGTTGCTAATTCACGTCGGGACAGCATCCGAGTCGTTGGGGTCGAAGTCCTCAGGCGCACGAAACGAGTACGTCACGCGCCTAGCTTCCGCGTCGTAGTTGACAACCACTTTGAAGCGAGAGCCGATGAGACTGCGCAGCATCGGGTCGTCGGAAAGCTGATCCGCGATGCCCATCACGTAAGGCTGTGCATGATCAGGCGCTAGTGGAATCGTCGCCTTCTTCTTCATTGCGCACCCCATTGCCTTTGGCGGTATGACCTGGAGAGCATGCTCTGTTTTGTTGATCATGGCGCGCAACAGAAGCACACGCACGCCACCGCTGTACTCCGCGCCATGCCTCTACACAGGCCACATCCGTAACAGCCGCAGCGCTTCGCTCCATGGGGGCCACAGCCCCCATACCCCCAATGAAACCGCGACTTCCAGCCTCGAAAATCCGTTCAGTCATGCGTAACTCCTTCGTTGCCATTGACAGCAAAAAATGGGTTACGCGCCTGTGTCTCACTGGGGAGACCTACCGGGAGAGCCCTTCGTAATGAGAAGGTCGGGTGTTCGATTCATCTCTCCGGCACCACATTGAAACCCCGCACGCTGTCATGGTGTGCGGGGTTTTTCTATGGGTGCGCGGGTGAACCACCAGGGCATCAAAAAAGCCCCACCACAGCCAGGCTGTGTTGGGGCTTTTCGCCAGCAAGCGCTGCGCGCTCAACTCTGGTTGGCAAGCAGTCGGAACCCTTTGCCGCGCATGCAGTGTGCCACCAGCAGATCCTTGTCGGAATCGTCCACTTTGCTCACGCCCACTTTGAAGCGGCATTCGGACAATTCGGTATAGGTATCGTCGGCTGAAATGTTGGGCTTGGCCCAGAATGGCTTGGAGGTGGCGCAACCCGCGATGAGCAAAGTCACCGCGATGAGCGCTCCTGCATGCTTGATCATTGAATTTCCTTGATTGGTGAACAGACAGAAAGAGCATATCAAACGCACTCTTTTCCCTTTTCTTCACCGGAAAAGACCCTCTTCATGCGGCCTTGCCGACAACACGGCCGTGTTGAGCTTGCGAGCGGCAATGGGCTTCTGGCTATTGAAGAAGGCGCCCGTCACATCTCAGATGGGCTCACCCCTGGCGACCAGGACGCAAAAAGTCACAAAGTGTAGCTTTCATCCGCTAGGATGAAAGCTGGATGTATCCCCCCGCTGAAACACATACCCAAAGCGCCCCAGATCCCGAGTTGCAACAGATTGCCCCCTAGAAACAGCGGAAGCGACCTGTTGCAACTCGACATTTGGACCATGAACATGCGCATGGCATTGCATCGCTTTCTGCGACCGCAGCAGCACCCACCACTGCAGGTTCGGCCTGAGGGTAGCCATCAACCGGTTTACAACCGCCTGAACCAGACATATACGTTCGCGCAAGCTCCCTTTGCTTACCGCTGGAAGCAGCACCGACATCGGAAACGGGTCCAACCTGAAATCATCTCCGGCTCCTTGCAATGTAAAACAGACTGAAGCCTGAATGAATATCCAACTCCTGCAGAACTGCATCTTCGAGCACCAATTCGAGCGCCCGATCCCTGGGTTCGAAATGCTGGATTTTCGTCAAAATCCCCATCCGGAATGGCGTGAGTTCCAGATTTTCGAGCAGCTGTATCGTGAAGGGCGGCACCAAACAGTTGATGTCCTTGGCGCAGTCTCAAGCCGTTTCTTGGCCAAAGGCCTGCTGGATGGTCATGAGGTACGACGCTGGATCGAGCAAACCCCGGGACGGGATGTCTATTTCGTCAATCCATTCCCACAAAGAGTCTATGACAGCTTCAACTCCAGCGCCCGGATGCCACTGAGCTTCGATGATCCAGACATGCTCAAACGGTTTCAACTGGTTCTAAACACGGCGCGGGTTCCATTGAGTTTTGAAGCGCTGGGGCGTCAACACCATGGCAATCATGGCATGAGCAGCTACTGGTTCGGTACTCCCCGGTTCTGGGAGAGGCTCATGACCGACCTCGTTCTTCCGGTGCTTCGACTCAACGCAGGGGAATTGGGGTCAGAACTCCACGGCTTTCTTTACCAACCTGTCAACTATTACGGGCTGGCTGCGCACCGACCCGGCGCCTTGCCATTTCTGCTTGAGCTTGCCACCAATCTGTATATTCAGGCTGAATTTTCCGACCACGCGCTGTTCTACTCGCACACGCGCGCGCAGGTCTTGGAGCGCTGCATCTTTCCGTTTGACCGCGACTTGGTGAATCTCTTTGGTGACGAGGTGGATGCGATGGATGCATGCGGCATCTATGACAGCAAAGCCATGGCGTACTTCCAGTCGGCATCGCACCACAGCACCATGGGGGCGCTGGCCTACATGAATCGTCACGTGGTCAATTTTGACCATGGTGATCCTCGACCCCACCTTCCCTGGTTCCAGACCAACAAAGTCAAAGACCCCCATGAGCACTGAACGCCGAGTCATCATTCACGAGCCCCTTTGGGAGCCAGGACAGGCACTGACCGATCCATGCTTCGCTCCCCTGAGGCTGCCCGACAACCGGCATGCGGACTGGCGCGAGTTTCGTATTTTTGTTGATTTTTTCCGCAAGGGAGGCCATCAGGGAGCCGATTTGACCGGGATCTTCTCGCCAAAATTCCGATTGAAATCTGGCTTGACAGGACAGGATTTTCTACAATTCTCCTCACGCCAACTCGATGCAGATGTGTGCTTCATCAACGTTTTCCCGAGATTGCTTTACACCTCATACAACGTGTGGATGCAGGGCGAATCTGTCCACCCAGGATTGACCGAGCGCGCACAAGGCTTGCTCAATGCCGCGGGTATTGACTGGGATCTCTCAACCGTCCCTCGTCATGACAAAAGGACCCTCTGCTACGGCAACTTTTGGGTGGCTACGCCTGCATTCTGGGAAGCCTTTGTGGGCAAGGTGCTTGACCCTATCGCGCGATTCCTTGAAGAGACACCGGAGGCACCCATTGGCGTTTCCGTATTTGATCCCGCGAAATACATTGTCAAAGCACCGTATCTGCCTTTTATTGTCGAACGCCTGTTTTCAACATTTTTATCACTCAATCCGAGCTACCGAACCGCCCCGTATCCACTACCACCCGACGCCGCCATGATGTCATGTGTGAATGAGTTTCAACAGGTCAGCCTGCGCCACCTTCAACCAGCCGTTGACAGCGCAGACGCCAAGGGCTCTTTTGACGAAGATCTCATCAAGACACAAGCTGTACTGGGCCAATTGTCAACAATTTACAGCGACCTGTACTATCAAATACACCCGCACCCCCATCTCCCGGCGCCGCCGCGCAGCTGAGCGCCAGGGAGGCGCTGCATACCCCTCGGCGATGGGCGTTCAGATTCAAAACAGGATGGCTGGCGGTGCCTGCTAGGCGTGTCGTGTGCCGGGTGCATACGCAAGCCAACAAGTGCGTCAGACGCCTTATTTAGGTCGCTCCCTTGCGGACCGTGGTTTTGCGGGCCTACACTCCGGATGCAGGTTTTGTTGCACAGCTAGGCTGACCTCGGAATGCACACCTCGTGCTTCATCCCGCAAAAACCACGCCGCGCACGTTGGGTTTATCCGGCGCTTCCCTAGCCGCAGCCCGCGCGCGACCTTTGGACTTAGCCAGCCATACCAGGATTGCCCCCCATGCCGATCAGCTTGGGCGTGTTGAGCTTGCGAGGGGCAATGGTCTTGTGGTTCTTGAAGAAAGCTTCCATCACATCCCAGATCGGCTCGCCCGTGGCGCCTTCGGCCACAGGCGCCCAGCCGGCGACCTTGTAGGTTTTGTCGGCGTCGATGGGCTTGCCTTTGAGCATCATGTTGCTGATGCGCTTGCCAGAGTCGGCCTTGGGGTCACAGGTGTAGGCCAGTCCGCCCACGCGCACCATGTCACCGCCCTGCTGGTAGTAAGGGTCGGGGTTGAAGAGGTTGTCGCAGACATCTTCCAGCACGGTCTTGATGGTTTCACCCGACATTTCATTGAGGGTGCTGGCGGGATAGGTGATCGCCACCTGGTCCATCATGAGCTCACGGGTAATCGCCTGACCCGGGAGGATGGTCGTGCCCCAGCGGAACCCGGGTGAAAACGCCAGGTCAGCGCCCTTCACTTCCATCAAGGCATCGACGATGAGCTGGTCCCATGAACCGTTGAAGTTGCCGCGGCGGTAGAGCAGCCCTTCTGATACTGCAAGCGTTTCTTCCAGCTTGCCTTTGAAGGGCGCGCGGACTTTCTCGATGTAGGCCTGCATTTCGGTATCGGCCGGCAACAGATTGGCGAATACGGGCAGCAGCTTGTAGCGGAAGTCTTGTACCTTGCCACCGCGCACGTCAAAGTCGAGCACGCCCAAAAACTTGCTGTTGGAACCGGCGTTGGTGACCAGGGTCTGGCCGCTGGCGTTTTTGACCACGATGGGCGCCGGCATGCCGTCATGGGTGTGCCCACCCAGAATGGCATCGATACCGGTCACGCGGGAGGCCATCTTGATGTCTACGTCCATGCCGTTGTGCGAGATCACAACGACGGCCTGGGCGCCTTTGGAGCGCGCCTCGTCGACCATCTTTTGCATGTTGTCGTCCTGGATGCCGAACGCCCAGTTCGACACCATGTGGCGGGGGTTGGCGATCGGGGTGTAGGGGAAAGCCTGGCCGATCACGGCCACAGGCACACCGTTCATTTCCTTGATCACATAGGGCTTGAACACCGGGTCGCCGAAATCGTTGGTCTTGACGTTTTGAGCCAGGAAATCGAGCTGCCCGCCGAAATCTTTTTCGATGATTTCCTTGACGCGTTTCTCACCCAGGGTGAATTCCCAATGCGCGCTCATGGCGTTGACGCCCAACAACTTGCAGGCATCGACCATGTCCTGGCCGTTGGTCCAAAGGGCCGTCGCGCTGCCCTGCCAGGTGTCTCCGCCGTCGAGCAGCATCGCGTAGGGGCGGCTGGCCTTCATCTGCTTGACCAAGGTGGCCAGGTGAGCAAAACCACCCACCTTGCCGTAGGTTTTGGCGGCCTTCTCGAAGTTGAGGTAAGTGAATGCATGCGCTTCAGGTGTGCCCGGGCGGATCTTGAAATACTTGAGCAGCTCCTCACCCACCAGGTGGGGCGGGCGGCCAAGCGCTTCGGCCACACCCAGATTCATATTGGGCTCGCGGAAGTAGATCGGCATGAGCTGCGCGTGGCAGTCGGTGAAATGCAGGAAGCTCACATTGCCAAATTTGGGCAGATCGTAAAGGGCTTGCCCTGCCCCGGGCTTGCCCGCCAGCACATCTTTGTGATCCAGGGCCATGCCACCGGCGCTGGCGACAGCCAGGACCTGCATGAATTCACGACGACTGAAGCTCATAAACATTCCTTATCAATTGATTGCTGATATTTGCGCCAAATTTTTTTGTGACGCCCTCCCCGACCACCGCGGGTCTCGGGAGCAATCGGTGCGGCGCCGCAGCGCCGCACCGACGGGACATCACTTGTTCACAGGCGAGGCCGGATCCAGCAACAAGGCCATCACGTCCTTGATCTGCTGCTCTTCCAGAATGTCGTTGTGACCAAAGCGGGGCATCAGGGAACACGCATTGGTTGCGCGGGCGTTCCACATCTTGGCCCAGGTGTACTTCACGATTTCCATGCCTGCGGGACTGTCGGGATTGGTGACACCTCGCAACTTGCCGTAGTTGTAGAGGCTGGGGCCAATCGTTCCAAAGGAAATTTCTTCCTTGGTGATCTGGTGGCAGTTGTAGCAGTTGCCACCGTTGTCGCGGTCGGCCTTGTCGCTCCAGCTCAAGCCTTTGCCGCTCTGGGCCACTTTTTCACCGGCCTTCCAGTCGCCGAGGTATTTGCCGTCAGCGGGCCACTTGATCGTTTTCATGCTGGTGTCTTCGACCACCTTGGTCATCTTCTCGTCCAGCGGCTTGCCAGCCACATCGGCTTCACTGCACAGGCGGTTGGCTTCGTCTTGGTTCAGGCGATCCAGCGTGGCAATGCCCTTGGCCTGGAATGAAGATTTCAAGACATCAGCGGTCAGTTGATCGACGTTGCTGCCGGACGAAGAAGCCGAGCAAGCGGCGAGCACCGTCGTGGCAAGTGCGATCAGGGCAATGTTGGTTTTTTTCATATTCTGTCTCCTGTTCAGCGCTTGATGGCGGGCACGGCGGACTCAGAACCCTTGGAGTTCACGCCCATGTAGATCGACAGTGCCAAGGTGGCATCGCTGCCGAACTTGGGCTCGGGGAAGCGCTGCTGGCGGTAGCAATCGTTCAAGCGCTTCTGCATGGTCCAGAGCTGGGCGTTGGACACGCGGTAAGCAGGCCAGGCGGCAAAGCCCACGCCATCACCCGGATTCACCGTCAGGTTGGGCAGGTCTTGCAGACGGATGCGCTTGTTGTCCTGGCCGTGGCAGGTGGCGCATGCGAAATCGTGTGGGCCGCTGCGCATGAAGAACAGGCGCTTGCCCACTTCATACATGTTCTTTTCTTGATCGTGGGCTTGCGGCAGGTTGATACGCATGCCTTTGGACGCAGTGGCGACGTAGGTCGTCATGGCCACCATGTTCGCACTTTCACCTTTGCCGTAAGACGCGTTCACCAGGTCGTCGGCCTTGAACCCCTGCAAGGTTTCCATGCAGGTGATCAGGCGCATTTCCAGATCCTGGATACGACCGGTATCAGCGAAGTACCTGGGCATCTCAACAAACGCGCCTTTGATCACGCCCGGGCCTTTGCCCAGATCGCATTGTTCGAGCGTGGCGTTCTTCGGCCCGCGTTTGGTTTTCCAGAGCTCTTCGCCCTTCATCTCATACAGTTCGGCAGGGTTGCCGTCTTGCAGCATTTCGCGGTATTTCGCGATGGCATCAGCGGTTGCGTCTTGCCCCTGAGCCGAGCCGATGACCCCGGCGGTCATGACAGCCGCCGCAAGAATATGGCGAATAGCCTTGGTTTTTTTCATCTGGAGGTCTCCTGTTACTTATTGACAGTGAAAAGTCAAAAACGGCCAGCGACAAGAGTGGCTGGCCGTTTGCACCGGCGCCCGATCAGGCGATGGTGGCTTCGTCAGAACGCGAGTCGCCCTTGTTGTCGCTCCACTTCACGGTCACTTTGTCGCCCTTGGCTGCACCCTTGAACTTGAAAGACAAGAAGGGGTTCTGCGACACAGAGCCACTGAACATGGCCTTCAGAACAGACTTGCCGTTGTGGGTGGCTTCGACATCCTGGATGAAGTGGGCCGGAATGAGCGCGCCGGCAGCGTCTTTGCGGGTGCCGGGCTCCATGATGTGTGCCATGAGCACGCGGACAGTGGTTTCGTCGCCTGCGAGAGCGGCGCGGATGCGCATCGGATCAGCCATGATGGACTCCTGAATCTATATAAGTGAATTGAAAACGAAACACTGGGGTTTTGATGGGGGGGCGATCAGCCGCCACAACCGCCCAGGGTGACCTTGGTTTCCTTGACGGCAGAAAAAAGCTTGCCATCGGCGCGGACCACAGCGACCACGTTCGTGCTCTGGCCCATCTTCACGCGGGTCTGTATGTCAGCGGCGGTCCCAGCGGGGAGCATGAACGCGCACGACATGGGCGTGGGGTTCTTCTCAACGATCAGGTAAATGTCGGTGGTGTTGGGCAGCTTGGAGATGCAACCAACAGGCACCACAGCGCCGTTTTCAGCGATGTCTGGAGACACCACGGAAACCTGATCGCTGGTGGCCGGCGTGCCACCGATGGCCTTGAGGGCCTCGTCAAGCGTTTTGACGGCAAATGCGGAACGGTCAACCGCAGCTTGAGCCTGGCTCTGGGTAATGATGCCCAGCGAAACCAGGGTGGCGAAAGCGCCCGTGGTCTTGATGGCGGTGCGGCGAGAATTGTTCATGTCGAACTCCTTGTGAGTGAATGCAGTTGCTGTGAATGAAGTTTACTTGTCTGGAGCGCCGGCGAGTACCCAGGCGGCCAGCAATCTGAGCTCGTCGTCCTTCAGGCCGGGCTGCGGCGGCATGGGCACAGGGCCGTAAATACCAGAGCCACCCGACCGGATGCGTGCGGCGACTTTTTCCACCGCATCGGCTTGACCTTGGTGCTTGGCGGCCACATCTTTGTAGGCGGGTCCGACCAGTTTTTTATCGACCGCATGGCATGCCAGGCAGGCGCTTTTGGACGCCAGTGCTTTTGCAGCAGCAGCGTCCAGCGCGAAGGCTCCCGTCGAAGCCAGCAAGGCCGACGTTGCCAGCACGATCTGTTTGAAATCCATGTTCATAGCTTAGAAGCTCCTTTGGTAAAAATGTATGGGGTTAACGAGCAATTGCCCATATCAATGAATAAGCACAAAGCGTTATTACCTATTTCCTGAGATGGGGCTTCAGGGCGCGCCGGCTGCGATCCACCGGGCGATGGCTTGGGCATCTTCGTCCTTCAGCTGGGGTTGCGCTGGCATGGGCACAGGTCCAAACACGCCTGAGCCACCGGCCTTGATCTTGCTCACCAGGTAGGCCTCCAGATCGGCCTTGCCTTTGTGCTTGGCAGCGATTTCGTTGAAGCCAGGCCCCACGATCTTGTTCTTCACGCCGTGGCAGGCGGTACACGCGTTGCTTGCGAGCAAAGCCTTGACATCGCCACCTTCGGCCGCGGATGCTGCGGCCAGGACAGCTTTGGGAGCCGGCACTGAACCGACGGAGCCTTTGGGCGGTGGCTGGGTGGTGTCGGCGCCGCGCACAGGGCCGATCAGGCGGTTTTGCTCGGCCACGTTGCCATGGGCATCGCGCGCAAAAGCTGGCAGCGAGGAGTGCACCGTGGGATCGACTTCGCAGTTCTTCATGCAAGCCACGTTGTTCACATCGCCCTTGCCATTGACTTTCCACAACGGCTCATAGAACACCATGCCGTTGCGGTTAGGCATGCGCTGCTGCACCTCAGCCATGTTCTTGTCGCTTAGCGTGAAATCGGCTGGAACGATGGAAGCGAGGTTGAGCAGATAGGCGGTCACACCGTAGACCTCATCGGCTGTCAGCGACTTCGGCGCGTTCCAGGGCATGGCCCGGTTGATGTAGTCCCAGAGGGTGGACAGGGTCGCCACCTTCATGATGGTGGTTTTCTGGGGGACGATGCTCTTGCCCTCTGCCAGCCCTTTCACGTGACCGGTCTTGATGTCGTCGGCGGTGGTGCCACCGATGATGGGTGTGAACACTTCATTGGACTCCCCAAATATGCCGTGGCAAGAGGCACATTTGTCTTCCCAGACATTGGTGCCCATGTTCACCGAGCCCGATCCCTTCGGCAAGCCTTTGAAGTCGGGGCGGACATCGATATCCCAGGCCTTCACTTCGGCTGGCGTGGCATCGCGGCCCAGGTTGTGCCAGGCAGGATCTGCGGCCGACGCCCAGCCAGACGCCAGCAAGGCGGTGGCCAGGACAATGGCTTGAGTGGTTTGTTGGAGTGGAGTTTTCATCAATACACCTGCACGTTCGAGAGTTCGCCGTTTTCAGACACCAACCAGCTTTGCACGGCGTTCTGGTGGTAGACCGAGCGCGTGCCGCGCACGGCGCGCAACTGGTTGATCTTGGGCTGCACATACCCCGTGCTGTCGATGGCACGGCTTTGCAGGATGGCGGGCTTGCCGTCCCAGACCCAATCGATGTTGAATCGGGCAAACGCCTTCGGCAACACAGGGCCTTCCAGCCGGGCGGTGCGCCAGTTTCGGCCGCCGTCCACGCTCACATCAACGCGCTTGACGGAGCCTCGCCCCGACCAGGCCAGGCCTGTGACGTTGTAGTAGCCCTTGTCGAGCAGGGTCTGGCCAGCGGACGGCGTGGTGATCACGCTCTTGCATTCCTGGATACCGGAGTACTGGCGATGCGAGCCGTCGGGCATCTGGTCGATGTAGTGCACAGCCTCGTCTTTGGTGGCCCACTTCTGGTCGCCCACTTCGATGCGGCGCAGGTACTTGACCCAGCTCACACCCTGGATGCCCGGCACCACCAGCCGCAGCGGGTAGCCGTTTTCGGGGCGCAGCATTTCGCCGTTCATGGCCCAGGCCACGATGCAGTCGTCCATGGCGCGCTCGAAGTCGATGGTGCGGGTCATGGAAGAGCCATCAGCACCTTCGGCCAGCACGAACTTCGCGGCCTTCTTGTCAACGCCGCACATCTCCAGCAGGGTGGACAGCAGCACGCCGGTGAACTCGGAACAACTCACCATGCCGTGGGTGTACTGCACCGTGGGCACCGCGACATTGCCCCACTCGGTGGCACCATTGGCACCGCATTCAATGAAATGGATGCGCGAGACGCTGGGCAGGCGCATCAGATCGTCCATGGTGAAGACGCGCTCGCGCTTGACCAGGCCATTGACCATCAAGCGGTGTTTGGAGGGGTCGATGTCCCACCAGCCTTGGTGGTGGCGCTCGAAATGCAGGCCACTGGGGGTGATGATGCCGAACAGACCCTGCAGCGGGGTGAAGCTGACCGAGGCCTGATTCACACGGGTCAGGCCAGGGCTCTGGCGGCGCTGCAAGTTGGCTTCCCACTTGCTGGGCTTGCCATAGCCATCGGTCGCCACCGATTGACCCAGACCCGTTGTGTGCTCGGGCAATTTGAGGATGGCGTCTTCCCCATCTGCCGCCAGCGCACGGCCGGCAGAGGCGGTTGCCGCCACGCCAGCGCCCATGGCCAGTGCATTGCCCATGAAGCGGCGACGCGCCTTGCGGGCGGTCTCCAGCTTGTCGGGGCTCAGAAAATTTTCGGGCGCAGGCAAGACGCGTCCGATCACATCGCTCAGGTCTTTAGACACTTGCTTCTTCCTTCAGGTTGGCAGGGATAGGGATGGGGCCCGTGAAAACTTCAGCAGCGGGCTGCAGCTGGTGGTCACTGCTGGTGAAAACCGTGTCGATGCGCCCGATCAGCTGTACGGAAACCGTGCGGCACAAGTCGACATACAGGGGATCAGCCACCTTGTAGATGATCTGGGTGCCCTCACGGCGGCGCGACAACATGCCCGCCTGGTACATGAGCCCCAGGTGGCGCGAGACGTTGGCCTGGGCCAAGCCCGTTGCCTTGATGATCTCGTTCACGCACTGCTCTTCCTGGCACAGGGCATGGAGGATGCGAAGGCGCGTCGGCTCGCCGAGCACGCTGAAATAGCGTGCAACCGACTCGAATACCTCTTGCATGTCATCCACGGCGTGTCTCCGGGCGTTGTTGAGGGGTGGGTGTTGAAGCCATCTCAGTTCAACTATATGATTGATTGCCTATATATAGATTAGTGTAAACCCGTATGTCAGCCATTTTCTGACACCCTCTCCCCCCGGATCAGGCTGAGCACACCGGCCAGGATGCAGAAGCTTGCGGAAACTCTGCATAACCCGCGTCGAGCGCGGCGTGGTCTTTGCGGAATGAAGCGCCAGCGCGAAATCCAAGGTCGGCCTGGACAGCTGACCTTGGATTCGAAACGAAACCAATCGTCCGAACAACCAGTGCCCACAGGGGTTGGGCCCACCACGGGCGCCACGGGCGCCACGGGCGCCATGGGCGCCATGGGGGTTATGCAGGACTTCCCTAGGGTTTTCACGCTAGGGACCCCCGGAAAAGCGTTGGTAGCATCAAAACCAAAATAGGCGCAACCAACGAGATAGCCGATAGCACCCACTTTTCCCCGGGCTATCGGTGGCTTTTAGACCTTTTCCCGACCCTGCATCACACCGGAGGCAACCTCATGCAACTCAAACATTGGCTGGCTGTGGGCACGCTGAGCCTGACGATGGGGGGGGCGCAAGCCCAAGTGAACCAGATCAGGGTGTGGGCAGCCGCCTGTGCCACCTGCCATGGCACCCAGGGCAAGGCTGAGGCCGGCAATGAATCACTGGCCGGCAAGGACAAAGATGAAATGCTGCAAAAGCTCCTGGACTTCAAGTCGGGTCGCAAACCCGCCACCTTGATGCATCAGCTCTCCAAGGGTTACACCGACGAGCAGCTGGCGCAATTGGCCGCCTATTTCGCCGCCCAGAAGAAATAAGGGAGACCCCACATGAAACGTCGTCAATTTGTACAAAGCATCGGAGCGGCCTCTGCCGCGGCGGGTTTGGGTCTGGCCTCGGGTTGCGCGTCTAACGCCGGAGGGGGCGGCGCCAAGGTGGTGGTGATCGGTGGGGGCTACGCGGGCGCCACGGCGGCCAAGTATGTGCGGCTGTTCTCAGAGGGCTCGATCCAGGTCACGCTGGTCGAGCCCAATGCCCAGTTCGTTTCTTGCCCGATCTCCAACCTCGTGCTCGGCGGCCACAAGACCATGGCCGACATCACCACGCCGTATGACAACCTGGAAAAGCGACACGGCATCAAACTGGTGCGCGATACGGTGGCCAGCATCGACGCCGACAAGCGCACGGTCAAGCTGGCGAGCGGCGGCGAACTGCCATACGACCGTCTGATCGTGTCACCCGGTGTGGATTTCATGTTTGATACCCTGCCCGGCATGGCCAAACCTGGCGCCAAAGATGCGGTGCTCCACGCCTGGAAAGCAGGCCCGCAAACCATTGCGCTGCGCCAACAGCTGGAAGCCATGCCCGACGGCGGTGTCTACGCCCTGTCCATTCCACTCGCACCGTTCCGTTGCCCACCCGGCCCCTACGAGCGCGCTTGCATGATCGCCAGCTATTTCAAGACCGCCAAGCCCAAGAGCAAGGTCGTGATCTTCGACGCCAACGACGACATCCAGTCAAAAAAGGGCCTGTTCACCAAGGCCTGGGAAGAGCACTACAAGGGCATCATCGAATACAGGCCCAAACACCGGGTGGCCGATGTCGACGCCGCAACCAAAACCATGAAGTTCGAATTCAACGACGACTTCAAGGCCGATGTGCTCAACGTGATCCCCAACATGCGCGCGGGCGATATCGCACTCAAGTCGGGACTGGCCACGGCCAACAACCGCTGGTGTGAAGTCGACTTCCTCACCTTCGAATCGGTCGCCGCGAAAAACGTGCATGTGCTGGGTGACTCGATTCAGGGCGCGCCCGGCATGCCCAAGTCAGGCCACATGGCCAACCAGCACGGCAAGACCTGCGCTGCCGCTGTAGTTTCGTTGTTGCAAGGCAAGGAGGTACCCGGCATGCCCATCTACGCCAACACCTGCTACAGCTTTGTGGCGGCTGACGAGGCTGTGCACGTGGCCAGCGTACACCGCTACGACAGCGAGAAAAAGACCATGTTGGCCGTGCCAGGATCTGGAGGCATTTCGACTGCGGCCAGCGAACTGGAGAGCAAATTCGCGCTGGCGTGGGCGCGCAACATCTGGGCTGACACGTTGGCCTGAACATGCCCCCCCCGCGCCGCTTTCGGCGTCACCCCCTCAATCGGGCCGCATCTGCGGCCCGGCAAAACCGGTTCAACGATGCTCTGGGTGCGGCCATCGCGCGCATCGTAGCCCCCTGTCGGCCAATCGAAGCAATTGAACAAGTCCTATGACATTTTGTATTTCACGCACTGCCATCACTGTGGGTGCCTTGCTGCTGGGCGTCTCCTCGGCATGGGCCCAAGCCGACGAGGCGCGCGCCAAGAAAATCGCGGGAGGCTCGTGTTTTCTGTGCCACGGCGCCAAGGGTGAGTCCACCAGCGAGATCTTTCCACGTCTGGCCGGCCAGCATGCCGAGTACATCGCCAAACAGTTGCAGGCTTTCAAAAGCGGAGAACGCAAGAGCAGCACCATGGCGGACATGGTGGCCAAATTAACCCCCGATGAAATGCAGGCGATGGGTCGGTACTACGAGAAGATGCCCACCCAGTCGACGGCGCCCAAGGAACCGCAGCTGGCCGCCATGGGCCAGTACATCTATCAGAACGGCAACAAGTTCAGCGGTGTACCTGCCTGCGCCAGCTGCCACGGCCCCGAAGCCCAAGGCACCGCCACCCTGCCCCGACTCGCATCCCAGATTCCGGGCTACATCCACACCCAGCTCAAGTCTTTCAACAAGCGCGATCGCACCAATGACAATGCGGTGATGCACGCGGTGGTGGAGAAGATGACGGAGCTGGAGATGGTGGCCGTGGCGGAATACGTGAGCGGAAAATAGGGTTTTCGGATTGCGCGCGGCCTTGCTTTCCCGGGAGCTTCAAGGCTTTTCGAAACCTTCTCATCTCTGGGGCATGCACACGACGCACCCCGTTTGAAGACGTTCGCCTCAAGCCAATGGGCGCGTCAATCGTCGTCGCCCAACTCGGCGTTCCAGCCCCCTGCTTTGGCGCGTTGAATCGCTTCATCGTGGATACGGGCATGGCGCTCGGCCAACGCAGGCGGCAGGCGACTGGGCAAATGTCCGTAGGGCTCCCAGGCCTTGTGCACCTGCTCAAACAGGTTCTGCATGTCACCGGCTGTCTTGCCTGCGAATCCATCACCCTCCGGCAGAATGCCGAAAACCCAGGCGTCTCGAATGGAGCGCCCGGTCATGGTCATGCCATGGTTTTCTTCGTGCTCTACACCGGCGTAGGTTTGTGGTCGGGTCTGGATCATGGCTCGGGGTTCGATCGGTCGGTGGTTTGAAATTCAGCGGGTCAGGCCAGCGTACAGCAGGGGTAGTTTTTCGGGCAAGCGTTCCACCTTGTCGACCACCACATAGTTGCGAGCCCCGAAGATGCGGCTCACATACTGATCGGCGCGTGGGTCAAGGCTCATGCAGTAGGTGAACACGCCGCTGCGTCCAGCTTCTTCCACCGCCTTCTTGGTGTCGTGGCGCAAATACTGCGGATCGCGCACATCCACATCAGCCGGCTCACCGTCGGTGATCACGAGCAACAGTTTTTTGCTGGATCGCTGCTGCCGCAATGTCACTGTGGCGTGGCGAATGGCCGCCCCCATGCGGGTGGAAAGTTGTCCAGTCATGCCCGCGATGCGCGCCTTGGCAAGATCGTCGTAGGGCTGATCGAAATCCTTGAAGCGCCAATAGTTGACGTCGTGCCGGCCATCGCTGCAAAAACCGTGGATGCCAAACGGATCGCCCACCTTGTTCACAGCGTCGGCCAGCAGTACGCAGGCTTCCCGGGTCAGGTCGAGCACGGTGCGTTCCTGGCCAGCGCCCTTATCGCCGGGCTCTCCAGCACGCACCACATCGTTGGTCGAATGCGAAAGATCCAGCAGCACCAGGACCGATATATCGCGCACCTGGCGCACGCTGCGCATCATGATGCGCGGGTCGGGCTGCTGCCCCACGCGCATTTGGACCAAGGAATCCAGCGCAGCATTGATGTCGATCTCGTCGCCATCTTCGAGCTTGCGCTGGCGCTGCACCCCTTGTGGCTGCATCGCATCAAGCATGACCTTCATGCGCCCGATCAAACGGCGGTGCTCGGTGGTGATGGCATCGACAACGGCCAGATCACCCACTTTGGCGCGGCGCTCCTGCACCGTGACCCAGGCCGGGCGCTCGAGCTGGATCAGATGATCCCACTCCGGGTAGTGGCTGGGTGGCACCATCGGCTCGTGGCCCTCGCTCTGGTTGAACGACACCCCCCGATCTTCGTAGGGGAAAAACTCGGTGCCCATGACCCAGATTTCCTGTGCGTCATCGCCCGCATTCTCCACCTCGATCTCGTTGGCCAGCTCCATCACGTTCACATGCTTGCGCACCTGCTGCTCCGGCTGGTAGCCCGCTGCGGCGGCTTCATCGGCATCGAAACCTTCAAACGCCCAGAAATAGCGGTTGTCATCGCGGTAGGGTGCGGCCTGCAAATCGGTACGCAGCTGAAACGCAGGGCCCTGGCACAAATCGCGATAGCTGTGGGCCAGCGCTACGCCGATGTCCCACGAGACGGTACTTTCAAAAGGCTGGGCCAGGATGCGCGGCAAGCCATCCGCCACGAGTGCACGGCCCTGAGCGATCCACGGGTGCTCATCCCGATGTTTTGGGTCGACCAGCGCGCGGGCAAGCCGGTTCAGATAATCGCCCGCCGTGTTCGCCTCATGACGGTCGATGGTGTGCAGGCTGGCCCAAAGCGCGCGCAAACCCGGGAATCGCGCCACGGCCAGCGCCTCTACGCGTGCATCCTCTATGAGCCCGATCACCGCCATCTGCCAGGGGTTCAGCGATTCGGCCGAAATCGGCTCACGGGTGTAGACCACATGTGCCGCCGCATGCGCAGCGGCGGCGCGGTAGAGTTCGGTGGCATTGACCGTGCCGTTGTTGCCCTCCACGGCATCAAAGGCATCGGGCAAATGGATCAGCCAGTCTTCAATGAAGGGCTTGTGGCCTTCGCGGTTTTCAAAGTCGCCCGCCGTGGGCCGCATGAAAAAGTCTCGTCCCCAGAGCGCGCGCAAATACATGTTGATGCGCCGCTGCACATCGACCAGCAGCGTGCCCTTGCGCTCTTGCTGCAGCATGGCCAGCGATTCTTTGGAGTTCAAGCCGAAGTAGGCGATCTGCTCCTCAAACTGGGTGCGGTGTGCGTGCGCGCCCCAAGTCGCCCAGCGCCGCAAGCCGCCCAGCGTGAGCTGGCCAAACAGCACATCCAGTTTGTCGAGCATCGGCCGCAAACCCCGGGGTGCCTGCGCCACCAGCGTGTTGAGAAACTGCAGGTATTGCAGAAACAGTTCTCCATCGGCCAGGCGACGCGCGGCGGTGGGCGCGGTGCCCAGCACCAGCTCGATCACCGAGCCCGAGGTGCGCGAGGCGAGCGACAGCGCTGTGGTAGCGAGGTCGCCCACCACGTCTTCGCCCACTTCCCTAGCCACGGGCGGTGCCGCTTCGATCCATGCATTCACCAGCCCAGCCCCCCGACCCAGACCACCCAGGGCAGAAGCACCCTTCACGTAGTTGTCAAGCCCGCGTTCAGAAAACACCTTGGTGGCATCGGCCCAGGCGTGCGCCAGCAAGGCGCACGACGCTGGTTCCAGCGTGTCGGTCCATTCGGCATAGTCTTGGAGGTGCACTGACATGCGTTATCCGGTCGTCAAAAGAACGCGGAGACTGCAGCATCCAGGGCGTCGCGCATGTCCGGGTCATCGGTAATGGGTCGAACCAGGGTCACACGGCAAGCGGCCTGCGCCACCACGCCCTGCTGAATCAGGCTGCCAGCGTAAATCAGCATGCGGGTGGAGATACCTTCATCAAGCCCATGACCTTTGAGGTTGCGTGCGCGCTCGGCGATGCTCACCAGCTTGTTCGCCACTTCCGCATCGACGCCGGATTCGTGCGCCACGATCTCGGCTTCCACTGCGTGCTCGGGGTAGTTGAAATCGAGCGCCCCAAAGCGCTGCTTGGTGGACTGCTTCAGGTCTTTCATCAAACTCTGGTAGCCGGGGTTGTAGGAGATGACGATCTGGAAGTCAGCATGGGCGCGCACCAGTTCGCCCTTCTTCTCCAACGGCAGCACGCGCCGGTTGTCGGTCAGCGGGTGGATGACCACCGTGGTGTCCTGGCGCGCCTCGACCACCTCGTCGAGGTAACAAATGGCACCATGGCGCGCAGCCACCGCCAGCGGGCCGTCTTGCCAACGCGTGCCATTGGCATCCAGCAAGAAGCGGCCGACCAGATCGGAAGCCGTCATATCCTCGTTGCAGGCCACGGTAATCAGGGGCTTTTTCAGCCTCCAGGCCATGTGCTCAACGAACCGCGTTTTCCCACACCCGGTCGGGCCCTTGAGCATCATGGGCATGCGCACCGAATAGGCGGCCTCATACAGCTCGACCTCGTCGGCCACCGGGCGGTAGTAGGGTTCTTTGCCGACGCGGTAGGCGTCGAGGTTGTCGCTCATGGTCGTCTCCACACTTGGGTTAGCGGCGCGTTTTCACTTTGCCTGCACCGCGCGAGCCGGGGTGAACGGATCCGTTCATGCCCCCCGCAGCCCTGCAGCCGGCTCCTCCTTGACTTCACTGCGCCGCTCACCCCGACTCACACTCGTAGGTTGCGCTGAGCCAAGGCACGCAGTTAGATCATCTTTCCGGAGCACGTGTCGATCCGAGGGCACCGCGGAACCGGCTTTGCCGGGCTGCCAGTGCCGCCCCCTGGGGGGTGACGCCACAGGCGGCGCGGGGGGCTACACCGTGTTTCCGCGAAAGATCACCATCGAGGTGCCTTGCGACTGGTTGAAGTTGTTGTAACCAATCAGGCGCACGTGGTTCTCCGGGTTGGCCTTGCGGCAGGCCTCGGCTTCGGCCAGCACCTTGTCCACATCGGTTTCACCGAACATGGGCAGCTTCCACATGTACCAGTAAGAGTCGCCCAGGTAACGCGGCTCGGTGTGTTCGATGGCCGGGTTCCAGCCCTTTTTGACCAGGTACTCCACCTGCTTGCGGATCTCTGCTTCGGTCATGGGGGGCAGGTACGAAAAGGTTTCGAACTTGCGGCTGGCGGGGTCTGAGAGACGGGATGTGTAGTCTTGCATTTGGGGGGCCTCTGAATGTTGGAAACGAAGGGGTCGCTCTCTGTCAAGTTCGAGGCAAGAGGCGAAGCAGGGCTGCAGACAGTGCTGAAGGCACGGCAAAGTCCTGCGACAAAGTATTGGCTCGAAATCGACAGAGATTTACTTGTGGGCGACGTCGAGCTTGTCGACGGTGTCGAACTCGAACTTGATCTCTTTCCAGGTCTCCATGGCGATCTTGAGTTCGGGCGAATGTTTGGCGGCATCCATCAATACGGTCTTGCCTTCCTTCTCGACTTCCACGCCCTCGTTGCGCGCCTTGACGCAGGCTTCCACGGCCACGCGGTTGGCGCAGGCGCCCGCCGCATTGCCCCAGGGGTGGCCCAGCGTGCCGCCGCCAAACTGCAGACAGGAGTCGTCACCAAAGATGTTGACCAGCGCGGGCATGTGCCACACGTGAATGCCGCCCGAGGCAACCGGGAAGACGCCGGGCATGGAGCCGAAGTCCTGATCGAAAAAGATGCCTCGTGAACGGTCTTCCTTGATGAAACGTTCGCGCATCAGGTCGATCCAGCCCAGCGTGGCTTCGCGGTCGCCTTCCAGCTTGCCCACCACGGTGCCCGAGTGCAGGTGGTCACCTCCAGAGAGGCGCAGGCATTTGGTCAGCACGCGAAAGTGGATGCCGTGGTGCGGGTTGCGGTCGAGCACGGCGTGCATGGCGCGGTGGATGTGCAGCAGCATGCCGTTGTTGCGGCACCAGTTGGCCAGGCTCGTATTGGCGGTGAAACCACCGGTGAGGAAGTCATGCATGATGATCGGCGCACCCAGTTCCTTGGCGAACTCGGCACGCTTGAACATCTCTTCCACGGTGGGCGAGGTCACATTCAGGTAGTGGCCCTTGCGCTCGCCGGTCTCGCGTTCTGCCTTCTGGCAGCCCTCCACCACGAACTCGAACCGGTCGCGCCAGCGCATGAAGGGCTGGCTGTTGACGTTCTCGTCGTCCTTGGTCAGGTCCAGGCCACCGCGCAGGCACTCATACACCGCGCGGCCGTAGTTCTTGGCGGACAGCCCCAGCTTGGGCTTGATGGTGCAGCCCAGCAGCGGGCGGCCGTATTTGTTGAAGCGGTCGCGCTCCACCTGAATGCCGGCGGGCGGGCCACCGCAGGTTTTCACATATGCGATCGGGAAACGGATGTCTTCCAGGCGCAGGGCGCGCAGCGCCTTGAAACCGAACACGTTGCCGACCAGCGAGGTCAGCACGTTGACGATGGAGCCTTCTTCGAACAAATCAATCGGGTAGGCCACGAAGGCGTAAAAACAGGTGTCGTCGCCGGGCACGTCTTCGATGCGGTAGGCGCGGCCTTTGTAGAAGTCGAGATCGGTCAGCAGGTCGGTCCAGACCGTGGTCCAGGTGCCGGTGGACGATTCGGCGGCCACGGCGGCGGCGACTTCTTCGCGCGACACACCCGCCTGGGGCGTGATTTTGAAACACGCCAGGATGTCGGTGTCCTTGACGGTGTAGTGCGGTTCCCAGTAGGTGCTGCGGTATTCCTTGACACCGGCGTTGTAGGTTTTCGTGGCCATGATTGTTCCTGGTGGATGGGTCTGAATGCTGTGGTGTTGGGCTCCTGCCTCCCCACCAACGGTGATCGGGCTCTGAACTGGCATTCATTGTTGATGGCTTATAGAATAAGTAAAAGTAAAATGTTTAAACGGTTATCTTTTACTTTTATCTATCTATAGATTTTTCTGTTTTTGGAGACCCATGAACCTGCGCCATGCCACCCTGCACCAGCTGCGCATCTTTCACGCCGTGGCCCAGCACAACAGTTTCGCGCGCGCCGCCGAAGCGCTGCACCTCTCGCCACCCACCCTGTCTTTGCAGGTCAAGCAACTCTCGGAAACCATCGGCCAGCCCCTCTTTGAACAGCTGGGCAAAAAGATTTTTCTGACCGCGGCGGGCGCCACACTGGCCCGGGCCTGCGCCGATATCGAAATCCGCATGGAACGGCTCTCGCAAGACCTTTCAGCCCTGCAAGGCGTGGAACGCGGCACCTTCAAGCTCGCCATCCTGACCACGGTCAAATACACCGTGCCCAAGCTGCTGGGCGGCTTCTGCGCGGCCCATCCCGGGATTGAGGTGGCGATGGTGGTGGGCAACCGGGAAAACCTGTTGCAGCGCCTGGCCAACAACCAGGACGATCTCTACATCATGGGCCAGCCGCCCGACCACATGGACCTTGTGAGCGAGCCCTTTGCGGACAACCCCCTGGTGCTGGTGGCGCCGCCCGACCATCCCTTGGCTGGCAAGAAGCGCATTGCCCCCAAGCGCCTCGCCAGCGAGCCCTTCATCATGCGGGAACCGGGTTCGGGCACGCGTCTGACGGCTGAGAGGTTCTTTGCCGAACACGGCATCGCATTAAAGAACCGGCTGGAAGTGGGCAGCAACGAAGCCATCAAGCAGACCGTTGCCGGCGGGCTCGGACTGGCCGTGTTGTCGGCGACCACGGTGGTGTCGGAGCTCGCCCTGGGTGAACTGGTTCAGCTCGACGTTCAAGGCTTCCCCTTGATCCGCCGCTGGCATGTGGTTTACCCGCGCGGCAAACACCTTTCAGCGGCCACGCTGGCCTTCAAACAGTGGTTGTTCGACCACCGTTGAAATGGCACCTGCGGCCCTTCACATGGCAGCCAAAGTTCCGGCGTCGTACCGTTTTTGCATCGTTTCCAGGCTGTGCACCTGGCCCATCTTGCTGGCCATACCCGCTGAGCCAAACGCCTCGTAGCGCGCGACGCAAATCGCCTGCATCGCCTTGGTGGCTTCCTTGTAGAACTTGCGCGGGTCGAAGTTCTTGCGCTCTTCGGCCAGGTGCCGTCGAATTGCGCCAGTGCTGGCCATGCGCAGGTCGGTGTCAATGTTCACCTTGCGCACGCCATTCTTGATGCCTTCCACGATCTCCTCCACAGGCACGCCGTAGGTCACGCCCATATCACCACCGTACTGGTTGATGATGGCCAGCCAGTCTTCCGGCACGCTGCTGGAACCGTGCATCACCAGGTGCACGTTGGGAATGCGCTGGTGGATTTCTTTCACCCGGTCGATGCGCAGCACCTTGCCGCTGGGTTTGCTGCTGAACTTGTAAGCGCCGTGGCTGGTGCCGATGGCAATCGCCAGCGCATCCACCTGGGTTTTGCTCACAAAGTCGGCGGCTTCATCGGGATCGGTCAGCAAAGACGAATGGTCCAACACGCCTTCCGCACCGTGGCCGTCTTCTTCGCCAGCCTTGCCGGTTTCCAGCGAACCCAGGCAGCCGAGCTCACCTTCCACCGACACGCCGCAGGCGTGGGCCAGGTCCACCACCTGGCGGGTGGTGTTGACGTTGTACTCGTAGCTGGACGGCGTCTTGCCATCGGCCAGCAGGCTGCCGTCCATCATCACCGAGCTGAACCCCGACTGGATGGAGCGCGCGCAGATCGCAGGCGCTGCGCCGTGGTCCTGGTGCATGCAGACGGGAATGTGCGGGTACATCTCGATGGCGGCTGAAATCAGGTGGCGCAAAAACGGCTCGCCCGCGTAAGAACGCGCGCCCGCCGAACCTTGCAAGATCACCGGGCTGTTGACCGCATCGGCCGCCTGCATGATGGCCTGCACCTGCTCCATGTTGTTGACGTTGAAGGCGGGCAAGCCATAGCCATGTTCCGCAGCGTGATCGAGCAATTGACGGAGGGTGATGAGTGCCATGGTGTTTCCTTTAACAAATCGAAAAAATGGAAAATCGATACATTTGCGACCCGGCCGACCATGAAGTGCGTCGTGCGCCAGAATGAGGTGGGTCCAGCTTTGCCGGGCTGCTCGCATCGCCCCAGGGGGGGTTGACGCCACAGGCGGCGCAGGGGTACTTTCCGCGCGGCACTCCAGCGCTTCAAACACCGGCAAGCACTTGCCCTCCAGAGCGTTCAGGGCGTTTGTTGTTCACGGTGGCCTGGTTCGAAGCCAGTCAACAGGGAGGTCAACGCCGAAAAATCGGGAATCACGCGGTCCGGCTGGCTGGCCGCTATGGGCTCGCCCATGTTGTAGCCATAGGGCATGGCCCAGACAGCAAGGCCACCGTTGCGCGCAGTGGCGATATCGATGCTGGAGTCGCCCACAAACAACGTTCGATCGCGCGTGGCGCCAAACCGCTTCAGGCTTTCATCAATGCCCATGGGGTTGGGTTTTTTCACGGCAAAGGTATCGCCGCTGATCACCAGATCAAACAGCGGCGCCATCTGGTGCGCATTCAGCACGGTCTCGGTGTAGCGCCCCTCCTTGTTGGTCATCACAACCAGCTTCACCCCTGCGGAACGCAAGGCAACCAGCGCCTCGCGCACGTGGGGGTACAAGTGGCTTCGGGTGCCACAGCGTTTTTGGTAATGGCCACCAAACACCGCCTCCTTCTCGGCGAACCCAGGGTCTCGCCGAACCGTGTCCGCTGGTGTGTGGGTCACAAAGGCCAGCGCCTGGATCAGGAGCTCACGCGTGCCGTGGCCGATCCAGTGATTCACTTGCTGCTGGGTCACTGTTGGCAAACCCAGCTGCTTCAGCGTGTCATTGACCGCGTCGGCGATCTCCGGCGCGGTTTCGATCAGCGTGCCATCCAGATCGAACAGAATCAGGTCATAAGGGAAGCTCATGCCAGTTGGCCTTTCACAGCCTCAACCACCTTCTCGGCGGTGATGCCAAAGTGGACGTAGAGATCCTTGGCCGGTGCCGATTCGCCAAAGCTCGCGATGCCCACCACCGCCCCGGTGCGCCCCACGTACTTGCGCCAGAAATCGGGATGTGCGGCTTCCACCGCCACCGTGGGCAGGTTGATCGGCAAAACGGCTTCCTGCCAGGCACGGGGCTGGCGGTCGAAGACATTGCTACAAGGCATGGAGACCACACGGGTGCGCACACCTTCAGCCGCCAAGGCCTTTTGAGCCGCCAACGCGATTTGAATTTCCGAGCCGGTGGCCACGATGGCAACCTGTGGCCGTTCCATTTCCGAGAGGATGTAGCCGCCCTGGCGAATCTGGGCCGCCGCGATGTGCTCGGTGACGCGGGGCAGGTTCTGGCGCGACAGGCACAAGGCGCTGGGGCCATCGGGGCGTTCAACCGCGCAGACCCATGCCACGGCGGTTTCAAGTCCATCGGCCGGTCGCCACACGTCCAGACCGGGAATGATGCGCAGGCTTGGCACATGCTCGACCGACTGGTGTGTGGGCCCGTCTTCACCGAGGCCAATGGAGTCGTGGGTGAACACATGGATCACGCGTTGTTTCATCAGCGCGGCCATGCGGATCGCATTGCGGCTGTAATCGGAGAACGTGAGGAAGGTGCCGCCGTAAGGGATGTAGCCACCATGCAGCGTGATGCCGTTCATGATCGCGGCCATGCCAAACTCGCGCACACCGTAGCTCAGGTGATTGCCCCAGACATCGCGACCGGCTTTGACGCAGCCCTTGAAGTTGGTGAGGTTGGAGCCGGTCAGGTCGGCGCTGCCGCCGAAAAACTCCGGAATCAGAGGCGCCAGGACATCAAGTGTGTTCTGACTGGCTTTGCGGGTCGCAATGGCGTCGGGTTTACTCGAAATGGCGTGGAAGATGGCAGGCAGCCGGTCTGAAAAATCGGGCGACAAATCACCTGCCATCCGCCGCTCGAACTCGGCCGCATCTTGCGGGTACAAAGCGCGGAAGGCCTCAAAACGCTCGCGCCAGGCCGCCTCGGCCTGGGTACCACGGTCCACGGCATTCCATGCCATGGCCACTTCAGAAGGGATAGCGAACGACTCTGCCGTCCAACCCAGGGCTTCTCGGGTGGCCTGCACTTCGGCCGCGCCCAAGGCGGCACCGTGCACATCGTGCGTACCGGCCTTGTGGGGCGAGCCCATGCCGATCACGGTCTTGCAGCAGATCAAGGTCGGTTTGCCATGGGCCTGTCGACCCTGCTTTATGGCCTCAAGCAGCGCCGCCTCAACCGCGTCGGGATTGTGGCCATCCACATTGGGAATCACGTGCCAGCCGTAGGCCTCGAATCGCTGCGGCGTGTTGTCGGTGAACCAACCTTCCACATGGCCATCGATGGAAATACCGTTGTCGTCATAAAGTGCCACCAACTTGGACAGGCGAAGGGTACCGGCCAGGGAGCAGGCTTCGTGGCTGATGCCCTCCATCAGACATCCATCGCCGAGGAAAGCGTAGGTAAAGTGGTCAACGATGTGGTGTTCATCGCGGTTGAACTCCTGCGCCAGCAACTTCTCAGCCAGCGCCATGCCCACCGCATTGGTAATGCCCTGGCCCAGCGGCCCGGTGGTGGTTTCAACGCCTGGGGTGATGCCCACTTCTGGGTGGCCCGCCGTCTTGCTGTGCAGCTGGCGGAAGTTCTTCAACTCATCCATCGGGAGGTCGTAGCCCGTCAGGTGCAGCAGTGCATAGATCAGCATCGACCCATGCCCATTGGACAGCACAAAGCGGTCCCGGTCAGGCCAGTGGGGGTTGCCCGGGTTGTGCTTCAGGTGGCGGTTCCACAAGACCTCTGCAATGTCTGCCATGCCCATGGGCGCACCGGGATGACCCGACTGGGCTTTCTCAACAGCATCCACCGCCAGCATGCGAATAGCGTTCGCCATCTGGCGGGCAAGTTCAGGGGACGGGTTGTTCATATGAAATCCTCAAGACGAAAAGAATGAAGGTGCGACCCACCCCGAGCCATCGGGGGGGCGCAATACCCAGTACGCCGCGGAACCGGCTTCGCCGGCCGCCTGCGTTGTCCCCAGAGGGGCGCGCGGCGTCAGCCGACGCGGGGGGCGTTCTTCTTCCGCTCCACCATCCGCCAGATGAAGGGTGTGAAAATCAGCTGCATCGCGAGTTCCATCTTGCCGCCCGGCACCACGATGGTGTTGGCGCGACTCATCATGGAGCCATTGATCATGCTCAGCAGGTAGGCGAAGTCGATGCCCTTGGGCTTGGCGAAACGGATCACCACCATGCTCTCGTCGGCGGTTGGCACATCACGCGCCACAAAGGGATTGGAGGTGTCCACAATCGGCACACGCTGGAAGTTCACATGGGTGTACTGAAACTGCGGGGTGATGTAGTGCACGTAGTCGGGCATGCGGCGCAGGATGGTATCGGTCACCGCGTCGGCGCTGTAGCCGCGCATGTTTTTGTCGCGCCAGAGCTTCTGGATCCACTCCAGGTTGATGACCGGCACCACGCCGATCAACAGATCGGGGTACTGCGCGATGTTGTGTTCGTCGGTGACCACGGCGCCATGCAAACCCTCGTAGAAGAGCATGTCTGTTTTCTCTGGCAGCGCCTCCCAGGGCGTGAAGGTGCCGGGGTCCTGTTTGTAGGGCGCAGCTTCTTCGGCGTTGTGGAGATACTTGCGGCTCTTGCCCTCCCCGGTCTCGCTGTAGATCTTGAACAGGCTTTCTATCTCGCCAAAGAGGTTGGCGCTCGCACCAAAGTGGCTGAAATTGTTGTTGCCGGCAGCTTCAGCCTCTGCCGCCCTGGCCTTCATTTCCGTGCGGTCGTAGCGGTGGTAGCTGTCGCCTTCGACGATGGCTGCAGTGACATTCTCGCGCCGGAAGATGTTCTGGAACGTGCGCGTCACAGTAGACGTACCGGCCCCGCTGGAACCGGTGATCGCGATGATGGGGTGGCGTTCAGACATCTGTTTCTCCAATAAGACACAATTGATTCGGTGGCAGGCAATCCCTGCCGAAGGCTTTTCGGAAGCGGCTTCGCTTGGCCACCATGGCCGCTCCCTAGTGGGGGTCACGGGCCCCCAGGGCGCGGCGCGGGGCTGGGTCAATACATGAACAGTGAGCGCTCGGCAAACAGCGGGTTGCTGTCTTTGTAGGTGGCGGGCTCAGCGTGGTAACGCTCAATGCGCTCCACCTCGTTCCTGGAGCCGAATACCAGGCCAATGCGTTGATGCAAGCTGGTGGGTTGCACCGTCAACATGGATTCGCGCCCCGTGCTGGCACGGCCACCCGCCTGCTCGATGATCATGCCCACGGGATTGGCCTCGTAGAGCAGGCGCAAGCGCCCTGGTTTGCTCGCGTCCTTCGTGTCACGCGGGTACATGAACACGCCGCCTCGCATCAGAATGCGGTGGGCTTCGGCCACCATGCTGGCAATCCAGCGCATGTTGAAATCCTTGCCGCGCGGACCGGTCTTGCCCGCGAGACATTCGTCCACATAGCGCTTCACGGGCGCTTCCCAGAAGCGGCTGTTGGAAGCGTTGATGGCGAACTCGCTGGAGTCTTCCGGCACCATCATGTTCGGGTGCGTCAGCATGAACTGTCCCAGGTTGGGATCCAGCGTGAAACCTGCCACACCATTGCCTACCGTGAGCACCAGCATGGTGGTGGGGCCGTACAGCGCATAGCCGGCTGCCATCTGTTGCGTGCCGGGTTGCAAAAAGTCGGCTTCCACCACATCGCGCCCGCTGTCGATCACTTCTTGCGGCGCGCGCAGCACACTGAATATGCTGCCCACGGTGACGTTCACATCGATGTTGCTCGAGCCGTCGAGCGGATCAAACACCAGCAGGTATTTGCCGCGCTGCAAGCTCTTGGGGATCTGGTACGGCTCATCCATTTCCTCAGAGGCCATGCCCGCCAGATGGCCACCCCACTCGGTCATCTCGGTGAAGTAGATGTTGCTGATCACATCCAGACGCTTTTGCTCTTCCCCCTGCACATTGATGCTGGTCGCCACATCCAGCATCTCGCTGCCCGGCATGCCGCTGAGCTCACCAAAGGCGACCGAACGGGCGATCGCTTTGCAGGCCAGCGCCACGTCCAGCAACAAGGCATTGAAGTCACCGCTGGCTGAAGGAAAGCGGCGGCGCTGCTCGATCAGATATTGGGTCAGGGTGAAGCGGCGGCGGGTGGTCATATCGGGCTTTCGGTTTTCAAGAATGAGGTGGCACCGCTCAGCGGACTTCGCCGTTGTGGCGCAATTGCTGGATCACGCTGCGGTATCCGCCATCGCTGTCGGGCGCACCAAACACAGCACTGCCGGCCACCAGGGTGTCGGCGCCAGCCTCAACGATTCGGCCGATGTTGTCGAGCTTCACCCCGCCATCGACTTCGAGCCATATCGGCTGACCGCCTGCCGCCCGGTGGTTGTCAATGCGCTTGCGTGCGGCTTGCAGCTTGGCCAGGGTCGAGGGAATGAACGCCTGCCCGCCAAAACCGGGGTTCACACTCATGAGCAAGATGAGGTCCACCCGCTCCATCACATGGTCCAGCCACTCCAGCGGCGTGGCCGGGTTCAGTGCCACGCCGGCCTTGCAGCCGTGGTCACGGATGAGTTGCAGCGTCCGGTCCACATGCCGGCTGGCTTCGGGGTGAAAGCTGATGAGGTTGGCGCCCGCCTTGGCAAACAAGGGGATCAGGGCATCGACCGGCTCGACCATCAAATGCACGTCGATCGGAATCTGCACATGCGGGCGGATGGCTTCACACACCAAGGGTCCGATGGTGAGGTTGGGCACGTAGTGGTTGTCCATCACATCAAAATGGACCAGGTCGGCGCCAGCGGATTCGATGGCACGCACCTCTTCGCCCAGCCGGGCAAAGTCGGCAGACAGGATGGAGGGTGCCAGGCGGATCATGGGAGTGGCCCTTCAGTGTTGAGCGGCAGCGAACCATTCGCGCAGCTGGTCGAGCTTCACACCCGTGAGGTCGGGGACGACCCGCAATGCGCCACTGAAGTCATGGTGGGCTGTGAAAGCATTGGGGGTGATCACGGTCGCGAGCTGCGCAGCGCATGCCGCCCGAAGGCCATTGAACGAGTCTTCAAAAGCGAGGCACTCCCTTGCCGGCATGGCCATGTCGGCCAGCACCCTGAGGTACACCTGCGGATGAGGCTTCTTGATCGGCACATTGCCCGCATCGGCCACGGCACTGAACAACATCCGCCATTGAGAACCCAGTGCACTGCGCAGCAACGCGGCAACATTCGCCGGTGAGGTGGTGGTGGCAATCCCCAGCTTCAGGCCGGCGGCACGGGCTTCTTCCATCAAGGTCAGCACACCGGGCCGAAAGGCCACAGCGCCGTCCTGAATGGCTGCATCATAGAAAGCGTTTTTCACGTCATGCAACCGGTCGATGGTGGCCTGCACAGCGCCCGCCCCCACCTCGGTCAGCTCGGGGTTGACCAGACGCCAATGGTGCAGCATGCGCTCTTTGCCACCGGAAATCGCCAGCAGCTCGGTGTATTGGGTCAAGGTCCAGTGCCAGCCCATGCCCTCTTGATCGAAAGCCTGGTTGAATGCGCGCCAGTGTGCGGCCTCTGTGTCGGCCAGCGTGCCATCAACATCAAAAATCAGCGCCTTCAACATGCGATTTCCCTTGAACTGCAGCCCGCCAGGATCGGTGGGCTGGAATCACTATAAGGAATCACTTAAATAAGGTAAATTCACAAAATACTCACTTCTAATTAAGGTTTTACTTAATGAAGAACGCCACCTTCCGACAGCTCAGGGTTTTCACCGAGGTCGCCAAACACCTCAGTTTTGCCCGTGCGGCCGAAGTCTTGCACCTCTCGCCACCGGCTGTGACCATGCAGGTCAAGGAACTGGAAGGCCATGTGGGATTGCCCCTGTTTGAACGCAGCGGGCGGCGGGTTGCGCTCACCACGGCGGGCGAATACATGCTGGTCTACGCGCGCAAAGTCATTGCCACGCTGAAGGATGCTGAAGATGCGGCCGCACGCCTGCAGCGGCTGGAAGTGGGCACCTTGACCATCGGCATGGTCAGCACAGCCAAGTACTTCCTGCCCCGCTTGCTCGCCGATTTCCAGCGGGAGCACGAAGGCATTGAAATCCGCCTGGCGGTTGGCAACCGCGAACAGCTGGTCAAGATGCTGCACGGCAACGAGGTCGATATCGCCGTGATGGGACGCCCCCCCACCGAGCTCGCCACCCGGGCCGAGCCTTTCGCGGCCCACCCGCACGTGTTTGTGGCACCGATCGACCACCCACTCCTGAAAGTCGGCCATCCGACCATCGAAGCCCTCAAACCCTATGGATTTATCTTGCGCGAGCGCGGTTCAGGCACCCGGGCGGCGATGGAAAAACTGCTGGAACGGTCGCGCCTGGAGCCCCGTGTGGTCATGGAGATGGGCAGCAACGAAACCATCAAGCAAGCCGTGATGGCGGGCATGGGCATCAGTTTCCTGTCGTTGCACACGATTGGCCTGGAGCTGGAACACGGCCTGATCGCCAAGCTCGATGTAGAAGGCACGCCCATCATTCGCGCCTGGAATGTGGTGCACACCCTGTCCAAACTGTTGTCGCCAGCCGCAGAGGCTTTTCGCTACTTCATGCTGGAGCAAGGTGAACAACATCTGGCCAAGCACTTTGGCCGTTACCAGGCGCTGGACGGGCGAGCTGGCGCACTGTCCTCACCACCCAGCTCATAAAAAAAGGCCGCCCCAAGGGCGGCCTCATGATCACATCCGGCCCGCGAAGGGCTGGCGCATCAGAAACGGTAGTTCAAGCCCACGCTGTAGCCATCGATCTTGGCATCGTCCTTCTTGTGGTAAATCATGTAATCCACATTGAGCGACAAGGCGGGTGTCATCTTGAAACTGCCACCCACACCATACGCCAGGGACCCTTCGCGATCGGATTCGCCATCCAGGGTCAGCTTGGTACTCACATAACCGGCCCGGCCAAACAGCTCAA
Source organism: Hydrogenophaga sp. PAMC20947 (assembly GCF_004795855.1). Taxonomy (NCBI): domain Bacteria; kingdom Pseudomonadati; phylum Pseudomonadota; class Betaproteobacteria; order Burkholderiales; family Comamonadaceae; genus Hydrogenophaga; species Hydrogenophaga sp. PAMC20947. The sequence goes on from NZ_CP039252.1 coordinate 2,391,837, forward strand.
ACACATCGCCCACCGGCATCTTGGGCTTCACGAAAGCACCGATCATGTTGTCGATTTTGAGTCCCAGGCCAGAGCTGGCTCCCGCTACCCGCAGCGTTTCGCTGCCAGCACCGAAGGCCAACATGCCTTCAAACGCCAACATCGGACTGATTTCGTAGCCCACCAGACCACGCACGGCATTGGGCTTGGCGGACAAACCGACGCGGCTCACCGAGTCACTGAAATCGGTGGCCATATAACTCACCTCGCCATACACCGTCTGCGCCTGAGCCGCAGACGCGACCAAAGCCACCACGGCCATCGATGCGCACTTAAAAAACTGCTTCATATATCCCCCTTCAGGTGAGAACCAACCATACAACCAAAATCCTGTACCCGTCCAGACCCATCTCTCAGGAAACGGGTTGAAAACATCTGCACCTCGCGGCTTTTTAAACACCCCCCGTTGGGCACTAACCGGGCAATCGCGCGCCCACATGCACTTCGCCGCGGGCTTCGGCCAGCTCCACCTGGCGCTGGCGTTCGGCCAAGCCAGCCTTTTCCTCGGGTGTGCGCTGGTCCACACAATGCGCGCAGCTCACACCCTTGACGTAAGCCGGCGACGCCTTGTCAGCCTTGCTCAGCGGCCAGCGGCAGGACCGGCACAACTCGAACGGACCTGGCTTCAAACCGTGGCCAACGCTCACCCGCTCATCAAACACGAAACATTCACCCTCCCAGACACTCTCTTCGGGCGGCACTTCTTCAAGATACTTCAAGATGCCACCTTCCAGGTGGTAAACCTCGTCAAACCCACGCATTTTCATCAGGGCGGTCGATTTTTCACAGCGAATGCCGCCCGTGCAGAACATCGCCACCTTGACCTTTTTTCCACCCTCGGCAACCAGACCCGGTTGGGCATCCAGCCACACGGGCAGCTCGGTGAACGTCTTGATCTCTGGATTGATGGCGCCCTTGAAAGTTCCAATCGCCACTTCGTAATCGTTTCGGGTGTCGATCACCACCACATCGGGATCGGCCAACAAAGCGTTCCAGTCTTGCGCTTTGACATACTGCCCTACGGTCTTGTTGGGATCCAGCTCGGGAACCCGCAGCGTCACGATTTCCTTTTTCAGCCTGACCTTCATGCGAAGAAACGGAGGCTTGTGCGACCAGGACTCTTTGTGGGCCAAGTTGCCCAGCCGCGCATCTGCCCGCAAAAAGGCCAGCACAGCGCGCACACCGGCCTCCGGCCCTGCGATCGTGCCGTTGATGCCCTCGCTGGCCAGCAGCAACGTGCCTTTGACCTGATTCGCCTCACAACAGGCGAGCAAGGGATCGTGCATGGCGACAAAGTCGGGCAGGTCTACAAATTTGTACAGGGCGGCAGTGAGGTAGCGGCGATCGGGTTCCATGCCCCGATTATCCTACTGCCCGCAGGGATTCACCATCGCCCGGGAGGCTTTTACACGGACGGCTACAGGGGTTCGAGGCGGTCCAGATCGGGCTTGTGCAGCCATTCAGCGAATTCGTCCGCGAGCTGTCGCGCGGCGGAGGTTGAGCGGGTCCAGACCCGCATGCGGCCAGCCAGGTCTTGCCCGTAGCGGGTGAAATCGGATCGATCGGGCAAACGCCCTTCCGGCAAACGCCGTATCCACTCCAGGTCGGGGGCCAGAACCAACATATGGTCCAGCGCAGAGGTGGCGGCATGGCGCCGTTTCCAGGCCTTGTCCAGCCAACCCGGTACAACCGAGCGCTGAAAATGGGGGTACAGCACCAGCGGCGACGTTGCCGGCAGGCGGTACCTCAGGTGCAGGTGGTAGTCCGTGATGCCCCCATCCCAATAGGCGCCTTTGGGCGCGCCTTCGATGTCGTGGACTGGGCGCAGCACAAATGGAATGGAACAACTGGCCTGCAGGGCATCCATGAAATTGCGCGAAGACAAGCGCACCTGGTGCGACCTGAAATCGTCCGTGTCAAACGGCAACACCGATGGCCCTACCGGCGGGTCGCTGGAAAAGACCACGCGGTCCAGCCAGCCACCCAGCGCCCGGCGGTGCACGGCGTTGGCGGCGAAGGCGCCCACATAGCCCAGAGGGGTTCGCATGCGCCCATCGCGAGCCAGCACACCGCGGCCACGTGAGGTCACGATGTGCAGCCGGTAGCGAGGGTGGTTCAGCACCTGATCCACCCGTCCGCCATAAAAAACCTGCAGGTTGTGGCGGAACTGCCCACTGACCTGTGTTGCGGTCGGTCGTTTTTGGCCTGGCGGCAACTCGAAATGCTGGGCAATGTAGTTCCGCTCCAGCTGCTCAAGCGCCGGCACGTTGTCATCCAGACAAGCCGTGGCCATGCGCCAGGCGCCGATCGACGCACCAATCAGGTGAACCTGCTGCTCAGACCCACGCAGCCACTCACCGAAAACAAAGCGATCGATCGGGCCCAGAATCAGGCCTTTGGGTCCCCCGGCAGCAGCAGGAATAGCCCCCACATGTTGTGGGAGCAGACCTTGTTGCTTGATGTGGTTCAGGGCCGCTGGACCCGCATATAAACGAAGCGCTTGCATGGCTCCGATTGTCGCGCAGGGCCGTGAAGACCGATGCGCCCCTGCTCCAATCGATCAGGCTGGCTCGGTTTCGGCCTCGGCGCTTGCGCTCGTAAGAGCCGGAATTTCTTCGCCGATGAGAATGTCGGGATCGATGCCCAGCGCCACGCCCACCGGATCGGGGTAGGTGTTGATCAGTCCTTCGCTGCCCAACGACAGCTCTTGCGCGCGGGCGCGCCAGGACGCTACGTGGATCACGCCGGCGATCGGCTCGTACACATCGTTGTCAAAAGGCGCTGTCTGGTGCAGGATGGCGTCCACCATTTTCTTGGGAAACTTCCATTCGCGGGCCAAAGCAGCCCCAACATCGGCGTAGCTGTAACCGAACAAGCCTTGCTCAGCCCGCGCCCGCTTGAGGTCCAGCATGGGAATGCTGCGGTCCAGATCCAGCATGGCCTCAGGCATGGCCACATGCATCATCAGCTCACCAATGCCATGCACCAAGCCGGCGGTGAATGCCGTGTTTTCGTCAATCTTGATCGGCAGCGCGATGTAGCGAGAGAGGTTGGCGGCATTCATGCTGTAGCGCCAGAACTGGTTCAGGTTCACACTGCCCACGCGGTGAAAGCCTTCACCCAGCGAGGCACCGATGACCAGCGCACGCACCTTGATCAGGCCCATCACATTGATGGCGTCACGGGCATTGGACACCGAGCGGTGCAATCCAAAAAAAGCCGAATTCGCCATCTTCAGCAACTTGGCAGTGAGCACCGGATCGTCTTCGATCAGCGACGCGACATACATGATGTCCACGTCTTCCTGATTGAAGGTGTCCATCAGTTTCCGAATCACCTTGGGCGCTGAGGGCAACGTGTTGGGCTGCTTGAGGAGTTTGTCGAGGTTCATATGCGCCTGCCGGTGGTGGTGAGGTTGATCGGAGTACCGTTCTTGTGTTCTGTATCGACCAGAAAGGGTGGTACTGGAATGGTTTTTGAGATATTTTTTTGAGTGGGTGCAACGTCAAACGAAGGCGCCCAGCGCCTGGCTGAACGACCACTCTGCAGGGTCTTTGTCCAGCACGCTGTCCAGATCAAGGCCGAGGGTCAGGCCCACCATATCGGGGAAGGTCGCCACCAGGCCCTGCGAGTCCAGCTGCAGTTCTTCTGCCCGGGCACGCCAGGAGGCCAGGTTGATCACGCCCGCCAGCGGGTCGTAGGCCTCCCCTTCGAATGGCGCGTTCTGGTTGCGCAGCGCAGCGACCATTTCGGCCGGGAATTGCCATTTCTCAGCCATGCCCGCGCCCACTTCGGCGTAGCTGTAGCCAAAGATCGACTGTTCAACGTCGGCGCGCTTCAAATCCAGGGGGGGTGTCCCCATATCGATCGGAACCATCTCGTCGGGCATGGCGATGTGCATGACCAGAATGCCGATGGCGTGGATCAGCCCTGCCGTGAAGGCGTTGCCCTGGTTCTGCTGCAAGACACCCGCCAACGAACGGGCGATCTCGGCAGAGCGCAAGCTGTAGCGCCAGAATTGCTTGAGATCGATACCGGGAACGCTCTTGAAGCTGGCGCCCAGCGCCGCGGCCATCACCAGCGACCGCACATGGGTCAGGCCCAGCAAGGCCACCGCTTCATCGGCATTGCCAATTTTTCGGCTCACTCGAAAGAAGGCCGAATTGGACAAACGCAAGACGCGTGTGGTGAGCGCGGGATCGCGACCGATGAGCTCCCCGATCCGCTTGGGACTGGGCTCCTCCCGGTTCATCTCGCTCAGCAGATCGGTCACCGCTCGCGGCATCGCTGGGAGAGCGCGGGGGTAGTTGAGCAGGGCTTCGAGTTCCATGGCTACCAAGGTGTAGATGAAGAAGAAAGTGTGTCGAGATACTCTCTCTATCGTCCAGACCCCCGCCAACTTGAGCCTCAAAACACGCTTGGGGATGACCGCAGCAACCTTGGCCCAGTGCCCACCCGTGCGACCCAGCGCTCCCCAAAAAGGAGCAGACCCCGGCCGCTGCGCTCAGTGTTTGTCTTTTTGCAGCTTGGCGAAGGCAGAGGCCATGGCGGAAGCCGGTTGGGCTTGTGGCGCTCCGCCACCCCGTTGACCTCCGTGCCCTTGCCTTGTGGGCTCAAAGCGGTTGTCCCTTGGTTGCCCAGCATCGCGCTTCGGCGCAGTCGCATCCAGCTTCATGGACAGGCCAATGCGCTTGCGCGCCACATCAACCTCCATCACCTTGACCTTGACGATATCGCCCGTCTTGACGATTTCCCGAGCATCGGTGACAAACTTGTGCGCAAGCTGGCTCACATGCACCAGTCCGTCCTGGTGCACGCCCAGGTCAATAAAGGCGCCGAATTGAGCCACGTTGCTCACCGTGCCCTCCAGGATCATCCCTTCGCGCAAATCGCTGATGTCGTCCACGCCGTCGTTGAAGCGCGCCACCTGAAAATCAGGTCGCGGGTCGCGGCCGGGCTTCTCGAGCTCGGTCAGGATGTCCTTGACCGTGATCACGCCAAACTTGTCGTTGGCAAACAGCTCGGGCCTCAGCGTTTTCAGCATGTCAGCGCGGCCCATGAGCGCCGCAACAGGCTGGCCCGTGCTGGCCATGATTTGCTCCACCACCGAATAGGTTTCAGGGTGAACACCGGTCATGTCGAGCGCGTTGTCGCCATCGCGGATGCGCAAGAAGCCAGCGCTTTGTTCGAAGGTCTTGGCGCCCAGGCCAGAAACCTCCATGAGTTGCTGGCGGCTCTTGAACGCACCATGCGCCTCGCGCCAGCGCACCACAGCCTTCGCCACACTGGCGGACAAACCCGACACCCGGGCGAGCAACGGCACGCTGGCGGTGTTGAGGTCCACGCCAACGCCGTTCACGCAGTCTTCCACCACGGCTTCCAGCGTGCGGGCCAGTTCACTCTGATTCACATCGTGCTGGTACTGACCCACCCCGATGCTCTTGGGGTCGATCTTGACCAGCTCGGCCAGAGGGTCTTGCAGGCGGCGCGCGATGCTGGCGGCGCCGCGCAGGCTCACGTCCACGTCGGGCATTTCTTGCGAGGCAAACTCGCTGGCCGAATAGACCGAAGCACCCGCCTCGCTGACCACAACTTTCAGCACATCGGTCTGCCCGGCCTTGTCCAGCATCTTGATCAGATCACCCGCCAGCTTGTCGGTCTCGCGGCTCGCCGTTCCATTGCCGATGGCAATCAGGTTCACCCCATGTTTGCGTGCCAGCAAGCCCAGGGTGTGCAATGAGCCGTCCCAGTCGCGGCGCGGCTCGTGTGGGTAAACCGTTGACGTGTCCACCAGCTTGCCGGTGGCATCCACCACCGCAACCTTCACCCCGGTCCGGATGCCGGGGTCCAGCCCCATGACCACTTTGGGGCCAGCAGGCGCGGCCAGCAACAAATCGCGCAAATTGTCGGCGAACACCTTGATGGCCACGTTTTCGGCGCTTTCGCGCAACCGCGCAAACAAATCACGCTCACCGGAGAGGCTCAGCTTCACGCGCCAGGTCCAGGACACGCACTTGCGCAACAGATCGTCTGCCGCCCTGCCCTTGTGGCTCCAACCCAGGTGAATGGCAATGCGGCCTTCGGCCAGCGACACCACAGGCGCGGGTTTGCCACTGGCGGTCAGCACCGCATCAGGCTCTGGCAGCACCAGCTTGGCATCCAGGATTTCCAGCGTGCGCCCCCGGAACACGGCGAGTGCCCGGTGCGAAGGCACACGGCTGATGGGCTCGTCGTATTCAAAATAGTCACGAAATTTCGCCACATCGGGGTTGTTTTGATCTTTTCCCTTGACCAACGTGCTCTTGAAGAGGCCTTCGGTCCACAGCCATTCGCGCAGGTTTTGCAACAAGCCTGCGTCTTCGGCCCAGCGCTCGCTCAGGATGTCGCGCACACCGTCCAGCACAGCCGGCACCGTCGAAAAATCGGCCCCTGGCTTGCCGTCATCCAGGACTTCGGGCGGGCGGGTGAATGCCCCGGCTTCTGCGGCCGGGTCCAGCGTTGGATCAGCCCAGAGCTTGTCGGCCAGCGGCTCAATCCCGAACTCGCGCGCGATCTGGCCCTTGGTTCGCCGCTTGAGCTTGTACGGCAAATAAAGGTCTTCCAGCTCCTGCTTGGTGGGCGCAGTCGAAATGGCCAGGCGCAAGGCGTCGGTGAGCTTGCCCTGCTCGTCGATGCTCTTCAGCACAGCAGTGCGCCGGTCCTCCAGCTCGCGAAGGTAGGTCAGCCGGTATTCGAGCTCTCGCAGCTGGATATCGTCCAGCCCGTCGGTGGCTTCTTTGCGGTAGCGGGCCACGAAGGGCACGGTCGCGCCCCCGTCAAGCAACTCGACAGCGGCCAATACCTGGTGGGCACCGACCCGGATTTCTTGCGCAATCTGCGCGATGATTTTCTGCATGACAAAAAAAAGGGCACCGTTTGGTGCCATCAACACAACAACCGCAAGAGTTTGCCACAGCCCCTACAAAGGCAATGTCATCCGCACCAAGGTTCCGCAGCCAGGTTCGCTCAGGATCACGAGTTGGCCGCCAACGGCGACCGCACGCCGGCGCATGCTTGTCAGGCCTTTTCCGCCAGATTGCCCCGGCTCGGGGACATCAAAGCCTGCGCCATCGTCGTGAACCTCCAGCAACAAGGCTTCTCCCGGTGGTGGCGCATGACAACGCACCGTCACCCGAGTTGCTCCCGAATGGCGCATGACATTGGCCAATGCTTCCTGTGCAACGTGCAGCACTTGGCGGCTGCGGTCATCGTTCAGTTGTAACAGAGGTCCATCGTAGGCGACCTCCCAGGTCAGTTCGATGCCTTGCCGATCAAGCGAATGTTGCACCCGATAGCGCAGACGCCCCAGGGCGTCGAGCACGTTTTCATGCGTCTCCTCGATGTCATCGACGAGGATCTTCACATCCAGCAGGCATTGTTCCAGAGCCGACGCGACCACCCGTTGCTGGGAATCGGCGGGATCAAGCGACGAGATGATGCTCACGATTTGTGAACCCACCCCGTCGTGAAGGTCCTGGGCAATCCGCCGACGGGCCAGCTGGGTCTTTGCGTCCGGCCCAGATACCGACCCGCCCGTTTCGCCCTCTCCTCCTGTGCCACCCACCAGCGTCTTCATGGGGGGCGGCAGGGTTTCTCCCGCAAAGAATGAGCTTTCAAACGGGTTCTCGTTGGAAGCGTTGGCTCCGCCACGGCTGGGGATGCGCTGCGAGACCAGGAGCCAGAGCATTAACAGATAAGCCGCAAACATGTAGTGCACGGGCGACGCCTCCGAGACGCCCCGGTCAGCCGCCGACATGTTGGTCAGCATGATGCCAAAACCCATCAGGCTGGCCCCCAGAATCAGCCAGGCCCGGGCCTCGCCATTCACCAGCAGCTCGCGGCCCAGCATCAGGAACAGCAGGGTGCCGCCCAGCACATTCAGGATGCGCCAGGCCTGGAATGCTGGCTCGATCCAGCTGCCGGTGACACAGGCAGCCAGCAACACCAGCAAAGCCACCACCAAATGCCCCCAAGCCAACGCCCTTAAACGGTGCGTTTCGAAAGGTGCGCTCCACAAAAGAAACTGGCACGCTGAGAAGGCGGTCAGCTGGTAGGTCACGTGGATCAGGCAGGCGGCGGCCAGCTCCGTGGGGGCGAGCTCTTCCCAACCATGACTGAGCATGACCATGAGCCAGCTCAAAACAGTCAACAAGAACCAATGATCAATTTTGGGCGGTGTATTGGATTCAACCCGCAGGCCAATGGAGACCGAGGTCAGGAGGGCCAGCAAGGCCGCCAACAGGCCCAGCACCCAACCCGCATGCACCATCAACGAGCTCATCCAGACCTCGGCAGGGGCAGCGATTTCGATCAAGGAAGCCACGGCCAGCGCAACGATCAACAACGCCCAGATCAAACGCCCCGGGGCCAGCAGTCGGCTCAACATGGCGCGGCACCCTGTGAGCCCGTGTGTGTCAGCACCGCGTTCTCCGTCGCGATCGGGTCACTGCCACTGTGAGCCGGCGAAAACAGGAAGGGGCTTTTCCGCAGTTCATTCCATATGCCGTGGGCACTTTCGATGTGGCCATGATGAAGTCCAACGCATGTCAAAGCGTGCCGATCCCGGTTAGAGCAACCCCCGCTCCGTCGCACAACTGACCGCCTGAGCACGCGTGCGCACCTGCAGCTTGTGGTAAATATTGCGGATGTGTGTGTTGACCGTTTGTCCGCTGATCACCAGCCGTGTTCCGATCTCTGGGCTGGTGTAGCCGCAGGCCACCATCTTCAACACTTCTTTCTCACGGTCGGAGAGGCGTTCTCGCTGGTTGGGTCGCGTGGACGGAGCGGCCTGACGGGTATCGAGACGGTTGAGGAGGCGGCGCGCCAGGTTGGGGGTGATTGAGGCGCCGCCATTGACGACCTGCAGCACAGCCTGGGGGAAGTTGCCAAACCAGGAATTTTTGATGAGGTATCCCGTTGCGCCCAGCTCAAAAGCGCGCAACGCGTGTTCCTCGTCTTCAATCGCCGAGATCACGACCACCTCGGTCATGGGGGCCAAGGTCTTCACCTGCTCGATCAGGTCAAAACCACACCCGTCGCCCAGGTTCAGGTCAACGAGCATCACGTCGAAATCGTGGTGCCCCACCTTGCGACGCCCATCCCGCAGGCAACCGGCCTGGCCCACCAGATGAATGCGCTTGTCGCCGAGCAATTCCTGGGCAATGACGTGGCTCACATGGGGGTCGTCGTCCACCAGCAGTACCCGCACCGGCTGCTCTTCTTGCCCCACCAGGAAGTCTGGCCAGACCGACGGGGGATTGCTGTGCATGGCGAACTGCCGGCCCCCACGCTGCGGCTCACTCCAGGGCGCGTGCGCTGCAACGGCATGTGTCCCCGTGGATTCAAATGCTTTGTTCATAAGGCCTCCTGCAACCAGTTCATGTCAACCCTCTTCAATCCACTTTGCGCCTGCAGCTGAAAGCATGAGAGGCTGAATGACCTCTATACCCGGCTTTGCAGTGGACTTTTTGTCACTCTAAGTGGTTATTTGATACAGGTGACGTAACCATTTCACGAATAACACGCTTTGTTACCTTTGTTGCATTATGAATCTGATCACTTTATTTTCCATGTGCTAGCTTTTTTTGTAGCACGTATGTGCTGCGTATTCAGCTCCCCCGCCAACATGTCACCCGATTTACCTCATTTGAAGTCACATCTTTTAACTAACGTTTACACGCGATTGGTTACCCCTCCTCAAACCGTGACACTGAACCCAGACAAAGCGAAAAGCAATGCGCAGCCCCTCCAGGCCCAGCAAAGCCCACCGCCGAGTCACTAGGCTGGTGGCGCCGGAAACCTCCGACCCGCCGGGAAATGGGAATCAACTTTTTGGGGAAACATCATGAAAAAGCTTGTCATCATTGCATCAGCAGCTCTTGCATCTCTCGCCTTCGCTGGCGGTTCTGACCCAGAGATCGTCATCGACGGCAACTCGCTGCAAGTCGTAGCAGCAACATCTTCGGTCTTCCTGAACGCAGCAACAGGCGACGACGCCTATGCACAACAAAACGTGTCCAGCAACTCCGGAAACGTTGAAATTGACGGGACCTCGATTCAACTGACCGCAGCCCGCGGTTCGCTTGTGGCCAACCTCGCCTTGGGCGAAGACGCTTACGCCAGCCAGAACATTTCGTCGAACATCGGCAAAGTCAGCGTCGATGGCCTGTCAGTGCAGCTCACCGCGCTGAACAACTCGGGCGTGGTCAACGTGGCAGGCGAAGACACCCGGGCTATTCAAAACGTGGCCAGCAACAACGGTTGCGTGTCTTGCCAGCCCGGCCATCACTAAAGGGTAGCAGCGCTTCTCGGCCCTTCGGGGCTTGAAGCGTTGCCAATCGATCACTTCACCGTCGAAGGTTTGCCATGAAAACAGCTCAAGTTCTTTCAGGCGCCTTCGCCACGGTGGTTGCCCTCATGGGTGCGCTCACATGGCTCCCAGCGTTCGCTGCCCCTGGCGAAGACCCCATTCAACTCAACGGCCCGGTGCAATACCGGCTGATGCCCACTGCGCCACAAAACCGATCTGGCGACATGGACAGCGCCACCGACATTCCCGCCTGGATGCGCGCACGAATGACGCGTTATGTGGCGAAAGCCTATTCGGCCACCGCCGACGATGGCTCGATTTACACCGACAACGACGTGGTAACCACCGTTCAGACCGAAGGCCTGAGAAAAACCTGCGTGCAAGAAGTCGGCTCCAACACCGTACCCGCTGGCGGCACCCTGGGCACGCGCTACGGACCACAAACACAGGACCAAGTGGTCGTCTTGCGAGGAGACCTCGTCAACGTTTGCCGATAGACGATAGAACGAACAACAACCGAAGGTCGAGGTCATCATGAACAAGCAGCAGCCCTTTGCCACCCCAATGGCACACCACACACATAAACCCCTGTCCGTCTCCTTGGTGGCTGCCGCCTTGTTCATCAGTGGGTGTTCGACGCCTCTGGATGCCCGAAAAGACACGGGATTCCAATCGAACGCTCATGCCATGGACCGGCCAGCGAACCGCCCGGTGCGCTCGTTGTCGAGCTTTTCGGACTCGCTCATGTGCATGGACCACATGTTCCGTGACGCCGAGGTTCCCACGACCTTGATCACCAGCAAACAAATCCCGGATTACTCTGGCCGTGTGCCCGTCGCCACCAAAGACATGATCATCACCGCGTTGTCTCAAATGTCACGGCTGAGCAACGCGTTCCGGTATGTGGATTTCGAAGTGGACATTGCGCGCCAGGACACGGTGCAAAACCTCACCACCATTCTGCTCAACAACAACCAGATCAAGTTGCAGCGCCCGGCGCTGTATGTTTCAGGGGCTGTGGCGTTTGTGGATCAAAACGTGATCAACAACCGCTTTGATGTCGGAACTTCGGCCTCGCGTCTGGAGACCGGGTTCAGCAAAGATAACAAGGCCACCATCATTGGCATGGACCTTCAGCTGGGCGACTTCCGCTCGCGCACCCTGATCCCTGGCCTAGACTCGGCAAACGAGGTCATCGTCGGTTCAGGAGGGCAGGGTCTTGACCTTGCCGGGCGCATCGGCGACTACGGTTGGCAATTCAATGTCGGTCGCGACTACACACAGGGATCGGGCGCAGCCGTTCGCACACTGGTCGACCTGGCCATGATCGAGCTGACCGGCAAATGGACCCGCCTGCCCTACTGGCAATGCCTCACGCTGGAGCAGGCCCACCCCTACTTTCAGCGTCAATTGCGCGATTGGTACGAGGAAGGCAGCACAGCCGTGCGTGGGGCTCTCGTGAAAAACTCCCTGGTGAGTGCAGGCTACCTGCCCGCCAACATCCAGGGCTTGCCTCTCAACCACCCCCAGATGCGCGACGCCATTTCCAGGTACCAGGCCGACCAAGGGATGGTGGTCACCGGGGTCGTGGATTTCATGACCTACGAACGCGCGCTGCGCCAGTATGTAGCTTTGGGCGACAAGGGGGAGTTGATTCGTGTTGGGTGGACGCCCACCGTGGATACACCCACGCAACCCAACATCAACGATGGCACGGTCACCGCAGCGCCCACAGGTGCACCCTACGGATCGCCACCCAACCCACTGGGCTTGAACCTGCAAATGGAAAACCTGGTGGCCGACAAGTCGAAATTCGAACAAGGCACACAAATATTCCTGTCAGCAACCGTGTCGCGGGCCGCACACCTCTACTGCTACCTGCAGGCCTCGAACGGAAAGGTGCAGCGCATCTTGCCGAACCCCACCAACCGTGCGTCGCTCGTTTCAGCCAATCAAACCGTTCGCATTCCTGACTGGATGGCGCCCAACCCAGGCTTCATACTGGACGCAGGCTTGCCCGGCAATGAAGCGGCCGCTTGCTTCGCCACCGGCGACGATGTCTTTGCGATGCTGCCAGCACCCATGCAAATTGATGGCTTGCAGCTGATAGAAGGATTTGAAGGCATGGACAGCATCCAAAAGGCTTTCGAACAAGCCGCTGTCGGCACCGAACTGACCACCCAGCGCATGCAGTGGACATCGCTTCCACGCAACAGCCGCTGACCGGCAAGCTCGCCATCCGTTGCCACCAGGGGTTGCCATGCGCCAGACTTTTTCGCTCAGTTGGCATGTGCAACTCCCTGTTCATGCTGTTGTGGTTGCGATCTGGGCGCTAACGCTGGTCACACCGGTTCAGGCGGGCACCCAGATTGCGCCCACCGAAAGCCCAGACATTGGTGCACCCATTGAGCCATCCCCATGGCCATCATCGGACATGGCCCTGGACCCGATTGAGCCACGCCCTCTTCAACGCTTTGATCCGCAAGATCTCGACACCACCAGCGAGCTCGCTGCATTGACTCGAATCGCAGATTCGCCCGCCGTCCGGGCACAATTGAAAAGCAAGCGGCGTCCCAGAAGCAGCGCTTACCTGTCCGCAGGCAACGCCGCTTGGACTCTGGGGCTGATCTATTTGCACGGGGCTGGCGTTCCACAGGATCTGAGCCAAGCCCACCTGTGGTTTGAACGGGCCTTGGCGTTGGGCGCTCGACAAGCGCTGGCGGGCATGGCCTGGTGCGCCATCGAAGGTTGTGCGGGCCTGCCGGAACCCTCCAAGGCCGAGCAATGGATTCGACCGCTTCGCGCCATCAACCGCCCCTTGGCACTCTATTTGCAATGGCTGGCGCTGGATCGCCTGAGGCCACTGCACACCGCGACACCCGACCTCCAGAACAACGATCTAGAACCACCACTCATCGCGCCGGAATTGCTGATCAGTGCAGCGCGCGCTGGCAACATCCACGCTTTGATCGAGCTGGGTTTGAATGCTGTGGCCAAGCAGCAGCCAGACAAAGCATTGAAGTACTTTCAACAGGCAGCAGGCGATTCGGCGATTGCTGCTGCCAATGCCGCCATCGTGGCGCAAGGCGAGCAGCCCCGGAACGACCCCAGAAGCGACGCCAGCAAAGTCGCCGCGGAACTGCTGAACCAGGCTCAGCGCTTTCACCGGGGCTCCGGCGTTTCCGTCAACTACTCCGAGGCCATCCGCCTCTACCGACTGGCTGACGCCAAAGGCAGCAAAGAAGCAGGGCGCATGCTGGCCCTGATCTATTCACGGCCATTGGTGGGGGGGAACGTGGATTTTTCCTGGTTCAGCCAGCTCAGCGAGCTGGACCTGACTCAATCGACCCCGGGCCTGCGGATCAAAACTGCGCCACGCCAGCTGCAGCGCGAACGCACCCCCCTGATCGATCTGCTGCCTGAAAAGTGGCGGACCCGCATCTACTGACGACCGCCGTCTGCAGCCCTTCGGTAGAGTGGCTGAAGGCATTCAACTGCTGCGCACCGGCGCCGCCGTATGTGGCGCTTGCCCGCGCAAGGTGATCCAAGTGAGGGCCACGCCCGTCAAGGCTCCTGCGGCCATGCCCGCCACCATGGGCAGAGGCTTGCCATTGGCAAACAGGCTCACGATGCCCATGGCCGCAGCACCGCCCAGCATCTGCAGGGTACCCATCAAAGCCGAGGCCGTCCCGGCGATGGCGCCATGCCGGTCCAGCGCCAGCACCGATGCGGTCGGAATCACCAGGCCCATGAAGCCGCTGGCCACGAAGTAAAGGCTCATCAACACCAGCAGGCTGTCGCCGCCGGCCAGGTAAAACGCCAGCAGGCTCACCATGAACACGCCCGATGCGCTGGCCGCGAACTTCACCAGGCGCACCAGACCGAAACGTTTGCCGAGCGCGGCCGTGAACTGCGACGCACCGATGAAAGAAATGGCGTTCAGCGAAAACGCAAGGCTGTATTGCACGGGTGTGAGCCCGTAATGGTTGATCAATACAAAAGGTGACCCGGCCAGAAAAACAAAAAAGCCTGCCATCGCACTGGCGCTGATGCCCACCAGGCCCAGGAAATAGCGGTCCCGCAGCAAGACACCATAGGCACCTACGGCACTGCCCAGGCTGCTCGCCACCCGCTGTTCAGGCCCTCGGGTCTCTTTGAGCAGGTAGTGGATCAGGAACATGCCCGCCAAGGCTGCCAGCGCCACACACCAGAAAACGCCACGCCAGCCCGCCACCGCAATCACGCCGCTGCCAGCCAAGGGCGCCAATATGGGTGACACACTGAACACCAGCATCAGCAACGACATCATGCGCGCGGCCTCGGTGCCGGTGTGCAGATCGCGCACCACCGCGCGCGGAATCACCATCCCCGCAGCGGCCCCCAAACCCTGAACAAACCGCAAGGCGATCAACGTCTGCACATCGGTGGTGAACGCGCAGCCGATGCTCGCCAGCGTAAAAATGCCGAGCCCAAAGTACAGTGGAGGCTTGCGCCCCACCATGTCGGAGATGGGGCCGTACAACAGTTGGCCAGAACCCAGCGCCAAGAAGAACACGGTGAGCGTGAGCTGCACTTGCCCCACCTCGGCCCCCAAGCTCTGGCCGATATCGGGCAAAGCGGGCAAGTACATGTCGATCGCAAACGGACCGATGGCGGAAATCAAGCCCAGTATCAGGGCCATTTTCAAGTAACGAGAGACGGGCATGGCGCCGATTGTGCGTCATGGGTGGAAACCCTGGACTTGGCCGGCTACCGGGCGGCTTGAATCAGCGAAACAGCGGCAGGGTCTCGCTCCGCATGGCGCCTTCAATGGCCAGCATGCGCAGTTTGGTGGCCGCGCCGCCGGTGGCTGAAAAGCCCCCGGGCCGATTCCCTGCCGCCAGCACACGGTGGCAAGGCACCACAGGTGCGAACGGATTGTGTCCCATGGCCTGGCCCACCGCTCTCGCCAGTTTCACATCACCCAACCCACGCGCCACCTCGCCATAGGTGCGGGTGCTGCCTGGCGGAATGGCGCGTGCGAAGGCATAAACCCTGCTCTGAAAATCGGTGAGCAGCGACATGTCCAAAGGCAACTCAAGCAGGTTCCGGGGCTCACCCCGCAAAAGGGCTTGAATGCCTTGCACCGCCTGCGGAACCAAAGAGGGAACATCGGACAGCGTCGGACAATCGCCGGCGCTTTTCAACAATCGCCGCTTCGTGGCGTCATCGTCCGCTTCCGGCAGCTGAACCCCCAGGAGACCTTGCGGTCCCCATGCCAGCCCGCAACGGCCGATGGCCGTGTCGAACAGGATGTGGCCGCACCCAGCCATCGCCGGTCAGCTCGCGCGCAACTGAGCGCGCAGTTTCTCGCCAATGTCTGGCCGGGCGGTGAAAGGGTCGACCGGGTTGGTGCCGGCCACGATGGCGTCGAAGCGTTGCTGGGCATTGCCCAGTGCCTGTGGATGGCTGTAAATGTAGAACTGGTCGGTGCCCATGGCGTTGAACACCATCTCGGCCACTTCCGACGCCGACACCTTGCCCGAGCTCACCGCTTTTTCGCCCATGGCCTGACCGATCAACTGGCTTTGGGTCGCTTTCTCGTCGGCCATTTCGGTGGGGCGGTTGCGGTGGCTCTGGCTGATGCCGGTGGGCACAAAATACGGACACAGCACACTGGCGCTCACCTGATCGGTGACCAGCTTCAAATCCTGGTACAGCGTTTCGGTGAGGCTCACCACGGCGTGCTTGCTCACGTTGTAAATGCCCATGTTGGGCGCCGTCAACAAGCCTGCCATGCTGGCGGTGTTGACAATATGACCCCGGTAGGCTGGATCGGCCTTGGCTGCGGCCAGCATCATGGGGGTGAACAGGCGCACGCCATGCACCACACCCCAGACGTTCACGCCCAAGACCCATTCCCAATCTTTGACCGAGTTCTCCCAGATCAGGCCACCCGAGCCCACGCCCGCGTTGTTGAACACGAAATGGGGGGCGCCAAAGGTCTTTTCAACTTCATCGGCCAAAGCGGCCATCTGGTCGGCATCGGACACGTCCACACGCCGCGCCAACACCTTCACGCCGGTGGCCTTGATTTCGGCCTCGGCTTTGTCGAGCGCATCCTGCTGCACGTCCACCAGCACGAGATTCATGCCATGGGCCGCACCAATGCGGGCGCACTCCAGGCCGAAGCCGGAACCCGCACCGGTGAGCACGGCGGTTTTGTTCTTGAAATTTTGAATCATGAAAAATGTCTCCTGGGTAAAAAGGGAATCAGGGCCGAATCATCTCGATGTGCGCGATGCCATCTTCGATATAGGGCTTGTTGTCCGACACGAAGCCGTGCCGGTTGTAGAAATTTTCCAGATGGGCCTGGGCACCGATGCGCACTGGCTGCTGGCCCCAAAGGATCGTGAGTTGTTGCAGCGACTCGGCCATGAGCGCGTGACCGAGACCGCCGCTGCGCGCTTCGGGCGCCGTGACCACGCGGCCAATGCTGGCTTCGCCGAAGGCCACCCCCGCGGGAACCAGGCGCGTGGACGCCACCAGCTTGCGTTCGCCTGCGTCACCCACGGTTTCACCCAAGACGTGCAAACAGGCGGCATCCATGCCGTCCATGTCCAGAAAAATGCATTGCTGCTCCACCACAAACACCCGCGAGCGCAGGCGCAAGAGTTCGTACAGCGCCTCACCCGATAATTCGGCAAATGGCAAACAGCGCCATTGCACCACCGCAGGTATGGTCACCGGTGCACTTGGCATGGCGCTCAATTGCGAACCTCTTTCAGCACGAAGCCAATGCGGGGGAAGTGCACATGCACGGTGCCCACCCGGTCATCTGTGCGTTCCAGCGTGTAACGGGTCCGGGTCGCTGCGCGCAGCACACCTTCGGTGGCCTCTGTGCCGAAAGTTTCAGCCGAAATGGTGACGCGGCTGCCCAGCGCGATGTCGTGCTCATCCTGGAAAACGGCCTCGCTCAACGGCGCAGGCTCGGCTGCGGCAGCCACGCCGATGGCGTCGGCAGCGCTGAACTTCTCCATTTGGCCGTGGCCCAGCGCGTGCATGCGATCCATCCACTCGATCACGTTGGGCGTGGCGTCCAGAACACCTGCCATGGCGGGGTTCACCACCCGGCTGAACCACAGTGGATGGTAGGCAGCAAAGTCGGCCACACAAGGCCTTTCTCCGAGCAAAAAATCTTGCCCGTCGAGCATGTTGGCGAGACGGCGCAGGTAACTCTTGTAGGCAGCCGTTGCATCGCCTGCACGCGGTGTGGTCATGCCCTCGCGCATGGCACCACGGTCTGCGGCAAATGCCTTGGCCTCTTCGGGTGGTCGCCCCATGAACATGGCGGCAGCGCCGGCAGGACTCAGGTTGTAGCCCATCGCGGCCCAGAACAGGGTGCCGTCGGCCCACTGCGCCAAGACCCGCGCCAAGCCTTTGTTGTGTAGCGGGAAGAGTGGGGGTTCTGGTTGACGGTCCTCAAGCACGTCGCAGATGAGTGCTGTGTCGCAGTAGATGTCGGCCCCGACCTGCAGAATCGGCGTGCGGCGGTAGCCGCCGGTCAGGGTGAGCACATCGGGCTTGGGCATGATGCGCGGAATCAACACACTCTTCCAGGCCAGCTGCTTGTAGCCCAGGACCAGTCGCACTTTCTCCGAGAAGGGGGACGAGGGGTAGTGGTGAAAGATCAGGTCGCTCATGGCATGTCTCCGTGGGTTTTTGGTGGATCAGATTTCAGCGTGGCATGGCACGCGCAAGGATGGCGTCGAAGTCGGTCCCGACACCCAAGCTGCCAAAACTGTGACCCCAGTGGCCATCCAGCCGGGAATCGCAGAACGCAGCAAACACGGCCGCTGGCGCGGTCTGCGCGAGCAAAGCGGCCTGTACCGCCAAGGCAACGTCTTGGGTGAGGCGACGGGCCTCGGTTTCCGAGGCCATCGCCGCCACCCGCGTGGGCAGAGATTCGGCCAAGTGGTCCAGGGCCGGATGCATGCCGCGGGCTGGCGCCAGTTCTTGCGCCAGGGCCTCCCCCGCGTCTGCCTTGCGCAGGGCACGCAGCAGATCCAGCGCCATGATGTTGCCCGCGCCCTCCCAGATGCTGTTGAGCGGCATCTCACGGTAAATGCGCGCCATGACGCCTTCACCGCCCTCTTCCACATAGCCATTGCCTCCCAGGCATTCCATGGCCTCTTGCGCGAACAGACTCCCTCGCTTGCAGATCCAGAATTTGGAGACCGGTGTCAGCAAGCGGTTCATCACCAGCTCATGGGGATCGGAAGACCGGTCAATGCTGCGGGCCAGGCGAACCGCCAAAGCCGTTGCGGCCTCGGACTCCAGGGCCAGATCGGCCAGCACATTGCGCATCAAGGGCTGATCGATCAGCAGCTTGCCAAACGCCTTGCGTTGGGAGGTGTGGTTCAGTGCCAGCGACAGCGCCTGGCGCATCAGGCCACTGGTTCCCAATGCGCAGTCCAGGCGTGTCATGTTGCCCATGGCGAGAATCTGCGGCACGCCACGCCCTTCTTCCCCCACCAGCCAGGCGGTCGCGTTCACGAACTCCACTTCGGAGCTCGCATTCGCCTTGTTGCCCAGTTTGTCTTTCAGGCGCTGAATGAACAGCGCATTGAGCGAGCCGTCGGGCAACACGCGGGGCAGGAACAGGCAACTCAAGCCCGACGCCGTTTGCGCCAGGACCAAGAACGCATCGCACATCGGTGCGGAAAAAAACCACTTGTGCCCCGTCACGAAAAAGCGCTGTCCCCACCCGTCCTGACCATCGGCCACGGCCTGCGTGGTGTTGGCACGCACATCAGAGCCGCCTTGCTTTTCCGTCATGCCCATGCCCATGGTCACGCCGGGTTTGTCTTTCCAGAGTTTCAATTCAGGGTCGTAGGCGCGGCTGGTGAGTTGCGGCGACCAGTCGCCGTAGATCGCGGCGTTGCCTTTGAGCGCCGGTGTGACCGCGTAGGTCATGGAGACCGGACAGAGCACGGAAGGCTCAAGCTCCGTGAAGAGCATGAAACCGGCGGCTCGCTTGACATGGGCGTGGCCCGTGGCCTGCTCGGTCTCGCCGAACGCCGACCCATGCAATCCCGCCTCAATGGCGGCCGACATCAGCGCGTGGTAACTCGGATGAAACTCGACCTGATCGAGCCGCCGCCCAAAACGGTCATGGGATTTGAGCTGCGGCGCAAACACATTGGCCAGCCTCGCATGGGTCTGCATCTCGGCGCTGCCCACCTGCGCACCCAGCGCCTGCAAAGGCGCGACGTCCAGCAAAGGTGCATTGAAGGCCAACGCGGCTTGCAAGGCCTGATTGCCCGCAAACAGGTTCACGTCCACCAACGGCTCAGGCTGGTTGAAAACTTCGTGCGTGAGGTTATTCATTGGCGCTCCCAATGTCCGACAGCCAAAAGAGCGGCCCAAAAAGCGAGAGCGAAGGCATGCTCAAACCCAGGCCACCGCGGAACCGGCTCTGCCGGGCCGCCAGTGGCGCCCCCCTGGGGGTAACGCCAACGGCGGCGCGGGGGGGATTACACCTTCACCAGCTGCTTGCCGAAGTTCTTGCCCTTGAGCAAGCCAATGAAAGCTTCGGGTGCAGCGGCCAAACCATCGGCAACGGATTCGCGGGGACGCAGTTTGCCGGTGCCCACCAGAGTGCCCAGTTCGGCCAGGGCTTCGGGCCACACTTCCATGTGCTCGCTCACGATGAAACCTTCGACCTTGAGTCGGTTCACCAGAATGAGCTGGGGGTAGGTCAGGGGCACGGGCTCACCGTTGTAGCCGGCGATCATGCCGCACATGGCGATACGGCCAAAGGCGTTCATGCGCGTCAGCACGGCGTCGAGCACCATGCCGCCCACGTTTTCGAAGTAACCATCAATGCCCTTGGGGCAAGCTTCCTTCAGTGCTTTGCCCAGCGAGGCGGAGTCCTTGTGCAGCTTGTAGTCGATGCAGGCATCAAAGCCCAGTTCTTTTTCCGCGTACTGGCATTTCTCTGGGCCGCCGGCAATGCCGACCACGCGGCAACCACGCGCCTTGGCAAGTGCACCGAAGGCGCTGCCTACGGCGCCGGTGGCGGCGCTGATGACGAGGGTGTCGCCCGCCTTGGGGTTGATGATTTTGACCAGACCGTACCAGGCGGTCACGCCTGGCATGCCCACCGCACCGAGGTAATGGGACAGTGGCACATGGGTGGTGTCGACCTTGCGCAGCGCGCCCGGCTGATTGGCATCGACCACGCTGTAGGTCTGCCAGCCACCCATGCCGACCACCTTGTCGCCGGCGGCGAACTTGGGGTTTTTCGACTCCACCACTTCGCCCACGGTACCGCCGCCCATGACTTCACCCAGCGCTTGAGGCTGTGCGTAGCTCTTGGCATCGTTCATGCGGCCGCGCATGTAGGGATCGAGGCTGAGGAAATGGTGCTTGACCAGCACCTGGCCATCGGCCAAAGCGGGTGTCTCGCTGCTGACGAGTTTGAAGTTGTCTGCGGCGGCTTCGCCTTGGGGACGGTTGTCGAGAACAATTTGCTGATTGGTAGGCATGGTGTTTTCCTTGAAGGGACTGGTGATCAGTCGGTTGAAATGCGATTGAGACTTTGTGTGCTGCCCGAGCCAACGGGCAGGCGGGCCACAAACTTGAAGGTACCGGTTGCGTGGCTGCAGAGCTTGCCAGCGGCGTCAAAAACGCTGGCTTCGGTGAAAGCCATGGTCGCGGTGCGGTGCAAGAGCTTGCCCTTGGCCACCAACGGCCCTTTGGCGGCGCGCATGAAACTGGTTTTCATCTCAATGGTGACGCAACCCATGGTGGGTTCGACCGAGCGCGCCGCATGGGCCATCACCACATCGATCAGCGTCATGCTCGCGCCCCCGTGCACCACATCAAATGAATTGAGGTGGTCGCCTGTGGGCTTGAAAGCGATCTCCGCATGACCGTCGGCCATGCTCAACAGCTCGAAACCCAACAGCTCGACAAAAGGGATATGAACAGAAAATTCCATGGACACAGTGTGCAGCAGTCTCGAAGGGTAGGGGTCGGCAGAACTCGGAAGCCCGCCGGAGCGAAGTGCATTTCCCAAGGATGCCGTGGAACTGGCTTTGCCAGGCCACCAGCATCGCCCCCTGGAGGGGGTGACGCGCCGCCGGCGCGGCGCAGGGGTGGGTCAAATTCAGCCGCCGGTCACCACGGACACGCCGCCGTCAACGGCCAGCCATTGGCCGGTGATGTGCTTGCCTGCATCGGACGCGTACAACACGGTCAGACCCTTCAAGTCTTCGTCATCGCCCAGACGGCGCAGAGGGGCCGCGGCAGCCAGCTTCTCTTCGCCCAGCGCCTTGAGCGTGCCCTGGGTCATCTTGCTGGGGAACATGCCAGGGCAGATGGCGTTCACCGTGATGCCGTATTTGCCCCACTCGGCGGCCAGCGTTCGGGTGAAGTTGATCACAGCGCCCTTGGATGTGTTGTAAGCAATGGTCTGCATCTCGGGCGGATTTCCGCCCAGGCCGGCGATGGAGGCGGTGTTGATGATGCGACCGCTTTTGCGGTTGATCATGCTGCGCTTGGCCACGATCTGGCTCAGGATGAAATAGCTGCGCACGTTGAGGTTCATCACCTTGTCCCACGCATCGATCGGGTGGTCTTCGGCGGGGGCACCCCAGGCGGCGCCCGCGTTGTTGACCAGAATGTCTATCTCACCGAGGCGTTCCAGCGCTTCTGTGGCGAGACGCTGGATTTCTTCTTCCTTGGAACAATCGGCGGCGATCCAGCTGGCGTCAATGCCGGCGGCTTTCAGCTCTGCCGTGGCTTCTTCAAGATCGGCGGCCTTGCGTGAGCTGATCACCACGCGGGCGCCCTGCTCACCCAACCCGTGGGCCATTTGCAAGCCCAGGCCGCGCGAGCCGCCAGTGATGAGGGCGGTCTTGCCCTTGAGGTCAAACAGTTGGGGTACGGTGCGGGTCATGGGTTGTCTCCTGTAGGGGTTTTGTCGGAAGAAATCGAATCGCTCACACTAGCGTATCGGGGAAGGCAAAAAAGCGTTGTCGCTTAGGTTTACCGCTGGGCCGCCCCAAGGCGAAACAGCCCCTCGGGGCAGCGACCCGTGCAACGGCGGAGCGTGGGGGCAACATCGTTTTACCGCTGGGCCGCCCCAAGGCGAAACAGCCCCTCGGGGCAGCGACCCGTGCAACGGCGGAGCGTGGGGCCCTCATCAGGTCTCGTAGTCCATGCACTGCCGAGAAGCCACCACCGATTTCATAAACGGCTTGATGGCCACATGGTCCGGGTGCGCCTGGTAGGCGGCCAGCGCTGCACCGTCGTCGAAAGTGCTGTTGAGCACCACGTCATAGGTGCATTCCAGCCCTGGCTGGGCGGCAGCGACTTCAAAGCGCACGATGCCCGGCACAATGGCCGCGCAGCCCTGCAGCAAACGCACGGCTTGCGCCACATTGCCTGCTTTGTCTTCATCGTGGAGCTTCCACATCACGGTGTGGTGCAACATCAAAATGCGTCCTCTGGCAATTCAGCACAGGTCTGGTCGCGGCTGCTCACCACATTCAGCCAGGCACCAATTTTCGGCAATTCATAGTGGAAGAAATACGTCATTGCAGCGAGGCGTCCCGTGCGCGCTGGTGAGGCAGCGCCGGGTTGCACCGTCAAGGCAATATCCAGCCATATCCACGCCAAGATCATGTGCCCAAACCCCTGCAGATAGGGCACTGCATTGGCCAGGGCATCGGTTGGATTACCCGTGGCCCACGCCGATTTGGTGGCCGCCCCCACTTGCGCCAATGCCTGCCCAAGCGCGTTGGCATGGGCCGCCAGTTCGGGCACCTGGGTCGCACGCTGCATCGTGTCATTCATGCGGTTTGCCAACAGCTTCAAACCTTTGCCCTCTTCCATCAATACCTTGCGGCCCAGCAAATCCATGCCCTGGATACCGTGTGTGCCCTCGTGGATCATGTTGAGCCGGTTGTCGCGCCAATACTGCTCCACGGGGAAATCCCGCGTGTAGCCATAGCCACCATGCACCTGGATCGCCAGCGAGTTGGCTTCCAGACACCATTCGCTGGGCCAGCTCTTGGCGATAGGCGTGAGCACTTCCAGCAGCAAGCGTGCATCGTCAGCGGCTTCGGCCGCCGCCGTGTGCTGTTCGTCAACCAGGCGAGCACAGTACAGCTCCAATGCCAATGCACCTTCGGCGTAGGATTTCTGCGCCAACAACATGCGCTTCACGTCGGCATGCTCGATGATGCGTGTTTGGGGTTGCGCGGGATCCTTTCCGGCTGGGCCCATCGGGCGGCCTTGAGGGCGGTTCTTGGCGTAGTCCAACGAGGCCTCATAGCCTGCCATGCCCAACATGGTGGCCGCCAAGCCCACACCAATGCGCGCTTCGTTCATCATGTGGAACATACAGGCCAAGCCTTTTCCGGCCTGCCCCACCAGGTAGCCCACCGCACCGGCTTCACCACCGACCGGGTACTTGCCCTCGCCAAAATTGAGCAGCGTGTTGGTCGTGCCGCGCCAGCCGCACTTGTGATTCAAACCGGCCAGCGCCACATCGTTGCGCTCACCCGTCAGCTCGCCGTCCACGTTCACCATTTTCTTGGGCACGATGAACAAGGAAATGCCGCGCGTGCCCGGCACCAGCTTGCCGTTTTCGTCCGGGATCTTCGCCAACACCAGGTGAACAATGTTTTCGGTCAGCTCGTGTTCGCCAGACGAAATCCACATCTTGTTGCCTTTGAGCCTGAAGCGTGGCCCCAAGGGATCGCTCTCGCTGCCATGGCCATCGGGCAAGGCGCGGGTTGCCACATCGCTCAAAGACGAGCCGGCCTGCGGTTCGCTCAGACACATGGTGCCTGACCATCGCCCGGAGAACTCGTTCAACGCGAACACCTTCTTTTGCAGTGGATTGCCATGCTTCATCAGCAAATTGGCATTGCCCACGGTCAGCAGACCCGAGCCGATGCTCACCGAAGCCATGGCGAAGAAAGCGTTCGCCGCAGCCTCCACGGTATAGGGCAGCTGCATGCCGCCGATGTCGTAGTCTTGCGAGGCGCTCAACATGCCGCTTTCAGCGTAGGCCTTGTGGGCGTCGTGTGTGGCCTGTGGCAGGATCACTTTTTCGCCGTCGAACTGCGGCTCCTGCGTGTCAACCAGGCGATTGAAAGGCGCATATTTTTCGCGGGCAATGCGCTCGCACGTGTCCAGCACCGCATCAAAGGTTTCGCGGGTGTGGTCGGAAAAACGCTCTCGCTCATTCAGCGAGGTGGCGGCCAGCCAGTCGTACAAAAGAAAATCCAGTGTCGTGCGCAAGTTCATATCTATCTCTTTCTTCAGTTTGTTCTGCTGTCAACCCTACAAACAGCTGTGGCGTCAGCGCTTCACTCGGGAGGGAGTGAAGCGGATGACGCCACAGCGGTGGTTTTGAGCGTGTTATGCGGCGCGTTTACAGCACTTCAAAGACACCCGCCGCACCCATGCCGCCACCGATACACATGGTCACGCAAACGCGCTTGGCGCCACGGCGCTTGCCTTCGATCAGGGCGTGGCCCGTCAGGCGTTGGCCCGACACACCGTAGGGGTGCCCCACAGCAATGGCGCCACCGTTGACGTTGAGCTTGTCGGCCGGAATACCCAGCTTGTCGCGGCAGTAGAGCACCTGCACAGCAAAAGCTTCGTTCAACTCCCACAAGTCGATATCGCTGACCTTCAAGCCCAAACGCGCGAGCACTTTTGGAATGGCGAACACAGGGCCGATGCCCATTTCGTCGGGCTCGCAACCGGCCACGGCAAAGCCGAGGAATCGACCCAGCGGCTTCAGACCACGCTTTTCAGCCAGGGTCTCGTCCATCAGCACGCATGCACCTGCGCCGTCTGAGAACTGGCTGGCGTTGCCGGCAGAAATCAAGCCACCTGGCAACGCGGAACGCAAGCCGTGGATGCCATCAAACGTGGTGCCGGCGCGGATGCCTTCGTCGTTTTCAACGGTGACTTCTTTGGTGATCAGACCCAGGGCCTTGTCGGCGATACCTGCCGTGACCGTGATCGGTGCGATCTCGTCCTTGAAGAGGCCGGCTTCCAGGGCTGCGGTTGCGCGCTGTTGGCTGGCGGCACCGTACTCGTCCATGGCATCGCGACCGATGTTGTAGCGCTTGGCCACCTGTTCGGCGGTCTGCAGCATGTTCCAGTAAACCTCTGGCTTGGACTTCATCAACGCGGGATCGGCCAGGAAATGGGTGTTCATTTCTTGCTGCACGCAGGAAATGCTCTCCACTCCTCCCGCCACATAGATACTGCCTTCACCGGCAATGATGCGCTGTGCGGCCAGAGCGATGGTCTGCAAGCCAGACGAACAAAAGCGATTCACCGTCATGCCGGACACGGTGACGGGCATGCCGGCGCGCAGAGCGATCTGGCGTGCGATGTTGGCGCCGGTGGCGCCCTCGGGGTTGGCACAACCCATGATGACGTCTTCGACTTCAGCGGCGTCGATACCAGCGCGCTGCACAGCGTGCTGCACGGCGTGGCCGCCGAGCGTGGCCCCGTGGGTCATGTTGAAGGAGCCCTTCCAGCTTTTGGCCAGAGGGGTGCGGGCGGTGGAAACGATGACGGCGTTGGTCATGAATATTCTCCTGAAAGGTTGAGCTGTAGGGGCTTGTTGTGGCTGTGGTGTTCAGCTCAACCGTTGAATGTTTTGCCTTCGGCGACCAGACGGGCCAGCAAAGGCGCCGGCTCCCAGAACTTGCCGTCGTCCAGCGGGTTCTTGGCGAAGCGCTTCATGGCTTGTGTCACGTTGAACAGGCCCACCTCATCGGCGTACTGCAACGGGCCGCCACGGTGGATCGGGAAACCATAGCCGAAGATGTAGACCACATCGATGTCGCTGGCCTTGTTGGCAATGCCCTCTTCCAGAATGTGGGCAGCTTCGTTGACCAGTGCAAACACCAGGCGTTGCACGATTTCTTCGTCGGAAATCTTGCGTGGCGTGATGCCTTGTGACTTGCGATAGTCTTCGATCATCGTCACCACTTCGGCGTTCGGGATCGCATCGCGCTTGCCCGGCACATAGTCGTACCAGCCTGCACCGGTCTTTTGACCGAAGCGGCCTTTTTCGCACAACAGGTCAGCGGTCTTGCTGTATTTCATGTCGGCCTGCTCGGTGGAGCGGCGCTTGCGGATTGCCCAGCCGATGTCGTTGCCGGCCAGATCGCCCATGCGGAACGGACCCATGGCCATGCCAAACTTCTCCATGGCTTTGTCGACCTGCGCAGGCGTGCAGCCTTCGTCGAGCAAGAACCCCCCTTGACGACCGTATTGCTCGATCATGCGGTTGCCGATAAAACCATCGCAAACACCTGAGACCACAGCGGTCTTGCGGATTTTCTTGGCCACGGTCATGACCGTGGCCATCACGTCTTTGGCGGTTTCCTTGCCGCGCACGACTTCCAGCAGCTTCATGACGTTGGCCGGACTGAAGAAGTGCAGACCCACCACGTCTTGTGGACGCTTGGTGAAAGAGGCAATCTTGTCCACGTCCAGCGTGGATGTGTTGGATGCCAGGATCGCACCGGGCTTCATGACACGGTCGAGCTCTTTGAACACAGCTTCTTTCACGCCGATTTCTTCGAACACCGCCTCGATCACCATATCGGCGTCTTTCAGATCGTCGTAGCTCAGCGTGGTCGTGAGCAGGCTCATGCGCTGGTCGTACTTGTCCTGCTTGAGCTTGCCTTTCTTGACCTGGGATTCGTAGTTTTTCTTGATGATGGCCAAGCCCTTGTCGATGGCTTCCTGCTTCATCTCCAGAATCTTCACCGGAATGCCGGCGTTCAGGAAGTTCATGGAAATGCCGCCACCCATGGTGCCAGCACCGATCACGGCCACCGACTTGATTTCGCGCTGCTTGGTGTCCGCAGGCACATCAGGGATCTTGGAGGCTGCGCGCTCGGCCATGAACAAATGGCGCAATGAACGGCTCTCGGACGTGAACATGAGATTGGTAAAAATCTCACGTTCGGTCGCCATGCCCTGATTGAACTTCTGCTTGGTGGCGGCTTCCACTGCGTCCACACACTTGGCGGGCGCCGGGAAATTCTTGGCCATGCCTTTGACCATGTTGCGCGCGAACTGGAAGTACGCGTCGCCCATGGGATGCTTGCATGGCAGGTTGCGCACCAGTGGCAGCGCAGAACCGTCGGCGTGCTTGGCGGCAACTTCCTTGGCAAATGCCAGAGCCTCTTCAGCGAGCGACTCAGGCGCCTTGGCCAGCTTGTCGAACAACTTCTGGCCAGGGACGCTGGCGAGCAATTCGCTCTTGACCGGCTCGCCCGACACAATCATGTTGAGCGCAGCCTCCACACCGATCACGCGCGGCAGGCGCTGCGTACCACCGGCACCTGGAATGAGTCCCAGCTTCACTTCGGGCAAAGCCACGCTGCAGCCTGGGGCTGTGATGCGGTAATGGCAGCCCAGGGCGAGTTCAAGCCCACCGCCCATGCAAACACTGTGAACAGCAGCAACCACGGGCTTGGAAGCGGCTTCAATGGCCAGAATCACACTCAGCAGGTTGGGCTCAACGAGGGCCTCTGGCTTGCCAAATTCGCGGATGTCTGCACCACCCGAAAACGCCTTGCCGGCGCCGGTGATCACGATGGATTTCACGGCTGCATCAGCCTCGGCCTTGGCCAGACCGTCGGTGATGCCGCGGCGGGTCGACAAACCCAGACCGTTGACCGGGGGGTTGTTCAGTGTGATGACGGCCACATCGCCGTGGACCTGGTACTCAGCGGTCATGAAATCTCCTTCGGGTTGTTCGGGGTTCGTGAAATTGTCATTCGAAAACGAACGATCGTACTATTTTAGAAACATTGTGCACCGCCACAAGGGGTGGTTGTCGCAAGTGAGTCAGGAGACCCAGGGTACTCCCCTGCGCCGCGAAGCGGAGATCCCCCCGCGCCGCCTGCGGCGTCACCCCCCAGAGGGCGATGCGGGTGGCCCGGCGGAGCCGGTTCCACGGCGTCCTGAGTTGAAGACACTCTGCTCCGGAGACTGTGTTTTACCCAGGGCACCTCAGAACCCTCCGCCTGGCCGCCAGTGCCGTCCCCCATTGGGGGGTGGCGCCGGAGGCGGTGCGGGGGCTCTAAACCTCCAGCCATTCCTTGCGCACGGCGGGATCGGCTCGCAAACTGGCGGGCGTTCCCTGGAAGACGATGCTCCCATGGCCCATGACCATCACCCGATCTGAAATGGCCATGGCGATGGTCAACTTCTGCTCGATCAGCAAGACAGAGACGCCGCGGCTTTTGAGCGTTTGCAGGTATTGCCCCACCAGTTCGACAATCTTGGGCGCCAAACCTTCGGTCGGCTCATCAATGATGATGAGATCCGGGTCGCCCATGAGCGTTCGGCACAGCGTCAGCATTTGCTGCTCGCCGCCCGACAACACGCCGGCTTCGGTGTGCTCGCGCTCCTTGAGCCGGGGGAACATGCCGTACATGTCCTGAAAACTCCAGCGCGCCCCTTTACCATTGCCTTTTTGCCCAAGCAACAGGTTCTGGTGCACCGTCAACTTGGGGAAAATGTCTCGATTTTCAGGCACATAGCCCAAACCAAGGTGGGCAATCTCAAACGGCTTTTTGCCCTGAATGGATTTGCCTTGCCACTCGACCTTGCCGGTGCAATCGACCAAGCCCATGACGGCTTTGGCGGTGGTGGATCGGCCGGAGCCATTGCGCCCCATCAAAGCAACGATCTCGCCCTTGCCCACCTGAAATGAAACGCCGTGCAACACATGGCTTTTGCCGTAATAGGCGTGAAGATCCTTGATCTCAAGCATGGGCACCTCCTTCGGTTTCGGCTTCATCTTCCAACATGGTGCCGAGATAGGCTTCCTGCACCCGGGCATTGGCGCGCACGGCATCGGGCGTGTCAAATGCCAGCACTTCGCCGTAGACCACCACCGCAATCTTGTCGGCCAAGCCAAACACCACACCCATGTCGTGCTCCACGGTGAGCAGAGTCTTGCCCTCCGTTACATCGCGAATGAGCTCGATGAACCGGCTCGTTTCCGAATTGCTCATGCCCGCGGTGGGCTCGTCCAGCAAAATGACGTTGGCACCCCCTGCGATGGTGATGCCAATTTCCAAAGCTCGCTGCTCTGCATAGGTGAGGTTCATGGCCAACACATCGCGCTTTTTATCGAGGTGGATCATCTGCATGAGCTGATCGGCGCGCTCATTGGCGTCGTGGAGATCGGCCAGAAAGCGGAACAGGGTGTATTTGTAGCCCAGGCTCCAGAGCACGCTGCAGCGCAGGTTCTCGAAAACACTCAGCTTGGGAAAGATGTTTGTGATCTGGAAACTGCGGGACAGCCCCATGCGGTTGATCTCAAACGGACGCAAGCCGTTGATGCGCTGGCCGCCCAGCATCACATCGCCGCTGGTGGGTTCAAAGCGGCCTGAAATCAGATTGAACAAAGTGGACTTGCCAGCGCCGTTGGGGCCGATGATGGCAATGCGTTCACCGTGTTTCACGGCCAGATCGATACCTCGAATGATCTCGGTACGGCCAAAGCTCTTTCGCAGGTTGCGCAGCTCCAAGGCGTATTCGCTGGATGCAGGAGATGACATGTTTTTGGCTTTCAGTACTGCATTCACAGGGCGGCCTCCCGGCGCTTGATTTCTTTTTCAATCGCGGTCTGCACACTGCTCCACTTGGATGCGAACGATCGCCGCACCCATTCGAACAGACCCAGACTCACGGCAAATCCCAAAATACAACCCAGCCAGCTGACCATGCTGCGCACATTCAGGGTGATGCCCATGAACGTCAGCTCGTCGCCCATGGCTGCGTTGAGCTGCAGGTGATAAAGCATTTCGATGAGCGATCCACCGGTAGCGAACAGCGCCACCGTCAAGGCCGCGAGCAACAGGTAGCTGGGGACCAGGCGTTTGAGAAAGCCGAACGCGGCCACCCGAACATTCATCATGATCAGGCTGGCCACGCCGCCGGGGGCATACATCACCATGAACAAGAAGATGAAGCCCAGATAGAGCAGCCAGGCCTTGGTGAACTCAGACAACAGCACGAAGGCCATCACCATCAGCACGCCACCGATGATGGGGCCGAAGAAGAAAGTGGCCCCACCCAGGAAGGTGAACAGCAGGTAGGCACCCGAGCGCGCAGCACCCACCACTTCTGACGTCACGATCTCAAAGTTCAAACTGGACAGACCCCCAGCCACACCTGCAAAGAAAGCGGCAACGATGAAAGAGATGTAGCGCACCATTTGCGTGTCATAGCCCACGAAGGCCACGCGCTCAGGGTTGTCGCGAACCGCGTTGAGCATGCGTCCCAGCGGCGTTCGCGTGAACGCAAACATCACGGCCGTGCACACAAAGGTGTAGATCGCAATCAGGTAGTACAGCTGAATCTGTGGCCCGAAAGTGATGCCCCAGGGTTTGGCGCCAGCCACCCGGTTGCCCGAGATACCGCCCTCGCCGCCGAAGAATTCCGGAAACATCAGCGACATGGCCCACACCAGCTCACCGATACCCAGGGTGATCATGGCGAAAGGCGTGGCCGCTTTCTTGGTGGTCACCCAGCCCAGCAGCACCGCGACCAGCGCTGCGCCCAAACCACCGGCGATGGGCACCAGGCTCACCGGAATCGGCCACACGCCGTCAGAAATATGGTTCAGGGTGTGAATGGCCAGAAATGCGCCCATACCGGTATAAACCGCATGACCGAAACTGAGCATGCCACCCTGACCCAAGAGCATGTTGTAGCTCAGGCAAATGATGATGGCGATGCCCATCTGGGACAGCATCGTTTGAGAGAGGCTGCTGGTCCAGATCAAGGGTGCAAACACCAGCAGCAGGGCAAATGCACTCCAGATGACCCACCTGCCTACATTGATGGGCTTGAACGCGTAGTACTGGCGATCCTTGGCAGACTGGGTAGGCATGGTGGTGGCAGAAACGTGTGTATTCATGTTGTCAGCCCTCCCGGGTACCAAGGAGACCACGGGGTCGGAATATCAGGATCAAGACCAGAAACAGGTAAGGCAGGATGGGCGCCACCTGGCTGA
This sequence comes from Hydrogenophaga sp. PAMC20947, assembly GCF_004795855.1. Lineage (NCBI taxonomy): Bacteria > Pseudomonadati > Pseudomonadota > Betaproteobacteria > Burkholderiales > Comamonadaceae > Hydrogenophaga > Hydrogenophaga sp. PAMC20947. The sequence goes on from NZ_CP039252.1 coordinate 2,423,297, forward strand.
TCTTGAGTTTCAGAAGGGAATAGCCGAAGGTGTCTTGTGAGATCAAAACATTGAATGCTTGGAAGGCTGTCACCACAGAAGCGTCAATGGCCACCGCGAAGGTCTGCACAACGCCGATCAGCAGCGATGCCAGGAAGGCACCCGAAAGTGAACCCATGCCACCCACCACCACCACCACAAAAATGATCGGACCCAATGAAATCGCCATACCGGGCTCGGTGACAAACGCATTGCCACCGATCACACCGGCCAGGCCCGCCAAGGCCGCACCGCCGCCAAACACCATCATGAACACCCGCGGCACGTTGTGCCCCAGCGTCTCGGCCGTTTCCGGATGCGTCAGCGCAGCCTGAATCACCAGCCCGATGCGGGTGCGGGTCAAGAGTTGCCAGATGGCGATCAACATCAGCAAAGACACGGCCATCATGAAGCCGCGGTACATGGGGAACTGGGTACCCCACAGCGTGAACAGCGGTCCACTGAGTTCATCAGGAACGCGGTAGTCCATTGAACTGGTGCCCCAGACCAGCTGCACCAGTTCAAGGATGATGTAACTGAGGCCAAAGGTGATCAGCAACTCGGGCACGTGCCCAAACTTGTGCACCCGGCGCAAGGCATACTTTTCAAACAGCGCACCCATCAGTCCGACCAGCAAGGGCGAGATAAAGAGCGCTGGCCAGAAGCCAACGACCTGCATCAGCGTATAGGCCAGATAAGCCCCCAGCATGTAAAAGCTGGCGTGCGCAAAATTGAGCACGCCCATCATGCTGAAAATCAGGGTCAAGCCCGAACTGAGCATAAACAGCAACAGGCCGTAGCTCACCCCATTGAGCAACGAGATGGTGAAAAATTCCATGTGCGGTAGCGCTAGGCTGAAATCAAATCAAAAAAACAAAGGCCCGCTCTCCGCCGGTCAATAGAAACGGTGAGAGAGCGGGCCCGCCAATGATTTACCACTGGTGTGGTGGCGGGTCGTCAATCAGTCGACCCACTCCCACATCATCCAGGGCGCTTCATGTCACAGCTGGTGGGCGTGCTGGCCACATAGGGCTCCATCTGCTTGACAGGCACGAACGTGTAGCCAGTGTTCTCAACGCTGTAGGGGTACTTGGCCGAAACCTTCTCCCACCTGGTGACAAACATGGACTGTTGCAACTGGTGATCTGTCTTGCGCATGGTGATGTCACCCGCGAAACTCTTGATTTCCAGGCCTTCCATCGCTGCTGCCACTTTCACCGGATCGATGGACTTGGCTTTGGCCGCAGCGGCTGCCACCATGTTGATGCCGTTGTAGGTCGCAAAGGTGTAGTAATCGTCGTTGAACTTTTTCTTGTAGTCGGCCGTAAGCTTGCCCAGTTCGCCAGGCATGTTGGAATGGCCATAGGCGATCACGTACACCTCACTGGCGTTTGCGGCAGCCAGCGCGGTTGGGGTACCCGTAACACCTGCGTAGTAGGTGTACATGGGAATGTTCAGACCCGCGTCACCCAAGGCCTTAACCAGCAAGGTCAAGTCGGTACCCCAGTTGCCAGTCACGATAGCGTCGGCACCCGACTGCTTGATTTTGGCCACGTAAGGGGAGAAGTCTTTCACCTGGGCAATCGGGTGCAGATCATCACCCACGATTTGAATATCAGGGCGCTTGCGGCTGATGCCTTCCTTGAAATACTTGGAGACTTGCTGCCCGTGTGAGTAGTTCTGGCCAATGATGAAGACCTTCTTGACCTGGGGCTGGTCTTTCATGAAGCTGGTCAGCGCTTCCATCTTCATGGTGGTATCTGCATCCAGGCGGAAATGCCAGTAGTCACATTTTTCGTTGGTCAGCGAAGGATCCACCGCCGCATAGTTGAGGAAGACCACCTCTTTGCCTGGATTGCGCTTGTTGTGTTTGGCGACGGCATCGGAGATTGCCGCCGCGGCACCCGAACCGTTGCCCTGCGCCACATAACGGAAACCCTGATCGATCGCGGCCTTGAGGGAGTTCAAGCTCTCTTGAGGAGACGCCTTGTTGTCAAAGCCCACCACCTCAAAATTGACACCTGCCGGGTTGGCCTTGCCACTCTTGGCTTCGGCCACAAACTGCCAGCTCTTGAGCTGGTTTTGACCCACGTTCGCGAAAGGGCCAGACAGCGGGTCGATGAAAGCAATCCGCACGGTCTCACCGCTTTGGGCAAAGGCCCCAGACATTGAGGCGGCAAGGGCGGCAACGGCGACAGATTTCAGGACGAACGACATAAATGGGTCTCCTTCGAGTGACAAAAACCATAGCGTAGTGGCTAGACCGCATCCGTGCGTCAGGGATTGCCCCTAGCCCGTATCACACAGGTGACTTGGCGCTTGCAAGAACGCGGCGCACTGCAGACCTGCCAGCGGTTGCTTCGACCTCCGCAGACAGATCGCGTACATCAGGGCCGGCGCATCTGACAGCTTGAATTCCCGCTCAGCTGGCCGGCTTCGAAGTACCGGATCGGCGCAAATGTAAAGTCGGTTTCTTCGGCCGCAACCGGGTATTCGGCATTGACGTTTTGCCACCGGGACACAAACACCCCCTTTTGCAGCTGGTGGTCTTCGGGGTTGATCTGGACCGGTCCATTGAACCCCTTAAAAAGCATGCCGCTGATCCGCGCGGTCACCCGCGCGGCATCGGTGGATTCAGCAAACCTCATGGCATGGATCAGCATGGCAACACCATCATAGGCTGCATAAAACACCAGATCCTCTCCCGTTTCACGCCGGAACTCGCGCGCCAGCGCCCCCACGCGCCCAGGCAGGTTGGTATGGCCACAGGCGACCTGATACGCAGGGAAGCGCCGCCGCGCATCTGCCAGCACGGCGGGCACCCCTGGGTGGTTGAGGTAGTAGGCATACAGAGGCGTTTCCATTTTTTTATCGACCATGCAGGCGACCAGTTCCTGCAAATCGCTCCCCCCATTGGCCGTCACCAACGCTTGCGCACCTGAGGCTTGAACCTGCTGCACCAAGGGGGAAAAATCCTGCCCCTGGAATGGCGGATGCAGCGCTTCACCCACCACGCTCACCCGGGGAGCGAGCCGCGTCAACGCCTCCTTGAAGTGAAACGAAGCCTGCTGTCCATGGGCATGGTTCTGGTTCAGCAGGTACACACGCTCCAGATCGGACTGACTGCCCAAAAAACGGGCCAGCGCCTGCGTCTTCATCGAAGTATCTGCATCGATGCGCACATGCCAGTAACTGCATCCCTCCTGAGTCAGCACCGGATCCATGGCCGCATAGTTGATGTAGAGCACAGCGCGGTCCGGGTGGCGCAGGTTGTGGCGCTCAACAGCCTCCACGATCGCGGTAGCCACCCCTGACCCATTGCCTTGGACGATGTAGCGAAAGCCTTGATCGATGGCCGCCTTCATCGCATTGAGGCTTTCCTGTGGCGAACCCTTGTTGTCAAATCCCGCCACGGTCAGCGACACCCCCGCCGGGTTGTCAACGCCGCCCAGCTTGCGGGCCATGAATTGCCAGGTGCGCAAGGCATTGCGGCCAATACCGGCGGTTGGGCCCGACAGCGGGTCGATGAAAGCGATGCGCACACGTGGCTCGACCAAGGCAAGTGAAGCGCTGGCGGGCGCTGCCCACAACCCCAGCCCCGCAGCCATCCAACCCAACGTCGACCGACGGGTCGTGGCCCCGGGAGCCGGTTGGGTTGGAAGGCTCGGGCACTGCGGCACCGGCACCAGAGGCGAAACGCTCAAGCGGCCAAAGTGGGCAAGACGTAGTCCTTGAGCTGTTGACGCAAGATCATTTTTTGCATCTTGCCGGTGGCGCCCAATGGGATGGCATCGACAAACACCACATCATCCGGGATCTGCCATTTGGCGATCTTGCCCTCAAAGAAGGCCAGCAACGCATCGCGCGTGACCTCTGTATTCGGCTTCTTCATCACCACCACAATCGGGCGCTCGTCCCACTTGGGGTGCTTCATGCCGATACAGGCGGCCATGGCGACCGAAGGATGCGCCATGGCGATGTTCTCGACATCGATGGAGCTGATCCACTCGCCACCCGACTTGATCACGTCTTTGCTGCGGTCGGTGATTTGCATGAAACCTTGCGGATCGATGGTGGCCACGTCGCCGGTGGGGAACCAGCCTTTGCCCGCAGCGTCGTAACGCAGCGGATCGCCACCTTCACCTTTGAAGTAGCTGGCAATGATCCAGGGGCCACGCACCAGCAAATCGCCAGACGCCTTGCCATCCCAGGGCAATTCTTCGCCGGCTTCGTTGACGATTTTCATGTCAACGCCATAGACCGCGCGACCTTGCTTGAGCAAGATCTTGGTCTGCTCTTCGGGGGGCAAGGACATTTGCTCGTTCTTGAGGGTGCCCACGGTGCCGAGCGGCGACATTTCGGTCATGCCCCAAGCGTGCAACACGGTCACACCATAGGTGTCATTGAATGCGTGGATCATGGCGGGTGGGCAGGCGGATCCCCCGATGACCGTGCGCTTCATGGTGCTGAACTTCAGCCCTTCGGCCTGCATGTGACCCAGCAGCATCTGCCAGACGGTGGGCACGCCGGCGGCCATGGTGACCTTTTCTGATTCCAGCAATTCGTAGATCGACTTGCCGTCCATGGCAGGGCCGGGAAACACCAGCTTGCAACCGGTGGCGGCGGCGGAATACGGGATGCCCCAGGCGTTGACGTGGAACATGGGCACCACAGGCAAGACGCTGTCGCGCGCGCTCAGGTTGAGCGAGTCGGGCAACGCGCCACTGTAGGCGTGGAGGATGGTGGAGCGGTGGGAATACAGGGCCGCCTTGGGGTTGCCCGTGGTGCCACTGGTGTAGCACATGCTCGATGCACTGTCTTCGTCCAGCTCGGGCCAGATGTAGGTGTCCTCGCAGGCGCCCATCCAGGCTTCGTAGCTCAGCAAACCGGGCACGCCGCTGTCTGCGGGCAGCTTGTCTGCGTCACACAGTGCCACCCAATGCTTCACGCCTGGGCAATGTTTGGCCACAGCTTGCACCAACGGCAGGAAACTCATGTCAAAGCAGATCGCGCGATCATCGGCATGGTTGATGATCCAGGCGAGCTGCTCGGGGTGCAGGCGCGGATTGAGGGTGTGCAACACGCGACCGGTTCCGCTCACGCCGAAATACAGCTCCAGATGCCGGTAGCCATTCCAGGCCAGCGTGGCCACGCGGTCGCCAGAAGACAGGTGAAGGCCATCCAGCGCGTTCGCCACCTGGCGGGAGCGCCGGGCGATCTCGGCCCAGTTGCTGCGGTGGATATCGCCTTCGACCCGGCGCGAGACGATTTCACCCGTCGCGTGGTGGCGCTCGGCGTGGACGATCAACGACGAAATCAGCAACGGTTGGCTTTGCATTTGACCCAGCATGGGGGTATCTCCTTAGGGGGTTATCAACTCAAAAAACGGTGTGGGACACACAAAAATGGACCGATCGTTCGCATCATGCCCCAGAGTTCGGCCCGTTCCAAGGCGCAGCAACCCCAATAGCCCCCGGCCGGCACAGGGTCCAGTCATCCGGGTGACAATTGATCCCACACCGCGCCACGGCGCCGGACACACAGGAGAACGACCATGACTTTCCCGATCCAGAAAACCGACGAAGAATGGCGCGCCCTGCTCGAGCAAAAAGGCGCTGAGCCAGGCGCGTTCGAAATCACCCGCCACGCCCGTACCGAACGGCCCTTCACCGGCAAGTACGAAGAAGTCTGGTCCGACGGCAGTTACCACTGCGTGTGCTGCGGCAACCACCTGTTCGATGCCGGCACCAAGTTCGACTCGGGCTGCGGGTGGCCCAGTTTCTGGAAGCCGGTCGAGGGCGCCATCACCGACATCACCGACCGCAGCCTGGGCATGACCCGGGTCGAAACCGTGTGCAGCCAGTGCGGCGCCCACCTGGGCCACGTGTTTGAAGACGGGCCTGCGCCCTCCGGCCTGCGCTACTGCATGAACTCCGCTTCACTGGAACACGATCCCAAGTCATGAGCAATGCGCCCACTTTCGAAACCAGAACCGATGAGCGCATCACCGAACTGGAAATTAAACTGAGCTACAACGAGGATTTGCTCGACACGCTCAACGCGCTGGTGGCCCGCCAGCAGCAAGACATTTCAATGCTGCTGCGCGAGGTCGGCCAGCTTCACCAGCAAGGCAACGAGCCTGGCATGGCCGCGGCGCAAAATCCGCGCGACGAACTGCCACCGCACTATTGAACTGACCGTGCGCAGGGCGAGCCCACGGCCCGTCTGCGCGTGGCATCCCGGGGCATTGGCGCACACCTCACGCTCGTCAAACATGCAGCCTGATGCCGTGCCACTGGCCCATCAGCGCGGGATGGCGTCTGGCAGATAGGGACCCGGGCGCTGAGAACTGCACCAACCCGCAGGCCATGTTCTGCCTGCCCTGAACCCCGCGCATCCATTGGCGCCCGTCGGCGCGCTCACAACCTGTGTGTTCGGCCGCGAGCAGCGCGGGCCGGGAACGACAGCAACCCAAACCTGGATTGCCATCGCCACCCCGCCGGACCATAATCTGCACTGCAGAATTAGATTCCGCGAAAATACCATCGCGGTTCAGCAACCCGTTTTGAACTCCGCCGGCCTAAGGATCGCGTCCGGTGCGACCCGTTACAGGAACCCCCTCATGGACTTGAATTTTTCCGCCGACACGCCGTTCATCGTCATCACGGAGCTGGTGCGCGAACACGCGCGGGCGCAGCCCGGGCAGACCGCGCTGAGCGACGGAGCGCAGTCCCTGAGCTACGCCGCCCTGGACGCCAAGATGGACCGCGTGGCCGCGGCTTTGCAGCGCGACGGTTTGTTGCCCGGCGACTGCATTGCCATCTGCGCCAGCTCGTCGATGCGCTATGCCGCGCTCTACCTCGGCGCCTTGCGAGCCGGCGTGGTGGTCGCCCCGCTGGCGCCATCGGTCACCGCCGACAGCCTGGCCGCCATGCTGCGCGACGCGGGCGCAAAGCGGCTGTTTGTCGACCGCAGCGCCGCCGACCTGATTCCCGGCGATCTGCCCCCGTCGCATGTGGTCTGGCTCGATGACAAACTGCGCGGCACCCCCTTCAGCGCGTGGCTGGCCGACGAAGGGGCAAAGCCCAAGCCAGTCGACGTGCAGCCGGAGTGGCCGTTCAACATCATTTATTCGTCGGGCACCACAGGCACCCCCAAGGGCATCGTGCAATCCCACGGGATGCGCTGGACCCATGTGCGCCGCGGCCTGACCTACGGCTATGGGCGGGACACCCGAACCCTGCTCTCCACCCCGCTCTACTCCAACACCACGCTGGTCGTGTTCTTCCCCACGCTGGCCTTCGGCGGGTGCGTGCACCTGATGGCCAAGTTCGACGCCGAACGCTACGCCGCCACGGCCGCGGCCGAACGCATCACCCACACCATGCTGGTGCCGGTTCAGTACCAGCGCCTCATGGCGCTGCCCGATTTCGATCGCCACGATCTATCGGCCTCTCAGGTGAAGTTCTGCACCAGTGCGCCTTTCAACGCCGCGCTCAAGGCCGACGTGGTCAAGCGCTGGCCCGGGGCCCTGGTCGAGTTCTACGGCATGACAGAAGGCGGCGGCACCTGCATCCTCGACGCTCACGAACACCTGGATAAACTGCACACCGTGGGCCAACCCGCGTCTGGGCATGACATCCGTCTGATCGACGAAGCCGGCCAGGAAATGCCCGCAGGTGAAGCCGGGGAAGTGGTGGGCCACTCGCCCGGCATGATGACCGGCTACCACGGTCAGCCGGAGAAAACCCGCGAGGCCGAGTGGTTTGACGCCGCAGGCAAGCGTTTCATCCGCACCGGTGATGTCGGACGCTTCGACGCCGACGGTTTTCTGGTGCTCATGGACCGCCGCAAAGACATGATCATCAGCGGCGGTTTCAACGTGTACCCCAGCGATCTCGAAGGCTTGCTGCGTCAGCACCCGGCTGTCGCCGATGTGGCCGTGGTCGGCATGCCTTCCGAACAATGGGGCGAAACCCCGGTGGCCTTTGTGGTGTGCCAGGCGGGTACGACCGTGGGCGAACCTGAGCTGCTGGCTTGGCACAACGAACGCTCTGGCAAGACCCAGCGCCTGTCGGCGATGCACTTCGTGGATGAACTCCCCCGCAGCGCCATCGGCAAAGTGCTCAAGCGCGAATTGCGCGAGCACCTCACGGCTCAGATCAACGCTCAGGCTGCGGCTCAAGTCACGGCTCAAATTCCCTGAGTCCCCTCCCCCTTTCTATTTTTTTGAATCACAGGAGTCTTCCCATGAAGGTCATCGTCCCCGTCAAACGTGTGGTGGATTACAACGTCAAGGTGCGCGTCAAGAGCGACGGCAGCGGCGTGGATATTGCCAACGTCAAGATGAGCATGAATCCGTTTGACGAGATCGCGGTCGAAGAAGCCGTGCGCCTGAAAGAAAAGGGTGTCGTGACCGAAGTGATCGCCGTGTCTTGCGGTGTCACCCAGTGCCAGGAAACCCTGCGCACGGCCATGGCCATTGGCGCGGACCGCGCCATCCTGATCGAAACCACCGAAGAGCTGCAGCCCCTGGCCGTGGCCAAGCTGCTCAAGGCCCTGATGGACAAAGAGCAACCCGGCCTCGTGATTTTGGGCAAGCAGGCCATCGATGACGATTGCAACCAGACCGGCCAGATGCTGGCTGCGCTGACCGGCCTGCCCCAGGGCACCTTCGCCAGCAAGGTGGAAGTCGCTGGCGACAAAGTCAACGTGACGCGCGAAGTGGACGGCGGTCTGGAGACCTTGAGCCTGTCCATGCCCGCGATCATCACCACCGACCTGCGCCTGAATGAGCCGCGTTATGTGACGCTGCCCAACATCATGAAGGCCAAGAAGAAGCAGATGGACATCATGAAGCCCGAAGACCTGGGCGTGGACGTCACCCCCCGCATCAAGACCTTGAAGGTCACTGAGCCGCCCAAGCGCGGCGCCGGCATCATGGTGCCCGATGTGGCGACGCTGGTGGACAAACTCAAGAACGAAGCCAAGGTGATTTGACCCCCCCGCGCGGCGCTGGTGGTCCGGCAAAGCCGGTTCCACGGCGCCCTGGGTTAAGGCACTTCGTTCGAACATTTTTTCTGGAATCTCATCATGACCTCTCTCGTTATTGCTGAACACGACAACGCCTCCGTCAAAGGCGCCACGCTCAACACCGTGACCGCCGCTGTGGCCTGCGGTGGTGATGTGCATGTGCTTATCGCCGGACACAACGCGGGTGAAGCCGCCAAGGCCGCCGCGGCCATCGCCGGTGTGGCCAAAGTCATCCACGCCGATGCGGCTTACCTGGAACACGGCCTGGCCGAGAACATGGCCGCTCAGGTGCTGGCCATTGCATCGAACTACAGCCACATCCTGTTCCCCGCCACCGCCAGCGGCAAGAACATCGCGCCGCGCGTGGCCGCTGCGCTGGACGTGGGCCAGATCAGCGACATCACCAAGGTGGACGCAGCCGATACCTTCGAGCGCCCCATCTACGCCGGCAACGCCATCGCCACGGTGCAGAGCACCGACGCCACCAAGGTGATCACCGTGCGCACGACCGGGTTTGATCCGGCCGCTGCCACCGGTGGTTCTGCCGCAGTGGAAACGGCTGAAGCCGTGGCCGACAGCGGCAAGAGCACGTTTGTGGGCAGCGAGATCGCCAAGAGCGACCGCCCCGAGCTGACCGCCGCCAAGGTGATCGTCTCTGGTGGCCGCGCGCTGGGCTCGAGCGAGAAGTTCGACGAAGTCATGACGCCTTTGGCCGACAAGCTGGGTGCCGCTCTGGGTGCCAGTCGCGCGGCGGTGGACGCCGGCTACGCGCCCAACGACTGGCAAGTGGGCCAGACGGGCAAGATCGTCGCGCCCCAGCTCTACATCGCCTGCGGTATCTCGGGTGCCATCCAGCATTTGGCTGGCATGAAAGATTCCAAAGTGATCGTGGCGATCAACAAGGATCCCGAAGCACCGATCTTCTCCGTGGCCGACTATGGCCTGGAGGCCGATCTGTTCGTGGCTGTGCCTGAGCTCGTCAAGGCGCTGTAAGCACGGGGTTTTCCACCTTCCGGGGCAGGCTCTGGTGGTTTACCCCATTGCAAGCCCCGGTCGAAAGCGCTGGAATGCGGATAAAGTTCCATGCAGCATTTGCAGAACGGAGTTCCATTTTGAGCGCAGAGCAAACCAACGACAGCGGGTCAACGCCCGAAAGTGAGCAAGCCGGGGCCAGGCACCCCCGCACCCCAGCCCCGCAAGCCCGCAAGCCCAAGGAAGACCGGCATTTTGTGACCGCCCTTGCGCGGGGTCTTGAAGTGCTGTCCTGCTTTCGCCACGGTGAAATCACCCTGAGCAACCAGGAGCTGGCCCAGCGCTGCAAGCTGCCCAAGTCCACCGTGTCACGACTCACCATGACGCTGACCAAGCTGGGCTATCTGATCCATGTGCAGGAAAGCGGCCGCTACCGGCTCGGTACCGCGTGTCTGGCGCTGGGCAGTGCGCTGCTCAACAAACTCGATGTGCGCAAAATTGCGCGCCCGATGATGATGGAGCTGGCCGAGTTTTCGGGGGCTTCGGTTTCGCTGGGTGTGCGCGACAAGCTGTCCATGATCTATGTCGAAAACTGCCGCAGCACCGCAGCCCTCACGCTCACGCTCGATGTGGGTTCGCGCATGCCACTGGCCACGTCGGCGATGGGGCGGGCCTGGCTGGCCGCCGTCGCTCAGGACGAGCGCCAGGAAGCCATGGAGCAGATCCGCGAACTGGACCACCTGTCCTGGCCAAAGGTCAAAACGGGCATCGACAAGGCGCTGGAAGACTACCAGGCGCTGGGCATCACCTGCTCGTTTGGCGACTGGAACAAAGAAGTCAACGGTGTGGCGCGCGCGTTTGATCCGGGCAACGGCTTGCCCATCATGGCAGTCAACGTGGGCGGCCCTTCGTACAACCTGTCACCGAAGTTTTTGCTGGACGAAGTCCGCCCCCGCCTGCTGCAGGTGGTGCGCTCCATCGAAGAAGCCTTGCCCACCTGAGCGGCCAACCACCAGTGCCAGCGCTCAGAACCAGGCGGCCTGCATGTTCCGGGTGGTGTCGTCCAGGCTGCGCAACAAGCTGAGCTGGGCGCCGATGCGCGGCAACTCCCAGCGGAAAAACCACTGGCAGGCCTGCAACTTGCCCCGGTAGAACGATTCATCTGTGCTGCCACAAGCGGCTGGCAAGGCCGCATCGGCCACCACCGCCTGCTTCAACCAGCTCCAGGCCAGTACCGCATGACCGAAGGCTTCCAGAAACAGGTGGGCGTTGGCCAGCGCAGCCTCGCCATCCGAAGCGAGCGTGGGCTTCAGGTGTTCCACGCTGGAGACGATGTCGCCCCAAGCGCTTTGCAGTTGCAACGCGTGGGCCCGCAGCAGCGGGGCGTCCAGTGCGAGTGCAATCGTCGTGTCCATTTCGCGCGTCAGCAGCATGAGCGCAGCCCCGCTCTTCATGACCACCTTGCGCCCCAGCAGGTCCAGCGCCTGCACACCGTGGGTGCCCTCATGGATCATGTTCAAGCGGTTGTCGCGCCAGTACTGTTCAACCGGAAATTCGCGTGTGTAACCGTAGCCCCCGAGGATCTGGATTGCCAGGCTGTTGGCTTCCAGGCACCACTGTGACGGCCATGATTTCACGATCGGTGTGAGCAGCTCCAGCAGCAGACTGGCCTCCGTGCGTGCGCTCTCGGTCTCGCCGGTGCGCTGTTCATCGACCAGGCGCGCGGCGATCATCGCCAGACCGTACGCACCCTCTACATAACTTTTTTGCGCCAGCAACATGCGCCGCACATCGGGGTGTTCAATCAGCGCCACGGGTGGGCTCAAAGGATCCTTGTTGCCCAGCGGGCGGCCTTGCACGCGTTCCTGCGCGTACCGCAGGGACGCCAGATAGCCCCGGTACCCCAGCATGATCGCACCCATGCCCACGCCGATGCGGGCCTCGTTCATCATGTGGAACATGCAGGCCAAGCCTTGGTTCGGCTGCCCTACGATCTCACCCAGACAGGCCCCATTTTCACCAAACGACAACAGGGTGGAGGTGGTGCCCCGCCAGCCGCATTTGTGGATCAGCCCGCCCAAAGCCACATCGTTTCGTGCGCCGACCCGCCCAGCTTCGTCCACCCGGAACTTGGGCACGGTGAACAGCGACAACCCCTTCACCCCGGCGGGCGAACCGGGCAGCCGCGCCAGCACCAGGTGCACGATGTTTTCGCTCAGGTTGTGGTCACCGCCCGATATGAAAATCTTGTTGCCCTTGATCGAATAGCTGCCGTCGTCCAGTGGGGTGGCGCTGGTCTTGAGATCCGACAGACTGGACCCGGCCTGTGGCTCGGTGAGCGCCATGGTGCCGAAGAACCGGCCTTCGCGCAGCGCACCCAGGTAGCGCGCCTGCTGGAGCGGCGTGCCGAACTTCTCGATCACGTTCGCGTTGGAAGCCGTGAGCCCCACGTACGACGTGGTGGCGACGTTGGCGCTGCGAAAGATTGATTGGCACGCCTGCGCCACCAGGACCGGCAACTGCATACCACCCGCCGATTCATCGGCCGTCGCCTGCAGGAAGCCAGCCTCGCAATAGGCGCGCACCGCCGCCTGCACGCCGGGCACCATCACGACCTCACCGGCCACCACATGCGGCTCGGCTTCATCAGCCGCCCGGTTGTGTGGCGCAAACGTGTCCTCAGCGATGCGGTGCGCGGTCGCCAGCGCGGCCTCGAAGGTTTCGCGGCTGTGGTCAGCATGGCGGGTGCGCTGCGTCAGCCCTTGCGCGTTCTGCACTTCAAACAGCTGAAAAGCCAGATCGCGCCGAGAAATCAGTTCTTCGTTCACAGGAAAACCCGCCTTTACGTTCAAGTTGTTTGCGCCTATTATCGCGATTGATTTGGAATTTGGTTCTGCACAGCAGTCCAATCGAACAAAGATTGCCTTGATTCAGCCCTTCAATATGAACGGAGACACACCATGAACCCGGTGGACTACAACCTGCACGGCCCCGTGGCCGTATTGACCCTGAACAACCCACCCGTTAACGGGCTGGGCCTCGCGCTGCGCAGCGGCATCCTGGCTGGCCTGGACCGCGCCCTGGCCGATCGGGCCGTGACCGCCATCGTGCTCACCGGCGGCGAAAAGATCTTCTCGGGCGGCGCCGACGTCAAGGAATTCGGCACACCCAAATCGTCCACTTCGCCCAACCTGCCGGACGTGATCCGAGCGCTGGAGCAATCAGCCAAACCCGTGGTCGCCGCGATCGCCGGACACGCCCTCGGTGGCGGCCTGGAGCTCGCCCTGGGTTGCCATTTCCGCGTGGCCAAGCAAGACGCCACCCTGGGCCTGCCTGAAGTGAAGCTGGGTTTGTTGCCGGGCGCCGGTGGCACGCAGCGTCTGCCGCGTGCAGTGGGCCTGGAAGTGGCGCTCAACATGATCGTTTCGGGCACGCCGCAAAAGGCGGCCAGCTTCAAAGGCACGGCCCTGATCGACGCGCTGGTCGAAACCGACGCAGTCACCGCTGCCGTGGCCTTCGCCGAGCGCGCGGTGAAAGAGCAGTTGCCCTTGCGCCGCCTGCGCGACCTGAAAGTGCCCGCCGCCGGCGCCGACGCCTTTCTGCAATTCGCCCGCAACAACGTCAAGGCGGCCGCCAAGGGTCTGCCTGCGCCGCTGCAGTGCGTGGAGTGTGTGGCCGACTCGGTCACCCAGCCATTTGACGAAGGTCTCAAGCGCGAACGCGCCGCCTTTTTTGCCCTGATGGCCACGCCGGAGTCGCGTGCCGCGCGCCACGTGTTTGCGGCCGAGCGCGCCGCCGGCAAGCTGCCCGACATCCCGGCCGACACGCCGCTGCGCCCCATCAAGACTGTGGGCGTGATTGGCGCGGGCACCATGGGCGGCGGCATCACCATGAACTTCCTCAACGTGGGCACGCCCGTGGTGCTCCTGGAAACCGCGCAGGCAGCGCTGGACCGCGGCCTCGCCACCATCCGCCAGCGATACGAAAGCAGCGCCAAGCGTGGCAAGCTCACGCAAGAGCAGGTAGAGCAGCGCATGGCGCTGATCACCCCCACGCTGGACTACGCGGCCTTCAAAGAGGTCGACCTCGTGATCGAAGCCGTGTTCGAACAGATGGATGTGAAGGAAAAGGTGTTCACCCTGCTCGACGCGGTCTGCAAGCCGGGCGCTATCCTCGCATCGAACACTTCCTACCTCGACGTCAACAAAATCGCCAGCTTCACCAAACGTCCGCAAGACGTGGTGGGCCTGCACTTCTTCAGCCCGGCCAACATCATGAAGCTGCTGGAAATCGTGCGTGGCGAGAAGACCGCCAACGACGTGATGGCGACTGCCCTCGCGCTGGGCAAAACAATCAAGAAGGTGGCCGTGGTCTCTGGCGTGTGCGACGGCTTCATCGGCAACCGCATGCTGGCCCGCTACGGCGCGGCGGCCAACGCCATGGTCATGGCCGGCGGCGCGCCGCAACAGGTCGACAAGGCCATGGAACGCTTCGGCTACGCCATGGGCCCTTTCCGCGTGGGCGATCTGGCTGGCCTGGACATCGGCTGGGCCACGCGCAAGCGCAAGGCGGCCGAGGCCGGTGTGCCCCACGAGCCCACCATCGCCGACAAGATCTGCGAGCTGGACCGCTTCGGGCAGAAATCCGGCGCCGGCTGGTACCGCTACGAACCCGGTGTGCGCGAGCCGCAAACCGATCCACTGATTGACAAGCTGATCGCCGACTACCGCAGCGCCAAGGGCTTGACGCCGCGCAAGGTGAGCGACGAAGAAGTGGTGGAGCGCTGCATCTACGCACTGGTCAACGAGGGTGCGCGCATCCTCGCCGAAGGCATCGCCGTGCGCGCTTCCGATGTCGATCTGGTTTACCTGAACGGCTACGGCTTTCCTGCCCGCCGCGGCGGCCCCATGTGCTACGCCAACGAAGTGGGCCTGGCCAACGTGGTGCGCACCCTGCGCCGATTCGCCGCCGAACCCGGCGCCGATGCGTCGTGGGAACCCGCACCGCTGCTGGTGCAACTGGCCGAAGACGGCAAAACCTTCGCATAACAACAAAACCTGGAGCACACCATGATCGACGCTGTCATCGTTTCCACCGCCCGCACCGGCCTCGCCAAGAGCTGGAAGGGTGCTTTCAACATGACCTATGGCGCCACGCTCGGTGGCCATGCGGTTCAGCACGCCGTCGCCCGTTCGGGCATCGACCCCAATGAGATCGAAGACTGCATCATGGGCGGCACCTTCGGCGAAGGCACAACCGGTGGCAACATCGCCCGCGCCATCGCCCTGCGCGCCGGCCTGCCCGTGACCGTGGGTGGCGTGAGCGTGAACCGCTTCTGTTCATCGGGTCTGCAGACCATCGCCATGGCGGCGCAACGCGTCATCCTCGAAGGCTGCCCAGCCATCGTGGCCGGCGGCGTGGAGAGCATCAGCTGCGTGCAAAACGAAGCCAACACCCACATGCGCCGCGACCCCTGGCTGGTGGAGCACAAGCCCGAGCTCTACTGGAACATGCTGCAGACCGCCGAGACGGTCTCCAAGCGCTACAACGTGAGCAAGCAGGCGCAAGACGAATACGGCGTGCGCAGCCAGCTGCGCGCCGCCGCGGCGCAGGCCGCCGGCAAGTTCAAGGACGAGATCGTCGCCATGACCACCACCATGGGCGTGGTCGACAAAGCCACGGGGCGCATCTCCAGGAAAGAAGTGACGATCGATTCGGACGAGGGCATCCGCCCTGACACCACGATCGAAGCGGTGTCGAAGATACGCGCCGCCCTGCCCGGCGGCGTGGTGACCGCCGGCAACGCCAGTCAGTTTTCCGACGGGGCCTCGGCCTGTGTCGTGATGAACGGCAAACGCGCCGAACAGCTCGGCATCCAGCCGCTGGGCATCTTCCGCGGCTTCGCCGTGGCGGGTTGTGAGCCCGACGAAATGGGCATCGGTCCGGTCTACGCCGTGCCACGCCTGCTGCAGCGCGCTGGCCTGAAGGTGGAGGACATCGGCCTGTGGGAGCTCAACGAAGCCTTTGCCTGCCAGGTGCTCTACAGCCGCGACAAGCTCGGTATTCCCGACGAGCTGCTCAACGTCAACGGTGGCGCCATTGCCGTGGGCCACCCCTACGGCGTGAGCGGCGCACGCCTGACCGGCCATGCGCTGATCGAAGGCAAGCGGCGCGGTGCGAAATACGTGGTGGTCACCATGTGCATCGGCGGCGGCCAGGGCGCTGCCGGTCTGTTCGAAGTCTGCTGATCCAACACCCCACACATTCACAAATATCTCGGAGACACACATGAGCGTCAAACAACTGTTCCAACTCGACGGCCAAGTGGCCTTGGTCACCGGCGGCTCGCGCGGACTGGGCCTGCAAATGGCGCAAGCCCTGGGCGAGATGGGCTGCAAGGTCGCCATCAGCGCCCGCAAAGCCGATGAGCTGGCCGAAGCCAAGAAGCATCTGGAAAGCAAAGGCATCACTGTGCTCACCGTGGTGAACGACCTGCAAAAAGCAGAAAACATCGCGCCGCTGGTGGACGCGGTGATCGAAGGCCTCGGCCCGATCGACATCCTGGTCAACAACGCCGGCGCCACCTGGGGCGCTCCGGCCGAAGACTACCCCGATGCGGCCTGGCACAAGGTGATGAACCTCAACGTGACCGCGCCTTTTTTCCTCGCGCGCGAGGTGGGCAAGCGCTGCATGATTCCGCGCAAAAAGGGCAAGATCATCACCATCGCGTCCGTTGCCGGCTTGAAGGGCATGGGCGCAGGCGTGCAGACCGTGGCCTACAACACGTCCAAAGCCGCCGCCATCAACCTCAGCCGCGCGCTGGCTGGCGAATGGGGCCAGTACAACATCAACGTCAACGCCATCTGCCCCGGCTTCTTCCCATCCAAGATGTCGGCCGGCCTGCTCGACACCCTGGGTGATGCCGTGATCGCGCGCTCGCCGCTCAAGCGCATCGGCGGCGATGAAGACCTCATGGGCTCCGTCGTTTTTCTGGCCAGCGAAGCCTCGCGCCACATCACCGGCCAGTACATCGCGGTGGACGGCGGCAGCTCGGCGGTATGAGCGACCAAGCCTCGGGCGACACCCCATCGAGCGATGTGCAGGCCCAGTTCACCGGCACCCAGCCGGTGGCTCCCCACAACGCATTTGACGAAGCCCGCCTCGCCACCTGGTTGGCCACCCACCTGTCCGGGTTCCAGGGCCCGATGTCGGTGGCGCAGTTCAAGGGCGGGCAGTCCAACCCCACCTTTTTGCTCACGGCCGGTGGACATCGCTACGTGCTGCGCCGCAAGCCCCTGGGCGATCTGCTGCCCTCGGCCCATGCGGTGGACCGCGAGTTTCGCGTGATCAGCGCGCTGGCTGGCACCGATGTGCCCGTGGCCAAAGCGCATGTGTTGTGCGAAGACACCAGCGTCATCGGCTCGATGTTCTACGTGATGGACCATGTGGACGGCCGCATCTTGTGGGACCCCGCCCTGCCCGGCATGGAAGCTGCCGAACGCGGCGCCCACTACGACGAGATGAACCGCGTCATGGCAGCGCTGCACAACGTTGACCCTGCCGCCATCGGCCTGGCCGATTACGGCCGGCCCGGCGCCTACCTGGAACGCCAGGTGGCCCGCTG
This sequence comes from Hydrogenophaga sp. PAMC20947, assembly GCF_004795855.1. Classification (NCBI taxonomy): domain Bacteria; kingdom Pseudomonadati; phylum Pseudomonadota; class Betaproteobacteria; order Burkholderiales; family Comamonadaceae; genus Hydrogenophaga; species Hydrogenophaga sp. PAMC20947. The sequence goes on from NZ_CP039252.1 coordinate 2,440,944, forward strand.
GACACGCCAGTACAAAGCGGCCGAGACCGAGCCGATCGAAGCGGCCGACCGCCTGATGGACTGGCTGCCCCGCCACATGCCAGCCGAGGGGCAAAGCCGCATCGTGCACGGCGACTACCGCCTGGACAACGTGATCTTTCACCCCACCGAGCCGCGCATCGTCGCGGTGCTCGACTGGGAGCTCTCCACCCTGGGCGATCCGCTGGTGGACTTCGCCTACCACTGCATGACCTGGCATATGCCCGCCGGGCGCTCGCGCGGCCTGCGGGGCGCCGACCTGGCCACGCTCGGCATTCCGTCTGAATCCGACTATCGCGCGCGCTACATGCAGCGCACCGGCCGCAGCACACCCGTGCCCGACGCCGAATGGACCTACTACCTGGTGTTCAACATGTTTCGCCTGGTCGGCATCCTGCAAGGCATTGCCAAGCGTGCCGAGCTGGGCACCGCGTCGAACGCTACGGCGGTGGAAACCGGCAAGCGCACCCGGCCCCTGGCCGAACAGGCCTGGGCACTGGCCCAGACACTCCAGCTCACCCGCTGATCGCAGACAACCCCATTCAGGAGATTCCATGGATTTTGACCACTCACCCAAGGTGCAAGACCTGCAAGCCCGCGTTCAGGCCTTCATGGCAGAACACGTATACCCCGCCGAGCCGCGCTTCGCCGACGAGATGAACGCTTTTCGTGCGGCGGGCAACCCGTGGCAGGAACCCCAGGTGATGGAAGAGCTTAAAAACAAAGCCAAAGACGCGGGCCTGTGGAACCTGTTCCTGCCCGAGTCCCCGCTCGGCGCCGGGCTCACCAACCTGGAATACGCACCGCTGGCCGAAATCATGGGCCGCTCACCCATCGGCTCCGAGCCTTTCAACTGCTCGGCCCCCGACACAGGCAACATGGAAACCATCGTGCGCTACGGCACGGACGAACACAAAGAACAGTGGCTCAAGCCCCTGCTGGCCGGTGAAATCCGTTCCGCCTTCGCCATGACCGAGCCCGCCGTGGCCTCGAGCGACGCCACCAACATTGAAGCCCGCATCCAGCGCGACGGCGACGACTACGTGATCAACGGCCGCAAATGGTGGACTTCGGGTGCCAACGATCCGCGCTGCAAGATCATGATCTTCATGGGCAAGACCGACCTCGAAGCGCCCAGGCATTCCCAGCAATCGATGATCTTGGTGCCCATGGACACACCCGGCGTGAAGGTGTTGCGCCACCTGCCAGTGTTCGGTTACGACGACGCACCCCACGGCCACGCTGAAGTGGAATTCGTCAACGTGCGCGTGCCTGCCAGCAACATCTTGCTCGGCGAAGGCCGTGGCTTTGAGATCGCCCAGGGCCGCCTTGGCCCAGGCCGCATTCACCACTGCATGCGCATCATCGGCCGCGCCGAGCGCGCGCTGGAAGACATGTGCAAACGGGCCACGCAGCGCACCGCTTTTGGCAAACGCATCGCCGACCAGGGCGTCACCCGCGAACGCATCGCCGAGTCGCGCATCATGATCAACCAGGCGCGCTTTCTGGTGTTGCACGCGGCCTGGAAGATGGACAAAGTGGGCAACAAGCAAGCCCGCCAGGAAATCGCCATGATCAAGGTGGCCGCGCCGACCATGGCGCTGCAGGTGATCGACTGGGCGATGCAAGTGCACGGCGGCGCCGGTGTGAGTGATGATTTTGGCCTGGCCAAAGCCTACGCTTCCACCCGCACCCTGCGCTTCGCCGACGGCCCCGATGAAGTGCACCGCAACGCCATTGCCAAAGACGAGCTGGCGCGCTACACCGAAAAATCCTGAGGTCCGCTGATCCTCCGCTTTCCAGTCTCTGGACCCCTGAACCTCTGAGCCTTTGAACCCATGCCTGCGTTGCACGATCCCCACTGGCCCAGAGACCTGCCCAGGCACCTCACATTGCCTGAGACCAGCCTGTTTTACAACGCCGAGGTCTCGGCCCGGCGTTACCCCCACAAGCCCTACCTGATCTACTACGGCTCAGCATTGAGCTTCGCCGAGTTTCACGACGAAGCCACGCGCCTGGCCGGCTACCTGCAGCAGGTGTGCGGCGTGAAAGCCGGCGATCGGGTGTTGCTGTACCTGCAGAACAGCCCGCAATGGGTGCTGGGCTACTACGCAATTCTGCGGGCCAACGCGGTCGTGGTGCCGGTCAACCCCATGAACATGAGCGAAGAGCTGGCGCACTACGTGGCCGACAGCGGCGCGAGTGTGGCCATCACCGCACAGGATCTGGTGCCGCAGATCGCGCCCCACCTGACCCCCGCAGCCATTGAAGCCCCCGCGCTGAAACACGTGGTGGTCGCCACCTACAGCGACTACCTGCGCGAACCCACCGACCTGCGGCTGCCCGACTTCGTGAGCGCACCCCGCCAGCCCATAGAGGGTGAAGGCCTTCACGCCTGGGGCGCAGCCCTGTCAGCCGCTCACCAGCCCGGCCCGCTCACCACCGGTCCAGACGATCTGTGCGTGATGCCCTACACCTCGGGCACCACCGGCCACCCCAAGGGCTGCATGCACACCCACCACGGCGTGCAATGCACCGCCATGGGGGGCATGCACTGGTTCGCCCGCACGCAAGACGCGGTGATGCTCTCGGTGCTGCCCTTCTTCCACGTCACCGGCATGGCCGGTGGCATGAACGGCCCGATGTTCCTCGGCGCCACCATCGTGCTCATGTCGCGCTGGGACCGCGAAACCGCCGCCGAGCTCATGCAGCGCCACGGTGTGACCAGCTGGCAGGCGATTTCCACCATGGTGGTTGATTTTCTGGCCAACCCGCGCATCGCCGAATACAATCTTTCGTCACTCAACGGCATTCGCGGCGGCGGCGCGGCGATGCCAGCGGCCGTCGCCCAGAAGCTGCGCGCACTCACCGGCCTCGATTACGTGGAAGGCTATGGCATGAGCGAGACCATGGCCGCCACCCACATCAACCCGCCCCACCGCCCCAAGCCGCAGTGCCTGGGCATTCCCGTGTTCGAAGTGGACGCCCGCATCATCGACCCGACCACCCTGGCGGAACTGCCCCAGGGCGAAACCGGTGAGATCGTGACCCACGCACCGCAGGTCATGCAAGGCTACTGGCGCAACGAAGCCGCCAACGCCCAGGCCTTCATCACCCTGGACGGCAAGCGCTTCCTGCGCACCGGTGATCTGGCGCGCATCGATGAAGAAGGCTACTTCTTCATGATGGACAGGCTCAAACGCATGATCAATGCCTCGGGTTACAAGGTGTGGCCAGCCGAGGTGGAAACCCTCATGTACCACCACCCCGCCATCCACGAGGTGTGCGTGATCGGTGCACAAGACGCCAAACGCGGCGAAACCGTGAAAGCCTTCGTGGTGCTCAAGCCCGATCAGGTGGGCCTGGTGAGCGCACAAGACATCACAGCATGGGCGCACGAACACATGGCGGCCTACAAGAGCCCGCGCCTGGTCGAGTTTGTAGACAGCCTGCCCAAATCGGGCACCGGGAAAATCATGTGGCGGGAGCTGCAGGAGCGGCAGGCGGAACAGGATCGGAAGTAGATCGAAACCCGGCGCACGGCAGTTCTGAGAACCTAACGAGGGAGTGGCTTTGGTCTGGGTGGATGCGTCAGACCGACAGACTGACACTGCGCTGCCTGGGTTGGCCAGCTCGCAACCAACGAAACCACACTGCGCCATTGCTTCACAGCGTTCGGCCAGCAGCAGCCCTTGAGTCCAACAACCTGAGCGGCAGGTCAAGGCTGGGTCCAGTCATTCGAAATTTACGCCTGAAAGCTCGTGATCGCCGCAACCGGTCATTCGGCGAGCAAGGCCTCAATCCACCGCTTGACCACCCAGACCGGTCACTCCAGCGGAGGCGACCAAACCACATCCCGGGAACAACTACTCACGCCGTGGGCAACTGGTGCTCCCGACACGTCGTTGCCCGTGATCGCGACGGCCTGAATCATTTCTATGCGTTGGAGAGCAGCCCGATTCGAGTAAGTCTGCCGGCAACGGCGCCTGCCAACATCACGATTGCAGCGCCATGATCATCGGGCAGCAAACATTGCCCCTGCTTGATTTGCACTGGCTGATCATGTCGCTCAATGCCCGCTCAATCTGACGAAGCCCTGCGAGCTTGTCTTTCACCATGGCGAGTTTGTATTCAGCCAGGACGCGCGCGTCATCGCAATGGGTACCGTCGTCAAGCAGCAGCAAGCCGCTTACCTCGTCCAGACTGAATCCAAGCTGCTGGGCTGCCTTGATGAATCGAACCCGGGCCACGTCGTGCTCGCCGTAGCGCCGAACGCCGCCGGGCGGTCGGTCGGGCTCGTTCAAAAGGCCCCTGCGTTGATAGAAGCGAATCGTCTCGACACCCACATCGGCTGCCGCCGCCAGCGCCCCAATGGTGAAGCCCTCAGGTTTGTAGTTCATGCTGCTTGACTCCGTACTTACGTCCGTAAATAAGCTTACAGCATCGATGATCCAGCCCACTTGTCTTCCCCAGTTGCGAAGGTGGCATGGTCATTAAACATACCGCTTGACTCTGTACCCATGTACGGAAGTATTCTGGCTGCATCGAACCTTCAATTTCAAAAGGATCCACCCATGGAAAAGGCTCAAGACAGCCGAGGGGCGCTGGCCGCAGGAGGCGTCGCCGCTATCCTGGCATCCGCCTGCTGCCTAGGCCCTCTCGTTCTACTCTCGATGGGTATTGGTGGCGCATGGATTGCCAACCTCACGGCGTTGGAGCCTTATCGACCCATTTTCATTGGTCTCGCGCTGGTCGCTTTGTTCCTCGCAGGCCGACGGATTTTTCGCCCTGCTGCGAATTGCAAGCCGGGTGAGGTGTGCGCCATACCGCGGGTCCGGGTGGCCTACAAGCTGGTGTTCTGGGCAATCGGCACATTGGTGCTCGTCGGATTCGCGTTCCCCTACATCGCACCCTGGTTTTACTGAAAGGCAACCATCATGAACAAGTTTTCTCTGGCTCTGGCTTCGATTTTCCTGGTCACCGCACCAGTATGGGCCGCTGTGCAGACGGTGACGCTGTCCGTTCCAACCATGGACTGCCCGGTATGCCCGATCACTGTGAAGAAGGCGCTGACAAATCTGCAAGGCGTCAGCAAGGCCGAGGTCAACTTTGACAAACGCCAGGCGACGGTGACCTTTGACGACGCCAAGACGGACGTTACCGCGCTGACCCAGGCAACCACCAATGCCGGCTACCCCTCTACGCTGGCCAAACAACCATGACCAGCCAACAGTGGTTCCGCACCGGTGTGGTGTCTTCGGTGCTTCTCGCACTGTGCTGCGTGACACCGATTCTTTTCATCGCCATCACCGCGGTGGGCCTTTCAGCCTTGGCGGGTTGGTTGGATTTCGTCCTGATTCCTGCGCTGGTCGTCAGCATGGGTCTGACCTATTGGGCATGGCGCAGATGCCGCAAAGATGATGCTTGTGCTGTCGATGCGCGGCAAGGTGCGCGGACCAAGGATTCCAACCCATGAACGCACACACGTTTCACATCACGGGCATGACCTGCATGTCATGTGCCGCTCATGTTGAGAAGGCACTGACCGGCGTGGCTGGCGTCGGTTCGGCGAAAGTTTCATACGACCAAGGCCAGGCGCAGCTGCAAAGCAGCGCGCCGATTGATCCCGCCGAACTGATCGCGGCCGTCGCGCGCGCTGGCTATGGCGCCGAACTTGAAGCGAGGCCATCGAGCCTTCACGGCAATGGCGAAGCTCCCGCGCGCCGAAATGAGGGACCACGACCCCCCATCGGACCGGGTGGAGAAGGCCTTAGTGTGGCCATCATCGGTAGCGGCGGTGCGGCGATGGCGGCTGCGCTGAAAGCGGCCGCTGAAGGCGCGAGAGTGACCTTGATTGAGCGCGGCGTACTGGGCGGTACCTGCGTGAATGTCGGCTGTGTGCCGTCAAAGATATTCATCCGGGCAGCCCATGTGGCCCACTTGCGTCGGCGCAGCCCTTTCGACGAAGGCATCTCGACCGCACCACCGGTGATCGACCGCGGTCGTTTGCTGGCCCAGCAACAGGCACGGGTAACTGCGTTGCGTGAGGCCAAGTACGAGAGCATTCTTCGCGACACGCCGGCCATTCAAGTGCTGCGCGGACGCGCCCGATTCATGGATGCCAGTCATCTTGCGGTGGATCTTGTGGATGGAGGCGAGCGCACTTTAGCCTTTGACCGCTGCCTGATCGCCACTGGCGCAAATGCTTCCATCCCGCCGATCGAAGGGCTGGCCGGAACGCCCTACTGGACTTCAACAGAGGCTCTCGAGTGCGAGCGCATTCCCGCGCGACTCCTCGTCGTTGGTGCATCGGTTGTGGCCGTCGAACTGGCTCAGGCCTTCGCCCGCCTGGGCAGCCAGGTGACGATCCTGGCTCGCCACGGGTTGCTATCGGCTGAAGATCCAGCAGTTGGAGAAGCACTGACGGGCGCGTTTCGCGCTGAAGGCATTGAGGTGCTGGAACACACGCAAGCCGGTATGGCCACTCATATCGATGGGGAGTTCATGCTGAACGGCAAAGGCCAGCAGTGGCGCGCGGACGCGTTGTTGGTCGCCACTGGTCGCATGCCGAATACAAGTGATGTCGGGCTTGATGCTGCTGGTGTGAAAGTGAATGGCGCTGGCCAGATCCTGGTCGACCCGGGCATGAGGACAAGTACCTTGAACATCTATGCGGCGGGAGACTGCACGGACCAACCCCAGTTCGTCTACGTGGCAGCCGCGGCCGGCACCCGAGCCGCCACCAACATGCTCGGGGGTGATGCGCAACTGAACCTGTCCGCCATGCCGGCTGTCGTCTTCACCGACCCACAGGTGGCCACGGTTGGCCTCTCCGAGGCGCAGGCACGCCAGGCTGGTATCGCGGTTGAAACCCGGACTTTGGCACTGGATCATGTGCCTCGCGCTTTGGCCAACTTTGATACGCGCGGCTTCATAAAAATGGTGGCTGAAGCTGGTAGTGGTCGCCTGCTGGGCGTTCAGGCGGTGGCGCCAGAGGCAGGTGAACTGATCCAGACTGCCGCCGTGGCCATACGAGCCGGTATGACGGTGCACGATCTGGCTGACCAGCTGTTTCCCTATCTCACCATGGTCGAAGGTTTGAAGCTTGCTGCACAAACCTTCACCAAAGACGTTTCGCAGTTGTCTTGCTGCGCCGGGTAAGTTTCAGGCTCAGGGTCGGCTGCGAGTAGCACTTACTGTCGTCCTTGGCATGCGTTCCATCGGACCTCGCTGCGCCAGCGACAGCTTTCGAGCAGCTTTAAGACCTTCAAATTTGGCGTTCGACCGACTGCTGATAGCCGACAGGGTGATCTCGCAGCCTCAGAGACCGGCCGCTCAACTCCGGCCGGATCGGATTGCCGCTGTCGGCACTGACCGCGAGATGGAGATACCGGCCAGGTTCAGCCGGTCGATTTCACGGAAAAGCAATCGTCCGCGCGTCAATTATGCTCCGGGATCCGTCGACCAGAGCGGCCGGCCAGCGCCCACGAAACTGGAGTCGGAACTGCTGTGTAAACCAGCCACTCAGCGATCACGACGGCTGAACGGCAGGTTTTGCTTCAGCTGGCTCACCCGTTCGCCGTGCCTGTCGATGGTCATCCGCTGCCACATTCATCGCCGCGGTGTTACGAAGTGCGAATTCGCATTCATGTGCCACGGAACGAGGCGAGCGTCTTCGTCCACGCTCGCAATGTCGCAGGTCGGCTGCGCTCGATCAGTGTTTCATCCAAGCCTTGTTTCAAGAATTCAATCATCCCAAAAGGTGCAAGGCCAACCTGACGTTCTTTCACCAAGCCCCGGCAAGTTGTAAGGAATGCCCTGCGCACCCGACTAAGGAGTTGTATGCCACGGCCCGAATTTTCAAGACGCAGGCGAGCGCTGTCGCTAGTTTCAAATGCAGTCGAGCCATACGTTAAGTGCGCTTCTTTGAGATTCGGATTGGCTTGCCATCGTTCTTGCAGAGTATCTCGTCGTCGTTACTTTTCCGACGGATTCTTCGCGGAGAGCCGGCAATTCGAAGCCAGGCAAGGGGCGCACTCAGATTTTTGAACTGCTCCCCTGACAGCGAGGATTCAACATGCACTCCAACTTCACCAAGGTGTTGGCCACGACACTGGTTTCGATTGTCGTCATCTACCTGTTCTGGCCGCCGATCGTCTGGCTCATGATGATTGTCGTCCCTTTCGCGGGCATCGGCATCTACGACATGCTGCAGGAGCAGCACTCGATCCGGCGAAATTTCCCTTTCTTCGGTCGTGGTCGATGGGTACTCGAAGACCTTCGTCCCTACGTTCGCCAATATTTCGTCGAGTCCGATACCGACGGCAGCCCGATCAGCCGGATGTTCAGAAGCATCGTCTACCAGCGCGCCAAGGGGGCGCTGGAGACCGTACCCTTCGGAACCCGGGTCGATACTTACCGTACCGGATACGAATGGATCGGGCACTCGCTGTCTGCACTTGATGCGGCCGATGTCTCCCAGGACTTGCGCGTCACGGTCGGTGGCCCGGACTGCAAAAAACCATACTCGGCAAGCATCCTCAATGTATCGGCGATGAGTTTCGGTGCACTGAGCAAGAACGCGATACTGGCACTGAACAGCGGCGCCAAGGCCGGAGGCTTTGCCCACAACACGGGAGAGGGCGGGCTCAGTCCTTACCACCTGGAGCACGGCGGGGATCTGATCTGGCAGATCGGAACAGGCTACTTCGGCTGTCGTGATGCCGACGGCAATTTCTCGGACGAACAGTTCGCAGGAAGGGCCGTACTCCCTTCGGTCAAGATGATCGAGATCAAGCTGTCTCAGGGTGCGAAGCCGGGCCATGGCGGTATCTTGCCGGCGGGGAAGAACACCCCTGAGATAGCCGAAATCCGCGGCGTAATAGCCCATACCCAAGTCGATTCTCCCGCGGCCCACAGGGTCTTCAACAGCCCGCTCGGGTTGGTGCAATTCATCGCGCGATTGCGTGAATTATCGGGCGGGAAACCCGTTGGCATCAAACTGTCGGTGGGTCGCGAGAGCGAATTCGTGGCCATCTGCAAAGTGATGGTCAAGACGAAAATCTACCCTGACTTTATTACCGTTGACGGCGGTGAGGGCGGCACTGGAGCGGCACCTCTCGAATATACCAATTCGGTTGGCATGCCTTTGCGCGAGGCGGTCGCGTTCGTCGCCGATTGCCTGCAAGGCTTCGGTATCAAGAAACATATCAAGATCATCGCCTCCGGCAAGATCATGACCGGCTTTCATCTGGTCAAAAACATGGCGCTGGGCGCCGACATGTGCAACAGTGCGCGGGCGATGATGCTGGCCCTTGGTTGCGTCCATTCGCTTACCTGCAACAGCAACCGCTGTCCTTCCGGCGTTGCCACGCAAGACCCCAGGCTGGTGAAGGGACTCGTGGTACCGGATAAGGCGCAACGTGTGGCTCAGTATCACGCCAAGACCGTGCACGCCACACTGGACCTCATTAGCTCGGCAGGCCTCTCGCACACATCGGCCCTGAATCGGACCCATATCTATCGCCGCATCAATCAACATGAGATCAAGCGATATGACCAGATCTTTCCTTACTTGGCGGAGGAGAGCCTGATTGGCGACGATATTCCAGATGCGTTCAAGCTGATCATGGATGAATCCTGCGCCGAATCCTTCGCGCCGTCTGCTTACCTGACGCGCATTGGCAGTGATTGCCGGGCGGTGAAGAGCACAGACGACGCAAATACAAGCGGCAACCCGGTGGAAGTTGAAGAGGTTGCGAAATGAAGGCGTCCGACTTGTTTGTCAAGGTGCTCGAGGCCGAAGGTGTCGAGTACATCTTCGGAATACCGGGGGAAGAGAATCTTGATTTGCTCGACTCGCTCAAGCACTCCTCGATAAGGCTCATCCTGACGCGCCATGAGCAGGGCGCAGGCTTCATGGCCGCAACCTACGGTCGCCTGACCGGAAAGGCCGGGGTGTGCATGTCCACCCTGGGTCCGGGGGCCACCAACCTGGTCACCGCGGCGGCTTACGCCCAACTCGGCGCCATGCCCATGCTCATGATCACCGGACAGAAACCGATCAAGACCAGCAAACAAGCGCAGTTCCAGATCATTGATGTGGTCAACATGATGCGTCCGCTGACGAAATACACCCACCAGATCAGCAGCGCTCACAACGTCCCTGCGCGAATCCGAGAAGCGATGCGTCACGCCGAGGCCGAACGGCCGGGCGCGGTTCACCTCGAGTTGCCCGAGGACATCGCCGATGAAGAGACGGATGCGACAGTGATCCGCAGGAGTCGTTTCGATTTCCCCCTTGCGACCGAGCGCTCGATCGCCGCAGCGGTCGAGATGATCGAATCGGCCCGCCATCCGCTGATCCTGATTGGCGCAGGCGCCAACCGCAAACACGCCTCTGCACCGCTACTGGAATTCATTGAAGGCACCGGAATTCCGTTCTTCAGCACCCAGATGGGTAAGGGCGTGGTTGATGAGCGCCACCCGCTCTTCCTGGGCAATGCGGCGCTGTCCAGCCGTGACTTCGTGCATCGAGCGATCGAAGCCGCGGATCTGATCATCAACGTCGGTCACGACGTGGTCGAGAAGCCCCCCTTCGTCATGGAATCGAAGGCCGCCGACTCGGGCAATGGCGATGACGGAACGCCCTGCGCCGCGTGCGCGAAGGTGATCCATGTGAACTACGTTACCGCGGAGATCGATCCGGTTTACTTCCCTCAGCAGGGGGTGATCGGTGACGTGTCCGATAGCGTTCGTCGTTTGGCGAACGCGACAAGCCGCCAGGAGCATTGGGATTTCTCGCGGTTCATGGAGGTCAAGAAGCATCTCGACACGAATCTGCTCGAAGGTGCCGACGACCCACGTTTTCCGATCTATCCGCAACGCCTTGTAGCGGATGTCCGCAGACTCATGCCAGACGACGGAATCATCGCGTTGGACAATGGTGTCTACAAGATCTGGTTCGCCCGTAACTACCTCGCGCATATGCCGAACACGGTGCTGCTGGACAACGCTCTGGCCAGCATGGGGGCGGGGCTTCCGTCGGCGATAGCGGCCAAAATCGTTTATCCGCAACGGCGTGTGATGGCGATTTGCGGAGACGGCGGCTTCATGATGAATTCCCAGGAGATGGAGACCGCTGTGCGCTTGAAACTCGACTTGGTGGTCCTGGTCCTCAAGGACGATGCGTACGGGATGATCAAGTGGAAGCAGGCCGCCATGGGTTTTGATGACTTCGGGCTCGATTACGGCAACCCGGACTTTGTCCAATATGCCAACAGCTATGGCGCCCATGGCCATCGCGTGCGCTCAGTCGACGCCCTCCCCGCTCAGTTGGAGGCGTGCTTCAACACGCCCGGCGTGCATCTCGTCGAGGTGCCAGTGGACTACAGCGAAAACGACCGCATACTCAATCGAGAGATTCCGGAACAGAGTGCGCTGATCTAGGTGGCCGGCCGTGCAGGCGGATGCATCTCGACGGTCAGGCCGAGAGCGTGGGTTAGCTGCAGCCGAACTCCCGTCCAGCTGTCGTGAGCGCCTTGCGACCGGATGTGCAGCAGAGCAGACATCAGTTTCGCGAGCCCTGGCCGTCCGCTCCACCCGACAACCTTCGGCCCACTTTTGTCGGATGACGGGCCGGTTCGCTCGCAAAAATGCCACTGACCGGCTGCCGTTCCCAATGGCTGCAGAGAATCGACTTGAGTCGCTCGTGAACGTCGAGCCGGAGTCGACCAATGATGGCTGTTCACCAACGACCGCTCCTTGGACAGTCCGCCAGACGAATCGTGTGCCGACAAAACTTGAGACAGCGACGCTTCTTCGGAGCGGCGGCACGGTTGGATTTCGGGGGGTATCGCGTTAGCATGTCCCATGAGTTCCGACGTTGCAAGTCACATGGAACCTGCTGGCAAGCGATTCGACGTTGCTATTGTTGGCGGCGGCTTGGCCGGTGTCGTGGCCTTGACCTATGCGCGTCGGGCCGGGCTTGAGGCCATCGTGCTTGAGCGGCACGGCCGTGTCGGCGGGTTGTGGCGCGACCTTCCTGCCTGGCAGGACATCCAGATCAGCACTGTTGACTGGGCGCTTGGCGATTTGCCGTTGCAGGGCGCCACGCAGCCGCATATTTTGGCCAACATCGAAGCCTGGGTCGAGCGTTTTGGCCTGGCAGACGGAATCCGGCTGAACGCCCCCGTGCAGTTGGCCCGCAGGGACGGGTCAGGCTGGGCGATGTCGACACCTCACGGTGTGGTGCACGCGCGGCACCTCGTCGCGGCGACAGGTGTGCACAATGCACCGGTGATTCCACAGCTCGCCCGCGCGGCCAGCACTGTGCGTGAGTTTCACTCGAGTGCACTTCGCGAACCAACCATGTTGACCGGCCGAGACGTGCTCGTGGTCGGTGGAGGCGCTTCGGCTTTCGATTTGCTGGAGCTGTGCTTTCAACATGGCGCCCGGCGCGTGATCTGGGCTTTTCGCGGCATGCGCTGGTTCATGCCCTCGCGCAAGCCCAAGCAAATCGCAGGCAGTGTTCGTGGGTTCGCCAGGATGCAAGCCAGCGGTCTATCAGCCGACCAGCAGAGCGCTGCCATTGGCGCCGATCTGCGATCGCGCTATGAGAAGTTCGAGATCGCTGAGATCATGCCAACACATGACTTCGACGTGCGGCACGATCAGCTAATTCCAGGGCGCCCCGGCATGCTGGAACACTATGCCTCGATCGAGCGCCACCGCGCCACCGTGGACACCATCGCTGGCAATGTGGTGACGCTGTCGAACGGACATTGTGTCGAGGTGGAGTTGTTGCTCTGGGGCACCGGATACAGCATTGATCTTTCATACTTCGAATCCACAGAGATCGCGGCGATCCGCACGGTCGATGCACTGGCGGCACGCTGTGGCTGCATCTTTCGCAGCCTCGATGCGACCAATCTGTATTTCCCCGGCGTCGGGCTGGACGGTATCGGCTCGGCGCCCTGGGCCTATTCACTGCTGTGCCGTTCGATCATGTCGCACATCTGTGGCACCGCACGGCTCGACAACGAGGTGCTCGGGCACAAGGTCAACCACTTCGACATCATCGACTACCTTGCCCCGCGCGACCCGGCGAGCTATCCGGCGGACCACTGGCGAGCGCACTATCGTGAGATAGCGCTAAACACCCTGGACGAGCAACCCTATTCGATCCCTTGAGACGGGACCAGTCCACCGTCGGCATGAAAGCAGGCGAAGCTGGCACCAGCTCGCACCAGCGCTTTGTGCAGCGGCTCATGCGGGCGTGGCGCCCCCCGGAAAGTGTCCATTTATTGGTGGATACGGCGGTCTCGGCTGAGAAGTTGCCTCGATCGCGACCCGTGCGATACGTGTCTTGGCGTCGTGTGCTGATAGGGTTGATTGGCGCCGTTGAGTGACGGATCAGCGACCATCAAAACGCACCTGCGATTGACGCCTTCGGGGTCGAAACCGGACCATCCCGTCAACCCGAGCTCAACCACCACTCAAACTGCTTGCTCCCTCAGTCAATCCTCCAGCAAGATGCCGAACGCAATTGAGCAAGCGCACGCTGTGCGGCGGAGCGGCATCGAAGATGGTCAACGAGGTATTGCCCATGCGGGGCTGCTCCACCACGCCTGAAAGAGCCGAGAGCGGCAACGCCGCCAACATCTGGCGAATCACCAACCCGTGGGTCACGACCACCAGCGGGCCGCCGAGTTCGGCCTGTAGTTGCAGCGCCTGCTCAAACGCCTGGCTACAGCGCTCGGCGAATAACGCGGTGGATTCGCCGCCGGGCGGGGCCGCGTCCATGGCCAGGGGGTCGGTGCTCAGGCTGTCGTAGGGTTGGCCGCGCCAGTCGCCGAAGCTTCTTTCGTGCAACAACGCCGTGGTGCGCAACACATGACCGGTGCGGCTGGCGATGGCCTGGGCGGTTTGGTGGGCGCGGGGCAGATCGCTGCTCAGAATGCCGGCAATGGGCTCCGTGGCCAGCCGCTCGGCCAGGGCCTGGGCCTGCCTTAGCCCGTGGGCCGACAAGGGGGTGTCTGCGGGTTGCAGAATGCGCGCCGCGTTCAATGCGGTTTCGCCGTGGCGCACCAACCAGATTTCCATCTTTTTCTCTCCCCTGTGAAGCCCAGCAGCGAATGGGCTGGTGCGCAGATACATCAACCGGTGTCAAACGCAATTGTGCAGCGGATGGGTGCGCGGCGGCGCTAAATGCCCCACCGCCATACCGACCTGCTGCATCTCGCATGGGCCGGTGATCCACACGGGCTCAGCAACACCCCAGCGCCAATCAACAGGCGAAAAAAGGGCTGCCTGTGCCTGGTAAGGCGGCGGCAGCCCGAACCCTTCGATCGCTTTTACTTGGACAGTTCGCTCAGCTTCACCTGTTTGACCTTGCCACCTTCGATCACGCCCACGCGGGTGTCGATGATGGAGCCGCCGTTGGCTTCAATGCCGTCGTAGTTGGCCAGGTTTTGCGCATCAGGCAATGCCTTGATGGCGGCATCAAGCTTGCCGCGAATGGCCATGGCATCGGTGGTGGTGCCGGCCAGCTTCATGGCGCCTGCGGTGGCCATCATGGCGGTGTAGTTGTAGGTGGCTTCCGAGCCAGGCTCGCGACCGGGATACACCTTCATCCAGCGCGTCACGAAGGCCTTGACGGCCGGCTGCGGATCGTCCACCACGGGCAACACGCCGATGGAACCTTCGAGCGCCGCGTAGCCGCCCACGATAGGCTTCATTTCGTTCATCTTGGCCTGATCCATGATGATGAACCCGCCTTTGAAACCGAGTTCACGGGCCTGCTTGGCCACCAAGCCGGTGGGCTCTGAGGCACCGCCGATGAACAGCACATCGGGCTTTTCCGCCAGGGCCTTGCTCACGCCGCTGTAGAAGTCGGTCGAGCGGTTGTAGCTCATCGGGTTGTCGCCAACGATCGTGCCGCCAGCGGCTTCCCAGGCGGGCTTGAACAAAGCGGTCCAGGCCTTGGCGTAGTCGTGGTCGGCGTTGGCAATGGCGACCTTCTTGCCGAACTTGCTCATCGCATGGCTGATGAACGGCTTGATGTAGGTGGAGAAATCGGGCGGAATGCGGAAGGTGAGCTTGTTGCCACTTTGGGTGATTTTTGGCACGCTGGTGTAGGACAGCAGCAAGGCGTTGAGGCGCTCATTGCTGGTCTGAACGGCGTAGCCGCCACCGGAGTGCGGGACCATCACGACCGGGGTCTTGCTTTCCTGCACCAGTCGCTGGAAGTTGATGGCGGTTTCGCTGGGGTTGTACTTGTCGTCCAGCGCAACCACTTCAAATTTCACTTTCTTGCCGGCCACTTCGAAGCCGGTGGCGTTGAGCTCGTCAATCGCGAATTTCAGGCCGTCGAGGGTATTTTTGCCGTATTGGGCGGCGCCGCCGCTCAGCGGACCAGAGAAGCCGATGTTGACGACTTCCTGCGCGAACACGGGTGCTGACACGAGCATGCCGCCCAACGCGAGGGCGCTGGCGATTTGGGTAAATTGTCTTCTGATCATCTTGATTGTCTCCTGGGTTTCGGGGGAAAGGTCGAGGGGAAATTGTGCGACAGCGAAGGGTTCCTGCGTGAGGGAATCCAGATCTAGGCGCCGATGTAGGCCCGGCGAACGGCTTCGTTGTTCATCAGGCTGTCGCGGTCGCCTTCGAGCACGATGCGCCCGCGCTCCATGACATAGGCACGGTTGGCGATCTTGAGGGCGGCGTAGGCGTTTTGCTCGGCCAACAAAACGGTGGTGCCCGCCTTGTTGATGCGTTGAATCACTTCAAACACTTGCTTGACCACCAAAGGAGCCAGGCCCAGCGAGGGCTCGTCGAGCAACAAAACTTTGGGGCGGCCCATCATGGCGCGGCCAATGGCCACCATTTGTTGTTGGCCACCGCTGAGCGAGCCCGCCGCGTCGTCTTTCTTTTCGTCGAGGATGGGGAACAGCGCCATCACCTCTTCGAGGCGCTGGCGGTTGCCCACCTTGTCGCCACGGTGCACATAGGCGCCGAGCATCAGGTTCTTCAACACCGACATCTGCGGGAACAGCTTGCGCCCTTCAGGGCACTGCACCAGTCCGTTCGACACGATTTGCGAGGGCTTGCGACCCACCAGCTCGGTGTCATGGAAACGGATGCTGCCGCCGGCCGCTTTGTGGATGCCACTGGCGGTCAAAAAGATGGAGCTTTTGCCAGCGCCATTGGCGCCGAGCAAAACCACCAGCTCGCCCGTTTCGGCATGCAGGGACACGCCGTCGAGCGCGAGAAAGCTGCCATACGACAGCGACACGTTCTCAAATGTCAGCATGGTCGCTCCCCAGGTAGGCGTCGATCACGGCGGGGTTGGCGCGCACTTCGGCGGGCGTGCCCTCGGCGATTTTTTCGCCGTAGCTCAGCACCAGAATTTTGTCGGCCAGGCTCATGATCATGTCCATCTTGTGCTCGATCAAGCAGACCGTCAGGTCGTGCTTGACCATCTTTCGAATCAGCTCGGCCAGGCCCAGCGTTTCGTCGGGGTTCACACCGCCAGCAGGCTCGTCGAGCAGCAGCAACTTGGGCGCGGTGGACAGGGCCAGCGCAAAGGCCACGCGCTTGCGTTCTTCCTGCGTTATATCGCCGGCCACTCGGTTTTCCAGGTGGGCCAGGCCCACGAAGTCGAGCGCTTCACGCGCTTTCTCCCGGCACACGCGCTCTTCTTCTTTCAGCCGCGCCGAGCCGAACAGCACATCGATCAAGCCCGATCGCGTGCGCAAACGGTGGCCCACGATCAAGTTGTCCAGCACGGAGGCCGTGTCAAACAACGTGGTCGACTGAAAGGTGCGCGCAATGCCCAGACGCGCCACTTCATCGGTGCGCAGCGTGGTGATATCGCGCCCCTCAAAGGTGATCGTTCCTTCGCTGGGCTTGTGCACGCCGCTGATGAGGTTGAAGAAAGTGGTTTTGCCAGCGCCGTTCGGACCGATGATGGCGTTGATCTTGCCCTTCTCGATGCTGGTGCTGACGCTGTTGACGGCGGTGTTGCCGCCAAAGCGTTTGGTCAGGTGTTCGATCTCAAGCACGTGTCGACTCCTCTTGACCAGCGTCAGTTTTCGTTTGTTGCAACTTGGCCTTGTGTTGTGCCACATCAGCGGCCGAGGCCTGCCGGGCACGCCACGCCACCCAGGTGCCCACGATGCCGTTGGGCACGAAGATCACCAGGAAGATCAGCACCGGGCCAAAGATCAGGAAGCGGAATTCCTGCAGGAACTGCAGATACTGCGTGGCCCAGGGCACCATCAACGCGCCCAGCAATGGGCCCAAAACGGTGCCCAGCCCGCCAATGATCATGTACATGGTCATGTCGAATGCGTGTTCGGCGCCGGCGAGATCGGGCCCCAGAAAACGCACGAATCCCGCATACAAGGCGCCGGCCAGACCGGCGTACAACACAGACAACGAAAACGCGATGAGCTTGTTGCGCATGAGGTTGACCCCCAGTGCTTCGGCCAGATCGTCACCGTTGCGAATCGCCATGAATGTGCGGCCCATCAGCGAATCCACGATGCGGCGCATGAACCACACACCCACCACCAGGAAGAAAAACACCAGGTAGTAGAGCGACCGGGGCGTGTCGAAGGTGAGCGGGCCGATGGCCGTGGGCGCCGGAATCCCCATGATGCCCACCGTGCCGTGTGTGAGGCTTTCCCATTTTTCGATCACCAGAAACATGATGGTGCCGACACACAGGGTAAAGATGGAGAAGTAGTGCCCACGCAAGCGCAGCGACACAAAGCCGAGCGGCAAGCCGATCAGCACCGTGACAACGCCGGCGAGAACAAAAGCCAGCCAGAAAGAGACTTCGTAGTCCACGGTCAGGATGCCCAGCGTGTAGGCGCCAACGGCCATGAAGCCGGCGTGGGCCAGATTGAACTGCCCGGTGTAGCCGGTGATCAGGTTCAGGCCCAGGGTGGCGATCGCGAAGATGTAAGCGGTGGACATCACCGTCAGGTGGTAGTCGTTGCCCGCCATCCAGGGGAACAGCAGGCCGGCCAGCAGCAGCAGCCCCCACCCCAATTTACCTTCCAGGAGTTTCATCATGGTTTCAGCGTGCTCCGTTGGTGAATAGGCCTTGTGGGCGCAGCGAAAGAATCACCACCAGCAACGCGAACGACATGATGTCTTTGTAGTCGGTGGAGATGTAATAGGCACCAAACGATTCGGCAAAACCGATGATCAGCCCGCCAACAATGGCACCGGGCACGCTGCCCATGCCGCCCAGAATGATGATCACAAAAGCCTTGGTGATCACCAGGTGGCCCATGGCCGGGTAGACGAGGTTGATGGGCGCATACAGCGTGGCAGCCACGGCCGCCAACGCGCCCGAGATACCGAAGGTGAGCATGGCAACCCGGTTGGCATCAATGCCCACCAGCGAGGCACCATCGCGGCTTTGCGCCATGGCCACGATGGTGGAGCCCGCCACGGTGCGGGTGAGGAACAGCTGCAAGACCGCCATCAGCGTGAACGCCCCGGCGATGATCATCAGGCGCTGCACCGGCGCGGTGACGCCGGCAATTTCGACAATGCCGCTGAAGGGCGTGGGCATGCGCAGGAAGTCGGCGCCCCACAGCGCTTGCGCACCGGCTTCAAGGAACAGCAGCAGACCAATGGCCGCGATCATCGGGTGAAGACCCGTGTGGTTGCCCAGGGGGCGGAACACCAGCCGCTCGGACAGGGCCCCGATCACGGCCACCACCCCAGCCGACCCGATCATGGCGATCCAGTAGTTCACTTCCCAGCCCGTCATGAGCTTGAGCGCCACAAAAGCGCCCACCATGTAGAAGGCCCCATGGGCAAAATTGGGCACGTGCAAGATGCCGTAGACCAGGGTCAGCCCCAGTGCAACCAGGCTGTAAATGCCGCCCAGCGTCAGGCCGTTGAGCACCTGTTGAAGAAAAATGTCCACTGTGATTGCGCCTCTGGATGGGTTGCAAAAAGAGCCTGTGCCCCACCAAGCAAATCGCTTGATTTCGAGACTATAGACTGCACAGTGGAATCCACAACAACGGGTTAACCCTCAAGTTGATTCCTTCGGGACACCGAAGCAATACCCCTGTTGACAACCTCAGTTACCTTGCGGTTTGGATAAGAATCACCCCACTGAAACCGGCTCACGGTTCACATGGCACCCATGATTCAGGCGCATCGGGTACTGCTGTGCAAAACAGCAGATTGATGGGTTGACGCAGCGGGCGAGCCCGTTTTCGCCAACAGGCTGCGCGAAAACGGCGGCGCCGCTCCACCTCGGGCGGGTGTTTTGATGGGTGGCAACGTGAGGGTCCCCCGTTCGTCCGTCCGTCAAACGGATCGACCCGCGCGAACAGGTCAGTTGTCGCTGCCGCAGTTGCCGCAGTTACCGCAGGCAGGTCCTTTGCCCTTGGCCGAGCGCCAATACTTGCGCACCACAAAGGCCAACGCCAGCCCGACCAAGGCCAGCACGGCCACCAGATCAAAGTTCATTTCAGAAACCTCCCAGATTCAATGCGAGTCGGTAAGTCACCCACGACGCCGCGTAGGCCAAGCCAAACAGGAACGCCGCCATGCCGACCGGCATGGCCCACCCGCCCATTTCCTTGCGCACCACGGCCAACGTGGCCAGGCACTGCGGTGCAAACACAAACCAGATCAACAGCGACAGGCCGGTGGCCAAAGACCAATCCTGCGCAATCAGTGGACCGAGCGCGGCGCCCACCTCATCGCCCGTTTGCGACAAGGCGTAAACCGTGCCGAGCGCGGCCACCATGACCTCGCGCGCGGCCAGCCCCGGGATCAGCGCCACCACAATCTGCCAATTGAATCCGATGGGGGCAAAAAAGCCTGCCAGCGCCTGCCCGATGCGGCCGGCAAAGCTGTATTCGATGGGGCTTCCTGCGAAGCTCACAGGCGCTTGCGGAAAGGTGGAGAGAAACCACAAGATCACGGTCAGCGACAGGATGATGCCGCCCACATTGCGCAGGAAGATGCTGGCGCGCTGCCACAGGCCAATGGCCAGGTCTTTCACGCGTGGCAGGTGGTAGTCGGGCAACTCCATCATCAGTTGCACCGGCTCGCCGGCACCCCGCCACAGTTTGAGCACCCAGGCCACGGCAATGGCGGAAACAATGCCCAGCACATACAGGCCAAACATCACCAACCCCGGCAGGTTCATGCCGAGAACTGTTTTGGCCGGTATGAAAGCACCGATCAGCAAGGTGTAAACCGGCAAACGGGCCGAACAGGTCATGAGCGGCGCAATGAACACCGTGACCCACTTGGTGCGCCGGTCTGAGATTGTGCGCGCGGCCATGATGCCGGGAATGGCGCAGGCAAAGCTGGAGAGCAGCGGGATGAACGCGCGCCCGGACAAACCCAGGCTGCCCATCAACCGGTCGAGCAAGAGCGCGGCGCGCGGCAGATAACCCGACTCTTCCATCACCAGAATGAAGAAAAACAGAATCAGGATCTGGGGCAGAAAGATCACCACCCCGCCCACACCCGCGATCACCCCGTCGATCAGCAGGCTCTTGAGCAAGCCCGCTGGCAACCATGCGTCTACCCCCTCGCCGACCCAGCTGGTCACACTTTCGATCAGGCCCATGGGCCATGCTGCCCAGGCAAACACTGCCTGAAAGATCAGGAACAACAAGACCAGCAACACCAGCACACCCGTGAGCGGCTGCAGCAGCAAAGTGTCCAGACGGCGCGACCACTCGTGGGCCGACATGGGCTGGTCCTGGCCTGCAGCCTGTAACCAGCTTTGAGCCTGGGCATCGTCGGCCCTGACCACCTCGGCGCTGTGCTGCGCCACTGGGGTTTCGGGCCGCGTTTGCGACCAGATGTCTGCACGGTCCAGCAGTTGCCGCAGCGCGTCCGTGCCCTGCGCAGAAATGCCGGTCACTTCCACCACGGGAACACCCAGAGCAGCCTGAAAACGTGCCGCATCGAGATCACGGCCCTGGGCTCGCACACGGTCCATCATGTTGATCAAGACCACCATCGGCACACCCAGGCGCTTCAGCGCGGCCACCAGACGCAAGCCGCGGCGCAAACGCGTGGCGTCCAGCACCACGGCGGTGAGGTCTGGCGCTTTCTCGCGCAGGCTCTGGCCCAGCACCATCTCGCAGGCCACGGTCTCGTCCTGGCTGCTGGCATTGAGGCTGTAGGTGCCCGGCAAATCGATCACCGTGACCGAACGGCCTGCAGCGGTCTTCATCAGACCGCGCTTGAGCTCTACCGTGACACCGGCGTAGTTGGCCACCTTTTGCTGGCTGCCCGTCAGGCGGTTGAACAGCGCGGTTTTGCCGCAGTTGGGGTTGCCCAGCAAGGCTAGCCGCCGCTGGGCCAGCCCGCTGGTATCGATGGTGGCGGCGCTCATGCTGCGCTCAAGCTGCCCAGCATTTCGGTGTGCGCGTGCACTTCAATCTGACTGGCCTCATCGGGCCGCAGGCCAAACACCGCATCCCCCACCTGCACCACCAGCGCCCCGGTCTTGAACCAGCTGCGCTGCAGCACACACACGTTTTCCAGCGGCAAGAATCCCAGCTCCAGCAGGCGGGGGTGGTGGGCGCTGTTGACCGATATGCGGTGCCATTGGCGCACAGGGGCTTGATTCAAGTTACGAGGCGTCATACGACCAGTCTGCAAATGCGAATGATTTACATTGTAAGAAACCAATCCTTAAGGTTGTTTGATCTGCATCAAATCCCTCCAAATAGCCGGGGCCAAGCGCCCGCTGGGTTGCGCTGATAACATGCGCCCAATCGCCCCAAAAAGGTGCACATCGCCCACCATGCCCATCGCCCACTTCGCCAACTGGCTGCGCTCGTTCTACCCCGCTCCGCTCACCGCCGGCCCACGCGATCTCTGGCTGGGCAGCCTGGGCGCGGGACTGGGCCTCTTGATCACCGAATGGATCAGCCACCAGGCCCTGGGTTCGGCCAACCCCTGGTTCATCGCGCCCATGGGGGCCTCGGCCGTGTTGCTGTTTGCCGTGCCGGCCAGTCCGTTGGCGCAGCCATGGTCCATCGTCGGCGGCAACGTGATTGCCGCAGCGGTGGGCATCACCTGCGTGCAATGGCTGGGCAGCAGTGGCCCCGTCGCAGCCTTGGCGGCCGCGGTCGCCATTGCCCTGATGTTCGCGTTGCGCTGCCTGCACCCGCCCGGCGGCGCTGTCGCCCTCACCGCCGTTTTGGGTGGCCCAGCAATTCACGATCTAGGCTACAGCTTTGTGTTGTGGCCAGTGGCCGCTGATTCGGTTTTGATGTTGTTGCTGGCGCTGTTGTTCAACAACCTCGCAGGCCGGCGCTACCCCCACCACGGAAGCGCCCGCGCCAGGCCCCACGACACCCGCGACCGCTTGCCCACCCAGCGTGCAGGCCCGACGGCCGAAGACCTTGATGCAGCGCTGGCCTCTTTCGGCGAAATGCTGGACATCGACCGGGATGACCTGGAAGACCTGGTGATGCGCACCCAACTCGCCACACGCCAGCGGCAGTGGCAAGCCGTGCGCTGCACCGACATCATGTCCCATGATGTGATCACAGTGAGCCCGACCGATTCGGTGGACGAAGCCTGGCGGCTGCTGGCGCACCACAAGGTCAAGGCCTTGCCCGTGGCCGCGCCCGACGGGCCGCTGGTGGGCATCGTCTCGCTGCACGATTTTTTCATCGGCCAGAGCGCACCCATACCCAATCAGTTGCCACGCATGAGCACAGCCCGCCGGGTCGAAGACATCATGACGCGCCGCGTTCGCTCAGCCCGCCCCGAGCAGTCCATCGCAGCGCTGGTGAAAGGCTTTTCCGATGGCGGCTTGCACCACATGCCGGTGGTCAATGCCGACAATGAGGTGGTCGGCATGGTGACGCAGTCGGATCTGATCGCGGCGCTCTTCATGCGCAGCCCGACCTGATACGGGTATGCCATCAAATCGATAACGGTGTTGCTTCGCCTCGCCGTGATACGGCACTGTCTGCGGCTTCGCGCCCAGGGCCTGTAAACACATTGATTGCAAGCCCGCACGGCGCCACCTCACCAGCGCGCCTGCACCCTGTCTTCTTCGCGCACGGCCGGCCCCGCTTTGGCCAGCGCCATCCAGACATGAAACGGGAGCTGCGCCACAGCCCTTCGCGGCGCTTCCCGCGCCACCTTGAGCACATCGCCTTCCACCAGCATCACGCCACATTCAACCGGCACTTCGTCGGGCGCCCCAACGGATCGCCCCTTGGCGTCTTGCCCCAGCACATACCAACAGGCGCCCGCCATGCCCAGGTAGGCCGCCCGTTTGGCGGGCTTCTTCAAATCGCCCAGCAAGTCGGCACGGCTCACCTTGATCTCGTGCACCACCGGTTCCGCATAGGCCTCCACCGAAGTGCGGCGGATCGAAAACACATCGGGCATGGCCATGCACCAGGCGTGCCCTGGTGCCTTGGGCAGCGGGCCAGCGTCGTCGTCCAGCGCCAAGCCCGGGCTTTCGGGCTGCGGCGCCGGCTCTTCGCCCAACAACAAGGCCTTGGGCAAGGCCACCCGCAGCATCAACCCGCGCCACGCCAGGCGCCCACCACGAGTCATCTCCAGCGCCACGCGCTGGACCAGCTCTTCATGGGGCGAGCGCGCCGCCTTGTTGCTCGCGAACACGCGGGCCAGAGTGGCGATGCCTGCATCGGTCACCCGCAAGGTTTCGTGGCCCTCGCCGGAGCGCACGCGCTCGATCTGCCCGGCCGCCAGCAGCTCCACTTCGAGCATGTCCTGGCTTGGCCAGCCGGCCGATCGGTACAGATCACGCAGGCGGCGGTGGTGTTGGCGGGTGAGGGTTTGGGTGGAAGAAGGGGCGTGGTCCATGGTGGCAAAGGCTTGGGACCGTATCATGCCAGCGAGCCCTTTTCATCACAGCCTTGACCTCCAAAAGCCCGACACCCGATACCGATACCCGCACCGACGCTGCGCAGCCCCTGCCCGGAGCCGCCGCGCACAGCGCCGTGGCCGTGCGCGCGCTGTGCGAATTCAGCGCGAAAGCCGGGGATCTGGACCTGCGCTTCACCCCCTCGCCCAGCGGCGCCGAAGGCGTGGCCGGCCACAGCACCGTCACCGCGCGCCGCCCCGCTGGCTACCAGCGCGAGCTCCCCTTAAGCGCGCGCTTCGAAGAACTCACCGTCACCGGCCGCGCCGACGGCTTCGACCCCGAAGCCAAACGTGTCGAAGAAATCAAGACCCACCGGGGCGATGAAGGCGCGATCCCACCCAACCACCGTGCCCTGCACTGGGCACAGGCGCGGGTGTACGGCTGGATGCTGTGCCAACAACTGTCCCTCGAGAAAATCGATGTCGCACTGGTGTACTTCAACATCGACACCGCTGAGGAAACCCTGCTCACCGAGACGCAGACCGCCGCCGACTTGCGCGTGTTTTTCGAGAACCTCTGTCAGCGCTACATCGTCTGGGCGCGCGAGCAAACCGCCCACCGCCTGCAACGCGACGCTGCGCTGCGCGAATTGCCCTTCCCTTTTCCCGATTTCCGCCCTGGCCAGCGCCACCTCACTGAGACCGTGTACCGCGCCCAAGGCCGCGCGAAAGCGGGCGAGCGCATCCTGATGGCGCAGGCCCCCACGGGCATTG
The DNA here is from genome assembly GCF_004795855.1 of Hydrogenophaga sp. PAMC20947. Lineage (NCBI taxonomy): Bacteria > Pseudomonadati > Pseudomonadota > Betaproteobacteria > Burkholderiales > Comamonadaceae > Hydrogenophaga > Hydrogenophaga sp. PAMC20947. The sequence continues at coordinate 2,465,595 of NZ_CP039252.1, forward strand.
GCAAAACCATGGCCACATTGTTCGGCGCGCTGAAAGCCACACCCGCGCAGGGCACTGACAAGGTTTTCTATCTGACCGCCAAAACCCCCGGCCGCCAGCTCGCGCTCGACGCACTGAAGCGCCTGAATACCGCAGGCCACTTGCGCGTGCTCGAGCGCGTGGCGCGCGACAAGGCTTGCGAACACCCCGACAAAGCCTGCCACGGCGCCTCGTGCCCGCTGGCCCAAGGCTTCTACGACCGCCTGCCCGAAGCCCGCTCCAACGCGGCCAGGATCGCGTGGATGGACAAAGCCACGCTGCGCGACACGGCGCTGGCACACAGCGTCTGCCCGTATTACCTGGGCCAGGAAATGGTGCGCTGGAGCGATGTATTGGTGGGTGATTTCAACCACTACTTTGACCACGGTGCCGCGTGGCACGCGCTGACTGAGGCCAACGAGTGGCGCGTCAGCCTGCTGATCGATGAAGCCCACAACCTGATCGAGCGCGCCCGCCTCATGCACAGCGCAGCCATGGCACCCGGCGCTTTTCAGTCGCTGCGCCAGAGCGCCCCTCCCGGTTTGAAAAAGGCGCTGGACGCCTTGCACCGCCGATGGGGCAAGCTCGCACGCGAACACACCGAAGCCTATGAGGTGTTGCCCGAGCTGCCCAGTGAATGGGTCGAATGCCTGCAAGCCACCTGTACCGCCATCGGCGAGCACTTTGTGCAGCACCCGTTTGATGCCACCGGCGCGCTGCAGAACTGGTGGTTCGAAGCCTTGCACTTTCTGCGCGTGGCCGAGAGCTTTGGCGAGCACAGCCTGTGCGATGTGTCGCGCGACGCCTGGGACAACCCCAGGTCCAACCAACCCGGCCACCCCACCCTCAGCCTGCGTTGCGTTATTCCCGCGCCGCTGCTGCAAGACCACTGGGCCACAGCCCACAGCGCCACCCTGTTCTCCGCCACCCTGGCGCCCATGGATTACGTGGCCGATCTGCTTGGCCTGCCCGAAGACACCACCCGCCTCGAAGTGCCCTCACCGTTTTCACCTGAGCAACTGCAGGTGCGCGTAGCGCCCCACATCTCCACCCGCTGGAGCCACCGTCAAGCTTCACTCACGCCCATGGCCGACGTAATGGCTGAGCAATTCGAGGCCGAACCCGGCAACTACCTCGCCTTTTTCAGCAGCTTCGACTACCTGCAACAAGCACTCGACCGCCTGCAGGAACGCCACCGCTTCGTGCCCACCTGGGCCCAATCCCGTGGCATGACCGAGCCCGACCGCGAAGCCTTCATCAACCGCTTCACCGAAGAAAGCCAAGGCATCGGTTTTGCCGTGTTGGGCGGCGCCTTCGGCGAAGGCATCGACCTCCCCGGCCACCGCCTCATCGGCGCCTTCATCGCCACACTGGGCCTGCCGCAGTTGAACCCGGTCAACGAACAAATGCGCGCCAGATTGCAGCAACGTTTCGGCCGGGGCTACGACTACGCCTACCTCTACCCAGGCCTGCAAAAAGTGGTGCAAGCCGCCGGCCGTGTGATCCGCAGCGAAACCGATCACGGCACGGTGTGGTTGATGGACGACCGGTTTGGGAAAGCGGAAGTGAAGCGCTTGCTGCCGGCCTGGTGGGCGCGCAGTTAGCGGCCTGACCGCCTAGGCGCGCTGCTCCGTTGCTTCTTTTTGTTCAAGTGGTAGGAGAACGCCGCCGCCATGCAGAACGCCACCGAGTCGGCAGGAATGGTCTCACCCAACCTGAACACCAGCGCACGGTTGCCCTCAAAAACAAAATCGTTGGGGAAGAGGGTTCTGAAGGTTTCGACCAGGTCGGTCTGGCAGTTGAAGTACAGCGCATAACTGCCTGGCGCCCTGGTCTTCCAATCCATCCGGACCGTGCTGCCCACTTTGCTTTTTGTGCCATACGCGGGCTCGCCCCATTTCAGCGTTTCCTCGATCCCGCCCACCTCAGGCATTGACCGGGCCGTCTCCCACGCGATCTCCCGCAAAGCCAGCAGCGCTTCCCTGGCTTCAGGCGGGTATGAGGCGAATTTTGCGGCGACCGCTTGTGACTGGAATGGGGTCATCGCGCCAGTATAGGAATTGCCCGGCTGGGGATCAACAAACCAGCATCGAACACTTCCAGCCACCGTTGCTGCGCAAGAGAGATCGAGGCACGGAGTGAGCAACGTATGAACAGTCTGGGGACGCGGCGGTGCGGCAATGGTTGCTTGCCTGCTCGATTGTTCGATCAATCAGTTGGCTCGATTCTGTCAGGCACTGTCCAGCTTCCCAACCCTTTGCCGCCTTTGCAAAGGTGCCAGCAGGTGAGGTAAAACCCCAACGGCACGCTCGACACATACAAAACAAAAACACCGATCGCGAGCAGGCCAGAAACGAAGCCACTACAGAGCCCCACAACAACCCAACCCCAATGGCAGCGGCGATCTTGAAGCCAACGGGTTGTCATGACAGCCAGGCACACCCATGCAACGGCGGGCAAAACAGCAAGGAATCCGGTCAGATCGTTAGAAGGAATCGAACCTTTAAGCCGCGCGCTCAAGGGCACAAAGAACAACAAAAGGGAAACCAGAACGGCGATGCTGGAGAAGCCCCAGGAAACGACCGCAAAAGCAAATCGTTTGCCTGAAATGGTCCGAGAGATGGTGGATTGAAGTGCCTTCGTCACATCGTGGATCGTACCGAATCGGCGTGGCACTTCTGGCACGTCACATGCTCAACAATGGATGCTCTCGGCAGCACCAGATTCAAATAGTTTCTGCAAGCCAAAAAGCCTCAGCGAGCCAACAGAGCTCGACCCCACGCCGTGTGGCCGGGTTGAGCAGCACAGCGGCTTGCGGAAAAGGACGGGCGTTGTCTGAGCGAAGCGAGTGTAGGCGATGCTGAATGGGTTTGACGCGGTCGAGGCTCCTCGGCTTTGGGCGATCTGCTGCGTTGCAAATCCGCGCGATACCGGTGGTATCGCTGTGGTTTGAGCCTTGCATCTCATCCCAAACCGAGAAGCCCCGCCTCGCCCAAACCCATTCAACATCGCCCCGCCCGACCCCGCCAGTCGCGAGCAGCGCAAAGCGGCCCGGACTTCGGCTCGCCTTTTCTTTGCTTACTTTCTTTTGGCGAAGCAAAAGAAAGTAAGTCGCCGCCGGGGCGAGACCCGGCACGCCACAAGCACCAACCCATCAGCCAAAGGGCAACAGAAAGCGGCTACCGGTAAGTCGCCAAATGGATACTCGTCTCCGTGTTCCGAATCCCGCTGATCAACCGCACCCGCTCCAGCACACTCGACAACTCCGACATCGAGCTCGCCTCCAGCTCTGCCAGCAAATCCCAACGGCCATTGGTGTCGTGCAGCGTTGAAACGCCCGGCTCACCCAGCAAGCTCGCGATCACCTGCCGAGTGGTATTGCCCTCGACCATCACCCCCATCCAGGCGCGAATGCGCTCGGGCTCGGCCTCGGGCTTGAGGCGCACGGTGTAGCCCACGATGACCTGAGTGTCTTCGAGCTTGCGCAGGCGGTTGGTGACCGTGCCGCGTGAGACCTTGAGCTTGTGGGCCAGATCGGCTACAGAGAGGCGGGCATTGCTGCGGAGCAGGCTGATGAGTTGGTGGTCGAGTTCGTCCATATGATCAAAATGACATTGAGTGATGCCATTTTGATCATATTTCTACCGTATCGCTACTTTTTTGCCACTTTTCATTTCCTGCCAGGCCAGCCACACTGCAGGCATCCATTCAGAAACGCCAGAAGGCACACCATGAAACACCACGACCTCAACCAATTCATCGATCACGGCACCCTGTATCTCAGTGCGCCCGAGGCCGCCGAACTGGTGCGCCGCAAGGGGCTGGCCAACTGTCTGTCCGCCATTGCCGCCAACATCGACGCCGATTTCCAGCGTTGGGCCGATTTCGACAAGACTGCGCGCGTGGCCAACCACTCACAGCACGGCGTCATCGAGCTCATGCCCGTGTCCGACGACCACCGCTACGCTTTCAAATATGTCAACGGTCACCCCAGCAACACCCGCGTCGGCATGTCAACAGTGATGGCCTTCGGTGTCTACGCCGACGTGGACACGGGTGCCCCCATGTTGTTGAGCGAACTCACGCTGACCACCGCGCTGCGCACTGCTGCCATGTCGGCACTGGCCGCGAAAAACCTGGCCCGTCCGAACAGCCGTGTGATGGCGCTGATCGGCAACGGAGCGCAGAGCGAGTTCCAGGCGCTGGCATTCAAGCACCTGGTGGGCATCACCGAAGTGCGCCTGTTCGACGTGGACCCGCAGGCGACCGCCAAGCTGGTGGCGAACTTGCAGGGTCATGACCTGACCGTCACCGTCTGCGCCAGCACCGCAGAGGCGGTGCGCGGCGCCGATATTGTCACGACCGTCACCGCCGACAAGACGCTCGCCACGATTCTCACGCCCGACATGATCGAGCCGGGCATGCACCTCAACGCCGTGGGCGGCGACTGCCCGGGCAAGACCGAGCTGCACGGTGACATCCTGGACACGGCGAATGTGTTCGTCGAGTACGAGCCGCAATCGCGCGTCGAAGGCGAGATCCAGCACAAGCCGGCAGATTTCAAAGTGACCGAGCTCTGGCAGGTGCTGCGCGGCGAGCAGCCGGGTCGCCGAAGCGAACAAGAGGTGACGGTATTTGACTCGGTGGGCTTTGCCCTGGAAGACTTTTCCGCACTGCGCTTCATGCTGACCACCGCGACCGAGCTGGGCCTGGGCGAGCGCATCGAACTGATTCCGCAACTGGACGACCCCAAAAACCTGTTTGGCATGCTCGCCAGGTCGGAAAGCCAGACCTGCGCAGTTGCGAACGGTGAGACGATCGCCATTTGATCTGCACCGACGCTGAGCCCCAGCCCTGTGGCCGGGCTGAGCAGCACAGTGGCTGACGTTTCAGGGTGGGTGTTGTTTGCGTACCGGTCAGGCGCTCAAACCAGAAGCATCACACTTCGGGCTCTTCGGGGGGCAAAGGCGTGATCAGCACCTGATCGATGCGGCGACCTTCCAGGGCCAGCACCTCAAAGCGCCAGCCCACGCATTCCACCGACTGCTGCAAGCCCAACAACTCCCCGGACACGGTCTGCATCAGGCCGGCCACCGTGTTGTAGCGGCCTTTGTCTTCGTCGGGCAATTCATCGATATCAAAACGCGACTTGAGCTCGGCCACGGGCATGCCCCCGTCCACCAGCCATGAGCCGTTTTCCTTGGGTATCGCCCAGGCGTCCAGGGGCAGTTCGGGCGAGAGCTCGCCCGTGATGGCCTGCAGCATGTCCAGCGGCGTCACCACGCCCTGCACCACACCGTATTCGTCGACCACAAACACAATGCGCGTGGAGCGTATGCGGAACTGCTCCAGCAGCTCCATGCCGGTGAGCGTTTCGGGCACAAAAACCGCCGGCAGCGCATGTTGGCGAATTTCGTCGTCGTGCAGCCCTTTGGACTGCAGGGACAACAGGAACGGGAGGTGAATCACACCCACCACGTCATCGAGTCCATCGCGGCACACCGGGTACCACGAGTGCCCCTTGGCCCAGGCCTTCTGAACAGCCGAATCCACCGTTTCCTGAGCGTCCAGCCATTCGATATCGGAGTGGGGCACCATGATGGACGTCAGCTGGCGGTCATCGAGCAAGAAAACATTGCGCACCATCTGGTGTTCATGTTCTTCGATCAGACCCGCATCCACGCCCTCTTCCAGGCTGGCGTTGATTTCTTCTTCTGTCACATGCTGCACCGCATTGGCATCGACGCGCAGCAGCTTCAGGACCCCGTGGGTGGTGCGCGAGAGCAGCCAGACAAACGGACCCGCTGCCTTGGCCACAAAGGCCATGGGCCTGGAGACCCAGCGGGCCACCGCTTCGGGGTACAGCTGGCCGATGCGCTTGGGCACCAGCTCACCAAACACGATGGTGATGAAGGTGATCACCACCACCACGATGGCCGTGGCACTCACGCTTGCCGAAGCTTCGGCCACCCCCCAACCCTGCAGGCGCACCGCCAGGTCAGCGCTGAAGGCGGCTTCGCCCACAATGCCATTGAGCATGCCAATAGAGGTGATACCGACCTGTACAGACGACAAAAACTGCGTGGGATCTTCGAGCAACTTGAGCGCGGTGATCGAGCCTTTGTCGCCGGCCTCGGCCATGGCTGACAGCCTCGCCTTGCGGCTGGACGCCAGCGCCAGCTCCGACATGGCAAAAGCCCCGTTGAGCAGGGTCAGAAAAACAATGATGAAAATATCCATAATCAGCGCATGGCACTTTACATGATCGGCGACATCCAGGGCTGCAACGAAGCCCTCGGTCGCCTGCTCGACAAACTCGATTTTTCCCGCAGCCGCGACACCCTGTACTTGCTGGGTGACCTGGTGAACCGGGGCCCAGACTCACTGGGCGTGCTTCGGCGCCTCATGGACTTGGGCGACTCGGCGCAATGCTTGCTGGGCAACCACGATCTGCACCTGCTGGCGGTGGCGCACGGTGTGCGAAAACCCCACCGCAGCGACACGGTGGACGGTATTCTGGCCGCGCCAGACCGCTCATCGCTGCTTGACTGGGTGCGCACCCGCTCGATGGCCATTGACGCACAAGGTTGGCTGATGGTGCACGCGGGCGTTCTGCCGGCCTGGGACAAGGCACAGACCTTGTCGCTGGCACACGAAGTAGAGACCGCCTTGCGAGGCCCTGAGTGGGGTGTTTTTCTGCACAACATGTACGGCAACCAGCCCGACGCCTGGCGCGACTCGCTGCGTGGCGCCGAGCGCTTGCGCGTGATCGTCAATGCATTGACCCGGCTGCGGTTTTGCTCGGCCAACGGGGTGATGGAATTTGACACCAAAGACAGCGCTGCCACTGCGCCCGAGGGCTTCATGCCCTGGTTTGATGTGCCCGGCCGCAAGACGCTGGGGACACCCATTGCGTTTGGCCATTGGTCCACGCTCAAAAACGCCGCCAACGGCCAACACACCCTGGCCCTGGACACCGGCTGTGTCTGGGGTGGGTGCCTCACAGCCGCTCGATTGATGGACGGTGGTCGCACCGAACTCATTCAGGTGCAATGCCCGCAAGCCCGAAAGCCAGGCAAATCCTAGTGTGGTGCTGCATGCTTGAGGATACAAAAAAACCGATGACGTTTGGCTCAGGGCGAGGCCCAATCCACAGCCCGGCTATGGCGAGGCGTTTACAACGCCGCCTTGAGCGAAAAGACGTGGGCTGATGTGCCTTTCGGCACGCAACACCCCATCAGCAGTGGTCAGGTCCTCAGCCGTTATGTGAAGACGCGGTGTCCACAGATGCGGCAGCTTCTTCCGACTCTGCGCTGGCTGGCGCTGAGTCAGCGGTCTCTGCCCCGGCTTCGGGCTCGGCCAACACAGGGCTCTTGAACAGGGCTGCCACTTTCTTGCGCGAGCGGATGTTGGGCGAAGCCGAACGGGCGGCCGGGCGCTCGGATACTTCCCACGATGGCGTGGTATCTGGATTGGCACTGACGCTGGGCTCATACGGCTTGTCAAACAACGGGTCGGCCGGTGCCCGGGGTGCCCGGGCAGGACGGCCTTCATGCCGTGACTCACGTGAAGGACGGCTGTCGCGGCGTTCACGGCGCTCGCCGTCTTCGTTTTGCCAGGCGCGCTGGCCATCGTTGAAATGTCCGGCCGGTTTGCGATCGGCTTCCAGCTCCAGCGCTTCCAACTCGAGTTTCTTGCCCAGCAGTTTTTCCAGATCGCCCATGAGGCGCGTATCGCGCCCGCTCACGAACGAAACCGCCAGACCTTCGGCGCCTGCGCGACCGGTGCGCCCGATGCGGTGCACATAGTCTTCGGCATTGAACGGAATATCGAAATTGAACACCGCCGGCACATCCTTGATGTCCAGGCCGCGGGCGGCCACATCGGTGCAGACCAGCAAGTCAACGACGCCACTCTTGAACGCCTCCAGGGCTTTCAGGCGCTCGTCCTGGCTCTTGTCGCCGTGCAGGGCCGTGGTCTTGAGACCTTCACGCTCCAGCGAACGCGCCAGTCGGGCGCAGCCCAGCTTGCTGTTCACGAACACAAAAGCCTGGTTCAGGCCCCGCTCCAGAAGAATCTTCTTGAGCACGGTCCGCTTGTCGTCGTCTTCTACCCGGTAGAAATGCTGCTCCACGGTCGATGCCGTGGCATTGGAGCGAGCGACCTCGATGGTCACCGGGTCTTGCAGGTAGCTGCTGGCCAGGCGCTTGATCTCGGGCGAGAAGGTGGCGGAGAACAGCAGCGTGATGCGCTTTTTGGGCAGATACGACAGGATGCGCTGCAAATCGGGCAGAAAGCCGATGTCGAGCATGCGGTCGGCTTCGTCGAGCACCACGTACTCAACCTGGTTGAGCACACAGTTCTTGGCCTCGATGTGGTCCAGCAGACGACCGGGCGTGGCCACCAGCACCTCGACGCCTTTTTTCAGCTCGGCGGTCTGTGGCTTCATGTCCATGCCACCAAACACCACCATGCTGCGCAGCTTCGTGTGTTTGGCGTACAGCTTCACTTGCTCGGCCACCTGGTCGGCGAGTTCTCGCGTGGGCAACAGCACCAGTGCACGCACAGGGTGGCGCGCGGGCGAAGTCGAGGCGTTCTCGTGTTTGAGCATGCGCTGCAGCAGGGGCAGCGAGAACGCGGCGGTCTTGCCGGTGCCGGTCTGGGCAGCGCCCATCACGTCACGCCCCTCCAGAACCACAGGAATAGCCTGCGCCTGAATGGGGGTCATGTTCTCGTATCCCATATCGGCCACGGCCTGGGCAATAGAGGGAGAGAGGGCGAGTTGGGAAAAAGATTGGGTCATTGCAGGGCGCGCTGCCTAAAAAATGCGCGCAGGGTAAAGGGCATTAACCCGACATTCTCTCACTTTGAGTGGTTTTTACCCAATCGCGCCGCTTCAGCGCCACGGAAACCGTAAAACAACGGTTCTCTTACCGGGTTGCAATCAAAGGGAGAACAAGGCGGGTCGGCATCAGATGTTGCGAGCGCCGAAGGTGTCGCAAGCCTGAACACTGCCCGTTTCCAGCCCTTTGTAGAACCAGCGCTGGCGCTGTTCACTGGTGCCGTGGGTAAAACTGTCGGGCACGACCACGCCCTGGCTCTTGCGCTGGAGCGCATCGTCACCAATGGCGGCGGCGGCATTCATGGCTTCTTCGATGTCGCCAGATTCGAGGATATTCTTGCTTTTCTGGTTGTGGTGGGCCCAGATGCCGGCAAAGCAGTCGGCCTGCAGTTCCAGACGCACCGACAAGGCGTTTTGCTCGCGCTCGCTGACCCGCCCGCGCATGCTGTCGACCTTGCCGGTCAGGCCCATGAGGTTCTGCACGTGGTGGCCCACTTCATGCGCCACCACATAGGCTTGGGCGAAATCGCCTGGGGCGCCCAGCTGGCGCTTCATGGTGTCGTAAAAACCCAGGTCGATGTAGACCTTCTTGTCGGCCGGGCAGTAAAACGGGCCCATGGCGGCTTGGCCCTGGCCACAAGCCGTTGATGTGGATCCCCGGAACATCACCAGAGTGGGGGCCTGGTACTGCGCCCCGCCCTGCTGGAACACGGCGCCCCAGGCGTCTTCGGTGCCGCCCAGCACGGCAGCGACGAATTGCCCCATTTCATCCGTGGGCTTGCCCGAAGCGGTGGTGGTGTTGGCCGGTGCACTCTGGGTCTGGCCAGGCATCAAATCGCCGCCACCGCCCAGAAAACCGAGGATGGTCATGGGGTTGATGCCGAAGATCCAGCCCGCCACCAGTGCGACAGCGATGGTGCCCAGGCCAATGCCCTTGCCGCTGCGTCTGCGGCCGCCACCCGCGCCGCCAAACATGCCGCCGCCCCCACCCGGGGCGTTTCGGCGGTCTTCAACGTTGTCGGACTGGCGGTTGTTTTCCCACTTCATGGCTGGACTCCTCGGCATTCTGATCGGGCTTGGCCACGGACAAGGGTGCACCGGGCTGCTGCCACATTATGCAAACAGGCGCTCAAACGCGGACCACCGGCGCCTGGCTGAAGCGCCGGGATTTGCGAAAAGTCCGAATTGGGTGCGCGGGTGCGACGAACGCTCCGCACGCAATCAGGTTTTGGGCAGCGTCACGCCAACCTGACCCTGGTATTTGCCACCCCGGTCTTTGTAGCTGGTCTCGCAGACATCGTCTTTGTCGCTCTCGAAGAACAACACCTGCGCACAACCTTCGCCCGCGTAAATTTTGGCGGGCAACGGGGTCGTGTTGGAAAACTCCAGCGTCACGTAGCCTTCCCATTCGGGTTCAAACGGCGTCACGTTGACGATGATGCCGCAGCGGGCATAGGTGCTTTTGCCCAGGCAAATGGTGAGCACGTTGCGCGGAATGCGGAAGTATTCCAGGGTGCGCGCCAGCGCGAAGCTGTTGGGCGGGATGACGCAAACTTCTTTGTTGATATCAACAAAGCTGTTTTCGTCGAAATTTTTCGGGTCCACCACGGTGCTGTGGATGTTGGTGAACACCTTGAATTCGGGCGCACACCGAATGTCGTAGCCATAACTGCTGGTGCCATAGCTGACGATGCGTTCGCCAGCTGCGTTCTTGCGAACCTGGCCCGGCTCGAAGGGCTCGATCATGCCGTGTTGCTCGGCCATGCGGCGGATCCATCTATCGCTCTTGATGCTCATGCGTGTACTCCGGTGCGCGGCGAAAAGCCCCCGCGGATGCCACGATTGTAGGGACATGGCGCGCCCGCCCCTGCCACCCCTGCAGCCCTCCGGTCTTCATGGTTTTCAGTAATTACTGAAAATACAGAAACTTTTTGATCTGGATCAAACCATGCCCGTCCCCCATCCCCTGCCCCCACTGAACCGCGAATTCATCACCCACTTCGGCGAGATGGGCAGCCGTTGGGGCATCAACCGCACCGTCGGACAGATCTACGCTTTGCTCTACATCTCGTCGGCCCCGATCAACGCAGACGAAATCGCTCAGGCCCTGGATTTCTCCCGCTCCAACGTGAGCATGGGCCTGAAGGAATTGCAGGCCTGGCGGCTGGTCCGCCTGCGCCACCTGCCCAGCGATCGCCGGGAGTATTTTGAGGCGCCAGAGGATGTCTGGGAGATTTTCCGCGTGTTGGCCGAAGAGCGCCGCCGCCGAGAGGTCGAGCCCACGCTGTCCATGCTGCGCAGTGCCCTGCTGCAAGAACCCGGCAGCGAAGCCGAAGAACATGCACAGGCACGCATGCGGGAGATGCACGACCTGATCGACCGATTGATGACGTGGTTCGATGACGTTCAAAAACTCTCGCCCGAGACCGCCCAACAGCTCATGGGCATGGGCGCCAAGGTCACCCGGGTACTGGAACTCAAAGACCGGCTGATCGGCCGAACACCCCGGCCTGCGAATGCCGCCAAGCCCCCCGATCGCAACGCTGCCTGACCCGCCCTACCGTCCCAATCCTCTGAGCACCTGACCATGGAACTCGACGCCCTCATCCTTTCGCGCATGCAGTTCGGCGCGAACATCAGCTTTCACATCCTGTTTCCCACCATCACCATTGCCATGGGCTGGTTCCTGCTGTTTTTCCGCTTGCGGTTCTTGCAAACGCGAAATGCTGCCTGGGAAGCCGCCTACTACTTCTGGACCAAGGTGTTTGCGCTCACCTTTGCACTGGGCGTGGTCTCGGGCATCGTGATGAGCTTCCAGTTCGGTACCAACTGGCCGGGCTTCATGGAGCGCACAGGCAACATCGCCGGGCCTTTGCTGGGCTACGAAGTCCTGACCGCGTTTTTCCTCGAGGCCAGTTTCCTGGGCATCATGCTGTTTGGCCGCGGCCGGGTCAGTGAACGGGTGCACCTCGCCGCCACTTTCCTGGTGGCACTGGGCACCACGCTCTCGGCCTTCTGGATCCTGAGTCTGAACTCCTGGATGCACACACCGGCCGGCTTCGAGATCGTCAACGGGCAGTTCATCCCGACCGACTGGCTTGCCGTGGTGTTCAACCCCTCATTCCCCTACCGCTTCACCCACACGCTGCTGGCTTCTGCGCTCACGGCCTCGTTCCTCATTGCGGGCCTGAGTGCCTGGCAGTTGCTCAAAGGCAGCGCCACGCAGGGCACATACAAGGCGATGCGGGCTGCGATCTTCACCGCCGCCACCGTGATCCCGTTGCAGTTTATTGTCGGCGACCTGCACGGCCTGAACACGCTGCAATACCAGCCCGCCAAGATCGCCGCCATGGAAGGCATCTGGGAGACCGAGCGTGGCGCGCCACTGACGCTGTTCGGTATTCCCGACGAGGCTGCGGGCACCACCCATTACGCCGTGAAGATCCCCAAGCTCGGCAGCTTGATCCTGACCCATGAGCTCGACAGCGAGATTCGGGGCCTGAACGAGTTCAAAGGCGCGCACCCGCCAGTGGCCCCTGTGTTCTACGCTTTTCGTCTCATGGTGGGCGTGGGTTCGCTCATGCTGCTGGTCGCAGGTTACAGCGCCTGGCGGCTTTGGTCGCAACGCCGTGCACCGAAGATCAGCCTGCCCCGCACGCACCTCTGGGTGCTGGCAGGCATGACCTTCTCGGGTTGGGTGGCCACGCTGTCGGGCTGGTATGTCACCGAAATCGGGCGGCAACCTTTCCTCGTCTACGGCCTGATGCGTACCAGCGAGGCGGCCACCACCGTGCCGCCGCCCTATGTGGCGTTCACGCTCACCGCCTACCTGTTGGTCTACGGTCTGCTTTTGATCACCTATGTGGGCGTGCTCAAGTACATGGCCGAGCACCCCACAGAACACGCGCCCGATGCGCCGCGGGGCGCCTTGCTCGGAAAGGCAGGGGTTTGACATGACCTGGGCCGAATTCCTCCCTTTGTTTTTTTTGGCCGTGATGGGGCTGTCCTTGCTCGCCTATGTCGTGCTCGACGGCTACGACCTGGGCGTGGGTCTGTTGCTGCCGCTGGTGAATGACGTCGACAAAGACACGCTGATCGCCAGCATAGGACCGTTCTGGGATGCCAACGAAACCTGGCTGGTTCTGGGCGTGGGGGTGCTGCTGATTGCCTTTCCCATGGCCCACGGGATGGTGCTCCAGGCCCTGTACCTGCCGGTCGCAATGATGCTCATCGGCTTGATTTTGCGGGGCGTGGCGTTTGACTTCCGGGTCAAGGCACCCACCCGGTACAAACCCTTCTGGAACCGGGCGTTCTTCGCCGGCTCGCTGATGGCCAGCACCTCGCAGGGCTGGATGCTGGGCAGCTACATCACCGGCTTTGACCCCGGCGCACTGGGCTGGGCCTTCAGTCTGGGTGTGGCGCTCACCTTGCCCGCCGCGTACGTGTTGCTGGGCGCCGGCTGGCTGATCATGAAGACCGAAGGCGCCCTGCAAGCCAGGGCAGTGGCATGGGCCCGCCGCGCCCTGTGGCCCATGGGAACAGCGCTGGTGGTGATCTCCATCGCAACCCCACTGGCCAAACCGGCGGTCATGGCGAAATGGTTTGCTTTGCCGCAGGTTTTCGCGCTGCTGCCCGTCCCCATGATGTGTGCCCTGGCCTTCTTCGCCATGCGCTGGGTCGTGACACGCCCGGAGGTGATCCGCGCAGGCTACGGCTGGGTGGTGTTCGCCAATACCGTGTTGATTTTTGTACTGGCCTTCTTCGGACTGGCCTACAGCATCTTTCCCGACATCGTGATGGGTCGCATGACCGTCTGGGAGGCTGCGATCAGCACGGCATCGCTCAACGTGATCTTTTTTGGCGTGGCGATCACCCTGCCGGTCATCATCGGCTACACGGTGTTCATGTACCGCGTGTTCTGGGGCAAAGCCGGCTCGCTGAGCTACAAGTGATCAGCTGGGCCGACCCGCAATCACGGTGCGCTCGACCACGCGTTCATCCCCCAGCACGATCAGCGCAAAGAGCAATTCTTCCAGGCTGTTGGTCTGCTGGGTCTTTCGGGCCAGAATCGGTGTGGCTTCGGGGTTGAGCACCACAAAATCGGCCTCACAACCCGGCTGCAAATTGCCGACCACTCCACCCAGGCCCAACGCTTCGGCAGCACCGGTCGTGTGTTGCCACCAGAGTTGTGAAGGTCGCAAGCTCAGTCCCGTTTTGCTTTGCCCTTCGCGCCCCACGCAATAGGCCGCGAGCATGGTCTTGAAGGGCGAAAAGCTCGTGCCGCCCCCCACATCGCTGGCGAGCCCATAGCGCATGCCGGCGGCATCGGCGGCCGCAAAATCAAAAAACCCGCTGCCCAGAAACAGATTGCTCGTGGGGCAAACCGCCGCAACGGCGCCTGAGCGCTGCATGAGCACCCGGTCGGCATGGCTGAAATGGATGCAGTGCGCATAAATGGCCCGCTGGCGCATCAGACCCGCATCGCCATAAATGCCCAGGTAAGAAGCGGCATCCGGGAACAGCTCGCGCGCCCATCGGATTTCATCGAGATTTTCAGCCACGTGCGACTGGATCCACACGTCGGCGTATTTCGCCGCCAGCTCGCCGGCTCCCCGCAATTGCGCGGGTGAGCTGGTGGGGGCGAAGCGTGGGGTGATCGCATAGCCCAGCCGATCCACGCCATGCCAGCGCTGGATCAACGCTTCGGTATCGATCAGACTTTGCTCGGTCTCGTCGCGCACGCCGTCCGGGCTGTGGCGGTCCTGCAGCACCTTGCCAGTGATGAAGCGCAGCCCGCGCTCGCGCGCCGCCTCAAATGCAGCGGTCACCGATGCGGGGTGGGACGTGGCGAAGGTGAGCGCCGTGGTGACCCCATGGCGCTGCAGCTCATCGAAGAAAAAATCGGCAACGCTGCGGGCGTATGCCGGATCGTAGAAGCGGGCTTCGTGAGGAAAGGTGTAGTTTTCCAGCCAGGGAAGCAGCCCGTCGGCCGGCGCACCAATGACATCGGTCTGCGGGTAATGCACATGCATGTCCACAAAGCCGGGCGCCATGATCCTGCCCCGCCAGTCGGTGGTGGGCACCTCGGCATAGCGGGCCTTCAGCGCGGCATGATCGCCGACATCCACCACCACCTGACGCCCATTTTCATTTTGGTCAACCACCAGCAAGCCGTCGTTGTCAAAGACGGGCTGGCGTTGGGAATCGAAGCGAAGGACGCTGGCACGGTAACAATGCATAACCGATCTACTGTAACGACAACCTGCACGGTCCTCATACGGACCTTTCTATGGGACGTATCGCGATCGTGATAATCCGCACAGTTCAATGCGTCAAACGTCCCACCACGCCCTCAACCAGCCAGTTCATGCCCCGGATGTCGTCGTCCGACAGGCGGTGCCCCGCAGGAATCCTCACCTGACCCTCGTTGTCACGCACGTCGGCTCGGGCCGAAAACACGGCCCATTCGCCTCGGGCCAGGCTGGCCTGCAGCGCCAACACCTCTTCGCGCACCGTGGCTGGCACCTTGGGGCCAAAGCCGTCGACCCGGATCATGCCGGTTTTCACGCCACCCCAGACCTGGCCACTCTTCCACCGCCCATCGAGCACGGCCTTCACGCGCTGGGTATAGTAATCGCCCCAGAGGTGGGTCACCGCTGCAACCTGTGCATCGGGCGCCACATGGCGCATGTCTGAGTGGTAGGCCACAGCCAGCTTGCCGCGCTCTTGCGCAGCGGCCATCACAGCGGTTGAGCCAGTGTGAAAAGCCAGCACTTCGGCACCCTGGTTCATCAGTGTCATGGCGGCTTCGCGCTCGCGAGGCGGATTGAACCATTCACCCAAAAACACCACGCGCACGCTGGCTTTCGGATTGACCGAGCGCATGCCGAGGGAAAAGGCGTTGATGCCCTGCACCACCTCGGGAATCGGAAAGCCCGCCACAAAGCCCGCCTGGGTCGCCAGGCGACCCGCCGCTACACCGGCAAGATAACGGCCCTCGTAATAGCGTGCATTGGCGGTCGCCACGTTGGGGGCGGTCTTGTAACCCGTGATGGACTCGAACTTCACCTCGGGAAATTCGCGCGCCACTTTGAGCGTGGGTTCCATGTAGCCAAAGCTGGGGGTGAAGATCAAGCGGTTGCCCTGCCGCGCCAGGTCCCGGATCACGCGCTCGGCATCGGGCCCCTCCGCCACGTTGTCCACAAAGCTGGTCTGCACTTGTTTGCCCAGCGCGGCTTCGACCGCCAGGCGACCCAGCTCGTGTTGCCGCACCCACCCGGCTTCTGAAAGAGGCGCAACGTACACAAAGGCCACTTTCAGCGGCGCCGCAGGCGACTCCGCACGGGCCGGCATGGAAAAGGGGATGAAAAAGCTGGCAGCCGCCAAAACGCAGACGCGCCGGGCCACGAGGTTTTTGTACATGGTGTTCCTCTACATGGCTTCCAGACAGAAAAAAACGAGCCGGGGAAGCACCGGCTCGCTGTGTCTCTATTTTACCGCCTCCTTCATCCGCCAGTGCGCTGCGGCGGTAGGGGATCGGGTGGCGCCGGGCAACACGGTGCCCCAGCCATGCCCCAGCTCAGGTGTCTTTGGAAATCTTGATCGACGGAAATTTGCTGGAAAAATCCTTGGCCTGCTTGGCCACTTTCACCGCCAGCTGGCGGGCCATGGCCTTGTACAGCCCGGCAATCTCACCCTCGGGCTCGGCAACCACGGTGGGGGCACCGCCATCGGCCTGCACGCGGATCTGCATGTTCAGCGGCAAGGCCCCCAGATAGTCCATTTCGAACTCGGCCGCCATTTTTTTGCCGCCATCGGCGCCAAAAATGTGTTCGCTGTGGCCGCAATTGGGGCAAACGTAAACCGCCATGTTTTCCACAATGCCCAAAATCGGCACGCCGACCTTTTCAAACATTTTGATGCCCTTGCGCGCATCCAGCAGCGCAATGTCTTGCGGTGTGGTCACGATCACAGCCCCGGTGAGCGGCACGCGCTGCGACAAAGTCAGCTGGATATCGCCCGTGCCGGGGGGCATGTCGACGATCAAATAGTCCAGGTCTTTCCAGTTCGTCTGGCGCAGCAGCTGTTCCAGCGCCTGGGTGGCCATGGGGCCTCGCCACACCATGGCGTCGTCCTTGTTCACCAGGAAACCAATGGAAATCACTTGCACGCCGTGGCTCACCAAGGGTTCCATGGTCTTGCCATCATGGCTCTCGGGGCGCCCCTCCAGCCCCATCATCATGGGTTGGCTCGGGCCGTAAATGTCGGCGTCCAGAATGCCCACCGTGGCGCCTTCGGCCGCCAGGGCCAGCGCCAGGTTGGCCGCCGTGGTGCTCTTGCCCACGCCGCCTTTGCCCGAGGCCACGGCAATGATGTTCTTCACGCCTGGCAACAGTTGCACGCCGCGTTGCACGGCGTGGGCCGCCACCTTGAACGTGAGGTTGGCCGCCACATTCTCGACACCCGGAACCGCTTTCGCAGCAGCCACCAGAGCCGCGCGCAACGGCTCCAGCTGGCTCTTGGCGGGGTAACCGAGCTCTACGTCAAAGCTCACTTCGCCGTACTGCTCACTCAGGTTTTTCAGGGCTTTGGTGGACACCAGATCCTGCCCCGTGTTCGGATCGATCACGGCCTGCAGGGCGTTCAACAAAGCGGTGGAATCTACGGCCATCGGGGGCAATCTCCAGAGAAATAAGGGGGAACAGGCGTTGAAGTCTACCGTCGCGCAGCAGGTCGGCGCATACACACACCATGCCTGAGGGCATCAAAGCCCTAAAATCAAAGGTTCCCCGTCAGAAAGCCATCCATGAGCCAGCCGCGCCGCCTTTTCGTCACCACCGCCCTGCCCTACGCCAACGGCCACTTCCACATTGGCCACATCATGGAATACATCCAGGCCGACATCTGGGTGCGGTTCCAGCGCATGCAGGGCAATGAAGTGCATTTCGTCTGCGCCGACGACGCCCACGGCGCGCCCATCATGATCGCTGCCGAAAAGGCCGGCAAAACGCCCCAGCAGTTCGTGGCCGACATTGCGTCCGGTCGCAAGCCCTACCTCGACGGTTTCCACATCGCCTTCGACAACTGGCACAACACCGACGCGCCCGAGAACCACGAACTCGCGCAAGACGTGTACCGCGCGCTCAAGGCCAACGATCTGATCGAGACCCGCACCATCGAGCAGTTCTACGATACGGAAAAGGGCATGTTCCTGGCCGACCGTTTCATCAAGGGCGAGTGCCCCAAGTGCGGTACCAAAGACCAGTACGGCGACAACTGCGAAAACTGTGGCGCCGTTTACGCGCCCACCGATCTGAAGAACCCCTATTCCGCCCTGTCTGGCGCGGTTCCGGTGCTCAAGAGCTCCGATCATTTCTTCTTCAAGCTCTCCGATCCGCGCTGCATTGAATTCCTGAACCAGTGGACCAACAGCGGCGCCGTGCAACCCGAGGTGCTGAACAAGATCACCGAATGGATCGCACCGGGCGAAGACGGCAAGCCCAAAATGGGCGATTGGGACATCAGCCGCGACGCACCCTATTTCGGTATTGAGATTCCCGATGCCCCGGGCAAGTATTTCTACGTCTGGCTGGACGCGCCCATCGGCTACCTCGCGTCGCTGAAAAACTATTTTGGCAAGATCGGTGTGGACTACGACGCTTTCATGGCCGACCCGACCACCGAGCAGTACCACTTCATCGGCAAAGACATCATCACCTTCCACACGCTGTTCTGGCCGGCGATGCTGAAGTTCAGCGGGCGCAAGGTACCCAACGCCGTGTTCGTGCATGGCTTCCTCACCATCAACAACGGCGAGAAGATGAGCAAGAGCCGGGGCACCGGCCTGAACCCGCTGAAGTACCTGGAGCTCGGCATGAACCCCGAGTGGTTGCGCTACTACCTGGCGGCCAAACTCAGCGGCAAAAACGAAGACGTGGACTTCAACCCCGAAGATTTCATGCTGCGCGTCAACAGCGATCTGGTGGGCAAATACATCAACATCGCCTCTCGTGCTGCCGGCTTTATTGCCAAGCGTTTTGACGGCAAGCTGGGCGCGGCCTCGGCCGATGGCGCTGCCCTGCTGGCTTCGATCCAGAACATCGCAGGACAAGTGACCGATCTGTACGCCGAGCGCGAAACCGGCAAGGCGCTGCGCGAAATCATGCTGCAAGCGGACAAGGTCAATGCCTACGTGGATCAGAACAAACCCTGGGAGCTCGCCAAACAGGAAGGCCAGGACGCACGCCTGCAAGACGTGTGCAGCACTTGCATCGAAGCCTTCCGCCTGATCTCGATTTACCTGAAACCGGTGCTGCCTGATCTGGCGGCCAACGTCGAAGCCTTCCTCAAGGTCCAGCCACTGACGTTCGCCGACGCCGGCAACCTGCTGGGAGCGGGCCACGCCATTGGCGCCTATGCGCACCTGATGCAGCGCGTGGACGTGAAGCAGCTCGACGCGCTCTTCGAGCCTCCGCCCGCGCCGGTAGCCGAAAAATTGATTCCCGGTGGCGAGGAATTGGCCCCAACGATCTCTATCGACGACTTCGCCAAGATCGACCTGCGCATCGCCCAGATCGTCAACTGCGAAGCGGTGGAAGGCTCGGTCAAATTGCTGCGCCTGACGCTGGATGTGGGTGAAGGCCAGACCCGCAATGTGTTCAGCGGCATCGCCAGCGCCTACAAACCCGAAGAACTGGTGGGCAAGCTGACCGTGATGGTGGCCAACCTCGCCCCGCGCAAGATGAAATTCGGCGTGAGCGAAGGCATGGTGCTGGCCGCCGGCCATGCGGACGAAAAAGCCGAACCGGGCATCTACATCCTCAACCCCTGGCCTGGCGCGAAGCCGGGCATGCGGGTGCGCTGAAGCCACAAGACCAACCGGGAGCCGCTACACCGTGTTCGAACCGATCCGTGGCGCCACCAGCCTCAAGCGCACCCCCCAGACCGATCTGAAACTCGGTGGGGTGCTCGCTTTCGTGGCGGGCGCCACCAATGCGGGCGGGTTTCTCGCGGTCGGTCAGTACACGTCGCACATGACCGGCATCGTGTCTTCGGTGGCCGACCGGCTGGTGCTGGGCCAGCTGGCCTTGGCGGGTGCCGGTATCAGCGCGTTGCTGGCCTTTTTGTTCGGCGCCATGTGCACCGCCTGGCTGGTCAACTGGGGCATGCGACGCTCGCTGCACAGCGCCTACGGCCTGCCGCTGATGATTGAAGCGGTGCTGTTGCTGTTGTTTGGCCTGTTCGGTGCCACCATGAGCCTCATGACCACGGTTTTCCTGCCGCTCACAGTGGTCCTGCTGTGTTTCATCATGGGCTTGCAAAACGCCGTGATCACCAAAATTTCCCGCGCCGTGATCCGAACCACCCACGTCACCGGCCTGGTGACGGATTTCGGCATCGAACTGGGCAAGCTGTTGTACGTGAACCGGCTGCCCGGTCATCCCGCGATCCGGGCCAACCGCGAGCGCCTGCGCGTGCACGGACTGCTCATTGGTTGCTTCTTTCTGGGCGGCCTGAGTGGCGCTCTGGGCTTCAAGTACGTGGGCTATGTCAGCACAGTGCCTTTGGCGGCCCTGCTGTTGCTGCTGGTGATGCGCCCTGCACTGGAAGACTGGCGGAGCCTGCGCGCAGCCCGCACCTGATCAGTTGCGATTCAGCGCCGGATCGCTCACCGAGCCGGTCGACACCACCCTGAAATCGCTGTCAAACACCGCAGTGAAAATGCGCGAATCGCTGTCGTTGGGCCCGTCGTGGTAACGCCAGTCGTAATGGGTTTCGCGCTTGAGGTCGAAGGTGGTGATTTTCATGGGCTTGCCCAACATGCGGCGAACCGCCTCCATGGGCATGCCAGGCACCACATCGGCAAAGTTGCGGGGGGTCAGCACCTGGCGCAATGCGGTCATTTTTCCGTCGGCACCGATGGTGATCTGGTAGTTCTGGTAGCCCGCCGGCTGCCGGTTGTATTCGTACACCTGGGCCCCATCCTCACCGTCCCAGACTGCTTCGGGCGCGCCAAAACGCTCGCGCACATCGGCCTCGGTCGAAACGCCCTCTTCCAGCTCGCTGATGTTTTGCACATCGCAGGCCGTGAGCGTGACCGCCAGCAAAAGCGCGCCCAGCCATGGACCTGAACGACGCATCACAGAAGGGGAAAGATGGATCATGGTTGGCAGCGCCCTGAAAACAACAACAAATTTCAGTGTAAACCCCACCCAGCGCCGCACCCTGCCCCATAGCATTACCCGTTGCATTACCCGTTGCCAAAGGTAACATGTGACCACCATGTTCAAAGCCCCTCCGCTGGCAGCGTTTCGCCCCCGCCTGATGCAAGACCTGCGGGGCTACAGCGGCGAACGCCTGGCGCGAGACGTGGGCGCAGGCGCCACCGTCGGCATTGTGGCCCTTCCATTGGCCATGGCCTTTGCCATCGCCAGTGGACTCAAGCCCGAAGCAGGCCTCTGGACGGCCATCATCGCGGGGTTCGTGATCTCGGCCCTGGGCGGAACATCCGTCCAGATCGGTGGCCCGGCGGGCGCCTTCATCGTGATCGTCTACGGCATCGTCGAGCGCTACGGCGTGGCCAATCTGCTGATCGCCACCACCAGCGCGGGCGTGTTGCTCTTCCTGCTGGGACTCTTCCGCCTGGGCACCCTGGTGCGCTATGTGCCGGTCAGTGTGGTGATTGGCTTCACCAACGGCATAGCCGTGCTGATCGGCCTTTCGCAGCTCAGAGACCTCATGGGGCTGGACATCACCAAGATGCCTGCGGATTTTTTCGGCCAGCTCCATGCCCTGGCCCTGCACCTGGGCAGCATCAATCTGCACGCGCTGGGGCTGGGCGTGCTGTGCGTCGTGGGGCTGTTCATCTGGCCACGGCTGTGGGCCGTGGACTCCCAGTTTCGACGCCAGCTGGACCAGATCGATACGGTGAGCGCGCTGCGCGCCACCTCCCGCTTGCCGGCGCCGGTGGTGGCCTTGGTGAGTTTGTCCCTGCTTTCGTGGGCCATGGAGTTCCCGGTTGAAACCATTGGCACCCGCTTTGGCGGCATTCCCCAGACCGTGCCTGCTTTCGCCTTGCCAGATTTCTCATGGGAGACGGTCCGGTTGCTGGTCACGCCCACGTTGACCATCGCGCTGCTGGGCGCAATCGAATCGTTGTTGTGCGCACGCGTGGCCGATCAGCTCAGCGAGACCCCCAAGCACGACCCCAACCAGGAGCTCATGGCCCAAGGCATTGCCAACGCCATCGTGCCTTTTTTTGGCGGCATGCCCGCCACCGGCACCATCGCCCGCACCGTGACCAACATCCGCGCGGGCGCAACATCCCCCGTGGCGGGCATCGTCCACGCCGCCACACTGGCGGCCGTGGTCCTGCTCGCTGCGCCTCTGGCCCAGCACATCCCGCTCGCCGTGCTGGCGGGTGTGCTGCTGTTTGTGGCCTGGAACATGGGCGAGTGGCGCGAATTCGGGCGCCTGAAACACTTCACCAACCACTACCGGCTGATGCTGGTGTCCACTTTCCTGGCCACGGTGATTTTTGATCTCACCGTGGCGGTGGAGCTCGGGCTGGTGATGGCCTGCGTGCTGTTTGTGAGGCGCCAGAGTGAGGTTTTCCGGGCCGACCCACAGGCGGCTCCAGCGGCCGGAACCCTGCGCTACGCCCTGTATGGGTCTTTGTTTTTCGGAGCCACCGCCAAAATCGACCCCATCGTGGCCGCTGTCGAGAGCAGCGCTGCGCCGGTACACGTTGAGCTGGAGGCCTCCCGACTGGTCTCACTCGACACCACCGGTCTCGACGCGCTGGAGCAGTTGCACAAAGCCATTCACAAACGCGGCGGGCAGCTCACCATGAGCGGCCTCAACCCCCAGCCACGCTCACTCATCGAGCGATCCGGCTTTGCCATGCGCCTGCAAGGCTGGGAGGCCGCCGAAGCCAGTCAGGCGCCCGAGGCCGAGGCCCGGTAAAATCGCCCTTTTGCCCATCTAGGCGCCCTGGCGCTGACCACCATGTCCATCTTCGCCCGCCCCCACTACACCTCCGACGCGACGCAGTTCCTCGACCAGCTCAAGACCGCCAAGCCTCAGATGGAGCAGGAGCAGCGCCTGGGGCGCTCGCTGCTGTGGGACAAACAGATCGACCGCGACTTCCAGACCCAGGCCGAAGCAGGCCAGATCGCCCAGCAGCCTTACGTCTACCAGGCCGGCTCGGACCACACCTGATCCCCCACACCGAGCCCGCCGCAGGATCGCCGCGCCATGACGACGAGTGACCCCACCGAGCTCGACGCGCCTCCCGAAGGGCTGGAGGCGGTGCTGCCCGCGGTCGTCGACCAGGTCGCTCTGGCCCGACTCTATGGTGAACCCCTGTTCGCCATGCCCAGGGACTTGTACATCCCGCCCGATGCGCTCCAGGTGTTTCTCGAGGCCTTTGAGGGCCCGCTGGACTTGCTGCTCTACCTGATCCGCAAGCAAAACTTCAACATCCTCGACATCCCCATGGCTGCGGTGACGCGGCAATACCTGAGCTATGTGGACGAGATCCGGGCCACCAACCTGGAGCTGGCGGCGGAATACCTGCTGATGGCGGCCATGCTGATCGAGATCAAGTCGCGCATGCTGCTGCCACCCAAGAAGGTGGCCGAAGGGGAAGAAGCCGAAGATCCCCGCGCTGAGCTGGTGCGCCGCTTGCTGGAATACGAACAGATGAAGCTTGCCGCCCACCGGTTGGCCGAGCTGCCGCAATACGGCAGAGACTTCCTGCGGGCCCAGGTTCATGTGGAGCAATCGCTGGCACCCCGCTTCCCCGATGTGCACCCGATCGATCTGCAAAGCGCCTGGCGCGACATCCTCAAACGCGCCAAGCTCGTTCAACACCACAAAATCAGCCGCGAGGAGCTCTCGGTGCGCGAGCACATGAGCATCGTGCTGCGGCACCTGCAGGGCAAGCGCTTCGTCGAGTTTGCCGATTTGTTCGATCCCACCCGTGGCTCACAGGTCTTGGTCGTCACCTTCATCGCCACGCTTGAACTGGCCAAGGAAACCCTGATCGAACTTACCCAAGCCGAGGCGTTTGCGCCCATCTACGTGCGCCTGGCTTACACCCCCAACTGATCGTTGCATTCGCTGTCCCCTGCCGGCTTGCAACGATCTCCCCACCCATTCCCTCCAGTTTGTCTGCCATGAGCGCCCCACACCATTCCTTTGACGTTCTCATCATCGGCAGCGGCCTGGCTGGCCTGACCGCCGCACTTCGTCTGGCGGCCACCCACCGCGTGGCGGTGATCACCAAGCGCGGTATTTCTGACGGCTCCAGCAACTGGGCCCAGGGCGGTATCGCCGCCGTGCTCGCCGAAGGCGACAGCTACGCTTCGCATGTGGACGACACCCTGGTGGCCGGCGCGGGCCTGTGCGACCTCGAAGCCACCAAACTCACGGTAGAAAACGCGCCCGCGGCCATCGCCTGGTTGCAAGAACTGGGCGTTCCTTTTTCCACCGAGCAAGGCGAACTGCACCTCACCCGCGAAGGCGGCCACAGCCACCGCCGCATCGTGCACGCCACCGATGCCACTGGCGCGGCCGTGCAAAAAACCCTCAGCGAACGCGCCCGCGCCACGCCCGGCATCACCTTCTTTGAGAACCACATGCTGGTGGACCTCATCACCGACGCCAAACTTGGGCGCAGCCACCCCGCAGGCGAATCCTCCCGCTGCCACGGCGCCTACGTGCTCGATGTCGAACAAGACGTTATCGAGACCTTCCAGGCCACCCACACCATCCTGGCCACTGGCGGCGCGGGCAAGGTGTACCTGTACACCACCAATCCCGACACCGCCACCGGCGACGGCATCGCAGCGGCCTGGCGGGCGGGCTGCCGGGTGGGCAACATGGAATTTATCCAGTTCCATCCCACCTGCCTCTACCACCCCCATGCCAAGAGTTTTCTGATCACCGAAGCCGTGCGCGGCGAGGGTGGCCAGCTCAAACTGCCCGCACGCCTGGGCAGCCACCGCTTTATGCCCGATCACGACGAGCGCGCCGAGCTCGCTCCGCGCGACGTCGTGGCCCGCGCGATTGACTTCGAGATGAAGCGACATGGCCTGGACTGCGTCTACCTCGACATCTCGCACCAGTCCCCCGAATTCATCCACGAGCACTTCCCCAATATCCTGGCGCGCTGCGCCGAGCTGGGCATCGACATCACCAAGGAACCCATTCCTGTGGTGCCGGCCGCGCACTACACCTGCGGTGGCGTGGTCACCGACCTGGCTGGCCGCACCGACCTCTCGGGCCTGTACGCGGTCGGCGAGACCACGTGCACCGGCCTGCACGGCGCCAACCGGCTGGCCAGCAACTCGCTGGTGGAGTGCATGGTGTTCGCTCAAGCTGCGGTGGCCGCCATTCAAAAGGCCAGCATCAGCCCGGCGGCCGATCTGCCCGCCTGGGACGACAGCCGCGTGACCGACGCCGACGAAATGGTCGTGATCTCCCACAACTGGGACGAACTGCGCCGCTTCATGTGGGACTACGTTGGCATCGTGCGCACCGACAAGCGGCTGGAAAGAGCCGCCCACCGCATCTCCCTGCTGCAGCGGGAAATCCATGAGTTCTATTCGCAGTTCCACGTCACGCGTGACTTGCTGGAACTGCGCAATCTGGTCCAGGTGGCCGACCTCATCGTGATGTCCGCGTTGATGCGCCACGAAAGCCGCGGTCTGCACTTCAGCCGGGACTACCCCGACCTGCTTCCCGTGGCCAAACCCACCATCCTGGCGCCTCCCAGCCGCTAAATCCAGCCAGACGCAGCCGGACATCAGTGGTCCCGCTGCGCGAGCCCATTTCTCGCGCTACAGTAACGGTATGTCCGTTTCTGATGCACCCGACCTTATCCATGCCCCTCCCGCCCCGGCTCAGGTCGCTGCGGCGAGCGCGGCTGCGGCCAGTTTCGCCGCTCTGGAAAGCAAGCTGGTGTATCTCAGCGCGGCCGATATCGAACAGGTGAAACAGGCCTACCGGTTTGCCGATGAAGCCCATCTGGGCCAGTTGCGCAAAAGCGGCGACCCCTACATCACCCACCCCATTGCGGTCGCAGCGCAGTGCGCCGAATGGAAACTCGACGCCCAGGCCCTGATGGCGGCCTTGATGCACGACTCCATCGAAGACTGCGGCATCACCAAGGAAGACCTGGTGCAACGCTTTGGCTCACCGGTGGCTGAGCTGGTCGATGGGCTGACCAAACTGGAGCGGCTCGAATTTGACACCCGCGAGGAAAATCAGGCCGAGTCCTTCCGAAAGATGCTGCTGGCCATGGCCAAGGATGTGCGTGTCATCCTGATCAAGCTGGCCGACCGCACCCACAACATGCGCACCATGGGCGACATGCCGCGCAGCAAATGGAAGCGCATCAGCAATGAAACACTGGAAATTTACGCGCCCATTGCCCACCGCCTCGGGTTGAATTTCACCTACCGCGAACTGCAAGACCTCGCCTTTCGCTTCCTGCACCCTTGGCGCTATGAAGTGCTCAACAAAGCGCTGAGCAAGTCCCGCGGCCGCCGCACCGATTTCATCGGGCGGGTTCAGCGTGAGGTGGAGGCGTGCTTTGCTGACCAAAAAATGCCGGTGCGCATCATGGGTCGCGAAAAGACGCTGTATTCCGTCTACCGCAAGATGGACATGAAACACCTGACCTTTTCACAGGTCACCGACATCTATGGTTTTCGCATTGTCGTACCCGACCTCACCGACTGCTACACCGGCCTGGGCGTGTTGCACCAGCTCTACAAGCCACTGCCGGGCAAGTTCCGCGATTACGTCGCTATCCCCAAGGTCAATGGCTACCAGTCGCTGCACACCACGCTGATCGGCCCCTTCGGCACCAACATCGAATTTCAGTTGCGCACCCACGCCATGGACGTGGTCGCGGAATCGGGCGTGGCGGCCCACTGGCTTTACAAAGCGAGCGAACCAGGCAGCGACACTTCGCAGCGCCTGGGCGCACAGTGGCTGCAATCCCTGCTCGATATCCAGCAGGAAACGCACGACGCCAGCGAGTTCTGGGATCACGTCAAAATCGACCTTTTCCCCGATGCGGTCTACGTGTTCACCCCCAAGAGCAAGATCCTGGCCCTGCCCCGCGGTGCCACGATCATGGATTTTGCCTACGCCATCCACAGCGACGTGGGCAATCGGGCGACCGCAGCCAAAGTCAACGGCGAGCTGATGCCGTTGCGCTCCGAAGTCACCAATGGCGATGTGGTGGAGATCATCACGGGCGACGCGGCCGAGCCGAATCCAGCCTGGTTGTCGTTTGTCAAAACCGGACGCGCCCGCTCCAAGATCCGCCACCACCTCAAAACCCTGGCGGAAGAAAAGTCGCTGGAATGGGGCGAGCGCATGCTCACCCAGGCCCTGCGCTCTGAAGGCATCGCGCGCCTGCCCGAAACCGATGGGCCTTACAAAGCCACCTGGGACAAGCTGCTGCGCTTCTCGGGCAACAAGTCCCACGCCGAGCTGCTCTCCGACATCGGTATGGGCAAACGCATCGCCAGCATGGTGGGCAAAAAACTCGCGATGCTGCTGGCGGAAACAGGGCTCAAGCCCGACGCGTTGCTCCTCAGCACCGAGCGCTACGCGACCGGGCAAGACGGCTCAGTCGTACAAGGCGTGGTCAGCCTGGACGGCAGCGAAGGCCTTTCGGTGCAATATGGATCGTGTTGCAAGCCCATTCCGGGCGACCGCATCGTCGGCTATCTGGGGCGCGGCGAAGGCCTGGTGGTCCACGCCGAAGACTGCGCCGCTGGCAAACGCCTGCTCGCACGCGACAGCGAACGGTTCCTCCCCGTGGAATGGGCAGAAGAGCCCGTGCGTTCGTTCGAAACCGATATCGTGGTCACCGTCACCAACGGCAAGGGCGTGCTCGCCCGGGTGGCTTCGGCCATTGCCGCCGCCGAAGGTGACATCACCCACGTCAACATGGGCGAAGAGCGGCCGCAGACCGCCACCGATATTCGCTTCATCATTGCTGTGCGCGGGCGCGTTCACCTGGCCGACGTGTTGCGCAGCCTCAAGCGCACGCCATCGGTGCTCAAGGCCCAGCGCTACAAACCGATAAAAAATTGATCAAGGCGGAGCCCCCTCCTGCCCGCTACCGGGAACGCCAGGTGGCGGGTAGTCCACCTCCACCACCTCCAGCTCCTGAACCCCGCCCGGCACCAGCAGGCGAATCGTTTCACCCAGTCGAGTCTTCAGCAGTGCCCGCGCCATGGGCGACACCCAGCTGATTTGCCCCAGGGCGCTGTTGGCTTCATCCACCCCCAGAATGGTCACCGTGGTTTCTTCGCCATCCGGGTCTGCCACCACCACCGTGGCGCCAAAAAACACCTGGTCGCCCCCGTGGTGCAGCGATGGATCGACGACCTCCGCGATTTCCAGCCGCTGCGTGAGAAACCGTATGCGCCGGTCGATTTCACGCAGGCGTTTTTTGCCATAGAGGTAGTCGCCGTTCTCTGAGCGATCCCCATTGCTCGCCGCCCAATGCACGATCTCCACGATCTTGGGACGCTCTTCGTCGATCAGCGCAAACAGCTCGGCACGCAACCGCTCATACCCACCGCGGGTGATGTAGTTCTTGCCATCTGGCGTAACCAGCGGGGTCAGCGGCGCGCCGTCATCGTCATCGTTGTCCGAATCGGGCTCGCGGGTAAATGCTTTGCTCATGGGTGGGGCACCTACTGGCTTGAGAGGCGGAAATGAAAAAGCCCGCAGCGTTTCGGCTGCGGGCTATTCATTTGGTGCGGCTGGCAGGAATTGAACCCACGACCCCTTGGTTCGTAGCCAAGTACTCTATCCAGCTGAGCTACAGCCGCTAAGCTGCGCATTGTAGCATGGGTTTTTGGTAGGCCGTGACAGACTTGAACTGTCGACCAAAGGATTATGAGTCCTCTGCTCTAACCAACTGAGCTAACGGCCCTTGCGGCTAGCATTGTAGGCGCTGTGGGGAGTGGGACTTCGAGCGAATGGATTTCAGCCACCCTTGGGGTGGCTCAGCGCATTGCTCACCAGCTTGGATGTCACATCGACAATCTGGATCATGCGGTCATAGGGCATGCGCTGCGGGCCGATCACGCCCAGTGTGCCCACCACCTGCCCGTCCACCTCATAGGGCGCGGTCACCACGGACAAATCTTCAAACGGCACCACCTGGCTCTCGCCCCCGATGTAGATGCGCACGCCCTCGGCCTGGGCGGACACATCCAGCAAACGGATCAGCTGTGTTTTCTGTTCAAACAGATCAAACATGCGCCGCAGGTTGCCCATGTCGTTGGAAAACTCGCTCACCGACAACAGGTTGCGCTCCCCCGAGACCATCACGTCTTCGGTCGAATCGTCTGCGTCGGCGTCAATGTTCACCGCCGCCTGCATCAATACAGCGATCTCGCCGCGCAAGGCTTCAACCTCGGTCTTGAGCCGTTTGCGCACTTCTTCCATGGTCAAGCCCGCGTAATGGGCATTGAGAAAATTGGCCGCTTCCAGCAACTGGGACTGCGTGAAGCTGGTCTGGGTATGAATGATGCGGTTTTGCACATCGCCATCGGGCGACACCAGGATGACCAGCACACGCCGCTCAGACAAGCTCAAAAACTCGATGTGCCGAAACACCGATGCTCGGCGGGGTGCTACCACCACGCCGACAAACTGAGACAGGCTGGACAGCATCTGCGCCGCACTGCTGAGCACCCGCTGTGGCTGTCCGGCGTCCAGCCCTCGCCCACCCATGTCGCTCACCGGCGTCAGGCCATCGCGGCGAACCGTCAACATGGTGTCTACAAACAAGCGGTAGCCCCTGGCGGTGGGGATGCGCCCTGAAGAAGTGTGGGGGCTGGCAATCAGGCCCAGCTCTTCCAGATCGCTCATCACATTGCGGATCGTCGCAGGGGAGAGCTCCAGCCCCGCGGCTTTGGCCAACGTGCGCGAACCCACGGGCTGTCCGTCGTCGATATAGCGCTCGACGAGCGCTTTGAGCAGGCGTTTGGCGCGGTCATCGAGCATAGAACCCTATTTTAGAGACTGCGGGTTGTTCTGTGCGGCCGCACAGAGGCGCACGCCACCCAAAGTGTTGTGGGCAGCGTGAAACACAGGCACGCAGATTGCTATGAACTTTGTAGCCAGCCAACGGGCCTTTGAAACCGGCCTGTGCCGATGCGAAATGCATTCTCATGGTGCATTTCGCAAATCTGCAGCTGGCAACGCAACGGTGCTGCAGGTTTTATGGGTCTCCCCGCGAGGGTGGCCGACTGCGGTTCCCTGTGTTTGCCCTGTCCTCTTCATCCGGAGAAAATGCAATGAAAGCTGTTCTAAAGCGCCACCTGGCAATGGGAACCACCCTTGTCCTGACCTCCCTGGCTGTGCACGCTCAAGGTGCGCCGTTGATCTATGGCCTGGTTGACTTGAGCATCGGCTCCACCAAAGCACCCGGAGGCACTTCGTCCACCACGCTGGACAGCGGAAAGATGACCACCAGCTTCATCGGGCTCGGCGCGTCAGAAGATCTCGGCGGGGGGCTGTCTGCTACTGCGCGTTTCGAAAGTTTTCTTCGCGCCAACACGGGCGGTCTCGGCCGATTCTATGGCGACCCCGCTTTTTCGCGAACAGCGTCTGTGAGCCTGTCCAGCAAAACTTTGGGGACACTTTCACTCGGCAGGAACACCACGGCACTCTTTGTTTCCACGCTGCTGTTCAATGCGTTCGGCGACTCCTTCGGCTACTCGCCCAGCATCCGCCACTATTTCACCAGTGGCACAGTGACGGGCGATACCGGTTGGAGCGACTCGTTCGCCTACAGCAGCCCCTCTCTGGGTGGTGTTCGGTTTGGGGTAGCGGGCGCCACCAAGACCAACGGCACAGATGAAAGCGACGGAAGCAACTGGAGCCTCAACCTGGGCTATGGATCGGGGCCCTTGACAAGTTCCATCGTGGTGCAGCGTGTCACCAAAGACGGAACGAGCCCGGTCGACGACACCCGAACCGCACAGATCGGGGGCGCCTACGACTTCGGTGCCGCTAAAGTTTTTGCGCAATACGGGGAAGTGGAAAACCTGACCACGTCTGCCAAATACAAGGTATCTGGCCTCGGCGCACGCTTTCCCGTCGGCACCAGCGCGCTGGTGGCCCAGTGGGGTCACCTGAACGCTTCGGAGAGTGATGACCGGAACACCTTGTCGGTTGGCATGCTTCACAACCTGTCCAAGCGCACCGAACTGTATGCAGTGGCCATGCACGACAAGGTCGAAGGCATCAGCAGCGGCGCAGGCTATTCGGTGGGTATCCGGCACCGCTTTTGAACGTGAAGGCAGGGGTGCTGCCAAAGCCCGCTCAAACACTGGCAGCGCGCCCTGTCACCACCCGTTTCGCAAGGGTTAACCGGCAGGTCATATTCAAAGGCCTATGTTGTAATTCGACAATGAATCTGCCGGCTTCCCACCTTCAACGCACGACGTTTCCAGTCCCGAGGAAGCTTCGTTTTGCGCACGTCGTCATCATCGGGAAGTACCAGGCGCCAGGATCGCGCGATTTGGTTGAAGAAGTGGCCCACTTTCTGCACGATCAGGGCTGTGATGTTTCTCTGGAGCGTGACACAGCGCTCAACACGGGCCTGCTGCAATACCCTTCACTGGATGTGCATGCCATGGGAACAACCTGCGACCTCGCCCTGGTGGTGGGCGGCGACGGCACCATGCTGGGCATCGGCCGGCAGCTGGCCCAGTACGGCGTGCCCCTGGTGGGCATCAACCAGGGGCGTCTCGGCTTCATCACCGACATCCCGCTGGAGGGTTACCCCGACAAACTGCACGCCATTCTCCACGGCGAATACGAAGAAGACGCCCGTTCACTGATGGCGGCCAGCGTCTGGCGCGACGGCCGCTGCGTGTTTGAGGCCACAGCCTTGAACGATGTGGTGGTCAACCGGGGCGGCGCGGCCAGCATGATCGAGCTGCGTGTCGAGGTGGATGGCCATTTCGTGGCCAACCAGCGGGCCGATGGCCTGATCATTGCCAGCTCCACCGGATCTACGGCCTACGCCTTGTCGGCCGGCGGTCCCTTGCTGCACCCGGCCATCGATGGTTGGGTCATGGCCCCGATCGCACCGCACACCCTCTCCAACCGCCCCATCGTGCTGCCGGCCCACAGCGAAGTCGCCCTGGAAATCGTGAGCGGACGAGACGCCAGCGCCAACTTCGACATGCAGTCGCTCACCAGCCTCCTGCATGGCGACCGCATCGTGGTGCGCCGTTCAGAACACACCTTGCGCCTGCTGCATCCAAAAGGCTGGAGCTATTTCGACACGCTGCGAAAAAAACTCCACTGGAACGAAGGCGGTTGAAGCGGGTGTCATCAAACCCCGTCAAAATACCGGTTTACTTCCAAGGTGTTTGCCCGCCATGAGCCTCAGACGCATCGTATTGCGCGACTTCGTCATTGTGGAGTCGCTGGACCTCGAACTCGAGGGCGGCTTCAGTGTGCTCACCGGAGAGACCGGCGCGGGCAAATCCATCCTGATTGACGCCTTGCAACTCACCCTGGGCGGGCGGTCAGACAGTGGCGTGGTGCGCGAGGGTGCTGCGCGCTGTGACATCGCGGCCGAGTTCGGCACCCCGGCCAACTTGCTGCCCTGGCTGGAAGAACAAGGTTTCAGCAACGAGGACAACAGCGTGTTGCTGCGCCGCACCGTCGACACCGACGGCCGCAGCCGCGCCTGGATCAATGGCAGCGCCGCCACCCTCGCACAGCTCAAGGTGCTGGCGAGTGAACTGGTCGACATCCACGGGCAACACGCCTGGCAAAGCCTGACCCGGGCCGACGCCGTTCGGGCCCTGCTCGACGGCTTCGCCGGCATCGACACAGCTCCCGCCCACAAGGCCTGGGGCCAGTGGCGCCTGCGCCGCAAGGCCCTGGACGCCGCCACAGAACGGCAGAACAGCCTGAGGCAGGAGAGCGATCGGCTGGCCTGGCAAATTGCCGAGGTCAACAAGCTCGCTCCAGGCGCAGACGAATGGATCGAACTCAACGCCCTGCACAGCCGCCTGGCCAATGCCCAAAGCCTGACCGACGCGGCCGAGTCTGCCCTGGCGGCGCTGGACGATCAGGACGACAGCGCGGCTGCACTGATCCACCGTGCGCTGACAGCGCTTCAGGCCCAGGCGCACATCGAGCCGGCATTTGCCAGCACCATCGAAGCGCTGGAAAGCGCCATGGCCCAGGTGCAAGACAGCGTGCACAGCCTGCACCAGTACCAGCGCCATGGCGACCAGGACCCGTCCAGCCTGGAAACCCTGGACGAACGCCTCGCGCTGTGGATCTCGCTGGCGAGGCGTTTTCGACGCCCGCCGGAAGACCTCAGCGCCTTGCACTCCGAATGGAAAGTCGAACTCGCGCAAATCGATCAGGCACTCGATCTCGAGACGCTCACCCAGGCCGAACGTTCCGCCTGGAAAATCTTCCAGACTGAAATCCAGAGCCTGAGCAAACAACGCCAGAAAGCGGCGCCCCGCCTCGCTGAGGCCGTGACCGACACCATGCAGACCCTGGGCCTGCAAGGCGGTCGTTTTGAAGTGGCGCTGAACAAGCTGGACGAACCACAGGCCCACGGCTGGGAACAGGTCGAATTCCTGGTGGCAGGCCACGCTGGTGTGACCCCCAAGCCAGTGGGCAAGGTTGCGTCGGGTGGCGAGCTGTCCCGGATCGCTCTCGCCATCTCTGTGGTCACCAGCCAACTGGGACAGGCCCCTACCCTGATCTTCGATGAGGTGGACTCGGGCATCGGTGGTGCCGTGGCACACACCGTGGGTCAGCTCCTGCGCCAACTCGGCAAAGACCGGCAAGTGCTGGCGGTAACCCACCTGCCCCAGGTGGCTGCCTGCGCCGATCAGCACCTGCTGGTCAGCAAGCAACAACACAAACAACAGACGTTGAGTTCGGTCACCCCCATCGCAACTGAAGAGCGGGTGCTCGAGCTGGCCCGCATGCTGGGCGGCAGCGCCCAGTCCGAAGTCTCGCTCGCCCATGCCCGCGAACTGCTCACCGCATGAAACCTGTCCAAAGTTCCTCACCGCCCTCACAGCAACCCATTGAATTGGTGTTGATCACCGGCATGTCCGGTTCCGGCAAATCCGTGGCGCTCACCGCGCTGGAAGACCTGGGGTTTTACTGTGTCGACAACCTCCCTCCCGAGCTGCTGGCA
The DNA here is from genome assembly GCF_004795855.1 of Hydrogenophaga sp. PAMC20947. NCBI lineage: Bacteria > Pseudomonadati > Pseudomonadota > Betaproteobacteria > Burkholderiales > Comamonadaceae > Hydrogenophaga > Hydrogenophaga sp. PAMC20947. The sequence continues at coordinate 2,499,692 of NZ_CP039252.1, forward strand.
ACGTTCATCGCGCTGGAACAAAGCCACCGGGCCAGCAAAGTGGCCATCGCCATGGACGTGCGCAGCGCCGACTCTTTGCCGGGCTTGCCCGAACGCCTGGCCCGCGTCATCGACGATCCCGAGCAGAACATCCACCTGCGCATTGTGTTTCTGGACACGGCCACAGACATTCTGGTGCGCCGCTTCTCGGAGACACGTCGGCGCCACCCCCTTTCGCTCAAACAGACCGACGACCAGCACCAGGCCCTCACCGATGCGATCGAACACGAGCGCGAACTGCTGGCCGAATTGCGCGAGCAAGCGCTGGTGATCGATACCGGCCTGAGCCGGCCCGCCGAGTTGCGCAGCCAGATCAAAGATTTGCTCGGCACCCAGCACGCACCGCTGACGCTGGTCTTCGAATCGTTCGCGTTCAAGCGCGGCGTGCCCATGGACGCTGATTTTGTCTTTGACGTGCGCATGTTGCCCAACCCGCACTACGAGCCGGAGCTCAAACCCCTCACGGGGCGCGATGCGCCAGTGGCATCGTTTCTGGGCCGGCAGCCTGAGGTGGCCGACATGCAGCAGCACATCACCGATTTCCTCAGACGCTGGCTGCCACCGATGTTGAACGATCACCGCAGCTACGTCACAGTCGCCATCGGCTGCACAGGCGGCCAGCACCGTTCGGTGTACCTGGTCGAGCAGCTCGCCGCCGCGTTCACCGCCGACTGGCCCACACGGCTGCGACACCGCGAAGCGGCTCACTGGCCTGCGGTGCCCGAAGGCGCCGCTAGCCCTGCGGTTTCCGGCCGCCCTGCAACGACCTGAATCACCCGAGCCACTGAAGGCGTCACGCCCTCACGTTCGGCTTTTGATCACTGCCCCTGCTGCAGGGCATCCAGCATGGAGCGCACAGGCGCCGGCAAGCCCAGCGTCGACAAGTCTTCCCAGCGCACCCATTGCCCGACCTCTGGGTTCGGCGCGCCAGCGAGATCCGGGGTATCTACCAGCAGCGGGTGCAAACGCAGTTCCCGGTGTGTCAGGCTGTGGCTCACAGGCTCCAAATCCTGGACCACCAAACGCGCCGCGGCCCATTGGCTGCGCGCATCCAGTTCGTTGCCCCACACGGGCGGGCAATACAGGTCGGCCCAAATGCCACGGCTGGGTCGCCGCTCCAGCCAGACCCGCCGAACGCCGTCGTCGCTGCGCGAAACCAAGATGGCCAGCCACCAACTCTCGTGGCGTCGCTTGAGCGTGCGGGTCTTGACCGGAAACCGGGTCGGCTGACCACTCGCAAAGCCTTGGCAGGTGGCATGAACCGGGCAACGCTCACAGGCCGGCCGGCTGCGGGTGCAGAGCGTGGCCCCCAGGTCCATCAACCCCTGAGTGTAGGCCGCCATGTCATCACCGGTGGGTTGTTCGGGCAACAAGGCCTGAGCCAGCCCCCACAAACGCTTTTGCGCCGATGCCAGTGCCAGGTCTTCATCGAACGCCAGCAAGCGCGTCAAAACCCGGCGCACGTTGCCATCCAGGATGGACACCCGCTCGCCATGACAGAACGCCGCAATGGCCGCCGCGGTCGATGCACCAATGCCCGGCAAAGCCTGCAAGGCCAGCGCTGTATCGGGAAACACACCGCCATGCTCGGTCGATACGATTTGCGCGCAACGGTGCAAATTGCGGGCCCGGCTGTAATAACCCAGCCCGCTCCAAAGAGCCATCACATCGTCTTGGGGTGCTGCGGCCAGCACATTCACATCGGGAAACCGGGCGAGAAAGCGTGGGAAGTAGTTCAGCACCGTGCTGACCTGGGTCTGCTGCAACATCACCTCGGACAGCCAGACGCGGTAGGGATCTCTTGATCCTTGCCAGGGCAGACCGTGCCGCCCGCTGTGGCGCTGCCAGTCCACCAGCGACCGGGCAAAGCCGGTCGGCAACGGAAAGCCCGAGCTCATGCAGGCAAAGACGCAGGATCCACGCCCGAGGCGATCTCCAGCAAACGATCGGTCAACTCCACCAGCTTCGCGTCCATCATGTGCAGTTCGGTCTGCTGGACCTGCAGCTCGCGGATGCGTTCATCCAACCCGCCTGCGGCCTGCTGGATGCGCGAAACCGCTTCGATGCGGCGGCTGAAGTTGCGCCGCCGTTCGCGCAGCTGGGCGTCCAACTGCGCAGCCGCGGACTTGTTCCAGAGCTCCACCTCATTGACCGCCGTGTCAAACGTCACCCGCAAACGGCTCATCAGCGCACGGGTCAGCCGCTCGGCAAACTCAGGCTGAGCCAGCCGCAAGGCATTGCCCAGACTCAGGTACTGCACATGGCTCTTCTCGATCTGGTCGAGTTCCTTGCCGTACGAAGCCAGCTGGGGTGGCGTGGGCGCCTGAAGCGAGAAGCCGTACTCTGCATTGAGGCTCTTGAAACTGCCTTCCAGCATCGCCTGGATCTCATTGGCCAGCTCATCGGCTCGGCCCAGGTCGGCGGTGAGCCGCTCAAACGCCTGGCCGTAAGCACGGCGCACACCCAGTTTGATCCCGGGCTGCTTGAGCGCGCGTGCAAGCTCTGACACATGTTTTTTCAGGTGGGTATTGCCCAGCAAGGCAAACAGGTCTTTGAGCAACCGCAGGTGTACCGAGCGAACCGCCTGGATCTTCGCTCCACTGGCATCAAAATCGGCCTGCTCCTGCTCGATCCGCAAACGCATCTGTTTGATGACACCGGCGTTTTTGCCGCGCAAGCCTTCGAGTTCCTGAATCTGCTCAAGGATGTCGCGCGAACGGGTGTGCACCAGGCGACCGGTCTCCTGGCGCAACGCCAGAATCCCCGTGGTTACCGTCTGCCCCAGAATGCGGCGGCGCTGGCCCAGCAGGCCCTCTCCCAGCGCCCGTTCCAGCGCCATCAGGTTGCTGGCATCCAGCAATTTTTCATCGCGACTGACTTTGGCGAGCAACCCCTTTTGGGCCGAAACAGCCAACACCTGATCGGGGGGAAGACCCAGTGTTTCGGCCGAATCCGTGCGTTGCGAGGCGATCTCCAGCTGCACCTGCTCGGGCGAACTGAGGGCGTCCCACATGGTGTCGATCTTGTTGAGCACCACCAGACGCGACTCGGCGTCTTTGTTCAGCACGGTGAGGTGCTCGCGCCAGATGCTCAAATCGGACTTGGTCACGCCGGTGTCGGCGGCCAGAATGAAAACCACGGCGTGCGCCTGTGGCAACAGGCTCACGGTCAGCTCGGGCTCCGCGCCAATGGCGTTGAGGCCCGGCGTGTCCAGGATCACCAGGCCTTGCTTGAGCAACGGATGGGCGAGATTGATCAGGGCATGGCGCCATTTCGGCACCTCGATCAGCCCATCAGGGCCGGCCAGCGGATTCTCTTGTGGCGTCTCGTCGTTCCAGAAGCCCAGCTTGGCCGCTTCGTCGCGGCTGACCCGGCGCACTTCCGCCACCTTTTGAATGGCTTTGGCCAGCTGCTGGGGATCGTTGACATCCAGCTTCACGCGCTCCCATTTGTCGGGGGCGTTGCGCCAGTCTTGCAGCGACTGCGGCTGCAAGCGTGTTTCAATGGGCAGCAGGCGCAGGCAAGGCGGGACGGAGGCGTCGTAACCGAGCTCCGTCGGGCACATGGTTGTTCGACCCGCACTCGCCGGCATGATGCGACGGCCATAGCCCGCGAAGAACATCGCATTGATCAGCTCGGACTTGCCGCGCGAGACCTCCGCCACAAAAGCGACCATGATCTGGTCGTTTTTTACTTGGGCATGCAACTGGTCCAGCCGCTCGTGCACGCCCGCTTCCAGCAAATCGTGGTCGGTCAACCACTCGGACAACAGCTTGAGCCGCAAAGCGAATTGTTTGCGCCAAGCGCCGTGCTCGTCAAATTCCTGATTGAAGCTCATGGGCCGATGGGTAAGGTATGGGTCAATTCAATATAGCACTGGGCGCGCCATCACAGCTTCTGGCATTGCGGGCAAAAGAATGTCGACCGCTGGCCCTGCCGAATCGAGCGGATCGGCGAGCCACAGATACGGCAGGCTTGCCCCTCACGCCCGTACACCATGGCATCCATCTGAAAGTAACCGCTCTGGCCCTCGGCACTGGAAAAATCACGCAAAGTACTGCCTCCCATGGCCAGCGCCCGTTGCAATACCGAGACAATGGCACCGTGCAGGCGCAAGGCACGGGGTTTGCTCAGGCGATCCGCTCGCAAACTGGGGCGAATACCGGCCCGGAACAAAGCCTCGGACGCGTAAATATTGCCCACCCCCACCACGATGTCGCCCGCCAGCAAAACCTGTTTGATGCTGGCGCGGCGAAGCTTCAAGGCCCGGTGAAAGGCGTCCGGGTCAAAACCCGCCTCCAGTGGCTCCACCCCCAAGTGATCCAGCAACTTGCGCGCCGAAGCATCATCCAGGCTGGCGGCAAACACGACCGCACCAAAGCGCCTGGGGTCGTGCAGGCGCAGAACGCCCCGACTGGTTCTGAGTTCAAAATGGTCGTGCACGCCCAATTCCGGCAGGCTCACGGCAAAGCGCAAACTCCCCGACATGCCCAGGTGCATCAACACAATGCCCTCATTCAGATGAAGCAACAGGTACTTGCCCCGTCTCGTCACCCGTTGCACCGTTTGACCCACCAGCCTGCGCGCCTCACAGCCCAGCGGCCATCGCAAAGGCTTGCCCAGGTGCACGTCCAGCACCTCGGCGCCAGCGATGCGATCCGCAAAGCTCAGGCGCGTGACTTCAACTTCGGGGAGTTCGGGCATGGGCAGCTCAGCGAAATGTGCATGAACCCCGGAACGTATCCGGGGACTCGAGGTCAGAGCCAACAGCCCTTGAGCCGGGATGGTCCATTGAGCGCACCTTCGGTGCTGCTGGGCCCATTGGCCGTGTCTTTCGGGTCATTTTTATCCTTCTTCCTCACCAAAAGCCCGGCTATTGGCTCCGAAGTCAGGTCAAAACTGTTCCCGAAATCCATCCACCGCGGCACTACCCCCATTGGACCATCTCGGTTTAACCTTCCATTATCATGAGCAAATGAATACCTTGCACAGCCCTGTATCCCAGCGCACTTCGCGCCTCCTGCCGGCCCGACGACTGCTGCAAGGCCTGATCAGCGCCAGCTTGCTGTTGGCAGCTGGGGGCGCCTGGGCCCAGGCCAAGCCGGCCGTCCCGGAAACAATCTCCACTGAAACGGCCTGGCTTAACTCCAGCCTCACCGCGCCTCTTTTCTATCAGCTGCTGCTGGGAGAGCTGAATGTGCAAAGCGGCGACCCCGGCACGGGATACTCCCTGTTCCTGGATGCCGCGCGAAAGCAACGCAGCGAAGAGCTGTACCAGCGGGCCGTCGACATCGCGCTGCAGGCCCGCTCGGGCGACGCCGCACTGACGGCCGCCCAAGCCTGGTCCAAAGACCTGCTCGACTCCAACGAAGCCGACCGGTTTGTTCTGCAGATTTTGCTGGCGCTCAACCGCCCCGGTGACACAGGCCCGGTCTTGCGTTCTTTGCTCAAACGCACCACGGGCAGCGAGCGCAACGACACCATCAACGCCATTCCCCTGGCATTTGCCCGCGTGGTAGACAAACCCCTGGCTCTTAAAGTGGTGCGCGAGAGCCTGGCGCTGTCGCTGGAGCAACCCGAATCCGCCGCGGCCGCCTGGACCACCATCGGCCGCATGGAGCTGGGGCAAGACCTTGAAACCCAGGCGCTGGCTTCGGCTCGCAAGGGGCAGGCAGCCAATTCCGCTTCCGTGTTCCCGGCCCTGCTGGGTCTGGAGCTCATGGAGCGCGGTGTGGATGGCGCAGAAGCCATCGTCGTCACCCAGCTCAAGGCCAGCCCGCCGCCCGCCTCGAGTTCCGCAACGACACCGAGCCAGCAATCGGCGGTAGCTCTCACCTACGCCCGCATCCTGCTCGATCTTCAGCGCAACCCCGAAGCCCGCGCCCAGCTCGAAGGCCTCACCGCCCAGCAACCCAAACTCGCCGAGCCCTGGTTGCTGCTCGCCACACTCGACGTTCAGGACAACCGGCTGCCCAATGCAACCCGCGATCTGGAAACCTACATGGGACTGGCCCGAACCGATGGCGCCGCGCCCGCTGTCCGCGGCCTGACACAGGCCTACTTGCTGATGGCGCAGATCGCCGAGAAGCAAAAAGATTTCACCGCAGCCAATGCCTGGCTGGACCGCATCGAAAACGCCGAGGACATCATGGCGGCCCAGATGCGCCGTGCTTCGCTGCTGGCCCGCCAGGGACAGATGAAAGAGGCCCGGGCCATGCTGCGCAACCAGCCCGAGCGGCGTCCTGACGACGCTCGGCTCAAGCTGGTGGTCGAAGGCCAGTTGCTGCGCGATTTCAAAGCTTGGCAAGACGCGTTCGATGTGTACGGGGAGGCAGTCAAGCGCTTCCCTGAAGACGACGACCTGCTGTATGACCAGGCCATGATGGCCGAAAAAATAGAGCAGCTGGACACCATGGAGCAGCTGCTGCGCAAGCTCATAGCGCGCAAGCCCGACCACCACCACGCCTACAACGCCCTGGGTTATTCGCTGGCCGAGCGCGGGCAGCGCCTGCCGGAAGCCAAGGCCTTGATCGAAAAAGCGGTCGAGCTCGAACCCAACGATGCCTACATCCAGGACAGCCTGGGCTGGGTGGAGTTCCGCATGGGCAATGCCACGCAGGCCTTGAGCATCCTCAAAGCCGCCTACACCAAACGGCCCGACCCCGAGATCGCCGCCCACCTGGGTGAGGTGTTGTGGAGCCAGGGCCAGCAGGACGAAGCCAAAAGAGTGTGGCGAGAAGGCTTGCTGCTGTCGAGCGACAACGAAACCCTCCACGCCACGCTGAAACGGCTCAAAGTCACCCCATGACGTCCCGACCGCGTACCGGGCGCCCAGGCTCCGGGCGCCGTGCGGTCTGTGGCGGACTGTTGCTGGCCCTGTTGCTCGCAGGCTGTGCCGCGCCCCGCAGCGCACCGGTCGCAGGCATCGCGTCCTGGAACGGACGCATGGCGCTGAATGTTCAGAGTGAGCCGCCTCAGGCCTACTCGGCAGGATTCGACTTGCAGGGCTCGGCCCAAAGCGGCGAACTGCTCCTCGCCACCCCTTTGGGTACAACACTGGCCACTTTGCAATGGGCGCCGGGGCGAGCCGTGCTGATCCAGGGCGACCAAACCACAGAGCGAACCTCCCTTGAGGCCCTCAGCGCCGATCTGGGCGGTACAGCGTTGCCCGTGGCGGCCTTGTTTGCCTGGCTGGAAGGCCGACCCGTCAAGGTGATGGGATGGGAGGCGGATCTCAGTCGCCACAACGAAGGGCGGATCACCGCGCGGCGCTCCGACCCGCTGCCTGCCGCCGAACTGCGCCTTGTTTTTCAACCATGACCGTCGCACACGCTGTTGAGCCCCTGCAAAGCCTGACCGCCGTCCCGGCGCCCGCCAAGCTCAACCTCTTTCTGCACATCACGGGGCGGCGCCCCGATGGCTACCACTTGCTGCAGTCGGTGTTCGTGCTGATCGACTGGTGCGACGAACTGAGCTTTGCCTTGCGCCCGGACGGCCTGGTGAGCCGCGAAGACCTGGACGCCTCCAGCCAGCTGCCCACCGAAGACCTCTGTGTCAAAGCAGCCCGAGCCCTGAAGCAAGCGACCGGCTGCACATGGGGCGCCCACATCACGCTGCGCAAACACATCCCGGCCGAAGCCGGCCTCGGCGGCGGCTCGTCGGATGCTGCCACCACCCTGCTCGCGCTGAACAAACTCTGGGGGCTGGGACTGAAACGATCCGAGCTCATCAACATCGGTATCGGCTTGGGCGCCGACGTGCCGTTTTTCCTGGGCGGACACAACGCCTGGGTCGAGGGCGTGGGCGAACAACTCACACCAGTAAGCCTGCCCGCCACACGCTTTGTGGTCATCAAACCCCAGGGCGGCGCCTCCACACAAAAATCTTTTCCGCGCCCAATTTGAAGCGCGACACAAATACCGCTATAATCCAAGGCTTTGCTGCAAACGACGCAGAGAAAGTTCACCAGTTGGATCTTCGCAAGATCATGCAACTGGGTCGTAACGATCTCCAGCCTGTCGCGCAAGCCCTTTGCCCAGAAGTGGGTGAGTGTCTGGACTGGTTGTCCGGGCAGGGATTGCAAGGTCGTATGACCGGATCGGGCACGGCGGTATTTGCGCCATTGCAGCAAGCGCTGAACAGCGCGAGTCTTCCAGGCAACTGGATCTTGCGGGAATGCAGCAACATGGATGTCCATCCATTGTTTGACTGGTGTTGCGGTTAGAATCGCAGGCTGCACAGTCAAAACAATTGATGTGCAACCTGCGACAATTTTGGTTGGTTGAAGGGCTTCACGGCCCCGCAGCTGTCCAGCGTAGGGGAGTCGCCAAGTTGGTAAAGGCACTGGATTTTGATTCCAGCATGCGAGGGTTCGAGTCCTTCCTCCCCTGCCACCATTTTTCTGAAACACAGTCCAAGCGGCTACGCCGCTAAGCGGTCCATCACGGACCGCCGCATTAGCCGGGAATACCATGCAAGTTCAGCCACAGGATTTCATGCTCTTCACCGGCAACGCCAATCCGGTGTTGGCTGCGGAGATCGCCCAACACTTGGGAACCCAACTCGGTGCAGCCAACGTGGGCCGGTTCTCTGACGGTGAAGTCACTGTCGAGATCATGCAAAACGTGCGTGCTCGCGACGTGTTCGTGATCCAGTCCACCTGCGTACCCACCAACGAAAACCTGATGGAACTCATCATCATGGTTGACGCGCTCAAGCGGGCATCCGCTGAACGCATTTCCGCGGTCATTCCCTATTTCGGCTACGCCCGCCAGGACCGCCGCCCCCGCTCCAGCCGTGTGCCCATCACCGCCAAGGTGGTGGCCAACATGTTGCAGGCCGTGGGCGTGAGCCGCGTCCTGACCATGGACCTTCACGCAGACCAGATTCAGGGTTTCTTCGACATTCCCGTGGACAACATCTACGCCTCGCCGGTGTTGCTTGGCGACCTGCGCCAGAAAAACTACACCGACCTGCTGGTGGTGTCGCCCGATGTGGGCGGCGTGGTGCGTGCCCGTGCCCTGGCCAAACAGCTCAACTGCGACATGGCCATCATCGACAAGCGCCGGCCCAAAGCCAACGTGTCGGAAGTGATGCACGTGATCGGTGACATCGAAGGCCGCAACTGCGTGATCATGGACGACATGATCGACACGGCAGGCACGTTGGTGAAAGCAGCTGAAGTGCTCAAGGAGCGCGGCGCCAAAAACGTCTACGCCTACTGCTCGCACCCCATCTTCTCCGGTCCCGCCATTGAACGCATCTCCAAGGGCAATGCCCTGGACGAAGTCGTGGTCACCAACACCATTCCTCTTTCCCAGGCCGCCCAGGCCTGCGGCAAGATCCGCCAACTCTCCGTGGCTCCGCTGATGGCTGAAACCATTGCGCGCATTGCCTCGGGCGAATCGGTCATGAGTTTGTTTGCCGATCAGGACAACCTTTTTAAGGCCTGACAGCAACAAGAAGTGAGCCGCCTCCTACGGGGCGGTTCTTTTTTAATCGAGGCGTTCTGGTCGCGGAACCCCTCTACAGGAGTCAGTTATGCAATTTGTCGCTTTTGAGCGCTCCAAGCAGGGTACGGGTGCGAGCCGCCGTCTCCGCATCACCGGTCGCACGCCCGGTATTGTTTTCGGTGGTGACGCCGAGCCAACCAACATCGAGCTGGACCACAACGCCTTGTGGCACGCCCTGAAGAAAGAGGCTTTCCACGCTTCCATCCTCGACATGGAATTCAATGGCAAGACCGAAAAAGTGTTGCTGCGCGATGTGCAGTACCACCCTTTCAAGCAGCTGGTGCTGCACGCCGACTTCCAGCGCGTGAACGCCAAGACCCGTCTGCACAAGAAGGTGCCTCTGCACTTCATCGGTGCCGATGAATCGCCTGCCGTCAAGATCGACAATTGCGTGATCAACCACGTGATGACCGAAATCGAAGTCGAATGCCTGGCCATGCAGTTGCCAGAGAACATCGAAGTCGACCTGTCGGAAGTCGTCAAGGGCCAGACCATTCACGCCCGTGAACTGAAGATGCCCAAGAACATCAAGCGCGTCACCCACGGCCGCACCAACCTGACTGTGGTCACGGTGGTGCCTCCGAAGGTTGAAGTGGTTGCTGCTCCTGTGGAAGTCGCTCCTGTGGACGACAAAAAAGGCAAAAAAGGCAAGAAGTAATTCCTGCCCGACCCTGCGCTGTGCCACCCGCACAGCGCACCCAAAACGGCCCGCCTTAGCGGGCCGTTTTGCTTGGGCTCGATGAGCCCTGGCTGCAACGGATAATGCACACATGATCAAGCTCATCGTTGGCCTCGGCAATCCCGGGCCGGAATACGAACAGACCCGCCACAATGCCGGCTTCTGGTGGGTGGACGAAGCGGCTCGCCTGCTGAAGACATCACTGCAGATGGAACGCAACTATTTTGGTCTGGTGGCCCGCACGCAGGTCAACGGGCAAAACCTCTGGTTGCTCGAGCCCCAGACCTTCATGAACCTCTCGGGAAAATCCGTGGGCTCCCTGGCGCGTTTCTTCAAGATTGAGCCCGAAGAGATTCTGGTGGTTCACGACGAACTGGACCTGCCACCCGGCGAAGCCAAGCTCAAGCGCGGTGGTGGCCATGCGGGCCACAACGGCTTGAGGGATATTCATGCCCAGCTGGGCAGCGCCGACTATTGGCGTCTGCGCGTGGGTATCGGCCATCCGGGCGACAAAAGCGAAGTGGCCAACTGGGTGTTGAAAAAGCCGCCACTGGACGACCGGATTGCCATCGATCAGACGCTGGACCGGTGCCTCAAGGCACTGCCCGACTTGATCGAAGGCCGGATGGACAAAGCGACGGCCTTGATCCACACCAGCAAACCGCCCCGCCCCAAACCACCACGCCAGCCCAAGCCCGAGCCTGTTGCGACAGCGTCTTCAGCCGAGACCGATCAGCCGGAGGCGTCACCACCCGAACCCGCCACCGATCCCGACGCAGGCTGACCCGCCTGTTGCAGGCGCTGGTACTTTTGCCAAAGTGTCTCTTGGGACTCGATGTGTTCAGGATGGATCGGAATGCAGGCCACAGGACACACCTGCACACACTGCGGTTCGTCAAAGTGGCCCACGCATTCGGTGCACTTGGATGGGTCGATCTCATAGATCAGCTCACCCAGGTAGATCGCCTCGTTGGGGCATTCGGGCTCGCACACATCGCAATTGATGCATTCGTCGGTAATCATCAGTGCCATATCGCCAACCTCCCCTTCAAGCCTGCAAGACGGGTGTTTTGAGGCAGCGTGCCACCGGGGCACTGACCATGCCAGACACATCGCCACCCAGCATGGAGATTTCGCGCACCAGGGTGCTGGAAATGCACTGCAGGTCGGCCTGGGGCAACAGGAACACTGTCTCAACGGCTGGATACAGCTTGCGGTTCATCGCGGCCATTTGGGCTTCGTAATCAAAATCCGTGATGTTGCGGATGCCGCGCACCACGGCGCTGGCGCCGTGCTCACGGCAGAAATCCATGATCAGGCCCTCAAAGGGCAACACGCGGATACGCCCGATGCCTGAGGTCGCCTCAGCCGCCATGGCCATGCGCTCTTGCAGCGAAAAGCGGGTTTTCTTGTGGTGGGCTTTGGCCACCGCCAGGATGACTTCGTCGAACAACCCGGCGCTGCGGCGCACCACGTCTTCGTGCCCCAGCGTCAAGGGGTCGAAAGTACCGCTGTAGACGGCAATACGGGTGCCGCGATCGGCGGGTGACAAGGCTGAACTCATGACCCCGATTATGCGCGTGGGCGCACCGCCACACTCACGTTGCGGTGATTGGGCGCAGCAGGTGAAACACCACAACCCCTGCTTTGCCATGCTTGTTCGTGCGAAGCCCGATGGGGAGCAGCTCCTCGTCTGACCAGAGGCGGGGCGACTCCAGGTAAATGTCACCTTCGGCGTGCACGGCCTGTCGAGCCGCCTGCAGGGCGGCCAGAACGAGCGCCGGGTTGCCGTCCTCACCGAAAGGGGGGTCCAGAAAAACCAGATCCCAGCCCTGTCCTTGCCTTTTCTGGAGTGCCGCAACGCCGTCGCCTCGCTCGATGCGCACACAGCTCGCCTTCAGGCGCGTGGTCGCCGACGACAGCGAGCGGATCAGGTCGCCCTCCTGCTCCACCAGCACCACCTCACCCGCGCCGCGAGAGGCGGCCTCCAGGCCCAGGGCACCGGTGCCCGCAAAGGCATCAATGCAGCGCAGGCCTGTCAAATCGTGCCCCAGCCAGTTGAACAACGTCTCGCGCACCCGGGCGGGCGTGGGCCTGAGACCCGGGTGATCGGACACGGCGAGTTTGCTGCGTTTCCATTGACCCCCGATGATGCGCACCTCTTGGGGCGCGCGGTCGGTGGTGGAAGGCTTTTTAGCGGAGGCTGGCTTTTTCATAGCCCTGAAGCTTACGTCAGGCGACCCCTCTCGGGACGGACATCTGCCTGGCTCAGGGTTTGGCGCCCACAACCACCGTCACCATGCGGTCGGGTTGCACAGCACGGGCAAAGGTTCGGCGGATATCGTCCACCGTGACCGCCTGCACTCGCTCGGTCCAGTGGTCGAGGTAATCGAGCGGCAAGTCATTCCAGGCGATGTTGGACAGGTTGCCCAACAGTTTGCGGTTGCTGTCGATGCGCAGGGCAAAGCTGTTGACCAGATAGTCCTTGGCGGCCTGCAACTCGGTCTCGGTCGGGCCCTGGGCGACAAAGTCGCGCACCACAGTGCGGGCCACCGACAAAGCCTGCGCGGCCTGATCGGGTCGTGTGGTCAGCCCGATCTGGAACGCGCCTGCGTGCAGACCCGGGTTGAAATAGCTGTAGACGCTGTAGCTCAGGCCGCGCTTCTCGCGCACCTCGGTGGTCAGGCGTGACACAAAGCCGCCGCCACCGAGGATGTAGTTGCCCACAAAGGCGGGGAAGAAGTCGGGGTCGTCCCGGCGAATACCGGGCTGACCCATGAGGATCTGGGCCTGGGCGGCATCGAAGGGCAGTTGTTGCTCGACCGCAGCCGACAGGGCCGGCACCTGTGGCACGGCGTCCAGCGATTCGCAACCATGCGGCTTCAAGGCGGTCATGAGCTCGCCCACGATGCGATCGGCGCTGGCGCGGTCCACCGCTCCCACCAGACTCACCTGCGCCCTGCAGGCGTTGACGTGGCGGCGGTAGAAGCGCTGCATGTCGGCCACGCTGATGGCGGTCAGTGTGGCTGCCGTGGGTTCATAGCCGTAGGGATGGCTGCCATAAACCGCCTGGGAAAACGTTCGCCCTGCCAAGGTACCGGGCCGGGTTTCGGCCTCGCGGAGTGCGGCCAGCGTGCGTTCGCGATCGCGCTGCCAGACCTTGTCGGGCCAGGCGGGTGCGGCGAGCTGGCGCGCGGCCAGCGCCACAGACCCTTGCAGCAAATCAGGTTGGGTCAGGGTGCGCAGCGAAGCGGTGAAGCGGTCCTGGCTGGCGCTGGCACCGAACTGGGCCCCCAGATCCACCCAGGCTTCGCTGAGCTGGTTTTCGTCCAGCGCAGTGAGCGCGCCCTGCGCGGCCACGCCGGCCGACAGCATGCCCGCGGTGGCACTGGCCAGCCCTGCTTGCGCGGCGGGGTCGCGGCGGCTCCCGCCGTCAACCGACAGCTCCACGTCGAGCATGGGAATCACCGGGCTCTCGATCAGGTACACACGGGCGCCACTGGGGTGGGTCCAGTGCTGAATCGGCAATGCGGCCCAGACGGGCAGCCCGACCACACCGGCGATCAGCAGCAGGCTCAGCCGGCAAGCGCGGGCAAAGGGCAATGAGGGCTTGGCCCCGGTCGTGAAGAAGTCCATTGGCTTGGTGCGGCGCTCAATGGCGCGAAAGTGGTGGGCGGGAGCCCGATGGTCGTTCGGGCTGGCGTTTCGAGGGGTCGGGCACCAGCACAGCCGTGGTGAGTTGTTCGTCTCCAAACAACCGCTTCGCCACCGACTGCACCTGTTCGGCCGTGACCTGCCCCAGGCTCGCCATCAATTGCTGCTCGGCCTCAACCCCCATGCCGTTGGCCCAATAGCTGCCCAGCTCCCGGGCCTGGCTCACCACCGAATCCTGCTTGTAAACCTGACTGGCGGTCCATTGGGTCTTGACCCGCTTGAGCTCGGTTTCACTGACGCCCTCGCGCGCGATGCGGGCCACCTCGCCCTTGAGTGCTTCGGCAACCACCTGGGAACTCACGCCCTGAGCAGGCACGGCCGAGAGAGAGAAGAGCTGGGGACCGCGCCCCATCAGGCCAAAAGATGCGCCAGCGCTGTCGGTCAGGCGCTTGCCCGAGGCACCGCCCTGCACCAGCGCGCGCTCCAGCCGGGCACCGCTGTAGCCATCGAGCACGGCGGAGAGCACGGTGAGGGCCAGTGCGTCCTGGCTGGCCGGGTCTGCGGCCAGGGGATCGGTGAGCTTGGGCATGTGCCAGGCGAGCGCCACCATGGCCTGCTCGGTCGCGGCGTGAAAATCCATCTGGCGAGCGCCTTGCTGGAGCGGCTCGTCGCGCGGCTTGCGCACCGGCACCGGACGCGTGGGGATCACCCCATAGATGCGCTCGGCCATGGCTTTGACTTCGCCCACATCCACATCGCCCGCAATCACCACGGCCGCATTGGCCGGGATGTACCAGCGCTGGTAAAAATCGCGGGCATCTTGCGGCGTCATGGCGTCCAGATCGCTCATCCAGCCGACCACGGGCCGGCGATACGGACTCGCCTGGAAGACCATGGCATTCATCGCCTCGAACATGCGCGCCCGCGGCGATTCTTCGGTGCGCTGGCGGCGCTCTTCCTTGATCACCTCAATTTCGCGCTTGAATTCGTCGTCTGGCCACTGGTTGTGGGCAAACCGATCGGCCTCCAGCCGCATCATGGCCTCGAGCTTGTCACTCGGAATCTGCTGGTGGTAGGCGGTGACATCCTGGGTGGTGAAGGCGTTTTCGCGCCCGCCCAGCGCGGCCACCCGCCGGGAGAATTCCCCAGGCGGCACGGTGGGTGTGCCTTTGAACAGCATGTGTTCCAGCGCGTGGGCCACGCCCGTGGTGCCGTCCACTTCATCCATGGCACCCACACGCACCCACAACATGTGCACCACCGTGGGTGCGCGGCGATCGGGCTGAACAATCAGCGTCATGCCATTGGCCAGGGTGAATTGCTGGGCTACGGGGGCGTCGGCAGCCCAGGCTGCGCCACCGCCCATGCCAGTCCAGCCCAGGGACCCGAGCACCAAACCCGTTCTAAACCATGCGTACAGTTTTCGTTTCATAGAATGGGAAGATACAAGAGATTCCAAAATGTTCTCGTTCTTCAAAAAAAAGACACCTCCAGCACCTGCGCCGGCCGAACTGCAGCCTGACGAAGCGGCTTCGCCGCCAGCGTCTGCAGCGCCCCTGACGACCGACACACCCGCAGCAGATGCACCCGCGCCTGCCACCATGGAGGCCCCGCCTGCGCAAACGCCGGCTCCGGAGCCCGTGGCCGCCACACCGCCAGAACTGGAACCCGAGCCCAGGCCTCCAGCACCTGAGCAGTCCCCGGTTGCCGCAACGCCACCGGCACCGGTGAGCGCTCCGGCACCCACTTCTGGCGGCGTGTTTTCGTTTTTCCGCAAGAAGGCGCCCGTGGCACCTCCACCGGCTGACGTCGTGCCGCCCGAGCCGACCCAGACAACGACCCCTTCAGCAAGCCCCGTCCCAGCGGACGTGGCCGTTCCAGTGGCCCGAGCGCCGGAAACCGGGGTGCCAGCCCCGGCGCAGCCTGCCGCAACAGAGAGCGCCCCAATGGAGGCGCCAGTGATCAGCGCACCGAAGGCTGCTCCAATGGCACCTGCACCTGCACCTGCACCTGCACCTGCACCTGCACCTGCACCTGCGCCGGCGGTGGCGCCTGTTTCAATGCCTGCGGCTGTGAAAGCTCCCCCGCCCATGAAGACGGCGTCCGTTCCCGCACCCACACTTAGCGAGCCGGCCAAGGTCACCTCAGTCACATCCGTCGTCCCGCTCGCCCCGCCCACTTCAGCAGACGCAACGCCCCCGGCTCGCAAAGGCTGGCTGGACCGCCTCAAGGCGGGTCTGCGCAAGACCGGCGCGAGCATCGCCGGCGTTTTCACCGGAACGCAGATCAACGATGCGCTGTACGAAGAGCTGGAAGACGCCCTTTTGATGGCCGATACTGGCGTAAAAGCGACCGAACACCTGCTGATCGACCTCAAGAAGCGGGTCAAAGATGCCAAGGCAACAGACCCGGCTGCGGTGAAGGGATTGCTGGCCGAATCCATTACGGCCCTGCTCAAACCGCTGGAAAAAGCGCTGGTTATCGGCGAACACAAACCCACGGTGATCATGGTGGCGGGCGTCAACGGCGCCGGCAAGACCACGTCGATCGGCAAACTCACACGCCACCTGGCCAACGGAGGCGCGTCGGTGCTGCTGGCGGCTGCGGACACCTTCCGGGCTGCGGCCCGCGAGCAACTGGCCGTCTGGGCCGACCGCAACACGGTCGAAATCGTGACCCAGGAGGGCGGTGACCCGGCAGCGGTGAGCTTTGATGCCGTCACGGCTGGGCGAGCGCGTGGACGCGACGTGGTGCTGGTCGACACCGCGGGGCGCCTGCCGACCCAATTGCACCTGATGGAAGAGCTGCGCAAGATCAAACGGGTCGTGCAGAAAGCCGATCCCACCGGGCCCCATGAAATCTTGCTGGTGATCGATGGCAACACAGGGCAAAACGCCTTGGCGCAGGTCAAAGCCTTCGACGAAACCCTGGGCCTCACCGGTCTGGTGATCACAAAACTCGATGGCACGGCCAAGGGCGGTGTGATTTGCGCGATTGCGCGCGAACGGCCGATTCCGATCTACTTCATCGGGGTGGGCGAAAAGCTGGAAGATCTGGAAACCTTCAGCGCCAGGGAATTTGCACAGGCTTTGCTGACCTGAAGAAGTAGCCCCCACGCTCCGCCGCTGCGCGGGTAGCAGGGAAAACGCTAATTATTCGTCGTTTCCGCCGTAATGGCGCCACTGCTTCATGGCGCTGCGCATGGTGAACATCTGGCGTTCAAAGCGCGGACAGGCCTTGCACATGGCCATGTGCATGCGCAAGATCAGTTGCTCGGAAGTGGACAGCTCGCGATCTTCCCTGGCGACCACCAGCGCAGTCACCTCTTTACAAGTGCGCATCAAGGGGATTTTTCTCAGCAAGGGATTCATGATCGGGTAAACCAGTTCAGTTCCAGGCACTCACGCAATCGCAAGCGGGCCCGGTGCAATTGGACATAGAGGTTGGTCGTGGTCATGCCGAGTTCCTTACAGATGTCTTCGCTCGACAATTCCAGCCACTCACGCATCAAAAAAAGGCGCCCCTGAACGGCCGGCAGCTTTTCGGTGCAGGCATCGAGCACCGCCATGAACTGGCGGCTTTCCAAGTCTTGATGGGGGTTGCCCCAGTCGGCCGGCTTTTCGGCAAAGTGGCCATCCGCCTTGAACGCCATGTATTCCAGCGGATCGGCGTTGTCGTCGTCCGAATGGTTGTTCAGCGTGACTTCCCGCTGGCGCTGGCGCATGGAATCGATGATTTTGTGCTTCAAGATGCCCACCAGCCAGGTCTTGAGTTGGGACCGGGCCTGAAAGGCCTGCGGTTTGGCCAGCGCCGCGAGCATCGTCTCTGACACGGCGTCTTCGGCCCACGCGTCGTTGCGCAGCTGGAGGCGCGCAAACCGCATGAGGTAATCGCGCAAACCCACGAGTTGCTGTTCAAAATCGGAAACGTTCATAAATGGAGATGCAAGTGGCAGGCCCTGCAAGTGTAAGGACTGGTGCTGACGGGCGACCAACCCACTCACCGGACACGCCATGCCACACCCTATCGCCCCCACGCCCCCTTCGCCCGCGCAGCCCCTGCGCCGCCGCCACCTCATGCTGGGGGCCCTGGCGCTGGCTTGCTCGCCACAGATCCGGGCTCAAGTCGGCCCCGAGGGCGGCACCACCCAACCAACTGATGCACGTCCCCACCTGCAAGGCCAAACAGTCGACGGCCAGCGGCTGGCGCTGAGCGACCTGCAGGGCCAAGTCGTGCTGGTGTTTCACTGGTCCACCGAATGCGCGGTCTGCCGCGACAAGATGCACGAGCTGCGGGCCAATGTGGCGGGCTGGGCCAGACAACCGTTTCGGTTGCTCGGCGTCAACTGGGACCCCTCGCGCCAAGATCTGGTGAACTACGAGGCGCTGCTGCGCCAGACCGTGCCGCCATTGCAACGCCTGCAATCGATCTGGACCGGCGACGATCACTACCAGAGCTCCATGGACCGTCCTGCCCACTTGCCCATGACCTACCTGATCGATAAACGCGGCCAGTTGATCGATCAATACAGTGGCCGCATCCCGCCGCAGGCATGGGACCGCATCGCCTCACTGCTGTGAGTGCTGCGAAATCCTTGATTGGCGTTTCAAGCCCCATTTTTTGGGCCCACCTGTAAGAACTTGTTCCCAGCGCTGACTCACCTTCAACCGAAGACGGTCGTTGAAACAAGTTTGAGCCCGGCCCCTCGGTTATTTCAAAAAAATCTTTTTCCCTGGAGCTTCACATGACCCAACGCAACACCATGATCACAGCCGCCGCAGCCTCGCTGATGTCCCTCGCCATGCTGTCTACCCCGCTGGTGGCCCAGGCCGCGGAGAAGGAAAAGTGCTTCGGCATCGCCAAGGCTGGACAGAACGATTGCGCCAACCTCGCGGGCACGCATTCTTGCGCTGGTCAGTCCAAAGTCGACGATGCCAAAGGCGAATGGAAGTATGTGGCGGCCGGCACCTGCAAGACCATGAACGGCATGAGCATGGAGGAAGCCAAGGTGGACACCATGATGAAGAAAGGCGACAGGATGAAAAAGGACGACATGATGAAGAAGGGCTGATCTTTCATGTTGCTCTCCACGCCTTTGCCCCACGCGCCAGCGGCCGCGGCCGCGCCCGTGGGCATTGGCTGGCGGCACCCCCACTACGCCGAGCTGCTGGAACAGCAGCCGGCACTGGACTTCATTGAAGTCCACTCCGAGAATTTTTTCGCCAACGGGGGTGCCGCCCTGTCGGTGTTGCGCGAAGGTCGTGCAGCCTACCCGGTGAGCCTGCATGGTGTGGGCCTCTCACTGGGTTCGGCCATGGGCATCGACACCTGGCATCTGGAGCAACTCGCCCAGCTGGTGGAGCGCATGCACCCGATCCGGGTGAGCGACCACGCCAGCTTCGCCCGCGCACCCCTGGCCGGCCAACTGGTGCACGCTGCCGATCTGTTGCCCGTGCCATTGAGCGCTGAAGCGCTCAACGTGATGTGCGCCAACGTGCAGCGGGTGCAAGAAAGGCTCCAGCGCACGATTGCCGTGGAAAACCTGTCGGCCTATGTGCAATGGCCGCAAGCCGATATGGACGAACCGGCTTTCCTCAACGCCCTGGCACAACGCACCGGTTGCGGGCTGCTGGTGGACGTGAACAACATTTATGTCAATGCGCTCAACGCCCAGCTGCGCGGCGTCATGGTCGAACCGCTGCTGGCGTGCCGGCATTGGCTGGACGCCATCGCCCGCAGCTCCGTGGCCGAGTTGCACCTCGCTGGCCATGTTCACTGCGGCGACATCGTGATCGACGACCACGGGAGCCTGGTTCAAGAGCCCGTTTGGCAGCTGTATGCCCATGCGATCCAGCGTTTTGGCGCCGTGCCTACTTTGATCGAATGGGACACCGATGTGCCTGCGCTGTCCGTGCTGCTCGACGAGGCCAGCCGCGCCCGCGAATGGTCTGGCGCGGCGTTGGGCGCGCGCCCAGTGCTTGAGGCGATCGCCGCATGACCGCGAACGCCCATTCCCCGTTGATGGCCCAGCAGGAAGCTTTGCTGAAAGCCCTGATCGCACCCCCAGGCCAGATGGCAGGCGCTGCGGCGGAACTGCAAGCCCGGCTCGACACCCGAGACACCTTGGCCCCGCGTGGCTTGCAGGCCTACCGGGCCAACGGCCATGCGCTGGCCGAGCGCAGCTTGCGCGCGGCCTACCCGGTGGTCGAGATGATGCTGGGCCGCGACAACTTCAACGCGCTGGCGCACGATCTCTGGCACCGCCATCCGCCCACCTGTGGTGACCTGACCCGTTGGGGCGGTGCACTGCCCGAGTTTCTCGCGGGCAAAGAAGCCCTGGCCGACGCGCCTTACCTGCCCGACGTGGCCCGCACCGAGTGGGCCTGTCACGGCGCAGCCAGCGCGGCCGATGCCGTGCCCGACCCGGCCAGCTTTGCCCGGCTCAGCGCGGGCGACGCGGGTGGCCTATCGCTCACTTTGGCCCCCGGCGCCACCGTGATCAACAGTGCCTTTCCCGTGGCCACCCTGGTCTTGTCGCATCGTTTCCAGGAGCCCAGCCTGGCCGAGGCCGCGCGCTTGCTTAAAGCCAACACCGCTGAATCGGTTCTGATCTGGCGCAACCGGCTGCGCCCATGCCTGGCTCGGATCTCCTTGGTTGAAGCCGCTTTGCTCAGTGGTTTGCAACAGGGCCTGGACCTGCCCACGGCGCTGGGCGCCGCCCTGGCCGTTGAGCTCGACGATGCAGAGATCTTTGATTTTTCCCATTGGCTCACCGAGGCCGTCACCCGAGGGCTGGTCACCGGTGTGCACGACGTGCCCCACCCGTCCCTCAAAGAACCGACATGAACCCACCGTCTTTGCTGCACCGCGGCCAATCGCTCTGGCTGCTGATCACCGGCCTGCTGGATGGCCTGCGGCCTGCGGCCGCACTCTCCGCCCGCATTTACCTGGCCCAGGTGTTTTTTCTGGCGGGCCTGACCAAGATCCGCGACTGGGACATCACCCTGTTGCTATTCACCGAGGCGTACACAGTGCCCCTGCTGTCGCCCGAAGTGGCCGCGGTGCTGGGGACAGGCGCCGAACTGGTGTTGCCCGTTTTGCTGGTGTTGGGACTGGTGGGCCGTTTTTCTGCCCTGGGCCTGAGTGTGGTCAACTTCGTTGCCGTTCTCAGCCTGTCTGACATCGCGCCTGCCGCGCTCCAGCAGCACATCACCTGGGGCGTGTTGCTCGCGGTACTCGTGTTGTACGGGCTGGGCAAGTGGACCGTCGACTGTATGTGGATCCGACCGCGCATCGAGCGCCGTTTGGGCCAGTGCTGACCCCATTTTTTTTCAGGAGTTTCACCTTGAGTTTGACCACCGCCTCCTTGACCACTGCTGCCGTCAGCCGTCGCCACCTGCTGCTGGGTGCCGCTGGCGCCGCCACCCTGCCCGTTGCATGGGCCCAGCAAAAGCCAGCGCCCGCTTGGGCAGACATCGAAAAGGCCGCCCGCGGTCAGACGGTATTTTTCAACGCCTGGGCCGGTAGCGAACGCACCAACGCCTACCTGCAATGGGTGGCGGCTGAGGTGATGACCAGCCACGGCGTGAAGCTGGAGCACGTCAAGATCACCGACACGGCCGATGTGGTCAAGCGCGTGCGCGCGGAAAAGGCCGCCGGCCGCGGCGAGACCGAAGGCACCGTGGATCTGGTCTGGATCAACGGTGAAAACTTTGCCACCCTGAAACGTGAGGGACTGCTCTTTGGCCCCTTTGCGGAAGCCCAGCCCAATTTTCAGTACGTGGATGTGGCTGGAAAACCCACCACCCGCAACGATTTTTCAGTGCCCACCGAGGGCATGGAATCCCCGTGGGGCATGGCGCAACTCACCCTGTTTGCCGACGGCAAGCGCCTGCCCAAGCCGCCGCAAAACATGGCCGAACTGCTCGCGCTGGCGCGGAGCCAACCAGGTCGCATCACCTACCCGCGCCTGCCCGATTTCACCGGCACCACCTTTGTGAAACAAGCGCTGATCGAACATGTGTCCGACGTGTCGTTGTTGTCCAAGGCGCCCGTCGCGGCAGCCTTTGCGCAACAGACCGCGAACCTCTGGACGTTTCTAGACGCTTTGCACCCCCACCTCTGGCGCGGTGGCAAGCAGTTTCCGCAAACCCCTGCCGCCATTCGCCAGATGATGGCCGACGGCGAGTTGCTGCTGGCCTGGACGTTCAACCCCAACGAACCGGCCAATGAAATCGCAGCCAAGCGCCTGAGCCCTTCGGTGGTGAGCTGGCAGTTTGCCAAGGGCACCATCGGCAACACGCACTTCGTCGCCATTCCCTACAACGCCCGCGGCAAAGCCGGCGCCCAAGTGGTGGCCAACTTCCTGCTTTCGGCCAAAGCCCAGGCGCGCAAGGCCGACATCGCCGAATGGGGCGACCCGACCGTGCTCGATCTCAAGCGCCTGCCCGCCGCCGACCGCGCGTTGTTCCCCGCCAAGCCATTGCCGGGGCAGGTGGCCCAAGCCGCGCCCACGCTGCCAGAACCGCACGCGGGTTGGGTTGATCCGCTGGAGCGGGAGTGGACTCGACGGTACGCTTAGCCGCCCCGCCCCGTCCCGCCCCGCGCTGCGCGCGTCACCCCCTCAACCCGGAACGCTGGTGGCCCGGCGGAGCCGGTTCCGCGGCGTTCCGGGTTGGGACATTTCGCTCCGCCAGCCCGCATTTTTTGAGCCCGAATGATCGCCTTGCGTCTGCCCTTTTCTTTGCTGTTGCTCCTGCTTGCGGGCGGTCCGCTGCTGGCCATAACGGTCTTGTCGCTGGGCGCGTTGTTCGACGCGCAGGCCTGGGTCGCGCTGTGGAGCGACAGGCAATGGTTGCCCGCGCTGGGCCTGTCGCTCTGGACCGGCCTGAGCTCGACGGCGCTGGCCTGGTGGATCACCGCCTGGCTGCTGGCGCAAGGCTTTGTGCGCCAGCGCCTGGGCGCGTTGCTGCGCGGGGTGCCGGTGATGCTCGCCACGCCCCATGCCGCGTTCGCCATTGGCCTGGTGTTTCTGATCGCGCCCAGCGGCTGGTTGCTGCGCTCGCTATCGCCCTGGCTCACCGGCTTTGAATGGCCGCCCGCCTGGCCCACCACGCAAGACCCGTGGGGCCTGGGCCTGGTCTTCGCGTTGACCGCAAAAGAAATTCCATTCCTGCTCTGGACCGCCGCCACCCAGCTGCAGCGCGATGACGTGCGCCAGCGTTGGCGCGCCGAACACACGCTCGCGCAAACCCTCGGTTACGCGCCCAACCGCGCCTGGTGGCGCGTGGTATGGCCCCAGCTGGCGCCGCGCCTGTTCTGGCCGCTGCTGGCGGTATTGGCCTATGGGCTCACGGTGGTTGACATGGCGCTGGTCATCGGCCCCGCATCGCCACCCACGCTGGCTGTGCTGGCCTGGCAATGGCTGCAAGACGCCGATCTGGCGATCAATGCCCGCGGCGCGGCGGCTGGTGGCGTGTTGACACTGGCGGTGTTGGTCGCCGCGCTGGGCTGGCGGGGCATTCAACACCGCCGCCGAAACATCAGCGGGCGGCGCGGCGATGCCCAAACCGCATCGGGCGGTCTGATCGGCCTGTGGCTGCTGGGCGGGCTCTATACCGCTGTTTTACTGGCGCTGTCCGTGGGCAGCTTTGCCGGCGTCTGGCCCTTTCCGGCGTTGTGGCCCGAAGCACTCACCACGCAAGCGTGGGCCAGCGTCTGGGCCAGCCGCGACACGGTAGGCACCACCCTGGCCTTGGCCCTGGCATCCACCGGCCTGGCCGTGGTGTGGTGTGTGGCCTGGCTGGAGCTGAGCCCCCGCCGGTGGGACATCGTCTTGCGCCCCCTGCTCTACCTGCCGCTGGTCTTGCCCGCGGTGTTGTGGGTGGTGGGGCTGTACAGCCTGGCCCTGCACACCCGGCTGGAAGGCCAGTGGAGCGGGCTGTTGCTGGCGCACACGGTGATGGTGCTGCCCTATGTATTGCTCGCGCTCTCGCCAGCCTACCTGGGCTTTGATCCCCGCGCGGCGCAGCTGAGCGCCAGCCTGGGCCATGGTCCTTGGGCCTTTTTGCTGCGGGTGAAATGGCCGCTGCTTCGACGTTCTCTGGCGGCGAGTGCCGCCGTGGGGTTTGCTGTGAGTGTGACCCAATACCTGCCCACCCTGTACATTGGCGCCGGGCGCTTCGGCACTGTGACCACCGAGGCCGTCACCCTGGCCGCCGGGGCCCAGCGCTCGCTCACCAGCGCTTACGCCGGCCTGCAATTCATCTTGCCCGTGCTCGCGTTTGCACTCGCCGCCTGGATGGGCCGCCCCCGACGGTTCAAAACTCCCACCGCATGACACTCTCTATCCAAATCCAGCACATCGGCAGCGCCCAGCGCGAACTGCTGCGAAACCTGCGTTTCGACGTGGCGCCCGGCCAGATCCTCACGCTCATGGGCGCCAGCGGCAGCGGCAAAAGCTCGGTGCTCGCGGCCATCGCCGGTACGCTGGCCAGCGTGAGCGAAGGCGGGCAGGCGTTGCGTTTTGAAGGCACGGTATCGCTGGAAGGCAACGATGTCACCCACCTGCCCACCGCCCAGCGCTGCATCGGCCTGCTGTTTCAAGACCCGCTGCTGTTCGCCCACATGACCGTGGCAGAAAATCTGCTCTTCGCCGTGCCACCCGGCCCGCGCGCTCAGCGCCTGGCCAAAGTACAACAGGCCTTGCTGGACGCCGAGCTGGCCGACTACGGAGAGCGCGACCCGGCCACGCTCTCCGGCGGCCAGCGAGCCCGCGTGGCTCTCATGCGCGCCCTGCTCGCCCAGCCTTGCGCGCTGCTGCTCGACGAACCCTTTTCCAAGCTCGACGCCGCGCTGCGCGACCAGTTCCGCCGGTTCGTGTTTGATCACATCCGCCGCCAAGGCATCCCCGCCGTGCTCGTGACCCACGACGCGGCCGACATCGCCGACCCGGCATTCGTCATCGAGTTGAACCATGCTTGACCGCGCCATCCAGACCGCCATCAAACCCCTGCTGACGAAAGCCGCGCGCGCTTTGGTCGCGGTGGGTATCGGCGCCGACGCACTCACCGTGATCGGTTTCATGGTCGGCATGGCCGCTGCCGTGGCCATTGCCTTTGAGTCCTACATGGCCGGGCTGGTGATGCTGCTGATCTCGCGCCTCATGGACGGGCTCGACGGCGCCGTGGCCCGCGAAACCACACCCACCGACCGTGGCGGTTTTCTCGACATCACGCTGGACTTCCTGTTTTACGCCAGCATCCCACTGGCTTTCGCCATAGCCAACCCCGCGCAAAACGCCCTGCCCGCTGCCGTCTTGCTTGCCGCTTTCATCGGCACCGCCAGCAGCTTCCTGGCCTTTGCCATCGTGGCCGAGAAAAACCGCATGGCATCCACCGCATTTCCCGACAAGAGTTTTTATTTTCTGGGTGGCTTGACCGAAGCCACCGAAACCATCGTCGCCCTGAGCGCCATGTGCCTCTGGCCCGAAGCCTTCCCGCTGATCGCCTATGGGTTTGCCGTGTTGTGTGCGATCACCATCGTGATGCGGATTGGGTGGGGGTGGCAGCGGTTTCGGTGAAGGGTGCGCAGCTTTTGACCTGGCCCTACCTTCATGCCGGTTTGAATGCAACGCAAGAACAAGGCAAGAGGCCGCAAACAGTGCCGTGGCACGGCAAGGCCAAATAACGCAGTTCTCGCGATGAGGGCGAATCGGCATCAGGCACCATGTGGGAAGGCACTGAGCAACTCACTCGGGGCTTCATTCTTTGACTGAGGCAACCGATCGGTGATCTCAAACCAAGGCGCTTTTGAGCCAACCATCACGTGGCGCATCGGCTTGCAGCCTGGCTCACCGTCGACAGTACCCAATGCCAAACCGAAGGCGCCTTGAAACGCTTGTTTGGCAACAAACTGCATCGTGGAGCCACACACTTTGCAGAAGGTTCTCGTGACCTCTGGGGAGGACTGGTATTGGCCCAGTTGCTCCTGGCCCTGAACCCACCGGAAGTTGCTGGACTCGACATAGGCCCAGGTTGCGAAAGCGGCACCCGTCGCTTTTCGACACAGAGAACAATGGCAGTTTCTCGCCCACTGAAGCGGGCTGTCAATGCTGTATTTGATTGCGCCACAAAGGCAGCCACCGGTGATCATGTTTTTTCCCTTCAGCCTGGAATGCGCCACCCTTGCGCAGCTTTTTGCGCGAAGTCTGGATTGACCGCAAGACCGACCGTGAGAGCCACCGTGTTGAGACGTGAGCATCTGCGGTTGTCTGCTGACGCGGTTTGCTGGCCACAAACAGTCACTGCGAGCGACCACCCCACAACCGAACTTTGAGCGTTTCGCCTGGCACCAAATATTTTGTCAGGTTGCCGATTTCGTATGGAGGGGCGGTGGTATCACGGCTGACGCTCGCCACCCAGAAGACGTGGAGTTTCATTTTGCCGTTGAAACTGCCTCCCACGTATTTCACGGCTGCCGCCTCTGCATCGACACGCTCGAGTTGCGCAAATCGGGGCAGAGGCTAGAGCAGACCATCAACCTGCCGAAACTGCGATGAGATCGCTGTAGGGCATGGTTTTCAGTCCATCCCCAGCAACGCCGGCCAGCGATCGGCCCAGCAACACGCATGGTCGGCATCCTCGACGATCCGGAGGTTGCTGGCGTTCAGTCCAGTGAAGGCAACGGGCCACTTCCGGGCCAATGCGGGTGGCATCACCCTGTCGTGGCCTCCCAGGAAATGCGTTTGCGGCAGGTCTGCCGACAACGTCGCGCTATCGGCGGCATTCAAAGAAACATCCAGCGCTCGCACACGGTGGTAAGACGTCCACGCCCGGTGGTCGAGATTGCCCGCGACCGTGATCAGCCGCGCTACATCCGTTCGGCGTGCAGCGACCAGCGCCGCGACCGCTGCGCCGCCTGAATAGCCCACCAACACCAGCTTTGTGACGTTGAAGCGTTGTTTCAGGTCATCGATGGCGAGGTTCATTGCATGGATCACCTCGGGGGCGAAGCGGGCCTCGGTCCAGTAACGCTGAGCGCAGCCTGATTGTGCGGCATTCACATACTGGCAGGGTCGGGCCAGGTAAACGGCATGGCCTGCTGGTTGCGCCAAGGCGAGTCGCAAGGCCAGCGGGTCGCGCGGGGTGGGATCCGTGGACGGTTGGGTGCCTGATATCCAGGCAAATCCATCGCCTTCGATATAGACCGTCAATGGCTTGCCAGCAGTCAAGCTGGGCGGGGCGTAGGCCACCAGATCGAAGTCGCCAGCGGGAATGTGACTCGACAGCCAGCCCTTGCTGGAAGCCAACGCCATGGCGTGCGCCTGCCGCTCGCTGGCGGACGGCAGGGTCGAGCAACCCGCCAGCAAGAGGGCAGACAGCGCCCAAGGGATCAGGATGCGCACGCCCAGCCTTTTGGGTGCGCGGCCGTGCTCACAAGCACGCCCTCAAAACGCCCAGCGCAGCTTGACGCTGGCGGTCTGGTTAAGGAAGTCTTCCCGGTATTCCACGTCGTAGCGGGCCGCGAGCTCCACGCCGTTTTGTAGCTGGGTGGCAATGCCCAGGCCCGCGCGCACCAGCCAAGGGCTGGGGTCGATGCCCTGGGTGGTGAAGGCCAGCCCGGGGGCGCCGGCATAGGTGGATGTGAGGCTGCGCTGCTGGTTCAAGGCGTCGTAGCCCAGCCCCAGATTGGCCGTGACCGAGGTGCCTGAGGCGTAGCGGTGGGAGAGCTTGCCATCGGCGGCAAGAATCAGCTCATCGGTGGTGCGGCCCGCCACGTTCAGGTTCAGCGCGCCAGCGCCGCGCTCGGTGTAGGCGCTGTCCTTGATCCAGCTGTAGTCTGCCCGCACCGAGGGCGTGAAGCTGGTGCCTTCGGCGAGCTTGACGTTGCGGCCCACCCCGGCGCCCAGCGTGGCCACCAGGCTGTCGAAGCTGGCGCTGGCGGTGGTGCCCGCGAAAGTGATCTGACGCTGACCCTTGTTCTTGTTCTGGCCAAGGCTGGCCTGGAAGTTCAGGTGGGTGACCGGATCCAGGCTGTGGCTGCCGTAGCCGATGAGCTGGTACACATCGACCTTGGTGCTGTTGGGCGCCACGCTGGATGTGCCATCGGTGGTGGCGGCTGCATACGCAAAAGAGGCGCCCACTCGCGTGCTGTCCGACACTTTGGCATCGGCACCGAAGGCGAGGCCACTGGTGCTGGCTTTGAAGCCGGCGGCCCCGCTGCGGTTGTCTTGGTCGGCCCAGCTGCCAAAGGGCTTCATCCAGACATTTTTGTCGCCGTAGAAAGCATCGCCAGAAGCCAGACCCAGCTTCACAGAAGCGTCCTGGTTGAAGGCAATACGGTCTTGCACGACCCCAGCCGTGGCGCCGTTCGCTGTGTGGGCTGCGCCCACGCTGGCACTGGGGTTGGGCTGGGTTTGGCTCACAGCGCGATTGACACCCGCATCGTCGGTGATCGAGACGAACTGGAGCGCGAGAGGACCATTGGGGGCGCTGGCAAACACCCGCCCCAGCACATTGGCAGCCTCGTACGCTGGCGAGTTACCGGCACCGCGGACGATCTGCTCCACCAATGTGTAGCTGGGGGCTGGGG
This sequence comes from Hydrogenophaga sp. PAMC20947, assembly GCF_004795855.1. Classification (NCBI taxonomy): domain Bacteria; kingdom Pseudomonadati; phylum Pseudomonadota; class Betaproteobacteria; order Burkholderiales; family Comamonadaceae; genus Hydrogenophaga; species Hydrogenophaga sp. PAMC20947. The sequence goes on from NZ_CP039252.1 coordinate 2,528,168, forward strand.
CTGGGGCTGGGGCTGGGGCTGGGGCTGGGGCTGGAGCGGGGGCCGCAACTGGTGCCGGCGTCGATGCAGCGGAAGAAGCAGCAGGTGCAGCAGGTGCAGCAGCCAGCGTCAAGTCGACGCTGTCAGATTTGTACACCGGTGTGAAGTTGAACAGGGCGCTGTTGTCGGTGGTGTTGGCAAAAGTGCCGCTCACGACATGAGCTTTGATGATGTCGGTGAGTGTGTTGCCATGCGTTTGTGCGCCGGTCATGGTGCTGGCATCGACGGCGAGTGTGCCGCCGAGGTTGGCGGTACCGCTGACAATTAGCTTGCCGAATGCCGTATCGCTCACAGCGGGGCTGAATGTGCCGGTGTTGGTGAAGTCGCCGGTGATCTTTGCGGTGCTGCCCGCGCCGATTTTGAGCGTGCCGGCATTGGTAAATCCACTGACGGTGAACCACTGCCCGTCGTTCATGGTGTAGGTGGCCCCTGCGGCGATCGACACTGGCGTATTCGGTGCATACACCTTGCCAATGAACTTGGCGGTGTCGTTGCCGGCGATCGTGAGGCTGCCCAAAGTCGCCCCATCTCCAACAGCAATATAGATGCTGCTTTCTCCCCCAGAGATGATGCCGCTGTTGGTGATGCTGGTGATGCTCGCATCGACCGCAAAAATGCCGGAAGAAGTCTCGGAAGTCCCAGAGATGGTACCGCCGTTGGTGATGCTACCTATAGCCACTCTGTCTAACGAAACAGCGGAATTAGCCACTTCGATCGCACCGGTTCCATCGACGGTGAGGCTCTGACCTGCACCAAGCTTGCAAATTACAGATATTGGTGTACTCACCGTGATCATGTCGTTGATGCCAACACTGCATCCTGACCCCGCCAGCGCCGGGCTAGATGCCATCGAAGCCAGCGCGATCACCACCGCCGAAGCGATGGCCGAGCGTGTGGAAGAGGGCATGCCGCGCGTGGCGGCGCCATCGTGGGCAATAACATGCGCCTGGCGCGACTCAGACCAGACGGTGCGGTGGATTTTGTTCATGGATGCTCGCCTCTGGGGCAAGTGGATGGAAGTGGCACGCGGCTGGCGTGTAAAGAACGGGGCTCCATGCATGTTGCGGTGTTTGCGCACCCAACGATCCAATGAGAAGGTGCAGTTATCGGGGGCAGATGGTTGCGCCCGGGTTGAAAAAATCTTGAGGTGGTGCGTGTTTGGCGTGTATGCACGCACCAAAAGCACGAAAACCTGGAGGCAGCCACAGACCCCGGCGATGGCGCCCTATGAAGGCGCAGGCTGCGAGCGATGCTGCAAACTCACCAAGCCGCCAAGCTGGGCGGGGCATAGGCCATCAGATCGAAGTTGCCAGCGGGGATGTGGCTGGGCAACCAGCCCTTGCTCGCAGCCAAACCCGTGGCGTGCGCCTGCCGCTCGCTGGCGGTCGGCAGGGCCGAGCAACCCGCCAGCAAAAGAGCAGACAGCGCCCAAGGGATCAGGATGCGCACGACCAACCTCGTTTTTGACCTGTGACCTGCCCGACCATCTGCCCGGGCCGCACGGCGCCCCGAACTCCGAGGTGGCGCCGCGCTGTCGAGCTCAAATGGGCATCCTCAAAACGCCCAGCGCAGCTTGACACTGGCGGTCTGGTTGAGGAAGGCTTCACGGTATTCCACGTCGTAGCGGGCCGATATTTCCATGCCGCTTTGCGTCTGGGTGGCAATGCCCAGGCCACCGCGCACCAGCCACGGGCTCGGGTCGATACCCTGGGTGGTGAAGGCCAGCCCGGGGGCGCCGGCAAAGGCGGCGGTGATGCTGCTTTGCTTGCTCAAAGTGTCGTAGCCCAGCCCCAGGTTGGCCGTGACCGAGGTGCCCGAGGCGTAGCGGTGGGAGAGCTTGCCATCGGCGGCCAGAATCAATTCCTCGGTGGTGCGCCCGGCCACGTTCAGGTTCAGCGCGCCGGCGCCGCGCTCGGTGTAGGCGCTGTCTTTGATCCAGGTGTAATCCGCTTGCAACGAGGGGGTGAAGCCCGCGGCTTCGCCGAGCTTGAAGCTTCGGCTCACGCCGCCGCCCAGCGTGGCCACCAGGCTGTCGAAGCTGCCGCTGGCGGTGGTGCCCGCAAAGCTGATGCTGCGCTGACCTTTGTTCTTGTTCTGGCCGAGGCCGGCCTGGAAGTTGATGTCGGTGACCGGGTCCAGGCTGTGGCTGCCGTAACCGATGAGCTGATACACATCGACGTTGGTGCGGTTGGGCGCGATGCTCGACTTCCCATCGGTGTTGGCGGCTGCGTAAGCCAAAGAGACTCCCAGCCGCGTGGTGTCCGACACGGTGGCATCGGCACCGAAGGCGAGGCCACTGGTGCTGGCTTTGTAGCCGGAGGCGCCACTGCGGTCGCCTTGGTCAGCCCAGCTGCCAAAGGGTTTCACCCAGACCTTCTGATCACCATAAAAACCATCGCCCGAAGACAGGCCCAGCTTGACCGAGAGATCCTGCGTGGGGGCGATGCGATCGCGGATCACCAGGCTCATGCCACCGAGCGCAGCATGGGCGGCCGCCACGTTGCCGCCGCTGGGCGAGGGCAGGGTTTGGGTCACGGCGTTGTTGACGGCGGCATTGTTGCCCAACGAGACGAACATCAGGGCAACAGCCCCAGTGGGGTCGTTGGCAAAGAGTTGACCGAGCACACGGGCCGCTGGAAGCGCCGGGGAGTTGCCGGCATCGCGCACGATCTGCTCCACCAAGGAGCGGCTGGCAGCAGGAGCAGGAGCGGCGGCTGCATCCGGCGCTGGAGCCGGTGCGGGGGACGATGTCGGCGCTGCAGCCAGCGTCAAATCCACCGTGTTGTCGTTGTCTTTGACCGCTGAAAATTCGAACAGCAACGAGTTGTCGGTCACCGTGAAAGTGTCACCACCCAACAGCGTGCCCGCACTGATGATGTTGTCGAACGAGGTCTTGTTGAAGGCGAAGCCCGGGGTCGCCACATTCACGTCGATCTTGGCGTTGCTCGGCAGGGTGGCGGTGCCGGTTACCACCAACTGGCCGTAGGTGCCTTCGTCCGCGATGTGGGTGCGCAAGACGCCCTCCGCGGACTGCGTGTAGTTGCCCGTGAGGGTGCCCGTGGTGCCTGCTGCAACCGCCAGCGTGCCGTTGTTGACGAAGGTGTTATCGCTCACCAGGTCCAAGGAAAAAGTTCTGGGGCCCTCGACGGCGAACTGCGCGGTGCCGTTGTTGGTGAAACTCTTCACCCAAAAAACATCAGTGTCGCGCAAGGTGTAAGTCGCCCCAGAGGCGATCGAGACCGGCGTGTTCGTTGCAAACACAGTGCCAATGAACTTGGCGGTGCTGTTGCCGTCGATCGTGATGCTGAGCAAAGACGACTCGGAATCAACATAGATGCTTTGATGGACCCCGGAGATGGTGCCGCTGTTGGTGATGTCGTTGATGGTGCTGTAGTTAACCCCGATACCTGTACTTTGCGCGGAGATGGTGCCGCTGTTGGTGATGCCAGAGATGCTGGAACCAGCAGCATAGATCCCGAAACCGCCCCCAGAAATGGTGCCGCTGTTCGTGATACTTCCGATGTTGGACGAAAAACCAGCAATAGCATTGGCGTTCGCTGAGATGGTCCCGCTGTTATTGATACTGGTTATGTGTGTGCTTTGAGTGTAGATGCCGTAATCGTTTCCGGAGATCTTGCCACTGCCACTGTTGGTGATGCTGTTGATCGTAGAGCCAGAAGCATGGAACCCTTCATAGATTCCAGTGATGAAGCCGCTGTTGGTCATGCTGGTCAGGGTTGTAGGTGCGAAGATCCCAATGCCCCCAGAAATGGAGCCAGTGTTGGCAATGCTATTGGCTGTAGCTAATTCGGCAGAAATCCCGGCACTGACCCCTGAAATGGAACCGCTGTTGTTGATAGTGTCAACAGTCGAACCGTGCAGAACAACGCCGATCCATGAAGATTCGATAGCGCCATTGGCTGATGCGGTTCCATCAACGGTCAGGCTCTCACCAGGGCCAATGAAGCAAGTTTGGCTTGTCAGTCCACTCACCGTAAACATGCGGTCACTGTCACTGTATGCCCCATCAGGGCATCCTGGGATCGCCATCGCAGGCGCAGATGCCATCGAAGCCAGCGTGACCACCACCGCCGAAGCGATGGCCGAGCGTGTGGAAGACGGCATGCCGCGCGTGGCGGCGCCTTCATGGGCAACAACATGCGCCTGGCGCGACTCAGACCAGACGGTGCGGTGGATTTTGTTCATGGAAGCTCGCCTCTGGGGCCAGTGGATGGAAGTGGCACGCGGGTGGCGTGTAAAGAAATCATCTCCATGCATGTTGCGGTGTTTACGCACCACCCCATTCAATGAAAAGGCTCAGTTTTTGGGGTCAGATGGTTGGGGACTGTGCTGAAAATGACCGCAGGGGGTGCGCGGTTTGCGTGTAGGCACATCCAGAATACCCAGGACCCGATGGGGCAACCTACCCTGACGATGGCGGCCGATGGAGGTGCGGGCTGCGGGCTGTACCGCAAGCCAACCAGGCGGGTCAAGCCTTGCGGTTTTGAAGCTGCATGCCCAGCCCTATTTCAGGGGAAGCGCCTGTGGGGTCAACACGGCTTCGACGGGCCGGTTGCAGCCGCTGCAAGGCTTGCCATCCACCTGAACAGCAAGGGCCGTGGATGACGTCCGAACGCGGCCCCGGTGTCGCCCGCCCGACTGAAAAACAGCCAGACCAGGCGCAGGATGCACCGCTGGTGCTGTCACCACCCAAGCGCCTGCCACGCCCACCAACAACGGAGACCAACAATGACCACACACACGTCCACCACCCTGGCCGACCAACGCTACTTTTGCGAAGGCCCTCGCTGGCACGAAGGCCGGTTCTGGTTCAGCGATTTTTATGCGCACGAGGTGTGCTCGGTGGGGCTGGGCGGCGACGTGCGCACGGAACTCAATCTGGGCGACGAGCAGCCGTCGGGCCTGGGCTGGTTGCCCAATGGCGATCTGCTGGTGGTGGGCATGACGCAGCGGAAGGTGCTGCGCCGCGCTGCCGGCAAAGACCTGGCCGTGCACGCAAACCTGGCCGGCATCGCCACCTTTCACACCAACGACATGCTGGTCACGCCCGAGGGCGATGCCTATGTGGGCAACTTCGGTTTTGATCTGGATGGGTATCTGCAGGCCCACGGCATCGAACACCTGCTGGGCGCGCTCAAGTCCGACCCATCGCCCTTCCTGGGCAAGCTCGCCCACCTGAAGTCGGACGGCACGGCGTCGGTGGCGGCGGAGCAGGTGCTGTTCCCCAATGGCATGGTATTGCTCGACGGAGGCCGCACGCTGGTGGTGGCCCAGACCCTGGGTCTGGAGCTGACGGCATTCGATCGCGCAGCCGACGGCAGCTTGTCGAACCGCCGGGTGTGGGCTTCGCTCAAGGCAGCGAAGGTGTCGCCCGACGGCATCTGTGCCGACGCCCAGGGCGGCATCTGGGTGGCAAATGCGAGGGCGCCGGTGGTGGTTCGCGTAGAGGCCGGCGGCCAGATCACCGACACGGTCACCACGTCACAAAACGCCTACGCCTGCGCACTGGGCGGCCCAGAAGGCCGGCACCTGCTGGTGTGCACGGCGCCCTCCTCGGGCCATACCGAGGCGGCGGCCCAGGCCAACGGGCGGCTGGAGATCGTGGAAATTTAAGGTTCGAGGTACGCGCCTGTGCGCACGGTGCCCACTCAGTTCAGCAACGGGTTGCTGAGGGGCACCCGGCGCGTCAAGCGCCAGAAACGCACATTCAGAATCACCGCCGCCACCGCCAAACCCACCACCAGACCCGCCCACAAGCCAGCCGGCCCCATAGGGCCGAACACCCCGAGCGCCAGGCTGAGCCCCATGCCGACCACCCAGTAGCCGAACACGGTCACGAGCATGGGAATCTTGGTGTCCTTATACCCACGCAACACGCCCATGGCACCCACCTGCAGGCCGTCGACCAGCTGGAACACGGCGGCGTAGACCAGAAACTGGGCGGCCAGGGTGATCACGGCGGGGTTGGGCGTGTACAGGCTGGCCAGCGATTCGCGCAGGAGCCACAGAAAGAAGGCGGAAACCAGCATGAAGACACCGCACAACGCGATGCCCAGGCGCCCGCGGTAGCGCGCGGCCACCGGATCGCCCGAGCCCAGCGCCTGGCCCACGCGCACGGTGAGCGCGATGGAAATGCCCAGCGGGATCATGAAGGTGATCGAGGCGATGTTGATGGCGATCTGGTGACCGGCCACGGTGTCTACGCCGAAACGGCCCATGAGCAAAGCGGTGGCGGTGAACATGCCCGATTCCATGGCCATGCCAATGGAGATCGGAACGCCGATGCGCACGATGGTGGCGATGTGGGCCCAGTCGGGGCGGGTCATGCGCTGGCGCAATTGATACTGCGCGTAACGCGGTGCGCGCAGGGTGTAAGCGTAAAGCGCCACGCAACCAATGGTCTGGGCGATGCCGGTGGAAAGAGCCGCACCCGATGCGCCCATTTTCGGAAAGCCGAAATTTCCGAACATCAGCAGGTAGTTGCCCAGCACGTTCACCGGCAACATGATCAGCTGGGTCCAGAGCATGGGCATGGTGTGGCCCATGGATTCGTTGAGGAACCGGGGCACCAGGTAGAGGCAGGTGAGCGGCAGGCTCCAGAAAATCCAGAGCAGGTACTGGCGCGTCTCACTCACGATCTCGGGCGCAATGCCGATCCAGGGCATGAGCAGCGACAGGGCCAGCAACGTGAGCATCTGAAAAACCGACAGCGCCAGTGCCAGCCACACGCCCTGGCGCAGTTCTTCACGGATCAACGGGTGGTTGTTGGCGCCCACGTGGTGGGCAATGATGGGCGTCAAAGCCAGCATCAGGCCGAGACCGGCGATCACGGTGAAAAACCACATGGCCGCGCCCATGGCCACAGCCGACAGCGCCAGTGCATTGATTCGGCCCGCCATCAGGGTGTCGGCCACACCCATGCCCATTTGCAGCAGCTGCGCCACGATGACGGGCAAGGCGATGATGGCGATGGCGCGCGCTTCGCGGCGCGCGTCGGCCCTGGTGTGCTTCACTCGGAATTTCCTGGATGTTCTTGGTCTGCCCGTTCGATGCCTGGGCATGGGGCGGCCCGCTTGACCGACACAGCGGCCTTCCCGAATGGGAGCGGCGTTGTGATCAGCGGGACCCGTATTGCACCACAGACCGCGCGGCTTCGGCGGGGGTCGCCTCAAACGACCCCGCCGCCTTTACGCGCATCAGCGTTTGCGCCGCCGCATCAACAGATACACCGCCGGCACCACCAGCATCGACAACAGCGGCGCGCTGATCATGCCGCCCACCATGGGCGCTGCGATGCGCTGCATCACCTCGCTGCCCGTGCCTCCGCCCCAAAACAGCGGCAACAGGCCGGCCACGATCACGGCAACCGTCATGGCTTTGGGCCGCACCCGCAACACCGCGCCTTCGCGGATCGCGTCGAGCAAGTCTTCTTCGCTGTCTTTTCCTTGCTCCAGGCGGGCCTGCCAAGCCTGCTTGAGGTAGAGCAGCATGATCACGCCGAACTCGGCCGCCACACCTGCCAGCGCAATGAAACCCACCGCGCTGGCCACCGACAGGTTGTGCCCCAGCACCCACAGCAGCCAGATGCCGCCCACCAGCGCAAAGGGCAGCGTGGCCATGATGAGCGCGGCTTCTGCGAGGCTGCGGAAGGTCAGGTAGAGCAGCACAAAGATGATGAGCAACGTGAACGGCACCACCAGCTTGAGCTTGGCGCTGGCGCGCTCCAGGTATTCAAACTGCCCCGACCACGACACGGAATACCCGGCCGGCAACACCACCTGCTCGGCCACCGCGCGTTGCATGTCGAGCACGGCGCCGCGCAGGTCGCGGCCGCGGATGTCCACATACACAAAGCCGGCCAGCCGCGCGTTTTCGCTGCGCAACATCGGCGGCCCATCGGTGATGCGCAGATCGGCCACATCGGACAAAACCAGGCGCTGGCCATTGGGGGCCAGCAAGGGCAGCGCCCGCAGCTTGGGCACCGAATCGCGCAGTTCGCGCGGGTACCGCAGGTTGATGGGGTAACGCTGCAGGCCCTCCACGGTTTCTCCGATGTTCATGCCCCCCACGGCGCCTGAAATCACCTCCTGCACATCGGCGATGTTGAGGCCGAAGCGCGCTGCGTCGGCGCGGCGGATGTCCACATCGATGTAGCGCCCACCGCTCATGCGCTCGGCCAGCGCGCTGCTCACGCCGCTCACCGGTTTCACAGCGGCTTCGATCTGCGCAGTCAGGCGGTCGATGGTGGCCAGATCGGGGCCGGCCACCTTCACGCCTACCGGGCTCTTGATCCCCGTGGCCAGCATGTCGATGCGGTTGCGGATGGGCGGCACCCAGATGTTGGAGAGCCCGGGCACGCGCACGGCGCGGTCCAGCTCTTCGATCAGCTTGTCGGGAGTCATGCCAGGCCGCCATTCCTCGCGCGGCTTGAACTGGATGGTGGTCTCAAACATCTCCAGCGGTGCCGGATCGGTGGCACTGTCGGCCCGACCGGCTTTGCCGTACACGCTCTTCACTTCGGGCACGGTCTTGATCAGGCGGTCGGTTTGCTGCAGCAGCTCACCGGCTTTGCCCGCCGACAGGCCCGGCAAGGCCGTGGGCATGTAGAGCAGATCTCCTTCGTCCAGCGGCGGCATGAATTCGCTGCCCACGTGCTGCAGCGGCCACAGGCTCAGGACCAGCAGCACGGCGGCCACCACCAGGGTGAGGCGGGGCGCACGCAACACAGCGTTGAGCAAGGGGCGGTAAAGGGCGATGAGCCCCCGGTTGAGGGGGTTGGCCGTTTCGCTGGGAATGCGCCCGCGGATCAGGTAACCCATGAGCACCGGAACCAGCGTGACCGACAAACCGGCGGCGGCGGCCATTGCGTAGGTCTTGGTGTAGGCCAGCGGAGAAAACAACCGCCCTTCCTGCGCTTCCAGCGTGAACACCGGCACGAAGCTCAAGGTGATGATGAGCAGCGAGAAAAACAGGGCGGGGCCCACCTCGGCCGCGGCTTCGCCCACCACCCGCCAGCGCGTCTCGCCGGCCAGCGTGTCGCCCGGGTGGTCATGCGCCCAGCGCTCCAGGTGTTTGTGGGCGTTTTCAATCATGACCACCGCCGCATCCACCATGGCGCCAATGGCAATGGCAATGCCGCCAAGCGACATCACATTGGCATTCACGCCCTGCTGCTGCATCACGATGAAGGCCGCGAGAATGCCCATGGGCAACGACACAATAGCCACCAGCGCACTGCGCAGGTGGAACAGAAACGCCGCACACACCAGCGCCACCACCAGAAATTCTTCCAGCAGTTTGAAGCCCAGGTTGTTGACTGCTCGCTTGATGAGGCTGGAGCGGTCGTACACGGGGACGATCTCCACACCCTGCGGCAGCCCCTTTTGCAACTCGGCCAGCTTGAGCTTGACGGCCGCAATGGTGTCCAGCGCGTTCTTGCCCGACCGCATCACAATCACTCCGCCAGCCGCTTCGCCTTCGCCATTGAGTTCACCGATGCCGCGGCGCATCTCGGGGCCGAGCTGCACGCGCGCCACATCGCCCAGCGTGACCACCACACCGGCGCGGCTGCTCATCAGCGGAATGGCACGGAAATCATCGAGCGAACTCAGGTAGCCGTTGGCACGCACCGCGTATTCAGCCTCGCCCAGCTCGATCACCGAGCCCCCCGCCTCCTGGTTGCCGCGACCAACCGCCTCGCTCACCATGCGCTGGGTGATGCCGTAAGCCGCGAGCTTGTCGGGGTCGAGCACGATCTGGTACTGGCGCACCATGCCGCCCACGCTGGCCACCTCGGCCACATCGGGCACGGTCTTGAGCTCGTATCGCAGGAACCAGTCTTGCAGCGAACGCAGCTGGGCCAGATCGCGCTTCCCCGTGCGGTCGATCAGGGCGTATTGGTAGATCCAGCCCACGCCTGTGGCGTCGGGCCCGATGGACGATTTCGCGCCCGTCGGCAGGCGCGACTGCACCTGGTTCAAATACTCCAGCACGCGCGAGCGCGCCCAGTACAGATCGACCCCGTCATCAAACAGCACATAGACGAAGCTGTCGCCGAACATGGAGAAGCCGCGCACGGCCTTGGTGCCGGGGACCGAGAGCATGGTGGTGGTGAGCGGGTAGGTCACCTGGTTTTCCACAATCTGCGGCGCCTGCCCGGGCCAGCTGGTGCGGATGATGACCTGTGTGTCCGACAGGTCGGGCAACGCGTCGAGCGGCGTGCGCAACATGGACACCGTGCCCCAGGCGGTGATCATCAGGCTGGCGAGCAAAACCAGGAAGCGGTTGGCAATGCTCCAGCGGATCAGGCGCGCGATCATTGGGCAGACCCTGGTGCGACCACATCGATGCGGGTGATCTGCGGCACATCACCGTCGCGCATGCGGAACTCGATCCGCACCTGGCTGCCTGCACCCAGCCCTCGGGGCAACTGCTCAGGCGGCGGCAGACCAAAATCCATTTGCATCTGAGGCCACTTCAAAGCAGGGATCGGTGGGTGGGTGAGCGACACCGTGTCGCCCGCGACAGCATTGACCACGGCATCGGTGGTGTAGCGCGGTGCTGCGGGCAATGGTGCTGCGGCAGGCGATGGGACCGGCGCGGCAACCGATGCTGCCCTTTGAGCGGGCGCAGCGGCGAGCGCCGTTTCAGGCTTGCTCGGTATGGCCGCAGGCATCTGGCCGCTGGCTTCGCCGCCATTGAGCCGTGCCTCCATGCCACGCAAGCTGGCTTCCGAATCGATCAGGAAGTTGCCCGACAACACCACGGTCTGGCCCGTTTGCAGCCCGGCCACGATTTCGATTTGCCCGCCCGCTTCCTGGCCCGCGCGCACCTCCACCGGCCGGAAACGCCCGGCGTCTTCCAGCACCATCACCACGCTGCGCCGCCCGGTGCGGATCACCGCATCACTGGGCACCAGCAACACCGGCTGACTGGCGGGGCGCACGAAGCGCATCTGCACCAGCATGCCGGGAACCAACCGCCCTTGGGCGTTGCGCAAGACCATGCGCGCCTTGAGCGTTCGCGTGACGGTGTTGACCTCGGGCAGCAGCGCCTGCACTTCACCCTCAAAGGTTTCGCCCGGTGCGGCCGGGCTGGTGGCCTGCACGCGGATGCCAACTTTGAGCAGTGCCGCCTGGCTCTCGGGCACCTCACCTTCGGCCCAGACCGTGTCGGTGCCTTGCACACGCAACAGCGTGGCGCCCGCCATCACCGTGGCGCCCTCGCGCAGCATCAGCTCGGTCACGGTGCCGGCCATGGGGGCATAGACCGTGAAACGCGGCTGCAACTGCCCACGGCTCACAACGCTTTGCACCTGCGCTTCGCTCATGCCTGCGAGCAGCATGCGCTGGCGCGCCGCTTGCCGAAGGGGCTCAAGATCAGCGCCCTGCATGCGCGCCACGGCCAGGTACTCCTCCTGCGCGGCGATCCAGCTGGGCACATACAGCTCGGCCACCGGCGCTCCTTTGGCCACCCGGTCCAGCACGGCGCGCACGTGGAGCTTCTCCACGAAACCAGTCGCGCGCGCTTGCAGCAACACCTGATCGCGCTCGTTCCAGACCACGGCTCCCGTGGCGCTGACCTCGGTGGTCAAGACCCCCTCGGTGACCAAGGCCGTGCGCAGGCCCAGGTTCTGCTGGATGCGCGGGCTCACCGAGAGGGTGCCTGTGTCGGCACCCGCCTCGCCGGCGTAACGCGGCACCAGCATCATGTCCATGAAGGGCGATTTGGCCGGAGCGTCGAAGTTTTTACCAGGCACCATGGGGTCGTGGTAGTTGAGCACGGTGCGCCCGGTGGCGGGATCGGTGTCACCGGCCTGGATACCGTCACGGATGTGGCGGCGCGTCGCTTCCTCGCCCTGGGGAATGCTCCATTGGCTCGGGTCCTGCGGGGCCTGGCCCACCGCTTCGGGCGCGGCCATCATGGCCATGCCCTGGTTCATGCCCAGCCACCAGGCACCGCCACCCACGGCGCTCACCACGACCACGGCGGCCATTGCCCACAAGAGAGTTTTATGCAACGGGCGGCTCATGGGGTGACCTCTTCGGGGTTGTTCAGGGTGTTCAGGCGCGCCCAGTCGGACGCGGTGTCGAGTTCAAGTTGCACGCGCTCCAGCTGCAGGGCCAGCCCGGCCTGCCGCGCATCGAGCACGGCCTGCAGCGGGCCGCTGCCCGCGCGGTAGGCGCCCAGCGCGGCTTGTCCACGGGCCTGCACCAGGGGCAGGCGCTCGCGGTCGAGCCAGGTCAGGCGCTGCAGGCCCGCTGACCAGCCCTGCTCCCAGCGTTCCACATCGGCCCGCCGCGCGCGGCGAATTTCTTCGGCTTCGGCCTGGGCCTGATCGGCCTCGGCCAGGCGGGCAACCCACTCGCGGTCTTGCCGCTTGGCCGCGTTCCACTGCAACGGCACGGAAAACCCCACCGAAAGCTTGTTGTCAAAGCTGGAGCCGAGCTGCGCGTAGCGCACATCCACGCTCCAGTCGGCGGAACGTTCTTCGCGTGCCTGTGCGGCCTGGGCGCTGCTGGTGGCTTCGCGTGCGCCAGCGGCCAGCAGCAGCGGATCGTTGGCCTCCCAGGCCGCAGCCCTGTCTCCGAGCGGGGGCAAGGTCAGCGCGGGAGCCGCCGCCAGAGGCCGGTCTGCCGCCGCACCCACCCAGCGGCGCAGTTCGGTGCGCGCGCCGTCAAGGCGGGCCTGCGTGGCCAGTTGCAGGTCTTGCAGGGCCACGACGGCACTGCGCGCCATGAACACGTCGACTTGGGCACCCCGGCCTGCGCGGTAGGCTGCCTCGGCGGCCGCGACCGTCAAACCGGCTTCATCTTTTTGGGCTGCGAGCAGCGCCAGGCGCTGCTCTTCGGCGCGCACACGCCACCAGACCAGCGCCACCGATCGCCGCAGTTCGCTGCGCTGCGCGGCGCGGCGGCTGAGGGCGAGATGGGCTTCCTGGGTATACCGCTCGCTGCGCGCTGCGCGCTTCGCTGCACCGGTCAAAGTTTGGGAAAGCGCGATGCTGCGGGCGGTCGTGGGCTCGCGGGTGAAACGCCGGGACCCTCCCCCTTCCACTGGCACGTTGTCCAGCCCCAGGCGCAGCATCGGGTCTGGTCGCTGGCCCGCGCCCACCGCCCTGGCCTGCGCTGCAGCGGCCATCAGCGATGAAGCTTCCAGCGCCTGCGAGCGTTGCTCGGCCTGCTGCATCGCGAACGCAAGATCCAGAGGTTTGACGACTTCAACGTCTGTGTTGAGTTGGGCTTCAACTTCAACTTCAACTTCAACTTCAACTTCAACTTCAACTTCAACTTCAACTTCAACTTCAACTTCAACTTCGGCTTCGGCTTCGGCTTCGGCTTTGGCTTTGGCCGTGGCCAATGCAGGCGCGTCAGCAGGAGGAAGCGGGGGCGATGCGGCGAACGCCAACGGCGCACCCAACAGAGCACAGACCAGCACAACCCGTGCCGATGGCAAAAATGACAACATGAAAACACTCCTGATCCAGCGCAGCGGCCCGGCGGCCGGTGCAGCAAACCGGGGCGCACTGCAACTCGGCAGCGGCCACGGACCGTTCAACGGGGATCAGAGGGAAGTGGGCGGACGCCAGACGGCGCTCACAACGGGCAACGGAGCCGCAGGGCTCATCGCCAGTGGGACTGACTGAGACGCCACCGTGCGGGTGATCGAGCGCTGCACCACCGGCAGGGCGGTGGCCGGCGCCTGGCAGTCCTGGCCCGTTTTGCAGAGCTGGCCCGAGGCGAGGTAGCTCGCCATGTCATTGCAGCAATCGTCGTTGTCGCCGGCCTGCACAGCCGCAGCGCCTGGCATGGCCATGCCCTCAAGCATCTCCATGCACATGGGACACGGGGCATCCGATGGCCGCACCGCCGCCCACCCCTGGAGGGCGAACGAGAGGGTCAACAACAGGGCAAGCCAGACACGCATGCGTGGAATGTACAACGGACGGCGGGATGGCGCGTGGGACCGGAGCAAAATCCACAGTCTGGCCAGCCGCTCACTGGATACTGGATGTCTGACCGAATCTTGTTGCGGATCAGCTCCACCGAGTCACGGTCGGCGCCAGCCAACGCCACCCACAACTCGCTATGTGGCCCATTTCCCGTGCATTTCACCACCACGCGGATGCCCTTGAACACGCCACAGATGCCGTTCTCGTTGTCCGCCCGCCGCGCCAAGCCCAGCTGCTCGAGGATGAGCCGGCTTTGAATCTTGCAGGCGGCTACCGATTTGTTGGGGTCTTTGAACGAAGACCACCGCTGGGGTGCTTGCTCGGCATCGTGCGCAGAGGCCAGCAAAGGCAGACACACCACCACGGCAGAACTCCATTGTTTGATCAAGATTCAGCGCCCTGATGGCAACGCACCTGTGTTCAGGTGGCATTGGATTGGCACAGAAGTTCGAATATGCCGACGCCCCACGGTGCAGCGCGCATCAGTTTTCCAGCAGCTGCAAGCCCACAATGCCGGCCACGACCAGCGCGATGCACAGCAGCCTCGCTGGCGACGCCGCTTCGCCCAGCCACCAGATGCCCAGGGCCGCCGTTCCCACCGCCCCCACACCCGCCCACACGGCGTAGGCAGTTCCAAGTGGGATGGTTGCCAGCGTCAGGCTCATCAGGTACACGCTCAGACCGCCAGAGGCAAAAGCCAGTGCGGCGGGCAGCGGGCGGGTGAAGCCTTGGGATGCCTGCATGGCTGCGGCGAAGGCGATTTCGAGCGCGCCCGACACAAAAATAAATGCCCAAGCGACTCTGGGTGTAATGGCTTCAAGCATGTTTGGCAACCTGACTATTTGACCGTTGCAGTCTGCCAGAAGCCGTGGTGGCTTGCGTCAAGTGCCCGAACCCGCCAACACAACGTCAACCATGGCTGGCGTTGGTTTGCAGCCGCGTGAGCAGATGAATCAGGGACGCGATTTCGCTCGCACTGAACCCCGCCAGTAACTGCGTCTCAAAGCGCACACGGTGTGCCTGCATCTTGCGCTGCAAGGCCAGGCCCTCAGCCGTCGCATTCAGCACCTGACTGCGCCGATCGACAGGATGGGGCTGGCTTTCAACCAGCCCGCGCTCGATCAGGCCTTTGACCAAGCGCGCAATCTGGGCTTTGTCGCGGCCCGATTGCAACACCAGATCGCTCTGGGTGGCACCTTCGTGGTGGGCGATGTGACGCAGGCACCGCACTTCCATGGGGCCAAGCCCATTGCCTTCGGCACTCACAGCCAACTGTATGTGGCGCCCCTGGGCGTGCATGAGGGCGTGTATGCGATCCAGCACCTCGGTGTTGGAAGAACGGCTTTTCATTTCAATGCCTCAAAACCATATGGTTGATAGTGTCATCTAAATCAACGACAATAGTAGACATTATCAACCATCATTCACATCGTCCATGACCACAGCCACACCGCCCAGCCTCGAAGTCGAGCGCCTGCGCCATCCACTGAAGGTGCGCCGGTTACAGGTGCAGCGCGTTGAACGCACCAGCCCCCATTTTGTGCGCGTACAGCTCATCGGCTCCGATCTGGAAGGCTTCGTCAGCGCCTCCTTTGACGATCACATCAAGCTCATGCTGCCGGCACAGCCCGGGGGCCCGCTGGTCTTGCCCGAAGCCGGGCCCGACGGCCCAGCCCTGCCACCGGGTACTGAGCGCCCCACCATGCGCGATTACACGCCCAGCCGGTTCGATGCCCAGGCACAAACACTGGACATCGAGTTCCTGCTGCACGGCGAAGGCCGCGCCTCCGAATGGGCCGCGCAGGCCCAGCCCGGCGACGAGGTGGGTGTGGGCGGGCCACGCGGTTCTTTTGTGGTGCCCACAGCCTTCGACTGGCACCTGCTCGTGGGCGATGAAACTGCCTTGCCCGCCATCACCCGACGGTTGGCTGAACTGCCCTCAGACACCACGGCCATCGCCGTGATCGAAACGGCAAGCCCGGATGACCGGCGAGCCTTCGTGAGCCAGGCCAGGGTTGAAACCCATTGGGTGGACGCTGGGGCGATCGACGCACTCGCCAAGACTGTATCGGCCCTGAACCTGCCCACAGGCGAAGGCTTTGCCTGGGCCGCTGGCGAGGCGGCGTCCATGGTGGCTGTGCGCGAGGTGTTGATCGCTCAGCTCGGGCTGGACAAATCCCGCGTGCGTGCTTCGGCTTACTGGAAGCGAGGCAGCACGGGGCACCACGAAACGCTCTGAGGGCTTGCGGCGGCTGGCGCCAGCGTGCTGCACGCCCTCACATGCGCAGCACGCCCTGCCGCCGCAGCACCCATTTCTCGGCCTCCACCGCCAGAAACTTGACGCTAGCCAGACCCAGAATCATGGCCCACGAAGACCACCCCAGCGCAGCGGTGCCGAACAGCTGCTGCATGGGGGAGGCATAGGTGAACAGCATCTGGAACACCACCAGCGACACGCTGGCCCAAAAAGCGATCAGGTTGCCCGTGAGGGTCTCCCAGGCCAGGGCATGGGCGGTGAAATGGCGCACGTTGAACAGGTACACCAGCTCACCCACCACCAGCATGTTGACCACGGCGGTGCGGGCCACCTCGATGGAGCTGCCGCGTGACATTTCCCAATGGAAAACCGTGTAGGTGGCCACGATCATCAGCAGCGTCACATAGGCAATTCGGGCGAACAACAGGCGCGTGATGAGGGGTTCGTTCGGGTCGCGGGGCGGGCGCTGCATCAGCTGGCCTTCGCCAGGCTCAAACGCCAGCGCAATGGCCAGCGTTACCGTGGTGACCATGTTGACCCACAAAATCTGCGCGGCGGTCACGGGCATGGCCAAGCCAGCGAACACCGCCAGCAGGATCACACCGGCTTCGCCGCCGTTGGTGGGCAGCACAAACAACAGGGATTTTTTGATGTTGTCGAACACGGTTCGCCCTTCGCGAACCGCGTGGGCGATGGCGGCGAAGTTGTCGTCGGTGAGCACCAGATCGGCGGCCTCGCGCGCGGCGTCGGTGCCCCGCAGACCCATGGCAACACCAATATTGGCGGCTTTGAGGGCCGGCGCATCGTTGACCCCGTCACCCGTCATGGCCACCAGCTTGCCTTGCGCCTGCAGCGATGCCACCAGGCGCAGCTTGTGGGCCGGGCTGGCCCGGGCCACCACATCGGTTTGCACCAGCCGCTCGCTCAGTGCCGCATCGTCCAGGTGATCAATTTCCTCACCGGTGATGGCCCGCTGGGCCTGCAGCCCCAGCTGCTGACCAATGGCGGCAGCAGTGACCGCGTGGTCGCCGGTGATCATGACCACGCGAATGCCAGCGCGCTGACATTCGGCCACCGCAGCCACGGCCTCCGGGCGCGGCGGGTCCATCAGCCCCACCAGGCCGAGCAAGGTAAAGCGGGGCACGATGTCGGCCATGCTCAGGGCAGTGGTACCGCCCGGCAGTGAACACTCGGCCAGCGCCAACACGCGTTGTCCATCTCGCGCGGCCTGATCGACCTGAGCCTGCCAGGCCCTGCGGTCGAGCGGCGCGCCCGCGGTGTCTTGCACACACAGATCGAGCACCCGTTCCGGAGCACCCTTGAGCAAAACGAACACACAAGCTTCGTGATCGTGGTGCAAAGTGGCCATGTAGCGGTGCTCGGATTCGAACGGAATCTCGTCCCGGCGCGGAAAGGCCAGGCCGGCGCCTTCCCGATCCAGCCCAGCTTTGAGCGCCAAAGTGAGCAGAGCCCCCTCTGTGGGATCGCCTGCCAGGGTCCATGCTTTGGCGCTGTCTTCGGCCGTGCCGTCGTGGTGCAGGTGCGCGTCGTTGCACAACAGCGCACAGCGGGCCAGGCGCTGCAGGCCTGCATGTTCAGCCGGGTCGACCACCGAGCCCGCTTCATCGAAGCCACCCAGCGGCGCATAGCCGGCGCCACTCACCGCCAGCGTGGTGTCGGACAGCATCACGCGCACCGCTGTCATCTCGTTGCGGGTCAGCGTGCCGGTTTTGTCTGTGCAGATCACACTCACCGAGCCCAGGGCCTCGACGGCCGGCAGCCGGCGCACCACCGCCCGGTGCTGCGCCATGATGCTGGTGCCAATGGCGAGCGTGATGGTGACCACTGCGGGCAGGCCCTCAGGGATCGCCGCCACGGCCAGGCCCACCACCACAAGAAACATATCGGCAGCGGGCATACCGCCGAACCAGACGCCATAGGCGAAAGTGAACAGCGCCACCACCACGATGAAGCCCGTGATGCGGCGGGCGAACTGGTCCAGCCGCTGCGTCAGTGGCGTGACCAACTCGGCCACGCCGGCCACCATGGCGCCGATTTTCCCGATCTCGGTATCGCGCGCAGTGGCCACCACCACACCGCTGGCCTGGCCCACCGTGACAACCGTGCCTGCGTAGGCCATGCATGCCCGGTCGCCCAGTGCAGCGCCGTGCGCCACCGCATCGGCCTGTTTGCCCGAAGGCACAGACTCGCCGGTGAGCGCCGCCTCATCGATGGCCAGATTTTTGCTGCGCAGCAGGCGCAGGTCGGCGGGGACCCGGGTTCCTGACTCCAGCAGCACCACGTCACCGGGCACCAGTTCACCCGCATCCACTTCCTGGCGCAGACCCTGCCGCACCACCGTGGCGTGACTGGCCAGCATGGCGCGAACGGCCTCCAACGCGCGCTGTGCTTTGCCCTCTTGCACCAGCCCCATGATGGCGTTGATCACGACCACGCCCACGATCACCGCCGTGTCGAGATAATGCCCCAGCCACAAGGTGATCAGAGCCGCAGCGAGCAACACATAGATCAGCAGGTTGTGAAACTGCGCCAGCAACCGGCGCCACCAGGGACGCGGCGGGGCAGCCGGCAGGCGGTTGGGTCCATGGCGATCCAACCGCGCTTGCACCTCACCGGCGCTCAGGCCCTGAGCATCGCTCGCCAGGCTCTGCAACACCTGATCGGTGGGCACAGCATGCCAAACAGGGGATTCGGTCCGATATGCGTCATTTGTCATACCGCAACGTTAGCGCAAGACTTGCCGGGCCACCACCGATTGGGTCAAAACATCCGGTGGCTCCTGCCTCTAATTTTCATGCGCCCAAATCATCTCAAACACCCTGCAACGTCAAGCAACGCGGCCGTCGCTGACATCCTTGAGCAGCGCCTGCCAGCGTTCCCAGTCCACCGGATCGTCCACATCCCACAAAGCGGGCAATTCGCGCCAGGACACCCCCTGCGCCTTGAGCCGCTCCCGCGTCTGGCCCATCACGCGCGGCGTGCTCCAGTCGACAGCTTCGAACACCTGCGGCAATCGCTTGCGCAAACCGATCAGCACATAGCCCCCGTCTTCTGCCGGGATCAACACGGCATCGTGGTTCACCAACGTATCGGCACAGGTCTGCAATATGGCCGGGGTCAACACGGGGCAATCGGTGCCCACGATCAGCAAAGGCGGCGCGGCGGCCTGGGCGAAATGCTCCGCCATCACGGCGCGCATGCGGCACCCGATGTCACCGTCCACCTGACCCACACACGCCACGCCCCACCGCATGGTCAACAGGTGAAACAGCCGATGGGCGGGTGGGGTGCAATGCAAGGTAACAGGGCCGGTGCTCGCCTGGCACGCGGTGGTGAGTGTGCGCAGGATGAAACGCCGCTGGGCCCGCGCCGCGCCCGCGTCGCCCAGCACGGGCGCGAGACGGGTTTTGGCCAGCCCGGGCAGGGGTGCTTTGGCCATGATGGCCACCGCAGACGGGGCGCGGGGCGCATAGCCATACCGCCGGGCCAGCGCGGTCGGATCACGCCCTAGCGCATAGGCCGCGCGCAAGCGCCACATCATCAGCACCGTGCGCCAGAATCCGCGCTCATCCCAGCGCCGCCCGGCCGTGTGCACCGGTTGCGCGATGTTCGCCGGCTCCGACACCGCCCGCAAACGGGCGCTGAGCTCCACGTCTTCCATCAACGGAATCGGTGCAAAGCCGCCAAGCGACGCCCACACGGTGCGCCGCACAAACAGGGCCTGATCGCCGGTGGCGATGCGGGTTTTTCGTGAACGCCAGTTCATGAACGCGGCCACCATGGGCAGCAAGGGGTGGCGCCCATCGATCCGCACATCAAAACGGCCCCAGTCCGCCCCGCCCTCAAGGGCCTTGGCCACGAGCACATGGGCGTTGGCGGGCAAACGGGTGTCGGCATGCAGAAACAGCAGCACATCCGCCCGGCGAGCCAACGGGTGGCAAGCCCCCGCGTTCATCTGGGCGGCCCGCCCGCGAGGGGCCGTCAACACGGCATCTGCACCCTTGGCGGCCACCGCCACCGTGGCATCCGAGCTGCCGCCATCCACCACAATGACCACCACCCCATGGGCCCGAAGTGCTTCAAGTTCCGCCAGCGCAGCAGGCAAGGTCATCGCCTCGTTGAGCACCGGCACCACGATCGCCAGCTTCAGGTCTGCCATGTTCGCTCCAGAGCATCAAGCTCGTGCAGCACGCGGTCCACCACCGGTGCGCTCAAATAGTGGTCCACGCGGTCGCGCACATGGTTGACCAGCGCGGCGTCGCTGCGCTCGGCAGACCAGTCTTCGCCCGCTGTTGAGCCCTTTTTTTGCTCCCGCGAGAGCACCCGCCATTTCGCACACCAACTCACCGACCAAAGCCACATGGCCCGGCGCAAAGGCACATGCCATGCCACGGCGTCCGCCGCCGATGCCCCCATGACTCGGCCCCAGGCCTCATAGGCCGCCACAACCTCGCTCAAGCTCAACACCGCATGGCTCTTCACATCCCAGGTGGTTGAGGTGTAGAGCGTGGCGTGGGCCAGATCCAGGCCGGGGTAGCTGTAGCGGCATTTCTCCAGATCCACCAGCACAGCAACGCCATCCGCCCGAACGATGAAGTTGCCCGGGTGGCCGTCAAAGGCAATGAGGTGGCGCTGCGGCCGCGCCACCCGGCCGCACACCGTCCGCAAGCTGGATTGCTGCGCCTCGATGGCAAGTTGCACCGCGGCCGGAATCCGGGCCGACGCCAAGTACTGGGCCTGTTGAGCCACTTCTTTCAGCAAGGCCTGCAAAGGATCGGCCGCATCCTGCAAGGGAGGCCGCATCGAAGCGGGCGGCAAGGGCAAGGCGTGCAGCGAAGCCAGCGCTGACACAATAGCGCTCAAATCGGCTGGCAAGCGCGCCGGCACGCCCACGATCTCTTCCACCAGCAAGGCCCCCCGCGGCAGATGGGCAGACGGCGCCAGAACGCTGTGCAACCGCGGGGTGTGCTGGCCGGGCGCTGCCCGCTCGAAACAGCCGCGCTGGTAAGCCAGGTTGTGCGCCGCATCCAGCCCCATCTGGCTTTGCTTGGGTACACGCGCCAGCCAGCCGCTGCCCCGCAGGCGCACATGGTCGTGGGCCAGACCGGTGTCGTCCAGCGGCTGCAACGCGCAATGGGCCAGAGGATGGTCCACAGATGTCAATGCAAGGTGCAGGTGCTGAAGCAGATCGTTCAATGAAGTTCTTCTGGGAATGGGCTAGGAGCCCGTCAGTATGGTGCCTGCGCGGTCGGCCCAAAGCAAGGCTCGGTGATCGAAGTCTTCGGTCAGGCCAGGCTTGACCAATTGAAAATACGGCGAGAGATCAAAATCACGCGGTACAAAAAGGCTGTGGTCGCGCACATGCAGGATCTCCTGCACACAATGCAGGCAAGTGGGGTCTTTCAGATCCAGTGTTTCGATGCGCGGCAAGATCGGATACTGCACCGCCTGAAAAGCCTGGGCGATCAGCGTGGAGCAAATGGCACGGGTCGGGTCCCCGCTGCCCAGTGACAACATTCTTCGGCGCCAGCCCAGCGGCACCGGCGGCGTAGGGAAAAGGTAGCGCGCCAGATCCACAACGTTTTTCAAGTCATACGACTCCCCTACCCGCTGAATCGCATACCGGCACACCGCCTCGGTATCGGCCGGCGCCATGCCCATGGGGCGACCGACCCGGCAGGCGTGGTGCCGAAACAGCTCCAAAGACACCGCGCGCACGCCATCGCTGATATCCGCTTCCACCACACAAGGCGTCTCGCCATCGGCCGTTTGCCAAGGCAGGTCGCCCACAAACAGCGCCGCGTGCGACCACGTGGACTGGGTGAGGTATTTGATGGCCGTGCTGACGCGCGAGGTGCCCTCCACCAGGATCACATCTCCGGGTATCAAGGCAGAGCGCAGGCGGCCGATATCGGTGGGGAAGCCGATCGCGACAGTTCGCCCGGGCGTGCCCAGGTAGGCCGCCAAAGCCCGGCCCAGCCAGGCCCTCATGGGAGCCCTCCCGCAGCCCTTTGACAGGGTCTCGGTACATTGAAAACAAGGGGGGTCACTCTGGACGGCATAAGGATCTTCCTGCGCTGATGCGCCATGACTGTGTAAGGATCAGCGATCTGAGGCGACTCAATCACAACAAATCACAAGGAATGGTCGTGAACCTTCGCAAACTCTTACTCTTGATCGCTGTGGTGCTCGGCATCGTGGCCTTCTTCGCCTTCGATCTGGGCCGCTTTCTGACCCTCGACTACATCAAAGAAAGCCAGGCCGCTTTTGTCGAGCTCTATGCCAACCAGCCCCTGAGGGTGGCAGCGGTCTACTTCCTGTTGTACGTCGTCGCCACAGCCTTGTCGCTCCCGGGCGCAGCCATCATCACCCTCGCCGGTGGCGCGATCTTCGGTCTGGGCTGGGGCACTGTGATCGTGTCGTTTGCCTCGAGCATGGGCGCTACGCTGGCTTTCCTGATGTCGCGCTTTGTACTGCGCAGCAGCATCGAAAGCAAATTCGGCAACCGGTTGGCCGAGATCAACAAGGGCATCGAAAAAGACGGTGCTTTCTACCTCTTCACCTTGCGCCTGATCCCGCTCGTGCCGTTCTTTGTGATCAACCTCGTCATGGGATTGACCAAGATGAAGGCTCGAACTTTTTACTGGGTCAGCCAGATCGGTATGCTGGCCGGCACCATCGTGTACGTGAACGCAGGCACGCAACTGGCCCAGATCGATTCCCTCAAAGGCATCCTCAGCCCCGGTCTGATCGGCTCTTTCGTGCTCCTGGGCCTGTTCCCGCTGATCGCACGCAAGATCGTGGAGGCCGTCAAAAAGCGCAAGGTATTCGCGCGCTGGAACAGCGTAAAGCCCAAAAGTTTTGACCGCAACCTGATCGTGATCGGTGGTGGTGCGGGCGGTCTGGTCTCGGCTTACATCGCTGCCGCGGTGAAGGCCAAGGTGACGCTGGTCGAAGTCCACAAAATGGGGGGCGATTGCCTGAACTACGGCTGCGTGCCCAGCAAAGCCTTGATCAAAAGCGCCAAGCTGGCCAGCCAGATGCGCCACGGCGAACAGTACGGTCTGTCGAACACCACACCCACCTTCAGCTTCAAGGCGGTCATGCAGCGCATTCACGATGTGATCAAAGCCATCGAGCCCCACGACAGCGTGGAGCGCTACACCGAACTGGGTGTGGAGGTTTTGCAGGGCTACGCCAAGCTGGTGAACCCCTGGACGGTGGAGATCGCGCTAAACGACGGCGGCACCCAGCGCCTGACCGCGCGCAGCATCGTGATCGCCGCTGGCGCCCGCCCCTTTGTGCCACCACTGCCCGGTCTGGAAGACGTGGGCTACGTGACCAGCGACACGCTGTGGGACGAATTCGCCAAGCTCGACGAAGTGCCCAAACGCCTGGTGGTGCTCGGCGGTGGCCCCATTGGTTCCGAATTGGCTCAAAGCTTTGCCCGCCTGGGCTCGGCCGTGACCCAGGTTGAAATGGGCCCACGCATCATGGCGCGGGAAGACGAAGAAGTGAGCGAGCTGGCGAAGAAAGCGCTGGAGGCTGACGGCGTGGATGTGCGCGTGGGCCACAAGGCCCTGCGCTGCGAAATCATCGACGGCGAAAAAACGTTGATCGTGGAATTCCAGGGCGCCGAGCAACGCATTGTGTATGACCAGCTGCTGTGCGCCGTGGGCCGCAGTGCCCGCCTCACCGGCTACGGTCTGGAAGACATCGGCGTGCCCACCAACCGCACGGTGGAAACCAACGAATACCTGGAAACGCTGTACCCCAACATCTTCGCCGCAGGCGATGTGGCGGGCCCCTACCAGTTCACCCACGTGGCCTCTCACCAGGCCTGGTATGCGGCGGTCAATGCGCTGTTTGGCGACTTCAAGAAATTCAAGGTCGACTACTCGGTAATCCCCTGGGCCACCTTTATCGATCCCGAAGTCGCCCGCGTGGGCCTCAACGAACTGGAAGCCAAGGAAAAGAACATTCCTTATGAAGTCACCAAATACGGCATGGACGATCTCGACCGCGCCATCGCCGACAGCGAAACCCAAGGTTTCGTCAAGGTGCTGACCGTGCCGGGCAAAGACAAGATCCTGGGCGTGACCATTGTGGGCAGCCACGCTGGCGACTTGCTGGCCGAATACGTGCTCGCCATGAAACACGGCATGGGCCTGAACAAGATCCTGGGCACCATCCACACCTACCCCACCATGTCCGAGGCCAACAAGTACGCCGCAGGCGACTGGAAACGCGCCCACCAGCCCGAGAAGCTGCTGATGTGGGTCAAAAAATTCCACGACTGGCGCCGCGGTTGAACTCGCCTGCCCGCAGCCACTCCAACCCCTCCATGAGAGAACAACGCATGAACCCCCGTCGCCACACCTTGCAACTGCTGGCCGCCCTGGCCGGCGCGACGCTGCTGCCGCTGGGTGCTTTCGCCCAAACCGCGTTTGACCACCAGTACGCCAGCTGGAATACCCTGGTGAAAAAACATGTGCGCTGGCTGCCCGACGGCAAACAGTCGCGTGTGAACTACAAGGGTTTCGCGGCCGACCGAGCGGCGCTCAAGGAAGTGCTCACCAGCATGAGCGCCGTGCCCAAGGCGGCATTTGATGGCTGGAACAAACCACAGCGGATGGCTTTCCTGATCAACGCCTACAACGCCTACACCGTTGAGCTGATTCTCACCAAATACCCCAACCTGAAATCGATCAAGGACCTGGGGTCGGTTTTCCAGTCGGCCTGGAAAAAGGAGTTTTTCACGCTCCTGGGCGCCGAGCGCCACCTCGACTGGATCGAGCACGAACAGCTGCGCCCTGTCTACAAAGAGCCCCGGGTTCACGCAGCGGTCAACTGCGCCAGCATCGGGTGCCCAGCACTGCGCGACGAAGCCTTCACCGCCAGCAAACTGGAAGCCCAGCTTGAAGACGGCATGCGCCGCTTCATGGGCGACCGCACCCGCAACCGCGTAAAAGGTGACCAGCTTGAGGTGAGCTCAATCTTCAAATGGTTCAAGGAAGATTTCAACAGCGGCTACCGCGGCTTCAAGCAAGTTGAAGACGTGTTCGCCGCTTATGCTGAGCAGCTCACCGACCAGGCCGACGAGCAGGCCAGCCTGCGCGCCAGGAGCCTGCAGGTCAGTTACCTCGACTACGACTGGTCGCTCAACGACGCCGGCCGATGAAACCGCATCGGGTTGTCGTCACCGCCATCAGCACCCTCAGCGGGCTGTTGTGTGCGCTGGGCTGGGGTCTCGCCCAAGCCCAAGTCGTCAAAGCTCCTCAGCTCGCACCCTTGGTTCAACCCGACGGCGAGCTCTCACCCGTCTGGCGGTTTGTTGGCTTCCCCAAAAAACAGGCCGACTTGCCGCCCACCCGCTTCGAAGCGGGCAACGTGGACCAGCAAGCCGCGCTCAAGGTCACCACCGAATCTTCCTACGGCACCTGGGTGCACCCCTGGCGCGGCAGCGTGCCCTCCCAGCTGCAATGGCGCTGGCGCCTCGACGAGCCGCTGTCGGGGGGCAAGGGCTCGGCCGATCTGCTCGCCAAGTCCGGTGACGACGCGGCCCTCAAGGTCTGCGTGATGTTCGACCTGCCTCTGGACAGCATCCCGTTCGTTGACCGCACCGTGCTGCGAATCGCACGCAGCGTGAGCGGCGAGCCGCTGCCCGCGGCCACTTTGTGCTACGTCTGGGACAGCGCTGGGCCCGCACTGCGCCAGGGCGTGAATCCGTATACGCGACGCGTGCGTTTCATCAGCCTGCAGGGGCGCAGCGCTCCGTTGTCGCGCTGGGTGAGCGAATCGCGCGACGTCGGACAGGATTTCGCCACCCTCTTTGCCGATGAACTGCCCAAAGGCACCGAGACGCCCCGCTCCGATCTGCCCCCGGTGACCCAGGTGGTCATTGGCGCCGACAGCGACAACACCGCCAGCCACAGCACAGCCTGGATCCGAGGGTTGCGCTGGGTTCCATGAGATCTGCACGGTCGGCGTTTCCAGCGATTTCGCAGGCCCTTCGACCACGGGCAGCTAATATCGGATCCCATGCGATCCACCGGTATCAAAAAACTCGTCCTCCTGGGTGCCGGGCATGCCCATGTGCATGTGCTGGCCCAGCTGGCCCAAAACCGGCCCGCCGATCTGGATGTGACCGTGGTCTCGCCCTACCCCTACCAGACCTACAGCGGCATGACGCCCGGTCTGGTCGCGGGCCACTACATCGCCGAAGACTGTCAGATTCCGCTGGAGCCACTGGTCAAAGCAGCCGGCGCCAAATGGATTCAGGCGCGCTGCAGCGGCATCGATGCGACCGAACAACGGGTGCGCCTGAGCCCCTCGGCCCGCAGCCAGACACCTGACGACATCCTGCCGCCCGATATTCCTTACCATCTGCTGTCCATCGATACCGGTGCCGTGGTGGACCGCGATCGGCTGGAACTCGACATGCCCGGGGCATCGACCCACGCCCTCATCGTGCGCCCCATCGAAGTGTTCGCCACCTTGTGGCCCTCTGCCCTGGAGCTGGCGCGCAGCAAGCCTGTCTCGATGGCTGTGATCGGAGCGGGCGCGGCCGGTATCGAGCTGGTGTTTGCCGCCGAACAGGCCCTGCGCACCCAGGGCATTTCGGGGGCGCGCTTCACCCTCATCACAGGCGGCGACGGTGTCGCGGCCAACTACCGGCCCGGCGTACGCCGCCGTGTGCTGCGCCAGCTGAAGCGGCGGAGCATCACCGTTTTGCGCGACACCTGCGTGGGCATCGCGCCCGGTATGGTCAAACTCGGCAGCGGGGCCGAACTCGCCTGCGACCTGCCCCTGCTCGCGATCGGCACCCACGCGCCCCCCTGGCTACAAGACAGCGGTCTCACTTTGTCTGAGGCAGGCCATGTGCTGGTCAACGCATTCCAGCAAAGCCCCAGCCACCCCAACGTGTTCGCCGCGGGCGATGTGTCCACCCGGGAAGACCACCCCCATCCCAAAAGTGGTGTCTACGCGGTTCGCGCCGGTCCTGCGCTGGCCACCAACCTGCTCGCCCACCACGAAGGCCAGGCCCTCAAGCCCCACCGCCCACCGACCCATACGCTCAACTTGCTCTCTTGCGGCACCGGCCACGCCATCGTGAGCTACGGCCTCTGGCACACCGAAGGCGCCTGGGCCTGGCGCTGGAAAGACCGGATCGACCGGGCTTTTGTGGCGAAGCACATGCGGTCTGCCGCGTGAAGATCGGTACCAGCGAATGCGGGCTGGAAGTCACCTTGCAAGCGGCACACCGCCACGGGGCAATGCACGCCAAAGTACCCTCATGCCATCGTTGAGCCCCAGGCCATCCATTGGCTGGGCCCATTTCTGAGAAACAGGCCAGGCTCCTCATACCGAACGCCAGCCCCAAAAACAGCTCGAGCCCCATGACAACTGCCGTCCTTGTAATCGACACGCAACAAGGTCTTTGCGAGGGCGAAGGAGCCGCCCACGATTGCGCAGGCACCATTGATCGAATCAACCGGATCACGCGCAAGGCCCGCGCTGCGGCGGCACCGGTCGTTTTCATCCAGCACGAATCCCAGGCTGGCTATCTCGAACATGGCAGCCCCGCATGGCAGCTCGCACGTGGCCTGGAGGTCAGCCCCGGTGATCTTCGGGTGCGAAAGACAACGCCCGATTCATTCCTGAGAACCGAGCTGGAGGCGTTGCTCCAATCACGCGGAATCACACAGCTCGTGATCTGCGGCATGCACACCGAGTTTTGCGTTGACACCACCACGCGGCGGGCACTCGCGCTGGGCTACCCCGTGGTCCTGGTCTCCGACGCCCACACCTCCGCTGGCAACGATGCCATCGGCCCCCAACAAGTCATTGCCCACCACAACGCGACGCTGACGAACATATCGAGTTTCGGCCCTCGTGCGACGGCTGTCCCGACTGCGGAGCTTGAGCTGGCACCGCGCCCTTTTCTTTCTCGCTCCCCTCTGTCTTCCTGATGCGGCGCTGTAGAGGCTGCGTGTTTGCCCGGGCTGCGAGTGAATGCCCAAGCACCCCGTCGTTTGGCTCAGCGGCAACGGCTGGGCACAGCCACAAACCTGCCCGCCCGCTTGCTCCACCCGACCACCAGGGATGTACCGACCTTGCGACGGGCAAAGGCCTGCCCTGGCTCGATGCTTGCGTAGGGCTCAGGGATGGCTGCTGGGCCGATCAACCCTGGGAAGCGAGCGAAATGTGACGCAACGCCGCTGGGTGTTTGATCAGCGCCACATGCAGACAAAGAAAACAGCCGGGCAACCCAGCTTGGCCAGGACTCCCCTTATATTGGCAACTGGGAGTGAAAAGTTACAAAAGTAACAATAAAATACTCAACCTTGGCGGCCACTTGTACCAAAAACAAACATGTTCAAGACCATCCTTGTTTACCTTCACCTTATCGCGTCCTGTGCGGCCATCGGCACGATCGTTATCACCGATCTGCGCCTCGCCGCCAAAGCGCTGGGCTACAGGGTTGTCATCCCCGCTCCAGAGCGCTTTGAAACATTGATGATCAGCGTCGCCCTCACGTTGCTGTACCTGACAGGCGCCACCATCGTCTACCTGGGGGTACAGGCCAACCCCGACTACCTCGCCAATGAAAAACTGCAAGCCAAACTGGTGCTGGTGGCGTTGCTGACGGTCAATGCCTTTGTCCTGCACCGCAAAGTGTTCCCCATCTTGGGGCGCTCGCGCCCTGTCTCCCGGTGGACACGGGGCGAATGGACGACGGTGGCGGGCAGTGTGTCGCTGTCCAACAGCCTGTGGTTCTTTTGCGCTTTTCTGGGCATTGCCCGCGTATGGAATGGCACGGTTTCGCTGCTCTTTGTGCTCGAAATTGCCGCCGCCGCGTGGTTGCTGCTGTTCGTGGCGGTCAACCTCACACTGAAACTGGCCGCCCGGGACGAACCCAAGCCGATACCCGACTGGATCGATTCCATGAAAACTTCGCTCAGCAATTTTGCTGAATTGCGCGAACCGTAAGCCCCCCAAGGCATTGAACGGCGACAATGACATCCAACGCTGTTCGCACTCTCCAAACCCGAATGCTCAAGGCCCCCCGACCCATGCTTTTCAGTCGCGTTGCAACGTTTGCCATCGCCGCCGCTTTCACCGCAGCATTGGCGCCCCTGCTGGCACATGCCCAGACCGCGCCACATTCCAACATCCACCCCTGGGATGTGCCCACACCGCGCCTGAAGTCGGAAGCCTATTTCACCAACATCCAGGATGGCGACCAGATCGAGACGCCGTTTGTGCTGAAATTCGGGTTGTCTGGTGGTTGGGGGCTCGCACCTGTGGCCAAGCCATCCAGCGGCAAGGCAGGCCACCACCACCTGCTGGTGAACCGCGAACTGCCCCTCAATTTCACTGAAGCCCTGCCTTTCAACGACCAGTACATCCACTTTGGTGGTGGTCAGATGGAAACGGTGCTGACCTTTGAGCCGGGCACCTACACCCTGCGCATGTTGCTGGCCAACCAGAAGCACTTGCCGCATTTTGTGTACAGCAAACCCACCACGATCACGGTCACGAAAAAGAACGCGACCGACCCCAAGAGCCTGCAGCGCAAGGGCATCAGCCTGATGCTGCCCGAGGGTGAGCCGCTGCGCACGCCGTTCCGGGTTCAGTTCCACGCGTCGTTGCTGAATGTGGGGCACTTGTCTCAGCAGCAGCCCGACACTGGGCATTTCAAGCTCACAGTGGTGGCGCTCAATGGCAAAGGCAGTGCCGATCTCAACTACCCCAACGGGCAGACCGAGACCTACCTCTCACCCCCTGCAGGAGCTTACCGGCTGCAGCTGGAGTGGGTTGACAACATCACGGGCAAATCCGATCTGATCGCGCCCGCACTCGCGCAAGTTCAGGTGCGCTGAGCGCCCTGCCCCACCACCGACCATGGGCAGGGCGGGCCGGACTGTCACTTTTCCTCAATGTCGACTGCTGGGGGTTGCAACGCGACTGGCGGCGTCAAAGCCACCTTTCAAGGCCCACTCTTCCATACCGCCTTGCAGGATGCGCACGTTGTCCCAGCCGGCCACACGCAGGGCAAAACCCGCCTGGGCCGACAGCGACCCGGTGTTGCAATAGATCAGCACCGGCCGGTCTTTGGGAATGTGGCTGCGCTCGGCCAGCACGCGCCGCCAGTCCATGTTGACCGCGCCAGGGATGTGGTTCTTCGAAAACTGGCCGGCATCGCGCGCATCAATGACCATGAACTTGGGCCATTCGTCTTTTGGGATCTGCTCGGCAAAGATCACGCCGCCGCCGTAGTCCACAAACTCCAGATAGGCTTCCATCTCATCAATGGCCAAGGCCTTGTTGTCGGCATGAGCCGCAGCAGCCACCAGCGTTAGCGCGAGCGCCAGCAGCGCTGGTTTGAGATTCTGGATAAACAAGGGGGACTCCGTACAAGCGCGTAAAACACACGACGGCCCATCATATAAGCGTTCGCTGATGTTTTCCATCAGCGCTTTCCCGCACCGCTCCGGCAGGGAGCGATCGGGTGTCTTTGACGCGGCCCCGATGTGGCCGCTGTGATGGCGTCAGTTGGCTGCGAAGCAGTAGAACAGGCCATCGCCGCCAGTGGCCTTCAGGGCCTCCATGCCGCAACCGCGTGAAGGGTGTGCCGCATTCCAGGAGGTGGGCGCTGCGCCGCCACCCACGCGGTCGTGGTGGCCCACCAGAATGGAGCCTTCGCCGCTGCTGGTCCAGTCGTTGCAGGTGCCGCCTTCCAGCATGCCGTTGGCGTTGGAAGCGGTCATGACATCGTGGCGGTTGGGCGTATCACCGCGTCCGTTGATCCCCATGCCTTTTTCATCGACGGTGTTTTCTTTGCTCAGCTTGTTTTGGTCGCTGTGCAAATCATCGACGCTGGTGGCCACGACCACACCCTTGGCATTCGTCCAAGGTCCTTTGCCGATGCGGTCACGGGCATTTTCTTTTGTGGAAGACAGGTAGGCCTTCCAGGTCTTGCCTTTCGCGCCGGCCGCTTGTGCCAGAGACGCGCAGTACGCATCGGCGCCCGCCAGACCACCGAGGTCGGCACCTTTGCCCGGGTTGGCACTGGTGATGAAGAAGCTCATGCCCCTGTCTTTCATCCCCATATTTTTCATCCCCATATCTTTCATGCCCATGCCTTTCGGGCCCTCTTCGCCACGGGGGGGTGTTGGCCGTGTGGCCCGGCACAGCCAGCCAAAACAAGTACAGCCGAAATGATCGAGATTCGTAACATCATGGGAAATTCCTTCAGTTTGGGAGTGGGAAAACAGTCAGGCTGGCCACAGGTGCTCAGCGGGGAGGAGGACCACCACCAGGCGGTGGTGGACGGCGCTGCCTGGATGCATCGCAGGCCTGCGCATCGCCCTCCAGGGCGCAGCCCGCCTCAGCGCTCAGGCAAGCCAGGATCGAGTTGCCGC
This sequence comes from Hydrogenophaga sp. PAMC20947, assembly GCF_004795855.1. Classification (NCBI taxonomy): domain Bacteria; kingdom Pseudomonadati; phylum Pseudomonadota; class Betaproteobacteria; order Burkholderiales; family Comamonadaceae; genus Hydrogenophaga; species Hydrogenophaga sp. PAMC20947. Next base: position 2,559,885 of record NZ_CP039252.1, read on the forward strand.
CCGGGGCGCCCGCGTGGTAGTGGTAGCCCAGCCCGGCCAGCGTGTGTCCATTGCAGCGGTCCAGATCGGTGGGGGCTTGTTCATCGGCGGTCAGGCGCGCAAAGATCGTGTGCCCATCGAGGGCCATGCCCACCTGCGCGCCATGCGCGGCGGTCGGGGCACTCTTGTTGAGGCAGTCGGTCACGGCGTGGTAGTGGTATCCAGCGTGCAGGTTCACATGCCCTCCGCAGTCGTCAAACGGCGCAATCGTGTAAGCCCCCAGAATGGCGTCAACGGGTGCGGGGCCATCGAGGCGCACACCATTGAAGGCCACGCCCGCGCCTGACAGGCGCCCTTCGCTGGATTGAGCCGGCGCCCGGGGTTCCAGAGGAATCACATAGGTCTGGTGGTCCGCTTCCAGGTACTCGGGCAGGCATTGCACACAGTAGTTGCGGTACTTCGGGTCCACATCGGGCCGCGCTGCCGCGTCACAGGCTTCCCGGGTGTCGGTGACCTTGATCTTGCCGGTCTTGGGATCGACCATTTGCCAGTTGTTGTCTTTGTAGAGCTGGGGCAGGCTGCCCATGAAGGTGCCGTCGGCGTCCAGCACCTGGCCGTCCTTGAGCCAGATGCCGCTCTTGTCAGGCCCATCGGAGGCCTGGGTCGGGCACCATGGCCCGGGTGTGTAGTTGCCGGGTCGGGGTTTCACGGTGATGGAGAAACAGCGGGTTTTTGTGCCACCCGACAGCGTGCAATCCACGGCCGTTGGCCCGGCCACCACGGTGGCCTGCTTGAAGAATTCGGCCACGGCCTGCAGCGCGTCCTTCTCGCTATGGGCCATTGCAGGCCCGGCGACTGCAAAGCTCAATGCAGCCAAGATGGCCCAGCGCATCCAGGTGTTCACAATCATCAAGCTTCTTTCCTTTATCACCTTGCATTGACAGGCCTGCATGAACGCATGCACAACCCACGGTTGCAGCCCGCAGACTTGCAACACCACGAACAGCAGTTAGCATACTAATAAACCCATGCCAAAACAAGGATTTGCGTTTCACGCCCACTTGCACTCCGGCCATTTGCTGGAAGAGCACCTGCGCTCACGCCTGACCGGACTGGGCATATCACCGCGCCAGGCCCGGGTGCTCGACGCCATGGACCGCATGGGGCCCGTGTCCCAGGTGGCGCTGGCGCGCGCCTTCAACCTCACGGCCGCCAGCATGAGCACCATGAGCAGCCGTCTGATCGAAGCGGGTTTGATCGACAAGGTGCGGAACCCTGACTCGACCCGAGGCAACCTGCTCACCTTGTCGGCACGCGGATGCGATGCCCTGGGCAAGGTGTACGAAGCCTGGGCCGACATGGATCGGCTCATGGACGCGCTGCTGGGCCAGCCCAAGGCCCACCAGCTGGCCGCACTCACCCGCGAATTGCGCGACGCACTGGGGGGTCAGCCGCCAGGGCCACCCGTGGATTGACTCCCGACCGCGCGGTCACACCGCCATCAGTTGCTCCGCCAGATGCACCAGATCGCGGGCATGCCAGGTATTGGCTGGATCGGGCGACACATCCTTCACTCGCGACGACCCGAACTCCAGCGGTCGCTCGATGTAGGCCGTGGTCAGCCCACAAGCACGGGCAGCGTCCAGATCGTCCTGGTGTGTCGCGACCAGCGTCACCTCGGCGGGGTTCACATCGAAGGTCTGAGCCACACCCAGGTAGGTGGCGGGATCGGGTTTGTAAGCGCGGAACACCTCGGCCGAGAGAATGCAATCCCAGGGAAGCCCCGCCCGCTTGGCCATGTTGGTGAGCAATCCGATGTTGCCGTTGGAGAGCGTGCACAGGGTGAAGCGGGTCTTCAACCGCGTGAGGCCGGCGACCGTGTCGGGCCAGGCCTCAAGCCGGTGCCAGACCCGGTTGAGGTGCTGCCGCTCGGCCTCGCTCAAGTGCGCCAAACCAACGCCCGGCAAGATGCCGTCGAGGATGAGGCGGTGCAACTCATGGATGCGCGTCCAGCCCAGCTCGCCCGAACGCACCCGTTGCATCGCCGGTTCGTAGCCAGCGCGCCAGGCCAGGGCCAGGGCATTGGCGTCGACGCCGGGGTACAGCACCTCGACTTCTCGCACGATGCTGCCATGCCAATCGACCACGGTACCAAAAATGTCAAAGGCAAGAATGCGCGGTGTTTTCAAGGGTGTCTCCTTCCGACCGTGGATTTCAGCTGTGTTTCACATCCACCGGCGAACGCGCCGACAGTAGGCCTCATAAGCCTCGCCAAAACGCGCCCGCATCACCCGTTCTTCGGGCCCGATCTGAAACCGGTTGATATAGACCACGAAGGCCAGCGGCCCAGGCAAAGCCCAAATCGACCAGAGGTAAACAGCCCCGGCGGTGAGAAACAGCACCATGCCCACATACATGGGGTTGCGCGTCCAGCGGTAGATGCCAGCGGTCACGAGGGACGTCGCGGAGCCGGGCTTCATCGGATTCACCGTGGTGCGCGCACGGTGAAACGCCCACACACCAGACAGGTCACAAACCGCCCCCAAGGCGACCAATGCGGCCACAAGGGCAAGACGCCATGCGGGTGGCGAAACCGCACCCAGCCAGACCGAGCCGTTCCACATCAGAAACGCCAGCACCAAAGCCACCACCGGCGGTGGGATACGGGTTTCCAGAGCGTTCAATCCTTGCATGGTGCGCTGCTTACCAGTCCACCAGGCTCAGACCGGCCGTGAGCGTGGTGCGCTTGACGTTGTAGTCCAGCAAACTGTCACCGTAGCCGTAAAACAGCTGGGTGTGGAACCGCAGTCCGCTGTCGGCTTTGCCCACACTGCGCAGGTATTCCAGACGGGCTGACCCACGGCCCTGGCTGCGCAGCGAGTGGCGCAGGCTCAGGCCCAAGGTATGCAGCACGCTGTCGGTGCTCACGCCAGTGTCAAAACTCCAGCGCCCCTCCAATTCGCCCCGTCCCACGTAGTCGCTGATATCGGGGTTGTCGTCCTTGCCATTGGTTTCATTCAAACGGGTCCACACCCGCGCCTGCAAAGTAAAGCGGTCCCCGTTGTCCGCGATCTTGTCACCCGCTGCCATGAGGTAGATGCGGTTCCAGCTGCGTGACAAAGGCAAGGTCTGGCCGTTGGACTGGTGCACCAAACCGACACCCGTCATGCGGTAAGTCCAGCCACTGGGCAGGCTGAGGAAATGGGGAAATACGTAGGTGAGCTCAGGCTCGTGATCGGTGTTCCGAAAGGGCCGGGAGAGGCCCTTGTTGAACAGTTGCCAATGGCTTTGCTGGGTGTACCCAAACCAGAGGGAATCGCGCAGCGGATCATCGCCGCGCCGCAGCATGCCGCTGACCAGTTTGGTGCGCACGCTGAGGTTCAGCTTCACCTCGCCAGGCTGGTAGGCCGTGGGGTTGGCTGCGGTGTGGTCCGCAGTCGGGCTGCTCGGCAGCCGGTTCACCGGGGTCCCACCCGTCAGGCTGAGCGCCACAGGGCGGTAGGCGCGGAGTTCAAAGGTGTCGCGGGACGTGGCGTGTTCGAGATCCCAGAAACGGGTGATTTCGCTGGGTTGTGCCTCGGCACGCTGGGCGGCTGATACCACTGGCGGCTCGGGCTCGGGCTCTGCCGCGGCTGTGGCGTCCATCGGCTGGACCGACACCGGTGGCGCCTGCAGCACCAGCGGATCGGCGAATTGTTTGGCCTTTTGATCAAAACAGGCCAACCGGGCAACGTCTTCCGCTACCGAAGTACAGGAGGCAAAGTCATTGGCCTGGGCCGTGGAGGACAAACCGAGTGCGGTCAGCGCAACAAAGGAAATGGATCGCATGGTGACAGCTCAATAGAGGGCTCAACGGGTAAAAAGCACGGTGAAACTTTGCCCGAAACGAAGGAGGCGCGGGTCGTGCCCGCCTACCTCCCCGATCAGGGCTTGCATTAAACCACCTGCAACCGCACGCCGTCCGAATCCGCGGCCACGATTTCCCCCACCTCGGCTGCGGCGGCAAACCCATGGCGCTGAAAGATGGCCAACACGGCGTCCACCGATTCGGCCGAGCAGGCCACCAGCAAGCCCCCGCTGGTCTGCGGATCGCTCAGCAAAGCCTGGTCCACCGGCTGCAGGGCAGCGCCCAGCATCACTTCGTGGCCATACGCCGCCCAATTGCGCCCGGAAGCACCCGTCACCATGCCCTGGGCCACGAGGTCGCGCACCCCCGGCAGCAACGGCACGCGGGCCATCTCGATGCGGACTGCGGCCTTGGCGCCACGCGCCATTTCCAGCGTGTGGCCCGCCAGCCCAAAACCGGTGATGTCGGTGAGCGCGTGCACGCCTTCGAGCTTGGACAGATCGGGGCCTGGGGTGTTAAGTTGGGTCGTGTTGGCGATCATCTGCCCATAACCCTCGGGCGACAAAGCGTCTTTTTTCAACGCCGCCGACAACACGCCCACGCCCAGCGGCTTACCCAGGATCAAGCGGTCACCGACCCGGGCATCGGCGTTCTTCTTCACATGCTTGGGGTGCATCAGGCCCATGACCACCAGGCCATAAATGGGTTCGACCGAGTCGATGGTGTGCCCGCCTGCGATCGGAATGCCCGCCTCGCGGCAAATGCTCTGACCACCATCCAGAATCTTGGCAATGGTCTCTGTAGACAACACGTTCACCGGCATGCCCACCAGCGCCAGCGCCATGATGGGAGTGCCCCCCATGGCGTAAACGTCGCTGATGGCGTTGGCTGCGGCAATGCGGCCGAAGTGGTACGGATCGTCGACGATGGGCATGAAAAAATCGGTGGTCGCGATCAGGGCTTGCTCATCGTTGAGCTGGTACACGGCCGCATCGTCTGCCGTTTCGATGCCCGCCAGCAACGCCTTGGGGATGGGCATGGCGCTCGTGCCCTTGAGGATTTCGCTCAGCACGCCGGGCGCGATCTTGCAGCCACAGCCGCCACCGTGCGAGAGGCTGGTCAGGCGGGGCTCAACCGGAACGGTGGGGCTTGACAAAAAATCGGTCATCGTGACGGGTGTCCCAAACAAGAAGAAGAACCGGGGCGCGAACGGCGGGTTGCATCATTGAATCCACGAGGCAAGGTGGAGGCCCCCCCAACGCAAGACAGCCAGCCAAGCAGCGAACGAAGCCGGGACCGCCTGCCGGAAAATCACATACGTGGCCCGGACGGCCATGGCAAACCCGCCAGCGCCCGCACCAGCGCGGCCTGCTCGGCCGACGGCTCAAACAGCTTGGCGCGTTGAACAGATTGTGAATGCAGTTGGGCCAGCAGGCCGTCGGGCTGGTTGATGCCCATGCGGCAAATGCGCAGCAGGCTGGCCAGCCCTTGTGCATTTCCCGGTTCAAAGTACCCGGCATAGTCAGCGCCCAACATGCCCACATTGCCATCGATGCGCGAGGCCAGCACGGGCGTGCCACTGAGCGCCGCCTCCATGATCACATGCGCGCCCCCTTCCATGCGGCTCGCGTGCACCAGCAGATGAGCGCGCTGGATGCGCTCGCGGGTGGTGGTGTGCGGGAGCCCACCCAGCCAACGGTAGTGGGTACACGCATCCATGGTGGCCTGTGCAGCCTGTGCCAGCACTGGGTCCAGCCCACGGCCAATGTGGTCCAGCCAGATGCCCTCGTCGGGGCGCAGCAACCGGGCTGCCTCAAAAAAGGTCTCCGGCGATTTTTCTTCGCGCAGGTGCCCCACCATCAGTGCTCGAAGGTGGGCGGTTGTCTTGGGCAGTGTTTTGCGACGGGTACTGGACTGCAACACCACATGACAGCGCGACCTCAACTCGGCAGGCAAAGCCAGCGGTCCCAAGTCCTGCAACACAATCAACGCCGAAGCCAGCCGGATCGAGCGCTGGGCGCTGGCGTCGGTCTGTATGTCTCGGTAAAGATCGGTGCCGGTGAGCGCCAGCGCCAGGGGTTGGCCGGGGCGCAGCTGTGCCCAGGCCGCCACCGCGTCTGCGGAGCGGCGCGCGTGCAAGGCCAGCAACCCTTGATCGGAGCGGTCTTCGGCCGATGCACCCGTCCAGGTCTTGGCCAGACGCACCCGATAATGGGTCGAGAGCAGACGCGCCCAGCGCTGGGCGGTCTGCCAGTTGCCGTTGTTGGCATCGGCCAGCGCTGGCGTGACCAGACAAAGAAGGGGACGTGTGTTCATGGCATCTCTTAACGCGCTCATTGTGGACGATGGCTCACGTGAAGCGGAGACTTGGCGCTGCGCCGGCAAGGCCGCGCTGGCCGACGCGCTGCTCGACGCCCGGGCACGCAGCCTCGCGCTGTTTGCCGCATACGAAAGCGCCCTGGGGCCGGACATGCGCGTCCCCCAGTCCCACGAACTCAATTTGCCCTTGTGGGAACTGGGCCACATTGGCTGGTTTGCTGACTGGTGGATCGCCCGCAACCCCGAGCGGGCCAGAGGCACGGCGGCCAATCCAGACGTGCCTCGACGGCCGACGCGCCGCCCTGACGTGGACGGTTTGTACAACTCCAGCGCCGTGGCCCACGCCACCCGCTGGGCGCTCGATCTGCCCGATGCCCATGCCGTGCGCGCCGAACTGCAAGGCAGCCTCGACGACACCCTGGCCTGCCTGGATCGTGCGCAAGATGATGATCAAGGTTTGTACTTTTTTCGCCTCGCGCTGTTCCACGAAGACATGCACACCGAGGCCGCCATCTACATGGCCCAGACGCTGGGCCTCGACCCTTTCAGCCAGGGTGCGCAGCCGCACCCTGCTCCCCAAGCCAGCACCGCAGCAGAAGCCCTGCACATGCAGGCCACCGACTGGACACGGGGCCGCAACGGTCCTGGTTTCGATTTCGACAACGAGCGAGGCACGCACCGCCAGGCCATATCTCCGTACGAGATCGACAGCCAGCCGGTCACTTGGGCGCAATACCTGCCGTTTGTAGAGAGTGGCGCGGCCGACGCACCAGAACACTGGAGCGCATTGGGCTGGGCCTGGCGCCAGAGGCGGCCCGACGTGGCGCCGCGCTACCTCCGTCAGACGCCGGGCGGCTGGCAATGCTGGCGCTTCGGAACCTGGCAAACGCTGAACCTGAATGAATCGGCACGCCACCTCTCAGCCCACGAGGCCCAGGCCTGGTGCCAATGGGCTCAGCGCCGCCTGCCCACCGAAGCCGAGTGGGAGGCCGCCGCGCTCACGCAACCAGTGTTCCAATGGGGCAGCGTGTGGGAGTGGACGGCCAGCGATTTTGAGCCCTTGCCCGGCTTCGAGCCCCACCCCTACCGGGACTATTCGGCCCCCTGGTTCGACGGGCGCCCGGTGCTCAAAGGCGCCAGCCCGGCCACGGCGCCCCGCATGCGCCACGCCCGCTACCGCAATTTTTTCCCCACCGATCGAAACGACATCGTGGCAGGTTTTCGCAGCGTGGCGGGACGGGCGTCGGGCTAAAGGCCCGCACAGGCGCCCGTCAACCGGTATCAAGGCGCCACAGCAGCGGCCGTCAGGCCTTGCAAAGCCTTTTGCAGGTTGGGCACCACCGCACACGACTCCACGCCGTGGCGCTTGGCAATCCAGGCCGGATCGTTGTACCCCACCCAGACCTGGGACGCGGCGTCTTCCCAGACCAGGGCCTTGAGTGGCAGATCAATGCCAACCGACTGGGCACATTCCATGAAGGGTGTGCCACCTTGCGGGTTGCCAAACACCAGCACCTCGGTCGGCCGCAGGGTTTTTCCGATCTTGGTTGCGCCGGCTGCATGATCAATGCGGGCGAAGATATTGAGGCCTTTTTCCTTGGCCACCGCTTCCAGTTTGTCCATGGTGATTTTGGCACTGTGTGGGCTTTTCACGGCCACCAGTCCATCGGCCGCAGCGGCCAGGGTCACCACGCTGGACAACACCACAGCGGTACAGGTTTGCAAAAGGGCTTTCATGAATCTAACTCCTTGAATAGTGGGCTGAGCCCATCGAAGAACCAACAAAAAAAGCGTCAACGGATCGCTGGCGCCCAGAAAACACCGAACCACGACGAGGCGTCGGTCCAATGGGTCGACGGGCCAAAGCCCGCGGCTTGCAGCAGCGCAGAGAAACGCTCGGGTGACCATTTCCATGAGTTTTCGGTGTGTATGCGATCGCCTGCGGCGAAATGGCGTTCGCCACCTGCCCAGCGCACGGTCTGATCCAGGCGGGCCTGCAGGTGCATCTCGATGCGTGACGCCTCTTGATTGAAGAACGCCAGGTGCGCCCACTGTTCAGGCCGGAAATCGGCGCCCAGCCAGCGGTTGACATTCAGCAGCAGGTTGCGGTTGAAGGCAGCCGTGACGCCCAAGGCATCGTCATAGGCGGGCTCCAGCACACCCAGCGGTTTGACCAAGTCGACCCCGATCAGCACCCCCCCGCCGGTACCGCCCGCCGCACACACCGCGTGCGCCTGACGCAGCAACGCCAAGGCTTCGGTAGGCGAAAAATTGCCAATGCTGGAACCTGGATAGAACGCTGTTCGTGGCGCCACAGACAGGCGCCGCTCTTCCAGCCAAGCGGTGGCTTGCTCAGGCAGTGCCAGCGATTGAGAAAAGTCCAGCCCGAGTCCCAACATCGGTATATCAGCGTGGCACTGCTGCAAGGCCCCAAGGGCCGCGCGCAAATAGTCCACCGAAATGTCCACGGCCACGTAGCCTCCAGGCTTCAGCACCGGAAACAACCCGGCCGCCTTGGCGCAACTGCCCGCCCCAAGGTCCACCAACACGCTGCCCTCGGGAATCCGGGCGGCCATGTCCGCCCCATGGGCCTGGAAGATGCTCGCCTCCGTGCGTGTCGGGTAATACTCCGGCAATTCGGTGATCGCGTCAAACAACCGCGAGCCCAGGGCATCGTACAAAAATTTGGGTGCGATCTGTGCAGCGGGCAGCCCCAGGCCCGCGGCCAATTCATCGCGAATGGCCTGGGCATCGTCGCGGTGGATCTGGATGAAAGCGGGCGCGGCAGGGTTTTTTGTGGGCATATCAACGGGACCAGGCAAACAGGACAAAACGCAACCCGGCCAGCGCCGGCCTGACGAAGGGCCAACGGAGCGAGGCACAAGTGCCGTGGTCAAGGCCTTCAACGGGGATTCATGCCTTGACCCAACAGGTTTAAAAAGGGTCCATCGTATGGGTCGAACCCGTCCTGGTTTTCTTACAGGGACATTCGCGAGTGGCCCCTCGAAACGCTGTGGGCCATTCTCGCGGTTTAATACGGGTTGGTCTGATGACCGCATCGACACCTTTGTGCCCGCTGTTGGTCAGCTTACCCACTGCTCCATCCCTCTTAACCGGATACCCCCATGATGAAATTTTCCCTCTCCACCTCTGTCCGCACACTCTTGACCTGCGCGGTATTGGGCCTGGGCACCCTGGCGCAAGCCCAGCAAGTTTTCCGCGTCACCGCCATCCCCGACGAGTCCCCCACCGAGCTGTCGCGCAAGGCAGAGCCGCTGATGAAGTACCTGGAGTCCAAGCTGGGCATGAAGGTGGAATTCACGCCGGTGACCGACTACGCAGCCTCTGTGGAAGCCCTGGCCAACAAAAAGGTCGACATGGCCTGGTTCGGCGGCTTCACATTTGTGCAGGCCAATGTGCGCTCTGGCGGCAAAATCATCCCGCTGGTGCAGCGCGCTGAAGACGAATCCTTCAAATCGGTGTTCATCACCAGCGACCCCGCCATCACCAAGCTGTCCGACCTCAAAGGCAAAGACGTGAGCTTTGGCTCGCAGTCGAGCACCTCGGGTCACCTGATGCCCCGCAGCTTCATCATGGAAGCTGGCCTCGATCCCGACAAGGATTTCAAACGCGTGGCCTTCAGCGGTGCACACGACGCGACCATTGCGGCCGTGGCTTCTGGCAAGGTTCAAGCTGGCGCACTGAACATCTCGGTCTGGAACAAATTCGTTGACGAAAAGAAAGTCGACACCAGCAAGGTGCGTGTGTTCTTCACCACCCCGCCTTACTACGACTACAACTGGTCGGTGCACGCCGATATGCCTGTGGCCACGCGCGAAAAGCTCGCCGCCGCTTTCCTGGCGCTGGACAAATCTACGCCTGAAGGCAAGGCCATTCTGGAGCTGCAACGCGCCTCCAAGTTTGTGCCCACCAAGGCCGACAACTACAAGGGCATTGAAGCCGCAGCCCGCGCCGCAGGCCTGCTGTAGTCGGGGTCTCTGCCCTTGAAGCTGCAACTTGAAGGCGTCGTCGCCAGCCATCCGGCTGCGCGACCCGACGCCCCGCCCGCCTTGCGCGGGTTGAGCCTGGTGATCGAACGCGGCGAACAGGTCGCCGTGATCGGTCCGTCGGGCGCCGGGAAAACCACGCTGCTGCAGGTACTCGCCTGTGCACTGCCGCCCACATCGGGCAGCGTTCGGCTGGACGGCACATCGCCTTGGGCCCTGCCCCGCCGAGCCTTGCAGCGCCTGCGCGGCCGCCTGTTGCTGGCGCCGCAAGTTCCACCATTGCCCCCGCGCCAGCGGGTGGTCACTGCGGTGCTCGCCGCCCGCCTGCCCGCCATGGGCTTGTGGGCCAGCTTGCGCTCCCTGTTCTATCCCACCGACATCGCCACCGCCTTTGAGGCGCTGGAGCGCTTTGATCTGGGCGACAAACTGTTCGACCGCGTGGACCGGCTGTCGGGCGGCGAACGCCAGCGAGTGGGTCTGGCCCGCGCCTTGGTGGCTCCCGCCGAGCTCTGGCTGGTCGATGAGCCGCTCTCGGCGCTCGACCCCACGCGCTCGCGCATGGCCATGGAAAGCCTCATCGAGGAAGCCCATGCGCGCGGCATCACTTTGGTCAGCACCTTGCATCAGGTTGACATGGCGCTGGCCTATTTTCCTCGCATCATTGGTCTGCGCGACGGACAGCTGGCCTTTGATCTGCCCGCAGCCGAGGTCTCTCGGGAACGCCTGGCACAGCTGTACGACCAGTTTGAACACGAGCTGCGCGGCGAAGGGGTTGTTGAGGTGCCCAGTATTCAGCCCCCCCAGCCGCTACCCGCGGTGATGCACTGCCGCTGAAGGCGGAAAGCCCCGCATGGCGACCGTCACCCTGAGCCCCCGAGCGGCACCGGCCCGAGATCCGGCCTGGCTATCACGCCTCTTCTGGAGCTTGGCGGCCCTGGTGCTGATGTGGCCGCTGCTGGTGGCCACCGAATTCAAACCCTGGCTGCTGTGGGAACCCGACAGCCTGCGGGTGAGCGGCAATTTTCTCGCCAGTTTCTGGCCGCTGGCGCATGGGCGCGAATTCCTGTGGCTCATGCTGGCGGAAACCTGGCGCACAGTGGCCATGGCCACCGCCGGCGTGACGTTGGCGTTGATCGTGGCCATTCCGCTCACCCTGATGTCGACCCGCACCCTCTCCATATCGGCCATCTCGGGGCGCATGGCACGTGGCCCCTTCTGGCTGCGCCAGCTCGTGCGCTGGTTGCTCATCGTCTTGCGCAGCGTGCCCGAGCTGGTATGGGCCCTGGTGTTCGTTCGCGTCGTGGGCCTGGGGCCCACGGCTGGTGTGCTGGCCATTGCCCTCACCTACGGTGGCATGCTGGGCAAGGTGTACGGCGAGATCCTGGAAAGTGGTGAAACCCACGCCACAGAAACCTTGCTGCGCAATGGTGCCGGCCGCCTTCAAGCGTTTTTCTACGGCCTGTTGCCCGCCAGCGCGGCCGAGCTCACCAGCTACACCGTGTACCGGTGGGAATGCGCCATCCGCTCTTCGGTGGTGCTCGGCTTTGTCGGCGCGGGCGGCCTGGGGCAACAGATGGACAACTCCATGAAGATGTTCAACGGCGGTGAAGTCGCCACCATGCTGCTCATTTTCATGGCGCTGGTGGCCCTCGCCGATCGTTTGAGCGCCTGGTTGCGGCAGTCACTGGGATGAAGGCTATCCCCCTGCGCCGCTTCGCCACTTCCCCCCTGAAAGGGGACCACACTTGTGGCCCGGCGGAGCCGGTTCCACGGCATGCGCTTGAAGGTACACGCGCTCCGGAGATGAGATGAAGACTTCGCCCAATCACCGCCAGGCACCGCCGCTGCCGCCGCCCATTTGGGACGCGCGCTGCAAGGCGTGCTGGTTCGCGGCCGGGCTGGTGGCGCTGGTGATCGCCAGCTTCTGGTCACTCGACCTGCAGTGGGGGCAGTTCCTGTCCCTGCAAGCGGCACGCGACATGGGCCGCTTCCTGGGTGAGTTCTTCCCGCCCAATGTCTCGCCCGACTTCCTGACCAAAGTGACCGTGGGGGCGTGGGAAACACTGGCCATGTCGGCGCTGGGCACGGTGCTGGCCGCCATCGCAGGGCTGGCACTGGCCCTGCCCGCCAGCCGCCTGGTGGCCGGCGACACGGCCTTCGCACGCACACCCACCCGCTGGCTGCTCAATGCCTTGCGCGCCATTCCCGAACTGGTCTGGGCCGCGCTGCTGCTGATCTCTGCCGGACTGGGGCCCTTTGCCGGCACACTGGCGCTGGCCCTGCACACCACGGGCGTGCTCGGCCGGCTGTTTGCCGAGGCGGTGGAAAATGCGCCCACTGGCCCCGGCGATGCCCTGCGCACCCAGGGCGTGAACCAGGGGCGCGTATTTCTCTACGCCACCTTGCCGCAGATCCTGCCGCAGCTGCTGAGCTACACGCTCTACCGCTGGGAAAACAACATCCGGGCGGCGGCCGTGTTGGGGGTGGTGGGTGCGGGCGGCCTGGGGCAGTTGCTGGCTTTCCACATGGGCCTGTTCCAGATGGGCAAGACAGCCACCGTTTTGGGCGCCATGTTCGTCCTCGTGGCCATCGTGGATGCCTCGAGCCACCTGTCGCGCCGACTGATCACACGCTAAGGCTTTTCACACGCTCGCTGCCACATGCCGTTACTCACCGTTTCTCAAGCCTGGGCCGTGCTGGCCGTCGCCATCCTCATGGAGGTGGGCGGCACCACCAGCATGCGACTGGCCGAGGGCTTTACCCGTTTGACCCCTTCGTTGATGATGGTGTTGTTTTACGCGGTGTCGTTCACCCTGAACACCATGGTGATCCGGGTGCTGGGCTTGAGCGTGACCTACGGCGTGTGGTCGGGCGTGGGCACGGTGCTCACCGCCATGATCGGCATCTATTACTTCAAAGAGCCGGCCACCGCCGTGAAGATGGTGAGCATCGGCCTCATCGTGATCGGCGTGATGGGCCTGCACTCGGCCACCCGTGTGGGCACCTGAAGCGTCTGCCCCTGAAAGCAGAGACATGGACCCCAACCAGATCTCCATAGACCTCTACCGCAACAAGGCCGCCGGCTACGACGCTTCGGCAGAGTTCACCATGCCGCTGCGCCGGCGCACCATTGCCCTCCTTCGGCTGCAGCCAGGCCAAACCGTGATCGACGTCGGCTCTGGCACCGGCCTGAGCTACGCCCTGTTGCGTGAAGGCGTGGGAGACACCGGGCAGGTGTGGGGCTTCGAGCAAAGCCCCGACATGTTTGCCATCGCGGAGCAGCGGCTGGCGCAGGAAGCCTGGCCCAACGTGTGGCATGCGAATCAGCCCGCCGAATCCGTGGTGCTCCCTGCCTGTGCCGATGCCGTGCTGTTCAACTACACCCACGACATCTGCCGCACGCCCGCCGCCGTGGCCAACGTTTTGCGGCAAGTGAAACCGGGCGGCCGGGTGGCCATGGCGGGCATCAAATTTTTCCCCTGGTGGACCGGACCACTGAACCTGCTGGCCTGGTTGAAGAACCGACCCTACAACGCCAAGGCGGCCGACCTCTGGGCGCCCTGGAGCCATGTCAGCGCCCAGTGCAGCGAATTCGAGTGGCACAGCACGCAGTGGGGCATGGGCTACATCGCCAGTGGCATCAAACGCAAGGAGCTTTCATGACCTCCCCTTCATCCAGACCCGTGCAGGCCCATCTGCTCGCCACCGAATTCGCCGCCGTGCGCTCACAAACGCTGGCGCTGGCCGCCCCCTTGTCAGAGGCCGATTGCCAGCCGCAGTCCATGCCCGACACCAGCCCCACCAAGTGGCACCTGGCCCACGTCACCTGGTTTTTCGAGACCTTCATCCTCGAGCGCTTCGAGCCCCAGTTCGAGCCGTTCAATCCGGCCTTCCGGGTGCTGTTCAACAGCTACTACCAAACCGTGGGCGAGCAGCACCCGCGGCCCCAGCGTGGCCTGATCACACGCCCCGACCTCGCCGAGGTGAAAGCCTATCGGGCCGACGTGGACCGGCGCATGGTGAGCCTGCTCCAGGGCTCGGTGGATACCGATCTGGCCGAGCTGCTCACACTGGGACTGCACCACGAGCAGCAACACCAGGAGTTGCTGCTCACCGACATCAAACACCTGCTGGCGCAGAACCCGTTACAGCCTGTCTACAGCGCACACTGGCCGTTGTGCAGCGTGACCAGCGTGCCCCTGACCTGGGTGGCTTTTGAGGGCGGCGTGGTGGACAACGGACATGCGGGCGAAGGCTTCGCGTTCGACAACGAGTCGCCGCGCCACAACGTCTTGCTCCAACCCTATGCCCTGAGCAACCGCCTCGTCACCCATGGCGAATGGGTCGAGTTCATGCAAAGCGGTGGTTACCAGGATCCGCGCTGGTGGATGTCGGCCGGCTGGGAGTGGGTGCAAAGCCAGCGCATCGCTGCACCGCTGTACTGGCTCGCCGACGGCGCCGGTGGCTGGACCACCTTCACCCTGCACGGCCGGGCACCTGTTGACCCCCACACGCCCGTGTGCCATGTGAACTGGTTTGAGGCCGACGCCTACGCCCGCTGGCGTGCTGTCCGCGACCAGTTGCCCATCCGCCTGCCCACGGAGGCCGAATGGGAACATGCTGCGCAATCCCCGGGAGCCGACTGGCACATCCCCGGCAACTTCCAGGACAACCGCGCCTTGCATCCCCTGCCCCTCACCCGCCATCAAGCCGGCCAGCTGCAGCAAATGGGCGGCGATGTCTGGGAGTGGACCGCCAGCAGCTACCTGCCCTACCCCGGCTACCGCGCCTGGGCGGGCGCCGTGGGCGAATACAACGGTAAATTCATGGTCAACCAGATGGTGCTGCGCGGCGGTTCCTGTGCCACACCCCGGTCACACATCCGCACCAGCTACCGCAACTTCTTTCCCACCGATGCCCGCTGGCAGTTCAGTGGGGTGCGCCTGGCCCGCGACGCTTGATCGGCCCCACCAACGGGCGCTGAACCCGCAAAAATCCGCCGACGCCCATGACCACATGGGTACGCAGGCCTTGTCGCGCAGGATACGCCGCACTCGCCCATGGACTGCCAGACTGCGGCCATGAACACCGAGACCACGCCACCCACCGCGCTGCGCCTGTACGGCGCTGACATCAGCTATTTCAGCGCCAAGGTGCGCGCCTACCTGCGCTGGAAAGGCCTGGCGTTTGAAGAGGTGAGCGCCAACCGCACCGTGTACCAGCAGGTCATCATTCCCCACATCGGCTTCCCCGTGATTCCCGTGGTGCACACGCCAGAAGGCGAATGGCTGCAAGACACCACCGACATCATCGACGCGCTGGAAGCCCGCCACCCAGAGCCCGGCTTGCGGCCACCCGGCGCGGTGCAGCATCTGGTGGCCCGCCTGTTTGAGTTGCTGGGTGATGAATGGCTGCTGCTGCCGGCCATGCACTACCGCTGGCACCACAACCGCGAATGGGCCTTGCAGGCTTTTGGCGCACTAGCCATGCCCGAGGCCACCGAAGCCGAGCAGCGCAGCGTGGGGGAACGCATTGCGGCCCCGTTTGCGCAAGCCGCCGAACTGCTGGGCGCAGAGCCCGCCATGCATGAGGCCGTGGAACAGGCTTACCTGGGCCTGCTCCACGAGCTGAACACCCACTTCACCCAGCACAACTTCGTTTTGGGCGAACACGCATCGGTGGCCGATTTTGGCCTGTACGGCCCGCTGTACGCACACCTCTACCGCGACCCCGCCAGTGGTGCCCTCATGAAGCGCGTGGCGCCAGCGGTGGTTCGCTGGATCGAGCGACTGGGCACGGCCCGCAGCCAACCGCCAGGGGCATGGCCAGCCGACGACACGCTGCCAGAAACCTTGCTGCCCCTGCTCGCACGCCAGATGCACGAGCAAATGCCCGACCTGGCGGAAAGCGCTGCCCACCTGCAGCGCTGGCTGGCCGAACACCCTGGTGAGCCTGTGCCCCGGGTCATCGGAAAACACCGGTTCGAGCTGGAAGGTCAAACCGGGCAGCGAATCACCCGCCCATATGCCCTGTGGATGCTGCAACGTGCGCGCGACGCCTACTTGGCCACCGAGGGCGAAGACCGCCTGCGGGCCGATCTGCTGCTGGCCCAGGTGGGCGGCGAGGCGTTTCAGACGCTGATCGATCCACCGCCACTGCGCCGGGAAGGCCTGAGCGTGGCGCTGGCCTGAACACACCACCGGGGTGCGCGACCCAGGTGTGTTGTTCGGGGTGTGCTACGCGGCGTGCAGGGCGACCAGCCGGTCCGCCTGGGCCAGCGTATCGCGGTACCCCGCCCCAATCGCCCGCTCCCGGAATTCGCGCGACAGACTGACCCAGTAACCAAAGTCGGGCTTGAGCAGCACATCGGCCAGCACACCGTCCACATCCACCAGCGCTTGCTTGCGCAAATCGCTTTCGCGGTACCGCTCTGCCCCCGGTGGCGCGGACGCCAGATGCGCCGTGGCATCGACTGCCAGCACCTTCTGCGCGCCAAGCGCCCGGGCCAGCCGCACCGGCAAAGGCATGCTCCAGTCGGGATCCACGTACCGTTCCCCCCGGATGCGCACCGGTGCAAACTGCCCCTCGATCGCGGCAGACGCCTGCACGGCCAGCCCCAGATCCCCTGCGGTGAACGCCATGGGCACACCATCGCGCTGGCGTTGAGCCACGCAGGCCATGGGCACCGCCAGATCCTCCAGCAAACGCACCGGCGTGTGCTCCTGCATCAGATCGGCCACCCCCGAGCCGCTCAACCGTTCAGGTGTCCCGACCGCCCAGCGGGCCAGGCTCCAGGGTTGAAGATCCAGGGCCAGGGTTTCAAGATCCTGCGCGCTGAGCCCGGCGGCCAGCAAGCTGCCCACCGCCGCGCCTGCTGAAGCGCCCACGATGAGATCGGGCTTGAGCCCCAGCTCAACCAGCGCCTTGATCACGCCCACATGCACAAACCCCCGCGGGCCTCCCGAGCTGAACACCCAGGCCACTCGAGGCGCGCGAGTCAATGGCAGGGCGCGGGGTGCGTTCGGTCCGATGTGATCCTGATCGGGGTTGAGCGTGCAACCACTGAGCACACTGGTGGCCGCCGCAGCGCCCGCCGCTCCCGCCACATGGAGCCAGGTGCGACGACTCAGCATGAAGGGCCCAGCCGGTTCAGGGCTGTTTGGCCTTGGCCGCCGCCACGGCTTGCGCCAATTCCTCACCGGTTTTGTAATGGGGCACGCGGAACACCAGGCGCTTGGCACGCTGCACGAAACTGTTGCCGCCCTTGACCTCTTCGGCCCAGTATTTTTGGGCCAACGCCACATTGCGGGCTTCGTCGAGCTCAAAGGCATCTTTGCTGCCCTGCCCGCCAAATATATAGAGCTTGCCGTCGATCATCTTCCAGGTGTCCGCATCGCCCCCCCAAGGGATGGCGTAGACCAGTCCATCCGCACAGTACCCCCCGAACTGGGGCAGAAACGCCTCGGGCGACTGGTCAAATCGGGCCTGCCGCTCGGCATTCGAAAAATGGAAAGTCACACCTTCGTACGTGCTCTTGAACTGCGGCAAGCCTTGCTCATAGCGCCCATCCGAAAAATAGGCCACCACATCGGCCCCCTTGAGCATCACACGCGCATCGGGCGCTATCTCGACCGCGTTGACGGGCTTGAGCGCCGAATTGGGGTTTTGCGCCGACATGGCACCACAGCCCGCCAGCCCCAGCACGGCAGCAGACAACGACACAGCGAAGGCTGCGCGGGAAAAAATGGGAGGGCGGGTGGGGGTTGGGGTCATGGGTTCACCTGTGCGGTTGAAGGAACTTCCCGTCCGCCGGAGCCAGACGAAAGCACAGGGGTGTGACCGGCCTGGGCCGGAGAGGTTCCAGGAGATGCCTCCATCAGTGGCTCCGCGTAGGGCGCCGTCCAGCCGAGCAAGGCGCTGGCCAGTTCGCAGCGTTCTTGCAAGTCGGCCGCATCGCGGCCGCCCAGGTGGATGATCCCGAACCGGTAGCTGCCCAGCCATTTGAAATCGCGCGCGATTGAACCGGCCGATTTCGGATAGGGAAAGAGCAGCCCATCGGGAAACGCCGACAACATCGCCTGGCGCTGTGCCTGCGTGGGCAGCGTGACCGCATCCCCAGGGTCAAACGCCCGGTACACAAAGCTGGCGGCCATGCCCGCGCTGGGAGCCTGCCGCGGCACATTGGCCGGGTCACGCCCATGCGCCAGCGCCAGCGCCAGCGCGTGCATGTCCACCCCCAGCACACGCTGGTACAGATCAGAATACTGCGAAGCCATGCGCGGGTTGAACTCGATCACCGCAAGCCGGTCACTAGCGGCGTCGTAAAAAAACTCCATATTGAACAGGCCATGGTTGAACCCCACCGCCTGCAGAAAACGGCGTGCCACATCCTGCGCGCGGACCTGCACCGCAGCGGGCAGACGCGAAGGCGCCTCGTGGCGCATGAAAGCCTGGGTACGGGGAAACATGATGGCGTCGACCACCCCGATCGCGTGGATCTCGCCGTTGAACACATAGCCGTCCAGGTTGAATTGATCCGCCTGCACCGGCTCTTCCAGCAGCATCCGATGGGCACTGGGCACACCAGGCCCGAGTCGTTCCCGAACCATGCGTTCGAACGGCTCAACCAACCGGCGGATCACCCACAACTCCCAGCGGCCGAAGCGCGTGTGGCGGTGCAGCTCTTCGTGGCTCTCAACCCGTTTCGCCAGTACCGAAAACGCCGCCTTGATGGGCTTCACAAACAAGGGGTATGTCAGGCCCTCAGGGATTGGTGCGCCGTATTCAGCGTCCAGCAACTGAAAGCGCACATTCGCCTCGGGCGCCACCTGCTCCAGCACCTGGCGCGCGTACAGCTTGTGCTGGCACGCCAGGATCGCTTTCACGGGCGTCCCCGGCCAGCCCATGCGCTCGGCCAGCAAGGCAGCAGCCAGCGCCCCAAACTGCTCCTGGTTCGAGGTCACGCCCGTCCAGCCTTTTCGCTTCGCTTGGCGCGCCAGCCCATCCACAAAACGGGCCATGTCAAACCAGGCCAGGCGCGCATTGCTGGGAAATGAAAACAGATCAAAGCCGTCTTCGTCAAATTCCAGGCCCTGAGTGCGGGCCAGCCGCTGGTGGGCGATGGCGTCCCAGTCGTGGTTAAAAAGCACCAAGGTGCGTTGAGGTAGTGTCATAGGCATGGGGGTTGGCGAAGCAGACAGCGCGCCTCAGCGGCTCGCATCAAACGAATCCATTTCACCCCATTGTCTTACACGAAACGGATACTCAGGGCAGTACCAGACGCAACAGCTCACCATTGCGCTCATCGGTCAACAAATAGATGTAGCCATCGGGGCCCTGCCGCACATCCCGCACCCGCTGTTTCAGGTCGGTCAACAGCTTTTCTTCCCGCACGACCTTTGACCCTTTGAGGGTCAGGTGTGCCAGGTAGCGGAACTTGAGTGAGCCGACGAGCAAGCTACCCACCCAATCGGGTCCGTAGCGCGTGCTGGTCACAAAAGCCATGCCCGAGGGCGCGATAGAGGGTGTCCAGTGGTGAATCGGCTGCTCAAGCCCTGGCTGCGCAGTGAGCCCTTCGCCAATGGCTCCGCCGCCATAGTTTTCACCATAGGTGATCACGGGCCAGCCGTAGTTCTTTCCCTTCTCGGGGCGGTTGAGTTCGTCGCCGCCCTGGGGCCCATGCTCCAGCGTCCACAGATGCCCATCGGGGCCCAGCGTCGCGCCTTGCAGGTTGCGATGCCCCAGGCTCCAGATCTCTGGCAAAGCGTCGGTTCGTTGGCTGAACGGGTTGTCGTTGGGCACGCTGCCATCTTTGCCAATGCGCACCACCTTGCCGTGGTGG
This sequence comes from Hydrogenophaga sp. PAMC20947, assembly GCF_004795855.1. Taxonomy (NCBI): domain Bacteria; kingdom Pseudomonadati; phylum Pseudomonadota; class Betaproteobacteria; order Burkholderiales; family Comamonadaceae; genus Hydrogenophaga; species Hydrogenophaga sp. PAMC20947. The sequence continues at coordinate 2,579,878 of NZ_CP039252.1, forward strand.
TTGTCCAGCGTCTGCGCATCGGCCATGCGCGAGAAGCGGTCCCCCAGGGTCAAAAACAAGTGGCCATCACCCGTGTCCACGATGCGGCAGCCAAAGTGGGCCCGGCTGCCGAATTTCGGACGCTGGCTGAACAAGACCTGCACCTGTTCCAGCCGAGTCGCATCATCTGAGAGCCGGGCGGCGGCCAGCGCGGTGGAGTTGCCCTGCTGCCCCGGGCCTGCGGGCTCGGCATAGCAAAAATACAGCTTGCGGTTGCGTGCGAAATCGCGATCGGTGATCACATCCAGCAGTCCGCCCTGGCCCACCGCGTCCACCTTGGGCAATCCGCCCAAGGGCGCGCCCACCTGGCCATCGGCCTGCACCACGCGAATGCGCCCCGGGCGCTCGGTGACCAGCATGCGCCCATCGCCGATGAACGCGAGGCCCCAAGGGTTCTGCAAACCCGTGGCCACCACCTCGGTACGCAGGTCGTCGCCTGCCCAAACAGTCGCGCAGCCCAGCAACGCCAGCGCCACCATCAGCCGCGGTCGCACAAACCATCGCATCGCGCTCATAACGGTTCTCCTAACCAAAAGGACGCACGCCAAACCAGGCCGCATGCAACCACAAGACGATCGCCACATACACAGCAAGGCCCCCTACCACAGCGATGGCGTCATTGAAGCCACTCGCTGGCAAAGCCGGCACCGCTCGAAGCCCCCCAGCCGCCGCGCGGCGCTTGAGCGAAATGCGATCGGCCACCGCCCAGACCAGGAAGCCACCAAAGAGCAGGACATCGGCGAGCGAGCCCCCCGTGACCGACTGGGCCAACAGGTGGGCCAACGCCCACAGCTTGACGGCGAGCAACATTGGATGCTTGGCCGCGCGCTGGATGCGCCCGGGCAAGTAGGCGGCAAAGAGCAGCACAAACACCGGCAGCATCAACAGCGCCGCCAGATGGCGAAAGCCGCCCGGCATGGCGTAAAGCATCACCGGCGCTTCGCGCGACAAACCATAGCCCCACACGATCAGGACAAAGCCGGCCAGCGCGACCAACGAATACACGCCTTTGTAGGCCATTTCACCCATCCGCTTCGCCAGCCGGTCGCGCCCGTCGGGCGAAACAATGGAGACACAGTGAATACCCAGAAACAACACCAAACCCAAGATCAAGATCGCCATGCGTTAGCCCTTTGCATACGGTGGAGCCCTTCCTGTCCGAGTGGAAAGGGCCTGTGCCAGCACTGTAGCGCGCCAGCGGCCTACCCGGTGCAGCGACCCCACAAAGCCATTCGGACTGGGGCAAGGTGCAACGCCAGGCGCCTGCGCGGCAGAAGGCATCGAAGCGAAACGCGTCAAAACCGAGGATCGTGTGGTGTTGCCGACAAATCCAGGGTGGGCCCCAGGGCGCAGGATGCGGTCCGCAGGAGACCGATTTGTCGCGCGCCGCAGCCGATCGTCCTTCTGCCGCGCAGGCGCCCAAGGGCATGCGCCGTGTCGCTCACGCGCACCACACCCTCGGTCTTTTCCCTGCATGATGACACCTCTATTCCGACACGAGAAGCGACTGCAATGCGCCAAACTTCTGCATCCCAACAACTCAGCGCCATTGGCGCCACCGTGTTCGAGCGCGGCTGGCTCTCGTCCAACAACGTCCTGATCCAGGGCCATGGCCCTACTGCCTTGGTCGACAGCGGCTACAGCAGCCACGCCCCACTCACCCTCGCTCTGGTACAAGAAGCCTTGTCGGGCCGTCCGCTGAATCTGCTGCTCAACACCCATTTGCACAGCGACCATTGCGGTGGCAACGCCTTGCTGCAGGCCACCTACCCCGCGCTGTTGACCCATATCCCGCCCGGCCATGCCGAGGCCGTGTCGCAATGGGACGCCGAGACCCTCACCTACACCCCCACCGGCCAGAACTGTCCGCGGTTCGTTCACCAGGGCCTGTTGAATCCGGGCGATGCGATCCAGCTGGGCAGCCACACCTGGGAAGTCCACGGCGCCAAAGGACACGACCCGCATTCGATCGTCCTGTTTCAACGCGAAGCGGGTGTGCTGATTTCGGCCGATGCTCTCTGGGGCAACGGATTTGGCGTGGTGTTTCCCGAACTCGAAGGCGTAGAAGCATTTGAGGAGGTGGGCGAAACGCTGGATGTGATCGAAGCGCTCCAGCCCCGCACCGTGATCCCCGGTCACGGCCCCGTGTTTCAGGATGTGCCCGAAGCACTCGCCCGCGCGCGCAGCCGGCTGGCACAGTTCATGGATTCCCCGGAAAAGCACCGGCGCTACGCCTTGAAAGTGTTGGTGAAGTTCAAGCTGCTCGAATGGCAGGCCACCACCAAGACCGAATTGCTCGCCTGGGGCCGCCAAACCCCCTACCTCAGGCAATTCATGCCCTCCCAGAGCAGCATCGAGGGCGATCAGGCGTGGCTCACCAACCTGCTCAACGACCTCGCCCGCAGCGGTTCACTGCGCGTCGAGGGCGATCAGGTCATCAACCTCTGAAGTCCTGAGCGCTTGAACGCTTGAATGACAACTAGGCCAGCAAAGCGGCCAGACCACCAGGGGCATCAAAGCGCCCACGGCGAAACATCAGCCGCGTAGGCCCAGGCCACGGTGACACAGGCTGGCTGTGAGCGGGGTCCCCGGGATAACAAATCACCCGCTCGCCATCTTCATCAAACGGCTCCGGCTCAATCGTGACCGGCGCGTGAGCCCTGGCCCAGGCCAGCACCGACGCGACAGAGCCGAACCGCGCCAGATGGGCCAGGCTCATGATCTGAGGCGGCGCCAGATCGATCTCGCCCGCCCAGGCACGCTCCAAGGCCCGCTGAGGGGTGAGCCAGACCGTTTCGGTCGCTTCCCGCTCGCAGTGCTGCGCCACCTGATGTTCCGGCGCGACCGCGACAAAAAACCGGGTATCGAACCGTTTGCTCATCATCGAAGGCACCCGCGGCGTCACCCAGCGCGACCAGGGCAGCAAGCCCGAAGTCGGCCAGGGGCTGCCCAGTGCCTGCAAAGCCCCCAGGAAATCCAGCCTCTCGCCAGCCATCAGCCGGCGCAGCTGGTCAGCCGCGCCACCCGCCAACGAAAAAGGCGCGCCCAGCACCAGCCCGCTTTCTTCGAAAGTCTCGCGCAAGGCCGCCGCATACAAGCCCAGCGCCATGCCGTCCGGCAAGGTGGGCTCATTCAGTGCCAGCCGACACGCATCCGGTGTGGTGTCCGACCACACCGCGCCCAGACCCTGATCGGCCGCATCGACCTTGCCGCCAGGAAACACATGCGCCCCGCCCAGCACACCCGAATCTGCATGGCGTCCCATCATCAGGACTTCCATGCCGTTTGCGTTTGCAGAGCCGCTGTTACCTTCCCGCAGAAGCATCACCGTGGCCGAAGCGATGGGAGGGGTGTCGACAATCTGAGAGTTGATTTCAATGGCCATGATGCGATTCTCGGTGCTAGAACGTCGATTCAGCGGCACATCCGCGACCCCACAAACAAAACGCCGGCGCACTCAGGGTAAAATGCTCCCTGCGCTAATCTGGAGACTTGGGTGAGCGGTTTAAACCAGCAGTCTTGAAAACTGCCGACTCGCAAGGGTCCGTGAGTTCGAATCTCACAGTCTCCGCCAAGATTCTAGGTTTTATGCGGCCTCCAGGCCGATTTATTTAACCTACCCACGTTTTTACCCACGTGATGAATCAAGAAAGGCCCACTACTTTGCAGCAGTGGGCTTTTTTCTTTTTTCAGGCTTCGTCGCAATGCGATTGACACAGCAACCGCTCTGACCGGCATCAGACCGCCTACCTGATGAGCCCCGACATCAGCGCTCGGTGCACCAATTGTGGTCACATAGAGGCGTGGCCGTCGAGCGACGATTGACTTACCAAAATGGGGCTGAAGGCGAACTGGCGTCGCATGTCGAATCGCGGGGCGCCGCAGATCTTTCTGCAGCTTTTGGCCTGTGCGTCGCCAATTTCTAGATACACCTGTTAGGGTCACACGTGCCTATACAATTTTTCTATGGGGCTTCTATTTCGCCGTAGTCAAATATTGGAAGAGCAAATGATCAAGCAATTTTTCACACTGAAATTGTTGATGGCAGTCATCTCCGCACTTCCATTGGCGACAAGTGCAGCTGGCGTCGAAGACTCACTGCCCGCGAATGAGCTGCTAATTGGAGAGAACTTCGAACGCGGCATAAATCAAGATCCTAGTGCCCGAACGTACATGCTGGAGTTCTCCGATCCAAAGTTCCTATCGCACACGTCGAAACTCCGGAAGGTTTGGGGCCGCGCCAAGGTTCTTGATGGCGAGACACTGGTTGTCCGCGGAGAGAAAATTCACCTTCGCGGCATCAAGGCACCAGACATATCGGAAACATGCAAAGAGAGAGTGCTCGACATTCAGTTTGACGCTGGGGCCTATTCACTACAGCGCCTAAAAAGGTTGGCGGCTAACAGCAAGGCGGTCATTTGCTACGTTGAAAACATGGAGGGAAATCCGGGAACTTGCTTCATATGGGGTTTGCCGGGCCCGATCAATTTAGCCCGCCTTCAGGTACGAAGTGGGGCTGCATGGGCGTCCCCGGTTGGGTCAAGCACCTACGCTAGAGACGAGGACTTTGCCTCAGGAAACCTCAATCCTAGCGAGAAGAACATTTGGCACACAGAATGCAGGCGTCCAAGCAATTAGACTTAGGCGCCCCTCGCTTTCCTACTCCATTTCCAACCCACTGAGTGCGTTGAGCCATTGAAAAAACTCGGGAAGGGTCGATACCTATGTACATCACTACACGCTTCGCCGCACTCACGATTGTCGCTGCCTGTGCATCTAACTCTGCCGCACAGACGCTTGAGAAGGCCTACATTCTTGCCGAGCCGCTTCAGTATTCGAATCAAGGGAATTTTCGTGGCTGTGGTCTGAATCTAAAGCTCCTTCAGGAAAGCGAATCCAAGAGCCGCGACTACGTTACGCTGTCAGTAAATTTTTGGATGGACTCCCCGACGTCCGCACTTGTAAAGACAGCGCTTAGCAGGGCCACCATAGGAGTGGCCCCATCGTCGGAGCCGCAACCGCTTGAAACAAGCTGGGCTCGCGTCAAAGGAGCAGAACCGCTGATCCCGGAGAAGTCAATGCGCGGTGAGGATCAGGCCCTCCTGACAACAGTCGAGCTTTCTGCAGCGGTTGACTTCGTCACAACCGTTATGCAAGGCTCCAAGGAGATCCAAGTAGGGTTCCGACAACCGAGAGCAAAGTACGAACGAATTTTCTACGGCACTCCAAACGTCGAGCAAGAGTCCAAGAAGCTTCTTGAGTCATGCTTTGGTGAGTTTGTTAGTCGTCTCGGTAATTCTCCAAAATGAAACCGGATCATCTAATGCACCCACAAAACGAGTACTTGTTCACCCTGCTTTAAGCAACATATAAATCGTGGCGTCCTTGTGCATCCATACTCGGATGCACTTCTCGCAGCTGATACTTTCCAATCCTCAGGGGAAGATAGGCCTGTACGCTAGCTCAACTGACCACAGTTGGCCAAACGGCTTCAAAATCCAGCATGCAATTTAGACATACTGCTCGGCCAGACATCAAAAACCGCAAGTGATCGCGGGTAGCGTGGCCACCCTCGCAATCCAGAAAAGACACAAAGTCGTTTACCAGTGGCAAGATGATTTGGGCCAGTTCAAGTTTCGCCCACCCGTCACAAGGCGCTGCGAAAGCAAAGATCGCAGAGGGTGGGTGACACAACGAAACTGGGTAAATGAGCGAGTAGTCAAAGACAAGCTGATACGCGCCCTTCAATCACTCGCTTTTTCAGCATCTTCGCCAAGACCCGGCGCTTCAGCCTTTGTCGTTAGAACAGACAACCCCAGTTGAATCTGCCCCCATGGTTGTCGACTTGTAATCCAAGAAGTAGCTTCGCGGATAGCTCCGTAGAGCACCGAATGTGCAGTGATTGTGGCTCCACGCAGGGCCAAGGCATCATCCAGGGTGTCATCAATTTGCCTGAGGCTACACACTGCCTCCATGTCAATATGGTACGGGTAGGTAGGCTTACGTTCGATGTTGGTAGAGCTGCGCATCGAACAAACGAACACTTTGCTGTCTTGCTCATCGCGGCGCACGTCTATCACGTTCTCCGTGTTGATTTCCTCAGTGCTTTCTGGTTTGTGCTCTGGAATAGATATCACTACGCTTCGCACAAAAAACAACTGCACCAACGAGTATGCTGGGTTCAACGCGCTCATGCGGCCAGCGCGTAACGCTCATCATGTGCTGCTGCTGTCAGCCAATCGCCGTTCGCAGCAGTACCCGGCACTGTAATAGCGCTGTGCAGTACGAAAAACTGAGCTCGTTGAAAATCCTTACCATGTTGGGCAGGCGCATGGCGAGCAATATTCGCCCACGTCTTAGAGGAGACTCCGGTCTCGACAATCTGAATCTCCAAACGTCCTCCGCACGCCCTCGCCAACTTCACCATTGTTTCGATGGTGAAATTTGTATCGCCTCGAAACACTTTAGTCATGTAGGCGGGGCTACTACCCACTTTTTCTGCCAACTCCGTATTTGACATCTCGCTACGGCGGCGCCACTTTTCCAAGGCCAGAGCAAAGCCGAGCTTGGCGTTTTGCACCCAATAGCCATCTGACTTTTTTGCTTCGTCAACCAATGCCCGAAGGCGTTTATTTAGTGCCATCTCATTCGTCCTCGTAGGTGATGTTATCGGCGTTATTCATATAAATTTGCTTCATGCTGGCGGCCCTATCCACCGCCAACTTGTCGGCCCTCTGTGACTTCTTGAGTACTCCGCCTGTACACACTGCCACGTCGCCGTTCAGACCCTTGAAAAAAAAGAGCCGTAAGCGGCCTTTGCGAAATTCATATATCCCTCTTTTCTGGTCAGCCAGATGGCAAAGCGCTGGAGGCAAGGCGGCAAGTCCCTCTTCAGAAACACGGTCAATGAGATCCAGTAGCCCCTCTCGCGAAGCCGCTGTGTCCTCAGAGCCGGTCGCGAGGAAATCTTCAGCCGGACAGGAAGCCCCCTTTTTCATAGCGACTACTCGGTAAGCGCCTTTTGCGATCACTCTGACAGCGATCATATTAACTCATAGGTTAATTTTATTGTTGAAATCACTGATTCTCCTCCTTGTTTTTGTGGCTTTTCGATCGTCAGTACCTGCTAGGCGGATCACACAATCTGTGCACTTCCCTAGCTCACGGGATCTAGTCCTGGATCACTCATGAGAAGGTGTGCAGTCTTACGCCTGCAGCGTTCAGCATGAAGTGCTCCCCATGCTCCCGCACTCGAGGAAGGATCATAGCTCGGGAGATCCGCACCCCATTCAAAAGTACTAGTACGTCGAACTTAGCGTGGATTTGACCAGAGATACAAATATTCAACGATCGCTTCCTTCAACAGGAAAACCCAATGGCCATGCGGGATGCAAACCCAAACTGCCCCCCTTGATTTCGGGGCGGTGACACCGATGGGCTAGATCGAGGCTCCGCCAAATAGGAGCTAACAGGTACGCGTTGGCCACCCCTGGATGTTCAGTTGTGCGCGACCCACGCCCTACCCATCCTTCCTTTTCAAACTAGGTGCGTTACCTGACCACTAAAACTCGACAGAACTGCATCTTTCGGTGTGTGTGGTGCGTCTGGCACATCGTCCAGTCCGCATTGAGCGAACCCAACGAACGGCAATGCACGGCCACGGGTAGCGCGTAGATGCACTTCAAGTCGTGCTATGTAGTCATCCACGCCTTCACCATTTATTCGAGGGTGGTCTTCCAAACCATCCACGCCTGTCAAGGTCTCCCGGTCGAAGCCGACACCAAATATCAACACAAGCACCGGGCGCGGGCCGTCAGGTGTGGCCTGCTCAAGCCTTGCAAGGCGATTCGACAAGGCTTTCATGGGTTGCCCTCCAGTTCGTTGATGCGCACCTCAAGGTCGCAAGTCTCGATGCAGCGCGAAAGTATCTGAAGTACGTTCGCCAGGCGCGACACGTCGCCCACGTCGCGCTGGCCTGATTTGCCCTCTCGGTAAAGCCTTCCGAGTTCGCGGCGTACATCGCCGGCAGTCGTCAGCTTGAGTCTCAGGCGGGGGGGTGTCTGCTCGGTGGCAGGTGGGCTGCGGTGTTGGGAATGTTTCATGTTGCGCTTGGATGCCATCAAAGGGCCCCGAGGCGCGTCTTTTGCGCCACGGGGCAGGGATTGCCTTATGCAGTCGCAGGGATGCGACCGGCGACTTTCTGCGCCTGTTTGGCGTTCTCAATGTCGAACACACCAAAGCCAAGCGCCTTGGCTGCGTCGATACGGCCAGCGTCACGCACCAGCCATGCCAACAGCTCCATACGCGACCAGCCCGTCAAGGCAGACGATGCCAAGATGCCTTGAAGAAAATTCAAACCGCGAGTGGCAAACTCTGTGGCCGCACGCTCGCTGTCGATTGCAATGGACTCCGCAACGTTGCCCAAGCGCTTCGTCTGCTTCCACAGCGATTTGAAAAACGCCATCTCATGATCAGCCGGCAATGGGATAGGCGAACGCAAGATGGCGATCTGCAAGCGAAGGTAGCGTTCGCCACCTTCGGGGGTGTCCTGAATCACCGTCATGATTTTGGTTCGCTCAGACAGCGGCAATGCGCGAAAGTATTGGCGCAGCTCTACATCTTCGACTGCGCACGCTGAGTGGGTCGGGTGAAGCTGCGGTACTGCCAAGAGAACGGCCTCACGTTGGTTTGTGGCAGCGTCCAACTCGGCAAGCCGGTTGTAGCCAGCCACCAAAATCGCCCAGCCCGTCTCATACGCGGGCTTGAGGCGTTTTTCCTTGCCCGGCCCACTCAAGTCGCTGTCGTTCAGAAGTGCCTGCTTTTGTTCCGCCAAAGCGTTCACCGCATTCAGGGCGGCCTTGAAAACATCAAACTGAGCTGCGCCCTCGAATGGGGTGCTTTCAGGCATGTGGAAAACGTGGCCGGTGTTGGCAATGGTGTAGGTCTTCATGAAGGTCTTTCAGGTTGGGTTTGACCAAGTGGTCATTTAGGAGTGACGGGGGTAAGAGTGGGGGTAGAAATTTGGAATCGCCGCGACAAGCGCGCCAGGGCTCAAGCAAAGGCGGAGCGTCCCTCCTTTGTCAGGCGCAGAAGCAAAGCCATGACCACAGGGTCTCTCTCTGGCAAGATCCCGGGCAAACGAGCAGCGGGTGCATCACAGAACCCATATGGCTTTGGTGGTGGCAAACCCACAGAGCATTGGGTTTCGTTTTCGGCAAACCCATATGGGTTCGAGGCAAACCCAGTGTTCGGTTTTACGCACTGGGTTTGAGGGCGCTCGCTAGCGGTGGGCCGCACACTTTCAAGTTGCATGCCCAGCGCCTTCAGCGCCTCGCCAGGATTGCGCCGAATGGAAGCCTCCACGAACGGCCAGAACGAACCAAGTGCGTCGGGCAGCCCTCGGTCACTGCATGCATGCAAAACCGCGTCTACGGCCCATTTTTTAACCGAGCCGTGCAACTTGGCGCCGGGTCGCTGTAACCCGGCAGGCCCGGCCACATTTTCAAAGAACAGTGCACACAGGCGCTGCCACTCGTCCCGCTGGATCGGCTTACTTCCAACGTGCTCGCCACCCCGCAACGGCAGCATCAACACGTGCATGTGCGGAGCGCCTTCGTCGCGGTGCACCGTCGCGCTCAGAATGGGCAAGCAAAGGGCAGCGCGAAGCCAGGAGAGGCAGGCGTCGAAGTATTGGTGTTCGTCTATGGGGCAAATGGACGGGAGCGAGAACAAACATTCGAGCGCTTGAGCGTGGTCCTTGCGCAGCGTCTTCACATCGACGCCAGCGGCAGCCATCAGCGACACGGCCAGCGCCTGCACAGCCGCTGCCGTGATCGGACCGGCTAGCACCTGGTTTAGGCTTGAGCGTGCGGCGTCAATGTGGCCGTCTGCGCCTTTCTCGCACTGGATTTCACGCAAATTGTGGCGCGCAGCCTGCTCCAAGGTGCAGGGCTTTCGCTTACCAAGACGCGACAGGCTAATTGACTTCACCCCGAAGTAGGCGACCTCATTCATGTTGTACCCACCAGCGTGTACAAGGCACAGCGGGGGTGCAAGTAGCCATCGCGGTCGTATAGGTCCACGCGGCTGGTCCGAATGTCCAGGCCGTGGCGCTCGCGAAGTTCTTTGATGCGCGCACTGGGTTGGTACACGCCAAGACACCGCAAGTCATGTGAGGTCTTTGGTGCGCGCTTCAGTGCAGCGACGATGCGTTGCCGCTGAGCAATCGTGGCCGTGCTTTTGGGTACGTACTGGCGCTGGTATTTAGTCTGCGCTTTCAGTGACCCCCAGACCCGTCCGCCTGGGAGTTTCGCTTTTGGGCCGGTGCTCACGCTGCCACACCCTGCAAAAAGGCGCGGATGTCTGCGACCTTGAAGCGCGTGCATTTCGGTCCGAGCTTGATGGGCTGTGGGAAATCAGGCTCCAGCGAGCAGCGTCGCCAAGCGGTCGATTCGGCTATGTCGCTAACCGCGCACAGCATTTTGATGTTCACCAGTGCCGAGTTGGGCAAGGTGTCGAAATTGGATGGATCGGTCTTCATGGGTAGCTCCTGAGTGAAGCCCCATTTGTCCCTCCCAATTCTCAGTTAACTAGTTAACTCATCGCAGTTTGTTGAACGCCGTGAACCACCCACGAACCGTTGAACGCGGAGTTTCGTGACGGCCGTCTTGGCCTTCCCATTGGACGCGCCCACACCGCGCTGAATCTACGTCGAAACTAGTTACAACGCCCTTATTCAGCAAGTGACCCAACAGTTCGTCCAACGCTTCACCTGGGTGCTGCCGGTGCTCCGCATAAAGTCGTTGGTGCAACAGTGGTTTTGGGCGGGCTTCCCGCTTCCGGCTGCCAGCAAGCGACCGGCTCAACGACTCAACGCCAGCCATGCCCGTGTACTCAACACCAAACATGACCAAGTCTTGCGGCGTCAGACTTCCACGCTCAAGAATTTGCAAACAACGATGAAACAGCTTTACCGCGTAGTGGTCGCGCCCCGTGTAACGCTCCTCGACCATTGCGCAGTACGCCATGCCAAGCCGTGGAAGTCGCAGGTCTCCGCGTTCGGGGTGGCCGGGTGGGTGCATAAACACCACCTCGCGCCAACCCTTGCTCTCCACCGGGAATGGCTCCTCAATGGCCTCCAGGTGCCGAATCAAATGCTCCTGCGTTTCAGCGACCACAGCGAGCCGCGTGGTGAGCGACACAAGTGGCATGCACATCAGTGCGCATATGTGCGGTGCCTCTTGTGCCCACTCCGAAGGTATTCGCGGACGCATTGAGGAAGATCGTTTTTTCACACCGCCACCTTTGTTCGAATAGGGATCACGTCGCCAGTGCTGCGTACAGTAGCGCAGTACACGGCCCAATCGTTCATGAGCGCACGGCGTTTTTCCAACAGCTCGCCGCGACGGTATGCAGCCTCGGTCTTGTCGCCGATGGAATGTGCCAGCGCCATTTCGGCCACGTGGTTCGGGTAGTCAGTGACCTCGCTGCACCAGTCCCTGAATGTGGACCGGAACCCGTGAACAGTCAGGTCTGAACGGCCCATCCGCTGCAACAGTTTCAACGCCGCCATGTTGGACAGCCCAGACTCCTTTCGGCCCGGGAAAACATACTCACCAGCACCTGCCTCTGCCTTGACCTTTTCCAGTACGTCCAGCGCCGCCTGAGACAGCGGGACAGTATGCTCTCGCTCCGCTTTCATTCGTTCGGCTGGGATGGTCCACAGGGCAGCGTCAATATCGATCTCCGACCATCGTGCGTTCAGCACCTCAGACGTGCGCGAAGCTGTCAGGATGATGAATTGCAGCGCCAGCGACGACAGGTTGTGAATCGTGCGCACCTCTTGCATGAACGCGCCGATCTCTTTCCAGGGTATGGCTGGGTGGTGCTCCACTTTGGCAACTTTTTCCGGCTTGGGCAGGACCTTGTCCAGGTGCCCACGCCATGCAGCCGGGTTGTCTCCGCTTCGGTAGCCCTGCGCCTTTGCCCAATCCAAAATTCGCTCAATGCGCCCTCGCAGCCGAGAAGCCGTTTCCGTCTTGGTCGTCCAGATGGGGTTCAGGACACGCAACACCATCGCGGTGTTGATGGCACTCAATGGCAGGGTGCCAAAAACCGGGCTGGCGTATGCGTCCAAGGTGTTGCGCCACTGGTCAGCATGCTTCAGGTTGCGCCAACCCGGGGAATGGGCGACGATGAAGTCGGCAGCTGCCTTGTCGAACGTGATGATGTTCGCATCGGCCATCCGACGTGATAGCTGCTGTTCACGCTTCATGACCAGCGGGTTCACCCCATCGGTCAACAGCTTACGATTCGCCGTAGCCCTCTCCCGCGCCTCAGCCAGGGTGTAGGTCGTAAAGCTGCCCAAGCCCATTTCATACGACTTGCCGTCCAGAGTGAACCGGAATATCCAAGACTTGGCCCCGGTCGGGCTCACCTGAAGGTAAAGATTGTCACCGTCTGGGTAGTACCCCGACTTCACCATCTTTGCCAGCTTCACCGCATTCAGTCGGTTGATGCTTCTTGCCAAAATCTACCCCCGTTTCTACCCACATGATTCTGTAAGATTCTACGGGGTATCCTGAGACTAAGTAAGAGACATGATCGACTGTAAGTTACTGTTTTACAACGTCTTTTTTGACCATTCGAGATTCAACGAGAGGACATCTGATAAGGACACAGTCTCCGCCAGAAAGCTATGAAGAACGGGCCCTCGCGGCCCGTTTTGCATTTCTGCCCATCGTTTTACCCATCGTTCGGCGTGGCATGTTGTGACACCTCCTGCTCCAACTGCGCGGACCCGGCTCGTCGATCAGCCCAACTGTTGCAGAGTGGATTTCAGGCAGCGCCATCCAAATCGACGACCTGCTGGACACCATGATCACACCTGCAGACAAATCTCTGGCTGAGCAAAGCCCCGGCCAAGAAGCCCTGCCATCTGGTGAGCCAAAGCCACACAAGGCACACGTGCACCCTTCGCTTCCGCCGCAATCGTTCCACCGCAGCGGGCTGGCGCTGGCGTGACAGCCCGCTGCGCGGGCGCCTTGGACGCTCATCAACGCAAACGTTCGAAGACCCCACGCCACCGTGCGGTGTATTGCGCCGTATGCGCTCGCCCAGCGCCTACTCAGAGAGACGGGAAGAGCCAACAGCGGCCCTATGTCACAACTGAGGGGTTTAGAACGACCCTTTCGTTTCAAAAACCCAACATGAAAGCAAGTAACGAATTGAAACTACAACCGAAGAAGTAGACTCGCGTGCGGCAAAACTAACCCAAAAAAACTCATTCAACTGAGCGATTTTGGTAATTCCTAATTCATATAACTACGCACATGAAAAACCCCGCCATTCGCCTCAAAGCAACCGCTGTCATCGCCGCCATCGGTGCAATGTCGTTTGCCTCTACCGCCTTCGCCAGCGACTTGACCACCGAAATCGGTGCGCGTTACTGGCACTCCAGCGGTGGTCCCGAGTACACCCTCTACGGTGGTATGAGCACCGCCGACGGTGCGGTGTCGGCGCTGCAGTACAAATCCAAGAACGTGGGGTCGCCTGAAGTGTTCTTCCGCGTGGACCACACCAGCGGCGTGTTCGTCAAAGGTATCTTGTCGGGCACGGGCACCAGCAACAGCGGCGTGGAATACGACGAAGACTTCGAGCCAGAAACCGACCCCTATTCCCGCACCGAAACAAGCCTGCTCAAGAGCGAAGTCAAGTACGGCTCTGTGGACCTGGGCTACGGCGTGACGCGTGGCGCCCTCCGCGTGGGTGGCTTTGTGGGCTACGCCAAGTGGAATGAGACGTACCGCGCTTATGGTTGCACCCAACTGGCAACTTCGGACATCTGCTCACCCGGCGATGTGGGAGACAACGAACTCGGCATCACCGAAACCGACAAGTTCACCGGCCCACGCATCGGCGTGACGGCGGATTTCGCGGTGAACGACAAACTCACCCTTTCGGGCGAGGCTGCCTACTTCAAACCTGACCACAAAAACACAGACAACCACCACTTGTCTGGATTGGGCCTGACCCCCGGCAATGGCAACGGCAGCGGATCACAGATCAGCATCGCACTGCAATACTTGATCACCCCGGCACTGAGCATCGGTGCCGGCTACCGTGTGTGGTCGGTGTCGTCCGACATCACCACGGGCATCACCGAGCAGGCGTCTGAGAACCAGCTGGAAACCTACAAGACGAAGCGCAAAGGCATGTTCCTGCAAGCGGCGTACCGTTTCTAATCCGGAACACCGCTTCCCAAGAAACCCCCCCGCGCTTCGGCCGGGGGTGTTTTTTTTCATGCTACGGCTCCTGCTTTGCAGCTTCGGCGCCGCATCCATTGAAACCGCAGATCGCCATCGAGCCAGCCGCGCAGGCAACCGGTAGCGGGTCGGGACGTTCATTGGGTTGCCGCGCGGATCGCTTGAAGAGTCTGGCCCCCTGCCTGGTTGGCACAATACAGCTTCGATTCGCATCCTGCATTTCCCCTCTGCCCAGCGCAACCTCAGGGTCCAGGCCCCGAGCACATCACGCCTCCCATGCCACGCATCCAGATCACCCTGCCCGATCGTTTTGTCTTTTCCACCGACATTCAGATCTACATCAGCCATGTCAACCAGGGCGGGCATCTCGACAACGCACAATTGCTGACCCTCGTATCCGAGGCTCGAGTGCGATTCTTCAAGTTCCTCGGCTACCGTGAATCTGACGTGGCGAGTCATCCCATCGTGGTCGGGGATATCGTGGCTCAATACAAATCCGAAGGCTTTCACGGCGAAACCATGCGGGTGAGCATGGTGCCTCAAGACCACAACCCCTACGGCTTCGACCTCGCGTACCGCATGGAAGAGGTGATCTCACAGCGGGAAGTCGCGCGCGGAAAAATCGGCATTGTTTTCATCGACCGCGAGACCCGTCGCGTGGCGGCTGTTCCCGAACCGTTCCTCGCACAGCTCGCGGCCCTCTGATCGTGGGCCAAGCGCACCAACCACTCAGTCCGGTAAAAACAGCGCCTGCAAGTCGCTCAAAAAGTCGAAGCCCCGCTCGGTGGGCACGATCTGCTGGGTCCCGGCTTCCAGCAAGCCGCGTTCACGGGCCTGTTGCAGCCCCCGCTCCAGACTGGAAAGGGGCAAACCGGTGCGGTCCAGAAAATCTTGCACGGCAAATCCTTCACGCAAGCGTGAGGCGTTGAGCATGTACTCAAAGGGCAAAGCCTTGCGCTCAACGCCTTCCACCCCCACAACGGCATCACCGGCCATCGCCTTGACCATGTAGAGCTGTGGGTCGCGCGCCCGCACATGGCGCACCACCCGGTGTGCGAAACTGAGCTTGCTGTGGGCGCCCGCCCCGATACCGAGGTAGTCGCCAAACTGCCAGTAGTTCAGGTTGTGCCAGCACCGATGACCGGGCCGCGCAAAGGCGGAAACTTCATAACGCTGCAAACCAGCCTCGCCTGTGAGCTCCGTGATGCGGTCAAGCATTGCGTAGGCATCGTCCTCTTCGGGCAGCTTGGGTGGAAACTTGGCAAAGTAGGTATTGGGCTCCAGTGTCAGGTGGTAGATCGACACATGGGGGGGTTGAAAGCCCAGCGCCATGCGCACATCGGTCTCGCATTCAGCCAGGCCCTGGCCGGGCAAGGCATACATCAGATCCAGGTTGAAGGTGTCAAAAGACAGCGATGCCTCTTCCACTGCCGCGATGGCCTGCGCCCGGTCGTGCACGCGGCCCAAGGCTTTCAGGTAGTCGTCGTTGAAGCTCTGCACCCCGATCGACAAGCGGGTAACCCCCGCTTGTCGAAACGCCCGAAAACGGTCTTTTTCGAACGTACCCGGGTTCGCTTCCAGCGTGACCTCTGCATCGGCCTCCAGCCTCACCAACGCCCGCACGCCACCCAGCAAGCGGTCGATCGCATCGGGCGAAAAGAGACTGGGTGTGCCGCCCCCAATGAAGATGCTGTGCACGGTGCGGCCCCAGATCAAGGGCAAGGAAGCGGTCAGATCGGCCAGCAATGCATCGATGTACGGTTGCTCTGGCAGGGCTTGTCCGGGCTGAGCGCGCGCACTCCACTCGTGCGAATTGAAATCGCAATAGGGACACTTCTTCAAGCACCACGGCAAATGGATGTAGAGCGAGAGCGGTGGTGACCCCTTGAGCTGCAAGGTGCCCGGGCGCATCCAGTGCTGCACATCGCTCCAGTGTGGCTCGGCTTGCGCCTTGCTGCTGACAGGCAAGGCCACGCGAATAGGTTTGGGATCGATCATCGGGCGGGGGCTGAGGGCTGCGGCTCCAAGCCTGCCGGAGCGGACTTGGACATTCCGAAGAAGCAGTAAAACGGTCTCTGCTCCGGCATGCCAGGCACACCCATGGCGCCGCCGCGGTGTTTCATATGAACCAACGGTCTCGCATCAACGCCAGCATCAGTTGCGCTGCTTTGCCGCGGTGGCTGTTGGCATTTTTCATCTCGGGCGACAGCTCAGCAAAGGTTTTTCCGAATTCCGGCAGAAACATCACCGGATCAAAACCAAAGCCGCCATCTCCCACCGGCGCTTGCGTGATCAAGCCGGGCGCGCGGCCCATGGCGATCAGCGGTTCGGGATCCTCTGCGCTGCGCAGGGCCACCAGTGTGCTCACCAGTGCTGCGCGCCGGTCGGTCACGCCTTGCAGTTGCTCCAGCAAAGCACGCACATTGTTGTCGTCCCCTTTGGCGTAACCAAACCGGGTCGCGTAAAAAGCCGTGTCCACCCCAGGCAGGCCCCCAAATGCTTCCACGCACAAACCCGCGTCATCGGCCAACGCGGGCAAGCCGCTGACCTTGGCCGCGTGGCGGGCCTTGGCCAGGGCATTTTCAACAAAAGTGCAATGGGGCTCGGGCGCCTCGGGAATACCCAGATCGGCTTGGCGCACCAGCTCCACCCCCAGCGGGGCAAACAGGGCTTGCAGCTCGGCCAGCTTGCCGGCGTTGTTCGATGCCAGAACCAGTTTCATCTCTGTCAGCCCGATCGATGACGCTTCAGGCGCCCAGCGCCTGTGCCTGGAGTTTCACCAGCTCGCCAACGCCTTTTTCGGCCAACGCCAGCAAAGCGTCCATTTCCTGGCGGGTGAAGGCAACGCCTTCCGCCGTGCCCTGCACCTCCACAAAATGCCCTGCCCCGGTCATGACCACATTCATGTCGGTGTCACAGGTTGAGTCTTCCACGTACTCCAGATCCAGCAGCGGTGTGCCGTTCAGAATACCGACCGAAATTGCCGCCACGGGTCCCTTGATCGGGGTCGCTGAAATCAAACCGGCCTTGAGCAACGTGGCCACCGCATCGGCGGCGGCCACGTAGGCGCCGGTGATGCTGGCGGTGCGCGTGCCCCCATCGGCCTGCAGCACATCGCAGTCAATGGTGATCGTGCGCTCACCCAGTGCTTTGAGATCGAACACCGCGCGCAGTGAACGCCCGATCAGGCGCTGGATTTCCTGGGTGCGACCGCTCTGTTTGCCCTTGGCCGCCTCACGCGAGTTGCGCGTGTTCGTGGCGCGGGGCAACATGCCGTACTCGGCGGTGACCCAGCCTTCGCCACTGCCGCGCTTATGCGGCGGCACCTTTTCTTCCACCGATGCGGTGCACAACACCTTGGTGTTGCCAAACTCGATCAACACCGATCCCTCGGCATGCATGGTGTAGCCACGGGTGATGCGCACAGGGCGCAAGGCATCAACGGCCCGGTTGTCGGGGCGGGTAGAAACTGTCATGGAAATAACCTCAAATGGGATGATTCAATTGTCGCAGCGAACCGGGTGGTCTCACTTGCGAGGGGGGATTGGCCTCAGCTGACACGCGCTGATACCGGCGTGGCCGGAGCACACAGGCGACCCGTGCAGGCGGCCGCCGAAGCGGCACGCCGATCAGGCGTTGCGTTCGGCTGTGCGGCGAATCGCTTCGTTGATTTCGGCAATCGATTTCTCGATCGCTTCGTCGTCAAGGTCTTCAATGGTCGGATCGGCCACACCCGACTGAATGGTGGAAGCAAACACGCCTTCCTCGATGTCTTCCGTGGACACCCGCGTGCTCTGAAACTCACCGGCAGTTTCCCACTCCATGGCGAGCACCGTCACATTGTCACAACGCGGGCCACCCCGCTTGAGCGCCAGCTCTACCAGCTCGGGCACCGCCTGCTCCAGTGGGTGCTTGGCCAGCTCGGCCGCAATCTCAAAATCCTTGACCGTGCCCCACAAACCGTCTGAACACAGGAGAACACGATCACCCTGCTGCAGTTGCACCGGCCCCGACAGATCAAACACCGGCTTCGCAGGCGACCCCAGGCAGGTGAACAGAATGTTGCGGTTGATGTGCTGGGTGGCTTTGCCCAGGTGGGCTTGCTGCTCCATGTAGGAATGGTCTCGGGTGCGGGTGACCAGCTCACCATTGCGCACCAGGTACAGCCGGGAATCGCCGCAATGCACCCAATGCATGTTGCCCCGCTCCATCACCGCCGCCACCAGCGTCGTGCGCGGCGTGTCGAGCATGCCCTTTTCGGCGGCATAACGGATGATCTGGTGGTGGGCCGCCATCAGCGCACTCGACAGAAACTCCGGCACCTCACGCACCGTGGGATTGGCGGCTTTCTGGAAATAGGCTGAAAACGTCTGCAAGGCCAGCTGCGCCGCCATCGCCCCTTCGGGGTGGCCGCCCATGCCATCGGCCAGCACGAACAGACCCGACTCCCGGGTGTAGGCATAGCCCATCCGGTCTTCGTTGCGCTCGCGGCCGCCTTGACGGCTGATCTGGTAGACCGAAAATTTCATCGAAACTTGGTTCCGGCCGCAGTTGATTTCCGGGGCGACTTCTTGTTGTCGGACACGATGTTGTCAAACTGCAAACGCATTTTTTCTGCCACGGTGAGCTTGGTGTAGCTGCGCTCAGTCTCGCGACTGAGCTCCTTTTGAAGCGCAAACACCGACTGTGGACGCGACAGTGGGTCAAGCGACATGCACCATTCCACCACTTCGATCAGGTTGTCTGAATACACGCCGCGCAAGCGGGAGAGCGCAAGCGACAGACGGTCTTTTTCCAGTCGTTGAGGCGCGTCGTTGGGGGGGTAACCCTGCATGCTGGCGTAAATGCAAGCGCCGATCGCGTAAATATCGGTCCAGGGGCCCATGCTCGAATCGCGGCGATACATCTCGGGCGCGGCAAAGCCGGGCGTGTACATCGGGCGAATGAAATTGCCTTCTTTGCTCAGCACTTCGCGCGCCGCGCCAAAATCGATCAGCACCGCGCGGTTGTCGTCAGTGACGAAAACGTTGGCAGGTTTGATGTCCAGATGCAGCATCTTGTGCTGGTGCACGATGCGCAGCCCGCGGAGCACCTCGTCGTACAGCGAGCGAATGGTCGACTCGCGGAACACCTTCTGCTTTTTCAGGTCACGGGCGGTGATGATGTATTCCTGCAGGGACGAACCCTCCAGATAATTCATGACCATGTAGACGGTTTCGTTTTCCCTGAAGAAATTGAGCACGCTCACCACGGAGGCGTGAGAGATCTGGGCCAGTGCCCTGCCCTCTTCAAAAAAGCTCTTGAGCCCCAGACGGTACAGCGACAGCTTTTCGGGCTGCACCTGCGGCAACAGCTCACCAGGACCCCGGGTGGCGAGGGACGAGGGCAGATATTCTTTGACGGCCACTTGCTGGCCTTCGGTGTCCACCGCGAGGTAAACGACACCAAAGCCGCCAGCGGCGACCTTGCGAACAATGCGGTAGCCACCGATGACAGTATCGGGGGGCAGCGGGGCGGGTTTGACCTTTGACATAATTCGGATGGGTTCCGGAACGCCTCGTTTTGGCCCACTCCAACTGATGGGACACAGCTCAATGGCAGTTTACAGCATGACCGGCTACGCAACAGCGCAAAGCGAGGGCCCCGCGGGCGCAGACGGCAACGACGTCAAAACCGGCCTGGGATTGGAGATCCGATCGGTCAACAGCCGGTTTCTGGATCTCACATTCAAACTCCCTGACGACCTGCGCGGCACCGAACCGGCTTTGCGCGATTTGCTGGTGGGCCGCCTCAAACGAGGCAAGGTAGAAGTGCGCGCCTGGGTCGAGGGAAAAGCCGAGCAAGGCGCCCGTGCGCCCAGCGTGGCCGATATTCAGAAGCTGGTGGGCCTTCAAGACAACGTGCGCGCCTGGCTGCCCAGCGCGGCGCCCCTCACCGTGGCCGAAGTGCTGCAGCTCTCGAGCCGCCCACAGAGCCGGCCCGGTGAGTGGCACGATCCCCTCATCGCCCTGGCCAAAACCGGGCTGGACAAGCTGCTGAGCGCGCGCGAGCGCGAAGGCCAGCGCCTGGCCGCCATGCTGCTCGACCACCTCAAGCAGCTGCGCACCCTGGCCAAAGATGCACAACCCTTGATTCCGCAGTTGGTTGAGCAACAACGCCAGCGCTTCATCGACCGCTGGAACGAAGCCCTGAGCGCATCGGCTTCAGCCACTGGCAACACCATCACCGGCGATATGGCGCGCGACCGCGCCCTGACCGAAGCGACCGCCTTTGCGATTCGCATTGACGTGGCCGAAGAGTTGACCCGCCTCGACTCCCACCTGGTCGAGATCGATCGCCTGTTGAAAAAAGGCGGCGACATCGGCAAGCGGCTGGACTTCCTGATCCAGGAATTGCACCGCGAAGCCAACACCATGGGGTCCAAATCCTCCAGCCTGGATCTCACCCGCATTTCGGTGGACATGAAAGTGCTTATCGAGCAAATGCGTGAACAAGTACAAAATATCGAGTGACCCCTTTCATGCAATATCCCGGAAACCTGTTCGTCGTGGCCGCCCCCAGCGGGGCCGGCAAATCCAGTCTGGTCAAAGCCCTGATGGAGCTGGACACGCGTGTTGTCCCCTCTATCTCCCACACCACCCGGGCACCCCGTGGCCAGGAAGTGCATGGGCGCGAGTACTACTTCGTGTCAACCGAAACCTTTGACCAGATGGTCATCCAGAACAATTTTCTGGAATGGGCCAAAGTGCATGGCAACCGCTACGGCACCTCCAAGCACACCATCGAACAACGCATCGCCCAAGGGGCTGATGTGGTGTTGGAGATCGATTTTCAGGGCGCCATTCAGGTCAAGCGCATTTTCCCCAACGCGGTGCTGGTGTTCATCCTGCCCCCGAGCTGGGAGGAGTTGCGTTCGCGCCTGGAGCGGCGTGCGGAAGACACCGCTGAGGTGATCGAAATCCGCATCCAGAATGCCTCCTCTGAAATGGAACACGCCCACGAGTTCGACTTCGTTATAATCAATGAGTTGTTCGAGCGGGCTTTGTTTGACCTCAAGGCCATCGTCCATGCCCAGCGGCTCAAGTTCGCCGCCCAGCGTATCGCCCGCAGCGATACCTTCAAGGCGCTCAACATTCCCTGAACTCAAGCTACCTGGAGCCCGAAAATGGCACGCATCACCGTCGAAGACTGCCTGGAAAAGATTCCGAACCGCTTTCAGCTCGTGCTGGCCGCAACCTACCGAGCTCGCATGTTGAGCCAAGGCCACGCGCCCAAAATTGAGAGCAAGAACAAGCCCGGCGTCACCGCTCTGCGCGAAATTGCCGAAGGAAAAGTGGGCATTGAAATGCTCAAAAAAGTGCCCCTTTGATCTTCTGATCATCCGCACGAGAAAAAGCCCGCTGACAGCGGGCTTTTTCATGGTCGAACAGTTACGGTTCTGCTGCACTGTTGGCCCAAGGCGGGCCAAGCGCCCGGCAAGCGCCCGAGCCCATCACAGGTTTTCAGGCAAACGCAGTTCGGTCAATGTCCAATCGGCAAAGCCACTGCGCTCAAAAACCAGGCCCACCTTCACATCTTCTGGATTTTCAGGGTTTTTCGCATAAGCGACCAGCTTGTTGGGCCCTTGGCGGTCGAACGCCCACTTGGGCTTGGCTTTTTTGGGCTCGGCAACGCCAACAGCGTCCTTCACCTCACCCGGTACCACTTCGATTTCTCCTTTGGTCAAGGCGGCCATGACGAATTCGGGGCGTACCGCGGCGTCGACCAGCGGGTTGGCCAGTGCCATTGCAAAAGCCGCTCCCAGCGCCTTGAAACCCTTGCTGCTCTGCCCTTCGTTGGCATCTGACCCCATTTGCCCGGCCAACTTGGCAGCCAGTTGGCTTTTGACGCTCCGCCTGACCTTGGGGTAGTCCACCCGCTCATTGAAAGCCTGGACGTCCTTTTGCTCAGCGGCCTCGCGCATGGTGTTCAGTGTGAGGTAGGGTGAATAGTGCCAATAGCCTGCAACGCCGGCCACAGCCAGCAAGAGGGCGAAAAGCGAAGCCTTGCTCGCAATGTGGGTCATGTGTGCTCCCTGTCGAAATGGTTGGTTACTTGGCAGAAGTGAGTAAAGTCAAACCGCATCACGCAAAGCCGCAGAACATCGATGGTGATTCAGGCGCACCCGCCCCTGCTGCCTGTCAGTGGGGGGGGAACATGCGGCATCAAATGCCACCGATACCGAGTGGCACACAAACAGTCAAAAGCCGCCTCGAAGCCTGATGCCTCAAGGGGCCACAAGAATCGGCCCCCTTAAGCAGCGCCGATATTGGGCACCAAGGCGCCTGCATCCTGGCCCCCCCGTTGCGCCGCCGTGAATGCCAGCATGCGATCGATGGGCAGCAGGGCCCGCGGAATCAAGGCTGGGTCCACATGGATCTGATTCAGATGCTTCTCCAGCACTTCGGCTACGCCGGCCAGACCGTTCATGGCCATCCAGGGGCAATGGGCGCAGCTTTTGCACGTGGCGCTGTTGCCGGCCGTGGGCGCTTCAATGAAGACTTTGCCCGGATTTTGCTGGCGCAGCATGTGCATCATGCCGTTGTCGGTCGCCACGATGAACTCGGAAGCGTCCAGCTCCCGCGCCGCCTTCAGAATGGCCGACGTCGAGCCCACGGCGTCTGCCAGGCCGATCACATCGGCCGGGCTTTCCGGGTGCACCAGGACCTTGGCCTTGGGGTGCTCCCGCTTCAGCGCTTCCAGCTCAAACGCCTTGAACTCGTCGTGCACGATGCAGGCGCCGCTCCACATCAGCATATCGGCCCCGGTTTCTCGCTGGATATAGCCGCCCAGATGTTTGTCGGGTGCCCAAAGGATTTTGTGCCCCTTGTCCTTGAGCGCGCGCACGATGTCGAGCGCACAGCTGCTGGTGACCAGCCAGTCGGACCGCGCCTTCACGGCGGCACTGGTGTTGGCGTAGACCACCACAGTGCGGTCGGGATTTGCGTCGCAAAAAGCACTGAAATCGTCAATGGGGCAGCCCAGATCCAGCGAGCAGTTGGCATCAAGATCGGGCATCAGCACGGTTTTCTCCGGGCTCAGGATCTTGGCCGTCTCCCCCATGAAACGCACACCCGACACCACCAGGGTCTGGGCGGCATGATCGCGCCCGAAACGGGCCATCTCCAGCGAGTCGCTCACAATCCCGCCGGTCTCGATCGCGAGATCCTGCAGATCCGGGTGCACGTAATAGTGCGACACCATCACGGCATTGCGCTCCTTCAGCAGCCGGCGGATGCGCTCTTTCAGCTCAGCGCGCTGCTTGGGGCCGGGCTCCACAGGAACGCGCGCCCAGGCGTGTTTGGTGGGGCAAGCGGGCTGTTCGTATTCGACATCAATGACGGCGCCGTCGGTCTGCGTGTTCATGTGGGTTGCACTCCGTTCAACAAGCTTCAGAATGCGTCAAAGCGCATCGAAAAATCGATCGCTTTCACGTCTTTGGTCAAGGCCCCGATGGAGATACGGTCAACACCCGTCTGAGCCAGCACGCGCACCGTGTCCAGGTTCACTCCACCCGAACTCTCCAGCACGGCGCGCCCTGCATTGCGCCTCACAGCCTCTTGCAGGGTGGGAATGTCCATGTTGTCGAGCAAAACCATGGTGGCTCCACTGGCCAGCGCTTCGTCCAGTTGCGCCAGGGTCTCCACCTCGATTTCCACAAAGCGGGCCTGGGGCGCAGTTTCTGCCACCCGCTTCAGCACGGCGGGGACACCGCCTGCTGCTGCGATGTGGTTTTCCTTGATCAGCACCGCGTCGTAAAGGCCGATCCGATGGTTCACGCCACCGCCCGCTTTCACCGCGTATTTCTGCGCCAACCTCAGGCCCGGCAAGGTCTTTCGGGTGTCCACGATGGCGGCTGACGTGCCCACGACCGCCTCGACAAAAGTGGCGGTCTTGGTGGCCACGGCCGACATCATCTGCATGAAGTTCAAGGCCGTGCGCTCGGCCGTGAGCAACGCCTGGGCGTTGCCCTCCATCTCAACGATCACCTGATCCGCCTGGCAACGCTGCCCTTCGGTCACGTGCCAGGTGAGGCGTGCGTCGGGATCGCAGGCCAGCACGGCGGCCTCGACCCAGGCCACCCCACAGATCACGGCGGCTTCGCGAGCGAGGATGCGCGCACGCGCATTGCGGGAGCTGTCCACCAGCGCTGCTGTCAGATCACCGGGGCCCACATCTTCGGCCAGCGCACGCGCCACATCGGCGCGGGCCAGCGCCTGGATGTCGGATGCGGAAAAGTCAGAAAGGTGTTTCATAGACAAGAAGCATAACGGGATCGAATATAGTGCCCTGCATCCCGAGTGCTATTGAGGAGAGACATCATGAACGCAGCCACAACCACCGGAACGCCCTATGGCACTCTGCCATCGGCCTCACCCTTGCCACTGCGCAAGCCTGTGAGTCTGCCGCGTTTGCAGGAAATGCGTGACCGTGGGGAAAAGATCACCATGCTCACCGCCTACGACGCCACTTTTGCGGCTGTCGCCGACGCAGCAGGCGTTGAGTGCATCCTGGTCGGCGACTCGCTGGGCATGGTTTGCCAGGGACTCAACAGCACCGTCGGGGTCACGCTCGAAACCATGCGATACCACACCGAAAGCGTGGTTCGGGGGCTGCAGCGCGTGCAAGCCACCGTGTGGGTCATTGGCGATCTGCCCTTTGGGAGCTACCACGAGAGCAAAGAACAAGCGCTGAACAGCGCTTCTGTGCTGATGCGCGCCGGCGCCCACATGGTCAAGCTCGAAGGCGGTGGCTGGACGACTGAGACGGTGCGTTTCCTGGTTGAGCGCGGCATTCCAGTGTGCGCGCACCTTGGCCTGACGCCGCAGACCGTGCACGCGCTGGGCGGCTACCGGGTTCAGGGGCGCGGCGATGCAGCGGCCTTGCAGCTGCGCCGCCAGGCCATCGAACTGCAGGATGCAGGCGCATCCATGCTGGTCCTCGAGATGGTGCCAGCAACCTTGTCCGCCGACATCACGGTAGAACTTAAAACCTGCCACACCATTGGCATCGGAGCGGGCGACGGAACCGCAGGTCAGGTGCTGGTGATGCACGACATGCTGGGCATCAACCTGGGCAAGAATCCAAAATTCGTGCACAACTTCATGGAAGACGCCAGCAGCGTCCGGGGCGCCATGGCCGCCTTCGTGGCAGCGGTGAAGGATGGCAGCTTCCCCGACAACAACTTGCACGCCTGGTAGACCCCCCCCGCATCGCCTACAGCGCTACCCCCAGAGGGCGGTGCTGGCCGCCCGGCAAAGCCGGTTCGGTGGCGCCCTTGAAAAGACACACCCCACTCCTTTCGCATGAAACTTGTTCACACCACCGAAGAATTGCGCGCCGCCATGCGGCCCTACAACTCGCCAGCGTTTGTACCCACGATGGGCAACCTGCACGACGGTCACCTGAATCTGGTGCGCAGCGCCAAACCGCTGGGTGATCTTGTGGTGTCAAGCATTTTTGTCAACCGCCTGCAGTTTGCGCCCCACGAAGACTTCGACTCTTACCCGCGCACCCTGAAGGCCGACTGCGACCGCCTTGAACAAGCGGGTTGCGACATCGTTTTTGCGCCCCTGGAAAAAGAGCTGTATCCGGTGCCTCAGTTGTTCAAGGTGCACCCCCCCGGCGAAATTGGCGACATCCTGGAGGGCCATTTCCGCCCAGGATTTTTCATCGGCGTGTGCACGGTGGTCATGAAGCTGTTCCAGTGCGTGTTTTCGGAGGCCAAGGGTCCCCGCTACGCTTTGTTCGGCAAGAAGGACTACCAGCAACAGATGGTGATCAAGCGCATGGTGCAGCAATACGCCATGCCCATCACTGTGATTGCCGGCGAAACCCAGCGCGCCGCCGACGGCCTGGCACTGAGCTCGCGCAATGGCTACTTGAGTGAGCCAGAGCGGGCCGAGGCGGTCCAGCTCTCACTCACGCTGCGCACGCTGGCCCGCGAAGCCTTGGCGACTGCAGAAGCCATGCCACAGCAATTGAACGCCCTTGAATCCCGCGCCATGCATGCACTGGCGACCCGGGGCTGGCAACCCGACTACATCACTGTTCGGCGCCGTGCCGATTTGCTAGCGCCTCAAGCCGCTGACGCAGTCACGCCGGAGTCGCTGGTGGTGCTGGGCGCCGCACGGCTGGGCAACACACGTTTGATCGACAATTTCGAGGTTTAACCTCCACCCTCGCGCCGGGCCAGCTGCGCGGCCCGTCACCCCCTCAAGGGGGCAACGCTGGCGGGGCGGTACTGCCCTAGGTGTAGTTTCCCAAGAGGTTGTTCACCCGAGGTGAAGGAAGATGGAGGTTCTGACATCTCCCAACTTTCTTCAGGATTCCTCGAATGAACATCCACAAGAATGCCTCATTGACGCCCAAAGGTCGAGCACATTTGATGCGAGAAATACAGCGCGTTGGACTCAAGCCCGCTTGCGTAGCTGCGGGACTGAGCCCCCGCACGGCTCGCAAATGGCAGCGCCGCTTCTGCCAACACGGGCCGACGGGTTTGATTGACCGCAGTTCACGCCCTCTCACAATGCCGCAACGCACCTGTGTGCAAAAGATTGAACGCGCCCTGGGCTTGCGCAAGAACCAGCGCTTGAGCTTTGAGCGCATCGCTGAGCGCCTGGGGCTCTCGCGCAGTGTTGTGGCACGTGCCTGTAAAGCCGCGGGGCTGGGCAAACTGCCACCTGTCGAAGGCACACCCCCGGTGGTGCGCTATGAGCGACAAACGCCAGGAGAGTTGTTGCACCTTGACATGAAGAAGCTCCCGCGCTTCAAGCAGCCCGGGCACAGGGTCACGGCAGACCGAACTAAGAAGACGCCTCGGGCTGGCTACGAGGTTTTGCATGTGGCCATTGATGACCGTTCACGTGTGGGCTTCTGTCAGCTGCTTACCGATGAAAAGGCCCACAGCGCGTGTAGCCACCTCCTGGCAGCGCTGCGCTACTACCGGGCCTTGGACGTGCGCATTTGGGGCGTCATGACAGACAACGGATCGGCTTACCGATCCAAGCGGTTCACAAAACTGCTGCGCCGCTTGAAGATCAAACATCAGCGCACCCGGCCTTACACGCCATGCACCAACGGCAAGGCTGAACGCTTCATCCAGACGCTGCTGCGTGAGTGGGCTTATGCCTATGTCTACCCCGGCTCAGATGTGCGCGCCAGCGAGCTCCAACCTTGGATGATTCACTACAACTTCAGGCGCCCACACTCGGCAACTGAGCACCGTCCTCCCGCTTCACGCCTTGGCTTTGCAGGGAACAACGTCGTGAGAAACTACACCTAGGCACGGGTTACGCGGCCAAGCAGCTGTATTCCCGCCTTGGCCGACTCTCGAAGCACGAACCCTCAAAAGGATTCTGATTTGGCGTCGCGCCCCATCAAGGCCGCAACGGCTTGGGCGGGCTGTGTTTGCCCTTCCAGCAGAGCCACTACACCCTCACTGATGGGCATGTCCACACCCAGCGAGCGGGCCCGTTGCACCACGGTGCGGGCGCTGTAAACCCCTTCGGCCACATGGCCCAGCGAAGCCACTGCTTGATCCAGGCTCATGCCTTGGGCCAGCAGCTGGCCCACCTTGCGGTTGCGCGACAGGTCGCCGGTGGCGGTCAAGACCAGATCACCCAGACCCGAGAGCCCCATGAAGGTTTCGGCCTTGGCGCCCAGCGCCAGACCCAGGCGCGTCATTTCCGCCAAGCCCCGGGTCACCAGCGCGGCCCGGGCATTGAGGCCCAGATTCAGGCCATCACACAAGCCCGTCGCAATGGCCAACACGTTTTTCACCGCACCGCCGACTTCCACGCCCACTGTGTCGTCGTTGGCATAGATGCGCAATGTCGGACTGTGAAACGCCGCCACCAGCGCTTCTCGAACCGCCGGATGTTCGCTTGCGGCCACCAGAGCGGTCGGCTGCCCCCGGGCAACCTCTTGCGCAAAACTGGGTCCACTCAGCACTCCGGCAAGCAGTCGAGGTGCCACAGCACGGCAGACTTCGTGACCCAGCAAGCCCCATTCCGTGGCGCCGGGTCCTTGCGGCGATTCGAACCCTTTGCACAGCCACGCGACAGGCACGGTCAGCCCCTCAAGTTGGCCAAGCGTTGGGCGCAGGGCCGCCATCGGTGTGGCCACGATCACGACATCGGCACGACCCAACCAAAGCGCAGCGCGGTCCAGTGGCCCACTGACGACCGACAATTGGGCTGGGAAATCGGCGCCGTGCAAGTAGCGCTGATTGATGCGATTCGCCTGCATCTCTGCACATTGCGCGGCATCCCGCGCCCACAATGTGACGGGCTGACGCGACGCCGCACTGATGGCCAGCGCGGTTCCCCACGCACCCGCACCCAGCACCGCGATGTTCATCGTCGGGGGTCCGGGTAGAGCAGGTTACTGCGTGACAGTGGCTGCGGGCTCGCCGGCAGCCTGGGCCTGCTGCTGCTCGTACATCGCCTGGAAGTTGATCTCGGCGAGGTGCACAGGCGGGAACCCGCCACGCTGGATCAGATCGGCCACATTGCCACGCAGGTAGGGATAGACGATCTGTGGGCAGGCGATGCCCATGATGGGGCCCATCTGATCTTCAGGCAGGTTGCGGATCTCGAAGATGCCCGCTTGCTTGGCTTCGACCAGGAAAACAGTTTTGTCTTTGATCTTGGTCTGCACAGTGGCGGTCACGCAGATCTCGTACACACCTTCAGCCACTGGATTGGCTTCCACACCCAGTTGGATGTCCACGGAAGGCTGTTCCTGGTCCAGCAGGATAGCTGGGGAATTGGGCTGTTCCAGCGAGGCTTCCTTGAGGTAAACGCGCTGAATCTGGAAAGAGGGATCTTGGTCGGCCATGGTGTGCTTTCTAAAAAGTCGGAAAAACCAAGCCCGCCGGAGAAAAAACTCCCGCAGCGGGCACTGGCATGATTATCACAGCACCCGGCTGGGTGCCTCTGAGCCGCTCAGGCCTGCAACAACGGCACGAGGCCGCCGCGCGCGTCCAGCGCATGCAATTCGTCACAGCCCCCCACCAGCGTGTCGCCGATGAAAATTTGTGGAACGCTGGTGCGACCGGTGAGCTTGGTCATGTGAGCGCGCACTTCGGGTTGCCCGTCCACCACGATTTCTTCGAGGTCGCTCACACCGTGTTGCTGCAGCAAGGCTTTGGCCCGGCTGCAATATGGGCAGTAGTTGCTGGTGTACATCTTGACTGATGCCATGGGGAAATCTCCTCGGATGGTTTTCAGGTTTTCTCAATGGGCAGGCTGGCCGCGCGCCAGGCGCCGAGGCCACCCGACAGCGAGTGGGCATTTTCATAGCCCAGCTTTTTGGCCACGGCCACCGCGCGCTTGGAGCGGGCGCCCGACGCACACACAAGAATGACCGGGGTCGCCTTGTTCTTCACCATGCCAGACAGCTTGCCCTCAAGCTCGTCCAGGGGCAGGTGCTTGGCACCGGCAACGTGCCCGGCCTTGAACTCGTCAGCGCCGCACACGTCCACCACCACCGCCTTTTCGCGGTTGATGAGCAGCACAGCTTCATTGGCATTCAGCGAGCCCGCGCCCGCATTGCCGACAATGGCTGGCCACATCAGCATGGCCCCCGACAACACCGCCACGGCGATCAACATCCAGTTTTCTATTAAGAAACTCACAGGGTTTACCTTTCAGTTAAGCATGGGATTTTAGAATGTATGGCTGGCCTTCGCTGGCAAGCCGCCCGGTCGGGCGTGTCCCGACCCGATTTTTGTCCTCAACGCACACACGCTCCATGTACAAACTCGTCCTCATTCGCCACGGCGAATCCACCTGGAATCTGGAAAACCGCTTCACCGGCTGGACCGACGTAGACCTCACGCCCACCGGCGTTTCACAGGCGATGTCGGCCGGCAAGCTGCTCAAAGCCGAAGGTTGGGACTTTGATATCGCCTACACCAGCATGCTCAAGCGCGCCATCCACACGCTGTGGTACGTGCTCGATGAGATGGACCGCCCCTGGTTGCCCGTGGGAAAGCACTGGCGCCTCAACGAACGCCACTACGGTGCCCTGCAAGGCCTCAACAAGGGCGAAACGGCCAAACAATACGGTGACGATCAGGTGTTGTTGTGGCGTCGCAGCTACGACACCCCGCCGCCCGCCCTGGAGCCGACCGATTCCCGCAGCGAGCGCGGTGATCGCCGCTATGCGCGCCTCTCACAGGAAGACGTGCCCCTGACCGAATGTCTCAAAGACACGGTGGCCCGTGTGATCCCTTTCTGGGATGAAGTGCTGGGGCCAGCGATCAAGAGTGGCAAGCGGGTGGTGGTTTCGGCCCATGGCAATTCGATCCGTGCCCTGATGAAACATTTGGACGACGTTTCGGAGAAGGATATCGTCGGGCTGAACATTCCCAACGGCATTCCCTTGGTGTACGAGCTCGATGAGCACCTGAAGCCAATCCGCCACTACTACCTGGGTGATGCAGAAGCGGTCGCCAAGGCCGCCGCGGCCGTGGCAGCGCAAGGCAAAGGCTGAACCCGCGAAAATCAAGCGCCAACCGGGGTTTCGCATGGAACTGAATCCATTCCATGCACTCCTAGGTGTATATTGGTTCGCCACCAGCGCCCCAAATGGGGGTTTCTGGTGCTTTTGGGAACACATCAATGGGCAAGCAAGTGAGTCACAAGTTGAAAATTGCAGGTTGGATCGCCGTGGGCGCAGTGGCCGGGGCGCTGACGACAGTACAGCTCCAGGCCGTTGCCCGCAGCACCGTCGCGCCCTTGCCATTGGAAGAGCTGCAGCAGCTCGCGGCCGTATTTGGCATGGTCAAAAGCGACTACGTCGAGCCCGTGGACGAGAAAAAGCTCATTTCCGAAGCAATCTCCGGCATGGTCGCCAGCCTGGATCCGCACTCACAGTACTTCGACAAGAAGTCGTTCAAGGAATTCCGCGAAGGCACCAGCGGCCGCTTTGTGGGCGTGGGCATCGAAATCACCATGGAAGACGGCCTGGTCAAGGTGGTCTCTCCCATCGAGGACTCGCCGGCCTTCCGTGCCGGCCTGAAATCGGGCGATCTGATCACCAAGATCGACGACACAGCGGTCAAGGGCCTGAGCATCAACGATGCCGTCAAGCGCATGCGCGGCGAGCCCAAAACCAAAGTGCTGCTCACCATTTTCCGCAAAGACGAAAACCGCAGCTTTCCGGTCACGATCACCCGTGAGGAGATCAAGACCCAGAGCGTCAAGGCCAAGGAAATAGAAAAGGGCTATGTCTGGGTGCGCTTGTCGCAATTCCAAGATCGCACGGTGGAAGACTTCACCCGCAAGCTCGAGGCCATTTACAAAGCCAACCCGCAACTCAAGGGCCTTGTGCTCGACTTGCGCAACGATCCGGGTGGCCTGCTCGACGCAGCGGTGGCCATCTCGGCGGCATTCTTGCCTGAGAACGCCACCGTGGTATCCACCAACGGCCAGCTGGCGGACAGCCAGTCAATCTACACCGCTGCGCCCCAGCATTACCTGCGTCGCGGGGGACCAGACCCGATCAAACAATTGACCGATGCCACCAAAGGCATCTTCAAGACCTTGCCCATGGTCGTGCTGGTCAATGAGGGCTCAGCCTCGGCCAGTGAAATCGTGGCCGGCGCCTTGCAGGATCACAAACGCGCCAAGGTGCTGGGCAACCAGACCTTTGGAAAGGGGTCGGTGCAGACCGTGCGTCCGCTGGGCCCAGACACCGGCCTCAAGCTGACCACCGCCCGCTACTACACCCCTTCGGGCCGTTCGATCCAGGCCAAGGGCATCGTGCCCGACGTGATGGTCGATGAAACCGCTGAAGGCAACCTGTTTGCTGCATTGCGCACCCGCGAAGCCGATCTGTCCAAGCACCTGTCTGACGGCAAAGACGATGGCGCCAGCCACGCCATGACCGACGCCGAACGCGCCGCCGAACAGCAGCGCGACCGCGACCGCGAGCAGGCTCGCCTGCGCCTGGAAGAAGAAGCCAAGAAGAATCCAGGTCAACGCTTGGTGCCCGAATTTGGCAGCGAAAAAGACTTCCCCCTGCAGCAAGCCCTCAACCAGCTCAAAGGCAAGCCTGTCATGGTCAGCAAGACCTTGATCGAACGCGCGGAAGAAAAGAAAGAAAACTGAGCCAGAGCTGGTCAGGGGCTGCTCCGCTGGCCAGCAGCCCCAACTCCAACCCGTCACCGCTGTGAACGATCAGCAACTGCTGCGCTACTCCCGCCACATCCTGCTCGACGAACTGGGTATCGAAGGGCAGGAACGCCTGCTGGGCGCGCATGCACTGGTGATCGGGGCAGGTGGACTGGGTTCGCCCGTTGCGCTGTACCTCGGCAGTGCGGGTGTTGGCCAGATCACCTTGGTGGATCACGATCAGGTTGACGCCACCAACCTGCAGCGCCAGATCGCCCACACCCAGGCGCGCGTGGGCCAGGACAAAGCGGTTTCAGCAAGCCAGGCCATTGCAGCGATCAATCCCGACCTGGTGATCCACACCGTGGTGCAACGAGCCGACGCGGCATTGCTGGACAGACTCGTTCCTGGCGCCGACGTGGTCATCGACTGCACCGACAATTTCGCAACACGCCAAGCCATCAACCGCGCCTGTGTGGCCCACCGAAAGCCGCTGGTGTCGGGCGCAGCCATTCGCATGGATGGCCAACTGAGTGTTTATGATCCACGCGATCCGGCCTCCCCGTGTTATGCCTGCGTGTTCCCGGATGACAGCGCGGTTGAAGAAACACGCTGCGCCACCATGGGGGTGTTTGCACCCCTGGTCGGGATCGTCGGCACCATGCAAGCGGCAGAGGCCCTCAAGCTGCTGGCGGGGCTCGGCTCACGCCTCACAGGGCGTTTGCTGATGATCGATGCACGGGATATGGCCTTTACCCAGATCACCCTGCCCCGCCATGCCCATTGCGCGGTGTGCGCACCCTCCGCTCAGGCCTCAGCCTGATCAGCGCTGCGGGCAAGGCCCGTGGCGCTTGCGAAAATCGCCAGGCAGCTCGGGCTGAGCCTCACCAAACAAGCCTAGGCGCCGATCTCGCGCAACCGCTTCCTGATTGGCATAAGGCCCCATGTCGCGGCGCCACCGGTAAGACCAAGCCATTCCACGGTCCACCAGCCACCCAGCGACATCTTCCTGACCGAGGCTGAGCTTCACGAGCGCACGGCCATACCGGTCAAAACTGCGCTCGCGCACCGTCACCACCCGATCCATCACGCGCTGGCGCAAGGCGTCCCTGGCGGCAATGCCTCCGGCCTGGCAAATCTCGGGCGCATCAATCCCATCAATTCGCAGCTTGCGGTAGCGTCCACCTTCGACGGGCTGGACCCAAAGGGTGTCCCCATCGTGCACCCGGCTGACACGGGCCTCGTAGACCTCTTCCCCGGCATAGACCCCTGGGCTGATCAGCGAACAGCCAATGGCCACCAGCCATGCGAACGCACCCAGATGTGCCCAGCGCAGGGGCCTCACAGAAAATGGCGAAGAGAAATGATGCATCCGGGCAGTGTGCCCGGAAAAACGCACGACTTTGCAGTGTCGAAAACAGTCTTGTAACGACCTGCACCGACCACGAGGCTCAAATTGAACAGGGCACCACCGTCCCGCACACCCGCCAGACCATGCGCGCTGGATCGACCGCATCGAACGCCCCTCGGACAAGGGCGCGGTCCACGCCCATGCCAGACCCGCCTGCCCGCCCGTTCACCACCTTGGCGAGCCACTTCAGCCCGCGAGCAGTGCCTCCATCTGCCGCAAGCTGGCCACCGTTTTCAGGCAAGCTTCCGCCGCTTCGGTGCCCTTGACCGCAAAGTGCTGCCGGAAATACTTGCGATGCTCAGCGTGTTCGTGGAAATGGTGCGGCGTCAGCACGGCAGAGATCATGGGCACGCCAGTCTCCAACTGCACGTCCATCAAAGCCTGCACCACGGTCTGTGACACAAAGTCGTGCCGATAAATGCCCCCATCGACCACAAGCGCACTGCCCACCACCGCTGCGTAACGACCCGAGCGCGCCAGACGCTGGGCATGCAACGGGATCTCAAAGGCGCCAGGGACGTCGAACACGTCAATGGCATCGGCACCAAAGCCGGCCCGCGCCATGGCGTCAAAAAAGGCATCCCGTGCCTGGTGCACGATGTCGGCATGCCAAGCCGCTTCGACAAAAGCAAAACGCAGCGAATGCGGCAAATCCGCGGGAAGGGAAAGGGGTGTGGAAACTTCGGTCTGATTCATGGAGTCCTCAACGATCAGGAGGGGTTGCCAAAAAATCAGGGCGCACAAGCGCACACATGCGCGCGGCCGACGAATCGGCACGGCGGTGCCGTGGCTCGCGCTCTCTATCATCCGGACTGTCACCGTCGGTCCCGGGATCTCACCGGGTCTGCTGACCCCGCACAACATGGCGCCGTGCGGGCGCTCGCGGCACTCGTGCGGTCTTGTCGCCAAGCCGCCATCACCGCCGGTGGGGAATTGCACCCCGCCCTGAGAACGCTTTGCGCCCGGCCAAAACCGCCGAGCGCCCCGCATTGTAGGCAGACCCTTGAGCCCCCGGTGTCGCCAGGGATTCAGGCGGTGACGATCCACCCCTCCAGCGGATCAAAGTCGGGCAGGCCCCAGCGTGGATGACCGCTTAGGTGCTGCTGCAACGCCCAAGCGGCTTGCACCAGGCACAGCACGGCATCCAGTCGGTCTCCGGAAGGGTCATCGGCCAGATCGTCGCGCTGGGCATGGCTGAGCTTCAGGCGCAGGCTGGCAGCCTGCAGCAAGGGCGCACGCCCGGTCTCCAGCGCCTCGATCAGCGTTTTGCGTGCGATCAGGCGCTCGCTGGTCTGGCGTGCCTTGTCATCGGCCTTGTAAGACAACTTGCCCAAAACACTGCGAGCGAGCAACCCTGGATAGGCTTCGAGCGCGATGCGGTCCGGATCCCCCTCATGCAAGCCGGGCAAACTCACACCTGCTTCGAGCAAAAGCGGAACACCGGCATGCAACATGAACGCCACCGGTGGATTGACCCACTTCATGCTGGGGCTTGAGCCGGCGGGGCCATCGGTGGCCCGGTGGGCAAACTTGCCTCCCACCGGGCGCGAATCGCAGAAGGCCGCAAAGCGGGCCCGAATGGTCTCGCGGCTCAAGGCCCCGTATTGACGGATGCAAGGCAACCAGTCAGTAGGCCAACCCAGACTGGTCACCAACTCACGCGGCAAGCCAAATGGCAAGTCGAAGCCTCCCACCCAAGGCACAGCATCGGTCTGCTGCAAACGCTTTTGCCAGCCGTTCAAATCTTCAAAGACCTCCAGCGTTTGCAGCACCACCCGCCCACGGTCAATGCGGCCTACGGCGAGCGTGATCGGTTTGCGGCGCGAGGGCGCGCTGGTGAAATCGCAACCCAGCAACTCAAAGGCACTTTCTGTCATATTTAAAAATGGTGTTCAACACCCACCGTTACCCCAGGCCCAAAGCCACCACGCCGCAGGCAATCAAAACAGCGCCCAGCAGACGGGAGGTGCGCGCTCCCTCCCCCAACAAATGCCCGCCGATCAGCGCAGCAAACAACATCGACACTTCCCGCGCCGGCGCCACATGCGACAAAGGCGCCGTTTGCATGGCGTACAACACCAGCACATAGGCCACCGGACTGAACACCGCCACCACCAGGGCATAGCGCCATTGCAGCAACCACAAAGACCAGGCAACAGGCCGATCACGCAGCACCGTTGGCGCCAGCAAGGCCACGCGCACAAAATTGCTCATGTAGTCCACCAAAATGGGCGACATCAGGGCCCACTTGACCGCATACCCGTCCACCACGGTGTA
Organism: Hydrogenophaga sp. PAMC20947; assembly: GCF_004795855.1. Taxonomy (NCBI): domain Bacteria; kingdom Pseudomonadati; phylum Pseudomonadota; class Betaproteobacteria; order Burkholderiales; family Comamonadaceae; genus Hydrogenophaga; species Hydrogenophaga sp. PAMC20947. Next base: position 2,616,030 of record NZ_CP039252.1, read on the forward strand.
CGACGCGATCAGCGCTCCCGTCAACAACCCGTAGAACACACCCTGACGCACCCGCTCGCGTGAAACCGGATCGTGCGCCTTGCGCCACAAGCCCGGCCCACCGGCAATCAGGAAAACGCCGCCCACCACGCCAACGATGCCAGCCAACCCCAGCGCAGATATCTGCTCCCCCAGAAAGACAATGGCCACCATCGATGACAACAAGGGGCCAGAACCCCGCGCCAAGGGGTAGACCACCGTGAGATCGGCTTTGCGGTACCCGCGCAACAAAACCACAAAATACAGCACGTGCAAGAGTCCGCCAACCAACACCAGGCCCCACTCGTTGGTGCCCCAGCGAGGCAGCTCATTGCGACCCAGCCACCAGCCCAGGGGCGCCCACAGCACCATCATGAAAAAGGCGGTGAAAAATGCAAAGCGCGCGTCGCCCGCGGCCTTCTTGGCCACGATATTCCAGCCTGCATGGATCAGGCCGGCCACCACGATGAGAGCAAATGCCGCAGGCGTCACCGAAGATCAGCGCAAAAAAACCGCAGACCCCTGACCAGAGGCTGCGGTCGATGTGGTGTGGTCAGCTGGGTCAGGCCCGGCCAATGATGCTGGCGGTGGCCATCAACTCTTCCAACAAAGCCAGGGACACAAGGCCTGAAACACCGTAAGGATCAAACTCCGGACGCTCAGAGTATTTCAACACGACGGACGTGTTGAGCTTGGAGAGGTTGACCTGGCCCATGGTCCATCCACCGAAGCGGCGCTCGGTGATTTCCTCGTAATGCAGCAACACCACATCGGTGTGCCGCTGATCGGCTGCGATGTGGTTGTACAACGCATTGACAGCCATCCTGCCACCTTCAATTGCCTGCAGAAATACGCTCCCGCCGTAACACAGCACGCCGGTAATACCGTTGCCCATGTTGTGCGAACGCGATGTTTCCAGAATGGATTCAATGGCTTTGGAGCAGTCTTTATCGACGGCACGGCTGACATAGAGCAGGCGAACGAGCATGGTGGTTGACGTTAATTAGTTTTTACGGGGGATGAGCGAGAGGAATTCGCGCCGCAAGTTGGGGTCTTTCAAAAACACACCGCGCATGACCGAGTTGATCATCTTGCTGTCCATGTCTTTCACACCACGCCAGGCCATGCAATAGTGGCTGGCCTCCATGACAATGGCCAGACCATCGGGCTGTGTTTTTTCCTGAATCAGGTCGGCCAGCTGCACTACAGCCTCTTCCTGTATTTGTGGTCGCCCCATGATCCATTCAGCCAGGCGCGCGTACTTGGACAAACCGATCACATTGGTGTGCTCGTTGGGCATGATGCCGATCCAGACCTTGCCGATGACCGGACAGAAATGGTGGCTGCAAGCGCTACGCACCGTGATCGGGCCCACAATCATCAGCTCATTCAGGTGCTCGGCATTGGGAAACTCAGTGACCGCCGGCCCCGTCACGTAGCGGCCGTTAAAGACCTCCTTGAGGTACATCTTGGCCACTCTGCGCGCGGTGTTGCCGGTGTTGTGATCGTTTTCCAGATCAATCACCATGCTGTCCAGCACACCCTGCATCTTGACGGTCACTTCGTCGAGCAGCAAATCCAGCTCGCCGGGTTGAATGAACTCAGCGATGTTGTCGTTGGAGTGAAAGCGGTGGCGCGCGGCCTTGATACGCTCTCGGATCTTGACCGACACGGGTACACCATGGTCGTCATCGGGTGGGCCAGCTTGGGTCATGTCGCCTTCGGTTTTCATCAGCATGACGAATGCTAACACCGGCCTTCAATAACCGGAATAACGGGACAAAACCTGGGGGCATGTGGAAACCATTGCGCGCCTGCAGGCGTTAGTAGCGGTGTCCGGACACAAACAGCATGGCCCGCATCAACCCAAAGGCAATCCTGTCCAGTACACGCTGTTGCCAAGGCCGCGCGCTAAGGGCCTGGGCATCAATGGGAGATCCTTCATGGTTGACCAGGACATCAAGGCGCTTGTGCAGCATGTTGGCAAACCGGCGATCCGTGCTCAACACGTTGGCTTCCCGGGCCAGCAAAAGGGACAGCGGGTCCAGGTTGGTCGAGCCCACGGTGGCCCAACAGCGGTCAACAACGGCCACCTTGGCATGCAATGCACTGGGGGCGTATTCGTGGATGTCGATCCCGGCATCCACCAGCGCTTGGTACACCGGGCGTGCCGCGTGATACTGGAAGAAGTTTTCATACCGTCCCTGCAACAACAGGCGCACCCGAACACCTCGATTCGCCGCGTGCGTCAGCGCACGGCGCAGCTTGCCGCCCGGTACGAAATAAGCGTTGGCGATCACGATCTCATGACGCGCTTCACCGATGGCCTTCAAGTAAGCGCGCTCGATATCGTGACGATGGCCCACGTTGTCGCGCAACACCAGCGCAGCGATCGCGCCGTCCACTCCGTTGAGCACGGGTGAGTCAGGCGCCGACAGGCGCCAAGGCATGGCCTGAGCGAACTCAGACGTCAGATGGGAAAAATCACCCAAGGGCAAGGTTTCACGCAAGGCATGCCAGGCCGACCTGAACTCGCGCTGGCGCGCCTTGCGCACGGCCTGCAACCGCCACCACAGCTGCTCCATGCTCTCAACCATGTCATCCACCAATGGACCGATTACCCGCAAGGAAAAATCCAGCCTCGGCACGCTCAAGCGCCCCAAGGCGCCATCTTCCAGGTCGTCAATGATGTTGATGCCGCCACAAAAGCCCACGGTTTCGTCGACCACACACAGTTTTCGGTGCAGTCGGCGCCATCGGCTGGGAATCAACAACCCAAGGCGTCCCAGCGGAGAGTACACATGCCATTTGACGCCCGAGGCCTGGAAGCGGGCCTGCCATTCGGTGGGCACACTGGGTGTTCCGACACCGTCAACCACCAGACGCACCAGCACCCCGCGCCGGGCGGCGCGCTCCAATGCTTCAGCGACACCGATAGCCGAACCGGCGAAGTCAAAAATATAGGTCTCCAGGTGAACCACGCGCCGCGCAGCATCCATGGCCTCGACCAATGCCGGGAACAGCGCCGAGCCGCCCTCCAGAAGCAGGAGTTGATGTCCACCGTGTGTGGTCCAGCCACCGCCGCGCAGCTTCCAGGGAGAACGACGGCGCGCCATCAGCGTCAAAACTCCAGCTCGGCGATCAAGGGCAAATGATCCGACATACGCGACCAGGCCCGCCCATGAGGCACATGCGCAGACACAGGGCGCAGGCCCCGAACGTAAATGCGATCCATATGCAAAAGCGGCAAGCGGGACGGGTAGGTAGGCAACCTCAGCCCGTCAAAAGTGCTCAGGTCCAGGGCGGCCATGGGTTTGAGCAATTTGGCCCCCCAGTCATTGAAGTCACCGGCCACGATCAAAGGGGCCGAGCCAGGGACTTCGCGCGCAAGGTACGCACCCAGACGCTGAACCTGGCGCTCGCGACTGGCATGAATGAGCCCAAAATGCACCACGATCACATGCACATCCTGACCTTCCACCAACAACTGGGCGTGCAACAGGCCCCGCTGTTCAAACCGGTGGTCTGATACATCGGAATGGCGAATGTCCATCACGGGCCAGCGCGACAACAAGGCGTTGCCATGCTCTCCATGCTTGGTCACGGCGTTGGTTCGGTACACCGACTCATAACCCTCAGGCGACAGGTAACCCGCCTGGTCCAGATCCGGCCAGCGGGTGAAGGATTTCTCGAACTTCTTGTGGTGTCGCCGCACTTCCTGCAGGCAAACAATGTCCGCATCAAATTGCTCCACCGCATGGCCCAGGTTGTGGATCTCAAGGCGGCGGGACGGGCCAAGGCCCTGGACACCCTTGTGGATGTTGTAAGTGGCAACGCGCAGAATGCTCATGGGTGCAATAGTCGCATGTTGCGAGTCGAAATTGGTGGGGTACTTGCAGTGCCCAATGGGAACTGTCTCACAAGGTCAAAAACCGCTTTCCCGCACAAGAATAGAGGCCATTCGACGGAACACGCTGGTCAGAATCGACTCCTTTTCCCCTTCGATGCGCACCCTCACTGGCGCAGCCTGGCGCGTTGGCAGGGGTGCGTCCAGCGCCACCCTCACGCGGAACAGCGCATCCCGGACCACCGCTGTCTTGTCAGCGCCCGGATGAGCGGTGTCGCTCACGGTTGCGATCGGTCCACCATGGGTGGCATCCAGACTGAAGGTGGGCAACACGGTGGTGCGGGACACGTCGATGGCATCAATTCGACCATCGACCCAGGTTTGTGGCCCGGCCAACAGGCGAATGCGCGCCTCCTGGCCCACCCGGATCCGATTCAGGTCTTCCTCAGCGATGTACACGTCAACCACCCACAGGCCGGGATCGATCAACATGGCCAGAGGCTCGCGTGATTTCACCCAGACCCCCGGCGCCAATCCATGGTCGATGTCATGCAGCTCGCCATCAAATGGCGCGCGCAAAGTCAGGCGCGCAAGCTCGTCCACACTGGCCTGCGCTTCAGCTTCGAAAAAAGCTTTCTGCGAAGTCAGCAACTGGCGCTGCGCTTCGCCATCAGGCAAGCCCATGAGGCCAGCGATCTGGCTCTCGCGCGCCTGGGCCAATTGCTGCGACCGGCCTTGGGCGATCGAAAGAATGGATGAATCCAGCACAAACAGCACCTCTCCAGCCTTGAACGAGCGCTGGGTCGGCACCTGCACCAGCTGGGCCGCAAAGGGCGCATACACGGGCTGCTGGTCTCCAGCATGAGTCCAGCCATAGCCGCCGACCCGGCTGCTGAACGGGAACACCAGCCACAAGACAAACAAGATCAGCAACCCGACCATGGTCCATCGTCGACGTGTTGTGACCTCCCCTTTGCGCTCTTTCCACACCATCAGCTCCTTGTAGACCGGTCGGCCAATGAACCACACCAGCTCCAGGCACATCAACACGATACCCAGTGACTTGAAAAAGAAGTGGTACACCAGCAAGGCAATACCGATGAACACCGTCAACCGGTACAACCAGGTGAAGAGTGCAAAACCTATCAAGGCGCGGCGCTTGGCCGGACTGAAACTCTCGGTCCAGGGATCCTTGACACCGAGAACGGTCCGGCGCAGCCAGTTCCGCGCCAGCGCACTTGAACGTCCATGGAGGTTGGGCAAGTCCAGCAAGTCGCTGAATACGAAGTACCCATCAAACCGCATGAACGGGCTGGCATTGACGGCCAACGTCAGCACCCAGCTGGTCGTGGCCAGAAAGAACAGTCCGTTGCGGAAGGCACCATCCGGGGCCAGGCTCCACAGCAACGTCGCCACGCTGGCCAGTGCCAGCTCGACGGCGACCCCCGCGCTCGCGATCGCCAGCCTGTGCCTGGAATTTTTCAAACGCCAGCTCTCGCCCGTGTCGGTGTACAACATGGGAAACATCACCAGGAAAGCAACGCCCATGTGCGCGACCCGCACGCCATAGTGCGTCGCCACCAGCGCATGGCCGAGTTCATGAACGGTTTTGGCCAACAGCAAGGCCACCATGTACCCCAGCACACCGTTCCAGGTGAGGTTGTCCACCAGGGTATGGGTGAACACATCCCATTGGCGAGACACCAGATAGATCCCCAGCAGCGCGATAGAGACGATCAACGCAGTCACCGTGGGCATGTGCATGCGTTCCAGCCATGGCTGTTGACGAGCCAGCCAGGCCTGGGGCCGCACCAGTGGTACCCGAAAGAACAGGTAACTGTGGACCAACCACTCCAAAAATGACCGCTTTTGTTGTTGCTTGCGACCGAGCGCCCGAGCCACATCCGTGGGCTGGTCCAGGCGCAACAGTTGGTTCTCCGAGAGAAACACCATCAATCGCCGAACGTCGTCCAACGTGACATTCAGTGGCGTTTGCTCATTGACCGTCTCCACCAATACCGCAGCATCGCAGGCGGCCCAATGCACCAGCAGTTCAAAGTCCAACCAGCCAATGCGAAAGAAACGGTTGCTGACCGGGTCCTGAATCACCCATGCGGGTGTTCCATCTTCATTGGGTGACCCTGGGAACAGGATCAGCTCATCCCGAATTCTTGGGAGCAGTACGGGTTTGGGGGCCGGCGCGGGCAGTCGCTCGGGCAGCGGCATGGTGCCCGAAAGCGTCATAGCCCGGTCCACTCCCGAACCGTTGCCATCGGGCGGCGAAACAAGTAGTAGCCCAGCATGACCCAGTCGCCTGATATGCGTGCCGTGCCACGCAGGCCAATGCGGGGGAGTTCGGTGCCTTCATCGAACGCGGCCCTCAAACGGTAGGACGCTACGCTTTCAGGACTGAGAGAGGCCTGGTAACTGGCCTCGATCAGCTTGCCTACCCGCGGGCTCAGAGGTTCGGTGTGCAAGAACAAACGAACAGGTGCGTCAAGCTCCAGATTGATCGCATCGGCCACCGACAACCACACCAGGATGCCACCATCTTCGGGTTGTGCCAGCTGCATGACGCGTTCACCCGTCTGCACCGGGCGACCCAGCCAGTCATTGGCATCGGCAAAGATGACCACCCCGTCGCGCTCAGCGCGAATTTCGACGCGTGAGGCCTGAGCGTTCACCGAAGCGAGTTCGGCTTCTTTTTCACGAACCCGCCCCAACGCCGCCGCCACCTCACCTTTGCTCTTGTTGTCATCAAAGGCCCGCTGCTGTGCGTTGTGCGCATCTGCCTTGGCCACTTCAAGCGATTTGAGCGCGACCTGCTGCCGGTTCAACAGCGGCGAATCATCCAGGGAAAATAACAGATCGCCCGTCTTCACGCGTGCATTGGGCGCTACGGCAAAAGAGCCCACCACACCATCTTGCGGTGCTGTGACGGCCGTGGCATTGAGTGCGATCACCTCAGCCGGTGCCAGAACCGACAGGCGCACAGGGATCAACATGCCCAAAGACACAGCCACGAGTGCAATCCAGCGGTTTCGCTTTTTGAACAACTGGTGGGCACTGAACCAAGACTGGCGAAGCGCTTTGCCCAGTGCAGCGTGGCAGTAACTGTATGTGGTGTGCAAACGCAGCACAGCGCCCACGTCGGTCTCGTCCCACTCCGTTTCGCGGGCGTACATCGCCATGCCCTGCACGCCACCCGTCGCGGTGCGAATCGGGACCAATAGAAGGTGGTCAGGCAGCCACTCTTCCCATTGCTCCGCGTCCTGCTCGGACGCGTTCTCAAAGTCCAGCCGGTGGGTGGCCCCATCGCGGGGAAACTTCTGTGCGAACTGGGTCAGCCAGACGGCAAAGGGGGAATCATTCGTCACGCTGACGAGGCCCGATGCCGCCACCAGGCGGAACCGGTCACCCTCCAGCTCAAACAGAGCTGCCTGGCGGTAGGGCGTCAACGCATGGGTTTCGTTGACGATCGTGAATCGAAGGGCTTCGAGTGTCGGGGCTTCGAGGGCTCTGGCTTCGATCTGCAGCAAAGTGCCCAGATCAGAGGCGTTACTCATGAATGGAACTCAAGGCATGCCAGTGAAACGGGCCACACCACTCATACCTGGCAACAGGTCATTGTGTTGTTTCAGCATGGCGGCCTCCAGCTCGATGGTTTGGCTGACGGGGTCGACACGGCTGTTGATCCTGCGCACTTTGGCCGGATAACTCTGCCCGGTCTCATCGATCACCACTTCAAACCGCTGGTCCATCTTCAATTCTGAGATCCAGCGGGAGGGCACATTGAGTTTCAAGAGCAACACGCCATTGCGAACCAGATCCAGCAAGGGCTGCCCAGCCGTCACCGTCATATGGCTGCGCACATGCAAATTCGCAGTACGGCCACTCCACGGCGCACGGATGGAGCACTGCCCGATCTGAAACTGGTACAGGTCGTTCTGAGCCTTGGACTTGGCCACCGCTGCAGCCGCCAGTGAGACCTCCAGATCGCTGGCCTGCTCCAACCCTTGCATGCGCAACTTGGCTTCATACTGATCCGTCGCGCCGGCCAGCTCGGCCTTGGCCATGGCGAGTCTGGCCTGTGGTTCACCACAATCCAGCGACACCAAGATCTGACCTTCCCGAAACGGCAGGCCCAAGCCAACCCTCAAAGCGTCAATCTTGCCGGGCACCGGACTGGCCAGGGTGGTCTCACCACCCGGGAGCACCAGCACCCTCACCGATTCCGACGTCGCCGCTTGGGCAGGTTTCGCCGGAAGGGAGATGGCGTTGGGCGCACGTGGCGCCGCGGTTTGGGCCCAGGCGGGCAAAGCCAGTGAGCCCAGCAGCGCAATAGCGCTGGCGGTGCGCCACGAAGTGGATTTCAGCATGTCAGTCAACATTCAACCAGGTTTTGATATCGCCAAGATTGGCATTCAAGGCAGCCACAAGGCTGGACTCGTACACCGAAGTGCGTGAGTTCGTGGGAATGGTAGTCGCAAACTGGGCCTGTTGCTTGTGGCCGGCTTCGTCGGTCACTTTCACGGTCCAGGTGGCTCTTTCAAGGCCATTCTGGCCCGCTGACTCAAAAGCCAAGGTCATGGGTTGGGCGTCATTGCTGTCCGTGGTCTTGATCTCATGGCGCGCGAAGAGCTCCGTCACCAGCGCCTTCATGCGAACCTTCTGGACCGGATCCTGGATGCCCGCGAGTTGCACATTGACGGTGGCCACACGGCCAAAGAGATTGGACGACAGGCTGAAGGCATCTTTTTCGGAAGCCTGCAGGTGAGTACGCACACGCTGCGTCAGCGTAGGCAGGTCGTTGGCTTCAAAATCATCGGCAATCGGATCAAATCCCAATGTGTTGTAAAGACGGCCAAACGCGATGTGTGCGTTGGCATAGGCATTGGCGCGCTGATAGGCGCCCAATACGGCTCGGGCCTGGGTGCGAATCGCTTCGAGCTCGCTCTCCAGCTTGGCCGACACAGATGCCTTTGTGTAGGCGGCCAGACGGGTATCGACCTGAGAGGCTTCATCAGCCAATTTGAAATCTTCGAGCGCCATACGGTAGCGTTCCACGCTCACCCGGGTCTGGGTCAAGATGGCCATGGACAAGGCCATGCGGCGCGCGTCGTCCGTTTGCTCCTGGTACTTCTGCGCATCCTTGAGCGAAGGCAACGCGACCAGACGCATCAGGTTCCAAGCCATGCTTACACCACCTTCGGACCAGGCGTTGTTGAACAGGAGGTTATTGGAGTCGTGTTGACGACCGTAGTTGAGGGTAATGCCGGGCAACATGCCCAACAGCTGTTTGCGGGCTTCATCGGCCGTGATGCGCTTGCGAAAATCTTCTTCACGCAATTCCGGGCGCTGCAGCAAAGCCATGTCTTCCAGTTTGGCAATTTCCTTGGGCGCTGCCGGCAAGGCCGTCTCTTTGGCTTCTGCCAGGTTGAAATCCGTACCTCCGGGCACGTTCATCAAAGCGGCGAGCTCGCGCTTGGCAAACTCCAGGTCTTGACGCCTCTGGTTCAGAAGCGTCGTCGCGTCCAGCAGGGCGCGTTGATACGCCAACGCCACACCTGGTGGAATGATTTTTTGCGTTTCGGCTTCACGTGAGCGCGACAGAGCGAGTGATGCACGCTCAACGATGTCGTCAGCCTGGGTGTTGAGACGCTGCGCGCCCAGCGCACGCCAATAAGCAGCTCGTACGTCCTGCAACAGGTTCTGGACCACTTTGCGACGGCGCTCCTCTGCGATCAAGAACTGATCCCCTTGCTGGCGTGCGCGGTAATAGGACACACCAAAGTCCAGCGCGTTCCAGGAAAACTCGATCCCCCGCAGCGAGCGCGAGCGCTCGTCAGATGATGTTGGGCGGGTAGACACTTCGCCATCCAGAATCCCGATGCTGGTGCCACCCGCGTAATTGCTGCGATCGCGGTAACCCGCTGAGGCGACCATCTGCGGCAGCATGTCGTAACTGGCGTAATCGGTCAGGCCCAAGGCAAGCGCCGACTCCATCTTTTTGAGGCGGTAGTCCAGGTTGTACTTGAGCGAGCGTGCGACCGCCTCTTCCAAACTGATTGGCGCTGTGATTGGCGCCTGATTCAGGTACATCTTCGACGTGTCATTCTGGACGCGTTGTTGCACCTCTTCTGGCGTGATCGCCTTGGGTGCAACGGTACAGCCCGCCATCACTGCTGCCACAGCCATCACCACCAAGCTGCGGGGAAGTAGACCCGCAGCGGGGAGGCTTTTTTTTGTGTTCTGGTTCATGTTCATATCCTAGGAAAAGGTGATGTTATTTAGATATTGGCAGTGGCACGGGTCACAGGGCGAGCGCCCTGCGAACGATCTTTGGCAAGTCGATCCAGCTGGGCGCGGAAGCCTGGAGCAGGACGAACGGAACCCGCTTGTGCCTTGAGAGGCACAGGGGCTTCAGCCTGAGCCGCTGCATCAGCAGACTGTTCGGAAGCTTCGTTCGCAGGTTTTTGGACTGCCTTTTCAGCAACGGGTTTTTCTGCTGCCGGTGTTTCCGCAACCTGGGTGCCGACCTCGGTCTGTTCAATGCCCGCAAGCAAGGTCGCTGGTGCGTCAGTGGCAAACGAGTCAAACAGCGTGGCATATCCAGCCGTAGCAGAGTTCGAAGCGTCTGCAGCAGCCGATCGAATCGCAGACTCCAGCTGCGCAGAGCGAACCGCGTGCTGAACATACAAGGCATGGTCCATGTCGAGCGGCTGGTACCTGACAGCATTCTGTACATGCAATGCTGGCTTGATGACCTCCATTTCGCCATAGCCACGCTCACGAATCAGACCCAAGTCTGACCCCTGCCCCGCTCCACTAAAAATCAGGTTATCGGGAACCAATCCGAGAGCCTCGGCCTGCAACGCTGTCCCGCCCTGGATGCCACCCATGGCCATCGCAAAGAGGTCCCGTTCATTTTGAGCGGCGTTCACGGCGTACAGCACGTGCAGCGCGCTGACGGCGGGTTGCCCGATGGATTGCGCTGGCCTCAAGTTACTTTCCGAGTTCTCCCATTGAGGAGCATCCGGAACCACAGGCGATGGAGCCGGCGCTGGCGCTGGCGCTGACAGTTGTGGCGCGGGAGCCGGTGCAGCAGGTGACGGTGTAGGCGCAGGCGCCGGAGCAACCACATTGGAGAAGCTCAGTACCGCAGTGTCGGTGCGCTGGCCATCGGTCACGGTGTACACCACGCTGGGCACGGGGCCCGCATAACCGGGCAGCGGTGTGAAGGTATACCCCCCATCGCTACCGATGACCAATGTACCCACACCCCCAATGACCGCCGTACTGCCTGCAGGATAAACCGTGGGGTCTCCCGCCAAGGTGAACTCGGTCACAGACAGTGGATCACCATCAGGATCGGTGTCATTTGGCAAGACATTGCCAGACACCGGTGTGTCGAACTGGGTCGGAACCGGGCCATCGTCGGTGGCCTGTGGCGCATCGTTGACTGGTGCGATGTGGATGTTGATGGTGGCCGTGGCCTCCTCGCCATCCGGATCAACAACCGTGTACTCCACCGGCAGCGGCACGCTGTTGTTGTAGTTCAGCGCAGGCGTGAACGTCAAGGTGCCATTGGGGTTGAGGTTCATCACCCCCACCGGGTTGCCCGTGGCTGGATCGTTGATCACGATCGGCGTTCCCACCGTGATCGGCTGGCCGTTCACCTCGGTGATCGTCAGCGCGCCCCCCTCGGGGTCAACGTCGTTGGTGCGTGGATCAAAGGAGACCGGCTGGTCTTCCAGACCCCGTACCACGTCATTCACGGCGATGGGCGGATCGTTGGCCGCATCGACCAGCACATTCAGTGTGGCGGTGTCGGTCGCGGTTCCATCGGAGATGGTGTAGGTCACCGGAGGCACTGTGCCTTCGAACCCGGGAGCGGGCGTGAAGGTGTAAGCACCTGTCGTTTCGATCACCAACGTTCCGATGTTGGTGATGATGGCCGTGCTACCTGGACCAAAGGCCTCGGGTACACCGTCGCCATTGGTATCCACTTCAAACCCGGTCACAGTGAGCACATCGCCAGCATCCGGATCGGTGTCAACACCACCCGCCAAAACGCCGTTGCCGTCGTCAGTCAGCACGTTGCCATTCACTGGCGTGTTCGGCAAGGTGGTGACACTGTTGTCTGCTGCAACAGGTGCGTCATTCAAGCCTGTCACGGAGATCGTCAACGTGGTGCTGACCGATTGACCCGAAGGGTCTGCAACCGTGTAGCTGAACACATCATTGGCCACCTGCCCCGCAGGCAAAGCCTGGGCAGCGGTCGTTGGCGTGTAGGTATAGCTGCCATCGGAGTTGAGCACCAGCGTGCCGTATATGCCCACGATAGGCTGGCCCACCGCTGCCGTATCGCCGTTGACCTCGGTCACAGCCAGCGTGTCGCCATTCGGATCAATGTCCTTACCACCCGGTTGTGCCTCGCTCAAGATCACGCCGTTGGCTGCGCTCACGTTGAGCGGCGTGTCTTCATCCGTGGCGTTGGTGTCCGGCTGCGCAACGGGCGCTTGGTTGTCCTGACCCACGTTGACGGTCACGTCTGCGGTATCGGACTCACCAGAAGGGTCCTGTACCGTGTAGCTGAACGTGGCAGCGCCGGTGAAGCCGGTTGTCGGGGTGAACACCAACTGACCACCCACCAGCGTCACAGTTCCATTGGCCACCGGCACGGGTGCGCCACTTTCGGTGATGGGTTGACCGTTCACCTCGGTGATGATCAGCGTGTCGCTGTCTGGGTCGGTGTCATTGCCCAGCACATTGATCGTGACAGGTGTGTCCAGAGGTGTGTTCGTGGTGTCGTCAATGGCGTCCGGCGCTTCATTGACCGGCGTCACGGTCACGGTGACGGCCGCTTCGAGTTCATTGCCCAGGTTGTCTTTCACCGTATAGGTGAAATCAACGGGTCCGTTGAACCCAGGAACGGGGGTGAACACCAATACGTCGTCGGTGGGGTCACCCGGCGTACCGCCATTGTTGAGGCTCACCACCCCGATCGGCAATCCGCTGGTGGGGTCGGTCACAGTGACGGGTGAGCCCACCGCAATGGGCTGACCATTGATTTCCGTGATGGTCAGAGGGCCTTCGCTACCTGGATCGTCGTTGCCGAGCACATCGATGGTCACCGGCGTGTTCTCCGGCGTCGTCGCGACATCGCCCACCACCGAAGGCGTTTCACTGACGGGAGTCACTGTGATCGTCAAAGTGGCTTCGTCGGTGGCGTTGCCATCGGTCAGCGTGTAGGTTGCAACGGGCACCGAGCCCGAAAAACCCGCCAATGGCGTAAAGGTGTAGCTGCCGTTGGTGTTGATCACCAAGGTGCCAACACCGGCAATGGTGGCCGTCTGGCCATGCGTGAAGGTTTCCGGTGTTGCGTCACCATCGGTATCAATGGTGAAGCCAGCCACCGTCAGGGTGTCCCCCTCGACATCGCTGTCAAGGCCATTACCCGTGTTGACCGTGATCACATTTCCAGTCACGGGGACGCCTTGCACCGTGGTCCTCACATCGTCTGTTGCCACTGGCGCGTCGTTCACCCCGTTGATGGTCACTATGATGGTGGCCGTGTCGGTACCACCTTCGCCGTCACTGATCGCATAGACCAGTGTGGTCGTGGCGGTCTCGCCCACGGCCAGGCTCTCAAACGCACCGTTGGGATCGAACGTGATCACACCCGCCGCGTTGATGCTGAACACACCACCGTTGCTGCCGGCCACACCGCTCTGTGGCGTCACCGTCAAGGTGTCACCGTCCGGATCACTGTCTGTGCCGGCACCGGTGTTGTCGGTCAACGCGTTGCCGATCACCGCGGCCGTGGCGTCTTCGCTCACCGCGTAGTCGTTGTCCAGCGCATCGGGCGCTGGGTTGCCCACCGTGTAGCTGAAGGTGTCCGTGGTCGTCCCACCTTTGCCGTCGGCGGCCGTCACCGTCACGCTGTACACACCCGGGTTGTTCACCGGATCCACGCCGCCCTGGCTGGCCGAGTTGTCCAGCACACCACTGATCACACCCGTGTTCGGGTTCAGCGTCAGGCCTGCGGGCAGGCTCGCTGCCGTGTAGGTCAGCACATCTGTGCTGTCCGGGTCGGTGAACGCTCCGGTCACATTGATCGGCGTGATGGCCACGGCATCCGTGCCCACCTGATTGGGAATCTCCGAACCAGGCACCACTTCAGGCGCGTCGTTCACACCGTTGATGGTCACCGTGATGGTGGCCGTATCGGTACCACCTTCGCCGTCGCTGATCGCATAGACCAGTGTGGTCGTGGCGGTCTCGCCCGCGGCCAGGCTCTCAAACGCACCGTTGGGATCGAACGTGATCACACCCGCCGCGTTGATGCTGAACACACCACCGTTGCTGCCGGCCACACCGCTCTGTGGCGTCACCGTCAAGGCGTCACCGTCCGGATCACTGTCTGTGCCGTCACCGGTGTTGTCGGTCAACGCGTTGCCGATCACCGCGGCCGTGGCGTCTTCGCTCACCGCGTAATCGTTGTCCAGCGCATCGGGCGCTGGGTTGCCCACCGTGTAGCTGAAGGTGTCCGTGGTCGTCCCACCTTTGCCGTCCGCGGCCGTCACCGTCACGCTGTACACACCCGGGCTGTTCACCGGATCCACGCCGCCCTGGCTGGCCGAGTTGTCCAGCACACCACTGATCACACCCGTGTTCGGGTTCAGCGTCAGGCCTGCGGGCAGGCCCGCTGCCGTGTAGGTCAGCACATCTGTGCTGTCCGGGTCGGTGAACGCTCCGGTCACATTGATCGGCGTGATGGCCACGGCATCCGTGCCCACCTGATTGGGAATCTCCGAACCAGGCACCACTTCAGGCGCGTCGTTCACCCCGTTGATGGTCACCGTGATGGTGGCCGTGTCGGTGCCACCAAAGCCGTCATTGATCTGATAGACCAGCGTGGTCGTGGCGGTCTCGCCCACGGCCAGGCTCTCAAACGCACCGTTGGGATCGAACGTGATCACACCCGCCGCGTTGATGCTGAACACACCGCCGTTGCTGCCGGCCACACCGCTCTGTGGCGTCACCGTCAAGGTCTGCCCAACATCGGGATCGCTGTCCACTCCGTCACCGGTGTTGTCGGTCAACGCGTTGCCGATCACCGCAGCCGTGGCGTCTTCGCCCACCGCGTAGTCGTTGTCCAGCGCATCAGGCAGTTCGTTGGCACCCGTCACGGTCACCGTGATGGTGGCTGTGTCGGTACCGCCTTCGCCGTCGCTGATCGCATAGACCAGCGTCGTGTCCCGGGTGTCACCTGGGTTGAGATCTGCAAATGCACCGTTGGGGTCGAACGTGATGTCGCCGTTGGCCGCAATGCTGAACACACCGCCGTTGCTGCCAGCCACACCGCTCTGTGGCGTCACCGTCAAGGTGTCACCGTCCGGATCGCTGTCAACACCGGCTCCGGTGTTGTCGGTCAACGCGTTGCCGATCACGGCGGATGCATCGTCGCGTCCAACCGTGTAGTCGTTGTCCAGCGCATCGGGCGCTGGGTTGCCCACCGTGTAGCTGAAGGTGTCCGTGGTCGTCCCACCTTTGCCGTCAGCGGCCGTCACCGTCACGCTGTACACACCCGGGTTGTTCACCGGATCCACACCGCCCTGGCTGGCCGAGTTGTCCAGCACACCACTGATCACACCCGTGTTCGGGTTCAGCGTCAGGCCTGCGGGCAGGCCCGCTGCCGTGTAGGTCAGCACATCTGTGCTGTCCGGGTCGGTGAACGCTCCGGTCACATTGATCGGCGTGATGGCCACGGCATCCGTGCCCACCTGATTGGGAATCTCCGAACCAGGCACCACTTCAGGCGCGTCGTTCACACCGTTGATGGTCACCGTGATGGTGGCCGTGTCGGTACCACCTTCGCCGTCACTGATCGCATAGACCAGTGTGGTCGTGGCGGTCTCGCCCACGGCCAGGCTCTCAAACGCACCGTTGGGGTCGAACGTGATCACACCCGCCGCGTTGATGCTGAACACACCGCCGTTGCTGCCAGCCACACCGCTCTGTGGCGTCACCGTCAAGGTGTCACCGTCCGGATCACTGTCTGTGCCGGCACCGGTGTTGTCGGTCAACGCGTTGCCGATCACCGCGGCCGTGGCGTCTTCGCTCACCGCGTAGTCGTTGTCCAGCGCATCGGGCGCTGGGTTGCCCACCGTGTAGCTGAAGGTGTCCGTGGTCGTCCCACCTTTGCCGTCGGCGGCCGTCACCGTCACGCTGTACACACCCGGGTTGTTCACCGGATCCACGCCGCCCTGGCTGGCCGAGTTGTCCAGCACACCACTGATCACACCCGTGTTCGGGTTCAGCGTCAGGCCTGCGGGCAGGCCCGCTGCCGTGTAGGTCAGCACATCTGTGCTGTCCGGGTCGGTGAACGCTCCGGTCACATTGATCGGCGTGATGGCCACGGCATCCGTGCCCACCTGATTGGGAATCTCCGAACCAGGCACCACTTCAGGCGCGTCGTTCACACCGTTGATGGTCACCGTGATGGTGGCCGTATCGGTACCACCTTCGCCGTCGCTGATCGCATAGACCAGTGTGGTCGTGGCGGTCTCGCCCGCGGCCAGGCTCTCAAACGCACCGTTGGGATCGAACGTGATCACACCCGCCGCGTTGATGCTGAACACACCACCGTTGCTGCCGGCCACACCGCTCTGTGGCGTCACCGTCAAGGCGTCACCGTCCGGATCACTGTCTGTGCCGTCACCGGTGTTGTCGGTCAACGCGTTGCCGATCACCGCGGCCGTGGCGTCTTCGCTCACCGCGTAATCGTTGTCCAGCGCATCGGGCGCTGGGTTGCCCACCGTGTAGCTGAAGGTGTCCGTGGTCGTCCCACCTTTGCCGTCCGCGGCCGTCACCGTCACGCTGTACACACCCGGGCTGTTCACCGGATCCACGCCGCCCTGGCTGGCCGAGTTGTCCAGCACACCACTGATCACACCCGTGTTCGGGTTCAGCGTCAGGCCTGCGGGCAGGCCCGCTGCCGTGTAGGTCAGCACATCTGTGCTGTCCGGGTCGGTGAACGCTCCGGTCACATTGATCGGCGTGATGGCCACGGCATCCGTGCCCACCTGATTGGGAATCTCCGAACCAGGCACCACTTCAGGCGCGTCGTTCACCCCGTTGATGGTCACCGTGATGGTGGCCGTGTCGGTGCCACCAAAGCCGTCATTGATCTGATAGACCAGCGTGGTCGTGGCGGTCTCGCCCACGGCCAGGCTCTCAAACGCACCGTTGGGATCGAACGTGATCACACCCGCCGCGTTGATGCTGAACACACCGCCGTTGCTGCCGGCCACACCGCTCTGTGGCGTCACCGTCAAGGTCTGCCCAACATCGGGATCGCTGTCCACTCCGTCACCGGTGTTGTCGGTCAACGCGTTGCCGATCACCGCAGCCGTGGCGTCTTCGCCCACCGCGTAGTCGTTGTCCAGCGCATCAGGCAGTTCGTTGGCACCCGTCACGGTCACCGTGATGGTGGCTGTGTCGGTACCGCCTTCGCCGTCGCTGATCGCATAGACCAGCGTCGTGTCCCGGGTGTCACCTGGGTTGAGATCTGCAAATGCACCGTTGGGGTCGAACGTGATGTCGCCGTTGGCCGCAATGCTGAACACACCGCCGTTGCTGCCAGCCACACCGCTCTGTGGCGTCACCGTCAAGGTGTCACCGTCCGGATCGCTGTCAACACCGGCTCCGGTGTTGTCGGTCAACGCGTTGCCGATCACGGCGGATGCATCGTCGCGTCCAACCGTGTAGTCGTTGTCCAGCGCATCGGGCGCTGGGTTGCCCACCGTGTAGCTGAAGGTGTCCGTGGTCGTCCCACCTTTGCCGTCAGCGGCCGTCACCGTCACGCTGTACACACCCGGGTTGTTCACCGGATCCACACCGCCCTGGCTGGCCGAGTTGTCCAGCACACCACTGATCACACCCGTGTTCGGGTTCAGCGTCAGGCCTGCGGGCAGGCCCGCTGCCGTGTAGGTCAGCACATCTGTGCTGTCCGGGTCGGTGAACGCTCCGGTCACATTGATCGGCGTGATGGCCACGGCATCCGTGCCCACCTGATTGGGAATCTCCGAACCAGGCACCACTTCAGGCGCGTCGTTCACACCGTTGATGGTCACCGTGATGGTGGCCGTGTCGGTACCACCTTCGCCGTCACTGATCGCATAGACCAGTGTGGTCGTGGCGGTCTCGCCCACGGCCAGGCTCTCAAACGCACCGTTGGGGTCGAACGTGATCACACCCGCCGCGTTGATGCTGAACACACCGCCGTTGCTGCCAGCCACACCGCTCTGTGGCGTCACCGTCAAGGTGTCACCGTCCGGATCACTGTCTGTGCCGGCACCGGTGTTGTCGGTCAACGCGTTGCCGATCACCGCGGCCGTGGCGTCTTCGCTCACCGCGTAGTCGTTGTCCAGCGCATCGGGCGCTGGGTTGCCCACCGTGTAGCTGAAGGTGTCCGTGGTCGTCCCACCTTTGCCGTCGGCGGCCGTCACCGTCACGCTGTACACACCCGGGTTGTTCACCGGATCCACGCCGCCCTGGCTGGCCGAGTTGTCCAGCACACCACTGATCACACCCGTGTTCGGGTTCAGCGTCAGGCCTGCGGGCAGGCCCGCTGCCGTGTAGGTCAGCACATCTGTGCTGTCCGGGTCGGTGAACGCTCCGGTCACATTGATCGGCGTGATGGCCACGGCATCCGTGCCCACCTGATTGGGAATCTCCGAACCAGGCACCACTTCAGGCGCGTCGTTCACACCGTTGATGGTCACCGTGATGGTGGCCGTATCGGTACCACCTTCGCCGTCGCTGATCGCATAGACCAGTGTGGTCGTGGCGGTCTCGCCCGCGGCCAGGCTCTCAAACGCACCGTTGGGATCGAACGTGATCACACCCGCCGCGTTGATGCTGAACACACCACCGTTGCTGCCGGCCACACCGCTCTGTGGCGTCACCGTCAAGGCGTCACCGTCCGGATCACTGTCTGTGCCGTCACCGGTGTTGTCGGTCAACGCGTTGCCGATCACCGCGGCCGTGGCGTCTTCGCTCACCGCGTAATCGTTGTCCAGCGCATCGGGCGCTGGGTTGCCCACCGTGTAGCTGAAGGTGTCCGTGGTCGTCCCACCTTTGCCGTCCGCGGCCGTCACCGTCACGCTGTACACACCCGGGCTGTTCACCGGATCCACGCCGCCCTGGCTGGCCGAGTTGTCCAGCACACCACTGATCACACCCGTGTTCGGGTTCAGCGTCAGGCCTGCGGGCAGGCCCGCTGCCGTGTAGGTCAGCACATCTGTGCTGTCCGGGTCGGTGAACGCTCCGGTCACATTGATCGGCGTGATGGCCACGGCATCCGTGCCCACCTGATTGGGAATCTCCGAACCAGGCACCACTTCAGGCGCGTCGTTCACCCCGTTGATGGTCACCGTGATGGTGGCCGTGTCGGTGCCACCAAAGCCGTCATTGATCTGATAGACCAGCGTGGTCGTGGCGGTCTCGCCCACGGCCAGGCTCTCAAACGCACCGTTGGGATCGAACGTGATCACACCCGCCGCGTTGATGCTGAACACACCGCCGTTGCTGCCGGCCACACCGCTCTGTGGCGTCACCGTCAAGGTCTGCCCAACATCGGGATCGCTGTCCACTCCGTCACCGGTGTTGTCGGTCAACGCGTTGCCGATCACCGCAGCCGTGGCGTCTTCGCCCACCGCGTAGTCGTTGTCCAGCGCATCAGGCAGTTCGTTGGCACCCGTCACGGTCACCGTGATGGTGGCTGTGTCGGTACCGCCTTCGCCGTCGCTGATCGCATAGACCAGCGTCGTGTCCCGGGTGTCACCTGGGTTGAGATCTGCAAATGCACCGTTGGGGTCGAACGTGATGTCGCCGTTGGCCGCAATGCTGAACACACCGCCGTTGCTGCCAGCCACACCGCTCTGTGGCGTCACCGTCAAGGTGTCACCGTCCGGATCGCTGTCAACACCGGCTCCGGTGTTGTCGGTCAACGCGTTGCCGATCACGGCGGATGCATCGTCGCGTCCAACCGTGTAGTCGTTGTCCAGCGCATCGGGCGCTGGGTTGCCCACCGTGTAGCTGAAGGTGTCCGTGGTCGTCCCACCTTTGCCGTCAGCGGCCGTCACCGTCACGCTGTACACACCCGGGTTGTTCACCGGATCCACACCGCCCTGGCTGGCCGAGTTGTCCAGCACACCACTGATCACACCCGTGTTCGGGTTCAGCGTCAGGCCTGCGGGCAGGCCCGCTGCCGTGTAGGTCAGCACATCTGTGCTGTCCGGGTCGGTGAACGCTCCGGTCACATTGATCGGCGTGATGGCCACGGCATCCGTGCCCACCTGATTGGGAATCTCCGAACCAGGCACCACTTCAGGCGCGTCGTTCACACCGTTGATGGTCACCGTGATGGTGGCCGTGTCGGTACCACCTTCGCCGTCACTGATCGCATAGACCAGTGTGGTCGTGGCGGTCTCGCCCACGGCCAGGCTCTCAAACGCACCGTTGGGATCGAACGTGATCACACCCGCCGCGTTGATGCTGAACACACCACCGTTGCTGCCGGCCACACCGCTCTGTGGCGTCACCGTCAAGGCGTCACCGTCCGGATCACTGTCTGTGCCGTCACCGGTGTTGTCGGTCAACGCGTTGCCGATCACCGCGGCCGTGGCGTCTTCGCTCACCGCGTAGTCGTTGTCCAGCGCATCGGGCGCTGGGTTGCCCACCGTGTAGCTGAAGGTGTCCGTGGTCGTCCCACCTTTGCCGTCCGCGGCCGTCACCGTCACGCTGTACACACCCGGGTTGTTCACCGGATCCACGCCGCCCTGGCTGGCCGAGTTGTCCAGCACACCACTGATCACACCCGTGTTCGGGTTCAGCGTCAGGCCTGCGGGCAGGCCCGCTGCCGTGTAGGTCAGCACATCTGTGCTGTCCGGGTCGGTGAACGCTCCGGTCACATTGATCGGCGTGATGGCCACGGCATCCGTGCCCACCTGATTGGGAATCTCTGAACCAGGCACCACTTCAGGCGCGTCGTTCACACCGTTGATGGTCACCGTGATGGTGGCCGTATCGGTACCACCTTCGCCGTCGCTGATCTCATAGACCAGTGTGGTCGTGGCGGTCTCGCCCGCGGCCAGGCCCTCAAACGCACCGTTGGGATCGAACGTGATCACACCCGCCGCGTTGATGCTGAACACACCACCGTTGCTGCCGGCCACACCGCTCTGTGGCGTCACCGTCAAGGTCTGCCCAACATCGGGATCGCTGTCCACTCCGTCACCGGTGTTGTCGGTCAACGCGTTGCCGATCACCGCAGCCGTGGCGTCTTCGCCCACCGCGTAGTCGTTGTCCAGCGCATCAGGCAGTTCGTTGGCACCCGTCACGGTCACCGTGATGGTGGCTGTGTCGGTACCGCCTTCACCGTCGCTGATCGCATAGACCAGCGTCGTGTCTCGGGTGTCACCTGGGTTGAGATCTGCAAATGCACCGTTGGGGTCGAACGTGATGTCGCCGTTGGCCGCAATGCTGAACACACCGCCGTTGCTGCCAGCCACACCGCTCTGTGGCGTCACCGTCAAGGTGTCACCGTCCGGATCGCTGTCAACACCGGCTCCGGTGTTGTCGGTCAACGCGTTGCCGATCACGGCGGATGCATCGTCGCGTCCAACCGTGTAGTCGTTGTCCAGCGCATCGGGCGCTGGGTTGCCCACCGTGTAGCTGAAGGTGTCCGTGGTCGTCCCACCTTTGCCGTCAGCGGCCGTCACCGTC
The DNA here is from genome assembly GCF_004795855.1 of Hydrogenophaga sp. PAMC20947. Classification (NCBI taxonomy): domain Bacteria; kingdom Pseudomonadati; phylum Pseudomonadota; class Betaproteobacteria; order Burkholderiales; family Comamonadaceae; genus Hydrogenophaga; species Hydrogenophaga sp. PAMC20947. The sequence continues at coordinate 2,637,691 of NZ_CP039252.1, forward strand.
ACGCTGTACACACCCGGGTTGTTCACCGGATCCACGCCGCCCTGGCTGGCCGAGTTGTCCAGCACACCACTGATCACACCCGTGTTCGGGTTCAGCGTCAGGCCTGCGGGCAGGCCCGCTGCCGTGTAGGTCAGCACATCTGTGCTGTCCGGGTCGGTGAACGCTCCGGTCACATTGATCGGCGTGATGGCCACGGCATCCGTGCCCACCTGATTGGGAATCTCCGAACCAGGCACCACTTCAGGCGCGTCGTTCACACCGTTGATGGTCACCGTGATGGTGGCCGTGTCGGTACCACCTTCGCCGTCACTGATCGCATAGACCAGTGTGGTCGTGGCGGTCTCGCCCGCGGCCAGGTTCTCAAACGCACCGTTGGGATCGAACGTGATCACACCCGCCGCGTTGATGCTGAACACACCGCCGTTGCTGCCGGCCACACCGCTCTGTGGCGTCACCGTCAAGGTGTCACCGTCCGGATCGCTGTCCACACCGGCTCCGGTGTTGTCGGTCAACGCGTTGCCGATCACCGCGGCCGTGGCGTCTTCGCTCACCGCGTAGTCGTTGTCCAGCGCATCGGGCGCTGGGTTGCCCACCGTGTAGCTGAAGGTGTCCGTGGTCGTCCCACCTTTGCCGTCAGCGGCCGTCACCGTCACGCTGTACACACCCGGGTTGTTCACCGGATCCACACCGCCCTGGCTGGCCGAGTTGTCCAGCACACCACTGATCACACCCGTGTTCGGGTTCAGCGTCAGGCCTGCGGGCAGGCCCGCTGCCGTGTAGGTCAGCACATCTGTGCTGTCCGGGTCGGTGAACGCTCCGGTCACATTGATCGGCGTGATGGCCACGGCATCCGTGCCCACCTGATTGGGAATCTCCGAACCAGGCACCACTTCAGGCGCGTCGTTGGTACCGGTGATCGTGATCGTCAGCGTGGCATCGGACGTGTCACCGTTTTTGTCGGTCAACCGGTAGGTGTACACCTCGGTCAGTGTGTCGCCGGGGGCGAGTTGCTGCACCAGCGGGTTGGCGTTGTTCAGCGTGTAGGTGTACGCACCCGTGGTGCCCAGCGCGACCGTGCCGTAACTGCCCGTGGCTGAGCCAACCAGGGTCGTCACGTTCTGCGCCGCCGTGCCATCACCGTTGGTGTCGGCCGTGCCGTCGGTCTTGACGTTGCCGCTCACCGAGATCGCATCTTCTGCGATCGTGTTCACGTTCGCTGTGGCCACCGGCAGATCATTGGTACCGGTGATCGTGATCGTCAGCGTGGCATCGGACGTGTCACCGTTTTTGTCGGTCAACCGGTAGGTGTACACCTCGGTCAGTGTGTCGCCGGGGGCGAGTTGCTGCACCAGCGGGTTGGCGTTGTTCAGCGTGTAGGTGTACGCACCCGTGGTGCCCAGCGCGACCGTGCCGTAACTGCCCGTGGCTGAGCCAACCAGGGTCGTCACGTTCTGCGCCGCCGTGCCGTCACCGTTGGTGTCGGCCGTGCCGTCGGTCTTGACGTTGCCGCTCACCGAGATCGCATCTTCTGCGATCGTGTTCACGTTCGCTGTGGCCACCGGCAGATCATTGGTACCGGTGATCGTGATCGTCAGCGTGGCATCGGACGTGTCACCGTTTTTGTCGGTCAACCGGTAGGTGTACACCTCGGTCAGTGTGTCGCCGGGGGCGAGTTGCTGCACCAGCGGGTTGGCGTTGTTCAGCGTGTAGGTGTACGCACCCGTGGTGCCCAGCGCGACCGTGCCGTAACTGCCCGTGGCTGAGCCAACCAGGGTCGTCACGTTCTGCGCCGCCGTGCCATCACCGTTGGTGTCGGCCGTGCCGTCGGTCTTGACGTTGCCGCTCACCGAGATCGCATCTTCTGCGATCGTGTTCACGTTCGCTGTGGCCACCGGCAGATCATTGGTACCGGTGATCGTGATCGTCAGCGTGGCATCGGACGTGTCACCGTTTTTGTCGGTCAACCGGTAGGTGTACACCTCGGTCAGTGTGTCGCCGGGGGCGAGTTGCTGCACCAGCGGGTTGGCGTTGTTCAGCGTGTAGGTGTACGCACCCGTGGTGCCCAGCGCGACCGTGCCGTAACTGCCCGTGGCTGAGCCAACCAGGGTCGTCACGTTCTGCGCCGCCGTGCCATCACCGTTGGTGTCGGCCGTGCCGTCGGTCTTGACGTTGCCGCTCACCGAGATCGCATCTTCTGCGATCGTGTTCACGTTCGCTGTGGCCACCGGCAGATCATTGGTACCGGTGATCGTGATCGTCAGCGTGGCATCGGACGTGTCACCGTTTTTGTCGGTCAACCGGTAGGTGTACACCTCGGTCAGTGTGTCGCCGGGGGCGAGTTGCTGCACCAGCGGGTTGGCGTTGTTCAGCGTGTAGGTGTACGCACCCGTGGTGCCCAGCGCGACCGTGCCGTAACTGCCCGTGGCTGAGCCAACCAGGGTCGTCACGTTCTGCGCCGCCGTGCCATCACCGTTGGTGTCGGCCGTGCCGTCGGTCTTGACGTTGCCGCTCACCGAGATCGCATCTTCTGCGATCGTGTTCACGTTCGCTGTGGCCACCGGCAGATCATTGGTACCGGTGATCGTGATCGTCAGCGTGGCATCGGACGTGTCACCGTTTTTGTCGGTCAACCGGTAGGTGTACACCTCGGTCAGTGTGTCGCCGGGGGCGAGTTGCTGCACCAGCGGGTTGGCGTTGTTCAGCGTGTAGGTGTACGCACCCGTGGTGCCCAGCGCGACCGTGCCGTAACTGCCCGTGGCTGAGCCAACCAGGGTCGTCACGTTCTGCGCCGCCGTGCCATCACCGTTGGTGTCGGCCGTGCCGTCGGTCTTGACGTTGCCGCTCACCGAGATCGCATCTTCTGCGATCGTGTTCACGTTCGCTGTGGCCACCGGCAGATCATTGGTACCGGTGATCGTGATCGTCAGCGTGGCATCGGACGTGTCACCGTTTTTGTCGGTCAACCGGTAGGTGTACACCTCGGTCAGTGTGTCGCCGGGGGCGAGTTGCTGCACCAGCGGGTTGGCGTTGTTCAGCGTGTAGGTGTACGCACCCGTGGTGCCCAGCGCGACCGTTCCGTAGCTGCCCGTGGCTGAACCAACCAGGGTCGTCACGTTCTGCGCCGCCGTGCCGTCACCGTTGGTGTCGGCCGTGCCGTCGGTCTTGACGTTGCCGCTCACCGAGATCGCATCTTCTGCGATCGTGTTCACGTTCGCTGTGGCCACCGGCAGATCATTGGTACCGGTGATCGTGATCGTCAGCGTGGCATCGGACGTGTCACCGTTTTTGTCGGTCAACCGGTAGGTGTACACCTCGGTCAGTGTGTCGCCGGGGGCGAGTTGCTGCACCAGCGGGTTGGCGTTGTTCAGCGTGTAGGTGTACGCACCCGCGGTGCCCAGCGCGACCGTTCCGTAGCTGCCCGTGGCTGAGCCAACCAGGGTCGTCACGTTCTGCGCCGCCGTGCCGTCACCGTTGGTGTCGGCCGTGCCGTCGGTCTTGACGTTGCCGCTCACCGAGATCGCATCTTCTGCGATCGTGTTCACGTTCGCTGTGGCCACCGGCAGATCATTGGTACCGGTGATCGTGATCGTCAGCGTGGCATCGGACGTGTCACCGTTTTTGTCGGTCAACCGGTAGGTGTACACCTCGGTCAGTGTGTCGCCGGGGGCGAGTTGCTGCACCAGCGGGTTGGCGTTGTTCAGCGTGTAGGTGTACGCACCCGCGGTGCCCAGCGCGACCGTTCCGTAGCTGCCCGTGGCTGAGCCAACCAGGGTCGTCACGTTCTGCGCCGCCGTGCCGTCACCGTTGGTGTCGGCCGTGCCGTCGGTCTTGACGTTGCCGCTCACCGAGATCGCATCTTCTGCGATCGTGTTCACGTTCGCTGTGGCCACCGGCAGATCATTGGTACCGGTGATCGTGATCGTCAGCGTGGCATCGGACGTGTCACCGTTTTTGTCGGTCAACCGGTAGGTGTACACCTCGGTCAGTGTGTCGCCGGGGGCGAGTTGCTGCACCAGCGGGTTGGCGTTGTTCAGCGTGTAGGTGTACGCACCCGCGGTGCCCAGCGCGACCGTGCCGTAACTGCCCGTGGCTGAGCCAACCAGGGTCGTCACGTTCTGCGCCGCCGTGCCATCACCGTTGGTGTCGGCCGTGCCGTCGGTCTTGACGTTGCCGCTCACCGAGATCGCATCTTCTGCGATCGTGTTCACGTTCGCTGTGGCCACCGGCAGATCATTGGTACCGGTGATCGTGATCGTCAGCGTGGCCGTTGACGTATCGCCGTCCACATCGGTCAACCGGTAGGTGTACACCTCGGTCAGTGTGTCGCCGGGGGCGAGTTGCTGCACCAGCGGGTTGGCGTTGTTCAGCGTGTAGGTGTACGCACCCGCGGTGCCCAGCGCGACCGTGCCATAGGTTCCCACGGCCGAACTCACCAAAGTCGTCACGTTCTGCGCCGCTGTGCCATCACCGTTGGTGTCGGCCGTGCCGTCGGTCTTGACGTTGCCGCTCACCGAGAGCGCATCTTCTGCGATCGTGTTCACGTTCGCCGTAGCCACCGGAACGCGGTTGCTCAGTCCGAAGTCGATATTCAGATTGATGGAACCGATCGAAGTGACATCAGCGTTCCCATTGGTGGCGCCGCCCGTGGTGGTGTAGGTGCGGGTGCCAAGAACACCCGCGGTGTCGGTGACCCGGACGACATAGTTCCCTGGCAACACCCCATTAAACCGGTAGTTGCCGCTCGCATCGGTGGTGTCGGTGGCGAGCACGCGCTCGCCAGCATCCACTATGCCGTTGTTGTTGACATCATCCACCAATTGCACGGTGACCCCTGCGATGCCTACGTCGGTTCCGTCAAAGGTGCCATTGTTGTTTTTGTCAACGAAAACCTTGTCGCCCAACGAAGCGGTTGGAGGAACCCAACCAGCTGCATCAAAAACCGCTCCGGGCAGCAAGGTGGTGCCATCCGTGGTGATGTTGACCGCAGAACCAATGGAGGCGCCGGTCAAGGGGTTGTATTGCTGTATCGATGTGCCAAGGCCATAGGCCTCACCATTGATGCCGGTGCCCTGCTGCGTATGGTCTGCGGCAACGGTGCTTGTACCCATTGCAGCGCCGCTCGTGGCGTCGTAGCGGGTCAGCGTGGTGCTAGCCACACTCAAAATTGTGTTGTTGGCTGCGTTGTAGCCCAGATCACCCCAATCGTTGGCCGTGATGTTGGTCACAAGCGTTGAGATACCGCTCACCGTCGTGCCGGCATTTGAAAACGTGATTCGGTAGATGGTGTCATCCGAATTGTTGCCGGTGTTGTTTTCGACACCCAAGTACAGCGAGTTATTGGCAAACACGGCGCCACCACTGGCCACACCCCGGCTGCCCACCACGATACTCTGACCCGCGCCATTGTTGGTCAGGTTGCCGTCGATCAGGATGTGCGTATTGGTGTTGAAGTTGTACGCAAAGAGCGCCGAATTCGAGGAATTGCTGTCGCTATTATTCGTGTAATAAATCAGACCATTGACTTGATCGACGGCCAACGAGTTTAGGGAAGTACCCGTGGACACACCGCCCACCGTCGCAGGCGCGGTGGTGATGAGAGTCGCCTTCCCGGTGACGATATCGATGCTGTAAATATTGGTGCTTTGCACGGCAAGCAAAGCGCCTGAACCGTTGCTCGCTGTGGTCGTCAACAAGCCAGCGTACTCATGCGCTGAGATAGCAATGGTCTCGATCACGCCGTCTTGATTGGTTGCCTCCAACACCCAGTCACCACCCAGCGACTCGGCGCCCGTGTCGTCATTGGAAGCTGCCACATCGGCACCCGTCGCCCGAGCCAGGGCATCCACAAATGTGATGCCCGCTTCTGTCGAGGCCACATCGCAGCCGTACAGCAGCAGATCGGCATCCTGCGCCAACGCTGCGGAAATAATCAACATTGCATTGGCGTATTGATTGGCCAACGTGCTCGAGTTCAGCGAGGCCGTTCCCAAGGTCAGCTGCCCAGCGCTGCCGTGGCTGATGATGTGGACGGCGTTGATGCCGGTGCGTCCATTCAACACCTCCGCAATCTGCTCCACGCCATCACGGTCGGCAGCCAACACATAAACTTCGCCAGAATGCCAGGAAAGGTTACCAGCTACCTCGTCAACAACGGCGTCAACAAAGATCACTTCAACTCGATCCGCCTGGATTTCAATGTCGCTGGCATCCAGAAGGTCTCCGTCGATATCAAACAGCTGACCCGCAAGCTCAACTGAACGCTCAGAGACATCACCGGTGCCATCAAGCACATCCGAGCCCGAAGTTTGGGACTGTTCCGTGCTCGTATCGACCGAATCATCGCTCGAGTTTTCGCCTGCGGAAGCGCTGAGATCGGTTTCTGCACCTCCCAGGGGCGCCGAGTTGTCGCTCACATTGCCAAAGGACAGGGAAGCCGTGGTCGTAGCGCCTCCATCTGACACGGTATAGGTAGCTGACGGGATGGCGCCCTCATAACCTTCCACGGGTGTGAACTCATAACTGCCATCCGCGCGAATGACCAGAGAACCCACGCCATCAATGCTGGCAGCATCGCCAGCCTGGTAAATCCGGGTATCACCAGCCACCGTGAAAGAGACCACGGACAACCCCTCACTGCCCACGCCAACACTGTCGTTGTCCAGCACATTGCCTGAATGCGCTTGAGTCCCTACCGCACGGTCGTCGGCTGCGTGCAGGCCTTTGTCCGGCGCATCTGCCACCACGACGTCCAATGCCTCGCCTGAGACCTCGGATGGTGCCTCAGCCGGCTCGTCCACCGCTGGTGCTTGCGGCGCAGCTTCTACCTCTAGGGCCGCCAGCTGATCGATGCCTTCGAACAAGGGGTCATGCGCCGCATCGGGTGCGTCTTGCACATCAACGATGGTGGCTGCCACGGCCGCATCAAAGACAATGCGCTGCTCTAGCGCCAACTGACCAGCATGGGCGCGCGCTGGTGTCCGGCGTGCCTTTCGACTGGATGACGACTTGCGACCACTGGTGCTGGCAGTCTCGGCTGCCGCCACATAGGTACCCAATGCTTCGTTCCAGATCGATTTGTATGACTTGTTCATGCTGCTCAGTGGTGTTTCGCCAACCGTTTGTAATCAATGTAACAATACGTGTCGTTAGCTACTTAAGTTCTCAATCTCCTTAGGGTACCAAAAAAGCCTACTTTTCGGCTGCTTATTCAACCTTTGTGTCGGTAAAAAATGGCTTTCAGGCGCAAATTCTCACGCTTCTTACCATGCACATTCGGCGGTGTTTAAGGAGCCCACAAATAAATCACGGTGAGACCAAACGAGGTAACGTGAGCGCGCCCTCCTCAAAGAGGGCGTGCCATCCAGTCAATGCAGGTGGTCGGAACCTTTCCTGGATCCATTTTTGGCTGGCGACACCTGGTGGGCAATGAGGCCATCGCTTGTTCTGGCACAGAGGCGGCAAGGCTCCGGGCTCTGAACCTGAACCCGCTTGGGCGAAAGAAGAGAGACCCCATGCGTCGTTGGATTCAGGGACTGTGCCGGTATCTGAAATCCAAACAACGCCACCATGCATCAGAGGAAAACACCCCTCGGCCTGCCAGCTTCGAAGTGGTCGTTTACCTGCTCGACAGCTGCAAAATTGCTTCAGCGTTTGACGGAGAAAAACACCGATCTGCTGCTTCCCGCCAAGGCAACCAGCAGAAATCGACGTGCTCTCGCGGATTCAACACCACCGGCAACATGCTCGGGAGCTGCAAACCAAACAGGTGTTCGGTGTTGCGCACCACACCCGGTTCATAGCGGCCACGCCAGCCCGGATAGATTTCGTAAATATTCTCAATACCCCAATCCAGCAAACGGTTCGTTGTGGCTGAGGCATCGATCCCGGTCTCTTCCAAAACCTCGCGGGCCGCGGTCACGTCCAAGGGCTCATCGATCCAGTCTTTGGAACCGGTGACAGATTGCCAGAAACCCGGCGCATCTGCGCGCTCGATCAGCAAAACGTCGAGTGCGCGCGTGTGGATCACCACCAGCACAGATTGGGGAATCTTGTAGCGCACGCTCACACCCTCACACCACCTGCTGATCCCAGATCCACAACCCAGGACGAATCAACTTCGACAGCGGGCTTGCTGTGGCCCCATGGCGGTGAACCTTTGTCCTTAAACACAGGGATGATGGATGAGAATTTCATAAAAAAAGAGCACCCTAAGGTGCTCTCATTTTGCCTGGTCGCGACGATCAGGTCGCCTTGACGGCATCGGGATTGCGCAAGCGAATGTGCAGCTCGCGCAGCTGCTTGTCGTCGACCACCGATGGCGCCTGCGTCAGCAAACATTGAGCGCGCTGGGTCTTGGGGAACGCGATCACATCGCGAATGGACTCGGCACCCGTCATCAGGGTAATCACGCGATCCAGGCCAAAGGCCAGCCCACCATGCGGTGGAGCGCCATACTGCAGGGCATCCAGCAGGAAGCCAAACTTGACCTGAGCATCTTCCCGGGAGATTTTGAGCGCGTCAAACACCTTTTGCTGCACCGATGCCGTATGAATACGCACCGAACCACCGCCGATCTCCCAACCGTTCAAGACCATGTCATAGCCTTTGGCGATGCACTTCTCAGGCGCTGTGACCATCCAGTCCTCGTGGCCGTCTTTCGGTGCAGTGAAGGGGTGGTGCACAGCCGTCCAGCGGTCCTCTTCCTCGTCATGTTCGAACATCGGAAAGTCCACCACCCACATCGGAGCCCAACGGCTCTCGAACAATCCATTTTTCTTGCCCAATGCACTGTGGCCAATCTTCAACCGCAGTGCACCGATGGCATCGTTGACGACTTTGGCCTTGTCCGCACCAAAGAAGATGATGTCACCGTCCTGCGCCTGGGTGCGCTTGAGAATTTCAGTGAGCGCTGCGTCGTGGATATTCTTGACGATCGGCGACTGCAACCCATCACGTCCCTTGGCGACTTCATTGACCTTGATCCAGGCCAGACCCTTGGCACCGTAGATTTTCACAAAATCGGTGTAGGCATCGATTTCGCTGCGACTCATTTCGGCGCCGCCGCGCACACAAAGCGCCACCACACGTCCATTGGGCATCAGCGCAGGCGCACTGAACACCTTGAAGTCCACATCGCCCATCACATCGGTGAGCTCGGTGAACTCCATGGTCACGCGCAGATCGGGTTTATCTGACCCAAAACGGTGCATGGCTTCGCTGTAGGCCATTACCGGGAACTCACCCAAATCAACATTCAAGGTGTTCTGAAACACCGTTTTGATCATGCCCTGGAACATGTCGCGAATCTCTTCCTCGTCAAGGAACGAGGTTTCGATATCGATCTGGGTGAACTCTGGCTGGCGATCGGCACGCAAATCTTCGTCGCGGAAGCACTTGGTGATTTGGTAGTAGCGATCAAATCCCGCCACCATCAACAGTTGCTTGAACAGCTGCGGCGACTGGGGCAGCGCGAAAAACTGGCCATCGTGCACACGACTGGGCACCAGGTAGTCGCGCGCGCCTTCAGGCGTGCTCTTGGTGAGCATGGGTGTTTCGATGTCGATGAACCCATTGGCGTCCAGAAACTTGCGCACTTCCATCGCCACGCGGTAACGCAGCATCAGGTTGTTTTGCATGTAGGGGCGGCGCAGGTCCAGCACGCGATGGGTCAGACGGGTGGTTTCCGAGAGGTTCTCATCATCAATCTGGAACGCTGGCGTGACCGAGGGGTTGAGCACCTTCAACTCATGACACAAGATTTCAATCTGACCACTCTTGAGCTTGTCGTTGGTGGTGCCATCGGGGCGGGCACGAACCAGACCAGTCACCTGCACGCAAAATTCGTTGCGCACGTCTTCGGCGGTCGAAAACATTTCCGCGCGGTCCGGATCACACACCACTTGAACGTAGCCCTCACGATCACGAAGATCAATGAAGATCACGCCACCATGGTCACGACGGCGGTTCACCCAGCCACACAGCTGAACGGTTTGGCCCATCAGGGCTTCGGTCACCAGACCGCAATAGTGGGAGCGCATGGCCATGAAATACTCTTCTTTCAGCAGTTTCGCTACCGGGGCAGCGAGGGAGGTCAATATCAGTTCGGAGAAGCCGACGCCACATCGGCGAGGGCCTTCACGGGCGATTTTTTAGGGAAGCTTGGCACGATCACGCCCATGGACACGATGTAAGTCAAAGCCTCATCCACACTCATGGACAGTTCCTGGCACGAGCTGCGTCGCACCAACACGAAATAACCACCAGTCGGATTGGGTGTGGTGGGCACAAAAACACTCAGGAACTCATCGCCCTCCCCGGTCGCACCGGGCTGGGCTTTAAGCTGGCTCAACAGGTCACCAGAGGGCGCACCGGTCAGAAATGCAATGGTCCACATGCCTTCATGGGGCCATTCCACCAGCAATGCCTTGCGAAAGGCGTTCCCTTTTTCTGAGAAGAGCGTATCCGATACCTGCTTGACGCCCGAATAGATCGAGCGAACCACCGGGATGCGGTGCAACAACGCATGCCACCAGTTGACGAGGCGATTGCCAATGAAGTTGGATGCGAAGGCTCCAATGGTGAGCACGACCAGCAGGGCAAAAACCACACCCAGTCCGGGAATGTGCACGCCAAACAGTTTGTCGGGGTGCCATCCGTTGGGAAGAATAAAGAGGGTCAGATCCAATGTGGACACGACCCACTCCAGCACCCACAAAGTGATGATGAGAGGCGCTAAAACCAGCAAGCCTGACAGCAACCACTTGCGCAATGAGGGCATCACCAGTGAGCTCAGTGGGAAGATGAGCCACCACCCGAGGTGGTTGGCTTGGGTGCGGGTGCGGGCGATGGAGTGGCCGCAGCAGGCGCAGCAACGGATGGGGCAGGCGATCCAGACGCAGGCACCGACGCAGGTGCTGCCGTGGTTTCGGCCCCGCCTGCGGCTGGCGCTGCGGCCGGCTCGCCCTTGCTGCCGCCACGAAAATCGGTGACGTACCAGCCCGAACCTTTGAGCTGAAATCCTGCGGCAGTGACCTGCTTCTGGAAGGACGCCTCGCCGCAAGCGGGACAAACCGTCAATTGGTCATCGGACATCCGCTGCAACACGTCTTTGGCATGGCCGCAGGACGCGCACTTGTAGGCATAAATCGGCATGGTAGATCCGTGAGGGGGGAATGCGGTAGGAGCCGTCGTATGGGCAGCCGATCAACGGCCCTGCCTTAGAGCAGCAACAAAACCCACGATTATAAATTGGACCGCTGCCTGTCGGGGCGTTAGTTCACCCATAGGCTTAAAGTACGAGTGCAAACGCCCCGATCACCACAAACGAATGCGGGTCAACACCTGCATGAGGATCAGCCCCAGCACAAATCCCACCCCACCCCAGATGATGCCCTGCAGGAGTTTGTTGGTGCGTCGCTGCTCCACCAGCAAGGCATCCAGCTCCCTGCGCAACTCGTGGGGTTTGTGCTGCAGATAGTCTTGCAGCAGGCGGGGCAAAGCCGGCAACAACTTGGCGTACTGCGGCGCCTCGGCCTTCAACTGTTGCAACAGTTTTTGTGGGCCAACTTGCTCGACCATCCATTTCTCAAGAAATGGCTTGGCCGTGTTCCAGAGATCAAGCTCAGGATCCAGTTCGCGGCCCAAGCCCTCGATGTTGAGCAATGTTTTCTGCAGCAGCACCAACTGCGGCTGGATTTCCACCTGGAAGCGGCGCGAAGTTTGGAACAGACGCATCAGCACCATGCCCAACGAAATTTCCTTCAACGGACGATCAAAATAGGGCTCGCAAACGGCGCGAATCGCCCCCTCCAACTCGTCAACCCGGGTGGAGGCTGGCACCCAACCGCTTTCTATGTGCAGCTCGGCCACCCGTTTGTAGTCCCGCCGGAAGAAAGCTGTGAAGTTTTGGGCCAGGTATTCCTTGTCGAATTCGGTGAGCGTTCCCACGATGCCGAAATCGAGCGAGATATACCGCCCAAACGAGGCCGGATCAATGCTCACCCGAATATTACCCGGGTGCATGTCAGCGTGGAAAAAACCATCCCGAAAGACTTGCGTGAAAAAAATCGTGACACCATCCCGGGCCAGCTTGGGAATGTCCACCCCGAGGCGCCGCAATTCGTCGACTTTGTTGATCGGGACGCCGTGCATGCGCTCCATCACCATCACTTCTGTGTGGCAATAGTCCCAGAACATCTCCGGAATCAAAACCAGATCGAGTCCTTGCATGTTGCGACGCAGCTGTGCCGCGTTGGACGCTTCACGCACCAGGTCCAACTCGTCGTGGAGGTATTTGTCGAACTCGGCCACCACTTCCCGAGGTTTGAGACGTTTGCCATCGGCGGACAGCCTCTCGACCCAGCCCGCCATCATGCGCATCAAGCTCAGGTCTTTCTCGATCGCGCGCAACATGTTGGGCCGCAGCACCTTGACGGCCACTTCGCGCCCGCCGTGCCGACCGTCACGCAAGGTCGCAAAATGGACTTGGGCAATCGAGGCACTGGCAACCGGCACGTGTTCAAAATCGGTGAATATGGCGTCCAGCGACTTGCCAAAGGCGCGCTCAATCGTCGCCACAGCCACCTTGCTCGAAAAGGGCGGTACCCGGTCCTGCAAATGGGTCAACTCATCGGCGATGTCTGGCGCCAGCAAATCCCGACGCGTCGACAACACTTGGCCAAACTTCACAAAGATCGGCCCCAGCTGCTCAAGCGCCTCTCGAAGTCGTTGTCCTCTGGGTGCATCCAGGTTCCGCCCCATCGAGACCACACGTCTCAAAACCTTGACCCACGGGCTGTCAAAACCAGACAAGACCAGCTCGTCAAGACCATGTCGCAACACCACCCAGACGATAAACACACCGCGAAACAAGCGGCTCATGTGTCGGATCCGGTCGTATCGGAAGAGGCCTGCGTCGCACCGCTGGCGCCAGGTTTACGCCCCGCAGCAAAACCTTTGATCGCCGTGGTAGCGCTGCGCGCCACGCCAGCGAGGGTGTGCGCTGTGGCATCGCCGACCACCCGGGACAGGTCTTCTTCAACATCCCAGCGAACGTTGTCCACCAGCCAGGCCACTTCGGCCGCCAGCTGCACATCGCCCTGGATATCAACCGCCGGTTTGTCACCCAGCAACAGGGACTGCGCCAGATCCAATGGTGAGGTTTGTGTCAGGGAGACCGACAGCTCAGCTTTCGCAGGCCCGGAAGGCCGCTCCAACAGGCCTGCCGGCGTTGCGGAGAGGGTGAGATGGAAATCACCCCACTGCACCCGAACCGGTTTGCCTTTTTGGCGTTTCAAACGCTCCTGGGCCACGGGCTCTTGCTGCAACACATGGTTGAGCAAGAGCACGACACGGTTTTGCACTTCGTCCACGACCCAGTCGGGTGGGCGAATACGCCCCAGGATAGATTGGAGAAAGCCAGGAATACCGGGCTTGCCGGCGGCAGGGCGGGAATCGGAGGTTGATTCGGTCATCCCCCGATTTTGACGGATAAAGTGCACCCTATCGGCACGCTCCCCTTTTATTGCAGGGCTTGCACGCCAGCCACCAACCAGTCGCCAAAGCCTACCTTGGGACGGGTAATCACCCAGATTTCACGAAACGGGTTCGGGCCCGCCGAAGACTCTTCGCGCAACATGCCGGAAAACTCAACGCTGGCCAGGTAAACCTCACCCTGATCCTCCACACCCAGCAAATGGGCGTCCAGCATGACCACCTCGGTGGTTCCCTGTGCACCGGCACTGGGCCGCTCCCGCTCAGCCAGCTGACCCTGAATTTGCTCCAGCATTGCTTCGGTCATCATGGCGCGCAGGCTGGCCACATCGGCCTGATTCCACGCGGCCTGGAGGCTCACAAAATTGGTTTTGGACGTCGTGAGGAATGCCTCAACATCAAAATCCGCAGGTATGCCCGACGCCGGAGCGCTGTCGGGCTGCGGCGAAGAAATCGCCACCGACTCCCAAGGCCTGGCGGAAGCATCATTGCCCACATTTTTTGGACTGTAGCCCCGTGGAGCAATGACAGCAGTGTCTCGCACACCGCCTCCAGGCCCTTGAGCCACCACAGGGTTGCCACTGGCGTCGGCTGTCTTGGGGCGAATTGCACCCCGAACCCCTGCCAACAAACCTGCCCACAACCCGCTCATTCCCCGCTCCTCTGATGAATTTTTTTCAATTTCTTAACATTTGATACCCAAGTGCAAAGCCACCAAGCCCGCACTGAGGTTGTGAACATCCACGTGCCCAAAGCCCACCGACTTCATGAGCTGTCGCAGCTCTTCCTGACCTGGGTGCATGCGGATGGATTCCGCGAGATACCGGTAGCTGTGGGCATCGCCCGCAACGAGCTGCCCCAGCTTGGGCAAAACATTGAACGAATACCAGTCATACGCCTTCTCCAGCGGTTTGGCCACTTTGGAAAACTCCAGCACCAGCAATTTACCGCCCGGTTTGAGCACGCGCTGCATTTCCGCCAGCGCCCGGTCTTTGTGCGTCATGTTGCGCAAGCCAAAGGCCACGGTCACGATGTTGAATGACTCGCTGGCAAAGGGCAGCTTTTCGGCATCACAGACCATGGTCGGCAACACCACGCCCTTGTCGAGCAACCGGTTGCGCCCTTCGCGCAGCATGGCTTCGTTGATATCGGTATGGACCACGCGGCCAGTGGGCCCGACCTTGCCGGCAAATGCCAAAGATAGATCCCCAGTACCGCCAGCGATATCGAGCACTTGATCCCCTTGCTGAGGATTGGCCACGGCGATCGTGTATTTCTTCCAGACACGGTGTAACCCAGCCGACATGAGATCGTTCATCACGTCGTATTTGGGCGCGACGGAATCAAACACGCTGCGCACATGGCGTGCTTTTTCTTGCTCGTCGACGGTCTCGAAACCAAAATGTGTTGAAGCCATTTCGCAATCCTAAGTCTCAGTGACCCTTGCAGGCCGCACCCGCGGCTGCAATCATCGGTTGATCGCGGTCCAGGCCCGCCGATTGAAGCCGAACGTTGTAGTCAGCCCACAATTTAGCTTCTTGTGATCCAAGGAAATACAAATAGTCCCAGGAAAAAAGTCCGCTGTTGTGACCATCAGAAAAAGTGGGTTGGACCGCGTAATTGCCCACCGCCTCCAGCGCGTCAATCGTCACTTCGCGCTTCCCGCTCTGCAGCGTCTCTTGCCCGGGACCATGGCCCTGCACCTCCGCCGATGGCGAATAGACCCGCATCAGCTCGAATGGGATTCGGAAACGCTGCCCATCGGAGAACAACACCTCCAGCACGCGCGACTGGCTGTGCACCGTGATGTCTTCGGGCGTCGGGGAGTCTTTTTTCAATCCAGCCATATCAGTGATCCCAGGTTGTGAAAATGAGGCAGCGCCATCCAGGTGCAGCTTGAAGCCCCTCGATTGGAGGACTCCGCCGGGCCGACGTTGCCGAACAACTGATGCCGCCCACTTGATGGGGCACCGAAGATGGCGCAGGGAGCTTTGCTACACCAGCACCCGCTCAATACCACCGTCGTTGGCTTTGGCCACGTAGTCCGGCAACCAATCCGCACCCAGAATCTGGCGCGCCATTTCCACCACGATGTAATCGGCTTCCAGCAGACCATTCTCGAGATCGTCACCATAACGGGTCAGGCCTTGCAGGCAGCTGGGGCAGGAAGTGAGGATTTTGACGTTGTCTTTCTCACCCACAGAGCCCGCAGCGCGCAAAGCAGCCTCGCCTTTTTTGATTTCTTCTTCCTTGCGGAAGCGCACCTGGGTCGAAATATCGGGTCGGGTCACACCCAACGTGCCACTCTCACCACAGCAGCGCTCCGATTTCAGCACCTGATCGCCGATCAATGCCTTGACCGTCTTCATCGGGTCACCCAGCTTCATGGGATTGTGGCAAGGCTCGTGGTACAGGAACCCGGGTTGCCCGGCCGGCAAGGTGATGTTTTTTTCCAGCAGGTATTCGTGGATGTCGATGATGCGGCAACCGGGAAATATCTTGTCGAATTCGTAGCCTTGCAGCTGGTCGTAACAAGTGCCACAACTCACCACCACCGTCTTGATATCCAGGTAGTTAAGCGTGTTGGCCACGCGGTGGAACAAGACACGGTTGTCCGTGATCATCTTTTCCGCCTTGTCGAACTGGCCCGAACCCCGCTGCGGATAACCGCAACACAGGTAGCCCGGTGGCAAGACGGTTTGGACTCCCGCGTGCCACAACATGGCCTGAGTAGCCAACCCCACCTGACTGAACAAACGCTCCGAGCCACACCCGGGGAAATAAAACACAGCCTCGGTGTCGGCGGTGGTGGCCTTGGGGTCGCGAATGATCGGGACGTAATCTTTGTCTTCGATGTCCAGCAAGGCGCGTGCGGTTTTTTTGGGCAATCCGCCAGGCATCTTCTTGTTGATGAAGTGGATGATCTGCTCTTTAATGGGCGCAGCACCCAGCGTAGCCGGCGGCGCGCTGGTTTGTTTGCGCGCGGCCAGCTTCATCACCTTGTTGGCCATGCGCTGGGCCTTGAAGCCCACGCCGACCATCGCTGTCCGCATCACCTTGATGGTTTCCGGGTTGGTCGCGTTCAGGAAGAACATGGCAGCAGCGTTGCCCGGGCGGAAGCTCTTTTTCCCCATCTTTCGCAACAGGTTGCGCATGTTCATGGTCACATCGCCGAAGTCGATATCCACCGGACAAGGCGAAAGGCATTTGTGGCACACCGTGCAGTGATCGGCGACATCTTCGAACTCTTCCCAGTGCTTGATGCTGATGCCCCGCCGAGTCTGCTCTTCGTAGAGGAACGCTTCGACGAGAAGCGAAGTCGCCAGGATCTTGTTGCGCGGTGAGTAGAGCAAATTGGCCCGCGGCACATGGGTGGCGCAGACCGGCTTGCATTTGCCACATCGCAGGCAGTCTTTGACACTGTCAGCGATGGCGCCGATGTCGCTCTGCTGCATGATCAGAGACTCGTGGCCCATCAGGCCAAAACTCGGCGTGTAGGCGTTGACCAGATCGGAGCTGCGCAACGCGCCATCGAACACGGACTCGGGCGCACCAGGCAAGCTGCGCAGCAGCTTGCCTTTGTTGAAGCGTCCTTCGGGATCGATCCTGGCCTTGTACTCGGCAAACGGTCGCAGCTCGTCGTCGGTCAGGAACTCCAGCTTGGTGATGCCGATGCCGTGCTCACCAGAAATGACGCCGTCCAGGCTGCGCGCCAACAACATGATGCGGGCCACTGCCTGGTGGGCGCTTTGCAGCATCTCGTAATCGTCGCTGTTGACCGGGATGTTGGTGTGCACGTTGCCGTCGCCGGCGTGCATGTGCAGCGCCACCCATACGCGGCCTTTGAGCACTCGCTGGTGAATAGCGGTGCATTCTGTCAGGATGGGCGCAAAAGCGGCACCCGTGAAAATGCCTTGCAGCGGCGTGCGCAGCTGGGCTTTCCAGCTGGCGCGCAGTGAGTGGTCCTGCAGCTGATCAAACAGCCCGTCCACGTCTTGCAGCCATCCGCTCCACAAGGCCCGCACTTCGCCAACCAGCGCCAGCGCTTGTTGCACGCGGTCGTCCAGCCATTCGGACTGGGCCAGATCACTGGCGTCTTCGGCCTTTCCCAGCGGGAGGTTGCCACCCGAAAAGAACGCCTCCAGTTCGTTGCACAGTTTGAGTTTGTTGCGCAGCGAGAGCTCGATGTTGATGCGCTCTATGCCCAGCGTGTACTCCCCCATGCGGGGCAGTGGGATGACCACGTCTTCGTTGATTTTGAAGGCGTTGGTGTGCTTGCTGATCGCGGCGGTGCGCTTGCGATCGAGCCAGAACTTTTTGCGTGCTTCTGGGCTGATGGCAACGAAACCTTCACCATGGCGCGTATTGGCCATGCGCACAACTTCGCTGGTGACACGGGCGACAGCATCGGCATCGTCGCCCACGATGTCGCCAATCAACACCATTTTGGGAAGGCCGTTGCCCGCTGCATTGCGTTTGCTCTTGGTGGCGTAGCCCACTGCTTTCAGGTAGCGATCATCCAGATGCTCCAGACCGGCCAGCAGCGTGCCCGAGCGCTTTTGCTCGGCGAACATGAAGTCTTTGATGTCAACGATGCTGGGCACACCGTCTTTCGGATTGCCGAAAAACTCCAGACACACGGTGCGCACGTGTTCGGGCATGCGGTGCACCAGCCAGCGCGCGCTGGTGATCAGGCCGTCACAGCCCTCTTTCTGGATGCCCGGCAAGCCGCTCAGGAATTTATCGGTCACATCCTTGCCCAATCCCTCCTTGCGGAAGGACTTGCCGGGGATGACCAATCGCTCGGTGTGCACAGCCGTTTTGCCGTCCGCTTCGAATGTTTTCAGCTCGAAGGTGGCGACCTCTGCGTCGTGAATCTTGCCCAGATTGTGATCCAGGCGCGTGACTTCCAGCCACTGTGCCTGCGGGGTCACCATGCGCCAAGACACCAGATTATCCAGCGCGGTGCCCCACAAAACGGCCTTTTTACCGCCGGCGTTCATGGCGATATTGCCGCCAATGCACGAAGCTTCCGCACTGGTCGGGTCGACCGCAAACACATGGCCGGCACGCTCGGCTGCGTCGGCCACGCGCTGGGTGACCACCCCGGCTTCCGTCCAGACCGTGGGCAACGGTTTCTGGTGGCCAGGTACTTCTATCCACTCCACTTCGGTCATGGCCTCAAGCTTTTCGGTGTTGATCACCGCGCTCTTCCAGGTCAGAGGAATGGCGCCGCCCGTGTAACCCGTGCCACCCCCACGGGGAATAATGGTCAGCCCCAACTCAAAACAGCCTTTGACCAGCAAGGCCATCTCGGTTTCGGTATCGGGCGTGAGCACGACAAAGGGATACTCCACGCGCCAGTCGGTGGCATCGGTGACGTGAGAGACACGCGAGAGGCCGTCAAACTTGATGTTGTCCTTGGCCGTCAGCTTGCGAAGCACCTTGACCGAGCGCTGGCGCAGGCGGGCCATTTCCTCAAACGACAAGGCAAACGTGGTCACAGCCCCTCGAGCGGCTTTGAGGAGCTCATCGACCAGCGCATCACGCGCTGCGTCGTCTTCGGGCGTGCGGCGCTTTTGCACTTCGCCGAGCCGGTGCTGCAAGGCTTCAACCAGCTGCAGGCGCCGCTTCGGGTTGTCCAGCAAGTCGTCCTGAAGGTAGGGGTTGCGTTGGACCACCCAGATGTCGCCCAGCACTTCGTAGAGCATGCGGGCCGAACGCCCGGTGCGCCGCTCACCGCGCAAGCCCTCCAGAACAGCCCAGGAGCGCTCCCCCAACAACCGCAAAACAATTTCACGATCCGAAAAAGAGGTGTAGTTGTAGGGAATTTCGCGCAAGCGCGGAGCTTCGTCTCCGGCGGCGATTTCGAGCAATTTGTGAGGGATCGGGGCGTTCATTGGCGGTGTGTACTGTCAGCAAAAGACGCTGAACAGCGATGGTACCGCAGCGCAACTTACACTCACGTCCCTTATGGAAACCCCTGTTGTCACATTTCTGTCGCAAAGGTGCAATAGAGGTTTCACGAAACTGACCTAACCTTCGCCCCGAAAGTTCAACCGTTTGACCCGATGGAGACCCTATGAAAAACACAATCAAAACCACCGCGCTGACCGGCGCCATGGCACTGGCGGCCCTGATCAGCGCCCCTGCCCACGCAGCCACCGAAGTGCAGTGGTGGCACTCCATGGGCGGCGCCCTGGGCGAATGGGTCAATGACCTGGCCAAAGAATTCAACGCCAGCCAGACCGAATACACCATCGTGCCTACCTTCAAAGGCAGCTACGACGAATCGATGACGGCAGCCATCGCGGCCTTCCGCTCGGGCAATGCCCCGCACATTTTGCAGGTGTTTGAGGTCGGCACCGCTACCATGATGGCCAGCAAGGGTGCGATTGTTCCCGTGGCCAAAGTCATGGCGAACGCCGGGGAAAAATTTGATGCCAAGGCCTACGTGCCTGCTGTGGCCGGCTACTACACCGCACCAAACGGCCAGATGTTGAGCATGCCGTTCAACAGTTCCACGCCCGTGTTCCACTACAACAAAGACGCCTTCAAAGCGGCGGGCATGGATCCCGAGAGCCCTCCCAAGACCTGGCCGGAAGTGGCGTTGGCCGCGGGCAAACTCAAGGCCGCCGGCCACAAGTGCCCCTTCACCACCAGCTGGGTGAGCTGGACGCAGCTAGAGAGTTTCTCGGCCTGGCACAACACCGAGTTCGCCACCAAGGGCAATGGCATGCGCGGCATGGACGCCCGCCTGTCATTCAACTCACCACTGCATGTTCGCCACATTGAAAACCTGGCGAACATGGCCAAGACCGGCCTGTTTGTCTACAAAGGCCGCGGCAACGCTGCCGACGCGACCTTCGTTTCGGGCGAGTGCGCCATGATCACCGGCTCCTCGGGCTTGTATGGCAGCGTCAAGCGCAACGCCAAGTTCGCATCTGGCACCAGCACCCTGCCCTACTATCCCGACGTTCCAGGCGCTCCACAGAACACCGTGATCGGTGGCGCCAGCCTGTGGGTGATGTCCGGCAAGAAGGCCGAGGAATACAAGGGTGTGGCCAAGTTCTTCAACTACATTGGCAAGCCCGAAGTGGCTGCGGCCAGCCACCAGCGCACGGGCTACCTGCCTGTGACCCTCGCGTCGTTCAAACTGACCGAAGACAGTGGCTTTTACAAAAAGAACCCGGGTTCCGATGTGGCTGTTACACAAATGATCCGCAAGACGACGGAAAAGTCGCGCGGCATTCGTCTCGGCAACTTCGTGCAGATCCGCACGATCATTGACGAAGAGCTCGAAGGCGTGTGGTCCGGAAAAACAGCTCCAAAAGAGGCGCTGGACGCTGCGGTAGCCCGTGGCAACGAGCAACTCGCGCGCTTTGAAAAAGCCAACAAGAACTGATCTCCCCGCCCATTGAGCAACATCCGCCCTGGCGCTTCTCGCGCCCAGGGCGGTTTTTGCGTTTTGATCCCCTCCGTTTTCCGACTTTCTATTCCTCATGGAAAAACGCGTCCGCTTTAAATCAGCGTGGTTGCCCTGGGTGCTGATCGCACCCCAGATGACCATCGTGCTGGTGTTCTTCTTCTGGCCTGCTGGCCAGGCCATCTACCAAAGCCTGCTCACGCAAGACCCCTTCGGGCTGTCCACCGAATTCGTCGGGTTGGAGAACTTCGAACGCCTCTGGAACGACGCCAGCTACCTCGCGTCATTCAAGACCACGGGCGTCTTCTCCCTGTTGGTCGCCACCATCGGCCTGGCCATCGCGCTGCTGCTGGCCGTGATGGCCAATCGCGTGCTCAGAGGTGCGTCCGTCTACAAAACCCTTTTGATCTGGCCTTATGCCGTGGCGCCCGTGGTGGCAGGTGTGCTGTGGCTGTTCATGTTTGCGTCGCCCATGGGCGTCGCCGCGTACTATTTTCGGGCCATGGGCATTGAGTGGAACCATTTGTTGAATTCAAACCATGCCATGGGCTTGATTGTGGCTGCGGCCGTCTGGAAGCAGATTTCCTACAACTTCCTGTTTTTCCTTGCCGGGTTGCAGTCCATCCCCAAATCGCTGATCGAAGCCGCCGCCATTGATGGCGCCAGCCCCTGGCACCGTTTCTGGACCATCGTTTTCCCGCTCCTTTCGCCAACGACCTTCTTTCTCTTGGTCATCAATATCGTCTATGCCTTCTTCGATACCTTCGGCATCGTGGATGCGACCACCCAGGGCGGCCCCGGCAAGGACACGTCCATCCTGGTCTACAAGGTGTATTACGACGGTTTCAAAGCACTGGACATGGGAGGATCGGCAGCCCAGTCGGTCATATTGATGGTGGTGGTGGTCACGCTCACAGTGATCCAGTTCCGCTTTGTGGAAAAGAAAGTGAACTACTGACCATGATTGAAAAACGCCCTGGGCTCACCGCCCTGTCCCACCTGATTCTGCTGCTCGGTGTGCTCATCGTTGGCTTTCCGCTCTACATCACGCTGATCGGCTCCACCCAGTCGGCAGAGCAGATCGCTCAGTCTTTTCCCATGTCGTTAATGCCGGGCGGAAACGCGATTGCAACCTACAAAACCGCCTTGTTTGGCGGCATGACCAGCCAAGGCAGCCAGATCCCGGCAGCCGCGCCCATGTTGTGGATCAGCCTGGTCAGCGCCTTGATCATCACGGTTGGAAAGATCTCGATCTCGCTGCTCTCGGCTTTTGCGATCGTGTACTTCAGATTTCCGTTTCGCACCCTCGTCTTCTGGATGATCTTCGTCACGTTGATGCTGCCGGTGGAGGTGCGCATCGGGCCGACCTATGAGGTGGTGGCGAACCTGGGCATGCTGAACACGTATGCGGGTCTGACCGTCCCGCTGATTGCGTCGGCCACCGCGACGTTCCTCTTCAGGCAGTTTTTCCTCACGGTGCCCGACGAGCTGGTGGAAGCCGCGCGCATCGATGGCGCGGGGCCCATGCGGTTTTTCAAAGACATTCTGCTGCCACTGTCCACCACCTCGATTGCGGCCCTGTTCGTGATTCAGTTCATTTACGGCTGGAACCAATACCTTTGGCCCCTGCTGGTGACCACGGACGAATCCATGTACCCCGTGGTCATGGGCATCAAGCGCCTGATTTCGGGCGAGTCGCACACCGAGTGGAACGTGGTCATGGCCATGGCCATCCTTGCCATGCTGCCGCCCGCGGTGGTCGTCATGCTGATGCAACGCTGGTTCGTCAAGGGCCTGGTAGACACCGAAAAATAAGTCAACCCAGTACCGCACCCATTTCCGAAAAAGATAACCATGTCATCCATTTCCCTTCGAAACGTCGTCAAGCGCTACACCACCGGCAAAACCGAGCTGCAGGTCATCCACGGCGTAAACGCCGAAATCCAGCAAGGCGAATTCATCGTCATCGTGGGCCCTTCTGGTTGTGGAAAATCCACGCTGTTGCGCATGGTCGCGGGTCTGGAAGACATCAGCGGCGGTGAAATTGCCATTGGCGAGCGTGTCGTCAACACCTTGGAACCAGCCGAACGCGACATCGCCATGGTGTTCCAGAACTACGCGCTGTATCCCCACATGAGCGTGTTTGAGAACATGGCCTACGGCCTGAAGATCAAAAAAATGCCGGCTGCCGAGATCCAGCAGCGGGTGGACAAGGCCGCCGCCATTCTCGAACTGGGTCACCTGCTGCAGCGCAAACCGCGCGAGCTCTCCGGAGGCCAGCGCCAGCGCGTGGCCATGGGCCGAGCCATCGTGCGCCAGCCCAAAGTGTTCCTGTTTGACGAACCGCTGTCCAACCTCGACGCCAAGTTGCGGGCCCAGACCCGGCTGGAAATCCAGAAACTCCACCGCGAACTGGGCATCACCTCGCTTTTCGTCACTCACGACCAGGTCGAGGCCATGACCCTGGCCCAGCGCATGATCGTCATGAACGGCGGCAAGATGGAGCAGTTCGGTACACCCGAAGAGGTGTACTCCCGCCCCGCCACCACCTTTGTGGCCAGCTTCATGGGCTCCCCCCCGATGAACCTGCTGAAAGACGCGCCGGGCGGCAAGCCAGGCAGCATTCTTGGCGTGCGGCCCGAGCACCTGGATATTGGCGATGCGGGCTGGGAACTGCAGGTCGAGACTGTGGAATTGCTGGGCGCCGAGCGCCTGGTGCACGCCTACCTCGGCAACGAAAGGCTCATCATCCGCATCCACGAAGACCAAGGCGCACCGGTCGTGGGCAGCACCATCCGCGCCCAACCTCGGGAAGAACGACTGCACTGGTTCGATGCCGCGTCCGGACAACGCCAATGAAGCCGGATACAACATCTTCGCTGAAAGGCTGGCCCTACCCCCTCTGGATCGCCCACCGGGGCGCGGGCAAGCTGGCGCCAGAGAACACCTTGGCAGCCTTCCGCCTGGGTGCCTCGCACGGCTACCGCATGTTCGAATGCGATGCCAAACTCAGCTCAGACGGCGTGGTGTTTCTGCTGCACGATGACACCCTCGAGCGCACCAGCAGTGGCCAGGGCGTGGCGGGGAAGCGCCCCTGGTCAGATTTGAGCCAGGTTGACGCTGGGAGCTGGCACTCGCGGCAGTATGCAGGCGAGCCATTGCCCACCCTGGCTCACATTGCCCGCTTCTGCCAAGCCAATGCAGCCTGGCTCAACATCGAAATCAAACCCACGGTCGGTCTGGAACGGGAAACGGGCCAGCGAGTGGCTGAGGCTGCCCAACAACTGTGGGCCCATCAACCCGCTCAGTGGGCTCCGCTCCTGACATCATTCCAACCAGAAGCCTTGATCGGCGCTCGCGAAGCGGCGCCAGACTTGCGTCGTGGGTTGCTGCTTGACAGCTTGTGGGCGGGCTGGCAAAGCGTGGCGAGCGACCAAGGCTGCGTGGCGCTGGTGTGCCACCACACGCTGTGGACGCCGGCACTGCGGGAAGAAACACGGCAATTGGGCCTGCGCGCCATGGCCTATACGGTCAACGAAATCCCTGATGTAAAGCGGCTGATTGAACTGCAACTTGACGGCATCATCACCGACCGAGTGGAACGGTTCGCCCCGGAGCGCTGATTTTCAGCGCCCGGATTGACGGCGATTCCACCAGGCCAGGGTTCCCACCACCACCACCAAAGCCGCGTAGGTCAGCATCTTTCCGTCGCGCCCGAAGACCACCAACCCCGCCAGCAGAACCAGCGAACCACTGCCCACCAGCAGGGCTGCTTCGGTTTTTGGCTTCCAGCGTCCTTTACGTGCACGAGGCCAGAGCCGAGGCAGGAGCATCAACACGGCGGCGACGCCCAACGCTGGCAACAGCAAGCCCAGGGCATGGTTCAGCAAGGCAAAAAATGTCATGAAACCAATCGCAACGGATGAAGGAACTTCAATTTTATAATCGGAGCATGTCTGTCTGGGCGCTTGGAATCAATCACCACACGGCTCCGCTTGATTTGCGGGGCCGTTTCGCGTTTGCGCTCGATCAGATTCAGCCCACACTGCATGGCTACCGGCAGAGCCTGCCCCGTCAACCCGAGGCCACTTTGCTGTCTACCTGCAACCGCACTGAACTCTACGGAGCGGGTGATCAGGCTGCCGTAGAACCCACCCTGGCCTGGTTGGCGAAAACCGGCGGCGTGAGCATCCAGGTGCTCAAGGATCACGCCTATGTGTTGCGGGAAGATCAGGCTGCGCGCCACGCCTTTCGTGTGGCCAGCGGCCTTGATAGCATGGTGCTCGGCGAGGCGCAGATCCTTGGTCAACTGAAGGATGCCGTGCGTGCGGCCGAAGAAGCCGGGGCGCTGGGCACCACCCTGCACCAGTTGTTCCAGCGCTCCTTTTCAGTCGCCAAGCAGGTGCGCAGTTCCACTGAGATTGGCGCCCACTCCATCAGCATGACGGCTGCGGCGGTGCGCTTGGCGGGTCAGCTGTTTGAAGACCTGAAAGATATCCGCGTGCTGTTCGTGGGCGCTGGCGACATGATCGAGCTCGCGGCCACGCATTTCGCGGCCAAAACGCCCAAGAGCATGGCCATCGCCAACCGCACCCTGGAGCGCGGGGAGAAGCTGGCTGGCCGATTTGGCGCTGAAGTCATGCGACTGGCCGATATTCCAGACCGGTTACACGAGTTCGACGCAGTCATCAGCTGCACCGCCAGCACATTGCCCATCATCGGCTTGGGCGCCGTAGAGCGGGCACTGAAAAAGCGCCGGCACAGGCCCATGTTCATGGTCGATCTGGCCGTACCGCGCGATATCGAGGTTGAGGTCAAGGCACTGGACGACGTCTACCTCTACACCGTGGATGACCTTGCCAGCGTGGTGCAAACCGGCAAGGACAACCGGCAGGCCGCAGTGGCACAGGCCGAAGCCATCATCGACGCAGGTGTCTTGAGCTTCATGCACTGGATGGACCAGCGCAGCCCAACCCACGGAGTGGTCCCCCTGATCCAGCAGATCCAGGCCCAGACCGACGCATGGCGCAGCACCGAGCTGGCACGGGCCCGAAAGCTCCTGGCCAAGGGTGAGCCCGTGGAGGCGGTGTTGGAAGCCCTGTCGCGCGGCCTCACCCAGAAAATGATGCACGGCACCTTGGCCGAGTTGCGCGTTGGAGATGCACTGGCGCGAGCGGCCACGGCCCAAACGGTGTCCCGCCTCTTCCTGAGAGAAGACACCGGAAAGCCACCGCGGCAGTCTTAGCGACGCACGCCGCTCCATCCGGCTCGATATCCGCCGAGCCACTCTGCAGCCCGCCCCTCGCGCTGCCCTTCGTGCCCCAAATTTCGCCCCTGCCGCCATGAAATCCTTTGTCCGCGTTACCTTGATGCGCCAGCGCGCCCGGCTTCACGAGCTTGACGCCCTGCTCGCCGCGCCCGACGTGGTCGACAACATGGACCGGTTTCGCGCCCTCAGCCGCGAACATTCGGAAGCCAGCGCCATCACCGAAGTCTTCAACCGCTACCTGCAGCGTGAAGAAGACATGACCTCAGCGACTGAGATGCTGCAAGACCCCGACATGGCGGAGATGGCACAGGACGAAATCGATCAGGCGAAGACCGATCTGGAAGCATTGGACAGTGAGCTGCAACATCTCCTGCTGCCCAAAGACCCCGATGACGAACGCAACGCCTTCGTGGAAATCCGGGCGGGCACCGGTGGCGACGAATCGGCTTTGTTTGCCGGTGACTTGGCCCGTATGATCACCCGATATGCCGATACCCAACGCTGGACCACGGAGATCGTGAGCGAATCACCCAGCGAACTGGGCGGGTACAAAGAAGTTGTGCTGCGCTTCGTCGGCGCGGGCGCCTACGGCAAGCTGAGATTTGAATCCGGAGGCCACCGCGTGCAGCGCGTCCCGGTCACGGAAACACAAGGCCGCATCCACACGAGTGCGGCGACGATCGCAGTCATGCCCGAGCCCGACGAAACCCAGGCGGTGCAGCTCAACCCCAGCGAACTGCGCATTGACACTTACCGCGCCAGCGGTGCCGGCGGCCAGCACATCAACAAAACCGACTCCGCAGTGCGCGTGACCCACCTGCCCACCGGCATCACCGCCGAATGCCAGGACGGGCGCAGCCAACACAGCAACAAAGCCAAGGCCTTACAGGTGCTCACGGCACGTCTGCAAGAGAAAGACCGAAGTGAGCGCGCGGCGAAAGAAGCCGCCACGCGCAAAGGCCTGATCGGCAGCGGCGACCGCAGCGACCGCATCCGCACTTACAACTTCCCCCAAGGCCGCCTGACCGATCACCGCATCAACCTCACCCTGTACAAACTGCTGCAGATAATGGAAGGCGACATGGGCGACGTGATCCACGCCCTGCAAGTCGCTCGCGGCGCAGAGCTCCTGGCCGAGCTGGAACACAACAACAGCTTTTGATTGCCACAAAACCATGCAACCAAAGGTCATCACACTGGGCCTTGCCCTGCAACAGGCACAGGCCCAAGGATTGGAACGCCTGGATGCCCAGATGCTGCTCCTGTTCGCCTTGCACCGCGACACCAACGACCGCGCCTGGTTGCTGACCCATGATCACGACCCCTTGCCAGCCGACGCAGCCTCACGCCTGAACGACGCCGTCAGCCGCCGAGCAGCAGGGGAGCCTCTCGCTTATATCGAAGGCACCAAAGAATTTTTCGGCTTGCGCCTCCTCGTTGACCATCGCGTGCTGGTCCCCCGGCCCGACACCGAAACACTGGTGGAATGGACGTTGGAACTGCTGGCGCAGGCCCCCACACCCGCCGACTGCCTCGATCTGGGCACGGGCAGTGGCGCCATCGCACTCGCTGTGAAAAGCCAAAGCACCACAACCCGCGTCACAGCCACCGACGCCAGCGCTGATGCCTTGGTCGTCGCCAGGGCCAACGCCGAACAGCTCGGCCTGCCGGTCACTTTTCGGCAGGGCTCTTGGTTGCAAGCTGTTGCTGGAGAGCGGTACCACGTGATTGCCAGCAACCCGCCATACATTGCCGAAGGCGATCACCACCTGCCAGGCCTCGTCCATGAGCCCATTTCCGCGCTCACTGCAGGCCAGGACGGACTGAGCGACTTGCGCGACCTGGTCTCCACTGCGCCCGGCGCGCTGCATCCTGGAGGCTGGCTGCTGCTGGAGCACGGCCACGACCAAGCCGCTGCCGTCCGTGCGTTGCTTTCCGCAAAAGGGTTTGAGCAGGTACTCAGCCGCACCGATCTGACGGGCATCGAGCGGTGCAGCGGCGGTCAATGGCCACACAGGCGATAATTCACTATCTTCACAGGTCGGTCACGACCTAACTGCTTCAGGAGCCCTGCCATGAGCGACGCGCAAACCCAGATCGACCAACTGGTCAAATCCAACGACATCGTGCTCTTCATGAAGGGCAACGCCAGTTTTCCCATGTGTGGCTTTTCCGGACGAGCCATCCAGATCCTGAAAGCCTGTGGTGTTGAGCCCAAGACGTTGAAAACTGTCAATGTGCTGGAAGACGAAGGCGTCCGCCAGGGCATCAAGGAATACAGCAAGTGGCCCACCATCCCACAGCTCTACGTCAAAGGTGAATTCATCGGCGGCTCGGACATCATGATGGAAATGTACGAATCCGGCGAGTTGCAACAGGTCATAACCGGCCAAGCCTGATCCCCGCTACATCGGTTCAAACCGCCTTCGGGCGGTTTTTGTTTTTCTAAACGTGGTGTTGTTGTGGAAAGCCACACTTTTTACAGGTTGTTCCCGCATTGAGGTCGGGCACGTCTTGTGCTTGAATGAAGACGTTGCCCAACACCACAGGAGAACCGCATGAGCTCCAACAGCCTGGTCACTTCCGCTTCCATGGGTTTGCCCATCGCACAGATGCGCAACGTGTTCAGCGCCAACGACGTCGAACGCAAACTCCACCGACTGCAATCCAGCGGCAACGAACGCGAACACGAGAGCCTGGTGAACATCTACCAGCGCATGCTCGAACGTGGGCCTGAGCGGTTCGCGGTCAAACCCTCGGGGGTGCCCGATATGGGGCCTCTGTACGATTTGCTGCCCAATTTTGGTGACGTGCTGGACGATGTGAAACGCCATGTGGCCTTGAGCCAGGACAGCCGTGACAGCCTGGAGGTCACGCCCATTCTTCTGCTTGGCCCGCCGGGGGTGGGGAAAACCCATTTCGCACGCCAGATTGCATCGCTGCTGGGCACCAGCATGAGCCTGGTGCCCATGAGTTCCATGACTGCTGGCTGGCTGTTGTCAGGATCATCCTCCCAATGGAAGGGCTCCAAGCCTGGCAAAGTATTTGAAGCATTGGTGGATGGGCAGTACGCCAACCCAGTCATTGTTGTGGATGAAATCGACAAGGCTTCGGCCGATGCCCAATACGACCCTCTGGGTTCACTTTACAGCTTGCTCGAACATGACACTGCCCAGAGCTTTGTGGACGAGTTCGCCGATGTACCCATTGATGCCAGCCAAGTCATCTGGATCACCACCGCGAATCGGGAAAGCGCCATTCCCGATCCCATACTCAACCGCATGAACGTGTTCGAAATTGCGCCGCCATCGCCTGAGGCCGCGCGAAAGATCGCGGCCCACCTGTACCGAGGGATCCGCAGCGAGCACGACTGGGGGCAACGGTTTGACTCCGAGCCCAGCGAAGCTGTGCTGGACCTGCTGGCAACCCAAGCACCCCGGGAAATGCGCCGTGCGCTGGTTACCGGTTTCGGCAACGCCCGCTTGGGCAGCCGCTACGAGATCGAATCAGGGGATTTGCCCAAAGCGGGCAACAGCAAGTCTCGTATTGGATTCCTGCAATAGCCCAATGGCCTGGACCAACCTCACGCTTCGGGCAACCTGATCCTGGCCATATTCGGGCATAAACGGGCAAAACATGCACGCTTCAACGAGCCAGACTGAAGTCAGGCGTCCGGATGAACCCAGTTCTTGGCCGCTGCATACACGGCGTTCGGGTATTCCGAACGTCCCCGGCTGCCGTTGTAACGACCCAGAGCCAGAAAGGTATCGCCGCGCTCCCGCTCAAGGTAGTGGCGCAGGATCACGCAGCCAAACCGCAGGTTCGCCTGCATGTTGAACAACTTGCCTGCATCGCCATCGCCAATCAGGCGCGACCAGAAGGGCATGATCTGCATGTAGCCACGGGCGCCCACCCTTGAAATCGCAAACTTGCGGAACGCGCTCTCCACCTGGATCAGCCCCATGACCATCGTGGTGTCCAGGCCCGCGCGCCGCGTTTCGTACCAGACCGTTTGCAAGAACTCGATGCGCGTCTGGAAATCGGGCTTGCGCTTTTTCATGCGTTCGCTCATGGCACCCAACCAGCGCAAGTGATCCATGCGCTTTTCTGTGGTGGTGAATTCAGGTACTGGCGGCGCCTTGTTGGCGATGGCATAGCTCAAGGTCGACCGCACCGAATCTGCCAAGGGCTCTTCCACCTGGCCGGCAAACACCGGCTCGGGCAACGCCAAACTGCCAAGCCCACTCAACCCCGCGGCAGCCGTGCCCGCCCAAGTCAGGCAGTCTCGCCGTGTCGGTACCCCTGTCATCACCACCTTCATGCGGCGGTCAGGCGGCTCTTCAGGATCCCCGCCACGTCTGCGGTCGCCACCTTGGTGGCCGCAGTGTCGCGCCGATGTTGGTACTCCACCTGGCCTTCTTTCAAACTCTTGTCACCAATGGTCACTCGGTGGGGCACACCAATCAACTCCCAATCCGCGAACATAGCGCCTGGCCTCTCGCCACGATCATCCAGAATGACATCCACGCCGTCGGCTATCAGCTCTGCGTAGAGCGCCTCAGCGGCTGACTTGACCTCTGCACTGCGGTCCATGCCAATAGGGCAAATAACCACCGTGAACGGTGCCAATGCATCGGGCCATATCATGCCGCGCTCATCGTGATTTTGCTCAACCGCTGCAGCAGGCAGGCGGGTGATACCAATGCCATAACAACCCATTTCAAAGGGTGCAGGTTTGCCATCTTCCGCCAGGAAACTGGCATTCATCGCCTTGCTGTATTTGGTCCCAAGGTAAAACACATGACCCACCTCAATGCCCCGTTCGATCGCCAAGATACCCAGCCCATCGGGCGACGCATCGCCTTCGACCACGTTGCGGATATCAGCCACCAGATCGGGCTCAGGCAGATCTCGTCCCCAGCTCACGCCCGTGTAGTGGAAGTCCGTTTCATTGGCCCCACAAATCCAGTCGGACATCACCGCCACATCACGATCAACCACCACATTCACGGGCTTCAGCAACCCAATCGGGCCCAGGTAACCCGGCTTGCTGCCGAAATGTGACTCGATCTCAGGCACGGTGGCAAAACGGAAGCCCACATTCAAGCCAGGCAGCTTGTTGACCTTGACCTCGTTCATGTCATGGTCCCCACGCAGCAACAGCAACCAGACTTGGCTCTTCATGACCTCGCCCGCATCATTGAGCTCGTCGGTCGCCAGAACCAGCGATTTAACGGTGGTGGCCAGCGGGACGCCCAGAAACTCAGCCACGTTGGCGCATGTGCTCTTGCCGGGCGTAGGTGTTTTGACCATCTCATTGAGCGCAGAGGGCCGTGGCCCTGCGGGCGCCGCCGCCTCGGCCTTTTCCATATTGGCTGCGTATTCGCTGCCGGGGCAATACACGATGGCATCTTCTCCTGTCGCCGCGATCACCTGGAATTCCTCGCTCAAATCCCCGCCAATCGCCCCGCTGTCGGCCGCCACTGCCCGGTAACGCAGCCCAAACCGATCAAAGATGCGCCGATAAGCGGCCGCCATCCCCTGGTAGCTCACCTTGGCTGCGGCTTCATTGCGGTCAAAGCTGTAGGCGTCCTTCATGATGAACTCGCGCCCCCGCATCAGACCAAAACGCGGGCGCCGTTCATCCCGAAATTTGGTCTGGATCTGGTAGAAATTTTTGGGCAGCTGCTTATAGCTGCGCAGTTCCTGACGCGCCATGTCGGTGACAACCTCTTCGCTGGTCGGCTGCACGATGAAGTCCCGACCATGGCGGTCCCGAATGCGCAAGAGCTCGGGCCCCATTTTCTCAAAACGGCCGGTTTCCTGCCAATACTCCGCAGGCTGAATCACGGGCATGGTCATCTCCACGGCGCCCGCGCGGTTCATTTCCTCGCGGACGATGCGCTCCACTTTCTGGATAACACGCAATCCCATGGGCATGTAGGTATAGATACCTGCGCCCAGCTTCTTGATCATGCCCGCGCGGGTCATCAACTGGTGGCTGACGACCTCGGCGTCCGCGGGCGCTTCCTTGAGAGTAGAAATAAAGAACTGTGAAGCTTTCATGAGACAAGATGGCCGCGACAACGGCGTGCAGAAGGCAAAAGAAGTATGAAATGGAAGCACGCGGCCCAGCCCGAGCAGCATTTACCCGTTAGGCATTGGGATTTACCCCTGCTTTGATTGGCTACAGGTGGGCAATCACTTCGCAACCAACCAAGCGCGATGCATAATCCAGACAATATAGAAATTTGGGATTGATTATGCTTGACAGAGAAGGCTTCAGGCCCAATGTCGGCATCATTCTGCTCAACCAGAAAAACGAAGTGTTCTGGGGCAAACGCATCCGCTCCCACTCTTGGCAGTTTCCACAGGGTGGCATCG
This sequence comes from Hydrogenophaga sp. PAMC20947, assembly GCF_004795855.1. NCBI lineage: Bacteria > Pseudomonadati > Pseudomonadota > Betaproteobacteria > Burkholderiales > Comamonadaceae > Hydrogenophaga > Hydrogenophaga sp. PAMC20947. The sequence continues at coordinate 2,670,261 of NZ_CP039252.1, forward strand.
ACCGGGGCGAAACGCCAGAGCAGGCGATGTACCGAGAGCTGCACGAAGAAGTGGGGCTGATGCCCGAGCACGTGAACATTGTGGCCCGTACACGGGACTGGTTGCGCTACGAGGTGCCCGACCGATTCATCCGGCGCGATGCCCGAGGTCACTACAAGGGCCAGAAACAGATCTGGTATCTGCTGCGTTTGGTCGCGCACGACTGGCAGCTCAATCTGCGCGCCACCAGCCATCCCGAATTCGATGCTTGGCGCTGGCACGACTACTGGGTTCCCCTGGATGTGGTGGTGGAATTCAAGCGCGGCGTCTATGAAATGGCGCTCACGGAGCTTGCCCGCTACCTGCCTCGCAACGACCACCGCAACCGCTACTTGCGCGGTAACGTCACCCGCCATCGCGCCATGGATGACGGCCTGCCATCGGCGTTGCCGACACACGACGGCCCCCCCGGCATGGAGCTGCCTCCCGGGGCCTGTTTTGACCCCGATCCTCAGAGCGACCTGCGCTAAATCCACTCCCCAACTGCGCTTGTGTCGAAAACACGGTAGATCAAAAGCACCAGACGCAACAGGCCATCCCTGTTGCCTCGGTCAGAGACGCGTCAGGACCAGGTTGTCTCGGTGGATCATTTCGGGCTCGGCCACGTAACCCAGCAAACGCTCAAACTCGCTGGACGATTTTCGGCACAACAAACGTGCTTCTGAACTGGCGTAATTCGCAAGGCCGCGTGCGATCTCTCGGCCGTCCGCACTTCGCACGGCGATCACATCGCCCCGTGAAAAATCACCGGCCACGGCGGTCATGCCAATGGGCAACAGGCTCTTGCCTTCGCCCACCACCTTGCTGACCGCGCCATCGTCAACCACGACCGCCCCAAACAGTTTGAGGTGATCCGCCATCCAACGCTTGCGGGCCTGGCTCTTGCCGGTATTCGCCTGAAGGCAGGTCCCGATGGCTTCGCCCTCGCACAAGCGTTGCAGGACCTGGGGCTCCCGGCCCCAGGCAATCACCGTCGAAGCTCCTGATCCAGCCGCGCGTTTGGCTGCCAGGATCTTTGTGATCATGCCTCCCGTGCCAATGCCCGAACCCGCACCTCCGGCCATCACCTCCAGCAGGGGGTCGCCGGCGAGGGCCTGGTGCACAAACGCCGCGGTTGGATCACGCCGCGGATCGGCTGTGTAAAGGCCTTTCTGGTCCGTCAGGATCACCAAAGCGTCAGCCTCGACCAAGTTGGCCACCAAGGCACCCAGGGTGTCGTTGTCGCCAAACTTGATCTCATCATTCACCACAGTGTCGTTTTCGTTGATCACCGGGACCACCCCCAGCTTCAGTAACGTAAGCAAGGTCGAGCGGGCATTGAGATACCGCTCCCGATCAGCCAGATCGGCATGCGTGAGCAAGACCTGGGCACTGCGCACGCCACACTCACTCAGTTTGCGCTCATACATCTGCACCAGACCCATCTGCCCCACGGCTGCGGCCGCCTGCAGTTCATTGACCTCTTTGGGTCGGACGGTCCAACCCAGCCGTTTCATGCCCTCCGCGATCGCGCCGCTGCTGACCATGATCAGCTCACGTCCTTGTTTGACCAGGGCTGCCAGCTCTTGACTCCACTGACCAATCGCCTCTTCATCCAGACCCCTGCCCTCATTGGTCACCAGGCTGGAGCCCACCTTGACCACAATGCGCCGCGCCTTTTTCAGAGGCCCTGCAGACAAGGAAATCAAACTTGCGTCAGTCACGACATCGCTCATGGGCTGCCAGGAAATAATCGGGTTGCAGAGAAATTGGTCGACTCAGATGCCGCGCGGATCGGGCTCCACGAATCGGGGGTCCGGGTTCTCTTCTGGCAAATGTGAGCGGAATTCCTTGGCGAGGTACTCGTACACCGACTGCACCAAGCGCTCACAACCTTCGCGCGTCAGCGCAGAGATTTCAAAGACCGGTCCCTTGAACTTGAGCCGCTTGACGATGCCTTTTACCAGCGCCTCTCGCTCGTCCGCCGGCACCATATCCAGTTTGTTGAGCACCAGCCAGCGTGGCTTGTCATACAGTTTTTGATCAAACTTCTTCAGTTCTTTCACGATGGCCTTGGCCTGTGCAACCGGATCAACGCTGTCGTCAAAGGGCGCCACGTCCACCAGATGCAGCAGCACACGCGTACGCTGCAAGTGGCGCAAAAATTGATGCCCCAGACCCGCACCTTCAGACGCACCCTCGATCAAACCCGGTACATCGGCCACCACAAAACTTTTCTCAGGCGCCACCCGAACCACGCCCAGATTGGGGTGCAGTGTCGTAAACGGATAGTCCGCGATTTTTGGGCGGGCATTCGAGACCGCCGCAATCAAAGTGGACTTTCCGGCATTCGGCATGCCGAGCAGACCCACATCGGCCAACACTTTGAGCTCCAGCTGGAGGGTGTGCCGTTCGCCAACCCAACCTGGCGTTTTTTTGCGCGGTGAACGGTTGGTTGAGCTCTTGAAATGCATGTTGCCAAAACCGCCATCGCCGCCTTTGGCGAGCGTGATCTGCTCACCAGGCTCCAGCAGCTCGTGCAAAACCTCACCGGTCTCTGCGTCTGCAATGATGGTGCCCACGGGCATTTTGAGCAAAATGTCATCGCCCTTGATACCGAACATATCAGAGCCTTTGCCGTGTTCACCCCGGCGAGCTTCAAACCGTCGCGTAAAGCGAAAATCCACAAGCGTGTTCAGACTGGCATCGGCAACGGCCAGTACGTGGCCGCCGCGACCACCGTCGCCGCCATCAGGCCCACCAAATTCTTTGTACTTCTCGTGCCGAAAAGAAGCGCAGCCGTTGCCCCCGTCGCCAGCGGCAACGTCAATCGTGGCCTCGTCCACAAATTTCATATCGTTCTTTCCTCGAAGTACCAACACAAAAGGGCCCGCGATCGCGGGCCCTTTTTAAATGCAATGCCGATGGTCGCTTGTACCGCCCTGACCCCGTCAAGGGACTGCGCATACAAGACGCATCATCCCTCAAACAGGGGTGACGAACACCATTTGGCGATTCAAAGCACCCTTCACCGCAAAGCTCACAGTACCGGTCGCCGTGGCGAACAAGGTGTGATCTTTGCCCACGCCGACATTGGTGCCGGGGTGGAATCGGGTCCCGCGCTGGCGCACGATGATGGCGCCGGCGCTAACCAGTTCACCACCAAATTTTTTCACGCCAAGCATCTTGGGGTTGGAATCGCGCCCGTTTCGCGTTGAGCCGCCGCCTTTTTTCTGTGCCATTTTTGGTTACTCCTCTCAGCCTGCGATCGACGCAACTTGCAGTTCGGTGAAATTTTGACGATGGCCTTGGCGCTTTTGGTAGTGCTTACGACGGCGCATCTTGAAGATGGTGACCTTTTCGTGCCTGCCGTGTGCCAGAACCGTGACCGTGACCGTTGCGCCGGAAACCAAGGGAGTGCCCACCTTGATCTCGCTGCCGTTACCGACTGCCAGAACCTGGTCAAACACGATCTCTTGGCCCACGTCCGCAGCAATCTGTTCTACTTTAATTTTTTCGCCGGCAGCAACACGATACTGTTTGCCACCGGTTTTTATGACCGCGTACATATGAACCTCTTGAAATTATTCCACAAGTGGAAACCCGGCAGACGAATTCCACCGAGCCCAAGAGTTTACCATGCACTGCCAATCTGACGCAAGCACAGCAATCCGCCCACCGCATGGGCATGCAAACACCCGCTCTGACGCCCGCATTTCCTGCGCATACACCGCGCTTTCTATAATCGGGACCTAAACCCTTCGGCCCGAACCCTTGCCGGCATCGATCTTGACCCCCCCAGCTACAACCACCGCCCACCCCTTGGACATCATCCTGGGGGACATGCAACAGGTCGATCGCGTGATCAGCGAGCGCCTCACCACCGAGGTGCCGCTCGTCCGCGAGGTGGCGCAATACATCATCTCGGCTGGCGGCAAACGCCTTCGGCCCGCCCTGCTGCTCCTGATCAGCGGCGCTCTAGGAAACCACCATCCCGACCGGTTCACCCTGGCTGCAGTGGTTGAATTCATCCACACCGCCACACTGCTGCACGACGATGTCGTGGATGAATCAACAATGCGCAGGGGGCGTCCTACCGCCAACGAGGCGTTTGGCAATGCACCGAGCGTATTGGTGGGCGACTTCCTCTACTCACGCGCCTTTCAGATGATGGTCGACGTGAACAACATGCGCGTGATGCAGGTGTTGTCTGACGCCACGAATGTGATCGCCGAGGGCGAGGTGCTACAGCTGATGAACATGCGCGATGCGTCCCTGGACGAGGCGGCCTACTTGCGGGTCATACGCTCCAAGACCGCCAAGCTCTTTGAGGCGAGTGCTCGCCTGGCGCCGATCATCGCCAACAGCTCATCGGCCATTGAAACAGCTTGTGCAACCTACGGTCAGGCACTGGGCACCGCGTTTCAAATCATCGACGACGTCCTTGACTACGAAGGCAGCGCCGACCTGCTGGGCAAGAACCTCGGTGATGACCTGCGAGAAGGCAAAGTTACGCTGCCGATCATTTGCGCGCTCAAAACAGCCAACGAACGTGAAAAGGCCATTCTTCGAAACGCCATCGAAGAGGGGGATCTTTCTCATCTGGGTGAGATCCTCGCGATCATTCGCGCGACCGGCGCCCTGGAATCCGCCCGGCAAACTGCTGCTGCAGAAGCCCAGCGGGCCATTGCTGCCGCACAGCAACTCCCCACCAACCGCTACTCTTCTGCGTTGCTGGAATTGGCCGCAGGGTTGCTGGAGCGCCGCACCTGATCGCTTTTCCCGATCCCTGACGGGAGGTTCACAAATTCCCCTCCTCCAAGGCGGGTGCAGCTGAGCCAGGCAGAACGACACGCTGCTGTACGCGGTGAACGCAGGCTCAATCCCCGCTTCTCTCGACCGCCCTGGCCTTTCGCTGACCGCGGAAAGGCCAGCCTTGGTGACGAAAGCAAGGCCCTCTCGACCTCGATACAACGCTTGAAGTGCGTGAATCGGTACTTTCAGCACAAGTTGCGTCAATAATAGCCGCCAAGTCATTGATTTAAGATAGATTACGGCTCTATGGCGTCTGCTGACACGATCATCCAAGACTCTCCCTCTCTGGCCTTGCCCGGGCTTGGGCGGGCGCTTGTCTCCGCTGGAAAACTGGGGCAAAAGGCCGCAGAGGACCTGTACAAAAAAGCGCAAAGCGCACGCACAAGCTTCATTGCCGAGCTGACTGGCTCCGGAGCCGTGTCGGCATCGGATCTCGCGCACACGATGTCCATCGCATTTGCAGCGCCACTTCTTGATCTGGATGCAATCGATCAAGAGCGGCTGCCCAAAAACCTGCTCGACTCCAAGATTTGCACGGACTACCGCATTGTGGTGCTCAGCAAGCGCAACAACCGCTTGCTGGTGGCAACCGCCGACCCATCTGACCAGCAAGCCGCAGAAAAGATCAAGTTTTCGACCCAACTGGGTGTCGATTGGGTGATTGCCGAGTTTGACAAGCTCAGCAAGCTGGTTGATGCGCTGTCCACCACGGCCAACGAGGCCATGGACAACATCATCGGGGGCGATTTCGAGTTTGACGAAGCGTCCACCGATACTGTGGAAGTTGAAACGAACGAAAAAGCTGTTTCGGCAGAAGTTGACGATGCCCCCGTCGTCAAGTTCCTGCACAAAATGCTTCTGGACGCTTTCAACATGCGGGCATCTGACTTGCACTTTGAGCCCTACGAGCACACCTACCGGGTGCGCTTCCGGGTAGACGGGGAGTTGCGGGAAATCGCCTCCCCCCCCATCGCGATCAAAGACAAACTAGCGTCCCGGATCAAAGTCATCTCCCGCATGGACATTTCGGAGAAGCGGATCCCCCAAGACGGGCGGATGAAGCTCAAAGTGGGTCCCGATCGGGTGATCGATTTCCGGGTGAGCTCGTTGCCCACCCTCTTCGGCGAGAAGATCGTCATCCGTATTCTCGACCCCAGCAGCGCCAAGGTGGGTATCGATGCGCTGGGTTATGAACCCGAAGAAAAAGAGCGCCTGATGGAGGCGATTTCCCGTCCCTACGGGATGGTTCTGGTAACCGGCCCAACAGGTTCAGGCAAGACCGTGTCTTTGTACACCTGCCTGAACATACTCAACAAGCCCGGCATCAACATCTCGACGGCTGAAGATCCGTCGGAGATCAACTTGCCAGGCGTCAACCAGGTCAACGTGAATGAGAAGGCTGGCTTGACGTTCGCCGCCGCGCTCAAGGCCTTCTTGCGCCAGGATCCAGACGTCATCATGGTGGGTGAGATTCGCGACCTCGAAACTGCGGACATCTCCATCAAAGCCGCACAGACGGGTCACATGGTGCTCTCTACGCTGCACACCAACGATGCGCCTACGACGCTCACGCGCATGATGAACATGGGAATACCCGTTTTCAACATCGCTTCCAGCGTCATCCTGATCACGGCACAGCGCTTGGCCAGGCGCCTGTGCGCCACCTGCAAAGTGACTTTGGACGTCCCGCGGAAAGCACTGCTGGACGCCGGATACACGGCGGAGGCGCTGGATGGCACCTGGACGCCCTACAAACCGGTGGGTTGCAGCGCTTGCAACAACGGCTACAAGGGCCGGGTGGGTATCTACCAGGTCATGCCCATTTCGGAAGAAATACAGCGCATCATTCTCAAGGGTGGCAGCGCCCTCGACATCGCACAACAAGCCGGCAAAGAGGGCGTCAGAACCCTGCGCCAATCTGGACTGCTCAAGGTCAAGCTGGGCCTCACTTCTCTTGAAGAAGTGCTCAGCGTGACCAACGAATAGTTCCGATCAGGACACAGCACCAGAGGAACACATGGCAACCGCAGCATTGAAAAAGGTGAAGGACTTTGTCTTCGAATGGGAAGGCAAAGACCGCAATGGCAAGCAGGTCCGCGGGGAGACACGCGCAGTCGGCCAGAACCAGGTCTTGGCGGCTCTGCGCCGCCAGGGCATTGTGCCCGGCAAGGTCAAAAAACGCCGCATGTCGTCGGGCAAGCGCATCAAGCCCAAAGACATCGCCATCTTCACGCGCCAGCTCGCCACCATGATGAAAGCAGGCGTACCCCTGCTGCAATCGTTCGATATTGTGGGCCGCGGGAATCCCAATCCCAATGTATCCAAGCTGTTGAACGATATTCGTTCCGATGTTGAAACCGGCACCTCGCTCAGCGGCGCCTTCCGCAAAAACCCGCTGTACTTTGACACGCTGTATTGCAACTTGATCGAAGCGGGAGAGACTGCCGGTATTCTGGAAGAGTTGCTGGACCGCCTGGCGGTCTACATGGAGAAGACCGAGGCCATCAAGTCGAAAATCAAGTCGGCTTTGATGTACCCCATCTCCGTTGTTATTGTCGCCTTTGTGGTGGTGGCTGTGATCATGATTTTTGTGATCCCTTCTTTCAAAGAGGTGTTCTCATCCTTCGGCGCGGACTTGCCCGGCCCAACATTGTTTGTCATCGCCATCAGTGAGTTCTTCACGGAATACTGGTGGCTGATCTTTGGTGGCATCGGCGGGGGACTGTACTTTTTCTTCCAGGCCTGGCGCCGAAACGAAAAGATGCAGCGGGTGATGGACCGGCTGATGCTGAAGATGCCCATTTTCGGCACATTGGTGGAGAAATCTGTGATCGCTCGGTGGACCAGAACGCTGGCAACGATGTTTGCGGCGGGCGTGCCTTTGGTGGAGGCACTGGACTCTGTGGGGGGTGCATCGGGCAATTCGGTCTATGCCATGGCCACCGAAAGAATCCAGCAAGAAGTCTCCACCGGGACCAGTCTCACCAACGCCATGACCAACGCCAACCTGTTTCCGTCCATGGTTTTGCAAATGTGCGCCATCGGTGAGGAGTCAGGTTCCATCGATCACATGTTGGGCAAAGCTGCTGACTTCTATGAGGCAGAGGTTGACGACATGGTTGCCGGTATCTCCAGCTTGATGGAACCCATCATCATCGTGGTTCTGGGAACCATCATTGGTGGCATCGTGGTCTCCATGTACCTGCCCATTTTCAAACTGGGTCAGGTTGTTTGATGGGCGGGACGGAGGCGCTGGATGCCTTGGCACTCGGCTTGCTGGGGCTGATGGTCGGCAGTTTTTTGAATGTGGTGATCCACCGTCTTCCCAAGATGATGGAACTGCGCTGGGTGGCGGAATGCGCTGAACTCAATCCCGTTGGTGACCAGAACTTCGAAGCAACGCCGCAGCCCGCGTTCAATCTGATGGTGCCCCGTTCGCGGTGTCCCCATTGCGGGCATGCGATCCAATGGTTTGAGAACATTCCCTTGATCAGCTATGTGGCGCTCAAGGGTCGGTGCCGTGGCTGTCATGCGGGTATTTCAGCCCGTTATCCGGCGGTTGAGCTTGTGTGCGCCGGACTCTTCGCTTGGTGTGGCTGGCAGTGGGGGCTCACTTGGTCGGGTCTTGCCTGGAGCGGTTTTTCTGCTGCCGTCTTGGCTTTGGCGTGTATTGACTGGGATACAACCCTCCTGCCCGACGACATCACCCTGCCCTTGCTTTGGGCGGGCTTGTGCGCAAGCGCACTGAACCTGAGCGGTACGGCCCTGCCCGATGCCGTGTGGGGTGCCGTTTTAGGGTATTTGTCATTGTGGCTGGTGTACTGGGCATTCAAACTGGCTACCGGCAAAGAAGGCATGGGATACGGCGACTTCAAGCTGTTCGCGGCCATTGGCGCTTGGTTCGGCTGGCAAGCATTGATTCCTGTGATCTTGATGTCATCCGTTATTGGCGCCATGGTCGGCATCGCTATCAAGATGTTCAGTCAGTTGCGCGAAGGTGGCTACGTGCCCTTTGGGCCTTTTCTTGCATTGGCCGCACTGACTTCCATGATCTTTGGCCCACAGGCCATCCTCAGCCTGATCGGGCTGTGAGCAAGAGCGCCCCCCCGTGGCGGATTGGCCTGACAGGCGGTATCGGCAGTGGGAAAAGCACCGTGGCTGAGATGTTGGGTTTGCGAGGCGCAGACGTGATTGACGCAGACGCCATTTCCCGCGCGACAACCGAGGCCGGTGGACTCGCGATGCCCGCTATCGGAGCTCAGTTCGGTCCGGACTTCGTCGCCCTCGACGGATCCATGGACCGAGAAAAAATGAGGGCCCAGGTGTTTGGGAGGGCCCGAGACAGGCAGCTTCTGGAGAGCATCATTCACCCGTTGGTGGCCCAAGAAATTCAACGGCGCATTCAAGCAAGCACTGCGTCTTGCCTGGTCTTTGACATCCCATTGTTGGTAGAAAGCAGCCATTGGCGAAGGCAGTTGGACCATATCCTTGTCATAGACTGCTCTGAGGACACCCAGATTCGAAGGGTTCAACGGCGCAACGCCTGGGACCGTGGCCAGGTCGAATCCGTGATCTCCAGCCAGTGCTCTCGTTTGAAGCGTTTGGCCGCCGCAGACACCGCGCTGCTGAACGATGGTGAAGATATCAAGGCCCTGGAAGTTCTTGTGGCTCGATGTGCTCACCAGTTCGGGCTATGATGAAACTCTCGCTTGCCCATCCGCACCAACTCTCCGCTGTGATCCTGTACGAATACCCCTTCAACGAACGCATCCGCACCTACCTGCGCCTGGAGCATCTCTTCCAGCGCCTCGAAGAGTTGCTGCCCCGAAGTCACGCGCTCGATCATCACTACGTGATTCAAACCATCTTTGAAATCATGGACGTTGCGGCTAGGGCCGACATGAAGTCGGATGTGCTGAAGGATATCGACAGGCACAAACTGCAGCTCAACAGCTACAGAGGCAACCCGGCTATTTCTGAGCGCGCGCTGGATGAAGTGATTGCTGAACTGGATGGCTGTTTTTCCGAACTCAACAAGCTGCAAGGCAAAACCGGCCAGGCTCTGACGGAGAACGACTGGTTGATGAGCATTCGCAGCCGAATCGGTATTCCAGGAGGGACGTGTGAGTTTGACCTGCCCGCCTACTTTGACTGGCAGCACCACAGCGTCCAACAGCGACAGACCGACTTGAGAGAGTGGGTACAAAATTTGGCTCCATTGGCGGAAGCCATTGCTTTGCTGATGAAAATGCTGCGCGACTCAGGTTCACCTCAAAAAGTGGTCGCACCGAGCGGACAGTTTCAACAAATTCTGCCCCAAGGACGGACGTTCCAGTTGCTCCGCTTGGGCATCAATCCCTCAACAGGCCTGATTCCGGAAATCAGTGGCAATCGGCTCATGCTTTCTGTGCGCCTCATGCGCCTCGGTGACGACGACCGTCTCCACAGCGCAGTGGAAGATGCCGCTTTTGAACTCACTTTGTGCGCTTGAGGAACGATGAGCAGCCATCGTCCTGAGTCTGCGCCAAGAACCGTGGACTGTCCCCAGTGTCGAGGGCAGAGCCTTTACTCACCTGGCAATCGCTTCAGACCATTTTGCAGCGAGCGCTGCAAGCAGATGGATCTGGGCGCGTGGGCCAGCGAAGACTTCAAACTACCCGAGCAAGAAGTTAACCAAGATCCTGGCTTCGAGCAAAGCTGATCGTCACCCGGGTGGCTCAATCATCCCGCCCCAGCGCCAACCATTCGAGCACAGGCACTGTGCCGGGCAATACCGGCGCTGACACCACGGGTAACTGCTCCCATGTGAAGCTTTGCCCTTCGCGCATTTCGAGCACGCCTGTCCACTCGTAAATCTTGCAAAAATGCAGCCTGACGAGGGCGTGGGGGTAGTCCACCAGCTTGTCTCTCCAAATGTGGACCTCGCCTATGGTGACGCCAATTTCTTCATGGAGCTCGCGTCTCAACGCCTGCTCCACAGACTCCCCCACCTCCAGCTTGCCTCCGGGAAACTCCCAGTACCCTGCGTAGGCCTTGCCAACGGGGCGTGAAGTTAGCAAGAACCGCTCATCACCGGCAATAAGGATCCCGACAGCGACATGAACCTCCGGACGATCGGATCCTTCCGGACGACGCAGATCTCCGTCCACCATCAAGACTGGTTCGCTGGGTTTCGTCATCGCTTCCTTGCCGCGCCCATCAGGACGCCAGTGAAGCCGCTCTGGCACCTGCGAAATCCCGTGCGAACTGATAGGCCACTCGGCCGCTGCGCGAGCCACGCTCCAGCGCCCATACCAAGGCCTGCGGATGTGCTGCAACAGCCTCTTCAGGTTCAATACCCATGACGGACAACCACTGGGACACGATCACAAGGTACTCTTCTTGGCTGAAAGGATAAAAACTCACCCAGAGGCCAAAGCGCTCGGAGAGCGATATTTTTTCCTCCACTACCTCGCCCGGGTGAACCTCGCCATCGGCGGTGTGGGTGTAGCTGAGGTTTTCCTTCATGTATTCAGGCAGCAGGTGCCGGCGATTGCTGGTCGCATAAATCAAAATGTTCTGACCCGCCGCAGAGATCGAACCGTCCAGGATCGACTTCAAGGCCTTGTAGCCCGGCTCACCATCTTCGAAGCTCAAATCATCACAGAACACGATGAAGCGCTCTGGCCGATCAGAAACCACGTCAACGATGTCTGGCAAATCCACCAAATCAGATTTGTCGACTTCAATCAAGCGCAGACCAAGGTGCATGTACTCGCCCAGGCACGCCTTCACCAAGGACGACTTGCCGGTACCTCTTGCACCCGTCAGCAAGACATTGTTCGCCGGCAGGCCTTGCACAAATTGCAAGGTATTGCGTTGAATTTTTTCTTTTTGGCCGTCAATCTCCTGAAGATCTGACAAATGCATCTGGGCCACCTGGCGCACGGGTTCCAGGACGCCATGACCGCTGCTGCGTTTGCGGTAGCGATAGGCCACCGATGCGTCCCAATCGGGCGCCCCCAGCGGTTGTGGAAGCACCGATTCGATACGCTGTATCAATTGTTCCGCGCGTTCCAGCAAACGTTCAAGCGAAAGGGTCATGAGCGGTAATCGGCATTGATGGTCACGTAGTCGTGGCTGAGGTCGCAAGTCCAGACGGTGTCGCTGACCGTTCCACGCTGCAACCCGATTCGCACCAGAATTTCAGGCTCTTTCATCACCCGTTGTCCGTCTTCCTCACGGTATTGCGGGTGTCGCCCGCCCGCCGTCACCACATGCACGTCACCCAGATGCAACTCAATCTGTGTTGCATCAAGGTCAGAAATGCCCGCATAACCCACCGCCGCCAGAATGCGACCCAAATTGGGATCGCTGGCAAAGAAGGCTGTTTTCACAAGCGGCGAATGCGCCACAGCGTAGGCTACCTTCAAACACTCTTCTGTATTTCGCCCACCATCCACCTGGATAGTGATGAATTTGGTCGCGCCTTCACCATCTCGAACGATTGCGTGAGCCAAAACCTGGGCCACCTGCGTCAGTGCCTTGACCAACGCTTGACCATCTGGTGTATTCAGATCGGCAATGGGTTTGTTGCCGGCTTGCCCCGTTGCCAGCACCACAAAGGAGTCATTGGTCGATGTGTCACCGTCGACGGTGACACGGTTAAAAGAAGCGTCTGCCAATTGTTTGGCCAATTGGTTCATCAGCGCAGGCTCCACCGCCGCATCGGTCGCGAGAAAGCCGAGCATGGTGGCCATATTGGGACGGATCATGCCCGCCCCTTTGGCAATGCCAGTGGCACTGAACCTTTTTTCCGCCGAGGTCCAGCCCACGCTGGCGGCTTTGGGCAAGGTGTCGGTGGTCATGATGGCTTCGGCAGCCAGCAGCCAACGGGCCGCCTCGCCCGCCTGCCCCGACCCGGCGCTTTCAAGCGCCTTGGGCAGACCCGCCAACAGGCGGTCCAATGGCAAGGGCTCCATGATCACACCGGTGGAAAACGGCAACACCTGCTCGTGCTGAAAGCCCATGGCTCGCGCCAGAGCAGCACAGGTTTGTCGAGCGTCTGACAGCCCAGACGCCCCTGTTCCGGCGTTGGCATTCCCTGTATTGATCACGATCGCGCGAATTGGTTGGCCAGCAGCCAGATGCTCACGACAAACCTGCACGGGTGCGGCGGCAAAGCGGTTCTGTGTGAACACGGCACCCACCGCGCACCCCTCTTCCACCAAAAAAATGGTCAGGTCTTTGCGGTTGACCTTGCGGATGGCCGCCTCGGCCACACCGATCCGCACGCCGGATATCGCCAACAGATCCGCCACGTCGGGTGTTTGAAGGAGAACTGGCATAAAAACTCCAAAAAAAGTCGATTCAAGAGCCCAGCCTGCTGCTGGACTTGCCGACGAGGGCAAAACGATGGCGCAGTCAGGTCAATTGGCCGTGGCAGTGCTTGTATTTCTTGCCACTGCCACAAGGGCAAGGCTCGTTGCGCCCAACGCGCACGACGTCTCCCTCAGGTGCGGTATCCGAAACGGCCCCCACGCTCTCGGGGTCACCCGTTTCGTTTGGCGCGGTGTACGTCACGTTGACCATTTGTTCGCCACGCTCTTCAATTTGTTCTGCGGCATCGGCCACCTGCTCGGCCGATTGAACTTTCACGTTCATCAAAATGCGGGTCACGTCGTTTTTCACGCTGTCCAGCAATTGCCCAAACAACACAAATGCTTCACGTTTGTACTCTTGCTTGGGCTGCTTCTGGGCGTAGCCACGCAGATGAATACCTTGTCGCAGGTAATCCAGGGCTGACAAATGCTCGCGCCACTGGCTGTCGATCGTCTGCAGCAGCACCATGCGCTCGAACTGGGTGAAGTTCTCTTCGCCCACCAAAGTCAACTTCTCGGAGAAAGCGGACTTGGCCGCCGCAAGGACGCGCTCAACCACTTCCTCAGAGTCAATGGAATCGGCATCCGAAACCCAGGAAGCCACAGGAGCATCAACAATCCATTCGTCATTGAGCGCTTTTTCTAAGTTCGCAAGATCCCACTGCTCTTCCACACTGCCCTCGGGAACGAACTGGCGCACCAAATCGGTAAAAGCGCCATCGCGCAGTGCATCAATCTGGGCACGCAGATCGGCCGCGTCGAGAATGTCGTTGCGTTGCTGATAGATCACTTTGCGTTGATCATTGGAGACGTCGTCGTACTCCAGCAGTTGCTTGCGAATATCGAAGTTGCGCGCCTCAACCTTGCGCTGGGCACTTTCAATGCTCCGTGTGACCATGCCCGCTTCAATCGCCTCACCCTCAGGCATCTTCAGGCGATCCATGATGGCCCGCACGCGGTCCCCCGCGAAGATGCGCATCAGCGAATCGTCAAGGCTCAGGTAGAAGCGGGAAGAGCCCGGGTCCCCCTGGCGGCCTGAGCGTCCACGAAGCTGGTTGTCGATACGGCGGCTCTCATGGCGCTCGGTGGCAATGATGCGCAAGCCGCCCAAAGCCTTGACTTTGTCTTGATCCGCCTGCCATTGTGTGCGCACTGCTTCAAGGCGATTGGCCTTGGCCGTCTCATCCAGAGATTCGTCTGTTTCGACGATAGCCAGCATTTTTTCAAGGTTTCCACCAAGAACGATGTCGGTTCCCCGACCCGCCATGTTGGTGGCGATCGTGATGGCAGAAGGCTGCCCCGCCTGCACGATGATGTCAGCCTCGCGTGCATGCTGCTTGGCGTTGAGCACTTCGTGGGGGAGGTTTTCTTTGACGAGCAGTTCCGCGATGATTTCGGAGTTTTCGATCGAAGAAGTTCCGACCAGCACCGGCTGCCCACGTTCGTGGCACTCCCGGATATCCTGGATCGCTGCAGCGTACTTTTCCTGCGTGGTCTTATAAACGCGATCCAGCTGATCGTTTCGCTTGCTCGGGCGGTTGGCGGGAATCACCACCGTTTCCAGTCCGTAAATTTCCTGGAACTCATACGCTTCTGTATCGGCGGTGCCAGTCATGCCCGACAGCTTGCCGTACAAGCGGAAATAGTTTTGAAAGGTGATCGATGCCAAGGTCTGGTTCTCTGGCTGGATGGCCACGCCTTCTTTCGCCTCGACCGCCTGGTGAAGTCCGTCGCTCCATCGGCGGCCTGACATCAGGCGACCGGTGAACTCATCCACGATGACGATCTCACCCGCCTGATTCACGTAGTGCTGATCGCGGTGGTACAGGTGGTGCGCCTTGAGTGACGTCACCAGGTTGTGCATCAGCGCGATGTTGGATGGATCGTACAGAGAAGCACCTTCGGGCAAGAGCCCTGCCTCGCTAAGCAAGCGCTCGGCATTCTCATGGCCTTGCTCTGTCATGTGAATCGAGTGCCCCTTCTCGTCCACGGTGAAATCGCCTGCCTTGATCACACCCTCTCCGGTGCGTGGGTCTGCCTCGCCCTCTTGACGAACCAGATGGTGCACCAGCGCCTTGATCGCCTGGTATACCTGCGTCTGATCCTCGGCCTGCCCACTGATGATCAAAGGCGTGCGTGCCTCGTCAATCAGAATGGAGTCGACTTCGTCAACGATGGCGTAGTTCAGGCCCCGCTGAACACGATCAGCGACCTCGTAGACCATGTTGTCGCGGAGGTAGTCAAATCCATACTCGTTGTTGGTGCCGTAGGTGATGTCAGCCTGGTAGGCTGCCTGCTTTTCCTCCCGGGGGGCCTGGGGAAGATTGATGCCGACACGGAGTCCGAGGAAAGTGTATAGACGTCCCATCCATTGGGCGTCGCGGCTGGCAAGGTAGTCGTTCACGGTCACGACATGCACGCCTTTGCCAGTCAGGGCATTGAGATAGACCGGCAAAGTCGCGGTCAGCGTTTTGCCCTCTCCCGTGCGCATTTCAGCCACTTTGCCGTGGTGAAGAGCCAGGCCGCCCACCATCTGGACATCAAAGTGACGCATTTTCATGACACGTTTGCTCGCCTCCCTCACCACGGCAAATGCCTCTGGCAAGACCGCCTCCAATGCTTCCCCGTCCGCAATCCGTTTTTTGAAGACTTCTGTTTGCCCCTTCAGCTCATCGTCGCTGAGCTTCTCGAATTGCGGTTCAAGGCCATTGATGTGCTCCACCGTTTTGCGGTAGGTCTTGAGCAATCGATCATTGCGACTACCGAATATTTTGGTGAGAATGTTTGTGGCCATACGTGCAGTCAGGCCTCACCGCCAGAAGCGGTCAGGCCAGAGTTAAATAACAGGAATTTTTTGCCAGTGTCACCGACCAGCCTCGGGATGCCCCTGATCTGCCGGCGATTGCTGCTGTTTCAAGAGCAAAAGCTCAGATTTTAACGGGTGCCCACTTAAGGCAGCTTCAGGGCTTGCGCGGGGCGCGAAGTTCGGCGGCCGCAAGATTTTCACCGGCGTTGAGGAAACGCCGTGGATCTTGGACCACGCCCGCCACCCAGACTTCGAAATGCAGGTGCGGACCGGTGGATCGGCCCGTTGATCCCACTTCGGCAATTTTTTGACCCCGCTTGATGATGTCGCCCTTTTTGACAAAGACCCGAGAAGCGTGCGCATAGCGGGTGATCAGGTTGTTACCGTGATCCACTTCGATCATGTTCCCATAGGCGTGGTGTTCGTCTTGCACGATCACTACACCCCCTGCAGCCGCAAAAATGGGCGTTCCCGTGTCAGCAGGAAAATCGAGACCCGTGTGGAGCGCACTTTTGCCTGTGATGGGATCGATTCTGAATCCAAATGGGGAACCCACTCGAGCACCCAAAACAGGCTCCTGTGTGGGAACCAGATTGCGTTGCATCTGTTGATCAAAGAGCCTGGATTCAACGACCGTGAGCCAATCAACACGCGAACCCGTGAGTTGGCTCAAGTCATCCATTGCGCTGTTCAATGCATCCATGCTCAAAGAGCGCCCGCCCACCAGCACACCACCGGCGCCAGCGGGCGCAGGTTTGAACTCTTCGGGATTGAGGCCTGCCAGGCCTGCCACACGTTCGCCGAGCGAATCGATCTGCATCATGCGCGCCTGCATTTCACCCAGCTTGCGGGCCATGGCATCCAGGTTTTCGCGCATATACAGCGCCGACGTTTCTGCCCGCTTGGGTGCCACGATTCGAGCCACTGAACTGAACCCCGGCCATCCCTGGCGCACACCCTCGAGAAAGACCCAGTGGTAGGCGGTGACCGAAGTCAGCATGAGCAACAGGGATGCCAGGACTCCGAGCCCGACCAAACGGATGCCCGTCAGATGCATGGCCTGGCTTTTGGCCAGCCAGCCATCCGTGATAATGATGTGCACTTAATCAACCTTTCTTCATGGATCTGCCCTGGAGGCGGCTTTCCCCACTTTTTGCATGACCTCTGGCAAACGGATACAAACCACCTTCAGCCTAGAAGAGGCTGCAGATGCTGCGCCCTCGCTGGGTGCCTTGAGGGAGCGCATCAAAGCCTCCCAGTGGTGCCTTGACCAAGTCAGGCACCTGATCCCGAGCACTTTGCGTGCTCACGTCAAATCGGGCCCCCTCCAAGAGGGTGAATGGTGTTTGCTCGTCGGCAATGCCGCTGCCTCAACAAAGCTGCGCCAACTTCTGCCGGCCCTGCAGAAGGAACTGGTCCGCAACGGCGGACAGGTTACCTCGATTCGCCTGAAAGTCCAATCCCACGCTCGCTGACCAATGCCAATGAGATGTGAGTGGTGCCGCTTGTCTGACTCGAACAGACGACCTATCGCTTACAAGGCGATTGCTCTACCAACTGAGCTAAAGCGGCAAATGGGAAACGGTCGCTATTTTACTTGACCCGCTTGAGCACCGGACGACCCCCGCGAGGCGGTGGCGGCTCGGGTGGTGTATCGCTGGCCTCATGAGCTGCATTGGCTTCTCCGGCGGGCTCGGTCGGTACCGCCCTCAGCGGTGGGCGCACCGAACCTCCCCCTGGCGGCGACAAATCCTCGCCCTCAGGCATCTCTGTCTCGGCACCCAACGCTGCGATGACGCGCGGACTTGGCGCAGGGAAGGCCATTCCCTGGCCATTTTCCCGGGCATAAATGGCCACCACATGGCTGATCGGCACAACGATATCGCGCGAGACGCCACCAAAGCGGGCCTTGAACTCTACAAAATCATTGCCCAAACGCAGATTGCTGGTCGCATCGACGCTGACGTTGAGAACGATCTCACCGTTCTTGACGAAGTCCATCGGCACCTGCACTGAAGCATCCACCTGTACCGCGAGATACGGCGAATACCCATTATCGCTACACCACTCATGCAATGCGCGAATCAGGTAGGGTCGGGTAGAAGGGCTGTCCTGCTCGGAAATGTTCACTGGCCTGGCTCGTTCAAAAATGCCGGTGCCCTTCGAGCACCGGCCACAGCTTTACTTGCGCATCACCTTTTCAGAAGGTGTGAGCGCTTCGATGTAGGCAGGGCGTGAAAAAATACGCTCGGCGTATTTCAGCAACGGCGCTGCATTTTTGCTCAGCTCAATGCCGTAGAAGTCGAGGCGCCAGAGCAAGGGTGCGATGGCGACGTCCAGCATCGAGAAGTTATCGCCGAGCATGAATTTGTTTTTCAGGAACACGGGCGCCAGCTGGGTCAGGCGGTCGCGAATATGCGAGCGGGCCTTTTCCAGTGCCTTTTCATTGCCTTTGACGCTGCGCGCCTCGAGCACGGAAACATGGGCGAACAGTTCTTTCTCAAAGTTGAGCAAGAACAGACGGACGCGCGCGCGATCCACCGGGT
The DNA here is from genome assembly GCF_004795855.1 of Hydrogenophaga sp. PAMC20947. Taxonomy (NCBI): domain Bacteria; kingdom Pseudomonadati; phylum Pseudomonadota; class Betaproteobacteria; order Burkholderiales; family Comamonadaceae; genus Hydrogenophaga; species Hydrogenophaga sp. PAMC20947. The sequence goes on from NZ_CP039252.1 coordinate 2,688,806, forward strand.
CGCCGGGCATCAGCTGCGGATGGGGAAATCGCTCATCGATGTACTCATTGATGATGTTCGATTCGTAGAGGATCAAGTCGCGTTCGACCAAAATGGGCACCTGCCCGTAAGGGTTCATCACACTGATGTCTTCGGGCTTGTTGTAGAGGTCCACATCCCGAATTTCAAAGTCCATGCCCTTTTCGAACAAGACGAAACGGCAACGGTGGGAGTAAGGGCAAGTAGTACCCGAATACAAAACCATCATGGTGAGAGTCTCCTTAATGCAAAAAACAGTGGAGGACCGTTTGGCCGCATGCATGCGGCGCCAGCCCTGCCACTGTGAAGATTCGACCCGCCGTTTAGCGAGGCCGATCAATGTGTGATTACTTGATGTCTTTCCAGAACGCGGCATTCAGACGCCACGCCACCAGGGTGAAGGCAGCCAAAAACAACAACACCCAGACACCGATGCGAACACGGGTATTTTGAGCGGGCTCGGCCATCCACTGCATGTAGGCCACGAGGTCGCCCATGTTGTTGTTGAATTCCGCTTCGCTCATGGTGCCAGGCTTCACGGCTTCCCAGCCCTTGAGCACCTCGACCTCAGCACCATGGCTCTCTGCCTTGGTATGGATTGGCTCACGCTCTCCCTGCAACTGCCAGAACGGATTGGGCATGCCGACGTTGTGGAACACCATGTTGTTCCAGCCCGTTGGGCGGGCGGGGTCACGGTAGAACGTGCGCAGGAAAGTGTAAATGTAGTCAGCGCCCGTCCCGCCAGAACCAGCACGCGAGCGAGCGATCACGGTCAAGTCGGGCGGGTTGGCGCCGAACCATTCTTTCGCCTGATTCGGGTCGATGGACGCTTTCATGGTGTCACCGATTTTGTCCGTGGCGAAGGTCAGGTTTTCGGCGATCTGCTTGTCATTGAGCCCAATGTCGCGCAAGCGGTTGTAGCGCATGTAGGCCGCCGAGTGGCAACTCAGGCAATAGTTGACAAACAATTTCGCACCGTTTTGCAGTGAGGCCATGTCATTGGTGCGGTTGGGCGCCTTGTCCAGCGGAAATCCCCCGCCAGCAGCCATTGCAGCGCCAGACAGGCCCAAGGCCAGCGCAAAACCCAGAAGAATTTTTTTCATTTGTTTGACTCTCCGTGTCACAGGAAGGGCTTCAGTGAGGCGTGAAGGTAACGCGGCTGGGCACCGTCTTGAACTCGCCCAGACGACTCCACCAAGGCATCAGCAGGAAGAAACCAAAATAGAACAAGGTACCCACCTGAGACACCCGCTCACCCACAGGGGATGGCGGCTGCACGCCCAGATAGCCGAGAATCAGGAAGTTGATCACGAAGATCGTGTAGAGCCACTTGACCAAGTTTGGACGGTAACGGATCGACTTCACTGGACTGAAGTCCAGCCAGGGCAGGAAGAACAGGATCACCACCGCGCCGCCCATGGCGACGACACCCCAGAACTTGGCATCAATCGCATACAGCAGGCCCACGGCCACAACGGCAGCGCCAACCACGGCCATTTTCAGCATGCCGCTGATTTTGGCTTTGGCCACACCCAGCAACGCACCCAGCACCACGCAGATCATGAGCACATAGACCATTTCACCGGTGATGGCACGCAGCATCGAATAGAACGGCGTGAAGTACCAGACAGGCGCAATGTGCAAAGGCGTCACCAGCGGATCAGCCGGAATGAAGTTGTTGTACTCGAGGAAGTAACCGCCCAGCTCTGGCGCGAAGAAAACAATCGCCGAAAACACCATCAGGAACACCGACACGCCAAAAATGTCATGCACGGTGTAGTAAGGATGGAAGGGGATGCCGTCCAGCGGAATACCCTTTTCGTCCTTGGTCGCCTTGATTTCGACGCCATCGGGGTTGTTCGAACCCACATCGTGCAAAGCCAGCAAGTGAGCGACCACCAGACCCAGCAGCACCAGCGGCACGGCGATAACGTGGAAACTGAAGAATCGATTCAACGTGGCGTCACCCACCACGAAGTCGCCACGGATCAGCAAAGCCAGATCGGGGCCAACAAACGGGATCGCGGAGAACAGGTTCACGATCACCTGAGCACCCCAGTAGCTCATCTGACCCCAGGGCAACAGGTAACCCATGAAGGCCTCACCCATCAACACCAGAAAGATGGCGCAACCAAAGATCCACACCAGCTCGCGCGGCTTGCGGTACGAGCCGTAGAGCAATCCGCGGAACATGTGGAGATACACGACCACGAAGAAGGCCGATGCGCCCGTAGAGTGCATGTAGCGGATCAACCAGCCCCACGGCACGTCGCGCATGATGTACTCAACCGACGCAAACGCGAGGTTTGCATCCGGCTTGTAGTGCATCACCAGGAAGATGCCTGTCACGATCTGGATCACCAGCACCAGCAAGGCCAGCGAGCCGAAGATGTACCAGAAGTTGAAGTTTTTCGGAGCGTAGTACTCCGACATGTGGACGCGGTACGCATCAAACGCGGTCGGAAAACGGTTTTCAAACCAGTTGGTCACCTGCGCACCGACGGGTGCACCGGGAGGGAGTTCTTTGAATTCAGCCATGGGTTGCCTCAATGATCGGTGGACTGCGCAGAGCGGCTCAGGCCGCTTTATCTTCACCAATCAAAACCACGGTATCGGACACGTAGTAATGAGGCGGGATTTCCAGGTTGTCGGGTGCTGGCTTGTTCTTGAACACGCGCCCAGCAAGGTCAAATGTCGAGCCGTGGCAAGCGCACAAGTAGCCCCCCACCCAGTTGTCGGGCAGCGAAGGCTGCGGGCCTGTGGTGAATTTGTCGCCCGGCGAGCACCCCAGGTGGGTGCAAATACCGATGCCGATGAAATACTCGGGCTTGATGGACCGGTGCTGATTCAGCGCGTATGCCGGCGTGGGGTATGTTTTGCGTTCGGAATTGGGGTCTGCCAGGTCACCTTCGATCTTGGCCAGGTTGGCCAACTCTTCTTCCGTGCGGCGCATGATCCAGATCGGTTTGCCGCGCCAGGCAACGACTTTTTTCGTGCCAGGCGCCACATCAGAAATATCCACTTCCACGGAGGCGCCTGCCGCTTTGGCGCGCTCGGATGGCTGGAAGGAGCTCACAAAAGGGACTGCGACGGCTGCCGCGCCCACACCACCCATAGCGGCGGAGGTGATCAGCCAAGTTCGACGACTGCTGTCCACTGCAGGCGCTCCAACGGTTGCTTCACTCATGGATTTCTTTCAAAGTCGTTTCTGAATGGGGGACCCACTGGGGTCAACCCGGCATTGTACCGGACGGTAACAAGGGTCAGGCCCGGGACTGAGCCCCGCAGTAGGACATTGTGACGGGCCAGTAACAACAGCTTGCTGACAAAGATCACACAACGAGGGGTATTCTCAATAACACCAAGGTGTTCCATGCGAGAATTTTTTCAGCTGACTCGCTTGCCAGTGAATAATTTCTACCCACACGTTTTGAGGACACAACATGAGCATGATGCAAGAATTTAAGGAATTTGCCGTCAAGGGCAACGTGATCGACTTGGCTGTCGGTGTGATCATCGGCGGGGCGTTTGGCAAGATTGTGGGCTCGCTGGTCGAGGACGTGATCATGCCCGTCGTGGGAGCCATCTTTGGAAACATGGATTTCAGCAACCTGTTTGTCACACTGGGCGCAGTGCCCGATGGCACGGCCACGACGCTGGCCGCGATGAAGGAAGCGGGTGTTCCCGTCTTGGCCTATGGCAACTTCATCACGGTCGCCATCAACTTCATGATTCTGGCCTTCATCATCTTCATGATGGTCAAGCAAATCAACCGCATGAAGCGCGAAGAGCCAGCAGCCGAAGCTGCACCCGAAGTGACGCCGGAAGATGTGGTGTTGCTGCGCGAAATCCGCGACAGCCTGCGCAAATAGACCAGCCATTTTCAGCCGCCCGCTTCAAAAAAGTGTGGGTGGCTAATTCTATGGAGACAGGCCCGAGCAGGCGTCCTGCGCGGCATCGATCGCGGCCAGCAAGCTGCTGGCACTGGCTCGTCCTGTTCCGGCGAGATCGAAGGCCGTGCCATGGTCCGGGCTGGTCCTGACAAAAGGCAAGCCCAAGGTGGTATTGACACCGTGCTCCAGGCCCAGCAGCTTCACGGGTATCAGACCTTGATCGTGGTACATCGCAATCACCACATCAAACTCGCCCTGGCGGGCCCGCATAAAAACGGTGTCGGGTGCGTGCGGGCCGTTGACATTGATGCCCTGATCTTGCATTCGCCGAACGGCGGGTGAGATCACCTCAACTTCCTCGCTACCAAACAACCCCCCCTCCCCGCGTGAGGATTGAGGCCGGACACACCGATGCGCAAGCTGTTCCAGCCCAGACGGCGGAAGTGTTCATAGGTGATTCGAATCGTACTGGCGACACGGTCCGTGGTGACCGCGTCCAGCGCATTCCGCAAAGACACATGAATGCTCACCAACACGGTGCGCAAATCTGGTGAGCTCAGCATCATGCGTACAGGCAGTTCCTGGACGGAAACACCGAGGTGTGCGGCAGACAGCGCCTGGAGGTATTCGGTGTGGCCGGGATGCTCGACACCCGCCAACGCCAGCGACTCTTTGTGAATTGGCGCGGTCACCAGGCCGCAGGCGGCCCCGCTCAACACAGCCCCAGCACCCACCCGGATACATTCCGCCGCAGCCTTGCCCGCCTGGGCGCTCACCACGCCCCACTCGGGCCGCACAGGAAGCTCACAAGCCTGCAACACAGCCACATGCGCTTCAGGTACCTGCCCGCGACGCTCCAGCGTGGGAATCGGCCAAAACAACACGGGTTCGCTGCCCCCAGCTTTGGCCACTAACAGGGCAGCGGTCTCTAGCGTCGCCAGATTCCCGGCAATCACCACCGCATGCTTCAACGCGGGGCGCTCGGTCAAAGCCTTGGCGATGATCTCAGGCCCAATCCCGGCGGGATCTCCCATGCTGATCACCAAAGGGCGCATCGACTCCGGTACAGAAGATGGTTCAGCCAGCATCACGACCTCATGCCGGGTTGGGAATATCAATGAACTGGTGGGCAATGCCCAGCTGACTTGCCACGTGTGCAGCCACTGCGGGTGCCCCATAGCGTTCCGAGGCGTGGTGGCCGCAAGCGATGTAGGCCACACCACATTCCCGAGCGTAATGCGCTTGGGGCTCAGAGATTTCACCAGTGATGAACACCTCGGCGCCGGCTGCAATGGCCGCTTCAAAGTAGCCTTGGGCGCCCCCGGTACACAGCGCAACCCGCTCAATAGGTTGATCGTTCGGGGCAATCAGCGTTACTGGGCGTCCCAACTGCTGTTCAACCCAAAGGGCAAGCGTTGCCGCAGAACGTTCGGCGCGCACACCAAGAAAGCCCAAGGACTGCTCACCAAAGCGAACCGGCTCAGCACCCACCCAGTGAATTCCCAGGTGGCGCGCCAGTTGTGCGTTGTTGCCCAGGGTGAGATGGGCGTCCAGTGGCAAGTGGTAGGCAAACAGATTGATTTCGTGCGCCAACAACCGAGCCAGGCGCTGCTTCATCCACCCTGTGACCCGCCCATCCTGCCCGCGCCAGAACAATCCATGGTGCACAAACAGTGCGTCAGCTCCGACCTCGATCGCTGCATCGATCAGTGCCAAACTCGCCGTGACACCCGAAACCACGCTGCGGATCTCCTTCTTACCCTCAACCTGCAGCCCATTGGGCCCATAGTCTTTGAACGCTGCGGGCTGCAGCAGGTCGTCAAAGGCACTCAGGAGTACATCACGGGAAACAGAAGATTCTGGTGAATTCATGGCGGAACGACACAATGGAAACTATGCCAACGGCCTCAACGGGGCCAGTTGGTTGGACTTTGCATTCTGACAGCCATCCTGCTCAACAACTTTGAGCAGGCGACACAAGCACCTGAGGAAAAAGTGTTGCCGAAACTCATTCAATGCATGGCCTTCTGGGCTTGCTCAGCCTCCTCCATCTTCCGGGTGAAGAACCGGTAAAACCAGATCGCCATGCCGATCATGAATACGATGCCTGAAATGCTGAACAAGCCGTAATCGGTAGAAAAAAGGTCGACGATCGCTTTCATAGTGTTCTCCATGCTTTCTGATAATGCATCCATTGCAACCGAAGCAGCGATTGAACGCCTTGACTTGGGTCAAACCACCCAAAATCCCATGCTCCGGGAAGCTCCGCATGACCCAAGCTGTGCACAGCGCAGCTTTTTTGGGATGAGAGGCCAGGCGCGAATTCCAGGGTCAGACCGGCCGACTGATCCGGTTTTGCAACAATACAGATTGACCGAACAACCACAACCTACAAGGGCTCGGTTCAGAACAGGCGCCTGAAACGCCTGTTGGTTTGTGTGTGCCAGCGGTACACGATGCGCCACGAAGGCCCGCCAGTGCACCGCATTTTGAACCTGAAAGCGCGTCGCGGGAGAATGCAGCGCTTACCTGATCTGCATTTGCAGGACAATATCCTCGCTAGCGCTGATCTGCATTCAGGTCGGCGCTGCCTATGTGCACTGGACCCTGAACACCCCATGAAACGACTCTGGCTGGTTTTTTCCCAATCTGTAACGGTCTTGCTGGCGGCGTTTTTCGTCATCGCAACGCTCAAGCCCGAGTGGCTCAACCGCAAGCCGATCGTGGCATCTGTGGTGCCCGTTTTCGAGTCAAACGAACCCGTTGCATCCGGCGGTGGGACCCAGGGCTTCAGCGCGGCGGCGCGCATTGCATCGCCCGCCGTGGTCAGCATCAACACCAGCAAGGCTCCAGAAACCGGTCCGTTGGCGAACGATCCGTGGTCGCGATTCTTTTTCGGAGAACAAGGCCAATCCCAGCCCCAAGCGGGCTTGGGATCTGGCGTGATCGTCAGCCCAGCCGGCTACATCCTCACAAACAACCACGTGATTGAAGAGGCCGATCAAATCGAGGTCCTCCTGAACGACGGCCGGAAAAGTGCGGCTCAAGTGATCGGCACAGATCCCGAGACCGATTTGGCGATCCTGAAGGTCGACCTGAAGGAGTTGCCTGTGATCACCCTTGGCGATTCCGACGGCCTGGCCATTGGCGACCAGGTTCTGGCCATCGGTAACCCGTTTGGCGTCGGGCAAACGGTCACCAGCGGCATTGTCAGCGCGCTCGGACGCACCCAACTGGGCATCAACACGTTCGAAAATTTCATCCAGACAGACGCCGCGATCAACCCCGGCAATTCGGGCGGAGCCCTGGTTGATACGGGTGGCCGCCTGATGGGCATCAACACGGCCATTTACTCCCGATCCGGGGGCTCCATGGGCATCGGGTTTGCCATTCCAACCTCCACGGCCAAGAACGTGCTGGAGGCGATTGTGCGCGACGGACAGGTCACGCGCGGCTGGATCGGCGTTGAGCCCCAGGACCTTTCCCCCGAGCTGGCTGAGAGCTTTGGCCTGAGCACAAATGTGGGCGTGATCATCACAGGCGTGCTACAAAACGGCCCTGCCGCAAAAGCCGGTATTCGCCCGGGTGACGTGATCACCCAGGTGGCGGGTCGCTCCGTGAGCAATGTGGCCCAGCTGCTATCGGCTGTCGCCGCATTGAAACCAGGCACGGCCGCCCAGCTGGATGTGGTGCGCAAAGACGGCAAAGAGACCATCGAAGTGACGCCCGGCAAACGCACGCGGCCACGATTGCAGGAACAACAACGCTGACGCCCTACCCTGACGCCTCCGCGTCAGGTCATTGATTGGGTCCGCAATTCACCGACGTTGTTGGCCGCCACCGCGTGAACCGCGCAAAGACCCGTCAAGTGGGACTGAACGACCGGAATGTGCTCACGGAACACCTGCCTACCGCCTCGCCCCAGGCGGCGCCTCATAGGATCCAACAAATCTGAACACCCTTGCTTGCGGAACCTCTGCCGAAACCAGCCTGGAGCCAGCGGGCACTAACATCAATCTCGCTTGCCGGGATCCTTTGAATCGACGCCACCCAAGGTCCGGATCCATCCCCCGGCTGGTTCGACCCCACGATCAACCTTCGAGACTGCCTTAAGAAGAAGACTCATCAGACTCTGGCGAAGCTTCTTCGGAGTCTGGTTTGGCCGAGTTGGTGACGAACCACCGTGAGCCCCAGATGCCCAGCTCATACAACAGGCACATGGGCACGGCCAAAGCAAGCTGGGAGATCACATCGGGTGGCGTCACCACCGCTGAAATCACGAAGGCAACCACAATGAAATAGCCTCGAAACTCCTTGAGCTTCTGCACCGAGACCATGTTCATCTTAACGAGCAACACCACCACAATCGGGACCTGGAATGCCAGGCCGAAAGCCAGATAAAGCGACAGGATCGCCTCTACGTACGAAGCGATGTCGGGGGTTGCCGCCACACTCTTTGGCGTGAACTGTTGAATGAAGCCAAACATCTTGTCCAGCACAAAGAACTGGACAAATGCAATGCCTGTGTAGGCCAGCAAGCTGCCCAACACAATCAGCGGAATGGCAAAACGCTTTTCGTGGCCGTAAAGCCCTGGTGCAACGAAAGCCCAGATCTGGTACATCCACCACGGCAACGACATCACCAAGGCAGTCATCCCCAAGACTTTCAATGGAATGAAGAAGGGTGTAAAAACACCCACAGCGATCAGTTTGGCATCCGGTGGCATGTGGGCCCGAATCGGAACAGCAATCCAGTCGATCAGACCGCTGGGGCCTGGCCAGAAGGCCAGCGCCGCCATGCACAAACCCAAACCTGCCAGCCCCAGCATCAGCCGGTTGCGCAACTCCATCAGGTGCTGGACAAAAGGCTGTTCGGTACCGGCCAGCTCGTCGTTGGAATTTGAGGTATCGGTCATCAACGCGTTGAGGAAAAAGTACGGGGGCGGAAGCGCGCCACACGAGCCGCTCCTGACTGGGTACGGGTTCGCACACCTGTGCGGGCTTTGTACCACTGGGGCATTGCCTTTTGCTTGATGCGCCAGTTCTTTTTGGGGCGGGTGTAAACCGGGTAGCCATCGCTCCCGATACCGCCCATCGAATCGGAACCGTAATCAAGCCCCTCCAGTCCAGCCGTCGCTTCTGACCAGGATTTCTCGAAATCGTTGGCCGTGGACTGCATGGAGCCTTGCACATCGCGCGCCGCCCCCTCCACCGAATCCTTCATGCGCTTGAGCTCTTCCAGATCCATAGATCGGTTGACCTCTGCTTTCACGTCGGCCACGTAGCGTTGCGCTTTGCCCAGCAACGCCCCCACTGTCCGGGCCACGCGCGGAAGCTTTTCGGGGCCGATCACAATGAGGGCCACCGCTCCGATGAGGGCAAGTTTGGAGATGCCCAGATCAATCATGTGTCAGCTGTCCTGATGTCAAGGGAGTCCCTGAGCCTGTGTGCCCAAGAACCGTTAGCCGCGGTGGCCTGAAGCCCCGCAGGCAAGGGATCTCAGCTCTTGTTCTTGGCTTCGACGTCGATGGTGTCTTTTGTGGCGCGTGTGCTGTCCTGCGTCACTTTGGCCGCTGGAGCCGCAGCCGACTCAGCGCCGCCCTGCTCGCCATCTTTGATGCCGTCCTTGAAGCCCTTGACGGCGCCGCCGAGGTCAGCACCGATGTTTTTCAGTTTTTTGGTGCCAAACACCATCACCACGATCAGCAGCACGATCAGCCAGTGCCAGATTGAAAAGGAACCCATGATTCAACTCCAGAAAGGAAACAAAGCGCTTGGACGCTGACCATGGGATTCTAAGCCCCGGCAAGAGTTCACTCCAGAACAGCCAGAGACAAAAATGGTGAGGGGTCTTCCGGGATCAACCCCGCAGCCAAGGCCGAGGACCGCCCATGACATGGACGTGCAGGTGATGCACTTCCTGCCCACCTTCAACTCCTGTGTTGCAAACTACCCGGAATCCGCCCTCGGGATAGGGATTGCAGCCTTGCTCGGCCGCCAACCGCGGGGCCAGCACCATCATGCGGCCCATGAGGCGCTCATGCTCAGACGTGAGCTGCGCCAAGGAGGGAATGTGCTGCTTGGGGACGATCAAGAAATGGACGGGCGCCCAAGGCTGAATATCGTGAAAAACAAAAAGCTCTTCGTCTTCATAGACTTTTTTGGACGGTATCTGACCGGTGACGATCTTGCAAAAAATGCAGTTGGGGTCGTTTGCACTCATGGCGGTTTAAGGGGTGGTAACACGTGCTCAACTTTCTCTCAGTTGGGACCGGTGAGGGAATTCTTGTCAAATGCCCTTATTCGGGCATGGCCCGGCTCGCGTTCATGCGAACCATGCCTTTGACAATGCGATAGAGGAACCAGATGGAAATAATGGCCCAGGCGACCATGCCTGGCAACAGAAAAATGATCCACAAAGGCAGAGTCACCAGATAGAGCACGCCCGCCCAGAGCACGGTGCGGATGCGCCACGAGAAATGGCTCTCCTGCCAGGTCCCCTCGGCGTCGGATTTTTTCACCAGATCGATTATGAGCGCGATGATCAACAGTCCTGCGCCAACCTGTGCGCCAGGGATCACGGCCGCAACCGCCACGATAAGGTGAAGCAAATAGCTGATCCAGCCAACGGTCTTGAGGGATTCGGCCTGCTCTTGCGCCCGTATCGATTGGTCCGCAACGTCTGTTTTTTCGGTCACTGGAGCGCTCCTTGGGATAACGAATTCATGACGGCTCTGAGGCATCGCGGGCTTGGGCCTTGCGCAATGCCTTCTCCTCCAGCCCGCTCAAACCCTCCCGCCGGGTGAGTTCAGCGACCACATCTGCTGGAGATCGACCGTAGTGGGCCAAGGCGATCATGGAGTGGAACCACAGGTCGGCCACTTCGTTGACCAGCGTCTGGACATCGCCGCCATGGTCACAGTCTTTGGCAGCCATCACCACTTCTGTCGCTTCCTCGCCCACCTTTTTGAGGAAAGCGTCTGGCCCTTTGTGGAGCAAGCGAGCGACATAGCTCTTCTCCGGGTTTCCACCGTTTTCTGGTTTTCGGCTTTCGATCAAGGCGGCCAAACGGGCCAGGTCGTCGTGGGTGGACATGGGAGGAGACATCACGTTTTGTAGATGGTTTCAGGAGCTTTGAGTACAGGCTCTGCGGTTTGCCATTGGCCATCGTCATAGCGCTGGTAAAAGCAGCTGTGGCGCCCGGTATGGCAAGCAATGCCGGGCTTGTGCCCGAGTTGAGTCACTTTGAGCAGCACCACGTCGTTATCGCAATCCAGCCGAATATCGTGAACCGTTTGAATGTGGCCGGATTCTTCCCCTTTGAACCACAATTTGGCGCGCGAGCGGCTGAAATACACGGCACGCTTCAACTCGGCCGTTTTCTGCAGCGCCTCACGGTTCATCCAGGCGAACATCAACACGTCACCCGTGTCGGCCTCTTGCGCAATCACAGGCACCAAGCCTTGCGCATCCCATTTCACATCGTCTAGCCAATTCATGCATGGAATCTACCATGCAGGCGGCATCGGGATCAGCTGGAATGGCGTTACGATCAGGCACACTACTTGAATCTTCACGGCCCAACAGCACTGCGCTGAACGTGGTCACAGCCTGAGGAGGGCGCTATGCGGTTCCGAACTTTGCTTTTGATTGCGCTGATCCTGTTGATTGCAGGGTTCGTGGCCCTGAACTTTGATGCCGTCATGCAAAACACCGACCTCAATCTCGGCGTGGCCCAGATTCAGGCACCACTGGGCTTGGTGATGCTCGGCATGGTGGTCGCCGTCACAGGTGTGTTTCTCGTGGCCTTGCTGTTTTTTCAGGCAGGTCACGCCATGGAAATTCGTCGCCTCACCAAGGAGATGGCTGAGCAACGCCATCTCGCCGACAAGGCCGAGGCCTCCCGCTTCACCGAGCTTCGGGAATTTCTGAAGGCGGAGATGCAAATAACAGCCGAGCGCGATGCAGAGCTGTCTGACAAACTGGCTCAGAAAATGGACTTGGTGCGGAATTCGATCACCGAAACCATTGAGCACACCGGCAATGGTTTGAGCGCTAACCTGGGCGAGCTGGAAGACAGGCTCGAGCGCCAGGCACAACTGCCTGCCCCGACCAAGTCCATCTAAGGTCCGCAGCGCCCGACAGCTTTGGAGCCCAACCCGGAGGTCGGACCTACAGGGTTCAAAGGCGAATGGGAATCCCACGCTCGGCCATGCGCGCCTTGGCTTGTCCGACGGTGTATTCCCCGTAATGAAAAATACTGGCGGCCAAGACGGCATCTGCACCGCCTTGCTGAACACCATCTGCAAGATGATCCAGATTGCCCACGCCGCCTGAAGCAATCACAGGCACGCTTACCGCATCGGCGACGGCTCGCGTGAGCGCTAGGTCAAACCCCGACTTGGTGCCATCCCGGTCCATGCTGGTGAGCAAGATCTCGCCTGCGCCCATCTCGGCCATTTGACGCGCCCATGCAACCGCGTCCAGACCGGTGTTTTTCCGGCCCCCGTGGCTGTAGACGTCCCAGCCTTCACCACGATCGAGCATGTCATCGCCAAAGCGCCGCTTGGCGTCGATGGCTACCACGATGCATTGCGATCCGTATTTGTCAGAAACTTCGCGAATGACCGCTGGCCTCGCCAGCGCTGCCGAGTTGAAGCTGGTTTTGTCTGCGCCCGCATTCAGCAGTCGACGGACGTCTTCTACTGAGCGCACCCCACCGCCGACTGTGAGGGGAATGAACACCTGCGACGCCACGGCTTCGATGATGTGCAGGATGAGGTCGCGTTCGTCTGAGGTCGCAGTGATATCCAGAAATGTGAGCTCATCGGCACCTTGATCGTTGTACCGCGCAGCGATCTCGACAGGGTCGCCTGCATCGCGCAACTCAAGAAAATTGACACCTTTGACGACCCGTCCACCGGTGACGTCGAGGCAAGGAATGATGCGTTTGGCGAGCATGAAGTAGGCACGAACTTGGGGTCAGAGAAGCCTCGACTATACAGACCGATACCGATTCAAGGCGCAGGTTGAAGACCTCGCCCGAGCGCAGGCACCGAAAGCCTCCCGACAGTTTCAAAGCCTTGGAAGTGACGTTCCAGATCCAGGTCCTACCCATTTGCAACCACTCTTCTTGCAGTTTTTCGCCGTTTTTTTCCACTCGTGAGGCTGCTGCGGTGTGTAGTGGTGGATATTGGTCAAGCCGGGGACCGGCAAGGAATCGGGCAGTTCAACGCCGGCTAGGTTAGCTCCGCTGGATTGCCCATCCTTGACATCAAAGCAAGAGCCCAGAGGCTTGGGCGGACACACAGGGACGATGGTCGACTCGATTTCCCAGGGTTCAAAAGGGACTACGCAGGCTTCTTGCAGTTTTGCAGCAGTTTGTTCGCCGGTCGCCAGCGTTTCCCAGCAAGTCACCAATGGAAACTCGGGCCGGGTCAGATCCATTTTTCCCTTTTGGATGCAAGCGATGGGTTGTGCAGAAACACCTGCTGCGCCCAGCAGCCACAGGGCACACAGGGCGCTTTTGAGCGCTGTGCGCCACGTCTTCTTTTGCATCAAAACAGGCCCCCAGAAATTTTCCCATCTCACCCACTCACAAGCCGGCAACGGGTACTACTGCATGTGCGAACAGGATGTCAGCCCATCTTCGCTGTCGGGCGATCCCTTGTACATCAGCTCAGGCTTGCCTGGGGCCTTCCAGGTACCGGGCGCCTTGCCGTCTCGGACCCCATACGGGCAGACCTTTTCGTACTGCGAGGTCCACTGCGCGTTAAAGCAGTACTGACTGACGATTTTCCAGGTACCCGTGGCGGGATTGATGCCCATCCAGCAGTGAGGTGGATACCCTTTGGAGCAAAACGAGAAGACGTCCTGATCAAACGGCAAGTTGTCGTCGAAGAACGCGCCGCCTTGGTCCTTCCCTTCGGAAACCCCGCCACAGTTTGAAGCGGCCAGCCCCCACGGCGATGCCATGGCCATCAGCAGCACAAGCAAAACACCACGCAAGTTCATGAAAGTCTCCCTGATTGCTTGCACTCTTGCGGTAGTGCACCACACATCTGCCAGTGATTATGGCCAATCAGGACTTTATTGTCAGTTGTTTTTCGTATAACTTCAGAAAATAATAGTTAAAAATAGCTATATATCTTGCCGAATCGCTCAACCGTTGAGATCGTCTGCCAATTGCTGAGCAGCTTCAAAATCAAGGTCGCCGCTGTAGATCGAGCGTCCACAGATCACGCCTTCGACCCCCTCTTCTTCTACGGCGCACAGCGCTCGAATATCCTCGAGATTGGACAGCCCGCCCGAAGCAATCACGGGGATGCTCAGGGCCTGGGCCAGTTTCACTGTGGCTTCAATGTTGATGCCGCTGAGCATGCCATCGCGTCCGATGTCGGTGTAGATGATGCCTTCGACACCGTAGTCCTGAAACTTCTTACCGAGGTCGACCACTTCGTGCCCGGTGAGCTTGCTCCACCCGTCGGTCGCGACCTTGCCGTCCTTGGCATCGAGGCCCACGATGATGTGGCCACCGAATGCTGTGCAGGCATCTTGCAGGAAGCCCGGGTTTTTCACCGCGGCCGTGCCGATGATGACGTAGCGCAAACCTGCGTCCAGGTACCGTTCAATCGTGTCCAGATCGCGGATGCCACCGCCCAGCTGCACATCGACCTCGGAACCCACTTCCTTCAGAATGGCACGGATCGCCTGCTCGTTCTTGGGTTTACCGGCAAACGCCCCATTCAAATCCACCAGGTGCACGCGTCGCGCACCTTTATCTACCCAAATTCGCGCCATGGCGGCCGGGTCTTCGCCGAACACGGTGGATTGGTCCATATCGCCTTGCTTGAGGCGAACGCACTGGCCGTCTTTGAGATCGATGGCGGGAATGAGCAACATGATGGTGGTGTCTTTCGACGGTTGATATCAGGGGTTCCAGTGAAGGAAGTTACGGTAGAGCGCCAAGCCCTGGTCAGCACTCTTCTCAGGATGAAACTGGGTGGCAAAAATATTGTCGCGAGCGATAGCCGCTGCAAAGCGTCCGCCAAAGTCCGCCTCGCCCACCGCATGACGGGGATCGACGGGCCGGGCGTAATAGCTGTGGACAAAATAGTAGTAGGCGCCATCGGCAATGCCGTTCCACAGAGGGTGCGCAGGGCCTCTTCCGAGGTCGTGAAACACGGCGTTCCAACCCATTTGCGGCACTTTGAAACGGCTGCCATCGGCCTGCAGCCGGCCTTCCAGCTGGAACCGGATCACCTCGCCCGGGATCAGCCCCAGCCCTTTTGAGGGACCCTCTTCACTGCTATCCAGCAACATTTGCATGCCCACGCAAACGCCAAACAGGGGTTTGTTGGCCGCTGCGTGCAACACAGCCTCCAGCAAGCCCGAATCGGCCAGGCCCCGGGTGCAATCGCCCATGTGGCCCTGACCAGGCAGGACGATGCGCTCAGCGCGGAACACGGCGTCAGGATCGCTGGTGACTTCGACGGACAGGCCGCTGCCGGCGGCCACGTGAGCCACGGCTTGCGACACCGAGCGCAAATTGCCACTGCCGTAGTCCACCACGGCGACTGTCTTGGTATTCATCAGAGCGAACAATCAGCAGTGGGAACTCAGAGCGAGCCTTTGGTGGAGGGAATCAGATCACCCATACGCGGATCGCGCTCCAGCGCCATGCGCAAAGCCCGGGCGAAGGCCTTGAAGACGGTTTCTGCCTGATGGTGAGCATTCTCGCCGTGCAGGTTGTCGATGTGCAGGGTCACGCCGGCGTGGTTCACAAAGCCCTGAAAGAATTCGAAAGCGAGTTGGGTGTCGAACTGGCCAACCATGCCGCTTTTGAAAGGCACGCGCATGTGCAATCCGGGTCGACCGGAGAAATCGATCACCACCCGGGACAAGGCTTCGTCCAGTGGTACGTAGGCGTGACCGTAGCGTCGGATGCCTTTTTTGTCGCCCACCGCTTTTGCAAAGGCCTGCCCCAGCGCAATGCCCACGTCTTCAACCGTGTGGTGGCCATCGATGTGCAGATCGCCCTTGGCCTGGATATCGAGGTCGATGAGGCCGTGGCGAGCGATCTGATCGAGCATGTGGTCAAAAAACCCGATGCCGGTAGACAGGTTGGCAACGCCCGTGCCGTCCAGATTGACGCGCACGCCGATCTGGGTTTCCGAGGTGTCGCGCTGGACTTGGGCCACGCGGTCGATCGCGGCCGGGGAAGAAGCTGGGGACGGGGAAGTCATAGGGTTTTCTGCAGGGCTTGAATCAGTAACGCGTTTTCTGCGGGTGTGCCCACCGTCAAACGCAGGCATTCGCCCAGCAGTGGGTGCATTTTAGAAACATTCTTGACCAGAATGCCGTCGGCTTTAAGGGCATCGAAGCACCGTTGTGCATCCGGCACACGTATCAGCACCATGTTGGCATCGCTGGCGAAGACCGTCACGCCGGGATTGTTCATCAGCGCGTCCGTCAACACGGCGCGCTGCTCTCGAATCTGGGCGGCCTGTTGGGCAAACACGCCGGCATGCTCCAAAGCAAACAAAGCGCACTCGGCATTGAGCACACTGACGTTGTAGGGTGGGCGCAGCTTGTCCACTTCCTGTACCAATGCGGCCGGCCCGACCAGGTAGCCCAGACGCACTCCAGCCAGACCAAACTTGGACAACGTGCGCATCAGCAACACATGGGCATTGGCGGCCGGATGGGCACGAATTTCATCGAGCCAGCTGTGGCTTGAGAACGGCTGGTAAGCCTCATCCATCACCACCAAGCCTCCGAAGGTGGCTGCCTCCTGGATCAGCCGACGGATCACGGCGGCATCCCAAAGATTGGCGGTGGGGTTGTTGGGGTAGGCGATGTAGGTGATGGCGGGTTGATGTTGGTGCATGGTGGCCAACATGGCGGCCTCATCCAGCTCAAACTCGGCCGTCAGTGGAACGCCGTGAAAAGCCAGACCCTGCAGTTGTGCGGCCACGGCATACATGACAAAGCCGGGCATAGGCGCCAAGATGGAGGCACCCGGCACATCACAGGCCATGGCCAGCAGGGAAATCAACTCGTCAGAGCCGTTTCCCACCATCAGGGCATACCCTTCTGGCAGGTTCACATAGGCGGCCAAGGCCTTTTTCAAGTCTTCGACTCGGGCACCTGGGTAGCGGTTGATCGCAACCGCGCCCAAACGTGCGCCCAATTCAGCCTGAAGCGCAGATGACAAGGTGAAGGGGTTCTCCATCGCGTCGAGCTTGACCATCCCCTCCGCGTTCTGAATCGCGTAGGCGTGCATGGACTGGACGTCTTGGCGGATGAATCTCGTGGGGCTGTTCAACATTTATTTTTCACCTCGCATGGCAGGGACTTCGTTCAATCGCAGTTCGGCGGCCCGGGCGTGGGCTTGCAGACCTTCTCCGTAGGCGAGCTCAGCGGCGATGAGCCCCAAGGTCTGAGCCCCTGCGGCACTGACTTCGATCAGGCTGCTGCGCTTCTGAAAATCGTACACCCCCAAGGGCGACGAAAACCGCGCCGTGCCGCTGGTGGGCAAGACATGGTTGGGGCCTGCGCAGTAGTCACCCAGACTTTCACTGGTGTAAGCGCCCAGAAAAATAGCCCCCGCGTGTTTGAGCAACGGCTCCCACCGGTGCGGTTCGGCACTGGAAACCTCCAGATGCTCGGGCGCAATACGGTTGCTGAGGGCGCAAGCCTCGGCCATGTCACGGGTGTGGATCAGCGCCCCGCGATCGTTGAGGCTTTTGGCGATGATGGCCGCACGAGGCATTGCAGGGAGGAGTCGGTCCATCTCGGCTTGTACGGCGTCCAGGTAGGCCTCATCGGGGCACAACAGGATGCTTTGCGCCAGTTCGTCGTGTTCGGCCTGGCTGAACAAATCCATGGCCACCCATTCGGCGGGCGTGCTGCCATCGGCCAGGACCAGAATTTCGCTCGGACCCGCAATCATGTCGATACCAACCGTGCCAAACACGCGTTTTTTGGCGCTGGCCACATAGGCATTGCCAGGGCCTGTGATCTTGTCTACTTTGGGAACCGTCACCGTGCCGAATGCCAAGGCGGCCACCGCCTGGGCGCCGCCGATGGTGAACGCCCGCGACACGCCTGCCACGTACGCTGCCGCAAGCACCAGCATGTTCTTCTCGCCGCGCGGGGTGGGCACGACCATGATGATCTCGGGTACACCGGCCACATGGGCAGGAATCGCGTTCATCAACACACTGGACGGATACGCTGCCTTGCCCCCAGGAACATAAATGCCCACGCGGTCCAGCGGAGTGACCTTTTGACCCAGCAAGGTGCCGTCTTCGTCTCGATAGCTCCAGCTTTCACCAGAGGCTTTTTTCTGGGCCTCATGGTAGGAGCGAACCCGGCTCGCAGCGGCTACCAGTGCGTTGCGCTGCGCAGGGGGCAAACCCTCAAACGCCGCCTTGAGCTCCGCCTGAGTAAGCTCGAGTGCCTCAACGCCGTCTCGCACCAAACTGTCGAACCGGGCCGTGTACTCCAGCACTGCGGCATCACCACGCTGCTGGACGTCGACCAGGATATCGGCCACCCGCTGCTCGATCGCACCATCGACCTCAGCGGACCAATGCAACTTGGCCGAAAACTGCTCCTCAAAATCGGGAGCGACGGTGGACAGGCGAAGGGGCTTGGCAGAGAGGCTCATGTCGAGGCAGTGGAGGTCTTGGCAATGGCTCGGGAGAAAGCGTCAAGAATGGGGCGAATCGCCGCCTGCTTGAGTTTGAGCGCAGCCTGGTTGACGACCAGGCGGGAGCTGATGTCCATGATGCGCTCGACTTCGACCAGATGGTTGGCCTTGAGGGTGTTGCCCGTGGACACCAGATCCACAATGGCATCGGCCAAGCCGGTGAGTGGTGCAAGCTCCATGCTGCCATACAGCTTGATCAAGTCAACGTGCACACCCTTGCTGGCGAAGAACTCGCGCGCAATGGCGGTGTATTTGGTGGCCACCCGAAGCCGAGAACCCTGGCGCACCGCCGTTGCGTAGTCAAAATCAGCGCGCACGGCCACGCTCATGCGGCATTTCGCGATCTCAAGATCCAACGGTTGGTACAAGCCTTGTCCGCCATGCTCAATCAGTGTGTCTTTGCCAGTGACCCCCACATCAGCGCCACCGTGCTCCACATAGGTGGGTACATCGGTGGCCCGCACCAGCACCACCCGAACACCCGGTTGGTTGGTGGGCAATATCAGCTTGCGCGATTTGTCGGGATCTTCCAGTACTTCAATACCTGCCGCTGCCAGCAAAGGCAGGGTTTCTTCAAAAATGCGGCCCTTGGAGAGTGCGAGCGTGATCATGCCTTCATCCTTTGACGCGATTGATCTGTGCGCCAATGCTGCGCAGCTTTTCTTCCATCTGGTCGTAGCCTCGGTCCAGATGGTAGATACGGTCCACCACCGTTTCACCGTCGGCCACCAGGCCCGCAATCACCAGGCTCGCAGACGCGCGAAGGTCGGTCGCCATGACGGTCGCGCCAGACAGCTTGGCCACGCCCTCCACCACAGCGATCTTGCCATCGGTCTGGATGTGAGCACCCAACCGCACCAGCTCATTGACGTGCATGAAGCGGTTTTCGAAGATGGTCTCGGTGACCTTGGCTGTACCTTCCGCGATGCAGTTGAGCACCATGAACTGGGCTTGCATGTCGGTGGGGAAGCCCGGGTACTCGGTCGTGCGGAAGGTCTGGGCTTTGAGGCGACCCGATGCCCGCACGCGGACAAAGGGCCCATCCTCGTTCTGCCCTGCCTCCACTTCGGCGCCCGCTTCGCGCAGCTTGTCCACCACGGCATCCATGTGATCCATACGCGCATGGCGCAGAATCACATCGCCGCCGGTTGCGGCTACGGCGCACAGGAAGGTGCCCGCTTCGATGCGATCGGCCACCACCTGGTGGGTGCATCCGTGCAAGCGATCCACACCCTGAATGTGGATGCGACTGGTGCCGTGGCCCTCAATCTTCGCGCCCATGGCGATCAGCATCTCGGCAAGATCGGGGATCTCGGGTTCCTGGGCGGCATTTTCCAGCACCGTTTCACCCTGTGCCAATGCAGCGGCCATGAGGAAGTTCTCTGTCCCGGTCACGGTCACCATGTCGGTCGCAATGCGTGCGCCTTGCAGGCGTTTACGTCCACCCCCCAGTCGCGCCACCATGTAGCCGTGTTCCACATCGATCTCGGCACCCATGGCCTGCAGGCCTTTAAGGTGCTGGTCCACTGGACGGGAACCAATGGCGCACCCCCCTGGCAGGGACACCTTGGCATGGCCAAAACGTGCCAGCAACGGCCCCAACACGAGCACCGAAGCGCGCATGGTCTTCACCAGCTCGTAGGGCGCCTCAGCCAAGATCGGATCAGCGGCGTGGAAGGACATGCCACCGCGGTCTCCGTGGGTTTCCGTCTTGACACCCATGTTGTCGAGCAAGCGGCGCATCGTGGCCACGTCTTGCAAACGGGGAACGTTGAGCAAGCGCACAGGCTCGTCGGTCAGCAGGGTGGCGCACATTTCGGGCAGCGCCGCGTTCTTGGCACCAGAAATGACCACCTCGCCATTGAGAGGGTGGCCGCCAGTGATTTGCAGTTTGTCCATGGAGAATTCTTTCAGTTGTCGGCGGAACGCTGCTCAATTGGCATCCCAGATACCGCTCTCAGCCAGGTCGCCGCAGAACCGGCTCTGCCGGGCTGCCAGCGACGCCCTCTGGGGGATGGCGCGAAGCGGCGCGGGGGGACGCTATTTGTTTTGCCATTCGGCGGGAGTGTGGGTCTTCATGGACAAGGCGTGCACCTCATCGGTCTTGATCCTTGCGCCCAGCGTGTCGTAAACCTTTTTATGGCGCGCAATCAATCGCAAGCCTTCAAAGGCCGGAGACACGATCACGGCAGACCAATGCCGGCCATCGCCGGAGACTTCGATGTGGTCACAGGGCAGGCCTGCAGCGATGAGCGATTGGAGTTCTTCAGCGGTCATAACAATAAACAATTAACAAACGGTTGGACGTTTTCAGCTCAGTGGCGGGTCTTGTAGCCCGTGCGCAGCAAATGCAATCCGATGGCACTCACCACAGCCAGTGCACCGCCCACCAAAATCAGGCTGATCCACGGCGACACATCGCTCACGCCAAAAAAGCCATAGCGAAAACCGTCGATCATGTAGAAGAACGGATTGAGATGGCTCACACGCTGCCAAATCTCTGGCAGTGAATGAATTGAGTAGAACACGCCCGATAAAAACGTCATGGGCATGATGATGAAGTTTTGAAACGCCGCCATTTGATCAAATTTCTCGGCCCACAGACCCGCGATCAGGCCCAGGCCACCCAGCAAGGCTGCGCCCATGAATCCAAACACGAGAATCCAGACAGGTGCTGCAAATGGCGGGCGAGCGAACCACCAGGTCACCAGCATCACTCCCGCTCCCACGGCCAGCCCACGCACCACCGACGACCCAACGTAGGCCACAAACCAGGCGCGATGGGACAACGGCGTGAGCTGTAGAAACACCAAGTTGCCCATCACCTTGCTCTGGATCAGTGAGCTGCTGCTGTTGGCAAACGCGTTTTGCAAAACACTCATCATCACCAGACCCGGCAACAGAAAGGCGGTGTAGCTGACCGACTCGTACACCTCAACCCGGCCCTCAAGCACATGGCCAAAGATCATCATGTAAAGAATGGCCGTGATCACCGGCGCGGCCACAGTTTGGAATCCTACTTTCCAGAAACGCAGGATTTCCTTGTAAAACAGCATTTGCCAACCGTTCATTCCGCCGTTCCTTGTTTTTTGAGCGCCGCGTTGCTGCCCTGAATCAGCTCCAGGAACACGTCTTCCAGGTCGGCCTTCCGTATTTCAATGTCGTCTGCGGTGGCTCCTGCCTCGCGCACTTTCGTCAGGATGCGCTCGACGGCCAAGGCATCGTTGGCGGGCAACTGCACCACTCGGCCCGTGATCCGCGCTTGAGCGGCCAGATCGGCCGGCAAGACGTCATCGGTTTTGAAACGCAAAATATTGGAAGCAGCTCTCTTGAGCAATTCCGAAGTGCGGTCCAGCGCCACCACCTCACCGCGGTTGAGCAAGGCAAGGCGGCCACACAGCGCTTCTGCTTCTTCCAGGTAATGGGTGGTCAGCAGCACCGTGCTGCCCTGCTTGTTGAGCTGGGAAACGAATTGCCACAGCGTTTGCCGCAGCTCGACATCGACGCCCGCCGTGGGCTCGTCGAGAACGATCACTTGAGGTTTGTGCACCAGCGCCAGCGCCACCAGCACGCGGCGCTTCATGCCCCCCGAGAGCTGGCGCATGTTGGCGGTCGCTTTGTCGGTCAGACCCAGGCTGTGCAAGAGCTCATCGATCCACGCACCATTCTTTTGAATGCCAAAATAACCCGACTGGAAGCGGAGCGCCTCGCGCACAGTGAAGAACGGGTCGAAGACCAGCTCCTGCGGCACCACCCCCAAGGCGCGACGTGCGGCCTGGTAGTCGGTTTGAACATCATGGCCCTGCACGCGGGCAACACCACCGGTGGCCTTCGCCAGGCCAGCGAGTACGCTGATCAACGTTGTCTTACCAGCCCCGTTGGGCCCGAGCAAGCCAAAGAACTCACCCTGCTCGATGTCGAAAGACACAGACTTCAGAGCGTGCAGTTCACCGCTGGGCGTGGCGTAGGTTTTGGAGACGTGTTGAAACGAGACGGCTGGCATGAAGGGGCGCTGGACCTCGGGGCACGCCACCTGGGGCAGGACATCTGCTCGATGGGTGGCGAACCTGACATTTTAAGCGGGTCCGCGAAAGACCGCCCGAGCAAGGGCTAGAACCGCTGATTCAAGCCGCCAGCAGCTCGCTCACACCATACAGCTTGACCAAATCGGCCAGGCGCTGCGGCCAGCCATCAACGCTGAGCTTCTTGCCTTGAGCCAGCAAGTTGCTGCGCAATGTCAGCAAGACCGCTACGGCCGACGTGTCAAAGACCTGTAAACCACTGGCATCCAGGGTCACTTGTGCTCCGGGCAACTTGGCCAAGGCCTGGTTGAGCTCGTCCAGCACCTGCACCGCCTCCTGCAACGTGACACGCTCAGGGAGTCGGACAAAGGAATCTGACGTATCAACAGCAGCCATGGTTTTCATCTTCAGCCAGCTTTGGCCGCGGCCGCCGCTTTGTTGCGCTGAGCCAAGGTCGCAATCAGGCCATCGATGCCCTTGCTGTTGATTTCTTGGGCAAACTGGCTGCGATAGGTATCCACCAGCCAGATTCCAAGCACATTCAAATCATAGATTTTCCAACCCTCACTGGTCTTCTCAAGGCGGTAGTCCAGCTGGATCGGCTCGCCTCGGCCCCGCACCTCAGAGCGCACCACCACGTCGGTGTCCTCTGGGCGGAAACGGGAAGGACGGAACGACAAGGACTGGTCCTTCACCTCACCCAATGCGCCCGCATAGGTGCGCACCAGCAACAGCTTGAACTCGGCCTGCAAGGCTTTTTGTTGCTCAGGCGTCGCCTGCCGCCAGAACCTGCCAACGGCAGATGACGTCATTCGGGAGAAATTCACGTGGGGCATGATCTTGGTATCGACCAAGGTCACGATTCGCCCGACATCTCCACCCTGAATGGCAGCATCGGCTTTGATGGTGTCCATCACCTGCCCAGACACGCGCTGCACCAAGGCATCGGGCGCCTCGTCGGCGGCAAAGGTCATGGGGCTGATCAGGGCGGCACTCACGATCACGAGGGCGGACATCCATTGGCGGCGTTGAATCATTTTATTTTCCTTCTGTGGGCGAGACACCTGAATGGTGCGAGTCGCCTTGGGTTGAGACTGCCACTGTAAAGCCACAGTCCACCAGTTTTGTATCGCTTGTGTAATTGTTTCGTATCGTCTTGTAGAGCCACGCTCAGCGCGCATTCTTCAAGCCGATGCCTTTTTCCTTCAGATCCTCGATCTGGTTTTCGCGCCGCTGCAGGTAGATATCCCGCGTGAAGCTGTACTTGTCGAGAGCCGCAGCTTCCAGCATGGAAGTGGCGCGCAACAGATTGGCGCGCGTCTCCACTGCGCGCAAGGCGTAAAGGGAATTTCGGGCCGGAATATTGGACAGCCCCTGCACCAGGTCGCCCTTCGATTCAATGGTAAAACCTGCGGCATCCCGAACCGACGAGGGTCCAAAAATGGGCAATACAAGGTAGGGTCCCGAAGGAACACCCCAGCGCCCCAGCGTTTGCCCGAAATCGAGTGAGGTGCGCTCGATCCCCATCTCTGAAGCGATGTCGACCAGGCCCAGCACGCCAAAAATGGAGTTCACCGAAACGCGCAGGAAATTTTGTGAAGCTTCTTTCGGACGCAACTGGAGCGAGGCGTTTACGAAGGACCAAGCATCGTTGAGGTTGCCAAAGAAGTTGGCGACATAGGTTCGAACCGGATCGGGTGTCACGTCCCGGTAAACCGTGGCCACAGGCTTGAGCAGCGCACCGTCCACGGCATCATTAAAACGGGTGACGTCGCGATTGAAAGGCTCCCAGGGATCCCGAGGGTTGGCATCGGGCCCCGTGGCACAGCCCGCCAGCCCAACAACCAGCAATGAAATAGCCAAATGGCGCCCTCGCCGCGCTCCAGGAATAGGAAAATAACCGTGTTTCATGGATAAACTCCCGTTCCAAAATCTGGCCTGGCCTGGTCAGGTCCATGGGCGCCCACGGCTGGCAATTTTGACTTCATTCGCTCTTGGCACTGCCGCCATCAGCGGCCTTGCTGAAGAGGAACTGTCCAATCAGATTTTCCAACACAATGGCAGACTGGGTGCGCGTGATGACATCGCCTGCCTTCAGGTTCTCAATATCTCCACCCGCCACGAGTCCAATGTACTGATCGCCCAGCAAGCCGGCCGTCAAAATTTTGGCCGAGGAATCTCGGGGAAACTCGACCCCCTTGGCGACATCAAGAGTGACCAACCCCTGGTAAGTCACCGAATCCAACGTGATGCTGGTGACCCGACCCACATCCACACCCGCGGAGCGCACCGGCGCACGCGCTTTGAGCCCGCCGATGTTGTCGAACTTCGCAGTCAAGGTGTAGGTATCGCCTGCGCCCGAAAAGCTGCCCAGGTTGGCGGCCTTCAAAGCGAGGAACAGCAGGCCCACGGCACCCAAGGCCACAAAAAGACCGACAAAAATTTCAATGCTTTTTTTGTTCATAAGAGCTCCACAAGGGAAATCAGGGCGCTGAAAACATCCACGCCGTGAGAATAAAGTCCATCGCCAGTACGCCCAGCGAGGCGGTGACCACAGTCCGCGTTGTAGCGTAGGCCACGCCTTCAGGGGTCGCTTCGGTTTCAAACCCCTGGTAGAGGGCCACCGCAGTGCAGATCACCCCAAATACGACACTTTTGACGAAGCCGTTGCCCACATCGCGCCAGACGTCGACACCGTTTTGCTGGATAGACCAGAAGTTGCCGGCATCGATCCCGATCAGACCCACGGCCACCACGTAGGCGCCCAAAATTCCGATGGCGGAAAACAACGCAGCGAGCAAAGGCATTGAAACAATGCCGGCCAGGAATCTGGGGGCCAACACCCGGGTACGGGGATCAATCGCCATCAGCTCCATGGCCGCGATCTGCTCACCCGCCTTCATCAGGCCGATTTCAGCGGTCAGCGAAGTGCCCGCCCGACCTGCAAACAGCAAAGCTGTTACCACTGGCCCCAGCTCGCGGACCAAAGACAAATTCACAATCAAACCCAGCGACTCAGCGGCGCCGTAAGTCACCAGCGCGTAATACATCTGCAACGCCAACACAAAGCCTACCGAGAGACCGGAGGCCAGAATGATGACCAGCGAACGGTTGCCAATGGCATGGATCTGCGTCACAACCAGCCCGAATCGGCGCAACGAGGCCGGCAGCGCAAGAAGCAACTCAACAAAAAACACCGCACCATGGCCCCAGTCTGCCAGCGTGTCCAATGTGCGCCGGCCCAACCGTTGGAAAAAGTTCATGCCGACGTCCTCGCTCCGAAGTCTTCTTCCAGCGACGGTGCCGGGTAGTGAAATTTCACGGGTCCATCAGGCTCACCGCGCACAAACTGCCGCGTCTCCGGATCGTCACTGGCCATCAGTTCAGCTGGCGTGCCCTGGGCCACGATACGGCCACCCGACGCCATCAGGATCACCGCATCACTGATCGCCATGCACTGTGGAATATCGTGAGAAATCAACAGCGTGGTCGCTCCCGTCACGTCGGTCAGGGTGCGGATCAACTTGGCGGCCACACCCATGGAAACCAGGTCAAGGCCCGCAAATGGCTCGTCGTACATGATCAGTTCAGGATCCAGTGCGATGGCACGCGCCAAGGCGATGCGCCGGGCCATACCGCCCGACACCTCACTGATGCGAAGGCCTGCCGCGCCACGCAAGCCCACCGCATTGAGCTTCATAAGCACGATGTTGCGGATGAGGTCTTCGGGCAACTCGGTCATCTCGCGAAGCGGAAATGCCACGTTGTCAAACACCGTCAAATCGGTGAACAACGCACCAAACTGAAACAGCATGCCCAATCGCCGACGCAGTCGAAAGAGTTGTTGCTTGTTGCTGGTGTCGATAACCTCGCCATCAAACACCACACGACCACTGTTGGTCGCATGAACACCGCCGATCAGTCGCAACAGCGTCGTCTTTCCACAGCCTGAGCCACCCAGGACGGCCGTGACTTTGCCCCGCGCGAATTGCAGCGAGACATCGTTCAGTATGATCCGCCGGCTGTCGTAGCCAAAGGTCACATGGTCGATTTCGATAAAGGGTTTGTCACTCATGGGCATCTGTGTTCAATCGCGCATTGTCGCATGGGGGAATACCCCGAGTTCCAACCCGGCTGAATCAACCCCCACCCAGCCCGGACTTGTGCATGCGGCCATCGTTTGCACACAATCGCTGGTAGAAAAAAAGAGGGTGATGCCGCACGACTGCGGCATCGCCCTCCCTCAGAATCATGGCGAATAGGCCCGCTGATTCTGGAGGATTCAGCGTGGCAGATCTGAAAATCCCATCAGGAACTCATCCACCGAACGCGCGGCCTGGCGGCCTTCACGGATCGCCCAGACAACCAGACTCTGACCTCGGCGCATGTCGCCAGCCGCGAACACCTTGTCCACGCTGGTAGCGTAACCACCGGTGAAATCGGTGGTGGCTTTGGCATTGCCGCGACCATCTTTGTCGATACCAAAAGCATCCAGCACAGTGGCGACCGGGTTCACAAATCCCATGGCCAGCAAGACCAGATCGGCTTTGTATTCTTTTTCCGTACCCGGTATTTCGGTCAACTTGCCGTCTTTAAACTCCACCTGCACCGTGGTCAATCCAGTGACCTTGCCCTTGCTGCCGGTGAAGGCCTTGGTGGAAATGGCAAACTCGCGCATGCACCCTTCTTCGTGGCTGGAGCTGGTGCGCAGCTTGAGCGGCCAGTAAGGCCACACCAAAGGTTTGTTCTCCTCTTCTGGCGGCTGGGGCATGACTTCAAACTGGGTCACGCTCGCGGCGCCGTGGCGATTGCTGGTGCCCACACAATCGCTGCCGGTATCGCCGCCGCCGATCACGATGACGTGTTTGCCTTCGGCGCGCAACTGGTTCTTCAGTTTGTCGCCAGCATTGACCTTGTTTTGCTGGGGCAGGAACTCCATGGCGAAATGAATGCCGTCCAGATCGCGTCCGGGCACGGGCAAATCGCGGCTCTCTTCTGACCCACCGGTCAGCACCACAGCGTCGAAGTCCTTCTTCAACTGCTCGGGGCTGATGGTTTCACTGGCCCAATTGACTACTTTGCTGTCTTTAGGCATCACCCCCACCAGCACGCTGGTCTTGATGACCACGCCCTCGGCCTGCATCTGCTCAACACGGCGATCGATGTGGCTCTTCTCCATCTTGAAGTCAGGGATGCCGTAGCGCAACAAGCCGCCCACACGGTCGTTCTTTTCGAACAGCGTGACGTCGTGGCCTGCGCGTGCCAATTGTTGCGCTGCGGCCATGCCGGCCGGGCCCGAACCCACCACCGCCACTTTTTTGCCGGTCTTGATCTTGGCCGGCATGGGCTTGACCCAGCCTTCGGCCCAGGCACGGTCAATGATGGCGTGCTCGATGCTCTTGATACCGACGGCATCGTCGTTGACATTGAGCGTGCAAGCCGCCTCACAAGGCGCAGGGCAGATGCGGCCGGTGAACTCGGGGAAGTTGTTGGTGCTGTGCAGCACGGCGATCGCGTTTAGCCAATCGCCCTGGTAAACCAGGTCGTTGAAGTCAGGAATGATGTTGTTGACCGGGCAGCCGTTGTTGCAGAACGGTGTCCCGCAGTCCATGCAGCGCGCAGCCTGAATCTTGGCCTTTCCATCGTCCAGACCGATGACGAATTCTTTGTAGTCTTTCAAGCGCTCGGGTACAGGCTTGTAACCCTCTTCCAGACGCTCGTATTCCATGAAGCCAGTGACTTTTCCCATGATGTGTGTCCTTTTCTAGCTCTGCGCTTTATTTGGCCGGAGCCGTCTTTTTCTTGGCGGTTGCCTGGGCCTTGGTGGTCACCTCGGCCGCTTCTTTGCGCGCGTGGATTTCGCCCAAAGCACGCTTGTACTCATTCGGAAACACCTTCACGAACTTCTCGCGAGACTGCGCCCAGTTGTCGAGCAATTCGCGCGCACGCTTGCTGCCTGTCCAACGGTTGTGGTCTTCAAGCAGCTTCTTGAGTTGCGCTTCATCGGTCTGGTCACGGTGCCAGATGGCACGGTCTTGTTTGGCCGTCTGTTCCGCCGTGGTCAACACCTTGTCGATGCTGACCATGGCCGTGTTGCAGCGCTCGGCAAAATTGCCATCCTGGTCATAGATGTAAGCCACGCCACCGCTCATGCCAGCGGCAAAGTTGCGCCCGGTTTTCCCCAACACGGCGACGGTGCCGCCGGTCATGTATTCACAACCGTGGTCGCCGGTGCCCTCCACCACCGCAGTGGCACCCGACAGGCGCACAGCGAAGCGTTCACCTGCCACGCCGCTGAAATAGGCTTCCCCGGAGGTCGCGCCGTACATCACGGTATTGCCCACAATGATGTTGCGTGCCGACTCTCCGCGGAAGTCGATGCTGGGACGCACCACCACACGACCGCCCGAAAGCCCTTTGCCGGTGTAGTCGTTGGCATCGCCAATCAGGTACAGCGTGATGCCATTCGTCAAGAACGCGCCGAACGACTGACCACCCGTGCCTTCCAGCTGGATGTGGATGGTGTCGTCAGGCAGACCCTCTGGGTGCACCTTGGTGACTGCACCAGACAGCATGGCGCCGACCGAGCGGTTCACATTGCGTGTTGCTTCCAGGAACTTGACCCGCTCGCCTTTGTCGATCGCAGCTCGCGACTTGGCGATCAACACCTGGTCCAGCGCCTTCTCCAGTCCATGATCCTGGGTTTCGGTGTGGTAGCGCGGCACATCGGCCGGCACATTGGGCGTGGCCAGCAGGCGGCTGAAATCCAGGCCCTTGGCCTTCCAGTGATCGATGCCCTGGCGCATATCGAGCAAGTCGGCGCGGCCAATCAGTTCGTCGAACGTGCGAATACCCAGCTGGGCCATGATCTGGCGTGCTTCCTCGGCGATGAAGAAGAAATAGTTCACCACATGCTCAGGCTTGCCAGTGAATTTCTTGCGCAGCTCGGGGTCTTGTGTCGCCACCCCCACGGGGCAGGTGTTGAGGTGGCACTTGCGCATCATGATGCAGCCTTCGACCACCAGCGGAGCGGTGGCGAAACCGAACTCGTCAGCACCCAGCAGCGCACCAATCACGACATCACGACCGGTCTTCATCTGACCGTCGGCCTGCACGCGGATGCGGCTGCGCAGGCGGTTGAGCACCAGCGTTTGCTGCGTCTCGGCCAGACCGATCTCCCAAGGGCTACCGGCGTGCTTGATCGACGACCAGGGCGAAGCACCCGTGCCGCCATCGTGGCCCGCGATCACCACGTGATCAGCCTTGCACTTGGCCACGCCCGTAGCGATGGTGCCCACACCAATTTCCGACACCAGTTTCACGCTGATTGAACTGTGTGGCGCCACGTTCTTCAGGTCGTGGATCAGTTGCGCCAAGTCTTCAATCGAATAAATGTCGTGGTGCGGTGGCGGGCTGATCAGGCCCACGCCCGGCACGCTGTGGCGCAGCTTTCCGATGTATTCCGAGACCTTGCCGCCAGGCAGTTGACCGCCCTCGCCAGGCTTGGCGCCCTGAGCCATCTTGATCTGGATCTGATCGGCGCTGTTGAGGTATTCTGCGGTCACGCCAAATCGGCCCGAGGCCACCTGCTTGATGCGCGAGCGCATGGAGTCGCCCTCTTGCAACACGTAGTCCACTTCAAAGACATCCTTGCCCAGCAGATCAGACATGGTCTGGCCTTGCTTGATCGGGATGCCCTTGAGCTCGTTGCGGTAGCGCTTGGCGTCTTCCCCGCCTTCGCCGGTGTTGCTCTTGCCACCGATGCGGTTCATGGCCACGGCCAGCGTGGAGTGCGCCTCGGTCGAGATCGATCCGAGCGACATCGCACCGGTTGCAAAGCGCTTGACGATCTCCTTCGCGGACTCGACTTCATCAATGGCAATGGCCTTGCTGGGCTCGATCTTGAATTCGAACAGGCCGCGCAATGTCATGTGGCGACGGCTTTGGTCGTTGATGATCTGAGCGTATTCCTTGTAGGTGTTCCAGTTGTTGGACCGTGCGCTGTGCTGCAGCTTGGCAATGGCGTCGGGCGTCCACATGTGCTCTTCACCGCGCGTACGCCAAGCGTATTCACCGCCTGCGTCAAGCATGTTTTCCAGCACAGGGTCATCACCGAACGCGGCATTGTGCATGCGGATGGCTTCTTCAGCAATCTGGAACACGCCAATACCTTGTACACGGCTGGGGGTGCCGGTGAAGTATTTGCTGATGGTGTCGGTGTTCAGACCAATGGCCTCGAACAGTTGTGCACCACAGTACGACATGTAGGTCGACACGCCCATCTTGGACATGATCTTCGACAAACCTTTGCCAATGGCCTTCACATAGTTGTAGATCGCCTTTTCGGCACTCAGATCGCCCGGTAGATCCTTGTGCATTTTGGCCAAGGCTTCCATGGCGAGGTAGGGGTGAACCGCCTCGGCGCCGTAACCGGCGAGCACCGCGAAATGATGGACTTCCCGTGCGGTCCCCGTCTCGACAACCAGCCCTGCCGTGGTGCGCAAGCCTTCGCGCACCAGGTGCTGGTGAATCGCGGACAAGGCCAGCAGCGCCGGAATCGCCACCTGGGTCGCGGAGACTTTGCGGTCGCTCACGATCAAAATGTTCTTTCCGCCCTTGATCGCATCCACCGCTTCGGCGCACAGAGATGCCAACTTGGCTTCCACGCCCTCTCGGCCCCAGCTCAAAGGGTAGGTAATGTCGAGTACATGGCTGCGGAACTTGCCCTCTGTGAAGGCTTCGATGTTGCGCAACTTGGCCATGTCGGCGAAGTCCAGCACAGGCTGGCTCACCTCCAAACGCATCGGTGGGTTGACCTGGTTGATGTCCAGCAAGTTCGGTTTTGGGCCGATGAAGGACACCAGTGACATCACTATCGCCTCGCGAATAGGATCGATTGGCGGGTTGGTCACTTGCGCGA
Source organism: Hydrogenophaga sp. PAMC20947 (assembly GCF_004795855.1). Lineage (NCBI taxonomy): Bacteria > Pseudomonadati > Pseudomonadota > Betaproteobacteria > Burkholderiales > Comamonadaceae > Hydrogenophaga > Hydrogenophaga sp. PAMC20947. The sequence goes on from NZ_CP039252.1 coordinate 2,720,375, forward strand.
ACAGCTGCTTGAAGTAGTTGAACAGCGGCTTGTTTTTGTCCGACAACACAGCCAGCGGGCTGTCGTTGCCCATCGATCCCAGGGCCTCTTCACCGGCGGAGGCCATGGGCGCCAGCAGGAACTTGATGTCTTCCTGGGTAGTGCCAAAAGCTTGCTGACGGTCAAGCAACGATACCTCGCTGGGCAGCGGTTCAGCCGTGGCGGGGCCATCTACATCGTCTAGTTTGACGCGGAGGTTGTCGATCCACTGCTTGTAGGGCTTGCTGTTGGCGAGATTGGATTTCAGTTCCTCATCGTCGATCATGCGACCCTGCTCCAGGTCGATCAGGAACATCTTGCCAGGCTGCAGGCGCCACTTGCGCACAATCTTGTGCTCTGGAATGGGCAACACGCCCGACTCCGAACCCATGATCACGAAATCGTCGTCGGTCACACAGTAGCGCGAAGGGCGCAAGCCGTTGCGGTCCAGCGTGGCGCCGATTTGACGACCGTCGGTGAACACGATGGAAGCCGGGCCATCCCATGGCTCCATCATCGCGGCGTGGTACTCATAGAAAGCCTTGCGGCGCGGGTCCATGGTGGCGTGGTTTTCCCAAGGCTCGGGAATCATCATCATCATCGCCTGAGCCAAGGGGTAGCCGGCCATGGTCATGAGCTCGAGCACGTTGTCAAACGTGGCGGTGTCGGACTGGCCAGCAAAGCTGATCGGGTACAGCTTCTTCAGGTCGTCCCCCAGCACCGGCGACTTCATCACGCCCTCCCGCGCCTTCATCCAGTTGTAGTTGCCCTTGACGGTGTTGATCTCGCCGTTATGCGCCACATAGCGATAGGGATGGGCCAGCGGCCACTCAGGGAAGGTATTGGTCGAGAACCGCTGGTGAACCAGTCCGAGCGCGGAAACGCAGCGGGAGTCAGTCAGATCGGTGAAGTAGGTGCCCACCTGGTCGGCCAGCAACAGGCCTTTGTAAACCACCGTGCGGCTGCTCATGCTGACCACGTAATATTCTTTGCTGTGCGTCAGCTTCAGGCGCTGCACATTGCCGCTGCAGGTCTTGCGGATCACATAAAGCTTGCGCTCCAACGCGTCCTGCACGATCACATCGTTGCCGCGCCCGATGAACACCTGGCGAATGATGGGTTCTTTCTTGCGCACGCTCGGCGACATGGGCATGTCGCGGTTCACCGGTACATCGCGCCATCCCAGCAAAACCTGGCCCTCGGCGGCAATCGCGCGCTCCATCTCCTGCTCGACAGCCATGCGTGAGGCGTGTTCTTTGGGAAGGAACAACATGCCCACGCCATATTCCCCCAAAGGGGGCAACTTGACGCCTTTCGCTGCAAACTCTTCTCGGTACAGCGCGTCCGGGATCTGGATCAGCAAGCCAGCGCCGTCACCCATCAGCTTGTCTGCACCCACTGCACCCCGGTGGTCCAGGTTCTCCAGAATCTTGAGTGCCTGAGACACGATAGCGTGGCTCTTCTCACCCTTGATATGGGCTACAAAGCCGACGCCACAGGCGTCGTGCTCGTTCGCGGGGTCGTACAGACCGTTTTCCTGGAGATGTTGCAGTTCGGCAGCCGTGGTCATGGCACTTCCTTATTTTGGGGTTCGAATACGGGATATATGCGTTGCGGATGAGGAGCATAGTGCATTGCAACAATGGTGCCAAGCACAACAATTGGGGTCTGACCCCAATTGTTTCCGCAAAAATTGATCGTCTTATAAATTAGGGACAGATTGAAGACTGAATGGTTTACCCGGATCAGTGTCGAAAAAGGCTGCTTTAGGATGCGGTTTTGTTGGGTGTCGAAGCCGGTCTGCCCGGCGATATTTGGCGCAAACGCCGAGGAGTGTGCGCCTGCAACGCCGCCAGAAATCCCTCGCCGCCCAACGCCCAACCCCTCAAGGTGGATTCGGTCAGAGCCTTTTGCTCACTGGCGCTCACACCAGCTTGCACCCATTTCTCATATGCGGCTTCGCGGGCGAATGGCGTATTGCCCATGGCCCAGACCCGTGGGTGTGGCGTCACCAGTTTGTCAGTGGCCTGCCCAACGTAGTGCGCATGGCTTGACCAGCGGTATTCCAGCGGGGAACGCACCATATTGGCGCGCACAGGATTGAGGTCCATGTAGGCCATACAAGACAGCAAGTAACGCTCGGCATCGATCACCGTCGAGTGGTAGCGCCCTTCCCACAGGGTGCCTGTGCGCCCCACACGGTCATTGAAATAGCGGACATAGCTTCGGCCGACCGCTTGCATCATGCCGGGCAGACCTTCAATGGTTTCGGGTGTGGCAAGGAGATGGAAATGGTTGTCCATCAACACGTAGGCGTGGATGGCAACGTTGTTCTTCGCAGAGTGTTCCAGCAAGAGATCCAGCATACGCTGACGATCGGCTTCGGTCTGGAAGATGGCCTGCTGGTTGTTTCCACGCTGGATAACGTGGTGGGAAAAGCCGGGGATGCTCAGACGAGGGAGTCGGGCCATGGGTATTGATCAATCGGCAAAGGCATGAATCTGACCCCAATTATGCAGCCCTACCCCCCTGTATGCTGAGCGCCCGGCAGGCGCTGGGTCGATACGGAAGAAACCACCTATGCCCGGTGCCGTCCTATTCCTCCAGCCCGGTGGTCCATGGCCCAGTGTTGAGAGCTGAAGCATGGCATCGGGCTGATCAGCCCCCCCTTCAGCTTTTCATCCCATCCCAGGCCAGCTGTACCCGTGACGCCACCCAGAACCCCAGCATTGAACAAGCACCTGTCGCCACGCCAGTCCAATGCCAATTGCCTACGAGGGACGCCAGCCATGCCACAGCAGGCGGACCGAGGAACTGCCCCAGCGCCGAGAGCTGCTGCATCCAGCCGACGGTCGTCGACACGGTATCGTTGTCTGGCGCGAGACGCACCGAGGCGCCAAACAGGGTGCCCGGGATCAGCCCCCCGACGCCCGAGAACAGCAACACGGCGAGATAGGCCACAGTGGGCGGCGTGTCCCCCGCAAACGCAAGCAGGGCGCCCATGCCCATCACCCCGTACGCCACGCTCATCAACCGCCCGGGCCCCACACCCCGGGCAAGCAAGTGACCCGCCATCACATTGCCCACGATGTTGACCCCAGCGGCCAATGCGGTCAGCACGGCTACCCAGCCACCGGTGTAGCCCGCTTGCTGGTAGACCGTGGGCAGAAATCCAATCACGGCCAGCCACTGGCCTGAATACAAGAAGAAGCCCAAGGCAACCAGCCAGGGGCCGGGCGCAGAGAGCGTGCGGCGCAGGCGCGGGCCGAGCGGCGCAAGCGCTGCGCGGGCATGGCTGCTCAAACGGGGTCGCACCGCCCATGTCAACACAGCCCAGGCCACCAGAGACACGCCCGACAACACCAGCCAAGCGCCGCGCCAGCCGACCCTGTCCATCACCTCAGTGCCGGCCAGTAAAGCGATCGCAGTGCCCAGTGGCATATAGGCACCCCACCAGCCCAACGCTTTGGACAACGTCTGCGGGTGCGCCACACGCTGGCGCAACAGCGCAGGCGCCGGCAGGACCGACAGCAAAAACCCCAAGCCTTCCAGCGCACGCGACGCCAGCAGCCATTGCACCTGATGTGTCACCGCGCCCAGAGCACTGGCCATCGCCAACAACCACAACCCGATTTGCATGATGCGCCGCGGCCCGAATCGGTCTGCTCCCAGGCCCACCAACAACCCCAAGGACATGCCCGCCAGCTGCACCATGGACAACAGGAATCCCGCTTGAACCAGACTCACACCCAGGGCATCCTGCAACACGGGAATCGCCACGGGCAACTTCCCAATGTGCAGCGCGGAACTCACCCCCACGCCCAATACCACCCAGGCCACCCGCTGGGACTGGGCTTCGGCAGGATCGGTAGGGGACCATTTGTTCATGGGAACAAGACGGTACCGCAAAGCCGCTCGTGTTCGCGGATGGCGAACCGGTCGGTCATGCCGGCGATATAGTCGGCCACCGCGCGGGGCAGACTGGAGGTGGCAGTGCGCTCTTCGCCAATTTCTTCCGGATGAGCCATCAAGAAGGCAAACAAGTCCCGCACCACCACGGCAGCGCGCTCTGTGGTCTCAGTGACTTGAGGATGGCGATACAGGTTGCGGAACAGGAACCGCTTGAGCTCGGACGATTCAGCGCGCATGGTGTCGGAAAATGCCACCAGCGACTTGCTCTGCCGAACATCGTCTAGGCTCTGAATGCCAGAATCGGCAATTCGCTCACCCGTGGTGTCGATCACGTCGTACACCTGCTGGCTCAACATCAGGCGTATCGACTCAAACAGCAAACGGCGCCCGCCCAGTTGAGGGTGTGACCGCAATGCCTGCTGGCGAAAGCGCTCGAACAAAGGAACTTCAGCCATTTGATCCAGTGTCAACAAGCCCGATCGCACACCGTCGTCGATGTCGTGAGCGTTGTAGGCAATCTCGTCAGCAAGGTTGCACAGCTGAGCTTCCAGTGACGGTGACCCGCCAACCAGAAACCGCTGCGCCACGCCCGAGGCATCGACCAGCGCAAGCCGTTCTGCGTCGCCACGTGAACAATGCTTCAAGATACCTTCGCGGGTTTCAAAAGTGAGGTTGAGGCCGTCAAAGTTGGGGTAGCGTACCTCCAGCCGGTCCACCACACGAAGGCTCTGGAGGTTGTGCTCAAAGCCCACGATCACAGCAGTGGCCGGGTCATCCCCTTGTGGCCCAAGCGCTTTCAAGCAGCCGTTGAGCGCATCCTGTCCGGCATGGCCAAAGGGGGTGTGACCGAGGTCGTGCGCCAGCGCCACCGCCTCCACCAGATCTTCATTCAGCCGCAGGGTGCGTGCGATGCTGCGGGCGAGCTGTGCCACCTCCAATGAATGGGTGAGTCGGGTTCGAAACAAGTCGCCTTCATGGTTCAGGAACACCTGCGTTTTATAGACCAGGCGGCGAAAGGCCGTGCTGTGCACGATACGGTCGCGGTCGCGCTGGTAGACCGAGCGCGTGGGCGCATCAGCTTCAGGAAATCGCCGCCCCCGGCTCTGGCGGGCCTGGCAGGCATAAGGCGCCAACATGGCCTCAGCCAGCACAACAAGTGTTGATAACTTCAGCCACCAAGGCGTCGGGCGCCGGTCTCACGTGCGCTGTACCCCGTCCATCGACCACCACGAACTGAATCTGCCCTGCATCGGCCTTTTTGTCCACGCGCATCAGTTCCATGTAACGGCCCACGTTGTCTTGGGCATCGAGCACGGGCGCCACGGTGGGCAGGCCGGCGCGCTTGACGATGCGGGTGATCCGGTCCACAAAGGCCTGTTCCACCAATCCCATCTTCTGCGACAACACCGAAGCCATCACCATGCCGCAGCCAACACCCTCGCCGTGCAGCCAGGCACCGTAGCCCATGCCGGCTTCAATGGCGTGACCAAAAGTGTGCCCAAAATTGAGAATTGCACGCAAACCTCCTTCTCGCTCATCCTTGCTCACCACGTCAGCCTTGATTTCGCAGCTGCGTCGGACGGCGTAGGCCATCGTCTCAGGGTCGCAAGCCCTCAAGGCGTCAAGGTTGGCTTCGACCCAGTCAAGAAAGGCCATGTCGTAGATCGGGCCGTACTTGATCACTTCGGACAGGCCCGCGCTCAATTCACGTGAAGGCAGCGTCTTCAGGGTGTCCAGATCGCAAATGACGCGCTGCGGCTGGTAGAAAGCGCCAACCATGTTTTTTCCCAGGGGATGGTTGATGCCCGTCTTACCTCCCACAGAAGAATCCACCTGTGCCAGCAAGGTGGTCGGCAACTGGACAAAAGGGACGCCCCGCATATAGCTGGCGGCGGCAAACCCGGTCATATCCCCGACCACGCCCCCGCCCAACGCGAAAAGAACGGTCTTGCGATCACAACGCTGCGCTAAAAGGTGGTCGAAGATCTCATTCAGAGTCTCCCAGTTTTTGTACACCTCGCCATCTGGGAGGATCACAGAATGCACGGCAGAGAAGTGCTGCTTCAAAGCGACAGCCGTACGTTCCAGGTAGAGCGGCGCAATGGTTTCATTGGAAACCACTACGGCACTGGTCGCGTGCGGCAAATCGAAAAAAGAACCGCTCCGTTGGAGTAGTCCCGAGCCGATTCGGATGTCGTAGGAACGATTCCCGAGGTCAATGTGAACCGAGGATTCTGTGGAGTTGGAAGAGTTCGATGACATAGCCACCAAGTGTAGAGGCTATCAGGGCAAACCTCCTCCCTGAGAGCATCACTCCTGCGGAGATCCACCCGGCTGGTGTGCAACATTTCGCTCTACCAAGCAAATGCCAGCCAACTCCAGTTGCATGGCGATCATGTTGACCAGTGTTGCAACCGATGGTCGGCCTGTATCAATCGTGAAATGAGCCACCTCCCTGTACAAAGGGTCTCGCTCTTCAAACAAAACACGAAGCTTTTGCAAGGGATCGGCCACCTGTAGCAGCGGCCGATTCCGATCGTGGCGAAGACGGCGAAAGAGCTCTTCAGGTGTTGAACGCAGATAGACCACATGCGATCGTTCGCGAAGCAAGCGCCTGTTCTCCGCCAAAAGAACAGCCCCGCCTCCCGTCGACAAAACAGAAGAGGAAGTCTCAAGAAGCGCAGCAAGAACCCGTGCCTCGACCGCCCGAAATGCAGACTCCCCTTCCCGCTCAAAGAAAGTTCGTATCCCACATCCCAGATCCTTTTCGATCAGCGCGTCCGAGTCCAGGAAAGAAACACCAAGGCGTCGAGCCAGATGGCGACCGACAGTCGACTTTCCTGAGCCAGGCAGCCCAACCAAAGAGATCATAGGATCATGAAATACTTTGCATCAATCAAGTAGCGTCGTCGCCTTTTTCGATGGTAATTTCAACCGAAGCCGATTGCGAATGGTAGTCAAGGATCAGAATCGTCAATGGATCTCCACATCCGGTCAATGTGGTCACTTTGAACTGAGGGTCTTTGCCAGTCGCTTCGGTTCGATCGAGCTGCAAATACTGCGGCACTGAATTCACGATTCGGTAGGGGGGTTGGCCTCCTACAATTGCAAACGTCAACTGCGTACCTTTGGTGTACTGGCAAGAGGTGTCTCCGTCACCTGCTTTGAATGAAACCGTGGCAGGAACCACCGCGAATTCCGTCGAATCCCCTGCGTCCCCTCCGCCACCGCCACAAGAAGCAAGCAGAGCCACCAATGCCAGTGGAGCCAAACGACGGAACGATTGCACAAACATATTCATACCCAACTCCATCAAAATTAACGAGCCATGCCACGGTCACCAATGGTCCGAGGAGTAATAAAAATCAAGAGCTCAGATTTGTCTGAGGCTGTGGTTTTCGTCTTGAACAAATTACCGAGCACCGGAATATCACCGAGCAAGGGCACCTTGGAGACATCTTCGGTTTCTGTCTGAGAAAAAATACCACCAATCACAACCGTGCCACCGTTTTCCACAAGAACCTGTGTTTGCACGTGCTTGGTGTTGATTGCGATACCTGCAGTGGTTGTCTCCCCACGGCTGTCTTTGTTGATATCGACATCCAGAATTATGCTTCCTTCAGGCGTAATTTGAGGAGTGACTTCAAGTTTGAGGTTGGCCTTGCGAAAGGCGATTGCCGTTGCTCCGCTGGACGTAGCCGTCTGATAGGGGTATTCGGTACCTTGTTCAATCAAGGCCTTCACCTGGTCAGCAGTGACCACCCGCGGACTCGACACAATTTTTCCACGGCCATCCGCTTCCAGAGCAGAGATCTCCAGATTGAGAAATCGATTGGCGGCTGAGCTGAACAACGACACAGCAAAAGCGGCTGGATTCACGCCGTTTCCAAATCCCACTGCTGGGAGGTTAAAAAAGCTGGTGTTGGTTGTGGTGAGCGTGTTGGCCGACTCCCCAGTGGTACTGGACACGGCATCGTAACTGCCTCCAAAAGCAACCCTGTTTGCACCTGTGGTCGCATAGCCCGCGTCGCCTCCACTCACACCACGCAGATCACTACCACCCAGGCGAACGCCAAGGGACCGTCCAAAACTGTCATCGGCCTCAACGATCCGAGCCTCTATCAAAACCTGTCTGACCGGAATATCCAGTTTGGAGATCAGTTGCTGGACCTGTTCGAGCTTGGATGGAACATCTGTCACGAACAGCTGATTGGTGCGCGATTCCGCTATTGCACTCCCACGCCCAGACAGGATTCGAGCGCTCGAAGAGCCGCTGGAAGTGCTATTCCCCCCAGCCGTCAGCTGAGCGGCCACATCGGCAGCTTTCGCATAATTCATCTGGAAGCTCTGGGTTCGCAATGATTCCAAGGTCTCCAGAGAAGCCTTGGCTTCCAGTTCTTGCTTTTCCCTCGCCGCAATTTCGTCTTGAGGCGCGATCCAGAGAACGTTGCCACTCTTCCTCATCCCAAGTCCTTTGGCCTGGAGAATGATGTCCAACGCCTGGTCCCAAGGGACGTCTTTCAAACGCAATGTCACCGCCCCGGTCACAGAGTCTGAAGTAACAATGTTGAAGTTGGTGAAATCGGCAATCACCTGGAGCAAAGAGCGGATCTCGATGTTCTGAAAATTCAACGACAGCTTCTCACCGCTGTAGCCCGGACCTTGAGTCAGTTTGGAGTCATCGACCTTGCGCTCGCGCACCTCAAGCACAAACTGACTATCGCTTTGGTATGCCGAGTGCTCCCAATTGCCTTTTGGAGTCACCGTCATGCGGACCCGATCCCCGACCTGGGTCGTCACAATCGATTGAACCGGTGAGCCAAAGTCAGTCACGTCAAGCTTGCGACGAAGACCTTCTGGCAAGGAGCTCCGCAGGAAGTCGACCACGAGGTCCTTGCCCTGCTGGCGAATGTCCACGCCCACCTGACTCGTTGCGAGATCGACCACAACCCGACCTGAGTTGCCAGCACCAAGCCGGAAGTCGATATCTTTCAGCGTCACCGTACCCTGATTTTGCGTTTCAGCAAACATCGCTGTAGCTGAAGGTTTCTGCGAAGTCACCTCCACACGGTCCATCACCAGCAACACCGTCTTCCCCTCCAGCCGGGCTTGATAGGCCGCCGGCTGCTTGAGGTTGATCACAACCCGTGTGCGGTCTCCTGCCTGAACCACATTGGCCGAGCGAAGATTCCCTTGATTGATCTCAACGGTGCTGCGTCCCATGGCATTGATGACGCCTGGAAAATCGAGTGCAATGCGGGCTGGCGATTGAATGGTAAACCCAGTCGGCGCAACCGTCAGTGCCTCAGACGTTTCAATGCGAATCACCTCAGATCCACCCTGCACGCTACCGGTCAAAGTCTGAATAGCATTTTGCGCAAAGGCAGACCAAGAAGCCAACGACAAACCCAGCACCAAACATAGTTGACGCATTCTCTGTGCCTCTTTTTTCTGAACCATTACGTTGTGTGACTTGTTCATTTAATAGCTTCCTCTTGTAACTGCAACGCTGCCGGGCGCTCAATCCACTCGCCCGCGGCATCCTGTACCACTTCCCGCAATGCCAGCTCATTTTCGGAAATTTTCAGTACACGGCCGTAGTTTTGACCCAAATAAGCACCGGGCTCAACCTTATATAGCAGCTGATCTACCTTAACCAAGGCCACCAATTGACCTTTTCGATTCATACTCCCAACCATCTTCATGGTATCCAATGGAAACGCCTCCAGCGGCTGTTTGCGTCGATTCAATTCCGCTTCTATCAATGCAGATTTTCCCGCCGGCAATGCCTGACCGCTGCGCAAAATACTGGCAAGCTTCTCACTGCTGAATGGCTCAACCAGCGACTCACCTCCATAGATGGAGGGTTCAAACTTGGATGGCTCAGGAATAGGTTCAACAGAGGGCTTTATCGCATCACGCTCACTTTGCATCCAGGAGGTGAGCTCCTCTTGCTCTGAGCTTGCACAACCGCCCAGCAACAGGGCGAAGGTGAAGAAAAGGCAGCTACGAAGTAACTTCCCGTGAGGCAATCTTGTGCTCATCATGGCTTGACCCCTTTGCCATCGCCAGCTTTGGCTTTTGCAGCCTGCTGCTGCATTTCAATCTCTTCTTGATCCAGGTACCGGAAGGTCTTGGCTGTGCCATCCATCGTCAGCATGCCATCTCGGTCCTTCACAGGAGACAGGGAAAGATTATTCAGCGTCACAATGCGCGACAAGCTGGCGATATCTGCAGCAAAAAGACCAATATCGTGGTAGCCGCCTGTCACTCGAACGGCAATGGGCAATTCAGCGTAATACTCTTTCACAGAAACATCTCCCGGACGAAAGAGTTCAAACTGGAGACTGCGCCCAAGACCGGCCTGGTTGATATCCGACAGCAATGCATCCATTTCAGCCTTGCTGGGCAACTGTTTTTCCAGTTGAGTAACGTATTGCTGGACTTGAACAAGCTGCTTCTTCAGTGCATCCAAGTTCACCGCTTGAACCAATTTTTTGCGGTATTCCACTCGCAACGCCTGCTCGCTGGCCTGCTCAGCGAGCAATTCTTCGTCAACTGTCTTCAACCACGCAAACCAGAGCCCAGCGATAACCGCGACACAAACTGCAAGATACAGAAGATTTCGAGGAAGGGAAGGCCAAACGGAGGGATCGTTGGGATCCAATCCGGAAAACTGCTTTTGCAGATTTTCTTGAATGGATTTGAAGTCCACGTTCATAGTATTGGATAGGGCCATAGTATGTGCTTTTGCTCTCGCTTAACCCGGCACAGCCGGCGCAATGGGCTGCTGCACTCCGGTCGAGCTTGCGGCGGCGGCGGCTTTGGGGCGATTCAGGGTCACCCGGATGGTGAAATTCGAAACCCGACGCTGCTCTCGACTGGACACAGCTGCATTCGCTGCAACAATTTCAACCAGCTCAGGCTTGTGCAACCAAGCCTGCTCACCTGATAGGTTCCGCAACAACTCGGAAACCCGCTCCTGGGATTGAGCAACGCCTGTCAGCAGCACAGACTGACCGTCCTGCTTCATGGTGCGGAGGTAAATACCATCTGGTAAACGACTCACCAACTCGTCCAGCAGGTGAACCGGCATATTTCGGTCTGACTGCAAGTTCTCTACTGCGATTTGCCGCGCACGCAGGGATGCAATTTCTGCTTGAAGCCCCGTAATATCTTTGATTTCGGCATCAAGCAATGCGGTCCGATCTTTCAAAAGAGCATTGCGCCCTTTCTGGGTGTCTATCTGGCCTTGGTACCATAAGAAAACACCACCGCAAATGATTCCGCCCAACACGGCAGAGGACAGCAGCTGGCTGTAGAACTGCTTCTTCTGGCGTTCACGCGCGGCTTCGCGGTGAGGCAATAGGTTGATCAAAATCATTGGGAAAACCTCCGCAAAGCCAACCCTGTGGAGGTCAGGTATGAAGGCGCTTCACGGGCAATCTTGCGTGAGTGAACCGTGGACGCCATCTCCATGCCATCGAATGGATTGATCACCATGCAGGCAAAGGATGTCTGGTGGGTTACACCTTCGGTCAGACCGGGAATAGCTGCGCTACCGCCCGCCAACAGAATGTGGTCCACCTTGTTGTAGGGCGTGCTGGTGAAGAAAAACTGCAAGGCCCGACCGATTTCCTGAGCCATGCTTTCGATAAACGGATTCAGCACGGCCGATTTGTAATCGTCAGGCAGGTCACCAGAGCGTTTTTTGGCCTCGGCTTCATCAACAGAGAAACCATACTGGCGGACGATCAACTGGGTAAGCTGAGCTCCACCAAATGCTTGATCGCGCTCGTACAGAACGTCGTCATTGCGCATGACCTGCATGCTGGTGGTCAACGCACCGACCTCAAACAATGCCACCAAGGAATCCACGCCCTGGTTTGGCAGGGTTTCAATCACTCGGCCAGCCGACATACGCGAGGCATAGGGCTCTACATCCATGATCACAGGCTTGAGACCCGCTGCCTCGGCAAGACCTTGCCGATCCGATACCTTTTCCTTGCGCGAAGCCGCGATCAGAACCTCGACATCACCCACTGAGGTGGCACTTGGGCCGATCACGCAAAAATCGAGACTGACCTCATCCAGAGAGAACGGGATGTACTGATTGGCCTCTGACTCCACCTGCACTTCGAGCTCTTTGTCCGACAGCCCGCCCGGCAGGATGATTTTTTTGGTGATGACCGCCGAAGCGGGCAGTGCCATGGCTACGTTCTTGGTCTTGCTGCCGCTCTTGCGGACCACACGACGCACGGCTTCCGCGACTTCATCGAATTTTTCGATGTTGCCGTCGGTTATCCAGCCGCGCTCAAGCGGCTCGATAGCACAACGCTCCAAGACCAGATCGCCGGATCGATTGCGGCTCAACTCGACGAGCTTGACGCTCGACGAACTCACATCAATGCCCAGCAAGGGAGCCGAATCACGGCTGAAAAACGACCCCAATGAGATCAAGGTGACCCCCAAAAAATGAGCGGCGCTAGCTGCGCCAGACTTAAGACTTCACTTGAATGCTAGCAGCAAGCCCCTTGTGCAGCAAAGAATTATTGTCATTGAGACAAATCGAAACGTTGTCAAAAGCATACGCAATTTGGGATTCACCAAGCCTGCCGGGCTTACAGAAAGCGTCCAGAGCACACAACAACTCACAATCAACCGGGGGTGAACTGCCCTCTACACAACACCCGTTTTTATAATCGGGGTCTTCAGACACGATTGACTGCATGCCATCCAAAGACACAGCCGCCCCCCGTAGCAAGGACTCAGACGCGCCGAAGCGCTCTGGCGCATTGATCTGGCTGGGCAAAGCACTCGCTACCACCACAGGCCTTTTTCTGGCCGGCGGTTTAGCGGTCTTGCTGGCGGTGGGCATTGCTCTGGCTGTGGCGTACCCAAACCTGCCAGACGTCGGGGACTTGGCCGACTACAGGCCCAAACTTCCACTGCGCGTGCTGACAGCGGACGGGCAACTGATCGGAGAATTTGGCGAGGAACGTCGCAACCTGCTCCCGATCAAGGAGATTCCGGAGGTGATGAAAAACGCGGTCCTGGCGATCGAGGACTCTCGTTTTTTTGAGCACAGCGGTGTGGACTACCGAGGCATGCTTCGCGCAGCATTGGCCAATCTGGGGCGGGCGAAAAGCCAAGGAGCATCAACCATCACCATGCAGGTCGCGCGCAACGTTTACTTGTCGGCCGAGAAAAGCTACACGCGCAAGATCTACGAGGTTTTGCTGACCTTCAAGCTGGAACACATGCTGACCAAGGAACAAATTCTTGAGATCTACATGAATCAGATCTTCCTGGGGCAGCGTGCGTACGGCTTCTCAACAGCCTCACAAACCTACTTTGGCAAGCCCCTTCGGGATGTGACCATCGCCGAAGCCGCCATGTTGGCCGGACTCCCCAAGGCCCCGTCGGCTTACAACCCCATCTCCAACCCCAAACGCGCCAGGGAGCGCCAGCTCTACATCATTCAACGCATGTTGGAGAACGGCTTTATCTCGTCAGATGAGGCTGCTGCAGCCAGCAAAGAAGAGCTCAAACTGCGTGCAACAGGCAGCAAAGACCTGGTGCCAGCGGACTACGTGGCCGAGATGGTGCGGCAGTCCATGGTGTTGCAATATGGCGACGAAGCGTACACACGCGGACTGACGGTGACGACAACATTGCGCTCAAACGAACAGCGTGCGGCCTACAAGGCGGTGCGCGAAGGCATTCTCGACTTTGAGACCCGTCAGCGATACCGCGGTCCAGAGGCTTATATCAAGCTGCCCGAAGAGAAGGCAGCTCTTGACGAGGCCATCGACGATGCGCTGAGCGAACACCCGGACAACGGCGATCTGCTCTCTGCCCTGGTTCTTGAGGCATCCCCTCGCCAGGTTGTTGCCATTCGGCAAGATGGCGAAACCTTCACCATCACGGGCGATGGCTTGCGGCCCGCGCAATCGGGACTGGCCGCAAAGGCTGGAGCCAACGTGCAGATCAGGCCCGGCGCGGTGATCCGGGTAGTCAAGCTAAGCGAAAATGCGTGGCGGATCAGTCAGCTGCCCGAAGTCGAATCGGCATTCGTCGCTATGGACCCGCGAAGTGGGGCGGTGCGCGCGCTGGTCGGTGGATTTGACTTCCAGAAAAACAAGTTCAACCATGTGACCCAAGCTTGGCGTCAACCGGGTTCCAGCTTCAAGCCTTTCATTTATTCTGCTGCCCTGGAAAAGGGCTTGAAAACAACCACGGTGGTCAACGATGCACCATTGTTCTACAGCGCAGCGGAAACAGGCGGCAAGCCTTGGGAGCCCAAGAACTACGACGGTCGGTTCGAAGGACCAATGTCGGTACGCCGCGCGTTGGCCAAATCCAAGAACATGGTGTCGATTCGTGTGCTGCAGTTGGTTGGGACTCAGAGCGCCCAGCAGTGGGTGAGCCGGTTTGGGTTCCCGCCTGAGCGGCATCCCCCCTACCTGACGATGGCATTGGGAGCTGGCTCGGTAACGCCAATTCAGATGGCGACTGGCTATGCGGTGTTCGCCAATGGGGGCTACCGCGTTGAGCCGAGGTTGATCACCCGTGTGGTCGAACAACGTGGCCACGTCCTGTATGAAGCACCAGAACCAGCGCTCGATCCGGCCCACCATGTGATCGACGAGCGCAATGCTTTCGTGATGAGCAGCCTGCTGCAGGAAATAACCCGCACGGGAACCGCGGCCAGAGCACAAGGCACACTCAAGCGACCCGACCTGTATGGCAAGACCGGCACCACAAACGATTCGGTTGACGCTTGGTTTGTGGGCTATCAGCCCACGGTGGTGGCAGCAGCGTGGGTCGGTTACGACACACCCCGCAACCTGGGCAGCCGCGAGACAGGTGGCGGCTTGAGTTTGCCCATCTGGATCGCCTACATGCAAGAAGCGCTCAAGGGCGTTCCCGTTCAGGAGGTCACGCCGCCAGCAGGGGTCATCCGCGTCGGAGGTGACTGGTACTACGAGGAATTTGGCCCCAGCCGCGGTGTGCAAGGCTTGGGGCTGCAGGACCCATGGCCAGGCGCGGTGCCTGAGGGCGAAGGTGTCGGCGCAGAGGCCATCGCGCCCGCCACGACCGAAGACCGGCGCAGCATCCTGGATTTGTTCAGGAATTGAATTTCAGGGCCAAGCCCGATTGCTCACTGGAAAACTGGGTCAGGTGTTGGAAAAATTCACCTTGGCCCTTGGTGTCCATCCAACGCCCATCGGCTTCGCAGCGGTAGTGGAAGCCCCCCGCCCGCGCGGCCATCCAGACTTCCTGCAGGGGTTTTTGCAGATTCACGATGATCTGACTGCCATTGGCAAAGACCAGGGTGATCATGCCGCCGACCCGCTGGTTGTCGATGTCGGCATCTGTCGCATCATTGATGCGGTCGCAGGCGCTCTCGACGGCTCCCAGCAGGGACTCAGCTTGGTTTAAATATTCGTTGTCGGTCATTACAATGCCACCATGATCAATACATCTGGAATTCTAGGCGCTCTGCCCACCTTGGGTAGATTGGCCGGCGCAACTGCCATGCTGGCCGCTGGGTTGCTGGTGTCGGCATGTGGACAAAAAGGCCCATTGTTTCTGCCTCCGGCAACGCCTCAAAGTGTGCCATCCAAGCCCGCGCCTCCAGATACCTCCAAGCCGGCCGACAAAACACCCGCCCAACCGTCAAGTTGACGGCAAAGGGCTTCGGGCGGCCGGCATGCAGCGCGTATCCCCTTCCACTTTGATCGCGCTTCCAGGGCACAACAACCGGAACCGCTGCACCTGCCTTGCTTCCGTTTGCCATGTCCTCCGGCGAAGGAATCTACCCCTGAGCGGCCCGTTGCCTGGTCGCCGGCTCAGGACTTTGGCCTTGGAGATGGACGCGTGGTGAAGCGGCGCCAAGCTCGCCAGCCCAGCAGCGTGCCCAGCAGCGCTGCGTAAACCACCACTTCAGCGAAGTCATTCTTGCCAGCTCGCATCCAGAAGAAATGCAGGACAGCCAAGGCGCAAACCGCATAGATGCAGCGATGCAACAATTGCCACCGCCGAGCACCCATCGAGCGAATGGCCCGGTTGAATGAAGTCAGCGCCAAAAGAAGCAACAAGCACCAGGACAACATGCCCACGAGGATGAAGGGCCGCTTGATCACATCGGTCAGGACTTCTCCCCAGACAAAACCCATGTCAAACCAGGCGTAGGCAGTGAGATGCAGGCTGGCATAGAAAAATACAAACAGCCCCACCATGCGCCGCCACCGGGCCAGAGCGGACAGTCCCAGCGTCACACGCAGTGGTGTGATGGCCATCACGAGGACGAGTGCTCGCAAGGTCCAATCGCCCAAGGACCGGATCAGAGCCTCTGCAGGATTGGCCCCCAATTGGTCGTGGTACACGGCCCAGATCAACCACGCCAAAGGCAGGCACAGCAAGAAAAATACGACCGGGCGCGCCCAAGGGCTCATCAGGGTCTGATGGGTACTTGCGCGCCAACGCACCCCATTGGCCTTCAGCGAAGTCCGCAAAGGTACTGCGCTGGGCCGGGAAAACATCAGAAGAGCTTCCGAAGATCCATGCCCGAATACAACTGCCCCACCTGTGCTTCATACCCGTTGAACATCAACGTCTTGCGACGCCGGGCCAGCAAGCCCCCTTCTTCACCGATGCGGCGCTCCGTGGCCTGGCTCCAGCGGGGATGGGAAACGTCGGGGTTCACGTTGGAGTAGAACCCGTACTCTTGGGCTGCCGCCTTGTTCCAGGCGGTGGCAGGCTGTTTATCCGTGAATCGGATCTTGATCAGCGACTTGGCCGACTTGAACCCATACTTCCAGGGAACCACAAGCCGCACGGGCGCGCCATTCTGGTTGGGCAAGACTTCGCCGTACATGCCAAAAGCCAGCAAGGTCAACGGGTGCATGGCCTCGTCCAGCCTGAGTCCCTCGGTGTAAGGCCAATCAAGAACGCCGCTGCGCAACCCCGGCATCACTTTGGGATCAGCAAGCGTGACAAACTCCACATACTTCGCGCTGGTCTGAGGCTGCACCTCCTTGATCAGTGCGGCCAGGGAGTAGCCCACCCAGGGGATGACCATGGACCATCCCTCAACACATCGCAGGCGGTATACCCGCTCTTCCATGGCGCTGAGTTTGAGCAGAGAATCGATGTCGAAGGTTTTCGGCTTGTTCACCAAGCCCTCGACCTGGACCGTCCATGGATGGGTCTGCAGGCCAGCGGACAAAGCGGCAGGCTGTGCCTTGTCGGTGCTGAACTCGTAGTAGTTGTTGTAGCTGGAAGCATCCTGATAAGAGGTGAGCTTCTCAACGGTTTGCGCCCCTGCAAGCTTTGACGCCGAAGCTTGCAATGCCTGCAGTCGCCCCGGAATTGGTGCGAGTGCCCAGGCATCGCGGGCTGCCCAACCGGCCAAAGCGGCTCCGCCAGCACCCAAGGCCAGCGATTGCAGCCAGGCGCGGCGACCAAGGTATTGTGCTGGCGACGTGATGTCGCTTGGCGTAGGGTGAACGAACCCCGAATCTTGCGTGCGGATGATCATCAAATGCTCCGATTGTCTCAATGGGTCGTGAGACTCGGCGCATTCTTACAGGGTTCCCTGGCTCCCGGAAGGGTTGAGCCTCGCCACCCCAAGGCGCACAGGGTCACGCGGCACCAAGTTCACAGCTCTCCGTAGCTGTGCAAGCCCGAAAGAAACATGTTCACCCCCAGGAAGGCAAAGGTCGTGATCACCAGGCCTGTCAATGCCCACCAAGCCGCCACTGTTCCCCTGAGGCCCTTCATCAAACGCATGTGGAGCCAGGCAGCATAGTTGAGCCAGACGATGAGCGCCCAGGTTTCCTTGGGGTCCCAGCTCCAGTAGCCACCCCATGCTTCTGCTGCCCAGAACGCGCCCAGCACGGTGGCGATGGTGAAAAAAGCAAAGCCGACGGCGATGGCCTTGTACATCACATCGTCGAGCACTTCAAACGTAGGCAAGCGCTCGGCGATGCGGCGACGCCCAAACATGATGCCACCCACGATCAACAACGAAATACCGAAGTAAACAAACCAGTAGCTGCTGCCTTTTTCGGCTGCAGAGGTTCGGAAGACGATGGGCTCGAAACACAACACCAGTCCGAGGATCCACAGTGGCGCCAGCTTGTACCAGCGGCTCTCGGAGGCGCTCTGTTTGATCAGATAGGCAAAGGCCAGCATGGCCGCGATGGCAAACGTGCCATAGCCGATAAAGTTGGCAGGCACATGCAGTTTCATCCACCAACTTTGCAGCGCAGGCACCAGTGGCTGAATTTGATGCGCTTCGCGCACAACGGTGTACCAGAGCAAAAAGCCCACGGCAGCGCTCACCACCAGCATCACAAAGGCACCCATCGATCGGGTCTGATAGTGATCTTCGTAGTAGAGGTAGAACGTCGCCGTCAGCCAGCAAAACAACACGAACACTTCGTAGAGGTTGCTCACTGGAATGTGCCCGATGCCTACGCCAATCTGGTGACTCTCATACCAGCGCACCATCGTGCCCACCAGGGCCAGGGTCACGGCGGCCCAGGCGAGACGGGAGCCAATCCCTTCGAACGCACTCCCCGCCCGCGTCGCCATTCCGATCCAGTAAAACAGCGTGCTCATGAAAAACAGCACGCTCATCCAAAGAATGGCCGACTGGCTGGAGAGAAAGTATTTCAACAAAAAAACGTGGTCGGCGCGGGCGAGGTCAGCGGCACCTTCGGGCGTCTGGTAGAGCGATATTCCGATCAACGACAAAATCGTTACGCCCACCATCAGAAGGCGCAAGGGCCGCCAGAACCAGCCCAGCAAGATCACCGAGGGCACCGCCCCCATCAGAATGCCTTTTTCGTAGACATCCATCGACCCGCCATACAGCCCAAAGGCGGCCGCAGCCCCCACCACGACCAGGGCGGCAAACACCCAGTCCCACACGTTGCGGCTGGCGAAATAGCCGGGCGACAAGCGATCGCCCGACCGGCTACGCTTCAGTTCTATGGTTTGGGCGACGGTACTCATGGGGACACCTTCAGCAATTGGGTTTTCAACACATCAAACTCCTGGTCGGATTCCATGGTCTTGCGGTTGGACGACAAGGCCATGGTTGCGCTCGATCCCGATCCATCCGCAGTCGGTGTGAGCCAGACCCACACCCGACGCTCACGCACATACAGCATGGCAAACACGCCGAGGATCAGGAATCCACAGCCCAGATACACGATCGTCTGACCGGGCGCACGGGCCACTTGAAATACGCTCGCCTGGATATGGGTGAAGTCCTTCAATCCGAACGCCATCGGGGCGGGGTACAAGAACGCGTCACTCAGACCCATGACAGACAGGGTCATGAACCGTTGGGTGTCTTCTCCACGCTCCAACGGCGCCAGGCCCGCTTTTTCACGGCTGAGCTGCAACAACTCGAACAAAGTGCCATTGAGAATGCGCACCAGCACATCGCTCGCGCGCTCACGCTCGGCCTCTGGCACGTTGACCTCCAGGAAAGTCGACACAGCCTGCAGGCCACCTTTGATCGCGGGCTCACCCGCCGCAGGTTTCGGCAAGGCATCAGTTTCTGCTCCGGCGAACAAGCCCAGCGCACGCCCCGCAGAGCCTTTCAAGGCCTCAATCAACTCCGGGCGGTTGGCCTCGACTGCCACAGCGGCATAGCGACTGATCGCCTCAGCCCGCATGTCGGGATCGGCCAACGCCGCGCGCAGGCGAATAAAACCATCGAGGCTGTCTTGGTCATCGGCCGGGATGCGCAAGTACCGGAAAGGCTCTGAAGGGGTGTCGCGCATGCCCAGCAAGTACATGCGGGCACCATCAAGCTCCATCGGCAACATGTAGTTGTGGTACTCGACCGCCTGGCCAGCGGCGTCACGCAACTTGTAGCTGATGCTGGGCCCCACGTTAAGCAAAGTTTTTTCGGTGACGGTCTTGTGACCCGAGCCCAAGCGGCTTTCGATGGCGCTGCGCAAATCAACGCTGCGCACATCGGTGCCCGACTCCCGACCTGCAAAGTTCTCCACGTTGATCACGCGCAGAGCGGTGAATTCCAAGGTGAGTTTTTGGTCACCGTTGCTCAAAGGCGCGCTGCCACCGATCACACCCGAGATGTCGAAGGGACGAACCGCCCCATTGATAGGCAATGCTTGCAGCGTGACCTTGGAGCCACCATCGTCAAAGCTCGACTGGTAGATGTTGATGCCTTTGTAGCTCGCTGGGTGGTTCACTTCCACGCGTGTCGGAAACTGCTCACCGGTTTCGCGATCGTGGATGACGATGTCGCTGGCAAACAGGCGTGGCATACCCGTTTCGTAGTATTCCACGATGAATTTCTTCAGTTCAACAGAGAAGGGCAAATCCTGCAGCAATACCCCTGTGGGCTGGGCCAGGATGGCGGTGCTGGAGCTGGTACCTTCGGTCACCAGCAGGTTGCCCCTGAAGGTCGGATTCGTCGGTGACAAACGATGCTCGGCTGGAACATCGGCGATCAATCCGCCACCGGTGAAAGGGGTTTTCCCGTTGAACCACATTTCAGCCCGAACGACGAGATCGCCGTCCAGCAACCCACCGATACACACCAGCACAATGGCACTGTGGGCGGCCAGATACCCGATCTTGTTGGCCACGCCCTTCTTGGCCGCCACCATCCAGCCCAGGCCTGCAGAAGTCTCCCGCGATTGCAACTTCACCTTCCAGCCAGAGCCCAGCAATTGCTGCCCCATCCGGTTGGCGGCGGCCTCAGGTCCTTCGCTCAGGGTGTTTTCCGCCCGGTTTGGGAAGGATTTCAGGCTCTGCTCGCGAATATTCTCCTTGAACGCCTTGAAGTCGCTGAAGATTTTCGGGGTGTTGCGGGTGATGCACAGGCTGGTGCTGATCACCAGAAAAGCCAGGATCAGCAGAAACCACCATGCGCTGTAAACGGAAAAAAGGCCGGCGGCGCTGAATACGTCGGCCCAGAACGGACCAAACTGGTTCACGTAATTGTTGGCCGGCTCGTGTTGCTTGACCACCGTACCAATGACGGATGCGATGCAAATCACCGACAACAGGGAGATGGCGAATCGCATGGACGATAGCAACTCGACCAGCTGCTTGGCCAGGCGGGAGCCGGTCTGGAGTTGCCAGCCTTCAGTGGAAACGGTCATGGGGGCTTCAAAAAAACAAACAGGGCGGGTCTGGATAACCCAGAACACGCCCTGATGTGATGCTCACTTGGCTCAGCGGTTCAATGAATATCACCAAACCGTATTGTGCCGTCAAATATTAACGATGGCTTATATCCCCAGGCTGACCGGGGAGAAAGGCCATGACACTCAGCGCAGGCCTGCGATGTAGTCCGATACCGCTTTGATCTCACGATCGTTCATTTTGGCGGCAACCCCAGTCATCTGGACGCTGTTCTTGCGAACGCCCGAGCGAAATGCATTCAGCTGGTTGACGGTATAGGTGGCATGCTGGCCAGCCAGGCGGGGGTACTGCGCAGGAATACCGGCACCGTTGGGGCTGTGGCAGCCGGCGCAAGCGGCGACCTGGCGATCGGCTATGCCACCTCGGTAGATGCGCTCGCCCAGACGAACCAAGTCTTTGTCGGTGGCAAAGCCTTCTTTGGCTTTCTGATCGGCAAGCCAGAAGGCCATGTTGTTCATGTCCTCATCGGACAGACTCGAAGCAAAGCCCTTCATGATGGCGTTGTCGCGCTTGCCCGACTTGAATTCCATCAGCTGCTTGGCGAGGTATTCGGGATGCTGCGCGGCGAGCTTGGGGTTCTCGGGGGTGGTCGAGTTGCCGTCGGCGGCGTGGCAGGCCACACACACTTGGCCATACGAGGCAGAACCCTTGCCCAGATCGGGCTTGGCAGCTTCGGTCTTGGCCGTCTCAGCGTGGGCGCTGAAAGACAGGCTGGCAGCAGCGGCAATGGCGCAGAAAAGGGAGACGGGCAATTTCATGTCGGGGGCGGCGTCGGCGACGACGCATCGGTTTGGAGAAGAAACACGCGGTCTTCTGAAGACTCTTTCAGACCATTAACCAAACGATTTTACAATGGCCCACAGGAACCCCCAATGTCATCCCCCAAAAATACCGTCCCCGACCCCTCCGCTCAGCTCTCAGCAGCCCAGTCCGCGCCCTCTTTTGAGGCCGAAAGCGGAGGCGATGTGCCCCTTCAGCCTGAAATCAAGGCACTCCACGGCTGGTTGCATACAGCCCGCTTTCTCACCACCGCGCCCAAATTGGAGTTCTTGCCCGATCTCGATGTTCCAGAGGTCGCTTTTGTGGGGCGCTCCAATGCGGGCAAGTCGACGTGCATCAACACGATGACACAGCAAAAGCGGCTCGCGTATGCCTCCAAAACACCGGGGCGCACCCAAAGCATCAACCTGTTTTCACTGGGCAAACAGGGTGTAACCGACGCAGTGCTGGCCGATTTGCCGGGCTATGGCTATGCGGCTGTGCCACGCGAGGCCAAGCTGCGTTGGCAGCGCGTGATGGGCAACTATTTGCTCACCCGCAAAAACCTGAAGGCGGTGGTATTGCTCTGCGACCCTCGCCTGGGGCTGACCGAGCTGGACGAAATTTTGCTTGACGTCATTCGCCCGCGCGTGGCCGACGGATTGAATTTTTTGATTTTGCTCACCAAGTCCGACAAGCTCACCCGCGCTGAGGCCAACAAGGCCTTGTCGATCGCGCAGCTGCAAAGCGGCGGCGGCGAAGCGCGTTTGTTCTCGGCGCTCAAAAAGCAGGGGCTGGACGAGGTGGCACGCCTTTTGTGGGATTGGACGCATGGGGAATACGCGGCGCCCGCTCCCTCGGTGGTCTACGACGAAGAAGAGCCCCCTTCACTCGATTGAAGCCCCGCCTCAGACCTTGTAAAACGATTGTTCGCCGGTCGGCCGGGTCTTGAAGCGCTTGTGGACCCAGTAATACTGCTCGGGCATGGTGGCGATCATTTCTTCCAGGCGCTGGTTCATGAACGCCGTATCGGCAACAGGATCGCCTGTCGGGTAATCGGTCCAGGCCGGTAAAACGGTGACCTCGTAGCCATCTGGTGTGATCTTGCTGATGACGGGAACCACACGGGCCCGGCCCAGCTGCGCAAGGCGTGGCAAGGTGGGCACCGTGGCAGCCGGAACGCCAAAGAACGGCACAAATACCGAATCGTTTGGGCCGAGATCCATATCGGGCAAGAGGTACAAGGCCTCGCCTGATCGCAACGCCTGCACCAAGCTCCGCAAGCTTTCGTGTTTCTCGACGAGACGCACCGATCCGTATTTAAGGCGGCCGGCCCGCACCCATTGGTCTATGGCCACATTGCGTTGCCGGGCGTACAAACTGATGAAGCGGCGCGAAAACCCCAGCGAGAGCGCCGCGCCACCCGCGTCCAACCCCACGAAATGGGGCGCAAAAATGGCCACCGCGCCCTCGGCAGACAAGGCCTCCAGGTCGCCCGTCAGTTTGATGCGCGAGCGCACCCTGGCTTCATCTGCTCCCCATATCCAGCCGCGGTCAAGCCAGGATTGTGCGAATACCACAAAATGCCTGCGCACCGCCCCACGGCACTCGGCCGCTGTCTGCTCGGGAAAACACAGCGCCCAGTTGGTCTGGGCAATGCGCCGGCGTTTGCCGGCGAGCAGGTGCAGCAGTTGCCCCACAAACCAACCGAGGCCACGCACCCAGGACAAAGGCAGCAGGGCCAGTGCGTGCATGGTGCTGACCGCCAGGCGGCCGGTCCAGTTGGTTCGCGCACGGGGCACAGCGGGTTTTTCAGGTGTCGTCGGCATGCAAATCGGGTGGGACGGGTCGGTCGATCAGGCTGCGGGCAGTGCCAGCGTCGGTTGCGGCCAGTCCATGGGGTGTCTTGTAGCGGTCGTAGGACCAGATGTACTGGGCCGGGCATTCTCTCACCAAGGCCTCCATGGCCTGGTTGATCTGGGTCGCAGCGATCAAGGGATCGCGGCTCAGGCCACCCTCAACGGGGCAAGGGCGCACATGAACCAGGTACCCTCGCCCCCAGGACAGGCGCTCACCCCAGATCAGGACCAGCTGCACACCTGCCGTTTGGGCCAGCCGTGCTGACAGCGTCATGGTGTAGGCCTCGCGGCCGAAGAATGGCGCCCACACCCCTTGGCCCGCCGGCGGGACCTGATCGGGCAACAGGCCGACCGCCTGCTGGCTTTTGAGCGCCTTGATGAGCTGCTTGACGCCTGCCAGGGTGGTGGGTGCGGTGAACAGATGGGGGCGCTCGCGGGCCGTTGCCACCAGATCCCGAAGTGCTGGCTGCCGAGAAGGGCGAAACAACACGGTGATGGGCATGCGCTCGCCAAAGCGCTGCGCCAGGGCCTGTGCCGTGATTTCAAAGCAGCCCAGATGCGGTGTCAGGAACAACACGCCTGAGCCATGCGTCAAAGCGGACTCCACGACCGACGCCCCTTCCCAGCCCATCCTCATGGGCTTGCCCAGCCACAGGCGAGGGGTTTCGGCCACCATCTTGCCGGACTCACCGACCGAAACCAGCGCGGTGCGCAGGGACAACCCAGCCTGGCGCGCATTGGCCAGCAACCGACGCCGGTAACGGCCCGACAAGACAAAACTGGCCCAGCCCATCAGCCAGCCACCCGCGTGCAACACCGGCAAGGGCAGGACGGACAGGAGGCGAAAAATCAGCTGAATAAAGACAGTCACGGCAAGTAAAAAGCAAAGGACTCAAGGCACGGGGCGGCACCCCGACAGACAGATAATCGACAGGCTGAGCGAGTCGATGTTCTAAAATACCGACATCGCCGAGTTACTGAACTAATTGCGGGGCGATTCATAAATTCCGCTAAAGCGTTCGCCGAACTCCGACAGGCCGGCAACGCCGAACAACCTACTTGGAGTTTATCTACATGGCGAACGATTTTCTTTTTACATCCGAATCCGTCTCTGAAGGCCACCCCGACAAGGTGTCTGACCAGATTTCCGATGCGATCCTGGATGCGATTTTCAAACAAGACCCCCTGAGCCGTGTGGCTGCCGAAACGCTGTGCAACACCGGGCTGGTCGTTTTGGCGGGTGAAATCACCACCAACGCCCATGTCGACTACATTCAGGTCGCTCGCGACACGATCAAGCGAATCGGCTACGACGACACCACCTACGGGATCGACTACAAGGGCTGCGCTGTCATGGTCTGCTACGACAAGCAGAGCAATGACATCGCCCAAGGGGTGGATCATGCGTCGGACGACCACCTCAACACCGGGGCTGGCGATCAAGGCCTGATGTTTGGCTACGCGTGCGATGAGACGCCCGAGCTCATGCCCGCGCCCATTTACTACGCCCACCGCCTGGTGGAACGCCAGGCGCAGTTGCGCAAAGACGGCCGCCTGCCTTTCCTGCGCCCCGACGCCAAGAGCCAGGTGACGATGCGTTATGTGGACGGCAAGCCCCACAGCATCGACACCGTGGTGCTGTCGACGCAGCACACGCCCGACCAGTCGGAAACGGCGACCAAGATGAAGGCCTCGTTCAACGAAGCCATCATTGAAGAATTGATCAAGCCGGTGCTGCCCAAAGAGTGGCTGCAAAACACCCGCTACCTGATCAACCCCACCGGCCGATTTGTCGTTGGTGGCCCCCAGGGGGATTGCGGCCTGACGGGACGCAAGATCATTGTGGACACCTACGGCGGCGCCTGCCCTCACGGCGGCGGAGCCTTCAGCGGAAAAGACCCCAGCAAGGTGGACCGGTCAGCTGCATACGCAGCTCGCTATGTGGCGAAAAACGTGGTCGCCGCAGGGCTGGCCCGCCAGTGTCAAGTGCAAGTGGCCTATGCCATCGGCGTGGCCCAGCCCATGAACATCACGGTCTACACCGAAGGCACTGGCGTGATTCCGGATGAAAAAATCGCAGCGCTGGTCAATGAACACTTCGACCTTCGTCCCAAGGGCATCATCCAGATGCTGGATCTGCTGCGCCCCATCTACGAAAAGACAGCGGCCTATGGTCACTTCGGGCGCGAAGAACCCGAATTCACCTGGGAGCGCACCGACAAGGCAGCGGTGCTGCGAGCGGCTGCCGGTCTGAAGTAAGACAAGCGCCTCGTCTGGTGGACATGCCGGCAGCGTTGCCGCTTTAGCGACGGTTGTTCAGCACCCAAATAGGCGAGCTAAACAGGTGTGCATGCGCTCACTTTCAAAAAATGCCCCTGTGCAAATGCGCTGGGGCATTTTTTTTCCCCCTCGTCGATCAGGCGGCCCACATGAGCACATCCCCAAAACAATCCTGAATTTTTGGCCCAGGCGTCCGATAAGAAATGCACAGACCTTCCCAATCTGCCTGCAACGACCTGGAGTCCGACCGATCATGGAACACAACGCCTGCCCAGAAGCCAGCCCGGCCACAAGCCAGGAACTCGACCGCCTGGTGGCCATGCGCACCCAAGACCTGCAATCCCAGCTAAAACTGGCCCAACAACGCTTTGACCACGCACCTTGCGGGCATCTGACCATGGATGCAGACCTCAAGCTGATCGACATCAACCAGACGCTGCTCGACTGGTTGGGCTACGACCGTGAAACACTCATGAGCACCATGGACGTGGACGCCTTAACGAGCCTGATCTCGCACGGCGGGATGCAGCCGTCGTTGAGGGATTTGCTCGGATCGGAAGACCTGGCGTCGATAGAGATCGATTTGCTTCACAGCGATGGCTATCGATGGCCCGCCTTGCTGTGGTCGACAGCGGTCCGAGATTCCAACGGAAAGCTTTTGCGCTGCAACGCATCCGTTGTACCTCTCACGGAGCAGCCAGACCGCCCGAAAGAAACGCAGAGAGATGACGGGCTGCTTCAGAGCTTCACCGACCACCTGACAACACGCCTAGCCTATTACGACAAGGATTTGATTTGCCGATTCTCGAATGCCGCACACGCTGAGCGATACGGAAGGCGTTCCGGCGAACTCATTGGCACGCATCTGAGCGACGTTGTATTGCCGGAACTGATGCCCGAGATCTTGCCCCACGTGGCAGAGACACTAAGTGGGAAGCTCCAAGTGTTTGAGACCCAGCGTGAGAACAAGGACGGGAGTTGCAGCGCATTTGAAATCCGCTACATCCCGGACTTTCAAGGCGACTCGGTCGAGGGCATCTTCATCGAAGTGCGAGACGTCACCGAACACCGCCGCACCGAAGAGTTTGTTCTGGAGGCCAACCGCGATCTGGAAGAACGGGTTCGTGAACGCAGCGCCGAGCTCTTTCAGAGTGAGCAGCGGTACCGGCTGATGGTGGACGCCATCCAGGACCACTGCATCTACTTTGTAGACGAAGGTGGTGCGGTGACCGAATGGACCGAAAGCGCACAGCGCCTGCATGGCCACACCCGCCTGCAGATGCTGGGGCGCCCCTACCAAAACCTGTTGGCCACGGGCAACGCCGGGGAAGACGAGGTCGATCCCGCCCAAGTGCTTCGCCTGGCCAAGACCCACGGTCAATGGGAAACACGCGGTTGGCGCCTGCGCGACGATGGCTCGCGCTTTTGGGCACACACGGTGTTGACGGCCTTGCGCAATGAAACCGGTGAGTTGCAAGGCCTGTCGGCCATCACACGCGACATGACGGCGGCGAAGAGCCTGGAGGACGTCATGAACGACCTCAACAAAGAGCTGGAAAAGCGGGTGGCCGAGCGCACGCAGCAGCTGGTTGCCGCCAACAAAGATCTGGACGTGTTTTCGCACATGGTGTCTCACGACCTCCGCGCGCCTTTGCGCCACATTTCCAGCTTTGTGAGCCTGCTCCAGGAGCAACTCGGGGAGACTTCCGACCGGCTCACCCTGCAGTACCTGAGTTCCACCGCCAAAGCCAGCAAGCGCATGAGCCACATGATCGAGGGCTTGCTGGAATACGCACGCCTGGGCCGGGTCAGCATCGAAACCCAGCCCGTGCCGCTGGCCCCCTTGCTGGATGGCGTCATCGCACACTTGAAGGTGGAAAATCCCGACCGTGCCATCGAATGGGTCATCGAAGAAGACCTGCCTGTGGTACGGGGCGACGCCATGCTGCTGGCACAGGCTTGGGGCAACCTGCTCAGCAACTCAGTCAAATACACCCGAACCCGCGAACAGGCTCGCATCGAGGTGGGCTGGAAAGTCAATCCGGTGGGCGGGCGGACCTTCTTCGTGCATGACAACGGTGTCGGATTTGATCTGGAAAAAGCGCACAACCTGTTTGTCATGTTCCAGCGTCAACACCACTCCATGGACTTCGAGGGCACTGGCACCGGACTCGCGCTGTCCCAGCGCATCATTGAGCGCCACAGCGGACGCATCTGGGCCGAGACCTCGCCTGGAGAAGGCTGCACCTTCTTTTTCACCTTGCCTTTTGAAGGGCTGGAACCCGAGCTGGACTTCCCGCTTTCGTCCATGGCAGAGCTTTCGCTGTAAATCCCTTCGGCGCATGAACACGGCGATCACAAAACGGTCCAGATAGAAGGCCAGAGCGAGGCGATTTGCATGCCCATTTCGCTGTTGCGTTAGAGTCAAGCGCCGGACCCCTTTTTTAGAGGGTAAGACCGCGCGTCAGCTGCGCCTGCATGGGGTCCGGACGGGCCCAAAGCCCATGAATTCGACCGACCGCCCTGCCCCACCTCATCCTCTTTTTTCCTTGAAGAACCAGGTGGCTCTGGTCACGGGTGCCTCGCGAGGACTGGGGTTCGAAATGGCGCGTGCGCTGGCCAACCATGGCGCACAAGTATGGCTGGGTGGACGGGATCTCGACGCCCTGCAGGCCGCCGCAGAATGCATCCAGGAACACTGCCGGGTCCACGGGGGCTCTGTGCACCCTCTGCCGGTGGACCTCACCGACCCCGGGCTCAGCAGCGCAGCTTTGGAAACCCTGCTCAAACAAAGCGGTCGCCTGGACATCCTGATCAACAACGCAGGGCAACGGCGCCGGGAGCCGCTTGAGCAACTGCCCTCGGCCGCATTGCGCGAGCTGCTGGAAACCAACCTGATTGCCGCCTGGCACCTGTGCCGGGAAGCGGCTCGGCCCATGCGGGCGCAAGGAAGTGGCTGCATCATCAACATCACATCCATCGCCGGCCCCATCGCACGAGCCGGAGACGCTGCCTACACCACCAGCAAGGGCGCGCTCGACGCCATGACCCGCGCGCTCGCTGCCGAGTTGGGTCCAGATGGCATCCGTGTCAACGCCATAGCGCCCGGCTTCTTCAGCACCGAAGCGAATGCCAACATGGTGTCCGATCCTCAAATCCAGTCCTGGCTGGACAAACGCACCTCGTTGGGGCGCTGGGGCCAACCGCACGAAGTGGCCGGCGCCGCCGTCTTTCTGGCCAGCGGCGCAGCCACCTACATCACCGGGCAGACGCTCACGATCGATGGGGGCTTCCTGTCCCACTTCTGAGCGATGCAGACATTTTTGGCCAGTTTGGCCCTGATCCGGCCGCGCCAGAACACCCAAAATGCCATGAATTGCACCCATGGCTCTTGAAAACCCCTTGGGTCGCCCTTATCATTAGCACTCGTTGGTGATGAGTGCTAACACCCTTCACCACTTCGATCTGCAGACGGCGACGCAAACTTCTTTGGATGCGGCGCCCTGTTGTTTGACCTTGTTTTTTTTACTGTTCTATCTCAGGAGATCCCATGAACCTTCGTCCTCTCGCCGACCGCGTGATCGTCAAGCGTATTGACAGCGAAACCAAGACCGCCTCTGGCATCTTTATCCCTGACGCAGCCGCTGAAAAACCAGACCAGGGCGAAGTCCTGGCCGTGGGCCCAGGCAAGAAAAACGACAAAGGCGACTTGTTGCCCATGAACGTCAAGGTCGGTGACCGCGTTTTGTTCGGCAAGTACAGCGGCCAAACGGTCAAAGTGGCCGGTGATGAGCTGTTGGTCATGAAAGAAGACGACCTGTTCGCAGTCGTTGAAGGCAAGTAATTTGCTGAACTGGCGAGTTGGAGCGCAAAGCGCCCAACTGCCTTGTTTGGTAATTTTTTAAATATCTGGAGAAATACACATGGCAGCAAAAGACGTAGTTTTCGGCGGCGAAGCCCGCGCACGCATGGTTGAAGGCGTGAACATTTTGGCCAATGCGGTCAAAGTGACCCTGGGCCCCAAAGGTCGCAACGTGGTGCTCGAGCGCTCGTTCGGCGCTCCTACCGTGACCAAGGACGGTGTGTCCGTGGCCAAGGAAATCGAACTCAAGGACAAGCTCCAGAACATGGGCGCCCAGATGGTCAAGGAAGTCGCTTCCAAGACTTCTGACATCGCTGGCGACGGCACCACCACCGCCACCGTCCTGGCCCAGGCCATCGTGCGCGAGGGCATGAAGTACGTGGCCGCCGGCATGAACCCGATGGACCTGAAGCGCGGCATCGACAAGGCTGTCACCGTGCTGGTCGAAGAGCTGAAGAAGGCTTCCAAGGCCACCACCACCTCCAAGGAAATCGCTCAAGTCGGCTCCATCTCGGCCAACTCTGACGAAACCATCGGCAAAATCATTGCCGATGCCATGGACAAGGTCGGCAAGGAAGGCGTGATCACCGTCGAAGACGGCAAGTCGCTGGAATCCGAACTCGACGTCGTCGAAGGCATGCAGTTCGACCGCGGCTACCTCAGCCCATACTTCATCAACAACCCCGAGAAGCAATCCGCCATCTTGGAAAACCCCTTCGTGCTGTTGTACGACAAAAAGGTTTCCAACATCCGTGATCTGCTGCCCGTACTGGAGCAGGTCGCCAAAGCTGGCCGCCCTCTGTTGATCATTGCTGAAGATGTCGATGGCGAAGCCCTGGCAACGTTGGTGGTCAACACCATCCGTGGCATCTTGAAGGTTGTGGCTGTGAAGGCTCCTGGCTTCGGCGACCGCCGCAAAGCCATGCTGGAAGACATCGCCATCCTGACCGGCGGCAAAGTGATCGCTGAAGAAGTGGGCCTGACCCTGGAAAAAGTGACCCTGGCCGACCTCGGCTCTGCCAAGACCATCGAAGTGGGCAAAGAAAACACCATCATCATCGACGGTGCTGGCGCCGCTGCTGACATCGAAGCCCGCGTGAAGCAGGTTCGTGTTCAGATCGAAGAAGCCACCAGCGACTACGACCGTGAGAAGCTGCAAGAGCGCGTGGCCAAGCTGGCCGGCGGTGTTGCCGTGATCAAGGTTGGCGCTGCCACCGAAGTCGAGATGAAGGAAAAGAAAGCCCGCGTTGAAGACGCCCTGCACGCTACCCGCGCTGCTGTGGAAGAAGGCATTGTTGCTGGTGGTGGCGTGGCCTTGCTGCGCGCTCGCCAGACGGCTGGCGTCATCAAAGGCGACAACGCTGACCAAGACGCCGGTATCAAGCTGGTGTTGAAGGCCATCGAAGCGCCTCTGCGCGAAATCGTGGCCAACGCCGGTGGCGAGCCATCGGTGGTGGTCAACGCCATCCTGGCTGGCAAAGGCAACCACGGCTTCAACGCCTCCAACGACACCTACGGCGACATGATCGAAATGGGTATCCTGGACCCAACGAAAGTGACCCGTACCGCGCTGCAAAACGCCGCTTCGGTGTCCAGCCTGATGCTGACGACCGAGTGCATGGTGGCCGAGTCTCCAAAAGACGACTCGCCTTCCATGGGCGGCGGTGATATGGGCGGCATGGGCGGCATGGGCGGCATGGGCATGTAATTGCGCCTTGCCTGAGACGCCATGCCGGCGTTGCAGGGGTTTGCCGTGGCGGTGCCACTGTCTGCTCCCTTGCACCTTGGCTTGGCGCCTCATGCTGCGGCGGAATGCCTTCAGGTGTTCCGACCGAAACCAAAGAAAAAGCCCCGCGAGTAAGCTCGCGGGGCTTTTTCTTTGGGCGTTCGACATTTGGTCAACATCGCTCATGGTTTGAACGCGCGCCTTTTCGCAGCTCGCCATCAACACAGTCTCAGCAACCCTTCTATCGCATTTTTTGACAACGGCCGCCTGATCAATATCGGCCTTGCTTGGTGGGGAACACTCTAAGATCTCGCTGCACAAGGCCGTATCCCTTTTTGCACCACCTCAACCAAATGCACCAAACTCAAACTCCATGGAATTCGACACCGATCAAGCAGCGGACGACCCATTAAAGGAAGTTGCCTTGCCCTCGTCCGGGCTCAGGGAAAAAGCAGGAACACGCCCAATAGGTGGCGCAACTGGGCGCAGCAAGGCCTTCGTGCTGGCTTCTGTTTGCGCTTGGGCGAGCTGCCTCTTCGAGTGCCCCCAGCGTGGATGCTGTGCGCTTTCGCGCTGTATTGCGCCATCGATCTGGGGACCAGCCGACTGGCGTACCCCGGCGAGGCCGTGTTTTCTTTGTGGGGCTGGTTGTACGACTGGGCCGGTGTCGGCATCTGGCTGCTGGCACTGGGTTGGTGG
Source organism: Hydrogenophaga sp. PAMC20947 (assembly GCF_004795855.1). Taxonomy (NCBI): domain Bacteria; kingdom Pseudomonadati; phylum Pseudomonadota; class Betaproteobacteria; order Burkholderiales; family Comamonadaceae; genus Hydrogenophaga; species Hydrogenophaga sp. PAMC20947. The sequence continues at coordinate 2,752,692 of NZ_CP039252.1, forward strand.
TTTGCCCTGGGGGCCTCACACAAGCAACACCCCACTCCGGTGGCAGCATGGCTGACCCTTTCTTGGGTCGCGGTCATTCCCATGCAACTGGTGGGCGGGGCAATCACCCTGTGGGCCATGTCCGGCCACTACCCTGCGGCGTTGAACAGCGAAGAGGGTCGCTGGATGGTCTACGGCGCACTGGTCTCTTGGTCGGCGCTGACCAACTGGCGGATCGCTCAAGCGCTCATGAAACACCAAGGGCTGAAGGCCGCATTGGTGATCTCTGCTGTGGCCATCGGCATTCTGAGTTCTTTTTGGTTGCGCAGCTCGGCCTGGGAAGCCCAACACGCATCCAACCCCAACAAGCCCATCCTGGAGCTCAGCCAGGCGGTGTTTGAGGGCCAGCAAGCCCTGTTCCAATCCCAGACCGATGCTGTTTTGCCTTCGGATGGAGACACCCCCCAAGTCTACGCACTGATCTATGCACCCTATGAACAAGATGTGTTCTTGCGCGAGAGCAAGATGGTGGGTGGCGTATTGGCCTCGCGCTTTGGCACCGAGGGCCGAACCCTCACACTGGTCAACCACCCTCAAGCCACGAAGACCCAGCCTTGGGCAACGCCCGCCAACCTTGAGCGGGCGGTGACTGCCCTCGCGGACAAGATGAATCGGGACCGCGATGTGCTGGTGATGTACCTCACCTCACACGGGGGAAAAGACCACCGCCTGGCTTCCAGTCACTGGCCATTGAGCGTGCCCGAACTCACCGCGGAGGCGGTTCGGAAAATGCTCGACAAGGCCGGCATTCTTTACCGTGTGGTGGGCGTATCGGCTTGTTATTCGGGTGGCTGGATCGATCCCTTGAAGGAAGCGCACACCTTGGTGATGACCGCTGCCGACAAAGACCACACCTCTTACGGCTGCGGGGCTTTGTCTGAGCTCACGTTCTTTGGCCGCGCCATGTTCGATGAAGCCTTGCGCAGCACACGCTCATTTGAACAAGCCTTTTCCGACGCCGTTCCGCGCATTCGGCAGCGTGAAACCGACGCGGGCAAGGACGACGGCTTCTCCAACCCACAAATCGCTGTGGGCGCGGCCTTTCGAGCCCACTGGGCCACCCAGGTGCAGGGGGCGCTGGACAAGGCACCTGCAGGAGCGCAGAAAACGGTGGGTGCAAGGGTGGTCAACCCTTCGAATTGAGGGGCTCGAGGTACCTGCCGGTCTTCGCACGACACATCTCAAAGAAAAACGGCACCCATCGGGTGCCGTTTGATCCTCATCCCGCAACAAACCAGGGTCAGCCCATCATGCCTTCGAGCTTGATGGTGTCCGCCACGAAAGCCCTAATGCCTTCTGCCAGCTTTTCGGTAGCCATGGCATCTTCGTTCATGGCGAACCGGAAACTGGCTTCGTCGTGGGTGACAACCGGAATGTCCATGGCTTTGGCCGCGGTCGCATCCAGCGCCGGTGGCAAAGGTGCCTCGGTGCCAGCCAGCTTGCCCAGCAGGTCAGGGCTGATGGTCAGGAGATCACAGCCGGCGAGCGCCGTGATCTGGCCCACATTGCGGAAACTCGCGCCCATCACTTCGGTGGCGATACCGTGCTTCTTGTAGAAGTTGTAGATCGAACGCACCGACTGCACGCCCGGGTCGTTGGCTTCGGCCATGGCGGCCTCGTCCCATGAGGCACCTGCGGTTTTCTTGTACCAGTCGTAAATGCGCCCCACAAACGGCGAGATCAACTGCACCTTGGCCTGACCACAGGCCACGGCCTGGGCGAACGAAAACAGCAAAGTCAAATTGGTGTGGATGCCATCGCGCTCCAATTGGGCTGCTGCCTGAATGCCCTCCCAGGTAGAGGCCATCTTGATCAAAACGCGGTCAACATGTACGCCCTCGCCCTGGTACAGCTCGATGATGCGACGGGCGCGGATCACCGTGGCTTCGGCGTCAAAGCTCAAACGCGCGTCCACTTCGGTGGAAACACGGCCCGGTATGTGCTTCAAGATTTCACAACCGAAACGCACCAGCAAACGGTTCATGATCTCGTCCTTACCCTCGGCGCCGTATTTGGCCACGGCCTCCTGCAACAAGGGCGCGTATTCCGGCTTTTGCACGGCTTTCAAGATCAGCGACGGATTGGTCGTTGCATCCTGCGGCGCATAGGCCGCAAGTTGATTGAAATCGCCGGTATCGGCCACCACCGTGGTGAGTTGTTTGAGTGCGTCTAACTGGTTCATGGCTTCGATTGTCCTCTATCAGGGTTACTTCGATATCACTGCCTACTGTAACTGAGTTACCATCTTTCGCATGTTAGACCGTATCAAAGCCTCCCTGCCCTCGCTGGCCCCCGCCGAACAGCGTGTGGGCAAATTGGTCCTGCTGGATCCCCGCAGCTTCGCCAATTTGCCGGTGTCAGAGCTGGCTGAGCGCTCCCACGTCAGCAAGCCCACCGTGGTGCGGTTTTGTCGCAGCATGGGCTACGACGGCCTGTCCGATTTCAAACTCAAACTGGCCGGTACGGTGAGCGAAGGCGTGCCTTTCATCCACCGCAGTGTGGACGCTGACGACAAAGTGGGCGATGTGCTGGTCAAGGTGATCGACAACACCGTGGCCGCTTTTCTGAAGTACCGCAACGACGCATCGAGCCATGCGATCGAAAAGGCGGTTGATGCGCTGATGAAGACGTATCAAAACCGTGGGCGCATCGAGTTTTACGGGGCCGGCAATTCGGGCATCGTGGCCCAGGATGCGCAACACAAATTCTTCCGCCTGGGTATCAATGCCATCGCGTACAGCGACGGCCACATGCAGGTGATGAGCGCCTCCTTGCTGGGTCCGGGAGACTGCCTGGTCATCGTATCCAACTCAGGGCGCACCCGCGATCTGATGGACGCTGCCGACATTGCGCGCAAACATGGCGCCACCGTGATCGTCATCACCGCCAGCGGATCGCCCCTGGCTACGGCCGGCCACATCCACCTCTCCGCTGACCACCCCGAAGGCTACGACCGTTACAGCCCGATGACGTCGCGGCTCATGCATTTGATGGTGATCGACGTCGTGGCCACTTGCCTGGCGTTGCGCATTGGTGGTACCAAGCTGCAGCCTCTGCTCAAAGAGATGAAAAACAACTTGCGGAGCAAGCGATATGCGTAACCGTGCGCGCTGCGCACAGGCAACGCATCCCCTGCGCCGCTTGGCGTCTTCCCCCCAATGGGACGGCGCCTGTGGCCCGGCTGAGCCGGTTCCCCGGCATCCCTGAACCAGACACGCGCTCGGGCACCGGACGCACCCAAACTAGAGGGGAAGTCCGCACAGCGCGCCAGCGGACATTCGGGGAGGGGCGTACGCGTTGTCCGTGCCATAGCCCATATGCCTACTATCAAATGCGCCCTTCCTCCACGGCGTGACACGCCACGCGAACCCCTTCGATGCTTTGCAACACGGGCCGCTCGTTGCGGCAACGGTCGTTGGCATGGGGGCACCGGGGATTGAAGGCGCAGCCTGTTGGGGGGTCCAGCGGGTTGGGCACCTCGCCGGAGACGGGTAAACGTGCCCTCCCGGTGTCGTGCATCTTGGGAATTGCGTCCAGCAACATGCGGGTGTAAGGGTGGCGCGGGTGATCAAAGAGTGCGTGTTTGGGCGCGACTTCCACCAAGCGCCCAAGGTACATCACCCCCACGTGGTCGCTCACATGCCGCACCACCGCCAGGTTGTGGCTGATGAACAGGTAGGTGAGCCCACGCTCGCGCTGCAAGTCCTTCATAAGGTTCAGCACCTGCGCCTGCACACTCACATCGAGCGCCGAGGTCGGCTCGTCACACACCAAAAACTCGGGCTCCGTGGCCAGTGCGCGTGCGATGGAAATGCGCTGGCGCTGCCCGCCGGAGAATTGGTGTGGAAATTTCTTGCGGTCCTGCGGTGACAAGCCCACCGAACTCAACAGGGTTTCCACCCGCTGGTGAAGGGCCTGCGCTTCTGTCTCTATGCCGTGTTCGAGCAAGGGCTCTGCGACGATGTCTTCGACAGTCCAGCGTGGATTCAGACTCGCAAAAGGATCCTGAAAAATCATCTGGATGCGGCTGCGCAACTCGCGCCCGGCCGGTGTCTTGAATGCCGCATGCGCATCCTGCCCATCAAACGTCAGGCCTCCACGCGTCGGGTTGTACAAACCCACCAACAAGCGAGCGACCGTGCTCTTGCCGCAACCGGATTCACCGACCAACGCCAGCGTCTGCCCGCGCTCAATATCAAAGGAAACGCCATCGACCGCATGCAGCCACTGCCGTGGCCGCCGTTCCAGCACGCGGTTCAACCAAGGGGTTGAGACGTCAAACGACTTGGCCAGATCGTGGGCACGCACCAGCGGTTCCTGCACCACAGCGGCCTGATGTGAAAAGCTTTGCATCGAATCGTTCACGGCATCTGGCTCCCTCATGCGGAGACCTCCGGTTCGGCATGCAACCAGCAGGCAGCGCGTGTTGCGCCCGCCTGCATGAGCTCGGGCCGCTGGCGATGGCAGCGATCCAGGGTGTGCTCACAGCGTGGGTTGAAGGCGCAGCCCGGAGGAATCGCGTGCAACCTGGGCATGGCGCCATCAATCTGGTGCAAGTGTTCACGGTCTTCGCTCATATCAGGAATGCAGGCCATCAGACCTCGGGTGTACGGATGGGCGGGGTGGTTGATGACCTCATGAACAGGGCCCATCTCGGCCATGCGTCCGGCGTACATCACGGCAACACGATCACAAGTCTCCGCGATCACGCCCATGTCGTGTGTGATCAGCATCACCGCCGCACCACGATCACGGCAGATGCTCTTGAGCAGATCGATGATTTGCGCCTGTACAGACACATCCAGCGCAGTCGTGGGCTCATCGGCCACGATGAGCTGGGGCTCCGCAGCCAGAGCCAGAGCGATCACCACCCGTTGGCGCATGCCCCCTGAAAACTGATGCGGAAAATGCGCCATGCGCTGCTCCGGCGCAGGTATTCCGGTGTCGCCTAACAATTGAATGGCACGCTGGCGGGCCTCACTTCTGGACAGGGGAAGATGGGTGGTGATGGTCTCCACCAACTGCCGTCCAATCGAATACAACGGATTGAGCGAGGTCAGTGGGTCCTGAAAAATCGCACCAATCCTGCGCCCCCGGATGGCACGCATGGCGGCGGGTGGCAAATTGTCAATGCGTTGGCCTTGCAGCAGGATCTGGCCCGACGCAATGCGCCCAGGGGGTTCCAGCAATCCCACAATGGACGCACCCGTGAGCGACTTGCCAGCGCCGGACTCGCCCACCACGCCCAGGATCTCTCCCGGCGCAATCGAAAACGACAACCCGTCCAGGGCGCGCAGATTGCCACGCCGGTGGGGGAACTCGACCACCAAATCTTTGACTTCCAGCAAACTCATGAATGAGTACCTCCCCAATGCTCGAACGGATGCCCAAAAACCACGTGCACCCCCGACGGCACCGGCACACGGCGAGACGACTGTGTGACAACCGCCATGGCTACCTCAAACGCGGATTCAGCGCGTCCCGCAACCAGTCGCCCAACAGATTCACGCTCAATGCGATCAGCACCAGCATCAGCCCCGGAAAGACCGTGATCCACCACTCACCTGAAAATAGATAGTCGTTGCCCACCCGAATCAGGGTGCCCAGCGAAGGCGCCGTCGGTGGGGCACCGACCCCCAGGAAAGACAGCGTTGCTTCGGTGATGATGGCTGTGGCCACCTGGATCGTCGCCAAAACCATGACAGGGCCCAACACGTTGGGCAACACATGCTTGCGCATGATTCGCAGCGGCGTCACTCCCGTCACACGAGCCGCCTGCACATACTCTTTGCTGCGCTCCACCAGGGTCGACCCGCGAACGGTTCGCGCGTATTGAACCCAGCCCGTGAGCGAGATCGACAGAATGAGCACGCCAAAGGCAACCGAGTCTTGAGCCCCCGGAAACATTGCGCGGCCCACGCCCGCGATCAACAAGGCCACCAGGATCGCGGGGAACGACAGCATCACGTCACACAGCCGCATCAGGAAGGCATCGACCCACCCCCCCAGGAACCCGGACAGCAAGCCAAAAGCCACCCCCACGACCACCGACAGAAACACCGACGCCAGGCCCACCGCCAGCGAAATGCGGGCCCCATACATCACCGCCGAGAGAATGTCCCGCCCCTGGTCATCGGTGCCCAATAAAAACGCACGCTGCCCGCCCTCGCTCCAGGCCGGCGGAAGCCGAGCATTGGACAACTCCAGGGTTGCGAGGTCAAACGGGTTGTGCGGTGCGATCCAGGGGGCCAGCAAGGCTCCCGACAGGCAAACCAGCGCAATCAGTGCGGCCACGATGGCGGCCGGTGATGACGAGAAACTGTGGCCCACATCACTGTCGGCCCAACGTCTGAAAGTGGAGATCAAGAGAAGACTCTAAGTGGGATAAAACAAGGGCGGGTGGCGATGAGGCAACCCCCAACGCCACCCGCCCGACTGCACCCTGAGGTGTTTACTTCACCCGCATGTAGCGGAACGGCATGATGTTGTCCGCGAGCTGCACCAGCTCCACGTTGTTGGAAACGCCCCAAGCCAGCGCCTGCTGGTGGAGCGGCAAATGCCCGATGTCGTCGGCATGCATGGCAAAAGCCTCTTTGATCAGGGCGTTGCGCTTGCCCTTGTCGGTTTCCGACTGGATTTTTGCAGTCAGCTCGTCCAGCTTGGGATTGCAATACGCGCCCAGATTGAACTGGCCTGCCCCCTTGTCATCGACGCAATGCAGCAAGGCATTGAGCACGTTGTGGGCGTCGTAGGTGCTTGGTGTCCAGCCCAGCAGGTAAAAGCTGGTATCGCGCTTGAGCACCTTGGGGAAATAGGTGCCCTTGGTTTCTGCCTGCAAGTTGACCTTGACACCGATGCGCGCAAGATTGGCCGCCACGGCCTGGCAGATGTTGCTGTCGTTTACGTAGCGGTCGTTCGGGCAGTTCATGCCCACTTCAAACCCATTGGGGTAACCCGCTTCCACCAGCAGTTTTTTGGCTGCCTCGGTGTCGTAGGGCAGTCGTTTGTTCATGCCCTCATCAAACCCGTTGATGCCCGGCCCCACCATCAGGGCGGTCGGGCGTGAAGCGCCACGCATCACCGTCTTCTGGATGCCGTTGATATCGATCGCCTGATAAAACGCCTGGCGCACCCGCTTGTCTTTGAAAGGGTTCTTCCCTTTGACGTTGGAGTACAGCAGTTCGTCACGCTTCTGGTCCATGCCCAGAAAGATGGTGCGCAACTCAGGGCCCTGCAAGACCCGCGCCTTGCCACCCGAGGCGATGCGGGCCACGTCTTGCAACGGCACCGGCTCGATCACGTCCACCTGCCCCGACAGCAACGCGGCCACCCGGGTGGCATCGTTGCCAATCGGCGTGTACTCCACGTTCACCACATTGCCCTCGATCTTGCCCCAGTAGTTGCCATTGCGGACAAACGTGGTCTTGACGTTGGGCTGGCGCTCGCGCAAGCGGTAAGGGCCTGTGCCGTTGGCTTTGAACGAAGCCGCATTTTCGATACCTTTGCGGCGGTCCACTGGCCGCGTGGCCTGGTTCTTCTCAGACCAGTCCTTGCTCATGATGTAGAACAGCGTGAACACCTCGGGCAGGATCGGAAACGGCGCTTTGGTCTCGAATTCGACTGTGTGGCTGTCGACTTTTCGGACTTCCTTGATGTCGTTGGTGTACGACTTCATGTCCGAACCTTCACCCGAGCCCCGCGCAAAGCTGAACACCACATCATCGGCCGTGAAGGGTGTGCCATCGTGAAACAACACACCTTTGCGCAACTCGAAGCGCCACACGTTGGGCGACATCTGTTTCCAGCTGGTCGCCAAACCGGGCGTGAGGGCGAGATTCTTGTCCCGAGCCACAAGGGGCTCATAGACATTGCCTGTCACGCTGAGCTGTGTGGTCTCGTTCAGTGAGTGTGGATCCATCGACAGCGCATCACCCTGGTTGCCAATGCGCACTGTCTGCGCCTGTACCAGACCCGCCGACAAAAATGCCGCCGATACCAGCGCAGCGCCTAGCGTGGGTTTGAACATCATGAATCGCTCCTTCAAAACAGGGGTTACACAAATAGAATCTGCAGGCTGCTGGCCTCACGCCAGCTCAATCAAAGGCAGCCCATGCTCAACAAGGCCGGCGTGCAAAGCCGAGCCCAGGGGCAGAACCTCATCATTAAAATCGTACCGGCTGTTGTGCAGCGCGCAGCTCCCGATACCGTTTTCCGAGCGCTGTCCCAACCGAAGGTAGGCACCGGGCTTGGTCTGCAGCATGAACGAAAAATCTTCCGCGCCCATGCTGGGATCCATGGCTCGGTCCACATTTTCGACACCCACCAGCTGCTCAGCCACATCGGCCGCAAATCCGGCTTCGAGTGGGCTGTTGAGTGTGGCCGGATAGATGCGCTCGTATGTCAGATGGGCGGTAGCGCCCATGCCCAGGGCCACACCTGAACAAACTTCATTCAAGCGCCGTTCAACCATGGTTTGCACTTCAGGATTGAAGGTGCGCACGGTCCCGACCAAAGTCGCTGTGCCCGGGATCGCACTGAAGGCCCCCAGGTCCCCTGCCCGCATCGCACACAAGCTGATCACCGCGCTGTCCACCGCCCTGACATTGCGGGAAACAATGCTTTGAACAGCCGTGATGATGTGAGCCGCTACCAGCACCGGGTCCACCGTGTTGTAAGGGTGCGCACCGTGGCCACCTCTGCCCGTGATTTCGATCGTGATGCGGTCGGCAGCCGCCATCATGGGACCCGGGTTCACGCCCACGCACCCCGACTGCATGGACGGCCAGTTGTGCATGGCAAAGACAGATTGCACAGGAAAACGGTCAAACAGGCCATCCTCGATCATGGCCTTGGCGCCAGCAAAACCTTCCTCACCGGGTTGAAAGATCAGCACGGCTGAGCCGTTGAACCGGCGCGTCTCGGACAGATAGCGCGCCGCTCCGATGAGCATGGCGGTGTGCCCATCGTGTCCGCAGGCGTGCATCATGCCTTGCTTGGCCGATTTCCAGGTCACCTCGTTGTGCTCGATGATGGGCAATGCGTCCATGTCGGCGCGCAAACCCACCATATGACCGCTCTGCCGCTGCCGGCCATGGATCACAGCCACCACGCCGGTGCGCCCGATACCGGTGTGGACCTCGTCGACGCCACAAACCTTCAATGCTTCGACCACACGTCCCGCCGTGTAATGCTCTTCAAAACCTATCTCCGGATGGGCATGCAAATCCCGGCGCAGGGCAATGAGCTCAGGGTGGAATGCCGCAATGTGCGCGAACGCACGTCCATGGGCCTTGATGCGGGCAGGTATCAACATCGAATCAGCCCCCTTCAATGGCCCGCAACGCGCTCGATGCGCAGCCGGGGATCCACCACAAAGTACAACAAGTCCACCACCAGATTGATCACCACGAAAATCAAGGCGATCAGGCACAAATAGGCGGCCATGATGGGAATGTCGGCGAAAGTTACCGCTTGCAAAAAGAGCAACCCCATGCCCGGCCACTGAAAAACGGTTTCGGTGATGATGGCAAACGCAATCAATCCACCCAACTGCAGACCCGTGATCGTCATCACAGGAACCAGCGTGTTTTTTAAGGCATGACCAAAATGGATGGCCCGATCACTCAGGCCGCGGGCCCTGGCGAATTTGATGTAGTCGGTACGCAAGACCTCGAGCATCTCGGCCCGCACCAGTCGCATGATAAGGGTGAGCTGAAAGATTGCTAGCGTGACGGCCGGCAAGGTGATGTGGAGCCAACCGTTGGCGGTCAACAAACTGGTGGTCCAACCACCCAGCGCGACGACATCGCCTCGTCCGAAACTCGGAAACCAGCCAAGGTTCACCGAGAAGACCAGGATCAGCAGGATGCCAATGAGGAAGGTCGGCAATGACACGCCCAGCAAGGAAACCGTCATGAAGAGCTGACTGAGCCAGTGCCCCCGTTTCAAGGCGGCATAGACCCCCATCGGGATCCCCACCACCAAGGACAACACACCGGCGACCAGGGCCAGCTCAAGTGTGGCCGGCAACCGCTCGGCGATCAGGCGCGACACCTTGGCGCCCTGACGAAGGCTCAGACCAAACTCGCCTTGCACCGCATTGACCAAGAAATGCCAGAACTGCACAAACACCGGCTGATCCAGGCCAAGATCCGACCGCAGTTGGCGAATCTGGTCGGGTGTCGCATCCTGACCCAGCAGGAACACCACCGGATCACCGACGTACTGAAACAGCACGAAAGCGATCAATGCCACGCTGATCATGACGATGGCGGCCTGCGCCAGTCGTTGAAAGATGAAAGCAATCATCGGCGTGAAAAAAAATGGTGGCCGGGCAAAACGGGCACTCGGCCAAACTCAAAATGAATGACTGCTGAATGCACACGTTCAGTGTACCTGCGCGATGCCGCTTGAGCAGGCAGGGTTTGCGAGTGCTGACAGTTGCGAGCGCCAGTCCGAGCACAGGCTGCACCTCCGCAGGCCCTCGGCCCGCAAACAGCGCAGACGGCACCGGCAAGCGACGTGAAGCAAGCCACATCAAAGGCGCCGCTCATCCTTTGGAGGGATGCGCGCAGATCAATCATCGACTAAAGTAATTCCAAAGTTCTCTCATGCGAAAAACAAGGGAACAGGCTTGCAGATGGCTTCGGCTGCAAGCACTGAGGAGAACGGCACGCAGTTCAGTTAAACGAAAGGAGACGGCAGCATGTCCATCGTCAAACACATAATCGTCGCGTTCGGCGCGCTGCTGGTCAGTGCGGCCATGGCAGCTGTTGACGTGAATACTGCCAGTGAAAATGATCTTGAAAGCATCAAAGGCATAGGCCCGAGCACCGCGACCAAGATGATGGCCGCACGCAAACAATCGCCGTTCAAAGACTGGTCTGACCTCATTCAACGCCTCAGCGGCATCGGCGAAAGGCGAGCGGCCAAACTCTCAGCCGGGGGGTTGACGGTCAATGGGGCGCCCTACAAAGCAGGCACGGGTTCTGGCACCGATACCGCTTCGGTTGCAAGCCAATCCAAGGCACCTCAACGCAACCTCCCCATCGCCATGGCACCCCGCTACTGAACCCGGAAGGACGTGGAAAGCAGGGCTTCAATGCAGCACAACAACACCGCATCGGTCGCCGCATAAAACGAAAAAACCGCCTGGATACCAGGCGGTTTTTTCTTGTATCAGATCACAACGGCCCAAGGGCCGCAGTCATCAGAACGTGTGGCGCAGGCCCAGGGCGAAACGCGACTCAACACCACCGAAGCTGCTAACAGCTGCGTCGTTGTCTTTGCGGAAGCCGGTGTACACGTTGGTACGCTTGGACAAAGCGTAGTTCACGCCCACAGCGAAGCTGTTGCCATTGTCGCCAACGTCAGGACGCACTTGCGTGAAGCCGGTGGACAACACCAGAGCGCCACCCAGGGGAACGTCAACGCCGACGGTGATGTCTTGAGCCACGTCTTTCACGTCACCGAAGCCAGCCAGGATCTTGGCTGCGCCCAGATCATAGGAAGCGTTCAGGCGGGTGAACTTGACGGTATCGGCAGAAGAGGTTGCCTCTTGCTGGTGGCCCAAGGCCACATAGACTGGGCCGCCTTCGTAGGCAACGTTGAACGAGGTCACGCGCAGGTCGTCAGCGCTAGCATCCTTGAAGGAGGTAGCAAAAGCACCGCTGAAGCCACCAAAGCTAGGCGACGAGTAGTACACGCCGCTGTTGGGGTTGGAGGTGTAGTTCTGGTAAGAAGGAGCGATGCCCATAGGCGACAGCAGCGAGTCAAACACAGGGTCGGTTGCGCCGGCGACGTCGTCATAAGCCGTCCAGGTCTTGCCCAGCTTGACCACACCGAAAGCACCGCTCACGCCCACGTTGGCTTGGCGGGTAAAGCCAGAAGCTGCGCCGGTGGTCAGGTTAACGCCTTGTTCGAAGTTGAAGTTGGCTTTCAAGCCACCACCCAGGTCTTCCGAACCCTTGAGGCCCCAACGGCTGGTGCTCATGCCGCCGGATTTCATGTAAGCGCTTTCGCCTTTGTCTTTAACGACAGCGACATCAGCGATGCCGTAAAGGGTCACGCTGGATTGGGCCATGGCGGCGCCGGAGACGGCCAGAACGGCCAGAGCAATCAGTGTCTTCTTCATCATGATGAGGTTTCCTTATAAGAACAATCCGACCGCGAATCTCGGAGTCGGGGGTGAGTGGAGATCACAGACCAAATGGTAATACTGCTCGGATGGCTCATGAGGGTTTTCCCTCAAAAGCCACAATCAAATACAAATTTTGTCGGTTTTTTCAGACACTTGTCCTGCACACCCCCCTAAAGTTGGTACTTAGTCATTCAATTTTAATCAATTTGCAGGGGCACCAAAAAAAAACCCTGGCAAGAGGACCCTGCCAGGGTTTTTTTGGCTTGATGTCAGAGCTGGCTCACGCCAGCATTGCATCAGAAGTTGTGGCGAATGCCCAAACCAACGTTGTTCACGTTCATAGCGGTCTTGCCCTTGCCATCGCGCAGGAAAGCGGCGTAGGCGAAGGTGCGCTTGCTCAGAGGGTACTTGGCTTCCAACAGCAGGTCGGTGTCTTTGTAGTCGGTGTCACGAGCGACGTCGACCACCAGGTACACAGGGCCGGCTTGCATGCCTGCGCCGATGGTGAAACCCTTGCCTTTACCGGAAGCATCAATCACCGAACCAGCGATGGTTGCAGGACCCACTTTGTAGCTCGCGCCCAAAGCCACGTTCTTCTCTTGATCTTGCGTCTTGTTGTAACCCAGGGACACAGCCACAGGGCCATTGCGATAGATGGCGTTCAGGTCAACCTTGGCGCGCTCGACACCAGCCACAGCTGGCGTGGTGGCAGTGGCAGCCGTGGCGCCAACGATGTTGTTGCCCTTCATGATGTAACCCAGCGTTGCGCTGAAACCGCCCATGTTGGGGGTGGTGTAAGCGACTTGGCTGCTGTTACGAACGCCACCGGTGACGCCACCGAACTGGCTCATCACAGCGGAGTAGTTGGCGGTACCGGTCAATTCCCATGCGGCCACCGAATAGAACGATGGGTTCAGGGTACGGCCCAGACGCAGCTCACCGAAGCCGCCAGACAGGTTCATCCAGGCTGCGCGGGAGAAGTAGTTGCCACCGCTCAGGTTGGAGGCACCGGTGTTCAGGCTCAGGCCGTCTTCAAAGTTGAAGCCAGCCTTCAGGCCGCCACCCAGGTCTTCGGAACCGCGCACGCCCCAACGGCTGGTGCCGTTGTTCATGACGCCCGAGCTGCTCAGGACGGTCGATTTGTCGGTGGTCTTGACGATGGATGCATCGGCAACGCCGTACAGGGTCACGGAGGATTGTGCAAAAGCGGCACCGGTGGCAGCCACGGCAGCCAAAGCAATCAGGGTCTTTTTCATTGAGGGTATCTCCAAGGTTGAGCAACGAGGTCAGGGTCTTTTTCCCTTGACCAACCTCCATTTGGGAAGCTGACTCGATTCGACCAGAGTGCGCCCGGGACCGCCACGGGTAAAGGGAGTACCCGGGGGTATTCCCCTACCGTCTTGTTGCAGCATTACCACAGCCACAGCGTTCGACACACCGATCATTAGTACAAATTGATACAAGTACGGAAGATGGCCTTCCTGAGGGGCTACCTGATCGGCTCAGCATGGATCGGTGTGAAATGGAGACCCTCGCCACCTCCGTGTTAAAAATGGTTTGCGGCTTATTGGACGCGACAGCGCTTTCTAGACACCCACCCGAACGACGGTGACCCGCAGGACGGCTGAAAAATGAGATCGGCGGCGAACTCAGTCCGTTTCAGGATTGAGGCTCCAGGCGAAACTGCGGCCCCGCCGGAACCCGTTTTGAGCGGATTCGCCACGCCATGGCCCGGTTGGGAAGCAAGCAGACCGAGAAAAACACCGTTGCGGGCGATTTGCAACAGACAACGTCCCGATACGAGAGTCTTCTAGACTCGACACCTGCTCAGACACACCATCAGAAAGAGGAAGCGCCATGACCATGGACGCCGTACTAACCGCCGCAGACGCAGCGCTGAGAACCTTGTTCGTTCCACCCCGAGCCAGCCGGGTGTGCGCCACATTGCCCCACGAAACAGCCGACCTTCCCGAAATGGAGCGGCGTTTGTCAGGCGCCTTGATGCGGGTCAACCACGTGGGTGAGATCTGCGCCCAGGCGCTGTACACCTCCCAGGCGCTTGCAGCCCGCATGCGCGGGCAAGAAGACCGGCTGGTACAGCAGCTGGAAGCAGCAGGCCAGGAAGAGGTGGATCACCTCGCATGGACACAGCACCGCCTGGACGAGCTTGGAGCCCGCCCCTCCTTGTTGAATCCACTCTGGTACACAGGCGCCTTTGGCCTGGGACTGGTTGCCGGGAGCCTGGGGCCCCGATGGAGTCTGGGTTTTGTGGTGGAAACCGAAAGGCAGGTTGAGGCCCATTTGGCCGACCACATGGACCGACTGCCCGCTGCTGACCAGGCGTCAAGGGCGATCGTGGCGCAGATGAAGGAGGAAGAAGCCCACCACGCCCGAGAAGCCGAGCGGGCGGGCGCAGCCCCTTTGCCCCCACCCGTCAAGGGGCTGATGCGGCTCGCAGCCAGGGTGATGACCACCGTGGCTCACCGCATCTGAAGGGCATTGCCCCCACGCTCCACCGCTTCGCGGGTCGCTGCCCCCCGAGGGGGCGGATTTCCCTTGGGGCGGCCCGACGGGAAATCGCCCTGCCCCCACGCTCCACCGCTTCGCGGGTCGCTACCCCCCCCCGAGGGGGCGGATTTCCCTTGGGGCGGCCCGACGGGAAATCGCCCGGCCCCCACGCGCCGTCTCTGCACGGCGACGAAACGCTGGCATCAGTCGGGAAACGGGCACAGAAATCAGGCCTCGATCACTTCGAAGCCCGTGGTGATGGTGGCTGTTTTGCTCAACATGATGCTGGCTGAGCAGTATTTTTCGTGACTCATGGCAATGGCCCGCTCCACGGCGGCAGGCGGTATGCCCTTGCCAGTGACCGCGAACTGCATGTGAATGCTCGTGAACACTTTGGGATCGGTTTGTGCACGCTCAGTGGTCAGCTGCACGGAGCACCCCCGCACGTCGTGCCGGCCACGCTTGAGAATCAGCACCACGTCATAGGCGGTACAGCCACCGGTCCCTGCGAGCACCATTTCCATGGGGCGGGCAGCCATGTTGCTCCCCCCATTCTCAGGTTTCGCGGCATCAGGCGCGCCATCCATGGTGAGCACATGACCGCTACCGGTTTCGGCGACAAAGCCCATGTTTGAGCGGGTGCCGGTCGCGCCGGTCCAGGTAACTGTGCACTCCATCGAACGCTCCCAACGTGAAATAAGCAACAAATCTGAGGTTTGCTCCCTAAAAAGGAGCAGTTTTCCGCGTCCGCATGTTGCAATGCAGCATGCGAGCGATATACTGGCGTCATTGTATTGAAGGTTGTCTCCTCTACCCTCCTCGGGTGGATTTAAACCCGGACTGGTTCTACCAGTTCGGGTTTTTTTTGCCCGGCTGCGTGCTGGCTATGATGCTTGGCAAGGAAACCCCATGACTGCCAGCTCCAGAAAACCCTCGACCACATCGGCGCGCATAGCCGAAAACGCCGCCCCAACCCATATGGGGCCTGCCGACTACCTCAAGAAAATTCTCACGGCCCGCGTCTACGATGTGGCGGTGGAGTCGCCCTTGGAGCCAGCAAAAAACCTGAGCGCCCGTTTGAACAACACGGTTCTGCTCAAGCGGGAAGACCAGCAACCCGTGTTCAGTTTCAAGCTGCGCGGTGCTTACAACAAAATGGCGCACCTCTCGCCGGCTCAGTTGAAGAAGGGCGTGATCTGCGCGTCGGCCGGCAACCACGCCCAAGGCGTGGCGTTGAGCGGTCGCAAGCTGGGCACCCGAGCCGTGGTCGTGATGCCCACGACCACACCGCAACTCAAAGTCGACGCTGTGCGGGCCCTGGGTGGTGAAGTGGTGCTGCACGGGGAGAGCTACTCAGATGCCTACACGCATGCGGTGGTGCTGCAGAAGAAGCATGGCCTCACTTTTGTCCATCCGTTTGACGACCCGGACGTGATTGCTGGCCAGGGCACGATTGCCATGGAAATCCTGCGCCAGCTTCAAAGCCTGGGCACAACCCGGCTGGACGCGGTTTTTGTGGCAATTGGCGGTGGCGGCCTGATTTCGGGCGTGGCCAACTACATCAAGGCGGTTCGACCGGACATCAAAGTCATTGGCGTGCAAACCAACGACTCCGACGCCATGCTGCAGTCGGTGAAAGCAGGCGAGCGCGTGACTCTGTCCGACGTGGGCCTGTTCGCGGACGGCACCGCGGTCAAACTGGTCGGCGAAGAGACCTTCCGGATCGCCCGCAATCTGGTGGACGACTATGTGGTGGTGGATACCGATGCCGTTTGCGCCGCCATCAAAGACATTTTTGTGGACACCCGCAGCATCGTTGAGCCCTCCGGCGCGCTCGCTGTGGCGGCTGTGAAGCAATACGTAGCGCGCCATAAAACCCGCGGAGAGACCTACGCTGCCATCCTCTGCGGCGCCAACATGAATTTCGACCGCCTGCGTTTTGTCGCCGAGCGGGCTGAAGTCGGCGAAGAGCGCGAAGCTTTGTTTGCGGTGACCATTCCCGAAGAACGCGGCAGTTTTCGCCGCTTCTGCGAATTGATCGGGGATCTGCCCGGCACACCACGCAACGTCACCGAATTCAATTACCGCATACACAACGACAGCGAGGCCCATGTTTTTGTTGGACTGACAACCCAAGGCAAAGGCGAGTCCACCAAAATCGCGAAAAGCCTGGGCAAGCAGGGCTTCAAGACCCTGGACCTCACACACGACGAGCTGGCCAAAGAGCACATCCGGCACATGGTGGGCGGCCACTCCCCGCTGGCGCACGATGAACGTCTGCTGCGCTTCATCTTCCCTGAGCGCCCTGGCGCACTGCTCAAGTTTCTGAGCCTGATGCGCCCCGGCTGGAACATCAGCCTCTTTCACTACCGCAACCAGGGCGCAGACTATGGTCGCATCCTGGTTGGTCTGCAAGTTCCCCCCAAAGATGACAAGGCTTTTGCGAAGTTTCTCGAGGCTTTGGGCTACCCCTTTGTGGAAGAGACGCAGAATCCGGTGTACCGTCTGTTCCTGAAAAGCTGACCCCCCACTCAACATGAACGCCATCCCCTTGCCCGCTGTCGATGAAACCGAAGCCAAAGAGGCTGGCCCTGAACCCCGGCTGCCTTCCATTGCAGGGTTGTCCTCGCCAGGCCTAGACGACGCATTTCTGCCGCGATTCCGCTCAACGCTGGTCCCGGAGCGGGCATTGGGTCGCATGGAAACGTTGGCGCTGCAACTCGCCCGGATCCAGCACCCCGAGCCCAAACCACACCATGTGGTGGCGCTGAAGAATCCACAGTTGTTGATTTTTGCGGGTGACCATGGCATTGCCGACGAAGGGGTGTCCCATTTCCCACAAGAAACGACCCGACAACGGGTGCTCCAGATCTTGCGCGGCAAAGCCCAGATCAATGCCATGGCCGAGCACAATGGCTTCGATTTGAGCGTGGTGGATGCCGGTGTCGCGTCGCCGCTGCTGGACAGCAACCACGGCATGACCGAAGTCCCTTTGCTGGAGCGCAAGATCGGCTACGGCACCCGCAATATTCTCTTGAGTCCGGCCATGTCTGCGACGCAGGCCATCTCTGCGCTGCACGCGGGCATGGATGTGGTGCGCCACTTGCCCGGCAACGTACTGGCGCTGGGCGACGTCGGCGTCGGCAGCACTTCGATCGCAGCCTTGCTGCTGTCTCGCTTGTGTGGTGTTCCTCTGGGGGACGCCTGCGGCAAAGGCAGCGGGCTCGACGATGCACAGCAGGCGCGAAAGCTGGAGAAACTGTTCAATGCGGCGGGGCGCCACCGCAAATCCGTCAAGCCCATGGCAGTGCTGGCCTCGATGGGTGGATTTGAGATCGCCATGATGGCCGGCGCCATGCTGCAGGCCGCCAGCGAACGCCGGGTGGTGTTGGTCGATGGCTTCGTCGGGGGTTCAGCGGCATTGGTCGCGCGTGCGTTGGTGCCCGAAGTCATGGACTACCTGGTGTTTGCACAGCGGTCGTCCGAAGTGGGTCATCGCCTGATGTTGATTCACTTGCAAAACCAGCCACTGCTGGACATGGAGTTGCGCATGGGTCAGGGCATGGGCACCATGCTGGCCTGGCCACTGCTCAAGGCCGCTGAGCACCTGATCAACGACTGATACCCATTCGCCTTCAAAACGATCACTGCGTTGTTCGGCCTCGCCATGCTGCAGCACGGCCTGGGGCTTCTCGCCTGGTACTCCTTTGAAGGCAAATCTCTGTGCGTCAGCCTTTCCCGGATCTGTACCCAGGATCGACTGCCCGATCACGGGCCTGTCGGAAGCACCGCAGGCAAATTCAATTCAATGGTCGTGGGGCCCTGGCGGGATGGCCCGAGTCGGGCGATGCCCTTGGCCACCGACTGCAGCACCAACCCATCGCTCACGGCGTCACCCACCTGAACAGGACGGGGAGGCTCGTCGCCCACCGCAATAAGGGCCGCTCCACCTTGCCGAGCGGGCTGGGCCACCATGCCCCACAACCGATACCGGGTCTGTGCGGCGGGCGCTGCAGGGGTTTCGGCGACCACAGCCGCCGCACCGAGTGCACGCGCGATGGTGGCAATATCGGCTTGAGGAACGCTGGATGCGAGCGCAGGCACAGGCTCCCACTGCTTGCGTCCCACCGATTGAAGCACCCAATAACCCATGCTCAATCCTGCCGCCAGCCACAGCAAGCCTGTGACCACCAAGGGTGCCGCCGCAGAGCGGGCAGTGCCGGGGGCAGGCGCCATTCGCGCCATGCGTTGGGAAAAGGGCATCGCTTTCATGCCCGCATTATGATCCACCCACTGCCACGAACTTGTGGGCATGAGCCGGATCAACGCACTGTGCGAGTGCCTCCATTTTCTCGCCACATTCCTGTATTTGAATCTGCTTTCCGGGAGGATTTTTTTTGAATTACACCATCCAACGACCGTTGCGCAGCGCACCGCAGCGCGGCTTCACTTTGATCGAACTCATGGTGGTGCTGGTGATCATCGGCGTGCTGGCCGCCTTGATTGTCCCCAACGTACTCGATCGAGCAGACGATGCGCGGGTGACGGCGGCCAAGACCGACGTCAACAACGTCATGCAGGCGCTCAAGCTGTACCGGCTGGACAACCAGCGTTACCCGACCAGCGAGCAGGGTTTGGTAGCTTTATTGAACAAGCCCACGAGCAACCCGGTTCCACCCAACTGGCGGCGCTACATTGAGAAGCTGCCAGCAGACCCATGGAGCCGGCCATACCAGTATCTCAACCCTGGGGTTCATGGCGAAGTGGACGTCCTGTCGCTGGGGGCGGATGGTCAAGCGGGTGGAGAAGGACGCGACGCGGATATTGGCAGCTGGGAGTGATGACAAAAGCCCCCATGCTCCACCGCTGCGCGGGTCGCTGCCCCCCGAGGGGGCTGACCTTGCTTGGGGCGGCCCTGCGCTGTGGTCCTCGCGCCCTCACGTTCCGCCGCTTCGCGGGTCGCTGCCCCCCCGAGGGGGCTGACCTTGCTTGGGGCGGCCCTGCGCTGTGGTCCTGGCGCCCCCACGCGCCACCGTTGCGCGGGTCGCTGCCCCCCGAGGGGGCTGACCTTGCTTGGGGCGGCCCTGCGCTGTGGTCCTGGCGCCCCCACGCTGCACGAATCGCTGCAACACCGATAGCCGACACCCCTTGAAGCACACTCCGTCCTTGCGCCGACCGTCCTGCGGCTTCACGTTGCTGGAGCTGATGGTGGTGGTGGCCATCATTGCTTTGGCCACTGCGGGGGTGAGCCTGGCCCTGCGCGATGACGATGGCGGTCGACTGGAAACAGAAGCCCTGCGCCTCTCCGCGCTGCTGGAGTCTGCGCGGGCGCAATCGCGCAGCAGTGGCGTGCCAATTTACTGGCGGGCCACGCCAGATGGATTCGAATTCCTGGGCTTGTCGTCCAAAGGCAAGGCGCTCGATGACTTGATGGGTATGCGCCATTGGTTGCAGACGGAGACTGTGGCTCAGGTGGTGTTGCCGGCCGACGCAGGCAACCTGGTGTTGGGGCCCGAACCCTTGATCGCTGCCCAGCGAGTGGCGTTGCAATTGGGGGACCGTCAGCTGATCCTGGCAACCGATGGGCTGGCGCCCTTTGCTGTGCTCCCCGCAGGAGTGGCGCCGTGAGGTGCAAACGTCGTTCCGGGGGGTTCACGCTGATAGAAGTGCTGGTCGCACTGGCCGTGGTGGCGGTTGCATTGGCGGCAGGTGTAAAAGCGTCAGGCGCCCTCACCCGGGCTGCGGAGCGGCAAAGTGCCCAATGGCTGGCACAACTCTGTGCGGAAAACGCGCTGGTGCAGCTGCGACTGGCGCGTCAACTGCCGAGCACGGGTGACAACAGCAGTGCCTGCGTCCAGGCGGGCCAGACGATGCAAGTGCGCATTTCGGTGCAACCCACGCCCAACCCCATCTTTCGGCGCGTGGACGCCGTTGTCACGCAGCCGCAGGATGGCCTGGACGTGAACTTGCTGACCGTTTCGACCATCATGGGACGCTATTGATGCCTCGACGCTCCATGGTTGCAAGGCTACGCTCGCGCACCTGTTTGCACCCTGCCGGTTCGAGGCGGAGGGTGACCGTTGCGGGTTTCACGCTGATCGAGCTGCTGGTGGCTCTGTCCGTGATGGCCATGCTGGCCTTGTTGAGCTGGCGCTCGCTGGACAACCTCAAGCGCGCTCAAGATGTCACCCAGGAAAGGTCCGACCAGATCTTGCGCTTGCAGGCCTCACTGGGACAGTGGCGTGCGGATCTTGATGCGCTGGCCGAAACGGGTGAGCTCGACGCTCTGAGTTTCGATGGACGTGTGCTGCGCATGACACGGCGCGACAGCACTGAAGGCGGCATACAGAGCCCTGGCCTGCGGGTTGTGGCCTGGACACGCATGCAACCCCGCGCCGGAGATCAAGGGGCAGCCCAATGGATGCGGTGGCAATCGGCGCCCGTGCGTCAGCGCGACGAACTTGCACAAGCGTGGGAACGCGCTGCCATCTGGGGCCAGGGTGAACAACAAACGCCCGAGAACACCAACGAAGCCGACAGCGCCATTCAGCTGGTGCCGATCGACCAGTGGGAGCTGGCCTACCACCGGGGCAGCTCCTGGGGGAACCCGTTGTCTTCGGTCGGCAATGAAGGCGACAAGCTGGAGGGCAACGCCCGCTTGCCCAACGGCGTGCGCCTGACGCTCACCCTTTCAACGGGCCAGAGTCTTTCTGGGCCGATTGTCGTGGACTGGGTGAAGCCCACTCTCGCGGCCGGATCACCGTGAAGCTGCTTCGCACGCGCCCCGCCAGCACGAACGCTCAACGCGGCGCAGCCTTGTTGCTCGCGATGTTGGTCGTCACCCTGGTCGCCACTCTGGCGTCTGCAGCGCTGTGGCAACAATGGCGTTCGGCCGCGGTGGAGGCGGCCGAACGACAACGGGTTCAGGCCAGCTGGATCTTGACGGGTGCGCTCGACTGGGCGCGCCTGATCTTGCGTGAAGATGCGCGCAGTAACCGCAACAGCGGCAACGCGGACCACCTGGGTGAGCCTTGGGCCACGCCTCTGGAGGAAGCCCAGCTGTCGAGCTTTCTTGCTGCAGACAAAGACAACAACGCCGACGATCTGATGCCGGCCTACCTGTCGGGTGAAATCGTGGATGCGCAATCGAGGCTCAATGTGATGAACCTCATCAAGACCAGTGGCGAGGGGGCTGACGCCAAAGTCGAGATATCGGAGCCCGATCTGGCCGCCTTCACCAAGCTCTACCAGTTGCTGGACCTGCCCGCGGCCGAACTGAGCAATGCGGCGGAGTCTCTGGTGGCGACCACTCGGCTAGCGCAAGACGATCCCATGCCCTCGTCAACACCTATTTTGCCGATGCGCTTTGCGCAACTGAGCTGGCTGGGATTCAGCGAGGGCAGCCTGAAGGCCTTGAGCCCGCATGTGGGGGTCTTGCCCGAACGCACCCCCCTCAACCTCAACACCGCCAGCGCCGAAGCTTTGAGCGCCAGCATTCCCCAGATTGACCTCGCCATGGCCCAACAACTGGTCAGTGAGCGGGCCAACAGTCCGTTCAAGGACTTGCTGGATGTCATCAGCCGGATCCCGGGGGCGGAAAAAGAGTGGGTTAACGCCCGGCAACACGATGTTCGCAGCCGGTTCTTTGAAGTGCATGTGCGCATGCGGCTGGACGACCACACCACCGAGGAGCGATCGCTGGTGGTGCGCAGCGGGCTGAACGTGGGCGTGCGGTGGCGGGAGCGCGTGGCCACCCTCCCATGACAATCCGCTTGGAGCACACTGGTTGGCACACACTTCCTCCACAGACACGGCCTACCCTGATCCGCCTCTCTAAAATGTAGATTTTCCGCTGCAGAAATCCAACCTCCGACTGTTGCCCACCCCACACCCTGCAAGACCTCTGTGCTGATCCTGACCCCTTCCGCTTTTTCGCTCGCCAGCGCCGGCACGCCTTCAGCGGCCCTGGACTGGGCGAGCTCGCCCAACGGGCAGCAGTTGGACGACCAAGGCACCTGTGCGCCTGGCCTGCTGCCCGCCGACCAGGATGTTGTTCTGGTGTTGCCGCCATTGGCCGTGTCCTGGCACCGGGTCGATTTGCCCAAGGTCCCGGCGAACCGGCTGCGGGCTGTGCTGGACGGTCTGCTGGAGGAGCAGTTGCTCAACGACTGCGCCGACCTGCATTTCGCCTTGCCGCCAGGGGCAAGGTCCGGACAAACCGTCTGGGTTGCGGCCTGTCACAAGGCTTGGCTGCGGGGCTGGCTGCAAACCCTCGAAGAAGCCGGTCACCCCGCGTCGCGCATCGTCCCATCACTCTGGCCATTGGCGCCAGCCGGAGCGGAGCCTTCTTCCGAGCCCGGTGTCACGCACTGGGCTCACCTTCAATCGGGCCAACCATGGTTGGCCAGTGCCAGCGAGCTGGGCGTGTGTTGCGTGCCCTTGAGTTCTGCCGCCGACCCCACTGCCCTGCTGCAGCCTGCCAGCACAGAAAGCGCTGCGCCGGCCCGCTGGATGAGCGAACCCGGCACGGCAGCCCAGGCCGAAGAGATCATGGATCAGCGATTCGAGCTCGTTGCG
Organism: Hydrogenophaga sp. PAMC20947; assembly: GCF_004795855.1. Lineage (NCBI taxonomy): Bacteria > Pseudomonadati > Pseudomonadota > Betaproteobacteria > Burkholderiales > Comamonadaceae > Hydrogenophaga > Hydrogenophaga sp. PAMC20947. The sequence continues at coordinate 2,775,955 of NZ_CP039252.1, forward strand.
CAAACCGACTGGCTGCTGCGCTGCGCGCAGTCCACCTGGAACCTTGCGCAATTTGATCTGCGCCTGTCAACGTCAGCCCGACGTGGCCAACGCTGGCGCCAGGTCTGGCGCGATTGGCGCAGCGCACCGGCCTGGCGCACGGCGCGATGGGGCCTGGGTGCGCTGGTGGCGGTGCAATTGCTGGGCGTCAACGCGGCTGCCTGGCAAGAGCGCCGAACGCTGGCGCACAAACAGGCGGCGGTACAACAGACGCTGAAACAGGCGTTTCCCAACGTGGGACTGGTGCTCGATGCGCCCATGCAAATGCAGCGTGAACTCACCCAACTTCAACAGGCGGGCGGACACCTCGCCATGCACGACCTGGAAGCGATGTTGAGCGCGCTGGCCCTCGCGGGCGCTGAACAGCCGCTGGTGGTCGAGAAGATTCGTTACGACGGCAAGACGGCCTATTTTGACGCTGGCGCCAGTGCAGACGCCCAGTGGCCAGCCCTGCAGGAGCCTTTGCAGCGTGGCGGCTGGAAGGTCTTGCGCGAAGCCAGTGAACTGGGCCTGACCCCCGACCAGCCATGACGCCCAAAAATCGCAAACACACGCCGGCTCTGACGGCCCGAAAAGACCCGGCCACTGGCCTGGGCCACCGTTTGAGCGCCACCTTGGTCGGCATGACTCCGCGAGAACGGCAAGCGGTGTTGATGGCCGCCTGGACAGTGGGGTTGGCCCTGCTCTGGTGGGTCGCGCTGGGTCCGGCGCTGAACACCTTGCGCCAGGCCCCCGCGCGGCAGGCCGCCGTCGATACGCAACTGACACAAATGCTTCGCATGGCCGCGACAGCCGAACAGGTGCGCGCTCAAAACAGCACGCCGCCACCCACGCGCCGCGGGGCTCAGGCTGCCATCGAAACCGCGACCGCCGCGCTGGGCGCCGAGGCGCAGGTGTCGGTGCAAGGCGACCGCGCCATCCTGACGCTGCGCGGCGTGGCACCCGAAGCCCTGGCCCAATGGCTCAGCCAGGTGCGTGTCAACGCCCGATTGCTGCCCATCGAGGCGCAGGTGCAGCGCCAGCCCAACTCTGCGGGATGGGCTGGCCAAATCACACTCGCAGGCCCCGGACTGGGGCCCAACAACTGATGGCACATCGTTGGACCACCCGCATGGCCTGGCTGGCAGCCTTCCTGGGGCTGACACTGGCGACCGCCCTGTTTGCGCCCGCCCGCTGGCTGGGCACTGCGCTGGCGTGGGGCACGAAAGACCAGGTCCGCCTGGTCAACACCCGGGGCAGCGTCTGGCACGGTCAAGGCGATTTGCTGCTCACGGGGGGCGAAGGGAGCCGCACCGAAAGCGCACTGCCCCAGGGACTGCGCTGGCGCCTCAAACCGACGTGGGCAGAGGGCCGTCCAGCCATCGCCTTGCAACTGGAAACGCCGTGCTGCTCACCGCGCCCGGTGAATCTCAAATGGATCCCGGCCTGGAAAGGGTTCACACTGCGGGTGGCCGCCTTTGGGAGCCAGTGGCCAGCGGTGTTGCTGACCGGCTTGGGCACGCCCTGGAACACCTTGCGCCCTGAGGGCCAGCTCGGGGTGCAATCAAGCGGATTGAGTATGCAGCTGCTCAGCGGCCAGCTCTCACTGCAAGGCGGCTTGCGCGTGGACGCGCTGGACATGACGTCGCGCTTGTCTACCTTGCGCCCCCTGGGCAGCTACCGTGTCAACCTGGAGGCAACACCCGATGGCAACAGCGCGCAACTTCAATTGACCACATTGCGTGGCGGGCTTCAACTGCAGGGCAGCGGCCAATGGATCGGTGGGCGCCTGCGGTTCCAAGGAGAGGCCCAAGCCGCACCCGGGCGCGAAAACGCGCTAGAGAACTTGCTCAACATCATCGGACGCCGCCAGGGGCCGCGCTCGATCCTGAAGGTGGGCTGAAGCCCACCTCACCGAACACGCGATAGGAATTCACCATGACCCGACTCCCTTTTCGATCCAGGCCTGGACACCGAGCGCCAGCGCTCGGCTCACTCGCCCTGGCTGTCAGCCTGGGCTTGAGCCTGTTGACCAGTCCCTTGGCGTGGGCTCAAAGTGGCGGCCGCGAACCTGTGATGCTGAATTTTGTCAATGCCGATATCGAAGCCGTGGCCCGGACCATGGCCACCATCAGCGGGCGCAATGTCGTGGTGGACCCGCGCGTCAAAGGCACGGTCAGCCTGGCCACCGACAAGGCAGTGCCTCCGCCCGTGGCGCTCAACCAGTTCAGCGCGGCGCTCCGCCTGCAAGGTTTTGCCCTGGTGGACACCGGTGGTCTGTACAAAATCGTGCCGGAAGCTGATGCCAAATTGCAGGGCAACCCGGTCAATGCAGGGCCGGTGAGCAAGCTGGCCTCGTCCAACCAGATCGTGACCCAGATCTTCAATCTGAACCACGAATCGGCCAACAACCTCGTGCCGGTTCTGCGTCCACTGATCGGACCCAACAACACCATCAACGTCAATCCGGGCAACAATTCGCTGGTCATCACCGATTACGCCGACAACCTCCAGCGCATCGGCCGGATCATTGCGGCACTCGACGTGTCGGGCGCGACCGACGTGGAAGTCATTCCCTTGCAATACGCCATCGCAACGGATCTGGTGAATATGGTATCTCGCCTGATCGACCAACCCACAGCGGGAGCAGCAGGCCAGGCCGGGGACCCTTCGTACAAGACCACCGTGGTGGCAGAGCCACGCAGCAACTCGGTGGTGATGCGCGCGGCCAACCCGGCGCGCATGGCGCTGGTGCGTTCCTTGGTCACCAAACTTGACCAGCCCACCTCGGCCAGCGCGAGCGGCAATATCCATGTGGTGTACCTGAAAAATGCCGAGGCCACTTCGCTGGCCACCACGCTGCGTGCGGCAATGGCGGGGGAGGGTTCAACGGCTTCCGCGGGCGGTGGCTCTGCGAGTGCATCGCCCACCGCTGCACGCGCGACCACGGCCAACCAGGCCACGGCTCCCGTGGCTGCCGCAGCAACCCCGTCCACGGGTGGGCAAATCCAGGCCGACCCCGCGACCAACTCGCTGATCATCACCGCGCCCGACCCGCAATACCGCCAATTGCGGGCCGTGATCGACAAACTCGACGAGCGCCGCGCCCAGGTGTATGTGGAAAGCCTGATCGCCGAAGTCAACGCCGACAAAGCAGCCGAATTCGGCATCCAGTGGCAGAGTCCGCTTGGCAGCATCGGCAACAGTGTGGTCGGCTTGTTGGGCACCAACTTCGGAACCGGCGGCAACAACATCCTGACCAACCTGATACCGATCGCTGAGAGTGATACGGCCAGCATCACAGCGCCGGGCACGGGTTTCAACCTGGGGCTGGCGACACAGCGCAACGGGGTCTATATCCTGGGTATGCTGGCGCGCTTCCTGCAAACCAGCGGCGAGGGCAATGTGTTGTCCACGCCCAACCTGCTGACCCTGGACAACCAGGAAGCCAAAATCGTGGTGGGGCAAAACGTGCCTTTCGTCACAGGGCAATTCACCAACACCGGAACAACCTCGTCCACCGGTACGGTCAACCCGTTTCAGACCATCGAACGCAAAGACGTGGGCATCACGCTGCGCGTCAAGCCACAGATCAGCGAAAACGGCACGATCAAGATGACCATCTACCAGGAGGTGAGCGCTGTCCAGGCTTCGTCGCTCACGTCCGCCACCGGCCTCATCACCACACAGCGCACCATCGAATCCACCGTGCTGGTGGAGGATGGCGGTGTGGTGGTGCTCGGTGGGCTGCTGCAGGATGAATACGGCGGCAGTGCTGAGAAAGTACCCGGGCTCGGCGATATTCCGCTGTTTGGCAACCTGTTCAAAAGCGAATCCCGCTCCCGAAAAAAGACCAACCTGATGGTGTTCTTGCGCCCTGTGATCATGCGCGATGCACGGGCCACCAACGCCCTGACGCTCGACCGCTACGACATGATGCGTGCGATGCAAAAAGACGCCCAGCCTGAGCGCAGCCGCGCCCTCGGGATCAACGAGGCACCGGTATTGCCCCCCCAGCGTGCGCCCCTTGCCGCACCGGCCGCCGCGCCCGTGCCTGCGGCGGCGCCCGCCTTCTTGCCGTATGAAACACCGCTGGCGAACTGAGGCTGCAGCACCACGATGAAACACCCGCTGCCCTACGCCTTTGCCCGGGAACACCTGTGGCTGCTGGAAGACGACGGCCAAGGCCTGGTGCTCATGGGCAGCAACACACCTGCCGCCACGCCCGCGCTGCAAACCCAGAAGCTCTCGGCCTTGTCTGAGATCCTGCGCCGCCACGAGGTGCGTGAGGTGGTCTGGGAATCGGGCGACACGCTGAGCCAGCGCATCAGCGCCGCCTATGCACAAGGGGAGTCCAGCGCGGCTGCCGTGGTGAGCGAAGTGCAGAGCGATGCCGACCTGAGCCGCATGATGCAGGAGCTGCCGGCGATTGAGGACTTGCTGGAGACGTCGGACGACGCGCCCATCATTCGCATGTTGAACGCGCTGCTGACGCAGGCCGCACGCGATGGCGCCAGCGATATCCACATCGAACCGTTTGAGCGCATGTCCAGCGTGCGCTTCCGGGTCGACGGCATGCTGCGCGAAGTGGTGCAGCCCAACCGCGCCTTGCATGCAGCCCTGATTTCGCGCCTGAAGATCATGGCCGAGCTCGATATTTCGGAAAAGCGCTTGCCACAAGACGGCCGCATTTCCCTGCGCATCGGCACCCGCGCGGTGGACGTGCGCGTCTCTACCCTGCCCAGCGCCCATGGCGAGCGTGCCGTGCTGCGTCTGCTCGACAAGAGCGAGAGCCGATTGACGCTGGAAGCGGTGGGCATGCAGGGCGATGTCTTGTCGCGCTTCGAGCGTCTGGTGAAGCAGCCCCACGGCATCATTCTGGTGACCGGCCCCACCGGCTCGGGCAAAACCACCACGCTGTACGCTGCCTTGCAAAAGCTGGATGCCAGCGTGCAAAACATCATGACGGTGGAAGACCCGATCGAGTACGAGCTGCACGGCGTGGGGCAGACCCAGGTCAACGCCAAAATCGATCTGGATTTTGCCAAGGCTTTGCGTGCCATCCTGCGCCAGGATCCCGACATCATCATGATCGGCGAGATCCGCGATTTCGAAACCGCGCAAATCGCCATCCAGGCGTCACTCACCGGCCACCTGGTGCTCGCCACGCTGCACACCAACGACGCGCCGAGTGCGGTTACCCGGCTCACCGACATGGGCGTGGAACCCTTCTTGCTCTCCAGCAGCCTGCTGGGTGTGATGGCGCAGCGCCTGGTGCGCAAACTGTGTGTGCATTGCAAACGCCAGGATCCCGAAGGAAGGTGGGTTCCCGTGGGCTGCACTCATTGCAACCAGACCGGCTACAAAGGTCGCACCGGTATCTACGAGTTGCTTGTCACCGACGACGCCATCCGCGCCCACATCCACAACCGCAGCGCCGAGAGTGAGCTCGTCGCCGCAGCCAAAGCGGCGGGTTTGCGCTCCATGCGGGAAGACGGCCAACGCCTGATCGAAGGCGGCATCACTTCTGAAGCCGAAGTCATGAGCGTGACACGAGACTGACATGCCCGCCTACGCCTACGAAGCCCTGGACGCCAAGGGCGCCACACTCAAAGGTCTGATCGACGCCGACACGGCCCGGGCTGCACGCGGACTGCTGCGGGCACGCTCCCTTGTGCCCCTGTTGGTCGAACCCGCCATGAATGCCCAAGGCGGCAAAGGCGGCGGCCTGAACATGACGCTGTGGGGTGGTCATGTGTTCAATGCCACCACCTTGGCGGTCTGGACGCGCCAGCTGGCAGGGCTGGTCGCAGCGGGACTCCCGCTGGAGCGCGCATTGGCGGCGCTGGCCGAAGAAGCCGACAAGGAACAACAGCAACGCCTCGTGGCCTCTCTTCGAAGCGAAGTGAATGCCGGTGCCCCGTTTGCCAGCGCGTTGGCGCAGCATCCCAGGGAGTTCTCCCCCATCTACACCTCGGTGATCGCGGCCGGCGAGCAAAGCGGCCAGCTCGGCACCGTGCTGGAGCGACTGGCCGACGATCTGGAGGAACGCGAAGCACTGAAGAACAAGCTGATCGCGGCCTCACTCTACCCCGCCATCGTCACCATGGTGGCGATCGTGATCGTGGTGTTTCTGGTGAGTTATGTGGTGCCCCAGGTGGCGGGCGTGTTCGCTGGCAGCAAACGTGCCCTGCCCTTTCTCACCGTGGCCATGCTGGCCATCAGCGCTTTTGTGCGCAACTACGGCTGGCTGATGCTGATCGCCATCGTGTTAGCCGCCGTTGGATTTGGTGTGGCACGAAAGCAGCCGGCCTTGCGCATGCGCATGGACGCCGCCTGGTTGCGTTTGCCATTGGTGGGCAAGCTCGCCAGGGGCTACAACGCCGCCCGGTTTGCCGCCACCCTGGCCATGCTCGCCGCGGCTGGGGTTCCGATTCTCAAGTCGCTTCAAACCGCGGCAGAGACCCTGTCGAACCAGGCCATGCGCGAAGATGCGCTGGACGCTTTGGTGCTGGTTCGCGAGGGTGCGCCCCTGGCATCGGCCATGGCCAGCAAGAAACGTTTTCCCCCATTGGTCGCCATGTTCGCCCGGCTGGGCGAGCAGACAGGGCAGCTGCCCGTCATGCTCGGACGCGCTGCCAAGCAGCTGAGCGCCGAAGTGCAACGCCGCGCCATGCACCTGGCCACCATTCTGGAGCCCTTGCTGATCGTGGGCATGGGGCTGGTGGTGATGTTGATTGTGCTGGCGGTGCTGATGCCCATCATCCAGCTGAATCAATTGGTGAAATAGGCCCACCCCCGCGCCGGCTTCGCCGTCACCCCCTCAAGGGGGCAACGCTGGCGGCCCGGCGAAGCCGGTTCCGCGGCGTTCTGGGTGGACTTCCCCTCTTTGACTCTGCAGATGGGTAAACCCCGCGCCGGCTTCGCCGTCACCCCCTCAAGGGGGCAACGCTGGCGGCCCGGCGAAGCCGGTTCCGCGGCGTTCTGGGGAGCTTCCTCTCGTTGGCCCTGGTGGTTGGTACTCCCCCCTGCGCCGGCTGTGCCGTCACCCCCTCAAGGGAGCAACGCTGGCGGCCCGGCGAAGTCGGTTCCGCGGCGTTCTGGGGAGCTTCCTCTCGTTGGCCCTGGTGGTTGGTACTCCCCCCTGCGCCGGCTGTGCCGTCACCCCCTCAAGGGGGCAACGCTGGCGGCCCGGCGAAGCCGGTTCCGCGGCGTTATGGGGGGCGGCCGTTCGATGACCCCGATCCTTGATTCACCCTGCGCTGGCCACGCTTTCACGCTCTCAAAGGGGGGCGGCTGACCGTCTAATCAGGATGATCTCCGATCGTTTTGGTTAAGCCTTCTCTCAGCCTTGACGTGCATACTCCGTGTGAATATGGCACAGCACAATCCTCTTTCGGGTGGATACACCGGTTCACTGATACGCTTCACTTTTTTACTTGGACACTCCGACAACATGGCAGCATCGCTGGACGGTCAATTGGTGGTGGCGATTTCTTCTCGGGCTTTGTTCGATTTTGAGGAAGAGAACCGCCTGTTCGAATCGAGCGACGACCGCTCCTACATGCAAATGCAGCTGGACCGGCTGGAGATCCCTGCGCCACCCGGCGTGGCGTTCTCTTTGGTGAAAAAACTGCTGGCCTTCAACGACTCCAAGACACAGCGGGTCGAGGTGGTGATCCTGTCGCGAAACGACCCGGTGTCAGGCATGCGGGTCTTCCGCTCAGCGCAGCACTACGGATTGCCCATCCAGCGCGGCAGCTTCACCCGGGGTCAGCCACCCTGGCGCTACCTGCGTCCGTTGCGCGCCAACCTCTTTCTCTCCACCCATCTGGCCGACGTGCGCGCCGCTCTCGCTGCCGGTGTGCCAGCCGCGCAGGTGTATCCGCAATCGGTACACGCCAGCGATGCACACCCCAACGAAGTGCGCATCGCCTTTGACGGCGACGCCGTCCTGTTTTCCGATGAAGCCGAACGCGTGTTCCAGGCAGAAGGTTTGTCAGCTTTTCAGGCCCATGAGGCGTCTCACGCCGCCCAGCCGCTGGCCGGCGGCCCGTTCAAGCCACTGCTGGAGGCGCTGCACCGCCTGCAAGCGGAAGGCACGAGCGACATGCACGTTCGCACCGCCTTGGTCACCGCCCGCAGTGCACCGGCTCACGAGCGCGCTATTCGCACATTGATGGACTGGAACATCGAAGTGGACGAAGCCATGTTCCTGGGTGGCTTGCCCAAGGGCGAGTTCCTGCGCGAGTTCGAACCTGACTTTTTCTTTGACGACCAGACTGGCCACATAGAGCACGCTTCGCTGCACGTGCCTTCTGGACACGTGGCTTCTGGAGTGTCGAATTAGCCCACCCCCGCGCCGGCTGTGCCGTCACCCCCTCAAGGGGGCAACGCTGGCGGCCCGGCGAAGCCGGTTCCACGGCGTTCTGGGTGAACTTCCCTTCTTTGACTCTGCCGATGAGTACACCCCGCGCCGGCTGTGCCGTCACCCCCCCAAGGGGGCAACGCTGGCGGCCCGGCGAAGCCGGTTCCACGGCGTTCTGGGGGCTCCTGCTTGTTGATCCAGAACACTGAAGGCATCCCCGACGCGGGTTGATTGAAAGCGGCCCTGGCGTCAACAACCATTGAACTTCTCTCCAGTGTCCCCTGTCTCATTGCCTGCTCCGTTCGACATCTTCAAGCCTTCCCCACATGTCAAAACTCAAAGCCTTTCGTGACTTCATGGGCCAGGTTGCAAAACTCGCCCTGCCCTACTTCCAGTCCGAACAAAGGTGGAAGGCCCGTGGCCTGCTGGTGGCCATCATTGCCCTGAATTTGGCGGGCGTTTTTATGCTGGTGCAGCTCAACGACTGGAACCGGGTGTTCTACGATGCGCTGCAAAACAAGGACCAACCGGTGTTCTGGCAGCAGCTGGGGCGATTCACCTATCTGGCGTTTGCGTTCATCGTGATTGCGGTCTACCGCTTCTACCTCACCCAACTGCTGCAAATGCACTGGCGAGACTGGCTGACGCAGCACTACTTGACCCGTTGGCTGGCCAACAAAGCCTTTTACCAGCTGGAGCTGGCGCGGTTTTCCAAGAGCGAGAACGCACCGCCGGACAACCCGGACCAGCGCATCGCGGAAGACGCCAACCTGTTCACCAACTACACCGTGAGCCTGAGCATGGGGCTGCTCAACGCGGTGGTCACCTTGGTCAGTTTTGTGGGCATTCTTTGGTCGCTCTCGGGTGATTTTGGTTTCAATTTCCGGGGAGAGAGCTACAACATTCCCGGCTTCATGGTGTGGATGGCGGTGCTGTACTGTCTGGTCGGCAGCGTCATCACCCACTACATCGGGCGCCCTCAGATCGCGCTCAACTTCAAACAGCAGCGTCTGGAGGCCGACTTTCGCCACCACCTGATCCGCGTACGGGAGTACAGCGAGTCCATCGCGCTGGACAAAGGCGAGGCGGTGGAGCGACAGCAGCTCGGCGGACGCTTTCGCGATGTGCTCGGAAACTACCTCACCTTGATCCGTGCCCAGAAGCGCCTGATCTGGTTCACCAACGGGTTTGGGCAGGCTGCGGTGGTGTTTCCATTCGTCGTCGCCGCGCCCCGCTTTTTCAGCGGTGCGATCCAGCTGGGCCAGCTGATGCAAATTTCGTCTGCTTTTGGCCGGGTACAGGATTCGTTGGCCTGGTTTGTGGACAACTACAGCAGCCTGGCCGAATGGCGTGCCACCACCGACCGGCTGACCAGCTTTGAAGCCAGCTTTCAGGCGTTGCAATCCCAGCCACGGGATACACCCCAGGTGGGTGAGGGCGACCGCCTGGAGTTGGCGCGGGTGAGCTTGTCGCTCCCCAACGGTCAGAGTCTGGTGGAAGCGCAAGGGTTGGCGGTGAAGGCGGGTGACAGCCTGCTGGTGAAGGGGCCATCGGGCAGTGGCAAATCGACCTTGTTCCGCGCCTTGGCGGGCATCTGGCCCTGGAGCCGCAGCCAGATCACGCTGCCGGCCGACTTCACCGAGCGCGGCATGTTCCTGCCCCAGAAACCCTATTTCCCCAACGGTCCTTTGCGCAACGCTCTTGCTTACCCCCAGGTGCCAGGGGCCTACACCGATGGCGATTTGCGCAAGGCGCTGCGCGATGCGATGCTGCCCCACCTCGCCGATCAGCTCGACACACCCGACACCTGGGGCCAGAAACTCTCTGGTGGTGAGCAGCAGCGCCTGGCCATGGCCCGGGCCTTTCTCAAGAAACCCCGTTGGCTGTTTGTAGACGAAGCTACCAGTGCACTGGATGAGGCTGCCGAAGCCACGCTCTACGGGCGTTTGAAAGACATGGTGGAAGCGTCAAATGGCGCCCTGGTGTCCATCGCCCACCGGCCAGCGGTGGCGGCCTTTCATGAGCGGCAGTGGACACTGGAGGCCGATGCCAATGGGCCCGCGGCGTTCCGTTTGAACGCGGCCTGAACGCCCACTGAACATGGAAGTCTTAGCGGGGAAACACCAGCTCGGCCTGCAGGCCGCCACCCGGGTTGCGGTTGCTGAGCAGCAAGTGGCCCCCATGGCGGCGCGCCATGTCGTTCACCGCCGCCAACCCCAGGCCCACACCACCGGTGTGGCGGTTGCGTGAACCTTCAAGGCGCACAAACGGGAGCACCACCTGGGCCATCGCCTCTTCGGGGATGCCGGGCCCTGAGTCCAGCACAAACACACGCACATCGGGTCCGTTGTCAATCACGCCGACCTCGGCCGAGCCACCATAGAACATCGCGTTATCAACCAGGTTGTCGATGCTCCGGCGCATGGCCGACAGCTGAGCCTTCAGCCGGATGGGCGGGCCACTGACATCGGACTCAAAACGGCCAAACCGGGTGACCTGTTGCCCCATGTCCTGGCGGTCAGCCACGATGCTGTCGACCAAGGAACCCAGATCGAGCATCACCGCAGGTTCAGCATCAGCGGTGCCACACAGGTAGTCCAGCGTGGAACGGATCATGTTGTCCATCTCACGGATGTCCTTGCCGAACCCTTGGCGGTCACCCTCGTGGGTGAGCGACTCCACCCGAAGCGCCAGGCGCGTGAGCGGCGTGCGCAGATCGTGGGAGACGGCAGCAACAAACTGGTCGCGCTCTTCGAGCTGGGTCAGGATGTGTTGCTGCAACTGGTTGATCACGGCGCCGGCCTCCCGGCACTCCCGAGTGCCCACCAGCGCCAAGGGGGCTGCGTGAATGTTGGAAGCCATGGCCTGGGTGGACCGGGCCAGGCGGCGCAGCGGGGCAGAGAGCCAGCGTGCACCGACCCACGCCGCGAGAATCACGGCGCCCAGCCGCACCACGATATCCAGCACCAAGCCGTGCAGCGGAGGCTGGTGGGGCGGTGGGGGCTGCAGATGCATGCCGGGCGGGGGTGGAGGCGGCGGGTGGTCAGGGCGCAACTCGAACATCAGCGCCAAGGCCATCGCATGGCTGGCTATCGCCACCACCACCAGCAAGAGCGCCAGACGCGAAAACAGGGTGTCTGGCCAGAAACGGTTCCAGCCCTTGTGCAGGCGTTGTGCCAGCGCGCTCATGTGCGCCACCCGACCCTGGCCTGCACCGACTGGGCATTGAACATGTAGCCTGCGCCGCGCACGGTTTTGATCAGGGACGACTCGCTGGACTGATCGGCGAGTTTGTGACGCAGGCGCGAGACCAACAGGTCGATGCTGCGCTCAAACGCGTCCATGGCGCGACCGCGGGCGTGTTCCATGAGCTGATCACGGCTGAGCAAGCGACGGGGCTTTTGCAGGAAGGTATTGAGCAGGCGGAATTCGGCGTTGGACAAGGCCGCGACCAAACCCGAGGGCGAGACCACGGTGCGTTCTTCGCGGTGCAGCTCCCAGCCGTCGAAGCAAACCACGTCGCTGGAGGCCAACGTGGTGGGCAGATCGACTGCGCCCTGGGCCCGGCGAAGAACCGACTGGATGCGGGCCACCAGTTCACGGGGCTCGAACGGTTTGCTCATGTAATCGTCAGCGCCGCTCTCTAAACCCAGCACCCTGTCCAGGGTGCTCACACGGGCCGTGAGCATGATGACCGGCAGGCGGGACTGTGAGCGAATGTGCCTGGCCAGGCTGAGCCCATCGGTACCAGGCAGCATCACATCCAGCACCACCAGATCCACCGTGTGAGCCTCCAGCTGCGCCCACATGGAGGTCGCGTCGCAAGCGCAGTGGACGTCAAACTGGAAGCGAGCCAGATAGGCGCTCAGGAGTTCGGTGATCTCCTGGTCGTCATCGACCAACAGGATGGAGGGCCTTGGGTTCATCGGGGCGGTTCTTCGTGGGGTGAATGGGGGCACCAGCGGGGAGCTGGGACACGCCTTCACAGCAGTTTATGAAAGGGCCTCGCAACAAGCGCAGGGAGATAAGGGGGAAACCACGGCCATTCCTGCGCCTTGCCCTGGCTTGTGTATCCACCTTGATACAGAGCTGAAAAGCTGGGCATACACAGGCGACCAACAATGGACTTGCTGCCCCAGGACCCTGTCTGGCGGGTGGCTCCCTACCACCTTCCTGAAAGGAAACACACCATGAGCAGCGTCAGCGGTACCAGCAATGCCTGGGCCACGGCCAGTAATGCACGCAGCCAGCATCAAGCCAAGATGTTCGCCAAGACCGACAGCGATGGCAGCGGCGGCATCGACAAATCCGAGCTCAGCACCATGCTGAGCAAAATCAGCCAGACCTCAGGCACCCAGGCGGGCGACGCCACCGAACTGATGGGAAAGATGGACAGCGATGGCAACGGCAGCCTGTCGAGCGCCGAGTTGGGCGAAGGCATGAACAGCTTCATGCCACCGCCCCCCTCAACCATGGAGTTTGCGCAGTCACGCAGTAGCAGCAGCAGCGACGGCGGCCCGGGCGAAGTGCTCTTCAACACAGCCGACGCCAACGGTGACGGATCACTGAACAGCGACGAGTTGAAAACCCTCACCGAACAGATGTCCAGCCAGACCGGCGAAGACGTCAGCGACAAGCTCGCTGCGCTGGACAGCGACGGCGACGGCAACCTCTCAATGGCCGAATTTGATGCGGGCCGACCCGAAGGGCCGCCTGGCGCTGGCGGCCCAAGCGGTGCGGGGGGGCCCCCACCCGGCGGTGGACCAGGCGGGCCCGGGGGCCCCGGCGGTCCGGGTGGGGTGGGCGGCGCGTCCGGGAGCAGCAGCTCCACCACCTACGACGCGCTGGACACCAACGAGGACGGCACGGTGTCGGAAATGGAGCGCCTGGCCGGCGCGCTGGATGATCTGGTTGAGTCCCAGGCCAGCGGCGAGGGGAGCAGTGGCATCAACGCTGAGATTGCCAAAATGGCGCAGCAACTGTACGAGCAGATCAGTGGCAGCGGCCAAAACGCCGTCAGCAGCCTCTTCAGCGAAGCGGTGTGACCTGACCTGGCGCTGCCGGCGTGCCCTGGTGTTGTGGCCGTTGCCAGCCATTCGGTGCTTGGCGCCAGATCGAGCTACGGTGTGTGTCCCAGGGCGGCAACGCCGGGTCGGCCTCGATCTGGTGAGACTGAAACGTCCACAGCACACACGGATTGCTGAGGCGGGTGAGCTCAAAACCGCCTGAGATCCCTGTCGGCGCTAGGGTGAAAGGGGCCCGCCAACGGAACACGGTGGGCCGGTCGTGCGGGGTACCCGAACGATCCTCCTCGTGGAGATCGCGCTGCAGCTGCTGCTCGAGACGCTTGCGGGTACAGGGCACACACCGGGAGGGGCAGCGCTCTCTCAAGCGCCTCGATATGCGCCCGCCATGCATCAAGACCCATGGCGAGTTCTTTCGTCAACAGCCTGCCAGCTGGCCTGCACTTGGGTTGGATGCGCTTGGGCATCACAGGGTTTTCAGCCGGGCATTGTGCCTGCCGCACTGGCCATGTTCCTGGATGGCTACAATTACTTCATCATTTCATGAATTAATAAAATAATGCATTCCCACCAAGCTGTATCGGCACTGAGTGCCTTGGCCCACGAGGCCCGCCTGGCGGTGTTCAGGCTGCTGGTGCAGGCCGGTCCCGCCGGCTTGCCCGCAGGAGCCATTGCCGATCAACTGGCGCTGGCGCCCTCGGGGCTCAGCTTTCATTTGAAAGAACTCACCGCCGCGGGCCTCCTGATCCGCCAGCCCGACGGCCGGCAGGTGCGCTACAGCGCGGGCTATGCGGTCATGAACGACCTGATGGCGTACCTGGCATCCCACTGCTGTCAGGGCGATGCCTGCGCACTCGTCAGCCGCACCGCCTGCCCGACCGACACCCTGGTGCATCCTCATGCCTGAACAGCCCAGCCCCATGCCCGGTGTCCACCACCGTGGGCGCCCACAACACGGCCAACGCATCCCCCTCGTTCGCCCACCCGCCGGTCACGACCCCCCGCAACTTGACCAGCACGTTTTTCGCCGTAGGCTCCATCGGCGTGCCCGGATTCGCTGGCGAACCCCTGGCGAGCGCGGCCATTTCCCCAGGCGTGTTCCGCTGGTTCTGTGCTGGCACCCCGATTTCATCAAAACCCGACCCCCAACAAGAGATTTCCCACCATGTCTGATACCAGCATCACGATTTACCACAACCCCCAATGCGGCACTTCGCGCAATGTGCTCGCCATGATCCGAAACAGCGGAGCTGAGCCAACCGTCATCGAATACCTGAAGACGCCGCTGAAGGCCGAACAACTCCAAGTCCTGGTCCAACAACTCGGCATGCCTGTGCGCGATCTGCTGCGCCAGAAAGGCACACCCTACGAAGAACTGGGCTTGGGTGCCGCACACTGGACCGACGCCCAGCTGATTGACCAGATCGAAGCCCACCCCATCCTGATGAACCGTCCTGTGGTGGTCACGGCCAAAGGGGCCAAGCTTTGCCGCCCCTCTGAAGCGGTGCTCGACCTCCTGCCCAACGAGCTGCAAGGCGGATTCACCAAAGAAGACGGTGAAGTGGTTGAGCCAGGGAAGGCGTCGAATGTCTGATCCGCGCCCCGCCTTGCTCGAACACTCACCGCTGGACATGGCGAATTTTCGGGCCCCTTCACCTGCGCACCTGCGCCCCGCCGCACCGTCTACCCACGCACCGCGCATCTTGCTGCTGTACGGTTCGCTGCGCGAGCGCTCTTACAGCAAATTGCTCACACTCGAAGCCGCCCGCCTGCTGCAAGCCATGGGCGCCGAGACCCGCATCTTCGACCCGGCCGGACTGCCCCAGCCCGACGCCGCGCCTGACACCCACGCCAAGGTGGCCGAGTTGCGAGCGCTCGCCGCCTGGAGCGAAGGCATGGTGTGGACCTCACCCGAGCGCCATGGCGCCATGACCGGTATTCTGAAGAGCCAGATTGACTGGATCCCGCTGAGCGTGGGTGCCGTGCGCCCCACCCAGGGCAAGACGCTGGCGGTGATGGAGGTCAGCGGTGGATCGCAATCGTTCAATGCGGTGAACCAGATGCGCATACTCGGCCGATGGATGCGCATGCTCACCATCCCCAACCAGAGCTCGGTGGCCAAGGCCTTCCTGGAATTCGAGGAAGACGGCCGCATGAAGCCCTCGGCGTACCACGACCGGGTGGTGGACGTGATGGAAGAGCTGGTGAAATTCACCCTGCTCACGCGAGACGTGTCGCCCTATCTGGTTGACCGGTACAGCGAGCGCAAAGAAAGCGCCGCTGAATTGAGCAAACGCGTGAACCACGCGCCCAGCCGCTGATCCATTTTTTACAAACCAACCACCTGCACATCCCATTTTGCAAAACACGAAAACCATTCCCACCCACATGAAGGGCGTCCAGCTCACCGGCCACGGTGGCCTGGACCAGCTCGCGATCCGCGACAACATCCCCGTGCCCACCCCAGGGCCGCGCGACGTGCTGATCCGGGTGCGCGCCGCGGGCGTGAACAACACCGATCTCAACACCCGCATCGGCTGGTACGCCAAATCCGAAGGCGACAGCAGCGACGCGGGCTGGAACGGCGAAGGCTTGAAGTTTCCACGCATCCAGGGCGCGGACGTCTGTGGCGAGGTGGTGGCCGTGGGGGCTGAAGTTGACCCTGCGCTGTTGAACAAACGGGTGCTGATCGAGCCCTGCCTTCAGGAGGCGAATGGAAAAGCTTTGGAGCAGCCCTGGTATTTCGGCTCCGAGTGCGACGGCGGTTTTGCGGAATACACGGTGGTGGCCGCGCGCCACGCCCATGCCATCAACAGCCCGCTCAGCGACGTGGAGCTGGCTTCGTTCCCCTGCTCCTACTCCACCGCTGAAAACATGCTCACCCGAGCGAACGTGGGCGCCAACGATGTGGTGCTGATCACAGGCGCTTCAGGCGGCGTGGGCTCGGCCGCGATTCAACTGGCGAAAGCCCGGGGAGCCCAGGTGATCGCCGTCACCTCGCCGACCAAAGCCGACGCCTTGCTGGCCCTCGGCGCCAGGCAAGCGCTGGACCGCAACGATGACATGGTGAAGGCGCTGGGCAAAAACAGTGTCACCGTGGTGATCGACCTCGTGGCAGGCGCCCAGTGGCCCAGCTTGCTGGACGTGCTCAAGCCTTTCGGCCGATACGCCACCGCAGGCGCCATCGCTGGCCCGATGGTCGAACTCGATGTGCGCACGCTCTACCTCAAAGACCTGAGCCTGTTCGGTTGCACGGTGCTGGGCGAGACCGTGTTCGCCAACCTGGTGCGCCGCATCGAGTCGGGCGACATCCAGCCGCTGGTGGCGCAGACGTTTCCCCTGGACCACATTCGGGAAGCGCAGACCCAGTTCGAAACGAAGGCTCACATTGGGAAGCTGGTGCTGGACATCGCCAGCCACCCCTGAATTCGCTCGGGCCACCGCAGCCGTTGGTTTCAGAGCACCATCCCCGGCAGCACAGGTCAACCCCCGACAAACCCCACCCAGCCCCGCGCCCGCAACTCGCACGCGGGGCAGGTGCCACATCCATAGCCCCAGGCATGGCGGTGTTCCCGGTCGCCGAGGTAGCAGGTGTGGGTGTGCTCCACGATCAAATCCACCAGCTGTTGTCCTCCGCCTTCGACGCCTGAAGCCGCGCCCACATCGTGAGCCAGCCGCCAGGTGGCGGCTTTGTCGATCCACATGAGGGGGGTGTCGATCAGGAAACGGTGGTCCATGCCCAGCGACAGCGCGACCTGCAACGCCTTCATGGTGTCGTCGCGGCAATCAGGGTACCCGGAGAAATCCGTTTCGCACACACCGGTGATGATCACTTGAATACCGCGCCGGTAAGCCAGCGCGGCGGCGAGCGTCAAAAACAGCAGGTTGCGGCCCGGCACAAAGGTGTTGGGCAGGCCGCTTTCCTCCATGCGAAACGCCATGTCCCGGGTGAGCGAGGTTTCGCTGACCTTGCCGAGCACGGCCAGATCCAGCACATGGTCCTCCCCCAGGCGGGTGGACCAGTCCGGGAACCGGCCTCGCAATTCACCCAGCACCTGCAGCCGAGCGGTCATCTCCACGCTGTGGCGCTGACCGTAGTCAAAGCCCAAGGTCTCTACGCGCGGATAACGCGCCAAGGCCTGAGCCAGGCATGTGGTGGAATCCTGGCCGCCCGAGAACAGCACCAGCGCACTGGTGTGGTGTGGGATGGCGGACGGGCGCAGGGGGACGGAGGAAGGGGGCGTGAGAGCGTCGGACATAGCGCGATGGTAGCGCGCCACGATGGACCTGCGCGCAGGCTCTCAACCGCGGTGGTGCGCGGGGATCGGTTCGACATCTCGACTGGTGGCCAGCATGCGCAGCAATGCCCGGTTGGCCTGTTCCAGAGAGATTTCATGTTCGGCACAGAGCGCAGGCAGGTGGTGCAGGCGCTCGATGCTGCTTTGCGCCCGGGACACTTCCAGCAGGCCGTGGTAGGGGCCGTCCTGGCGCAACAAGGCGTCCATCGTGCGCCCCGGCAGCGGGACCCGGTGCAGCACCGGACCCAGCGGTTCATGCAGCAACCGGTCCATCTGGCTCAGCAGCGAGGTGAAGTACACCTCGGCCCGCAGGTCTTCGTCAGAGCCCGAGTCCAGCAGGTGTTGTGCCAGACGCGAGCGCAAAACCTGAGCGTAGCGCACGGGGTGCAAGGCGTTGTCGGTTTCGCTGCCGTGCAGCTGCTCACTCAGCCACTGGCCCAGCGCTGTCAAGCCCAGCATCATGATGGCGTGGCGCAACGAATCGATCTCTCGGCGCAGGCCCATGGCCGCCGAATTGACCAGCGCCAGCAACCGGTAGACCAGCACCGGGTCTTGCCGCACGAACCGTTCCAGTTGCTCCAGCGAACAATCCTCCTGGATGGCCTTGCGGCATTGCAGGATGATGACCGCATCACAGCCCATGGGCTTGTCACGCCAGGCGTGCAGCACATCGTCTTCTGGCCAGCCCGAAACGCCCCACGCCCCCGCTGCGTCCAGGCAATGATCGGCCAGCAAGCGCCCGCCAATGCCTTCGTACAACTGACCCGCCAGCATGGGGCTGGTGCGACCGGGCACAGGCGTTCCATCGGCCGCGCACGACTGCAAAGCTTCCAGTGATTCGGCCGCGCTGGGTTGCAAAAGGCTGCGCACGCCCAGCGGAGCAATCACTTCGCCATGCATATCGGCCAGGGGCAATCGCCGCAACAGCTGATGGCCACCACGGACCGCCACGGCAAGCGCTGCCAAGCGGCCCGGTTCGGTGAAAGGCTCGGGGCCCAACTCAATCCAGGTATGGTGGACCGGCGGGCAGCGCGTGGCCTGCCACTGCAAATCGGGTGACTGAAAAGAAACGATCAGCAACGGTGCGCCTGCGGGCCAATCCTCTCCCAGGACCTGCATCACATGGGCGGCGTCCACCGATGCCGGCCGGGTTTCGAGCACGCCCACCCGAACGGCGGCGAGCCGGCGGCGCCGGTTCCAGACCGGCTGGTAAGCCATGGCCACACTGTCCAGTACGCTTTTGCTCATGGTTTAAGGCCTGTGAACACTGTTTGTTCCAAGTGCGAATGGGGTGAGAATAGTGTTCACAGGCCCTAGCTGATGTACTGGAACAAGGACAGGTTCTGAATCTTGGCGTAGGACTGCAAGGCGACCTCCAGGGCAGTCTGCTTGTTCTGGAAATCGGAAATGCCCTGGATCATGTCGAGATCTTCAAGGTTGGACTGCTCGGTTTTGTGCGCAACCGCGCGACCGGTGAGCAAAGCCTCGGTGGCATCAGCCCGGTTGAGCCAGGCGCCGGTCTGGCTCCGTGCCTGCGAATTGCGATCCAGGCTGGCATCGATTTCGCCCATGGCGCGGTCGATCACATGGGTGCGCGACGCGCCATTGCCGGTTGACCGCAACGCATCAATAGCGTTCTGCATGACTTTGAAGATATCGGTTGGGGACGTGGGCGTCGCCACAGCGATGGAGTCTAAGTCTTGTGGCGCTCCACTCACCACAAGCGACATGCCATCGAATTCAATGGCACTGCCTGCCACATAAGGCACACCGATCATGCCAGCCACCGGCGCACCAGTCGTGGTGTTGGTCACGCTGAACTGCATCACGCCACCGACATCGGCAAACGTTAGGTTGTAGTTTTGGCCAGTCAAGGCCGTGGGACTGGTCACTTTGCCGGAGTCGGTGCGCACACTGCCGGTGTTGCCTGCGCCCAGATCAACAGCAAAGGTGCCATTCCCTTTGGGCACCTGCATCCAGATGGCCTCACCGTCCAGCGACTGGGGCAGCGTGTTGTTGCCAGTGGCTTCCTGCCCGCGCTGTCCATCGAAGCGCACGTCGCCGCCCCCGGAGGGACCGTACACCTCAACAAAGGGTGTCTGCGAACCACCCAGCCCGCCAAACAAGGTGCGGCCAGAAGAATCGCGCTGGTTGGCTACGCCGAGCAGGCGCTCGCGCAGGCCCTCGATCTGCAGGGCAATATCGGCCCGCTCCCGGTCACTGTAGGAGCCATTGCCCGCCGACACCAGCAGCGTACGCACATCCTGGATGAGCTCATTGGCCTCGCCCAGCGCGCTCTCGGCCTGGGTGAGGCTGGCACGCGAACTTGCCAGAGCGCGTTTGTCGGACTCCACCCGGGCATAGCGGTTTTGCACCGCCTCGGACATGACCGCCGAGACCGGATCATCGCTGGCCTTTAGCACGCGTTTACCGGTCGAGATGCGGTTTTGCTGGTCCACCAGATCCGACTGGCGCTTGCTCAGATTACCGATGGTGTTGTCATAACTGTTGGCGGTGGCGACTCTCATGGTGTCCTCTCATTCGCTGAATCAGCGACCCACAGATTGCATCAGGGTGTCAAACGTGCTCTGGGCAATTTGCAGGAATTTGGCCGACGCCTGGTAAGCCTGCTGGTACTGCAACAACCGGGCTGCTTCCTCGTCCAGGTTGACACCAGAAACCGACGAACGCGCCGCCTCGGTATTGGACGCAACTTGCGCCGAATAGCTGGCTGAGAATTTCGCGCTCTGCACCTGGGTACCCAGGTGCGAAAGCAAAGCGCCATAGCCATCGCTGAGCGAAACGCCATCAAAGGTGGCCAAATCGCGCAAGGCCAATACCGCTTCTGCATTGCCCCCGTTCTGGCTGTTTCCTCCAGCGGGCGACGCGGTCACGGTGAAGCTTTCCCCGGCCGTGGGCGAACCTCGCAGGGTCAGGCTCCAGCCGTTGAACTGCAAGGGCTGCCCGGGTGTGTAGTTGTAGCTTGAGAGCGCGGCGTTGTCGGGCGGGGGATTGCCCGGCCCGAGGCCGGTGGCTGTGAAGCTACCGTCTGCAAGGAAAGTGATCGTGACCGGATCGGTCAGGTTGGCGGAAGGCTCCACCGCGTAGAGCTTTTCAATGGTCATGCCACCGGTGTTGCCCGTGCCGGGGGTCACCATCACTGGGCTGCCCACCGCCAGTTGGTTGGGCGCTCCGATGGCGAGCTGCATGTTGCGTGCAGCCGCAGAAAAGGGACGCACCTTGAAGCTGTCGCCCACGGCGCCGGCGCCCGAGTCGAGCTGGAAGCTCAATCCGTCAACCTCGGCCGGCAGGCTGGCAAATGACGAAGTCGTGCCATCGGACATGCGGGTCACCGTGACGCCGCTCGCCACAAAACTGACCTTGTAGTCCGAAGCCTTTAAAGCCGCCGGATCCGTCACTTCACTGTGGATTTGCGCAGTACCCGAGTTCGTGTTCGCAGGTGTTCCCACCACCGGCGCAGCAGGGACAAAGAAATTGCCACCCGCATTGCCCTGCAGATCCACGCCCAGCGTGTGCTGGGTGTTCATCTCGGTCGTGAGCGCCAGCGACATGCGCCCCAGCAGGTTTTCCATCTTGGGCAGATCGTCTTTCAGAAAGCCCATCAAGCCGCCCAGGCTGCCTCCCAGCGAAGCATGCGCCATGGTGTGCGACACCCCCCCCTGCACAAAATTGATCTGGATCTGGGCAGGGTCGGTGTTGTCGGCCACCACCTGGAGCTTGTTTGCACTCTGCCCCAGGACCAGCGGCTGGCTGCCGCCCACAAACACGCTGACACTGCCGTCGTCGGCAGACACGGTGCTGATCTGCACGTATTGGCTGAGCTCGGCAAGCGCAGCGTCGCGCTGATCGAGCAAATCGTTGGGCTGCCCCTGGTTGCCCTGGTTTTCAATCACCTTCTGGTTGAGTTTGGCGATGTCGGAAGCAAGGCGGTTGATGTTGTCAACCGAAGTTTTGGCCTGAAGGCGGCCACTGTTGACCATGGTATCGAGCTGCGTTGCCGTGTCGCGCATGCGAGCGGCCAGATCATCGCCACGCGAGATCGCCACCACACGGGCCGACAGATCAGATGGCGAGGACGCCACATCGTTCCAGGCGTTGAGCATGGAGTTGACGGCCGCTCCCAAGCCCTCTTCACCAATCGGGAACAGCGACTCCAGCTGGCTCATGCGCGTATAGCGTTCGCTGTCGGCAGCCGCCACGGAGCTGGCCACTTGGGCTTCCCGGGTCAGGTAGGCACTGTGCGAACGCGTCACACTGGACAGCTCGACGCCTTTTCCGAAATACATGCCACCCAGCGTCTGGTAGCCCGCCGACTGGGTCTGCACCGTTTGCCGAGAGTAACCCGAGGTGTTCACATTGGCAATGTTGTTGCCAATGACCTGCAAGGCCGCCAGGTTGGTGGTGAGGGCGCCGGCGCCAATGCTCAGTGAAGAGGTCATTTCAACGTTCCTCGTTTCCAGGCGCAAGCTCTCGCCGCCACAATGCCATCAACACCACCGGCAACACCTGCAAAACCGGACGCCTGCGGGTCCGTGAAGCATTGCCAAATTCAGCGTGAGAAACGGCGAAAGCGGTGCTCATAGCGAACTCCGTTGCAGGCTCAGGGTCGTGTTGATGGCCTGGCTGAGCTTGGCCGCATAGCGCGGATCGGTGGCGTAACCGGCCTTTTGCAACCCGGTGGTGAACCCTTGCACCGAGTCCAGCTGATCCATCACCTGGTCGTACCGCGGGCTCTTGCTGATCAGCTTCGCGTAATCGCGGAAAGCGTCTTCGTAGGAATCGTAGGCCCGGAACTTGGCCGTGGTCTTGTGGGGCGTTCCGTTGCTGTACTCGGTGGTCCGCACTTCGGCGACCTTGCCTTTCCACCCACCGGTGGCTTTGATACCGAACAGGTTGAACGATGGCGCCCCATCGGCATGGCGGATTTCGCTCTTGCCCCAACCGGTCTCGTGGCCAGCTTGCCCAATCATGTAGCTCGCAGGAATACCCGAATCCCGCGACACCGCTTCAGCCGCCTGGCTGTGCTGGTTCACGAAACCCGCCTGACGCGAATTGCCCGAAGCGCGCGAGACGGTGCTACCGCCTGAGACCCAGGGCGCTTCTGACATCTTGGCCGAAGGGGCTTTGACCGCGTCACCCGCGTCACCCGCCTTGCCCCCTTGATCCGTGATTTGCTGGCTGAGCTGGCGCTCAATGGCGCCCGACAAGCCCCCAGGGAGGCCCGACATCTGCACCGCAAACTGCTGGTCGAGCAAATCATTGCCCAGGCTGCTGCCCTGGCCTTCCAGAATGCCCGACTTCATCGTCGCTTCGCGCATGCTCTTGATCACTTCGCGCATGAACAAGGCTTCAAATTGCTTGGCCGCCTGTTTGAGCGCAGCCTTGCCATCGTCGCCCGATTTACTGGCCTGGTATTTCAGACCGTTCAGCGAAGAAGGATCGGCCGACAAGGCCTGCTGCATGCCCATCGAAACGGTGTTCACACCCAGGCCCTCCCGAGCGGCATGGATGCGCGACGATTCGAAACCGCCTCAACACGCAGCATGCCCGTGATATGCCCGCCACAAGGCTGCGAATGACACAAGCTGGACTCAGAAGCAGCAACCAGACGACGTACTTTCCGTAGCGATGTGCCGGAACCCGGAATGCCGCTGGACCGGCTTTGCCGGGCTGCAGGCATTGCTGCCCCCTTGAGGGGGCGACGCGAAGCGGCGCGGGGGCGGGTCATATCACCTCCAGCTCTGCATTCATGGCACCGGCGGCCTTGATGGCCTGCAGAATGGCCAGCAAATCCTGGGGCGTGGCGCCCAGGCCGTTGAGCATGCGCACGAGGTCCGACAGCTTGGGGGATGCCTCCATCTGCACCAGCGCCCCGCCTTCCTGTGTGATCTTGATATCGGTTTTTTCAGCGACCACGGTCTGGCCGCCTGACAACGGGTTGGGTTGGCTCACCACGGGTGTGGAGCTGATGCTCACCGACAGGTTGCCGTGGGCCACGGCACAAGGGCCAATGGTCACAGCCCCGTTCATCACAATCGAGCCCGTACGGGTATTGATGATCACGCGCGCCGCGGGCACACTGGTTTCCAGCTGGATTTCTTCCACCTCGGCCAGAAAGCTCACTCGGGCGTTGGGATCGATGGGTGCGCGCAAGCGCACCAGGCGCCCGTCCATGGCATTGGCCGTGCCCTTGCCCATGCGGGTATTGATGGCTTCAGCCACCCTGCGGGCGGTTTGAAAATCGGAAGCGTTGAGGCCAAGGTCGATGGTGTCGCCCAAAGCAAATGCGGTGGGCACCGTGCGTTCCACCTGCGCGCCCGAGGGAATCCGGCCCGCGCTCAAGTGGTTGATCTGCACCTTGCTGCCGCCGCCCGAAGCGCCAGCGCCACCCACCAGCAAGTTGCCCTGGGCCAGGGCATAGATTTCACCGTCCACCCCCTTCAACGGGGTGGTGATCAGGGTGCCACCCCGCAAGGACTTGGAGTTGCCCATGGACGACACCGTGACATCGATCATCTGCCCGGGTTGGGCAAAAGCGGGCAACTGCGCGGTGACCAGCACAGCCGCCACGTTCTTCATCTGCACCTTGGCATCGGCGGGCAGGGTCATGCCCAGTTGCTGCAGGTAGTTGCTCATGCCCTGGGAGGTGTAGGGCATCTGGGTGGTTTGGTCGCCTGTGCCATCCAGCCCAACCACCAGACCAAAGCCGGTGAGCTGGTTGGTGCGCACACCCTGAACCGCGGCCACTTCCTTGATCCGGATCGCATGGGCATCCAGCGGCCAGCCCAGCCACACCGAACCCATCAACAGCAGGGTGCTGCAGACCACCACACGGCGCATGCGCGCCAACCAACGTTCTCGCTGGCCATACAGGCGGCGAATGAACTCGGCGGTGGGGACTGGTGCGTGTTTCATGGTTTCCATGCTACGGGAGCATCAGAAGGGGAAAACGCTCAAAAAGGCCCGTGACAACCAGCCAATTGAAAGCGCTTCGTCCACCGGACCTCGTCCACGCGATTCAATTCGCGCGTTGGCGACCTGGGTGGAGGCCACCGTATTGCCGGGTTTGATGTGGCGCGGATCAACCGTGCCAGAGAAACGCAACACGTCGACGTTGTTGTTGACACCGATCTGTTTGTCTCCAGCCACCAGCAGGTGGCCGTTGGGCAGCACCTCTCGCACGGTGACGGTGATCACACCGGAAAAATCGTTGGCATTGGTGTTGTCACCTGAGCCTGCAAAAGTGTTACTGGATTCGGCGCCCAGCGTCAGGTTGTTGATTTTGGCCAGATCGGCCGGCTTGATCAGGGGAACTGCGGTGACGGTTCCACCCACACTGCCGCTTCGATCCACATTGGAGGAGGAGGACTGGTTGGCACTCACCTTTTCGGTGATCTGGATCGTGAGGGTATCGCCGGGCCAGCGCGCGCGCGGGTCTTCAAATCCGGGTCGGTAGCTGCTGGCCTGAAACAGGCTGCCATTGGTGGGTGTACCCCAGGCTTTGGTGTGGGCGTAATCGATGGGCTTCAAAGGCTCGAACTCCACCGGCGTGCTTTGACAAGCGCCCAGCAAGACTGCCGCCCCCAACCAGGCCAGGCGGCCCAGGTTGGCCACAAAATACAGCACAGTTTCGCGCAAGGTCATGGCAGGCTTTCGATGCGACTCGCAATCGGTCGTCACGGTGATCACAGTTGTGCCAGGCGCTGCAGCATCTGGTCGCTGGTCTGGATCGCCTTGGAGTTCATCTCGTAGGCGCGCTGGGTCTGGATCATCGTCACCAGTTCCTGCACCACGTTGACGTTGGACGTCTCGACATAACCCTGCATGATCTGGCCCATGCCTGCGCTGCCGGGTGCGCCCGTGATCGGGTTGCCCGATGCGACGCTCTCGGCATAGAGGTTGCCGCCCAGCGGCTCAAGACCGGCCGGATTCACGAACGTGGCCAGCTCCAGAGTGCCCACCTGCTGGGGCGTGGCATTGGCGGGGAGCTTCACGGTCACCACACCGTCTTTGCCCACCGTGATGCTCTGGGCTTCTGCGGGGATGGTGATTCCACCAGCCACAGCCAGGCCGCTGGAAGTCACCAGGCGGCCATCTGCGTCAACCTGCAGGCTGCCATCCCGGGTATAGCCCGTGGTGCCGTCGGCCATGGAAACCTGCAGGAACCCGCTCCCGTTGACCGCGAGATCCAGCTGGTTGCCCGACTGTTGCAAGCTGCCTTGCGTGAACGAACGCGAGGTGGCCACGGTGCGCACGCCCAGACCCACCTGCAAGCCGGTGGGCAAGTTGTTTTGCTCGGTGTCGGCCGCACCCACCTGCCGCAGGTTCTGGTACATCAGGTCTTCGAACACGGCACTGGAGCGCTTGAAGCCATTCGTCGAGACGTTGGCCATGTTGTTGGAAATCACGTCCAGCTGGGTTTGCTGGGCCTGCATGCCGGTCTTGGAAATCCACAGCGAATTGATCATGGTGTGCTCCGGGGAATGGGGTTGTCTTCAGAGGGAATCAGCCGTTCATGCTGAGCAGCTGGCTGGCGGTCTTGTCGTTGGTCTCGCCGTTTTGCAGCATGCGCATCTGCAATTCGAACTGGCGGGAGACGGCGATCATGCCGACCATCGCCTCAATGGGGTTCACGTTGCTGCCCTCCAGGGCGCCGCCCTGCACGCGGGCCTGCGCATCGCCCGGCAGGGGCTGCCCTTGAGACCCCCGAAACAGGCCATCGACGCCACGCTTGAGAGCGTTCTCTCCATCGGGCGTCACCAGCTTGAGCTTGCCCAGGCTTTGCGGTGGCGCTTCGCCCACACGAGCGTTCACCGTTCCGTCGGAGCCTATGTCGAGTTGAGCATTGTTGGGCACCACGATGGGAGCGCCCCCTTCGCTCAATACCGTGTAACCCTGCGCCGTCACCAGCGAGCCGTTGGCGTTGACTTCGAATGCACCGGCCCGTGTGTAGGCCTCAATGCCATCCAGACCCTGCACACCAAAATAGGCGTTGCCTTTGGCGGCCACGTCCAGGTTGCGCCCGGTGGGATTGATCGGGCCGGGCGCTTCCAGGTGGCCTGCCGTGGCCTCCAGCGCAAATACCCGCGTGCTCGAACCATCGCCGCGCACCGGCACCGCCCGAAATGTCGCCAGCTCGGCCCGAAAGCCAGGCGTAGAGGCGTTGGCCAGGTTGTTGGCCAGGATCTGCTGCCGCTGCGAAGCGGCATTGGCACCGCTCATGGCGGTGTAGATCATGCGGTCCATATCGGGCTCCGGTCGTTTTCTTGGTTTCGAAACAGCTCCGACGCATGGGCTGAAGCCCAGGGCGCCGTGGAACCGGCTTTGCCGGGCCGCCAGTGCCACCCCCATTCAAAGGGTCACACACGGCTCGGCCGGGTTATCTCATGTTCAACAGCGTGCTCATGATCTGGTCTTGCGTCTTGATGGTCTGGGCGTTGGCCTGGTAGGCCCGTTGCGCCGTCATCATGTTGACCAGCTCACCGGTCAAATCGACGTTGGAGTCTTCCAGAGCGCCCGATTTCAGCGAGCCAAACTTGCCCTCGCCCGGGGCGCCCGCAATCGGCTCGCCTGATGCGGCCGTTGCGACCCAGTTGCCTCCACCTGTCGGCGAGAGGCCCTGCGCATTGCGGAAGTTGACCAGCGCAATCTGGCCGGCGGCCTGGGACTGACCATTGGAATAGCGGGCCGTGATCACGCCGTTGTCGCCAATGCCCAGGCTGGTCAGTTCACCAGGTCGGTAACCGTCCTGCGACAGATTGGACACCGCAAAATCTGCACCGAATTGGGTGATGTCATCGAAACTGATGTCGACGTTGAATACCTCAGCAGGGTCGTTGGGCGAGGCCAGCTGCAACTGGGGAATCACCGTCGCGGGATCCAGCGTGCCGTCGGCCAGGAAGTTGACGGCAAAAGGCACCGAAGCCGCAGGATCCGCGCCGTTCACGCCCGGATAAACGTTCCACTGGTTGTTGCCAACCTTTTCAAAAACGAAGGTCACCGGCACTTCCAGGCCCTGGGCATCAAACCCGTTGAGCGAGGTGCTGTAGGTTCCAAATGGCGTGGGGGGAACCACGGCCGCGGCGATGGGTGCCCGCGCATCCAGATTGAACTCGGCGGTGATGGCGGTCGTCAGCTTCGCCGGAATGGGGCCGCCCGTCGGCAGCTTGAGTGGCTGCGACTCAAATGCGGTCCGCACACCTGCGGCATCGGTCGGATAACCCATCAGGTTGGCACCTTCGTTGGTGATGATATTGCCAACGTTGTCCAGCTTGAACATACCCGCTCGCGAGTAGGCCATGGAACCATCGGGCATGGTCACTTCGAAAAAGCCGTTGCCGTTGATGGCCACGTCCATGTCATTTCCGGTGACCGTGATGTTGCCCTGAGTGAACATCTGTGACACCGTGGCCACGGTCACACCAATGCCCGAATTGATGCCGCCCGAAGCGTTGATCGAGCTGGCGTACAACTCAGAGAATTCAGCTCGCGACGTTTTCATACCCACGGTGTTGGCGTTGGCGATGTTGTGGCCAATCACGTCGAGGTTGCGGCTGGAGGCGTTGAGGCCAGAGAGGCCATGCTGGAAAGCCATGATGATGTCCTTTGGAGGCGGGTGATGGGGGGTCAGAAAAGAACGATGGAGCGGGTCTGCAAGGGGTTACATGAACGCCCTGGCCTGGTCGTAGGCGACCGAACGGCCGTTTTGCAACTGCAGCGTCATGGCGCCATTGGTCATGCCGACCGAAGCCACCTTGATGCGCGACAGCGGCGTCGCTTCGATCACCTGGGTGCCTTGAGAAGCGCGCACGGAAAAACTGGCAATACTGGCTGGCGGAATGGCACCGGCGTTCCACTCAAAGGCATGCTGCCCAGCGCCCTGCGCGCCCATGTCCACGGTGTCAATCAGCGCGCCGTTGACGCCCACGATGTCGACATAGACCTGGCTGGCGCCCGACGGCAGCGA
Organism: Hydrogenophaga sp. PAMC20947; assembly: GCF_004795855.1. NCBI lineage: Bacteria > Pseudomonadati > Pseudomonadota > Betaproteobacteria > Burkholderiales > Comamonadaceae > Hydrogenophaga > Hydrogenophaga sp. PAMC20947. The sequence goes on from NZ_CP039252.1 coordinate 2,804,650, forward strand.
CAAGGCGCCCTTGCCTACCGTGCCCTCAAAGCTGAGTTCTTTGCCATCGATCAGGACTTCGCGCCCGATCAACGAAGCACCCTGCAGGGACTGTGTGGCGCTCATCTGACTGGCCATGCCCTTGAGCGTGGCGTTGAGTTCCTGGATGCCGCTGACCGTGTTGATCTGCGCCATCTGGGTCGTCATCTGCGCGTTGTCCATCGGGTTGAGCGGATCCTGGTTGTTGATCTGTGCGACGAGCAACTTGAGGAAGCGGTCTTGCGAGGCCTCAGGGTCCGTGGCGCTGTTGCTGCTCGTGGATGTGGTGGAACCCACGGTGTTACCGAGGTTGCTGAGATCAATCGGCGTCATGGTTTTTCAGTTCTCGTTTATTGACCCATTTGAAGGGTCTTGAGCAGCAGGGACTTGGCCGTATTCATGACCTCAACGTTGTTCTGGTACGAACGCGAAGCCGACATCATGTTGACCATTTCTTCCACCGGATTCACATTGGAATGGGTCACATATCCTTCGGCATCAGCGCTGGGGTGGTAGGGGTCGTGCACCTTGCGCCCGGGCGCTTCGCTCTCGGTGATGTTCTTCACCTTGACGCCCGCATCACCCTGCCCGCCCATGGGCACGCTCTGAAACACCACCTGTCGCGCCTTGTAGCTTTGCCCGTCAGGCCCGGCCACCGCATCGGCATTGGCCAGATTGCTGGCCACCACGTTGAGACGCTGCGACTGCGAGCTGATGGCACTGCCGGAAACCCCAAAAATGGCAAACATCGACATGACTGATTCCTTTCAGAAACCGCACAGACGCAGGAGCGAGGTGCATTGAACCAAGGACACCGCAGAACTGGCTTTGCCAGGCTGCAGGTGTCGCCCCCTGGAGGGGGTCGCGCGCAGCGCGGCGGGGGTGAGGCAAAGAACTGCGATGCGGGGGGTGCTCATATTCACTGCCCCGTGATCGCGCTGAGCATGGTTTTCACATGCGAGTTGATGAAACGCAGCGTGGACTCATAGCGGATGCTGTTGTCCACAAAATTGGCCCGCTCGCGGTCCAGGTCCACCGAGTTGCCATCCTGGCTGGGCTGGGTCTGCACCGTGTAGGCCATGGCGGGGTCCCGTGCATCGCGGGTGCCCAGGCGCATGTGTTGCGCGTTGGTCTGGGTCGGCGCTGTGGTGCTGGTGCCTGACACATCTTTGAGCGCCGCCGCAAAGTCGAAATCGCGAGCAATGTAGCCCGGCGTATCGGCATTGGCAATGTTGCTGGCGATCACCTGCTGACGCTGGGAACGCAGCACGAGCGAGTTGGCGTAATTGCCCAACTGGCTGGTCATTTGCTCAAGCATCTGGCACTCCTGACTTGTTGATGGGGCGGTGCAAAACTGCGAAAAACGCATTTATCGACCGGGATGAAAGTGAGTATGGGAAAACTTGAGCCTGAGCAATGGCAGGAACAAGCGCTGCTTTTGCAGGTATTTCCCGGCTTTCCCCGTCAGCCACCCGCACTACAGTCGTTTTCAACGGGCAAGGGTCCGGGTTTCACCGCCCGCCTCTGAAACCGGCCAATCGGCCGAATCTGCTGCCCACGTCTGGAAGCCATGAAACACGATCACCATCTCCGTCCAGTCCGCAGCCGCCTCCAGGCGCTGTGCTGGCCGATGCTGGCCGGCGTGTGGCTGGCCATGGCCAGTACCGCCGGCCTGGCCCAGGTGCCGTTCGCCTCGGGCGCGGCGGTCACCGCCAACGACCGCGCCCACCTCGCCCAGATGGCGCGCGACTGGATCGAGCCAGCCTTGGTCAACACCTTGTCCGAAGTTCCCGACAATGTGCTGCGCCCTGAAATTCTCATGGGATCGCTGGACTCGCGATTGCGCCTCGCGCCTTGCGCGCGCATCGAACCCTACCTGCCCAGCGGCACCCGGCTCTGGGGCCGCAGCCGCATCGGTTTGCGATGCATCGAAGGCCAGGTGCATTGGAACGTGTTTGTGCCCGTCACCGTCAAAGCCTGGGGCCCCGCCTGGGTGCTCAAGCGCCCCGTGCCAGCCGGCACCATGCTGACTCAAGATGACGCCGACATAGCCGAAATCGACTGGGCGGAGCAGTCGTCCAACGTCCTGGCCACCCCCGACAGCTGGGTGGGACAACAGGCTGCTTTTTCCCTGGCGCCTGGTCAGGCGCTTCGCTTTAATATGGTGCGGCCCACGCCGGTCTTCACCCGTGGCTCCCAAGTTCGGGTCAAAAGCGTGGGCTCGGGCTTCCATGTGGTGGTGAGTGGTCAGGCCATGGATGAAGGCATCGTGGGCCAGGCCGCACGGGTGAAACTCAGCAGTGGCAAAATCATCACCGGAACGGTGCGCACTGGCCAGGTCGTTGAGGTCCGGCTGTGAACGGGCGTTTATTTAGTGCATTTGCTTACTTTTTCGTGATTTACTCGTCGAAAAAGACCTCAAGTTCCCGTTCTTTTGAGCCGATAGTCTTTCCACAACGCCCCTGTTTTGGGGTTTGGAGAGTGAAATGAAAGTCGATTCGTCCCCTGATTCCTATATTGGATCGGTTGCCGGTGGCCCGCAAAGAGCGGCCGCACAGCCTCCTGCTGGCGCCGAATCGGCGGCGGCAGCCAGCGCTGCGGCCAAGCCGCAGGCCAGTGCAGGCGTTACCGTCACCCTGTCGTCGTCCACCACCCAGGCGCTGTCAGGTGCAGGTGGCAGCAACAACGATGTGTTCAACGCCGACAAGGTTGAGTCCATGAAGGCTGCCATTGCCAATGGCACCTTCGAGGTCAACGCCGAAGCCATCGCCGACAAGATGCTGTCCAACGCCGCTGAAATGCTCAACAGCAGCAGTGGCGCAGGTGGCAGCGGCGGCGCCTCAAGCTGATCTGCCTCATTGACAGGGTTTCTTCACCATGAGCACCACCGCCCACCCCTGGACCATCGAGTTGCGCAACCGGCTGGACGCGCTGGAAGCGGCTTTGATTCGCGGTGATGCCAACGAGGTGGAGAGCGCCAGCGCCCAGGTGCAAGCGGTCTTGCAGCATGCCCCCAAAACGGCTGAATTCGGCCAGGCGGGTGGAACGCTGCGCGCGGAGATACTGGATCAGGCGCAACGTTTTGGCCAGTTGCGCCAGGCTGTGATGCGCGCCAACGGCCTCAATGAGCGCGCCTTGCTGAGCCTGTTGCCCGGCCATGCCCGGAAACCCACCTATGGGCGCCTGAACGGCGCCAAACAGGGCGGCGGGCCAAGCCAGGCCTACCTGAGCGCCTGACCCGAACGGCAGTCCTCTATTGCTCACGCCAGTCGTCGCTGGCGGATGCATTGGCGGCCACTTCCGTCACCCCGTGGCGCGCACTGCCAACGGAAAAACACGCACACATCGCATTGTGAAATCGCGCTTGTGGCAGATTTGAGGCGGCTATTCAACCCCGAAGGGGCAGCGCTCTCGATCTGGATCACCCAATGCGCCACCAAGCCTAGGGGTTCAATCAACACGCCCAGATCTCGGCCCAATGCTGTGGCTCCAGCTGACCGGGCATTGCATCGTGATCACAGCGGTGCCAGCTCACGGCACCTTTGCTCGCAGCGAGGCAAACCGGCGGTGGCACGGTGGGCCTGGTCGCGTGGCCCGATCCGCAGCAAGGGGCGATCTCCTCGCAAAGCAAATTGGTGTGAACAGCCCCAGTCCGACGAGACGGCCTTGCCGTATCCGCGTTCCGACGCCGCACGGCCCTAGGGCGATCACCCAAACAACCGCACTCAGGTTGACTTGTTCAGTGCTTCAGCGTGTGAGCCGCGCTGCTACATTGACTTTCACTCAGCAAGGCGTCGCCACAGCGCGCCTTTCGCTCACGGCTTGACGCCCTGTAGGAAGCCTCCCCATGAATCAAGAAATTGGCGCTCACGAACTGGACACACTGCTGGAGCGGCTCCCGCCACAGACCAAAGTGCTTTCACTCGATTGTTTTGACACCCTCTTGTGGCGCAAGGTGGTTCGACCGACCGATGTGTTTTTCAGTCTGCAGTCTCTGGAGCCATTCCGCTCCGCTGGAATCACCGCAGCCTTGCGGGCCAAAGGTGAATCTGGTCTGCGCCGCAAGCATCTCATGCTCACCGGAACCAGCGAGGTGACGCTGGAAGAAATTCACCGGGAGCTGCTGCCTCAAGCGAACCCGCAAGGTATTGCCGAAGCGGGAGAGGTCGAAATCGCCTGCGAAATCGCACACGCTTTCATCTTTGAACCGATCGCGCAACTGATCCGACGCGCGCATGCCAAAGGGTTGCGCGTGATCGTGGTCAGCGACACCTACTTCACTGGCCGGCAACTCGGTCACATGCTTGGCACACTGATGGGAGACGCGGTCGACGCCATTGCGCACATCTATTGCTCGTGCGACTTTGGTGCCTCCAAGACCACGGGCATCTGGAAAGAGGTGTTGCGGCGGGAAAAGGTCCAGCCCCAACAGTTGTTTCACCTGGGGGACAACCGCCAAGCCGACTTGCAAGGACCGGCACCCCATGGCATCGCCTCGGCCTGGCTCAGGCAACATCCGGAGTCGGTCACCAGTCAGCTCGACCAGCGCGCCAGCGCCGCCGTTCAGCTCATGCCTGAACTTCGCTACACCCACGCGCTGCCCAGCTACTTCCATGGCCTGCTCGCCGCCACCGACACAGAAACGCTGAGTGCGCCGCAGCAAATCGGTTACCGCTCGCTGGGCCCCATCCTCTATAGCTTTGGCCGCTTCATCGACCAGCAACTCCAGACGCTCAAGGCGGCCGGCAAGAATATCAAGATCGCATTTTTGCTGCGTGATGGCTACCTGCCCGCCAAGGCGTGCGAGATCCTGATGGGTTCCGAGGGATTGCATCAGGTCAACCTATCGCGATTCACGGCCATCGCCTCATCGCTGCAGACAAAGGCCGACGTCGTCCGGCTGCTCACGAGCAGCCTGTCGGATAGCTCCATGCCGGCCATCGCCAAACAACTGCTGCTCCCGCCGGCCAAGGCCAAGGCGCTGCTGGACCAGGCCGGCCGTTCGGACCAGCCGGCTCAGGCCTTCGCCCGTATGGTTTTGCGCGACGACACCTTGAAACTGGTGTTCCAGCAATCGGCCGCCTTTCGCGAGCGCATGGTCACTCACGTCAGGCAGCGCACCGGGCTGGCAACAGGCCACACCTTGGTCCTGGTTGACCTCGGCTACAGCGGCACGGCACAAACCTTACTGGCTCCCGTGTTCAAGCAGGCTATGGATGTCGATCTTTTCGGGGTCTACCTCATTGCCAGCCGCGTCAAGGGCCAACAGACAGACCGCAAAGGATTGATCGATGCCAGTTGGGCAGACGAGCGCTTGATCCTGACCTTGACGGCGTACATCGGTCTGTTCGAGATGATGTGCACCACCCCTGAAGCCACCACCGTGGACTACACGGCGCAAGGTGCGCCCATCCGAAGCCAGTCCAATACCGCAGGCCCTCAAGCAGCGGTTGTGGCCGACATCCAGGCCGCCTGCCTGCGTTTCGTAGCCGACATGGCCCGCACACCCACACGCCATCAGGGGCGCGAAGCCCCGCTGGAACTGGCACAGCAGGCCGCGGCCGACCTCGGCCGACTGCTCTACTTTCCCAGCGAACCAGAAATCGCCTGCCTCTCTTCATTTGAGTTCGACTTCAACCTGGGCACCGACCTGTTGCTGCCCACGGCCAACCTCGAAGCCGGTATCAGCGAGTACCGCAAGGAAGGCTTCGCCCTCATGACGCAGGAACTCAATGAGATGCGCATCAGCTACCCCATGGAGATGCGGCAAATGGACATCTCGCTGGCCACCACGCTGATATCAGCTCAGCGGTTTGGCTATAACCTTGCGCCATCAGAAGCCAGTTTCCGGACCACGACCATTCCAACCTTGATCGCCAATCTCAACCAACACGCACTCGGCCAGACTCAGGCTACCGCCACCTTCGACGGCTACTACCGCGTGCACCTCCCCATGAGCGCAACATTCGACCAAAGCCTGCTGCTGGGGCGGACATTCGAGTGGTTGCAGCTCGATGCGATCGAGAAACTCCCCATTGAGAAAGACAGCGGTGGGCGGCGGCAGGACATGGTGCTGGGCGAGTCGGTGATGCTCGACGGCGTCGCCGCATGCGAAGGCAACCTGATCAAATTCGACGAAGCCGGGATGATGTTTTTCCCGGCCTGCAGTTCGGAGGAGCACGGGAAATTCATGATCCGCCTGGTATTTCGGCCGGTGTTGACCCGCGCTGAATCGACCAGTGAGCCTTCCCTCTGCGTCCAAGAAACAGCGGCTCCAGCCCAGCCTCTGAACACCACCCCACGTCCCATTGAGGAGTCTGTATGAAGGTCGTTGCATTCCTGCCAGCCAAGGGCGCCAGTTCACGGATCAACAACAAAAATACCAAGTTGCTTGATGGAAAGCCCCTGTTCCTGCACACCCTGGAAAAGCTGGTGGCATGCGACTTCATCGACGAGGTGTACCTCGACACCGAGTCCGAAGAGATCATGGCTATGGCCAGCGAGGTGCATTGCAAATTCATGCGTCGCGATCCGGCTCTCGCATCCAACCAAACCGACGGCAACCGCCTGTTCATGAACGAGGTGGCCCATGCCGAAGCGGACGTCTACGTACAAATTCTAGGAACCAGCCCATTCATAGAGGTGGAGACCTTGCGCCGTGCGGTAGACATCGTCGCCGCGCCCGGCGCCACCCACGACTCAGCGGTGCTGGTCCGCAAGGACAAGCACTACCTCTGGGCCAACGGCCGCCCTGCCTACGACGTTGAGCGCATTCCCAACAGCGTGGACCTGCCCGATGTTGTTGCCGAAACCATGGGCATGTATGTCATCACCCGCGATGCTGCACTCAAAACCCGGCGGCGCATCGGCGACCACCCGGCCATGATCGAGGCGTCACCGCTGGAAGCCTTTGATGTGAACTGGCCCGAAGACTTCGAGATGGCCAATCTGATTGCTGCGGGCATGCGCGAGAAAGACCGCTACCTGCTCACCAACATCAAGAATCACCTCAACAGCTGCCTGCTGTCTGACCTGCTGGACGACATGGGGTACAGCGACCAGGTCGTCCGGGGACTGGCGCCCAACATCGCCAGCGCCAAGTTCCTCGGTCGGGCCAAGACGCTGAAGCTGCGCCTGCTCGAAGAAGGAGAAGATTTCAAGGGCATTTACAACGCACTGCATTCCTATAAGGAAATCGTGCCTAACGACATCATCGTGGTGGAAAACGAGGCAGCGGACTACGCATACTTCGGCGAGCTGAACGCCAACCTTGCGATCCGCTCAGGCGCATCGGCGGTGGTCGTGGGCGGCAAGACGCGCGATTCCGTGGAGGTACAACGCATCGGACTTCCAGTGTTCGCTGCGGGGTACTCCTGCCAGGACGTTCGCAAGCGCGCCACCGTGGCCCACATGAACAAGAAAATTCAGCTCTATGGCGTGAGCATCAGCCCGGGCGACCTGGTGTTTGGCGACGCGGAGGGCGTGGTAGTCATTCCCAATCAGATCGAAAAACAGGTGCTTGAGGAGGTGTACCGCCGCATCTCGAACGAAAAAAGGATCCTGGTCGACATTTCATTGGGCGTGGAAGTCGACGCCCTGGTCAGCGATTACGGCTTCTTCTGAACCGCCCGTACGCCCTTTCTCAGACATGAACAACCCGATCGAATCCAGCCACCCGCAGCCCACGGCGCAAGCGGCACTGGCCGTTCCGACCCGTGGCATCGTGCTGGCGTTGAATTTTGTGCCAGAAGCCGTGGAGCCCGGCATACATGCATTTTGGCAAAGCGTCTCAATTGTGCTGGAAGCGCAAGGGCATTCCCTCGTCATGGCCAGCACGACACCCATGGCCCCAGCGCTCAACAGCCTGCCGGTCCCCTACCTCCTGACCGATTTCACCACCCGTTATTCGGCCAGCATTGACCTGGCATCTGCAGTCCTTCCGTGTCCGTTGTTTGAGCGCAAGGTACAGGATTGGTACGGTTGCGACCAGACACTGGCCCGCACGAGCATCCAGATCGCCTCGGCATTCCTCAACCAACTCATCACGGCCATGGGCCCCGTCGCGGTGATCGCCTGGCAATCGACCCATCCGTTGAGTCATCTGATGCTGGAAGTGGCTCGCAGCCACAGCCTCCCCACTTGGTCTGCGGAGCGCGGCTGGTTTCCGCAAACACTGATGTTCGATGTGGCGGACAACAACTACCTCTCCGAAGTGGGACGCAGCTTGGTGGCTCAAAGCCTGATCAACAGCTACTCGCCGAGTCGCGACGAACTGGACAACATGGCGCTGCGTCTCATGAACGACAAAAACGGTCGATACGCAGCCGCCCCAACACAAAGCGGAGCTGAACTGCGTCAGCGCCTGGGTATCGCGCCAGAAGCCAAGGTGTTTGCGCTGTTTACGCATGGCGAGCCCTTCCTGTTTGCTGGCGACGGCACCTTGGCAGAACTCCATGGCCTCAGCCGCAGCAACTACCTCAATATGTTTCAGGACATCAAGCGCTATTGCACGGAGGGTGGCCACTATCTGCTTGTTCAGGAGCACCCATTCAACCGTGACCAACCGCATGAGCTAAGTATCAATGATGAACCAGGCGTCATATCGTTGCGTGAAAACGTGCACACATTGCTCGATGCAGCTGACCACTTCATTTTCACCCTAAGCACGGTTCAAGCCTACGCTGTAGCCTACAAAAAAAGCTTTGGACTGCTAGCCAAGAGTTTCTTGCATGTCAGCGACGGTCCTTATTACCACGGAGACTATCCAGACATCCGCGAATTTATGAATACCATCGTGAGTGGCGCTGACTGGCAGTCTCGTCAAGCAACCATCGAAAAGCGAATGGCATTCTATCTAAAGCATTTTCTTCTGGATATATCGCCTGACCAGATCAACTCCAGCGCACACCGCCTCGCAACCCTGATGAAAAACTTCGAGCGTCCTTTGCGTACAGATTTTGATGAGGCCATCAATGAATTTATTCTGACGTGGGCATCTTAAATAAATATTTTCTCAATCCCGCCTTAGGCGCTGATTTTGGGTGACCGCAGACGCCTGCAGTCGCCAAACGAGCCCAAAACACCTGCACGAACTGAAACAGCAATGGATGAACACACCAAGCAAGACTCCCCAGCGATAAGAGGTCTACTCAAGAGCAACGTTTGGGACCACGAAAATGCATTTTACTGGTTTAGTCATCCAACACGAATCAACAAAATGCTTGCTCACTACGAGCTATACAAAAGCATCGTCGATCTGCCGGGCGATATCTTTGAACTTGGCATATATAAAGCAGCCTCGCTAATTCGACTCGCCACATTCAGAAATCTGCTCGAAAATGACTTTTCAAGAAAAATTGTTGGGTTCGATGCCTTTGGGAAATTTCCTGTCGACAACATTACTCTTAAAATTGATCTGGATTTTATTGAAGCATTTGAATCGACTGGTGGTGAAGGGCTTTCACTTCAAGAGGTAAAAAACATTTTCAAGGACAAGAATTTTCAGAACGTCTTACTCAATGAGGGCAATGTATTTGAAACCTTGCCTGAGTTTCTAGAAAATTACCCGGCAACACGAATCGCTTTGTTGCATTTGGATATGGACGTAAAAGAGCCAACATTTTTTGCTCTTGAACTTTTGTATGAACGGGTCGTGCCAGGTGGGCTGATTGTTTTGGACGACTACAACTCTGTAGCCGGAGCGACAGATGCAGTAGATGAGTTTCTAAAAAAACATCATCTGAAAATTGAAAAAACCAGTCACTACTATGTGCCGTCGTTCATACGTAAACCGCTATAAATAGCGCCAAAACTAGTTTTTGAAAATACCCCGGACACAGCACGAATCCAAATGCTTCCAGTGGCCTCTCGAGATGGTCTGCGCAACATCCGCCAAGGCGTGAGTTGATGCGTTCGATTTCAGATGGCTGCGGTTGAAGGCTCGCGGGTGCCGTTTGAAGGCCGATTTAGCCCCCCGTTTTGCGACCCTCTTGCCGCAAGACGCACTCAGCCCGGATCTCCTGCAGCAATATGAGCCGCACCATCCACAGGTTTGAGAGTGCAAACAGCGTGTGCAGCTGCGCCGCGTTCTTGGCCAGCGCCCGATAGCGCGGCTTCACATGCCCGAACTGGAGCTTGATTGCTCGAAACGGGTATTCGACTTAGGCCCGGATGCGCGCCGTGGCCTGCTCCAGCTTCTCGATGATCGCGCCCATCGGCGTAGCGCTGTCCGTTACCCGGCGCTTGACCGGGCGTCGTGACGTCGTTGACGTTGGCCGCCGTACCCACAGCCGTGTGCACCCGGCCCGAGTCCGCATCAAGCCCAATGTGCGCCTTCACCTCTGAGTGCCACTGATGGCCCTTCTTGGTCTGGAGCATCTCGGGGTTTCGCTCGCCGCTGTTGTTCTTAGTTGAAATCGGTGCGGCAATGAGCGTGGTATCGACCACCGTGCCGCTCTTCAAGAGCTACCCCGTGGCTGCCAGCATGGCGTTGATGGTGGCCTGGATCTGAAGGTCCAGGTTGTGGGTTTCGAGCAGATGGCGAAGCCGAAGGATGGTGCTCTCGTCGGGCAGGGTACTTTCACCGGCGTCCGGGACCACGAATTCACGAAGCAGCGCCATGCCGTACAACGCTTTTGCCATCGCAGGGTCCGAGAGGTTGAACCACGGCTACATGAAGTGGAAGCGTAGCATGGTCTTGACGGCAAGCGGTGGGCGCCACCCTTGGCACCGGGCGCAAGTGCGTGCGAGGTGATCCGCGAGACCCGCTCAACCGCGGGGCACAGCCAGATTCATTTCGTCGACGAGCTCCCGCTTGCGCGTTCTCTGGGTCTTGCCCTCGAATCCGCCCTCTCCCAGGCTCGATTTCTCCATGCCGTTACTGGCTCACATCGGGCGCGGGCGCCGACGTTTTGCAGACCTTCCCGAGTGCTGTGCGAGGTGGGCCAAATATTCGCTGACTGCTGCTGTGCTTGACCTCACGAAGGGGTTTGGACCTCTTGTGGCGGCTTTTTTTATGCCTGTGCCTGTGCCAACCTGCGGCCACCTCGCCGAGTTGGTCCAGCACGCCGCGCCCTATCGACTGCACGCTTCCAACGAGGATGCGCCGTTTCTATCGGCCGCTTGAGATGAACGACTCAAGGCCGCTCATTTTCTCTCACGCTAATGTTCGCGCAACTTGGAACGCAAACGGGCGATGGACTGGCTGTGCAGCTGGCAGATCCGGGATTCGGTCACGCCCAGAACGGCGGCGATTTCCTTGAGGTTCATGTCATGTTCGTAGTACATGCTCATGATTTTCTGCTCGCGGTCGGGCAAGACCTTGATGGCAGCCACCAGGGCCGTGCGCATGCGCTGATCCTGCAGGCGCACGGAGGGCTCGGCCTCGGTGTCCCCCATGTGGCGGTCGAGAAAACTGTCCTCGTCATCGCCCTGTCCACTGATGTCTTCCAGGTACACCAGCTGGGTACCCCGGACCTTGGCCAGGAGGTGCTGGTATTCGGCCAAGCCGAGTCCCAGCTCCTGGGCAATCTCGGACTCCATGGGCACGCGGTGCAATTTTTGCTGCAGGCGGTGTACTGCCTGCTCGATATCTTTCTGGCTCTTGCGCGACCCACGCGACATCCAGTCGCCTTCCCGCAGCTCATCGATCATCGCGCCGCGGATGCGCTGGCTGGCGAAGGTCTCAAACTGCACACCCTGCGAGGGCTCGAAGCGCGAGATGGCTTCGGTCAAGCCAATCATGCCCACCTGGATCAGATCGTCCACTTCCACACTCGGGGGTAGCTTGGCAATCATGTGGTGCGCGAGACGGCGCACCAGGGGACTGTATTTTCGCAGTTGGGCGTCCCTGTTGAGGGTGCCTTTGGAGGTATACATCGTCATCAACTCCAGGTGGTTTGAGCGGTCCACGGCCGCATGCTCTGCGCCTCGGCCCATGCGTCGCGACGCTGGGTGGGCTGTGTGGGAACACCCAGTGCGGCTTCTTGCACACGCAAGCCCCAGGTGTGCAAAGGCCAGGTTGAGGCCTCCAGATTCAGGTGGCGCCGGGCACAATCGATCACGGTCTTGACCACCTGCTGCAGCGGCAACTCAGCCAAGACATCGCTTTGCTCCAACGGTGCGAGCACGGGCGAAAACCCCGCTGCGTACAACGACTTGAGAGAAGCGTAAGCATCGATGCTGGCCTGTTTCTGGGGCAGCACCGGCACCATGACCTGGACCGGCATGCCCGCCAGGATCGACACCAGAGTCGATGCTGGGGCGTACAACAGCACCACCACCTTGGCGGCGAATGGCGCCAGCAGGCGCGACAGCGCCACCTGACCACCGGCCGCACGCGCGGTCTGCTGCAGTGCCTGCAATCCCAGCGCACCCGGCATGACGAGCCACTCCGTCCCGTCGGTGGGCCGGTCGAGCCCCGCCAGCGAAGCATCGTTCAGCACCTGCAACAAGCCCACGTGGCTGCCTGCGGCCTGGCGCCATTCCCCCGACTCCTGGGCGCTGCCGTCCACAATGACTGGATGACACCCCATCGAGCTCAGGTGCGAGGCCAGTGCACACAGCATTTCGTAAGCGCGTGCCGGCTGTGCCGGGCTGGCCACCGGCATCAGACGTGCCTCACTTTGCCGAGATTCGCCGCGCAGCCCCGCTGCCTGGTTCCAGCCGACCTCAAACACGGGCGCCTCCCAGGTTGATGCCGCGGGCTGTGGCCTGCGAATAGTAGAAACCCATGTCGGTCGACACAGGGTCGTGGGCCTTTTTGCCCTCGCTGCCCAAGGACAGGCGCACCAGGGCATGTCCGTCAGGGGCCTGCCAGTCTTCGGGCACGCGCTGGCCATTGGCCACGCCGCGCAACACCGCCTGATGGCGAATCAACGCGTCGAGTGCCGGACCCAGTTTGACCGCTTCGTCCACTTTGCTGAGCACCACGCCATGGAGCGTGCTGGCCTTGAAGGCGTTGAACACATCGTCCAGCGTGTCGCCATGGGCGCCGGCATTGACCACCAGGGTCTTCTTGATTTTGGGCATGTCCAGCACATCGAACATGTCCTGGATGCGTTGATCGCGTTGCCCCAGGCCAGCCGTGTCCACGATGACCATGCGCTTGGTGGACAGGAGATTGAGCAGATCCTTGAGCGCGGCGCGGTCGTGGGCCAGGTGAGCGACCACGCCCAGCATGCGGCCGTAGGCCCGCAACTGTTCGTAGCCCGACACGCGGTAGGTATCCAGCGTGATCAGGCCCACACTGCCTTCACCGTAGGTCTTGACACATTGCGCTGCGAGTTTCGCCGCGGTGGTGGTTTTGCCCACACCGGTGGCGCCAATCAGAGCGATCACGCCGCCTTCATCACACAGGCTGCCGCCCGCGGCCGGCACTTTCAGGTTGCGGATGAGCACGTCTTGCACCCAGCGCACGGCTTCGGCTGGCGATGCATCAGACGGCACACGCTCCAGCACGGCGCGCGACATGGACGGCGAATACCCCGAACGAATCATCTTCAGCATGAGCTGGGACTGGATGGGGTTCTGCTTGGACGAGCCAAGCCAGGCCAGGGTGTTGAAGCGCTCTTCGATCATGTCCTTGAGCGCGGACAGCTCCACCGCCATATTGGGACTGGCGGCCTCGGTCATGCGGGCAGGGGGAAGCGGCAGCGAATCCTCCCACGCGGGCGGCGCTGCCGATCGGGTGCGGATGGGGGCCGGGGCCGCCTCGGGCATGGCCATGGGCTCATTCATGCGCTGAACAGGCACTTGCACGGGTGGCGCCGCGCGGCGCGGTTCAGGCGCCGTCCGGATTTCGGGCGCCAGGTCGGGCGCGATTTCATTGGAGAGCGCGGCTTTGCGTTTGCGCAGCATGCGTTCGCGCACATACTCTTGAAACGACAGCGTGCTCATGGACATGGCTTCGGTATCGCTCTCCACGGAGTCGGTCGCTACCGGGGCCCGCGCTGTGGTCCGCTCAAGGCCTTTGCCGTCGCGGGTGACGATTGAGGGCATGCGATCGTTGCGCGCCGCAGACGGTGTTGGCGGCGCCAGGCTTTCTTCGGCTGCCGCCATGACCTCAAACCCTTCGTCGGTCGCCCGGCTGGAGAGGATCACGGCGCTGTCGCCGAAGGTATTGCGGGCCTTCGACATGGCTTCGCGGGATGTGGCGGCGATGAAACGCTGGATGTTCATGATGCTAGCTCTCCAAGGATCGGGCCAATGCGGATGAGATGGGTTTCGGGAATTTCACTGTGCGCCAGCACCTGCAGGCGCGGCGCGGCCCGGCGCAACAGGCGCGCCATGGCGGTACGGATGGCATCGGGCACCAGCAAGCAGGCTGGAACGCCCTTTTCCTCTTGCTGGTTGGCGATATCGGTGGCCGACTTGCTCAGCATTTCAGCCACGCCAGGATCAAGCGCACCAGTGGCATTGGGCGAAAGCGATTGCATCAGCAGGCGCTCAAGGCCGGGCTCGATCGCAATGACTTCCAGCTCTTTGACCGGGCCATAAATCTGCTGCACGATGGCCGGTGCCAGCGCCATGCGCACCCGCCGGGCCAGTTCCACGGGGTCTGTGGTGGCGCTGGCGTGCTCGGCAATGGCTTCGATGATGGTGCGGATATCCCGCACGTGCACCGACTCTTCCAGCAGCAGCTGCAGCACTTTCTGGAAGATGGCGACGGAAATCATCTTGGGTACAACTTCTTCAATCAGTTTGGGGGCCAGGCGGGTCACGTGTTCAACCAGTTCCTGGGTCTCCGTCCGGCTCAGCAACTTGGCTGCCTGGACTTGCATCAAGTGTGAAAGATGGGTGGCCAGCACAGTCTCGGAATCAACCACCGTAAAACCCGCCATTTGCGCGTTCTCTCTTTGTTTGTCTTCGATCCAGTGCGCAGGCAAACCAAAAGCGGGGTCGGTGGTGGGGGTGCCGATCAGGGGCATGTTCACACCGCCCGGATCGATCGCCAGGTACATGCCGGGGAACACCTCGCCCTCGCCCACCACCACACCCCGCAAGGTGATGCGGTAGCCGCTGGGCTTGAGCTCCAGGTTGTCGCGCACATGCACCGCTGGCGGCAGAAAGCCCACCTCCTGTGCAAACTTCTTGCGCACCCCTTTGATCCGGGTGAGCAAGTCGCCCTGGCGGTTTTTGTCCACCATGGCGATCAGGCGATAGCCCAGCTCCAGCCCCAGCAGGTCCACCGGCTGCAGGTCGTCCCAGGTGGCTTCTCCATCGGGATTGACGGGTGCTTGCGCTTCCACCGCGACGGGCCTGCGGGATTCCTGCAGGCGCCACCAGGCCAGCGCACCAAAAATGGCGGCAAACGACAGGAACACCACATGGGGCATGCCGGGGACCACGCCCAGCATGAAAAGCACCGTGGCCGTGATGCCCAGCACCTTGGGTGAGGAAAACATCTGGCCCACAATCTGACCGCCCAGATCGGCGTCTTTGCCCACCCGTGACACCACCATGGCCGCGGCCACCGAGATCAACAAGGAAGGAATCTGCGCCACGAGCGCATCGCCCACCGCCAGCAAGATGTAGCTGTCAGCCGCTTCGCCGGCGCTCAAACCGTGTTGCGCCACGCCGATGATCAGGCCACCGATGATGTTGATGAACAAAATGATGATGCCGGCGATGGCGTCGCCTCGTACAAACTTTGAAGCACCGTCCATGGAGCCGAAAAACTCTGCTTCTTCGCCCACTTCCTGGCGGCGGCGCTTCGCTTCCTTTTCATCGATCAGGCCCGCGCCCAGATCGGCATCGATGGCCATCTGCTTGCCTGGCATCGCATCCAGGGTGAAGCGTGCCGACACTTCGGCGATGCGCTCCGATCCCTTGGTGATCACCACAAAGTTGATCACCACCAAAATCGCAAACACGATGAAACCCACGGCAAAGTTGCCGCCAATGAGAAAGTGGCCAAAAGCCTCGATCACCGCACCGGCGGCACCGGGACCGGTGTGTCCCTCCATCAGCACCACCCGGGTAGACGCCACGTTGAGCGACAGGCGCAACAAGGTCGTCAGCAACAAAACCGTGGGGAAGACCGAGAAGTCCAGCGGCCGGCGCATGTAAGCCGAGACCATCATCACCATCAGAGCCAGTGCGATGTTGAGCGAGAAAAAGGTGTCCAGCAGCCAGGCCGGCAGCGGCAGCACCATCATGGACAGCACCGTGATCACCAGCAGCGGTGCCGCCAGGCCCTGTGCCCAGCCCGCGTTGTTGTCAAACCAAAGCTGGATCTGTTTCAGTTGCGCATTCATGGGCGGGCCTCTGAGGCGGGGTTCTTCCAATGGGGATCCAGCTCCCGCGGCACTTCGGGCGTGGGCGCGGCTCCGGGCATGGCGCCTTTGCCGTTCATCGCGGCCTTGAGCTGGTACACATACGCCAGCACCTGTGCCACAGCGGTGTACAGGGCCGAGGGAATTTCGCCGTCGATCTCGGCGTGTGCAAAGAGAGCGCGCGCGAGCATGGGGGCCTGCAATACCGGAATCTTGTGCTCTTTGGCTACATCGCGGATCTTCATGGCGATCAAGTCGGCCCCCTTGGCGATCACCCGAGGGGCGTTCATGGTCGTGTCGTCGTACTGAAGCGCCACGGCGTAGTGGGTCGGGTTCATCACGATCAGGTCGGCGCGCGGCACGGCACCGATGCTGTTGCGCTGGGCCATTTCGCGCTGGCGTTGGCGGCGTTTTCCCTTCATCTGCGGGTCGCCCTCACTCTGTTTGTGCTCCTGCTTCACTTCCTGCATCGACATCTTCATGCGCTCGCCATAAAGGTACTTCTGCATGGGGAAATCCACCATCGCCACCACGACGACCACCGCCATGAGTGAAGCCACACCGAACATCAGCCACTGACCCAGCTGTCCCAGGGCGCCTTCCAGCGGCTGCATCAGCAAGGTGGCAAAAAGTGCCAGATGGGAAGACAGAAAATGCCAGCCGACCATGCCGACGATGGCGGTGAGTACCGAGAGCTTGCCGGTCTCAAACAACTGCTGCTTGGAAAACAAGCGGCCGATGCCCTTGAGGGGGCTCAAGTGCGAGAGATCTGGCGTCATGGGCTTGGTGCTCAGGGCCCAGCTGCCCGCAACAAAAGAAGTGCCCACCGCCACCGCCAGCATCAGCACGCCCAGCGGGAGGTAAATCATCAAGCCGCCGCCAAAAGCGCCGATCATGACTTCGATGACCTGGGACGGGTCCTCCAACTGCTTGTGGTCAAAGTGGAGCTGGTTTTTCAATGCCGAGCGCAGGGCCTCAAAGCCCATGGGCATCAGCGCCACCAGCAGCGCGGCTCCGCCCCCCAACACAGCCAGGTTGGACAAATCTTTGGAGCGCGGAATATTCCCGTCCTCGCGCGCCTTTTTCAGGCGCTGCGCGGTCGCGGGTAAATTTTTGTCCTGACTGGAAGAATCCATGGCTCTGCTTCACCGGGTTGATGAAACAGATTGTGGAATTCGGGTCAGAAAACTAAAGGGGAATAAGCCGCTTTGCGACCCCGCTTTTCATCGACAAGCGGTGGGGCATTAGTTCGGCCTGGCCGAAAACCCGTCTGCAGCCGCTCGCATATGGCCACTCATCTGCAGGTACCTTGCGGCCTCCCCAGCCTCACCAAGACCGCCGTGAACCACCGACAGGTTGTGCGCGGCCAGGTAGCTGCCTCGCCCAAGGACGCTGCCATCTTGCTCGGCTCGCTCGCCGATCTCCAGGCAGCGCTCCCACGCGGCCTTGGCCATGGGCAACCATTCGGCCGCGGCATCCTGCGGACAGGCAACGGCGGCATCCAGACACAGGTCGCCCACGGTAAAGAAATAGTCGGGCGAATCAGCGAGTTCGGCAAGAAAGTCACCGGCCATGGCCAAAGCTTTTTGCAGACGGCCAGATTTTCCCAGGCAATGAAGGGTGCGAACGATCAACGAGGTGCGGCTGTTGGCGATGGGCCTGGCCGCGCCCAGGCTCCTCAGGTAGAGGTTTGCGGCTTCTTCCAGCTCGCCATAGGCTTCGAAATCCTTGCCCAGTTGAAACAACAGATAGGCATCATCGCCGCCAGCTTGCACGAGCATGGCCTGCAGCAAAGCCTGATTGCGCCCCTTCTTGGCCACCATCGCGTCGGGCTCATAGCCGTCATGGCCCACAACGAGTGCCATTCGGTGACGTGGCAAGGCCGATTCCGGCTGTTCGTGTACAGCCCCGATATACCGGACCCCGCGGGGCAGCCAGCGTGTCAACCAATCGACACCGACACCCGGGTTCGCAGCACCTCCGCACGAACTCTCCACGCGAATGGTGCCCAATCCGGCCGTTTGGTGAACGGTCTCCCGCAGACACTCACCGCCAGAAACAATCCACTCGTCGGCGTCCAGGATCAGATTCCAGTCCGCATTCGCGAGGACGAGGGCCTTGTTGCGGGCAAGGGCAAAACTGCCCGGCCACTCCATGTGCTGAATTTCGGCGCCACACGCTTGCGCCAGGGCGACCGTGTCGTCGCGCGAACCCGTATCGAGCACCAACATGCGATCCACATAGGGTGCCGCACTGCGGAGGCAACGCTGGATGCAACGGGCCTCGTCCCGGGCAATCATGACCAAAGCCGATGAGGTGGCTGCTGGTTTTTCGAGGCCGAAACGGACCACAGGAAGATCCCTCAGAAGCCCAAGCTGGCCAGCAAATCATCCACAGCGGCCTGGTCATTGACCACATCGGTGCGGCCCTCGCTTTCGACCACCGGCCCTTGCAGGCCAGGCGCCAGATCGGGCACGCTCTGCACGCTGGGCGCCGATTGCAGCAACAGCTCCATCAACTGCTCTTCGATGGTGGCCGCCAACTGGACCACACGCGCGATCACCTGGCCGGTGAGGTCGTGGAAGTCTTGCGCCATCATGATCTCCGTGAGACGCTCATCGGACTTGCGGCTGTTGTCGGCCACCTCCTGCGCCCACTCGGTGAGCTCGGGCATGGCCGCAGCCAGGCCGGGAACGCCTTTGATGGTCTGGCTGAGCAGGCCTGCCCGGTCCATCACCAGCGCTTGTTCGGCCTTGGCCGCATCGACATGGTTCAGCACCTTTTCGGCAGCCTCGCCGGTCAGACGCGCAATGTAATTCAGTCGGCTCTTGGCATCAGGCAGCTGACCCATCGTGCCCTGCAGCTTGTCTGCGTGCCCCAGCTCCTGCAGCGCATTGTGCAGTTGCCGCGTGATGCCACCCAGGCGTTGGTACATCTCTGGGTTGCCGGCTGCGTTGTTGATTTCTGTATCCACGGTGAGATCTCTCAACGGGTCAAAGACCCAGTTTTTTGAAGATATTGGCCATCTTGTCTTCCAAGGTGGCCTTCGTGAAAGGCTTGACGATGTAGCCAGCCGCTCCGCTTTGTGCCGCGAGCACAATGTCCTCCTTGCGGGCTTCGGCGGTCACCATGAGCACCGGCAGGTGCTTGAGTTTTTCGTCTTTTTTGATCTCGGCCAACAGCTGGAAGCCGTTCATGTTGGGCATGTTGATGTCCGACACCACGAAATCGAATTTGCCGTTGCGCAGCTTGTTGAGTGCAATCGCGCCATCCTCGGCCTCGTCGGCATCGGCGTGGCCGATTTCCTTGAGCAGGTTGCGCACGATGCGTCGCATGGTGGAGAAGTCGTCAACGATCAGGAATTTCATCGGTTGGCTCATGGAGGGCTCCACGAAGGAATGGTCAAAAAAATCGGGCGGGCAGTGTGATCCACCTGCCTTGTCTAGTGTTTCGTCACTTCTGGGGCAATCTGTAGTCTGGGAAGCGCTATCTTTCCCTCTGTCGGTGGTGTGTCCACGGGTTCGGCACCGCCGCTCTCGCTTTGCGACGCTTCGCTTGCCGGCATTTCACTTCCGTCCAGCGCTGGATCGGGTGCGCCACCCGACAACACCCGGCGTTCAGCTTCTTTGGTCAGGATCAGGATGCTGATGCGCCGATTGGTTGGCGCGCTGGGGTCTTCAGGCGTCATCGGACGGCTGGAGGCCAGGCCCTCGACCCGCAACATCTTGCTGTCGGGCAAGCCACCCACCACCAGTTCGCGCCGCGAAGCATTCGCTCGGTCTGCCGACAGTTCCCAGTTGCTGTAGCCCCGGTCGCCACTGCCGTACGGCATGGCATCGGTGTGGCCGGCCAGTGAAATCCGGTTTTCGACATCCACCAGCGCGCCACCGATCTCGCGCAAGATATCGCGCATATAGGGCTTCACAATGGCACTGCCCGTATCAAACATGGGGCGATTCTGTGCGTCAACGAGCTGAATCTGCAGGCCTTCAGGCGTTTGCTCGAGCTTGATCTGGTCGCCGAATTCGGCCAGCGCAGGGTTGCTGGCGATCATGTCGGAGATTTTTTGTTCCAGCGCGTCGATGCGTTGAGCATCCTGGCGGGCCAGTTCGGCGCGCGCCATTTGTGCGCCAATGAGCTTGGCCGCCCGCTCTGCATCGCCGCCGTCGACCTGGCCAGCCGATCTGCTCAGGTCACGCCCGCCGCCAGGCAAGATGCTCTCGCTGTTGCCTGTGCCGTCACCACCCAGCAACGAAATTTTGACCGGTGCCGTGAAATAGCTGGCGATGCCGTTGAGATCCCCCTTTGAGGTGGAGCCCAGCAGCCACATCAACAAGAAGAACGCCATCATGGCCGTCACGAAGTCGGCGTATGCGATCTTCCAGGCGCCGCCATGCGCCACATGCCCGCCCTTCTTGACGCGCTTGACGATGATGGGCTGTAGTTTTTTCCCATCAGCCACGGTGAGCCCCCCCCTGCGCCGCCTGCGGCCTCACCCCCTCAAGGGGGCGGCACTTGCAGCCTGGCGAAGCCAGTTCCGCGGTGCCCTGGGCCAGCGAAACAGATCTCCGGGCAGGCACGGGATATCCACTCGAAAAGACAGAGCCCACTCGGCGCGAGATACATTGGCCCAGCGCACCCGTGGAACCGGCTTTGCCGGGCCACAGGGTGCGCTCCCCCTCGCGAAGCAGAGGGGGGGTGACGCGAAGCGGCGCGGGGGGGTGATCCCTCATTTCTGCCCCTTGACGTGACTCTCCAGCTCGGAGAACGTCGGGCGCTCGGTCGAATACAACACTTTGCGGCCGAATTCGATGGCGGTCGACGGGGCATATCCCTGCATGCTGGCCAGCAACGTGGTTTTCACGCACTGGAATTCCTTGCCGGCCTCTTCCATCTTCTGTTCCATGAGGCCGCCCAGGGGCTCCACCACGCCGTAAGCCAACAGAATGCCCAGAAACGTGCCGACCAGAGCCGAACCGATCATTCCACCCAGAATGGCCGGCGGCTGGCCCACCGAGCCCATGGTGTTGACCACGCCCAGCACGGCGGCAATGATGCCGAATGCGGGCAAGCCACCCGCCAGGCGGCCAATCGCAGCCACCGGCGCATGGGCTTCCTGGTGGTGTGTATCAATTTCGGCGTCCATCAGCGACTCGATCTCATGGGCATTGAGGTTGCCTGAAACCATCATGCGCAGGTAGTCGGTGATGAACTCGACCACATGGTGGTCGCCGGCAATGGTGGGGTATTTCTTGAAGACAGGTGACTGTTCGGGGTTCTCCACGTCTTGCTCGATCGCCATCAGGCCTTCTTTGCGCGCCTTCTGAAGAATCTCGAACTGCAACGAGAGCAATTCCATGTAGCGTGCCTTGGTGTACTTGGAGCCCTTAAAGGCAGCCCCCACCCCAGCCAGCGTGGATTTGATCACTTTCATCTGGTTGTTCATCAAGAAGGCGCCCATGGCCGCCCCCAGAATGGTGATCGTCTCGAACGGCAAAGCCTTCAAGATCACGGAGATGTTGCCGCCGTGAAAGATGTACACCCCGAAGATGCAGACCATCGAAAAGAGAAACCCGATGATGAGAAACATGTTGTTGACCTCGAAAACTGAAGCGATCCCGTCACTGCCGGCATGAACGGGCAGGTGCTTTTTCTATCGGTCAACTCTAGGTGTGAATGCAACAGGGCATGCACGCAAAAAGGGCCCTGTAGAGGGCCCTTTTTTCGCTTTGCCGGTTTTAGACCGGGCCAACGTCTGCGGTCAATGCAGACGCAAACCCGATCCACTGCCCTTGCCTGCGCGGGCAGGCGGCGCGCACAGGCCACAGGTGAAGTTGCGCGCATTCTCATAGGGCTCCGTGACAAAGCTTCCACCGCAGCAAGCGCATTTGGTCAGGGTCAGCATGCCGTTGTCGACAAACTTCACCAGACGCCAGGCCCGCGTGACAGAAAGAAGCGGATCGATCTGGCTGGCCGTCATCTGATCGGCGTAGAGGCGGAAAGCCTTGATCACCGTGTCGATCTCTTCGAGTTCGCTGGTTTTGGACAGGTACTCATGGATGTTCAGAAACAACGAAGCATGGATATTGGGCTGCCAGGTGAGAAACCAGTCCGTGGAGAACGGCAGCTGACCCTTGGACGGCGATTTGCCAGCCACTTCCTTGTACAGACGCAACAGACGCTCATACGACAGACTGGTCTCATACTCCAGCACCTGCAAGCGTGCACCCAGCTTGATCAGGGAGATGGCGCGCTCAATATCGCGTGACTCGTTGAGAATGCTTTTGGTGGCCATGGTGTCTGTCTCCTAAGGGCGTCGAAAAAAGGCAGCGCTGGAAATCAGTGCGTTGCCATGGACTCGGCGTAACGGCCGGCCATCAGGATGCTGGCGTGCAGCTGCGTGGTGGTGGTGTTGTCGACCTTCTTCACGTTGTGGTTGGTCAGCAGGCTCCAGACCAATTCGTCGTCCACCCGAAAACGGCACAACAACATGTTGCTCGAGGCGATTTTGAGCAGCTGGGCCGTGGACAACATGCCCAGCAGATCAGCGGCTTCTTCGCTCAAACCCAGACGGAACAGAGCTTCAGCGCGGTCCTTGCGGATCATGTTTTGCGCCAGCATGAGGTAGGTCAGGTTGGCTTCGCGGATTTCGACCAAGAGTTGTTCGCTGTCCATGGGGTTCTCCTTCGGGTGAATGACCCAGGTCTTCGATGTGGGCGGGTTGCTTACATCTGTTGACCTGATGTGAGTAATTGTGTCGAGCGTAAAAATTTCTTGAATCGGCGAATGGCTGTTTGACTTGTCAGGGGTCACACCTGTGCTTGTCAGGTTTTTTCCTACAACCAAAGAACTAACACCGCGCCAACCGGCCCGATCCTCCCATTGATCTCATCGAGATCTCACGCAGATCACGTCCAGGTCCGGCCTTGAACTCACCTTGAGCGGCCCTGAACCCGCCCTGCCCACGCTCGCACCTCCGAACACGCTGCGGCCGAGCGGTCGCCAAACTTCACATCGCCTGTGGCAGGCCGATACAGGTGAAACCGGATGCAGAGAAACCCAATCAACCAGGGCTTTTGAACCCTCTACCCCAGCGTTTTCTCAGCCACCCTTCGGCGCGGCTCACAGCGCATTTCAGGGAGGCGCGGTGCCGGGCCATGACCAAGCGCATTGGATGGAGGGTGCCCACAAGCTTCAAACCCAAGGGAGCCACGCCACTCACAAGTAGCCCGCACCGCACCGCTGGAAGGCTCGATCCCACGACCATGCAGTTGGCCGGGCTGGGCGCAGCAAAGGCGAGAACTGGGACACACATTTCCCTCTTTTTCAAGCAAACAGATACAAGTCAACGCTAAAGAATAGGCCGGGACCACCGAAATTGAACTCAACGGACTTCTAAAAAGGGTTCGTCGTCCGGCAAGCGAAGCGGCGAGATGGCAAAAGTGGCCCCAGGGTCCAGCCGGCTCGCCACCAGCAACCGGTCATGGCGGCTGGCAGCAATGCTGGCGTTGAGATTGGCAGCAATGCCGGATTACTTTTATTTCATTTTTTAGGAGTTAGTTATGAGCTCGATCAACACCAACGTAATGTCCCTGAACGCACAGCGCAACTTGTCGGCATCGTCCGGCGCGCTGGCCACCTCCATGCAGCGCTTGTCCTCGGGCCTGCGCGTCAACAGCGCCAAGGACGACTCCGCTGGCCTGGCCATCGCAGAACGCATGAACGCCCAGGTCAAGGGCATGAACGTGGCCATCCGCAACGCGAACGACGGTATCTCGCTGGCTCAAACCGCTGAAGGCGCGTTGGGCAAGGTGGGCGACAACCTGCAGCGCATGCGTGAATTGGCTGTGCAGTCTGCCAACGCGACCAACTCGACCTCGGACCGCACCAACCTCAACGCCGAATACACGCAGCTGTCCGCCGAGGTGACGCGTGTCCTCACCGGCACCAAGTTCAACGGCACCGACTTGTTGTCCACCGCTGCCTCCCAGTCCTTCCAGGTGGGCGCCAACAACGTGGCCACTGACAAGATCGCTGTCAACACCACCAACCTGACCACCGGCACCGGCGTGGCGGCAGTGACAGCCGGAAACATCTCCACCGCCGCCACAGCCTTGACACAGATGGACAGCCTCGACACGGCCATCAACGAGATCACCTCGGCCCGGGCGACCTATGGTGCCGTGCAAAACCGCTTCGACTCCGTGATTGCCAACCTGCAGGTGGCCTCTGAGAACCAGGCTGCTTCGCGTGGTCGCATCATGGACGCCGACTTCGCCACAGAAACTTCCAACCTGTCGCGAGGGCAGATTCTGCAGCAAGCCGGTACCGCCATGATCGCCCAGGCCAACCAGCTCCCCCAAGGCGTCTTGTCCCTGCTGCGTTGATCACCCTTCGGGCGACCGACTCTCCACTTCGAGGGCCGGAGCCCGACAAACGGAGGTTCGATTCACCTCCGTGGTCCCAGCATCCCCTCTCAAGGGGGATTCACAGAGCACATGCCATTCGCGTGTGGTCTGTGAATCCGCATTCACACTTCGACACCGCCGTCTCCTGGCACCTGCATTCCCCGCCGGAACAGGAAACAAGCCTTCGGGTTTCCCAGCCTCACGCTGCAGCTACAGGAGACGCGAGCGGAGCAACCGACCAGGAGTTCCCATGGCAACCATCTCGTCCCCAGGCATCGGCAGCGGCATCGATGTCTCGTCCATCGTCAGCCAACTGGTGGCCCTTGAGCGGGCGCCACTGACCCAGCTCCAGTCCACGGCCAGAACCACCCAGACCAAGCTCTCAACCTATGGCACGATCGCCTCGCAGGTGTCGGCACTCGGCGACGCAGCGGCCAAGCTGGGCTCCAGCTCGGGATGGAACGCGGTCAGCGCCACCTCATCCAACACCTCCGCGATCGGTGTCACGGTTTCGGCCGGCACAGCAGCCACGGCCTTGACCATGGAAGTGTCCCAATTGGCCAAGGCTCAATCGGCCGCGTCCAGCGCCGTCCCCACGGCCTCAGCCGTGGGCACAGGCAGCATGACCATCGAGCTGGGTGCCTGGAGCGGCAACAGTTTCACAGCCGGTTCGGCCACCCCGGTGAGCATCACCATCGAAGCGGGCCAAGACAGCCTCACCGAGATCGCGGCCAAGATCAACGATGCTGGCGCTGGCGTATCGGCGACGGTACTGAAAGATGCCTCGGGCGAGCGCCTGTTGTTGCGCTCAAAGGAAACAGGCGCAGAGAACGGTTTCAAAATTTCGGTGACCGACGACGACGGCAACAACGGCGACAACATCGGTTTGTCCCGGTTGGGGTTTGACCTGGCGAGCGGCTCCGGCCTGACGCAAACCCAGTCCGGACAAAATGCCCTTGCCACCATCAACAACGTGTCCATTTCTTCGGCGAGCAACCTGCTGAAAGACACCTTGCCCGGCATCAGCATTCAGCTCTCACAGGTGACCACGTCTCCCGTAGAGATCAACGTCACCAAAGACACGGAAACGGTCAGCGCCAACGTGCAAGCTTTTGTGAGCGCATACAACACGCTCAATGCCACGCTGGCCAGCGCAACCAAATACGACTCGTCGACTCAAACGGCAGGTACATTGCAAGGCGACTCCACGGCCACAGGCCTGCAAAATGCCTTGCGCGCCATGATGCGCTCGGTGACCGGCAGTTCGGCCTACAGCCGGCTCTCGGATGTCGGCATCGAACTCCAGTCCGATGGCAGTCTGGCAACCGACTCCACCAAGTTCTCGAGTGCCCTAAGCAATCTGGACGAACTCAAGTCGTTGTTCACCATCGCCACCGGCAGCTCAACGACACAAGGGTTTGGTTTGAAGATCAAAGAATTCGCCTCTGCCCTGATTGACACCGGCGGGCGAATCACCAACCGCACAGACGCTTTGCAAAGCGCCATCGACCGCAACACAGACGATCAGGAACGCGTAACCGACAGGGCCGCCCGTGCCGAAGTGCGGTACCTGGCGCAGTACAACGCCATGGACGCCAACGTGGCCAAGCTGAGCGCCCTCAACAGCTTCATCACCCAGCAGATCACGTTGTGGAACAACGCTTGACCCTGCCCAGTCATGTCGCGCAACAACATCAAGTGCAGGAGCCTCCATGTTTGAAACCGCACACAGCCCAGTGACCGCCTGGAACACCACTTCAGGCAGCCGCTTCACGTCTGATCCTGATTCCGTTGAAACCATGAACACGGGCACCGAAATCCCTCTGCCCATGGCTACAGTCCCCGCCTTTGATGCCGATACAAAAAGGTATCAGCCACAAGGAAGCGACACCATGTTTACCTCCGTACAGTCCCGTGCCAACGCCTACCGCCGCATCGCCGCAGAGACCAGCGTGCAGGGTGCCAATCCTCACCAACTGGTGGGTTTGCTGTACGACGCACTGCTGCAATCGATTGCCGCAGCGCGCGGTGCCCTCGCACGTGGCGAGATCGATGCCAAAGGCGTTGCCATCGGCAAAGCCGTTCGCATCCTTGAAGAAGGGCTCAAGGCTGGCTTGAACCTCGATCAGGGCGGCGAGATCGCTGCCAACCTGCAGGGGTTGTACGCCTACAGCGTGATACGCCTGACCTACGCCAACCTCCGCAACGACGAAGCCGCGCTTGAGGAGGTGACGCAGCTGATCGAGCCCGTGGCCTCTGCATGGAAACAGATCAGCGGGACCGCACCCACCCCATCGTTGCCCGCCACGGGCCCTGGAGCCTGACCATGGAGCACACACTGTTGGACTACTACAAAGCCATTGAAAACGCGAGCCAGAAGATGCTGGACGCCGCCCGCACGAAAAACTGGGACCAGGTGGTGCACATGGAAGGGACCTGCACGTTGCTGATCGCTCAGCTGCGAAGCAAGGCCAGGTCCAAAGCGCTGGACGCCGAAGAGCGCAAAGAAAAGACGCGCATCATGCAACGCATCCTGCGCACCGATGCCGAGATCCGCAACCTGGCCGAACCCTGGCTCAGCGACCTCGCCTTGATGATGGACAAAACCGCGAGTATTCATTGAACCACCTCCGCGCCGCACCTGCGGCGTGCGACCCCTTCAAGGGGGCGGTGCTGGTGACCCGACAAAGCCCACTCCACGGCACCCGGGATAAAGCCCGCTCGCTGGAGAAATGCTGGTGAACGAATGAAGATCGAAACGGGACGGGCTTGGCCATCGAAGGGAGGCCATTCCAGAACGCAGCGGAACCGGCTTCGCCGGGCCGTCAGCTTTGCCCCGTCGAGAGAGTCGTCCGAAACGCGGCAGGGGGGAGCGTCAAACGCTCATGTTCATGATGTCGGTGTAAGCCTGAACCATGCGATTGCGCACATTGAGCGTGGTCTGGAAACCAATCTGGGCCTTTTGCATGGCCAGCATGGTTTCTTCCAGGCTGACCTTGGGGTTGCCCAGCTGCACTTCGGTCTGCAAACGGGTCACCTCGTTCTGGGATGCGCTGACTTCCTTCAGGGCGGTCTTGAAGTTGTCGGCAAAACCACCCCCCACACCGCCGGCGCCGCCCGGGCCATTGGCGGAAGCGGGTCGCTTCATCTGCAACCCGGCCGTCGGGCTCAATGCCTGGCTGCTCAACGGCGAAATTCTTGCATCCATGGGGGGCTCCTTGCAGATCTAAAGCTAGGCCCCCATGCTAGGGACGCAGCGAAGGTCACGCTGTGGGAATAGAGGGTCAAAGTCCACCCTTTTCCCGGCTATGCCTGAGACGGGGGAATCGAATAATGGGTTGCACAAGGGGTTGAACCCCCACCAATGTCGTTACCTGAGCACCTCGCCCCATGAGCACTTCTGTCGCTGAACTGGATATCCAGCCCCCGAAGCAAAGCGCCCTCGGCGCGGGCTTCGCTCGCATGGACAACACCCAGAAGACGCGCCTGGCCATGGGTGTCATTGCCCTGCTGGGCATTGTCATGGCCCTGTTCTTCATGGGTCGCGAGCCCGATTGGCGGGTTCTTTACGCGAACATCAACGACAAAGATGGCGGCGCCATCGTGGCGCAGCTCACCCAGATGAACGTGCCTTACAAGTACACCGAAGGCGGCCAGGCCATCATGGTGCCTTCTGACAAGGTTCACGACACACGCCTGCGCCTGGCCTCACTCGGTCTGCCCAAGGGTTCGGTCACTGGCTTCGAAATCATGGAGTCCAACCGTTTTGGCATGACTCAATTCCAGGAACGGCTGACATTTCAACGGGGCCTGGAGGGCGAGCTCACCCGCTCCATCCAGTCGATTTCTTCGGTGCAGTCAGCGCGCATCCACCTCGCTCTGCCCAACCAGAATGGCTTCTTTCGCGAGCAACAAAAGCCCTCGGCTTCGGTCCTGCTCACGCTCTACCCCGGACGCGTCCTGGACAAGGCACAGATCGCCGGCATCGTCCATCTCGTGGCTTCGAGCGTGCCGGAATTGAATCCCAAGGCTGTGAGCATCGTCGACGATGCGGGCAGCCTGCTCTCAAACTCCTCAGACGACCAGTCGCAGGGCGCCGACAGCGAAAAGCTCAAGTACGTGCAGCAAATGGAGCAGATGTACACCCGGCGAATCCTCGACATGATCGAACCCCTGGTGGGCGTTGGCAATGTCAAGGCGCAGGTCAATGCCGATGTCGATTTCTCCTTGGTGGAACTGACCTCTGAGCAGCACCGCCCCAACCAGTCCGCCGAGACCAGCGCTGTGCGCAGCCAGCAAACAGTCGAAGATGGCACAGCCGCCGCTGCACAGCCTGCAGGCGTTCCCGGCGCCACAACCAACCAGCCGCCGGTGACAGGGACGGCCCCCATCAACGGCGGCGCCGCGCCCCTGAGCGCCGCAGGCAACGCCGACCAGTCTGCCAAGACTCGCCGCGAATCGGTCATCAACTACGAGGTGGACAAAACGGTCAAGGTGGTTCGCGAAGCAAGCGGTACCGTCAAGCGCCTGAGCGCCGCTGTGGTGGTGAACCACCGCACCTCCACCGACAAGAGTGGCAAGGAAACGTCAACAGCCATCCCGCCCGAACAACTGGAGCAAATGACCGCCCTGGTGCGCGAAACCATCGGCTTCAGCAAAGACAGGGGCGACTCCGTCAACGTGGTCAACGCCGTGTTCAATGTCTCCAAACCCATCGCGGAGGAACCCGTCGCCTGGTGGCTTCTGCCAGACAACCAGGAGCTCGCGCGCAGCCTTTCATGGCCCGTCGGCCTGGTGCTGATGGGGTTGGTGGTGCTGATGGGTATGGTCCGCCCCGGAATGAAGATGATGCGCACGCCCGTTGTTGAAACGCCCGTGAAACCGCAATTTGATGCCGTGCTCAACGAAATGCCAGACCGCCCTGGTTTGCCCATGCCAGAAGTGGACGTGCAAATCACCAAAGATCAGACCCGGCTGGCAGATGCCAAGCGCCTCGCGCTGGACAATCCAGCCGCCGTGGCCAACATCGTCAAGGGCTGGGTGAACGGCGAAGCCGCTACCTGATGCCACATCCCCACTACGCACACTGAAGCAACAGCATGGAAGACCAAGGACTGCACGACGCCGCCATCTTTCTCATGTCGCTGGGCGAAGAGGAAGCGGCTGAAGTGTTCAAACACCTCAGCCCCAAGGAAGTTCAGCGGCTGGGCGAGACCATCGCCAAGACCCGCTCGGTATCCAACGAACGGGTGAGCCAGGTGATGGAAAAATTCACCAGTGCGGCCTCTTCTGAGAGCCTGCTGGTTTCCGACACCGACAACTATGTGCGCGCGGTGCTCAGACGGGCTCTGGGCGATGACAAGGCCTCGTTGCTGATCGACCGCATTTTGCAAGGCGGCGACGTCACAGGGATCGAGAGCCTAAAGTGGATGGATGCCATCTCTGTGGCCGAGTTGCTGCGCAACGAGCATCCGCAGATCATCGCTGCGATCCTGGTGCACCTGGAGTTTGACCAGACGGCTTCCATTCTCAAGAACTTCACAGAACGCACACGCAATGACGTGATGCTGAGGATTGCCACGCTGGAAGGCATCCAGCCCACAGCCCTCAAAGACCTCAACGAAGTGCTCTACAAGATCCTGGCCGGTGGCGACAAGGTGCGAAAGACCTCCATGGGCGGTGTCAAGGCTGCGGCCGAGATCATCAACATGATGGGCACCCAGATTGAATCCTCGGTGATCGAAACCATTCGTGAATTCGATGGCGAGCTGGCGCAGAAGATCATGGACAAGATGTTCACCTTCGAAGACCTGCTCAAGCTGGACGGGAAATCGGTGCAGATGATCCTCAAGGAAGTTTCTGGCGATGCGCTGGTGATCTCGCTCAAGGGTGCTTCGAGCGAGCTGCGAGAGCTGATCCTGGCCAACATGTCCACCCGCGCCGCCGAAGGCTTGCGCGAAGACCTGGAGTCTCGTGGACCCATCCGCCTGTCGGAAGTGGAGACACACCAAAAGGAAATCCTCAAGGTGGTTCGTCGCCTGTCCGACGAGGGCAGCATCATGATCGGTGGAGGCGAGGATGAGAGCTTTGTCTAGGTCCAGTGCCCACTCACGGTTCGTCCCTCGCGAGGAAATTGACGGCGTATCCGCCTGGCAGTTTTCCTCCATGGACGACGAGGAAGACAGTCCATCTGAGGCCACGGCCCCCGAAGTCGACCCCATGGACAACAGTTCGGTACAGGAAGCTCTGGATGCGGCCTACCGGGAAGGGTATGCCACCGGCCATGAGGCGGGGACGCAAGAGACCCACGCAGCCATGGAAGCCGGGATTCGCAAGACCACGGACGAGGCTGCCGTGCGCATGGGTGAACTGTTGCACACCATGACTGATCAGCTGTTGTCCAGCGAGCAGGCCATCGCGCGGCAGATGCTGGACCTTGCCTGCGAGCTGGCCCGCCAGGTGATTCGGCAAGAGCTCAAGACCAACACCCGTCACCTGCGCGCCGTCATCGGCGAGGCCCTGGAAATGATGGTCGACGACGGCTTGCCAGCCGCCGTCCACATGAACCCGGACGATCTCGCTGCGATGAAAGAGGCTTTGCTCGAGACCCTGGGTGAAAACGCCCCCGAATTCATTGCCGACCCCACCATCTCGCCAGGGGGATGCCTCGTGAAATCGCCGAGTACAACGGTGGATGCCAGCATCGAAAAGCGCTGGTCCAGGGCCATGGGCAATCTGGGCCTGGAAGCCAGCTGGCAAACCGAGAGCGATGATGTCTGAACACACCAGTCCCTGGGGCCAATTTCTGGACGATGCACAGATCTGCGCCGAAGCCCACAACCCACTCGAGGTCAGCGGGACCTTGACCCGTCTGGCGGGTCTGGTGCTGGAGGCCGTGGGGTTGCGGGTACCGGTGGGCTCGCAGTGCCTCATCAGCAACGGCGGAAAAACGCCTGTGCTGGCGGAGGTGGTGGGCTTCTCCAACGACCGGGCCTACCTCATGCCCGCAGGCGATACCCACGGTCTGTCCAGCGGCGCCATCGTGACCCCGCTGGCGCCCTACCGCGCCATCCCCCGTTTCGGGCAGGTCAACAAACCGCCCTCGCCCGGCGATCGGGGTGCCCTGCGCCTGCCATTGGGCAGAGGCTTGCTCGGCCGGGTGGTCGACTCCCACGGGCACCCCATGGACCACAAGGGCCCCATCGTCGACGTCGACATCGAACCGCTGGACCGCTCACCGCTCAACGCCATGGACCGCGACCCGGTGCGCGAACCGCTGGACACCGGCGTGCGGGCCATCAACGCCCTGCTGACCGTGGGGCGCGGCCAGCGCATCGGCCTCTTTGCCGGATCCGGGGTGGGCAAAAGTGTGTTGTTGGGCATGATGGCGCGCTACACCCGCGCCGATGTGATCGTGGTCGGCCTGATCGGTGAGCGTGGCCGTGAGGTGAAGGAATTCATTGAAGACATCCTCGGCGACGATGGACGCAAACGTTCGGTGGTGGTGGCCGCGCCGGCCGATTCCCCGCCCCTGGTCCGCATGCAGGGGGCCAGCTACGCCACCGCCATTGCCGAGAAGTTCCGCGACGAGGGTCTGCATGTTTTGCTGCTCATGGACTCGCTCACCCGCTACGCCATGGCGCAGCGCGAAATTGCCCTGGCCATTGGCGAGCCCCCGGCTACCAAAGGTTATCCGCCCAGCTGTTTTGCAAAGCTGCCTCAGCTGGTCGAGCGCAGCGGCAACGGCTTGAACGGCGTGGGTTCAATCACGGCGTTCTACACCGTGCTCTCGGAAGGTGACGACCAGCAAGACCCGATCGCTGACGCAGCGCGAGCCATCCTGGACGGCCACATCGTGCTCTCGCGTGCACTGGCCGAGTCGGGCCATTACCCAGCCATTGATGTGGAGGCATCGGCTTCCCGCGTCATGCACAACGTGGCGTCGCCGCACCACCTGGATCTGGCCCGCAAGTTCCGCGCGAACTATTCCCGCTACATGAAGAGCCGCGACCTGATCCAGCTCGGGGCCTATGCCGCAGGTAGCGATCCTGAGACCGACCGCTCTATCGTGTTGTACCCGGCTTTGCAACGCTTCCTGCTGCAGGACATGAACGAAGCAGCGACCCTGGACAGCAGCCTGAAACTGATGGCCAAAGCCCTGCAGGAAGACAAGCCTGGCCGGGGCTCTCAGCAATAAACGCATCCCCCCAACACAACCCCATAACGAAAGCCGGGCATGAGCAACATCAAGACACTGCAAAAAGTGGTCGAAATCGCGGAAAAGCGGCGCGACGAGGCCTTGACCGCCCTGGCCCAGGTCCAGCGGGAATGGTTGATGGCCAAGGAGCAAATGGATCAACTCAAGGCCTATGGAAAAGAGGCAGAAGATCGCTGGGTGTTACGCAGTGGCACAGGCGTGGACGCCGCCTTGTTGCACCACCACCGGCATTTCATGCAGAAGGTGGAACACGCCATCGAATTCCAGCGCGGCGTTCTCAACCAACGCGAAGCGCTGGTTGAGCGAAACCGAAGCCATGTCTACGCGGCCGAACGCGATGTGGCCGGTCTCAAAAAATACACCGAACGCAAGCAAGAGGCCCTGGATCTCAAGGCCATGCGACAGGAACAGAAAAGCACGGACGAAATGGCGTTGACCATCCACATGCGCCAGAGCCTGATGCGCGCGCAGCAAGGACTGCGCACATGAGCAACACAACCGCCTCCGCCGGGGCCAACCGCGCGTCGGGCAGCAACCAGGCCAGTGCAACCAAGAGCCCATCCAGCAATGCGTCACGGGCTGACAAAGCTGCCCAGACACCGACCGACATGTTCGCCAGCCTGCTCGGCTTGCTGAGCGCCACCCGAGATGCCAGGCTCAATGCCGACGGCACCGAGGCCACAGCCCTGGGTGCGGCGAATCCCGACGATGACGCCGGAAGCGGCGAAACAGCCGACCTCAGCAGCAACCCCCTGGCGGCTCTCTTGGGCTGGCCCGGTGCCCCCGTGTTGCAAGCCGACCTGCCTCGCAACGGCGAACCCCTTGGCGGTGCGGACAAACGTACCCTGGACGCCAGCGCCGGACTCGGCAATCCGTCGACCGCTTTAGGCACCGCAGCTGACAGTGCCCTGAAGACCTCGGGCGCAGGGCCAGAGGGGATAGACCTCCAGGGCATGACCTTGCTGGACCAACCCGAGGAAGCCGGTGCGGAGCTGAAGGCTTCACTGACCGCCGCCACTCAGGGCTCAGACAGCCACCGCACAACCGCAGGCAACAGCGCCCGAGCCGATGCCTCGGCCTTCGCCTCTCGTCCGGCAAACTGGCGCAGCACAACGGCACTTGCCCACAATGCCGCCAGCGCAACCAGCGCCACTCTTTCAGCCGCGCCGACCACCACGACCCAGATTCAACTGGGCCAGGCAGCCCAGGTTCGTGTGGCCGTTGACACGGCTTTGCCCGCATCGCGCAGCACCCTGAATCTGGACGAACGCTTCAGCGCCAGCAATCTGGGGGAAGGTTCGTCACCCTTGGCCGGACTCGGTACCCACGGCCAAGCCACGTCACAAGGGGGCTCTGACCAGCCGCCACCCGGCAGCGCCGCTTTCGCAGAGGCACTGACCACCGAGCGCTCGGAGAGCGGCGCAAACGATGGCGAATTCACGCTGACACCCGAGACCCCGGCTGAAGAGCCCCTTCCGGAGGAGACTGCCATGAGCCCCCACCAGTTGCGGCATGCCAGCCTGCGCATCGGAGAAGGCACCGAAGAAGCGATCGATATCCAGCTCGCACTGCGAGGCGAACAGCTCAACGTGGATTTCCGCACAGACAATTCTGAGGCCCGGGCCAGCCTGCAGCAAAACGCCAGCGGCGCGCTGGCTGATCTGCTCCAGCGCGGCGGCATTCAACTGGGGCAAGTCTCGGTTGGAGCACAGAACCAAGGCCAGGAACGGCAAGGGCAAGGGCAAGCGGGGCCCCGATCGGCGGGCGCGTCCGCCGTCGGACGAACGGGTGCATCGGGTCTGGACCGCGCCGGGGCTGGCGCCCCCGGCCCACAGGCCCCCGCGCGTCGCAGCGATGGGAGCCGCCCACTGGATCTCTTTGTCTGACCTGCCTTTGATCACGCCTCTTGCTCGAGGTTTGCCAGGGTGGATGCTGTAGCGCCGGCGCGGCGCCCCGGTCACACACCCGGAAAACCGCAAGACCGGCCAGACCTGTACACGGGGCATCCTGACAGAAAGCGCGGCTTTTCCAGCTCTTTTCTGCGTTAAGACGGGCACCCCGGGGCTCAATAATTCTTCCAAACCACACCGCATTCCCCGCGAGTGTGCTGCCCTGAAAAGGGCGCCTGTCTGGAGAATTTTCATGTCTGCCGCTGCTGCCGCCCCCGACGCCACGTCCGAAGCCAAGCCCAAGAGCAAAAAACTGCTCTTCATCCTCATGGGTGTGGTGATTCTCGCCCTTGCCGGCGCGGGCGGAGCATTCTTCATCCTGAAGAAAAACACCACCGACCACGGCGATGGCACCGAGGAGGAGGCCTCTGTAGAACACGCAGCCCCCAAGCCCGGAACACCGCCGACCTTTCTGCCGCTGGACAGCATGGTGGTCAACCTGGCCGATCCCGGCGGCAACCGCTTTGTCCAGCTGGCCATCACCTTGCAGGTGCAAGACGCCGCCACCAGCGAGGCGATCAAGCCCTACATGCCCAGCATCCGCAACGGCATTCTGATGCTGGTCTCGCAACGCACAGCCGAAGTGATCCTCAAGCCAGAAGGCAAGGAAAAGCTGAGCCTGGACATCATCGAAGAGGTCTCAACCACCATGGGCTATGAGCTCGACGATCACGAAATCGAAGACACGTCCAAGAAGAAGAAGCGCCGCCGCGCACCGCCCAATCCCGTGCAGGGCGTGCTGTTCTCCAGTTTCATCGTGCAATAAGCCGACAGGACAACCACCATGTCTGATTCCGCGCTGTCACAGGAAGAAATTGATGCCCTTCTAGAGGGTGTCACTGGAGAAAGCCAAAAGCTGGAGAAGGAAGAAACGCCCAAGGGCGGTGTTCGGGACTACAACCTCTCCAGCCAGGAGCGCATCGTGCGTGGGCGCATGCCCACCATGGAAATCGTCAACGAACGCTTTTCACGCAATTTGCGCCTGGGTCTTTTCAACCTCATCCGCCGCAGCCCCGAGATTGCCGTGGGCGCGGTGCAGGTTCAGAAATACAGTGCCTTCCTGCGCGACATGGTGGTTCCGACCAACATCAACATCATGGCCGTTCGGCCCTTGCGTGGCAACTGCGTGGTGGTGTGCGAACCCACCCTTCTGTTCGGCGTGATCGACAGCCTGTACGGCGGCAATGGCAAGTTCCGCACCCGCATCGAGGGCCGCGACTTTTCACCAACCGAGCAGCGCGTGATCAACCGCCTGGTCGATGTGGTGGTCGAAGAATACAAAAAGGCCTGGCGCGGTGTGTACCCCCTGGAGCTGGTTTACCAGCGTTCGGAGATGCAACCGCAGTTTGCGGCCATCGCCACACCCAGCGAAATCGTGGTCTCCACCAGCTTCACGCTGGAGATCGGAGAGATATCGGGTTCCCTGCACATCTGCATTCCGTACGCCACGCTGGAACCCATTCGGGACGTGCTGTATTCCAGCGCCCAGGGCGATGCGATCGAAGTCGACCGCCGCTGGATCAAGCTGCTGAGCCATGAAATTCAGGCCGCCGAGCTGACGCTGGTGGCCGAACTGGCCAAAACCGAGGCCACTATCGAACAACTGCTGTCCATGCAGGTCGGCGATTTCCTCGAACTGGAACGGGCACCCAACCTCGAAGCCAAAGTCGAAGGTGTGCCCCTGTTTGAATGCCAGTACGGCACCCACAAGGGCAAATACGCCCTGCGCATTGACCGCAAGCTTCGCGGTCTCGAAATGAACTGGCTGGGAGACTCTCATGTCAACTGACGCATCCGACACCACCACACCATCCACCGACAGCGTCAGCGACGACTGGGCCCAGGCCCTGGGCGAGCAGGCCAGCGCCAGCAACGGTTCATCCGATGACAGCGCACCCGAATTCGATTCGGTGACGGCGCCTGCCAACCCGAGCGCCAACAACGGCAGCGGCAGCAGTGGAGGGCCCAACGACATCCAGATGGTGCTCGACATCCCGGTGCAACTCACCGTGGAGCTCGGACGCACCAAGGTCCCGATCAAATACATCTTGCAGCTCGCCCAAGGCTCCATCGTCGAACTTGACGCGCTGGCCGGTGAACCCATGGATGTGCTCATCAACGGCTACCTCATCGCCCAGGGCGAGGTGGTCGTGGTGAACGAAAAGTTCGGTATCCGCCTGACCGACATCGTCACACCGTCCGAGCGCATGCGCCGGGTCTCCCGAGGCTGATCGCCGCCCCCCTACCGGATGAACGCCCCCATGTTGCAAAACGCTGCTCCTGCGCTGGTGCTACTGGCCTTGATGATGCTGATCGCCTGGTTGCTCCAGCGCTACCGCCGCCACCTGCCCGGTGTGGCCACGCAGGCGGGCCCCAGCCTGAAACTGATGGGCTCAATGGGCCTGGGACCGCAACAACGCGTGGTCACCGTTCAGGTCGGCGAAGGCGCCGACCGGGTGTGTCTGGTGCTGGGTGTCTCTCCTGGCGGCATCACCGCCTTGCACCAGATGCCGCTGCCCGACACCACCCCCACAGCCTCGGCTGTTGACCCACAGCCCGGCGCGACCGGCTTCAAGGCCCGTCTGGCCCAACTCACGCAAACCGCGTCCCAAGGCTCCCATGCGACACGCTGACTCCCACCGCAAACAGGGCATCGTCGGGCTGTTGCTGATCGGCCTGGCCTTGCTGGGCATGGCCAGCGCATGGGCGCAAACACCACCCACCGGCGGCGCCTCGTTGCCACTCGTCATCGGCCAAGGCGCCAATGGCAACAGCTACTCAGTGCCGATTCAGACCTTGCTGTTTTTCACGGCACTGTCCTTTTTGCCAGCCATGCTGCTTTTGATGACAGGCTTCACCCGCATCGTGATCGTGCTGTCGCTGCTGCGCCAGGCGCTGGGCACGCAATCGGCCCCTCCCAACCAGGTGATCGTCGGCCTTTCGCTGTTCCTCACGCTGTTTGTCATGGGTCC
This sequence comes from Hydrogenophaga sp. PAMC20947, assembly GCF_004795855.1. Lineage (NCBI taxonomy): Bacteria > Pseudomonadati > Pseudomonadota > Betaproteobacteria > Burkholderiales > Comamonadaceae > Hydrogenophaga > Hydrogenophaga sp. PAMC20947. Next base: position 2,842,489 of record NZ_CP039252.1, read on the forward strand.
CACGCTGGACAAGGTGTATCAGGATGCCTACGGTCCTTACACCGCCAACGCCATCAGCTTCGAGCAAGCGCTGGAGCGCGGCCAGGCACCCATGCGGGCCTTCATGCTCAAGCAAACCCGGCAGTCCGACTTTGAGTTGTTCGCCAAACTCGCCCAGTTGCCCGCCGATGTCACCGCAGAGGACGCGCCCTTTCGCGTCATCGTGCCGGCCTTCGTGACCAGCGAGCTGAAGACCGCCTTTCAGATCGGCTTCATGATTTTCATCCCCTTTCTGGTGATTGACATGGTGGTGGCCAGCGTCCTGATGTCGCTGGGCATGATGATGTTGTCACCGGTGCTGGTGGCCCTGCCCTTCAAGCTCATGCTGTTTGTGCTGGCCGATGGCTGGAACCTGCTACTGGGTTCGCTGGCGGCATCGTTCGCGCGCTGAGCCCAAAAGAACAAGCCAGAACAAAGGACAAGCCATGGATCCGCAAGCCGCTCTCACCATGGGGCAAAACGCCCTCTTTCTGATCCTGATGGTGGCCGCGCCTGTGCTGGCCACGGTCCTGGGCGTCGGTCTGCTGGTCAGCCTGTTCCAGGCGATCACACAGATCCACGAGGCCACGTTGTCGTTTGTGCCCAAGCTCATCGCTGCCATTGCCGTGTTCGCCATCGCCGGTCCCTGGATGATGACCACACTGGTCGAGTTCATCCGCAACACGATCTTGTCCATCCCGAACTACGCGATCTAGATGAAGCCTCCCCACCGCGCTTCGCCTGTCCCGCTCGCGGGGGCAACGCTGGCCGACCTCAAAACCCGGGTTGGCGGTGGCCTGGACGCACGCACTTTGATCCGGCCATGCCCCGTCAAAGGCAACAAACACGGGGCACAGCGCTGACATGCCGACCTTCACCGAAGCCGACATCATGGCGCTGGTGTCGCCCGTGTTCTGGCCCTTCCTGCGCATTCTTGCCGTGTTCTCCAGCGCGCCGATCTTCTCCGCACGCTCGGTTCCCGTTCGCACGCGGGTCGCATTGGCGATGCTGATCGCCATCTGCGCACAAGCCGGCTTGCAGGATCAGGTTGTGGTCAGCCTGACCGATCCACAAGCCCTGACCACGGTCTTCCAGCAAGTGGTCGTGGGCATCGCGATCGGCCTGGCGGTGCGCATCGTTTTCGCTTCCGTTGAACTGGCCGGTGAAGTGATCGGCTTGCAGATGGGCCTGAACTATGCGGGCTTCTTCGACCCGTCGACCAACTCACAGACCAGTGCAGTCGGACGCTTCTTCGGCAACACGACCATGTTGCTGTTTGTCGTTCTCAACGGCCACCTGATGGTGCTGCAAGCCGTCGTGGCCAGTTTCGATACGTTCCCCGTGGGAGGCGCTGCGCTGGAGTCCATCAACCGCATGCGGCTGCACGAACTGGGCGCCGTGGTGTTCCGCTACGGCCTGTGGATCGCGTTGCCCATGATCGGCACACTGTTGTTCATCAACATCGTGCTGGGCTTCATCTCCCGCATCGCGCCACAGATGAACGCCTTTGCTATCGGGTTCCCCCTCACCCTCACCGCGGGCATGGTCGGCATCGCCATGACCCTGCCCATGCTGGACGGTCCGGTGATTGCTTTGCTCAAGCTGGCCACCGAAATGTTCACCGGCTGAGGCCCCCAGGCAGGCCGTGCCGGACTTCAATCCCAATGGAGATCGCGCAGCTTCCAGTCATCGCCTTCACGGCGCCAGCGCAAGGTCACCGTGTAAGGCGCCAGACGCTCGGGGATCAGACCCTGCGCCCCTGTGACCAGCACCTGGGCCTCGGTCAGGCCCAACGTGCCACCTTCTCCGTCTTCCAGACGGCTGCGGCTCGACACCGCGACGATGCGCACCTGGGCATAGCGCAAAAACATCAACATCATGGTCTTGCGAGCCCAGTCGGCGTCCAGTTCGTCCTGCGCACGAAACCGCTCATCGAGCTGTCGCATCACATCCGACGTGCTCCTGGCTTCCAGTGCCTCCTGGAGCGACACCACAGCCAATTCCAGCTTGGCCAAAGGCGTCTCGGGTGCGCTGCAACCCGGTAACAGCCAGGCTGCGGCGAGCAGCAGGAAACGCCGGGAAACCACGGTCACACCAGGCTGTTGCGAATCGCGTACACCGTGAGCTCGGCGTTGTTGCTCAGGTGCAGCTTCTCCAGCACCCGTGCCCGGTACACGCTCACCGTCTTGGGGCTGAGCATCAGTTCCTCGGCAATTTCCGAGAGCTTGCGGCCCGATGCGATCTTCTGCAAGGTCTGCAGTTCGCGCTCGGACAAACTGGCATGCAGCTCTGCGCTCTCAGGGGCATTCAGGTTGTCGACCAGCATCTGCGCGACTTCAGCGGTCACATACTTTCGACCTTGCATCACCGTGCGGATCGCCGTCACCAGTTCCGCGGGATCACCCGCCTTGTTCAGGTAACCGGTCGCCCCGGCGCGCAGGCAACGGATAGCGTACTGGTCCTCCGGGTACATCGACACCACCAGCGTCTTGACGCTCGACCCTTCTTCCTTCAAAGCTGCCAGCACCTCCAGACCACCCCGCCCCGGCATGTTCAGATCGAGCACCAGCACATCACAGGCATGGTTTCGCAATTGCTCTCGCAGCTCGGGATAACTACCGGCCTCACCCACCACCTGAACATCCACCGCTTCGGAAATGGTGTCGCGGATTCCCCGCCGCACCATCGCGTGGTCATCACACAAAATCACTTTGATCATCAGCAAGCTCTCCAGTGGCAAGGGCAATATCGTCCGCTCCCGGACGCAAGGGCACCGAAAGAATGATAGATGTGCCGCCAGACGTGGTGCTGACATCCAGCCAGCCCCCCACCTTGGCCGCACGCTCTCGCAGGCCCAGCAGCCCAAATGAATGGGACTTGAGCATCGCATCAGGCGCCATGCCGGGGCCGTTGTCGGAGACCTCCAGCGTCAACACACCTTCACGGTCGCTCAGATCGATCTCGATAGCCGTGGCCTGTGGCGCGTGTTTGGACACATTGGTGAGCGCTTCCTGTGCGCTGCGGTAGGCCACCAGCTGCACTTCGCGGCTGACTTCCAGCTGTTCTGACGATCGTCGCACATGCGTCCGGACACCTGTGCGCCGCTCGAAACCCGATGCCAGCCAGACCACGGCAGCCACCAGACCCTGGTCCAGAATGGGTGGTCGCAGGTTCATCATGATGCGTTGGCTTGCGCCCAGCGCGTGTTGCAACATCTCCATCGCGCTGTCGAGGTGTTTGCGCATCGCCTCGTCTTCGGCGCGTCGCAACACCCAGGCCAGATCCAGCTTCACCGCGGCGAGCGAGCCCCCGATATCGTCGTGAATCTCGCGCGCAATGTCGGCACGCTCCTGCTCGATGCTGGTCTGCAAATGCTCGGCCAGTTCGGCCAGACGCTGGCGGGACTCGGCCAGTTTGGCATCGGATCTGGTTTTGGCGCGGCGCGTCTGGCCCAGCACCAGCGCCCGCTCGATCACATGCGACAGACGCGGCATGCTGTCTTTGAGCAAGTAGTCGCTGACGCCCCGGTACATGGCTTCCACAGCGGCAGCCTCGCCGATGGCGCCTGAGAGGATCACAAACGGAATATCCGTCCCCGATGCCTTGACATGCTCCCAGGCGTCCAGTCCTGAAAACCCGGGCAGGTGGTAATCGGCCACCACCACATCGTATTGGCCGGAAGCCAGCTCACGCTGGAACTCGGGCATCGTATCCACCAGCGTCAGTTCGTGGTGCATGCCGCTGCGCTGCAACGCGAATTTCACCAGCGTGTGGTCCACACGGGAATCTTCGAGGTGCAGGATACGAACCAGGGGTTTTTCGGGGGTATCGGTCATGCCGCTGGCAGGTGGAGTTGAAAGAAAAAAACAAGGACACGAAATGGCGCTGAATTCGCGACGTTATCGGCCGATACATCCAGGCACAGGTAGTCAAAAATTGTACTGCCCGCTTGATGAGACCCCATCTATGACGCTTCACACCGATGTACCCAGATCAGCATCCCGGATGCCCACACATGATTTACCGACACTATCACTGTCGGTGCATCTGGTAGCAGACCTCCAGGATGCCTTGATGATGGCCATGACCGACCTGCAGCGCCTGGAGGGACTGCTGGATCATGCCACCAGCAATCTGCTCGAACGCTTTGGCTCGGCCAATCTGGCGCTGGCCCAGCTGACCGATACAGACCCCCAGCGCCTGCTCCCCATTCGAGACCACCTGCACAAGGCGGTGACAGAACTGCAGTTCCACGACATGTCCACCCAGCTCATCGTGCACACCGGCAAAGTTCTTCAAGCCTGCGCCTGGAAGCTGGCGGACAGCGCCATGGAACCGGATGAAGACGAGATCCCCATGGAGCTTGACCCGATGCCTGATCGGCCAAGCCCTGTCACGCAGAGCGAGATGGATGCGGGCTCCATCGACCTGTTCTAAGCCCCATTCAAGACTGGCCAAATCTGGCCGATAGAAACATGACTTTCGGAGTACCTCATGCAATCGATTCTCGCCGTTGACGACTCGGCCTCCATGCGAAAAATGGTGGCATTTACCCTGACTGGGGCTGGCTATCACGTGGTGGAGGCTGTAGATGGTCAGGACGCCTACGAAAAGGCACAGCACCATGCGATCGATCTGGTGTTGACCGATCAAAACATGCCGCGGCTCGATGGCCTGGGTCTTACACGCAAGCTGCGCGAGAACCCCAAATTCAAAACCACGCCCATCCTGATCCTGACCACAGAGTCCAGCGACCAGATGAAGCAGGAGGGGCGCAGCGCAGGCGCCACCGGTTGGCTGGTCAAACCCTTTGATCCGGGTCGCCTCATCGAAGTCATCCAAAAAGTCATCCGCTGAGCCTGACCAGGCACGCCCGAATCCAGGAGCCCACATGGCTGAAATGATGAACGAAAGCCCGTCTTCCAGCGGCAATTTTGACCTGACCCAGTTCTACGAGATCTTCTTTGAAGAGGCCGGAGAAAACCTGGACCAGATGGAGCAGATGCTGCTTCAACTGGATCTGGAAAATGCCGACGACGAGGAATTGAACGCCATCTTCCGGTGCGCGCACTCCATCAAGGGAGGTGCGGCCACCTTTGGCTTTGCTGATGTGGCCGAACTCACGCACCAGATGGAGTCTTTGCTCGACAAGCTGCGCCGCCACGAGCTGAAGCCCACGGCCCCCATGGTCGACGTGTTGCTGGAGTCTTCAGACGCCTTGCGCTCCCTGTTGGCGCGCCACCAGGGCAAGTCGATCGATCCGCCTGCTACCGCAAGTCTGGTCCAGCGCATCAGTGATCTGGCCCAAGGCCAGGTGCCGGTGCCTGTTTCGACCGCAGCACCTGTCTCCGTCGCAGCACCGTCCGTCACCGCACCGGCCCCAGCGCTGGCACCGATCCCCGAGACGCCCAAGGCCGCACATCCGGTGGCCAGCGGCGTGCGTGTGCTTGAAATCCACGTGGGTCCCATGGACGACCCGGCAGAAGCCGACAGCATCGCCGAGCTTTTTCGCGACATCACAGGTCTGGGCACTATCGAGGCCTTGCCTTGCGACCAGAGCACCAAGCGTGTTTACCGGGCACACACCACCGCCACCGACACGGACCTGATGGATCTCTTCACGTTCCATGTCAGCAAGGAGCACATTCGCATCGACGAAATCGTCTCGGGCTCCGGTGTGGAAACAGCCGCTGCGCCCGAGGCCGCCGAAACGATCGCCGCGCCTGCCGCGGCAGCGGCAGACACCTCCAGCAAGGATTTTGGATTCTTTGACGATGCACCCGGCGCACCCGCCCCGGCGGCCACTGCAGCGGCTGCGAGCATCGGTGAAGCCACCCCAGCACTCGCCGCACCCCCACCCGCAGCTAAAACGGAAACCAAGTCCGCCAGCAGCGCGACCCAGATGGAGTCAAGCACCTTGCGCGTGTCCGTCAGCAAGGTTGATCAGCTGATCAACCTGGTGGGCGAACTCGTCATCACACAAGCCATGCTGGCCCAAAAGAGCCGTGAACTCGATACCGCGGTGAACCAGCCCTTGCTCGCGGGCCTGGCCGATCTCGACCGCAACACCCGCGACCTGCAAGAAGCGGTGATGTCGATCCGCATGATCCCCATGTCGGTGGTGTTCAACCGCTTCCCCCGCATGCTGCGCGACCTGGCCAGCAAGCTCGGCAAGAAGGTGGAGCTCGTCACCCACGGCGAAGCCACTGAACTCGACAAGGGCCTGGTGGAAAAGATCACCGATCCTTTGACCCACCTGATCCGCAACAGCTGCGACCATGGCCTGGAGTTGCCCGAAGAGCGGCGTGCCAAAGGCAAACCCGATCAAGGCACCATCACCCTGTCGGCCAGTCACCAGGGTGGCTCGATCCTGATCGAGGTGCGCGACGACGGCAAAGGCTTGTCCCGCGACCGACTGTTGACCAAAGCCCGTGAGAAGGGAATCGATGCCCCCGACACGATGAGCGACAACGAGGTCTGGAATCTGATCATGGCGCCGGGCTTCTCCACCGCCGAGGTGGTCACCGACGTCTCTGGGCGTGGCGTGGGCATGGACGTGGTCAAGAAAAACATTGCATCGCTGGGTGGCACCGTCGAAATCGACTCGGCCGAAGGCTACGGCATGAGCGTCAAAGTGCGCTTGCCCCTGACCTTGGCCATCATGGACGGCATGAGCGTTCGTGTGAGCGACGAGGTGTACATCCTGCCCCTGGCCTCCGTGATCGAGTCGTTTCAGATCAAGCCCTCAGACATCAACACTGTGGCTCAGGGCGCCCAATTGGTGAAGGTACGGGATGAGTACATGCCCGTGATCGAGCTCGAACGGGTGTTCAACGTGCCGCGCTTTGAATTCAACGCCACCAGCCCCATCATGGTTGTCGTTGAGTCCGATGGCGCGCGCGTAGCGCTCATGGTCGACGAATTGCTTGGCCAGCAACAGGTGGTGATCAAGAACCTGGAGTCCAACTACCGCCGTGTGCCCAACATCTCGGGCGCCACCATCCTCGGCGACGGCAAGGTCGCATTGATCCTCGATACCTCAGGTCTGGTTCGTCGTTCGCGTCATTGAGACGCGCGACACCACCTACCCCACCCCACCCGAGGTCTTCATGTTGCTATCCACCCGCAGCGCCGAGCGCGCTGCCCCAACGCGATTCGAAGAACCCTCTTCTGAAGGCGGGCCATTGGCCCAGGGGCGCGAGTTCCTGTGGTCCGATGCCGACTTCAAGCGGATCAAGGCGCTGATTTACCAGAAGGCCGGCATCAGTCTGCACGAAGGCAAACACGCCATGGTCTACAGCCGGGTCTCCAGGCGCCTGCGCGATACGGGGCACACCAGTTTCAAAAGCTATCTGGACTGGCTGGAGCAGCACGACGGCGCCGAGTGGCAAGACTTCATCAACGCACTAACCACCAACCTCACCGCGTTCTTTCGCGAACAACACCATTTCACCGAGCTCGACGCACTCTTGCGCAGTGAGCGCAGCAAAAATTGGCGCATCTGGTGCTCTGCGGCCTCCACCGGTGAAGAGCCCTACTCCATCGCCATGACGGCCACCGAGGCGCTGGGCCCACAAGGCCAGTTTCACCTCGACAACAGCGACATCGACACACAGGTGCTGTCCAAAGCGGCCCGTGGTGTCTACAAGGCCGACGGGATCAAAGGCCTCAGCCCCGAGCGCTTGCAGCGCTTCTTCATGCGCGGCAAAGACAGCAATGCCGGCCTCATCCGGGTCAAGCCCGAGCTGCAAAAAAACATGGCCTTTCAAACGGTCAACCTGATCCAGGATCTGCCGTTCCGGGATCCTTTTGATGTGGTTTTTTGCCGCAACGTCATGATCTACTTCGATGCGCCCACACAGCGCCAGGTGCTCGAGCGCATCCACCGCGTGATGAAGCCCGGCGGCATGCTGTTTGTCGGACACGCCGAAAACTTCAGCGATGCGCGCAGCCTGTTTGCGCTGCGCGGAAAGACAGTCTATGAACGCGTTTGATCAAACGGCTTTCAAGTCGCGGATGAGCAGCCCCCAGGTCACAAGCGCAACAGGTGAGCGCTCCCGAGTGGACGCGCTCAAAGCACGGGCGCCCAAGCCCGGCGAAGCCTCGTTTTTCTACCGCGACCACCATTTCAACCAGGACGCCGTCAAGGTACTGCCCGGCGAGTACTACGTGACCACCGACGACATGCAAGTCATGACCGTGCTGGGCTCCTGCATTGCCGCCTGCATCTGGGACCCCAGGGTTCGCGTGGGCGGCATGAACCACTTCATGTTGCCCGACGGAGGTGGAGATACTTCCGGGCGCTATGGTTCATACGCCATGGAGTTGCTGATCAACGAGATGATGAAGCTGGGCGCTCGACGCGAGACCATGCAGGCCAAAGTCTTCGGCGGCGGCCAGGTCATGCACAGCTTCACCACCATGAATGTGGGGGAGCGCAACACCCAGTTTGTGCTGGACTACCTCCAGACCGAGCGCATCGCCGTCATCTCCAAGGATGTGCTCGACATCCATCCTCGCAAGGTGTGCTACTTCCCCTCCACGGGCAAAGCCATGGTCAAGCGCCTGGCACACTCCCACCCGGAAACCCTTGAAACCCAGGCGCGCAAGGGCAGCGCGGCCACGGTGGCCAAAGTCACCTCGGGTGGCTCGGTGGATCTGTTCTGAAATTCGTTCGTGGTGCGCCAGAAAACGTCCTGTGCCTCTGCCACGCGGGACATCCAGAAAAGGCGTCCACGCCAGGCATGTTGAATGCGCCAAAGCGCTGAATGTTCGAAGGGATTGCAATGACAAAAAAAATCTCGGTGGTGGTGGTGGATGATTCGGCGCTGGTGCGCAGTCTGCTCACTGAAATCATCAACCGCCAACACGACATGGTCTGCGTGGGTGCAGCGGCCGACCCCTTGATCGCGCGCGAAATGATCCGGGAACTCAATCCCGACGTGATCACACTCGACGTGGAAATGCCCCGCATGGACGGCCTGGAGTTCCTTTCGCGCCTGATGCGCCTGCGGCCCATGCCGGTGGTGATGGTCTCCACCTTGACCGAACAGGGGGCGGACATCACCTTGCGTGCGCTGGAAATGGGCGCTGTGGACTATGTGGCCAAACCCCGAATTGGTGTGAGCAATGGCCTGCAAGAGCTCGCAGGCGACATCGTTGACAAGATCCGGGTGGCTTCCTGTGCCCAGGTGCGCCGGCTCGCCCCAGCGCCAGCCGCTGCAGCGGCAGGTTCACCCGCCACGCCATCACAACCCGCCCGTGCGCCCTTGCCGCGTTTGTCCACGGAAAAAATCATTTGCATCGGTTCCTCAACCGGCGGCACCGAGGCCATCCGCGAAGTGTTGACGCCCATGCCCGCCGACGCGCCGGCCATCGTCATCACCCAGCACATGCCGCCCGGCTTCACCACCAGTTTCGCCGCACGCCTCAACACGCTGTGCCGCATCCAGGTTTCCGAAGCCCAGCAAGGTCAACGCATCTTGCCGGGCCATGCCTACATCGCACCCGGCGGGCACCACCTGCGCATCGACCGCAGTGGATCCAACTATGTCGCCGTGATCGAAGACACCGAGCCCGTGAACCGGCACCGCCCCTCTGTTGAGGTGCTGTTCAAGTCTGCAGCCCATGTCCTGGGGCCCAATGCGATTGGCATCATGCTCACCGGCATGGGCGGCGACGGTGCGCAGGCCATGCGTGAAATGAAAGATGCCGGCAGCTACAACTACGTGCAAGACGAAGCCTCTTGCGTCGTCTTCGGCATGCCCCGCATGGCCATCCAGGCGGGCGCTGCCCACGAAATCCTGCCCCTCACCCAGATCGCAAACGCCGTTCTCAACCGCCTGGCCAGTTCGCCAGCAGGCGTACGCCACCGCATTTGAAGGGGCCTCCTGGCGTGACGCCGCAACCTTCGGCCGTCGGGGCTGCGACCCACGTTCGCCGTGAAGGTCTCTGAAAATTGTGGGGGCTCAGAGCGCCTTGGCATCCTCTGAAACAAACCTGCACCGGAACCAGGCGACCGGACCGCCGCAACCGATCACACCGTCTGATTCAGGCGGGTCCCGGTCTCAATAGCACCCCAGACGCTGGCGCCCTGGTCGTTGTAAGTGACCGGCTCGCTGGCGATGCGGTCTGCGAGCGGCGCGGGGGCATCTGCCGCTGGTTGGGGCGTTTGCGATCGGGTGACCACAGGCGCCCCCTCAGCGGTCACAGCCCGGGATGATCCCGGGAGCGCAACAGCTGCGTCCAGGCTCGCTCCTTGAGACACGTTCCCCACGCCCGCATCGCGTCCCAGAATCGCATCCACCACCGCCGCACTGGCTTTCCACACGGTGGACAACACCTCTTGCAGCTGCGGTTGCTGTGCGGCCTTTTCTTCGGCCTGCACCTGCGCCTCTCGAGCCTGCTTTTGAGCCAGCGCCGCATCAGCCACCGAGCTTGTTTCACCTCGCTGACCCCCTTCGGGCTGCTCCCGCGGCAGTATGGGTGCAGCCATGGCTTGCGGCATGACCTTGTCTGTGGACGCACGTCTGTCCTGGGGGGTGTCTGGCGCGGTGCCAGCTCGGCCTTCGCGCCCGGATCCGAAGCCAGACGCCTGATCGCGGGTTTGGCTCTGCACGGGCGCAACAGCACCCACCGGCGTGACAGGCGACACCGCGGGCGAAGGAGACAAAGGCCAATGAACCGGCTGACTGGTTGTAACGCTCAACATGACAAACCCCTTAAAACGGGAGCAACGGAAGCTGACATCTCCGCTGTTCTAAAGGATTGATCGGCCTTTGAAGCCCAGACTTGAGGGGTTTTTACCCCCCAATTCTGAAAATCATTCAAAAAGCACCGTATCGGCGCCATCGGAAACACCAGGCCCGCTCACTGAAGGCGGTCTGGAAGTCACCTCACTCGCTCTCGCCTTCGTCAGTGGTGTCTTCGTCATCGGGCACCCTCACGAGGGTCACGGGCACCGGCGAGTGCTGCACCATGGCCTGCGACACGGCGCCCATCACCGCCGCCCGCAAGCCGCCGCCGCGCGTGCTCATGATCACGGCTTCACACCCGTGGCGCTCAATGATGTCCACCAGCACATGCGCCGGGTCCCCACTGCCCACTTCTTGCTCTACCGGCACACCCGCAGCCTTCAGGCGCTGCACCGCACTGCGCATCAGGTCGTTCCCAGCACCGGTGCTGACTTCTTGCAGCACCGCTGGATCGTGGGCGACCACCATCTCATACAGGTTGGCGCCTTCTTGCACATTGGCGACCAGAAAGCGGGCCTTGAGCCCAGCCTCCACTAGGCGCACCGCGTGCTGCACGGCCAGCAAGGCCTGCTCGGAGCCATCAACGGGAATGAGAATTTTGATCATGGTTTTGTTTTCCTTGTTCTGATTGGTCTGATTTATGGGGCAACAGTGGCACCTGTGAGCACCCAGATCCTGGCATCAACGATGCTCATGGGTTGGGTCGTTCATTGAGTACACACCAGTAAAGCTCAATCTGGTCCGCCACTTCCATGAATTTGCTGAAGCTCACCGGCTTCTCAATATAAGAATTCACACCCAGATCGTAAGCCTCTTTGAGATCGCGGTCTTCGCGAGACGATGTGAGGATCACCACGGGGATGCGCCGAAACTGCGCGTGTGCCTTGAGCGCGCGCAACACCTCGAGCCCATTGATTTTTGGCAGATTGATGTCCAGCAGGATCACCGCGGGCCAGGGCTCTCCCGCCGCCCACCGGTCCATGAATGCCAGGGCTTCTTCGCCATCACGGGCCACCTGGATGTCGTTGGCGAACCTCTTTTTCCGAAACGCACGCAACGATAGATCCAGATCGACTGGATTGTCTTCCACCAGAAGAATGGGGGGCAACACTGGCGAGCTGGTCATGCGGAAAACTCCAGGAAAAAGGTCGCACCGTGTCCCGGCTCGCTTTCGGCCCAGACCCGCCCCCCCATGCGCTGCACGGCCTTGGCCACCAGTGCAAGCCCCACGCCGGTGCCTGGAAATTCTTCGCTCCGGTGCAGGCGCTGGAAAATGCCGAAGATGCGATCGTGGTATTTCATGTCAAAGCCCACGCCGTTGTCACGCACCCAGATCCGGATGTGTTCATCCTCACGACCCGCCCCGACCTCCACGCTGGGGTGCTCGCTGGCCGCGCAGAACTTGATCGCGTTTCCAATCAGGTTGCGCAGCACCAGCGCCATGCCATCGGCGTCAACGGCCAGGTTCAACGAACCCACATCCACGCGAACGGCCACACTGGCGGCCTCAATATCGAGCTGGTAACCCGCCACCACTTTGTCCACCAAGGGTCGCAATGCCTGGGACTGCGCACTCATGGCCCGGCGCTCCAGATGCGCGTAGTCGAGCAGGTCGGCGATCAGTTCGCCCATCTGCTCAACACCGCTCCGAATGCGAGCGACAAATTGCTGCCCTTCCGCGTCCAGCTGCTCGCCGTACTCTTCCATCAGCAACTGGCTGTAGCCATCGATGCCGCGCAACGGTGCTTTCAAATCGTGAGACACGGTGTAGGTGAACGCCTCCAGCTCCTGATTGGCGATCCGCAATTCCTCGGTTCGCTGGCTCACGCGGTGCTCCAGCTCCTGATTCAAGGCCTTCAAACGCGCTTCGGCGTGCACCGTCGCGGTGATGTCTTGTAGCGTGCCGATGTGAAGCGGCTTGAGCCCCTGCGCCTGGCGATCGATCGTGCGCACCGTGCGGCCCAGCCATCGCATGGGGCCCAACGCCGGGTCGGTGCGAAACACCAGCTCGCCCACAGGCAATCCGGCACGGTTGCGGGCCATGTCCGCGGCGACCAGTGCGCGGTCTTCCGGGTGCAACTGCGCCAGGTAGACCTCGTCCGTGGGCAATTGATCTGCGGGCTCCAGACCGATGTTGCGGAACAGCTGGGCCGAAATGCGCGTCTGCCCCGTTTCGCTGTCACCCGACCAGCTGCCCAGCTGGACCAGGGCTTCCGCCTGCTCCAGCATGGCCTTGTAATCCTGGGCCTGGGCTTCGGCGTCCAGGCGCTCGGTGACGTCCTGGACCGTGGTGAACATGTGCTTCAACCGACCATCCGCATGCTTCACCGCACGCACCGATATATCGGTGTGTACCGCTGAGCCATCGGGCCGCAAAAACCGTTTGCGCATGGTGTAGGCATTGGATGCGCCGCTCACCATGCCTTCAAAGAGGGCCACGTTGGCCTGCAGATCGTCGGGATGGGTGATGTCAGACCAGCTGGACTGCAACAGGGTCTCCCGGGGGTATCCCAGGATTTTGCACAAACGGTCGTTGACGTGCAGCCAGCGCTTGTCGGCTGGCGAACTGATGGCCATGCCAATGAAGGGCAGATCGTAGAACAGGCGCAACAGCTCGGTCTGTTCGACATGCGCGGCCTCTGCCTCTTTCTGATCGGTGATGTCCAGCAAGATGCCACTCAAGCCCACCACCTCGCCCTGCGCATTGCGCTCCAGGTTGGTGCGGTCGTCGATCCAGGCCCAGTGGCCGTCGGCTCGGCGCAAGCGGTATTCCTGACGGTATTCGTCTGGCCCCATCGCAAAACGGTTGGCAGCTTCTTTGTTGACGCGGGGCTCATCGTCTGGGTGGATGAGGTCGTTGTACCGGAAACGGCCTTCGGTAAAGTCCCCGGGCGAATAGCCCCATTGCGCCACCCGCGCCCCGACAAACATCACCGGCCAACCCGGTGCATTGCGCCACTCGATCACGACCAGTGACGATCGATTGACCAATTGAGTCAGCCGATCCAGGTGGGCCTGACTGGCTTGCAGGCGTTCAGCCATGTGGTCAGCGTCATGGCTTTGGTGGCCCGGCCCATCCCGTCCGGCGGGCTGTGCACCGGTATTCGCTGGCTCCGACCCGATGGCGGACACGCTACGGGTCGCATGGCTTTCGCGCCCGTTCATCGCAGCTCCCGGGTTGGCGCCATGGGAGGCAAGCACTCGAGATGCAGGCCAAAAGTCCGAAAAAATGGCGTTCCAGCCGCAAGGCCAGACTCAGGCGGATCCACAACGATGCTGCGGCGTTTCCATACCGCCCTGGCGCGCTCGGGTGCGCGCAGAAACCCGGTCGACCCCCCATTGGACATGCATACCTTTCTCATGGAACCGAATTTCACGACGCCCGCACTTGCTTTCGATCAACCAACGCAACACATGCGCACAACTTGATGGGTACCTTCCGGTTTCTACCCTTCGCTGCAGCGCGCATGAAAAATGCTCGGGAGCAACGCCCCCTGCTGCCATTGTGTCCGAATTGGGGCCGCCTTTTCGCATCGCCCGCGAAAGTTGAGTGTGCGGGTGTGAATCCCAAGGAAAACGCATCGGGTGGCTGCCCCAGAGACCGACCACCGGCATGACTTGCATGGGAAATCCGGATGCGCCTGGCAACCATGGGGCCACCGAGAGGCGGGTCAGAACCGGCAGGAAAACGCCGCGGCCAAGCGCTACAACACGGGGAGCCCTTGGCCAGAGGCGACCGGTGCGTCAAAGCGATAGCCCACGCCATACACCGACACGATGCCATCAAAAGACGAATCCACCGCCTGCACTTTTCGGCGCAGGTTCTTCACATGGCTGTCCACGGCGCGGTCGCTCACGTCCCGCTCATCGGCATGCAACGTATCGAGCAATTGGGAGCGCGAGAAGACGCGCCCCGGGCGGCCGAGCAGCAGGCGAAACATGCGGAACTCCAGCAAGGTCAGACCCAGCGTGTGGCCGCGCCAGTCCACCCTCAGCTTCTCATCGTCCACGACCCAGAGTGCAGGCTGCCGGTTCAACCGGCCTTGCGAACGGCGCAACAAGGCCTGTACCCGAGCCATCACTTCGCGGGGGCTGAAAGGCTTGCAAACATAGTCATCGGCGCCGGTTTCCAGCCCCAGCAAACGGTCCAGCTCGTCGATCCGCGCGGTGAGCATGATGATGGGCACGTCGGAAAACGTGCGGATCGAACGGCACACCTCGACACCATCGAGCCCGGGCAGCATCACATCGAGCACCACCAGAGACGGCCGGCAAGCCGTCACCTGCTGCAGGGCCGCCGCCCCATCCGCCAACACGAGCGACTCCAGCCCTTCCCGCTTCAGGTAATCCTGTAACAGGCGGGCGATCTTGGGGTCGTCCTCCACCACCAGGACATAAGCGTCGGGTGTCACATGAATCATGATGATCGCTCCGGTTGTGCAGGCAGGGACACCTGCAATTGCATGCCGCCCAGCGGCGAGGGCTTCGCCGTGATCCGTCCGCCATGCGCCTTGGCAATGGCCGCGCAGATGGCCAGGCCGAGCCCACTGCCACCATTGTGACGGCTGCGTGCGCTGTCGGCCCGGTACAGGGGGTCGAACAGCCGGGCCAGATCGGCTGGCGCCACGCCCGGTGCACTGTCATCCAGGCGGATGTGGACCACGCCATCGCTTGCCCACAACCGCACCTCGACCCGACCGGGGGCATCGGTGTAGCGCAAACTGTTGTGCAGCAGGTTGCTCAACAACTGTGCCATTCGAGCGGTATCCCAGCACACGGCAATGGCTTCCTCGGCCGGATCCACCCAGGCCAGTTGCAACCCGGCTTCCTCCATCAGGCGTTCATGCCGCTTGAGGATTTGTTGCACGAGCTGAACGGCGTCTTCCGGCGCAAAGTTGCACGACAAGGCTTGAAGATCGGCCATGGCCAGGAGGTGCAGGTCTTCAACCAGGAGCCCCAGGCGCAGCACATCTTCTTTCAGCGAGATCACCGCGGCCAGATCCAGCGGGCGCACACCGTCTTCCATCGCCTCCAGTTCGCCGCGCAGCACTGTCAGCGGTGTTCTGAGTTCGTGGGACAGATCGGCGAGCCAGCGACGGCGCGAACCTTCCATGCGTTGCAGGCTTTCGGCCATGGTGTTGACATTGCGCACCACATCGCCAATTTCATCACTGCGGTCCACCGGTATGCGCACCGCCAACTCGCCTTGGGCAATGCGGGCGGTCGCGTGCTGCACCGCCACCAACGGGCGCGCCCACTGCCGCGCGAGCCAGGCGGCAACACCCAATGCCAGCAGCAGCAGGACCGATGCCACCACCGCGATGCCGGTGTACTGGGTGCGTAAAAACTGCGATTCCTGGGCCTCGGGCGCCCGTTGCCGAGGCCGGAACCGGACCCACACCCGGACCACGCCATCGACCCGCACTGGGCGCTCCACCACGCCGGGTTCATCGCGCTCGATGCGCGGGCCAACCCAGTGATCGCCATTGGGACGGACCAGCGCCACGCGCGAGCCGAACGCCTCGCTGGAGCCCGGTGGTGGACCAGAACGGGGGGGCAACAAACCACTCCCCTCAGGGGGTGAAAAACCGGGACGCCGGGGCAACATGCCCTCGCTGTCCGGAGGTGGTGAATCCTGCCCAGCGTCGCTGGGCTTGGCCACCGAGCCCTCTTCTTCGGCCAGGGTGCGCAGCAGTGCCCGCATGTCGGGTGCGTTGAATGGAGCGGAAGCATCCGACGCCACCTGAGCGGACAGGCGGGAAGTCACCAGAGCGGTGAATCTGTCCAGCCGCTCGAGATCACGGGTTTGCAGATAGGCGCTGAAACCTTCACGAAGGTGCCAGGCGGTGAGACCGCCCATCGACAAGACACTCAACGCCACAGCCCCGAGCAACCAGAAAGAAAGTGTGTAAGCAATACGGGCGCGCATGAGGGTAAGGAGTGTGCCGGCCAATTGTGGAGGAGCCATGGAGGCATCCCCGCACTTCTTCCATATTCTCACCCCAAGATCTGGATTCCCTGGGCACACGCCCAACAACCCGAGACCTTCTGTCATGAACGTACCCACACTCCTCCGCTCGACCCGCCAATGGGTTGCCCCCCTGTTGATCGCCTTGAGCGCCACCGGCGCATGGGCTCAAGGCCAGCCAAAGGACGGCCCTCCCGGCGGCGGCGAAGGTCGTCCCCCAGCCGAAGCGATGGCAGCGTGCAAATCGGCTCAGTCGGGCGGCTCTTGCACCTTCTCCGGCAAGCAGGGCACTGTGACGGGTACGTGCGGCGGACCCGAAGGCAAGCCCCTGGCTTGTATTCCGGCGTCCAAATAACAGCACCACTGGTGCCGTCGGTGCCACCGCAGCCCCTTCTGAGACACATTCCATGAAAATTTCAGCCCCTTCAAACCAGGCACCCAGAACGTGGCGCCAGCAAGCGGCGCTGCTCGCGGTGGTGGCCCCCGCCCTCGCGGCGTCCCTCGTCGCCTGTGGCGGCGGCAGCGACAGCACCACCACAGCGGGCGCAAGCTACGACACCGCCGGTGTGCAGTGTGGCTACAGTTACAGCGGCTACAACAGCTCCGCGTCGGTACAAAAAACCAGCACCGCCAGCTGGACCTGCTCCAGCACAACGCGCACGCTTGCGGCCAACGGCATTCCCGACCACACGGTGGGCACCTTTCCCAACTCGGACAACCCCAACACCATCAGCGCCCAGTCGGTTTCGGCCAGCTACACGCTGACCCCCGTCGTCAGTTCGGCCAGCACAACCCTCGGCGGCCCCCGCGGCGCCACGGGCTACATCCTCAACGGCATCAAGATCGACGCCGGCACCAACGGCACCTGTGACGACAGCGGCTCCAATTGCGATCTGGGCAATGGTGGCACCGGCCAATGGCGCGTTGAAGCCCTGGGCCAGAGCTCGTTCAAATTCGGCACCGACAGCAACAATGCCCACGTCCAGCCAGACGGGGCCTACCACTACCACGGCATGCCCGAAGGCTTTGTGAGCTTGCAAGGCAAGGGGTCCGCCATGACCCTGGTCGGCTGGGCCGCCGATGGCTTCCCGATTTACGCGCGCTACGGTTACAGCGATCCGGAAGACGCCACCTCGGCGATCAGGGTCATGCAAGGCAGCTATGCGCTCAAGAGCACGCCAGACACCAGCCGCCCGTCCACAGCGCTCTACCCCATGGGTGCGTTCACCCAGGACTACGCCTACGTGGAAGGCCAGGGCGATCTGGACGAATGCAACGGCCGCACCGGCGTCACCCCCGAGTTCCCACAAGGCACCTACCACTACTTTGCGACGGACAGCTATCCGTTTCTGCAGCGCTGTGTGAAAGGCTCGGTGTAAGCGCGCTCGCGCCCCACACCCCGCCATCCCGCCCCTCGACCACCCCCGTGGCGGGGGTTTGCATGTTGACCCCACTATGAACGCACCCCAAAACCGCCGAAGCATCGTCGCAGGCCTGATGGTTCTGCTGCTCTGGCTGGCCTGTCTGCCCCAGGCCCAGGCCCACCTGATGGTGGCCCAGCGCGGCACGATCAACATCGTGAACGATGGCGCCTTCATGGTTTTGTCGTTGCCGGTGACCGCATTCAAAGGTGTCGATGACGACGCCGATGGCGCCATGAGCCCATCCGAGCTGTCGCGCCATGGCACACGCATCGAACAGCAGATCCAGCTGGGTGCACAGCTGCTCGCCAACGAAAAGCCCTTGCCCCTGCAAGGCGTCATGGTGCAACTGTCCCACACGGACGAGGCCGAATCCGCCGCCGCTTCACAGCTCATCGTGCTGGGTCGATTCCAGCTTCCAGAGGCGACACCCAACCTGCGCTTCCGACTGCGCCTGTTCGGTACAGGTGCCGACGAGCAGTCCCAAGCCATCACGGTGAGCCAGGGCGACTCCGCGCAGCGCATGGTGCTCTCGGTACAACATGAAGTGGGCGAGGTGCTGCCCTCGGGCTGGAGCACCTTCGCTCAATACATTCAAGAGGGCATGAACCATGTGCTGGGCGGCTGGGATCACCTGCTGTTCCTGGTGGTGGTGATCGCGTCCGGATGGCGCCTGCGGGCCATCGCCCTGGCGCTCACCGCCTTCACCGTCGGGCACGCCATCACCCTGCTTGCGGTGGCGTTTGGCCAGGTTTCGGTGTCACCCGCTCTGGTGGAACCCGCCATCGCGGCGACCATTGTGGCCATGGCGGTATTTGACCGCTGGAACGACCACCGCATTAGAGCCGGCCGCAAGGCGTGGCCAGAGGGCCTGCGCCTGGGGCTGATCTTCGGCTGCGCCATGATCCACGGCCTCGGCCTGGCCAGCGCCCTGGTCGACCTGGGCCTGGACAGCACACACCGCCTGTGGAGTCTGGCTGGCTTCAATGTCGGCATCGAAGCGGCCCAGCTGCTGGTCGCAGGTGGTTGTGGCTTGTTGCTGTGGGCGTGGCAGCGCTCCGGCGGAGCTGCTCTCATCGTGCCGGCGCAGCGCCTGGCTTCGCTGGCCGCTGCGCTGGCGGGCGTGGTCTGGTTCTTCGAACGCGTGGCCATCCTGGCCTGAGCACGCCAACGGCGCAACGCGCGCGCCCGTTTCTTTCCCCGTTTTTACTGATCCGAAAGCAATCCATGTTGAACATCCCCTTTCCGCGTTTGGCCGTGAGCGGCTGCGTTCTGTTGCTGGCCGCCTGTGTGAACCGAAACGGCCAGGAGGTCACACAAGGTGCCGACGCAACGCCCACCGCCGGCGTGGCCTGCGAATGGAACCAGTCCATCAAGAACGACTCGCCGTCTGTCCGGGCCACCAGCAAGGCACACTGGTCTTGCACCGGCACGGAACGCCGCCTGAGCGCCAACGGTTTGCCCGATCACGCTGCGGGCACTTTCCCCAACCCGGACAACCCCAACACCATCAGCGCACAGGACATCGCCGCCACCTTCACGCTGGCGCCCGTCAAAACCCAAGCGGCCACCCGCCTCGGCGGCCCCCGGGGGGTGATCGGCTTTGTGCTCAACGGCGTGAAGATCGACGCCGGGACCAACGGCGGATGCAACGACGCGGGCTCCGAATGCGACCAGGGGCGGCCCAGCGGCCAGTGGCGCATGGAGGCCTTGGGCATCACCAACTTCCGCTTTGGCACCGACAGCAACAACGCCCACGTACAACCCAACGGTGAGTACCACTACCACGGCATGCCCGAGGGTTTCATCGCGTTGCAAAACAAGGGCCAGGCCATGACCCTGATCGGCTGGGCCGCCGACGGCTTCCCGATCTATGCGCGTTGGGGCTACAGCTCAGCCACCGATGCCGCGTCTCCAACCCGTGCGATGCAGGGCAGCTATGGCATCAAGTCGCAGCCCGACGCCTCGCGCCCTCCGGTGTCGACTTTTCCGATGGGCACGTTCATGCAGGACTACGAATACGTTGAGGGTCTGGGCGATCTCGACGAATGCAACGGGCGCACCGGCGTCACACCCGAATTCCCCCAAGGGATCTATCACTACTTTGCGACCGACAGCTATCCGTACCTTCAACGTTGCGTCAAAGGTGCGCTGACGGTGTCGGAACGGCCTCGCGGTGGCCCACCGCCACAAGGCCGAAATCAACAAGGCCTTACCGATCCGATGGCACCGACACCACGGACAAGCCGTTCGGTCGCCCCGCTGGTCTGAACAACTGCCCGCCCCAGCAGGCTTCATTTTTGGTGGAATACGCGGGTCTCTGCCAGCGATAGCCCGAGAGGATGGGCACGCGACAGTCCCACCCGAACCTGGTGCGTTCTGGGTGCGCTGACAAATGAGGGCCACTCAGCCATTTCCAGGCTGGCGTGGCTGGCCTTGCGTTCTGATCCGCCAAGGTCTTCTCCAGGCCCTCGAGGTACGCACGGACCAGAGACGCAGCCACATCAATCCAAAAAAATGGGTTGGCGGATCCTTGATCCGCCAACCCTCAAACTCCACTCGACATCTCAATCTTCTTCGGCAAATGCCTCTTCTCTTTTGCGCTTGATCGAAGGCAAGGACACCACGGCCACCAGGGCTGCGGCCGCCAACAGCAGTCCCAGGGAAATCGGCCGAGTCGCAAACGTGCTCCAGTCGCCTCGGGCGAGCAACAAGGCACGCCGCAGGTTTTCTTCCATCATCGGCCCCAGAATGAAACCCAGCAGCAAGGGCGCGGGTTCGCAGTCCAGCTTGTAAAAAATGAACCCCACCAGGGCGAATCCGGCCGCGACAAAAATGTCCCAGTTGTTGTTGTTCAAGGTGTACAGCCCAATGGCGCAAAAAACCACGATAGCCGGGAACAGGAACCGGTATGGCACGGTCAGCAGCTTGATCCAGAGCCCGATCAAGGGCAGGTTCAACACGATCAACATGGCGTTGCCGATCCACATCGAAGCGATCAAGCCCCAGAACAGCTCGGGGTTGCTCGTCATAACCTGAGGACCCGGCTGGATGCCCTTGATGGTCATGGCACCGATCATCAAGGCCATGACGGCATTGGACGGAATGCCCAAGGTCAACATGGGAATGAACGAGGTTTGTGAGCCTGCGTTATTGGCGCTCTCAGGGCCAGCCACGCCTTGAATGGCCCCCTGGCCAAACGGCACACGGGGGTTTCGAACCAGCTTCTTTTCCAGCGAATAGCTCGCAAATGAAGAGAGCAAGGCACCGCCGCCGGGCAACACGCCCAACACCGAGCCCAGGGCCGTTCCACGCAGTACAGACGGAAAGGCGTCCTTGAAGTCTTCCTTGGTGGGCCACAGGCCTTTGACGTCTTTGGTGAACACCTCCCGCTCTTCCGCCGGCTGGCTGAGGTTGCGGATGATCTCGGCGAATCCGAACACGCCCATGGCGATGGCCACAAAATCAAGGCCGTCGGTCAGCTCGGGGATGTCAAAGCTGTAGCGTGCCACGCCCGACATCACATCGGTGTTGATCTGACCCAGCAACAGACCCAGCAGGATCATGGCGATGGCCTTCAGGAGCGATCCGGAAGCCAGCACCACGGCACCCACCAGGCCCAGCACCATCAAGGAGAAGTACTCGGCAGGGCCAAACTTGAAGGCGAGCTCAATCAGCGGCGGAGCGAAAGCGGCGATGACCAGCGTGGCCACGCACCCTGCAAAGAAGGACCCCAGCCCGGCAACCGCCAGAGCCGCGCCCGCACGCCCCTTTCGGGCCATCTGATAACCATCAATGGCCGTGACCACCGACGACGTTTCCCCCGGCAGGTTGATCAAAATGGCGGTGGTGGAGCCGCCGTATTGCGCGCCGTAGTAGATCCCCGACAACATGATGAGTGCAGGGGTTGCGTCCAGCGCATAAACGCTGGGCAGCAACATGGCGATGGTGGACAAAGGCCCGAGCCCCGGCAGCACGCCAATCAAGGTGCCGAGGAAGACCCCGACCAGCGCATAAAGAACGTTCTCCAGTGACAGAGCGACCGACAGGCCCAGTCCCAGGTTGTTGATAAGGTCTTGCATGACGATGACTTCAGGTGAGGAAACGGGGCCACAAAGGAATGATGAGGTTCAACCCCATCACAAACACTGCCCAGCTACCCAACGTGAGCACGGTGGCATTCAGCAAGACATCGCGAAGGCGAAACTCGTCCCCTGCCAGCGCGGTCGTGAACACCAGCAGCGGAAGTGCCACAAACAGGCCAAGGCTCGGCAAGGTGAACCCAAACAACACGACCGAACCGATGACCACGAGCAAGGGTCTCCAGGCCACGCGCTCAATGTCACCAGAGCTGTCGGACCGGTAGACCAGGGATTTCAGCAAGATAACCAGACCCAGCACCGCGGTCAGGATGCCCAGGCCAAAAGGAAAGGACCCTGGCCCTGGCCGCACCTCGTTGCCAAAGCTGTAGTTCGTCGCACCCCAGGCGAAGCCCACGCCCACAGCCAAGAACATGACGCCGGACCAGAAGTCTTTTTGGTGGCCGATTCGCATACGCTGTCTCCATCTGAATGGCCTCAGGCACTCGCGCGCAGCGAAGCCTGCGCCTGACCGTGTCAGGCACCGAGCCTTGTTTACTCAAAAGAAGTCCACAGGGCGCGGAGCCCGCCACCGTGTGCCTTCAACGCGCCATCACCGCCCGATAGCAGCACCCAGGCTGGTGATCACGGGCTTCCACTTGGCCGCTTCGGCCTTCACGTAGGCACCCGCGGCCACATCACCAATGTGCAGATCGGCGAACATGCCCTGCTCTTCCAGGCTGGCATTCATTGCGGGCGCGCCCATGACCGCCGTGGTGGCGTCTGCCAACGCCTTCATGATGGGTGCGGGCAGGTTGCGGGGCACCGCGACCACGTTCCACAGCATCGCTTCAAAGGGCGCCGACATCTCCGCCGATTCGGCGATGGTCATGACGTCTGGCGCCATGGACAGACGCTTGGCGGTGGCCACACCCACGATGCGCAGCTTGCCGCTGCGGTGCAGGGGCAACAAGCCTCCCAAGGTGCCGACGGCCATGTCGATCTGGCCACCCATCAGGTCTTGCAGCGCGGGGCCTGTGCCCTTGTAGGGAATGTGTGTGATGTCGGCGCCAGTCATCTGTTTGAAACGTTCGGTGGCCACGTGCAGCAGCGTGCCGGTGCCGGGCGAACCGTAGTTCAGCTTGCCCGGCTTTTCCTTGGCCAGGGCCACAAGGCCTTTGAGCGTCTTGGGCATGGCAGGCGAGACCGCCAGGGCCACCGGCGCGCCGCCCAGCACACCCACATAGTCAAAATCGTCCGTGGCGCTGTAGCGCGGGTTGGGCTCGATCAGGTTGTAGAGCGCATGCGTCGAAGCCGTGGCGAACAACAGGGTATAGCCATCGGCTGCACTGTTCTTCACATCCAGGCTGCCAATCGCGCCCGATGCACCCGCTTTGTTCTCAACCACCACGGTCTGGCCGAGTTGTTTGCCGAGCGCGTCAGCATACAAGCGGGCAAAGCTGTCGGTGGGTCCGCCAGGCGGGAAAGGAACCACCATGCGCACGGTGCGCGACGGGTAGGCTTGGGCTTGCGCAGGCAACCAGGTGAATAGGGTTGTCGCACCGGCGGCTTGGATGAAATGGCGTCTTTGCATGGTTTGCTCCTGTGATGGCCTGCTTTTAAAGCTGGCTCTGGTTCCAATCCGGAGCGGCTGCTTCCGGTTCGCTTTTCAGTCCTGCGGCTTGAATGGCCGTGATGGCGCAGAACTCGTCCTTGTCCGAGGTGTCGCCGCTGATGCCCACCGCGCCCACCGCGAAGCCGCCGGCGTCCAGGATCAACACACCACCCGGAACCGGGATGAACTGGCCTTGGGCCGCTGCGGCCAAGGCGCTCTGAAATGCTGGACGTGCAGCGAGTCGGTCGCGGATCATCCGGGTCGACATGCCCATGCCCAAGGCGGCAGCGGCCTTGCCGCGGGCGATATCAAAACGCAACATGCCACAGCCGTCTTCGCGTTGAAAGGCCACGAGGTGCGCACCGACATCCAGGACGGCCACCGCCAGCGGTTGCATGTTGTGTGCACGGCCCGTGGCCAGCGCGGTTTCAATGATGGTGTTGGCCTGGCTCAGGGAAAGGCTGACTTGAAGAGGACACAAGGTTTCAGACATGCAGGAACTCCTGTCGGGGTGGGCTCGGGGACCGGTGGATGTGTGTAGGTTGCGCGGGCTGCGTGGGGTTACGCGACCACCTCGTTGGCCAGAATGCCGATGCCGTCGATCTCGATCTCGATGCGGTCGCCCGCCTTCATCCACACTGGCGGCGTGCGCGCATAACCCACCCCACCCGGCGTGCCCATCACCACCACATCACCCGGCTCCAGGGTCAGCGACTCCGACAACAAGGCAATCGTGCGCGCAACGCCAAAGGCCATGTCGCCCGTGTTCGCGCTCTGCATCACCTGCCCGTTCAGGCGCGACTCGATGCGCACACCCGAGCAACCCGCTGGCAGCTCGTCGGGCGTGACCATGCAGGGACCAAAGGCGCCCGTGGCATCAAAGTTTTTGCCGATGGTCCACTGCGCCGTCTTGCGCTGGTAATCGCGCAGCGTGGCGTCGTTGAAGCAGGCGTAGGCAAAGACCGATTTCAAAGCGTCGTCTTGCGAGACAAAGCGCGTGCGCCGCCCGATCACCACAGCCAGCTCTGCCTCGAAATCCAGCTTGTCCGAGACCTTGGGCACTTGCAGCGGCGCGCCGTGGGCCAACAAGGAAGTGGCACAGCGCAGGAAGATGGAGGGGTAGTCGCCAATGGTGTTGCCACCTTCTTTGGCGTGGTCGATGTAGTTCACCCCCAGGCAGATCACCTTGCCCGGGCGGGGCACGCAGGGCAGCAGACTCACCTCGGCCAGCGGCAGCGATGTGGCCTGGGCCGCCCGCTGGGGCAGCTCAGCCAGCAGCGCGGGCCAGCCCGCTTCGTCGGCCAGCAAGGCCATCAGCGAGCGGGGCACATCAGCGCCCATCGCTTCGCTGGGCACCACAGCCCCATCGCGCAATACGCCCCAGTTCGGGCCTTCGGGGGTTTCAAAACTGACCAGTCGCATCGCGGTTCCTTTGGCGGGGAAATAGGTAGGTGGAGATGGCGCTCGGTGAACAGTGACAAAAAGCCCACAACACCCAGCGTTGTATTGGGAAGTGAGCTTAAACGATTATTTATGTTTTAATCGATTTAAGTCAGCTAACTTCGTTGGTATATACCCTATGACAGAATTCAATCATTTAATCGAATCGCTTTTTGAAGAGGCCCGATCCCACGCCCACTGGCTGGCCGAACCCGTCAGCGAGACGCTGTTGCGCTCTTTGTACGAACGCGCCAAATGGGGCCCCACCTCCATGAACAGCCAACCCATGCGGCTCCAGTTTGTGGTGAGCCAGGCCGCCAAACAGAAACTGGTTGAATGCATCAACGTGCCCAACCGGCCCAAAGCCCTGGGAGCGCCTGTGACGGTGATCGTGGGGCAGGACCTGTCGTTTCCAGAAACCCTGGCCACCCAGTTCCCCCACAAGACCGACGCCTTGAGCTACTACGAGGGCAAGCCCGAACTGGTGGCGTCCACCGCCCTGCGCAACAGCAGCCTGCAAGGGGGTTACCTGATCATGGCCGCGCGGTCGCTGGGGCTGGACTGTGGTCCGATGTCGGGCTTCGACAACGCGGCGGTCGACCGGGCCTTCTGGGCAGGGACCACCGTAAAAACCAACTTCCTGTGCAATCTGGGCCACGGCGACCCGGCTTCGCTGCACCCGCGGGGTCCGCGTCTCTCTTTTGATCAGGTCTGCCGGTTCGTCTGACAGGCCCAGCCGCCCTACGAGGCTCGAAGGGCACTCCAAGGGCACATAATCGATTAACAGATATCATCCGCACCATGGCACGCAAAAACGCACTCACCGAAGTTTCTGCCCGTGGCGGCACCACGGCAACCCGCGCGAGCGCGGTGTACGAACAGCTGCGTTCTGACATTGCCCACGGTGTGCTCGAGCCGGGCAGCAAGCTGCGTGTTGAGGCCATGAGCACCCGGTACAACGTTGGGGCCAGCCCCATACGGGAAGCCCTCAGCCGTTTGTCTTCCGAAGGTCTGGTTAGCCGAACAGACCTGCGTGGATTCAGCGTGGCCGGCTTGAACTGGGATGAACTGCCCATCCTCACGCACAACCGCGTGCAGCTGGAAAGCATCGCGTTGAGTGAGTCCATCGAACACCGCGACCAGGCCATGGAGGACGAGCTGGTCTTGCTGGTCCACAAGCTATCGCGCACGCCCCGTTCGCTGTCCGAAGAGCAGTTCGTCACCAACCCGGCGTGGGAAGCTTTGCATTTCGAGTTTCACCGTGCCTTGTTGTCGCGATGCCCTTCGCGCTGGATGCGCTCCTTCTGCGACAGCCTCGCCGACGAAGCCTACCGGTTCCGCCAGGTGGCAGCCGGCAAGACCTTCAGCTCACGCAACGAACACGCGGAGCACCAGGCCATTTTTGAAGCGGTGATCGAAGGTCGAAAGGAAGAGGCGGTGCGCCTGTTGACCGATCACTACACGCGCACAACGACCGTGATCGAGTCACAGGTGAAGGAAAGCGCCGACGCTGCACCGGTCTGACCCGGCCGTACTGCGCTCCCGCCCTTCACGGGAATGACAGGGCCGCCCGCCGGGCAGACCTTGTTAATCACCCCGAATCAGGCGCCGTCCACTGCGGCCAGCAGCGGCGGCAAGGCAGGGTCAAACTGCCCGTCGATCAAGACAAACAGGATGCGGCAGGGTTTGCCAGACCGGTTGGCCCAGGCGTGGTTGGTGCCCCGCTCCACGGCGAAATCGCCGGTGCGCATCAGCACCTCTTCCTGGTCCAGAACCAGCGTGATTTCGCCTTCCAGAATCAGGCAATAGTCAACGGTTTGCGTCCGGTGGATCAGCGGATGTTTGGCCTTGCCGGTGCGGTTGGTCGAAGCCGCATCGGTGCCAAATGCACCCCATGCCTCTCGCGTGCCTGCGGCATCGAGCTTCTCCAGCCACTCGCCTTCCGGGCCAAATTCGACGATGCGCACCACCGTGCCGCTCTTCGGCGGCTCCAGCTTGATGGAGCGGCTGGTCGTGGGGTCAACATCGTTGCCTACAAAGGCTGGCATCTCCTGGGTCATCCAGAGCTCGGTGGCGCAAAAACCCACCCGGCGGGGGTTGGTTCTCACCACCGGCGCGGCGCCGTCTTCGCTCACGATGGACCGCCCCTGGCTGTCGTGCCCGGTGACGATGCGTCGAACCACCCCCTGACCAGCGGGAACTGGGGACTTCTGTGCAGAAACTTCGCTCATTGCGGGGACACTCCAGTCTGTTTGATGATGCCACCCCATTTGGTGACTTCCTTGCCGAGGTAGCTGCCGAATTCGGCCGATGAACCTGCTTTGGCATCCAGCCCAGCGGCGGCCAGTCGTTCGCGGTACTGCGGTTTGGCCAAAGCTTCATTCACGATGCCGTTGATGCGCGTGGCAATGTCAGCCGGTAACTTGGCGGGGCCAAACAGACCCACCCAGGTGTAGTCCTCAAAGCCCGGGAACCCGGACTCGGCGACGGTGGGCACATCCGGCAACGAAGGGTTGCGCTTCAGGCTGGTGACGGCCAGGCCTTTGACCATGCCGCTGCGCACCAGCGGAATCGCCGGCGGCAAGGCCACGCTGGCGACCTGCACCTGGTTGGCGGCGGTAGCCTGCAGGGCCGGGGCGGCGCCCTGGTACGGAATGTGGGTGGCGTCCAGCCCGCCCAGCACCCGCAACACGTTGTCGCCGGTCAGGTGGGGCGTGCTGCCGATGCCGGCTGAGCCATAGGACACGCTCTTGCCTTTGTACAGTTGCAGAAACGCCTTCAGGTTGGGGGCCGGCTCGCTGGAATGGGCCACCAGGATGTTGGGGCTGTCGGCGATCAGACTCACGGGCGTGAAATCCTGAAGCACATTGAACCCCGGATCTTTGTAGAGCGTCTGGTTGACCGCGATCGAACTCGTGGTCACCAGCAGGGTGTAGCCATCGGCCGCATCCTTGGCGACAAGACGCGCCGCGATGTTGCCCCCTGCCCCGCCCTTGTTTTCGACCACCACCTGCTGACCCAGTTTCTCTTGCAGCGCCTGGGCGACGATGCGTCCAGCGATGTCGGCCGGGCCGCCTGGCGCAAACGCCACGACGATGCGGATCGGTTTGGTGGGCCAAGTCTGTGCCTGAACCATGGGGGCCTGCAATGCCGTGCCGAGCACGAACACACCGCCTAAAGCCTGCACTATGCGTCTGCGTTTCATGTCAATTCCTGGTTGTTGCCCCGCTTCTGGACCTGAAACACCAGATGGCGCGGGTGCAACCATCTGGCAGGAAGCTCATTCAGGGATGGCGTGAAGAAAGAGGGATCACCTGGTCCCGCTCCAGACGGAAAGCCATCAGGTCTTCTCCGATCAATAGCGGCCCTGAATAAGTTTTGCGGGCCAGCTCCAGCACCGTCGCTTCGTTCACAGCAGGCACCGCGGGTGTTCCAAGCAGAACAAAGTGGTAGAAAACGGCCAGCCGGGGCTTCACACGGCTGAACACGGTCCCGGCCTCTTCGGGTGAGGTGTGGTGTTCCATGATCACTTTGAAGGCTGGCAGCTTCAGAAGCTCAGGTCGGGCCGCCGCCACCTGGTGGATCAAGAGATCGGTGCCAGCGGCTTTGTCGATGAGGTTCTCGCTGAAGCGCGTGTCCCCCGACACCGTGACCGATCGACCCTCAAAATCAACACGGTAAGCAAATGCGGGTTGCAACAGTTCACCGTGGTCGACTTCGATCGCCGTCACTTTGAGCCCGCCAGCGTCGAACACCACACCGGGCTTCAGTTCGGTGACATTCGACCCAATGGCCTTGGCGTCCAGCCCTTGATCAGCGATGCGGGCCTTGATGTCCCAGTCAAAAGCTTGGGCCAGGCCACTCATCAGGTTCTGCGTTCCCACAGGGCCATAAACCACCAAAGGCCCCTTTCGCTGTGCATAACCCGCCTCCAGCCAGCCGGTGAGCCAAAGGTCGGGCAGGCCCACGATGTGATCGGAGTGCAAGTGGGTCAAAAGCACCGCATCCACCTGGCCCAGGCGCAACCCGGCCTGCATCAACCGCTGTGTGACGCCTCGGCCCGCGTCGATCAGCAAGCGCTTGCCGCCTGCCTGAATCAGTACACCCGGTCCAAAGCGCCGCATCACCGGAGCCGGACTGCCCGTGCCAAGAAGCGTGACGCGAAATTCGTCTGCAGCTGCCGGCTGGGCGTGCGCTTGAGCCAGAACGGCGGTGTGCGATGACAACACCACCAATGAAATGAGAGCCAGCAAAATGCGTTTCATAGATGTCTCCGGAGAAGGACGATCAAGCAAGGCACAGCGCAATCGTGATGGGTACGCGACGAGAGAAAACGATGGTTCAGATAGGAGTGGTGGTCCAGAGTTCGGTCAGCTGTGTGCCTGACGCGCGCACCAGCTTGGCGATCGGACAGAACATGGCGAGCTCACGTTGAAGTTGTTCCATTTGTTCGGGGGTGGCGTCGGTGGCCACATCGATGTGCAGCGTCATCGCCGGGAAGGGCACGGCCACCTCTTCCACCAGCGTCACGCCACGTCGGTCAAAGTCGGCCTCCAGGCGCAGGCTCATGGCACCGAACGTGATGCCCATCCGGTGCGCGATCTTGTGGCTGATCACGCTGGTGCAACCCACCAGGGCAGCGGCAAAGGTTTCGGTTGGGCTGAAACCCAGGTTGGTGCCACCCCGTTCGGTGGGTTCGTCGATGGTGGTCGACAGGTCGCGCACGGTGACATCGGTTCGGGCGTGTGAAATCACCTCGCCTTGCATCCGCATCTTGATGGTGGTTTTGGGTCGGATATTGACCATGTGTGTACTCCGTAGAAGTGATGTGATGGTTTCAGGTGACGGTGCGAAAAGGCTCGGAATAGCGCACGGTCACGGTGTAGGAGCCCTCGTTGAGAAGCCACGGCCTGACCAGAAAAGTCCGCGCGCCGCTGCGGTGCATGGGGTCGGCTTCGGCCAGCGCCCGGGCTTCTTGCATCGAAGCCGCCCGCACAATGACCATGCCTTCACCGCTCCACTCCGTTTCGCTGTCGTTGGCGAAAGGGCCTGCGCCGAACGTGATGCCACGGGCCTCCAGGTCTTTCTGGTACCGCAGGTGTTCTGCAAGGTGCTCACGCACCGCGTCCAGCCCGTTGGCGGGTTTCGTGAAGATCACATACAAGGGCTTGGCCAGCACCCCTTTGGCGGTAACGTGGTTGATGTGTTCTTGCCAGCTGTTTTGGCTCATGATGGGACTCCGTGCGGAACGTTCAGGAAAGCAGGATGCTCGGGCGCTGGTGCGGCGCGAAACCCCACAACAAAATGCGAAGCCTTGGCCTCATAAAAAAGCCAGACTGATCTGCGGAAAGGCAATCAACAGGGCCAGCACCACCAGCATCACCGCGGCAAAGGGCAAGGCCCCCATGAACACATCGTTCAAGGTGATGGAGGGGTCGTCGATGGTGGCCTTGATGACAAAACAAGAAATGCCAAAGGGCGGCGTGAGCAAGCCGATCTCAGCGCCCACCACTGTGATGATCCCGAACCAGATCAGGTTGATGCCAAAGGGCTCCAGCGCGGGGAGAAACAAGGGCACCACGATCAGGATGATGGAGGCCGTGTCAATGATGGTGCCCAGCAGCAACAGCAAAGTCACATACAGCAGCATGAATGAGGTCAACGACATGTTCACCCCACCCAGCCATTCGCCAAACAGGGTGGGCAGGCCGGCGATGCCCATCATGCGGCTGTAGATGGACGCTGCAATGATGAGAAACAGGATATTGGCGGTGATGTGCCCGGTGTCGACCAGCGCACCCCAGATGGCCTTGAAATTCAAGCGACCCTTGACCGCGCCAATGATTGCCGCCACCACGGTGCCCGCTGCGCCCGACTCCACCGGGGTCAGGATGCCGCCATAAATGCCGCCCAATACAACGGAAACCAGCAGCAACACGGGGCCCAGCTTCGCGGCGCCCTCCTTGAGCACAATGCTGAGCGGCGGGCGTTTGTGGCCCGAGAGTTCACCCCCCACAAAACCGGAGGCAAACCGGACCATCAACAGAATAGCGACGCAGTATGCAACCGACAGCAGCACACCAGGCAAGACGCCGGCCAGGAACATGGCGCCAACCGATTGCTCTGTGACCACCGCGTAAATGATCAACATCGTGCTGGGCGGAATGATCATGCCCAGCACCGAGCTGCCCGCCACAATGCCCACCGCGAAGCGCTTGCCATAGCGGTAACGCACCATCTCCGGTATCGCCACCTTGGCAAACACGGAGGCCGATGCAATGGACGAACCGGTCACCGCCGCAAAGATGGCATTGGCCGCCACGGTGGCCAGCCCCAAGCCACCACGCACCTCTTTGAAGAGCGTGTTGCCGAAGTCGTAAACATCTCGCCCCAGGCCACAGCGGCTGACCACCAGCCCCATCATGACAAAGAGGGGAACCGTCGCAAACGCCTCATCAGTAACCGAATCGGCCATGGCCAGCGACAGCAAATTGAAAGCGACGTCGACGTTGCCCTTGAGCAGCCAGACACCCAGGAAAGACACCATACCCAAGGCGATCGCGATGTGGGTACCCGCGTAGATAAGCACCACGATCGCCACCACCGAAGCCAATCCGACATTGACGCTGCTGAATTCCATCAAGATCTCGATCCAAAGAAGGCGTGGTGCCCGCCGCCATGGGCGGGCACCGGTTTGAAATGGAGGGGAAAGGCCGGGGAAACTGACGCTGCCTCAGGGCGCAGGCGCCCGCCGCCACGCAGCAATGGCTTGTCGGGTGAACTCGATGAAGGTCACGATCAAACCGAGCACGATGATGGTTTTGATCGGCCAGACCTTGACCGTGAACACTCCCACATTGCCCATGAACTCGTCGCGTTCGTAGGACTCCAGCAGCAAAGGAACCGAACCCCACAGGCCCAGCACCATGTAGGCTGCGCCCAAGGCTAGAAACACGGCTTCCATGCGCCATGCCAGGCGCGGGCGCTTGGCATGCAGCAGGGTCAGGAACGAATCCGCCCGCGTCAACCGGTGCGTCCGGACCGCGTCGGCCAGCTGGAGAAAAACGATGCCGATGATGGAGATCTGGATCAGCTCGGTCACACCCGCAATGGGACTGGCGAAGAGGCTTCGCCCCATGGCATCGGAAGTGACCAGCAGCACCAGAAACAGGATCCAGAGTGATCCCAGGGCGTTCAGGCCGACCACCAGTCGGTCAAAAAGCCCCAGGTTTTCCGTTGGGGTAGAGACGGCTTCGCTCACAGGCGCTCCTGGTTGGGCGGGTGCTTACTCGCGGTCCCACTGCCGCTCGATCGGCTGCTTGGCGGCGCGCATGGCATCCATGTAGTACTTGAGCATTTCGCTGCCTTGCGCGCCTTCTTTGTCCAGGCCTGCCGCCCACTGCTGGGCCAGATTCGGCAAGGCCTTGGCCCAGGCTGTGCGCTCTGCCTTGGGCAAGTCATGCACCGTGCCGCCGGCTTTCTTGTAGTCGGCCACGCTGGACGCGCCCTCTTCCTTGGCCAGCTTGGCCAGCAGGTCGCGGTATTCGATGGCCACGTCTTGCAGGATCTTCTTCACCTCGGCCGGCAGCTTGGCCCAGACGTCGGCATTGACCGTGAGGACCTTGGTGTTGACCGCTCCGATGTCGGCTTTCAGCATGTTGGGGGCGACTTCGGCCATCTTGAAGGTGGCGGCGGCTTCAGGCCACAACAGGCTGCCGTCCACCACACCAGTCTGCACCTGGTTGTAGTAGCCCGTCAGCGGGCCTGATACGCCCACGGCGCCCACCGGCTCCAGGTAACGCAAGTTGAATCCCGCACCCGCAACTTTGAGCCCCTTCATGCCGGCCAGCGACTTGACCGCGGGCTTGGTGAACACCTGGTAGGTGTCCAGCACCACGGCATTGGTCAGGTAGACCTGGTTGTAGGAAGCAAACGTCTTTTTGATCGCGGGAAATTTGTCTGCCATCTCGTCGATGGTCTTCGACACCAGCTCTGGATCGTTGGTCACAAACGGCGTGGCGTAGGCCACGGCCAGGATGTTCATCTTGTCGCCGTAGATGGCGGTGGTCACGATGCCGATGTCGCCCAAGCCCTTCTGGATGCCTTCCAGCACACCATTGGGCTTGACGATCTGGCCTGCCCAGGCCTGGTTCCAGCGGATCTTGTACTTGTTGTCCTTGGCCAGCCGCTTGTCGACTTCCGGAATGTAGAACTCGATGAACTCCTTGATCCAGAGCGATTTCGGCGGGTAACCGTCCACCGCCGTGAGGTTGATGGTGGTCTGGGCAACTGCCGGCATGCTGGTGGCGGCCAGGGCCACCAACAATGCGGCCAAGGGCTGGCGAAGGGACACGGGTTTCGGGTAGCGCTTCATGGTCTGTCTCCTGGTTTTTTTAGGCGAGTGGACTCGCCGGGGGCGAACGTCGATGGGTCAGGTCTGTTGGGCGGGGGCCAGGCGCAGCTCGATGCGCATGACCAGACACTCTTTGCAAGTCAAGCCGTGGCGTTGGCACAGGGCTTCGTCTTCGGTGGGCTCAAACTGGCCCACCAGCGCTTCGCGCACGCCAAAAACGGCGTCGTTGTCGAGGTAGGCGTCGTCGGCATCAAAGAGTTCGGTCACCAGGCTTCTGTAACCGGGCGCGGACACGATCACATGGCCATGGGCCGAACGCCATGAGCTTCGCTGCGCGGGCTCAACGAGGTCGTGCCAAACCGGTCCATCGGTCGGAATCTGGTAAGGCACCGGGCGGATCGTCGCCATCTCGAAACACCCGTTGCCATCTACCTTGAGCTGGCAGCGCAAGTTGTCGGTGGGT
The DNA here is from genome assembly GCF_004795855.1 of Hydrogenophaga sp. PAMC20947. NCBI lineage: Bacteria > Pseudomonadati > Pseudomonadota > Betaproteobacteria > Burkholderiales > Comamonadaceae > Hydrogenophaga > Hydrogenophaga sp. PAMC20947. The sequence goes on from NZ_CP039252.1 coordinate 2,876,600, forward strand.
TGCGCGTCATCGACCTGCCAGTAAAGACCGTTGGCGGCGTTTTGCCAGTAATCCAGCGAGGCCTGTGGCAGTGGCCTGCCAGCGGTGTCACACACCCGCCCGAGGTAGATGACGCGCTGCCCGGCGTTGTCGCTGACCAGGTTGGCCGGGTTGTCCAGCCAGGGTGACCCGACCGTGTGGAAGGGGCCGAGCACACTGCCCGGCGTGGCCCCCGGCACACTGGCCATCAGATCCACCAGACTGGAGATGCCCAGCACGTCCGAGAGCAAGGAGAACTCGCTGCGGCTGTCGCTGCTGATGTCGGCGCAGCGGTGCAAAAAAGCCAGGGCACCTCGCCACTCTTCGTGCGTCAGCGTCACCTCTTTGGCGTAGGTGTGCAGGGCCAGCACCAGCTTCTGCACCAGCTCACGGCGGCGCGCGTCGGGCAAGCCTTCAAAGCTGCTGGCCGCGATGGTGGTGAGATTGTCGAGGTTCACATTTCTCATGCGACCACCTCATTGGAAAGGATGCCGATGCCGTCGATCTCGATCTCGATGCGGTCGCCCGCCTTCATCCACACTGGCGGCGTGCGCGCATAACCCACCCCACCCGGCGTGCCCATCACCACCACATCACCCGGCTCCAGGGTCAGCGACTCCGACAACAAGGCAATCGTGCGCGCCACGCCAAAGGCCATATCGCCCGTGTTCGCGCTCTGCATCACCTGCCCGTTCAGGCGCGACTCGATGCGCACACCCGAGCAACCCGCTGGCAGCTCGTCGGGCGTGACCATGCAGGGACCAAAGGCGCCCGTGGCATCAAAGTTTTTGCCGATGGTCCACTGCGCCGTCTTGCGCTGGTAATCGCGCAGCGTGGCGTCGTTGAAGCAGGCGTAGGCAAAGACCGACTTCAAAGCGTCGTCTTGCGAGACAAAGCGCGTGCGCCGCCCGATCACCACAGCCAGCTCTGCCTCGAAATCCAGCTTGTCCGAGACCTTGGGCACTTGCAGCGGCGCGCCGTGGGCCAACAAGGAAGTGGCACAGCGCAGGAAGATGGAGGGGTAGTCGCCAATGGTGTTGCCACCTTCTTTGGCGTGGTCGATGTAGTTCACCCCCAGGCAGATCACCTTGCCCGGGCGGGGCACGCAGGGCAGCAGACTCACCTCGGCCAGCGGCAGCGATGTGGCCTGGGCCGCCCGCTGGGGCAGCTCAGCCAGCAGCGCGGGCCAGCCCGCTTCGTCGGCCAGCAAGGCCATCAGCGAGCGGGGCACATCAGCGCCCATCGCTTCGCTGGGCACCACAGCCCCATCGCGCAATACGCCCCAGTTCGGGCCTTCGGGGGTGTCAAAACTGACGAGTCGCATCGGTTTTCCTTGTCCAGATTGGAGGGCGGGCTGTGAGGCAGTCAATGGGTCGAGTGGTCCCATCAGCAGAATCGATTTCATGTTCCGAAACAAAGCTTAAACGATTATTTGTGTTTTAATTGTTTTAATCGCTTAAACAGAGGGTGGTACTTTCCCCTAGTAGAAAGAGACACCCTCGACAGGCCTTGTGCTGCCGCTGTCGCCCACCCTTGGGGGCTCCGTGTGTGTACCTGGCCTCATTTGTGGAACCTGTTGAGCAGCACCCCGATGACACCCCAGCCCACGTCTCCATCTCCCGTCTGGAACCAGCGCAGCGCGCGGCGTCAGGCCCGGCTTGCCCGGGCCCAGGAGGCCCTGGGCGCCCAGCTCAAAGGCCGACAAGTGGCGGCCACATCGATCCAGCACCTGCTGAATGCCGTGCTGGAGCCCGGTGATCGGGTCTGCCTCGAGGGCAACAACCAGAAGCAGGCCGATTTTCTGGCCAAGGCGCTGCTACAGGTGGACGTGGAGCGCGTGCACGACCTGCACATGGTCCAGTCGGTGCTGTCCCTGCCCGAACACCTGGACGTGTTTGAACGTGGCATCGCCAGCAAACTGGACTTTTCTTTCTCTGGGCCGCAAAGCACCCGTCTGGCACGGCTGGTCTCACAGGGACGGCTGCAGATCGGCGCCATCCACACCTACCTGGAGCTGTTCGCCCGCTACTTCGTGGATCTGACACCCCAGGTCTCGCTGATCGCCGCGCACAGCGCCGATGCCCACGGCAACCTCTACACAGGCCCCAACACCGAAGACACCCCCGCCATCGTGGAAGCCACCGCCTTCAGCGGCGGCATCGTGATCGCGCAGGTCAACGAATGGGTGGATGTCGTACCACGCGTGGACATTCCGGGCGACTGGGTGGACTTCGTGGTGGTCGCGCCGACGCCCAATGTGATCGAACCCCTGTTCACGCGCGACCCGGCGCAGATCAGCGAGATCCAGGTGTTGATGGCCATGATGGCGATCAAGGGCATTTACGCTGAATACGGTGTACAGCGGCTCAACCACGGTATCGGTTTTGACACCGCCGCCATCGAGTTGCTGTTGCCCACCTATGGCGAATCGTTGGGGCTCAAAGGCAAGATCTGTCAGCACTGGGCGCTGAACCCGCACCCCGCCCTGATCCCCGCCATCGAGGCCGGCTGGGTACAGTCGGTGCACTCCTTCGGCTCTGAGCTGGGCATGGAAGACTACGTGCGGGCACGGTCCGACGTGTTCTTCACCGGGCCCGACGGTTCCCTGCGCAGCAACCGCGCTTTGTGCCAGGCCGCCGGCCACTACGCCTGCGACCTGTTCATCGGATCCACCTTGCAAATGGACCTGGCGGGCAACAGTTCCACCGCCACGCTGGGCCGCATCGCCGGCTTTGGCGGGGCGCCCAACATGGGCGCCGACGCCCGCGGACGTCGCCATGCCAGCCCCGCCTGGCTCAAGGCCGGCGCCCAGGCACGTCAAGGCCTCAGCGGTGCGGCCGGCACGCCACGGGGACAAAAACTGGTGGTGCAGATGGTCGAGACTTTTCGCGAGCACATGCAGCCCGCCTTCGTCGAGCACCTCGACGCCTGGACCCTGGCCGAGCAAGCCGGCATGGCTCTGCCCCCCATCATGATTTATGGCGACGACGTCAGCCATGTGCTGACCGAAGAAGGCATCGCCAACCTGCTGCTGTGCCGCACCGACGAAGAGCGCGCACAGGCCATCCGGGGCGTGGCCGGATTCACACCGGTTGGCCTCGCACGGGACCGCCGCATGGTGGAAAACCTGCGCGACCGGGGTGTGATCCAGCGACCCGAAGACCTGGGCATCGATGCCCGCGATGCCACACGCAACCTGCTGGCCGCCCGAAGCATGCGCGACCTGGTGCGCGCCAGCGGCGGCCTGTACCGCCCACCCAGCCGCTTCCGAAACTGGTGAGAGACGCCACAACCATGAACACATCCACTTCTCTGGAAACACTGCACTTCCAGCTGCCGGGTCACCAGGCAACGCCCCCTTTTCGCCCGTTTCTGGTGGGGGTGGTGGGCTCGGGCAACCTGGAAGTGCTGTTCGAAGCCCGGCCCGGCTCGGGCCACTGCAGCTTCGCAGTTCAGACCTCGGCCCGGGGGTTTGAAGCCATCTGGACAGCCGTGCTGCAAGACTTTCAGGAACGCAGCGGGCTGAGCGATCTGCACATTTCCATTCACGACATGGGGGCCACGCCGGCCATTGTCAGCTTGCGCCTTCAGCAAGGGGTTGCCCAGCTGAAAGAGGGGACACCATGAGCGCCATCAGTTGGGCCGAAAGCAGCGCACGCCAGCGCATCCAGCGGCTGCTCGACCCCCACAGCTTTCACGAATGGCTGCCGCCCGAGGAGCGCCTGACCAGCCCCCATCTGGCCCAGCTCGGCGTGCCAGCGGCGTTCGACGACGGTGTCGCCATCGGCCGCGGGCAACTGGACGGAAAAACCGTGTTCATTGCCGCTCAGGAAGGTGAATTCATGGGCGGAGGGGTCGGAGAGATTCATGGCGCCAAGCTTGTGGGCCTGCTCAAACGGGCCGAGCTGGATCGCCCTGAGGCGGTCTTGCTGCTGGTGGATTCCGGCGGTGTGCGCCTGCACGAAGCCAACGCTGGCCTGATCGCCGTGTCCGAAGTGATGCGGGCTGTGCTCGACACACGGGCCAGCGGGGTTCCGGTGATCGTGCTCATCGGCAGCCGCAACGGTTGTTTTGGCGGCATGGGCATCGTGGTGCGCTGCGCCGACCACATCATCATGAGCGACATCGGCCGCCTGGCCATGTCGGGGCCCGAAGTGATCGAAGCTTCCCATGGCGTGGAAGAGTTCGACTCGCGGGACCGCGCGCTGGTCTGGCGCACAACGGGCGGCAAACACCGCTGGCTGTGTGGTGACTGCGATCAGCTGGTGGAAGACGGTGTCGGGCCGTTCCGCGCCGCCACCCTCAAAGCCATGGCAGCGCTGCCCCGCTCATGCCCCACCACATTCGCTTCGCTTCAGGCTGAACACGCCCTGCTCAGCGCGCGGCAGGCCCAAGCACCGGCCGACGGTGAGGCGATCAGCCTGTGGTCCAGCATGGGCTTGCCAAATGCCGACCGCATTCCCGACCTGAGCGTGCACGAAGTCCTGACGTTGCGTGCCCGGACCATCCCCCTTCTGGAGACAAGCACATGATCTGGCAGACACTGGTCAGCACCCTGTTTGGTGATCAACACACCGTCACGGCCCAAGGCAACTTCCTGCAGGGCGAAGCCCAGCTGGACGGCGCGACCCTCACCGTCGTCGGCACCACCGACCACGCACCCATTGGCGTGGAACTCGCCCTCGCGCAAGCCCAGGTGATTCTGGACACGCTCCAGCACCATCCCCAACGCACGCTTTTGCTGCTCATCGACACCCAGGGCCAGATGCTGCGCCGGCGCGACGAACTGCTCGGCATCAACCGCGCCATGGCCCACCTCGGCTGCTGCATCGATCTGGCCCGCCGCACGGGGCACTGCGTCATTGGCCTGGTCTACGACCAGGCGCTGTCAGGTGGCTTCATCACCTCCGGCCTGATCGCCGATGCGTGTTATGCCTTGCCCGAGGCCGAGATACGGGTCATGCGCATCCCAGCCATGGCCCGCATCACCAAAATCAACGCGGAGCGCCTCACCGCGTTGTCTCTGGACAACCCCGTCTTCGCGCCGGGAGTGGACAACTACGTCGCCATGGGAGGCATCCGGGCGCTCTGGCCGGACGACCTCAAAAACCGCTTGCGCGAAGCCATCGAGCACAGCCCATGTGACGACGTGCGCGCCCAGGACGGGGAGCGCAGGGGTGGACGCCGGTGTTCTGCCGACATCGTCCGGCGGGTACTGCACGCAGCCTGATCCAGTCACGCCGCCCCCCCAAAACCGCAGCGCATGGTCATGCCCTACCTCGTTCGCCACCGCCTGATTCACCTCCGCAAAGAAACGCTCTGGCAACTCGCAGATCGGGCCACAACGGAACACGAATGCTCGGGTCTCAGGCACTGGGCAGACCACCACCTGCCTCTGGTCGTGACGCGTCAGGGCGCTGAAACTCCACCCCACTTGCTGAGCCTTGGCCTGCCCCTGCCCCTGCAATGGGGCCGCCTCAAACTGGGTTTTTTGCTGCCCCGGGCAGACGTGGTGGTCTACGCCTCATTCCCGACCCTCACCACGGTCACCCGTTCATTGGCGCAGCATATGCGCCCCCTGGTGTACGCGCTGCAAAAACACGGGCTGCAAGCCCATGTGCATGGCAGTTATGGCTGGCAGACCCTGTCGGGCCTGACCTATGTGCACGAAGTTTCCGACCTCGATCTGTTAATCCGCGTGAACGGTGAACGGCAAGCCGACTTGGCCACCGAAGCTTTGTCGGCCTGTGAAACCGATGCACCAAGGCTCGACGGCGAACTCATATTCCCCAATGGGGCGGCCGTTGCCTGGCGGGAATGGGCGGCGTGGCGATCGGGGAAAACGCCTCAGTACCTGGTCAAAACCCTGCTGGGCGCGCACCTGGCCTCCAGCCTCCCGGGTTCGCAAGCCACACTGGCCGCTTGAGATGAAGCGCGACGCCATTCCCTGGGCCGAAGCCCACCTGCCCGGCTTCCCACAACACGCGAGTGCCACCGCGAGAGCGGCCACCCAGGCACTCCATGACGAACTCGCGCTGTATCCCAAGCCCGGCCTCGTGTCGTTTCAGGACACCGGCAGCCACACCGACATGGATGCCGCCATGTTCTTCCGGAGCCTGAGTTGTCTGCGCCACTACTTCCGCGCAACCACCCTGGCGGGCTCGCGGGGTGCCACATTTGCCGAGCTCGAAACGCTGGGCATCGCAGCGGAGCAGCGCATGCTGGTGCGCACCCAGGGAGTGAACACCCACCGGGGCGCCATCTTCACCCTGGGCCTGCTCTGCGCCGGGGCAGGGGCACTTCATGCAGGCTCACGCCCCCGGACCGCTCAACACTTGAGGGAAGAACTTCGGGCCCGTTGGTTTTTGGCCCTCGTTGCCCGGCTCGGCCGAAAACGCGCCTCGAATGGCCATCGGGCGGCCGAAGCTTTCGGGCTGCAAGGGATCGAGCAAGAAGCAGCGCTCGGCTTTCCCACCCTCTTCGAAGTCACCGCACCCACCTTGCGAGAGGCCTTGGGCGCCGGACTGGGCCACCCAGCTGCGCAGCTGCAAGCCTTGTTCAAAACGATGGCGGTGCTGGACGACACCAACCTGGCACACCGGGGCGGCCTGGCCGGTCTGCGGTGGGCCCAGACGCAGGCCCGGCTGTTTCTGGAGCGGGGCGGGATGCACCAGATCGATGCCATCGCCCAGGCCCAAGCCATCCACCGCGCCTTTGTGCACCGCCGCCTGAGCCCAGGCGGCTGCGCCGATGTGTTGTCCGCCGCCTGCTGGCTGGAACGCATGGACCTGCTGGCATGAGCCTCGGCTTGTTGTTTCCCGGCCAGGGCACACAACACCCCCAAATGTTGCCCTGGCTCGAAGACCCCGGGCCACACGCCCCTGTGCTCAAACACATGAGCGCACGCCTCGGCGCAGACTGGCGACAACGCCTGAGCGACCCCACCTGGGCTTTTCAGAACTCGGTGGCCCAGGTACTGCTGACGGGGGTCGGCCTCGCCGCGTGGAGCGCCATTCGAGACCAACTGCCCTCCCCACGGGTCGCGGCAGGCTACAGCGTGGGCGAGTTGGCGGCGTTCGGTGCGGCGGGGGTATTCCCGGTTGAACACGCTCTGGCGTTGGCTGCGGAGCGGGCCACACTCATGGACGAGGCCATGAAAAACCAGCAAACCGGCTTGATCGCCATTCATGGTCTGAGCGAACACCAGATCGATGCACTGTGCACCCGCCATGGCGTGTTCCTGGCCATAGACCTCCATGCGTCAGCCTGTGTGATCGGTGGTGCGCTTTCGGCCTTGAGCAGCGCTGGCTCCGACGCCCGGCGGCTGGGCGCCACCAGCACCCCACTCAACGTACCGTTGGCCTCACACACCCCTTGGCTGGCACCGGCCGTCGCAGCGCTTCGCGCGGAACTGGAGCAGCACCCATTTGCCCCCCCCGCTTTCGCGCTCGCCTGCAACATCCACGGCCACACCGAGCACCGGCCTGACGGCTTGCGGACGGCCCTGGCCGGGCAAATCGCCCAGCCCGTGCAATGGCGAACCTGCATGGCGTCGCTTCAGGAACAGGGCATCACCTGTGTTCTCGAGGCCGGCCCCGGCACCACACTCTCAGCCCTGTGGAACGCACAGTACCCCGACATCCCGGCCCGATCGCTGGACGAGTTTCAGCACCCCAGCGGCGCGGTGGCCTGGGTCAGGCGCCACCTCAATCCGTGAGTTGGCCCCGCACCCTGAGCGGATGACCTCAGGCGCCATCAACGGCCGCCGAGCACCTTGAACAGGGTCAACCGATTGCCCTGTTCGATCAAACGCAAGCCGATCAAGCCTTGCTGCGCGGCATACAGCGAACGCTGGGCGTCCAGCACCGCGGTGGCCGTTTCGGCCCCCGCTTGCTGTCGCGCCAGCACCAGCCGCAAGGTCTCGGCATAGGCCGCATGCAGCGCGTCTTGCGCCTGCAGCCGCGTTGCCATGCTTTCGCGCACGATCAAGGCATCGGCCGTCTCCTTGAACGCCGTCTGGATCGCTTTGTCGTAGTTGGCCAGCAGCACCTGCTGCTGCACCCGGGCCGCTTCTTCTGCCAGCCGGCTGGCGCCGCCGTCGAAAATTGGCAGGCTCAGCGAAGGCATGAAACTCCACACGCCATTGCCCGCTGAAAACAGACTGCCCACGTCGCTGCTGCTGCGGCCCACCGCCGTTGTCAGGCTCAGTGTGGGGAAGCGTGCCGCGCGCGCGGCGGCCACATTGGCACGGCCCGCCTGCAATGCTTGCTCGGCGGCCCGCACATCGGGGCGTTGCAGCAACACCGTGGACGACAAGCCGGCGGGCACGTCCACCAGCTGAACCGCGGCGTTGCCCGAGGCCTCACCTGCGTTGGCCACCCGGATGACCGGCAACGCCTGTGTCGGGAGCTCCGTGCCCACCAGCAAGCGCAAGCCGCTGAGGTCTTGCTCCACTTGTGCTTGCAGCGTGGCCAGATCGCCCCGCGCTGTTTCCACGGCGGCCCGAGCAGTGGCCACTTCAAGCGCACTCGCCGCGCCCAGCGTGCGACGGCGCCCGATCAATTCCAGGCTGCGTTCCCGACTCTGCAGCGTCTTGTCCGTCAGTTCGCGCTTTTGTTGATCCGCGTCCAGCGTCAGCCAGGCCTGGGCCACCGACACCACCAGGCTCGCTTGCACGCTGTCGCGCGTCTGCTCGCTGGCCAGGAAAGTGGCCAAGGCGGCGCCTTTGAGGCTGCTCAGTCGCCCCCACAAATCCAGCTCCCAGGCGGCAACGCCCAGCGAGGCGGTGGCGGCCCGCGTGGTGCCCGCCGTGGCGGTGGCGGCGGCTTTCACCGTGGGGCCCATGTCGGCCGATCGAATCCCGTATTGCGCCCGGGTGGCTTCGATGTTCAACGCCGCCACTCGCAAGTCGCGGTTGTTGAGCAACGACAGCTCCACCGCGGCTTTGAGGGCCGGGTCCACGATCATGTCGCGCCAGGCCAGCGCAGTCCCCGCAGGGAGCGGCATGGCGCCATCGACTGCCCGGCTGCCCACTGTGGCGGGCACCCGTTGCGACACATCGCCGGCCTGGCCGCCGCCATCCACTGCGGCACAGCCACCCAATGCCAGCGCACACGCCAAAGAAACCCAAGTGGCCTTCATGCCGAAACTCCCTGCAAGGCTGCCGCATCGGCACCGCGACGCCGGTCAAACCAGCGCCGAATCAACACATACAACACCGGCACAAACAACAAGCCCAGCACCGTGGCGCTCAACATGCCACCCAGCACACCCGTGCCAATGGCCCGACGGCTGCCCGAGCCGGCGCCGGTGGACAAGGCCAGCGGCAACACACCAAACATGAAGGCCAGCGAGGTCATCAGAATGGGCCGCAGCCGCAGCTTCACAGCATCCAGCGTGGCGGCCACGAGGGTCTCGCCCTGGGCCTGCAACTGCTGCGCGTACTCCACGATCAGGATGGCGTTCTTGGCCGACAGCCCCACCGTGGTGAGCAGGCCAATCTGGAAATACACATCGTTGGACAAACCCGCCAACCAGGTCGCCGACACCGCTCCGATGACACCCATGGGCACCACCAGCATCACCGCGAACGGCACCGACCAGCTCTCGTACAACGCAGCCAGACACAGGAACACAAACAGGATGGACAGGGCATAAAGTGCGGGCGCCTGGGAACCCGACAAGCGCTCCTGGTAGGACTGCCCCGACCATTCAAATCCAATGCCTTGTCCCACGTCTTGATTCAGTTTCGAGATGATTTCCTCGGCCGCGTCCATGGCGTCACCCGAACTGGCGTTCTCGGTCGGTGAGCCCACGATTTCGTAAGACGACAGGCCGTTGTAGCGCTCCAGCTTCGAGGGGCCGCTGCTCCAGTCCACCGAGGCAAATGTCGACAGCGGCACCATGTCGCCCGCGCGGTTGCGCACCTGCCAGCGCAAGACGTCCTCAGGCTGCATGCGGTAAACCGCATCGCCTTGCATGTACACCTTTTTCACACGCGAGGCGTTGATGAAATCGTTGATGTAGGTGCCGCCCAGCGCCGAAGACAAGGTGGCGTTGATGTCTGCGGTGCTCAAACCCAGGGCCGATGCCTTGTGGTCATCGATGCTCACCTGCAGCTGCGGCGAGGCCGGCACCCCACTGGCGCGCACCCCGGTGACGCGCTCATCCTGGCCGGCCAGCTCGATGAAACGGTCGCGTGCAGTTTGCAAAGTTTCCTGGCCCAGTCCGCCCAGGTCCTGCAACTGCAGGGTGAAGCCGGCATTGCTGCCCAGTCCGCGCACGGCGGGTGGCAATGCCACAAAAACCCGCGCATCGCGCGTCTTGGAGAGCTCGCGGTTGAACCGCTGAGCCAGCGCACCGGCGCTCTGCCCGCTGCCACCGCGCTCACTCCAGTTCTTGAGGCGGATGAACATGTTGCCAATGGCCTGATCACCCCCCCGGCCGCGCAGCGCAATGAAACCCGCCACCTCGGGTTGTTTGCCCAGATAGGCTTCAACATCTTTCAAGACGGCAGCCGTGCGGGAGTCCGTAGCGCCCGAAGGCAACTGCACCGTGAGCGACAGCAAACCCTGGTCTTCATCGGGCAGAAACGATGTGGGCAAGCGGGTAAAGCCGTAGGCCAGACCCGCCACCAGCAAGGCGTAAATCACCATCATGCGCCCGCCCCGGTTCAAGGTCTTGGAGACCACGTTGCGGTAGCCTTCGCTGCTCTTCAGAAACCCGGTGTTGAACGCCGAGAAGAAGCTCCCCAGTGGCCCTTTGATTTTGGCGTGACCGGCGGGCGGCAACAGCGAGGCGCACAAGGCGGGCGTCAGCGTCAAGGCCACCAGCACACTCAAGACCATGGCCGAGACGATGGTGATACTGAACTGGCGGTAGATCACGCCGGTGGACCCGGTGAAAAACGCCATGGGAACGAACACCGCCGACAACACCAGGGTGATGCCCACCAACGCAGGCGTGATCTGGTCCATGCTTTTGCGCGTGGCTTCGCGGGGCGACAGGCCCTCTTCAGAAATCAGGCGCTCCACGTTTTCCACCACCACGATGGCATCGTCCACCAGCAAGCCAATGGCCAGCACCATGCCGAACATGGTGAGCGTGTTGATCGAATAGCCAAACACCTGAAGCACACCAATGGTGCCCAGCAACACCACCGGCACGGCAATCGCCGGGATCAAGGTGGCGCGCAGGTTCTGCATGAACAGCGCCATGATCAACACCACCAGCAACATCGCCTCGGCCAGGGCCTTGACCACCTCTTCAATGGAGACCTGTACAAAAGGCGTGGTGTCGTAGCCGATCTCGGCCTTGATCTGATCGGGGAAAAATGGCGCGAGCTGCGCCAGCTTGGCCTTCACCGCAGCCGACACCGCCAACGCATTCGAGCCGGAGGCCAGGCGCACCCCCATGCCCGTCGTGGGCTTGCCGTTGTAAGCCCCCTGCACGGTGTAGCTCTCACTGCCCAGCTCGAGGCGGGCGACATCGCCCAGCGTGACCACCGAACCATCGCTGTTCGCCTTGAGGAACACTTGCTCAAATTCGGCCACGCTGCGCAACTTGCTGCGCGCGGTGATGGTGGCGTTCAGCTGCTGGCCTTCAACGGCAGGCAAAGACCCTAGCGCACCGGCAGACACCTGGGTGTTCTGCGAGGTCAGTGCAGCGCTGATGTCGCTGGGCATCAACGCATACTTTTCCAGAAGCGTCGGGTTCAACCAGATGCGCATGGCGTAGCCGGAACCCAGCGTCACCACCTCGCCCACCCCGTTGATGCGGCTGATCTGGTCCACCAGACTCGACGCCACGTAGTCGCCGATGTCGGACGAAGTGATCTTGGGATCGTCAGACGTCAGGCTGGCGATCAACAGAAAGTCCACCCCAGTCTTGGTCACCGTGACCCCCTGGTTTTGCACAGCCTGGGGCAGTTGCGTCATGGCCTGCTCCAGCTTGTTCTGTACCTGCATCTGCGCCACATCGGGATCGGTGCCCGAGATGAAGCTGAGCGACACGGTGGCACTGCCGGTGGAGCTGGAAGACGAGGACATGCTTTGCAACCCGTCGAGCCCGGTCATGCGCTGCTCGATGACCTGGGTCACAGAATCTTCCACCGTCTGGGCCGAAGCGCCGCTGTAGTTGGCCTGCACCCGGATGCTGGTGGGAGCGATATCGGGATACTGCTCCAGCGGCAGCGTGAGCATGGCGAGTGCGCCAGCGAGCATGATCGCAATGGCGATCACCCAGGCAAAAATCGGTCGGTCAATGAAGAAGCGGGCCATGGGTGCGTTCCAGTCAGTGAGCAGCGGCAGGAGCAGCAGGCGCCGCAACAGGCGCGGCATCGGCCTTGGCAGCCCCCATGGGCACGGCATGAACAATCTGGCCGTTCTTGACCTTGGCCACACCTTCCACCACCAGCCGGTCGCCCGACTTCAAACCCTCGGTCACACGCCACTGGCCGTTGACAGCCGCTGCGGTTTTTACCGCCCGCTTCTCGATCGATCCGTCTTCCTTCACCACCATGGCACTGGCGTCGCCCCGCGCATTGCGGGTCACCCCCGCCTGGGGCACCAGAATCGCATCAGGGTCCACCGCCTGGTTCAGACTCACCCGCACATACATGCCGGGCAGCAGCAGGCCGTCGGGGTTGGGCACCTGGGCACGCAAGGTCATGGCACCCGAGCTGGCGTCCACGGCCACGCCCTGCACCTGCAAGACACCGTCGTGTTCATAACGCGAGCCGTCTTCCAGCGTCAGGCCCACAGCGGTTTCACCTTTTTCCAGTGCACCGCTGTCGAGCTGCCTGCGCAGGCGCAGCCAGTCGGCGCTGCTCTGCGCCACATCCACCCAGATCGGGTCGAGCTGCTGCACCGTGGTGAGCGCGGTGGTCTGGTTGGCCGTCACCAGGGAGCCCCGGGTGACGGTGGAGGTGTCAACCCGGCCCGCGATCGGCGCCACGATGCGCGTGCGGTCCAGGTCGACCTGGGCATTGACCTGCGTGGCCTTTGCGGCCTGCACCTCGGCCCGAGCCTGCAGCAAGGCGGCCTGGGCATCTTCATTGTCCTGAGGCGTGCTCACCTCGGCCTTGAGCAAGGCCGCCTGGCGGGCGGCTTTCATCTCGGCTGCCGAGAGCGTGGCCTGGGCCTTGGCGACATTGGCCTGGGCCACGCGCAAGGCGGCTTCGGCACTGGTGCTGTCCAGCTGGTACAGCGCTTGGCCCGCCTTGACCAGGCTGCCTTCTTTGAACAGGCGCTCGCGCACCAGCGCCGTCACCTGGGGCCGCACCTCGGCCGACAGGGCGGCCACCGTGCGCCCGGCCAGCTCGGTCTCCAGCGCCAAAGGTTGCGACACCACCGTCACCACCCCCACCTCCACAGCGGGGGGTGCCGCACCGGCACCGTCGGCTTTGCCATCGGAACACCCGGCCAGCACCAGGGCAAGGCCCACACACCACAGCGTTGGCCGGGCAAAGGGGACGGGGATTCGTGGCCCGGGTTGAGATACCCGGTGGGTAGAGGCGGTCATGGGGGTTCCTGCGTTCATTCTGAATAACTGCACAAATGGTGCGGTGCAAATATGCAGGGAAATTGAAGACCCTCTGGCTCTGAGGTGCCATGGAACCCGGGCTTGGCGACACCGCAGGTGATCGGTTCCAATGCGCTATGCGTTTAGGTATGTCCACCCGCCTCTTTCTCGCCGTTCTGGCCACATCCGCACTGGCCATCGTGCTGGTGGGGGTGGCCACGCGCCTGAACTTTGAACGGGGGTTTCTGGGCTACCTCAACGATCTGTCCACCGAGCGCATGGCCGTGGCACAGCCCCGGCTGGAGCGTGCCTACCTGGAGCACGGCAACTGGGATTTTTTGCGCGAGAACCCCAAGAGCTGGCACAAGATGCTGCGTCCGCAACCCGAGGACGATCTGCGCGCGCAATCGGTGACCAGCAACATTCTGACTTCCGATCTCACCGGCGCCATGTTGCGCATGAGCTTGCTGGACCGCCAGAAACAGTGGGTGGGGGGCTTCCCCAGCACGGGCAAGGAAGTGGTGCAAGTGCCGATTCGTGCCCGAGGCGAAACCGTGGGCTGGTTGACCATGGCCCCGTTTGAATCGGTTGCCGACGGCGGCGACCAGCGATTTCAACAAGGCCAGGCCAAAACCACCGTGGCCATCGCCATCCTGGCCCTGGGGCTCTCAGCCTTGATTGCGTGGTGGGTCGCTCGCTCCCTGCTCGCGCCCGTTCGCCGCGTGGCCGCCGCCACCCACCGGCTCGCCGCCGGCCACCACGACGTCCGCGTGCCGGTGGACAGCCAAGACGAGGTGGGCCAGCTCGCCCGTGATTTCAACCACCTGGCCTTGACCCTGGGGCGCAATGAAAGCCTGCGGCGCGAATTCATGGCCGACGTGTCGCACGAATTGCGCACCCCCTTGGGCATTCTCAAAGGCGAGCTGGAAGCGCTGGAAGACGGCATCATGCCGTTGAACGGCGAGTCCGTGGCTTCCCTGCAAGCCGAAGTGGCCCGCATCGGCGGCTTGGTCGAAGACTTGCACGAACTCGCCCTGTCCGATGCCGGGGCCTTGAGCTACCGCCAGGAGCCCCTGGATCTGGTGCCTTTGCTGCAGCGCGCCGCACAAGCCCACCAGGGTCGCATGCACGCCGCCGGACTGGCGCTGAACCTGTCGCGGCTTCCGCCGAGCGCCATGGTGTCCGGCGATGCCGCGCGTTTGCACCAACTCATGGACAACCTGTTCGAAAACTGCAGGCGCTATACCGATGCACCCGGCACGGTCCAGATCACGCTCGAAGGCACCCCCGGCGAATGGCAACTGGCGATCGAAGACAGCGCGCCCGGCGTGCCCGCAGCGATGCAGGACCAGCTCTTTGACCGCTTTTTCCGGGTCGATGGCTCGCGCAGCCGCGCCACAGGCGGATCCGGGCTGGGGCTCGCGATTTGCAGCAACATCGTGCAGGCCCACGGCGGCCACATCACCGCACGCGCGTCGGCCTTGGGTGGCGTGTGTATTTCGGTTCAACTGCCCCGGGAAGCCCCATCCACATGACCACGGTTCTGATCGTCGAAGACGAGCCCAAGCTCGCCACGCTGCTGGCCAACTATCTGCGCGCAGCGGAACTGGAGCCGCATCTGGTCTCTGATGGGGCTCTGGCGGTCCAGGCGGTTCACGATCTCCAACCGTCCATCATCCTGCTCGACCTGATGCTGCCTGGCCGCGATGGCGTCGACATTTGCAAAGAAGTGCGCCTCTTCAGCCGCGCGCCCATCATCATGCTCACCGCGCGGGTGGAAGAAGTGGACCGCTTGCTCGGGCTGGAAATCGGGGCCGATGATTACCTCTGCAAACCCTACAGCCCGAGGGAAGTGGTGGCGCGGGTGAAGGCCCAGCTCCGGCGTTCACAATGGCACGCAACCCAGGGGCGCCCAGACAGCCCTGTATCCGAGGCGCCATTGCGCATCGACGAATCGGCCTGTCGGGCGAGTTGGGGCCACCACGACCTGGATCTGACAACCGCGGAGCTTCGGTTGTTGGGAACGTTGGCCAGGCACCCAGGCCGGGTTTTTTCCAGAGACCAGCTGCTGGAGCACCTGCATGACGACGGCCGGGCCGTCACCGACCGCGCCATCGACAGCCACATTCGCAACATTCGAAGAAAGCTCGAACAAGCCAGCGAGGGCGACAGCCCCATTCGCTCGGTCTATGGTGTGGGTTACGCCTACGAATGGCTGGCGCCCTGAAGGCCAGCCTGAATGAAACGGGCGCAAGGCCCTGGTGCGGGCCGGCATGCGACCCATGAATGGACTTCGTTTCCATTGCTACATTAGACAGCGCTATCCACGCCGCACCTCTTCAAGACAATGTCATGCTGACCGTTCTCCAATCGGGCGCCCTCCTCGGCGGCATCGGCCTCTTTCTGCTCGGCATGTGGCTGATGACCGAAGGGCTTCGCCTGGCCTCGGGCTCCGCCCTGCGGGAAGTACTGGCGCGGTCCACCCGGACACGTTGGCGCGCGCTCGGGAGCGGCATCATGCTCACGGCTGTGGTTCAGTCATCGAGTGCCGTGACCGTGGCGGCGATCGGTTTTGTCAATGCCGGCCTGCTGACACTGGGGCAGGTCCTGTGGGTGCTGTTCGGCTCCAACGTGGGCACAACCATCACTGGCTGGCTGGTGGCCCTGCTGGGCCTGAAGATCAAGATCGACCTGCTGGCGATGCCGCTCATTGGCCTGGGCATGCTGCTGCGCCTGACGGGTGGCAATGCGCGGCGCGGCAGCATCGGGCTGGCACTGGCAGGATTTGGCGTGCTGTTCCTCGGCATCGACGTGTTGCGCACAGCGTTCACCGATCTGTCGGCGGGCATCACTTTCCCGCAAATCGAGGGCTTCTGGGGCATGGTCGCGCATGTGCTGGTCGGCGCACTGCTCACCCTGCTGATGCAATCCTCCAGCGCGGCCACCGCACTGACACTCACGGCTGCGCAAGGTGGGCTTCTGGGGCTGGAAGCGGCCGCTGCCGTGGTGATCGGCTCCAACATCGGCACGACTGGAACAGCACTCATCGCAGCCATAGGCGCCACCGCCAACGCGCGCCGCGCGGCCGCCGCTCACGTGTTGTTCAACCTGATGACCGGTGGCGTCGCCTTCCTGACGCTGCCATGGCTTCTGCACGCAACACAATGGTTTGGTGGCTGGATCGGTGCACCAGCAGACATCGCCACGGCCCTGGCGCTGTTCCACACCGTGTTCAACTTGCTCGGTGTTCTGCTGATGTGGCCACTCAGCGACCGCCTGGCGGTATTTCTGCAAGCGCGCTTTCGCTCTGCCGAAGAAGACGAGTCGCGGGCGCGCTACCTCGACACCTCCACCGCTGCCCTGCCCGCCCTGGCCATCGATGCCCTGAACCGGGAGGTTGCCCGGTACGGAAACATAGCCTTGCGGGCGGCATGCAACGTGGCGCTGCTGCGCACCACGCCCTCGCGCGAACTGCCACGCGCCCAGCGCACGCTGGCCGCACTGGATTCGAACATCGACGCTTTTGTCATTCAGCTGAACCGGGCAGCGATGACGCAGGAGACTGCGTTGCGCCTGGCCAAGGTATTGCGGCGCTCCGACTACTACACCAGCGTGGTGGAACAACTGCCGGCCATCGCTGCTGCCACGGAGAATCTTCCTGCACACCTCTTGAACTCTGGCCATTCGATCGTGACCACGGTGGGCCGCCTGCGGGAGGCCGCTGTGGCGCTTTTGCAGCGCCTCGCCTCACAAGACGACGCTGAAGGCGAAGCAGCGACCAGCAGCGACACCAGCGCCGCTGTAGGAACAGAAACAACCACAAGCACGGACCCGATCGCCAACGCAGAAGCGGACGCGGACACGTGGGAAATGCACTACCAGCAGGTCAAGGCGGCCTTGCTCGAGGCCGGCGCACTGGGCACGCTGGCCCCAGCTTCCATGGAACTGCTGCTCCGCTCCAACAGTGCGCTGCGCCGCACCGTGCAGCAAGCACTGAAGGCCAGCAAAGTATCCATCATTGACGACAGCCCATTGAACGGCGCTTAGCAGAGCCGCAGGCGCGTTCGTGAACTCGGTTCAAGCGCGCTTTAGTGGCCCGCTGAAGGCAATGGGCTTTGCTTTCAGGCGCTGGCAGGCAAACCCTGGCGGAAAGTGCCCCATGCGGGGTGGCTCGCTGCGCTCACCGCGTGGACGTCACCGCCAATTGAATCGCTTCGCTGAGCACCCGGCGATCGCCCACGTGGTTGGCCAGTATCAAGACCAGCTTCGCCAGCAAGCGCTGTGCCTGGTCATCTGACAGGTCGCGTTGGGCGCCCACCAGCTCTTCGTAGAAACCATCGGGGTCTTCGATTTGGGTTGTGCGTATCAGTGCCATGTCATTCTCCTTTTTTGGCGATGCAACGCAGCAGTGCCGCCTTGATCTTGGGCACGTCAAAGCTGCGCCAGCGGGCCGCCACGTGCTGGTCGGGTCTGACAAGATAAACCGTCCCAGGTTGGCCGTCGTACCGCTGGGCCAGCAGGCCTTGGGTGTCCAGCAAATCGGTGCCCACGGTCAATACCCTGACATCAACCTCGCCCACGCGGACGCTGGTCACCGGTGCAGGCCCAAAACACAGCAAGACGAAGGAGCGCCCCAGCTGGTTGAGCAACCAGCCTGCTGCGCCGCCCACCTCGATGGGGGCATCGGCACAGTTGGTCCCCGGGCGCATCAAGCCCTTGAATGCGTGCTCCTCGGGCGTGTTCAGCGAAGAGTGCACGTAAGGCGTGGGTGTGGACAGCCGACCGCTGTTCACAAAGGCCCGTGCGAAAGGCTCACTGCGCGCCAGCTCCAGCACGGCATCGCGCAACGTTCGGCTGGTGGCGCTCTTGGGCGTGATGAAGTCGGTCGAACGCGTCGAATTGAGCAGGTTGTCGTCCGCTGCAAATGCACGCTCTTCATCGTAGGTGTCCATCAATGCGGCAGACGCCTGGCCGTCGAGCACCAGCTTGAGCTTCCAGACCAGGTTATCGATGTCTTGCACCCCCGTGTTGGCGCCCCGGGCGCCGAAAGGTGAAACCTGGTGCGCCGCATCGCCGGCGAACAGCACCCGTCCGTACCGCAGCTTGTCGATGCGTCGGCAGGCGAACTGGTAGACCGACACCCATTCGAGCTCAAATTCAACGCCTTCGCCCAGCATGGCCTGAATACGGGGAATCACGTTTTCCGGCTTCTTTTCTTCGACAGGGTCGGCGTCCCAGCCGAGCTGGAAGTCGATGCGCCAGACGTTGTCGCATTCCTTGTGAAGCAACACACTCTGGTTGCGGTGAAACGGCGGATCAAACCAGAACCAGCGCTCGGTGGGGAATTCCGCCTTCATGACCACATCGGCGATCAGGAAGCGGTCCTGGAAGAACTGTCCGGTGAACTCACCCCCCACCATGCGACGGGTGTCGCTGTTGGCTCCGTCACAGGCGATCACCCAGTCGGCCTCCATGCGAAAGACCCCATCGGGCGTCTCCACGGTCAGCACGGCGTGATCCTCGTGCTGCGTCAGGCTGATGAGCTTGTGCATCCAGCGCAGGTCGACGTGCTCAAGCTTGTCGCATGCCTCGACCATGTACTCTTCAAGGTAGTACTGCTGCAAATTGATCATGGCGGGCATCTTGTGCCCTTCTTCGGGCAGCAAATCGAAGGCGTAGGCCAGCTCGCCTTCGACAAACACTTTGCCAACGTTCCAGCTCACGCCCTTCTTCACCATGCGCTCGCCGACGTTCAATCGGTCCAGGATCTCCAGCGCGCGTTTGGCGTAGCACACAGCGCGTGAGCCGATGCTCACCGTGTTGTTGTCGTCCAGCACAACGGCCGGAACACCGCGCGCGGCGCACTCAAGCGCCGCCGCCAGGCCGATCGGCCCAGCGCCAACAATCACCACCGGATGGCGACGCACCGTGCCCGAGCGCTGCTCGTCGCTTTGCCGGTAGGGAAATTCTGGGTAGCTATAGGTTTTCTGCATGTGTGTTTTCCCCCGGGGCTCAGGCTTTCGTGGCGCCAGCGCCGAATTCCGCTGCGTGCATCCAGGCGGCGTGTTTGGGGGCGCGTTTGGTCTTCGACCACTCTTGCAGCATGTCCCATTTGACATCGTCGAGCTGCTTCATTTGCTCGGGTGTAGCGGTATCCGCCGCCAGCTCAAGGCGGTGCCCGTTGGGATCGAAGAAGTAGATCGACTTGAAGATCGCGTGGTCGGTGATGCCCACGACCGGAATGCCGCTCGCCTCAAGGCGCTGCTTGGCCTGCACCAGGTCGTCAACGCTGTCGACTTTCAACGCGATGTGTTGCACCCACTCCGGTGTGTTGGCATCACGGCCCATCGCAGGGGAATTGGGCACCTCGAAGAAGGCCAGAATGTTGCCGCCGCCTGCGTCGAGAAACAGGTGCATGTACGGATCGGGCGCATGCGTGGACGGAACCTGGTCCTCGGCGATGGCGAGCACGAAATCCATGTTCAGGTGTTTCCCATACCAACGCACGGTTTCTTCGGCGTCGATACAGCGGTAAGCCACGTGATGGAAGCGTTGAACTTTCATGATGTCTCCTGGTCTTGTTTCTCGGAAACCATATCGTAACTCACGTTACTATATTTTGGCAACAATTCCGATTTGGAGCATCAGGAATACCTTGATACCTTCAACAGGCGCCACAAATCGTTCGGCCACGGGTCGATTCCTTCTAAATATCATCCGTTACCATAGAGGCAAAGGCAAAACACCCAAGGTTGTCATGGATCTCAGCAGCTTCCTCCCCTACCGGATCGCCGTCCTCAGCGAGTCCGTCAGTCAGTGCATCGCCCAGGTCTACCGGGAGCGTTTCGGGCTGTCCCGCGATGAATGGCGGGTACTGGCTGCGCTGGCCGATGCCGGCAAGGTAAAAACCTCGACGGTCATCGCCAGCACAACGCTGGAAAAGATGCAGGTCAGCCGCGCGGTCAGCCGCCTGGAAGGCGATGGTCTGCTTGAGCGCATACCCGATCCCGAAGACGGCCGCGGCTGGCTGCTGCGCCTGCGGCCCGCAGGCCGAGCGTTGCACGGCAAGGTGGTACCGATGGTGCAAGCACGCGAGCAGTTCCTGCTGGATGCCCTGGCTCCGCAAGAGCAACAAGCCCTGCACCAGGCGCTGAACAAGCTGCAAGAGCGGGCGCAGCAGCTCAGCGCGCAAGGTTAGCGGTGGCTCTGGAAATGCACGCCAAATCGCGCCCCAAATGGGGAAAGTCAGCGGGATCGCAACGGCCCGCGTTCTGGGGATCGATTCAGACTTGAGCCAGCCGCGCCACTCGGGCAAGGCAGCGCCTCATGAGCGAATTGCGCCGACGAGCCGTCTCATCTGCACCGGGTGCAGCTTCCGGGCGCAACGTCAATTTTGCATTCGGTTGCCATGGCGAATGCAGGTTCATCCCGGCTTGCCCGCAGGCAAGTCCGCTTCAAAAGCGTCGAGCGCTTGGCGCAGCGCCTTGAGTATCAAGCGATCCGACAAGGCTTCGTCAACCTCGGGCACATCCCAGTCGAAGATGGAACGGTACTTTTCGATCAATGCGCTGAGGTCAGAAGCGAGTTGCGCGCGGTGTGCGTCCATTTCCAGTTGTTCGATTTTTGACATTCAATGCTTCTCGCGTAGGTGGTGCCACCCAGTCGTGGAGGGCGAGTGCCTGAACAACACCCCTGTAGAGCCCTCGCCTGGGCCGGTCTGTTCGGCGACGCACGCAACCGTTAGCGCATTTCAGTGCACAACCCGAACCAGCACAGGCTCGCCAGTCTATGCTCGGGGCCATGAACGATCAAATCAACACCATTCTGAACCAGATGGCCGCGCTTGAAGCGGAACTGCGCACTGCCGTCCAAGCTCAGGAGAGCCGAATGTTTTTTCAGATCAAGGGAAAACGCGTCGAATTCGAGCAATCGGTCGGTGAAGCCCACCGGAAACTCAAGACCAATTTCTTTCGCTGGCTGGTGACCAACCGCCCACAGAACCTGATCACCGGCCCGCTCATCTACGGCATGGTGATTCCATTGCTGCTGATCGACGCCTGCGTCAGCTTCTACCAGTGGGCCTGCTTCCCCATCTACGGCATCACCAAAGTCCGGCGCAGCGACTACCTTGTGTTTGACCGCCACCACCTCGGCTACCTCAACTTCATCGAAAAATTTCACTGTACTTACTGCGAATACGGCAATGGGCTGATGGGCTACATGGCCGAAATTCTGGCCCGCACTGAGCAGTATTTCTGCCCCATCAAGCATGCGCACAAGATCCTGGGCACGCATTCGCGCTACAACCGGTTCCTCGACTACGGCGAGGCGGAGGCTTACGAGGCCAAGCTTGAGGCCTATCGGGTGGCGCTGGGCAAGGTCAAGTAACGCTGGGGCTCCCGGCGGTCAGCGCGCCGGAACCGCATTGATGGAATGTCGGGCAGGGTGCCGGCGCTCGGAGGAACACCCGCCCTAAGGCCTGCGTTTGGGCCGTCGTGCTCCGTCAAGACCCAGCGTCAACAGCCTGCGAAAACACCGGTCAGCCAGGCAAGGCGATCGCCAGACGGGCCTTGCGGCGGCAAGGCCTCAAAGGATTTTGAAGGCCGACTTCATGGCTTTTCGGATCATCATTGGCACCTCCCCGGCGGCAAACAAAGTAGCGACGAAGGCGAACTGTGTGCGCACCACGCCACGTTCATGGCTGAACGACTTGAAGCCGTAGTGGCCGTGCGCGTTGCCAATACCCGAGTTGTTGATGCCACCAAAAGGCAGATTGCCATGCAGGAACTGCATCAGTGCGTGGTTGACGCAAGCGCCGCCGGAAACGGTGTTGGTCAGTACCTGGTCGATATGGGTGTTGTTGCGGCTGTAGATGTACAGCGCCAGGGGTTTGTGACCCTTGTTGATGTGGGCGATGACTTCGCCGATATCCCGGTAGCCAATGATCGGCAGCAATGGGCCAAAAATCTCTTCATCCATGATGCGCGACTGGTCGGAGACCTGGTCAAGCAACGTGGGTTGAATGAAGCAATCAGCCTCGCTGACCCCGCCGCCGATCAACGACCGCGCGCCTTGGGCATTGGCATCATCGAGCAACGACTTGATACGAGAGGTGTGGCGCGCATTGACCATGTGCGCCAGGTGCGGGCTGTCTTTCTGTTCGGCCAAACTGCTGCCATAGGCCTTCTTGAGTTGTTGGCGGCAAGCTTCCACCCACGCGTCTTTCACGCTCTCATGCACAAACACATAGTCCGGAGCGATGCAGGTCTGTCCCGAGTTGGCAAATTTGGCCCACATCACATTGGTGGCCGCCAGTTTGAGGTCGGCACTTTCATCAATGATGGTCGGGCTCTTGCCACCCAGTTCCAGGGTCACGCTCGTGAGATGCTTGGCCGCCGCGCCCATGACGTACTTGCCGATCGTCGGGCTTCCCGTGAAGAAAATGTGGTCAAACGGCAGCTCCAGCAACGCCTGCGACACGTCGGCTTCTCCCTCAAATATCGCGACCTCGTCTTCCGCAAACACCTCACGCACCACCTTGCAAATCAGGGCGGACAACTTGGGCGTCAGCTCTGAGGGTTTCAGAATCGCGGTGTTGCCCGCGGCAATGGCCGAGACCAATGGCCCCAAGGTCAGATTCACGGGGTAGTTGAAAGGCCCGATGATCAAGCAGCGACCCCGCGGCGCATATTGCACATGGCTGCGCATGCCCAGCGTCAGCAGGGTCGGCCAGACACGCCGAGGCTTCATCCATTTCTTGAGGTTTCGAATGGCGTCGTTGGCCTCTACACACACTGGCAGAATTTCGGCCAGATCGACTTCCCCCGGGGGTTTCCTGAAGTCATCGTGAGCGGCGCGGTACCAGTCTTCGGTGTGGGCAATCACGGCGTCGCGCAGTTTGCGAATTTTCGCGATGCGCTCCTGCGCGGTTGAGCTGCGCAGGCGCAAGGCCGTCGCAGCCTGCAGCTCAAACACCACCTGCATGCGGGATGCGCTGAGAGTGGGGTTGTGTGCGTCAATTGACATCGTGTCTCCAGTACTGTTTGTTTCTTGAAATAGTCAAAGAGGAACCATCATCTGCTCGCATTGTCCACACCTCCGCCAACCGTGGTGTGGACAAAGCACGCAACCACCCGGCTCGGCAACCGAACGCCCACAGGGCAATCGAAGCGGGCTTCCAACTCAGGTCGGGTTGCGAGGACAGATGCGCGGGCCGGCTGGCAGACCCAAGCCAGTGGCACCGCTCAAGCGGCGTCCGTGCGGTCGGGCAAGGCAACCCCATGCAACCCGAGGCGGCGCGCCAGCCAGCCCAGACTCGGGCCCTGCAGCAACAGCGAGCTCAGCACAACCACAAAGGCGACGTCAAAGAAGCGGTAGGCGCCCGGCACGCCCGCCAACACGGGGTAGACCGCCAGCACGATGGGAACCCCACCGCGCAGCCCCACCCAGGAAACCATCAACTGCTGGCGCCAGCCAAAGCCCAGCGGCGTCAGGCAGATCACAACGGCCAGGGGCCTCGCCACCAGCATCAACGCAGCAGCCACCGCCAGCGCTGGCCACGCCAGACGCAGCATTTCGTGCGGCGTCACCAGCAAACCCAGCAGCAGGAACAGGCCGGCCTGGGCGACCCAGGTGTAGCCGTTGAGCGCAGTCAAAGCCGGCTTGACGATGGCGCTCACTCGGTGCCCGACGACCAGGCCAAACAAGTAGACAGCGAGGAAGCCCGAACCGTCGAGCAGGCCCGCGATCGCGAACACGGCCATGCCGCCGGTGGTCAGCAGCAGGGCGCTCAGGCCATCATGGTCCCGGTCAATCGGCAAGCGCCGCAGCCCAGCAGCAACCAGAGCGCCGCCCGCCAGACCAGCCACCAGTCCGACACCGGCCTGGCGCGCCAGCAGAGAAGCCAGCCCGGCATCCTGGCCGGCCGGTGCGGTGATCAGCGCGATCATCGCCAGCGTCAGGAAGACGGCAACCGGGTCATTGAGCCCGGATTCAACCTCGATCGTCGCAGCCAGCCGCCGGGGCAAACGGGCGCCGCTGTTGCGCAACTGGCTGAACACGGCCGCCGCATCGGTGGAGGCAATCACCGCACCGAGCAGCAGGCCGTTGCGCCAGTCCATGTCCATCGCCCACATCGCAGCCACACCGGCCACCGCGGCCGTGATCAGCACCCCGACGCTGGCCAGCAACCCGGCCGGCAGCAGGCCGGCGCGGATGCTGGACAGCGGTGTGCGCAAGCCACCGTCGAGCAAGATCATCGCCAGCGCGATGTTGCCGAGGCCGAGTGCAAGCTTGTGGTTGGCGAACGGCAGCCCCAGCGGTCCGTCGACGCCAGCCAGCATGCCCACCAGCAGAAACACAAGCAAGTGGGAAAAACCCAGCTTGGCCGAGTACAGGCCAGCGACCAGACCCAAGGCCACCAGCAGGCTCCCGGCGAGCAAGGCGATGTAGAGGCTGCTCATTCAGGCAAACAAACGAATTGGACAACGCTGTGCGCCTGCCCATGCCCGCTCACAAGACAGCGGGTGCAGCGGCTCAAGCCCGCACCACCAACTGGTTGTCGACGCTGATCACGCCCTGAACGCTGGCCGTCAGGCGGTCTGCACGCTCGCGCGCGGATGCGTCGGGCGTCGTGCCCAGCAACTTGACTGCGCCACGGCGGGTGTCAACGTCGATCTTCAGCGCGGCGAGTTGATCGTCTTTGGCCAGTTCGGCTTTGACACGGACTGTGATTGCGGTGTCTTGCACCTTTGACGCGACCTTGTCGGTGGCGGATTCGAGTTTGCTGGTCAGCTTCTGTGTGGCCGCCGTGGTGTCAGACGTGGCCTGGGCCATTTCCCGCCGGATATCGACCCTGGCCTCGTCGGCCTTCTGGCCGAATGTGGCAACAGTGCTCTCGATCTGCTGGCCGACGGTGCGCTCGTCCGCTTTGCTCCAGGCGAGCAGCGCAAGCACGGCAACGGCGGTCAGCCAATACCTGAACCTGAATCGGCGGTGGGGATGTGAGTTCATGGGGGGGAGTTGCCCTTCAGGAGCGGTTGGCGAGAGCGGGATCGGTGGCCATCAAGCCAGGCAGGGCAACCATACGATGCGGCGACCACGGCTTGAGTTTGCTCCCGCCGGAATGATCCACTCTAGACGTTGTGGCCGGCGGCGTCTATCGGAGGGCTGCGCGCCAGCCTGTAGGACAACGGCCCGTCGCGCCACCAAACGTCGACAGGATTTATCGCAAGTAAAGGGGCACTCCGCTGTCAGCAGGACGCTGCCATTGCCCATCCGACCGGTTCGCTGCCGATGCCCTTCAGACGTCAGCCACGGGGGCCCACCATCCGTTCAGCCTGTACCCACGCATCGAAGTCCGAAGCGCTCAGGTGCCCCGAGGCGATGGCCGCCTCGCGCAGGGACAAACCTTCCTGGTGCGCGCGCTTGGCAATCTCGGCCGCTTTGTCATATCCGATGTGCGGGTTCAGGGCCGTCACCAGCATCAGCGAACGCTGCACCAGCTCTGCGATGCGGGCTTCGTCCGGCTCGATGCCGCTTGCACAGTGCACCTCGAAGCTGCGCATGCCATCGGCCAGCAGGCGCAAGCTTTGCAGCAAGTTGTGCGCGATCACAGGCTTGTAGACATTCAGCTCGAAGGCACCCGATGCGCCGGCCAAGCCGATCGTGACGTCGTTGCCCATGATCTGACAGCAAGCCATCGTCAACGCCTCGCACTGCGTCGGATTCACTTTGCCCGGCATGATCGAGCTGCCCGGCTCGTTCTGCGGGATGCGCAGTTCGCCCAGTCCGGCGCGTGGGCCTGAGGCCAGCCAGCGCACGTCGTTGGCGATTTTGTTGAGCGCCGCGGCCAGGCCCTTCAGCGCGCCGTGGGCATGCACGATCGCGTCGTGTGCGGCCAGCGCCTCGAACTTGTTGGGCGCGCTGACCAATGCGGTTCCGCAGGCACGGCTGAGCGCATCGGCCATGCGCAGACCGAACTCGGGATGCGCGTTGAGGCCCGTGCCGACGGCCGTGCCGCCGATCGCGAGTTCGCGCAGGTGCGGCAGTGTGGTCTCTATATGGCGGCGTGCATGGGCCAGCTGAGATGCCCAGCCAGAGATCTCCTGACCGAGCGTCATTGGCGTGGCGTCTTGCAAGTGCGTGCGGCCGATCTTGACGATACCGGCAAAGGCCCTGGCTTTGGCCTCCAATGTGGCGTGCAGGCCGTCGAGCGCGGGGAACAGGGCCCCTTCGATCGCCAATACCGCAGCAATGCTCATCGCGGTCGGGAACACATCATTGGAGGACTGCCCGCGGTTCACGTCGTCGTTGGGGTGCACGAGGCGTTCGCGACCGATGGGGCCCCCGAGCAGCTGCGAGGCCCTGTTGGCCAGCACCTCGTTCATGTTCATGTTGCTCTGTGTGCCCGAACCGGTCTGCCAGACAACGAGTGGGAACTCTTCGTCGTGCAGTCCATCGAGCACCTCACGCACAACTTGTTCGATCGCAGCCGCCTTCGATGCGTCGAGCTCACCCAGCGTGGTGTTGACCTGTGCGGCGGCGCCTTTGACCTGCGCCAACGCGCGCAACAATTCCCTGGGCATGCGCTCGCCCGAGATCGAGAAGTGCTCGATCGAGCGCTGTGTCTGCGCACCCCACAGGTGCTCGCCCGGCACTTCGATGGGGCCAAAACTGTCGTCTTCGATACGGGTGTTGCTCATGTGGCGCTCCGGCAATCAATGTGCAGACCATCATGCCGCGAAAAATCCGGACAAACCAGATGCGCGCCCGTTGCGCTCAAAGTCCCTTGATCCCTGAATGAGCCACCGCCCAAGTCGCACGGCCAACCCACCCGTTCAGATCGTCCGACAGGGCCTGAGACTGAGGACACGGCCTATCCACCGATCTGGACGAGCGCCCCCCTTCGCAAGTGGTGGGGGCCCCCCCGGCTTCAAGCTCACCGCGTGGGACCGTGGTTTTGCCTGGGGCGAAGCAGGCCGCGTCAATAACCTGTCCGTCAACGCCAAGGGGGCCTATCATGGGTCGGCACACCGCCACAGGGAGAAGTCGATGGGACTCGCAGACATTCTGGGCCGCACCGCACTCGGCCCGTTTTCCAAAGCCCTGCCAGCCATGGGCGACACCGAGCGCGCTGCGCTGGAAGCCGGCACGGTGGGCTTCGAAGGCGACCTGTTCGCCGGGCGGCCCGATTTCGACGCTTTGCGCGCGCGCGGGCCGAACCGCCTGAGCAAAGCCGAACAGGCCTTCCTTGACCACGAGGTGCGCGATCTCTGCGCCATGCTCGATGAATTCGAAATCGATGAGGCGCACGACATGCCCCCAGCGGTGTGGCAGTTCCTGCGCGAGAAGAAGTTCTTCGGCATGATCATCCCGGTGGAACACGGCGGACTTGGCTTCGGTCACTTCGCCCATGCCACCGTGGTCACGCGCATCTCCACCGTCAATGCCGCCGTCGCCGTGACGGTGATGGTGCCCAATTCGCTCGGCCCGGCCGAACTGCTGCTGCACTACGGCAGCGACGCGCAAAAACAGCACTACCTGCCCCGCCTGGCCGACGGCCGCGAGCTGCCGTGTTTTGCCCTGACCTCACCCTACGCCGGATCCGATGCGGCGTCCATCCCCGACATCGGCACGCTCACCGAGGTTGAGATCGATGGCCAGCGGGTGCGCGGCTTCTCCGTCACCTTCGACAAGCGCTACATCACGCTGGCGCCAGTGGCCACCGTGGTCGGCCTGGCTTTCCACGCCATCGACCCCTCTCGCCCGGAAGGCGAGCGTGAACTCGGCATCACCTGCGCCCTGATCCCGGTGCCCACCGAGGGCATGGACGTGGGCCGGCGCCATATGCCGATGAATTCCTCCTTCATGAACGGACCGGTGCGCGGGGTGGATGTGTTCGTGCCAATGGAATGGCTCATCGGTGGCGAAAAACAAGTCGGTCAAGGTTGGCGCATGCTGATGGAAAGCCTCGCGGCGGGGCGTGCAATTTCCCTGCCCGCCATGGGTGCGGCGCTGCAGCAGACGACGTTGTTCGTTGTGAACGGCTATGGCCAGATCCGTGAACAGTTTGGCCTGCCGATCGGCAAGTTCCACGCCGTGGCGGCGCTCATCTCCGAAGTGGCAGTGGATCTCTACGCCAGCGACGCCGCGCGGCGCTACACCGCCGCGGCGCTCGACGCAGATGAGCGCCCGAGCGTGGCCAGTGCGATTCTCAAAGTGCAGCTCACCGAAGCCGGCCGGCGCGCAGTCAACCACGGCATGGACATTCTGGGCGGCAAGGCCATCATGCGAGGTCCGAAGAATGTGCTCGGCGTTGCTTACCGCCACGCACCGATCGCGATCACGGTGGAAGGCGCCAACATCCTGACCCGCGCCCTGATCATCTTCGGACAGGGCGCCGTGCGCTGCCACCCGCAGGTGCTGAATGAGATGGCGGCGGTCGAACAAAAGGACGCCTCCGCGCTGGGTACCGCACTGCTGGCGCACGGCGCCCATGTGCTGCGCAACCTGGGGCGCAGCGTGTTCGGCCCGTCGCTACAAGGCCAACCCCCGCCCGAACTGCGCGCAGAGGCTTTAAAAATTGCCCGCCTCTCGGCGCAGTTCGCATTGACGGCCGATCTGGCCATGGGCCTGCTCGGCGGCAAGTTGAAACAATTGGAGCTGCTGTCGGCGCGCTTGGGCGATGTCTTGTCTTGCCTGTACCTGGCATCGGCCAGCGTCTGGCGCTTCGAGGTCGAGGGCGAGCCCAAGATGCTGCCGGTGGCGCGCGCCGCCATCGATGTTCAACTGGCGCGTGGCGCACGCATCCTGCGCGAACTCCACCACAACCTGCCCTCGCCCGCGCTGGCTTTCGTCGCACCGCTGCTGCTGGGCGGCACGCGCAAGCTGCGTCCTTTGAGTGACAAGCGCGCCCTGGCTCTGGCCGAGATGCTGCGCTCCGACCCGGTGTTGATCGCCTGCCTGTGCCCCGATGTCAGCCGCCCCAAACAAGGCGGTCTGCTCGACCTGATGATGGCCCTCGAACTGGCACGACCGCTGGGCGAGGAACTGGCCGAACTCAACAAAGTGTTGCGACGCACCCGCTCACTGGAAACCGCCGCCGCTGGCGCCAGCGACCCGGCCGCCGCGCTGGCCTACCTGCAGGCTGCAGACCGGGTGATCCAGGTCGACGACTTTTCGCCGTGAGTGATCCCTCCAGACGCCACTGCGTGATTCGCAGACGTGGAAAGTTCTGCAGTCAGTTTGCCTGCTGATTGCCTCGGTAACGGCCATGCGGGGTAGATCACGGCGTCGACCGTGATGACGTGGACCGGCGCCGTGCCGATGGACCCAACGGGGCTTTGGGCCAAGCCTGCCCACGACACCAGTGACCGTGTCAATGCAGTGGTTCTGTTCAACATTTCAAGCCCCCAAGGCGCTGGTACAAACGCGCCGCCTGCACGGGCGGGTTCGAAGCCTCGAGCCGATCGCGGTCGGCCGGCGTGGCAGCCAGCGCCAGACCAGGTAGCCCGGCATCAGCCGCTCAAGCAAAGGCACAGGGCGCAGGGCACAAATGCTGTCGCCATGGGAACGCCGCCGATCGAGTCCACACCGACCCTGACCCTGTCGGGCTGCGAGCAACAGCAGTTCGGCACACGGCCCCAACAAGTCCGTCTCGCCCAGGCGTTCTCACTTTCGTGTGCTCCGTGCCTTGCACGTGAATCCTCGTTCATCCAGCGGCAAGGGTTTCACGCCGTCGTCAAGGTCTGACACCGAGCTCGGGCAGTGTCGGTGTCGCAAGCCCTCCCGAAAGCACAACCGCAAACGGGGGCTTCTCCGCCAAACCGAAGAACGGTTCGCAGATCGATCCCGCTCCGTCGGCGCAAACGAAAAGCGCTTCGCTGTGAGCACCCATTGCCCCCGGAAAACCGGGGAAAAACACCTGGCATGGGTTGTGCAATGAAAGGTCCAGGCGGCGCGCAAATGACGTGCTTCCCCGCTGATGGAGAGCTTGATGAAACACAGTCTTCTCGACCACCGTCCGGTCATCGATGCCTTGGAGGGCCCGCAGCGACTGCCGTTGCGGCTCGCAAGCCCCGCAGTTGGCAACGAAATGTGGATCGCCACCGAGTTGCTCGAGCACGCCGAGGAAGGCGAGCTGGAGTCCTACCTGACCCAGCTCGTTGCACGCATCAGCGGACGCCATAGGGCCGCCGATGTGGACACCGCCCTGGCTCGAATCCTGACCCGGGTCGGTCGACCCATGTTGCAACAGCGCAGCACATTGACCAGGGCCTCATCGGGTCGGGCTTTTGGCATCGAACTCGAAGGCTTGAGTCCCGAAGACCAGGCGTTCGAACTTGCACGCCACTTCGCACGCTTTGCCACCGACGCCGCGCACCGTGCAGGCCGAGCCCATGGTCCGGCTTCTGCGCAACAGGTGGCGCAGCGTGCGGCGGGCGAAGCGGCGCGGCGTTTCGCGCCGGGTCTCGCCCCTGTCAGAACGGGCAATCGACCGCTCATGAACCCATTTTTTCGCCGAGGGCGCTCCATCGACGCCCTCAATCCGTAGTACCTGCCACCCAAGGAGTCTGTCATGCATGACATTGATCGCAACCAATTGGAATTCGAAGACGAATCATCCTTTGACGAAGCCGACGAGTTCGAGTCAGACGAGTCGGAATGGTCTGGCGAGTATGAAAACGATCTCACCGAAGCCGACGAGTACGAGCTGGCCAACGAGCTGCTCAGTGTCGACAGCGAGGAGGAACTCGATCAGTTTCTCGGCAAGCTCATCAAACGGGTGTCCAAAGGCGCGCGCCGCTTGATCCGGTCTCCCATTGGCCGGGCTGTCGGCGGCGTGCTCAAGGGCGTGGCCAAAAAGGCCTTGCCCTTTGGCGGCCGCGCACTGGGCGGCATGGTGGGTGGACCGCTCGGCGCCAAGATTGGCAGCGGCGTGGCGTCTGCCGCCGGTCGAGCGCTGGGCCTGGAATCCGAAATGGAACAGGAAGAACAGGAGTTCGAGGGCGCCAAACAGTTTGTGCGCCTCGCCGCAGACACGGTGAAGAAAGCCGCCGCCGCCTCCCCTGGTGCCGACCCGCGCGCGGTGGCACAGTCAGCCGCCATCAGCGCCGCACGCAAGCTCGCACCTGGCCTGGTCAAGCAGGCCGGTAGCATGGCAACTTCGGCCAGCAGTGGTCAAAGTGGGCGATGGGCGCGGCAGGGCAACAAGATCGTGCTCTACGGAGCCTGAGGGGGCGGCGCACCATGACACCGTTCGCTGCCTGGATCCTGGCCCAAGAGGCGCGTGCCTTGATGACGCGGCTTGCGCGCGTGCAGCCCTTTGCGCTGCTCGAGCCGATGGTGCCGGCCGCCGCCTTGATGCCCCGCGCACAAGTTGCGATCGAGCGCCACCTGGCGCTAGGCCGCCGCGACCTCGAACGCATGGTGCAAGGCTTCCTGGCTTGGTTGCGCGGTGCCGGGCGTTCGGGCAGTGCCGCGCAGGCCCAAAGACGGTTCACCCACCTGCGCCTGCAATTCAATGCGGCGCTGACGCAATTCGATTTGTTCAGCGACGTGATCACCCAGCGCAGCGAGCACGCCTCGGGGGTTTGGTTGTCGGGGCTTGATGTGGTGGCCGCAGACGCGCTAACGCTGCCTGGACGCTACTTCGATCTACCGCCCATCATCTGCTACCTCGACCGCGGTGCAGGTGCAGCGATTCGCCGCGCACGCACCCGTTTGCCAGGCGGTGGAGAGAACCCGGTGGCCGTGATCCGCGTGCCGCGCGAACGCATGGTCGGCAGTGGCATCGCTTCGTCGCTGGTGCACGAAGTGGGGCATCAAGCCTCGGCGCTGCTGGACCTGGTGGCCTCACTTCGCCCTGTGTTGAGAGGCATGCAAGCGGTTGACGGCCCTGACCGCAGTGCCTGGATGCTTTGGGAACGCTGGATTTCCGAGATCGTGGCCGATTTCTGGGCCATCGCCCGGGTTGGCATTGCTTCGACCCTGGGCTTGATTGCGGTGGTCAGCCTGCCGCGCGCTTTCGTGTTTCGAATGGAGTCCCAGGACCCGCATCCAGCCCCATGGATTCGCGTGATGCTGAGCTGCGCCATCGGACAGGCGCTGTACCCGCATCCGCAGTGGGCGCGTTTTGCCGCGCTGTGGGAAGCGTTCTACCCTCCACAGGGCCTGGAAGCTGCGCGCGCGCAGTTGCTGATGCGCTTGCGCGCCACCATGCCGGCGTTTGTAGCGCTGCTGGTGCAGCACCGCCCGCGCTCGCTGCACGGTCGCCGCCTGGTCGATGTGCTCGCCACCGAAGAGCGCCAACCGCTGCACTTGGCGCGGCTGTACCGCGCCTGGTGCGAAACACCCGCGGCCATGTACCGCGCCGCGCCGTCGCTGGTGTTCGCCGTCATTGGCCAGGCGCGTGCCAACGGGCGCATGAGCCCCGAACTTGAGAGCGAGCTGCTGGCGCGCCTGCTGACCCATTGGGCACTCGAAA
Source organism: Hydrogenophaga sp. PAMC20947 (assembly GCF_004795855.1). Taxonomy (NCBI): domain Bacteria; kingdom Pseudomonadati; phylum Pseudomonadota; class Betaproteobacteria; order Burkholderiales; family Comamonadaceae; genus Hydrogenophaga; species Hydrogenophaga sp. PAMC20947. Next base: position 2,909,625 of record NZ_CP039252.1, read on the forward strand.
GCTCGCTGAAAGGCGCAGCGCAATGCGCAAACGTATCTTCCATTTCCGGTTGATTTGATGTTCACCAAGGAGAGCAACATGATTGTCAAGACCACTGATTCAAAAAACACCCGCAAGGGTTCGATCGCTGTCACCGTGGCTGACGCCGGTGGCGAGGGAGCCCCCATGAGCGGCGCCTGGGTGAGCCTCTACGCCACAGCCGTTGGCAGTGGCGGTGGCGGTGAAAGCAAGGCGGCGGCCAAAGTCAAGACATGGACACCGGACGAAGCACTGTGGTTGTCCAGCGAGCGAACGGATGGTGGGGGGCGGGTCCGCTTCACCGAGCTCGATCCCGCAACATACTTCGTGAAGTACGAACACCACCCAGAGACCAGCGCACAGTGTGTGCATGTCGAGGCGGGTTGCGAAGAGTCGCTGTGCTTGCGCCTGCCCCTGAATGCGCGTCTGGAGGTCGTTTTCATGAATCCCGACTGCCAGGAAATCGCCTGCCCACACCCCAGGGTCGGTGACCATGCTTGCGCAACGCTGGAGTTCAATGACTCCAACGTACTGACAGAGCACCTGAGCGTGCAGTGGGGGCCGGGTATGCGGCCCGTTCGAAAAGAGAAACTGGTCGCTACGAAGCCGATCAAGAGCACCGGGGATCAGAAGGTCCAGGCGGCCATAGGTTTCTCGCTGGTGGGCCCCTTGCCCGGGGGACAAGCCGGCGGCCAGATGGCCGAGATGGCCTTTGAGGAAGCGTACGAAGCAGACGATCGCGGGCCTTCGCCCATCAACGGAAGCCTGAACGTCTCATTGGCGCGCTCCGAGTCGGCGCCCACGCCAGACCTGCAACTGTGGGGGGCGATACGCGCAAGCACCGAAGCACTGTCGTTCGACAATTACATGCGCTTCATGGACCGGCTTTTCTGCTCCGACGGCCCGTCCAAACCAACCCAGGCCGAAACGAAAGCCAAAAACACCTATACGAACTTGTTGGGAAAGCGCTACCTGCCCTTCTCCGACACCGACGCCTACCGCGTGCTCAAGGTGGCGACCGAGGCCTTCGTGATGGTCAACTGCGGCGTGTTCACCGACTTCGCCAACGGGGAGGGGCACGCCCAGCTGCTGGGCATCAACAATGACGACCTGCGTCGGCGCGACTTGCCCAACCTGGGTCCCGAGCCATACCTTGAGAACGTCGATGGCATCAACATGCTGCCCTACCTGGCCATCATCAAGAGCAAGCTGCCCGAAGTGTCCTTCAACAAGGCCCCCAGCAGCTTTGGGCGCCCCAGCAATGCCGAAATGGATCTGTGCGATGTTTTCGTGCAGGAGAAACTGAGCAACCCTTGCCTGCTCGAACTGATCTGGTCTTACTGGCACGAAGAAGGCATGCAGGTGCAGACGATGAACGCCATCACCCGGCGCTTTCAGAACGTGCGCGGCACACGCCAACCCGACCCGCTCGTGAACGTGGAAGTCAATCCCTTGCGCCCGTTGAACAACCTGCTGTGGGGCTACATTCAGGACGAACAACACCGCTTGACCGTGGCGCGACGCAACGGCGAGTACGACCACCACTACGGCTTGCGACTGGAGGGGCGCGCGGTGCAAGACTTCCGGCCCGCCGATTCGCGTTCGAAGTTCATCGAGGCCTTCCACCACCTGTTGCGCCTGTGCACCGTGTTCTACAAGCAGGACGACAACACCACCATGAAGGCCGATGCTTTCGGGGTGCTCAATGCACTGAAAGAGGTGCACCTGATCCTGTCGCAAGGGGCGCACAGCCAGTTCGGGGACATGCCACCGACCGCACGCATCGAGATGCTGATCCAGCAATGGTTGCTCTCGCGCGCCGAGTTCCGGGAGTTCCTGCCGACGCGGGTGATGGTGGCCTACCCCGAGCCCTGGATGGACCGGGTCGATGCCATGAAAAAACTGCAGGGCTGGACCGACACCAGCGTGGTGCACTTTCACAACCTGGCCGTCTTTGGCGAACAGCTGCTGCTGTCGATTCGCTACGGCGCCTGGAGCACGGTCTATGAGCCCAACCACGCCTTCAACTTTGCACGTTTCTGGCGGCCGCAGGTACAGGGTTATATCCATGCCTACCGTGCCGCCACAGGCGCCGAACTGGGTGGCGAGACGGTGGAGACGCGGGTCGACTCGACCATACCTTCGGTGTTGCTGAAACAGCGAATGGAGGCGCAGCGGCGGAGTGCCTGACGTGAAACCACCATGCTTGATTTCACCTCGTCGCTCTACCTGGGTCTGCACCATGGCAGCACAACACTCGATCCGTGGGACTCGCTCAGCCTCGGGCGTCCAGCGGCGCTGGACGAGGCTCCCGAAGCGAGAGTCGCTGCCCATGAACTGGCCCGGCTGGTGGGTTGCGCCGATGGCACGCTGTTGCCATCGACCTTCCACCTCTTTTGGGACCTGCTCGGTGTGCTGAGCCGAGAACAGATCGAGATTTTCATGGACGCTTCGACCTACCCGATTGCCCGCTGGGGTGCCGAGCACTGGGCCACCAAGGGCGTGCCGCTGCACACCTTTGCGCGCCACGACCCAAAATCCCTGGAGCGCTTGATGGCACGCCGGCATGGCTGCCGACCCGTGGTGCTCTGCGATGGCATGAGCCCCGGCAGCAACAGCCAGCCACCGTTGGCGGCCTACGCCGGCCTGGCAAATTCACAGGGTGGCTGGCTGGTGATCGACGACACCCAGGCTCTGGGTGTCTATGGACAGCGGCCTTCAGCGGGCGCTCCTTACGGGGTTGGAGGCGGCGGCTCGCTGCTGCAGCAAGGGTTGGCTGGCCATCACATGGTGGTGGGGGCCTCGCTCGCCAAGGGCTTTGGTGTGCCAGTGGCCTTGCTCGCTGGCAGCGCTGTGCTGTTGCGGCGCTTCTTGCGCAACAGCGCAAGCCGCGAACACATGAGTCCGCCCTCACTGCCGGTTGTCCTGGCCGCACGGCAGGCGTTGGTGGTGAACGCCCACCATGGCGAACACCTGCGTTTGCGGCTGTGGCGCGCCGTGCGGCGGCTGCGCAGCGGTCTGGCTGCGCTGGGCATCGCCACCCGCGGCGGCGACTTCCCAGTGCAGACGCTGATCACCCCGCCAGGCGCTGTTGTGCCACTGCTGCACACCCTTCTGTTGCACGCCGGCGTTCGCACCGTGCTGCACCGCGATAGCGGTGGCGGTAGCGGCGCGCAATTGAGCTTTCTGCTTCGCGCCGATCACAGCGCGGCACATATCGACCAGGCGGTGATGCGATTGGCACACGCGTGGAACACAGCCCTGGAGCCGGCGTGAAAACACCGCGTTCAAGCTGGCGCACCTTCGTTTCAACCTTTTCACCAGGAGAACACCATGCACAAGATGACCTGCCAATGCCCCCAGTGCAACGCCAGCACCCGGGCCGAGTTCGAAACCTTCTCTTTTGACCTATCGCCTCAAAGTGAATTTGAGGAAGAAGACGAAGCCGCAGACGAGGCTTCAAACCCCTTTGGTCAGCAATACCAAGGGGAATATGAAAGCGAGTTTGAAGGCGAATACGAATACGAAGACGAAGGCGCGGCCAGCTTTGGTTCGCGCGATGCCGAGAGCCCGTTCAGCGAGGACGAAGAGGCCGAGTTGGCGATGGAGCTGCTCTCGGTGTCCAGCGACGCAGAGCTGGACGAGTTCTTGGGCAAGATGTTCAAGAAGATCGGCAGGGGCCTCAAGAAAATCGCGCGGCCACTGGGTGGCGCGCTCAAGGGTTTGGCAAAGAAGGCGCTGCCATTTGTGGGCGGTGCGCTGGGTTCGTTCATTCCCATCCCCGGCGTCGGTACCGCCGTGGGCACCGCGTTGGGCAGCGCGGTGGGCAATGCACTCGAAGCCGAGTTCGGTGAACTCGATGCCGACGAACAAGAGTTTGAGATGGCGCGCAGGTTCGTCCGAATCGCGGGCACTGCCGCGCAGCAGGCCGCGGCCGCCGGGGCGTCTACCGACCCCAGGCGTGCAGTGCAGGCGGCCGTCGCCCATGCCGCGCGTCGGCATGTGCCGGGCCTGGATCGAGGGGGCCGGAGCGGGCGGTGGGTCCGACGTGGCAACACGATCGTCGTCGGTCTCTAACCGCCCAGGGAGAACTTTCATGAACCACGCTGTTTTTGAGTTTCTGCCGTTCGAGCCCGGGGGCGAATACCCACCCGAAGCCGAATCCTCTGCCTGGGAAACCGAGAAACGCCGAGGCCGCGGTGCTTCGCGCAGTGGTTCAAAGCCGCGGCGCAACGCTTCGCGTTTTTCGTCAAAGGCCATGGTGCGGTCAACAGCACGCTCGAGGCCGAGACCACCGAGCCGGAACACGCAGCGGCCTCGGTCCCGCCTGGGTGCACCGGCAGCGCCCTGCGTGTGCCCGGCCCACGGCACGGAGTACGTGCGCTGGGTGCAAAGTGCGCTGAACCAGGTGGCGTCGACCAACCTGACGGTCACCGGTGTGATGACCGCGACCACGCGCAACGCCTTGCGCCGCTTCCAAAGCAGCAAGGGCTTGCCGGTTGATGGCATCGCCGGGCCAGACGTTGAACAGGCGCTGCGCGATGCGCGCCAGCCGGCCGACAGCGGGCCGCCAACCGAGGCGCTGGCGTCAGACCAGGGCGAGGTCTACGAATTTGAAACACTGGCGCTTGAAACGCCCACCAGCAGGCCAACACTGCGCCTTGGCTCGCGCGGTTCGGCGGTGGCCGATCTGCAGCGCAGGTTGGGGGCCGCCGGGTTCAGCGCGGGCGCAGCCGATGGCATCTTCGGCGCCAACACCGGTGCGGCCGTGCATGCCTTTCAACGCGCGCGGGGGCTGGGGGCGGATGGCGTTGCCGGGTCCATGACCTGGGGCGCCTTGCTCGGCGGAATGCCGAGCGGTCCAGCCGTTCCAAGCGGCGCCGGGGCACGCTTTGGCCCCGTCCCCGAGGTGAACACGTTGCTCCCAAAAACCGGTGCCGGATTTGTCGGCGTGAAGAGTGAGAGCCGACGATTCGGTTTGTCCGAAACCATCGAGGCACTGAAACAGGTCGGGCAACGTTGGCAATCTCGCTATCCATCCGGGCCGCTGGTTCAGATATCAGATATCGGCAAGCAAGGCGGTGGAGCGCTCAAGCCGCACAGCTCTCACAGAATGGGAATTGATGTCGACATTCGATTCATCCGGAACGATGGAAATCTCGGTTCTGTCAACCCGTTGATACGTTCAGAAGCGCCATTTTTCGACCGTGCGCGCACACAAGATCTTGTCAATATCATCCGGGCCAATGGCGTACTGAAAGTCCACAAACTCTGGGTGAACCAGCGCATAGGCCTGAGCGGAATCGATGGCGACAACATTCACAACAACCACATGCACGTGCGGTTTTGCGTTCCGTCCCGTCTCAACCTCAGCCAGACGAAGAAGGCTGCAAAAATTTCAGCCAAAGGCACCTATTCAAGTTGTTGATGAAGTGGCCGTCGTCACCAACTTGCGGGCCTGACACCCCTCGCGCCATCCGGGGCACCAACGCCGTCGGAGGCCAGTGATCTACCCAACGCTATCAACAGCACACCGGAGAGACATCATGAACCACGCTGAATTCGAACTTGTGCCCTTCGCGCCTGACATCGGGTACGAATACGAAGAGGAAGGCGACACCTGGGAAACGGAGCGGCAGCGTGGCCGCGCCGCACCACGGGGGCGTTCGACGCCTTCGCGTGGCACCTCGCGCAATGCGCCAAAGGCCGGTTCGCGATCGGCGGCACGGTCGAAGCCGAGGCCGCCGAGCCGGAACGCGCGGCGACCTCGGTCACGCTTGGGCGCGCCCGCAGCGCCCTGCGTGTGTCCGGCCCACGGCACTGAATACGTGCGCTGGGTGCAAAGCGCGCTGAACCAGGTGGCGCAGGCGAGCCTGCCAGTCACCGGTGTGATGACCGCGACCACGCGCAATGCCTTGCGCCGGTTCCAACGCAGCAAGGGGTTGCCGGTTGATGGCATCGCAGGGCCAGACGTTGAACAAGCGCTGCGCGATGCGCGCCAGCCGGCCGACAACGGGGCGCCAACCGATGAGCCGGCGCCGGATCAAGGCGAGGTTTTTGAATTTGAAACGCTGGAGCTTGAGGCGCCCACCAGCATGGCCACCGCCAGGCCAACGCTGCGCCGAGGGTCGCGCGGATCGGCCGTGGCCGATCTGCAGCGCCGCTTGGGGGTGACCGGGTTCAGCGCAGGCCCGGCCGACGGCATCTTTGGTTCCAACACCGATGCCGCAGTCCGTGCCTTCCAGCGCGCGCGGGGTCTTGGCGTGGACGGCATCGTTGGTTCAAACACCTGGGGCGCCTTGTTGGGCAGAGCGCCCAGCAGGCCGCCAAGCCCGGGCGGTGGTGGTTCATCGACGGCCAATGCATGGGGACTACCCTCCAGCGTGCGTGCTGCGGGAGACGCCCAGACTGTTCGCTACGATTCGCCGCCAGCCTGGGCCGGCTCACCTGGCAACTGCACCGGCAACTTCACCGCAGGCGCAGCGGCCTTGAAGAGCCACATTCAGGCCACCTTTGCAGGCGTGTCGAGCATCGGCGGCTATTCGTGCCGTGCCAACAGCGCCAACCGCTCCGAGACATCGGTGCACGGCACCGGCCGAGCGCTCGACATCATGATTCGCACCGTCGGCGGCAAGGCGAACAGTGCCGTGGGCGACCCGATCGCCAACTGGCTGGTGCGCAACGCCTCGTCCATCGGCGTGCAGTACATCATCTGGAACCGCATCCGTTGGAGCGGCAACCGCACGCCGCGTGTGGCGCGCTACACCGGACCGAGTCCACACATCGACCATGTGCACGTCGAGTTGAACAACGATGGCGCGGCTCGGCGCACGCCGTGGTTTCAGGGTCGGTAGACGACACCGCTATCGCTGCGCGCCTTTGAAAGGAAAGCTCATGAAGGAACTTGAATTTGAGTTCGTGCCATTCACTTCAGCGCAGCCCGTCGCCGCCGCGCTGAAAAAAAGCTGGGAGCGCGCTCCTGAGGTTCAAGTACCTGCGCGCATTGGCCGAACCCCAACGGGCCATGGCCCGGCAAACCCGGAACGGTTCGACGTCGATCGACGTTCACCGAGTGCTCTAACCATCGGGTCCCACAGGGCGACTGGCGGGGCGCAACGCACGAGGGGCTCGAAAGAACGCACAAAGTTATGCACACCATTTCCTCGCACCCACAAGGGGTCACCCTGTTTGGTGACCCGGCCTTGAAACAGCGTTCGGCCGTGATCATCGACACCCACTGCCACGCTGGCAAAGGCGACGGCCTCACTGGCCCCTGGAACACCGACGCACCCCTGCACGGCTACTTGCGCCGCTGCGCTGCCGCCGGCATACGGCGCAGCGTGGTCTTCCCCGCCTTCCATAGCAACTACACCCTGGCCAACCGTGAGGTCGCGCGCCTCGTCGCTGCGCGGCCCGACCGGCTCTATGGTTTCGCCTTCGTCCATCCCGAACGAGACAAAGGCCGCGTGCGGTCCATGGTGCAAGAAGCGGTAGAGGCGCATGGCTTCGTCGGCATCAAGGTGCACCGGCACGACGCCCGCATCACGCGGGAAGTCTGCGAAACGGCGCGGGAGTTCAGCCTACCGGTTCTGTACGACATCGCCGGTGAGGTCTCGGCATGCGAACTGCTCGCGCAGGAATACCCCGGGGTCAACTTCATCATCCCGCACCTGGGCAGCTTTGCCGACGACTGGACGGCCCAGCTCGCGTTGATCGACCACCTGGTGCGCCATCCCAACATGCACGCGGACACGGCTGGTGTGCGCCGCTTCGACTTGCTTGAGCAGGCGGTGCTGCGGGCAGGCGCGCACAAGTTGCTGTTTGGCTCCGACGGTCCGTGGCTTCACCCAGCGGTAGAGCTGGCCAAAGTGCAGCTGCTCAAGCTGCTGCCGGCAGACGAAGCGCTGGTGCTGGGTGGGAACTTCATGCGGCTGATCGGTCGCGTCAATGCGCGGCCCGCTGGTTGGCGCGCCGAATTTGCAAGGCGCGGTCGGTGACGCCCAAGCGGGCCGCAGCGCGCTGCAGGTTGCCGCCTTCTTGATCCAGCGCCGCCTGGGTCGCCAGCTCGGCTGCGATCTGACCAATTTCCTTCAGCCCAATCCCCAGCTCAACGGCATGGCGAACGGCATCGTCGAAGTGGCGGTCCGGCCAGAGCGGGCGACAGGCCGCACTGCTGGGTCGCTCGTGCTCAGGCACATCGCCCACCGTGAGCGGGCCATCGCCACTGTGTCGCTGCCACAGCCGAGCCACAGTCTGGCGCAGATCGCGCACGTTGCCCGGGTACTCGCGCGTAAGCAGGTACTGCTTGACCGCCGGGTCCATCTCCAACTGCGCAGCCCGGGCATCGAGCTGTTCAAGCATGAAGTGCACCAGCGGAATGATGTCTTCAAGGCGCTCGCGCAGCGGCGGCGTGGTGCAACGCCAGGCAGCAATGCGGTAGTACAGGTCGGCGCGAAACGTGCCCTCGGCCACAGCCGCTTCTAGATCGCGGTGCGTGGCGCAGATCAGGCGAAAGTCGCTGCGTTGCCAGGTGTTGCTGCCCAGTCGCTTGTACTGGCGCTCTTGCACCACGCGCAGCAGCTGCGCCTGCAGCGCAGCGCTCAGCTCCCCCACTTCGTCGAGAAAAAGCGTGCCCCGGTGGGCCATGGCAAACGCGCCATCCCGTGCACCGGCTGCGCCCGTGAATGCGCCGCGCTCATGGCCGAAGAACTCGCTGCCTGAGAGTTCGGCCGACAGCGTTGTGCAGTCCACCACAACGAACTCGCCGACATCTTCGCGCCCATCAAGCTCGTGGATCAAGTTGGCCACCTGCTCCTTGCCCGTGCCGGTTTCGCCGGTGATCAACACAGCCGACTGCGTGAGCCGCGCCACTTCCACCACGTCGCGTATCAGCGATTGCCAGGCGCACGAGCTTCCAGCGACCCGTTGGCGAACGGTGTCCGATTCAACCAGCGCGCGGATCGTCTGCCAGCGCTGCAGCCGACACGCTCCCTCGTCGGCATTGGGCGGAAGCTCATGCCACAACAGCAGATCGGTAGCGCCCGCATCGAGCACGCGCCACATCGCGGCAGGATCGAACGGTCTATCGCCCACCGCAACGGCGAGCACGGAGCAGCCTTGGCAAAGCTCGCGCAGGGTGTTCAGGGCATGTTCATCGGGTTGGGCCAGTACGGCGATGCCCAGCATGCAGGTGGGCGGCGGCGTGGCCGAGGTGTCAATGCCGGCCTGATGGAACAGCGACATCAACGGCGCTTGCAGATCGACCGGGACATCGCCCAAAAATCTCAGCCAAGCAGGGATGGCCATCGCTCATTCCGTCCGACGGTGCGGCGTTCTGTTGGGCCGGGTTTCGGAACCCGCACCGCACACAGCGTTGATGACCATGGTTTGCTCCCGCTTGAGAGCGATTCATTATAGGCGGATCGTCAGCGCATGCCTCCCCCTGTTGGGGGACTTTCGGCGATGTCGACCGCCCTTCCTGCCATGGTTTTCACCGGCTCGAATCTGAACAATGTTGTCGACAATCCGGTGAGCAATTGTGATCAGATTGATGAATTTTGTAACTCCCATTTCCAGGAGCCAACAAACTTCTGCACTTGTAATTCGATCCGCGTGTTCGAGCCGCCGGGGAGCCCTTTCACCCGACAAGTTGTCATTGTTGAACAGGGGGGCGCGGCGCGTGTCAAGGTGCAGGACTGAGGTCTGTCGTCTCGCATGGCAGGGAAGAATATCGCTTCGTGGAACAAAGGGCAATCAAATCGCCTGGCTGTAAAACCGGGTTGCTGCAGCTATTGCTTGCCCCCCGGGGAAACCACTGGAAGTTGGTGTTTGCCTGCGAAGGCAAGTGAAGTCCACAGCGCGCAATGAAGGCCTGGACCCAGTCCGACCGCCGCAGAGGCGGTGTTCATCGTTCGCCCCACAGACTTGAGATCACCCACGTTGCGCATGGGCTGGCACAAGGCGATCGTGCTGTTTGTGATCAGGGCTGCTCGAGATCCGCTCCGGGCATCGGTGCGTCTGACACTTTCTTGCGCGCCGCCTGCACACGCCCGTACGTGCTGTCCAGCAGGTGCGCCAGTTTCTGCGCCGCGCCTTGTACCGCCTGCGCCTGCGTTGCGGCGTGTTCGGTGACCGCAACAGGCTGCCGGCCCTGGAGCCGGGCCTCCATCATGCAGCGCTGGTCGTGCAACCCACCCTTGTCGCCGTTTTCGTCGCTCAGGTGTACCTCCACTCGAGTGACGTGGTCACTGAAATGACCCAGCGCCTCTTCTATTTGCGCGCTGACGTGCGCGGCCAACCGGTCATGGCCGTCGACATGGGCACCTGTGTTCACTTGAATCTTCATAGGGTTCTCCTGTGGGTTGGGGGTTGATGAGGGGGTTGCACGCTGCCAGGTACCTCAACCCACGTTTTTTCATCCGTGGCTTCGTGGCTACCTCCAAGCGTTCAACTCCATACTAGGCCTTCATACCGTGGGTTGCTGTGCTGCTGCGGTTTGACCGGCCGGCGGATGCAGGAATGTTGTGGTCGATCAAAGAGTCAGCACATACTGTCGAAAGTTGGGCGACCGAATCAAAGAACCGGTGTGTCACGCAGGACCGGATCTTGTGTGCAGCTACGGTGGTCAACCGCGGGTCGGCACATGGCCCGATGTTTGCTCAAATCGGGGGCGGCGCGGTGCAGAGGCGGGCGGAATCCTGTTCAAGAAATCGCCTGCCCGGTGGTTGCCGCCATGGTGCAACCCCCATCAGCGTCAGGTCTCTGACTTTTTCCAGGGCGTCGAACACACCGCCATCCAGCACCTCCGAGCGGTCGGTGTAGCTGAACCGTTCGGCACAGGCGCTCTGGTTGGGTTTGCCTGGCTGAATGGGTTCGATGTCAACGTCAGGCTGGCTCAGCAATCCGCCCGTTTGACGCCGCCGTATGGTGGCGAAAAGCCGGCAACGGCTCTCATTCAGTGCGCCCACCTCACGCGCTGTGCCAGCCGCTCAAACCCCATGTCCACCACCACGGCCAGCATGCCCACCACGACCGCGCCTTGCAGCACATAAGCGGTGTTAAAGCCGCTCAAACCCACAATGATGGGTGAGCCCAGCGTCTTCGCCCCCACGGTGGAGGCAATGGCTGCCGTGCCAATGTTGATGATGACCGACGTGCGCACACCCGACAGCCAGACCGGCAAGGCCAGCGGCCCCTCCACTTGAGTCAGGCGCTGCCACGGTGTCAGGCCCATGCCATTGGCGGCTTGTAACACCGGGGCTGGCACGGCTTCCAGGCCCGTGATGGTGCCCTGCACCACCGGCAGCAAGCCATACAGCGCCAATGCCATCAAGGCGGGCAGCTCGCCAAAACCCACCGCGGGTACGGCGAGCGCCAGCACCGCCACCGGCGGCAGTGTCTGCCCCATGGACACCAGCGTCTCCACCACGGGCCGAAAGGCTTTGCCCCAGGGCCGGGTCACCCAGATCCCAGCCAGCGTGCCCACCAGCACCGAGGCCGCGCCGGACACGCCCACCAACAGCAGGTGCTGCCACAGCAGTTGCGTGAACGGCTCCTGGCGGTACACCGGGCGCTCCAGTTGGGGAAACAGGTGGGCAAACAGCGGCTCGCTGTGCGGCAGGCCCATCACCAACACCGCCAGCAGCAGCGCGGCCCACAGCAGCTTGTCACGCCACCAAGCGGGGCCCGGTTCAACCATGAGGGGCGTCCACAGCCGACCGATTGAACAGGTCGGCCGCCAACAACAACCCGGCAGGGGCGCCCGAGTCGTCGGTGAGATTGAGCGTGGCGCAGCCGTGCAAGGCCATGATGGAGACGGCTTCGCGCAGCGAGGCGCTGGCCGCCAATGTGGGCACGGGCTGGGCCGCCCCGGCGCGCGCCAGGCTGCCCGCACGGTGCAGGGACAGCAGTTTGATGCCCACATCGCTGCGTCCCACAAAATCGGCCACGCGGTCGTTGGCGGGCTGGCTCAGCAGCGCCAGCGGCGTGCCCACCTGCGCAATGCGGCCCTGCTCCATCAACACAATTTTTGTGCCCAGGCGCAGCGCCTCGTCGATGTCGTGCGTCACCATGATGATGGTCTTGCCCGATGCCTGGTGAATGCGCTTCACCTCGTCTTGCAAAGCGGCGCGTATGAGCGGGTCCAGCGCGCCAAAGGGCTCGTCCATCAACAGCACCTCCGGGTCGCCCGCCAGCGCGCGCGCCACGCCCACGCGCTGCTGCTGGCCGCCCGACAACTGGTGCGGATAGCGCGGACCGTAGGTGGCGGGGTCCAGGTCAAACAGGGTCTGCAACTCGTTCACGCGGGCGGCAATGCGCTCGGGTGGCCAGCCCAGCATGGTCGGCACCACACCAATATTGCGCGCGACCGTCCAGTGCGGGAACAGCCCCACCGACTGAATCACGTAGCCCATGCGAAGGCGCAAGTCGCGCACCGGCTGCTGCGCGATGTCCTGGCCGTCCAGCGACACGGTGCCGGTGCTGGGCTGCTCCATGCGGTTGATCATCTTGAGCAGCGTCGATTTGCCCGAACCCGAGGCGCCAATCAGCACCACCAGCTCACCGCGTGCTATGTGCAGGCTCACGCCGTCCAGCGCCTTGGGAGCATCGGCCGCATGAGCGTAGATTTTGGACACGTTGCGAATGTCAATCACGGCGCAAAAACTCCATAGAAGGGGTGGCCGGCCGGGTCAACCGGATCAGTCCTTTGAACACGCCATCCACCAGCGCGCCCATCACAACGATGGGCACAACGCCCAGCAAAACCAGGTCCTGGGCGCTGCTGAACAAGCCTTCAAACATCAGGCTGCCCAGGCCCCCCGCGCCGATCAGTGCCGTCACGGCGGCCAGGCCCACGGCCTGAATGCTGGCGGTGCGAACGCCGCCCAGCACCACCGGCAGCGCCAGCGGCACCTGCGCCTGCCAAAACAGCTGGCCTTGTGAAAACCCCAGGCCCTGCGCCGCCTGCGTCACCGCCGAAGGCACCTGCGCCAGTCCGGCCAGCGTGCCGCGCACCACGGGCAGCAGGCTGTACAGCATGAGGGCCAGCACGCCGGGTGCCAAGCCCACGCCACTGATGCCCGCGCGGCCCAGTGCCGGCCAGCTCGCGGCCAGCCAGGCCAGCGGCGCCATCAGCAGGCCAAACAAGGCAATGGAGGGAATGGTTTGAATGATGTTGAGCACCGGGAACATCGCCCGCGCCGCGGCTGCATAGCGGTGCGTGGCCCAGCCCAGCGGCAGGCCAACGGCCAGGGTGAAGAAAAGCGCCAGCCCCACGATCTGCCCGTGGCGCGTGATGGCCGCCCAGAAAGCTTCGTCGCGGTTGGCGTATTCCTTCATGATGGACAGCTCATCGGCAGCGCCACTGGCCAGCAAAAACGCCAGCGGCAACAAGGCCATGGCCGCCACGCCGAGTCGGGTCAGCGTGCCCGCGCGCAGGGTTTGCATGGCGTCGGCCAGCACCAGGCCCAACAGCAGCCAGGCCAGCCACAAGCCACTGCCCAGCGAGGTGCGGCCAAACGGGTTTTCGGCCGTCACCCCCTGGGTGGCCTGGCTGGCGGCAAAAGCACCCAGGCCCACCACCAAACCGATGGCCGCCGCCACGGTGAGCCACAGGGTGACCCGCCTGGCAGGCAACAGTGAGAGCCCCAGCAGGGCCATCAACAAGGCGGCCAAGCCCCAGACGGGGCCATGTAAAAGGGCAAAAAAAGACACCGCTTCGCCCGACACCAGCCGGTTCGGGGCCACCCGCACCAGCGGCAGGCTCCACAAAGCGCCCACAGCCATCAGCGAAAGGGCCGCTTGCGCCGCGCGCCAACGGGGTGGCGCGGCGGGGTGCAGGGCACTAGCCAACGTCATGGCGGCCCCGGTGCGGCGTCACCGCCGGGCTTATTTCAACAGCCCTTTGGACTTCAGGAAGTCCGAGGCCACTTTTCTGGCGTCTTGGCCTTCCAGCTGAATCTTGGCGTTCAGGCTCTGCAGCGTGGGACCGTCCAGCAGCTTGAACACCGGCGCCAAAGCGTCAGCAATCTTGGGGTTTTGCTTGAGGACCGCTTCGCGAACGATGGGCGCCGGGGCGTAAATGGGCTGCACGCCTTTGGGGTCGTCCAGAATCACCAAGCCGAGCGCGGCCACCGCGCCATCGGTGCCGTAAGCCATGGCAGCGTTCACGCCTGAGGTTTTTTCACCCGCTGCGCGAATCGTCACCGCCGTGTCGCCACCAGCGAGCGTCAGCAATTGCTCGGGCTTGAGTTTGAAGTTGTAAGCGGCCTGGAAAGCCGGCAGCGCGTCCGAGCGCTCCACAAACTCGGCTGAGGCTGCCAGCTTGAACTGCCCGCCCTTGCCCAACCACTGGCCCAAGTCGTCCAGCGTGGCCAGCTTGTTGGGCGTGGCGACGTCTTTGCGGATGGCAATCGCCCAGGTGTTGTTGGCGGGCGATGGCGCCAACCACACGATTTTGTTTTTCTCAAAGTCCAGCACCTTCACGCGCTCGTAGCCCGCCTTGGCGTCTTTCCAGACCGGGTTGGACTCTTCGCCAAAAATGAAGGCGCCGTTGCCGGTGTACTCGGGGTACAGGTCAATCTCACCGGCGGTCAGGGCGCCGCGCATCACCTTGGTGTTGCCCAGGCCAGACTTGTTCTCAGTCTTGATGCCATTCGCCTCCAGCGCCAGCACGATCATGTTGCCCAGCAACTTGCCTTCGGTGTCGATCTTGGAACCCACGCGCACCGGCGCGCCCGCCTGCGCAAAAGCGCCGCCAACGGCCAATGAGCCCACCAGCAGCAGCGCGGTTCTACGTTGAATGAATGTCATGGTGAGGAATGTGTAGACAAAAAAATAGGAGGCTTGGGCGCCCGGCCGTTGACGGCAACAGCCACCGCCGCCAGCATTGAAGCCCATTGCGGCGCCAATAGCCTTGGAGCTTATCAAAGTTAGCCGTTTTCCGGATGCCCCGCCACAAGAGGCCAGGCAAGACCCCAAGGCCATTGCTTGCGGCGTTCTGGGTCAGCTACAGATGCCTGGGGACTGGTCTTGCCTGTGGTTGGGTTTGATGGCAGGGCTGTCTTCGCGCTGGATCAATGGCCCGTTTCGGCCTATGCTTTCTGAAGCGAGGCAGGGATCTCCAATGCCAGACCACGCTCCCGACAGGAGCCATTCACGACAAGGACGCCATGATCCATCTGACAGTGAACGGGCGGTCTATCGAGGTTGACGAAGGGTCAACCTTGCTCGATGCCGCCCACCAGGCCGGTGTGCATGTGCCAACGCTTTGCCACTATCCCCGCCTGCCCTCGCGCGCCGTGTGCCGCATGTGTCTCGTGGAAGTCGAAGGCGAGGCACAACCCCAACCGGCGTGCGCCACGCGGGCAAAAGAGGCCAGCCGTGTCACGACCGACTCCGAAGCCCTGCGAAGCTTCCGCGAAACCAACATGCAGTGGCTGCTGGCGCGGCACCCGAACGACTGCATGCGGTGCGAAGCCAACGGCTCCTGCCAGTTGCAAGGGCTGGCCAGCGACTACCCGGTGGTGAATGCATTTGAGTTTGTGCCTCTGGGCTCGCCCGAACATCCCGAGCGCCACCTGACGGACCACACCTCGCCGAGCATCTGGCGCGATCTGTCGAAGTGCGTTGAATGCGGCCTGTGTGCAGATGCCTGTGGCGATGCGGGACAACGCCAACACGTGATCGGGTTCGCAGGGCATGGGTCTGACCGCCTGCCCGTCACCGTTTTCAACCAATCGCTGGCCGACACCAACTGCATCTCCTGCGGCCAGTGCACGCTGGTGTGCCCCGTCGGCGCGTTGATCGAAGCGCCCGACTGGCATGAGGTGCTCCATACCCTCGATGCCCGAAGGCGGGTCTCCGTGGTGCAGGTGGCGCCGGCAACGCGTGTGGCCATCAGCGAAGAATTCGGCATGGAACCCGGCACCGTGAGCACGGGCCGCATGATCAATGCGCTGCGGCAACTGGGCTTTGACCACGTCTTCGACACCAACTTTGCGGCCGATCTGACGATCATGGAAGAAGGCACCGAGTTGATGACACGGCTCAAAGACGGGCAAAGGCTGCCCCTCTTCACGTCGTGCTGCCCGGGCTGGGTCAACTGGGTCGAGATCAACCGGCCCGATCTGCTGCCCAACCTGAGCACCACCAAATCGCCGCAGCAAATGCACGGCGCCATGACCAAGCGCGGCGTCTTCGCGAGCACGCTGGGCCCTGCATTCGCGAGTGGCGAAGCCGAGCCTTATGTGGTCAGCGTGATGCCCTGCACGGCCAAGAAGGACGAAGCCCGGCGGCCCGATATGGCCGGCGATGTGGACCACGTACTGACCACGCGCGAACTGGCCAAAATGATCCGGGCGCGTGGCATCGCCTTTGGTGCATTGCCGGACGACGGCGCGTTCGACAACCCCCTCGGCGAAAGCACCGGAGCCGGCCAAATCTTCGGCGCATCGGGTGGCGTCATGGAGGCGATGGTGCGCACCGCAGCGCACTTCCTCGGCCAAGCCAGCACCCTGCCGCTGGAGTGGCACCAACTGCGAGGCGTGGACAAGGTGGTGAAAACCGCCGAAGTGCCCGGGCTGGGCCGGGTCGCCATCTGCAATGGCATCGCCGCTGCACAGGAATTGCTCGAAGACGACGCCTGGCGGCAGGCCTTCGTGGCCATCGAGGTCATGGCTTGTGTGGGGGGTTGCCTGGGCGGGGGCGGCGAGCCCAAGTCCATGGATCCCCTGATTCTTGAAAAACGCATGAAAGCCATTTACGCGATCGACAAACAGGCGCCGAAGCGGCGGTCGCACGAAAACCAGGACGTTCAGAAACTGTATTCAACGCAGTTGAAACACCCGAACTCCGCTGAGGCACACACCTTGCTGCACACCAGCTTTGCCGCCCGCCACTCCAAGCGATCGCTCTTGATGCGGTTTCTCGATGGCGTGGACAGGCGAGACGGCAGCGCCGCCGCCGCGCTGTTGCATCCGCAAGCAACCTGGTCCACGGCATCGCCCTTCGGCGAGATCCACGGCGCCGCAAGCATCGAAGCGTTCATCACCACCCGCCTGCCCCCGCGCCAACAGGGCCCGGCCTATGCAAGACACCGCATGGCCTCCGCCGCCGATGTCAACGACCTGTCGATCATCACGCCCGCCGGCGAGCGGTGCCGCTTCAGCGTCGAAACCACCATGCTCCACAGAGAGGGCCAAGACCGAATGGTGATCCAAAAACTCGTGCGCCACGTCCCGTGATCGGCGCCAGGCGCCCATGCGGTTTGGGGGTATCTGCCCCGAGTGCGGGCAAGCCGCCGCGGCAGGACCGGGTATCGGCGATCGACCGGGGCGCGCTGAAGGGGATCGCAACTTCACCGGCGTTGCCCGGGTTGAAATAGGTGCAGCGGCCTGTTTTCCCTGGCGACGAAGCTGGTAGGCTTGTCATTGAACGGGTGCCCCGCGCTTGCACGCAGCGCATCGTCCCCCCCAACCCATTCAAAAGAGGACTCCAATGAGCCAACCCCTGACTTCCGCCCAGCGCGATGAACTCAAAGCCTTGCTGCTCAAACGCCGCGAAGAACTGCAGCTGGAGATGCAGCAGAACCGAGAAAACCTCACGCCGCCCACCAGCGACGAAGGCGGCATGGTGCAGCGCAACGTGACCCGCGAAGTGGACCAGACCCTGACCGACCTCGATGCAACCGACATCACCCGCATCGATCGCGCGCTCAAGGCGATGGCCGACGGCAGCTACGGGCAATGCAGTGAATGCGGCTGTGACATCCCCTTCGAGCGACTGCAGATCGAGCCGCAGACCGAGCACTGCGTGGCTTGCAAAGGACGCAGGGAGGAAGCCTCAGGCCAGGTCTAAACACCCGCCCGATCCCACCGGAGTCCTGTTGCGTCATGTCGCGCAAACATCCAGCTCCCAGAGTGAAGCCCCAACCCATGGGGCACCACTCAAGCACATGAAATGCGGTGAACACCGTCAGGCTGCTCTCTTCAAGCGCCGGTGCCCGCAAAGCAAGTTCGGTGTCAGGCCTCGTCTTGTCTTTCGTCATTTCCGGACGCGGGTAGGCAAAAGGGAAGGCGGTCTTTACCTCTGAAGTCCACGTTCAAACAGGCCGTGGGATCAAGAAAGCGCCCAGGCTCACAACGAACGGGTGGCCCATGCAGCGGCGCCAAAAAAGCGCCGTCGGCCAGACCCAGGCCACTCAAGCGCCGAAGTCCAAAAAGCTTTAGGGTTCATCCCGCTGAACTGGCATTTTTACGCCCGTATGCCACCGGCAAGCTCAGGCCATGCTCAGATGCAAAACCCCTCATGAAGTTCTATCAAGAGACTTCAGGGGAATCAAACCATGGCTGCGCGCGCCGATTGAATACACGGTGTCGGTGCTACGATATTGCTGAAACTGGTTTCATAAAATCACAAAAAAAGAGACAAATGCGAGATCCAGCGATGAAAAATGCAGCACCGTCGCCCCCCCTTGCCAAAGCCACAATCGCCGATGTTGCGCGGACTGCCGGGGTATCCAAAGCCACGGTGTCCCGCTTCCTCAACCACCGGGACAGGCTGCTCTCCAAAGACATTGCCACGCGCGTCGAGGTGGCCATTGCCGCACTCGGCTACAGCCCAAGCCCCATGGCACAAGCCCTCAAGCGGGGGCGCACAAAACTGATCGGACTGGTGGTGGCCGATGCCAGCAACCCCTTCTCCATCGCGTTGCTGCGCGGCGCCGAAAAGGTGTGCCAGCAAGCAGGCTATCTGATCATGCTGTTCAACCTGGCTGACGATGACACCCGCGAGCAAGAGGCCATTGAAGCCCTCTCGACCTACCAAGTGGAAGGCTTCATTCTCAACACACTGGGCCATGACGGCGGTGCAGCCGCCAACGCGATGAGCCAAGGCAAACCTGTGGTGCTGATTGACCGGCGCCACCAGGATCTGCAGGTGGATTTTGTGTCACTCGACAACGCTGGCGCCATGCGGTTGGCCATTGAGCATTTGGTGGCTCAAGGCTACCGCCACATGCTCTATGTCACAGAGTCAGTGAAAGGCGTGAGCACACGGGAGGAACGGGCTTCATCGTTTCACCGTTGGATCAAGGAACAACGAGAAGTTGACCCGCTGCTGACCGGTCGAACCCTTGAAAACTCAGCCCGGCAGGGCGAAGGGCTGGACGAGGGCTTGCGAACCCTTTACGCCAGCGCGCCCTGCTGCCAAGCGGCCGTGATCACCAGCAACGCCGTCACATCGCTGCGCGTTGTCGCGTCCATGGCGCGTCTGAATCTTCGCCTGGGAATGGACATCGGTTTGGTCGGCATCGACGAGACCGAATGGGCACCCTACATCGGGCCAGGCATCAGCACCATCGCCCAGCCGACGGGTGAACTGGGCCATATCGCAGCCAGCTGTTTGATCGAGCGCCTGAAAGGGCAACAGCCCCCTCCGCGACAAATCTTGCTGTCAGGCGAGCTGATCCGCCGGGGCAGTTCGCTGACCCACCCACCCACCGAACCCTAGGGTTTTCCATGATTGCAGAGCGCCGGTTGATTTTTACAATCAACTGAAACCGGTTTCACGAAATGGCGGAAATCGGCTGAAATCCAGCTCAAAAGATTCGTGTCTGCAAACCTTTGTAGGGGCACAGCGCAAGGCCACCGCATTGCCGCATGGGGGTTTCGCGACCTTTGAAATCCGTCAGGCCCTGGCCGACCAGATGGCCAGCCCGACCCCGCCACCAACGATGACCAACAAGCAATTTCGTTTTCTTCTTAACAAGGAGCCCCACCGACAAACCCTTGAAGCATTCCCCTAGGCGACCCTTTCAGATCGCCGATTGCCACCGCGACCGTTTTCTCAAGAATTCATACAACCCCAGGAGACATCCATGAAAAGCATTCAATCTTTACCGCGCCTCGTCAAAAGCATTCTCTGCGTCACCACGGTGCTGTCGGCCACGCTGGTCGGTGTCTCGGCCCACGCTGAATACCCCACCAAGCCAATCGAACTCGTCGTGCCCTACTCGCCAGGCGGCGGAACCGACTTGCTCGCGCGCACGTTTGCAGACATCGCCAAAAAGTACTTGCCGCAATCCATGGGTGTCATCAACAAACCAGGGGCTGGAGGCGCACTGGGCTTCTCGGAAATGATCATCGGCCGCCCCGATGGCTACAAAATCGGCATGGGCACGGTCGAGCTGACCATGTTGCCGCACATGGGTCTGGCTTCGTTCAAAGCCGAAGACTTTGCGCCCATTGCCCGCCTGAGCGCCGAGCCCAGCGCCATCTCCGTGAGTGCCGATGCACCCTGGAAAACCGTTGAAGAATTCATGGCTTATGCCAAAGCCAATCCGGGAAAAATTCGCGTCGGCAACTCCGGCACCGGCGCCATCTGGCATCTTGCCGCGGAAGCGCTGAGCGACAAAACCGGCGTCAAGTTCAACCACATCCCTTATGACGGCGCCAACCCCGCCATTGCGGCCTTGTTGGGCGGCCACATTGAAGCAGTAACCGTGAGCGCAGCCGAGGTGTCGAACCATGTCGCGTCTGGCAAAGTCAAGATCCTCGCGGTCATGTCCGACCAACGCTTGCCCTCGTTTGACAAGGTTCCTACCTTGAAAGAAAAAGGCATTGATCTGAGCGTCGGCACCTGGCGCGGCATTGTCGTCAACAAGAAAGCGCCCAAAGAAGCACAAGACGCTCTTCGCGCTGCTACAGCCAAGATCGCCGAAGACGCTGACTACAAAGCTGCCTTGATCAAGATGAACATGACCTACGCCTACCAGGACGCAGCCGCGTTCCAGAAGACCATTGACGCCGACAACGTCAGCTTCAAGACGCTGATGACCAAGCTGGGCATGGCCAAGTAAAGGCCGGCCATTGACGCGCACCCAGGGTGCTGGGAACAGGTGCGCGTTCTCTCTCAAAAAAAATACAAAAACAAAAACAGAACAGGCCAGTCATGCAACCGACTCACACCCCATCGTCCGCCAGCATTTCACCCGCAGATCGACGCGCCGATCTCGTGATCACAGTCCTGCTCACGGGCGTGGCGACAGCCGCCATCGCCGTGTCCTACAGCTTCCCCAGTACCTCGCTGGAGACCGACATCGGTTCCGCCCGCTTCCCCCTCATTTACGCCAGCATTTTGATGCTGCTGTGCGCTCTGCTGTTTTGGCAAAAGCTTCGCGCCCCCGTTGTGAACACCCCTGCAGCAGACACCCGCCCGCTTCGCACGCTCTTAGGCGTGCTGCTGAGCATCGGCTGCACCTGGCTGATTCCCATTGCGGGCTATGGCTTGTCAGTGACCCTCTTTTTGACCCTCATGATGCGTTTGCTGGGTCGCCTCAATTGGTGGCTCAACGGGGTTTTGGCCATCGCCATCGCAGGCGTTCTCTACGCTGTTTTTTCCCTCGGCCTGGGTGTTCCCCTGCCCAAGGGCGCTTGGTTTGAATAAGCGCCCAACGCGCACCCTTTCCGGAAATTGATCCATGCAAGAACTGAATATGCTGTTTTCAGGGTTTGGTGCCCTGCTGAACCAACCGTTGGCGCTGTTGCTGTCTGTGCTGGGCGTCGCCCTGGGCATCGTGATCGGTGCCCTGCCCGGCCTCACCGCCACCATGGGGGTGGCGATCTTGCTGCCTTTCACCTTTGGCATGGACCCCGTTCCCGGCTTGTTGATGATCTCGGGCGTGTTCTTCGGCGGCATCTACGGCGGCTCGATCACCGCCATCATGCTCAACATTCCCGGCACCCCGGCGGCCGCGGCCACCGCCATGGACGGCTATGCGCTAACGCTCCAAGGCAAAGCCGGCCTCGCCTTGGGAACAGCCACCATCTCTTCATTCATTGGCGGCTTCCTCAGCATCATCTTGCTGGTGTTCATGGCACCAGTACTGGCCGGGTTTGCGCTGGAATTCAGCGCGCCTGAAACCTTTGCCCTGGCTGTTTTTGGTCTCAGCATCATTGCCAGCATCGCTGGCGAGTCCTTGCTCAAAGGCTTGATCGCCGGCTTTATTGGCCTGCTGATTTCCACCGTGGGCCTGGACCCGATGGGCGGGTTCCCCCGCTTCACAGGTGGCTTCAATGAGCTGATGACCGTGCCCTTCATTCCCGTGATGATTGGCTTGTTTGCCGCGTCCGAGGCCTTCAAATCCATGGCCGAAAGCAACCTGTTGAGCACGCAGAAAACCATCATCACCGAGATGATTCCCTCACTGAAAGACTGCAGACGACTTTTTGGAACGGTCATGCGTTCTGCCGGACTGGGCGCCACCATCGGCGCCATTCCCGGCGCCGGAGCGGACATTGCGGCTTTTGTGGCCTACAGCGAAGGCAAGCGCTTCAGCAAAACGCCCGAAAACTATGGCAAAGGCGAACTCGAAGCGGTGGCGGCCTGCGAATCCGGCGCCAGCGCCTGCACCGGCGGGGCCTTGCTGCCCATGCTGACCCTGGGCATTCCGGGCGACGCCGTCACCGCCGTCATGCTGGGCGCGTTGACGCTGCAGGGCCTGCAACCCGGCCCCATGCTGTTCAAGGAACATGGCGACATGGTCTACACCCTGTTTGCCGGCATGCTGTTTTGCTACGTGGTGATGCTGATCCTGGGCTTCTCCAGCTTCCGCTTCATTGGCCGCATTCTGCAAACCCCCAAGTCGATCCTGACGCCCACCATCATGGTGCTGTGCATTGTGGGCACCTATGCCTTGAACAACAGCATGTTCGATGTCGGCATCATGTTGGTCGCCGGTGTGATCGGCTATTTCATGCAGCGGTCCAACTTCCCGGCATCGCCTGTGGTGCTGGCCCTCATCATGGGCCCCATGGCCGAGAGCAGTTTCCGCCGCTCCCTGGCACTGTCCAGCGGCAGCTACGACTTTTTGTACACCCGCCCCATCACGGCCGGTCTGTTGTCGGTCGCCTTCATCACACTCCTGGTGCCGCTGATAAGGGGAATCCGCAAAAGATGAGCCCCGACGTCTCAGGCATGGGCCCAAGGCAAGTCACTCAAATCGACTGGTGTGTTTCTGAACTGTCGCGAGGCGCTGCGCCACATGCAGCCCCGTTCTCCACAGGCGAAGCCCTTCAAGTCGATGGTGGTACCGCACGGCATTAACCCGTGAGGGACGGCCAAATGCTGTCGTCACACCCTCGTCCTTCACTCTTCATTCAAAAACAAAGTGTGTTTCACCGCACATGGCGTTCCACCCACCCCCTCTTTAGGAATTGCATATGAAAAAACCAGTCATCGGCTTCATCGGCCTCGGTCTCATGGGCGGCAACATGGTTGAGTGCCTGCAAAAGAACGGCTTTGAGCCGGTCGTGATGGACCTCAACAAGGAAGCCGTCGCGGCCGTTGTCGCCCGTGGCGCTACCGTGGCCAACTCGCCCGCCGAACTGGCCGCAGCCTGCGACATCGTGATGCTCTGCCTGACCACCTCGGCCGTGGTCGAAAAGCTGGTCTACGGTGAAGACGGCATCCTGGCCGGCATCAAAGAAGGCGCCGTGCTGATCGATTTCGGCACCT
Organism: Hydrogenophaga sp. PAMC20947; assembly: GCF_004795855.1. Classification (NCBI taxonomy): domain Bacteria; kingdom Pseudomonadati; phylum Pseudomonadota; class Betaproteobacteria; order Burkholderiales; family Comamonadaceae; genus Hydrogenophaga; species Hydrogenophaga sp. PAMC20947. The sequence goes on from NZ_CP039252.1 coordinate 2,933,157, forward strand.
CGATCCCGGCCTCTACCCGCAAAATCGGCGCCGATCTGGCCAAAAAAGGCGCGGGCATGGTCGACGCACCCCTCGGCCGCACACCCGCCCATGCCAAAGACGGCAAGCTCAACATCATGGCCGCAGGCGAACAGGCCACCTTCGACAAGGTGAAGCCCGTGCTCGACGTGCTGGGCGAAAATGTTTTCTACCTGGGCGCACTCGGCGCCGGTCACACCACCAAGCTGATCAACAACTTCATGGGCATGACCACCGTCTGCGCCATGTCACAAGCGTTCGCCGTGGCCGACCGCGCCGGCGTCGACCGCCAGCAGCTGTTTGACATCATGTCGACCGGCCCGTCGAACTCACCGTTCATGAAATTCTGCAAGAACTACGCCGTGGACGGTGTGAGCGACCTGGGCTTCTCCATCGCCAACGCCAACAAGGACCTCGGCTACTTTCTGGAGATGGTCAAAGACCTGGGCACGCGGGCACAGATTGCCGAGGGCACTTCGGCCAACCTCCAGGCCGCTTTTGATGCCGGCATGGGCAACGGCAACGTGCCGGACATCTTCGATTACTTCCTCAAGCTCGAGAAGTAATTCGGGCATTGCGCGCCCACGGGGCACCCTTGAGGCACGCACGCAAGAATGGCTGACAGACCCCAGGGGCCTGTCAGCCATTCAACTTGCAGGGCTGTTTGAACAGCCGATCAGAGCTTGTCGATGGTGTCCTTGAGGTCTTCTTTGGCATCGCCATAGTTCTTTTGAACCTTGCCTTTGACCTGATCAACTTCGCCTTCAACCTCGAGGCTTTTGTTGCCGGTCAGGTCGCCCGCAGCTTCTTTGAGTTTGCCCTTGCCTTGCTCGGTGGCGCCTTCAACTTGATCCTTGTTCATGTCATTCCTTTGGTGGGTTCGAAAGAGGTATCGGGGTGTCTTTTTTCATCCGATGACCCAGTGTCTGCGGTAGACCCTTCGGCGGCAGTCGGAGCAAGTTGTGCCTGGCCGTAGGACAACACCTCACGACGGGGATCGGGCTTGCGGCTGAGCGGGTTGCGAGATGGGCGCGAGGCGCGGGTCAGTGGATCAAACCGACGGGAGGCCCGATACCCGATACCCAACAGCCGCTGCGTTGGGCCAAGGAAAGAGGCGCGGAGCGCGGCTTCGACGGCAAAAAGCAAGGCCTTGGCTCTGAACCCAAAGCTTTGCAATGCCAGGTCCCGCATGCGGAGAAAGCCCAAGATCCTGGGTGGGCCACAGACGCCTGAGATGAACAACCGGTGCAGCGACTCAGGACCGCGCCAGGCCCTTTGCCTGCGACAGCAATCGCAAGCGCGAAGCGAACTCGCCGCGGTCCACATAACAACCCTGCAGATGCCGAAGCCCCGAGGCGGGATCAAAGGCATCGCGCCCGTGCAGAACGCGCCTGTTGTCAAACACAACCATTTCACCGGCCTTCAGCTTGAGCACCAAGCGGTATTTTTCATCCCGGGTCTTCGCCATGTACGCGCGGTAAGCCTGGTAAAAAACCGACATGATTTCGGCTGGCATGTCAAAGATGCCCGCCAGGTGGGCGTTGTAGCGGATCTCGATCACCTCACCGGCTCCATCCAGCGTGATCACGGGCTTGTACACCTGAATGTCGGCCTCTGCATCGTGGAACCGAAACGGTATGGGCACCTCACACAGCAGGCGAAAGGCGTCCGGATCTTCAACCCGCAGGTCTTCTGCCATGGCAAAACCGTCCGCAAACACCGAGCCGCCACCCGTTGACTCGTTGGCCAGACAATGCAGGAACTGGTACCCCGGCGGAACCTCCTGGTTGGGCAAATCCGTGTGCAAAGGCAAGGCGATGGCGGTGTAGGCCAGGTTGTTCGGTTCAGGCTTGTTGATCACCTCAAACGTGGTGCCGAAGTTGGTTTTCCTCAGGAACCCCACCCGTTCGGCCACATCAATGCCCGCGCCAACCCGGTTCTCGAGGCCTTCGACAATGCTCAGTCCGAAGGCAGCGGTCGCCTGCATCCACGCATTGAGTGCCGGGTCATCCACCATCAGGGGCGCGGCTGGGCAGCGCGGGAGGCCAGACGCCCCCAGGTCGGATCGCCAAAGCTGCGCTGCAATGGCGGCGGGGTCTGCTGCCTGTTGGCCAGGCCGGTTGGCGCTCAGCAAGGGCAGCGGCATGCGGCTGACATGGCCATCGGCATAGCTTAAAACCGCACAGCCTGCCTCAAGCTGCGCCGCGCACAGCACGGGTGCATCGTCGAGCGCGAGCAAATCCAGTACGCGCTCGCGCGTCTGCGGGTGCAGCCCGGAGGGGCAGTTGTCACGAAGCCAAATGGTAGGGAATGGTGTCGAGGTCTTGTCTGCCCAGGTCACGAGCAAGGTGTCTGCACGAACGGATAGATCGTGTTCTGTCATGGGAAATCCAGTCTGTTGTGTTGGGTGGAAAAGCAATCAAAGGCGATCCACCGCCAGGCGGCGGCCACCATTCCTGCGCTTTTCCATAGGGCGCGCCGTTGGCATGGCGGCCCAGCACCAAACTGGATATCTCTGACTTCTCTGTCTTCAAAAAAGGGAACTCTCTTTCAGCGGTGGCCAGACGGCAAGCGTCAGCGTCTGGCCACGCACCGGAAATCGATGGCCAAGGTCTATGAGCCCGCCCCGGCGGCAAAGACCGCAGGGGCCAGGGGGTACGTGGGTGGGGGTATTGGGTCTGCAAACGGGTCGTTTGCCGCGCCGCTTCGGGCGCTCATGCGGGCGCGAAGCAGAAGCTCGGCCCAGCGCCCATGGTAAACGGTTCGTTCTCAGCAGCCCCAAGAGGCAGATTTTGTCTTGTCGTCTTGTCTTGTCTTTTGCCATTTCCGGCTGCGGTCAGGCAAAAGGCAAAACAAGATCTCGAAGGCTCAGCCAAAGAAGAGCAAGCCACTGCGCTCCACACCACACCACGCTGCTCGCACTGGCCACTGAACCGCATGCACCGGGCACCCCGTACAACGGGGTCAGTGCTCGACAACCAGCGGGCCTTCAACGGGCCAGCAAACCGCTTTGATGAGCGGCTTCAATTTCAGCCGGTGTCGCTGAGCCGTCGTGATCCGTATCGACATCCTCAAAGAACTTGGCAAGTCCCATCTTGCGGTAGCTGCGGCCAGGTTGATCGGCGTACGCTGCCACTTCGGCCCGGGTGACCACGCAGTCGGCATTGGCATCCACACCATTGAACGACCATGGTGGGTCGACCTTGGCGAATTCGCGGTCGCTGAGCGTGCCGTTCTTGTCGGCATCGAACCGGTCAAAATAGGCCAGTATGGTGACCCGTCGGTATTCCCCATCGCACATAAAGCGCGTCAACTCGGCCTGAGTAACCGTGCCATCGCGGTTGAAGTCGGCATTGCTCAACGGTCCATTGGGCGTGTGGCCCGGCCCCTGCGCCAAGGCCTGGCATTTGTCTTTACCTTGCGGCGCCCCACCCGGGCCACCAGGACCGCCGCGTCCCCCTGGGCCACCCGGGCCACCAGGACCACCTGGGCCAGCGCAACCAGCCAAAACCCCAACCAGACCCAACGCCACGCCGTATGCAGCAACTCTCATTGATTTTCCTTCTTCGAACAAAGCAGGCCAACGCTGCCAGAGCTTTCAGGTGCGGCGGTTACAGCACAAGAATGGACCCAGCCCAGTTGCAATGATCGAGGCGAAATATGGTCCAAATATGTGCGAGCCCGGTGCAAACGCAAACCATCACCCTCACCCTCACCCTCAGCCTGCGCCAGCCATGACCGCCATGCACCCAGGCATCACCCGATGGATTGCCTGGCCGTCATGCGGGAGTCGCTCCCGCACCAAGTGAAAACGGTAAAACGGTAAAATCGATCTTATATGAAACATATACAATACATATACGTTTCATATGGAGGCATTGCATGGGTATCGTTAAAATTTCAGATCTGATGCACGAAAATTTGAGGGTCGCAGGCAGCGCGCTCAGCAGGTCCATCAATGCACAGGCAGAGCACTGGATGCGGGTCGGCATGCTGACCGAAATGCACCCCGAGCTGAACCACCGGGAAATCAGCCAGATGCTGATTCGCGCCGAACTCGCAGGGGGCCTGGACATCGCCATGGCCGCCAAGGGCGAGCTCAACAAACCCGGCGCAACGGCAACCGGGAAACACTGATGGCGCGCGGCGGCGTTTCCATCAAGTCCCCCGAAGACATCGAAAAGTCTCGGGTGGCGGCCCAACTGGCCGCCGAAGTGCTCAGCATGATCGAGCCCTTCGTGGTGCCCGGCGTGAGCACCGACCGGCTCGATCAGATCTGCCACAACCACATCGTGAACGTGCAGGGCGTGATTCCCGCCAACGTGGGCTACCAAGGGTTTCCCAAGACCATTCTCACCTCGGTCAACCAGGTGGTTTGCCACGGCATCCCCTCGTCCGAGAGGATTCTGAAAAAAGGCGACATCGTCAACATCGATGTGGCCGTGATCAAAGACGGCTGGTTCGGCGACACCAGCCGCATGTTCTTTGTGGGCGCGCCCAGCGTATTGGCCCGGCGCCTGGTGGAAACCACTTACGAAGCCATGCTCGCCGGCATCAAAGCAGTGAAACCTGGCGCCACGCTGGGCGATGTGGGCCACGCCATTCAAACCGTGGCCCACCGCGAGCATTTCAGCGTGGTGCGCGAGTTCTGCGGGCACGGCATTGGGCAGGTCTACCACGACGACCCCAACGTATTGCATTACGGCCAGCGCGGCGAAGGGCTCAAGCTGCAAGCCGGCATGGTGTTCACCATCGAACCCATGCTCAACGCCGGCAAACGCGACATCCGCCACCTGCCCGACGGGTGGACGGTGGTGACCAAAGACCGCTCGCTTTCGGCTCAGTGGGAACACATGGTGGCGGTCACGCCCGAGGGCTACGATGTGTTAACCGCCTGGCCGGGTGGAACCGGCAGCTACGCGCCGATCTGAGATCCGGCAGCAACCGTGAATCGGACCTGAGTCGTGCAGTGGTCTCGGCTGGGGGCAAACGGCGAAACCGCATTCTGTGCCCTGGCCCTGCAGCGGCCCTCGACAAGTCGTTCACTGGTGCGGAGGCGCTGCTGCTGTCAGGCTTTGCTATGGTTGGCCTGGCGATGCTGAACGCCTACGTCGGTGGCCGCCTTGCTGCAAGTCGAGACAAAATCATCTTGAGACCGGCCACGCTGCGGCGTGCCGAGTCCCCATGGAGCCATGCAACAAATGACCGAGTTTTGGGAAAAAGCCTTCTCCGAGAATCAACTCATGTGGGGCGAGGCACCGGCGGCGTCGGCCGTCTTCACCAGCGACTACTTTGCTCGAATGGGCATCAAGCGGGTTCTCATCCCGGGGGTGGGCTACGGCAGGAACGCACAGGTGTTCCTCGTTCACGGCATGTCGGTCACGGGCATTGAAATTTCCGACACCGCGATTGCGCTCGCACGTTCGCAGCTCGGCTTTCAGTTTCCCATTCACCATGGATCGGTCGCGAACATGCCTTACGACCATGAGCCGTTCGACGGCATCTTCTGCTACGCCCTCATCCACCTGTTGGATGCCCAAGGGCGCGCCAAACTCATCCGTGATTGCTACCGACAACTGGCGCCCGGCGGGCTAATGGTCTTCTCCGTCATCTCGAAGGCTTCCTCGATGTATGGCCAGGGGACAAAGCTGGGCGAGGATTGGTACGAAAGACTCCCAGGCCTGACCATGTACTTCTACGACGCTGCGTCGATCGAACGCGAGTTTGGTGCATACGGGCTTTTCGAGCTCTCTGAAATGGACGAACCGATGCCCAGTGGCGCCCCGCTGCCGTTCATCAATGTGTGCTGCGAAAAAGCCAGAAAAACGCCGGAGCACGTTGGGTAATCCCCCCGACAAACCAAAGGCCCCAGCGCCTTTCATAAGCCGGTTTTGCGTTTTTCCTCTGCCAGTGGAGGCAAGCCAAGCGGCGTCTGACTCTGGAACCCAGGGCAACGCGCCAAGCCGACCTTGCCATGGGTAAAGCGCCACCCAACCGACCTAAGCCTCCGCGAAAAAGTCGCCCAACTCGTGTTCCGCTGCCGATGGCCGTATGGCGGGCGCATCGATCCACAACCTGAGCAGGTGGCGGCGCCGGTGCGCGTCGGGCCAGTCTTCGTAAGCGGCGCGGGCATGCATGACGGCGCGGTTGTGCAGCACCAGGCTCTCGCCGGCGGCAAGCGTCAGCCGAATCTGGAACTGGGGCGAATTGGCCAGCGCGTCGAAATAGTCGAGTGCCTGTACGTCAAGCGCAGAAAGGGGTTCGCCTGCCGCCTGGGCTGCGGCTTCGATAAAGGGGCGGTAGTAGACACAACTGACGCAGCCGTTGTGCTGCATCAGGATAGGTCGGGTCCAGCTGGAGGCTTCGCCTGCGCCGGGCTCGGTTTCCGATGGCTCCCAATAGCGAAAGCCACGTTGCAGCACCGGCAGCAGATCGGGCCGCTGCACCGCGATGTGGTCGTGAATCGCCTCGATGTTGACCAGCTGGTTCTCGCCGCCCGAGCGCGCCGGCGCCAGGCAATGCAGCACGAGCAGGGTGGGCGGATCGGTGTGCAGCGACAACTCGCCCGGCGAACGGTAGCCGCGGTTGTCGAAGGCATCGGTGTCGGAAAAGTCGCGAATGTCTTCCAGCAGCGAGCCCGCCTTGTTCTGCCGCGTGATGGTGCCCAGCTTGGCGCCGAAGCGGTTGAGGTAGGGGGCGATCACCTCGCGGTCGAGGGCGGTATCGCGGTCGGCATCGACCGGGCCCAGGCCCCGCACCAGCGCGAAGCCGTATTGCTGCAGCGACGCGATCGCCGCCTGCTCCAAGCCGCTCGCCTGGCTGCGCGCGTCGATCCAGAGGTCGGCCAGCGCGCCCTGCAGCTTGTGGTCCCAGTTCAGCTGGGTGGGTGGTGGTGTTGTCTTCATTAGGTCTTTCTTTGTGAAGGTTGGCGCTTTCGACCCCAAGAGCACCGAAAGAGCGCCGGAAGGGCCCAGGGTCAGTCGCGAGGTGTTGCGTTTGGCCCGTGATTCAGGAAGTGGGGAAGCAAAGGGCAAATGGCAAAACCAGCCCCCCAATCTCTTGACCCCAAATCGCGCCTTGATGGTCGACTGAAACCAGGCAAGTGATGCGGACAAAGCCGAAAAACTCTGCGGTTTAGAGTAGCTCTTTTGTCAACCAGGTTCAGCATGGTCCAGATGAACCGCTTTGATGGCGCTCGGCGATGCTAGATCGCATGCCGCCGTTCGTGTCCGCCCCTGCCTCGTGCCAATTCGCGAAGAACGGATTGTGGGAGCGTGCCTGGTCGTTTCCCAGTGACCGCCTGCCGACACACGCCGAGTTGCTTGCCTACTTGGCCCAGAGCACCGAAGTTGCCTTTGAGGCTTTCTTCGGCCGCTCGTTCTTTGGCGCGCGCGTGGTCGGTGCCGTCGAAGAAGTTGAAACCTTCGGCATGAAGTGCCTTCAAGCGGCGCGCGCGCAAGCCGCGTTCTTCGATGTCTTTCGTGCAGAACTGAGTTGCCCTGTGGCAGATCAACCACCCGACTTTGCAGAGATCGGCTGCGTCGATGCCTGGCGCAGCGTGGGTGCCATCCGCATTTCCAGGTCGCAACTCGCGTTGATGGACTTCGACCCTTTGTGGCGCTCGCTTCAGGACACTGCGGTCAACCGCGATACGCGCCATGCCAAGGCCATCGAGTTCGCATTTACCGAACCCATTCCGCACTGGTTTGGCCTGCCTGTGTCAGCGCCAGATGAACACCATGCCCTTTCCGAGCGCTTGCTGCGCCAGGCGATTGGGCTGACTTCGCGATCCGGCACAGGGTGATCATGGAGCCCTGGACCAGGTCTTGCCTTTTGCTCACAGTCGAAGAGCGGGGAAGCCAAGGGGCAAAAGGCAAGACATGACCCCTACGCCCACACGATGGCATGGGCGCATGGAACAAAAAAAGGCCAGCGCGCTGTTCAATGGCTGGCTCCTTCACCCTGCATCTAAAAGTCAGCGGTTCAGGACGATGCTGGCGATGATGCCGGTGGCGACGGCCACCAAGACATAGTCGGCGCCGACCTGCACCCATTGCTGACCACGGGGTGGAGCTGCCAAGCGATGTTGACGGTGGTTGACAACGACATATTGGGGCGTGCGCAGGTCGCGCGGAAGCACCCGTCCACGAACGAATTCTGGGCCGCGGGCGTTGTAGTAATACTGCCGCTGATCTTTGGCGCGTTGGTCGCGAGAATTGTCACGGCGGTCGTTCCGTTGTTCGTCCTTCTTCTGAACGATGATCACTTTGCCGTGTTGGTCGCGAGAATTGTCGCGGCGGTCGTTCCGTTGGTCGTCCTTCTTCTGAACGATGATCACTTTGCCGCGCTTGTCGTACGCCTGCGCAAAGCTTGACAGAGAGCTCAAGGCAAGCGTGGCCGCCACTGCTGCGATCACGATGGATTTGAATTGCATGTTGGAACTCCTTGGCTTGTTGAAAAGCCAATCTTGCTCCGGGCTTGTGTCTGAAACGTAAACAACTGGGGCTTCAAAAGCAAAGTTGCGTTGGCGGTCTCGTGCGCGTGGTGGCAAAGCCCTTGTTGCACGGGGGTAGCGCCGGGGCGGCATCTTTGGCTCGCATCTTGGCCGCAAGGGTCGGCAGGGTCATGTCCTGTCTTTTGCCTGCTCAAGCTCACCAGACACAGGCAACAGCCCTATCTGACCAACCCATACCCCGTGCTCCGCCCCGCAACCTTGCAGTCTGCCCAGCACCCCGCGCGCCAACAAGTCGGTGATACCGCGCAACGCCATATTCGCAGAGCATTTGCCTATCGCTGCTCGCCCAGCGTTGCCAGAACTGGGCTTTGTCGAACAGGCATGCCAGCCTGCCGTCAACGCCCTGCCATCAGCCGCTTGATCTGCGGTGAATGGGGCGCCTGCTCCCCGCGTCAAGAGGGCGATGGGGCAAAAGGCGAGACCACCCCGAAGAGCGGAAGCATCAAGAAACCTGCGTTTGCTGGCGCTTTGCAGCGCTTTACCGTCTGGGCAAAGGCAGAAGATGAGGCCGTGCCTTGACTGAGCGACCCGAGGCATACGGGGCCCGCGGCATGGGGTACGGGCCCTGGTAACACCCGGTTGCCGCTCTGTACCAGGGAATGCACATGACATCCCAAAACGACTCGGCACACCATCAGTTGTGCTTTGCGCCGTTGCTTCCGCAAGGCCAGGGCGTGTCGGTGCCTTGCGACACCCATGGTGAAGTCGATTTGAACAACCTATCCGAGCGGCTGAGAAATGCCTACCTGGGCGCCCGTGCGCTGATCGGGTGGGAGTACGCACGCCCGATCGTCGAAGAGGTGCATTGAGTTCCACCCGAACACCTGAGTTCGGGCCTTGCGATCACCGTGTGGCGAAGCGGGCTCCAACTTGAGAACTGCTGAGCGCGGTCTGTTGAACGGATACGTGTCGGAGCCAAGTCTTGTCTTTTGCCTGCATCAGGTGAAAAAAGACGAAGGGCAAGACCCGGTAGATGTAAATGCGCGCCTGATCCCGTGGATGCACGCATGCCATCGGCGCTCAGCTATTCGCCGCCTTCTATGCGGTGAATGTTGGGTTTAATCGCTGCATTCGGGACGGCAGGGGGCAAGCCTCAGATCTGACCCTCAAGCTTTGAACGTCAAGCCCCGGAACTTGGCACAACACCCCCTGGCATTGAACCCATGCCTATTCTTGCCAAACTCGATATTCTTGCGCCATGGCCACCATGAATATCTCATTGCCGGATGCCCTCAAGTCCTTCGTTGACGCGCAGGTGACCGAGCGTGGCTACAGCACCAGCAGCGAATATGTGCGCGAGCTGATCCGCACCGACCAAGATCGCCGCCAGCTACACAGCTTGTTGTTGCAAGGCGCAAGCTCTGCGCCGGGCGAACCGGCTGGCGCCACCTACTTTGACGCATTGCGCCAACGCGTCGCTCAACACAACAAGCCCCGTCCCAAGGCTTGACGGCCAAGAAAGTGATTCCCCGCGCACAAGTCAGCGCGAATGTGGACTCGGCCATTGATCACTGCCTGGCCGAAGACGCGAGCGACGCAGCCTCCTAGGTTTTATTGATGCGCTGGAGCAAGCCTATGCCTACCTCAGTCGCAACGCTGCCACAGGCTCACCCCGCTATGGGCATGAACTGGGTTTGCCAGGCTTGCGTGCTTGGCCGCTGACCACGTACCCGTTTCTGGTGTTCTACCTGGAGCGAGAAGACCACATCGACGTGTGGCGGGTGCTGCACACCCGACGCGACATTCCGCAGCGCATGGCAGAGCCAGATAGCCACTGACGACAACGCTTGTTTTCAGCTCACTTACAGGCGACGACACGCGGGATCAGTTCTTCAGCTTCAGAAAGTACTCAAAAATATCTGGCACATTGACAAACGGCAAAAGGCATGACCTCGTCGTTCTCCTGTAGGTCAGATATGAGGGCTTGTGTTTTGCCGTCAAGCTGTGAAAAGAAGCGCAAGGGGGCAAAAGGCAAGACCTGACCCTCAAGCTCATGTGACCCTCAAAATCGGTCTTGCCTTTGCCTGCATCTACCGCCATGGGCAAAAGGCAAGACCCTCAAGACCCTCAAGCCCCTCAAGCCCAGACCCGCATGACACAAGCCGGATCTTCTGGGCAATATTCACCAAAAAAACCGCCAATGATTCATCAATAGCCGGCAGAATGTATCAAAAAGCTACAGTGAACCCAGCTCGAAGGTGATTGAGGATCTCGCTAGGCAAAAGGCAAGACCTGACCCTGAAGTCCTGATGAAAATGCAAATCTCAATCAATATTTGAAAAAACAGGGCGGAATCAATAATCAAGTGCAACACCCAACCGGTAAGGTACCGCCATGGGAAAGCACTACGAACAACTCACCGCTGAAGAACGAGCGGCGATCATGATGATGAAGTTGAACAACTGCTCGGCGCGGCAGATCTCTTTGATGCTGCGCCGCGCGCCTTCGACCATCACCCGGGAGCTGGCACGCTTTGCGGCCTGGCCGGATCGGCATGCACAGACTGCCAACGCCCCTTCTGTGTACGACGCCCGCCTCGCCGGTTTGCGCGCTCGACGCGAGCGTTTCAAATGCCGCAAACGCTCCAAACTGACCACCGATACCGTGCTCTTCGGCGTGATCCAGCACTTTCTGACTCAGGGATGGTCGCCCTCGCAGATCGCGGGCACACTCAAACTCATGTGGCCCGATGAACCTCAACGCACCGTCTCGCACGAGACCATCTACAACTGCATCTACGCCATGCCCAAGGGTGAGCTGCGCAAAGACCTCATCGCCTGCCTTCGCCGGGCCAAAGCCAAGCGCATGCCGCGCAGCCGGGGCGAGGACCGCAGAGGCCAGATGCCCGATCTGCTGAGCATTCACGTGCGTCCGCCCCAGGCCAACGACCGCGCCTTCCCCGGCCACTGGGAGGGTGACCTCATCAAAGGCGCCGCCAATCGCTCTGCCGTGGGTGTGCTGGTCGAGCGCAGCTCTCGTCTGGTCATGCTGATCAAGCTGGCCGATGCAACAGCGGCCTCTGCCCTGGAAGGTTTCACGGCCAAGCTGCGCGGCGTCGCAGAACCGATGCGCCAGACCCTGACCTATGACCAGGGAAAAGAGATGGCCCGCCACGCCGAGCTGACAGCCAACACGGGCGTGATGGTGTACTTCTGTGACCCACACAGCCCCTGGCAGCGTGGTTCCTGCGAGAACACCAACGGGCTGATCCGCCAGTACTTGCCCAAGGGCACGGACTTGTCTGCTCACAGTCAGGAGCAGCTCGATGCGATCGCCGACCTTCTCAACAACCGCCCGCGCGCCGTCCACGGTTTCTACCCGCCGATCAGCGTCTACCAGGCCATGTTGGACAAGCTCAATCAACCCAATTCCTCAATTCAATAAATCAGTGTTGCACTTGGGACTTGACTCCGCCCAGGGAGAAAAGTATGAAACTCGAATCGGTGTCAATAAAAAATTTCCGTTGCTACGCAGACGAAATTAACGTTAGCTTTCAAGAATTGACCACATTCGTTGGGAAGAACGATATCGGGAAGTCTTCGGTCCTTGAGGCTCTAGAAATCTTCTTCAATAACGATACCGTTGCCATGGAGCAGGGCGACGCAAACATTCATAGCGAACAGAAGAGAGTAGAAATAACCTGCGAATTTTCAAACCTACCGAAGGAACTTAGCTTGGACGCTGGCGCAGAAACCACGCTCGAAGCTGAGTATTTACTGAGTGCAAGTAAAACCTTGAAAATTCGCAAAGTATTTGACTGCAGCCTTAAGAAACCTTCTGTGGAAGTTTTCGTGATTGCATACCATCCCACCGCTCAAGGCGTAAGTAATCTTCTAGAACTAAAGGAGAAAGAGCTCCAAGCCATTGTTAAAGAAAAAAAACTTGACGTTCCGCTAAAAGGAAATCCAGGTATGCGCCGCGCGATTTGGGCAGCCACTGAAGAACTAGGCCGAGCAGACGTAGCGATTACGGCGAGCAAAGCAAAAGAAGACGGTAAGCGAATTTGGGAACAGATAGAAACACATCTACCAATATTTGCACTATTTCAAAGTGATCGCAGTAGTCGCGATTCTGACGATGAAGTTCAAAATCCAATGAAAGCCGCAGTCGCGGCAGCAATTGCCGAGGTACAGGACGATATCGCTCGAATTCAAACGCGTGTACAAGAAAAGGCCGAAGAAATTGCCAGAAGTACCCATGCCGCTCTGATGACAATTGATGCAAGCCTCGCAAGCGAGTTGACACCTGAATTCACGCCACCAACCCCTTCAAAGTGGATCTCACTCTTTTCGGTGGGACTCAATACCGACTCAGGCATCCCACTAAACAAACGCGGCAGCGGCGTACGGCGCTTAGTGCTGGTTAGCTTTTTCAAAGCTGAAGCTGAACGTCGATTGAAGACAAGCAATAAGCGCAGCATCATTTATGCGATAGAAGAACCCGAGACAGCTCAACATCCGAATAACCAACGCATTCTTATTGATTCATTCAAATCTCTATCCAGCGAAACGGGCTGTCAAGTTTTGTTGACAACGCACAGTCCCGGCTTTGCCTCTGAACTCCCCGTTAGCAGTATTAGATATGTGAGCCGAGATCCAGATACACGAAAACCACAAATTAGTGCTGGAGATGATGTGTTCGGTGCTGTGGCCGACGCCCTTGGCGTGACACCAGATAGCCGAGTAAAAGTTTTGCTTTGTGTCGAAGGGCCAACCGACGTTATAGCCTTCAAGTGTCTCAGCAAGGCACTGCACGCCGCTGACCCAACACTGCCGAACTTGGCTACCGATGAGCGAATTGCCTTCATTGTTCTTGGTGGTTCTACCTTAAAGCATTGGGTAGATGAGAACTATCTTCAGTCCTTACGTCGACCCGAGATTCATATTTACGACCGGGATGTGCCCGCTTACGAAGCAGCGGTAGATAAAGTGAATTTGAGGACTGACGGATCGTGGGCAGCGCAAACTACTAAGCATGAAATTGAAAGCTACCTGCACCCTGAAGCGATTCGTGAAGCCTTTGGCGTCACCATCTTGGTTGACGACCACCCGGTGGACGGCAAGGCTGTACCAAAAATTTTTGCGGAAGCTTACTCAGCGGCGCAAAAGTATGACGGTGTAATGAAAGATTCAAACGCCAAAACTCGTCTGGCCGATAAAGCCTTTCCACTAATGACCGCGGAGCGCATAAAAGAGCGCGACCCACTTGGGGAAGTTTCGGATTGGCTACGCCGCATTGGCCATCTAGCCGCAGCTTAGTAAACTTTACTGCATAGCTCTACTTGCCGCAGCACGGTACCAGTCCAACCAAAAAGAAGAGGCCCCGTCGCCATGCATGAAATCATCTGTCCACACTGCAGCAAAGCCTTCAAGATCGACGAAGCGGGGTACGCCGACATCCTCAAGCAGGTGCGTGATGGCGACTTTGACAAACAGTTGCACGAGCGGCTGGAGCTGGCCGAGCGGGAAAAGCGCGACGCGATTGCCTTGGCCGAGGCCAAGGTCGCCAGTGAGCTGCAAAAAGCTGCAGCCGTCAAAGACACGGAGATTCAGGCTCTGAAAGCCCAGCTCGACGCGGGCGAGGTGGCGAGCAAGCTGGCGTTGGCCGAGGCCTTGGGCACGGTAGAAAAGCAACGCGATGTCATCGCCAACGAGTTGGCGCAGGCAAAGCTGGACCAGCAGGCGGCGCTTAAGCTGGCTGAGGCCCAGCTGGCCCATGAGCTGCAAGGGGCTGCGGCGCGCAAAGATGCGGAGATTCAGGCCTTGCAGGCCCAGCTTGCTGCCGGTGAAATAGCCCGCAAGCTGGCGGTGACGGAGGCTTTGGGCGCGGTCAGCAAAGAGCGCGATGGGCTGGCGAACGAGCTGGAGCAAGCGCGCAACGCGCAGCAAGCTGCCGCGCATTTGGCCGAGACCAAGCTCCAGTTGGCCGTGAATGAAGCCGTGGATGTCGTCGCCCGGGAGCGCGATGGCTTGAAAAATGATCTCAACCTCATCACCGTGAAAAATCAGCTGGAAGAGAAAGCCATCAAGGAGCAATACGCCTTGCAGCTGCGCGACCGTGATGGGGAGATTGAGCGTCTGCGCGATATGAAGGCGCGGCTATCGACCAAGATGGTCGGTGAAACCCTGGAGCAGCACTGCGAAATCGAGTTCAACCGCATCCGTGCTGCCGCCTTTCAGCGGGCGCATTTTGAGAAAGATAACGACGCCCGCACCGGCAGCAAGGGCGACTATATTTTTCGCGACTCGGACGAGTCGGGCGCCGAGATCGTCTCCATCATGTTTGAGATGAAGAACGAGAGCGATGAAACGGCGACCAAGAAGAGGAACGAAGATTTTCTGAAAGAGCTGGACAAGGACCGCACGGAAAAGGCGTGCGAGTACGCGGTGCTCGTGTCCCTGCTGGAGCCGGAGAGCGAGTTGTACAACAGCGGCATCGTCGATGTCTCGCACCGCTATCCGAAGATGTACGTGGTGCGGCCGCAGTTCTTTGTGCCCCTGATCACCCTCTTACGCAATGCAGCTTTGAACGCGATGAAGTACAAGTCCGAGCTGGCGCTGGTGCGCTCGCAGAACGTGGACATCACAAAGTTCGAAACCCAGCTCGACGAATTCAAGACGGCGTTTGGGCGCAATTGGCGCCTGGCCTCCGAAGGCTTTGAAGAAGCCATCAAGCGCATCGACGATGCGATCAAGGACCTGGAAAAAACAAAGGAGGCGCTGCACAAGTCAGCCAACAATTTGCGACTCGCCAACGACAAGGCCGATGATCTGACGATCAAGAAGCTCACACGTGGCAACCCCACGATGGCGGCCAAGTTTGCGGAGCTGCCGGGCACCATCACCCCTGCTGAGGCAGAGTAGGACCGCCAATTTGATACTTGGCTCCACCCCGTGCTGCGTCCCCTCCCTCCACGCGGCTCAGCATTTCAGGGTCAGGTCTTGCCTTTTGCCCTCAAGCTGCACTTCTCCGTCGTAAATCTGACCCCAGAAGCTAGAAGAACTCCTGGGGTCTGATCACTTCACGCTGTAGCGTCTTTCGCCCCACCCCCCACAGCCCGCAACACCACCAACAATTCCTTCGCCTGCACCCGGTCCCCAGCCACCACATAAACAGCCTCCACCTCGGCATCGCGGTCCGCGGCCACGTGGGTTTCCATCTTCATGGCTTCCAGTGACAGCAGCGTGCTGCCGGCGTTCACGCGCTGGCCCACCGTTACGGCCACGTTGACAATCGCGCCGGGCATGGGCGCGGCCACATGCCAGGGGTTGCCGGGCTCGGCCAGCGGGCGGGCGCCTTCGGCGGCAGCCGCGTTGGCGGCGGCCACGCGCACGGTGCGCGACTGGCCGTTGAGCTCAAACTGCACCTTGTGGGCGGTTTCGCCGTCGTCGGCGATGCTTTGCAGGGCCACCAGCAGGGTTTTGCCGGGGTCGATCTCCAGCGCCAATTCTTGCTGCAGCTGCGGGCCGTAGAAAAACACGGGCGTGGGCAGCACCGAGGTGTCGCCGTTTTCCAGCACGTGGGCGCAGTACTCGCGCATGACCTTGGGGTACATCAGGTACGAGGCGAGCTGTTGCTCGTTGAGCGGCATGCCGCATTCGGCTTCGGCCTCGGTGCGCGCGGCGGCCAGGTCGACATCGGGCATGTTGTCGCCGGGGCGGTAGGGCTTTGGTGGTGAATCGCCTTCGGCGAGTTTCAGCACCTTGCGGCTCACGGCTTCCGGGAAGCCGTCGGGCGGGAAACCCAGCTCGCCTTTGAACAGCGACACCACCGAGGCGGGGAAAGCCACCTCGCGCGCGGGGTCGAGCACGTCGGCCGTGGTCATGTCGCTGGAGACGAGCATGAGCGCCATGTCGCCCACCACCTTGGAAGAAGGTGTGACCTTGACGATGTCGCCGAACAACTGGTTGACGTCGGCATAGGCTTGGGAGACTTCGGTCCAGCGGTGGGCCAGGCCCAGCGAGCGGGCTTGCTCGCGCAGGTTGGTGTACTGGCCGCCCGGCATTTCGTGGCGGTACACATCGGCGGTGCCGCTGCGGATGTCGGCCTCGAAGGGCGAGTAAAAGCGGCGCACGCCTTCCCAGTACATGGCGGTGGCGTGCAGGGCGTCTTGCGAAAGGCCGGGGTCGCGCTCGGTGCCGGCCAGCGCGGCGGCAATGGCCGAGAGGTTGGGCTGCGAGGTCAGGCCGCTCATGGAATCGATAGCGCCGTCCACCGCGTCGCAACCGGCTTCAACGGCTGCCAACACCGAGGCGGCGGATGCACCGCTGGTGTCGTGGGTGTGGAAGTGCACCGGCAGGCCGGTTTCTTCTTTGATGGCTTTCACCAGCGCGGCCGCCGCGCGGGGGCGGCAGATGCCGGCCATGTCTTTGATGCCGATGATGTGCACGCCGGCTTCTTTCAGCTCTTTGGCGATGCCGACGTAATAGGCCAGGTTGTACTTGGGGCGGGAGGTGTCAAACAGGTCGCCGGTGTAGCAGATGGCGCCTTCGCAGAGCTTGCCAGTTTCCAGCACGGCGTCGATCGCCACGCGCATATTTTTCACCCAGTTGAGCGAATCGAACACGCGGAACAAATCGATGCCGCCGTCTGCGGCCTGCTGCACAAAATGGCGCACCACGTTGTCGGCGTAGTTGGTGTAGCCCACGGCGTTGGAGCCGCGCAGCAGCATTTGCAGCAGGATGTTGGGCGCGCGCTCGCGGATCTGCGCCAGCCTGTCCCACGGGTCTTCTTTCAAGAAGCGCAAGGCCACATCAAAGGTGGCGCCGCCCCAGCATTCGAGCGAGAACAGCTGCGGCAGCTCGCGCGCCACATAGGGGACGATGGGCAGCATGTCGGCGGTGCGCATGCGCGTGGCCAGCAACGACTGGTGGGCGTCGCGCAGCGTGGTGTCGGTCACCAAGACCTGCTTTTGGTCCAGCATCCATTGCGCAAAGCCTTTGGCGCCCAGCTTTTCCAGGCGCTGCCGGGTGCCGTCGGGCACCGGGCTGCTGCGGTCGACCTTGGGCAACACGGGCTTGGGCAGCGGCAGGGCCGGCAGGGTGCGGCCGGCCACTTCGGGGTTGCCGTGCACGGCGGTTTCGGCCAGGAAGCGCAGCAGCTTGGTGGCGCGGTCGCGGCGCACGGTGAATTCCAGCAGCTCGGGCGTTTCTTCAATGAAGCGCGTGGTGACTTCGCCGGCGGCGAAATCGGGGTGGTTGATGACGTTTTCCAGGAACTGCAGGTTGGTGGCCACGCCGCGGATGCGGAATTCGCGCAGCGCGCGGTCCATGCGCTGGCTGGTCTCGATGGCCGTGGGCGCCCAGGCCGTTACCTTCACCAGCAGCGAGTCGTAATACGGGGTGATCACGGCGCCGGTGTAGGCGGTGCCGCCGTCAAGCCGAATGCCGAAGCCGGCCGCGCTGCGGTAGGCGGTGAGGCGGCCGTAGTCGGGCAAGAAGCCGTTTTCCGGGTCTTCGGTGGTCACGCGGCATTGCAGCGCGTGGCCGCGCAGCGGAATGTCGGCCTGCAGCGGCACGCCGGTGGGGTGGCGGCCGTCTTTGGTTTCCTGGTTGACGCCAATGAAGCCGCCTTCGCTGATGCGGATCTGGGCGCGCACGATGTCGACCCCGGTGACCAGCTCGGTCACGGTGTGCTCCACCTGGATGCGCGGGTTGACCTCGATGAAATAACACTGGTTGTCGTCGGCGTCCATCAGGAACTCCACCGTGCCGGCGTGGGTGTAGTTCACCGAGCGCATCAGGGCCAGCGCGCTTTCGCACAGCGTGGCGCGGGCGGCGGCATCGAGGTAAGGCGCGGGGGCGCGCTCAACCACTTTCTGGTTGCGCCGCTGCACCGTGCAATCGCGCTCATGCAAGTGCACGATGTTGCCGTGCAGGTCGCCCAGAATTTGCACTTCCACATGGCGCGCGCGGCGGATGAGCTTTTCGAAATACACCTCGTCGTTGCCAAAGGCGGCCAGCGCTTCGCGGCGCGAGGCTTCCAGCGAACCTTCCAGCTCAGCCGCCGATTCGATGACGCGCATGCCGCGCCCACCGCCACCCCAGCTGGCCTTCAACATCACCGGGAAACCAATGCCTTCGGCCAGGCGCTGGCACTCGGCCAGATCAAGCGGCAGCGGCGGCGTGGCCGGCATCACCGGCACACCCGCGGCCACCGCCGCGTGGCGCGCGGCCACCTTGTTGCCCAGGGTGCGCATGACATCGCCGCTGGGGCCGATCCAGCGCAGGCCGGCGGCCACCACGGCATCGGCAAAGTCGGGGTTTTCTGAGAGGAAGCCGTAGCCGGGGTGGATGGCGTCAACGCCGGCTTCGCGCGCGATGCGCAAAATGTCTTCACCATCGAGGTAAGCCGCCAGCGGCTTCTTGCCTTCGCCCACGAGGTAGCTCTCGTCGGCCTTGAAGCGGTGCAGCGCCTGCCGGTCTTGCTGCGAGTAAATGGCCACGGTGCGGATGCGCATCTCGTTGGCGGCGCGCATCACACGGATCGCAATTTCGGAACGGTTGGCGATCAGGATCGAGCGGATCGGGTTCGGCTGCATGTGGGGTCCTCTGGGTTGGCGTCAGCCTACATCATGCAGGATTCGAGCCAGGCAAACGGAGGGCGACCCCAGAGCAACGCTGAATTAATTTTGAATGACTTTTGACGAGGATTGCCGCGTGCGCGCAGCCGCCTCGGCTGCCCCGCTTGACCGGGCTGGGGGAAGGCCGCTCAGTCCTTCCACTCGAGTTGATACGAGAGGTCGTGACCGGCCAAACCGGAGTATTTCCGGATGGCTTTGCGGGCCAGCGTGAGCTTGACCGCCGGGGGGAGCCCGTCGCTGATCCGGCCAAACAGGCTGCGGTTTTCGCCCACCGGGGCGGTCTTGGTTCCAGGAAACACAATCTCGACATGGGCCTGCCGTTGGCCGGCGCGGTTCAGCAAGGCCGACAGCCTTTCAAACATCTGGAGCAGCGGATCGGCCCGGTGCGTCGACCAGTTGGCGGCCGGCATGAAGTCGACGAAGTGCATCAGGTGGTAGTTCAGGT
The DNA here is from genome assembly GCF_004795855.1 of Hydrogenophaga sp. PAMC20947. NCBI lineage: Bacteria > Pseudomonadati > Pseudomonadota > Betaproteobacteria > Burkholderiales > Comamonadaceae > Hydrogenophaga > Hydrogenophaga sp. PAMC20947. Next base: position 2,952,717 of record NZ_CP039252.1, read on the forward strand.
TGATCCAGAGGTTGTCTGCATCGATCGTGAGCGGTTCGTTGTCGATCACCCGGTGCAAGCGCAGCGCCTTGAGTTCGCCGAGGCGGTGCAGGTTCTGTTCGAGCTCGTTGAGCAGGCCGTCGTTGTAGAGCAGCCGCAGGATCGACGGGAAGGTTTCAACGTGAATCGCTTCGAAATCGGTGAGCAGCGCCTTGAGCTGGGGCAGCTTGCTCGCGTCCATGGCGAAGGTGTTGGTTGCGGTACCCAGTATGGAGTGGAGCAAGGCCACGTTCGGCGAGTGCCCGGGGTAATGGCGGGCGGCGTAGTGGTGGCAGAACACGAGGTGTTCGAGGAATGTGCCATCGGCGTGTTCCATACTGAAGTCGCACTCGCTGACCATGAAGTCGATCAGCCGTTGATCGATCGCCGGCGCAGGTTGAGCCAAATCGGCTTCGGCGTAAGCGGCCTCGATATCGGCTGCGGCAGCGCGGTCCCACACCGATTCTTTTGCCAGCTTCTCATCCATGATCTTGCGGGCAATCCCCTCAAGCCCCCCGAAGATGGTGCGGCCCATGTCGAAGTCGGCCATGCGATTCACTTGCACCCGACCTGCATGATCAAACGCGCCGCCGCGTGTGATGGCTGCCTTGCGTTGCAGATTCAGCGGTGCGCTCAGCTCGGCGCATCCGGTGTTGATGTTGGTGTTCTTGTTCATACGGACCAGATGGTGTCGTGTGAATTCAATTGAGTCAACGCGCTTCGTACAAGGATTTCCCTATTGGCCGCCGCGATCAGGCGTCGCACCATGGAAGACCCACGATCAGGAACACACCCCTGGCCATCTTCAGTGAACATCCGCTCCGCACGCTCGACGACTTGAAGCGGTTCGAATCCGAACCGACACTGGCGCACCGTTTGCCGGAGCGCAGCGTGCTCGATGCGTTCATCGACGCCGCCGCGCGCCAGCCCGAAGGCCGACTGCTGGCCAGACCGGGCTACAGGCTTTCTAAACAGCGCGCATTGAGCAAGGCCCATGGACGCCGCTATTGGCCGCAGCGGTGTTTGAGCAACTTCTTGTCAGCAGCAGCTCAACAGACGAATTGAACAAGCCTGCGTCTCAGCCTGGGTGTCAGCCTGGGTGTCAGCCATCAACTCAGCCATTAAAAGAGATCTTGAATGCTTCACCATTGAACTCAATCACATCACCCGAAACGATTTTTTTCCCCTTTTGGGTTTCGACGGTGCCATTGACCTTCACCAATCCATTCCCGATGACCATTTTGGCTTCCCCTCCACTGCTGGCCAGACCTTCAAATTTGAGAATTTTGAACAGTTCGACGGGTACCTTTGTGATCTCAATTTCTTTCATATTTCACTTCTTCTAAAACTCAAAACGAGCGGTATTGCACTTGATTTTTTAATCCGCTTTCTCCGCAACTAAAATCGAAAGCCCCATTTTTCGGGCATGCCCACCAGGGGAGTATCGATCATTGCGGTGAACGGAGCCGCACCCGGGCTGCAAGGCTTCAGCCCACTGGTTTTCGACGGGTTGAGGCGACGGTGCACAATGCCCGCCTGGCCCGTTTAACCCGTTGGATCCGCTTGCTCCCCCAGCAGGGAGCGGCCATTTGGTGGTGACAGGGGCCGCCCCCGCTCAGCCGGGTGTCGGCCTTGAACCTCGGGAAAACCCATGCTTGCTTTCTCGATCCGCGAAAACACGCTCGTTGCCATTGGCATTCCGTTGGCGGCCGGAGGTTCACATAATTCGGCCATGCACACGGAACCCTCGATCTTTCCCAAGCCACGGCCAGGGCCGCCCAGCCACCATTCGACCTAGCCAGCGCCCGCAGCCCAAGCCTGGGCATGATCGGGCCGCAGCGGCTGGCCACCAACCTCGAAACCCAGCCAACCACCCTTTTCAACGGGTCACCGACCCACTACCCGTGCCTCATGTTCGCTCATTGAGGCACACGACTTTCCGGCCGCCACAGCGAGCCGCTCAACAGCAGGAGACACCATGAAACTTCACCATTTGATCCGAGCCGCGGTTGCCTTTGCAGCCCTTGGCCTTGCACAGGCCGCTTCGGCCGCAGGGCCCATTGTTATCAAGTTCAGCCACGTCGCAACCGACAACACGCCCAAAGGGCAGACCGCGCTGAAGTTCAAGGAACTCGCCGAGAAAGCCTTGCCAGGCAAAGTGGACGTGCAACTGTTCCCGAACAGCCAGCTGTTCGGCGACGGCAAAGAGATGGAAGCCTTGCTGCTGGGCGATGTGCAGATCATCGCGCCGGCATTGGGCAAGTTCAGTCGATACACCAAAAAGCTGCAGGTATTTGACCTGCCCTTCCTGTTCGACGACCTTGAGGCGGTCGACCGTTTCGAAGACGGTCCCATCGGCCAGTCGCTGCTGGACGAAATGAGCGGCAAGGGCATCAAAGGTCTGGGCTACCTGCACAACGGGGTCAAGGTTCTGTCCGCCAACAAGCCCCTTCGCACGCCGGCAGATGCCAAGGGTTTGAAGTTCCGTATCCAGAGCTCCGACGTGCTTGAGGCTCAATTCGATGCCATCGGCGCGGTGTCTCAAAAACTCGCTTTCAGCGAAGTGTATTCAGCACTGCAAACGGGTGTGGTGGATGGCCAGGAACAGACTTGGCCCAACATTTACACGAAGAAGTTTCACGAAGTTCAGAAGTTCATCATGGACTCCAACCACGGCGTGATCGAATACATGTTGATCACCAACAATGCCTGGTGGGCGGGCCTGCCGGCAGACGTGCGCGGCGCGCTGCGGACCGCGATGACAGAGGCCATCCAGTACGGCAACACCATCGCCATCAACGAGGCGAAGGACTACCGCCAGAAAGTGATCGCCGATGGCAAGGCCAAGGTGCTGCCGATGAGTAAGGCAGAACTCGCTCCCTGGCGCGAGGCCATGAAGCCGGTGTGGAAGCAATTTGAAGGTGAGATCGGCAGCGACGTCATCAAAGCCGCACAGGCGGCCAACAACAAGTAACCCGCAGAGCACGCACCACCGCGCCCCCATAGCGCGCAAGTGGTCCTGCTCCACGCCGTCAACTCCGGCCCTTTCTGGGCACTGGAGCTGACGGCTTTTTTCTTCGCCGTTTTGATCTTTGTCGGCACCCGCGGTGGCGTGGGCGTGGGCCTGGGTATGGCGGGGTGGTCATGGGCAAACGGGTGGTCGCCCTCAGACAACGCGCGCTGTCGGCCCAAACAGGCAGTACACGGCCCAAGCTCAGGCTCCCTTCAAGGCACACGCCGTGTCGAATAGACTGCCTCGAAGCCAGTCACGCGCCGGCAGTTCAACCACCGCCGTCCAGTGCGAGAAATGGCTTCAATCTTTCGAATGTGCAACGTGAATATCCACCGTCTCGACCTCTTTTCACTGTCGCTCTTCAGCCTGATCGCACGCGCCGGCAGCATCAGCAAAGGCGCCGAGCTGGCGAATCTGGCCATTGGCGCGGCCAGCAAACGGATCACCGATCTCGAAGCCGCCGTCGGGACACCCCTGCTCGAACGGCATTCGCGGGGTGTGACGCTCACAGCGGCGGGGCAGGCATTGCAACGCCATGCGCAAAAGATTCTGGGTGATATCGATCAGCTGACCGCTGATCTCTCGGACTATGCGTCCGGTCTCATTGGTGTCGTGCGCCTCTGGGCCAACACGTCTGCGGTCACCCAGTTTCTGCCGACCGACATCGCTGCGTTTGTGCACGGAAATCCGGGCATTCGCATCGAACTTGAGGAGGAGGACAGTACCGAGGTCGTGATGGCGATTCAGGACGGGCGGGCGGACTTCGGGATCTTTGCCGACCGCACACCCACTTACGGCCTTCAGGTCTTCAATTATCGGAAGGATTGCCTGGTGCTGGTGGTCCCGCCCGGCCATCCTCTGGCACGCCGTCGAAGCGTCCGGTTTCTGGACACCGTCGACTTCGACATGGTGAGCCTGTCCAAGGGAACCTCGCTGGCCAAGCGGCTTCAGATTGAAGCAGAGGCCATCGGCCGCCGTTTGAAGCAGCGTATCCACGTTCGAAGCTTTGACGCGATGTGCCAGATGGTCGCCGCTGGCATGGGCGTCGCGGTCCTGCCCCGAGACGCGGCCCAGCCCCTGTTGCGCGCCATGAACCTTCGCCAGATCGAACTCCAGGACGACTGGGCCCAGCGCCAATTGCTGATTGGCCTGCGCGATGTGAATGCGGTGCCACGGCCAGTGCGCTTGCTGCTTGACCATCTCTGCGAGGCGCCCGCCCGTTGAGGAGCGTAAGCGCTTCGGGAATGAAGCCCACGGGACAACCCCTACGAGGTTTCGAATTCTACGAAAGCTGGTCGTTCACTTTTGTCATTCCCTTGCAAAGGAATGCCGTTCAGAATTGCGTCTTGCGGTGGTGACCGAGCCAGGCCGGCGACAAGCCCACAAGATGACATTGTTCAACCGGGCCTAACGAGACCATGGCCACTGCACCCAGCCTATCGCGGGGCAGCCCATGATTCACCTGTTCACCTGTTCACCTGTTCACATTCCAGCCCGGCTCAAGGCTCACGCATTGAGAAGACCTCATCCGGATCAAAGGGTCTCGATTTGAACCTTCCGGCAACAGACCGCAGCCCCTTGACCACCCCTCACCTCAAGTTGAGCGAAACGCCGCCCTGCGCGACGAATGCGCCAGCCGACCGATCCGATCCAACAAGGGAAACCCCATGACCAACACAACCAATGGGCCGCTCGCGCCCGGTGCCCTGCAAGGGCTGCGCATCATCGAGATGGGTCAGCTGATTGCCGGTCCGTTCGCCGGGAAAATGCTCGGCGAGTTTGGCGCCGACGTCATCAAGATCGAGGCGCCCGGCACCGGAGACCCGCTGCGCAACTGGCGACTGATCAAGGACGGCACTTCCGTCTGGTGGCAGGTGCAATCGCGCAACAAGCGGTCGATTGCGTTGGACCTGCGCAGTGCCGAAGGTCAGAGCATTGCCCGCAAGCTGATTGCCGAGGCGGATGTGCTGATCGAGAACTTCCGGCCCGGCACCCTGGAAGACTGGGGCATGGGCTACGAAGAACTCGCCAAGCTCAACCCGGGGTTGGTGATGCTTCGCATTTCCGGCTACGGCCAGACCGGCCCGTACCGCGACTTGCCGGGCTTCGGCGCCATCGGAGAAGCGATGGGCGGGCTACGCCACCTGACCGGGGAGCCGGGCAAGGTGCCGGTTCGCTGCGGCGTCTCCATCGGCGACACCCTGGCGGCCTTGCACGGCACGATCGGCATCCTCACCGCGCTGTACCACCGCAAGGTCAACGGCGGCCAGGGCCAGGTGATCGACGTGGCGCTGAACGAAGCGGTGTTCAACGTGATGGAAAGCCTGATCCCTGAATACAGCGCCTTCGGCGCGGTGCGCGAAGCCGCCGGTAGCGCCCTGCCCGGCATCGCGCCATCAAACGCCTACCGCTGTAGCGATGGATTCGTGCTGATTGCCGGCAACGGCGACAGCATCTTCAAGCGCCTGATGCAGGCGATTGGCCGCGACGATCTGGGGGCCGATCCGGCGCTGGCGGACAACGCTGGCCGCGTGGAGCGCGTGGCGGAGCTGGATCAGGCCATTGAGGCCTGGACGCAGTCGCGAACCGTGGAACAAATACTCCAGACCCTCGGCGAAGTGCGCGTGCCTGCGGGCAAGGTCTACACAGCGAAGGACATCTCGGAAGATCCCCACTACCGGGCCCGCGACATGATCCTTAGCCAGACCACGCGCGACGGCCATGCGCTCGAGGTACCCGGCGTGGTGCCCAAGTTGCTCGGCACGCCAGGCAGCGTGCGCTCATCCGCGCCGGGACTTGGCGACGACACCGATGCGGTGCTGAGCGAACTCGGCTTTTCAGCTCAGGACATCGCCGCGCTGCGCGGCAGGAAGGTGGTGGCATGAGCACGGTCTGGAACGGCGCTGGACGGCGCATCTACATGCAGGAAGTGGGCACGCGAGACGGGCTGCAGGTTGAGAAGGTCTTCGTACCGACGCAGGACAAGATCGCTCTCGTCAACGCGCTGTCACTGGCCGGTATGGCAAAGATCGAGGTCACCGCGTTCGTGTCGCCAAAGGCCATCCCGGCGTTGCGCGATGCCGAAACCGTGCTGCGCGAGATCGATAGGGTCGCAGGCGTGGTGTACAGCGCGCTGGTTCCCAACGTGCGCGGTGCCGAACGCGCCATCGATGCCCGCGCCGATGAGTTGAATCTCGTGATGTCGGCCAGCGAAAGCCACAACCTCTCCAACCTGCGCATGACACGCGCCCAGTCTTTCGCAGCACTGAGCGAAGTCAACGCGATAGCGCGCGGCGCCAAGGCCGCGGTGAATATTTCGCTATCGTGTTCGTTCGGCTGTCCCATGGAGGGCGACGTGCCTGAATCCACCGTGCTCGACTGGTGTGAACGGTACATCGGCGAACTCGGGGCGCGCGGCGTTACGTTGTGCGACACGACAGGCATGGCCTACCCGGGTCAGGTCGCGGCACTGACGCGAGCGTTCCGCGAGCGCTGGCCCGAGACGGAGTTGACGCTGCACTTCCACAACACCCGCGGCATGGGCCTGGCCAACGTGCTGGCCGGCATAGACGCCGGAGCCGACCGCTTCGACGCCTCGCTGGGCGGTATCGGCGGTTGTCCTTACGCACCTGGCGCCTCTGGCAATGTGTGCAGCGAAGAGATTGTGCACGCGCTCGAACTGATGGGCTACGACACCGGGGTCAACCTGATCAGCCTGATCGACGCCTCGATGCGCCTGCCCGCTTTGATCCGCCACGACATCCCAAGCCAGATCGTCAAGGCAGGCCGCCGCCTGGACCTTCATCCGCTGCCAGACGATTTCAACGCCACACGGGAGCGTGCGCTCGGCCGATCGACCGGTCGCGATTGAAGACGCCACTCCCACTTCAGAAGTGAAGCTGAAACGGCCCCCAAAATGCACGTCCATGGCTCAATGAAACGCCCCTGATTCGAGCCGGCGTCTCTAGTTGTCAGTGCCGCAGGGGTTTGGGCGCTGCTTGCCAAACGCCCAGCGCTATGACGCCGACTCAAACGCTGAACACCGCTCCCTCAGGTTACCGCCGGCGCAAGACGATCCCAAGCAAGCCGTCAGACCACTTTTCAATAGGGGGCCGTTTTTGGTCATTCAAACAAGCCATGCAAACCGGTTGAGTGGATGGCGGTTGAATGGATGGCGGTGGAGCGGCGAAGCGGTCAAAAATTGACCCTGATTCAGGCTTGTCCCAGGCCACCATAGGCGAAGTGGCGCAACCAAACCTCCGTTCGGGCTTTGTCGCGGGCTTCATAGTCGCGAATGGCCAGCCCGAGTTCGCCCACATTTGGCGTCTCTTGGTCGGCTCCGATCTCGGTCAACCGCATCGTGTACCACGCGGTGATTCCGCCCTCTGGGGCATCGGCGAATCTGGGGAAGTCCGGTTCAAGTTTCTGATTGGCTTTCCAGAGATCGGGAAGTGAAGGCTCAAGGACAAGCGCGCGGGCAAGGCCGACGATGTCGACCGCGCCGCTGGCCACAGCGTCTTCCGCCTGAGCGCGCGTCTTGAACCCTCCGGTCAGCATCAGTGGCTTGGTTGTCACCGCTCTTGCACGCTTCGCAAAGTCAAGAAAATACGGGCCTTGTCGCGTGCCATCGGACGCCGCTTTTGCACCGGGGAAATAGGTTCCACCGCTGATGTCGATCAGGTCAACCGTGGACTGGTCCAGTGCGGCCACCACTTCAAGCGCATCGTGCTCATCGAAGCCGCCCTCAAGTTGGTCAGAAGAATTGAGCTTCACCGCGATGGGGAACTGGGGCCCTACAGCGGCGCGGGTGGCTTCAATTGACGCCAGCAAAAGGCGCATTCGATTGGCAAGGGCACCCCCGTATTCGTCGCTCCGTTTGTTGAACAGTGGCGAGAGAAACTGACTGAGCAGGAATCCGTGCGCGGCGTGAATTTGAACGCCGCCGAAACCCGCTTGCTGCGCCACCCGGGCTGTCTTCGCAAACTCAGCCGGCAACTGTCGAATCTCAGCCGTGGTCATTTCAATGCAGCTCAGCCCGGGAAGATCAAGAGCGCTCGGCCCTTTGGGGGTGCTGGTCGGCGTGTAGGCCAGTGCTCCAGCGTGCCCGAGTTGCAGCCAGAGCAAAGCGCCATGTTCGCTGCCGTTTTTGGCAAGCACCCGAAACCGGTCAAGGTCAGACGTTTCGTTGAGCACCAGATTGCCGGGCTTCTCCGCGCAACCTGAGTTGCCTTGCACCTCGCCGACAATGGCGACGGCCAATCCACCCTCGGCCCAACGCTGATACAGCCTGCACTGTTCAGGGGTGGGATGGCCGGTGCCGTCCCCCAAGGAATCCGACATCGCTGATTTTGCGATCCGATTTTTGAGGGTGACGCCACAGGGCAGTTTGAACGACGCGAACAAAATTCCAGGCTGGTGCTTTTGAGCTTCCACGTTCAATTTCTCCGGGTTTCATCTACATCCACAAAATTTGCAGCATGCCAACACTGCCCCACGCGAGGGCGCGCTGCGCTTCAGTGGTTGCGCGCCCGCCGTTCCAGGGGGCCAACAGGGGCGTCAACAGATTGCTCAGAGGCTGTTTGGGCTTCCCCCAGTTTCCCGGACGGTTTGCTTAGCCCATTAAGCCTTACTCAAATTCGACTGGGCTGAGGAAGTCTAGCTTTGAGTGTTTGCGCACCGGGTGGTAGACGAGCTCGATGTAATCGAACACATCGGACCGGGCTTCTTCCCTTGGCCGATAGACCTTGCGGTTAAGCCGCTCGGTCTTCATCGATGAGAAGAAGCTCTCCATCGCTGCGCTGTTCCAGCATTCACCCAGACGACTCATGCGAGAGCAGGCACTGCGCGCCGGGCCCAGATGACGTGGACTGGCTTGCGAGCGAGTCCCGTCCCACAATCGCCAGCCTAGGTCACAGTCAGCAACTTTGTTATCTCTACAAAGAAGCCAGTTGCCGACTTTGTTTCGCAGTAAGCGCCATTGTTTTCAGTCAACGACTTTGTTTCCCGCGCACACAAACTGTTCTTTGCCATTAAAGTCCGGGACAACCTCCCCAGGGAAAAAAGCACGAAGCGGAAAATTTCAGCGGCTAAAGTCTGGGACATTCGCGGACTCCAGAGAAGAAACTGAGCGAGGCGCGCATTAATGTCTGGGACAACGCAGTCAACAGGACGAGCTGTCGCATCCCGTGGGTGCCGCGATCTTCAACCTCTCGCCATTTAGGCGGCAGGATCACCCTCTTTTGTCATGTCATGGTTTGAAATCATCAGCGTAGGCATTCTGGGAGTTCTTTTCTGGCTATGGTTCGAAAGTACCCGTGTCTACGAGATCGCTGTGAAGCGCGCCCGCAGCCCATGTCATGTGAGTGATGTGCAATTCCTTGACAGTACATTCTCCCTTGAAAATATCAAACCCGCACGTGTCGAAGACGGACGCCTCGCGCTCAAACGCACCTACACTTTTGTGTACAGCGACACTGGCAATACGCGACAGCCAGGCAGCAGCATCATGCTTGGCCAGGAAGTTCAGTTCCTGAATGTCAGCCCGCGACTGGCTGGCACGGACATCACCCTGCATTGAATACATAGGCTGATGATGAAATTGTCCGGCTGCTCCACTTTCCTGGCTTTCAGGGCGCACAGAGCGGTGAGACAAAAGTGAAGAGGGCCCTGTGGAAGGCGATTTTCGGCAGTCGACAAACAATGCCTGACCTAATTGGACCTCCCTATCGCTACCTTTGGAGGGCGACAGCTAGCGTTGCAAAGCCCAAACAGGTACTCTGAAAGTCGCTTCAAGGCTGACTGCAGTCGGTCAGGTTTTGCAGACCAATGACATCCGCCGCCGAAACCTGCCATTCGTTATCCTGCGATGCGACCGACCGCTGCACCTTCAGCAGCGACCATTCAACAGCGATGGGCCGCACGAGGTACCGATCGACTCCTTCCCGCCAAGGCGACCGGCTCTTCTCCGGCCCAAAGCGGAAGTAAATCATGCCGGAATTGCTTCCCAAGAGCGGACATTCAAGCGCCGACATTTGTTCTATCCGTTTCTTGATTTCATTGGCATGGAGTTATCAATCATCGTGCTTGATGCACTTGCCGCTGTATGCAATGCCAATGCCAGAGTTTGGGCATTCAGGTTTTCCCAGAAGACGTAGGACGCATATCCTGTAACAACGTTGTGCTGAAACCGATCCGGTACGACAATTTTGCCCTCGGTGCCTCGGGAGTGGGACGGCAAAACGATGCCAAGAAGCCCATGCTGCTTATCCAGAGTCGCCCTAATTTCCCAATCCACATACTTGCGCTGATGGGTTTGTCCGCCGATTAGGACCACCGTGCAGGATGTTCCCGTAATGTAGTTGTCGCGAATCCGTTGCATAACATAGGCAGTGTTGTCACTGTCTATCTGTCTTTCCAGCGAGTTGTCATAAACAGCCTCGTAACTGTCGTGGAACACGCGTGAAAACTCGTTGTAATACCACTGATCACCACCATGGTGATAGCTGACAAAAATCCGCCGCCGAGGCGGAGCCGACATAGCCGAGCCAATTATTCCAAGTGAAGCCATGCTGAGTGGTCCGTAGCCAGCCATTTATTTCCCCTCGAAGAGCGCCAAGCCAACACCCAGCAAGCCCAGCATCACTAAGCCCTCCTGTTTGTCAGCCTTGATTTGATCGGCGAATCGTCCAATAGCCGCATGCGCAGGCCTATCACTAGAAGGACAGAATAACGCTGCCAGCACCATAGAAATATCTTCCTTCTCGGTTAGGGTTGAAGTAGCGCCATGATTACAGCAGCAGCCGCTGCTCCAACTGTAGCAACCAATCTGCCGCTCCTTTGGGGTCCGACCCTGCAAGCAATGGATCGAATGCAGCCTCGGCAGCATGTTCGCCTAGTGCGCGATAGGCTTCAAACTGTTCCTCGCTAAACAGTTGCTGTGCGGTGCTCTGATGCGGGAAAGTGGGATTGAGTTGCTGGAATTGCATCAGCAGTTCCGACTCATTGCCTGTCAATGCCAGCTTGATCACCAGAAGCAGGCCATGAATCGGTTGGCCGTTTTCCTCGTCACCATAGTCGATCCGCGCCATTGCGAAGTGAGCACGCTTGAACGGCTCAATGCCGTGGCGAAGATCCGACAGGTCAGGCTCGATGCGCACGCCCAGATCGATCTTAGCCATCCGGATCGAATTCAAAAGGCCACCAAACGAGTGTTGAGGGTCTGCTTCACCATCGATGAGCACGATGTACCGGCACCGTCGGCGAAGCAGTTCGTACATGCCCATGTTCTCGACGTGCCCTCCGTCGGAAACATTGACGAACGACTGATTCTCATGCATGCGCCCCGTAAGTTCGCGCGTGAAGTAGAGACCACCGGGGACTGCATCCCAGCCGTTCGATTCGGTGGGTTTGCGAACCCAGTAGCCGAGCCGCACGTTCAGCATTGCGAGCAGTGTTGTATATCTACTCGAGGTGAGCGTCCCCATCCTCGGAGCCGCTGCCGCACCGGAAATTGCCATGGCGGTCCCGAGGTCCAGATGTTTGTCTTTGGCCTCCCAATCCTTCGTCGGCCAATAACCCACTGTTGGGCCGCCGCAGTAATGCTGGGCAAAGATGAAAAAATCTGTGTCGCGGCCGCGTAGCTCTGGATTTCGACTCGCTGGTAGGTTGACCGCCGCATTTATCAGGTGCAATGGTGCCTTGTGGAAAGGATTGAGCGCCGATAAAGGCTGTGGGTCCACGGCTTCGGGCTGGTGCACGCGTCGCAAGTAGGTACGTGCGAGGCGGCTACGGTAATACAAGTGCAGCGAGGCAAAATTAATGTTTACACCGACCCAGCCGTAGATCCAAAGTAAGGCCGTTAAGATCCAAGGCCACCAGCGGTTTTGTTCTTTCAGTTCAACCACAACGTCAACTGCCACCAGCCACAAGGTCAGAAAAAAAAGCGGCCCAAAGAACACCATCAATGACCACACAACCCGACCTAGCCTAGTCTCCAGGCCCAACCACAAACCAGACGCTCCGAGGGCGAACGGCAGCAACACCACGGCCACCAGCAATCCAACAGAGTTACCGCGACTTAATTGCACCAGGTCTGGCAGTTGTTTTGCAGTAAGTAGCATTAGCCCCAACGCACCCAATGCGATAGCCACTTTCTCCATGACCTCTCGCGATTCCCGAGATGGATTGCGCAAAGCCGATAGTACGAAGATCGCCACCCCAAAAGCGGCCCATGTCACGGTGTTTAGAGTCGCATAAGTAGACGAATGGCTGATAGACCTCTCACCGACGCCAAAGAAGTCAACTGCCACGGCAGCCATAAACATCAGTAGCGGTGCGATGAGCAGCAAGGACATCACCACGCCATAAGCTGCTGAGAAGACCATCAGCGCTAGCGTCGCTACACCGCCTTCTGAAAGGTATTTGCTGTGATTGCGTAAATGCCGGATGGCCTCCGACTCGATCTGTCCTTTCGTCGTGAACGGCAACTTGTCGGGGTTCAACCCCACCCGCGCGTCGTTGTCGTTCATAACCGAGGTGATGAAGCTACCAAGATAACCGCCTCCAGACACCGTCGACATGACGTCAACATCCTTCAGTACCCCGTGGCGGGCCAGAACGTTCGTTACACCCAACGCGAAGGTCGCAGAACGGATTCCTCCGCCTGAGATTGCCAAACCAATCGCGTCGTGTATCTCAGTCGCATCGGCATCAGGCCCGCCGGCCCGCCGTGCGGCAAGAAGACGCACTTCCTCAGCATTTAACGCATCGACCTTTTTTGAATTCTGGCCTTTGTCCGATATGCCAAATTTGACCTGGCCGCGCGAAGTTGCCTCATTCTTTCTCGTCTGCGATAAGGGCGCGAGTAGCGCTAGCGCATCGCGATCACCTGCGATCTGACCAAGCAACGCAGCGAAGCCTCGCAGGACAGTTTGCAGTTCGGTCAACTCGAACCGGAAGCGGAACCGCTCGTCCAGATTCGCGAGATCACCCGCCTCCATCTTCGAGTGCCACCGCGCGGTGAGTGGTCTTATCCGGCTGTTTAGACAGTGAACGAGCAACGACGACACGAGCACCGCCTGCGGCTGTCCCATCATCGCTTCGCGCGAAAGGCTGAATAGGTCCACAAGGCTCTTCAATGCGGACGCTTCCACCCCATCTCGAAGCGGCAACTCCTGCGTCGCGATTCGGGTACGCAATTGCGTGTACATGTGCCAGGCCAGTAGCGCATCCTGTTCATTAGGATGCCACGGATCAGTGGCTCGACCAGGCGGGATCAGAGCGGCAACAAGGTCGGAGGCTGAACCACACATTTCGGTTACACGCTGTTCCCAGCTTGCCTCTGATTCGTTCGTCATGTTGGTGCCCTCATTTTCGAATACTCGGTTCGAATGCAACTCGCATCCAAGGTGTCACTGGTGGCAACGGATGTCTCCAACTTAAGCAACGCGTTGTCGCTGCTCCATTTTGTGTCGCCCCCAGCAACGCGAGAAAGAGCTGCGGATTCGCCGTCTTGAGGCAAGACCATCAGTTCACCGACGACTGCAACAATCATGTACGCAAATGAAGGAACTGCCCGCAGCAGTTCCCGTTCCAGCTTCTGACGCTAGCACCAGGGTCACTCTTATTGTGTGATTGGATATCCATAATTCCCCGCTAGCTGTGAGCCGTAACTTTATTGTCCTTAGCGGAATATCTCGAACTAGCAGCGTCAAAATCGAAGGGATCTGCTATCAACCGATTTGGAATGGAATTTGCTTCAATAAAGGAGGTGAGTGGCTGCGCCACAACGCTGTCGAACGTTCGATGATTGCGCCGATTTGCGTATCCCAAATTCTCAAGGATCGATATTGGAATCTCCAGTGCAGCAGATCCGAAGTAAAAAAAATGATCTGATACAAGAACTGCATCAGTTTGTGTGTCGTTCTTGACGTTATGAATATTGGGTGAACCATCCGGATAGCTATGGTGCGAGTCAAGTTGTCGCCATTCACCGTTGAACTTGTGATAGATATTATCGCCAACAATCATTTTCAAGCTGCCATTGCGGATTGGGCGTTTGTCTCGATAGCTCGGATTTGTCCAATATTCGTTGAAAGTGATTGAACGAGATACTTTCATGGCAAATATGCACCGCCCGGTTGCCTTTAACCGCGTACCACCCATTCCAATAACCCAGTCAGCTTCTTTTGCTACCCGTCGGATGATTGGCTTGCATGTTGCCAAGGTGCAAACGCCATGGAATGGATTCGGTGCAAATCCGAAGTCTCGATCTACAACATACATGTATGTGTTAGACATACTTAGCAACTTGTCCTCACGGAACCGTTCACTGATTGGCGTAACTTGCCGTCTGAACCTTCAAAGAAATTCTCTGAACTGTCTATAGCCCTTTGAATGCTACTGGCATTCCAACCAACAATTGCCGATGCATATTTTTCAAGGCTATTGGGAATATCTGCGTCTTTGCCACCCTGTTCAAAAACACCTACTATTCTTTTTCCTTGCGCATGTGCTTGATCAATTTCCCAATTAACCCAAGGTCTAGAGTGAGTCTGCTCACCAATCAGAACTACGACCGTAGATGCCCAAGAAACCTTCATCCGGAGCAAGCGTTTTAATACGGCATCTTTCACTAGCCCGTTTTTTAAGCGCTCATCGTTGGCTGGTTTCGCTCGGATCGAACTATTGCGAACGTCCCAACCCTTACCCCCTAACAAATTGGTAAATTTGTCGACGAGCGAATCATCTTGATGATGGTGGCTAATGAAAAGGTGACGTCGCTCATCGGGTGTTGCCATAATGATCTGCCTAAAACAACAAAGTCTGGGTTGAGGAATTCGCCCGTTTGCTGACGTCAATGCCGTGCAACTGGCCAATTCCGCGGCGAAAATCCGTCACACCGCCGTAGCTGGGATGCCTGACACAGGCCACTTCGACGCCAAATTTCTCAGCATATGACGCCGCGTCCTGTCCGATGGAAACGATCCTCCGTACTCCAAGCCAAGAAATCAAGGCGGCATTTAATTCGTCCACGCAGCGCAACTCTCGAGCAGTAAACCTCCGATTTGTAAAAGGCTCGCCGGGCTCATGAGGATGGAATGGAAACACATTCCACAGCAAAGGTGGTTTGTCCAACAGGCAGAGTACCGCCCATATCTCTGCTGCTGTCCGTTCTGCGACCTCCGGGCCACGGGTGGTTTTAACCGACTCACTCCCAGGGTATACCTGCTGCATCATTGGTAAATGCCGCTCGTCGGTCAAAGCAAGGCCAGTTCGCCGCCCTCCACGATATCCAAGATCTCGTCCCATCCATATGGTGTCCACTCCCAATTGCTTGGCAGAGGTTAGCAGGAGTCTGAGATTTCGACGACGTGTTGATGGAGCGTCGGCTTTGTCATGGACATCGCACACATGGGCATAGGGATTAAAGACATCCGGCAACTCAATGCCAGCCATCTGTTGGACGAAACTTTGTGGGGTCATATAATTTCAGTGCTCGGCACTGGAGGATTGAATATCAATTTGTGCCTTTTAAGGTCAACAATTACGATGCCACCTTTGTGGTGGTACAGCTCCCGGAACACTCGGAATCCATCAAGAATTGCATTTTCCCATTGCCAAAGTGGGCAATTCGCCACCATCAAACCATCAACCATGCTACGGATCTGCTTTAAGAGCGAGTAATCCAGTCGCCCGGGGGGTACATCGGCATACAGCTTGCGATCATTTCCCTTTGCATGATTGAATATCCACGTGGCAATTCCTTCTTCGAGAATAATGGCTCTAGCCCCGTCCTCGTTCTCATCGAGTTGAGGCTCAGATTTACGCTTCAGCTTCAACAATGCGCGTATTACTGGTGACCATCCAAGATGCGCTGCGTAGGAAAGATGGAAAACGTCATGAAAACGATAACCATCTGCGCGGCGACTGTTGTCTGTCAGCGGATCACCGATATTCAGCCCCTTGATTTGCTGAACCACCATCAACCGATTGCCGATCTTCCGTTGAATGAATTCAACTTCCATTCGAGCTGGGAACTGCTCAAAATCTTTCCCACCAGGTTCAATTAAATAGTAGCGCTTTTGGGGTGGCCAACGATCGTAGATTTTCAAAAGGTTTTGGTTAGCGATTTCCCCCAACTCCAACGCAAAGCAAGCGCTGACCAATGCGAGGTCGCCAAGCAATTGACCGAACATGCTTGCCCGATTCTCAACAGGCTCGTTCAAGATGCGGTCAAATTTAAATGAAGTCGCTAAACCACTATCGTATGCCAATTCTCGCAGGAGTTCCTCACTGCTCCTGCTAAGGGTTGTATGATGCAGTGATGCAATGCCATCCAACTGGCGAAATGTAATTGCTGTAATTTCACTTCGAGACGTTTCGTTGAATCGTCGGCGCAGAAAAAAGAGTCCCGCCTGGCCAAGTTCATTGGGACCTATGCCCGACAAGCCAGCTGCATTGACTAGATACCAGAGTGCATCCCCGATCTCGTCTCGGACAACTTCTGAGTCAGTTTGATAGAGCTGATCTCGGCGTCTCTTTTTCAGCGCTGAAAGCAGCCCACCAATTTCTCCAAAAAATCCGAAAGTCAGCTTCTTGTAGTGATCATGCGCGGCTTCATTCGTGAACCTATCAGTCTTGGCAGCCTGTTTGCAATAGCTCAGCAGAGTCAGCGGTGCCCCAATAATTTGTGCTTTCATTTTTGCCCTCTATGTTCATCATAAAGGATATGCAACCCGAATTGCTCGTAAGCAGTCAGTCGTATTTGACCGCTCCTGGTCGTCATGAACCGGTCACGACACGAAACTCTATGACTGGATACGCTGGAGGCCGTGTGATAACTCCCTGGCAGCCCGAGCGAGTCACGCGTCGATTGCAGATTTGTCTGTTTATGCGAGTTGATACCGTCTGACAGAAGCCAAGGCGATGCTGAAGACCAGTTTGGCCCTTATTTCGGGCCTGCAACGACCGCAAAGGGCGCCTATGCACCCAACAACCGCATCGCTTTTTTGGTCCCCTCAAAGCCCAAGATGCTGAGGACGCGTTTGAAGTTGTAAGCCAACACGGCCAGGCTCATCTCAGTTGCCACGTTCTGGATGCCACGGCGTACTACAACCTTCACCGCCCTCACTCAGCAACCGGACATCGCCCTCCAGCTTCTCGCCTTGGCCTTGCAGTGAACAACGTCGTGAGAAACTACAGCTAGAGACGAACCTGCGTAGCTATGATCTTAAGTGAAAGCAGAATTGCGTTAGCCCAGAAAAATCAGGGCTACACCTTTCCGGCCAAATGCATTACCAGCACGCTTGTCAAAGAGGACGAGGAAAAACCAAATGAGTGACAGCCAGCTGATCTCTGATTTTTTCAGCCGAGATGTGCTACTGGGCGATCGCGCTTTAAAAGCTGCAGTCGCGGACCGTGGGGAGGAAGCGCTGAGACTGTTCATTCCCGAACAAGAAGGTTATGGAGCCAGCGGGCTTCAGATTGAGCAACGACTGGCAAAGCTTGCCGCGTCGATCGGCGCCAACGCCGTCGACTACCTTATCCGAGTGATTCGCAATGGATCATGGCAGAGTATGCTTTCGGCCGCTCCAGCTTTTGCAGGGTTACGAGAACACAAACAACGAGCCACCGAGGGGCTGGTAGACGTTTTAAAGCAGGGTGAAATTGATTCTCAGCGCCTCGCAATCGAAGCGCTGGGATACTTGGGAGCAGACGATCTAGCATTCTGCATATCAGAGTTTGCCGAGAATGGCGAGTGGATACCTCAGAGGGACCATAGGCGACAGCCTAGTAGGTATCACCTAGACAAATTCTATTTCTACGTCGCACAGGCACTCATACGTATGACCGCGTCGTTAACCAGTGTCAACGCCATCAGTCGTTGCCTTCGCCAGTTCAGAGATTTCCTCCCAATTTGTGACGAAGTACTTGGCCAAAATCGGATCAGTGGCTGGGATGTGCGCTTCGTTCAGCACAATTTTCCGTCGCGGGCAGCGGATCCTCTGGTGAGAGACTGGATCGCCAGTGACTCGCATTTTCTTCAGGATTGTGGCGTCGAAGCACTGGGCCATTTGCGACTCAGTCGAACGAGCGCATTCCTGTTGAGTGTGCTCGAGGACCCACGATTCAACGACTCAGTACGCAAAACCGCGGGCATCAGTCTCTCTGAGTTTGCAGACGCTGGAGCGGCGGCGAAACTTGCGGAACGCTTGAACAGTGCTTCAGATTCCCCGGGATTCTCCTGGGCGTTTGCATCGCTCTATGCGCATGATGTGGCGTGGCCCGCGTGCGATGAATTCGTTGAGGAGCTTTTAGGCCAGGAGAACAACGACTCTGAGATCTCGGCACACATGATTTATTCGCTAGCATGCCGAGGCGACACCCGAGCGGAACGAAGTTTCTCAGCATTGAACTCACAGCATCTCCACATGCGCGGAACAGGCGCAATCGCCTGCGCTCGATTCAATCCAGAAAGTGCTCGCGAAGCGCTGTTTGGGCGCGATGAGGAAGCTAATAATCCGATGGAACTCGCGTGCATACTCGCTGCCCAAGTGCACGCTGGTCACGTAGAGAAGGTCGACTCGCTGCACCAAGCACTCACCACGTTTGGTGAATTGCCGTTTCTCAGACCCATCTGGAAGCGTGAGGTGCTGTATGCGTTCTTTGTTGCGGAGGGAAGCGACTCGGAGCGAGGGAGGCTCTGGTGCGAGGCAGCTTTGGAGACACCTAGGCGAGTCGTCACGGAGATGCAGGCACTGCTCAAGCGCAGAGCCAGGGAAGTCAGTGCGAACCGGTTGCCGAGGTCGCAAGCGGAACTGGCCTCGGCAGCATCGCGTGAGTCGCAAGAAGTTAAAGACAAATTCGACGTGTTTATATCGCACGCCTCAGAGGACAAAATAAACCTCGCGGAACCTCTCTATCATGCTCTCGTGGCTGCCGGTGTAACCGTGTGGTTCGACAAGACCGAGCTTAAGCTCGGAGACGGGCTACGCCGCAAGATCGACGAAGGCTTAGCGCGTTGTCGCTATGGTATCGTGATATTGAGCCCAAGTTTTCTAGCCAAACAGTGGCCACAAAATGAACTTGGTGCATTAATGGCGCGGGAGACAGTGTCAGGGGTTAAAGCGATCCTGCCTATCTGGCACGATCTGAGCGTTGAGGAATTGCTCCGCCAAGCACCGATGCTGGCCGATCGACTCGCGTGCCGCAGTTCAGAAGAGATGAGCTCAATTGTGGCGAAGATCCTGGATGTACTAAAAGACTGAAGCTCGACCAAAGAAAGCAATTGTAGAGTTAGCGTCAACGTCATATCACTCACCGAGCGTTGAGCGTCGTCAGCTAATAGGTGTTCCAGGAGTCGACTGTGCCACCGAACAAAGCGCTGCACCTGACTGCTTACAGCGTCCGCTCCTACGTCGGTCCCGCTTTCAGCAGCAGGTGAGCGCCAGCGTTGAACGACCGCATCCCCATTTGACGGCCGACCGCTCCTGGCCGACAGTGTGAGTTCGCAGAAGTGCCCGAGAGCTGCCGCTCGCGGGAATGCGCATGCGACTGACCGAGCGCTGTCCATAGGCGAAACGAGTTGATCCGTGATGCCCCCATGCTCGGCCTCAAGTGAGTCTCAGATATGCTCTGGTCAGCCGTTAGACAGGGTGGAGCAGAATCGACTTCGAAGCTCAAGTCCCGGCGGATTATTGAGTCACGTCCGATGTACATCACCGACCTCACACATTTTCTCGACAAGTCTGGCGCAATCGGCCCCGTCAAGGGTCCGGCTCGCGCTATGGCGCAATTTCTTGTCAATGTGGTCACCCATGCGTCTGACGCCACGGAAGACGCCGTGGCTGCTCCGTTCTGCTTTAAATGCAAGAAGATTGCGGTCGAAGCAACTCACGCCCAGGACGACGCTATCGTATGGACCTGCCCCGCCTGCCGAACGGAGGGGCGGATTTCGAACTGGAAGGGCAGCCTCTGGGATTTACGCGACCGCCCACAGGCCCGCAGCAGCTAACCAGAGAAATCCCATGGGGTTGTCGTCAAAGTTGTTCCTGCTCTCTGCCGACGACACTGTGCACGCTCTGTCCAACGCGGCCTTCATGCGAATGTTGCGCCAGGAATCCGTCGCCCGCATTCCCGAATTCGCAGGCCAACGCGTTCGCCAAGTCAGCATGGTTGTCGCCGTGGTGAATGGCGCGCCAACGCAGATAGTCCGCTGCACATTCGCCATTCTCGACATCGATGGGGATGGTGTGCTCGATGTTGAACGCTGGAACGCCCAGCAATCCGCCCGTGTGGGTGACCCGTTTGCACCCGAGCGACCAGATCGCGGAAGCATGCCTCAAATCATCGATGCCGCCAGTCGCTTCATCGCTCGCGGCGGATCCTGGGAGCCGGATCAAACATTGTTGCATCGCATAGAAGAAGCGGCGCTTCTGAAAATGGTCTGCCCCCGGGTGAAAGTTATGCGTTGAACGACCCGTCCACCCACCCGTTCGCACCCGAGTCGAGTTCCGCTCGCCCACGAACTGCTGGTCGGCCATGCCCCTGACTTCGCCGCCACCTTACGTACACGGCCGCACCAGGAAGTCTTCAGACCGGGTGGCGACCTGACCCTCGGCGGTTCGAGATGGCCAACAGCTTTTGCTGAAAGTCAGCTTCCTGGCCCGACGGCGTACTCACACTGTCGGCCATGAGCGGTCGGTGGTGGAGGGCGGCTGTCGGGTAGGCTAGGCACACCATGAACGCCGAGATATTTGACCAATTCACTCTCTATCCCGAATCGAGCCTACTCACCTTTGCTCTTCCAGATGAGCACGTGAGGTTCCTCGCTCACGTAGGGCTTCCTACGTGGTGTGCTCCAAATATGCACTTCGGCGAGGTCGGCGAAAAATGGGTTCTGTTGCCGGCCATAGAGGCTGGCAGTAAGCGTTGCCTTGCCCTTGGCGAAGATAGAAATGAAGCCCCTATCGGCATAGATCTAGTTGACCATTCAGTTTGGGTTCTCCCACATCAGACTGAGCCACTCTTTATGGCCAGAAACGTTTTGGAACTAGCCAAGGTACTCTCGCGCTTTCAAGCTTCAATAGACGCTGCGGTTGACCACGATTCTTCTGCCTATGTTGAGAGGCGAGTTCGAGCCAGCTACCTTCACTCGTTCATTTCGTGGGCCAATGAAGAAAGTCCTTCATTGCTTCGAGCAGGCTCATACTGGCACGGCGTATTGCTCTGGTTGGGTGTGCCTCACGATTCGCTGCAGGCGACGGGTCTGTCGGATCGCACTTGAGCTCAAACGTTGAGTGACTACTCTTCGGCGATCTGTTGGCGTACTCGATCGACAGCCCTGGGTCGACAGTGTGAGTTCACCCTTCGAGCAGCTGACATCCAACCGCGATTTGAAGAGGTACCTGCGGCATGCAAAGCTGGGTGACTGCAGTCAACTCGATACCGGTCATCAAGGCTGCCGCACTGCCGGCCAAGCCAATGACAGCTTCGTGCCAGGCACCGTGAACTCAGCTCCCGGCCGCGACAGACGGCAATCGCTTCAACACTGACACTCGAGCCACAGCGGGAAGATCGACAGTACACACCGAGTGCCCAGGACGGCAGAACGTCAGATGGAAAACTGAACGAGGCGCGCACTAATTTCTGGGACAACGCTGTCAAGAGGGCTAGCCAAATCAAGCCATGCAGCAGTCAAGTCAACTTAAGATTCAAGCGCATCCATGTACTCCTGAGCCAAACCCAGCCGCAGGCGTTGCATGTGGCGCCATGGCGTTCTGATGATCTCTCGGCTATCCGCGTCAAGTGTCGGCGACCACTGCATTGTTTGGTCGGCAAACAGTCGAACCTGGTTGGCTTGCCGGGCAGATGTTTCGAGAGAACCTTCGCAAGGAAGGAGCAAACGCTCAAGTCGAGGAAGTCGTGATGCCATACCGAGGCCAGCCGGATCGAAGTCGAAGTAGGCCCAAACTGGCTCCTTCCTTGCCTCAATCACTTTCAAGGCTGCATCGGCTCGCAAACCATTGTCTCCCCGAAAGATCGCCAAAACGTCTTTTCCCAGATAGTCGAGCCAGCGATTGCGCTCGAGGAAACGAAAGCTCTCTAGGTTTTCCACCACCATCAGCGCGTCGGCGCGCACCGAAACTGACTGCTCGTGTGTCAGCACCTGATAGCCAATCTGAGGTACCGAATTGGCATCCAGGAGGCATCTTCCATGAGCCGTTTTGATAGCAACCGAGTCGTAATGCGGGGAGAGCGTGCCACTCTTCTCGCTACCAGCAATATTCAGAACAGCGTCAATGCGGCGTAGCGTTTTCTCTGGCGATACCGCTGCGATACGACGGTTGACCAGCATCTGCGCAGCTCGTTCAGCGTCTTCTTTCGAATAGACGAACCTTGATCCCGCTCGGAGACCTAGCCCGTGCTGCGTGAGGAAGAACTCCGCTGAAGCACTTGCGCCCTTCTCTATGGCACCCCGTGCGGCCAAGTTCCGCAGGAAGGCAATCTGGGAATAACTGAAGCTCATGGTCGAGAGGCCTCTGCCAGTCGAGCGGATGCATCCGTGAACAGGTCATTGAATTCGCCGGGGGCACGCGTCCCAATCTCCAAATCTACTGCGTAACCGGCTGAAGAAATCTGCGAGTAGGCGTAGAGAAGCCATTCCTCATCGGTGGTGTCGTTGTCTAGTCCGTATGCAGAACCCAAGCGCCGACGCCATCGCAGCAACGACAAATCTGCTTGTACGCTCAACACTTCGTCGCCGGTCAAGAAGTCAAGGTAAGCGTCGACGAGCTCATCGATCGGTGCAGGCTGCGGCTGCTCGATCTCCTGACGAGTGGACACCACCACCGGTGGCGTCATTGGTGCCTGCTTTGCAACAGGCGTGGCCGAGGGCAAGCGTTTTGCTGCAGTGAGCATGCCTTGAGCGACAACCGGATCTGTATCGGTCACATCGATATTCCAGGTGCTGATCAGTGCAACAGGTGCCGTCAGGCGATCGGCAATCTCCGTCGTGATTTCCACCTCAAAACCATCGCTCAAGCGGTTCTTAGAAAGCCAAAGAGCCACGCGGGCCAAATTTCGCTGCTGCGCCTCAAGCTGCCGAAACGAAAACAGGTTCTTGGAAACCACTCGCTGGATGTCAGTGATGCGCGCAGCCCAGTCGCGCAATCGAGAAAGGATGCGTACGTTGAGCAGGCGGTGCACTTCTGCGAAGCCCTCTCCGATGGACTGAGAATCCATTTCCTGCGCCTTGGCGTCCAGACTGCTAATCTGCTGACCGAAACGCTTGACCTCGCCGTAGTAGAACTGGTTCTCCCGGATCTTGCCTCCCACCGAGTCGACATCACCGAAATTGGTCGAGACTTTGGCGCTAAGCAATTGCAGGTTCTGATCCATGTAGAAGCCGATCCTGACGATCGACTCCTCAAGCCTGCTCATTGCACGGTCCGAATCGCGAAACGATCCCTCCCGACGAAAGTCGCGCAAGCTGTCAAACTCCAAGCGCAGTTGGCGGATAGGGCCATCCAACCGTGTGAGCTGGCGAAATGCCCCGTAGCTCACCACGTAGTCGCCGATGAATTCGCGCAAGAGCGGGTTGAGGTAATACGTATCCTCATCGACGGGCATCAGCGCGCGCATGCGGATCAACGTCTCCACACCCTTGTCGCGCTTGCCGCCGGTGGACACAGGTCCGCGCATGGCAATGCCCACCAGAGCGCTGTGCTCCGACAGTGCCTTCAGCAGTTGCTGGATGTGATTTGGCGTCTCACTCACGCTCATCATCCTGGCCCAAGTTTCGCAACAGGTCCGACTGCTCGATCGCTTTGTTCTGCCCTTCTTCGCCCACGCCCAGCTCCTCCAATGGTGCTTCGGAGAGTTCGGGCACATTCTCAACCAGGTACTGCAACACCGCATGCAGATGGTCTATTTTTCCAGCGATTTGGTAAATCTCACTGGCCTCATTAGAGAGGACTAGGTACCCATCGGCTTTTAGCTTTTCTAGCATCCGACGCATGAGGTCGTGGTTGGACCAGCGCGAGTCGGCACCCGGGATCCGAAGTTCACGCAACTGCGCCACCAAAGTCGAGTCCTCGTTGACTCTGAGCACAATCTCAGCAAGTTGGACATATTCTCCAGGCACGCCGCGAAACCCCTCCTTAGCCAGGCGCACCAGATTGAGCATCTGGGTGAGCAACCCATAGCTGTCTCGAAAGCGAATCAAGTCTGCACGCACTTTGGAGACGTCTTCATTGCGGTGCACCTGCAGTGGCGCCACGTAGAAGGCCCCATCCTCGCCCAGCCGAGCCAGTCGCCGGTCAATTCCAGCAAGCCACGCGTCAACGCGCTCGGAGTCGCCTGCTGCGGTAAGGTCTTCGTATGCCTCAGGGAAGGCGAACTGGCAGATGAAATTGCCTGCCAGCAGTTCTTTGAGGGTGTCAGGTTTCATGGTCTGCTCCTTCAAAACCCACCGTGGCACCAACACGACCATCGACTGAACCAGATTTACCACGGCGCGCCGCCGGGGCAAAAAGACCGATCGCGCCTCGGTCTCTAAAAAGGTAGCGGCGTTCGAAATGGCGAAACTCAGCTGGCGTGAGTTTTGGCGATGCCGTAACTGGATCGATTCGGTTCTCGCGCAGCGTGTCCATAAGTCCCTTGAAGTTGCCAGCATCAAATTTGCCAACCTCATCTGAGATCCACGGAATGTAGAGATCGGCCTTGCCGCGCACCATATTGAGCATTCCCACGAGCAAACTGATCAAGATGATTGCATTGATACCGGTCGAGGAGATGTGCTCCAGATCGGCCTCGCGGCTGAAGTGTCGAGTTTCGCCGTTGACCGTGACGCTGCCCCGGAGTGCTACATGCGACGCTAGGTCTAGCTCCACGGTGGAGTCCGAGCGAAGGAGCGCCAAGAACTTGGTCAACGCGCCAGCCGTGTTGGCGTCGGGTAGCTGAGGAACATCACTCACTCGGATATTGGCCTCGTGATCGCGCGCCACCCGCTCAATCTCGTCAACCTCTTTGATGAGATCCAGGTCAGAAAAGTTTGAGACTATGGCAACCTTGAAGTCATCGATACGCTTGAAGTGGGCAACACTCAGTCCCTTTTGCAACTCCGCATTGAAGCGTTTGACCTCGGCTTCGAAGCGCGTGATGACGCCGCGGAACTGGCGAACCTGTTGCAATATGACCGACGCCTCGTTAATCACGTTGGGAAGTACCTGCCTTCCAAGCTCTTTGTGCAGAATGCAAAGCTCCTCTGCCACCCGGATCCGACTTACTCCGTCAGGCATGGAATCAAGGTGGCTCTGCACGAACTCGGAGACTGCGCTGGTGGTACCAGTTAGCGCATCGCGAATGGGTGAGGCCCGGCGGGTCACCAGATCGTAGCGCTGCTCCACCATCAACTGCGCACGGCCGAGATCTCCCTTGATATCTTCAACACTCACATCGGGGTCAGCCTCGCGGGTCGTGATCTCTGGCAAGCCGTGCCCTTTCAACAGACCCGCCAAGTCTAGGATTTCCTGATCCATTCGCTTACCGATTTTTTCCAGTCGCTCGACCTCGACGCTGAGCTCATTCTGTTTGGATTTGAAATCACGGTTGTGCTGGCCGAGTTCTTCCATGGCGCGCCTGCTTTCCTTTTCGGCCAGGCGATGTTGCTCGATCAGGCTGGCTAGAATCTGGTCGCCCCCCTCGCTCAACCATGCGCGCCACAGGTTCACTGTCGGCCGCCGAGACTCAGCAGATTCGATTTCTCTATAGAAATCTTCTGCCCGTTTGTTGAGCTCTTTCAGTCTTTGTGGGTCAACCCCTGCGCTCTTAAGTTCAAGGTCTAACTCCTCGCCTAGCCGAGCTGCAGAGTCTTCACCGCGTTTTTCAACGATAACGGCCTCCTCCTCGATTCCTGCGATCTCAACGGCAAGCGCACGCTCGTTCTCTTTCAGATCGGATTGCAACTCGGAACGCAACCGCTCTTTGGTTCCCTTGTGAGCGTTCTTTGCTGCGTTGATCTGATTCGTGAGCTCCTTGAACCTGTGATCAAGCTTGTCAAAGTGGGATTGTCCATCCACTTTCAACGCTTTGATCTCTAGCTCAGAGGCCAACTTAGCGCTCTCCATCACACTCTTTCGGGCACTCAGCCGCGATGTTGCCGCTGTGGACTCGGCCTCAGCAAGCAGACTGGCTTCTGCGGACTCTTTTTCGGACTTGGCGGCAGCAGCTTGCGCATCTTCCGCCGCGCGAAGCTTGTCCAACGCTGCGACCAAAGTTTTTTGCGCTTGGATGAGCGCATCCCGCATT
Source organism: Hydrogenophaga sp. PAMC20947 (assembly GCF_004795855.1). Classification (NCBI taxonomy): domain Bacteria; kingdom Pseudomonadati; phylum Pseudomonadota; class Betaproteobacteria; order Burkholderiales; family Comamonadaceae; genus Hydrogenophaga; species Hydrogenophaga sp. PAMC20947. Next base: position 2,979,058 of record NZ_CP039252.1, read on the forward strand.
TGCTGGTCGTCGGCCCATGCTGGCGCCTCAATGCCTTGGGTTCGCAATTGCCAACCGTAGACTGTTTCACTTTCCTCACCCGATAGCCGAACGGGATCAAGGTCGCTGCGCTGCAGCAGGGCAGGATCCAAGATTTTTGCCAACGAAGACTTCCAGTCGTCGCCGGAGCTGGCGCGCAGGACACTAAGCAAGGTGCCATCAGCGGGGGAAATGCGTGCCTGTGCATCGCGCACCTGCATCTCGCATTCGATCACACGGGTTTGCGCCCTCGCCACGACACCTTCAGCGTCCAGAAATGCGCGCGTGGCAGTCTGGCTCTTCAGTGCTGCCTGACCGGCCACACGCAAAGTTTCCGTCTGCTGGCCCTGCGAAACCTCAACAGCTGACCTCGCCAGTTCGAGCGCCTCTTGGGTCGCTGCGCTTGCTTGAGCGGAGTTGATCTGGGCCTTAAGAGTTGCCTTCGCCTCGATCACATTGTCGAGCTGGAAGCCAATTTCTCCGGATTGGCCATCCAACTCTTCATCGACTTCACGAACACGCTGCTGGTGCAGTTCGGTCAGCCGGGTGGAATCAGCAGACCAACGAATTCGCACCGCATCCTTGCCATCACGGAGCTTGGCTGCGGCCTTGGTCGCCATCTGACTTGCGTTGTGGATCAAGTCCTTGTAGTTGGAAATGATCTTATCGGCTTTACCACTGTGACTCTCGATCTGAGCCTTCACCGTCGCCTGATCGTCCTGTAGCTGGGGGATCCGTTCCACAGCTGCGCTCCATGAATGCACTGCATCCAACGACAGGGATCCGCGTCGCGCCTCCTCGGCTGTGACGGAAGTCTTTGCAGCGAGCATCGCATTGGCCGCCACCGAAGCCGTGTCGTTCAACGTTTGGTACCGATCCTGTCCATCGGCCGCATGTTCAGACTGATCCGATATTGTTTTGGACAGAAACCTACTGTTTGCACCGAGCTGGTCTCGACGCAGCATAAGGGCTGGTGCGATTCGCAAGCGGGCAGTTCGCAGGTCAGTTTCCGACTGGGTATGCTCCTTGCAGGCTTCCCGCAGCAATTCAACATCCTTGGTCATTGAGAAGGCAAGCTCTAGCGCATGGCGGTCCCGCAGCCACCGCTGAATCTGCTCTTTGCTTTGTCGTAGGGTTACCCGCTGGCGACTAGGAGCATCCCCGTTCGAGCTCAAACGCTCCTGCACGATGGTGATGGCCAGCCTTACAAAATCCTTGAAATCAACGCGCTCCTTTGCCACTGCCGCGATCAAGCGATCGAGATTGGTCAATCGCGATCCGAAGCCGTAGACCGTACTGAGCACTCGCAGCTTCTTGGCATCTTGTGTGCGGGCTTCCATGCCTAAGATCACCGCCCTGTAATCGGCGATGTCGAGCAGCTGCGAGACTTGAACCCCCATAGCCTCATAGGCTTGGGCCGTCTGACGGTCATCGCAAAAAGTTAATTCGCCTTCGTCGTTGGTGCGGAGGAAGGCCTCCTCACGAAATCCGCCATTGATCAATCGAAACACGGGTCGATGGTCGTTGTCCGTGCGGCGCAAAACGGCGCATCGCACGTCATGTGTTTCGTCGCTTCCGCGCTGGTATTCGAAAACTATCGCGCTCTGCGCCATTGGTAAAACAAACTTCAGCATCGGCTCGCGCCCACCCACCGTCTCGGTGATTTGGCTTGGGAGGGTGCCGAAGAACAACGGGAACAGCTCTAGCGTCGTGGTCTTACCCACTGCGTTATCCCCGGTGATGGCCGCACCTCCTCGTGGGTCAATCTCATTGATGCTTGCAGAACTTGCGCTCCCGCTCGTGCGAGTGTTGACCAGCAACATGCGCCTCAGTCGTGATGTCACGTCGAGCCTCCTTTCATTTATCTAGGAATGTTAGCTGTAGGCTTGGTCTTTCCCTGGTTTCATCCAAAATGAAAATAGATCGCATTTCTGGAAGGGACCGTGTAGGCAGTTCAATCGAGCAACTATTGGAGCCATGGCATGCACCAACGAGAACGTGAACAACTGCATATTCGGGCTGAGCCTTCAGAGCTGCCCTCGCGAAAAATTTTGAGCACCTCGCTTTCCATCCTTTGCGTGCGCCATGGCCAGAGCACTGCCAACGCCGGAGCCAGCACCACAGACCCCGGTAAGATTCCCCTGAGTGAAACGGGCCACTCACAAGCCCGCCGATGGGCCGAATCACTGGAGCAACCGCCAAGCCTGATTGTGGTTTCGCCCTTCCTTCGCACCCGTCAAACCGCTGCACCCCTCCAAGATCGATTTCCGAACGTGCCCATGGAGATCTGGCCTATTCACGAATTCACCTATCTGTCGCCCATCAAAAGCGCGGGCACCACGGCTGCGCAGCGTCGCCCGCGCGTTGAGTCCTACTGGGCTGCTGGAGACGTCAACTTTGAGGATGGGGATGGCTCAGAGAGTTTTGCGATGTTCATGACTCGGGTCAACGCCGCCAAGCACAAGTTGGAGGCGCTACAGCCGGTCGAGGCTCAGGCTGTTGTGTGTGTGGGACACGGCCAGTTTTGGCAAGCCCTGCGAGCGGTGATGCAAGGCTCAATCGTTGATATCAATGCTGAGGCAATGGGCCACTTCAAACACTTGGAAGAGAACGAGGCAATAGCCAATGCAAGCGGCTTCACCGCTTGGTGGACCGGGGACACCTGGTGCAACATTAAGCCTGTTTGATAACTGCGCCCTGAAAAATACTCTTTTGAGCCACGGTCCAAGTACATCCTGCGACTCAAGCGCAGCTCAGAACCTGGGGTATTTGGTCCGCCAGAGAAAGCGACTTCAGGCAGCGGCAAGTAAAAAGGGCCGTAGTTGTTTGTGGCCTACGAAAGCATTTTTCACTCCCCAACTAAACAGCACGGCTAGCAGCCCTGCCGAAAAATCAGGTCAGTTCAGTTTTGAGCCGCGAGGCGCTCTTCCACTAGCGCGATGATGTCGCTCGCAGGGATCCCGAGACCTCCGGCGATCCTAAGAATCAGAGCCAACGACGGCTGACGCTCCCCCCGCTCCAGCTTGCCGAAATACGAACGGTCAACGTTCGCCAGCAAGGCGAACTGATCCTGAGCTATGGCTTGCTTCACCCGCTCCGCACGAATGACCTCTCCGAAAACAGCAGCAGCCATCGGATCGAACGAGGTCGCTCGGCGCGTGGGCGACTGAGGTTTGGTGGCGGGCGGCGGAAGTTTTGGCACGGGCCGAGGATGCCAACTGTGCTATGTTATTGGCCACGGCATATATGCCTCTTTAAAACAATTACCAATCACGCTGCCATGCCGGATCAGGACCCTTCACGAGGCCCCCACGCCCCCACCGCTCATCGGCAGGCAGACCCTATTCGCGATTCCAAGCGAGTCTCGCCGACGCTCGAAGCGCTTGTCGCGCAGGTGCTGACACAACCGCCCGCCGCCGCCCTCCCCTGCAACCTCACAGATGAGTGGCTGGACTTGATCTCTCGCGATCTCGAAGTCGCGCTGGGTAAGGATGTACCTCAGGATAGCGATGCCAAATTGCTGGCGCCACCGCTTGCGCTCGTCATCCACATCCTTGAAGGACAACACAACAAAGCTGGGGATGCCTGGTCTTTCGAAGAACTGTTCGACCGGTTGCAAGACTATCGATTGGAACTTGCCCTGGAGCTATTGAATCGCCGTACCGGTGTGCGCGCTACACCAGCGACGATGGCAACCATATTCCTCAAGCAGCGCGAAATTTTCTTCGAGGTCGCCACTCGCCCAAAAGACACCGACAAATGAGTTCGGTGGACGGGTGATTCAAAGCTCAATCGTTGAAATCAATACCGCATCACAGGCGCATCAAAGTGCATGAGATTTTTGGTCACTCAGCGAACGCATCTTCAAGCAACGACCAGTTGATAGAGGCCAGGTGAATCATGCGGGAGGAAGTTGCATGATGAGTTCACGTAGCGTCGGCGCCTCAAAACCCATTCCTCAATGGCTCCCGGACGAGACGATTTTCAGCTTGATCAGCCGATACCATTTTCTCTCTGGAAACCGGCTCGCTTCCACGACCAACCTCTCACTGTTCGGCAACAAAAAGTCGGGATGGCAACACGACTTTCCGAGCCACCTCTCTGAGCTTTGCAGGCGCACCCAAGGCGTCCTGGGATCAGGCATCGATCTCTGTCTAGACCGAACGATCATTCCCTTTTACTTGCCACTGCAGGAGCATGCCTCCAGGAAGTCAGCACTGGCATCACTGATGGATCAACCGGAGGGAATGTTGAAATACCGTCTCGGCATCGTGACCAGTCGATTTCGGGCAAATCACCCGTTGAAAGCTTGCGTGGCCTGCATGGCAGGCGATCTCGCAAATTTCGGCACGCCGTATTGGCACCGTACGCACCAATTTCCAGGCGTTTGGGTGTGCCCCCAACACGGCAACCTATTGAGACAGGCCACAGTCAAATCCACCGGTGTAGAACGCTTCGGATGGGTGTTGCCGCGAAACGAGCAATTGTGTGGGCCCGTCGCTACTGAGCTTGGCGATGCCTCGGCGCGGTCGCTGAGCCGCCTGGCGGCTATGGTGGAGGGCTGGACCTCATTGCCTGTAGGAACACACCTCTCGCCCGAAACACTGAGCAGAACCTATAAGTCTGCGCTCCCGGAGACAATTGCGCACGAGACACCTGGAAGGCGCTTCGAGTGGGCCGAGGCCTACCGAATGACCTTGAGCCCATTGCGCGCAATACCCGAACTGGCTGGTTTGCCTGAAACGCAACGCCAAGCCTCGCTACAACTTGATCGCTGGCTTTTTGGTCCAAGGGGAAACACGCACCCGTTACGGCACCTGTCGCTGATCCTGTGGTTGTTTCCGGACTGGCAGACCTTCTGGCAAACGTATTTGGGTAGCGCATCGTCTCCGGCCCAGATCGAACACGCCGCCTCAATGTCGAGTCGAAGTGTCGATCCGCGTCAAGCAAGGCTTTTGCACTTGCTGACCAGGGGGAACTCCGCCACCGCAGCCGCCGCAGAACTGGGTATTGACGTAGGCACGGCCATCGCCTGGGCGGCCAAACACGGGATTTCGACGGCGCGTCGAGCCAAGGTTCTCAAGCCCGAGGTGCTATCCAACTTGCTTCTTGACCTCCAAGGTGGCATCGACAAAACAGTGGCTGCCCAACGCAACGGCGTTTCCTTTCAGGTCGTCACGCGATTGCTGCGATCCGAGGTAGGGCTACAGAAAGCCTGGCATGCCAAACGTTTCAGCGAGGATCAAGCCCGAGCTCGCTCAGCCTGGCTTGAATTGGCCACCAGTGCACCGGGCATCGGGGTTACAGCTCTGCGCGCTCGACAGCCCTGGGCCTATGCCTGGCTGTATCGCAATGACCGCGATTGGCTCAGTGACCAAGCACGCCACTTTCGGCTTCCACGCACCTCTGGAGCAGCTGGGCGCATTGATTGGGCTGCTCGTGACGGCACGCTCGCGGACGAGGTCCTCCGCGTCGCGTCCGAGATTTCGGCCGCCACCCGTAGCAACCATGTCGCCCTTTGGCAGCTCTACCAAGTGATCCCGGAGTTGAAGGCCAAGCTTGGTGCGCTTGCCCGATTGCCGTTGACCCAAGCAGCCATTGAAGGTGTGACCCGCTCTCGCCGTCGTCAGACGACCTTATCTCGTTTGATCTGATTACATTGCCACGTTTTTATGTATTTATGCATAATACTATGCATGAACACACCTTCAAACCTGCAAATGGAAGCCCTCTTGGCTGCAACGAGAGCGCGGGAAGTTGGTTTGACCCAGTGGGAAATAGCATCAGCTCTAGATGCCAGCCAATCACAGGTCAGCCGTGTGCTCACTGGGCAATCAAAACGTCGGTCTCGATTGTTTGACGAAGTATGCAAATATGTATTTTCCGTAGGCATATTGACCTCAAACGACGCTCCACCAGCCGAACTCACAGAAGCACTCCACTCGGTCTGGGACGGCACGCCAGAACATGCGAAGGCATTGGCTCTGGTGATTCGAAGTCTCGGCGTATTGGGCAACGCCGGACCTTCAGGCGCTCGGAATCGAAATGCGGGCGTCGTTAGGGAGGTCGCATGATCCACACACCGAGCTTGATACCCGATGAAGATGTGAGGGCCTACTGGGGTCGGGTCCTTCGACTGAACGCAGTGCCAGCTACATGGCAAGCGGAGGAAAAGTTCACTGCCGCCATCCGCAAGCAGCTCACTGTCGAAGGTGGTGCTGCACCGGAACCAGCTGTTGCCATCAGTTCGGTAGCGAACGTGCCACTTTCAACGGTCGTTCAGGCGCACACCTTGGTTCCATTCAGCGGAGCAGTTCTCACGGTTACCCATGGCAATTGGAGCGATGGCAGCTTCGCATCCAAGGAACTGAGAAGGGCCGCAACGTGTCCTCGCATGGTCCGCCAATCGCTATGCCCTGAATGTGTGCAGGAGGACATTGGGTTTTGGGGGTTCTCCTACTGGCGCAGATCCCAGCAACTGCCAGGCATCGTCTGCTGCCAAAAGCACGGCTGCGCCCTTTTTCGCGTCCGCGAAAACGCCTCTTGGCAAACGATGCCCCATGAAGCAATGTCGCACGCGACCCCCGAGCTAAAGGACGTGGTCGCGCATGCGGTCGCAAACCCGGTGCTCCAGCGATACACATTGATTTGCTCGGAGCTTTTGCACCAGTCTCGGCCTCTTTCGGCTTTTCAGGTGGTTCGCGCCTTGCAGAAGCGATCGAGACTGACCGGCTTGGCGCACCACGCGGACGACTCTGGTCAAAAATTGAGCGACTTCGCGGCCGAATGTATATCGGGACCATGGCTGGACCAATGCTGGATCCCTCCGAAGTCGAGACCTGCGGTTACTGGCCTTGGCGCCCTTGACTCAACGCTTGTGCGGCTGCGAGGACCATATGCTGCTTGCGCCTACGCGCTGGCGATCGCATTGTTGTATGACTCTGTCGATGAGGCATTCCATGACCTTAGCGCGCCATTGCCTCCATTGCTTGCCCTTCTTCCCTCACTAGACGAAGAAGCAAGAAAGCCAATTCGAAACGCTCCGTGGAGGAGCGCTGAGGCCAAACAACTACGTCAAAAAGAATTGCGTTCGACTGCCGAACGCCTGCTGAACGGATGCCAGGTGTATGACGCTGCTCGCAGGCAGAGCTGGAGCCAACCTGCGCTTGATCGCATTATCCTGAATGCATTACTTTCAGTTGAACCGCAAAGCCATTCCTATGCGAAGTCACAGCTGCAAGGCCGCGTAAATACATCTAGCCGGTCGACAGCTCAACTATCCGGAAAACTATGAGGCACCGTGCACGGGAACCATCAGGTCTTCATAGCGCTGGAGTCGACGAGGGTCGTCGCTGAGCAGCGCAGTCACCGCTGGTCTGAGTGGCCCCATTGCATTCGCCCCGACGTGTAGGAAGTCTTCGAATGACAAACCGTTCGCGTTGCGTTGAATAGCCCGCCTGCTGGCATGAAACCAAGCCATCAACGCCATCCGGGGCACCCCTGCACTCAGATCAAACAAAAGGCGACGAAGCTCGTCTGACGCTGACAGCTTCTCAGGCAGCCATTGGTATCGACACAGGATGGGGAACAGCCGCTTCCTAAAAAACTCATCGTCAGCAGACAGCGCATGGGGGACGGTGTGGAACCCTGCCGTCAACATGCGCTGCGCCGTGCTCATTCGCGTGTTGAGTGCGGTCATGCCATCGGGGGTGGAGCAATAGAGCGTCGGGATCTTGGCGAAGTTGCTCAACGTCAATAGAAACTTCAGCACCTCATCGTCAACGATTCGAAGCATGGGCCGCTGCCCATCTTGCCGCCTTGCGGCGGTAGTACGGACAGCCTTGGTGGAAATGCTGAACAGGTTCTGCAGCTCGTCAAGCACCAGCAAGCCAAGGAAGTTGCAGGAAATTTTCTGTAACCATTGATGGGCCAATGCTGCACCCTTCAACCGACGCCCTTTGAACAGGTCTTCCGTATGCGAAGTACCCAATGCCGCGTCGGTTGCCCGCGAGAGATTCTCCACAAGATCCATGATCTTCCCAGACGCAGGCACATCCACCTTTAGCCACAGAAGTTGCGGACTGGGTGTTGCAAAGCCAGGCACATGGTCATGCCTGACCACCTGTGGGAAAAGTTGCAAGGCTCGCTCAATGGCTGTGGACTTCCCCGCGCCAGAGACCCCGGTGACCATTGCTCCCAACTGAATGGGACTGAACGCGGCCTGTGTGCCTACAGCGCTGTAGATGCGACGCCACGTCTCAGGATTCTTTGGATTCCGGTGCACATAGCCTTGAGTCAACATGTAGCCAATGGTCTGGGCAATTTCAATTCCTGCAGCACTGGGAATGTGCATCCGAAAGATATCGGCTACCAGGTGTTCCAATTGATGGCGCGGAAGGTCAACTGAGACTCCTGGGGATGGGGGAAGGTAGATCAGCCTCTTACCGATTTCCACGGGTTCGAGCGGCCGGCCACAGGCTGAAATCAGAATGTTGTCGCGGTGACTGGCCGGCAGATGAATCTCGACGTCACGAAGGATTGTTGTCATGGAGCCGCCTGACGATTCATGGAGGAAAACACCTCATCCATCAGGGCCTCATAGGCCACATTGGAGACTGCGGAGGCATCGGTGAACTCGTTTAAAGGCTCCGCCCCATCACTAGGCTTTGGCATTGGGCCAACCCTCGACACCGTTTCCAGCAAGCGAGCCTCGCGAGTGTTGGGCTTAGGTCCTACGTAAGCCGCATCCGCTTCTGCAGTGAGCACCAGAGCCTGCTTTCGAAGCAATGAATTGGACTCCATGTTCTTCAACGCGGCCTCAAAGCGACGATACTCCCGGTCATCTTTTTGAAGGCGATCGAACATAAGAACATCGCGCCATTCATCCATGCTGACCTCACCCGAAGCGCGAGCAGTTGTGCGAAGGGAAAACTCCTGCAAGCCTTCTTGGGTGTCTGGACACCAAAAACGCGAGGTGGATCCAGGGAAGCTGAACACCGTTTTTTCGATCACCCCAAAGTTTCTTGCTTGTCCCGTCCAGTCCTGACTCGTTGCAAATGCAGACTCGTACTGCAGCGATTCCAAAAAAATGCCATCACGGCGCGCAACGGCTGTGCCGCGCTTTAGAAGACCAGTGATCAGCCTGTCCTGCGAAATGGCTTTGCGATAACCTATGCCTGCCTCATGTCCGAAACGCCACAGGCCCGCGGGTGAAGCCTCGACACCGGCCCCGATCATTTCCATGGTCAACTGTTTGCTGCGATCAGAGAACAAGTTGTAGTGACAGAAGACGCCATGAAGGTAATGAACATACTCGCGCAGCGTCAACGCTGACTGCTTTGCGCTCGGCTTGTTTTCCAGTTCTTTGCGTCGAAAGTTTATTGCGCCAGGCAGAAAGTTGTACTGCCTGTCCTTTGCAATGCGGTGCAGCACCTCGACCAAACCCTTCATGTCTGGGCGGTAAGGCGGATCGATCGCGAAGTTGATCCCCAAGGAGAGACAGGTTTCACGTGCGCCAGCGCTCACGTACTCACCCCGGTCTGTCCAGACCTGGAACGGGGCGGTAGGTGCCGGATTCAGAACCGGGATGTACTCAAACCCCCAAAGCTCAGCCAAAAGCTGCGGATCACAGCAAGTAGAAAACACTGCCAATTTGGCTGTGTTCCACGAAGGCCCTGACAAGCAGACGTAAAAGCCCACGATCGCCGTCGACCAAATGTCGACCACCATGTAGACGATTGGGCGACCGATGAACCATGCCCGATTGACCGAACTGCGAAGGTGAATGTCGCCAACCGTTGCGTCGATCGCATAAGCATGCCCCGGCCCTGCGACACCGTCGCGAGCTTTGCCTCGCAACCCTCGGAGGTTGCGTTGATAGTGGCCTTGTGTTGTGGCACGCAAGACCCGCTCGAGGCGCTTGATACCGCTCTCAATGATGTGGCGAACCTGTCGCTTGTTGGGAAAGCTGCCTTGCGGTGGTGCAATGCCACGCTGACCATCCTCCGTTCGTTCGTACCGATTGACGTAGACCCGTTGAATGATCTGGTCGTACAACTCAACGAATGGCAGTCCTGCCTTGGAGAGAATGCGCGCGTGCTGAAGAATCTTGACCCTGTCAGATTCATTAGAGGGCCGTTGGGGGTGCATATCGGGCTCTCCGAGCCGTTCGCGCAGCGTCTTGGGACCCACCTTTTTCTGCCCTTCGCGGTTGGGCCTTATGGCTCCGGGTGCGCCGCAACGGTCAAACCGGGGGTGCAGCGAGCTGGCTTCGAATCCATTTTGACAAAGCACTTGCCAGAGTCTGTAAACAGTAGACCTTGTTCCGTCACCTGCAGCCAATGCAAGCTTCACCACAGGCCCGATCCCCGACGTTCTAACCAATGAATCAGCGAGAACTTCGTGATCGAGAAAGGGCGTCATTTGCTGCAATCGCCGCTTCCATACTGATTTCTCCTCTTCATCCAGATCTTCAGACGTGCTCAACAGCTTTCCAACGGTTCGAAGGACAACGGCGGCCAGTCGCCCGTCTCTTTCCATTGCCCAAAGCGTCTCCCTCGCCACATGTGACAAAGATCCCACTGCTACTGAGCTGCACACCTCCGTAAACTCCTCAGCACTGTCAGCCCATGGACCGATGTAGGCCAGCCAAACGGTGGCATTGCCAGCAGGGGTCGCGATCACACGAAAGAAGCCTTGCAGGTCTGGTGCATCGATTCGCAAAACCTCGTTGAAGATCAATGCGACCATGCCGTCCTCCTGGAAGCGATGGGGTTCTGTCGCCAGAACTCTGCAGGACTCAACAACTCCAGAGGCTCGCCCAACCGCAGCGGGCGAGAAAGGTTGACCGGAAGTGCGCCCGACCAGATGCACTGCCACATCACACATTGCGCAGCGTGTGAATCTAGACAAAGCCTTGAGCCCATCAAATCGAGGAACTGAACTGCTGTCCGTCCTCGAATTTCGTTGGACATAGCTGCGCAAGCGCTCACCAACTCCTCCCTCACATCGGGCTGGCCGATCGTCCAGGGCATACCAATTCGAATGGAATTGGCCACCAAGGGTGCGTACAGCGCCGGAGTCAGCAGCAACCAGAATACGTCTTGATGGCGCCAATACTCGCGCTCTATTCGCAGCAACTGCAGCTTGCGTTCATTTTTGAGATCTTCGGCGGACTTGACGCTGATGGCCAGCAACTCCAAACGGCCCATGCGATTCCGGAGTGTCAACAAGAAGTCGGTGGACATCACCCACGGTTCCTGATCGTCACCCTTGCGCACCAAAGGATGGCGGTGCCCTAAGGTATCGGCAATCTCCAATGTTCCAGGCGCGAGATGCCCCGAGCTGTCGACCTGGTATGTCGCCAGCTCAGGCAGGTGCTCATCACGAGCAAGAGGGAACTGTTCGCGCAGATCCACAACACCAGTCAACATGGACGCGAAGCCAAATGCCACCAGCTCCAAGTCAGAAAGCAGGTGGTGCAGGCGGCCAAAGCGCCAGTTGAGCAAATGGGACCGCCCTCGGCTGCTGGGATCGTCGCGCGTGACTTGGTGCCAAGGTTGGTAGTCGGCGCCGGTGCCGGTTCCTCGACCGGAATCGTGCCACCTGACCAATCGTGCAGGGGTAAATCGTTGTCCCTTACGCATGGGTACTCCTTTCCGGTCGCGCAATCGGCGGCCATTCTTTGATCGGAAAGGAGATGCCCTTGACTCGCGCCGAGGGCACGAGTACATTCTGTTCACGCAAGTGAATCTGGGGCATCCCCTCAGTACAAAAAGCCATCGGTCTGCAAACCGGTGGCTTTTTTGTTTGTGCGGCTATGTGCTGGTCAAAGCGCCACCTCCGTGATCTTTGGTATCAAACTCATTCCTTGTGTTGAGGCGCGATGGCCGCGATTTATTTGGCATCGTTTGTTGATCGAGCGCTGCCGCCCATGGTCGCGCTGCGTCTTTGTTCTGACAGCCAAATGGCAACATCCCGAGCCAACGCAAAGCGCCCTCTTCTATTTCGAATCTGAAAGAGTGGCACGGGAACGGTGTCACGGGTAATCGCCTGACGGTATGCCGCCATTGAGCTGTAGCCCAGCGCCTTCACCAACTCAGCCGAAGACAGGATGGGGCCGAACTGCTGAACGAATTGCTCGTTCAGCTCGCGAGCCAGGTCATCGGTCAGCGGGCTCGAAGTGACGTCGACGTGCATGTACTGTTCTGTCCAAGTTTGATAGCTCCAATGCTATGGTTCACATGCTTGCCGCACAAGCCAAGTGATGGCACCGAATCGTTACCCTATTTTTTGCTCCTGATCAACGCCAAATGCTTGATTCTTCTAGGCTTTCACTTGTCGACTTCTGTTTCGCGTCCAAGGCGCGAAATTTCCCTGTGGGAAAAAGCCGCCATACCGTGGACGCTTTTCGCACGGTTTGCTGGTTTCACAGTCTTCGGATTGCATCGGGCGCCACGTCGACGTATCAGATGGACGCACTGATCGAGTGCGACCCAACTTCTCAGACGAGATCCCCAGTCAACCTTAAGAACAAGTGGCGCAGCTACCGCAATGGCAGGCACACTCCCAACCTGGCATTGGTCAAGGCGGTCGAAACCAAGTTCCCGGGCAGCTTTGCTGTGCTGAACCATCCGTTGTGGTCGTTGTTGCGCTTGGGCCGCTCCGTGGAGGTCGAAGTTCCGAGCCCTCTCAGTCGGCTTCCTCCAAGCCTCTTCACCGTGGTCTGGGGAGGAAGCGTCCAATCCCATCATGGACTTGTATTGGCGCCAGAGTGGAATGCGCAGCGTTTGAGGAAAATTGAGCGTCAAGCCGGTCTAGACGCACTGGCTTGCCTGGTGGCGCTATTGCGAAACGCCATCGAGTCTGGGGACAGACGAGAAGCGCACATTTTCAGCCGATCTCTTTGCAGGATGATGTTGATGATGGGCCGATGGCTGTACGCGCATGGCATCGCTCAGCCGATGGTCGACTACTTGGAAGAGTTGCTGTTGCCCTTGGCCGCACATGATGGACAGCGGCACAGCTTTGGCGAGCAAGGGTTTCGTAGTGCCGCGAACCGACTGATTGGTACAGCCAGCATGTTCGAGGCCAACGAAAACTTGCTACTCACAAATGTCCAGAAGGCCGACTTGATGCTCGATTTTCTTGACGACAAGTTCACCTGCGAACTTAGCGTACTGGTTGGGTCCGTTACCTGCCCGGGTGCTTAGTTTTGTCGGCACCTTCTCAATGAAAGCGAAAATCTACTATGTGTTTTTGGCTTTTTTGGCGTGATTTGCAGACGAACCCTCGACTCAGACTGAGGTCTCAACGGTCTACCCAAGACGAACCAACCCCTTCGCCCATAGGCCTCGATATTCACCATCACTCGATGCGTCTGTACTTAGCTCAGCAAAAGTTCTTCATCGACTTTGCAACGAAGGTGTTTTGAGCGGACACCACTTCAATAAGTTGAGGCTAGGCGCAAAGGGCGGCACCCTTATTCCCACGCTTGGTAGCCCAACGGTGCCTCATTCAGCATCGTCCGAATTTGCTTCCATTCCGGCAAGTGCTTGTCCAGGTACCCCGTGAAACGTTCGTTGTGGTGCCGCTCAAGCAGATGGGCCAACTCATGAGCGACGATATATTCGAGACACCGCACCGGAGTCTTCGCCAGCTCCAAGTTCATCCAAATTCGACGAGTAGCGGGTGTGCAGCCGCCCCACTTGGTTTTCATCTTCTTGACTCCCCAGGCCTCAACCCGAACGCCCAAGGCTTTCTGCCATTTTTCCAGCAATGGCGGAATCAGGGCTTTGAGTTGTTCACGGTACCAGCGAGATAGAACTGCTTCTCGTTGCTCAATGCTGCTGCTGGGGCGCACAAACAAGTCAAGGCTTGCCAAGCCTCGAATCGCCACCCTTGGTGAACCATCCTGTTCATGAACCCGAAGTCGGTAGCGACGGCCAAGAAAGTAGTGGCTTTCGCCGCTCACCATCTCGCGGCGCGACTGCCGAGGCTGCTCGGCAAACTTCGCCTTCTGGCGTTTGATCCAACCCAGTTTGTCGATCACGGCCAGGCGCACCGCTTCATTGCTGATGACCAGTGGTGCCGCCACGCGCACCCGCCCATTCGGGGGGTAGACGCCCAAGTGGAGGTTCTTGATGTCCTTGCGTTCAACATGAACGCGCACACCACCCACCGTGATCTGGTGGCGATCAGTAGTCATTCTGATGTTTGGCCAGTTCCAGAATTCGCGTGGTCAGGGCCTCAATTGAATAGTCACCATTCGTCACCTCCTGTTTCGCAGTGTCGGGTGGCACTGGTTGGGCGGCAGCCTTTGACGTCAGTACATCTTGAATAGCGATCCGCACCCGCTTAGATTTCAAAGGGTGATCACTCCAACCGTCCTGCCGACTATCCTGAATCGCCTTATCTACCGCCAAAGTGAGAGCCTCGTCCTTGTCCAGGTTGTTGAAAAGTGCGCGCTGAGCGCCCGATTTCAAGCTGGGCGGATAGCCGCCAGTGCTACCTCCCGGAGTGGTCGCGTCCTTGGTCAACAGGGCGACCTTCTCCAAGTACTCCTTGTAGCTCACCACGCCTTTGCGCCGTTGTTCGATCAGCGCGTCCAGCAGCTTGGACATCTTTTCGTAGTAGGCCGGGTCAACTGGCGATTCGTTGATGATGAGTTTGCGGACGTTGTTCTCAATGGTCTCCGCCACCGCCTCTTCGCTTTTTCGGATGCCCTTGGGCAACGCGTTCACCGCATCCGGCCCGCGCTCGACGATCAACTGAATCAGGCTCATGTCGTCGAAGGTGGAAATCTTCTCGCTCTCCTCGGCGCGGATGTAGGTGTCGATCAGGTGGCGCATGGCCGGCTCATACGCCTTGAGGTCGATGTAGTCCCCGCTGGCCAGCTTCACCTCATCGCGAACCTTGGTGAAGTGGTCCACCTCGGTCTTGATCTTCGCGATCTCGTCTGGCTTGTACCCAGCCTCATCCAACTCGCTGGCGATGTTGGCGTAGGCGCGCAGCAGCGCCGCGACAAACTTGTAGAGCTTCAGCCGCTTGGGCTCGTTTTCTTTGAGCTGATCTGCATTGCCCGAATCTTTGGTGCAGAAATAACGCAGGTAGGCCGCTGAATCGCGCGGAGGTGCAACCGGTTCGCACAGCGCCTTGACGGCCTCTCGGGCGTCTTCCAAGTCTTCTCGCGCGTTCTCCAACCGGTTCTCCAGCAGCCCGGCCACGTCTTCTTTGTCGAAGCCATCCAGCGCTCCGCTGGTGTAGTCCTCAACCGCGCCCTCAAGGCTCTTGAACAAGTCCTTGTAGTCAACAATGTAGCCGTAGTCCTTGCTGTCGCCGTCCAGGCGGTTCACCCGGCAGATCGCCTGAAACAGGCCGTGGTCGCGCATTTGCTTGTCGATGTAGAGGTAGGTGGCCGATGGCGCGTCAAAACCGGTGAGCAGCTTGTCCACCACGATCAGCAGCTTCATCTGCCCCGGCTCATCGATGAACTTCTTCTTCACTTCTTTCTCGAACTGCTCAGCCTTGCCAATGGCCTTTTCCTTCGACTCATTGAACCAGTCCGCCAGCATCTGTGAATACACGCTGTACTTGAGCAGGTTGTCGGTTTCGCCATCGCCGGTCGTCTCGCCCTTGGTGTCGGCCACGCTGGGCGCGTAGCTCGTCACAATCGCGCATTTCCCGTTCAGCTCGCCCTTGGCAAACAGCTCGTAGAACTTGCACGCCTCAAAAATGCTGCCCGCCACCAACATGGCGTTGCCGTGGCCATCCATCAGCCGCGGCTTGGTGTTCATGTCGAGCAAGATGTCGTTCTTGATCTGCTCCAGCCGCGACTGGCTGGAGAGCACCCGCTGCATGGTTCCCCATTTCTGCTTGAGCTGGGCCTTGGCCAGATCGTTCAGGCCCTTGGTCTTGGCGTCGAACCAGTCGTCAATCTTCTTTTGCGATGTGATCGCTTGGTCGATGTCCCGCGCCTCGTAGCGCAGATCGAGCACCACGCCTTCGCGCACCGCCTGGTCAAACTTGTAGGTGTGGATGTAGCGGCCAAAGACCTCGATGCTCTTCTGCTTGTCGGCCTTCAGCAAAGGCGTGCCGGTAAAACCGATAAACACCGCGTTGGGCAGCAACGCCTTCATGGCTTTGTGCAGGTCGCCGGTCTGGGTGCGGTGGCATTCGTCCACGAACACATGAATGTCGCCCTTGGCCTTGAAATCGGCGGGCAGCTTCTTGAGCGACTCCATGAACGCTTTTGCGCCTTCTTTGCCTTCAGTGTCGTCGTCCCCCTTTCCGCCAAATTTGTGCACCAGCGAGCAAATCAAAGACTCCTGGGTGCCGTTCAGCTGCGCGATCAGGTCTTCGCCGCTCTTGGTGCGGTAGATCTGTTCGTTAACGCCTTTGAACACTTTCTCGATCTGTTCGTCCAGCTCGGTGCGGTCGGTGATGATGAGCACCCGAGCGCCCTCGCGGTTTTCACGAATCCACTTCGCCAGCCAGACCATGGTCAGGCTCTTGCCGCTGCCCTGGGTGTGCCAGATGATGCCGCCCTCGCGGCGGCGAATGAAGTCTTGCGCCGCCGCCACGCCGAAGTACTGGTTCTGGCGACACTGCTTCTTGGTGCCCGCGTCGAACACCACAAAGTCGTGGATCAGCTCCAGAAACCTCGTTTTCTCGCAGACCTGCAACAGGTGCCGGTCCAGCAGGTTCGCCTCAGCCGCGTATGGCCCGCTTTCCTCCACCCAGCGCAGCCAATACTTCTCAGGCGTCTCGATGGCCGCGTAGCGCAGGCCCTCGGTGTTGTTGCCCGCCATCACCCACTGCATGGTCGAGAAGAACGGCTGGATGAACGCCTTCTTCTGGTTGTCCAGGTTCTGCCGAATGCCTTCGGCCACCGCCACGGTGGATCGCTTCAACTCCAGCACCCCCAGCGCAATGCCGTTCACGTAGATCACCACGTCAGGCCGCTTGGTGCTGGCCTTGGCGTCCGCGCCTTTCACCGTCACCTCTTCGGCAATGGCGAAGTGGTTGTTCTCGGGGTGTTCCCAATCGATCAGCCACACCGTCACCTTGTTTTCACCCATCGCCGGCAAAACTTTGACGCCATAGCGCAGCAAGGCGTACACCTCTCGATTGCGGTCGTAGAGGCTCTTGCTCGTGTCCGAAGCCACCCGGTTGAGCTCGTGCAGAACACGGGCAATCAATTGATCGGCATTGCCTTGCTTGGCCAACCAAACCGTGAGCAAATCGGTCTCGATGTTGCGGTTATCCCGGTCGATCCGGTTGCCCAGGTAGGCGTAGCTCAGCCGTTCCTGAAACAGGGCGACAACGCGGGCTTGAGTCTGTTTTTCGATTTGGCCAACACTGCTCATACATCTCCCTCTTTTATTTTTTTAGCTCAGGCTGCAGCAATTGACCTAAATGATTTGATCCAAGCGCGAGTCGTTGAACTTCCAGGTCTCGAAGGCAAGCTCCAACAAGATTGCCTGTCTTTTCTCGATAGCCGCTTTGTCCCATTGATTGAACGTGTAGCCATATTTGCTCTTCATGCGGTTGATCACCGTGTCCTTCCCCACTGAGCAGTCGGCGTCAAGAAGTTTGGTGGTCCATGCTGCGGCATTGGTGTATTCCACTTGTTTCTGTCCAAACCAATCGGTCTCCAAGTTGTTGAAGTTGTTCACGGCTTGGTTGATCGAACTCTCCAGCAACGTCACGTTGCCAAGTCTGTAGACAAGACTTGCATAATCGCCAGCATTGATCGCATAGGCGGCGGGAATGACGCCACCCTTTGGGGTCTGAGGCAATATGTGCTCCACCTGCATTGCTCCGATAGAGCTGAGCCCCATAGGGGGCAATCCAGCTTTCTCCAGCAGCGTGTTTTCCATGCGCCCGAGGACGAATCGCAGGCGGTAGCCAGGGTCGTAAGCCGAATGCCGAATGGTCAGAAACTTGTCTTTGAATTCAGGCACTTTGGCGATCATGTGACC
Source organism: Hydrogenophaga sp. PAMC20947 (assembly GCF_004795855.1). Taxonomy (NCBI): domain Bacteria; kingdom Pseudomonadati; phylum Pseudomonadota; class Betaproteobacteria; order Burkholderiales; family Comamonadaceae; genus Hydrogenophaga; species Hydrogenophaga sp. PAMC20947. The sequence continues at coordinate 2,997,057 of NZ_CP039252.1, forward strand.
GACGATGGTCTTGTGAATTGCTGCAGAAATAGAAGCATCCGTTTTCAAGCCGCGCAAGCTCTTGGACCACTGCGCAAACAGCCGCTCGTTGTCCTTGGCTTGAATGCCCAAGCTGTTGCTGAAAAAGAAAAAACTCTCAAGCTGCTTGGCCAAATAGTTCACTGCGGCATTTGGCGCGCTGGCGTCGAGGGCCAACAACAGAATCAGATGCTGACGCGAGCGGTATTTGTTGATGAACCCGATGCGGGTCACGTCTGGATACTCCCCGCCATCCTGCTGCAACTCAGTAGCCAACACCAAGTCTGCGTAGCGTTTGGCCGACTTTTCCAATTCATCGGCGAATGCCAGAGGTTTGGCTTCGTAGTTCAGGGCACTTTTCCCCGGTGCGGAAATCACCCACTTGTAGATATCGTCTTCCCGCAAAATGCCGTCGTGGTAACGGGCCATGAGAAAGTAGCGAAGAAACCGCAAAGGTTTGTCATCCTCGTTGGCTCTTTGCAGGTGACCAGTAAGCACCTTCCATTTTTCTTTAATCTGTGAAAAATCCTCCTTTGAGGCTTTGCTGAATAGCAAGTTTTTCACGAGATCCATGGCGTTGAGACCCGCCCCACGTTGATTGATGGTCTCAAAGATTTTCAGAGCGCTGCTCAGATCCTCCGACTCGATCACGACGAGTTCGATTTTCGTCAAAAAGTAGCTCGCGAACTCCGTAAGGGCGGCCACGCTTTCTTTCAAGTAGCCGTCTAGCTCCTCCTTGATCCGGTCATAGGCACCCTGCATTTTTTGAATCGACGCCGACGCTTCTCCCGCGTAGGCATGGCCTTGAATCAGCGTCGAGAGAAAGTTCTTGCTCTCGGCATACTGGAGTTCCAAACGCACCTGGGTCTTGTCGGTGTTCACATCAAAGTCAGACAGCAGCTTGGATATGGCACTGAGGTAATTGGTTTGCCTCTCATCCAGCACCAACGGCTTCATGACATCCCTGAACGCGCACATCGTCAACACGATAGTGGTCAGGCGCTGTTGCCCGTCGATCACATCAAATTTTTCGCCATTCTTGACGACGATGACCGACCCAATGAAGTAGCTGCTTTGCTCCTTGGCGCCTGGTTCAAACTCATTGTCGATGTCCACCAGGAACTGCTCCACCTGGTCGTCCACTTTCCAGACGTATTCACGCTGGTAGTCGGGGACGACGAAGAAGTAGTCCTGGAGTTTTGAGAAATTCTTGACTTCTGCTGAAATTTTCATTTGAGTTTTCTTCCCTTAGAGCAATCGGATTTTTCCAGTGAGCAGCTCTTGCATCATTCCAAGCTTGAGGGCGCGGGTCTTGTCGCGGCGGGCTTCGAGGGCGGTGAGCTCAGTGTCCATGTCTGCGAGAACGGAGGCAATTGCCGCTTGCTCTTCGAGCTTTGGCCGCGAGATTTGAAGCGTTGACAGGGCTGTGGCGCTTATGTGAACAACAGCATCTCCCTGTCCTTTACTCGCTTTCTGCGCGTTGACACGTTTGGTGTTCAGTAGATAGCCTAGAAACAAAGAGCTTGAAGAGTCTGGCCTTAGGACCACGATATCTCCACCAGCATAGGCTTCGACATCCTCAACAAAAGCGACGCATTTTCCGATTTCTTCTTTGGTCTCACCTGAGCCTGCAAAGCAAAGGTCACCCGTTTTAAGTCGCAAAGCCGTTGAGGCGACCGCTGGGGAAATCCAGGAATGAAACTCTTTGATGTAGTCGTCGTGCTGTGTATATATCTCGCCGTATCGAACGCAAGGAAGGTCACCACTTCGAGACTCGTCTTTTCTAACGCCACTTCCTTTGAGAAAACGTCCTAAGTCCCCGAGCCGCTTCACCTCCCACTCCCCACTGAACCCAGGCAGGCGGGTCTGGCCGGTGAGGAGTTGCTGCATGGTGGCCTGCTTGAGGTCGCGTTTCTTGGCGATGAACGCATCCAACTTGGCCAAGAGGGCGTCTACGTCCGACAGGGCTGTGGCGATGGCGCGTTGCTCTTCGACAGGCGGAAATGGAAGCAGCAACCGCTTCATGTCGCCTACATTGAGATGCTTCATCGTTGATCCAGTCTCAATCTCTTTGAGCTGGGCTCGACCTCGTTCCGAGTTGAAGTATTGGCAGAAGTACTGCGGCTCAGAAACTCGCTTGTCCAAGCGAGAAATAACTAATGCGTGGCAATTCGCCCCCGCGAGCCCGGGCGGCACGACAGCGGTCACCCCAATGTCACCGGTCTGAATGGTAAGCAGGTCGCCTGACCGCAAACACGACTTTTGATTCCGAGCATGAAACGCTCTGGATACTCGTTTGATCCCGTGAAAGTTGAAGCCGTTTTCTTGGATGTTGTAGCCCTGTACGTACAGCACTCCGTCGTCACCCTCGACGTAGGCGCTGGTTGCTGTTCCAACGAATCCGTTGGTCATGAGGCTCGTGAGGGAGTCCATGGTTCTGAGGTCCCAGCCCTCGGGGATCAGCCCCACCTCGGTCTGCCTAAATCCCGCCTTTACTTCCATACGAACCCCATCCGATTGAGGTGCTCGTCCACGCGTGCAGCCAGCACCTCGACTTCGCCCGCGAGTTCCGGCATCGGTGTGGCATATCGCTCGGCAAGTTCCTTGATGCGCCCAGCCAGCGCCTGGCTCACGCGATCCAGCTCACCCTGCACACTGGTGGCCAAAGCGGCCAACCATTTGTCGTGCACCACCAGCACATTGACTTCGGCCAGGCTGATGCGGCTGTATATAGCTGATACCTTGGCATCCAGCGACTTTTGCGCGTCTTTCACCTGCTTGCTGGCGGCGGCCTCCTTTTCAGTAAGCGCCACATAGGCTTCCAGTTGCTCGCGCTCGTTGGCAGCTTCTTTATCGTGTTTGATCTTCGCCAACTGGGCTTTGGCGCTGACCTTGGTGAGTTTGCCTTTGTCGTTCTTGGCCTCATTGAGCAGCCCCTCTTCGCGTCCGTGCTCTTCCTCCATCTCTTCCAGCTCGCGGCTAATAGCGTCGCGCTCGGCCTCCTGTTGCTCAATGGCCTGCTGCTCTGCTGCAAAGTAGCGGGCCACCATGAGCGTGGGCGGGATCAAGTCCACATTGGGCTTGCCCGCCTGCACAGCTTGCCAGCCGTCGCTGGCGATCATCCACACATCGTCTTGCATGGTCTCGGCCCAGTAGTCCATGAGGTGCTGGTACACGCCATAGGGGTCGATGAGCGAAGCGATGGCTTTGTTGGTGCGGAAGGTTTCGAGCAGGCTTTCTGACAGGGTGTCGATCAGCTCGCTGGGCCGCTGGCCTTGGGTGAGCCCGGTGAGCAGCGGCGTGTGCGTGGCTTGCCAAGAGGCAAACAGCTCGGTCACCTGGGTGTTGAAGGTTGTGAACTCGGGGTGGCCAAAGATGGTGGCTTTGACTTGCGCGGCTTGTACCAAGGGCTGGCTATAGCCGGGGCGGTTTGCGGAGGCAAACAGGTCTTCGCGCACTTTGGGGAACACCTGCCAGTAGGCGGCCAGGCCGTCGATGTCGGCATTGGAAATGCCGCCCATGAGGTGGGCGGCGATGTCTTGCAGGTCTTCCAGTTCGGTGCTGTCGATGTAGCGCGGCAGGTTGAGGTTGAAGTCGTTCTTGTCGATTTCGGCCAGCGGCACCATGCGGGCGTATTTGGGCGTTTCAGCCTGGCGGGTGAAGGTGTCCACGATCTTGTGGATGTCCTGCGCGCGCAGGCGGTTCTTGTTGCCGTCTTTGATGAAGCCCTTGCTGGCGTCTACCATGAAGATGCCTTTGCGGCCAGCGGCGCCTTCCTTGTCCATCACGATGATGCAGGCGGGGATGCCGGTGCCGTAGAACAAGTTGGCGGGCAGGCCGATGATGCCTTTGATGAAACCCTGGCTCACGACCTTCTTGCGGATGCTGCCCTCGGCGCCACCCCGAAACAACACGCCGTGGGGCAAGATGACCGCCGCCTTGCCGGTGCTCTTGAGGCTTTTGAGCATGTGCAACAAGAAGGCGTAGTCGCCATTCTTCTCGGGTGGCGTGCCGTATTCAAAGCGACCGTAGTCGTCGTTGGCGGGGTCGAGGCCGCTGGTCCAGGCTTTGGTGGAAAACGGCGGGTTGGCAACGATGTAGTCGAACACCTTGAGGCCGCCATCTGCGTTCGTGAAATGCGGGGATGAGAGGGTGTTGGCCTGCCAGATTTCTGCCGTAGGGCAGTCGTGCAGCACCATGTTCATGCGGGCCAAGGCAGAGGTGGCGTTGTCCATCTCCTGGCCGTAGAGGGCCAGGTCCAGCCCGGTGCGGTGTTTGGCTTCGTCGTGGGCCTTGAGCAGCAAGGAGCCGGAGCCGCAGGTGGGGTCGTAAATGCTCTGGCCGGCGCTGCTGGCCTTGCCCAGGTCGATCACCAGCGCCATGGTGCGCGAGACTTCGGCCGGGGTATAGAACTGGCCCTTGCTCTTGCCCGACTCGGTGGCGAAATGGCGCATGAGGTACTCGTAGGCGTCGCCAAGGAGGTCATCGCCGGCGGCGCGGTTGCCGCCAAAGTCCAGCCCTTCAAAGATGGCCACCAGCTTGGTCAGCCGGTCCACCATCTCCTTGCCTTTGCCCAGCTTCTCTTCGTCGTTGAAGTCGGCCACGTTGATGGCGCCCTTCAAGGAGTCGTTGGCGTCGGCCAGGCGGCCAATGATCTTGTTGACCTTGTCGCCAATCTCCTTGTCGCCCTTGGCGGCCACCATGTCGGCAAAGCTGCCGCCAGCGGGCACGTCGATCAGGGCGTTGGGGTTGCCGGCGTATTTGTCAGAGACGTATTTGACGAACAGCAGGATGAGGACGTAGTCCTTGTACTGGCTGGCATCCATGCCACCACGCAGCTCATCGCAGGATTTCCAGAGGGAAGAATAGAGTTCTGATTTTTTGAGGGCCATGGGGTCTGTTTTGAGTTATCGGGTGATGTTACCCATAGCCGGCTTCAATACCCTGGGCTCTCGTCATAGATGCGGTCGGCGCTGCAACTTAAGCCCCTGGCCGCGCAAGCAACTACTTGCCAGTGAAAGCCTCATCTGCTCCGGAGGCATCTGATTTGGCGACCAGCTTTACAGACCAGTGGCCCCCACTTTCATGTTGCACGGCCAGCAGATCGTAGGTTTTGACCATGTCCAGCAGGCCGGAGTGCCCGTAGGTCTTGGGCGAGAAAGCCGGATCGGTGCGCTTCAGGTACTGCCCCAACGGCCCAAGTCCAACCTTGCCCTCAGAGGTGTCGCTGGCGAGTAGGGTCACAGCTTCGACCACAAAGCGGGGTCGCAACTTGGGAACGGCCTTGGGCGGTTCAGCCTTGGGTTGCTTGGGTTTGGCTGGAGCCGGCTTGGCGCTGGCCCTCTCGGTCGCTTCACTGGTTGGCTCTTCGGGGACCCATTCAAAGAACTGATCGCTCGCGTTGCGCAAGGCGGCAGGTGTCTTTTCCTCACCCACGATATGGACAGTGGCGCCTCGCTCGCGCAACTTACGGCAGAGGTAGGCGAAGTCGGAATCGCTGGTGACCAAACAGAAGGTGTCGGCTCGGTCGTCAAACATGGCCTCCATAGCATCTAGCGCCAAAGCAATGTCTGCCGTGTTCTTGCCGGACGCATATTGATACTGGAGGCATGGCGTAAAGGCAAGGCGAACCAGGGCTTCCTGCCACTTGTTAGCCAAGGTGGTGTGGTTGCCATAGCCCCGGCGCAGCACCACCCGCCCAAATTGGGCAACCACCCTCAGCGCATATTCCAGGATTTCGGGTGTGGTGTTGTCGCAGTCCACCAAGACCGCTACCCGATGCTCGGTTTCATTCGTGCTTTGCATTGTTCGCTCCCTTTTGAGTCGAATAATACGGGAGGGGCGGCCCTACGCCCGAAGTCGAACTGCAGCCCGCAGACAAGGCGGGGCATGCAGATTCGCTTGAATTCAGACCTCTGTGCGGCAGTTTCCGCTATAAGCCGTGGCGGCCTCGGTCCGTGTCCCGGACTTTAATGCGCTGTCCCGGACTTTAATGCGCTGTCCCGGACTTTAATGGCAAAGAACACAAACTGGATCCCCGCCAACACAATCACTCTACCGTGACTGACTTCGCGAGGTTACGAGGCTTGTCCACATCCGTTCCCTTGGCCAATGCCGTGTGGTATGCCAGCAATTGCAGTGGCACCACGTGCAGGATGGGGCTCAAAGCGCCGTAGTGTTCGGGCATGCGAATCACGTGCATGCCTTCGGCGCTTTTGATGCGGGTGTCGCCGTCGGCCAGCACATACAACACGCCGCCGCGCGCGCGCACTTCCTGCATGTTGCTCTTGAGCTTTTCCAGGAGCGTGTCGTTGGGTGCGACGGTCACCACCGGCATGGCACTGGTCACCAGCGCAAGTGGGCCATGCTTCAGTTCGCCGGCAGGATAAGCCTCGGCGTGGATGTAGCTGATCTCCTTGAGCTTCAATGCACCTTCGAGCGCGATGGGGTAATGCAGGCCCCGACCCAAAAAGAGCGCGTTGTCCATGCGCGCAAAATCTTCTGACCAGCTGATGATCTGCGGCTCAAGCGCCAAGACCGCCTGCAGGGCCACGGGCAAGTGGCGCATGGCCTTGAGGTGCTCGGCTTCTTGTTCTTCGGTGAGCACACCGCGCACCTGGGCCAGGGCCAAGGTGAGCAGGAACAGGCCGGCGAGCTGGGTGGTAAAGGCCTTGGTTGAAGCCACGCCAATTTCCACGCCGGCTCGGGTGATGTACGCCAGCTTGCATTCACGCACCATGGCGCTGGTGGACACGTTGCAGATCGTGAGCGTGTGTTTGTGGCCCAGGCTTTGTGCGTGGCGCAGCGCGGCCAGCGTGTCGGCGGTTTCGCCGCTTTGGGTGATGGTGACGATCAGGGTGCGTGGGTTCGGCACGCTGGTGCGGTAGCGGTATTCGCTGGCAACCTCCACTTGCGTGGGAATGCCTGCGATCGATTCCAGCCAGTATTTGGCGGTACAGCCGCTGTAGTAGCTGGTGCCGCAGGCGAGGATCAACACACTGTCGATGTCTTTGAACACGCTGTAGGCCCCGTCGCCAAACAGCTCGGGCGTGATGGCTTCAACACCTTCCAGCGTGTCGCCAATGGCGCGCGGTTGCTCGAAGATTTCTTTCTGCATGTAGTGGCGATAGGGGCCGAGCTCGGCCGCGCCGCTGTGTGCCACCACGGTCTTCACGGGCCGCTCAGCCGCCTCAAAAGCGCGCCCCTGGGCATTGGTCACCCAATAACGGCCCAGCTGCAAATCCACCAGATCGCCCTCTTCGAGATACACGATCTGATCGGTCACGCCCGCCAGTGCCATGGCATCGCTGGCAAGGAAGTGCTCGGCGCCGCTCACGCCGTCCACCGAGCCAACGCCCAGAATCAGCGGCGAGCCTGCCCGCGCGCCCACCACGCGGTGGGGTTCATCTTTGTGAAACACCGCCAAGGCAAACGCGCCGTGCAGCTGAGCGACCGCGCCCTGCAATGCCGTGAACACATCGCCGTCGTACAGCGAGTCGATCAGGTGGGCGATGACCTCGGTATCGGTCTGGCTCTCGAACACATAGCCCTTGGCTTGCAGCTCGGCGCGCAGCTCGTCGTGGTTTTCGATGATGCCGTTGTGCACCAAAGCCACATGACCCGCTCCGGTGGGCGTCACGCCGTGGCTGAAATGGGGGTGGGCATTGTGAACAACGGGCGCTCCGTGTGTGGCCCAGCGGGTGTGAGCAATGGCTGTACCACTGGCAATCTGCTCGGCCAACACCTGTTGCGCCAGCTCGGCCACGCGCGACGTGCTGCGGGCACGCTTCAAACCCCCTGAGTGCACCGCAACGCCGCAGGAGTCATACCCACGGTATTCCAGCCGCTGCAGGCCCTGAACCAACACCGGCACGATGTCGCGCCCCGAAACCCCTGCCACGATGCCACACATGATGTTCTGCCTTCTCGAAAGATGAAGTCACCATGCTAGCCAGAGCACTGAAAAATATTTAGTCAAAATATAGAAGATACTGGAATAATATTCACTAATTCTCTACGCACGAACGAATATTTCATTTAGGCACTTTTCATGATCGATATTGATGACACCGATATCCGCCTGCTCGATTTGCTGCAGTCCGATGCATCGCTGAGCAACCAGGCGCTGGCCGAGCGCGCGCACGTCTCCCCACCCACCGCTTTGCGGCGGATCAAGCGCCTGCGTGAAGTGGGGTTGATCGAGCGGCAAATAGCCATACTTCAGCCCGATCGATTGGCCCAGGTGCAAGGGCATGGGCTCACGGCCCTCGTCGAAATCACCCTGGAGCGCCAGGGCGATGAACAATTGCAAGCCTTTGAATCGCGCGCCATCGGCGACCCGGCTGTGCAACAGTGTTACCGGGTAAGCCCAGGGCCCGACTTTGTATTGATCGTGCACAGCGCCGACATGCCCGGCCATCTGGCGCTGACCCAGCGCCTGTTCACCAGCGACGCCAACGTTCGCAACGTCAAGGCGTTTTTCAGCCTCAAACGGGCCAAATTTGATCCTCGCATCGCTTTGAATGCATGAACCCTCCGGGTTCGTAACAAACCGTAGCGCGCTATGCAATCTGAATACTTTCATCCTAGAATGCGGTGCTGGCAACCTTAAATCTGTCACGTTTGTCCCATTCGGAGCGCGCGCATGTCTTCCTTTCTCTTTCCCGTCTTGATCGCGGTTGCGGTCTTGGCGCTGGTCGCGGCTGGCGTCTGGGCGTATCAGCGCTACAACAGCACGTCTTCCGGGCGCGATGACCGCTACACCCCAGAGCGCATCCTGACCCCCGAACAGGTCAGCATGCTGGATTACCTGCATGACACCTTCCCTGGCCAAGTCGTTTTGCCCCAGGTGCAGCTGAAGAACATGCTGTCGATCCGGCGTGCCAGCGATCGCAAGCGTGCCCACAAGCGGATGGAACAGCTGGTGGATTTTGTGGTCTGCGGTGAAGATGGCCGGCCGGTATTTGCCTTCGACATCGAGCAATTTCACCTCAGCAATGCCAAGGCCAAAAGCCTCCAGGCGAGGCTCAAGAACCGGGTGCTCAAGACGGCTGGCGTGCGATTTCTCTATTTGAAAAATGGCATCCACCGCATGCCTTCGCCCGACGAATTCCGCAAGCAACTGGATCTGGCCGTGCTGCCGCAACCCAGCCCCCGCGCATCCACAGCCGCCGAGGAGCGGGTCAACGAAAGCGTGCGGCAACAGCTGGAATCGAAATTTTCCGAGTTTGACCAGCTGACCCCGCCCACAGGATTCCGCGAATCCGAGGTGATGGGCTTCAGCGGCCTGATGGGCCTGTCAGAAGAAGAGGAAGCCGAGCGCATGTCGCGTCAGCGCCCGCCTACCGCCCGCGCCCGCGCCTGAGCCCGACCGGCAGCAAGGCCTGCTGCCCCACCCGCCAGCCCTGACCGAATGGCTCAGGGCTTTTTCTTGGCCGGTCGCTGCCAGTTGGCCAGTGTGACTTGCTTGCCCCTGGCCACCGCCAGACTGCCAGGTGGCGTGTTCTTGTTGATGACCGAGCCGGCCCCAACGGTACCGCCCGCGCCCAGGCTGACAGGGGCCACCAGCACGCAGTTGCTGCCCACGTGCACATCCGCCTCAATGACGGTGCGGTGCTTGTTGGCGCCGTCGTAATTGGCCGTGATGCTGCCCGCGCCGAAGTTGACCCGCTCACCCACGGTGGCATCGCCCAGGTAGGCCAGGTGATTGGCCTTCGCGCCTGCGGCCAGCGAAGCATTCTTGACCTCAACAAAATTGCCGATGTGCACCTCAGCGCCCAGATCAGCGCCCGGTCGCAAGCGGGCAAACGGGCCGATCAAGGAACCCGCACCCACACGGACACCCAGTTTCTCGCCGTCAATGTGCGTAAACGGATGGATCACAACACCCGCAGCAATCTCGGCGTTGGCGATCACACAATGCGCGCCGATCCGGACCCCGTTGCCCAAAACCACACGCCCACTGAAGATCGCGTTCACATCGATCTCGACATCGAGGCCACAAACCAGCTCACCCCGCACATCAAACCGGGCCGGATCGGCCAGGCGCACACCCTGCTCCATCAACGCTTCGGCCTGGCGGCGCTGGTAGGCGCGCTCCAGCTCAGCCAGCTGAACCGGGCTGTTCACGCCGGCCACCTGCACGGCATCGGTGATGCGGTGCGCCTGCACCTTTTGCCCATCCCCCACCGCAAACTTCACCACATCGGTCAGGTAATACTCACCCTGGGCATTTTGATTGTCCAGCCGGGCCAACCATTGCCTCAGCAGCCGGGTCGGTACCGCCATGATGCCGCTGTAGATTTCCTGAATGGTCCGCTGTTCGGGGCTGGCATCTTTTTGCTCGACGATGGCTTGCACCGAGCCATCGGCGCTGCGCACGATGCGGCCATAACCGGTGGGATCGGCCATCGACAAGGTGAGCAAGGCCAGGTGCTGCCCACCACACAGGTCCAGCAAGGCCTGCAGCGTTTCCGGGCGCATCAACGGGACATCCCCCGACAACACGAGGGTCACCCCATCGTCGGCCAAGACTGGAACCGCCTGCTGCACAGCGTGGCCGGTTCCGAGTTGCGGTTCTTGCCGCACAAATTGCAACGCCATCCCCTCGGCAGCCACCAGGCCTGCCTCGACCTGTTCGGCGCCGTGGCCGGTGATCACCACCACCGAACGCGCCGATACCCGGGCTGCGGTGTCAATCACATGCTGGGCCAAAGCGCGCCCGCCCAAACGGTGCAACACTTTGGGTTTGCTGCTCTTCATGCGCGTGCCTTTGCCCGCCGCCATCACCACCACATCCACAGGGAACGACATGCACACCTTTCCTGCGACCACACCGGGCCATTGTTTGAACGCTGACACCCTTTCGTGCCGATCGCCCAAGATTATCGCCGCCGAGCTGTGGCGCGCGCTTTCGCTCGTCACCGCGGTCCTGCTGACAACCCTGCTGCTGGGTGCTTGCAGCACAGTGCGATTGGCCTACAGCCAGGCCCCCACCCTGGGCTACTGGTGGATCGACAGCTTCGTGGACCTGAGCGACGGCCAATCTGTTGGGCTGCGCCAGGACATTGATGATTTCTTCGAATGGCATGCCCGGGAAGAACTGCCAGCCTACGCCGAGCGCCTGCAGCAATGGCAGACCCTGGCCATGAGCGACAGCAACCCGGACCTGGCCTGCAGCCAGTTCACCGTGCTTCAACAGGCTTACCTGCGCGCCATCGATCGCAGCGTGGAACCTCTGGCACGACTCGCGGGCCAACTGACCCCGGCACAATGGAGCCATCTGCAACGCCATCAAGGCAAGAGCAACCGCGCTTTTGAAGGCGATTGGCTCAACATCAGCCAGAAAGCCCGGCAGGAGCGTCTGCTGGACAAAGCGCTTGACCGGTATGAATCTTTGTACGGCGATCTCACCCCCGCTCAAATTGACACGCTTCGTGCACGGGTGCAGCGCTCCAGCTTCGACCCCAAACGGGTGCAGGCAGAGCGCCTGCGGCGCCAGACCGACTTGCTCGGCAGCTTGAAAGCGGCCAAGGCCGATCCGCCACAGGCTTCAAAAAACCTGCGCGCCTGGCATGACCGGGTTATGCAATCACCAACACCTGGGTTTCCTGCCTACAGCCAGCAACTGATTCGCGAAGGCTGCGAACAATTCGCCGCCCTGCACAACACCACGAGCGCAAAGCAACGCTTGCATGCGGTGGGCGTGCTCAAGGGCTACGAGGCGGATCTGCGGTCGATTTTTGGACAGCCTTGAGGCCCGGCGCACCTCCACCTGCAACAGGGTCGGGTCAGCGATCGCCAACTGAACCCGGATTTGGCACAATGCCCTGAACGCGATGCTGATGCAGCCCTCGATCCTCGCCCGGCGGCTTGAACCGGTTTCGGTGCGGTCCATCGACACACAACGCATGCGCACCCGGCTCAACGGGCCACCCTACAGCGCCATCAGGGGAAAATCCATGAACACCACCACTTCTCGCGCTCTCAAATGGCTGGGCACCGGCCTGCTGGCTTTCGTTTTGTCGGGTTGTCTGCCGATTCCGATTTTCAGCATCACCCCCGACGAGCCTGAGGCGGGCGAAAGTGTCACCTTCGACGCCTCGGAAACCATCGTCTCCAATGTGCCTGCAGACACCGTGGCGGTGTCCTACAGCTGGAATTTTGGCGATGGCAACAATGGGCGTGGATCGAGCACGACACACACCTACGAAAACGCTGGCACTTACAACATCGTGCTGTCTGTGACCGACAGCGCTGGGCGGGTGGGCACGCTTGAAGAGAACATCACGGTGAAGGCCGCCACGGTCACCACAGACACCGCCACGACGACGACCACAGTGGAGTAGCTGCGACAGGTGACCCGGAAGCGGCCGGCATGTACCGGCCGTTTTTCTGGCTGGGTCTGAGGCTCTGTCGATGAGTTGACCCCAAAAAAAGGGCGCCCATTCCGGCGCCCTTGTCGTCAACCCTGCAGCGCAGCCCACATCTCTTTGTCACGCTCAGCCGTCCAGATGCGCGGATTCTTGATGCCCTTGGCTTCGTCGTAGGCGCGGCTCACATCAAACGGCAGGCAGTGTTCGTAGATGAACACATGGCCAAAAACCGGGTCCATGCTCTTGCGGGTATGGGCCATGGCTGTCTTCAGGTCCATATCGGCAGCGGCGGCTTCTTTTCCCGCCTGGAACAGTGTGGTGACCCAGCGCTTGGTGTAGTCGAGCGCTTTGTTCACGTCGGCGTTGCCCTTCATGGCTTCACCCCGGCCGGGCACGATGTATTCGGCGTTCAATGCGCGCAGCGCTTCCAACGTAGTGGGCCATTCTTCGAGCTGGGCATCACCGGTGTACACACCGGCTTCGTACTCGACCAGATCGCCGGAGAACAACACCTTTTCTGACGCCACCCAGGCGATGGTGTCGCCGCGGGTGTGGCCTGCACCGGGGTGCCAGATCTGGACCTTCACACCACCCAGATCGATCTCCAGGCTGCCTTGTTGACCAGGCTTGCCATCGCCAACCACCAGGGTGGGCCAAGTGAGGCCTGGCACGGAATCGGCGCCACGGAACAGGCGCGGGAAGCGCTCCATTTCGCTTTGCATGTCTTGAGCGCCGCGCTCAACGATGAGCTCATAGGTGCCACGGCTGGCAATCACTTCGGTCGCGCCTTCGGCCAGGTAAGCGCTCGCACCCAGCACCCGCACTGCGTGGTAATGGGTGAGCAGCACGTACTTGATCGGCTTGTCACTGATCTTGCGGATCTGGGCGATCAGGTCCTGGGCCATGGCCGGCGTGGCCGTGGCATCGCTCACCATGATGTACTTTTCACCAATGATGACGCCCGAATTCGGGTCGCCTTCGGCGGTGTAGGCCCAGCAATGGGGGCTGAGTTGCTCGAACGTGGTCTTTTTGTCTTCCAGATCGGCCTGGGAAGCGAAAGCTTTGCTCATGGGGGTCTCCTGTGGGGTCGGGTGCGCACGGTGTGCGACCTCGAATTTTACCTAAACGAAATCAATTACGCATTCGTAAATCATAAACCTCAAGAAAGCGTCCCGAAATCAAGGGGGGGAAGGCGGGCCACCGGTCAGGCCGTGCTCCAGCAGCTGAACCACTTCGTCGGCAAAAGCCACATAGCTCAGGGTGCCGCCCGGCCGCAGCCAGGTGAAGGTCCAGTTGATCATGCCGAACAGCATCATGGTCACGGCGGTCTGATTGCCGGCGTGGATGCGGTCCGGATAGGCGCGTTTGAGGAAACGGGTGAAGGCCGCCACCACATCGCGCTGGCGGTCCAGAATGAGTTCACGCTGGGTGTCGCCCAGGAATTTGGTGTCGGAAACCAGCGCCGCATGGCGGGTCGCCGAATTCTCATACTCGGCCAGAAAGGCCCGAACGAGCTCGTTCAGCGCCTCGCGCTCGCTGAGGCTCTTGCGCTGCGCCCGGGCTTCTGCAGCGCCGATGAGCGCCAGCAACCCCTGGGTATACCGGTCCAGCAGATCGAACAGGATCGCTTCCTTGCTTTCGTAGTAGTGGTACAGGCGCGCCTTGCTGGTGCCACACGCGGTGGCGATGTCGTTCATGCTGGCGGCCGGAAAACTCTGGCGCGCAAAACACTGCGCGGCGACATCGACAATCGCCTCGCGCTTGAGATCGTGGTTGGCAGAACGTGGGCGGGCCATGGCGGTATTGTCCCACCCCGGCGCGGCATGTGTGGCCGGCACCGCCTGGGTCGCATCACGTTGCCGAAGCTTCAGCGGGAAGCTAGGATTGCGCCATGCCCAAACCCATCACCGACCCTTTTGTGCTGCACGCCTGCGAGATGCTGTCTTGCGTGGGGCCCTGTGTGGCCAAGCGCATGTTCGGCGGATGGGGGATTTCGGTGGACGGCATGAACATCGGCCTGATCGCCTGGGACACCCTGTTTCTCAAAACCAACGCGGAAACCGAGCCGCAGTGGCTGGCGGCCGGCGGGCGACCCTTTGTCTTTGAGGCGAAAGGCAAATCGACCCAGTTGCACTATTTCACGCCCCCGGAAGAAACGCTGGAATCGCCCGCGTTGATGCGCCCTTGGGCCCAACTGGCCCTCACGGCCGCTGTGGCAGCCCGCACGCCCGCCAAGACCAGACGCCCGAAAAAGCCTTGACGGCCACCGAGGCGAGTTCACCTGCTCACCCCCACCAGGGCACGCGCATTCGGTCGCCCCTCCCCGCTTGCGGCCTTCGACTGGGGCATGGCGGAAACGCCACGCGGACGACACCCACGGAGATCGCACCGTCATGAACGGCGTCTGCAGGACAACCGCGGTCTGAAGCCCCATGCAACGGCGCCACCAAGCGCAACAAAAGGGCGCTAAGCTATTCATTCGAATACCGCATCAATCTTCTGAGCCTCGTCATGGAACTCACCAGCAGACACCCCCGTTCCCGCCCCATTTCAGCGGGGCATCTGCGGGCCTTTGATGCCGTGGCCCGGCACCTCAATTTCCGCGCGGCTGCAGAAGAGCTTTCGCTGACACAGAGCGCGGTCAGCCGGCAAATCCAGTCACTGGAAGATGAAGTGGGTGCCTCGCTTTTTTTGCGCCACACCCGCGCCGTCGAGCTCACCAGCGCCGGCACGCTCCTGCTGCGCGCCAGCGGGCCGGCCCTCGAGCGCATTGATGCGTCGGTGCGCCAGATTCGCCAGAGTGCCGGTCGGCGCAGCGTGGCCATCACCACCTGGGCATCTTTCGCCTCGATGTGGCTGATTCCGCGCATGGAAGCCTTCCAGCGCCAGCACCCCGACATCGATATCCGCATCGACGCTTCGGACAACGCGGTGGACCTCGCCACAGCCGACGTCGACCTGGCGTTGCGCTATGCCGTGCCTTCGTCTGTGCCCAGCGGGGCCATTCGCCTGTTTGGCGAACAGCTCACGCCCGTGATCAGCCCCTGGCTGCTCAAAGAGCGCCCACTGCGGTACATCGAAGACTTGGCCCAGCGCACCCTGATCGAAGCGGGCGATGCACACCGCACACGGCATCTCGAATGGCTGACCTGGCAGCGCTGGTTCGACACCTATGCGCCCACAGCGGCACCCAGCACCGGTGCCCGCGCGCGCAATGCTGACAAGCCCAAGTTCACACCCCAGCGCTGGCTGTATTTCAACTACGCACACCAGATCGTGCAGGCCGCCCTCACCGGGCAAGGCGTGGCGCTGGCCCGCCTGCCGCTGGTGGCCCAGAGCCTGGCCAACGGTGACTTGGTAGAGCCCCTGCCACACACCCGGCTCGACTCACCTCTTGCCTACTGGCTGATGCGCACACCGCGTCAGCCCGAACGCCCGGAGGTCAAAGCGTTTTGCGAGTGGCTGCTCCAGGAGGCGGCTGTCACCCGGGAAGCGATCGGGGAAGTGCCCGACCCCGATACGGTGGACCACATCGATTGAGCGTCAGCGGCACCTGCCCGCCGCGACCGCTGGGGCACACTCAACGCCTCCCCTGCACCCCCCCACCCTTCACGCCAGCGCTCCATGTCACCTCACCGCTCCCACCCAACGGGCAACCTGCGCAGCATCGTGGCGATGGTGGTGGCCGTGGGCTTTTTTGCCCTGATGGACGCGGTGCTCAAGGCCCTGTCTGCCAGGTACCCGGTTCTGCAAATCGCCACCCTGCGGGCACTCACCGGGTTGCCTCTGGTGCTGGTGTACATCAGCTGGCGGCGCGCCTGGCACACGGTCTGGCGCATCCGCTGGCCGCTGCACCTGCTGCGTGGTGGGCTCGGCATTGTGATGCTGTCGCTGTTCACCACCGGGGTACGGGAGCTGCCGCTCTCGGCCACCTACACCCTGTTTTTCATTGCCCCGCTGCTGATCACCATCTTGTCGGTTCCCGTGCTGAAGGAGCGCGTGCCCGCCGCCCACTGGTGGGCCATTGGCCTGGGCTTTGTCGGGGTGCTGATCGCTTTGCAACCGCGCGGCAAGGACCTGCAAGATGGCCTGTTCACCGCCGGTGGCCTGGCCGTGCTCGGCGCAGCCGCCTGCTATTCCGTGGCAGCGATCGTGGGGCGGCTTTCCAGCCGAACCGACAGCACGGAGAGCATGATTCTCTGGATGATGGTGGTCGTGGCCTTGGGGGCAGGTGCACTGGCGGCGCCCCACTGGATACCGGTCGCCTGGAGCGACGCACCACTGCTGGTGGCATTGGGCTTGACCGGCTTCGGTGGCCAGCTCGCCATCACAGAGGCCTTTCGCCATGGCCAAGCTTCCGCGGTGGCCCCGTTCGAATACACCGCTCTGGCCTGGGGTGTGGGGCTGGACTGGGTGGTCTGGCAAACGCTGCCCGAATCACACACCTGGCTGGGTGCGGCCATCATCATCGCCAGCGGCGTCTACATCGTGCGCCGCGAAAAACGCATCACCGAGATCCACGCCAACGCCGAACACCCCTGAGCATCCAGATCGCTCTGGGAACAACGGCCCGGACAACGGCGAAGCGTGGGGTGCAAGCGATCCGGCGCAGGGCCACCCCAAGCCGAATCGGCCCCCTCGAAGGACAGCGACCCGCGCAGTGGCGGAGCGTGGGGGTCACCGGGCCCAGCCGCCGGGCCGCCCCAAGGCAGGCCCAGCCCCCTCGGGGGGGCAACGACCCGCGCAGCGGCGGAGCGTGGGGGTCACCAGGCCAGCCGCCGGGCCGCCCCAAGGCAGGCCCAGCCCCCTCGGGGGGCAGCGACCCGCGCAGCGGTGGAGCGTGGGGGTCACCGGGCCAGCCGCCGGGCCGCCCCAAGGCAGGCCCAGCCCCCTCGGGGGGCAGCGACCCGCGCAGCGGTGGAGCGTGGGGGTCACCGGGCCAGCCGCCGGGCCGCCCCAAGGCAGGCCCAGCCCCCTCGGGGGGCAGCGACCCGCGCAGCGGCGGAGCGTGGGGGCCCTACTTCAGGGGCCACATCGTCCCGGTGTCGCTCAGGATCGCATCCAGGGGAATGTCGTGTGACTCAGGCTCCATCTCAGGCAACCAGCCGAAGTCATAACCCAGGCCCACCGTGAAAGGCTTGGGCTGCAAGCTGGCGAGCGTGCGGTCGTAAAAGCCGCCGCCGTAGCCCAGCCGGTAACCACCCGGGCCAAAACCCACACAGGGCACAAAGATCAGGGTCGGGACAACCACCTCGGTGTCTTTGGGCTTGGGGATGCCGTAAGCGTCTTCCTCCATCGGGCAGCCGGGGTACCAGGTGTAGAAGGTCAGGGTCTTGTCAACTTTGTTCACCACGGGCAAACCGATGCGCCGGTGGATCTGGGCGCTGTTGGCATCTTCTTCCAGCCCGGCTTCTTGCCAGCGAAACAGCGCAGGCAGAGGGTCAAACTCGCCTTTGATGGGCCAGTAGGCGCCAATCACTGCGTCGGGCCGGTCGATCAGCCAGAAGCGCAGCACGCGTTGCAACAAATCAATGCGCAAACTGCGATCGGCCAGATTTTTGCGTTTTTCAATCAGCTGCTTGCGCCAGACGGGTTTGGACCCACCCGCGTCAGGGTTCGAAGGGGAAGCGGCGCCAGCAGAGTCTTTGATGTCCATAATCCAAGCATGCAACAGGGAAACAACCATCCAAACAACGTGACACGTTGTCTTCTGACCATTATGGCCGGCTTGATGATGCACGGCACCAGCTGGGCGCAAAGCAGCGCCGGCTCAGACGCTGCCGTGCTGGAAATGCGCGAAGCATTCCGGCGCAACGACACGGCCACATTGACCCGCCTCTTGCCGAGTGTCGCCAACCACCCCCTGGCACCCCTGGCCCGCTTCTGGGACCTGAAGCCCCGCCTTGAGACCGCTACTGCACCCGCCATCCGCGACGCGCTCGGCGCGATGGCCGGCAGCTACTGGGAAGACCGGCTGCGCAACGACTGGCTTTTGCTGCTGGGAAAAAACCGGGATTGGCCCCAGTTCGAGGCTGAACTGCCGCGCTACCGCATGAACGATGACCGGCAAGTGCAGTGCTACGCCCTGATGCTGGACGCCGCCGCCAGGCGCAAGCCAGCCGACGAAGCAGCCCGCGCCACCGCCCTGCTCTGGCAAGCGCAGCGCGACGCCGATGACGGCTGCTCGACCGCAGCCAAAGCCTTTATCTCCAGCGGTCACATGAAGGCAGAAACCGCCTGGATGCGCGCGCGCATCTCGATGGAGACCAACCAGCCCAAGGCGGCTGTCCAGGCGGTCGCCTTGCTGGACCCCCAATGGGCCGCGATCGCCGAGGGGATTGTCAAAGACCCGGGCGGGTATCTGGACGAAAAAATCACGGCGCTGCGCCCCCGCACCAAAGAGCTGGTCACGCTTGCGATCATCCGGCTCGCCGGGCAAGACTTGCCCGGCGCGATCCAGGCGCTGCAGCGCAAGCGCTGGGCGGTCCAACTGCACGAAGAAGAACTCAGCTGGGCCTGGGGCTCGGTGGGTATGCGGGCCGCCCGCAGCCTTCAAAACGAAGCGCTGGCTCTGTTTGCCAATGGCCAGGACCGCTACATGAGCGACGACCAGCTCGCCTGGAAAGCCCGGGCGGGCTTGCGCGCCAGCAACTGGACAGCCGTGCGCGACGCCATTGCAGCCATGAGCGTGCCCCGGCGCAGCGAGCCCACCTGGGTGTACTGGTCGGCCCGTGCCCTGCAAGCGCTCAGGCTGCCGGACGCAGACAACCAGGCACGCATCCTGTACGAGTCCATCGCTTCGCCGCGGGGCTTTTACGAACAACTGGCGCTGGAAGAACTGGGCCAAACCATCATGGTGCCGCCCATGCCCGCGCCCGTGAGCGCGGTCGAGCAACGCGCGGCAGAAGCCAACCCGGGTCTTCAGCGCGCGCTGACGTCGTTCCGCCTGGGCTTGCGCAGCGAGGCCGTGCGTGAGTGGAATTACAGCGTTGCGCTGCACAACCCTGGCGGTCTGCCCGAGCGCGAACTGCTCGCAGCGGCGCAGCTCGCCTGTCAGAACAGCCTGTGGGACCGGTGCATCAACACCAGCATCCGCACCCCGGATGCACAAGACCACGTGCAACGCTTCCCCATGCCTTACCGCGAAGCCGTGACCAAACGGGCCAGCGAGATCGGGCTGGATCCAGCCTATGTCTACGGGTTGATCCGGCAGGAAAGCCGCTTCGTGACCGATGCGCGCTCGGGTGTGGGTGCCTCCGGATTGATGCAGGTCATGCCAGCCACTGCGCGATGGACGGCTCGAAAAATCGGCCTCACCGACTTCCAGCCCCAGCAACTCAACGACCGCGACACCAACATTCTGATCGGCACGGCTTACCTCAAACTCGCCCTGGACGATTTCGAGGGCTCCATGCCCATGGCCGCTGCCGCCTACAACGCCGGACCCGGGCGCCCCCGAAACTGGCGGGAAGGCCCCAGTCTGGCCGGCGAGATCTGGGCTGAAAACATCCCGTTCGACGAAACCCGCGACTATGTAAAACAGGTGCTGGCCAACACCACCAACTACGCGGCCATCCTCACGGGCCTGCCCCAGTCGCTGCGCGCCCGTTTGGGTGTGGTCACGCCCAGGCCCGCCAAAGTCGCGCCCAATCTGGATCTGCCATGACACCTCCTGCTCCGAGCGTCCTCGTCCTGGGCGGCACCGGCTTTGTCGGTCAACATGTATGTGAAAAGCTGCAACGCGCGGGCTGGCGCATCACCGTGCCCACGCGGCGGGCCACGAGCGCGCGCCACATCCAGCACCTGCCCGGGCTCACGGTGGTGGAGGCTTCGGTGCACGACGACGCGGCATTGGCTCGCTTGCTGCCGGGTCACCAGGCGGTGATCAATCTGGTGGCCATCCTGCACGGCAGCGAAGCCGCCTTCGAACGCACCCATGTGCAGCTCCCGGCCCGCCTGGCCCGCGCTTGTTTGAATGCAGGCGTGCCCCGGCTGGTTCACGTCAGCGCCCTGGGCGTCGCCACCGACAGCCCCTCCCGTTACCAGCGCAGCAAGGCGCGCGGGGAACAAGTTCTGCGCGACAGCGGGCTGGAACTCACGGTGTTGCGACCCAGCGTGATCTTTGGCGCCGGCGACCGTTTTCTCAATCTGTTTGCCCAGTTGCAATCGGTGTTCCCTGTGGTGCCTCTGGCGGGTGCATCCGCGCGCTTCCAGCCGGTGTGGGTTGAAGATGTGGCCGATGCCGCGGTGGCGTGCCTGCGCGGCGATACCGTGGGGAAAACGTTTGATGCTGTTGGCCCCGATATCATGACGCTGGCCGATCTGGTTCGCGCGGCTGGGCGCTACGGCAGCCGACAACGGCCCATCATTCCATTGCCCATGGCGTTGGGACGCCTCCAGGCGATGCTGATGGAGCTGGCGCCGGGCGAGCCGCTGATGAGCCGCGACAACCTGGATGCGATGTCGGTCGACAACGTGACCACCGGCCAATGGCCCGACCTCGGTGCTCTGGGCATTTCCGTCAGCGGGATCGCGGCCGTGGCCCCGACCTATCTGCGCGGGCCACCCGCGCGCAGTCGCCTGCTCGCCATCCGGGGGCACTTGAGCAGCCGCCACAGAAAAGAAAAAGGCCGCAGGAACTGAGCCGCCACCCCCGAGGCGAGCCTTCCTTGAGAGGCCCACGATGGGGCTCCTCGGCCCGCACGCTCTCTGGCACCCCCAAAGCCTTCTGACGCATGCTGGCCGCCTCTGTGATGGCCAGCAGCATAGGCCGCGACACGGACACGGGCCATGCACGCAGACAAGCCGGTTTCATTGTCGGTGATTGCGGCGATGGAGGTGACAACCAGTGAACGTCAAAAGGAGACCAGATCCACGCCGAACATCGGTCACCGATTTTTTTGGCACACTCACCGTCTGAAACACACCCACAGAAAGCAACAATGGCAACTCCGTCGCCCAAACCCCCCGCCCGAAAATCTGCCCCCGTCAAAGCCAAAGGCAAGGCTCCTGCGAAGGCGGTCGCCACCGATTCGCCTGCGGCCACTTACCGGGCCGAGCACCAGCGCGACGTGATCAACCGACTCAAGCGCATTGAGGGCCAGGTGCGGGGCCTGATTGATATGGTGGAGACGGGGCGTCCCTGCGAAGACGTTGCCCAGCAGATGTCGGCCGCCCGCAAAGCCATGGACAAGGCCTTTTACCGCATGATGGCTTGCTCGGTGATGGAGGCGGTCTCGTTTTCAGGCTCGGAAGATGTGACGCTGCGCGAAGTCGAGCGCTCCACCCGTATTCTTGAGAAGTACGCCTGATCGCATCGGCACCGTGGAACACAAAGACCTCTGCGCAAGATCGAGGCAAACGCCCCCTTGATCGCCCACTGTGTTGGCGGCGGCATCAAAACCGCTCTATTTGGACATCAATCGCCAGGCTCCGGCGCCTTAGGATGTGACACCTTTTCAGGAGAATTTCCATGGCCCTGCAGCTCTACATCGGCAACAAAAACTACTCGTCCTGGTCCATGCGGCCCTGGGTCTTGCTCAAGCAGGCCGGGATCCCGTTCGAGGAAGTCATGGTCCGCTTCGACTCTTTCGAAGCCGGCTCCACCTTCAAGCAGTCGCTGCGTGGCGTCAACCCGGTGGGCAAGGTGCCGGTGTTGGTCGATGACGGGTTCGCCGTGTGGGACACGCTGGCGATTGCCGAGTACCTCGCCGAGCGATTTCCTCAACACCCACTTTGGCCCGCCGACGCGCAGGCCCGTGCCCGCGCCCGCAGCGTGTGCGCCGAGATGCACAGCGGTTTCACAGGGCTTCGAGGGGCTTGCCCCATGAACATCGAAGCCACCTTGGTTGACACCGGCCGCCTGATCTGGCGCGACAAGCCGGGTGTGCGCGCCGACATGGCTCGGCTGTGCGGCTTGTGGGGTGAGCTGCTCGCAGCGCAACCCGACAAAATGCCCGACGGCAGCGCACCATTGCTTTTTGGCCATTTCAGCATCGCAGACGCCTTCTTTGCGCCGGTGTGCATGCGGCTCAAGACCTACGCCCTGCCCCTCCCCGCCAACCTGGCGGCCTACGTGGACCGGGTCGCAGCGCTGCCGGGTGTGCAAGCCTGGATACAGGACGCGTTGGCGGAACACGATTTTCTCGATTTCGAAGAGCCTTACCGGCTCGGTCGCTGAAGCCAGGCCGAACCCCTCGGCCTACACTCGGCTCATGGAAACTTACCTCGTGGGCGGTGCTGTGCGCGACGCCCTGATGCACAGCCAAACCGCCACACCCAGCGCAGCCCATGTCGATCGCGACTGGGTCGTGGTGGGCGCCACGCCGCAAAACATGCTGGACCAGGGCTACCTGCCGGTCGGGCGGGATTTTCCCGTGTTTCTCCACCCGCAGAGCCGGGAGGAGTACGCATTGGCGAGAACCGAGCGCAAGACTGGGCCCGGCTACCACGGCTTTACCTGCCACGCCGAGCCCGGCGTCACACTGGAGGAAGACCTGTCGCGCCGTGACCTCACGATCAACGCCATGGCGGTGCCGGCCAACCAGGCCGATCGGCCGGCCCAGGGCACGTTGATCGACCCCCATGGCGGCTACCGCGATCTGCGCGACCGGGTGCTGCGCCACGTGACAGAGGCCTTCGCCGAAGACCCGGTGCGCATCCTGCGCCTGGCCCGCTTTGCGGCCCGTTTCCCCGATTTCACGGTCGCACCGGAAACAATGGATTTGATGCGCACCATGGTTGCCGAGGGGGAGGTAGACCATCTCGTGCCCGAACGGGTCTGGCAAGAGCTGTCGCGCGGCCTGATGGAGCAGCGACCCAGCCGCATGTTTGAGGTGCTGCGCGCGTGTGGCGCTCTGGTGCGCATCCTGCCCGAGGTGGACAGGCTCTGGGGCGTTCCCCAGCGGGCCGAATACCACCCCGAGATCGACACCGGGGTGCATTTGATGATGGTGCTGGACATGAGTGCCCGCCTTGGCGCCTCGCTGCCTGTGCGGTTTGCCTGCCTCTGCCACGACCTGGGCAAAGGCACCACGCCTGCGGATGTTTTGCCACGCCACATCGGTCACGAACAGCGCAGCGCTCGCTTGCTCAAAAGGGTCTGCGAACGTTGGCGGATTCCGCGGGACAGCAGGGAACTGGCCGATGTCGTCGCGCGCGAGCACGGCAACCTGCACCGAAGTGGGGATCTGGACGAAGCCGCCAGCCTGCGGTTGCTGGAACGCTGCGACGCGATTCGCCGACCACAGCGTTTTGAAGAGGTTCTTCAAGCGTGCGAATGCGACGCCCGCGGACGCCTGGGGCATGAAGACAGCCTCTACCCGCAGGCGCTCAGACTCAGCGCTGCGCTGAAGACGGTGATGGCTGTGGATACAGCCGCCATCGCCCAAGAGGCCATCCAGAACGGCAAAGCAGGCCCGCAAATTGCTCAGTTGATTCAGACCGCACGTGTGAACGCCTTGAAGGCATCGGCATCTTGCTGAACCGGCAGCCCTGCTGACAGCGACCGGGGCCGCATGTGCGATAAAGCCAAACGACTCTGTTAGGGTAAACGAGTGAATACGCAACTGGAACAACTCATCCATCGACAATCGGCCCTGTTTCTGGATTTTGATGGCACCTTGGCCGACATCGCGCCTCGACCCGACGCGGTTCGGGTCGACCCGTCCGTGGTGCAAAACTTGCAACGGCTGCACGCCCAGCTGAACGGTGCGGTCGCCATCATCACCGGCCGCAGCCTGAATGAAATCCGGACATTCCTCTACCCTCTGACACTGGCGGGCGCCTACGAACATGGCGCCATTCGCCAAGGGGCAACGGGCGATCCGTTTCAGGAGCCGACACCGCCACTGGAGACCATCCGAGCCGCCGCTCAAAACCTCGTCCAGCGGCATCCCCGGCTGCTCGTGGAGCAAAAGAGCTCGGGCGTGGCCGTGCATTACCGCCAGGCCCCCGAACTGCACGGTGAAGTGATCCAGGTGCTCACCCAGCTGACCGCGCACGACAACGAACTGCAGCTGCTCCAGGGCAAGGCGGTACTGGAGATCAAATCGGCCCATGTTGGCAAAGGCCCGGCCATCAAGGCCTTCATGCAGGAAGCGCCCTTCCTGGGCAGAACGCCCGTATTTATCGGCGATGACGTGACCGACGAATCCGGGTTCGAAGCGGTGCAAAACCTCGGAGGAACCGCCATCAAAATCGGCGAAGGTGCTACCGCCGCACGCCACCGCATGCCGACCCCTTCCGCCCTGCGCCTATGGCTGCAGTCGACCGCCGACCACCTGGAAACCACGCCATGACCTCGCCAAAGCCTGAGCACCACGCCCATCACGCATCGAACACCGACGGGTTCGCACCGCCCGCGCCCAACACCCTCAACCTCGGTGTGATCGGCAATTGCGCCATCAGCGCGCTGATCGACCCGACGGCGCGTATCGTGTGGAGTTGCCTGCCCCGGTTTGACGGTGATCCGGTTTTCCACTCCCTGCTCGGTTCGGAAAACGGCGACGGCTCCTGGGCCATCGAAATGGAAAACCTCGCGGGCAGCAGCCAGACCTACGAGCCCAACACCGCCATTCTCAAAACCGAACTCTGGGACCGCGACGGTCAGCGCATTCTGATCACCGATTTCGCGCCGCGTTTTTTGTCGCGCGGCCGCTTTTTCAGACCCACCATGCTGGTGCGCCGGGTTCAGCCCCTGCAGGGCTCACCGCGCATACGCATCCACCTCAAGCCCCGGTTTGACTGGGGCAAGATGGCCCCCGAGATCACCTCGGGCAGCAACCACATCCGCTTCGTGGGCAACGGCATGATCCTGCGCCTGCAAACCGATGCGTCGCTCACCCATGTGCAAAACGGCAACCCGTTCTTGCTGACCCGGCCGCTCAATTTTTTGCTCGGCCCCGACGAGACCCTGCAAGGCGGCATAGACGAAACCGCGCGGCTGTTCGAACAGGAAACCCGCCTCTACTGGCGCCAGTGGACCCAGCGCCTGGCCTTGCCGCTGGAATGGCAAGACGCCGTGATCCGCGCGGCCATCACCTTGAAGCTGTCGGTCTTCGAAGACACCGGCGCCATCGTGGCCGCCATGACCACCAGCATCCCCGAAGCGCCGAACAGCGAGCGCAACTGGGACTACCGCTATTGCTGGCTGCGCGATGCATTCTTCGTGGTGCGTGCATTGAACTCACTGGCCGAAGTGGGGACCATGGAAAACTACCTGGACTTTCTTAGCAATGCGGTCGAAAGCAGCAAGGGAGGGCACGTGCAGCCCCTGTTTGGCGTAGACATGGAAACGCAGCTGACCGAACGCCAGGTGCCCAACCTCGCGGGCTACCGCGGCATGGGCCCGGTCCGCGTAGGGAACCAGGCCCACGAACATTTTCAGCACGACGTTTACGGCAACATCGTGCTGGCGGCCGCCCAGGCCTTCCATGACAAGCGCCTGATCCACCCCGCTGGCGCTGCCGAGTTCGAGCGACTCGAAGTGGTGGGCGAACAGGCCATTGCGGTCTTCGACCAACCCGATGCCGGCATGTGGGAGTTGCGCACCCGCTCGCGCATCCACACCTCATCCGCCCTGATGTGCTGGGCCGCCTGCGACCGCCTGGCCAAAATTGCCCGCACCCTGGGCAAAGCCGAGCGCACCACCTACTGGCAAGGCAAAGCCAGCGGCATGCAAGAACGCATTCTTCGTGAATCGTGGTCAGAAGAGCGCCAGGCATTTGCCGAAAGCTTTGGCGGGCGCGAGCTGGACGCCAGCGTGCTGCTGATGGCCGAGGTGGGATTCATAGATCCGATGGATCCCCGCTTCATCTCCACCGTTGAAGCGCTGGAGGCCTCGCTGTGCGATGGCCCCTATATGCGCCGCTACGAGGCGGCCGACGACTTTGGCAAACCCGAAGTGGCCTTCAATATCTGTACCTTCTGGCGCATTGACGCCCTGGCCCGCATCGGTCGCATCGAAGAGGCCAGAGCCATTTTCGAGACCATGCTCAAGGCGCGGAACAACCTGGGCATGCTCTCCGAGGACACCCACGCCACCACAGGGGAGATGTGGGGCAACTACCCGCAGACCTATTCGATGGTCGGCATCATCAACGCCGCAGTCAGGCTGTCAGCCGCCTGGGACACCGTGATCTGAACCTCACCCATTAGAAAGAGACACCCACCCATGAGCCGACTTGTTGTTGTATCCAACCGGGTCGCAGACCCTCGAAAAACCTCAAGCGGTGGCCTGGCGGTTGCCGTGGGCCAGGCGCTGGAATCGTCCGGCGGTTTGTGGTTCGGGTGGAGCGGCAAGATCCGGGAAGATGGCACACCGGGCGAGGGCGAGTTGCACACCAGCCAGGCCGGCAAGGTGCAGATGGCCACGGTCGATCTCTGCCGCGAAGACCACGACGCCTACTACCTGAACTACAGCAACGGCGTGCTGTGGCCCGTCTTCCATTACCGACTGGAACTGGCCGACTTCCGCGCCGCAGACTTGAACAGCTACCGCCAGGTCAACAAGCTGTTCGCCCACAAGCTGCACAGCCTGCTCAGACCCGACGACATCATCTGGGTGCACGACTACCACCTCATCCCCCTGGCCGCCGAGTTGCGTGCGATGGGCTGCCGCCAGCGGATCGGGTTCTTCCTGCACATCCCGGTGCCCCCTCCGCAGCTGCTGGCGGCCATTCCAGACCACGAGTGGTTGATGCGCTCGCTGTTCTCCTACGACCTATTGGGTTTCCAGAGTGAAACCGATGTCACCCACTTCCGGCACTACGCCGAATCGGAATTGCACGCCCAACTGGGCGACGATGGTCTGGTGGATGCGGTGGGCGCTCAAGTGCATGCCCGGGCCTACCCGATCGGCATCGACGTCGATGAGTTTCAAAGCCTGGGGGAAAACGGCGACGCCCAGGACATGTACAAAAAATTGAAGAGCACCTACAGCGGGCAGAGGCTGTTGGTGGGGGTGGAGCGTCTGGACTATTCGAAGGGTTTGCGCCACCGCCTCTATGCGTTCCGCCGCCTGCTGGAGAACTACCCGGAAAACCGAGGCCAAACCACCCTGGTGCAAATCGCCTCGCCCAGCCGTGAAGCCGTGGGCGCCTATGAGGACTTGCGGCGCAGCCTGGAATCGCTTTCGGGCTCCATCAATGGGGATTTCGGCGATCTGGAGTGGAACCCTGTGCGCTATGTGCACCGCTCAGTGGCCCGAAAACGGCTGCCAGGCCTTTACCGCGCGGGTTCTGTCGGCCTGGTCACTCCACTGCGCGATGGCATGAACCTGGTGGCCAAGGAATATGTGGTGGCCCAGAACCCGGAAGATCCGGGGGTCCTGGTGCTGTCTCGCTTTGCTGGAGCCGCCGAGCAGCTCCAGGAGGCATTGCTGGTCAATCCCTATGACGTCTCCAAGACCGCCGAGATGATTCAACGCGCCTTGCACATGTCCCTGGAAGAACGCATTGAGCGCCACACGGCCTTGATGGAACGTTTGCGAGAACACGATGTCCACTGGTGGAGCAAGACCTTTCTGAGCGACCTGAACTCAGGTCGCTGACAATCCCCCCTGCTGGTGTTTCATGCCCCACCTCGGGCGAAAACACCCATGCCTGCCGGGCACACAGATTTATAGAACGAAGGAGTCATTTTTTTGAACAAGCAAGACGTGACCGACGCCATCACCCAATGGATAGGCGAATTCGACGTACTCGCCCGCACGGGTTTGCGCATCGCCGCCATCCTCGTTGTCGCCTGGATCGCGATCATGGTCCTGGGCCGGCTGATTCGGGGCGTGCGCGAGCGGGTGTCTGCCCGCATGAACGACCCCGAGTTCACCAAGCGGACCGAAACCCTGGCCTGGGTCGGCCGGTACCTGACGTCGGTCGTCGTCAGCCTGATCACCGTCATGCTGGTGCTCACCGAGCTGGGTGTCTCTGTGGCACCGATTCTGGGCGCCGCCGGTGTGGTGGGTCTGGCGGTGGGTTTTGGTGCGCAAAGCCTGGTCAAGGATTTCGTCACCGGCTTCTTCCTGCTGCTGGAAAACCAGATCCGCCAGGGCGATGTGGTGGAGGTCGACGGTCACTCTGGCGTGGTTGAGCAGATCACTTTGCGATTCGTGCAGCTGCGCGACTACGACGGAGCGGTGCACTACGTGCCCAACGGCCAGATCACCACCGTGATCAACATGACGCGTGGATTTGGCAACGCGGTGTTCGAAATCGGCGTGGCCTACCGGGAAGACATCGACGAAGTGATGGCCCTCATGCGCAAGGTGGCATCGCAGTTGCGGGCCGACGAACACTATGCCGAGCGCACCCTCGACGATCTCGATATTGCCGGCGTCGACCGCTGGGACGACTCGGCGGTCATCATTCGGTGCCGCATGCGTTGCAAGGCCGGAGAGCAGTGGGGCGTGAAACGCGAATACCTGCGCCGCCTGAAAGCGGCCTTCGACGAACACGCGATCGAAATACCCTTCCCGCACATGACCGTCTATGCAGGCCAGGACCGCGAGGGCAAGGCACCGCCCTTCCCGGTGCAGCAACTGAGCGCTCCCTGAGACCTGGGCCAGGGCGCCGCCGCCAAAAGCCGGATAATTTGCGCCATGGCCCACCTACTGATTGTTGAAGACGACGAACTGCTGCGCGACGCCTTGAGCGCGCAGCTCGCCCAGGCGGGCCATGTGATTGAAACCGCCAACGATGGCGAGGCCGCCCTGGATCAGCTTCGCCGCCGGGCATATGACGGCATGGTCCTGGATCTGGGCTTGCCCAAGGTCGACGGGCTGGCGGTGCTGCAGCAGCTGCGCCGCACCTTGCCTGCGCTGCCGGTGCTCATCCTCACCGCACGCGATGGCATCGAGGACCGGGTCGCAGGGCTCAACGCCGGCGCCGATGACTACCTCACCAAACCCTTCAACCGGGATGAGTTGCTGGCACGTCTGCAAGCCATGCTGCGGCGCGCCAGCCTGCCGGCATTTGGCGGCAGCAGCCCGGCCAGCCAGACGGCGTCGGGATCGTTGCGCATAGACCCCGCCGTGCCTCGGGCCTGGCTGGGCGAGGAGCCCATCGAACTGACCCAGCGCGAATGGGAACTGCTGGCGCTGCTGGTGCGCTGCTCGGGCCAGGTGGTCAGCCGAGAAGACGTGTTGACCGCCTGGCAGTCCGAGGCTGGCGAGAGCGGCTCGGTGGCGTCCAACGCGCTGGAGGTGTATGTCCACCGACTCAGGCGCAAGCTGGCCGGCTCAACCCTCAACATCCGCAACATCCGGGGCCTGGGCTACATGCTGGAAGACAACGCCCACCCATGAACACCGCCTCTGGCCAGTCACTGCGCCGCCAGCTTCTGCTGTGGCTGCTGCTGCCCCAGCTCGTGCTGTGGGCGGGCGGCGGGGCGCTGGCCTACCGCATCGCCCTGTCGTACGCTGAAAAAGGCATTGACCAGTCGCTGACGCAATCGGTGCGCGCACTGGCCCGTCAGGTCAAACCCATCGGTTCGGGTCTGCTGATCGATTTCCCGCGCGCAGCGCAAGATGTGCTCGAGCAAGACCCCAAAGACCGTGTGAGCTATACCGTGTCTTCGCCGCCAGGCAAATTTCTGCTGGGCAACCAGAGCCTGCCCCAGCCCGCATCGGTGCCTGTGGGCATCGAGGGTCCTTTTCTGTACCGCACCGAACTCGAGGGCAAGGCCTTGCGCGTGGCGGCCATGGACGTCAACTATGGCGAGGACAATGCGCCGCAGACCCTGCGGGTGCAGGTCGGCAAGAGCCTGGTGGTTCAGCGGCGCATTGCGCGCGAGCTGGTGGCCGACATGCTGGCGCCGTTGCTGGCTGCCGGCGTCTTGCTGAGCCTGCTGGTGTATGGCGGTATTCGCCGGGGCCTGGCCCCTTTGACGCGCCTCACCGCCCAACTGGAAAACCGTTCGGTCAACGCCCTGTCGCCCATTGGCATGACCCAGGCCCCCAGCGAGGTGCACGCGCTGGTTCAGGCCATCAATGGTTTGCTGGGCGAAGTCGAGCGCAGTGTCCACCAGGAAAAACGCTTCCTCGACGATGCAGCACACCAACTGCGCACGCCCTTGGCCGGTCTGATCAGCCAGGTCGAGCTGGCGCAACACGAAACGAGCGATCCTGCGCTGGCAGAGCGGCTGGTCAAGGTGCATACCGGCGCCCAACGCAGTGCGCACCTGGTTCACCAGCTGCTCACACTGGCCCGCGCCGAGACCCATGTGCGCCGCGCACCCACCGATCTGGCGGCACTGGCCAGGGACGTGGCCCGCGACTGGACACCCCGGGCTCTGGCCGCAGGCATGGACCTGGGCTACGAAGGGGTCGATCACCTGCCCATGGAGGGTGACCCCCTGCAATTGCGTGAGGCGATGGCCAACCTGATCGACAACGCGTTGCGTTACACCCCCACCGGCAGCACGATCACCTTGCGGGTCGACGCGACACCCTCAGGGGCCAGCCTGGCCGTTGAAGACAATGGGCCCGGTCTGTCCCAAGACGATCTGGCGCACGTGTTCCAGCGCTTCTGGCGTGGCAGCCAGCTGCCCGGTGGCTGCGGCCTGGGCCTGGCCATCGTGCGCGAGATAGCACACCGGC
Source organism: Hydrogenophaga sp. PAMC20947 (assembly GCF_004795855.1). Taxonomy (NCBI): domain Bacteria; kingdom Pseudomonadati; phylum Pseudomonadota; class Betaproteobacteria; order Burkholderiales; family Comamonadaceae; genus Hydrogenophaga; species Hydrogenophaga sp. PAMC20947. Next base: position 3,028,044 of record NZ_CP039252.1, read on the forward strand.
ACGGCGGCGAAGCCACCGTGACCGCCATCGCGCCACACGGATTGCGGGTGGCATTGCGCTTGCCTTAGCGCGGCGAAGTCATCGCGTTTGAGAAACCATGGGTCTGCCGAACGACCACCCATTCAAGGCTCGTGGTGGGCGTCCATGGAAGCCATGCGCGCCTCGGTCTTCTTGTCGAACCAGTTGTTGTGGCGGCCGCTGACGGTCATCGACGTCTGTTCACCGATGTTGATTTTGGTGTTGGCGGGCGCACGCACCGTGATCAATCCCACCGAGGTCTTGACGACCACATAGGTGTCGGCGCCGGTGGGCTCCACCAGCACGACTTCGCCTTTCCAGGGCGCGTCGTCGGCCAGATGAATGTGCTCGGGTCGCTGGCCCAGCACCCCCTCGGGCACATCGGGGCAAGGGATGTCCAGCGCGCCGCCGTCAAAGACGAAGCGCCCGTGATCGCCGGCTTTTTCCACCCGTCCTTCGATGAAGTTCATGGTGGGCGAACCGATGAAGCCGGCCACATACATGTTCACGGGGCGGCGGTAAATCTCGTCGGGCGCTCCAATCTGCTGGAGAACGCCGCCTTTCATGACCGCGATGCGGCTGCCCAGCGTCATGGCTTCAATCTGGTCGTGGGTCACGTACACCGTGGTGATGCCACTGAGCAGGTGCAAGCGCTTGATTTCCGCCCGCATTTCCACGCGCAGCTTGGCGTCCAGATTGGACAACGGCTCGTCGAACAGGAACAACTGGGGGTCGCGCGCCAGCGCCCGGCCCATGGCCACCCGCTGGCGCTGACCACCGGAGAGTTGGGCAGGACGGCGGTCGAGCAGGTGTTCGATCTGCAGCATGACCGCCACGTCCTGGATGCGCTTCTTGCGCTCCTCGACCGGCACCTTGCGCATCTCCAGCGCAAAGCCGATGTTGTCGGCCACCGTCATGGTCGGGTAGAGCGCGTAGCTCTGAAAGACCATGGCAATGTCGCGCTGTGCCGGCGGCATGCCGATCACATTTTTCCCCGCGATCAGCAACTCGCCCTCTGAGGGCTCTTCCAGCCCCGCAATGATGTTGAGCAAGGTGGATTTGCCACAACCCGATGGGCCGACCAGAATCAGGAATTCGCCCGGGGCCACATCGATGTCGATGCGTTTGAGTACCTCGACCGCCTTGTCGCCTTTGCCGAATACCTTGCGGATGCCTGCGATGTGCAGAGAAGATGCCATGTTGCTTACCCTTTCACGGCGCCAGCCGTGAGACCTTTCACAAAATATTGACCCGCCAGCACATACACCAGGATGGTGGGCAGGCCGGCGATGATGGCTGCGGCCATGTCGACGTTGTAGTTCTTGACACTGCTGGTGGTGTTGGCCATGTTGTTCAGGCCCACGGTGATGGGCTTGCTGTCAGCGCCACTGAAAGCCACGCCAAACAGGAAATCGTTCCAGATATTGGTGAATTGCCAGATCAGCGTGACCATCATGATGGGCGTGGACATGGGCAATACGATGCGCCAGAAGATGCGCCAGAAACCCGCACCATCGATGCGTGCGGCGTTGACCAGTTCACGGGGTATGGCCGTGTAGTAGTTGCGGAAGAACAGCGTCGTGCCCGCCATGCCCGCCAGGCTGTGCACCAGCACCAGGCCTGAGATCGAGCTGGAAATCCCCAAAAATCCGAGGACCTGGCTCATGGGCAACAAGACCACCTGAAACGGCATGAACACGCCGAACAACAGGAAACCAAACAGCACCTCGCTGCCCCTGAACTTCCACATGCTCAGCACGTAACCGTTGATGGCGCCCCAGGCAGTGGACAGCAGCACCGCCGGCACAGCCATGCTCACCGAGTTCCAGAAATAGGGCTTCAGACCGCGGCAATCCACCCCTGTGCACGCCGAGCTCCAGGCCAGTTGCCAGGCGTCGATGTTGAAGCCCGAAGGCAGGCTCAACAGGTTCCCGCTGCGGATCTGGTCGGCGTCCTTGAGCGACGTGACAATCATCACGTACATCGGAATCAGGAAGAAGAAGGCGGCGACAACCAGAACGCCATAGACGATGAGACGGGGCCAGTGTTTAGCGATCATGGGGCTTGGCTCGCAATTCGCTGTAAAGGTAAGGCACCACAATCGCAGCCACGGTGGCCAGCATCATGGTCGCGCTGGCGGCGCCCAGACCAATCTGGCCACGGGTGAAACTCATGGTGTACATGAAGGTGGCAGGCACATCGGTGGCATAACCCGGACCGCCATTGGTCAGCGCCATGACCAGATCAAAACTCTTGATGGAGAGGTGTGACAGCACCAGAACCGTGGAGAACACCACAGGCCGAAGAATCGGCAAGATGATGCGCCAATAGATCAGCGGCAGCGAGGCGCCGTCAATCTGAGCGGCCTTGATGATGCTGTCGTCGATGCCGCGCAGGCCCGCCAGAAACAGCGCCATCGCAAAGCCGGCCGACTGCCAGATTCCCGCAATGACCACGCAGTAGATCGCGGTATCGGATTGCACCAGCCAGTCAAATTGAAAGCTCGTCCAGCCCAGGTCGTGCATGAGCTTCTCCAACCCCAGACTGGGGTTGAGAATCCACTTCCAGGCGGTACCGGTCACGATGAACGACAAGGCCATGGGGTAGAGATAAATGGTTCGAAGGAGGCCTTCGGCCCGCACCTTCTGATCGAGAAATATGGCGAGGAAAACGCCGATCGCCATCGAACCACCCACATACAACAGGCTGAAAATGCCCAGGTTGGTGAGCGCGACGTACCAGCGGTCCATTTGCCAGAGCTGCACGTATTGATCCAGGCCCACGAAGGTGTCGTAGTTGGGTAGCATGCGCGAACCGGTCACGGACAACACGCCGTTCCAGATCATGAAGCCATAGATGAAGGCGAATCCGAGAATGAACCCGGGCGCTATCACCAGTTTTGGCAGAATATTTTCAACAGATTTCATAGGACACCTAAAAACAACCCCGCCCACCAGGGACGGGGTTGTTCAAGCGGCAACAATCGCTGCCAATCAACCCATTACTTGGTCATGGCCGCTTTGGCGATGCTCTTCACACCGTCGGCCACTGTGATGCTGTCGTCGTTCCAGAACTGGCTCACAGCATCCTTGATCGCACCTTCGGTGGCCGGGCTGATGGCCATGCCGTGGGCGGCAGACGGCACCAGACCACCCGACTTGGAGGTGGCAACGAAGTCCTTGCTGGATTGCTTGGCGCAATCGTCAAACTTGTCCATCGACATGTTTAGGCGCACGGGGATCGAGCCTTTGTTCAGGTTGAAAATCTCCTGAAATTCGGTGCCCATGATCGCTGCGGCGAGGTCGGCCTGCGCTTTTTGAGCGGAGGCGTCCTTGAGCTTGAACATGGCAAACGAGTCGACGTTGAAGGTGTAGGCATTGGATGAGCCTGGCGCAGCGGCGCAGATGTAGTCCTTGCCGGGCACTTTGCCCGCGGCGGTGAACTCGCCCTTGGCCCAGTCACCCATGAACTGGAATGCAGCCTTTTCCTGAATCACCATGGCGGTGGCCAGGTTCCAGTCGCGGCCAGGCGCGGCTGGGTCGGTGTAGCCTTTGATTTTCCGGAAGGTTTCCAGCGACTTGCTCATCGTTGGACTGGTCAGTGCTTTCTGGTCCAGTTTCACCAAGGCATCCTGATAGAACTTCGCACCGCCGACACCCAGCACCACATCTTCAAACGTGGTGAAGTCCTGCCAGTTCTGGCCGCCGTGGGCCACGGGAATCAGGCCGGCCTTCTTGATTTTTTCCGCAGCAACGAAGAATTCGTCCCAGGTCTTGGGCGTGCTGGTGACGCCAGCCTTTTTCAGCACGGCGCTGTTGGCCCACATCCAGTTCACGCGGTGCACGTTGACCGGTGCGGCCACGTAGTTGCCCTTGTACTTCATCACATCGGCCACAACGGCGGGCAGCAGGCTGTCCCATTTTTCGGCCTTGGCCGTGGCATCCAGGTTGGCCAACACGCCTTCGTTGGCCCACTCCTGGATCGCCGGTCCCTTGATCTGGGCGGCCGCTGGGGCATTGCCCGCGACAACACGGCTCTTCAGCACCGTCATGGCGGCATCGCCACCACCGCCGGCCACCGCGAAATCTTTCCAGGTGTGGCCCTTGGCCTGCATGATTTTCTTGAGCTCGCCGACCGACTTGGCTTCGCCACCCGAGGTCCACCAGTGCAGCACTTCCACCTCACCAGCGGCAACAGAACCGGCGGCAACAACCAGCGCGACGGCGGTAGCAAGTTTCGAGAGTTTCAACATCATGTCTCCATTGAGGTATTGCTTCGGACACTGGGCGCCGACAGCGGGGTTCGCTCCAAGACCGCACCATGCCGCCCGGAAGTCATTAATATTTCATTAATTAATGCAACAAACCATCGGTACAAACCCGAAGGCGGGGTGTTCGAAGGGGGATGATGGCGCGGCGGCGTCGAAGCGGGAAACCGGGTCGCAGGTCAGGGAATGGGCCATGGCAAGGGCGGCCGACGCCATGCGCACAATTCCATTGCGCCTGGCAACAACGGATCGCATCCTGAAGGTCCGGATGCGCGGCGCCCGGGCACACACACCCCTCCTCAGGGTTCGCGCCGAGACCCCTTTGCCAGGGGAACCGGGCCGCACGGACCCACATCGGAAGACACGGGCAAGAGAGAGCAGGAGGGCTGGTTCAGCGCCCCGTCTGGCCCCCGGGGGAGCGCCTCAAGGCAACACTCAGGCCTGCTGAGAACGCGCCCACCGAACAATGTCTGCGGCGCCCATGGCCCCCGGCTGACGCGCCACTTCACGACCATTGACGAACAAGGCCAAGGTCGGGATGCTGCGGATGTTCAGGCGGGATCCCAGCTGTTGCGCCTCTTCCGTGTTGACTTTGGCCAGGCGCATCCGGGGCTCCAGCTCTTTCGCGGCTTGCTCAAAGGCGGGAGCCATCATGCGACAGGGGCCGCACCAAGGGGCCCAGAAATCCACCAGCACGGGGATCTGGGAGCGGGCAATGTGTTTATCAAACGCAGCTTCGTCCAGCGCCGCCGGATGCCCGTTGAACAAGGGCTGGTGGCATTTACCGCAGTCAGGTGCGGCACCCAGCTGCTCCGCAGCGACACGGTTGGTGGTGTGGCAGTGGGGGCAAACGATGTGCAAGGCGGCTTGGGACATGTCGAAAACTCCTGAAATGTAAGCCCTAGATAGCGGTCAAACCCGCGATTTCAAGACACCCCACGGGGTATCAAATCCCCAACCGCATCAGAGGAGCCGCCCAATCAGGCTGGCCAGGAAACTCAAGACAATCGTCGTCGTCAAGGGAATGAACCAGTCTCGGCCAAAGGCCTTGAAACGCAAGTCGCCCGGCAGCTTGCCAAATCCCAGCCGGTGCAGCAGCGGTGTGAACCAGCTGATCAACAGCAAGGCCAGGAAAATGACAATCATCCAGCGGATCATGCGCAATGCCACTTCAGAACAGGCCATGAAAACCCCTCGGGCGGTGGCACGGCATCAACAACAACCGGGGCACAGTCGGACCGGCTTTGCCGGTCGACCAGTGCCGCCCCCTTGAGGGGGTGACACGAAGGGGCGCAAGGGTGTTTCATGGTCATAGCCGGTGGATGCGATCGCCGGCGGCGAATCCCATCGGCGCCCAGTTGTCGGCACTGGCGGCCGGCGCAAAAGCCAGTACCTTGAACAGCTCACCCATTTCATGCTCATTGACCAGCTTCTGCATCATCGCGTTTTCGCGCGGTCCGGCATCCCGGGCGACATCAATCAGTCCGCAGTTGATCAGGAAACGCCCCTGGCTGGTATACCCCAGCACCGACATGCCCGCATCTTGCGCGGCGAGCGCAACGCCCGTGAAGTTCACATGGGCGGTGATGTCCTTCAGGCCCAGGTCCGTCAGCGGCTGGTGATCGGTCTGGTGCGCCCGGTGACAGATCAGGGTGCCCATGTGGCGTTGTGGGTGGAAGTATTCGGCTTCGGGAAAACCGTAGTCGATGAAAAAGGCCGCGCCACGGTGCAAGCGCTCGGCCAAAGTGCGCACAAACGCTTCGGCCTGCGGGTGGATCTCGGTCAGGTAGTCCTGCGGGCCAGCGATATCCAGAGGCGGGCGCAGCCCGGTCGGGCTGTCGGCCCATTGCAGCTGTTGCTGGCTGTCCAGCGCCACCCCGCGTTCAAACCAGGCGCCGTTGATCCGGGCCAGCAATTGCACGGGCATGGCGTCGAGCACTTCGTTGCCCAACACCACCCCGGACATCGTCTCGGGCAACACATCCACCCAGTGCACCACGTCGCTGTGCGCGGCCAGTGCGGCCCGTTGGCGCTTGCGCAGGCTGCCCGACAGATCGACGATGGTGTAGCGCTCGGGTGTCTGGCCCATGGCGGCCAGCGCATCCAGCACCTGCAGGGCCAGTGCCCCGGTGCCGGCGCCAAACTCCCACACCTCGCTTGTGCCCGTCGCCACCAGGGCCTCGGCGACCTGCCGCGCCACTGTGTGGCCAAACACGGACGTCAACTCGGGCGCGGTCACGAAATCGCTGCCCTCGCCTCCTTTGCCTTGGGGCAGGTGTCCGAATTTGGGGGTGGTGTTGGTGTAGTAGCCCAGGCCCGGCTCGTACAGCGCCATGGCCATGAAGCGGTCAAAAGGCAGCCAGCCACCCGCCGCCACGATCGCAGCTTGCACGCGCGCCAGCAGGGCCTTCGTTAAACTCGTCGTTTCGCTCACAGGTTCGGTGTTCACCCGCCGATTGTCTCCCATGGTTCAACCACGCTCCGCAACGACCGACGCCCCCCCGCGCACCGCGCTGGTCACGGGCGCGGGCAAACGCCTGGGCCGTGAAATCGCCCTCACGCTGGCACGTGCAGGCTGGAATGTGGCCGTGCACCACCGCCATTCCGCCAAGGAGGCTGAGCAAACGGCCGCCGACTGCGACGCGCTGACGGGCCGGGCCCGAAGCGCCTACCCGTTTTTTGCCGATCTGGGCGACGAAAGCAGCGTGCGCGCGCTGTTACCGGCCGTCATCGCGTATTTCGGACAGGTTGACGCCGTGGTGAACAGCGCGTCCACCTTTGAGCACGACAGCGCGGCGAGTTTCAGCTTTGGCGCCCTGGAAACCCATTTGCGCGCCAACACCGGCGCGGCCGTGTTGCTGGCCCAGGGGTTGCATGCCCATCTGGCCAACAGTGGGCGCCCGGGCGCCGTGGTCAACCTGCTGGACCAGAAGTTGTGGAACATGAACCCCGATTTCTTCAGCTACACCTTGTCCAAAGCCGCACTGGAAGCAGCCAACACCATGCTGGCTTTGGCGCTCGCGCCGCAGGTGCGCGTGGTCGGAGTGGCCCCGGGTCTCACACTCACCAGCCACCTGCTCAACGAACAACAGTTTGCCGAGCTGCACCAGCAGTCACCGCTGGGCCGATCTTCCACGCCCGAAGATGTGGCCGCCACCGTGCTCTTTGCGCTGTCCAACGCGTCGATCACGGGCACCAGCCTGCTCGTTGATGGCGGCCAGCACCTCATGCGATTCGAGCGCGACTTTTCGTTGATGCCCAACGGAGCACCCACACCATGACTTCAACACCTGCCCCCCAGGCTGGCACCCAGATCCTCACACTGACGGGGCTGCGCTTCAACGCCAAGCTCGGCATCCTGGACGAAGAGCGCACGGGTCCCCAACCGATCCAGGTCGACGCCGAACTCAACCAGGGCATTCAGCCTCTGCGCCCGCACGACGAGGACATCAGTCGGGTGCTGGACTACCGCAAGGTGCGCCAGATCATCATCGACGAGTGCACCGCGGAACATGTGGACCTGCTGGAAAGCCTGATTGGCAAGCTCACCAGGCGCCTCCTGCACCTGCCTGGCGTGCTCGGTGTGCGCGTCAAGATCGCCAAACTGGAGATCTTTGACGACTGCGAAGTCTCCATTCGCATGGAATCTGGCAACTGGTAACAGCCGGCCACCACGACCCGATGGCTGGTCTCCGGCCTCGGTAAAATAGCCACCCCCCGCGCGCATCACAACCCAAAACAGGGTTCGCCTGCTGCTGCAGCGAATCCCTGAGCCCATTGAAACTTTAGGACATCCATGCACTACTCTGTCTCGCACCACAAGCTCAAGCTGATCCTCTCGGCCCACGGACTGGCCACAGGTGATGCCGGCGGCATCGACCAGCTCTTTGGCGGCAAAGACGGTTATTACTGGTACGGCACCGTGCGCGACATGTGCCCACCCGACAAAACCATTTCATGGGAAAACCAGTACGCTTTGGTTCAAGCCATTCAGGCCCACGAAAACGCGACGGCCGAAGAAGACGAAATGAAACCCCAGGTCCCCAGCGCCGCCAACATCGCGGCCTTAAGCAAACTCCTGGCCAATCCGCTCTAAAGCGCCCTGCCCTCCCCGCTCCGGGGCGCGTACCCACCGAGATCCAATCATGACGCCAGACAAAACCCGACACGAAAACCACAAGCTGGAGAAACGCCTGTGTCGAGAAGTGGGCCGCGCCATCGTGGACTACAACATGATCGAAGAAGGCGACCGTGTCATGGTCTGCCTCTCGGGGGGCAAAGACAGCTACGCCATGCTCGATATCCTGCAGAAACTGCAGGCCCGTGCCCCCATCAGCTTTGAGTTGATCGTGGTCAACCTCGATCAAAAGCAACCTGGCTTCCCGGCAGATATCCTGCCGGCCTACCTGACCAAGCTCGGTGTGAAGTTCCACATTGAGAACCAGGACACCTACTCCATCGTCAAGCGCGTGATCCCGGAAGGGAAAACGATGTGCAGCCTGTGCTCGCGCCTGCGCCGCGGCATCCTGTACCGCGTGGCCAGCGAGCTGGGGGCCACCAAGATCGCACTGGGACACCACCGGGACGACATCTTGCAGACCCTGCTGCTCAACATGTTTTTCGGCGGCAAGCTCAAGAGCATGCCGCCCAAGCTGGTGAGCGACAACGGCCAGCATGTGGTGATCCGCCCCATGGCCTATGTGGCCGAAACAGACCTCACGCGCTGGGCCGAAATCCGCGAGTTCCCCATCATCCCCTGCACGCTGTGCGGCAGCCAGGAAAACCTGCAACGCAAACAGGTGGGCAACATGCTGCGCGAATGGGACACCAAATTCCCAGGCCGCCTGGACAGCATGTTTGCTTCGCTGCAGAACGTGGTGCCCAGCCACCTGATGGACCGCGGCCTGCACCCTTTCCAGGCCCTGCGGGCCACCGGCGAGGCGAACGAAGACGGCGACAAGGCCTTTGACGACGAACCTATGCCCCTGAGCGGCATGTCGCCCCACCGCGCTGCAACCCCGACCTGGCTGGAGGAAAACGACGAACCCACGCCAGGGAACGAAGCGCCCACCCGCTCGGTCATACCCATCGCCGCACACTGAACGGGCTGCTCCCGGCGGGTGCGCCCATGTCATGCAGCAGCCCAAAGGAGCCCTCCCATGTCAGAAACCCAAAGACCGCCACGCTTCCGCCACCGTTATCTGCCCGTCCTGGCGCTGGGCATAGGGCTCACCGGCTGCGCCGGGGTGTACCGGGTGGACAACCGGGTGGAGAGCTTTGCGCGCTGGTCCGAGACAGCCAGCCCTTCGGAACCCGGCGCTCCTGCAGCGATCCCTGGACCTCCACAGACCTACCGCTTCGAGCGCCTTCCATCACAGGCCACTGGCCCAGCAACGAACGCGCAAGCCGAGCTGGAATCGTTTGTCCAGACGGCGCTGGCACCCCTGGGATGGACGCCCGCTGCAGAAACGGCGAATGCGCCCTGGACCGTGCAGGTCAGCGCCGACCACCAGCGCTTGCCGCGCGCGCCCTGGGAAGACCCCTGGGAAGGTGGGCGCTTTGGCTGGTCAACCCGCGTCAACATCGGTGTGGGCAGCGGTCAGATCATGTGGAGCCCCTGGCTGCTGCGCCCGGACATGCCCTACCACCTGCGCCGCGTCAGTCTGGTCATCCGGGATGCCCGGCAAGGCCAGGTGGTCTTTGAGACCAGCGCGGCGCACGATGGCCGCTGGAACAGTACGCCTGCACTGTGGAACGCCATGATCAGCGCCGCACTGAAAGACTTCCCGGCACCACCCACTGGCGTACGGGACATACCGATCGACGTACCGCGCTGAGTCGGATTCGAAGAAGCCAGAACCAGCCAGAGGCCCCCCCGAGTCGACGAGCAAGAGTCGCACCAATTTGCCTGCAAAGCGAGAACATCGCAGCTATCACTTTGAAGGCGAACCGGTATCGCGACCAGCACCGCCGATCACAACCGCATCCAGCATCTGACGAATCGATTCACCCAAGGCCGCCATGCTGTCTTGCTTGGGCATCACATCGAGCACACCCACGGCTGCGGCTTCGGCCAGCAACTGGTCGTTGACATGGCCCGATATCAGCACCGTGCGCAAACCGGGGCGCATGCGCTGCAGCTCGGCCGCGACCTCCACCCCAGACATGCCAGGCATGTTCTGATCGGTGACCACCAGATCCAGCGCGCCCGCTTCACTGCGAATCCAGGCCAGGGCATCTTCCCCTGAGGTGAACGTGCTGACCTGATACCCGGCCTTGCGCAGCAAGCGCCCCACCAGAAACACCATGGCTTCGTAGTCGTCAATGTAGACCACATGCCGCCCGTTGGGTGTCATGGGCGCTGGCACAACTGGCGGGCCCCTATCCACACCGACTTCGTCGACGGGTGCCGCAGACGACAACGGCAGAAACACATCAAACCGCGTGCCCACCCCCAGCTCACTGCGGACCGCGATGCCCCCTCGGTGGGCCTTCACGATGCCATGCACCACCGCCAGCCCCAGACCGGTACCGGAGCCCGGTGCTTTGGTGGTGAAAAAGGGTTCAAAAATGCGCTGCTGGGTGGCCAGATCCATGCCCGGCCCTGTGTCTGTCACGGTCAGGCAGGCGTAATCACCCAAGGGAATACCGCCCAGGCGGTGGGCTTGCTCGGTGCCGACCGCAACAGCGTGCAAGCCCACGGTGATGCTGCCGGTGCTGCCCTCCATGGCCTGCCAGGCGTTGGTGCACAGGTTCATCAACACCTGCTGCATCTGCGCGGCATCCGCCAGCACCGGCAAGGCCGAGTCAGCGAAATCCGTGGCCTGCTGCACGCCTGCAGGGAGCAAAGAACGCATCGATTTGAGCGTCTCTTCCACCAGCGGGCGCAAAGGCAGGTGTTTGAGCTCCTGGGCCTGTCGACGGCTGAACGCCAGAATCTGCTGGACCAGATGCCGAGCCCGCACCGAAGCGCGTCCGATTTCTTCGAGGCTCTCCAGAGCCACATGGTCTTTGCCCACGTCTTCGCGGGCCAGCGTCAGGTTGCCCAGAATCACCGCCAGCAGGTTGTTGAAGTCGTGGGCCACGCCACCCGCCAGCGTACCGATCGCCTCCAGTTTCTGGGCCTCGCGCAACTGGGATTCCAGCGCCCGCTGCTGGGTTTCGGCGCGCTTGAGATCGGTGATGTCGGTGTGGGTGCCCACCATGCGCAGCGGCTTGCCGTCTTCATCGCGCTGGATGACCATGCCACGCGACAACACCCACTTCCAGCTGCCATCTTTGCAGCGCATGCGGTGCTCGTTGCGGTAGACCGGTGTCCGGCCTTCCAAATGGGCCTGTCGATCAAGCCGCATTCTCGGAATATCGTCACGATGGGTCAGTCCGTCTATATCCGCCGCAGAGGCCATGACCTCGGTCGCGCCATAACCAAACATGGTCTTGATGCGTTCGGAGATGTATTCCTCATCGGTCTCCAGATTCCAGTCCCAGACACCATCGCCGGTGCCCTCAAGCGCCAGCTTCCACAAAGCCTCACTCTCGGACAACGCCGCCTCAGCCTGTTTGCGAGCGGTGATATCGAGCAAAACCCCCACACGCAATTGTCCCTGGGCATCGGACGACACCGCAGTCGAACGGCGCAAGACCCATTTGACATCGCCTCCGTGCAAAACGATCCGGAATTCACCGCCCAGTGTCGCCTGAGACGCCGCAATGTCGCGAAGGTCGGCCTCCAGCAGGTGGACATCGTCGGGGTGCCGATGGCGGGCCAACAGCTGGGGATCAAGCAACAAGTCTTCTGGCGCCAACCCATAAATGCCTCGGATGCCAGGACTCACATACCGGTAGGTGCGCTGGCCGTCCGGGGACAGGTGCAACACGTACACCATGCCCGGAATCTGGCTCGTGATCAGCCTCAGCTGTTCTTCGCTGCGTTCCAGAGCCTGCTGGGCCTGCACGCGCTCGGTGATGTCTTCGACCGTGCCCTCAAAATACGCCACGATGCCCTGCTCATCGCGAACCTCATGCGTGTTCTCGCTGATCCAGAGGTGGACGCCGTCGCCGTGGCGCCGGATCTCGGAAATAAACCCCCGCACAAAACCATCGCGCCGCAATGCTTCTAAAAATTCGTTGCGCCGAGTCGGCTGCACATACCAGTCGGCATTGACCGCATTGACCACATCGAGCATCTGGGCTTCGCTGGCGTAACCGTTGATCGCCACCAGTGCCGGGTTGGCGCGCACCATCCGCCCCGCCGCCGTGCTGCGAAAAGCGCCGATCGGCAGGAAATTGAACAACGAGGCGAAATCGCCTTCGTTCACCGCGTGAAAGCCATCCTGAACATTCCGCTATTTTGAAGGCATTGAGGCCATTGAGGGGCACGAACTGACCGATTGCCCATGCCCATTTCTGTGGGTAGCGCAAAACGGTACAGTGAAGGCCATCTTCTTTCTTACTTTCCCCCTCTCTTTTTAGATCTCCGTTCAGGATCCGCTTTGCAAGTCACCCGCATCCTCGCCGTGCGCCACGGCCAGACCGCCTGGAATCGCGAAGCCCGCATCCAGGGCCACACCGATATCGCCCTCAACGAGCACGGCCAATGGCAGGCCCGGCAACTGGCCAACGCCTTGCGTGACGAGGCCATCGCCGCCTGTTATGCCAGCGACCTGTGCCGGGCCCACGAAACCGCGGTGGCTGTGGCCACCCTGCACCAGTTGCCGGTTCAGGTCCACACCGGCTTGCGCGAACGTTGTTTCGGAGACTTTGAAGGCCGTACCTGGACCGAGCTCGAAGCCGCTCACCCGAGCGAGACGCTCGCCTGGCGCAAGCGCGTGCCCGAATTCGCGCCACCGGGTGGCGAGTCGCTCTTGCAACTTCGGGAACGGGTGGTCAAAACGGTCACCGACCTGGCCGCAAAGCACCCCGGCGAACAGGTGCTGATGGTGGCCCACGGTGGCGTGCTCGATATCCTGTACCGGGCGGCCACCCGGCTCGAACTGCAAGCGCCGCGCAGCTGGGAGCTGCCCAACACCGCCATCAACCGGCTGCTCTGGACGCCCGAAGGGCTGACCCTGGTGGGCTGGGCAGACACCCTGCACCTGCAGGAAACCGATGCCACAGGAGTCGCTCTGGATGAACGCAGCGCCTGAGACCTGGCTGGCCGCACGCGAGCGATGCCATGCGCAAGCGCTTGCGGCGGTAGGCCAGCCTGTCGCCTCGCTGGAAACACCCGCGCTGGTGATCGACCTCGACGCCATGGAGCGCAATCTGCAGCGCATGGCCAGTTTCGCCCGAGCCCATGGCTTGCGCTTGCGTCCCCACGCCAAGACCCACAAAAGTGCCGAACTCGCGCGGCAGCAAATGGCCCTGGGTGCCGTGGGCGTGTGTGTGCAAAAAACCGACGAGGCGCTGGCGCTGGCGCATGCCGGGGTCACCGACGTCTACATCAGCAATGAAGTGCTCGCCGAGTCCAAGCTGGCCCGCCTGGCCCAGGCGGTGCGCGAGCTGCCTTGCCGCTTCGCCCTCGCCGTCGACAGCCTGCTGGGCATCGAACGCCTGGCGGCAGCGCTGGCCCAGGCCCGCGTCGAACAAGCCGGCGCCATCGACGTTTTTGTGGAAATCGATGTTGGCCATGGCCGCTGTGGGGCGAGCTCACCGGAAGAAGCCCTGTTGCTCGCCCACCAAATCCAAGCCCATCCCACGCTGCGGCTGGCCGGTTTGCAGGCCTACCACGGCGGTGCCCAACACCTGCGCACGGCCCACGAACGCGATACCGCCCTGGCGGCCTCGGCGGATGCGGTCCGCGAAACCATGGCCCAGTGGCAGGCCGCCGGTCTTCAGGTGCCGCTGATCACGGGCGCCGGCACGGGCACCCTCGTGCGCGAAGCGGGCAGCGGCCTGTGGGGTGAGCTGCAAGCGGGTTCGTACCTGTTCATGGACGCCGACTACGCCGCCAATGAAGGCGATCCGGGTGCCCCGGTCTTTGAGCATGCCTTGTTTGTCAAAGCCCAGGTGATCAGCCGTGGCGCGCACCATGCGGTGTGCGATGCCGGGCACAAGAGCCACGCCATCGACAGCGGCCTGCCCACCGTGGCTTCGCCACCCGGCTTGCAGTTTGCCAACGGCGGAGACGAACACGGCCTGCTGCGCGCCGCCGCACCCGAGCAACTCCCCGCCCTGGGCGACACGGTCTGGCTGGTGCCGGGCCACTGCGACCCCACCGTGAACCTGCACGACTTTTATGTCGGCGTGCGGGGTGGCCTGGCACAAGGCGTGATCGAGCGCATCATCCCCATCGACGCCCGAGGCGCCATCCGCTAAAGACCTCACCCATGTTCAGCCCCAGCCAGATCATTGTGCTTGCGACGCCGGTTTTCCTGGCGCTGATCGCCATCGAATACGCGGTCGGGCGTGCGCGGCAAAGAAACACCTACCGCATCGACGACGCGATCACGAGTGTGGGTCTGGGCATGCTCAGCCAGATCAGCGCCGTGTTCACCCGTTTGCTGCGCATCGGCATTTACACCGCCCTCTTTGCGGCCATGCCCTGGGTCGCTGACAACGGGTTCTGGACTTCCGCGATCGGCTGGTCACTGGCCCTGGTTTTTTACGACTTCTGCTACTACTGGAACCACCGCCTGGGACACACCTGCGCCCTGTTCTGGGCGGCCCATGTGGTCCACCACCAGAGCCAGGACTACAACCTGTCCACCGCCTTGCGGCAAACGAGCAGCGGCGCGCTCTTCGGCTGGGTGTTTTATGTGCCGATGGCGCTGGCGGGCGTACCACCACTGGTCTTTGCCGTGGTCGCACTGGTGGACCTGCTCTACCAATACTGGATTCACACGCAGCAGATCGGCCGGCTGGGCTGGTTTGACCGGGCCTTTGCCTCGCCGTCCAACCACCGCGTGCACCACGCGGTCAACGACACGTATGTCGACAAAAACTACGGCGGCATCCTGATGCTGTGGGACCACCTGTTTGGCAGCTTCAAGGACGAAGACCCCGACGAGCCTTGCGTCTATGGCACCCGCAGCCCCCTCAACAGCTGGGATCCGCTGTGGGCCAACCTTGAGGTCTATGCCAGCTTGTGCCGAGACAGCTGGCACACACGCCAATGGCGCGACAAATGGCGCGTCTGGCTCAATCCCCCGGGCTGGCGCCCAGCCGATGTTGCCCAGCGGTTTCCCCACGTGCCGTTCGATCTTGAGCGGGTCACCCTCTTTGCCCCTGCACTCTCTGCACACCGTCGGCAGTTCGCCACGGTGCAGTTCGGCGCGCTCCTCATGGGTGTAGGCGTTTTTCTGTGGTTCACGGACAGCTGGCCCTTGTGGCAAAGCGGCGTGTGGTTCTTCGTGCTGTCGGTCACCCTGTGGGTCACGGGTGCCGTGATGCAGGGCCGCATAACGCCGCTGGAAGCGCTGATGATGGAGAGCGGCGCACTCGCCATGGCCACCGCCGCCACGGGCCTGACCGAAGCACACCTGGTGTTCAAACCCCTGACCATGGTGATCGCCCTGGTCCTCTTGTGGCGCCACGCACAGCCCGTGTTCGCATCGCCAGGAGGCCAACGACCGGCGGGTTTCGCCTGGATGCTGACGGCCCTGGCCACCTCCATGGCCGGCGACGTTTTCCTCATGCTTCACAACCAGTTTGTGGCCGGACTGGCCGCTTTCCTGCTCGCCCATCTGGCCTACATCGTTGCCTTCCGCCAAGGCGTCTCGTGGGCCGGCCTGCGGCTTGCCTGGCCTTTGTTGGGCTTGACGGGGGTGGCTGCCTACGTGCTGTTGTGGACATCGGGCTTGCCCACGGGTCTGCGGGGACCGGTGGCCATTTACATCGTGGCCATCATCACCATGGCCGGCACCGCGCTGGACCGCGCCGCCCAACGGCGCACCCGCGCCAGCCAGACCGTGGCCGTGGGCGCCCTGCTGTTTGTCGCCAGCGACCTCTGCCTGGCGATCAACCGCTTCGTCGCGCCTGTGCCACTGGCCAGCGTGTGGGTGCTGGGCAGCTACTACGCAGCGCAGTGCCTGATGCTCATGGGCTGGCTGCGCGACGTGGCCAACCCGACCCCGACCGGATCGGGGCGCATTCATGAGCCCCTGGGGACCGTTGCCGGCGGGGCGGGCCACGGGTCAACGATGGGTAGAAGTCCCTGAGTGTCTTGGCGGCGATGGCTCCGCGCCACTCAGCCTAAAGGACAGACTGGGCGCCTGCTGGGTTCATGCTGTTTTGCATTCACGCGTGGGCTAGGTGGGAGCCGCAGACCATGCTGTGGCACGCCAGGCGAAACCGTATCAGGGTGTGTAGACCCGGGCTTCCAGCCCCAAAGCCTTGACCTTGGCCGCTGCGGTCTCGGCCTGTTCCCGCCGGTCAAAGGGGCCCACGCGCACCCGGGTGAGCCGCCCGCGCGCCGAATCTACCGGATCACTGAGCACGGGCAACCCGGCCTGCGCCAGCTGTGAAGCCACCTTTTCGGCATTGTCTGCCACCGCAAACATGCCGACGGCCACACCAAACCCTTTGACCCGGGTGCGGATTTCGGTCGATGTCGATGTGGCAGTCGCAGCAGCAGGAACGGTAGCCCGCACGGTCTGGCTGGATGGGCTGGGCGCCGTTGTTGCAAGGGCATTGCCTGGCATTCTGCTCACAGGAACCAGCGCACTGGCCGGCTCGGTATCCGCCGGTGCAGGAGAGCGGGCAGCCGACTTCGGCAAAGCCTTGGCAGGCGAAGCCCCCCCCATCACAGAAGCGGGCTTTGCACGCTCGGGGGTTACCTCAGAACTGGGCGGGCTTGCGGAGGTTTGAAGCTGGGTTGACTTGATCGGCGCAACAGGCTTTGCAGGCACCTCTGGCTGGACAACAGGCGTCCGCTCCAAAACCCTGGCTGAAGCCTGACTGAGCGTTGGTGCCGCTGTCTGAGCTGCGGGCGCCTGAAGGGCGGCGGGCACCGCCACCCGATCGGACAAGGGACCCGGCACAACATCAGATGCGCCCTTTGCCAGCGTTGCCGGGGCTGTGGCGGAGGGCGGTGACGATACCGGTTTGATCACGGCCACCACAGCGGGTCCGGGCACTGCCGCCGCCACCGAATCAACCGTCGGTTCTGGCAGCGAAGCCAGCGTTCCGCCGGCGAAGGTGGCCCAAGGCACGGTCTGCCAGAGCAGTGCCGCCAGCACCCCGGCGCTGAGCAGACCCGCCAGCCCCCAGGTGTTGCGGCGTTGCCGGTCACGGGCTTCTGCGCTCAAGGTGGCACACGCCCCGTCCACCGTGGCGGCGAGCTCCACCGCCCTGATCATGCGCCGACGCGACCGCGTGTGCAGCCAAGCCGTGCCCCACAAGCCTGGCACCAGCATTGCGCCCATCGCCATGGCCAGCGAGGCCCCCAGCTTGATCCCTGCCGGCCAGCCGGGCGCCATCTGCCACAAGCCCGTGATCGCCAGCGCCACCGCTGCGGCGAACGCAGCGCACCCCGCAAACGACAGCCACAGGCGGTGGTGCACCAGCCATCCCAGGTGGAAAAGCGCCGCAGCGCTGTTCCAGGTGGGGTCTGCCATGCCCTGATCGTCAAACCGCGCAAACACCCGCAGGTAGCGACCCGCCGAAGCATCGCCCAAAGTGGCGCGGTACAGGCGCGCGGTGGAGCTCTCGTCGGGATCGGGTTGGTCAGGCGTCAGGATCACATCAACCCGCTTCGGTGAACAGTTGATCCCCCGACTGCGGCGGCGTCACACCCAGGTGCCTGTAAGCGGCCAGGGTAGCAATGCGCCCACGGGGTGTGCGCTGCAGGTAGCCCTGCTGGATCAGGAAGGGCTCGATCACATCTTCAATGGTGTCGCGCTCTTCGCCAATGCTGGCTGCGATGTTGTCCAGGCCCACTGGCCCGCCATCAAAGCGGTGGATCACCGCTTCCAGCAGCTTGCGGTCCATGGTGTCAAAACCCTGGGGGTCCACATCCAGCATCGTGAGCGCGCGGTTCGCAATGTCAACGGTGATGCGGCCATCCCCCTTGACATCGGCGTAATCGCGCACCCGGCGCAGCAGCCGGTTGGCGATGCGCGGTGTCCCGCGCGAGCGCCGGGCGATTTCAAAGGCGCCTTCGGGATCGGTGGGGGCCTGCAGCAGGCCTGCGCTGCGTTTGACGATGCGGGTGAGCTCTTCGGCGGTGTAAAACTCCAGCCGGGCCACAATGCCGAATCGGTCGCGCAAGGGGTTGGTCAGCATGCCGGCGCGGGTGGTAGCCCCCACCAGCGTGAAGGGCTGCAGATCCAGCTTGATGCTGCGCGCCGCAGGACCTTCGCCGATCATGATGTCGATCTGATAGTCCTCCAGTGCGGGGTACAGGATCTCTTCGACCACGGGAGACAACCGGTGGATCTCGTCGATGAACAGCACATCGTTGGGCTCCAGGTTGGTCAGCAGCGCCGCCAGATCCTTGGGCTTTTCCAGCACCGGTCCGCTGGTCTGGCGCAGGTTCACACCCAGCTCCTGCGCGATGATGTGTGACAGCGTGGTTTTCCCCAGGCCCGGCGGGCCAAACAGCAAGACATGGTCCAGCGCTTCGCCGCGCATTTTCGCCGCGCCAATGAAGATCTCCAGCTGCTCACGCACCTTTTGCTGGCCCACGTATTCGTCCAGCAGCTTGGGGCGCAAAGCGCGCTCGATCGCCTCCTCTTTGGGAGAAACGGCCGCAGCCGACACCACTCGGGGCGCGGGGGCGAAATCGTCGGTCTGAATGGTCAAGAGTGCACTCGCAGGATCGGTCACAACACCGGCCGTCAAAAGCGCGGCCAGGCGGCTGCCAATCATCTGCCACGCACTATACAGGCCCGCCCGCCGGGCCCGGCGTTCAAGTTGTCCCGCCGCCGTGCCGATGAATGAGGCACAGGCGGCGGTCAAACCCACCCCGGTGCCCCGCCCACCCCTGCCACGCCAAGGACACCCGCCATGAAGCCCTCCACCCTGTCACCGCACCTGCGCCGTGCAGCTGCACTGACGCTCGCCGCCCTGGTCAGCGGCCACACGCCGCTCGGCCTGGCGGGAAACCAGGCCATGGAGTCCGCCCATGCCCCCGCTGCAGCGGCGGCGGCCCACCCTGCGGCCGCAGAACCAGCGGTCCAAGGGGCACCGGCCAAGGGTTCGGACACCATCAGCAAACTCAAAGCCGTCATCGAACGCCATGCCGGCCAGACGGGGCAGGTGTCGCTGCGCATCGGCGATCAGGTGATCGCCTCCAACGCCCCTGAGGCTCACGCCCCGCCGGTCGCGGACGAGCACCATGCCCCCGCTGCCCGGGCCAAGACCCCCGTGCGTTCTCGCGCCAGTCGCGATTACATCCGTGCGCGTGCCGCCGTGCTCAGCGGGCACGCCGCGCCCGAGGCCCAGGGCGCAGCGACCGCTGGCCACGGTGAGGCCCACTGGACCTACGAAGGCGACACCGGCCCGCAAAACTGGGGCAGCATGAAGCCCGACTTCAACACCTGCGACGCCGGTCAGCGGCAGTCCCCCGTTCACATCCTGGAAACCGACGCCATGCCCGGCCCCGCCGAAGTGCTGCGCTTTGATTACCGCGCCAGTGGCGGCAGCGTCGTCAACAACGGCCACACCATCCAGGTGGATTTGCAAGGCGACAACACGCTCTACGTGCGCGGCTCCGCCTACAAGCTGATCCAGTTCCACTTCCACCACCCGGCGGAAGAAAAGGTGAACTACAAGGGCTTCTCCATGGTGGCCCACCTGGTGCACAAGAACGAACAAGGCCAGCTTGCCGTGGTGGCCATTCTGATCGATCCCGGCGTTTCCAACCCCGTGGTGGAGCAGGTCTGGACCCGCATGCCCCTGGACACCAAAGACCGCGTAGGCCTGTCGGCCGGCCTGATCGACATGAACCAGCTGCTGCCAGTCGATCAACGCTACTACCAGTTCATCGGATCGCTCACCACGCCCCCTTGTACCGAAGGCGTCTTGTGGTTGGTGATGAAGCAGCCCATGACGGTGAGCCGCGAGCAACTCAAATTGTTTGCCCACCTCTTCCCGATGAACGCCCGCCCCACCCAGGCGCTCAATGGACGGCTGGTGCGCGAAGCGATGTGAAAAGTTTCGAACATCGCCCTGGTGCAAAATGCAGAACGATCTCCATGCACACCGGTCCCCTACATGAGCATTCGTCTGCTGCAAAACTGCATCGAAAATCGCCACCTGTTCGACCCCGTTCCGGGTTTTGAGTCTCTGGACTTTCGGCACAATCCGCGACCCGGCCTGCGAGAGTTCCAGGTTTTTGACGAAATTTTTGCGGCAGGCGTGCACCGCACGGCAAATATCGTTGGTGCCGTGTCAAGCCGGTTCCATGCCAAGGGCCTGCTGAACGGCCACGACGTTAAACGCTGGATCAATGACCATCCCGGTTACGACGTTTATGTGGTCAACCCACGCCCCCAGAACATCTACCTCTGCTTCAACAATTTTGATCGTGGCCAGATCACACATCAGGACTCACAACTCCAACAGCGGTATCAGGAAGTACTGAACCTGGCAGGGGTCGACCTCGACATCGTGAACGTGGGTCGGCAACACCATGGCAACTACGGTATGTGCAGTTACTGGTTTGGGTCCGAGCGGTTCTGGACAGACATCATGGAGGCGCTTGTCCTACCCGTGATCCGGTTAAGTCGTTCACAGCTGGGAGATGATCTGTATGCGTTCCTCCACGCCCCCACCCCGTACTGGGGTGTGTCCGAGCACCGCGCCGGTGCACTGCCACACCTGCTTGAAAGGGCCACCTCGCTCTTCATCAACACCCGCTTCCAAGCCTCGGCTATCCACTACGCCCGCACACGGGAGGAGATCCTGGCCTGCTGCCTGTATCCTTTCGAGCGTGAACTCGTCGAAACCTTCGGTGATCAAGTGGACGGCTGGGACCGTTCGGGCTGCTATGACGACGCAGCGATGGCCTACTTTCGACATGCCAACCAGCACGCCATGCACGGACGCTTGGCCTACATGACCCGCTTCCCGCTGGATTTTGGCAACGGAGATCCCCGACCCCGGTTTCCATGGTTCCAGCGAAACGCAGTGACAAATACCTGAGGACGCCAACATGAACGCAAGAAGCCTTTTCAGCCTGGGGCGGAGCGTTGTGCTGGGCACCTGGCTGCTCACCGCATGCACCACAGCATTCTTTGCCCAGGAATACCCATCCCGCGGAATCCGTATCGTCGTTCCCTATAGCGCAGGCGGGAGCTCGGACGTGGTGGCACGGGTCGTCGGCGCAGAGCTTGAGCGAAAGTGGGGACAAGCAGTGACGGTAGAGAACCGTCCGGGAGCAGCCGGCAACATCGGATCCACCGAAGTTGCGCGGTCCACCCCTGACGGGTACACACTGTTGATGCAGAACGACACCATGCTGACCAACCTTGCCGTTCATGGGAAGCTTCCGTACCACCACGAAAATGACCTGACACCCATCATGCTATTGGGCATGGGGCCTCTGGCGCTGGTGGTCCACCCATCCATCAACGTCACCAACATGGCGGAACTGCAGGCAGCTCGGGATCAGGTTAACGGCCTGAGCTATGGCTCTTGCGGCATCGGGTCTCCCTCACATTTCGTGATGGAGCTGATCATGGACAAGACCGCTTTGAGCTTCACACAGGTCGGCTATCGGGGTTGCTCTCCTGCGGTCAAGGATGTTCTGGGCGGACATATTCCCATCGCGGTCGTCAGCGCAAATCTCGTTCTCCCCCACGTCCAATCAGGACGCTTGCGTGTCCTGGGTATCTCATCCGCCGAGCGAATGGCCCTTCTTCCCGATATACCAACGTTCCAGGAACAGGGTATGCATCCATTCGATATTTCGACCTGGAAGGCACTCATGGGACCCGCAGGCTTGCCCCTCAACGTGGTCAAAAAGATCACCCACGACCTCACCCGGATCATGGATATTCCTCGCGTTCAGGAACACCTCAAAAACTCGGGCATCGAGCCTTTGCGAGGAGACGCCACTGCCCTAACACATCTGATCCAGGCCGATGCGGTGAAGTACCGTGACATTGCAAGATCAGCACAGATGCAGGCCTATTGAAGCCACTTCACTTCACTTCGCCAGTGACTTGAGCGCCAGCTTGATGCCTTCGCTGACCCCCACATCCTTGGGCAGGGCTCTGAGTGCGAGCGCGGCGTCTTTTTCGCTGTAGCCCAAAGCCATCAAGGCTTGCTGGATATCGCTGGCCGCATCCCCCACGGCCGAGGCACCGCCCAGCGCGCCAAGGTCTGCGCCGAGCTTGCCCTTGAGCTCCAGCAACAGGCGCTCAGCCGTCTTTTTGCCAATGCCCGGTACTTTCACAATGCGCGCGCTGTCTTGCGCGGTCACCGCTTGCGCCAGGTCGGCCACACCCATGCCCGACAAAACCGACAGCGCTGTCCGGGGCCCCACCCCGCTGATCTTGACCAGCTGGCGAAAGGCTTCCCGCTCTTGCGCAGTGCCAAAGCCGTAAAGAATCTGGGCGTCCTCACGCACCACAAAATGCGTCAGCAGCGACACAGCCTCCCCCACCCCGGGCAAGTTGTAGAACGTGCTCATCGGCACATCCACCTCGTAACCCACGCCGTGGCAGTCGATCAGAATTTGCGGGGGATTTTTTTCCAGCAGGATGCCAGTCAACTTGCCTATCATCGGGGGGTCTTCTTTCTTTGCGCGTTCGGGCCCTGCTGATCAAGGCCCCATTCACTGGATTATCCGTTTGATCGTCAAACACACCTTCTCCCCGCCCGACAACACCCGCATGGGCCACCTGTGCGGTCCCATGGACAGCCACATCCGGAGCATCGAAGCGGCTCTCCAGGTGAAAGTCGCCCACCGGTTCGAGCAATTCCGCATCGATGGCCCCAAGGCGAGGGCCAACCAGGCCCTGGAAACCCTGCAGGCCATGTACGAGATGGCCAAAAAGCCCATCCCGGCCGAAACCGTGCAGCTCATGCTGAGTGGCGACACGGCGCTGCCGGCCGGTGGAGAAGACGCCCTGGCCATGCAGACGCGGCGCGGCGAAGTCAAAGGCCGCACCCCGGCCCAGGCCCGCTACCTTGAAAACATGTCCAGCCACGACATCACGTTCGGCATTGGCCCGGCCGGCACCGGCAAAACCTACCTCGCGGTGGCCTGCGCTGTGGACGCCCTGGAGCGCAGTGCCGTGCAGCGCATCGTGCTCACCCGCCCAGCGGTTGAGGCGGGCGAAAAACTGGGCTTTCTGCCTGGCGACCTGGGCCAGAAGGTCGACCCTTACCTCCGCCCGCTCTACGACGCCCTCTACGACCTCATGGGTTATGACAAGGTGGTCAAGGCCTTCGAGCGCCAGCAGATCGAAATCGCACCCCTGGCCTTCATGCGCGGCCGTACGCTGAACCACGCTTTTGTGATCCTGGACGAAGCGCAAAACACCACGCCGGAGCAGATGAAGATGTTCCTCACCCGCATCGGCTTTGGCTCCAAAGCCGTGGTCACCGGCGATGTGAGCCAGATTGATCTGCCCCGCACCCAACTCTCGGGCCTGATCGACGCCGAACGTGTGCTCAAGCGCGTGACCGGCATCTCCATCACGCGCCTCACCAGCGCCGACGTGGTGCGCCACCCCCTGGTCGCCCGCATCGTCGATGCCTATGACGCGCGATCCCCCCATGATGAAGACGCGCCGCCCGCGAAGCGCGCCCGTGCACCCGCCAAGAAAGCCTGATGCCATGGCACTGCCTGCCCTGAGTCTGTCCCTGCAGTTCGGCACCCTGTCGGACCCAGCTCCGCACCGCGCCGCCCTGCCCCGCCACTTCGTGACCCGCTGCATCCGCCACGCGCTGGCCGCCGACGCCGAAATCACCGTGCGCATCGTTGATACCGAAGAAGGCCAGGCGCTCAACAACGGCTACCGTCAAAAAGACTACGCCACCAACGTGCTCACCTTCGACTACGCGGTCGAACCCATGGTCATGGCCGACCTGGTGCTGTGTGCGCCCGTGGTGGCCCTGGAAGCCCGGGAGATGGGCATCCCCCTGGCACAGCACTACGCCCACTTGCTGGTGCACGGGTGCTTGCACGCCCAGGGCTGGGACCACGAAACCAGCGAAGCCGACGCCGATGCGATGGAAGCCTACGAAAGCGAGATTCTCGCCGGTCTGGGCTGGCCAGACCCCTATGCGGGCAAAGCCTGAGTGGCTTGATGGTTGCGGGTCGAACCCCGTTCGCTGGCGCTCAACGAGGGCGCAAACCGTGGGCCTCTACCTCGACGAGCAGGTCTGAGCGGCACACATCGGCCTGCACACACAGCATCTCGACGGCGCCCAGGCGCTCGCGCATCGCCGCCGTCACGGCAGGCGCATCCGCTGCGTCGCGCACATAGACCCGGTACACCAGATCAGACAGGGAGAACCCGCCATCACGCGCGATGCGGTTCGCCTCGAACAGCACCGCTTCCACGTTGTTCAACGACTCCATTGTCTGTGCGACCACGTCCCCCAGATGCAGGGTCTCATGGCCCACGATACTGGCCGTGCCCGAGACGAAAAACAGCGCCTGCCCAGGCAAATGCGCGAGTGCGGCGCGTGAAAACGTGGGGCTGCGTGGGCCGTAAACATCCGGGTAGCGGTAGGCGCTGACCTGCCGGGGATTTTCGATGGGCACCACCGGCGTGGCTCCGGCCATGAAGGCAATGGACAACGGACCGCCGCCCACACCCAGAGCGCAAGCCGCGGGCACCTGCTCGGTCACACTGCGGGCGCAGCGCTCAAAAGCATCGCCCCGACCCAGGTTGAACTGGCGGTAGCGTTCCAGCCCCGCCTGAGCGCCGTTGATGTCGGGAATGTAGTTCCACACCCGCCAAAGATGCGGCAGGCCTTGGGCGTCCAGCAATCGAAAGATTCGGGCATAGGCCAGTTCGCTGATGTGCCGCAAAGCAGCGGTCGAATCGGCCGGACCTTCGCCCACTTCTGGCAGCGCCAGCGCACCAAACAACACCCCGTCGGCCGAGCGGCTCCAGCGAATGCCCTCGCTCTCCCCGGACACCACCGGGGCATCGCTGACCCATGCTTCGTGCCACACCGACCGTGTCCCGTCCAGCAACGGCATGGATACCGCTTGCTGCGGCCAGGAGGCACCCACCGCTGGCGCCGCCACACCCAGACATGCACCACCCAGGACACGCGTCGGATCCAGCGCATCAAGCTCGGTGGCAGAAACAAAATCTAGAGACATGACAACCCTGTTGAGACGTTCGTTGCACAGCACTCGCACTTTGCGCTCTTGCGCTCAGTTCATGTGCAAAGGAATGGTGATGGGTCCATCGTTGACCAGATGAACCCGCATATCGGCGGCAAACCGGCCCGTCTGCACCGTGGGGTGCTGGGCCCGTGCCAGCCCGACGAAGTGGTTGAACAACGCCTCTCCCAGCGCCGGGGACGCCGCACCGGTGAACCCGGGCCGGTTTCCACCCTGGGTGTCGGCCGCCAGCGTGAACTGGCTCACCAGCAAAAGGCCGCCCTGCACATCGTGCACACTGCGGTTCATCTTGCCTTCGTCGTCGCCGAAAATGCGCAACTTCAGGATTTTGCTCAGCATCCGCTGCGCCAGCGCCTCGGTGTCGTTGGGCTCGACGCAAAAGAACACCAACAGGCCCGCCTCGATTTCACCGATCACCTCACCAGCGACCGTCACCCGAGCCTCGCTCACCCGCTGCAACAAAGCGATCAAATCAGGTCCCTCGCTTCGTCAAAGTGCGCCTCCACGTCGCTGGGCAGCAACTGAATGGTGGCGCGCAATCCTGGCACAGCACTCATCAAGGCCTGCTCCACACTGCCGCGCACCGCCGCAGCGCGCCCCAGCGTCCAGGAGGCTGGCATGTGCATGTGCATGTCCACAAACCGGCGCTGGCCAGCCTTGCGGGTGGCGATGTGGTCAAAGCGCACGATTTCGGTTTCGCCGCGTTTGTGTTCAAACCCCGCCAGCGTGGCCTGGATGGTTTCCATGATTTCAGGCTCCAGGGCCTCGTCCATCAGGCCCTGGGAAGAACGCCACATCAGGTGAAACCCCTCGCGCAAGATGTTGATCGCAACGCCAATGGCCACGATCGGGTCCAGCCACAGCCAGCCCGTGACCGACACCAGCGCGATACCGACCACCACCCCGGCCGAAGTCCACACATCGGTCACCAGGTGCTTGGCATCGGCCTCCAACGCAATCGACCGGTGCTCCTTGGCCGCACGGAACATCACCCAGGCGAGCAAGCCGTTGAGCGCGGAACTGGCCACGGACAAGGCCAGACCCCAGCCCACCTTCGTGATGGGCTGGGGATCGATCAGGCGGTTCACAGAGACCCAGCAAATACCCAGCGCGGCCACGATGATCAGAATGCCTTCGAAGCCCGACGAGAAATACTCGGCCTTGTGGTGTCCATAGGGGTGATCCTCGTCAGCCGGACGGGCCGCAATCGTGACCATGACCAGCCCAAAGATCGCACTGGCCAGGTTGACCAGCGACTCCATCGCATCCGACAGCAAGCCCACCGAATCGGTGACATACCAGGCGGTGGTCTTGAGCGCAATGGTGAACACCGCCACCACCGCCGAAACCATGAGCAGACGCTGGGGTGTGAGCAACCGTTTGGTAGCGGGGTTCATGGCATCGCTCTCTCGTTGCGCAGCATGGTGTTCAAGACAGCAACACCCGAGCAAACTTGCGTTTGCCCACCTGCACCACGAACGAACCTGCGTCCAGCTTCAACCCCTTGTCGGCGATCACAATGCCATCGACACGCACCCCACCGCCGTCGATGAGGCGGTTGCCTTCGCTGCTGGAAGCGGCCAGGCCCGAAGCCTTGAGCAAGGCACCAATGCCCATGGGCGCACCAACGAGGCTCACCTCAGGCAGCTCGTCCGGGACGCCACCCTTGCTGCGGTTGATGAAATCCTGCTCCGCGGCTTCTGCGGCCGCCGCGCTGTGGAAGCGGGTGGTGATCTCCTTGGCCAGGGCCACCTTGATCTCCTTGGGGTTGCGCCCCTGAACCACCGACTGCTTGAGCTGTTCAATCGCGTCGAGCGACTGGAAGGACAACAGGGTGTACCAGCGCCACATCAAGGTGTCCGAGATGCTCAAAACCTTGGCAAACATCGTGTTGGCCGGCTCGGTGATACCGATGTAGTTGTTCTTGCTCTTGGACATCTTGTCCACGCCGTCCAGGCCTTCCAGCAAAGGCATGGTCAGGATGCACTGTGGCTCTTGCCCATACTCCGCCTGGAGATGGCGACCCATCAGCAGGTTGAACTTCTGGTCGGTGCCGCCCAGCTCCAGATCGGACTTCAGCGCCACCGAGTCGTAACCTTGCATCAGTGGGTAGAGGAACTCATGCACGCTGATGGGCGTATTCGCGTGAAAACGGTCGTGGAAATCGTTGCGCTCCATCATGCGTGCAACGGTGTATTTGGACGCGAGCTGGATCATGCCGGCCGCGCCCAACGGCTCGCTCCACTCGCTGTTGTAGCGGATTTCGGTGCGCGCCGGATCCAGGACCAGACTGGCCTGCTTGTAGTAGGTTTCCGCGTTGGCTTTGATTTGCTCAGGCGTGAGCGGCGGGCGCGTGTTGTTGCGGCCCGAGGGATCGCCGATCAGGCTGGTGAAGTCGCCGATGAGAAAAATCACCTGATGACCCAGATTCTGGAGCTGGCGCATCTTGTTCAGCACCACGGTGTGCCCGATGTGAATGTCGGGCGCCGTCGGGTCCAGACCCAGCTTGATCCGCAGTGGCATTCCTGTGGTTTCCGAGCGCGACAACTTGCGTGCCCACTCATCCTGCGGGATCAGTTCATCGCACCCACGCAGGGTCACTGCCATCGCTTCACGCACACCGTCTGTCAGGACGTGGGGTGATGGAGGGGGTTTTTGCGAACTATGGTTATCTTTCTCACCGAGGCTCATGCGGGTTTTCCTGTTGCGACAGCCGATGCCTTGGCTATACTTGAAGATGGTCTTGGATTCTAGTGGCGGCGCCACTGTTTCTGCCCCCTGTCGAACGCACGGCATTGCCCAAGCGAGCCGCATGAGCGGAACTTCCGGTGGCTTTTGTGCTTCGTACACGTTTTTGCGTTGCTGGTCCGACCTGCCAGCAACCCACAGGGACTCTATTTTGCATTTTTCTCCACTTCAAACGCTGGCCAAGCTTGTTCTGGCCACGAGCCAAAGTCTTTCCAACCACCCTCGCCGTGTGCTGAGCGGTGTCGGGCTGGTGCTTCTGGGAACAGGCGTCACCGCTTTCGGCATTGCGCCCCTCGCGCCCGATGCCTCGCGCTTGCCGGTCAGCAACATCATTGAGCCCCTGCGCCTTGACGCGTTGTCTACACAGCCTCTGGGCGCAGCCATTCCCTTCACGCTGTTCCGCACCGATACCGTTCGTCGCGACGACAGCTTCCAGAGCCTGCTCAATCGCCTGGGTGTGCAAGACACCGACGCACAAGCTTTTCTGAGCAAGAGCCCAGATGCGGCACGCCTGTTCAATGGCCGCTCCGGCAAGACCGTCACCGTCGAAACCACCGATCGGGGCCAGTTGCTGAAGCTGACCGCCCGCTGGTTGCCCGATGACGAGCGCCTGTTCGAGCGGCTCACCGTCGAATCGCTCAACGGCGGGTTTGCTGCGCGCATCGAAAGCGCCGAACTGGCGGCATCGTCCAAACTCTCCAGTGGCGTGATCCGCAGTTCGTTGTTTGCTGCCACCGACGAGATCAACCTGCCCGACAGCGTGGCCATCCAGCTCGCCGAGATTTTTGCCTCAGAGATCGATTTCCGCCGCGATCTGCGCCAGGGTGACCGCTTCAACGTCGTATTCGAGAGCCTTGAAGCCGATGGCGAAACCATGCGCGCAGGACGTGTGCTCAGCGCCGAGTTTGTCAACAACGGGCGCAAACACGAAGCCGTCTGGTTTGAAGAAGCTGGCCTGAAGGGCGCCTACTTCGGGTTCAATGGTGAAAGCTCGCGCAAAAGCTTTCTCAGCTCACCCCTCGAGTTTTCGCGCGTAAGCAGCGGTTACGGCATGCGCTTCCACCCGGTTCTGGGGCGCCAGAAGGCTCACCTGGGTGTGGACTACGCAGCGCCTACCGGCACCCCTGTTCGCACCATTGCCGATGGCGTGGTGAAGTTTGCTGGCGTGCAGCGCGGCTATGGCAATGTGATCGAAGTGGCCCACAGCGGCAACAAGGTCACCAAGTTTGCCCACCTCAGCCGCATCGGCGTGAAACAGGGACAACGGATTTCCCAAGGCGATTTCATTGGCGCCGTGGGCACCACCGGTCTCTCCACCGGACCCCACTTGCATTTTGAGTTCATCGACAACGGTGCGCACCAAGACCCGTTGGCGATCGCGCGCAAGAGCGAAAACATCCCAATCAGCCCAGCGCTGCGCGCGCGCTTTGATGCCGTGGCTGTGGCACAGCGCCAGCAGCTCGATGCCGCGGCCACCCTGGTCCAGGCCAGCGCCCAGTGAGCTGCTGACCGCGGCGCGTGAGCCGGGTGGTCAGCGGGCCTGATGGGCCGTTCAAGCGCCATCCACAAAAAAAGGGAGCCTTGGGCTCCCTTTTTTTCGACCTTTCGGTCCGCGCCGGCTCAAGCGCCGGAAAGCTTGATCAGGTACTGAAGCTGGAGCCGCAGCCGCACGTGCTGTTGGCGTTGGGGTTCTTGATCACGAACTGCGCCCCTTCCAAGTCTTCCTTGTAATCGATCTCTGCGCCCACCAGATATTGGTAGCTCATCGCATCGATCAACAGTGAGACGCCGTTTTTGGTCATGGTGGTGTCGTCTTCGTTGACCACTTCGTCAAACGTAAAGCCGTACTGGAAGCCTGAGCAGCCACCGCCCTGCACGAATACGCGCAGTTTGAGATCGGGATTGCCTTCTTCGGCCACCAGATCGGCCACTTTGGCTGCAGCACTGTCGGTGAACACCAGCGGCGCTGGCATGTCGGTAGAGGTGGTTTCGGCTAGGGCGCTCATAGGGCCTCCTGAATTCGGTGAGATGCGGGGCACAAGGCTCGCCGCCTTGAACATACGGACTGTCAGCAGTGGGTCGAAAGACCCAGTAATCTACTGGGGGAATATTGAATGCTAACGCAAACGCCGAAAAATTGCATTCAGCTGTTATTTGCCGCCAGCTTCAGTGTGGGTTTATCTTCTGCCACATCACCCGTCATGGGCTTCAGCTGACCGGAAATCGTGGCCCCCTGGTGCATTTCCAGTGCACGGTACGACACATCGCCCTCGACACGGGCCTTGGGCTGGAGCTCCAGCAGGTCAAAGGCAAACACGGGGCCCTTCACATAACCATTGAGAATAACGTGGTCCGCATGGATCTGGCCGGTCACACTGGCCGACTCGCTCACGACCAGAATGCTGGGCTGCTCATCGTTGGCGCGGATATCCCCTACCACTTCGCCGTCCACGCGCAGGCCATCGTGAAAGATCACGTTGCCATCAATGCGGGTGCCTTGGGCAATCAGGCTTTTGATCGGGGGTTGTTTCTTTTTTCCAAACATGAGACTTCTCCAAACGTTGCTTGTGACTTCAGATCTTGACGGTGTACATGGTCTTGACTTCGCGCCCTTGATAAATCTTGGCGGTCACGGTTTTTACCACGGCCTGCTCAGGCACGTCCAACAGACCTTCCTGTCGCAGGTAGCCCTTGATCAGCACGGATTGCGGCTCGGGCGTCTGGGTCATTGACCACGCCTTGCCATCCATCGTGCCGCTGAAAGTGATCTCCAGCGTGCCCTTGAAATCCGGCGCATTTTTGGACGCCTGGATCATCAAGACCTGCCACTTCAGCTGGGTCGCGTCAAGGCGCTCCACCTGCAAACCTCGGATATTGAGATCCCCGCTGCCAGACCCCGGGATCAGGCGCTCAAAAAAACCCAGATCGCTTCGCAGCACCAGGTTGTCTGCCTGAAGCTGGCGTATCTGCATCACCAGCTGCTCTTGAGCTGCCTTTTCTGTTGTGAGCAGGCTCTCAGAGGTATTGGACACGGACTGGGCGCTGGTGAGATCGGCTCGCAAGCCACTCACTTCTTCGCGCAATTGCTCCAGCTCCTGCTTGGCATTGCGATCCAGTCCGGCAATGTCCTTGCCAAACTCGAACGCCCACAAGGCCAGCGCACCCGAAAAGCCGAGCACGATGGCCGCCATGAGCCAGCGAAATGGCCAAGGCAAGGCGCTGCGCACCGAAACACGTGGAGCACTGACCGACAGGCGCCGGCGCAACAGGCGAAATTTCATGCCACAGAACTTTCAGCAGAGGGCAACCAGAAAAGCAAAAACCGCCCCAAGACAAGCTTGAAGGCGGTTTTTGAGACAGGCAACAGGCGATTAACGCTTGCTGAACTGCTTGGCGCGGCGCGCAGAGCGCAGGCCAACCTTTTTACGCTCGACTTCACGGGCGTCACGGGTCACATAACCGGCTTGCGACAGCTGCGGCTTGAGCGTAGCGTCGTAGTCGATCAGGGCACGGGTGATGCCGTGGCGCACAGCGCCGGCCTGGCCGGATTCACCGCCACCGTGCACGTTCACCATGATGTCGAAGGTTTCAGCATGGTCGGTCAGCAGCAGGGGCTGCTTGGCGATCATGATCGAGGTACCACGGCCAAAGTAGGACTGGATGTCCTTGCCGTTCACGACGATCTGGCCGGAGCCTTTTTTCAGAAACACACGGGCGACGCTGGATTTGCGACGGCCGGTGCCATTGTTCCATTCACCAATCATTGCAAGGCTCCTTTAGATATCCAGCACTTGCGGCTGTTGGGCGGTGTGGGGATGCTCGGCACCACCGTACACCTTGAGCTTCTTGATCATGGCGTAACCGAGTGGGCCCTTGGGCAGCATGCCCTTGACAGCCTTCTCGAGTGCGCGGCCAGGGTGCTTGGCTTGCATGTCGCGGAAGTTGGTCGCATAGATACCGCCGGGGTAACCCGAATGGCGGTAGTAAATCTTGTCGGTGGACTTGGCGCCCGTGACACGAATTTTCGCTGCGTTGATGATGACGATGAAGTCACCGGTATCGACGTGAGGCGTATAAATGGCCTTGTGTTTGCCGCGCAAACGGAGAGCTACTTCACTGGCAACTCTTCCGAGGACCTTGTCGGTCGCGTCAATCACAAACCACTCGTGCGTCACGTCAGCTGCTTTAGCACTGAACGTTTTGGTCATGAGTTTCTCTGTATCAAAGAGGGGTTTGGCGGCTCTTTTCCACGGTCGGTGTTTCTCTGCTGGAAACCTCTTAGGTGGGGATTTGCTCGCCAGCACTTCCCGTTTAACCGGTTGACGCTGGCGCGCGCCTTCGTCGCGGAGCCTTTATATTCGCTGCGAAGCCTTCCATTGTACAAAATTTCGCGCCTGCGGTGCAAGAAATCTGTGGCGGGATCCACAAGAGCGATACCATCACCCCACCATGTTCAGTTACCGACACGCCTTTCACGCGGGCAATCACGCCGATGTGCTCAAGCACATCACCGTGATCGCCACCCTGCGCCACCTGATGCAGAAGGAGCCCAGCATCACGCTGGTCGACACCCACGCGGGCGCGGGTTTGTACCGCCTGGATGGCGACTACACCGAAACCGGCGGCGAAGCCAAGGACGGCGTGGTCAAGCTGATGGCCGCCTTCAGGGCCGAGGGTGCTGCGCCCGTCGCCAAGCCGGCCCAGGCCATTGAGGACTATCTGGACCTGATTGCGGGCTTCAACCCTTCGGGCGCCTTGCGGATCTATCCGGGTTCACCCTTTGTGATGCAGACGTTGATGCGCCACGCCTCGCGCGACCGGCTCAAGCTGTTTGAGCTGCACCCCACCGACGGGAAGACGCTGGATGGCAACATCGCCCAGCTGGAAGCGGGCAAGACCATCACCGTCGGGCGACAAGACGGTTTTGCCGGCCTGATGCCCTTGCTGCCGCCACCGCCTTCGGCCACAGGCTCCAGACGCGCACTGGTCCTGGTGGATCCCAGCTACGAAATCAAAAGCGACTACGGCAAAG
The DNA here is from genome assembly GCF_004795855.1 of Hydrogenophaga sp. PAMC20947. Lineage (NCBI taxonomy): Bacteria > Pseudomonadati > Pseudomonadota > Betaproteobacteria > Burkholderiales > Comamonadaceae > Hydrogenophaga > Hydrogenophaga sp. PAMC20947. Next base: position 3,061,365 of record NZ_CP039252.1, read on the forward strand.
TGAGCGCCAACATACAAGAAGCGCTCAAACGGTTCCCGACCGGCACGTTCCTGGTCTGGTACCCCATCATTCCCCGCACCGAGGCCCACGATCTTCCGCGGCGCCTGAAGACCCTGAGCAACCAGTCGCAGCGCCCTTGGCTGCATGCCACACTGTCCATCGGACTGGATCCAGCAGACGGACCTGATGACCGGCCTGGCCTCACGGCGAGTGGGATGTTTGTGATCAACCCACCACACACCCTCAAAGCCACCCTGCAAGAGGCGCTGCCGCAATTGTTGACCGTGCTTGGACGTGGGCGGGGCAAAGGGCAAACCCTGGACGTGGGCGGCTGATACCGCGAGGCCTCGTTCCGCGCGGCCTGTCAGGAAGGCCGCGCCAGAACCATGGTCCAGTAGCGGCCATAAGCGCTGCCTGAGCGCTGCACGCAGGCCACGGCCACGTCCTGGTACTGGCCGTTCATGATGTTGCCGCAATGGCCTGGGCTGGCCAGCCAACCGCTCATCACCGCATTGGGATCCGACTGGCCCGCTGCGATGTTCTCTCCAACCGCCCGCCACGCATACCCGGCTGAGCTCACGCGCTGAGAAACGTTGCGCCCGTCCAGTCCGGTATGGGAGAAATAGTCGTTGACGGCCATGTCCCGCGAATGGCTCTCGGCAGCGGTGAACAAGGGGCCATTCCAATTCAGCGGCCCAACAGCAGGATAGGCCGTCCCGCCACAGCTGCGCGCGCTCGCACGGGCTGCGTTGATTCGCCTCAAGAGGTCGGCCTGGAAGCCGGGCAAACCACAGAAACCGTCACTGGCCGAGGGTGCAGGTACAGGCGTTGACGTTGACACAGGCGCAGCCGACGGTGACGCACCCGAAGCCGCAGCCGCCACCGGGCTGCTCGCGACCTCGGTCGAAGGCGAGGCACTCAGGGTAACGCTGTCCGCAGCGGTGTCTGCATCGGGCGCATCGCTGCCACCGCCACAGGCGCCAAGCAGGAACAAAGGCAGCAAAACAGCAGCGGCTGGCCACGCGGGCCGAGACGAAGTTGAGAGAAGTGGGTGGATCATGGGCACCCAATCTAATCGCAGACGGTGCGCACAGCGTAAGCATTTGTTTTTTTCGCGCCTCCTCGGGCAAACCCCGATAAGCAGGCCCAGAATTAACCGACCGATCGGTCGGTTAATTGGATATACTGGATTTTTACCCGCTACCCGGGGCAGGAGTCGATCCATGTACACCCAATCGTTCAACACAAGCGAAGCGCCAGAATTGAAAGCGGTGGCAAAACCTGCCTCAGCCGCAGACGAAGCGTTGCAAAGTCAATTCGACGCCGTCATCGACGCCGACGGCAAGATCGAGCCCCGCGACTGGATGCCGGAGGCGTACCGCAAAACGCTGGTGCGCCAGATCAGCCAGCACGCCCACAGCGAAGTCGTGGGCATGCTGCCCGAGGGCAACTGGATTTCCCGGGCGCCGAGCCTGAAGCGCAAGACCATCCTGATCGCCAAGGTGCAAGACGAGGCAGGCCATGGCCTCTACCTTTACAGTGCCGCCGAAACCCTGGGCACCAGCCGAGACCAGATGCTCGAAGGCCTGCACTCGGGCAAAGCCAAATACAGCTCCATCTTCAACTACCCCACCCTGAACTGGGCCGACGTGGGCGTGATCGGCTGGCTGGTGGACGGCGCGGCGATCATGAACCAAATTCCACTTTGCCGCTGCTCTTACGGTCCCTATGCGCGCGCCATGATCCGCGTCTGCAAAGAAGAAAGTTTCCACCAGCGCCAGGGATATGAGGGCCTGCTGGTGATGATGCAGCGCGGCACACGGGAACAGAAAGCCATGGTGCAGGATGCGGTGAACCGCACTTGGTGGAAATGCCTGGCCATGTTCGGCCCACCCGATGCAGACAGCCCCAACAGCGCCCAAGGCATGCGCTGGGGCATCAAGCGCATCTCCAACGACGATCTGCGCCAGAAGTTCATTGATGCCACGGTTCCGCAGGCCAACGTATTGGGCGTCACCCTGCCCGACCCCGACCTGAAATGGAACGAAGCACGCGGCCACCACGACCACGGCCCCATCGACTGGGACGAGTTCTGGGCCACGGTCAACGGCCACGGCCCTTGCAACAAAGAGCGCCTGGCGACCCGCGTAAAGGCCCACGAGCAAGGGCAGTGGGTGCGCGATGCAGCCTTGGCCCATGCGCACAAACAGCAACAAACAGCACACAAGGAGGCCGCATGAGCACCCCCGCATTGAAAGAATGGCCTCTCTGGGAGGTGTTTGTCCGCAGCAAACAAGGTCTGGAGCACAAACATTGCGGCAGTCTGCACGCCAGCGATGCGCGCCATGCGCTGCAGATGGCGCGGGACGTGTACACCCGGCGGCAAGAAGGTGTGAGCATCTGGGTGGTGCCATCGGCCTCGATCACCTGCAGCGAACCCGACAGCAAAGACAGCTTCTTCGACCCGGCGGCTGACAAGGTGTACCGCCACCCAAGCTTCTACGAGATCCCGGACGAAGTGGGGCACATGTGATGGCGGAAACCATGATCAGTGCCCCACCCAAAGGCGCGCCAAGCGAAGCTGCCCCCATCGACTACCTGCTGCACCTGGCCGATAACGCTTTGGTGCTCGGGCAGCGCAACGCAGAGTGGTGTGGCCATGGCCCCATTCTGGAAGAAGACCTGGCCCTGGCCAACAACAGCCTCGACCTGATCGGCCAGGCACGCTTGATCTACCAACACGCTGCGGCGCTCATCAACGCCGACGAAGAGTTGACCCAGCGCTTCGCACACCTGACGGGAGCCCGCCAGGACGGCCAGATCACCGAAGACACGCTGGCCTACTTCCGCGACACCGCCGAGTTCCGCAACCACACGCTGCTGGAACTGCCGCACCACGGACCACTGGTGGGGTACGCCTTCGCGGAGCGCGACTACGCCACCACCATCGCGCGCAATTTTCTGTACAGCGCGCTCATGGTCCTCGTGTGGCAAGGGCTGCAAGCCTCAGGCGATTCACAGCTCGCAGGCATCGCAGCCAAATCCCTCAAGGAAACGCGCTACCACCTGAGCCACGCCAGCGACTGGCTGGTGCGCTTTGGCGACGGTACCGTCGAATCGCACCAGCGAGCCCAGGCTGCGGTGGATCACTTGCTGCCCTACTGTGAAGCGTTCTGGGCCCGCCACCCGGTGGAAGAAACCGCAGTGGCCAATGGCAGCGGCGTGTGCGTGGTCAACCTGCGCGACGACTGGAACGCCATCGTCAATGAAACACTGGTCGAGGCCACGCTGCAGCGAAACGACACCACGCCCCATGTGGGCTACGTGGCGCAGGGCCATGTGGGTGTGCACTCGGAACACCTCGGCTTCCTGCTGGCCGAAATGCAAAGCCTGGCCCGCGCGCACCCGCAAGGCGTCTGGTGAACGACGGCTCTGACGCCACATGACCCCCTTGACCAATCCCGACACCGATGCGGCCAGCCTGCGCGCCATTGAGGCAGCATTGGTCGATCTGACCGACCCTGAGATTCCGGTGGTCTCGTTGAGCGAGCTGGGCATTTTGCGTGGCGTGCGCCAAGGTGCAGATGGCGTGGCCGAAGTGGTGATCACCCCCACCTACAGCGGTTGCCCAGCCATGGGGCAGATTGAAGACGACATCCAGGCCGCCCTGGCCGCTGCCGGCTTGACCGCACGGATGATCACCCAGCTCTCACCCGCCTGGACCACCGACTGGATGAGCGAGGTCGCACACGAGAAGCTGCGGGCCTATGGCATCGCCCCACCGCAGTGCGGCAGCGCTGGCGACACCAGCCACGGCACCGTGAAGTTCAGCCGCCACGCAGCCCGCACGACGTCCGTGCCCTGCCCCCAATGCGGCTCGCGCAACACCACCGAGACGTCACCCTTTGGATCGACGGCCTGCAAATCGCTCTACAAATGCCTGTCTTGCCTCGAGCCTTTTGACTATTTCAAACCGATCTAGATGGCGATGAACCACCCCTGTGCCGGGCGGCTCCCGTGTCTTGCAGACCGCGTCGCGATCAGAGCCGCCGACTCTTCGCACTGCACAAGCCTGCGACGGCAGGCTTGGAGCCGCAGCGCTCTGGGGGGGGTCGCCCCTGCGCCAGCAAACGTTTCTAACACTGGAAAAAAGACATGACAAGCACAGCTCGATTCCACGATTTGTCCATTTCGCGCATCAGCCCTGAAGCCGCAGGATCGGTGGCCATCACGCTGGCTGTGCCGCCCGAGCAGCGCGAGGCCTTTGCGTTCAAGCCTGGCCAGTTTCTGACCGTGCGGGCCTGCATCGATGGCCAGGAAGTGCGTCGCAGCTACTCGATCAGCAGCCCCAGCAGCCTGCTCACCCGCCAGGGTGAACTCACCCTGGGCATCCGGCCGGTGGAAGGTGGGGTGTTTTCCAACTGGGCCGCCACTTCGCTCAGGGCCGGCGATCGGCTGGCTGCCATGCCGCCCGATGGGCGTTTCACTGTGCACAAGCCGCGCGCCCTGCACCGCGTGGGTTTTGCGGCTGGGTCGGGCATCACCCCCATTCTTTCCATCATGGCCAGCACACTGGAAGCGTCGTCCGATGCCAAGTTCACGCTGGTCTATGGCAACCGCCGCATGGACAGCGTCATGTTCAACGAGGCGCTGCAAGACCTCAAAGACCGCTACCCTGGCCGGTTGACCCTGATCCATGTGCTCTCGCGCCAGGCCCAGGAAGTGCCCCTGCTGGAAGGGCGCATCGACGCTCACAAGGTGCGCGAGCTGACCGAAACGCTGCTGCCGGTGGGCAGCATGGACGAAGTCTTCATCTGTGGCCCCGAGGCCATGATCGAAGCCACAGAAAAGGCCTTGCTGGACGCCGGCGTGCGGCCAGACCGTGTGCACACCGAGCGCTTTACCTCACCCACACTGGAGGCGCTGCCAGCGGAACAACGCAAGGCGGCGGTGCTGGGCCACCCCGCCGTTCGCGCCGAGGGCGAAGTGGCATTGACCGTGGTGCTGGACGGCAAGCCACACCAGCTGCGAATGAACAAAGACGAACACGTGCTGGACGTTGCACTCAACGCCGGTCTCGATTTGCCTTGGTCGTGCCGGGGCGGGGTATGCTGCACCTGCAGGGCCAAGGTCATGGAGGGCAGCGTCACCATGACCAAAAACTTCACCCTGGAGCCCTGGGAAACGGACAAGGGATTTGTGCTCAGCTGTCAGGCCCGACCGACCAGCGACAGCCTGGTGGTCAGTTACGACGAACGTTAGGACGACCGCTTCGACGGGACCAAAAGTCGGGACCTGTCACCCGTCTACCTGGCTTCCAGGCTTCCTGCGTCAAGCTGGAGGCCACGTCGACCAGAGGCTCAGACCGCAGCCACGCCCTGAACCTTCAATCTGACAAGACACAGAAGGTTCTGTTAACCCGTGCCGCCTCATGAGCGATCACTCTCTATCCGTTCTTTATTCCCAACTTGTCACCCAACTTGTCACCCAGCTTGAGCCCCAGCTTGACCTCATCGCCATGGGTTCTCTTGCCATCTGGCAGGGATTGAGCCAGGCGAAATCCCAGCAATTCCTTGGCGTTCAGTTTTTGAAACCATTTCATTTCTGTCTCCTATTGAATCGGGATACACGAATATGTTCACACAAGCCGCTTCAAGCGTCAACGTACTCAATCAGGCTGTGGCGATCCCCTCTGTCGAGTCACCCACCCCGCCCTGCCATTGGGCTGTCTCTGACCATGCCGGTGAGGCCTGCGCTGCACTTGGCAGCTGGGTTTCAGGGGGCAGCACACCATGACCAAAGCTTCGCCCAAGAGCCCCGAAAAATGAACAAACAAGCTTTGTGCCCAGCTGCCAGGCAAAGCCCACCAACGACTGCCGGATGGTCAGCGATAGCCAGCGTTCGTGCGGTCGCTCGCGAGAATCCATCGCCTCGCTTCGTCCATGATCGCTCGCCCCGACGGAGTCAACTGGGCATGCATGTCAACCGTCGCCACGCCTTTGTGAAAATTGTCGCGGTCCAGGTGTGCCGCTGACAAAGCCTGATCACGCTCGTCAGCGCTCAAACAACCGCTGTCCAGCAAGGTCTCCATGGCCCACGCCATACGCGCGGAGACGTAGGTGGCGTGAAAAATGCCGTCCATCGGCCGGGGGTCCGTGCGCAAGGGCGAGTCGTACAACTCATCATCCGGGTTCAGCACCAGCGTCGACTCCCGACTCATGCCGAACAGGACACTGTGACCCGATTCATGGGCAAGAACTTCCGCCACGGCCAGCCGATTTCGATGGTGAAGGGGGTTGAGCATCAGAAGCCCCCAGAACTGGTAGTGTGAGGCCCCGTCGAAGTCTATTGCCCCTCCTGCTGGGGACCGGGCCACGACCACCTCGGACAAAAAAGCAGCGATCTCGGCATGCAACCCGGGCGCGCCCAACGCAAGCAGACTCATCCCCTGGTCCAGGAGCTCACGAAAAGCATCCACCTCAGGCCCCGCGACGGGAGCGAAGATTTTCGCCCCTTCCTCCAGGCGCCAGTCCAGCGTTTGATCAAGCCTTCGAGAGGCCTCGCTTCCCCGACCCTGCACCACCATGCCCGGCCTTCGCGCACCGCACCGACTCAACTCGCTCGCCGCCAGAGCAGCATCGTCAAGCCGCTCGTCAAACAGCGTTTCTCCGAGGTGGAAATACAAACCAAATGCCGAGGGCGGCATCGCATGGCCACCCTTCATCAGTTCGATCGGATGGGCGAGGTTTCGGGATATTTCCGAAGGCTCACAGGCACGCGCAATGTGTTGCAGGCTTTGCAACAAATCTGCCTGCATCTCAGCATCAAGCCTGCGACCGCGTTGGCCACTGGGTTCAAACTGCATTCACACCTCAGAAACTCAAATCTGACAAGCCGAAGATGGCGCGCGCACAAACAACCCTGTTCAGAAGAGCTTCCTCAGGTGTTAAGTGCTTTACCCGGTTTTCTTCCGTCCGCCCCTCCCAGCTTGCTCCCCGGCTTCACATCACCTGGTTGGGTTTTTGTTCCATCGGGCGTGCATTGAGCCAAGCGGAATCCCAACAAGTCATTCACACTCAGCTTTTGAAAAAACTTCATTTGTGCCTCCTGTTGAACCTAAACTTGCACATATGGTTACACGGTCGACTTCACGCGTCAACGCGCTCAGGCACCTGGTGTATGTCACAACCCGTGCACACGCTTACACCTTTGCAGCATGGCCAGCATTGATGCGCCCTCGGGGTGTTGCGGTTCACCAAGCCACGTATGAATCCCTCCTGACGGTACCCAAAGCCTTGCGCGCGACATATGTTCTGACCGATTTCGACCGACTGTCGTCGAGCGAACTTGAGGCAGCTGTCCATCTTTATGACGGGCTGCGCGCTGCCGGACTGCGCGTTCTCAATGACCCACGGCGCTTCCGGCCACGAGCCAGCTTGCTCAAGCACCTGCACCAATTGGGTGTCAACAGCTACACCTGCCACTTGCCCGCAGCAGGTGAATGGCCCGAACGGTTTCCTGTGTTCCTCAGAACGCTGGCCAGCCACCGGGGGGTGCTGAGCGACCTGTTGCAAGACCGTGCCTCGTGTGACGAGGCGCTGGCAGGGGCCTTCCAACTGGGGTATCCGATCAGCGATCTGGTTTTTGTTGAATATGCGGCGACCCCAAACCTGCAGACTGGCGCATTTCAGAAGCTGTCGGCGTTTCGCATCGGAGATCGCATCATCAGAGCCAACACCGTGAACGACTCCCACTGGATGGCCAAAACAGGCGTCTCGGGCTTGGCCACCGACGAGCAGTACCGGCAGGAGTACCTCGAAATGACCGACTACCCGTTGCGCAGCTATGTGATGCGCGTGTTTGACCATGCGGGCATGGACTTTGGCCGCCTTGACTTCGGGAAAACAGGCGAACGATACGAAACATACGAAATCAACACCAATCCCTACATGACCATTCAAGTGGAACATCCCAACGCCGACAGGGCCGCGATGCTGGCCACCATGCTGGAACAGTTGATCACTGCGCTGGACGCCCAGTGCACGGAGGTGGGAAAAGCCTGGGTCACACTGCGTGCCTCTCGCACCCGCATTCCGCGGCTTTGAGCAACCGATGTCAACACACAAGATGACCGCCAGGTACGACACGCTGAGAACCCCTTCAAAGAAGTCAGGCCTCAAGGCCTGGCGACTTCAACGCATCACGTTTCTTGCACTTGGTGCAAGCCAATGGATGCGAGCATTTTCTGCGGGCTTGTTGATCGCGACAACGGGTTGTGCCTTGCCCCCCAGCTCGCACCAGACCAGCCCGCTCAATGCGTCGAGCTGGGCCCAAGCCAATCACCTGCCGAAACCTGCTCAAGGCGCGTACTGGCGCCACCAAGCCATCGGAAACAGGCCCGCTTCGTTCTACACCCCAGAGCATCATGCTGGCCGCCCTGCGCTAAAAGCAAAGAGCGAGCAAGGCGACAGCTTGGTGCGCTTGCCGTTGGCCATCGAAGCCAAAGCGATGGGCGTCCTGCACTTTTCCTGGTTTGTGAATGCGCTCAATCCGCTGAGCGATCTGGCCGACCGGCACCTGGACGACGCCGTGGCCCGGGTCATCATCCAGTTTGACGGCGACCGGGCAGGCTTTTCCCCACGCGATCTGTTGCTGTCAGACATGATGCAGATGGCCACGGGCGAACCGTTGCCCTATGCCACGCTGATGTATGTGTGGGACCACCGCTACCCGGTGGGCACGGTGATTCCACATGCGCGCAGTGCGCGCATCAAGACCCTGGTGATCGAATCAGGCCAAGGGCGCCTCGGACGCTGGGTCGACTTCGAGCGGAATGTCGCTGCGGACTGCGAAGCGGCCTTTGGCAAAATCCCGCAGCGCGTCAGCGGCATCGCCCTGATGACCGACAGCAACAACACCCGCCATGCGAGCGTCGCCTGGTATGGGCCACTGAGCTGGCACCCCGCCCCCGCCCAGCCCTGAGGTCACCTGCGGCTCAATCACCGCGTGGGTGGCCATCGGGACTCGGACTCAGAAGCGCCAGCCGAGACCGACACCGACCAGCACCGGGTCAACTTTGAATTTGCCGATCTCTGCGCCAGCAACGCTGACTTTGGTCCCAATCTGGACCTTCTTCACGTCGATGTTGACGTACAAATCCTTGGCCACTGGAATATCCACACCCACTTGCAAGGCCAGGCCCACGCTGTTGCGCTTGATGTCGACGCCCTCTGGCAAGTTGACCGAGCTGAAGCGCGTGTAGTTGAGACCTGCGCCCACATAGGGCTTGAACCCACCGGCATTGAAGTGGTACTGCACGGTCAAGGTCGGCGGCAGATGGCGCAGCGAGCCGATCTCGGTGGCACCAGCAGAGAGCGTGTGCTTTTGCGGCACGGTAAGGACCAGCTCAGCAGCCAGGTTTGGGCTAAAGAAATAGCTGAAGTCCACTTCCGGCAAGGTCTTGTTGTTGACCGACAGATCCAGACCCGTCGAGTCATTGTTGGCACTGTCCAGGTTCACGGCGCGCGCACGCACCAACAAATCACCGGCCTGAAAGGCTTGCGCCAGCGCGGAACCAGAAGCGAACACAGCCAGGATAACGGTGGCAACGATGTGCTTTTTCGACATGATTTTCTTCAACTTTGTCACGGGAACATTCCCGAGTCCCATTGAAAGAGAAAGGCGCGCCCATCGCTTTGCGAAAGATCAAACCGACGGTGCAACCCGCGCCTTTGAGCCCGCCACCTGACTTCGTCTTGATCCACATCAAAAGCGGGGAAGCGCCCGCCGGAATGGCTCACCGACGCTGACGTTGTTGTGGCTGCTACCGGGAATGTGCACCACCCGCGCCACCCCGGCCGCGAAGCGGCCCACCAAGGCATCGGTGCGTTCGCGCGGAATCACCTCGTCGTGTTCAGCAATGATGACGGTCGTGGGGGCCGTGACGCGCGATGCCAGCACGGCAGAGTCAAATGGATCCAGCAGCAGCCAGCGAACGGGCACCCACGGGAATCGGCCTGCGGCCACCGCGGCAATGCTGTCATAGGGCGTCACCAGAATCAGTTGCGACACCGGATGCTCGCTGGCCAGACGCATCGCGACACCACTGCCCAGACTGCGCCCCAAGACGGCGATATCGGCACCGCCTCCTCCCAATATTTGCCGCACATGCTGGTACAGCACCAGCGCATCGGCATGCAGCGCCGCCTCCGTGGGCTTCCCGGTGCTGCGTCCGTAGCCCCGGTAATGCATCAGGTACAGGGATCGGCCGGGAAACGCAGCAACCAACTCAGCCCAGGTGCCCGACACGTCTTCGGCATTGCCGCCGAAATACAGCAGGGCCGGCGCTTTCGCGAGAATGCGCACCGATATCTGCAGCTCGGCGCCCGACACCGGCAATTGCATACCGGGCACATCAAAGCGCGCGGGCTGCGGCGCATACAGCAGGGACCGCTGGAAAGCGAAGAGCCCGGCACACACCAGAAGGTACAGCAACCCGGCACCGCCCACACAACCGACCAGCAAACGCATCACTGGCCCCCCCTGCGCTGACCCACCGGGCGGATGGGCCACTCAGACATCAGACCGCCGCGAGCGCCTGTTCGAGATCGGCCATCAGGTCGTCGATGTGCTCGATACCGATGGACAGGCGGACCATGTCCTTGCTCACGCCCGCTTTGGCCAGCTCGGCTTCGTTGAGCTGGCGGTGGGTGGTGGAGGCTGGGTGGCAGGCCAGCGACTTGGCATCGCCAATGTTCACCAGGCGGGTGAAGAGCTGCAGCGCGTCCTGGAAACGGGCGCCTGCCTCGATGGCATTGGACGACTTGAGGCCAAAACTGATGATGCCGGAGGCCCGGCCACCCATGTATTTCTTCACCAGGGCATGGTCTTTGTGGTCGGGCAAACCGGCGTAATTTACCCAGCTCACCTTGGGGTGGCTTTTCAGATGGGTTGCAATCTTCAAGGCGTTGTCGCAGATGCGGTCCATGCGCAAGGCCAGCGTCTCGATGCCTTGCAGGATCTGGAAGGCATTCATGGGCGACAACGCGGCACCCATGTTGCGCAGCGGCACGACACGGGCACGCCCGATGAACGCAGCCGCGCCCAGGGCCTCGGTGTACACGACGCCGTGGTAGCTCACGTCGGGCTCGTTCAGGCGTTTGAATCGCGCCTTGTGTTCGGCCCAGGGGAACTTGCCGCTGTCGACAATCGCGCCACCGATGGTGGTTCCGTGGCCGCCGAGGTACTTGGTGAGCGAGTGCACCACGATGTCGGCACCATGCTCAAAGGGGCGGCAGAGGTAGGGGCTGGTCACCGTGTTGTCGACGATGAGCGGCACGCCAGCGGCGTGTGCCACTGCGGCCAGCGCACCGATGTCGGTCACGTTGCCCAGCGGGTTGCCGATGGACTCGCAAAACACGGCCTTGGTGCGCTCGTCGATCAGTTTCGAGAACGCGGCCGGATCGGATGGATCAGCAAAACGCACCTCAATGCCCTGTTGGGGGAAGGTGTGCGCGAACAGGTTGTAGGTACCGCCGTAGAGACGCGAGCTGGAAACGATGTTGTCACCGGCTTCGGCGATGGTCTGGATCGCTGCCGTGATAGCGGCCATGCCCGAAGCCATGGCCAGCGCACCGATGCCGCCCTCAAGCGCTGCTACGCGCGCCTCCAGAACCCCATTGGTCGGGTTCATGATTCGGCTGTAGATATTGCCAGGCACCTTCAGGTCGAACAAATCAGCGCCGTGCTGCGTGTTGTCAAAAGCGTAGGCCACCGTCTGGTAAATCGGCACCGCCACGGCTTTGGTGGTGGGATCTGGGGTGTAGCCGCCGTGAACGGCGATGGTTTCGAGTTTCATGAAGTCTCCTGATGGTTTCAACAAACGATCTGCAGCATGCGCGAGCGGTACCTGCGCCGCCTTTGATTATTCTCGCAGCAACTCCACGCGAACCACGCCGCGCGCGCGCAGACCAAGCGCTTTCATGGCGGCTTGGCTCAGGTCGATGACACGATCTTTGGTGAAGGGGCCACGGTCGTTGATGCGCACCACCACTTCGCGGCCATTGTGCAGGCTCCGCACCCGCACCCGGGCGCCAAACGGCAGCGTTCGGTGGGCCGCCGTGAGTTCGTGCATGTCGAAGGGTTCGCCACTGGCGGTGGATCGGCCCTGGAATCGGCGGCCATACCAAGAAGCACGCCCCCGCTCAATCACCTCACCCGAAACACCGGCCGGCCCCTCGTCGTCCACCGGGCTGTCCCCCTCGGGCCGTGTTTCCAGGCTTTTTGCTGCCTCCAGTTTGAGCCCAGGCTGAGCCACCTGCCCGATGGGAGGCGCCTTGTCCGGCAAAGCCCCGCGACCTGGAACGGGAACGGCACGCATGCCAGAAGGCCGATTGTTGTCCGACGGGCTGACATTGCCGGCATCGTTGGCGCAGCCGCTGAAAGCGAATACCAGCGCAGCGGCTGCCCCGGCGCAGAGTGCCCAGCGGGGCGAGGGCCAATTGATTCGATCAAGCCAGCATCTGAACGGTGTGTGTGTCATCTCTGCTCACGCTCCGAAGAGCACCCATGGACCGGCGGCATCACTAGCCCCACCGGCCACATGAACGCGGGGTCAAGTTTGCTCAAGGCGCTTGGCAATCGCGAGTGTCGCCACACTCTGATTCATGCTGTAGAAATGCAATGCGCCGGCACCGCCCTTGCGCAACTGCTCGCACAGATCGCTCACGACATCCAGACCAAAGGCCTTGATCGAAGCCGTGTCATCGCCGAAACCTTGAAGGCGCAGGCGAATCCAACGGGGGATTTCGGCGCCGCAGGCGTCGGAAAACCGCAGCAACTGGCTGGAGCTGGTGATGGGCATGATGCCGGGCACCACGGGCACCGTGGCACCGCGCTTGGCCGCTTCTTCGACAAAGCGGAAGTAAGCGTCGCTGTTGTAGAAATACTGGGTCATGGCGGCATCGGCCCCGGCCTTGACCTTGCTCACATAGGCCTGCAAATCGGCCTCGGGCGATTTCGCCTGGGGGTGGATTTCAGGATAAGCCGCTACTTCAATGTGGAAATCGCTCCCGGTTTCTTCACGGATGAAGGCCACGAGGTCGCTGGCGTAGTGGAACTCGCCACCCAGGCCGTAACCGCTGGGCAAGTCGCCGCGCAGGGCCACCAGGCGTTTCACGCCCATGGCTTTCAGTGTGGCCAATTCTGCACGCACACTGGCCTTGGTCGCACCGATGCAGGAGAAGTGCGAAGCCGCGTCCATGCCCTCGGTCAGGATTTCACCCACGGTGTCAAAGGTGCCTTGCTGGGTGGAGCCCCCGGCACCGTACGTCACCGAGCAAAACTGCGGCTTCAGGCCATACAGCTGCTGGCGAACCGCGCGCAGCTTTTCAGCGCCCTCGGGCGTCTTGGGTGGAAAAAACTCAATGCTGATGGGCAGGCCCATGGGGAAATCCTCTTGATGGGCGCTCAGGCAGATCGCCTTGCCCAGACAAAAAACTCGCGGTTGCCGTCACCGCCGGTGATGGCACTGTCGAAATAGTCACACAACGTCAATCCGTTGTCTGCGCAGGCCTGCGCGATGCGCTCCTGCACCACGGCATAGCTGGCCGCGTCCTTGACCAGCCCGCCCTTGCCGATCTGCCCGGGTTGCAGCTCGAATTGCGGTTTGACCAGCATCAGGAGCTGCCCGTCTGGTCTGAGCAAGGGCACGATCGCCGGCCAGACCAGCGTCTGGGAAATGAAGGAGAGGTCGCCGACGATCAGATCAAAACCCGCATCGTCCACACCCGCCAGCGCCAGACTCTCAATGCTCAGCTCGCGTGCATTGCATTTTTCGATGCACACCACACGCGGGTTGGCCCGCAAGACCGGGTGCAGTTGTCCTTGGCCCACGTCCACGCCCACCACCTCGGTGGCGCCGGCTTGCAGCAAGCAGTCGGTAAAGCCCCCGCTGCTCTGACCCACATCGAGACAGCGCTGGCCTGTGACATCAATGCCCGTGTGCTTCAGCGCACCTTCCAGCTTCAAGCCACCCCGGGAAACGAAGCGGGATTCACCGATATCCAGCAACTCCAGCTCCACCGTTTCGCGGAGCACTTCGCCGTTTTTGGCCACGGCCTTCCAGGGCGCATCGCCCAAACGCCAGCGCACACCCGCAGCAATCAGGCGCTGTGCCTGAGAGCGAGAAGAAGCCAGGCCACGATCGACGAGCAATTGATCAACGCGCATACAAGAACCAGACCCAAGGAAAAGAAAGCAGCAATCAACAGCAACGAACGGTCCGAAAGCCGCTCGAATCAAGGGCGCAGCGGAACCGGCTTCGCCGGGCCGCCAGCGCCGCCCCCTGGGGGGGGGGTGACGCCGAAGGCGGCGCGGGGGAGTCAGCGTGACTGCGGCGCAGGGGGAACTCAATAACGGTAAGTGTCGGGCTTGTAAGGACCGCTCTTGGACACGCCAATGTAGGCGGCCTGCTCATCCGTCAGCTCCGTCAACATGGCGCCAACCTTTTTCAAGTGCAGTCGCGCAACCTTCTCGTCCAGGTGCTTGGGCAACACATAGACCTTGCCCACGTCATACGCCTCGGGGCGCGTGAACAGCTCGATCTGGGCGATCGTCTGGTTGGCAAACGATGCGCTCATCACGAAGCTGGGGTGGCCGGTGCCACAGCCCAGGTTCACCAGACGACCCTTGGCCAGCAGAATAATTTTCTTGCCGTCGGGGAAGATGATGTGATCAACCTGAGGCTTGATCTCTTCCCACTGGTATTTTTCCAGCGAAGCGACTTCGATTTCGTTGTCGAAGTGACCGATGTTGCAGACGATGGCCTGGTCTTTCATGGCGGCCATGTGCTCGTGGCGAATCACACCTTTGTTGCCGGTGGTGGTCACGAAGATGTCGGCCTTGTCGGCGGCGTACTCCATGGTCACGACCTTGTAGCCCTCCATGGCGGCCTGCAGTGCGTTGATCGGGTCGATCTCGGTCACCCATACCTGGGCGCTCAAGGCGCGCAGTGCCTGGGCCGAGCCCTTGCCCACATCGCCGTAACCGGCCACGCAGGCGACCTTGCCGGCGATCATCACGTCGGTGGCGCGTTTGATACCGTCGACCAGCGATTCACGGCAGCCGTACAGGTTGTCGAACTTGCTCTTGGTGACCGAATCGTTCACATTGATAGCGCGGAACATCAGCGTTCCCTTGGCGCTCATTTCGTTCAAACGGTGCACACCGGTGGTGGTCTCTTCGGTCACGCCCATGATGTGGGCGCTCTTGCGGCTGTACCAGGTGGGGTCCACAGCCAGCTTGGCCTTGATGGCCGCGTACATGATGGTCTCTTCTTCGCTGCCGGGCTTGTCCAGCACCGAGAGATCGGTCTCGGCGCGCTTGCCCAGGTGCAGCAGCACGGTGGCATCGCCGCCGTCGTCCAGGATCATGTTGGGGCCTTCGCCTTCGGTGTTGGCGGGGCCGAAATCGAAGATGCTGTGGGTGTAGTTCCAGTAGTCGGTCAGGGACTCACCCTTGATGGCGTACACCGGCGTGCCGCTGGCAGCGATGGCGGCAGCGGCGTGGTCTTGCGTAGAGAAGATGTTGCAAGAGGCCCAGCGAACGGTCGCGCCCAGCGCTTGCAACGTTTCGATCAGCACGGCCGTCTGGATGGTCATGTGCAGTGAGCCGGTGATGCGAGCGCCCTTCAACGACTGCTTGGCCGCGAATTCTTCGCGGATGGCCATCAGGCCCGGCATTTCGGTTTCGGCGATCTTGATTTCTTTGCGGCCCCAGTCGGCCAGGCCGATGTCGGCGATGGCGCAGTCATTATTGAGGGCGGCAGGGATGCGTGCGTTCATGTTGGTTCGCTCCAGAGAGAGTTGAAGAATCCCTCGGCACACGAATCCAGGCGAAAAAAAGCCCATCGCACGCCAAGTGGATGAGCGTCGTTGCAATGATGTTCCGAGCCTCACGCCCCACGCCGACGTCTGTCGGGGGTGCGCTGCAACGCTCCTCGGATTGAGATATTCTACCAAAGCGCAGCGCAGCGCAGGTGTGTGCGGAAATGCGGGCCTTCCCTAGGCCTCGCTTCCGTTTCAGAATGACGCGCGGGGGATCGCGCACAGGTGCACGCTGCGACCACCAACGCAAGCGACATCCTGACCACCGGGGCCTCCTCCGCGCCTGACGGGCTGGATCCGTTGATTCGCCTGCGCGCCGCAGGATTGTCGGTATGCGCGATCACCGCCCGGCTGGATCGGGGCTTTGGGCCGAAACCGCTCATCGATCGCCATCGATCACTGCAGATCTGTTCGCCTCCATGCACAAACGATAGCGCAGTGGTGAAGCGCATGCCCGAAGGCAGATTGCATGCCACGGTCAGCGCCATCCACACCAAAGGCTGGATCGGCACCCAAGACAAGGTCCGGGGCGCCCGCTGGATCGTGTGGCAACGCCTCGGGCAAGGGCACAGAGAAACAGAACACCTACCCAATCAACGTGCAGGCTTGCGCGAACAAGGCAGTGCAACCTGTTTCTGGCCGACTGCAGAGGTATTGACCGGCGTTGGCTGAGGCTTTGCGGCTTGAGCCGTTTTTTTGGCTGCACTGCAGTCAATGTACTGGTGGGTCGGCTTGAACGCCTGGCTGCGCGGTGCCCCGTGGGCCTCCGCCGATAGCATCAGGCTGACAGCGGCCATGAGGCCGAGTAAGGACAATGGGCATAAAAAGGTGCTGGACATGATCGGCACTCCTTCAACACGACACGGCGGTGAAGAGGGCGTCCGCCGCCGCTACGGACGGAATCGAAGTGTGCGCTTTGTCACGAACAATGCCATCCCTCAAGCTGGGGAAGCGGGCCGACGGGACCCCTACTCTGACGCGGCTGCGGGTGCGGGTGCAGCGCGAGGCCCATCAGAACCCACCGAGAAGCCGGGACGCTGATCACAGAAAGCCTCCCGTCCATGGACCCGGCCAAGCGCAGGACCGAAGCCACGAGGAACAGCCCGTGCTGAGGGCCTTGAACATCAAAATGCGGGCTGCTTGCCTGTTTGTGCCGGTGTCGGGCACCCCTGCGGAGATTGGGCGCTTTCACCACCGGTTGACTCGGCTGTCAGCCATCCCGGTTCCCGGACATGCACAATGGCAAACATCAACACCGCAACCGTGGTGTCCCTTGGCGCACAGTTGCGCCTGGCACCGCCCTATTTTTCGTTCATGCAGCCCCTAGACCAATGGCCTTTGGCCTCCCGCAGCCGCATCCAAGGCGTGCTCACCGACATCGACGACACCTTGACATCCGAAGGCGCCATCACACCCGAGGCACTGAAGGCCCTGGGCGACCTGAAAGCGGCAGGTTTGCATGTCTTTGCCGTCACCGGGCGACCTGCCGGATGGAGCGAGCCGTTTGCCTTGGATTGGCCCATTGACGCCATCGTGGCCGAAAACGGCTCGGTGGCCTTGTGGCGCGGTGAAGACGGCAGCCTGCAAAAAGCCTATTTGCAAAGCGACACCGCCAGGCGCAGGAATTTTGAACGTCTGCTGCACGTGGCCAAAACCGTGCTGACCGCCCTGCCCCATGCCCGCCTGTCCACCGACAGCGCGGGCCGGGAAACCGATATTGCCGTGGACCACAGCGAATTCCAGCAGCTGCCCCCAGAGGACATCGCCCGCGTGGTGCGGATCATGCAGGCAGCGGGTCTCAATGCCACCGTGAGCTCCATCCACATCAATGGCTGGATCGGCGAGCACGACAAAGTCTCAGGCGCGCGCTGGATCATTCAGCAACAACTTGGCCGCAACCTCGACGGCGAGCGCCGCAACTGGGCCTACGTGGGTGACTCCACCAACGATGCGGGCATGTTTCACTACATGACGCACACCGTGGGCGTGGCCAACATCCAGCGCTTTGCCGACCAGCTCACCCACTTGCCGGCCTATGTGACCGAACTCGAGCGCGGCGCCGGTTTTGCCCAGGTAGCGCAGGCCATCCTCGAAGCCCGGTAACCCGGTCACCTCGACCGGGGAGCGGGCATTTCGTCGGGCCTGCGCTGGATTCTGGCCGAAGCGCTGGTGGCTGTTGCGGCGTTGCCTGTCTGGGCAACCGTTGTAAGGCAGCCCTACCGTTTGCCCTGTCAGGCCGATGCGGCGAAGCGCTGGAGCTCGGTGGCCAAGCCCTCGGATACCGCCTTGAACTGCGGTACACCGCGCAGGTTTTTTGTGCATCACCACCCATGCCCCACGCCTGCCACGCCCAGGGTCTCGGCATGATCTGCCCAAAGGCGGGGAAACGGTTCAGGGCGCCGTCGACGAAGCGGCAGCCACGGGCGAGGCAGGCGCCTCCTGGGCGGTATTGCCCGGGCGATCAAGCAAGCGGTCGGCCAGCCCCCCGCCCACCCACATGCCACCCAGCGTGACCCAGGCGGTGACAGCGAAGATGGCCCCCCCGGTCATGCCGGCGCCCACAGCGCAGCCACCGGCCAACATGGAGCCAAAACCCATCAGCATCGCACCGATGATGTAACGGGGCATGGTGTAGGCCCCATTGAAACCTTCGAGCTTGAGGTCTCCACCAACCAAAGCGCCCAAAAAGGATCCCAGGAACACGCCCGGCATCAATCCCAGCCCAAAGGTCCAGGGTTCGCCCGGCTCGGCCAAGACCCGCATGAGCCATTCAGCAGAAGGCCCACTGAAAGTCAAACCTTGTATCTGCACCGGCTCAAACGAATGGTTCATCACCTGATAGGTCCCGGCCCATGCAAGCGCCACCATCAAGCCCGTTCCCAGCCCACCGGCCCACTTCCAGAACGACCATCCGCTGTAGTAAGCAAAAAACAGCGCAGTCACCAGCCAGACAAAGGCGATCACCAAGCCGTCCCATGGCCCAGCGCCCAGCTGTGCCAACAAGCTGCGCGACGGGCCACCGTCGACCACCCACCAGCCCGAGATCACGCCCCGCAAGGGCGACAGAGCGCCGCCCAGCGAAGCCTGCGCCGTGACAGCAAACACCAGTCCCGACAGCAAGGCGCGCAAATTGCCATTGGCCGAAAGCACCAGCAAGCGGCTCGCGCAGCCCCGTGTCATGACCATGCCCGCGCCAAAAATCAAGCCGCCGATCAGCGCGCCCGACATGCTGCCGCGCGCCGACAACTGCCGCGCGGTGCTCACATCCAGATAGCCCAGGATGATGAGCAACTGCACGCCAACCACCGCTGCGCCAAAGGCCAGCAACCACACGGTCAGCTTGTCGCCAAACTTGCCATGCCAGAACTCAATCACCGCGGCACGCAAGCAAAACCGCGAGCGCTGGGCAAAGAAGCCAAAGCCCAGCCCCGCCAGCAAACCGCACACGGCCAACACCGCCGGCTCACCCCAATGCTCTACCCAGCCGACCCAGTCCATAACGGCTCCGATTATTTAAATATGCGCAAATAGACATATTAAAAGGAAACCGAGCGAATGTATTGATCCTGCGCAAGGTCGATCGAAACGGTGCAGCCACCTTGAAAAGGCAGAACGCCCGGTTGGACGGGTCCCCGCAGGGCACTCAGGCGGGGTGAAACGGCGTCTGGTACAGCCAGACCGGCTTGCCATCCACCGCCTCCAGGCGCGCAGTGGGCCGGTAGCCTGTGGCCTCGAACTCCAGGCTCACCAGCCACCGTCCTGCGGGCCATTCGCGTGCGGCCTTGTCCATGGCGCGCGCCATGCTCTCCGGCCGTTGAAACAGGTACACCATGTCAAAGGCCGACCAGTCTTCGGCCCAGATATCGGCCCGCCGCACCTGGGCAAACCGGCAACGCAACCGGCACAACAGCGTGAGCGGCCAGCTCCACTCCAGCCCCACCAGATGGGCTTGCGGGTAGACCCGGTGCAGTTCGATCAAACCTGCGCCCAGACCACAACCCGCATCGGCCACCCGCCCGCCGGCCGGCAGAGACACGGCCTCGGCCAAGCCCTGGAGGGCCAACGAAGGCGTGGGGAACAGCGGCGCATCGCGCCAGGTGTTGAGGGGGTAGAGCACCAGCAACGCCAGCAAGGGCAACAACCACGCCCAGGCGGGCCAGCCCAGAGCCGCGCCGCTGGCCCACAGCGAGAGCGGAAAACCCGCGACCATGAACACACGCCGCCAGGGCGTGCGCCCAGTCCAGGCCAATGCTGCGGACACCAGCAAGGCGAGTCCAAAGGCCACCAGGCTGCCCAAGCCCAACCCGCCCATGAGCAGCAGGTACACGGCCCAGGCCAACGCCCAGGTGAGCAATGCGGGAAGGGGCCAAATCAGTGACATGGCACCCATTGTGGCGTCAATCGGTGCGCAGCGATTGGGGTCTGTTCACACCGTTTCCCAAGTGCGAACAGACATTGGTGCGCCCGAGGATCAGGCTGCGGCTGGCGAATGCCCCAGGACCGCCTTGGCTTCCAGGAATTCACCAAAGGCCACGTCGCCCCACTCACGGCCATTGCCCGACTGCTTGAAGCCACCAAACGGCGCCATCATGTCCACCCCGGCGTTGTTGAGGATCACCTGGCCGGCCCGCAAACGATTGGCCACGCTGTGCAGGGTCGCGGTGTCGGTGCCAGAGATGTAGGCGGCCAGGCCATAGGGCGTGTCGTTGGCGATGGCCACGGCTTCGTCCAGGGTGTCGTAGCCGATGATCACCAGCACCGGGCCAAAGATTTCTTCGCGCGCCACGGTCATCTGGTTGGTCACATCGGCCAGCACCGTGGGCTTCACGAAGTAGCCCTTGTCCAGGCCTTCGGGCTTGCCCACGCCGCCGGTCACCAAGGTGGCGCCTTCGTCCAGACCGGTCTGGATCAGGCCCTGAATCTTGTTCCACTGCGCCTTGGACACCACGGGTCCGATGATGGCGCCACTGTCAGGAGCCCCCACGGTGACCTTTTCTGCGGCGGCCTTGGCCGCTGCCAAAGCCTCTGCCTTGAACGCATTGGGCACCAGCATGCGGGTGGGTGCATTGCACGACTGGCCTGAGTTGTTCATCACTGCACGAATACCGCCGGTCACCGCCTTGGCGATGTCGGCATCGGGCAGGATGATGTTGGGTGACTTGCCGCCCAGCTCCTGGTGCACACGCTTGACGGTGGGTGCGGCGGCCTGCGCCACGGCAATGCCCGCACGCGTAGAGCCGGTGAACGACACCAGATCAATGCCCGGGTGGCTGGCGATGGCCGATCCGACGCCGGGTCCGTCGCCGTTGATCATGTTGAAGACACCGGCAGGCACGCCAGCGGCGTCCATCACTTCGGCCAGAATCTGGGCCGACAGCGGGGCCATTTCAGAAGGCTTGAGCACCATGGTGCAGCCTGTGGCCAAAGCCGGTGCCACTTTGCACATCACCTGGTTCGTTGGCCAGTTCCAGGGGGTGATGAAACCGCACACGCCAATCGGCTCTTTGCGCAACAGCGTGGTGCCACGCACTTCTTCGAAGGCATAGCTTTTCAACACCGCCAGCGCCGTCTTCAGATGGGCCACGCCGATGCCCGCCTGCCCGGTCTTGGCCAGCGCGGCAGGCGC
Source organism: Hydrogenophaga sp. PAMC20947 (assembly GCF_004795855.1). Classification (NCBI taxonomy): domain Bacteria; kingdom Pseudomonadati; phylum Pseudomonadota; class Betaproteobacteria; order Burkholderiales; family Comamonadaceae; genus Hydrogenophaga; species Hydrogenophaga sp. PAMC20947. The sequence continues at coordinate 3,082,875 of NZ_CP039252.1, forward strand.
ACCCATTTCCATGGAAATGGCCGCCGCAATGTCGGCGTAACGCTTCATGTATTCCTCGATCACGCGCTCCAGCAAAGCCGAACGCTCGGCCACGGTGGTCTGGGAGAAGGAGGTGAAAGCGGCCTGTGCGGCTTTCACTGCTGTGTCCACATCGGCGGCGGAACCCAGTGCAATGCGGGCCACCACGGCTTCGGTCGATGGATCCACCACGTCGTGTGCACGCAGGGTTTCTTGAGGGGCCACCCAGGCGCCGTTGATATAAAACTTGAGCAAGTCTTTCATGGGGAATGTCTCCTGGATTCGTTGAAAAAATGGGGTTCATGGGACAACACCGCAGTGCATGGCGCGGCCGAAACCACGGCCGGGCTGTGTTCCCCATCAATCAACACATCGTAAACACAATTCACCGACCGCTCAGTCGCTTTTGCTCAAACGCCTTCTGTTTTTCGGGCATTGGCGTCCACCACCACCGTGGCATCGCACCCCACCCCAGCAGCGATCCAGCGCTGCGCCAGTCGGCGCAACACCGGGGCCGCCCAATGCCACCGGGACCCCAGCAGACCCGCTGTGTCACTCAATACGCCACACCGGTACAGGGCAGCCGCCTCGTCCCAGCGCAACGCATCGCAAGCCCCCGTTCGCTTGCGGGAAATCACCTGCCCCAACGGGCAGGGCTCGGCAAGACAACATACGCCACAGCCATTGCAGGTTGCGCCCCATGCGGGTTTGGTGGGCGCAGCCACATGAATGTGGATGACTTGGTGGTCAGGCGGCGGCATAGCGGAAAAAACCTCAAGCGCCGCACACCAGTGCCTGTATGGGCGCCGAGCGGTGAAAGAACTTGGCCCAGCCGCAGGCGTTTTCACCTTGGTCATCGGCGATGCGGGTGTCGGCACCTGCCGACAACATGGTTTCGATCGTGGCCAGCGGCGCGAACTGGAGCGCGGTGTGGAACGCGGTCTGCTGCCGGTAGGCAGCGGTCTTTTGATTCACATTGCCACCCGCTTCGACAAGCGCTGCCATGCTCTCGGTGGCGCCCTCGAAAGCGGCGATGTGCATCACAGTCCAGCCATTGAGGTCGTTGTTGTGCAACGAAGCGCCAGCCTGCAGCAACTGCGCCACGGCAAGTGCTGCATCGCGCCGCAGGGCCTGGGTCAGGGGTGTCACGATCTGCTGCTGATCGTTTTCCGCTTGGTGATTGACATCCGCCCCGGCCGCCACCAGCAAACGCACCGTTTCCATCTGATTGCCAGCCGCCGCCAACCCCAGAGCGGAATGACTCGGGCGGCTCGACTGGGTGGCGTTGGCACTGGCGCCCGCCTCCAGCAACAGCGGCACCGACTCCGCATTGAAATGCAGGATCGCTTCGATCAGGAGACCGTCCAGTGCCTGCTGAGAAAAGGGCATGGAACCGCCCATCAGCACGGCCAGCCGCGCGTGGCAACTGGCTTGCACCGCCGCCTGTGCCGTGAGCAGCTGATCACAGGGTTCCGCCAATGTCTGACCGGCTTCCATCAGCGCCGCCTGCAACGCCAGGTGGTTTCCATGCGACGGATAAACCCAGCTCGCACTCGCTTTGCCCGTCTCCGGGTCTTTGCGCGCCGCTTGCACCACCAGTTTCAAGCGCACATCGCCGGTGGCAGGCACGGCCTTGGGCAACGGCAATACAAACTCACCGTTCCGCAGAACGGCGCGCCCCACCTCGCCCAGGTTCACCGTCCACGGCAGGTTTTCGCTCTGGGACAGGGTGTGAAAGCTGCCACCAGCGTCCTGGCTCAGCAGCAGCCCCACACCGGTGATCTGGCAATCGTCTGGCCCTTTGCAGGCGTTGACCGGCATGAGCTGCAGACGGTCAATGCGCACACGCAAAGTGCCCTGCTGCACCTGCGCCGTGCCCTCCAGGTGGGCGCGGTAGCGCCAGTCATCGATGAGCCAGTTGCTGATGGTGATGGGAAACGCCGAGGTGTCTCCTTCGGCGTTGAGCCCTTCGCCTGCCGGCGTGCGTACCGTGTGACCCAGTACTTTCGATTTTTCAGCACGCCCTTGCGACCAGATTTCCGTCACAAAGCGGCTGATCGCCGGTACTTCGCGCAGAACGGGCTGCACAAAATCCCAGGCAAACCAGGCAAAAACACCCCAGGTCAGCAACTGCACGCCACGGCGCACCCAGACCAGCCGGGCCAGTCGGCCGCCTCGGCCCAATTGCCCGCTCTGGGCGTCAGCGGCTTCACGGGGGCTTTCAATCGGGGCCGATCCCCAAGCCCGCTCGTCGCTGTGAAATGTCAGCTCAGTCGCCGTCCCAGGACGGGTCTGGAAATCAAATTGCCAGCTGAGATCATCCCCTTTGAGCACCAGCGTGGCGCGAAAGTCCTTGTCTTGCGTGCTGGGCAAGTCGGCCGGCAGGTTGAACTCAACCTTCACGTCCTGAACCACGATCTCGCCCGCCACCACCGAAGGCACGGTGGTCGCAGGGAAGCTGCCCTCCCACACCCGGCCGAATCCGCTTTGCGGGCCCTTGGCGGTGTCGAGCACCACGTCCAGCGTCCAGATCTGCAGGGCCAACGGCTTGCGCAGGGTGAAGTACGCCGTGGTGGGTACGCCGTGGGGCACCGGGTCCTCCTCCAGCCGCAGGCTCACACCGCCCCCGCGCAAGCGATCTCGCCACGACACGATGGTGGCCCACGCCACCAGCGCGCCGGCGACGACAAACACCGCCTTGAACCAGACCGGGGCACCCTGGTCGGGCACCAGCAGCCCCCAGACCATGGCGTTCCAGATCAGGGTGAACAGGGTCAAAAACCCGGCCCCTGAGCCGGCTCGGGTGCTGCGTTGTGATGGCTTCAAACTCAAATCGGTGTTCCTCTGTTAACGCGCCAGGACCGGCGCCAGCACACACCCAGTGTGTGTGCCCAGCCGAACCACTTCATCGGGTGTGGCCGCTGCCACAATCTGACCGCCCCCCGACCCGCCTTCCGGGCCCAGGTCGATGATCCAGTCGGCTTCGGCCATCACATCGAGGTCGTGCTCAATCACCACCACGCTGTGGCCACCGTCTACCAACCGGTGTAGCACACGGATGAGTTTCTCCACATCGGCCATGTGCAGGCCGACCGTGGGCTCGTCGAGCACGTAAAGCGTGTGCGGCGGTTTCTGCCCGCGCCGGGTCACATCGTCGCGCACTTTGCTGAGCTCTGTCACCAGCTTGATGCGTTGTGCCTCGCCTCCGCTGAGCGTGGGGCTGGGCTGGCCCAGCGTGAGGTAGCCGAGGCCCACGTCTTTCAGCAGTTGCAGCGGGTGAGCGATGTTGGGCATGGAGGCGAAGAAGTCCACCGCCTCGTCCACCTCCATCTGCAGCACGTCGCCAATGCTCTTGCCCTTCCAGCTCACGGCCATCGTTTCGGGGTTGAATCGCGCGCCATGGCAGACCTCGCAAGGCACCTTCACATCGGGCAGGAAGCTCATTTCGATGGTGCGCATGCCCTGGCCTTCACAGCCGGGGCAGCGGCCTTCACCCGTGTTGAAGCTGAAACGGCCTGGACCATAGCCGCGCGCCTTGGCTTCCAGCGTGTCGGCAAACAGCTTGCGCACGGTGTCCCAAAAACCGATATAGGTCGCAGGGCATGAGCGCGGGGTCTTTCCGATGGGGGTCTGGTCGACTTCCAGCACCCGGTCCACCACCTCGGTGCCCAGCACCTTGTCGCACCCGGCCCAGCTGGGGCGCTCGCCCGCGTCCCAGGCCTGGCGACCCGCGAACGTGCTGCGCCGGCTGACGGCCTCGGCCACGTTGGTGAGCAAGACATCACGCGCCAAGGTGGATTTGCCCGATCCGGAGACCCCGGTGACCACCACCAGGCGTTGCAGGGGCACTTCGGCGTCCAGGTTCTGCAAGTTGTGCAAATGGGCGCGTTTGACTTCAATCCAGTGGTTGCCCCGCACAGGCGCAGCCGCCGCCGCTGCCGCCAAAGCGGCCCTCGCCGCGGCGGCCTTGGCGGCTTTGCTTTGGCGTTTCTCACCTTGCTGCACCGCTGGGGTGGTTTCTGCGTCCGGGCCCTGAGCGTCTGGCGAGGCAGCATCCGATTCGTGCGACACCGCTCTTCTGTCCTGCAGCGGGTGCTTCATGGCATGCAGCAGGTAGCGACCCGTGACCGACTCGGGGTTGGCCGACAGGTCGGCCACCGTGCCTTGGGCCACCACGCGGCCACCCCGCTTGCCGGCGCTGGGGCCGATGTCGATGATGTGGTCGGCACGGCGGATGGTGTCTTCGTCGTGCTCCACCACCACCAGCGTGTTGCCCATGGCGCCCAGCTTGTGCAAGGCGTTGAGCAAGATGGCGTTGTCCCGCGCATGCAGCCCGATGGTGGGCTCATCGAGCACATAGCAAACGCCTTGCAGGTTGCTGCCGAGCTGGGCGGCCAGGCGGATGCGCTGGGCTTCACCGCCGCTGAGCGTGGGCGCACCGCGGTCCAGCGTGAGGTAGTTCAGGCCCACTTCTTCCAGGAAAGCCAGGCGGCTTTCGATTTCGGGCAGCAGGTCGCGGGCGATATCGGCCTCGCGCTGCGTGAGCACCGAGCCCTGCATCAGACTCTGCACCCAGCGCCGAACATCGTTCACGGCCATGCGCGCCACCTCCGTGATGCCCATGCCCTTCTGGTCGATCTCGGGGTTGGCGCCAAAGCGCACCGCTCGCGCCTGGGCATTGAGGCGGGTGCCCGAACAGGTGGGGCAAGGCGCGTCATCCGCCACCTCAACATCGGGCTCGGCAAAGCTCTGCTCGCGGCCTTTTTCCTTGTCGTCGCGCACCGAGTCGTCCATGACCTTGCGCTGCTCGCGGGTGAGCGCCAGCCCGGTGCCCACGCAATCGGGGCACCAGCCGTGTTTGCTGTTGTACGAGAACAGGCGTGGATCAAGCTCGGGGTAGCTGGTAGCGCACACCGGGCATGCGCGGGTGGTGGAAAACGCTTCCAGCCTGCCGATGTTCTTCGTGGACTCCCCAGTCTCCATGGCCTCGGCCAGACCGTCCAGCTCGCTCAGGATATGCACTTGCCCCTTGCCCAGCTCCAGCGCCTTACCCAGTTGCTCACGCAACCAGGCCTCTTTGCTGGGGTCCACCAGGCCATCGGCCACGGGCAACTCGATCGTGTGCTCCTTGAACCGGTCGATGCGCGGAAAACCCGTGGTGGGCAAAAACTCGCCATCCACCCGAAGGTGTGTATACCCACGCGGGCGCGCCCAGTCGGCCAGCTCGGTGTAGACGCCCTTGCGGTTCACCACCAGTGGCGAGAGCAGGCCAATGCGCTGCCCTTTGTAGCGCCGCATCACCGCTGCAGCGATGCTCTCCGGGCTTTGCGGCATCACGGCCGCTCCATCGTGCACACAGTGCTGTGTGCCCAGCTTCACATACAGCAGGCGCAGGAAATGCCAGACCTCGGTGGTCGTGCCCACCGTGCTCTTGCGCCCGCCTCGGCTGAGGCGCTGCTCAATGGCCACCGTGGGCGGAATGCCATAGACGGCATCCACTTCGGGCCGACCCGCCGGCTGCACAATGCTGCGCGCGTACGCGTTCAAACTCTCCAGATAACGACGCTGGCCCTCGTTGAACAAGATGTCAAAGGCCAGCGTGGACTTGCCCGACCCGCTCACGCCAGAAATCACGTTGAACTGCCCGCGCGGAATATCCACGCTCAAGTTCTTGAGGTTGTGCTCTTTGGCATTGATGATGCGGATCGCGTTGGGTGCCGAAGATACAGGCCGGGCTTTGGCGGGCGGCAACGCTGCGGGCGCCGCATAGCGGGCCAAGCGCCCCTCGGCCGCTTCGTGCATCTCGCCCATCGACAGCGCATATTCGCGCAGCGAGCGCGCCGTGTGGCTGGTGGGGTGCTTGCGCACTTCCTCGGGTGGCCCTTCGGCCACGATCAGGCCACCGCCTTCCCCGCCCTCGGGGCCCAGATCGATCAGCCAGTCGGCCGAGCGGATCACGTCCAGGTTGTGTTCGATCACCACCAGCGAATGGCCCGCCTCCAGAAGTCGGCGCAGGCTGCGCATCAGCTTGGCGATGTCGTCGAAATGCAGGCCCGTGGTGGGCTCATCGAACATGAACAGCGTGCCCTTTTTGGCAACGCTTTGCCGGCTGGCCGTGGTCGACTTGGCCGCCGCCGCCAGAAAGCCCGCCAGCTTCAGCCGCTGGGCTTCGCCGCCCGACAGCGTGGGCACAGGCTGGCCCAGCTTCACGTACTCCAGCCCCACGTCCACGATGGGCTGCAGGGTCCGGATCACTTCGCGGTCGTTGCTGAACAGCTGAGCGGCTTCGCTTACCGTGAGCCCCAGCACCTCGGCCACATTCATCAGGCGCCCGCCGCGCTCGATGCGAACCTCGAGCACCTCGGGCCGGTAGCGCTGTCCATCGCAATCGGGGCAACGCAGGTACACATCGCTCAGAAACTGCATTTCCACGTGCTCAAAACCCGATCCACCGCAAGTCGGGCAGCGGCCGTCACCGCCGTTGAAGCTGAACTTGCTCGCGGTGTAGCTGCGCTGGCGCGACAGCGGGGCATCGGCGAACAGCGCGCGGATGCCGTCCCATGCGCCCACATAGCTCACCGGGTTGGAGCGCGCCGTCTTGCCGATGGGCGACTGGTCCACGAATACCACTTCGCTCAGGAAGTCGGCACCGAGCAGGCGGTCGTGCGCGCCGGGCGTGTCGGTGGACTTGCCAAAGTGGCGCAACAGTGCGGGCGCCAGCACGTCTTGAATCAAACTGGATTTGCCCGAACCCGACACACCTGTGACCACCACCAGGCGCTGCAAAGGGAAATCCACCGTGACGTTTTGCAGGTTGTGCTCGCGCGCACCTTCGAGAATGAGACGCGGCGTGCTGTCGGTCACCATGCGCTTGAAACCCATGCCCACCTGCTTGCGCCCCCCCAGGTACGCGCCGGTCAGCGTGTCGGCATGGCGGATGCCTTCAGGCGTGCCGTCAAACACGATCTGCCCGCCGCGCTCGCCTGGGCCGGGGCCCATGTCGATCAGTCGGTCTGCGGCCAGCATCACAGCCGGATCGTGCTCGACCACCACCAGCGTGTTGCCGGCGTCGCGCAGCCGCAGCATGGCGCTGTTGATGCGTGCCATATCCCGCGGATGCAGGCCGATGCTGGGCTCGTCCAGCACAAACAGCGTGTTCACCAGCGAGGTACCGAGTGCGGTCGTGAGGTTGATGCGCTGCACTTCTCCGCCGCTGAGCGTGCGGCTCTGGCGGTCCAGCGTGAGGTAACCAATGCCCACATCACTCAGGTAGCGCAGCCGGGTGTTGATTTCTTCAAACAGCAGGCGCAGCGCCAGGGCCTGACCGGCCCCAGTGCCATCTGCCCCGCCAAAGGCCAGGGTGTCACCCAGCGCGCCAAAGAACGTTCGCAACCGGTCCAGCGGCAACAACATCAGGTCGTGCAGGCACAGGCCCGGCAGGGCTTCGAGTTGTGCGCGATGCCATGCCACACCGGCAGGCAGGTAGCGCTTCTCGGGCGGCAACACCGCGTCTGCGTGTGCCTTTGTGCCGATGCGCCACAACAGGCTGTCGGTCTTCAGCCGAGCGCCGTGGCAAACCGGGCATTCGGTGTAGCTGCGGTATTTGGACAAGAGCACCCGGATGTGCATCTTGTAGGCTTTGCTCTCCAGGTATTCGAAGAAGCGCGCGATACCAAACCACTGCTGGTTCCACTTGCCATTCCAGTTCGGCGAGCCCGCCTTCACCCAATGCTGTTGCTCGGGCGAGAGTTTGTTCCAGGGCGTGTCGCGGGGAATGCCCGCGGCTTCGGCGTGGCGCATCAGATCGTCTTGTGCCTCTTTCCAGGCCGGCGTCTGGAAGATCTTGATCGCGCCGCCCCGCAGGGTGAGCTTGTCGTTGGGAATCACCAGGCCGTAATCGACACCGATCACACGTCCGAAGCCACGACAGGTTTCACAGGCACCCACGGCCGAGTTGAACGAAAACATCGACGGCGTGGGATCGCTGTAGCGAATATCGCTTTCCGGGCAGTGCAAACCGGTCGAAAAACGCCAGATTTCGGGCTCGGCTGCCTCCGCTCCCTCCACCGCATCGGGCGCACCCAATACGTACACCATCAGCTTGCCGCCACCACGCTTCAGGCCCGCCTCGATGGCCTCCATCACCCGCACTTGCTCGGCGGTGCCGATGCGGAAGCGGTCGGCCACCACATCCAGCACCTTGACCGACTCGATGCCGTCGACAGGCTTCTTGACTTTAGCCTTGGCCTTGCCTTTGCCCTCGGGCTCCGGGCGCACCGCCCGTTGCACCACGCGCTCCGCCTGCACCCGGGTGTAACCGCTGGCAGACAGCCATTGTTCGATTTCTTCCGCCGTGGTGCTGGCCGGCAGCTCCACGGGGAAAGTCACCACCAGACGCGGATCGTTGAGCGCAGCGGCACGCTGGCGCAACTCGGCGTAGATCGACTCGGGCGAATCGTGCCGCACGGGCAGCGCCGTCTGCCGGTCAAACAGATCGGCACCGCGGGCAAAAAGCAGCTTCAGGTGGTCGTTCAGCTCGGTCATCGTGCCCACGGTGGAGCGGGACGACCGGACCGGGTTGGTCTGATCGATGGCAATCGCTGGTGGCACGCCATCAACCCGGTCCACGGCCGGCTTGTCCATGCGGTCCAGAAACTGGCGCGCGTAGGCGCTGAAAGTTTCCACATAGCGCCGCTGGCCCTCGGCAAACAAGGTGTCAAACACCAGGCTGGACTTGCCCGACCCGCTGGGTCCGGTCACCACCGTCAGCTCCCCGGTTCGGATATCGAGGTCCAGATTTTTGAGGTTGTGCTGGCGCGCGCCGCGGATGCGAATCTGTCCCTGTGACATGCAGAACACTTTCTAAGGTCAATTGACTGAGCCCAAACATTCTAGGCAAGCCGGTTCAACCGGCTGTCTCTGGGGATATCCCGCCGGTCATATGGAACAAACCATGGTGGATCCCTAGCCGGTAAACTGAAAAAAATAGAGGAGACATTCATGCTGAAGAACATCGTCTTGGGGCTTGCCCTGGTCGCGGCTGTGGGCGCAACTCAAGCCCAGCTGCTGATTGGGCAGACGGCCGGGTTTTCCGGGCCAGTGGCGGCGGGGGTCAAAGAGACCACCGATGGCGCCCTGCTCTACATCGACGCCGTCAACGCCAAAGGCGGGGTCAATGGGCAAAAGATCGAGCTGGTTTCACTCGATGACAACTTTGACCCCAAGATCACGGCTGAAAACGGGCGCATTCTGATGGAAGAGCGCAAGGTTCTGGCCATGTTCTTGACACGCGGAACCCCCCACAACCAAGCCTTGTTTCCGCTGCTGGAAAAAAATGGCGTGCCTCTGATCGGCCCGTCAACCGGGGCCATGGTCTTGCACGAGCCGGTCAACCCCTGGGTTTTTAACGTGCGCGCCACTTACCAGCGCGAAGCAGAAAAGTCGGTGGCCTTTCTCACATCTATCGGCTTTAACCGAATCGGCATCGTTCATGCCGATGACTCTTTCGGCAAAGACGCCATTGCCGGCGCGCAAAAGGGCTTCGACAAGGCCAAGCTCCAGCCCTCGATCGTGATCGCAGCCGATCGCGCGAAACCCGACTTCGACGCCATCATCCCGGAGCTGGTGAAAGCCAATGTTCAGGCCGTTGTGTGGATCGCATCGGGCACGGCGGTCTCCAACGGCGTGAGCGCGCTGCGCAAAGCAGGCTCGACCGCCCAGATCGTGACCCTCTCCAACAATGCTTCTTCGGGTTTCATCAAGAGTCTGGGCGAATACAGCCACGGTGTCATCGTGAGCCAGGTCTATCCCAGCGAACGTTCATCAGCCTACGCCATGGTCAACGAGGCTCGCAGCCTCGCCAAGGAGCGCAAGCTCGCAGAGATCAGCCCAGCCATGCTGGAGGGTTTTGCGGCGGCCAAGGTATTGGTCGAAGGATTGCGCCGCGCTGGCAGCAAGCCCACCCGCGCCGGCGTGGCCAAAGCTTTGGAAACCATGCGGCCATACGATCTGGGCGGTTTGAGCATTGACTACTCACCCACCGACCACAGCGGCCTGGACTTCGCCGATTTATCCATCATCGGAGAGCGCGGGAAGTTCCGCCGCTGAAGGGCAGAAGCCGGACGCCATGCGTCCATGGCATCCGGCCAACTGCTTAGCCCCTAGACCCAAATTTGGGTTGGCTCCCCTGAATAGGCGAGCGGCTCAGGCCTTCACAATCAGAACCGGCACTTTGGCGTGGGTCAACACCTTCTGGGCGACACTGCCCAGTATCAGCGCCTTGACGCCCTGGCGGCCATGCGAGGCCATCACGATCAGGTCGCATGCTTCGGCCTTCGCCGTCTCGATCACGCCTTCATAGACCACATTGCGCTCGATGGTGTCCCCGGCAAACGGGACGCCTTCGGCAGCGCACACCTTGCCCAGCGCATCCAGCGCTTTGCCTGCTGCGCTCTTGGCTTCGCTCAGGTAGGCCTGCAGGGCCACGGCCGAGGCATCGCCGATGCCGATGTAGGGGAAGGGATCGATGACATAGACGCCCACCACCTGGCCACCCTGGGACTTGGCCAGCTGCGCTGCTGTGGTGGCTGCGCTGGTGGCAAGCTCAGAGCCGTCGGTGGGAACGAGAATTTTTTGAACATGCGGATCTCCTTGTTATTGGGATTGCAAGGCCATGGGCACCAGCGCCCATCGCACCTCCAACCACAAGTCCATCGTAAGCCCAATGCAGGGAAAAGCCTTGAGCCCGATCAAGAAATGGCTTCGCCACGCTTCTGCGCGTCCACGCCCAAGACCGGGCGCACCCGGTTACCCGCGGCGATGCACGGCCGCAGGCCGGTCCGCAGATCGGTCCCATTCGCCGGCGGCAAACCAGGCATCACCGTCCATGTAGGCTCGCAGCATGGGGAGGGCGTCCAGCCCCCAGAACACCTGACCGTTCAACACCAGCGACGGCACACCAAACAACCCCAGCGCCAGGGCTTCGTCGGTGTTCGTCCGCAGGCGTTGTTTGACCACTTCACTGTCCGGCGCCAGCCAGGGGCGCGCCCGCTCTGACATGTGTTCTTGCAAACAGTCCTTCAGGGCGGCGAGCCGGTCGGGATCCGTCGCGCTGTGCCCCCCCTGCCAGACGTGGTGCATCAGCTGCTCGGTCACCCAGCGATTGGTTTCCCCAGGGCACGGCTCCATGGCACAAGCCAGGCCCAGGCGGAGCAGCGGCAAGGGGTTGAAGGGGTGCTCGGCCGGCATGTCCAGCGCCACGCCGTGGTGGTGGGCCAGCCAGCTGACCTGCCGGTAGGTCCACTCCCGCTTGCCCGGCATCTCGGCCGGGCCCAGCTGACCACGGGCTTTGAGCAGGGCCGCAAACAACACCGGCTGGTAACGCACCCGAACACTGTGCCCCTGCAATGCCTCGGGCAGGCGCTCGAAGGCCAGGTAGGCATAAGGCGAAATCGGGTCGTAGAAGAACCGAATATCGTGCAACACGGAAGAAGGCGGTGTCGGGTTGACTGGCGGAGTGGCTGCAGGTGTCGCGGTCATGGCGGTGGGGAACAGGTTGTTTCAGGCCGCAGGTTCGATCTGGCGGGCTTCGATACGCGCCCACACCTCGCGCTTTTCGGCATCGTCCAGCTGGCTCCAGACTGAAATCTCGTGCAGCGTTCTGTAGCAGCCCTTGCAGCCACCGTGCTGTTCGTCCAGTTCGCAGATCGAGACGCAGGGTGAGGGCACACCCGGCCCGGGGTGTTGGGCTAACGCATCGCGCAGATTGATCAAAGGATCCATGGATCAGGGTGCCTGGGTGGGCTCGGTGACATCGTGCACGGGTGCACGGGTCAGGGTTGTCAAGTTGTCCGGGGTCAGGCGGAACACACCGTGGGGATGACCCGCGGCCGCCCAGATCTCGGTGAAACGGAAGAGCTGGCGATCGATCAGGGTGACCAGCGAGGTGGCGTGTGCCAGTGGAGACACCCCACCGATCGAGAACCCGGTCTTGGCCTTCACAAACTCGGCGTCGGCACGCCCCAGCTTGCCGCCCTCGGCGCAGACCAGGGCCTGCACCTTCTTTTCATCCACACGCAAATCGCCCGACGTCACCACCAGCACGGCCACATCGTCCGACTTGCGACGAAAGATGATGCTCTTGGCGATCTGCCCCAGGGACACGCCCAGCGCATCGGCGGCCTGTTGGGCCGTGCGGGCGGCATCGTTCAGCATCACGGGCGCGTGCGGGTGGCCCGCGGCGGCCAGGGCATCGGCCACGCGTTGCAGCCCTGAGGGGCGTTCGGTGGCGTTCAAGTCAAGGTTTGCAGACATGGTCATGGATGGTAGCAGTGGTGGAGCGACGACCACAGCGCAGGGCCACCCCAAGCCAGGCCCAGCCCCCTCGAGGGGCAGCGACCCGCGAAGCGGCGGAGCGTGGGGGCCAAAAGACCGCAGCGAAGGGCCGCCCCAAGCCAGGTCAGCCCCCTCGGAGGGCAGCGACCCGCGCAAAGGCGGAACGTAGGGGCACAGCGACCGCAGCGAAGGGCCGCCCCAAGCCAGGTCAGCCCCCTCGGAGGGCAGCGACCCGCGCAAAGGCGGAACGTAGGGGCACAGCGACCGCAGCGAAGGGCCGCCCCAAGCCAGGTCAGCCCCCTCGGGGGGCAGCGACCCGCGCAACGGCGGAACGTGGGGGCACAGCGACCGCAGCGAAGGGCCGCCCCAAGCCAGGTCAGCCCCCTCGGGGGGCAGCGACCCGCGCAGCGGTGGAGCGTGGGGGCACACTGCTCATACGGCGCGTTTGACCATCAGCAACGCCGCGCCCATGCCGAACAAAACGCCGCCAAACACCCGGTTTTGCGCGCGCCGCGCTTTGGCGGTGGACAGCCAGCGCTGAGCGCGCGAAGCAAGGAGAGCGTAGCCGTGCATGACGACCACCTCCACCGCGACAGACGTCACCAGCAAGATGAACAGCTGCAGCCACAGCGCGCGGAGGGGATCGATGAACTGCGGCAACACCGCCACCATGAAGACAATGCCTTTGGGGTTTGTGGCATTGGTCAAAAAACCGGTTGCAAAGCGCTCGCGTGTGCTGGGCAGGTGGGGTTGGACGGGCGGCTCGGTCGCCGCCACGGCATCCAGAGACACCGGGGAACGCCACTGCTGCCAGCCCAGCCACATCAGGTAGGCCGCCCCGAGGACCTTCACGGCCGTGAACGCCACGCTCGATGCCAGCAACAGCGCGCCCACCCCGGCGCCAGCCACCAGCAGCACCAGGGCCAAGCCGAGCCCCATGCCCGCGATGGTCACGCTGGTGTGGCGCACACCATAGGCCAGACCATGGCCCAGCGACAGCACCGCAGCCGAACCCGGCGAGAGGGAAATGACCCAGGACGCGGCAAAAAAAGCCACCCAGACGTTGAGGTCCATAAGAAGCGTGTGATGAAAGTGCAAAACCGAGCGGCGCTGAACGCGGCGCTTGGGACATCAGGAAATCAGTCGATCGCCCGCTTGGCCAACAGGGCCCGCGCCACACGCGACCCTGAGGGCCGGCCCAGCTGCTCGCTGATCCAGGCGCCTGCGTCCACCAGGGCGTCGAGGTCGATGCCGGTATCAATGCCCATGCCGTGCAGCAGGTAAACCACGTCTTCGCTGGCGACGTTGCCGGTAGCGCCTTTGGCATAGGGACAACCGCCCAAGCCCGCCACCGATGACTGGAAATTCCAGATCCCCATCTGCAACGCTGCAAGCGTGTTGGACAAGGCCTGGCCATAGGTGTCATGGAAATGGCCCGACACATCGCCCAGCGCGAAGTGTTTCAAGGTCGCCTCGATCGCGGCCTTGACCTTGAGCGGCGTGCCCACCCCGATGGTGTCGGCCACATCGACCCGTTGTATGCCAATGCCCTTCATCAGGCCAGCCAGGTAGGCCACGCGCTCAGGGGCGATTTCGCCTTCGTAGGGGCAGCCCACGGTGCAACTCATGGCACCCCGAACAGCAATGCCGGCGGCCTTGGCCGCCTCCACCACAGGTGCAAAGCGCTGGATGCTCTCGGCGATGGAACAGTTGATGTTCCTCTGGCTGAAAGCTTCGCTGGCGGCTCCAAACACCACGATTTCATCGGGCTTGTCGAGCAACGCGGCCTCGAACCCCTTGAGGTTGGGCGTGAGCACCGAATAGCGCACGCCGGGCTGGCGGGTGATGCCCGCCATCACTTCGTGGTTGTCGGCCATCTGGGGCACCCACTTCGGGCTCACATAGCTCGTGACTTCGATCTCTTTCAAGCCAGCGGCCTGCAATCGGTGCACCAGCTCGATCTTGACAGCGGCTGGCACTGGCTGCTTTTCGTTTTGCAGGCCGTCGCGTGGGCCTACATCGATCAGCTTGACTCGGGATGGCAAAGACATGGAATACCTCTCAAAAATGAACGATTCAGTCGGCCGATGGCTTGCGAGAACGCACCCGCCTGACCCACAGGCGGCGGGAGATCCAGGCCACCGGCAACAACACCAGGAACCAGGGCAGCAAAATCGCAAGCAGCGTGATCAGCTCGGCCACGCTGTCCGACATCACCCGGCCAGCACCGCGCACCGCCGACCAGATCGGGTTGGCCGCCCGGCCTTGAACCAGACTCACCTCTGGGCGGAAAGAAACCTGCACGTTTTGCTGCGTGGTCTGCTGCATCAACAGCTTGAGCTGGGTCGCCTGGCTGTCCAGTTCGGCCTGGGTTTGGGACAGCGCCTGCTGCACCTCCAGCACGTCCGACAGTTTTCGGCTGGCCCCCGCCTGTACCAACAGGGCGCGCAGACTGTCGCGGAACTCGGTGCGGTTCTTGATGTGGGCCTCCACATCGACCACCTGGGCGGTCTTGTCTTCGCTGCTGGTGTTGTGCGAGGCCACCCGGCCCGCCGCCTCGAGTTTGCCCAGCAATTGCGGGGCATCCTTGGGGTTCACACGCATGTCCAGTTCGGCGCCACCGGGCTGATCCGGCAACGCCTTGCGCACGGACGACGACACCACTTCGCAGTCGAGCTGGGCGCAGGTATCGGCCACCGCTTTCCAGGCGTCGGCGATCTGGTCCGCAGGCAGCACCACCTCCAGCGCATGGCGCACCGCAATATGGCGCTGTAGCACCGCGTCACCGCCACCCTGGTCCATCGCCGCAGACAAAGCCGCAGGGGCCTCCGCCATCATCTTGCCCAGCGATTCGGCCGGCGCCGGCATCGCTGCGCTCCGCATGACAGGGCGATCA
This sequence comes from Hydrogenophaga sp. PAMC20947, assembly GCF_004795855.1. Taxonomy (NCBI): domain Bacteria; kingdom Pseudomonadati; phylum Pseudomonadota; class Betaproteobacteria; order Burkholderiales; family Comamonadaceae; genus Hydrogenophaga; species Hydrogenophaga sp. PAMC20947. Next base: position 3,098,122 of record NZ_CP039252.1, read on the forward strand.
GCCCGATCCGAACAAGCGCCAAGCGCCAGAGCGAGTGCCACCCCTCCCAAAGCCCATACCGGTGGGCGTCGAAAAAAACCATTCATGGCAGGAAATCCCTTGCGCAAACGCCGCATCCCAAACAAACCCGGTGTTTCATACGCTCAGTAGCCCCGCACCGGGTCTACGATGCCCGCCACGGCCTCACCTCGCTCCAGGGCAGCGATCTTGCCCGCGATCTGGGCAATGGTCTCACTGCGCAGCGTGCGCGCAGAGGTGTGGGGTGACAGGGTGACTTTGGGGTGCGTCCAGAAAGGGTGTTCAGCGGGCAAGGGTTCTGTGCGGAACACATCCAGCGCGGCGCCTGCCAGATGGCCGCTGTCGATCAGCGACAACAGGTCTTCGTCCACCAGATGCGCGCCACGTGCCACATTGATCACATAGCCCCCGGGTTGCAGGCGAGAGAGCGTATCGCGGTTCAAAATGTTTTCGGTGTCTGGGGTCAGTGGCAACAGATTCACCAGCACGCGGCAAGACGCCAGGAAACTGTTGAGATGATCGACACCGCTGTGGCACACCACACCGTCCACCAACTTGGGACTGCGGCTCCAGCCATGCACAGGGAACTCAAAGCTGGCCAGTGCCTTGGCCACGCGTTCGCCCAACACCCCCAGCCCCATCACACCCACAGGAAAATCGGCCCGCTCACGCGGCTTGCGAAAACTCCACTGCCCTTGGGCCATGTCGGCCTCGTACCCATCCAGCTCCCGATAATGGCGGATCACAGCGTGGCAAACAAACTCGGCCATCTGCACCGACATGCCGGCGTCGTCCAGCCGAACCACTTTCGCTTGAGGCGGCAAGCGCAGCTTGAGCAAGGCGTCCACCCCGGCCCCGATATTGAACAACCCCTTGAGCGCCTGCTGCTCGTCCAAAAATACTTGAGGAGGCGCCCACACCACGGCGTGATCCGCCTGCGGGGCGCCAGGCGCCCAGACGTTGACCGTGGCTTCGGGAAACGCCGCGCGCAGGCCTTTCAGCCAGGGTTCAGGTTTGGTGCCGGTACAGCAAAAGGTGATATTCATGCGCCGAGCTTAACGAACGGTCGCTTCAGGGGGTGTCACGCGATTTGCAAGGTCAACAATTCCGAGCCTTCGGCCACCTGGTCGCCTGGCGCGTAAAGCAACTCGGCCACGGTGCCGTCGGCAGGGGCCGCGATGGTGTGCTCCATCTTCATGGCTTCCATGACCGCCAGCGCCTGGCCCTTTTTCACCACATCGCCGGCCTTCACCGCAAACGACACCACCTTGCCCGGCATGGGCGCGGTGAGGCGGCCGCCTTCAGCGGCCACTTCGCCGGCGTGGGCCAGGGCGTCGATTTCGGTGATGACGGTGGCGCCCAGATCACAAAAAACATGCACGAGCTCAGCGCGCTGCCAGGTTTGCACTGTCTGGCGCTGGCCGTTGAATTGCAGGTCAATTGTGTAGCCGCTGTCACCCGCCTGTTCGGCAAACACCATCGGCAAAGCAGCGGCTTCGCCCACGGCCAGCAACAGCTGGCCATCGTGTGCATAGGTGAGCTGGGCCTTCAGCGCTTCGCCCCGGTACTCAAAATCAAAGCGGCGCACAGTCAGGCCGTATGGCCGCCAGCCATCGGTGCGGGAGAAGGGGTCTGTGCCTTCGCCGGCGCGCTCACCCAGCAGCGTCTGGGCCACGGCGGCGGCCACGGCCATGGGTCGGCCCACCCTGTCCTGGTCGAACAGCGCCGAAGCCTCGCGGGGGATCAGGGCGGTGTCGAGTTGCGCGCTCGCAAAAGCCATGCTGCCCACCACATAGCGCAGGAACTGCACATTGGTGGACAGGCCCACGATGCGCGTTTGAGCCAGCGCAGCGTCCATGCGCGCCAGCGCTTCAGAGCGGGTGGCGCCATGCACGATGAGCTTGGCGACCATGGAGTCGTAGAAAGGGCTGATGGCGTCGCCTTCGCGCACACCGTCGTCCACACGAACGGCGCCCCGCTCAAATGTGCTGCACGCAGGCTTGCGGTAGACATCAAGCCGGCCGGTGGCAGGCAGGAACTGGTTGTCGGGCGTTTCAGCGCAGATGCGGGCCTCGATGGCATGGCCCTGGATGCGCAGCGCTTCCTGTTTCAGCGGCAGCGGCTCGCCCGAAGCCACACGCAATTGCCACTCCACCAGGTCAAGCCCTGTGATGGCTTCGGTGACGGGGTGCTCCACCTGCAAGCGGGTATTCATTTCCATGAAGAAAAACTTCATGTCTTCCGGTTTTTCGTAGCCACCAGGCTGCTCAACAATGAATTCCACCGTGCCAGCGCCCACGTAGTTCACAGCCTGGGCCGCCGCCACCGCCGCCGCACCCATTTCGGCGCGCAGCTTGTCCGTCATGCCGGGTGCAGGCGCCTCTTCCAGCACTTTCTGGTGGCGGCGCTGCACCGAGCAGTCGCGCTCAAACAGGTAAACACAATTGCCGTGGGTGTCACCAAACACCTGGATCTCGATGTGGCGCGGGCGCTGCACGTATTTTTCAACCAGCACCGCATCGCTGCCAAAGCTGTTGCGCGCCTCGCGCTGGCAACTGGCCAGCGCCGCCGCAAAATCTTCGGCTTTGTCTACCGCTCGCATGCCCTTGCCACCACCACCAGCGCTGGCCTTGATGAGCACGGGATACCCTATTGCGTCGGCCTCGCGCTGCAGCAGGGCCGGGTCCTGGTCGGCACCGTGGTAACCCGGCACCAGCGGAACGCCCGCCTTTTCCATCAGGCGTTTCGATTCGGCCTTCAGCCCCATCGCCAGAATGGCCGACGAAGGTGGGCCAATGAACACCAGGCCGGCCTGGGCGCAGGCATCGGCAAAAGCATCGTTTTCGCTCAGGAAACCATAGCCCGGGTGCACGGCTTGTGCCCCCGTGTCTTTCGCCGCCTGCAAGATGCGCTCCCATTGCAGGTAACTGTCCTTGGGCGCGCTGCCGCCAATGTGCACCGCTTCGTCACACGCGGCCACATGTTTGGCGTTGGCATCGGCGTCGGAATACACAGCCACGGTGCGCACACCCATGCGCCGGGCGGTGGCAGCCACACGGCAAGCGATCTCACCACGATTGGCAATCAGAATTTTTTTGAACATCAGGCTTCCTTAGGCGCAGCAGAAAACAAAGCGCTCATGCGGCGGAACACCACGCGCAAGAACTTGAATAACATCCAGGTCACGATCCACATCAACACCACCGCGATCACCAGCAAGATGCCGAAGGCCACCGGGTGGTTGGTGGCCAGCCAGACGGCCCCGACCACCATGCCGTCTTCCAACAGGCTCATGCCAATGTTGGTGAAGGGCTCGGGTGAGGTGTTGATGGCCGCGCGGGTGGTGGTTTTGGCGGCTTGCGACGTGGCGGCCAGACCGCCACCGAGCAAGGCGCCCACCAGTGCCATGGTGCCGCCATCGGCACCCAGCGCACCGGCGGCCAGGGCCGCTCCGGCGGGGATGCGGATCACGCTGTTGAGCATGTCCCACAACGAATCCAGGCCCGGGATCTTGTCGGCGAAAAATTCCATGAACAGCATGAAACCACTGCCCGCCAGCATGGCCGGGTGCTGCAGCACATGCAGCCCTTCAGGAAGCGGAATCCAGCCCATCGAACCCGACAAGCCCACCAGAAACACCACAGCGTACAGCCGGAAACCACTGGCCCAGCCCAGCGCCGCAGCGAGTGCGAACAAACCGGGCATGTCGAGTTGCCCAGCGGCCGCGCTCACCCCCGAGGCCACTTGTTCGCCCACGTCGTTGACCGCACCGGTGCCCACGTGCAGGCCCATGCCGTGCAGCGCGTTGACGATGGAAGTCCAGAGTGTGTCCATGGGAGGCGGGCTTTACCGGTGAATCTTCAGCGATCGAGCCAGGCGGGCTTGCGCTTCTGAAGGAAAGACATCACGCCCTCGCGCCCCTCTTCGCTGGCGCGGATGTCGGCGATGCCGGCCACTGTAGACGCGATCAACGAATCGCTGATCTCGCGCTCGGCCACGTCATGCACCAACTGCTTGCAGGCACGCACGGCGTTGGGGCTGGCGCTGGTGAGCGCCTTGAGCAACTCATCCACTTTGGCGTCGAGCGCATCAGCGGCCACCACTTCGTGCACGAAGCCGATGCGGTGGGCCTCTTGGGCGCTGAAGCGTTCGGCGGTGAGGAAATAGCGGTGGGCCGCACGCGCGCCCATGGCACGGATCACATAGGGGCTGATGGTGGCCGGGATCAAGCCCAGCTTCACTTCACTCAGGCAGTAGTTGGCGCTGTCCACGCTCACCGCCATGTCACATGCGGCGACCAGTCCCATGCCACCGGCATACACATCGCCTTGCACACGCGCAATGGTGGGCTTGGGGCATTCGTACATCACGCGCAGCATCTCGGCCAGCTTGGCGGCATCGGCGAGGTTTTCTTCGCGCGTGTAGTCGGCCATGCGGCGCATCCAGTTCAGATCGGCGCCGGCACAAAAGGCCGGGCCTTCAGAAGCCAACACGATCGCGCGTACCGCATCTTGAGCGCTCAGCTCCACAAACGCAGCGGTGAGCCCGGCGATGACTTCGTCGTTGAACGCGTTGCGGATTTCGGGCCGGCACAAGGTGATGCGGGCCACAGTGCCCGAGGTTTCTATGCGAAGCGCTTGGCTCATGATGGTGAATTCTCTGCGGTAGATTCGTCGTGCAGGAGGTAGGCAAAGTCCAACTCAGGCCCGGCATGGCCCAAAGCGGTCAATGCGGCCGTGATTTGGCCCCGATGGTGCGTGCCATGGTTGAACACATGGGCCAGCGTGGCCGCAAACGGCAAAGAGACGGGTACACCCTTCATCGTGGTGTAGTCCAGCGCCTGGTCAAACCGCGCCGCGGGCCAACCGGCGATCAGCGGCGCCCAGTTGGCAGCGCCATCCAAAAGCGTCTGCGCCAATCGCTGGCGATCGGGCTCGGCTTCCATGTCCAAAGTCACACCCTCTGGCGTCACCCCCTGAGCGAACCGGGCGTACCAGATCTGGTGTTCGCCCACCAGCAGGTGGTTCAGCGTGCCATGGATGCTTTTGAAAAACAGGCCAACGTCGCGCCGGTACTCGACCTCGGGAACGGGCGCCAGCGCCTTGAGCAAGCGAGCCGTGGCCCACACGTTGTAGCGCGCAAGACTGGCGAAATGGGCATGTGCATCCATGGTGGTTCCTCCCTGGGGCTTACATGCGGAACAAGCCAAACTTGGTCTCGGGAATCGGCGCGTTCAACGAAGCGGAAAGCCCCAGCGCCAGTACGCGGCGCGTGTCGGCCGGATCGATCACACCGTCGTCCCACAGGCGTGCCGTGGCGAAGTAGGGGTGGCCTTGCACCTCGTACTGCTCCTTGATCGGCGCCTTGAATGCGGCCTCTTCTTCGGCGCTCCATTGCCCGCCTTTGCGCTCAATGCCATCGCGCTTCACAGTGGCCAGCACGCTCGCTGCCTGCTCGCCGCCCATGACCGAGATGCGCGCGTTGGGCCACATCCAGAGAAAGCGCGGCGAAAAGGCGCGGCCGCACATACCGTAGTTGCCAGCGCCGAAACTGCCGCCGATGATGACAGTGAATTTCGGCACGGCGGCGGTGGCCACGGCGGTCACCATCTTGGCGCCGTTGCGTGCGATGCCTTCGTTCTCGTATTTGCGGCCGACCATGAAGCCGGTGATGTTCTGCAGGAACACCAGGGGAATCTTGCGCTGGCAGCACAGCTCGATGAAGTGCGCGCCCTTGAGCGCCGACTCGCTGAACAAAATGCCGTTGTTGGCGATGATGCCCACGGGCATGCCTTCGATGCGCGAGAAGCCGCAGATCAGCGTGGTACCGAAACGCGACTTGAACTCGTCGAACTCGGAGCCATCGACGATGCGGGCGATGATTTCACGCACATCAAACGGCTTGCGGGTGTCGGTGGGGATCACGCCATACAGCTCTTCGGCAGGGTACTTGGGCGCCACCGGATCAATGGTGGCGATGGGCGGCGTCTTGCGCGCGTTGAGGTTTTTCACCGCCTGGCGGGCCAGCGCAATGGCGTGCAAATCGTTTTGTGCCAGGTGATCGGCCACGCCCGAGAGGCGGGTGTGCACATCGCCGCCGCCCAGGTCTTCGGCCGTCACCACTTCGCCCGTGGCGGCTTTCACCAGCGGCGGGCCGCCCAGAAAAATCGTGCCCTGGTTTTTCACGATGATGGTTTCATCGCTCATGGCAGGCACATAGGCGCCGCCCGCCGTGCACGAACCCATGACCACGGCGATCTGGGCGATGCCCTGCGCACTCATGTTGGCCTGGTTGAAGAAGATGCGGCCGAAGTGGTCGCGATCGGGGAACACTTCGTCTTGATTCGGCAGGTTGGCACCGCCCGAGTCCACCAGGTAGATACACGGCAAGTCGTTCTGTTGCGCCACTTCCTGCGCGCGCAGGTGCTTCTTCACCGTGAGTGGGTAGTAGGTGCCGCCCTTCACCGTGGCGTCGTTGCAAACGATCATGCAGTCCACACCACTCACCCGACCTACGCCCACAATCACGCCAGCGCACGGTGCGCTGTCGCTGCCATCGCGGTCGGGGTACATGCCCAATGCCGCCAATGGGCTCAGCTCCAGAAACGGCGTGCCGGGATCAAGCAGCATCTGCACGCGGTCACGCGGCAACAGCTTGCCGCGGCCGGTGTGCTTGGCGCGCGCAGCCTCACCACCGCCCAGGGTTGCTTTCTCGATCTGGGCTTTCAGATCGTCCACCACCGTGCGCATGGCGGCGGCATTGGCCTGAAAATCGGCAGAGCGGGCGTTGAGTTGGGTTTCGAGAATGGTCATTTGAATTTTTCCAGGGTTCAGCGGATCACTGCGCCTTCAGCGCGCCACAAATACTAGCCAGCACACGCCGTGGAACCGGCTTCGACGGGCCACCAGCGGGGTCCCCCGCAAAGGGGCCGAGGATCGCGGCTCCAAGCCTGTTCGCGCAGACTTGGACAGTCCGAAGAGGCACGGCCTCTGGCAGTGTCTCGGCCTGCAAGGCGAGCGAAGCCGCGCAGGGGATTTTCACAGCTCATGCGGTTCGGTCTTCGGCCAAACCCAGCTGTTCTTTCATCGCATCGCGAATCTTGAACTTCTGGATCTTGCCGGTCACGGTCATCGGGAAATCGGACACGAAACGAATGTAACGCGGCACCTTGTAGTGGGCGATCTTGCCTTTGCAGAATTCGCGCAACACCTCGTCGGTCAGCGTCTGCCCAGGCTTGATCACCACCCAGGCGCACAACTCTTCGCCATACTTCACATCGGGCACGCCCACCACCTGCACATCTTGCACGGCCGGGTGGCGGTAAAGGAATTCTTCGATTTCACGCGGGTAGATGTTTTCGCCACCGCGAATCACCATGTCTTTGATGCGACCAACGATGTTGACGTAGCCCTCGGTGTCCATGGTGGCGAGGTCGCCGGTGTGCATCCAGCCTTCGGCATCGATGGCCTCGGCCGTCTTGGCCGGGTCGTCCCAGTAACCATGCATCACCGAATAACCGCGTGTGCACAGCTCGCCACGCTCGCCCGGCATCACGATTTCGCCAGTCTCGGGGTGCACGATCTTCACCTCCAGGTGCGGCTGCACCTGGCCCACGGTCGCCACGCGCTTGTCCAGCGGCGTGTCGGTGCTGCTCTGGCAACTGACCGGGCTGGTTTCGGTCATGCCGTAGGCGATGGTGATTTGAGACAAATGCATGTCGTCTACCACCCGCTGCATCACCGCCGTGGGGCACGGCGAGCCGGCCATGATGCCGGTGCGCAACGTGGACAGATCAAACTCCTTGAAGCGCGGGTGGTCCAGCTCAGCGATGAACATCGTCGGCACGCCGTGCAGGCCGGTGCATTTTTCGTCTTGCACCGTCTGCAACACGGAGAGCGGGTCAAAGGCGTCGCACGGGTAAACGATGGTGGAGCCGTGCGTGAGGCAGGCCAGGTTGCCCAGCACCATCCCAAAGCAGTGGTACAGCGGCACCGGAATGCACAACCGGTCGGCCGGCGTGAGCTTCATGCACTCGCCATTGAAAAAGCCGTTGTTCAGGATGTTGCGGTGCGTCAGCGTGGCGCCCTTGGGGAAACCGGTGGTGCCGCTGGTGAACTGGATGTTGATCGGGTCGGTGGGTTTCAGCTGGGCCGCCGCCTCGGCCACGCGCGGATCGCTGGCGTCGCCCCGCGCCAGCAGGCTGGAAAAACGCATCAACCCGGGCTCGTCGTCACCCTGCCCCGCCACATCGATCCACACCACTGTGTGCAGATGCGGGAGCTGCTGCGCTTCCAGACGGCCTGGTTCGCCGTGTTTCCACTCGGGCGCCAGCTCGCGCAACATGCCCAGGTAATCGCTGCTCTTGAAGCGCGGCATGGTCACCAGCAGCTTGCAGTCGACCTTGTTGAGCGCGTACTCCACCTCGCTGGTGCGGTAGGCCGGGTTGATGTTCACCAGAATCAGGCCCACTTCGGCCGTGGCCAGCTGCATCAGCACCCATTCCGTGTTGTTGTGCGACCAGATCGCCACGCGGTCGCCGGGCACCAGGCCCAGGCCGAGCAAGGCGCTCGCCAGGCGGCGGGCCTCGGTCTGCAGCGCGCTGTAAGTGAGCCGCTGCCCCTGGTGCACACTGACCAGCGCCTCGTGGTCGGGCTGGCGCTTCACCATGGCGTCGAAACAGGCGCCCAGGGTCAACTCGATCAGCGGCACATCGGTGGCGCCTCGGGCCATGCTCGTTGAGAGCGGGGCGGCGTGGGTGGTCGTCGCGGCGGTGGAACGGTTGGCTTCGGTCACAGCGGGTCTCCTCTACTGACGGTGCTTAAAAGCAGCCTGCATGAAACCATGACCGGCCGCAACCCTGCAAGCTTAGGCGCCGCTTGCGATCTTGGGCGGCCAGATGGGTTGCAAATCGCGCCACATATCTGCACACTCCCTGAATGCCCTTATCGCGCTCCGCCTCCAGCCTACGATCTGCCCCCGCCTTAACCCCGATGGCATTTGTGGCTGCCATGGCCAGAGCCTACGCGACACGGGGCCTGAATCCGGCCGGCGCCTTGGCCTTGGCACAAATCGCGCCAGATCAAGTCAACAACCCCGAAGCCCGCATCACCGCCGCCCAGATGGAAGCCATCTCAGACGCTGCCATGCGCGAACTGAACGACGAGGCCCTGGGCTGCTTTCGGCGCGCCTTGCCTTGGGGCAGCTACGGCATGCTGGCCCGTGCCTCGCTCTCGGCTCCAACACTGGGCCTGGCACTCAAACGCTGGTGCCGCCACCACGGGCTGCTGACCGACGACGTCAAACTCAGCATTCAAGCAGACGAAGCCACATCCACCGCCCGCATCGAGCTGCGCGCCGCCCACACCAGCCCGGCCCAGCCCGGCGAGTTTGGTGTGGTCTCGGTACTGCGCAACATCCTGGGCTTCGCCTGCTGGCTGGTGGACTCGCGCATTCCGCTGCTGGGCGCCCAGTTTCCATTTGAGGCGCCCAGCCATGTGGCGTCGTACCAGGTGTTGTTTGATGGCCCCAGCAGCTTCGGCCAAAGCCATGCCGCCCTGGTGTTCGACGCACGCTACCTCGCCCTGCCCATTCGGCGCGACGAAGCCGCCATGAACCAGATGCTGCAACACGCGCTGCCGCTCACCGTGCTCGCCTACCGCCGCGACCGCCTGCTGGTGCAACGCGTGCGCCAAGCGCTGTTGGCACAGCCCGAAGCCACCCGCAACGCCGAAGAACTCGCCGCCCTGCTCAACCTCTCGCCCCGCAGCCTGCACCGCCATTTGTTAGACGAAGGCGCCACGCTGCAAGCATTAAAGGACGACGTGCGCCGCACCCGCGCCATGGAACTGCTGCAACGCAGCCAGCGGCCGATCAAACAAGTGGCCCAGGCCGTGGGGTTTCGCAATGAAAAGAGTTTTAGCCGGGCGTTCAAGGGCTGGACAGGGGTGTCGCCTGGGGAATGGCGGGGGGGAGGGCAATGAAGGGATATCTGCTTCCGACCCATTGCTGATGCAGTTCGCGGGAAATTGGGTGCCGTGAAGCTGCCATTCAACGAGCGGTACCATAAACGCCTGTGGCGACGTCACCAGGCACCAGGTGGAAATCGCTGGAGCCGCGGATTGGTCGTGAAATGCGGCTGGTACATCAACTCGAACCGGTGAAAGGGCATGCAACATGAACGGAACCAAGATCGCGGCCGGCGAGCTCGGCAGGCGGCTCTGCATTGCACTGGTTGCAGTCGCCGCTTTCCAGAGTGCAAAAGCAGATGAGATCCGCATCAAGATGCTGGATACCACCGCTTCAGGGCCTCTTGCCTTTGAGCCGGGCTTCGTGAAAGCCAAGGTCGGTGACACTATCATTTTCGAGCCAATGACAAAGGGAGGACATAGCTCGGTTTCCCTGCTGGTTCCTGCCGGAGCGCATGCTTGGTCCGGTGCGGCAGACAAGGAAATGCGCGTGACGCTGGACACGGATGGAATCTACCTCTATGCGTGCGTGGCGCACAAGATGATGGGGATGGTCGGAGTCATCCAGGTCGGCAAGCCGGTCAACCTGGAGGAGGCGAACAGGGCCGCCAGCATGGAGTCGGCGAAGTTCGTCATGAACAAGGACCGATTCGAAAAGGAGCTGGCCCAAGTCAAGTAGCTGCGCTCCGCTGCATTGATGCCGAGCGACGGATCGCGACGCTGATGCGTTTCGCGATCCGCAGGTACCCTCGACAAACTCCGCCGACAGGTGTTGAAGTTGGGTACCCAAATGGCACAGCAGCCAGCGCAACACTGTGACCAGCAGAACTGGGAAAACGACTCCTGACACTTCAGCTGAGGGCTGAGGGCTGAGGGGTGGATACGGCGGAGGCGTGTTTGAAGGCACCGTGGCGGAATAGAGGCTCCAGATCGATGCTGGGCGTGATCTGGATCAGATCAAACGTGATTGGCCCAGAGTCTGTGGACGCGAGGAAAGACACTCCGTTCTCCGTCACGTGTCCCCGTGTTTGCACGTTCTGGTGGCTTCCCCTGCTTGCTGCCCCAAGGGCGGGACAAACCAAGTCTGTCTGGAAGCTACTCGTGACCATCGACGGCTTCTGGCCGTACCACGACCTTCATACATGACAGCATGGGAACTGTCCCCGCATGGCCCGACCACGGGGACGCATGGCATGTGCCAATACCGACCTGATCACGTGATGAAAACAGTTGACGAGATGCTGAACCTTGCATTGCGGACTTCCGATCAGCGCCACCAAACCAGCGCATGGATTGAGCACGCCAACTCGCCCGAAGCATTTTTCACAATGTCGGCGGCGCTGTGGCAGGCGGTCGAACGGGCCGGCACGGCCAAGGGTGTCGACGATGACTTTAAGCGCCCGACTGCCCTCTGCACCGACAACATCGCAAACGGCTGCGCAACCAGGCGTGCCGACTGCGCAGGCTGATGAAAATGGCTCTCTTGTTTGGGGCGGCTCGCGCAACCGGCCCTGAGCTGGGTACACAGAGAGCCGCTGAGCGACGGCACGACGCTGCGGTCGCGGTCACGCCGATGATCAGCGCTTGACTACCCCTTGGTTGCGCGGTCGCCTTTCGAGGTCGACCGCAGCATGCGCGACAAGGTGGCGTCTTTGTCGATGAAGTGGTGCTTCAGCGCGGCGGCAAAATGAATCACCACGATGACGGCCAGCGCCTTGCCGAACAACCCGTGTACGCCGCCGCTGAACGACTGCAGCCATTCGATCTTGGCCTGCGCCGGGAGCGTAAACAGGCCGAAGACGGAAACAGCCCTGCCACCGAAAAGAGAGCCCACAAGACCCGACACGGGCATCACGACGACACCGGCCAGCAGCATCCAGTGAGCAAACTTCGACGCCATGTCTTGCCAGGCGGGCATGTTCGACGCGGGTGCCGGGAACCCTTTGAGCAGGCGCCAAGTCACGCGCCACAGGCCGAAGATCAAGATCAACACGCCGATGGCTTTGTGGATACCGATCAAAGGCCCTTTGGCCTCGCGCGCCAGGCCGCCAAACTCAAGATAGAGGCCGAACCCAAGCATCCCCATCATCGCGATGGCAATGACCCAGTGGTTGATGCGCGAGGTTGCGCCGTAGGTCAGTTCTTTTTCCATGCGGGTTTTCCTTTTTATGTATGAACCATGAGGTGCTTCGCGGCAACGGCGCGCGCCGTTCGGCGCGCCGCGGCGCCAAGCGTTATTGGCCCGGTGGCCGAGGGAGGGCTGCGTTCAGGGCAGCTTCGGTCACACCGAGGTCTTTTGCGGCAGCGGCCGTGTCGAGCTGCCTCCCCCCGTTTTTCCTGACCGCGCTCAGCAAATCGGTTTGTGAAACCCCCAGCCTCTTGGCCGCAGCGTCAAAACCCGGGGGCGTACCTTGACCCGGCCCCCCTGCACCTGGGCCACCCGGGGCACCCGGGGCACCGATACCTTGCTTGGCATTGGTCGAAAAATTGTTCTTGGCCACCACACCGCTCAAGCAGGTCGGCAGGTTGGGGAATTTGAGCGAAGCATGGTAGTGGTAGGCCCCGTCGGGGACTTCCCGGGTGGGTCCTGTGTGTCCGTTGCAGGCGTCGAGGTTGCTTGGCACTTTGCCATCGCTGTCAACGCTGCCGTAGATCGCATAGCCATCAAACGCATACGCAAACAGGGCATCGGCTTTTTGCGCCAAGGCACAGGAAGCGTCCACATGATCGTGTTCGAACACGGTGTTGATGTCGGTGGACGTGGCATGCCAGTGGTACCAGCCGCCTGGGTCCACATGGCCTCCGCAGGTATCGAGCGCAGGCATGTGCCCGGTTTTCAGCACAGAAGGTGCGTCCGCAAAGATGGGCACGCCATCCAACGCCAACCCGACTTTGGCCACCGTGCCCAGACCGGTGGGCTTGGCGGCTTTCACCGGCGACACCGGCAACAAAACCGTCATTTCCACCGATGTATCCACCGAAGCTGAAAGACAGGAATTGTTCCCCGCGGGCTGGGCCGTGCGAGGGTCGGTGATGTGCACCTTGCCATCGGCGTCATAGAACTTGTAGCCCTGCGTTTCCAGCATGGTCAGGAACTGTTCATCAATGCGGTAGAGACCCGGTTGCTCTCCATCCCAATTCCAGATGCCGCCCTCGTCCGTGAGCGTTTCAGGGCAAAAAGGACCCGTTTTCAGGTTCTTGGGTTGGTATCTGACAACCCATTTCACACACTGGGTTGCCGCGCCGTTTTCCAGCGTGCAATCCACGGTTTCTGGCGCTTTGACCAGCGCATCTTTGCTGATGCGGGTCATGTCAACCCCGCCCGAAGCCACGCCGAACGACGCGGCCAAGGCCACTGCAATCGCGCCTTTGGCGCAAGCCTTGCGGTAGAGGGTTTTCATGGGTTCATTTCTTTGAATGGTTGATGGTTCGGGCGCAGGCTGGCGCGGTTGCCCATCGGGTCGCTTGATGCGGCGCGGGCCAAGGCGGGCATGGTCCGCGACGAATGAGTGGCACAGCGGATTTGTCTGGCTCAGATGGCATGTTTGCCGAAGTGACTCATCAGGCTATTTGCAATCTGGATAGAGATAGCCTAAAAATAAACTGTGCAGGCAATATGAAGAATGGGCGCTATCTGGCCCTTGCCTTGACCGACCCCCGCGGGGACTTGGGCGTGCTTGATCTGGCTGATCTGTCCGAATTTTTTGGGATCGGTTGAATGGCGTGAGCAAGGAGGAAGGGAAAGCTTGCTCCACCTCCCCTGGTTCTTGCACCCTGACATGCATTGAGCAACCCATGGCATTGGCTGCTTCATCGCCAAGCCATCGAGCTGGATGCTTCAAGTTCAGCAAGCGGTCGGACGACGACGCCTATGTGGCTTCAGGCCGTTCAGAGTCGGGAGCGCCACTGAGCCCCCGCGCTCGCCACAATGCAAAAATTGATGATCAAGGCGCGGTATCGCGCCCTGATCAATCACGGCGAATGGTCTTCAGCCTTTGGGCATCAACCACTCTTTTTGCCAGTTGGGCAAAGCAAAAGAGGCCTGGTGCACTTCGGCGTTGTAGTGCTTTCCCTCAAAGGCTTTCACGGGATTTCGCAAAGAAACCCCATCGCGGCTGTAGAGGAAGAAACCAAAATCAGCGCCTGGGTACAGCGGAATATGGGTGTGGTAGACGTCGATGTGCGGCAAGATTTTGGTGCGCTGCATCACCGTGACCAGGTTGTCGCCATCACCGCTGACTTCTTGCAAAAAATCGCCGCCGGTCTTTGACAGATAGATGCTGTCTGAGTCGAGAATCACGCCTGTTTCCGAAACCAGGGAAACCACTTCCGTCAGGAATTGCTCCGTGAACAGGCACGATGATGGACCCACCGGCTCGGTGAGATCGAGCACGATGAGGTCGTAGCGTTTGCCGTCCTTCACGGCCTGGCTGACAAAATTGGCGGCGTTGTCAATGATGAGCGTAACGCGCGGATCGTTGTAGTCGCCGTTGACGGCCAGGTATTCTTTCGCCAGATCCACCACACGCTGGTCGATCTCAACCATGGTGACACTCGTCACAAAATCGTGTTTGAGGCTTTCACGCACGATGCCGCCTTCGCCGCCACCTATGACGAGCACCGATGCATCTTTGCGTTCGCGCCCCAGGAGCGGCACGTGTACAGCCATCTCGTGGTAGATGAATTCATCGGCCTGGCTGGCCTGGATATAACCATCGAGCACAAGCAATCGGCCAAAGGACTGGTGATCGTAGATTTCAATCAGCTGGTACGGGCTTTGCTCAGAATGCAGAAGCTTCACCTCAACCGAGGTGGTGATGCCGTGCCCGTCAGAGCGTTCGTGCCACCATTTGAATTCACTCATGGACTTCGCCTCTTAAAATTTCTTGTACATCGACACGCTCGGCCTCAAAAGCCTCGCGCATGATTTCGATACAAACCTCTGGACTGGTGTCGCCACACATGAACACATCAAAAGCGGCGTAGCGGCTTTCAGGCCAGGTGTGCACCGATATATGGCTTTCAGCGAGCACGGCCACACCACTCACACCATCGGGCTCAAAGCGGTGCAGGTGAATGTGCAAAAGCGTGGCTCGCGATGCTTCAACACACCGGCGCATGGTCTTTTCGATGTACGCAATGTCACTGAGGTGCGACGCGCCATGCAGATCGATCAGCAGGTGAACGCCCGCGTAACGCTTACCGTTGCGGGTGATGAAGTAGTCTTTTTCCTGTGATTGCTGAGAGGCGTCTACCGCGATATCCGTCAATTCCATCCTCGTCCATTCCTTTCATGCTTGCGGCGAACTTGCCCATGGAGCATTGTCGCCAAATGATCGAGAAATTCCATGCTCGCGATACTAAAACCTTTGGCGCACCCAGAAAGCCATGGGCTACACCGGTTTCCGGGAAAGTTCCATACTGAGTCTGCAGGCGCAATCCACCCAGGTGAAACGACGACACAGGCCAAGGCAGTCTGTAAGTATGGCCCAGCTTTGCAAGCCACGCCAGGTGTGAGCCTGTTCGGCTAAAAGGGCCGCAGCCCGACGCGCACAGGGGAGGCGCGCCCGCGCTATCGGGTCGACTCACCCCGCATCGGGTGGACCATCGTTCTTCAGCTCTGCGAACTTGGCCGCCATCGTCGGGTTGCCCCGATTCAGCTTTTTGATGGTCACGTCTTGTGCTTTGTCATTCGCAAGACGAAGGTTCCGATCGGTCCCGAGCAAGGCTTCCTTCGTCTTCTGCAGGTGGTCGATCGACTTGTCGATCTCGTCGATGGCCGTCTGGAAGCGCCGGGAGGCGAGGTCGTAATTCTTCGCGAATGCAGATTTGAAGGTTTCGAGCTCGGTTTCGAAGTTGGTGATGTCGATGTTTTGCGCTTTGACGAGCGCCAGCTCCGACTTGTATTTGAGCGAGTTCAGCGCCGCGTTCCGCAGCAGCGTGATGATGGGCAGAAAAAATTGCGGCCGAACCACGTACATCTTCGGGAAACGGTGGAACACATCGACGATCCCCGTGTTGTAGAGCTCGCTGTCGGGCTCAAGCAAAGAGACCAGCACGGCATACTCGCACCCCTTCTCACTGCGGTCCTTGTCGAGCTCCTTCAGGAAATCTTCGTTTTTGTTCTTCGTCGCGGTGCGGTCGCTTTCGTTCTTCATTTCGAACATGATCGAAACGATCTCGGTACCCGCTTCGTCCGCGTCGCGAAAGATGTAGTCGCCCTTGCTACCTGTGCGTGCGTCGTTGTCTTTTTCGAAATAGGCCCTCGGAAACGCTGTCGAGCGAATGCGGTTGAACTCGGTTTCGCAGTGCTGCTCCAGGGTCTCGCCCACCATTTTGGTTGAAAGGCGGGCCTTCATGTCGCGGAGCCGCTCGATCGCGTCGTCGCGGTCCTTGATCTGTGTTTCGTACTTGTCCTTGAGCGATTTTTCGGCGAGCTGCTTCTCAAGCTCCGCCCGCTCGAGGCCGTTTTTCAGTCCGTCCCGTTCTTTTTCGACCGCAGCGACGGCCTCGTTGATCGCGAGCTTCTGTGCCACCTCGGCGGCGTCGAATCGGGCCTTCAAGCCCTGGACCTCCGCATCCTTCGTCGCGGCAGCCTGCTGCAGTGCGTTCACCAGCTTCGCCTCGGCCAGATCGGAAACGGCCCGCTTGTCATGCTTGGCCTGCTCCAGTTGGTTCGCAAGCGCGTCGCGCTCTTTTTCGACGGCCCCCAGGGCCTCGGCCACGGCGAGCTTCCGGGCGACTTCACCTGCATCGAGCATGGACTTCAGCTGCTGAATCTCCGCGTCTTTGATGGTTGCAGCTTTCTGCAGCTCGCTGGCAACCTTGGTTTCGGCCAGCTCGACGGCGTTCCGCTTGTCTTGCTCCGCCAGCTCAAGGCGATCGTGCAACTGCTGCTCAAACTCGCCGTCGCGAACCTGCTTCAGGATGTCCGCGTATCCGGCTTCATCAATTTTGAAGGCTTTGTTGCAGTGTGGGCAGATGATTTCATGCATGTCTACGGTTCTCCAGCCTTCGTCAGAATCGGCTTGTGCTTTTCAGGGTCAGCCCCGCGCCACTAGCCTTGCCATCCAGCGTTCGGCCGGCGTGAACGAATATAAACCAGACCTTCGGGGCTACAGCTTGGCCGAACGTGGCCTCCAAGCCGACGCAGCCAGCCGGGAAGCGGCATCATCACCCCCCACTGGGCATGCCCTTGGGGCCGTGAGCGGTGGTGGTGGTGACCAGCTTGCGCAGCGCCCCTGGCTGCCCAGCAGGCATCGACCCAAACGGGCCGCACAGGTGGCCATATCGGAGCCTGGTTCGACGGCAGGCCCTGGCCCAGGCGCAGGTCCTCCTACCGGTCAACCCGCCATCACTGCACGGGGCTGAGCGGTGCCAGCGCTCCGCCAGCTTGAACACCTGCATCAGGCACCGCCGAGGTCTGGGCGGTTGACGGCGTTTCCTTGTTTGGCAGCGGCAACTGGCCGGGAGTCAAAGCGACAGGCGCCTGACCTGCGACAGAGGCAATGGGCTGATCCAGTCCCATCTGCGTTAACAAACTTTGCACCACCGCATCCACCTGTACCTGCAGGGCATCGCGAACGGCGCCAGTGGTGTCGGGGTTGAGGCGCGGGCCGATCAGCAGGGCGGGCGCAGGCACCCGCTGGGCGTTGGCGCTCACGCTTTGGGCGATCACGTTGTCGAAAGTGCCCAGCGCCACCAGATCGGCTTTCAAGGAAGCATGGGCGGCTGACTTGGGCAGCAGCCGCATCATGCTGCGCTGGGCCACACCCAGTCCCGCAAAGCCCACGGCCGTCTCAAAGATGCTGTCACCCGATACATTGGGCGAGATCAGCAGCACGTGGCTGGAACCGGTGTTCAGATCGCTGATCTGCTTCATGGCGTCTTCGCGGCGGGTGGCCGACACCTGGGCGCGCTTGACCGTGGAAAACCGCCCGGACGCTTCGAGCGTGGCCACGGCCTTGTCTTCGATGCGGGTGCGCAGCCCCCAGTCGGGCACGCGGGCTTCGCCGAATTCGTTGTTGAACACGGTGGCGCCGCGCCAGGAGAGCTGAACGGTTTCGCCCACCAGGCTGACCACCGTGATGGACTTGCCGCTCAACTGGGCCTGCACCTTGGGCGTGGACACGGTGCCGCAACCCAGCAGCGCCATCGAAACAGAGGCCGCCATCGCGGCCAAAAACAAACGTCGAATCATCAGATCAAATTCCCATGAGAAGTCTTGTGGTTCAGTGCAGCGGTGAGTGCGTCCATGTGCTCAAACACGCGCGCCACGCCCAGGCCCTGAAACGCGTGCCCATGGCCCTGGGGGCAATAGCCCCACACGGTGGCGCCCGCGGCCAGGCCGGCTTGTGCGCCAGTGGCGGTGTCTTCAATCACCAGGCACCGCGCAGGCGGAACGCCCACATGGGCGGCGGCCACCAGGTACACATCAGGCGCGGGTTTGGAGCGCTGCAGGTCGTGACCGCTGAAGATGCGGTCTTCGAAATACGGCGCCATGCCGGCCATCTGGATCTGCATCACCACCTTGGCTTTGTCGGCGCCCGAAGCACAGGCGATGCGCCCTGCCGTGTGGCCATGGGCGGCAATCACCGCTTCCAGCGCGCCCGCCACGTTTTTCAGCTCGGCGCGCAAGCGCTCATCACGCCGGACATAAAAGGCCAGCATCCATGCTTCGGTCAGCGGCTGCCCGGTTTCTTGCTCGATGCGCGCGCGCTCGTCGCGCACGGCCTTGCCAATGAAAATGCGTTCGCATTCGGCTTGGCTCAGCGCCCAGCCCGCTTCGCCCAGCATCTGGCGCAGCACGCCATTGGTGATGGGCTCGCTGTCCACCAGCACACCATCGCAGTCAAACAACACCGCCTCAAATTGAACCAAGCTCAAATCAGGTCTCCATCCACATACAGCCACCGGCCGTCTTCACGTACAAACCGGCTGTGCTCCTGCAGGCGCTGGGCCCGCCCACCCAGCCGCGAGCGCGCCACGAAAGCCACCTCGGCATGGTCTTCACCCACCGACTTGTGCAGCCGAACCTCGAGCCCCAGCCATTTCACGCCAGCCTCCAGCGCCAGCGAAGCGGGTCGCGTGGAAGGGTGCCAGGTGGCCAGCAGGTAGGGCTCCCGGCCCAGAGCAAAGGCGCTGTAGCGGGAACGCATCAGGCTTTCGGCATCGGGCGCAGGGGTGTCGTGATCGAGATAGCGGCCACAACAGGCATCAAAGGCCATGGGTTGCCCCCGGCCATTCAGACGTCCACAAAGGCAAGACGAACTCACGAAGCCTTGCGGGCGGCGTGCCGCGCCTTGTGGGCTTCGAGGGTTTCGGTGGGCGCCCCGGCTTTCACCCAGGCACCAAACCCCCCGTCAATGTGCGCCACATTGCGCATACCCATGTCTTGCAAGGTTTTGGTGGCCAACGCGCTCCGCCAGCCCGCTCCGCAAAACAGCACAAACTCTTTGCTCTCGTCAGCAAACACCGGCTTGAAATAGGGCGACCCGGGATCCACCCAGAATTCCAGCATGCCACGCGGCGCCAGCAGCGCCCCCGGCACGGTGCCCTCACGTTCCAGCTCCCGCGGATCGCGGATGTCCACCACCTGCAGCCGCGCATCGGAAGCCAGACGCTCCGCCACTTGCGCGACCGAATAGGTGGTGATCTGGGCCGTGGCCTCGGCGACCAGCGCCTCGGCGCTTTTGGTGATGGGCATGGTGTGTCTTTCGGGTTTGAACAGGCAAAAGGTCGAATGACAATGGTACCGCCCACCCAGCACCCAACCCGTTTCAATCAGTGTTGCCTCCTCATGGGCGTGACAGGTTGCACAACAGAGAGGCCGCAAGAGCGGAGTGGCTAAAACGCACGATGAGCAAGCCTCACCGTAACGTGTGTCCCAAATCCAGAATGCCACCGGTCTGGCTCCGCCAGTCGGCCTACGTTGCCCCCTTGAAGGGGTGACGGGTCGCGCAGCAGGCCCGGCGCGGGGGTAGACCCACCGCCGGGCCGCCCCAAGGTGAATCAACGCCCTCGGGGGGGCAGCGACCCACGCAGTGGCGGAGCGTGGGGGCCCACCCGCTCTATTTCTTCCAGAATCGGCCCGTGAACAGCACCAGCACCGACAACAATTCCAGACGCCCGAGCAACATGGCAAAGGTCAGCACCCAGATCTGGAAATTGCTCAACACGCCGTAGTTGCTGGCCGGGCCCACTTCGCCCAGACCTGGACCGATGTTGTTGACCGTGGCCACCACAGCCGAGAAGGCCGTAACGATGTCCAGTCCGGTGAACAGCAGCACCATGGTCAGCCCCATGGTGGTGGCGCCATAAATAAGCATGAAGCCAAAGGTCGCCGTCATGACCGACATGGGCAACACCACGCCGCCCAAGGTCACCGGATTCACCACGCGGGGGTGGATGATGCGCACCAGCTCGCGCCGGGCCTGCTTGATCAGCAAGACCATGCGAACCATCTTGATGCCGCCGCCGGTAGACCCTGCGCACGACACAAAGCAGCCCAGGAACATCAGCAACACCGGCGCGAACACTGGCCAGCTGGTGTAGTCGGTTGAGGCGTAACCGGTGGTGGTCGCCAGCGACAGCACATGAAAGGCGCTCGTGCGCAAGGCCTCGGGAAAACTGTCGACCACACCATTGACCGCCAACAGGCTGGCAATCAGCGCTATAGCGGTGAGCAGCACCGCCAGGTAGGTCTGGATTTCGCGGTCCCGCAAGACCGGCATCAGCGAACGGCTGCGCACCATGATGAAGTAACGCAGAAAACTGATGCCCGCCAGCGCCATGAAGACCGTGGCCACGCCCTCGACGGCATGCGAATCAAAGTAACCCATGCTGGCGTCGTGCGAAGAGAAGCCCCCCAGCCCCATGGTTGTGCACATGTGCATGAACGCATCGGCCCAGCTCATGCCAGCCCAGCGGTAGGCCAGCATGCAAGCGGCCGAGAACACAAAATACACCCCCCACAGCCCACGCGCCGTTTCTGAAATACGCGGTGTGAACTTGGCATCTTTCATGGGTCCGGGTGTCTCGGCCTTGTAGATCTGGTAGCCGCCCAGGCCCAACATGGGCAACACCGCCACCACCAGCAGCATGATGCCCAGCCCACCCACCAGTTGCAGGAAGCAGCGCCATACGTTGACCGATATCGGCAGTGCATCCAGTCCATCCAGGGAGGTGGCGCCAGTGGCCGTGAGCGCGCTCATGGCCTCGAAATAGGCCTTGGTCCAGGTGATGTCGGGCACGATGAACATCATCGGCAATGCTGAGAAGGCGGGCAAGACGATCCACACCAGATTCACCAGCAGGAAGCCATCCCGGGCCTGCAGTTCGCGGGTGTGCCTTCGCGTCAGCGCCCACAGCGCCAGACCGCTCAAGGCCGCGAAGGCCATCGCGGCCTCCCACACAAACCGGTACTGCACGTGGTCTTCGCTCCAGGCCCAGGCCAGCGGCACGATGAACACAAAAGCGAACGCGAACAGGATGCGTGAAAAAATGTTGAGAACTGGAAACAGCGAATACATCGTTGAGCGCCTACTTGCGCCAGAAACCGGGCGTGAACAAAACGAGGAAAGACAGCATCTCCAGCCGGCCCAGAATCATGGCCAGGGTGCACACCCAGGTCTGGAAATCGGTCAGGCCGGCGTAGTTGCCGGCAGGGCCGACCTCATTGAGCCCTGGCCCCATGTTGTTGACGCTGGCCACAATGGCGGTGAAGGCCGTGTCAAACGGCATGTCGGTCAAGAGCAGAATCATGGTCAGCCCAATGATCACCCCGCCGTACACCAGCATGAACCCCAAAACGGCGAAAATCGTGCGATCCGGCACCACATGACCACCCAGGGTCACCGGATTCACCGCGCGGGGGTGGATGATGCGCGCCATTTCCCGCCGCGCCTGCTTGAGCAGCATCACCATGCGCGCCATCTTGATACCCGCCCCCGTAGAGCCGGCGCTGGTGGCCACCCCGGACAGCATGATCATGAACAGGGGCGCAAAGACCGGCCAGGTGGTGTAGTCCACGGTTGAATAGCCGGTGGTTGAGGCGACGGACACCACGTTGAACAAAGCCACCCTGAGGGCCTCCGACGGGTCGGTCATGGTGTGTTTGACCAGCAACAGGCCGGCAACGAACACACTGGCCCCAACCGATAACGCCAGCGTGCCGCGCCACTCGGGATCGTTCCAGATTCGGGACGGCTGGCGCTTGGTCAGGGCCACAAAGTACAGCGCAAAGTTGCAACTCGCCAGCAGCATGAACACGATCGCCACCCACTCCAGCGCCGGGGATTTGAAGTAGCCAAAACTGGCGTCGTGAGAAGAAAGCCCGCCCAGGCTGAGCGTGGAAAACATGTGGGTCCAGGCGTCCAGCGCGCTCATGCCCGCCAGCCAGTAACCCAGCACACAGGCCAGCGAAAGCAGGCAATACACCGTCCACAGGCCTTTGGCCGTTTCGGTGATGCGCGGCGTGAGCTTGGCGTCTTTCATGGGGCCCGTGGCCTCAGCACGAAACAGCTGACTGCCCCCCATGCCCAGCATCGGCAGAATAGCCACGGCCAGTACCAGAATGCCCATGCCGCCCAGCCATTGCAGGAAGCAGCGCCACAGGTTGATGGCGCCCGGCAGCTTGTCCAGCCCGGTGAGCACGGTGGAGCCGGTGGTGGTCAGCGCAGAGACCGCTTCAAAATAGCCATCGGTGAAGGACAGCGGCGTGGCCGTGTCGGTGCCGAAGTAAATCCAGAGCGGCAGCGCCGCAAACAGCGGCAAGACCGTCCAGGCCAGGCCCACCAGCAGAATGCCATCGCGGGCCTGCAAGTCCACGTCTTTGCCCACCCGCCACACGGCCGAGCGCATCGCCAGACCGGCCAACAGAGTCACCAGCATGGCCTCCGGGTAAGCAAGCCCGGCGCCGTCGTGCGTCCAAAGTGAGACACCCATGGGCACCAGCATGGTCAGGGCAAAAACCATCGTGATGGCACCCAGCACGGGGAAAATGCGCAGAAAAGGCATGGGGCCGGCGATCAGTGGAAAAGTCAACCGAAGAAAGTGGCGCTTACCTGGAACAGCTTTTCCACCTCGCGCACCAAGCGCTTGTTGGGGATGAAGATGATGATGTGGTCATCGGCCTCGATCAGCGTGTCGTGGTGCGGCATCATGACCACCGAATCCCGCCCCTTGCCCCGCACGATGGCACCAATACGGGTGCCCTTGGGCAGCTTGATCTCCTCGACCCGCCGCCCTACCAGCTTCGAAGTTTTGAAATCGCCGCGCGCGATGCCTTCCAGCGCCTCGGCCGCACCGCGACGCAGGCTGTGCACCGCAGCCACATCGCCCCGGCGCAGGTGCGTGAGCAGCTCACCGATGACCGTCTGGGCCGGTGAAATGGCGATGTCGATCGTGCTGCCCTGCATCATGTCGGCGTAGGCGCGCCGGTTGATCAGCGACATCACGCGCCGGGCCCCCAGGCGCTTGGCCAGCATGGCCGACATGATGTTGTCTTCGTCATCGCTGGTGAGCGCCAGGAACAGATCCATCTCGCCCACGTTTTCTTCCAGCAACAAATCCTCGTCGGCGCCATCACCATGCAGGATCAACATACTGGAGGGCAATTGGCTGGCCAGGTATTCACAGCGTGCTTTATCGCGCTCGATGAGCTTGACCTCACACTGTCCAATCAGGCTGCGTGCAAGACGCAAGCCCACCCGGCCGCCCCCAGCGATCATGACCCGCTGCACAGGTTTGTCGGTGTTGTGAATGGCGTTCAGAACGGGGCGGATCTTCTGCGCATCGGCCAGCACAAACACCTCATCGCCCGCCAGAATGCGCGTGCTCTTGGTGGCTTCCATCTCGGTATCGAGCCGGTACAACGCGACCACCCGCATCTTGGCATGGGGAAAACGGTCTTTGAACTCACCGATGGTATGACCGACCAACGCGCCCCCATGAGCCGCACGCACCACAATCAAACAAGCGCGCTTTTGAGAAAACTCCACCACTTGCAAGGCTTCGGGGTAGCTGATGAGTTGGTGGATATAACGCGTCACCGACTCTTCGGGGCAGATCACGTGGTCCACCGAAAAGCCATTCTTGCCAAGCAGCTCATCGCCTTCGACGAACTCAGGTGACCGCAAGCGGGCGATGGTGGAAGGGATGTTGAACACATCGTGTGCGATCTTGCACACCACGAGGTTTGATTCGTCAGCGGCGGCACAGGCGATCAACATGTCTGCATCGCGCGCACCCGCTTCTTGCAACACCGACGGCTGGATGCCATTGCCCACCACCCCCCGCAAATCCAGCCGGTCCTCAAGCAAGCGCAAGCGTGCCGGATCCTGGTCAATGACCGTGATGTCGTTTTGTTCGGAAACCAGGCTTTCCGCGACGCTTTCGCCCACGCGGCCAGCACCCAAGATGATGATCTTCATGGGGGTGGATGTTACCTGTGAAGTGCCCCCTGCGCCGTGGCGCTGGCGGTTCGGCGGGAACTACAAAGAGCGGGTAATGATGATTTTTTGCACGTCGCTCGTGCCTTCATAAATCTGACACACCCGCACATCGCGGTAAATGCGCTCCACCGGGAAATCGCTCACATAACCGTAGCCACCCAGGGTCTGAATGGCCACGCTGCAGACTTTTTCGGCCATCTCACTGGCAAACAGTTTGGCCATGGCGGCTTCTTTCAGGCAAGGCTGGCCAGCGTCGCGCAGGGCAGCGGCGTGCCAGATGAGCTGGCGCGCGGCTTCGATCTGGGTGGCGCAGTCGGCCAGCCGGAAGCCCACCGCCTGGTGGTTGAACACCGCCGTGCCGAAGCTCTGGCGCTCTTTGGCATAAGCCACTGCCACCTCAAACGCGCTGCGCGCCATCCCCACGCTTTGCGCAGCAATACCGATGCGCCCGCCTTCAAGACCGCCCAGCGCGATCTTGTAGCCCTCGCCTTCGGCCCCGATCAGGTTTTCTGCCGGGATGCGGCAGTTGTCAAAATTGATCTGCGCGGTGTCGCTGCTGTGCTGGCCCAGCTTGTCTTCGAGCCGCGCGACCACATAGCCGGGGGCCGTTGTGGGCACCAGGAAAGCACTCATGCCTTTTTTACCGGCGGCCTTGTCGGTCACGGCCAGCACAATCGCCACGTCACCGTTTTTGCCGCTGGTGATGAACTGCTTGACGCCGTTGATCACATATTCGTCGCCCTCTTTTACCGCGGTGGTGCGCAGGGCAGATGCGTCAGAGCCCACGTGGGGTTCCGTGAGGCAAAAAGCCCCCAGCATCTGGCCCTGGGCCAGCGGCTCCAGCCATTGCTTCTTTTGCTCGGCGTTGCCGTAGCGCATGAGAATGGCGTTGACCGGGCAGTTGGTCACCGAAATCACAGTGCTGGTGCCACCATCGCCTGCCGCGATCTCTTCCAGCACCAGGGCGAGGGTCACGTAGTCCAGGCCTGCACCGCCCAGCTCTTCGGGCACACAGATGCCGTAGGCGCCCAGGGCGGCGAGGCCTTTGTGTACCTCTTTCGGAAAATGATGCTCTTTGTCCCACTTGGCCGCGTGGGGCCAGAGCTCGGCCTGGGCAAAGTCGCGCACTGCGTCGCGGATCATGACTTGGTCTTGGTTCAACAACATCTTGTGGGTCTCGCTTCAAAAAACAGTCAAGGAACGGGCCTCGGGTCACCGGGGCTCGTGGCAGACCACCGCCAGCTTGTTGCCGTCGGGGTCTCGGAAATAGGTGCCGTAGTAGTGCGGGTGGTAATGCGCGCGCAGACCCGGTGCCCCTTCGCTGGCGCAGCCTTGGTCCACTGCCCATTGGTGCGCCATGTCCACGGCGGCTCGGGTGGGCGCCATGAAGGCGGTCATCTGGCCATTGCCCACTTCATGCGCAGCCCCATCGAACGGCTTGCAAATCACAAACAAGGGCCGCTCGCCGCTGGCGCTGTGCCAGCCCGCCCACGGCACTTCGGGCTCATGGAACCTCAGCGGGTGGCCCAGGCTTTGCATCAGCGGTTGGTAAAAGGCCCAGGCGCGCCCGAAATCGCTCACGCCGACAAACACATGGGACAACATGGCCAGCCCTACCAATGCTCGGCGCGGCGGCCATCGTGGTGCAGCAGGCGCCCGTTGTCGGCGGCCGTGACGCTGGCGATGGTCGCGATCAGGCCACGCACGCTGTCGTTCAGGCTCAGCAGCGCCTCGCCGCCACCCATATCGGTCTGCACCCATCCCGGATCCAGAGCCACCAGCGTGGCGCCTGGGTAGTCGAAGCGGGCGCTGCTCAGCGCCATGTTCAAAGCCGCCTTGCTCACCCGGTACAACCAGGCGTTGCCCGCTGCCACGCTGCCGATCTGGCTCATGCTGCTGGACAAGACCCCAAAAACGCCGCCAGCGTTTTCCACCCACGGCACCACCTGCGGGATCACCTGCATGGCCCCAAGCACATTGGTGTGCATCACACGGTCAAACGCCCGATGGGTCGGCGGCGTCAGGGCGCCTGCCCGGTCCATCACGCCAGCCACGTACAGCGCCACATCCAGCTTTTCGCCTTGCAGATCCCGGGCCAGCGCGCTCACGCTGGTGGTATCGGCCACATCCACCCGCAGCGCTTCAGCGCCCTGGGATTGCAGCTGCGCCAGATCGGCATCGCTGCGCGCCGTGGCGATCACACGGTCGCCAGCCTCAAGGTATTGGCGTGTCAGCTCAAGGCCTATGCCACGCGATGCGCCGATGATCAGAACAGTGCTCATGGGAGTTTCCGAAGGAGAAGACGCTTTTTCCAGCGCCACCGCAGAACCGGTTTTGCCGGGCCGCCTTGAGCGCACCCTTGAGAGGGTGGCGTCCAAGGCTGCGCGGGGCTGCTACATCAGTTCAACCGCCATGGCCGTGGCTTCGCCGCCGCCAATGCACAGCGTCGCCACGCCCTTCTTGCCGCCTTGGGCTTTCAGGGCGTGCAGCAGCGTCACCAGGATGCGCGCTCCGCTCGCACCGATCGGGTGGCCCAGGGCGCAGGCGCCGCCGTTGATGTTGACCTTTTCGTGGGGAATGCTGAGCTCGGTCATCAAGGCCATGGGCACCACGGCAAAGGCTTCGTTGATTTCCCACAGATCCACATCGCCCACGGCCCAGCCGGCCTTGGCCAACAGCTTTTTCGTGGCGCCCACGGGGGCCGTGGCGAACCAGTTGGGCTCCTGCGCGTGGGTGCTGTGGGCGACAATGCGAGCCAGCGGCTTGAGGCCCTGGGCTTTGGCGGTGGACTCGCGCATCAGCACCAGAGCGGCCGCGCCGTCGTTGATCGACGAGCTGCTGGCGGCGGTGATGGTGCCGCCGTCCTTCTTGAAGGCGGGCTTGAGGCTGGTGATTTTGTCGAGCTTGACCTTGCCCGGGCCTTCGTCAATTGAGACCACGCGCTCGCCGCTGCGGTCTTTCACTGTGACCGGCGCGATCTCGGTGGCAAACGCGCCGCTTTCGGTGGCGGCCTTGGCGCGGGTGACCGAGGCAATGGCGAATGCGTCTTGCTGCTCGCGCGTGAAGCTGTATTTGGCAGCGCAGTCTTCGCCAAAGGTGCCCATGGAGCGACCGGCTTCGTAGGCATCCTCCAGCCCGTCGAGCATCATGTGGTCGTAAATCTTGTCGTGGCCCATGCGGTAACCACCCCGCCCTTTGAGCATGAGGTAGGGTGCGTTGGTCATGCTCTCCATGCCGCCCGCCACCATCACCGTGGCGCTGCCGGCCATCAGCATGTCGTGGGCCAGCATGGTGGCCTTCATGCCCGAACCACACATCTTGGAAAGCGTCACAGCGCCTGCCGACATCGGCAAGCCACCCTTGAGCGCCGCCTGCCGAGCAGGCGCCTGGCCCTGACCGGCCATCAGGCAGTTGCCGAACAGCACTTCGTCCACCAGCTCGGGATTCACACCGGCGCGCTCTACGGCCGCCTTGATCGCAACGCCACCCAGATCGTGGGCTGACTGGGAGGCGAAATCGCTCTGAAAAGAGCCCATGGGCGTGCGCGCTGCACCGACGATGACGATGGGGTCGTGGGATGGGGTGGTCATGAAAGTCTCCTCAACAGGTTCAAAAAAAGCCAGACAGAATCAATAAAAAAAGGGTCAGCCCAGCAGCGCCTTGCCGGCATGGACATGGAAACGCCGCTCGCGCTCATAGGGAAACACATCGTGCACGTGGCCTGCCACGATGCGCTCTTTGTGTTGCTGCCAGAACGCAGGCTCCAGCAGATCGGCATGGTGTTTCATGAACTCGGCGCGCACGCGCGGATTGCCGAGCAAGAAGGGCGCAAAGGTTTCAGGGAACACATCGCCCTTTGCCACGCTGTACCAGATCTCGCCCGACATTTCCTCTTCTTCGTTGCGCGGCTCGGGCACGCGGCGGAAGTTGCAATCGGTGATGTATTCGATTTCGTCGTAGTCGTAAAACACGACTTTGCCGTGGCGGGTGATGCCGAAGTTTTTCCACAGCATGTCACCGGGGAAGATGTTGGCCGCCACCAGGTCCTTGATGGCGTTGCCGTACTCCACCACGGCCCGGGTCAGCTGCGCCTGGGCCGCGGGGTCATCGGCCCGTATCTGAAAAGCGTCAAAGGCCTCCTGCAGGTAGATGTTGAGCGGGATCATGCGCCGCTCGATGTAAACATGCTTGATCAAGACCTCAAGCTGGCCATCGCCATTGGTGTCAGCGATCTCCAGCTGGCTGGGCGCAAACTTCTCAATCTCTGCGATGAGCTCGTCGGTGAAGCGCTCGCGCGGAAACCCGACGAGTGAAAACTCCAACGTGTCGGCCATGCGCCCCACCCGATCGTGGTTTTTGACCAGCTGGTACTTGCCCCGAATCTGCTCGCGCGAGGTGTCTTTCTGTGGCGGGTAAAAGTCTTTGATGACCTTGAACACAAACGGGTAGCTGGGCAGATCGAACACCAGCATCACCATGCCCTTGATCCCCGGCGCGATGCGGAACGGGTCGGTGCTGTGCCGCATGTGGAACAGGAAATCGCGGTAGAACAGCGTCTTGCCTTGTTTGGCCAGCCCCAGCGCGTTGTAAAACTCGGCGCGTGGCTTGCGCGGCATCATGCCGCGCAGAAACTGCACATAAGCGCTGGGGATTTCCATGTCGACCATGAAGTAGGCGCGGGCAAACGAAAACACCAGCAACAAATCGTCTTCGCCAAACAAGGCCGCGTCGATCACCAGGCGATCGTTGCCATCGTGCAGGATGGGCAGCGCAAACGGCACCTCCTGAAACCCGTTGATGATCTTGCCCACGATGTAGGCGCCCTTGTTGCGGAAGAACAGGCTGGAGAGCACCTGGATCTGGAAGTTGGCGCGCAGCTTCACATGGTCAAACTGCCACTTCATGGCCGACAGCACCAGTTCGGCGTCGCGATCGAGGTCGTCAAAGGGCACACGCAGATCAAAGTCGCGCACCAGTTGCAACACCGAGTCCAGCATGGTGTCGGCCTTGGGGTAATAGGCCAGGTACGTGGGCTTGGCGTTGGGCGCTTCGTTTTCGATGTACTCGGTAGACACCGCCGGGCGCACAAAAATGAAATCGTTCTGAAAGTAAGCGCGCTTGAGGATCTTGGTGGTGACCGAGTTGAAAAAGGTCTCGGCCAGCTCTGGCTGGTGGTGGTTCACCAGCAAGCCGATGTAGTGCAGCTTGACCTGCTCCCACACGTCCATGGCTTGGTTCTGTGCGCCAAACTCCTTCATCAGGCGCTTGACGCACTCCTTGACCCGCAAGTCGTAGAACTCGATACGGTCCCGCTGGGCGCGCTGCTGCCCTCGCCAGTCGCAGGTTTCAAACCGGTGTTTCGCCCGAGCCGACTCGCTGCGGAACAACTGGTAGTGCCGATTGAAGCCGTCCATCATCGCCTTGGCGATGTCGTGGGCAACAGGGGAATCCAGTTGGCGCGGGAACACGGCAGCTTTTGGAAAATGGGTCAGCTGTCGCTGCGCCGCTTGGCGGCCACACCGGCTATCGCAGCCCGGTACACCGCATCCAGGCCGTTGTTGGCGTCGACGGTCATCAGCATGTCCCGCAGCAAACCGTCGCTCAAGGCGTAGACCCAGGCATGCAAGGTCAGAGACTGCCCCCGTCCCCACGCGTCTTGCACCACCGTGGTCTGCGCCACGTTCATCACCTGTTCGATGGCGTTGAGCTCACACAGGACATCCACACGATCGGCCTCTGGCGTGGCCGCGATCAGGGCCGCGTGTTCGTCGCGCACATCTTTGATATGGCGCAGCCAGTTGTCGGCCAGGCCCACCCGCGTGTCCTTGAGCGCAGCCTTCACGCCACCGCACTCGTAGTGCCCCACCACCATCAGATGTTTCACCTTGAGCTGGTCAACGGCAAACTGAATGGTCGATAGACAGTTGAGGTCGGTGGGCACCACCACGTTGGCCACGTTGCGGTGCACAAACACCTCGCCCGGCGCCAGACCCGTGATCTGGTTGGCGGGCACCCGGCTGTCGGAGCAGCCGATCCACATGTACTGCGGGCTTTGCTGCGCGATCAGGTCGGTGAAAAACGTGGGCTTCTCCCGCACCATGGCCGCAGCCCATTCGCGGTTGTGTTCAAACAGGTCTTGAAGCTTGGAGGACATGGGTATTCGGTCGCAATAGAAAGATGGGGCCCATTGTCATGCAGGGGCGCCCTGCTGCCTTCAGCAGGTCTCGGCAAAGAGCTCACGACCGATCAGCATGCGGCGGATTTCGCTGGTGCCTGCGCCAATTTCGTACAGTTTGGCATCGCGCCAGAGGCGGCCCAGCGGGTATTCGTTGATGTAGCCATTGCCGCCGAAAATCTGCACGCCCTCGCCCGCCATCCAGGTGGCCTTTTCGGCCGTCCACAGAATGACCGAGGCGCAGTCTTTGCGCACTTGGCGCACGTGCTCGGTGCCCAGCAGATCGAGGTTCTTGGCCACGGTGTAAGCGAATGAGCGACCGGCCTGCAGCACGGTGTACATGTCGGCCACTTTGCCCTGAATCAGCTGGAATTCGCCGATGCTCTGACCAAACTGCTTGCGGTCGTGGATGTAGGGCACCACGTTGTCCATCACCGCCTGCATGATGCCCAAGGGACCGCCGGTCAACACGGCGCGCTCGTAGTCCAGCCCGCTCATCAACACCTTGGCGCCCATGTTCAGGCCGCCCAGAATGTTCTCCGCTGGCACTTCGACATCCTGGAACACCATCTCACCGGTGTGGCTGCCGCGCATGCCGAGCTTGTCGAGCTTCTGCGCCGTGGAAAAACCTTTCATGCCTTTTTCAACAATGAACGCCGTGACACCGCGAGCGCCCAGCTCAGGCTCGGTCTTGGCATACACCACCATGGTGTCGGCATCGGGGCCGTTGGTGATCCACATCTTGCTGCCGTTGAGCAGGTAGACCCCGCCCTTGTCTTCGGCCTTCAGCTTCATGCTGATCACATCAGACCCTGCGCCTGGCTCGCTCATGGCCAGCGCGCCCACGTGCTCGCCGCTGATCAGCTTGGGCAGGTATCTGGCTTTCTGGGCATCGGTGCCGTTGCGGTTGATCTGGTTGACACAGAGGTTGCTGTGCGCGCCGTAGCTCAGGCCCACCGAAGCGCTGGCGCGGCTGATCTCTTCCATGGCCACCATATGAGCCAGATAGCCCATGCCGGCGCCACCGTACTCTTCAGAAACCGTGATACCGAGCACGCCCAGATCGCCCATCTTGCGCCAGGCATCCATCGGGAACTGGTCGTTCCTGTCGATCTCGGCCGCGCGGGGCGCGATCTCGGCCTGCGCAAAATCGCGCACCGCGTCGCGCAGGGCATCGACGTCTTCACCGAGCTGGAAATTGAGGCCGGGCAAATTGTTCATGGTGTTGTCTCCTGGGGTTCAATCGATGGGTTCAAAGCTTGTTCAATAGGTCTTGGGCACGGGCACCAGCGTCTGCTGCATCACCGCGCAATCCGAGCGTTTGCCGTCGGGGGCCACATGCACCACCTCGGCCGCGGCCACGATGATGCGTTTGCCCGCCTTGCTCACGCGGCCTGTGGCCTCCAGCTCGCCGGCTCCAAAGGCCGCGAGAAAGTTGATCTTGTATTCCACCGTGGTGACTTCCATGCCATCGGGTGCCACGGTCAAAGCGGCGTACCCGCCCGCAATATCGGCCAACGCACCCATGGCGCCGCCATGAAACCCGCCCTGCTGCTGACTCACGCGGTCGGAATACGGCAATGCCAGTGTGACGCTCCCGGGCGAGACGTGCAACAAGCGCACACCCAGATGTTTCATCATCCCCTGGCGGTCCAGGCTGGCCTGCACGCGTTCGCGCAAAGCGTCGTTGGTGGTGGTCGGTTCACTCATGGGTCGCTGGATTTTTGATTGACGTTTACGTAAACGTCAATTATGACCGAAGGCACGTCCAGTCGCCAAGCCCCTGAAGACCCAGGCACTGCCAGTATCCTTCTGAGTGCCATGCCCTTCTCCCTGCCCGCCCCGGTTCACAGCGAACTGACCCTCAAGAAAAGCCGCTTCATCGGCTGTGTGGAGCCCTGTGTGGGCCGCGAAGAGGCCCTCGCCCGCGTGGCCGCATTGCGCGCCGAACACCCCTCCGCCACCCACGTTTGCTGGGCGCTGATGGCGGGCGGGCACTCAGCGGCCAACGACGATGGCGAACCGGGCGGCACGGCGGGCCGACCGATGCTGGAGGTGTTGCGGCACCAGGATCTGGAAGGCGTGCTCGCCACGGTGGTGCGCTACTACGGCGGCATCCAACTCGGCGCGGGTGGCTTGGTGCGCGCCTACACCGACAGCGTGGCACAGGCCCTGCTCACGGCCGAGAAGGTGCCCGTGATTCGACTCACCACCTTGCGTTGCATGGTGCCCTATGCGCTGGAGGGCTGGTTGCGCAGGGAGCTGGACGCGCACGGCGCCCACTTGCTGGACGCACAACACGGCGAAGGCGTTGAGGTGACGCTGAGCCTGCCCGAAGCCAATGCCACTGAACTGACATCACGCATCAACGACGCGAGCCAGGGCCAGGTGGTCTGGCGCAAGACCGACCAGGGCCCTGAGACCGGCTGATTCGACTTGAAGGCTGTTCAACCAGCTCTGGACAAGAACAGCAAAACCAGGCCGAGAGTCGCCGGCACGGTTTGTACATACAGGATCTTGCGCGCCGCTGTGGCCCCACCGTAAATGCCCGCCACCCAGACGCACAAAAGGAAGAACACTTTCACCCCAAAACCTTCGACGCCCAACCACAAGCCCCACAGCATGCCCGCCGCCAGGAAGCCGTTGTACAGCCCCTGGTTGGCGCCCAGCACCTTGGTGGCGGTGGCCAGCTCTTGCGTCAGGCCAAAGGCGCGCAAGCCAGCGGGCTTGTCCCACATGAACATCTCCAGCACCAGGATGTAGAAGTGGATGAGGGCGAGCAGTGCAACAACGAGGTTGGCGGCCAAAAGCATGAGGACTCCTGAAAAACGGTCGGACAACCACCGGCTGGGCCGTTGGCAGGAGGGTCGAGTTTAGGGCGCAGCGCCAGGGCCGGCTTTTTCGGCCTTGGCCAGCAGCGCCCGCGCTTCTTTCTCGTGCACCTTCACCTCATCCAGATTGGCCACGAGGTCGGCCATCTGTTCTTCGAGCTGGCGCTGGTGATCGGCCAGCACGGTGAGGAACTTGCGCAACTGCGGACCGGTGTCGCGCGGACTGTCGTACATCTCGATGATGTCTTTGGCTTCGGTGAGCGACAGGCCCAGGCGCTTGGCCCGCAGCGTGAGCTTCAAGCGGGTGCGATCGCGCGCGCTGTAGACACGGTTTCGCCCGCCCGGGCCGGCACGCTGAGGCTGCAGCAGACCCATGTCTTCGTAGAAGCGAATGGCCCGCGTCGTGAGATCAAACTCGCGCGCGAGATCGCTGATGGTGTAGGTCGGGTTGGTGGCCATGGGCGGGGTTAGGAGCTGTCTGGTGGCGGACACCCGCCAATCGGGGTTGCTCCCTAGAATGAACCAAACAGGTTTGACGTTTACGTTAACGTCATTTCGAATCATCTTACCGGAATCCCACCCCATGACCGCACCCAGCAAAAACCAGCTCGAAGAACGGTTGCATTACCCCTTGGGGGCCACCCTGCCCGAGCCTGGCCATGCGCTGGAGGTGGCGCCCGGGGTGAAATGGATTCGCATGGCCCTGCCCTTTGCGCTGGACCACATCAACCTCTGGTTGCTGCGCGACACGATCGACGGCGTCGAAGGCTGGACCGCGGTGGACTGCTGCATCGACCGCCCCGAGTCGCGCGCGCAGTGGGAGCAGGTCTTCGAGAACGCACTGGAAGACATGCCCATCTTGCGCGTGATCGTGACGCACATGCACCCCGACCACATCGGGCTGGCGCACTGGTTGTGTGAACGTTGGACCTGCCGCCTATGGATGAGCGCCACCGACTACAACGCTGCGCGCATCGGCACTTACAGCACCAACAGTTTTGGCGGCGAGGCCCACGCCCGCTTTTTCGCGTCACACGGTATGTGCGATGCCGACAGCCTGGACCAGATCAAAAAGCGTTCCAGCTACTACCCCAACCTGGTGCCCGCAGTCCCGTCTCAATACCACCGGATCAGAGATGGTCAGACCGTCGAAATCGGTGGCCACGACTGGCAGTGCATCAGTGGCTACGGCCACGCGCCCGAACACATCGCGCTTTACTGCAGCCCACTGGGCGTGCTCATCAGCGGCGACATGGTCTTGCCCCGGATTTCCACCAATGTGAGCGTGTACGACCAGGAGCCCGAAGCCGAC
This sequence comes from Hydrogenophaga sp. PAMC20947, assembly GCF_004795855.1. Lineage (NCBI taxonomy): Bacteria > Pseudomonadati > Pseudomonadota > Betaproteobacteria > Burkholderiales > Comamonadaceae > Hydrogenophaga > Hydrogenophaga sp. PAMC20947. Next base: position 3,132,876 of record NZ_CP039252.1, read on the forward strand.
TCACTCACCCACTTTCTGGACTCCCTGGACAAGTACCTGCCTCTGCCCGAAGCCACGCTGGTGCTACCGTCCCATGGCAAGCCCTTCACGGGTCTGCACGAGCGCGTCCAGCAGCTCAAAGACCACCACCGCGACCGACTGCAGGAAGTGATCGATGCCTGTAGCGCTCGTCCCTGCAGTGCAATGGACATCATCCCCGTGATGTTCACCCGCGCACTCGACTTGCACCAGATGACCTTTGCCATGGGTGAAGCTGTGGCCCACCTGCACCGCCTCTGGTACACCGGCGAGCTGCGGCGCACCTTGGGCGAAGACGGCATCTACCGCTTCGGCGCAGCGGCCTGAAGCTCACTTGCCCAGCGGAACGGCGGCTTCCTTGAGCGCGCGTCGGCGCTGCACATGGTCGGGCATGACCCGCGCCACCACGTCCCAGAACTGGGGGCTGTGGTCCATGTGGTGCAGGTGGCTGAGTTCGTGCACCACCACATAGTCCAGCATGTCCAGCTTCAAGTGGATCAGGCGCCAGTTGAGCCGGATCGTGCCATCGACGCTGGCACTGCCCCAACGTGTGCCCGCGCTGGAAAGCCGCAGCCGGCCGTACTCAACCCCGAGCTGCGGCGCGAAGTGGTCGAGCCGTTCGGCAAACACCCGCTTGGCCTGGCGCATGAGCCAGGCCTGTGCTGCATCGCGCACCTGGACTTCAGATGCATTGCCCGCCAGCCCCAGGTACAGCACCGCGAGATCACCCGCCTCGGCCGGCGCTTTCAGCTCGGCACCCACCTCTGCGAACCGGTGCGCAGGGTCCAGCTGCAAGCGCACGCGCTGCCCCAGGTAGTCAAACTCAACGCCATCGGCCCACACGGTGCGGGCCTGCGCCAGGTCACTGGCGCGCTGCTGGGCTTTGTGCAGCTTCTCCAGCACCCAGCCTGACTTGTCCCGCAGCAAGGCATCCACCTCGCCCAGCGGCGTCCAGCGTGGTGCGCTGACCGTCAGGCCATCGGCACCGACCGACAAACCGATGGTGCGGCGCTTGCCCCGCTTGAATTCGTAAGCCACTTCGCTGTCGCCCAGTCGCACCTTGCGGTTGGCGCGGGGGTGGTGCCAGGTGGCGGGCTGAAACACATCCGACAGCGGCAGCGCAGGCGGCGCATGGAGGTCTCTGGGCTCGGCCCTCGGGTCAGGCGCAGAAGCGGGCAAAGGCAAGCGCTCAGGCACGGCCGCATCAGGCCCGCCCAAAAAATCGAATGCTATCTGCAACAACTGCTTCATGCCAAGGAGGAGTGGGAAACTTCGAACCAACAACAGGCAAGCCAACGAGAGGAAGCTGAGCCGAGAACGCCGCCGATCCGACTCCGCCGGTCGGCCAGCGTTGCCCCCTGGGGGGCTGAGGACCGCGGCTCCAAGCCTGCCTTCACAGGATTGGACAGGACGAAGAGGCATCGGCTCTGACGATGACGCGGCCTGCAAGGCACGCGCCTACAGAGCGGCGCGGGGGGATTCATACGCACTCGGATCCAGTCGGTGCATTTCCGCTTCGATCCAGGCCTCAACCTCGCGCATCAGCTCATCGGGCTCCCGGCCCGCACTGGGGATGGGCTTGCCAATGGAAAATTCCACCACCCCGGGCTTTTTGACAAAGGCCTTGCGCGGCCAGCACTTGGCCGACGTCACCGCGATCGGAATCACGGGCGCACCGGTGCGGATCGCCAGGCGCGTGCCGCCGCTTTTGTAGTTGCCTTTTTGGCCCCGGTCGATGCGGGTACCCTCTGGGAACATGATGACCCAGGTGCCCTGGTCGAGCAGACGCTGGCCTTGTTGTACCACCTTGACAAAGGCGCGCGCACCGTCGGCCCGGTCGATGTGGATCATGTCCATGCGGGCCATGGCCCAGCCAAAAAACGGTACCTTCAACAGCTCTTTCTTGAACACGAAGGCCAGCGGGTGGGGCATCAAGGCCGCCATGCAAAACGTTTCCCACAGCGACTGGTGCTTAACCAACAACACCGCCGGCGCCTTGGCGTCGGTTGGCAAATTCTCAAAACCGATGACCTTGTTTTTGATCCCCAGAATCACGGTGCCGCCGTCCACGGCCAGCTTGAGCCAGCGCGCGCACATCCAGTAGACCTTGGTGCTGTTCATGAACGGCGCGGCCACCACCACCGCCGTGGCCCAGGGGATCACCGTGATGGCCATGAACAGGAGGTGCAAAACAGCGCGAAGCAGGTTAACGATATACATGTGGGTCAGACGGGCAACTGGGCCCGGAAAAAATTCAAGGGTGGCAACCACCAACGTTCAAGGGGCCCCTGCGGCTGCGGTTGCAGCATCCTGAGCCAGCAACCAGTCGGCAAACGCCGAAAGGTCTTCGTGCACCTGGGTGCTGGGCGGCGCATCGATGGCGGCATCGTCGACTTCGCGCAGGTGTTCGGATTGCCCTGTCAACAACAAATGGGTGGCACAGCCCGCCGCAGCCCCGGCTTGGACATGGCGCAGCGCATTGCCCGCCACCCGCACATCTGCCAGCGGTACCCCAAAACGCTGCCCGATCTGCTCGAAGAGACCGGGCTCGGGCTTGCGGCAATGGCAGCCGTCTTCGGGGGCATGGGGGCAGAAAAACACCGCTTCCAGTCGACCGCCCACCGCAGCCAGCTGGCGGTGCATCTTGGCATGGATCGCGTTCAAAGAGGCCATGTCGAAAAGCCCCCGACCGATCCCGCTCTGGTTGGTGGCGATCACCACCCGCCAGCCGCCCTGGTTGAGCCGTGCCACCGCTTCCAGCGCGCCGGGCAAAGCCTCCCACTCGTCGGGCGACGCCACATAATCATCGCGGCTGCGGTTGAGCGTGCCGTCTCGGTCGAGGATGAGCAATTTCATGCGTGGCTCCTTGAAAATCCGTGACGGTGCGGGGCGGCCAATCAGGCCACCAGACGGGAGAGGTCGGCCACGCGGTTCATCGCTTCGTGCAGCGACTTCAGCAGACCCAGGCGGTTGGCTTTGAGCGCCGCGTCATCAGCGTTGACCATGACACCGTCAAAGAAGGCATCGACCGGACCCCGCAGCGCGGCAAGCGCCTGCAGGCTGGCCGTGTAGTCGCCTGCGTCGAACTGGGCATTGGCACCGGGCACGGTCGCCTGCATGGCGGCAAACAGATTCTGCTCGGCGGCTTCGACGAACAAGCCCGCATCCACCGCAGCGCCTTCGCCTTCGCCTTCGGATTTTTTCAGAATGTTGCCGATGCGTTTGTTGGCCGCAGCCAGGGCAGGCGCTTCTGGCAGCGAGACAAAAGATCGCACTGCGTCAAGGCAGCGGACCATGTCGCCCCAAGCGGGATGGACTGCGATCACAGCATCGACCTCTTGCGCGCTGTAGCCCAAGTCGCGCAGATAGCCCGCGATGCGCTCGTACACAAAGGGCAGCACCAGTTCCTGGGTCTTTGCAGGGTTGGGCACCAGGGCGCCGAAGGCTTTCAAGGCGGCGGCCACCAGCTCGGAAAGATTCAGCGGCAAGCCGCGTTCGATCAGTATGCGCACAACGCCGAGAGCGTGCCTGCGCAGCGCAAACGGATCTTTGTCGCCAGTCGGCAAGTTGCCAATACCAAACATGCCCACCAGCGTTTCCAGCTTGTCGGCCAGTGCCACAACCAAGCCGGTCGTGTTGCGCGGCAACTCGTCGCCGGCGAAGCGTGGCTTGTAGTGGTCTTCGATGGCGAAAGCGATGTCTTCGGTGAGCCCATCGTGGCGCGCGTAGTAGCCGCCCATGATGCCTTGCAACTCGGGGAACTCGCCCACCATGTCGGTCAGCAAGTCGGTCTTCGCCAGTTGTGCTGTGGTGTCGGCGCTTTGGGCCAACACATCGCCGCCAAGTTGCTGGCCAATGGCCTTGGCAATGGCGCGCACACGCTCAACCCGCTCGCCCTGGGTACCCAATTTGTTGTGGTACACCACTTTCCCAAGGCTTTCCACGCGGGAGGCCAGCGTCTTCTTGCGGTCCTGATCAAAGAAGAATTTGGCGTCGGCCAGGCGCGGGCGCACCACGCGCTCGTTGCCCTGAATCACAGCGCTGGCGTCGGCCGGGCTGATGTTGCTGACCACCAAAAATTGGTGGGTCAGCTTGCCCTGCGTATCCAGCAGTGGAAAGTATTTCTGGTTGGCCTTCATCGTCAAGATCAGGCATTCCTGCGGCACATCCAGGAATTCTTTTTCGAACGCACAAATCAACACATTGGGGCGCTCGACCAGGGCCGTCACTTCGTCGAGGAGGGCTTCGTCTTCAATCGGTTTGCATCCACCACCCACCTTGGCGGCGGCCGCGGCGAGCTGGCGTGCGATTTCGGCCTTGCGCTCTTCAAACGAGGCGATCACTGCGCCGTCCTTCAGCAGCGTAGCGGCGTAGCTGTCGGCGTCTTTCAACACCACGGGGTCCACCGCGGCCTCGAAGCGGTGGCCGTGGGTGCTGTTGCCCGAAGTCAGGCCCAGCACCTTCAACGGCACCACGGCACTGCCATGCAAGGCCACCAGGCCGTGCGCCGGGCGCACAAACTGAACACTGCTCCAGCCGGGCATCTCGCAGTCGGTTTCCAGCTGATAGCTCATGACCTTGGGGATCGGCAGCTTGGCCAGCGCCTCGTCCAGCGCTTTTTGCAGACCAGGGGCGAGCGCCACACCAGGCGCGATGCTGTCGTAAAAAAGGGCTTCGGCTTTGCCGTCTTGCGCGCGCTTCAGGCTGGGCACCACCGACGCGTCTGCGCCGAGCGCGCCCAGGCGCTTGAGCAGCGCAGGTGTGGCCTGACCATTGGCATCCAGGCCCACGCTCACGGGCATGAGTTTTTGTGAAACGGCTTTGTCGGCTGCGCGCTCGGCCACCGCGGTCACGTGCACAGCCAGGCGGCGCGGCGAGGCGAAGGCGGTCACCACCGCTTCGGCGCTGGCCAGGCCTTGGGATTTGAGCTGGTCGGCCAGCACGGTGGCAAACGCGTCGCCCAGCTTCTTGAGCGCCTTGGGGGGCAGCTCTTCGACAAACAGTTCTACAAGCAGGTTTTGGGTCGTCATGGTGTTCTCTTCGCTCGCTCAGGCGGCCTTCTTCTGTTCGGCCTTGGCCATCTCGGCCAGCACTTCTTCGCTCCAGGCTTTGGGGGCCATCGGGAAGCCCAGACGGGCGCGGCTGTCGAGGTAGCTGCGGGCCACTTTGCGAGCCAGATCGCGGATGCGCCCCATGTAGGCAGCGCGCTCGGTCACGCTGATGGCCCCGCGGGCGTCGAGCAGGTTGAAGCTGTGCGCGCACTTGAGCACTTGCTCATAGGCGGGCAAAGCCAGCTGCACCTCGATCAGGTGCTTGGCTTGTTTTTCGTGCTCGCCAAAAGCGTGGAACAGGAAATCGGTATCGGCGTGTTCAAAGTTGTAGGCCGACTGCTCTTTCTCGTTTTGCAGGTAGACGTCGCCGTAGCTGAGCTTGGAGCCATCGGCACGCTGGGTCCACACCAAGTCGTAGACATTGTCCACGCCTTGCAAATACATGGCCAGGCGTTCCAGGCCGTAGGTGATCTCACCGGTGGCGGGTTTGCAGTCGATACCACCCACTTGCTGGAAGTAGGTGAATTGCGTGACTTCCATGCCGTTGAGCCAGACTTCCCAGCCCAGGCCCCAGGCGCCGAGCGTGGGGTTTTCCCAGTCATCTTCCACGAAGCGGATGTCGTTCTTCTTGAGGTCAAAACCCAAGGCTTCGAGCGAGCCCAGATACAGCTCCAGGATGTTGGCCGGCGCTGGCTTCAACACCACCTGGTATTGGTAGTAGTGCTGCAGGCGGTTGGGGTTTTCGCCGTAGCGGCCGTCTTTGGGGCGGCGGCTGGGCTGCACGTAGGCGGCCTTCCACGGCTCAGGGCCGAGCGCGCGCAGAAAAGTGGCGGTGTGGCTGGTGCCGGCGCCCACCTCCATGTCGATGGGCTGGAGCAAGGCACAGCCTTGTGCGTCCCAATAGGACTGCAGCTTCAAGATGATTTGCTGAAAGGTCAACATGCGTGCGTGGCCGGGACAAGTCCCGTGCTGAGGGTAATCTGGAGAGGTAGCTGCCCGGCGCCATTCGCCGAGAGCCAAAGGGGGATTTTACGGGCCAGCCCACCGCTCCCGCTCGAGGAGGATCAGTGGGGACCCTGCGAAGGCTTGAGCCTTGACCGTCGCTTGGCAATCCAGGCCCAACCCAGCGCCACGAGACAGAGGCCCCAGATGGGCCATTGACCCCATTGAGAGGCCCAGGCCGCATATGGGGTGAGACCTGTGCGGCCTTCCACTGTGGCGGCCAGCCGGTCGCGGGTGAGGCGCGGAAGGCTGTGGGTGACGGCGCCCCGGTGATCGATGGCCGCAGTGGCGCCGGTGTTGGTCGCGCGCAGCATGGGGCGGCCCAGTTCCATGGCCCGCAGCCGCGAAATTTGCAGGTGTTGATCAATCGCTACCGTGTCACCAAACCAGCCGATGTTGCTCAGGTTGACCAGCACCGTGGGCGCACTGGACGCATCGGCAAACGAGGCCGCGAGCTCTTCGCCAAAGAGGTCTTCATAACAAATGTTGGTGGACACCCGCTGGCCGGCCAGTTCCCAGGGCGACTGCACCTGGGCGCCCCGGGCGAAATCGCCCAAGGGGATGTTCATCATCCGGGTGAACCATCGGAACAGCGGCGGAATGAATTCCCCGAATGGCACGAGGTGGTGCTTGCTGTATTGGTAGAAGCCTGGGCCCCCCCCACTGGCGCCGCCTTGCAGCCGCGTACCGTCGCGTTCACCGTCGAGTGCCTGCACAGCGCGGCGAGCCGAGTCGGCGGTGATGCCCCAGGCCGAGTTGGTGTAGCCCTGCTCGTAGTCACCCAGGGGCAAACCCATGAGCGCCGACACACCAGGCGCCCGGTCGGATACCGGCTGCCGGGCCAGCCCACCCAGCAAGGGCCCCCAGAATTCAGCCGCAGACAGCTGTTGCGGCAGCATGGGCACCGCCGTCTCAGGCGCTACGACCAGTTGTGGCGCGTCCTCGGGGTTCGCTTGCAGCGCGGCCTGGATTTGCTGGGGATACCAGCCCAGCGCCTGCACCACACCCGTGCCCGCTTCAAATTTTTCATCTTGTGCAATATTGCCTTGCAACAACCACACCTTGAGCGTCCCGCTGCTGTCTGTTCCCGATAAAGCCAAGTCGCGCAAGCGATCGGGCATGGCCAGGCTGGCCATCAGCGCCAGGCACAACAGGCCCACCAGCCCGCTCGAAATCCGGCCCGCCCACGAAGCCTGATGGGTCGGTGACCGGGCACCCAGCGTTCCCACTGCCATCCGGTGCACCAGGGCGGCCAAGGCATAGGCCAGAACCGCTGCCACCGCGCCCATGCCATAAACGCCGATCCACGGTGCCCATGCCCCCATCAAATCCACTTGTGCGTAGCCGCCCGCCCCCCAGGGGAAGCCCGTGAGCCACCGCCCCCGCACCCCTTCGGCGAGCGTCCAGGTGGCGGCAAAAAGCAAGGCCTGCCCGCCAACCGAGCGGGGCGCCCAGGCGACGGCGAGCGCCGCTGCGCCCGCATACAGCAGCGCCAATGCCCCAGCCAGTGCCAGCACCGCCAGCACCGCCATCCAGGCGGGCAAACCCCCGTAGGTGTGCAAGGAGACAAACAGCCACCAGAACGTGCAAGCCAGCCAGGCCCAGGCAAAAAGCCATCCGCGCCAGGCGGCCTGTCGCGGCCGGCTTGCATGGCGCAAACCGAGCGCCAGCACGGCGAGGGACAACATTTGCCAGCCCCCGCTGGCCTGCCCCTGGGTTGCGCCGGGCAACAACCAGACACCCGCTGGCCACGCCAGCGAGGCCGCCTGCACAGCCCCCGCGAGCAGACAGAGCAACGCCCATGCCCACGCACCGACGGGCGCAGTGCGGCTGGGCGCCGGGTCACTCAAAGGTGAAAAGGACGATGCCGGATGCAGAGAGCCAAAGAGGCTGCGCATGGGGGAACGTGGCGAAGAAGCGCGGTCACCGCAGAGCGGGACAGCCGCTCAATCGCCTGAAGCCGCCTCAGCGGGCGTGACCTTGAACCACTTCACCGCGCCACCCTTGGTGTGCAGCACAACAAAGTGCAAGCCTCCGGACTCATGGGTTTCCCCCCGCTTGGGCACATGGCCCATGTCATGGGCGATCAGGCCGCCGATGGTCTCAAACTCCTCCATGGCGAGCTTGGCCCCAAACGATTCGTTGATGCGTTCGATGGGTGTATCGCCGCTCACGCGCCAGGTGCTGTCGGCCAGGGAGTAAATGTCGCCCTCATCTTCGACTTCGTCGAATTCGTCTTCGATCTCGCCGACGATTTCTTCCAGCACGTCTTCAATCGTGATCAATCCGGCCACACGGCCAAACTCATCGATCACGATGGCCAGGTGGTTGCGGTTGCCACGGAACTCCCGCAACAAATCGTTGAGGCCTTTGCTCTCGGGCACAAAGGTCGCCGGGCGCAACAAGGCACGGATGTTGAGCTCGGGTGCGCGCTGCAGCTTGAGCAGGTCTTTGGCCAGCAGAATACCGAGGATGTTTTCGCGCTCGCCTTCGTAAACAGGGAAGCGCGAGTGGGCCGTGTCGATCACGATGTGCAGCAACTCGTCGTAGGGCGAGTCGATGTCCAGCAAGTCCATGCGGGGCGCGGCCACCATCACATCGCCAGCCGACATGTCGGCGATGCGCATCACGCCTTCCAGCATGATGCGGGATTCGGCGTTGATGATGTCGTTGTCTTCGGCCTCGGCCAGGATGCCGATCAGCTCATCGATGGAATCTGGGCCGGGGTGGATGAACTCTGCGAGCTTTTGCAGGAATCCACGTTTGTCTTCTTGCCGCAGGCTGCGCTGCGGCCCGGGACTGGGGGGGGTGTCTGCCACTGAAGGAATGCGTTGGTTGTTGTGGGCCACAGGATACCGCAAGCCCGAGATGCCGGACAAAAGCCCCCCCGCGATGACCCGGACAGCGCGGGCATTCCGGGCGACGGATCAGCCCTTCACGCGATCCCGGCTGCCCAGAACCCCCTGGCGCACCGACTGCAGGTAACCCAGGGCTTTCCAGAACTGCCGGGCCTGGGCCTTGAGGTGGTAATCGGTGATGGCCACCTTTTCGTTGAACAGCTCAATCACGCGGGAATCAAAATCCGCGGGCGGCACCCGCAGGTGGCCCTCGCTTTCGGACCCGTCGCGCTGGATCACAGCACCTGCCCTGCGGGCAATCTTCAGCATGGCCGTGTTTTCCGACAAGGCGTGGATGAACAGCTGGCTCACGCCCTCGTTTCGCGCATGCATCAAAGCGCGCTCAAACAGCTGGCGGCCATAACCGCGGCTGCGGGCCGATTTGGCCACCGACACGCCGAACTCAGCGCAACTGTTGCACTGAGGATCCACCGAAAACGCCAGGTGAGCCATGGCGATGAGTTCGAGTTTCCGGTTGAAGATGCCAAACAACTCGTCGCGAACAAAATTGAGCTGGTTCACGTAGCGCAGGATTTGCTCGTCATTGGCAGAGTAACCAAAACGCAGGTAGCGGTCATGGCTGTCCAGCGCCAGCAGGTGCGTGCGGATCCGTTCCAGATGCCCCGGCCCCATGGACCGGATGGGCACCGCCACCCCAGGCGCAGGCGCAGCAGTCGCCAACGCGGCGCCCACAGGCTGCGGCTCTGCGACGCTGGAGGCCGACAGGGACTTGAACCATTGGATGGGATTGAACATAGGGACAATTTAAGGGTTTTCCCTAGATCGGCAAGGTCAGGGGTCTCTAAAGCCGTGAAAACCCGATGGGCGGGTGACTTTTTACCGATCAACGGCCTCCAATTTGTTGCAGTGCAACAATTTGGGCGCCGAGAGAGATCAAACCGGCATCGCTGTGGTGCTCTTGACCCTGTCCATGACAAAACTGGTTTTGCAATCCTGCACGCTGGGGTGTCTCAGCAAGGTTTCCATCATGAAGCGCGAATAGGCCCCCATGTCGGCCACCATCAACCGCAGCTGGTAGTCCATCTCGCCCGTCAGAGCCACGCATTCGACCACTTCCGCCCAAGCCATCACACTGGCCCGAAACTCGTCCATCGGGTTGCGTTTGGCGCTCTCACTGTGTTTTTCCAGACGAACATTGACATAGGCCGTGAGGCCCAGCCCAACCGCCTCGGGACGAATCAAGGCCACATACCGGTCGATCACCCGTGCCTCTTCCAGGCGCTTGACCCTGCGCAGCACCGCGCTGGGTGAGAGCCCGACCGACTCGGCGATCTGGTCGTAGGTGGCTCGCCCGTCGGCCTGCAACAGCCGCAAAACGTGTCGATCAAGCTTGTCAAGTGCATACATATGTCATATTTTGCAGGATTTCAGCGAATATCGACGATCAAGCATCAAAAAACGCAGCAATCGTGATGGAGGCTCCCGATACAGTGGAGGCTGGACGGCGGCCCAAGCTCTGGTGCGCCCTTTCACAACAGGAGACAAGACCATGAACGCCACCCAGCCCACCTCGCTGACCGATCGCAACACCACCTGGGACAACCCCATGGGCACCGACGGCTTCGAGTTCATCGAATACGCCGCACCCGATCCGGTCGCCATGGGCGCCCTGTTTGAAAGCATGGGCTTCCAGGCCATCGCAAAACACCGCCGCAAAGACGTGACGCTGTACCGCCAGGGTGGGGTCAACTTCATCATCAACGCCGAGCCCGACAGCTTCGCCCAGCGTTTTGCCCGCCTGCACGGCCCCAGCGTGTGTGCCATTGCTTTCCGTGTGCAAGACGCCAAGGCCGCTTATGAGCGCGCCATTTCCCTGGGCGCCTGGGGTTACGCGCAAGACGCCGGCCCGGGCGAGCTCAATATCCCGGCCATCAAAGGCATCGGCGACTCCATCATCTATTTCATCGACCAGTGGCGTGGCAAAGATGAGGCGCAAACCGGCGACATTGGCAACATCGGCTTCTTTGATGTCGATTTCAAACCGCTGCCTGGCGCCACGCTGAATCCCATGGGCCATGGCCTGACCTATATCGACCACCTGACCCACAACGTGCACCGCGGCCGCATGGAAGAGTGGTCGGGCTTCTACGAGCGTTTGTTCAATTTCCGCGAAGTGCGCTACTTCGACATCGAAGGCCAGTCCACCGGCGTCAAGAGCAAGGCCATGACCAGCCCCTGCGGCAAAATCCGCATCCCGATCAATGAAGAGGGCAACGAAAAGGCCGGCCAAATCCAGGAGTACCTCGACAGCTATCACGGCGAGGGCATCCAGCACATCGCTATGGGCTCGACCAATTTGTACGACACGGTGGATGCGCTGCAGCTGTCGGGCATCAAACTGCTCAACACCAGCGACACTTACTACGAGTTGCTCGACAAACGCATTCCCGGACACGGTGAAGATGTTGAGGCACTCAAGACGCGCAACATCCTGGTCGACGGCAACCAGGGCGAGCTGTTGCTGCAAATCTTCAGCGAGAACCAGCTCGGCCCCATCTTCTTTGAGTTCATCCAGCGCAAAGGCAACGAAGGCTTCGGCGAAGGCAACTTCAAGGCCTTGTTTGAGACGATGGAACTGGATCAGATCCGCCGCGGCACCTTGAAGAGTTGACCGTCGAGAAAGGGCGCATGGCGTCGTTGCGAGGGCTTGCCGTGGCGCTGCCACTGTCTGCGCCATCGCGCCTCGCCCTGCACCCTTTTCGGCGGTCTTGAGTGGCGTTTCGTTTGCAGAGATTTTGGAGTTCTTATGGCCGTTGCCCCTGTTGTTTATGGCGCCAGCGAGCGCCCGCCGCGTGGCGATTACAGCCGCGCTCTTGACGATTACACCTGCCCACAAAACTGGGGCAACTACACCGAAGCGGATCACGACACCTACCGCCGCCTGTACGAACGGCAGTCCGCTTTGTTGCCCGGTCTCGCTTGTGATGCCTTTATTGAGGCCCTGCCTTCGCTGGGCATCAAGGACCGCATCCCACGGTTCGAAGAGATCAACGAGCGGCTGAAGCCCGCGACCGGCTGGGAGATCGTGGCCGTGCCCGGCCTGATCCCCGAGCGGCCGTTCTTTGACTTGCTCGCCAACCGGCGCTTCCCGGTCACCGACTGGATCCGCAAGCCCGATGAGTTTGAGTACATCGTCGAGCCCGACGTGTTTCACGATCTGTTTGGACACGTGCCCCTGCTGTTCAACCCGGTGTTCGCCGACTACGTGCAGCGCTATGGCGCGGGCGGGCTGAAGGCGCACGACCTCGGGGCCGGCGAACTGCTCTCCCGCCTGTACTGGTACACGATCGAATTCGGCATGATCCAGCAGCCCGATGGCCTGCGCGCCTATGGTGCGGGCATCTTGAGCTCGTCGGGTGAGCTGCGCCACAGCGTGAACAGCCCCGCCCCACAGCGCATCGCGCTGGATCTGGTGCGCTGCATGCGCACCCGCTACAAGATCGACGACTACCAGGCGACCTATTTTGTGATCAACAGCTTCCAGCAGCTCTTCGATCTCACCGCACCCGACTTCGCGCCACTCTACGAAGCCGTGCGCTCTGCGGGTGACATCGCAGTCGACGCAAGCAACGCAAGCGATTCCCGCATCACCCTGGGATGAAACCCCAGCGCCACGTGTGCCGTTGCTGGCACGTGGCGGTTGTCTGCGCCAGCGAGGGTCGCCGTGCTGGCGGGAAACACGATGTTGTCTGTGTGGGAGTACCAGCAAACGAAGCGGCTGTGCACTGACGCACCGTACAGCGCCTGTTCCTTAGCCGCGAGATCAACCAGCCAGGCGTTGCCGGGCTGCATCTGGCGGCCGTTGGTCAAATGGCTGAAATGCGCGAGCCAGGTGCCGTGGTGGGGCGAACCGATGGTGATCACAGCCTCGACCCGTGCCAGCGCGCGCGGATCGCTCGCCAGCCAGGCGCGCGCCGCGAGCCCGCCCATGCTGTGGCACACCAAGACAGGCGGCGCCGAGCCCAGGGCTTCGGCTTGCCGGACTGCGGTTTCAATCAGCGCCACGCCCCTGTCGATCGATCCGAACACCGGCTCCAGATTCACCGAGGTGTACGGCATGCCCAGTTGCCGCAGCGCCTGCATCCAGGGCGTCCAGAAACCGCGGTTGCACACAAAACCATGAATGAACACCGCGGCTGATCCGTCGAAAGCACCGCCGCCATGCGGTTCGCTGTCTGGTAAACGCCGCCACTGAAAGGGCTGCCGCCAGGCAAACACGGCCGGGGCCTCCCGAGCCTCTTGCCACCAGGCTTCCAGCCGTTGGGCCAGCGTTGCGCTCGGCGCAGGGTCGCTCCGGTTCACCCAGGCGGCCAACACAAACTCCAGCGCCAGGACCAGTGCGTAGACCAGCACCACCAGCAGCGCACCCGACAAAGCCCATGCCAAGGATTCGCCCCACATCCAGGCTACCCACCCCCCGGCGGCCAATACCCCCCCCAGAACCAGCGCCTGTTGCATTCGAGCCAGCGAAGAAGCGGGTCGACGATTGCTCACCTGATGAGTCGTGGCTTCGGGTGGATGTTTGAGAGGGCCATTCATCCCTCAACTATCGCACGACGGCCCGCCCTTCATGCAAGCCCGCCTAGAACGGCCACTCTACGGCGGAGGCGCCGACAGGCCTAGACTGGAGGGGTCATGAATGCCACCCCCTCGACCGCTGAAGCCATCCGCGCACAACTCGCCCGGGTCCAACACCTGCGCGATGCCGCAGGGCAGGGACCGATGGCAGCGGCCCTGCAATCTGTGAAAAGGCTTCAAGCCCAGCGCTTCAAAGGTACCTACGCCGATTTCCTGCGCGACCCGCGCTACGCGACCGCCACCCAGTTTTTCCTGGACGAGCTCTACGGCGAACACGATTTCGCCGACCGCGACCAACAATTCGGGCGCATCGCTGGTGCCATCGAACGGTTGTTTCCCGATGCGGTCGGCCAACTGGCCGTCGACTTGGCCGAGACCCATGCCCTGACCGAATCGCTCGACCACCAGATGGCCGAGCATTGGGTGACCGCTCCAGCGGCCCTGCCCCAAGAGGCCAACTACATCCGCTGCTGGCGCCTCACCGGGCGACCGGCCGATCGCACCCGGCAGCTGGCGGTGGTACTGCACATGGGCTCAGAACTGCAGCGGCTCACCCGCATGAAATCACTCTTGTTTGCACTCAAGATGATGCGACAGCCCGCACAGGCAGCCGGGCTGGGCGCCTTGCAACAGTTTCTCGAACGGGGTTTTCTCGCTTTTGCCCACATGCGCGATGCCGCGAGCTTCATGGAAGCCATCGCAGAGCGCGAGTCCGCCTGGATCGAGCACCTGTTCCATGGCGACACCCCCACCTGCCAGCAAGCGCTGTTGGCCGAGATCTCGGTACCCTGAAGGCATCGACCGTTCGGCCGATACTGTGCTTTGGGTGACAGAAACCTAGGGCCAGCCCGGTGTGCCAAGACGCGCCCAGCGGTCAGAATGTTTGCAGCCCGTTTTGTTTGCGAACCCTCTTCATCCCCCAACATGACCTTGCCCACACCCACCGACCGCCCTTGGCTGAACCAGTATCCGGCAGGCGTCCCCCACGACATCGATCCCGAAGCAGAGACTTCGCTCGCTGCCGTGATGGAAAGAAGCCTGAAAGAACACGCCGACCGCCCCGTGAGCGTGTGTATGGAGCAGTGGATGAGCTACCGGGAGCTCGATGCCTACAGCCTGTCGCTGGGCGCTTGGCTGCAGGGATTGGGGCTGAAGCCTGGCGACCGTGTGGCCGTCATGCTGCCCAACATTCCGCAGTTTCTGGTCACCATGGTGGCGGTGGTTCGGGCTGGGTTCACCGTCGTCAACGTCAACCCCCTCTACACGGCACGGGAGCTGGAGCACCAGCTCAAAGACTCGGGCGCCAACGCCATCATCGTGCTGGAAAACTTCTGCGCCACGTTGCAGGAGGTCATCGATGAGACTCAGGTGCAGCACGTGGTGGTGGCCAGCCTGGGTGATTTGCTGGGGACCGTGAAAGGCCGGTGGCTGAGTTTTGCCGTGCGACACCTGGCGAAGATGGTTCCCCCCTACCGACTGCCCATGAATGGCCCCCGCGGCGAGCGCTCCATTGTCAGCTTCACCGACGCACTGGCCCAGGGCCAGGGAAAGGCCCTGAAGCCGAGCGCCGCCAACCTCGACTCCATCGCCTTCCTGCAGTACACCGGTGGCACCACAGGGCTGTCCAAAGGTGCTGTACTGACCCACCGCAACATCATTGCAGCGGTGCTTCAAGCCGAGGCTTGGTTCACCCCGGCCTTGGGCAAGGTGGGCGATGTCCGCAACATCAACAACATCGCCGCTCTGCCGCTGTACCACATCTTCGCCCTCACCCTCAGCCTGGTGACCCTCCGCTGGGGCGCCCACCTGACCCTGATTCCGAACCCCCGGGACATCCCGGGCTTCGTGAAAACCCTCAAAAAGCGGCCCTTCCACATGCTGCCGGCTGTCAACACGCTGTTCAATGGCCTGCTGCACAGCCCCCAGTTCAGGGAGATCGATTTTTCATCCCTGGTCGTGTCCCAGGCGGGCGGTATGGCCGCCACGGAAGCCACGGCCAAGGAATGGCAAAAGGTGACGGGCTCCACCATGGTCGAAGGTTGGGGCATGAGCGAAACCTGTGCCATGGGCACCAACAACCCGGTCAACAGCACGAGCTTCAGTGGCAATATCGGTCTGCCCCTGCCAGGCATCCGCATCGCCATCAAAGACGACGATGGCAACTCTTTGCCGCTGGGCGAATCTGGCGAAATCTGCATCCACGGGCCCAACGTGATGGTGGGCTACTACAACCAGCCCGACGAGACTTCAAATGCCTTCACGACCGACGGCTACATGCGCACCGGCGACATCGGCATCATGGACACCCAGGGCTTTACACGCATTGTTGACCGCAAGAAAGACATGATCCTGGTGTCCGGGTTCAACGTCTTCCCCACCGAGCTGGAAAACGTGATCTCCTCCTGCCCCGGTGTCCTGGAGTGTGCGGCCATCGGGTTGCCCGATGAACGCCAGGGCGAAGTGATCAAGGTCTTTGTGGTTCGCAGCGATTCGACCCTCACCGAAGAACAGGTCGCGCAGCATTGCCACGACAACCTCACCGGTTACAAGCGGCCCAAATACATCGAGTTCAGGGAAGCACTGCCCAAAACCAACGTGGGGAAAATCCTGCGCCGTGCGCTGCGGCCTGAAGCCTGATCTTCGGGGCACGGCGGCCTTCAATAAAAGATCAGGCGCGGTATGTGTCTGGCGCCGAATCCGCTGGCTCCAAGTGAACCTTGTGCAAACAAAGCCCGTCGAGCGGATCGTGTGGATTCTGCCAAGGCTTTTCCGCCAAGGCCCGTCGCCCCAGCTGCAGCCCCGCGTTGGAGCGCAAATTGATCCCACGTGGCGTGAAATCAATGTCTTTCGTCTGGTCATCGCCCGCCAGGTGGGGCGCCATCAGCGCGACGACATGCATCATGGTGTTGCAGCCCCAGGCGCCAAGTTCGCGGGCGTGCTCGCTGTCGGGGACCTGTTGGGCGAGGTCGCGAATAATGTGACGCAGGCGGTGCAGTTGCTTCTGGCGTTCGATGTGCGACTCTGCCCGGCTGGCGAACTGGATGTCTTTCAGTCGGCTCTGAACGTCCGACAGGCTTTGCGGTTCGTCCCCGTGCGGCTCCCAAAGGCGACAGGCAAAGATCAGCGAATCACAGCGCGGCTTGTCGTCGAGCACCACCTCGATGGGTGTATTCGAGTACAGCCCGCCATCCCAGTAGGGATCGCCATCGATGCGCACCGCACCAAAAGCTGGCGCCAGAGCGCCAGAGGCCAGAATATGGTCGGCGCTGAGGCGTTCATGCCGACTGTCGAAATAACGCATCTGCCCGGTGCGCGCATTGACGGCTCCCACCGTGATGCGAGTGGGTGAGCGCGCCAGGTAGTCGAAGTCCACCAGCTCATTCAGCGTATCGCGCAGGGGCTGCGTATCGTAGTAGGCGGCCTTCTCGATACCCAATGACTGGCGGGGATTGAACCAGGCGGGCCAATGGGGTGCGAAGAAGCCTGGAACGCCCTGGACCACCACACCCAGGTTGTGTTGCGTTTGCGCCAGTGCGGCCATCGAGGGCCACAAGGAAAAGGCACTGTGTGCCGCCTGACGCGGTTGAATGCGCTCCCAGAACGTGCGCAGGCGGGGCAATCTCAGCTGGGGAGGGTTGCCGGCGATGAGCGCTGCGTTGATGGCGCCAATCGACGTGCCAATCACCCAGTCGGGCTCCCGGCTGCCTTCGTGCAAGGCTTGATACACCCCGAGATGAAAAGCGCCTACCGCTCCGCCGCCTTGCATCACCATCACAGTCTGCTGGGCTGGGCAAGGCGCTACCGGTGTGTTGGCCGTGACGCCTTTTGGCGACTGCGCTGGGGATGAGGGGCGTGTGCGTGTGCGTGTGGCCATGTCAAGTCACCTTTGATGTATTGGGCTTCAGGTAGTCGTGCAGAACACGGCCATAGGGCAGGGTGAGGTTGGCGATGAAGTGCAGCCCGCCCAACATCTCGCGCACCGGCAGGTCGGCGACTGGCGCATTCACGTGTGGCACCAGGTGCAACCGGGCAGGGCCCGACCAGGCGCCCTGGACCTGGATGTCCGTCAAGTTGTAGGCCACCAGCTGGGCAATGGCCAACTCGCCATCCACATGGGGAATGAGCTTGAGATTGACCTGGGTCTTCTCCATCTTGTGCAGGATGGACTCGGCGCTGCAGGCCTTCTTGCCGCCCACGTCATACAGCAGATGCTGGTGCTTGTAGCCCATGGTACCCACGGCCACCTGCACACCAGCGTAATCCAGCGTGCCGGTGAGTGTGTCGTGCGCAATGCACAGCTTGGGCAGTGCGTGTTTCTTGGGAAAGCCCCAGATCTCGCGTCCACCCGCAATGGGTGGCTCGTCATCCAGGTACATCTGGGCGGTGAAGTTCACGGGCTCGCCCTGGTACAGCGCCGGGATGATGATGCCCGACTCGGTGTAGTCGCCAAACCCGGCCGAGTCGGGCATGCGGATGAACTCGAACAACACGGTGTCCGAACCGTCCGGTTCCAGCGGTTCGGGCAACGCGGCGCGAATGGCCGCCGGGTCGCTCTTGTAGGTGATGATCAGGTACTCCCTATCCACAAAGCGGTAAGGCCCCTTGGGATAAGAGGGCGATGCCATGGGCATCGACGGCAATTGCAAAATGGCTTCGGCGTTCATCGGGGTGCGCTCCTGAACAGATGGCTCATTGGGCCGTCCAACCACCGTCGATGGGCATCACCGCGCCAGTGATGCTGGCGGCAGCATCGGAGCACAGGAAGGCCGCATAGGCCGCCACCTGCTCGATGGTGACGAACTGCTTGGTGGGCTGCGCATGCAGCAATACATCGTCAATCACCTGCCGCTCGGTCAGGCCACGGGCTTTTGCCGTGTCGGGAACCTGCTTTTCCACCAGCGGTGTCCACACATAACCCGGGCACAGCGCATTGGCGGTGATGCCCTGCGTTGCAACTTCCAGCGCCACCGTTTTGGTGAACCCGGCGATGCCGTGTTTGGCCGCCACGTAGGCAGACTTGAATGGGGACGCGACCAACGCGTGTGCCGAGGCGATGTTGAGCACCCGGCCCCAACCCCGTTCCTTCATACCGGGCAGGGCCAGGCGCGTGGTGTGGAAAGCCGCCGAAAGGTTGATCGCGATGATGGCATCCCACTTCTCCACAGGGAATTCATCGACAGGTGCCACATACTGTATGCCCGCGTTGTTCACCAGTATGTCGATCGCGCCGCAAGCACCAATGGCTTCATCCATCATGGCCTGAGTGGCCGCCGGGTCTGACAGGTCGGCACCGCTGTAACGCACCTTCACCCCGTGCAGCTGCGCCAGCTCGCCGCGCAGTTGCTCGATGGCCGCAGCCTCACCAAAACCATTGAGCACCAAGTCATGACCTGCAGCAGCCAGTGCTGTCGCAATGCCCAGTCCAATACCACTGGTGGAGCCGGTGACGAGCGCGGTTTTCCTGAGCAGGCGTGTGTGTGGATGGGACATCGGCAATTCCAATAGGCGGTTGATTGCAAGCCACATGGCCTGTTCCCTTCAGTCGCAACCGGTCACCACATCCTTACACTCGCATCACCACACCATCACACGGCTCCATGCAACTTCGGCAGGCCAGAGGCGATCCGAAGGGCTCGAGCGTCACACCACGCCAGAATGCCACCCGCTCCCGAATCACAGGGACGCGGGACGCGGGACGCGGGATGGGGGTATTTCCAGGCAACGTGCCTGTTGACCCGCCCTGTCACCACGACGCAGTGGCAACTGGCCATGCCTTTGCATGAACACCATGCCGTTCGTGCGGAGTCGCACCTGCGCCATGGCGAGGGCGTTGAATGGCAAGCAAGAACCCAGCATCTGGGCAGGCCGCGACCTGCACATAACCTTCAGGCTGCGGCTATTACAGGTCGATCCTGCTTGCAAAAAATCAGGGCATCCCCGTCGATGTCGTCGCGATGCAAGATGGTGATCACCATGGCCATCGGCAGCAGGGTGAACGAGCCGACCAGGAACCACCGCTTGAAACGTTTCAGCGTCGCTGGAAATCCGGATCAGGTGTTCAGCCCATCCCAGGCGCGGTGGAGGGCTGGGCGCCGCATCCAGTAAAGCCAGCCGAGGCGCGTAGCCACTGTCCTTGAGCGCTTGCCCGGGCGAGACCAAGGCCACCTTGGAAGTTCTTCACCCCGTGTCCATCCAGCCGTCGGCCATGCAGCAGGCGAACGCCCGCATCGGCGGGCAGCGATCTGAATCCGCCGGTATCAGTACCTTACTCGGGTTGAGTTGATGCTGCGCCCGGATCATCGATCACCTCGTCCAGGCGCTCGGAATATGCCTTCATGGCCTTGCGCAGAAAGGGGACATGCAGGCTGAAGTTCTTGCAGCCGTCACACATCATCAGGTGCAGGTTGAGCGACATTTTTTCGACCACCGACAGCTTGCGCTCCTGTGATTCGGAGACCAGGCGGGTGACTTCACGGCAGTTCAGCATGGTGCACCCCCCTGCGCAAACCAGTGGTCTTCCAGACACTCACGCAGGCGCAGTCGCGCCCGATGCAGGATGACATTCAGGTTGGTTGAGGTGATGCCCACTTCGGCGCAGACCTCGCGCGCATCGAGCCCGACGTACTCGCGCATCATGAACACCCTGGCCTGCTGGCCGGGCAGGTCCTCCAGGCACATCTCAAAGACTTTCCAGAACTGCTTTTCCTGCAGGGTTTCTGTCGGGCTGCCCCAGGTGGCAGGCCGCTCATCTGACGCCCACATACCGTGATGGTCGAACAGTTCCAGAAGATCTGCCTCCTCGTCGGTATCACCCATCAATTGGTGTGTGGATAGATGGCGCTGACGTTGCCGAAGGATATCGGTGATCTTGTTCTTCAGGATGGCAAACACCCAGGTCTTGAGGCTGGCCTTGCCAGCGTAGGCCGCCGTGTTTCTGAACGCGCCCATCAGAGCCTCCTGCACCGCGTCTTCGGCCAGCTGTGGGTCCCCCAGCTGCAGGGATGCGAACTTGACCATCTTTCCCCGCAACGCATTGAGTTCGGTCGGATCCACCGCAGGTGCCTGAGACAACACATCCAGAGAACCCGCTGGCTTCTTTGCACCCCCGCTCATGATTCGGCCTTGTTCAACAATTGGTCGCGAGCCGCGCTGTAGCGGGACACAGCGCAGGAAGCCAGAACAACCAGCACCACCTGCTCCCACGCACTGCGCCCACCGGACAAGTTGGCTTCGCCCGGTTTGATCCGGGTGCACACGCAGCCCACCGCGATGGGTTCGAAAAAAATTGTGCCAAAAAAACTGTGCATGAACGGCTCCGACTGAGGGTTGCTTCGCGGCACCTTGTGGATGCGCCAGGCCCCTCCCCGCGATTCTCCCGCAAAAGACCGGGTGCACGGAATCGCCGCACCACGGCATCCAAAAAAGGTTCAAAGCCATACCCGCACTCCATCTGTGTTGAAGGCGTTTGTCGTTGAACTGGCGTCATTCATTACAGACGCAATACGTCTCCACCGGCACATGTGCCGTATCGATGTGCCGAGGAGGGGGTTCACGAGCCCAGTGTAAGGATCGCGACAAGAAAACGACTACATCTATGCAAGCCCACTTTGTTGGCGAGCACCACCGTAAACCAACCCTCACTGAATCAGGAGATCATCATGAGCCACTCTTTCACCCGCCGAAACGCCGCCCAGATCGCCTCGGGCGCCGCCCTCGCCTTGGCCATGGGCGCCGCGCTGACGCTGGCGGCCAGTCCGGCCGCCGCCCAGAGCGCTGACAAGGAAAAGTGCTTCGGCGTAGCCCTCAAGGGCAAGAACGACTGCAAAGCCGGCGCCGGCACCACCTGCGCTGGCACCTCCAAGGTGGACTACCAGGGCAACGCCTGGTCACTGGTGCCCAAAGGCAGCTGCGAAAAGACCGCCTCGCCCACGTCACCCACTGACTTCGGTCAGCTCAAGGAGTTCAAGGAAAAAGCCTGAGCTTCTGCGCGCGACCGCCTGACCTCGGAGACATGACCATGACCCACAATGCTCCCACAGCCGGTTCCATGCCGGTCGCGTGCACCCACATCAGTCCGGCGGATAGCGGACCTTTGCCACAACGGGCCGGTGTCGGTCTCAAGCCCGAGCACTTTTCCCACATTCATGCGCACCAGCCCGACGTGGGCTTCTTCGAGGTGCATGCAGAAAACTACCTCGTGGCTGGTGGTCCCCTGCACCACCACCTCACCCGCATTCGCGAAACCTATCCCCTCAGCATCCACGGCGTGGGCCTTTCCATCGGGGGTGAAGACCCGCTGGATACCAGCCACCTGGATGCCTTGGCCCAACTGGTGGATCGCTACCAGCCAGCCCTGTTTTCCGAACACCTGGCCTGGTCCAGCCACGGCGGCGTTTTTTTCAACGACCTGCTGCCCCTGCCCTACAACCTGCCCACGCTGCAGCGCGTGTGTGACCACATCGATCAGGTGCAAAGCCGCCTGGGTCGCAACCTGCTGCTGGAGAACCCGTCCACCTATGTGGAGTTCATCGGCTCCACCTGGAGCGAGGGCGACTTCATGCGCGAGGTGATCCACCGCACCGGCTGCGGCCTGCTGCTGGACGTCAACAACGTCTATGTTTCCAGCATCAACCACGGTCGAGATCCCCAGCGATCCCTTTGCGAACTGCCCTGTCATGCAGCTGGCGAAATCCACCTCGCAGGCTTTGCGGAAGACCTGGACTCCGCCGGCGACCGTTTGCTGATCGACGCCCACGGGTCGCCGGTGGTTGAGGCGGTCTGGGCGCTATACGACACCGCGCTGTTGATCACCGGGCCACTGCCCACCCTGATCGAACGCGACAACGACCTGCCCGTGTTCGAAGTGCTCCGCCAGGAAGCCCGTCTGGCCGAACGGTACCTGGCGGCCGCTGCAACCGCCGCCGGCCACGCCAAACCCTGCCCTCGCGCCAAGATCACCCGCTATGCCCCGGCGCAGGAGCGTGTGACATGAGCACACAACATATTTGGGCACAGGCCCTGCTGGACCCCGCGCACGCCGCGCCCAACGGCCTCGCCACATGGAACCACAGCGACCCCGTCCGGCGCTTGGCCGTCCATCGCAACAACGTCGTTGTCTCGCTGGTGGACGCGCTGGCCCAGACCTTCTTGGTGACCCAGCAACTGGTGGGCGAAGAGTTTTTCCGCGCTATGGCGCAGGTCTTCGTGCGGGCCCACCCACCGCGCACCCGGGTGCTGGCCCAGTACGGTGATGCCTTGCCTGGCTTCATCGCACGGTTCCCGCCCGCCGCCAGTCTGCCCTACCTGGCCGACGTGGCGCAGCTCGAAACGCTGCGCCTGCAGGCCTTGCACGCCGCCGATGCAACGGCCATGGACCCAGCCGCTATCGCCACCCTGCTGCATGACGCGGACGCCCTGCCCAGCCTGCGCTTGCGGCTGGCCCCCAGCCTGCACCTGCTGCGCTCGCAGCACGCGGCGGTGTCGGTCTGGGCCGCGCACCAGGCCGACAGCGGCATCGCACTGGAACAAGTCGATCTCGCACAGGCGGAATCAGCCCTGATCTTTCGCAGTGGGCTGGACGTGATGGTATGGCAGGCAGACACCAGCACGGCCACCCTGGTCGAACACTTGCTGGAACACGCCGCGCTGGGCGAGGCGATCGACCACGCCTTCAGCGCCGACCCGGCCTTCAATCTCTCGCAGGCGCTGGCGCTGTTGATCCGACACGAATTGCTGGTGAGCGCACAAGGCTTACATGGAAACGTTCACTGAAGCGCGGTCCCTTTCTCGCCCCCCAACAACCCAGGAGATCAATATGAACACACACACCACATCCGGCGACGCGGCCACGGGCGGCATGGTGCCGCGCCTGACCGCGCTGATCCAGTCCGTCTGCGGTCTGATGGGACAGCTGCCCAACACCCTGCTGGCCTTCATCGCCCGCTTCTCCATCGCCGCCGTGTTCTGGAAATCGGGCCAGACCAAGATCGAAGGCCTGGCCATCGACATCGTCAGCGGCCAATTCACGCTGGGCATACCCCACCTGTCTGACAACGCGGTGTTCCTGTTCAAGGAAGAGTACAAGCTGCCCTTCCTGCCACCCGAGCTGGGCGCCACCCTGGCCGCCCTCGGTGAACACATCCTGCCCGTCTTCATCCTGTTTGGTCTGGCCACCCGCCTGTCGGCGTTGGGCCTGCTGGGCATGACGATGGTGATCCAGCTCTTCGTCTACCCCGACGCCTATGCAACCCACGGCACCTGGGCGGCCGTGCTGCTATACCTGATGGCGCATGGCCCGGGCAAGCTCTCCATCGACGCCTGGATCGCCCAGCGCAGCGTCCGCTGAGCGCTTCGCCTACACAGCACTCAATCATGGGCACGGTCTCCGGGTGGTTCGGCTCAAAGCTGGCGCGCTACCTCTCTGCAGAGATTCACCAGCACGGCAGCGCGCCGCCCATGCGGGCAGAGCGCTTGCTGGCCACCCTGCAACCGGGCGATGTGCTGCTGGTCGAAGGCCACAGCCGTTTCAGCACCGCCATCAAATTCCTCACGCAATCGACCTGGTCACACGCGGCGCTCTACGTGGGCACTGATGCCTTGAAGGGAACGGGGGCTCCCGCGGGACACTGTTTTGTGGAAGCGGACGTTGCCGAAGGTGTGCGCAGCGTGGCGACCGACCTGTTCGAGTCGTACCACACACGCATCTGTCGCCCGGTCGGTCTGACCGCGTCAGACACCGCCCTGGTGGTGGGCTACGCCGTCGCCAGTCTGGGTCACCGATACGACCTGCGCAACGTCTGGGACTTGGCCCGTTACCTGCTGCCTACGCCACCAGTGCCACTGCGCTGGCGACGGCGCATGCTGTCGCTGGGCAGCGGCGACCCGACCCGCGCCATCTGCTCCACCTTGATTGCCCAGGCATTTCAGCTGATCCACTACCCCATACTGCCGCTGGTCAGCAGCACCAGCAAAGACAGCCCGGACTGCCCGGGGTGCGTCGACGAAATCCTGCGACTGCGCCACCACAGCCTGTTTGCGCCACGGGACTTCGATGTGTCACCCTATTTCGCAGTGATCAAACCCGCGCTGGATCAGGACTTTGACTTTCATACATTGAACTGGAACAGGGACCAGCCACCGATCGAAGCCGCCTGAAGGCCGCTGTCGGACAGATGTCCCGCACAAGTCGGCGGCCGCTCTTATGATGGGCCTCGCCGCAACACCCGAACTTCATGAACGCTTCCGAACAACCCATCCTGCGCGACCTGATCCTGGTCGGCGGCGGCCACAGCCACGTGGTCGCGTTGCGCATGCTCGCCATGCAACCCGAACCAGGCCTGCGCATCACGCTGATCTGCACCGACATCGACACGCCCTACTCGGGCATGCTGCCAGGCTACATCTCGGGCCACTACAGCTTTGACGACGTGCACATCGACCTGGGTCGCCTGGCTTCGTTCGCTGGAGCGCGTTTCATCCAAGGGGAGGTTGTCGGCCTGGATCGGGCCAATCAGCGCGTGCATGTCAAGGGTCGACCCTCGGTGCCGTACGACCTGCTTTCCATCAACACCGGCTCGACGCCCAACATGCGAAAGGTCGAAGGCGCACAGGCGCACGCGGTGCCGGTCAAGCCGATTGCGCAGTTCAACCAGCGCTGGCTGAGCCTGCTGGAGCGCGTGCGGGGCCTGCGCGGCCGCTTCACCATCGCGGTGGTGGGCGGTGGCGCCGGTGGCGTGGAGCTGGTGCTGTCCATGCAGTACCGGCTGCGCCGCGAGCTGCAAAGCCTCAACAAGAGCCCAGATCTGCTGCACTTCGTGCTGCTCACGGCGGGCGAGACCCTCCTGCCGACACACAACCCCAAGGTGCGCGCGCGCTTTGCCCGCGTGCTGAAAGAGCGCCACGTGGTGGTGCACACCCGGGCTGAAGTGACGCAAGTCTCTCCCGATTGCCTGCACACACAGGACGGGCGCACCTTCGATGCCGACGAGACCCTGTGGGTCACGCAAGCCGGCGGACCGGCCTGGCTGCAAAGCACCGGTCTGGCGCTCGACGAACACGGTTTTATCCAGGTGAACGACCGGCTGCAGACGCTGGAAGACCCCAAGATTTTTGCCGCCGGTGACGTGGCGGCATTCACCGACCGTCCGCTGGAAAAGGCGGGGGTGTTCGCCGTGCGCATGGGCCCGCCACTGGAGAAGAACCTGCGACTGAGCCTGCGTGGCCAGCCCCTGGTGGCCTACGAGCCGCAACGCAGCTGGCTGGCGCTGATCTCTACCGGAGATCAGTTTGCTGTGGCCTCGCGCGGCCTAATCGGCTTTGCAGGCGCGTGGGTATGGACCTGGAAAGACTGGATCGACCGCCGCTTCATGCGCAAGTTCACCGAGCTACCGGCCATGGCGCAAGAGGCCTCCCCACGGGCCACACCCACCAGCAGCCTAGCGTTGAGCGCGGAAGAATCGCGCCAGGCCATCTCGGCCATTGCCATGCGCTGCGGCGGCTGCGGCGCCAAGGTAGGCGCCAGCATTTTGACCCGCGCCTTGGGCAGCCTGCAGCCGGTGCAGCGTGACGACGTGCTGATCGGTCTGCACGCGCCCGACGACGCCGCTGTGGTGCGCGTGCCGCCGGGCAAGGCCATGGTGCACACCGTCGATTTTTTCCGCAGCTTCATCGATGACCCTTACCTGTTTGGCAAGGTTGCAGCCAACCACGCGCTGGGCGACATCTTCGCGATGGGCGCCGAGCCGCAGTCGGCCACGGCCATTGCCACCGTACCGCCGGGCCTGGAGGCCAAGGTGGAAGACTTGCTGCTGCAGATGATGACCGGCGCGGTCGAGGTGCTCAACGCCGCGGGTTGCAGCCTGGTCGGCGGGCACACTGGCGAGGGCCGTGAGCTGGCGCTGGGCTTTGCCATCAACGGCCTGATCGACGAGGGCATGGACGGCATCATGCGCAAAGACGGCATGCGACCGGGCGACGTGCTGCTGCTGAGCAAACCCATCGGCACCGGCACGCTGTTCGCGGCCCACGCGCGGCACGCCGCCAAAGGCCGCTGGATAGCGGCGGCCCTGCAATCCATGGTGCTGTCCAACCAGGCCGGCGCTCAAATCTTGCGTGAGCACGGTGCCACCGCCTGCACCGACCTGACCGGCTTCGGCCTGCTCGGTCATCTGGTGGAGATGACCCGCCCCTCGGGCGTAGACGCCGAGCTGCAGCTCAGCGCGTTGCCCTTGCTGGACGGTGCAGTCGCGTGCGTCGAAGCAGGGATTGTGAGCTCGCTGCAACCAGCCAATGTGCGTCTGCGCCGCGCCCTGCGCAACGCCGAAGCGTTCGTGAATGATCCGCGCTATCCGCTGCTGTTTGACCCGCAAACGGCGGGCGGCCTTCTCGCCACCGTGCCGGCTGAACGGGCCGCCGATTGCATTGACGCGCTGAAGGCCGCAGGCTACGCCCAGACCGCCGCCATTGGCCGCATCAGCGTTGCGACCGATGCACTGGAGCCGGTGGTACTGCGTCCATGAGGCCGCTGCGCAAACCCGTGCCGATTGCACGCAAGCGTCAGCACTGAAAATGCGCCGACGGTGCATGAGGCTCGGGCTCGACGTCGTTTGATTGACAGGCGCCGCGACAAACAGCGCGTTGAACCCGACGGTAGGAATCCCTTGCGGCCATGACCACAATGGCCGGGAAGCATCGATCACCGGCCCCGGGCACTTCGCAAGAAGCCCCATCCAGCGCACCGACCAGCCCCAATGGCGGCAAGGGCCACAATCCGCATGTTGTCTGACACACCGGCTGCCAAGTGGCGCATCGCCTATTTCATACAGCTCATGCATATGAAGGCGCCCAATTCGCGGTCTTGGCGATCCACATTGCTCGACCTACGGAAGGTACAAAAGGATGAAAGTAGACGTTCAAAAAATGCCCGAATGCAAGGCCCTGAGTGACCGGAGCGAAGGGATGCGACACGCCATGTTGACGATGTGCGATGCGCGGGCAGATCTCGACGGTTCAAGTGTCCGATTCATCGCGATGATGAGCTCCATCGCCATGGGGAAGCCGGTGGGCCCAGGCGGGCATGGATACCTGTCGTTCGATCGAACGGCATGAGCATCGTGGCCTATGCTTGGGGCTATCTTGCTGCGCTGCTCGCTGTCGGGGTGCTCGATGGCTTGTGGCTTGGCGTCATTGCACGCAGTTTCTATCAGGCAGAGATGGCCCCTGTGGCTGCTGAAAACTTCAAATTGATACCGGCAGCGCTCTTTTACGTCCTCTACCCCGTGGGTGTTTTGTCGCTCGCTCTCACACCCGCCGTGTCGGGGTGGACAGAGGCACTCGGTCGATCAGCGTTGTTGGGGCTTGTGGTCTATGGGGTCTACGACCTCACCAACATGGCCACCCTTAAGACATGGTCACTCAAGCTGGCTTTGGTGGATGCAACGTGGGGCGCTTTTGTGACCGGCATGGCCGGGGTGATTGCTTACACAGCCATGCAGTGGGCGACCTCCTCGGCCACCAAGTAGCAGTTCGGGGATTGCCCAAGACCGCCGCTGAACCACCCCGGCCTGGCACCTCCCTCCGATCGTTCCCGCCAGGCCGTTGTCGTACCCGTCGCCCCAGGTATTTCGCTATGGCTCGATCCCTGCTTCTGCGCACGGCTCGCCGTAGCGAAAGCACCCACATTGAGAGCCAAGCCCGCAGTGGCGAGGCAATGCGCCATTCAACCGTGCTGCCTGGTACACACCCCTTGGCCTACGATGCGCCGGGCGCACACATCGGTGAAGAGGGCTGCCTACAACCCACTCTGCCAAGTGAGCATCACCGCGAAGTTTGATACCCAGAACTGATTGCGTCGATCGATGTTGAAGGTCCTATTGACGCGGTCCAGCAGGCTTGGCGCCCATAAACCCGAGATTGTGGTGTGCACCACTTTGCCCAGTCCCCCCATACCCAGAAGGCCCGTCAGCCACGCCACAGGGCATTTGCGCCTTCCAGATGCAAGATCCTTTGCTGACTTGCCCATGGCTGAATGCTCCCGAAAAAAAAACCATTCACAACCCGAGGTGGCTCACCCTGCCGGATGCGCCACCATCAAGGGGTGCCTTTCTCCACTGAGCCTTGGGCGGGGAAATGGGTGCGTGCCAGCTGGGTCACGACGGGAGCGCGGCCGGTGTCTTGTTGACCGTCTTCCAGGTCGCGAGCCGCTTGCACGATCCGTTTGTCTTTCGTGCCTGAATGGCTGTCGCTGGACCCGTCTCGCTCATGGGGTAAGCGGGGCGCCGCTTGCTGGTGGCGACGGGGCAGCGTCTGCCCCTTCTCAGGGGCCCCCCGGCTGGGCTGGGGATCAGAGTCGGGCTTGTTTGACATCAGAACACCAGCCAAAAAATCACCAGAGCAAACGCTGGAACGCCCAGTAGCCATGCGATGAAGTACTTTCCCATGATGAATCTCCTTGATGTGCGAGAAAAACGGATTGATTTGAAGCAGCGCATCAAACCAAGCCCTGGAAAACCAAGTTTGCGCCGCGAGACTGCTGGGTTTTGTAGGACATAACCTTGGCAAAGCGCAGGGCTATACCGTCAGATGGCCACATCGCCCCACCCGGGTGACGGTTCCATTGCGGCCAGCCATCGGCGTTCACGCCGCACTGCACAGTGTGGGAGCCAGCCTGCGCTTCCTTGGCCCCCACATCACACGAATCGAAACCGCAGACGGCGTGGGCAAGCTGAACGCAGCGAAGCGCTTTCAAAGCATTCCAACTTCCTGGTCCAAAACGGCTGGGACCCGATCAAACGACGCAATCGTGTGCCCGGGGAGCGTTATCAACGCGCGCCCCACGACCCGGGCAACCACCAAGCTCGCTGATCCGTTCAATCATCCATATTGCCGTTTTGGTGTAATATAAACTCCATGAACCATCCATGTGGATGTTAAGGGGAGTTTTTATGAGCAACATTACGCCATTAATCGCTGCAAGGCCCAAGACCACGGAGACCGAAAAGGTGACCGTCAACCTGGGCTTTGTGGATCTGGGCCACATTGACCTGCTGGTGGCCGAAGGCTTCTACAGCAACCGCACAGACTTCATTCGCACCGCCATCCGCAACCAGCTCCATGTCCAGCAGGAAGCGGTGCGCCAGGTGGTGTCACGCAAGGCGCTGATTTTGGGGCTTCAGCGCTTCACCCGTGCCGACCTTGAGTCGCTGCAGCGCGCGGGTGAGACGCTGGAGGTTCGGGTGCTCGGACTGGCGACGGTGGACGACGACGTGCCGCCTGAGTTGGCCAGTGCCACCATTGCGTCGGTCACGGTGCTCGGCGCCTTCCATGCCAGCCCCTCAGTGAAGCAAGCCCTGAAAGGGAGGATCCAGTGATGCTGAACCGCTCCCACCTGAAGGGCCTGCCGCAGACCGGCAACCGCGCAGCCATGCCGCCGAACATGGCCGACGCCTTGGCCCTCGTTCGCGAAGGCCGATTGCAAGAAGCCAGCGAGCTGCTCATGGGCAACAGCAGCGACGCCGCAGCGGTCAGGCCGGGGGTGACTCGAATGCAGCCCCAACCCGGCGCGCGCGTGTCCGACCTTGCCGCGCGTGGTTTCGCCAACATGCACGATGTGCTGAGCCAGCTTGACGTGCATGCAGGGAGCCCTTCGGTGGCGCCCGCTCGCTCCGCGGCTGCGCAAGCCACATCAGCGCACCGGTCAGAGCCCCGCACACAGGCCGCAGCCCCGAGCGCCAGCGAACCCGGCCGCTTTGAACGCGTGGCGTTCACTCACCACGGGGTAAGCCATCCTTACCTTCTGTACACGCCCCACACCACTGCGCCCACCGGCGGCCGGCCGCTGATAGTGATGCTGCATGGCTGCACGCAAGACGCCCAGGACTTCGCCCGTGGCACCCGCATGAACGCAACCGCCGAGGCCGCTGGGGCGCTGGTGCTCTACCCGACCCAAAGCAAAACCGCAAACGCCAACGGTTGCTGGAACTGGTTCCGGCCCGAAGATCAGCAGGCCGATGCAGGTGAGCCTGCGCTCCTGCTGGCGATGGTGCAGCACGCTAAAGACGCGCAGACCGTCGATGCCAAGCGTGTCTACGTGGCGGGCCTGTCGGCCGGCGGTGCCATGGCCGCGGTGCTGGCCCATCAGTACCCAGCTGTGTTTGCGGCCGTCGGCGTGCATTCCGGTCTGCCGCCCGGTGCTGCCACCACCATGATGGGCGCGCTCTCCGCCATGAAAAGCGGCGCCAAAGGCTGGCGTGCGCCGCGTCCGAATGGCGGGGCACAGGCCGTTCCCATGATCGTGCTGCATGGTGATGCCGACAGGACGGTACACCACCGCAACGCAGCACAATTGTTGCAGGGCGCATCAGAGGGCATCGCCACCACGGTACAGACGCAGGATGAAGGCGTGAGCAGTGATGGCCAGCGCTACACCCGCACCTGCGCAGTTGATCCGGCTGCTTCCGGCCAGGTTGTGGCCGAGCATTGGGTGCTACATGGCGCGGGCCACGCATGGTCAGGCGGCGATGCGCGGGGAAGCCACGCCAGTGCAAACGGGGTCAACGCCTCGGCCGAGATGCTTCGCTTCTTCCTGGCACACCCTCGGGTCGGCGCATGAGCCGCTTTGCTGGCACTGTCTTTCACGCAGCTTGTCCCTAACCCTGGCTGTGGCGCGATCCGGATAGCTCTGGACCGGATTGCTCGGGCAAGGGATATGGCTGCCCCGCACACCTCAAAGGGCGGCCAAGCGCTGGTTCCCGGCGGTCGTTTGATCGACAGGCTCTTGCCACACACGCGGGCTCAGCGGGCAAGAGGCGATCCGGGATATGCAGGACCGGAGTGACCCCTGGTCGAGAAATGGATGGGGTGTTGAAGGAACCGACCCTGGTCTGAGCGAGACGCCCGGGTGTTGCCACACGAGTCAATAGCAGATGAGTGGATTCAACGCCTTCGATTTGCGACCCGTTCGGTGCTCTGGCACGCGGGCCCGGAGCGACCCCGCGCTGTGTGCGCGACCTCACCGCACCTGCACCTGCGCTTCAAAAAGATAGGCACCCAAGGTCTGTTGGATCTCGGGTGCGACCGGCCGCGAGGCCTCCGGCAAACTGACGCTCACGCGCATCCCCCGCGGTCCCCCAGCGCTGACCTGCACCTGCGCACCGGCCAACGGGAACTGTTCGTTCAGCAATTGCCTCACCATGCGTGCCGCCGCATCGCAGCGCAGCTCGGGCTTGAAAATCTTGCCCACTGAGGTGACGGGAATCGCCTCGATGATGTGGAAATGTTTAGGCCAGGCGGGGCGCTCGCCTATCCGCTTCTGCGCATGGGCGTGCAACTCGGCATCGCTCACTTGGGCGCCCGGGCGCAGGGCCACAAAGCACACCGGCAGTTCGCCAGCGTACGCGTCGGGCATGCCCACGGCAGCGGCCACCGCAACGGCAGGGTGTTCGGTCATGGCGTTCTCGATCATCACGGGGTCGATGTTGTGGCCGCTGCGGATGATCAGGTCTTTGGAGCGTCCAGCGATGTAGAGGCGGCCTTGCTCATCGGTGTAGCCAAGATCGCCAGTGTTGAGCATGCCATTGTCGAAGATGCCCGCGTTGTGGTCGGGATTGCGGTATCCCGGTGACACATGAGGCCCCCGAACGCTGATCACGCCGACCTCGCCTGTGTCGCACACATCGCCCAGCAGCCCGTCGGCCCCGAGGCGGCGCACCTCCACCCTTGTGTAGGGCAAGGCCCAGCCCACCGACCCTGCAGCACCCGCACCGGCAAACGGGTCGAACGCGATCAGGCCAGACGTCTCGGTCATGCCGTAGACCTCGAACATATTGCGACCCGTCACCTGCCGGAAGCGCGCGCCCACGGCCGGTGGCAACAAGGCCGCACCGGTGATGCCGGCACGCACCGCGCTGATGTCGGCGCCTTCCAGCGGTACCTCCAGGACCGCGCCCATCGAAGTCGGAACGCCGCCCACCAGCGTGGCCTTGTATTGCGCCGCCAGACGCCAGAACCCCTGGACCATCGCCGGGGTCCTCAATCCGCCCGGCGACATCACCACCAGTTCCATGCCCGCCAGAAAGGGGGCCAGGCCGCAGGCAATGGTGCCAGCCACATGGAAGAGCGGGAAGGTGCCGGTCAGCACGTCCTCGGCGCGGAAGTTGCCCATGGCCACGCCGCCAAGTGCGGCGGTCAGCTGCCCGCGGTGCGTGTGGGCCACCAGCTTGGGTGTGCCGGTGGTACCACCGGTGTGAAAGTAGGCTGCTACATCGTTGTCTTTGCCGGGCTCGCCAAAAACCAGGTGGTCATCCGGCTGGGTCGCTACAGCGGTGTGAAAGTCGATCACCCCCTCCTCCGCCGGCGTGCCAGGTGGCGCTACACGGATCAACGTGAGGCCTGGCATGCGTTCGCGCAGTTCCATGGCTTTTGGCCAGATGTCCAGTACGGGGTGCGGACCCAGGGCCACAAGAATGCGTGCGCCGGACGCTTCCAGCAGCGCTGCAATATGCTCGACCTGCAGCAGAAAGTTGATCGGTACCGCGTAGCCGGCCGTCTCGGCACCCCACAGCGTGGCATGGGTCTCGATCAGGGAGGGCAGCATGTAGGCCACGCCGGGGCGGGGTCCGCCGACACTGGCGAACAGGTTGGCCGAGCGCCGAACCAGGCCCAGCAACTGAGCGTAATTGACGCGACGGGGCTGCTCATCGGGTGCGCCGCTCATCAACATGGTGATGGCGGTGCGCTCGGGCTGACGTGCCGCAGCGCCTGTGAACACATCCAGCACGCTGCGCTCGGGCAAACGCTGCTCCAGCGTCATCGCCGCTTCAAATTGCGCCAGGGTTTCGCGATCCAGGATGGGGCGGTCGTTCAAAATGGCCATGGATGCTCCAGAGGTTTTATCGAGTTGACGATACGCTCAAGCGAAGCGTTCACCATGGGCACATACCAGCAGAGCGAGTCTCGTGCAGCACAGCGCAGCGGTCAGGTGCCCCCTCCGCAAGCAGCTCGATCTGGCAGGTAACCCTTGGTGAGGTGTCGTGTGTGCTGGCCAGCGTTCAGGCCCAGGCACAGGGCCCGGTGTCCCGAACCGGCCGCCTACCTGTGCCGCAACGGACGCTTTTACGCGGCTGCGCGTGTTCTTCATCGTGGGCGTCAGTTGGCCAATTTTCCACCGACCAGGGCTCCGCTGCCACCGCCAGCATGCCACAGGGGACCCTCTGACCCAGGCCCGAGACCATGGGCATTCACCCGGTTCTCTATTGGAGCGGGCGCCCCATACTTGCCTTTGGCCATCTTGAAACGCGCTTTCTTGCGAGGCCCGCCGATACCAGGAGACCATTGGCGTCGTAACGGCCCAGATCACCGGTACGGAAGTGGCCGTCTTCGGCGAAGCTTTCTGTGTTGAGCTCAGGCATGTCGCAGTAACCCGCCATCTGACTTGGCGACTTCACCAGCGCCTCACAGTCGTCGGCAATGCGAGCCGCCGCATCAGCGAAAGGCCGAACCACCGTAGCGATGGATTCTTACCCGAAGGGGTCTGTTTGTTGGCGCGAATGACGGCCACGCTGCTAAGGGTGCCCGTCAGAAACAGGTTCTTGGCCGAGCGCATGGAACACCCGCCAGAACCAGCGAGTACGACCAGAACCCGGCTAAGCGCCCAAAGGGCACAAACAGCATCGGGCACTTCTGTGACGTCACAGCCCTCATCACAAAGCCCGGAAAACAAAAAAGCCCACATTGCTGTAGGCTTTAAGGACCAAGCTGGTACTTGGGTTTTGTTGGTTGCGGAGGCAAGATTTGAACTTGCGACCTTTGGGTTATGAGCCCAACGAGCTACCAGGCTGCTCCACTCCGCGTCAAGTCTAGTATTCTATCACGCTTTTTCGTCGGCGGCGGCTGGTGCAGCAGTTTCTTCTGCACGATCAACCAATTCAACCAATGCCATAGGCGCATTGTCGCCCACGCGGTATCCCATTTTCAGGATGCGCGTGTAGCCACCTGGACGCGCGGCAAAGCGTGGGCCCAGTTCGTTGAACAGTTTCACGACAACATCACGGTCGCGCAAACGGTTAAAAGCAAGGCGGCGGTTGGCAACAGTTGCCACCTTGGCCAAAGTGATCATGGGTTCCACAACGCGACGCAGCTCTTTGGCTTTGGGCACTGTGGTTTTGATGACTTCGTGCGTGAGCAGCGAGTTCATCATGTTGCGCAACATGGCGAGGCGGTGCTCGCTGGTGCGGTTGAGTTTACGTAGTCCGTGTCCGTGACGCATTTTGATTTCCTTTTCAGTTTTTTGCCTGCAGCCGTATCAGGTACTGCAAGTTCGTCGGTGCCCGATTACAACAACCGGGCACTCGGGCCTCAGTGCTTGTCCAGGCCAGCTGGTGGCCAGTTTTCAAGCTTCATACCCAAGGTCAGGCCGCGAGAAGCGAGCACTTCCTTGATTTCGTTGAGCGACTTGCGACCCAGGTTGGGGGTCTTGAGCAACTCGTTTTCGGTGCGCTGGATCAGATCACCGATGTAGTAGATGTTTTCTGCTTTGAGGCAGTTGGCCGAACGGACAGTCAACTCAAGCTCATCCACAGGGCGCAACAAGATCGGATCGAACTGTTGCGAGCTGCGCTGGGCTGGTTGGTCGAATGCCGACAACTCCACACCTTCCAGCTGTGCGAACACAGCCAGCTGCTCGACCAAAATCTTGGCAGACGCGCGAACGGCCTCTTCAGGACCGATCGAACCGTTGGTTTCGATTTCCAAAACCAGCTTGTCCAGGTCGGTGCGCTGTTCCACACGGGCGCTTTCGACGGTATAGCTCACGCGCTTGATCGGCGAGAAAGACGCGTCGAGGACGATACGACCCAGCGAACGCGACTGATCGTCGCTGCGGCGCAAGCTGCCTGGCACATAACCACGGCCTTTTTCGACCTTGATCTGCATGTCCAGCTTGGCGCCGGCAGACAGCGTGGCAATCACGTGCTCAGGGTTGACGATCTCGACGTCGTGAGGCGTCTGGATATCAGCAGCCGTCACCACGCCTTCGCCGTCTTTGCGCAAGCTCAGCGTGACTTCGTCGCGGTTGTGGAGTTTGAACACCACGCCCTTGAGGTTGAGCAACATGTTGACGACGTCTTCCTGGACACCATCGATGGAGGAGTACTCGTGCACGACCCCCGCGATCGTCACTTCGGTCGGCGCATGGCCGGCCATGGAAGACAGCAAGACCCGACGCAGGGCATTGCCCAGCGTGTGCCCGTAGCCGCGCTCGAAGGGCTCGAGTGTGACCTTGGCGCGATTCGTCGATACTTGTTCGACGTTGATGTTTTTGGGCTTGAGCAGATTGTTCAGCATTCAGACTTCCTTCATTACCCTCGGCTCGTTACACCGATAAGGCAGACGGAGCACGGCCCGGCGACCCCCAATGGGCAGCCGGGAACGAAATTAACGGGAATACAGTTCGACGATCAGCGATTCGTTGACGTCAGCAGCGAATTCGTCGCGATCAGGCGTCTTCTTGAACACGCCTTCTGCCTTGTCGATCGTCACTTCAACCCAGGCGGGGAAGCCGATCTGCTTGGCCAGTTCCAGCGCTTCGATCACGCGGTTCTGCTTCTTCGACTTCTCGCGAACGGCAATCACATCGCCAGCCTTCACGGAGTACGAAGGGATGTTCACGGATTGACCGTTGACCGTGATCGCCTTGTGCGAAACGATCTGACGCGCTTCGGCGCGGGTCGAGGCAAAACCCATACGGAACACCACGTTGTCGAGACGGGATTCCAGCAGGGACAGCAGGTTGGCACCCGTGTTGCCACGGCGGCGATCGGCTTCGGCGAAATAGCGACGGAACTGGCGCTCAAGCACGCCATAGGTGCGCTTGACCTTCTGTTTTTCACGCAATTGCAGACCGAAGTCAGACATGCGCTGACCCGAAGTACGACCATGCTGGCCGGGCTTGGAGTCAAATTTCGCCTTGTCGCTGATCGAGCGGCGAGCGCTCTTGAGCAACAGGTCAGAGCCTTCACGGCGGGAAAGTTTGGCCTTGGGGCCGAGGTAACGTGCCACGTGTTTTTCCTTGAATGATCTACCGCAACCGAAGCCCGTGGGGGCAACATTGCGAGAGCCAGTCCCTCAGTGGGATGGCGGTGGGCTTAGCAAAAATGCCACCGCAGGTGACTGCGGTGGCTCTCAAAAAAGCTTTTGATTATACCGCGCTCGCGCGGTCGGTCGCATTAGATGCGACGGCGCTTCTGTGGACGGCAACCGTTGTGTGGCACAGGCGTCACATCCGCGATGGAGGTGATGCGGATACCCAGGGCGCCCAAAGCACGGACCGACGACTCGCGACCAGGACCTGGGCCCTTGATTTCGACGTCGAGGTTTTTGATACCTTGCTCGATCGCAGCGCGGCCGGCAACTTCAGACGCCACCTGGGCTGCAAAAGGCGTCGACTTGCGTGAGCCCTTGAAACCCTGGCCACCCGAAGAGGCCCAAGACAACGCATTGCCCTGGCGATCGGTGATCGTGATGATGGTGTTGTTGAACGATGCGTGCACGTGAGCAATACCGTCAGCAA
This sequence comes from Hydrogenophaga sp. PAMC20947, assembly GCF_004795855.1. Classification (NCBI taxonomy): domain Bacteria; kingdom Pseudomonadati; phylum Pseudomonadota; class Betaproteobacteria; order Burkholderiales; family Comamonadaceae; genus Hydrogenophaga; species Hydrogenophaga sp. PAMC20947. The sequence continues at coordinate 3,170,006 of NZ_CP039252.1, forward strand.
TGTTCTTGCGGACTTTCTTGCGGACGCGTGCAGATGCTGCGCTGTTATGTGACTTAGCCATGGAGATCCTTCAATCCTATTATTTCTTCAGCGACTGTGCGGCCTTGCGGGGACCTTTGCGGGTCCGAGCGTTGGTCTTCGTGCGCTGACCACGCAGGGGCAGACCGCGACGGTGACGGAAACCACGGTAGCAACCGATGTCCATCAAACGCTTGATGTTCATCGTCGTCTCGCGGCGCAGATCACCCTCGATCGTGAATAGACCCACCTGATCGCGAACCTTTTCAAGTTCTGCGTCGTCGAGATCTTTGATCTTCTTGGCGTAGTCAATGCCGCAAGCTTCGCAAATTTTGCGAGCGCGGGTGCGGCCAATGCCGAAGATTGCCGTCAAGCCGATTTCAGCGTGCTTGTGCGGCGGAATGTTGATGCCTGCAATACGAGCCATGATGTTCCTCTGTTCCTAACCGATCAGCCTTGACGCTGTTTGTGACGGGGGTCGGTGCAAATAACGCGCACGATCCCGTGTCGCTTGATGATCTTACAGTTGCGGCACATTTTTTTGACCGAAGCTGAAACTCTCATAGTTTTCTCCTGAATATTCCGAAAATTCGTTACAACCCTTCAAGCCATCACGACTTGAAGTTGGCCTTTTTCAGCAGTGAATCGTACTGCTGAGACATCATGTAGTTCTGTACCTGGGCCATGAAGTCCATCGTCACCACCACAATGATCAGCAGTGAGGTGCCGCCAAAGTAGAAGGGTACGTTGTACTTCAAGATCAGAAACTCTGGCAGCAAACACACGGCGGTGATGTATATCGCCCCCACCGCAGTCAAACGCAGCAAGATTTTGTCGATGTAGCGCGCCGTTTGGTCACCAGGGCGAATGCCCGGGACAAAAGCACCACTCTTCTTCAGGTTGTCTGCTGTCTCGCGGCTGTTGAACACAAGCGCGGTATAGAAGAAGCAAAAGAAGATGATCGCAGCTGCATACATGGCCACATAGATCGGTTGTCCCGGGGACAAGGCCGAAGCGATGTCTCTGAGCCAGCGGGTTGAATCACCGGTACTCACCCAGCTGATCACCGTAGTGGGCAACAGAATGATGGACGAGGCAAAAATAGGCGGAATCACACCAGCCATGTTCAGCTTGAGCGGCAGGTGGGAGGACTGACCTCCGTACACCTTGTTGCCCACCTGGCGGCGTGCGTAATTCACCAGAATCTTGCGCTGTCCGCGCTCGACAAACACCACGAAGTAGGTGACCAAAATCACCAGCGCAATGATGAGAATCGAAGCCAGGATGTTCATGGCGCCGGTACGAACCAGCTCCAGCAACCCACCGATCGCACTGGGCAAGCCCGCTGCGATACCCGCAAAAATAATCAGCGAAATGCCGTTGCCCAGACCGCGCTCGGTGATCTGCTCACCCAGCCACATCAGGAACATGGTTCCGGCAACCAAGCTGACGACCGCTGTGAGGCGGAACATCATGCCCGGATCTATCACCAAGCCAGCTTGACTCTCCAAGGCCACTGCGATGCCCATCGCCTGGAAGATAGCCAGACCCAAGGTACCGTAGCGGGTGTAAGAAGTGATCTTGCGGCGACCGGCCTCGCCTTCCTTTTTCAGCTGCTCAAACGTGGGGACCACGTAAGTCATGAGCTGCATGATGATGGAAGCCGAGATGTACGGCATGATGCCCAAGGCGAACACCGTGAATCGCGACAGCGCGCCACCCGAGAACATGTTGAACAAACTGAGGATGCCCCCAGCCTGGCCTTTGAACAGTTGCTCCAGCTGCGCAGGGTCGATCCCGGGCACAGGGATGTGTGCGCCGATTCGGTAGACCACCAAGGCCAACAACAAGAACACAAGACGGCGACGCAGGTCACCGAATTTGCCTGTTTTGGCTAGGGTTGCGGATCCAGTTGCCACAGATTGCCTTTTTAGCGTTCGATCAGACCACCGAGCCGCCAGCGGCTTCGATAGCTTGCTTGGCACCAGCGGTTGCACCAATGCTCTTCAAATTCACAACACGGGTCAATTCGCCCGTTTTGATCACTTTGACGCGCTTGGCGATGTGGGCCACGAGCCCTGCCTGCTTGAGCACCAACATATCAACATCGGCAACCGACAGACCATTCAGGTCGGTCAAGGTCACTTCGGCGTTGAACTGCAGTTGAGCGGACTTGAAACCACGCTTGGGCAACCGGCGCTGCATAGGCATCTGACCGCCTTCGAAGCCGACCTTGTGGTAGCCACCCGTACGCGATTTTTGACCTTTGTGGCCACGACCAGCGGTCTTGCCCAGGCCAGAGCCGATGCCACGACCCACGCGACGCTTGGCGTGCTTGGAGCCTTCGGAAGGCTTGATGGTATTGAGTTCCATGTCTATAGCTCCGATCAGAGTACTTTGACCAGATAGCTGATCTTATTGATCATGCCGCGGACTGAAGGGGTGTCCTCCAGCTCACTGGTGCTGTTGACTTTGCGCAGGCCCAAGCCACGAACGGTGTCGCGGTGGGATTGCTTGGTACCAATGGGGCTACGCACCAATTGGACCTTGACGGTATTTTGAGTGGTCATGATCGTTCCAATCAGCCCAGGATGTCTTCGACAGACTTGCCGCGCTTGGCAGCGACATCGGAAGGCGTGGTCGAGTTTTTCAGTGCGTCCAGCGTGGCACGCACCAGGTTGTAGGGATTGCTCGAGCCATGGCTTTTGGCCACGACGTCGGTGATGCCCAACACTTCGAAGACTGCGCGCATGGGGCCGCCTGCAATGATGCCGGTACCCTTGGAGGCAGGCAGCATCATGACGTTGGAGGCACCGTGCTCACCCTTCACACTGTGGTGCAAAGAGCCGTTTTTGAGCGACACCTTGATCATGTTGCGGCGAGCGGCTTCCATGGCCTTCTGGACAGCAACGGGCACTTCACGCGCCTTGCCTTTGCCCATACCGACCCGACCGTCACCGTCACCGACCACGGTGAGAGCAGCGAAACCGAGAATACGACCGCCTTTGACCACTTTGGTCACACGGTTGATCGCGATCATCTTCTCGCGCAAGCCGTCGTCGTTCGCTTCGTTCTTGATGTTTGCCGTAAATTTAGCCATTTGTATTTCCCGTCCGATCAGAACTGCAGGCCGGCTTCACGCGCGGCATCTGCGAGGGCCTTGACCCGACCATGGTAGGCAAATCCCGAGCGGTCAAATGCGACCTTCTCGACACCAGCCGCTTTGGCCCGCTCGGCGATGCGTTTGCCGATCAAGGCAGCCGCTGTGGCATTGGCACCCTTGCCAGCGCCACCGATCTGGGCACGCACTTCGGCTTCGGCGGTAGAGGCCGAGGCCAACACACGGTTGCCATCGTCGGAGATGACGGTAGCGTAGATGTGCAGGTTGGTGCGGTTCACGGTCAGGCGCACTGCGCTTTGCTGCGCAATGCGGATACGCGTTTGACGCGCGCGACGCAGACGTTGCTCTTTTTTCGTCAACATGATCCTGATCCTTATTTCTTCTTGGTTTCCTTGATCACGACCTTTTCATCCGAATAACGGATGCCCTTGCCTTTGTAAGGCTCGGGAGGGCGCACAGCGCGCACTTCGGAAGCAATCTGGCCCACGCGCTGACGATCAGCGCCCTTGATGACAATTTCGGTTGGCGTAGGCGTTTCCACCTTGATACCAGCCGGCATGTCCATCACCACCGGGTGCGAATAGCCCACGGTGAGGTTGAGTTTGGCGCCTTGAGCCTGGGCTTTGTAACCCACACCCAGCAACGTCAACTTCTTTTCGAAGCCCTTGCTCACACCGTTGACCATGTTGTTCACCAGCTGACGCATGGTGCCGGACATGGCATTGGCTTCGCGAGAGTCGTTGGCGGGCACAAAAGTCATTGTGCCTGCGTTGTTTTCCACCTTGACCAGCGCGTTTTGCGCCAGTGCCAGGGCACCGAGAGCGCCCTTGACATTGATCAGGTCGCCATTGACAGCCACTTCGACCCCTGCAGGTACGGTGACTGGCTGTTTTCCAATACGTGACATTCAGTTTCTCCTCAATGTGCGCGCATCAGGCGACGTAGCAGAGCACTTCGCCACCGACACCGGTAGCGCGCGCTTTGCGATCGGTCATCACACCCTGTGGGGTCGTGACGATGGCGACGCCCAGGCCGTTTTGCACCTGGGGGATGGCGTTACGGCCGCGGTAAACGCGCAGGCCAGGACGGCTCACACGCTCAATGCGCTCGATAACGGGACGGCCAGCGTAGTACTTGAGGGAGATTTCAAGCTCACTCTTGCCTTCGACGGTCTTGACCTGGAAGCTGTCGATATAACCTTCGTCCTTGAGGACTTGGGCAATCGCAGCCTTGACTTTGGATGCTGGCATCGACACGGTTGTTTTCTCGACCATCTGCGCGTTGCGGATGCGGGTCAACATGTCGGCAATAGGATCACTCATGCTCATTTGTGGTTCTCCTAGGGCTTACCAGCTGGCTTTGGTGATGCCGGGGATTTCACCGGCAAAAGCCATTTCACGAATCTTGGCGCGACCCAAGCCGAATTGGGCGAATGTGCCACGCGGACGACCCGTGATCGCACAGCGGTTGCGCTGGCGGGTAGGGTTCGAATTGCGGGGCAGCTTTTGCAGCGCTTGACGAGCGGCATCGCGCTCTTCGTCGCTGTGCTTGGCGCTCTTTGCGATTGCCTGCAATTCTGCGTATTTCGTGGCGAACTTAGCGGCGAGTTTTTCGCGCTTGAGTTCACGTTGGAGTAGTGCTTGTTTAGCCACGCGTCACCTCAGTTCTTGAACGGGAAACGGAAACCGGCCAGAAGAGCTTTCGCTTCTTCATCTGTCTTGGCGGTCGTCGTGATGCTGATATTGAGACCACGCAAGGCATCAACCTTGTCGTACTCAATCTCAGGGAAAATGATCTGCTCTTTGACGCCGATGTTGTAGTTACCACGGCCATCAAATGCTTTGCCCGAAATACCGCGGAAGTCACGGACGCGGGGCAGAGCCACGGTCACGAAACGGTCCAGGAATTCGTACATGCGAGCGCCGCGCAGCGTCACCATGCAACCGATAGGCTGCTCTTCGCGAATCTTGAAACCAGCGATAGCCTTCTTGGCCTTGGTCACCACAGGCTTTTGGCCAGCGATTTTGGTCAGGTCGCCCACGGCGTGATCCATAACCTTCTTATCAGCAACCGCCTCGCTCACACCCATGTTGAGCGTGATCTTGGAGATGCGGGGCACCTGCATGGGCGACTTGTAACCGAATTTCTCGATCAAAGCCGGTGCAACGGTGTCGCGGTAGATGTCTTGCAAGCGTGTCATGTTCAGGCCGCCTTGATTTCTTCGCCGCTGGACTTGAAGACGCGCACTTTTTTGCCGTCAGCCAACTGCTTGATACCTACGCGATCAGCCTTACCCGTGGCGCCATTGAAGATGGCCACGTTGGACTGATGCAAAGGCATGGTTTTTTCAATAATGCCGCCAGTGATGCCCTTCATAGGGTTTGGCTTGGCATGCTTCTTGACCACATTGACGCCTTCGACGAGCAATTTGCTGTCGTCCACGCGCTGCGCGACTTTGCCGCGCTTGCCCTTGTCACGGCCTGCGATCACGATGACTTCATCGCCACTGCGAATTTTGTTCATGATGGATTCCTCAAAGGACCTCTGGGGCCAATGACACGATCTTCATGAACTTTTCAGTGCGCAACTCGCGCGTCACTGGTCCGAAGATGCGGGTGCCGATAGGCTCCAACTTGGCGTTAAGCAACACTGCTGCGTTGCCGTCGAATTTGATCAGCGCGCCGTCTGGACGGCGGATGCCCTTGGCGGTGCGAACAACAACGGCGCTATAAACTTCGCCCTTTTTGACGCGGCCACGTGGCGCTGCTTCTTTGATGGTGACCTTGATGACATCACCAACGCTGGCATAACGGCGCTTAGAGCCGCCCAGCACCTTGATGCACATCACGGACTTGGCACCCGTGTTGTCAGCAACATCGAGTCGAGTTTGCGTTTGGATCATTTGATTTAAGTCCCAACTTGAATCCCCCCAACCAACACGGCTGGAAGTGATCAGTCTTGGGCCCGTCGTTGCCAGCCAACCGCAACCCCGGAATCCGGATTTGCAGCCAACCAACTTCGGTGGGCAAGATTACATCGCTTTTTTACAGCGAAGCCACAGATTATGGCACTGCTTATCGGGCCTGTCAACAACCTTCTGTGACTATTTTTCGCACGGCTTGGAACTGGGAGGCAGGTAATGGTCGCAGAGGGAGAGGAACGCGGCCAGAGCGGGGTCCCGGCCGTGCTCTTCTGTCAACAGGGCGGCAACCGCAGGGGCCATGCTGGCGGCTTGTCGAGCGTCGAGGAACAGCGATCTCCAACGCCTGGCGAGCACGTCTTCGACGGTTTCAGCGTATTCGTGACGCACAGCGTAGCGAACCATGCCCTCGGTCAGGCCCATGCCCAGCTCGCGCTCTGCACCCGGGCAGGACAGTACGTCGTGTCCCTGGGTGCCGTAGAGGTGCAGCCCAGGTTCGGCGTAGACCGGTGTGGACGGCGTTTCACTTGGGGGAGCGCCCAACAGGCGGTGGCGGCCGGTGATGCTGCCGGGGCGACGGGGCAGCAAGCCTTCGTCAAAGCAGCGGTCCAGCACGTCTTCGGCCATGGCGCGGTAGGTCGTCCATTTGCCTCCGGTGACGGTCACCACGTTGCCGCCATCGACGACGATCGTGTGTTCCCTTGAGATGGATTTGGTCCCGGCGTTGGCATTGTCTGGGGGCGCGACCAAAGGGCGAAGGCCCACCCAGACGCTGCGGATGTCTTCGGTGCGCACCGGCCGGGTGAGCACTTGTGAGGCTTCATCGAGGATGAACGCCAATTCTTCGGCGAACGCAAGGGGCTCGCGCGGGAGGTCTTTTCGGGGGGTGTCTGTCGTTCCCAATATGAGCTTGCCCATCCAGGGCACGGCGAACAGCACCCGCCCATCGCGTGTCTTGGGCACCAGCAAGGCGTGGTGCCCGGGCATGAAGTCGCGGTCGACCACCACGTGCACGCCCTGACTGGGGCTGACCATATGGGATGGCGTGGCACCGGGCGCTGCGCCCAAAGCCTGGTTGCGCAAGGCATCGACCCAGACACCAGTGGCGTTCACGACACAGCGAGCTTTGATCGTGCAGCGGTTTTTGCCGATGCGATCACTCACTTCCAGCTGTGCCAAGCCTTTCTGCCCAGTTCCGGTCGAAGGCGGGTGAAGCGCAGTGACTTCGGCGTAGTTGAGCACGATGGCCCCAGCCTCTTCGGCCGTGCGGGCAAGCGCCAGCGCGAGTCGGGCGTCATCGAACTGGCCATCCCAGTACTTGACGCCACCCTGCAGGCCGTTCGCCTTCAGTCCAGGCAAGGCCACGAGGGTTTCGGATGCGTTGAGGAATTCGGTGCGCCCCAGACCTGCCCGACCTGCCATGAGGTCGTACAGCTTGAGCCCCACGCCATAAAAGGGGGTTTGCCACCACTTGTAGGAGGGCATGACAAACGGCAGCGGCTGTGCAAGGTGCGGCGCGATGCGCAGCACGTTTGAGCGCTCAGCCAAAGCCTCTCGGACCAAGGCAATATTGCCCTGAGCCAGGTAACGCACGCCGCCATGCAGCAGCTTGGTGGCGCGAGAAGAGGTGCCGCCCCCAAAATCATGAGACTCCAGGAGGGCCACGGAGAACCCGCGCAAGGCGGCGTCCAGGGCCACGCCCAGGCCTGTGGCCCCTCCCCCGACGACGACGAGGTCGAAGGTTTGATCTTGAGACAGGGCTTGAAAGTGGGTAGCGCGGGACATATGAATGTATGAATGCCCCCGCACCATCCAATGGCGCAGGGGCGGTTGATAAAAGACCTCAGGCGTTAGCGCACCCGACCGGCCTTCCAGGCATTGAGCAGCTCTTCATAAGCAATGGTCTCGCCTTTGGGCTTCTCGTTGGCCAGTTTCTTCCAGGGAGCGTGCTTGTCGCTCAAGTACTTGTTGGGATCCCCCTTCTTGTTGAGTTTGGGGGCGCAACGGTCCATGCCAGCGCGCTCCAGGCGGGCCATGACCTGGTCCATCTGCTCAGCCAGATTGTCCATGGCTTCCTGTGGCGTTTTCTCTGCCGTCACAGCCTGGGCCACGTTCTGCCACCAGAGCTGGGCCAGCTTCGGGTAATCGGGCACGTTGGTACCAGTGGGCGTCCAGGCCACGCGGGCCGGGCTGCGGTAGAACTCAACCAGACCACCCAGCTTGGGAGCCATGTCGGTCATGGCTTTGGACTGGATGTCGGACTCACGGATGGGGGTGAGGCCCACAATGGTCTTCTTGAGACTGGTGGTTTTAGCGGTCACAAACTGCGCGTACAGCCAGGCGGCTGCCGTGCGGTCGGCATCGTGCTTCTCAAAGAAGGTCCAGCTGCCAACGTCTTGGTAGCCGTTTTGCATGCCCTGCTTCCAATAGGGGCCATTCGGGCCAGGGGCCATGCGCCATTTCGGTGTGCCATCGGCATTGACCACCGGCAGACCCGGTTTGATCATGCCCGCAGTGAACGCGGTGTACCAGAAGATTTGCTGTGCAATCTGGCCCTGGGCCGGCACTGGACCGGCTTCGCCGAAGGTCATGCCGATGGCCTCCTTGGGCGAGTACTTCTTCATCCAGTCGATGTACTTCGTGAGTGCATAGACTGCGGCTGGGGAGTTGGTAGCGCCGCCGCGGGAAACGCTGGCACCCTCCGGGTGGCAACCGTCAGCCGATGCGCGAATGCCCCACTCATCCACTGGCTTGCCGTTGGGAATACCAATGTCGGCTGTGCCGGCCATGGACAACCATGCGTCGGTGAAGCGCCAGCCCAGTGACGGGTCCTTTTTGCCATAGTCCATATGGCCATAGATGGGCTTGCCGTCGATGGTTTTCACATCGTCGGTAAAGAACTCGGCGATGTCTTCGTAGGCGCTCCAGTTCTGTGGCACTCCCAGGTCGTAGCCGTACTTGGCTTTGAATTTGTCTTTCAGATCTTTGCGGGCGAACAAATCAGCGCGGAACCAGTACAGGTTGGCGAACTGTTGGTCGGGCAACTGGTACAGCTTGCCATCGGGACCGGTGGTGAAGCTGGTACCGATGAAATCCTTGATGTCGATGCCAGGGTTGGTCCACTCTTTTCCCTTGCCCGCCATGTAATCGGTCAGGTTCATGACCTTGCCGTAGCGGTAGTGGGTACCGATCAAATCAGAGTCGGTGATCCAGCCGTCATAGATGGACTTGCCGGACTGCATGGAGGTTTGCAGCTTTTCAACCACGTCACCTTCCTGGATCAGATCGTGCTTGACGGTGATACCGGTGATCTCCTCAAAGGCCTTGGCCAGGGTCTTGCTTTCGTAGACGTGGGTGTCGATGGTCTCGGATACCACCGAGATTTCCTTGACGCCCTTGGCCTTGAGCTTGGCCGCCGCGTCGATGAACCACTTCATCTCGGCGACTTGCTGGTCTTTGCTCAGCGTGGAAGGCTGGAATTCACTGTCGATCCATTTTTTGGCGGCGGCCGAGTCGGCCCAAGCCAGGTTGGTGCTGAACGCAGCGATGGCCGCGACAGCCAGGGCGGTATGGCGAAATCTCATGTTGTCTCCTCAGGCAAAGTGCTTCCCCGGTTGGTATCTGGAAGGCTCGGCCCCGGGGAAGCGATGGGCCGAATTCCGGAATGCAGGCGCGCCGATCAGCCCTTGCGCATCGTCAGCGCCAGCCAGGCCATGGACACGACAAAGCTGATCCAGATGCTGGGCTCTTGTTCCAAGGAGAACCATTCGGCAAACCAACCGGCCATGCCGATGAAAGCGAGGTTGATGTAAGCAGCCCCCAGCAGGCCCATGAACATGCGATCACCACGCGTGGTGGCCATGGGCAAAAATCCCTTGCGCATGACCGTGGGAGACTTGATCTCCCATACCGTCATGCCGATGAGCATCACCAAAATGCAGGTAAAAAACACGGCCACCGGCGTGGTCCAGGCCATCCAATTAAACATGTGCGTTCTCCAGTATTTTTCGAGTGCGACAACCGCAAACCCGGGTCGCCGCCGAACCGCCTCTGCCCGCCTGCCCGCGACGCCCCCTGGGAGGTCGCGCGAAGCGCGACGTGGGGGTCATACCCGCCCCATGGCGAAGCCCTTGGCGATGTAATTCCTCACAAACCAGATCACGATCGCTCCAGGCACGATGGTCAGCACCCCGGCCGCAGCCAATGTGGCCCAGTCCATGCCAGAAGCGCTCACGGTGCGGGTCATGGTCGCCACAATGGGCTTGGCGTTGACGCTGGTCAGCGTGCGCGCCAGCAGCAGTTCGACCCAACTGAACATGAAGGCGAAGAAGGCGGTCACGCCCACGCCCGCCTTGATCAGCGGCAGGAAAATGGTCAGAAAAAAGCGCGGGAAGCTGTAGCCATCGATGTAGGCGGTTTCGTCGATCTCTCGAGGGATGCCCGACATGAAGCCTTCCAGAATCCAGACCGCCAACGGCACGCTGAACAAGAGGTGGGCCAGCGCCACGGCGAGGTGCGTATCCATCAGTCCAACCGTGGTGTAGAGCTGAAAAAACGGCAGCAGGAACACGGCAGGTGGCGTCATGCGATTGGTCAGCAACCAGAAGAACACCTGCTTGTCCCCGAGGAAGCTGTAGCGTGAAAACGCATAGGCTGCGGGCAAGGCCACCGTGATGGTGATCCCCACGTTGATCGCCACATAGATCAGGCTGTTGATGTAGCCCGAATACCAGCTCTCATCGGTAAAGATGAGTTTGTAGTTGTCCCAGGTGAAGTGCTGAGGCAACAAACTGAAACTGGAAACAATCTCCTCGTTGGTCTTGAAGCTCATATTGATCATCCAGTAGATGGGCAACAAGGCAAAGATCAAATAGGCGATCAGGAAGATCGTGCGCTTTTGAAACCTGGGCTCAGTCATGACCGGCTCCTTCCTTTTCGGCCTGGCCGAGTCGTTGCATCCAGTTGTAGAGCACGAAGCAGAACAACAAAATGATGAAGAAATAGATGAGGGAGAATGCCGCCGCCGGCCCCAGGTCAAACTGGCCCACGGCCTTCTGCGTCAGGTACTGGCTGAGGAAGGTGGTCGAGTTGCCTGGCCCACCGCCCGTGAGGACGAAAGGCTCGGTGTAAATCATGAAGCTGTCCATGAAACGCAGCAGCACCGCAATCATCAAAACCCCCCGCATCTTGGGCAGCTGGATATAGCGGAAAACCGCGAACTTGCTGGCACCATCGATGCGCGCGGCCTGGTAGTAAGCGTCGGGAATGCTGCGCAGGCCCGCGTAGGCCAGCAGCGCCACGAGCGGCGTCCAGTGCCAGACGTCCATCAACAACACTGTCAACCATGCGTGGGTGGTGTTCCCGGTGTAGCTGTAATCGATGCCCAGACCTTGAAGCGTCACACCCATCAGGCCGATGTCGGTGCGACCAAAGATTTGCCAGATGGTGCCAACCACGTTCAACGGAATGAGCAAGGACAACGCCACCAGCACCAAGGTCACCGACGCTTTCCACCCGCTGGCTGGCATGGACAGCCCCAGCATGATGCCCAGCGGCAACTCCACGGCCAACACAGCCGCGGAAAACCTCAACTGGTTCCAAAGCGCGGCGTGCAGGTCTTCGTCGCGCATCACGGCAGCAAACCATTCGGTGCCGACGAATACGCGCCGCTCGGGCGAAATAATGTCTTGCACGGAGTAGTTCACCACCGTCATCAAGGGCAGGATGGCGGAGAAGGCCACGCAGATGAGCACCGGCAGGATCAGGAACCAGGCCTTCTGGTTGACCGGCTTGTTTTGAACGCTCATGGCACAAGTTCCTCATTTTTGTAGAAGCAGGTGTTCTCACCCAGCAAATGCAAACCCACGGTTTCGCCCAACGCAGGTGGCGTCACATCAGGCGCCAGGCGCACCTTGAGCATCGAACCTGCAGCATCGCAACTCACCAGCCAATAGGTCCCTATGTCTTGCACCTGGCGCACCACCGCTTGCAGTGCGCCAGGCGCATCGAGCACGTCCAATGAAAGGTATTCCGGACGGATGCCCAAGGTCAAAGCCCCCTCGGGCAAACTGCGACCGGCCCCGGCCGGCAATCGCGCGCCGGCGAGTTCCAACGCATCGCCACGCACGGTGACCGGCATGAAGTTCATGCCAGGTGACCCGATGAAATGGCCCACGAAGGTGTGCGCCGGGCGATCGAACAAGGCCTCGGGCGTGCCCATCTGAACCACCTTTCCGCGTGTCATGACCACCACCTGATCGGCAAAGGTCAGCGCCTCAACCTGATCGTGCGTCACGTAGATCAGGGTCAGCTTGAGCTCGTGGTGAATCTGCTTGAGCTTGCGTCGCAACTGCCATTTCAAATGTGGATCGATCACCGTCAACGGCTCGTCGAACAACACGGCAGAGACGTCCGATCGCACAAGACCCCGCCCCAATGAGATTTTTTGTTTTTGATCGGCACTCAGACCCGCTGCAGCCATGTCAAGCTGGTGGCTCATTTCCAGCATTTCCGCGATTTTCCCTACGCGGGCCTTGATCTGATCTGCTGGCACCTTGCGATTCTTGAGCGGGAAAGCCAGGTTTTCTGCCACCGTCATGGTGTCGTAGATCACAGGGAACTGGAACACCTGAGCGATGTTTCGCTCTTGCGGCGTGGCGCGCGTCAGGTCTTTGCCGTCGAACAGCACTTTGCCGTGAGACGGCACGACCAAGCCCGACATGATGTTGAGCATGGTGGTCTTGCCGCAGCCCGAAGGGCCGAGCAAAGCGTAGGCCCCACCATCCTCAAACGTCATTTTCAAAGGCAGCAGTGCGTAGTCGGCATCTTCCTTCGGGTTGGCTTTATAAGAATGCGCGAGATCGAGTTCGATGTGGGCCATCAGCGGCTCCCTCCTATACGTTCGGGCGCGACCAGCAAAGCCCCCGAAGCGTCAAACAGATAGACCTGCGATGGGCTCACATGCAGGGTGATGCTTGAACCCAGCTCGAAGTTGTGCACGCCCGTGAGTTGGGCCACCAGATCGCCGACCGCGGTGTGCGCATGCACAAAGGTATCGGAGCCAGATATTTCAGCCAGGTCCACCGTACCGATGAGCGGCAGATCGCCGTCACGACCCCGCTTGCGCAACGCACTGGCACGAATGCCCAGTGTCACGTCGCGGCCGGCAGGTGCCGGCAAAGTCAAGGGCACCAGTGCCCCTCCCGCGATTTGCACCCCCCCCTCTGTCACCTGTGCTGGCAACAAGTTCATGGGCGGATCGCTGAAAGCACGCGCGACGCGAATCGACTCAGGGCGGTGAAAGACCTCGGCAGTGGGACCGTATTGCAGCAACTCGCCCTGATCCATCACGGCGGTGTACCCACCCAACAGCAACGCCTCAGCAGGCTCTGTGGTGGCGTACACAACAGTCGCTCCCCCGGTGGAAAACAGCTGCGAAAGCTCATCGCGAAGTTCTTCACGCAGCTTGTAGTCCAAATTCACCAGCGGCTCGTCCAGCAGCATCAGCGGCGCGCCTTTGACCAAGGCCCGCGCCAGCGCCACTCGCTGCTGCTGCCCACCTGAAAGTTCGGCAGGCAGCCGCTCCAGAAAGACATCAATGTGCAGCTTCTCTGCCAGAGCGCGCACCTGGCGATCGATGGCTTCAGCACTTTCACCGCGGAGCTTGAGCGGCGAAGCAATGTTGTTGAACACGTTCATCGAGGGGTAGTTGATGAACTGCTGGTAGACCATGGCGATGTTGCGATCGCGCACAGGCACGCCCGTCACGTCCACGCCATCGACCAGTACCCGTCCCTTGGACGGCACATCGAGTCCTGCCATCAACCGCATCAGGCTGGTCTTGCCCGCCTGGGTTGCGCCGAGCAAAACCGTCACCGCACCCGGCACCGGGGACAAGGTCTGGGGATAGAGATGAACCGACGGCCCCACCGTCTTGCTCACGCGCTCCAAAGTCAACTGCATCGAATTTCCTGACAAAAGTCACACACGAGCCCCAAAGGGCTTTTCGTTTTTGCCATTTTAATGTTCGGTTCTGTTCCTATTTGTTCGGTATTTACCCTTAGCGGTCGAACTTTTTTTTCCGTTATGTTCGTGTTACCAAGAACTGCCAACGTCCCGCTTTATGAATCTCGCTCCCCGCCACACCCAGCTACTCGACGAGGTGCGCGCCCACGGGCCTCAAACGATCGAGGCCTTGTCAGAGCGTTTCGGCGTCACCCTGCAAACCGTGCGGCGCGATGTGCAGCGCTTGGCCGAGGCCGGGTTGCTGTCGCGTTTTCATGGCGGCGTTCGACTGCCCGGTTCAACCACCCAGAACATTGCCTACCGGCAGCGACAGGCCATGTTGTCCGAGGCCAAATCGGGTATCGCGCGGGCCATTGCCCAGCGTGTGCCCAACGGCTGCTCCCTGATCCTCAACATCGGCACCACCATTGAGGCGGTGGCCCACGAGCTCCGCAACCACCGAGGCCTGCGCGTGATCACGAACAACCTGCACATCGCCGCGCTGCTCAGCACCAACCCGGAGTGCGAAGTCATCGTGGCCGGCGGCCTGGTGCGCGCAGCGGACCAAGGGATCGTTGGGGAAGCCACAGTGGACTTCATGCGCCAGTTCAAGGTGGACATCGGCCTGATCGGCATCAGCGGCATCGAATCCGATGGCACGCTGCGCGATTTCGATTACAGGGAAGTGAAGGTGGCGCGCACCATCATTGAGCAGTCCCGCGAGGTCTGGGTCGCCGCCGACCACAGCAAATTCAACCGCCCCGCCATGGTGGAACTGGCCCGGCTGGACGAAATCGACGTGATGTTCACCGACGCCCCGCCACCGTCCCCTTTTGACGAACTGATGGTGCAGGGGAATGTGCAGTGTGTGGTCGCGGATGCAAATTCGGCCCGCAAGGGCTGAACCCGATCGAGCACCGCCTATTCTTTCTCTGCTTTCTTTGTTCCTCTTTTCTTGAGCGTTGACCCACCCCATGAGCAATTACCTGTTGGCCCTGGACCAGGGCACTTCCAGCTCCCGCAGCATCGTTTTTGACCGCGCCGGCCGCGTGGTCGCGATGGCGCAACAAGAGTTTCCGCAGATCTACCCACAACCGGGCTGGGTCGAACACGATCCGCTCACGCTCTGGAGCACCCAGCTGGACACGGCGCGCCAGGCCATGAAAGAAGCCGGCCTGAGCGCGGCGGACATTCGGGCCATTGGGATCACCAATCAGCGCGAGACCACGGTGGTCTGGAACCGCAAAACTGGCGAACCGGTGTACAACGCCATCGTCTGGCAAGACCGCCGGGCAGAAGCCGCCTGCGTGAAGCTGCGCGACGCGGGCATGAACGACACCGTGTTGCAGAAAACCGGGCTGCGCATCGATGCCTATTTCTCAGGCACCAAACTGCAGTGGATCCTGGACAACGTGGCCGGCGCCCGGGCCCAGGCGGAGCGCGGTGAGCTGGCTTTTGGCACGGTGGACAGCTGGCTGATCTGGAAGCTCACCGGTGGTGCCGTGCACGCGACCGACCACAGCAATGCGGCCCGCACGATGCTGTTCAACATCCACACCCGCACCTGGGACAGCGAACTGCTGGACGCCTTGCACATCCCAGCCAGCCTGATGCCAGAGGCCCTGCCGTCGGCCGCCGAGTTCGGCCACACCCAGGCCGAATGGCTGGGCGCGCCGATGGTCATTGGCGGCGTGGCCGGCGACCAGCAAAGCGCCCTCTTCGGCCAGGCCTGCTTCCAGGCCGGCATGGCGAAAAACACCTACGGTACCGGCTGCTTCATGCTGATGCACACCGGCGAGCGCTTCCAGCTCAGCGAAAACGGGCTGATCACCACGGCTGCGGCCCAGCCCCCCGGGGCACCGCAATACGCGCTGGAGGGCAGCGTGTTCATTGGGGGCGCCGTGATCCAGTGGCTGCGCGACGGCCTCAACGCGATCAGGTCCAGCAGCGAAGTTCAGGCTCTGGCCGAAACGGTGCCCGACACGGGCGGCGTGGTGCTGGTGCCCGCCTTCACCGGCTTGGGCGCGCCATATTGGCAACCCGACAGCCGGGGCAGCCTCACCGGCCTCACCCGCGGTACCACGGTGGCCCACATCGCGCGCGCTGCGCTGGAGAGCATCGCCTTTCAAAGCGCCGCGCTGCTCTCGGCCATGAGCCGCGATTCGGTGGCCGCCGGCGGCATCAAGGTGAATCAACTGCGGGTCGACGGCGGAGCCTGCGTCAACGATTTGTTGATGCAGTTCCAGGCCGACTTGCTGGGCATTCCGGTGGTGCGCCCCGCCGTGATCGAAACCACGGCCCTGGGGGCGGCCTACCTGGCCGGGCTGCACACCGGGCTGTACGCCGGGTTGGACGAGTTGTCGCAACAATGGCGGGCCGAACGCACATTTGAGCCCCAGATGTCCCGTGAGGTAGCCGCAGAAAAGATGGCGGCCTGGGAGCGGGCTGTGCGCCAGACCGTGGCGGTCTGAACTTGCCCGCCCTTGCCTGAAGCACCTTGGGGCGGCTTGGGGCGGCACAATGGCGGTATGAGCACCACCTCCTCCTCCCATCCTTTCATCACCTTCGTCGGCGGCGGCAACATGGCCAGCGCCATCCTGGGAGGACTGCTCCAGAAGGGCCATCCCACATCCGCCTTGCAGGTGATCGAGCCCTGGGATGCGCAACGCGCCCGCTTGGGCGAACAATTCCCCGGCCTGCGGGTGCACGAGGCCGCGAGCGACGCACTGCACGCATCCGACTTGGTGGTGTGGGCGGTGAAGCCCCAGACCTTCAAGGAGGCTGCCCTCGAGGCCGGCCCGCATCTGGGCGACGCTCTGCACCTGAGCGTCGCCGCCGGCATCACCAGCGAAAGCATGGCGGGCTGGCTGAAGACCGAGCGCATCGTGCGCGCCATGCCCAACACGCCAGCCCTGGTCGGCCTGGGCATGACCGGCCTGTATGCCCGCGATGCCGTGAGCGCAGCAGAGCGCGGCTTGGTGGAAACGGTGATCAAAACCACAGGTGAACTGATCTGGGTGAGCGCCGAAACCCAGCTCGATGCGGTGACCGCCTTGTCTGGCTCAGGCCCGGCCTACGTTTTCTATTTCCTGGAAGCCATGCGGGATGCCGGCGCCGAAATGGGCTTGCCGCCCGAGCTGGCCCAGCGCCTGGCCATGGGCACCTTTGCCGGCGCCACCGCGCTGGCGCAGCAAGCCAACGAGACGCTGCAAACAATGCGGGCACGGGTTACATCGAAAGGGGGCACCACTTACGCGGCGCTCACGTCGATGGAGGCCAGCCAGATCAAAGAAAACTTCACGAAGGCCATGCACGCCGCTCACAAGCGGGCGGAGGAACTGGGCGTGGAGTTCGGAGGGTAAAAACCCATCCGCTGCGGTGTCTTCAATCGCCCCCTGAAAAGGCTCGTCACGACCATCCCAATGGACCCGACGGATCCGGACCGGACGTGACGGCCGAGCTGGCATCGAGGATTGCCATGGCCCCGGCCGTCAAACGCCGAGCACCACCCCGAGAAACACCGTGAACCCCAGCCAGTGGTTCTGGCGGAAAGCGACGAAACAACCTTCGCGCGTGCGGCCTTTGATCAGGCGGTGGTGCCATGCCACCTGGGCCAAGGCCGCAACCAGCATCGCGCCCCACACCCATGGGTTCACGCGCCCCCACAGCGTGGCGGTCCAGACGGCCAGCCACACCAGGTAGAACCCGATCACCGCCGCCACGTCCCAGTCGCCCAGCGTGATGGCCGAGGTTTTCATGCCGATCTTGAGATCGTCGTCGCGGTCCACCATGGCGTATTCGGTGTCATATGCCAGTACCCAGAACAGGTTGCCCACCATCAGCGCCCAGGCCTGCCAGGGCACAGCGTCCCAAAACCCCGCGGGCGTCAACACCCCTCCAGCGGACGGATCGAACAGCTCCCAAGCCGGCCCAGCCGTTACTGCAGCAAACGCCATGGGTATCCCAAAACTGAACGCAACCCCCAGCACCGCCTGCGGCATGGAGACATGGCGTTTGGCATAGGGGTAGATCACGGCCAGTGCCAGACCCACAAAAGACCAGACGATGGTGGCGAGGTTGGTGGTCAGCACCAGCAGGAAGGCGACGAAGGCCAGCACCGCCCCCAAGCCCAAAGCTTCTTTCACGCCGATACGGCCACTGGTCACGGGTCGCTGCGCGGTGCGTTTGACGTGCAGATCAAATTCGCGGTCGGCCACATCGTTCACGCAGCAGCCCGCACTGCGCATGAGGACCGTGCCCAAACCGAATACCAGCGTGAGGTGCAGTCCAGGAAAACCGTCGGCCGCGAGCCACAGCGCGGCCAGCGAGGGCCAGAGCAAGAGCAACCAGCCTGCGGGACGGTTCCAGCGGATCAGGTCCAGATAGAGTTTGAGTTTGTTTTTCACACGAGTAAAAAAGCGAAGGTAGCGAGCCTATGGCTGGGCGGCTCAGAGACAGATGGCGTCAAGACCACGCACACAGGGGCGTGGTGGCGCCGCAAACATCGTGGGGCACATCCAGATACCGCCTGAAGACGGCCCCAACAAGTGTAGGGGAGGCCCGGTGTCAGGACAGCCGTTTGACGCCCGGCAGTTCGCAGGCGTAAATGGCATTGCGCAGTTCGGCGATGGCTTCGTAGCGGGTAAAGCTGCGGCGCCAGGCCAGCACCACGCGCCGTGTCGGCGCTTCGCCCTTGAACGGCAGGTAGCGCACAAACGACGAGTCACCGAAATCCTGTTCGTCTGCCGGACTGCCATTCAGCGCCGAGGTGGGCACCGACAGGCGGGGCACCAGTGTCACGCCCATACCGGCCGCCACCATGTGTTTGATGGTTTCCAGCGACGAGCCTTCGAAGCTCTTGCGGATGCCTTCGGTGTCGTTCGAAAAGCGCGCGAACTCGGGGCAGACTTCCAGCACATGGTCCCGAAAACAATGGCCGGTGCCCAGCAACAGCATGGTTTCGCGCTTGAGCTCCTCGGACGTGATGGTGGTTTGCTGCGCCAGCGGATGACCCACCGGGACCGCCGCCAGAAACGGCTCGTCGTAAAGCGGCGCCATGGCCAGGTTGGTTTCCGGGAACGGCTCGGCCAGGATGGCGCAATCGATCTCGCCCAGGCGCAGCTGCTCCAGCAGCCTCACCGTGAAATTCTCCTGCAGCATCAGCGGCATCTGCGGAGTGCGCTCGATCACCTGGCGCACGAGGTTGGGCAGCAGGTAAGGGCCAATGGTGTAGATCACCCCCAGGCGCAGCGGGCCGGCCAATGGATCTTTGCCGCGCTTGGCGATTTCCTTGATGCTCGCGGCCTGCTCCAGCACCGTTTGCGCCTGGCGCACGATCTCTTCACCCAGCGGCGTGATCGCGATCTCACTGGCATTGCGCTCAAAAATTTTGAGCTCCAGCTCCTCTTCCAGCTTTTTGATGGCCACGGACAAGGTGGGCTGCGACACGAAACAGGCTTCGGCGGCTTTGCCAAAGTGCTTTTCGCGGGCCACGGCCACGATGTACTTGAGTTCGGTCAGGGTCATGGGCGTATTGTGCCCCCCTGCGCCACAGGAATCGAATCCCCCGCGCCGCCTGCGGCGTCACCCCCAAGGGGGCGATGCGAGTGGCCCGGCAAAGCCGGTTCCACCGCATCCTTGATTGAATTCCTCGCCAGAGAGGGGTGTTTTTTTCAGGCTTTGAGGAATTCGGCCTTGGTGCCCAGCCAGCGTGCCGAATGTTTCTCGGCGGCCTCCGGGTTCTTCACCAACATCTGAGCGGCGGCTTCCCGCGCCCAGGCCAACAAATGCCCGTCGGTCTCCAGATCGGCAAAGCGCAGCATGGCGGCACCCGACTGGCGCGCGCCCATGAACTCGCCCGGACCACGGATTTCGAGGTCGCGCCGGGCGATCTCGAAACCGTCGTTGGTCTCGGCCATGGCCTTGAGCCGCTCGCGCGCCGTTTCGCTGAGGCGGCCACCCTCAGGGGGGGAGTAGATCAATACGCAGGCCGATGCCGCAGCGCCCCGCCCGACCCGGCCGCGCAACTGGTGCAGCTGGCTCAGGCCGAAGCGCTCGGCGTGTTCGATCACCATGAGTGAGGCGTTGGGCACATCCACCCCCACCTCAATCACCGTGGTGGACACCAGCAAGCCCATGTGGCCGGCCTTGAACATGTCCATGACCACCTTCTTTTCTGGTGAGGTCATGCGCGAATGCAGCAGGCCCACCAGCACGCCCGGCAAGGCTTCGCTCAGATCGGCGTGTGTCTGGGTGGCATTGGACAAATCCAGCGCTTCGCTTTCTTCGATCAGCGGGCACACCCAGTACACCTGACGGCCTTCGGCCACTTGCGCGCCAATGCGCTCGATCACGTCATCCCGCCGCTGGTCCGACATCACCTTGGTCAAGATGGGCGTTCGCCCTGGGGGCAGCTCGTCGATGGTGGACACATCGAGGTCGGCGTAGTAGCTCATCGCGAGGGTTCGCGGTATCGGGGTGGCGGTCATCATGAGCAAATGGGGCTCGAGATCAGCCCGCCCCTCGAGGGGCAACGCTGGCGAACTGGCAGAGCCAGATCCGCGGCCTGAATTGGTCTCCCCCCCATCGGTTGCGCGCTTCGCGTCGCCACTCCGCCCCTCAAGGGGCAACGCTGGCGAACTGGCAGAGCCAGATCCGCGGCGTTCTGGGCTTTGCTCAGTCAACGCCACTCCAGGCCCCATCTTGCTTCTGAGCGCCAGGCGCTGGGCCACGCCAAAGCGGTGTTGTTCGTCAATGATGGCCAAGGCAAGGTTTCGAAATTGCACCTGATCCTGGATCACGGCGTGGGTGCCCACCACCAAAGCAGCCTCGCCGCTGGCGATCAGGGCCAACATCTCGGTGCGTTGCTTCTTTTTCTGGCCGCCGGTGAGCCAGGCCACGCGTTTGCCCAATGGCGAGAGCAGCGGCTCCAGCCAGCCGATGAGTTTGGAAAAATGCTGTTCGGCGAGAATTTCCGTGGGCGCCATGAGCGCGCATTGCCAGCCGGCATCCATGGCAATGGTGGCCGCCAAGGCCGCCACCACTGTTTTTCCGGAGCCCACATCGCCTTGCAGCAATCGGTGCATGGGCACTTGGCGTGCGAGATCGCTGGCGATCTCATCGCCTACCCTGCGCTGGGCGGCCGTTAGGGAAAAGGGCAGGACGGCAAGCAACTGTTCGTGCAACCCGCCCGGCTTGGCCCGCAAGGCAGGGGCGCGTAAAGCGTCGCGCTCCCGCTTGGCGACCAGCTGCGACAGCTGTTGCGCCAGGAGCTCTTCGGCCTTGAGGCGTTGCCAGGCCGGGTGGCTGCGGTCTTCCAGCGCGTCCAGCGACACCTCGGGCCCCGGGTGGTGCAGGTAAGCCAGCGCATCGCGCAGGGTGAACAGGGGACCGTCCGCGTTGCGCACCACATCTGCCAGGCTGTGCAACAAGGCGGGCGGCACCGTCTCCGACAGGTCGGCCCGCCGCAAACCGCTGGCCACCGCCTTGCGCAGGTAGGCCTGGGGCAGCTGCGCGCTGGTGGGGTACACCGGCGTGAGTGCATCGGGCAGCTCGCCCCCGGCCGCGTGAAACGAAGGGTGCATCATCGTGCGCCCCATGAAGCCGCCGCGCACTTCGCCCCGCACCCGCACGCGCGCCCCCACGGCCAATGCGTTCTGGTGCGATGGGTAAAAGCTGAAAAACCGCAGGGTGCAGGTGTCACTGCCGTCGTCCAGGGTGACCAGCAGCTGGCGCCGGGGGCGAAAGCTCACCTCGCTGTCCACCACGGTGCCTTCCACCTGCACCGTCTGGCCTTCACGCGCATCACTGAGCTTCACGATGCGGGTTTCGTCTTCGTAACGCAGCGGCAAATGCAGCGCCAGGTCGATGTCCCGCACCAGGCCCAGCTTGCGCAGGGCTTTCTGAGGCGCAGACAACGCGGGGGCTGCGGACTTGCTGTCGATCGGGGCAGGCATGTGCGCATTGTGCCCGGCCTTGTACCCCTGCAATTGCATCGGCCAAACCCAGGGGCGACAGCGCGGGCGCGGCGCCTGCTCTAGCATCTAGACCTCACCCCGGAAGACCGCACCATGACCGAAGCCGAGCATTTTTACGAACCCGCACAGGGCCACGGCCTGCCCCACGACCCCTTCAACGCCATCGTGGGCCCCAGGCCCATCGGCTGGGTCTCGACCTGCGGCGCTGAGGGCGTGCTCAACCTGGCGCCCTACAGCTTCTTCAATGCGTTCAACTACACGCCGCCGATCGTGGGCTTCTCCAGCATCGGCTACAAAGACTCGGTGCGCAACATCGAAGCCACGGGCGAATTTGTCTGGAACCTGGTCACCCGTCCGCTGGTCGAGGCCATGAACCAGACCTGCGCCGCGGTGGGGCCCGAGGTCGATGAATTCGCACTGGCGGGCCTCACGCCCGCCGCCTCTCGCCTGGTGAAGGTGCCTCGGGTGCAGGAGAGCCCTGTGGCCTTCGAATGCCGTCTGACCCAAATGATCCAGCTGACCTCGGCGCTGGGCGAGCCCGTCGAGAGCTGGCTGATCTTGGGCGAAGTGGTGGGTGTGCACATTGCCCAGCGGCTGCTGAAAGACGGTATGTACGACACAGCCAACGCAGAGCATGTTTTGCGCGGCGGCGGCCCGGCCGACTATTTCAGCATCGGACCCGAGCAGCTGTTCAAGCTCTACCGTCCCCGCTGAGCTGACGCGCAGGCTCCTGGCCTCTGCCACAATCGGCGCCTTTCCCCAATTTTCACCTTGGAACGGGTCTGTCCGGCCCTCAAGACACATGCACCCAGCGCCCCCTCGCGACTTCACCGTCGCCGACTTTGACTTCTCCCTGCCCGACGAGCTGATCGCCCAGCACCCTGCCGCGGAACGCAGCGCGTCCCGCTTGCTGGATGGCACCGGCGATGCCCCTGCCGACCGCATCTTTCGCGAACTGCCCGATCAATTGCGCGCCGGCGATCTGCTGGTATTCAACGACACCCAGGTGGTCAAGGCCCGGCTCTTCGGCGAGAAGGCCAGCGGGGGCAAGTTCGAGATCCTGATCGAGCGGGTGTTGTTGCCTCACGAAGCCAGCGACGGCAGCGAAAACGAGGTGGTGGTGCATTTCCGGGTCAGCAAAAAGCCCCAACCCGGTGGGCTGTTGCATCTGGTGGGAGGGCTCCACGGCGGTGGATTCGACGCCACCTTCATCGACCGCTGGCCAGACGCACAGGGCCAGCTGTTTCGCCTGCGCCTGCAAGGGCCGGCCGGCGAAACGCCCTATGAGCTGATGGAGCGCCACGGCCATGTGCCGCTGCCGCCCTACATCACCCACGCAGACGACGCCGATGACGAACGCCGCTACCAGACGGTATTTGCCCGCGTACCCGGCGCCGTGGCCGCGCCCACCGCCGCGCTGCACTTTGACGAAGGGGTGCTCTCGGCGCTCGATGCACGCGGTGTTCAGCGCGCCAGCGTGACCCTGCACGTGGGAGCCGGCACCTTTGCCCCCATGAAAACCGAGCAGATCAGCGAACACGTGATGCACCACGAGCGGTACGCGATACCGCCCGAAACCGTGCAGGCCATCGCCGACTGCCGCGCGCGCGGTGGCCGGATCGTCGCGGTTGGCACAACCACTGTGCGCACGCTGGAGAGCTGGGCGCGCTCGGGCGACACCCAGGGCGACACCAACATTTTCATCACGCCCGGATTTGATTTCCAGGTGGTGGACCTGCTGGTCACCAACTTCCACCTGCCCAAGTCGACGTTGATGATGCTGGTCAGCGCCCTGGCCGGCTACGAGCATGTGATGGCCTTGTACGCCCATGCGGTCGCCCAGCGCTACCGATTCTTCAGCTATGGCGATGCCATGCTGCTCCAGCGATCGCCACCCTGATTGGCAGATGGCGTGTCGCCTGTCGCCTGTCGCCTGTCGCCCGGCATTCGCATCCTTTCTGCACGAATTGTTAAAAATGCGCGACAACCAACGGCAACAGTACCGCTCCGCAGGGATTTGTAACACCTTCATCTGGTCGAAAACTTGGCATTCCGCCTTGAGCACCGACAATAGGCGGCTGGACTGTTAGCGCTGTGGGGTTTGATTTGATCGAAATGTTGGTTCGCCTGGGCTTGGCTTTGTTTTTGTCGTTGACCCTGGCTGTGTTGATGGCCTGGGGCTGGAACAACGCCGAAGGATCCGCCCATGAATCCGAACAGGCGGCGGTCACCACCAGCGTTGCTCCCGTGCAGTAAACACCCTTCCCCAACGCTTCGACCGGGCGCTCGGCGACAATGTCGCCCATGCTCCAATTTGAACTGCTCAAGACCGAAGGCCACGCCCGCCGCGGCCGCCTCACGCTCAACCACGGCGTGGTTGAAACCCCCATCTTCATGCCCGTGGGCACCTACGGCACGGTCAAGGGCGTCATGCCCCAAAGCCTGCACGACATGGGCGCACAGATCATCCTGGGCAACACCTTCCATTTGTGGATGCGCCCCGGCCAGGACGTGATGAAAAGCTTCGGTGGCCTGCATGGCTTCGAACAATGGCACAAGCCCATCCTCACCGACTCGGGCGGCTTCCAGGTCTGGAGCCTGGGCGCCATGCGCAAGATCACCGAAGAAGGCGTGACCTTCAACAGCCCCGTCAACGGTGACAAGCTCTTCATGTCACCCGAGGTCAGCATGCAGATCCAGACCGGGCTGAACAGCGACATCGTGATGCAGCTCGATGAATGCACACCGTATGAGACCAACGGCCACCTCACCACCGAGGCCGAGGCCCGCAAAAGCATGGAGATGAGCCGGCGCTGGGCTGTGCGCTCCAAAGACGAGTTCGCCCGGCTGGAAAACCCCAACGCACTTTTCGGCATTGTGCAGGGCGGCATGTTTGAAAGCCTGCGCCAGGAATCGCTAGATGCGCTCGTGGAGATGGATTTCCCTGGCTACGCCGTGGGCGGCGTCAGCGTGGGCGAGCCCAAAGAACAAATGCTGCAGATCATGGCGCACACGCCGCACCGCCTGCCCGCCCACAAGCCACGTTATTTGATGGGCGTGGGCACGCCGGAAGACCTGGTGCAGGGCGTGGCCGATGGTGTGGACATGTTCGACTGCGTCATGCCCACGCGCAATGCGCGCAATGGCACCCTGTTCACCCGCTTTGGCGATCTGAAGCTGCGCAACGCGCGCCACAAGAGTGACCACCAGCCGCTGGACACCTCCTGCACCTGCTACGCCTGCGCGGGCACGCCATCAGGCCCCTCTGGTATCGGCGGCGTGAGCTGGGACCAGGGCGGTCGAGCCGGCTTCAGCCGCGCCTACCTGCACCACCTCGACCGCTGCGGCGAGATGCTCGGACCCATGCTCGCCACCGTGCACAACCTGCACTACTACCTCAACCTCATGCGCGAGGTGCGTGAAGCGCTGGACGGCGGGCGGTTTGAAGCGTTCCGGGCCCAGTTCAAAAGCGACAGAGCGCGCGGCGTCTAAGCACCGTTCGCAGATTCCCCAGGGTGCGGTTGGGGCAAACAACCCCAGCCATCGCAGGCGACCAGCGCGTCCCTTTGCAGGGAAGCCGGTTCAACGCGCTCCCGGCCAACCCGGACCGGGCAGCGTCGCTCGGCGCCCTTTCCTGGGGTGATCGTCAGCAGTTCAGGGGCCGCGTATCCTCAGCGGCGGCCTGAGCACCAAAACCGACACAAGGCGCCCGGTCAGCGCGCCTCCGAACCGGCGCAACCCGCGCTACCAGGCCCGTCATGGGCGCTCGCCAGCCGCGCCTGACGCATCCGCGTGGCAACGGTCTCGGCCCCCTCGAGGACAAGACGATCCCCGTCTGTCATGCCGCCAATCGATAGGGAAATCCCCAATTATTATTGCTTTGTAAAACGATACAGTCACGTTAGTAAATCGTTACACAACGAGAAATCAGGCGTTTAGACCTTGATCCAGACCATTCTTCCGCCCCAACCCACAGGAGACAAACATGACCTCAACCCAATGGCTGCGCCGCACCGCAACCTGCCTCGCCTTGACCCTTCCCGCCGCCGCGATGGCGCAAACCATCATCAAGGTGTCCGACGTTCAACCGGCTGGCTACCCCAACGTGGTGGCGCTCGAGAACATGGGCAAGAAGCTTGAGGCGGCGACCAACGGGAAATTCAAGTTCCAGATGTACCCCGGTGGTGTGCTGGGCAGTGAAAAGGAAATGATTGAACAGGCCCAGGTCGGCGCTCTGCAGATCGCCCGCATCTCCTTGGGCCCCATGGGCCCGGTGGTGCCCGACGTCAACGTGTTCAACCTGCCATTCTTGTTCCGCGATGAGGGCCACATGCGTGCCGTGATCGACGGCCCGATCGGCAAGGAAATTCTCGACAAGATCACCGCCAGCTCGGCAAAACTGGTCGGCCTTGGCTGGATGGACAGCGGCTCACGCAGCATGTACACCAAGAACGCCATCAAGACGCCCGACGACCTGAAAGGTCAAAAAATCCGCGTCATGGGCAACCCCATGTTTGTGGAAATGATGAACGCTATGGGTGGCAATGGCATCAGCATGGGCCACAACGACACCTTCAGCGCCTTGCAGACCGGCGTGGTGGATGGCGCGGAAAACAACCCGCCCACATTCTTCGCCAGCAACCAGTACACCGCCGGCCCCAAGTTTTATTCGCAAACCACCCACCTGATCATTCCCGAGCTGTTCGTGATGTCCAAGATCACCTGGGACAAGTTTTCGAAAGACGAGCAGGCGCTGGTGATGAAGTTTTCGCGCGAAGCCCAGATGGAACAGCGTGCGCTGTGGGACAAATCGGTCGGCGACTACACCGCCAAGCTCAAGGCCTACGGCATCCAGTTTGTCACCCTCGACAAAAAGCCCTTCTATGACGCAACCGCCCCGATGCGCGCGAAGTACGGCTCCCAATACGCTGACCTGATCAAGCGCATCGAAGCCACAAAGTAAGCCACCCCACAACGCCCCAGGCGCCATGCGCCCAGGGCGTTGTTGCTGCTGCACAAATCACCATGATCGAAACCATCCACCGCCTGCTGGACCGCATCTACCTGGCCTGCATCTGGATATCGGGCATCGCCATCATCTTGATGAGCCTGATCATCCCGTGGGGCATCTACGCGCGCTATGTGCTGGGGACCGGGTCCAATTGGCCGGAGCCGGTCGCGGTCTTGCTGATGGTGACCTTCACCTTCTTTGGCGCCGCTGCCACCTACCGGGCTTCGGGTCACATCGCCGTGGGTATGCTGACCGACTATTTGCCCAAGCCGCTGCAATGGCTGTGCGTCAAGGTGGTCCACGCATTGATGATCGCCATCTGCCTGTTCGTGATGGTGTGGGGCACCAAGCTCTCGATGGAAACCATGCGCCAGGCACTGGCGGAATTGCCCTGGCTGCCCGTGGGCTACACCTACCTGCCGCTGCCCATCGGCAGCGGCCTGATCCTGCTCTTCGTTCTGGAGCACGCCTTGCTGGGGCCCCAGAATCATCGCGCCGTGGTCACCTTTGACCACGACGACGTGGCTCCCAACGCACAGGCGAACTGAGATGGACATGGATACCTTGATCTTGCTGGGCAGCTTTGCCATCTTCATGCTGATCGGCATGCCCGTGGCCTTTGCGCTCGGCCTCGCAGCCCTGGTGGGTGCCTGGTGGATCGATCTGCCGCTCGACGGCGTGATGATCCAGATTGCCAGTGGCGTCAACAAATTTTCGCTGCTGGCCATTCCCTGCTTCGTTCTGGCCGGCGCCATCATGGCCGAAGGCGGTATGGCGCGCCGGCTGGTGGCGTTTGCCGGTGTGCTCGTGGGCTTCGTGCAAGGCGGCCTGTCGCTGGTCAACATCCTTGCATCCACCTTCTTTGGCGCGATCTCGGGCTCGTCGGTGGCCGACACGGCGTCCATTGGCTCGGTGCTCATTCCCGAAATGGAGAAAAACGGCTACCCCCGTTCCTTCGCCACAGCAGTCACCGTGAGCGGTTCAGTGCAGGCCATTCTGATTCCGCCGAGCCACAACGCGGTCATCTACTCCATGGCGGCAGGGGGCACTGTGTCGGTGGCCGCCTTGTTCCTCGCTGGCGTGTTGCCTGGCCTGCTGTTGGGCCTGAGCCTGTGCACCTACTGCCTGTACGTGGCACGCAAGCGCAACTTCCCCAAAGGCCGGGTCATTCCCATGCGCGAAGCTTTGCACATCTGCGCCGATGCCCTGTGGGGCCTGATGACCATGTTCATCATCCTGGGCGGCATCCTGTCGGGCGTGTTCACCGCCACGGAGTCGGCGTCGATTGCGGTGCTCTGGGCATTTTTCGTGACCATGTTTATCTACCGCGACTACAAGTGGTCTGACCTGCCCAAGCTCGTGCACCGCACCGTCAAGACCGTGTGCATTGTCATGATCCTGATCGGCTTTGCGGCCAGCTTCGGCTACATGATGACGCTGATGCAGATCCCGCTGAAAATCACGGCGGCCATGACCGCGGTCAGCGACAACCCGTTGGTGATCCTCTTGATGGTCAACGTCATGCTGCTGATGCTCGGCACCCTGATGGACATGGCGCCGCTGATCCTGATCCTCACGCCCATTTTGTTGCCTGTCATGAAAACCATTGGCGTCGATCCAGTGCACTTTGGCATGATCATGATGGTCAACCTGGGCATCGGTCTCATCACACCCCCAGTGGGCGCGGTGCTCTTCGTGGGCAGCGCAGTCGCGAAGCTCAAAATCGAGCAGGTCGTGCGCGCCATGTGGCCCTTCTTCTGCATCCTTCTCATCGTCCTGATGCTGGTGACCTTTGTCCCAGGCATCTCGCTGTGGCTCCCACGGGCGATGAACCTCTGAATTCCATGAAAACTTCCGCTCCCACCATCGAAGACGTCGCCCTGCACGCCCGCGTGTCCATCAGCACGGTCTCCAACGTTCTGAACGGCCGGGAGACCCGCATGCGTCCTGACACCCTCGAGCGGGTGCAGCAAGCCATCACCGCGCTCGGGTTTCACCCCAACCAGTCCGCCCGCAACCTCAAGACTGGACACCTCGCCATGATCGGCCTGCTGGTGCCGTCCATCGCGAATCCGTTTTTCGGCTCCCTCGCCCGCGAGATCGAGGCTGTGGCCAACGAACGCGGCTACGGCGTGATGCTGTGCAACACGCAGCGCGAAGCCGATCGCGAGCTCGCCTACGCCCAGGCCCTCATGGCACAGGGCGTGCGCGGCATGGTGATCGGCTCCGCCCTGCAAGCCCAGGAACACCTGGCCCCGCTCATCGAACGCGGCCTGGCCGTGGTCAGCTTTGACCGCACCGCTCAGGAAGCGCCCTGGAACATGGACTACGTGAGCGTCGACAACCAGCGCTGCGGAGAACTCGCCGCCGAGCACTTGCTGGCCTTGGGCCACCGCCATATCGTGTACGTCACAGCCCCCCTGCGATCGGTCAGCCGCGGCGCCCGCCTGGACGGCGTGCGAAAGGCCTGCTCCGCCGCCGGCGCCCAGCTGCACGTGCACATCGGCGACATACCCAACGGCCAAATTGAAATGGAAATGGCCGAACTCGGGCGCAGCGCCGCGATCGAGCTGCAAGCCCTCCATTCGGACGCCACTGGCTACATCGCCTTGAACGACCTGATGGCGCTGGGCCTGGTATCGGGTCTGCGGCAGTGCCACAAACGTGTACCGCAAGACATCTCCGTCATGGGCATCGACGACCTGTTTCTCGACAGCTATATGAGCCCTGCACTGAGCTCGGTCCGGCAACCCATGCCAGAACTCGCCCGGGCCGCCTTCGAGCGCGTGCTGGCCCGCATGAGCAACCCCACCGAACAAGCCCACTCACTCGTGTTCACACCCGAACTCGTCCAGCGCGAATCCACCGCGCGCCTTCCCCCCCTTTCTTAATCCGAAGCCACAGCAACATGACCACGACAACCGGAACACCTTCCCACACCACCACGTTCGTCACCGGCGGCGCATCGGGCATTGGCGCAGCCATTGTTCGGGCGCAAGCCGCCCGCGGCGACCGCGTGGCGTTCACCTACTGGTCCAGCGCCGACCAAGCGAAAGCCCTGGAAGCTGAACTGGGTGACAACGTGCTGGCCATCAAATCGGACGTGACCGATGAAGCCGAAGTGATCAAGGCCTTTGCCCAGGCCGTGGCGCGTTTTGGTCATGTGGACCACGTGGTCGCCAACGCAGGCGGCTTGCTGGCACGCGAGAAGTGCGTCGACATGACGCTGGAATTCTGGCAAAAGGCCATCAACCTGAACCTCACCAGCGCCTTCCTGACCTGCCGCGAAGCCTTGCGCCACATGGTGCCGCGCGGCTCGGGCAGCGTGGTCATCATGGCGTCGCTGGCCGGACACGACGGCGGCGGCCCGGGCGCCAGCCACTACGGTGCGGCCAAGGGCGCGCTGTTCAGCTACATGCGCGCGCTCGCCAAAGAAGTCGGGCCACAGGGCATTCGCATCAACGGCATTGCCCCCGGCCTGATCGCCACACGTTTCCACGACGTGTTCAACACGCCCCAAGGCCGCGCCGCCGGTGTCGAGCGCACACCCCTGCGCCGCGAAGGCCAGCCGGAAGACGTGGCCAACGCCACCGTGTACCTCACGTCGGAGGCCGCATCCTTCATCACCGGCGAAGTGCTGGAAATCAACGGCGGCATGGCCATGTACTGAGCCAACGCGGTGTTGCAGGCCCAGCCCGGAGCCCCGCGTCCAGCAGCCCGGACGCCCCACGCACACTTCCTCGGCGGAGTCACAACGGGGGACCACGGCACTCGCCTGTGGGCGGCCACAGAAGCGCTGTAGCATGGAGCCGTTGAGCGCGAAGCGGATCGCTCGCACCCAGCGATGTCCCTTCGGGTCAACGCTTCTCCACAACGCCACCCAAGCCCTCTTACCGTGCGCTGGATCCCTTTTCTGTTGTCCCCGCTCAAGTGGCTGCTCGCGCTGCTCATCCTCTTTGAGGAATGGGGCTGGGAGCCGCTGCAGCGCTGGTTGGCCCGCATCGCGCTGTGGCCCGGCTTTCGCTGGCTCGACACCGCCATTCGCCGCCTGCCGCCCTACGCGGCACTGGCTTTGCTGGGCGTGCCGGCCCTGACCCTGTTGCCCATCAAGTTGGTGGCACTGTGGTTGATCGCTCAAGGGCACGCGGTCTCGGGCGTGTTGGTCATCCTCGCCGCCAAAGTCGTGGGCACCGCCGTGGTGGCCCACCTGTTTGGATTGACCCAGCCCGCCTTGATGCAGCTGGCCTGGTTCGCTCACCGGCACACCCAGTGGACGCAATGGAAAGACCGTCTGCTGGCGCAGGTGCGCGCATCGCTGGTTTGGCGAACCGCTCGCGTGCTGCGGCGACAGGCCCTCAGACAATGGCATCGCTGGTCGCGCCAGCGGCCATGAACGCCCACCACAGCGACTCACCAGAACCAGCGCCATCGACACCGTTTCAGCACCCATCATCGGGGCTTGAGGCAAGCTCCGGGAAACCCTTGTGCATCTCCGCTTGACACCTATGCAGCAAGCAAGCCGCACGCAACGCGTTTAAGCTGCGGTCCATGACACAAGCCCACGTACCGCGCCACATCCTGCCCGTGCTTGTGCTGGCGCAATTCGCTGGCACCTCGCTGTGGTTTGCGGTCAATGCCGTGATGCCCGACCTGCAGCGCGAGCTGGGCTGGGCCAATGCGGCGGTGGGTGCACTCACCTCGTCGCTGCAATTCGGCTTCATCGTCGGCACATTGGTGTTTGCCTTGCTCGCCATTGCCGACCGGTTTTCAGCGCGCCGTGTGTTCCTGGTCTGCGCGCTGGCGGGCGCGGCCTGCACCGTGGGCGCCTGGGCCATGGTGCGCAACTATGAGGCCTTGATGGTCTGGCGTTTTGCCACCGGCGTGTTTCTGGCGGGCATCTACCCGGTGGGCATGAAGATCGCCGCCCAGTGGTACACCAAAGGCCTGGGGGGCGCGTTGGGCCTTCTGATCGGTGCGCTGGTGCTGGGATCGGCGAGTGCACACGCGCTGCGCGCCCTGGGCGATGCCCTGCCCTGGCCGACGCTGATGCTGGGCGTGGCAGCACTGGCCGCGGCCGGTGGCCTGCTGCTGTTCTTTGCCACACACGATGCGCCCGTCGCCCATGCCAAGGTCAGCACCTTGCAATGGCGTGCCCTCGCCTCGCTGTGGACCGACGGCCGGGTGCGGGCCTCGGTGTTGGGTTATTTTGGTCACATGTGGGAGCTTTACACCATGTGGGTCATGGTGCCGCTGATTCTGGCCACCCGCCTGCAAGGCACCGCGCTGTCGTGGACGGCATTTTTTGTGTTGGGCGCCGGCGCGCTGGGTTGTGCGGCCGGCGGCTGGGTCGCACAGCGCTGGGGCAGTGCGCGCGTGGCCGGGGTGCAGCTGAGCCTGAGCGGCCTGTCCTGCCTGGCCACACCCTGGATGCTGGGGGCGGGCGACGCGGTGTTTTATGGCTGGCTGGTGCTGTGGGGCATCACCGTGGCCGGTGACTCGCCTCAGTTTTCCACGCTCACGGCGCGCAACGCGCCGCCCCAGGCCGTCGGCAGTGTGCTCACACTCACCAACAGCATCGGCTTCGCCATTTCCATTGCCAGCATCTTGTTGTTTGTCTCGTTGAGCGAAACCGTGCCGCTGGGCTCGCTGCTGCCCTGGCTGGCGATCGGCCCGGCGCTGGGGCTGTGGGCGTTGCGGCCCCTGCTGCGCGAGGAACGCCACGCGGCTGCGCCGGCGCGGGCCTGAGCTCACGCCCGAGCCCGCTCCCGAGGTTTGAGATGGCTCAGCCCGGCGCCGGTTTTGCATCGACCACTGAATCGGGCTCGTCGCTGGCTGCGGCCACGGTTCCAGGATGGGGCACGGCGACAACGACCGTACCTGGCAGGCCCGGCTCCACCGCAGCTGCATCGTCGCGCTTGGCGTGGGCCCCGCAGCTGAAGCAGAACAGCGCAAACGCACTCTTGCGCGACTGGCAGCTGGCGCAATGGTCAAACAGGCTCAGCCCGCAATGGGGGCAAAAGTCGGTCTTGCCATCTTTCAAGTCGACAGGCCGCTCACAACCAGGACACACATTCTTGGTCAGGCGGGTCTGCGCAACGTCGTAGTCCAGCTCCTTGCGGCGCTGCGTGTCGGGCAAAGCTTCGGCCAGCTTTTGGCGCTCCAGGTAGCGCTGCAAAGCCTGGATCGCGTAGCGCCCGCCGATCACCGTGAGCACAATGCCCACGATGTAGCGCACATAGCCCCCGTAGCTGGGCAAGTACGGCACCAGCTCTACAAAGAAGGCAAACAGCGCGAAGAAGATGAAGCCCCACACAAAAGGCCATGACGACCCTTTGCGGTGTTTCTTGAACAGAAATCCTGCCAATGCCAGCAACGGCAGGGTGAGCGCCAGGCGGTAGCCAAACACCCGCAGCTCCTGCGCGCGCTGGGCATCCCCATATGCGCCACTTGCCTGATTTTGCAGCGTGCGCAATTCCGACTCTGCCCGCTGCTGGGCCTGGCTCGCATCCAGTGCCACCTGCTGCTGCTGCTGCACCGCGGACAGCGCCACGCGCTCCGCCTGGCGCAGCCCGTCCAGCTCCCGTGTGCGCTGCAACACCTCTTCGTCTTGCTCAGCCCGCTGGGTCACGCTGCGAGTGGCCAGCCAATTGTCAAAAGTTTCCCGGGCCGCGCGGTTGTCGGCGCGCGATGTTTGCACCCGCAGTTGCGCCTGATCCAGCGCGGCCTGAGCGGCTTCGGCCGTGCGTTCGGCAGATTTGATGCGCTCCTTCAGCACGGGTGTGCGCTGCGGGTCCATGAAATCTTCCAGGGTGCGCGTTTGTTCCACCTGAGGCAGATCGCCCACCACCGTGCTGCCCAGCCCGGTGAGAAACCAGGCAAACAAGAATGCCACCAGCCACAGGCCGCGGCGAAACCACTTTTCCGACAAGCGCAAAGATTTGCTCATGTTCCATCCCTATTCAAATAAATCGTTTCAGGCCGCATTGTGCGGCGTTCACAGCCCAAGGGTCTGCGGGCTGGAAGCCATGCCACTGCGCGTGAGCCAGTCCAGCACCGAATCCACGGTGACCGTCTCGATGCGGTCGGCAAAGCGCTTGGCATTCGGATGGTCGTCGAAAGCGATGTTGGCCGAGCTCAACCGGCCCCCGAGCCGCGTGAGCGCACCGATGCGCAACACGCTGGGCTGGTAGCCCTTGAATTTCAGCCAGGCCTGCGCCTGCTCGCGGTTGGCGATGCCCGGCTCCACCGCGCTCGCCAGGGTTTCCAGCGCCCACTGGTTGGACTGCTGGTAACGCGTGCTCCAAGGGTAGCTCACCAGGTTGTAAGGCCGGGCATTGAGACGCACGCTGCGCTGGGGGTCGGTCAGCAGCGTCAGCAACGGCCCCTGCAGCGCCGGAGTGGGCACCGCCCACACCGCCTCGGCGCGCCAGAGATCGTCCAGGAAAAACTCACCCAGCCCCTGCCGGTACAGCGCGGCGGTGCTGGAACCACACTGGTTGAGCTTGTGCAACACGCGCCAGGGCCCTTCCGGTGTTTTGTAGGCCCAGCCCAGGTGGGAATAGCGCAAGTGGTACTTGCTCAAGTCTTGCCCGGCCCGTCCCAAAACCACCACCCGCGCGCCGCTGCGAGCGTTTTCGGCGTCCAGCGCCTCGCTGGTGCGTTGGGCCAGCGACATGCCCTGCGTGATGCTCTGCGCGTTCAGCGGCTTCGCGTCGCAACTGCGCCCGGCGTGGGCCGCGGGTGCAGCGGCCAGCAAGGCCACCGTGGCCAGCACTGTGAGCGAATGAAAAAACTTGGCACTCATATCAAACTCCTGTTGGCGTTGTGAATCCCGCGCGCGGCTCTTTCTCGTGCAACGCAAGGGCCAGAAGTCCCGCCCATCAATAGGTCAACTGCTCGTTGTGCAACAAGGCCCGGCCCAGCTCGTTGGGAATGAAGGCCAGCACCTCGCCGGCCGCGGACAACAACACCCCCGTGCCGATGGCACTCACCACCAGCACCGTGCCCACGCCGGCGGACATGGCCGAAGCCGCCTGGCCCGACACCCGCACACTGGCCTGCGCGCCGTCCGAGGCGCGCTCCAGCAGGTAGACCGTGCCGCTGACAGTGACCTCCACCGCTTTGACCACCAGCGTCGCCCCGACCACAGAAAACGCCACTGGCACCGCGCTCACTGCGGCGCCCGCCGCAGCCACACTGCCCGTGACCGCCGACGCCGTGCCCACCACCGATGCCACCGGCAAGGCCGAGAGCACCAACGAGGCTTCGCTCTGCGCCCGCACCGGGCCGCTCACCAAAGAAAGGGCGAGCGCGCCGGCCAACAACCAGGAGGCGGGTTTGAAAATTTTTAACATGGTGGAATCGCTTTCTTGAGAGTGAAAAGTCAGGTTTTTTTGAACAAATCGAATGGGTTTGGGTGTGCTGATGTGCATCAGGCCGCGGCCTCAGTGCGGACAGCTTGGGCAGTGGCCGCAGTGGCTCCATCGGAAGAGCGCTCTGGCAAAACCTGCTGGCGGCCGATCAACTCACCGTGCATCTGAGCCTCCGCAAGGTCGGCCTCGTGGCGGTCGCGCAGGGTCTTGGCCAGCGTGAAGGCCGAGGTCACCAGGTACAACCAGCTCACGCCCAGGTAAGCCCGGTAGGTCACGTCCACATTCATGCGCAACAAGCCCCAGCCGGTCAGGCCCATGGCCACCGCAAAGCCGCCCCACACCACGAGTCGCCACATCGGTGTTTCCACCTCGCCAGACACTTGCGCCTTCTGGGTGTCCCGCACCGCCTTGGACAAGACGAACACCGTGGACAAACAGAATACGTAGCCCATCACCATGAAGGCCCGGTCCAGCGCCTCACCCGGCAGGTAGGCC
This sequence comes from Hydrogenophaga sp. PAMC20947, assembly GCF_004795855.1. Lineage (NCBI taxonomy): Bacteria > Pseudomonadati > Pseudomonadota > Betaproteobacteria > Burkholderiales > Comamonadaceae > Hydrogenophaga > Hydrogenophaga sp. PAMC20947. Next base: position 3,205,923 of record NZ_CP039252.1, read on the forward strand.
AGGCCAGTGGCACACAGGAAAACGGCGATGCCGAAAGAGATCCACACCTGGAGCTGCCAGGCGCGGGTGTCGCGCATCACGATGAGAGGGGAGCGGTTTGTTGTCGTCGTAGCCATGTGAACCTCGAAGGTTTGTTGAACACGGCGCAATGATCTAGGGCGGGATCGCTCCCGGCAGCAAATTTGTGATCTTGGATTGATAGATTGGACTTTGGGTATTGAAATAGTGAACCCGGCATCGAAGCCAATGGATCAGCCAAACCCAACCCTCTGGGCATGTGCACATGCACAACCCTGCGCTGAAGTTTGGTCAGAAAGGCGTGGGCCGTATTGGGTAGCGGCCGTGAAGCGGTCTGCGAACTTGCTACAACAGCCCGGAGAGCTTCGTTCTTGGTGGCATCTGCTTTGACTGCCAGGCCGTTCGCGGCCAATGGCAGTCGCGCATGAAATCCGCCCAGTGCGCGACCAGCGCCACGCTGGCTGGGCGGGCATGCCAACCCGTCATCGGCATCGGCATCGGCACGCAGGATTTGGTACCAGGCGAGGCCGATATTGCGCCGGAACGCCTGCTGGTCGAGCGCGTCACGGAGGTGATAAGCGGTGCGGGCTTTCAGTCGGCTGAAGACCTCGATCGTGGCTTCGATCACCGTGCGTTCATTCCCCTGATGTTCCCGTTGCCCAATGCGCTGTTGCCAATCTTCCAGCTGTCGCGGCTCAAGTCACTGAATCTTGCCGAGCACTTCGCGATGGGCGGCGCTCTTGCCCTGTCGAGGGACCAATGCGTGCTCTTGCTGGGCGGTGATAACAGCCACCACGGCATGCGGGACTTCGGTCACGCCCAATCGCCCGCGCCAAGCCCTCCGTTTGATGCGTGGCTCGTCCATGCTGTTGCGCCCGAACCCGCTGAGCGGGGCAGACGTCTTCAAGAATGGAATTCGGCCCCGGTGGCACCCGCCTGCCATCCGTGCAACGAACACTTGCTGGCCCTGCATGTGATGGCAATCGCAGCGCTGGTGTGGGCTTGCTCCGGGCGAGGCATAAACCACCGCCACTTCCCGCCCAGGGCGAGGGTATGCAACGACGCCAGGGATGAAAAGGTGCGCTTTTATGTGCCTGACAGCGGCCAACACCCTTTAGATCATTGTGCGGCGCAGCCATCGAGACATGGCCTTTACTCGAAGAACGAAAACGGCTTTCGCGCCGCTGCGCCTACTCGCGTGGTGCCGCTGGGTCGAGCAGATCGTTTTGCGGATGCGATTGCTGTTCGTTGTCGATTTGCTCCAGGACGTCCTTGGTTGCCCGCGTATCAACCGGCTTTGATACGCCTGCGCCACTGCCCTCCCTCCCTGGCGTCGCATCTTTGCCGGCTTCGGTCTTTCGGGCCTCGTGCAGCTGCACGCGGTAAATGGGCTCCGGCATATCCATGCCGGCCCTCTCAAGGGCCAGCTTCACGCGGCGGATGGCTTCACTTCGAACCTGGAGGAATTCGTGAGCGCGCTGGTCAACCCAACCGTGAAAGGCCACCTGGACGTTGGAATCGCCGAGTGCGGTGATCAAGGCACGGGGTGGCGGCTTGTCCATGACACCCTCGATTCGCGTCAGTTCGTCGATGCCCAGGGACTGCGCACGGATCAGATCCTCGTTGACGCCAACGCCGATCTCAAAATCGAAACGGCGGCTTGGATTGCGCGTGTAATTGAGCGTCACACTGCCAAACACCAGCGCGTTCGGTATTCGCAGATGGTTGCCATCGAGCGTCATCAGCACGGTTGCCCGCGAAGTTAACGCAACGACAATGCCTTCATTGCCATCGATGACGACATGGTCCCGCGGCGAGAACGGCTGGCGCACGCTCATCAGGATCCCGGCCAGGTAGTTTTCAAGGATGCCCTTGAAGGCGAACCCCAGTGCAACGCCAAGCACGCCCGCAGTGCCCAGCACGGCCCCCACCAGGGCTGTCGCTTGCATGATTTCCAGCGCAATCAGAACGCCCAGTCCGAGCACGAACCAGCGCACGGTCGTTCGGGCCAGATCCTGCAAAAATGGATTCGATTTCGAAGCATGAGCGACCCATGCACGTTGCGAAATCCAACGGCCGGCAAGCCAGGCCGCCCAGACAATCAGCAGTGCAAAGATCAACAGCGGCAGGGCTGCGACGACGCGATAGGCCTCATCGAGCAATCGCTGGAAGACGGCGGTCATGTCGAATTTCATGGCGTCAGGCATCCGGTTTCTTCGCAGGTATCCAGTATAGGACTTGACCTTTCGCGGTTGAATGACCGCCAAACGGGCTTGGCCTCATTTGAATCCAAGGGGTTTTGCTGACGCGTTCCCGACCACTCTTCACTGCCTGCGTGAATGTGCCGGCGAGAACACATATTTGACATGGTTTCTCGCCGTTGAATTGCCTGGCCCTTTCCTGACGGTCAGCGGCCGGTTGCGGGCGCCCAGCCGGGCGCCCATCCGGGCGACGCAGAGGGTGTTACATGCCGGGCATGAGCTGGCCGCGAATCTCGCCGCCCTTGTTGGCCGCCGTGTGGATATTGGCGTACCACTTGCCAGCCATCAGGTCCGACACCTGGGCTGGCGTCAGGGTGGCCTGCCCTTCAATCGGGCTGGCTGCACTGCTGAATGGAACGGCGACACCGGCATTGCTGCCTGCCGCAGCCGGGCCATGGAAGTGGCCTGCCAAGGCCGGACCGGTCAAGCCAGAATAGGTGACTGTCCACTTCAAGACATTGGTATCTTTGTTGAGCGTGGCTTCTGCCATACCCGTGCCGCTGGTGGTGACGGCCGGGACCTCATTGGCCCCGGACAACTTGGCGGTCAAGCTCACCACATTGCTCGGCTGCATGGCGGTGCAGCCCGCAAGGCCCACAACCACGGCTGTCATTGTGAAACCGGTCTTCAAGACGCTTGCGAATGTCATATCCATCCCCTGTTGGTTGAACGATTTGCTGCCCATGTCATGTCGACTGAGACACCCACCGGGGAAGCGAAAATCAGTCTAGCTGTGCCGCGACAAACCCGTATCGGAGGGCTCGGGTGACCCGGCACCCGGATAGGGTCAAGCCTATAGGTATCTCCATGAAGCCGGGCGTTGTCGAACGTGTCCGGTTCCATTCAAGGCGCCTCACAAGCTACCGCCTGCATGCTCTGAGTGCGGCCACTTGGCGCCGCTGGCTGTGCTTGAACGGGTCTATTCGGGCACCGAGACTTCCATGCGAGCGGCTGACGGACGCGATGGGCAAGGGAATCCAGTGGGTTGATGCAGCGATTTCTCATGCAGCTGCCCGCTGGATGGCCGGTTCGCGGCGGCTGGACACACAGGATCTGCGTCTGCCGTGGTTCGAAGGCGCAGTCACACCTTGCCGCCCTAGGCCTGGGGAATCCCCCAACCGATCCCGCATCTGATGCCACCGACCACGGTACCCAGTGGCCGTGTGCGGCACGCGGAGTACCCGCCCGAGAGGGGCTTGGTGGCAAGCGGGATAGGTCGCCTTTCAGGGCTTCGGCCAACACGCTTCAGGTGGGGCAGCTGACGCCGATCAGGCCGTCATCCCGTCAGAATAGGGCGCAAAGTCTCGATTTCGTCGATGACGAAGTCGAAAAACGCACTGACGCGCGGTGTGCGCCGCAACTCGGGCGTGGTGAGCATGCGCCAGATCCGGGTGAGTTCGTTCACCGGGCCGAATACACGCACGAGATCATCCTCCGCATCGCCCAGGGCCATGGGCAGTGCGCCGACCCCGAGCCCCGCCTTCACCGAATAGATCAGACCCAGCACGCTGGTGCTGCGCGACGCCAGTTCTGCACCCGGTGCCACTTCGCGCAACCACTGTGACAGGCGATGCTTGGCCATGGAGTCGTCAAAGCCGACCATTGCATGGCTGGCGAGGTCTTCAATGCGCTCGGGCTGGCCGTGTTTCGCTATGTAGGCCTTGCTCGCGTAGACAGCCCAAAGGGAGTCGCCGATCTTGCGGCCCACCAGTTCGCCATCGTCGGTATCGCCCGAGCGCAGTGCGACATCGGCGTCCCCCTGGCGCAAGTCCATGTATTTGTCGCTCATCACGAACTGCACCTTGAGCGCCGGGTGTCGTGCATGGAACCGATCAAGCATGCCGGTCTGCGTGATGCGATTGACGATGGGTTCGGGGCAGGTCATGCGAATCACGCCACTGGTCTCGCCAGCCAACGTCCCGATCTGGCGCTCGAACGCGAGCACGGCGCTCTCGACCGTTTCGGCAAAAGGCAACATTTCCTGCCCAAACTCGGTCAGTCGATAGCCCATGGGGTGCCGCTGCACCAGCGACTGCCCGATCTGCCGCTCCAGCTCGGCCAGGCGACGCTGCACTGTGGACTGATCAACACCCAGCGCACGCCCGGCGGCCAGCGTGCTTCCTTGATGGGCCACGGCGAGGAAGTGCTGGAGATCGTCCCACTGAAACTTGTTTGAACCGGGCATGTTTGCGGCCCCTTCTTGCAAAGTTGCGCCTTACGGAAGCAGATTCAACGCCATAGGCTGTAGGCACATCGACACCCGCTCGATGCCCGTCCACAACCTTCAGGAGTCGTGCCATGAACACCCTCTCATTGTGTGCTTCCCGCGAACCGCGGCATAGCCCTCCCTGGCTCAAGACCTTCACGCTGGTTCTCGGCCTAGCGGCGTTCGACGCGTCCAGCGGCGCAGAGCCCAGCGTGACCGTTGCCGCGAACCATCCCAACGTGGTGTCTTACTGGAACGACATCGCCAACCGGACCGTGTTGGTGCCGTCGACCACCAATACCACGGCCGAGGAACAACGCCCGTCTTACCAAACCGACCTGGCGACAGTTCATGTGGCGATTTACGACGCCGTCAGCGCCATCGACGGCCGCTACAAGCCGTTCGCGATCCAGCCCAAGGCGCCGTCCGCAGGCGCCTCGATGGATGCCGCCGCCAGTGCGGCCGCCTATGGCGTGCTGCAGGCACTGTTCCCCAACCGAAGCACCCAGTTCCAGTCGGCCTACGACAGCCGCATGGCCACCATTCCTGACGGCGATGCAAAGGCCCGTGGCCTCGCGTTGGGCAGCGAAGTCGCTGCGGGCGTTGTGGCCCTGCGCGCCAACGACGGCCGCAGCGTAGCGTTGACGCCCTACGTGTCGGGCACCGCGGCGGGCCAATTTCGCAGCGTGGGCCCCAATCCCTTCAACCGCCAGGTGCCATTTATCAAACCGTTTTCGCTCACGCGCCTCGACCAGTTCCGGCCACCGCCGCCGCCAGCGCCGGGAAGCGCCGCGTATGCCACTGCAGTCGAAGAAACGCGGTCACTCGGTGGCGCCATCAGCGCCATCCGTACGCCGGAGCAATGGGAGATCGCGCGCTTCCACTCCGAGTTGCCCGCGTCCTTCGTGGCGCGCAACCTGGGCCGCTTTGCATCGAGCACAGCCGATGCAGTCGATGCGGCTCGGTTGATGGCCTTTCTTTATGTGGTGCACGCCGACACCATCGGCGCCTGCTTTGAGGCCAAGTACCACTACGCAGCCTGGCGCCCTGTGAGCGCGATCACCCTGGCCGGCATCGGCGGCAAAGACGCCATGCAGATCGACGCGACATGGACGCCGCTGCTGCCCACACCCAACCACCCCGAATACCCTGCCGCTCATTCCTGCACCTCAGGTGGCTTGGGCGAAGCCCTGCTGCGCTACTACGGCACCCGCAACGTCTCGTATGTGTGGGACAGCAAAGCAACCGGAACCACGCGGACCTATGTCAACACCGATGCACTGGACGACGAAAGCCAGATCGCACGAATCGCAGGCGGCATGCATTTCAGGTACGCCACGGTCGCTGGCGTTGAGCTGGGCAAGCAGGTTGCGCAATGGGTCGCAGCGCACCACTTCGGACGCCGGGATTGACGGCCATGAACGAATCTTTGAAAGGCACCACGCGCGCGCAATGGGACCGTGCAGCGCCGGGCTGGAATGCACACGGTTCACTCATCGGCGCCTGGCTCGCGCGGGCCACCGAAGGCATGCTCGGCATGGCCGGCATCGGCCCAGGCTCGCAGGTGCTCGACGTGGCCGCCGGTGCCGGCGAACAAACAATGACGATCGCGCGCCGGGTCGGCCCCACCGGCCGCGTGCTCGCCACAGACTTGTCTCCGGTGATCCTCGCACTGGCCGAAGACAACGCGCAGAGCGCCGGTTGGGCCCATGTGCGGACGCAGGTTGCCGACGGTGAAGACCTGCAAGTCGAACCCGCGAGTTTCGATGCGGTGGTCTGCCGGCTCGGGTTGATGTTTTTTGGGGATCCGCTGTGTGGCCTGATCGAGATGCACCGGGCGCTCCGCCCCGGAGGCCGCATTTGCACCATGGTGTTCTCTCAACCCGAGCACAACCCCTGCATCACGGCGTTGATGTCGATCGCCACGAAACACGCAGGTTTTCCCGCTCCCGACCCCTACACGCAGGGCGGGCTGCTCAGCCTGGGCCGACCGGGTCTGATCGATGCGCAATTCTCCGCTGCAGGCTTCCGAGATGTGGCGACGACCCGAGTCGATGCGCCGTTCAGAATGCCTTCGGTCAGGGCCTACCTGGACCTTGTTCGGACCTCGGCTAGCCCGATCCAGCAGATTCTGTGTCATTTGGACGAGGCAGGCAGAGCGCGCGCCTGGGCAGACATGGAAGAAGCGTTGTCCCACTACGCGACGCCGTGGGGCTGGGAGGGGCCCAACGAGCTGCTGCTAACAGCTGGCCGTCGTTGATTGTGATCCGCTGGCTCACCATGGATCTGATTCAACTTGCCAAGTCATTGCCGTGCGTCCTTCTCCAGGTACGGCTTGGGTGGAGGGCGTTAAATCCCCAGATGATCCCGCATCTGGTACCACAACGCCCCAATGGCCGTGAACGGCACGCGGAGCGCCCGCCCACCTGGAAAGGGGTGGTGTGGCAGACGGGAGAAGGCGCCAAAACGGGATGCGTCGCCCTTGATCGCTTCGCCCAAAACGCGGCCGATCAGGTGGGTGAAGGTGATGCCGTGGCCCGAGCAGCCTTGCGAGTAATAGATGTTGGGCGCCAGCGTGCCCACTTGCGGCATGCGCGAGAGCGTGAGCAGGAAGTTGCCGGTCCAGCCGAAATCCACCTTCACGTCTTTGAGCTGGGGAAACACTTTCTCCATTTGAGGCCGGATCAGCGAGGTGACTTCTTTCGGGTCGCGCGCGCCGTAGACCACGCCGCCACCGAACAACATGCGCTTGTCGGCCGTGAGGCGGAAGTAGTCGAGCAGGAAGTTGTTGTCTTCCACACAGTGGTCAGAGGGCACCAGTTCGTCAGCCAGGGCGCCCAGCGGCTCGGTGGTGATGATCTGGGTGCCACAGGGCATGGATTTGCTGGCCAGCTTGGGCTCCAGATCGCCGATATAGGCGTTGCAGGCCACAATCACGTAGCGGGCGCGCACGTTTCCCTGCGCAGTGTGCACGGTGGCGGGTTCGCCGCGCTCAATCTTGACCACGGCGCAGTCTTCATGAATTTTTCCACCCAGGCTTTCCAGCGCGGCGGCCTCGCCCAATGCCAGATTGAGCGGGTGGAAATGGCCACCGGTGGGGTCGATGAGCAGGGCGCTGTAGCGGTCGGTGTTGACATATTTGCGCACATCGGCCGGGGTGTCGACCATCGTCAACCCCGGGTGGCCCAGCTTTTCCCAAAGCTTCTTTTGCTCGACCAGGCCTTTGGCCTTTCGCGGGCTGATGGCAGAGAAAATGCCGCCTTCCTTCAGATCGCAATCGATGTTGTATTTGGCAATGCGCTCGCGGATCACCTGTGCGCCTTCAAACATCATGCCCGCCAGCGGCTCGGCCACGGCCTTGCCGTAGCTGCGCTCGATCACGTCGATATCGCGCGAGAAGCTGTGCACGATCTGCCCGCCGTTGCGCCCCGAAGCACCCCAGCCCACGCGCGCCTGCTCCAGGATCACCACCTTCATGCCGGCTTCGGCCAGCGCAATGCCCGCCGACAGGCCGGTGTAGCCCGCGCCCACAATGCACACATCGGCTTCGATGCTGCCCTGCAAGGGCGGGCGCGCTGGCGAAGGGTTGGCCGAATGGGCGTAATAGGAAGGGGCGTGGGACGTATCGTTTTGTGTGGCAGCGACCATGAGGCCTCCGGGAATAGAGCGGGCGGGCCATCGGCGCGACGGTGTGTCAGCGCGATGGCCTCTGAATGGTTCCCACAAGTATGGATGCAGCGGACAGCCCCAACAGATCCAGTCCACCCCTCACGCAAGCACCCACTTGTCCGGCAAATCGGTCCCGCGTTCAGCCCAGCTTGGGCGCTGGCTGTTCGTAAGCCCCAGCCGAATAGGTCAGCTCATAGCTGTGGCTGTAGATTTCCAGGATGTTGCCAAACGGATCTTCCATGTAGACCATTCGGTAAGGCTTTTCGCCGGGAAAGTATTCGCGCACGGGCATGCGCTGCTTGCCGCCGGCGGCGACGATCTTGGCGGCTAGGCCTTCCACATCGGGGTCTTGCACGCAGAAGTGGAAGATGCCGGTTTTCCAGTACTCGAAGTTGTTCTCGGGCTTCACGGCGTTGCGAAACTCAAAGATCTCCACGCCAATGCGGTCACCGGTCGAGAGGTGGGCGATGCGAAACGATCCCCAGCCGGCGCCGAAGACGTCGGTGCACATGACGCCGATGGCCGAGTCGTCTTCGCTGATGGTGGTGGGCGCCATGATCAGGTACCAGCCCATGACCTCGGAGTAGAACTTGACGGCGGCATCGAGATCGGTGACCGACAGCCCTATATGGGAGAAGCTGCGGGGATAAACCATGGACATAAAGTGCCTTGCGGTGGATGAAAACACCGAGTCTAGGCACCCGGAGGCATAACCACAATTACGCATGAGTGATGGCTTTGATAAAATTTGCTTATGCTTAATCCTCAATGGCTGCGCACCTTCTCTACCCTGGTCGAGCTCGGCAACTTCACCCGCACCGCTGAGCGGCTGGACCTGACGCAAGCCGCGGTCAGCCAGCATGTGCAGCGGCTGGAAGCGCGCTTGGGGCTGCTGTTGATCCGGCGCCCGCGCCAGCTCGAGCTGACCCCGGCGGGCCAGGCCTTGCTGGCCTATTGCGCTGAGGTCTCCGCCGCGGACCAACGCCTGCAGCAGCAGCTTTCCGCGGCCGACGGCGAACACGGCGAAGTGAGCCTGATCACCCCAGGCAGCATTGGCCTGGCGCTGCACCAGCATCTGCTCGACATCCAGCAAATCCTCCCCGGCTTGAGCATTCGCCACCGGTTTGGGCCTGACGCCGACGTGTTGGCTGCGGTGCTGGAGAACCGTGTCGAACTCGGGCTGGTGACCCTCAAGCCGACCGACGCCCGCTTGACCGTGGAGCGGTTTGCCGAAGAACCCCTGGAGCTGGTGGCGCCTTCAGGCCACGAGCTCAAGACCTGGGCCGATCTCGAGCGCCTGGGTTTCATCGACCACCCTGACGGCCAGGCCATGGCGGGGCGACTGCTGAGCCGCCGGTTCCCGGGCAGCCCAGGCCCTCACAACCTGCCGTGCCGCGGCTTCACCAACCAGATCAGCCTGATTCTGGACCCGGTGGCCAGAGGTCTGGGCTTCAGCGTGTTGCCACGTTATGCGCGCCTGGCCTACTCGCAACCCGAGCGCATACAGGTGGTCGAAGGCGCGCCGCAGGTGGTGGACACACTCTGGCTGCTGTACCGCGCCGAATGGCCGCTCTCGACGCGTGCACAGACGGTGCTGCAGCGCCTCAAGCCGCACTTCACTCCCGCAGTTGTCTAGGTGTAGCGAAGCTCTGCATAACCCGCGTCGTGCGCGGCGTGGCTTTTGCGGGATGAGGCGCGAGGCGCGAATTCCAAGGCGAGCCTGGACGGCTGGCCTGAATTCGCAACAAAGCGCATCGCCCGCAAAATCACGGCCCGCAAGGGTTCAGCTCAAAACGGGCATCACGGGGGTTATGCAGATGGCATGGACGTCTCCACCTACACCGCTGCTCAGAGCGTAAGCCCATGACCCAATGGAGGTTTTGGTCTCGCGGCAACGCCATCAAAGTGCCAAAGTGGAGGTTCGTCGCAACCACTTGAGAACCGGAGGTCCCACCATGCAATCTACCGCAACGCTGCCAGTCATCGGAATGGATATTGCCAAGAATGTGTTCCAGCTCCATGTCGTGGACGCTGAGACCGGCGAGATCGAACGACACAAGCTCAGGCGTGATCGGGTGACCACCTTCTTTGTCAATCGCCAGAGATCACTGGTCGCGCTGGAAGCCTGTGGCGGTGCTCACCACTGGGCCAGAACGCTGCAGTCTTTGGGGCATGAGGTCAAGCTGCTTCCAGCCAAGCATGTCCGTCCCTTTGTCCTGCGCGACAAGACGGATGCCCGTGATGCCCAAGCCATCTGGGTGGCGGCTCAACAATTTCACATCAAGGCCGTTCCGGTCAAGAATGAACAGCAACAGGCGTGTCTGACCCTGCACCGGATGCGCGCTCAACTCATGAAGGTGCGCATCATGCAAACCAACGCGTTGCGTGGCTTGCTCTACGAGTTCGGCATCGTGCTGCCAGAAGGGCATCGTGTGCTGCTCAAGCGCATTCAGGACGAACTGGCCAAGGCCCAGGAGCAGGCGCGACTGCCGGAGGTGGTGGTAGTCAGCGTTCAGGATCAACTTCGTCGCATCGACAGTCTGCAAGACGATATCGACCAACTGGATAAACGACTGGCCTCCATGGTCAAGCAGAACCAGCACATGCAGGCACTGCAAGCTATTCCGGGCATCGGTCCGTTGACGGCGACAGCCTTGGTTTCTACCGCGACTGACCTGTCCAGCTTTGAGTCAGGCAGACAGTTTGCCGCCTGGTTGGGTCTGACACCCCGACAGACTGGCACCGGCGGGAAGACCAGGCAGCTGGGGATCTCCAAACGCGGTGACCCTTATGTGAGGACCATGTTGATGCACGGCGCCCGCGCCGTCATTGCCAGGAGCCAGCGAAGCGGCTGGATCGAGAGGCTGTTGCTGCGCCGCCCATACAGCGTGGTGGTCGCCGCGCTGGCCAACAAGCTGGCTCGAACGGCCTGGGCAGTCCTGGTCAAAGGCAAGGCTTTCGACCAGGTGAAATGGAATCCGGTTGACCTCGCTGCAGCCTGAGACCACCACGATGAACTGAACACACCAAACGCCAAGAAGCCGTTTTGAAGGAGAGCACGCAGGAAGCGATGTGATGGGTCAACAGGTCAAACCTGGGTGGGGGCAATCCGATAGGGAAGCAGGGCTTCAAGCCCGATATGCAGACAGGAGCCACACCCGCGAATGCCATCAGGGCCAGCAGGACGAACACCCTGCACCAACAGGCCGAATGTAAGACTGCAAACCCTTCAGACCTTCACGCCGCCGAATCTTGCTCTTCTGGAGACGTCCATGTAAGAGCTTCCCTAGGGTCTCGCTGCGGTCGAGTCCAACGCGGCAAGACATCCCGGCAACCGACAAGGTTCGTCAAATCAACGACCATGGCGCACACAAGGAAACCCCATGACCGCACAAACCCGCGCTTTCGCCACCCACTCCGCCACCGAGCCCCTGGGCCTGTTCAGCTTCGTGCGCCGCGACCCGCGGGCCGAGGACGTGGCCATTGACATCCTGTTTTGCGGGGTCTGCCACACCGACATCCACCACTCCCGCGACGACTGGGGCCGAGCCAACTACCCCATGGTGCCGGGCCACGAAATCGTCGGCCGCGTGACCGAGGTGGGCGCCGGCGTGAGCCGCTTCAAGGTGGGCGACCTGGTGGGCGTGGGCTGCATGGTCGACTCTTGCCAGCATTGCGGGCCTTGCGGCAAGGGCTGGGAACAGTATTGCGACAGTGGCTCCACCTTCACCTACAACGGCGTCGACCGGCAAGATGGCTCACCGACCTACGGCGGCTACTCCGAGCGCATCGTGGTCTCGCAAAACTTCGTGCTCAAGGTCCCTGAAAACCTCGACCCTGCGGCCGCAGCACCCTTGCTCTGCGCCGGCGTGACCAGTTTTTCGCCGCTGAAGCACTGGAACGTGGGGCCCGGCAGCAAGGTCGGCGTGGTTGGGCTGGGCGGTCTGGGCCACATGGCGCTGAAACTGGCCAAGGCCATGGGCGCCGGGGTGACCCTGTTCACCCGCTCCCCTGGCAAAGAAGCCGACGCCCGAGCACTGGGCGCGGACCACATCGTGCTCTCGACCCACCCCGACCAGATGACAGCTGCGACCAACCAGTTTGACCTGATCGTGGACACCGTTCCCTATGCGCACGACCTGAACCCTTATGTGCCCACCCTGGCCGTGGGCGGCACCATTGTGTTGGTGGGCTACCTGGGGCCAGTCGAGCCCGCGCTGAACACCTCGCCGATGGTGCTCAAACGCAAATCCGTGGCCGGCTCGCTGATCGGCGGCATTGCCGAAACCCAGGAGATGCTGGATTTCTGTGGCCAACACGGCATCACCGCCGACATCGAGATGATCAAGATTCAGGACATCAACGCGGCCTACGAGCGCGTGCTCAAGAGCGATGTGAAATACCGCTTTGTGATCGACATGGCGTCGCTCAAAGAAGGCGCCTGACGCCCACCGGGCCCCGCAAAAAAAGACGGGGGCAAGAAAAAACCCGCCTCTCTTGCGAGAAGCGGGCTTTCATTTTTGGTGCGGCTGGCAGGAATTGAACCCACGACCCCTTGGTTCGTAGCCAAGTACTCTATCCAGCTGAGCTACAGCCGCCAAGCCTTCGATTCTATGCTGGAAACGGGTAATTTCTGGGCGCTCACCACTTCTTTTTTCTCGAAGCCAATCCCCTTGCCAGCGAATGGTCTCCTTGAAACCGGCCCGGGCTATCATCTGGCTCATGTGCATCCTGCATCGCGCCCTCCCCCACGCCACCCCGGTTCTCCGGACGGTGGCGTTGCGCGCCTGCAAGGTCGGCACGCCATCGGGCCAGCAGGCGGGCAAGACGGGGCAGCTCTGCTCCGGTCTCGCAGCAGACCACTGAGCCCGGCGACCAACCACCCCCATCTCCTTTGCGCAATTCAGGTCTCCGGGCACCCACTCCGCGCTGACCCTGTGCTCCGCCCCTTTTTGATTCAGGCGGGCCACCATCGCATTGGAATAGACCATGAACACCCCCGTTATTGAGCGTGTGCTCACCGAACTCGACCACGCCCGCCTGAGCAAGATCGCAGGCGCGCACCCCACGCAGCTGCCCGATGCCGTGCTGGAGCCTCTGCAAGATTTGCTGATTGACGCGAGAACCGTCCCGGCACGCGAAGTGCGCAGCGACATCGTCACGATGTACGCCCAGATGCAGGTGCGCCTGAACGGCAGCGAAGCGCTGAGCAAGATCGCATTGTGTTACCCGGACGACGCAGAGCCCGCCAACGGCTTCGTCTCAGTGCTCTCGCCCATGGGCCTTGCCCTGTTGGGGCTGCGCCTCGGTCAGACCGCGCAATGGCTCGGCCCCACCGGCGACACCATGGCCGCCCAGGTAGAGGCCATTCTTTTCCAGCCCGAAGCCTCGGGTGACTATGTGACCTGAGCAGACCTAATCAGCGCGGGCCTGGCAGCCAAGGGTCAGGCCAGCAAAGCACTCACCCGATGGTGCAGGCCATCGGGCGTGACCGAAACGGCTTCGGAGGGCGCGCCCACATGCAAGCCCACCCGGCTGAACAGGCCACGCCGGAACGGTCGCACCATCGCGACCTTTTCGCCATCGATCTCTTCCACCCGGCTGAAGAACGAACCCCAGAGATTGGTGAGGGCCATGGGCACGACCGGCACGACCAGCCCAGTGGCCTGCGCGCGCTCCAAAATTTTCATGATGCCGCCCTTGAAGGGTTGCAGGCTGCCGTCGCGGGTGATGCCGCCCTCGGGAAATATCGCCAGAAGATCGCCTTCGCGAAGCACCTGCGTTGCGGCGTCAAAGGCGGCCTCATAGGCAGCGGGGTCTTCTTTCTGCGGCGCGATCGGAATCGCCTTGGCCAGCTTGAACAGCCAGCCCAGCACCGGCACCTTGAAAATGCGGTGGTCCATCAGAAAGCGGATCGGGCGCGGGCTGGCCGCCATGAGCAGCACCGCGTCCACGAAGCTCACGTGGTTGCAAACCAGCACGGCCGCGCCGTGCACCGGGATGTGCTCATCGCCCTGGATCTTGAATCGGTACACCAGACGGGAAGCCACCCAGGCAACAAAACGCAGCAGGTATTCCGGCACCAGCATGAAGATATAGAACGCCACCACCGCATTGGCCAGCCCCACAAACAGAAACATCTGGGGAATGGTGAAGCCGGCCTGGAGCAAAGCGCCGGCCAGCAGCGCACTCGCGATCATGAACAGCGCATTGAGGATGTTGTTGGCCGCGATGATGCGTGCGCGGTGGGTGGCCTGGCTGCGCATCTGGATCAGCGCATACATGGGCACGCTGTACAGCCCGGCAAACAAGCTGAGCAAGGTCAGGTCGGCAAGGACACGCCAATGCAGGGGTTCGCCGACAAAGCTGGCCAGGGTCTGGCTGCCCGTCGAGGGCAAGCCGCGTGTGGCGAAGTAGAGGTCCACTGAAAACAACGTCATCCCGATCGCCCCCACGGGGACCAGGCCGATTTCGACATGGCGCCGGCTCAAGACTTCGCACAGCAGCGACCCGGTGCCGATACCCACGGAAAAAACCACCAACAACAGCGATGCCACTTGTTCGTCGCCGTGCAGCACGTCTTTCGCAAAGGCCGGAAACAGGCTCAAAAACACAGCCCCAAAGAACCACATCCAGCTGATGCCCAGCACCGAGCGGAACACCACGGGCGTTTCGTGCGCGAGCTTCAGGTTGGACCAGGTTTCGGTGATCGGATTCCAGTTGATCCGAAGCCCCGGATCCATGGCCGGCGACGCAGGAATGAACTGCGATGCGACACGACCCAGCAACGCGAGGGCAATGCAGCTGATGCCCACGTAGTGCGCGCCCACTTCGGGAAGCGCCACGATCAGACCGCCCGCGACCTGGCCCAGCAAGATCGCCACAAAGGTGCCCATTTCCACCATGCCGTTGCCGCCGGTGAGTTCGCGCTCGCTCAGGTGTTGCGGCATGTAGGCGAATTTGACTGGGCCAAACACGGCCGATTGCAGGCCCATCATGAACACGCAGCCCAACAGCAGGGGCATGCTTTGCACCCAGAAGCCCCAGGCCGCAACCACCATGATGCCGATTTCGGCCCACTTCAGGCCATTGATCATGAGGCGGCGGTCCAGCTTGTCAGCGAGCTGCCCGCTGGTGGCGGAAAACAGCAGGAAGGGCAGGATGAACAAGGCCCCGATCACCAGGCCGGCCATGTCGGCAGGCAGCCACGAGACCTGCAGCTGGTAAGTGACCATCACGGTGAACGCGAACTTGAACAAGTTGTCGTTGGCCGCTCCCAGAAACTGGGTCCAGAAGAACGGGGCAAAACGGCGCTGGCCCATGAGTGCGAACTGACCGGTTTCTTGCGTTGGCGCTGGGTCGCTGGCCTGGGATGCGCGCGCGGTGTCGGCGCTGGTGTTGGCATGGCTCATATCGGGGGACTCCTCTCCTGTTTTATCAACGTTCATTGCCCGGCCGACGTTGTTGCGGTGTGCGCATTCTGACGCAAGGCGCGAAGCACCGGTATCGCGGCCATGGCCGCTGCCAGGTGCTTGAGGGTGTGGCCGCCAATCGCCTGGCCCGTGGCCTCGAAGATGAAGTGGTCGCCCAGCTCCAGCACTTTCGCAAGGGCATACAGCGCGATCAGGCTGCCGATGGAGATGCCCATCGCCGTGGGCAAAGGGCGGCGCGAGGCGGCCCATGCGAGAAACGCCATGCCACCGAACTGCACGACCACCCAGGGCAACGGGTTGGCGTGTGTGTATGACATCGCCGCCGAAAGCGAGGCCAACACCAGTACCGCCATCACCGTGTTGCGAGCGGTCTGGGCTCCGACCCGCTCCGCCATGGCCAGACCCAACGCCCCGGCGAACACAATGGCCATGCCCAGACGGTCCAGAGCCAGGCGGAGTTCATCGGGGGCCCAGTGGTAGACGGCCGATCCGAAGCTGGTGAACACCAGTCCACCGAAAAAGACCAGCAAGGCCAGTTGGGTGCTGGGGTGAGGCGGTTGGGTTCGCCGAATCTCCATCTCCCACAGACCCCAGGCGCCCACAAGCAACAGGGGCACGTTGCTGAGCACATCGAATGCATGGGGAATGCCCCACCTGACACGGGTATCGGCAAACGGGTGGCCATGCAGCTCAGGGCTCCAGGTCAGTTGCGCCAGAACCATGGGGCCCAGCAGCACAGCGGCCATCCAGGCCACCATCGCGATCCAGCCGCCAATACACAAGCGGCGCTCGGTGGGCGTGAGAGGCATGGCATCGGCCGGGCGGTTGGCCGCTGGACTCAACGGGGGGAAGGGTGAAAAGGACATGGGGGTTCTCCGGTGCACAAGCTTGAATGGGCTGAAGTGTGCTGGGGCCCGCCGCTTCCAGGAGGCTTTTTCCTATACAGTTGGCAACCACAGACCCATAGGTATCGTTTACCGATACCCGGGTGGCTTAGGAACCCGTTCCTTTGGGGGCCGCTGGTTCCCTGCCTTCCTCAACTTTTTTGGCGACGCCGTTCCATGAGCACCACCACCGACCTCGTCATCGCCATCAAGAAAGAGCTGAAGGCGGCCCAGATGACCTATGCCGATCTGGCCAAGTGCCTGGACATGGCTGAATCCAGCGTGAAGCGCATGTTGGCCAAGGGGGACATGTCGCTGTCGCGGGTGGACGACATTTGCAGGGCACTGAAGCTGGACTTTGCGGAGCTCGCCCGCCGGGTGGCCGACGCCCAGCCGCTGATCTCCGAAATGACCCAGGAGCAGGAGCGCGCGGTCGTGGCCGACAAGAAGCTTTTGCTGGTGGCCATTTGCGTCTTGAGCCAGTGGACGCTGGAGCAGATCACCGGGCGCTACCGATTGACCGAAGCCGAGTGCGTGAAGTACTTCGCCCAGTTGGACCGCATCGGGATCATCGAGCTGCGCCCCCTCAACCGCTACCGCCTCAAGCTGGCCAAAACTTTCCGCTGGCGGGCGCACGGGGCGGTGATGAACTACTTTCGGGAAAACGCTGTGCTCGACTATTTTTCGGGTGGCTTTGGCGGGCATGGGGAAGGCCTGCTCATGGTGCACGGCTCTATCAGCCGGTCGCTGGCGCCCACATTTCTGGAGCGCCTGCAACGGGTGGCGCAGGACTTTGCCCAGCAACACCAGGCCGATCAGAAACTGGCGGACAAAGACCTCGAGGGCTACACCCTGGTGCTGGGCATGCGGGGCTGGGAATTCGGCGCATTCACGCTGCTGCGCCGCTGACGCTCCACCAAGCCTGACGCCAAGCGCAACGGCGTCTACTCGCCCGACTTCTCCCTCACGGATCGACCTCGGCACGAACCTCTTCTGAGGCGGGCGCGGATCCGCCTGTCTGCCTGTCCGTATGCCTTCAAGGCCGTCGCCGGCGCCTGTCCCCCGGCCTCCATTGAGCACGCCTCAACCCGGGTTTCCACCGATGTTTCGTTTTGTCGAATACCTTAACGTATACATTGTTTGATCTCAAGCCCAGAGTCATCTGGCCTTCCAGGATCGACGCCGAGTTGACCGCCCTAGGTGCGGGCTGACCCGCCCCGAGTGCGTGCCGGCCACCCAACAGTGCGCACGCTTCGATTCCTGACTCTATGCAACGCAACCGCTTAAGGACCACCATGAATTCAACAACCTACACGCCGTTGGGTGCCAGCGGCCTGAAGGTATCGCGGCTATGGCTGGGCACCATGACCTTTGGGGATCGCACGGACGAACCCGAGGCCGCACGCATTGTCGGTGCCGCCATCGATGCCGGCATCAATGCGATTGATACCGCCAACTCCTATGCACAAGGCGAGTCCGAGCGCATCACCGGGCGGTTGATCGCGCAGCGCCGCGACCATTGGGTGCTGGCCACGAAACTGGCCAATCCCACTGGTGAGGGGCCCAACGACAGTGGCACTTCGCGGCGCCACGTGGTGCAGGCAGCGAATGCCAGCCTGCAGCGCCTGGGCACCGACTGGATCGACTTGCTGTACCTGCACCGCGACGATCAAAGCACGCCCATGGAGGAAACCGCCAGCGCGATGGGCCGGCTGATAGCCGACGGCAAGATCCGCTACTGGGGCGTGTCGAACTTCCGCGGCTGGCGCATCGCCCGCCTGGTCGAGACCTGCCGCGCGATGGGCGTGCCGCCCCCCATCGCCTGTCAGAGCCCTTACCACGTGATGGCGCGCGGCATCGAAGTTGAAGTTCTGCCTTGCTGCTCGCATCACGGTCTGGGCGTGGTCGGCTACAGCCCGCTGGCGCGCGGTGTGCTCAGTGCAAAGTACCAGGTCGATGCACCGCCGCCCCCCGGATCGCGCGCGGCAAACAACGATCGGCGCTTGATGCAAACCGAGTTCCGCCGCGAATCGATGTTGCTCGCAGAGCAGGCTGCAACTTATGCGCAGCAGCGTGGTGTGCCCCTGAGCCAACTTGCGCTGGGCTGGGTGCTCAACAACCGATTGATCAACAGTCTGATCGGCGGGCCGCGCACGCTGTCGCAGTGGCAGGACTACCTGAGCGCGATCGGCCAGCCCTTCAGCGCCGAAGACGAAGCCTTTTTCGATTCGCTGGTGCCGGCAGGCCATGCATCGACACCCGGCTACACCGACCCGCAATACCCGGTAACCGGACGGGTGCCGGCTGTCGGTGGCAACGAAAGCTAAAGCCACTGCCGCCACAAGCTCTTCAGCGCAGCATGACCCCATCGACGGGAACCTGCATGTGAGCGCAGCGATGGAACTGGGGAGCCTATTCGCCAGGATGCAGCGCCTACCTTTCCCATGCAATCTAAGGCAGATTCTCAACGGCGACTCCCCACACATCCTAGGGAAATCACCCATACATCTGAGCAAAACATTTGTTAACGTATACATTAATGAATCCACAGATCGCACCCATCTCGCAACCCGGTCTCGACACTGAGCTCACCGCCGTGGGTGTTGCGCTGACCCGCCCCGAATGTGTGCTGGCCACCCAATCGGGCGCGCTGTACACCGCCGACTGGCGCGGCGGCGTTTGCCAGATCGCTCCCGACGGCACCGAAACCCTGTTCACCGGCACCATGCCCGATGGTTTGACCGCCCGCCCCAACGGCATTGCCTTGCTCGTCGATGGCAGCTTTCTGATGGCGCAACTGGGCGACAGCGATGGCGGGGTGTACCGCCTGACCCGCGAGGGGCAAATCGCGCCCTGGTTGATGCAGGTCGACGGGATCGACTTGCCACCGAGCAATTACGTGGTGCAAGACGCCGCTGGCCGCACCTGGATCACGGTCAGCACCCGCTTGACCCCACGCGCCGCCGCTTACCGCGGCGATGTGGCCGATGGCTTCATCGTTTGCGTGCAAGCCGACGGCAGCGCCGCCATCGTGGCCGATGGCCTGGGTTACACCAACGAAGTGGCCCTGCACCCCAGCGGGCAATGGCTGTACGTGAACGAAACTTTTGGGCGCCGCCTTTCCCGCTTTCCCGTGGCGGCCGATGGCGCGCTGGGCGAGCGCGAAACCGTGACCGAATTTGGCGCGGGCACCTTCCCCGACGGCCTGGCGTTTGACGAAGACGGCTTCGCCTGGATCGTGAGCATCGTCAGCAACCGGCTGATCCGCGTGGCGCCCGATGGCGCTCAACAGATCTTTCTCGAAGACAACGAACCCGAGCACTTGGCCTGGGTGGAGGCGGCGTTCCAAAGCGCCACCATGGGCCGCCCCCATCTCGACGGCATCCGCAGCCAACGCCTGCGCAACATCTCCAGCATCGCCTTTGCCGGCCCCAACCGCCGCACCGGCGTGCTGGGTTGCCTGCTCGGCAACAGCCTGCAAACCTTGACCATGCCCGCCGCCGGCGTGGCCCCCTTTCACTGGAATTTTCCATGAGCCTACCAATCGCTGCCACCTCTTTGGTGGACACCGCCTACGACTTGATCCGGCGCCGTATTCTCGACAACGTATGGCCGCCAGGCCACCGCGCGCTGGAGCAAGAAGTGGCGCTGGCGCTGGGCATGAGCCGCACGCCGGTTCGCGAAGCGCTGGTGCGCTTGGAAAACGATGGTTTGGTGGAAGTGGTGCCGCGCCATGGCATGCGCGTGTTGCCGGTTTCGCCCACCGATATGCGCGAGATTTACGAAATCCTGACCGCGCTGGAATGCATGGCCGCAGAGATCGTGGCCCGCCGCAAGCCCAGCGACGCAGAACTGCAGCCCTTGATCCAGGCCACGGCTGACATGGATCAAGCCCTCGCGGAAGACGACCTCAATGCCTGGGCCGCCGCGGACGAACGCTTTCACGCGGCCCTGATCGAGCTCTCAGGCAACCGCCAGCTCGCCGCCACGGTCTGGAACTACTGGGACCGCGCCCACCGCGCCCGCATGTTCAGTTTGCGCCTGCGGCCCAAGCCTGTGAATTCGACCCAGGAGCACACGGCGCTGGTAGACCGCCTGCGCGATGGCGACGCCGCCGGCGCTGCCCAGGTCAACCGCGAACACCGCGAACGCGCCAGCCGCGAACTGCTGGTGATTTTTGAGCAATTCAAGCTCGCACAGATGTAACCCCAAACACCATGAAACAACTCTCTATTGCGGTATTGCCCGGCGATGGCATCGGTCCCGAAGTCATGGACAGCGCCTTGCAGGTGCTCCAAGCGGTCGGAACCCGAATCGACCGCCAGTTCGTCACCCAGCACCACCCCGCTGGCGCGCAAAACTATGTGGACACCGGTGAATCGCTCCCCGAGTCCACCCTGGCGGCCTGCCGCGCCGCCGATGCCATTCTGTTTGGCGCCATGGGCTTGCCCCACGTGCGCGGCGCCGACGGCACGGAAATCATTCCCCAACTCGACATCCGGTTTGCGCTCGACCTCTACGCCGGCGTGCGCCCGGTGCGCACCTGGCCGGGCTTGCCCGTGCCCCTCTCAGACCCGCGCGCCACAGCGATCGATCTGGTGTTGGTACGCGAAAACACCGAAGGTCTCTTCTATGCCCGCGGTCGCGGCGTTGTAGAAGCTGACGCCGTGTACGACACACAAAAAATCAGCCGAGCAGGCACCACGCGCATCGTCGATTTCGCCCTGAAACTCGCCGAAGACCGGGCCAAGCTCGGCAAGCCCGGCAAGGTCACCAACGTGGACAAGGCCAACGTCTTTGCCTCGATGGCCTTCTGGCGCCAGATCTTCGAAGAACGCGCCAAGCTGCACCCCAGCGTCCAAACCGAAAACGCCTATGTGGATGCCATGGCGCTGAACCTGGTGCTCAAGCCCTGGCAATACGACGTGCTGGTCACCGAAAACATGTTCGGCGACATCCTGTCCGACCTCATCGCCTCGCTCGTGGGCGGCATGGGCATGGCGCCATCGGGCGACATCGGCGACCACCACGGCCTGTTCCAGCCCGCCCACGGCACCGCGCCCGACATCGCCGGCCAAGGCATTGCCAACCCGACCGCGATGATTCTCTCGGCCGCCATGATGCTCGACTGGCTGGCCATTCGCCAACAAGACGACGCGCTCGCCGTGGGCGCGCGCACCATCGAAAACGCAGTGCAAGCAGCCTTCGTCAGCCAATCGGTTCGCCCCCGAGAGTTCGGCGGTACCAGCGGCACGGCAGACATCACCCGCGCGGTGCTGGAGCGGCTGTGAGCCAGCGCATCGCCATCGTTGGAGCCGGGTACTTTGCACAGTTCCATGTGCAGGGCTGGCAAGCGGCGGGGGCCACGGTGGTGGCACTGTGCGACACCGACTTGACCAAAGCCCAGGCCATGGCCACGCGGTTTGGAGTTGCCGAGGTGTTCAGCGACGCCGCGACCATGATCGAAGAACTGAGCCCCGACGTGGTCGATGTCGTGCTGCCCCCCGGCGCCCAAGCTCCGGTGGTTCGCGCCGCACTGGCTAAGGGCATTGCGACCGTGTGCCAGAAGCCCTTTGGCGTCGACATTGCACAAGCAACGGCCCTGACCGAAGAAGCGGAGCGTCTGGACACGCCTCTGGTGATCCACGAAAACTTCCGTTTCAGCCCCTGGTATCGGGAGTGCAAGCGTTTGATGGATGCGGGTCATTTTGGCCGGGTACACGGCATCACGTTCCGGCTGCGCACAGGCGACGGTCAAGGCCCGAATGCCTACCTCGACCGCCAACCCTATTTCCAGCAGATGCCGCGCCTGCTCATCCGGGAAACCGGCGTGCACTACGTGGACACCTTCCGCTACCTGATGGGCGACGTGGTCGCGGTGACCGCCCGCCTGCGCCGCCTCAACCCGCACATCGCGGGCGAAGATGCCGGCTTGGTGATTTTCGAGTTTGCAGACCAACGCCAAGGCCTGTTCGATGGAAACCGCCTCAACGACCACACAGCCGACAACCCGCGCACCACCTTGGGCGAAATGTGGCTCGAAGGGGAACGCGGCGTGATGCGGCTGGATGGCAACGCCCGGCTCTGGTGGAAGCCCCATCACGGCACCGAAAGCCAGCACGCCTACGAAGGCACCACCGAAGGCCCGCATGGCGGCGCATGCACCGCATTGCACGCCCATGTGCTGGCCCATTTGAACAACGCTTCCCCGTTGCAAAACAGCGCCCGGGACTACCTGGAAATCTTGCGCATCGAGGAAGCCATTTATCACTCACACGCCAGTGGACGCAGGGTCTTGCTGGCGGATTTTCAACCCCAAGACCCCGCCAACTGAAGGAGACAAACATGAAAGCCATTCGATACACCCTGATCGCCGCTGCGGCCACGCTGAGTTTCTCGGCCGCCCAGGCGCAGACCGTGCTGAAGTTCAGCCACACCGACCAGCAATCGGGCGCCCGCCAGGCCGCCGCCGAGGTATTTGCCAAGAAGGTGGAAGAGCTCACCCAGGGCCGCTACGTGGTGCGCACCTTCTGCTGCAGCCAACTCGGCAACGATCCCAAGAACATCGAGCAGCTCGCGCTCGGCGGAATCGACTTCACGGTGTCGGCCACCGGCTCCTATGCGACCCATGTGCCCACCCTCAACCTGACCATGTTGCCTTTCCTGGTGGACAACTACCAGCAAGGCTGGAAGCTCTACGACGAGAGCAAATGGCTCAAGGCCCAGTTCGACAAGGCACCCGAAAAAGGTTTCCGTTTTCTGTCCACCTGGGAAGCCGGTTTTCGCAGCATGACCACCAAGGAGCCGCTGAACTCGCCCGAGGATGCCAAGGGCAAGAAGCTGCGCACGTTCCCCAACGAAATGATGCGCTGGACACTGGAAGCCATGGGCTTCAACATTCAGATCATGCCCTTGCCCGAGGTCTACCTCGCCATCCAGCAGGGCGCGGTGTCAGGCCAGGAAAACCCGATCGACACCATCTTCTCGAACAAGTTTTATGAAGTGGCGCCCAACGTCACCCTGACCAACCACGTCTACAGCCCGATCCCGCTGGCGGTCAGCGAAAAAACCTGGCAGAAATTCTCGGAAGCCGATCGCAAAGCCGTCACCGAAGCCGCGCAGATTGCCGCCAAATTCAGCCGCGAGCTGATCTCGGGCAACGACGCCAAACAGCTGGCCGAAATGACCAAAAAAGGCGCCAAGGTCAACGCCAAACCCGATGTGGAAGCCTTCCGCAAGGCAGTGCAACCGGTGTATGGCCAGGCCCGTGAGAAGTTTGGGGCCGATGTCGACGCTTTCCTCAAAGACGCCGAAATGGTGCGGGCCAGCGTCAAGTAAACCGCCATGACACACGCCCCCCTGCTCGGCCCGCAGTCTCCCGCACCCCTGCCTCTTCGCTTGCTCGGTCGCCTGGTCGACTGGACGGTGATTGCTATCGGCGCGACGATGGCCACGATGGTGTTTTTCAACGTCAGCCTGCACATCATCAACAAGGACCTGGCCTGGGTCACAGAGTTTGGCGAGCTCCTGCTGGTCTGGGTCACTTTCCTGGGGGGCGCGTGTGCCGTGCAACGGGGCTCTCACATGAGCATCACCGAGTTCATCGACAAACTCAATCCAGCGCAGCGCCGGTGGGCCGATGCGGTGGTGCAAACCATTTGCCTGGGCATGCTCGTGGTGCTCACCTATTACGGCTGGAACCTGGTGGAAGTCAACTGGGGCAACCAGCTCACCGTGCTCGGCTGGCCTGTGGCTATCCAGTACATGGGCATGGCCGTGGGCAGCAGCTTGATGCTGGTCTTCATGTGCTGGGACCTCTGGCAAATCCTGGCGGGCGTGCCCCGCGATCAACGCTACCCTGCTTCGGAGTAACCCCGTGCTAGCCCTCACACTTTTTGGCGTCTTCTTCCTGATCGCGCTGGCAGGGGTTCCCCTGCTCTTCTCCATACTCGTGACCACCGTGGGCATCATCTGGGCCCAGAACCTCGGTCACCCGATGGAGACCATCTTCCTGTCCTTCATCGGCGGCGTGGAACCCTTCATCTTGCTGGCGGTGCCACTGTTTGTCTTCGCCGGCGAGTTGCTCGCGCAAGGCGGTGTGGGCAAGCGCATTGTGGAATTCGCCCGCGTGCTGTTCGGGTGGTTGCCCGGTGGCCTGGGCGTGGTCACGGTCATCAGCTGCACCATGTTTGGCGGCGTCTCCGGCTCAGCCATTGCCGACACAGCTGCCATTGGTTCGCTGGTGATCCCCTCCATGATTGCAAGGGGGTATTCGCGTGGCTTTGCGGCCGCCCTGCTGGCCGTCGCGGGTACCATTGCCCTGCTGATGCCGCTGTCGATTCCGTTCCTGATATACGCCTTCATCTCAGGCGTGTCCATGCGCACCCTTTCAATGGCCGGCCTGCTGCCCGCCATCGCCTCGGCCATTGCGCTGATCGTGGTGTGCATGTGGCACGGCAAAAAGTCGGGTTGCGACACGGGTGAAGACCGCTCGACGCTGAAGGAAATCTGGACCGCCACCCGCGACGCTGGCCCCGCGCTGTTGATGCCCATCATCATCATCGGCGGCATCTGGACCGGTGTGTTCACGCCGAGTGAGTCCGCCGCCATTGCCGTGTTCTACGGCCTGATCGTGTCACTGTTCTATTACAAAGACCTGTCCTGGCGCCGCATCCCCCAGCTGCTGCTCAACGCGTTCATCACCAGCGCCACGGTCATGCTGGTGATTGGTGCCACGGGCGCTATGGCCTGGTTGATCACCGTCGAGCAGGTGGCGGTGCAAATGGCCGCATGGATTCAGGTGGTGGCCACCGAGCCCTGGATGTTCCTGATGCTCTTCAACGTCTGCCTGTTGCTGCTGGGCATTTTCATCGAACCGTTGCCCGCCATGTTGCTGTCGGCGCCGCTGTTCCTGCCGCTGGCCAAACACTTTGAGATGGACATGGTGCACATCGGCGTCGTGATGACGGCCAACCTGGCCATTGCGTTGTACACCCCCCCGGTGGGCGGCACGTTGTTCGTCGCCGCCAAACTGGCCAAGGTGGGCATTGGGGAAATCACCAAACACCTGTGGCCGCTCATGGCCGCCACATTCACCGTGGTGCTCCTGATCACCTACATTCCTGCGCTATCGACCTGGCTGCCCCGCCTGATCCAGTCGATGTCCAACTGACGTCCGATTCCGAGAACCGCCCCATGCAAGCCCTTGTTGTTGATTTCCACATCCACCCCGGTTTTGAAGACGCTTTTGAGACCGCCATTTGCGACAACGCACGCAGTTCGCTGGAGCAGGAACCGGGATGCCACATGTTTGATGTGTGCCGTGACCCGGCCGATCCGGGTCTGTTCTTCCTGTACGAGCTCTACACGGATGAAGCGGCTGTGCAAGCCCATCTGGAAGCACCGCACTTCAAAAGCATGAGCGAACTCACCGCCACCTGGGTGGCCTCCAAGCGCGTCCAGCGCTTGCGGCGCCTCTGAGAACGGGGATAAAAAGCGGTCGAAACAAGACCGTTTAGCCCCTGCGGCTTGGCCTTGGCCGCAATGGCTGGCATGATGCTGGGTTTGACCGACGCGATCCAGCATTTATTCATGAGCGAACAAGCCTCCGACACCCCAGACCCGATCGCCCCCACCGAGGCGTCGCCAGAGCCCCAAGACCAGCCAACAGGCGAGGCGAGGCCGCCCCGTCCTGCAGGTCGCCGCAACAACAAGCCGAACAACGCCGGCAGCGGTCGCGGGGGTGCACGCAACAACGCGGCGCCGGCGGCCCGCCAGCACCCTGTGCTCGATCAGTTGGCCACCCTGTACCCGGCCCTGTTTGGCGAAACGCTGCTGCCACTCAAGCGCGGCATCTTCCAGGACCTGCTCGCCGCCCAGCCCGAAGCGCTGGACAAAGACGGGCTGAAAGCCGCCCTGGCCCTGCACACGCGCTCCAGCCGCTACCTGACTGCTGTGGCTGCGGGACTGCAGCGCCACGATCTGGCGGGTGAACCGGTGGAAATCCTGGCGCCTGAGCACGTGCACCACGCGCTGATCGAAGTGTTCCGCCGCCGCGGCGCGCGCAGCCGCGAAGACCTGCGCCCCAAAATGCGCCAGCGCATTGCAGCCGCCTTTGAGGTCTCAGGCCTCTCGCGCGACGCCTACCTGGAGCTCGTTTCGGGCAAGGACGAAGAAGTCAACCAGATCACCGCCGACGCGGTCGAGGCCGCAGCCAGTGGCATCGCACGCGACGAGGCCTTGCTGCGCACCTTTGAGGCCAGCGGCAAAAATCTCAACGAGTTCGCGGACATGTACGGCTTGCATGTGCTCGACGCCAACCGCACGCTGGAACGCGCCAAGGCCCGGCGCGACCAGTCGGCTCCGGTGACATGAAGCTCGCCAGGCCCGGCGGCCCTCAGGCCGCCGGCATGGTGAACACCGTCAGCACGCCGGTGTAACCGTACAACTGCTGATGGGCGATTTCGCCATTGGCAAAAAACCCCACCAGCGGTACATCGCCCAACGCGCGGCGCACGGTTTGCAGTTCAGCACTCGGTGAACCGAAGTGGGGCCCTCCCCGACCTGAGCAGCTCACGTACACCGCCCCGGCGATGCGCAGCGTTAGAGCGGGAGCGGTGCTGTCGAGTTCGGCGGCGCCCAGCGCTGCTGCCGCCTCCACGCTGATCTCTTCGGGCTCCAGCTCTTCGCGAATCTCGGCGCACACACGCATGAGGTCGGCCCGCGCCGCCTGCACATGGCGCTCACAAAACGCCATGTGGGTCCCCACCGGCGGCTGGTCCGCAATGGCCACGCCCTTTCGGCCGGGATCGAGACCGATCAGGTGGCGCACCGTGACTTCGGGCCCGAATTGTCCTCGTGCATGGCGCATGCCTGGCGAAGCGGCGTCATCGGGCATGTGCTGGGGTTGCGTCAAGCCCACCAGGGTGCTGCGCAATTTGGGCATCGCCTGCTCCGGCTGCTCCAGTGAAATGCCCAACTCTTTCACCAACACATCCAACGCGGGCTGACCATCGAGGGACAGGACCAGGTTGCCGTCAACCGCGGTGATCTCGTGTTCCGGCCCGACCGGCTGTGCGCCCTGGGTCACACGAGAGATCAGCTGCACCCCAGGGCCAAAGGCAACACCGCTGAGCCCTCCGAAAAACACGCCTCCAGCCGCGCCTTGCCCGCGCAGGTGGCCGGCGCTGCTGGTGGCGAACTGCACGTCAACGGTGCGGCTGCCCGCCAGTCCGCCGAAAACATAGCCCGATGCGGTGCGTTGCGCGATCTCCGCGATGAGCTCGGGCAGATCGGGGGTTCGACCATCGGCATGCACCAGCGCGGTGTGTGCCACAAAGCCCTCATTGCCTTGGCCGCTCACGGCCAACGGGGCCACGCCGCTGAACACCCGGTACTGATCGGGGCTGAGGTCGCACAACATGATGGCCATGGCCGGCTCATCGAAGTACTCCACATTGTTGGCCGCGATGCCCACACCCACGGTTCCCGCCCAATCCGTCACCTCGGGCAGCTCGGCACTCAGGTGTTCAAGAATCGCCTGCGCATCGGTCGCGTAGTGATCGGTCACGTAGATCAGGCCCAGCGATGGCGAGGCTGCATAGTCCGGCAGGGCCATCAGGGCGCGCAGCTGGGCCAGGACCAAAGCGGCGGCCATGCGCCATTGAGGGTGGGTGGCGTGGGCGTATGGGAATCGTTTCATGCAGCATGGAGATGATGCCGGCTGATGGGATCAGGCCAGCATCAAGGGACACGTTAAGACTTGGAGGCGCGGCGGCCAGATGCGGCCTTGGCCGCAGGTTTCTTGCGGGCACTGCCCACGGATTTTTTGCCGGCGGGACGAGGCACAGGTGCCGACGCCGATTTCCGCGCGGGTTTGGGCGCCGTTGCGGGCGCTTGAAAGCCTGGGAAAAATACCGCCGGCAAGGGCCAGTCGCCCATGGACAGTGGCTGAGCCGTTGCGGCTTTGGGTGCACTCTTGCTGGCCACTTTCGGCGTGGCTCTGGTGCGGGGTTTTTCCTTGGCCTTGACCTTTGGTGCCGGCTGAGCGGGCTTTGTCGCGCCGCTGCCCGTCACGGCGCGCGCGGCGGCCTTGCCCATGCCCGCTGCCATGCCCACATTGCGCGCCACCGTGCCCGTGACCTTGCCGGCCACGCCCGTCGCGGTTTTCACGGCCTGCTCGGTCAGCCCCGACGCCACATGCCGCGTGGTGTCCAGCGTGGTCTGCTTGGCCACATCTTTCATGGCATTGGCCGCGATGTTCTGGAACTGCTGTGACAAAGCACCCCACCATTGCACCGGGTCGACCACCCCGCCTTGAGGCCCGGCCTTCGCTGTTGCCCCATCCGGAGCCATGGAGGGCGCACTGGCCACAGGTGCAGGTACAGGCGCTGGGGCCGCCTCGAATGGCATGGGCGCAGGGGGCAACCCATAGGTGCGCGGAGGCACTTCCAGACCGGCAAAGGTGGTGGTGGGCGGGGGTGCAGGAGGCTGCCCGGTGAAGCTGGAAACAGTTTCCGCCGCCTTGATCTTCAGCGCATTGGCTACATCACCCAGGCTGAAATTCATCTGGTGCAAGGTCGCCAGTGTCATTTTCTGGACTTCCAGCGCCTGGATCGTCGCGCTCAGCGCCTTGGTGTTCTGGTCCAGCCAGAAATGCACCGCCTTCAGTTCTTCGATGCGCTTTTCCAGGTCTTCGACGTTGACGGTGGGCGCAACCCAGTGACTCAGGTTGGGCAGCTGGGGGAGGCTGTTGCCCAACCCCTGTGCCATCCCCCCCGCCGCTTGGCCGGCCAGGCTCTGCAAAAACTCAAAGCCGGGGACAAATTTGCCGAAACCGCTGCCGGACGTGTCGCTCATGGATGTCTCCTGGTGGATCTTCTTGAAAATCGCGCTGTTCAGTCGTCCACACCATACCGTGGGGCACGCCGTTCGCGCAAGGATGCCACACCTTCGTGTACATCGGGACCGGCAAAACCCATGAATTCCAACGCCAGCGAAGTATCAAACGATGGACCCGCCTGGCGCAGCCAGTTGTTGAGCGAATACTTGGTCCAGCGGATGGCAGTCTGGCTGCCACTGGCCAGACGGTCGGCGACCTCATAGGCCTTGGGGAGCAAATCGGCCTCCTCCACCGCCAGCGACACCAGACCGATGCGCTCGGCCTCTTCACCGGTGATGGGATCGCACAACAGAAGGTAGTACTTCGCTTTGGCCAGCCCGCACAGCAGCGGCCAGACGATCGCGGCGTGATCGCCCGCGGCAACACCGAGCCGGGTATGCCCATCCACGATCTTGGCACTTTTGGCGGCAATCGAAATATCGGCCAGCAAGCCGGCCACCAGGCCTGCGCCCACCGCTGGACCATGCATGGCGCTCACGATGGGTTTGTCGCAATTGATGACGTTGTAAACCAAATCCCGGGCCTCTTTCCAGACCCGGGTGCGCACCTCAAAATCGGTGGCCATGTCCTGCACCAGCGCCAGGTCACCGCCGCCGGAGAAGCCCAGGCCACTGCCCCGCAACACCGCGCAGCGCACGCTGTCGTCCCGGCCCACATCACGCCAGATTTCGCTCAGTTCCCAATGCCCTTCATGCCCGGCCGTGGGCAGCTTGCCATTGCCACCGGGCCCATCGGCCCGCATCTGGATATCGAGCACGCTGGGCACGCCGCCCACCAGAGGGCCTCGGCGGGCAATGTTCAGGGTCTGGTAACGGCTGTAGTCAACGGTTGGCATGGAAGTGTCTCCTGGAGATGGCCTGCAGTGCGGATCTGCGGCTTGTTTGAATCGACCCACACCATTCTGCCGTGCACCCGCTCGGAACTGCCGATTGACCTGCATCAAGCCCCGCCACCAGGCAACAGCGCAACATGGAGGCATGGGTGATCAATCAACGACACCTCGATACCAGGAGCCCACATGAACCCACCGATTTCAGACACCTTTTCCCAGCAGCTTCAAGGCATGCGCACGGCCCTGCTGGATCAGCTGCGCAGCCAGCGAGGCGGTGAGATCAACCGCGCCGAAGCCGCCGCCGAAGCGCGGGACCAGCAAAGCGACGACTGGTCCAAAGCCGATGCCGATCGCGACCTGGCTGCGGCACTGGAGGAGCGCGAGTCGGCCGAACTCGTGGCGATCGACGAAGCCCTCAAACGCGTGGCCGACGGCAGTTTTGGGCTGTGCCTGGACTGCGGCATGAGCATTCCAAATGCCCGGTTGCACGCCAACCCCACCGCGTTGCGCTGTGTGGCCTGCCAGGAGAAGCTGGAGCTCGCCCATGGCAGCGCAATGCCGGCCGGTTATTGAATGCCCTGTTTTTTCACCTTGAACTTCTATAGATTGGAACCCAACCCATGACCACTTTCCACGCCATTGTCTGGATGGACCACAGCCAAGCCCATGTCCTGATGTTTGACCGGGAACACGTCGAAGCCGAGCGCATCAAGGCGCGCAGCCACCACACGCCCAAGCACGGGCATGTGGGTGCCGACAAGGATTTCTTTCAGCAGATCGCAGGTGCGCTGATCGACGTCACGGAAGTGCTGTTGACCGGGCCAGCGAACGCCAAACTGGAGTTCCGCGACTTCTGCAAACACCAGGCGCATGCGGTGGACAAAGCCATTGTCGACGTGGTGACCACCGACCACCCGAGCGACCCCCAGCTTGTGGCCATGGCGCGCCAGTATTTCCTCAAACACGACCAGCTCGCCGAAGACCCTTCGAAACGCTGAAATTCGGGGCAGGCCGCCCGGCTTGTCCAAGGTTCGTCCGGGCGCCAGCAAGGCCGTTGTGCCAGCGGCTTCCCAGCCCCTGCTTCTTGGTATGCTGCGCGCATGAACGAAGACACGCCCAACCAGGCGCTGCACACCCGCAGCCTGTTCCATTTCGCCTTCCACGTCCGGGATCTGGACGACGCCCGGCGCTTCTACGGCGAGGTGCTGGGTTGCTCGGAGGGGCGCAGCACCGACACCTGGGTGGATTTCGACTTTTTCAGCCACCAGATTTCGCTGCACCTCGGTGAGCCCTTCCCCACCACACGCACCGGCCGCGTCGGAGACCACATGGTGCCCATGCCCCACTTTGGCCTGGTGTTGCTGCTCCCACAGTGGCGGGCTCTGGCCCTTCGGCTGGAAACGGCGGACGTGGACTTCGTGCTGCAGCCTCAGGTCCGGTTCGAAGGCCTGCCAGGCGAACAGTGGACCATGTTTTTTTGCGACCCCTCGGGCAATCCGATCGAGGTCAAGGGCTTCGCCTCACTGGATCAGGTCTACGCAGCCTGAAGGCTGGCGCACAAAGCCCGACCTGGGCGGCGGGGCAGCCCGATCCAAGCGCCCCGGGGCCATGGTGTTCAGCTGTTGGGCGCTGCGATTTTCTGATCGATCGCACCAAAAAGGCTCAGGCCATCTTTGCCCTTCATTTCGATACGGATGGTATCGCCGAACTTCATGAATTCGGTCGAGGGCTTGCCGTTGAGAATGGTCTCGATGCAGCGTTTCTCGGCGATGCAACTGTAGCCCTTGGGCCATTCCGTTTTGCCATCGGCGCCGGGCACGCCCTTGTTGCTCACCGTACCGCTGCCCACGATAGAGCCGGCGCGCACATTGCGGGTCTTGCCGATGTGGGCAATGAGCTGTCCAAAGTGGAAGGTCATTTCAGGGCCGGCGTCGCACATGCCGACCTTGCGGCCGTTCCAGGTGCTCTCCATGGTGAGGTGGACACGCCCGCCCTGCCAGGCATCGCCCAGCTCGTCGGGCGTCACCGCCACAGGGCCGAAGGCGCTGGCGGGCTTGCTCTGGAAGAAGCCAAAGCCCTTGGCCAGTTCGGCCGGGATCAGGTTGCGCAGGGATACATCGTTGACCAGCATCAAGAGGCGCACACCCTCCAGCGCCTGCTCTGGCGTACAGCCCATGGCCACATCACCCGTGACCACAGCGACCTCAGCTTCGAAGTCGATACCAAAGTCTTCGCTGGGCACGATCACGTCGTCGCGGGGGCCGATAAAATCGTCACCACCGCCCTGGTACATCAGGGGATCGGTGTAGAACGTCTCGGGCACTTCGCTGTTGCGGGCGGCGCGCACCAGTTCCACATGGTTGATGTACGCCGAGCCGTCAGCCCACTGATAAGTGCGGGGCAACGGCGCCATGCACTGCGCCGGATCAAACGGAAAAGCGTGGCGCGCCTTGCCCTGATTGAGGGTCACGTACAGATCGTGCAACTGAGGCGAAATGAAGTTCCAGTCGTCCAGCGCCTGCTGCAGCTTGCTGGCGATGCCCGTCGCATAATGAGCGGTTGACAGGTCGCGCGACACCACCACGAGTTGTCCGTCGCGCGAGCCGTCTTTGTAAGTGGCGAGTTTCATGCAAGTCTCCTGCTGCCCACCAAGGGCGGTGTTGTTCTGGATTTTGCACGGATCGACCCCCCTGAGGGGCACTCTGTGCAAAACCGCCCGTGTTTATGATTACGAATAGTGAAATTGGTTAACCTATCCGTAAGCTCGGATTTTAGACCAAAGTCCGTTCACGCGTGAAGTTGCTCGCGAACGGCCCCCTCTTTTCTACTCCACCTCCATGCCCGCCACTCAGCCCACCTCCGTCCGCCGCACCGTGTCCAGCGCAGCGTCCGCCAAGCCTGCTGGCAGCGAGAGCCTGCGCGCGGGCATCCAGTCGGTGGAGGTGGGGTTCGAGCTGCTCAACGCATTGTCCAACGCATCCGGCGCGCTCATGCTGCGCGACCTGGCCGCCGCCGCGGGCATGAGCGCGGCCAAAGCGCACCGGTACCTGGTCAGCTTCCAGCGCATGGGGCTGGTGATCCAGGACCCGGTCAGCACCCGATACGACCTCGGCCCGGCTGCACTGCGCATCGGCCTGGCCAGCTTGAGCCGTATGGACGCCGTCAAGCTGGCCCGGGAGCGCATGGCCGATCTGCTGACGCAGACCGGCCACGTACTCGCCATCGCCGTGTGGGGCAACCAGGGGCCCACCATGGTTCACTGGGTAGAAGCCATGCAAACCGTCCCGGTCACTTTGCGCCTGGGCGACGTGATGCCCTTGCTGACCTCGGCAACCGGCCGCTGCTTCGCCGCCTTCATGGGATCCGAAGGGCGCGACGCCCAGCGCATCTTGCCCATGATCAAGGACGAACTCACCCGGCTGAAGAAACTGCCCCCGGGCGGCCCCTCGCTGCCCGACGTTCCCCTGTCCATGGCCGAAGTCGATGCAGTGCTGGCCGAAGCCCGCCAGCAAGGACAGGCCCGTGTGGTGCACAGCCTCCTGCCCGGCGTGGCCGGGTTCTGCGCACCGGTGTTTGATGCCCAGGGGCGATTGGCCATGGGCATCGTGGTGCTGGGCTCGGTGGCCACGCTGGATACCCGGTGGGATTCGGCGCCGGCACAAGCCCTCTTGAATTGCGCCCGACAGCTCAGCGCTGACCTGGGTCACCAGCCCCAACAACCGGGCACAGACGCATGAGCTCCCGCATTTCGCGTGCGATCGGATCCGCGCCCGCCAAACCGGTGCTGGCGGGCTTGACCGCCCTGGTATTGGCCGGTCATTGGTTTGCATTGGGCGGTCAGTTGCCAACCTGGTGGGGCGAGGGAAACAAATCGAGCGATCCGACATCGCTGTCCAACGCTGACACACCCGCTGCCGCAGCCCGGGCCGCCGGTCTTCCGCCTCCGCCCGCACCCGAGGCCCCTGCTGCTCAAGTGGCCATCAGCACGGTGCGCTGGATCGTGCCCGCGCCGCCGCCTGCACCACCAACACCCGCCCCTCCGCCACACAAAAAAGTGTCGAAGAAACCTGCGCCGCCGCCCGAGCCGCCTGAACCCGACGACACAGCGGCCGTCGAAGCCTTGATAGACGACACACCCACCTTCGAGCTGCCGGCCGAACCGATGCGGGGCCTAGAGGCGCTTGTGCCCACCGAGGTGAGCGAGCCAAGCGATGCCACCCCAGACCAACCCGCCCAGCCGTCCGAGCCCGGTGACAACACCACCGCGAAAGCGGCCCCCTCTGCGAGCGATGAAGCCAGCAGCGGCCCAGCCGCCGCCGCGCCACTGCCGCCCGCCCGACTGCCCCCCAGCGCCAACCTGAGCTACGGCGTGGCCGGCCAAATCAAGGGATTGAATTACCAGGCGGGAGGGGAACTGAGGTGGCGCCAAGACGGCTCCACCTACGAAGCCCGCCAGGAGGTGAGCGTCTTCCTCCTGGGCAGCATCGTCCAGACCAGTACCGGTCAGGTGAATGCCGCCGGGCTGGCGCCCGACCGGTTCAGCGACAAACGCCGCAAAGAAAAGTCGGCGGAGTTCGATCGCAAGACCCAGAGCATCCGGTACAGCAACAACGCCAGGGTCGACACGCTGCTGGCAGGCGCCCAGGATCAGGTCTCCATCAGCCTGCAGCTCGGCGGTTTGCTCAACGCCAACCCCCAATACACCGAGGGTCAGACACTGAGCCTGCCCGTCTCGGGTGCCAGCTCCACCGAAACCTGGAGCTTCGACATCGGCCCGGAAGCGACCCTGGATCTGCCGGCCGGACCCCTCCTCACACGGGTGCTCACGCGCCAGCCGCGGCACAAGGGCGACAAGACGGTCCAGATATGGCTGGCCCCCACACTGGAAAATTTGCCGGTGCGTATCAGAATCTCGGAATCCAACGGCGACTTCCTTGATCAGCTGCTGGACGAGATGCCCTCGCTCTCTGCGGGCACTCCGGCCTCCTGAGCCCGGTGCCAACACACTTTGCCCTGGGCTTAAGGGCTGAAAAGTGCCCAAAAACACACGCATCTTGAAACTTCAGGCTTGCGCACCATATAAATCTTCATCAGGCCTGCAGTTTGTACCGCGGTTGCCGATATAAAGACC
Source organism: Hydrogenophaga sp. PAMC20947 (assembly GCF_004795855.1). Taxonomy (NCBI): domain Bacteria; kingdom Pseudomonadati; phylum Pseudomonadota; class Betaproteobacteria; order Burkholderiales; family Comamonadaceae; genus Hydrogenophaga; species Hydrogenophaga sp. PAMC20947. The sequence continues at coordinate 3,241,258 of NZ_CP039252.1, forward strand.
ATAGGACCAAGGGTTTCACTTCTACAAGGAATTTCCATCATGAACATGCTTTACGATTCGGATGCCTTTGCCGTGATGCACATCCTCGCCAACGCCGTCGCGGAGGGCGAAGTGCCCACGCAGGCCGGCCCTCAAATCCCGCGCCACGGTTTTGAAATCGTGGACAAGCGCGTCGGAAAAGAGGTTTACCTCGATGGCTCCTGGGCCGAAATGTTCCAGATCCAGATCACAGCCTGGCAAGAGAACACCCCCTCGCAGGAAGAGGTGGAAGACACCCTGGAAGGCTACGCCACGCTGGCCCAAACGCCGATGGTGGTGCACTGAGGACTGGCCCGCCCCTGCGCCGGCCCGATGCTCGAGCCGCCACCCCCTCAATGGGGCCGTGCTGTCGGCCCGGCAAAGCCGGTCCCGCGGCACGCTGAAGCTGGAACCATCTCACACTATGCGCCCGGCTCATGCCGGGCTTTTTTACGTCAGGCGTCGCCTGCTCCACCAGTGGTAAACCGGTTCCGCGAGGATCAACACGGCCACAAGGCGGCAAACCTGGAATGCCGTGACCACCGGCACGCCCAGCTGCAACACCTTCGCTGTGATCGACATCTCTGCAATACCGCCCGGTGAAGTGCCCAGAATCATGGTGGCCGGGTGCAGGCCCGTCAACTGAGCCAATCCCCAGGCAAAGGCCGCGCACAGGCCCATCATCACCAGGCTCGCCACGCCAACCGACGCCAGCCAGCGAGGAGCCGTGTGAACAAAGGCCGGCGTGAACCGCACGCCCAGGCTCGCCCCGATCAGCAGCTGCGCACTTGCGCTCAGCCAGCCGGGTATCGCACTGAATTGCACATCGGCCAAGGTGAACAAGAGCGTGACCATCAAAGCCCCCATAAACCAGGGGTTGGCGCGCCCTAGACGCTGCATCACCAGCGCCCCCACCAGCGTCAGCAGGCCCAGCGACACCAAACCGACGGGATGTACTTCACGCACCCCCAGCGTGGACAAATCCAGTGGGGCCACACCCCAGATTTGCATGGCGAAAGGGATGGTGACCGTGACCAGCAATACCCGAAGGCTGTGGGCCGCGGCCACCAGATCGGTGCGCGCGCCCTGGCGCTCAGCGATCAAGGTCATCTCCGAGGCCCCCCCGATCGCCCCTGAGAAATAACTGGTGATGCGCAGCTGTTCCGCACTCACGCCGGCCAGGCGTCCCGCGTGCAACCGGCGCAGCCAGGCACCAAACCCCAGGCCCAGGCCCAGCGCCCAGATCACCCCCAACACCACGGCCCACCACAGGCCGGCAATCAGCGCACCGACCTCGGGCGTGAAATACAGCCCCAGCGCCGAGCCAATCACCCATTGGCCTGTGTTGCGCAGCGGTGTCCAGCTCTCGGTCGGCACACCCACCATGGACACCAGCGACACCACCACCAACGGCCCGATCATCCAGGGAATGGGCGTGTGCAACCCAACACACGCCAAGGCAGCGCCGAGCGCGATCAGCAAAGTGGACAGCACGCGCCACCATGACGCGGGGGGAGAAAAACGAACCAACATGGGCGTAGGAATTGGCAAAGTGCCGGAGAAAGCTGAGCCGGGTAGTATCACCAGATGCACTGTCGATTGGCTGTCACGCTCATCACGTCCCTGTCTCTGGCTGCCTGCAGCCTGTGGCAACAAACGGTCACGCCCACCGAGCTGCCGCCCGCCATGATCCTCTTGCTGGGTGAGCAACACGACGCCGATGCCCACCAAACCCTGCAGCGAAAGGTGGTCATCCAACTCGGGCGCGAGGGACGGCTCGAGGCCGTGGTACTGGAAATGGCGGAACAAGGCCGCGACACGCGCGGACTTCCCGCCCGCGCCACTGAGGCCTTGGTGCGCGAACGCCTGCAATGGGACGACGAGGCCTGGCCCTGGCGCCGCTACGGGCCGGTCGTGATGTCGGCCGTGCGGGCCGAGGTACCCGTGGTCGGTGGCAATTTGCCGCGCGCTGCCATGGTTGACGTCATGCGGGACCCTTCACGGGACGCCGCGCTGGACGACAAGGCCCGGGCCCGCCAGACCGAAGACATCCGGCTCAGCCACTGCGGACTGCTGCCCGAGTCTCAATTGCCCGGCATGGTGCGTATCCAGATCGCACGCGATCAGGCACTGGCCGGGACGGTCGCTGGCCTGGTGAAAACCGGCCACAGCGTGGTGCTGATCGCTGGCGCTCGGCATGTGGCGCGCGATCTGGGCGTTCCGCGCCACTGGCGCCCCGCGCTGCGGGCAGAGGCACACGTGGTGCTCATGCAGGCCGGCGGCGACACCACGGCGCCAGCCGAAGGGGCCGATGTGGTCTGGGCCACACCCGCCCTCCCCGAAAAAGACCATTGCGCCGACCTGCGCGCCCGCTGGGCCCGCTGAGTGCGCCCAGAAGCCTGGACAAGCCGCCGTCAGCGCCCTTCCAGCCAAAGCCAGGCCATACCCAGCAAGGCCACACCCAGCAGGGCCATACCGATCTTGACCCAGCTCTTGGGGTACTCACCCGCCACCTGTCCGGTGGCGCCATTGATCACCACCTGAAAATCGCGGGACCCGTATTGGTACCCCACCAGCCAGATGGGCAACAAGACATGCTTGAAAGTCTGGCCGTCGAACCGGGCATCCACCTGCAGACTGCGGTGGGTGTCGGCATGGATGTCCTGCGCGCACATCTGACGAACAGCGCTCACCATGCGCTGACGCCCCTGCTCGGCCGCGCCGACCAGATCCAGCTGGTAACGCTCCACTGTCCAGCCACTCAGGTAGCCGGGGTCATAGGGTTTGAGTCGATCGGTCGTGGTGGGAAACGGCTCGACCGCTTGCACCAAGTGGGGGTGGACGCCACGTGAACCGCACACCAGCGTGTCATCAAAAAAATGGTCGATCCGGCCCGACACCTGGCGCCAGCGGACCTCGCGTTTGTTCTGGCTGTTCTTGTAGTACGTGCCTGCCTCGGCGGTGTAGGCCGCGCTGACCTGCGCATCAAAGGTCCAGTACGGCAGGTAGACCCCGTGCAGCGTGTCGGTCAGCGCTTTCTGGTTGAGGTTGTTCGGCGCCCACCAGCGCGAGCCATACCACTGGCGCACGCGGTCGCGTGCGCCCGGCTCGTCCACAGCAAACGGCAACAGGGTCTCGGGCCGGATGATGTCGCCGGTTTCTTCAAACGGCACCAGCGCGGTCGAGCCACAAAAATCGCAGGCCTTGCCTTGCTGCACAGCCGAGAACACGCTGATGGCCTGGCAATGCCGGCACCGCACCGGGCGGCGATCGTCTTGCCAGCCACGTGCGCTGTCGGGCACCGCCTTGAGCGCGGCCACCAGATCGTGCTCGACCACCTCACCGCCATCTTTCAACGTATAGGGCGATTCGGTGCCGCAATAGGCGCACACCAGCGCCTGCTTGGCAGGGTTCCACTGGGCTTCGCCCCCGCAGGCCGGACACGCCAGCTTTTGCTGCGCCGACAGCTCGCTCAGCTGCATGGCGGGCTCAGCCTTTCAGGAACTCATCCAGCGCCGCATGTGGAATGCGCCACTGGCTGCCGATCTTGCGGCCCTTGAGCGTCCCGGCTTCCAGCTCCTGCATCACATCGGCCGGGGTCACCCCCAGGGTCTGCGCCACCTGCTCAGGCGTGAACACCGTCAAAGGCCCGGGCGCACCAGCGACCGGAGCCGCCCCGGGGACGAACCCCGGCTGTGCCTGCGGTTGTGCCCCTGCGCCGCCTTGCAACATCGCTTGACCCATGGACAACCCAGCGGCCATTTCCGCACCTATGCCGGCTGCGCCCGCCTTGCCTTCGGCCAGGGCATTGCCCATGTTGTACTTCACGTAGTCGTTGAGGTTGCCGATCGCCGTCATGGCACCACGCTTGTCAATGGCCTGCTCCAGCTCGGGCGGCACCGACACGTTTTCCAGCACGAATGCGGTGAGTTCCAGCCCGTACTTCTCACGCATCACGAAATTGAGCGGCTCCAGCAAAGCCGAGCCCAGTTCACCGTAGCGCGTGGCCACATCCAGAGCCGGCACCTTGGCCGTGGCCAGGGCTTCGCTGAAGACGCTGACGATGCGCGAGCGCATCACGTCGTTGAACTCGTCCAGTCGGAAATGGTGGTCGGTGCCCGCGATCTCTTTCAGGAACAGCACGGGGTTCACGATCTTGAAATCGTAGGTGCCGAAAGCGCGCATGCGGACCACGCCGAAGTCGGCGTCCCGCATCATCACCGGATTGGACGTACCCCATTTGTTGCCCGTGAAGACCCGGGTGGTGACGTAGTAGACGTCGGCCTTGAAGGGCGTCTGAAACTTGTATTTCCAGCCCAGCAAATCGCTGATGATGGGAATGTTTTCCGTCTTGAGCGTGTGTTTGCCCGGGCCCAGGGTGTCGGCGTACTGGCCCACATACACAAACTGCGCCACCTGCCCTTCGCGCACGATCAGCTGCGCCTCGTTCTTGATCTGCTTGTCGTCATCCGGGAAGCGGTAAGACAGCGTGTCGCGCGAATCGTCCACCCACTCGATGACGTCGATGAACTGGCGGTTGATGAAATCCATGAGGGCCATGTGCTGCTCCAGAGGTTCAGGGAATAGGAGGGAGAAAACGGTCAGCGAGCATCGTACCAAGTTGGCTGCCACAACACATGACACCGGCAGCCTGCGACAATGCGCAGGCCATGCAACACACCTACGTTCTTACCCTCTCCTGCCAGGACCGCCCTGGCATCGTGCACGCTGTATCGGGCTTCCTGCTCGATCGCGGCGGCAACATCGAAGAAGCTGCGCAGTACAACGACCACGCCACCGGCCTGTTCTTCCTGCGCGTTCAATTCACCTGCAACCAGGTCACCGAGGACGATCTGCGCCTGGGCCTGAAGCTGTTTGCCGAGCCCTTTGCCATGCAATGGAGCCTGCATCCTCTGGCCGAACCGATGAAGACCGTGATCTTCGTCAGCAAGGACGGCCACTGCCTCAACGACCTCATGTTCCGCTGGAAAAGCGGTTTGCTGAGGCTGGACATTCGCGCCATCGTGAGCAACCACCGGGATTTTTACCAGCTCGCTGCCGGCTACAACGTGCCGTTTCACCACATTCCGCTGACGGCAGCCACCAAAGCCCAAGGCGAGGCCAAGCAGCTGGAGATCATCCGCAGCGAAGGCGCTGAGCTCGTGGTGCTGGCGCGCTACATGCAAATTTTAAGCAACGACCTGTGCCGCGAACTCTCCGGCAAAGCCATCAACATCCACCACAGTTTTCTGCCCAGCTTCAAGGGCGCCAAGCCTTACCACCAGGCGCATGACCGTGGCGTGAAGCTCATCGGTGCCACCGCGCACTACGTGACCGCCGATCTGGACGAAGGCCCCATCATTGAGCAAGATGTGGCCCGCGTGGACCACACCGATGGCGTGGAAGATCTGACGGCCTTGGGCCGCGACACCGAGGGCCAGGTGCTGGCACGCGCCGTCAAATGGCACAGCGAGCACCGGGTGCTGGTCAACGGTCACAAGACTGTGGTGTTCAAGTGAACAGGGCGCCCCCAGGTGCAACCCCGCGGGTTGCCTCCCCCACTGGGGAGATACACGTCCGCTTGGGGCGGACGTGCGCATCGCGCCTGGGTCGGACCACCGCTCTCGGTGCCCTTGAGGTGTCGACATGACGGTCCGCATTCCGCCCATCCAGTGCCTGCTGACTTTTGAGGCGCTCGCCCGCTTGCGCAGCGTCACCCAAACCAGCGAGGAGCTGTGTGTCACGCCCAGTGCCGTGAGCCACCGCATCAAACAACTGGAACAGATTCTGGGCACCAAGTTGTTCGGCCGGGCAGATTTTTCACTCACCACCGAGGGCTGCGAATACCTGGCGCATGTGCGGGAAGGCCTGGCCACGCTGCAGAAATTTCCCAGTCACGCGGCCACGCCGGGCCGCCGCAAGCTGCGTCTGGCGGTCACCCCCACTTTTGCGCGCTCCATCCTGCTGCCACGCCTCAAACAGTTCAGCGAGGCTTACCCCGAGATTGACATCACGCTCCAGGTCAGCATTCCCCTGCTTGATGTCGTCGCCGAAGACGCCGACCTGATGATCCGCTTTGGAACTGGTCGCTATGCGGATGTGGAGCACGTCTGCCTGATGAAAGACGACGTCACGCCGCTGGCGTCACCCGCCTTTGCCAGGGAAAACGGGCCGTTCGAAACCCCCGAAGACCTGGAGGGCGTGCCGCTGCTGCGCAGCCCGCTGGAGCCGTGGCGCACCTGGTTTGCGGCCCACGATCTGGACTGGCCGGAGCCGGTAGAAGGCTCACAGTTCAACGACGTAGGGCTGATGTGCGACGGCGCGGCCGCCGGCATGGGCGTGGCACTGGTGCGATTGAAGCTCGCAGCGCCCTGGCTCGAGCATGGAACCCTGGTACCCCTGTATGAACGCCATGTGCCCAGCCCGCATGCCCACTACCTGTGCTGGCGCACCGGCACCATGGACCGCTGGGAGTGCGCCGCCTTCTCAGAGTGGCTGAAGAAGTCGATCGCCTGAACGGCGTCAAGCGGGGCCCAACGGCCCCGCAATCGTTTGGGTTGACGCGCCAACAACCGGTCACTCAATGGTCAAACGCTGACCCGCAACCGCCACTTTTTTTGGCAGCGTCAGCTGCAACACGCCATGGTCAAACTTGGCCTTGGATGCCGTATCGTCGATGTCTGCGGGCATCTGGAAGCTGCGCGTCAAGGCACCGTAGTAGCGCTCGTTGCGCAACACCTTTTCACCTTCTGTCTTGCGGTCTTCCTGCTTCACTTCGGCACGCAACGTGACCACATTGCCCTCGACTGTGACATGGATATCTTCCTTGGGAACGCCTGGCAACTCCGCCAACACGGTGAAGGCCGCGGGCGTTTCTTTTACATCCACCTTGATCTGCGCGGGCAGCGAATCGCCGTGCAGCGGTTTGACGTAAAAACCGGGTGCCACATCTTTGAAAAAATCGTCGAGCAAACCAGAACGGGCAATCAAATGGTTCATGATGAAATCTCCTGAAAAGTCATGGAACGAAGGCCAGTCCCATTCGTCTGGTCTGGGCCTGGGAGGGGCGCTTGCCGCGCCGCCATGGAATTCAATTAGTGCCGTGAAACGCGATTTCAAGACCCCGTTTTTTGAGCGGCGTCAGGAATCTCTTGCACAGGGTGCTGCAAGTTTCTTCAACACCGATCGCGTGGCTTCCCCTAAACTGAAATACTTCCCAGCCGCAGGTCTCGCCATGAACGCCCCAGCCACTCCGACCCAGGTCACCCAAATCGAACGCACACAACGCCAGGCCGACGTGGTGAGCGCGCTGCAAGCGCTGCTGCCCTCACATGCCTTGTTGTGGCAGGTGGAGGACACCGTGCCGTATGAATGTGACGGATTGACAGCCTACCGCCAACGCCCGCTTGTCGTGGCGCTGCCAGAAACCGAGGCGCAAGTGGCCGCGGTGCTCAAGACTTGCCATGCGCTCCAGGTGCCAGTGGTCGCGCGTGGCGCGGGCACCGGCCTCTCGGGCGGTGCCATGCCCCACGCCATGGGCGTCACCCTCTCCCTGGCCAAGTTCAACCGCATCCTGTCCGTCGATCCGCGTTCACGCACGGCGGTGGTGCAAAGCGGTGTGCGCAACCTGGCGATTTCCGAGGCTGCAGCGCCCCATGGCCTGTATTACGCACCCGACCCCAGCAGCCAGATCGCCTGCACCATCGGCGGCAACGTGGCAGAAAACGCCGGCGGCGTGCATTGCCTGAAATACGGGCTGACCGTGCACAACGTGCTGCAGGTGCGCGGCTACACCATTGAAGGTGAACCCGTCACGTTTGGCAGTGGGTCTATGGATACCGCCGGGCTCGACCTGCTCTCCCTCATCATCGGCAGCGAAGGCATGCTGGCCGTGACCACCGAAGTCACCGTCAAGCTGGTGCCCAAACCCTTGCTGGCGCGCTGCATCATGGCCAGCTTCGACGACATACAGAAAGCCGGCGATGCGGTGGCCTCTGTGATCGCCGCAGGCATCATTCCCGCCGGGCTGGAAATGATGGACAAACCCATGACCGCCGCGGTGGAAGGTTTTGTGCATGCCGGCTACGACCTCAATGCCGCGGCCATCCTGCTCTGTGAGAGCGATGGCACGCCAGAAGAAGTGGAAGAAGAAATCGGGCGCATGAGCGACGTGTTGCGGGCCTGCGGTGCCACGGCCATCACCGTCAGCAAAGACGAGGCCGAACGGCTGCGTTTTTGGAGCGGACGAAAAAACGCCTTCCCGGCCAGCGGGCGCATCAGCCCTGATTACATGTGCATGGACTCCACCATCCCGCGCAAGCGCCTGGCCGATATCCTGATCGCCATCGGCGAGATGGAACAAAAGTACCAACTTCGCTGCGCCAACGTCTTCCATGCGGGCGACGGCAACCTGCACCCATTGATCCTGTTCGATGCCAACGATCCCGATCAATTGCACCGCTGTGAACTGTTCGGGGCCGATATCCTGGAAACCAGCGTGGCCATGGGCGGTACCGTCACGGGCGAACACGGCGTGGGCATCGAAAAGCTCAACAGCATGTGCGTGCAGTTCTCCCCCGAGGAAAACGAGCAGATGTTTGCGGTGAAACGCGCTTTTGATGGCCGGGGCCTGCTCAACCCGGGCAAAGTCATCCCCACGCTGCAACGTTGCGCCGAGTACGGCAAGATGCTGGTGCGCGGCGGTCGACTTTCATTCCCAGAAATACCCCGTTTCTGACTGTCATATTTCGCACCTAGCGGCGAAGTGGCTGGGGTACAGTTGGGTGAGATGAGTGCTTACCGCCCCCTCCAGACCCCAAATGACGCCCCTGGCGAAGGGCAAGCGGCCTTGCGCGCGCGCATGCAGGCCATGGAGCAGGAGCTGGAAACCTTGCGCCAGGAAAACCAGCACTTGCGGCGCCACTACGCCAGCCACCTTGATTCGATCGAAGGGGCGCTTCGCGCTGAGCTCCCCCGCACGCTGCCACCCAAGGTCCACGCTTTCGAGGGCAAAGGCGACCAGGCGCTGGCATCACAGCTGGACTACGAGGCGCTGCTGGCGGCCATGTCGTCGGTTTTTCCGATCGGCATTTTTCGCACCGATGCCAACGGCGTTCTGACCCACATCGACGGCTCGCTGCAACGCATTTTTGAGCTCGCACCATCCGAATTCCAGAACTATGGCTGGTTCCAGCGTGTACACCCTGAGGACGTGGACAGTGTCAAAAAAGCCTGGGCCGATGGCATCCTGAACGGCACACCGCTCAGCCTAGAATTCCGCTTGCTGTATCCGGACGGCCGCATCGCCCATGTGCTGGCGCGCAACTCACCCGTGCTCGGCGAGCAAGGTCAGCTTGAAGCCCAGCACGGTTTTCTGCAAGACATTTCCTCGCTGCGCGCCCTGCAGGCCGAAGCCCGCATCAAAGACGAGCTCAACCGCCAGATCATCGCCAGCAGCCCCGATTGCACCAAAGTGCTGGATCTCCAAGGCCATGTGGTCCAGATGACGGCACAAGGTTGCAGGCTGATGGAGGTCGACGATTTTGAGCAAGTCAGGGGCTCCGAATGGAGCACCTGGTGGAAAGGCGAAAGCCACACCATGGCACGCGAGGCCATCGAGGCCGCCGTGAAGGGCAAGAGCGCGCGATTTGTGGCGGCTGGAGAAACCTTCAAAGGCACACCCAGATGGTGGGACACCGTGGTCACACCGATCAGCGGTGTCGACGGCCAGCCCGTCATGTTGATGGCCGTCACCCGGGACGTCACCGACCTGTACCAGCATCAAGAGGAAATCCAGACGCTCAACGCCAGCCTGGAAGACCGCGTTGTCGAACGCACGCAGGCCCTGGCCGACGCCAACCGACAAATCAGCGATGCCCTGGAAATGGCCCAACGCCTCTACAACCAGGCGCCCTGTGGCTACCACTCCATCGATGCCCAGGGTGTGATTATCCGCATCAACCAGACAGAACTCGACTGGTTCGGCTTCACGTTGGATGAAGTGGTGGGCAAGAGAAATGTCCGCGAGTGGATAAGGCCCGACCAGGTCCCTGGCACGATGGAGCGCCTGGAGCGCCTGATGCGCAAGGACACCCTGGAACCCGCCGAAGTATGCATGGTTCGTCGCGACGGGCGTGAATTCTGGGTCTTGATCGGCAGCACAGCGGTTTACGATGAACACGGTGTCTTTTTGCACACCAACAACACACTGGTGGACATTTCCGGGCGCCACGCCGCTGAAGCAGCCTTGGCATCGCAGCGCAGCTTCCTGCAAACCATCACCAACAGCGTTCCGGTCCAGATCGCCTTTTTCGACCATGAGATGATCTGCCGCTTCGCCAATGCCAGTTACGCGCGCTGGCTGGGTGGCGACCCGCAAAACTTGCTCGGCAAGCACCTGAGCGAGATCGCCCACCCTGAAAACTACCAGCAGGGCTTGCCATTCCTGAAAGCAGCGCTGGCGGGAACATCACAACGCTTCGAAGGCGAGCGTGTCTTTCCCGATGGCCAGACTTTCTACGCCACAGTGGAATACACCCCGTTCATTGAAAACGGCGAAACACAAGGCATCTTCATTCAGATGCTGGATATCTCCGAGCGGCGCGAGGCCGAGATGCGGGTGACAGCGGCCAACCAGCAACTCAGCAAGGCGCTGTCGCTGTCACAAAACCTCTACAACGAGGCCCCGTGTGGATACCACTCGCTGGACGTCAACGGTGTCTATGTCTCCATCAACGACATCGAATTGCGTTGGCTGGGCTATACGCGCGAAGAGGTGGTGGGCCACAAGAGCTTCCGGGATTTCATTCTGCCCAGCCGTGAAACCCTGCTGGAAGACCGGTTGAATCGGCTGGTCCACGACGGCGTGCTCGAGAACGCCGAATACGAGATGCAGTGCCGCGACGGGTCGACCTTCCCCGCGCTGCTGTCGTCGTCGGCCGTTCGCGATGCCCAAGGGCGATTCGTGCGCAGCAACACGACGGTGATCGACATCTCCGCGCGCAAAGCGGCCGAGACCGCCCTGCGCGAAAATCAGCGTTTCCTGCACACGATTGCCAACCAGATTCCGGGCATCGTGGCTTACCTGGACACCCAGCTGCGTTACCGGTTTGCCAACGTCGAGCACACGCGCATTTACGGGCTGGACTCGGAAGCCATGATAGGCTTGCACATCCGGGAGTGCATGCCTGAAGAGATTTGGCCCGACATTGAACCCCGGCTCAACGCGGCGCTGGGCGGTGAAATTCAACGCTACGAAGCCTGGCGAAAGAATGTGGCCGGGGAGACCATGTATGTTCGGGCGAGCTACCTGCCCGATATTCACAACGGAGTGGTGCAGGGCCTGTTCATACAGGGCATCGACATCACCGAAACCAAGCAGGTCGAAGAACGCATCAGCCACTTGAACGACGAGCTGGAGACCCGTATCCAGGAACGCTCAGTGGAGCTCCTGGAAAGCGAACAGCGTTTCCGCCTGATGGTGGACAACCTGCGGGACTACTGCATCTTCTTTCTGGACGCCCAAGGCGTCATCACCGACTGGACCGACAGCGCCCAGCGCATGGAAGGCTATTCGCCCACCGAGGTCGTGGGTCGCCACTACCACACGCTGTTCCGCCGCAAGAAGCCTGACGAGGCATTGGCCAGCGCCGAGCGCATGCTCCGCATTGCCACCTCGCGCGGGCAACACGAACTGCACGCCTGGCACGAGCGAAAAGACGGATCCCGCTACTGGTCTTACTCGGTGCTGATCGCCTTGCGCGACGACACCGGTGAGTTGCGCGGTTTTGCCAAGATCAACCAGGACATGAGCGATGCCAAGCGCCTGGACGACCTCATGCGCAACATCAACGAAGAGCTGGAGAACCGCGTGTCGGAGCGCACCGAACAATTGCTCGCGGCCAACAAGGACCTGGAATCGTTCTCGTATTCGGTGTCACACGATTTGCGCTCACCTTTGCGGCACATTTCCAGCTTTGTGAGCTTGCTGGAAGAACACCTGGCCGAGCGGGGCGACGAGACCACCCAACGGTACCTGTCGACCATCGCCACATCCGCCCGCCACATGAGCCAGCTGATCGACGGCTTGCTCGCATTCTCCAGACTGGGACGCTCAGCCGTGAGTCTCGCCCCGGTGGATTTCTCGATGCTGGTGGATGCGGTGGTGAACCAGATTGACCACGATACCCAGGGACGGGTCGTGGATTGGGTCATTGCTCCCGATCTGCCTGTGGTGCAGGGCGATGCCCTGCTGTTGCGCGAGGTGTGGGCCAACCTGCTGGGCAATGCCTTCAAATACACCCGCCCGCGGGAGCGCACGCGCATCGAAGTCACCTGGAGTGTTGACCCGGCCGTGGGCTACACTTTTTCTGTCGCCGACAACGGCGTGGGCTTTGACATGCAATATGCTCAAAAGCTATTCGGTGTCTTCCAACGCATGCACAGAGCTTCTGAATTCGAGGGCACCGGCATCGGTTTGGCGCTCACGCGGCGCATTTTGGAACGACACGGTGGTAGCATTTGGGCTGAAAGCGAAATACACCACGGGAGTATTTTCCACTTCTCCCTGCCCTTCGACGGAGTCAGTCTGGGCGGTCTTCCGCACGACACCTAACTTATCTTGCTGGAACCATGAACACCAACGCCGACGCCATCCTGCTGGTCGAAGACAATCCCGATGATGCCGAGCTCACGAAACTGGCCTTGGCCCGCCATGGGCTCGACGGGCGCGTCACTCATGTGTCCGACGGCATGCAGGCCCTGGATTACCTGTACCGCCGCGAGGCCTTCAGCAACCGCACGGGGGGCAACCCGGTCTTGATCTTGTTGGATCTCAAGATGCCGTTGCTCGACGGCATCGGCGTGTTGCGGGAGATCAAGGGTTCGGATCAACTGAGCAATATTCCGGTGGTGGTACTGACTTCCTCGACCGAACCGAGCGACCTGCAGCGCGCATACGATGCCGGCACCAATGCCTACATTGCCAAACCCACAGAATTCGCGCAGTTTCTGAGCGCCATGAAACACGTGTGCGAATTCTGGATCAACATCAACCAGCCTGCGCCCCAAGCCGCCACGGTAACGCCACGCCACTCGGGCTTCGCCGATCTCAACTGACCGGTCGACAAGACCGTCGGCGCCCTACCAGGTGTCAATGAAACGCCCGCCCGAAGCGGGTTTGATCCGGGCCCCCATCAGTCCGCGGGTTATCCAGGCACGCGTTTGCGCCGGATCGATCACCGCATCGATCTCCAGCGTCGCCGCCATCTGATCAGCCGCCCCATTGGCCACTTGCTGTGCGAGCAGGCTTTGGAACAAGGCCTCCCGCTCCCGCCCTTCAGGCAATGCCTCCAGCTCCCGCCGAAAGCCCAGGCGCACCGCACCTTCCAGTCCCATGGCGCCGAACTCACCCGTGGGCCAGGCCACGGTGAACACGGGGGCGTGAAAACCGCCGGCCGTCATGCCCATGGCACCCAGGCCATACCCTTTGCGCAACACCACACTGAACACAGGCACCCGCAAGGCCGCAGCCGTGACAAACATGCGGCTCACATGGCGCACCTGGGCCCGCGCCTCGATGTCGGGTCCCACCATGAAACCCGGCGTGTCCACAAGGCTCACCAAAGGCAGGCCATGGGCGTTGCACAGCTGCATGAACCGTGCTGCCTTGTCGGCCGCGTCGGCATCGATGGCGCCTCCCAGGTGATGGGGGTTGTTGGCCATGAGCCCGACAGGCCGGCCCTCGATGCGGGCCAGTGCGGTGTGAATGCCGAGGCCGAATCCAACCCGCAACAGCATCAGACTGCCCACATCCACCAGGCCCTCCAGCACCACCTGGCTGTCATAGACCCGCAACCGGTTCTCCGGCACAGCGTCGCGCAAAGCTTCGCTGTCGGGCGCGGTCCAGTCCGACAGTCGCCCCTGAAAAAATGACAGGTAGTGGCGCGCGGCGGCCACCGCCTGCGCTTCGCCGTCGACCAGCACATCGATCACACCGTTGGCGGCTTGCGCGCCAGCCGGGCCTATGGCCTCTGGCCTGAAGACCCCCAGCCCCCCACCTTCGACCATGGCCGGTCCACCCATGCCGATGTTGCTGGTGCGGGTGGCGATGATCACATCGCTGCAACCGAGCAAAGCGGCATTGCCCGCAAAACATCGCCCCGCCGCAATACCCACCACAGGCACCTGCCCCGACAGGCGGGCGTAGGCCGCGAAGGTGCCCACATGCAAGCCGGCGACGATGGGCATGTCGGTGTCACCGGGCCGCCCACCCCCACCTTCGGCGAACAACACCACTGGCAATTGCTGCTCCAGAGCGATCCCCAGCAGCCGGTCGGTTTTCTGGTGGTTGCGCATGCCCTGGGTGCCAGCCAGCACCGTGGCGTCGTAGGCCATCACCACTGTGCGTGCTTTTTCTTCGCCAAAAATGCGCCCGTTCACCGAGCCGATCCCGGTCACCATGCCATCGGCAGGTGTGTTGGCGATCAGGTCATCTTCACTGCGCCGCAGCCGTTGCGCGGCAATGGCCAACGCCCCGTACTCGAGGAACGAGCCGTCGTCACACAGATCGGCAATGTTTTCACGTGCGGTGCGCAGGCCCAGGGCGTGGCGTTTGGCCACGGCTTGCGGGCGCGCGGCGTCCAGGGTTCGGGCCTGACGGGCTTCCCAGCGCTGGCGGTCTTCGCGCGGCCCAGTGGCAGCTTGCACCGGCACATCGGCGGCTTGTGCCGCGAGAGATGCCTGGGTGGCCGGCCCCAGGCTGAGCAGGGCCACGCCTGCGTCCACCGCCTCACCCGACTCAAAGAAGCGCTCCAGCACACAACCCGCCTGATCGGCCCGGATTTCGTGCTCCATCTTCATGGCTTCCAGGATCAACAGCAGGTCACCGGGATGCACCGAGTCCCCCGGTGCCACCAGCCATTCAACGATCTGCGCCTGCAAGGGCGCACGCACACTGTGGTTTTTGCTCATGTGCGCATTGTGGCCACAAGGGCGCCGAGCTCCGTCATGCGGGTGACAGCGCTCGGCAGTTCAAGCGGTCAAACGCCCACTCAAAGTGCTGGCAAACCGGCAAAAAGCTCCACGTTGCCACCGGCTGCGGTGGTGTTGATGGTCAAAGTTTGTTCGGCACACAGGCGCCACAAACAACCCAGCAAAGGCTCGGTGATCAGGGGCACCACCGCGCCATCGCGGGCGGCCATGTGGCGGTTGAGTTCGGTGCCGTAGGCGGGCTGGGCCACGATCGCGTCAATGGCTTCGCTGCTGGCCAGGGCCACAGCCCCGGCCTCAAACGGTGTATCCAGCACATGCACGGCTGCGGCCGGAAGCCCTGCGCTCACCCATTGGCCCAAGGCCTCCCGGACAGCCTCACGGGCTTCGCTCGGCACCGCCACCACCAGGGGGTTGCCACCGGCCAGCGCACCCAACCACTGCGCCAAGGTGGCGCTATCCACACGGTCGGAAATGGCGGCCACCACGCCCCGTGGGTGCAGGCGCAGGTCGTTGCTCTCACCCGTGGGGCCCGGCAGCACGCGATCGGCCAACTGCTGCCTGGCAGCCGCTGCCAGCGGCTTTGCGCCCAGCTTCTCGAGCCAGTCGCACCGCTGCTTCAGCGTGCTCTTCAACCAACCGCTTTTGCGCACCGCCAAAGCGGGGCTTTGTACGTTCACACCCTGGCCATCGCCGTGCAATTTTTGCGCGGCAGGCACGGCTTGCGATTCGTGCACAAAGCGCTGCAGGTAGTGCGGGCCACCCGCCTTGGGGCCTGTGCCTGACAGGCCCTCGCCTCCAAAGGGTTGCACGCCCACCACGGCCCCAATGATGTTGCGGTTCACATAGATGTTGCCCACATGTGCCGATGCGGCCAAAGCCTGCGCACGGCTGTCGATGCGGGTCTGGATACCCATGGTGAGGCCATAGTTCAGGGCATTGATGCGCGCAATGAGCTGGGCCGGGTCGCCCGTCCAGCGCACCACTTGCAAGACCGGTCCAAAGATTTCAGCCTTGACCTCGGCGATGTCCTTCACTTCGAACATCTGCGGTGAAATCATGTGCGGCTGTTCGCTGGACAGCGCTGCATCCACGGGCACATTCAGCAACGATTTCGCTTCCCCATGCAAGCGCTGGACGTGGCGCTGGATGTTGTCAAACGCTTCCTTGTCAATCACCGGGCCCAGGTCGGTGGTGAGGGCGCCCACGCGGCCCACACCCAGCTCTTTGGCGGCGCCTTCGATCATTTCGATCATGCCGTCGGCCACCGATTCGTGAACGCACAGCAGGCGCAATGCCGAACAGCGCTGCCCGGCACTTCGGAAGGCGCTTTGCATCACGGCGTCGGCCACTTGCTCGGGCAAAGCCGAGCTGTCGACCAGCATCACATTGATGCCACCGGTCTCTGCGATCAAGGGTGCCACCGGTCCCTCTTTGGCCGCCAGTGCGCGCTGGATGATTTTGGCCACTTGCGTAGAGCCTGTGAACACCACGCCCGCCACGCCCGGCTGTGCCACCAGCGCGGCGCCCACAGTCTCTCCAGGGCCGTGCAGCAACTGCAGCGCGTCGGCGGGAACACCGTTTTCATGCATCAGTTTCACGGCCATCATCGCGATGGCCGGGGTCTGCTCGGCAGGTTTGGCCAGCACGGTGTTGCCGGTGGCCAAGGCCGCGGCCACCTGGCCACAGAAAATGGCCAATGGGAAATTCCAGGGGCTGATACACACCCAAGGACCCAGCGCCGAGAGTTGAGGCGAAGGCGCCATGATGCGTTCGGCTTCGTTGGCGTAGTAACGGAAAAAGTCAACGGCCTCACGCACTTCCGAAATCGCATCGGCCCATGTCTTGAAGGCTTCCTTGACCAGCATGCCGCACAGCTCAGGCAGCTGCGCTTCCATGGCGTCGGCCGTCTTGCGCAAGGCTTGGGCACGCGTAGCCACCGGCACAACACTCCACGCCTTGAAGGCTTCATGGGATGCCTCAGCCGCTGCGCCGACTTGCGCCACGTCAAAGAAGGGCACGATTGGCACCGTGGTTTTTTCCAACGCATCCAACAGCGGCCGGCGCATGGACACCACCGCCATGTCCAGGCCCATGCTGTTGCGGCGTGAGGCGCCGAACATGTCGACGGGCAGGGGCATGGCCGGTTCAGGGCTCAGGCGCAGCGGTGTGTTGAACAAAACATCCATGCTCACGGACTCATCGGCCAACTGGTTGACAAACGAAGAGTTCGCCCCGTTCTCCAACAAGCGGCGCACCAGATAGGCCAGCAAGTCGCGGTGGGCGCCCACGGGTGCATAGACGCGGCAGCGGATTTTGGAATTCTTCAACACCTCGCGGTAAACACCCTCACCCATGCCGTGCAGGCGTTGCAATTCAAACGGGAAAGCCACCCCGCCGGAGCCCCGCTCTGCCATCTGAAGAATGGCCGCAATGGTGCCGGCATTGTGCGTCGCAAATTGCGGAAAAATGACATCGGAAGCCGCAAACAATGCTCGCGCACAGGCGAGGTAGCTGACATCGGTGTGGTGCTTGTGGGTGAACACCGGGTAGCCCGGCAGACCCAGCTCCTGGGCGCGTTTGATTTCGGCATCCCAATAGGCGCCCTTGACCAAGCGGCACATCAGCTTGACCTTGTGGCGCCGGGCCATCTGGGTCAGGTGTTCGATCAGCTCGACGGCGCGCGTTTGGTAAGACTGCAAGGCCAGACCGAAGCCTGCCCACTGGGGAACGCGGTCGGCGACCTGAGCGATCAAGGCTTCGAACACGTCGAGCGAAAGCTCCAGGCGGTCCACTTCTTCCGCATCGATTGTCAGGTTGAGGTTGGCCTTGGCCGCGGCTTCACACAGCGTCCACACGCGGGGCACAAGCTCGCTCATCACACGCTCGTATTGCAGATCTTCGTAGCGCGGGTGAAGCGCGCTGAGTTTGATGGAGATGCCATCGTTGTGCGCCGGCGAGCCGCTCGCATTGGCCGTGCGCGCGATGGCGGCAATGGCATGCTGGTAACTGGCCAGGTAGCGCAGGGCGTCGGCATCGGTGCGAGCACCTTCGCCCAGCATGTCGTAGCTGAACCCAAGATTGGGTTGTTTCTTGCGCGCTGCGGTGGCTTCTTTCATCCCCTCTTCGATGGTCTGTCCCAACACAAACTGGCGCCCCAGCAACTGCACCGCGCGCAGCGTGGCGGCCACCACCGACTTGGCGCCCATCTTGGTCATCAGGCTGGACTCTCCTTCCGAGCCGGGCAAGAATTTTTTGGACAATGCAATGGCCGACGACGACAGCCGCGCCATGGTCGAGTCCGCCGCCCCGTCAAAGTCGGCGCGCCCCAATTGATCGGCTGTCAGCGCGACAGCGGTTTCGGTATCGGGCACTCGCAACAATGCCTCTGCCAGCCGCATCAGGGCCAGGCCCTCAGCACTGGAGATAGGGTATTCCTTGAGCAAGCTCTCCATCGCCCAGAAAGGGGGCGGGTTCTTGCGCACCGATTGCACCCAGGGCGTGGCCATCTGGGCTGCTGCTGCCCAGTCCATCGCCCCCTCCAACGCCAGCAAGCGGCTGGACAACACGCCATGCTCTGGCAAATAAGGGAAGGGCAAACGGTCAACTTGGCGGGACATAGAAGCTCCTGGTTGGCGGCTGATTGGTGAATATCGAGATGATCTAGCTTTATTCGGTGAATAATTCACCAATATTTCAGAAATAGCGAAACAATCCACTACCCATGAACACAACCACCGCTCCACCTGGCTTGGTTGGGCTCGACCGCATCGACTTGCGCATCCTCTCGGTGCTCCAGACGGACGGCCGCATTGCCAACCTGAAGCTGGCCGAAGCCGTGGCGCTGTCCCCCACTGCGGTGCTGGCCCGCACCCAGCGCCTGCAGCGCGATGGCTACATCCTAGGGTACGAAGCCCGCCTGAATCCGCTCAAACTCGGTTTGGGCATGACGGTTTTTATCGAGGTGCTGCTGGACCGCACCACCCAGAATGTGTTCGAAGCATTCAAGGCGGCCGTGCAGGTGCGCAGGGAAATCATGGAATGCCACATGGTGGCCGGTGGCTTCGACTACCTGCTCAAAACCCGCATGGCCGACATGGATGCTTACCGGGCGTTCGCCGGTAGCGTCTTGTGGCAACTGCCCGGGGTGCGCGAAACCCGGACCTACGCCGTGATTGAAGAGGTTAAAAGCTCGTCGCAGCTGCCACTTTGACAAACCGCGCCGCCTTGACAAAAATGGCGCTACCCGACACCACAGGAGGAACACCTTGATCACAAAACGCACACGCCCTCACGCTCTCGCCATCCTGACACTTTTGGTCGCAATCTCGGCGCCGGCACTGGCCCAGAGTGTCCTGCCCGGCTTGTGGGCCATTGAAAACAAGGTCGGCGGCAACCCGGAAATGGAAAAGGCCATGGCACAGATGCAGGCCCAACTCGCCGCCATGCCGCCTGCGCAACGCAAACAAATGGAAGCCATCATGGGCAAGAGTGGTGTCAGCATGGCCTCCAGCGGCGCCATGTCGGTCAAAGTCTGCATGACCGCCGAGATGGTCGAGCGCCAGCAATTGCCCACCCGGACCCAGGGTGACTGCACCAGCAAGATCGATTCGCGCTCCGGCAACACGCTGAAGATCAGCTTCACCTGCAGCAACCCCGTGTCCAGCGGGCAAGGCATCTACACCTTTGATGGCGACAAGGCCTACACCATGAAAATGGCCATCAAGAGCCAGGAAGGTGGCCAGACGCGCAACATGACCATGGACGCCAAGGGCCAATGGCTGTCCGCCGATTGCGGCAGCGTCAAACCCGTCACCTTGCCCACGCAGTAAGGGACCCGGTGCCGCAGGGCCAATGCCCGCGCGCCACCTCAGCCCTTGGGCGGTCGTGTGCCGAAAACTCCCCGGCCCACACGCACCATCGTCGCACCGGCCGCCACAGCGGCGTCCAGGTCATCGCTCATCCCCATGGACAGCGTGTCCACGCCGCTGCCCATTTGCCGTTGCAAATCGTCAAAGACCGCCTTGCAGCGCATGAACAAGGCCCGCTGAGCCTCAAAGCCCGGCTCAGGCTCGGGGATACACATCAGGCCGCGCAACGTCAGGCGGGGCAACTCGGCCACCGCCGCGGCCAGCGCGGGCAGTTCGGCCGGCGTCACGCCAGACTTGTTGCTGCCCCCGTCCACATTGACCTGCAAGCACACCTGCAGGGGTGGCAAACCTTCCGGCCGTTGCTCGTTCAGGCGCTGGGCAATTTTCAAGCGATCCACGGACTGCACCCAGTCAAAGTGTTCGGCCACCAGACGCGTCTTGTTGCTCTGGATAGGCCCGATGCAGTGCCACTCCAGCGCGACCCCGGGGTGGCTGGCGCGCAGGGCCAATATCTTGTCCACCCCTTCCTGGATGTAGTTTTCGCCAAACGCACGCTGCCCCACCGCCACCGCTTCGGCCACGGCGTCGGCGCCGAAAGTCTTGGAGACCGCCAGCAGGGTGACAGCCGTCACATCGCGTCCCGCCGTTTGGCACGCAAGCGCCACCCTCTGACGCTGGGCTTGGAGATTGTCTTCAATCGTCGTCATAATCACTTAGTTACACCAACATTGCATGGGAACCCGGGATGGACATCACGCAACTGCTCGCCTTCAGCGTCAAGAACAAAGCATCGGATTTGCACCTCTCGGCAGGCCTGCCGCCCATGATACGGGTGCACGGAGACGTGCGCCGGATCAACGTCGAACCGCTGGACCACAAAGGTGTCCACAGCATGGTGTACGACATCATGAACGACAGTCAGCGCAAGCAATACGAAGAGTTCCTGGAGTGCGATTTCTCGTTTGAAATCGAAGGTCTGTCGCGTTTTCGCGTCAATGCGTTCAACCACAACCGCGGCGCCGGCGCGGTGTTTCGAACCATTCCGAGCAAAATCCTGTCACTGGAGCAGCTCAACGCCCCCAAGATTTTCGGCGACCTCGCGCTGCGTCCACGCGGCATGGTGCTGGTCACGGGCCCGACCGGCTCGGGCAAATCGACCACGCTGGCCGCCATGGTCAACCACCTGAACGAGACCGAGTACGGCCACATTCTGACCGTGGAAGACCCGGTCGAATTCGTGCACGAGTCCAAGAAGTGCCTGATCAACCAACGCGAAGTCGGTCCACACACCCTGTCCTTTGCCAACGCCCTGCGCTCGGCCCTGCGGGAAGATCCCGACGCCATTCTGGTGGGTGAGATGCGCGATCTGGAAACCATTCGACTGGCCATGACGGCCGCGGAAACCGGTCACCTCGTGTTCGGCACGCTGCACACCTCCAGCGCTGCCAAAACCATTGACCGCATCATTGACGTGTTCCCGGCAGAAGAAAAAGACATGGTGCGCGCCATGTTGTCGGAATCGCTGGTAGCGGTGATCTCACAAACCCTGTGCAAGGTGAAAGATGGCAGCGGCCGGGTCGCAGCGCACGAAATCATGATCGGCACCAGCGCCATCCGAAACCTCATCCGTGAGGCCAAGGTCGCGCAGATGTACTCGGCTATCCAGACCGGCAACAGTGTGGGCATGCAGACACTGGACCAGAATCTCTCGGAGCTCGTCAGACGCAACCTGATCAGCCCGGCCGAGGCCCGCAGCAAGGCCAAGATTCCGGACAACTTCCCTGGGTAGAAGCCCACCCCTGCGCCCAGCCTGCCGCGCGGCCTGTCACCCCCCCCAAGGGGGCAGCGCTGGCAGCCCGGCAAAGCCGGTTTTGTGGCGCTCTGAATGGGGACAGTTCGTGTCCCTCGTATTGAATTGAGAAGGTAGGACTCCATGGAACGCGATCAGGCATCAAAATTCATCAATGATCTGCTCAAGCTGATGGTCAGCAGGGGTGGCAGTGATCTGTTCCTGACCGCGGAATTCCCGCCCGCCATCAAGGTCGACGGCAAGGTGGTGAAGGTGTCTCCCCAGCCCCTCAACGCGGTGCACACCCTGTCGCTGGCGCGCGCCATCATGAACGACAAGCAGGCGGCGGAATTCGAGCGCACCAAGGAGTGCAACTTCGCCATTTCGCCACCCACCGTGGGTCGCTTCCGGGTCAGCGCCTTCATCCAGCAAGGCAAGGTCGGCATGGTGTTGCGGACCATTCCCGCCACGCTGCCCACCATCGACAAACTGGGGCTGCCCCAGGTATTGAAAGACGTGTCGCTGAGCAAGCGCGGTCTGTGCATTCTGGTGGGCGCCACAGGCTCAGGCAAGTCCACGTCGCTGGCGGCCATGGTCGACTGGCGCAACGAACACACCTTCGGCCATATCATCACCATCGAAGACCCGGTCGAATTTGTGCATCCCCACAAAAACTGCGTGGTGACCCAGCGCGAAGTGGGACTGGACACCGACAACTGGGAAGCGGCTCTGCACAACACGCTGCGCCAGGCACCCGACGTGATCTTGATGGGCGAGATCCGCACCCGGGAAACCATGGAACATGCGATCCAGTTCTCGGAAACCGGTCACCTCTGCCTGGCCACCCTGCACGCCAACAGCGCCAACCAGGCGCTGGACCGCATCATCAACTTCTTCCCCGAAGAGCGCCGCCCGCAACTGCTGATGGACCTGTCGCTCAACTTGCGCGCGCTGGTTTCCCAGCGGCTGGTGCCGCGCCAGGACAACAAAGGGCGTTTCGCAGCGGTGGAGATCATGTTGAACTCTCCCCTGATTTCCGACCTGATCTTCAAAGGCGAAGTGGCCGAGATCAAGGAGATCATGAAGAAGAGCACCCAGATGGGCATGCAGACCTTCGACCAGGCCTTGTTCCACGCGTTTGAAGCCAATCTCATCACGCTGGAAGACGCTCTGCGCAACGCCGATTCGCTCAACGACCTGCGCCTGCAGATCAAGCTCAACAGCCAGCGTGCCAAAACACAGGATCTGGCGGCGGGCACCGAGCACCTGACTATCGTCTGACCCCCCCGCGCCGGCTTCGCCGTCACCCCCCAGGGGGCAACGCTGGCAGACCGGCAGAGCCGGACCCGCGGCGTGAATGAGACCCACCCCCATCGCTGCTCACTGCGTGTGCAGCTCCGCCCCTCTAGGGGCAACGCTGGTCGACTGGCAAAGCCAGATCGACGGCGTTCTGGGCTTTTGAGGCACGACTCTCCGGAGAATGGGTACGCCTCTTCGGATTCCGGACTTGCGTCTGCCGTGTGGCCGGAATGAGCAGCGAAGCAGCGAACGGATCAAGGAGGGCGGTGTCTGAGCCCGTTCGATGCGAGCAGCGCAAGGAACCCCCAAGGGAACCGGACTTCGGCTCGCCTTTTCTTTGGGCGAGGCAGTAGAAAATCACTCGCCCGCCGGGGTGAAACACGGCTCGCCATGCTTGAAGCCCCACTTCAACCGCGCAAAAGAAAACTGACGGAGAATAAAGGCCATGAACACCATCGCTGAACGCTCCTACGAATCCGTCCCATCCCGTCGTGTGGCCTTTCTGGGCCTGGGTGTCATGGGCTTGCCCATGGCCGGGCATCTGGCCAAAGCCGGTCATTCGGTGACGGTATACAACCGCTCACCCGCCAAGGCCGAGGCCTGGTGCAAGGAATTTGGCGGCCAGCACAAAAACACCCCGCGCGAAGCGGCCATGGGCGCCGACATGGTCTTTGCCTGTGTGGGCAACGACGACGACTTGCGCGCGATCACGCTGGGCGCCGATGGCGCGTTTGCCGGCATGCAACCGGGCAATGTCTTTGTCGACCACACCACCGCATCGGCCAACGTCGCACGCGAACTCTACGGGGCGGCGAAAACGTTGGGGCTGGCATTCATCGATGCACCGGTTTCTGGCGGTCAGGCCGGCGCTCAAAACGGCGCGCTCACCGTCATGTGCGGCGGCGATGCGACCGCCTTCGAGCAAGTCAAGCCTGTGGGCATGGCCTTTTCCAAAGCATTCACCCTCATGGGCGAAAGCGGCGCAGGCCAGCTCACCAAGATGGTCAACCAGATCTGCATCGCCGGCCTGGTCCAAGGCCTGTCCGAAGCCATCGCTTTCGGACAAAAATCCGGTCTGGACATGGAGCAGGCGCTCGCGGTGATCGGCAAAGGCGCGGCGCAAAGCTGGCAGCTCGACAACCGGGGCAAGACCATGGCATCCGATCACTTCGAATTCGGTTTCGCGGTCGACTGGATGCGCAAGGATCTGGGCCTGGTGCTCGAAGAGGCCAAGCGCAATGGCGCGCGCCTGCCTGTGACCGCCCTGGTCGATCAGTTTTATGCCGATGTGCAGGCCATGGGTGGCCAGCGCTGGGACACCTCCAGCCTGATCAAGCGCTTGCGCTGAGCCCTTCACAAACAAACTGTTCTCCAAAAAAAACGGCGCCCAAGGCGCCGTTTCTTTAGGATGCCGCGGGTGTCCGCTTATTTGATGGCCATGCGGGCCAGCTCTTCTTCACTCAGGATCTCAAACACACGCACCACGCGCTGGGCGCCCTTGGTGGTGCGTGCCACGTCGGTAGCCTGATCGGCCTCCCGTTGTGTCACACGGCCCATGAGGTACACGGTCGCACGTTCGCTGACCACTTTGAACGAGTTGGCAGACAGCTTCTTGGTGTCGACCAGGCCGGCTTTGACGCGACCAGTGAGCAACGTGTCGGCGGCTTTTTCCGTGAAAGTCGGGCTGTTGGTAATCCCCAGTTCGTTGTAAACCATATTCACGTTGTCGATCGCCTTGACCGTGTCGGCGGCCAATTGGCGGTCACGCTCATTGGCCACTTCACCGGTGAGCAACACGCGCCGGTTGTAGCTGGTCACGTTGATGCGGGCACGGCCACCAAACGTATCGCCCAGGCGATTGGCTGCGCGCAGTTCGATGCCCTGGTCATCGAGCTGGGCGCCAGAGGTGCGTCGATCGGTGGCCACCATGGCACCGGTGAGGGCGCCACCCACCATCAGCGGGGCACAAGCGGACAAGACAGCGCCCAGTGCGGCCGTGCCCAGCACCAGGCGGGTCCATCGTGCGAATCGGTCAATTGAGGTCATGCGGGGTTCTCCTGTTCACTGTTCAAAGAATCGGGCAGGCCCAGCAACTGGGCATCTACACCGTCACAAATGCAGTGCAACACCAGGTGGTGCACTTCCAAAATACGTGGCGTCTGATCGCTGGGCACACAGATGTGCACATCGGTATCACGCAACTGCTGCGCCAGGCGGCCACCGCGGGCACCGGTCAGGGCCACCACCGTCATGTCGCGTTCATGCGCTGCCTCGACCGCGGCCAGCACATTGGCCGAATTGCCGTTGGCCGACAACACCAGCAGCACATCACCCGCATGCCCCAGGGCACGGACCTGCCGTGCATAAACGGCTCGCCCATCAAAGTCGCTGGTGATGGCCGTGAGCACGACGGCGTCGGAACACAGACACAAAGCCGCCAGCTCGGGACGTTCGCGCTCATAGCGCCCGATAAAACTGGCCGTGAAAAGCTGCGCCGCCGAAGCCGAGGGCCCATTGCCGCAAGACAAAACCTTGCCGCCCCCCGTCACACTGGCCAACACCGCTTGCGTCGCGGCCTCGACTTCCGGGGCAAGACTCTGGGCGCACTGGTATTTCAGGTCGGCGCTGTCAATAAACTGTTGCTGAATACGTTGCAGAAGCATACGGGAATCATAGCCCGGGAGGCTGTGTCAAAAAGTGGCTGATGCATCAAAAGCGGCGCGGATCCATTCCAGACGGGCCCCGGGCGCTGACCCGTCGGGTGCCAGCCGCCCCTCCACCAGCACCACATCAAAGCGGCATGGCGGTTCTGATCCCAGTGTCAGCAAAAAGTGCCGCGCGGCCAAAATGATGCGTTGCTGCTTGATCACCGTGATGCTGCCCCCAGCGCCACCGCGGGAGGCCCCTGCGCGCTGGCGCACCTCGATAAAGACCAACGTGCCGTCGGTCTCGCGCATAATCAAATCGACCTCGCCACCGCCCCGCCCCGGCGTCTTGAAGTTGCGCTGAACCAGGCGCAGGCCTTGGCGTTGCAGATGGGCCAGTGCCAACGCCTCGGCAGCGTCGCCTCGCCGTTTGGTCGTCGCTTTGGCAGCGTCAGATGGACGGGCTTGCGACGCCAATGCCGGGGAAGCCGCAGGCGCAGGTGCCTTGTTGAACAACGAACCGTTTCGGAAAAAACCCATTGTCTGTCAGCCCTCCGTCCCTTTTGATCGCCGCACGCGAAAGCGCCGCGCACCAGCATTATCCGCAGGGCACGCTGTACATGGTGGCCACGCCCATCGGCAACCTGGCCGACATCAGCCTGCGTGCGCTGCATGTGCTCTCGCTGGTGGACACGGTGGCTTGCGAAGACACGCGCCACACCGCGGGCCTGCTGCAGGGCTACGGCTTGCACAAGCCGCTCCTGGCGGTACACGAACACAATGAAGCCGAGGCCTCGCAGACCGTGGTGCAGCGGTTGCAAGCCGGGCAGCGGGTGGCTTATGTGAGCGATGCGGGCACCCCGGGCGTGAGCGATCCGGGCGCCCGTCTGGCCCAGGCTGTGGCGGCAGCAGGCCTGAGGAGCGTGCCACTGCCGGGTCCAAGCAGCATCACGGCGCTGCTCAGCGTGTCCGGCCATGCAGGCTGGGACGGTCAGTTTGTATTTCGCGGCTTTCTGTCGCCCAAGGCGGGCGAACGCCAGCGGGATGTGCAACACCTCGCACAAGATCCCCGAGCGGTGGTCCTGCTGGAAGCGCCCCACCGCATCGAGGCATTGGCCAAAGACCTGGCCATTCTGGGAGAGCGCACCCTCACTGTCGGCCGCGAGCTCACCAAACAGTTTGAAGAAGTGGCCCAAATGCCCGCGATGGCCTTTGGTGCATGGCTGCGCGATGGCGCCCACCGCACCCGGGGTGAATTTGCGCTGATGCTGCACCCGCTCGACACCGGAGGCACCGACGCCTCGGGCCCCGATCAGGAGAGTTTGCGCACCCTGGATCTGCTGTTGGCGGAGTTGCCGGTGAAAACCGCGGTGCGCCTGTGCGCCGAGATCACCGGCCAACCTCGAAACGCCTTGTACCAGGCGGCATTGGCCCGAAAGGCCGAAAGTCAGGCCCAAACACGGGACGCGGGCGAGGACACCGCCGAAGACTGAGCCCCCCTCAGTGACTGCCAGGTTTGGAAACGCTGGCGTCGTCAACCACTTCGGTGGCCTGAACGTCCACCACATCGCCGGGTGGCTCCTGGCGTGCCTGACCCGGCCAGACGCCCTGGGTGTAGCGCTGCGACTGCTCGCGCATGCGGGTGAACATCACCACAGGGGCCGGTTTGCGCCCCGTGATCAGCGACCACAGGGAAACGGCCACCACAACCACCAGAGCGGCCAGCAAGAAGCTGATCACAAAGACCGAGGCTGCAATCAACAGCACCAGCTTGAACAGGCCATTGATCACGCGACCCAGAAAATTCGACAAATCGTTCATACAGAAGAGAGCCTTGGCAGGCACTGAGAGTTCCTCGATGACCGGCCCAATGCCGACGAGGGTGCGGGTACGGCCCGTGCGCGCAACGCCATCAGCGTCCTGCGAGCACGGGCTTGTCACCCCACACAACTGAGGCCATTGTCACCTGTTGCAAGGATCCAGGGAACCCATGCGATCGGCTTTTGCCGGGTGTTTGTCTGCCCTGTCCTCCAGGGACCTTGCGCACGGGCCCTAGCGGGGGGGCCTGCGAGCACCGCAGGGCAGAAAACTCCTGTGCCTTTTCCTGGGCTCAATACAGCGCCATTTGGGCTCATGCGTCATCGCGAAGACGACAGGGGCTGCTATGCTGAAACCATGCCAATACGGCCTCTGCAATGCCCACCATGAATCGCATCTACCAGTACTTTTTCCGCGGCCTCATCACTTTCCTGCCCTTGGCGCTCACGGTGTACGTCCTGTTCCTCTTTGTGCGCTGGACCGAAAACACCGCCATGGCCATGGTTCGCCCCCTGATTGGCGACTTTTACCTGCCTGGGCTGGGCATTGCGCTGGGCGCAGCGCTGATTCTGGCGCTGGGCTTCCTGGTATCTCTGCCCATCACCTCGCGCCTGTTTTCATGGGTCGAACTGCCTTTCACCAACCTGCCGGTGGTCAAAAGCATTTACTCGTCCCTGAAGAATTTCGCCGACTACTTCTCCCCGCACGACCAGGATGCACAGCAGGTGGTGTTGCTCCAGATGCCTGGGCAAGAACTCGGCATCGTGGGTCTGGTCACCCGCCAATCGCTCAAGGGGCTGCCACCGGGGCTGAGCGATCTTGACAACCGCGTGGCGGTGTATTTGCCCATGGGGTACATGATTGGCGGTTACACCGTGTTTGTGCCACGCAGCTGGACCTCGCCCATTGACATGTCCGTCGAAGAAGCCATGCGCTCGGCACTCATTGCCTTCATGGCATCCAGCAAAGGAGAAAAGTCAGCATGAGCATTCGCAACCTAGACGCCCTGTTCGCACCCCGTTCGGTCGCGGTGTTTGGCGCTTCAGAGCGTCCAGCAAGCGTGGGGGGCACGGTGTGGCACAACCTCAGCACCGAATTCACCGGGCGCCTCTACCCCGTCAACCCCAAATACAGCGCGCTCGGTGGCGTACGGGCTTTTGCCAACGTGAAGGCGCTGCCCGAGGCGCCCGACCTGGCCGTGATCTGCACCCCTGCTGCAACGATAGCTCCGATCATTGCCGATCTGGGCGCTCGCGGCACACGCGCCGCCATTGTGGTCACCGCCGGGCTGGACAAGGCCCAGAAACAGGCCATGCTCGATGCCGCACGGGTGCACACCTTGCGCATCCTGGGGCCCAACTGCATTGGCATGCTGGCGCCCCATCTGGGCCTGAACGCCAGCTTCTCACACATCGGCGCCAAGCCGGGAGACCTCGCTTTTGTCTCGCAGTCCGGCGCCTTGGTCACCGCCATGCTGGACTGGGCCGGATCGCGTGGCATCGGCTTTTCCCACTTTGTTTCGCTCGGGGAGCACGCCGATATCGACTTCGGCGACATGCTCGATTTCCTCGGCAGCGATCCCAAGACCCGCGCTATCCTGCTCTACATCGAGAGCGTGGAAGAGAGCCACAAATTCATGTCGGCTGCCAGAGCCGCAGCGCGCAACAAACCGGTGATCGTGGTCAAGGCCGGCCGCTCTGCCGCGGGGCAGGCGGCCGCTGCATCCCACACGGGGGCGCTGGCGGGCTCTGACGCGGTGTTTGATGCAGCCATTGCACGGTCAGGCATGTTGCGGGTGACTTCGTTGCAAGACCTGTTTCTGGCCGCCGAAACCCTGGCCCGTTTCCGCGACGGGCCATCGGGTGGGTTGATCGTGCTCACGAACGGCGGCGGTGCCGGGGTGATGGCAGCCGATGCAGCGGCCAGCGCCGGCGTTCCGCTGCCCGACTTGAGCGCCGATATGCTGTCGCGCCTCAACGCGGTGCTGCCATCCAACTGGTCACGCGCGAACCCGGTGGACATCATCGGTGATGCGCCAGCGCAGCGGTACGTAGATGCCTTGAAGGCACTCGCTGCCGACCCGCACAGCGATCACGCCGTGCTCTTCATACAGGCCCCCACCGCCATCGTGCCGAGCACGCAGATTGCGCAGGCGGTGTTGCCGCACGCGATCCAGACGCCCCGGCGCGTGCTGGGTTGCTGGCTCGGCGATGGTGCTGTTGCAGAGGCGCGTCAGGTGTTCCGTGGCGCAGGCATTCCCGATTTCGACACGCCCGAAGAAGCGGTGCGCGCATTTTCATTTTTGCGGACCTACCGCCTGCATCAGGCCGAGCTGCTCCAGACCCCCCCCGCGCGCAGTGCGGCCCGTCCCGTCGACTTGCCCCGCATCCGCACCATCGTCGATGACGTCCTCTCCAGTGGACGCGAGCTGCTCACCGAGCCTGAGGCCAAGGCGCTGCTGGACGCAGCGGGCCTGCCAGTGGTGGCCACACGGGTGGTCGGCACCCAGGCTGACGAGGCCCTGAAGGCCGCCGCAGAACTGGGCTTCCCGGTGGCCCTCAAGATCCTGTCGCACACCATCAGCCACAAGTCCGATGTGGGCGGTGTTCGGCTCAACATCAGCACGGAGCCCGAGCTGCGCGAGGCTTGTCTGGCGATGCTGGCGCGGGTGCATGAACTGCGACCCGATGCCGATGTGCAGGGCTTCACTGTGCAACGCATGGTCAAGCTCAAACACGCCCACGAGCTGATCATCGGTGCCAGCGTGGACCCAGTGTTCGGCCCGGTGATCCTGTTCGGTCAGGGTGGTACAGCGGTCGAGGTGCTGGCCGACCGCGCCCTCGCGTTGCCGCCCCTCAACACCCCGCTGGCCCTGGCGCAGATCGAGCGCACCCGGGTCGCCAAGCTGCTGCATGGCTACCGCGACGAGCCCGCCGCCGACATCGCCGGCGTGGCCCAGGTGCTGGTAAGCGTCTCGCAGCTGCTGGCCGACGTGCCCGAAATCGCGGAACTCGACATCAACCCGCTGCTGGTCAACCACGAAGGCGTCGTGGCCCTGGACGCACGCGTGCGCGTGTCGGCCAAACGGCCGGCAGGTGCTGCCAACTTCGCCATCCAGCCCTACCCGCAACAGCTGGTCGAGAGCTGGGCCTGGCAGGGCGAGGCGATCACGCTGCGCCCGATCCGCCCGGAAGATGAGGATCAACACCGCCGTTTTCTGGAGCAGCTCGATCCCGAAGACATTCGCTTGCGCGTGTTCTACAGCCGCCGCAGCATCGAACACAGCGAACTCGCTCGGTTGACGCAGATCGACTACGCCCGCGAAATGGCCTTCATAGCCACGCGCCCCACCACCGACGACGGCGAAGAGACGCTGGGCACGGTGCGGGCCTCGGTCGACCCAGACAACCAGACGGCCGAGTTCGGCGTCATCGTCCGCTCGGACCTCAAGGGCAGCGGCCTGGGCCATCGGCTCATGAGCAAGATGATCGAGCACCTGCGCGCGAGGGGCACCCACCGGCTGGTGGGCACCGTGTTGCGCGAGAACAAGGGCATGCTGGAGCTCTCGCGAAGTCTGGGGTTCCAGGAGAGCGCCAACCCCGGCGATCCGGGCGACCATGGCACCCGCTTCGTCTCGCTCCATCTGCAGCCCGACACGTAAGCAACGCGCAACGGGCCTCAACGGTCACCCCATGGCGCCCGCCACGCACCGCGACATCAGCCCGTTGCTGGGCGGCTTCCTCACCGCGGTGTTCGCCTGATCCGCCATCGCGGCATGACCTTGCGCGGGCGCGGCATGGCCAGATTGACTAAAGTGCGCGCATGGATTCACTGACACAAATGGCGCTCGGCGCAGCCGTGAGCGTGGCCGTGATGGGTCGACGCACTGCCGTGTGGAAGGCTGCGGTCTGGGGCGCCGTTGCCGGCACGCTGCCCGACCTCGATGTGGTGATCGACCACGGCAACCCGGTGCTCAACATGGTGCGCCACCGTGCGGAGAGCCATTCGCTGTTCTACCTCACGCTGTTTGCGCCACTGCTGGCTTGGGTGGCCGCCCGGGTGCACGATGAGCTGCCCTTGTTCAGACGCTGGTGGCTGGCCATCTGGCTGGTTCTGGTCACCCACCCCCTGCTCGACAACATGACGGTCTACGGCACGCAGTTGCTGATGCCATTCACCGACCACCCCTTCGCTGTGAGCAGCATGTTCATCATCGACCCGGCGTACACCCTGCCCTTGATCGTGGGCGTGGTCACGGCGCTGCGGCTCAAAAACGATCGCGGTTTGCGCTGGAATGCGGTGGCGCTGGCCCTCAGCACGGGCTATCTGGGCTGGAGCATGCTGGCACAGCACCATGTCACCACCATCGCCCGCGCCTCGATGCCAGCGCCCGGCATCCCGGGCCATCAACTGCTGGTCACCCCTTCTCCTTTCAACACCGTGCTCTGGCGCTTGGTGGCCACCACGCCCGACCAGTACTTCGAAGGCTACTACTCGCTACTCGACCCCGAACCCACGGTGCGCTGGACAGCCCACCCACGCGGTGCGGAACTGATCAAGCACCACGGGGCTGTCGACGCGGTGGCGCAGATTGCAGCGTTCAGTCAGGGATTCTTCAAGTTACAGACCACGGTGGACCAGGGGCGGGTGCTGCTCTCCGACCTGCGCATGGGGCAGGAACCGGCCTACTCATTCCGCTTTGACCTGGGCAAGCCGGGCGAAGTGGGCGCCGCTCCAATTCAACAGCTGAGCATGCGCGCCGACATCGGCATAGCCCTGCCCTGGTTGTGGCAACGTTTGCTGGGGCGCACACAGGCCACGCTAGCTACACAACCCGGTTGAACGTGTCTGCGCCCTTGCAAGGTGCAAAAACCTCGGTGTGACATTGCACATCCTTCGGCATGGGTGCGGCACGGTCGAATGCCAGGGCAGGCACCTTCGTGGGTGCAAATCGGAGCGCTGGGCCCAAATAGCGGCGCTCCGCAGCGAGAGCCCACCTGCCCCCATGACGCATGGCTGGTGCGCAGCAAGGGCGCTATTCATCGCTTTAGCAAGCCAGATGGTGTGTATAAACACGGTTTTGAAAAAGGTTTTTAGCAGAGCCTCTGAGCCGCTCCGCGCCATAAACGACACAGCGAGACCATCCCATGACCCAACCCGTTTTCTGGCGCTTTATCGCACCATGGGCGCTGGTCACGCTGTTGACAGGCGCCGCGATCACCGTGTTGCTGATCGATGAGCAGGAGCAGCGCAACACCCGCACGGCGCATGAGCAAATGCAGCTGTCTGCGGAACGCATCACCGACGAGGTCGCCAACCGGTTTCAGCTCTATCAATACGGCGCCCGTGGTCTTCGGGGCATGGTGGCTGCCAGCCTTGGCACAGGTTTGACTCACTCAAAAATCCTGGCGTACTCACGCACGCGCGACGTTGAGGGCGAGTTTCAAGGGTCGCGCGGCTTTGGCTACATCGAGAGGGTTCCGGCCCGCCAGAGCGACAGCTATGTGGCACTCGCGCGGGCAGACGGCGCACCCGATTTCGCCATCAGGCAGCTCACGCCACATGACGAAGAGCGGTTCATCATCCGCTACATCGAACCGCTGCAAAACAACCGCAAGTCGCTGGGGCTGGACATCGGATCTGAAGCGAACCGCCGCAACGCGGCATGGGCTGCCTTGCGAAACAACAAGGCCACCATCACCGCGCCGATCACCCTGGTGCAGGCCAGCGGCGCTTCACTGCGCTCGTTCCTTTTGCTGCTGCCGGTATACCGCCCTGGCCTGCCTATCGACACCATGGCTCAGCGCGAAACGGCTGGCGTGGGCTGGGCTTACACCCCCCTGGTCACCGACGAGGTTCTCAAAAGCCTGTCTCTGAACGAAAACCTGCTGCACCTTTCGATGAAAGATGTCACCGACAGCCCCATCGGCGAGGTGTTTTACAACCAGGAGCAGCAGGCACAGTCGCGCTTCACAACGGGGCTGGCCACATCCTTTCAACGCGATATCTTTGGGCGCAGGTGGCAACTCGACTTCGATGCCTACCCGGACTTTGTGACCGGACTCAATCTCACGCGCCCCCTCAGTGTTGGCATGGTCGGCGGGCTGATCACCGTCCTGTTGGCCGTCCTTCAAGGCATGTGGATGATCATCATGCGGCGGCGGCGGGAGGTCGGGGAAGCCAACGCTTCGCTTGCTGCCATCGTTGAGAACGCGAGCGATGCCATCATGAGTGAGTCGCTAGAGGGGCGCATCCTGACCTGGAACAATGCCGCGGAAGCGATGTTTGGGCATACCCGGGAAAGCGTCCTTGGCAAACCTATCGCGACCCTGTTGCTGCCAGCCCAGCGGCAACATGAAGACCAGGACCTGATACTGCTGGCCAGTCGGCAGCGCTCCCTTGCCCCATTCGAGAGCACGCGTCTGCACCGGGACGGCCGGCTCATAGACGTCAGCGTGACCGCGAGCAACATTCACGGCGAAATGGGCCAGATTACCGGCGTCGCCTTGCTGATGCGCGACGTGTCCGAACACAAGCGCCACGAACAAGCCTTGCTGGACCTCAATGCCCAACTGGAGCAACGGGTCGAAGAGCGCACGCAGGAACTCAACGTCCATCGCGCCGAACTGGAGAGGGCACTTCGGCTGCAACACGACGAGCGGTTGCGCCTTCAAAGCATCATCGAGGGCACGGGTGCAGGCACCTGGGAGTCGAATTTCCAAACCCGCGAACTTCGCATCAACGAAAAGTGGGCGAATATCCTGGGGTACACCAAGGCCGAACTTGAGCCGGTCAGCGCGGCCACCTGGGAAGCGCACATGCACCCCGACGACCTGGTCGAGGCGCAGGCGCTGCTTCTATGGCACATCCATGGCGAACTGCCAAAATTCGAACTTGAAGCCCGCATGCGCCATCGCGACGGCCATTGGGTGTGGGTGCTGTCTCGAGGCGAACTCAAGACCCGCGATGCGAATGGTGAGCCCGAATGGATGTACGGAACCCACCTCGACATCACCGCGCGCAAGAGCGCACAAGAGCGCCTTCGCAACAGCGAGGTGTTTCTGGAACGTGTCAGCAAGGCTGCCGGCGTGGGCGGCTGGCGCCTGAGTCTCGTCGACCAAAAAATCACCTGGACCTCTCAAACCCGCCTCATCTCCGAAGTCGATGACAACTACGAACCAGCATTCGAGACTGCGCTCGCTTTTTATCCGCCTGAGGCCCAGCCTGGGCTGACCGCCGCCATACAAAATACGATCGATACGGGCGAGCCGTTCGATCTGGAGCTTCCCTACATCACCGCCCGTGGCGAGCATCGGTGGGTCCGTTCGGTGGGCGAGGCTGAGTACGGGCCATCGGCAGGCGCAAAGAGCCCGGTGGCACTGGTCGGAGCTCTGATGGACTTCACCGAGCGACACGAAATCGCCGAAACATTGATCCGAGCCCAACGCGATGCCGAAGCGGCGAACCGCAGCAAGAGCGCATTTCTGGCCAACATGAGCCACGAGATTCGCACGCCGCTCAACGCGGTTCTGGGCGTTTTTTATCTGCTGTCCGATACCCGGCTGGACGCCAGTCAGCGCCTGTTGCTGAGCAAGGCCCAGCTCGCGGGCCGCTCTTTGCTGGGGATCGTCAACGATGTACTCGATCTCGCCAAGATCGAGTCGGGCGAGCTGCTGCTCACCGCGGAGCCCTACTGCCTGCCTGATCTGTTGCGTGAAATCGAAGCCATTTACGCGCCGCAAGCCACACAAAAGGGAGTGGGTTTCCACCTGGATGAAGAGCAAGGCCTGCCGCAGTGGCTGCTGGGCGATGTCCAACGGGTGCGTCAAATACTGACCAATCTGATCGGCAACGCATTGAAGTTCACCGAGACCGGCGGCATCGAGCTGGCCACCCGTCGAATCGACGCGGGTGACTCTGAAAGGATTCGGTTGAGCGTCAAAGACACGGGCATCGGCATTCCCGGCGAGGTGCAAGCCAACCTGTTCAAACCCTTCGTTCAGGCGGACGACACCACGACCAGGCGGTTCGGTGGCACGGGCCTGGGGCTTTCTATCATCAGACAGCTGAGCGAAGCCATGGGCGGCCACGCTGGCCTGAACAGCGTACTGGGAGAAGGCAGCGAATTTTGGGTAGAGTTGCCACTCATGCAGCCTTCCAAAGGTGAGCTGGCCGGGTCCTCGAGCGCACAGGAGCCGCTGGAAATCGTGGTGGTCGACGACAACCAGTCTGAACGCGCCGCCATGGTCTCATTGGTGCGCTCGCTGGGCTGGCGGGCGATTGAGCTGTCTTCAGGCGAAGAGCTGATCAGCCATGTAGCCGAGCGCATCGAATCAGGCCGCCCGGCACCAGACGCACTGCTGGTTGACTGGAATATGCCCGGCCTCAGCGGTCTGGAGGCCTTGAATATGCTGTCGCAACGCGTGGGCGCGGGCAAGCTGCCTGCGGCTCTGGTGGTCTCGGTATACGACCGAGAGCGCATCAGCGATCTCACACACACGCAAGTGACCGACAAAATTCTGACCAAGCCGCTGGAGATCTCAGCCCTCTTCAACGCGATCAGCGAAGGTGTGAGCCGACGCGAAGGCAACACCACCAAACTGCTGCAAAACACCAAGCTCATGGACCTGCAGGCACAGTGGTTGTCTGGCGTCACCGTGCTGCTGGTTGACGATGGCGAGATCAACCTTGAAATTGCCCAGCACCTGCTGGAGAAGTACAGCGCCAAAGTGTTCACAGCGACCGACGGTGAGCAAGCACTGGCGGTGCTGCGCCAGCATCCGGGTGAGATCGATGCCGTCTTGATGGACATCCAGATGCCGGTAATGGACGGGCTGGAGGCGACCCGCCGACTGCGCCAGGACATGGGGCTACACCAACTGCCTGTGATTGCACTGACCGCCGGCGCGCTGGTGCAAGAACGCGAGCGCGCGCTCCAGAAGGGCATGAACGACTTCATGACCAAGCCATTGGAGCCTGAAACGCTGATACGAACCGTGCGCAAACACGTTGAAAAGGCGCGCGGCGCGCCGCTGCCCATGGTGAGAGCGCTCGATCCGTTCAAAAACTCAACCCACTGGCCCATCATCGAAGGCATTGATGCCAACAGTGCTGAAGTTCGGCTGGATCACGATCTCAAGCTCTTTCTCAGAATGCTGGGCTGGATCAACTCGGACTTCACAGACCTTGTGGCCATCATCTCGCTTGAACAGATCACCAGTCACCTGAATAGCGACAGATCGCGCAACGACCTTCGCGGGCGGGTACACAAACTGCGGGGCAGCGCCGGTACCCTTGGCGCAAACCAGTTGCATGCCTTGGCAACCGCCGCAGAGGATTCCCTGACCCACAGCCGTGGTGACGAAGCGCAGCGGGTTCTGGCGCTGAGCCAAGGGCTTCGCCAGCTCATTGCCGCCAGCCAGGCGGCGATCAACGAGGGCCTCAAACAAGAGAGCCAATCCCTTGACGTGTCGTCATCACAAGCGCAGCCAGCCAGCCAGAAAACCCTGAAGGCCCTGGCCGATCTCTTGCGCGCCCACGACCTGCAGGCACTCGACATGCTGACCGATATGAAAGGAGCCTTGGCCAACAAAGTCGGGGCCGAGAAGACGATGGCCTTGTCGCACGCCATGGAATCGTTGGACTTCACACACGCCCTGCGGCTGCTGGAAGAAGCCACTGCACCTTGATGTGCCCAGCCCGGCCGCTCAGGGCAAAGGCAAAATCAGCCCTGCGATCGGCTGCGCGTCTAACAGAGCCTGCGGCCGCGAGGTTCAAAGCATTCGCCGCTGGAAGCCCAGCGCGCAGTGAGCGGGACCCAAGCCCCGCTCACCCCGAATGGGCTATGCAGCGGCCTTGTGCCGCAAGCGCAAGGTGGGTTGTCAGCGCCCAGGGGAAGCGGCTGGCGCTGATCCAAAGACGCACCGAACCCGTCACTTTCGACCTGAGTGAAAAACAGTTGTCACGATTTCGCGGGTTGATGCGACCAAGGTAGGGACAACACTGCACATCGCAGCGTTGCACCACCCCCTAAGGAACCATCATGAAATCGCTTGTCATTGCTACCCTCCTCGCCTCCACCGCTTTCGCTGCCTCCGCCATGTCGGGCAACGGCGAAATCTACGGTTTCGACAAAGCCCCCGTCGGCCCCTCCAAAACCCGCGCTGAAGTCGTCGCCGAGCTGCGCGAAGCCCAGGCCGCCGGCACCATCCGTTATGGCGACGCTGACATCAAGCGCCACAACGCCCGCCTGACACCTTCTACGAGCCAGCTGACCCGCGCAGAGGTTCGCATGGAAGTGGCCGAGCTGGCTGCCGAAGGCGAGCTGTTCCA
Organism: Hydrogenophaga sp. PAMC20947; assembly: GCF_004795855.1. Classification (NCBI taxonomy): domain Bacteria; kingdom Pseudomonadati; phylum Pseudomonadota; class Betaproteobacteria; order Burkholderiales; family Comamonadaceae; genus Hydrogenophaga; species Hydrogenophaga sp. PAMC20947. The sequence goes on from NZ_CP039252.1 coordinate 3,279,018, forward strand.
GAACAACAACTTCCAGGGCGGCATCTACCGCAACTGAGCAGATGCGTGTACTTGAACGCCGCTGCCCCGCCCTTCACGCCAGTCGCCGCCCGATCCAGGGCTCGGCGACCGGCCTGAAAACAAGCGAATGGGTCGGCATTTACACCCATTTTTGTAAGAAATAGCCTTTGGCGCTGACTGATATTTCACCTGTGGGGCATTCCCACCCTCGAAATCCAACGCCAGTACCCGACCATGAAGCTCGATGCCGCTCCACCTGCCGCAGACCATCCCCCTGTTGACGCCACGCCTGCCCACAATGCCGCGTCCGACCCAGACCCTTGGGGCCCGCTGAGGCAGCGATTGTTGCGGCACGCACGCATGGTGGTACACGAAGCAGCGCTGGCAGAGGATTTGGTCCAGGAGACATTGATGGCGATTTTCGAGAACCCGCAAGCCCACAAAGGCCAGGCCGCATTGACCACTTGGGCCACCGCCATTCTGAAGAACAAGGTGGCCGACTGGTACCGCTCACCGCACCAGCGAAGGCGTGTGCATGTGAAAGACGAAGAAGCCGACCTGTCAGACGATCCGTCCGAAGCGCTCTACAACACCCAAGGTACACGCATCGAACCGGTTCCTGTGTGGGAACAACCGGAAAACCGCGAGGCCCAGCGCCAGATGATGACGGTGATGGAAAGCTGCTTGCGCCGCTTGCCCACTCAAACGAGCAAGGTTTTCATGATGCGTGAATGGTTGGGACTTGAGTCTGCCGAAATCTGCGAACGGCTGGGTTTGAGCCCCGACAACACGCGTACCATATTGCATCGGGCCCGCACCGGCTTGCGCCAGTGCATGTCCTCCCAAGGCCACTCCGTTGGAAGCGTCACATGAATTTGCTCAACACCGTTTTTCATTCGTGCCGTCGGGTGGACGAACTCGTTTCGCAATCCATGGACGAACCGCTCGGCTGGCTTGACAGCTTGCGCATGGACATGCACCTGCGCATGTGTGGCAATTGCCAGGAAGTGAAGAGCCAGGTTGAAACGCTGCACACGCTGGGCGCTGATCTGGGCGGTGACCTGGACGAGATGGACGGGGCCGAAGCGGATGCCGTTTTCACGGTCCCCAGCCAGCCTCCGCAGCGCTGAGACGGGTCGCCAAAATGCGGAAAAAAACCAGCCTCTAGGTCAGCAACAAGGTGATCACAATGATCACCACACCGATAGCCAGGTTGATGCTGACCCATGTGCGGATCGAAGCCAGCGCAGCACCGCCCGCAGGCCAGTCACTGACCGCCACAGCAGCCGACAAGCGCTTGAACAGCGCGAAGCGGATGTGACCAAAGATCGCGATCATCACGATGCCGAGCGTGGCCATGATCGTCCAGTCCAGCGGCATGCCGAAATCCAGACCCGCCTGCACAATTTCCTTGGCGGTGCGCCCAATCAACCAAAGACCACTCACCAAGACCACGGCAATCGCCACCAGCACGGCGTTGAAAAATCGCTGCAAAGCGCCATGCATGAGCCGGATGCGCTGAGGGGGCTCCAGCGACAAAGTGGCCGGACGCAAGAAGAAGTGAGCGAACACCATGCCGCCGATCCAGACAATGATGGCGAGCAAATGGGCCAGTTTGAGTGCAGCGTAGAGCATGAAATCCTAATGAGTTGGGAAAAATCAATGGCGGGGTGCCCGCTGAAGTCCGATCGCCAGAAGCGAAGCAGCGCCCGCAAGTCTATTGGAACACCAGTGACCCGCCGTCCGAAGCGGTCACTGAGAGCAAGCGCTTGGCCAGCCTTGCTTGCATAGCCGTCGGCAAAGGCACAAAACCGGTGCCACGCAACAAGGCATCGCCCCGCTGGAAAGCCCAGTAAAGAAACCGCAGGGCCTGGCGACTGGCCTCTTTCTGATCGGTTTCGGGCTGGGCATGGATCAGCAGAAAGGTGACCACCGTGATGGGCCAGCTGCCGCCCCCGGGCCGGTTGAGCGTTGACGCGGTATCAAGGCCTTTGCGGTGCACATCGCTGGCCTGCAGGGCTTGCAGAATACTGAGCTCGCTGGCCCGGACCCACAAGCCCGACGCGTTCTGCAGCTCGACCATCGACAGCCCGTCTTGCTGCGCCCTGTCGTAGCCGGTGTAAGCCAGCGCCCCCTGCGTTGACTGGAGCAACTTGACCACGCCGCCATTGCCTTCTGCTGCCAAGGTCTTGCCCGGCCACAGTGGCAGCTTGTGGGTACCCACCTCAGCAGCAAAAACAGGATTCACCATGGACAGGTACCCCGTGAAAGCTTCGGTGGTCCCCGACTGATCGGCGCGCACCACCCGCTGCACTGGCCAATGGCCCAGCCTGACACCCGGATTGAGCGCGGCGATGCGGGGGTCATCCCAGTGCTGCGTGTGCCCGGCAAACAGGTCGCCCAACAGCTGCGCAGACAGCCGCAAAGACCGAGGCGCGCCCACACCCAGGTTGAAAACGGGCACCACCGCGCCAGCCAGGGTCGGCAATTGCAGCAATCCGCGTTCTTGCAGCACGGCTGCGCTGAGCGGGGAGTCGGTGCCGCCGATCTGCACCTGGCCTGCGCTGATTTTCCGGATGCCATCACCGGACCCGGTGGGCTGGTAGCGAAACTCCACCTGGCGCTCGGCCTCATACCGCTGAGCCCACCGCTGGTAGACGAGCGCGGGAAATGTTGCGCCAGCGGCGTCAATGACCACCTTCGGCTGGCCCGCTGGTGCTGGCGGTGCACCCACCACCGCTGCGGCATGAGCCCCACTGAGCCACAACGCACCGCCCAAAAGACACCACAACCCCGCCCGCGCCCAACGGCGCCCTTGGTCCATTTTCATTTTTGCCTTTGCCTTTGCCTTTGCCTTTTCACACGCATCACCACCACCGGTAAGGCTGTGATCACGGCATCGGCACCCGCGCAGCCTCAAGGGAGCGGACGATTTTCGTTGAAGTTTGTGACAGTTCTACCGGGCTTAAACGGGCCGACGCAGGCCCGCTCACGCCGGGGGCAAGTCCTGCAGTACGCCATCCATGCGCCGCTGCAGCCGGTAGGGCGGCAAACCCCGCAACATGCGCTTGCCATACGACTGACGCAACAGGCGGTCGTCGTAACAAACCACCACCGCCTCGTCGGTTTCCGTGCGCAAGGCCCGCCCGGTCCACTGCAACAGGCGTGCGCCCGTGGCGGGCACCACGAGCTCGCTGAACGGGTCGCGCCCTTGAGACTTGAGCCAGTCCGCGCGGGCCTGGCCCACCGGGTCGCTGGGCGAGGCAAATGGCAGCTTGGTGATGAACACCCACTCGCACAGTTCGCCCGGCAGATCCAGCCCTTCGCCAAACGACTGCAAGCCAAACAGAATCGACGCCTGGCCATCGGCCACGCGCTCGGCATGGCGCTTGAGCAATTGCATGCGGGACGCATCGCCCTGGACCAGCACCTTGTCGCGCAGCGCGCTGTGCATACCGCGCTCGAGCAGCTCTTGTGCGCGCTTCATCTGGGCCTTGCTGGTGAACAACACCAGCGCACCCCGCAGAACCTGGGTCAGGTCGTCCATCAAGGCATCGAGCATTTCTCGCGTATAGCCCTCTACGTCTTTGGGATCGGCCCGCGTCTGCACCACCACCAGGCGGCCTTGGGTCGCATGGTCGAACGGACTTTGCACCTCGCGGGCCTGCACGTCATCGTCAAACGCCAGGCCCGACTCGTGCAGAAAATGGTCGAAGCTGCCGCAGGTGGTCAACGAGGCCGAAGTGGCCACCGCTGCGCGCACGTTGCGCCACAGGTGGGTGCGCAACAGGCTGCCGGGCTGCAAGGGGCAGGCATGTGCGGTGAGGGTGACCAGCCCGCCCTGTATGCCCGCTTCGAGCCATTTCGCCAACGGCGGTTGTCCGCTGGCGGGCTCTTGCAGCCACAGCTCGGCCGTGGCCTGCAGGTGTTGCAAGCGCGGCGCCAACACGCCCAGGCGGCTGTAGAGTTTCGCGCAGCGAGCGGCATCGCCCGGGTTTTCGCGGGCATTCGCTTTGAGCTGCGTGGCCAGCGCTTCCATGACTTTCAGCAGCGCACTGGATCGGGTATGCAACTGGGCCACCGTCTCCATCCACTCGGCCGGCAAGGCCCCGCCTTCGAAGCGTTCGACCACTGGCGCGCCTGCGCGGTCAAAGCCGCCCCGGGCCACGGGCGCACGGGCCGCGCGCCCCGTGAGCTGATCCCAGGCCGGCAACGCGCCCACGCGCGCCATCGCCAGCCGTGCCAGCTCGCTTTGAGCACGCTTGAGCTCTTGCGCAAACACAGCCACGTCTACACCCGGCGTTGCCTGCAGCGCGCCAGCCACCTCTTCCACCGCACGCGGCAAGCGGTCCAGCCACTGGCTGCGCATGAGATCCATGCTTTCGGTGAACTGTCCCTGGGCCACTGCACCGAGGTGGTGGGCTTCGTCGAACACCACATAACAGTCTTGCGGCGCGGGCAAGGCATGCAGGCCCAGCGTGGACAGGAACAGGTCGTGGTTCACCACAATCACCTGCGATTGCGCCAGGCGCGCGCGCGCCTGGTAGTAGCTGCAGCTGTTGTAGCTCGGGCAGTGGCGCGCGGTGCAGGTGTGGCGCTCGGCGGCCACGGGGCTCCAGAGTTCACCGTCGGGCGGGTCGTCAAGCCGGTCGCGATCGCCATCCCAGGCGCCACTGTCGAGCTGAGCCGTCCACTGCGTGTATTGCTGGGCGCGCTCGGTCCAGCGCTCAGCGGCTTTCGCGCTCGCCGCCGCGCTGGCGACGGTGTGGGCGGCCAGGGCATCGGGCGCCTGGCTGAGGCTGTCGCTGGCGTCGTCGCTTTCAAAGAGATCGGCGCTGGCCGCGTCGCCACCGCTCAGTTGATCCAGCTTGAGGCGGCACACATAACGCCCTCGCCCTTTGGCCAGGGCGTAAGTAAACGGTTGCGGCAAGGCTGCCGACAAGGCCGGCAGGTCTTTGGCCATGAGTTGCTCTTGCAGTGCAACAGTCGCCGTGGAAATGATCACGCGCTTTTGCTGCGCGAGCGCCAGCGGGATCACGGTTGAGGCATACGCAGCCGACTTGCCCACACCGGTGCCCGCCTGCACCACCGCAATGGCACGTTCTTCGGGCGGCGGCGCCGAAGCATCTGCGTCGGCGCTGGGCCAGCTGACCAGACTCAAGGTCTCGGCAATGTGCGCGGCCATTTCCCGCTGGCCCGGCCGCGAGCGAAAGCCCGAGGCGTGGGCCACCAGATGGTCGAAAGCGCCCAGCGCCAAGGCTTCGCGCGCCAGCGGGCCACTGGGGGGAGCGGGCGGCGACACCAGCGTGGGGTCGGGCGAAGAGGAGGTGGGCAAAGACGACATGCAGAAATGAACCGGTCAAGCCCCCAGGGTGCCTGGGGCCAAACCCTGATTGTGACCCGACGCGCGCCCACAGCCCGCGCTCGACACCATAGACCGGCACAATGGCCGTGGTCGCCCTCCCCTTGTGACCTCGACACACGCCTTCTTCGATTGCCGCTCCATGCCCCGTACCCCAGCCCCCCGCACCACCACCCCTTCGCCCGCCACACACAAGCAGCAGCTCGATCTCGCCCTGCAAGGTGGCGGATCGCACGGCGCCTTCACCTGGGGCGTGCTCGACCGCTTGCTGGAAGACGAGATGCTGGAGATCGCCGGCGTCAGCGGCACCAGCGCGGGCGCCATGAACGCCGTGGCCATGGCCGCTGGCCTGATGGAGGGCGGCCGCGAAGGCGCCCGGGCGACCCTGCGCCGATTCTGGCAACGTGTGGCCGAAAGCTCGCCCTTTCACCAGCTCACCGCTGGACCCTGGGGCAACCTGCTGGGCCCCGACAACCCCTGGCTGCAAGCCTGGACCGCGCCATTGCAGCAGCTCGGCCAGATCATGGGCAGCCAGCTCTCCCCGTACCAGCTCAACCCGCTCAACCTCAACCCCCTGCGCGCCATCCTGGAAGACACCGTGGATTTCGAGCGCGTGCGCCATTGCGACCGCACCCATCTGTTCATCGCCGCCACCCAGGTCAGCACCGGTGAGCTGCGCATCTTTCGGCAAAACGAGCTCACCGCCGACATGGTGCTGGCCTCTGCGTGCCTGCCCCTGCTGTTCCAGGCGGTCGAAATCGAAGGCGAGGCCTATTGGGACGGGGGTTATGCCGGCAACCCGAGCTTGCTGCCCCTGATCAGCGAAACCCCTGCGGACGACCTGCTGCTGGTCCAGATCAACCCCACGCGGCGCGATGATTTGCCCACCAGCGCCAACGACATCCTGGACCGCGCCAACGAAGTCACCTTCAATGCCAGCCTGCTCAAAGAGCTGCGCACCATCGGCCTGATCAAGGAAGTGATAGAGGCTGCTGGCCGGCCCGACTGCACCTACGACCGCCCCCTGTTTCGCCGCGTTGACGACCTGCGGCTGCACCGGCTGGAAGCCGACGCGCAGCTCTCCAAATTCGGCGCCGCCAGCAAGAGCCGCACAGGCTGGGACTTCCTGTCTCAGCTGCACGACATGGGCCGCCATGCGGCGGATGCCTGGCTAAAGGTACACCGCCAACACCTGGGCAAACGATCAACGTTCGAGCTGCCTCAATTCCAGCCAAACTGAGGCTTGGGCATGAAAACCAAAACGCCGGCAACAGGCAGAGCCCACATGCGGTTGCTGACACCCCGTTCCCTGCGACTGCTGCCGCTGCTGCCCGCCATCGCCACGCTGCTGTTGCTGGGTTTGGTCTTGTGGGCCAATCAGCGCATCGTTGCCCGCGATCTGGCGCAACGGGCCCACTACCGGGTGTTGTAAAGCGCCAGCACCTTTGCAGACCAGCTTGCTGTTGTGGGGCCTGCCCGGCGCCCTGCCCTATAAGCAGGTGCTGGACATCGTCTCCGGGCAGCTGAACTCCTGTGCGGCCAAAACCTCTGGGAGTGAGCACGCCCTCCTCGGGCCTTGCCTGACGGACTCCGAACGAAACCTCCCTGCGACACAGGGCGGGCCCTTGTTCCCCGTTGGCACTGCGCCGCCCCGGCCATGCACGTGCCCGGCTTCGGCTGCGCAAGCTGAGCAGTTGCCGCACCGTTCGGCAAAGGTGGCACCCAGCGCGTGACTGGTCCTGGCGAAGGTCAGCAGCAAAACAAGGCCGCGCATGCTGCCAGCCGGCAGCGGGCTCCAGAAAGGCATGACGGACCGGCCGGCGGCCGTCGTCGTCGTCTTCTTTGCAGGGGACTTCATGGCTTTTTGGCCCCGACAAATAAACCCCGACCTGTCTGCCTATTGATATCCGACAAACCCAGTCGTCGGCCTATCGGGCCATACTCCCACTCCCATGAGCCCCACTGCCATCTTGCTGACCACTCTGGGCTTCGGTGCCGCGCTGATGGGCGCCCGTCACGCTTTGCACCGAGGTCTGGCGCCACATGCGAGCACCATAGGCGACACACCGCTCGAGCTCGGTCTGTGTGCCCGCGATGTGCGCATCCCTGTGGCGAAGGGCCAGGGCCTGTTTGCCTGGTATCTGCCCGCACCAACATCGGCCACGCATCCCTCGCCCGCCGTGGTTCTGCTGCACGGCTGGGGTGGTAACGCCAGCACGCTGCTGCCCGCCGCTCAGGCCCTGCACAGCGCGGGCTACGCCGTACTGCTGCCCGAATCCCGCAACCACGGCCGCAGCGACCGTGGTGGTCACAGCTCCTTGCCGGCGTTTGCCGACGACCTCGACGCCGCGCTGAACTGGCTGGGCCGGCAGCCTGGCGTGAATGCACAGCGCCTAGCCGCTTTGGGCCACTCGGTGGGCGCGGCGGCGGTGTTGCTCGTGGCCTCGCGCCGGCCCGGCTTGGCTGCCGCCGTCAGCGTTTCGGCCTTCGCCCACCCGGAGCAGGTGATGCGCCGCTGGCTGGCCGCAGTCCACGTGCCCTACTGGCCGCTGGGTTGGGGGATCAACCGGTATGTGGAGGCAGTGATCGGTCATCGTTTCCGGGATATTGCTCCGGTGAGCACATTGCCGCTGGCGCGTTGTCCGGTGCTGCTTTTGCATGGGCAACAAGACAGCACCGTGCCCGTGGCCGACGCGCACACCCTGATGCAAAACAAAGGCTGCACCCGAACGACCCTGCTCGAACTCGCCGGCACCCACGAAGGCTTCGACGACCCGGCGCAGGCTGCGCAAGCGGTGATCGAGTTCCTGGGTCTCAATGTCTGAGGCGCTGCCGGTTTTACGGCCGCCGCCCGGGCTCAAAGCCCTTCTCCCCGCTGAAAGTGCAGAGGTATCAGATCTTGACCGGGCCCTCCCAAGCCTGAGTCAATATACCCGGCTGCGCATCGGCGGGACGAGACGGCCACGGCTCACAGCGATGCACTGAGCGCTTTGCAGGCGGTATTGGGGTTGCCTGTGGCCTTGGTGATTGCGCACCCGGCATGCCGCGGCTGATGTTTCAAGTGCCTCAACACGCTCATGAGACGGCGCTCTAGACAGGCGCAAGCCGGGTGATGGCCGTTTCCGGCATTTGTTGCAGCATTTTCTGGAACGCGTGCATGCCGCGGGCCAACTCGCGCCAGGCGCCGAAGTGTTGTTCGTGGGTGCGGGTTCAGGGGCTGGTGAGCGGCACGGTGAAGTAAAACGCCGCGCCCTGCCCAACCGCACCTTCAGCCCGCACGGTTCCACCATGGCGTTGAATCAGACGCTGCACGCTGGCCAGCCCGATGCCCGAGCCTTCAAATTCGTGGTGCGCATGCAGCCGTTTGAATGGTTTGAACAACTGGTCGACGTACGCCATGTCAAAACCCGCCCCGTTGTCGCACACGCAAAACTCCACCATGCCACCGGTATGGCCCACCCGCTCAAATACGATCTTCGGCTGCGGCGTCTGGCTGGTGTACTTCCAGGCATTGCCCAGCAGGTTTTGCAACACCACGCGCATGAGCACCGGGTCGGCCATGGCGCTCATCCCGGGCGCAATCGTCCAGACCACCGCACGCTGCGGATCTTCACGCGCGATATCGACCACCACCGCCTGCGCCAGTTCACTCAGGTTCACCTGCTGCAAATGCACAACTGCCCGGCTTTGGTGGGCCATGGTCAGCAAGTCGGTGATCAGCAAACCCATGCGGCGCGCGCCATCCTGGATGCGGCGCAAATGGGCCCGCCCCTCGGAAGACAAGGTTTCGGCCTCTTCCTCCAACAGGGTTGCGAATCCGTGGATGCTGCGCAGCGGCGTGCGCAAGTCGTGGGAAACACTGTAAGCAAAAGCCTCCAGCTCGTTGTTGAGCGCGCCCAGTTCGCTGGTGCGGGCAGCCACGCGCGCCTCCAGCTCTTCGTTCATGGCCTCCAACGCCAGCTGCGCAGACCGGACTTCCGTGATGTCTTGCACCGTGCCCTGGCAACGCACCGGCTCCCCGTTCTCAAGCTCGAAGATGCCCAGCGCGTGTACGTGTTTCACGCCGCCATCGGGTAACAGGACGCGGTGGGCAACGTCCATTTTGACGCCAGACTTGATCGCCTGTTCGAACTTTTCCTCAAAGCCCGCGCGGTCTTCTGGGTGTACCCGTTTCAATATGTCTTTATAGGCCGAGCTGTCTGAGCCCTGTTGCATGCCCATGATGCGGTAGACCTCGTCAGACCAGATGAAATCACGCGTGCGCAGGTCCAGGCTCCAGTGCCCCAACTTGGCCATGCGCTGGGCATCCTCCAGCTGACGCGCGCTTTCGCGCAGGGCCTGGCCGGTGCGCTCTTCCCGCCTGAGCAACCAGGCCACGGCCAGACCACCCGCCAGCAGCACGCCCGACAGAAGGCCCGTCAGCCAGAAACTGCGGTTGAGGGACGAGACCACGGGCGCCAAAACCGACGATTCGGCCAAGCCCACGACGATCAAGATGCCGTTGCCAGCCAAGCGATGCCAACCGAACACGCGGGGTACCGTGTCCACCAGGCTGTTTTGCCGGTACGTCCCCGAAACTGCAGCCCCTTCTTGAAGAAAGGGCCGGTCTTTCGGCGCCACTTGCCCCATGGCCGCAGCGTTGTCCACACTGCGTGCCAAGACAGGCCCATCGAAGTTGAGCAAGACCACGATGTCTTTTTTGTCCAAAGCCAGCCGCCCCAGTCTTTGTCCCATGCGTTCTGCAGAGATCAACAGGTAGATGGCCCCGGCAAACTGGCCGTCCCGGTACAGCGGCCGCCCCACCGGAATCAACCATGCCCCATTGGCGCTCGATTGCAGCGGATTGCCCACCACCATGTGATCAGATCCTGAATGCACGGCGGCGAAGTGTGGCCTATCCTTGATATCCAGGCCAACATCTATATTCCGGCTGCTGTAGACCACCTGGCCCTCTGCGTTGACCACGCTCAGATGGGAAACCAGACCGTCCGGCAAGAAATTCAGCTTCTGCGCCGCCAGAGCCTGACCGGCCTCAGGTTCCCTTAGCCACGTTTCCCTGACATCCAGCAGGGTGTGGTCCATCAGCGCCAACTCGGCCCCGACCTGACCCGCCATGGCATCCGCCAGCTGCATGCTACGCAACCCCGCCCGCTCGAACACCTCAGCGCGCCATTCATTTTGCGAGCGCTGGTTCAAACCCCACAGCATGGCCACGGCCACCGCGGTGAACAGCAGAACCCACAACAAGACCGATCGCCCATTCAATTTCACAAAACCGACTCCTGTACAGGCGAATACCCACCGCAGTGATTGCGGCAGTGCTTCTTTGTACAGCAAACCGGGCAGGGCAAGCACTGAATTCCCCATGCCATCCCCTCGTAATTCACGAACCACGCACATACCGGAGCCAGAGAGAAACAGCCGCTCATCCACGCTGCGGGCGGCACCGTGCGCATCCCTGCGCAGCCGCCACGACCCTCTTCGCGATCTGGGGGGTGAACAGACCACCCATGCCATGCTGGCCCGCGATGACGCCCAGCCCCCAAATCTCGCGACAAAACCCGGAGTCAGGTGCAAATTCGAGCATGACAAAAGCGTAGGCCATGAAGCTCAAAGCCACGGTTCAGCACGGGACTTGTATATAAGTAATTACTGAATTACATTACCCATATGCCCAGTGCAACAACTTTCAAGCAACCCACCGAAGTGCGGCAGACCAGCCTCATCAAGGCTGCATTGGCGCTCGCAGGCGAGCGCAGCCCGGCAGACGTGACGACGGCTCAGTTGGCGCATGCCATCGGCGTCACGCAGGGTGCGGTATTTCGCCACTTTGAGAGCAAGGAGGCGATCTGGCTGGCTGTGGTGGAGGACACCAGCGAGCGCCTCTTGGCGCACCTGTCCGCAGCGGTCACGCCCCACACCGACGACGGCCTGAGAGCCCTCGAGGCCGTGTTTACCGCACACGTGGCGTTTGTGATCGAACACCCCGGCATGCCACGCCTGGTATTTCAAGAGTTGCAGCAACCGCAGGACACTCCACTCAAGATGCGGGTGCGCTGCCTGCTGCAGGCTTACCGGGTGCTGCTGTTGGAGCAGCTCCAGCGCGCCCAAGACCAGGGACAGCTCGCGGCGGGCACCGATTTGCCAGCGGCGGCTGTGTTTTTCATGGGCTCCATCCAGGGTCTGGTGATGCAGGCGCTGGTGAGTGGCGATGTCGCCTCGATGCGGACGCAGGCACCCAGCGTGTTTCGCCTCTTGCGCGCCGGGCTGAGCGCCTGAACGAGACCTGCATACCGGCCTCCTGCCCCCTTGCCTTCCCCTATTCACCAGAATTTCCCACCATGAAACTCACACCCGACACCACCCGCCGCATTTTTCTAGGTGCCTTGGCGCTCGCCCTGATCGCCGCGCTGGCCTGGGTGGCGCTGCGCACCGGTCCGCTGGCCCCAGTGCAGGTGCAGACCGTGAAGGTCACCCACGGCACGGTGTCGCCCGAGCTGTTTGGCATTGGCCAGATCGAGGCGCGGCGCAGCTGGATGGTGGGCCCGACCACGCCAGGGCGCGTGTTGGCGGTGAAGGTGGATGTGGGCGACCGGGTGGAGCCCGGGCAGGCATTGGCCGAGATGGACGCAGTGGATATGGACCAGCGCCTTGGCGCACTCGACGCTTCGCTGGCGCGCGGGCAAAGCAGCCGCGCTGCGGCGCAAGCCCAGCTGGCCGACGCACTGGCCAAGCGCGCGCTGGCCGAGGCCAACCTGAAACGCAATCAAGACCTCGCAAGGCAAAACTTCATCAGCGCGGGCGCTCTGGAAGCGCGCACGCAAGAGACGGCTTCGGCCAGCGCAGGCCTGCAAGGCGCGCAAGCCAACCTCGACGCCACCGCGCAAGACCTGAACCGCCTGCGCGCCGAGCGGGCGGCGCTGGCGCAGCAACGCAACAGCCTGAAACTGGTGGCGCCGGCGACGGCGATCGTATCGAGCCGCGACGCGGAAGCGGGCAGCACGGTGGTAGCGGGCCAAGCGGTCGTGAAGCTGATCGATCCGACCAGCCTTTGGGTGACGCTGCGGGTAGACCAAGGGCGTTCGGGCGGATTGGCGCCGGGTTTGTTGGCCCGCGTGGCGCTGCGCTCGCGGCCGGGGGAAACCTTCGCGGGCAAGGTGGCCCGGGTGGACCCGATGGCCGATGCGGTCACCGAAGAGCGGCTGGCGCAGGTGGCGTTTGACGCGGTTCCGGCTGGCATTTCCGTGGGAGAAATGGCCGAGGTGACCTTGCAACTGCCGACCAGCGAGAGCGGCCTACTGATGCCCAACGCGGCACTGCAAACCCAGGCAGGCAGCCGAGGCGTGTGGTTGCTCAAAGACGGCGGGCTGAGCTTTGTGGCCCTGCGCACAGGCGCCAGCAGCTTGGACGGTATGGTGCAGGTCACGCCGCTGGACACCAACGCATTGCAGGAAGGCGACGCGGTGGTGGTCTACAGCCAGAAGGCGCTTTCTGCAGATACGCGCATTTCAGTGGTGGATGAATTGACCCCCGCAGGAGCAGCCAAGTGATCAGCCTGGCCGGACGCGACATCCTGCATGGGTGGAGCAAATACGTGCTGACCGGGCTCGGCCTGGGGCTGCTGATTGGCGTGACGCTGACCATGGCGGGCGTGTACCGCGGCATGGTCGACGACGCGCACGCCTTGCTGGGCAACAGCGGGGCGGATCTTTGGGTGGTGCAGAAAGACACGCAAGGGCCTTACGCCGAGTCGTCGAGCATCAAGGACGATGTGGTGAAAAGCGTGCGCGGTATGCCGGGCGTGGCCGCGGCGGCAAACGTGGCCTACTTCACTTTGCAGGTCAGCCACGGCGAAAAAGATGTGCGCGCGATGTTGGTGGGCATGGCCCCGGGACAACCCGGCGCACCCGGCTATCTGGTGGCCGGGCGTCAGCCCACACGCAGCCATTACGAAGCGGTGGCCGATGAAAAAACCGGCTTTGCTCTGGGCGATGAAATTGGCATTCGGCGCCACAGCTACACAGTGGTGGGCCTGACACGGCGCGCCGTGTCTTCCGGTGGCGATCCGATGATCTTTGTCTCCATCAAAGACGCGCAGGAAGCCCAGTTTTTGAAGGACAACGACGCCATCGTCAACGACCGCGCCCGCACCGCTGCCAACCCGGTCTTCAACAGGCCTGGCGTGCCCGGCTTGCTGGAAGCGGTGCAAAATTTGCAAACGAGCAGCCGCAATGTCAACGCGGTGCTGGTGCAGATCGCGCCGGGCGCTGACCCGGAAGCGGTGGCCGAGCCGATACGGCGCTGGAAACACGTGAGCGTGTACACGAAGGCGGGCATGGAAGACATTCTTGTGGTCAAGCTGATCGCCAATTCAGCGAAACAGATCGGCATGTTTCTCGTCATCCTGGCCATCGTGAGCGCGGCCATCGTGGCCTTCATCATTTACACCATGACCATGGGCAAGCTGCGCGAGATCGCCGTACTCAAGCTCATCGGCACGCGCGACCGCACCATCGCCGGCATGATCCTGCAGCAGGCACTGGGCCTGGGGCTGATTGGTTTTGCCGTGGGCAAGATCGCCGCCACGGCCTGGGGCCCGGCGTTTCCCAAATACGTGTTGCTGATGCCAGGCGATGCGGTCACAGGCTTTGCCGTCACCATGGTGATTTGCGCATTGGCCAGCACGCTGGCGATTCGCGTGGCCCTCAAGGTCGACCCCGGCGAGGCCATTGGATGAACGCCATGAACACAACAACAACCCCTCAAGGCGGCATCCTGATCGAAGGGCTGCGCAAAGTTTACGGCAGCGGTGATACGGCAGTCGAAGCGCTGAAACACGTGAACATGCGGGTCAGCCCCGGCGAAGTGGTGGGCCTGGTTGGCCCCTCGGGTTCAGGCAAGAGCACTTTGCTCAAATGCCTGGGCGCCATCATCGAACCCACCAGTGGCCGCATGACGCTGGGGCAAGATGTGATCTACGACAACGGCTGGAAGGTGAAAGACCTGCGCGAGCTGCGGCGCGACCGCATCGGCTTCGTGTTCCAGGCCCCCTACCTGATTCCCTTTCTCGACGTGACCGACAACGTGGCCCTGCTGCCCATGCTCGCGGGCATGCCCAACGCCAAGGCCCGAGAACGCGCATTGGAGCTGCTCACCGCACTGGATGTACAACACCGCGCCAGGGCCGAGCCCTCTCAACTGTCGGGCGGCGAGCAGCAGCGCGTATCCATCGCGCGGGCGCTGGCCAACCACCCGCCAGTGATCCTGGCCGACGAACCCACCGCGCCACTCGACAGCGAGCGCGCGCTGGGCGTGATGCGCATCCTCAACCAGATGGCGCGCCGGGCCAACACGGCCATCATCGTGGTCACACACGATGAAAAAATCATTCCCACCTTCAAACGGATTTACCACATTCGCGACGGCCAGACCGTGGAAGAAGCGGGCGAAGGTCGGGCGCTCGAAGGCTGAAGAACGCACCCATTCCACCTCGATCGGAGACCCCATGACTACCTCACAACGTTTGCGCGCACTGGCCGTGGTGGCCCTGTTGTTTGGCGCACTCACCGTGTTCAGCGGTGGCCGGGCCCTGTTTGGTGGTGCGGCGGCTCGCGCCGCCGTGGGCAACGCGGTGGACTTCGTGCTCTGGTTCAACTTCCTCGCTGGTTTCCTGTACATGCTCGCCGGTTGGGGGCTGCTGCGCCGCCAAGCCTGGGCGCGCCACCTGTCCACGCTCCTGGCCCTGAGCACCGCCGCCGTGGCCACTGCCTTCGCGGTGCATGCGGTGGGCGGCGGCGCCTTTGAGGCGCGCACCGTGGGCGCCTTGATGCTGCGCCTGGGCTTCTGGGTGGTGGTGGCGTGGGTGGCGCACCGGTCCCTGCGAGGCGCCCAGCTTGCGGCCAGCGCGGAAGGCGGTTGAGCGTCGGGTTGCCGATTCCCCATGCCATTGTCGGGTGCGGACACCGGGTCGGCATCGACGGCACGAATGTGGGCACAAGGATCGCGCTGTTTCAAATGGGCCATGCGTTCTTAACCCCCCGAGGGCCGCTTCGCGCTGCTCCCCGTCGGAGGGGGAAGTTGCGCTCTGAACGTTGTCACGCGGCTGCCACAGGTCCGTTGCGCCTAGCCAGGACAGCCACGGCAATGAGCCCAGCCGGTCACCAGCACGCCGTTTCTGTGCTGCTGGCGTGACAGCTCCTGCGGAACGCAGCAGGTATGCTGCGCGCACCGCCAAGCGTCTGCCGCGCCCCCTTCCCACCTGGACACCCCCTCTCCCGTGCCTTCCCCCAACGCCGAGTCCGCCCCTGCGGCGGCCCATGCGGCCAACACCCAGCCCGCCTCGCCGCCGTCGCAAGCCACCCTGTGGGCCATGTTGCTGGCGCTGCTGTCGGCCTTTGCGCTCAGCCAGGCATACCGCACCGTCACAGCCATCATGGCGACCAGCTTGCAAACCGATTTTGGCCTGACGCCCGGATCGCTGGGCGCGTTTGCCGGACTGTTCGGCTTGTCGTTTGGTGTCACCCAGTTCTTCATGGGCATTGGCATGGACCTGTATGGCCTGCGCCGTACCGTGCTCACCGCCTTCCCTCTGGCCATCGCTGGCGCGACCCTGTCGGCAACGGCACCGAGCTACGGTTGGCTGCTGCTGGGACAAATGCTGATCGGCGTGGGCTGCGCGCCAGCCTTTCTGGCGTGCACAGTGTTCATTTCCCGGCATTTTCCGAGCTCGCGCTTTGCGTTTGTGTCAGGCGTTGGCCTGGGCATTGGCGGCATTGGCCTGCTGCTGACCGGCACCCCGCTGGCCTGGCTGGTCGAGCGGTGGGGCTGGCGCAGCGGCTTTGCCCTGCTGGCTGTGTTGTCTTTACTGGCTTGGCTGTTGATCTGGCGCCGCGTGCACGAACCTGTCGTTGCCGGCTCGACGCCCGAGCGGGAGCGCTGGGGCGTGGCGGTGCGTCGCTTTGGCGCCCTGTTTCTCTTGCCGCACACGCTGGGCATCTTGATGCTGGGCATGGTCGCCTACGCCTCCTTCCTCTCGCTGCGCGGGCTGTGGATCGCACCGATGCTGATCGACCGCTACGGTTTTACCTTGGTCGAAAGCGGCAACATGGCGCTGGTGATGTCGTTGATTTCCTTGTTTGCCCCGGCCCTGTTTGGCCGCTTCGACCCGGGCCCGACCCGTCGGCGCGCATGGGTGGTCAACTTTTCATTGTTGGTTGCCGCGCTCTACCTGGGGGTGGGGCTTGCGCACCACGCGGCGCTGAACATAGCACTGGTGCTGTGCATTTCGGTGCTGTCGGGCTATGCGGTGCTGCAATATTCCGACGTGCGCTCGTCTTACCCCCCCGACCTCACCGGGCGCGCGCTCTCGGTGTTCACCATGGCCATGTTTCTGGGCGTGGGCCTGGTTCAGTGGCTCACCGGCTGGGTCGCCGAGTGGGCGCTGGCTCAAGGACTGGAGCCCTACCGCGCGGTAATGATCACCATTGCCACGCTGCTGGCGCTGGGCTCGACCGCGTTTCGCTGGCTGCCCCGGTCGCCGCTCTTGCAGCAAGAGCCCGGGCCACAGACGGTACAACACACGCCCTGAGTATTTGGGTCAGCCACCTGAAGTGCTGCCCATATCCGGTGCGCCAAGCCCCTTCAGCAGCAGCGGCGCTGTCGCCGCCAGCACATCACGCAGACCCTGCCCAGAACTCCGGCGAGCACCCCGGCTACCATTGCCCCATGCAATTCTTTGATTCCGACGCCACCCGCTCCGCCCTGCCCTTCGATCGCTTGGTCCCGGCGTTGCGCGAGCGCTTCGCCGCTGGCTGCGAAACACCACCCCGCCACGTCCACGAAATCACCAACCCAGCCGACGATGTCACCCCCGACCTCGTCGGCCGCCGCATCACCTCGCTCATCATGCCGGCCTGGATTCCGGGCCAAACCTACGGGGTCAAGATCGTCAACATCGCGCCGGGCAATGCCAAACGCGGTCTGACCGGGCTGCACGGCAGCTATCTGCTCTTTGACGCACGCACCGGCGTGCCGCTGGCCCACATGGACGGCGACCAGATCACCGCGCGCCGAACAGCGGCAGCCTCGGCCCTGGCGGGCTCTTACCTGGCCCGTGCCGACGCCAAACACCTGCTGCTGGTGGGCGCTGGGCAGGTGGCGCGACTGCTGCCTGCGGCCTACCGCACGGTGCGGTCCATCGAACGGGTCAGCGTGTGGGCGCGGCGCGCCGAGCAAGCCGAGCAGCTCGCGCAGCAATTGCGAAACGAAGGCTTCAATGCGCAAGCCACAAGCCAGCTCGAGCTGGCTTGTGGCGAAGCCGACATCGTGAGCTGCGCGACCTTGTCGATGGAAGCTGTGGTGCGCGGCGCCTGGCTGGCGCCGGGCAACCACCTCGACCTGATTGGCAGCTTCACCCCCGCCATGCGCGAGGCAGACGATGCCTGTTTTGAGAACGCCCGCGTGTTCGTCGACACAGACGAAGCGCTCACGAAAAGCGGCGATTTGCTGATCCCCATGGCCCATGGGGTGCTGCGCGCCGACGATATCCGGGGCACGCTCACCACCTTGTCCAAAGGGGTCGCCACCGGCCGCAAGACCGATGCAGAGCGCACGGTGTTCAAATCGGTGGGCACAGCGCTGGAAGACTTGGCGGCGGCCAACCTGATTTACGAAACCCTGGGCCAACCGCAGGCCTGAGGCAGGCTTGATGTCGGCTTGACACCTCTGGACCCGGCCCCTGAGGGCAGGCGTCAGGCCATGGGGTTGCCGTTCAGCGTTGTCTGGGGCACCTGCTGGATCGCATCCCAATGCTCCACGATCTTGCCGTAGGCATCGAAGCGGAAAAAATCCATCGTCACATACTGATCGTTGTCCGGCCAGGTCTGGAGCGTGTGCAAAGCCACCAGATCGCCCTCGGCCACCGCGCGCACGAATGCGATCTGCTTGTCGGGATACTGCTGGTGCATCGCGGTGAAGTAGTCGACGAAGGCCTGCTTGCCATCCGCCACCAGCGGGTTGTGCTGGATGTACTCGGCACCCACATACAAGTCCACCGCTTTGGCCGGTTCACCGAGGTAGGCGGTGCGGTAAAAGTCGATCGCGTTCTGTTTGTTGGTTTCTAGCGGGTTCATGCAAAGCCTCCTCAGGTAAACCACAAGGTCGCCAGACCCAGGAAGGCCGCAAACCCGACCACATCGGTCACCGTGGTGAGGATCACACTGCCGGCCAGCGCCGGATCAATGCCCAAACGGTGCAGCATCAGCGGAATCGCCAGGCCCGCCAGCGCAGCGCACAGCAGGTTGATCAGTATGGCCACGCCAATGATGCCGCCCAGCATCGGGTTGCCAAACCAGGCAAACACCAGCAGCCCGATCACCACCGCCCACAACACGCCGTTGATCGCCGATATGCCCATCTCGCGGGTGAACATCAGGCGCAAGTTACCCTTCTGGATTTGCCCCAGGGCCAGGCCCCGGATCACCAGCGTGAGCGTCTGGCTGCCCGCAATGCCGCCCATGCTGGCCACGATGGGCATGAGCACGGCCAAAGCCACCAGCTGCTCCAGCGTGGCTTCAAAGCGGCTGATCACAGCCGCAGCCAGCAAGGCGGTGAGCAGATTGATCCCCAGCCACATCGCCCGGCTGCGCGAGCCCGCCAGCACCGGGCCGAACATGTCGGCCTCCTGGTCCAGACCGGCCATCTGCATCACGGTGCGATCGGAATCTTCCCGAATCTGATCGACCACATCATCCACCGTGATGCGCCCGACCAAACGCCCCGCCGCATCCAGCACAGGCGCAGACAACAGGTCGTGGTCCTCAAACAACTGGGCCACCTCAGACGCCGGCATGTCCACCGGAATCCCCGAAACATCCTCCTGCATCAGGTCGGATACCCGCGTATCGGTGTTGGCCGTGACCAGCGTGCTCAGCCGCAACACGCCCTGGTACAGGCCATGGCGGTCGAGCACCATCAGCATGTCGGTTTGCGGCGGCAAGGTCTCCAGCAAGCGCAGATAGCGCATCACCGTGCCCACCCGCACATCGGCCCGCACCTCGATCGGATCGGCGTTCATCAGACCGCCGGCGGTGTCTTCGGGATAGGACAGCAACGCTTCGAGCTGCTGTCGGCGGCTGCCGCCTGTGGCCACCAGCAGCTGGGCGCCCAGCGCCGTTGGGAGCGACTGGATCAAATCCACCAGATCATCGAGTTCCAGGTAATGGGCACTGGCGGCCAGATCGCCAGGCTCCATTTGCTGGGCCAGCGCCGCGCAAATCTCTTCATGCAGAAAGGTCAGCACCTTGCCCGCGCGATCGGTCTCGACCATGCTCCAGACTTCACGGCGCTCGTCGGGTGGCAAGGCCTCCAGCAGACCCGCCACCTTGGCCGGGTGGGTGCGGTGCAGCAGCTTGCCCACGCGCTTGAGACGCCCCTCGGACAGCGCTTCGCGCACCGCCTGCAAATGGCCTATCGTCTTGCCGCCCCCGCGCGCGGCCGTGCCCGCCTCGATGACGTCTGCGGCATCTTCCGCCTGGTCTTCCACATCGAGCGCCCGGAAATGCTGGCGTGGCTCGGCGCGCAAGTGCGGCAATATGCGGCCTTCCAACGCGGGATCCACCTGTTGCCACAGGGCGTCCCGCCGTTGGTCGTCCAGCCGTTCGATCAGGGCCGCGACCTTGGCGGGGTGCAAACCGGCCATGAGCTTTCGCACCCGCTTGTTGCGCCCGGCATCCAGCGCTTCAATGATGCGCTCACTGTCGGTGACCGCCCGCGAGGCCGGGTGGTTGTCATCGTCATGGGGGTCGTGGTCGTCGTGGTCGTGGTCGTGGTCGTGGTCCATATCGTTGTTGCTTTTCATAGATTTCACAGAGGCCAGATCCACAGCAGCATGGGCACGCTGATCGCAACCACGATCACCTCCACCGCCAGGCCCAGTCGCCAATAGTCGCCAAACCGGAAGCCGCCGGGCCCCAGAATCAGGGTGTTGTTCTGATGCCCGATGGGGGTAAGAAACGCGCAGGACGCACCAATGGCCACAGCCATCAGAAAGGCGTCGGCACTCACGCCCAGCGCGGCCGAGGTGCCCAGGGCAATCGGGCACATCACCGCCGCCGTGGCCGCATTGTTGATCAGGTCAGACAGGAACATGGTGACCACCAGCACCAGCACCAGCGCCCCCACCGGGCTGCCCTGGGCCACGTTTTCCAGCAACACGCGGGCGATCATATCGGCGGTTCCTGTCGTCTCCATCACCGCCGCCACCGGGATCAAGGCCCCCAACAGCACGATGACCGGCCAGTCAATCGACTCGTATACCGCGCGCAAGGGCACTGTCCGGAATGCCATGGACGCCAGCACCCCCAGCGCGAAGGCCACGGCGGCCGGCAACAACCCCAGCGCCGCCGCACCGACCGAAGCCACCATGATGCCGGTGGCGATCCAGGCGCGGCGCACGTTGGGAATCTGCAGCTCGCGCTGGGCCAGGGGCACGCAGCCCATGTCTGACGCAAACTCGGCCAGCGCTTCAGCCGGCCCCTGCATCAACAACAAGTCCCCGGGTTTGAGGGCCATGAGCCTCAAGCGCTTGAGCGCGCGCTCGCCGTGCCGCGACACCGCCAGCAAATTCAGGCCATAGCGGGTGCGCAGCTGAATGTCGCTGGCCGATCGTCCCTCGAGCAATGAGCCGGGACGCACAGCCAGCTCCATCAGCACAATGTCGCGCGAGGCACTCTTCGAAAGCTCGTCGTTGGGGGTGGGGGCTTCGGCATTTGTCGCTGCTGCGGCGGCCTCATCGGCACCGGGATGCTTGGCCGCGACCAACGGATCCACCTCGAGTGGCGCTTCGGCAGCGGCCCGCTCAGGGTGGCCCGACTCCTCCAGCTTGAGGCCCAGCGACGACAGCAGCTTGGCCAGCGATTCCGCCTCGGCCTCGATCACCAGAATGTCACCCTCGCGCAGGCGCCGCCCAGGGTAAGGCGCGATGACCCGCATGTGGTCGCGCGACATCCCCACCACCTGAGCGCCCACAGCATCCAGCGTCGGGTCCAGTTCGTACAGCGCTTTGCCAATGGAGGAGCTGTCAGCGACCACGCGGGCCTCGGTCAAATAAGCCCCTGTTTCAAAACCCTCCAGCCCCGACTGCTTGCGCACCGGGACCAAACGCCAACCCACCAGAGCCACAAAGGCCACCCCTGCAAGAGCCACGGCAAGCCCCACCGGCGTGAAGTCGAACATCGAAAACCCGCCCAGGCCACGCTCGGCCCGAAATCCCGACACGATCAGGTTGGGCGGTGTTCCGATCAGCGTGGTCATGCCCCCCAGAATGGTGCCAAAGGCCAGCGGCATCAGCACCTGGCCAGGGGCGATCTGCAGGCGGCGCGCCAGCTGGATCGCCAGCGGCATCAGCAACGCCATGGCGCCCACGTTGTTCATGAAGCCCGACAACAACGCGCCCAGCCCCACCAAAGCCAGCAAGCTGACCGTCGTACCCGCCTGCTGGGGCAAGGTATGCCGGGCCAACACATTCACAGCCCCCGAGATCTGCAGACCCCGGCTCAAGATCAACACGCAGGCCACAGAAATAACGGCCGGATGTCCGAACCCGAGGAAGGCTTCGCGCGCGGGCAGCAGGCCGGTGACCACGCAAGCCAGCAGGGCACCCGCAGCCACCATGTCATGGCGCCAGCGGCCCCAGGCAAACATGCCGACCGCGACCGCCAGAATAGACAGGATGAGAAGCTGGTTGGTTTGCATGGACCTCAACAAAAAGCGGGGAATGAAGAGAGACCAGTATGGCGGCGGTTCATCCAGGGGCGCCGCGCATGCAGCGCTCGCTTGAGCTTGCCACAAAGCGGACCCGCGCACCGGGCCATCGCGCCACCTTCAGTTTGGCTGGCTCACCCGTCCCGATCTTGCCTCGCCTGCTGCGTGGCATCCAGCAAGGCTTCGAAGCTCTGCTGGTCGGTCGATGCGTTGCGCATGGGCCGGTCCAGCGCTCGGGTGAAACTGTCCAGCCCCGACCCGTCGGCCTTGATGTACAAGGCCCCCACTTGCTGGGCCAGCGCGCTGTAGCTGCGGCCGATGGATTCCAGCCGTCGGGTCAGCTCATCCAGCAGTTCAGCATCCAGCTGCTCCAACCCCGAGGTCTGCGACTTCAACGCCTGGCCTGACGCCTCGTGGCGCCGAGGCTCTGGCACATGGGAATGCCGCGGCACCTTCACATCCGATCAACGGCAGCAGGGGCAACGGGCAAGGTGGTTTTCGGCGCCTCCAGCTGGTTGAGCCGGGCGTTGAGCGCGCGGAATTCCTCCAGCATGGTTTTCTGCAGCGCGTCAAAGCGCGAGCCTTCTACCCGGTCCGCCATCTGCTGGGCGCTGCGCAGCTCTTTGTGCAGGCGTCGGGTTTCGAGCAGTCCGGTCACCCGGCTATAGAGCGTGGCGATCAGAAACAAGGTCACAAACACCCCGGCCAACCCCAGCAGGATCAGCCCCATCGGGGCTTGCACGTCGGCGAACAGGAAGTTGAGGTTGGTTGTGGCGGTGAGCGCTGACCAGTTCAGACCGGCGAACAGCACGGTCAAGGCCACAGCGCCCCAGGCCAGGGCATGGCTGATGCGTTCCATGAGAGCTCCTTGGGCAAAAGTTAAAAGAATACTTTGATGTTATTCGCTCAATTACGATAATCAAAGTCCAAAATTGAACAACTGGATTTTCAACAATGAAAACCAAGGCGACCGCGTCCGAGCAACCAGTGTCCAACGATGGCGTCTCTAACAGTCAGGTTCGGCCGCTGCTGAACTGGGGCGATTTTGAGGTCGTGTGGGTGATCTCCCGCATCGGCCAGTTGTCGCGGGCGGCTGAAACGCTGGCGCTGTCGCATGTCACGCTGTTGCGCAAGCTGGCGGCCATCGAAACGCGCCTCAACGCGCGGCTGTTTGACCGCTTGCGGGGGCACTACACGGCCACGGCGGCCGGCGAAGAGCTGATCCAGGCCGCCGAACACATGGCGCCAGCCGCGCGCGCGGCCGAAATGCGGGTGATCGGACAAGACCTCCGCCCCCAGGGTCATGTGCGCATCACCGCCGCCGGCGTCTTGACCGCTCACGCCCTGCCACAGGTGCTGGGCCAGTTCGCCAGCGCATTTCCCGACGTCAAGGTGGAGCTGCTCTCCACCCGCGACCTCGTGAGCCTCACACGCCGCGAAGCCGACGTCGCCCTGCGCATCTCCGACGCCGTGCCCGACTGGCTCGTGGGGCGCCAGCTCGCCCAGCTCGATTTCAAGGTCTACGGCCTCAAGCGCCCGGGCATCCAGCCCCGTCTGCAAAAGCACACCACCCTGGCCCGCCAGCGCCGCTGGATCGCCTTCGAAAGCGACGCACGCGAGCTGAAATTCGAC
Source organism: Hydrogenophaga sp. PAMC20947 (assembly GCF_004795855.1). NCBI lineage: Bacteria > Pseudomonadati > Pseudomonadota > Betaproteobacteria > Burkholderiales > Comamonadaceae > Hydrogenophaga > Hydrogenophaga sp. PAMC20947. The sequence goes on from NZ_CP039252.1 coordinate 3,302,773, forward strand.
CGCTGGCTGCTCGACGAAGTGCCCGACAGCTCGGTGGTCCTGCGGGTGGACAGCTTCGAACACGCCCTGGCCATGCTGCGCGCAGGCCTGGGCATCGCCCTGCTGCCCGCCTTTCTGGAGCGCAGCTGCCCCGAACTGCAACCCCTGACCGAAGCCATCGGCGGCCTGCGCACCCCTTTGTGGGTCATCACGCACAAAGAACTCAGCCAAACCATGCGCATCAAGGTGGTCATGCAGGCCATCGGCCCCGCCCTGGCCCATGCCATCGCCGCCCCACCCGACCCCAGCCCTTAACATCGACCCATGTCAACCCTTCATTCTTGGCTGATGCGCCTGCCTTTCCTGCAATGGGAGCGGCCCACCACCAGCCTGCTGCGCAACGAAGCCCTGGCCGGCATCACCGTGGGGCTGATGGTTGTCCCCCAGGGAATCGCTTACGCCAGCCTGGCCGGTATGCCGCTCATTACCGGCATCTACGCGTCGATGTTGCCGGCGCTCATCGCCGTCTTGTTCAGTGCCTCGCCGCGCTTGTCGGTCGGCCCCACCGCCCTGTCGTGTCTGCTGGTGAGTGCCTCGCTGGCCGGGCTGGCCGAGCCCGGGAGCGCACGCTGGATCGAGCTGGCGGTCTGGCTGGCCTTGCTCTCGGGCCTGCTGCAGATCGGTCTGGGCTTTGTGCGCTCGGGCTGGCTGCTCAGCCTGGTCAACGCCCCGGTGCTCATGGCCTTCACCCAGGGCGCGGCGGTGCTGATCATCGCGTCGCAGTTACCCGGTTTGCTTGGGCTGCAGGGCGGTTGGCTGGCCCAGCTGATTGAGCCCCGTTTCCATGTCGCCACGCTGGCCTTCGGCGTGGGCGCCTACCTCGCCTTGCTGGTGGCCCGGCGTTTCAGAAAATCGTTTCCGACGGTCTTGCTGCTGGTGGTGATCACCTCCGCCATCAGCGCATGGACAGGCTTCGAGGCCCATGGTGGTGCCGTCATCGGGGATCTGCCGCAAGGCCTGCCCGGGATCTACCTGCCCGGCTGGCCGGGCTGGGACACCTTGAGCCAGCTGGTGCTGCCCACCCTGGTGCTCACGCTCGTGAGTTTCCTTGAAACAGCCTCCAGCGCACGGGTGGACAGCCGAGACCAGGGCCAGCGCTGGGACCGCGAGCAAGACCTCATCGGCCATGGCCTGGGCAAGATCGCCTCGGGCCTGAGCGGCGCGTTCCCCACCAGCACCTCGTTTTCCCGCTCCGCCCTCAACCGCTACGCAGGGGCGCGCACCGGTTGGTCCGTGCTGTTCTCGGTGGCCGTGGTGGCCCTGGCCTTGCTGTTCACGCCAGCACTCCACCATGTGCCCATGGCCGTGCTCGCCGCGATCGTGGTGGCCGCGGTTCAAGGGCTCATCGCCCCAGGTGATTTCGTCCGGCTGTGGCGGGTGTCGCGCGTGGAAACCGGCATCGCCATCATCACCTTTGTGATCACCATCGTGTCCGCACCGCGCCTGTACTGGGGCGTGCTCGCCGGCGTCGTGATGGCCCTCAGCCATTTTCTGTTCATGCGCCTGCACCCCCGCATCATCGAAGTGGGCCTGCACCCCGACGGCAGCCTGCGCGACCGCCACCTCTGGAACCTGCCGGTCCTGGGCCCCACCACCTACGCACTGCGCATGGACGCCGCGCTGGATTTCGCCACGGTCAACGGCTTCGAGCGCGCCATCACCCAGTACCTGGCCCAACACCCAAATACCCGCCACGTGATGCTGGTCGCTCACCCGATCAACTGGATCGACGCCACCGGCGCAGAAGCCTTCGGCACCCTGCGGACCCAACTGGCCGCGCAAGACATCACCCTGCACCTGGTCGGGCTGAAGCTGCCCGTAGAAAAAGTGCTCAAGGCTGCGGGCCACCTGAACCTGGGCCCGGGGCTGAAGATGTACCGAACGGAAGCAGAAGCTTTGCAGTCACCCTGGGAAGACACGCCAGAGCCAGAGGGCACACCGGATCAAGACGGCAAGCTGCGCTCGGAAGCCACACCCGAACGCGCCGAATAACGCACCAGGCTCTCCAGCGCCTCCACCTGCAACCTCGCCTGGCGCCGGCCATACACCTCTGCCTTGAGCCACTCCAGCTCGGCGTCCAGGCGCTCTTCGCTGGGCAGGCTGCAAGTCCAGACCCGCCCTTCGGCGTCCCACCGGTAACCGCGGGCCTTGAGCAGATCCTTGGATTCGAAAGGCGCCCCGATGGCTCGCAACTTGTAGCTGGACTGCGAGGCCGCCTCGATCAACCGGCTCAGGCCGGTCACCGCCGTGGCCCCCAAGGGCCGCGTCAACACCTGCAGCAGGGCGTGGCAATCCACCAACGCCCGGTGGGCATCGTAAAACCAGCCCCGATCGCTGGCCAGCGCACTCAGCTTGGCCGAACCCGCACCCAGCGCCTTCCAGTCGATGTCCATGAATGAACACGCCCAGGGCTTGGCTGCGAACCCCGGAAACCGTGCCTCTACAAAGGGGCGGTCGAATCCGGCGTTGTGGGCCACGATCAGATCGGCACGATCCACCATGGCCTGCACCGCCGCATCGTCCAGCCGGTGCCCTTTGACCATGTCGTCGCTGATGCCGGTGACTTCCTTGGCCACGGCCGGTATCGGTATGCCGGGATCTTCGAACCCCTCAAACAGCTCAACCGGTCCCCAGGGCAAACCACTGCGCATGTCCACATGCACCACCAGCATGGCCAGCTCGATGATCTTGTCGGCCTGGTGAGACAAACCGGTGGTTTCGGTGTCCAGCACCAGCACACGGCACACACTGGGCGACCTGTCGCCCGTTGAGGCTTCAGACGCGGGCTGCGGGCCATAGTCGGTCACCGGCACCAACCGGCGCAGCACCTTGTAGTCCGGGGTCTGCTCCAGCTGACGGGCCATGGTCTCCAGATCGCTCGCACAGCTTGAAGCCGATGCAGCCCCATCGGCCAGCGACGGAGTCGACGAAGCGTCTGTGGCCGGAGCCGGCGTTGGAGCAGGCGCGGATGCTGGCGCAGACTTCGGCGCTGCTACAACACGGGTGGGCTTCGATACCGGCTTCGGCGCGGAGGCCGGCGGATCAAATTCAAAACTGGACTGGTTCATGCCTGGTGTCTGATGGAGTGCGCGGGGCCCCTGAGCCATCAAGATAGCCCGTGGCCACAAAGACTCAAAAACCCCAGATGGCTGAGATGGCTCGCTTGGTGCGCAAACAGGTATTGTGGGAACATTTGCGGCCGCCTGTTCGGCTCGGTCAAGTCGGTCCACATCATAGCAACGGCCAAACGCCTCCGCGGGCTGGAGAGGCGTCGACACGCCCTGCACTTCGCAGAGGCCGAGGCGCCAGGTCAGACTTTCACAACGCCTTCTATTGGCACATACCGTCCAACGCCCGCATCCCCGATCAGCTTCGCATGTGGTCCTTGAAACAGGTCGCTGCCGCTTCTCTGGCGCACCCAATGCGGCAAGTGTGCGCTGGTTCGGCGCCCCCTGCTCGATGGGACCCCTCGGTTACATCAACCGGGCAGAGGCTGGTGCAAACTACGTCTGACCACTCGCCATGCCACCCACCTACGGTGGTGGCCTGGCTCAAACCAGCCAGTTTCCATCCCACCAGTGGCGACTCAACCGAATTTTGGAGATCCCATGACCGAAAAATACCCCACCAGCGGCTTGCAGCTGCGCACGCTCGTCAAGCCTGAGGGCAGCTTGGAGCTGTCCCTTGTGGAGGTGCCAACACAGGCGCCGGGACCCGACGAAGTGGTCGTGCAGATTCAGGCTGCGCCCATCAACCCATCCGATATCGGCCTGTTGTTTGGTGCCGCGGACATGAGCACAGCCAAAGCCTCTGGCACGCCTGAGCGTCCGGTGGTCACCGCAAACATTCCGGAGCGGCTCATGCCAGCGATGGCGGCACGCCTTGGGCAATCTTTGCCAGCAGGCAATGAAGCCGCTGGCGTGGTCGTTGCGGCTGGAAGCAGCCCTGCGGCGCAAGCGCTTCTGGGCAAAATGGTGGCTGTTTTGGGCGGCGAAATGTACGCGCAGTACCGCACGATCGCGGTCAATCAGTGCCTGCCATTGCCGCAGGACGCGACCGCTGCGGAAGGCGCCTCTTGCTTCGTCAATCCCTTGACCGCATTGGGAATGACCGAGACCATGCGCCGCGAAGGCCACAAGGCTTTGGTGCACACCGTGGGTGCCTCCAACCTGGGACAAATGCTCAACCGCATTTGCATTCAGGACGGCATTGGACTTGTGAATATTGTGCGCAAACCCGAGCAAGCGGCCCTGCTTCGTGAGCAAGGTGCAACCCACATCTGCGATTCGTCATCACCGACCTTTATCGCTGATTTGACGACAGCGATTGAACAAACGGGAGCCACACTGGCTTTCGACGCCATCGGCGGCGGGAAACTGGCCGGTCAAATCTTGAATTGCATGGAGGTCGCGATCAGCCGGGGCGCGAAAGAATACAACCGCTATGGGTCTTATGTCCTCAAACAGGTTTACGTCTATGGCGGTCTGGACTTGAGCCCGACGGAGATCACCCGCAGCTTTGGCATGACCTGGGGTATCGGCGGCTGGCTCTTGTTTCCGTTCTTGCAGAAGATCGGGGAGGCGGAAGTGGCCAAGCTGCGCGCCCGGGTGGCATCAGAACTGAAGACCACTTTTGCAAGCCACTATTCACACCAGATTTCTCTCGCGCAAGCGCTGGATGTGGACGTGATTTCTGCTTATGCACAACGCGCCACGGGCGCCAAGTATCTGATCACCCTGAACCAGGCGACGCAGTAACTGCGCGGTGATCGCGGGAGACGTTTCAACGGCACAAGCTGAGGCAAGCGGCTATCGGCAACCCGCCCGTCAGGTCCCCGCGCTGGAGACCTGACATGCCCTCTGCCTCCACGAAGGCCGAGGGCGGCAGGATCAAGCCAGTGCTTTGAGCAAGGCCTGAGCCGCAGGCTCGGAAGACGCCGGGTTTTGACCGGTGATCAACAGGCCATCGGTCACCACATGGGGGTGCCAATCGGCAGCCTTGGAATAGACGCCACCGTTTTGCGTGAGCATGTCTTCCACCAGAAACGGCACCACTTCTGTCAGCCCTGCGGCGGCTTCTTCGGTGTTGGTGAAGCCGGTCACGTTCTTGCCGTTCACCACAGAAGCACCATCGCCCGCCTTGGGGTGGCGCAGCACCGCAGGCGCATGGCACACGGCGGCAACGGGCTTGCCGGCGTTCAGCATGGCTTCGATGAGGGCGATGGAAGTCGGGTCTTCGGCCAGATCCCACAGGGGACCGTGGCCACCGGGGTAGAACACGGCGTCAAAGTCGGTCCCGGACACATCTTTCAGTTTGAGTGTGCTGGCCAGCACGGCCTGGGCCGCGGTGTCTGCCTTGAACCGCAGGGTGGCTTCGGTTTGGGAGCCCGCGTCATCACTTTTGGGATCCAGTGGGGGTTGACCACCCAGCGGCGACGCCAGGGTGATGGCAGCGCCCGAATCCTTGAATGCGTAATAGGGTGCGGCGAACTCTTCCAGCCAGAAACCGGTCTTGGCGCCGGTGTCGCCGAGTTGGTCGTGCGAGGTCAAAACCATCAATATCTTCTTCATGTCATTTCCTTGGTAGTTGGGGGTGAGTCTGCTGAGGGGAATGGGTCTGCGGCGGCACGGAAAATGGTCTTTCCCTTGTCAGCCTGCGTGCTGCGCCGCTGGGGAATTCGATGCAGCGGTTTGGGGTCATGTTGCGCTGTGAAACGCGTTGGTCGAAAGGGAGTCAGAGCGCGGCTTCAAGAATGCGGCGGCTGACGGCTGGTGTGATGTCGCGGTGTTCGCCGAGCTGGGTCATGCCGTGTTCTTCCAGTTGGTGAACCACGACGTCGATCACCTCAGCGCCCAGGCCGTAATCCTTCAGGCGGGTGCCAATGCCCATGGTCTCAAAGAAGGCCCGGGTTCTGGCAATGGCGGCGGTGATGCGTTCGTCGTCGGTCCCGGTGGTGATGCCCCAGACACGCTCGCCATATTGCAGCAACTTGTCGCGCTTGGGCACGCGGCGTTCTTCCAGCATGGACGGCAGCACGATGGCCAGCGTGCGGGCGTGGTCAATGTTGTGCAGGGCGGTCAGCTCATGGCCAATCATGTGGGTGGCCCAGTCTTGCGGTACGCCGGATCCGATCAGCCCATTCAAGGCCAGCGTGGCGCTCCACATGAGTGTGGCGCGGTCGTCATAGACGGGCTCGGGCGCGCTCAGCAGGCGCGGCCCGATCTCGGCCAAGGTCTGCAGCAGGCTTTCGGCAAAGCGGTCTTGCAGCGGCGCATTGACCGGGTAGGTCAGGTATTGCTCGATGGTGTGCACAAAGGCATCCACGACGCCATTGGCGATCTGGGACATCGGCAAGGTGTAGGTTTTGGCGGGGTCCAGAACCGAAAACAGCGGGAATACCTTGTTGCTGCGAAATGGGCGCTTGGCACCGATATCGTGGCGGGTGATGACGCCGCCGTTGTTCATTTCCGATCCGGTGGCGGGCAGGGTCAGCACGGTGCCAAATGGCAGCGCCTGGGTGATGTCCGCGCCCCAACTCGTCAGAATTTTCCACGGGTCGCCTTCGAATGGGGCTGCGGCTGCAATGAATTTGGTGGCATCAATGACGGAGCCGCCGCCCACAGCCAGCAGAAAGTCAAAGCCTTGCTCGCGCACCACCTGCACCGCTTTCATGGCGGTTTCAAAGCTCGGATTGGGCTCAATGCCACTGAAGGTGCTGTGCTGGCGGCCGCCCAGGGCCTGGCGCACCTCAGCCAGCGTGCCCGTTTTTTCGGCACTGGCGCCCCCCACCAGAATCAATACGCGGGCGTCGGCTGGCACGTGCTTGCCGATGTCGGCGATGCGGTCCTTGCCGAAGAGGATGTGGGTGGGATTCTGGAAGTCGAAGTTCAACATGGTGTTTTTTGGCGTGAATGAAATAGGAAGGTCGGCTCCGCGTTGGAGTAGACCGGTCAACTAGCTTGATAGACAAAGTGAAGAGGCTGTTCGGGTCAACCTCAGTTTGCGGCCGGGCCCAGCACCCGCTCGGTGCTGATCAGTGCGTGATCAAACGGCGTGCCATCGCGGCGCAACTTGGCCAACAGGCTGGCGCCCAACCAGAGCTCATACAAGGTCAAGGCCGTTTCCGCCGCATCCAGGCCGGGCGCGACGGAGCCATCCAGGCGTGCATCTTCCAGGCATTGGGCGATGCGCTGCACGACACGGTCGGTGCCACCACGCAAGGTCAGCCGCATGGATTCAGAGATGTCGGCCACTTCTGCGCTGAGTTTCACGATCAGGCATTTGGAGCCCGTCTGGGGTTCAGGGCAGCTGCTGTCGGAAACCTCGCACTGGCTGACCTTCCAGGACGACCAATAGCGCATCAAACGCGAACGGGCCGAAGCGCCGTCGGCCTTGAGCACGTCATCGAGCTGGGCCACGTAGTCATCCAGGTAGCGGTTGAGGAGCTCTTCGCCAAACCGTTCTTTTGAACTGAAGTAGTGATAGAACGAGCCTTTGGGCACACTGGCCGCGGTCAGGATTTCGGACAGCCCCACCCCGACAAATCCCTTGCTGGCGATGAGTCGCTCGCCGCAATTGAGGATGTGGTCTTTGGTCGGTGATTGGTCGGTACCCATGGCGCCATTGTCATCCAAGTAGACCAGTCGTCTAGCTTCCTTCGCAGAAAGCCCTGAAGTGCTCAGGGCTTTCTGCGTCCTCAGAATCGCCCCAGGGCGGTTCAGCTTGTCGCCGACAATGGTGCCTGGCACGGGCGTCTGAGCCTGTTCGTGCAGGCCACCCGTTCGCAGCGCACCCGTTTTAAGCCATCCCCCTCATCATTTTTGAAAGCACCCTGTTCTTGTGTTGAAAGGAATTGCTGCGTCTGTTCTGGCTTCGGTCCTGTTCGGCGGGATTTACTACTTGTCCCCGCTGCTGCTGCCGCTGGATGGCGAACAGATCTTTGGCTGGCGCGTGATCCTGACCTGGCCGTTCACAACCGCCATGTTGCTGTGGCGTGGCCAAGGCGGGCGGGTCGCCGATTTGCTGGTACACGCCCGAGCCAGCTGGAAATACGGGGCCATGCTGCTGGTTTGTGCGGCGCTGTTGGGTGTGCAGCTGTGGCTGTTCATGTGGGCGCCGCTGCATGGCAGGGCGCTGCCCGTTTCCCTCGGCTACTTTTTATTGCCTCTGGTGATGGTGTTGACCGGGTGTCTGGTTTTTCGAGAGCGGTTGTCGACAGGGCAGAAACTGGCCACTGCATTGGCCGCAGCGGGTGTGGCGCACGAAGCTCTGCGCGTCGGCGGGCTGTCTTGGGAGACCTTGGTGGTGGCGCTGGGTTACCCGCTTTACTTCATGTTGCGCCGCCGCCTGGGCACCGGTCACCTTGGCGGTCATTGGCTGGACATGACCCTTTTGGTGCCAGCGGGTTTGTGGTTCATGCTGCGTGCGCCATCGAGCTTGTTGCAGTTGGATTCGCATCCTGTGCTGCTGGCCTTGTTGCCCTTGCTGGGTGTGCTGAGCGCGACGGCGCTGGCTTTGTACATGGCAGCCAGCCGCTGGTTGCCCATGGGCTTGTTTGGCCTGTTGACCTATGTCGAACCGGTGCTGCTGGTGATGGTGGCGATGCTGCTGGGTGAGCGCGTGCTGCCCGAGCAGTGGTGGACTTATGGGTTGGTTTTTGCCGCTGTGGGGGTACTGGTGATCGAAGGACTTCGCAAGATGTTGAACGAGTCCAGGGCAAGGCCGGAGCCGCAAAGCGTCGAATGATGGCTGACTGTGGGCTTGGCCTTGACCCGGTTCAGTAGACAAACATCAACATTCCGTTTGTAGCGCCTCGCCATCCACAGGCCTCAGCAAGGCCTCAATGGCCGAACCGATCGCCAGCAAGTCGCGGTCACCTCCGCGGCGCCCAACCAGCATCAGACCTACCGGCAGTCCAATCCCGGTAGGGGCTGGCAACGACAGCGCCGGCAAATCAAAAAAGTTGAAGACCGAAGGGTTGCGCAGCAACAGCATATTGGCGCGCATGAAGGCACTCTCTTGCGACAGGTCATCGATACGCGGCGCCAGCATCGGTACGGTTGGCAACAGCAGCGCATCAAAGTCGGTCATTCGCGCATCGATACGGGGCAACAGTTTCATCCTGGCCTGCACCAGGCTGATGTAAGCCGCCGCGCTCATCGTTTCGCCGCGGCGGATGCGCCCCAGCACCATCGGGTCGTAGGCTTCGGGCCGGTCTTTGATCAGGTGCTGGTGGATAGACGCGGCTTCGGCGGCGACCAACGTGCCTTGCTCCTGAAGGCGGAAAGGCTCCCCCAACAGGTCGTCCAGCGTTTCGTCGCTGATCCGGGCACCGGCAGCACCCAGTCGCTCAATCGCTCGCTCAAAGGCTGCCAACACCTCGGCCTGCGTTTCTGTGAACAACACGCCTCGCGGGATGCCCAGCCTCAGGCCACGAACAGACCGAGAGGCACCAGGCAAATGCTCAACACCCGAGAGGACCGTGTCCGCTGCCAAAGCGTCGGCCACGTTATGGCACAGGGGTCCGACGGTATCGAGCGAGTACGACAAAGGAAACCCGCCGCCGCGAGGCACGCGGGCCTGGCTGGGCTTGAAACCCACGATCCCGTTCAAGGCGGCGGGAATGCGCACCGAGCCTCCGGTGTCCGAACCGATGGCAATGTCAACGAAACCCCGCGCAACCGAAATGCCGGCGCCGGACGAAGACCCGCCCGGAATGCGCGCGGCATCATGGCTGTTGCCGGGCGTGCCGTAGTGCGGATTGATGCCAACACCAGAAAATGCAAACTCCGTCATGTTGGTTTTGCCCACAATCACAGCGCCGCCAGCACGCAGGCGCCGCACCACAACCGCATCGTGCGCGGCCGGCGGTGCGTCTCGCAATATCGCCGAACCGGCCGTGGTGGGTTCGCCGGCCACGTCGAACAAATCTTTGATGGACACCAGCCGACCATCGAGAGGGCCCAGGCTGTGCCCGGCGCGCAAGCGCGCATCGGCGGCGGTAGCCGCTGCGCGTGCATCGATCTCATACAGGCGGGTGAAGGTCAGACGCCCCTCTTCGCCCGACTGTGCAATGGCCGCTAGCGCGAGCTCCAGGCGTTGTGTGGTGGCGGGTTCTGCTTGAGCCGACATGGGGATCCTCGTGTGGGATTGAGACAAACGGTGTTCAGGCGATCTCAGGCAAAACTTCGATGCCGTATCGGCCATTCAGCGCGCACCCCAACCGGAGGGCGAACAGCGCCCGGGTCGGACAGGTACCGCCTGGGACCGCAACGGTACCGCAAGTCGTGCCTGCGCCAACGGTGCAAGCGAACGTCACCAGACCCGCGCAGCCACCGTTCAAGGAAAGCAGGGTGTGGCAAGTCGCAGGCGGCCCGCTATTTCGGCCCTGCGTGACCGGTCACCTCGAAGCAGGAGCGCGCAATCATTTCGCCCCAATCCATTGGGACATCGGCTCAGCGCCAGGCGTTTGCCTGCCAGACCAGATCCGAATCCGGGACTACCGCAAATCATCAACGGTCAAGCCGTGCTGAGTCATGAGCTCGTTGATCTCATCGATGGCGGCTCGCTTCTCACTTTCGGTATCGACATCAGCAGACGCGAACAAGGCGCTGGCGCTTTTGAGCATGTCTGCATAGCGTTGCTCTGACAAGGATTCATGTCTCCTGCTTGGTTGCACAGGGGCTCTGGGGCGGTCTTGTCTTTGAAAACGGTTCATGTCGTCGACACGATAGCCGAAATCAACGCGGTTTTTGGGAGCCGCAACGATCTCGGGCGTAAAGAATCTCCCCCAGTTGCTGCTGTCGACGACTCCCGAACCCATCCAATGTCTAAAAGCTCAAGAATCGGGACAGATGGTCTGACCGGCCAGGGCCATCAACGAACGGGAAGTGGATGTTGATCTCGGCGAGCGGGTGAATTCCACATCGCAGTTAGAGAAGCCCCAGGTTTGTCTCACGGCCTTGCTTGCGCCAAGGTCCGGTCCGGGCTTCAGCGCAGACCGAAGAAACTCAGCAAGAAGCCAACCACGACGATTAGGCCCACGATGTAAATGACGGTGTTCATGACGTTGCTCCTTACGTAATTGAACATCCATCGTAGGAGGGCTGCGTCACATGGCGTGTACGCCGCCACGACGTAATGCTGTAGGACAGGGACTGCGCAAGCAGGAGGCGTGCTGCAGATGAAGGCCGAACGCCGACGTTCTGCATGGGTAGTCGAAGGCATTGATATGTTGCCAGCCCGCCGTTCAGAGCCCCCAAACATGAATACTTAACGATTCATGTTTCATAATCCTCAGAAGCACAACGACCCTGGCCACGGCATTCTGGCCCTGATGGCTATCTACCGAAGGGTTGGCGGTTGATTTTTGGCACACAAATAGGGACCATGAGGCTTCACCAAGGGTGCATAACAATGCTTTCAACAGTTAAACCCTGTAGGGAAAACGAACGAAATGATCAAGCGAACCGTTCTGATTTCCACCCTGTTTCTTTCAGCATTTTTGCTCTTCCTTGTGCAACCGATGGCAGCGAAAGTACTGCTTCCACGCTTTGGTGGCACGTCGGCCGTGTGGGCCGCCTGCCTGCTGTTCTTTCAATTCTTTCTCTTGGTCGGTTACGTATATGCCGATCGCCTGGGGCATTGGTTTGACACCCAGCAAAAGGGCTGGCTTCACATAGCCGTATTGTTGCTGTCACTGGTTCTGCTGCCAGTGGCGCTAGACGGCTATGGAAAGGCAGGTTGGACCGCTGACCCGGCGCTCCAGGTACTGCTGATGCTGACCCTGTCGATAGGCCTGCCCTACTTGCTTCTTGCGTCCACAGGTCCATTGCTGCAGTCGTTTTTCGCCGAGGCGCACTTGGGTGTGAATGTTTACCGGCTCTATGCGATTTCGAATATCGCGTCGCTGCTGGCTTTGGTCAGTTATCCCTTCACCGTCGAGCGCTGGCTCCCTGTGCAGCGCCAACTGCAAATATGGAGCTGCGCTTATGGGGTCTTCGCCATTCTGAGCGTCGCGACCGTATGGCTTTATGCAACCCAAAGCAGCCGATGGTCGCCAGCGTCCAGTTCTTCTGAACAGGGCGCCAAGCATGATTTGCCGAAGACCTCAGACTACTGGGTTTGGATTGGGTTCGCCGCGTTGGGGACAGCCTTGTTGGTCGCTGTGACCCTCAACATAACCCTCAATATCGCCAGTATTCCCCTTTTCTGGATTTTGCCGCTGGCGGTCTACCTGTTTTCGTTCGTGGTGACTTTCGACAGCGATCGCTGGTACAGCCATCGATTGGTGATGGTTCCCATGGTGTTTTTCCCCGCCTTGATTTTGCTGACCCAGCGCGCCACTACCAGCGAAATTTCATTACCCGTTTCGGTGACGATCAATACCGTTGGCTTGTTTGTCTGCTGCTGGTTCTTGCATGGAGAGCTCAGCATCAGGAAACCTGCTTCCAGATACCTGACGCGTTTCTATATGGCGGTCAGCCTGGGTGGGGCACTCGGAGGCCTGTTTGGCAGCCTGATAGCTCCGGTGACCATGACTGGGTTTCACGAGCTCGAGGTCTTGACGTTGACGGTTGCCGCAACCGCGTTCTGGGTCTTGCGCAAACACCTCGGCAAGAGGCTCGACGCCTACCTGATCTCGACCGCACTGCTCCTTTCGGTGGTGCTTTGCGCCGCCTTGGGTGTTGCGAAATGGGGTCGCAATGATGCGTCAACGCGCGCCTCAATGCGCAATTTCTACGGCGTGTTGTCAGTGATTGATGCTCAAGAATCCAATGGCAGGCTGACGCGGCGGTTGTTCAACGGCGCCATAGAACACGGTTCACAAGTCCTCGAGCCTGTTACCGACGCCCAGTCGCCCGGTGACTACTACGGCTCGACCAGCGGGATTGGAATGGCCATTGAATCGCTACCCAGCTCTCCACGGCGGGTGGGCGTGATTGGATTGGGGGCGGGCGTACTCGCGGCGTACGGTCGGGGGGGCGATCACTTCACCTTCTACGAAATCAACCCGCAAAGTATTCAAGTTGCCCAGACGTTGTTCAGCTACCTGGAGAAAACAAAGAGCAAGGTCGACGTTGTGGAAGGTGACGCCCGACTGGTTCTGACGCAGGGAAAGGCCAACCCGGATCAGGCAAAGTTGCAACTATTGGCCGTAGACGCTTTTTCTGGCGACGCTATTCCCATGCACCTGTTGACGCTGGAAGCTTTTCAGGTCTACCGGTCTCAACTGGTCGAAAACGGCATCCTCGCGGTGCATATATCGAACAAGTACCTCAATCTTCGCCCCGTCTTGCTGGGAGCCGCCAATGCTCTGGGCTGGGAGGGGTTTCATGTTCACTCACCCGGCGATGGCGACCGGCAAAGAGGCTCCGACTGGGTGATCATGGTGAAAGACCCTGCACCCTACCGCAACAGCCCATGGATGAGCAACGGCCATCGGCTCAGCGCTGGCAGGCTGCCCCATGGTCCAATCGTCTGGACAGATGGAAACAACAATCTGCTTGACGCACTTGCCGGGCAGTAGCCCGCCAGATCGAGCGTTGATGCGCCCACGCATAATTGTTCGGATGACCGGCCTACCGCATGCACCTGTCGCTCTTGATCTTGAGAGTCACCGCGACCGTTTCGGACGTTTTGCCGGCAGGTATGCCCGATTGCGTTCGGTTTCAACGGCCCGCCCACAGCCCCCCAATGTGAATTGACATGCGCGCCTCAGTCTTTCTTCGCGCCCTTTTGGTCATGGGCTCTGCAGTGGCTGCCGGGCTGTCCACCGCAGGCGATTGGGCCTTCATTTCGGTTCCGCTGGCGTTGGGTTGCCTGATCTGGAACATGGGCTCTCGCCTGTTGCGCAACACGGCGTGGCTGTTTTGCTGGTTGCTGGTTTACTTTCTGTTTGCCTTGGGCTGGATGATCTGGGCGCTGCAGTCGCCCGGAGAGTGGACGTTTGCTTGGTCAATTCCATTGATGCTCATCGTCTTTTCGCTGTTCGCAGCGAGCTATGCCGTGAGTTATTGGGGTCTGGGCCTGTTGGTGAAGTGGTTGCGTCCAAACTTCCAGCCGTTGGATGGCAAGCTCACCCATTGTTTCATGCTGGCGACTGCTTTTCTGACCGGTGACGTCATGCGCGTTTGCCTGGGCCTTGGCTCCACCTGGGGCTCCCTGGGCTACAGCCAAACGGCCAACCCCTGGATGTCGGGCATGTACGCCCTTGTGGGCACCCCGGGCGTATCGGCGTTGACCGTGTTCTGGGTGGGCCTGCTGGTGGCCGGGCTTCAATCGCTGCTTGCACGCACCAGAACCCGTGGAGAGGGGGCATTGGCCCACACCCCTCCCAGCTTCTGGCTCCTGGCTTTGGCTGCCGGCTTGATCGGATTGTGCCTCCTGGCCCGCACTTGGCACTGGACCCATGCCCTGGATCGACCTCAGCCTGTCAGGCTGGTACACACCTCGCTTTTTGAAGGCCAGAAGTACACGCCCGAGGCCCAGGCAGCGGCCCAGGGTCTGCTTCTGGATTTGGCGCAGCGAACCGACGCGGTTGCCACCCTGTACCCCGAGCTCTTTCTTGTGCACCCGGCCTTTGAATATCCGAAAGATTGGCGAGCCGAGGTGATGGCTGCGGTGAAGCGCTCGGGCAACCACCAAATCGTTGGTGCGCCAGACTCCTTGGTGTCGGCCCAACGCGTGATTCAAGGGGCCACCAATGCCATGATTCACCTTGGCCCTGAAGGCTCAGTCCGTCGACGCCCCAAGGAATCGCTCATTCCGTTTACCGAGCAAACCAGCGCCAACGCAGTGATCGCCTGGGTCTACAGCCTGTTTTCGGCCTATCCCAACGCCAACTTTCTTCCGGCGGGAATGGGCGACACGGCGCCTTTTGAGATGCCTGGCTTCAGGTTGGCCGCCGCCATTTGCAGTGAAATTTCTGACCCGATGATCGTGAACGCCCGCCTTTTAACGGCCGGTACCTTGCTCAACGCGTCCAGTGAGTCCTGGATTCACAGCGCAACGCTGGACGGCCTGATCGTCCAGATGCTGCAGGCCCGGGCGCTGGAGTCGCAAAAGCCCATTCTTCGCGCAGGAAATGGGGGATTCTCCGGTGTGGTGACCGAACGCGGACATGTCCTCAAGACCGAGGCTCTGCACACCGTGGTGAGCGTGCAAACCCGCACGGGCGAAACGCCTTACGCCCGCGCCATGGCTTGGTTTTATGGCGCCATCACCCCCCCTGCTTCGGATCCCCTGCCCCGTTGAACGCCCACCCTGACGCGCTTGACCTGGACGACCTGATACCGATCAGGTCAGGTACTGGACGTTGCTCCAACTGCGCCGAATCACCTCTTCCAGATGAACCATCTTGTCTTTCAGGGTGTACACCGTTAGCGCCACTGGAAACTTGCCCGGAGCCTGACCGACAAAGATCTGCACATCCATCAACAAATCCTGGGCCTGGCCCGAAAAGCGCGCCTGTGAACCTTGCAGAATGCCGTGACTTGCTGGAAATACCGCCAACGCGCGCGCTTCGCCGGCGCTTACACCGAAATTTTGAGCCCCGTGCACGATGGCCGAACGCGCAACGCCTGGCAGTGCACCCTCAGATACGGCCTTGTTGCTCCATCCGCTGAACGTCATGGCCGATGGAGGGTGGTACCGATCCGGGCTTTGAGCCGTGAACAGGTAGCGCCCATTCTGCTTTTGAACCCCGGTGGTCCACGGAGGCTGGTTTTCGATCCAGATCTCCAGCCCCATCTCTTTGATCTGGTGAACCTGCATTTCGCGCAGGGCCCGATCGCCGCTGATGTACCGAGCAATGCGAGGGGATTTGGTTGGTGTTTGTGCGGATACCGCACCGGCACCACACAACACCGCCACCCCGGAACAGAGCAAGGCCCTTCGGCCCAAAACCGTGCTTTGGTTCAAATCGTTCATGGTTGTTCGTTCATATCAAGGCCTACAAACCGCCAGCGCGCTGAACAGCCGACACGAGTCCCAGCAGCGTCAAGACCACCACGGCCACTACGCTGTACCACCGCCGGCTCCGGCGAAATGCCAGTCGCCAATCCAGTCTGCTGAACAGCCAGCACACCAGCCACACCAGGCCATAGCTCACGATGGCCCGGCCCAGCAAGTTGCCCAACACATACAAAGTTGACATCGCTGCTTTCCAATGAATTTGAAATCGTTGAGTTCGTTGAAGCGCCCTTCAGGGGACCGGCAATTTGGTGACCCGATCGACCACAAGCCCGCACTGGGCCGCGGTGGGTTTCTTTTTCCAGTCAATGCCCAGGTCTTGGGTCAGCAGTTTCTGCACAGAAGCCTTCTCTGCGCGAAGTGCCGCATCAAAAGGTGCGCGCTCTTGCCGCGTCGCGAACTGCATGAGCTGCATCGCAGCCGCATCGCGCGCAGCTTTGTTTGCCGTCTGCCACTGCTGGTAGATTGCGGTCAAACCCCCTTGGGCATTCGGATACATCTGACCACAAGCCTTGACGGTCCGGGCCAGAAACTGGTCTCGCGCCATCAGGCGGCTGAGAGCCATATCACCCTGCGCGGGGGCCTCGGTCGCAGGTTTTCCTAACTTCGGCACAGCACCATTGCCCGCGACCGCCGCTTGGCCCTGTGTGCCGTTGGCGCCAGCAATCCGGGCGATTGTCTGGGCAAACTGATTCGCACTGACGGGGCGCCCACCCGCATCGCGCGCCGGCTGCCCTTTCAGGAAAACAAAGTGGGCGGGCGCGCCGTACACCTTCATGGTGTCACCAAAATCGGGCGTTTTGTTCCAGGGTGACCACTGCACCCGAGCAAACACCCAAGGCAGCGAATGCTTCTGAGCGGCCGCTTGATCAAACACTTTGTCTGCACCCACGCAATACGTACAACTGCTGTCCGGCGAGGTCGCCTGGACCACCGCATAAGGGTGTTTGGCCAAGAAGGCAGCTACTTCCTCAGGCTTTAACTCCACCACAGCATCTGGCGCAGCCTGCGCCATGGCGGCCATTGAGGCCACGGCACATAGCAAAACACCTCCCTTGAAGGCCACATCAAACCAACCTGCCCCATGCACAACCAACTTCATTCCGTATCTCCCTGAAAACCATCCTAAACACTGCTCTTGACCATTGCGACAGCGCCGCCAGGAAAAGCAATCAATCCTGATGCCAAACCTTGAAGCCATCAGGCCGCCTGATCATCAGTTGAAGTGACAACGCATGCACCGACTCCAACCCCATCACGTGCTTCGCAAATGCGAACGCATTGGCGTGGGTTTCCGGTTTGGCGCTGTCCATGGCCATGAGAAAGTCGCGCGTTGGAGCCATCAGCAGCAACTCGCCCTTGGGCTCGGTTCTCTCAATCAACAAATTCCAAATGCCCTCGGAGAGCAGGCAGGCAGCGTCCAGATGGGTTTCGGCCTCCTCTGGCCCGACCCGCAACATGTGAGAACCATTGTCCTCAATGATCCGCAAACCATGCCGCTTGATTTCTTGCTGCAAGTTGTGCAACGCCAAGTCTTCGGCATCCGAGACTTTGATACCCGCCTCCTTCATCAAGGCCGGTGTCGCAAACACGAATTGATCGGACGTATCAAACGCATAAGCCTCCAGCAACTCACCACACAAAGGCCGGGTGAGTGGCATCTGGTCTGGCGGCACGCCGTTCTGCTCCAGCGCTTGAACAAACGCCAGGTGTTTGACTCGGGCGGTGAATTGATCCGCTGAGTGCGCCTTCGCGCCGCCTTTTTCAGCCTGCTTGGGCGACTGCCCCTTGAAGAAACGAGAAAACACGAAAAACCCCTTCAATCTGATTCGGTGCGGCGCATCACACCGAAGCGCGGATCACCGGCATGAGCAGGATGCCAACCTCTAATCAACGCTTGTTGACACATCCCGCGGTAGCGGCGCCTTGATAAGTGTAGGTGCCCACCATGTTGGCCATTTTGCTGCTCCAACGGTTCGCACCCACCTTCTTGAATTCTGCAGACAGCGTCATGCCAGGCAGATTGATGGTGTTCTTGCCCACGACCATCTTCGATGCGGGACAAGTCATCGTCGCAACGCCCAGGCTTGCCTTGTTGGTGGTCAGCTTGGTCGGGCATTGCTGGCTTTCACCCTCGGGGCTGTGAGCCAAAGCGTGGTCAAACTTGCTCAAAATCTCTTCGCGCGTGGCACAAACCGTCTGAGACGAATCAGGCACCTGCATGCCCTCGGGGCTTCCTTTGGACTCCATGGTCCACATGCCCGTCTGAGCCGCATCTTGAATGACCTTCAGGTCAGAGAGTTTCGCGGCATTCGCCGGTGCGGCGACCAAACTGACCAACGCCAATAGAGAGGCTGTCGAGAGACTGCACAACTTCATCCGAATATTTCCTTCATTTGGTTAGATTAAAAATTGATTCACAGAGCCAGCTGCCACTGCTCCAATCTGGGTAGGTGTTTCTGACAGGTGATTCCGGGTGTTTCGATATACCGATGGCCTCGAGAAAATGCAAACCAAGCAAAGCGCCTAATGCAAAAACCGACGATCCTGATACTCTGGTCACCGTTACTTGACAGGTCCGCTATTTGGCCAGGCCGAGAGCCTCGCCAAGCGCATCGAAATCGGTCGCAAAAGCCTCGCGCACCATCAATCCGTACCAAGCATCATCACCCAAGTCCAGGGTGCACAACCGGTAGCCGGAATTGGTTTGAGACAGCCAGGCTTGCGCGCTCTTCAGCAGTGCTTCACAACGCCCCGGTCCGGCTCCGCCGACCGTCGACGAATCAAACCCCTCCAGTCCTCGAGCCTCCAGCATACTGTCGAGCTGCGCAGTTAAGGTATCGTCGTCCTTGATGTCGGCACAAACGCCCTGCCCGTTTGCTGCAAGGCCCGCCAGTGCCTCACCGGCTTCCTTCTTCAAGCTGCGCAAGCGGCCGGTCTCCTCGATCACCGCTTCGTGGGCGTCTTTGTCGCCGTCGCACACCAACTCAACCCAGCGCGCATAGCCTTTGAGCTTGCTCTTGGCCAGATCGGCTTTTTTCCGCGGTGGCGGCAACGGCACAGCAAATCGGGCTGGAGCGCCCACGGCCCGCCAGCCATCGCGTTGCTGGCGCACCTTCGCCCGGTAATGGTCTACCAGATCGCGCGGGTAGTAGAGATGGTCACGGAACGCGCTGTCGTCAAGATCGAAGGCACATACGGCCAGCGCCGCCTCAAATGCAAAGCGGTAAAACAACTGGTCGCCTTGGCAGTTGGGGTCCACTTGACGGCCATCTTCGGCCAGAGGGCAATACACCCGCTCGGGCTTCCAGCCCAGCGGCTTCATCAGCCTGTTCCAGTTGGCCATGTATTTGGCCATGCCTAGCGACTGGGCCTCGCTCCCTTCCGAAGCCAGCGCCCGCATCAGCGCGTCCCACATGCCTTGGTAGGTGGGGTTCTTTTCGTACTTTGCGGGGCGCTTAACACCCTCGGGCAAGAAACCATCAAGCAGGAAGTCCACGGAAGGCAGACGCAAGCTTGGATGCTGATAATGCATACCAAGAAGTTGCCCAAGCCGAGTTCCATCGGGCTCTAGCAAGCACCACAACCCAACAGCAGCTAGCCCTTGATCAATTGTCATGCCAAAGAGTCTGGCCTCATATTGCTGTGTGCCGACCCCCCAACGCATCGCTTTCAGCTCCCTGAGGCGCTCTAGGACAACCAAGTCCGCACGCATTTGAGCGAGGCATCGATCTAGGGGCTCTCCCATCGCGTACATGAGCCACCAACACTCAAAGACCTCGTTTACGAAGCGACCGGATGCTGCATGGCTTTGCGCAGCCCTTTCCTCAGAATCAGCTTCCTGCAACAAAAAGTACGAATCACCTTTGGGTTCAGTAGCCAGTTGGACAATATCGAACCGGGACGCATACCTTCTGGGTTCAGGATGCGGATCCCGAAATGCATCAAGACTTCGATTCAATGCATTTTTTTTAAAAACTTCAATCATGGTGTCCATGTGCCTCCAACCCGAACATCAGTTGTGCTTGGTAGACCAGATGCATCAGTGGTAGGCAGAATTTCATTAAATGTAGTATTTCCATTTCCATCGGTCTTGGATAGTACGCGCGAAGTATTTCCAGTACCAAGGCCATTGATAATTTCCGTCCTTTCAGCCTGGGTCAGATTTGAATTACTATTAACACGATCAACAATCCATTTATCGCTCATTTGTCGCTCGTTTCCAGTCAACGTGCACAACCTACCGGTCGTATCACAAGGATCTCTCACGTTGGTGGAGCCTGTTGTCTTTGACTCCACAATTACCCATTTTCCATCTTTCTTATAGATTCCATCGATGCCTGTTTGACCGACCCAATCTCCGAAGCCGCTTGACCCATCGCCCACCGCCACTTTTGCTTCATAACCCTCCGCTTCAAGTTTTTGCTTGGTATTGAGCTCACCCCAATAGCCCTTTTTGGCACTATCCAAGTCCTTTGGTTTCTTGGCCCCCAAGAAGTACTCTCGGAAATTGGGCGCACAAGTGGCATTGTGTACCCACAAACCTGCATCACCCACGAAGTAGCTGGGTGTTTCGTTGACACTGAAGTTGTAAACCTGAACAGGTTTGGCAACGGCCTCATTGCCAGTGACGCGCACGTCGCCTTTGAGCGAAACGACCACGTCATCGTCGGTGATGTCTTTCGCCTCGGTCCAACCCTTCCCCTGCACCCAAAGAGGATGCTCATCGGTCAAGCGGTAGGTCTCAAATTCGGTCGTGAGTTCACGGTAGCTGGGTGCAACGCGACCAAACGTGTTGGTCACCGGTTTTGGCGCATCCAGCCAGGTTTTCTCATCCCGCGACAACACCGAGTTGCCTACCTGAATGTTGTTGATGGCTTGGCTGCCATCGGGCGTCAAAACGGGTGTGCCGGCGACAAAACTGGCGCATCCAAGATCGATTTTCGTGGCCCTCACGGCATCGTCCAGCTTGCCGCCAAACTTCACCAACTTGCTCGCCACTTTGAGAATCACGACCGGGTTGATGTTCTGGCCAATGACCCTCCCCAAATCATAAGCACCGCATTGAGTGGCTTGATTGAATTGATTGACCAGATCCTGTCCGATGACGGAAGCCAGTTTCTTAATCGTTTCTTCCGGGTTCTCAATAAATTGCTTCCCCAGCTCGATAAGACCTTGAGCGACCTCCAAGGGATCGGAAACCAAGCCGATCAAGTCAGAGATTTGGTCACCCAAACCGGCATAAAGGCCTTTGACAAATTCATAGCCAGCCTTGATAGCGCCTACGCCCGCGTCCCACAGCGAACCCCAAAAACCGCGATCCTCTTCTTGGGCCGCCTGCGTTCCCGGATCAAAGTTTGTGCAAATGTCTTCCAAGAAGTAGCAGCTGTTGGCGACTCCAAAGGCTTTGCGGGCTTCGACGGTAGAGAAGCACTGATTTCTCGGACACTCTTGCGTGACAATTGATGATGAACCCGATGTATCACCGGAGGAAGGCGGGTTGGAGTTGCCTTCCTGAGCCCAGACGGAGCCCGATGCCAGCAGGGAGAGCACCAATGCCAAAAGCCATGAACGGCGCATGAGTGCGTGCGCGGCAAGGGACCTGTTTTGTCGGTTTTTTTGAAGCATCGTGTTTGGCTTTGCAATGATGGGGCTCAACGGCGTCTTTCGCGCTGACGCTCAAAGGCAGGTGATCGGGGGCGTACCCGTACCCGGGCCGGTTCCTGGATCGGTGCCGGGGTCCGTACCCGGATCGGTTCCTGGATCGGTTCCTGGATCGGTCCCCGGGTCGGTACCTGTCCCCCCCGTCCCCGTCCCACCCGTACCGCTTCCGGTGCCGGTTCCCGTCCCTGTTCCCGTGGTGGCGCCTTGGTAGGCATCCGACTGCATCTGCAGGGTGGCGTAGGCCACCAAGGGCATGCGATCGGCTGCGTAAAATGCACACCGAACGGCGTCGAGGTCGAGCCCGACGGGCCCACGGGCCTTCCAGGCATCCACATCGCCCCCACCAGCGGCCCCCAGACACATCACCTTGTTCAACACGGTGCTGATCAGCGGAATCTTCAGTTGATAGCCGTAGGTGACCTTGATCTTCAGAATGTTTGCGTCACGGATGGACAACTGGCTTCCGCTGGGTCCACCTCTGAGGCTTGCGTTGTTGACCAGCCGATATTCCATGTTGTCGTTGGGAATATAGGTGTTGTTGTCTTTGTCTTTTAGCCCGAAGTTTTCGAAGGCCTCAGGAGACGGGCTGATCAATTCGATTTTGGTGAATGGCCCTTTGACGTCGGCCAATGACCGTACCCAAGCGGCACCCATCGTGCCCAGATCGGGCGTTCCGCTTGCCGAGTCGATATAAAAGGGAATCAGGCCCTTGGCCAGCGACGATTCGATTTCGTTGATGCTGGCATGTTTGTTGGCACCATGACGGGCGGCTAAAAATGTGGCGTTGTTCAGCGTTTGTTTGGCCATGAAGGCCAGTCCAAACTGCACGATTGACAGCATGAACAACAACGCGATTGGGCTGATGATCAAAAACTCTGTCATTGATGCGCCCGAGTGCTTTCGATGCGCTTGAAGCCAGGGCATTCTTACCCTGGTTTTGTCGGGGCGGTATGGGGTTCTCATGCTCTTCCTTTCAGCCTCGGTATCATCAGAAAATTCCGCTGTGCAAGAATTTCATGGCGATGGGAAACCCGATCACGATAAAAGTGCAAGGAAAAATGCACAAGATCAAGGGGCCCAACATCTTCACGGGGGCTTCCATTGCGAGCTTTTCCGCTCTCAGGAAGCGTTCCTGTCGCCGCTGGTCCCCCTGCGCCCGCAAAATTGGCCCCAGACTGGATCCGGTTTTTTCTCCCTGAATCAAGGCACTGACAAAACTGGAAACGGGTGCAAACTTGAGGCGGTCTGAGAACTCGCGAAGGGCCTCCACCCTGGGTTTGCCCCCGCTGACGTCTCGCAGCACGCGGTTGATTTCTATCACCAGAGGCCCAGGGCGGCTCCTGTCAGCGGCCGCTCGCAGCGCGCTGGAGAGATTAAGACCCGCTTCGATCGACAGCGTCAAAAGGTCGATGTAGAAAGGCAGCGCTTTCAATACAGCCGTGTTTCGCCGAACGGTGGTCTCCTTGAGCCAGAGATTGGGGTAGTAATAGGCAACAGCACCCAACAAAATTGACGCGCCGATGTTGGTGTGGCCAAGGGCTTTGGTCAGCATCAAGCCAAAACCGATTCCCAGAAGAACGCAGAGGATCTTTCCAGCATAGAACTGAAGTGGCAACAACGAGTAGTCTTGTCCAGCGCGCTTCAAGAGAACCTTGTAGGTCTCGCCAGTGGCCGCGCTGAATATGGGTTTGATCGTTGATCCGATCAACATGATGAACGGCCAGAAGATTCGGAACAGCAAGGGCGGCTTGTCCTTGAAGGTTCGGTCGTCATCCGGCGTTTCCTGAAACAGCTTGAAAGCTGAATACAAAATTCCCAGCAACGCCAGCATGAACAACACCGAGATGAGATACAGCTCCACTTCGCCCTCCCTATTTTTAAATCTTGTTGTGAAAGTTGCGCTAGGCGTCAAACATCGATGGCAATGATTTTTCGGATGAATACAGCGCCGACGATCAAAAGCAAACTGATCACACCAACCGTTACCCAGCCATACCACGTAGAAAACATCGGTGCCATGGCCTCTGGTTCGAGGTAATTCAAGGCAAACCCCATAAATACGGGCAACAGGCCCACCACAATCCCTTGCAGCTTGCCTTGTGCGGTCAACGCCTTGATTTTTCCTTCCATGACGGCCTTGCTGCGAAGGGTTTGAGCGAGCCTTTCCAGCACCTCCGCGAGATTGCCACCGACACTTTTTGAGATGGTCACAGCAGACACAAAAAGATCAATCTCTTCCAAATTCAACCGCTTGCTCATGCTCTCCATGGCATCTTCCAAACTAATCCCAAGCTTTTGTTCGCGCAAAAGCAAAGACAGCTCTTGGCTCAATGGTGGGTCGGTTTCAGTAGCCACCA
Source organism: Hydrogenophaga sp. PAMC20947 (assembly GCF_004795855.1). Taxonomy (NCBI): domain Bacteria; kingdom Pseudomonadati; phylum Pseudomonadota; class Betaproteobacteria; order Burkholderiales; family Comamonadaceae; genus Hydrogenophaga; species Hydrogenophaga sp. PAMC20947. The sequence goes on from NZ_CP039252.1 coordinate 3,326,805, forward strand.
GATCGAGCGCAATCGCCAAGCTTGCGCCTGAGCGCAGTGAGCCTGCCATCATGTTCAGTGCATCAGGCAGCTGGGCAATAATGCCCTCAAGCCGCTTCCTTTTGATGAATCCGTAAAGGAATCTGGGCAGGATCAGGGCAATCAGCGTCACCACAATGGCCAGAACAAGTTTTCCCGTCAGCATCCAAACCAGAATGGGCACGATCAGAACGACCCCAATGTTCACAAAGAACAGCTTTTGCGGGTCAATGAATAGAAACATCTCCTGCATCGTGATGGACGCAGAACTGGTAAACCCTTTTTTGTAGTCCACAAAAAACCCGCGCACGGCAAACACCAGCAGGGCCACGCAGAGCATCACAGACAAGGCAATGATGATGTCCATTTATTTTGCTTTCCGAAAGATATCAATGTCCAGCTTCATGCCGGAGGCCTGCATGCGTTCATAGAATTCTGGAATGGCGCCACAACCCGTGAAATAGCCTTGCACCTTGCCATCAGCGCCAAAACCGGTTTCGACGAATTCAAACAACTCTTGCAACTGGATCTTTCCCGACTCGACGCCAGTCACTTCACAGATCTTGCTGATCTTGCGGCTGCCACAGACATACCGCGTTTGTTGCACAACGATGTCAATTGCCGAGGCCACTTGCTCGCGGATCGCCGCCACCGGAAGATCCATGCCAGACATCAACACCATGATCTCCAGGCGGGCAAGCATGTCACGTGGCGTATTGGCGTGGGCGGTGGTGAGTGAACCATCGTGACCTGTGTTCATGGCTTGCAACATGTCCAGCGCTTCGCCCCCTCGGCACTCGCCTACGACGATGCGGTCGGGACGCATACGCAGCGAGTTTTTCACCAGGTCGCGAATCGTGACCGCACCCTTGCCCTCGGCATTGGGCGGGCGTGCTTCCAGCGAAACCAAATGCTCGTGGTTAATTCTCAATTCAGCAGCATCTTCAATGGTGACGATGCGTTCCCCATGCGGAATGAAGTTGCTGAGGATGTTCAGCAGCGTCGTTTTGCCCGAACCCGTTCCACCCGAGACGATGGTGTTTTTCTTGTATTGCACCGCGATGCGCAGGAACTTGACCATGTCTTCACTGGCCGATCCAAACGTGATCAAGTCTTCGCCGCCGAGCTTCTTGGTCGCGAACTTTCGAATCGTCATCGACGGCCCCTTCAGGGCTAGCGGAGGAATGATGGCGTTGAAGCGAGAGCCGTCCTTGAGGCGTGCATCCACCAAAGGAGAGCTCTCGTCGATTCGACGCCCTACCGGCGCTACCACGCGCTCGATGATTCCCATGACCGATTTTTCGCTGGAGAAAGCCAGTGGTACACGGGAAAGCACACCCTTTCGCTCGACAAAAATCTCATCAAACGTGTTGACCATGATCTCCGTCACCGTTGGGTCGGCCAACAAGGGCTCCAGCAGCCCCAAGCCAATCGCTTCGTCACGAACCTCTCGAATCAGTTCATCGCGGTCGACTTCAGGTGGCAGGACTTCCAGCTTCAGAATCTCTTCCAATGCCGTTTGAGCCTGTGCTCTGAGTTTCTCATCGGACATTTTGTGAATGTCGATTCTTCGCAGATCAAAGGACGCGATCAACTTGTCTTGCAATGACCGCCTCAAAGCCAGCCGCGATTCATCGACCAAAACCGTTTTTGAAAACGCTTCTTGCAGAGGCTCTGCTTCAGCCGCTTGTGGTTGGACTGCCCGAGCTGGCGTTGCACTCTGTCCCTTTACCCGGTCATTGGCCCGGCCTTGCAACACGGCCTTTTTTAGCCCGCCCGTGACCGCCTGCGACGACCGCGAGTCGATCAGCCGCCCTGATTCCTGAGGGGCCTGGCGACCCTCTTCGATGGCTTCGATGGCGTCAACCGTCTGCACGGCGCTGGATTGCAGAACCTGCAACTCTTCGATCTTTCGCTTGATCTGGCGCTCGACTTCGTCGCTTTGTGCATTGGGGTGCGACGCGGCGGTGGAGGCGCTGGTCTGCTCGCTGCGGGCCCAGGAAACCGACACCTGGTACTGCCCTATGGCAATCTGGTGGTCTGCATTGAGGGGGCCCAGCGTATCGATTTTGACGCCGTCGACAGTGGTGCCGAACATGCTTCCGAGATCGCGAATGAATATCTGTTCGTTAGAGATGAAAAGCTCGGCATGCTGCTTTTGAATCTTCCAGCCAGCCAGCACCACGGCAGACAGAGCGCTCGAGCCGATGACACAGCGATTGCCGGTCACTTCGTGCGAATTGACGCCGTCTTTGGAGCGGACTTCTATGGAGAATTTCATGGATTTTCCTAGTTGTCCACGCGCTTCTCTATCTTGGTCTGAACACGGCCAATGGCCTCGTCGGCTTCCAGAACCTGCCGACTGGCCGTTGCCGAGCCCGGTATGTGAACCCGAGGCGTCACCACCACCAGCATCTCGGTTCTGTCGTTGCCAAAAGCGCGGTTGGAAAACAGCCGTCCCAACACCGGAACGTCTTTCAGACCGGTGACCCCTGACTCGCTTCCATCTCCCTTGTTTTGCAGCAGTCCGGAAATGACCAGCGTCTCACCCTCCTTCATGCTCACCTCGGTCGATGTGCGGTTGGTGATAAAACTGGTGAATGCCCCGTTTCCGGTGGATCCGTCGGGCCGGCTCACTTCAGCGACGATTTTTGAGCGAATGTTTCCTTCGTCATCGACGACCGGCTCTATCTCCAGGATCACGCCATATTTTTTGTAGACAACAGAAATGGCCCCCAGGGCAGAGGTGACGGGGATGGGAACTTCACCGCCCACTTGCACAGTCGAAGACCCCCCGCTCACAGTGGACACCCGAGGTTCAGCCAATACCCAACTGTCGCCATTGGTTTCCAGGAAGTTGAGCATCGACGTGATCGTGTTGCCCATGCCGATGAAAGAAAGGAACGGCCTGGCAGGCGAGACTGGCCCCAGGCCGTTTTGGCTCAGGTCTGGCCGGGACCGAGAGTTGCTGTAAAACAGCCAGTTGTTGGAGATGGTTGGTCCGGCGACGTCGGACAGATTCCAGTCGATGCCCAGTCGATCAACCGCTGACTTGCGCACCTCGATCACCTTGACCTCCATGAACACCATTTTTTCTTTTGGAACTTCAAAGCCCAAAGGACGTTCATTCACAAGATTCAATGTCTGGGGGTAAAGCGCTGCGATGCGCTTGACCTTCTCTGCGGATTCGGCGCTGGAGTAGTCGCCGGTCAGAATGACTTTTTCATTGACCATCGACACCTTGATTTTTGGTTCAATGGTCAAGATGTTGCGCAACTCCTGTGCTGCCTTTTCTGCCAGGTTCGCGCCGGCGACAGTGACCTCGAAGCGCCGCTGGGTGCCGTTCTTCAACCACAGGTGCATCGTGGTCTGCCCCACCGACTCACCCAGCAAAACCACTTGTTTTTCATCCACAATGGTGGCGGTCAGGAGTTTGCCGTTGCCAATCGCGATGCGTTCCACCTTGGGAATTGCCAGCACCTTGACTTCTCCGGGGTACAGATCCAGAGTAGGCGTGCTGGACACAGTTGGCCCCGGTGCCTGTCCGGCAATGCTGGATGCTTGGCCCGATCGCTCAACGTTGGTGGTGCTTTGAGCAACAACCATATCAGCCTGCGCTGACATCTTTACAGCGTTTTCATTCGGCATGGCGCGGGCCAGCAAGTCGCTGTAGCCAAAGGGTAGTGCAAAGGCCTGGCTCGACAGCATGGCCAGGCAGGTGATCGAAACGATGTTTCTTTTCATCAAGGTTTTCCGGAATGGGTAAGTTTGTTGGCTTGATCAGCAAAGGCATTCAAACTGGATTTGCCTTCAGCTATGCAATGGCTATTTGATGGCCGAAAGGGTGGGGAAAGGCGCCGCCGATAACGATTGAGGCGTTGCCCCAGGCAGCTCAACAGCCGACGTTACGGGTACGCTGGTGACGATGGAGGCCCCGCCATTGGCCCCACGCCCTCCCACGATGTATTCGGTGGTGTTGAGTCTTTTCAGTCGCGCTGCTGCTGCCACGACATCGGAAACCGACGTTGCCTGGCTCGTGTTGGGAAAATCGTCCTTCTGACTTCGCAGCACCGCCGTTACTTTCGCTTCGGCTTTTGCAGCAATGATGTCGTTGGCTTGTTGCGGCGTCACATTGAGGGTGACGGTGCTGTAGCTTTCGATGTTGCCACCGCTTCCCCGCTGGGCCTTGCCGGTGGCCAATACCTCAACCGAGGAAAAGAGCGGGAACGTGAAGCTTTCCTGTGGTGCACCACCCATCGCGCCACCTTGATCCCTGGGCTTGGCTGACATGATCAGGTCGATGCGATCCCCTGGACGAACCAGGCCTGCAATGGAGCTGAGCTCATCAACTTCGATGGTCAGTGCGCGCCGACCTTCCTTGATCGAGCCAGAGAAAAAAGCGCCCCCTCGGGTCACCGTATACACGGGAAGAATGGGCTCCCCGGCTCGAACACCCACCAGCAAGGCTTCGCCTTCTATTTTTGAGAAATCCTCAGGCGCCAGGGCTGAATCGTGCAGAAACTCTCGGGGGAACTCACGAACGGACGCGGTCTCGTTGCTCAAGATATCGCCCGGGCTCAAGGCCCTGGACGCGACCACAACCCTGACCGTTTCTCGAGATGCTTTCAATTCTGCTTCGATCTGTTGCATTCGATTGGAAATCACCTTGTTGCTGAGATAAAACGCAACAATACCCAAGCCAATCGCCAATGCGAGAAACAACCAATTTTTACTGAATTTATTCATAGTAATAGACTCAAGGCAAAGAAATAATATAGGTCAAGGCACTGAAGTAGCCAGTTACAGCCTTTGCCAGTCGGATGGCAACCGAATCGCCTCCGTCGAAGCTTCCAAACAAAGCCACGGTCATCACCAGTGCCAGCACCATGTATTCCACAGCCGCCGCACCTCGCTGAATCCACATTCCCTGTTTCCGCATGTTTTGGCTCCTCTCATTCGAATTATTTTCAGGCACCTGAGCGAAACTCATCGAGCGCTGTTGATAGACGTGATCTGATTCGCACGAAATGCGGTCGCTCTTTTCCCCTCGACGGCAGCTATTACCACCTCAAGCGCTTCATCAGCCTTCTTGAGCATCAGCACATAGGCGATTTGCCCATTGAGCCGCTCTTTCGACGCGTGTCGATCCACCATTTTCCACCCGTTATTGGGGAGGTTTTTGGCGTAATAGAACTCCACCTGAGCCACGGACTCATCTGTAACAAACATGGCGGTCTTGCTGATTTTTCCGAGGTCAGCCGACTCCACCAGGCTCACCACCTTGGCACTTGACGGGTGTGGAACATCCGAGGCGTCCATGTTGGGCTGGTTTCCGCCCATCAATGAAACGGTCAGCGTCCCGCTGCTTGTTGACAGCTTGTCGCGTTTGGCCTTGACCGTCATGAAAAACGGGCCGTGGAATTTTGAAATAACCACTGAATTGCTATCGGGACGATTGACCAATATGGACGATTTCTTTCCTTCAATATTGGCGACCACACTCCCGTCCACAGCGTCCCAGTGTGCCCGGTAATACGCTATCAGCTCCTCCAGTGCCACCGTGCTTTCAAACTTGAGCACCTTCATTGGGAGTCCATTGACCCGCATATCCGCCGAAACCCATTCCACCTTGCTTTTAGGCGGGTCGGGTATCAATGGCCAAGGCGTTGTACTCATGGTGAACTCTTGGGCATGAGCGGCAACCCCGACCGCCATTCCAGCAAGAATGATGGTCAATGCGATGCGTGCCCGCCGTGCAGCGACTGCTGCGGTTGCGGCTCGTGGCATGGGTGGGGTCAAGGGCATTTGATGGCGTTGTTTTTCTGGCTGGCCACAGGCACGTTGGTCCAGGCTTGCAGATCGCCATTGGCGCGCAAACTGCCCTCGGGCACGATGTCGGGTTTCACAATGCCCAGCTCAATGTCATTTCTTTCGAAGATGCCCACGACTGTAGAGATCACCGTTCGCACAAGATCGCCAGCGCCAGCCAGATCCCACGAGGTGGGTACCAGACGCTTCACGGTGTCACAAGTGTTTTGATCACCCGACGTCGCGCCACTGGAGGACCAGCTACCGGCACCAATGGCCGTGGCAGCAGGCAGTGTCAGGTTCAAACTGCTCAATGCATCAAAGTGGGCTACGTTGGCCACGGGCACATTCACCTGGGCTTTGAAGATTTTGTGGTCGGGCAAGGACAGCAGGCTTCCGCCAAACGATGTGGGCAAATTGGCCACCCCTGCCGTCAAAGACTGGCTGTTGTCCCATCGAAGTTGCACGTCGGTGAACTGGGCCAGCAAGTTGGCCTGTGTCAGGTCGGTCCACAGCGGTACCCGATCCTGATCGGTCAATTGACCGGGGCGATCCTGGTAAGCGATATGGTGCTTCGTGGAGAAAAACCGCGCCTGCACTTCTTCTGCCAATACGGCATCTGATTTAATGGTCTTCTTGGGGTCCCAACTGCGCTCAAATGCGGCGTAGCGACTGGCCTGAATGGCCGACTGCTTCATATCGAAATATTTGAAAACGTAGACCGACATGAAGAACAGGGGGATCAGCACAAACAAAGCCACAATCAACTCGGTGGTGGCTTGGCCTCGCTGCCAAAACAATCTGTTTCGATGGTGTGTCATTCGATCACCTTCATTACAGGCTTAACATCTCGAGCGTATTCGGGTATTTCGAAAATTCCTGCAGGCATGGCAACATTCATCTCGAAACTTTGAATCGTGTGCACCATATCGCCCAGACATTTTCCCGAAAGAGAGAGCAACGGGACATTTTGAAGCGATTCTTCAACAGATTTTTCGCAACCCGGAGCAGGCTTGTGCGGAGGTGTCTTCAAAACCAAAAGGTTTTTGAATGGGACAACCAGCGGGTTGGGCAGCAGAGTGCAAAAGGCAGTGGGAATGCCTTGCTGATAACCACACTCGTGACCAAAAATTTTTTCAGTCTTGCTGTACGCCGCGTCTTTCCAGAACTTCACCCGGCCAGGGTAAGATTTTTTTGCGCGATCAAATGCAAAATCGGCCATCTCGTTTTTCGAGAAATCTGTGATTTCGGCCGTGATGCCATTGGCATTTTTGTTCACGATAATATGCATCCTGGGCTTGTCGATTGATACGCTTTCAACACGACTGCCCAAAGAGTTGCAAGGATCATCGACCCCTCGAACCTTGAATTCTTTCTTGATGACCGTTTTGTTTCTTCCGGAGATATAGGTCTCGATGGTTCGGGAATACATTTTCTCCACGGCGGCCTGAGTCACATGCGGCAGCGCTGGACACAGCTCGTCCACGGTCTTGTTGAACCCTGCAGTGACGATGTCTGGTCGAGCCAGTACAAAGGTTTCTTTGATGATGATGTTGTCAGGTTCTTGCAGCCCCTGCGATTTGACTGATCCGCTGGCCGCATTGCTGTCGCAGCCCGCGATCAACACGGCGCCCGCCATCAGCGCCAGGCATTTAGGGCCGATTCGAGATTCGAAGGTGGTCAGGCTTGGTGGCATGGTGGTCTGGCAGTTGCAATAACGGAAAAAATTCAAGGCAATACGTCGGAGTTCTGGGAAAAGACGGAGATTGGGAGGTTGCCCTGGTAGGTCGCGAGGACGGCTTCCCATGAAGGTGTCGCCAATCGGGCTTGCCAGTAGGGGTTGTACAGGCTTCCCACTTCTTTGTGCTGATCGGCTCGAAACAGCGGCGTGCCGGTGAAGTCGCGGTTGTCCCGCCAGGGCCTCGCGAAGAACACGCGGGCGCCACTTGTCGCGGCAATTTGGTCGCCCAGTGTTTTGGGATCCATCTTGGTATTGCCCAGATTCATGGCTGCACTGTCGGCCTGATAGATCCCCATTTGATCGGCTGTTTTAACGCTGGCCTTTGGCTTGGCGGCGGCAAAATAGAAATTGAACTCTTCTTTTTTTGGGCGCCCGTTGGTCTGGTCGCGATCCAAATCAAACAAGGCTTTTACCCCCGACCAGCCTTGATTGGTTGCCGGGTTGTCGCTATAGGCCAGTGATCCTGCATTTCTGTGCGGACTGGTTCGGCTTTCGCCTTGCGTCTCCTGATCTGCAATCGTCGAACGGCCCCATCCGAATGGAACCCCTTTTTTCCTGCATTTCACACCTTTGGCCACGTAATATTCTGAAGTGTCTTGCGCTTCCCATCGTTCATAGTCTTTCAATTGCGTGACGCCATCTCTTGACGATCCAAACTCCACTGCAGGGCAAAATCCAATACTTGCCGACCCCCATAAAAGCCGCAACAAATAGGTTGATGGACCTACGCGATTCTCTGAAAAGGCATCGCGCGAAGCCAGCAAAATATCTGCGGCAGTCTTGCGACCGTCGCTGCTGTTGTGAATTAGTTTAGATTGGGTGTATTCGGCGAAGGCCTGATTCCAGGAGATGATATTCAGTGCACCCAATTCAACACCATAGATAGAGACGGGTGCAGTATCAGAAGCCCCGTTCTGATTTGCCACATTGGCCCTCAGCACGTTGTCGCCTGCTTGCTTGGCAGCGAGTGCCATAGCCGGACCGTTCAGTATCAGTCGGGATGCAGCACTGAGCCCTGTGGCATAGCCCTCAACAAGTGCGGCAGCAGCAGGGGGGAAGGCTTCATAGGCCTGATTGGCGGAACTCATCACTTGCTCGACCGTGTTCAATACCGAGTAGACGGCAGCACCCACTCCAGTCCAGGAAAACGCTGCCGCGACGTACTTGGCGCTTTCAATCGTGGTTTCCATATACCGCATCCACGACTGCAGGCTGATCACCTGGGCCAAAAACACCTCATTGGCGATTTCAGCCCGATTGCCGTAAGCAACCATGTTCAACGCACGGGCCTGCACCAGGGCGCCCGAATAGGCGGCGGCGTCGGCGGCATTGACGATTTTTTGCTTTTCTGAAGTGACCTGGCCCACGCTGTACACGCCCACGCTGACCACGGCCATGGTCGCGATCAGGCCCAGGAACCACAAGACTGTTTGCCCTCGAAGCCGCTTGATTGCAGTGGCTGGAACGCACGGCAGCGCAAACGCCTTATTTACCGCGACCGATGGCCCATTTTGTTTGGCCCACGTGACCCGGCGCGCCGGCGCGCCGAGACTGCGGGAGCCGCGGGTTGCGTCGGGACACGGACGGATATCAGCTTGGTCGGGTGAAGTCACAGCGCCCCTTTCTTTCCATACGGGTTATGGCAGCTTTACCAACTCAACCCGCCGGTTTTTCCCCCGGCCTTCTTCGGTTCGGTTGTCGGCGATTGGCGCCTCTGCGCCGAAACCTTGCGGCTTGAGGCGGGAGGCCTCGATTCCGGAGCGTTTCAGGTATTCCACAATCGCGTTGGCGCGGCCTTGCGACAGTTGCTTGTTTGCAGCGGTGCCACCCACGTTGTCGGTATGTCCATCTACGGACAGCCTCAGCGACGGCGAACTCACGAGCAGATCCCGCACTTGATCAAGTGCGGGTTTATCTTCATCTCGAACCAGGGTCTTGTTGGTGTCGAAATTGATGTTGAGCGTGGCGAATCCTGCTGTGTCGAGCTGACTCTTGAGCTCGCCTGCCGTCAGCACGTTCGGCACATCGGCGCTGGTAATGACGGTCAGGTTCATCTCACCGTCTGACAGGCCCCAGGTTTCAAACAGAACCCACTTCTTCTGCGCACCGGGGATCAGGAAGAGAAAGCGAAGCTTTCCGGAGCGTTCGTTGTGACCGAACATTCTCGCAACCAGCTGGCCACCCATTTCGCTGATGACCCGCTCGTAGTTGCGGAACAGCAGGATTCCAGAACTGCCGGCTTTCTCTGCCTTGTAGCTGACTTGCTCGATCCGCCCCTCCAACTTGGGCACCCCTGCATCGCTGTAAGGACCGAGCTTGGGGGTACAGGTGACCCAGGCATTTTTTTCCAGGCACTGAAACACGACACGTGCCAAAGAAACGCCATAGTCGGTTGTCTCGCTTCTGACGATGTTGTAGCCGCCGGGCGTGTTGAAACCGTCTGGGTTTTGTCCGCCGGCATGCACAGCCGTCGCAAGAATGGCAACTACCAAGACTCCAGCGCCCCTCACGCGTCGCAACCATGCGTTACCCATTGACTTTCCCCCTGACCAAATTGCATTTTTATGAGTTGCGCTTCCCGCCATTGGCGGGCAGTTTCGGAAAGCCCCCCATTGGGGGACCGACCTCGACCGAGAGCACACAAGCTCAAGGCAACCAAGGGCCAAAACCCTTGGTTGCCGGGTTGGATCGCTCAAGCACAGCAACCGCCTTCATCGGGCCGCTGCGCAGGACGCACGATGAAGCAGTTATTGCTTGCCGGTGAAGTCCGACAGGTTGCCGGCCACAGCACCGCTCTCGGCGCGGGTTTTACCGGCGCCTGCCGCCGTTTTGCCAACGGATCCGTTCTGACCCGACAACTCGGATGCCATCGCTGCGGTCTGGCCCCGCACCACGTCACCGAAAGCGGCGAACACGACGATGCCGGCAATGGCGATCAGCGCGACGATGATGATGTACTCGGTCATACCCTGGCCACGTTGCTGGCGTTTGGCGATGGATTGCTTCATGGTTGCAATGGACATGTTGGACTCCGCTTAGAAATGGATGAACAAAAAAGGCAAACAAATGCGCCGCATGACCGGTGGACTTGCGACTGCTCCCAGGAGTTGGCCTCCGCGCATGCTTGGACTTCGCCTGAAGGCGCACCTGAGTGCGAACTTCAGGGAACTACTCACATGCACGAACGACCTACCCCATGCACTCAGGCACAAAAGTTTTTACCATAGTCAGGTGTCTTTCTCATTACATTTCTCTCGTCTTGTCCGAAGAAACGTTTGGTTTCAATTTTCCAAGGCATATCGAAATTGATACCAGCCCAACACCGTGCGTTTCATGATGCTGTAACACCGCATGGACAAGAACTGAGAGGGTTCGAGCGGTTTCGAGCCGCTTTTGGTAGTCCAACGGATTGGGGAAGACCGGTCACTTCCCGAGCTCGATACACCCTGCGATCCGTTTGACGCCAGCCGTGCTCTGCCGAGCATCGACCAAAAGTGTTCTTATTTGCCCACATCGCCTGCCAACCTCAGTAGGGAGGCTGCTGAATTTCGATCGCCTCAAGGGTGCGAACGGCGTTGTCGGCCAATCGCACTTCGGTTTTGACGACGCCATAGCCGGGCGCGTACCAGCTCTGGGTGGGGCGCTTCCTGGAGGAGCTGGTTTCTTCGATATGGCAGGTCAACGGAAAGCGGCCTGCCTGGGTGTCCAGCGCGCCGATCGACACCAATTTGATGCGCTGCTCTTGAGCCGTTACCCTTGCTTGAGGTTGGCCGGCGTCCTGGACCGATTCGGTCACGGAGAAGCTGCGGCTCTCTCCAACCCTGAGATCCAGCGGCATGCCGCCGCTTCTGCCGGTGCGTTGCAATCCACCGCCCGCCTCCGAGCCCCCGCTGAAGTTGAGCCATTCCACTTGCGCCACGGGCGTGATCAGTGGGAGGTGAATGATGGCCTCCAGCAATAGTTTTCCATTCACATAGGTTTTGTGTTGCTGACGTTCAATTCCGACTGGATCCATTGCTACGTCGACGAGCCGTTGCCAAACCCCGTTCAGTTGGTAGCCGAGCGTAAATGCCGAGCCTCTTGTGGCAACTTGAAAGCAATCGCGCATCACGGGCTCCACCGGAGGCGCTTGCGTGTCACCTTCGCTGAAGCAACGGATGCTTTGCCCTTCGGAGCGGTCCTTTGCATCTTCGATCAGGCAGGTTTGACCCACAGGCTGCCGCACGACCATGAGCTGGTGGCCATCACTGCCCTGCAAATAGGCCTCTCCGGCTCGAAACCGGAATCCGAGCGCGCCAGGCCTTGGACGCAACACATGGCCCATTGCATCGGTCAACACCAGCCCACCGTTGGTCAAGCCGACGATTTGGCCAACCAGAGGTTCAAGACGCTGGCCAGGGACGGAAGGGTTGCCTGCAGCAACGCTCCCATGGCTTGCTTCCGTCTTGCGTTCTACGGAACCTGCAGCCTTTTCTAGATCTTTCTTGATCGCCGGAACCGCCGCACCCGCAATGATTGGCGGTGGGCTGGCTATTGGCGCGATGTTCATACCGGAGCTACCTGGAAAGGTCTTGCTCAAACGGGTGCCAGACGTGTTTGCTTCAGGCTCTAACAGCTTGCTGCCTATCGATGCTTCAACAGGCGCTCGTTCTAAGCTGTCACCCTCGGCATTCAGCACCATTGGCCGCTCGGTTCGGCCCAAGCTTGCACCATTGGCGGCAAGCGGTAGGGATTCAGTGGCACTTGGCGGGGTCGGAACTTTCAATAGGCTGCCGCTGCCGTCCTTCGGTTTGTCTGCATCGGCGGCAGAAAACTCATCGCTGGTTGATAGACGCTCCTGAGGCATATCGACATTCAAATGGGCACACCCTGTCCCCAGCGGAATCAGCAGTGAAGCGCAGAGATGGAAAACATTACGCATGCGGTGTGTTCTGTCCTTCAAATTCAATGCGACGGGTCAAGGCTTGGCCCATGGGTACTTACGGGCCAGCGCACGGGCGGCGGCCGTATTGCCTTCGATCGCATAGATTCGGGAAAGGCCTTGGTAGGCTGCGCCAATGGGGGTTTTCAGCGAAGCCCGATCGCGTTCTGGCACGGATTCCAGAACCCGTTGGTATTGAGTCTGGGCATCGGCCAGCTTGTTCAATGCCACCTGGACATCACCCAGCTTTGAAAGCACCGAAATTTGCAGCCGCGAGGGAGGCGCATCGCTGTCGAAGTTGTCTGCAATCTGCTTGAGCCACATCTCGGCCGCTGTGTTGTCCCCCAGTGCCATGTTGTTGATTGCCAAGTTGAGCTTGGTCAACCACGTCTGCGGGTGTCCGTCACCGTACAGTTTTCTATTGATGGCAACCGCCCGTGTGAAGCTTTCAAGCGACTGCCGGTACTCTTGACCCGCGAACAGCACCGCACCCAGATTGTTCAAACTCATGGCCGTGTCGGCATGGTCCATCCCCAGCGACTGCTCGCGAATGCGCAGTGCAATGCGGTGGTTGTTGAGTGCGGCAGCGGGTTGCCCCACCAGCGCCAAATACTCCCCCATATTGCTCACCACCACAGCGGTCCAGGGATGCTTATCCCCATAGGCATCCCGGCGCAATTGCAAGGCGCTGTTGAGCGCATCCTTTACCTCGCTCAATTGCCCGGACAGCATACCCAGTTCGGCAATGTTGTTGTAGTAAGTTGCGAGGCGCGGGTGGGTTTCTCCAAGGGAGGCCCGCCAGATGCCAGCCGCGGCGTCGTACTCGACCCGGGCTTCATCAAAATGGCCCATCGTTCTTTGCAGTGCCCCCAGGTTGTTGTGCAATGAGCCCATCCACTCATGCTCGGGAGGCAGGGTTTTCGCCCAGATTTCTGCGGCTTTGTTCAAGGCGGCAGAGGCGTCCTCCTGGCGCCCCATCTGGGTGTAAAGAATGCCCAAGCCGTTTTGCAAGCGGGCTTCTTTGAAGTAGCCGGGATGGTGATGCTTGTCCAGACAAATCCGGACTTGTTCGAAGGCGCTTTCCGCTCGCACAAACTCGGCCTCTTCGATGGCAATCTCTGCCGCGACCAAATGGGCATCCATCGACGGGAAGCAGTTGTTCTCAAGCGTGGAAATAGCCGTGTAGGGTTCAAGCACCTTGCGGGCTTGTTGAAACTCGCCCACGCGCAACAGCGCCCCGGCAAAGCGGGCCATCGTCAGCGCTCGGGCCCCTTCCAAATTGCGCTCTTGCCCAGGCTTGCCTGCCAGAACCGCTTTGCTCAACGGCAGCAGCCGCTCGCGGGCCAGCGAAAAATCACCCGCCCTGATTTCCAACTCAGCCAGGTATGTCTGGGCATCCAGAAGCGCCTCTGTCAACGCCTGGTCTTGCATCGAGGTCACCCATTTCACCAGCCGCTTGGTGCTTTCGTCGTGAGACGGGTCGCTCACGGTGGCTGCGGCGCGGCCGTTGGCAACCCTGAGCATCATTTCGGTCTGGGGGTTTAGCGTCCCTGAGGCGAGCAGGCCCGATTGTGATACTTCGATGGCAATGGACTCAGCCTCTTTCAATTGACCCGCATCAATGGCCTGCTCAATGGCTTCACCCAAATTTTCCGCAAGCATTTCAAGCGCCGCTGGATCGTATTGGGACCACTTCAGGCCCAACCGGCCGGGGGGGAACGCGGCAAGCTTCAGATCGGTTTGGAATGTTTTGGTGGCGATCAACCGCTCCATCAAAAGTTGGGACACGGGATCGGCGGGTGCCGCCGCCGACAAGGCAGTGGTGTCCACAGGGCCACTCCCTTGGCGCGCGGTTGTCCATATTTGCCGGTATTGGTGAAGCCACGAATCGCCATGGACTGCAGCGGTGGCTTCAGCGCCGAGTGTTTCACCGTGGGGCATGGATTTGTACCGAAACACCAGCCCACCCGTGATCAAAAGAGCGGCCATCGAAGCGATGAGCAGCACTTTCTTGCTCTTCCGCGGGGTTGCCGGTTCAACGGAGCGCTGGACTGGGGCATCAGGCCTTCCACCCAATGCTGATTTTTTGCTCGATGGCGGCTGGAGCCGGTGAAGCACCACTCTGGAAAAATGGCCCACACCCTGAGTCAGAATTTCTAAGGACTTTCTGAAAAATCGGCTCATGGCAAAAGGTCAACTTTCGTCGGTGGGGAAATGGCCGTCGGTGGCCAAGGTTTGTGGCGGCTTGCCGAGCGAGGCTCGACGGGCGGGTTGCCCAGTCGCGCTGGCATCGGTGACGCTGTTCCTTCGGGGTAACCGTGTCAGGAGGGTCACCCTCTCCATCACGGGATCTGGCGGGCTTTACCGCTTTTGGGCGCGGCTCAATTCCGCTTGCAGCGCCGCCATATCGCCTTCGAGACGGTGAATATGCGCCTTCATTTGAAGGGAGTCGCGATCTTCATGTCGCCGTGCTTTCTCCAGTTCGGCTCGGGTATTGGCGAGCTCTCGTGACAATATCAAGGCAACACCTTCTTTGTCCATGGCATCAAGCCGCATCTCGCCTGCGTCCGGGGCATTTTCTGATGCTCTCGTCTTGCGAATCACCCGAGGTTTGGTGGGGTGGGCACACACGAGCGACCACGAGAGCGCAGTTTCATCGCGCTGACCACCATAGAAGACCCGGTCGCCCTGATCAGGCAGTGTGCAAGTGGCGTGTGCCGACAAGCACGCCACCAGGCCCAGCAGTGCAATGATTCGAATCGGACCAGCCATGCCTGCGACTACTGCGCATAGGTCCGGTTGATCACAAAGTCGACGCTATTGGCATCGGCGTCGGTCACGGTCAGCGGTATGTTGTCCAGGCAACCACCCAGCGCGTCAAAGTGGAAAGACTGGCCAGCCCGATCTACGCGAGAGGTTGTCAGCGCGATGGCTTGGGGAATGGGGTTGTGAATGGTGTAGGGGCTGTTGCCTCCAGTCACCATCACGTCGACTCCCCTCACAAATCCGGGGCACCCACTTGTCGCGTCGGAAATCGTGATTTCGCCTGGCTTCACCTCCAGCGGCACCGTTCCATCGCCCGGGCTTCCCCCTCCCCCACATGCGGTCAACAAAGACACCACGGGCACGAGCAACACGAGTTTCCAATGAGAGATCGGCATTGAGACGGTTCCTGAAATATGTAGGTTGCAAGCATGATGTTGCCCCATCGGGGGATGGCAACACCGGCAAGAAGTATCACTTTAAGACTATTTGACCAGGCCAATAATAGCGTCTACCGCCGACAGTTTTGTGAAACGGGCAACACGCCAGGCCACCGGGAACCTCGTCTGAAAGGTGCGTGAACCGAAAATGCAACGGCTGCCCCCGGGCCATCGGCGCAATTTTAGGTATCCAGCTGGAAGGCTGAACACGGCGGCAGAAGCTCCAACGGGTGTTTTTGCTGGCACGTTTACGACAGACTGCAACGGGCTGTTGAGAGGTAGGCCAACATGGTTGAGCGCGGTCGCGTTCAGACCGGACTGCCAGTGTCATGGGCAAACAGTCGACCTTGGACCTTCGTGGCCTGATTTCTCACTTGGCCAATTTTTTGAAACGGTATGCACATGAGCGCTCTTCCCAAACAACTCTGGCTGAACAAGCAACCCACGAAGGTTCAGGTTCGCATGGCATTGAAAGCCTTCGAGAGGGTTCGAGGCCTGCTCTTTCGCCCGCCTTTGAAGGTCGATGAAGCGATCCTGATTCGGCCTTGCAATTCCGTGCACATGTTCGGCATGAGGTACGCCATCGATGTCGTATTTCTGGACGCATCAAATGAAGTGGTGAAACTTGTGCCAAACCTGAAACCTTGGCAGATGGCTGCCTGCCTGAAGTCCAAGTCGGTGCTGGAACTACCGACCAAAAGCATTGTCCGGCTAGGCATGCTTGTGGGCAACCAGGTCGAGTTCAAATAGCACCTGTTCAGATTGAGCAAATCAAGTTTGGCCCCGAATATCAGCTGAAGAAGCCCAGTTACCCCAACCGGCCGCCGCATAGCTGGCGGCGAAGCCTCAGCAGCGGGATGTCTTAACCGAAGGGAGACCCATGTCTGCCCCAGACAATGGACCACATCAGTGCCCCATTCCGGGTCTGCCCGATCAACAGATTGCCTACGCTGCGGGCAAGAGAACGTGTGCCCATTTCAACCTCGCGCAGAAGGTGTGCCACACCCCCAGCATTCGACGCCCTGCTGGCAACTTTCGAGTCCAGTCTTCATCGCCAATCTGGGTTTCCGGGGATGTCCGTGTTGGCAGGCCGGTACCGCATCGGTGTGACCAACGACAACGAGGGGGCCAAGGATCAGCGCGAAGGGCTGGGAGCACGCCTGCAGAGAGATACGGGCCCTAGCTTTTGCTGGCGGCCGCTCCAACCCCAAGAGTCATGTTGACCTTTGGCGCGAATCCAAGCGCTACAACTGCGTCAGAAGGACTGTTCGACAGTGGCGTGGGACACGAAAAACCCACGCGAGTCATTGATATGGTGCGGCTGGCGGGGATCGAACCCACGACCCTTGGCTTCGGAGGCCAATACTCTATCCACTGAGCTACAGCCGCAACGCCTGCGATTCTATCAGGCGGCCCGGGTTGTCAGGCCAGGATGTAGCCCGGCTGGCTATAATCGAATGCTGTCTGGCTTTGGGCCGGCAACCCCACGTTTTTCTTTCCAGGCCTAGTTCCGCACCCCTTGAGGACCCCATGAGCGATCACGACTCCCATACCGGCCCGATCAAAACCCCCGCCCAGCTGCTCTGGACGTCGTTCTTCTTCTTTGTTGCCCCGATCTTCATCATCATTGGCCTGGTGTACTACGTGACCTCCGACAACAAGCCCGCAGCCGGCGCCGTTGATCCGGAGCTGGCCACCGCCATCCGCATTCAGCGGGTGGGCTCGGTCGAATTGCGCGATGCCAACCGTCCGCTGGCAAGCGGTGACGCTGTATACGCGGCTCAGTGCTCAGCTTGCCATGCGGCCGGTGTTGTTGGCGCTCCCAAGTTCGGCGATGCTGCCGCATGGGCACCCCGCATCGGCCAAGGCTATGAAACCCTGTTGACCCATGCCCTGAAAGGCCTAAACGCCATGGCTGCCCAGGGTGGCGGCGCATTCAGTGATCTGGAAATCGGCCGTGCTGTGGTGCACATGGTGAATGCCGCCGGTGGCAAGCTGGCAGAACCAGCAGCGCCCGCCGCTGCTCCCGCTGAAGGTGAAGCCCCCGCCGCTCCTGAAGCAGCCGCAGCCCCTGCGACCGAGGCCATGGCCCCGGCCGTCGCAGCCGCCCCTGCGGCTGAACCCGCCGCCGCTCCAGTGGCTGCGGTAACCGTGGCAGAAGGCGCAGGCGAAGCCCTGTACAAGCAAGCCTGCTCGGTGTGCCATGTTGCCGGTGTAGCGGGTGCCCCCAAGTTTGGCGACAAAGCCGCCTGGGCTCCGCGCGTGGCCACGGGTCTGGACGCCCTCACCTCCAGCGTTATCAAAGGCAAGGGGGCAATGCCACCCAAAGGCGGCTCAGCTGCCTCCGACGCCGACATCAAGGCGGCTGTGGAATTCATGCTCGCAGCCGTGAAGTAATCTTCAATCAGGCTCTGCGCCTGAACAGAAAAGGCCGCTCAACGAGCGGCCTTTTTCTTGGATATCTCTTGCGTTTCCTGCTGACTTCCCACCGGGGCTCATCGCCCTGGCCAGTCAGGCTTTTTGGCCAGTCGTTTGTGTCCCGTCATGTTGGCGCTGCGGACTGCGCACGAACTGCCACTGGCCGGGCAAGTCGCCCGCCTTCACATCCACGGGCGACCAGTCTCCCCGCTCCACGGCGTCGGCCGCCTGCAGCATGTCGCTGGTATGCACCAGGCCCAGGCCCAGATCGGTGACCAGGTAGAGATGGCCCGTCTCGTCGAGCAGGCTCTGGCGCACGGCTCCCGCCGGCACCCCGGTGTGGGCGAGGATGGCGCCGTCGGTCTGCAAACGCCACACGTAAGGCACCGCTTCCAGCTCGACATAAACGCGCTGAGGGCCGTTCTGAAAGAACCATTGCCCACCGTCGTCCGCCAGGTAATTTCGGCCGATGAAATCGATCAGCTTGCCGTGCAACAAACGGGAGCCTTTACTGGCCGATCCAGCTTGACCGGCCTGCACCGCGAAGGG
This sequence comes from Hydrogenophaga sp. PAMC20947, assembly GCF_004795855.1. NCBI lineage: Bacteria > Pseudomonadati > Pseudomonadota > Betaproteobacteria > Burkholderiales > Comamonadaceae > Hydrogenophaga > Hydrogenophaga sp. PAMC20947. Next base: position 3,345,463 of record NZ_CP039252.1, read on the forward strand.
CCCGGCCGCCTGCGTTCCATCGTCACGCATGTACCAATCCCCTCGCGCGTCCAGCCCGAGCCAGCCATAACAGGCAGGTACATTCGGCCACTTGGCCAGCGCAGCTTTGACGATGTCATCCATCAGGCGATTACAACCCAGTTTTGGGGCGCGGTCGACCCATTGAAGCCGAGTGAGGGTCGGGCACACGTCCGCCGGTCTCATTGACCGCTACCAACGGCAACGTACCCAATTGAGCGAGCAGCCAGGACCCCACCGCATCGGGCATGACGCGAACGTGCCCCGGCATCCCCAGCACTGCGCCCGACGAGACGGGGAAGCCTACGTGTCCGCCGTGCTCCGGCTGCCACAGCGTGACCCAGTCGCCCGCCTTCTGTGGGTCGGGCAATGAAGCGCTGGGCACAAAGGGGTCGTTGCGCGCATTGACCGCCAGCGCAGGCACACGGATGTCCGCCAACACCGGCTTGGCAGAGGCGCGTTGCCAGTAATCGTCTGTATCGCGGAAGCCGTGCAAGGGCGCGGTGAACAGGTTGTCAAACTCATAGAGATCGCGCGCGGCTCGCAGCGCGTCCCCATCGAACAAACCGGGGTGTTGCTCCAGCTTTCTCAGGGCCTTGGGCACCATGGTGGACAGGAACATGCGGGTGTAGACCAGCCGGTTGAAGCCGCGCCCAATCGCATGTCCGCCCGCGGTCAGGTCCAGCGGAGAACACACCGCCGCCAGCGCGCTGGCCACGCCCGCTGCCTGCTCGCCCTGCTCGCCGGCCCACCGCAGCAAGGCGTTGCCTCCCAGGGAAACACCGGCCGCCACCAAAGGCCTGCTGGGGTGCTCCGCCTTGAGTTGCCTCAGGATCCAGTCGATTTCCTCATGATCGCCGGAGTGGTACGCCCGTGGCCCCCGGTTCAGCTCACCCGAGCAGCCACGAAAATGGGGCACGACCATGGCAAGACCGTGCTCGCGCGCGAAGTCTGCGAAGGCCACCGCGTATTGACTGGCCGAGGAGCCCTCCAGCCCATGAAACAGCACCAGCAATGGCGCCGAAGCACCGCTTTCATGCACCGCTTGATCAAGGTCGATGAAGTCGCCATCTGGCGTGTCCCACCGTGTGCGCGCCCAAGCGGGTGCGGGACCATGGTGACGCCGTGCGGCCAGCGCTGCCCACAATGTCTGCGCGTTGCCACCCGGCAACCACCACGGCGCTCTGTAGGTGGTCAGGTCCAAGGAATGGTTGCCTCGCAACACTCAGTGCAGCACCGTGGGCTCGGTGTACACGTCAACAGGTTCGGTCGCTGAGCCCTGGCTGGCATGGTGAGCGATCAGACGCCAGCCATGCACGGTCTTGACGTACACATTGGTTGCAAGCACCCAGGCCACTTGCGGCCCGTCGTTGCCCATGACCTCCACCCGCTCGATCACGCTGTGCACGCTGCTGGAGCCGGCATCAAGACGCCGGACCTTTTCAGCTTGCGCCTTGACACTGCCATTGGCAAACAGCGCCTCAAAGGCTGCACGCACGGCGGCGTGGCCCAGCAGACGTGGCCCGCCAGGGTGCACGCAGACAACATCTTCTTCGTCGGCCCAACAGGCCATCAGGCGCTCAATGTCGCCTTGTTGCAGGGCTTCGTAGAAAGCATGCTCTGTGTCTTCGGGGGAACTGAGGGGCGGTTTGGATTTGCGCATCGTGCCATTTTGCAGCTTTCCAGGCACCACACACACCCGCCTGCCGACCTGTGCATGCAGATCCAGCAGGTATAGTCCCAGAGATAGCAAGCGCCCGGCCTACCAAGCCCCCCGAGTTCAGGAGGATTCATGCACCATTCAATGCCAGTCTTTTATCGTTGGGCTGCAGCCCTGTTGCTGGTCTTTGGCCTGACCGGCTGCGGCTACAACGACTTTCAACGGCTGGATGAGCAGAGCCGGTCCGCCTGGTCCGAGGTGCTCAATCAGTACCAACGGCGTGCCGATCTCATCCCCAACATCGTCGCCACCGTCAAAGGCGAAGCGAATTTTGAGCAGGAAACCTTGACCAAGGTGATTGAGGCGCGCTCCAAGGCCACTTCAATCCAGATGACGCCCGAGATGGTCAATGACCCAGCCGCCATGGCGAAGTTTCAGGCTGCTCAGGGCGAGGTCAGCAGCGCCCTCAGCCGCTTGATGGTGGTGGTTGAGCAATACCCCAACCTGAAGGCCAACCAAGGGTTCAGTGACCTGCGCGTGCAGTTGGAGGGCACAGAGAACCGGGTCACAGTGGCGCGCAATCGCTATATCGAGGCGATTCAGGAATACAACGTGCTGGCGCGGAGCTTTCCGAGCAACCTCACCGCCATGGTGTTCAGCTATGCGCCCAAGGCCAATTTCCAGGTTGAAAATGAGGCCGCCATCACGCAGCCGCCCAAGGTCGACTTCAACAAGCCATGAACCTTACGGGATGGCTGCGTCGCGCTCGGACCTGCCTGTTGCTGGCGGTGTGCCTGGGTGCGTCCATGCTGTTCCCTGTTTGGGCTCAGGGGGTGCTACCGGTGCCAGCGCTGCAGGCGCGCGTCATGGACCAGACGGGTACCTTGAGCCCGCAGAGCGTGGCGGCGCTGGAAAGCAAACTGGCCGCTTTCGAGCAAGCCAAAGGCACCCAGATCGTGGTGTTGCTGGTTCCCACCACTGCACCAGAAGACATTGCCGACTACACCCAACGGCTGGGAGACGCCTGGAAGATCGGTCGACGAGAGGTCGGCGATGGCCTGTTGTTTGTGATTGCGAAAGACGACCGGCGCCTGCGCATCGCCCCTGCCAAGGCGCTGGAGGGTGCCATCCCCGACCTGATGGCCAAGCGCATCATCGATCAGGCTGTGACGCCTGCGTTGCGCCGCGGTGATTTTGCGGGCGGTATCGACGCGGGCGTCGATCAGATTCTGGCGCTGGTGAGTGGCGAGGCGCTGCCCCTTCCAGAGACAGGTGAGCCGGGCGCGGCTGACAGCCTGTCTGGATCGGACTTGCTGATCTTCATGGTCTTTGCCGTGCCCATCATTTCCACGGTGTTGAGGGGCATGTTTGGCAACAAGCTGGGCACTGCGATCGGTGGCGTCGCCGCCGGTGCTCTCGCCTGGATGCTGACCTATGTGCTCTGGATCGCCGTCGGAGCGGGTGTGTTGGCCATGGTCGTGGCTCTGTTCATGCAGCTCTCGCCCAGCCTGCCGCGTTCGGGACGGGGCTCGGGCGGCGGGGGATGGGGCGGCGGCGGCGGCGGTGGCAGCGGCGGCGGGGGATTTGGCTCCGGCGGCGGTGGCAACTTTGGGGGCGGTGGCGCCTCCGGTGGGTGGTAAGGCATGCTGAGTCGCTGGATCCTGATTTTCAAACACCGCTGGTTCGATCGAGGTGACACACTGCGGGCCATTCCCGATGCCATGGCCGAGCGCCTGGCACGGCGTGTCGCGGCCAGCGAAGCCCGCCACACCGGCGAGATTCGCATTTGCGTTGAAGCGGCATTGCCGCTGTCCTACGTCTGGCGCAGCGGTCCAGCCGTGCCCCTATCGCACCGGGTGCGGGAACGTGCATTGAGCTGGTTTGGCCGGTTGGGCATTTGGGACACCGAGCACAACAATGGCGTGCTGATTTACCTGTTGCTCGCCGAACACGCCATTGAAGTGGTCGCCGACCGGGCGCTTACCCGGCGGGTTGATCAAGCGAACTGGCAAGCCATGGTGGACCGACTGGGCCATCGGCTGCATGAAGGTGCATTTGAAGATGGCCTGACTGCGGCGCTTGAAGAAGTGTCAGCGCTGCTCGTTGCCCACTTCCCGCTGGATTCCGGTTTGTCTCGACCCAATGAACTCACCAATGCGGTGGTGCGTGCCTGACATCGTTCCAGCACGGGGCATGGAGCATGCCCATTGGAAACGCACTGCCAAGGCTCAGGGGGCTTTGTTTCGCTCGCGTGAAGCCCGGGCTTCGCTCAGTGTCCGGTTGTTCATGACAATCTGAAGCTCTTCCTGCAGGGCTTTGTTCATTTGAGCGAACGAGCGCAACTTGCGCGTGGTTTCACGCAACCGGTCAGCCATGCGCTTGGAAATGGCCAGAAGGAGGCGCGATCCGGTCCGTGGATGATCCCGCAGCAAGCGCATCAGCGCCGTACGCGACAACACCGCGGCGGCCACATCGGTATCGGCCGTACACCGGGCCGAACGAGGTGAGCCGTCCAGCAGGCCCATCTCCCCTATCAAATGACCCGGGCCGATCACATTGACCACCAGAGCTTCGGAATCCCCTCCGAGAAGTTCGCTCTCCACCGAGATATCCCCCTCCAGGATCAGCAACATGTAGTCGTTGTGTTTGACTTCGCCCTCCTTGATCACGACCGTTCCAGCCGGTATGCGTTTGGGCCGCATGTAGGTCACAACGGTCATCGCATCGGCCAGGGTCAGGTCGTCCAGGGCCGATGGTGTGACCAACAGGCGAGCCGCGACCTCCTCGGGAGCGAGGTCTGGGCTTTCGAACATCGAGGACACCGGGTACTGGGACACGTACTTCAAATGGGGTAGGGGAATCGGTGCGCTATTGTGCTGCGTCTGCGGCATTTCAAGGCGAAAAAAAGACCGGTTTATGGCCGGTCTCTTCAGCAAACACAGGCGCAGGTCGCCCGCTTCAGCTTATTTTTTCTGGCGGTACTTTCGCAAGGCTGCAATCTGAGCGGCCATGACAGCAAGCTCGGAGGTGGCTTTGGCCAGATCGATGTCGCTCTTGGCGTTCTTCACAGCCTCTTCCGCTTCCTTGCGGGCATCTGCGGCTTTGGCTTCGTCCAGATCTTTGCCGCGAATGGCGGTGTCGGACAACACGGTGATGTGGTTGGGCTGCACTTCCAGAATGCCGCCAGCCACAAACACGAACTCTTCGCCGCCGTCGGCCTTTTCGATGCGAACGGCACCGGGCCTGATGCGGGTGATCAACGGAATGTGGCCGGGCAAAATGCCCAACTCACCGGATTCGCCCGGCAACGCCACGAATTTGGCATCGCCTGAAAAGATCGACTCTTCGGCGCTGACTACATCGACGCGAATGGTGCTCATATGTACTCCTGTAAAAAGTCGAAGGAAAGCAAGTATTCGGGTGTCCGGCTAGGCGGTGCGCGGAAATGTGCTCTCGCACATTGAGCACACCAACGACACCGGGCGCCCGAGTACGCCGCTTTACGCGACTTTTTTAGCCTTTTCGAAGGCTTCGTCGATCGTGCCGACCATGTAGAAAGCCTGCTCTGGCAAGTGATCGCACTCGCCATTGGTGATCATCTTGAAACCACGGATGGTTTCTGCCAACGGCACGTACTTGCCAGGCGAGCCCGTGAACACTTCGGCCACGTGGAACGGCTGCGACAGGAAACGCTGGATCTTGCGAGCGCGGGCCACAGCCAGCTTGTCGTCAGGAGCCAGTTCGTCCATGCCGAGAATGGCAATGATGTCGCGCAGTTCTTTGTAGCGCTGCAGCGTGCCTTGCACGGCGCGGGCCACTTCGTAGTGCTCCTGGCCGACGATCAGCGGATCCAGCTGGCGGCTGGTGGAGTCAAGTGGATCCACAGCGGGGTAAATACCCAGCGAGGCGATTTCACGCGACAAGGCCACGGTGGAATCCAGGTGGGCAAACGTGGTTGCTGGCGATGGATCGGTGTAATCGTCGGCAGGCACGTAAACGGCCTGGATCGAGGTAATCGAGCCCACCTTGGTGGAGGTGATCCGCTCTTGCAAGCGGCCCATCTCTTCGGCCAGCGTAGGCTGGTAGCCCACGGCTGAAGGCATACGGCCCAACAGTGCGGACACTTCGGTACCGGCGAGCGTGTAGCGGTAGATGTTGTCCACGAAGAACAGCACGTCTTTGCCTTCGTCGCGGAACGACTCAGCGATGGTCAGTCCGGTCAGCGCAACGCGCAGACGGTTTCCTGGGGGCTCGTTCATCTGGCCGTAAACCATGGCCACTTTGGAGTCTTCGAGGTTCTCGAGGTTCACCACGCCGGAATCGGCCATCTCGTGATAGAAGTCGTTGCCCTCACGGGTACGCTCACCCACACCGGCAAACACCGACACGCCCGAGTGGGCCTTGGCGATGTTGTTGATGAGTTCCATCATGTTAACGGTCTTGCCCACACCGGCACCACCGAACAAACCGACCTTACCGCCCTTGGCGAAAGGACACACCAGGTCGATCACCTTGATGCCGGTTTCGAGCAATTCTTGCGAAGGGCTCAATTCGTCGTATGCAGGTGGCTTGCGGTGGATGGAGGCGGTCAAGGCCTGATCCACGGGGCCGCGCTCGTCGATGGGCGCGCCGAGCACGTCCATGATGCGACCCAGGGTCGCTTTGCCCACGGGCACCATGATGGGGTTGTTGGTGTTGGTCACCATCATGCCGCGGCGCAGGCCGTCGGAAGAGCCCAGCGCAATCGTGCGCACCACGCCGTCGCCCAGCTGCTGCTGGACTTCCAGCGTCAAGGCCGTGCCTTCCATTTTCAACGCGTCGTATATGTGGGGCATGTGGCTGCGTGGGAATTCCACGTCCACAACTGCGCCGATACACTGAACGATCTTGCCTTGTACTTGAGACATGATGGATACCTTTTCTGATTCGCTAAATTCTGTTGAACATCAAACCGCAGCGGCGCCGGCGACGATTTCCGAAAGTTCTTTCGTGATCGCTGCCTGGCGGGTCTTGTTGTAGACCAGCTTGAGTTCGCCGATGACCTCACCGGCGTTGTCGGTGGCGGCCTTCATGGCCACCATGCGTGCCGATTGCTCGGACGCCATGTTTTCGGCCACAGCCTGAAAGACCTGGGCTTCCACGTAACGCAGCAGCAACTCGTCAATGACCGCGGCAGCGTCGGGCTCGTACACATAATCCCAGTCGCGGCCCTTGGCACCTTCTTGCATCGCTTCCGCATTCAGCGGCAACAACTGCTCAATGACGGCTTCCTGCTTCATCGTGTTGATGAACTTGGTGTAGCAGACATACACAGCGTTGATGCGGCCTTCGGTGTACGCGTCGAGCAGCGCCTTGACGGGGCCGATCAGCTTGTCCAGGTGAGGCCTGTCACCCAGCGCAATGGCGCTCGACACCACCTTGGCATTGATGCGGTTGAGAAATCCCAAGCCCTTGTTGCCAATGGCCACAGCTTCAGCGCTGAGACCTTTGGACTGCAACTCCTTGAGCTGGGCTGTGAGCGCGCGCAAGATGTTGGTGTTCATGCCACCGCACAGACCTTTGTCGGTCGTGACCAAGACAAAACCGACGGTTTTGGCTTCGTTGGTTTGCATGAAGGGATGGGTGTACTCAGGGTTCGCACGGCTCAGGTTGCCGGTGATCTGACGCACTTTCTCCGCGTAAGGCCGGGCCGCACGCATGCGTTCCTGCGCCTTGCGCATTTTTGAGGCGGCCACCATTTCCATGGCTTTGGTGATCTTCTTGGTGTTTTCCACCGATTTGATCTTGCCGCGTATTTCCTTACCTGCTGCCATTGGGGCTCCTTTTGAAGGTCGTCGTCAATGGGCCGGATCAGTACGTGCCGGTTTTCTTGAAGTCGGCGATCGCTGCGGCCAGCTGAGCTTCTGCGTCTTTGTCCATGGCGCGATCGTTCTCGAGCTTGGCCAACAACGCAGCGTGCTTGTCTTTCAGGTGGGCATGCATGCCCGCTTCAAAGGCCAGCACTTGCTTGACTTCCAGATCATCCATGTAACCCTTGTTCACAGCAAACAGCGTGGACGCCATGATGCCGATCGACTGGGGTGCGTACTGGGCCTGCTTCAACAATTCGGTCACGCGGGCACCGCGGTCGAGCTGTTTGCGGGTCGCTTCGTCCAGATCGGAAGCGAACTGCGCAAAGGCAGCCAATTCACGGTACTGGGCCAAGTCGGTGCGGATACCACCGGAGAGGTTCTTGATCAGCTTGGTCTGGGCTGCACCACCCACACGCGACACGGAAATACCGGCGTTGATGGCGGGGCGGATACCGGCGTTGAACAGGTTGGTTTCCAGGAAAATCTGACCATCGGTGATCGAGATCACGTTGGTTGGCACGAAAGCGGACACGTCGCCGGCTTGCGTTTCAATGATGGGCAGAGCGGTCAGGGAACCGGTCTTGCCTTTGACGGCGCCTTTGGTGAACGCTTCGACGTAGTCGGCATTCACGCGGGCAGCACGCTCCAGCAGACGGCTGTGGAGATAGAACACATCGCCAGGGTAGGCTTCACGGCCTGGTGGGCGGCGCAGCAACAGCGACACTTGACGGTAAGCAACAGCTTGCTTGGACAGATCGTCATAAACGATCAGCGCGTCTTCGCCGCGGTCACGGAAGTATTCGCCCATCGTGCAACCTGAGTAGGCCGACAGGTACTGCATGGCAGCAGATTCAGCGGCAGAAGCGGCCACCACAATGGTGTATTCCATCGCGCCAGCCTGCTCCAGAGCACGCACCACGTTTTTGATCGACGAGGCCTTCTGGCCAATCGCGACATAGACGCAGGTCATGTTCTGACCTTTTTGGTTGATGATGGCGTCGATGGCGACGGCGGTTTTGCCGGTCTGGCGATCGCCAATGATCAATTCGCGCTGGCCACGGCCCACGGGCACCATGGAGTCGATCGCCTTCAAGCCGGTTTGCACAGGCTGGTCAACGGATTTACGGGCGATCACACCAGGGGCGACCTTTTCGATCACGTCGGTCAGCTTGGCGTTGATCGGGCCTTTGCCGTCGATAGGCTGACCCAGCGCATTGACCACGCGGCCAATCAACTCAGGGCCTACGGGCACTTCCAGAATGCGGCCCGTGCACTTGACGGTGTCGCCTTCGGAGATGTGCTCGTACTCACCCAAGATCACGGAACCGACCGAGTCGCGCTCGAGGTTCAGTGCCAGACCGAAGGAAGGCACGCCGTCCTTGTTGGCGGGGAATTCCAGCATTTCGCCCTGCATCACATCGGACAGGCCGTGCACGCGGACGATACCGTCGGTCACCGACACGACGGTACCCTGGTTGCGCACATCACTGGCAGCGCCCAGACCCTCGATGCGGGACTTGATCAATTCGGAAATTTCGGCGGGATTGAGTTGCATGGCTCTTTCCTTCTTTCGTTAAATGGGATGTGGGCGTGCACTAGCAGCCAGCCTGAGGCTGTCAAGCCGTCAGGGCAACTTTCATTTGTTGGAGACGGGCCTTGACCGAGGTGTCGAGCACCTCGTCACCGACCACCACGCGGATGCCGCCGATCAAATCGGACTGCAACTCGACCTTCAGGTTGAGCTTGCGGGCGAAGCGCTTTTCCAGCACACCCGACAGTTCAGCCAAGGCAGCGGCGTCGATGTCAAAAGCGCTGTACACCACTGCGTCGAAGCTGCCCTGCTGGGCATTCTTCAAGACGCGGAACTGGCCAGCGATCTCAGGCAACGCAGCGATGCGCCCGTTGTCGATCACCGTGCGCAGGAAGTTTTTCCCCATTTCGGGCAAAGCGGTTTTCACCGCGCCAGAAATGACATCAAACACCTGCGCCTGGGTCGACGTCGGATTGCCAGCGAATTGAAGCAGCTGCACGTTACCGGCCACTGCGGCCAGCTCATCGAGCCAAACGGCCACGCTGCCAGCGTTGGCGCCAGCGGCCTTGAACAGCGCTTCTGCGTAGGGACGGGCGATGGTTGCAATTTCTGCCATGGTCTGCCTTGAATGCCTGCGGGGTTTCGGTAGGAGCGTAGACGCTAGAGGATCAGAGCTCGGTCTTCAGGCGACCCAGCAACTCGGCGTGAACGCCAGCGTTGACTTCGCGCTTGAGGATCTGCTCGGCACCTTTGACGGCCAAAGCAGCGACTTCTTCGCGCAGGGCTTCACGGGCCTTGACGACTTGCTGCTCAGCTTCCTGACGGGCGGATGCCACGATCTTGGCTGCTTCGTCCGTGGCGCGGGCTTTCGCCTCCTCGATCACGGTCTGGGCACGTCGCTCAGCATCGGCCAGGCGTACGCCGGCTTCATTGCGCGACTGGCTCAGCTCGGCTTCCACCCGCTTGTTGGCCACGGCCAACTCGGATTTGGCCTTCTCAGCGGATGCCAGACCTTCGGAAATCTTTAACGCACGCTCGTCGAGCGCCTTGGCGATGGGTGGCCACACGAATTTCATCGTGAACCACACCAGAATCGCGAAGACAACGGCCTGCGCAAAGAGGGTTGCATTGATATTCATCGCAACGCCTTTCTGTGTGTTGACAAGAGTGGTGACGCGCTTGCTGCCGCGTCAACGGTGGGTTTCCTGGTGGCCTGCTTGATGGCGGGCAACCCCCTACCGCTGCGCTGGACAGCAAATTTCATTACGCCAGCACGAAGGGGTTGGCGAATGCAAACAACAGCGCGATCGCCACACCGATCAGGAAGGCAGCGTCGATCAGACCGGCCAAGATGAACATCTTGGTTTGCAGGTCGTTCATCAACTCAGGCTGGCGAGCCGAAGCTTCCAGAAATTTGCCGCCCATGAGAGCAATACCGATAGAGGCACCAATGGCACCCAGACCAACGATAAGACCGCAAGCCAATGCGACGAGACCCAGAACGTTTTCCATGATGATTCCTTAAATGGACGAAGAGTTGAAAAGAAAAGAAAAAACGAGATAACTCAGAGCGAGGTGAAACCGCGCAACTCAGTGAGCGTCATGCGCCTGGCCCAGATAAATCAAGGCCAGCATCATGAAAATGAACGCCTGCAAGGTGATGATCAAGATATGGAACAAGGTCCACACCGTGCCTGCGATCACGTGTCCGACGAAGAAGAGCCCACCGGACAGCGAGAGGGAGGCAAAGCCGCCCAACAGCGCAATCAGCATGAACACCAGTTCACCCGCGAACATGTTGCCAAACAACCGCATGCCGTGCGAAACCGTCTTCGCCACGAACTCGATCATTTGCATCAGGAAGTTGGTCACGCCCAAAAGCAATGCCCAAACTGGATTTTTGCTGGTGCCGAAAGGCGCGGTCACCAGTTCGTGCGCCCAACCACCCAGACCTTTGATCTTGAGGTTGTAGAAGACACACATCAGCAATACGGAGATCGACAGACCCAGCGTGGTCGACAAATCAGCGGTAGGAACAACGCGCAAATAGGCGTGGTGGGGATCGTTGCCTGCAGCGCCATAGATCTTTTCCCAAATCTGGGGGATCAGATCCACTGGCAGCATGTCCATGAAGTTCATGGCGAAGATCCAGCAGAACACCGTCAACGCCAACGGCGCAACCAGCTTGCGGCTCTGGGCGTTGTGGATGACCCCTTTGGCCTGACTGTCAACCATCTCAACCAGCATCTCTACAGCGGCCTGGAAACGACCGGGCACACCCGAAGTGGCCACGCGAGCAGCGCGCCACAACACAAAACACACCAACGCACCCAACAATGAACTCACCACAACGGAGTCGATGTTGATGACTGAAAAGTCTACGATGAACCCCTGCTTGTGGTTCGTCAAATGGACCAAGTGGTGGCGGATGTATTCGCCTGGGGTAGGACCGATACCTTCTACTGCCATGTTAGTCGCGCCTATCAACCGTTTACGTTAGAACGCCTGGACTGGATCAAAAATCCAAGCCAGTACACCTTTAAAGCCACCGCAAGACCGACCAAAAGGCCGATCCAGCTGAGCTCTGAAACCACCTGCGGCGCAAACCACATCATGGTCACCGCCAACAAAATTTTCACCCCTTCCCACAACAGGAAGCCGGCAAAAGCTGCCTGGGCAAACCCGGCCAACAGCCGGGACAGCGCACTGGACGTCAAACCATAAGCCATCAAGGCCGAAGGCAACGCCACAGAAGCAGACCCATAGAAGATCGACCAGGCCACTGGCGCACGCTGGGTAAAAAACCACCCCAGCAGACTCACCACCAGCCCAACCACCCACTGCAACCCCACCAGGCGCCAGATGGATATCTCTGGCTGACCGGCTCGCCACTGCTGCGCTTCTTCGCGCGTCAGGGGCTTGAATTCGGGCTCTTGCGCCTCATCTTCCCACTCATCGCCGCCTGACTGCTGTGCAGCCGGGGCTTGGGGCTCCGGCATTTTGTGCATAGTAAATTACAGGCAGGTTACAAATGTGAACAGGATTGCAAAGCCGCTCATTATACGTAGAAACCCGATACTTAAGCAAGCTGTCGTTTGGCTGTCTGGCGAGACTCTGCGCGCGCCGTGTCGGCATCCGATAATCCGGATATGAATTCCACCCTTTTGGGCGATGCGCCCGACACAACCTACCCGCTCCCGGAGTCCCTCTGCTATTTGAATGGCCAGTTTGGTCGGGTGTGTGACACCCAGATCAGCGTCATGGACCGCGGCTTCATCTTTGGTGACGGCGTCTACGAAGTCCTGCCCGCTTACAACGGCCAGGTGTTCTGCTTTGAAGAACACATGGCCCGCCTGGATCGCTCGCTCAAGGAGCTGCGCATCCCCAATCCCCTGGCCCGCGCCGAGTGGCAGGCGATCGCAAGGCGCCTGATCGATGACTTGAGCCAGAGCACCGGGGCGAGCCACCAGCTCATCTACATCCAGGTGACCCGCGGCGTCGCGCCGCGTGACCATGTGATGCTGCCGGGTCTGCGGCCCACGGTGTATGTGATGGCCAGCGAAATGAAACTGCCGAGCGACACCCAGCGCGCGCAAGGCGTGACTTGTGTCACGGCCGACGATTTCCGCTGGAAGAAGGCCCACATCAAGAGCACCAGTTTGCTGGGCGCGGTGTTCTCCCGCCAGATCAGCGCCGATGCCGGTGCGCTGGAAACGGTGATGTTCCGCGACGGCCTGCTGAGCGAAGCGGCGGCCAGCAACGTCTGGGTGGTCAAGAATGGCGTGGTGATGGGCCCACCCAAGGACAACCTGGTGCTCGAAGGCATCCGGTTCGGACTGATCGAGCGCATCTGCCGGGATCAGGGCATTCCGTTTGAATTGCGGGCCATCAGCCGCGAAGAAGTGCTGTCGGCCGACGAGCTGCTGCTGTCGTCGGCCACCAAAGAAGTGCTGCCGATCACGCTGCTGGACGGCCAGCCCGTGGGCTCAGGCAAGCCCGGACCTGTGTACGCGCGGCTGTACGCTGGCTACCAGACCGTGAAAGCCACCCCCGCCTGAGAGGAGCGATACGAAATGAACACCACCCCCCGAGAGATTCCGCCCGAGCAGTCGCTCATCGAGTACCCCTGTCGCTTCCCCATCAAGGTGATGGGGGCGCACACAGAAGAGTTTGTATCGGCCATGGTGTTCGTCGCTCGCTCGTTTGAGCCCGAATTCGACCATGGCACGGTGGAGCGGCGACCCAGCAAGGCAGGCAACTACATCGGATTGACCTTGACGATCTACGTGACCGACCGGGAGCAACTCGACGAGATCTACCGAACCCTGACATCTCACCCGCTGGTGAAGTACACGCTCTAGGGCTGGCCAACACCATGTTGCTGCGAGCGATGGGCCGGGTGGAATACGCCCCCACCTTTGAGGCGATGCAGGCGTTCACGGAAGCACGAACGCCTGACACGCCCGACGAGCTGTGGCTGTGTGAACACCCTGCGGTGTTTACCCAAGGGATTGCCGGGCGCGAAGACCATTTGCTGGCACCTGGGGATATTCCGGTGGTCCAGACCAACCGGGGTGGGCAGGTGACGTTCCACGGGCCCGGCCAGGTGGTGGTGTATCCACTGGTCAACCTGCAGCGGGCGGGCTACTTTGTCAAAGAGTATGTCTACCGAATCGAAGACGCCGTGATCCGTACCCTGGACCACTTTGGGGTGACGGGCCACCGGGTGGCCGGCGCGCCGGGGATCTATGTGCGACTGGATGACCCGGGCAGCCATGCTTTGTTGCCCCAGCGCCCACAGAAAAAACTGCCGGGCCAACCCACCGTCGATCCCGACTTCACTGGTCTGGGAAAAATTGCCGCACTGGGCATCAAAGTGAGCCGCCATTGCACCTACCACGGTGTGGCACTCAACGTGGCCATGGACCTGCAACCCTTCCAGCGCATCAACCCTTGTGGGTATCAGGGGCTGGAAACCGTGGACCTTTCTACAATCGGGGTGGCCGCTTCATGGGATGAAGCGGCGCAGGTGCTGAGCCACAAGCTCGCCACCGCCCTCTCGCCCTGAACTTTCACGCCCCGTGCGTGCACGCCATGAACCGCATCGATACCCCTGCCGCCGCTCCCGAGTCCAACACCGTGCGCGAAGCCCAGACGACCGCCAACTACGATGCCACGGCCAAGCAAAAGAGCCAGGCCAAGACGGCGCGCATCCCGATCAAGATCGTGCCGGCCGAGGTGCTGAAGAAGCCGGAGTGGATCCGCGTCAAGGCCGGCTCGCCGACGACACGCTTTTACGAGATCAAGGATGTGCTGCGGGCCAACAAGCTGGTGACGGTTTGCGAAGAAGCCAGCTGCCCCAACATCGGCGAGTGCTTTGGCAAGGGCACGGCAACCTTCATGATCATGGGCGACAAGTGCACGCGGCGCTGCCCGTTCTGCGATGTGGGGCACGGCCGCCCCGATCCGCTGGACGCTGACGAGCCGTTGAACCTGGCCAAAACCATTTCGCAGCTGAAACTGAAATACGTGGTGATCACCAGCGTGGACCGCGACGATTTGCGCGACGGCGGCGCTGGGCATTTTGTGGACTGCATTCGCCAGATTCGCGAGCTGTCGCCCGGCACGCAAATCGAAGTACTCGTGCCCGATTTCCGGGGCCGCGATGAAAAGGCGCTGGAAATCCTGAAGGCTGCGCCGCCTGATGTGATGAACCACAACCTGGAGACTGCGCCGCGCCTGTACAAGGAAGCCCGCCCGGGTTCGGACTACCAGTTCAGCCTGAATCTGCTGAAGAAATTCAAGGCCTTGTTTCCACACATACCCACCAAGAGCGGCATCATGGTGGGCTTGGGCGAGACCGACGAAGAAATTCTGCAGGTGATGCGTGACATGCGCGCGCACAACATCGAAATGCTGACCATTGGCCAGTACCTCGCGCCCAGCGGCCACCACCTGCCCGTGCGCCGCTATGTGCACCCCGACACCTTCAAGATGTTCGAGGCTGAGGCCTACAAGATGGGTTTCACGCACGCAGCGGTGGGCGCCATGGTTCGCAGCAGCTACCACGCGGACCAGCAGGCCAGTGGCGTGTTGGCCGCACAACCCCAGCGCTGACCAGTCAAACGCTGGCCAGAGCGGCTTCAGACGCAGGATCACCTTCGGCATGGGCGGCCTGAGCCTCATGGCTGCGGGCTGACCAGTCGAGGATTTCGAGACGCCCATCGGCGTGTTCGACCAGCGCCGTGAGACTCTCGACCCAATCGCCATCGTTGCAGTAAAGAGTGCCGTCGATGGAGCGGATCTCGGCGTGGTGGATGTGGCCACAAACCACGCCGTGCAGCCCCCGCTCACGGGCTTCGCGGGCCACGGCCACTTCAAAATTACTCACATAGCTCACCGCGCGCTTGACCTTCAGCTTGAGGTAACGCGACAAGCTCCAGTAAGGCAGGCCCAGGCGGGCGCGCCAGGAATTGAGGCGCCGATTCACCCGCAAGGTCGTTTCATAGGCCCAGTCGCCCACATGGGCCAGCCATTTGGCGCACTGGATCACGCCATCAAAATGGTCGCCGTGGGTGACCCACAGCAAGCGGCCGTCAGCGGTTTCGTGCACGGCGTCTTCCACCACGTCAACACCACCGAAATTGTGGCCCAGGTACTTGCGGGCGAACTCGTCGTGGTTGCCCGGTACAAACACCACACGGGTGCCTTTGCGCGCCTTGCGCAACAGCTTTTGCACCACGTCGTTGTGGCCCTGCGGCCAGTACCACTGGCGGCGCAACTGCCAGCCGTCAATGATGTCGCCCACCAGGTACAGGGTGTCGCACTCCACGGTGCGAAGGAAATCCAGCAGTGCGGTGGCCTGGCAGCCTGCGGTGCCCAGATGCAGATCTGAGATCCACACCGTGCGCACGCGCAGACGCTCCCGCCCGTCGAACTCGGCTTCGGGCGGATCCATGGGGCCCATGAGAGGGATCGGGTCGCGTCGCATGCCCCACAGTTTCGTCCCGCACCATGGCCGTCGGATGACGTTTGCGCGAGGGTTTCATGACAGGGCACGACACCCTGAATGAACAGGCGCCGGGTACACTCGCGCGCTCGCGCCGCTCAACTCAAGCTTGAGGATTCAACTTTTCCCATGCCGTGATGGCTTCGGCTGCGTACATCAGCGCCGGGCCTCCGCCCATGTACACACACACAGCGAGCATTTCTTCGAGCTCGGCGCGTGTGCACTGCAGGCGGTGCAAAGCTTTGACGTGAAAGCCGATACAGCCCGAGCAGCGCTGGGTCACACCGATGGACAACGCGATCAACTCTTTCTGTTTGGCGCTGAGCACGCCGTCGGTGATGGCCGCTTTGGCCAACGCGCCAAAGCCAGCCATGGCATCTGGCTGTGCCTTGCGAAACGGGGCAAGACTGTCGTTGATGTCTTGCATCAATCCGCTGTGATCAAACGTAGCCATGAAAGCGTGTCCTTTGTGAAGAATGGAATTTCCGTATGAACGCCAACCTGCTGGCCCTGGGTGCCATCGTGATCTGGGCATCGCTGGCCGCGCTGGCGGTGGCGGTCACGCATGTGCCGCCGTTTTTGTTGACCGGTCTCGCACTGCTGACAGGCAGTTTGATCGCACTGCCACTGTCGCGCTTTGATTTTCGTCAGTGGCTCGTCCCGCCAAAGACGCTGGCGATTGGTGTGTTTGGTCTGTTTGGCTACCACTTTCTGCTGTTCATGGCGCTGCAGAATGCGCCGCCGGTGCAGGCCAATCTGATCAACTACCTGTGGCCGCTGGGCATTGTGGTGATGGCGCCGCTGTACCTGCCGGGTATGTCGCTGACCCCGCGCCACCTGCTGGCCGCCCTGTTGGGTTTTGGCGGTGCGGCCCTGGCCATTCTGGGCGGCCGGGCCACCGATCCGGATGCGCCGCTTTGGGCCTGGGGCTACATACCAGCGCTGATTTCGGCCTTCATCTGGGCCAGCTACTCGCTGCTCACCAAGCGGGTGAAGCCCTTCCCCACCGCTGCCATCGGCAGCTTTGCACTGATCTCGGGGGTGTTGGCCTTGCTGTGCCACGCCTGGCTGGAGCCCTCGACCCCGCTGTCGGGCTCCGATTGGGTTGTGATCGTTCTGATCGGACTGGGTCCGCTGGGAGGTTCGTTTTTCCTGTGGGACGCCGCGCTCAAACGCGGCGACGCGCGCCAGATCGGGGTTTTGAGCTTCATCACGCCGCTGCTGTCCACACTGGTCTTGCTGGCCATGCAGCGCCAGATGCCCAGCTGGTCGGTGGGTCTGGCGGCGCTGATGATCGTGGGCGCGGCGGTGATTGCCACGCGAAAAAGCAGGGTCTAGGTGCCGGTCGGATCTTGGGGCCTGCGCGGCAGTAGGCGTCGAAGCAAAAAGGGGCCCCAGCGAGGGCGGTTTTCGCCAGATTTGCAGCCTCATGGCCCAGCTATGGGGCAAAAAGGCGGTGGAAATTGGACCGCTGCGGCCACGTTGCAGCCGACGATCCTTCTGCCGCGCAGACGCTTAGGGCGCCGAAGGCGAAAAACGGATCCAGGATCTCACTCGAACGCCGTGCGCTGCTGCAGGGTATCGGGCGGTAGCCGGTCGATCTCGGCAAGCAGGGCAGCCAGCCCCCGCCCGGCTGCCTCCAGCAAGCGCTCGCCTTTGGCCGCGGTGGCCGCGCCCGCATTGCCCACGGCCCCTTCGGCGTTGTAGTCCTGCATCTGCCAGCCCAGCTTGGCACTTTTTCCATTGCCCACAATTGGAAATTCGGCGGCGCGGGTCTGTGAGGTCGAGCGGAAATACTCGGCTTGCGCCATGCGCACCTGCGCCGGTTTGAGTGCCAGCATCATGGACGTTTCAATCTCGCCGGCATGGATGCCAAAACGGTGTTCTTCGTCACTGAACAAGTCGTTGACATCCTGGCCCTGTGCGTCGATCAACGGCAGGTTGAACCAGCTCACGCTGTACACCAGCATGCCGAGACGGGCCCGCAGATCGCGCGCCACCAGATCCATGGCGCCCACTTGCCCGCCATGGGCATTGAACAACACCAGCTTGTTCACACCACTGGCCGCCACACATTCACCGATCTCTGTCCAGATGCGGATCAGCGTTTCCGCCTTGAGCGTTAGCGTACCCGGAAAGCGGGTGTGCTCGGGGCTGAAGCCCACGGCCTGCGTGGGCAGAAACAAGGCTGGCAAGCCGGGCGCCAGATGTGGCACAGCCGCGCTCACCACGCCGTTGACGATGTCGGCGTCGACCGAGAGGGGCAAATGCGGTCCGTGCTGCTCGGTGGCGGCCACCGGTAAAACCGCGATGGCGCGTGCCTTGTCGAGTTGTGAAAAATCGGCGGTGCTGAGGTCGGACCAATAAGGCGATGCTGGCGTCATGACCCGCAGTGTAAGGCGGCGCCCTCTGCACCCGGGTTGAAAGATCCATCCCCGGGACGCGAAAAAGGGGAAGATTGGAATCCTCCGCAGCTTCCAGGATGATGCACACATGACCCAAGACCTCTTTCGCCAAGACGCCTACCGCACCGAGTGCCTTGCCCGGATCACGGCCATCACCGAGCAGGGCGTGGTGCTGGACCAGACCGTTTTTTACCCGCTGGGCGGAGGACAGGCGGGCGACACCGGCGTATTGCTGCTTGCGGGTGGCAGCGAGCTGGAGATCGCCGACACCCGCAAGCACAAAGATGCCGAGGGCAACCCCACCAGCGGTATCGTGCATGTGCCCGCACCTGGGCAAGAAGATCTGCTGGCCCGACTCGCCGTGGGTGCAGCCGTGACAGCGCGGATCGACTGGGCCCGGCGTTTGCGCCTGATGCGCTTTCACACCACCACCCACCTGCTGTGCCACCTGGTGCCCGTCCCGGTCAATGGCTGTTCGATCACGCCCGACTACGCACGGCTGGACCTGCACATCACCGACCCGCTGGACAAAGAGGCACTCACGGCGGGCATTGCCCAACTGGTGGCCGCACAGCACCCGGTGAGCCTGGGCAGCGTAACCGATGACGAGCTGGATGCCAATCCGGCGCTGGTGAAGAGCATGAGCGTATCGCCGCCACGGGGCAGCGGAACGGTGCGCACCGTGCGCATTGGTGAGACCGAGTTGATCGATCTGCAACCCTGCGGCGGCACCCATGTGGGCAACACGGCGGAGATAGGTCGCGTGGTTGTGACCAAGATCGAGAAGAAATCGGCGACCACGCGTCGGGTGACATTGGGCTTTACCGACTGATCTGTCCCTGGCGCGGCTGACTCTGCGCTGAGGTCATGGCCGCTCGTGATACATCCAGCCCCGCGACCACGGTTGCATCTGAGGACTTTGACCGGCCGGGCAGCACAGGACCTGGTACAGCGCCACCTCGTCGTGCTCAAACGCCCAAGCGCAGCCCGCCAGGTAGACGCGCCAGATGCGCCAGCGCCGTTCGTCCACCAAGGGCCGGATGCTCTCTGCGTGCGCTTCAAACGCCTCGCTCCAGAGCTGGGTGGTGCGCTGGTAATGTCGCCGCAGGTTCTCCACGTCGATCGCCTCCAGCCCACCCACTTGCAAGGACTTCAACACGGTCCCGATGTGGGGCAACTCCCCCCGCGGGAACACATAGCGGTGGATAAAGCGACCGCCCCCGAGCCGGGTTTCACCGTCTTGCGGGTCGGTGCTGGTGATGCCGTGGTTCAGCGCCCAACCGTCGAATTTGAGCAGGCTCTTTACGTGAGAAAAATAGTCCACAAGGTGGTCCAACCCCACGTGCTCGAACATGCCCACACTGGTGATTCGATCAAAGGGGCCATCGGCGATGGCGCGGTAATCTTGCAGCCGGATCTCGATCCGGTCTTCCAGCCCTGCTTCGCGCACCCGCTGCAACGCCCATTCATACTGGTTGCGCGACAACGTGACGCCCACACACCTGGCATCCCAAGCCTGCGCTGCGCGCAGCACCAGCGCACCCCACCCACAGCCGATGTCGAGCAGCCGCTGGCCCGGCTGGAGGCGGATCTTGCGCAGGATGTGATCGATCTTTTTTGCCTGCGCCTGACCCAGTGTTTCGTTGCCCTGCTCAAAATAGGCGCAGGAATACACCATGCTCTCACCCAGCCACTGCGCGTAAAAATCGTTGGACACGTCGTAGTGGTATTGAATGGCTTCACTGTCGTTCTCGGGCGTGTGATCAAAGACGCGGCGCATGCGGCCGAGCAGGCCCTCCGAAAGTTGGGCCGTCTCGGCCAAGCGGTGGGCCACGCTCAGCACATCGTTCATGCTGCCTTTCACGTCCAGCAGCCCCTCGACATAAGCCTGCCCCAATGTCTCCAGACTGGGTTCAACCAGCAAAGGCAAGGCCCGCGCATCGAGTACACGGATCTCGACGCGGGCGGGCAGGCTTTCGCCCAAGAACAGCGACGATTCGCCTTCTGCGCCCCAGCGCAGACAAACGGGCAGATGCAACTGGCCCTGGATGCGCCGCGCCCAAGGGAGCAACGCACGATCCATTAGTGGTGTTGACATCAACGGACCTCCGGTGAAGGGAGTGGGAACACCATTTGTAGCCATTTCAGGCGCCCCTGACCAGCGGGATCGCCGGAGCGGAGTTCGATGTGTCCGATGTAAGACTCGGGCCGTTCGCCAGACAAAACAACAGCCGCAGCTTATATTTGCGGTAGATCGCCTGGTTCCGGTGTGCCAACGGAACCAAGCGAACGCCCCGATGCTCACACCGAGGCGGCGCCCAAGGCTGGCCCCCAGCCAACCTTGCTGCTCCGCTCGATGTTTCAACTGCCCCGCCCCATGCTCTCAACCCTCATTTCACCGGCGACCGCCGCCCGCCACCGTCGATGGATCGCCGGTCTGGCCTTGCTGGCCCCCCTGATGGCGGGTGCGCAAAGTCTGCTGACCCAGCTCACCGACACCACGGTGGCTCAGACCGAGCAGGTTCGGGCCGAGCTGCTGGCACACGCGCCAGAAGGGGCTGCGACGGGGCGCCAGGTCTGGCTGGGCCTGCAGCTGACCCACACCCCCGATTGGCACACCTACTGGAAGAACTCTGGCGACTCCGGCCTGCCCACCGAGCTGCAATGGACCTTGCCGCCAGGCGTGACGGCCGGCCCGATCGACTGGCCCACCCCTCGCAAGTTTCCACTCGGCCCGCTGGCCAACTACGGCTACAGCGGCACGGTGCTGCTGCCCGTACCACTGACGATCGACCCTTCGTTCAAGGGCCAAGACATCGAGGTCAAGCTGTATGCCGCCTGGCTGGCCTGCCGCAAGGAATGCATCCCCGAAGAAGGCAACTTCACGATGCGCCTGCCGGTTCAGGGACCGACTGCACTCAACGGCATCGCCTTTGAATCGGCCCGCGCCGCCGCTCCCAGCGACCTGCCGGCCGGCGACAGCGCGGTTTCCCCACAAGCCCAGCAACTGGACGTGCAACTCGCCGGCCTGCCCGTGGCGTGGCGGGGCCAGGCGCTGGAGTTTTTCCCTGAGACTCCGGGCCTGATCGAGCCGGGCTCGCCCTGGAAACAGTCGTGGGACGGCGAGCGCTGGACCGCCAGCGTACCCCTTTCGCCCCAGCGCAGCGACAGCCCTGATCGATTGGCGCTGGTGGTGGCGCTGGCCAACCCACCTGGCGAAGGCCCCGGCAGCCCCGGCGTGCGCCTGGACGTTCCGGTGCAAGGCGCCTGGCCCGCCGCTGCAGCCTTGCCCACCGCGGTGCCCGACGCTTTGACCGCCGCCTTGCAAGCCAACGCAGAACGTGCGGCAGGCCAGGATGGCTCGGCGCCCGGCAGGAGTGGGCCAGCCATCACACTGTGGGCGGCGCTGATCGGCGCCTTGATCGGCGGCATGATCCTCAACCTCATGCCCTGCGTATTTCCGGTGCTGGCGATCAAGGTGCTCGCTTTCGCACAACACGCCGACGACCGCAGCGCGCACCGCGCGCACGGCCTGGCTTACACGGCGGGCGTGGTCATTTCATTCCTGGCGTTGGGCGGCCTGCTGCTCGGGCTGCGCGCAGCCGGTGAGCAGCTGGGCTGGGGCTTTCAACTGCAAAGCCCGGCCGTAGTGGCCTCCCTTGCCGTTCTGTTCACCCTCATCGGCCTGAACCTCGCCGGTGTCTTTGAACTGGGCAACATCTTGCCCAACTCCATTGCCACCCTGCAAGCCCGCAACCCCACGGCAGACGCCTTTTTGACTGGCGTGTTGGCCACCGCCATTGCCTCGCCCTGCACCGCGCCGTTCATGGGTGCGTCGATCGGTCTGGCCGTTGGCTTGCCGACCGCGCAAGCGCTGGCCGTCTTTGGCACACTGGGCATGGGCATGGCCCTGCCCTACCTCGCTGCCAGCTGGTGGCCAGCCATTGCCCGCGCGCTGCCCCGCCCCGGCGCATGGATGAACACCTTCCGCCAGTTCATGGCCTTCCCCATGTTCGCCACCGTGGTGTGGCTGCTCTGGGTGCTGGGCCAGCAAAGCGGCATCGACGGTGCAGCGGCCTTGTTGATGCTGCTGGTGGTGGGGGCTTTGCTGGCCTGGGCACTGGCTTTGCCGAGCAGCAAAAGCCGCAGCGTGCTGGCCGGGTTGTCGCTGGCCGGCCTGGTGTGGCTGGGCTGGGCTGTGGGACCGAACGTAACGCATCTGCAAGCGGCTGACCTGGGTTCAAAGCCAGTGGCAACCGCCGTGAAGGGTCTGAGCTGGAAACCTTGGAGTGCCGACAAGCAAGCGGCGTCTCTCGCTGAGGGCCGGCCCGTGTTTGTGGATTTCACCGCCGCGTGGTGTGTCACCTGCCAATACAACAAGCGCACCACTTTGGCCGACGCCGACGTGCTCGCCGGCATGGCAGCCAAGCAGGTGGTGTTGCTGAGGGCCGACTGGACGCGCCGCGATCCAGCCGTCACCGCCGCGCTGGCCGAGCTCGGCCGCAATGGGGTGCCGGTGTACGCGCTGCACACGCCTGGGCAGGCGCCGCGCATCCTGTCAGAAGTTTTGAGCGTGAGCGACATGCGCGAAGCGTTGGCCGGCATTTGACCTGTGCTGCCTGAGACCTCGGCTACCCGCAAGCGCTCCACATGATTTCACAACGGCTTGAAGCTCCCTGCCATACCAGGCGCCAGGCGATCACAGGCTTTTTGCTGCTCGCCGCCAGTGCCCTGCTCCCGGCATGTTCATCCGAGGCGACAGGCGCTGCAGACCCACTTCGTGTGGGCATCGAAGAAGGCCGCGATCTGTTCGAGAACCGCAAGGCCCTGATGTTTGATATTCGAGAGCCGGCCGAACACGCCACCGGCGTCGCAGCGGGCGCAACGCTGTTGCCCATGTCGCAGCTTCAGCAGCGGGTCAACGAGATTCCCAACGACCCGGCACAGCCTGTGCTGATCATCTGCCACACCCAGAACCGCTCCAGCAAGGTGGTTCAGGCACTCAAAGACGCCGGCTGGAACAACGTGCGGTATGTGCACGGCGGCATGAGTACCTGGGCGCGAAACGGTTGGCCCATGGAGAAGCCCGCCCGGGCGTCCTGACTGCGCCTGGCTTCACGAGCCTCTTGCCCACTTCCGCTGACCACCCCTTTCTCAAATCAAGCGCATTTTTCAACCGGTACCCGGCCCGACCCGGCTGGGTCGACACACCCAGTGCCGTTGCCTCAGCGCCCGTTGAGCGACACCGAGATGCCAAACGCCCGTTTGGACAAGGTGCGAACATCGCCATCGTCCCGGACCGCACAGTCCACTGCGATGCGCTGGTTGTCCACCCATCGATACGCAAGAGCCGTCTTGCAATAGCCCGCAAAGATCACATGCCCATCTTCCGGATCACCCAGGGAGCGATCTGCGGACAACGACAAGAGCGAGCCGTGAGGCGCGTGCTCCAGCCCGTTTTGATGGGATTGAAACTCGAACACCGAGAAGCGCCCGTCCGGCGAGGCCTGCGATGACCGGCGTGAATACTGATCCCCCAGCAGCCACCAGAAGCATCCCACCACAACGCTTGTTCCGAGCAAAAATGCGCCGATTGATCGAGCAGAAATCAGGGTCATGGCAAGCCAAAGCTGAAACGTTCAGAATGCGGAAGTATCGCTTGTCGCCAGAGGGGCCATCCGCGGACTTCATCAACCCACGGGGCCCATAGCCCACCGTTTGTCTTGAGCGAGTTTTTTCACCGGAGTCACCATGTTGCAACGCCGTCAATTCAATGCCCTCAGCCTGAGCGCCCTGGCCGTGCCCGCCGGGCTGCTCGCGACCGCAGGCAGGGTCCACGCAGCAGGCGTGGGTCAGGCAGCGCCTGATTTCACCCTCAGCGACACCAGCGGCAAATCTGTGACGCTCTCCAGCTTCAAAGGCAAGCCCGTGGTGCTGGAGTGGAACAACCCTGGCTGCCCGTTTGTGCGCAAACACTACAACGGCAACATGCAGGCGTTGCAGAAGGCTTTCACCACGCAAGGCGTGATCTGGCTGACCATCAACTCCACCGAAAAAGGGAGCGTGGACCACATGACCGCGGCACAACTCGAACGCTGGATGACCACCAAGGGCGCCAGCCCCAGCGCCACGCTGATGGACATCGACGGCCAGGTAGGTCGTGCCTACGGGGCCCGCGTGACACCGCACATGTACATTGTCAGCGCCCAAGGTGCGCTGGTGTATGCGGGCGGGATCGACAGCATCCCCTCCGCCCGTGCGGTCGACATCGAAAAAGCCACCAACTACATCCGCCAGGGGCTGGACGAGCTGCTCGCGGGCAAGCCCCTGAGCACCCCGACCAGCCAACCCTACGGCTGCAGCATCAAGTACGAAGGGTGATGCTAGGCTGGGTGCAGCTCGCGCTTTCTGACACCCATGCGGGCCCCACCACGGGCTGAGAACGCACGGCACAGACGGGTGAAATTCCGCTTTTGACCTGGTCGATGAATCATTCGCGGTTCGCTCAGGGACGCTTGACCACCGGAGCCAAGGCGAACGTTTCACGCCCTTCTGTCAACGCCATGCGCAGGGCGCTCTTCGTCCAGAATGAAGCGGGTGATCGCTTCGCAGTGGCAGGCCACTGTGTCGATCAATGGCACGGGGCAATCGGCGCCTCTCAGGAGAATAGGGAACTCAGTGCACCCCAGAATAACGGCCTGGGCCCCTTTGGCTGAAAGCGATTCAATGACCTGCAGGAAAATCGCCCTGGTGCTGTCGCTGAATACGCCGACAGAAAGCTCCTTGTAGACCAAGTCCTGGATGTCGCCCTGCTCAGCGTCCGTCGGCACGACCGTCTTCACCTGGTAGCGGTCCTGCAAGCGCCCTTTGATGAAGTCCTCCGTCATGGTGAACCGGGTACCGATGAGGCCGACGGTCTCGAAGCCAAGCGCATCGAGGTTCGCCGCGATGGCATCGGCAATGTGCAGAACAGGAACAGACAGCGAAGCCTGCAACGGGTCGAATACTTTGTGCTGTGTGTTGGAGCACAAAGCGATCCCTTCAACCCCGATCCCCTGCAACTCCAGGGCCGCCGCGCCAGCGATGTCGGCTATGGCGTCCCAATCATCAGAACGCTGGAGATCGTGAATGGCTTTCTGGTTCAGGCTGACGACCCGAAGCGGTGGGTTGGTGTTGTCGCCATGGTGGTCGTTGATCAGCTTGTTGATCAGGGCGTAATAGTCGACCGTTGAATTCCACGATGTACCACCGATCAGTCCGAATTTTTTCATCTGCTTCCTCGGTCTACGTGTTCAGAATGGATGAAAGAGACCGTCCCATCCCGAGCGATCCGCGCAGTCGCTTGGACCGGCTGCAGGGGATTCGTCAACAAAGCTATTGCCCGTATCGGGCCCAAGTTTCGGGATCGACGAGGCGGACTGGGTGGTCAAAGGCACAAACACCGGCCGGCGGGTGGGTGTCGCACTCAGCTTTCTGAGACAACACGACGTTCACACGCCCACCGGGCACAAACATCTCGCAACCACCAGGGCCGCTTCGGGGAACGAAGAACTTCAACGGCGCCGCTGGATCAACGTCTGCCCATTGCGTGTCACTGAGAGGATCGCCCCGCCCTAGGTGCGGGAAGGTCACGTCTCGCTGCTGCCTGACGACTCCCTCGACCAGGAGCCCTGGCACACGGTCAGCGACCTGGGAAGGATCGGGCCGAAGCCCGCTGCTGGAGCGCGGTGGTGCGCGGACGAAGCTGCTCACTTCGGCCACATTGCTTGGCGTAACAGCTTCGCAGCGCAACACCTCGATGGTCCGCATCTTCAAGACAGCGTGCAGCGGTTGCCCCGCATGCAACCCACAGATGGCCAGGAGCGGGATCAGTGCGACAAAACGTTTCATGAGAGCCTTCATACCATGTCAGTCCGTTTGAGCCGAGCGGCCGGCGAACCCGTCCGCTGGCGCGACCCATCAAACGCAGCGGCTGATTTTTACCAGACACCTCCGCAGCCAACGCTTGCGGAGCGCTTCCGCCCAACAGGGATGGGCCCGCGCAATCGCGTCGTGCAATGGCCACCCCGGCGCTGTTTCGATCAGGTGAAGAAGTGACCACGCCGCTCCGAAACAGTCATCCGGTCAAAAACTTTGGCCCGCTCGCAAGCGTCTACATCTTTGACCGGTCTAGTGATGGTCCGAGACGCTTGCTCACGACGCCCCGCCGTCGCCCGAATAGCCCCTGGCTCTGACGGGAAAGGTCCGGGTGCGGCAAACGCGATGACCGCCTCACGCATCACGGGGGCCAAGCGGCCCGCACCGGCAGGCTGCACAAGGCCCAGTGTGATGAGGACCCGTAGAACCATGCCGCGGTGGGTCCAGGTACAAAGCGATGGTCCGCACGGCCACCCAACGTAGAAAAAGTCCCTGTCGGCGCGAAATGACAGCGGGGTGAGTCGCTACGGTTTGCTGCGAAGGATGTAGTACCCGATGACGACAAAGCCAACACCGGTGACCGCGGGCGGTAGTCCCTGGATCACCCACCCCAGCACAAGCATGACTGCCGCAAGGACAAAAAGTATGACAGCGACGACCTTGTTATTCATTGTGAACTCCGACTCCCCTTGTTAGGCGATAGTGACTTGGCGTGGGCCACGGTGATCTGACTGTGTGGGCCGCCGCCGAACCAACCCGCATTTGACAGTGGTGGTATTTTGGATCAGTTGAGGAAACAACACAAAAAGCACAGTTTGCCAAGTTCTCCGGTTGAGCGCCGTATTGGGGCGCACTGCCACGGGCACCAACGACCGACCACAAGCCAACAACCAACAGGACTGGACCCAATCCAAACCGGATCACCAAGAGTCCAGCGCCCTCTGACATCAAGCGTTCGAAGAGGCTACTCATTCCGAACTTGCGATGCAGACGCATGCAAGTGCGAACCCCTCACTCACAAGGTATGTAAATCCCGTTGATGCAATAACCAACCCGCCGTTCAGCATGAATGTGTGTTTATCCATATTGCGACGCCATGAATACTTGCGTGCGGCCCAATGAACCAAAGGGATTTTCCCGCCCCGTCTGATTCGCGCCGTTGCGGCGTGCGTCAACACATGGCCATCTGGGGAAGTTCGAGCTCCCATCACCTCACTCGTTTTTTGTAGGAAGGGGACGTCCATGAACCCCATCGACACCATCGACACCGTTCTCGCCAGGAACGCCTTTGTCGTCCCGGGTCTGGTGCCACAGCCCAGCTCCCGCTGGTACGACCCAGCGTGCCGCGCGCCAACCTGCGGAAGCTGGTCGGCTCGCTGTCACCCCGCTTGATGGGCATGGCATCTTGCTCGGATGGCCAAACCTGTGCACGGCTTCTGCGCCAGCGCAAAGCCTGGGTCGATCCGAGGCAGGATAATCAATGCCTACCTTTGACGACACCGCACCGGATACCTCCATGAGCTTCGCCCCCCTGCAAAACGATACTTTCCTGCGGGCCTGCCTGCGCCAGTCCACCGAGCACACCCCGGTGTGGCTGATGCGCCAGGCCGGTCGCTACCTGCCTGAGTACTGCGCCACGCGTGCCAAGGCGGGCAGTTTCATGGGGCTGGCGACGAACACCGACTACGCCACGGAAGTAACTTTGCAGCCGCTGGAGCGCTACCCGCTGGACGCCGCCATTTTGTTCAGCGACATCCTCACCGTTCCCGACGCCATGGGCCTGGGCCTGAGCTTTCAGATCGGCGAAGGCCCGAAGTTTGCCAAGATGGTGCGCACCGAGGCCGATGTGGCACAGCTGGCTATTCCCGACATGGAGAAGCTGCGCTACGTGTTTGACGCGGTGACCTCGATCCGCAAGGCTTTGAATGGCCGGGTGCCGCTGATCGGATTTTCCGGCAGCCCCTGGACGCTGGCCTGCTACATGGTGGAGGGCGGCGGCTCGGACGACTACCGCGCGGTGAAGAGCCTGATGTACAGCCGCCCTGATCTGATGCACCAGATTCTCGCGATCAATGCGGACTCGGTTGCCAATTACCTCAATGCCCAGATCGATGCTGGCGCCCAGGCAGTGATGTTGTTTGACAGCTGGGGCGGGGTGTTGGCCGATGGCAAGTTTCAGGAATTCAGCCTGGCCTATACCAAGCGGGTCTTGGCCCAGCTGCAGCGGGAAAAAGACGGCGTGGTGATACCGCGCATTGTCTTCACCAAAGGTGGCGGCTTGTGGCTGGACGAGATGAAAGACCTGGACTGCCACGCCCTGGGGCTGGACTGGACAGTGAACCTGAGCAAGGCGCGCGCGCTGGTGGGCGAAACCAAGGCCCTGCAGGGCAACATCGACCCCAACGTGTTGTTTGCGCCACCCGAGCGCATCGACGCCGAAGTGGCCGCCGTGCTGGAGAGCTTCGGCCGCCCTCACCAAGGCGAGGGCACGGGTCCGACCCACATTTTTAACCTGGGCCATGGCATCAGCCAATACACCCCACCGGAGAGCGTGTCGGTGTTGGTGGACGCGGTGCACCGCCACTCCAAACGGTTGCGCCAACCTGGCTGAACCCCACTGGGGGCGCCGCTGGACGGTGGTAATGGCTGGTGGACGCCGCGCGACTGCGACTTTGGCAACCGGGCAAATCGCTCCTTTTTCTGGCCTCGCCAGGGGGTTGAGCCGCCGGTGCACCTGGCCCATAGCACAGTTTCCGGAGAAAAAATGGCTTGACAGGCCCGACTTATGCACAAAATTTGTGCTGCGGTGCGGCATGAAATCACGCTCGACGGACCGCCTCTATCTCTCCAAGCATCATTTCGTAAGCTGTTGATTTAATTGAAGTTTTATTTCTGCTTTTTTTCTGTGCAGTCTAATAAAACCCTTGATTCTTAAGGGTTCCCAGCGGGGATATTCGGTCTATCCACAAAGTTATCCACAGAAAGCTTGGATAGATGGATAAGCGCAATAAGATCAACGACTTACATCGCTTTTCGACAGATCAACTGAGGAACACCCGCTAAGCATGGCTTTTTGGCCCAATGTCATCGTTGCCACCCCGGCCCACAGCGGGATGGGGCACACCCTGACCTACCGAAGTGAGCTTTCGCTCACGCCGGGGAGCTTGGTGCGGGTGCCGCTGGGCACGCGCGAGGTGTTGGGGGTGGTGTGGGACTGCGGCGACCAGCCGCCTGAAGGTCTGTCGCAGGCACAGACCAAAGCGGTGGCCAGCGTGCTTGAAGGTTTGCCGGCGCTCAACGGCCGGTGGTTGCAACTGGTGCGTTTTGCCAGCCAGTATTACCAGCGCGGCCTGGGCGAGGTGGCGCTGGCCGCGCTGCCGCCGCAACTGCGGGAGCTCGATGGCGTGCAACTGGCGCGGCGGTTGAAGAAACGCGCGAAACAGGCCAGCCCCGATCCCAAAGCCAGCCGTTCACCTGCGGTTGCTGACCGGGAGGCAGCCCCGGCCCTGCCCGACGGCCAGTCCCCAGCTGAAAACCCGCCCCTCACCCAGACCCTGAGCGCGGAGCAGGCCGAGGCCCTGGCCAGCCTGGAGCACGCCACCGCGCCCATCTTGCTGCACGGCGCCACCGGCAGTGGCAAAACCGAAGTGTATTTGCAGACCACGCGCCGGGCGCTGGACACGGTCTCGCCCGATGGCGTGCTCACGCAGGTCCTGGTGATGGTGCCCGAGATCAACCTCACACCTCAGCTTGAAGCCCGCTTTCGTGAGCGATTCGAGCCACTGTATGGCGCGGGGGCGGTGGTGTGCCTGCACAGCGGCATGACGCCTGCGCAGCGGCTGGCGAGCTGGCTGTCCGCCCACACGGGCGGCGCGCGCATTGTGCTCGGCACCCGCATGGCGATCTTCGCAAGCCTGCCAGGCTTGCGGCTGATCGTGGTCGACGAAGAACACGACCCCAGCTACAAAAGCCAGGAGGGCGCGCGCTATTCGGCCCGCGACCTGGCCGTGTACCGCGCCAAGATCGAGACCGACGCCTTGGCGGCCAGCGGCCAGCGGTGCCAGGTGATCCTGGGCTCGGCGACACCCTCATTGGAAAGCTGGCACGCCGCCGACCTGGGCCGCTACCTGCGCCTGGCCATGCCCGGGCGCATCGGCGGAGGCGCCCTGCCCCGGCTGCGGCTCATCGACATGAACAACCAGCCCAAGGGCGCGGTGGTGGCGCCGCCGTTGCTGGCCGCCATGGCCGAGCGCATCCAGCGCGGAGAGCAGTGCCTGGTGTTGCTGAACCGGCGGGGCTATGCCCCCGTGTTGGCCTGCCACGATTGCGGCTGGAAGAGCGGCTGCCCCCATTGCAGCGCCTACCGGGTGTTTCACAAACTCGACCGCACGCTGCGCTGCCACCACTGCGGCTTCACCGAGCGGGTGCCGCGGGCCTGCCCAGACTGCGGCAACCTCGACATCGCGCCAGTGGGACGGGGCACCGAGCAACTGGAAGAACAGCTGGCCGCGCTGCTGGCGGATGTGCGCCGTCCGGATGGCCAGCCGCCCCGCGTGGCGCGCATGGACGCCGACACGACGCGCCTCAAAGGCAGCCTTGAGAGCCAGCTCGCGGCCTTGCACAGCGGCGAGGTGGATGTGCTGGTGGGCACCCAGATGATCGCCAAGGGCCACGATTTCCGGCGCATCACTCTGGTGGCCGGGCTCAACGCCGACTCGGCCCTTTTCGCGAGCGACTACCGGGCGCCCGAGCGGCTGTTTGCCTTGCTGATGCAGGCGGGCGGGCGCGCTGGGCGCGATGCGGCCTTCATGGGTGCGCAGGGGGGTGCCAGCGAAATGTGGATCCAGACCTGGTACCCGGATCACCCGCTGTTTGCCACGCTCAAGCTTCACGACTACCCAGGCTTTGCCACCGAGCAACTCCACGAGCGCGAGATCGCAGGCATGCCGCCGTATGGCGCTCAGGCTTTGCTGCGCGCCGATGCGCGCACCCAGGCTGCAGCCCAGGCCTTCCTCAACCTGGCCGCCGAACAGGCGATCGGACTGCCCCACCGCGACGACATCACGCTTTACCCCGCCGTGCCGCTGACCATCCAGCGTGTGGCCAACGTGGAGCGGGCTCAGATGCTGGTGGAAAGTGGTTCGCGCGCTGCACTGCAACGTTTTCTGGCGGCCTGGCAACCGGTGTTGCATGCAGCGCGCAGCGCGCCCGAAGCGCGCGGCCTGGTGCGCTGGGCGGTGGACGTTGACCCTCTGGCGATCTGAAGCGTCAAGCGGGTACGGCTTCTGCCTCTGCCTTGGCCTTGGTTTCTTCGACAGGTGATTCGCTGCTGGCTTCGGGCTCGGCTGGTGCATTTCCCTCGCTGGCCGCGGCGGCAATTTCGTCGGGCTTTTCAGCCGTTGAGTCCTCTGCCGGCGCTGCCTCGGCCTTGGCTTCGTCGGGTTTGTCGGCCACGGCTGCTTCCATTTCTGCTTTTGCCTCGGCCTTGGCCTCGGTGGCTTTTTTGAGCTCTTCCGGATTCGAGGGCATCACCACGGGTGCACCGTCTGGCGTCCACATGCCTTCCACGGTTTCCAGGACATCACCGAGCGTGAAGGGATGCAACAGCAACCGGGTGGCGCCCAGCAGTTTGAGCTGCCCCACCAGTTCGGAAGTGGCTTCGTGGTTGATGGTCATCACCGGCACACCCGCGTCCACCTTGCACTCACCCAAACGGATGCGGGTGAGAAAATCGATGGCTTCTGCGCCTTCATCCAGCGACAAGATGATGGCATCGATCGATTCTTCCTTGATCAGCGCCTCCCCCAGCTCCACACTGGATGCGGTGTGTACCGTGACCCATTGCAGCGTCCGGCAGCCCCCGGCGAGGGTGCCCCGCACCTGCCCGTCGGGCTGGATCACCAACACCGTTTTCTCGCTGGGCATCTTGGCCATCAGCCCCACTTCGTGCACGTCACCCGATGGCTCCGGCAGTTTTTCCAACAGCGGCAGTTCGACAGACTGGGCAACGATGGGCCTTGCGCGCGTCTTGGGCGTATCGGGTGCGGCTTCGGTTGTGGCTTCGGGTTCTGACGGCGCCGCCTCAGTGGAGGCTTCCGTCTCAGTTGCTGCTTCTGCTGTGGCCGCTTCAGGCGCTGGCGGCACCTCCGCAGCAGGCACTTCGCAAGCTGGTGCTGCAGGCTTTGTGGTGGTGTCGGGTGGCGTCTCTGGTGGGGTGGCTTCAGCGGCTTCGATTCCGGCGTTGGCCGCTGTGGGCGCTGCGGTGTTTTCTGCGGCTTCGCTCATGGCAGCACCTCAAAAGGACAGGGGACACAGACGATGCACAAAGGCATCCCCAGCAAACAGCGGGAAACGGGCATGAGACTCTCCTGACAGACGACCACGGATGGCGTCACACGCCAATGAATCTTTCATCGACACAGGAAATAGAAACCTGAACGGATCAATTACCGCCTGCTGGCGGCGTCAACGCAGGCGAGGAATTCAGCCCGACAAACCGTCAAAGGTGGTGGAGACCAGCCAGTCGATGATCTGTTCGTCGCTGTGCTGGCCCGAGGCTTTCAGCATGCCCAGCACCGGATCACAGGCGCGGGCGAACACGGTGTAGAGCACCAGCTCGGGCGGCAGACCCGCCTGAAGCTGGCCCCCTTTTTGCGCTTCGATGATCCAGGCACCGAGTCGGTCGCTCACCACCATCAACAGGTCGAGATAGTCCCGGTTGGCCAGCAAAACGGCACGCAGCGCCGAGTTTTGAGCCGGCAAAGACGGCATGTCACCGGCCAGCTGCACCTCCATGGTCCAGCGCACCACGGCCTTGAGCCGCTCCAGCGGCGTCACCGGGGGCTGTGCTTCGAGGTTGTCCAGACACGCCTGGGCGCGCTCCAGCACACGGATCATGGCCGCTGCGGCCAGCTTTTCCTTGGAACCAAAGTGCTTGTACAGGCTGGCCTTCGCGATACCCACCTCGGCCGCGACCTCGTCCACGGTCATGTTGTCGTAGCCCTTTTCGGCCAGCAAACGGTTAACCGCCTCAACGATGGCCTCTTCTCGCGCCAACATCACTTGCTCTTTGAATGAAATCTTGCCCATGGCGCGATCTTAGCCGCAGCACAGACCAAACAGACCGCCATGTACAAAAACCACCTGAACAGTAATGTTTTAAACTAACTAGTTGCTTTATTGAACTCATCAGTCTACATTTTGAACCCTGCAGTTCAGATTTATGGAATTTACAAATCCCTGAGCTGTAGAAACCCTTCCCTTCTTCCACCGACTTCAGGAGAACACCATGATTGATTGGCTCAAGCGAGCGGCAGCCATTTCCCTGGTCAGCCTGGTCGCTGCATGCGGCGGCGGCAACGACCACGACGACCCTCACCTCAACATTGTGCAGACCGCACAGGCGGACAGCCAATTCAGCATCCTCGTCGAAGCCGTGGTGGCCGCCGATCTGGCCACGACGCTCAGCGGCACCGGCCCCTTTACGGTCTTCGCTCCGACCAACACCGCATTTGCGGCACTGCTCACCGAGCTCGGCGTCACCAAGGCGGCGCTCCTGGCCAACAAACCGCTGCTCACCCAGGTGTTGACCTACCACGTGCTTGACGGTCAGGTGCTCAAGGCACAAGTGCCTGTGGACACCCCCATCACCACCCTGCAGGGTGAAACCTTCTCCATCAACTCAAGCTTGGTGATCACCGACCAGCGCGCCCGCACCGCCAACATCACGGCCACAGACATCCGCACCACCAACGGTGTGATCCATGTGATCGACAAGGTGATCTTGCCAGCCCCGTAACTCTTTCTCCCTTTCCCCAAGCCATCCTGCTTTTCTCAACGGTCTTTCCTCAATCCCATCAGGTACTCATCATGAAAAAATTATTCGCTATCTCCGCTCTCTCCCTCGCCGCATTCTCCGCACAGGCGGCCGACATCGTCGACACTGCTGTGGCGGCTGGTTCGTTCAAAACGCTGGCCACCGCCCTCGGCGCTGCCGGTCTGGTTGACACACTCAAGGGCCCTGGCCCCTTCACCGTGTTTGCCCCCACTGACGCCGCTTTTGCCAAGATTCCCAAGGCCGATCTGGACGCGTTGCTGAAGGACAAAGCCAAGCTCACCGCTGTCTTGACCTACCACGTGGTTCCCGGCAAGGTCATGGCAAAAGACGTGAAGGCCGGCATGGTGAAGACCGTTCAGGGCAGCTCGATCACCGTCAAGACAGACATGGGCGTGATGGTGGACAACGCCAAAGTCACGGCGACCGACATCGCGGCCGACAACGGCGTCATCCACGTGATCGACACCGTGATCATGCCCAAGTAATAGCCAGCTCAGGGCGCAGCAACCCATTTCGGGAGGCTGCGCCCTTGGGACGCTCTGCATAACCCAAGCCGCATCGCAGGGGTTATGCAAAGCGCACCAAGGCATTCGGTACGTACATTCACAACAAGAACGACAACAGGAGGCCCCCTTATGGAACGCATCGCCGTCATTGGCGCCGGCATCGCCGGCATGGCAGCCGCACACACGCTGGTGCAAGCCCCCCATGCCCGGCACATCACGCTGCTGGAGGCCTCAAACCATTTCGGCGGACACGCCAACACCGTTGACGTCACACTCGACGGCGTCACCCACGGCGTGGACACCGGCTTTCTGGTCTACAACGAACGAACCTACCCGGGCTTGATCCAGCTATTTTCAGAGCTGGGCGTGCCCACAGTGGCATCGGACATGTCGTTTTCTGTACAGGCGCGCAACGACGGCCTGACCTGGAGCGGCACCAGTCTCGCCACGGTGTTCGCGCAAAAACGCAATCTGCTCAAAGCTGACTTCTGGCGCATGTTGCGCGACATTCTTCGCTTCAACCGCCTGGCCACCGAACTGGCCGAACAGAGCGACAGCCCACAACCCCAGCAAACCACCGAAGCCTTCCTGACGACGCACGGCTTCAGTCGTGCGTTTCAAGACTGGTATCTATTGCCCATGATCGCCTGCATCTGGTCTTGCCCGCGGGAGCGCATGCTGGCGTTTCCCATTGCTTCGCTGATCCGCTTTTGCCACAACCACGGGTTGTTGCAGGTCACACAGCGGCCGCAGTGGTTCACCGTGCGCGGCGGATCTCGAGAATATGTGCGCCGCCTCATTGCGCGGCTGCCTGACGCCCGTCTCAACACCCCGGTGATGTCGGTACGGCGTCTGCCGTCGGGCGCCCTCGTGCAAACCGAGGGCGGCAGCGAGCACTTCGATCAAGTGATTTTCGCCTGCCACCCCGATCAGACCCTGCGCCTGCTGGGTGACGACGCCAGCGTTGGCGAACGCAAGGTGTTGGGCGCCATCCGCTACCAGCCCAACCGCGCGGTGTTGCACACCGACGCCAGCCTGCTGCCCGAGCAGCGCGCCGCCTGGGCGGCGTGGAACTACGAAACGGGCGGTACCGATACCCGCGAAGCGGTGTGCCTGCACTACTGGATCAACCAGCTGCAGCCTCTGCCCTGGCAACAACCGGTGATCGTCTCGCTCAATCCGCTGCGCGAACCCGAACCAACCCAGGTAATTCAGACCTTTGAATACGACCACCCGGTATTCGACGCAGCCGCCTTGGCGGCCCAGCAGCGTCTGTCTGCACTGCAAGGTCTGCGCGGCACCTGGTACTGCGGCGCCTGGACCGGCTACGGCTTCCACGAAGATGGTCTGCGCTCGGGCCAGCTCGTAGCAAACGCGCTCATGCAGACAGAAGACGCCCCTTGGCAGGACGCCGCATGACGACGCCGGCCCGCACCCTGATCGGCCGGGGCCGCGTGTGGCACAAGCGCCTGCGCCCCACCCTCCACAGCTTTCACTACGCCACCTACTTCTGGCTGCTGCCCATGCGCTCGTTGCGTCAGGCGCCACAAGCGCTGATCCAGCGCAACAAACGGGGGTTGATGAGCTTTCACGACCGCGACCATGGCGACGGCCGCGCCGATGCCCTGGACTGGTTTGAAGAACTGCTCCTCGGTGCCGGTGTGCAAGACGCCGACGGTGAAGTCTGGTTGCACACCTTTCCCCGCGTGCTCGGCTTTGTCTTCAACCCGGTGAGTTTCTGGTACGCCTACCGCGCCGATGGCTCGCTGGCCGCCGTGCTGGCCGAGGTGAACAACACTTTTGGTGAACGCCACGGCTACCTCCTGCGTGGACCCGAGCTGAAATTTGGCGCCGAAATGCGCGCCGACAAAGTCTTTCATGTGTCGCCGTTTTGTTCGGTCGAAGGCCAATACCGCTTCAATTTCCAGGTCCGGGCCGAGCCCGGTCAGGCACCGCACAGCACGCTGGTGCGCGTGGACCACGACGACACCGACGGCCCGCTGCTGCAGACCAGCGTGGGCGGTCGGCTGGCACCACTCACGCACCGCAACCGCCGCCAGGCATTTTTCGGCACACCCCTCATGACCTTCGGGGTCATGGCCCGCATTCACTGGCAAGCGTTGCGCCTGGTGCTCAAACGCCTGCCCTTTCATCGCCAACCCCCTGCCCCCAAGCAGTTCCTGACATGAACACCACTTCAGCGCCCTCGATGGCCGCCCGTACTGGCAACAGCACCCCGCCTGCGGCCGCCCGCGTCGTCCTCAACATGCTCCAGCGCTTGCAGCAGGGGCAACTCACCCTGACCTTGCCTGACGGCAATACCTCGGTCATACAAGGCAACAACCCTGATAAGGAAAGCGCACTCCACGCCACCTTGCACATCAGCGACTGGGCCATGTTTCGACGCGTGCTGCAGTCGGGCGACATCGGCTTGGCCGAGTCGTACATGGCCGGCGAATGGCACAGTGCTGACCTGAGCGCCCTGCTCACCCTGCTCATCGCCAACCGCGAAGTCCTGGAGCAGGCGGTTTATGGCAGCTGGTGGGGCTCATTGCTCTACCGTCTGAAACACGCCTTCAACCGCAACTCTCGCCAAGGCAGCGCGCGCAACATCCACGCCCACTACGACCTGGGCAATGCCTTCTATGGCGAATGGCTGGATGCGTCGATGAGCTACTCCAGCGCCTGGTTTGAAGAAGGCAACCGCAATGCCCCGCTGGAGCCGGCCCAACGCGCCAAAGAAACCCGAGCGCTGCTCGAAGCTGGAGTCACCAATGGCGCCCGGGTGCTGGAAATTGGGTGCGGCTGGGGCAGTCTGGCCCGCACCGCCGCACAAGACTTTGGCGCCAGCGTGACGGGCGTGACTTTGTCAACCGAGCAACTCGCCTGGGCGCAAGCCCGGTTGCGCGAGCGGTGCCTGACCGGCGCCTGCGACCTTCGATTGCAAGACTACCGAGATCTGCCGCGCGAGTTCGAGCACCAGCCTTTTGATGCGGTGGTTTCCATTGAGATGTTCGAGGCCGTTGGTCACGAATATTGGGACAGCTACTTCGACACCTTGGGGCGCTGCCTCAAACCGGGCGGATTGGCCTGCATCCAGAGCATCACCATCCGTGATGACCTGTTTGATCGCTACATGAAGTCCACCGACTTCATCCAACAATACATTTTTCCTGGTGGCTTGCTGCCCAGCGTGTCCCAATTTGAAGCCCTGGCCAAACGCCATGGTTTTGTGGTCGAGCGCCGCCTGGCCTTTGGCGCGGACTATGCCGAAACCCTGCGTCGCTGGCACACCCGGTTCAACCAGCGCGAAGCCCGCGTTCGCCAGCTCGGGTTCGACGAACGCTTCTTGCGTTTGTGGCGCTTCTACCTGTCTTATTGCGAAGCCGCATTCGAGCTGGGCAACACCGACGTGGTGCAGTTCACCCTGCGCCGGACCTGAAATGAGGGACTACACACCCCCCGCTGAACCGCAGCTGTCGCGCCGCCACGTACTGGCCGCAACGTCAGCGGCGGTGATGAGCTTGCTGGCCTTCCCATTGACCCCGGCGCAAGCCCAAGGCCAGCCAGCGATGCACTTGGGCCAGATTTCTTCCGTGTTGCGCCAGCCACGGTTGCGCGGAGAGGCACAACTGCGGTTTTTCGGTTTTTCGGTATACCAGGCCCGTCTCTGGACAGAGCCCGAATTTGAAGCCAGTGCTTATGCCGACCACCCCTTGGTGCTGGAACTGCTCTATGCACGCTCGCTGCAAAGCGAAGCGATCGCCGAGCGCTCTCTGACCGAAATGCAGCGCGGCCGGACCATCAGCCGCGAACAGGGGTCGACCTGGCTGGCTGCGATGCGCCGCACTTTTCCCGATGTCAGCGAAGGCGATCGCCTCACAGGCATGTACCGGCCTGGGCAGGCCACACACTTTGAATTCAACGGGCAGTTGCGGGCGCCGGTCAACGACAAGGCTTTTGGTCCCGCCTTCTTTGGCATCTGGTTGGCAGAAAGCACCTCGGAGCCCGCCATGCGGCGCCAGTTGCTGGGCCTGGACACCAAGGCTCCACGATGACGCTCGAAGCGGCAGCGATCAACACGCCGAGCCCGGCCGTGGATGCGGCGCCTCCACAGTTGCCTTGGGGCGCCTGGGCCGGTTTTCGGTATGGCGGCCTGGGCCTCGCACTGGCCTTTCTGGCTTTGCCGCTGTATGTGAACCTGCCCGCTTTCTACGCCGATCAACACGCTGTGCCGCTGGCCACGCTGGGATTTGTGCTGTTGATCACACGCGTGGCCGACGCCGTGCTGGACCCGCTGATCGGCCGCTGGATCGACAGCGTATTCGCTCAGTCTTCACAGCTGGCTTGGCGCATCGGCGCGGCCGCCGCAACCGTGTTGGGCGCTGGATTCACGGCACTGTTTCATCCGCGAGGCGAAGGGCCCCTGTTGTTGCTGTGGTTGTCACTGGCTTTGTTGGTGACTTACGTGGCATTCAGTGTGCTCAGCATCGTTCACCAGACATGGGGAGCACGACTGGGCGGCGACGCCCATCAGCGCGCCCGCGTCGTGGCCTGGCGGGAGGGCTTCGGTTTGCTGGGCGTGTTGCTGGCCAGCGTGCTGCCGGCGGTGGCGGGCATGAGCACCACCAGTGCGGTGCTGGTGCTGGCCTTGGCCGTCGGTCTGTGGCTGCTGTCGCGTGCGCCCCGGGCCACCACCACCCACCCCTCCACACCCCAAGTGCAGGCGCGTTCGTGGGCTCAGCCCTGGCACAACCCAGGCTTTCGCCGCCTCCTCGCAGTGTTCTTGCTCAACGGCATCGCCAGCGCCGTACCGGCCACCCTGGTGTTGTTCTTTGTTCGCGATCGGCTTCAGCTGCCGGCGCTGGAGGCGTTGTTCCTTGGCACCTATTTTGGCGCGGCCGCTTTGTCGGTGCCCTTGTGGCTGAAGGGTGTGCGGCGCCTGGGTCTGGTGCGCTGCTGGTTGATCGGCATGGCCCTGGCTGTTGCGGCTTTTATCTGGGTGCTGGGGTTGGGCGCGGGTGAAGCTGCCGGCTTTGTGCTGGTCTGCCTGATCAGCGGCGTTGCCCTGGGCGCCGACCTCACCGTGCCCGGCGCCATGCTCACCGGCCTGGTGCACCGCAGTGGGCTTGGCACACAGACCGAAGGTGTGTACGTCGGCTGGTGGAACGCCGCCACCAAACTCAATCTCGGCCTGGCCGCAGGCGCCACCCTGCCCTTGCTGGCGCTGGGCGGCTATGCGCCGGGCAGCACCAGCGAACAAGCCCTGCACACCCTCACCTTGGCCTATGTGGTGGCCCCGTGTGTGCTCAAAACCCTGGCCGCTGCGCTGCTGTGGCGCGGCTGGATCACTCGCAAGGAACTGTCATGACCCATCTACCCTTTATTCTTCCACTTTCTTCCTCTCGCCCGCAGAGCCGTCAGCACCGTCAACGCCGCCTGGTGCTGGCCGGCACTTTGAGCGCGCTGGCGCTCGCGCTGACCGGATGTGCCGGACCACAGCTGGCCGACCATGCGGACGAAACACCGAAGTTCGATCTGCAGACCTACTTCACTGGCGACCTCATTGGTCATGGCATGGTGAGCGATCGCGGAGGGCGTGTGATCCGACGCTTTGTCGTCGACCTGCGTGGCGAATGGCACGGCAATGAGGGCACCCTCGACGAGCAATTTATCTACGACGACGGCGAGCGCCAGCAGCGCATCTGGCGGCTCCGAAAGCTGGGTGATGGTCGTTACTCGGGTCGGGCGGACGACGTGGTTGGCGAGGCCGTGGGTCAACAGGCTGGGGCCGCTTTCAACTGGCGCTACACCATGCGCCTGCCGGTGCGCGGCGAGGTGTATGACGTGCAGTTCGACGACTGGATCCACCTCATCGACGAAAAGACGGCCCTCAACCGAGCCATCATGAGCAAGTGGGGCGTGCGCGTGGGTGAAGTCACTTTGTCATTCACACGGAAGTAACGCCGTGGCACTGAACCCTTCCATTCGAGACTGGCGAGGCCAGGTGGTGTGGCTGATCGGCGCATCCTCCGGCATCGGCCGGGCCACAGCCGCTCGGCTGCACGCCTTGGGCGCCACGGTCATCGTGTCCGCACGCAACGAAAGCGCGCTGCAACGGTTCACCTCGCAGCACCCAGGCAGCCAGGCTTTGCCGCTGGATGTGACCGACCTCACTGATGTACAAACCTCGGCGGCGCAAGTGGTGGCTGACAACGGCCGCCTGGATCTGGTGCTTTACTGCGTGGGTCATTACAAGGCCATGCGCGCCGACGCATTTGACCTGGCCGAAATGCAGCGCCACCTGAGCATCAACTACACCGGAGCCCTGCATGTGCTCGACAGCGTTTTGCCCACGCTGATCCAGCAAGGCCACGGGCATTTGAGCCTCGTGGCCAGCGTGGCGGGCTACCGCGGCTTGCCCAACGCGCTGGCCTATGGTCCCACCAAGGCGGCGCTCCAACACCTGGCAGAAATCCTCTACCTCGATTTGCACCCACTGGGCCTGGGCGTCTCGGTGGTCAACCCGGGCTTTGTCGCCACCCCGCTAACCGCTGACAATACCTTCGACATGCCCGCCCTGCTCACCCCCGAGCAGGCGGCCGATCACATCATTCAAGCCTGGTCCAAAGGGCAGTTTGACATTCACTTTCCCAAGCGCTTCACCCTCTGGCTCAAACTGATGCGCCTGCTGCCTTTCAGCCTGTATTTCCCCGCCATTCGGCGGACCACAAGTTCATGACGCACCACCCCACCCAGCCGCCAGGCCATCCGCCCTCCGACGAGCGCACTTTGCACGTGGTGGCCTTCTTTGAGTCACTGACACCCGTGTCGCTCAGGCAGCTGCCGACCGTCTACAGCGAAGAAGCGCGGTTCATCGATCCTTTCAATGACGTGTGCGGCTTGCCCGCCATCTCGCAAGTATTTGCCCACATGTTCGACAACCTGCAAGGCCCTCGCTTTCGGGTGCTGCAGACGATCACTGAGGGCGACCACTGCTTCATGCTGTGGGACTTTCATTTCACCCGCCAGGCCGGCGCTCCGGGCCAGCGCGTGCACGGCGGCAGCCATCTTCACTTTGCACCCGACGGCCGCGTTGACTGGCACCGGGACCATTGGGACCCGGCCCGTGAAATATACGAAACCGTGCCCTTGCTGGGCAGCGTGATGCGCTGGTTGCGCCGCCGCCTCCAGGCCAGCGCCTGATCGCTGGAAATAGGCGGATCGTTCAACACGGCACGTCGATCTGCTGCGCGGGTGATTGACGAACCGCAGGCTGCATTTCGCCACATCCGGACTGGGTGGCCGTGGCCGGTGTGCCGAGCAGGGCAAGGCGTTTCAACGCCGGCCAAAACAGTCCATCAGGAGGGATGTGCTTCGGACTCTGATCCGGTCTTGGCATTTTTCCGGACGTCTCTGTCTTCGCTATGGGCGTCCTTGTCAGCGTCGCTGGCAGCGATCGACTTGACTGACGGATTCGACGGGGCTTCAGGTGCCAATGGGGCGCCAAGCTGCTCCAGCATGAGGATGGCGTCGCGGAGTTTGAAGGGTTGCAGCAAGATGCGCCTCACATCCAGCGCCTTCAAATCTTTGATCAGCTCCACCGTGCACACCGAAGACATCACCGCCACCGCCAGATGGGCGCTGCATGCAAACTTTCCAGCCCGAATCTCGGCGAGCAAGTTCATTGCGGCACCGTCCAGATCCAGCGCCACCACCATGCCCTCAAGATCACCGTGGTCCAGCCAAGCGTTGGCTGCGGCCACATTGGTCGCCTGGTGAACTCGGGCCAGGTCCAGATCGCGGCACACGGCCGCCAAGGTGCCCCGGACCAGATTGTCGGGCTCGATGAGCAGAATGTGCGGAGGCTTTGATCGAATTGGAGCGTTCATACAACAGCCTCCTCCCGGCGGAACAGCTCGTCGACCACAAGGTCACGCAGCCCGCAGAGAATCGCCACATCCAGCCGGTCAAAGCTGCGCGGGCGCCGGTCAAGAATGCACAGCGTCCCGACCACCTGGCCATAGGGCAAGCGCAAACCCGCCCCGGCGTAAAAGCGGACAAAGGGTTGCCCGATCACCATCGGGTTGTCGGAAAACCGGGGATCCTCCAACGCATCATGCACCACCAAGGGCGCCGCCTGGACAATGGCATGGCCGCAGAACGACACATCGCGAGGCGACTCGCGGGCCTCCATCCCGAAGTTGGACTTGGCCCACTGCCGGTCCCGATCGATGAGAGACACCGAGGCCATCGGCACATCAAACTCGCTGGCCGCAAAAGCGGAAATGCGGTCAAACCGCTCTTCCGGTAGCGTGTCCAGCAAAACCAAGTCGCGAAGCGCTTGCAACCGCTTTTTTTCGTTGTGGGGTAAGGGCGCGTGCATCATTTTGATCTCTCCTGACCACCAGAACCAAGCCGCGCCCAGTGCAGCGCTTCCTGACTCCGAGCGGTAAAAATGGGGCGGCGACATCGGGCCCCATGGTGCTTGTATCGTCACGTCAACCAGAAAATTGAGCCCAACCGGATAAACAAGGCGGCCTCTCGCTCGGTACCCAGCCCCTCTTCCCATTCATACATAAGCAAACTACGATATATACCCATTCCCCCACAATGTTCCGGAGACCCCCATGCACCCTGTTCAACCGATGCGAGCGGCATTTCGCCACACCTTGGCCGGTCTGCTCTGCTGGGCGCTGGCCGGACTGGTTCATGCTGCCGACGCCGCACCCGCCATGCAAGTGAAGCAAGTGGGCCCCCACAGCTACTACGTTGAAGGGTTGTCGGCCCTGGGCTCTGGTGCCAACCAGAATTTCATCTCCAACGCCGGCTTTGTCATCACGCCCGAGAGCGTGGTGGTGATCGACGCCTTGGGCTCCCCCCAGCTGGCCGAGCGTCTCACCGCTGAGATTCGCAAGCTCACGCCATTGCCCGTCTCCAACGTCATCCTCACCCACTACCACGCCGACCACATCTACGGCCTGCAGTTCTTCAAGGCCTTGGGCGCACACATCACGGCCCATGAGTCGGCCAAGGAGTACATCCAGTCCGACACCGCACGCCTGCGCCTGGAAGCTTCACGCACCGATCTGGCGCCC
Organism: Hydrogenophaga sp. PAMC20947; assembly: GCF_004795855.1. Taxonomy (NCBI): domain Bacteria; kingdom Pseudomonadati; phylum Pseudomonadota; class Betaproteobacteria; order Burkholderiales; family Comamonadaceae; genus Hydrogenophaga; species Hydrogenophaga sp. PAMC20947. Next base: position 3,389,296 of record NZ_CP039252.1, read on the forward strand.
TGGATCAACGACAAGACCCGACTGGTGGAAGCCGACACCTGGATCAGTGGCCCCACTTCGCTCAAGGTCGGGGGCATGGTGTTTGAGCTTGACCACGTGGGCCCTTCGCACACGCCCGAAGATCTGACCATTTTTGTACCCTCCGAAAAGGTGCTGTTCGCAGGCGACCTGTTTTTCAACGGCCGTCTGCCTTTCGTGGGCAAGGCCAACAGCAGCCAGTGGATCCAATCGCTGGAATTGATGCTCGCGCACGACGCAACCACGGTGGTGCCCGGACACGGCGCGGCATCGACCGATCCGAAGAAAGACATTGGCGTGACGCGCGATTACCTCAAATTTCTGCGCAGTTCCATGGGCCAGGCGGTGCAAGACTTTGTGCCCTTCGAGGATGTCTACAAACAGACCGACTGGAGCACCTTCGAGCACATGCCCATGTTTGGCTTTGCCAACCGCATGAACGCCTACAACACCTACTTGCTGATGGAAGAAGAGGCGCTGGAACAGAAGCGCTGATACAACGCCCTCGACAAAGACCTCAAGCCTCGACCCATGCGGGGTGCTTGCCGATGCGCTCCAGCAGAAAGTCGATGAAGGTTCTGACCTTTCCGGTCAACACATTGGCCTGCGGGTAAATCAACCTCAGCGCCGATTGATCGTTCACCCGGTACTCGGGCAACACCCGCACCACAGTGCCTTCGCGCAGTTCGCGGTGCACGCTCCAGAGCGAATTGACCGAGATGTCGGCCCCGGCCACGGTGGCGGCGCAAGCCCGCGCAGTAGGCGAGTGGCGCAAGCGTGTGCAAGCCGCTGGCCGCCCCGATCACCCGGCCATGGAATCAATCCACATCGACCTCGCCGCAGACCCCGAAACCCTGCCCAGCCCCATCCACCTGGGTTTTCGCATCGGTACAAGGCATTTGACCGCCTATCTGAAAGCCATGGAATCCATCGGCATCAACCACGTGGCGCCCAATCTGCGTTTCAATCGAAGCCATACCGAAGACACACTGCAACGCTTGGCCGATCAGATCCTGCCCGACTTTGCCGAATAAAGGAGCCCCCACATGACCACCCCAAAAACCACCCCACTCACCATGCTCATCACCGGCGCCACCGACGGCATCGGCCTGGCGACCGCGCGCCAACTGGCACCGCAGGGCCACACCTTGCTGCTGCACGGGCGCAACCCGGACAAGCTGGCCAATGCACAAAAGGCGCTGCTCGCGATGCCCGGCGTTGGACGCATTGAGACCTATGTGGCCGACCTGTCGCACCTGGCCGAAGTTGAGTCCCTGGCCCAGGCCCTGCTGCAAAACCACCAACAACTCGATGTGCTGATCAACAACGCCGGCATCTACCGCACGCCCGAGACCCGCACCGCCGATGGGCTCGATGTGCGCTTCGCCGTCAACACCGTGGCACCCTATTTGTTGACGCAACGGTTGCTGCCGTTGCTGGGCTCCACAGCACGCGTGGTCAACCTGTCCTCTGCTGCCCAGGCCCCGGTGGACCTCGACGCCTTGGCGGGCCGTGTCCCGCTGGCCGACATGGCCGCCTACGCGCAAAGCAAGTTGGCGATCACCATGTGGACCAACCAGATGGCATTCGCGCTCAAAGAAAAAGGCCTTCAAAGCCCCATGGTGGTCTCGGTCAACCCGGGCTCGCTGCTCGCCACCAAGATGGTGAAAGAGGGCTTTGGCGTGGCCGGGAACGACATCGCCATCGGTGCCGACGTCCTCTGCCGCGCCGCGCTGGCAGGCGAGTTTGCCGACGCTGGTGGCAAGTACTTCGACAACGACGCTGGCCGGTTTGGTTCGCCTCACCCTGATGCGCTGGATGCAAAGAAGAATGAGGCGGTGGCGGACGCCATCGAAGCGATCATCGGCAAACTCGAGGGCTGAGGCGGCACCACGCAACGCAGTGCGCCAGCAACCGCTGCGGCCAACAATGGAACCTCTGGGCATCGCGCGATGCACCGGGGTATTTTGTCTGTGCTCGGCTACGCTGTGCATGAGCCCCTATCCGGTCACAGGTCTGCAGGGCCCGGAGGCTGATGTTGGGTGTGAACTTGAACGGCTGAAGTCGACCCAATGGCGCCAACGGCAGTTTTCTAAGGAAACGACAGGTCTGGCTTGAGAAACGACCTTCGCCCACACCGCCAACCATTTCGATGGCAGCGAAAGCAGTCGTTTGAGCGTGAGCCCGAAACAAGCCACTGGCGACATAGGGGTCGGGTGCCGTCCTGGGCGCCGAAAGACCCGGCGACAACTGGCCGCCAAGGCCAGACTCGTCTCGAATGCGGCCCTCAGGATCAGGACGCGCGCAACGCTATGTCAAGCAGCCGGACCAAAAGCGGCGGGTGCAAACGCTTCGCTGATTTCACGTGTGATTTGCAGGAAGTGGTCGACGTCGGCGACGGAATTGCAGTGCAGTGGCGAGACACGGATCGCGCCTTCCAGACTGAAGGAATCGAGCATGCGCTTCGAATAGAGGCTGGAGGCCACACGCTCATAGACAATCACGCCGCGGCTTTCGTACTCACGCACCGCATCGGTGTGGCCCAGGTGGTCAAAGCCAATGGCCAGGATCAGGTCGCGTTTGCTCAAGTCTTCGTAGTCGAGGAACACCTTCACCTGCGGCAGCGTGCGCAGGCCTGCGACACTTTCGCCGCCGTTGAGCAATCGCGCCAGCAGGGCCCGCTCATGCCGCTCGATGCGGTCGATGCCGCAGACGAACAGTTCGCGGCGGTTGGTGCTCCGAACAAACTGGCTACCGAGCCAGCAAACATAGTTGACGATTTCGGTGACCACGGCGAACTGCCAGGGTGCCGAACTGCCCAGATCCCAGAAATCCGCTTTCTTGCCTGCCAGCTTGTGGTGCGGCAAGGTGGCGGCGCGGTCGGACAGCCAGGCCAGGCCCGAGCCTCTGCAACCGAAGAACTTGTAGGGGGCGATGTTGATGCCGTCGACCGGGGTCTTCTGCAAGTCGATCAGCCCGTGCGGCGCATGCTGCACCGCGTCGACCAGGATGTAGAGGTCGGGCTTGATCGCGCGGGCGCGTTTGACGATGGCCTCGATATCCATTTTGGCGCCTGAGATATTCGACGCGTACATCACGCTGAGCAGGCAGGTGTTTTGGTCCACTTGCCCCACGATCTCATCCACATCGATGCCGCCGGTCACCGGGTTGCTTTTCGCGACCCGCAACTCCTTGCCGGTGCGCTGGGCGTACAGGCTCATCGCATCGAACGACGATGGGTGTTCCAGGATCGAGGTGACCATGTTCGTGCCGGGCACGTTTTCCGTCACGGCGCGCACCATGTCGAACATCGCCCCCGATGCGGTCAGAGAGGCATACACGCTGCCACCGCGGGCATTGAGGATGGTGCGCACGTCATCGGTGCCCTCGGCCTGCACCTTTTGTAAAAACAGCGACAGCGCGTGGATGCGCTCGGGGCAATCCGGCAGTGAGTCGATTCTTACAAAGGCCTCGGTGGCGGCCTTGAGGCGGAACGAGCCGCCAGCGTTGTCGAAGAACAGCCGCTCGCGGCCTTCGATGTCGTGGTCAACGTAGTGAAAGCGGTTTTTGATCTCGCTCATCAACGCGTCGGAAAACAGCAGGCCTTGGTGATGGGTGTTCATCGTGAGTCTCTATGTCAATGGCATGGGGTTCAGGGCAACGCCCCAGCACGCAAATTGCAGGTCAAACGGCGCGCTCCAGGTGAAGTTGGCGCCAACTGCTGTAATGGCCAGAGGCCCTGGGCTGATGCCCAGGGCCTCTGGCGCGGGCAGGCTTCAGAGCCAGCCTTTTTCCTTGTAGTACTTCACCGCGCCTGAGTGCAGCGGTGCCGACAGACCGTTTTTGATCATGTCCTTCGGGTCAAGGTGGGCGAACGCTGGATGCAACTTCTTGAAGTCTTCAAAGTTCTCGAACACCGCCTTCACCAATTCGTACACGGTTTCGTCAGACACCTTGGAGGAGGTCACGAAAGTGGCCAACACACCATAGGTGGGTGTCGGATTGGGGTGGCCGGCGTACAGGCCGCCGGGAATGCTCACCTTGGCGTAATAGGGCGCACCCGCCACCAGCTTGTCCACAGCCGCACCGGTCAACGGCACCAGCTTGGCGCCGCAGGTGGTGATCGGATCCTGGATCCATCGCCGATGGGTGGCCGACGCTGGAGAAGAAGCCGTCGATCTTGTTGTCGCACAGGGCGGCGCCTTGCTCATCGTTCTTGAGCTCTGACACCAGGCCGAAGCTGGCGGTGGTCCAGCCCATGGCGCTCAGCAGTTCGTCCATTGAAGAACGGGTGCCTGAGCCCGGGTTGCCGATGTTGAAGCGCTTGCCCTTGAAGTCGTCGAACTTGATGATGCCGACTTCTTTGCGCGCCAGCACCGTCATCGGCTCGGGGTGCACAGAGAACACAGCGCGCAGCTCTTTGTAGGCGCCGTCTTTCTCAAACTGCTTCAAGCCGTTGACCGCGTTGTATTGCACGTCCGACTGGGCCACGCCAAAGTCGAGTTCGCCGGCGCGGATGGTGTTGATGTTGAACACCGAGCCACCAGTGGATTCCACCGAGCAACGGATGCCATGTTTGGGGCGTTCCTTGTTCACCAGGCGGCAGATAGAGCCCCCAGCGGCGTAGTACACGCCAGTGACTCCGCCGGTGCCGATGGTGGTGAATTTCTGTTGCGCCATCGCGCTGCTGGCGGGCAAGGCCATGGTCAAAGCGGCGGCCATGCTCAGGGCCAGGCGCAATGGGTTCATGCGGATTGTCTTCATGGAATCAACTCCTCGAGATGTGAATGGGGAAGGTGGCCGTCGTCGCAACGACCGTGCCGGTGAACAGGATTCAGGTACGAATGGGCTTTCGGGGCGGTGAACCGTGGGACCAGCGTGGAACAAATTGTTGGCCATCCACGCCAAGAAAAAAAGCGATATTTACTAATCAAATCAGATCACTTAAAGTGATCTTATTTACGGGATAACCCCCACGACCAACGGTCAAGGAATTTCCTCAGCGGAGCGCCCCCATGTTTTCTTTCAAGCAGCTCGAAGCGCTTTACTGGATCGCACAGCTCGGCGGATTCGCGGCCGCCGCACGCAAGCTCAACACCACCCAGTCGGCGGTGTCCAAACGCATCCGCGAGCTTGAATCGGTCATCGACGCGCCGATGTTCGAGCGCGACCGGCGCCAGGCGCGCTTGTCGGAAAAGGGCGAAGAGATGCTGCTGGTGGCCCGGCGCCTGCTGGAGCAACGCGACGCCGCCATGGAACAACTGAGCCAGCCCGAAGCCATCACCCGGCGCGTGCGCGTTGGCGTGACCGAGCTCACCGCCATGACCTGGCTGCCGCGCCTGGTGCAGCGGGTGCACCAGCAATACCCCAAGGTGGTGATCGAGGCCGAGGTCGACCTGAGCGTCAACCTGCGCGACAAGATGCTGGCCGACGAGATCGATCTGGTCATCGTGCCCGATGTCTTCGCCGAGGCCCGGTTCTCGATCGAACCCATGGGCGCGGTCGAAAACGCCTGGATGGCCCGCCCCGGCCTGCTGCCTGCCGGGCGTGTCTTGCGGGTGAACGATCTGGCCGCGCACCCCATCCTGACCCAGAGCGGGTTGTCGGGTACCGGGCTGATCTATCAGCGCTGGTTCAAATCGATTTCAGTGGCCCCCGGCACTTCGATCTCAAGCAACAGCCTGGTCGCGCTGATCGGCTTGACGGTCTCTGGCATGGGCGTCAGCTACTTGCCTCGCCATTGCCTGGCATCGCTGATCGATCGGGGCGTACTCGAAGTCATCGAGACGTCGCCGGCGTTGCCCGAGGTGAAATACGTGGCCTTGTACCGGGGTGAGCGCAAGAGCGGGTTGATTTCGTCGATCGTCACGCTCGCGCAAGAAAGCTGTGATTTCTCGCAATTGTTTCAGACAGAAGTTGCAGAAGGGCGGGCCGGCTCAAAGACGCCATCAAATACAGATTTGTTTAGATAGGGCCTATCCAAACTGCTGCGACGTTGGTTGGGGTTGCATGACCGTGGGTGACTGCTCTGGAGCATGTGCATATTCGTTGTGCCCTGAGCCAAGCAACCCGACAACCGTCAAGTCCGGCGAGGGCGATGCCAGGCCAACCGTGAGCGGCGATGATTTTATCTAGCGCAGTTGCGTTTTCTCGATGCGCCTGCTGCATCTCAATAGCGTGGTCGCCATACAGTCTTTCTTCCCTCAGAAGATGAGCACGCTTACCGGTATCGCGTTGTTTGAGAGCCATTGGCTCCTCAAGCAGCTGCTGATTCATTCTTGATGCGCCGCAAAGAGGTTCTTGTTAACGACTGTCGTCGCAAGTACCGATGGCAATGTCAACTGACGGGCCAGCAGACTTGTTCTCTGCAAGTCCGCAACGGGTCTGAAAACGACCCTTCGGCCTGGAGCCTTGACAGACACCGGCCATCCGATCCGACCGGGGTTGAGCGGCCGGTCTCTGAGACTGCGAGATCAACCTGTCGACTCTGACCGACCGGTCACAGAGTTGAGTCGGGCGGGAACATGGTGAACCTTTGGGTAAACAGTTAGCTAGTAAAGTGCTGGCTCAATCTCTTTGAGGGGCCCTTTTCATGGAAACCAAAACCCTGGCTGGTAGCTGCCTGTGCGGCAGCGTCCGCTACACCGTGCGAGGCGAGCCGCAGCGCGCCTTTCACTGCCACTGTTCGCGGTGCCGCAAAGCGACTGGGACAGGCCATGCATCGAACCTGTTCGTTGCCGGCACGCTCACCTGGGACGCCGGCGAGGCGCTGGTGCGCCAGTTCAAGGTGCCCGAGGCCCAGCGGTTCACGAATACGTTCTGCAGCGAATGTGGTGGACGAGTACCGCGGTCGGCCGCAGGGTCGGGCATGGTCATGATCCCAATGGGGTCGCTGGACGACGACCCGGGAATCGAACCACAGGCGCGGATCTTCCAAAGCTCGCGAGCGGCCTGGTCGTGCAGCGACCAGGCGCTGCCCGGGTTCGACGCGATGCCGGGCTGAAGGACGCGCCCTGGAGCCGATGCTGGAGTGCGTTCAGGGGGCGGAACATCTGAAAACGCTGAAGTCGCAACGTTTGCAGGCGCAGATTCGGCGCGGCCGAAACGGTGATCGGGATGACGTTGCCCCAGGAGTTGAGCCGTGCACGCAAGAAGGCCCCCTCAGACCGGCGGGTACTGGGTCAGTTTCTGGCAGGGAACAGCCCCTTAAAAACCATTCTTCACGGCGCGCTGCAGCATTGCCTGGCTTCCAGACAGTGGTGGCATGTGCCGACATTGAGCCTCACTCAATCCTCGAGCACCACACCCAGGGCGCGCAACTTTTTCGCAAACGAATCCCTGCGCTTGTCAGCCCTTGCAGACGTATCAACGGCCGCCTGAACGGCCTTTGGGCCTTTATTCGCAACCGTACTGATCAACCCGAATTTGTGCGCCGCATCGGCCTTCGCCCGCTTGTAGGTGGCGAAGAGTTCGGGATGGGCAATGGATGAATTCATAAGTGGCTCATTGTATGAAACAGGGTTTTCAGAAAGGCGCCTGCGCAACAGAAGACGTCGAGAACGAAAAAGCGGTGAGGGCTTTTGCCCCCACCGCTGGGTTCATCTCAACGGGTACCCTGCCGAATCACTTCTTCAAATCGAAGCGGTCCAGGTTCATCACCTTGGTCCAGGCCGCCACAAAATCGCGGGTGAACTTGGCTGCACCATCGTTCTGGGCATACACCTCGGCCAGGGCGCGCAATTGCGAGTTGGAGCCGAACACCAGGTCCACACGGGTAGCGGTCCACTTGGCCTCGCCCGACTTGCGGTCGCGGCCTTCGTAGCTGTTGGCACCGGTGGGCTTCCAGGCGGTGCCCATGTCGACCAGGTTCACAAAGAAGTCGTTGCTCAGCTGACCGGGGCGCTTCGTGAACACGCCGTGTTGACTTCCACCGCCGTTCGCACCCAATACCCGGAGCCCGCCCACCAGCACCGTCATTTCCGGCGCACTCAAGGTCAGCAACTGGGCCTTGTCGAGCAGCAGTTCCTCGGGGGCCACGGTGTAGTTCTTCGTCTGGAAGTTGCGAAAGCCATCGACCTCTGGCTCCATGGTGTCAAACGACTCCACATCGGTCTGCTCTTGCGAAGCATCGGTGCGGCCCGGCGAAAAGGGCACCTCCACCGACTGGCCTGCCGCCTTTGCAGCAGCCTCAACCGCCGCATTGCCGGCCAGCACGATGAGGTCGGCCAGCGACACTTGCTTGCCGCCCTTTTGAGCGCCGTTGAATTCCTGCTGGATGGATTCCAGCGCGGTCAACACTTTGGCCAGTTGGGCCGGCTGGTTGACTGCCCAGTTGTTCTGCGGCGCCAGGCGGATGCGGGCACCGTTGGCGCCACCGCGCTTGTCCGAGCCACGGAAGCTGGAAGCCGAGGCCCAGGCCGTGGACACCAGCTCGCCCAGCGACAAGCCTGAGGCCATCACCTGTGCCTTGAGATCGGCCATGTCGCCCGCGTCGATCAACTTGTGGTCCACCGCAGGCACAGGGTCTTGCCAGATCAAATCTTCGGCCGGGACTTCAGGGCCCAGGTACAGGCTCTTGGGGCCCATGTCGCGGTGGGTCAACTTGAACCAGGCGCGGGCATAGGCATCAGCGAACTCGTCGGGGTTGGCATAAAAATGGCGCGAAATCTTTTCGTAGACCGGATCAAGCTTCAGCGACATGTCGGCCGTGGTCATCATGGGCGCGTACTTCTTCGACGGGTCGTGTGCGTCCACCACCATGTCTTCGTCGGCCACGTCCTTCGCGCGCCACTGTTGGGCGCCGGCCGGGCTCTTGACCAACTCCCACTCGTATTTGAACAAGACCTTGAAGTAGCCCATGTCCCAGGTGGTGGGATTGGGCTTCCAGGCGCCTTCAAGGCCGCTGGTGGTGGCGTCACCGCCCTTGCCCGTGCCGTGCTGGTTGATCCAGCCCAGGCCCATTTCTTCCATGGGAGCGGCTTCCGGCTCAGGGCCGACCAGCGCGGGATCGCCTGCGCCGTGGGCCTTGCCGAAGGTGTGGCCACCCGCCGTGAGTGCCACGGTTTCGTAGTCGTTCATGGCCATGCGGGCAAAGGTTTCACGCACATCACGGCCGGAAGCCAGTGGGTCGGGATTGCCGTCCGGGCCTTCGGGGTTCACATAGATCAGACCCATCTGCACGGCGGCCAGCGGGTTCTCAAGATCCCGCTCGCCGGTGTAGCGGCTGTTGGGCTTGTCGCTGGTGGCGAGCCATTCCTTCTCGGCGCCCCAGTAGATGTCTTCTTCAGGCTGCCAGATGTCGGCACGGCCGCCACCGAAACCAAAGGTCTTGAAGCCCATGGTTTCCATGGCCACGTTGCCCGCCAGCACGATCAGGTCAGCCCACGAAACGGCGTTGCCGTATTTCTGTTTGATGGGCCAGAGCAGGCGGCGCGCCTTGTCGAGGTTGCCGTTATCAGGCCAGCTGTTGATGGGGGCGAAACGCTGGTTGCCGGTGCCCGCGCCGCCGCGGCCGTCGGCGGTCCGGTAGGTGCCGGCGCTGTGCCAGGCCATGCGGATGAACAGACCACCGTAGTGGCCCCAATCGGCAGGCCACCAGTCTTGCGAGTCGGTCATCAGCGCGGCCATGTCCTTTTTCAGGGCGGCGAAATCGAGCTTTTTGAACGCCTCGGCGTAGTCAAAGTCCGCATCCATGGGGCTCGACGCTGGCGCGTGCTGGTGCAGGATGTTGAGGTTGAGCTGGTTGGGCCACCAATCGGCATTGGACTGAGTGCCTTGCGAGGAACGTGCACCGTGCATCACGGGGCATTGGCCATCGGAGGAAGAAGGGTTGCTCATGAGGTTCTCCTGGAGGGAAGGGTCTGATGTGAACGGGCGTAAACGAATATGAAAGGACGAGGAAAGGTCAGGACGCGGCCGCCAAGGCTGCCAAGCGTTCGAGCCAGACTTCAGACAGCGGTGAGGCGAAAGCCTTCATGGTGACACTCCCGAGGTGGATCTTGTTGAAAGATGATCAATCTTAGATTCCATCTATGTCTGAGTAAAGTTGATAGATGCAATCTATCAAATAGGCCGAGACTATCGCGGTCAGGTTACCCGGATCACCGGGCAAAACAGGCGAAGTCAGATCAGCAAAGCCACCGCGCCCGAGAAGCTCAAAAAGGCCGCCGCCGTGGTCACCAGAATGATGCGGGCGATGCGCCCGTTGTCGGCGCCCAGCCGCTCGGCCAACAAAGATACATTGCTCGCGCTGGGCAAGGCCGACACCAGCACCATGACGGTCAGCGCAAATGGCTGCAATGGCACGCCCATCTGGATGGCCGCTGTGCCCACCGCCAGCACCAGCAAGGGATGCAACACGAGCTTCATCAGCGAAACAGGCAGGAAGTCCGACAACGGCATGGGGTGGTTGGCCTGGATCTGGGAGCGCGCCAGCACGGCACCGATGGTGAACAAGGCCACGGGCGATGCGGCATCGGCCAGCAGCCACACCGTTTTCTCCACCGGCCCGGGCAGGTTGAACGACAGAGCCGACGCCACGCCGCCCAGCAGAATGGCCCAGGGCATCGGATTGCCCACCACACCGCGCAGTGCCTTGCGCCCGGCCACCATCATGGCGTGGCCCCCGCTCTCGCCGGGCTCGCCGTCCAGCTGCGACATCGCCACACACAGCGAGCTGGTGATCAGCATGTCCACCACGATCAATACGATCACGGGTCCGGCCGCCTCAGGCCCCAACAAAGCGGCCAGCAACGGCACGCCCATGAACCCGGTGTTGGGAAAGGCCGCGACCAAAGCACCCAGTGAAGCATCGTTCCAGCGGATGCGGTCATTGAGGCTCCACACAACCGCAAACGCCACCATGATCAGCGCGCACACGAGGTACACACCAGCGACCGAGAAATCCAGCAGCTGCGCAATCGGCGTGGTGGAGCCAAAGCGGTACAGCATGCAGGGCAGCGCAAAAAACAGCACAAACCCGTTCAGCCCCGGAATCGCCGCCAGCGGCAACATGCCCCGCTTGGCGGCCAGATAGCCGGCGAGCACCAGGGCGAAAAACGGGAAAGTGATGAGCAAAACGTTGAGCACGGTGGCGCATTGTCTCAGGTAGGCGCGATGCCCGTGACCCCACCGCCCGAAACCCCCGACCGGTATCATTGATCGTTTGCACACTGCCCCTTGCCATGTCTGCCGGTCTGAATCTCGCCCAACAAGAAGCCGTGAACCATCTGGGCGGTCCGTGCCTGGTGCTCGCTGGCGCGGGGTCCGGCAAAACCCGGGTGATCACCCACAAGATCGGCCGCCTGATCGGCGCCGGCCTGGCGGCCGACCGCATTGCCGCCATCACCTTCACCAACAAGGCCGCCGCTGAAATGCGCGAACGCGCCCAGCACCTGATCGGGCGCGATGCGCGAAAGGTGCTGATCTGCACCTTCCATGCGCTGGGTGTGCGGCTTTTGCGCGAAGACGGCGCGGTCCTGGGTATGAAGAAGAACTTCAGCATTCTTGACACCGACGACATCACCAGCCTGCTCAAAGACTGCGGCGGCACCACCGACACCAAGACCGCGCGCGGCTGGCAATGGACCATCAGCGGCTGGAAAAGCGCAGGCCTGAACTCGGCCCAGTCGCTGCTGCAGGCCAAGGACGACGACGAGCGCGTGGCCGCCACCATCATGGCGCGCTACGAAGAGCGCCTCACCGCCTTCCAGAGCGTGGACTTCGACGATCTGATCAGCCTGCCGCTCAAACTGCTGCGTGATCACCCCGAGGTGCGCGAGCGCTGGCAACAAAAAATGGGGCATGTGCTGGTCGACGAATACCAGGACACCAACGCCACACAATACGACCTGCTCAAGCTGCTGGTGGGGGAACGCGCGCGCCTCACCGCCGTGGGCGATGACGACCAATCCATCTACGGCTGGCGTGGCGCCACGCTGGACAACCTGAGAAAGCTGCCGCTGGATTTTCCCGAGTTGAAGATCATCAAGCTGGAGCAAAACTACCGCTCCACCGGCGCCATCCTGCGTGCCGCCAACGCAGTGATCGGGCTCAACCCCAAGCTGTTTCCCAAGACGCTGTGGAGCGATCTGGGCGAAGGCGAGCCGGTGCGCGTGGTGGATGCCGACAACGAAGACCACGAGGCCGAGCGCGCCGTGGCGCGCATCCTGAGTCTGCAAGCCGAGTCGCAATACAAAGAGTGGCGCCATTTCGCCATCCTCTACCGCGCCAACCACATGGCCCGCCCCTTCGAGCAGTCGTTGCGCCGCGCCCAGATTCCCTACAAAGTCTCGGGCGGCCAGAGCTTCTTTGACAAAGCTGAAATCCGCGACCTCTGCGCCTGGTTGCGCGTGCTGGTCAACAACAACGACGACCCGGCCTTCATGCGAGCGGCCACCACGCCCAAGCGCGGCATCGGCCACACCACCCTGCAACAGCTGGGCAACTTCGCCACCCAGTACAAGCTCAGCCTGTTTGAGGCGCTGTTCTCCCACTCCTTGCCCGCCGCCCTGCCCGCGCGTGCGGTGGCCACGCTGCACGAATTCGGCCGGGCGGTGAACGATCTTGAGTACCGCGCGCGCCACACGGTGGGCCATGAAGACGCCAAAAAATTCCTCGACGAATGGCTCAAAGACATCGCCTATGAGCAGCACCTCATCGACACCGAAGAGAACGAAAAAATTGCTGCGGCACGCTGGGCCAATGTGATCGACTTCAGCGACTGGATGGCCGGGCGTTGCGGCGGCCAAATCGAAGATGCGGCCGGCGTGAGCACCGAGCGCGAGCGCAAGAGCCTGTTGGAAGTGGTGCAAACCATCGCCCTGATTTCCACCCTTTCCGAGCGACAAAAAGACGAAGACGTGGTGACCCTGTCCACGCTGCATGCCTCCAAGGGCCTGGAATGGCCCCACGTGATCCTTGTGGGCGTCAACGAAGGGCTGCTGCCCTTCAAGCTCGAAGAGGCGTCCATGGACCTGCCCGCCGAAGCCGTGACCCAGCGGCTGGAAGAAGAACGCCGATTGATGTACGTGGGCATCACAAGGGCCCAGCGCACCCTGGCCGTGAGCTGGCTCAAGCGCCGCAAAAAAGGGCGCGAAAGCGTGCCCGGCATACCCAGCCGCTTCATCAAGGAAATGGCGCTCGACCAAAACACCATCAAGGAAGACCCCCGGGAAAAGCTGCGCGCCCTGCGCGCCGAATTTGCCCAACGGGCCAGCGACCAGGCCGCGGCCAAAGCCGCCGGTTCAACATGACCACTCAAACCCAGATCCCACTCAACCCCGTACGCACCCAAACGCCATGCCGCCGCCGATGGTCGCTCGCGCTCACGGCGCTCATGCTCGGTACCTTCGGCCCGGTGCACGCCACAGATCCCACCGCTGCGCCAGCCACCCCGTCCTCCCGCTGCGACGAAGTTGCGCCCATGAGCGTTGAGCAGCTGGTCGGGCTGTGGCAACTCACACTGTGGTCCGATCAAGGCTCACCCGGAGCACCGGTCTCTCAGGGTGCCGTGCTGTTCCAGCCCCACCCCGAGTACCCGGGCAGCGTGCGTGGCCGGCTCAAACGCACCGGCCCAGGCAACGACTTGCAAGCGCAGCTTTCTGGCGATGTCATCAATGGCGAGTTCAACCTCGACGAGTCGGACGACGGCGTGCGCATGAGTGCCACCTGGGCAGGCACGCCCGTCGATTGCGGCACACGGTTGCGAGGCGTGCGCGAATCGGCTGAGGCCATGAACGACACGGGTACTGTGCTGCAATTCGAGCTGCGCAAAGCCGCCGACCGAATGAAGTAGCCCGACGACCGACGCCAGTCGGCAAAGGAGCGACGGCGCAAGCCACGCAGAAAACAAAAAAGCCAGTTCAAAAGAACTGGCTTTATTGCTGCAGCGCTACCCGAGGGTGGACGCTGAATCATGGAGCGGGATAAGAGACTCGAACTCTCGACCTATACCTTGGCAAGGTATCGCTCTACCAACTGAGCTAATCCCGCATGATCCTTCAAGCAAAAGCCCATCAAGGAGATGGGCTTTTGCAGCATGTTTGGTGGCCTGGGACGGAATCGAACCATCGACACGCGGATTTTCAATCCGCTGCTCTACCAACTGAGCTACCGGGCCAACAGAAGCGAGATTGTAGCAGCTTTTTTGAGCGCATCTTGCGCTTAGAGAGCGTTCCGCTTGCTGCGGGCCAAATCCACCCCCAGCTGCTTGAGTTTGCGGTACAGGTGGGTGCGCTCCAGGCCCGTTTTTTCAGCCACACGGGTCATGGAACCCGACTCGCGCGCCAAGTGGTATTCAAAGTAGGATTTCTCGAACTCATCCCGGGCTTCGCGCAGCGGACCTTCCAGGTTGAACGACTGCATCGACTGTGGGCCGATGTCCATGACCACCTCGGGCAATGTGCCACCCGTCATGGCCACCTCCACCGTCAGATCAGGTGATGGTGGCGCAAAGGGCGCCAGCCCACTTTTCACCGGCAGCGCAGCGCCCACCTTGGCCACGGGCTTGTTCAACCCCAGGTCCACGGCTTTGAGCAGCTTTTGTAGCGTGATGGGTTTTTCGAGGAAAGCCGTGGCGCCGATGCGCGTAGCTTCCACGGCGGTGTCGATGGTGGCGTGACCGCTCATCATGATCACCGGCATGCTCAACTGTCCGCTGCTCGCCCACTCCTTGAGCAGCGTCACACCGTCGGTGTCGGGCATCCAGATATCGAGCAGCACCAGATCGGGCCGCATCTGCGCGCGCAGGGCGCGTGCCTGAGCGGCGTTTTCGGCGAGTTCGACCGTGTGGCCCTCGTCATTCAGGATCTCTGAGAGCAGGTCCCGGATACCCAGTTCATCGTCTACGACCAGAATAGTTGCCATGGTGTGCGTTGCTTCCCTCTAATTTGTGTTGTCAAATCGCAACTGCGAATGATAACGACACTTGAGCCCCTGTGATCTTTCCATCGATCAAACGGTTTCCGATGTCCACCCGACCACCGTGTTCGTCCATGATTTTCTTCACCACGGCCAGTCCCAGGCCGGTGCCTTTGGACTTGGTGGTGACATAGGGCTCAAAGGCGCGCTTGAGAATGTGATCGGCGAAACCAGGCCCTTGGTCCACGATGGAAAGCCGCACCCAATGCCCGGTGCTGGATCGGCTGGTTTGCAGCAACACTGGCACCCCGGTCTGTCCCGACATGGCATCTTGTGCGTTTTGCACCAGGTTGTGAAGGATCTGGCGCACCTGCTGGGCATCGGCCAGCACAGGCGGGCAATCGGGGTCCAGCTCGGTGACCACCGGGATTTCGGCGTGGTCGTACAAAACCAGAATGTCACGGACCAGCGCATTGAGATCGAGCGGAAGCAATTGCGCAGCGGGCAAGCGAGCGTAGTCTCGAAACTCGTTGACCAGGCGTTTCATGGCGTCGACCTGCTCGACGATGGTGCGCACCGACTTGTCCAGCAACGCCTGTTCGGCCGGCTGCACTTTGCCCTGAAGTTTCATGGCCAGTCGCTCGGCCGAGAGCTGGATGGGGGTGAGCGGGTTCTTGATTTCGTGGGCCAGGCGGCGGGCCACTTCACCCCAGGCTTGGGCACGCTGGGCCGACACCATGTCCGACACGTCGTCAAACACCAGCAGGCGCTCGTTGCTGGGCATCAACGCGCCCCGGGCGATCAGCGTGATGGCATTGTCAATCTGCGGGCCGTCCCGCCGATCCAGCTCAAACGATTGTTGCCAGTGTCCGCCGCCATGCGGCGCATCGCCCGCCAGAAAAATGTCGAACTGCTGCTGTACTTCGCGTCCAAAAGACTCCAGTCCAGGCACGCTTGCCAGGATCTGCCCTTGGTGCAGTCCCAGAGGCGTGCGCAGGATGCGTGCGGCCCCCGGGTTGACGCTGAGCAAGCGCCCGTCCTGGTCCAGCACGGCCACACCCGCAGTGAGGTTGTCCAGTATGGTCTGCAGGTTCTCCCGGGCGGCATCCACCTGCGCCATGCTGCGCTGCACCGCCGAACGCGCGTCGGAGAGATCCTGGGTCATGTGGGCAAAGGTGCGGGTAAGGCCGGCGAGCTCATCCCGCGAAGCCAGTTCGACTTTGGGCGCCAGGTTGCCCTCGGCAACTTCCCGCATGCCCTCCGCCAGCACGAGGAGTGGACGAACCAGCTGGTTGCCGAGCAACACCGCGAGCAGCACTGCGCCGAAAACAGCCAGGAACAGCGCCAGCGTGAGCGTGCCGATGTACATGCTGCGCAGGCCGTCCCGGCCCAGTGCGCGCTCCTGATACTCCCGGTTGGCCACCTGCACAGCCAGTGCATCGGCCACCAACGCCTGCGGCAACAGCGCTGTGGCCTGCAAATAGCGCGTTTCAGTGCCGATGTTGAAGCCCGGGGCACTGACCAGCGCCAGCACCTTGATGCGTGGCCGCGGGGGGGCAGCCGCGTCCCCGGTCAAAACCTCACCACTTTCCTCCAGCCCCTCGATCTGCGCGAGCACACGGTTGGTTCGCACGCTGCGCAGAACCATGCTGCTGGGGCGCTCCGGTGAAAATTCAAAGCGCGAGGTCCCTGCGGTGGCCAATGCCTGGCCTGTGCCACTCCACAAGACCAGATCGCTCACGGCCAGCTGTTCGCGCAGCCGCTCCAGCGTGAGCATGGCCGTGGTATTGGGCTCGCGCGCAAGGTCCTCTGCGGCCTGGCGCGTCTTGTTGCTGAGATCGTTGCTCAGGGTATCGAGCGTGGTGCGACCGAGATTCAGACCGGCGACCAGCGCGGACTCCACCCGCACGTCAAACCAGCTCTCAATGGAGCGGGAAACAAACTGGTACGACACGGTGTAGATCAGCAGCCCTGGAACCACCCCCACCAGCCCGATGATGGCCGCGAGCTTGAGCAACAGGCGGCTGCCAAACTTGCCCCGCCGAAAGCGCAACCAGAGCCGCACCGCCAGCCACAGGATGGCCAGCCCAAGCAAGGCCGCCACCGCCACATTGAGCGACACCAACCAGACAAAATTCTGCTCATACAGAGCGCGGTTGCGCGTGGCCAGTGTCAGCAAGAACAGCAACACCAGGCCAAGACCGGTCATGGACACCAAAGCCACCAGCAACGCCCAGCGGGTGTTGAGGCGGTCCTTGCGGGGCGCTTGCAGATTGACCGGGCTCATGACGGGGTGCTTTCAGCAAACGGCCACAGGCGGCCGTTCACCGAATCGCATCGGCCAACGGCGCGGCCTCGACTGCAACGGGAGCAGGCGGCGGGAGCGCGGTGGATGGAGGGGCAACGGCCGGGGGTGCATCTTCTTCGGCAGCATCCGCTGGGGCGTCCAGTCCGCGTTCGACGCCGATGTTCCAATCGGGATCATTGGCCATGCCGATCTGGAACGGGCGCGGCAGCAATGAAAGCTCCAGCCGGAAGGACCACTCGACGCGGTACCGGTCAGAGCGGTCCATGTGGGCCGCGTCTGCGATGGGCCACCGGGCCACCCGCCCGATCACGGCGAGCACATCCCCCAGCTCGTCAAAGTTCTGGTGCAAGGCATAGCGCAAGCCGCCCGCGCCCGAAGACGCCGCGCCGGGATCGCTGGCCACGCTCAGGCGCCAGCGCCGCGTCAGAGGTTGGTAGGCCAGACGCAAGGTGCGCGTCTGGGTGCTCACGCGCTTGTCAGACCAGTACCAGCGGTCACGGTAGACCTCGGCGCGCCAGACGAAATACATGGGAACGCCTTTGAGCAAGGCATCTTGCACCGCTGCTGGCGCCACCAGGTCCACCCGCGCCGACAGGTTCAGGGTATCCGCGTCCCGTTGCAGTTCGCTTTGCAGCACGGCGGGCGTGCGGGCGAACACAGCGCCCCAGAACAACACACCACACAACAGAACGACGAGCGCACGCCACCAGCCCGGCACTTCCGCGCACCGGGCGACTTCAAGGCCCGGCCTTGTCGATGCTGGCGTAATAAAAACCGTCGTATCCACTGGGTGCATTGTCGTTGAAGTCGCCCATTGGCGCGGTGTTTCCGGGCAGCAGATGGCCCACACCAGGCCGTTCGATGGCGTCGGTGTGGCGCTCAAGGAACGCCTGCACTTGCTCAGCGCCTTCCGCACGAAAAACCGAACAGGTGCAATACAGCAACCGTCCACCCGGTTTGAGCAGGGGCCAGAGGGCCTCCAGCAGCTGTCGCTGGATAGCGACCAGCTGGGCCACGTCGCTGTCACGGCGCAACCACCGCACATCGGGGTGGCGCCGCACGATGCCGGACGCCGTGCAAGGCGCATCGAGCAATATTCCGTCGAACAGCTGGCCGTCCCACCAGTCTTGCGTGCGCCCTGCGTCCGCCGCTTTAACCTGCACACGCCCACCTTGCTCCAGACCCAGGCGCCGAAGGTTGTCGTGGATGCGCTCACACCGCTGGGGATCTACATCTATCCCGACCACGTGGGCGTCGGACCGCTCCAGCAAATGGGCGGTTTTGCCCCCCGGCGCAGCGCAGGCGTCCAGGATCCGGTCCTGGGCAGTCCAGCTTCGCCCGGCGAGCAACAGGCTGGCCGCCAGTTGCGCCGCGCCGTCCTGCACAGAGCAATCCCCTTGTGCAAATCCAGGCAGTTGATCCACGGGCACCGGGCGCGCCAGCAACAGGCCGTCCTCGCCCACGGGCTGGCTCGCCAGGCCCAGCTCGGTCAGCGTGGCGGCATAAGCGTCTCGGCTCTGGCGGCGGCGGTTGACGCGCAACACCATAGGCCCCGGGACCTGGCTGGCTCCGAGCACGGCTTGCCAGTGTTCGGGATGATCTCGGCGCACCCGCTCGATCCACCAGAGCGGGTGGTTCCACTGCGCCATGGGATCGTTCTGGAGGCCGGCCACCAGGGCCGGCCGCTCACGCAAGAATCGGCGCAGACAGGCGTTGAGAAACCCGCTCTGCATGCGCGTGTCTTTGGTCTGTTTGGCGGCATCTACCGCCTGATCCACCAAAGTGTGCGGGGCATAGCGGGCACCATCGGGGTCGCCGAGCAGCAGCGCCAGGGCGGTGTGCAACAGGGCGAGCGCCGGCGGGGCGGGCGCTCGTTGCGCCAGCTGACGCGCCACATGCCGCGCCGCACCGGCATGGCGGAGACTTTCAAAAGTGAGCGCTTGCACGCCTGGGCGAAGCTGGCCGGGAACACCCGGCAAGACCTCACTCAGGGAACGCCCGCGTTCCACCGCCAGCACGCACTGCGCCGTCCAATGAATTTGGGTGGCCAGGGTTGGACCGGAAGGGGGAGGTGCGGCAGGGCGGCCGGGCGCGCGGTGGTCGTTCAATGGATTCGAAGAAAAACGTGGAGCGGCGTCAGCTCAAGGTCCAGTCGGGAGCCGCCGTTGCCGGGTGGGTGGGCTGGTCGGTCTGACCGGCCGCACCCTCGGGTGGTTCAATAGGCGTCAGTGGGAGCGCGCCCATGCTGCGGCCGTAAATGCGCCGAATTCGCTGGTCCAGCGTGGGGTGGGAATCCAGCCAGTGTGCCATCTTGCCAGACTCGGTGCTCACCAGCAGCAGATGTTGCATGGCGGACCCCACCTGGCGCGATACCACGCCGTCCTGTCGCTGGGTCAGCACCTTGCGCAGCACACCCCCCAGGCCGTCCCGGTTGCGGGTCCATTGCACAGCACGGGCATCGGCCAGGTATTCGCGCTGGCGAGAGACCGCGGCCTGTAGCGCGTGGCCAGCCAGCCAGCCCAGCCAGCCTGCGGCCATGATGGCCAGCCCCAGCAAGGCCATGACCATGCGGCGGTCACGCTCGTCGGGCTCAAACATGTGTTGCCCCATCCGGTAGAGCATTTCCAGACCAAAGACCATGCCGATCAGGCGCATGTTGAGGCGGGTGTCGCCTTCACGGATATGGCTGAATTCGTGGGCGACCAGACCCTGCAACTCGTCACGGCTGAGATGGTCCAGAGCGCCGAGGGTGACAGCGACCACGGCATCGTCTTCGTCCCAACCGGTCGCAAAGGCATTGATGGCCGTCTCGCGCGCCAGCACCATGGCCGTCGGACGCTTCATGCCGGCCGAAATGCTCATCTCATCGATGATGTTGGCCAGTCGCTGTTCATCAAAGTCGCCGGAGGGTTGCGCCGGCCGTGCGCCGAGGCGTTCGGCCAGTCGCTGCCCACCCGCGCTGGCCAGTTGAGAGGTCTCTACCCACCAGCCCCCAAGCACAAACAGCAAGGTGACCGCAGTGTTCACCTCGAAGAAATAGCGCGGGAGGGCATCGCCTACCGGGCGCCAAAACCCCCAGGTCAAACCCCAGGCCAAGGCCAGCGCCGCGTTGATGGCCAGTACCAGCAGCAGCACCGTGACGGCAAACGCAAACAACAGCCGGCGTGTCTCGCCCCGTGCCTCGCGCTGGGACTCAAAAATCAGCATGTCTGCCCAGAACACGCCGCGCAGGCCAAGTCCTGGCAAAGCCCAGTCATCCGTTTGCGACTCCGCATGCGTTCTGTTTGATGATCATGGCCTCAGAAAGCCACTTTCACCGGCTGGCGCTCGGCCTCGCTGGTCGTGGATTCGAGCATGGGCAAACTCACAAAGGCAAACACCCGCGCAATGAGCAAGGTCGGAAACTGGGCTGCTGAATCGTTGAATTCGAGCACATGGTCGTTGTACGCCTGCCGGGCGAAGCCGATGCGGTTCTCGGTGCTCGCGATCTCTTCGCTGAGCTCGCGCATGGTCTGATCGGCCTTCAGGTCTGGATAGGCCTCAGCCACGGCGAACAGGCGGCCCAATGCACCGCCCAGCGCCTGCTCAGCGCCCGCGAGCGCCCCCAGGGCACCTGCGTTCAAAGGGCTGGCTGCTGCGGTTTGCTCGGCGGTGTGCGCCTGGTTGCGCGCTGCGATCACCGCTTCCAGGGTTTCAGACTCATGCGCCAGGTATTTCCGCGCCACCTCCACCAGATTGGGCACCAGGTCGTGTCGCCGCTTGAGCTGCACATCGATTTGCCCGAACGCGTTTGCAATGGCGTTTTTTAGCCGCACCAGCCGGTTGTAGGCCCCTACGGCCCAGAACAGCGCAACAAGCACCACCCCCAGCACCACCCAGGTCACTCCGTCCATGTCTTGATCTCCTTCTCTCGTCCACCAAAGTTCAAAATCAATATACCCCAGCCTCCAGCGCGTGGGATTCGTTTGAAAACCACACGCCCATGAAAAACGCCTCCAGCCCGAAGGGCGGAGGCGTCAGGCCCTAGGCGGTCAAGCCGGGGGCAATTCAAACAAAGCGCTTATTCGGCGGCTTCGTTCGTATCGGGTACTTCGGCAGCGTCCGATTGCTCGGCCTGGTCCGCAGCCAGCGACATGGCGTCGGCTTCGGAAATGGCACGGCGCTCTTCGTCGTCCATCTTCTCCTTGACCTTGCGGGCTTCGTGATACGCCATACCGGTACCGGCAGGAATCAGACGGCCCACAATCACGTTTTCTTTCAGACCACGCAGCTCGTCGCGCTTGCCCATGATGGCAGCCTCGGTGAGCACGCGGGTGGTTTCCTGGAAGGAAGCCGCTGAGATGAACGAGTCGGTCGACAGCGAAGCCTTGGTGATACCCAGCAACACGTTGCTGTAGGTCGGCGGAATCTTGCCTTCGGCGCGCAAAGCATCGATGGTATTCAGGATTTCCGAACGCTCAACCTGCTCGCCCTTGATGTAGGACGAATCACCCACGGACTCAACGATCACGCGGCGCAGCATCTGGCGAACAATCACCTCGATGTGCTTGTCGTTGATCTTCACACCCTGCAAGCGGTAGACGTCCTGCACTTCGTCGACGATGTAACGCGACAAGGCTTCGATGCCCAGCAAGCGAAGAATGTCTTGAGGATCGGCTGGGCCATCGACCACACCCTCACCCTTGTTGACCACCTGGCCTTCGTGCACCAGGATGTTCTTCTCTTTGGGAATGAGGTCGTCCCAGATGTTGCCTTCAGGATCGGTGATCTGCAGACGCACCTTGCCTTTGGTTTCCTTGCCGAAAGAGACCGTACCGGTCATCTCGGCCAGCTTGCCGGCATCCTTGGGCGAACGCGCTTCGAACAACTCGGCCACACGCGGCAGACCGCCGGTGATGTCGCGGGTTTTCTGGCCTTCGACCGGGATACGGGCCAGCACATGGCCTGGTCCCACGTCCTGGCCATCGCGCACTTCCAGCAGGGAGCCGATCGGGAAGCCCACCGTCACCGAGTGATCGGTACCGGGGATCTTCACTTCGTTGCCTTGCGGGTCGAGCAGCTTGACCAGCGGACGCACCACCTTGGTCGAGCCACGGTGCTTGGGATCGATCACCACCAGCGAGCTCAAACCGGTCACATCGTTGACCTGCTTGGCCACCGTCAGACCCTCTTCCACGTTCTCGAACTGCACCTTACCGGCGAATTCCGTGATGATGGGTCGGGTCAGTGGATCCCAGTTGGCCAGCACCACACCAGCCTTGACGCTCTGGTCGGCCTTGACCGCCAGGATCGCGCCGTAAGGCACTTTGTGGCGCTCGCGCTCGCGGCCGATTTCGTCGTGAATGACGATCTCGCCCGAACGGGCGATCACAACCAGGTCGCCCTTGCTGTTGGTCACATAACGCATGGTCGCGTTGAAACCGATCGTACCGGCCGACTTCGCTTCCACGCTGGAGGCCACAGCGGCGCGCGATGCAGCACCACCGATGTGGAACGTGCGCATCGTCAGCTGCGTGCCTGGCTCACCGATGGACTGGGCAGCGATCACGCCGACCGCTTCACCAATGTTCACCATGCCACCACGACCCAGATCGCGGCCGTAGCACTTGGCGCAAATACCAAAGCGGGTTTCGCAGGTCAATGCCGTGCGAACTTTCACTTCGTCCACACCAGCCGCTTCCAGCTCGTCGAGGATGTCTTCGTCCATCATGGCGCCAGCTGGCACCATGGTGGCACGCGTCTCGGGGTGATTCACTTCTTCAGCGGTTACACGACCCAGCACGCGATCGCGCAAGGATTCGATGACTTCACCGCCTTCGACAATGGCGCGCATCACGGTACCGTTCGTGGTACCGCAATCCAGGCTGTTGACCACCAAATCTTGCGTCACGTCCACCAGACGGCGGGTCAGGTAACCCGAGTTGGCGGTCTTCAGCGCCGTGTCGGCCAGACCCTTACGGGCACCGTGCGTCGAGATGAAGTACTGCAACACGTTCAGACCTTCACGGAAGTTCGCCGTGATGGGGGTCTCAATGATCGAGCCATCGGGCTTGGCCATCAAACCGCGCATACCCGCCAGCTGGCGAATCTGAGCAGCAGAACCGCGGGCACCAGAGTCGGCCATCATGTAGATGGAGTTGAACGACTCTTGATCGACTTCGTTGCCCTTGGCGTCAATGGTCTTTTGCTTGGACAGCTGAGCCATCATGACCTTGGAGATCTCGTCGCCGGCCTTGCCCCAGATGTCCACCACTTTGTTGTAGCGCTCACCGGCGGTCACCAGACCCGAAGCGTATTGCTGGGCAATCTCTTTCACCTCGGCTTCGGCACGGCCAATCACAACCGGTTTCTCTGGCGGCACCAACATGTCGTCCACAGCGATCGAGATACCCGAGCGCGTGGCCAGACGGAAGCCGTATTGCAACAGCTTGTCGGCAAAGATCACCGTTTCCTTCAAGCCGCACTTGCGGAACGAAGCGTTGATCAGGCGAGAAATTTCTTTCTTCTTCATCGCCTTGTTCATCACCTCGAAAGGCAAGCCCTTAGGCAGGATTTCGGACAACAGCGCACGGCCAACCGTTGTATTCACCATAGAAGTCGACGAAGTGAATTCGCCGGTTTCTTTGTTCTTCGCCCATTGCACCAAACGCACAGAGATCCGGGTGGAAATCTCGACCGCGCTGTTGTCCAGGGCGCGCTGCACTTCCTGAACATCGGCGAAGATCATGTCTTCGCCCTTGGCGTTGATCTTCTCGCGGGTAGCGGCGTACAAACCGAGCACCACGTCTTGCGAAGGCACGATGGACGGCTCGCCGGAAGCAGGGAACAGGATGTTGTTCGAGGCCAGCATCAGGGTGCGGGCTTCGATCTGTGCTTCCACCGACAGCGGCACGTGCACCGCCATCTGGTCACCGTCGAAGTCGGCGTTGAAGGCCGCGCAAACGAGGGGGTGCAGCTGGATGGCCTTGCCTTCGATCAGGATGGGTTCAAACGCCTGAATACCCAGGCGGTGCAGCGTCGGTGCTCGGTTGAGCATCACGGGGTGCTCTTTGATCACCTCTTCCAGGATGTCCCACACCACCGGCGTGCCGGCTTCCACTTCTTTCTTGGCCGCCTTGATGGTGGTCGCAATGCCCATGGCTTCCAGGCGCGAGAAGATGAAAGGCTTGAACAGCTCCAAGGCCATCAGCTTGGGCAAACCGCACTGGTGCAGTTTGAGCGTTGGGCCCACCACGATGACCGAACGGCCAGAGTAGTCGACGCGCTTGCCCAGCAAGTTCTGACGGAAACGACCGCTCTTGCCTTTGATCATGTCGGCCAAAGACTTCAGGGCACGCTTGTTGGCGCCCGTCATGGCCTTGCCGCGGCGACCGTTGTCCAGCAGGCTGTCCACGGCTTCTTGCAACATGCGCTTTTCGTTGCGCGCAATGATCTCAGGCGCCTTCAATTCCAGCAAACGGCGCAGACGGCTGTTGCGGTTGATGACGCGGCGGTACAGGTCGTTCAGATCGGAGGTCGCGAAGCGGCCGCCGTCCAGCGGCACCAGCGGACGCAGGTCCGGTGGCAACACAGGCAAAACGTCGAGCACCATCCACTCGGGCTTGATACCGCTCTTCTTGAAGGCTTCCAGCACTTTCAGGCGCTTGGCATTCTTCTTGATCTTGAGTTCGGAGCCGGTCAGGTCGTTGCGCAGTTTTTCGATCTCGATGTCGAGGTCGATGGCCATCAGCAACTCTTTGATGCCTTCAGCGCCCATCTTGGCGATGAATTCGTCACCGAATTCCTTCTTCTTGGCATCGTAGTCGTCCTCGGTCATGATCGCGAATTTCTTCAGCGGGGTCATGCCTGGATCGACGATCACATAGGCTTCGAAGTACAACACGCGTTCGATGTCGCGCAGCGTCATGTCCAGGATCAGGCCCAGACGCGAAGGCAGCGACTTCAGGAACCAGATGTGGGCGCAAGGCGCGGCCAGATCAATGTGACCCATGCGCTCGCGGCGCACCTTGGTCTGTGTGACTTCAACGCCGCACTTCTCGCAAATCACACCACGGTGCTTGAGACGTTTGTATTTGCCGCACAAGCATTCGTAGTCCTTGATAGGGCCAAAAATCTTGGCGCAAAACAAGCCGTCGCGCTCGGGCTTGAAGGTGCGGTAGTTGATGGTCTCGGGCTTCTTCACTTCACCGAAGGACCACGAACGGATTTTCTCCGGCGAAGCCAGGCCGATGCGGATCGCATCGAAGTGCTCGTCGGGCGTGAACTGCTTGAACAGGTCGAGTAATGATTTCATGGGTTCAATCCTTGTCTTGCCGGCGAATTAAGAACGGTCCAGTTCGATGTCGATACCGAGTGAACGGATCTCCTTGACCAGCACGTTGAACGACTCGGGCATGCCCGCTTCGATCGAGTGCTCGCCTTTGACGATGGACTCGTACACCTTGGTGCGGCCCTGCACGTCGTCGGACTTGACGGTGAGCATTTCCTGCAGCGTGTAGGCGGCGCCGTAGGCTTCCAGCGCCCACACTTCCATTTCACCGAATCGCTGTCCACCGAACTGTGCCTTACCACCCAGCGGCTGCTGCGTGACCAGGGAGTACGGGCCAGTAGAACGGGCATGCATCTTGTCGTCGACCAAGTGGTGCAACTTCAGGAAGTGCATGTAGCCGATCGTGGTCACGCGCTCGAATGCGTCGCCGGTGCGGCCGTCGTACAACTGCGCTTGCGTGCGGGTGGCGGTGAGGCCTTTGCGCGCGGCGAGTTCGTCGGGGTAGGCCAGCTTCAACATCGCACGGATTTCGTCTTCCGAAGCGCCATCGAACACCGGGGTTGCAAACGGCACACCGTTTTGCAAGTTCTCAGCCATGTGCATGACGTCACCGTCAGACAGCTCGGCGAAGTTTTCTTTCTTGCCGGCGCCGTTGTAGATCGCCTCCAGGAAAGTCCGCATTTCGCCTGCTTTGGTCTCGGCTTGCAGCATGTCACCAATGCGCTGCCCCAGGCCTTTGGCAGCCCAACCCAGGTGCACTTCCAGCACCTGGCCCACGTTCATGCGCGAAGGCACGCCCAATGGGTTGAGCGCGATGTCTGCAGGCGTACCGTCGGCCATGTAAGGCATGTCTTCGACGGGAAGGATGCGGGAAACCACACCCTTGTTACCGTGACGACCGGCCATCTTGTCACCAGGCTGCAAGCGGCGCTTGACAGCCAGGTAGACCTTGACCATCTTCAGCACACCAGCAGGCAACTCGTCGCCCTGCGTCAGCTTCTTGCGCTTCTCTTCGAAGGACAGGTCGAAGCTGTGGCGCGTCTGCTCCATGGAGTTCTTGATGGACTCCAGCTGTGCAGCCACTTCGTCTTCGGCCGGACGGATATCAAACCAGTGGAATTTCTCCACATCGGCCAGATACGACTTGTCGATCTTGGTGCCTTTGGCCAGCTTCTTGGGGCCACCGTTGGCGACTTTACCGGTCAGCAACTTCTCGATACGGTCGAACGCGTCGGCTTCCACAATGCGGAGCTGGTCGTTCAAATCGAGGCGGTAGCGCTTCAGCTCGTCGTCGATGATCTGCTGGGCACGCTTGTCGCGGGTGATGCCTTCGCGGGTGAACACCTGTACGTCGATCACGGTGCCGGAGCTGCCCTGGTCCACGCGCAAAGACGTGTCTTTCACGTCGCTGGCTTTTTCACCAAAGATGGCGCGCAACAGTTTCTCTTCTGGCGTCAACGTGGTCTCACCCTTGGGCGTGACCTTGCCGACCAGCACATCGCCAGGCAACACTTCAGCGCCCACATAGATGATGCCGGAGTCGTCCAGGCGGTTGAGTTGCTGCTCAGCCAGGTTGGGGATGTCGCGGGTGATTTCTTCTGCACCCAGCTTGGTGTCGCGGGCCATGACCACGAGTTCCTCGATGTGAATCGAGGTGTAGCGATCTTCAGCCACCACGCGTTCGGAGATCAGGATCGAATCTTCGAAGTTGTAGCCGTTCCAGGGCATGAAAGCGATCAGCATGTTCTGACCGATCGAGATTTCTCCCAGGTCGGTCGAAGCGCCGTCGGCGATCACATCACCCTTGGACAGCTGGTCGCCTTTCTTGACGATGGGGCGCTGGTGGATGTTGGTGTTCTGGTTGGAGCGCTGGTACTTGATGAGGTTGTAGATATCCACACCCACTTCACCGGCCAATGCTTCAGCGTCGTTCACACGGATCACG
The DNA here is from genome assembly GCF_004795855.1 of Hydrogenophaga sp. PAMC20947. NCBI lineage: Bacteria > Pseudomonadati > Pseudomonadota > Betaproteobacteria > Burkholderiales > Comamonadaceae > Hydrogenophaga > Hydrogenophaga sp. PAMC20947. The sequence continues at coordinate 3,416,695 of NZ_CP039252.1, forward strand.
ACCCGGGCCGCGTCCACGTAATCAACCACACCACCACGGGTTGCGGTCACCACGGTGCCCGAGTCGATCGCGGCCACGCGCTCGATACCGGTGCCGACCAGAGGCTTTTCAGGACGCAGCACAGGCACAGCCTGACGCGACATGTTGGCACCCATCAAGGCGCGGTTTGCATCGTCGTGCTCCAGGAAGGGCACCAGCGAAGCAGCCACCGAAACGATCTGGGCAGGCGACACGTCCATGTACTGGATGGTGTCCGACTGCGTCAGGATGGATTCGCCTTTTTCGCGAGCAGACACCAGATCACCGGTCAGGCGACCTTCCCCATCCAGCGCGGCATTGGCCTGGGCAATGACGTATTTGCCTTCTTCAATGGCCGACAGGTAGTCGATCTGGTTCGTGACCTTGGCATCCACCACGCGGCGGTAGGGGGTTTCAATGAAACCGTACTCGTTCAGACGGGCGTACAAGGCCAACGAGTTGATCAGACCAATGTTTGGACCTTCAGGCGTCTCGATAGGGCACACACGACCGTAGTGGGTCACGTGCACGTCACGCACTTCAAAGCCGGCACGTTCGCGGGTCAGACCACCTGGGCCAAGAGCCGACACGCGGCGCTTGTGGGTGATCTCGGCCAGCGGGTTGGTCTGGTCCATGAACTGCGACAGCTGCGAGGCACCAAAGAACTCCTTCAGGGCCGCAGAGATGGGCTTGGAGTTGATCAGGTCGTGCGGCATGAGCGGATCTTGCTCGGCCTGACCCAAACGCTCTTTCACGGCCTTTTCGATACGTGCCAAACCGGTGCGGTACTGGTTTTCGGCCAGCTCGCCCACGCAGCGCACGCGGCGGTTACCCAGGTGATCGATGTCATCGACTTCGCCGCGGCCGTTGCGCAAGTCCACCAGAATCTTGACCACAGCCAAGATGTCTTCGTTGGACAGCACCATGGCACCGGTGGATTCATCGCGGCCCACGCGGGCGTTGAACTTCATGCGACCCACGCGCGACAGATCGTACGTGTCGGGGTTGTAGAACAGGCGGTGGAACAGCGCCTGCACTGCGTCTTCGGTTGGCGGCTCGCCGGGGCGCATCATGCGGTAGATGGCCACACGTGCGGCGAACTCATCCACGGTCTCGTCTGCACGCAGCGTCTGGGAGATGTAAGCACCCTGGTCCAGCTCGTTGGTGTAGATGCACTGCAGATCCTGCACGTTGGAGGTGCGCAGTTTCTTCAACAGGGTTTCGGTCAACTCTTCGTTGGCCTTGGCGATGATCTCACCCGTGTCTTCGTCCACGATGTTCTTGGCCACGACGCGGCCCATCAGGAAATCTTCAGGCACGCTGATGTGGGTGGTACCCGACTGCTCCATCTCGCGGGTGTGGCGCACCGTGATGCGCTTGTCCTTGGCAACGACGACCTTGCCCGACTTGTCGGTGATGTCGAAACGGGCCACTTCGCCACGCAGACGCTCAGGCACAAAAGCCATTTGCGCACCACTGTCCATCAGGCGGAAGTGGTCGTTGACGAAGAAGTTGGCCAGGATGGTTTCCGGCGTCAGACCAATGGCCTTGAGCAGGATCGTGACAGGCATCTTGCGGCGGCGATCCACCCGGAAGAACAAGATGTCCTTGGGGTCGAATTCGTAGTCCAGCCACGAGCCACGGTAAGGGATGATGCGAGCCGAGAACAACAGCTTGCCCGAGCTGTGGGTCTTGCCCTTGTCGTGTTCGAAAAACACGCCAGGCGAACGGTGCAGCTGAGACACGATCACGCGCTCGGTACCGTTGATGATGAAGGAACCTTTTTCGGTCATCAGGGGCACTTCGCCCATGTAGACCTCTTGCTCTTTCACTTCCTTGACCACCTTCGACTGGCTGGTCGACGACTCGCGGTCATAGATGATGAGCTGCACGCGCGCGCGCACAGCCGAGGAGAACGTCAGACCACGGGTCTGGCACTCGCGCACGTCGAAGGCAGGTTTGGCGAGGTTGTACTCGACAAACTTCATCTCCACAAAACCGTTGTGCGAGACGATGGGGAAAGCGGCTTCAAACGCGGCCTGCAGGCCTTCGTTGGTGCGCTTTTTGGGCGGAATACCGGCTTGCAGGAAGGCGGTGTACGCGTCCTTCTGCATTTGCAGCAGGTAAGGAATTTCGATGACGGTTTCACGCGTACCAAAACTCTTGCGGATGCGTTTGCGTTCGGTGTAGGAATACTTTGATGCTGAGGCCATGAGATCTCCGAGCTCTACGGCGACTGTCTTGCCATTCGGGTGGGCACACCCGGTGACATGCTTGGTGGCTGGCCTCTACCAACCATTGGCGGACGGCTTGTGCGTTGCACACAAGCCCGAACCAAGTCGTCTTCTGCAGTCGGGGTCAGAAGACACTGATAAAACGGCTCAGGAGTCGTTTTATCGGTGTCCCCTGAGACACACCCAAAACCATGGCAATTGCCGTGTTCTCGAATGCGCTCAGAAAGCACCAAAGGCTGGAGGCTCTTTCGAGCACTCCAGCCCCTGTCTGGCGAGAGAATTACTTCAACTCGGCCTTGGCGCCGGCTTCCACCAGCTTCTTCACTGCGGCTTCGGCGTCAGCCTTGGACACAGCTTCTTTCACGGCCTTGGGCGCGCCATCAACCATGTCTTTGGCTTCTTTCAAGCCCAGACCGGTGATTTCGCGAACCGCTTTAATCACGGCCACTTTGGCTGCGCCAGCTTCGAGCAACATGACGTTGAACTCGGTCTGCTCTTCAGCGGCAGCAGCGGCGGCGCCGCCTGCAGCTGGTGCAGACATCGCTGCTGCGCTCACGCCAAATTTCTCTTCGATGGCTTTCACCAGGTCGTTGAGTTCCATGACCGTCATGCTGTCCAGCGAGGTCAGAAATGCGTCTTTATCGAATGCCATTTTGATTTCCTAACAATTGGTTTAAAAAAGCTCTGCGCGCGCTCAGGCGGCAGGAGCTTCTGGAGCGGCCGGGGCTTCTTCGGCTGCTGGAGCGGCCGGAGCTTCTTCAGCGGCCGGAGCCGCCGTAGCTTCTTCGACTGCCGGAGCTGCCGGAGCTTCTTCGACTGCGCCTTCGCCTTTTTTCGCCGCCAAGGCGCTCAGCACAACGGCCGTGCGCGACATAGGCGACATCAACAAGCCACACAGCTGAGCCAACAACACTTCTTTCGAAGGAATGCTGGCCAGTTGCTTAACGCCTTCGACGTCCAGGACTTTTCCACCGTAGACACCACCGCGGATCACCAACTTGGCGTTGGTTTTCGCGAATTCAGCCACCACTCGCGCGGCGGCCACTGCGTCTTCAGAGAAGCCATAGATCAGCGGACCGGACATCTGGTCTGCGCCCACTTCAAATGCGCTACCCACAACAGCACGGCGAGCCAAGGTGTTCTTCAGAACACTCAGGGTCACACCATTGCTGCGTGCTTCGACGCGCAATTTGTCCATGTCCGCGACCGTGACACCACGGTACTCCGCCATCACGAGCGTTTGAGCTTTTGCGGCGAGGCTGGTCACTTCGGAAATGACCGCTTCTTTCTCACTGCGATTCAGACTCAAGGTCTACTCCTTAAATGTGCCTCGGGTCACTTGGACCTCCGACACGCCTCATTGCAGCGACCAACTGTTTACGGAAACATGTTCCATCTGCAGCGGGATCGCCATCTGCGTTGGCTTATCACAATTAAGTCGGGCACAGCCGTGAAGCCACACCCCACACCAACGGTCTTGGATGGCCCCGGCGAACAAGCTTGCGCTGCTCACCGGGCCCACCACATCCGGGCAACCGGAGTTGCCCAAATTCTTCATCTTCCAGCGATCAGGCCGAGATGGATTGCATGTCGACGCGAACGCCCACACCCATGGTCGAAGACACAGCCACTTTGCGCAGGAAAACACCCTTGCTGGTAGCAGGCTTGGACTTCGACAGAGCGTCCAGCAAAGCCACCAGGTTGCCCTGGAGCTTGTCGGTGTCGAACGAGCGACGGCCGATGGTGCCGTGGATGATGCCGGCCTTGTCAACGCGGAACTGCACCTGGCCAGCTTTGGCATTGCGAACAGCTTGAGCGACGTCCGCCGTCACGGTCCCGACTTTGGGGTTTGGCATCAGGCCACGAGGGCCCAACACTTGACCCAAGGTACCGACCACGCGCATGGCATCTGGCGAAGCGATGACGACGTCAAAGTTCATGTTGCCGGCCTTGATGTCGGCAGCCAGATCTTCCATACCGACGATGTCGGCGCCAGCGGCCTTGGCTTCTTCAGCCTTGGCGCCCTGGGCGAACACGGCCACGCGCTTGGTCTTGCCGGTGCCGTTGGGCATCACGACAGCACCACGCACCACCTGGTCGGACTTCTTCGCGTCCACGCCGAGCTGGATGGCCACGTCGATGGATTCGTCAAACTTGGCGTTGGCGCAATCTTTGATGATAGCGATCGCATCCAGCAGGGGGTACAGCTTGTTGCTGTCCACTTTGCCTGCGAACACTTTTTGTTTCTTGGTCAGCTTGGCCATATCACACGCCCTCCACAATCACGCCCATCGAGCGAGCCGAACCGGCGATGGTGCGCACAGCGGCATCCATATCGGCAGCGGTCAAGTCTTTCATCTTGGTATTGCAGATTTCCTCGAGCTGAGCACGGGTAATCTTGCCGACCTTTTGCTTGTTGGGCACTGGAGAGCCCTTGTCAAGCTTGATAGCCTTCTTGATCAAGTAGGTCGCTGGAGGCGTACCCATCTTGAAGGTGAAGCTCTTGTCCGCGAAAGCGGTGATGGTGACCGGGATCGGCATGCCCGGCTCAAGACCTTGGGTCTGGGCGTTGAACGCCTTACAGAACTCCATGATGTTGAGGCCGCGTTGACCCAGAGCGGGGCCGATCGGTGGGGAGGGATTGGCTTTACCAGCTGGTACTTGCAGCTTGATGAAGCCGACGATTTTTTTCGCCATTTTTTAGACTCCTGCGAGTGCAATCGGCAGCGACTGGCGCTGCCTCCTCGCGGTTGGGGACCCGAAAACTTGAAACCCCCAGGCGTCGGGCCGACCCGCCTGAGGCAAATACCGCATCAGGTTTTTTCGACCTGACTGAATTCCAGCTCGACGGGCGTGGCGCGACCGAAAATGGTCACCGACACGCGCATCTTGTTCTTTTCGTAGTTGACTTCTTCGACGGTGCCGTTGAAATCGGTGAAAGGACCTTCTTTGACGCGAACATACTCACCCACAACGAACTCAACCTTGTGGCGAGGCTTGTCGGTGCCTTCCTGCATCTGGTTGACGATCTTCTGAACGTCTTCCTCGGAGATGGGGGCGGGGCGGTTCTTGGCACCACCCACAAAACCGGTGACCTTGTTGGTGTGCTTCACCAGGTGCCAGGTTTCGTCGTCCATCACCATTTCCACCAGCACATAGCCAGGGAAAAACTTGCGTTCGGTGGTGCGCTTCTGGCCGTTCTTGATTTCAACCACTTCTTCGGTGGGCACCAGGATGCGACCAAACTTGGACTCCATGCCTTCGCGGTTGATGCGTTCGATGATGTTGCGCTCTGCGGCCTTCTCCATGCCGGAGTAGGCGTGCACCACATACCAGCGCATGCCTTCTGCGGCCACGCCATCGGTCACTGGACTGCTTTGATCGTTCATTATTTTCTCCAGCCCAGAATCAAGTCGTAAAACAGCCACTCGACAGTCTTGTCGGTGAGCCAGAGGAACAGGGCCATCACGAACACAAAGGCAAACACATAGGCGGTCATCTGGATCGCCTCTTTGCGGGCAGGCCAGACCACCTTGCGCGCTTCGCGCCAGGCATCACGCCCGAAAGCGAGCAACTGGCGACCGGATTCCGACACCGCGAACATGCCCGCTGCGGCAACAAAGCCACCCAGCAAGGCACCCCACTGCACCATCGAACCCTTGGCCGACAGCAGATAGAAGGCGACGAACGACCCCAGCAGCAGCACAACAGCTGCCGCCAGCTTGGCCTTGTCGGCGCCCGAGCTGACGGTTTGAACTTCAGAAGTGGCCATGAGGATCCCGTTGATTCTTGACAAAAATGCGCATCAGTCAGGCCCTCGCCTGAGACACGCAAGCCCACCAGAGGTCTTTTAGACTTCGGCGGGCTTGGGTTGATCCACGAAACAGAGCGACTTCAACGAATGTTGCACACCTGTTGGGTGGCAGGGGCAGTAGGAATCGAACCTACAACCTTCGGTTTTGGAGACCGACGCTCTGCCAATTGAGCTATACCCCTACTGGCGATGCCCCGAGGGGCATCAAACTAATTAAGCAATGATCTTGGCAACCACACCGGCGCCGACGGTACGGCCACCTTCGCGGATAGCGAAACGCAGACCTTCTTCCATGGCGATGGGGTTGATCAGCTTCACAGTGATCGACACGTTATCGCCAGGCATCACCATCTCTTTGCCTTCTGGCAACTCGATCGCACCCGTCACGTCCGTTGTGCGGAAGTAGAACTGGGGACGGTAGTTGTTGAAGAAAGGCGTGTGACGGCCACCTTCGTCTTTGGACAAGACATAGATCTCGCCCGTGAAGTGGGTGTGGGGCTTGATGGAGCCGGGCTTGCACAGCACTTGGCCGCGCTGCACGTCTTCACGCTTGGTGCCGCGCAGCAAGATACCGACGTTGTCGCCCGCTTGACCCTGGTCCAGCAGCTTGCGGAACATTTCCACGCCCGTGCAGGTGGTCTTCTGGGTGTCAGCGATACCGACGATTTCGATTTCTTCGCCGACTTTGACGATACCGCGCTCGATACGGCCGGTCACCACAGTGCCGCGACCGGAGATCGAGAACACGTCTTCCACTGGCATCAGGAACGCGCCGTCAACAGCCCGCTCTGGCAGGGGAATGTAGTTGTCCAGTGCATCGGCCAGCTTCATGATGGCCTCTTCACCCAATGGGCCCGTGTCGCCTTCCAGGGCGAGCTTGGCGGAACCGTGGATGATGGGGGTGTCGTCACCGGGGAAGTCGTACTTGGACAAGAGCTCGCGCACTTCCATTTCGACCAGCTCCAGCAATTCGGCGTCGTCCACCATGTCGGCCTTGTTCAGGAAGACGATGATGTAAGGCACGCCCACCTGGCGGGACAACAGAATGTGTTCGCGGGTCTGGGGCATCGGGCCGTCAGCGGCGGAACACACCAAAATGGCGCCATCCATCTGCGCGGCACCGGTGATCATGTTTTTCACATAATCGGCGTGGCCTGGGCAGTCAACGTGAGCGTAATGGCGGTTGGCCGTTTCGTACTCAACGTGGGCGGTGTTGATGGTGATGCCGCGGGCCTTCTCTTCGGGCGCTGCGTCGATCTGGTCGTAGGCCTTGGCCGAGCCACCAAACTTCTTGGCCAGCACGGTCGTGATGGCCGCCGTCAGGGTGGTCTTGCCGTGGTCAACGTGACCAATGGTGCCCACGTTGACGTGCGGCTTGGTCCGTTCAAATTTCTCTTTTCCCATTTTTCAGCTCCAAAATCAAAATTGCCGAAACACCAGAACAAATGCAGAAATACTGGTGCCCTTGGCGGGAATCGGACCCGCGACCTCTCCCTTACCAAGGGAGTGCTCTACCACTGAGCCACAAGGGCCAAGAAGCCTCTATGAAAGAGACATCTCAACAAAACTGTCTGCCTACACAACCAACACCCAACGACAAACTGGAGCGGGAGACGGGAATCGAACCCGCGTGATCAGCTTGGAAGGCTGGAGTTCTACCATTGAACTACTCCCGCCAGGAACACCTTCGGCAAAACCGAAGGTCCTCAAAGCGCTTTGGTTTCCCATTGCTCATAACTTCTCACTGTCGCAGTGCTGGCTGGTGGAGGGGGCTGGATTCGAACCAGCGTACGCGTAAGCGGGCAGATTTACAGTCTGCTGCCTTTAACCACTCGGCCACCCCTCCAAAGCACAGCCCTAAATTATGCCATCTTTTTTGCAGTTTGCACGCACCTCCCCAAGACTTCACCAAATAATTGGCGATTGGCCGCCCTTCTCGATCCACTTGTCAACGGACCCAAAATGGCCACAGCCCAGGAACGGCGCGGGTCCGCGGCGCGCCGACAGTGGTGACGGATGGTTGGCCGACAACACCAGGTGCCGCTCAGCGTCGATCAACACGGCCTTCTTTTGGGCATGGGCGCCCCACAACAGGAAGGCTTTGGGCATCCCATGGTCGCTGCAATGGCGAACCACATCGTCGGTCAGCACCTCCCAGCCTCGACCCGCATGGCTGCCCGGCAGGCCGTCTTCCACCGTGAGCGCCGTGTTCAGCAGCAAGACCCCCTGCTTCGCCCAGCGCACCAATGACCCTTGGACTGGCAGGGTTAGCCCGAGGTCGCGTTGCATTTCCAGAAAGATATTGCGCAGGCTGGGAGGCGTTTTGATGCCGGGCGCGACTGAAAACGCCAAGCCCTCGGCTTGACCGGGGCCGTGATAGGGGTCTTGCCCGAGAATCACCACCCGCACGGCCCCCAAGGGAGAAAGCGCCAGGGCTCGCAGCGGCTCAGGGGGGTAGATGGTGGCGCCGGCGAGCAACCGTTCCTGCAAAAAGGCCTGTAGCTGAACGCCGGCGGCCGATGCCCAAAACCGGTCCGCCAGGCCCCGGCCGTCGGGCGCAACCGGCCAAGCGCGGGGGTCTGCGGTCTCCAGCCTGGGCACGGTCGACGGTGCCCCGGGGGGCGTACCCCAGTCCAGCGGGGCTTGCACAGGGACTGCCACGGCGCAAGGACTCAGCCGAACAGTTCGGCCAAAGCGAGACCTGGCTCCGGTGCGCGCATGAAAGCCTCGCCCACCAGGAACCCATGGATACCGGCTTCACGCATGCGGGTGACGTCGGCGCGCGCCAGAATGCCGGACTCGGTGATGAGCAAGCGGTCGGCGGGAACCTCGGCCATGAGATCGAGCGTGGTTTGCAGGTTGACTTCGAAGGTGTGGAGGTTGCGGTTGTTGATGCCCAGCAAAGGGGTCTTCAGGCGGAGGGCACGTTGCATCTCTTCACGGTCGTGCACTTCGACCAGCACGGCCATGTTCAGACCCAAGGCGATGGCTTCGAGCTCGGCCATGCGGGCGTCATCCAGACAGGCGGCGATCAGCAAAACGGCATCGGCCCCCATGAAGCGGGCTTCATAGATTTGATACGGGTCCACCATGAAGTCTTTGCGCAAGACCGGCAGGTCACAACTGGCGCGGGCCTGCTTCAGGGAATCGGTGCTGCCCTGGAAAAACTGTTGATCGGTCAGGACCGACAAGCACGCGGCACTGATCCGGCCATCTCCCTCGGCATAGCTCTGGGCAATGTCGGCCGGAATGAAGTCGGCGCGCAACACCCCTTTGCTGGGACTGGCCTTTTTGACTTCGGCAATCACGGCGGCCTGGCCGGCAGCGATCTTGGCCCGAAGGGCCCCTTCAAAATCGCGCGTGAGCACGCGGCCTTCTGCGTCGAAACGCATCGCCTCCAACGGCTTCTTGGCCACGGCAGCGGCGACTTCTTCGTGCTTCACGGCCACGATTTTTTGCAGGATGTCATTCATGGGGTTGGGACTCTGGTTGGGGGAAAGCGTCCAGCTCGGGCATCTGAGTGGGCTGCTTCAAGACTTTGACGACAACACGGTGCATCACCAGCGCAGCCACGACGAACAGCACGGACACGCCCATCGCGATCCAGGCCCCCTCGTTTTGCAGCCAGGCCGGCAAGGACATGCACTCGCTCAGGCGGGCGTGGTGTGGGCGGCTGCAAAAGCCTTGAGCTCTTGGAGCTTGCGGACGGCTGCGCCCGACGCGAGGGCCTCACGCGCCAGCGCAATTCCCCTGGCCATGTCCGGGCTCACGTTGGCGGCGTACAGGGCCGCACCGGCATTGAGGATCACGATGTCCTGGGCAGCACGTACACCGGGTCCATCCTGGTTTTCAAGGACCCCCATCAACATGGCGCGGGACTCTTCAGGGGTCTCCACCCGCAAGGCCCGGTTGCTGGCCATGGTGAAACCAAAATCCTCGGGATGGATTTCATATTCGGTGATTTCGCCATCCTTCAGCTCGCCGACCATGGTGGCTGCGCCCAGCGAAACCTCGTCCATGCCGTCGCGCCCATAGACCACCACCGCATGTTCTGCGCCCAGGCGCTGCAAGGCCCGCACCTGGATGCCCACGAGATCGGGGTGGAACACGCCCATCAGAATATTGGGCGCCGAGGCCGGGTTGGTCAATGGGCCCAGGATGTTGAAGATGGTCTTGATGCCGAGTTCCCGGCGGACAGGCGCCACGGCTTTCATCGCTGGGTGGTGATTGGGCGCGAACATGAAGCCCACGCCCACTTCCTCGATGCAGCGGGCAATGGCGTCCGGCATCAGGTTGATATTGATACCGAGGCTTTCCAGCACATCGGCGCTGCCGCTCTTGCTGGACACGCTGCGCCCACCGTGCTTGCTGACCTTGGCGCCCGCCGCGGCGGCCACGAACATCGAACACGTGGAAATGTTGAAGGTGTGGGAGCCGTCGCCGCCTGTGCCGACGATGTCGACCAGGTGGGTTTTGTCGGGCACGTTGACCTTGGTGGAGAACTCGCGCATCACCTGGGCCGCCGCCGTGATCTCGCCGATGGTTTCCTTTTTCACACGCAAGCCTGTGATCAGGGCCGCCATCATCACGGGCGACATCTCGCCACTCATGATCAGGCGCATGAGGTGCAGCATCTCGTCGTGGAAGATTTCGCGGTGTTCGATGGTGCGCTGCAGGGCTTCCTGCGGCGTGATTTTTTGAGCGTTGGGCATCGGCGTCTCCAGAAAGGTCAAGCAGAGGGATTGTCGGACATGGCCAGCTTCAAGCCAAAGCCCACGAACATCAGTCCGGCCACACGGTCCAGCCAGTGCATGGCGCGCTGCACGGTTTCCATGCGCTGAGCCGCCTTGGCGGCCAACCAGGCATAGCCAAAATTGATCGGCAAAGAGTTGATGCTGAAGATCAGGCCGAGCAGCAAAAAGGCCACGACCTTGTTGGGCGCGTCGTGCGCGATGAACTGAGGCACAAAAGCCAGAAAAAACAGCGCCACCTTGGGGTTGAGCGCATTGGTGAGGAAGCCTCGCTGGTAAATGCGGCGAAGGTTCGCGGGCTGCGGCGCCTGGGCCAGGGCCACCGGCGCCACGGGCGGGCCACCGCCTTTCGCGATCAGCAGCCTCACCCCCATCCAGACCAGATACGCTGCCCCGCCCCACTTGAGCAGTGTGAACGCGGTTGCCGATGTGGCCAGCAACGCGCCCACACCGAAAGCGGCCGCCAGCACGTGCACAAAACAACCGCTCACAATGCCCAGCGAAGCCGCGATGCCTGCGCGCACGCCACTCTTGAGCGCGTTGTTCACGATGTAGAGCACATCGGGGCCAGGGGTGAGGTTGAGCAACCACCCCGCTGCGATGAATATCAGAAGATGGGTGCTGTCTGGCATGGTTGGGGCGGTATCAATAGACGGCTGAACCGGTGACTTGACCCGTGGGACCCGTGCGGGGCGTCTGGGCGAAGAAGCGCTGAATGCACGACAGCGCGTGGTCGATGCCTGCAGCATCCACGCCCAGGTGGGTCACGAAACGCAAGCCAATCAGGCCCGTGGCGAGCACGCCGTTGTGCTGCAGGAAATCCAGCAAGGCGGGACCACGGCCATCCGCCACATCCACAAACACAATGTTGGTTTGCGCGGAGCGCACGGTCAGGCCGGCGATACCGTTCAGGCCTTCGGCCAGCCGCACAGCCAAAGCATGATCATCCGCCAGGCGGTCGACATGGCGGTCCAGCGCATGGTGCGCCGCTGCCGCCAGGAATCCGGATTGGCGCAACCCACCACCGGCCATCTTGCGCAGGCGGCGTGCGCGCTCGATCAGCTCGCGTGAACCGCACAAGGCAGACCCGACCGGCGCACCCAGCCCCTTGCTGAAGCACACAGAGAGGCTGTCGAAATGGTCGGCGATTTCGCGCACACGGACCAAGGCGCTTTGCCCTGGTGCGGCAGACGCCACAGCAGCGTTGAAGACACGGGCACCGTCCAGGTGGGTCGCCAACCCATGCTTGCGGGCCAGTTGCGTGGCATCACGCAAGTAGTCCTCGGGCATGACGTTGCCATTCCACGTGTTCTCCAGACACAGCAGTCGCGTGCGCGCGAAATGTTGGTCGTCGGGCTTGATGGCTGCCTCGATATCGGCCAGAGACATGCGTCCGGTGGCGTCTTGCGTCAAAGGTTGGGGTTGCACACTGCCGAAAACCGCTGCGCCACCACCTTCAAATCGGTAGGTGTGGGCGTTTTGACCCACGATGTATTCATCGCCACGCTGGCAATGCGCGAGGATGCCGCACAAATTGCTTTGGGTGCCCGAGGGCATGAACAGTGCCGCTTCCTTGCCGGTGATGGCGGCAATGCGGTCTTGCAGCGCGTTGACCGAAGGGTCATCACCGAAGACGTCATCGCCCAGCTGTGCGGCCATCATGGCTTCGCGCATGGCAAGCGTGGGTTGCGTGACGGTGTCACTGCGCAGATCAATCAACATCAGAGATCCTTTCAAGACCGAGGTCACCCATTGCAGGGACACCGAGGAACCGGCTTTGCCGGGCCTCTGGTGCCGTCTCCCTCCCGCCGAAGGCGAGAGAGGGGGGTGAAGCGAAGTGGCGCGGGAGGTGCTTTATCACCGCTCCAGAAAATTCTTCAGCTGGGCGTGACCATGTTCGGTCAGGATGCTTTCAGGGTGGTACTGCATGCCTTCGATGTCCAGGGTCTTGTGCTTCACGCCCATGATCTCGCCGTCGTCGGTCCAGGCCGTGATTTTGAGGCAGTCGGGCAATGAAGCACGGTCGATGGCCAGCGAGTGGTAGCGGTTCACGGTGAAGCGCTCGGGCAAATTCGCGAATACGCCCTCTTGGGTGGTGGTGATGACGCTGGTCTTGCCGTGCATCAGCTCTTGCGCACGCACAATGTGACCACCAAACGCCGCACCGATGGCTTGATGCCCCAGGCAAACACCCAGGATGGGCAATTTGCCGGCGAAATGCTCGATCGCAGCCACTGAGACACCGGCCTCCTTGGGCGAGCACGGGCCGGGCGAGATCACCAGGCGATCGACCTCGCCAGCGTCCACCCGACGCTGGATTTCGTCCACCGTGATTTCATCGTTGCGCACCACGGTCACGTCTGCCCCCAGCTCACCAAAGTACTGGACGATGTTGTAGGTGAACGAGTCGTAGTTGTCCACCATAAGCAACTTGATGCCCCCACGCTCTCCCGCTACGCGTGGGTCGCTGCCCCCCGAGGGGGCTTGAACGCCTTGGGGCGGCCCGGCGTCGTCCAGGTCCTTGATGCCCCCACGCTCTCCCGCTGCGCGTGGGTCGCTGCCCCCCGAGGGGGCTTGAACGCCTTGGGGCGGCCCGGCGTCGTTCAGGTCCTTGATGCCCCCACGCCCGCCCGCTGCGCGTGGGTCGCTGCCCCCCGAGGGGGCTTGAACGCCTTGGGGCGGCCCGGCGTCGTTCGTGCTTGATATGTTCATAGCGTTCACTCCAGCCCTTCTTCCACCAACTCAGCCGCTCGGAGCAGCGCGCGGGCCTTGTGCTCCGTTTCCCGCCACTCCATCTCGGGAATGGAGTCGGCCACGACCCCTGCGGCGGCTTGCACGTGCAGGGTCTGGTCTTTGATGATGCCCGTGCGGATGGCGATGGCCACGTCCATGTCGCCCGCGTAGCTCAGGTAGCCGCAGGCGCCACCGTAGAGGCCGCGCTTGGTGGGTTCCAGCTGGTCGATGAGTTCCATGGCATGGACCTTGGGTGCGCCGGTGAGCGTACCTGCTGGAAAGGTGGCCTTGAGCACGTCCATGTTGGTCATGCCGTCGTTCAAAATGCCTTCGACATTGCTCACGATGTGCATCACATGACTGTAGCGCTCCACCGCAAAAGCTTCAGTCACTTTCACCGAGCCAATTTTGGCAATGCGCCCAATGTCGTTGCGCGCCAGGTCAATCAGCATCACGTGTTCGGCCCGCTCTTTGGGGTCGTTGACCAGCTCTTGTTCGACGGCCTTGTCGTGTTCGGGCGACGAACCGCGAGGGCGTGTGCCTGCCAGGGGCCGGATGGTGACCTTGGTGCCCTCTTCCGTCTTTTCCTGGCGCACCAGGATCTCAGGCGAAGCGCCCACCACATGGAAATCACCGAAGTGGTAGTAGTACATGTAGGGGCTGGGGTTGAGCGAACGCAGGGCGCGGTACAGACTCAACGGGGACTCGGTGTAGCGCTTGCTGATGCGCTGCCCCACCTGCACCTGCATGAAATCACCCGCGGCAATCAGCTCCTTGGCCCGGTCAACCGCCGCCAGGTAGTCGGCTTTGGCAAAACTGCGCTCGGGCGGGTGGCTCTGACTGGGCTTGACCACCGGTGCGCTCACCGAGTACTTCAGCGCTTCTTTCAATTCCCGCAACCGCTTCTTGGCACTGGCATAGGCCTCAGGCGCGGCGGGGTCGGCGTAGACGATGAGGTACAGCTTGCCCGACAGGTTGTCGATGACGGCCAGTTCCTCGCATTGCAGCAACAGAATGTCGGGGCACCCCAGGGTGTCGGGCGGGCAGCTGTCTTCCAGCTTCTTTTCCACGTAACGCACCGCGTCGTAGCCGAAGTAGCCGGCCAGCCCACCGCAGAATCGCGGCAGGCCGGGCCGCAACGCCACTTTGAAGCGCTGCTGGTACGCCTCAATGAAGTCCAGCGGATTGCCCGCAGCGGTTTCGACGACGGTGCCATCGGTCACCACCTCGGTCTTGGCCGCGGCGCCGAAGCCACTGGCCCGGAGCAGCGTGCGCGCCGGCAGCCCGATGAAGCTGTAGCGGCCAAAGCGCTCGCCCCCCACCACAGACTCCAGCAGGAATGAGTGTTTGCCATCCCCTTTGCCGTGGGCCAGCTTGAGGTACAGGGACAACGGGGTCTCCAGATCCGCAAAGGCTTCGACCATCAGCGGAATGCGGTTGTAGCCCTGGCCGGCCAGGCTTTTGAATTCGAGTTCGGTGATCATGTTCAGTCGCTCCAGGCAACTTCGGCCCGCCTATGGGCGACCGTTGCCATTTCCTTCAGGGAACCCTGGCAGGGAAACTGCCGGGCGGGGAGATCGGGCGGGGTGGCACGGGCGTTGGTGGGCTGGGCCACCGCGGTCGCCGCGCACCGCCGGGGGGCGTGCACGTTTACGCTGGCTTGCGCCAGGGCCAGGCTCCCCGGCCTGGGCGGCACGGCAGGCTGGCTGCGAAGGGGGAGAAAATCATGGACATGGTGCGCAAAGTGTAGCAAACCTGCCGCCCCCCTGTCTGGACTGCTGCTGCCAAGAACACGCACCTGCCGTCAGGGTCGACCCTGTTGAAAAACGTTGGCTTTCGGGTCAGAATCTGCTTTGATTTTTAGCACGACCGTGCTTTTTATTCACGCTATTTCGCGACTTTCTCTTCCCGCAAAGGCTTTGACATGCAACGGATCACATCCACCGCTTCTTCCCTGGCCCTCGGCATTTTGATGGCACTGTGGTCTGTTGGCGCGGGTGCGGCGCCCGTGGAACTGGCGGGTGTGACCTTGCAGGACCGGGCCAGCGTCGCCGGTAGTCCGCTGGTGCTCAACGGCGCAGGCATCCGCTACAAGGCCATTTTCAAGGTCTACACGGCGGGGCTGTATCTCGGCGCCAAAGCCAACACCACTGAGGCTGTGCTGGCTTTGCCCGGGCCCAAACGCATCGCCATCACCATGTTGCGGGACATCGATTCGAGCGAGCTGGGCAAGTTGTTTTCGCGCGGCATGGAAGACAACATGGACCGCCATGCATTCTCCAAGCTGATCCCGGGCGTGATCCGCATGAGCCAGGTTTTCACCGACAACAAGACGCTCAAAGAAGGCGAGAGTTTTTCGATCGACTGGGTACCGGGCACGGGAACCATCCTGACGGTGAAGGGAGAAGTCCAGGGCGAACCCTTCAAGGAACCCGAGTTTTTCAATGCCCTGATGCGCATCTGGCTGGGGCCAAAACCTGCGGACTGGAAGCTAAAGGACGCCTTGCTTGGCAAGGCCAACTGATCGGCTGACCTCTGATCATGGGCCGGCGCGTGGAGGACGCTGAATCCTTCGCTGGGCACAGCCCCTGCGACCATCGTCTATCTCGGAGAGGCGTGAACTTCGGCCAGGTTGGTGAACGCGATCTGGCGTGAGCCCGGCGCAAAATCAACCAGGGTTTGGGCCCAGCGCTGGCCGGGCCAGAGCAGTTCGATGTGCGACAAATGCGGTTGGTACACCGCCGTGTAGAGGGTCCCATACCCACGAAGATAAGCCGATTGGTACATGGGTGGACTCAGCAAATTTTCAATCGCCTCCACCAATGTTCCCCGTGCGTCCATCTGCCGTTGCAGGCTGTTGAGCCGCTGCTCTGCGTTCGTGGCCTCGGCGTGTTTGGGCCATTCGACCTCGTGCTGAAAGTTGGTGATCGCTTGGCGCCGCGTCACCTCGGTGGTTCGATCGGGTGACACAAACACCGTCGCCCAATCGCCATGGCGATCGAGCAAAGTCACCGAGTAACACATGCTCACGGGGACGCGTTGCAGCAACTTGATTGCCTCGGCCGTGGTCTGCGCCACTTCGAGCACATAGCGCACCACCAGTGGAATGCCGAAGCCGTCGCCGGAGATGGTCCGCCCGCCAAACGACAACGAAGCGGCAAGGCCTGCTTCGTTCATGCCGTCGAGCGCTCCCCATATGCAATCGCCCATGGCAGCCACACGCTGCCCATTCCACCGCGTGGCCAGCCAGGTGCCTTCCAGCAGGCCAGGGGCGAAATCGTAGTTGCGGATCAAGGCGGGCGGCGCATGGCCGGAGGCATCGGTCCACACGGCCTGCGAGCATCCTGCGATATAGGGGGGTGGGCACCACAAGGAAAGAAAGCGCGACTCCACATCTCCCCCGCCCGCCAGCTCCACGAGCTGCTCCCAAACGGGCACGAGCTCGGGCATGTGCGTGCGCAGCGCTTTGCGGCTCTCAAGGTAGCTTGGCCGGGCCACTGCGCCACTGCGCAAAAACCAGGAGCGGTAGCCTGGCCAGAGTCGATCGAAGAGGGCTTGCCACTGTGGGCCGGGCTGATCTTCGATCAGCGTCTGGAAATGGATATCTATCGCCATGGGGCCTCGTGCCTTGCTCAAAGGATCTTGAACGAACCGGGCTCTGGTGCAATGTCGTGCTGGGTTGTCACGATCGGCTTGCCTGCGTAGTGCTTCTGAATACCGCGGATCCAGTCACGGGCGCGGATGTTGAGTTTGAAGTTGTCGTCCATGGAACGGCCGCGCGTGATCAGAATGCCCAGGTCGGCACCTTGATAACGGTAGTCGCCCGGTCCCGTGATGCGCATGAAGAAGGCTTCGCGCTCGTTGTCGATGGCGCGGCGCTCATAGTCAAAGCGCTGGTAGCCCACGGTTCCGTCTTCGGCCATCTTGTAGATGCCGGTGGCAGGGGCATGGGTGACTTGATCGATGCGGTCTTCGGTGAACTTGATCACGACTTGTGACCACGAATCAATAAAGAACGGTTGCGCCCAACGGTCGTTGATCTCGCGCACATTCAGATCGAATGGCACGCCCGAAAACTCCAGCAGGTGGAACAAGAACAGTGGCGCATCGGCGTAGGCGTAGGCGGTGTGGTTGGTCATGGGGCTGGCGCCGCAGATGCGCGGGTTCAGCTCGCCCAGGTAGACCTCGCCATTGTCTTGGTCGATCAGGAAATCAACGTCGAAGTAGCCGCGGTAACCTTCTTGCAGCAACTGGTTGCCAAAGGCCTCGGCCATGGCGCGGGCCTTCAGGCGCACCTCTTCGGTGAACGCACCCGGGAACACCTCGTTGCCACACCAGCCACCCTTGTAAGGCGTGAGCTCTTTCGCGCCCACCACTTCGGTCAGCAGCGGGCCCACCAGGGTTCCCGACTTGGTGGCACAGGCCTCCAGCGTCGCACCACGGCAATTGATGCGCTTCATGATCTTGACCTCAGGGTCGTTGACGATCTCGTCTTTGTGCTTGTTGAAGTCGTCTTGGTTCGCAATGAAAAAGGTCGTGTGGCCAGAGTCGCCGAAGGCGGACTGGATCACCAGGTCGGTCCCCAGACCGTGCTGCTCGCAGGTCTTCATCAAACCTTCCCAGCTCTCGACCTTTTCCAGCGCATTCGGCACCGACTTCACGCCAGCCTTGTTGCCGATGCGAACGGTCTCCATCTTGTTGTCGCAACGCTGGCGCAGCTTGGCCGGCGGGAACCAGATGTCGAGGCCAATGTCCTTGGCGAGCTCTTCGGTCTTTTCATCGAACATCAGGAAGGTGGCCACCGGGTTACCGCCGCGGCGCTCGATCAGGTCGATGACTTCCTTGTGTTGCAGCAGGTGGTTGGTGATGTCTTCGATCGACGTGAACTCTTCGTGCGGCGTTTCGGTGGGCACAAATACGTTGGGGTGGCGGCCATCAAAACAGTCGATGTAATTGATGTAACGAAACCGGTTGATCCAGCGGTCCATGCCCAACAAGTTGAAGTTGGTCGCGCCTATGAAATAGATCGGCCGCTCGTTGCGGTGGAACATGACTTTCAGGTCGGCGATGCTGTTGACTTTTTCAATGCGGTTCATGATTCGATCCTTGTGCTTGTTGTACTGGGTGAAATTTCAGCCTGTTGCTCCGCAGGCGCTGACACGGTTTGGGAACTGCGTTCCAGGGGAAAAGCTGAGCGGCCCGCTGCTGCCAGCGCTGCCCGCGCGGCGGTGGCCTCACCCACTCGGGCCAAAGCGCTGGTATTGAAGATGCGAAAGCCCAGCTCAGGGCGGAACCCGTGAATTTCGCGCACATCGAGCGCAGCCATGAATTCCAGAATGGCCGAGCTGATGATCTGCCCCGGAACCAGGATGGGGAAGCCCGGCGGATAAGGAATCACGAACAAGGCAGAGACCAGCTCACGCCCGGCTTTGATAGCCTTGGCGGCTTCATTCATGTCGATGTATTCGCAGTTGTCATCGTCGTACGAAAGGAAGAACGCAGTCCGGATGTCGCCATCGCGCGTCTGCGCCGGACCGACCGCACTGCTGACGCGAAACGCCGAATGAAAGGCCGAAAAGTTGGGCAGGGGTGGCTGCTCCAGCGTCAGCGAGCGCACGCGCTTGTCGTGGATGCGCTTTTCAATCGCGCTCATGTCGGCCACACGCTGATCAACATCGCGTGCGATTTTCACCAGCACTTCCAGCAGGTAGGCCACGGCCGATCGGGTGCTGCCAATGTTGGTGATGAAGAGCACCGTGTTGCGCGAGGTCTTGTTGATCTGGATGCCGTACTTGTCCATCAAGTACTTGTTCTTGAAGGTATCACCATCCACACCGGTGTCACCGATACACAAGGTGGCGCGCGAGGGGTCCATCGCGAACTCATCGGTCCGCCATGCCATGTCCAGGTTGTTCCAGCCAGTCTCGGCGTTGTAGTAGCTCTCCACCGCCGACTCGCGGTATTCCAGCGGCACGAGATCGCTCACGCGCAGGAAGCGGAAGTACTTCTTGAGCAACGGGTGGTTGAGCACCTGTTCACGCAAGGTCATCGCGAGCTCCAGCTGGCGCTGCACCAGCTCGTAACCTTCCAGCTCCACCTGGCGTCGTCCCACGTCGAGCGAGGCCAGGATCTGGTAGTTCGGCGATGTGGACGTGTGGGTCATGTAGGCCTCGTGGAAGGCTTCTTCGGCCTTGTCCTTGAAGTCTTGGTCCCACACATGGATCATCGACCCCTGGCGCAGCGAGGTCAGTGTTTTGTGCGTTGAGTGGGTCGCGTAGACCCGCACCCGCGCCACTGCGGGATCGGGCATGAGCCGGGTCTCAAGCAGCTTTTTGTCGTTGTTCCAGTCCTTGGGGCCAAAGCCGGCCTTGAACTCGGCGTAGCGCCTGGCGTACTCCGGGGTCTGCATGCCCTCGGCCAGTTTTTTGGCGCTGGCCATGCCGGTGCGTTGACGGTAAATCGGGTGGCAACAGGCAAAGGCAAACCAGGCTTCGTCCCACAGGAACACCAGATCGGGCTTGATGGCCAAGCACTCCATCATCACGCGCTCGACGTCATAAACAATGCCGTCAAAAGTGCAGTTGGTCAGCAGCACCAGGCGCACGCGGTTGAGCGTGCCGGCCTTGCGGAACCCCAGCAGCGTTTCCTTGATGTGGCGGATGGGCACGGCGCCGTACATCGAGTACTCGTCGAGCGGATACGAGTCGAGGTAGGCCACCTGTGCACCGGCGAGCACCAACCCGTAGTGGTGCGACTTGTGGCAGTTGCGGTCCACCAGCACGATGTCGTCGGGCCGCACCAGCGCCTGCACCACGATTTTGTTGGCGGTGGAGGTGCCGTTGGTGGCGAAGTAGGTGCGCCGGGCGCCAAAGGCGCGAGCCGCATACTCCTGCGCCAGCTTGAGTGGGCCTATCGGGTCGAGCAATGAATCCAGGCCACCCGAGGTGGCCGAGGTTTCGGCCATGAACAGGTTGGACCCGTAAAACTGCATCAGGTCACCGATCCAGTTCGAGTTCATGATCGACTTGCCACGCGCCAGTGGCAGCGCGTGGAACACCCCCGTGGGTTGTTTGGCGTACTCGCGCAGCGCGTTGAAAAACGGTGTCTTGAAGCGCTCGCCAACGCCCTTCATGATCGAGCTGTACAACTCGGTGTGGTCTTCCTCGCGGAAGAAAATGCGGTTGAAAATTTCGCCGGCCCGTGCCGCGATCTCTTCCACGTTGACATCTGTCACGAGGTACAGGTCGAGCTCCGGTCGCAGCTGCGCGATGTGCTTGCCCAGCAATGGGCCCCGCTCGGACTCGGGCAGTTGTTCTACCGTCTCGTCCATGCTGTCGAGGAAACGGCGCAGCGAATCGTTGCCGTAGACCGAGCGGAACGGAAATCCGTGGCGAATCACGACGGCTTGCAGGTTGAAGTTGACCAGCGTAGCGATCAGCGCGTCTTCGAAGCTGGGCACTACCACGATGTCGAACACGAAATCGTCGTCCACGCTGCGCTTGCGCTGCACGCGCCGGCGCAAGGCGTCTTCTTCGCTGGCGCTCATCTCGTCAACGATCAGCACCTCGAAGTAAGGGCGGGTGAGTTGCGCCTGGCGTTCGGTATCGGCTTCAATCTGCGAAGGGCCGTCTCCGAGGTCGTCCAGCGCCGCCGTGTTGTGCCGGTAGGTCTGACCCGCCAGCATGCGGTGGATGCGCCGCGCCGCCTGGTGGGCACGGGCCATTTCCCCGCGCTCGATCCAGGTGCTGAGTTCGCCAAACACCCGCGCACCCGGGAAGCACCAGTAACTCTCGATCGGCTCCAGCGTTTCGACCACCTTTCGCACCCGCTCGCGGCAGGCATCCCACTCCTTGGCATCGCGCGACATATCGGCCAAACGGCCCAGGTCATCGACGAGACCGATCCAGCCATCGGAGCGCATCTCCCAGACACTGCGGTGCCTGCTCATGGAAATGGCGCCGTCACTGGTGACTTTCTTGGGCTTTCTGGTCATGCTTGTCTCCTTCTTGTTTTTTGATTGCACCTGAACGCGGCCTGCCGTGGGGTACGGAAAGGCGTCTTCAGTCGGTCGGCTTGACCAAGGGGCCCAGGGTGTGCAGGTAGCTGTCCACGCCGCTGGCGCGCTGGTAGACGGTGAAGTCGACATCGCGATCCCGAAAGCCCTTGAGCGGCTGGCCGAGGTTGCTGCGCAAGCCGCGTTCACGTTCGCGCCGCACCTTGGCAAAGTCCACCTCGATGGGAATCACCTCGGCCCCGGCTCCGGCTTGGTGCAGCACATAACCCGAGGGGTCGATCACGATGGAGCGTCCGGTGCCGGCGTCGCCCGATCCGTTGATGTCAAAGAAATAGACCTGGTTGGTGGCGGCTGAGGCACGGGCGATCGACAGCTCCACGTCGCGGTCGATGGTGTCGGTCATGGTGGGGTGCAGGATCACTTCAGCGCCCATGGCCACCAGGGTGCGCGTGGTTTCCGGAAACCACATGTCGTAGCAGATGGACACGCCAAAGCGCCCCACATCAGGCACGTCAAAGACACAGAACTCGCTGCCCGCTTCGACATCGTGTTCATAGGGGCGGAACGGGAACATCTTGCGGTACCGGCGAATCACTTCGCCTTGCGGATTGATGACCGGGGTGGTGTTGTAGGTCGCCACCGAGCCATCGGGGCGTGTGACGCTTTCGAACAAGGACCCTGGAATCATCCACAGACCGGTTTCCTTGGCCATCGCGCAAAGTGCGGCCTCGGTGGGCCCGGGCAAAGGCTCGGGTTTTTGCTTCGGGCCGTGTGGAGACAATTCCGAGAACATGACCATCTTCACCCAGGGGAAGCGGTGGCGGATGTGGTGCATCCAGTTGTTCATGCGATCCAGATTGGGCACAAAAGCAGAAACCTGCATTTGCACGCCAGCAATACCAAATGTGCTCATGGATGCTCCGTTGCTCATTTGTCCAGCCCTGCCAGACAGATGTATTTGATTTCAAGAAAGTCGTCGAGTCCGTACTTGGACCCTTCGCGGCCCAGGCCTGATTGTTTGACGCCCCCAAAGGGTGCCTCGGCGGTGGAGATCAGACCGGTGTTGACCCCGACCATGCCGGTCTCCAGGCGCTCGGCCACGCGCATGACGCGGCCCACATCGCGGCTGTAAAAATAGGCGGCCAGACCAAACTCGGTGGCATTGGCGCGCTCTATGGCTTCGGCTTCGGTGTCGAAGGCAAAGATGGGGGCCAACGGCCCGAAGGTTTCTTCGGTGGCCACCAGCATGTCGGCGGTGGCGCCGGACACCACGGTGGGCTCAAAGAATTGCCCACCCAAAGCGTGGCGCTTGCCGCCCGTGAGCACTTTGCCGCCCTTGGCCAGCGCGTCGGCGATGTGTTGTTCGACTTTGGCCACGGCCTTTTCGTCGATCAACGGGCCCTGGGTCACACCGGCGTCCACGCCAGAGCCCACGTTCAAACCCTTGACCTTGGCCACGAGTTTTTCGGTGAAGGCTTTGAGCACCCCACTTTGCACATAAATGCGGTTGGCACAGACGCAGGTCTGTCCAGTGTTGCGGTATTTCGAGACCATGACGCCATCAACAGCCGCGTCAAGGTCGGCGTCGTCAAACACGATGAACGGCGCGTTGCCACCCAGTTCGAGCGAGAGCTTCTTGACGGTGTCTGCGCTCTGACGCATGAGCAGGCGGCCGACCTCAGTGGAGCCGGTGAAGCTGAGCTTTTGCACCAGGGGGTTGCGCGTCATCTCGCCGCCAATTTTGCTGGCAGAGCCGGTGATCACCGACAGCAAACCTTTGGGCACGCCGGCGCGCTCGGCCAGCACAGCAAAGGCCAACGCCGAATAAGGCGTTTGCGTGGCGGGCTTGACCACCATGGAGCATCCGGCCGCCAGTGCGGGCCCCGCCTTGCGTGTGAGCATGGCGGTGGGGAAGTTCCAGGGCGTGATGGCGGCCGTGGTGCCGATGGGCTGTTTGATCGCAATGATGCGGCGATCGCCCATGGGGGCGGGAATGGTGTCGCCGTAGACGCGCCGGGCCTCGTCGGCAAACCACTCGATGAACGAAGCCGCGTAACCGATCTCACCCTTGGCCTCAGCCAGCGGCTTGCCCTGCTCGGAGGTCATGATCAAGGCCAGATCGTCGGCATTGGCCAGCATCAGGTCATTGAGCTTGCGCAACACCACGGCCCGCTCTTTGGCGGACACGTCACGCCAGACACGCTGGGCGACATCGGCGGCCTTGATGGCGCGTTCGGTCTCTTTGTCACCGCACATCGGCACGGTGCCGAGCACAGCACCCGTGGCCGGATTGGTGACTTCGACGGTGGTCCCGTCGTCTGCGTTGATCCATTCGCCCGCCACATAGGCTTGCTGCTGAAAAAGGCTGGCGTCCCGAAGCTTGAGCATATGCACTCTCTTGAAGGTCCACAGAACTCTCCTTGTGCAGCGCTGGCCCTCGGCGGGGTCATCAATCGGTCGTCAGCGGCGTCGGGAAACTCGAGTGGATGGGGTGGAAGGTGTCGAAAACGGATTCATTCTGGGCTCTAAACCCATGATCCGCGCGACATTGACAAAAGATTTGGGGAGCTGCCCCCTCGTCCAAATTCAGTATGGGACCCCATGGGTTTCTGCACAGGGTCCAATCAGCGGCCGCAAGGAGGGCCCATTCGATTGCGACGACGCGGGACCTGCAGCGAGCGTCGCTCGCAACGGCGGTGTTTCGGAGCAAACGCTCAACACCGGCGTCGTCCGGGAAGTGCCACTATGAGGTCAGGGCTGGGCTCGGCTGGGCGGGCCATCGAGAGCCTGGCGTCGACAATACCCCGGAAGCCGCGAGGGCCATGGCGGGCCGCCCGAAATAGACGGAAGGGGCTTGGTAGTGCCTGTCTTTGCTGGGGTTTTGTGCCCTTGACCAGCCACTCAGCGGGAACCCACCAGGTTCCACCCATCGATCAGTGAATTCAGCAACCAGTCGTGAGGCGCCTGTTCAATGGGCTCCCCGTGGTTGTAGCCATACGTCACCAGCGCCACCAGGCATCCTGCGGCCCGGGCGGCCAGCGCATCGTTCTGCGAGTCCCCCACCATCAAGGTCTGCGCGGGCGCTGTTCCCAGAGCTTCGCAGGTCTTGAGCAAAGGCAAGGGGTCGGGCTTTTTGCGCTCAAAGCTGTCGCCACCAAACACCCGATCAAAGTACCCGTCCAACCCTTTGGCCTTCAACAAGCCCTGGGCGAACGCCAAGGGCTTGTTGGTAAGGCAGGCCATTGGCAACCCCTGGTCACGCCAGGCTTGCAAGCCCTGAACCACCCCCGGGTAGACAGTCGAAAACTGGCCATTGATATCGCGGTAGTGGCGCTGGTAGGCCTGCCAGGCGGGCTCGAAGAGCACATCGGCGCGGCCCACACACACGCGGCCGTAAGCGGTCACTTCGGGCAACGCCAGCTGGTGGTCCAATACCGCGCGAATCAGGTGCTCCGACCCCTTGCCCACGGTGCGCTCGACCAGGGCTCGGGTGACGGGCGGCAAGTCCAGGCCGGCCAGCGAGCGGTTGAGCGCGACCTCAAAATCGCCGAGGGTGTCGACCATGGTGCCGTCAAGATCCACGACGATGGCCCCCACACTCCACCGCTGCGCGGGTCGCTGCCCCCCAAGGGGGTTGGCCTCACCTTGGGGCGGCCCGGCGGTGAGCCCGGCCCCCACGCTCCGCCGCTGCGCGGGTCGCTGCCCCCCAAGGGGGTTGGCCTCACCCTGGGGCGGCCCGGCGGTGTGCCCGGCCCCCACGCTCTGCCGCTGTGCGGGTCGCTGCCCCCCGAAGGGGTTGGTCTCACCTTGGGGCGGCCCGGCGGTGTGCCCGTTGGCAAGGGTGTCTGAAAGGGGCATAAAGCGTTTGCGGAGCGGATGTCTGTTTCGAGGATGCCGTGGAGCCGGCTTTGCCATGCCGCTTGCACCGCCCCAGGGGGTGATGCGAAGCGGCGCAGGCGGTCATTTGGCCAACGCTGTCCGCATCTGGTCGATCACGCTCTTGTAATCGGGTTTGCCAAAAATCGCGCTGCCGGCCACAAAGGTATCGGCGCCTGCATCGGCGACCCGGCGGATGTTGTCGACCTTGATGCCGCCATCCACTTCCAGTCGGATGTCTTTGCCCGAGGCTTCGATGCGTTTGCGCGCATCTTCGATCTTGCGCAAGGCCGAGTCGATGAAGCTCTGGCCACCAAAACCGGGGTTGACCGACATGATGAGGATGAGGTCGATATCGTCGATCACCCAGTCGAGCACGTCCAGGGAATGGGCCGGGTTGAAGGAGAGCCCTGCCTTGCAGCCCTTGGCCTTGATGGCCTGTACGCTGCGGTGTACGTGAGCGCTCGCATCCGGGTGAAAGCTGACCAGATCAGCGCCGGCATCGATGAAGGCGCCGGCCAGGGCATCCACCGGCTGGACCATGAGGTGCACATCGATTGGCACCGGTGTGCCGTCGGACTTGCAGGCATGGGGTTTGAGCGCCTGGCAGATCATGGGCCCAAAGGTGAGGTTGGGCACGTAGTGGTTGTCCATGACGTCGAAGTGGATCCAGTCAGCGCCAGCGGCAATGACATTTTTCACTTCCTCGCCCAGGCGGGCGAAGTCGGCGGACAGAATGGACGGGGCAATGCAAAAAGAACGTGACATGGCTGAGCGGCGCTTTGGGAAACGAAAGTGATCGGTACCGGTATTTTCGCAGGCTCGCAACCGGCTTTGCGCACAAAGTGGGCTGTCCCTATGCCCAGATAAGGTCCGGAAACCTGCTCGGCAAGAATGCACGGCGGCAAGGTAACATGCCGGCCATGCCGAAACACCAGTTTTCCTGCGAAGTCGAACCCCAATACCTGAGCGAACAATCGTCTCCGGAAGAAGGTTTGTTCGCTTTCGCCTACACCATCACCATCACCAACACGGGTGAGGTGGCGGCGCAACTGATTGCCAGGCACTGGATCATTGACGACGCCGATGGGCGCACCGACGAAGTCAAGGGTCTGGGCGTGGTGGGCAATCAGCCCTTGCTCAGGCCCGGCGAATCGTTCCAGTACACCAGCGGTACCCAGCTGCGCACGGCCTCGGGCCAGATGCGCGGCAGCTTTTTCTGCGTGGGCGAGGATGGCGAACGTTTTGACTGTGCCGTCGCGCCTTTCGTCCTGAGCGGTGACGCCAGCAACATCGCCCGCACATTGCACTGATAGACCTCTCCCGCCATCGGCCTCAGACCGGGCGGGACTCCCAACTAGGATGAATTCGATGGATTTTTTGCCTGTCTGGCCCGTGGAGATGAACACCCTGTTCTTCTTCGGGTTCTTGCTGTTTTGCGGCGCACTGGGCGGCTTCCTCGCCCACCGCATGAGCTGGCTGCCCAGCATCACCGGGTTCATGCTGGTCGGCCTGATCGCCGGGCCCAATGTGCTGGGCATCTTCGACCATGCGTCACTGGCTCAGGCCAGCATCGTCATCGACATTGCGCTGGCGCTGATCCTGTACCGCCTGGGCTTGTCGCTGGATTTCAAAGCACTGATCCACGACAAAGCTTTGCTGCTGGTATCACTGGCCGAGAGCGCACTCACTTTTGGCGCAGTGTATTTCGCCATGGTGTTCATGGGGGTGGACCAGCTGGTCGCCGCGGTGGTGGCGGCGATTGCGATCTCGTCTTCGCCCGCGGTGCTGCTGCACGTTTCCCATGAGCTGGGCGCCCACGGCCCCACCACCAGCAAGGCGCAAGCACTGGTGGCCTTGAACAACGTCTGGGCCTTTATGGTTTTCGCCGCGCTGATGCCTGCGCTTTACAGCAAGAGTGCAGCGCCGGTTGAAACCATGATCTGGGCGCCGCTGTACCAGCTGGTTGGATCCACCGTGCTCGGCATGGTGCTGGGCTGGATCTTGCACCTCGTGGCGCGCCTCACCAAGCAGGCCACCCAGTACACACTGGCCCTGGTGGTCGGGGCGGTCTCCATGACCCTGGGCCTGGCCCTCACCTTCGGTCTCTCGGCCCTTTTCGCGCCGCTGGTACTGGGCGTGGTCGTGCGAACGGCTGAGAAACAAAACCTGATCGCCAAACTGGAATTCGGACCCGCCTTCGAGCTGTTTTTCGTGGCCCTGTTCGTCTATGCAGGCGCCAACCTGCACCTCCATGAAATGGTGGCGTTTGCACCCGCCGCAGCGGTGTATGTGATCGCCCGAAGCGCTGCCAAATGGATCGGTGTAACGGCCATAGGCTCCCTGGTGCGATGGCCCAAGCGCCGCAACATGACCGCCGGCCTGATGCTTTGGCCCATGGCGGGCATGGCCATTGGCCTGGCCAACAACATGACGGTGCAGTTCCCCATCCTCGGTGCTGAAGTGGCATCGATCGTGCTGGCGGCGGTCGCCGTGTTTGAAACCATCGGACCACCGGTGGTGGCCCGCGCCCTGCGCCTGGCCAATGAGGTGGGCGAGGGTGAAGACGAGCAAGACTGGAGCAAGCTCCACACCGGCACGGGAAACAAGGATGAGTCTGCCAACCACGCTGGCTGATCCCTCGCAAACGGGCGAGTTCGCGCTCATCGCGCGCCACTTTCAACGCCCGAATTCGCCGTTGCCAGCGTCCGTGGCGCTGGGTGTGGGTGACGACTGTGCCCTGCTCAGCCCCACCCCGGGCCACCAGATTGCGATTTCCAGCGACATGCTGGTCTCAGGCCGGCACTTTTTACCTGACGTGGCACCCGCCGCGCTCGGCCACAAAGCCCTGGCCGTTAACCTCAGCGATCTCGCCGCCATGGGCGCGCGCCCCCTGGGCTTCACCCTGGCCCTGGCTTTGCCCCAGGTGGACGACACTTGGCTGAGCGAACTGGCTCAAGGCCTGTTTTCACTGGCAGACGCCCAGAGGTGCCCGCTGGTCGGCGGGGACACCACCCGCGGACCCCTCAACCTGTGCATCACGGTCTTTGGCGAGGTGCCCCCCGGATCAGCGCTGCGCCGGAGTGCCGCACGGGTGGGTGACGACATTTACGTGAGCGGCGACCTGGGTGGGGCCTGCCTGGCGCTGAGCTGGCTGCAAAGTCCGACGGGCGCCCCACAGGAGGCCCTGGCCCGTTTGCGCGAACGCCTGGAACGCCCCACACCCCGCGTGGCGCTGGGCCAGGCCTTGCTGGGGGTTGCACGCGCAGCCATCGATATCAGTGACGGGCTCGCCGGCGATCTGGGACACCTGCTGCGCGCCAGCGGTGTCGGCGGCGAACTGGTGCTGGAGGCCCTGCCCCAACCGGATGCTGTGGCGGCACTGCCCGCCGCGCAGCGGCTGCGTTGTGTGCTGCAGGGGGGCGACGACTACGAGCTGGTGTTCACCGCGCCCCCTGGCGCACGCCTTGGGGTAGAGGCCGCCGCACGGCGCAGCGACACGCCCGTGTGGCGCGTGGGGCAGATCGTGGCGGGGTCGGGCTTGCACCTGATCAATGCACAAGGGGGCCGGCAGCGCTTTACCGGCGCTGGATTCGATCATTTCACCTGAAGACACCGCCGAGACGCTCCCCCGAGCCATCGCGCGCGCCGCTGGCGCCGATAATCGCACCCATGGCCGATCTGTCCTCCCCCCCCGAACTGGCGACCACTGAACCCGTGATTCAGCACCCGGGCCTGTCCTTCATGTTCGCGCACCCGGCCCATGCCATCGCGTTGGGCTTCGGATCGGGCCTGCCCCGCGTGGCCCCGGGCACGGTGGGAACGCTGTGGGGCTGGGCGGCTTTTGTGCTGCTGCAACCCTGGGTGTCTGACCGGGGATGGGCATGGATCATCGGGCTGGGCACGCTGGTGGGCTGGTGGGCCTGTACGGTCACCGCTCGCCACATGCGCATCGCCGATTCAGGCCACATCGTGTGGGACGAAATCATCGCCTTCTGGCTGGTGCTGTGGCTGGTCTCTCCCACCGGATTCTGGGGACAGCTGGTCGCATTTGCCCTGTTCCGCCTGTTTGACGCAGTGAAATTCGGCCCCATGGCCTGGGCCGACCGGCGCTTCAAGGGCTTCGGGCCACAGGGCGGCTTTGGCATCCTGCTGGACGACTTTGCCGCAGCGTTTTGTACCCTGCTGGCCATCGCGGCCTGGAGATACTGACCCCCCGCGCCGCACCTGCGGTGCGTCGTACCCCAAGGGAACGGCTTCTGCGGCCTGGCAAAGCCAGTTCCGTGGCGTTCTGAGCAAAGCCACACAGGGCGGGATGCTCTGCCACATCGCCTGCACGGAGTCCAACGGCTGTCTGGAGTCCGCCACGAGCGCACGCCTGTCCACTGCGTTACCCTGTCACCCATGCTAGCGCCCTACGACACCCAGACCACCGCCATCCTGGTTGGACAGCTCGCCAGCCGGCTCCGACAGCAGTCCCTCATGATGGCCACGGCCGAGAGTTGTACGGGCGGGCTCATAGCTGGTGCCTGTACCGATGTGAGTGGCTCCAGCGAATGGTTCGAACGGGGCATGGTCAGCTACTCCAACGAGGCCAAAACCGAGCTGCTGGGCGTGCCTGCCGAACTGATCATCGCCCAGGGCGCTGTGAGCGAACAGGTGGCCTGCGCCATGGCGGCCGGCGCCTTGACGCATTCCCATGCGCAATGTGCGGTGGCTGTGACGGGTATCGCCGGGCCCACCGGTGGCAGCGCCGACAAGCCCGTGGGCACCGTCTGGTTTGCCTGGGCCACGCCCCAAGGCGTGTTCAGCGAACTGCAACACTTCAGCGGCGATCGATCCACAGTGCGCCAAGCCACGGTGGTTCACGCACTGACGGGATTGCTCGCCAGGCTGGATTCCAGCGACGACCCCTTGGGCGGCAAAATCAGCACCCTCGCACGGTTTCCACCGCTCGGAGAAGTCGGCTGAACCCTGCGCGGTCTTTGCGCGGAACCCTCACGCACGCGACCTCATCCGCCGGCCCTGTTTGGCCCCGTGCTTCCATTGGCACGAAGCTGAGGCGATGCCGGTCAACCGCGCCCAGGCAGGATGAAGGCATCCAGCCTGCGGCGGGGGGCATGCCCCACTGCGGGTGCATAACCCAGGCGCGACCACATCTGCACGGTGAACCGGGGCGAAGGCGCTTCGAGCAGGCGGTGGATGTCTGCATAGGGCTCCGCTTGTTCCGGGTATTCCTGCAGCGCCTGCTGCAGTGGGTGCATCGACAAGCCATGCGCAGTGGCCACCAGCTGGGCCCGTGCATAGGCGCGGCCTGCGGTCACCTGGGTGGCGCGGTCATTGCCCTCGGTCACCATGAAGAAAAAGGCAGGTGTCGTCGCCAGCTTGGCATTGAAGTCTTTGACCTGCGACGTCACAGCCATGCTGTCGGGCGCCGGTGCTACCGTGCGGTCAAACAGCCCCAGCGCGTCGATGGCCCGCAACAAGGGGGCGTTGACGGCAATACCGTCCCGGTGCTGGGCGATTTCCTTCGGCCCGATGCGCAGCACTTTGTAGGACTCCAGGATCGTGCGCGATGTTTCCATTTCAATGCGCCAAGCATCCATGGCAATGGCGCGGTGCCGTCGCAAGAGCCCGGGTTGATCGGTGCCGACAAAGCCGACGCGGATGGGGTGAGGTTCCACACTCTTTTCGATAGAAGTCAGCGCGACCGCTTGTGGTGGCCGGTCCTCGTAGGCCTCACGGTTGGTGCGGCGCAGAAAAATCTGCTGAAACAGTGGCTCACTCTGGATGGAGGCGTCGGGCGCCAGACGCACACGGGCGGTCGGTCGCCCGTCGAGCGTCTTCGGACCGAAGGCACCCTCTGGAAACAACTCGATGTCCGCTCGCAGGCCCTTGTGGCGTGCTGCCATGTCGAGCAGCTCGAGGAACGTGCCCTGGCTCATCATCATCTGCCGTGAAAACGGATCGGTTTCAGGCAGCAAACGGTCCAGATCGATAAACAAAGTGATCTGATCGGGCACGCTCAAGTCGACCCGCCACGACTGCAAATTGTGCGAATGCGGCGCCAGGATCGCATGGGCCAGCAACCAGTGGCGCACATCGGGTCCATCGGCCGGTGGGCTCCACGCTTGCAAGGCCTCAGCGGGCAGGCTGGTATCGCAAGCGCTCAGACCCGCGGTAGCCCCCAGCACCACTCCGCCGCCCGTGAGTCGAATAAATTGTCTGCGTTGCATGATGTGTGCCTTCAGGGTTCAATGGTCGGAAACAAGCTGCGCTGCCAAAGTGGCGTCAATGCCTTTCGGATATGCCGTCGCCATCACGCCAAGCGCGCGCGCAATCTTGCTGCTGTCGAAGCGGTAGTCGAATTGCAACTGGTACATCATTTCGATGTTCTCGCGGATCGGTGGCGCCACCCAACCCAAAGGCTTCAGCAGCCAGTTGGGCAAAACCTGCAGCCGAAAGGTCTGCCTTGCTTGTTCGCAGGCCAGGCGCACGAAGCCTTCGCCGGTGATGTCTTCCTTGCAGGTGGGCAGGTGCCAGGTCTGCCCATACGCCGACTCGGTCTGACCGAGAAGGGCCAGCACCCGACCCGCGTCTGGCGTGTAGGTGAAGCTGTGCAATGCGCGGGGGTTGCCGATCCATTGCGGCGCTTTGCCAGCGCGCAAGCGATCGAACAGTGCGACGCGGAGAAAGCTGTTGACGGCACCTGGCCCGTAAAAATCCGCTGATCGGGCGATCAAGGCATTGACGCCCCCTTTCGCCATCGCATTCAGCAACTGAGACGCCACCGCCGCGCGCACTTCGCCTTTGCGGCTGCAGGGATTGAAAGGCGTCTCCTCGGTCATTGCACCCTTGACCCACCCATAGGCGTACACATTGTCAAAGAACACCAGCCGCGCTCCATGGCGCGCGCACGCATCGATCACGTGGCGCATAAGAACGGGCCATTGGACCTCCCATGTGGTGGTGTCATAGGGCAACCCCGCCACGAGGTACACCACATCGCTGCCGGCCACCGCGCCCGAGACCGCTTTTGCGTCGAGCAAGTCAGCCGCCAGCAGTTGGTCGGTCGGCTTCACCGCGCGGGGGTGTCGACTCACCTGGCGCACCGGCAGGCCTTTGCGCCCAAGTTCCAGCGACAGCTCGCGGGCAATCACGCCGTTGGCGCCCAGAACGGTGTGGAGGCCAGGCATGGTATCGACAATGGGGCCCTGTGGTGCGGTCATGGCGTGTTCCGTGTGGTGGAGTGTGTTCATTGTGTGGCTCAAGCATCTGCCGCACAATTCCCTATATCTGCACTTTTGATATGCATTTTTGAATATGTCAAACTTCGACTGGCAACTGGTTCCATCCTTCCTGGCCGCCCACGAGCAGGGCAGCCTAATGGGCGCGGCCCGCGTTCTGGGCATCAGCCAACCCACCGTGGGGCGGCATGTCGCGCTGCTGGAGTCACAGCTGGGCACCGCGCTGTTCGAGCGCACGGGCCGCGGTTTGATCGCCACCCCGGCGGCGCAGCGGTTGGCCGATGCTGCACGCGTCATGGAAGCGGGGGCGCAAAGTCTGCTGCGAGGGGCCCAGCAATCGCACTCCACGCTCTCGGGTAGTGTGCGGCTCTCGGCCAGCCAACCAGTTGCCTGCCACCTGTTGCCACCCTTGTTGGCCAGAATGCGCAGCGAGCTGCCGGGCATCCAGGTGGAGCTGGTGGCAAGCAATGCGGTGAGCGATTTGCTGCGTCGCGAGGCCGATATCGCCATCCGCATGGTGCGCCCCACCCAGGGCTCGCTGGTGGCACGGCGCATTGGCCAGGGCCAAGTGGCGGCTTGTGCGCACCGCGATTACCTGGCGCGCCGTGGCACGCCACATCAACCCGAAGATCTGTTGCAACACGACCTCGTGGGCAACGACCGGGTGGCTGACATCCGACAGGGTTTTGCCGCCATGGGCCACCCGGTACCACCTGAAAAATTCGGTTTCAGGACCGATGATTTGATCGCGTATTGGCAAGCCGTGCGCGCTGGACTGGGCATCGGTTTTGTGGCCTCTTATCTGCTGAAAGAAGACCCGGACATCATTCAGGTGCTGCCCAACCTGCCGATTCCCGCCCTGCCGGTCTGGCTGGTGGTACACCGCGAGATTCGGAGCAGCCGGCGCATCCGGGCCGTGTACGACTTTCTTGCCAGCGCGTTGCCGCAAACCTTTTAAAGTGCACCATGGCCGAAGCATTCAAAAACCTGATCAATGTCGACACCGCTGCCCACGCGGCACAACAGTTGGCGCGGGTCTGGCCCGGGTTCGACGGGAAAACCTTTGTGGCCATTGCGACGGCCGACCTCGAAAACCTGGCCTTCAAGGCGCGCGCCATGCAATGGGCCGATGCCCTGGAGGCTTGCCTGCCTGCCAACTTTGATTCGGCGGCTGGTGTGATCGAGGCCGCTCTGGTGCCGGCGCTGTCGCTTGACGACAAAGGCGAGCCGATCGGCCTGGCCGATGCGCTCAATGCAGACGGCCTGTCAGGTTGGGCGCTGTGGGGGACCGGCGAGTTCGTTACCCGGCGTGGCATGCAAGACGTGCCCCGCGCCTTGCAGTGCCTGCACGCGATCACACAACGCTTCACTGCAGAATTCGCGATCCGGCCGTTCATCGCCCGGTACCCGGATCAGGTCTATCCATTGCTTACCCGATGGACGCAAGATCCCAGCCCACACGTTCGCCGACTGGTCAGCGAGGGCGCTCGGCCCCGCTTGCCCTGGGGTCTTAGGCTGCAGGCACTCGTGGCCGATCCGGCACCCAGCTGGCCCTTGCTGCAAGCCCTCCAGGACGACCCCAGTGCCTATGTGCGCCGCAGCGTGGCCAACCACCTCAACGATATCGCCAAAGACCACCCCGATCTGGTGGCGCACTGGGTCACCCGCCACCTGGTCGGAGCCGATGCTCACCGGCGCGCCTTGCTCAAACATGCCAGCCGCAGCCTCGTCAAGCAGGGTCACCCACCGACCCTGGCGGCCTGGGGTCTGGGCGCCAAGTTCCAGGGGAATGTGCATTTCAACCTCTCAAGCGCACAAGTGTCGATCGGCGATTCGCTGACCTTGCAAGCCACACTGCGGTCCTCCAGCGACCGGCCGCAAAAGCTGGCCATTGACTACGCCGTCCACCATGTGCGGGCCAACGGCAGCACATCACCCAAAGTTTTCAAAGGCTGGGCGGTGGTCCTCGCGCCTGGCGAGCAGCGCCAGCTGGAAAAACGGCACAGCTTGCGGCCGGTGACCACCCGTCAGCTGTACCCCGGCCACCACCGCGTCGCCTTGCACGTCAACGGCGTGGAAACCACCAGCTCCAGCTTCGAACTCTCTGATTGACTCCAGGCAGTTCGCACGGACCACAGCCGGGTGTTCAAGGGTGGGGTCTGGGACGCGAATCCCAAAAGCAGACTGAATGGCTGACCCGCTCAAAGGCTGAAGCCGGCACGCGGCGTGCACAACTGCAAAACCATGGTCCACCCCACTCGAAAAAGAAAGTACGGAACGCAGGCATTTTGAGCACAGTCAATCGCGATCAACATTGCCATTGTGGTGACAAAAGTCGCACCTTTGATGCGGGATGGCGACGGCAGAGTTGCACGCTGCCGAAAGTCATCATTTTTCGGCGCACGAGCTTGGGCAAACACCCCGCAAGCCCTATGGTTCGGGTTGCTGGCAACCAAAGGCACATTGCCCACGGGTCAGCACCGCTACCGTCACCTGCCATGTCGCTCCAGCAACTGCTTCAGCTTCTCTCACGCCCGCGCAAAGGCGCAGCGCAGAGGACACCGCACGCGCCCCATACAGGCACTGCAGACATGGGCACCACGCCGGGCCGTCGCCCCTTGCTCGACCGGCTGGAACAGCAGACAGCCGTGATTCACCACCTTGAATGGTGCGTGCTGTTCAACGACCACCTTTCTGTGGACGCGCAAGAGGCCAGTCACCTGCCGCCGTTGCCCTCGGCCAGCGACAGCGAACTCGGCCGCTGGTTGTCCCGCATGAGCCAGGGCTCGGCCCAGGGAGACCCCCGCTTCGAAGAACTGGCTCTGGAAAACGACCGTTTTCACCAGCTCGCCCGCCAGGCCATTGACCTGGCTCACCAGGGCCGCATGGATCTCGCCAGCACCTTGCTCAACACCGATTTCGAGCGCAGCAGGTCTCGGGTACTGGAACTGCTGCGACAGCTTCGAAAAACTGACCCCTGAGCGCGCCCCAGCCACTCACCAGCCTCAGGCCCCGTGGCACTTCTTGAATTTTTTTCCGCTGCCGCACCAGCACGGATCGTTGCGCCCCGGCTCTTCGGTTTTGCGGGCGGGTTCGGTGCGTGGGCCCAGGCTCTGCCAGATCTGGCGCAGATCGTAAACCGCCCAGATCGCCGCGCCAAAACCGTTCAGGCGCTCGTCGCTGACGCTGGGTGGACCGTCTTCGCTGTGCATGCACACCGTGGGTTTTCCGGTGTCGTCTTCGGTCAGTTCGACAATGGCCTGCAAGGCCTCATCGATCATGCTGGCCACTTCCTTGTCCCGCGGCATGGCCCAGTCCTCGGGCCAATTCTCTACGATAAACATAAAGCCCAGCGCCCAGACCTGGCCGAATGCCGGCAGCTCCTGGTCGCCGATCTCGGCGCGCTCGGCCTCGGGCAAGCCCGCCACTGCGCCTCGCACATCCATGATTTCAGGGTGGTAACTGTCTTCGTCCTCCAGCGTTTCGACCTCTGCACCCAATGCCGACGCCACCTCAGTCCAGCGCCGTGTCCACAAAGTCAGAAAACGATCGTATTGGGCGGCATCTTTGAACGAGGTGTCTTCTGCGTCTTCGCTCGGCTGACCGGGCTGGCTGTCGCCCGTGCCCAGCAGCAAAGGGAAAAACTCGTCGGGTGGCACCATGCGGCGTGTGCACAGCAGGGCCGCCATGGCCCCCTCGCAGAACTCCCATTGCGGCACGTCTTCTCCACGGGAGCGCAGGTCATCCAGGATCTCGTCGAGTGCGTCGAAGTCTTCGTTGCCCAGGGGCGGGAGAGCGGTATCGGTGTTCATGTCGGATGCAAAAAAAGAAAGTTGCGTCGATTTGCGGCGGGGTGGATAACGGGCACCGCCCGGGTTCTTCACCACCCCGCCGCAGCGGGTTTTATGATGGCATCCAGTTTAGGGCAACCCCGCCTCACCGAAAGTCCGCATGCTCGACCGTCTCAATGCCCTCTACCCCGTGCGCTACACGGCACTTGCCCTGGCCGTGATCGGCTCCCTGCTCAGCCTGTTCACCCTGGTGGCCTTTGGAACGGGTGGCTGGGCTTTGCTGGTCTGTGGCGCCCTGTCCGGCGTGGGGTGGTGGGACGTGGCGCAGTCGCGCCGGGCAGTGCTGCGCAACTACCCCATCATTGGCCATATCCGCTACATGCTGGAAAAAGTTCGCCCTGAGCTGCGCCAGTATTTCCTGGAAAGCGATAGCGAGGCCACGCCCTTTTCGCGCAGCCAGCGCAGCCTGGTCTATGCCCGCGCCAAAGGTGAAACCGACAAGCGCCCGTTTGGCACCCAGCTCGATGTCAAAGCCGCAGGCTACGAGTGGATCTCCCACTCGCTCACCCCCACCACACTCAACACACAGGATTTCCGCACCACCATTGGTGGCCCAACCTGTGCCCAGCCCTACGAAGCCAGCATATTCAACATCTCGGCCATGAGCTTTGGCGCGTTGTCGGCCAATGCCATACAGGCGCTCAACGCCGGTGCCAAACGCGGCGGTTTTGCTCACGACACCGGGGAGGGCTCCATCTCAGCCTGGCACCGGGTACACGGTGGCGATCTGGTCTGGGAGATCGGTTCGGGTTATTTCGGCTGCCGCACCGACGACGGCCTCTTCAGCGAAGAACGCTTCAAGGCCAATGCACTGGACGCCCAGGTCAAGATGATCGAGCTCAAGCTCAGCCAGGGCGCCAAACCTGGTCACGGCGGCATGCTGCCCGGCGCCAAAGTCACCGCCGAAATCGCTGCGGCGCGCGGCATTCCCGAAGGGCAGGACTGCCTTTCTCCGTCCGCCCACAGTGCCTTCGCTTCCCCGATCGAACTGCTGCAGTTCATCGCCCGCCTGCGCGAACTCTCCGGCGGAAAGCCTACCGGCTTCAAACTGTGCATTGGCCAGCCCTGGGAATGGTTTGCGATTGCCCGCGCGATGCTGGAAACCGGCATCACACCCGACTTCATCGTCGTCGACGGCGGCGAGGGTGGCACGGGTGCTGCCCCAGTAGAGTTCACCAACCACGTGGGGGCCCCCCTGCAGGAAGGCCTGCACCTGGTGCACAACACACTCGTGGGACTGAACCTGCGCGACCGCATCAAGATCGGCTGCGCTGGCAAGATCATCAGCGCCTTTGATATCACCCGTGCGATGGCCCTGGGCGCAGACTGGTGCAACAGCGCACGTGGCTTCATGTTTGCCTTGGGCTGCATCCAGGCCCAGTCCTGCCACACCGGCAACTGCCCCACCGGCGTGACCACGCAAGACCCGATGCGCCAGCAGGCGCTGGTGGTGCCCGACAAAGCCACCCGCGTCTACAACTTCCACCACCAGACCATGCACGCCCTCAAGGGGCTGGTGCAGGCCGCCGGACTGCAACATCCGAGCGAAATCACACCCCACCACATCGTGCGGCGCGTCAACGAGAACGATGTGCGTCTGCTGGCCAAGCTGCTGCCCGGTGTCGCACCGGGCGCGTTGCTCAACGGCACCGACGATCTGCACGATGTCTACAAGCTGTACTGGGACCGCTCACAGGCCGACAGTTTTGCGCTGGCCTGAGGTGCTGAGCGCCAAGCGCTCAAAACCCGCGCTCAGGCGGCGGGGAAACGGGCGCGCAGGTAGGCAATGATGGCGCCGGAGTCGTAGAGCCACTGGCTCTGGCCCGCACCGTCGCTGATGCGCAGGCACGGCACCTTGATGGCGCCGCCGCCCTGCAGCAAGGCTGTGCGGTGTGCGGTGTCCATCTGGGCATCGCGTTGCTGGATCGGCAGCGACAGGCGCCGCATTTCCTGACGCACCTTGATGCAGAACGGGCAGGTCTTGAACTGGTAGAGCGCCAGGTTCTGGCACTGCATGTTGACCGTGGTTTGCGCCGCGGGATCGCGCTCGACGCCACGGGGTTGGGTCAGGCGCTCCTTGAGCAACATGACCGGACCCAGCACGGTGCGCAGGGTTCTGAAGAAGGCGCGGATAACGGATTTCATAGATACAGCATACCGGTTGAAGTCAAGCCCGGGCGCTCAGGCGCCGGCCTCTTCGCCCACCAGAAAATCAACCTTGCCCAGATCCACGCCGGCTTGACGCAACAGGGCATAGACGGTGGTCACATGGAAGTACACATTGGGGATGACCCAGTGCTTCAAATAGGCTTCGGCTGGCATGGTGCGGGTGGCATCTTTGCCGATGGGGAAGGTCACGTCTTGCGCCTCGCGCCCGTCAAACGCGTCGGCGGGCACGGTGTCCAGCCAGGCCAGTGTCTTGGCAATGCGCTCCTGCAACTGGACCAGGGTGGTTTCGTCATCGGCCATCCGAGGCGCTTCCAGGCCACTCACGCGCGCCGTTCCATTCTTGGCGGCGTCGCAGGCGATGCGCACCTGAGAGGCCAGGGGCAGCATGTCGGGCGCCAACCTCAACCCCACCAGCACATCGGGGCTGAAGCTGCGTGTTGCCGCATTGGCCTGGGCTTTCTTCAGGCAATGGCCGAGGTTCGCCAAAGCTGTTTGGAACACAGGCAGAGAGGCACTTGAAAGGGTGATCGGCATAGAAACCTGAAATGATGGGCGAGGCAGCAGAGTCTCGCACAGAGCGCACCGGCCCACGGCGAACGCTGCACAAGCCCCTCTTCGCCCTCGCTACAGCCCAGAAGGTCGTCCAGGTTGATTCCGTGGACCCTCCGACTTGTTACGAAAAACTACTTGTCGGGCGGGAGCCCCCCCGCTGGTGTCAACCCGTCATTCCGACAAATCCATGGCGTATTCGCGCGGGTTCCCACGGGCCACATAGACCCGGACTGGCTGCGATTCAAACCGGTCACCAGGGTCTTGCCAAAGCATTTCGCTTGAAAACACGTGCCGTTGTCCCGTGGTGGGATCCACCCAATGGGCATATACACGCCAGGGATGCCGATCGTTATAGGTGGTGCTGGTGTCGATTTCGACCCGGTCAAAGCTGGCCAGAACCAGATCACCCTGCTGTCGCAGCCGCGCCAGCTTGCGCCGGTTCCACAAACGGATGAATCCGAGGCTGGCCCCTATCAAAAAAAACACCGTGCCCACGCCACCTGTGCTGGCGGCAAAGCCCCACAGTTCGATGAACCCTTTCAACCGGATGTCTTCGGGTCTGGCTGGATCCAGGTAGACCGAAACTTTCTCCCCCATGCGATAAGCCGACGGACTGCTG
Organism: Hydrogenophaga sp. PAMC20947; assembly: GCF_004795855.1. NCBI lineage: Bacteria > Pseudomonadati > Pseudomonadota > Betaproteobacteria > Burkholderiales > Comamonadaceae > Hydrogenophaga > Hydrogenophaga sp. PAMC20947. The sequence continues at coordinate 3,456,573 of NZ_CP039252.1, forward strand.
CCCACTCGGCCAACAAACTCGACCGATTCACCGCTGGGCCGCTCAACCCGAACCCTCGGCTTGTAGTAAACCGAGCCCTTGCGTTCACCCGAGTGCACCAGTTCGACGACCACGCCAGACAACGATTCGGCCCGGTCAACAAACTGCCAAGTAGGCACAGACAAGGCCAAACCGGCACCCATGAGCAAGACGCCAACCAGAACAAGAATCCAACCAAATAGCTTCACTCTGCTCCTTTGCAACGGAATTGACCGTTGATGCATGGACTGCATGGCCATGAGCGCAATACGCTTCGTGCTCTGTTCCCTTGGCGCCATCCCCCTCTACCGGATCCATCTACCGGCCCCATTGACCGGCACACGAGGCGACGGCAAAACGGGTGTCCTCATCACCCATTCAGCGGCCAGTTCTCTAGGAAAAAGCCCCTCGCGACAGCAGCGCGAAACAGTCGAATCATCCCGTTTTTCCACGGCCATCCGCACCAACGGTACGCAGGGCGCTGGCCCTACAGCCGGCGCAAGGAAACCATCCCAGCCGGCAGTCTACGGCGTTCAAGAGGCGACGCCAACCGTTTTCGCTCAAGGGCGGGCAGCACGCGCAACGCGGGGGTTAGGCAGGGCCTCCCTGGTGTTCCTGCCGCAGCGCCCACTCCACCAGAGGCAGCTGATCATTGCCGAAATACAGCCGCTCGCCCGACCCAAATGGCACAAAGATGCTGGGAGACCCAAAGGCACCTCGCGCAACGGCCTCTTCTGTGTTGCGGCGAAGTTGCTCTTTGACACCGCCCTCCTGGGAGCGGAGCCGCAGCGTTTCGCCATCCAGGCCAGCTCCGTTGGCCACATGCACCAACACATCGGGGTCATCGAGGTTCAACTGGTGGGTGTAGTGCGCATCAAACCCAGCTTTGGCGAACTTCACCAGGTCGCTCTGGCGATCCTCCAGGGCGCAGCAAAAGCGCATGGCATGAACCGATCGCAACGGAAAGAATTTCGAGGGGAAATTCATGGGCACATCCGACTGAGCCGCCCAGTCATGAAGCGACTGCACCAGCTGTCGCCACTTCGGGCTGCCCTGGTTGTTGGCTCGGGATTCCACATAGGCCTCGTTGACCTGGTTGTGCACACCGCCGACCAGAAATGGGCGCCAGATGATGGTGGCTCCAGCCTTTTGGGCCAGGGGCTGGATGTTGTGGAAAGCCAGGCACGTCCAAGGCGACGCCAGATCAAAAAAGAATTCGAAGGATTGGCTCATCGAAGCGCTCCATGGACACACATGTTCAAGTGGAAGCTGGTGGCGCTTCAGCGGGCCCCAGGGAACAATGCCCCTGGTCCGCGCGAACCCCACAGCCCAGGCCGGATGGAATGTGCCACCTGGCCGGATCAATCGATGTGCTGGGTGCGACAGGGAAGATCACATCCACGTGCGCCGAAATGGCCGTTGCCACGCCACCTTGATCGGCGCATACGACGGGCACGCAAGATTTGCGGAGAATGCTTTTAGCGGCTCACGCGGGCGCCCAGATCCGCTGCACCACCACCCCCAGCCTGTCCAGCCGTCTGGCCATGCACAAGACCTCGGCATCTTTACTCACGAGCACGGCCTGGTGCGCCACCGCAAGGTCGATGAAGCGCTGGTCGTCGGGGTCTTTGCAGGTGTAGGGTGCCTTGAGCGCCGTGGCCACTATCTCGGCCTGCCGGTCAAACTGGGCCAGCACCGCCTGGGCGGGGATATCACGCGCCTTCAGGCCCTTGACGATTTGCGGATAGCCCAGCACCCGGTCCAGCTCTTCGCGCATGGCGGCGGTGGATAGCCAGCGCGTGCCCGGTTGCGCGAGTTGCTCGCGCAGAGCGGCAGTCGCGGGGTCTTGGTAGACAAAAAGATCCAGCACGATATTGGTGTCAAGCACCAACACCACAACGCCTTCGTCGGACCGTCCCGCCCTCACGGTTGGTGGGGGGCCTGGTCCGCGGGTGCGGTGCGGCGTGCCACCAAATCAAACCGGAACAAGCGGCATTCGATAGGGCCGTTCCACAGCGGCACACGGCGCGACTCTTTGAAGCGCATCTTCCCGGGCAGCTTCAGATCGGGGGTGAGCAACCACGCGCTCCAACCCGCGTAATGGCTCTTCCAATGAGCCGCGAGCTGGTTGAAGAAATCCGCACCGTCGCTGCCGTCCTCCATTTGGGCACTCTCGCGCCCCAGGCCTGGCGATGCCGGTGCCGGCCGACCGGCGGTGAAGGTGCGTGAGGCGCGGGGTGCAGCGCGCTCGGCGCGTGCGCTGGCACGCTCGCCCGCGTTTTGCCCGGCCACACCTGCAGCGGCTATGCGCTCGCCATAAGGGGGGTTGAGCAGCATGACGCCGGGCCGATCGCTGGGAGGCAATCGCTGCAACGCATCTCCCCCCCGAAAGTCCACCGCATGCATCACGCCTGCACGCTCGGCGTTGCGCTGGGCGAAATCGACCATGCGAAACGACACGTCGCTGCCAAACACGATGGGCGCATGGCCCTCGGGCCAGTCGCGCTGCTCGCTCACGGCGTTGTCCTTGATGGCCTGCCACACGTGGTCCTGAAAGGGCAGCATCTTTTCGAAGGCGAACCGGCGCAACAGGCCGGGCGCGATGTTGAGCGCGATCTGGGCGGCTTCGATCACCACGGTGCCACTGCCACAGCAAGGGTCGTACAGCGGCGTGATGGCATCGAGCGGTTGATCTGCACACTCGCCCCACCCGGTGGCAGCGATCATGGCCGCAGCCAGCGTTTCCTTGAGTGGGGCATCACCTTTGTCTTCTCGCCAGCCCCGCTTGAACAACGGCTCACCCGAGGTGTCGATGTACAGCGTGAGTTCATCGGTGGTGAGGTGGGCGTAAATGCGCACATCGGGCCAGGTGGTGTTCACGCTGGGGCGCTCCCCGCGCTTGGCGCGAAAGCGGTCACAAATAGCGTCTTTGACCTTGAGCGCGGCGAAGTTCAGGCTGGTCAGCGGACTGTGCTGCGCGGTGATTTCGACCTTGATGGTTTCCTGCGGAGAAAACCAGATTTCCCAGGCAACCTCGCCCGCTGCGTTGTAGAGGTCTTGCTCGTTGCGGTATTCACCGTGCCACAACTGCACCAGCACGCGCTGGGTGAGGCGGCTGTGCAGGTTCAGGCGCATGGCATCTCGCCAGGAAGCCTGCACACCCACACCGCCGCGTGCCTTGAAGGCCAGTGGTTCGTTTGTGATGCGCTTCACTTCGTCGGCGAGGAAGTCCTCCACGCCGGCAGCGCAGGGCAAAAAGAGGTTGAGTTGGTTCATGAATCTTTTTCCAAAAATGGTTGCGGCCACAAAAGCCACCGCGCTAACAGCCGTCATTCCTTCCAGTGCACACCACGGAACTGGATCTGGCAGGCCGGTTGGTGCAATCCCCGCGCGCAGGGACACAGGGGGCCTGCACCCTGAACACACCACAGAACTGGCTTCACCAGGCCGCAGGTGCAGCCCCCATCAGGGGGAAGGGGCGAAGCGGTGCAGGAGGGCTACAAGGTTTTTCGCAAATTGGCGGGCGCGATGCGCAACGCTTCCCGGTATTTGGCCACAGTACGGCGGGCACACTCAATACCCTGCGCTTTGAGCAGTTCGGAAAGCTGGTTGTCTGACAATGGTTTTGACGCGTTTTCAGCGGCAATGAGCTGTTTGAGCAAGGCGCGCACCGCTGTGCTCGATGCGTTGCCGCCAGTCTCCGTGCCCAGCGATGAGCCAAAAAAGTACTTGAGTTCGTAGGTGCCGAACGGCGTGGCCATGTACTTGGCGGTGGTCACACGGCTGATGGTGGACTCGTGCAAGCCCAGCTCGTCGGCGATTTCGCGCAACACCAGCGGCCGCATGGCGAGCTCGCCATGCATGAAAAAATTGCGCTGCCGTTCGACAATGGCCGAGGACACGCGCAGGATGGTGTCGAACCGCTGCTGGATATTCTTGATGAACCAGCGCGCCTCCTGCAAACGCTGCTGCATGGCGGCATGGCCTGCTTCGCCGCCACCCCCTTTCCCACCCCGGTTCTGACGCAGGGCGTTGGCGTATACATCGTGCACCCTCAACCGCGGCATGACGTCGGGGTTGAGCTGCACCTTGAAGCCACGCCCGGCGTGCGTGACCAGGACATCGGGCACAACGACATTGCGCTCCACATCCACAAACCGCCGTCCCGGCTTGGGCTCCAGCCCGATGATCAGGCCAAGCGCTGCGCGCACCGTCTCATCGTCCAGCCCACACAACGCACACAAGCGCTTCACATCGCGCTTGGCGAGCAACTCCAGCGGTTGTCGGCAAATCACCAGCGCAGCCTGGGCAACCGGCGTGTTGCGCAAGTCTTCGATCTGCAGACGCAAACACTCGCCGAGATCCCGCGCACCCACGCCGATGGGCTCCATGTTGTGCAGCCAGCCCAGCGCCATGCGCAGCTGCTCTTCCGCGACTTCAATCGCCGCAATACTGGGCGATGCAGCTTCGCGCCCGTGCAGCAGCCGCCAAAAGGCCAACGCCAATTCTGTCCAGTCGTCATCGAGATAACCATCGTCGTTGAGCGACTCGATCAGGAAATACAGTGCGGCCTGATCGGTTTCGCTCAGGCGCAAACAGCGGGCCTGCTCATGGAGGTGATCTTGCAGGCTGACCGGCGCTCGGGCCAGATCAGCCGCCGTTGCCGTTTCGTCGTCACCCCCGGAAGAGCCACTGTTGCGCGCGGGCGCATCACCGCCCCACTCGCCGTCGTCGGGCGCCATTTCCACGGAGCCGTCGCCGTCCCAATTTTCTTCCAACGCCCCGTCTCCATCGGCCTTGCGCTCGGCGGCTTCCCCAGCCGCACTCTCACTGGGCTCACTGGCTGTCGACGATGTGCCTTGGCTGAAGGGCAACTCTGAATCGGGGGCAACAGATTCGCCCTCGGGAGCCGCCGCCGCTTCGGCAATTTGCTCTCCTGCGCTGACCGGGACATCGCTGTGATCAAGCCCAAAATCTTCGCGGTCAGCGGTTTCATCCGCACGATCGAGAAACGGGTTTTCATCGAGCATCTGCTCGACTTCCTGCGCCATTTCAAGGGTAGAGAGCTGCAGCAAGCGGATCGACTGCTGCAGCTGTGGCGTGAGCGCGAGATGCTGCGAAACGCGCAGCGACAAACCTTGCTTCATGCCAAGGCGCCTAGCGACACGTCAAAACGCTGGAGCGGAACGTCACGCTGGAGCCACCAGCAGGTTCGCCCAAAGCCTCGCTCATTCCCATCAGGGAGCACCGAACCACAGCAGCATGGAACAACGGATTGGCCACCATCACATGCGGAAGTTCTCGCCGAGGTATACCCGGCGAACATCGGCGTTTTCCACGATCTCTTCACTGGTGCCACTCGCCAGGACATGACCATCGCTGATGATGTAAGCGTGGTCACAAATACCCAGCGTCTCACGCACGTTGTGATCGGTGATGAGCACCCCGATGCCTCTGGATTTGAGAAAACTGATGATGTGCTGGATTTCGAGCACTGCGATCGGATCGATACCGGCAAAGGGTTCGTCCAACAGGATGAACCGAGGGCGCGAAGCCAGAGCCCGCGCGATTTCCACTCGACGGCGCTCACCGCCCGACAGGGATGGCGCAGGCGAGTTGCGCAAGTGCTCCACGCGCAAGTCCTTGAGCAGTTCGTCCAGACGTTGGTCAATTTCGGGTTCGCTCAGCGGCTGACCGGCCGGGTTGCGCTGCAACTCCAGCACGGCGCGCACGTTTTGCGCCACAGTGAGCTTGCGAAAGATGGAGGATTCCTGGGGAAGGTAGCCCAAGCCCAAGCGCGCCCGGCGGTGAATGGGCAGCTCTTCGATGCGCTGTTCGTCGAGCAAGATCTCACCACCATCGGCCCTTAGCAAACCCACGATCATGTAAAACGAAGTGGTCTTGCCCGCCCCGTTGGGGCCCAGAAGCCCCACAACCTCACCTTTGCCGACCGACAGGGACACGTTCTTGACGACCTGCCGGCTGCCATAGGCCTTTTTCAAGCTGCGCACTTCCAGACGACTGCGCACCGCCATCGACTCCAGTCCCCCCGCAGAGGGGATCTCCGCTACGTTCACTTGCGTTTCTCGTTGATTTTGGAGCTGGGTCGCAACTTGGCGGGTTCAGAATTGGCGGGCGCCGGTGCCGGTGCATTGCGTACGGCATCGGGAATCGGCGTCAGCATGGCGCGCACACGGCCCGACGGGTTGGCCGGCGTGCTGCTGGCCGCGCCCCCTTTGACCGTGAACACTTCAGACACGCTGTTGTAGGTGATCTGGTTGCCCAGATTCTCGTCATTGATGGCAGTGCCGCGGTAGCGGCGCAACGCAGCGTTGCCCGTGAGCACCACCGTCTGGGCCTTGCTGTCGTATTCGATGCGGTCGGCCTCTCCTTCGACCCATTCGTCCAGCCCTTCGCGCTTCTGGCGAAAAAACCCGGGCTCGCCCAGCAACAACCCAAACTGGTTGCCCTGGGTGTCTTGGCGCACATCCATTTTGTTGCCGCGCATGATGATCGTGCCCTTGGTGATCACGACCTTGCCGGTGAACACACTGGTCAGGGTCGCGTCGTCGTAACGCAGAGAGTCGGCCTCGATGTTCATGGGCTTGTCCTTGTCGGCCAGCTCAGCGTGGGCAACGCCGACCGTCAACATCAAACCCGCGATTGCGGCCAGGAAACGGGGAGTCCGGGGAGAGCGAAGGTGGTGTTGGGGCATGGCTTTAGTGGGGCACAAATCTTGCATTCGCTTTCATTGTAGCGGTGCATGGCCCGTCGTGGCGGCTGGCACGCAGGAACGGCGCCGACCGGAAATAACACAACCCGCTGGCAGCGGGTTGTGTTTCGGTTCAGGTCCGGAAGGGCACTGCTGGGATCGAGGCGTCAGCCTTTGCGGGCCTGTGCAATCAGCGAGTCTGCGATGAGCAGCGTCTTGGGGCCCTGGCCGCCAATGTAGAACTGGCCGGCCACGCCCAGAGCAGGCGTGCCTTCCACCTGATAGGCGTCCTGTAGCTGGGTCGCTGCTTTGGCTTTTTCGATTGCGCTGCCGTTGAAGAAAGACAGAAATTGCGCCTTGTCCACGCCCTGCTTCTCCACCCATGCCACGATGGTTTCAGGCGAGGTGAGTTGCTGGCGCTCTTCGTGGAAAGCCTTGAACACTTTTTCGTGCAGCTTTTCAACCAGCCCCATGGACTCCAGCGAGAAATAGAAACGCTGCATGGGGCCGAAGGCCGGGCTGAAAGCCACTGGCATGCGGCGCAAAACCACGTCAGCGGGCAACGACTTGCTCCATTCGGTCATGAGCGGCTCAAAGCGGAAGCAATGGATACAGGAATAGGAGAAAAACTCCACCACTTCCACCTTACCGGCAGGCGTGGAGACCGCAGCGGCCTTGGCCAGGCGGGTGTAGTCGCTGCCTTCCTTGAAGGCAACGCGCTGTGCCAGGGCGGGGGTGAGGCTCAGTGCGCCAACTGCGGCAATGGTGCCTGTGGCGAACAGGGAGCGTGAAAAATCTCGGCGTTGCATGGGTTCGATCTCCTGGTAGTTGCCTGCTTGAGCAGAGAGAGGGGTTGAAAGTTCCGCGCCTGGGCGGCGTTCTCAGCGCTGGATGCGCACCAGCGCCGCATCCACGCTGTTGGCCTCGAGCTGGACCCGCGTGGCTTCGGCCAGCGGCTTTTGGTTGAAGGGACCGATCCGCACGCGGTACACCGTGCGGCCCGATTGTTCGCGCTCGGTGATTTCGGCCGCCATCCCCAACATGGCCAGGCGGGCACGCTGGGCTTGTGCGTCGTCAGGCGCGCGAAACGCCCCAGCCTGTACAAAGTAGATGGCTGCATCGCCCGTGGCTGCGCTGGCCGCCTTTGCCGGCGCAGCCGGCGAGGAGGCGGCGCCAGGGCTAGCCGGTGCCGCCGCGGGCACAGCCGGGGTATCACCGAGTTTGTCCCTCAACAGATCCCCCAGAGGATCACCATCGAGGCCCGAGCCCGAGGGCGCCTCAACAGCAGGCGCTCCCTCTGCACCAGGCGCAGCGCCTTCGGTCGCAGGCAGAGGAGACTGCTGACTCGACAACCCAGCGTTGGGGTTCCAGCCCTTGTTGCGCTCGGCTTCTTCAACGTCTTTCGCAGGCGACCTGGAAACGCCGCGGTCCACAAAAGGCACGGGGACGCGTGTCACATAAACGGCAACAGCCAGGGCAATGCCCAAGCCCACCAGCAGACCGATCACCAGACCGATCAAAGTGCCGCCCACCTGGGCGCGCAAGGGCGCAGAGAGTTGTTTCATAGTAGGGACGTTGGTTCTCACATCTTGGTCGGGGCACTCACGCCCAGAACCGCCAGGCCATTGTGCAACACCTGCGCGGTGGCACTGACCAGGGCCAGGCGCGCCCGCTTCACCGCTTCATCGTCCACCAGAATGCGCTCGGCATCGTAGTAGCTGTGGTAGCTCGCTGCGAGCTCACGCAGGTAGAAGGTGACATCGTGGGGGGCGAAATCGCGGGCGGCGTCGGCGAGCATGGCCGGGTACTTGGCCAGCAACAGCATCAAGGCCTGCGCGACCGGACTGTCCAATGCGGACAGGTCTGCTTCCTTGAGTGAGGCGGCATCGCCCCCGTCTTTGTCGCGCCACGCGGCGAGCACCGAACAGATGCGTGCATGGGCGTACTGCACGTAATAGACCGGGTTGTCGTTGTTCTTTTGCACCGCCAGATCAACATCAAACGTGTACTCGGTGTCGGGTTTTCGGCTGAGCAAGAAAAACCGCACAGCGTCTTTGCTGGTCCACTCGATCAGATCGCGCAAGGTCACGTAGCTGCCGGCCCGCTTGGAGATTTTCACCTCTTCACCACCCTTGACCACGCGCACCATGGTGTGGAGCACATAGTCGGGATAACCTTGCGGAATGCCCACGTTGGCAGCCTGCAATCCGGCGCGCACCCGCGCAATCGTGCCGTGGTGGTCGGTGCCCTGGATGTTGATGACCTTGGTGAAGCCCCGTTCCCACTTGGCGATGTGGTAGGCCACATCGGGCACGAAGTAGGTGAACGAGCCGTCGGACTTGCGCATGACGCGGTCTTTGTCATCGCCGTAATCCGTGGACTTGAGCCACAACGCACCGTCCTGCTCGTAGGTTTTGCCGGCTTCGATCAGCAGATTCACCGTGGCCTCCACGCGACCGCTGGTGTAGAGGCTGGACTCCAGGTAATAGTGGTCGAACTTGACGGCGAAAGCCTTCAAGTCCAGATCCTGTTCGTGGCGCAAATAGGCCACGGCAAACTGGCGCATGCCGTCGAGATCATTGATGTCGCCGCTGGCGGTGAACGTGCGGTCGTCGGCCTGAACGGTCTTTTTGGCCAGGAAATCGTTGGCGATGTCCTGGATGTAGTCGCCGTTGTAGGCGGGCGCGTTTTCACCGCTGGGCCATTCGGCATCGCCCGGCTTGAAGCCCTGGGCGCGCAGGTGGGTCGATGTGGCCAGGGTGCCGATCTGCACACCCGCATCGTTGTAATAGAACTCGCGGTGCACGTCCCAGCCCTGGGTCGCATACAGACTGCAGATGGCATCACCCAAGGCGGCCTGGCGGCCATGGCCGACGTGGAGCGGACCGGTGGGGTTGGCGGACACAAACTCCACCATCATGCGCTGGCCATTGCTGGGCGCGAAGCCGAAACGCTCACCGGCTTCCAGCACCTCGGGCACGATCTGCTGCTTCGCTTCGGGCTTGAGGCGGATGTTGATAAAGCCTGGGCCAGCGATGTCGATCTCAGACACCCATTGCTGGTACACGGGCTGCGCCAGCAGCACCTCGCGCAATTGCTCACCCACTTGGCGCGGGTTGAGCTTCAGGGGTTTGGCCAACTGCATGGCTGCCGTGACGGCGAAATCGCCGTGGGCGGCCACCTTGGGGGATTCGAAGGCGGCCTTGGCACCCGCGCCGGCCGACACCGACTCCAGGGCGGTGGCCAGGCCGGTCAGCAATTCTTGTTTGATCTTGAGCATAGGGGTAGGATTTTAGGCGGCCGCGGGCCACAACAGGGTGACGACCGCAACAGCACCGAGAATGACAAGCGTTCACTTTCTGGGTAACGTATCCAACATGACCTCCAACACACCCCCACGCCGGCGCCAATGGCTTGGCCAAGCCCTTGCTTTGACCGCCGCATCTGCCGCCCTGCCCGCGGCGGCAGCTGCGACACCCATGCCCGCCACCCTGGGGCCAGCGGCTCCCGGCGATGACGCCCCCCACAAAATCGTCTACCAGCTCAACCACCACGAGCCCGAATACCAGGAGGCCATCTTCAATTCCATCAGTGCCATGCTCAAGAAGTATGTGGACGATGTAGCGATTGCTGTGGTCGTGTGGGGGCCGGGCATCCATCTGCTGGCGAAAAAGCCGCAACGCCCGGTACCCGAAATCCTCCAGCAGCGCGCGCGCAGCATGGCCCAGGCCTACGGCGTGCGTTTCATTGCCTGTGGCAATACCATGCACACCGTGGGCTGGACCAACGCCGACATGCTCGACTTCGCCACGGTGGAAGACGTGGGCGCCGCTGCGGTCATGGAGTTGCAGGAAAGAGGCTACGCCTATCTCGCCTGGTGAGCCGCCAGCGGTGGCAGGCTCTTGCCCGCCGCAGCCTTCACCGCCTGGGTCAGGCGCTGCGCGGAAGGCGCCTCACGCGCCCAGTGCTGCCAATACAGTGCCACATCCACCGTGGCGCCCGGCAACACCTCGACCATGCCCGGATGCCCGGGCAGATGCTGCTCGGGCACCATGCCCCAGCCCAGCCCCAGCTCGATCGCGGCTTCAAATGCGTCGATGGCCGGGGCGAAATGGCGCGGATAACGCGGCTGTTGCAAGCCAAAATGCTGCTTCAGGAACGTGTCCTGCAAGGCGTCCTTGCGGTTGAAGATGATGGCCGGGACGGCCAGCAATTTGTGGGGTGACACGGCGCCAGCAGGCGTGCGGCAACGCTGCGCGACCTCGGGTGCGGCCATGCAGTGGTAGCGCATCACGCCCAACGGCTCGGCCACGCAACCCCGCATCGGTTCGGCCAAGGCCGTCACGCAGCCCATCACGTCGCCGCTCTTCAACAGATCATGGGTGTGATCCTGGTCGTCAATCACCATCTCCAGCAGCAAATGGTGCTGGAGCAGCAGCGGCGCCACGCCTGGCAGGAACCAGCTCGCCACCGAATCTGCGTTGAGCGCCACAGACAGGCTTTGCCAGCGCTCGCCTGCGCGCACACCTGACCCGCCCTGCAAACCGCTCAGCAGATCGGACTCCATCAGGCTCACTTGCTTCACATGGGCCAGCAGCGCCTGGCCAGCCGCCGTCGCCCGCACGCGCTTGCCCCGCACCAGCAGGCGCTGGCCCAGATGATCCTCCAGCGCCTTGATCCGCAACGACACTGCCGCCAGCGTCAGCGACAGGGACTGGGCGGCCGGTCCGAAGCCGCCGTGTTCAAGCACGGCGACCAGCGCTTCGAGTTGTCGGGCATCGAGCATGAGCAAGGCACTTTCATTAAATTTTATTTATGCGATTGGAGTTTAATTTATCTTGATTTAATTTATTGTCCGCAACGCGCACACTTGGCTCCCCCGGGTTGCGACCGCACCGCCACGGCCCAGCCCCCTCCCCTTTCTGCGCTTCAACGCCTCGGCCATGACCCTCGCTTTCCCTACCTTCACCGCCGGCCTGGTTCTGAGCATGTCGCTCATCATGGCCATCGGGCCGCAAAACGCCCATGTCTTGCGCATGGGGCTGACCCGACAACACGTCTGGCTCACCATTGCCATTTGCATGGTGTCCGACATGGTTCTGATCGGGTTGGGCGTTTTGGGCCTGGCGCAGCTGGGCGGCTTGTCGGACAAGCTCATGGGCGCCTTGGTGGGCGCAGGCGCGCTGTTTCTGGTGGTGTACGGCTGGCAAGCTTTTCAACGCTTCCTCAAACCCGTCGCCTCATCGGCAGGCTTGCCTGGTGACCTGCCCGAAACACCGCTGGCGGCAGGCTCCACCATGTCCCGGAAACAAGCCGTCCTGTCGGCTCTGGCTTTCACCTGGCTCAACCCACACGCCTGGATCGACACCGCCGTGTTGATCGGCACGGCCTCGTTGGCTTACGGCAGTGAAAGCACCGTGTTCGGCATGGGCGCCGCCGCAGGCTCCGTGGTCTGGTTTTCCGTATTGGGTGTGGCCACGTTCTGGCTGGGTCGCCGGCTGAACTCGGTCGTCGTGTGGCGAGCGCTAGACGGCCTGGTTGCCCTCATGATGTGGGGCACCGCCGCCTTCCTGGTGAAGGGCCTGGTTTAGAGGCATTCAAGCTTTGCCACGCCGATCCGTCCAAACCACCGCGCCCGCCATCGATTGGGTTTGCTCCACTGCGTCATAGGTGTCTTGTGAATCCACTCCATCCCGTCAACGCCCCGGTCACGGTCTTCGGCCCCGACTTCCCGTTCCCCTATGACGACTGGCTGTCCCACCCGGCTGGCCTGGGCACGCTGCCCACCGCAGCGCATGGGCAGGAAGTGGCCATTGTGGGCGCAGGCATGGCTGGACTGGTGGCCGCTTACGAGCTGATGCGCCTCGGCTTGAAGCCCGTGGTGTACGAGGCTTCACGCATGGGCGGCAGGTTGCGCTCCCAGCCTTTTGCCGGAGCACCCGGCATCGTGGCCGAATTGGGAGGCATGCGTTTTCCCGCATCGAGCACCGCATTTTTCCACTACGTGAACCTGCTGGGCCTCAAGTCCCAGCCCTTCCCCAATCCGCTCACCCCTGCGGCCGGCAGCACGGTGGTCGACATCGAAGGCCAGACCCACTACGCCCGCACCCTGGCCGATCTGCCCACCCTGTTCCACGAAGTGGCCGCCGCCTGGGCACATGCCCTGGAAGACGACGCGCGCTTTTCCGACATGCAGCAAGCCCTGCGCGAGCGCGATGTGCCACGCCTCAAGGCGCTTTGGGACGCGCTGGTGCCCTTGTGGGACGACCGCACTTTCTACGATTTTGTGGCGCAGTCAGACGCATTCGCCAAGCTGTCTTTCCACCACCGCGAAGTGTTTGGTCAGGTCGGGTTCGGGACCGGCGGGTGGGATTCGGATTTCCCCAACTCCATGCTGGAGATCTTGCGCGTGGTGCTCACGGGTTGCGATGAAAACCAGCATCTGATTGAAGGCGGTGTGCAGCAAGTGCCCATGGGTTTGTGGGCGCACGCCCCAGACCCCATGGTGCATTGGCCACAGGGCACATCATTGGCATCGCTGCACCAAGGCGCTCCGCGCCCGGGTGTGACCGCCATCGCTCGCGATGCCAGCCAGCAACTGGCCATTACCGACACCTGGGGCACCACCCGCAGCTACCCGGCCGTTCTGGTGACCTGTCAGAGCTGGTTGCTGACCACCCAAATCTCGGTGGAAGAATCGCTGTTTTCCCACAAGCTCTGGATGGCGCTCGACCGCACGCGCTACATGCAATCGAGCAAAACGTTTGTCATGGTCGATCGTCCGTTCTGGAAAGACATCGACCCCAAGACCGGCCGCGAAGTCATGAGCATGACGCTCACCGACCGGCTCACGCGCGGCACCTACCTGTTTGACCACGGACCCGATCAGCCTGGCGTCATGTGCCTCAGCTACGCCTGGATGGGCGACGCGCTCAAGATGCTGCCCCACAGCAGCGAGAAACGTGTGCAGCTCGCGCTGTCGGCGCTCAAAAAAATCTACCCCACAGTCGACATCGCCAGCCACATCATCGGCGAACCCATCACCATCTCCTGGGAGGCCGACCCGTATTTCCTCGGCGCTTTCAAAGGCGCATTGCCCGGTCACTACCGCTACAACCACCGCATGTACGGACATTTCATGCAAGCCAAACTGCCTGAAGCAGAGCGCGGTATCTTTATCGCCGGAGACGACGTGTCCTGGACCCCCGCCTGGGTCGAGGGCGCAGTACAAACTTCACTCAATGCGGTGTGGGGGATCCTGCACCAGTTCGGCGGCCACACGCATGCAGGGCAGCCCGGCCCAGGTGATGTCTACGCTGAACTGGGCCCGATGGCCCTGCCCGACTGACGCCACGACCCATGCCCCGGAATCCGCTGACCCTCGCCTTGTGGCAAGCCACCTATGTCCCGGTTGAAGCGGGTGCAGCGGAGGCTCTTCGCCAGCTGGAGGCCGAAGCCCGACAGGCCCATGCGCTGGGTGCCGATCTGCTGATCTGTCCGGAGATGAGTCTCACGGGCTACGCCATCGGTGCTGAGCGTGCGCACGCGCTGGCCGAAACCCCTGAGGGGAAGCTGGCCCAAGCGGTAGCCGCATTGGCCATGCGCCATCAGATCGCCATCGTTTATGGCTACCCCGAACAGCATCCAGATGGCCATGCACCGTTCAATGCGGTCCAGGCCTTCGCCGCCTCAGGGCAGGTCCTGGGCCGGTACCGCAAGACCCATTTGTATGGCGACATGGACCACCAGCAGTTCAGTGCCGGCGACGCTGCGCCCCAGGTGTTTACCTACCGCGGCTGGCAGCTGGGACTGTTGATTTGCTACGACGTGGAGTTTCCCGAGCCCGTCAGGGCGCTGGCGCTGCAAGGCGCAGATGCGGTGCTGGTTCCCACGGCCAATATGCTGGGGTTTGACGAAGTGCCTCGCCTGCTGGTCCCCGCGCGCGCTTGCGAAAACCGGGTAGCTGTCGCTTACGCCAACGCCTGCGGCCAGGAGGGAGCGCTGCACTATGGAGGGCTCAGCACCGTGGTGCAGGCCGATGGCACACCCCTGGCCTGCGCCGGTCGCGACCGTCAGACCCTGCTGGTTACCCTGGCCCCGTCAGCCCTTGCCCAGGCAAGGCTTTCGTCCCCCCTGCCATGGCGCCGACCGGATCTGTACGGCGCGCTGACCCAGTCAAAGCCCACCTGACACGGCCAACCCACCCGACGCGGGATGCCCCGGCAACTCAAATCTCGGCCAGGCCGGGCGCCTGAGCGCGGATGAAGTCCAGCACGCGAGGCGTCTGAATGTTGGTGAAAAGCGAGTTGTCGCCATCGCCGCAACCGTCAACCGACCCCGAAGAAGTCACCCCCACGATGCCGACTGGTCCACCCGCGCTTCGGTAGGCTGGTCCCCCAGAATCACCGGCGCACGTGTTGCTGGCTTGGCCTTTGTAGACATAACCGAGGTGGGATTCAGTGACTTTGGTAATCCGCGCATAGCCCACCGCAAGGCTTTGGCCTGGATCGCCCCAGCCAGCGATGAAGACCTCATCACCCTTCGTCGAAGTTGAGCTCACCAACAGTGGCATGGTGGGATTGGACATGGCCGATTTCAGCGTTATCACCCCGGCATCGTTTTGCAACCCATCGCCATTGGTCGTGTAGCCTGGATGGGCAACCCATGCCGTGGCGTACACCAGCGCGCTGTTGCCATTGGTCTGCCATTGCACAACCGCCATTCTTTGGGTGCCGGAAAGCATGCAATGGGCGGCCGTCAGAACGCGGGTCGGGGTCAGCATGGTGCCCGTGCAACTCTGGGTCTGCCCCTCGCTGCCGAGCGACAAGACAAGAACCACGGGCGAGCTTTCGGGTTGCACGCAGTCAGCTCCGTTGATGATCTTGGGCTTAACCCCCACGCTGGAACACAAGGTATTGGCATCGGGCAAAACCAGCTCACTGGCGCCATCTCCGCCGCCACAAGCCGCCAGCAAAGTCGCGGTCAACGCCATGCTGGCCCATTTAATAATTGGAAACATCCACTTACCCTGTCCTATGTTGTGCTGCACACCGCAGCAAAGATCTGTTCGTAGGCGCACCGCCGATGCATGGCATTGGACAATGAACAAGCGCCTGCCAGAAATATAGCCGCACTCAGTCTCCCTCTTGCCAAAAATCGGTTTGTGCGTAGTGGTGTTTCAAGAAATCGATCCACAGCCGCACACGCAGCGCCAAATGCTTGCGTTGGGGGAACACGGCATATATGCCATTGGGCGGCGCGGCATAGGTATCGAGCACCGTCTCCAGGCGCCCGGCCGCGATGTCCTGCTCCACCTCCCAAGTGCTGCGCCAGGCAATGCCGTAGCCAGCCAAACACCACTCATGCAACACCTGTCCGTCCGAACAATCCAGCGGCCCGCCTGGACGCAGGTGAACAATGGATGTTTCCCCTTCGGCCCCGGCCCCTTGCGCCGGCACCGAAAAAGCCCAGCCCCGGGTCTGCGACGCATCGCTGGACAGGGTGAGACAGTCAAACTTGGCGAGATCCGCCGGCACTTCAGGGCGGCCACGCTGCTGCAGGTACCGGGGTGTCGCCACACACAACCGGCGGTTCTCGGCCAGGCGCACACTGACCAACGACGAATCGGGCAAGTCACCTACCCGCACCGCGCAATCATAGGCCTCCCCGGCCACATCCACCACACGGTCGCTGAGGTTGAGCGAAATCGTCACCTCGGCATGCAACTCGCGAAAGCGCGGGACCAACGGTGCCACATGGCGGCGGCCAAAACCCGCTGGCGCGGTGAGGCGCAGATGGCCACTGGCCTTCACACCGCCAGCGCTCACACTGGCTTCCGCATTGGCGAAATCCACCAGCAACCGCTGGCAATCTTCCAAAAAGGCGCTGCCCTCGTGGGTGAGCGTGATCCGCCGGGTGGTGCGCACCATGAGCTTGACACCCAAACGGGACTCCAGCGCGTCCAGCCGGCGTCCGATGATGGCCGGCGCCACGCCTTCGGCCCGTGCCGCCGCTGTGAGGCTGCCACGGGTGGCCACCGAGGCAAAGGTTTCCATCTGTTTGAGCTTGTCCATGGCGTGGCAGATTACCCCATTTCTCAGGGGTTAATCAACGCCGATCTCCGGTTATTTTTGACAATAACCAGCGCAATACCGGTTCTGGGCCCAGCGTCACTGCAAACCAGCGCCCGCACCACGTTCGCTCTGCTCAGGTGCATTTGGCCGGCAAATTGGGGATGGCGGTACAACCCACCCCGCCTTTGTCGGTGCACACGTTGTTGGCCGCGGTTTGGGCGTCAAACGCCGAGCCACCGGCCGCAACTCCATAGACGCGCACACCACCGGTGGTCAGTGCAGACGACGCAGCGCCACAACGCTCAAACTGCAAGACCACCGTGCAATCCTTGGCATCGCACTCATCGCGCGCCTCATCGTTGGCGATCGATTGGGTGAGCCCGTCGGTCACGATGGCCACACGGGCGTTGGATTCACTGATGGCGATCGAGCCGTACCCGCCATCACCCCCGCCGCAAGCAGCCAACAGCAAAGCAGCGGCCAGCGCCGCAAAAGCATGGATCCATCGAACGGTTGTCATGTTGTTTCCCTTTCAGTATCAAAACAGGGCCCCTTGAGGACATTTCCGCCCCGCGCAATGAGTTTACGACCAGGCGGTCGCACAGACCACCCCTGCTGCGTTCATCGCCGGCTCAAACGGGCGATGGCGGCCTCGTCGTAGCCCAGTTCCCGAAGCAGCGCCTCGCTGTGGGCGCCCAGTTCCGGCGGGCTCAGGCGCACGCCAGGGCGCTCACCATCGAGCGTGAATGGAAACAGCACCGTCGACGCCTGCTCGCCCGCCCGGGCTCCGTCCGGCAAGGTGATGGGGGCCAGAGCGCCGGTGGCCAGCAGGTGCGGGTCGTTGAGCAAGTCGTGCGGCCGGGTGATGGGCGCAAAAGGCAACCCCACCGATTCAAACTTCTCCACCAGCTCGGCCACCGAGTAACCCGTCAGACGCTCCCGCAACGCCGGCAGCATCCACTCGCGGGACAGCACCCGCCCATTGTTGGTGGCCAGGCGGTCATCGCTCTTGAAGTCTTCAAACCCGAACGCCTGGCAAAAAATGGCCCATTGCGTATCGCTCACAACAGCCAGGAAGATCTGACCGTCGTCTCTGACTCTGAACACATCGTAGATGCCCCAGGGCGAAATACGCTCGGGCATGGGATTGGCCGGCACCCCGGTCATGGCGTACTGCATCATGTGCTGTGCCACCAGAAACACGTTGTTCTCAAACAGCGCGCTTTCCACCTTCTGACCAAGCCCCGTGGTCTCCCGCTGCTTCAACGCAGCCATCACACCGATGGCGCCAAACAGGCCTCCCATGATGTCGTTGACACTGCTGCCAGCGCGCAAGGGGTCGCCGGAGCGGCCGGTCATGTAGGCCAGGCCCCCCATCATCTGCACCACCTCATCCAGTGCCGTTCGGTGGTCGTAAGGGCCGGGCAAAAACCCCTTGTGGCTGACATAGATCAGGCGCGGGTTAAGGACTTTGAGGCGCTCGTAGTCGAGGCCCAGCTTCTGCATGGTCTCGGGCTTGAAGTTTTCGCTGAACACGTCGGCCGTGGCGATCAGCTTGAGCGCAGCCTCCTTCCCTTCAGGCGTCTGCAGATCCAGCACCAGGCTCTTTTTGTTGCGGTTGAACATGGGGAAGAACCCCGCACCAGCGCCCAGCAGGCGACGCGTGTTGTCGCCCTTGGGCGGCTCAACCTTGATTACTTCCGCGCCGAGGTCGCCCAGCACCATGCCGCAGGTGGGTCCCATGACCATGTGGGTGAATTCAACAACTCGCAAGCCGTTGTACGGCAAAACTTTGGGGGCATGGATGCTCATGCCGGCAATGGTAATCGGCGGACCTCGCCCTCAACTGTCCGGTCGGTGGCGGCCTCAGGTCGAAGCAGGTTGAAACGCCTGCACGTTTTCCACCAGCGCCCGCACATCGGCGTCGGCCCGAAAAACCGCCAACTCCCCGGCCAGGGCACCCTGCACCAGGCGCTGCAGCGTTTGGGCATGGGGCGTGATCGTGCCAAAGAACAGCGCATCCTTGCCCCGCGCGATCAGCAGGGTGGGAAAGCTTTGCACATCGAGGTCACCCAGCACCTCTTCGTGGTCTTCAATATCCACCCACTTCACCACCAGCCCGGCGGCGTCAAAAACCGCCAGCGCAGCCTTCATGAGCGGCGCGTAATCGCGGCACACCCCGCACCATTGCGCACACAGGCAGGCCACCAGCAAGGGCGCAGTGGAAGGATCGGAAGGCTCGGTCATGGGCGATAGTGTGCACCGAGACACCCAGGTGCGCCTTGGCAGCGTCCGCCATTACCCACTAAAAACGCACAGATAAAACACTTTCAATCGAATCAATGACATCAAAAGGATGCAATACACTGAAACACATGGAAAAACCCCGCGCCGTCCTTTTTGACGCCTATGGCACGCTGTTCGACGTGTACAGCGTCGGCCTGCTCGCCGAACAGCTGTTCCCTGGTCAAGGAACTCGCCTGTCCACCGTCTGGCGTGACAAACAGATCGAGTACACCCGCCTGGTCACCACGAGCAACCAAGGGGCGCACTATCAGCCCTTCTGGGAGCTCACACGGCAGGCACTCACCTATGCCATCAAACTGATCGAGCCCGCCGCGCGCCAAGACTGGCCGGCCTTTTCTGCGCGCGCCGAGCAGTTGATGAACCAGTACCGGCACCTTTCGGCCTTCCCTGAAAACAAGGCCGTGCTGCAAGCGCTGCGCGATCGCGGTGTCGCCACCGGCATCCTCTCCAATGGCGACGCCCAGATGCTGGGCGTGTCCACCCGCAGCGCCGGCTTCGACGGGCTGCTGAACCACCTCATCAGCGTGGACCCGATCCGCCTGTACAAGACCCACCCCGAAGCCTATGCCTTGGGCGAAAAAGCCTGCGGGCTGCCGGCCAGCCAGATCCTGTTTGTCAGCAGCAATGCCTGGGATGCCCTCGCGGCCACCTGGTACGGCTACCAGACCCTGTGGGTCAACCGCCTGAACCTGCCGTTCGAAGAGCTGGGCACGCAACCGCACCGCATCGGCAGCAGCCTGCGCGACGTGCTGGCGTTCTTCGACTGACCTGTATAAATTTTTTGATTGAAGGAGCCCCATCATGACCACCTCACGCACCAACATTCACGGCCTGCAAGTCGCCACCGAGCTGTACGACTTCCTCAACAGCCAGGTGTTGCCCGGCACCGGCGTGACCAGCGAGACTTTCTGGAAAGGTTTTGACGCCATCGTCACCGACCTCGCGCCGAAAAATGCCGCCTTGCTGGCCGAGCGCGATCGCCTCCAGACCGAGCTGGACACCTGGCACCAGGCCAACCCGGGCCCCATCAAGGACATGGCGGGCTACCGCAAGTTCCTTGAAACCATTGGCTACCTGGTGCCCACACCCGCCGACACGCAGGCCACCACACAAAATGTGGACGCCGAGCTGGCCATCCAGGCCGGCCCGCAACTCGTGGTGCCCATCCTGAACGCCCGCTACGCCCTCAACGCCGCCAACGCACGCTGGGGCAGCCTGTACGACGCGCTCTACGGCACCGACGCGATCTCCGAAGCCGACGGTTGCGAAAAAGGCCCGGGCTACAACGAAAAGCGCGGAGCCAAAGTGGTGGCTTTTGCACGCAAATTGCTCGATGACTCCGCACCCTTGGCTGGCGCGTCCCACGCAGACGCCACCGTGTATTTCGTCAAAGACGGCGCGCTGCAAGTGGCCGTCAAAGGCGGTCAGGTCGTGGGCTTGAAAGACCCCGCGCAGTTCGTGGGCTACCAGGGCGACGCCGCTGGCGTGTCCAGCGTCTTGCTGGGGCACAACGGTCTGCACATCGACATCCGCATCGACCGCAGCAAGCCCATCGCCCAGCTCGACGCCGCCGGCATTGCCGACGTGGTGATGGAAGCCGCCCTGTCCACGATTCTGGATCTGGAAGACTCCGTGGCCGCTGTGGACGCAGAAGACAAGACCCTGGCCTACCGCAACTGGCTGGGCATCCTGAAGGGCGACCTGACAGAAGACGTACCCAAGGGCGACAAGGTCATCAAGCGCGGCCTGAACCCTGACCGCATGTACACAGCCCCCAAGGGCAATGGCGACGTGCGCCTGCATGGCCGCAGCCTCATGTTCGTGCGCAACGTCGGCCACCTGATGACCAATCCGGCGATCCTCTGGGGCGCGGAAGGCAAAGAGATCCCCGAAGGCATCATGGACGCGGTGGTCACCACCACCATCGCCCTGCACGACCTGCAAAAAGACGCCAGCGCCGGCATCCGCAACAGCCGCACCGGCTCGGTCTACATCGTCAAGCCCAAGATGCACGGCCCCAAAGAAGTGGCCTTCGCCGCCGAACTGTTTGGCCGTGTGGAACAAGTGCTGGGCCTGCAAGACAGCACCGTCAAGCTCGGCATCATGGACGAAGAGCGCCGCACCAGCGTCAACCTCGCCGCCTGTATCGCCGCGGCCTCCACCCGCGTGGCATTCATCAACACCGGTTTCCTCGACCGCACCGGCGACGAGATGCACACCGCCATGATGGCCGGCCCCATGGTGCGCAAAGGCGACATGAAAACCAGCGCCTGGATCCAGGCCTACGAGCGCAACAACGTGCTGGTGGGGCTCAACTGCGGCCTGCGCGGCAAAGCCCAGATCGGCAAAGGCATGTGGGCCATGCCCGACCTCATGGCCGCCATGCTTGAGCAAAAAATCGGCCACCCCAAAGCCGGCGCCAACACCGCCTGGGTACCCAGCCCCACCGGCGCCACACTGCACGCACTGCACTACCACCAAGTGCTGGTCAGCGACGTGCAAAAGGAGATGGAAAAGATCGATTTCAACGCCGAGCGCGACAATCTGCTCACCGGCTTGCTGACCGTGCCCGTGAGCGCCAACCCCAGCTGGACCGACACCGAAAAGCAGCAGGAGCTGGACAACAACACCCAGGGCATCCTGGGCTATGTGGTGCGTTGGGTTGACCAAGGCGTGGGCTGCTCCAAAGTGCCTGACATCCACAACGTGGGCCTGATGGAAGACCGAGCCACACTGCGCATCTCCAGCCAGCACATGGCCAACTGGCTGCTCCACGGCGTGGTCACACAAGACCAGATCAAGGAAACCTTCGAGCGCATGGCCGCCGTGGTCGACGGCCAAAACGCAGGCGATCCGCTGTACAAAAACATGGCCGGCCACTTCGACACCAGCATGGCCTACCAAGCCGCGCTGGATCTGGTGTTCAAAGGCAAGGAGCAGCCCAGTGGCTACACCGAGCCCCTGCTGCACGCCTGGCGCCTGAAGGTGAAAGCCGCGGCCTGATCAGGCAAAGAGGAACCGGGGAGACAGAGAGCGGCGCCTGCGGGCGCCGTTTTTTTTCGCCCCGACAATAGCCTGATGCAGCTGCACTATTTGATTTTCGACGCCAGCGACGATGGCGAGGGCACCGGCACTTGGGAAGCCATGGCCAGTGTGCGGTCGCCTGACCTGCGTGCGGTAATGGCGGAGGTACAAGCCGTGCTGAGCTGTGCACAGGCCAACGAGCCGGGACCGAGAGGTCCGCTGGACGACGGCGGTGACTGGGACGCTGATCAGCAAAGCAGCCGCTCGGGCGAATGGACCACCGTCACATTGACGCTGACGGGACCATGGGCGTGGGGCGAAGCGTTGATGCACGAACTCGGCTCCAACAACTGACCTCCCCACAGATCAGGCCGCGGCTTCGTACAACTCCAGCGGCAAACCATCGGGATCGGCGAAAAACACAAACCGCTGGCCGGTGTATTCGTCCACGCGAATGACTTCCGTGCTCACACCCAGCGATTTGAGTCGCTGCTGGAAATCGGCCACATCCGCCACGGCAAAGGCCAAATGGCGCAGGCCTTGGGCCTCCGGGTAGGAGGGCCTCGATGGCGCCTCCGGAAATGAGAACAACTCAAGCTGCGAGCCATCGGGCAACCCCAGATCAAGCTTCCAGGAATTGCGCGCAGCGCGAAAGTGCTCGGCCACGATACTCAGGCCCAACACCTCGGTGTAAAACCGCTTGGATCGCTCGTAATCCTTGCAAATGATGGCGGCGTGGTGGATGCGTAAAAGCATGACCCCGGCGTCAATCCGACATCAGCGCCGCTGGATCGTCTGCGGTCAATACGCTTTGGGCCCAGACACCCAGCTTGCTGGTGTCGCTGCGCAGGATCTGCTGCTTGACCGCCAGAATTCGAGATGGGTGCATCGAAAAAGAGCGCAAACCCAAACCGAGCAGCAATCGCGTCATCGTGACATCTCCCGCCATTTCCCCACACACGCTCACCCCTTTGCCCTGTTCGCGACACTGCGCAATGGTGGTCGCCAGCAGATGCAGCACCGCAGGATGCACCGGGTCATACAAATGCGCCACGGCTTCGTCCGCCCGGTCAATCGCCAAGGTGTACTGAATCAGGTCGTTGGTCCCAATCGACAGGAAATCAAAATGCCGCAGAAAGAGGGGGATGCTCAGCGCCGCGGCTGGAATTTCGATCATCGCACCCAGACGCACCGTGCCATGGACCTTGCCTTGGGCATCCAGCTGGCCACCGGCTTTTTTCACCAATGCCAGGGTCTGACGGATCTCACTGGCATGGGCCAGCATGGGAATGAGCAGATTGATCGAACCATGCGCAGCTGCACGCAAAATCGCACGCAGTTGCACCAGGAACATGCTGGGATCGGCCAGGCTCCACCGGATGGCACGCAGTCCCAAAGCCGGGTTCAAGTGCTCCTCTCCCGATCGGACGGCACCGCGGTCCAGGGGTTTGTCCGCACCGATGTCCACCGTCCGGATCGTCACGGGCAACCCACGCATGCCCTCCACGGCCCGCACATAGGCCCGGTATTGTTCTTCTTCGTCAGGCAGTTTGCCGTCACGCCCCATGAAGAGAAACTCGGTGCGAAAGAGCCCCACCCCCACGGCCCCGGCCCTGAGCGCAGCCGCGGTGTCCTCGGGCTGTTCGATGTTGGCGATCAGCTCGATGCGCTGGCCGTCCAGCGTGATGGCGGGGGTGCTGCGCAGCCTTGACAAGCGTTCGCGCTCCACCTCGCCCTGGCGCTGCTTGGCGCCATACTCGGCCAGAAGAATAGGCGAAGGATCGACCACCACCACACCGGCATCGCCATCGATGATGACCCAATCGTCCTGCCCGATCAGGTGGCTGGCCATGCGCGCACCCACAACCGCCGGGATGTCCATGCTCCGCGCCACAATGGCGGTGTGGCTGGTTTTGCCCCCTACATCGGTCACAAAGCCGGCGAACACGCTTTGTTTGAACTGCAGCATGTCCGCAGGCGACAGGTCGTGCGCGATGAGAACCAGCGGCACGTCCACAGTGGGCTCGTGCAGCTCCTCGCCAGCCGTGTGTCGTGTGGTGGCAGGGCGCGCCGCAGCCACTGGAGAGGCCACCCCCCGCATGAACCGCAGCATCCGCTCGACCACCTGCTCCAGATCGGCCTTGCGTTCACGCAAGTAGGGGTCTTCCATTTCGTCAAACTGGCGCGCGATGACTTCCAGCTGCGACGTCAGTGCCCATTCGGCGTTGTAGTGGCGCTCCACAATCCAGTGTTTCACGCCACTGGTGAGCTGCTCGTCCTGCAGCAGCATCAGGTGCACATCCAGCAAAGCGCTCAGCTCGGGATGGGCATCCTTGGCACTCAATTCACCGAGACCTAGCTGCACCTTTTCGATCTCAGCCGCCACGGCATCGCGCGCCTGCCGCAAGCGCTCAATCTCAGCATCCACCTGCTCACTCTTGATGAGGTAGTGCGCCACGTCCACGCGGCTGGACGCGACGATCACGGCCCGCCCGATGGCGATGCCGCGCGAAACGGTGAGGCCGTGAACGCTGAAAGTCATGCTGGTTTCAAACCTCTGGGGCGACGCGGCGAAACAGCGGCGCACAGGACACCGGGCCTGCCGCCGGCAAAAGGGGCCGAGAGGGCTTCATGCTTCATTCGCCCTCGCCAAACTTGTCGTTGATCAGGACCAGGATGGCGTCCATGCATACCTGCTCGTCGTCACCATCGGTTTCGATCTCGACCTCGCTGCCCTGCCCGGCCGCGAGCATCATCACACCCATGATGCTTTTGGCATTGATGCGGCGATCGGCGCGCGACATCCAGACTTCGCAGCGGTGGCTGCCGGCGATTTTGGTGAGTTTGGCTGAGGCGCGCGCATGCAGGCCCAGCTTATTGCTGATGGTCACGTTCGTTTTGATCATGAGAGCTTCTTCGAGCCTGGTTTTGAGGAGCGGTAATGGCCACCTGGATCACCCCCTGGGTGGCACCAATCATGGCGCGCGAAACCAGGGCCTCCAGCGATTCGTGGCGGTAAGACACGGTGCGCAACAGCATCGGGAGATTCACCCCCGTGATCAGGCGAGAGCTCACGCCGTCCACCAGCTTCTGCGCCACGTTACACGGGGTGGCTCCAAAGATGTCGGTGAGCACCAGGGTCTGAGGCATGCCCGTCTGGCGCACCAGCATCTGGGCCTGTGCCAGCGTTTCTTCTGGCGGCACATTCGGCTGCACATCGAGGGCAAGCACGGCGTCTGCGCTGTCGGGGAAGACGTGCAGCACACAGTGACGCAGGGCCGAGGCCAGCGGTGCATGGGCGACGATCAGGATGCCATTCATATATTCTTGAGTTTAGGGCAATGCAGCCTTTAGCAGCGCACGTCGTTGGCCACGCCAAAAGCCCGCATAAGCACCGGCCGCCAACAGGCCGAAAACCCCTATCGCCGCCCTGAAGCTTGCGACTGTGTCCCAACCCAGTGCCTCGCCTGCATCCACCAGCAAGCCGATGCCCCACTGCACCACAAAAATGCCCACAAAAATCACGAGGTTGAAGGCCGACATCGCACGGCCGGCGGTTTCGGGCGGCAACGCCTGCGCCACCGCCGGCTGACACAACGAAACCACCGTGCTGCTGACACAAAACAGGGCCCACATCGGCCAGCCAGCGGCCGGGCCCATGGTGACAATGCACGCCAACACCACCAGGCTGATCGGCAAACCCCAAAAAATCAGCCGCTCTGGCGCCACGCCACGGTGGACCAGGTGGGGGTTGACCATTCCCCAGGTCCAGAACGCCGCCAGCATGCAAACGTTGATAGCAAACAGGCCCCCAGCCGATTCCTGCGGTGAATACCCGGCCACCCGCACCATCCAGGGCGCAGCCCAAAGGGTTTGTACCGCCACCATGCCGCCGTAGTTGAAGAATCCGATGGCCACCATCTGGCGAAAGTAGGGATGTTTCGCAACCTGCCGGTAGCCCACCTGGGGCACATCAGGCACATGCGCGGGTCGCCGCCAGGCCGGTACCTGCCAGGCCAGCAAGGCCATCGACACGGCGATCAGCCCGGCCAGCCCCCAGAACAAGCCGCGCCATCCCACCAGCGGCACCAGCCACTGCACCGGCAAAGTGGCCGCCACCATGCCCATCGAGCCGGTCATCAACATCCAGGAATTGGCGCGCAGCAAGGCCGCAGGCGTGAGCCAGCGGCGGTAGCCTGTGAGCGGTGCCATCAAGCAGGCGCTCACGCCCATGCCAATCAGCACCCGCGCGACCAGCAAACCGGGGAAACTGGTCGCCAGCGCAAATGCCACACACCCCAACACCGCCAGACTCAAAAATGCCACACTGACCCGGCGCGGGCCATATGCGTCCAGCCAGGTCCCCAACGGCAATTGCATCAGGGCAAAGCCGAAGAAGTAGCCGCCAGCCAACAAACCCAGGTCGCTGGCACCCAGCTCCAGTTCGGCGCTCAGGATGGGCGACAGCGTTGCGGTGATGGCGCGCAACAAGGCTGAGATCAGGTAGGCGAGGGCAAACGTGAGAAACACGTTCATCGCGGTGCGGCGCCCCAACCGCTCGGCAGCGACAATTGAAAAGTCTTCCCGCTGCTTCATGTGCGCACTTGTGTCCTCACGCCTCTCGGTCGGATCCACACGACCGAACGGCCCGGTGGGGGGCTCAAGGCAGTTCCAGCCCGTCGAAGAACGTCGCACTCACTGTGCTGTCGACCTTGGCTCCATAGATCGCAGCCTGGTAAATCTTTCGGTCTTTCCAGAAATAGGCCATCTGCGAATGCAGCTTCTGGCCCAGGTGATCGATGCCTTGGGCTTTCACGCCCTGCACCTCTGCGGCACCAGCCACCTTCACAGCCCAGTTTTCATGGCGCTCGCTGTCGGTGGGCTTCACCTGGATGGCCGCCAGTGACGCTGTTTGCCATTGGCTCAGGGCCGCTCGAACCTGCCCAGCTTCGGCCAACTCGGCCCAAGCAATGGCAAAGGTCAGTCCCCCGGTCTCACAGCTGTACATGTGCAATTGAATGGGCGCCCCCAACAGGGGGACCGGCCTGGTAGCCGACTCGGGCTTGCAAGGCATCAGCGCCTCCAGCGGCGTGTCTTCTGGCCTCAGCTCGCGCCAATTGAACGTTGGACTGCAGGCCGCCACACCGATCAAAGCCAACATAACCCCTGCCCAACGGCGGCAGTGTCGCAAAACTACACCCGACAATTCGAACTCCCCGCAAAAATGATCCGCTTCCGCGACGCGCCCCAGAGGCGGCGTCGGAGACAATGGCGGCATGAACGCTCTGGATGGTATCCGCATACTCGATTTGTCCCGCGTGCTCGCCGGCCCCTGGTGCACGCAAACCCTGGCCGACCTCGGGGCCGACGTTGTCAAGGTCGAACGCCCGCCCAGCGGCACCCACCCTGGCGGTGACGACACCCGCGGCTGGGGGCCCCCGTTCCTGTGCGGGCGAGACGGAGCCGATACCGCAGAGGCCGCCTACTACCTGGGCGCCAACCGCAACAAACGCTCCATCACCTGCGACATCGCCCAACCCGAAGGCCAGGCACTGATCCGGGAGCTGGTTCAACACGCCCACGTCTTTGTTGAAAACTACAAAGTCGGCGACATGGCCCGCTACGGCCTGGATTTTGAAAGCCTGCGGGCCATCAACCCGGGCCTGGTGTACTGCTCCATCACCGGCTTCGGCCAGACCGGTCCTTACCGGGAGCGCGCCGGCTACGACTACGCCATTCAGGGCATGGGTGGCTTGATGAGCATCACCGGCGAACGTGACGACCTGCCCGGCGGCGGGCCCCAAAAAGTCGGGGTGGCGGTGGCCGATCTGTTCACGGGCCTGTACGCCACAGTGGCCATACAGGCCGCGCTGCGCCACGCCGAGCGCACCGGCGAAGGACAACACATCGACATGGCCCTGCTCGACACCCAGGTGGCCATGCTCGCCAACCTCGGTGCCAACTATCTGGTCCGTGGCCAGGATGAGGGCAAGGTCCCCGGGCGGGCCGGCAATGCCCATGCCAATATCGTGCCATACCAAGTGTTTGAGACCGCGCCCGACAGCGCAGGCACGCCGCAACACCTCATTTTGGCGGTGGGCAACGACGGTCAGTTTGCCAAATTTTGTGGGGTGGCAGGCTGCCCTGAGCTCGCCAGCGACGAACGTTTCGCCCGCAACCAGAACCGGGTACGCCACCGCGAAGCGCTGGTGCCTTTGCTCGAATCGATCATGAAGACACGCAGCAAGCCAGACTGGCTCGCCGCGCTCGAAGCCGCCAAAGTGCCTTGTGGCCCGATCAACAACCTGGCCGAAGTGTTCTCCGATCCCCACATACAGCACCGCGCCATGGTCCACACCTGGACCCACCCCCTCGCAGACGCTGTCAATCTGGTGGCCAGTCCGATGAAACTCAGCGCCACGCCCGTGCGCGCCGACCTGCCGCCACCCCTGCTCGGGGAACACAGCGCAGAGGTCCTGAAAGACTGGCTGGGCGCTGGCGCCGATCGCTTGTCGGAACTGCGGCAGCGCGGTATCGTCTGAAACACCCCCTCGCTCACGCACCTGCCCCGCGTTCATGACCACCACCATCGCACCTCTGCCCCTTGCGCTGCCGACCCCCAGCTCCTTGCGTGCGTCCGCTCAGGCGGCGGCCCGACGAGGTGAACCCCTGGTGATCATGACCACGCTCACCGGATGTCCCTACTGCGATCTGGTCCGGAACCACCACCTCTTGCCCCTTTCCCGGGCAGGTGAGGTGGTGGCGGTGCAACTCGACGTGCGCGATCGCCGCAGCATCCTCCAGGGTTTTGGGGGAGAATCGACCACGCCGGCCGACCAGATCGCCGAGTGGAAGGCAAAGTTTGCGCCCACTGTGCTGTTCTTTGGCCCTCAGGGCCAAGAACTTGCGGAGCGTCTGGTCGGGGTGGCGGTGCCTGATTTTTTTGGGGAATACCTGGAAGCTCGGTTACAGGAAGCCCGCAAACGGCTGAAGTAGCCGCCGGCGATCGCTGCCCGTCGGGGCAATTGCGCTACCCGCAGGAACTTCAAGACGATCCTGTCCTCACAAAGAAACCGCCTCACACCGTCTGCTTGCCCCTTATGTCCGCCTTGTTCACGTCTACCCGTCGCGCCCTGTTGAGCATTGGTCTTGCGACCTCTGCCTTGTTCATTCTGGCGGCTTGCGGCACAAAAGAGTCCGCTCCGGAATCGACCTTTGTCTTGCTCGACGGCAGCAAAACCAGCACCAGCCAGCTCAAAGGCAAAGTCACTCTCGTCAATTTCTGGGCGACGTCCTGCGTCAGCTGTGTCAAGGAAATGCCCGCCCTGGTCGACACGCACAACAAGTTCAAAGACCGGGGCTACGAAACGGTGGCGGTCGCCATGAGTTACGACGAGCCCCGATTTGTCGTCAACTTCGCTCAAACGCGGCAATTGCCCTTCAAAGTGGCGATAGACAACACCGGCGAAATTGCCCAGTCCTGGGGCGATGTGAAACTCACCCCCACCACCTACCTGCTCGACAGGCAGGGGATGATTGTGAAACGCTTTGTGGGCGAGCCCGATATGACCGCCCTCCATCAACTGATTGAACAGCTGCTCACGCAGGGCTGAGGCCGGCTTGTACCCGCCCCCGCCCAGCCTCAGGGGTGGAGGGATCACTGCAGGAAGCAGCAAGGGCCGGTGTTTCCCGCTCAGTCTTTCCGGTAGTCGTCGTGGCAAGCTTTGCAGGTCTGGCCCACCGCCCCAAATGCGGTTTTGACGGCATCCAGATTGCCGGTCTTGGTCGCGGAAGTGAGCTTGCTCACCTCGGATTGCAGCTTGTCTGCCCCCGCTTTGAAGTCGGCGGCCTCGGTCCAGATCTCGGGCAGTGCGCGTGTGTCGCCCTTGTCTGTCCCCGCCACAAATCCCGGCCAGGGCAGCTTGCTCATGGTTTCGACCACCGCCATGTTGTCGGCGGCTACCTTGGCGTCAAAGGGCACCTTGCCATTGGCCATGGCGCCCACACGTCCAAAATGCGCGCCCATCACGGTCATCGCGGCTTTGCGGTACTTCACCGCATCTTCTGGTTTCTGGAATTGCGCATGCGCGGGCGAAGACAAAGTCACAACAGCAAGAGTCAATGCCAAAGGGGCGAACAATTTCATGACGGCTCCTGATCGGGGGGTTGAACAAAAGGGGCGGCGGCCCGCCACCTTCGCTGGAGTTTAGAACGAAAGACGAAGTTCCATGGCGATCCTTGTCTGGACGCCGCCTTGCCCCTTGAAGCGACGGGCGGCTCCATGGCCCTGTGTTTTCCAGAAAGTACGCCCTGCCCCCTGTTGCAACGGGCGCGTTTTGAGGCAAACTTGAGCCATGCACACCGTCCGCGTCTGGGATCTCCCTACCCGTTTGTTCCATTGGGCTCTGGCGGTCTGCGTCATTGGTCAGGTGATCACCGCAAACATCGGTGGCAACTGGATGAACTGGCATTTCCGACTGGGTTACAGCGTGCTCACCCTGCTGCTGTTCCGCCTGGTCTGGGGTCTGGTTGGCGGCCATTGGTCTCGCTTCAGCAGCTTCATTTACCGCCCCTCGAGACTGCTGGCCTACCTGCGCGGCCATGCACGGCCCGAGGAAGGCGTGGGACACACCCCGACAGGCGCCCTGTCTGTCTTTGCGTTGCTTCTGGTGTTGTTTGTGCAGGTCGGCAGCGGCCTGTTCAGCGACGACGATATCGCCTTTGCCGGGCCGCTGACGGCGCTGGTGGCTTCCGATTGGGTGGGTGCAGCCACCAGTTACCACAAGAATGTCGGCAAGTTCCTGGTGATTGGGTTGGTGGTTTTGCACCTGTTGGCGATCGCTTTTTACCGGTGGGCCAAAAAGAGCGACCTGGTCCGGCCCATGCTCACCGGGGACAAACGCCTCGCTCAAGCTGCACGCTCCAGTCGAGACACGGCGGCATCGCGGATCAGCGCCCTGGTGGTCCTGGTGCTGTGTGCAACCGTGGTGAACCGCCTGGTGGCATTGGGTGGGTAACGAGCCCCTGCAGCCAGATAGGGGCCTCGATCACTCCCTGTGTATAGTCATACCACACCCACCTTCGCTCCATCCTTCATGACCGAGAACGGCCCAGCCCACATTGAATGGCGCCTGGTTCGCACGCAGGAAGACACCGACACCGTCCGCGCCCTGTTTGTTGACTACCAGGCGCAGCTGGGGATTGATTTGTGCTTTCAGGGCTTTGATGAAGAAGTGCGCGGGCTGCCGGGTGTCTACACAGAGCCCCTGGGTGAATTGCTGCTGGCCTTCGTAGACGGCTTGCCTGCGGCCTGCTGTGCATTTCGACCCTTGGTCAATAGCGATCACCTGAACGCTTGCGAAATGAAACGGTTGTTCGTTCGTCCTGCCTACCGTGGTTTGGGCCTGGGCCGTCAAATGGTCGATCGCACCATGGCCCAGGCCCAGGTTGCGGGCTACGCAACCATGCTGCTAGATACCCTGAGTGACATGGAAACCGCCCGTGGCCTGTACCACGAAGCCGGTTTTGTCGAGGTCGCACCCTACTACCTCAACCCGATTCCCGGGGCGCACTACCTGATGGCGAATCTGGCCAACCGGCCTCTCCTTTGACGTCGGCGAAAAAAAACCACGGATCGCCTGAGCGTCGTGGTTTTTTTGGCCCAACTGGGTGCGGATGGATCACCCGCAGCCCAGCATCATCAACAGCTATCAGCCTTTGACCTGTCCCAGCAGGGTGGTCGCGTCGCTGACCTCGAATTTCCCAGGGCCTTCAATGTTCAGCGTCGTCACCACACCGTCTTTGAGCAGCATCGAGTAGCGGTTGCTGCGCAATCCCAGGCCCTTGCCAGTCAGATCGAGCGTCAGGCCAGTGGCTTTGGCGAATGCCGCATCGCCGTCGGCCAGCATGCGCACCTTGGTGCCGGTCTGCTGATCACGCGCCCAGGCACCCATCACAAACGCATCATTCACGCTCAGGCACCAGATCTCGTCCACACCAGCGGCCTTGAGAGCTTCGAAGTTCTGGATGTAGCCAGGCACGTGCTGTGCCGAGCACGTGGGCGTGAAGGCGCCAGGCAAGGCAAACAAGGCAATGGTCTTGCCCGCAGAGGCCTTGGTGGTGTCCACCGGATTGGGGCCGATGCTGCAGCCATTGCCCTCCACTTCAACGTATTCCATCAACGTCGCTGCGGGAATCTTGTCGCCAACCTGAATCATGCAAAGCTCCTTGTGTGTGCGGCCTTTCGGCCTGTTTGGAGGCCCTGAAACACCAGGGCCAGAAATAGAAAAAGCGACCGAGATTGTCGGTCGCTTTTCAATGGCGCGCTGTCAGCAGCGCAAAGGTCATCAGACCAGTGCGGCCTTTTGCACCAAGCGGGTCGCAACCCAGTTCTTGGTTTTGGACAGTGGACGGCTTTCAGTGATCTCGATCACGTCGCCCGTCTTGTACTCGCCAGTTTCGTCGTGTGCATGGTACTTGCTCGACTTGGCAACGATCTTGTCGTAGAGCTCGTGTTTCACACGTCGCTCAACGAGAACCGTTACGGTCTTCGCACGTTTGTCACTGACCACCTTGCCAATCAAGGTGCGCTTGAGGGAGGTTTTTGCTTCCGTCATGGGTTCGCTCCTTATTTGCCGGCGGCCGCAGCACGCTGTTGCTCGGCAAGAATAGTCTTGGCGCGAGCAATGTCACGGCGGGTATCGCCGAGCGTTGCGGTGTTGTTGAGTTGTTGCGTGGCTTTTTGCATGCGAAGGCCGAAATGGGCCTTTTGCAGCGATTTCACTTCGGCTTCGAGGCCGGCCACATCCTTTTTGCGCAGATCAGCAGTTTTCATTTGATAGTCTCCTGAATCACTGACCCAGCATGCGCGTCACGAATGTGGTGCGCAAAGGAAGTTTGGCGGCTGCCAGCGTGAAAGCTTCACGGGCCAGCTGTTCTGGCACACCGACGATTTCGTAGAGCACTTTGCCTGGCTGAATTTCAGCCACGTAGTACTCAACCGAACCCTTACCGTTGCCCATACGGACTTCGGCAGGTTTTTGGGAAATCGGCTTGTCCGGAAACACGCGGATCCAGATACGGCCGCCACGTTTGACGTGACGGGAAATCGCACGGCGTGCGGCTTCGATCTGACGGGCCGTGAGGCGACCGCGATCGGTGGACTTCAAACCGAAGTCACCGAATGCCACGGTTGCGCCGCTGGTAGCGACGCCCGTGTTGCGGCCTTTTTGTTCCTTACGGAACTTGCGACGTGCAGGTTGCAGCATGTTTATTCTCCTTTGCCGTCCGCAGATGCCTCTGCGGGTGCGTCTTTACGAACGCGCTTAACGGCGGATTTCGTATCTGCATCAGCACCAGCGGTGGCTTCTGCAGGCTTGTCGCTGCCATCGGCCGGAGCGGCGTTGGCACCGGGGCGACGCACTGCGGCGCGAGCTGGCGGACCAGCTGGACGCTCACGGCGCGGGCCACGAGGGCGACGATCTTCCTCTGGACGAGGCGTATCGGCTACCGCAGGCGCATCGTTGCGACCCAGGTAATCGCCCTTGTAAACCCAGACCTTGACACCGATGATGCCGTAGGTGGTCTTGGCTTCGGACGTACCGTAGTCGATATCAGCACGCAGGGTGTGAAGTGGCACACGGCCTTCGCGGTACCACTCGCAACGAGCGATTTCAATACCGTTCAGACGACCAGAAGACATGATCTTGATGCCCTGGGCACCCAGACGCATGGCGTTCTGCATCGCACGCTTCATGGCGCGACGGAACATGATGCGCTTCTCGAGCTGCTGCGTGATGCTGTCGGCGATCAGTTTGGCATCGATTTCAGGCTTGCGCACTTCTTCGATGTTGACCGCGACAGGCACGCCCAGCTTGGCAGCCAGTTCTTTCTTCAGGCGCTCGATGTCCTCGCCCTTCTTGCCGATCACCACGCCCGGACGTGCCGAGTAAATGGTGATGCGTGCGTTCTTGGCAGGGCGCTCAATCACGACGCGCGAAACGGCGGCGTTCTTCAGCTTGCCCTTGAGGTACTCACGCACCTTGATGTCTTCGGCGAGCATGCCCGCGAAATCACGGTTGCTTGCGTACCAGCGGCTGGCCCAGTTGCGGGAGATCGCGAGGCGGAACCCCGTAGGGTTGATTTTTTGTCCCATATTCCTGTGACCTCTTCAGTTTCCAACCGTCACATAAATGTGACAGGTGGGTTTGCTGATGCGGTTGCCGCGGCCTTTGGCGCGGGCCGAGAAACGCTTGAGCGTGGTGCCTTGCTCGATGTAGATGGTTGTGACCTTCAATTCATCGATGTCAGCGCCGTCATTGTGCTCGGCGTTGGCAATAGCCGACTCCAGAGCTTTCTTGACGATGCCAGCGGCTTTTTTCTGCGTGAACGCAAGAATGTTGAGCGCTTGGTCAACTTTCTTGCCGCGAATCAGATCAGCGACGAGGCGGCCTTTGTCAACCGACAGGCGCACACCGCGAACGATGGAGCGAGTTTCTGTACTCATGGTTGGTCCTTACTTCTTCGCTTTTTTGTCAGCCGGATGGCCTTTGAACGTACGCGTCAGCGAAAACTCGCCGAGCTTGTGTCCAACCATCTGATCGGTGATGAAAACTGGAATGTGCTGCTTGCCGTTGTGCACGGCAATGGTCAGCCCGATGAAATCGGGCAAGATCATGGAGCGGCGCGACCAGGTCTTGACAGGTTTCTTGTCTTTGGTGGCAACAGCCTTTTCAACCTTGGCCATCAGATGATGGTCAATGAAAGGGCCTTTTTTAAGTGAACGACTCATTTTGTCAGCCCTTTACTTCTTGCTCTTGCGACGCGAGACGATCATCGACTGCGTGCGGCGGTTGTTGCGGGTGCGGTAGCCCTTGGTCAGGTTGCCCCATGGATCCACTGGTGCACGGCCTTCGCCGGTCTTGCCTTCGCCACCACCGTGTGGGTGATCGACTGGGTTCATCGCGGTACCGCGCACGGTTGGGCGGATACCCATGTGACGCTTGACACCGGCTTTACCCAGGCGACGCAGGCTGTGTTCCTGGTTGGACACTTCACCAATGGTTGCGCGGCAATCCACGTGGATTTTGCGAACTTCACCCGAGCGCATACGCACCTGGGCGTAGATGCCTTCGCGGGCCAGCAGCACAGCGGAAGCGCCAGCGGAGCGGGCGATTTGAGCGCCTTTACCGACTTGCAGTTCGATGCAGTGGATGGTGGAACCGACTGGGATGTTGCGGATGGGCAGCGTGTTGCCAACGCGAATTGGCGACTCGGAACCCGACAACAGCGTGGCGCCCACTTCAACGCCACGGGGGGCGATGATGTAGCGGCGCTCGCCGTCGGCGTAGCACACCAAGGCAATGTGAGCCGTGCGGTTCGGGTCGTATTCGATACGCTCGACCTTCGCAGGGATGTTGTCCTTGATGCGACGGAAATCAACCACGCGGTAGTGGTGCTTGTGACCACCGCCTTTGTGGCGAACCGTGATGTGACCGTTGTTGTTACGGCCGGCCTTCTGGAATTGTGGTTCCAGCAGGGTGCGTAACCCTCACCTTTGTGGAGGTGGTCACGCGTGACCTTCACCATGCCGCGACGGCCTGGTGAGGTTGGTTTCATCTTAATGACAGCCATGATTACGCAGCCTCCCCACTGAAGTTCAGTTCTTGACCGGGCTTCAGCGTCACATAAGCCTTGCGAACGTGATCGCGGCGGCCCATGGATTTACCAAAGCGCTTGGCCTTGCCCTTTTGGTTGAGCACGGACACGCCTTGAACTTCAACCTTGAACATCAATTCCACAGCGGCCTTGATCTCGGGCTTGGACGCATCGCGCAAGACCTTGAACAACACAGCGTTGGTTTGCTCGGCCACTTGCGTGGCTTTTTCGGACACGATGGGTGCAACCAGCACCTGCATCAAACGGCCTTCGTCGTATTTTGTGACGTTCATGCGAACATCTCCTTCAACTGGTCAAGGGCACCCTTGGTGACAATCACCTTCTTGTAGTGCACCAGCGACAGCGGATCAGCGTAACGCGGCTCAACGATCAGGACGTTGGGCAGGTTGCGCGAAGCCAGGTACAGGTTCTCGTCCACTTCGTCAGTGATCACGAGGACCGACTGCATGTTCAGGGCTTTGAACTTGGCTGCCAAAGTTTTGGTTTTTGGGGAGTCCAGTTTGATGGAATCCACAACCGCCAGACGGCCTTCGCGAACCAACTGCGAGAAGATCGAAGCCATACCGGCGCGGTACATCTTCTTGTTGATCTTCTGGGTGAAGTTTTCGTCGGGCTTGTTTGGGAAAGCACGGCCGCCTCCGCGCCAGATGGGCGAGGAAGTCATACCAGCACGAGCGCGACCCGTGCCTTTTTGCTTGAACGGCTTCTTCGTCGAGTGATTGACTTGGTCGCGGCCCTTTTGAGCACGCGTACCCTGGCGGGCGTTGGCTTGATAAGCCACCACCAGCTGGTGAATCAGCGCTTCGTTGTAGTCGCGGCCAAACACGGTTTCGGGCAGGTCCATTTTGGACGCTGCTTGACCTTGGTCATTCAGGAGTTCAACTTGCATCAGTTTGCTCCCTTGTCGGCCGCATTGGAGGGCTTGGCCTTGATGGCAGCACGAACGGTCAGGAAACCGCCGTTGGCACCAGGCACAGCGCCACGGATCATCAGCAGTTGACGGGCTTCGTCAATGCGGAAGATGTCCAAGTTTTGAATGGTTTTCGTTTGATCGCCCATGTGGCCGGTCATCCGTTTGCCAGGAAACACGCGGCCAGGATCCTGAGCCATACCGATAGAGCCGGGCACATTGTGCGAGCGGCTGTTACCGTGCGACGCACGCTGCGAGCGCATGTTGTGGCGCTTGATGGTGCCGGCAAAGCCTTTACCGATCGAAGTACCTTGCACGTCCACCTTCTGGCCAGCCGCAAAGACTGCAGTAGCAGTCACCACAGCACCCGCAGGGTACTGGGCAGCGACGTCAGAAGCGACGCGGAATTCTTGGATGATCTCACCCGCTTCAACACCGGCCTTGGCCAGGTGGCCTGCGATAGGCTTGGTTACGCGGGACGCACGGCGGGCACCAAAGGTGACCTGCAACGCATCGTAGCCATCATTGGCTTGAGTTTTGACTTGCGTCACACGGTTGTTGGACACGTCGACCACCGTGACAGGAACTGAATCCCCATCATCGGTGAACAGGCGCATCATGCCAACCTTGCGACCCAACAACCCGAGGGAGTTGCTAAGACTCATTTTTTTCTCCGTTCCCGACTGCAATTGGCCGGGGCTGATGATGCGGGGACCTCCTGAAAGGCCTCCGCGGCGAATGGCGCAGCCATTGAAATGACTTGACGCCCCCTACTTGTCTCTTCCTGCCAAAAGACAGGAAAGCCTGCGAGTATAACCAGCAGGCGTTTTTTCCGCAAGTCCCACCAACCACAGATTGGCGGGACTTACACAAGCGGCATTACTGCAGCTTGATTTCGACGTCCACACCTGCAGGCAGGTCGAGCTTCATCAAGGCATCCACCGTCTTGTCGGTAGGGTCCACGATGTCCATCAGACGCTGGTGCGTGCGGATTTCGAGCTGATCGCGGCTGGTCTTGTTGACGTGCGGCGAACGCAGGATGTCAAAACGCTTCATGCGGGTCGGCAGTGGCACGGGGCCCTTGACGATCGCACCGGTGCGCTTGGCAGTTTCAACGATCTCGGCGGCCGAGGTATCGATCAGTTTGTAGTCAAACGCTTTGAGGCGGATGCGGATTTTTTGCTTGGTGGCCATGCGACTTCCCCTTAAGCAATGATCTTGGCAACCACACCGGCGCCGACGGTACGGCCACCTTCGCGGATAGCGAAACGCAGACCTTCTTCCATGGCGATGGGGTTGATCAGCTTCACAGTGATCGACACGTTATCACCAGGCATCACCATCTCTTTGCCTTCTGGCAACTCGATCGCACCCGTCACGTCCGTTGTGCGGAAGTAGAACTGGGGACGGTAGTTGTTGAAGAAAGGCGTGTGACGGCCACCTTCGTCTTTGGACAAGACATAGATCTCGCCCGTGAAGTGGGTGTGGGGCTTGATGGAGCCGGGCTTGCACAGCACTTGGCCGCGCTGCACGTCTTCACGCTTGGTGCCGCGCAGCAAGATACCGACGTTGTCGCCCGCTTGACCCTGGTCCAGCAGCTTGCGGAACATTTCCACGCCCGTGCAGGTGGTCTTCTGGGTGTCAGCGATACCGACGATTTCGATTTCTTCGCCGACTTTGACGATACCGCGCTCGATACGGCCGGTCACCACAGTGCCGCGACCGGAGATCGAGAACACGTCTTCCACTGGCATCAGGAACGCGCCGTCAACAGCACGCTCTGGCAGGGGAATGTAGTTGTCCAGTGCATCGGCCAGCTTCATGATGGCCTCTTCACCCAATGGGCCCGTGTCGCCTTCCAGGGCGAGCTTGGCGGAACCGTGGATGATGGGGGTGTCGTCACCGGGGAAGTCGTACTTGGACAAGAGCTCGCGCACTTCCATTTCGACCAGCTCCAGCAATTCGGCGTCGTCCACCATGTCGGCCTTGTTCAGGAAGACGATGATGTAAGGCACGCCCACCTGGCGGGACAACAGAATGTGTTCGCGGGTCTGGGGCATTGGGCCGTCAGCGGCGGAACACACCAAAATGGCGCCGTCCATCTGCGCGGCACCGGTGATCATGTTTTTCACATAATCGGCGTGGCCTGGGCAGTCAACGTGAGCGTAATGGCGGTTGGCCGTTTCGTACTCAACGTGGGCGGTGTTGATGGTGATGCCGCGGGCCTTCTCTTCGGGCGCTGCGTCGATCTGGTCGTAGGCCTTGGCCGAGCCACCAAACTTCTTGGCCAGCACGGTCGTGATGGCCGCCGTCAGGGTGGTCTTGCCGTGGTCAACGTGACCAATGGTGCCCACGTTGACGTGCGGCTTGGTCCGTTCAAATTTCTCTTTTCCCATTTCAATTACCTCTGTAAAGAACAAAGCCCGTGTTGGTTTTACGTTTCCGGCACTGGCCGCCACGGGCAGCAGACCAACCGCTTGCGCGGCGCCGAAGACAAAAAAATTCCCCCACCCCTGGGCCGCGCAGTGCGCGGCACTCCCTCAAGGGGGCCTCGCTGACAGGCCGGCATAGCCGGACCTGCTGCGA
Source organism: Hydrogenophaga sp. PAMC20947 (assembly GCF_004795855.1). NCBI lineage: Bacteria > Pseudomonadati > Pseudomonadota > Betaproteobacteria > Burkholderiales > Comamonadaceae > Hydrogenophaga > Hydrogenophaga sp. PAMC20947. The sequence goes on from NZ_CP039252.1 coordinate 3,495,880, forward strand.
CCTGGGCGGGAGGTGCTTACTTGGCTCGCGAAGCGACGATGGCTTCTGCCACGTTGCGCGGTGCTTCGGCGTAGTGCTTGAACTCCATGGAGTACGTGGCACGGCCTTGCGTTGCGGAACGCAGCGTGGTTGAGTAGCCGAACATTTCGGACAGTGGCACTTCGGCCTTGATGGCCTTGCCACCACCGACCATGTCTTCCATGCCCTGCACCATGCCGCGGCGGCTGGACAAATCGCCCATCACGTTGCCGGCGTAGTCTTCTGGCGTCTCAACTTCCACGGCCATCATGGGCTCGAGGATCACCGGGCTGGCTTTGCGGCAACCTTCTTTGAAACCAAAGATGGCAGCCATCTTGAAGGCCATTTCGGAAGAGTCCACGTCGTGATACGAACCGAAGTGCAGCGTGACCTTGACGTCAACCACAGGGTAGCCGGCCAACACACCGGTCGTCAGGGCTTCGATCACACCCTTTTCCACCGCAGGGATGTATTCGCGAGGAACCACACCACCTTTGATGGCATCGACGAATTCGAAGCCCTTGCCGGGCTCGTTTGGCTCGATCTTGAAGACGACGTGGCCGTATTGACCTTTACCGCCCGATTGACGAACAAACTTGCCTTCGGAGTCTTCGATGGTCTTGCGAATGGTTTCGCGGTAGGCCACTTGTGGCTTGCCCACGTTGGCTTCCACGCCAAATTCGCGCTTCATGCGGTCGACGATGATTTCCAGGTGCAGCTCGCCCATACCGGCGATGATGGTCTGACCCGATTCTTCGTCGGTCTTGACACGGAAAGATGGATCTTCTGCAGCCAGACGCTGCAGGGCGATACCCATTTTTTCCTGGTCAGCCTTGGTCTTTGGTTCCACGGCCTGTGCAATCACGGGCTCAGGGAAGACCATGCGCTCGAGCATGATGATGTCGTCAGGATCGCACAGGGTTTCACCCGTGGTCACATCTTTCAGACCCACACAAGCAGCGATGTCGCCGGCACGAATTTCTTCAACTTCGAGGCGGTTGTTGGCGTGCATCTGCACGATACGGCCGATACGCTCTTTCTTGCCCTTGACGGGGTTGAACACCGAGTCGCCCTTTTTCAGCACGCCGGAATAGACGCGCACGAAGGTCAACTGGCCCACATAGGGGTCGGTCATCAACTTGAATGCCAGAGCAGACAGCTTCTCGTCATCCGCAGGACGGCGGGTGACAGGCTCTTCGTCTTCGTCGGTGCCACGAACAGGCGGGATATCCACAGGCGAAGGCAGGAAATCAACAACAGCGTCGAGCATGCGCTGCACGCCCTTGTTCTTGAAAGCCGTGCCGCACAGCATGGGCTGAATCTCAGCAGCCAGCGTGCGGGTGCGGATACCCAGCTTGATTTCGGCCTCGGTCAAGGTACCTTCTTCAAGGTACTTGTTCATGAATTCTTCGCTGGCTTCGGCGGCTGCCTCGACCATCTTCTCGCGCCACTCTTCGGCTTGCGCCTGGAGTTCAGCGGGAATTTCGCGGTACTCAAACTTCATGCCCTGGGAAGCTTCGTCCCAGTAGATGGCCTTCATCTTGATCAGATCAACCACGCCCTTGAAGTTTTCTTCGGCGCCGATTGGGATCACGATCACGACTGGGCTGGCCTTCAGGCGCAGCTTCATCTGCTCGACGACCTTGAAGAAGTTGGCACCGGTGCGGTCCATCTTGTTCACAAAGGCCAGACGAGGCACCTTGTATTTGTTGGCCTGGCGCCAGACGGTTTCCGACTGGGGCTGCACGCCGCCCACAGCGCAGTACACCATGCAAGCACCGTCAAGCACCCGCATGGAACGCTCGACTTCAATGGTGAAGTCGACGTGGCCGGGGGTGTCGATGATGTTGAAGCGGTGCTCTTCGTAGTTGAGATCCATGCCCTTCCAGAAACAGGTCGTGGCAGCGGACGTGATCGTGATGCCACGCTCCTGCTCCTGCTCCATCCAGTCCATGGTGGCAGCACCATCGTGCACTTCACCGATCTTGTGGTTCACACCCGTGTAAAACAGGATGCGTTCGGTGGTGGTGGTTTTACCAGCGTCGATGTGCGCAGAAATACCGATATTGCGGTAGCGCTCAAGGGGCGTGTTGCGAGACATGCAAATACTCCAAAAGGGGATCGAGCCCGCCGCCCTTTTTCAAGGGACGCGGGCTCTCAGGTCAGGTTAAATGAGACGGAGCGGACAGCGCCCGAATCAGAAACGGAAGTGGCTGAACGCCTTGTTGGCTTCGGCCATGCGGTGAACTTCGTCACGCTTTTTCATGGCACCACCACGGCCTTCAGTGGCTTCGATCAGCTCGTTGGCCAGGCGCATGGCCATGGACTTCTCGCTGCGCTTGCGGGCGGCTTCCTTGATCCAGCGCATGGACAAAGCCAGACGACGGACCGGGCGCACTTCAACAGGCACCTGGTAGTTGGCACCACCCACGCGGCGGGACTTGACTTCCACCATGGGCTTCACGTTGTTGATGGCAACGGAGAACGCCTCAACCGGGTCTTTACCGGTCTTCTTCTCGATCTGCTCCAGGGCACCATAAATGATGCGCTCGGCGACAGCTTTTTTGCCGCCTTCCATGATCACGTTCATGAACTTGGAGAGCTCGACATTGCCGAACTTGGGATCCGGCAGGATTTCACGTTTAGGGACTTCGCGACGACGTGGCATTTTTTCACCTCTAAATTTGCTTCAGTTGGCGCCTTGGCAGACACCGCGAGAGACAAGCCTGACTCTCACTTACTCGACCCACCCACGACATTGCAGGCTCCGGGTCACTACGCCGATTTCACCGCGCCACGCGGCAAACAGCACCGAAAATCTCTTCTTACCAGCAGACCAGAATTACTTGGCTTTTGGCTTCTTCGCACCGTACTTGGAGCGCGACTGCTTGCGGTCTTTCACGCCTTGCAAATCAAGCGAACCACGGACGATGTGGTAACGCACACCGGGCAAGTCTTTGACACGACCGCCGCGAACCAGCACGACGCTGTGTTCCTGCAGATTGTGGCCTTCACCGCCGATGTAGGAAATCACCTCAAAACCGTTGGTCAGGCGCACTTTGGCAACCTTACGCAGAGCGGAGTTAGGCTTCTTGGGAGTCGTGGTGTACACACGGGTGCAGACACCGCGACGCTGTGGAGAATTCTCCATGGCCGGGCTCTTGGATTTGGTCTTCTCGACCTCCCGGCCGTGGCGCACGAGTTGATTGATGGTTGGCATGAACGTCCCTAAACGTCTAGAAAAAAAGCGAAAACGAATGCTTCTCGGAAGTTTCCGAAAAGCCCTCGACTGTAGCACGACACCTGGAAACCTGCAAAGCATTTTCTGGCCGCATGCCTCAGCGCGCCTGAAAAGCCGCCCGGCAGGCGGCTTTTCAGGGAGCAGGCCCGGGCAATCGGGCGCCGCCCGCCTCCTACTGAATCCAGAGGCGCAGGGCATCCCAGGCTCGGCCGACGATGCCGCTTTCTTCCACAGTCTCCAGCACGGTCAAGGGCACCTCGGTCACGGGCTCGCCGCTGGCCAGCATCACGCGGACGGCGCCGAGGCTCTGACCTTTGAGCAAGGGGGCGACGAGCGGCTCGGGGCGCGAGATTTCGGTCTTGATGCGCGCGCCTTCACCAGCGGGCACGGACACCACCACACCTTCGGAACGGCCCAGCTTGACCACGGGTGACTTGCCTTTCCAGACCTTGGGCGTGGCCACGGGCTCACCGGCTTGGGCCAGGCGAACCGCGTCAAATGCGGTGTAACCCCAGTTCAGCAGTTTCTGGCTTTCCGTGGCCCGAACGCTTTCGCTTGAGCCACCCAGCAACACGCTTAAAAGGCGGCGTTCACCTGCCGCGCCTTCACCCAGTCCAGGGACCGGGCGGTGGGCGGTGGCGACCAGGCAATAGCCGGCTGCATCGGTGTGGCCGGTTTTCAGGCCGTCGACCGTAGGGTCACGGAACAGCAACAGGTTGCGGTTGGTGTCGTTGGCCTTGGGAGTACCAGGATAGCGGTAGTGCTGGATGGCGTAATAGACCACGTACTCCGGGAAATCTTTCATCAACCGGGTCGCCAGGCGCGCCAGGTCGTTGGCGGTGGTGGTGTGGCCGGCCACGGTCAGGCCTTCCGGGTTCTTGTAGCTGGTGTTGGTCATGCCCAGCACCTTGGCTTGCTGGTTCATCAGCTCGACGAAACGCTCCTCACTGCCACCGATACCTTCGGCCAGCGCCATCGAGGCGTCGTTGCCGGACTGCACGATCAAGCCCTTCAGCAAATCTTCGACGGGCACTTGCATCTTGGGATCGATGAACATGCGCGAGCCGGGCATGCGCCAGGCTTTTTCACTCACAGGAAAAGTCTGGGTGAGGGTGATCTTGCCGGCCTTCAGGGCATCGAAGGCGACGTACGCCGTCATCAACTTGGTGAGCGACGCGGGCTCGACAGGTTTGTCGGCATCGCGGGAAGCCAGCACCTGACCCGAGGTCACATCCATCAGCAGGTAGGCACGGGCAGCAATTTCAGGAGGCTTGGGGGGTTGGGCGGCGGCAGAGAAAGCCACCGTTGCGCTCAAAACCAGGGCCACTCGGGCCAACAGACGACGAAACAAAATCGATTCCTGACAGTAGAAAAGTTAAAAAACCAGGGGCCTGCGCTCAAGCCCGCAAATGACGCACGACCATTTCCCGCAGCAGCGGCAATTGGCCATGGAAAAAATGTCCGCCGCCCGGGATCACCAGAACGGGCAAGGATTGGGGCCTGGCCCAGTCCATCGCCGAAGCCAGCGGGACGGTGTCGTCCGCTTCGCCATGGATGACCAATGTGCACGGATGAAGTTCCGGAGCGACGGGCGCGGTGTCGAAACGGCTGGTCGCGGTACCGACCAGCACCAGTTGCTGCAGATCGCGGCTGGGGTGAAGGCGCGCTGCGGCGTTGCTGGTCACAAATGCGCCAAACGAAAATCCGGCGAGACACAAGGGCCCTTCGGGCGCAAAGGCCTCCACAACGGCCAGCAGGTCGTCACATTCGCCACGCCCTTCATCCCAGAGACCAGCGCTCTGCCCCACACCGCGAAAATTGAAGCGCACGGCGGTCCACCCGGTGAGCACACAGGCACGGGCCAGGGTCTGAACCACTTTGTTGGTCAGGGTGCCGCCGTGCAAGGGATGGGGATGGGCCAGGACGGCTGTGCCGCGGGAGATGCCTGCGGGGCGGTCGATCGCGATCTCGATAGCACCCCAGGGGCCGGGGTGGATGAGGTTTTCGGTTTGTGCGTTCATTGCGTGATCAGCGGCCCACGTCTGGGGGCGTGACCAGGCGCTCAACCACCACGCCGTCGCGCAGATGGGATTGCACGATCTCGTCGATGTCGCTCTCGTCGACGTAGCTGTACCAGACCGCTTCGGGATAGACCACGGCGATGGGGCCGCCGGCGCAACGGTCAAGGCAGCCCGCCTTGTTGACCCGCACCTTGCCCTGCCCCAGCAATCCCAGCGATTTCGCCTGGGACTTACACCGATCAAACGCGGCCTGGGCCTTGTGCTGCGCGCAGCAGTTCTCACCGCCTTCGCGCTGATTGAGGCAGAAGAAGATGTGGCGCTGGTAGTAAGAAGAAGGGTCCTGGTCCATGGCTTGATTCTAGGAGACTGCCGGTTATGACAACGTTACAGATGAAAAGCCACTGTCGATCGCCAGACCCGGGGCTGTGCTTCCTCACGCCGATGTGGGCGCAGGCGGACGCGCCAGGGCCCGCAGACCGAGGAACAGTGCGACAAAGGGCCAGATCCAGCCCAGCCACTGGGACAAGCCATGAAAGCGGATGAAACGCCCCTGCTCCCACAGATGGAGGGATTCTTCAAAATAGGGGCTGTCGGGCGCACTGTTGAGCAAGGTGAGGAACGTGACCAGGAAAAGCAGCATCAGCAACTGACACCATCGTTCGGGCAGACCCAGGGTTAAAAGACCACCCGCCAGGGCCATGAGCAAGCCCAGCTCGGCTTGCGGCGTGAGCCAGGCCCAGGCTTGTGCCGGCCCGAAGGTCAGGGCCGAGGACAGGGCGGCCGCGCCCAGCGCGCACACAAAGAACAGGCACAAGAACACGCCCCGGCGCCAAGCGGTGCGCACGTCTGCGTAGCCCATCAACAAGGGCGTCAACAACGCCAGCCCCACACAAAAGGCCTCGGCCAACAGGCTCAGGGGCGCTGGCGGGGCGGGTCGCACAGGCAGCCAAGCCAGGAATGGCGTGCCATCCAGCAATCGAACCAACCCCGTCTCCACCCGGGTCCAGACCTGCCCCAAGCCATAAGGCACGGATACCGGGTACAACAAAGCCATTGGCCACAAAGCCAGCAGCACCAGCGATCCCTGGGCGTGCGGCACCAGCCAATCGGCCCGGAGCTGGCTCCAGCGCCGCAACCCACCCAAGCGTTCCAAAAGCACTGCGGCGGTGGCGCCCATCACCGCACCGCCAGCGTTCAACGCCAGATCGAGGTTGGACGGCACGCGCATGGGCAGGTACGACTGCACCGATTCGATGAGCAGCGAGAGGATCGCGGGCACCCCGGCCGCCACAGGCCAGGACCAGCGACCGGCTCCCGAGCGCAGCATGGCCAGTGCGACCAGAAAGCCCAAAGGGGCATAACCCAGCAGGTTGGCTACCACGTCAAAACGGGTCCAGTATTTGGGCCACGGCTCATTGATGAAGTGCAGGGGCTGCGCGCCCTGGAACCGCCAGCCCTCAAATGGATACAGGCTCGCATACAGCACCAGCGCGGCAAACACCAGCGCCAGCGGCCAGGCAGAGGAGCGCTGGTTCATGTCCGTCCGGGGCCTGTTGACCCGCTCAGAAAGGTTTGACCACAACCAGCACCACCACGACCACGAGCATGATCACCGGCGCCTCGTTGAACCACCGGTACCACACGTGGTTGCGGCGGTTGTTGCCCAGCTCAAACTTGCGCAGCATCACGCCACAAGCGTGGTGATAGCCCAGCACCAGCAGCACGGTCAGCAATTTGGCGTGCATCCAGCCATTGCCGGGGCCCAGCCCAATCCCGTAATACAGCCACAACAGCAAACCCAGGATCAATGCCGGCACTGCCAGAAGGGTCGTAAAGCGCATGAGCTTGCGCGCCATGAGCAGCAGTCGCTCGCGCTCTGCCACGCTCTCTGACGGCACCATCGCCAGATTGACAAAGATGCGAGGCAAGTAAAAGAGGCCAGCAAACCAGCTGGCTACAAAGACGATGTGAAAGGATTTGACCCAAAGCATGAGGGGCAGTGTAGTGCGCTACCGAGACACTTTCACGACGATCCCCCGCAAAGCAAGGGCATCTGAAAACCAGCGCATGAAAAAACAGCAGACGAAAAAAAACCCAGCCTTTGAGGGGCCGGGTCAGGAAGCCTTTTTGCTGTCACACACTAAGGCACCCGCTCAGGGAGGAAAAGCGGGGAGCCGCCCAGAAGGACAGCCCGGTGCAATGTTACAACAAAAATCGGTTTTCCGACGTGAAACCTGTCAAATCTGACAGGGTGTCCGCACAAATCAAAATCTGAATACCTCCAACTTACATCATCTTCGCCAACTCAAACATCACGGCGGTGCCCAGGGCCTCCCGAATGTTGCCGCGACCGACCTTGGCCATTGAAAACTCACCGAATCCGGACATGTCAAAAGAACTGTCATCAGGCGAAATTTCCACGAAGGGGAACTCAAACACCTCCCTCAACAGCTCATCGCGGAATTTTTCGAAGTCTTCGTCTTTGATTTCTGAGTCCACAACGATGAGGTTGGGCATGCGGCCTTTGAGAGCGTCGCGGGCTTGTTGGAAGTCCACCACACTGTCAGAGGAAATACCAATCTCCCGCAGGGCATCGCGCACATCGGCACGGATCTGCAAGCTGGGGGAAATGGTCAGAACGTAGGTGCCAGCCAAGGACTTGAACATCGACGAATGCTCGTCGGACAGGTCCACCGCCGAAATGCCATCAACAGCTTGGACTGTGCGGGTGAACATGGCGGTAAAACTCACGCCTTCGCTGGTCTGATCGCGCTCGATCTCGATGCCACCGGCGCCCAAAGCGATCTGGCGAATCAGCATCCAGCTGAGGCTGTCAGACGTTGCCGCGCTTGAGGGTGGCACACCGTCGTTGGAGACCCGCATCTGCAGGCGGGCATGTTGAGGCCAGGCGTTGAGATCGAGGCGCAGGTCAACGCGGTTGCCAAACGGCAAGCCCCAGTCGAGCACAGCATTGAGGAAGGTATGGGCCACGGTGGGATCGATCAGCACCTCGACCGGCTTGAACTTGCGGCGCAAGGCAATGCCCAAGATGCCGAGCTCCTGCTTGCGCTCCTGCAAAACGCCTTCGGCCAGCTGGGCCATGTCCACTTTTTCGTGGGACTGGCGGATGCGCCCGGCGTAAAAGCGGTGGATTTGCTGTGCGCTGACCCCGGCGAGCTTGATGCGTTCGGCGGGGATGCTGAGCGCGCGATGCTCCAGCTTGTTGATTCGGCCTTTGGCCAGCAACTGGTCGGCCTGATTTTGCAGGCTGCTGACGCCCTCGGTGAACTGGTCTGCCAGCGCAGCGACCAGCTCGGGCCAATGGTCATCCAAGGACCAGCTCTCTGCGTCAGGCGTTCCGGCGGCGGCCGTGCGGGTCGCGCCAGAGGGAGGGTTGTTGGTTTTTTTGGTGGGCAGCATGGCGGGACTCTTGAGATGAAGGGCAAGAACCGGGACGCCGGGCGCAAAATCCCTCGGTTGAGGCCACCGAACGGCTCTCAGCAACACAGGGACTTGAGCCCATTTGACGTTCGTTCAGAGAATGCCTGCAAAAGCCACGCCGCGCTCAGCGCGGATTGTGCAGGGTGTTTCCCAGCGTATCGCAGTTTTCCTGCGAAAGCTGAGTTCAACACAAATGCTTGAGATTTTCAATCACCACCATCTTTTTACGTATTGAAACAACAAACCCGCATCCCAAAACAAGCCAAAGGACCTCACCTCCCGGTGGCCCAAGCTTTGCCACAATAGCGATATGCACGCTCCTGCCCCCTTCCCACTTTCCCGCCCGCGGCGTTTGCGCCGCGATTCGTTCACCCGCGACCTGGTGCGAGAGCACCGCCTGACCCCGGCCGATCTGATTTACCCGGTGTTTGTGCTCGACGGTACTCAACGCCGAGAGGCCGTGGGCTCCATGCCCGGCGTCGACCGCTTGAGCCTGGACCTGCTGCTGCCCGTGGCCGAAGAGTGCGTGAAGCTGGGCATTCCGGTGATGGCGCTGTTTCCGGTGATTGATGCATCCCTGAAGACGCCCGACGGGCGCGAAGCCACAAACCCCGACGGCCTGGTGCCGCGCGTGGTGCGGGCCTTGAAAGAGCGCTTCCCCGAGCTGGGCGTGATGACGGACGTGGCGCTGGACCCGTTCACCAGCCATGGGCAAGATGGCCTGCTCGATGAGCACAACTACATCCTCAACGACCCGACGGTCGACATTCTGGTGCAGCAGGCGCTGACCCAGGCCGAGGCAGGCGTGGACATGGTGGCCCCCAGCGACATGATGGACGGCCGCATCGGCGCCATCCGCCAGGCTCTGGAAGCCCGCGGGCTGGTGCACACGCGCATCATGGCGTACAGCGCCAAATACGCCAGCGCGTTTTACGGGCCCTTCCGCGATGCGGTGGGCTCGGCGGCCAATCTGGGCAAGGCGGACAAAAAGGTGTACCAGATGGACCCGGGCAACAGCGATGAGGCCTTGCGCGAGGTGGCGCTGGACCTCGCTGAAGGCGCCGACATGGTGATGGTCAAGCCTGGCATGCCTTACCTGGACATCGTGCGCCGCGTGAAGGACGAGTTCCGCGTGCCCACCTTTGCCTACCAGGTGAGCGGTGAATACGCCATGCTCAAGGCCGCGGCCCTGAACGGCTGGCTGGACCACGACGCGGTGATGATGGAAAGCCTGCTGGCGTTCAAGCGAGCCGGCGCCGATGGCGTGCTGACCTATTTCGCGCGTGATGCAGCACGCCTGCTGTCGCGCTGATCCGCACCGTCCGAGAACACCCACTTGCGTTGCTTCCACATCCAGCCCCATGGCGTCACCGAGCTCCCCGGGTGCCCTGAGCGAGCGCCAGCCCACGGTTTTATCTGGATCGCCTGTGGGCGGCGCGAGTTCGAAGTCGAGTTGACCCACATCCAGAACACGTTGCAGGCGGTGACCGGACGGACACTGCTCGATCTGCACACGTCGGACCTGCTGAACAACCAGCTGCCATCGCACTTTGACTACACATCGGACTACGATGTGCTGGTGTTTCGGCGCCTGACGGCAGGCCAGACCGAGGCCGATCTGGCTGCCCCAGGCACCCCGCTCAACCAGCCTCTGCGTCGCGGTGGCCCCCCGGTTTTGCGGCGCATTGACACCAGCCCGGTGGGATTCGCGGTCTTCGACAAGGTGGTTCTTTCCGTGCATCCGGCGGGTTGCGCGGTGCTGGAACATTACGCGCAGCGCATGCTGTCGGCGCCCAGTCTGGCGACCCCTCACGCGGGTACGCGCAGCGCGGGGAACCACTTGCCCGCCAGCCCGGCCGATTTGATGTTGCGTGTGGTGACCCACATGGTGGACGGCTACCTGGATTTGCGCCGCGAACTCACGCGGCAACTCGACCACTGGCAAACCGAGCTGCTCAAGCCCCGGGCGAGATTCCTGAACTGGTCTGCGCTGCTCGACGCCCGCATGTCGTTGCACCAGCTCGACGACATTTGCGAAGACCAGCACTCGGCGGTGCTGGACTGGATTGAATCGCTCTCGAGCTGGGAAGCCGATGACGACACGGGTGGCCAGCGGGGCCTGGAGTTGTTGCGCGTTCGCAGCCGCGATGTGCTGGAGCACATTGAACGGGTGGTGCACCATGTGCGCCGGCTGGAGCAGAACGCCGAGGCTGCGGTGCAAATGCACTTTTCCCTGCAAAGCAACCGCACCAACGACATCATGCGCACGCTCACGGTGCTCACGGCCGTCTTTCTGCCGCTGAACCTGATCGCCGGCATTTTCGGCATGAACTTTGAGTTCATTCCCCTGGTTCACCGCCAGGGCGGCTTTTGGTGGGCCATGGGCACCATGGTCTTTACCGCAGCGGGACTGAGCGTGTTTTTCTGGCGCAAGCGTTACCTGGAACGCTCGGCTCGTTGATCCGGAGGGCCGCGCGTGAAAGGCAAAGACGGCCCCTGCCCGCTTCGGTCGCTCAAGCGAGGTGCTGTTTGAAGAATGCCAGCGTGCGCTGACGTGCCAACTGGGCCGCAGCTTCGTTGTAGGACTTCCGCTGGTCACAGTTGAAACCATGGTTGGCGGCGTACACGTGAACCTCGACCTGGGGCTTCGCCTGTCGAAACGACTCCACGGTTTCCAGGGGAATCCAGTGATCCTGATCGCCGAAATGCGCCAGCACGGGGACCTGCGGCTGGCGCACGGCTTCGCCACCCGCCGTCATGCCGCCGCCGTAGTACGGCACAGCGGCTGACAAGCCAGTCAATGTACAAGCCGAGCGCCACGTCAACAGGCCGCCCCAGCAATAGCCTACGATGCCCACTTTCCCCGCTTTGGCCGCCTCCACGATGGCGGCCTGGATATCTTGCAGGACACCAGGTGCAGGCAGGGCTTCCACCGCCGTCTTGAGGCCCATCCCCTCCCCCATATCAGCCTCGGTGTACCCCAGGGCCACATCGGGCCGGACGCGGTGGAAGGTGGCGGGCGCGACCACTCGGTAGCCTTCGGCGGCATAACTATCCGCCACAGCGCGGATATGACTGTTGACACCAAAGATCTCCTGCAACAAGACGATGCCGCCCTTGGGCGACCCAGCGGGCTCAGCCACGTAGGCAGGAAAAGAAAAGCCGTCGGCGGCGGTGAGCGTGGTGGGGTGGCCCATGGTGGTCTCCTGTCGGCGATGAAATGAAAACGGATGATCAGGCGTGCAAGCGGCGCTTCACAAAGTCCAGCCGGTCCTGGCCCCAGAAGAGCTCACCGTCGATCACGTAGCTGGGCGCGCCAAACACCCCGGCGTCTTTGGCGGCCTGGGTGTTCTGTTCATAACGGGCCTGCACATCGGCCTCCTGCGAGCGCTGCAGCAAGCCAGCGTCCAGCCCGCACTCGGCCAGCAATTCGCCCAATACGGCGGCATCGGCGATGTTGCGCTCCTGAACCCAGACAGCCGTGCATATGGCACCCGTCAGCGCCATGGCGGCGTTGCTGCCTTTGGTCATTTCGGCGGCGACGATGAGGCGCGCCGCGTCGTCAGCGGCCACCGGGAAGAACTGGGGCTGCACGTTCAGCGGCATTTCCAGTGCTTCGCTGAAGCGTTTGAGTTCCACCAATCGGTAGGCTTGGCGCTGCGGCGCACGCTGGGGCAAGGGCAAGCCGCCCGAGGTTGAAAACACATCGCCCAGGTTCACCGGCAAAACCCGCACGGTGGCGCCGCGGGCGGCCGCCATCTTTGCCAGCCGCGCGTGGCCCAGGTAAGTCCAAGGGCTGTTGGGGGCGAAATAGTAGTCCACTGTGTGACGCATGAGATTCTCCAATTGGGGTGAGGGACGGTAAGCTGGAGCTTGAACAACGTCGCCGCGCCCTAGGTTGTAACCGGTGAGCGCGGCTTTTGCAGGAGACGGGTTATGAATAAAACACTGTTGGTGACCGGTGGCAGCCGAGGCATTGGCGCGGCCACAGCCCTGCTGGCGGCGCGCTCGGGCTGGTCCGTGGCGGTGAATTACGCAACCAACTCGCTGGCGGCCGACGAAGTGGTGCGCTCCATTCGTGGCGATGGCGGGACCGCCATGGCCATTCGGGCGGACGTGGCCGACGAGGCGCAGGTGCTGGCCATGTTCAAAAAGATTGATGCCAAGCTCGGTCCGCTGAGCGGTTTGGTCAACAACGCGGGCGTGGTGGATGTGAGCGCGCGCATCGATGAAATGAGCGTGGCGCGCTGGCGCCGCATGTTCGACATCAACGTGATCGGCTCCATGCTCTGCGCGCGCGAAGCCGTGCGGCGCATGAGCACCCGCCATGGCGGCCAAGGTGGCGCCATCGTCAACGTGTCCAGCGCCGCTTCGCGCCTGGGCTCGCCTGGCCAATACGTGGACTACGCGGCGGCCAAAGGCGCGGTCGATGCCTTCACCATCGGCCTGGCCAAAGAAGTCGCGGCCGAAGGCATCCGCGTCAATGCCGTGCGCCCGGGCTTGATCGACACCGATATTCATGCCTCTGGCGGCTTGCCGGATCGGGTGAAAGACTTGCAACACCTGGTGCCCATGCAACGCGGAGGTACCGCAGACGAAGTGGCGCAGTCCATCGTCTGGCTGTTGTCGGACGCCGCCAGCTACACCACCATGAGCCTGCTCGACGTGTCGGGCGGCCGCTGATCTGGAGACATCCAATGACCGCCACCACCCCTGAACAAAGCCCCCACATCAAATTCTGGTGGGAAGACCTTGAAATCGGTCAGACCCGGGACCTCGGCACGGTTTCGCCCACCCGCGAAGAGATCATCAGTTTCGCCAGCCAGTTCGATCCACAACCCTTTCACCTCAGCGATGAAGGCGGCAAGGCCTCGGTGTTCGGCGCCTTGAGCGCCAGCGGCTGGCATACCTGTGCCATGGCCATGCGCTTGATGGTGACCAACTTCTTGCATGAAAGCTCAAGCCTGGGTTCGCCGGGATTGGAAAACTTGAAATGGACCAAGCCGGTCTACCCCGGCGACGTATTGCGTTTGCAACACACCATCACCGAGAAGCGCGCCATGAGCAAAAGGCCTGATGTGGGCCTGGTGCGCACGGTGTGGGAGATGTTCAACCAGCAGGGCGACAAGGTGTTGCACATGGAGGGTTACGGCATGTTTCGCCGCCGTTCACCGGACAAGCTTTGATAGCCGCAATAACCGCCGACTGAAAAGTGCGGGCAACAAACCCGCTTCATTGAGGCACCCCATGCACCGCGATGCCCCACAATCGCGCACATGGATTTTAAGCCCCTCATCACCCTGCTGGCCATCGTCAACCCGTTGGCGATCGTGCCGTTCTTTATCCACTACACGCAGGGATTCAGCTCCGCGCAGCGCAAGCGCACTATCCTCACCGCCTCCTTCAGCGCCTTCGTCGTGATCGCGATCTGCGCGATTCTTGGTCTGCAAATTCTCGAATTTTTTGGCATTTCATTGGCCAGTTTTCAAGTCGGGGGGGGCCTTCTACTGCTGACCTCGGCACTCTCCATGCTCAACGCGCAGCCTGCGGAAGCCAAGGTGACCCAGGAAGAAATGGACGACGCGTCCGCCGCCCGCACCTCGGTGGCCGTGGTTCCGCTGACCATCCCTTTGCTCACCGGACCTGCCGCGATGTCCACGGTGGTGATTTACGCCGACCAGGCCAAAACCTTCTTCCAGCACGCCGCTCTGGTGGGCTACGGGGTAGTGATTGCGCTGGCGACTGCGGTGTGCTTCGCGCTGGCCAAACCCATCGCCCGATTTCTGGGTCAGACCGGGATCAACGTGATGACGCGTCTGATGGGTTTGATTTTGGCTGCGCTATCGGTCGAGGTCATGGCCGCTGGACTGATGAAGCTCTTTCCGGCGCTGGCCGGATAAACACCCCCACGCTCCACCGCGTTGCGGGTCGCTGCCCCCCGAGGGGGCTGGGCCTGCCTTGGGGCGGCCCGGCGGCTGGCCCGTTTGAGCTAACACCCACACGCTCCACCGCGTTGCGGGTCGCTGCCCCCCGAAGGGGCTGGGCCTGCCTTGGGGCGGCCCGGCGGCTGGCCCGTTCTAGCTAACACCCACACGCTCCACCGCGTTGCGGGTCGCTGCCCCCCGAAGGGGCTGGGCCTGCCTTGGGGCGGCCCGGCGGCTGGCCCGCTGGCCTCAGGCGCTGGGACTCTTCGGGTAAAGACCCAGCGTCTGTGCCTGCAGGCGGCTCAAACCCAGCAGGGCGTCGGTGAACGGCGTGGCCACGCCGGTGAGCTGGCCCAACTCGCGCACAGCACTCACCAATCCATCGAGCTCCAAGGCCTTGCCGGCCTCCACGTCCTGCAGCATCGAGGTTTTGAAAGCCCCCAGCTTGCGGGTCACCGCGTGCCGGTCTTCAGGTTGCTGATCGATCGGTATGCCGATGTGCTCGCCGATCGCCTTGGCTTCCAGCATCACGGCAGACACAAAGCCCCGCACCAGGTCGTCACCCAGGATGAGATCGGTCGTGGCACCGGTCAACGCGCTGATGGGGTTGACGGTCATGTTGCCCCAAAGCTTGTACCAGATGTCTTTTTGAATTTGCGGGGAAGCCGTGGCCTTGAATCCGGACTTCTGCAGCAATGCAGCCAACGCCTGCGCCCGATCGCTGACACCGCCGCCAGGCTCGCCCACGATGAGGCCATCACCAAAGTGGTGGCGCACCACACCGGGCGCGTCCAAGGAGCAGCTGGCGTGCACCACGCAGCCCAGCACATGCTTCGTGGGAATCGCCTTCGCGATTTCCCCGGAAGGGTCAACCGAGGCCAAGGCCTTGCCGGCGAGTGCGCCACCAAAGCCATCGAGGAACCACCAGGGCACACCGTTCATGGCGGTGAGCACGATCGTATCTGGCCCCACCAGGGGTGCAATTTGTGCCGCCACGGATGCCAGTGAAGGGGCCTTCACGGCGATCACGACCAGATCTTGAACACCCAATTGAGCCGCATCGTTCGACGCCCGAACCGGTACCGAAACGGTGGCCTCGCCCGAGCGAAGCTCCAGACCATCACGTTGCAAACTCGAGAGTGTTTCGCCACGCGCCAGCACGCTGAGCTCACACCCGACCTGCGCCAGATGCACGCCCATCCAGCCGCCAATGGCGCCAGCGCCCACGATCGCGACGCGATCCAGTTTCAATTCACTCATCGTTTCAAACCTTGTAACTGGCATCAATGCGGTCGACTTGCCGCACCAGTGCATTGAACACATCACGGCCTGCACCGTGTCTTGGATCGAACTGCAGGGAATCCCGCGTGCATTTCGATGCGACGTTTTCGGGCACTTCGATGGGCGCGCCCATGGCCAGGGTTGCGGACTGGATTTCGCAGGCGCGTTGCAACGTCCACAAAATCGCGAAGGCGTGTGGCACGCTGGAACCCCAACTCAACAACCCGTGGTTGCGCAGTATGACCGCGGGTTTTTTGTCTATGCTTGCGATCACTCGCGGGCCTTCTTCTGCATGGATGGTGATGCCCTCGAAGTCGTGGTACGCCAGCATGCCGTGCAGTTGTGCACTGTAGAAGTTCGTTTGCTGCAAGCCCCCCTGCAAACTGGCCACCGCGACCCCCGCGGTGGTGTGGGTGTGCATGACACAGTGCGCGCCCTCGATGCCGCCATGGATGGTGGCGTGCAACACAAAGCCCGCCGGGTTGACCGGGTGCCTGGAACCGTCCAGCACCTCACCTTGCAGGTTGATCTTGACGAGGTTGCTGGCGGTGACTTCCGAGTAATGGAGCCCAAACGGATTGATCAGGAACTGCTTGTCATCCCCACTCACGCTGTCGGGCAGCCGCAGTGTGATGTGGTTGTAGATCAGCTCGGTCCAACCCAGGTGATCGAACACACGGTAGCAGGCGGCCAGCTCCAGGCGCGTGGCCCATTCATCGGGGTGCATACCCGTTGGCGCAGGGGTTTCAATAAGCTTCGGTGCATTCATGTCGATCTCCGTTCTCAGTTCAGTACACGCTGCCCTTGGGCAGTTCAGCAGCAAGGCGGGCTTCTGCCTTGAAGCGCGCAGCCAGCGCGCTGGTCTGGCGCGCAAGGATCTGCGTATCCAGACCCACGGCCACAAACACCGCACCCAGTGCCATGTAGTGTTTGGCCTGGGCTTCGTCGCTGGTCAAGATACCTGGCGCTTTGCCCGCATGCAGGATGCGCGCGATCGCGTCTTCGATGGCCGCTTGCACATCGGGGTGCCCCGGATTGCCCACGTGGCCCATGGAGGCGGACAAATCGGCGGGGCCGATGAAAACGCCGTCGACACCTGGCGTGGCGGCAATGGCATCGAGGTTGTTCAGGGCTTCGGTGGTCTCTGCCTGCACCAGCAGACACACTTGCTCATTGGCCTCTTTGGCGTAGTTCGGGAAGCGCCCCCAGCGCGAGGCCCGGCCTCCCGCCATGCCACGGATGCCGCCTTGGCCATCGTCTTGCGGATAGCGGCAAGCCCGCACCAACTGAGCCGCCTCTTCGGCCGTGTCAACCATGGGAACGAGCAGGGTTTGCAGGCCCACGTCGAGGTATTGCTTGATCAGGACCGCGTCGCCGGTCGGGACACGGGCAATCGCATTCGTCTCCGGGTAGGCGGCAATCGCCTGCGCCTGGCCGAGCAAATCTTGCAGGCCATTGGGTGCGTGTTCACCGTCGATCAGCAACCAGTCAAAACCAGCGCCCGCGCAGATCTCGGCGCTGAGGCCACTGGCCAGTCCGACCCACAGGCCGATTTGGGCACGGCGCTGAGCCAGAGCCTGCTTGAATGGATTGATTGGGGTTTTCATCATTAGGCTTTCAAACAAATCGAAACTTCAGGCAGCCGAGGGGGCCGTAGTCGGCCTCGAAAGCGTCACCGACTTTGGCCGCCACAGGGCGGGTAAAGCTGCCGGCGAGCACGATTTCACCCGCCTCCAGCCGTTCGCCCCAGGGCGCGAGCTTGTGGGCCAGCCAGGCGATGCCAATGGCCGGGTCACCCTGCACGCCCGCCGCCAGACCGGTTTCTTCCACCATGCCGTTTTGCCGCAGGATGGCGCCACACCACGGCAGGTTGATGGCCCGTGGATCAACCCTGAAAGCCGGGTCCCCCGTGCCCACCACGATGCCGGCGTTGGCCGCGTTGTCGCTGATGGTGTCGTAGACCTTGCGCATGGCTTTGCTGTGGCGGTCGAACTGCTCGATGCGAGCATCGATGATTTCGATGGCC
The DNA here is from genome assembly GCF_004795855.1 of Hydrogenophaga sp. PAMC20947. Lineage (NCBI taxonomy): Bacteria > Pseudomonadati > Pseudomonadota > Betaproteobacteria > Burkholderiales > Comamonadaceae > Hydrogenophaga > Hydrogenophaga sp. PAMC20947. The sequence goes on from NZ_CP039252.1 coordinate 3,513,832, forward strand.
GGTGTGATGTAGTCGGTGACATCCAGCACATCTTCCACCGTCACATTCGGCCCGCCCAGCGGCGCCTTGAGCACAAAGGCCAGCTCCACCTCCACGCGCGGCGCGATGAAGTTCGCCATGGGAATGTCCAGCACCTGGCCCGCCTGCGCGGTGTAAAGCATGTCATCCAGCAGCGTGCCGTAATCGGGTTCGTCGATCTGACTGCTGATCTGCATGGCGCGGCTGGTCAAACCGATCTTGTGGCCGATGACCTTTCGCCCGGCTGACTTTTCCAGCTCGACCCAGGCGCGGCCAATGCGGTAGCCGTCTTCAATGCTCATGCCGGGGTGGCGTTTGGAGAAATGCTCGACCGGGGTGCGCGAACGTTGCGACTGTTGCAACTCGGCGGCGAGTTCGGCGATGAGTTCGGGGCTGAACATGGGGGTCAATCCTTCTTCTGAAATAGCGGATGCAGGGAGCTGTTTTTGGTATCAGCGACTTCATGGCCTTCGTCCACCTGCACAGTGATGCCGATGGGCCGTTCAGCGAGCTGTGCGCTGAATCGCGCTTTGACACAGGCGTCGAGCACCTCGCCCACGCGCTGGTGCACCGCCGCGCTGCGGCCCTTGGCCATGCGCAGGTTCATGTACACGAAAGCGTAGTCACCGCCCTTGCCCGCAGCCTCACCGGCCGCACCGCCATCGGCCAGCGCAAAATGTGCGGCCGGGTAGGCCAGCACCCGTGTGCCGCCTGTGGGGAAGACCTGACGGTCTTGCTCATCGCGCACCGAGAGCATGGCATCACACAAAGCACGACACAAACCGCTCATGTCAACGCCGCCCTCTGCTGCAGGCTTGTCCAGGTTGGGGGTGTAGAGGATGACGAGATGGGGCATGGAAGGCGTCGCTTTCAGAGCCGGGTGGCGACTGAGGTGTACCCGTCGGCACGCGACGCTTGGGCAGGCGGAATGGCCGAGCCGCTGACCGGCTCGACGGGAAACACCGCGTTGATCTGCCCTGTACCCGACGCGCCGAAGTACGGGGTGAGCACTTCACCTTTGCCTTGGTACTCGCTCCACCCAAGCGCGCCCAACATCATGGCGGTGTCGTGCATGAAGCCTTCGCCGTGGCCCTTGGCCGCGTATTCAGGCAGCATCTCGCAGAAGTCTTTCCACTCACCCTGCTCCCACATCTCCACCACACGTTTGTCCAAGGTTTCGAGAAAGGGGCTCCAGATGCGGTGTGCGAAATCGGGTGCCAGGCCATTCTGCGCGAAGCGGTGGCTCAATGAGCCACTGGCGAGGAAAGCCACGGTGCCGTCGTAGTGATCTTCCACCGCTTTGCGCATGGCCCAGCCCAAACGCGCGCTGTCGTTGAGGTAGTGCACAGTGCAAAGGGCCGACACCGAGACCGCCTTGAAATGTTGATCGGCGTTCATGTAGCGCATGGGAACCAGGGTGCCGTACTCGGGGGCGAGTGTGGTGGCATCGTGGGCCAGCGTTTCAACACCATGCTCGTTGCACACCCGCGCAAGCAGCTTGCCGAGCACCGGGTTGCCCGGAATTTCATAGGCCATGTTGCTGATGAAATGCGGCAACTCGTTGCTGGTGTAGTTGCCCTTGAAGTGCTCGGCGCAGTTGATGTGGTAATTCGCATTGACCAACCAATGGGTGTCAAACACCACGATGGTGTCCACGCCCAGCTCCAGACAGCGGCGGCGAATTTCCAGATGGCCATCGATGGCTGCTTGCCGCGTGCCGTGGCGTGGGCCAGGCAGCTCGCTCAGGTACATCGAAGGAACGTGGGTGATCTTGCCGACCAGTGCGAGCTTGCCCATGTTCAGACTCCCCAATGTGGAATATGGTGTGAACCCATCGACACCGCAATGTTCTTGGGTTCCAGAAATACCTCGTAGCTCCAGGTGCCGCCTTCGCGCCCCGTGCCACTGGCTTTGGTGCCGCCGAAGGGTTGGCGCAGATCGCGCACGTTCTGGCTGTTCACAAAGCACATGCCGGCTTCGACAGCGGCAGCCACGCGGTGGGCCTTGCCGATGTTTTCGGTCCACACGTAGCTGGACAGTCCGTAGGCGATGTCATTGGCCTTCGCGATGGCATCGGCCTCGTCTATGAAAGGAATCAGGCACGCGACGGGGCCGAAAATTTCTTCTTGCGCGATGCGCATGCGGTTGTCGACATCGGCGAACACGGTCGGCCAGACGAAATTGCCTTTTTGCACGCTGGCCGCCAGTTCCGGCGCATAGCTGGGCCGGTCGATGCCGCCGCACACCATCGTGGCGCCCTCTTTCGGACCCAGCTCGATGTAGCTGCGCACCTTGGCGAGGTGGGCCGGGCTGATCATGGGCCCAACGGTGGTGGACTCGTTCATCGGATCGCCCACCACGATGCGCTTGGCGCGCTCGCTGAACTTCGCCACAAAGTTTGCGTAGATGCTTTGCTGCACCAGGATGCGGCTGCCCGCCGTGCAGCGCTCACCGTTGTTGCTGAAGATCATGAAGATCGCAGCATCCAGCGCGCGGTCCAGGTCGGCGTCGTCAAAGATCACGAAGGGGCTCTTGCCACCCAGCTCCATGCTGAATTTTTTCAGGCCCGCGGCTTGCACGATGCGGTTGCCCGTGGCCGTGGAACCGGTGAAAGAAATGGCACGCACATCAGGATGGGCGCAAAGCGGTTCGCCCGCTTCTTTGCCCATGCCGTGCACGATGTTGAGCACGCCGGCCGGGATGCCCGCCTCCAACGCCAGCTCGCCCAAGCGTGCTGCGGTGAGCGGCGAGAGCTCGCTCATTTTCAACACCGCCGTGTTGCCGAAGGCCAGACACGGTGCGACCTTCCAGGTCGAGGTCATGAAAGGCACGTTCCACGGACTGATGAGCGCGCACACACCGACCGGGTGGAACAGCGTGTAGTTCAGGTGCGTGGGCGTGGGGTAGGTGTGACCGTCCACGCGGGTGCACATCTCGGCGAAGTACGAGAAGTTGTCGGACGCGCGGGGAATCAGTTGTTTGCCGGTTTGGGAAATCGTTTGCCCGGTGTCTTGCGTTTCGGTTTGCGCGATTTCGGGCACGTGTCGGGCGATCAAGTCACCGAGCGCGCGGATTTTTTCGGCGCGCTCGGTGGCGGGCAGGCCCGCCCAAGCGGGGAAGGCGTCTTTCGCAGCTTGTACAGCGGCGTTGACTTCTGCCTCGGTGCCTGCAGCGACCTCGGCGAGCACCTCCTGCGTAGCGGGATTGACGGTTTCGAAATAGCTGCTGCCGGCAACCGATTTTCCATTGATGAGGTGATTGATTTTCATAGGATGTCTTTCTCCGTTCAGGCCGAAAACGGGGTCAGAGCCCGATTTCGATGAGGGGGTTTTCTCCGTCCGGGTCAGTTTCTTGAAGTGAGACCCGACCCCATTTGCGCCGACGCAATGGTGTTGAGCAAAGCCCCAATGCCGTCGATTTCAGTCACGACCACGTCACCTGGCAGGCAATCGACCACGCCGTCCGGTGTACCTGTCAGGATCAGGTCCCCGGGCATCAGCGTCATGAAGGCGCTGAAGTATTCGATCAGCGTCGCCACATCGAAAATCATGTCATTCGTTTGACCTTGCTGCGTGAGTTGGCCGTTCACCGTGGTCTTGAGCGCCAGCGCTTGCGGATCGGGAATGTCGGCCGCGTCCACCAGCCAGGGGCCAAGGGGGGTGCAGGTATCGCGGTTCTTTACGCGCAGGTTGGGCCGGTACCAGTTTTCCAGGTAGTCGCGAATCGCGTAGTCGTTGGCCACGGTGTACCCGGCCACAAAGTCCAGCGCGGTGGCCTTCTTCACGTTTTTGGCTTCGCGCCCCATCACCACGGCGAGTTCGCATTCGTAGTGCATGAACTTCACGCCATCGGGCCGCACCGTGAAGGCGCGGTGACCGATCAAAGACGCTTCGCCCTTGAGGAAAGCCAAGGGCTCAACCGGCGGTTTGAACTCGAGCTCTTTGGCGTGGTCGGCGTAGTTGAGCCCCAACGCAAGGATGGTGCGCGGGCGCGAAACTGGCGCGAGAGGTGGCAGCCAGACCACATCATCAAAGTTCACACGGCGCCCCGCAAACGCAGGGGTAAGCAATTCGAGTTGCCCATCCTTTTCGACCGCGTTGTGCACAGCACCGGCCCAGGCAATGCGTGCGCGCTTCATGCGGTCTCTCCCAAGGTTTTTGCCACGGTGTGCACCACCGGCTTGAATCCGGCTGCAGAAATTTCGACGGTGTCACCGGCTTTTGCCAACGGACGGCCGCCGTCTTCCAGACAATCGGTTCCGAGCATCAACACGTCGCCTGGCAGAAGGATCATGAACTCGCCGACATCGGCCAACAGTTGAGCGGCCGGTCGCACCAGATCAGCCAGGGTCACCGTCTGTTTCCAAACCCCATTGATGCGCACCTCGATTTGCAAGGCATCCAAGGCCACCGGCATGCGGACCAACGCTGGCCCCACGCCAAGCAGGCCATCGGCGCACCGGGTCTTCACCGGTGGTCGGAAGTAGCTGTCGTGCGGCACACACCAGTCGTTAAGCAAAACACAGCCGGCCAGCGCACTCAGGCTCGGCCTGGAACAGCCGGGCAGGGGCTCACCCATCACCAGCCCGATCGTGGCGCCCACGGCCAATACATCGGCGCCCGGTGGCAGCACCACCAGACCACCTGACGGCAAAAAAGTGTTCGCGGTCTTGACGTACAGCACCGGCGCCTGAGGGGGTGCTTTGTACGGCGATTCCTGCATGCGGGGAGCCCACAGCGCGTGTTCGCGCTGGAAATTGAGCAGCGTTCCGTAAACGGTGCCACTGGGGCTCCAGTGGTGGGCCAGGTGGGTGTTCATTCGGCGGGCTCACTTTCTATTTCGAGGGGTTGTTCCAGCGCAATCACGCGGTCAAGCAAAACATACAGCCGCGCCAGCTGCGCTTCACCCAGGCGCTCTTCCATCCAGGCGTAGTGGGCTTCGATGGTGGTGGAGAGGTTGCGCACCAGCTTCAGCCCCGCGGTGGTGGCGCGCACCACGGTGCGCCTCGCGTCTTGCGGGCAACGCTCGCGCTGAATCAATCCGTCGCGTTCCATGCGCGCGAGCACCCCCGTGAGGCTGGGCCCGAGCAGCAAGGCTTCGCGTGCAATGCGCCCGGTTTCGACCCCTGCGGGATCGCCGGCGTGCTCGCCCAACACACGCAACACGCGCCACTGCTGATCCGACAGCCCATGCTCGCGCAGACTGGGCCGGGTGTGCTGCATCACGGCCTCACGCGCTTCAAGCAGCAGGCGCGGCAGGTTGCGGTGAACAAAGGGGGTTGCAGCGCTCATATTATTTAATATGTTAAATGATTTTCTGAAGCCAGTCATACGGGGGTTTTCCCGTGGGAAACCCTGTTGCCCCGAGTCCATCGCTCGCCCGGCACAATGGCGACATGAGGACCCCTTTGACCACCCTGCTCGACATCGAGCACCCCTTGATCCAGGCGCCCATGGCGGGCGTGCAGGGCTCAGCGCTGGCCCTTGCCGTGTCCTCCACCGGCGCCCTGGGCTCCCTGCCTTGCGCCATGCTCACGCCCGACGCCCTGGCGCGCGAGTTGGCCGCCCTGCATACCGGCACATCGCGGCCGGTGAACCTCAATTTTTTCTGCCACACACCACCCGAACCTGATGCGGCGAGAGACAGCCGGTGGCGAGCGGCACTCGCAGCCTTCTATGCAGAAGCCGGGTTGGACGTTGGCGCTGTGCCTGCGGGGCCGGGCCGCGTGCCCTTCAGCCATGCGGTGGCCGCCCTTATCGAACCCTATCGGCCCAGAATCGTCAGCTTTCATTTCGGCTTGCCAGCGCAGGATGTGCTGGCCCGCGTGAAAGCCTGGGGCGCCCGGGTGCTCGCCAGCGCCACAACCGTAGAGGAGGCCCGGTGGCTTGAAGCACACGGTGCAGACGCCGTGATCGCCCAAGGCCTGGAAGCCGGCGGCCACCGCGGCATGTTCATGACCACCGATGTGACGACCCAGATCGGCACTTTTGCACTGCTGCCGCAAGTGGTCGCGGCGGTCCAGTTGCCGGTGATTGCCGCCGGCGGCATCGCAACCGCGGCCGGCGTGCGCGCGGCCATGGCACTGGGGGCCAGCGGCGTGCAAGTGGGCACAGCCTATTTGTGCAGCCATGAAGCCACCACCAGCGACCTGCACCGCCAGGCACTGCAAAGCCCTGCCGCGCGGCACACAGCACTCACCAACGTGTTCACGGGCAGACCAGCGCGCGGTATCGTGAACCGCGTGGTTCGCGAGCTGGGTGGCATGTGTGCAGATGCTCCGGCCTTTCCGTTGGCCACCGCAGGGATGGCCCCGCTGCGAGCCCATTGGGAGGCGAAAGGCAGCGGTGAGTTTTCACCGCTCTGGTCGGGTCAAAATGCGGTGGGTTGCCACAGCCTGAGCGCCGCAGCCATCACCGAACAACTGCTGAAGGGATTTGCGCCATGTTCGTCGTGATTTTTCGTGCACATATCCGCCAGTTGGATGCCGAGTACAACAGCATGGCCGCACGCATGCGCGAGCTGGCCCTGTCGCAATTCGGTTGCCTGAGTTTCACCGCCGCCACAGAAGGCGATCATGAAATCGCTGTGTCGTACTGGCCCGACGAGGCCAGCATATGCGCCTGGAAACAGCACGCGGAACACCTTGAGGCGCAGCAACTCGGACGCGATCGCTGGTACGCGGGCTACGACGTGGACATCGCTGAAGTGAAGCGCAGCTACAGCCGCCCAGCGGCCTGAATGCGACCCACCGCTCGATCAATAGCCTTGGCGTGACAGGTGTTTGGTGGCTGCCTGTTGTTGCTTGACCCACCGCTTGAAGCCGGCGTCTTCCTGCACCTGCCGCAGGTCTAGCTTCATCAAAGCCAAGGCCATCTCCAGCTCTTCGACCTGCTCCATGACCACCCGCTGCAAGTTCTTGGGGGTGGCCCCCAACCCATAGGGCAACTGGAACTCGTGGCACAGCGCGTCCTGGCGCCCGGCGCGTTCCCGCTCCAGATCGGCCACCTGGGCTTTCAGCAACAGCGTCATGGTCACCAGTTTGTCGTCCGCCCAATTCGCGCTGGAATCGGCCCCCTGCAAGGCGGCCGATTGCTGCAACTGCATCAAAGCCACCAGGTCTTTGCGCGCATAGGCGGCATTGGCCTCGCCCATGAGGTGGGTTTTGCGCTCGCGTGCAGCTTCATCGACCTCACGGTCTGGATGCAAAACGCTCGCCAGTCGCCGAAACAGCGCGCGCAACAATTCGCTGGCATCGGTCTGTTGTGCCTGCGCTTTGCCCTGCTCCACCCCCACGGGCTTGTTCTTGCGCGCCTTTTTCCGAGCGGCCGCCGCCTCACGCTCGGCCGCCTCGTCTTCTTCCTGCTGTCGCAGCCGCGCCCTGGCAGCAGCCATCACGGCTTCCGGGCTGGCGTCTGGAGGAAGGTCGTCCATCCGTTCGCCCAACGCTGCTTCGAACTCAGCGCGCATCGCCTGCGCCCGGCGCGCCTGGAGAGCGCTCAGGCTCAGAGGTGCGTGTCGATCATGCAGGGTAGCCATGGCGGCATCCCCATCTTTCGCCAAGGTCAGCGCCATAGAGCACAGCATCGATTGCGCTGCCGCGCGCAAAGGTGCACTCAAGGTCTTGCCCGCCAGGCGCTCATCAAGCACCAGCACCATTTCGCGCAGCGAGGCGCGGTGGGCGGTTTTCAAGGGCACCACCTGCTCGCTCAAGGCCAGGCGGTGTTGCTGCCCCAGCGTTTCGAGGTCCACCAGCTGGGTTTTGAGCTTTTCAATGCGGGTGAGCTGGATTTGAAAAGCCCGCGCAGCAGGCGTGCGCTGGGGTTTGGCAGGTGTCTGAGGCGTCAACGCCAGGGCCGGCTGGGGAAATCGGGGATCAAAAGTCATGAAGGTGCGCGAGAGGGGCCGGGAAAGGATCAGGGAGCACGGTATTCTCACCCCATGGCCAAAGACAAAACCAATTACGTCTGCAACGAGTGCGGCGGCACCAGCCCAAAATGGTTGGGCAAATGCCCCAGTTGTGGCGCCTGGAACACATTGATTGAATCCGTGGCGGAATCCAGCGCGCCCACCAAAAACCGGTTCGCCTCCTTGGCCAAGACCGCTGAAGTGACCGTGTTGGCCAACATCGAAGCCTCCGATGTCGAGCGCACGCCCACTGGACACGACGAGCTGGACCGCGTGCTCGGGGGCGGTATCGTGGAAGGAGGCGTGGTCTTGATCGGTGGCGATCCTGGCATCGGAAAATCCACGCTGCTGCTGCAAGCGCTGGATTCGCTGCAACGGTCTGGGCAAAAGACGCTGTACGTCACAGGTGAAGAAAGCGGCGCCCAGGTGGCACTGCGCTCACGCCGCCTTGGGCTGGAAGGCTCTCAGGTCAGCGTTCTGGCCGAAATCCAGCTGGAAAAAATCCTGGCCACACTGGATACCACCCACCCCACGGTCGCCGTGATCGACTCCATCCAGACCGTGTACTCCGACCAGCTCACCAGCGCACCGGGCTCGGTGGCGCAGGTGCGCGAATGCGCGGCGCACCTGACCCGCGCGGCCAAAGCCAGCGGCACCGCCATCGTGCTCGTGGGCCATGTGACCAAAGAAGGTGCGCTGGCCGGCCCCCGTGTGCTGGAGCACATGGTGGACACGGTGTTGTATTTCGAGGGCGACACGCATTCCAGCTTCCGCCTGATCCGCGCCATCAAGAACCGCTTTGGCGCAGTCAACGAAATCGGCGTATTTGCCATGACGGAAAAGGGCCTCAAAGGGGTGTCCAACCCCAGTGCCATCTTTCTTTCCCAACATTCGGAACCCGTGCCCGGCAGCTGCGTGATGGTCACCCTCGAAGGCACCCGTCCCATGCTGGTGGAAATTCAGGCGCTGGTCGACAGCGGCGGACCGTCCCCCAGACGCCTGAGCGTGGGACTGGACCGCGACCGCCTGGCCATGTTGCTGGCGGTGTTGCACCGGCACGCCGGCGTCGCCTGCATGGACCAGGACGTCTTCGTCAACGCCGTGGGCGGCGTGCGCATCAGCGAGCCCGCCGCCGATCTGGCCGTGATGCTGGCCATCACCAGCAGCCTGCGTGGCAAAGCCCTGCCCAAGGGCTTCATTGCCTTTGGAGAAGTCGGTCTGGCGGGCGAGGTGCGCCCGGCACCACGAGGCCAGGAGCGGCTGAAGGAGGCCGCCAAACTCGGCTTCAGTGTGGCGGTGGTACCCAAAGCGAATGCGCCCAAAAAGAACGACAAAGCCTTTGAGGGTCTGACGATCCATGGGGTCGACCGGATCGAAGACGCTATGGAACTGGCCCGCAGCCTGGCCTGAATGGCTCACTGAACACCGAGCGACTCTCTTCTCGACAAGCTTGCGCCGACGATCGGCCCAGCACGCAAATGAAAACAAAGATCTGGATTTCCGCCCTGTTGATTCTCACAGCCACAGGCGTCGCGTGGCGACTATGGGGAGGGGTCGCGGTGGCCACCGTAGCGGGTGCGCTTCTGATGTGGTTGCTCCTGCACTACACGCGCCTGATGAAAGTGATGCAGCGTGCCGCACACCACCCCGTGGGATCCGTGGACAGTGCGGTGATGCTGCATGCCAAGCTGTCCAAAGGCATGAGCCTGCTGCATGTCACGGCCTTGACGCGGTCCCTCGGTCGGTCTTTAGAGCCGCAAGCGCCTGGGCCGCGCAGCGGGTCTGAAACGTTTGTATGGACCGATGCTTCGGAGGCTTCGGTTCGCATCGAGTTCCGGCACGGCAAAGCGCAAAGCTGGGAGCTGACCCGTCCACAGAGCGGTTCGTAAGCTTGGGCAAACGCACGGGGCGGTGTGCGCATGACGGGCGGCGGCTTCGGTGGTTGTGTGGTCGCGCTCCGGCCCCATGCCCTGGTCGCCCCCTGCCAAGCCGCGCTGGCCGAGCATTACCGTGCGCCCGGCGGGTCGCCCGCCGAGGTTTACCTGCCCAACCTCAGCGCCGGCGCATCCCACCGCACCCTCACCACCCAGAGTCGGTTGTTGAACGCATGGCGGGACGCTGGCCTGGGCCCTCAAGGGGTGGTTCGGCGGGCCTTGAGATGGATGTGCAAGCGCAGTTCCCCCCCGGCGTTGAGCGCCACCAAACCATGCTCCAAGGGCTCGGCTTGCTGGACCGCGTTGTTCAAGTGGGTCACTGGTTCGACACAGAAAAACGCTGCGCCCATTGGGGTGTACACCACCCAATACCGGCTGTCGGCTTCCAGCGCCACCTGCAAATCGGCATCGAACAGCTGGGCCACCGCGCCAGCCCCGTCAAAACAATGGTCCAGCCGCATGTCAGCGACAGCGCCGCGCAAACCCTGCACCGCCTGGGGGGCGCGCGGCAGAACATCATCACCGGCAAGTCCAGCGCACTGCCAGACCGCCGCACGAAGTACGGATGCCAACCCAAGCCCATGGGTTGGACGCGCGCATCGGTGTTGCGAGCACTCATCGTGAGCCGAAGCCCGTCAGGGCCTAACTCGAAGCGCTGCTCGGCCTCAAATGCAAACGGCCAGAATTCGTCGGGCGCATGCACCAATCGCAAAACCAGTGTTGCCACCTGTTGCTCCACCACCGTCCAGGGACGCATGAACCCCACGCCGTGCAGGGCATGGGCTTCGCCATTGAACCCGTTGCGCAAGCTGTAGCGTTCGCCCCGCCAATCCATCTGCCCCCGTCCAATCCGGTTTGAATCAGGCACCAACGGATAGGCTGCGCTCTGGCCCGCATGCGTTGCCGCCTCGAGGGTGGGCCGCAGCACCGGCGTCCCACCCAGCCACAGGCCCAGCACGCTGCCGCCCAGCGCGGGATCCACCTGCAGTCTCCAGTTGGCATGGTGGAGTTCAATGGGGGGAGAGGGCATTGGCATGGCGGATCACCGGGAACAAGTATCTGTTCAAACCGCAGGATACGAGTCCCAAGCCCCGCCAGACCGTAAAATGAGGGCTCACGTCAGCGCTGGCGCTGGCGGCACCCGATCCCAAAGGAAACCGCATGACCCCCGTAGCCCCCTCGATGTCCGACCGCGACGGCAAAATCTGGATGGATGGCCAGATGGTTGACTGGCGAGACGCCAAGATCCATGTGCTCACCCACACGCTGCACTACGGTTGCGGTGCCTTTGAAGGTGTGCGCGCCTACAAAACAGCCGACGGCGGCACGTCCATCTTCCGTCTGGAAGATCACACCGAACGCCTGTTCAACAGCGCCAAGATCCTGCGCATGGCCATCCCCTTCACCAAAGAGCAGGTGAACGAGGCGCAAAGAGCCGTGGTGCGCGAAAACCAGCTTGAAAGTGCCTACTTGCGCCCCCTGACCTGGATCGGTGACAAGCGGCTGGGCGTCTCGCCCAAGGGCAACACCATCCACCTCATGGTGGCGGCCTGGTCCTGGGGCGCCTACCTGGGTGAAGAAGGCCTCAAGCGCGGTATCCGCGTCAAGACCAGCAGCTACACCCGCCACCACGTCAACGTCACCATGACCCAGGCCAAGGCGGTGAGCAACTACACCAACTCCATCCTGGCCAACATGGAAGTCACCGAAGAGGGCTACGACGAAGCCCTGCTGCTCGACAGCTCGGGCTTTGTCTCCGAAGGTGCGGGCGAAAACATCTTCGTGATCAAGAACGGCGTGCTCTACACACCCGACCTGTCAGCCGGCGCCCTGAACGGCCTCACCCGCAACACGGTATTCCACATTGCCAAGGATCTGGGCCTGGAGGTGGTGCAAAAACGCATCACCCGCGACGAGGTCTACATCGCCGACGAAGCCTTCTTCACCGGTACCGCCGCCGAAGTGACCCCGATCCGCGAGCTCGACCGCATCGAGCTGGGCGAAGGCTCACGCGGCCCGATCACCGAAAAGATCCAGAGCGCCTTCTTCGACATCGTGGGCGGCAAAAACCCCAACTACGCCCATTGGCTGTCCAAAGTCTGAGAATCCCCCCACCATGAGCACCCCCCCCATCGAACTCAAAGCCAGCGAACTCAACCCCCAAGGCGGCGTGTTCTGCCCGAACCCCAAAGCCGACATGAAGCTCTGGAACAGCCACCCCAAGGTCTACCTGGACGTCGCCCACACGGGTGAGGCCAAGTGCCCTTACTGCGGCACCATCTACCGCCTCAAAGCCGGCGAAACCGTCTCGCACGCGCACTGAGGCACGGCATTGCCGGACTGTGTCGAGGTGGTTGTATCGACCGACAGCTTCCGCATCTGCGAGGCCAACAACGGCGCCAACCAGGCAACCCGGACCTTGGTCGACCGGTGGTTGACCGTCCTGGGTGATCAGCTGCGCCACGTCTGGCAGGCCGATCACGGTTTTCGAAGAATCGCATCCTGCACCAGGCCATCGCCAGCCCAACTGCTGACGACCTGGTCTTTCTGGATCGCGACTGCCTGCGCGGGGCAGGCTGCGTGATCCGCCTGAGCCAGTCCGCCAGCGACTCGGTGGCGCTGGAGCAAGTCACTTCTGGCGAAATGGTCACGGCTGCCTGGCTGCAGGAGCGACAAGCCTTGGGCACTTTCAGCAACCGGCGCATCTGGAACAGCGGCAACAGCTCCACCCGGCGCCTGAATCTGATCAAGGTCAACGGTTTCGACGAGACCCTTGGCTACAGAGCCGAAGACGTCGGGCTCGGCTTTCGCATCAACAACGCGGGCATGCGCAGACGGCACTTGCGCTGCACCAATCCCGCTCTGCACCTGTAGCACCCCCGCGAACAGGCCAACCAGCAAAGCCGCGAGAAAAACAGGGACCCCGCGCTGAAAGCGCGCAAAGATGGCAAGACCGTCACCGATGGCGGCATTCTGTACCACTGAACAACCACGCCCTGCCCCGAAACAACACTGCTGACGCAAGCCAGGGGTATTGCCAAAAAAAAAGCCACCTCGTGGTGGCTTTAAGTCCTTGGAAGGACGTCGTTGGGAGACCCTGTTCAAACGTTGTACCAACGTATGCTGTACGCCCTTGGGCAAATCCAGTTCTGTGTTGTGACAGCAACTTAAGTATTGTGCAGCGCGTCATAGAAAACAGCTATCCCCCATTTGGGGGAGATCGTCTCAATGTGTTGCAGAGACACCCAAAAAGGCAACACCAGTCACCCCCTAAATGGAGCCGAACGGCGGTTGTTCTCCCGAAATCAGACCGGCAGTTCAAGCACAAAACGGGCACCACCGCCCGGACGGGCTTCACAGCGCACCAGACCCCCGTGGCGCACGGCAATCGACCTGACCAACGCCAGACCCAGACCGACACCGCCTTCTTTTTCGCTGGCCCCCGGCAGGCGGTAAAACGACTCGAAAATGCGCTCTCGCAATTCGGGGGGTACCCCCGGGCCCCGGTCTTCGACATGCACCACGGCCCAGGATCGTCCACCGGAAGGCCGCAACGCCAGATGCAGCCGGACTGCGGCCTCGTCGCTGCCCGACGCCCCTGCTGGCCCCTTGTCGGCATGCCCATACCGTCGGGCGTTTTCCAGCAAGTTGCGCAACACCCGGCGCAACAGCCTCGCATTCCCATGCACCAAGACCGAGCCCGCACCGGGCTCGATGTCCAGATCGGCGCCTGTGCGTGCACACTCCTCGGCCGCCAAGCCCACGAGATCGACTTCTTCGGTCGGTCCCAAGGCCGACGCGTCGTTCACATCGCGCATGTCCAATCGACTCGCCAACAGGATTTCATCGATCAGCTGGTCCAGCTCTTCAATGCTGCGGGCCATCTCACGCCGCCGGGGTGCCTGGGCAGGGTCGTTGCCCATCAGCTCCAGACCCATGCGGATGCGGGCCAACGGCGAGCGCAACTCGTGCGAGGCGTTGGCCAGCAGGGTCTTGTGTGACGACAGCAGCGACTCCACCCGCTCGGCCGCTTCGTTGAAGCGCCGGGACAAGAGGGCCACTTCGTCGTGTCCGTTGACGTGCAACCGTGTCGAGAGATCACCCCGGCCCCAGCGTTCTACGCCGGCTTGCAAGATCTCAAGGCGTTTGGTCAACCGCCGCACGATGGGGTAAGCCCCCAGGGCCACTGCCACCGCCACCATGCCCAGCATCCAGAGGAAGCCAAACGTGCCATTCAGATCGCGCCGGCTGGGCACCCCGCCTGGCGTCCGCCCAACCCGGGGCAGCTCGACGTACAAGGTCTGCCCGTCGTTCATCACCACCTGAAACTCCAGGCCCTGGCCTGGAACACGCACCGCACGCGCCGGCGCTTGCCCCACCACGTCGCCCACACTGTTGCGCAGCACAATCTCACGGGCCACCCGCCCGTCGCGCTCTTCGCGATCCCGGCTCAGCGCCTCGCGCCACAACCAGCCCACCACCAGCGACAGCACCATCACCGCCACCACCACGGCCAGCCAGATGCGCAAGTACAGGCGCTGCCCCAGGCGACCGATCATGTGCACCTCACGGAGGATAGCTGTGCGATCAACTCAGTCGGCGAGAGGCCCACGCGAAGGCGTGCCTTCAGGGCACCGCCGGTCCGGCACTGCCGGTCGGCCAGTCCCGCATCCTTGAGGGGGTCACGCTGAGCGTGGCAGGGGTGGGCCATCTTCTAATCTTGTTGCTTGGCAAAAACATAACCCACACCCCGTACTGTCAGAATGCGTTTGGGGTCTTTGCTGTCGGCTTCGATGGCGTTGCGGATGCGCCCGATGTGCACGTCAATGCTGCGGTCAAAGGCTTCCAGTTCCCGGCCCCGCACCGCTTCCATGATCTGGTCGCGGGTGAGCACACGACCCGCGCGCTCGGCCATGGCCACGAGCAGGTCGAACTGGTAAGAGGTGAGCTCGCAGACGGCATCGCCCACTTGCACCGTTCGGGCATCTCGATCAATCTCCAGCGAACCAAAACGCAAGGTCGGCGTGGTGCGGGACACAGTCTGTCCAGGCTCGGTGCGCCGGCGCAAGACGGCGCGGATGCGCGCGAGCAGTTCCCGGGGTTCAAATGGCTTGGGCAGGTAATCATCGGCCCCCAGCTCCAGACCAATGATGCGGTCCATCGGGTCGCCCTTGGCTGTGAGCATCAGCACGGGCACGCGCGCATTCTCGTTGGGCAACGCACGAATGCGCCGGCACACTTCCAGCCCGTCAATGCCGGGCATCATCAGATCCAGGATGACCAACTCGGGTTGCATCAACTGCAAATGCTCCAGCCCCGCTTCGCCATCGCTGGCATGGGTGACCGTGAAGCCGGACTGGCCCAGGTAATCGGTGACCATCTGCGCGAGGCGCGCGTCGTCTTCGATCATCAGCAATCGGGAGGGGTTGGATGAACTCATGGTTTCAGTGTAGCGGTCTTGAGGGGCGAGGCCCGAGCTTGGCAGGATCGCATGAAGCAATTGCGTGCCTCGCGTAAAGTTACATGAATGTCGCCCTCCGCTCCACCCCCCCTTTGCGTGCCTGACCGCTCACTCGACGCCATGTTGCGCCGCGTGTCCCAGGACCACTTCAAGCGCGACGCCTGGCGATGGACCGATCCCGGCGAGCCCGGGCAAACGCCTCTGGTCATGCGGTACGGTCAATGGGCCGCCCACAGTGACGCTGTCGCGGCCTATTTGCAGGGGACGCAGGGCATACGGGCGGGAGACCGCGTCGCCTGGCTGGGTTTGAACCACCCGGCCCAGATGGTGTTGCTGTTTGCGCTGGCGCGGCTGGGGGCCCTGCTGGTTCCGCTGAACCACCGCCTGGCCCCTGCCGAGTGGACGGGCGTCTGGGCCGATTGCCAGCCTCGGCTGCTGGTGCACGACACCCACTTCGCGCCAGCGGCTCAAACGCTGGTTCACCTGGTTTCTCCCATCGGGTCTCCCGCTGTGCCCGCCCTCGCCGCCACCGATCTGCCGACCGAAGCGTTGCAGCCGCTTGAAGCGGCCACAGCCGACGCCTGGGACACCCCCGCCCTGCTGGTCTACACCTCGGGCACCACCGGCCGGCCCAAGGCGGCAGTTCACACCCAGGGCAACCTGCTGACCAACATGGCCATGGCGGCGCAGGTACAGGCGCTGACACACAGCGACAGCGTGCTGACCGTCTTGCCCCTGTTCCATGTGGGCGGCCTGTGCATCCAGACCCTGCCTGCGCTGTCGGTGGGGGCCACGGTCTTGCTGCACGCCCGCTTTGACGCGTCGGCCACATTGACGGCGCTGGAGACCGAGCGCCCGACGCTCACGCTACAGGTACCGGCCACGCTCAAGGCCTTGAGCGAACATCCCCGCTGGGAGCAGACCGATCTCAGTGCGCTGCGAGCGGTGTGGGCCGGGTCCAGCATCCTGCCGCCGGGCCCTGTCGCCGCGTTTCACGCGCGCGGCATTCCGGTGTGCAACGTGTATGGCAGCACCGAAACCGGCCCCTTTTCAATCGCTCTGCCTCCCGAGCATGCGATCGACCACGCAGGCTCGTGCGGCTGGCCAGCGCCGGGCGCGGCCGTGAAACTGTGCAACGCCATCGGCGCGAAGGTGCGTTCGGGCGACATCGGCGAGCTCTGCATTCGCGCCGCCAATGTCGCCCGCCACTACTGGCCCGACACCCCGGCCCTGGACCCGGAGGGCTTCTTCCATTCAGGCGACCTGGCGCAGCAAGCGGCCGATGGCAGCTTCACCATCGTTGGCCGCGCCAAAGACATGATCATCTCCGGCGGGGAGAACATTTACCCCGCCGAGATTGAAAACCTGTTGCTGGCCCACCCTCTGGTGAGCGAATGCTGCGTCGTCGCGCAAGCGGATGACCGCTGGGGCGAAGTGGCGGTGGCCGTGGTGGTGCTCAAACCAGGCACGCCGCCGCCCGATGCCGCCTGGGCCGCACCCTTGCAAGCCTGGCTCGACAGCCGGTTGGCGCGCTACAAATGGCCACGGCGCTGGTTGCGCGTTGAGGCCTTGCCCAAAACAGCCCTGGGCAAGGTGCAAAAGGCGGAGCTGCTGAAGCTGCTCAGCGTTTGACCGGGTCGCGCAATTCCAGCCGGCGCGCGGCCAGCCACACCAGCACAATCACCGGCAAGCCCATCAACGTGGTGGCCACAAAAAAGCCCGGGTAGCCGATGGCGTCCACAATGCCGCCCGAATAGCCCCCCAACGATTTGGGCAACAAGGTCATGAGCGAGCTGAACAAGGCGTACTGCGTGGCGGTGAACGACACGTTGACCAGGCTGGAGAGAAAGGCCACAAATGCCGCGCTGGCGAACCCGGCCGCCAGGTTGTCGGCAGAGACCACCAGGTACAGCATCGGCAGGCTGTAACCCACCTTCGCCAGCACCACAAACACCAGGTTGGTCAGGGCCGCCATGACCGCACCCCACATCAGGCAGCGCATCACGCCATAGCGTGTGGCGAGAATACCGCCCATGAAACCGCCCCCGATGCTGATCAGCACACCAAAGGTCTTCACCGCGTTGGCGATCTCGATCTTGGAATAGCCCATGTCCGCGTAGAACACGTTGGAGATCACACCGAGCACGATGTCCGAAATGCGGTACAAGCCAACGAGCGCCAGCACCAGCCAGGCGGTAGAGGCGCCGTAGCGATCGAAGAAGTCACGCACGGGCACGATCCAGGTGTCACGGGCCACCGCCGTGTCGGCCAGCCCCAGGCTCACCAGCACCCAGCCGGCGCCCCCGGCCACCGCCAGCGCACCGCCCAGCCTCAGGGCCTCCGTCAGCAGTGTGGCCATCGGCCCACCGCCCAGCGCACCCTGCAGGACCGCAGCGAACGGACCTGCATAAAAGAATGCAAGAACAAAGGCGCTGACCGCACCCAGGAACACCAGGAACAGGCGCAGATTGCCGCGCAATGCGCCCTGTGCGGTCGCCGGGCGGCGTTGTTCGGGCATGAACAGCGCCGTCAGCACCCCCACCCCCATGGCCGCGGCCATGACCCAATAGGCTTTTTGCCAGGCGGCATACACATAGAGCTCTTTGGTCGAACCCCAATAAGAAGCCAGATACAAGGCGCCTGCACCCGCCACGATCATGCCCACCCGGTAGCCCGCGATATAGGCGGACGACAGCAAGGCCTGCATCTCGGGCGGCGCCAGCTCGATGCGGTAGGCGTCAATCACGATGTCTTGCGAAGCCGACGAAAAACCCAGCAACACGGCAAAAGCTGCCATCAGGGTCAATTGATCCGGCGATCCGGCGGGATTGACATTGGCCATGCCCACCATGGCAGTGATGACACCGGCCTGGGCCAGCAACAACCAGCTGCGGCGCTGCCCCAGGAGGCCGGTGAGCACCGGCAGCGCCATGCGGTCCACCAGGGGAGCCCACACGAATTTGAAGGAGTAGCCCAGCGCCGCCCAGCTGAAGAAGGTGACCGCCTTGCGCTCCACCCCTGCCTCCACGAGCCAGAGCGAGAGCGAAGAGAAGATCAGCAGAATGGGCAAGCCAGCTGAAAACCCCAGCAACACCATGAGCAAGACACGCCGCTCCCACAAGGCCGCCAGGCTGTCGTGCCAGCTCGGCTTGCGGGCTTCAATGGCGAGGTTGCCAGCGTCGATGGAAGATGTAGGTTGGGACATGCAGAGGGGAAATGCAGTGGGTCAATGTGGTGGGTCAGGCGCGTTTGAGCGGCGAAACAATCCTTTGCCAAAGCCAACGCAGGGCCATGGGCACGGAAGCC
This sequence comes from Hydrogenophaga sp. PAMC20947, assembly GCF_004795855.1. Taxonomy (NCBI): domain Bacteria; kingdom Pseudomonadati; phylum Pseudomonadota; class Betaproteobacteria; order Burkholderiales; family Comamonadaceae; genus Hydrogenophaga; species Hydrogenophaga sp. PAMC20947. The sequence continues at coordinate 3,532,456 of NZ_CP039252.1, forward strand.
GCTCAGCGGTCACAGGTGTGACTATTATTGAGCGATGTGCCTGCTCTGCGATCTGAAGTCTCCCTCCCCCTCTGAATCCGTCCATTCGACCCGGTGGTCGTCACGGCGCGCCTTCCTGCTGGTCGGGGCGGCCACGGTCGGCACGGCTGCTGCGCCGGCCATGGCCCAGGTCGACGTGGGCAAAGCCTCCTCCATGCGAAAGCTGGTGCCCGCCGCCGAACTGGAAGGCGCCGCCACCCAGCAATACGGTGAGTTGATCCAGGAAGCGCGGCAAAAAAGGGTGTTGCTGCCGGCCAGTCATCCACAAGTCAGGCGGCTGCGCAACATGGCCCAGCGGCTGATCCCGCAAAGCACGCCCTGGAATGGGCGGGCCAGTGCCTGGAATTGGGAAGTCAATCTGATCCAGAGCGACCAGATCAACGCGTTTTGCATGCCCGGCGGCAAAATCGCCTTCTACACCGGCATCCTGGACAAGCTGCGCCTGAGCGACGATGAGGCCGCGATGATCATGGGCCACGAAATGGCCCATGCCTTGCGCGAACACGCGCGGGAGCGGCTGGCCAAGACCCAGGCCACTGGCCTGGGTCTTTCGGTGCTGTCCAGTCTGCTGGGGCTGGGCAATCTGGGCGACGCGGCGGCAAGCCTGGGTACGCAGCTGCTGACCTTGCGCTTCAGCCGCGAGGACGAAACCGAAGCGGATCTGGTGGGCCTGGAGCTGGCTGCTCGCGCTGCTTATGCGCCTTCGGCCAGCGTGAGCTTGTGGCAAAAAATGGCCGAAGCCAATGGCAAGAGCGGCCTGTCTTTCCTTTCCACCCACCCCAGCGGGCCGGACCGGATCCGGCAGCTGCAGGCGAATGTGCCCAAGGTGATGAAGCTGTACGAGGCGGCGCGCAAAAGCTGACGCCTCCCCCAATGGTCCTCAGCGCACGTACGGATTGAACCGGCGCTCTTCGCCGATCGTGCTCTCGGGTCCGTGCCCAGGGATGAACACGGTGTCGTCGCCCATGGGCCACAGGCGCTCTTTGATGCTGGCGATCAGCTGCTGCTGGTTGCCCTGGGGGAAGTCGGTGCGGCCGATGCCGCCGGCGAACAACACGTCGCCCACGAAAGCGCGCTTGGCTTCGGGCGAGTGGAAGACGACATGACCGGGCGTGTGGCCAGGACAGTGGCGCACGTTGAGCGTGCTCCGGCCGATCTGCACCGTATCGCCATCGTCCAGCCACTGCGTGGGCGTGAAGGGTTCACAGCGCGGGAAACCAAACATCTTGCCTTGCTGCACCATGCCATCGATCCAGAACTGGTCGCCAGGGTGCGGACCGATGATGGGCAGGCTCAAACGCTCGACGAGCTCGGCGGTACCGCCTGCGTGGTCGATGTGGGCGTGGGTGAGCCAGATGGCTTTGAGCGTGACACCCAGGCGTTTGACTTCGGCTTGCAGCCGATCCAGATCACCACCGGGGTCGATGATGGCGGCGTCCAGGGTCTGGTCGCACCAGACGATGGAGCAATTCTGGGCGAACTGGGTAACGGGAACGGTGAGGTATTTCAGCATGAACAATCCGTGGCAAACAGCGAGGGCGATGGGCCGCACAACCGCCATTGTCGGGGCATAGCGCAGCCGCCGCTGGGGTGTCAGTTCACAGGCACTTCATAAGACCGCTTCACTTCCTTGAGCGAGAAGCTGGTCGAGATCTCGCGCACCCCCGGCAATCCCCGGATGTTGTTGCGCACAAATTCGGCAAATGCCTCCAGATCCTGCGCGACCACTTCGAGCTGGTAGTCGAAGCGGCCCGAGAGGTTGTGGCACGACAGGATCTGCGGCAAGGCCACCACTTCGCGCTCAAAGGCATCGCCCTTCTCAGGGGTGTGGTCGTGCATGGCGAGGTGCACAAAGCCCAACACACCGTAACCCAGCAGCTTGCGGTCCAGGCGGGCGTGGTAGCCCGCGATCACACCGCGGTCTTCCAGCTGACGCACACGCCGCCAGCAAGGCGATGGCGACAAAGACACCAACTCGGCCAGTTCGCCCACGGTGGTGCGCCCGTTTTTTTGCAGGGCGGTGAGCAGTTGGCGATCAACAGCGTCGGGCTTGAATGACATGGGGTTGAAAATACTTATAAATTAATGTTTATGGGCAGTTTTTACCTCAAATAGTCAAATCACAACACAAATGAAGAAAATATTGCCGCGCACGAAGGATCAAAATTTTAGGCGCAGCAGCCCAAAACCTTCTTGAGGAACCTCACATGAGCCAGCACACATCCGGCGGTTTCAGTACCCGCGCCATCCACCACGGCTACGACCCGCTCGACCACCAAGGTGCGCTGGTGCCGCCGCTGTACACCTCGGCCACGTTTGCCTTCCCCGACACCGGCTACGGCGCCCGCTGCTTCTCAGGCGAAGAATCGGGCTACTTCTACACGCGCATCGCCAACCCCACCCTGGCCCTGCTCGAAGGCCGCCTGGCCAGCCTGGAGCAAGGCGCCGCGGCCGTGGTGTTCGGCTCGGGCATGGGCGCCATCACGGCCACGCTGTGGTCCATGCTGGCACCGGGCGACGAGGTGCTGGCCGACCTTACTTTGTACGGCTGCACCTTTTCTTTCATGTCCCACGGCCTGACGAAGTTTGGGGTGAAAGTGCGCCATGTCGACATGCGCGATCTGGCCCAACTGCAAGCGGCCATGAGCCCCCAGACCAAGGTGGTCTACTGCGAATCCCCGGCCAACCCCAACATGCGCCTGGCCGACATCGCAGCCGTGGCCAACATTGCCCACGCCGGCGGCGCCAAGCTGGTGGTCGACAACACCTATTGCACACCCTACCTGCAGCAGCCCCTGTTGCTGGGCGCCGATGTGAGCGTGCACTCCATGACCAAATACCTGGGCGGCCACGGTGATTTGACGGCAGGTGCCGCCATCTTTGCCGACGCCGAACTGGCCAAACACGTGCGGCTCTATGGCCTGAAAGACATGACCGGCGCGGTGATGAGCGCCCCCGACGCCCAGCAAGTGATGCGCGGCCTCAAGACGCTCACGCTGCGCATGGACCGCCATTGCCAGAACGCCCAAAAGATTGCCGAGCTGCTGGAGCGCCACCCCGCCACCAGCGCTGTGCATTTCCCCGGCCTGCCCAGCTTCCCCCAGCACGCGCTGGCCAAGCGACAGATGCGCCAGTTCGGCGGCATGGTGGCGTTTGAGCTGCACGGCGGGCTGGAAGCCGGTGTGCGCTTCATGGATGCTTTGCGCCTCATCACCCGCGCCGTCAGCCTGGGCGATGCCGAGAGCCTGGCCCAGCACCCGGCCAGCATGACCCACTCCACCTACACGCCTGAAGAGCGCGCGGCTCACGGCATCAGCGAAGGCCTGGTGCGCCTGTCAATCGGTCTGGAAGACCTCTGCGACATCGTGGCCGACATCGAGCAAGCGCTCGACTTGGTCACGGCCATGGGCGCGATCAACGGCGCGGTCAGCGAGCGGGCACCGGTAGCGGCAACGCCGTCTTGTAACGCACCTGCTTGAGTGCGAAGCTGGAGCGGATTTTTTCAATGCCTGGAATCGGCGACAGCTGCTCCAGGATGAAACGCTCCAGCGCGCCGATATCGGCCACAGCCACACGGATCAGGTAGTCGCTGTCACCCGACATCAGGTAACACTCCATCACCTCGTCGTGTTCGGCGATGCGCCGCTCAAATTCGGCCAGCGCTTCTTTGGACTGTTCTTTCAGGCTGATGGAAATGAACACGCTGAGCCCCAAGCCCAGGGCTTTTGGGTCGGCCAGCGCCACATACCCTTGGATCACTCCCTGGGTTTCCAGCGCCTTGACCCGCACCAGGCAAGGCGAAGGCGACAGGTTTACCCGCCGTGCCAACTCCACGTTGCTGAGTGAGCCGTCTTGCTGCAACTCAGACAATATGTGGATATCAATCGCATCCAAAGACATAAACACTTTCAAAAACGATATTTGAAGCAGTTTATGCCGTTTCATACTAAAAATCAGCAAGATTCAAATGCACATTTGGTGCTCAAACCTCTACAGTTACACATGACTGACGCCAGCCAAGCCCGCTACCTCAATACCCCAGAAGGCGATGCCGACCCCTCCGAAACAGCGGAGTGGCGCGAAGCGTTCAACGCGTTACTGGCCTCACAAGGGCCAGAACGTGCACGCTTCATGCTCGACGAGATGGCGCGGCTGGCACGGGCACAGCGTGTGGGCTGGCAGCCCGAGCTGAACACCCCCTATGTCAACACCATTGCGGTGGACCAGCAGCCCGTGTTCCCTGGCGACCTGGCGATCGAAGAACGGCTGGGTTCACTCATGCGCTGGAACGCCTTGGCCATGGTCGTCAAGGCCAATCAGGCCTACGGCGAGCTTGGCGGCCACATCGCCAGTTACGCCAGCGCGGCCGATCTGTTTGAAGTGGGCAACAACCACTTCTTCCATGGCCGCACAGAGAGCGCCAGTTTCACCGCCGGGCCGCCCCAAGGTGAAACAGCCCCCCTGGGGGGCAGCGCAGCACACGCCGTGGCCAGCGTGGGGGCCAACCATTTGGGCGATCTCGTTTTTTACCAGCCGCACAGCGCACCCGGCGTCTACGCCCGCGCCTACCTCGAAGGCCGCCTGAGCACCGACGACCTGCTGCACTACCGCCAGGAACTCACCTCGCCAGCCGCTTTGGCCGGCGCCGCTCAAGCGCCCGAAACCGCCGCCGCCAGCGGCCTGGCGCGCGGCCTGTGCAGCTACCCGCATCCGTACCTGATGCCCGATTTCTGGCAGTTCCCCACCGGCTCCATGGGCATCGGCCCCATCAGCTCGATCTACCACGCGCGCTTCATGCGCTACCTCTCACACCGCCAGCTGCTCAACAACGAAGGCCGCAAGGTGTGGGGCGTGTTCGGCGACGGCGAGATGGACGAGCCCGAGAGCATGAGCGCGCTCACCCTCGCCGCGCGCGAAGGCCTGGACAACCTGGTCTGGGTCGTCAACTGCAATCTGCAACGCCTCGACGGCCCGGTGCGAGGCAACGGCCGCATCATCGACGAGCTGGAAAAACTCTTCGCCGGCGCCGGCTGGAACGTGATCAAACTGGTGTGGGGCTCCGACTGGGACGGCCTCTTCGCCCGCGACACCACCGGCGCCCTCACCCGCGCCTTCGCCAACACGGTGGACGGCCAGATGCAAACCTTTGCCGCCAAAGACGGCCGCTTTAACCGCGACAACTTCTTTGGCCAGAACGAAGCGCTGCAGCGCCTGGCCCAGGGCATGACCGACGAGCAGATCGACCGCCTGAAGCGCGGCGGCCACGATCTTGTAAAAATCCACGCCGCCTACGCGGCTGCGGCCGCCCACAAGGGCCAGCCCACGGTGATCCTGGCCCAGACCAAAAAGGGCTACGGCATGGGCAGCGCCGGTCAGGGCAAGATGACCACGCACAGCCACAAGAAATTCGACGAAACCGACCTCATCGCGTTTCGCAACCGTTTCAACCTGCCCTTGACCGATGAGCAGGTGAAGCATCTGGATTTTTACAAACCCGCTGACGACAGCCCCGAGATGCTGTACCTGCACCAACGGCGCCAGCAACTGGGTGGTTTTGTGCCCAAAAGGCACACCGCTGCCGAGGTCGTGAACGTGCCGCCCGTGGCGCAATATGCCCATTTCGCGCTGCAGGCCGACGGCAAGGAAATGAGCACCACCATGGCCTTCGTGCGCATGCTGGGCACCCTGCTCAAAGACCGTGAGCTGGGCCCGCGCATCGTGCCCATCGTGGCCGACGAAGCGCGCACCTTCGGCATGGCCAACTTGTTCAAGCAGGTGGGCATTTACTCGAGCGTCGGCCAGCGCTACGCGCCCGAAGACATCGGCTCGGTGCTGAGCTACCGCGAAGCCATGGACGGACAGATCCTCGAAGAAGGCATTTCAGAAGCCGGCGCGCTCGCCAGCTGGACGGCCGCCGCCACCAGCTACAGCGTGCACGGCATGGCCATGCTGCCCTTCTACATCTATTACTCGATGTTTGGCTTCCAGCGCGTGGGCGACCAGATCTGGGCCGCCGCCGACCAACGCGCCCGCGGCTTCCTGCTGGGCGCCACCTCGGGGCGCACCACGCTCAGTGGCGAAGGCCTGCAACACCAGGACGGCACCAGCCACCTGATCGCCGCCACTGTCCCCAACTGCAAAGCCTACGACCCGGCCTACGCCGGCGAGCTGGCCGTCATCATCGACCACGGCATGCGCGAGATGCTGGTTGAGCAGAAAGACGTGTTCTATTACGTCACCATGATGAACGCCAACTACGCGCAGCCGAGCTTGCCAGCCGGCGCCGAAGAAGGCGTGGTGCGCGGTTGCTACAAGCTGGGGGTCTACCCGCCCACAGGTCGCAAGAGCGATCCAACCAAAAAACACGTCACCCTCATGGGCTCGGGCGCCATCCTGACCGAGGTGGTGATCGCCGCCGAGCAGCTGGCTCAAACCGGTTTTGAGGTGCACGTGTTCAGCGTCACCAGCTGGAGCGAGCTGGCCCGCGACGGTGCAGCGAGCACGGACCGCACAGCCTATGTCGCCCGACAACTGGCCAGCAGCCAAGGGCCCATCATCGCGGCCACCGACTACGTGCGCGCCGTGCCCGAGAGCGTGCGGGCCTGGCTGCCTGCCGACCGTGCGTACACCACGCTGGGCACCGACGGCTTTGGCCGCAGCGATACCCGGGCGGCCCTGCGAGCCTTCTTTGCCGTGGATGCCGCCAGCATCGTCCGTGCGGCCCTGGCACAAATGCACTCGCCATCCACCTGAATGCATCAATGCGTTCCAGACCTTGAGCAGCCCACCCCGTGACCTGTTTCTGACACGGGTCAGGATTCAAAAAACGTAAACGGACGTAATATGCGTTGGGTATCACCTTGTGAACCCCGGCAAGTCAGCGCTGAAGCTTTTCTCGCGCATTTGCCCCGCCAGCTTCGGGAGCGTCATGAAACGTGTTTTGGTTGTCGACGATAACGCGTCCAACCTGTATTTGTTGCGCCAGCTGCTGGAGAGCAGTGGCTATGCCGTTGATGAGGCACAACACGGCGTTGAGGCCCTGGTGAAGGCACGCCAGTGCACGCCAGACATCCTCATCACCGATTTGCTCATGCCCGAGATGGATGGCTACGCCTTGCTGCGGCAATGGAAAGCCGACCCAACGCTCAAAGGCATTCCCAGCATCGTCTACACCGCCACCTACACCGACCCCGAAGATGCCCGCCTGGCGCGCGACATCGGAGCCGATGCCTTCATCGTCAAGCCCATGGAAGCAGACGATTTGCTGGCCTTTGTGGACAAGACCATCGTCGAAGCACGCGAGGGAGCCCCGAGCACAGCCCCAACGCCAGCGCTTGAGCCCGAGCAAGGGCTGACCATCTACAACGCTTACCTGGTTCGAAAACTGGAAAAGCGCTCGCAAGAGATGGAGGCTCTGGCGGCCGAGCGGGAACAGGCGATCCGCGCCCTGCAAACAACCGAGAGGCAGTTCCGCGCCCTGGCCGACCACAGCCTGGACATGATCCTGCAAACGGAACCGGGCAGCGTCGTGCACTGGGCCAACCGAGCGGCCTGCGAAGGCTTTGGACGCACGGAAGCGGAAATTCTCTGCGTCCGTCGCTCCGATCTGTTCGATGAGTCCGATGCCCGCCTCCATGCCCTGCTGGCCGTTCGGGAAGCCACCGGTCGCATGCGAGGCGAAGCAACGGCTCTGCGCAAGGACGGCACCCCTTTTCCCGTCGAACTCAGCAGCGTTGTGTACCGCACGGCAGCAGGCGAAACCCTGGCCAACGTCACCCTGCGCGACCTCAGTGCGCAAAAGGCAGCAGAGGCTGCGTACCAAACCTCACAAGCGGTGGTGGCCAGCCTGCAGACGGCGATGAACGCCCATGCCCTGCTCTCGACCGCCGACGAGGCAGGCAACATCACCTATGTCAACGACCGCTTTTGCGCGGTGTCTGGCTACAGCCGCGCAGAGCTGCTGGGCCAAAACCACCGCCTGCTGCGCTCGGGCCTGCACGGGCCAACGACCTACCAGCACCTGTGGAACACCCTGCGTACCGGTGATGTCTGGAAAAGCGAGGTGTGCAACCGTGCCAAGGACGGCTCGCTGTTCTGGGTGGACGCCACCATCGTCCCCATGAAAGGGCCGCACACCCCCGTCACACAGTACGTGGCCATCTACACCGACATCACCCGGCGCAAGCTGGCCGATCAGCGCAGGGACGAGCTGGAAGCGCAGTTGCGGGAGACCCAGAAACTCCAGGCTGTCGGCACGCTGGCCAGTGGCATCGCCCACGACTTCAACAACATCGTGGCGGCCATTCTGGGCTTCTCGCTGCTGATGCGCGAAGAGATCCCGCCCACAGGCGACGCGGCCGAATACCTGAATCAGATTCAGAAGGCCGGCAAGCGCGCACGCGAACTGGTGCAGCGCATTCTGAGCTTCAGCCGCCCTCAGCCCACGGCACGCAAAGATGTGGTCTTGCAAGATGTGGTGCAGGAAGCCCTGGCCATCGCCACCGCCACGCTGCCCGCGAGCATCTCGCTCCAGCAGGCACTGCAAGAAGCGCCCGTGCACGTGAGCGCCGACGCCACCCAACTGCAACAGGTGCTGATCAACCTCTACACCAACGCCTGGCATGCGGCGCCGGCCGAGGCCGCCCGCATCGAGACCGGTCTGGATATCCGGGTGTTTGAACTGAAAGACCTGGCACGCCCGGCGGACCTGCCGCCCGGCCAGTTTGCCCATCTCTGGATCAAAGACAACGGCATGGGCATGGCGCCCGGTGTACGGGCCCGCATCTTCGAGCCCTTCTTCACGACCAAGCCCACGGGTCAGGGCACGGGCCTGGGTCTGTCTGCCGTGCGCAGCATCGTGGGCGTGCACCATGGCGCCATCGTGGTAGAAAGCCAGCCCCAGCTGGGCACCACCTTTCACCTCTACTTTCCGGTACTAGAGGCGCGCGGCCTGGCAGCGCCCACGGCCACGTCAGCGGTGCGCCCGGCGGCGCTGAGAGGCTCTCCACGGGTCTTGTACGTCGACGACGACGAGCCTGTGGCCCTGCTGGCGCAGACCTTGTTGTCCCGCGAAGGGTTCCGGGTCACAGCGTTCACACACGCCGAACAGGCCCTGGCGGCGGTTCGGGCGCATGCCCACGACTTCGACCTGATGGTCACCGACTTCAACATGCCCGGCATGTCCGGCCTGGAGCTGGCCCGCCGGGTGCAATCGATTCGCGGAGATCTGCCCATTGCCATTGTCTCGGGCTACATTGATGCCGAGCTCACCCGGCAAGCCCACGCTATCCAGATCCAGACCCTGGTCCACAAGGAGCGGGTACCGGAAGAGCTCGCGGACCGCCTGCGCCATTTGCTCGCCCCCCTTGAGCCCGCCCCGCCCAGTCATGCCCCTTGAATCCTCCGCGCTCACCGCCCCGGTGGCTGGCGCGTTGATGAAAAAAATGGCACACCTTCGTCTGCGCGGGAAGGGCTGGATGGCCATGCTCTTGCTCGGCTGGACTGCTGCATGGGCGCAGGCGCCAGGCACACCCGCCCCTGTGACGGCGTTGCCCCCCCTTTTGCTGGGTGCCGAAGAACAGGCATGGCTGGATCAACACCCGGTGATCCGCATCGGCGTTGACCCAGCCTACGCCCCCTATGCATTCTTCGGCCCCGACGACCAGCCTGCCGGCATTGCCGCAGAAATCAGCGCGTTGGTGGCGCAACAACTGGGCGTGCGCTTTGAGCCCGTGCGCAACCTGAGCTGGCCCGACATCCTGGAGGCGGCCCGCCTGCGCAAGCTGGACCTGATCACCACCGCCAACCGCAGCCCCGAGCGCGAGGCCTACCTGGCTTTTTCGAAGAAGTACCTGCCCACGCCCACCGTCATCATGACCCGCAGCGACGCCGTTCGGTTGCGGAATACCGAGGCCCTGAGCGGTCAGCGGGTGGCGCTGGTCAAGGCCTACTCATCCACCCGGGCCTTTTTGGACCGGGTGCCCGGCGCGACGCCGGTCTTCGTTGACACCCCGCTGGCCGGTTTGCTGGCCGTCTCAGCGGGCACGGCCGAGGCCTACGTGGGCGTGGTGGGTATCAACACCTACCTGGCCAGCCAGAGCGGTTTGTCCAACCTGGCGGTCAACACCGTTTTTGATCCAGACAACGGGCAAAATTTTGCGGTCCGCAGCGACTGGGCACCGTTGGCCCCGCTGCTCGACAAAGCCCTTGCCAGCATCCCCCCCGATCGGATGCAAGCCATCTTCGCGCGCTGGATTCCGATCACACACGATCAACTGATCACGCCCACCGCAACCCTGACCCCGCACGACCGCACCCTGCTGGCCAAGCTGCCCGAGCTGCGGGTGGGTGTGTTGAGCAACCGCCCCCCGTTTGACTTCATCAACCCAGACGGCAAACATGTCGGCGTGTCAGAAGACACGCTCACCCTGATCCGCCAGCGCACGGGCCTCAAAACCCGGCTGGTCGTCGCGGATCACATGTCGGACCTGATACAGCTGTACCAGCAAGGGGACGTCGACCTGATTGCCGCGGTCAACAGCGCCACGCCGGCGGCCCTCGCTGCCGACCTGACTGAGCCCTATTTCGTGACGGCACTGGGCGTTTTTGTCCCGCGCGGAGAAGTCTTCCTCGGCGATCTGAGCGGGCTGCTCGACAGCCAGGTCGCCGTGAGTCAGGAGGGCTACGCCAACGAAGTGTTGAGCGGCTTCCCACGCATTGTGCGCGTACCACGCGCCTCCATCGCGCAAGCCGCACAAGCCGTGCTCAGCCGCGATGCCGTCTACATGGTGGCCGAAACCTCATCGGCGCTGCGCTCCATCGAAGAGGCGGGTCTGCATGGCCTGAGCTACGCCGGGCCGCTCTCAGAGCTTCCGATGAAGCTGCACATTGCCGTGTCCCCCCGCTATGCGCCGCTTCGACCGATCTTGAATACGGTCCTGTCCAGCATCAGCAACGAAGAGGCGGCCCGGGTCCGACGCCAATGGGTGGGCGCCCACGTCGAAGGAGGGATAGCCACCCGGTGGGTGCTGATGTGGGGCTTGCTCCTTGCCGCGTTCGCCAGCGCTGGCTACCTGGCGTTTTACGGGCACAACCGCAGGCTGCGACAAGAAATCACGCTCAGAACCCAGATGAGCCGTCAGCTGGCCGATGCCCACGCCGAGCGCGACGAAGCTGCGCAGCGCTTTCGCACCATGGTCGACACCTCCCCCAACGCTTTGCTGCTGGTCGATCAGCAAGGGCGGATCGCGCAGGCGACGGCGAACGCGGTGGCGCTGTTCGGGTACACACAGAATGAGCTGTTGGGGCAACCCATCGAGCTCTTGCTACCCGAACACAGCACAGCCGCTCACATCAAATTGCGCGACGACTACATCGCGTCGCAATCGCCTGGCCGGCAGATGAACCTCGCTCGAGACGTGGTGGCCCGGCACCAGACAGGGCGCCCGATTCCAGTGGAGATTCGACTGAGTCCCCTGGCTTTTCCCGAGGGCCGCTACGTATTGGCCTCGGTGCTGGACATCACCGAGCGCCACGAAACCCAGCGCCAGCTGCGCGAAAGCGAGGAACGCTTCCGGGACCTGTTCGACCACGCCAGCGATCTGATCTACGTGCTCGATCTCTCGCAAGAGTTTGTGTATGTCAACGCGAGCTGGTGCAAAACCCTGGGTTACACGGCCCAAGAGGCCAACGCCAAGCCTTTGATGGAGGTGATCGCTCCAGAATGCCAGCCCTATGCCGCAGCCTTGCGCGAGAAGAGCATGCAGGGCGAGAATCATGCTCTGGTGCAAATGGTGCTGCTCACCCGAGACAAGGAGCGCATCGAGGTGGAAGGCAACATCACCCAAAAAATGGTTGATGGAAAATCCGTGTCCAGCCGGGGCATCTTTCGCGATGTGACCGCGCGCAACCGGCAAATCGCTGAACTTGCGGTGGCCAAACAGAAAGCCGAAGCCGCAGACCACATCAAGTCCGCGTTCCTGGCATCCATGAGCCACGAGTTGCGCACACCACTGAACTCTGTGATTGGTTTCACCGGCATCTTGCTCAAGCGCCTGGCGGGGCCGCTCAACGACGAGCAGGCCTTTCAAATGGGCATCGTGCGCGAAAGCGCTCGCAACCTGTTGGCCCTGGTGAACGACGTGCTCGACATCTCACGCATCGAAGCGGGCGAGCTGCGGGTGGCCCACGAGCCCTTTGACCTGAGGGCCTCCATCGAGAAAACCGTGGCCACCGTCCAGCCCCTCGCTGACGCGGCATCCCTCAGCCTGACGACCGACATCATCGGCCCCGTTGACATCACCACGGGAGACATGCGCCGCACAGAGCAGGTGCTGCTCAACCTGCTGGGCAACGCAATCAAATTCACCCGCATCGGCGGCATCCAGCTGCAGGCCGAGGCCGTCGATGAACAGTGGTTCAAGGTCTCGGTGACCGACACCGGCATCGGCATCGCTGAAGCCGACTTGCCCATCTTGTTTCAGCCGTTCCGCCAGGTCGACAACCGCCTCGCCCGACAGCACGAAGGCTCAGGCCTGGGCCTCGCCATTTCGCTCAAACTGGCCGAACTCATGGGCGGGCGTCTGGAGGTGCAAAGCGAACTGGGCAAAGGCAGCACTTTCACGCTTTGGTTGCCCCGCACCGCCCCTGCTTTCGGCAACGCCACACCTACCTTGAAAAACCCCGCATGAACAAGCGCATCCTGCTGATCGAAGACAACCCCAACAACCGCTACCTGGTGAGTTTTCTGCTCGAAGCGCAAGGTTGGCAAATGCACCATGCAAGCGATGGTGCCACCGGCCTGGCGCTCGCCGCCAGCTGCGATCCCGCGGCCATTCTGCTGGACATTCAGCTGCCGGTCATGGACGGCCACGAAGTGGCCCGTCGCCTGAAAGCAGACCCCCTGCTCGCCAACATCCCCATCATGGCGATCACCTCATTCGCCATGCATGGCGACCGCCAGGCTGCGCTGGCTGCGGGCTGCGAAGCCTACATGGAGAAGCCCATCGATCCCGACACCTTTGTCGACTCCGTGGAGGCCCTGCTCCTGCGCGCCTGAGCCAGCATTCAAGGTCGGTGTCGCAGCAGACGCAAGCCGTTGGCCACCACCAGCAGGCTCGCGCCCATGTCGGCAAAAACCGCCATCCACATGCTGGCGTTGTCGAAAACCGCCAGCCCCAGAAAAATCACCTTGATGCCCAGCGCCAGTGCGATGTTCTGGCGCAAAACGGTGTTGGTCCGCCGGGACAGGCGGATGGTCTCGGGAATCCGGCCCAGGTCGTCGTTCATGATCACCACGTCGGCCGCTTCCATGGCAATGTCGGTTCCCGCCCCACCCATGGCGACGCCGATGTCGGCCTGCGCCAAGGCCGGTGCATCGTTGATGCCATCACCCACCATGGCCGAATACCCATAACGCTGCTGCATGGCCCCGATGGCGGCGAGTTTGTCTTCGGGCAACAGATCCCCGCGAGCGTCGTCGATCCCCGCTTCCAGGGCAATCGCCTTCGCGGTGGTCTGGTTGTCGCCCGTGAGCATGACCGAGACCACGCCGAGCCGACGCAGTTCGGCCAGGGCATCGCGCGACCCCGGCTTGATCGTGTCGGCCACGGCAAAGAGCGCCAACACCTCGTGTTCGCTGGCCAGCAATGTGACGGTTCGGCCCTGGGCTTCATGCGCGGCCATCTTGGCCTCCAGGTCTGCGCTGCACAACCCGCGCTCTTCGATCAGGCGGTGGTTGCCGAGCAGCAGGCGCTGCCCATCCACCACGGCAGCCACACCGCGCCCCGGCCAAACCGTGAAGGCCTCAATCGATGCATCCGATGCAGGCAATCCAGCGGCAATGGCTTGTGAAACAGGGTGGTCAGAGTGGCCCGCCAGTGCCGCGGCCTGGCGCTGGACCAACGCTGCGTCAGCCGATAGCGAAACGGCTTCATTCGCCACCAGTCGCGGTCGACCCTCTGTGATCGTGCCCGTCTTGTCAAAAGCAATGGCGCGGATGCGGTGTGCGTCTTCCAGATACACGCCGCCCTTGATGAGAATACCGCGCCGCGCCGCCGAGGCCAGACCACTGACCACGCTCACCGGGGTCGAGATCACCAAGGCACAAGGGCAGGCAATCACCAGCAACACCAAGGCTTTGTACACCGCTGTGAGCCAAGGCACATTCATCAACAAAGGCAAGCCCAGCACCACGGCCACGGCCAGGCCAAACACGGCGGGCGTGTAGATGCGGGCAAACCGGTCCACAAACTGCTGGGTCGGCGCGCGACTGCCCTGGGCCTGTTCGACCGCTTCGATGATGCGGGCCATCAGCGTGTTGCTCGCCTCGGCTTCTACGCGCATTTCCAGTGTGCTGCTCAGGTTCACGGTGCCCGCAAACACGGCATCACCCACCGTCTTGTCCGCAGGCAAGCTCTCCCCCGTCACCGCGCTCGTGTCCAGAGTGCTGCTGCCCGTGGTGATCACGCCGTCCAGCGGAAACCGGGCGCCCGGCTTCACGCGGATGGTGACGCCCAGCGCGACCGACGCGGCGGGCTGCTCCACCCACCCGCCATCGGCCTGCCGCACCTCGGCGGTCTCAGGCGTGAGACTGAGCAAACCCTGGATGGCGTTGCGCGCGCGGTCGACAGCCCGGGCCTCGATCCACTCCGCAATCGCATACAAGGCCATCACCATCGCCGCCTCAGGCCACTGACCAATCAGGAACGCCCCCGTCACCGCCACCGTCATCAGGGCGTTGATATTCAACCGCGCATGGCGCAAAGCGGCCAGCCCCTTGGCGTAGGTTGAAAACCCCGCCAGCGCAATCGCCACGGCGGCGAGGGCCATGCCCAGAATGTTCCACGCCAGCGTCTCTGGCGCGAAGAAGTGCAGCAACTCGGCCCCCACCGCGAACGCCAGTGCAGCCGCGTAGCGGGTGAGGCCATGGCCACTGTCCGCCACCGGCATCACCCCATGATCGGGCCCATGCCCATCTTCAGGGTGGTGAGGGTCATGGGCCTCCTGCGTTTCCAGCCCCTCCCCGGGCATCACAGGCTTGGCCGGATACCCCGCCCGGTTCACGGCGTCGATAGCGGCGGGCATCACTTCGGCAGGCGCGTCGATGGTCAGCGTGCGCTGGGTCAGGTGAAAACGCAGACTGCGGATGCCGGCCACGCCGTCCAGCGCATGGCGAATGTCGGACTCTTCGGCCGCGCAATCCATCAAGGGAATGCTGAGCACCACGGCACCGGGGGATGTCGGCGTTTCTGGCTGGGCGCTGAGCGCGATGGGTGCAGCGCAGACCGAGCTGCAAGCGCCGTCGGCAGGCGAAGCAGGGGAAGGGGTTCGGGTTTTCATGGGGCTATTAAAAACCCTGGACCGACTCCAGAGTCAACCCCCTACACTGGGCGCATGAAAATCGGTGCCTTGTCTGCTTCCACCGGTGTGCCCATCGACACCATCCGCCACTACGAGCGCGAAGGTTTGCTGCCCGAGGCAGCGCGCACCGAGGCCAACTACCGCATCTACGAAACGGCCCACGCGCAGCGGCTGAGCTTCATCCGCCATTGCCGCGGGCTGGACATGACGCTGGACGAGATCCGCATCCTGCTGCACTTCAAGGATGCCCCCAGCGAAGACTGTGGCGAGGTCAACGCCCTGCTGGACGAACACATCGGCCACGTGGCTCACCGCATCCGCGAGCTGCGAGCGCTGGAGAAGCAGCTGCGCGAACTGCGCGAAACCTGTCGCACCGCGCAAGACGCCCGGCACTGCGGCATCCTGAACCAGCTCGACTCGATGGCGCGCCGGGATGGGCCCAAACCACGCAAAGCCACAGGCCACGTGCACGGCGCGCACACCGGCGGCGTTCAGCCGCCCTTGGCCCCGGCCCCACCCCAGGCACACACACCGAAACCGGCGACGGGTGCGGCGCCATAGCGCAAGCACCCATGCCCAAAACAGCCCAGACCATCGGGCAACGGCCGCAAGGGGACGAGGGCCGACTGTCACCCAAGGGATGGCCGACATTCCCCGGGGGTCTCAGAATGCCTGAGAGCATTCACAGAAGTGCCTGGCAAGCCCACCACCCACCCACTGGAGACACCATGGATCATCGCGCCACCTTTACCCGCATGGAAGACAGCACCGCCGCCGACTGGAAAACCATCGGAGGCGAGTTCATGCGGTTCGCCGGGCAATTGCCCGACCGCGTCATCCAGCACCTGCGGCTCCTGGAAAACGACTACGGCGGCTTCCCGGTTGACCGCTACACCCACTGCCTGCAAACCGCCACCCGGGCACTCAAGGATGGCCGAGACGAAGAGTACGTGGTGTGTGCGTTGCTGCATGACATCGGCGACACCCTGGGCAGCTACAACCACGCCGACATCGGCGCAGCTGTCCTCAAGCCCTTCGTCAGCGAAGAGAACCACTGGATGGTCATGCACCACGCGATCTTTCAGGGCTACTACTTTTTCCAGCACATTGGCCTGGACCGTGATCTGCGCGACAACTTCCGCTCAAATCCGGCCTACGAGCGCACCGCCGAATTTTGTGCGCTCTACGACAACCCCGCATTTGACCCCAAAGGCGAGACGCTGCCGCTGGCCGAGTTTGAGCCGATGCTGCGACGCGTGATGGCCAGCCCCAAGCAGTCGCTGTACAAATCGGCCAGCGTGCTCAAAGCGGCCTGAAAACACCAGGCCCCACCGACCACCCCGACGCGTGCAGCCCGGAGCGGCTTACGCCGTGCGGACTTCAGGCGTGCGCCGCCGCCGTTGCCGCCACACCACCCACCCGATCAAGGCGAGTGCGGGCAAAAACATCCACTCCTTGGACAGCCGGTCGGTGGGCACTTCAACCGCATCGATGCGAAAGCCCTGCTCGATGCCCAGCTTGGCCGCGTGGCTGCCGAACGCAACGCTGTGGACCCGAAACCCCTCAGCAGAACGTTCAGCGCTGATGCCACTGTGTTCCAGTCTCAACGGCGCGTTGCTGGCCTGTGCGCCCAGGGGCAGCAACACGCCGCGCTCCACGCCCTCACCTTCCAGCGTCGACCCGCTGAAAAACACCCGCATCTGCGCACCCTTGGGGGCCTCTACCAGCGCCGCCTCGGCCGCATCCCCCACCAGCTGCCGGTAGGGCGCCACCAGCGGATCCATGAACAGGCCGGGGTGGAACAGCATGAACACGGCCACCAGCATCACCAGCCGCTCTGACGTGGTGCTGCGCACCAGCAGCCAGGCCTGGTTCACCGAGATGAATGCAAACCCGGCCAACGTCGCGCTGGCGAGGGTCAACAAGGTGTGGGCCACACCATTCACACCAATGAGCAACAGCTGCGGATTGAGCACGAACATAAAAGGCAACAGCACCATGCGCATCGAGTACCGGACAGCCACCCAGCCGGTGCGCATCGGGTTGGCAATGGCGATGCTGGCCGCTGCATAAGACGCCAGCCCCACGGGCGGCATGATGTCGGCCATGAGGCCGAAATAGAACACAAACAGGTGGGCGGCGATCAGCGGAACCAGCAAGCCGTTTTGCGCACCGATCGACACGATCACCGGCGCCATCAGCGTCGACACCACGATGTAGCTGGCGGTGGTGGGCAGCCCCGTCCCCAGGACCAGGCAGATCATCGCCACCAACACCAGCATGACAATGATGTTGCCCCCCGAGAGCGCGGTCACCAGATCGGTCATGACCAGGCCCACGCCCGTCAAGGTGAGTGTGCCCACCAGGATGCCTGCGGTCGCCGTGGCGATGGCCACCGTGACCATGTTGCGGGCGCCCGCGGCGAGCCCCTCCAGCAGATCCTGAGCGCCTTGCCAGCCGGCATTCTTGAGCGAGCCCACACCGCGAAACCAGGCCAGCAGCGGTCGCTGGGTGACCACGATGAAGCCCAGGAACACCGTGGCCCAGAACGCCGCGCGGGTAGGCGCAACCTGCTCGATCACCAGATTCCACACCAGCGCGCCCACGGGCAACAGGTAGTGCATGCCGGAGCGCAAGGTGGGGCCCAGCTCGGGCATGCTCGTGATCGGCACATCGGCCGAAGCCACCGCTTCGGCGTGCGGCGCGCTCAGCCACAGCAACAACACGTAGGCCAGCAACAGCACAATCGCCATCACCGCAAACGAGCGCTGGGGCATCAGCATGTGCACGACGGCCCCCACGATGGACACCAGCGCCAGCACCGACACCACACCCACAAAGCCGATCGAAAACTGGCCCAACGTGTGCTGCCACCGGGCCACCCGCCGACGCGGCAGTCCATGCAGATCGGCTTTCACCGCCTCCAGGTGCACGATGTAGAGCAGACCCAGGTAAGAGACCATGGCCGAGATCAACGCGTGCTTCAGCACATCGATGTAGGGCACACCGACATACTCCACCATCAGGAATGCAGCGGCACCCATCACCGGCGGCATGACCTGCCCGTTGACCGAAGCGGCCACCTCGATCGCCGCCGCTTTCTCGGGGGCGTAACCCACCCGCTTGATCAAGGGAATCGTCAGCGGACCGGTCGTGACCACGTTGGTGATGGACGAACCCGAAATCATGCCCGTGGCGGCCGACGCCACCACCGCCGCCTTGGCGGGGCCGCCCCTGAAATGCCCCAGCAATGCCACCGCACTGCGGATGAAATAGCTGCCCGCACCCGCAGTCTCCAGCAAGCCCCCAAAGAGCACAAACAGGAAAATCAGATCAGCGGACACCCCCAGCGCCACCCCAAACACCCCTTCCGTGGTGAGCCAGAGGTGGTTCATGGTCTTGCTCACCGAGGCACTCTGGTGGGCAATCATGTCGGGCATGTGTTCACCCAGCAAGATGTAGTTGAGCAACAGCAGGGCCAGCAAGACCATGGGCAGGCCCAGCACCCGCCGCGTGGCTTCCAGCAACAACGCCACCCCCAGGCAGGCGATCCCGACTTCCACTGCATTGGGGTTGCCCGTGTGGGCGCTGACCGAGTCGTAGAAGACCGCCAGGTACCCAGCGCTCAGGCCGGCCAGCACGGCCAACACCCAATCGCCTGCCGGCACACGATCGGTGGGCGAGCCGCGAAACGCGGGATAGGCCAGGAATGCCAGCACCACGGCGAACGCCAGGTGCAGCGAGCGGATCCGGGCCTGGTTGAACACCGCCACACCCAGCATTTCCGGCAACGGCGAGGCGATCCAGAGCTGGAAGCAGGCCCAGGCCAGACCGAGCATCACCAGCCAGGCGGCCATGTGCCCATTCGGCAGGCGCACACCCATGCGGACGCGGTCGATATGAAGGCGCGCGGAGTGGCCGGCCACAGGCGCAGGGTTGGGGTGAACGGCGTCGTTGCGCTCTTGCATCAGGGGTCCGGCGTCAGGCCATCACGGTGGGTCATCGGGCATAAAGCCGCCACAGGCCCGGAAGCCCAGATCGTATTCGAAAGTCAGCGAGCGGCGCATGGTCTCTGAAGCGCTGGTCAAGATAGATTTTCTCGTGCGTGGTGGCAGCGCCTGGCGCGGCCAGGTGATAGAGGTCGGTAAAAATGACCCGCAATTCAGTGCGGATCGATTGATTGCCTCCTCGGCTCGGTCAGCGTCAATGCACCGCTGCGCTGCGCCAGCGCTGAATCCCGACCGTCAGGTGGTCCGGCTTGCGGCTGGCAACCTGGCTTCCACCCGATGAGGGCGCCCGTCGTCCAACAGGGTCACCGAGCCATCAAGCGACAACTCGCCATCAAGACGCACCCCTGTCGCTCCGTCGTCTTGGCTGGCCTGGACAACCTCGATGCGGTACAGCGTCTGCCGATACCGGTACTCAAGCGAATAGCCCGGCCATTGAGCCGGCAGGCAAGGCGAGAGCATCAGGCGCACGCCGTCGGGTGACGAGACCAGGCGCAGGCCCAGCAGCGACTCGACGATCAGACGGTACATCCACCCGGCCGAGCCCGTGTACCAGCTCCAGCCGCCGCGCCCGGTGTGTGGCGCCACGCTGTAGACATCGGCAGCCATCACATACGGCTCGACCTTGTAACGCGCCACGCCCTCGGGCGTGCCCGCATGGTTCACCGGGTTGATGATGTCGAACAGCGACCAGGCGCGTTCGGATTGGCCGAGCTTGGCGAAGGCCATCGCTGCCCAGATGGCCCCGTGGGTGTACTGCCCGCCGTTTTCGCGCACGCCCGGCACATAGCCAGCGATGTAGCCCGGGTTCGGGCCGTTTTGGTCGAACGGTGGGTCGAGCAAGAGCACCAGGCGCGACGGCGCATTCACCAGGCGCGCGTGCATCGAATCCATCGCCTGGTGAGCCCGTTCGGGGGCGGCGATGCCCGACAACACCGACCAGCTCTGGGCGATCGAATCGATCTGGCACTCTTCATTGCCCGCCGAGCCCAACGGCGCTCCGTCGTCGAAATAGGCACGGCGGTACCAGGCACCGTCCCAGCCGTGTGTTTCGAGCTGCATCTGCAACCGTGCCCGCTCGATCTCGCAGCGCGCCGCGCTCTCGTCGTCCGACTGGCGGCGCGCCAGTTCACCGAAGCGCGACAGCGCCTCGCACAGGAAGAACCCAAGCCAGACGCTTTCGCCGCGGCCGCCGTGACCGACGAGGTTCATGCCATCGTTCCAGTCGCCGCTGCCCATCAGCGGCAGGCCATGCTCGCCAAAGCGCAGGCCGTGCCACAGCGCACGCAGCGCATGCTGGTACAGGCTGGCCGAATCCGGGGAAGGCGACGGCATGTCGTACCAGGAGTCGTCCTGCGGATTGACCGGGCGACCTTCGAGGAAAGGCACGTTCTGCTCGAGCACGCCGGTGTCACCGGTGGCTTCGACATACCGCGCCAAGGCCAGCGGCAGCCACAGGTAATCGTCCGAGATGCGCGTGCGAACGCCACGGCCTTGCGGCGGGTGCCACCAGTGCTGCACATCGCCTTCGACGAACTGCCGGCTCGCGCACAGCAGCAACTGGGCGCGCAGCATCTGCGGCTCGCTGTGGACGAGCGCCAGGGCGTCCTGCAGCTGATCTCGAAATCCAAAGGCCCCGCCCGACTGGTAGTAGCCGCTGCGCGCCCACATCCGGCAGGCGATGGTCTGGTACAGCAACCAGCCGTTGGCCAACACATTCAGCGCAGGGTCGGGCGTGTGCACCTGCACGGCGCCGAGCGCGCGCCGCCAATGGCTTTGCACGGCTTCGAGCGCCAGCTCTGCGGCCTGCGCGCCGCGAAAGCGCTCGATGAGCTGGCCGGCCTCGTCAGGGCTTCGGCCCATGCCGAGGCGGAACACGACTTCGCCGGTCTCGCCATCCTGCAAATCCATCGGCACCTGAATGGCGGCGCAGGGATCCAGTGCAGCACCATAGCGGCCCGAAAGCCGCAGACGCGCCAACGCAGCGGGTTCCCGCATCGAGCCGTTGCGCCCAACGAATTCAGCGCGATCGCAGGTGAAGCTGCCGGCACGGCGCTGCGCGTCGTCGACATCAAAGAACCCGATCCAGTCGCCGTAGTCGTTGCTGTAGGGGTTGCGCGCGTAGATTGCGCCGCTGTCCCGCGCCACATCGGTCTGCACATGGGGCGCGGTCTTGGCGCGCAAGTCGCCCAGGACCCACTCGACATAGCCCGTGGCGCTCAACTTGCGCGGGCGGCCCGACCAGTTGGTCAGGCGCAGCTTTGAGAACTTGACGGCGGCATCAAGCGCCACGAAGACCTGCAACTCGGCCTCAATACCGTGGGCCATGTGCGCAAACACGCTGTAGCCGAAGCCGTGGCGCGTGATGAAGGGCCCAGCTGAACCGGCGGGTGCGCAGGGCAACGAGGTCGGTGACCAGACCTCGCCACTGTCTTCGTCACGAATGTAGACCGCCTCGCCGCTGGCGTCGCCGACCGGGTCGTTGTGCCACGGCGTCAGGCGCAGCTCATGGGCGTTTTCGCACCAGGTGTACGCACTGCCGGCTTCCGAAATTACGCTGCCGAAGCGCGGGTTCGCGAGCACATTGACCCAGGGTGCCGGTGGCCGGGCGCCAGTGGATGGCGCGACCACGTACTCGCGTCCATCGGTAGAGAAGCCACCAATGCCGTTGTGCAATCCCAGTTCGGGTCTCGCGGCATCCAGGCGTGCCTGGGAGGGCACAGGATCAGCACCGAGCTCCGCGCCGGAGGAGGGGACAAAGGGCCCGATACGACGCGCACGAGGCGGGCGTCGGTTCATCTGCTCGGCCAGGCTGCCGCGGTCGTCACTGAACACCACACGTGCCACGGACTGCAACAGGATACGGTCATCTTGCGCAATCTGTTCGACGTGGCGCACGAAGATGCCACCGGGCCGATCGATCACATGCGCTTCCACGCCGGCAGCGATCATGCCCATGATCTGCTCCTGCAGGCGCTGACGGTAGATGTCGTGTTCCTCGTTCCAGATCACGAGATCGACCGCCAGGCCCTTGAGGCGCCACCAGGCGTGCGCCTGCACCAGCTGGCGCACCAACTCGGTGTTGCCGGCACTGCCAATCTGCAGCAACACGATCGGCAGGTCGCCCGAGATCGCATAACCCCAAAGACCCGACTGGCCACGGCGGTTTCGCAGCAGCACGCTGGCATCGGCGCGCAAAGTCGACTGGGCGTAGATCACCATCCCGGCCAGCCGCGCGTAGAGCTGTGCGTCGGCCTCGCTGGCGTTGAGCTGGCGCAACACCACTTGAGCATGGGCCCAGGCCAACTCGAACACCCGGTCGGCCAGGCGCCGGTCCTGGTACTTCTCAGCCAGGGAAAGACACCCGCTGCGGCTGTCGCCGGCACCGATCACGAGGTCGACAATGACGCTCTGGCCCGGTGCCAGGGTGATGACGCAACGGCTGGCCACGATGGGATCCAGCACCGAGCCGACGCTGTTGGACAACGGTCCGGCCGTGCGCAGGGCCTGTGGCGTCTGCAAATCGTTGCCCCGACCGACGAAGCGCGCGCGATCGGTCTCGTGCGAGATCGCGCCCACGAGGGCCGGGCCACCCGTCGACTCGCGCAGGCCGTGCACGGCCATCAACTGGAACATCCACGGGGTCGCGTCATCGGGCGAGCGCGGGCGGCGGGTGCACAGCACCACGGCCGGGCGTTCGACGATTTCGGTTTGCACGAACAGCTTGCTAAAAGCCGGATGCAGCACGTCGGCCGCCGCCGGCGCCAGAACCACCTCGGTGCAGCTGGTGATCTCGATCGTGCGGCGCACGGGGCTGTTGTTGGTGATGTGCAGTCGCCGCAGTTCGATATCGTCTTCTGGCGAAACGGCAATCTCTGTGTGGGTATCCATGCCTTCGTCGTGGCGGCGAAACTCGGCCCGGCCATCCGTGAAGATGGCCTCGTATTTTTCGCCGCTTTGGCGCGTTGGCTGGTATGTCGTGGACCAGCAATCACCGCTGGCCACATCCCTCAAGTAGCAAAAGCTGCCCCAGGCATCGCGAGTCGCGTCTTCGCGCCATCGCGATACGTCGAGATCCTTCCAGCGGCTGTAGCCGCCACCGGCATTGGTCACCATCACGTGGTAGCGCCCATTGGACAGCAGCTGCACTTCCGGCGCATCCGTGTCCGCCGTGTTGATGATGCGGATCGGCGTCTGATTGGCCGGCACGGTATCGTGCAGGCCGACGCGGGCGTCAATGTCGGGCGAAAGAAGGGCGCCGCGCGGTGCGCGCTCCTGCAGCAGCGGCAAGGTTGCCTTCAGACGCTGGTCGGCCTCAAAGTGGCGTTGCATCGGGCGCTCCAGCAGCAGGTGGGCGAGCGCCAGCAGGCCCATGCCCTGGTGGTGGGCCATGAACGAACGCACCACGGCGCACGCTTGTCCGCGCGGCAACCGTGTGGCGGTGTAGTCGATCGCCTCGTACAGACCATGGCGACCCGCCGCGCCTGCGGCGGCGAGCCGCTGCAGGTTGTCGCAAGCCGCTCCCGGTGCGACCATCAGTGACATCACCGAAGCATAGGGCGCCACGACCAGGTCGTCGGCCAGGCCGCGCTTCAGGCCAAGACCGGGTACACCGAAAGCACGGTACTGGTAATTCAACTCGGCATCGGTGGCGTTGTAGCCCGATTCCGAAATGCCCCAGGGCACACCGCGCTGCGCACCGTATTCGATTTGCCGCTGCACGGCGCCGTGGCAGGTCTGATCGAGCAAGGTGTTCTCGTAGCTCGGCATCACCAGCATCGGCATCAGGTACTCGAACATCGAGCCACTCCACGACAGCAGCACCGGCGCGCCGGCGGCCCGGGTCAACAAGCGGCCGAGTGCGAACCAGCTTTCCTGCTTGATCTGCCCCTGCGCAATGGCCACGAAGATGCCCAGGCGCGCCTCGGACGCCAGCAAGTCGTAGTAGCCCGAGTCGAGACGCCGCTCGTCGACGTTGTAGCCGATCGCCATCAGGTGCCGGGCGTCGTCGTAGAGGAAATCCTGCTCCATCTCGGCCAAAGCGCCTGCGCGTGCGGCGAGATCTTCGATGGCGTACAAGAGTTCTTGCGCCAAGCCCGCGCTGGTCCAACCTGCCCGCGCGCTGCCTGTGTCGCCCTCCGGGACTGGGTGCACTGCGATCTGGCGCAGGGTTGGCGTTCCATCGCCTGCCTCATCATTGCGTGTGCCCAGCGGAACGAGCGCACGCCAGTCGTCGCGAGCTTGGCGACACTGGCGGAACAACAGGCGAGCCCAATAGCGGCCGTCGTCACCCTCGATGTCGATGTCGCTCGGGTCAGCAGTTTCGGCCACGCTATCGGCCCGGCAGTCGGGGGATGGAGCGGCAGTGTCGATGAGGCCGAGAATGGCCACGGCGCCGCGGTCAAACCCGTCCAGCATCGTGTGCCATTCGCGCAGCGCAAGCGGCGGGGTGTTGCGATGCTGTTGCAGCAGCGCTTCGAACTGCGCCAGGGCTGCAGGCAACGCTGCATTTCGGGTGGCCAGGCTGTCGGCGAGCGACTCGGTCAACACGCCAAAGCTGTCTTCCACCCCCTCGCGCCAGCCGCGTGCCAGAACCGGCTCGTCGGCCAGCGCAAGCAAGCCCGAGCGCAAAACGAGCAATTGTCCGGCCAGATTGCCGCTGTCGACGGTCGAGACGTAGTGCGGCCGCAGCGGTTGCAAGGTCTGTGTGTCGTACCAGTTGAAGAAGTGTCCTCGGTGCCTCTCCAGGCCTTGCATGGTCTTCAATGCAGCGTCCGTGCGCGCCAGCAGCTGGCGGGTGCCGATGTGTCCGAAGTCGCGCGCAGCCAGTCCCGCGAGCAGTGCAAAACCCATATTGGTCGGCGAAGTCCGGTGGGCGATGCGCGCGACCGGATGCTCCTGCACGTTGTCGGGTGGCAGGTGGTTGTCCGCCGCGCCGACATGGGTCTCGAAGAAGGCCCAGGTGCGGCGGGCAAGCCGGCGCAGGAAAGTGGTTTGCGCGCGGGTCAGGGCAGCGCGCTCGCGCTGCAGCGGCCGGTCGATCCACCACACGAGCAGGGGCGAGAGAAACCACAGCAGCAGCACGGGGGCGGCGACCGCCAGCGCTGTGGGTCGCAACAGCGCCAGGCCGACACCGCTGGTGATGGCGAGCGCCGGGCCAAAGGCCATCCTGCGTGCGCCCTGCAGCAGGTCCGGCCAACTTCCGGGCGCCGTTGCGACCCGCACATCGGCCGAAGGGCGCCACTCGAGCAACCGCCGCTTGGACAACAAAACGCGCCACAACGTGCGTGTGATGGCCCCCAGGCTGTAAACCACCTCGTAGGGCAGGCAGGCCAGCGTCTGCAGGGTCTGCATCAGCAGGACCTGCGCCTGGCGGGTCAGGGGTGCTGCGGCACTCGTCGGTTCTTCGGCGCGCAAGCGCTGCAAGGGCCTTCGCAGCCAGGCGGCCAGGTGCGCACTCAGTGGCACCCCAGCGACGACGGCCAGCACATACAGGGTCCAGCGCCCGGGTTGCGGCATCAGCCCCCAGGCGGCCAGCAGCATCAGCAGCATCGCGGCAGGCGCAAGGCTGCGCCGCAGGTTGTCAAATATCTTGGCGCGAGACAGCCACGACAGCGGATTGGGCGGGGCCGGCGGCACGGCGTGCAAACGCCGGCGCAACCAGCCAAGCAGTTGCCAGTCGCCCCGAATCCAGCGGTAGCGGCGCGCCACGTCAGCGCTGTAGCGCAGCGGGGCGTCCTC
This sequence comes from Hydrogenophaga sp. PAMC20947, assembly GCF_004795855.1. Lineage (NCBI taxonomy): Bacteria > Pseudomonadati > Pseudomonadota > Betaproteobacteria > Burkholderiales > Comamonadaceae > Hydrogenophaga > Hydrogenophaga sp. PAMC20947. The sequence continues at coordinate 3,558,603 of NZ_CP039252.1, forward strand.
GATCAATTGCACTTCACTGAGCAGGCCAGCGCGTGCGTAGCAGCCTTCCAGAAGGTCGTGGCTCAGGATGCGGTTCTCGGGCATGCTGTGGCCCAGCGCACGCTCAAAAACATCGACGTCGTAGATGCCTTTGCCAACAAAAGAGCCCTCGCCAAACAGATCCTGGTAGACATCGGACACGGCCCGTGTGTAGGGGTCGATGCCGGTCTCTCCACCATGCAGCCTGGCGTAACCCGTGCGGTTGGCGCTGACCAGACTCAAAGCGACGCGGGGCTGCAGGATGCCGTAGCCCTCGACCACGATGTCGGCTTGCGCGCCAACGCCAAAGCGCGGTCGATTCAGCGGGTGCGCCATCGCAGCGACGAACTGCACGGCCGCATCGCGTGGCAGCTGCGTGTCGGTGTCCAGCGTGATCACGTAACGCACGGCAGACAACACGCGCGTGTCGCCCACAATGCGCTCGAAGCGCTCGCCCGCGCCGACACTGGCATGACCGCGCAACAGGGCGTTCAGGTCAGCGAGTTTGCCGCGTTTGCGCTCCTTTCCCATCCAGACGCGCTCGCGTTCGTTCCAGCGGCGCGGCCGGTGAAACAGGAAGAAATCGTCGTCGCGTTGCGTCTCGGATGGCACGCGGTACTTCGCATTCAGCGCCGCGATGCGCGTTGCTGCGAGCTCGACCAGCGCCGCGTCGCCGGGCAAGTGCTCTTGCGCAGCGTCGTACAGATCGGTGAGCAGGCCGAAGTGCAGCCGCTCATCGCGGTTGGCGAGGAATCGCACCTCGAGCGCGTCGACCAGCTCCTCGACGCCCGCGATGCTGCCCAGCATCGTCGGCACCACCACCAGGGTGCGCGCTTGCGGTGGGATGCCGTACGCGTAGTTCATGCGCGGCAACGGCTGCGGCGCGACGATCAAGGTCGCGAGCCAGTTGACGAGCGAGACCACAAGCTGGCTGCTGGCGAGCAGCAGGACGCCGGCGAGAGCGAATTCGCCCCACCATGGCCACTGCAACGCCGGGCGCACCTCCAGCAGCGCCCCGGCACTGAGCGCCAGGGTGCCCAGCACGATGCTGCCCGCGTACAGCGGCAGGGCCTTCGCACGCGCGCTTCTCGCCACCTTCAGCCGCAGCGACCGGCGCATGCCAACGGCTTGCTCGAACGCGGCCCGGCCGGCACCGATCAGAAAGTAGCCCACGTGCGCCTGCCTGGCGTCTTGCTCCTGTGCGCTGTCTGCGCTCTCGCCTGGGCGTGCCACAGCAGACGCGCTGCACAAGTCAACCGCCTGGCGGGCCACTTCGGTTTCGGAGCAAGGCGCCAGTCGGGCGATCGCCTCGACTGCGTGGCGGTAGCTGTCGCGCGTGCTGAATTCCATTTGCGCATAGACGCCGCTGGGATCGTCCCGCAATGCCTGCTCGACGCTGCTGAGCATCTCGACGAACTCGCGCCAGTCGATCGCCCCCAGCAAGCGCAAGCTGCCGATGCTGTGGCTCACCGACACCTGGTTGGCCGCTTGTTGCTGCCCTTCCGCCTGCACCAGTTGTTCGATCGTCTGGTGCGATTCGGCCAGGCGCTGCTCCATCCAGGTCAACGGCAGCGCGAGCCCGGCACCCCGCCCCTGCAGGCGCCGGGCGAACTCGGCCACGAAGGCGTTGGTCAGCGGCGGCGTCGATCGCGCCATGTCGGCCACCACCAGGATCAATTTGCTGGGGGTCTTTTCCGCCACGTCCAGCATGTGATCGGCCCAAATGCCGGCCGTTTGGCGCTCGGTATGGGCGGTGGCGACGCGCGCGGCCACGCGGCGAAGGTTCTCGATCAGCGCCAGCCGCAGCATGATCGGACAAGCCCACAGCTCACCCAGCAGCAGCGGTTGAACCGATTGGTACGCCGCGACGAAGCGGCTCCACGAGCCACGGCCGATCTGCCCGTCGCCGTGTGCCACAGCCTGCAGGGCGAGGGCATAAACACGTGGCAAGCCTGCGACGATGCCGTTCGCAGGGTCTATCGTGAGCTGCGGCAACTCATGGCTGTAGCCGCGCGGCAAATGGCGGCGCGCGGTGCGAATTTCTTCCTCGATCAGGTAGAAGTTGTCGAGCAGCCATTCCGCCGCCGGTGTGAAGCGGCGCTCGGCATCGGCCGTCGAAGCCAGCCGTTTGCCCAATTCAACCAGCACCCGCTCGTTGGAAGCCAGCCGGTCGAGCAACTGGTCCGTCAACCGTGCATCAGCCACCACATGTGCAGCGGCCAGCCGCTTGCCATGCAGGGCCATCTGGTCGGCGCTGAAAAGTTCGGCACGCAGGGGTTCGTCTTCGGTCGTCGCAGTGCCCTCGGCTGTCCCAGCCCGCAGCCGTTCCCACCAGACTCGGGCTTCCCGGATCCTGGTCGTCAATGAACGCGTGCCGGTCAACATCAGGCGGTTCTGACTCCTGGGGTAGGACAAGCTCTTTTGCACGACTTGCCTCGCCATCCGGCAAGCGAAGGGTCGCTGCCAGAGGCCAATCGTTCAGCATACTCCGAATGAAAACCCGGGGGGGGCGGCGGTTTCGCTCACGCAGGGCTGAGGCTGCCTTGCCAAATGCCCGTTGATTCACCCGTTTGCCGAAAGGCTGCTCCAGGCTGCGCACAGCCGTATCGCGTGGCAGCCCAAGGTCCGTTCTTTACCCGTCCGCTGGCCTTCGACTCGATAGGCCTTAGCGCGCACTTGTGGTCGAAACCGGACAAGAACTGCGGGGCGCGACCGTTCGCCCACTGGCCCAAGCTGACGCGCCCATCACGTGAACTGGAGGCCTGCTCGGCGTTGCCTGAAGCTCGGCCGCAGCCGCTACAGCTGGAAGTCGTATTCAATGGTCAGCGGCGCGTGGTCGCTGAACTTCTGCTCCTTGTAAACCGAGGCGGCCTTCGCCAATCCGGCCATTCCCGGTGTCGCCAGGTGGTAGTCCAGGCGCCACCCCACGTTGTTGGCGTAGGCCTGACCCCGGTTGCTCCACCAGGTGTAGGCCGTCTCGGTGGTCTCGGGGTGGAGCCTGCGGTACACGTCAACCATGCCGCCTTCCTCCAGGAAGCGGGTCATCCAGGCGCGCTCTTCGGGCGTGAAGCCACTGTTTTTCTGGTTGCTGCGCCAGTTCTTCAGATCGATGTTCTGGTGAGCAATGTTGATGTCCCCACACAAAATGAACTCCCGCTGTCCCTTGAGTGCCTGCAGGTAGGGGTACATCAGGTCCAGAAAACGGAACTTGGCCCCCTGGCGCACCTCCCCAGACGAACCACTCGGGAAGTAGGCGCTGATCAGCGAGAGCTTGCGCGTTGGCGTGTCAAAGCGCACCTCCACGAAGCGCCCCTCGGCGTCAAATTCACCCCCGTCAAATCCCACGATCACGTCGCTGGGCTCATGGCGCGAGTACACCCCCACGCCCGAGTAGCCTTTTTTCTCGGCAAAGTGGAAATACCCGGCCAAGCCGGCCAAGGTCTCAAAGCGACCGCTGACATCGGCCGCCTGCGCCTTGACCTCCTGCACACAAATACAATCGGGCTGGTGTGTGCTCAGCCAGGGCTCCAGTCCCTTGGTGGTGGCGGAGCGAATGCCGTTGAGGTTGAGGCTGGTGAGTTTGAACAAGGATTTCCCCATGGTGTTGGATTCGGGCTCGGCAGCAGCCGAAGCAAAAGGTGGCGCGTTGGCGCAAGAGTTCGTGCAGTTCTGCGTGGCTTCAGGTGTGTTGCGCCTGGGTGAATTCAAAACCAAGGCCGGACGCCTCTCACCCTACTTTTTCAACGCAGGCCTGTTCGACGATGGCGCCAAGCTCGGGCGCCTTGCACAATTTTATGCACAAGCCGTGATCCGCAGCGGCATCGAATTCGACATGGTGTTCGGTCCCGCCTACAAAGGCATCCCGCTGGGCGCGGCGGTGGTGATCGAGCTCGCCCGCCAGGGGCGCAACGTGCCGTTTGCCTACAACCGCAAAGAAGCCAAAGACCACGGCGAGGGCGGCAGCCTGGTGGGCGCGCCGCTCAAAGGTCGGGTACTCATCGTGGACGATGTCATGTCCGCCGGGACCGCTGTGCGGGAATCCATCGCGCTCATCCAGGCCGCCGGCGCCACACCGCACGCCGTCGCCATTGCGCTCGACCGGCAGGAGAAAGCCACCGAAGTGGGCCCGGACGGCCAGACACGCGATGTGCCCCACAGCGCTGTTCAATACGTTGAAAAGGCACTGGGATTGCAGGTTTGTTCGATTGCGAGACTCGACGATTTGCTGCAGTATCTGTCGATCAGCGCAGACGATGGGCTAGCCGCCTACCGCCCGCGCGTCATGGCCTACCGCGACCGCTACGGCGTCACCTGAGGAAACACCGAGTGCTATTTGCCCATTTATCACCCCACCCCGCCTGGGCCGTCCGAGCCACGGTGTTGGGTTTCGTGTGCCTGATGGGAGTGGACGCCAGTCTGGCGCAAGACAACAAGGGCGGCATTTTCAGCTGCGTTGACGGCCGGGGCCGGCGTCTCACATCGGATCGCCCCATTCCCGAATGCCTGGACCGCGAGCAGCGGGAGCTCAACAGCAGCGGCATCGTCCGGCGCATCGTTCCACCCAGTTACACGGCCGATGAGCGCGCCAAGATTGCGGATCAAAGGCGCATAGAAAACGCAGAAAAGTCTCGTATCGCCGAGGAAAAGCGGCGTGATCGCGCATTGATGATCCGCTACCCCAACAGAGGCGTGCACGACAAGGAGCGCGCCGAAGCCTTGGGCCAGATCGACGAAGTCATCGATGCCGTGGACAAACGCAGCAAGGCGTTGGCGGCCCAGCGGCGAGAGATCGAGCTGGAGCTGGAGTTCTACCAAAACGACATCAACAAGGCCCCCGCCTGGTTGCGCCGGAAATTCGAAGACAACGCCGACCAGCTGCTGGTCCAACAGCGTTTTCTGTCGGATCAGGCCCTGGAAAAGAAACGCGTCACGGCCCGTTTTGACGAAGAACTGGTCAAACTGCGCCAATTGTGGGGACAGTAGGCTTTACCCAGCGCCGCTGACGCGTTCGCTGGGCCAGAGGCCTGCGCACCGGCCGTACGCGCCGTGTCAGTCCCTTGGCTTTACTGAAGTTTTTGCTTCAACAAATCGTTGACCTGCTGCGGATTGGCCTTGCCTTTGCTGGCCTTCATGGCCATGCCGACCAAGGCGTTGAAGGCCTTGTCTTTGCCCGCCTTGAACTGGCTCACCATCTCGGCGTTGGCGGCCAAGACTTCGTCGATGATTTTCTCGACCGCGCCGCTGTCGTTCATCTGCTTGAGGCCCTTGGCCTCGATGACTGCGTCAACCTCACCACCGTCGCCCGACCACAATGCGTCCATCACCTGTTTGGCAGCGTTGTTTGATACCGTGCCATCAGCGATGCGCTTGAGCAGCGCCGCCAGCACCTCGGCCCCCACCGGCACCTGGGCGATGTCCTTTTCTTCAGCGTTCAAACGGCGAGAGATCTCACCCATGATCCAGTTGCTGGCCATCTTGGCCTGGCCGCTGGCCTTGGCTGCCGTCTCAAAATAGGCCGCCATCGCAGGGCTTTGCGTGAGCGTGGTGGCGTCGTACTCGGGCAGGCCATAGCTCTCTACCAGGCGCAGCGCCATCTGGCGTGGCAGCTCGGGCATGGTCGCGCGCACCTGCTCGACCCATTCGCGCGACACCACCAGCGGTGGCAGGTCCGGATCGGGGAAGTAACGGTAATCGGCCGCGTCTTCTTTGGTGCGCATGGCGCGGGTTTCGCCGGTATCAGGATCAAACAAGATGGTGGCCTGCTGGATCTCAAGGCCGTCTTCGATCTGCTCAATCTGCCAGCGAATCTCGTAGTCCATGGCCTGCTGCATGAACTTGAAACTGTTCAGGTTCTTGATCTCACGCCGCGTACCCAAAGGCGCGCCGGGCTTGCGCACCGACACGTTGGCATCGCAGCGGAAACTGCCTTCCTGCATGTTGCCGTCGCACACGCCAATCCAGGTCACGATCTTGTGCAGCTCTTTGGCATAAGCCACCGCTTCGGCGCTGCTGCGCATGTCGGGCTCGGTCACGATCTCCAGCAGCGGGGTGCCCGCGCGGTTGAGGTCAATGCCCGATTGCCCGATGAAGTCTTCGTGCAGCGATTTTCCCGCGTCTTCTTCCAGGTGCGCGCGCACCAGGCGCACCGTCTTTTTCTCATCACCCAGCAAGAAAGACACCTCGCCACCCTGCACCACCGGGATCTCAAACTGGCTGATCTGGTAGCCCTTGGGCAGATCGGGGTAGAAATAATTCTTGCGCGCGAACACGCTTTCTTCAGCGATATGCGAACCCAGCGCCAGCCCCAGGCGAATTGCGTGGGCCACGGCCTCGCGGTTCATCACCGGCAGGGTGCCGGGCAACGCCATGTCCACTGCGCAGGCCTGCGTATTGGGCTCGGCGCCAAATGCGGTAGGCGCACGGCTGAAAATTTTGGATTGTGTGGCGAGCTGGGCGTGGGTCTCGAAACCGATCACGACTTCATAACCCTGCACCAACAACGACTTGGGGGAATTCATATTCAGAAACCTTCAGGTGTGCGCATGTGCCAATCGGTGGCCTGCTGGAAAGCGTGGGCCGCCTGCAGCAGATCGCCTTCCTTGAAGTAGTTGCCCACCAGCTGCAGGCCCACCGGCATGTTGCCCGCACCGAACCCGGCCGGCACGCTCATGCCGGGCAAGCCCGCCAGAGAGGTCGACAAGGTGTAGATGTCGGCCAGGTAGTTGGCCAGCGGATCGGCGCTTTTTTCACCGATCTTCCACGCCACCGTGGGCGCCACGGGGCCAGCGATCACATCGCATTGTTCAAATGCCTGCTGGAAATCCTGAGCGATCAAGCGGCGGATTTTTTGCGCCTGCAGGTAATAAGCGTCGTAGTAACCATGGCTCAGCACATAGGTGCCGATCATGATGCGGCGTTGCACCTCGGGGCCAAAGCCCTCGCTGCGCGACTTGCGGTACATGTCGTTGAGGTCGGCAAAGTTCGCCGCGCGGTGACCAAACTTCACGCCATCGAAGCGGCTCAGGTTGCTCGACGCTTCGGCCGGTGCGATCACGTAATACACCGGGATCGACAGCTCGGTGCGCGGCAACGAAACATCGACCAGCGTGGCGCCCAGTTTTTCGTACTCAGCCAGCGCAGCACGCACCGCAGCGATCACATCGGGAGCACAACCCTCGCCGAAAAACTCCTTGGGCAACCCGATGCGCAAACCCTTCAGCGGCTGCGCGGCGGTAGCGCCCGCGCGGGGCTGCGCCAGCGCCAGGCTGTAGTCTTCAGCCGGGTGGTCGAGGCTGGTGGAATCGCGGTCGATATCGGGCCCGGCCATGGCGCTCAGCAACACGGCGCAATCGGCGGCGCTGCGCGCCATGGGGCCGGCCTGATCCAGGCTGGAAGCAAACGCCACCATGCCATAGCGCGAGCAACGGCCATAGGTGGGCTTGATGCCCGTGATGCCGGTGAAGCTGGCGGGCTGGCGGATCGAGCCGCCGGTGTCGGTGCCTGTGGCGGCGGGCACCAGGCGCGCGGCCACCGCAGCAGCACTGCCACCCGAGGAACCGCCGGGCACGCGCGCCGGGTCCCAGGGGTTGTGCACAGGCGTGTAGGCCGAGTTGTCGTTGCCTGAGCCCATGGCGAATTCGTCGCAATTGAGCTTGCCCAGCGTGACCGCGCCAGCGTCGGCCAGGCGCTGCACCACGGTCGCGTTGAACGGGCTCAAATAACCGTCCAGCATCTTCGAGCCGGCGGTGGTGGGGAAGTCGGTGGTGACAAAGATATCCTTGTGGGCCAGCGGCACGCCCAGCAAGGCACCCCGCTCCCCGGCGCCCACGCGCGCATCGGCGGCACGTGCCTGGGCCAGCGTCGCGTCTTCGTTGAAAGACAGGTAGGCACCCAGAGCATCATTCGCCTTGGCGCGCGCCAGCAGGTGCTGGGCGGCCTCCACTGCGGAGGTTTTTTTGTCGGCGATGGCGGCGGCCAGTTCGGCCACCCCCATCTGGTGCAAATCGGTGGCGCTCATTCGATGACTTTCGGCACAAGAAACAATCCGCGCTCCACAGCAGGGGCGCTCTTCTGGTTGGCCTCGCGCTGGTTGGGCTCGCTGGCCACATCGGGGCGCAGGCGCAGGCTCACGTGGTCAATCACGGCGGTGGGGTGGGCCAGGGGCTCCACACCGGTGGTGTCGACGGCGTTCATTTGTTCAACGATGTCAAAAAAGCCGTTGAGCTGGGTGAGCAAACGCTCGCTGTGCTCGCTGGAAAGCTCCAGGCGTGCCAGGTTGGCGATGCGCCCGATGTCGGACGAGGTCAGGGACATGGCTGGTGGGGAATCCGTTGTTATTGAAAAGAAACCACCCGGAGTGCAATCAAAGCCTCTGAAACGGGTTGTAAAGTGGGAGCGGCGATTGAGGATGAGTCCCGTTGCGCGCAGGGGATACGTTATTATCCAAGGTTTAACGGTCAATGCGTCCCACGGGCGCTTTTTGCCGTCGAATCAAATACTTATCACCGCGCCCCCAGACCCCTGGCGACGGTCGCGCCAGAACAACAAAGCCCAAGCGCGGCCCCGCCTCACAGGATTTTTGCACCATGTTTGAATCGTTCCGTCGGCAATTCTCGACCGACCTCGCCATCGACCTTGGCACCGCCAATACGCTGATTTATGTTCGTGGCAAGGGCATCGTGCTCGACGAGCCCTCGGTGGTCGCGATCCGCCACGAAGGCGGTCCCCAGGGCAAAAAAACCATCCAGGCCGTTGGCCGCGAAGCCAAAGCCATGCTGGGCAAGGTGCCCGGCAACATCGAGGCCATCCGCCCGATGAAAGACGGCGTGATTGCCGACTTCACCGTCACCGAGCAAATGCTCAAGCAGTTCATCAAGATGGTGCACCCGCGCTCGATGTTCCGGCCGAGCCCGCGCATCATCATCTGCGTGCCCTGCGGCTCGACCCAGGTTGAGCGCCGCGCCATCCGCGAGTCGGCCTTGGGCGCCGGTGCTTCCGAGGTCTACCTGATCGAAGAACCCATGGCAGCAGGCATTGGCGCCGGTCTGCCCGTGTCGGATGCCTCGGGCTCGATGGTGGTCGACATCGGCGGAGGCACCACCGAAGTGGGCGTGATCTCGCTCGGCGGCATGGTCTACAAGGGCAGCGTGCGTGTGGGTGGCGACCGTTTCGACGACGCCATCATTGCCTACATCCGCCGCAACTACGGCATGCTGATCGGCGAGCCTACCGCCGAGTCCATCAAGAAACACATCGGTTCGGCCTTCCCCGGCAGCGAAGTCAAGGAAATGGAAGTCAAGGGCCGCAACCTCAGCGAAGGCGTGCCACGCAGCTTCACGATCTCCAGCAACGAAATCCTGGAAGCCCTGACCGATCCGCTGAACAACATCGTCTCGGCCGTCAAGATGGCGCTGGAACACACGCCACCCGAGCTGGGCGCTGACATCGCCGAACGCGGCATGATGCTCACCGGCGGTGGCGCCCTGTTGCGCGATCTGGATCGCCTGCTGGCCGAAGAGACCGGCCTGCCTGTGCTGGTGGCCGAAGAGCCGCTGACCTGTGTGGTGCGCGGCTGCGGCATGGCCCTGGAGCGCATGGAGCGCCTCGGCACCATCTTCACGAACGAGTAAGCCCTGACAACGGTCTCGAATCTGCTCCCCATGCCCGGCCGGCCTTTGTGATATGCCACTGGGCACCCTAGACCGAACTCCGCCCCCGTTTTTTAAACAGGGCCCTTCGGCGCTGTCCAAACTGATGGTGTTCAGCGCCCTGGCGCTGTTTCTCATGGTGGCCGACACCCGTTTCAGCATCGCCGTGCCTGTGCGCGTGGCGCTGGGCACCGCGCTCTACCCGCTGCAATGGCTGGTCCTGCAGCCTGTGCGCGCCGCCGCCGGCGCAGGCGATTACTTCACCAGCCTGCACCAGGCACAAGCCAGTGAAAACGAAGCCCTGAAAAAGCTCGCCACCCAGTCGGAAAATGCCCTGCAAGTGGAGCAGTTGCGCCTGGAGAACCAGCGCCTGCGCGATTTGCTGACCATGCGCGAGCGCACCCAGGCGCCCTCGATTGGCGCACAGGTGCTGTACGACGCAGCCGACCCCTATTCTCGCCGCATCGTGATCGACCGGGGCCTGACCCATGGCATCGTGGCGGGCTCGCCGGTGATCGACGACAACGGCGTGCTCGGACAAGTCACGCGGGTCTATCCGCTGATGTCCGAAGTCACACTCTTGATCGACCGCGACCACGCCATCCCGGTGCTCAACACCCGCACCGGCGTGCGCAGCGTGGCCTTTGGGCATGTGGGCGCCGATGGCGAGGGCCTGGAACTGCGTTACACCCTGGCCAACGCCGACATCCAGGAAGGCGACCTGTTGACCACCACCGGTGTCGACGGTGTTTTCCCACCCGGCCTGCCAGTGGCGCGGATCAATGAAGTCGGTCAACGCGCGGAGTCGTCTTTCAACCGCATCAGCTGTACGCCACTGGCGCGCGTGCATGGCGCGCTGCATGTGCTGGTCCTCACCCCCGTGGGTCAGAATCTGCCGCCCTCTCCGCTGGTCAAGCCGCCTGCGGGTCCGCCAGCTACCGCGGCAACGCCAAGGAGCACAGCGCCATGATCATGCGTCCCGGCCAGCAGCTGCTGCTGCCCGCCAATCCCGTCTTCATCTGGTTCACGCTGCTGGCAGCCCTGTCGATCAACATGCTGATGGGCTCGGGCGTCTGGGGTCGCGCCGCCTGGGTGCCCGACTTGCTGGCGATCACGCTGGTTTTCTGGAGCGTGCACCAGCCCCTGCGCATCAGCGTGGGCGTGGCCTTCATTTTTGGCCTGGCCATGGACGTGCAACAGGGTGCCCTGCTGGGCCAACACGCCCTGGCCTACACCGTGCTCGGCTTCCTGGCCGTGTCCATGCACCGCCGCCTGCTGTGGTTCGGGGTGCCTGCCCAGGCAATACAGGTGCTGCCCTTGCTGATGTCGGCCCATGTGCTGCAGCTGGTGGTGCGCATGATTGCTGGCGGCACCTTCCCAGGCTGGGACATTTTTTCGGCCCCCTTCATCGAAGCCGTCTTGTGGCCCGTGGTCAGCGTGCTGCTGCTGGCCCCCAACGTCGCGCGCCGAATCCCGATGACAACCGACCACTTTGACGCCCCCCTGCGCCGGCTTCGCCGTCACCCCCCTGAGGGGGCGGCGCTGGCGGCCGGGCAGAGCCAGGTCTGCGGTGCCCTGGGATCGCCCGGCCGTCGGGCCGTTCGAAGCGCGCCTATGGCGCGCCAGGGTTGGTACCCGCGCTCCGGGAATCGACGAGCGAAAAGTATGTTCCACATGCGGAGGAGTCAGCCCAAGAGCACCGCAGAGTGTGCTCGGCAGGACCACCACCAGCACAATACCCGGGCAGTATCCGCAGCGCGTACCCCGCTCCCGTCGAGCGGTCCGCAGGCCGCTAGACCCCAGGACGGCGAAGCCGGCGCGGGGGGGGTATGACCGAGTTAAGGAACGTCGAAGCCGATCTGTCCCAGTTCCGCACCCGCGTGGCGGTGGTGGGGTTGGCGGTGCTGTTTGCGTTTGGCTTGCTGGCTTCGCGCATGGTGTACCTGCAGGTGGTTCGCCACGAAGACCTCGCGGCCCAGGCCGAGAGCAACCGCACCGCGGTGCTGCCCGTGGTGCCCAATCGCGGCCAGATCCTGGATCGCAAGGGCCGCGTGCTCGCCACCAACTTCTCCGCCTACACCCTAGAGATCACCCCCTCCGAGGTAGAAGACCTCGACACCACCCTCGACTCCCTGGGCGAGTTGCTGGAAATCACCCCCAGAGACAAGCGGCGCTTTCGCAAGCTGGTCGACGAGTCGCGCAAGTTCGACTCCCTGCCCCTGCGCACCCGTCTGTCCGACGAAGAGGTCGCCCGCTTCACGGTGCAGCGTTACCGGTTTCCGGGCGTGGACGTGCGGGCCCGCCTGATCCGCCACTACCCCAATGGCGACGTCGCCAGCCACGTGATCGGCTACATCGGCCGCATCAACCAGCGCGAAAAAGAACAGATTGAAGACTGGCCCGAGGAAGACCAGGCGAACTACCGCGGCACCGACTACATCGGCAAGCTCGGCGCCGAACAACACTACGAACGCGAACTGCACGGCCTCACCGGCTTCGAGCGGATTGAAACTTCGGCCGGCGGCCGGGCGGTGCGCTCACTGGCCAACACACCCGCCACCCCGGGCAACACCGTGGTGCTGGCCATCGACATCCAGCTGCAAAAACTCGTCGAAGACATGTTCGGCGATCGCCGAGGCGCCCTGGTGGCCATTGATCCGCGCAATGGCGAGGTGCTGGCCTTTGTGAGCAAACCCACGTTCGACCCCAATCTTTTTGTTGAGGGCATCGACGTCGAGAACTGGAAAGCGCTCAACGAATCGGTGGACAAGCCCCTGCTCAACCGGGCCCTGCGCGGCACCTACCCGCCCGGCTCCACCTACAAGCCCTTCATGGCGCTGGGCGCCCTCGAAACCGGCGTCCGCAGTGCCTCCACCGTGATCAACGATCCGGGCTACTGGATGTTCGGCAACCACCGGTTCCGCAGCCATGGCGACGGCGGTCTCGGGGCTGTCGACATGCGCCGCAGCATCGTCAAGTCGAGCAACGTCTACTACTACTCGCTGGCCAACGAAATGGGCGTGGACGCGATGCACGATTTCATGGCCCCCCTGGGTTTGGGGCAAATCACCGGCATCGATCTGCGCGGCGAAGTGCGCGGCGTCTTGCCAAGTCAGGAATGGAAGCGCAACGCCTACAAGCGCCCGGAGCACCAGCGCTGGTATGCAGGCGAAACCATCTCGCTGGGCATCGGCCAGGGGTACAACAACTTCACCATGCTTCAAATGGCCCATGCCATGGCCACGCTGGCCGGCGGCGGCATCAAGCACCAGCCCCACCTCACGCTGGCGACCGAAGACGTGATCACCCACGAACGCAAGCCCTTGCCCGTCAGCCCACCGGTCAACCTCGGATTCAAGCAGGCCAACATCGACGTCGTGTTGCGCGCCATGCAAGGCGTGACCACCGAAGGCACCGGGGCACGTGTGTTCGCAGGTGCAGGCTATGAGAGTGGTGGCAAAACCGGCACCGCCCAGGCCGTCACCATCGGCCAGAAAGAGCACTACGACGCACGCAAGCTCGAAGAGCATCAACGCGACCACTCGCTCTATCTGGCCTTCGCCCCGGTTGACAAGCCCCGCATCGCCCTCGCGGTCGTGGTGGAAAACGCCGGCTTTGGCGCCGCCAACGCAGCGCCCATCGCACGCCGCGTGTTCGACTACCTGTTGCTCGACCAGTACCCGAACGCGCAAGACCTCAAAGCCGTGCAACAAGGCCAGGCCGGCGCCCCCATCGGCACTCCGCTGAAAGCCAGCGAAATGCCCTGGCCCCCCGAGCCCACCGCCCCGACAGCCCAGGGCGCGACCAACCCGGGTTGAGCTCGGGCCCGCTTGAGCTCTCCCTGGGCTGTTCGGGCCCCGGTTCTGGCTTTCCCCTGCGGCCCTCCAGGTACCGCCGCACAACCCCTCGCCGTATCGACACGAACAGAGGGTTCCCTCTAGGGAGGGTGTTCAAACCATTGACCCTCTCAAAGGCGCCTCCCGGACTGCGCTCGCCAATTCATCGACGTTAGATGCGCGGTGAAGCCCTAGAGGCTTCATGCCCCCCATTCGTCCCGGCGCAGCAGATCGGCACATGGCAGCAGGTCTGGTCTGGTCAGGTCAGGTCAGGTCAGCCCAGGCAATGCCTGCAAACGAGCTACACACAGAGCAGCACGGCTCTCGCTGTTGGACTGATGCTAAATAACCCACAACTCACTCACAATGTAACAACAAAGTTTAATAAACTGTGGATTTTTTGGGTCTTCAGAATTAATATTCGAGCTGGCGTGAGTGCCGGCTTGACCACCAAGCAGCTGTCCAAAACCAGAAGCCGACGCAGAGCGGCCTGGCACATCACCGCCACCCGAACACAACGGCCGGGTCCGCAGGCCCAAAACCGATCTGTCACACCTTCAGGAGAGGAACCCCATGCAAAACATCCAACCAATCAACACCTTGGCTCGCCGTCAATTTGGGCGCTTGGCGCTGGGCGGGGCTGCCGCCTTGGCTTTGGCGGCTTGCGGCGGCGGCAGTGATGGGCGTGATTCGGACAGTCAGCGCAGTTTGCTGGATGTCTACAACAAGCTGGAAGATGGCATGGGGCCGAAGGAGGTCACAGACTTGGTTGGGCGAACTTCAGAATCTATCGGCGGCGCTTCCTATCTCTGGCAAAACACCTCAGAGTCGCTTTCTGTGCACTTCAACCACAAGCAGGGCACTCAGATTAGCGGAGCGCACTGGTATATCGGATCGAGTCAGACACGGGCAAAGTTATTCAACGAGGTTTGAGATGAGGCTCATGGTTGCTCTATGTTCTTTTGTATTGTCTTCACTGGCCAATGCTCAATGGGCCGTGTATGACAAAGATGTTCATGAAGAGATAAGGAGGATTAACAAGGTCGATGGCGAATTTGCCAAGCTCGACACGGCCTTTAAGAGCACGCTTTCCAGCGGCAGCTCGGGTCAAGACCTGACACTGGGCGAAGGCACAGGAAAAGCGATATTGAAAGGCCTAGACACCAAGTTCGAAACCCTCTCCATCACCGATGAAGAAAAGCTCAAATACGTCGGGACGGAGCAGGACTGTGGCAGCAACAATGAAAAATTCCTGGCGCATTACAACGCCTGCGTCGGCCTTCGGAATTTGCGCCTGCAAACGCTCAAACAGAGCCAAGAGACGTTGAAAATGTTAGATCAACGGCGAGGCCAAATTGTTCAGCTTATTCGAAACTCTCGGGGTGCCAAGACGGAATCGGGTCAGATGCAGCGCTACCATTTCGAACTGCAAGCCTTGCAATCGCTGATGCAAACCGACGCCATGCAGCTCCAGGTTTTGATGGATGGCTACAAGCAGCGAGAACAGGTGTATGCCATGCAGATGGTGGAAGCCAAACGGGCCAGCGACACTGGCCGGTTTGACGGCGGCAAGGGCGCGCCCCGCAAAAAGGCCGTCCCGTTCGTGATGCCTTGAAACACCTGCCTTTCGCAAATTACTGATTCGTCGAATCGACCGCGATCTTGAGGAAGACAGTTGTGATTTGCACTGCTTTTAGACCCCTGCCCTGGCTCACAAGCCCTTCTTGAGGTAATCCCATGGCCGTATGTGAAGCAGGCGGCGCCTTGGCGGCGTTGCCCTGGATGGGCAGTGTGCTCAACATGTTGAGCCCCGATTTTCAAGGCGTCCTGCAAGACGCCTTCTTTTATTGTTCGGTCCGCGAATATGTCATGAACGACATCATTCAAGGCCCGTATCAAGCATTGGTAGCCGCCAAGCTGGCCATGGCCTTAGGCGTGATGTCAGCCACCTTGATGACCATCTGGGTGGCTTTCCAAGGTTTCCAAATCATCACTGGCGCCAATAAGAACCCGATCGTGCCGCTGTTCATCCAGACCGGCAAGATGGTGTTGATTTTGTCATTGGTGTCATTGATTGCGGCCAAGTCGCCGGTGATCGTGACCTCTGTAGGCGACTTCAAGGAGCTGGTTTCCGAGTCGGTGGCGGAGGGCGCCGACATCACCACGCTGATCGATCTGAACCTGGGTATCAGTGCCTTGCTCAATGCGATCACAGAGGCCATGAAGGGGGTGGATCCCACCAAGGATCCGAATGTGCTCACCACCACCGTAGGCCTGCTGGGCCAAAGCGGGCCGGCCATGCTCACAGGGGTGTTGCTGATGCTGGCGGAGTTGTCGATCACGTTCGCGATCATGCTCTCGCCGCTGTTCATCTTCTTTCTGTTGTTTCAGCAAACGTCGGCCTTGTTCTGGTCTTGGGCGAAGTTCACGCTCGGCGCGCTGTTCTCGTTGGCCACACTGACGCTGATCGGCTCGCTGGCATTGAAGGCAACCGCCGTGTATGGCGGCATGGTGGTCGCAGCGTATTACACCAATTCGGGCGGAGGCCTCGGGGGGCTGATCAATACCGCGACGGGAGGTCCCTTCGACATCTCGGGCAGCTCCATGCGACTGGCCGCTCTGGGCACGCTGATGTCAGCCATCATCATCGCAATCCCCCCCACCATCATGCAGTTTTTCAGTTCCGGAGCGAGCTTCGCAGCGGGCGCTTTTGGCTTTGCCGGGGCGGGGGCCCTGGCAGCGGCCGGACGTTCGGGCAGCAGTGCAACCGGCGGGGCAGCAGCGGGTTTGATGAACGCTGGACAGGGCGGTGCCGGCGCGAAAAGCAATCAAGCGCCGTCTGGCGCGGCAGGCACACCGATGAACCTTGGCTACACCGGCGGCGAGAGCAACATGGCCGCAGCCAACAACCAGAGCCTGCTGGCGAAAGCCAACAGCGGATCAGCAGGCCTGGACCCCGACGGTGCCTCGTGCACGCCTGGCGGCTTCAAGGGGCTGGCCAACAACCCCTCGGAAAATCTCGGCCTGGCGGGCATCAAGCACAAGCAAGACACCGATGAATTTCATACAGACACTTCGGGTCAACGCACGGAGGCCAAGCACGTTCAGCCCTCGTCCCAGACGACTCAAACGTTCCAGGATGCCAAAATCATCAAAGAGTATCCCCACCTGGGTACCGGAGGGACCCTGAAGGTGTCCGGAGGCGTGACCGGCAACACGGGAAACACGGAACGCCCTGCCCCAGCAGGCAACAGCGGCGAAACGCACGCTCAGCGCTCTTCGCCATCGGCGCCCACAAGCAACCCAGGACCCAAGCCCCGACCCGGCGTGCCCTATGGTCAAGGCAAGGGCTGACTGAAAGACGTACCTGCAACATTGGGGCGGCAACGGCTTTCTGAGCCCGCAGAGCGTTCGTTGAATCGAGTGTCTGATCCCACGGTCTGTTGATCTGGCCAGATGACATCTTCACCGCCGGCCCTGAGCCCATCGGGATACCTCGCAATACTCAGCTCGAGCGGGAGTTCAAACACCACGGGGCTGCCTCAACAGGGCCAGGCCTGCTTTCACATCGCGCGGATCAGCGGTTCATGCACAGACGCCGAAGCCTGCAGGTTGTGTTGCTGCGCGGGCTGGTCGAGCTGGACCAAGCGTGACAGGGAGTCTGCTGCCGGCGTGTTGGCCGCCTGCCGGGCGTCTAGGGTGCCGTCTTTCAGCGTGATGCCGTCGTGCTGGCCGTATCGGATCTGGCCTTCGCTGTTGACGCGCAGCAGGTTGATGCCGGTCATGCCTTGTTCTCGAGCACAGCGGGCCAGCGAACAAACGGTGTTGTCCAACCCCCGATCCCAGGGGAGGTTGTGGGTGGAGGCAAGCTGGCGGACCTGGCGCTCGCTGTCACCCAGCAGTGACTTCGACACGGGTGAGAGCTCAAGCGAAGCACGCGGTCCAATGGACGCAGCCGGGACGGCCCCAGCTTTGAGAGGGGCTTGGGTAGGCGCAACGTGTATGGGCCCCCCGTTGGAACCGGGCCCAGCGTGGCGGGCTTCCAGCTCTTGCTGCCAACGCTCGCCTGGCTGCAACGGACGCTTCAGGCCCTGAATGATTTCCTGAGCCAAGCCCGTAGTCCCATGCGCCACTGCACTGGCGCCGCGACTCACGGCAGTGATGGCGCCGCGCATGTCTTGCACATCGCCCCGGTATTCGCCAATGGCCACGGCATTGGCTCGCGCCAGCCGCGAGGCAGCCGGGTCTTCAAGCACGGAATGATCAGGTCGACCATTGGCATCCACGTTGGCGAAATGGTGCCCTTTGTGGCTGTCGCTCATGGCAAACGCCGCCCTTGTGGTGGTGGGCGGGGTGAAGCCCGTGGCCAGTTGCACAGGGCCGTAGCCGCGCAAGGCATCGCTCCAGTGGGTGGTGTTGTGGTAGCCATTGGCCCGCAGGGTCTGGATTTCCTGGGGTGTGGCGTAGACCTTGACTTGCCCGTAGTGGGCCCCGCCGGCGCTGACAAGATCGCCGGCCATGACGTGGTTGGTAACGTCGTTGCCTCCGGCGGGAATGCGCAGGTTGAGGCTGGCAGCGCCGTAGGCGTTGATGGTTTCGCCTTTCAAGCCGAAGTAGTGGGCTGAGACTTGGGCCAGCGTGCCGCCTAAAGAGTGACCGGTGACTGTCACGGGCGGTGTTTGATCGCCGACAGCCTGGTCTTGTGCCAACTGCATCGCCTTTCGGGTCAAACCAATCGCATCAGGCACCTGCAGATTGGAGCGGTTGAGCACCATGCCGCCATCGGCGAGCACGCCATCTTTAAGCGCCTCTCGGTCGAACTCTGTCCCCCGGTGGGCAACGATGATCTCTCGTGTGTCCACACGTTGGTAGATGGTCCCTTGGTAGCCAGTTTTGGGGTTGTCCTGGTGATACAGAACCTTGTATTGGTGCTCCCCAATGGTCTCCGTATCGTCACCACGGGTTGGCGATCGACTGCGATAGGAGTCGATAGCCAAGTCGGCATAGTCTTGGCTGGTCATCCTCATGGTTAAAGCCTTCTGGCCTTGAGAACGAACGAAAACAAATCGTTTTGCAACTCAGGAGGAAGCGTGCTTCGGTCCATCCATCCCAAAAGCGCAGACGACACTTTCGAATGCTCATTCGTTGTTTCAGGTGCCGGTTTGCCGTACCACGCCCTCGGATAAAACGTCGCGTGAGGTGCTTCGCTCTCGAGGCCCTTCAAGTCAATATGTCCTCCGAACGTGGCTTCGTCGGGCGCACCCGTGGGCGACCCTCCTGCCCCAACCCCGGTCAGGGTCCATTCGCACAAACCATTGCCGTAGTAGTCCTCGTCGAGCATGGCGTCCAGATAAACCGTCGCAACATAGCTGCCATCGGGCTGGTGGGTGAACGGCAGCTCCACCCTGTATTCAGGGACGCCACGCACACCGGCCCAGTCGTTGACGATGTAGGTGCACCCTTTGGCCTGATACCCAGCGCTCCAGTTGGCGATCTTGAACGGCCCCGGCGCACCTTCAATCGTGAGCACAACCTCGTACGCCTGCTGCGGCTTGGGGTTGAGCCTGTAAAGGTGCTCTTGCGCCGATTTGTCGTTCTTGCCCGGGCTGGAGGACGCGGTTGCGGCAGCGGGATCGGCAGGCTTCATGGTGTCGACAGCAGAAGTTGGTTGGCAAGCGCTGATCCAGAGAACACTGAGCAAGACCAGGGGGGGGGCGAATGGTGGGCGATTTTTGAGCAACACGGGCATCCGATGAGTACTTTTTCAGCAGCATAGCACCGGGGGATACAGCTGCCCACGGCTTGTTGCCGAAATGCGCAAACCCAGAAAACCGGGCCTTGGGCGGCTCATAGCGAAGACGCAGGCAGGCCAGCCTAGGGTTCCTTTGCTCACCTGAATGGGGTCTACCGCACCCAGGCGTCGTAACCCGTTTTCAGAATCAGCAGCGTCACCACCACGATGAACACCTGGCGCACGAAGCCGCTGCCGTGCTTGAGCGCGAGACGCGTGCCGAGCAGGCTGCCCACCACGTTGGCGATCGCCATCACCAGCACAAAGTGCCACCAGACGTGTCCTTTGTAGGCGAACAGCAGCAGAGCGGCCAGATTGGACGCGGTGTTGAGCAGCTTTGCGCTGGCGCTGGCATGCAGGAAGTCGTAGCCCAGCCACCGCACAAACAGAAAGACGAAGAAGCTGCCGGTGCCCGGGCCAAAGAAGCCGTCGTAAAACCCGATGGTCACGCCCAGCACACTGGCCGCCAGTGCCTCTTGGCGTCCCTGAAAACGGGGCGCGTGGTGCTGGCCCAGCTGCTTTTTCACCAGCGTGTAACCCAACACTGCCATCAGCACCAGCGGCAGCACGCGGCGCAAAAAATCGGGTGAGATGACGGTGACCATCCAGGCACCCAGCATGGAGCCGGCAAAACACACCACAACCGCTGGCATCAAGGCCGCCCAGGGCATTTGCACCCGGCGGGCAAACTGCAGCGTGGCCACCGCTGTGCCCCAGATCGCAGCGCCCTTGTTGACACCAAACAGGGTGGCCGGATGCGTGTTGGGAAATACCGCAAACATGGCCGGCACCAGGATCAGCCCACCGCCGCCGACGATGGCATCAACGAAGCCGGCGAAGCCGGAAGCAATGGTGACGAGCAGCAGGTCCATGGCGTGGATTGTCGCTGCGGCCGAGGGCACCACCCGGATGGGGTGTCGCGCAGGCTGCCTGATGGGGTCCGTGGCAACGGCGTCCTGACCATGCACCGGCAAAAAAAAACCAACCCTGAGGTTGGTTTTTGGATCTCATACGGCATTGCTGCCGTTGTGATCTGTTTGTTGTTGGACTGAGATGTCTCCTCGGGTCCCCCGCGGTCTTTGGCGAGCCAGCGCCTTGCGAGTGAGGACACTGTACGGCAGATCGCCCCCGACCAATATCGGGAGTTTCCCTGCCCCACCTACCGGCTCACCCCGCGAAAACCCTCAGTTTTTGGCCGGTAACGGGCTGACGGCGCTGCGCCCACTGCAGCGCAACAACAGCAGGCCAAGCGCAGCGGCGGTGAGGTACATACTCACCGGGTAGAAGGCGGCGGGCAACAGGAGCAACTGCGTGGGCCGGGGCTGGGTGAAGCTCACGAAGCTGCGGGTCCGCGATCAGACGTCGTAACCCGGCGAGCTGCGCTCCGCCTTGCGGATCAGCGAAGGCCAGACGAACGCCCCCCCCAGGCCACCGGTCTGCACGCGCATGGCCTCGGCCACGCCGCTGACGATTTTGGGGTTCACGCTCACCACTTCGCCGCCAGCCTGAGCGCCGATCTGAATCTGGCAGGTGGACTCAAAGGTGTACATGGCCAGGAAGGCGTCGGCGATGGTGGGGCCAGCGGTGAGCAGGCCGTGGTTGCGCAACATGAGGAAGTTGTTCTTGCCCATGTCGGCCTGCAGACGCGGTTTTTCGTCTTCACGGAAAGCCACGCCTTCGTAGCCGTGGTACCCCAGCGAAGCGAGCACAAACGTACTTTGCTGGCTGATCGGCAACACGCCGCACTTTTGCGCGCTCACGGCCACGCCCGCGCGGGTGTGGGTGTGCAACACGCAGCCGACATCGGGACGTGCTTCGTGCACAGCGCTGTGGATCACGAAGCCGGCCGGGTTCACCGGAAATGGGGTGTCGTGCAGCTTGTTGCACTGCATGTCGACCTTGACCAGGCTGGAGGCCGTGATTTCATCAAACATCAAGCCGTAGGGGTTGATCAGGAACTGGTGTTCGCCGCCGGTGACGCTGTCGGGCAGCTTGGCACTGATGTGGGTGAAGACCAGATCGCTCCAGCCATAGAGGGCCACCAACCGGTAGCAGGCGGCCAGATCGCAGCGCAACTGCCACTCTTCGGCGCTGACCTGGTCTTTGAGGGATGGGATATTTGTCATGCTTGTCTCCGCTTTATGGGGGTGTGAACTTTGCAATGTAGGATTGCCATCCAATTGAAACTGTCAAATTTTTGACATTTGGACCCGACTGAGTCTCGCCGGGCACACCATGCAGCCCACCGCCGACACGATCAAACGCCTGCAGGTCAACCCCTGGTTTGCAGACCTGCCACCCGGCGCGCAACGGGCGCTGGTGACGCAGGCCGAGCCGCTGCGCCTGCAGTCTGGGGAGATGCTCTTTCGCCAGGGCGACCCGGTGGGGACCGGGCGCGGTGGCTTTTTCGGGTTGCTGGCGGGGCAAATCAAGATTTCGAGCCTGCGAGACGACGGGCACGAGGCGATCCTGGCGGTCCTTGAGGTGGGTAACTGGTTTGGTGAAATTTCGCTGTTCGACCAGCGTCCGCGCACCCACGATGCCACCGCCCTGGGCCCGGTTGACGTGCTGGCACTGCCGGGTTCAGCCTTCAATGGGTTGATGCGACGCGAGGTTTTCGCGCGCGCCATGTGCCAGCTGATGGCGGGCCGGGTGCGATCGCTGTACGGCATGGTGGAAGACGCCACCCTGCGCTCGACCCGAGCGCGCGTGGCGCGGCGCCTGATGTTGCTGGCGCACGGGGATGCCACCCAGGCAGACGCAGCACGCCCGGTGGTGGCGGTGTCTCAGGATGCGCTGGCGATGATGCTGGGCATGACGCGGCAGACCCTGAACAAAGAGCTCAGGGCACTGGCCCGCCTGGGCGCCCTGGTGCCTCGCTATGGCCGCATCGAAATCACCTCCATCGCCCTGCTGGCCCAGCAGGGCGAAGTCACCCAAACAACAACACCTTCACCCTAGGGACCTGCACGTCGAATAGGGGACCGCAAGTCCACGGCCCGCCAGGGTTTGGCCCAAAACGGGCGCGCCGGTCATGCCGTTTTGGATCCGAACGTGCATGGCGGAGGTTGCGCAGAGGGCCCCTGGGAAACGGAACGAATGGGTGAACGACGACTCGGGCATCGCGGGCAATTTTCAGCTGGCACGGGATATGCAACAAAACGTGCATCGTTGATAAGGACCACCCCATGCACCAAAAACGGGATAACACCCCGAGCCGCATTGCGCCCACTGGGCTCGCCGCCCTGCTTTCACTGGCCGCGCCAGGGAGCGCTGGCGCCACAGCGCTGACCGCCCCTGGCCTGGTGGACGCCAGCACGATCAACAGCGCCGACACGGCCTGGCTGATGGTCTCCACCGCCCTGGTGCTGCTCATGAGCCTGCCGGGTATCGCCCTGTTTTACGGCGGCATGGTCCGCCGCTTCAACGTGATCAACACCATGGCGAGCGTGGTGGGCATCGCGGCCGTGGTGAGTGTGCTGTGGTTTGGGCTGGCATATTCGCTGGCGTTCACCCCAGGCACCCATGCGCTGGGCGCCTGGATCGGCGGCCTTGAGCGCGCGGGCTTTGCCGGTCTGGACTATCTGGGCAGCAGTGGCCAGGTGGCGGTGAGCCATATCGCGCCGCTGATCCCTGAATCGGTGTTTGCCATGTTTCAACTGACCTTCGCGATCATCACGTGTGCGCTGGTGGTGGGCGCCTTGGTGGAGCGCATGCGTTTTGGTGCGCTACTGGTCTTTGCCAGCCTGTGGCTGCTGCTGGTGTACGCGCCCATTGCCCACTGGGTCTGGGAGCCGGGGGGCTGGCTGGCCCAGCTTGGTGTGCTCGATTTTGCGGGGGGCTCGGTGGTGCACATCAATGCAGGCGCTGCGGCCCTGGTGTGTGCCTATGCACTGGGCCCCCGCGAAGGTTATGGCCGCGAACCCTTCATGCCCTTCAACCTGGGACTGACCATGGCGGGCACGGGCTTGCTGTGGGTGGGCTGGTTTGGCTTCAATGCGGGCTCGGCACTGGCCGCCGATGGCCGTGCGGGTCTGGCTCTGGCCGTGACACACCTGGCCGCTGCGGCCGGCGCGCTGTCCTGGATGGCCGCAGAGTGGATCAGCCGGCGCCGCGCGTCCTTGCTGGGTCTGTGCTCGGGGGTGGTCGCCGGACTCGTCGCCATCACCCCCGCGGCGGGCTTCGTGAGCTTGCGCTCGGCCCTGTTGATCGGGCTGGTGGCCGGAGCGGCCTGTTACTGGGGCGCCACCGCCCTCAAACGCCGGCTCGGCGCCGACGACTCGCTGGACGTGTTTGGTGTGCACGGCGTGGGCGGTGTGGTGGGGGCGCTGATGACCGGTTGGCTGGCCGACCCGTTGATTTCGGGGGTCTCGGGCAGCGTGCTCACGCAGGCCATCGGCTGCCTGGTGGTGCTGGCCTACAGCCTGGTCATGACGGCGGTGGTGTTGTGGATCACGTCGCGACTGACCCGCCTGCGGGTGCGCGTGAGCGAGGAGCGCACTGGACTGGATCTGGCCCTGCACAACGAGCAACTCAGCGGCTGAGGCCAGCAGCTGCCACAGGACCCGCCCCATGCCCAACCACAGCGAAGCCCTCGCCACTGCCGCCCACCTGCACGTGCTGCTGCGGCGCAAAACCGGCCGGGTCACCGACACCGAGTGGATGGCCAGCAACCCGGAGTACGCACTGGCCATGATCGAATTCACGCGCAGCAAAGCCCACGGCGAAGCGCTCGCCGAGCTGCGGCCTTGGGCGGACAAACTGGAAGCCTTGATTCCGACCATGGGCGCCCGTGACCGCAAACCCCTGCTGGCGGCTGCGGTCGAACACTTCAAGACATCGGCAAGGGATGTTCAGGGCTCTGATCGAAAAACCCTGGACCACCGGGTCAGCGGTTTTCGCGAATCCGGCTTGGGCAGGGGCACCACACCCACGGTCGACCAGCGCTACGTCGGTGGCATCCGCTGAGGTGCTGACCCAAGCGGCCTTCAATGACCGGCGACGATCCAGCGCGCGGCCTTCTCCGCGATCATCAGCGTGGGACTGTTGGTATTGCCGCTGGTGATGGTGGGCATGACCCCCGCATCCACCACACGCAGCCCCGCCACCCCGCGCACCCGCAGGTGGCTGTCGACCACGGCCAACGGGTCGTCGAGCCGTCCCATTCGGGTGGTGCCCACCGGGTGAAAAATGGTGCTGGCGATGTCGCCGGCCAGGCGCGCCAGCTCTTCGTCTGTCTGGAATTGCACTCCCGGCTTGAACTCCTCGGGCCGGTACTTCGCCAGGGCCGGCTGCGCCACGATGCGGCGGGTCACACGCAGGCTGTCGGCGGCTACCTGTCGGTCTTCCGGGGTGCTGAGGTAACAGGGCGCAATGGCAGGGGCCTCGTCCCAGCGCGGGCTTCGAATGCGCACATGGCCCCGGCTCGTGGGATTGAGGTTGCACACGCTGGCGGTGAACGCCGGAAAACTGTGCAGCGGATCGCCAAAGGCGTCCAAGCTGAGCGGCTGCACGTGGTATTCCAGGTTGGCGTACGGCTGATCGGGGCTGCTGCGCGTGAAGGCGCCTAGCTGGCTGGGCGCCATGCTCATGGGGCCGGTGCGCTTGAGCGCGTACTCGAGGCCGATCATGGCCTTGCCCCACAGGGAGCTGGCCAATGTGTTGAGCGTTTTGGTACCCTGCACCTTGAACACTGTGCGGATCTGCAAATGGTCTTGCAGGTTGTCGCCCACGCCGGGCAAGTCCAGCGCCACTTCAATGCCATGCTCGCGCAGCAACCCGGCCGGGCCGATGCCGGAGAGTTGCAGGATTTGCGGTGAGTTCACAGCGCCAGCGCTGAGCACCACTTCGCACTCGGCCTTCACGTTCACCGGCTGTCCGCCCCGCATCAACACTGCCCCGGTGCAGCGCAGCGCGCCAGCCGCATCGCGCGCCAGCGTGAGCCGCTGGACCTGGGTTTCGGTCCACACCGTCAGATTGGGTCGACTCGCCACAGGGCGCAAGAACGCCTTGGACGCGTTCCAGCGCCAGCCCGATTTCTGGTTGACTTCGAAGTAACCCACGCCCGCGTTGTCACCGGTGTTGAAGTCGCTGCTGGCGGGAATGCCCGCCTCCTGCGCGGCCAGGGCAAACGCGTCGAGCACGTCCCAGCGCAGGCGCTGCTTCTCAATGCGCCACTCACCGCCACTGCTCAGACTGGGGTGGCCATGGTGCAAAGCCAGCCCCGGGTTGCTCATGCCTTCGCCTTGGGTATCGAGGCGGTAGTGGTTCTCGTGGGCCTTGAAGTCTTTCAGGCTGCTGGCCCAGTTCCAGGCGCTGTCGCCCGTGAGCTCAGCCCACTGGTCGTAATCGCGCGCCTGGCCCCGCATGTAGATCATGCCGTTGATGCTGGAGCAGCCACCCAGCGCCTTGCCACGCGGATAACGCAAGCGGCGCCCGTTGAGGCCTGCATCGGGCTCGGTCTGGTAGAGCCAGTCGGTGCGCGGGTTGCCGATGCAATACAGATAGCCCACCGGAATGTGGATCCAGTGGTAGTCGTCTTTGCGGCCAGCCTCAACCAGCAGCACACGTTTGTCGGGGTCAGCGCTCAGGCGGTTGGCCAGCAGGCAACCGGCCGTACCGGCGCCGATAACGATGTAGTCGAAGGTGGTGTCGTCGCTCATGGTCTGTTGCTGGTGTCTGGATCGGTGGGGGCGTCGACCGAGGGCGGATCCTCGTCATCGGGCAACGCAAAGTCCCCGCGCTGGTAGGCGTCAACCAGTTTCTCAGCCTGGTCCATCAGCCGCTCAGGCACCATCACCCGCACAGGCACCGCGCCGGCCAGCAGGCTGTAAGTCTGCACCAGGTGCGCATCGGCCACCATGGCCGGCACACCGCCGGCCTGCAAACAGCCCCGCAGCAAAAAGGCCTCGGTGGGGCTGAAGAAGGTGACCAGGGTCTGCCAGTCACCGTCGGTGGGGTCGTAGGGGCTGTCGCCGTGCATGAAATGAGATCAGCGCCCAGGAAAGGCGCAACGGGTGGCTTGGCAGATAGGTGCGCACCTTCGGGAAAGCCTGGAAGGCCGGAAGGTGCGCCAGCGGCGTTTGGCCATTATTGCCTCAGCGTGCGCCTCGCACAATCGCCTGTGCAACGGTGGTCACAATGCACCACGTTCCTATTTCAACTCACCATGCACGCATCACTACAAAACAACCAGTTCTTTGTCAAAGAACACGTCGGTCTGTTCAAGGCGGCCAACAACTACGACATCCATGACCCGGCCTCGCAACTCAAGGTGCTGGAGTGCCGTGAACCCGATCTGGGTATTTTCACCAAAATTTTCCGATTCACCGACTACAAGCGCATGACGCCGTTTTCGGTCGAGATCCGAACCCCGGAGGGCCAGCTGGTTTTGACGGTCAAGCGCGGCCTGTCGCTGATTTTGTCCACCGTGGACGTGCTGGATGAAAACAACCGGGTGGTGGGGCACTTCAAGCAAAAACTGTTTTCCATCGGGGGCAAGTTCGACGTGCTCGATGCCCAGAAGCAGGTCGTTTGCACGCTGAGGGGTAAATGGACCAGCTGGGATTTCCGTTTTATGCGCGGTGAAGCCGAGCTGGCCAGCGTGACCAAAAAGTGGATGGGTGTGGGCAAAGAGCTGTTCACTTCTGCGGACAACTATGTGCTGTCCATCGCCCCTTCGGTGGCCCCGAACGACCCCACCCGCCTTTTGATACTGGCGGCGGTGATGTGCATCGACATGGTGCTCAAGGAGTGATCGCTTGGCAGGCGATGAAGCGGTACGTTCGCCAGCCCATTGAATTTCACACTGACATCCGCGCAATCTGCTCCGGGTGGAGGCTTAGAGAATGGGTTTCCTGTGGTGGCCAAGGCCGTTGACAACGCCGTCGACGCTGCGGACTCACCATGAATGGGGGAAATCGTAGTCGGGGTCCATCACGCGCCCGGCCATCGCCGGCAGCATGTGGGCGATGAACACCTCGCCAATCCATTTGCGCTCGGTCGCTGCGGCCGCTGATTGACCTTCGGTCAGAAGCGTGAGGCTGGCGAACTGCGGAATGCCGAGCTCAAAACTGAGTCCCGGTGGCACATGCGGCGGGCGGGTCTTGCTGCCGGGCACGGCTGTGGTCTCCAGGCGCCATGCGCTGTGGAACCGGTCGAAGCTGCCCACCGTGCCGCTGCGCCAGGCATCGGCCACATACACATGCCAGGCGACGCCGGGCTCTTCGAGCACAAAGCCCCAGTCAAATTCGTAAACACCGGCGGGCTCTCCCTCGGCAAAAAGCTCCAGCTGCAAGACCTCTTCAAGGGTCGAAAACTCCCCGAACAGGGGCCCCGCCCCAGTGGGCTCGGCGGCCACGAAACGGCGCACGTGCTCAGGACTCACGCTGAACAGCGGCGTGGGTTCGTTCCAGGCGGGTTTGGCCCGGTTGAGCAGGCGCGAGGTGGCGTCCACGCTCTTTTGCGCGTTGATGCACCAATCCATGAACTGCTGGCGGCCGGCTTCGTGGGAGAGCTGCAGCAGCGTGGTTTCGAATTCCGTATCGTCCTTCAGGTGCCCGTCTTCGCGCAGGCGCAAGACGATGTCGAGCATGGAGTTGCGGGTGACGTGCTCCAGGGTGTAGGCCAGATCGCCACCGGGGAAGTCCTGCATGGACCGCTGGATCCAGGCCATGGTTTCTTCGTGGCCGAGGCCTTCGGGCGCGCGGGGAATGTCGTGGAAAAGGGCTCTCAGCACCCGCACCGTATCCAAGTCGCTCGCCATGTCCAAAGATTCTCCTGTGGTGAAGCCCCGCCAATGGAGTGGGGCCAGGGTGAATCATGCATGGTTTTTGAAAGGGTTTCCAGTTGTGACAGGCGCAAAGGGCCGTGGTTGCACAGTCCGGGTGTGCACGATCTCACGAGCGAGGGCTCTAAAAGGAAAAAGCGGACGCGCGTGGGACACCCACTTTGAAGGAGCAGCAGCCAGCGATCAGAGCGATTTCGGAGTCTTGGCGATCAAAGACCACTGGGTGCTCACGCACCTTGTTGTGGGCATGAGCGTCTTTCAGCCAGGCGGTCTGGCCCTCTTCATTCAGAAGGGGTATCGCTTGCTGTCGGCGATGCATGAGGTAGCCGGGAACCGGCCGGCCTTTGAACAGCCCATTCATGCCGTATTCCACAGGCGACCCTGGCATGAATGGGCGCAGCCGTTGCAAGCGGTTGCACAATGGGGTACCCCGATGAAAGTTGCTGCCCCTATGAAGTCAACCGTCCCCGACACCACCGCCCCCTACCGCGTTTTGTTTGTCTGCATGGGCAACATCTGTCGAAGCCCCACGGCCCACGGTGTGTTTGAGACGATGGTGGTTCGCGCTGGTCTGGGCAAACGGGTGCAGGTGGACTCAGCGGGCACGCACAGCTACCACGCAGGCGCCACACCGGATGCGCGCAGCCAGGAACACGCGCTCAAACGCGGCTACGACCTGTCCGGCCAACGGGCGCGCCAGCTTCGCGCCAGCGACTTTGATGACTTTGATCTGGTGTTGGCCATGGACTGGGACAACCTGGCACTGGCGCAAGCCATGTGCCCGCCGCAACACGTGCGCAAGCTGCGCAGACTGGCCGAATTTTTCGAGCAGCACGACAGCGCCGTGGTGCCCGATCCCTACCTGGGGGGCACGCAGGGCTTCGAAGATGTGCTGGATCTGGTGGAGGACGGTTGCACTGGCTTGCTGCGTCATGTGCAACAGCAACTGCGGGCGCCTTGGGCGGATCCGGAGTGACTCCGGGCGGGCGGGTAGTTTCGTCAAGGCTGATCAGCCCTCTTCGGTTGGTGTGGTTGCGCCGCGCTCTTGTGGCCGGCGCAGTGGGTTGGTAGGCCTACAGTGAGCGTGCGCTTCCATTGATCTCAATCAGTGTTGCGCAAGGCGGATTGCGCAAAATGGAAATCATGGGTCCTGCAATACCGCGGGGCACAGCATTTTCAGGAGACTCTCTCATGCGCATGCGCCACTTCCTCATGGCTGCCGGACTGTCGATCGCCTTGCCCGCGATGGCCCAGACTGCATCCGGCACTTTTCAGATCAAGGTCCTGACGCCCGAAACCGCGCTGATGGCCGCGCAGGCCGCCATGGCCGCGTGCCGGGCGCAGGGATACCAAGTGGCGGTGGCGGTGGTGGACCGGTCCGGGCTGGCCCAGGTGTTCCTGCGGGACCGGTACGCCGGAGCGCACACCTTTGATGTGGCCATCAACAAAGCCTGGACGGCGGCGAGCTTTCGAACCCCCACGCTGGAGCTGGCGAACGAATCGCAGCCCGGCAAACCCATGAGCGGCATCCGCAGCACCCCGCGCATGCTGGCGGTCGGCGGGGGCTTGGTGATCGAAGGTGCCGGTTCGGTTTTCGGGGGCATTGGCGTGTCGGGCGCGCCAGGCGGCGAGGCCGATGAGGCCTGCGCCCGCGCAGGGCTCGATGCGATTGCCGACAGAATCGAATTCTGACGCTGGCGCGCTCTTCCGCTGACCGGGGCGGTTGCTTGTTTCAGGCGCGTGCCGGCAACGGGCGAGGCTGGTTCACACCACAGGACGTTGCTTGCCCGTCAAGCGGGCCACGGCCGGTGCGATCCAGCCATGGCCACTCACCAGCACGATACCCAGCAATACCGGGAACGAGCCCATCAGAAAACTGGGCTCGATGTGTTCGCCGAGCAACCAGGCCCCCAGCAAGATGCCAAAGAGGGGCGTGAGGAACGAGAACACCCCCAGACGCGAGGCCATGTACTGGCGCAGCAGCCAGAACCAGACGAGGAAGCTCAGAAACGACACGATCACGGTGTGGAACGCCAAGCTGGCCCAGACCGTGGGCGTCGGTTTGAGGTGGGCCTGCCCAGTGATCAGGGCGAGTCCCGTCAGGACGACAAAAGCCCCCAGCAACTGGTACATCAGCGTTTGGGAAGCGGGTGCGCGCGACAGGCTGCTGCTGCGAATCACCACCGTGGTCGCACCCCAGGCCGCGCCAGCCACCAGCCCCAGAAAGTCACCCCACAACACGTTGCTTGCGGCCGGAACAGCGCCCTGCTGGCGGCCGAAGAAGGCGATCGCCAGGCCCCCAAAAGCCAGCGAGATACCGACCCATTGCAGGGGCGCGAGGCGTTCGGAAGGCAGCTTCATGTGAAGGCCGAGCGCAGCAAAGATGGGCGCCGTGTAGAGAAACACCACCATGTGGGCGGCGCTGGTGTGGTTCAAGCCCTCGCCCACCAGAAAGTACTCCAACGCAAACAGGGCACCGGCCAAGGCGCCAGGGCCCGCCGTGCCATCGGAGAAGCACATGCGCTCGCCGCGCCAGCGCATGAAGCCAGCCAACAGCAGCGCCGCCATGCCCGAGCGCAAAGCGATCTGGAACATGGGCGCGATGTCGTTGACCGTGTGCTTCAACACGATCTGCTGCAGGGCCCAGATCAGGCACAGAATCAGCATCAGGCCGATGGCGGTGGAGTCAAGGGATTTGCGGGTGTCCATGGGGTGGTCTCAAGGTGTGACAGCGTTCTATGAGCCGATTGTGGGCTTGACCGGGGTGATGGATATAGTGTGATCCTGACATTCCATAGCCGCCAAGCGCCATTCACGACCAGGCCCGCCATGCCCATCCTTTCGCCCAAACTGAACATCCCGCTGTCCAGCCCCGACCTGCCGGCGGCGCTGTTGTTTCGCAGCGCCGTCGCCCCGGCCGATGGGGTCTACCCGCACCATCAGCACGCCTGGGGCGAGTTCGTCTATTCGTTCAGCGGCGTGATGGAGGTCAAGCTGGCCGACCACCACTACCTGGCGCCGCCCCAGTACGGCGTGTGGCTGCCGCCCCAGGTGGCACACGTGGGCCTGAACCGGCAGGAATCGCACCACTGTTCGTTTTATGTGTCACCCACCGTCAGCGGCGTCTTGCCCTCCATGCCTTGTGCGCTGGTGGTGAGCCCGCTGGTGAGGGCCTTGCTGGAGCATTTGCGCGATGTGCCTTGCGGGCCGGTGCCCACGACCGAAGAGGGCCGCTTGCTACAGGTGTTGCTGGACCAGCTGGCGGTCGCGCCTTGCAGCAACAGCTACCTGCCGCATTCCAGCGACGCGCTGCTGGGCCCGGTCTTGCTCGCGCTGGAAGCCGACCCCAGCGACAACCGCACGCTGGGCGAGCTCGCCGCTGCCGCACACACCACCGAACGCACGCTGGCGCGGCGCTGCCAGCGGGATCTCGGCATGAACCTGGCCGAATGGCGACAGCGCTTGCGCGTGGTGCGCGCCCTCCCTCTGCTGGAGCAAGGCCACAAGGTGGAAGCGATCGCGCTGGACCTGGGCTACGGCAGCGCCTCGGCCTTCATCGCGATGTTCCGGCGCTTGATGGGTGTGACGCCCGACGAGTTCCGAAAGGGCGCCAGCCTGCCCGGCAGCGCCGCCCTCAAGACGGCGCCTCCGCCAAGCGCTGGGCGAGCGCGTCGCCCACGAACTGCATGAAGGCTTTCACCCGCGCTGTGCCACGCAGATCGGGGTGGGTGACCATCCAGAGGGGTTGCTGCATTTCCGGGATGGGTTCCGACACGGCAATGAGGTCGGGGTGTTTTTCGGCCATGAAGGTGGGCAACACGCCCACGCCGATACCCGTGCGCAACATGGAAGCTTTGGCGTTGTAGATGTCGACCCGCACCTTCACATCGGACTGCGCCAGGAGCTGGCGCAACCAGGGGTCGTAGGCCCGCACCGACGTGTCGCGTTCGAAGGCCACCCAGGGCGCGTCGCGCACCAGATCGTTCAAAGGCGTGATGGATTGGGGCAACCCGGGGGCTCCACGCTGCGCATAAATGCGGCATTGGGTCATGCCCAGCTGCCGTCCGACCAGATGTTCGGCCACATGGTTGGACAGGCGCAGGGCCACATCGGCCTCGCGGCGCGCCACCCCTTGGTCAACACTTGAATGGCTGCTGTTGAGGTCGATCAGAAACGCGTTTTCCACCACCTCCACTTCGATGCCGGGATAGGCCTGCACAAAAGCGGCGAGTGGCTGGGGCAGCAGGTGGTCCATCACCACAAAGGCCGTGGTCAAGCGCAGCGGCCCAGCCAGCGCGCGGTCGCGCCCCAGGATCTGGCGCTCGATTTCCTCCACCCTCACGGCCATGTGGCGCCCTTGCTCCAGCAGGGCTTGACCGGCTTCGGTGGGTTCGTAGCCCGAGCGTTGCCGTTCGAACAGGCGCGCCCCCAGCTGGGCCTCCAGCGCATCGAGGCGGCGCAAAACCGTGGTGTGGTTCACGCCCAGCGCGCGGGCTGCGCCGGCCAGCGATCCGGCTTCACCGACAGCCATGGCGTGGCGCACATCGTCCCAGTTGAGGTTTGGCATAGGTGGATTGAAAGCCGTTGATCGGCCCTGTGGGTGTTTGAAGGGCGGTGGCGCGGGTCTTGATCCTGCATCTTCTTTGCATTTTTGCAGACTTTGAATGCACACATGCCTGTTGTGTGGAAAGTTGCAATCAATCAGACTGCAGTCCTCAGGGTTGTCCCTGATGTTTGCCTCCACCCCTTCAACTGGGAGTCACCATGACCTTCTTCCACATGCCTATCTTTCTGCAACGCACCCCGGATGCAGCCGTGAGCGGCGCCGCCCCCCGCATGGGCTGGCTGGATCGGCTGGCCCAATGGTCCGATCGGCAACCCGCCCGTCCACACCACATGAACAGCAACATCATCTGATGCACCGGGCTGGCGGCACGACCGCCAGCTGGCCATCGTTTAACAGGCCCATTCGGCCCACGGCGGCTTCTGGCGTTCGCGCAAGCCAAGCCGCCCCGCCCGATCAGGCTCCGTACATCCCAGCGCACGTTTCGGCCAAAAGCCATTGACAGGCATGGATTTTCCACTAGAATGTCTACCAACTAGTCGGTATACTTCATGCAACTCAACGCCAACCTTGCCCAACGTGCCGTGGTGCACCACCCTTCATTGACCTGGGTGGCCGCGCCCGCTTCGGGCATCCATCGCCGCTTGATCGAACGCGATGGCGAAGAGGTGGCCCGCGCCACATCGGTGGTGCGCTACAAAGCAGGCTCCCAGTTTCCCAGCCACAGCCATGATCTGGGGGAAGAAATCTTTGTGCTGGAAGGCACCCTGGCCGACGAGCACGGCAGCTATGGCCCCGGCACCTACCTCAAGAATCCACCGGGCACTTCGCATGCCCCGGGCAGCGCCGATGGCTGCATCCTTTTTGTGAAGCTGCGCCACCTCGCACCCCACGACCCCGAACACGTGGTGGTCGACACCACCCAGGCACCCTGGTACCCCGGCCTTGTGCCCGGCTTGACCGTGATGCCGCTGTCGTCCTTCGAGACCGACCACACAGCCTTGGTGCGCTGGGCGCCCGGCACCTGTTTCAACCCCCATCGCCACCATGGCGGCGAAGAGATCCTGGTGGTCGACGGTGTGTTTGAAGACGAACACGGGCGCTACCCTGCCGGCACCTGGCTGCGCAGTCCTCACCTCAGCCAGCACCAGCCGTTCAGTGTCGAGGGCTGCACCATCCTCGTGAAAACCGGGCACTTGCTGCGCCCGGCTGGGCCTGGGATGCACGCATGAAGCATTTCTCCGAACTGTCCGCCACCGCCGAACGGGTGGTCGATGCGGCCGAAGGTCTGGTGCAACACCGCGGGTACAACGGGTTCTCGTACGACGATGTGGCTGGTCTGGTGGGCATCAAGAAGCCCAGCATCCACCACCACTTCCCCACCAAAGCCGAGCTCGTGGCGGTGGTCACCCAGCGCTACACCCACCGCTTTCGCACCGCCCTGGTCGCTATCGAGGGCCAGCAGGCCCAGGCGCCCGAGCGCCTGGCCGCCTACGCCGCCCTGTTTGAAGACACCTTCGCCCAGAACCGCCGTCTGTGCCTGTGCGGCATGCTGGGGGCCGAGGCCGAATCGTTGCCCGATCTGGTCAACGCCGAGGTGCAGGCTTTTTTCCGCATCAACCTGGATTGGCTCACGGCGGTGCTGGCCGAAGGGCAGCGCCAAGGCACGGTGCGGGCCGCGCTGCCTGCGCCCCAGTTGGCCGAAGCCTACTTCTGTGCCCTGGAGGGCGCGATGGTGGTCGGCCGAGGGCTCTCGTCACCTCGAGGCCCCGGCATGGTCAGCCACATCTTTGTTTCGTCCGTGCTGACCTGAAGGCGCTCGCAAGAGCGCACGAACGCCAGCCATTTTTTTGCAACCACAACCTACCAATTAGTCGGTAGTTTTTGAGGATCTTTCCATGAACACAACCCCTTTTGCAGGCCGCACCGCGCTGATCCTCGGCGGCACCAGCGGCATCGGTCTCGCCACCGCACGCGAAGTTTTGCAAGGTGGCGGCAGCGCCATCATCGTCGGCCAACGTGCCGACAAGGCCGAAGCCGCCTGTGCAGCGCTGGCGTCGCTTGGGCCGGTGCAGGCCATCGCGGCCGATTTGGCCAGCGACGAAGGTCTTGCGCAGATGCGGCAATTGATCGACAGCCGCGCAGGTGAAATCGACCTTCTGGTCAATGCCGCTGGCGTGTTTTTCCCCAAGCCGTTTCTCGATCATGTGACCACGGATTTCGACCTGTACCACCAGTTCAACAAGACCGCCTTCTTTGTGTCGCAAGCCTTTGCCCAGCAACTGAAGGGCGCGCAAAAGCCGGGTGCCATCGTGCACATAGGGTCCATGTGGGCCAGCCAGGCCATCAAGGCCACCCCTTCTTCGGCCTACTCCATGGCCAAGGCGGGTTTGCATGCGCTGACCCAACACCAGGCCATGGAACTGGCCGAGCACCGGATCCGGGTCAATGCGGTTTCACCCGCCGTGGTGGCGACGCCGGTCTATGAGCGGTTCATCCCGGTTGCCGAAGTGCCCGCTGCGATGCAGGGCTTCAACAGCTTCCACCCCATCGGGCGGGTCGGAACGCCAGACGATGTGGCACAGACGGTGGCATTCCTGCTGTCGGCTCAGGCGGGCTGGGTCACCGGTGCGGTCTGGGATGTGGACGGCGGCGTGATGGCCGGACGCAACTGATCCCGAGCACCCGACAGGCGCGGAGCGTCAACGCCCTGCCCGGTCAGGTTTGCGCCGGCTGGGTCAGCAGGCGCTGCACCAGCGGGTGTTGCACCTTGCGCGCGGTACCGATGGCAAAGAAGTGTTCTTGAACGCCCTCGCAAGGTGCCAGCCACTGCATGCCATAGCCTTGCGAGAGCTTCTCCCGCATCAGATCAGAGGCCGGAAACACGCCCATACCGCTGGAGCCAAAAGTGGCCAGCAAGGCGCTGTCTTCAAACTCGCCCACGATGTGGGGCACCACCCCGTGTTGTTCGAACCACTGGTCCAGGCGCAGGCGCACCGAGGCATGGGCCGTGGGCAACAGGACCGGCACCTCGGCGAGGCTGCCCGGGAAACCGGCCAAGGCCTGCTCGTACATGGCCTTGGGCGCGTACCACCCGAGGTTGGATGCACCCAGGGCGTGGCTGTAGAGCTTGAGGTTGGGATTGGCCGGCGCCGGGCGATCCGACAGCACCACATCGAGCCGGTGCAACGCCAGATCCGCCAGCAGATCGTCGAATTCGCCTTCGTGGCACAACAAACGCAAGTGGGGTTCGGCCATCACGGGCGACAGCAACTCGCGCACCGCCAGTTTGGACAAGCCGTCAGATATGCCCACCGCCAGGCGCACGGTGGCATGGCTGGTCACATCGTGCACCACCGTGTGCAACTGCTCGCCGAGCTGGAAGATCTGCTCGGCCACCTGCAAGGCCGCGTGCCCCGCATCGGTCAAGGCCAGCCCACGGCCGGCGGGTTTGAACAGCGCAGCGCCCAGCGACTGCTCCAGCAGGCGCACCTGCGCGCTCACGGTCTGCACCGCCATGCCCAGGCGCGCGGCGGCGTGGGACATGCCGCCTTCCTTGGCGGTGACCCAGAAATAGTAAAGGTGCTTGTAGTTGAGGTCTTGGTTCATGCGGGCGCCTGACGGACTGGGAGTACCCCGATTCTCTGGCTTTCCTGCCCGCCATGGGCGAAAGCCCCAGCGAGAACGCTTCACAAAAGTGTGGCGCCAACGACAACGGCACCCGAAGGTGCCGTTGAGCGATTCAAAACAAGGCGTCAGACGACGCCGTTGCTTCAGGCGGCCTTGGCGGCTTTCTTGGCCACGTCCATGGCTTGCTGCGACGCGTTAGCGAAGCTGGACTGGGCCATTTCGTTGGCCTTTTTCATGGACGACTGGGCGGTCTCCATGGCTTTCTGGCTGGCGCTCACGGCGTTCTTGAATGCGGACACAGCGGCTTCGCTGCCGGCAGGTGCGTTCTTGGCCATGCCTTCGACGGCCACGCCGAGAGCCTTTTGGGCTTCTGCCAGCTTGGATTCCATGGCGCTGGTGAAACCAGCGTTGCTGTCGGTGGCAATGGTCTGCACGTGTTGCATGTAGGCAGCCGACTTGGCAGCCATAGGCTGGAAGTAAGCGGTCTGCAGGGCCACGACGTCTTTGACGTCCTTGGCACCCATCAGGGCTTGCATGTGGCTGAACGACTCGCCCAGAGCGGCTTTGGAAGCGGCCATGTTGAGTTCAACCAGCTTTTCCACGCCAGCGTAAGCTTGGGTGGTCAGGCCTTGAACAGCTTGCAGGTTGGCTTTTTGGGTAGCGGTGATGTTTTCGATAGGGTTGGTCATGATGATGTCCTTGAAGAGTTGATTAAAAGATCACTGCTCCGTAGGACCCGGCCCATCGAGGCTTTGAGTCATGTATGTTGCAGTGCAGCAAAACCGATTCTAGGGTAAACCCGAGATTTGGCAAGCCTTTTTTGTTGCACTGCAACATATTAGAGAAGTGATTCTAGGAATCCAAGGCCGCCCTCACCAGGCGCGCAGCCTGTCCAGCGGCACTTTCAGGTGCCCCTGTTGATCTTGGCGGACAACGACTCAAAGGCACCCCTTGGCGAGTTCCCACACACTCATCGTTAATTACAGATGATTGTTCACTGAATATCTGATTTTTTAATCGGATCAGCGCGCCTATCGTGAACCTTCCTTTCTGGTTCCACAGGAGATCACGATGCAGATTCGAGTCGAAACCCCCGATGCCCCAGCGCCCGCAGACTGGCGCGGCCTTGCCGAGCGGCGGGTGCGTTTTGTGATGCGCAGGCTGCGCAATGAGGTCATGCACGTGCACGTTCGCCTGGCCGACGTGAACGGACCGCGCGGTGGCGTCGACCAGCGATGCCAGCTCAGCCTGGCCACCCTGGCCCACGGCACCTTGGTGGTCAGCGCCACCCAGCGCGATCCCATCGCAGCCCTCAACGCCGCGTTGCGCCGGGCCGCAAGTGCGCTGGTGCGCCAATGGCAACGCCAGCGCCGCCCAGCCCGCCCGGCCACGCGGCGCAACGCGCTCGACTGGACCGTTGAAACAACGCTTCCTACACCCGCAGGCTGACGCCCCGCATCGCCCTGCACACCGGTCCGTGAATACCGGCCCCACCTTTTCTGAAAAGACACCCACCATGAACCCCTCTGACAAGACCCGCACCCTGCCCTCGAGCCGCGCCCCCTGGGGCACCGGCGGGCAGCGCTCGCTGAGCACCGACAACCCTGCCGCAGCCAAGGTGCTGCGCAACACCTACGCCCTGCTGTCGCTCACGCTGCTCTTCAGCGCCGGCGTCGCGGCCACTGGCGTGGCCTTTGGCTGGACCTCGCCCGGGCTGGTGGTGACGCTGGTGGGTTACTTCGGCCTGCTGTTTGCCGTTCACAAGCTGCAAAACAGCGGCTGGGCGATTCCCGCGGTGTTCGCGCTCACTGGCTTCATGGGTTACACCCTGGGCCCGATGTTGACGGCCACATTGGCCTTGCCCGGTGGTGCGCAAACCATCGTCACCGCGCTGGGGGCCACCGGCGCCACCTTCCTTGCGCTGTCGGCCTATGTGCTGACCACCCGCAAGGACTTCAGTTTCATGGGCGGTTTTTTGTTTGCCGGCATGGTGGTCGCCTTGATGCTGGGTCTGGGTGCGATCTTCTTCGAGATGCCGGCGCTGGGTCTGGCCGTCTCCGGCCTGGTGGCGCTGCTGTCGGTGGGCTTGATCCTGTTCGAGACCAGCCGCATCGTCAACGGCGGCGAAACCAACTACGTGCTGGCCACGGTCGGCCTCTTTGTCTCGGTGTTCAACCTGTTTGTCAGCCTGCTCAACCTGATGGGCATTGGCAGCAACGACTGACCACCCAACGCCCTCTCATTCCATCAGGAGCACACACCATGCGCGCATACCCCATCGACAGCCCCCAGGCCGCCACACGGCTGCTGGCCATGGCCCTGGTGGCCGACGGCCACTACGCCCCCAGCGAACTCAAGGCACTGGACCGCCTCGGGGCATCCGAACGGCTGGGCCTTTCACCCCTGGGCATGAAGTCGGTGATCGACACCTATTGCCAGGAATTGATGCAGATACAACATGGCGACGGACAAGGCCTGGCCAGCATGCCAGCCGAACTGCGCAACCGCCTGCTGGGCGAAGTGCGCAACCCCCGACTGCGCGATGAAGTGAGGCAACTGTGCGAGGCCATCGTGCTGGCAGACGGTCATCTCGCCGACAGCGAGGTCGCGGTGCTCGATGCCATGGCCGACGCCTGGCGCCACCAGCCCACGCAGGCGTGGCGCGCGGTCGCAGCCCGCATGTAGGGCGCGGCGCACGCCCCCAAACCGCAAAACGCGCCCTGGGGAACCCAGCCCGTGAAGACCCTGATCTGGGTCGTGACCGGGCCTCAATCCAGCCGGGCGAAGAACACGGCGGTCATGACCAGGCCGATGACGATGACCCCCAGCCGCACCCACTGCGCCGGTAGCCGTTTTGACCACCGCGCGCCCAGGAAGCCACCAGCGGTCGCCGCCACCATCATGACCATCCCCTCACGCCAGGCAATGGCACCGGCAATCACAAACGCCGCCACCGACAACCAGGACAACACCAGCGAATTGAGGTTCTTGAGCGCATTGACCACGTTGAGGCGGGTTTCGCCCGCCACGCTGTACAGCGCCATGAGCAAGATGCCCAGACCGCCATTGAAGTAGCCGCCGTAAATGGCCACCGCCAGCAAGGCCACATCGCGCCAGCTGGGCCCGCCGGTGTCTGTGGCCTGGGCGTGGCTTCGGGCCCAGCGTGCGATCGACGGTCCCGCAGCGAACAGCACAGTCGCAAACAGCAAAAGCCAAGGCACGATGCCCGAAAACAGGTGGGCCGGCGTGACCAGCAACAACAGCGCACCCGCCACGCCACCCGCCGCACAAATGCCCATCTCCCGCCACAAGCGCCGCTCAGGCAGGGCCTGCAACTCGGCTTTGAAACCCAGGGTGCTGCCCAGATAGCCCGGGCTCACGGCCAGGGCACTGGTGGCGTTGGCCACAATGGGTGGCACCCCGGTGAAAATCAGCGCCGGAAAGGTCAAAAAGCTGCCACCCCCCGCAATCGCATTGAGCACGCCGGCGCCAAAGGCGGCGATGGCCAGCAAGCCGATGTGCAACAGTGAATCCATGGTTTGCCCAGCAGTACGCCGCACAGCGCGGCCGCTTGATTATGGGCAGGGCTGCCCCCGGCCATTCTCTTCAAGCAGGTCAACACTGTTTATCAGCGCGACCGCCCCAACCGGTGTTGCAGCCGGTCCAGCACTTCGCCCACAGCGCCGGTGGGGGCATTGCCTTGGGACAATTCTTGCTCGGCCACCGAGAGGTTGAGGCGCACATAGGTGCTGTCCAGCGCGTGCCGGGTGGCCAACAGTTGTTGAGCGATCTTGGTGCAGTCGGCTCCATCAGCCAGCAGTCTCTGCAGGCCACGCACCTGGCCTTCTGCACGCCGCAAACGGTGCACCAGCTCAGCCTTGCGCTTGGTGCTCAGCGGATCTGCGGGCGTGGGGCAGGCAGGCTCGCCCATCGATGGCGTCCGGTCAAGCCGCTACCGGCTGGATGCTGGCAATGGGTTCAGGGGCCAGCAAGGTGCCATCGCGCAAGCCACGCACCGTGGCGAAGCCCAGCCACAGGATGACCATGGAGGCCACGGCGAGCAGCAACACACCCACGGTCTGCAACGCGCCACCACCCTGCAACTCACCCAGGCGCAGCGTCAGCGCGGCCAGGGAGGCCATCGGGAACGACAGACCCCAGAACGCAACACCGAATGGCTGGCTGGCAATGCGCCGCACCAGCGGAGTCAGCCACATCAGCGTGAACACGGCAATGCCCCACATGCCCAGAGGAAGCGCCGCAGGGGCCTCAAACTGGGTCAGCACCACCCCGATCACGGCAGGCGGCGCCAAGGTGATGAACCAGGCGGGCAAGATGCGATCGGGCAAAGGGCTGTGCGCAATGCGCCGCACCAGCACCAGCCCCATCACAATGGGCCAGAAAAAGACACCAATCCCCATTTGGGCTGCGGACCACACGTCGTGTCCCAGCGGAAGACCCGCCAGCGGAGCGACCACGTTCCCCACCACGGGAATCAGCAGCACCGGCGTGACCGCCGGCCACAAGCCGGTGTTGCCCGGCGTCGTACCGATGACGGGCGACAGCCACCGGCCCAGCACCCACACCGTCGCCCACACCTGGGTCAAGGCGCCAACCCACCACAAGGCATGGAGCAGCGGATGCGCTCCCAACAACGCAACGCCGACAGCGGCCAGCAGCAAGGTGGACACCGGCAAGGCCGCCACAAATGCATGGCGCACCGGGTGCTTGAGGTCGTCAGCCAGCGCCGCCGGGTAACGCGAGGCCCGCACGAAAGAGGCCACCAGCAGCAACACAAATACCAGCGCCGCCAGAGCCCCGACGACCAGCGCGATGCCATCGGCCATCTCCCCCAGCACGCCACTGGCCCGGTGCCAGGCCAGCGACAGGCCACTGAGGCCCATCACCATCGAAAACCAGCCGGGCATGAGAAATTTGAGGGGGGAGCTTGGGGTCATGGACGTCCTGGAATCGCGAAGCAGAAAGCGCTCAGCGTATCAAAGGTCAAACCGCTCAGCGGCTGCAAGTTCCATTGCCCTCAGGCACGCCCAGCTTCTTGAGCAGCTTGCCGGGCAGGCAGAAGCCCGTGAAGCCCGACTGAAACAGGTTGAGGCCCACAAAGGCGGTGAAAGCGAGGAACCAGGGGCTCACAAAAATCGGGCTGCCTTCGAAGCCCAGCGCGAGCGACAGCATGACAAAAAAGCCAGCAAGGACGCGGATGTAACGGTCAACAGTCATGTCAATCTCCAAAGTTTAAAAGCGTGCAACGGGAAGAAATCGGAAGCCATAGGGAGGAAAGGGCAGTCAACCCGACGCGGCTCACGCGTCGGCGAGGCGCTCGTGCTTCTTGCGGTAGGTGGCGTAATACAAGACAGGAATCACCACCAGCGTGAGCAGCGTCGACACGGCAATGCCGAAGATCAGCGAGATGGCCAGACCGTTGAAGATCGGGTCGTCCAGAATGAAGAAGGCGCCCATCATGGCGGCCAGCCCGGTCAGCGCAATCGGCTGAGCGCGCACCGCGGCCGACTGCACCACGGCCTGCGCAAAGGGCACACCCCGAGCCGTTTCCAGCTCGATGAAGTCCACCAGCAAGATGGAATTGCGCACGATGATGCCGGCGAGCGCGATCATGCCGATCATGGACGTGGCGGTGTATTGCGATTGCAGCAAGGCATGGCCCGGCATCACACCGATGATGGTCAACGGAATCGGCGCCATGATGATCAGCGGTGTCAGGTAGCTTTTGAACTGCGCCACCACCAGCAAGTAGATCAGGATCAAACCCACGCCATAGGCGGCGCCCATGTCGCGGAAAGTCTCAAATGTGATCTGCCACTCGCCGTCCCACTTCACCGCATATTCGCGGTAGGGATCCTTGGGCTGGTTGATCCAGTACTCGCCCAGCTCACCGGTGTTGGGCAAGGTGGCCTCGCCCAGCCGGCTGCGGATCTCGGCCAGACCGTACAGCGGCGAATCCAGTTGACCAGCCATGTCGCCCAGCACATAGGTGACCGGCAACAAATTTTTGGTGTACTTCGGCTGATCAATCACGCCGCGCTCTACCGTCACCAGCTCCGACAACGGCACCATCGTCCCATTGGCGGCCTTGAGGGGCAAGGCCAGCAAGCCGTCGAGCCCCACCTGCTTGTCGAGCGGCAACTGCAGGCGAACCGGCACCGGAAATTTGGCCTGGCCATCGTGCAGGTAGGCGGCATCAGAACCCGACAAGGCGGCGTACACCGTCTGGGCGATCACCTGCACCGGAATACCCAGCGATTCCGCGCGCTGGCGCTGGATGCGCAGGAAGGCACGCGGCGCGTTTTCCTTGAGCGTGGTGTCTACACCCACGATGTCCGGCGTGTCGCGGAAAGCCTGGGCCACGCGCAGCGCAAGCTCGGCGCGACCTTTTTCATCGGGTCCATACACCTCGGCCACGATGGGCGACATCACGGGCGGGCCGGGCGGCACTTCCACCACCTTGATGCGCGCACCGTGCACCTCGGCAATTTTTTCGAGCGCCGGGCGGTGGCGTTGTGCGATCGCGTGGCTCTTTTCGCTGCGCTGATGTGAGTCGACCAGATTCACCTGCAGATCGCCACTCTCAGCCTCGGCGCGCAGGTAATACTGGCGCACCAGCCCATTGAACGTGATGGGGCTGGCGGTGCCCGCATAACCTTGCACATTGACCACTTCAGGCTGCTGGGCCAGATAGGCCGTCATGTCCTGCAGGGCGGCGGCCGTGTCCTCCAGCGGCGTGCCGGCGGGCATGTCCAGCACCACCTGGTATTCGCTCTTGTTGTCAAAGGGCAGCATCTTGAGCACCACGCCCATGCCCGAGCTCGGGATCAGCGCCAACGCCACCGACAGCAGCAGCGCCACCAGAATGCCCACCAGCAACATCCAGCGCCACTTCGCACTCTGCAGAAAGGGAGTGAGGGTTTTGGTGAAGGTGTTCTGCAGCACGCGGGTCAGCCCCGAAGGCCCGTGGGCCTGTGCCTTGGTGTTGGTCAATTTCAGCGCCAGCCACGGTGTCACGGTGAAGGCGATGGCCAGCGAAATGGCCATGCCCATGCTGGCGTTGATCGGGATCGGGCTCATGTAAGGGCCCATCAGGCCGGACACAAAGGCCATGGGCAGCAAGGCAGCGATCACGGTGAACGTGGCCAGGATGGTGGGGCCACCCACTTCATCGACCGCGCGGGGAATGATCACGGACAGCGGGTCACCAGGCGAGAGTTGCCGGTGTCGGTGGATGTTTTCCACCACCACAATGGCATCGTCCACCAAGATGCCAATGGAGAAAATGAGCGCAAACAGCGACACCCGGTTGAGCGTGAAGCCCCAGGCCCAGGAGGCAAACAAAGTTGCGGTCAGGGTGAGGACCACCGCCGCGCCCACGATGATGGCTTCGCGCCGACCCAGCGCCAGACCCACCAGTACGATGACACTCCCCGTGGCAAAAATCAGCTTCTGGATCAGCTTGTTGGCTTTGGCCGCAGCCGTCTCGCCGTAGTCGCGGGTGATGGACACCTGCACGTCGTCGGGGATCACGGTGTTCTTGAGCGCGTCCAGCCGCTCACGCACCCCTTCGGCCACATCCACCGCATTTTCACCCGGCTTTTTGGTCACGGTGATGGTCACGGCCGGATGGCTCTGACCCTGCTGCTCGGCGTTGGCCTGATCGGCAGCGCCCGGCGTGAACCAGGTGTAGCGCGTGGGCAATTGCGCACCGGCCTCGACCCGGGCGACTTCGCGCAGATAGATCGGGCGGCC
This sequence comes from Hydrogenophaga sp. PAMC20947, assembly GCF_004795855.1. NCBI lineage: Bacteria > Pseudomonadati > Pseudomonadota > Betaproteobacteria > Burkholderiales > Comamonadaceae > Hydrogenophaga > Hydrogenophaga sp. PAMC20947. The sequence goes on from NZ_CP039252.1 coordinate 3,602,653, forward strand.
CTGGCTAACGCCCACCACGATGTCGCCCACGTCTTGCGCGTTTTGCAGGAACTCGCCCGTCTCGACGCTGAGCATGCCCGGCTCCCCCGCAGCGGCGGCCGGATTCGCCACCTTGCCCGAAGGCATGGCCTGGTTGGCGGCAGCGATCGCGCCCTGAAGCGCCTGCAAGCTCACACCGCGTTCCCGCAGTTTGTTGGGCTCAAGCCAGACGTGAACCGCCCGTCCCGGCCCACCGATGGTGACCACTTCGCGTGTGCCTTTGACCCGCTTGAGCTCGGTTTCCACCGAGTGCGCCACGCGCTCCAGATCCATTGCGCTGGCCGCATCCTTGGTCCACAAGGTTGCCGCGAGCACCGGCACATCGTCGATGCCTTTGGGTTTCACGATGGGGGTCAACACCCCCAGGCCCTGGGGCAGCCAATCCTGGTTGGCATTCAGCACGTCGTACAGGCGAACCAGCGCCTCGGTGCGCGGAACACCCACCTGGAACTGCACCGTGAGCACGGCCACGCCCGGGCGAGCCACCGAATACGTGTGCTCGATGCCCTGGATCTGGGACAGCACATGCTCGGCGGGCAACGCCACCATTTTTTCGACATCTGCGCTGGACGCCCCGGGAAAGGGAATCAGCACATTGGCCATCGTCACATTGATCTGCGGCTCTTCTTCGCGCGGCGTCACCATCACGGCAAAGATGCCCAGCAACAAAGCCACTAGCGCGAGCAAGGGGGTGATGGCGTTGGACTGGAAGGCACGCGCGATCGAGCCGGAGAAGCCGAGCTTTTCAGGGGCATCGACCTCTGTCGGCAGAGGGTTGGGGTGTTGTGAGGTGCTCATGGTGGGCCTCACTGCGCCGAAGCAGCGGCGGGCTCTGCGCCGCTGAGGCCCGCTCGAACCGGATCGAGCGCCACGCGGTCGCCCGCCTTCAGACCGGCGATGACCTCCAGACCGGCAGCCCCGTGGCTAGAGCCCGTGCGCACCGCGCGCAGTGAGAACCCAGCCGTTTTGCCTTCACCTCGCGAGCTCACGATGTACACCGCCGTCAGCTCCCCGCGGTGCACCAACGCCGACTCGGGCACCACGAGGCGCTGCTGCTCGGCACTGCCCACAAACCGCACACGCACCTGGCGACCGGGCACCTGTTTGGCACCATCGGCAACGCTCAGGTCCAGGCGCCACTCCACGGTCTGCGACACAGGGTCTGCCACGGGCAGGATGGTCGTTGTCACTGGCCGCACCCATTCATCCGAACCGGGCAGCCGCACTTCGACCCGTTGGGCCTGCTGCGCCGCCACGTGTTGCGATGCCGGCACATACACCACGGCGCGGATCGGTTGGGGGGCGTACACCGTGAGCAACGGGCTGCCAGGCATCGCCAGGGAACCGGCTTCGGCATGGGTTTGCAGCACCCAACCGTCGTAAGGCGCGGTGAGCCGAGTGAACCCTTGCGCCAGGGAAGATTGGGTCTGGCCAGCACGGGCTGCGGCCACACCGGCCTGGGCCGCCTTGAACTGAGACTGCGCCGTGTCGAGCGCGGCCTGCGCCACAAAACCCTGGGCACGCAAGTCGCGCGTGCGATCAAAGTTGGCTTTGGCGTTGGTCAGAGACGCTTCGGCCTGGGCCATACCGGCCTGGGCCTGGGCCACCCCCGCCTGCGTGGCGCGGTCATCGATCACCACCAGCACCTGCCCTGCCTTGACCTGGTCACCCGCCTTGACGCTCAACTGAGCAATCCGGCCACTGGCCTGCGCGGAAAGCGTGCTCTGGCGCACGGCCTGCAAACTTCCGTCCATTTCCAGCCCCACGCCCACCGCCTGTTCGCCCACCGTCAGCACCGGCACCTGCGGGCCCGCTGCGGGCTCGGCACGGGCACCCGATGCCAGGGAGAGCGACAAAGCCACAACGCAACCCGCCCACCCCGCGGACCAAGGGGCGGCAGCGGCCGGGGCAGAACGATGAGACAGGTGAGCAGACATGGTTTTCTCCAATACGACTTACAGTATATCCACATACCCCTAGGGGTACAAGAAGCCCCCCTGTGCAACCGACTGGACTCACATCCCTAAACCGCGCAGCATACTGGCGCGCTCACCCCGATCACCCCGCTGCGGAGCGCTCCAAAGCCCCCACGTCGGCCGGTGCAAAGCGAACCTGGCGCACCAGGCGCCAGACGCAATACACAAAAGCAGCCGACGCCAGTGCCAGCGTGCCGTAGGCCACGCGCAAGCCCAGCCACTGGGCCAGACCACCCATCAACACGCCGGCGACCTGAGAGCCCAGCGCAATGGCGATCATCAACAGCGCGGAGAGCCGGGGGGCATCGTGTGCAAAGGCCCGCAAAGCGATACCGAGCAAGATGGGGAAGGCCACCGAGACACCCAGGCCTGCGCCAAAGTTGCACAAGGCCAGCCAGGCCCATGGCACGCCTGCTGGCGTGAGCCAGAGGGCCCACAACGACACCGCAGCCAGCACCCCCAGCCCCTGGATTTTCTGCTCCATGCTGAAGCGGCTGGGAAAGAAGGCCTGCCAGATGCGCCCGGTCACCATGCCGGCCATCAGGAAGCCCAGCACCAGGCGGGCCGACTGCTCGTTCACATCCAGGGTTTCGTGGGCATAGCTGACGAACCAGAAATACTGCCCCCACTCACACAGCCCCGCAAAAATGCCGGCCAACACCACCCAACGCACCACCGGCTGGCGCAACAGGCCCAGGTAACCATGGGCGACCGCAGACGCCATGGGCTGCCGAGCCCCGGCATCCGGCTCGGCGGCTGCTTCGACCTCCGCGTGTTTGGGGGCCATGGTCCGGGCGGGCGTTGGCGGAGCAACCGATACTGGGCCGCCCTGCCCACGAAACTGCACTGTGCTCAGACGCCGGGTCTGCAGCGACATGAACAGCATGCCCAGCAACAGCACACCGAAAACCGCGTAGGGCGCCCGCCAGCTCGTGCTCAGCCACAAGGCTCCGGTGACCAGCAAGGGCGAGATCACGGTCCCCAGGCTGTACCCCACGTCGACCAAGCCGATGATGCGGGTGCGCTGTTCGGGGTCGTCACTGAGCTCGGCCAGCAAACCGTGGCCCAAGGTGAAGAGTGCGGTCTCAAAGGTCGCAATCGACACCATGAACACCGCGAGCCAGAAGAAAGTCGACGCCAGCAATACCCCCACCAGCGAAACCACCACCAGCACGGTGTACACCATCAGGAGCTTGCGCGGCGGCCAGCGCTTCGCCACAGCGCCACCCAGCAGCGACCCGATCACGCTGCCCCCGCTCCAGATGGCCATCAGCCAGCCCACGTCCTGAAAAGACACGCCCATCTGGGCACGCAGGTTGGGCGTGACAGCGCCCAGCAATGCGCCAAAGGTGCCCCAAAGAAGGGCGCAGTAGAGGAAGAGCCAGCCCACAAAGGGCAGGTTGCGCAAAGGCGCCAGAAAAGAAAATGGGGAAGACACGAGCGGTATTCAACAAAGTGGGGGAGAACCCCACTGATTGTGGTCGGATGCGTGGGCCTTCGCGCCGCTGGCGCATCAAAAGAATCGCAGCGGTAACTCAAGCCCCCGCGTGCGTCGGGCACGCCGGGGGGGAGCAAGGTCTCGTTGTTCCGGGTTGACGTTCAGGCTGCGACCATCGGCACCCGGGGCGCCACCGCGCACAGCAGCTCATAGGAAATGGTGCCCGCCGCAGCCGCGACTTCATCCACCGGCAAGGCCGCACCGGACACAGGCGAGAGGCCCCACAGCACCACCTCGGCGCCGATGCCCGCCGTGTCGCCCAACGGAGACAGGTCCACCGTGATCATGTCCATGCTCACCCGGCCCACCACCCGGGTGCGCACGCCGTTGACCAGCACAGGCGTGCCCGTCGGGGCATGGCGGGGGTACCCATCGGCATAACCGCAAGCAATGACACCGACCCGCATGGCCGAAGGCGCGGTGAACGTGGAACCATAGCCCACCGTATCACCAGCCAGCACCGACTGCACACCGATCACCCGCGTGGACAACGTCATGGCAGGTCTCAGATCCCATCCGGCCGCCGTGTGCTCCGGGTGGTCGGGTGCACCGCCGTACAAGGCGATGCCCTCGCGCACCCAGTCCGCCGCCAGGGTGGACACCCCTTCGCCCCGCAGGGGCGTGTGCGCATGGCGCAGAATCGCCGCGCTGTTGCACAAAGAGCGCTCGCCGGGCAGATCGACTGTTGCGGCTTCAAACGCCGCCAACTGGTGCGCTATGCCGCGTGGCCCGTCGGCGTCGCTGAAGTGGGTCATGAGCGAAATCTCTTCCACCTGGGGCAAGGCATTGAGTCGGGCCCAAGCCGCACGGAACGCCGTGGGGGTGAAGCCCAGCCGGTTCATGCCGCTGTTGAGCTTGAGGAACACCCGGTGCGGGGCCTGTGTTTTGTGCGCCGCCAGCCAATCCAGCTGTTCGGTGCAATGCACGGTGTGCCACAGCCCCAGGCGTGAACACAGTTCCAGATCCCGGGGCTCAAACACCCCTTCCAGCAGCAAGACAGGTCCGCGCCAGTCCAGGGCGCGGATGCGCTGCGCTTCTTCGAGGTCCAGCAAGGCGAAGCCATCGGCGCTGCGCAAGCCTTCAAAACTGCGCTCGATGCCATGCCCGTAGGCGTTGGCCTTCACCACCGCCCAGACCTGGGCGTCGGGCGCCCTCACCCGGGCCTGGTTCAGGTTGTGGCGCAAGGCATCGAGGTGCACGGTGGCGAGAATGGGACGTGGCATGGTTAAGGTACTTCCATTGATCAAATAGACCTCCGCCGCATTTGTCAGCGACAGGCAGATGTGGCGACTTTCCAGGACGGCGGTCAAACTTCGCACCGCGTCAAGCGCGGCTGATGCGCCGCACCCACAGGAACCGTTTGGTATTACAGGCTGTCACAAATGGCATGCTATAACCAGCAACCCTTGAGACAGTACGCCGGACTTTCGCACAAAACAGCCGCCAGAAGCCCTGCGCTTGGCCCCAAACGGCGCACAAAATCATCCCCATGAAGCGCGGCTTCTACACCATCATGACGGCGCAGTTTTTCAGCTCCTTGGCTGACAACGCGCTGTTTGTGGCCGCCATCGAGTTGTTGCGCAGCCGCGGCGAGCCCAACTGGCAAGCCGCCGCATTGGTGCCGCTTTTTGCCTTGTTCTATGTGCTGCTGGCGCCTTTTGTGGGCGCCTTCGCCGACGCCAAGCCCAAGGGCCATGTCATGTTCCTCAGCAACGCCATCAAGGTCGGTGGTTGCTTGCTGATGCTTGTGGGTGTGCACCCACTTCTCGCCTATACCCTGGTGGGGCTGGGCGCTGCAGCCTACTCTCCCGCCAAATACGGCATCCTCACCGAGTTGCTGCCACCATCCCAGCTGGTCAAGGCCAACGGCTGGATCGAAGGCCTGACCATTGCATCCATCATCCTGGGTGTGTTGCTCGGCGGCCAGCTGGTGTCCCCCTGGGTGTCCACCCAATTGCTGGCGGTCGACCTGCCCGGCCTGCACACCGGCATCCACCACCCGGCCGAAGCCGCCATCGCAGCCCTCATGCTGGTCTACGCCCTGGCCGCCTGGTTCAACACCCGCATCCCGCTGACCGGCGTCACCCCCCGGCCCATGCCCAAGAACCCGCTGGCCCTGCTGCCCGACTTCTGGCGCTGCAACACCCGCCTGTGGCGCGACCGCCTGGGCCAGATCTCGCTGGCGACCACCACCCTGTTCTGGGGCGTTTCGGGCAACCTGCGCTACATCGTGCTGGCCTGGGCCGCCGCCGCCCTGGGCTACTCCACCACCCAGGCCTCTTCGTTGGTGGGCGTTGTGGCTGTGGGCACCGCCGTGGGCGCGGTGGTGGCGTCCATGCGCATGCGTCTGGACCAGGCCACCCGCGTGATGCCCCTGGGCATCGCCATGGGCCTGTTGGTCATTGGCATGAATTTCATCGACAACGTCTGGGTGGCGGCCCCGTTCCTGGTGCTGCTGGGCGGGATCGGCGGCTTCATGGTGGTGCCCATGAATGCCTTGCTGCAACACCGGGGTCACAACCTGATGGGTTCAGGTCGCTCGATCGCGGTGCAAAACTTCAACGAGCAAGCCTGCATCCTGGTCTTGGGCGCGCTGTACAGCTTCTCGACCGCCTCGGGCCTGTCGGCCTTCGTCGCGATCACCGCATTCGGCGTGGTGGTCGCCGGCTTCATGTGGCTGATCATGAAATGGCACCAGCACAACGAGCGCACCCACCCTCACGAACTGGAACGGTTGATGGAAATCGCGCGACGGGACGACCTGCACGGGTAGCGGTGGCTCCCCCTGCGCCGCGCTGGTGTGCGTCACCCCTCAAGGGCGATGCTGGCGGCCTGGCAAAGCCAGTTCCGCGGCATCCTGGGTTGAGACACCGCGCGCAGGAAAAGGGCTTGATTTCGCTGCGCTGGGCCAACAGCTCGATCCGCGAAGTCACGCGGGTCTAAAAACAGCGGCCCCCTTGACGGCGTCGCAGGGGGCGCTTCGGGCGTGGGTTTAAAACCCGCCGAGGTTGGTTTGCTCGAATCCGTCCAGGTTGACCAGCCGGTGTTGCGCCAGCACCTTGTACAGATCGGACTCGGCCACCGACCGGGACAGGTAAGCATCGCTGCCGGCCAGGCCGGCCTTGATGCGGTCCATGCTGCCCGCGGTCGGGGCGAACATCATGACCACGGGGGCCAACCCATTGGGCAGTTTGCGCTGCTTGGCAGCGCGGCACACCGCATACGCGTCGGGCTCGCCGCTGAGGCGATCGATCACCACCAGCCGGTAGGCGTGGGCCTTGAGCATCGCCAGCGCCTGTTTGGCGTCGCGCGACCAGTCGATCGCGAGCTCGTATTTTTTGAAGCGCTTGTGCAGAATGCGCCCTTCGACCAGGCTTTCGGCCACCAGCAGCACCTCGCCGCGTTGCACCTCGGGCACCGGAGATTCCCTGCGTTCGTCGTTCGTGCGCCCCATTCGCGACCGGGAGAACCGCGAGACAGGCGCCTGTGCAGCTGGCGTAGGCAACTCCTCCAGCCCACCAAAATCGGTCACACCCATCACGCCTGGGCGTGCCATGCGTGCAGCGACTGCAGGCGTGGGGGTGCTCGGCGCTGGTGTGGCCACGGGTGCCGTCGCCAGCCGGCGCATCATGGGCCGGGTCGGGGCGAATTCGGTCTCGGCACCACGGCCACGCACCGGCTTTATCGGCAACAACGGCGCCTTGGCGCTTACCCATGGCTCGGTGGCCGCAAAACTGCGGTCGCCGCCATTGCGGGGGGCGACAGGGGGCGCATTGGATGCAGGGGCAGGGGTCGCAGCACGACGCACCCCCACGAGAACGTCCATGGCCGAGAGCACTGAGACCAGCTTGACGGGCTTGCGCTGCATGGGCCAACCCGTACCGCCGTCGTGAGAACCCACCAACAAAACCTTGCCGCCAAGGTCCGCATACCGAACCAGATGCAATGCCTGGGCGTTGTCGGAGTTGACGATCAAGACCTCAGCGTCCATGACCTCGTCTTGCACAAGGTATGCCGGAGGCCGGCGCGCAGCCAGGCGAAAGAACGATTCAAACGTCGCTGCCTCGTTTTGTGCAAACCCCACCAATGCCACTTTATAAGAAGCGTTGCCCATCAAACCGCCTTGATTCAATAATACGAAGGGACTCACTATTCCTTCTGATCTGAAGTATGCCCGTTTTGCGGTCGAGGCCCCAAACTGCACCGGCCATGTAAGCTTGCAAAGCGTGAGCAATGTCCGGCTCACGCAACGCCGTGTGGCCCTTTGACGCCCCATTGCCCATTTTGAAAGGCGACCCGAGCATGTCCAAAAATGTCGAAATTTATGACTTTGAAGCCCTCTCCATCGACGGCAAAATCGTGCCCTTGCAGCGTTTCCGGGACCGCGTCCTGCTCATCGTGAACACCGCCAGTGCTTGCGGCTTTACACCTCAATTCGGTGGCCTGGAAAAGCTGCACCAGACCTATGGCAAGCAGGGCCTGACGGTCCTGGGCTTTCCTTGCAACCAGTTTGGCAGCCAGGACCCGGGGTCCAACGATGAAATTGCGGGCTTTTGCCAGCTCAATTTTGGCGTGACCTTTCCCATGATGGAAAAAATCGACGTCAATGGCGCCGACGCCCTCCCGCTGTACCGCTGGCTCACCGCCGAAGCCCCAGGGCTGCTGGGCAGCAAGGCCATCAAATGGAATTTCACCAAATTCCTGGTCGGCAAAGACGGGCATGTGATCAAACGCTACGCACCGCAAGACGCGCCCGAGAAGCTGGCCAAAGACATCGAAGCAGCTTTGGAATAGCCCCCGCGCCAGCTGCGCCGTCACCCCCCAGGGGGCGATGCTGGCCGACCGGCAAAGCCGGATCGACGGCATCCCGGGTCAAGACATTTCTCGCCGGACACATTTCGAAGCTGAAGTGGCTTGATACCAGGGCACCGCGGAGCTGGCTTTGCCAGGCCGCCAGTGCCACCCCTGGGGGGTGACGGCGCAGCTGGCGCAAGGGGTTCCCCTAGACCCAGCGCAGCAACCATCCCGCCACCAGCGGCAAGGCCACCGCGCTGAACAGCGCCGACAAACCCATGGCCAATCCGGCGAACGCTCCCGCCTCTTCGTTCACCTGAAACGCTCGCGCGGTACCGATGCCGTGGGCGGCCGTGCCGAGCGCAAAACCCCGCACGACAGGATCGTGAATGCGCAAGAGATCAAACAGCCAGCGCGCACTGGCGGCACCGAGAATGCCGGTGCACACCACCAGCACGGCGGTGAGTGAGGGCAGGCCTCCGATCTTCTCTGCGATACCCATGGCCACCGGCGCAGTGACCGATTTGGGCGCCAATGAAGCGAGCGTCACCTTGGAGGCCCCCAACAGCCAACCCACACCGACCGCCGTCACCGTGGCGGCCAAAGTGCCCACCACCAGCCCACCCAACATGGGCAGCCACAGGCGCTTGATGCGCGCGAGTTGCTCCATGAGCGGCACAGCAAGGGCCACGGTGGCCGGGCCCAGCAGGAAATGCACGAACTGCGCGCCTTCGAAATAGGTGGCATAGGGCGTGCCCGTGGCCCAGAGCAAGGTGCCCAGGGCGATCACCGACAGCCCCACCGGATTGGCCAGCGAGTGAAACCCGCTGCGCCGGTAGAGCAGAAAAGCTGCGTGGTAGACCAGCAGCGTGATGCTCAGGCCCAGCAACGGCGTGGTCGACAGGTAGACCCACACATCGGACAGGCGCGCGACCGCAGCGGTGGTGAGTGGCAAGCCCTCGTTCATGACCTATCGCCTGGGTTGGGGGCAACGCGCTTCATCAACCAAGCCATGGTGAGTGCCGCACTGGCCAGGCCCACCCAGGTACTGATCACCAGCGCCACCCCGATCGCCAACGCTTCGTCGCCCAGTCGCTGCAAATGCAACATCACACCCACGCCAGCGGGCACAAACAGCAAGGAGAAGTGCTGCAACAAAGTCTGCGCGGTGGGCTTGATCGCCTCGAGAATCGAGGGCCGAGCCACCAGCGTCAGCAGCAAAAATGCCATGCCCACCACCGGCCCCGGTATCGGCAGGCCCAGCGTGCGCACCAGCGTTTCTCCCAGGAGCTGAAAGACGAGCAAGGTAGCGAGTGCAGGGATCATGGGGTGAATTTAACTCCCTCCGCACCGTCTTTGCCGTCAGCACCCAAAGGGGCGGCACCGGCGGCCCGCCCTGAGCCCGTCGAAAGCCAGCGCAAAAACACCTTGGGCGAAGACGCATGGCGCGGGAGGAGGGTCAAACCTTCAAGGCGTCGTCGAGCAATTCGATCCAGTGGCGCACAGGGGTTTCGGTGCCGCTTTGCAGATGGGTGATGCAGCCGATGTTGGCGCTGGTGATGACCGCGGGCTTGAGCTCGCTCAGGTGATCGAGCTTGCGGTCGCGCAGCTGGTAAGACAGCTTGGGGTTGAGCACCGAATACGTACCGGCCGAGCCGCAACACAGATGCGCCTCATTTTTGGCCACCATCACGGTAAACCCCAGCTCGCCCAAATGCTGCTCCACGCCGCCTTTGAGTTGTTGACCGTGCTGCAAGGTGCAGGGAGGGTGAAAGCCCACCACCATCTTGGCGTCGGGCGCTTTCGCCAGCTTGGGCTTGAGAACCGGTACCAGCGCTGGCAGCAACTCGCTCAGATCTTTCGTGAGCTCACCAATGCGCTGGGCCTTGGCCGCGTAGGCAGGGTCGTCGCCCAGGATGTGGCCGTATTCCTTCACCGTGACACCGCAGCCCGACGCGTTCATCACAATGGCCTCGACACCCGATTCGATGTGTGGCCACCAGGCGTCAATGTTGGCTCGCATTTCCGCCTTGCCACCGTCCTGGTCGTTCAAGTGAAACTTCACCGCCCCGCAGCAGCCGGCCTTCACTGCGATCACGGTCTCGATGCCAGCGGCATCCAGCACGCGCGCGGTGGCGGTGTTGATATTGGGCATCATCGCTGGCTGCACACAGCCGGCCAGCATGAGCACCTTGCGCGCATGCGTCTGCCTGGGCCAGGCGCCTGCATCCTGCCTGGCCGGTACTTTGCTTTTCAAAGCCGCTGGCATCAGCGGGCGCACCATCTGTCCCAGCTTCATGGCGGGGCCAAACAGCGGCGAAGGCAGGCCCTCCTTGAGCAACCACCGCACGGCCTTTTCGGCCGCCGGGCGCTCGACCTTTTCATCCACGATTTTGCGGCCAATGTCGATCAGGTGGCCATAGTCCACCCCGCTGGGGCAGGTGGTTTCGCAATTGCGGCAGGTCAGGCAGCGGTCCAGATGCATCTGCGTTTTGCGCGTGGGCTCAGCCCCTTCAAGCACCTGCTTCATCAGGTAAATGCGCCCACGCGGCCCGTCGAGTTCGTCGCCCAGCAACTGGTAGGTCGGGCAGGTGGCGGTGCAAAACCCGCAGTGCACACACTTGCGCAAAATCGCCTCGGCGGCACGGCCGTCGGCGCGGGCCTGGTATTCGGGGGAGAGATTGGTTTGCATGTTGATCAGGTTAAGTCCGATGCCGAGCCGCCCCAAGCCGGGTTTGTGCCCCCATGGAGGGCCGCGACCCACGCAGCGGTGAAGCGTGGGGGCTCATCACATCCTGCCAGGGTTAAAAATACCCGCCGGGTCGAACTCGGCGCGCAGGCGTTGCGTGATGGTTTCGATCACCGGGCCTTGCTCATCAAAGCGGGCAACGCCGGGCGCCCCTTCGGCCCCGGCGCGGAAAAGGGTGGCATGGCCGTTGACGGCCCTGGCAGCGCTGCGCAGCTCGCTGGCAGCGGCAGCCGGCGCCCACAGCCAACGTTGCGCGCCTTGCCATTCGATCAATTGCGCATAAGGCACGTTCAACACCGGCGCGGTTTGCGGCAGTGAGAGGCGCCACAGGCAGGCTTCAGGTGAGGAGTTTTGGAAAAACGGCAATGTCTGATCTCGGCAACCCGCCCAATCGGGGCCGGCCTGGGCGTTGTCCATTCGTTGCCCATGGGCCTCTTTCACCAGGCGCTCGCTGGCCGCCTCGACCGCTGCCACCGCACCACGCAGGCGAACAAAAAGCAGCTCGGGTGCGTTGGGCTGGGTCGCATCTTTTACCCAGCAACTGGCGTTGAGCGGCAATGGCTGACCACCCCATCGGTGCAACTGTTCCAGCGCCTCGGCCTGGCCCAGCTCAAACACCAGGGTGGCCTCAGCCGGTGCCACGGGCAAGACTTTGAGCGAGATGTCGGTGATCACACCCAGTGTGCCCAGGCTGCCAGCCATGAGCCGGCTGACGTCGTAACCGGCCACGTTTTTCATGACCTGGCCCCCGAAGGTCAGCCATTCGCCTTTGCCGTTGATGAACTGCAGGCCGAGCACATAGTCGCGCACGCCGCCCACATTGGCCCGCCCAGGTCCTGCGAGCCCGGCGGCGACCACGCCACCAATGGTCGAGACGGCGCCAAATCGGGGGGCCTCGAACGGCAGGTACTGGCCCTTTTCAGCCAGCACGGCGTCCAGATCGGACAGCAGCGTTCCGGCGCGCACGGTCACCACCAGCTCGGTGGGCTCGTGGCTCACGATGCCCTGCCAGCCTTGCGTGGACAGCACTTCACCCGATGTGGGGTTGCCGTAAAAGGCCTTGGTGTCGCCCCCCACGATGCGCAAGGGGGTACGGGCGGCGGTCCCAGCCTTAACCTGATCGATCAGGGCGGCGGGTGATTCGGGGTTGGTGGCACTCATGCCGGCCATGGTAGCGGTCATGCCCGATTCCGGCGTTGAATTTTTTGCACAGGCCGCTGCAAATGCACCACGCGCGTGCCCCATGCGACCAACCCCAATCACAGGCACAAGCTCCCACCGTCAAGCCCGCGAAGGCATGTCCGTGGCGTCGAAAGCCGGGATGGCCCCACCCTATCGGGTGTAGCCCAGGCACATACCCGCGTTGGGCCGGCCTTTGCACTCCCGCTTCAGGCGCCGCTCACGCGCGGCCGGCTTCTCGCTGGAGGGTGAGTCAATGAAACGGACCGAACTGGGCAGTTGCTCGGTCGCGGCCCTGGTGCGGGTCTCGGCCTTGACCGCTGCCTTCACGGGGGCTTTCGCCGCCCAGGCAGGCCCCAGACCCAAGACGACCCCACAGCCCAACAGCAAGGCCCCAGCACGTCGCCGCACAAACAGCATGTCCATTTCATCCCCTCCCAGGCACTCTTTTGAATCGCTGCATCTTCTGCCCAAAGCCTGTGCAAGTCTGTGATGCATTCACCGCACCCTCAGCATTCCGGGAACGCCAGCCAAACGCCAGACGAAAAAGACCCCGCGGGCCTTGCGGCACCGCGGGGTCAATATCAAAAGGAGATCTGGGCAGCGGCGCGCGAGGCGCCGCTGGAGATCAACGGCTGTAAGCCGTTTCGCCGTGGGACGTGATGTCCAGACCTTCGCGCTCGGACTCTTCCGAAACACGCAGACCCACCACCATGTCGACCACTTTGTAGGCAATAAAGGCCACCACCGTCGACCACACCATGGTGATCACCACGCCTTCGGCCTGAATCAGGACCTGGCTGGCGATGGAGAAGTCGTCACCACCGGTGCCGCCCAGGCTGGGAGCCGTGAACACACCGGTCAGCAGCGCACCAAGGATACCGCCCACGCCGTGCACACCGAACACGTCCAGCGAGTCGTCAGCGCCCAGCATTTTCTTCAGGCCAGACACACCCCACAGGCAGAGGAAACCAGCCAGTGCGCCGATGATGAGGGCACCCATGGGGCCCACCGAACCGCAAGCGGGGGTGATGGCAACCAGACCGGCCACTGCGCCCGAAGCAGCGCCCAGCATCGAGGCCTTGCCTTTGTGCATGGCTTCACCCAGGCACCAGGCCAGCACCGCAGCCGAGGTGGCAAACAAGGTGTTGATGAAGGCCAGCGTTGCGCCACCGTTGGATTCCAGGTTGGAGCCGGCGTTGAAACCGAACCAGCCCACCCACAGCAGCGAAGCACCCACCATGGTCAGCGTCAGGCTGTGAGGCGCCATGGATTCTTTGCCGTAGCCGATGCGCTTGCCCACCATGTAAGCACCCACCAAGCCAGCCATGGCCGCGTTGATGTGCACCACGGTACCGCCGGCGAAGTCCAGCGCACCTTTGTCGAGCAGGTAACCACCAGCACCCCACACCATGTGGGCGATCGGCAGGTAGCTGAAGGTGAACCAGATCACCGAGAACAGCAGCACAGCGCTGAATTTCATGCGCTCGGCGAACGAGCCCACGATCAGGGCGCAGGTGATACCGGCAAAGGTGGCCTGGAAAGCAATGAAGATGAACTCGGGAATCTTCACACCTTCGGTGAAGGTGTCGGCCAGCGAGGCGGGCGTGACGCCCAGCAAGAAGGCCTTGCTGAGGTTGCCGATGATCAGGCCTTCACCGCCGAACGCCAGGCTGTAGCCGTAGACGGCCCACATCACGGAGATCAGCGAGAACACCACCATCACCTGCATCAGCACCGACAGCATGTTCTTGCTGCGAACGAGGCCGCCGTAGAACAGCGCCAGGCCGGGGATCACCATCAAGATGACCAGAATGGTGGAAACCATCATCCAGGCGGTATCGCCCTTATCGACGGTCGGTGCCGGCGCAGCGGCTTCGACGGCAACCGCCTCAACAGCCATCGCAGGCGCTTCGACAGCCGGTGCGGCAGAGGTGTCTGCCGGCGCTGCCATGGTCGCAGGAGCTTCGGTCGTGGTCTGAGCCGAGACGTTCAGGCCGCCCAGGGCCAGCCCCATGCCCAGCAGTAGAGATGCAACAAGTTTTTTCATGTCCGTGGTCTTTCTTGGGTTTCGGTGGTGGCGATCAGAGCGCTTCTTTGCCGGTTTCACCGGTGCGGATGCGAACCACTTGCTCCAGATCGGTGACGAAAATCTTGCCGTCACCGATCTTGCCGGTGCGTGCAGCGCCTTCGATCGCTTCGATCACGCGCTCGACCAGGTCGTCTGACACGGCGGCTTCTATCTTCACTTTGGGCAGAAAGTCGACCACGTATTCCGCGCCGCGGTAGAGCTCGGTGTGGCCTTTCTGGCGGCCGAAGCCTTTGACTTCGGTGACGGTGATGCCTTGCACGCCCATAGTGGACAGCGCTTCACGCACTTCGTCCAGCTTGAACGGCTTGATGACGGCTGAAACCATTTTCATGCTGTATTCCTCTTTTGCTGCTGGGCGTCTGAACCCGGGGTCGACGCCGACTGACTCGTTCGGTATCAGCCGATGAGGGCTGATACCACTGGGATGCGAACCCAGGGTGGGGTTCAAGCCCCCATCTGGATTCAATCGCTTACAACTCCAAGCACAGACCGTGCCAGGGCATGCGTGGTCGGCTGCACGCGGGTCCCGACTGCTGTCGTAAAACATCCACAAAAGTACTCAAAACCGGTTCCACCGCTTGGCTGTGCCATCATGCCGACGGGGTTGCCAAGGGCCTGCTGTCACGGGCCGCATCAACGCACCAATCGCGTGCTCTTCAGACGCCCATTGAGGCAACGAGGGCGCGCACCAAAACAGGGAGGACACCAAAATGGGTTTGTCATTGGTGCACAGCCGTGCACTGCTGGGGCTGGAAGCGCGCCCGGTTCAGGTCGAAGTGCACCTGGCCAATGGCCTGCCCAGCTTCACGCTGGTGGGCTTGGCCGACACCGAAGTCAAAGAAGCGCGCGAGCGCGTGCGCTCGGCCATTGCCAATGCGGGTCTGGATTTCCCCAGCAACAAGCGTATCACCGTCAATCTCGCCCCGGCCGATTTGCCCAAGGATTCGGGCCGTTTTGACCTGCCGATTGCCCTGGGCATCCTGGCTGCCAGCGGCCAGATCAGCGACGCTCGCATGCAAGGCTGGGAATTCGCGGGCGAGCTCTCGCTGGGCGGTGATCTGCGGCCGGTGCGCGGCTCGCTGGCCATGAGCCTGGCCCTGCACCGCGCGGCCGAAAAGGGCGGCCCCAGCCTGGAACGCACCCGTTTGGTGCTCCCACCCGGCAGCGCCGAAGAGGCTGCGCTGGTGCCCGAGGCCCAGGTCTACCGGGCCAGACACCTGCTGGACGTGGTGGCCCAGTTCCTGCCCGAAGCCAAACCGGGCGAAGCGGCCCCCATGACCAGCCCCGAAATCGAAGACAACGGCGGCTGGCAGCGCGTGTCCCCCACCCACGCCAACAACCCGCCGCAATACGCCGACCTGGCCGATGTCAAAGGCCAGGTGGCGGCCAAGCGCGCGCTGGAGATCGCTGCGGCCGGCGGGCACAGCCTGTTGATGGTCGGGCCGCCCGGCTCCGGCAAAAGCATGCTGGCCCAGCGATTCGCTGGCCTGTTGCCGCCCATGAGCACCGGCGAAGCCCTGGAATCGGCCGCTGTGGCATCGCTGGCCGGCCGCTTCAGCCTGGAGCGCTGGGCCCAGCGCCCCACCGGCGCGCCCCACCACAGTGCCAGCGCCGTGGCCCTGGTCGGCGGTGGCTCACCACCCCGCCCCGGTGAAATCTCGCTGGCCCACCACGGTGTCTTGTTCCTCGATGAATTGCCCGAGTTTCCGCGCGCTGCCCTGGAAGCCCTGCGCGAGCCTCTGGAAAGTGGCCAGATCCGCATCTCGCGCGCGGCCATGCAAAGCGAATTTCCCGCCCGCTTCCAGCTCATCGCCGCCATGAACCCCTGCCCCTGCGGTTTTCTGGGCCACCCCACCCGCTCCTGCCGCTGCTCACCCGACCAGATCAACCGCTACCAGAGCAAGCTCAGCGGCCCGCTACTCGACCGCATCGACCTGCACGTGGAAGTGCCCGCCCTGCCCCCCGACGATCTGCTGCACGGCTCCGCCGGCGAATCCACCGATGCCGTGCGCGAGCGCGTGGTCGACGCGCGAGAGCGCGCCCACGCCCGCCAGGGCCAGACCAACCAGGCCCTGAGCGGCCAGGCGCTGGACCAGCACATCCACGCCGATCCCAGTTCCCTCAAGTTTCTCAACACCACGGCAGCCCGCCTGGGCTGGAGCGCCCGCAGCACCCACAGAACCCTGCGCGTGGCCCGCACCATCGCCGACCTGGCCAAGCTCGACGAGGTGATCGTGGCGCATGTGGCCGAAGCGGTGCAGTACCGGCGGGCGTTGCGGCAAGGATGAACAACAACACCATCAACGGGCTGGAAGCCCTTGCAGCGTGAAAAGCATGGGCATGCCCAAGCACACCACGTCCCCTTGGCCCGCATGGCTCTGGCTTTGACACTCAGCGCTTGCGAAGGTCGCAGCATGCAACATACCCAAACCCGCGCCCACCGACAGCGAGCAGGTTGGTGGCCGGAAAGAAGACAGCAAGCGACGCAAACTGCGTCCAGTTCATTGCAGGATAAATCGACCTTCCTGTGAGATGCTTCTCAAAAGCAACACCCTGGTTGATCGTCGCCAACTTCCCCCGGCCGACAGCACCGGGCATGCTTGTCTACAGCTTGGGCCTCATCCCCTGGGCATATCGGAGCCCCCAACCAGCATCGGCCAAGACTTCCCCTCAACAGGACTGTAGGCTTGCTGTGGCCCTAGGGCATTCCAGTGGTCTGCGCACCATGGATCGGTACCGTGCAACATGGCAAATCGATTTGTACTGGCTGGCGGTATCGGGCTTGCTGTATGTGTGGGCGGTCGTGTGAGCCCACCGTTCATGGCCCACAGGAATTGTTCGGGGCTGGAAAGCGGCAGGGCCAACGCGGTCAATTGGCCATGCGGGCCCGCCGCTCAGCGTCCATCTTGCGATACGAAACACAGATGGCATCGTTCACATTGGCCGGCTGCCGGCAGGCATCGATGCGGCAAAAATCGCGCGCAATCATATTGGTTTCAGTGGCACAGGTTTGCGCAACCGTTTTCACCGGGTTGGGCGCTGCGGGGACTGGTGGTGGCTGAACCGGGGCCACTGCAACGGGTGCAGGTGGTGGAACCGCGGTGGCGGCAACCGCGGCTTCTTTGGCGGCCAACGTGCGGGCTTCCTGCACGCGCTGGCGCTCGGCGATGCGGGCGGCACGGGTGCGGGCCAGCGCGGCCACGCGATCGGCCTCTTTGCGCTCGTCTCGCGCCCGGACTTCATCCACAGCCTGGTTCAACTGGTTCACCGCTGGCGCGGAGTCTGATTCTGGCGGGACAGGCTCCACGGCCAAGGCCGAGGCAACAGGGAGAGGCTCCACCACAGGGGCTTGAACCGACGGCTGGGCGATCGAATCGGGTGATGGGCGTGCCCCCTCAGCCACGGGCTCCGATGGTGAGGCAGAGCTGAAAGCGCCCGACCACCAGGCGGCAGCAACGGCCAGCAAAAGAACCCCGCCGACCAGCGCACCCCATGGGCGCTTCGCCCGCGAGACTGGCGCCGTGGCGCCGTCAACAGAAGGCGCGTCGCTCAATGCGGCGGCTTCTTTAGCCAAATCCTTGCGGCGCCGGCCCAGTGGAGCCCCACAGGCCAGGCAACTCAGTGAACGCCGCGGATTGGGCGCCTTGCACGCAGGACAAGGCCGTGTGGATTTTTTCTGGCCCGGAACGCCCATCGAAGAGCCCAATCCCGGCTCTTCGGCCACTGTTTCAGGCTCTTCGACCACGGTGACGGCCACCAATGACCGCGTACACCCGCGACAAAACCGGGCCCTGTCCCGATTTTCAGCCCCGCACTCACCACAAACAACCATGCTTCACCCGCAACTCACAAATTGAAAGGCGTTCTACCACGGCGACAGGGTCCCGCCCAGCCCCAGCAGCGCGAGCGGCAACCAGCGAGAGCCCGAAGGTGCCGCCAAGGCACCACACGCAGAAGCATCCATGGTCTCAGCAGCAGCCCCACCCACCGTCAGATTACAAGCCGGTGCCCAACCAGCGCCGAAGTTCACTCTCGGCCACACCACTGCGCGCGGCCAAATCCTGGGCTTGATCGTCGCCGACTTTGCCCACGTTGAAATAGGTGCTCTGCGGATGGCTGATGTAGAAGCCGCTCACGCTGGCCGCGGGCGTCATGGCCAGGCTTTCGGTCAGGGCCATGCCAATGTCGTCGCAACCCAGCAACTGGAACATCGCGCGCTTGACCGAATGGTCGGGGCAGGCCGGATAACCCGGCGCCGGGCGAACGCCCTGGTACTTTTCCTTGATCAGCTCTTCGTTGCTCAAGCCCTCTTCGGCCGCGTAGCCCCAGAGATCGGTGCGCACTTTCCGGTGCAGGCACTCGGCAAAGGCCTCGGCCAGGCGATCGGCCAGGGATTTGAACAAAATGGCGTTGTAGTCGTCGTGGGCTTCGAGAAACTGCTTTTCTTTCTTCTCCACGCCCAGACCGGCGGTCACCGCGAACAGGCCCACGTAATCGTCGCCCTGCCCCTTAGGCGCGACAAAATCGGCCAGGCAACGGCTGGGACGCATGACAGGCTGTCCATCCGGGCCGTCGATGGCCTGCTTTTCGGTCTGCTGGCGCAGGCCGTACCAGGTCAGCGCTGTCTCGCTTCGGCCCTCGTCGGTGTAGAGCGTGATGTCGTCATCGTTCACCGTGTTGGCCGGGTACAGGCCGATCACGCCATTGGCGCTGAGCCAACGGCCTTCGATGATCTTCTTGAGCATGGCCTGCGCGTCGGCAAACACTTTGGTGGCCTGCTCGCCCACCACCTCGTCTTCAAGGATGGCGGGGTAGGGGCCGGCCAGATCCCATGTCTGAAAGAACGGGCCCCAGTCGATGTATTTCGCAAGTTCGGCAAGATCAAAATTTTTGAACACCCGCTTGCCGATGAACTTCGGTTTCACCGGCTGGTAGGTGTGCCAATCGATTGGCGTCTTGTTGGCACGGGCCCTGTCGAGCGACCACATCGGCACCTGCTTCTTGTTGGCGTGTTGCGTGCGAACCCGCTCGTAATCGGCGTTGAGCTCGGCGATGTATTGAACCCGGTTGTCGCCGATCAGGCTCTGGGCCACGCTCACGCTGCGCGAGGCATCGGGCACATAAACCACGGGGCCTTCATAGTGCTGAGCGATCTTCACCGCCGTGTGCACGCGGCTGGTGGTGGCGCCGCCGATGAGCAGCGGAATCTTGGCGTCGCGGAAATGCGCATCTTTCTGCATCTCACCGGCCACGTACTGCATCTCTTCCAGGCTGGGTGTGATCAGGCCCGACAGGCCCACGATGTCGGCACCCTCTTCTTTCGCCTTCGCCAGAATTTCGTGGCAGGGCACCATCACACCCATGTTCACCACCTCGAAATTGTTGCACTGGAGCACGACGGTGACGATGTTCTTGCCGATGTCGTGCACATCCCCTTTGACGGTGGCGATCACGATTTTTCCCCTCGCCTTCACGTCCTCGCCCGCTGCCGCCTGCGCGGCCTTCTCGGCTTCGATGTAGGGCAGCAGGTGGGCCACGGCCTGCTTCATCACGCGTGCGCTCTTGACCACCTGCGGCAAGAACATCTTGCCCTGGCCAAACAGGTCCCCGACCACGTTCATGCCGTCCATCAAAGGGCCTTCAATCACGTTGATCGGTCGCCCGCCATCCGCGTGAATCAGCTGCCACATCTCTTCTGTGTCTTCGGTGATGAACTCGTTCATGCCGCGCACCAGCGCGTGCTTCAAACGGTCACGGATCGGCAGGGCGCGCCATTCGTTTTTCTTGCTGTCGTCCTTGGCCATGCCCTTGGCGTTTTCGGCCACGTCCACCAGTCGCTCACCCGCGTCGGGCCGGCGGTTGAGCACCACGTCTTCCACGCGCTCGCGCAGCTCGGGCTCCAGCTCGTCGTACACGCCGACCATGCCGGCATTGACGATGCCCATGTCCATGCCGGCCTGGACCGCGTGGTACAGGAAAACCGTGTGGATGGCCTCGCGCACCGGGTCGTTGCCACGGAAGCTGAACGACACGTTGGACACGCCGCCGCTCACTTTGGCGCCGGGCAGGTTTTGCTTGATCCAGCGCGTGGCATTGATGAAGTCGACGGCGTAGTTGTTGTGCTCATCAATGCCGGTGGCGATGGCAAAGATGTTGGGGTCGAAGATGATGTCTTCTGGCGGGAACCCCACTTCGTCGACCAGCATCCGGTAAGCCCGTTCGCAAATTTCGATCTTGCGCTCGTAGGTGTCGGCCTGGCCTTTTTCATCAAAGGCCATCACCACGGCGGCGGCGCCGTAGCGCTTGACCAGGCGCGCTTGCCGCTTGAATTCGTCGACACCTTCCTTCATGCTGATGGAGTTGACAACGCCCTTGCCCTGGATGCAGCGCAGGCCGGCCTCGATCACTTCCCATTTCGAGCTGTCCACCATGACCGGAACACGCGCAATGTCGGGCTCGCCGGCGATCAGGTTGAGAAAACGCACCATGGCCGCCTTGCTGTCGAGCATGGCCTCGTCCATGTTGATGTCGATGATCTGCGCGCCGTTGTCTACTTGCTGCCGCGCCACGGCCAGTGCCTGCTCGTAGTCGCCGTTCAGGATCATTCGGGCGAAGGCTTTGGAGCCTGTGACGTTGGTGCGTTCGCCGACGTTCACAAACAAACTGGTTTCACCAATGCGCACGGGCTCCAGACCCGACAACAACATGGGGGGGACGGAAACTGAGGCGGAACGGGAAACGTCAGACATGGGGGCTCACCAGGGTTTTGAACATTGACTGGTGAGCGCCGTTGAAGCCGGATGTTCCGGCGGGGACGCATCGCGTCCCGGTGACCCAAGCCTGACAACCGGCAAAGCCCCGTTGGTCGGGGACAGTGGCCGGCGCTGCAGCGCTCCTTGAGTGTGGCGTGATTTTAACGGTTGCCTTCCGATTTGTCTGGCGCCCCGCCCCTCACGCCCACCATCCCCCTGAAGTCAAATCCATACAGCCATCCCAAGGCGGCTAACACAAGAGCCGGCACCACATCCCGGTTTGCAACTTAGCAACGGTGTGAATATTCACCAAGCTGGTGTCAGCCTGACCAAGGTGTCCTTGTGCACACTGGCGGTTTTCCGAGGGAGGAACATCGGCCATGACCCGATCGTTGTTGAACCGTTTGCCTGACATCCTGGCGCGCGCCGCAGTGCGCTCCAGCGAAGCCCTGCACGCGCTCGGCGTGAAGCCTGGCCAACCCGCAACGGATTGGCTGCCATTTCGGTCCCCCAGCGCCTGCGCCTGGAGTCCGCCGGACGGCGAGTCCACCCGCCTGCAAACGGGTCACGATCTGGCCTTGCTGCTGAACAGCCTCATTGCCAGCCCTCAGCGGCCATCACTTCGTGGTCAGGTGGGTTTCCTGTGGCTTCGGGCCACACCCAGCCAACCTTTGACCGACGCAAGAGGAGCCCCAACGGGCGCGCTCTCCTCCGGCAACCTTGCGCTGGGCCAGTCCTGGCTCAGCGACCTTGCACTGCGCCTCTTCGTGGCCCGCGAATTGCTGGCACCGTCGGCCCTGTTGACGTTGACGCCCACCATCGACCTGGGGCCTTGCATCCCCCTGATGCTGAAAACCGTGCTGGGCTGCGAGCCGTTCCGGATGACCAGCGGCGGCCCCGACGGCAACCCGGTTGTCTTGGCCTGCCGCACCTCTTCAGCGCACGGCCAGCGCCCGGCCACACTCCCACGGCACCAGATCCCTACGCTGATCCAATGCTTGCGAGACACCCCGATCACCGGACGCACCGCGCTGGTCATGCGCCCGGAGCCTGGCATCCTGGGTTTGCAGCCCGCGTGGTGGGGTGACTGGCTCCTCACCGATCCGGACCCGGCCGCGATCCACGCCCTGCGCAACCGGTTGAACCATCAAACCTGGGCTTCGCCGCCCCGCCTCGGTACCAGAGGCGCTCGGGAACCTGCTGCGGCCTGGGGCTGACGCCCAACCTGATCTGCACACCCCGGGGCGGGACTGGACCTCGGGGCTTCTGCACCACCGACGCACATGCGAGGCAAAGGCGCCAAGCTCCAGGGGCCGGCTTCGGAGCCGGCGAGGGGGTCGAACATGCAGTCTTTCTCGACCCGATTCCAGCCGCCGGCGCTCAGGTGCGCCAAGGGCTTGGGAACAAGGTAGACCTGGACTGAGTGGAAATTCAGGTCCACAGTCTTTCCGGCCCACTGGCGCAGTTTGGCGAAGATGCCGCGCAGGTTCAGGCTGTGCGCTGTGCCGGTGGCCCTTTCCAGACTGGATCGGCTCAGGGACAAAATCAAAAAATTTGAACCTCTGAACCTGTGATGCAGCCAGCGAATCAAGTTTGGGCACTGGTTTACGGGTGGGGAATCCCTTCGATTGGGCACTCTTCAGTGCCGATCATGGGTCGCGTGATGGCCTCGACAGCCGACCGCGTGCCATCCGGGTCGTTCACCCAGTTCCGATAAAAATCAAAGGGGCAAACGGCGACACCTTTGTCGCCATCATGCGAGTTGATTACACCGGTATAGCCGCGGTGCAACAGCTTGAACAAATGATTTTCACTCTGCCCGTTCTTGCGGAAGTCGCGAATCAGGCTCTTGGAGAGGGCCGCGTACTGCACACCGTTTTCCTCCTCGCCGCACTCACCCAGGGTGCGGCCATCAAAACCGATGACTGCGCTGTGACCGAAGTAGCTGTACACGCCGTCGAAGCCGGCAGCGTTGGCGACAGCCACGTAAGTGTTGTTGGCAAAGGCCATGGCTTTGCTGATCAGGATCTGCTGCTCTTTGGCCGGGTACATATAGCCTTGGCAGCGAACAATGAGTTCTGCGCCCTTCATGGCACAGTCGCGCCAGATCTCCGGGTAATTGCCATCATCGCAAATGATGAGGCTGATCTTCAATCCCTTGGGCCCTTCGCTCACATAGGTGGTATCGCCAGGGTACCAGCCCTCAATGGGCACCCACGGGATGATCTTGCGGTATTTCTGAACGATCTCTCCCTGATCGTTCATCAAGATCAATGTGTTGTAGGGTGCTTTATTGGGGTGCTCTTCGTGCTGCTCTCCGGTCAGCGAAAACACGCCCCAAACCTTGGCCTTGCGGCAGGCTGCAGCAAAAATTTCGGTCTCGGCACCGGGCACGGTCGTCGCTGTCTCGTACATCTCCTGGCTGTCGTACATGATGCCGTGGGTGCTGTACTCGGGGAAAATCACCAGATCCATGCCGGGCAAACCCGACTTCATGCCAATCACCATGTCGGCAATCTTGCGTGCGTTGTCGAGCACTTCGGCTTTGGAATGCAACCGTGGCATCTTGTAATTAACCACGGCCACACCGACAGTGTCATGGCTGCTTGAAATGTCGCCGTGAATCATGGCAGTTTCCCTTTATCTATGTGAATTACGCGGGCGTTTCAACCCCGAAAGCGGCGGTGGCGCAGAGCGCGCGACCGCTCTGAAAGCCTAGTGGCTGATCATCCAGGGCCGCTTGCCTGGAAAGGCCTTGGCGCCATTGGGCGCCGTCACCGTGGCCTTGCTGCGCCCGGTGCTGCAGCAGCCACAACCGGGGGGATGGCGCAATCGCTGGTAGTCGCGTGAGCTTTGGGGCTCGTGACGCGCGCGCTCGTTGGTTGCCATGGCCGTGCGGGTACTGCCATTCATGAGGGCGAGGCGGGGCGCGGTGGCGAAGACGCGTGGAGAAGCACCCGCACAGTCAGGGCATGCTGCGGGCACATTGCGCTCGGCCAAAGTCCTGAAAGCGTCAAAGCCACCGCAACTGGGGCATTCATAGTCGTAAGTAGGCATGGCGGACGGATCCTAAAAATCAGACAGGTAGGCGGCGGCAATCCCAGCCGCCAGCGTTTGAACTGCACCGCGCCCGACCCCCACCTCCGAAGAGAAGGGATAGGGCGGTGCAGTGGTCCATCACAGGTCTGGCGACAAGGGCATCTGCACCGAACCATCCAGGTGCTTGATCGGCCCGGCGGCGTTGGGGTTGATGTCGAAATCAAAGATCTGCGTGGGCAGCCAGAGGGTGGCGCACGAGTTCGGCACATCGACCACCCCACTGATGTGCCCTTGCACGGGCGCAGTACCCAGAATGGAATAAGCCTGTGCGCCCGAGTACCCGAATTTCTTCAGATACTCGATGGCATTCAGACAGGCCTGGCGGTAAGCCACGTTGACGTCCAGGTAGTACTGCTTGCCAGCCTCGTCCACCGAAATGCCCTCAAAGATCAGGTAGTCGTTGTAATTCGGCGTGATCGGGCTGGGCTTGAAAATGGGGTTCTTGATGCCGTACTTGGCCATGCCCCCTTTGATGAGCGTGACTTTCATGTGCACCCAGCCCGCCATCTCGATGGCGCCGCAGAAGGTGATCTCTCCGTCGCCCTGACTGAAGTGCAGATCACCCACAGACAGCCCTGCCCCTTCGATGTACACCGGGAAAAACACCTTGGCCCCTCGCGAGAGGTCTTTGATATCGCAGTTCCCACCGTGTTCGCGGGGCGGCACGGTGCGCGCGCCTTCTGCGGCCGCCTTGTCGCGTGCTGCGCCGGTCATCTTGCCCATGTGGGCGGTGGCGGCAAAAGGCGGATTGGCCAGACCGCTGGTGCTGGGATCGGAATCGATCAGCGCCTGCTCGCGTGTGTTCCACATCTCCAGCATCTTGGGATCGGGCAGGCAGCCGATCAAGCCTGGATGGATAAGGCCGGCGTAGTTCACGCCAGGCACGTGGCGCGAGC
Organism: Hydrogenophaga sp. PAMC20947; assembly: GCF_004795855.1. Taxonomy (NCBI): domain Bacteria; kingdom Pseudomonadati; phylum Pseudomonadota; class Betaproteobacteria; order Burkholderiales; family Comamonadaceae; genus Hydrogenophaga; species Hydrogenophaga sp. PAMC20947. Next base: position 3,627,727 of record NZ_CP039252.1, read on the forward strand.
TGGTGAACATGCCATGGATATCCCAGATCGATTTTTGGGCCTGGGGGAAGTGGTCGGTCAGAAAACCGCCGCCGTTTTTCTTGCTGAAGAAACCGTTGAAACCCCAAAGACTGTCCTGCTTGGCGCCGATGTCGAGCAAGTCGACCACGAGCAGATCGCCCGGCTCGGCGCCCTTCACGCCCACGGGACCGGACAGGTAGTGCACGGTCGTCAGGTCGATGTCGCGCACATCGTCTGCGCTGTCGTTGTTCTGGATGAAGCCCCCCGTCCAGTCAAAGGTTTCCAGCACGAACTCGTCGCCCGGGTTGACCCAGCAGGCCATCGGAATGTCGGGGTGCCAGCGGTTGTGGATGTTCTCGTTTTCGGTGGGTGACTTGCTGAGATCAACCTTGATCAGGGTATCGGCCATGGCGTGCTCCTTTGGGGGGTGGAAGAATGGAGGGGAAGTGGGACGGACGGTGTGTCAGACAGAGAGATAGGACTTGATGCGCGCCTGGTCGGTGTCGGCGCGCGCGGTCTCATGCACAAGACGCCCGCCTTCGATCACAAAAAGGCGGTCGGCCACATCCATCGCAAACGACAACACCTGCTCGGACACCACAATGGTGATTTCGCGCATCTTGCGAATCTCGTTGAGCGCTTTGGCGATGTCTTTGATGATGGAAGGCTGGATGCCTTCGGTGGGCTCGTCGAGCAACAACACCTTGGGGTTGGTCACGAGCGCCCGGGCAATGGCGAGCTGTTGCTGTTGCCCACCCGAGAGGTTGCCGCCCTTGCGCCGACGCATCTCCCACAACACCGGAAAGAGCGCATAGATCTCTTCCGGTATGGCTTTGAACTTGGCGTTCTCCAGCCCCGTCTGGATGTTTTCTTCGACGGTCAGGGTCGGAAAAATCATGCGGCCCTGGGGTACGTAGGCAATGCCCTTGGCGACCCGACGGAAACTCTCATCGTGAGAAATGTCTTGACCGGCGATCGAGATTTGCCCTGACTTCAAAGGCAAGATGCCCATGAGGCTTTTGAACAGCGTGGTCTTGCCCATGCCGTTGCGTCCCATGATGGCCACCGTTTCGTTTTTTCGCCCGTCGAACGAGAGGCCATGCAAGGCTTCGCTTTGTCCATAGGACACGAACAGATCTTTGACTTCCAGCATGTTGTGCTCCTTTTGGGTTCCTGGCGGCATCAGTGGCCGAGGTACACGTCGATGACCTTGGGGTCTGCCTGTACCTGCTCCATCGGGCCTTCGGCGAGGATCTTTCCCTGGTGCATCACGGTGACCTTGTGAGCGATTTTTTTTACGAATTCCATGTCGTGCTCGATCACGATCACCGCGCGATTCGTGCAGATGCGCTGCAGCAATTCGGCCGTGAGCTCGCGCTCCCGTGCACTCATGCCGGCAATGGGTTCGTCCAGCATCAGAAGCTCGGGTTCCTGCATCAGCAACATGCCAATTTCCAGCCACTGCTTCTGGCCATGAGAGAGCAGGCCAGCCTCTGTTTCGAGCCGGTCCAACAAGCCAATGTCCAGGGCCACGGCCTCCACGCTGGCACGTATGGCATCTGTGCACTTGAATGCCAAAGCACCAAAAACCGACCGGCCGCTCGGGTAAGAAACCTCCAGATTTTTGAACACGGACAGGTTTTCGTAGATCGACGGCGTCTGGAACTTGCGCCCGATGCCCAGACGGACCCGCTTGTATTCCGGCACCTTCAGAATTTCCTCGTTCTTGAACTTGATGCTGCCGCCGCTGGCCTGGGTTTTGCCGCAAATCAAATCGAGCAACGTGGTCTTGCCGGCGCCGTTCGGGCCGATGATCACCCGCAGTTCGTTTTTGTCGATGTAGAGCGTGAGCGCATCAATGGCTTTGAAGCCATCAAAGGACACGGTCAGGTCTTCGACGGAAAGTGCAAAGTCGGTATTGCTCATGGATTATTTCTCGTTGAAACGTCAAACGCCTTGACCGCGAGTGCCTTCTGGCAGGTCGGCTTGTGCCTGTGGCACAGCGCTCGCTTCCGGCAGTCGCTTGAGGGCGGCTGGCGGCGTGGGCACACCCGCATCCTTCAGGGCCTGGCGGCGCGAGCGCCACCAGGGCACGATGCGTTCTTCCCACACACCGGCCAGGCCCATGGGGAATGCCATGGTCACGCCGATGAAAAGGGCCGCCATGAGGAACAGCCAGGCATCCGGAAAGCTCTCCGAAAAGTAGGTCTTTCCTGCATTGACCAACAACGTGCCGTAGACCGCACCCACCAAGCTCATGCGCCCACCCACAGCGGCAAAAATCACCATTTCAATCGAAGGCACGATGCCGACAAAGCTGGGCGACATGAAGCCCACCTGCAGCGAAAACATCGCACCGCCAATGCCCGAGAGACCCGCTGCCAGACAGAAGACAAATATGCGAAAGTCGGCCACGTCATAGCCGGAGAAACGCACCCGGTCCTCCTTGTCGCGCATGGCGAGCAAGAGCGTGCCAACCTTGCTGGTCTGGATCCATCGGCACAGCAGAATCGAGCCGATCAACAAGCCGACACACAGGTAGTACAGGACGTATTTGGCGCTGTCTGTACGGGTATCCCAGCCCAGCACCGTCTTCAGATCGGTCATGCCATTGACCCCGCCGGTGTAGCCCTGTTGGCCGATGATCAGCACCGTGAGAATCAGTGCGACAGCCTGCGTGATGATGGCAAAGTACACGCCTCCGACGCGGCGTTTGAACATGGCGTAGCTGATGATCCAGGCCAGCAACATGGGAACGGCGATCACCGCAATCAATGCCAGGGGCAGGCTTTTGAACGGCACCCAGAAGGTGGGCAACTCGGTGATCTGGTTCCAGTCCATGAAGTCAGGAATGCCTGGTGTGGACTGAATTTTGGTGCTCACGGGATCCGAGGCTTCGAGCTTGAGGAACATGGCCATGGCGTAACCGCCCAGGCCAAAAAACACCCCTTGGCCCAGACTCAGAATGCCACCGTAACCCCACACCATCACCAGTCCAACGGCCACGAATGCGTAGGTGAGGTATTTCCCGACCAGGTTGAGACGAAAGATGTCCAGAGCCAACGGCAAGACAACGGCGAGCAACAGGGTGAGCAGCACCACACTGGCGAGCTGGTAACGGTGTATCCAGGCCTTCAAAGTGTTCATGTCATTTTTCTCCGGAAGAAATCGAATCGAAGGAGCGGGGATTCAACGGCGCACTTTGCTGGGGAACAAGCCCTGAGGGCGCACCATCAGGATCAGCACGATCAGGGAGAGGGTCAGCATTTTGGCCATGGAGCCAGAAAGGAAAAATTCGGTGATCGATTGCGTCTGTGCGATGCCAAAAGCAGAAACCACCGTGCCCAGCAAGCTGGCCGCGCCGCCAAAGGTGACCACGAGAAAGGCGTCCACGATGTAGAGCGAACCCGATGTCGGGCCCGTGGACCCGATGGTGGTGAAGGCCGCACCGGCGACGCCGGCAATACCGCAGCCAATGGCAAAGGTGAGGCGGTCGGTCTTTTTCGTATCGATACCGGTGGCATTGGCCATCACCCGGTTGCTCACCGTGGCCCGTACGCGCAGGCCCCAGCGGCTCTTGTTCATGGCGATCCATACGCCGGTCGTGACCAGGGCGGTCAACGCCAACACAAACATGCCGTTGATCGGGATGTCCAGACCCTCGGAAGGCGCCCAGGAACCCATCAACCAGTCGGGCAAGGTCGGGCTGACCTCTTTGGGACCAATGAAGGTTCGAAAACATTGCTGCATGGCCAGGCTGATGCCCCATGTCGCGAGCAGGGTGTCCAGCGGGCGCTTGTACAGGTGGCGGATCAGCCCCCATTCGACAAACCAGCCGACCACGAAAGCAAGCAGGAAAGCGGCCACGATGGCGAAGGGAAAATAGGCGGCGACAGCCTCGGGGCTGATCGCTTCGGCCAGCGTCGAGCCCAGGTAAATGGTGTACGCCCCGATGGTCATGAACTCACCATGGGCCATGTTGATCACTCCCATCTGCCCGAAAATGATGGCCAGCCCCAGCCCCATCAGGAGCAACACAGCAAACAAACTCAAGCCAGCAAAGCCTTGCATCAGGCCAATGTTGAGCAGGTCATCAAAGCTCATGGTGAAACTCCAGCGAAAGTGATTTCAGGGTCGACGGTCTGGTCGCGACGAGGACCCGCCCAGGCTTGGGCGGGACCGGCTGCGCCGACCCGTTGGGCTCGGCCGCGGCGCCAGGGCACCGCGGCAGTCAGTGGTTACTGGTATCCCTTGGGGAATGGATCGGGTTTGATCAGTTCAGGCGACTCTGAGACCACTTTGAACGTCCCGTCTGGCAACCCCATGGCGATGCGGGATTTGCTCCACAAGTGGTGGTTGGGGTCGAGCTTGACGTAGCCTTCAGGCGCTGTTTTCAATTCAATGCCCGTCTCGGAAGCGGCGACGACCTTGTCCACATCGAAGCTCTTGGCTTTCTCGACCGCTGCCTTCCACAACCAGGGGCCCAGGTAGCCCGCCTGCGTCACGTCGCCGATGACCGCGTCTTTGCCGTACTTCGCCTTGAAGGCCGCCACAAACTTCTTGTTGTTCGCGTTGTCAAGCGACTGGAAGTACTTCATCGAAGAATAGAAGCCTTTGAAGTTCTCACCACCCACACCGGTCATCTCATCTTCGGTGACCGAGAGCGTCACCAGAAGCTGCTTGTCGCCCGTGATGCCTGCGGCCTTGAGCGCCTTGTAGAAGGCCACATTGGAGCCCCCAACCACCGCAACAAAAATGCAGTCGGGCTTTTGCAGCTTGATCTTGTTCATCAGGGACCCGAAACTGGTGCTGCCCAGCGGGTAATACTCCTCCCCGACGACTTTGCCCTTCTGGAAGCTCTCGATGTGTTTGCGCGCAATCTTCATCGAGGTGCGTGGCCAGATGTAGTCCGAACCAATGAGGAAGAAGGTCTTGGCCTTCTTCTCGGATTTGGCCCAGTCCAGGCTGTACAGAATCTGCTGGGTGGCTTCCTGCCCCGTGTAGATCACGTTTTTGGACTGCTCCAGGCCTTCATAAAAGGTGGGGTAATAGAGCAGGCCATTTTCCCGCTCAAACACGGGCAGAACCGCCTTGCGCGAGGCCGACGTCCAGCACCCGAAAACCGCAGCGCAATGGTCGCTGATCAACAGCTTCTTGGACTTCTCAGCAAAAGTGGGCCAGTCGGAAGCACCGTCTTCCTTGATGACCTTGATCTGGCGCCCAAGGATCCCGCCCATGGCGTTGATTTCATCAATGGCGAGTTGCTCGGCCTGAATCGAACCGGTCTCGGAAATGGCCATGGTGCCAGTGGACGAATGCAGCTGGCCCACCGTGACTTCGGTGTCCGTGACGGCGAGCTTGGTCGTGTTAACAGCGGACGTTGGCTGGCCGAAACTCCAGGTTGGGAAGCCCACCACGGAGGCGGCGCCCAACATTTGTAAGACCCGGCGGCGGCTGGCTGCCGGGGTTTCGAGGGATACGTCATTCGGATCGGATGCGTGCTTCATGGGGAACTCCTGCGGGGGTTGGAACAGCGGAACCGGCTGGTGGCCGACTGATTGACAGGTTAGGGATTTCCCGGGGTTCGGCCCATACGTTAAATAACGTATGGGCCGAACCCCGGTGAAATCGAGAACGGTTCTTGCTTGCTCTGGGGCATGCACCCCACCCCCCCAGCCGCCAAACCCGTGGCCACCCAGAAAATCTTCGGATTTCGCCGCCAGTACAACTCGTGGGTGGCGGATGAGACGATGGAGGACTACGCCTTGCGTTACACGCCGCGCAGCTTTCGCAAATGGAGCGAGTGGCGGGTAGCCAACACAGCATTTGGATCGCTGTCTTTTCTGGCGCTGGAAGCCATTGGTGGCGCCATCGCCATGAACTACGGCTTCACCAACGCGATGCTGGCCATCCTTGTGGTGGGCCTGATCATATTTTTCACCGGCCTGCCCATCGCCTATTACGCGGCGCGCTATGGCCTGGACATGGACCTGCTCACCCGAGGCGCTGGCTTTGGCTACCTGGGCTCAACCATCACTTCGCTGATCTACGCGGTGTTCACGTTCATTTTCTTTGCGCTCGAGGCGGCCATCATGGCGCTGGCGGTGCAGATGGCCACCGGCTGGTCTTTGCCGGCGTGTTACATCGTCTCGGCCGTGGTCATCATTCCACTGGCCATTCGTGGCATCACCTTTTTGAGCAAACTGCAGGCCTGGACCCAGCCCCTGTGGTTGTTTCTTCTGCTGCTGCCCTTCGTTTGGCTCGCCATGGATCAGCCGCAGCTCTTCCGGGACTTTGCAGGGCTGTCAGGGCTCAAATCCGGCAGCAGCGACTTCCAGCCGTTGATGTTCGGTGCAGCGGCGGCGGTGATCTTTTCACTGGTGGTGCAAATTGGCGAACAGGTCGACTTCCTGCGCTTCTTGCCCGAGAGAAATGCAGAAAACCGCGTGCGCTGGTGGTTGGCGGTACTGGTGTCTGGCCCAGGCTGGATCGTGATGGGGATGTTGAAAATGGCTGGCGGCGCCTTTTTGGCATTTGCAGCCCTGCAGTTTGAGATTGCGCCGGAACGCGCGGCCGAACCCACCCAGATGTTCCTCGCTGGCTTCGCTCAGGTGGTGGGTCACTCGGGGTTGGCCATCGCGATGACCGTGGTGTTCGTGATCATTTCCCAGATCAAGATCAACGTCACCAACGCCTACGCTGGCTCACTGGCCTGGTCCAACTTCTTCGCACGCATCACGCGCAGCCACCCTGGGCGTGTGGTCTGGCTCGTGTTCAACGTGGTCATTGCACTGCTTTTGATGTTGCTTGGCGTGTTTGGGGGCCTGGAAAAGGTGCTGGCGCTTTACAGCAATGTGGCCATCGCCTGGGTCGGCGCGCTGGTGGCCGACCTGGTGATCAACAAACCCCTGGGTCTGAGCCCCAAAGGCATCGAGTTTCGTCGAGCCCATCTGTACGACTTCAACCCGGTGGGCATGGTCTCAATGCTGGTCGCCACGGTGGTCGCCTGTGTGGCCTACACGGGGGCGCTCGGACCTGAGGCGGCGGCTTTCGCGCCGTTCATAGCGCTCGGACTCGCCATCTTGCTGTCGCCCTTGCTGGCATGGGCAACGCAGGGGCGCTACTACCTGGCCAGGGCCAGCACCAGCGAATGGAGCCCGGGCCAGATGGTGCGCTGCGTGGTGTGCGAAAACGCTTTCGAATCGGAAGACATGGCATCGTGCCCGGCCTACCAGGCGCCCATTTGTTCGCTGTGCTGCTCGCTGGAATCGCGGTGCCATGATCGCTGCAAAACCAACTCCCGGGCTGTCGATCAATTGCGCGGATGGCTGGTCGCCTGGCTGCCGAACCGCATCGCAGCCCGCGTCAATTTTCGCGTGGGACACTACCTGCTGGTGTTCATATCCATCGGCTCGATCGTGGCACTGCTGATGGGGATGGTGTATGTGCAAGAGAGTCTTCAGACGCCGGGCGAAGTACTCCACACCCCTTTTCTGAAAATCTTCGCCTTGCTGCTGGTTCTGGCGGCTGTGTGCGCCTGGTGGGTGGTGCTCACCACCGACAGTCGGCGCATGGCGCAGGACGAGTCTGAGCGGCAAACCCAATTGCTGATGCTGGAAATCGACGCCCACAAACACACCGACGCCGAACTGCAGGCGGCCCGGGACCGAGCGGAATCCGCAAGCCAGGCCAAGACACGGTATGTGGCCGGCATGACACATGAGCTGCGCACGCCCCTGACCAGCATCCTGGGCTATGCACAGATTCTGCTCAAGAGCGACGACATCTCCATCTGGACGCGCGAGAGGATCGCCACCATGCAGCGTTCCGGGCAGCACATGCACGCGCTCATCGACGGTTCGCTCGATCTCGCGCGCATCGAGGCCGGCCGCCTGAAGCTGGACACGGCGCCCATGCCTTTCGGACCCTTCTTGCAAGACATGGAACGCATGATTCGGCCCCAGGCCGAGGCCAAAAACTTGCGCTTCGTGTTGCGCCACCAGGGCGAAATGCCCAACTGGATTCGCGGCGATGCCAAGCGGCTTCGCCAAATCTTGATCAACCTGCTGAGCAACGCCGTGCGCTTTACCGAGCGAGGCGAAGTTCGATTGATTTTCGATTTTCGACAACAGGTCACCCGCATCGACGTGGAAGACACCGGCATCGGGATTGCCGAGCAGGATCAAAAGCGCATTTTTCTGCCTTTTGAGCGCGGCAGCGGCGGCCGTCGCGCCACGAGCGCAGGAACCGGATTGGGCCTGACGATCACCCATTTGCTCACCGACATGATGGGCGGCGAATTGACCTTGCGCAGCCTCACGGGCGAAGGATCCACGTTCAGCCTGCGCCTCTATTTGCCCAGCGTCGAACCCGACCCAGAAAGACAAGGCCTTCCGCTGCTCGATCTGCACAGCGTGACAGGGCACGCTGGACCACCCAGGCGAATCCTGGTGGTGGACGATCAAGCGGTACACCGGCAATTGTTGGCCGGTTTGTTGGTGCCACTGGGGTTTGTGATCGAGGAAGCGGCCAGCGGCTTGGAGTGCCTGGAAATTCTGGAACGGCAATTGCCTGACCTGCTGTTGCTCGACATCACCATGGACGGACTTGATGGCTGGCAAACTGCGCAAGCCGTTCGAGAGCATGTAACGCCACACCGGCTGCCGATTGTTTTCGTTTCGGCCAACCAATTTGACAACCAGCCCGAGCGCCTGCTGGCTCAGGGCTGCCAGGGTTTCGTGGGAAAGCCCCTGATGGAGTCCGAGTTGCTCGAAACACTCCGGCGCACGCTCGATCTGACATGGATCCGGGCTCTGCCAGAAACAACCGCACATGAACAGGCGGCCGCCGAGGCCCATGCACCCAGCGTATTGCCCGACGACCTTCGGGATGAGCTCAGAAGCCTGGCACACAAGGGCCAGGTTTCGGGTTTGCGCAAGCGGTTGCAGGATGCCGTGGTCCAGTTCCCCGACCACGCCGGCACGCTCAGCATACTGAAAGCTCACGCCGACTCCCTGGATTTCCAGCAGATTCTCGCCCTTCTAATCGACTCAACTGAGCCCGCCAACCATGTCGACACCGCTTGAACCCGCCCCTTTTGAGGCCATGCAACCCGTCATCCTGGTGGTGGAGGATGCACCCGATACCTTGCGCCTGCTGTGTGACGCACTGATCACAGAGGGCTACGAGGTCGTGGCGGCGCGCGACGCAGCCGAAGCGATTGAGCGCCTGGAGGTCACCGTCCCTGACGGGGTTCTGCTTGACGCCGTGATGCCCGGGCTCGATGGTTTTGGCTTGTGCCAAAGAATCAAAGCCACGCCAGCATGGTCCCATGTACCGGTGCTGTTCATGACGGGCCTGTCTGACACCGATCAGATCATTCGCGGCTTTGCGTCAGGCGCGGTGGACTATGTGGTCAAACCTTTGCGCCTGCCCGAAGTGATGGCACGGCTGGCGACGCATGTGCGCAATGCGCGGGTGGCACGGCTGGCACAGGCCGCGGTGGATGTGGCGGGCATGGGCACCGTTCTGCTTGACACCTTGGGTCGTCCTGCATGGCTTTCGCCCCAGGTCTCTGAATGGCTGGATCAGGCATTCGGAACGGGTGTCCATGAGCGCAAGGCCGCGCAACAGTGGCTGACCGAGGCGCGCCAGGGTGGAGAGGCCAGCGTGCCGATGGGGTTGAACGGGCGTTTGGTGGCCCGGCATATTGGCCAAGGCGGTTTGGGCGAATCCATGTTGTTGCTGGCGCAAACCCAGTCCGACAACGCAGCCATCCAGCGGTTGCGGGAGATCGCGCTCACGCCCAGGGAGACCGAGGTGCTGTCGTGGTTGGCCAAGGGAAAAACCAATCGCGACATCGCTGACATCCTGGGCATGAGCCACCGGACGGTCAACAAACATCTGGAACACGTTTTTGAGAAACTCGGCGTTGAAACGCGGTCGGCTGCGGCGGCGATCGCAGGCAAGCTGCTCCCTTAAGAACGATCGATCTGAATCGCGATGGACTTCTTGTGCAGCGGCAGCGCTGCCCGCGCCCGAAGCTGCCCGCAACCGCCGTCCACATCCTGTCCGGCCGACTGGCGCAGCTTGGTGAGGACGCCGCGTTGGTGCAAGCGGCGCGCGATGCCGGCGGCCTTCTCCCCGCTGGGTCGTTGGAAAGGCAGCTCGGGCACGGCGTTGTAGGGGATCATGTTGAGAATGGCGTATTTGCCCGTCAGCAGCCGCACGATACCCTCGATCTCGTCGTCGCCATCGTTGATGCCCTCCATCAGCGTCCACTGGTACTGGATGGGGTAATCGGTCGCGCGTGCGTAGGCTTCGCCCAGCTCAACCAGGGCTTCTGGCGTCAAGCGCGGCGCGCGCGGCAGCAGTTTTTCGCGCAGGTCGGCTTTGGTGGTGTGCAGGGAAATCGCCAGTGCCGGCTTGACGCGCCCGGCCGGCAAGGCTTCAAAAACCCGCGCATCGCCCACGGTGGAAAACACCAGGCTCTTGTGGCCGATGTTGCCCACCGTGCCCAGCAGGTCGATGGCCTCCATGACGTTGTCCAGGTTGTGCGCGGGTTCGCCCATGCCCATGAAGACCACCTTCTTCACCGGTCGCATGCGGCGCGCCAGCGCCACCTGGGCCACAATTTCGGCGCTGCCCACCTGGCGAATCAGGCCGGTGGTCCCGGTCATGCAAAACACACAGCCCACCGCGCAGCCCACCTGGGTTGACACACACAGACCGCCCCTGGGCAGCAGCACGCTCTCTACCATCTGCCCGTCGCCCAGCTTCACCAACAGGCGCGACGAGCCGTCCTCACCAGGATGTTCGCTGTGCAGTGCGCCGAGGGCTGCCAGCTCGGCTTCAACTTCCGGCATCGCGTTCACCAGGGTGTGGGGCAGGAAATGCTCAAGCTCGCGCTGGCCGCTGCGCTGGGGCAGGGCCAGACTCCACAGGCGCAGAACACGCTGCTGGTGGCGGGGGTTGGCGCCGAGCACGGCCAAGCGCTCGCGCAGGGATGAAAGGCGCATAGGGAGGATTGTCGCCCCCCTTCGGGGATCAAAGATCGGTCGGGCCCGGGGGTTGGTTGAGAACCGCCCTTCGCTCACAGGGTGTACTTCATCGGCAGACAATGTGCTCCCTGAGGAGCGCCCACATGAAAACCCTGTCTTCCATTCAACGCAACCCCGACGGCCATTGGGTCGGCGACGGTTTCCCGGTGCGCAGTGTCTTTTCGTACCAGGACGACCCGCTCACGTTCTCGCCCTTTCTGCTGCTCGACCACGCCGGGCCAACCCGGTTCGAACCCACGACCGAGCGCCGGGGGGTGAGCCAGCATCCGCACCGGGGCTTTGAAACGGTCACCCTCGTGTACGAAGGCGAGGTATCCCACCGCGATTCCAGTGGCGGCGGAGGCACCATCGGTCCCGGTGGTGTGCAATGGATGACCGCAGCGGCGGGCATCGTGCACGAAGAATTTCATGGTGAGGCATTCGCTCGCGAAGGCGGCCGGTTTGAGATGGTGCAGCTCTGGGTCAACCTGCCCGCCGCGGACAAGATGAAACCGCCCGCCTACCAAGGCATTTCAGTCGGGCAAACCCCCACGGTGAACCTGCTGAACCCGCAGGGCACCGTGGCAGGCACGGCGCGCCTGATCGCGGGTGAGCTGCTGGGCCAGAAAGGCCCGGCCCGCACCTTTTCACCCATGCAAGTCTGGGACTTGCGGCTCACAGCCGGTCAAACCGTGCACCTGCCCGCCCCGGAAGGCCACACCACGGTGCCGCTGGTGTTGCACGGTCGTGTGCGCACGGACAGCGGCGAGGAGGCAACCGATGCCGAGATGATGGTCTTCACACGTGAGGGCGATGGCGTCACACTCGAGGCCATCACCGATGCCACGGTGTTGTGGCTGAGCGGTGAGCCCATCCATGAGCCGGTGGTGGGCTACGGGCCCTTCGTCATGAACACCGAGGCTGAGATCCACCTGGCTTTTGCCGACTTTCAAAGTGGGCGAATGGGGAGGCTTTGACGCCCCCGCGTCGCCTTCGGTGCCTCCCCCAAGGGTCGGCGCTGGTGGCCCGGCAAAGCCGGCTCCACGGCGCCCTGGAATTGGCGTTAGCGCACAATTTGGCGTGGAACCTGAACACAAAGGAGGACACGATGCTGGAAATGGTGATCAACGCTCGAGCGGCCGATCTGGGTCACGGGCTTATGGTGCGTCGTGTTCTGCCGTTTGCCAAGCGCCGCAGCATCGGCCCGTTTGTTTTCCTCGACCACGCAGGCCCGGTGCCATTGCCAGCCGAGTACTCGCGGGCAGCCGACGTGCGGTCGCATCCGCACATCGGCCTGTCCACGGTGAGCTACCTGCTGAGCGGCCAGATCACCCACCGCGACAGCCTCGGCACGCTGCAAGTCATCCGGCCAGGCGAGGTCAACTGGATGACGGCCGGGCGCGGCATTTCGCACTCCGAGCGCTTCACCTACCCCGATTCGTACGCCGACGGTGGGCTCGAACTGATGCAGCTCTGGGTCGCTCTGCCAGAAGCCGACGAGGAAACGGAACCCGCCTTCACCCACTACCCCGCCCATGAGCTGCCGGTGCTGGAGCGGAGCGGCGTCTGGATGCGGCTGGTGGCGGGCAGCGCCTATGGCGAGACCAGCCCGGTTCGCACGCATTCGCCGCTGTTTTACCTGCACACAGAATGGCAGGCGGGTGCCAGTCTGGCCTTGCCCGGCGGGTACCGGGAACAGGCTGGGTATGTGGCAAAAGGCGAGATCGAGCATGCTGGCGAGGTCTACCGGCCCGGCCAATTGCTGGTGTTCGGTGACGACACCAAGGCCACGCTCACCGCCCGAACCAACGCCACGCTGATGCTCTTTGGCGGCGATCCGCTGGGCGAACGCCACCTCTTCTGGAACTTCGTGTCATCGAGACCCGAACGCATTGAGCAGGCCAAGGCCGACTGGCAAGCAGGCCGTTTCAAACTGCCTCCGGACGACCGGGACGAGTTCATTCCCTTGCCCGGCTGAGACACCACCCTGCCTTGTGAAGAACAACTGAGTGTCCCCATCCCTGTAATACATCACATAACCCCCAGAAGAACCAGCGCACAATGACAGTTTGTTGCTGCTCTAGGTCAAAACGGCTCACCGCCCAACCCACTCTACATGTCCCTGATCGACAAGCTATTTGGCTCCGCACGCGAAAGCGATGCCCCCGAAACACGCCTGCCCGCCGAACGCAAGGCTCAGGTAGATGGCTCGCTCAGCGCCCATGCTGCCGCGCTGCTGTTGCGTGCGCCCACCGCGCTCATGCAACTCAGCGAAGTCGAAGCGCTGACCGTGGTGGGCTTTATGCGCCCGAGACAGTTTGCTGCGGGCACCACCATCATTCGACAAGGCGAAGCGGCCGATACCGGCTTCATGGTGCTGGTGCTCAGCGGCGAGATCACGGTGGAGACCCTGATGGCCAGCCGCGTCAACCCGGCCACGGTGACCGTGCTGGGGCCCGGCAGCCTGATCGGCGAGATGGCGCTGGTCGACGGCGGCGCGCGCTCGGCTTCCTGCACCGCCAGCTCCGATGTGCGCTGCGCCGTGCTCACCCGCAGCGCGCTCGAAACCCTGACCACCGAGCAGCCCGTCATCGCTGCCAAGCTCATGACTGCGGTGGCCCAGCGGCTGGCCGAGCGCCTGCGCGAAAGCAGCCACAAGCTGCAGGTCTACAGCAGGCTGGTGCACACCATGCAACAGGAAATCGACGCGCTGATGCCCACCCCCGACCGGCGCCTGAAAGGCTGAAGCAGCGAAGACTCAAAACGACGGCTGTCCCGAAATAGAAGCGTGCCTGAACGCCTGCCCCGCCTAAACCCGAATCGGATAATGTGCGAGGGAGTCACGGGTCAAGGAGAAAAGCGGCAAGCCGAAGGAAAACCCGCCTTGTCGTCATCATGACTGACACCTTCTACCCCTGGTCCCATGCTAGAGCCTCACTCTCCATGCCTCGCTGCCCGCCACCCATGACCCTACCGCTTCCCCGTTGCGCCTCAGTGCCCACCCCATCCGACCATGAGCCCGCCTGACCCTTCTGCTATCGCATCAGCGCCCGGCCCTGTGTGGGTGATGGGCGCTGGCAGTGTGGGTTGCTACGTGGGGGGTTGCTTGCAGGCGGCAGGGGTCACGGTCGAATTCATTGGGCGCCCCCGGGTACTGCAGGCCCTGCGGACCCACGGACTGCACCTCACCGATCTGGACGGGGGGGACCAGCGCATCGCGCCCAGTGCGCTGCGCCTGCATGAAGATGTGCCGGGAGGCCCCACCCCACCAGCGCTGGTCCTGTTGTGCGTCAAGAGTCCAGCCACGGCTGAGGCTGCTCGCCAACTGGCCAGCCGCTTGCCCTCCCACACGCTGGTGCTGTCGTTGCAAAACGGCCTTCGCAACACGCAAGCGGCGCGCAGCGCGGCGCCCAGACTCCACGTTGTGCCCGGCATGGTGCCGTACAACATCGCTGAGCTGAACCCTGGCCACTACCACCGTGGCACCACGGGCCAACTGGCCGCGCAAGACACCGCTGCACTGAGTGCCTGGTCCCGCGTTTTTGCCGGGGCAGGCATTGCGCTGGACCTGCACACCGACCTCAAACCGGTGCAATGGGGCAAGCTCCTGCTCAACCTCAACAACCCCGTGAATGCCTTGTCTGGCCTGCCTTTGCTGGCCGAGTTGCTGACCCCCGTCCACCGGCGGCATTTTGCGGCTCTGATGCAAGAAGCGCTGGGCCTCTTGAAGGCCGCAGGCATTCAACCGGCTCAGATCACACCCCTGCCCTGGGCCGTGCTGGTGCGCGTGCTGCAATTGCCCACACCGCTGTTCCGGCTGGTCGCCGCGCGCATGCTGCGCATCGACCCGAAAGCCCGCTCCAGCATGGCCGACGACCTGGCCCTGGGCCGCTCCACCGAAATCGACGCCCTGAGTGGCGAGGTGGTGCGCCTGGCTTCATCGCTGGGCCTGCGCGCGCCGCTCAATGAAGCCATCGTGACCCGTATCCGCGCACTGCAAGGCTGATCCAGCTCAGGTATTGGGCGCGGTCTTGCTGCTCCAGACCATGGTAATGGCCAAAATGCCCAGCACCACGCCCAGGGACACCGACACTGGAATCTTGAAGATATCAATCAGCACCATCTTGCTGCCGATGAACACGAGAATCACGGCCAGCCCGTAGTTCAACAGGTGGAAGCGGCTGGCCGCCGCCTGCAGCAGGAAGAACATGGCGCGCAGGCCCAGGATGGCAAACACATTGCTGGTCAGCACGATGAACGGGTCTTTGGTGATCGCAAAAATGGCGGGAATGGAGTCCACCGCGAAAATCACATCCGTCAGCCCCACCAGGCAGATCACCATCAGCAACGGCGTGGCAATCTTCTTGCCGTTTTCAACAGTCCAGAACTTCTCACCGTCGTAGTGCTGGCTCACCGGCAACAGCTTGCGAAGCAGCCTGAGCGCCGGGTTGTCTTCCAGACTCTCTTCCTTGCCCGCCGCCCACCACATCTTCACGCCAGTGAGGATCAGGAACGCGCCGAACAGGTACAGGATCCAGTGGAACTCCGCCAGCAACCAGCCCCCCACCAGAATCATGATGGAGCGCAGAAAGATGGCCCCGATGATGCCGATCATCAACACCCGCTTCTGGAACGCAGCAGGAACCGCGAAGTAGGTGAAGATCAGCAGGAAGACAAAGATGTTGTCCACCGCCAGGCTCTTCTCGATCAGGTAGCCGGTGAGGAACTCCAGCGACTTTTCATTGGCCAGCGCGGTGGAGCCCGTGCTGTCTTTCACGGCCCACCAGAACAGCGCGTTGAACACAAAACTCAGGCCCACCCACAGCAGCGACCAGTTCACGGCCTCTTTGATGCTGACCTCGTGTGCGCCCTGCTTCTTGAGCACAGCAAAATCGACAAACAACGCCGCGAGCACAAACACGACGAAGACAATCCACAGCCACAGGGGCGCAATGGTTTCCATGGGTGACAAACCTCAAATTGGGTGTTGTTGAGAAACACCCCGCAAGGTCTTGCCGGAGCAAGCGGAATCACCAGCGATCCCGCCCACCCGAAGTTTCCGGCGGGCAACCCTGGGGATCACACCGCGTACTGACGAAAACTTCCCCGTTGCAGCGGCCAGACACAAGGTCCCTGCGCTGTAGCGAATGGCTACTCCCCTTGAAGGGAAAGCGCGATTGTCAAAGGCTCAGGCGGGCCCGGCAAGTGGAAGCTTACTCAGAAAAAACAGGATGGTTGTTCTGCAACACACCCGTTTACCCATCCTGAATGCTTGATATCAGACGGCGACCGCGTCTTCTTTGTAAAACGGCCCGCTTTTCAGGCCGCGAGGCGCCTGGGCGTTCACGCTTTCGTGGATCGCCGCGATGTGTTGCGGCGTCGTGCCGCAGCAGCCGCCCACGATGTTGACCAGACCCTCGGCGGCGAACTCGCGCAGCAGGCGGCTGGTGACGTCGGGCGTTTCGTCGAAGCCGGTGTCGCTCATGGGGTTGGGCAGGCCGGCGTTGGGGTAGCAGCTGATGAAGGTGTCGCCCGCGACTTTGGCCAGTTCCTGGATGTAGGGGCGCATCAGTGTGGCGCCCAGCGCGCAGTTCAGGCCGACGGCCAGGGGCTGGATGTGGCGCACGCTGGCCCAGAAGGCGGTCACGGTCTGGCCACTCAGGATGCGGCCGGAAGCGTCGGTCACCGTGCCGCTGATGATCACTGGCAGGCGCTCGCCGCTTTGTTCAAAGTACTCGTCAATGGCAAACAAGGCCGCCTTGGCATTGAGCGTGTCGAAAATCGTTTCGACCAGCAATACATCGGCCCCCCCCTCTACCAACCCTTCGATCTGCTCGAGGTACGCCGCGCGCAGTTGTTCGAAGGTGACATTGCGGGCGCCAGCGTCATTCACATCGGGGCTGATGCTCGCGGTCTTGGGCGTGGGGCCCAGTGTGCCGCACACGAAGCGCGGTTTCTCGGGTGTCGAATACTTGTCGCAGGCTTCGCGGGCGATGCGGGCTGAGGCCACATTCATCTCGCGCGCCAAGTGAGCCATGTCGTAGTCGTCCTGCGCAACCGTGGTCGCGCCAAAGGTGTTGGTTTCGACCAGATCGGCACCCGCCGCCAGATAGCTCTCGTGGATGTCGCGGATCACCTCGGGGCGTGTCAGGCTCAACAGCTCGTTGTTGCCCTTTACGTCCTTGTGAAAGTCCTTGAAGCGCTCACCCCGGTACGCCGCCTCATCGAGTTTGAAGCGCTGGATCATGGTGCCCATGGCGCCGTCGAGCACGGCAATGCGTTTTTTCAGGATGTCGGGCAGCGCCTGGGCGCGGGTGTAGATTGGAGCGGTCATGGGGTGATTGTAGGAAGTGCCGGCGCGGCAGGAGAAAGCCCCCGCCGTTAGACCTGCCCGTCCCAGGGAATCACGCAGGTATGGCCCACGATGCGCAACGGCCCCGCCTTCACCGGCCACGAGCGGAATTCGCACGGACCACGCAAGGATTCACGCGGCTGGCACGAAACGAATCGATCGACCTGCGGCGAAATGAACGCATCCGCGTCATTGGGCTTTCGGGTGCGGGTTACAGTCCCGGTCTTGCTGAGGCTTTGTCAGTACGAGGCACACAGGGCCGTCCACACAGAAGGTCTACCCTCGGCAAGGTCCTCCCGGACCATCCAGCCGCTTGCAACGCACGCATTCGCGAACCCACTCTTGACACCCAACCCGGACATCCCCATGACCAGCGCTCTGTACTCCCACTCCGTTCCTGTTTTCAAGCAAATGCTGACCGCCTTGAAAACCATTCTTTCGCAGACCAGCGAACACGTCACGGCCAAGGCGATCGAGCCCGACGCCTTGCTGCAGGCTCGCCTGTTTCCCGACATGTTCCCCTTGCTCAAGCAGGTGCAGATTGCCGCCGATTTTTCGCGCGGTGTTTCAGCGCGTCTGGCGGGTGTGGATGTCCCCGTCTACGAAGGCCAGGAAAAGAATTTTTCCGATCTGGACGCGCTGTTGACGCAGACCCTGGCCTTTCTGGACAGCCTGAGCGCGGCCCAGTTTGAGGGCAAAGAAAGCAGCGAGATCGTCTTGCGCCCCGGCACACCCAAAGAGAAGAAGTTGAGCGGTCAGACCTACCTGGCCCACTACGGTTTGCCGCAGTTTTTCTTCCACGTCACCACCGCCTACGACATCCTGCGCCACAACGGCATGGCTGTCGGCAAGCGCGACTACATGGGCGCTTACTGAGCAGGCCAACCACCGGGGTTGCGGGCTGGCCTTGATCTCACAACCCCCGAGTCGAAAGCAACCGCTCACCAATTCGGCGCCAGATGGCAGAGGGGCGTACGCGGCTTAACATGGGAGTCGCTCTGCCGTGCATGCTCATGACCGTACCCCCAACCCTTTCTCTCATCCCCGACGGCGATTCCGGTCATGCCCAATGGCGTGCCGACCTGCCGCGCTGGCGCCAGCTGGTTCAGGCGAGGTGGTTGCACGCCCTTCTGGCGGGTGCTGTGGTGGACGCCGCGCCTGCGGGTGCATGGCATTTGTTTGAAGTGGGCGAAGGCCCGTGGATCAGCACCCAGACGCCGACCATTCCTGGCGCCATCTGGCTGGATGTGCAGCGGTTCGAAGGCGGTCCTTTGTGGAACAAGGTGCCCGACGATCTGTTGCTACAGCAGCTGGCTGAGCTGGGCATCCGGCACGGCACCACCGTGGTGCTGGCGGGTCGCAAGCGGGTGGCCAATGCCCGGGCGGCTCACCTGCTTCTGTACGCCGGTGTGAGCGATGTGCGCTTGCTGGACGGCGGCACCCAGGCCTGGATGCTGGCTGGCTTTCCGCTCACGCAGGACACACCACCCAAGGTTCTGGAACCGCTGGCCAGTTTCGGACTGACACAGCCCGCCTGCCCGCAGTTCCTGGTGGACACGGTACAGGTGCGGGCCTTGCTGCAGCAGTCCGATGCCACGCTGGTGAGCATCCGCACCTGGGGAGAGTTCACGGGCCGGACTTCGGGCTACGACTACATCGCCGCACGCGGCGACATCGCCGGAGCACGCTGGGGCCATGCGGGCGCCGATGGCGATGTGAACGACATGAGCGCGTTCCACACGCCAACGGGGCTGATGCTGGATACAGCGAGCATTGAGGCGCTGTGGCGCAGCCAGGACATCAGAACGCATGGCCACACCACGTTTTATTGCGGCACCGGTTGGCGCGCGTCGCTGGCATTTTTCTATGCCTGGCTGATGGGCTGGAAGGGCATCAGCGTGTACGACGGGGGTTGGCTGGAGTGGACCAACGACCCCAGCAATCCGACCATCGACCGGCAACGGTTGCCGAGTACGCAGCCCGCCCACCCAGGCGGCCGCGGATCAACAGCCTCCGAGGCGTTGCTCTGGGCAGGCGGCCCGCCACCACTCGGCGTCCGGTCGGAAGTCGGCGCGTGATGAGTGGTCCAGCCCCTGGGTCTGCCAAATTCAGACTCCGGCGCAAGACTCAAACCTGGAGCATCCGCCCATGACCCGCTCGGTCCGCCCCATCGAATTGCCTGCAGGCGCCCTGCTTCAACGCTGTCGCGACGCCGGTGCATATGCAGACTGCTACACCTGCGAGGTGGATGGCTCGGTGTCCCACGTCGGTTTTGTGGAGGCCTTTTACACCACGCGCTTGTTCAAGGTGGAGCGCTTCATCTTGCGCTGGCTGGCCCGCCGGCCTGCGACCGACGCCGATGCCCGGCGGCTGGCCGAGGGGACGGCGGACAGCTTTTCAGCATGGCGTGTGGAGGGGCGTGCGGCGAACCAGCTGCTGCTGGCGGACTTCACCGGGCATACCAAATCATGGCTGATGGTGGCGCCGGGCAGCGCCTCAGGGGCACAGACGCTGACCCGCCTCTACTTCGGGTCTGCGGTTGTACCCCAGGCGAAGCGAGGCCCCAACGGAGAGCCAAGGATGGGTTTTGTTTTCCCGGCCCTGCTGGGATTTCACCGCCTGTATTCCCGGTTGCTGCTCGGCGCCGCGCGCGCAAGTTTGATGCGTGCCCAGTTGGCTCGCACGTTGTGAACGGCGAACGGGCGCCCCGCACCAAGATCAGGGCTTGTCGAGCACGCCGATGCGGTAGCTCGGCAGCAGCTGGTCCGCCGCAGGCGAGTGCGGCCGGCCTTTGGTCTTGGTTTTGTAGGCCTCGGTGGCTTCCTTGCCGCACCAGGGCAGGACAACACTGGGGCGGCTCGGGTGCTCGGGCAAGTAGGCGGCAAGGTCGTAGACGGCGCCATTGATGGCCATCCAGCAATCGGCTTCTGTTGCGTGACGCGCCACCTCGGCAAGCGTGAAGCGCTTCTCTGAAGTGTTGGCCGCTGCAGGTGCTGTGGCGGGCGGCGGAGCCGCCGGGGAAGAATCCGATGGCGCGGGGGCTGGTGGGGTCGACGTGCCTGCCATGGCAAACACCATGACGGCGGCCCAGAAAATGGCGGTGGCGGCGAGGAAGAGTTTGCGCATGGGGTTCGTCCCTTTCCTGTTGTTGCTCATCTGAAATCGAAGCGTTCGAAATGGATGCGCGGCGCGCCAACGCCTCGCTGGTGCAGCAGTTGCACGGCCGCATCCACCATGGCCGAGGGTCCGCAGAGGTAGCAGCCGAGCCCTGTCAGATCGCTGGCCGCCGGCAAAAGCTGGCTCAAGTCGGGCAGCGCATCGCCCGTATCAACCACCTGCAGTTGGAGCATGGGCTGCTGCGCCGCGAGTTCGTTGAGTTCCTGCGTGTAAGGCGCGGCGGCGCCTTCGCGGTGCAGGTAGATCAGGTGCACAGGGTCAACCAGCGGGCCGTTGCGCAATGCGGCAATGAAGGGCGTGATGCCGATGCCGCCCGCCAGCCACAAGCTGGGACCGGAGCCGCCAGCGAAGAAGTCGCCAAAAGGCCCTTGCACGCGCACGGCGGCGCCGGAGCGGATGGACTGCAGCTGGCGCGTGCAGTCGCCCAGGGCCTTGATGCCGAGGCCCAGGCGGCCTTCATCTCCCAGGGAGCTGATGGTGTAAGGGTGGTATTCGCCGCAGCCCTGGTATTTCGGGCCGGCAAAGAACGCAGCCAGCACAAATTGCCCGGGGGCGGCGCTCAGGGGCTTGGTGGCGGAAGCGGCCAGGGGCTGGAGCGAGAGCTCGACCGTGGTCGGAGAGAGGTGTTTGACGCGCTGCACCACGTACGGCTGGGCGCCCAGGCCATGATCCGCTCGAATCACGCGCCACAACAGGAAACCGATGATCAGCAATGGCGCCACGAGCAGCACGCCATCGAGCCCCAGCGCCACCAAATGGGCCGCGCCCAAAAGCACGGACAACGAGAGCAAGTGATGAAACTGGCGCCAGATGGCGTAGCGCAGCTTGGGCCAGAGTGCCACCATCAACCCCGCCATCATGCACAGCAGCGAGGCCCAGCCCAGCCACACAGGCCAACCCTGCTGCCAGGGCGAAAGCATGGCCCAGGCCATTGCGGGGGACTCCGACCAGTCGCTGGCCGCGAAGGCCAGCGGATGCGCCAGCACCACCACATAGGCCCAGACACCCAGCAGGTGGTGCCAACGGTACATGGGCTCCAGGCCGCCGAGCGAGCGCGCCAGCCAGGGCTCACGAACCATGAGCAACAGGCTGACCAGCAGCAGGCCGCTGCCCATCCAGCCGGTGACAAGGCCACCCGTGCGCCAAAGCGCAAGCGCCTGCGGCCAGGCCCAGCCCACCAGCGCGCCCACCACCAAAACGGTGATGAGCGTCAGCCGGGTGGAGATGGAGCGGGCATGGCCGGGCATGGGTAGATCGTCTCGCGCTTCAGGGTTTGGCCTGCGGTGGGCGCAGGTGCCCGCACAGATCGCGGCGCTCCGACGCCGGCCTGAGGGTCTGACCGCTGGCTTGCGCCCTCGCCTCCATCGCTTCATGGTGTTGCGATTGATAGGCACGGCAGGCGTCGTAATCGGTGAAGGCCCGCACGATGGCCTGGTGTTCGAGCCGCTCTTTGGGGGTCATATAGGCCCAGCCGCTGGTGTTGCGCTCACTGGCTCTCAAAGGCCCTGCGGCAGCCGCAGTGGCAGCGCTCAAGAGCAGCAGCAAAAGGGTCAGACGCATCATGGAGCCGGTATACATGTTGCATAGCTTGGCAGATAGAGCAAGGTCCGCCTTGATGCCGGTCAAGAGGTCGGTGAATCGCACCGATGCGCTGGCCACGCGGCGGCGAACCGCGTCACAAGCGCGCCGCCAGTTGCGCAGCTTGGTCGATGGCACGCTTCGCATCCAGCTCACCCGCTTCCAGCGCGCCGCCGATCACGTGCGCCGTTTTGCCCTGGGCGGCCAACTCGTCGGCGAGCGTGCGCAGGGGCAACTGACCGGCGCACAGCACGACGTTGTCGCATGGAATCCAGGTGGGGTTCTCGCGCTTCTCACCGTAGGACACCAGCAGGCCTTCGTCGCCGATGCGCTCGTAGTTCACGCCGCCGACCATCTTCACGTGTTTGTGCTTGAGCGCCGTGCGGTGGATCCAGCCGGTGGTCTTGCCCAGGCCGGCGCCGAGCTTGCCGGCCTTGCGTTGCAGCAGGGTGACCTGGCGCGCGGGGGGTGACACTTCGGGCGCCGTGGTGGCCAGGCCCCCTGCGGCGAGCTCGGGATCGGTCACGCCCCACTCGGCTTGCCAGGCGGGCAAGTTGAGGGTGGTCGATTGATCCCGGCCGCCTTCGTGCACCAGGTACTCGGCCACGTCGAACCCGATGCCGCCCGCGCCCACAATGGCCACCCGCTGGCCCACCGGTTTGTGCTCGCGCAGGACCTCGATGTAGCTCAATACCTTGGGGTGATCCTGGCCAGGGATTTTCGGATCGCGTGGGCTGACGCCGGTGGCGATGATGACTTCGTCGAAACCGATCAGTTCGCCGGCCTTCACGCGGTTGCCGAGCTGCAACTCAACTCCTGTGGTTTCCACCCGGCGGCGGAAGTAGCGCAGCATTTCGTCAAACTCTTCCTTGCCGGGCACCTGGCGCGCCATGTTGAGCTGGCCACCGATTTCGCTGGCCGCATCAAAGAGCGACACCGTGTGACCGCGCTCGGCGAGCAGCGTGGCGGCGGTAAGGCCGGCCGGGCCAGCGCCCACCACGGCGATGCGCTTGACCTGGGGTGTGGGGCGAAACACCAACTCGGTCTCGCGGCAGGCCCGCGGGTTGACCAGACAGCTCGCGGTCTTGTTGACGAACACATGGTCCAGGCAGGCCTGGTTGCAGGCGATGCAGGTGTTGATGAGGTCGCTCTGGCCCTGGGCCGCCTTTTTCACAAACTCGGCATCGGCCAGCAGCGGACGCGCCAGCGACACCATGTCGGCCATGCCATCGGCCAGCAACTGCTCGGCCACTTCGGGCGTGTTGATGCGGTTGCTGGTGACCAGCGGGGTGGTGATGCCCGAGGCCGCGAACTCGGCCTTCATTTTTTGCGTGACCCAGGCAAAAGCGGCCCGTGGCACGCTGGTTGCTATGGTGGGGATGCGCGCCTCATGCCAGCCGATGCCGGTGTTGATGATGCTGGCACCGCCCTGGGCAACGCCCTTGCCGAGCTGCACCACCTCGTCCCAACTGCTGCCACCGGGCACCAGATCGATCATGGACAGGCGGTAGACAATGATGAAGTCGTGGCCCACGGCTTCGCGGGTGCGCTGCACGATTTCCAGCGGCAGGCGCATGCGGTTGCTGTAATCGCCGCCCCATTCATCTTCGCGCTGGTTGGTGGCCAGGCTGAGAAACTGGTTGATGAAGTAACCCTCGGAGCCCATGATTTCGACACCGTCGTAACCCGCCTCGCGGGCCTTGGCTGCACAGTTGACGAAGGCCCGGATCTGGCGCTCCACGCCCCTTGAGGTCAGTGCAAAAGGTTTGAAGGGGGAAATGGGCGACTTCAACCGCGAAGGTGCCACGGCCATCGGGTGGTAGCCGTAGCGGCCCGTATGCAGAATCTGCAGCGCGATCTTGCCGCCGGCCTGGTGCACGGCGTCGGTCACCACACGGTGGCGCTTGGCAGCGCCCGAGGTGGAGAGCGTGCCTGCGAATGGTTTGGTCCAGCCAGCCATGTTGGGTGCGAAGCCGCCGGTGACGATCAGGCCCACTCCGCCCTCGGCCCTCTCCCGGAAATAGGCGGCGAGTTTGGTCAGGTCGCGCCCCTCTTCCAGCCCGGTGTGCATGCTGCCCATCAGCACGCGGTTTTTCAGCGATGTGAAGCCCAGGTCCAACGGGGCCAGCAGGTGGGGATAGGGCGAGGCAGTGGGATGGGGCATGGTCAACATTCGAAAATCAAATGAAAGAAGGGCTGCGAGCGGCGCGGATTGGCCTGCCTTTGGCAGGAAAAACAGGGCGATGGAACCCCTCGACCGTTTCACGGTTAGAAATATATTCTAGAATTAAATTCTATGGCAACCCAAAAGAGCATCCCCACTGTCACCCGCTCGCCAAAACCCGCGGCCGACGCTGCGCCCGGCGATCGCCGCCAGGACATCCTCCTGGCCGCACTGGCCTGCGCCACCGAGCTGGGGCTGGAGGCGGTGTCCATCGAGGGCGTTCGGACGCGATGTGGTGCGAGTGTGGGGAGCATTTACCACCACTTCGGCAGCCGCGAAGGCATCGTGGCGGCGCTGTACGTGGTGCTCTTCCAACGCCAGACGGCGGCTATCGAATCCGCACTGCAAAAGGCACGCACCCCGCAGGAAGGGGTCCAGGCGCTTGTGCAGGGTTATCTCGACTGGGTGGTCGCCTACCCAGACCAGGCGCGCTTCATGTTCCAGGCCCGGGCGCTGGCCGCTCAGGGCGCACACAAGGCCGAACTCACCGCTTCGGCACAACGGCGCAACCAGACGCTCGTGGACTGGTTTGCGCCCCACCAGCTGGAGGGCTCCGTGCTGGCGTTGCCTTGCGAGTTGCTGCCCTCGCTGGTGATGGGGCCAGTACAAAGCTATTGCCGGGCCTGGCTGTCGGCCGAGGCGAGCGGCGCGGCAGGCCTGCCCGCACCCACGCGCTTTCGCGACGAGCTGGCCAGCGCGGCCTGGCAGGCTGTGGCCGGCCTGGGCCATGCCCGACAATAGCGGCATGAAACACCTGTCTCCCAAGGAAGCCTGGTCCTGGCTGCAGGCCGAGCGAGCGCGTCTCGAAACCGCCGGGCAAGACGGCCCGTTGTTCGTGGACGTGCGCATGGAGATCGAGTCGCTGTACGTGGGCCGCCCGCCCGGCGTGGAAAACATCCCCTGGTACGAATACCCCGACCTCACGCCCGACCCGCTGCGTTTTGCCGCAGCCGTGGAACAGGAAGCGGGCTCCAAGGCGCGCCCGGTGCTGCTGATTTGCCGCAGCGGCAAGCGCACGCTCGACGCTGGCCAGGCCCTTGAAACGGCAGGTTTTACCGATGTGGCCCATGTGGTGCACGGATTTGAAGGCGATCTCAATGAGGCTTTCAAGCGCTCCAGCCTGAATGGCTGGCGCCACGAGCAACTGCCCTGGGAGCAAATGTGACCGGCGCGCGGGAATCAACCGATGGCTTTGTTGCCATCGCCAGCCGTGCTGAAGAACGGTCAGCGCGCGCGGCTGAGCGCGTAAGCACCTCCCTGGTGGGGTCGAGCCGACCATGGACATGATCGACATCGCACCCGAAGGCGAAACACTGGAAACCTGCGCCGGTGTGCTGCAAGAGGTTTTTGGCTACGACGCCTTTCGCGGCCCGCAGGCGCAGATCGTGTCTGAGGTCAGTGAGGGCCATGACGCCCTGGTTCTGATGCCCACGGGCGGCGGCAAATCGCTGTGTTACCAGGTCCCCGCCATCGTGCGCGAGCGCGCCGGCCACGGGCTCACCGTGGTGGTCTCGCCGCTGATCGCCCTCATGCACGATCAGGTGGGCGCGCTGCGGGAAGCCGGTGTGGCCGCTGCCTTCCTCAATTCCAGCCTGTCTCTGGAAGACGCCCAGCGGGTCGAGAAGGAGATGCTGCGTGGCGAGATCACGCTGCTTTACGCCGCGCCCGAGCGCCTGACCACGCCGCGCTTTCTGGCCTTGCTCGACTCGCTGCACGAACGCGGCAAGCTGAGCCTGTTTGCCATCGACGAAGCCCACTGCGTGAGCCAGTGGGGCCACGATTTCCGGCCCGACTACCGTGGCCTGGTCGTGTTGCACGAACGCTTCCCCGGCGTGCCCCGTGTCGCACTCACCGCCACGGCCGACGACCTGACACGCGCCGACATCATCGAGCGCCTGCAGCTTCAAGAAGCGCGCACCTTCATCAGCAGCTTCGACCGCCCCAACATCCGCTACACCATCGTCGAGAAGACGGACGGCACGCAGCAGCTGTTGCGCTTCCTCCGCGACGAGCACAGCAGCGCTCAGGGGCATGACGCCGGCATCGTTTACTGCCAGTCGCGCAAGCGCGTGGAAGAGGTTGCCGGCATGCTGTGTGATGCCGGCTTCAACGCCCTGCCGTACCACGCTGGTCTGGACGCCGCCAAACGCTTGAACCACCAGGACCGCTTCCTGCGCGAGGAAGGCCTGATCATGGTCGCCACCATCGCCTTTGGCATGGGCATCGACAAACCCGATGTGCGCTTTGTGGCCCACCTGGACATGCCCAAAAACATCGAGGGCTATTACCAGGAGACCGGTCGCGCCGGCCGCGATGGCGAAGCGGCCAACGCCTGGATGGTCTACGGCCTGCAGGATGTCGTGAACCAGCGCCGCATGATTGACGAAAGCCCGGCGGCCGACGAATTCAAGCAAGTGCTGCGCGGCAAGCTCGATGCACTGTTGACGCTGGCCGAGGCCAGCGATTGCCGTCGCGTTCGTTTGCTGGGTTACTTTGGTGAAAACAGCGAGCCCTGCGGAAACTGCGACAACTGCATCAAACCGCCCGAGCTGCACGATGCAACAGAAGCCGCCCGCAAGGTCCTCTCCTGCATCTACCGCGTGCAACAGGCCAGTGGCACCGCATTCGGCTCCGGCCACATCATGGACATCTTGCGCGGCAAACAGACCGACAAGATGGCGCAGTACGCGCACGACAAGCTCTCAACCTTCGGCATAGGCGCTGAGCTGTCAGAAACCCAGTGGCGCGCCCTGCTGCGCCAGCTGATCGCGCGTGAGGCTGTGTATGTCGACGCGGCCCATTTCAACACCTTGCACCTGGCCGACGGCGCACGCGAGATCCTCAAGGGCGGCACCCAGGTGTGGATGAAACAGGCCAGCGAAAAACCCAGCCGCTCACGCGGCAAGGGCAGCAGCAGCCGCAACACCGCCAAAGACGTGGCGCCCGATGGCCAGCCGCTCAGTCTGGCCCAGCGCGAATGCCTGGATGCGCTCAAGGCCTGGCGCGCCGAAGTGGCGCGCGAGCACAACCTGCCGGCTTTCGTGATCTTCCATGACGCCACTTTGCGCGCGCTCGCCGCTCAACTTCCGCAAACGCTGGCCGATCTGGATGGCATTGCCGGCATCGGCCAGAAAAAGCGCGAGGCCTACGGGCAAGAAGTGCTGCGGGTCGTGAGTGCTTTTGGGTCAGCTTAAAACCCGGCCCGGGCGCGTGCTGTTTACCATCGTTTGACGCACCGAAAAGAAGTCGACCGCCTGTCGGTCGCACCCCCGTTTTTGGACTGCAAAGCCTCAAGAACAGCGGGGAGCCGTCGATGCAACAGGGGAGCCGGGAACATTCCCGCCCCTGCACCAACTCCCACGGAGCACCCCATGTTCTTCAAGCTGCCCTGGTTATTCAAGTCCAAGAAAGAAAGCTACCACGACACCCAGGTGTTGGAGCTCGACTTCCTCGTGGATGAATTCCACGATGCCATGGGTGACATCCAAGACCCGCTTCGCACGCGCCTTCACGCTGCACTGCTTTCCTGCCAGACCCCCAAAGATCTGTGGTTTCTGCGCGGCAAGCTGTTCAATTTGATTTCCCGCCACCACTGCGAGTACGTCGCTCATGAGCGGGTGGCCCGGCTGGACCACAAGCTGCAGTTCTTCGTCTCCCACCACCCCGACCACGCGCCAGAGGAGTTGCCGTCTGGCCCCATGGCTTTGCTGCACTGAAGCCCGCACCACCTTCCCCACCAGCACCCTGCTGGATCACAAGCCCGTCCGAAAGACGGGCTTTTTTTTCGAGCCCGATTCAGCCCCGGCCCAACCTTTAGAATCCGCCGCATGCCCACGCTCTCCCCTCGCAGCCACGCCGCCGCCCGCCCCCTGCTCATCGTCAAGTTGGGCGAAGCCCACGAACAGATCCGCGAACGCCTGGGCGACTTCGACGAATGGATTGCCGCCGGCCTGCACAGCGCCGGCGCCACCACCATCACCATCGACCCCCGGGCCGGTGGAGCCCTGCCCGATCCCAGCGAAGTGGCCGGCATCGTGATCACCGGTTCACACGCCATGGTGACCCACCGTGACGACTGGAGCGTGGCGCTGATGCCCTGGCTGGTCCGCGCAGTTGAAGCCGAAGCGCCCCTGCTGGGCATTTGCTTTGGCCACCAAATCCTGGCCCAGGCGATGGGTGGCACGGTTGACAACCACCCCGGCGGCGTGGAAATCGGCACCATCACCATCAGCCGGAGCGCCAACAGCCACGGCGACGCCCTGCTGGGTGGCCTGCCAGAACATTTCGACGCTCAATCGGTGCACTGGCAATCGGTGAGGGTGCTCCCACCCGGCGCGGTGCTGCTGGCCGGCACCGAATTTGAGCCCCACCATGCGTTCCGCATCGGCCCTTGCGCCTGGGGTGTGCAGTTTCATCCTGAGTTTTCGGACGAGGTGCTGCGGGCCTACCTGGAGCGGCTCGGACCTGAGCTGGCCAAAGAAGGCAAGGACGCCGAGCGGGTCATCGCCGGCCTGCATCCCACGCCGTTGTCGTCTTCGCTGCTGCCCACCTTCGCGCGTTTCGCGCTCGCACACCAGCGGCCATCCGCCGTCGATCCTGAGGCACGGATGGTCGCGGCCTGATCCCGATACGCGGCGGAACAAGGTCACGCTGCTGTCCCGCAGCGACAACGGGGGGGCCCAAAAATCCCGGCAATGCCAATGGGATGCCCGGACGCGAGGGATATCCCGGGTGATGGGAACGAGGTCACGACACACACTACAGGCTGACCCCGCAACCCGAGACCCCTGCATGTTCAAGAACCTGTCCTTCCCGTTCGCGGCGCTGTGTTTTGCACTGCTCATCAGCGCCGGCAACAGCGCTCAGGCCGCAACCCCATTTGAAAAGACGTCCACCGTGGCGGGCGTCCCTCTGACGCTCAACGGTGCTGGCACCCGCTACAAAGTGGTTTTCAAGGTCTACGACATGGGCATGTACCTGCGCGCACCAGCGAAAACGGCCGAGGCAGCCATCGCACAGGACGGGCCCAAAAAGCTGTCGTTCGTGGCGCTGCGCAAGGTGTCCGGCACCGACCTCGGCCTGGCCTTCATGTCTGGCATGGACGACAACTCGCCCCGTGACATCAGCCGAAAACACCTGATTGAGACCACCAAGCTGATCGCCATTTTTTCTGGCAAAAGCTACATGCAACCCGGTGAAACGTTCGCCCTGGAATTTGTGCCCGGCAAAGGCACCACCTTCTTCATCGAGGGCCAGGCCCAAGGCCAACCCATTGGCGATGCAGAATTCTTCGAGATGGTGCTCCGCATCTGGCTCGGCCCCTCGCCAGCCGACTGGCGCCTGAAAGACGCCCTGGTCTCGCCCACCTGAGCCGGCCAGGAACGCCCCAGGAGCGGCCGCCGCAGGTCGGGGCCCTAAAACCCGATGCTGCGCGACTCGCGCACCTCGGGTTTGATCCGGTGCTCGGCCTCCAGCTGCGCCAGAAACTCTGACGGTTCCAGCGTCTCGTCCAGGATTTCAACCTGGCGCTGCACGGCCGCATAGTCGCCTGGGCACAGCTGGGTCAATTTGATCAGCCGCGCCTTGAGAGCATCGTCCAGCCGGGACGCATCGCCCGCCAGCGCTTCCACCACAAACATGGTCTCGCGCTGCGCAGTGGTCAGCGGCTTGAAGCGGATCTTGAACGTAAAGCGACGCAGCGCCGCCTGATCGATGCTGTCCATCAGGTTGGTCGTGCACACAAACACACCGTTGTACCGTTCCATACCCTGCAGCATCTCGTTCACTTCGGTCACTTCATAGGTGCGCTGAGCGCCGCGCCGGTCCTGCAAGAAACTGTCGGCCTCGTCCAGCAGCAACACCGCTTTCTCGGCTTCGGCCTCTTTGAACATCGCCGCCATGTGCTGCTCGGTTTCGCCCACAAACTTGCTCATCAGATCGCTGGCGCGCCGGATCATCAGCGGGCGCTCCAGTGCCAGGGCGATGTGCTCGGCCAATGCCGTCTTGCCCGTGCCCGGCGCGCCGTGGAAACACAAGGCACCATGGCCCCGCGCTTTGAGCGCGGCCACGATGCGTGGCACGTCGTAGCGGCTCTCGACATTGAGCATGTCCAGGCTGTATTGCGTGACGCTTGGGCGCTTGATTTCATCGGGCTGGCGGCCCAGGGCCTGGTCGGCGTTCTTGAGCTGGCGCTCGATCAGGGCATCGATATCCAGCGGCGTCACCGCCGGCTTCTTGCTGCCGCGCCGAGCGCCCGTCCTGGCTGGCGCTGAAGCCAACTGCGCAAAGCGCAAGGCGGTGCGAACCTGCGCCGGTGTGAGCCCTTTGCGCTCGGTCAGCCGGGCCACCAGCGCATCGCTCACGGGCGCACCGTCCAGGGTCTTGCGGATCAACTGCTCCCGCGCGCCGGGTGGCGGACTCTTGAGCTCGAGATGGTAGGCAAAGCGGCGGCGGAATGCCGGATCGATCTGCTCGATGCGGTTGGTCACCCACACCGTAGGCACTGCGTTGGATTCCAGAATCTGGTTCACCCAGGCCTTGCCACTCACACTGGCGCTGTGTGCGGGCGCGCTGACCTGCTCGGCCCGGGCCATGTACTGCGCGGCTTCGCTGGAGATCGGCGGAAACACATCTTCCACTTCGTCAAACAGCAGCGCCGATTGAGCCGTGCCTTTAAGGAAAACCTGGGCAATCTGCAGGGAGCGGTAACGGTCCCGTCCACTCAAGGCGTTGCCATCACGGTCGGCGTACTCCACCTCGAACAATTCCAGGCCGGCGGCCTTGGCCACCACGCGCGCCAGCTCGGTCTTGCCCGTGCCCGGTGGGCCGTACATCAAGATGTTCACGCCCGGCTCCTTGCGAGCCACCGCTTCTCGCAACATGGCGCACAGCAGTTGCACATCGTCGGCCACGTAGTCAAAGTCTTTGGGGGTGAGTGCCGAGATCGCCGCTGGCCGCGTGAACACCGCCATCAGCTCGCTCTGGCTGCTGTACTTGCGCATCAGCACCGGTGGCAGCTTTTCGCTCACCTTCATGAGGTCGGCCAGATCGGTGATGTTGTGTTCGGAGATCAGGTTCTCCACCATCCCGATTCGCTCCAGCCGGGAGCCTGCGCGCAAAGCCTCACCCACCTCGCTGGCCTTGACCCCCGCTACCTCCGCAATGGCCGCGTATGCCTCGGGCGCGTTGTTGACCTTGAACTCCACCAAAATAGAGCGCAGGTCACGCTGGTAGCGCGCCAGGGTGCCGTAGAGCAGAAGCGCCCGCTCGGCGCGGTTGAGCTGCAACAGGCCCGCCAGTGCATCGATGTTTTTCTCAACCAGCGTGGAATGTTTCTTGAGCGACTGGCTCAACCAGTCTCCGGTCACCGACAAGACCGAGAGCAAATCTTTGGGCGATTCCTTGGCGTATTCGTCGAGGTAAAAAAACAGGGTGCCCTCTTCGTATGGTCCGCGCCACACACCGTAGCGCTCCATGAAGGCGGCGGTGGACAGGGTTTCACAGCCGGTCCACAGCTCGTTGTCTTTGCAGCGACGCCCCAGGAATTCGCGCACCCGGGAGAGCACCGTGAGCGGCCACACCAGATGCCGCCCGGCCAGTGCCAGCAAAGTGTTGAGATCCCGGCGCACATTGAAGCGGGGGCCCTGACGAGCGGCCAGACTCAAGACAAAGTGCGAACACATCAGGTCCAGCACCGGTGCCTGACGCAGACCCGGTGGAACGAACACACGCGCATCGAGCGCCGGCGCGGGCCGGGGTTCATGGCCCGCACGCACTTCCGGCGCTGGGCGCGTCACAGCCTTGGCTGGCTGCAACAGGCGTTTGCTCATTCGGACACCTCCGTTCTTGACAAATGACGAAATTTATCTTTAGGTCGACATTCAGGCGGACCATAACCCAGCTTGCACAATCATGGAAGGGAGAAAAGCCCGGCACTCCCCTCCCCAGTGCGGTGTTGCACGCTTTCAGGCGCACAAGCCTGCGCCTTTTGGCCCATGACGTTGCTGTAAATCCTTGCCATAGCAGGGCTGGGTCTGTGGTTACCGCTCCGCCCTGCAGCCAAAGCCATCGGTTTTATCGGGCCCCTTTAACCTGCAACACCAGACGCGCGCCCATTTCCACCATGCTCACACAAGACACCGTTCACAATCCCCCCATGCTGCAACTCTCCGACATCGAATCCGCCGCCCGTCGGCTCGCCGGGCAAGTCCTGGACACACCTTGCGTCGAATCCCGCACCCTGTCTCAGCTGGTGGGCTGTCAGGTGTTCCTCAAGTTTGAAAACCTGCAATACACCGCCTCGTTCAAAGAGCGCGGCGCTTGCAACAAGCTGGTGCAGCTCACACCCGAAGAACGGGCACGCGGCGTGGTCGCCATGAGCGCAGGCAACCATGCCCAAGGCGTGGCCTACCATGCCCAGCGCCTGGGCTTGCGGGCCGTGATCGTCATGCCCCGCTTCACACCCGGCGTGAAAGTGGAGCGCACCCGGGGTTTTGGCGCTGAAGTCGTGCTGCATGGCGACTCCCTGGAGGCGGCACGCGCCCACGCTTACGAACTGTCCGAGCGCGAAGGTCTGGTGTTTGTGCACCCCTACGATGACGAGGCCATCGTGGCCGGACAAGGCACGGTCGCACTGGAAATGCTGCGCGAACAACCCGACCTGGACACCCTGGTGATTGCCATCGGCGGCGGCGGGCTCATCGGGGGCATGTCGACCGCGGCCAAGGCCATCAAGCCGGGCATTCGGGTGGTGGGCGTGCAAACCGAGCGGTTTCCCGCCATGTACAACGCCATCAAGGGCACGCATCTGCCGCAAGGCACCAGCACCATCGCCGAAGGCATTGCCGTCGGTACCCCGGGTCAGATTCCCCTGGCCATCATCCGGGAACGGGTGGATGACATGCTGCTGGTCGATGAGGGCGACATCGAGCAAGCCATCGTGATGCTGCTGGAGATTGAGAAGACGCTGGTGGAAGGCGCGGGTGCGGCCGGCCTCGCAGCGCTCATCAGGCACCCTGAGCAATTCAAAGGGCAACGCGTGGGGCTGGTCCTGTGCGGTGGCAACATCGATCCCTTGCTGCTGGCGTCCATCATTGAGCGCGGCATGGTCCGCGCCGGTCGCCTCGCCCGCATCCAGGTCAACGCCCGCGACGTGCCCGGTATCCTGGCCCGTATCGCCACCATCGTGGCCGATGCCGGAGCCAACGTGGATGAAGTCCACCACCAACGCGCCTTCACACTGCTGGCCGCGCAAAACGTGGCGATCGAACTGGTCTTGCAGACCCGTGGCCGGGCGCACCTGGCCGAGGTGATCCAGCGTCTGCAGGCGGAGGGTTTTGAGGCCGCGCTGATTTGATTTGAAGCCAACTACGGCCCCACCAGCCCTGGCCCTTCCAGCACCTCAAGACCGCACCCAGCATTCAGCGGCGCCGCCACACCAGGCTCAGGGTGTGAACGCCAGCTCCTGTTTGCCCGGCCCGTCGCCCTCGACCACCACCCGCTCTCCCCGGTAGGGAATCACCACTTCATACCAGCGCGTGCGATCGGCGGCCGTGCGCGTCTGGGCAGGCACCAGCGTCGGGCACTCTTCGCTCACAAGGCAGCTGCGCAAGCTGACCACCAACACCTGCCCATCACTCTGGTGGTTTGCGCCGGTGTATTGACGCAGACTGGACAGCGGCGGCGTGTACGCGATGAGCAGGTCCCCATCAACCTGCTGGGTCATCGCGGGGCGCCAGGTGGTCACCGAGCTCAGTGGTTCCTCGACCGGCAGGGGCGGCGCGCTGGTGCAACCCGCCAGGGCCAGCACAGTGGCCATCCCGCCCATCCCGCGGGTACAGGCGTGTCGAAGGAGTGGCCAGGCAGTGGTGGTGGTGGTATCTTTCGGCGGGGTGGCTGTGAACATGTGGTGGATTCCCTGAGCTTTGGTGAGTGTGGCGTTGGTCGGCGCCCGTGGTGGCGCAGGACTTGAGGCCTCCCGGCGCTCGGCATCTCGACGCCCAGATGATAAGGGCCGCAGGCTGCTGGGTTTGTTCGTTCATGCGCGTGCTGCATTTCATCCGGGACGTCCGCCGCCGACCTGCCAGGCTGGGCAGAGTGGCCCGCTTCGCATACCATGTTTCAAGGTTTCCGTTCTCGACGGTGGCTGGCATCACCACAGCCATGACGTCATTATTAATGGTCCATCCCACAGGAGCCATGCGATGAATTTCCTCCGCCCTGCCCCCAGCTTCCTGCTCACACGCGCCATGCTTGCGCTCATGGTCGGTGGCCTGGCCGTGTCGCTATCCGCCATGGGCGCAGCAGCAGGGGACGCGCCGTCCAGCAAAGTCGCTGACACCACGAACGGACTCACGATCAAGAGCGGCGATCTTTTGATTGAGGCCACAGCGGCTACCCGCATTCTGCGTGGCCATTTGCGCCAGCCGCTGAGCTTTCAGATCATGGGCGGCTGGGTGGACAAGGCCAAGATCCAGCGCGCGAACCAGGTGGCGGACGAGGCCGAGAAACGCAAGCAGGCGAGAGGGAGCTTCGGCCTGCTCACCGTCGAGGTGGGTGCAGGCAAAACCGAGGCGGGGATCTATCAACTGGTCCCGAACGGAAAAGATCCGCGAAGCGGCACGATCATGATCAAAAGCGCCAAGGACGCTGGCCTGGCAGCAGACTACACGGCGCAGTCGGGCACGCTGACGATCCTTTCGGTGGCCATGAACGCCAGCGGCAGCGCGGTGGTGGCCGCCGAAGGCCGGTTCGACGGCGATTTCCGCAGCAACGCCGGTGACAGCCGCTCGTTCAGCGGCCATTTCCGGTTCGTACCGAAGAAGAAATGACCCTCTGCGCACGCCCGCGCCAAAGTGACTGAGGTCCGGTGCGGGTCAACGAGATGGGCGCGGCGCTCCCTGAGCGCTCGCGTGTCCACCGATGCCCGATGAAACGTGAGGAACGGGTTTGGCGCGCCTGGCCGCAAGCCCTGCGTTGCAGTTCTGCCGATATCTCACAGCATCTGCGTGCGATTCGCTTTCAATCAACGTCAAAATTTGCTCAAAATGCAACAAAATATTGACGCGGCGGGTGTCGACTTGCATGATGGTCCGGGTCTTTGACCGTTGAATGGAGAAAAAATCATGAATTCGAATGCTTTGTGGGTTTCCCTGCAGAACAATCTGGGCAACCACATCCCCCAGCTGCTGGGTGCACTGGCGATCTTTGTCGCCGGCTGGTTTGTGGCCGTGCTGATTCGCGCGGGTGTGCGCAAGAGCCTGGGCTTTGCGGGTGTCAACCAGCGTTTTGCAAAACTCACTGGCAACGGTGTGGACATCGAAGGTGCGGTGGGGCTTGGTGCCTTCTGGACCGTGATCCTGCTGACGCTGGTGGCCGTGTTCAACTCATTGGATCTCACCATTGTGTCCGGGCCTTTCAGCGCCCTGATCACCCAGATCTTTGAATATGCGCCTCGCCTGCTCGGCGGCTTGGTGCTCGCCCTGGTGGCCTGGCTGGTGGCCATTGTGGTGCGCGCAGTTGCCCAGAAGTTGCTGGACAAGACCTCGCTGGATGAGAAACTGTCCGAACACGCCGACATGGCGCCCATGGGTCAAAGCCTGGCCGGTGCGCTGTTCTGGCTGGTGATTCTGCTGTTTGTGCCCGCGATCCTCGGTGCACTCGAAATGCAGGGCATGCTGGATCCGTTGCGCGACATGGTCGCCAAGTCGCTGGACATGTTGCCCAATGTGGCTGCGGCGCTGATCATCGGCGGCATCGGCTGGATCATTGCCACCGTGCTGCGCAACCTCACCACCAGCCTCAGCCACACGGCCGGCGTGGACAACATCGGCAACAAAGCCGGCCTGGCCGACTCGGTGAAACTCTCCAGCGTCCTTGGCCTGCTGGTTTTTGTTGCCGTGTTCCTGCCTTCGATGATCGCCGCGCTCGACGCGCTGAAGATCGAGGCCATTTCGCGCCCTGCCACCGACATGCTCGCCATGATCATGGAGGGCGTGCCCCATGTGATCGCCGCCGCACTGATCCTCGTGATCACCTGGCTGGTCGCCACGTTTGCCTCCAAGCTGCTCGCCAGCCTGTTGGCGGCCATGGGCTTTGACACCCTGCCTGAGCGCATCGGCATGGCCCACGCGTTTGACAAAACCAGCGCATCGACCTTTGTTGGCCATGTGGCGATGTTCTTTGCCATGCTGTTCGCCAGCGTAGAAGCAGCCTCGCAACTGGGCTTCTCACAGGTGAGCGATGTGGTCACGCAGTTCATCACCTTCGGTGGCGACGTGCTGCTGGGCGGCGCCATTCTGGTGATCGGCTTCTGGCTGGCCAATGTGGCCTACACCGCGATCGATCGCGCCAGCGGCGCCAACACCCAGGGCCTGGCCAAAATTGCACGCTTTGCCATCCTGGCACTGGTGCTGGCCATGGGCCTGCGTGCCATGGGTATCGCAGACGACATCGTGAACCTCGCCTTTGGCCTCACGCTCGGTGCTGTTGCGGTGGCCATTGCGCTGTCGTTCGGCCTGGGTGGCCGCGAAGCTGCTGGCAAGCTGATGGATCACTGGCTGGCCAAGTTCCGCAAGGAAGACTGAGCCCAGTCGGCCTGCTTCATCATGGGTGAACCTGTCTCCGCGATCTTCGCCGCCACCACCACCACCACCACCACAGCGACCCTGGAGCAAGCCTTGCGTGAGTGGTTTGCGCCCTGGGTGCAGGCGCTGGAGCTCCGGGTGGAGGGGTTTGAGGACGGCGCAGTCACCCTGCGCCTGCCCATGAACCCCACGCTCAGCCGCATTGGCGGCCTGGTGTGCGGACAAGCCTTGATGGCCGCGGCTGATACGGCCATGGTGCTGGCCATCGTGACGCGGCTGGGCAACCAGCGACCGATGACCACGGTGCAGCTCAACACCAGCTTCCTGAAGCCCTTGGCGAACCAGGACGCACTGGTCACCGCGCGGGTGATCCGGGCCGGCAAAAACCTGGTGTTTGGCGAAATCGATATCGTGGCGGCGACAGACGGCAAGAGCGTCTGCCGGGCGAGCACCACCTATGCCCTGCTCTGAAACTGCGGACCCGGCCTGTACGCCTGTGGTCCGCAGGCTTTAGAATCGGGATTGATTAATGTCAATTTTTACCGGAGTGAACATGTCCAACGCCGATCAAGACAGCCACAGCGACCAGCCTCAGGACGTGGTGGAGTCCATCGTTCCCCTGATGCCCATCGTGCTGCCTCTGGCCGGCGCTGTGCTGATCTTCTTGCTGGCTTTCATCGCTGTGTTCATGGCCTGAAACCCGCCGCTCCCAAAAAGCCGGACCCGTGAGGTGTCCGGCTTTTTTTCACCTGAAATCGGTATCACAAGCCCTTCCGGCATTAGGTTATGCAAGTTTTGCATGTAACTTGCCGGTAACTGACCGGGCACTTTCTTAAAATTGGGGGATTGGCCAACACACGCCAAGCCCCTTTCGGGTCCACCGACCCCGCGGCTTGGCATCCCCGATGGCTGCTGACGCCACCCGCCGATGCAGCCCGAGCGCCGACCGCCCCTTTATGCCCAAGGGACCCTGGACAGCCGCCCGCCACGCTCCCGTGGTCCGCGGCTGTTGCCGTCTCTTGCGCCAGCCGCTTTACAAACTTCAGGAGCCTTTTCCATGAATTCTCCCGCGATGCAGGGCCTTCAGCTCAACACCCCGGCTTACGTCAAACACGCCCGCCTGATCGCCTGGGTGGCCGATATGGTGGCGCTGTGCAAGCCCGCCGATGTGGTCTGGTGTGACGGCAGCGATGCCGAATACCAGCGCCTGTGCCAGCAGCTGGTCGACACCGGTACCTTCAAGAAGCTCAACCCAGCCAAGCGCCCTGGCAGCTTCCTGGCCTGCTCCGATCCGTCGGATGTCGCGCGCGTCGAAGACCGCACCTACATTTGCTCCGAGAAAAAGGAAGACGCCGGCCCGACCAACAACTGGATGCCGCCGGCCGAGATGCGCCAGACGCTGCAGCCGCTGTTCGATGGCTGCATGGCCGGCCGCACCATGTTCGTGGTGCCTTTCAGCATGGGCCCCTTGGGCTCGCACATCGCCCACATCGGTGTGGAGCTGACCGACAGCGCCTACGTGGCGGTCAACCAGAAACTGATGACCCGCATGGGCAAGGCCGTGTTTGACGTGCTCGGCACCGAAGGCGAATTTGTGCCTTGCATGCACACCGTGGGCGCGCCCTTGGCCGCCGGTGAAAAAGACACCAGCAGCTGGCCTTGCAACCCCAAGGTCAAGTACATCGTCCACTACCCCGAAAGCCGCGAAATCTGGAGCTATGGCTCGGGCTACGGCGGCAACGCCTTGCTGGGCAAGAAGTGCCTGGCGCTGCGCATTGCATCCAGCATGGGCCGCGACCAAGGCTGGCTGGCCGAGCACATGCTCATCTTGGGCGTGACCAACCCCGAGGGCAAGAAGTACCACGTGGCTGCGGCGTTCCCCAGTGCCTGTGGCAAAACCAACTTCTCCATGCTGGTGCCGCCCGAAGCGGGCTTTGCCGGCTGGAAAGTGACCACCATCGGTGACGACATCGCCTGGATCAAACCCCACGCCGATGGCAAGCTCTACGCCATCAACCCGGAGGCGGGCTACTTCGGCGTGGCACCAGGCACCAACATGCACACCAACCCGAACTGCATGCTGTCGCTCAACAAAGATGTGATCTTCACCAACGTGGCGCTCACCGACGACGGCGATATCTGGTGGGAAGGCATGGAGAAAGACCACGGCGGCGTGCTCCCCTCGCACCTGATCGACTGGCAAGGCAAAGACTGGACCCCACAGATCGCCAAAGAAACCGGCGCCAAGGCGGCCCACCCCAATTCCCGCTTCACTGTGGCCGCACAAAACAATCCGGCGCTCGACCCCCAGTGGGACGACGCCGGCGGCGTGGCCATCGACGCCTTCATGTTCGGTGGTCGCCGCTCGACCACGGTGCCACTGGTGACCGAAGCACGCAGCTGGACCGAGGGCGTGTACATGGCCGCTACGATGGGCTCAGAGACCACCGCAGCCGCCTTTGGCGCCCAAGGCGTGGTCCGCCGCGATCCGTTCGCCATGCTGCCCTTCTGTGGCTACAACATGAGCGACTACTTCCAGCACTGGCTGGACATGGAGCCCAAGATTGCCAAGACCGGCGCCACCCTGCCCAAAATGTTCTGCGTCAACTGGTTCCGCAAAGATGCCTCGGGCAAGTTTGTCTGGCCCGGCTATGGCGACAACATGCGTGTGTTGAAGTGGATGATCGACCGCATCGAGGGCAAAGCCCAGGGCGAGTCCACCATGTTTGGCACCGCGCCCACCTACAGCGAAATCAACTGGACAGGCCTGGACTTCAACGCCGAGCAGTTCAAAACCGTGACCAGCATCGACAAAGCTGCCTGGCAAGATGAATTCAAGCTGCACGACACGCATTTTGAGCAGCTGGCTTACCACCTGCCCAAGGCGCTGGTGGACACCAAAGCTGCGTTGGAAAAGCGCCTGACGGCCGCCTGATGCGCGCAGGGTGGGCCTCAGACACGTCTGAGCCCCACCCTGTTCATTTCAGGGCAGCGCCCCAAAGCAAAAAAGCCCGGCATTGCCGGGCTTTTTTGCTTTGGGGTCAAGGAACCTGCACCACCAGGTTCCAAGGACCATGCATCAGATGTAGTAAAGATGGATGTTGCCGGCGCGGCTGGCGGCCAGGCGCTCGGAGAAACCGGCCCAAGCCCCACCAACTGGCTGCTCTTGCTGTGCAGGGGCCGCGTCAAGACCCATGGGTGCCAACGCTTCGTCGAAGCCCGTGTCGGCGCTCTCATGGCGCGTGCGCGCCTGGTTCAGCTCAGCCATGATGCGGGGGTCTGTGCGGGCGATTTCCCACATGCGGACTTCGGCACGCGACTGGGCGCGGGCGCGGGACCAGCCGTCGAGCACGCGCATGGCACGGCCAGCGAGCGAGCGGGCGGTGCCGGCAAACAGGGCCAAACTGCCGAACACCACCGCCCACATCAGAACCCAACCCAAGAACAGGTCGCCATCGGTCAGTGCATTGCCGTACTGCTCGGCCACAATGACCAAGGTCGAGACCGCAGCGGCCAGCAGCATCACGGAGAGGCCGCGAACACCGACACCCGCAGGGGTCTCGGCAGGCTGGGCTGAGGTGGCCGCACGGTGGGTAGAAGGGCGGGTGAATGAATTGAGGATGGTGCTCATGGGGGACT
This sequence comes from Hydrogenophaga sp. PAMC20947, assembly GCF_004795855.1. Lineage (NCBI taxonomy): Bacteria > Pseudomonadati > Pseudomonadota > Betaproteobacteria > Burkholderiales > Comamonadaceae > Hydrogenophaga > Hydrogenophaga sp. PAMC20947. Next base: position 3,668,320 of record NZ_CP039252.1, read on the forward strand.
CCTGGGAAAACAATGTCTAGGCGACAGGTGAATACTAGGGTAAACCCGCATGTTCCGCCAATTTATATTTGTGATGTATTTCATATGTTTTGCGAATGATTGGCCCAACAACCCCATGCAAGGCCCCCCAAGCCAATGGAGCGAGGCTGTGAAGATCGGACAGGCCAAGAAAAAAGCCACCGCATGGACGGTGGCTTTTTGTCGCGTGGGCCAGCGGCCCCGGGGCCGCCCCACTCAAGCGTAGCGCCAGAGCGCGTTGCGTGTGCGGGTTTGGTACGCGTCTTCAATCACACGCGCCCATCCCTGGCCCAACAGGGGTGAATGCTTGGGCACCACGGAAGCCACCGTATCCGCCTCGGTCATTTCAGACATGGCCTGTACCTGGGGGGTCTCGACGCTGTCGTCACACTTGCGAGCGAGCATGAGTTCGGCCATCACGCGCGGGTCGCTCTGAGCGATATCCCACAGGGGTGATTCGGCGTGCGATTGCGCAGCTTGGGCGGCCAAATTGACAAACACTTGCTTGATGCGAGCGAGCCAGGAAACGGCGTGGGGCTCGGTGCCGGCATCCAGCACTTCAGCAAAGTAGGTGGGGCGGGGATAGGAATCAAAAATCATGGCGGTGGTGTTCATCACGAACTCCTGAACTCAATAAACTTGTTTAAGCTTGCGATCATAGGGTAAACCCTGAATTTCATCCAATTGATTTTTGTGATGCATTACATTCACGTTCATGATGAATGATCGCAACTTTCGCACTTTGGACCTGAACCTCTTGCGAGTCTTCGACGAGGTCATGGTCGAACGCAACCTGACCCGGGCGGCGCACAACCTGTCCATGACGCAGCCCGCGGTGAGCAACGCACTGCGCCGCCTGCGCGAAGCCCTGGGGGATGACCTGGTTCGACGGGCAGGCTACGGCGTGGAGCCCACGCCAGTGGGCCAGGCCTTGTGGCCCACGGTGCGCGATGCACTAGCGCAGTTGCGGCAATCCCTCGCGCCCGGCCAATTCGAGCCTGCGACTGCAACCCATGCCTATGTGCTGGCCATGGCCGATGCCACCGCGGCGAAGATCGTGCCGGCCCTGATCGACATTCTTCAGCGCGAAGCTCCCGGGGTGAACCTGCGGGTGCTGCCCCTGAGCACACGCGATCCCCGCGACCTTCTGGAATCGGGTGGAGCCGATCTGGCGATTGGCCACTTCCCGGGCGTGTTGGCTGAGCTGAGCGCCGTGCACCTGCAGGAAAACAGCCCGCGCTTTCTGCACCAGCGGCTGTACGACGGGGAATACGTGGTGGTGATGCGCCGCGACCACCCGCTGGCGCGGGTGCCCCTAACGCTGGACGCCTATTGCAGTGCCCGCCACCTGCTGGTGAGCTTCTCAGGCCGGCCTTTTGGCTTTGTCGACGAGGCACTGACGGCGCTCTCGCGGCAGCGGCGTGTGGTGCTCACCGTCAACCAGTTTTTCACCGCCGGCCGCGTCGTCGCCACCACCGATTTGCTGACCGTGCTGCCGCGCCATTTTGTGGGTGCCACCGGCATGGAGCACCGGCTGGCCCTGAGCGAGCTGCCACTCCCCGTGCCGGCGGTGCACGTGGACAGCTTGTGGCACAGGCAGGCCGAACACAACAGCGCCCACCGTTGGCTGCGAGACGCGGTTGAGCGCGCTTCTGCCCAAGGCTTCCAGGGGGCATCGGCCGCGGCACCCACGCCCGCCATGCCGTGATCCTGGAAGCGGCAATTGACCTCCAATAACCGCTGGCTAAACTACAAGAAGGCTGAGCTTTTTGCCCCACCCACGGCAACCCACGCCAACGCGTCCAACCACCGTTTCTAGGATGATCCCGACTTGATGAAACTGCAACTACTGAGCGATCTGCACCTGGAAGCCAACCCGGGTTATGTGGCCGAGCCGGCGCCAGGGGCCGATCTCCTGATCCTGGCCGGCGACATCGGTTCGTACCAGCAGCAGCGCGAGGGCAGCGTCATGGGCGAGCCCGACTGGGGCCTCCAGCGCTTTTCGCCACTGCCGCAATACGCCGGCTGGCCGGTGCCGGTGGTGTTTGTCCCTGGCAACCATGAATACGACGGTCTGGATGTGGACGAGGCCCACCAGGGCCTGCGTGAAGCCTGTGACCGGCTGGGCATCCGCTGGCTGGAGCGCGAGGTCTGGACCCAGGGTGAGGTGCGCCTGATCGGCACCACCCTGTGGGCCGACTACGACGCCCTGGGCGATGTGCCTCCACCCTCAAAACCCGTTGTTCGCGGCAAGGGCAAGCGCCCCGGACCCGTCCCGATGACGGCTGCCCCGGTGGACCCCCTGACTTACCGCATGCGTCAGCGCGAAAAGGCTTTTCGTGCGGCGAATTTTTACCTTAGCAAGATGGCGGGGGAGCGCCACGGGCGCTTGTTTGACGCCGCAGCGATGCGCGAGCTTGCATTGGAATGCCAGTCCTGGCTGCGCGCTGCATTGGCGCAGCCGTTTAGCGGCCGCACCGTGGTGATCACCCATTTCGCCCCCACCCTGCACAGCGCCGACCCGCGCTACGGACTCAGCCCGGGCACCGCCGGATTCTGCAACGCACTGGACGATCTGCTGCCCTTGGCCGACACCTGGCTGCACGGCCACCTGCACTGCCCTCAAGACCTGCGTGTCGGGCGCTGCCGCATTGTGGCCAACCCGCTGGGGTATGCCCACAAGAACGAGCAACTGGCCTTTATGCCCCAAGGTCTGATCGAGGTGTGAGCAAGAGGAGCAGCTCACCGTCAAGGGCAACACTTTGCGCTGGCGCAAGGCGGGCCGGGGGATTGCGCCTTACACTGAAAATGTTCCCACACAACTCTGGAGACCCTCATGAAGATCTTGCTCGCCGTTGACGGCAGTGCTTTTACCAAAAAAATGTTGGCCTACCTGACCACCCACGATGAGGTGTTCAGCAGCGACAACGACTTCACCCTGTTCACCGTGCAGTCGCCCCTGCCCTCCCGCGCACGCGCGGCGGTGGGTGCCGACATCGCCAACGGTTATTACGCAGACGAATCGGTCAAGATCACCAACCCGGTGGTGAAGTTTCTGGCGCGGCACAAAATTGATGCCAAAGTGGTGCACAAGGTCGGTTCGCCCGGCGAAATGATCGCCAAGACCGCAGCAATGGGCAAGTTTGATCTGGTGATGATGGGCTCACACGGCCACAGCGCGCTGGGCAACCTGGTCATGGGCTCGGTGGCGACCCAGGTGCTGGCGCATTGCGCGGTACCGGTCTTGCTCGTCAGATAAGGCTGGGAATCACCCGCTGGTGGGCCTGACAGCCCCAAGCGGTGTTGCCAAACCCGCTTGAGCTTGGGAACATGCCGAGCCATGCTTCACCCAATCGCCCCCGTCCTTGTCAGGCAGCGACAGGCGCCTTCGCAGGGGTGAGGTTGTGGGCGGCTGCCTGGCGCAGCGCGGTGCTCAAAGCGTCGAGCACATCGGAGCTGAGATTCCAGCAGTGCCAGTACAGGGCCACGTGCAGACTGTGGCTTGGCGCGAGGTTGACCAGTTCCCCTTTGGCAATGAGGTCACGCACCTGCAACTCCGGCAGCACGCTCACACCCCAGCCCGCCTGAACCGCCCGCACGCGGCCTTCGCTCGACGGCACAAACAGCTGCTTGAGCATCACGCGGGGCAGGCCAAATGCCCGGGTGACAAATTCGTGTTGCAGGTGGTCTTTGCGGTTGAACGCCACAAAAGGCACCTTGTGGAAATTGTGGGCGCTGATCCCTTTGGGCAGCTGGGTGGCCGCAAACGCCGCAGACGCCACCGGCACGTATTCCATGGTGCCCAGCGCTTCCATCTTGCAGCCGCGCAGCGCTTGTCCCAGCGAAGTCACGCAGCCCAGCACCTTGCCTTCGCGCAACCACTCGTGGGTGAACTCCTGATCGTCGGTGATGATTTCAATCGGCAGGCCGCCCTGGGCCAGCGCATTGAGCGCGGGCAGGGCCCAGGTGGCGATGCTGTCCGCGTTGATGGCCACGGCAATGCGCTCTTCTTCACGGCCATTGCCAGCCGAACTCGGCGCCAGCTCCTTGAGGTCCTTCTCCAGATCGGCGCGCAACAACCGCATCATCTTGGCGTGCTTGAGCATGAGCTGGCCGGCAGATGTGGCCTTGAGCGGTCGGCTGCGCACGATCAGCACGGTGCCCACCTGAGCCTCGAGTGCCCGCAAACGCTGCGAGACCGCCGACTGGGTGATGGACAAACGCTGGGCGGCGCGCTCAAACCCCCCCTCTTCAATGATGGCGGCCAGGCATTCCAGCGCGTCGGGATCAAAGGTGCTCAAAAGGTGTCTCCAGTGGGGTGGAAAGATCGCCAGAATGCGCCGAAAGCACCCCAAAACTTATATTAGATTTTCTGATGCCGGCGATTTTAGTTTAATTTCGCTTCACTTACAGCCCCAGTTTTCCCATACTGCGGTCCTGGTCATTTCATCGTTTCGGAGCGCGTCATCATGCAAGTTGTGGTTTTGGGTGCAGGCATTATCGGCGTGAGCACGGCGTGGCATTTGCTGCAACGGGGTCACGAGGTCACCATCGTCGACCGGCAGCCCGATGCGGCGCTGGAGACCAGCTTTGCCAATGCGGCCCAGATCTCGGTGAGCTATTGTGAGCCCTGGGCCAACCGCGACGCACCACTCAAGGCGCTGAAGTGGATGTTCTCCCCCACCGCACCGCTGCTGTTTCGCCCACAAATGGACCTGGCCCAGTGGCGCTGGGGTTTGCAGTTTCTGGGCCAATGCAACGACACCGCCTTTGAACGCAACGTGGCGCAAATTGTGGCGCTGGGCGCCTACAGCCATGCAGCACTGAAAGACGTGGTGGCCGACACCGGCATCGAATACAACCGGCTGGAATGCGGCATCGCCCACTACTACAGCGAACAGCAGTCGTTTGATGGCGCAGCCGAGGCGGCCGCGCTGATGCAAAAATTCGGCGTCAAGCGCCATATCCTCACACGCGAAGAGCTGCTCAAGGTGGAGCCCGCGCTCAACGCCTACGCCGACCGCATCGTGGGCGGTACCTTCACACCCTCCGACGAATCGGGCGACGCCAAAGTGTTCACCCAGCAGCTTGCCGCCCTCTGTGCGCAGCGCGGCGCACAGATGCTGTTCGACCACAGCGTTGAACGCATTGAAACCTCGGGCGGCGCGGCCACGGCTGTGCTGGTTCGGAATCTGACCAGCGGACAGATGCGTTCGCTCAAGGCCGATGCCTATGTGGTGGCTTGCGGCTCATACACCACGCCTTTGATGAAGTCGGTGGGCGTATCAGTGCCGATCTACCCCGGCAAGGGCTACAGCGCCACCATGCGCGTGCTCGATCCAGCCAAAGCACCTCAGGTGAGCATGATCGACGACTCCATGAAGATCGCCATGTCGCGTCTGGGTGACCACATCCGCGTGGCCGGCACCATTGAGCTGGGCGGCTTTGACACCGCGCTGGACACGCCCCTGGCCAAAAAGCGGTGCGACATGCTGGTGCGCCGCATCGAAGAAGTGTTTCCCGGCATGGCCGACACCCGCACGCCCGAAGAAGGCGGCGATCCGCAATACTGGACCGGCCTGCGCCCCGCAACGCCCACCAACATCCCCATGATCGGCCGCACCAAGATCGGCAAGCTCTGGATCAATGCCGGCCACGGCACTCTGGGCTGGACCCACGGCGCAGGCTCGGGCAAAGCCCTGGCCGAACTCATGAACGGCGAAGTACCGGCCATGGACTTTGGCTTCACACGTCAGACACCTGTGGCCCGACGTTCCAACGCCGGCAGCCCAGCCGCCATCGCGCCAAAACCCAGCCGGGCCTGAAGCGCTGGCGCCCCCGTCAGGGCTGCGGGCCAGCCCCGGCCTGACGGGCATCAGCGAATGGTCACCCGACCTTCCTGGCCTTGACCGGCAACACCTTGGGTGCGTTGTCCACGGGCGGCTTGATACGCTCGCTCATGTAACGCAGCAGGTCCAGCCACATCTGGCGCATCTCGGCATTGAGCGGCGTGCGAAACGCACTGGGCAGCTCGATGGTGACCACGGGCATGCCCTTGTGCACGCCGCCGTAATTGCCCAGGCTGCCCGGGTAGATCCCGACCTGATCCAGGAACAGGCGACCCAGCTTGGGTGGCGGTGTACCCGGGCCGTCGAAGTCCAGCACGCCGTAGGGCGCGTGGATACTCACGATCATGTCGGGCTGAAAACGCTCCATCTCTTCAAAAAAGTAGCGCGACTCCGGTTCCGACAAGGGCTTGGGCCCCGGCCAGCGCCGCGGGTCCTTGCGGGTGCGTTTTTCCCAGTAAAGCTTGGCGTCCCGCTCCCAGTTGGGCGTGGGGAAATTGCGGTTGAGATCAACCCCGTTGGCATTCATGCGCGACGCCGGCCGCTTCATCAGGCCGTCGGGGTTGAGCGCCGGTATGAAGCGCCAATGGGCGTTCGACGGGGTATCCACCGCGTTCTGGATCCAGTGCAAGGCCAGCGCAGCCGAAGACAGCTCATCCCCATGGATGGACCCGATCACCAGCACCCGCAACTGGGCATCGGGCGCCACCACGTCGCGGTAGTACAAGGTACGGCCCTGCACCGAACGGCCCACGGTGGGCTTGAGCATCGCCGCTTCGCAAAGCGGCGCTTTGACGTTGGGCAGGCGCGCCACCAGCTCGGGGCAGGGGCCGCTGCCCGGAATGTCGGCCATGGGGTGGCCTGGGCCGCGAAAGGGCGTTGTGGCCTGGGCCTCGCTCACGGGGAAACAGGCGGCGCCCAAGGCGACCAGAGGCAACAGCAAAATCGAAGAAAACATGCGCATCCCTGCATTCTAGGAGGCTGTCGGATTTGGGGCGTTAATCGCAAAAATCGAGCCTAACGAGGACCGTTTTTTCTGGATTTTCAGCCGACGCTCCCCAAGTCCGACAGGCTACTGGAGAAGCGCTCAATGGGACAGCCAAGGGCGGCCCTTCACCGGGGGCAGGGCAACGTCATGCCCGCCTGGATCACGCGTCTTTTTCACCCGCTTCGTACAGCGTCTCTCGGCCCATGCGGTCGAGAATGAGTTCGGCTGTCCAGGGCAGCATGAGGGCGCCGCAGCGGCTGTCGCGGTAGAGACGCTCCAGCGGCAGGTGTTTCATCATGCTCTGGCCGCCACAAGTGCGCAGGGCCAGGCGGGCGATGTCGTTGGCGCCTTCCATCACGCTGTAGTGCGCCGCGTAGAGGCGCATTCTTTCGTCTTTGCTGGGGTTGGGCTTGGCCTCCTGGATGGCGCGCACAAAGATACAGCGCATGTTTTCCAGCTGGATGCGCATCTGCGCCACCGCGATTTGTTTGGTGGCGTACATGCGGCGCTTCACCGGCGGCTCGCCCGGCACTTCGCCGCGCAAATACTGCACCGTGAAATCGTAGGCCGCGTTGGCGATGCCCAGGTAGGTCGGCGCCAGCGTGAAGAACATGGCGGGCCAGGTCTGTGCGCCTTTGAAGTAAACGCCGCGCGGCATGAGCTGTTCAGCATCGCTCACAAACACGTCTTTGAACGCCAGGTTGCGGCTCACCGTGCCGCGCATGCCCAGCGGATCCCACTCGCCGCTGATGGCAAAACCTTCGGCGGTGGCGGGCACGCTGATGTAGAGCGTGTCGCGCGTGTCGGGGTGTTGATCGCCTTTGTCTTCGGTGCACAAAACGCCGTAGTAATCGGCCGCGCCCGAGAGGCTGGCGAAGATCTTGCGGCCGTTGATCAGCCAGCCACCTTCGACCTTTTTCGCGGTGGTGCCGAATGGCGCCTTGCCGGCGGCGGCGGCGCTGCCTTCGCTGAAGGGCTGGGCGTAAATGGCGCCGTCGTTGACGATGCGCTGGAAGTGAAGCTCGCGCCGCGCGGCATGTTCGCTGCGCTCGGCCTCGCTCATGGTTATGCCATCGGCCAGTACCCCGGTCCACATGGTGGAGCAGATGTGCATGTTCCAGGTGAGCGCGGTGGCGCCGCAAAAGCGCCCAATCTCGGCCGCCACCATCATGTAGGTGGCGTAGTCAGCGCCCAGGCCACCGTGGCTGGTGGGCACGCAGAGTTTCAGAAAGCCTGCGTCGCGCAGATCGTCGTAATTGGCAAACGGAAAGCTCGCCTCGCGGTCCCATTGGGCCGCGCGACCGGCAAACTTGTCGCGCCCGAGCGCGTGGGCCTGGGTGAGCAACTCACGCTGCAACGGCGTGAAGGACATGTCGCCCACGGCGGGCGTGAAATCCAGGCTATGGGTGGCGTTAGCGGTCATCAGGTCTCCAATCGTTGTTCAGTGCGCGCCCGGCAAAGGGCTGGGCAAGGGCTCGCTCAGGAACGCCAGCAACAAGGCGTCGAAGGCATCCGGGGCTTCCAGGTTCATCAGGTGGCCCATGCCGGCGAGCTCTGTGTAGCGCGCCCGCGGGATGGCAGTCGCCATCTGCTTCATCACCGAGGGCGAAGCCGTGCGATCAAACTCGCCACCCACCAGCAAGGTGGGCACGCGGATATCGGCCAGCTCACGCTGGCGGTCAAACGTGACCAAGGCCGCCAGCGCGCGCCGGTAGGTGGCCGGCGGCACGTTGGCCATACAGAACTCGGCCAACCGCAAACCTTCGGGCAATGCACCCGGGCCCACCATCTGGGGAATGAGCTTCTGGGCCATCTGCTCCATGGTCTGGCCAGCGTCCAGCGGTGCCGTGCGCTGATTCACAAACTGCTCGGCCCAGCCCTGCGCCAGCTGACCATCGGTGCGTTTGCCAAAGGCGGCCGAGGTTCCGCAAAGCACCAGGCGGTTGATGCGGTCGGGCCGGCGCGCGATCAGCTCTTGCGCCACCATGCCACCCATGCTGTGGCCCACGAGCGTGACGCTCTCACATTGCAGCGCATCAATCAGGTTCAGCGCGCTTTGGGCCAGCCCTTTGAAGTTGTAGGGCTCGATCGGCGCGCTGCGTCCGTAGCCCGGCATGTCCCAGGCCACCGCACGGTAGCCTGCGTGGGCCAGGGTTTCCACTTGCGGCGCAAAGGCCTTGTGACCCCCGCCAATGCCATGCAGCATGAGCACGGTGGGGCCGCTGCCGAGGGTGCTGAAGGTAGGCAAAGTGCTCACGCAATCACCTCGCCGGCTTTGACCACCGTCTCGCCATCCAGCTCGACGGTGCACCCCCGCATGGGCCAGTCGAAGTGACCCCGTGTGTGGCGTCCGGCCACTTCGTTGGCCCCGGTGCTGTAGAGAAAATTACCGGCGAAGGCCCGCAGCTCGGTGCCGTTGAAATCGCGCTTGTCGTAGAGCGCCATGCTGTCCCAGCGGGCCGCATCGTTGAGGCCGTAGCCCACGTGGCTCACGGCGTATGCCGGTGGCCGGTCGACCCCCACACCTGCCATGCGCTGCTGGCTGGGCTCGTCATCCCAAGCAGCGAAGTAGCTGCGCAGCAACGCCGCGTCGACGCCTGTGCCATCGATGTGGACCACGTGGTCGTCTTCAATCGTGAGCGTGACGGGTCGCTCGATGTAGCGCTTGAAAGTGAGGTTCACATCGCCTTCGGCCAGCACCAGCCGCCCATTGACGCTGCCCGCGGCAGGAAACGCCAAGACCAGCCCACCTGGCCAATGGGTGAGCGTTCCCGGCCGCGTCGTGGTGCCCCAGTTGCCGCCCACCACCGCGCCTTTGAGCGAAATGGACAAATCTGTGCCTGCATCTGATGCAACCCGCATGGCCTTCGCAGCCCGCATGCGCTTCACATGCGCTTTCACGCGCGCCTCGGTCGCGTCATCGGGCAGCAGGCGCACCAGGGCTTCGGGGTGTTCATTGCTGACATACACGATGCGGGGCTGGGTCTGACCATTGCCTTTCAGGATTGCGGGCAATTCGGCCGCATGCATCAGGCCTTCGACCGTGCAGTCGACCACCAGTGTGCAGGCCTGCAACGCTGCCACCACCGGCCCTATATGGGCCACCGCTTCACAGGCGCCCGTGGAGCGCACCGCCGGCTCATGGGCCGCAAAAACCGACGGCAAGGTGAGCACGAAGGTCTGTGCACCCAGTCGCGCAGCGGACAACCGGGCGAGCTCAATGAGTATCGGTCGACTCTGGGTTTCGCAGAGAATGGCCACAGTGTCGTCTGGCTTCAGCGCACAACGCCGCAGCACAGCTTCAAAGGCTTCCAGCCAGGCGGGCTCAATCCGCTCTTGCAACATAAACGTTTTCCTTCCACCCGCGTCGGCGTCGGCGTCGGCCTCAAGGGCAATGCCTGCGGCCCGGCAAAGCCGGTTCCACGGCATGTTCGACACAGACACGCGCAACGGAGTTATTGTTGGATTGCCCTCACTCGCCTCGAGGACGTGCGTGAGCAAAACCATTATTCATGAAATTTCATATAAATTCCACACATGTCCCCTGCCCGATCCGCCGGCCACCAAGCCAGGCCACCCGATTTTTCAGCGCGTGAGTTCCGCTCCTCGTTGGGCATGTTCGCCACGGGTGTGACGATCGTCACCGCGCGCACGGCCGCCGGCGACTTGGTGGGCCTGACCGCCAACTCGTTCAACTCCGTATCGCTGGAGCCCCCGCTCGTGTTGTGGAGTCTGTCGCGTGCGGCTGGATCGATGGCCGCATTTTCCAACGGCATGCACTACGCGATCAACGTGCTCGCCGCTGACCAGCAGACCCTGGCCGAACAGTTCGCCGCACGGGGTGGCGATCGCTGGGCCGGTGTGAAGTTCACCGAAGGCGTGAGCGGCGCGCCTTTGCTCGAAGGCGCTGCCGCCACGTTCGAATGCTTCAACCGAAGCCAGTACGCCGAAGGCGACCACGTGATTTTTGTCGGCGAAGTGGAGCGCTGCAGGCACCGCGACGACGCATCGCCCTTGCTGTACCACGGCGGAAAATTTTACGCCGAGCATCCCCTGTAGGGCTCAGGTTCAACCATGAGGTGACCCGATCGCAAGCCTGCGCTCCCACCCGCAAATCCTCCCCATGCCCCAAACGGTCATCCCGCAACTGCGCATCACGCAGGGCCCGCGCAGTCTGGCGTTCTACGTAGAGCAGCTCGGATTTTCTATCGATTGGCAACACCAGTTCGAGCCGGGCTTTCCGCTGTTCTTTCAACTGACCCGCGAAGGCCAGACCCTCTTCCTGACCGAACACGCGGGCGATTGCGAAATCGGGGGCGCCGTGTATTTCCGGGTGCCTGATGCCGAGGCCTACCACACAGCCTTTGCTGCGCGCGGCGTGATCGCCACAAACCCACCCAGCCCCACCCCATGGGACACGCTGGAATTCCTGCTCACCGATCCCGACGGCAACCGCCTGCGTTTCGCCAGCGACCTCGCGCCCCCGGCCCAGGCATGACCGCTCCCCGTTTCGTCGATGACTACCTGGGCTACCTGCTGGGCCAGGCCAACCACGCCTTGTTCAAAGACTTTGAGGCGGCCGTCCGCGCAGCCGGTTTGGGCTCGCTGGAATGGCGCGTGCTCGCCACGCTGAGCGGCCAGCCGCCCATGCCGGTGGGCCAGCTCGCGCAAGAAGTCCTGAGCCAGCAGCCAACAGTGACCAAACTTGTTCAGCGTCTGTCCACGCAAGACTGGGTGCGCCTGGGTGATGACCCGACCGATCAGCGGCGCACACTGGTCAAGATCACACCCGCCGGCCAGCGCAAGATTGCGCCCCTGATCCGGCAAGCGCGTGCCCACGAAACGCAGGCCTTGCAACACCTGAGCCCGAGCGACATGGCAAGGTTGAAAGACCAGTTGCGCCAACTGGCTCAAACCCGCTGAAAGCACCACCCCACAGCGCACCCCTTCATGATCCAGCCGCCCACCCGGAAACTCCACCTCGACTCGCTGGCGATCGGCCTGCTGGTGCTGTGCTGTGCCTTCTGGGGGTTTCAGCAGATCCTCATCAAGTCCACCGTCGGAGAGATCCCACCTCTGTGGCAAGCCTCCCTGCGCATGGGGGGCGCCGCGGTCCTGCTTTTGTTCTGGTGCCAGCTGCGCGGTGTGCCGCTGTTCGCGCGCGACGGCACGCTCAAGGGGGGACTGCTCGCCGGGCTGCTCTTTGCCGGCGAGTTCGCCTTCATCTACATCGGCCTCCAGTACACCAGCGCCTCGCGTCTGACTGTGTTTCTCTACACCAGCCCCTTTGTTGTGGCGCTGCTGCTGCCGAGGTGGGTGCCCAGCGAGACGCTCAAACGCATGCAGTGGATCGGGCTGGTGATCGCATTCACCGCCGTCACCATCGCCTTCAGCGAAGGCTTTTTCCACAGCTCGCCCGTGGCGGGTCAGTGGCGGGGCGATGCCATGGGTCTGGCCGCGGGCATCCTTTGGGGACTGACCACGCTCACCATCCGCCGCACCACGTTGGCAGACGCCAGCCCCGAAAAAACACTGTTTTACCAACTGGGCGTGACCACACTGGTCACGCCGGTGCTCTCCCTGGCCATCGGCGAAACCTGGTCGCTGGACTACTCGGCACAGGCATGGGGATCGCTCTTTCTGCAATCCGCCGTGGGCGCGTTCGCCAGCTACCTGACCTGGATGTGGTTGCTGCGCCATTACCCGGCCACGCAGATGTCAAGCTTCACCTTCCTCACCCCCGTCTTCGCCCTGGTGTTTGGCGTCGCCCTGCTGGGCGAAGCGCTCACCCTGCAGCTCACACTTGCGCTGGTGGGCGTGGCCGTGGGGATCGTGTTGGTCAATCGGCGCTGATCCACTTCTTCGCCAGGAGGAACGGCTGCGCTGCGGTGGTGTCGGTGGTCAGCCAAGGCCGAGCGCATGCCGCCGAGCCATCGGGCAGCGCCCAGTACGTTCTCGTCAATACCAAAACCGGCGCTCAAACCGTTTCAAGCGATTTGAGCTACCCAGCGTTTCCCAGCGGCCACGCCGAATCCCGCGATCAACATTCACGGGTTGGAAGGCCATCGGTTGTATGAAGGCAAGCGTTCGTCGCGAGACGGCAGCGCATACCCCACCCAGCTGGGATCTGGCACGCCCCTGGACACGGCGCTGAACCGACCCACGGGTGACGCTCAACCCACCTCGCCCGCCGAGGGTTTGGGCGCAGGCGCCGCCCGCCCGAGGTGCATGCCCGAATCGAGCAGCAACAACTCGCCCGTGGTGGTGCGGGCACCGTTCACCAACCACACAATGGCATCGGCCACATCTTCGGCACTGCAGGCGGTTTGCAATGGCACGGTCTTTTCGTATTGGGCCTGAATCTGGTCGGCACTTTCACGGCCCACACCATCGACAAACCAGCGGGTGGTGATCAGGCCCGGGCAGACGGCGTTGACTCGAATCTCGGGCGCCAGTGAGCGCGCCAGGTGCAGGGTGAGCGAATTGATCGCGCCCTTGGAGGCGATGTAGGCCACCGAAGAACCGATGCCCAGCGCGCCGGCGATCGATGACACGTTGACGATGCAACCCCTGGCCGCTTTCAGGTGTGGCGCACACGCGCGCACCATCTGGAAAGCTCCGACCACGTTGACGCCAAAGATGCGCTCGAAGGTGGCGGCGTCCAGCGCGTCCCAGTTGGCCACGCCGGCGAATGAAGTGATGCCCGCGTTGTTGACCAACGCGTCGATCCGGCCCCAGCGTTCAATAGCGGCTTCGGCCATGCGGCGGCAGTCGCCGTCGTCGGACACGTCGCCCTGCATGAGCAGCGTGTCGGCCCCCGCCTCTTTGCACGCGGCCTCAGACGCTTGGGCCTCTGCCTCGCTGCGGGAATAGTTGACCAGCAGGTTGTACCCCCGCCCAGCCAGGCTCAGCGCTGTGGCTGCGCCGACACCGGTGCCGGCGCCTGTGATGATGGCGACTTTTCGATCAGACATAAGACTCCCTCAATCTTGTGGGCATCGACAACACCCGCCAGCAACATGCCGGTCACGCCCGAGCCCACACCATCGGCAAAACGCCGGTTGACCAATCCCCCGCCTGTGATCAAGCCGCTGGGGTTGGCGAGCGTTCTTGCGCAAACGCCACATACCAAGCCAGGCAGCCCGGATTGGCCATGGCCTCTTTGTTGATCACCTTCTCGACCGGCTGACCCAGCAAGAGCTTTTTGATCGGCAGCTCCTGCTTTTTGCCCGAGAGCGTGCGCGGAATTTCAGTGACCTGAAAAATCGCATTGGGCAGGAAGCGCGGTGACAAGGCGGTGCGGATGGCACCATTGATTTTGGCGGTCATGGCGTCGTCCAGAGTCACCCCTCCGCGCAGCACGACAAACAGCGGCATGTAGCTTTCTTTGCCCAGAAATTCCAGATCGACCACCATGGAATCAAGCACCTCGGGCAGGGCTTCGACCGCGCTGTAGAGCTCGCTGGTGCCCATGCGCAGACCATGGCGGTTGATGGTGGCGTCAGACCGGCCGTAGATCACACAGGAGCCATCGGGGTAGATGCGCAGCCAGTCGCCGTGGCGCCAGACGGCACCCGCCTCGGCCGGCAAATCGCCGCCGCCGGGCTTGCGCCCGTGGCCAGCGGGGTACATGTCGAAGTAGCTGCCGATCAGGCGCTGGTTGTCGGTGTCGCCCACGAAATACAGCGGCATGGACGGAATGGGCTGCGCGCAGACCAGTTCGCCCACGGCGTCGATCGCGGGCTGGCCCTGTTCGTCCCACGATTCAACGGCGCTGCCGATCATGCGGCACTGCATGCGGCCCGGTATCTGGGGCAGCTCTCGGTTGGCGCCAATGAAGGCGCCTGCGAAGTCGGTTCCGCCGGAGATGTTGCACCACCAGATGTCTTTTTGCGCGGCGTTGTCCGCGATGGCGGCGAACTGTTCGGTTCCCCAGCGCTGGGCGTCTTCCGACAGCGGCGAGCCGGTGGTACCGAGGGCCCGCACGCGCGAGAGGTCACCACACAGCGCAAGGTCGACGTCGGCCTTGAGGCAGTTGGCAAAAAATGCAGCGCCGGCGCCGAAGAAGGTCACGCCTTGTTCGGCGGCGAAGCGCCAGAGCGTGGTCCAGTCGGGTCTGTCTTTGCTGCCACCGGGGTTGCCGTCGTAAATCACACAGGTGGTGCCGTTGAGCAGGCCACTGGTCTGCGCATTCCACATCACCCAGCCGGTCGAGCTGTACCAGTGGTAGCGCTCACCCCAGCTGTTGGCGTCGTAGCTGCTGCCCACGTCGTTGTGCAACACCTTCATGGCCAAGCCGACCACGACCGTGCCACCGTGGCCGTGCACGATGGGCTTGGGCATGCCCGTGGTGCCACTGGAATAGACAATCCACAAGGGGTGGTCAAAGGGCAACCACATCGGCTCGAAGGCGGCCACGGCTGCGTCGTTGCCCGCGGTCACGTCCGCGAACGAGGCGCAAGGTGCTGCGGTGGCGAGCGCGGCCTCGCGGGCGGCGTCACCGTCGGCCAGGTTGGTGTGCAAAATCACGTGCGTCACCGTGGGCAGGGCCGCGCGCATCTCGGCCACCACGCTCATGCGGTCGAAGTCGCGCCCGCCGTAGCTCACGCCGTCGCAGGCGATCAACACCTTGGGCTCGATCTGGCGGAAGCGGTCGAGCACGGCGTTCGTGCCCATGTCGGGGGCGCACACGCTCCACACACCACCGATGCTGATCGTGGCGAGAAACGCGACCATGGTCTCTGGGATGTTGGGCAGGTAAACCGCGACACGGTCGCCCGGCTTCACGCCTTGAGCCTGAAGATGCAAAGCCAGCGAGGCCACCTGGCGCCGCAACTCAGGCCAGCTCAATTCGACCCGTTGGCCCTTTTCGTTGCAGCCAATCACGGCGGGAAAACCCGCAGCATGGGCCGCATCGACATGTCGAAACACCTGCTGCGCGTAGTTCACCTGAGCGCCCGGAAACCAGTTGGCGCAGGGCATGACGTTCTTTTCAAGCACCGCCGTGTGCGGCGAGGGTGACTGCAGGTCGAAGTAGTCCCAGATGCTTTGCCAGAAGCCTTCGATGTCGGTGGTGGTCCAGCGCCACAACGCGTCGTAGCTGTCGAATGTGAGGCCACGGTGTTCGGTGAGCCAGTCTTGGTAGCGCCGGATTTGGGGGATGTACGGGGGGGTCGATGGGCTCATGGTTTGGGCTCTGACTGTTGAATGGCTTGTCTCTGCGCAGAAGGGTAGCAGTGGCACGGCTTCGGCGCTACAGCCGAGGCGACAGCCACCCTGACCCCGGAGCGCTTGCGCTATAACGCCAATATGACTGCGCTGACCGCCCCCGCCCTGGAACCCGTTGCCACCCTCACCGTGCGGGTGAGCGCTCCGCTGGAGGCGGGCGAGATCACCGGCACCAACAGCCGGGGCCAACGCCGCATCATCCCCATCACCGGGGGCACGGTCAGTGGCCGGCTCAACGGGCGCGTGCTGCCCGGTGGCGCCGACTTTCAGCTGGTGGTGAGCGACACCCTGGCCGATCTCGATGCGCGCTACCTGTTGCAGCTCGACGACCCGGCCTGGGCGGGCGCCCATGTGTTTGTGCAAAACCGCGCGCTGCGCCGGGGGTCTCCCGAAGACATTGCCCGGCTGGTGCGCGGCGAGCCGGTGGCCCCGGCGGCGATCTATTTCCGCTGCGCGCCGACCTTTGAGGTGTCGCACCCGGCGCTGGTCTGGATGACCGAGAGCCTGTTCATCGGCACCGGCGCGCGCTTCCCCGACCGGGTCGAGATGCGGTTTTTCCGGGTCTGCTGAACCTTGCTCTCTCGATGAAACTTGCCGTCAATCGCTGACGAGGCTGCCGTCCACCAGCTGGATCACCCGGTCGCACGAAGCGGCCAGGCGGGTATCGTGGGTGACGATCAGGCAGGCGCTGCCATGGTCGTGATTGAACTCGCGCAGCAAGCCAAAGATTTCATCGGCGGTGACCGTGTCGAGGTTGCCTGTGGGTTCGTCCGCCAAGATCAGCCGGGGCCGCAGCGACAGCGCCCGCGCAATGGCCACGCGCTGCTGCATGCCGCCCGACAGCTCCCCTGGCATTTTGTATTCAGCGCCTTTGAGCCCCACGCGCACCAACAGATCGCGGGCCGTGGCTTCTGACTCGGGGGTGGCGGTGCCGTTGCCGATCATGGCGGGCAGCATCACGTTCTCCAGCGCGGTGAAGGCCGGCAAGAGGTGGTGGAACTGAAACACGAAGCCGATGGTGGCGCCGCGCAATTGCGTCAGTCCGGCATCGTCCAAGGCTTCGGCGCGCTGGCCAGCGATCTCCAGCGTGCCCTGGGTGGTGTGCTCCAGCAAACCAATGATGTTGAGCAGCGTGCTCTTGCCCGAACCCGAGGGGCCGGTGAGCGCCACAAACTCGGCTTGCTTCAGGGTGACATCGATGCCGTGCAACACCTCGGCCTCAATGGGGGTGCCGATGTTGTAGCTTTTGCGGATGTCGCGCAGCTGGAGGATGGGCGCTTTCCGAGGGGTTTCGCTCATGTTCGGATGGCCTGCACAGGGTCCATACGGGCCGCGCTGCGCGCCGGCACTGCGGCCGCCACCACGCCCACACCACAGGCCACCACCGAGGCCATCAGCACCAGCATCGGGTCGAGCTCCGCGGGAAACATGGGCATGCCGTCCAGCCCCTTGAACACACGGGAAAACACCAGCAGCAGGGTGTAGGCCAGCAAAGCGCCCAGCACCGAACCCACCAGCCCCACCAGACCGCCTTGCAACAGAAACACCGCCATGATGCGCCGGCGCCCCATGCCCATGGCGCGCAAGATGCCGATCTCGCGCTGCTTTTGCACCACGCTCACCACCAGCACGCTGGAGATGCCCAGCGCCACGATGATCACCACAAAGCTGCGGATCAGGTTGTTGGACACGCTCTGGTTGGACAGGGCGTTGAGCAGGCCCGAGTTGGTCTGCATCCAGCTGTCCACGCTCAAGCCCGTGCGCGCGCGCAGGCCATCGGCCACGCCGTTGGCGCCAAACAGGTCTTTCACGGTGAGGTCGATGTTGGACACCCCGCCGCTGAGATCGAGCAGGGTCTGGCCGAGCTTGAGCGTGACGAACATCCAGCGCCGGTTGAGGTCGCGGTTGCCCATGTCAAAAAGGCCGGTGATGGTGAGGGTTTCGCTGCGGCCCACGGCGCTGGTCACCCGCACCTTGTCGCCCACCGTAACCCCCAGGTCTTTGGCCAGCTCCACGCCCATGAGGGTGCTCACACCCGACACATCAAAACGGCCCCGGGTCATGTAGCCGTCCATGTCGACCACCCGCCGGTAGTGGTCGGGCTGCACGCCCATGATCACCACGCTCTTGTTGCTGTTGCCGCGCGCCACAAACACCGGCCCGCTGACCACGGGCGAGACCGCCAGCACACCCGGCGTGGCTGCCGCCAGCTCGGCCACGCGCTCCCACTGGTCCACCGAGCGCAGGCGCTGCGCACGCGGCTGCACCAGTGCTGCCAGCGCTTCCCCGGGCTCGCTGCGCAGCGCTCGTGCCGTCTGCTCCTCGGGCGCGGTGATGACGATGTGGGCCTGGGAGCCCAGCGTGCGGTCGATGATGGTCACCTGCAGCTGGTTGATCAGCTGCGTCAGAAAGATGATGACCGCGACACCGCCCGTGACCCCGGCGAGGATGAGCGCGCTCTGCATGCGGCCCTCGCGCAAAAAACGCAGGGCCACCAGCAACTCAAAGGGCATCCAGCGCGCCCAGCTGCTCACAGCGGGGCGGTGGCGAGCGGAAGAAAACAAACCCATGGCGAACTCAGCGCGGCCCTGCGGCGGCTGCGGGACTGGCGACGTCGTTGGCCAGCACATTGCCCCGGCGCACGCGGTCCCCGGGCAGGGCTTTTTCGGTCTGCGGGATGGCTTCGTCGCCTTCGCTCAGGCCGTCGACCACCTCGACCGAGCCGACACCGCGCAAACCCAGCGTGACCGGCTGGCGCACGGCCTGGTCGTCGCGCAGCAACAGCACCCAGGGCGCCTGGCTGTCGGTGTCGCGCACCGCGCTGGACGGCAGCACCAGCGCGTCGCTGCGGGAGCCCCCCACCAGTTCGACCGACACCGTCATGTCGGGCTTGAGAAACGCGGGCGGCGCGGTGACGTCGAGCCAGACCTCCACCGTGCCGCGCTGGGGATCGACCGCGGGCGCGATGAAGCTCAGGCGGGCATCAAAGCCCTGGCCCGGGTAGGCATCGGCAACCGCGCGGGCGGCCATGCCCAGCGCCAGCAAACGCAGGTGTTTTTCATCGATGGCGGCCTCAACGCGCAGCCCGCCTTGGGTGGCCAGCGTCAACAGCGTGCGCCCTGGCTGGGCGGTGCTGCCCGGCTCCACCTGCCGGCTCAGCACCGTGGCGTCCACCGGGCTGACGATGCGCAGGCGGTCCAGCCGCGCCTGGGCCAGCGCCACCTGGGCGACGGCCTGGTCCACCCGCGAAGCGGCCAGCGTGCGCTCGATGCCGCCGGGCTGGTTGGCCTCGGACTGCACGCGCGCGGTGGTGAGCGCGCTGCGCGCCGTGTCCAGCAGGCGCTGCGCATCGTCCAGCTTTTGCTGGGCAAAAAACCCCTGGGCAACCAGCTCGCTGACGCGGCCATGTTCGCGGCGGGCCGACTCAAAGGCGGCCTGCGCCTGCACCACCGCCTGCGACGCCACTGGCGCGCCCACCGAGGCCTGCTGGCGCACCCGCGCCCGCGCCTCGGCCAGCGCGGCCTGGGCTTGCTGCAGGCTGGCCTGAGCTTCATCGTCGGCCAGGCGCAACAGCAGATCGCCCGCTTTCACCGTGTCGCCCGCCCGCGCGGGCACGGCCAGCACCTGAGCGGTCACTTCGGCGGCGATGTCCAGCCGCGCCGGCGCGTTCAGCCGGCCGGTGGCCACCACCGACTGCGCGATGGCCGAGCGCACCACCGGCACCACCGCCACGCGCTCGCCACCCGGAGCGGCGCGCCACACGAGCGCGGCCGCTGCTGCCAAGGCAACCGCCACCAACACCATCCATCGATTCCGGAGTTTCATGACCCGAACACTACCAAAGCGCCGGACCGGCCGCCTTGTCTTCGCTCAAACAACCCGCGAGCCCGGGCGAAAGAAAGTCGCGCACCGGCTTGTGGACGGTGCGGCCAGCTTGCACAATCGCCGCCACGACACAACAACTTACATTGGAGTTTCCCTATGGGACTGCTGGACTGGAGAGAGAAATCATCGGATGTGCTGAACAACGGCGGCGTCATCGGGCCTGACGAACGCCTGCCCTGGCCACAAACCACCGTGATGGGCGTGCAACACCTGATCGCCATGTTTGGCGCCACCGTGCTCGCCCCCATCCTGATGGGTTTTGACCCCAACGTCGCCATCCTCATGAGCGGCATCGGCACCTTGATCTTCTTCGTGATGACCGGTGGCAAGGTGCCCAGCTACCTGGGCTCCAGCTTCGCCTTCATCGGCGTGGTGATCGCCGCCAGCGGCTATGCCGGCCCCGGGCCCAACGCCAACATCGGTGTGGCGCTGGGCGGCATCATCGCCTGCGGCGTGGTCTACACCCTGATCGGCGCACTGGTGCAAGCCATTGGCACGGGATGGATCGAAAAGCTGATGCCCCCGGTGGTCACCGGCGCGGTGGTGGCGGTGATCGGCCTCAACCTGGCCGGCATCCCCATCAAAAACATGGCACCAACCAACTTTGACGCCTGGATGCAGGGCATCACCTTCGTCTGCGTGGCCCTGGTCGCGGTGTTCACTTCGGGCATGGTTCAGCGCCTGCTGATTCTGGTGGGCTTGATCCTGGCGAGCGTGATCTACGCTGTGCTGACCAACGGCATGGGCATGGGAACGCCACTCGACTTGTCGGGCATCGCCAACGCCGCCTGGTTCGGTTTGCCGAACTTCGCAGCGCCGGTGTTTGAACTCAAAGCCATCACCCTGATTGCACCGGTGGCCATCATCCTGGTGGCGGAAAACCTGGGCCACATCAAGGCTGTGACCGCCATGACCGGCAAGAACCTCGACAAGTACATGGGCCGCGCGTTCATGGGCGACGGCATCGCCACCATCGTGGCCGGCAGCGCGGGCGGCACGGGCGTGACCACCTACGCGGAAAACATCGGCGTGATGGCGGCGACCAAGATCTACTCCACCGCTGTGTTTCTGGTGGCCGGCTTGATGGCCGTTTTGCTGGGTTTCAGCCCCAAATTCGGGGCGCTGATCCAGGCCATTCCACTGCCCGTGATGGGCGGTGTTTCCATCGTGGTGTTCGGCCTGATCGCCATCGCCGGCGCCAAGATCTGGGTCGACAACAAGGTCGATTTTTCCGACAACAAAAACCTGCTGGTGGCCGCCATCACCCTGATTCTGGGCACCGGCGACTACACCCTGAAATTCGGTGACTTCGCCTTCGGTGGCATCGGAACCGCCACCTTTGGCGCGGTGTTCCTGCACCTGTTGCTCAGCCGCCGCAAAGCCTGACCCGGTTGAACGCATGAGCGGCAAAACGGTCGACGGGCCTGATGGGCAACCCCGTTGCGGTTGGTGCGCGGCGGCCCCCGAGTTCTTCGCGTACCACGACGCCGAATGGGGGTTCCCCGTGGCCGACGACCGCCGCCTGTTCGAGAAACTGTGTCTTGAGAGCTTTCAATCGGGCCTGAGCTGGCGCACCATCCTGGCCAAACGCGAAAACTTTCGCTCAGCGTTCAGCAACTTCGACATCGATCGGATGGCCCGCTTCACCGACCAAGACGTAGACCGCCTGATGCAGGACGCGGGGATCGTGCGCCACCGCGGCAAGATCGAAGCGGTCATCCACAACGCCCGCTGCGCGCAGGCGCTGGTGCAGCGCGAAGGCTCGCTGGCGGCCTACTTCTGGCGCTTCGAACCCGCAGCACAAGATCTCGACACACCCCAAAGCGTCTCCACTTCCCCCGCGTCGGTTGCCTTGTCCAAAGCGCTGAAACAGCAAGGTTGGAAGTTCGTCGGACCGACCACGGTCTTTGCCTTCATGCAGGCCATGGGCTTGATCAACGACCACGCCGACACCTGCGTGGTGCGGGCGCGGGCCGCCCAGGCGCGCCGGGCTTTCAAGCGGCCCTGAACCCTGGCACAGCACCGAGGCCTGCGTCCTCTTGCGCGCGGAAAACCCTGAAGCGCACAACTGTCCCCCGCGCTCGGCACGCGGTTCACGCCTGGATGTCACCCACGGCGCGGACGGCGCTGCGCACTGGCGCTAGAGTGCTTCAAATCAACCACCGTTCAGCGGCCATCGCCGCGCGCCAAGCCCATGCCTATCTGGAAACAACCCATCTCCATCGAAATCCTCAACCGCATCAGCCAAGGAACCGCCAACGAGCACCTGGGCATGGAATTCCTGGAAGTGGGGGATGACTTCATCACTGCGCGCATCCCGGTTGACCACCGCACCATTCAGCCGTATGGCCTGCTGCACGGCGGCGTGAGCGTGGCGCTGGCGGAAACCCTGGGTTCTTGTGGCGCGGCATTTTGCGCGCCCGAGGGCCACCGCACCGTCGGGCTCGACATCAACGCCAACCACCTGAAAGGCGCCACCAGTGGCTGGGTCACCGGCACCACGCGCCCGGTGCACATCGGCCGCACCACCCAGGTCTGGGCCATCGAGCTGAAAAACGATGCGGGTGAGCTCACCTGCGTTTCGCGCATCACGATGGCGGTGCTCGCGCCCCGATAGAACGCATGGGCCCCAAAAGACCCGCGGGGGGTGCCTGGCGCAGCGCTCGAGGTCTTGCACAAGGTGTCTCAACGACACCCTCTTCCTGCCCTGATGGAGGGCGCGTTCGGTCTGGGTCTCGCCAGCGGCGCATCCGCCTCGTTGAATGTGCCAGGTGCGGTGCAACGCCTCACCGAGGCCTCCCGGGAATGCGATCAGGCAATCGATGACCGGCCTGCCGCCCTTCGGGCTGCAGGCTTTCTTTCGTCAGAACCCAGGGTAAACCCGGGCGCTTGCAGTAAGTGGCTGTTACCCCTTGGGCGCCGCTGAACCCAAAAATAGGGGTTCAATCCACCCCCTTTGAGGAGACACCCATGGGCAAGAAGCTGTTGATGATTTGTGGCGACTACTGCGAAGATTACGAAACCATGGTGCCGTTCCAGGCGCTGCAGGCCGTGGGCCACACAGTGCACGCCGTGGCGCCTGACAAAGTCGCTGGTGACTTCATCCACACGGCCATCCACGACTTCGAGGGCGCACAGACCTACAGCGAAAAGCCAGGCCACCGATTTGTCCTCAACGCCACCTTCGCCGATATCAAACCCGAAACCTACGACGCGCTGGTGATCCCCGGCGGGCGTGGGCCGGAATACCTGCGCATGTACGCCAGCGTGATGGCCATGGTCAAGCACTTCACGTCCACCGGCAAACCCGTGGCAGCCGTCTGCCACGGCGCTCAGCTGCTGGCCGCCACCGGCGACATCAAGGGCCGCACCATCTCGGCCTACCCTGCCTGCCAGGTGGAAGTGGAGCTCGCCGGCGCCATTTACGCCAACATCCCGGTGGACCAGGCTGTGACCGACGGCCACTTCGTGACGGCACCCGCCTGGCCAGCCCACCCTGCCTGGATCGCGCAGTTTCTGGCGGTGCTGGGCACGAAGATCAGCCACTGAGACGACGGCCAAACCTCACCGCCCTGGCGACAACGGGCATGGAGGCGTGGCGGCAGGTCGGGACGGCAGGTATTGCCACACGGCCCGCTTCGCGCCCACAATAACCTGCAGTTCTATGCCCCGACTGGAGCCCTCGCATGTGTGAAATTTTCATCAGCGCCAACCCCGAAACCTACGCCAGCCGCACCCGCTCGGTGCGCCTGCACGGCGTGGTCACCAGCATCCGGCTGGAAAACCTGTATTGGGCGGTGCTGGAAGAGATCGGCCAGCGCGACAGCATGAGCGTGGTGCAGCTGATTGAACGGCTGTACGACGAGCTGGCGGTGGCGCGCGGTGACGTGGGCAACTTCGCCTCGTTCCTGCGGGTCAGTGCCCTGCGTTACATGGCGCTGCAGGCACACGACCGCATCCCCATGGACAACGCGGTGCCCATCCGTTCGCTCGATGCAAAAGCGGTGCTCCACGAGCTGCCCGGCCACTGGTCGCTGCCCCGGCCCGAGGCCAAGCCCAGCAATGTGCTGAAGTGGCGGCGCAAGGCCTGAGTTCGCGCCTGGACTCCATCGCTGGAGACGGCCACCCGACGTTCCGTGGCCACCACACCCCGTCCAGTGCATCACGCCAAGGCCTGATTTATCAGGCCCCAAACGTGCCAGCGGCCGCCCGTGGCGGACAGCGCCCGTACAGTGGCGGCAGAGGCCCAACGGGCCTGTGTCAACCCAGCCCTGGAGAACGATTTCATGCCCTTGTCGGCCCTGTCCATTCCGTCGCCCCGCATCGCCCGCTCCCTGTCTGCCGCCCTCATGGTATTCGCCTTGAGCGCCTGCCAGACGCCCCCGCCTCCCCCAGCACCTGCGCCCTATACCGGTCCGGTGCTGCCCATCGAACAGTCGGCCCGCGGCGTGCAGATTTACCTGCCCAGCTCGGTGCTGTTCGAGGTGGGCAAGTCTTCGCTGAACAACGTGGCAGCCGACCCCTACCTGGACCGCGTGGCGCAATTGCTCACCACCAAGACCACGAAAAAAGTGGCCCTGGAAGGCCACGCCGACAACACCGGTGCAGACAGCATCAACCAGACCCTGTCCGAAGAACGCGCCAGCACGATCGCCACGGCCCTCAACGCCCGCGGAGTGCCTGCCGAGCGCATCGACACCGCCGGTTTTTCTTCGCGCCGCCCACGCGCGTCCAACGCCACCGAAGACGGCCGCTCGCTGAACCGGCGGGTGGAGGTGGTGGTGCTGGATGAAAAGGTGGAAAACATCACCCAGGGCGAACCCGCCAACGCTTTTGCTTCGGCTTTCTCACAGCTCAAAGACCTGATTGACCAGGGCCTCGTCAAGCCGGTGGAGGGCCAATGAAGCCGGCACTTCACCGCCGCCAATTGCTCATGATGGGTGGTGCCCTGCTGGGCGCAGGCGAAGTTGCCGCCGCAAGGCCCAGCCGCCAGGCATCGGCCCGCTCACCGCGCATCGGCATCGCCCTAGGCGCGGGCTCGGCCAGGGGCTTTGCCCACATCGGGGTGTTGCAGGCGCTGGAGGAAGCGGGTATTTCGCCCACGGTGGTCACAGGCAGCAGCGCGGGTTCGTTGGTCGGTGTCTTTTATGCCGCCGGTTTCACCCCCTGGCAGATGCAGGACGTGGCGCTCAAGGTGCGCGACATCGATGTCGCCGATCTCACCACCGGCAACAAACGCGGCATGGTCTCGGGGCGCTCGCTGGAGCGACTGGTCAATGGTTTTGTAAAAGACGTGCCCATTGAAAAAATGCCGCGGCAGTTTGGCGCCGTGAGCACCGACCTCGACACCGGCGAAACCGTGGTGCTGCGCCAGGGTGATCCGGGCGCAGCGGTGATGGCATCGTGCTCCATCCCCGGCGTGTTCATCCCCAGCACCTACAACGGTCGTGAGCTGGTGGACGGCGGACTGACCAGCCCCCTGCCGGTGAAAGCGGCGCGCCAGATGGGGGCCGACTATGTGATCGCGGTCGACGTGGGCACCCAGCCCGGACAAAGCCAGCGCAGCGGGCTGTACGAGATCATCCTGCAATCGTTCGAGATCATGGTGCGCTCACTGGCGCGCCTGGAGGGTCAGACCGCCGACCTGCTGATCCAGCCCGACACCGGCCGGTTTGCCAGCTCTGATTTTGCCGCCCGCAAAGACCTGATCGAAGCCGGCTACCTGGCCGGCACACGGATCGTGCCCCAGATCAAGCGGGAACTGGGCCTGTCCTGAGGACGAAAGGCAACGCGCTACGAGGTTCGGGTGCGGACCTTGGCGCCCCCTCAGGCGCCACGTTCGCAATGGCCTTGTGAAGTGGCCAGCCCTCGAAAATCGCTGGTCCAGGTCTGGGTGGCGGTATCGATCTGTATGCGCTCGTTGTCCAGCGAGGTGAGGATCACCGTGCCGCTCACCGAAAACGAATACACCGGCACACCGTCAACCACCACCGACCGCACACGCTTCTGGTCATAACCGATCTCCACCGTGCGTTTCCACACCGAGCGTGCCGGCAGGTAGGCCGCCTCGCACACCAGCAAGACCCGATCGGTGGGCGGTTTTTCCGCTGTGGCGGGCCGGGGCGCCGGTGGGGCGTCCGCAGGGGGAGAAGGCGCTGCGGCCGGCGCCTCCGCGCTTCGTGCGGAGGGCTTGGCGGCGGTCGCGGCCCCTGCTGCACCCGCCAACCCCGCAGCACCCAGAGCAAAACACACCGAGACCAGCCCGGTCCCAGCGAAGCGCATCACTCGGCGTCTCCGCCCTGGGCCATGCGTTCGCTTTTCCAGTAGACGTCATCGCCTCCGTTCATGCGGTTGAGCACCCGGGCCAGCACAAACATCAAATCACTGAGGCGGTTGAGGTACTGGCGGGGTGTCTCCTTGAGCGTTTCCTCAACGCCCAGCGCCACCACAGCGCGCTCGGCACGGCGCGCCACGGTGCGGCAGATATGGGCCTGCGAGGCTGCCCGGTTGCCGGCGGGCAAGATGAACTCCTGCAAGCGGGGCAGCTGCTCGTTGTGGTCGGCCAGCGCTTCGTCCAGCGCGATCACCGCCTCGGCCTTGAGCAGCTCAAAACCGGGAATCGACAACTCCCCGCCCAGATTGAACAACTGGTGCTGAATTTCGACCAACAGGTCGCGCACCGCAGGCGGCAGGGTCTCGCACAACAACACGCCGATGTGCGAGTTGAGCTCGTCCACATCGCCCATGGCGTGCACGCGCAGATGGTTTTTGGAGACGCGGGTGTTGTCGCCCAGACCGGTGGTGCCGGCGTCTCCGGTGCGGGTGGCGATCTGGCTGAGGCGGTTGCCCATAAGGGTCCTTTCTTGCTGAACGGTGGTATTGGGCGATTGTGCGGGATTCGCTCCACGCTACACTGAGGAGGGATTTTGACTCTGGCGATCAACAGGGCAGCAAGGCAGCAAGCTGCACAAGCACCTGCTTCAGCCCCCTGTGGTCTGGTCCTGTCATACTTTTTCAAGGAGTGTTTTCATGTCCATTAACAAAACCCGCAAGACCCTTTTGGAAGCCTGTGGGCTTTTGCTGTTTGCCTCCTTGACGTTCGGCCTGACCAACGTCGCCATGGCAGAGACCAAGACCCAAAAAAGCGACGCAAAATCGGGAAAAACCATTTTCGCGCAAGCTGACAAGAATGGCGATAGGCGGCTGTCGCTCGAAGAGGCCAAGACGCTGCCCGCCAGCTCCCAACCGTTCGACAAGATGGACACCAACAGAGACGGGGTCATCTCCGAAGAAGAGTTCTTTGCGGCAAACTAAGCCCGTCTGATTCGGTTCTGAATCGGCCGTTTTGGCCACGCAAACTACGTTCCTTGCGAGGTTTGATTCATTTCTGATGCGATCGCAGCAAACGGGATTCAATGTCTTGAAGTAGCCCGGTCAGAGAGGCCCGTGAAAGCGTTCACAGCGCTCACCCGCCTCTCGACACCCAACTGCAGCCCATGCCGCCTGAGCATATTGTTGCGTTGCGCAATTCCAATCCGGGCGTCAACACGCGCCAATATTTGAACAACTGGTGCTGTGTCTAGGCCAGCAATTCGTGCGCCGCAAATGGCAAGATCTCTCAGCACAACACCCAGATGGTTTTTGGAGACGCGGGTGTTGTCGCCCAGACCGGTGGTGCCGGCGTCTCCGGTGCGGGTGGCGATCTGGCTGGGGCGGTTGCCCATAGAAGGCCTTTGCAGCAATACAGAGATAAAGACCGCTTGTGCGGGAATCCCCTGCCGTTACACCGCGCAGGGATTTGTGACTCTGGCAAACAAGCTGTCAGCAACGCAACAACAGGCAAAAATGCTAGCAACAAATGCCCGCATGCCCTGAAATACAGCTTCTGGTTCGTTCCGGACCGGATCTGTCATACCCAATCAAGGAGTGTTTTTCATGTCGCACAAAAAAATCCGTGGTCCCCTGTTTGAAGCCCGCAGCGTATTGCTGTTCACCGCGTTGGCCTTGGGTGGCTTCGGCGCCGCATCAGCCCAGAGCACGGCGCCTTCAGCAGCCGACCAGGAAGCCGCCACGGTCTTCGCCAAAGCCGACAAAAACGGCGACAAAGCCCTTTCAGCTGAGGAAGCCAAATCGCTTCCGGCAGTGTCCGAGCAGTTCACCAAGATCGACAGCAATGGCGATGGCGCGGTCTCCGAAGCCGAATTCATGAAGGCCATGAAAGGATCCTGACCCTCATCCTGAGCCCCAGTCCCATCCGACTGGCCTATGCCGCGCTTGCCCCTTGGGCGGGCGCGGCATTGTCTATAGAGGAGCCTCCGCAGTAAACTGGTCTGCTTGGCCGCAACAGGCCCTCCAGGAGACTCCCGTGAACGCCCCCACACCGCTCGCCCACCTTGCCCCCAACATCCAGCTGCGCCCTGTGCCGCCCGCGCTGATCGAGGCCTTGCAGTCCCGGTTTGGCACACGCTGCTCCACGGCCCAGGCCGTGCGCGAGCAACACGGACGGGACGAGTCAGCCTTTACCGCAGTCCCACCGCCTGCGGCCGTGGTGTTCGCTGAAAACACCCAGGATGTGGCCGACGCCGTCAAGCTGGCATCAGACCACCGCGTCCCCGTGATCCCCTTCGGCGTGGGTTCCTCGCTCGAAGGCCATTTGCTGGCAGTGCAAGGCGGCATCAGCATCGATGTGAGCCGCATGAACCAGGTCTTGGCGATCCATGCCGAAGACCTCACCGTCACCGTGCAGCCCGGTGTCACACGCATGGCGGTGAACGCCGCCGTGAAAAGCGAGGGCCTTTTCTTCCCCATCGACCCGGGCGCCGACGCATCAATCGGCGGCATGGCCGCCACCCGCGCCAGCGGCACCAACGCCGTGCGCTACGGCACCATGCGGGAAAACGTGCTGGCGCTGGAGGTGGTGACCGCCAGCGGCGAAGTCATCCGCACCGGCACCCGCGCCAAAAAAAGCAGCGCTGGTTACGACCTCACCCGCCTCATGGTGGGCAGCGAAGGCACGCTGGGTGTCATCACCGAGGTGTCCCTGAAGCTGTACCCGCTGCCCGAAGCCATCTCGGCGGCCACCTGTACTTTCCCCACCATCGAAGCGGCGGTGCGCTGCGTGATCCAGACCATCCAGCTCGGCGTGCCGATCGCACGCTGTGAGCTGATCGACGCCGGCACCGTGCGCATGGTCAACACCCACAGCAAGCTCGGCCTGCGCGAAGAACACATGCTGCTGATGGAATTCCACGGCTCCCCCGCCAGCGTGAAAGAGCAAGCAGAAACCGTGCAGGAGATCGCCGCCGAGTTTGGTGGGGAGTCTTTCGAATGGGCCACCACCCCCGAAGAGCGCACCCGCCTGTGGACCGCGCGGCACAACGCCTACTTTGCGGCCATCCAGAGCAAACCCGGCTGCCGCGCTATTTCCACCGACACCTGCGTGCCCATCAGCCGCCTGGCCGATTGCCTGCTCGACTCGGTGGCCGAAGCCGATGCCTCGGGCCTGCCCTATTTCCTCGTGGGCCACGTGGGCGACGGCAACTTCCACTTTGGCTACCTGATCGATCCCGACAACGCCGAAGAGCGCCGTGTGGCCGAAGAGCTCAACCACCAGCTCGTGGCCCGGGCCCTGGCCATGGAGGGCACCTGCACCGGAGAACACGGCGTGGGTCTGCACAAAATGGGTTTTCTGCTCGATGAAGCCGGCGCTGGTGCGGTGGACATGATGCGCACCATCAAGCGCGCCCTTGATCCCCACAACATCCTCAATCCGGGCAAGATTTTCACGATGTGATCCCAGCGCGGTGAAAGGGGTCCCCAGTCAGCGCCGGCATACCGCGAGAGGGGGATCATTTCCAGGGGTCTTGTGCTGGCCCCCTGGGTACGGTGGATATACTTTATGCTCACTTTTCACTCAGAGACGCCGGGGAGGCTGCCGCAGATGAAGAACGTTTTTTTACCCCTGACGATGGCCGGTTTGCTGTTAATGAGCACGCCCGGCATGGCCGATGAGCCTGCAGCCGTTCGCATCTGCGACAGCCAGGGTTGCTCTGATCGCCCCCGCGATGCCGCGACCTTCCAGCCCGGCGCGGACGATCCGGTGGCCGAACTACGCGCCGCCGCACTCACCGAGCTCGCCAAAAATGATCCCCGCGCCGCCTGGGACCTCGGTTTGCGCTACTTCCGCGGCGATGGCGTGCGCAAAGACACCTACCAGGCCCTGCACTGGATGCGCGATGCCGGGGAACGCGGCATCGTCCCCGCTCAACTCGCTGTGGGCCGCTTCTACCTGATGGGGCTGGAAGAAATGGGCTCCGATCCGGCCGAAGCCGTCACCTGGCTGTCGATGGCCGCATCCAAAGGCAACAAGGAAGCCAAGAAACTGCTCAAAGAAGCCCAGTCGGCCGAGCGCTCTGAGCAAAAGCAATACCAGGTGCGCGAGGAAGAGCGAAAATCCTGGAGCGGCTACTGGTCTTCCGGCTACGCTTATTACACGACCTGGGGCCCCCAAGGCTGGTACTACCGCTGAAGCGGCCGACCACCCTGGCTCCACCCAGCGATACACCCACGTTTCCGTTCCCGTCTGTTTTCAGAAAGACACTACACACCATGACCGCTTCCCTTTCCACTTTCCGCTGGGCCATTCTGGCCGGTTCTATCGCTCTCACCGCCTGCGGCGGCGCTGGCGGCGGCATCATATCTACCGGCGGCAGCCCAACATCGGCCTCGGGCTCGGCCGGTGGCAGCACCAGCGTGAATGCCAACAGCTCGCTGCAGCGCTGCGATTCGCCCTTGGGCACCCTGGCGGTGGACGACGGCCGCGGCAAAGAGTGGTACGGCAGCTTCGGCCGCGAGACCCAAGTCACCACCATCGAGCCTCTGATCCGTTTGGCCGTTCAGCAGTCCAACTGCTTTGTGATCACCTCGATCGGCAACAACCGCACCGAGAGCAAGATCTCGGGCATCACCGACAAGCAACGCAATTCGGGTGAGTTCCGCGCCGGCTCCCAGCAGCAGAAGGGCCAGCGCGTCGCGGCCGACTACTACCTGGAGCCAGCTGTGATCATCGACAACGACTCCACTGGCCAGTTGGCCGGTGCACTGGGCGGCTTGCTGGGCAGTCGCAACCGCAACCTGGGTGTGTTGGCCGGCAGCCTGGAAAGCAAGGTATCGGTGGTGACCATGACCCTGCTCGACATCCGATCGGGTGTGCAGATCGCCATTTCCGAAGGCAATGCAACCTCGACCAACTACGGTGCCGCCTTGGGCGCGTTTGGCCCCAGCGCTGGCGGCGCGCTGAGTGGTTTCTCGCGCACCCCGGCCGGCAAGGCCACGGTCGCGGCCTTCACCGACGCCTACAACAACATGGTGATTTCCCTGCGCAACTACAAAGCGCAGGAAGTCAAAGGCGGTCTGGGCAAGGGCGGTCAGCTCAAAGTCGGTCAGTAACTGGCTCCCCCCTGCGCCGCGCTGCGGCTTCCCCCCAGGGGGACAACGCTGGTGGCCCGGTGGAGCCGATTCCAAGGCGTTCTGGGGCTGGTACCACCCCACGGTCACCGCAATGCACAAGGCCTCCGTCAGGGGGCCTTTTCTTTGGGGCGAGCCATCCCCAGGGGTCCCGCCCCCGGGCGCCGCGACAAGGCCCCTCCGACCGGGCGCTGGCTTACGGCTGGCCCGGGTGCACCAGGTCCATAAAATCCCGCCAGGTGAGGCGCTCCACGCCCCGGCCCGTTGTCCGCAGGTTGTGGGCCATGGCGGCTCCCAGCACCTCCACCGGTATGCCCCGCGCGCTTTGCAGCCGGCCTTGCAGCACGAAGTTGAGCTTGGGCCAGACGGCCAAGGTGATGGCCTGGGCCAGCCCGTAGCGGTTGCTCGGCGTGAGGATCATGGACGGCTGGAACAGGCTGAGCCGCTCAAAGCCCAGCGCTACCAACGCGGCCTGGAGCTCGCCCTTGGTGCGCAGAAAAAAACTGCGCGACGCCGGGTCTGAGCCCAACGAGCCCAGCAGCTCAAAGTGCCTCACGCCGGCCTGCTTGCAGGCCGTGGCGAATGCCAGCACAGCGTCTTTGTCGATGCGCACGAACGCTTCGCGGCTGATCTTGCTGGGCTGCCCCACCCCCAGGGTGCAAATGGCGGAGTCATGCCCTGCCAACAGCGTTGCGTAGGCAGAGGGATCGGCAACATCCACCACGTGTTGGCTGAGGCGCGAATCCGCCGGCTGACTCACCAGGCCACGACCCAGGGTGGTCACCCGGACGCGCTCGGTGGAGGCCAGCAAGGCGCTCAGCGCCGCGCCACCCACGGCTCCGGTGGCGCCCAGCATGACCACCGAGCGCGCGTTGCGTGGGCTCGGGTCGGCGCTTTTCACAGTTTGTATTCCTGGATGGCCCAGTCACGGTAGGCTTCGTCCGACAACTGGGCGCGGCTGCCCGCCATTTCTTTGGCGTCGTCACCGGCCAGGTAACGGAATTGCGGCTTTCCATCGGTGGCGGCCGCGTAGATCACGGTGGCAATCTGTGCAGGGTCCGAGTAGTTTTGCCCGCGCGCGGGGTCCCTGAAAACGCTCATGGCGCCCTGCAGCGATGCGTCGTAGGCCGAGAGGCCAGGCTTTTGCATGAAGTCCAGCGAGCGGCCAGCGAAATCGGTGCGCACACCGCCCGGCTCCACCAGCTTGACCTGAATGCCCAGTGGTTGCAACTCCAGCGCCAGCGATTCAGAAATGCCTTCCAGGCCAAATTTGGTGCCGTGGTAAAGGGAATTGAACGGCAACGCGAGGCGACCACCGATCGACGTGACGTTGATGATCAGACCGCTGCTTCGGGCCCGGAAGTGCGGCAGGCAGGCTTGCATGGTGTACACCGGGCCAAACACGTTCGTCGCGAACTGGCGTTCCAGCTGAGCGGGTTCCACCGCTTCCATGGGGCCCGCCAGGCCATAGCCTGCGTTGTTGAGCAACACGTCGATACCGCCAAACCGGTCGAGCGTGGCCTGGATTGCGGCTTCGATGCTGGCGCGATCGGTCACGTCGAGGGGCAACACAGCCACGCGCTCCAGGCCTGCGAGGTCCTTGCCATCGGCGGGTTTGCGCATGGTGGCGGCGACATTCCAGCCAGCGGCCTGGAAATGCAGTGCGGTGGCGCGACCAATGCCGCTGGAGGCGCCTGTGATGAGGATGGTTTTCATGATTTTCCTTGGGTTGCTGGGGTTGGGGCGCATCGGGCGTTTGCCTGGGTGCGCTTGCGAATGCTGGTCATCAAACGTTTTAAGTGAATATTAATTCGGTTAAATACCAAAAAAATGGAGACGGGCCGGCCATCAGGCTTTCATGGCATCCCAGCAGAGAATGAAGGCGGTGTTTCGCGTGGCGTCGTCGTCGGGCAGCCCTTGCTGCGCGATCAGCTTGGCGGTTTCCTGAACAGTGCCCAGCAGGCATATCTGGTGGAATGGCACCGCTATCGGTTTCAGGAGCTCTTCGTCCTGCCCCTGCTGTACCAGCGCGACGAACACGGCGCTCAGGCGGGTGCCCAGCGTTCGGTTGTGTTCGCTCATGTATTCGGAGCTGGCGTACTGCTCCATGAACACCTGTTGCTCGGGCTGGCGCAGCCGCAGCGCCAGGAGAGCCAGCCAGATGCGGCGCATGCGCGCCTTCACGGGCTGACTGTTTTCGTCCGCCCCCATGAGTTGGGCCACGGCAGCCGTCTTGGCCCGCTCGTACAGCGCATCCAGCAGTGCCTGCTTGTTTGGGAAGTAGACGTAGAGCGTGCTGGTGGCCACACCCGCCCGCCGGGCGATCTCCGCCAGCGTCAGGGCACGCATGCCGCGTTCGTGCACGCACAGGTAGGTCGCCTGGGCAATGGCTTCGAGTTTTTGATCGTCTTTGGGTTTCACGGACGCGAGTTTAACCGATTTTATATTCGCTTAAAAGGCCATGCTCGGTACCGTCCGCTGAAGGGTGGGTGTCTTCTCCGTTCTGATGGTTCGAAGTTTGCATGCCCTCACCCGACAACGCGGCAAGCCATACCCGAAACCCGGCGCCCAACGCCAAGGCGGCCCAAGATGAGCGTGGCATGCAATGCACATGCACGGGCAGACGCGGCAACCGCCCAGCGCACACCTCGGAATGGGCCGCTCAGGCGGCTTACTTCCTGAGCTTGTCGATCAGACCATTGAGCTCGTCGAGGGAGCCAAACTGGATCGCCAATTCACCCATTTCCTCAAAACGCCCGTGGCGCTTGACGCGCTTTTTCACGCGCACTTCAACATCGGCGGTGAGCAGGTCGGAGAGTTCTTCTTCCACGCGCTTGATGTCGCGTGACTTCTCTTTCTTGAGCGTCTGAGGTGCCAGCGCGAACTCGGCGCTCAGCTTCTTCACCAGACTTTCGGCCTCGCGCACCGACATCTTCTTGGAGGCAATCTGGGTGCCTGCCGTGATCTGGGTGGCTCTGTCCAGCGTGAGCAAGGCTCGGGCATGGCCCATGTCCAGATCTCCCGCCATCAGCATGGTCTGCACTGGCTCAGCCAGCTGCAGCAAGCGCAGCAAATTGCTGGCCGCGCTGCGCGAGCGCCCTACCGCCTGAGCCGCCTGTTCGTGGGTGAGCCCAAACTCTTTCACCAGGCGTTGCAAGCCCTGGGCTTCCTCCAGCGGATTCAGGTCTTCGCGCTGCATGTTCTCGATCAGCGCCATGGCCGCGGCGGTTTCGTCGGGCACATCGCGAACCAACACGGGAACGCTCGCCAGCCCAGCCAATTTGGACGCCCGGAAACGCCGCTCACCCGCGATGATTTCGTACTTGCCCGCGTTGTCGCCACTGGTGAGCTGGCGCACCAGAATCGGCTGCATCACGCCTTGCAACTTGATGGACTCGGCCAGCTCATACAACGCGCCCTCGTCCATATGGGTTCGCGGCTGGTACTGGCCCGCCACCAGCTCGGTCAGGGGCAGGCTGGACGGCAACTGGGCAACACGCCCATTTTCCTGCGCATCGGGCGAAGCGGCGTCCACCACTTTGGGACCCAGCAGGGCTTCGAGTCCACGGCCGAGGCCTTTGGGTTTTTTGGTTGCCATGGTCAGATTGCTTTCAGATCAACAAATTGAAGGAATTTCTCATGGCCTTGCGGCCAGTCTCCAAGCCCCGTCCCGGCATTGATGTGCCCCGCGTGACCCAGATCCCAAAAGTCCGAACCCCAGGCCAGTGCCATCGCCTGCACGCGCTCAAAGGGGCAATACGGGTCGTCTTGGCTGCCCACCAGCAAGCTGGGAAACGGCAGCGGCGCCATGGGAATGGGTGACCAGCTGGGCAGTATGTCGCGCAGCGCGTCGCGCTCGGCATCACCAGGAGCCACCAGAAAAGCCGCTTTGACACGGTGGGTGTTCTTTGAGTGCGAGGCCCAGGCGGCGGTGAGGATGCAGCCCAAGCTGTGCGCCACCAGCACAACAGGCTCATCGGCGTCGAGAATCACCTCTTCCAGCCGTGCCATCCAGTCACCTCGCTTGGGTGTCATCCAGTCGTGCTGTTCGACGCGGTGGTAGCCATACACGGCCTCCCAGTGGCTTTGCCAATGGTCGGGAGTGCTGTTTTGCCAGCCTGGGAGCAAGAGCGTGCTGGAAGGTTTCACGTGGAACAATGGGTTCAATCGATCACATGGACTTGATGCGTTCAACCATTTCCTGGGCGAAGGCGACAAAGGCCTGGCTGCCTCGGGCATTGGGGTCAAACACCACGCCGGGCAGCCCATAGCTGGGCGCTTCGGCCAGGCGCACATTGCGAGGAATCACACTCTCAAACACTTTGTCGCCAAAGTGGGTTTTGAGCTGATCGCTGACCTGCTGCTGCAGGGTGATGCGGGGATCAAACATGACACGCAGCAGACCGATGATCTGCAGATCGCGGTTGAGGTTGGCATGCACCTGCTTGATGGTGTTGACCAGATCGGTGAGCCCTTCCAGTGCGAAATACTCACACTGCATGGGCACGATCACGCCGTGGGCGGCGCACAAGCCATTGAGCGTGAGCATGCTGAGCGACGGCGGGCAATCGATCAGGACAAAGTCATAGTCGCCATCCACCGCAGCCAGCGCGGTTTTCAGGCGCTTGTCTCGGCGGTCCAGCTCCACCAGCTCCACCTCGGCGCCCGCCAGCTCGCGATTGGCCCCAAGCACGTGGTAGCCACAAGGCTCGGCGTAGATCGTGGCCTCACTCACTGTGGCCGACTCCAGCAACACGTCGTAGACCGACAAGGCCATGGCGCGCTTGTCCACGCCCGAACCCATGGTGGCGTTGCCCTGGGGGTCCAGGTCCACCATGAGCACGCGTTGCCCTACTTTGGCCAAACCAGCGGCCAGGTTGACGGTGGTGGTGGTCTTGCCCACCCCGCCCTTTTGGTTCGCCACGCAAAAAATCTTAGCCATGTGCGGTCTCGATGGTTATTTGGACAAGGCCAGCTTCACGCCGAAGCCAATCAGGAAAACACCCGCCAACTTGTTCAGCGTGCGGGAAATGACAGGGTTGGCGCGCATGCGCTCAGCCAGAAAGTGGGTCAACAAGGTCGCCCCCAATCCGTACAAAAATGTGAGCGCTGCCACGGTGATCGCCATGGCGCCGAAGGTCAGCAATCCCTGATGGCGGACGGGATCCACAAACAGCGGAAAAAACGCCATGTAAAAAACGATGGCCTTGGGGTTCAGCAGGGTGATGGTCAGCGCCTGCTGGAAAAAGTGGTGAGGCTTGATGTTGAGCACCGGCTGGCCGCCTGGCCTGGCCATCAGCATCTTGAAGCCCAGCCAGGCCAGGTACGCTGCGCCCAGCCACTGCACCAGATGAAATGCGGCGGGATAGGTCGCCAGCAAGGCCGCCACACCCGCCACGGCCATCCACATCAAGACCTGGTCCCCAGCGATCACGCCCATGGTCGCAGCCATACCGCCGCGCAATCCGCCCTTGCTCGTCGAGGTGATGAGCGCCAGGTTGCCAGGACCGGGAATGGCCAAAAAAAGAACGATGGCAGCCACAAATGCGCCGTAGTCTGCGATGCCGAACATGGGTAAAACTCTCCGGGGTGAGCGCCGAGTTTACGTGAGGCGCCCTGCATTGGCGCCATGGTCGGCTTCCTTCGCAACGTTTCCGCCCGGAAACAACAAATCAGCCGACGGCTGGACGCATCCAGATGATGCAGCGCTCGGCGTCCAGACCCGGCACTTGCAGCTGTTCCACGTGAAACACAGCCACATCGGCGGGCAAAGACTTCAGCTCTTCTGTCGGGTGTTTGCCCTTCATGGCCATCCACACAGCACCCGTCTTGAGCGCAGCACGCGACCAACCCGTGAAGTCGGGCAGCGAAGCAAAGGCCCGGGAACAGACCACGTCAAAGCCCCCGCCCTGCTCCGCCTTGAGAGACTCCACGCGGGCGTGCACGCCACGCAGATTGGGTAGGCCCATCGTGGCCGCAGCCTGCTGCACAAAAGCAGCCTTCTTGCCCACCGTGTCCACGCAGCTCACATCGATCTGAGGGCACACAATAGCGATCACCACGCCGGGCAAGCCACCACCCGAACCCACATCGAGCAGGCGAACCCGACCACTCAACTCCGCATTGGCAATTTCGCGCCGCAAGGGCCCTATGGCTGCCAAGCTGTCGAGCAGGTGGTGCGTCAGCATCTCAGCCGGGTCGCGCACCGCCGTGAGGTTGTAGACCTTGTTCCACTTTTGCAGCAGCGCCAGGTAATCGAGCAATTGCGACACCTGAGCATCGCTCAAAGGCAAGTCCAGTGACCGCAGGCCTGCCGTCAGCACATCCCGGCTCATGCTGCGGATACGTTTTCAGCAGCGGCACCCTGGACGGCGGCAAACCCCTTGAAGCCACCTTTCTTCAGGTGGACCAGCAACAGGGAGATGCTGGCCGGCGTGATGCCAGAGATGCGCGCAGCCTGCCCCAGCGTCTCCGGGCGGTGCTTGGCCAGCTTTTGCCGGGCCTCAAACGACAAAGCCGCGACTTGCAAGTAATCCAGATCCACCGGAAGCTTGAGCCCTTCGTAGTGAACCGAGCGCTCGACCTCAGACTTCTGCCGCTCGATGTAGCCCGCGTATTTGGCCGCGATCTCCACCTGCTCCACAACAGCGTCGTGCAGGTCGCCCAAGGTTTCACGTGAAACATCTGAGTGCACGTGCTGCCGGTCGTTCATGGCCATGAGCGCGTCGTAGTGCACACCAGGCCGACGCAGCAAATCAAACAGGTTGTGCTCATGCTCAATGGCTTTACCCAGGACCCGTTCACTTTCCACAGGGGGCAGATTGCGCGGATTCACCCAGGTGGCTTTGAGCCGCTCTGTCTCACGTGAAACGGCATCGCGCTTGCGGCTGAAGGCCTCCCAGCGCGCATCGTCCACCAGGCCCATCTGGCGCCCTGCTTCGGTGAGGCGCATGTCGGCGTTGTCTTCGCGCAGCTGCAGGCGGAACTCCGCCCGGCTGGTGAACATGCGGTAGGGCTCGGTGACGCCCTGCGTCACCAAATCATCCACCAATACCCCAAGGTAAGCCTCGTCCCGGCGCGGCAGCCACGCGGCTTCACCCCGGCACTGCAGCGCGGCATTGAGCCCGGCAAACAAACCCTGGGCCGCGGCCTCTTCGTAGCCGGTCGTGCCATTGATCTGCCCTGCAAAGAACAAACCCTGAATCTGACGGGTCTCGAAACTGTTCTTGAGCGAACGCGGGTCGAAGTAATCGTATTCGATCGCATAGCCCGGGCGCAAGATGTGGGCGTTTTCCATGCCTGCCATGCTGCGCACCAAATCGTACTGGATATCGAAAGGCAGACTGGTGGAGATCCCGTTGGGATAAACCTCGTGGGTGGTCAGCCCTTCCGGCTCCAGAAAAATCTGGTGGCTGTCTTTGTCCGCGAAGCGGTTGACCTTGTCTTCCACGCTTGGGCAATAACGCGGGCCCACGCCTTCTATCTTCCCCGTGAACATGGGGCTGCGGTCAAAGCCGGAACGGATGATCTCGTGGGTGCGCTCATTGGTGTGGGTGATCCAGCAGGGCACTTGCTGCGGATGGGCAATGGCGCCCCCCATGAAACTGAACACGGGCACAGGCAGGTGGGCGTTCATGCCGCCGGGAACGCCATCCCCTGGCTGAACCGTGCACTTGGAATAGTCGATGCTGCGCCCGTCAATGCGGGGTGGTGTGCCCGTTTTCAGGCGGGCCTGCGGCAAGTTCAGCTCTTTCAGCCGAGCCGACAGGCTCACGGCCGGCGGATCGCCCGCCCGGCCAGCCGCGTAGTTGCTCAGACCCACATGGATCTTGCCATCCAGGAAAGTGCCCGCGGTCAGAACCACGGTGCGGCCGCGAAACTGGATACCGACCTGGGTCACGGCACCGACCACCCGATCGCCCTCGATCATCAGATCGTCCACAGCCTGCTGGAACAGCCAGAGGTTGGGCTGGTTTTCCAGCATGCGGCGGATGGCCGCCTTGTAGAGAATTCGGTCGGCCTGGGCCCGCGTGGCACGTACCGCCGGGCCCTTGGAGCTGTTGAGAATGCGAAACTGGATGCCGCCCTCGTCGGTGGCGAGCGCCATGGCGCCGCCCAACGCGTCAATCTCTTTCACCAGATGGCCCTTGCCAATGCCGCCGATGCTGGGGTTGCAGCTCATCTGCCCGAGCGTCTCGATGTTGTGGGTGAGCAGCAGCGTCTTGCTGCCCATGCGCGCGGCGGCGAGCGCGGCCTCGGTGCCGGCGTGGCCACCGCCAACGACGATCACATCAAATTCCTGGGGGTACAACATGGTGAAAACTCCAGGGCACACACTGGCCGTTGTGCCCGACAAACGAGAGAAAGGATTCAAGGGTGTTTCACGTGAAACACACCTCGCCAAGGCTTGACCGGGCCCGGCTGGAGACCGCTGATTGTCCCACCTTTGCCCGCGGCCTGCCCAGTGAAGCGCCGGCACATCACCGACAATGCCACCATGAACACCCCCATTCCTACCCTCGTCTTTGCGGGCAGCACCCGCGCCCAATCCTGGAACCGCCAACTCGCTGGCGCCGTGGCAACCATGGCCACCGCCGAGGGCGCACAAGTCACCCACCTGGAGCTGGCCGGCTTCGACGTGCCGCTCTACAACGCCGATCTCGAAGCCAAGGGCACACCGCGCGACGTGGTGCGCCTGAAAGAGATCTTCCACGCCCACCCCGCCTGGCTGATTTGCTCACCCGAATACAACGGCAGCTACACCGCCTTGCTGAAAAACACCCTCGACTGGGTATCCAGCCCCATCAAGGGCGACCCCGAGTGGAGCAACGGCACCAAGGCTTTCACTGGCAAAGTGGTCGGCCTGCTGTCGGCCTCACCCGGCGCGCTCGGGGGCTTGCGCAGCCTGAGCCACCTCACGCCTCTGATGCTGAACCTGCAATGCTGGGTCGCACCCAAGCAGTTCGCCCTTTCAAAAGCGCACGAAGCATTCGACCCCGATGGCCAGCTCTCCACCGACGCAGCACGCGCCGGCGCGAAAAGCGTGGTCGATCAGGTGCTGTGGGCCACGAAGCAGTTTCAGAAAGCCTGATGAACTGCCGCCCTGGCTGCGCCGCCTGCTGCATCGCCCCCTCGATCAGCAGCCCCATGCCAGGTTTGCCACATGGCAAACCGGCAGGCCTGCCCTGCCCCCATCTGGACGAAGCCCTGATGTGCAAACTGTTTGGGTTACCGGAGCGGCCTGCGGTGTGCAGCTCCCTGCCGCCCAACGACGAGATGTGCGGCGAGGACCGTGTGCACGCACTGCATTTTCTGGAAAGCCTGGAACAAGCCACCCGCCCATGAAAAAGCCCGCAACAGCGGGCTTTTTATCGAAGCGATCAGCGCAAGACACCCCTGCCGGCGCACCCGCCCCAACCCAGCTCACACCATGCAATCGGCTCGACCGGGCCACCAGCGTGGCCCCCATGGGGAGAGGCGGCGTCAGCGGCGAAAGGGCATCAACAGATTACTGCTTCACCGCCTCAACCTGCAACACCAGGCGCACATTCTTCGGGAAGCCCCAGTCCACGCCGTAGTTCACGCCGAAGGCGGTGCGGTCGATGGTGGCCTCAAAGTCGCCGCCACACACTTCACGCTTGAGCATCGGGCTTTCGTAGCAGTTGAACTGGTTGGCCTTCAGCGTCACAGGCTGGGTCTTGTCCAGCAGTGTCAGCTGGCCCATGACTTCGCTGACTTTGTCGCCGTTAAAGACCACCTTATCGGACACGAAGCGCGCCTTGGGGAATTTGGCGGCGTTGAGGATGTCAGCGCTTTGCAGGTGCTTGTCGAAAGCAGCGGTGCCGGAGCTGACCGAAGCAATGTCGAAGCTGATGTCGACTTTGCCGGTCTTGGCGGCCTTGTCGAAGCTGATCGTGCCCTCTTTCTTTTCGAAACGGGCGCGGTTCACGCTGGCGCCGAAGTGACCAATCTCAAACGTGGCAAAGGTGTGGGTCGGGTCGATCGCGTAGTCAGCGGCCTGGGCGATGCCCGCGGTGGACAAAACGGCGGCAGCGGCCAGCAGGGTGAGGGATGTGCGCATATCGGTACTCCTGAAAAGGGGTTGGGAGGAAAACAGGGAAAAAGGAAGAAATCAGAGCTTGGGCACGCCGGTCAAAGTCAGCTTGAACTTCACCTGTACGTCGTCGGCCACCATTGAGGTGTCCGACCACTCTTGCTCGCCAATACGGAAAGTCAGGCGTTTGATGGGAAAGGCCCCGGTAGCGGTCGTGGTGCCGCCGCTCTGGGCCAGGGTCACGGGTACCACCACGTCACTGCTCACACCCTTGATGCTGAGCTTGCCGGCCACCTCAAACTGGGTCGTGTTGACCCGTTTGATGTTGCTGGACTGGAATGTGGCCCTGGGAAAGGCTGCCACATTGAACCACACCGACTTGGGCAGCTCGGCGTTGGCTTCGCGACTGATGTCAGCGCTGCCCGTGTCCACCGTGAAGGCGATCTTGCTCGTGGCCAGCTTGGCCGGATCAAAGGCCACCTGGGCGCTGAAGGTCTTGAACTTGCCTTCAACCGGCACGCCCATCTGCTTGCTCACAAACTGGATCTCGCTCTGCGCGGGCACCAACGCCTGCTCAGCCTGAGCAGCCAATGGGAGCAAGGCAGCAGCGGCGAGGGTGAAGGGAAATAGAAAACGGGCAATCATGACGGGACTCCAGAAAATTCGAGGGAATGCGTGTGGCGGCGCAGGGGTTTGTTCTTATGCGTTGCCAAAGGCCATGCGCTGCAACAACCCGTCGCGGTCCACAAAGCGGTGCTTCAGGGCCCCCGCCACATGCAGGACCACCAGGGCCGCCAAGCTGTAAGCCGCGTACTTGTGCACGGGCTTCATGAAGTCGGCCAGACCTTCGCTCACCGGCACAAAATCGGGCAGCTGGAACAGGCCAAACGGCACGATGGGGAAGCCTGCCGCCGAGCTGTAGGCCCAGCCGGCGAGTGGCACGGCGAAAAACAGCACGTACAAACCGAGATGCGTTGCGTGGTGTGCAAAGCGTTGCCAGGCAGGCATAGCCTGCTCAATGGCCGCGGGCAGGGCTGGCGGCCGGTGGGTCAGGCGCCACATCAGGCGCACAAACGACAACGTCAGGATCGTCACCCCAGCCCACTTGTGCCAGTTGTAGAGTTTCAGGCGATCGGGCGAAAACGGCAGATCGGCCATGTACAGCCCAACGGCGAACAGACCCACAAGCGCCACACCCAACAAGGCGTGCAGCAATCGGGCCATCCAGTGATAACGGGGGTGAGAGGCTTGCATAGAGCCCTCAGTGTAGGGAATCACCAGGCCGCACAAGCTCAAACCGCTTGAAGCCATCATTCAATTAGTTCGAACGAACTTTATTCAATCATTCGAATCTATATCGGCCACTGCCACGTGATTCCGCGCCCAGCTCAATCCTACAATGGCGCATGACCGACACACCCGACAGTACCCAGCAACTGCTATCGCTCTACCCGGCACTGGCGGGCTTGCCCGAGCTGCTGCCCCGGCTGCCCCTCATGACCGTACCAGCGGGCACAGCGCTGTTTGAGGAAAACCAGGCCTGCCAGGGCTTCCCCATGGTGATCCGCGGCGAGGTGCGCGTTTCCCGCAGCGGCGCCAACGGCCGCGCACTGGAGCTGTACCGCGTGCGGCCGGGTGAGATGTGCCTGGTGTCGTCCGCCAGCCTCTTCGCGGGCCAGCCGCTTTC
The DNA here is from genome assembly GCF_004795855.1 of Hydrogenophaga sp. PAMC20947. Taxonomy (NCBI): domain Bacteria; kingdom Pseudomonadati; phylum Pseudomonadota; class Betaproteobacteria; order Burkholderiales; family Comamonadaceae; genus Hydrogenophaga; species Hydrogenophaga sp. PAMC20947. Next base: position 3,711,492 of record NZ_CP039252.1, read on the forward strand.
GGCCCATGGCGTGGCCACCGGCCCCACCACCCTGGCCCTGCTCTCACCCGCCGACTTTGATACCGCGCTGGCCGATGCCAGCTTTCGCGGCTACGTGTTGGGCCTGTTTGCAGAACGCATGGCCGACCTCACTGCGTTGATCGATGCCGTGGCGTTTCAGCAGCTCGACAGCCGCCTGGCGGCCGCTCTGCTTGGCCATGGCGCCCAGGTGCGCGCCACCCACCAGACCCTGGCTGACGAGCTGGGCACCGTGCGCGAGATCGTCACCCGCCTGCTGCACCGCTTTGAGCGCGAGGGTCTGGTCGAACTCTCCCGCGAATGCATCACCATCCGAAACAGCGCCGGTTTGCGGGCTGCCGCCGCCCTGATCGCCCGGTGAATCCGCCCAGATACACGCCTTGGTGACCCAGGTCACACAGAAAAGCGCGCGCCGGGTGTCCAATCACATCAGACCCGCTGGCCAAACTTGACGATCAGCGGACACCTCCACCGTTTTCCAGGAGCACTCACATGACCAAAAACATCGGCAGCCTCGACCGCATCGTGCGCATCGCCATCGGCGTGGCCTTGATCGCCGCCACCCTCACCGGCACCATCGGCGTCTGGGGCTGGATCGGCATCGTGCCGCTGGCCACCGCCCTCATGGGCTGGTGCCCGCCCTACGCCATGCTGGGCTTCAGCACCTGTGCAATGAAGAAGAAATAAGCACTGCCCACAAAAAAAGCGGGTGAAATCGGCAACGACTTCACCCGCTTTGCGTTCGGCCTGCGCAGCGTGGCGCTGTCAGCCCAAAGCCTCCGCCAATGCCGCATCGAACACATCCAGACCTTCCGCAAACACCGTGTCTTCGATGGTCAACGGGAACAAGAAGCGCATCACATTGCCGTAGACGCCGCAGGTCAACAGCAACAAACCCCGCTTGAGTGCAGCCGCCTGCACCTTCTTCGTCATGTCGGCATCGGGTGCACCCGTGGCCGGAACAACGAACTCACAAGCCACCATGGCGCCCAGGCCGCGCACATCGCCCATGCGCGTGTACTTGGCCTTGGCGGCGTTCAGGCGAACGATCAGCTCATCGCCCAGCTTCTGCGCCCGCTCGGGCAGCTTTTCTTCTGCCATCACATCCAGCACCGCATGCGAAGCGGCCACGGCCAGCGGATTGCCCGCATAGGTGCCACCCAGCCCACCAGGCGAAGGACCGTCCATGATGGCCTGCTTGCCGCACACGGCCGACAGCGTGGTGCCGCCCGCCATGCTCTTGGCCAGCGTCATCAGATCAGGGCTCACGCCGTAGTGCTCCATGGCAAACATCTTGCCCGTGCGCGCAAAACCGGTCTGCACCTCGTCGGCGATCAGCAAGATGCCGTGTTGATCACACAGCTCTCGAAGCCACTTCACCGCCTCGGGCTGGATCGGGTTGAAACCGCCCTCGCCCTGCACTGGCTCAAAGATGATGGCCGCCACGCGCGACGGATCGATATCGCACTTGAACAGCTGCTCCATCGCGTGCTTGGTGTCGTCCAGCGACGAACAATGGCAAGGAAACGGCACATGGTAAATCTCGGGCGGGAACGGACCAAAGCCCACCTTGTACGGCTGCACCTTGCCCGTCATGGCCACCGCAAACAGGCTGCGACCATGGAAGGCGCCACCAAAGGCGATCACGCCACTGCGCCCGGTAGAAGAGCGCGCGATCTTCACCGCGTTCTCCACGGCTTCAGCGCCGGTCGTGAAGAATGCCGTTTTCACCGGCCCGTCGATGGGCACGATGGCGTTGATGCGCTCGGCCAGCGACACGTACGCTGTGTATGGCACCACCTGGTAACAACTGTGCGTGAAACGCTCCAGCTGTGCCGCAATCGCTGCCTGCACCTTGGGGTGCACATGGCCGGTGTTCAGCACCGCGATACCGCCCGCGAAATCGATGAAGCGGCGTCCCTCAATGTCCCAAAGCTCGGCGTTCTTCGCACGCTCAATGAAAAAGTCGCTCATCACCCCCACACCCCGCGGCGTGGCGGCGAGACGGCGGGCATGCCAGGCGGCGTTGGTGTGATCGGTCTTGATGTCGTTCATGGCGTTCATGGAAATCTCCAATGAAAGAAAAATGTGTCCGGCTCGAAATGTCTCAACCCAGGGCACCGCGGAACGGGCTTTGCCCGGCCGCCAGTGCCGCCCCCTGGGGGGTGACGCGACGCGGCGCGGGGGTTAAAAAGGGCTGTCTATCCTGATCCAGGTCGTCTTGGTCTCGGTGTACTTGTCAAACGCGTGCAGCGATTTGTCGCGCCCCACGCCACTTTGCTTGAAGCCGCCAAACGGCACCGTGATGTCATCTTCGTCGTAAGAATTCACATGCACCGTCCCTGCACGCAAAGCCCGTGCCACACCATGGGCTTTGTTGATGTCGCGTGTCCACACCGCAGCCTGCAAACCATACACGCTGGCGTTAGCCTGCTTGACCACATCGGCCGCATCGGTGAAGCTCAACACCGACAACACCGGGCCGAAGATTTCTTCGCGCGCAATCGTCATCTCGGGCGTCACGCCGTCAAAAATCGTGGGCTGTACATAACAACCGCCCGCCACTGGTGAAGCCAACGAGCCGCCGGCCAGCAGCTTCGCGCCTTCGCTATTGCCCAGGCCGATGTAGCGCATCACGTTGTCGAGTTGCACTTGGTCCACGATCGCGCCCATCACCGTGTTGGGGTCCAGCGGGTTGCCCGGCTCGTAACCCGGCACCAGCTTGAGCGCTTTTTCCAGGAAGGCGTCCTTGATGCTTTCTTCGACGAACAAGCGAGAGGGTGCGTTGCAGCTCTCACCCTGGTTGAAGAAGATGCTGCCCACGGCGGCTTCCACGGCACGGTCCAGATCGGGGCAATCGGCAAACACGATGTTGGGTGATTTGCCGCCCAGCTCCGTCCAGGCGCGCTTGAGGTTGCTCTGCCCCGCCATCACATGGATCTGCTTGCCCACCGGCGTCGAGCCGGTGAAGGCAATGCAATCCACATCCATGTGCAAGGCCAGCGGGCTGCCCGCCTCTTTGCCAAAACCGGGCACCACGTTGAACACCCCAGGCGGAATGCCGGCGGCCAAGGCCAGCTCGGCCAGGCGCAGCGCGGTCAAAGGTGACTTTTCGCTGGGTTTCAGCACCACCGAATTGCCGGCGGCCAGCGCCGGCGCGATCTTCCAGGCCGCCATGATCATGGGGTAATTCCACGGCACGATCACACCCACCACGCCCACCGGCTGGCGCGTGATCAGCGCCAGTGCCGTGTCGGCCGTGGGCGCGATTTCATCGTACACCTTGTCCACCGCTTCGCCGTACCAGCGGATGCAGTTGGCTGCGGCGTTCACGTCCACACCCTTGGCGTACTTCACCGGCTTGCCCATGTCCAGCGCCTCGGTCAGCGCCAGCTCGTCGCCAGCCGCAGACACCAGATCGGCAAACTTGATCATCACGCGCTTGCGCGCAGCCGGCGCCATGCCGCTCCAGCGGCGGTCTTCAAACGCGGCCCGTGCTGCCGCCACGGCGGCATTGATATCGGCCTCGCCACTGCGGGCGACGGTGGTCAGCAAACGGCCATCCACCGGGGAAATGCAGTCAAAGGTCTGGCCGTCGAGCGCAGCCACACGGTCGCCATTGATGAAGGCGCGTCCGTCAAATTTGGGGAGGGTTCTATCGGTCATACAGGTCTTTCCATGGGAATCCATTGGCACCATGCTACGCCGAAAAAGCCACCTCGGAGCGATCCACTTTGCCGTGGACGCAGGCGTCCAGTGTCACCCCACAGGCCCCCTTTTCGGCCCGGTCAGGCGGTGGTCGACAACGCCGCCATTTCCGCCCGCGTCGCCGCCTGGATTTCGCGCTCGCGGCGGCGTGTGGACCGAGCCACCCAGAAGGCGTAGCCGACGATCACCACCGTCACTGTCGTGATCAACAGCGTGGCCGCTGCATAGATCGTGGGGTTGATGCCGCGCCGGGCGTAGCCGAAGATCACCTGCGGCAAGGTATTCACCCCCGGGCCGGAGAGGAATTCGGCGATCACCACGTCGTCAAACGACAGGGTGAAAGCCAGCAGGAACGCCGCCAGAAGGGCCTGGAAAATATTGGGCAGCGTGATCAGGAAAAACACCTGAATCGGCTTCGCCCCCAGATCCATGGCGGCCTCTTCGATGCTGCGGTCCATCTCCAGCAAGCGGCTTTGCACCACCACCATGCCGTAGGCCATGCCCAGCAGCGTATGACCCACGATGATGGTGAGCAGGCCGCGCTCGGGCCAGCCAAACGCATTTTGTGCGCCCACGGCCAGCAACAGCAACGACAGACCAATGATCACCTCGGGCATCACCAACGGCGCGTTCACCATGCCCGAGAAAATCGTGCGCCCAAGAAAGCGGCGGTAGCGCACCAGCACGAAAGCCGCAAACGTTGCCAGCACAACCGAGAGCAGACCCGTGATCGCAGCCACCTTCACCGAGGTGAAAAAGCCATCCACGATGCGGCTGTCGCGCATCAGCGATTCGTACCAGCGCATCGAAAAACCGGTGAAGCGCGCGTCTTGCCGTGTGCTGTTGAAGCTGAACACGATCATGAAGAACAGCGGGATGTACAGAAACCCGTACACCAACGCCATCCAGAACTTGCCAAAGTACTTTTCGAGCAGTTGTTTCATGTCAAAAATCCTTCACGCCACATAGCTTTGAAAACGGGGACGCCCAACCCAGAACGCCGCCGGTCCGGCTTTGCCGGTCGGCCAGCGTTGCCCCTTGAGGGGTGACGGGCCACGAAGTGAAGCCCGGCTCAGGGTGAGCCCAATTCAAGGGGGTCATTTCGCTTCCGGATCACCGGCGTAGTGGTAATAAATGGCCAGCGGCACGATGATCAGCGCGATCATGGTCACCGCCAGAGCCGTGGCCTTGGGCCAGTCGTTGGCGGTGAACATTTCGTCCCACACCACGCGGCCAATCATCAGGTTCTCCGGCCCGCCCAGCAGCGAGGGGATCACAAACTCACCCACACAGGGAATGAACACCAGCATGAAGCCAGCAATGATGCCCGCCTTGGACAGCGGCACGGTCACCAGCCAGAACGCCTTGAACGGCGTGGTGCCCAGGTCGTAAGCGGCTTCCAGCAAACGGAAATCCATTTTCACCAGGGTGGCGTACAGCGGCAGGACCATGAAGGGCAGGTACACGTAGGTCATGCCCACCAGCATGGAGATATCGGTGTAGAGCATGCGGATGGGCTCGTCGATGATGCCCACGGCCATCATGAAACGGTTGATCACGCCCTGGTCGGCCAGCAGCCCTTTCCAGGCGTAAACGCGCAGCAAAAACGAGGTCCAGAACGGCAGCATCACCATGAGCAACAACGCGGGCCGCACACTGGGCTCGGAGCGCGCAACGAAATAGGAAAACGGGTAGCCGATCAGCAGGCACAAGACAGCGGTGATCAATGCGTACCAGATGGAGCGGACATAAGCCTCCACATACAAGGTCTGGAACCACGGCGCGCCCTCTTCCGTGCGGAAGATGGAGAGGTAGTTCTCGTACTTCAGGTGCAAGACACCCGACACCGGATCCCAGATCGGCTTGAACGGACTGATGTCACTGCCCATGTCCACAAAACTGATGTACGCCAGGATCAGGAAGGGCAGCAGGAAAAAGACAAACAGCCATGTGTACGGCACGCCGATCACAAAGCGTTTGCCTGGCATGGGGAGCGATGAAAGAGCCATCAAAAATCTCCTGAAACTACAAGCTATGAGCCGCGGGCCTTCAACCCAGAACGCCGCGGAACCGGCTTCGCCGGGTCGCCCGTGTTGCCCGTGTTGCCCCTCGAAGGGTGGCAGCACAGCCGGCGCGGGGGGACACGGTCAGTCCCTCAAAACGATGCCGGCCTCGTTGTCCCACCAGAAGTACACCTCGTCTTCCCAGGTGATTTCCTGCAGGTCGTAACGCGTGCTGTTGGCTTCGGTGGTGCGCACCTTGGAGCCATCAGAGGCTTCCAGGATGTAGTTGTTGTACGAGCCCAGATAACCGATCTCTTTCACGCGCGCCTTGAACAGGTTGCAGGTCACGTTGTCCGGACGCGTCTTGCTGATCTCGATCTTCTCGGGTCGCACCGCCAGCGACACCGGCATGTTCAGCGTGCCGCTCACACCATGGCCCACCTGGATCTCACCGATCGCGGTGGTCACAGCGCAGCGGTCGGTCTCGTCCACGCTGAGCTTGCCAGGAAACAGGTTCACATTGCCGATGAAGTCGGCCACAAACTTGTTGCGCGGGTGCTCGTAAATTTCTTCGGGTGTGCCCACCTGCAGGACCCGCCCTTTGCTCATGATGGCGATGCGGCTGGCCATGGTCATGGCCTCTTCCTGGTCGTGCGTCACCATCACCACGGTCACCCCCACCTGCTCGATGATGTTGACCAGTTCAAACTGCGTTTGCTCTCGCAGCTTCTTGTCCAACGCGCCCAGTGGTTCATCGAGCAACAGCAGCTTGGGCTTCTTGGCCAGGCTGCGAGCCAGCGCCACGCGTTGCTGTTGGCCACCGGAGAGCTGGTGCGGCTTGCGCTTGGCGTAGGGTGTGAGCTGCACCAGGCCCAGCATTTCATCGGTGCGCCGCTTCACTTCGGCGCTGGGCAGTCCCTCGCGCTTGAGCCCAAAAGCCACGTTCTCCCAGATGTTCAAGTGGGGAAACAGCGCATACGACTGGAACATCATGTTCACGGGCCGCTCATAAGGTGGCATCTTGGCCACGTCTTGTCCACCCAGAAAAATGCGCCCCGATGTGGGCTTCTCGAAGCCCGCGAGCATGCGCAGCAAGGTGGACTTTCCGCAGCCCGAACTCCCCAGCAGTGCGAAAATTTCGCCCTTGGCGATGGAGAGCGACACCTCGTCCACTGCCACCGCCTCGTCAAAGCGTTTGACCAGTCTTTCGGTCACCAGGTATCCAGCCGTGTCTGTCATGTTCGGGCCTTAGGTTTGTTTGTCTGTCGGGATGTCTCAAAAAAAAGGGCTGCTCACCCGGTTGGGGAAGAACAGCCCTCTGGATCGCGCAACCGCGCGCTTTACTTGCCGCGCTTGAATGCGTTGTAGGTGTCGTTGAGCGTGCTGGCGATCTCGTTGGAGTAACCACCTGGGGGAATCAGGCGATCCAAGTCTTCCTGGGCCAGGAAGATGGTTTTGTTGTCTCTGATCTCCGGCTTGATGGCGTCCATACCCGCGGTGTTGGCCGTGGGGTAGTTCATCTCGTTGGCCATGGACGCGCTGTTTTCACCGCGCAGGTACCAGTCAATGAACGCATGCGCGTTGTTCACATGCTTGGCGTCGACGGGGATGGCCATGGTGTCGATGAACACCAGACCGCCCGTGGTGGGCAACAAGGGAACGATCTCGTCTTTGCCACCGGTTTCTTTCAGGCGATCGGCAGCGATGTTGATGTCACCAGACCAGCCCACGAAAGCACATGCTTTGCCACTGGCGATGTCATCGATCATGGTGCTGGAGAACAAGCGCACGTCTTTGCGCACCTTGGCCAACAACTCACCAGCCGCTTTGAAATCGGCCGGATCTTCGCTGTACGCAGGCTTGCCGATGTAGTGCAGTACCAGGGGCATGATTTCGCTGGGCGAATCCAGGTAGGCGATACCGCAGGACTTCAACTTGCTGGAGTACTTGGGATCAAACACCAGATCCCAGGCGTTTTCTGGCATGGGCATGCCGCCCAAAGCCTTCTCAACTTTTTGCTTGTTGATACCCACCGTGGTGAACCCCCAGGCCCACGGCACGAGGTGTTTGTTTTCCGGGTCCACGCTGGCGACCTTGGCCATGAAGCCTGCGTTCAGGTTGCCGTAGTTGGACAACTTGCTCTTGTCGATGGCCTGGAACAACCCGCCGTCGATCTGCTTCTTGGCAAAGCCAGCGGAAGGCACCACGATGTCGTAGCCCGAATTGCCGGCCACCAATTTGGCGTGCAGCGCTTCGTTGGTCTCAAAGGTGTTGTAGTTGACCTTGACACCGGTCTCTTCCTCGAACTTGGCCAGCATGCCTTCGGGAATGTAGTCGGCCCAGTTGTAGATGTTCAGCAGCTTTTCTTCATCGAGCATGGGGCCCGCTGGCTTGGCGGCCTCAACAGATGCCGCCGCCACCGGTTCGGCTGGGGCGGCCACCGGCTCTTCTTTTTTGCCGCAAGCGGCCAGCAGGATCGCCGAGATGGCCAAAGCCAGAACTTGTTTCTTCATGGTGAGGGACACTCCAGAAAGGTGGGACAGAACCCAAGGACGAAAACAGGTGCACGGGCAGCAAAGCCTCCCCGACACCCAAGCAATTTACAGACCAGCACGATCCCCAGAATGGGGCACGAAATACTGTAACAAAAGAATCACATCAGATGCGCACATCAGGCAAGCTTTCCTGCACGGCGCAGGTCGTCCATCGTGGCGTCGAGGCAGAGGTGGATCAGCGCCATGAGCTCATCCACCTGCGCCCGGGTCATGACCAGCGGCGGCGCGATGATCATGCGGTCACCCACGGCGCGCATGATCAGCCCGTTGTTGAAACAATGGTTGCGGCAGATCATGCCCACCCCCATGCTCTCGTCAAACGCGGTCATGGTGGCTTTCTTTTTCACCAGCGTGATGCCGCCGACAAACCCGCAAGTCTCGGCTGCGCCCACCAGCGGGTGCGCGCTGAGCGCTTCAAAGCACTTCGCCAGGTAAGGCCCGGTGTCGTTCTTCACGCGGTCGACCAAGCCTTCGCGCTCCATCAGCTCGATGTTCGCCAGCGCCACCGCACACGCCACCGGGTGCCCTGAATAGGTATAGCCGTGGTTGAACTCACCGCCCTTCTCTATCAGCACCTTGGCCACGCGGTCGCCCACCATCACGCCACCCAGAGGGATGTATCCGCTGGTCACGCCTTTGGCGAAGGTCACCAGATCGGGCTTGTAGCCAAATTTTTCGTAGGCAAACCAATGGCCCAGTCGGCCAAAAGCGCAGATCACCTCATCGGAAATCAGCAAAATGCCGTACTTGTCGACAATGCGCTGGATCTCAGGCCAGTAGGTCTCGGGGGGGATGATCACGCCACCGGCACCCTGCACCGGTTCGCCGATAAAAGCGGCCACGCGGTCTGGGCCAACTTCCAGAATTTTCTCTTCCAGCCACCGCGCCGCGCGCAGACCAAAGTCGGCCGCGCTTTCGCCCGGCTTGCCCTCTTCAGCGAAGTGGGGCTGCTCGATGTGCTGGATGTCGGGGATGGGCAAATCGCCCTGCGCGTGCATGCCGCTCATGCCGCCCAGGGAAGCGCCCGCCATGGTCGAGCCGTGGTAGCCATTCAACCGGCCGATGATGACCTTGCGCTGGGGTTGCTCCAACAGATCCCAATAGCGGCGCACCATGCGCACGTTGGTGTCGTTGCTCTCCGAGCCGCTGCTGGAATAGAACACATGCTTGAAGCTGCGACCGCCCACTTCCGGGGCCAGCGACGCCAGCTTGGCCGCCAACTTCACCGCCGGCACATTGGTGGTGTTGAAGAAATTGTTGTAGAACGGCAGCGTCATCATCTGCTGATACGCCGCGTCGGCCAACTCCTTGCGCGCATACCCCGCGTTCACACACCACAGGCCACTCATCGCATCCAGCATCTTGTTGCCTTCGGAATCGAAGACATATATGTTGTCCGCTTTCACGATCACCTTGGCCCCCTGCGCAGCCAGATCCGCGTGGTCGGTGAACGGGTGGATGAAGTGCGCACTGTCCAAAGCCTGCACCGCGGCGGTGTCGTGCTTCTGATCGCGCTGGACCAAAGCGGGAGGAGAAATAAGGGTGGATGTGTTCATACAGACTCTCCGAACAGGGGGCGCTCTAGCCGAGAACGCCGCGGAACCGGCTTTGCCAGGCCGCCAGCGTTGCCCCCTGGGGGGTGACGCGCCGCAGGCGCGGCGCAGGGGGGATCAATTAAACATGCAACAACAAGTGCTCACGCTCCCAGGGCGAGATCACTTTCATGAACTCGTCGTATTCCAGTTCCTTGATCTCGGAATAGATGGTCACGAACTCCTTGCCCAGAATCTCATGCAGCTCGGGCTCGCGCTTGAGCCAGTCGAGTGCTTCGCCCAGGCTGCGTGGCAACGAGTAAGGCGCCAGATAAGCATCGCCTTTCATCTCGGGCTTGGGCTTGAGCTTGTTCTTCATGCCCAGGTAGCCACAAGCCAAGGTCATGGCCATGGCGATGTAGGGGTTGGCGTCGGCACCGATCACGCGGTTTTCCACGCGGCGCGCCTGGGCCGAAGCGACCGGCGAGCGGATGCCCACGGTGCGGTTGTCCTTGCCCCATTCGATGTTGATGGGTGCTGCCGAGTTGCGCGAAAGGCGGCGGTAGCTGTTCACATAAGGCGCCACCAGCACCATGGCCGAAGGGATGTAGCGCTGCAAGCCGCCAATGTAGTGGAAGAAAGCATCTGACTCCGTGCCATCTTCCATGCTGAAGATGTTCTTGCCGGTTTTCTTGTCGACAATGCTTTGGTGGATGTGCATCGCGCTGCCAGGCTCACCCGCGATGGGCTTGGCCATGAAAGTGGCATACATGTCGTGGCGCATGGCTGCTTCACGCACCGTGCGCTTGAAGAAAAACACCTCGTCAGCCAAGCCCAGCGGGTGGGCGTGGAAGAAGTTGATTTCCATCTGGCCCGCGCCCACTTCGTGGATCAGCGTGTCCACATTGAGCTCCATCAGCTCACAGTAAGCGTAGATGTCTTCGAACAACGGATCGAACTCGTTCACAGCATCGATCGAATAGGCCTGGCGCGAAGTCTCAGCGCGGCCACTGCGGCCAATAGGCGATTTGAGCGGCACGTTCGGATCGGTGTTGCGCGCGGTCAGGTAAAACTCCAGCTCAGGCGCCACCACCGGGTCCCAGCCTTCGGCTTCATACAGATCGCACACATGGCGCAACACGCTGCGGGGCGCAAACGGCACCAGCTTGCCTTCGTGGTCAAAGCAGTCATGGATCACCTGCGCCGTGGGGTCGGTTGCCCAGGGCACCAAGCGCGCCGATTCGGGCACGGGGCGCAGCTGCATGTCTTTGTCGGTCGGATCGACCACGTCGTAATACGGGCCACTCACGGGAAACTCCCCCGTCACACCCATGCACACAATGCCTTGGGGCAAGCGCATGCCACGGTCTTCGGTGAACTTCTCGCGGGGCAGGATCTTGCCGCGCGCCACACCGGTCAAGTCTGGTACCAGGCACTCGATCTCGGTGACCCGTCGCTCATTGAGCCAGGTCTCCAGATCGTTAAAGCTCATTTTTTTGGGTGGCGTCGTCATAGGCAATTCCTTCGCTGAGTTGTGATTGTGTGGGTCGGAAAAAACGGGAGATCGCAGGGAAATCGGGCCGCGTCAGACGCGTGCGAGATCGGCCGGGGCGGCCGTCAAGCGCTCTCTGCGGCGTGCTCGGCAAGCCTCGCCAAACGCCTCAAAGATCGCGGTGTAGAACGGATACTCCCAGCAGCGCCATTCTGGATGAAACTGGACCGCAAAGGCAAAGGCCGTGGCCCCTTTCACCGCAAAAGCTTCCACCACGCCGTCGGGCGCATGGGCCATGGCCTCCAGCCCCGGCGCCAGGCGGTTGATGCCCTGGCCGTGGAGGGAGTTGACGCGCACCTCGCTGGCGCCGTCAGCCCAGTCTGCCAACACACTGCCCGGTACGGGCAAGATGGCATGGCTGGGCGCGTATTGTTCTTCAATGGGGGCCCCTTTAGGCTCCCGGTGGTCCATCAGGCCGGACACCTCCTGCACACGCTGGTGCAAGGAGCCGCCCATGGAAACATTGATTTCCTGGAACCCGCGGCAAACGCCCAACAGCGGCACACCCTGCTGTAGGCAGGCCTTGACCAGCGCAAACGTCAGCTCATCGCGCACCGCATCCAGCGGCAAACTGGGATCGGCCACGTCTTCGTTGTAGTGGGAAGGGTGCACATTGGAGGGTGAACCCGTCAGCATCACCCCGTCCACCAGCGACAACAAGCTGTCAATGGACGCGACATCCGCAAGCGGAAACATCACCGGTTGCGCCTGGGCACCGACCTTGACCGCACGGGCGTACTTGTCGCCCAGCATCAGAAAAGGCATTTGATGCCCGTGGTCGCCCAACAGGCGGTGGTCTGCAGGGAGCCAGACCATGCAGGACGGTTGTGTGTTCATCGAATCTCCAGTCTTGTGGGGACCCTCTGCTGAACACCCGTCCGAAAAAGACAGGCCCTCAGCAGAGGATGCCTTGATTGTGGTAGCTCAATTGGATCACAATCAGAGCCAGTTGGCTCCAGCGTATGGTGCCAATTCGGAGCGTCTCCTGCGCCGCTTCGCGTCGTCCCCCAGAAGGTGGGGGCCCACTGGTGGCCCGGCAGAGCCGGTTCCTCAGTGGGCTGGATCAGGCAACCCAAAGACTCTACCGAACCCATGCTGTCTGAATTCCTGCTCGCTGAAATGACCCGCCTGGCCACCCAGGACGCCTTGCCCCTGCACCGCCAGCTCTACGAGGGTTTGCGACGCGCCATCCTCGAGGGCAAACTGCCCGCCGGCGAGCGCCTGCCGTCCAGCCGCGACCTGGCCCAGGATCTCAACCTCTCGCGCAACACGGTTGTGGCCGCCATCAACCAGCTCAGCGTGGAAGGCTACCTGATCAGCCGGGTGGGCAGCGGCACCTTTGTCAACGACAACGTGCCGCGCGTCAACCCCGGCCAAGCCCTGCAGGCCCACCGTCGCGGCCTCAGCCCGGCGCCCGCAGGCCAGCTCTCGGAGCGCGGCAAAGCCTTGTCTACCTCCTTTTGCGCCACCGAGCTCGAGGTGCAGCCGTTCACCCCCGGCATCGCCGATTTCAGCGCCTTTCCCCTGCCGCTGTGGCAGCGCCTGCAAAACAAACACTGGCGCATGACTTACCCGGACATGCTGGACTACAACAACTCCGGTGGCTACGCGCCGCTGCGCCGCGCCATCGCCGATTACTTGCGCGTCTTTCGCAGCGTGCAGCTCGATGCCGATCAGGTCATCGTCACCACCGGCACCCAACAATCGCTGGAACTGTGTGCCCGCATGCTGGCCGATCCCGGCGACACCGTGTGGGTGGAAGACCCGGCCTACTGGGGCGCGGTGAAAGCCTTCATGGCCACCGGGCTGTCAATCGAACCCGTTCGGGTCGACGAAGAAGGCATTCAGCCCGACGCAGCCAACCCGGCAAAACCACCGCGGATGATCTACGTCACGCCGTCTCACCAATACCCCACGGGCGCCGTGATGTCGCTGCCCAGGCGCCAGCAGCTGCTGCTCGCTGCGCGCAAGCACAACGCCTGGATTCTGGAGGACGACTACGACAGTGAATACCGCTTCAGCGGCCCGCCCATTTCCTGCCTGGAAGGGCTCGATACCGACGACCGCGTGCTCTACATGGGCACGTTCTCGAAGGTGCTTTATCCCGGCATCAAACTGGGCTATCTGGTGGTGCCCAAGCCTTTGGCCCCGGCCTTCAAACAAGCCCACTACGACCTCAACCGCCCGGGGCAGATGCCCTTGCAGGCCGCGTTGGCCGAGTTCATCGAAATGGGTCACTTCAGCAGTGCATTGCGCCGCGCGCGCCAGAGCTATGCCGAGCGCCGCGAGTGCCTGCTGGAGGCCTTGCAACCCTGTCTGAACACCGGCACACCCAACAGCGCGCACATCAGCGGAGCCGAGCAAGGTCTGCACCTGTGTCTGCACCTGCCCGCCGCCGTCGATGACGGTCTGCTGGCCCAGCAGATCGGCCAGCAAGGCATGAGCGTGCGGCCGTTGTCAGGCTACTGCCTGCAACGCAAAGACCTGAGCGGACTCATCATCGGCTACGGCTATGCACCCCTCAAGGAGATAGGGCAATCCGGCCCCTTGCTTGCGCGTTGTATTCAACACCACATCCAGACCTTAACGCCCGCCCCTTCGTCATAATCGCCTGCATTGCTTAACGCCATCCAGGGGGAAAAAGATGAAGAAGGTTATTGGGCTCGTGTTGCTGGCTGCGCTGTACTACGCACACGGTTATTACGTTTTTGGCGAAAACCACCTCAACGCCTGGTTCGCCCGAAGCAATGAGGCCGTGATCAATGGCAAAGAAAATGCATGTGACGATTTCAGCCACGACGTGCAGTTCAACATCACCCAGAAAACATCAGAAGGCGACACCTTGATGGAGGGCGGTTACAGCAAACTGTGCGATTTGACCCGAAGTGCTGCGGAGGGTGCCATGGGTTTTGCGCAACTGAAATCGCCAGGCCCCTCGGGCGCCAACATGAACACGTACACCCGGGTTATCAGCACAGAGCTTTCGGAATTCCCATGGTTGCAGGCCACAGTCAAGGCTCACCAGACCACAAGGATCACCATGGGTAGAAATCCCCCGGTGATCGATGAAGGCGACTTCACGTTGCTGGTCGAGCGCACCTACCAGGGTCTCAAAATCAAGCGCCTGACCGGCACCAGCGAGATGCGGATCATCGAAGACGAAATTGCAGCGCCGGCCGAAGAAGCCCCTGAGGCAGCACCGAAGAAAAAATAGGCACCCAAATGGGATGGGGGTAAAACCAGTGGAGGAAACACTGGACTGGCCAGCGCATCCAACAACAACCGATCAGCCTCCTTTGCAAGCAAAGACTCGCTGCTCGATACCTGCCTGCAAGGGCATTGGTACCCGCGTGGTGACGCGCAGGCAAAGCGCAGATTCTGGTTTGGCGGCGGTTAAAACGAACACGGGGTCTACTTGAAGAAAGCCTTCGGCGGGGCCCAGAGCCCACACCCCGGAAGGCACAAACGGCCTCTGCGGCAAGCTGGCCCAAAGCGTGCTACCTTGAAGGCCATCGCGAGCCCCAGATGTGGCTGATTCCCAGACGCACCCGGCTCGTCCTTCAAGGACAGCACATGGCTACGCACCCCCACGATCAACACAACGCGGTCGCACAACAATCCAGCGAGCTGGCGAACGCTTCGGCCCAGGTGGTCGCCCACCGAGTGACCCGCATGCTCATGGCCGGCCCCCTGCCTTCAGCCCGAGACCGCAAGGAATTCAAACGCATGGTGGACGAAAAGCACCTGGCTTTTGGCGAATCGTGGCTGGCCATGATCGGGCACGCCACCACCGCTCAGGTGGCGCTGGGCACCACCGCCTGGCGCTCACTCTGTTACCCCTGGCTGGATGGCGGCGCCACGCCCGCAGCCATGGCTTCGCAAATGCAGCTGGCCGGCATCGGCATGATCCAGAAAGGCCTGGAGCCCATGCACCGCAAAGCGGTGGCCAATGCCAAGCGCCTGGCAAAAACACCGCTGCGTTGAAAACAAAAACCCCGCTGCGCACAGCCTGATGCACAGCGGGTTGGGGTTTGAATCTGACGCTCAGCGTCCGTACACCCAATCGGGCAAGCCCGTGGCAATCACCGGGAACACCACGACCAGGAACAAGGCCAGCACCTGAATGCCCAGGAACACCAGCGACGAACGGAAGATGGTGGCCATGCTGATTTCCGGCGGCGCAACGCCCCGGATATAGAACAGCGCATAACCAAACGGCGGTGAGAGAAAACTCATCTGCATGTTGATCAGGTAGAGCACGCCAAACCACAGCACCACGGAATCGGGTGAAGGGCCCGGCATCCCGAACAAGCCATCAAACGTAAGCGACTTGATGATGGGCACAAAGATCGGCACCGCCAGCAACAAGATGCCCACCCAGTCCAGGAACATGCCCAGAACCACCAGCAAGATCATCATCAGCAACAAGATGCCGTAAGGACTCAAGCCCGTGCTGAGGATGGTGTCGGTGATGAATGCCTGGCCACCTTGCAAGATGTAGAGGCCGACGAAGATGGATGCCCCGAAGATGATCCACAGCACCATTGCCGTGGCTTTCACCGTGTCGGTGCTGGCACCGATCAGCGCCTTGAGCGACAGCCGCTTGTGCAGCAAGGCCACGCCCATCGCACCGAAGCTGCCCAGACCTGCTGCCTCGACTGGCGTGGCGATGCCGGCGAACAAGAGGCCCAGCACCATGGCCACCAGCAGGATGGGCGCAATGAGCCTGCGCAGCAACACCAGCTTCTGACCCATGCTCAGGCGCTCTTCCAGCGGCACCGGCGGACCCAGCTTCGGATTGATCGTGGTCCGCACCACCACATACAGGACATAGAGACTCGACAGCAGCAGCCCAGGCAGCACACTGCCCAGGTACAGCTCACCCACCGACTGCTGCGCCACCACGGCGTACAGAATGGCCAGGATCGACGGCGGGATCAGCACGCCCAGGGTGCCACCGGCCATGATGGAGCCGATGGCGATCTCGGGGTCGTACTTGCGCTTGAGCATGGCCGGCAGAGCGATGATGCCCATGGTCACGATGGCGGCGCCCACCACGCCCACCATGGCTGCCAGGAGGGTTGAGGCCACGATGGTGGCCACCGCCAAGCCCCCGTGCAGGCCGCCCATCCACTGGTACACCGCGTCAAACAGCTCTTCAATCAGGCCTGCCCGCTCCAGCATGGTCGCCATGAAGATGAACAGCGGGATTGCCGCCAGATCGGGGTTGGTCATCATCGGGAAGATGCGGCTCGGGATGATGTTGAGCATCGCCGCATCCCCCAGCAGGTAGAGAAACACCACCCCCAGGCCACCGGCCACGAAGGCCAGTGGCAAGCCGGCCATCAGCAGCACGAACAGCGAGCCGAACATGATCCAGGTCAGGGTCGACATGGACACATTGGCCAGCACACCCTGCATGCGGAACAGAAAGTAGTCATCGCCCCAGGGATCGTAGAAGCCGATGTTGACGGCCTCGACCAGCACCACGGCCAGTATCAGCAGAGACAGTCCGTAGGTGATCAGGCGTGAGCGCGTGGCCGTGGCTTGCGCGCTCGATTTTTGTGCTGCTGTGCTCATGCCGACACCTCCAGCCTGAGTTGTTTTTCGTAGATGCGGATGTCCTTGATCAGGCGCGAGATACCCGCCAGCAGGATCAGGCAGGCGCCCACCAGCATCAACATCTTCACCGGCCAGTACTGCACTTGCCAGGTCTCCACCGAGCGCTCGTCCTGGGCCAGGCTGTCAAAGAAGAAGCGGTTGGCGGTGCTGATCATCGCGAAGATGAAGATGAAGAAGAACACCGAGGTAACCACCGACAGCGCTGCCTGCTTGCGCAACGACAGCTTGGTGTAGAGCACATCCACGCGCACATGCGAGCCGTGCAACAGACCATAGGCGCCGGCCATCATGTACTGCATGCCAAACAGCAGAAAGCTGGATTCGTGCACCCAGATGGTGGGCATGTTGAACAGGTAACGCGCGGTCACCTCGTAGGTGTAGGCGAACACCGCCATCACGCTCCAGAGCGCCACAAAAAGGCCGGAGCGGTCGCTGATCCAGTCCAGCAGTTTCTCAAACGGGCCGGCGTCGGGTTCATAGGGCACGGCAGGCACGATGCCCTGCTTCCATGCCACTGCAATCAGCGCCAGCGGTACGAGGGTCAACATCCCCCAGTACACCGTGTGCGGCAGCACAAAACCAATGCTCTCTAAGTTCATAAGAGTTCATCCAAAAAAATGAGCGGCCCACGCAGAGCCGCTCAAAGTTCAAACAATGGAAAGACGCTGGATCAGAGCTTCTGACCCTTGAGGTCGGCGTCGGTCACGTAACCCAGCACACCGTTCTTCATGTAGTCGAGCTGGAGCTTGAACACGCGCGTGGCGTCGGCGTCTTTCTTGGCCCAGTTGAACCAGACCGGGATGGCAGCCTTGCGGAAGGCGTCGACATCAGACTGACCCAGGCGCGAGACCGTGGTGCCGGCCGCAGCGAATTTCGCCATCGCGTCAACGTTGGCCTTCTGGATCGCCACATACTGCGTCAGCGAGTAGCCCTTGACCTGGTCTTCCACAAACGCCTGCATGTTGGCCGACAGGCGCTTCCAGGCGCCCATGTTCACCGTCAGGTCCATCAGGTCAACCGGCTGGTAGATGCTCATGGTGCCGGGTGGGCCCATCAGGATGTATTTGGTGACCTGGTGGAAGCCCAGGTCGTAATTCACGGCCGGACCCACAAAGTCGGCCGCGTCGATCGTGCCCTTCTCCAACGCCGGGAAAATGTCCGAGCCGGGCAGCGCCACGGTCGCCACACCAAACTGCTGGAACACCTCGGACACCATGCCTCCAGGCAGGCGAATCTTCTTGCCCTTCATCTCGGCCAAAGAGGTGATCGGCACCTTGGAGTGGATCACGTTGGCGTCGTGCTGGATCGGGCCCACGTACATCAGGCCTTGCTTGGCGTAGATCTCGCGGGCCATCTTCAGCATGCCCAGGCCGTAGAACATGGTGTCCCACTGAGAAGGCTGGTCTGGGCCAGAAGGGTAGCTGGAGAGGAACACCGAGGCCGGAATCTTGCCGGCCCAGTAGAGCGTCCAGGGGTTCATGCCCTGCAGAACGCCGGTCTTCACCGCCTCGAACAAGGCGTTGTTGTCGGCCGCCACAGACTTGGCCGCAAAGGGGGTGATGGTCAACTCACCACCGGATTTTTCCTTGAAGTCGTTGCACCACTGCTCAAAGAGTTTGTAGCCGGTGGTGCCAGCGTCCCAGGTCGATTGCACCTTCCAGGTTTGACCAGCGGCCGCCTGTGCATTGCTGACAAAAGGTGCGGCCAGCGCACCGATGGCACCGGCTTTGATGATGCCACGGCGTGATTGGATATCCATGTTTTGCTCCTCGGGTTGGGTTGGTTGAAAACCTGACTCCGAATCAGTGTGCGCTTGTATATATCAAGCGGGGTCAGTGCAAACCCTAGTGATTACCTGTATTAAAGTAAAAACCGAAGCCACATTCCGCTGTCTGGCGGATAACTGAACGCTTGTGCAAACCCACGAAACGACCCGTACTCGCCCACCAGCAAGTGCCGCTCAATACCGCCTCAACCCTGATGGCACGGCATCATTTCTGCCGTGCCATCAAACCCGCGGCCATCAGCCCAGCGCGTCTTTCATGCGGTGCCACAGCATGCCCAGCGCCAGGCTGGGCGTGCGCAGCAAGGCGCCGCCAGGAAACTCGCGGTGCTTCAGGCGCGTGAACACATCGAAGCGCCCGGCCTGACCGGCCACGGCTTCGGCCACCAGCCGGCCCGCCAAACCGGTGAGCGCCACGCCATGGCCACTGAAGCCCTGCAGGTAATACAGGTTGTCGCCAAGCCGCCCGAAGTCGGGCGCGCGGTTCATGCTGATGTCCACAAAACCGCCCCACACATAGTCCACCGGCGTGCCTTTGAGCTCGGGGAACACCTGACCCATGCGCTGCGCCATCACTTCCCTGAGGTTGGCCGGCGTGCGCGTGGTGTAGCTCACGCGCCCGCCAAAGAGCATGCGGCGCTCGGCACTGAAGCGGTAGTAATCGAGCACAAAGTTGTTGTCACACACGGCGGCGTTGTGTGCGATGAAGCGCTCGCTCAAACCCTGCTCGATGGGCGCCGTGCCGATGATGTAGGTGCCCACCGGCATGATGCGGGGCGCGATTTCGGGGGCCACCAGCGGCCCGTACTCCGGCAGCATGCAGTTGCCCGCGAGCACACCAAAGCGCGCCGTGACCACGCCCTGCGCCGTGATCGCGCGCAGCTTCTCGCCCCGTTGCAACGAAACGACCGCCGTGCTTTCAAAAATTCGCACCCCCGCCGCACGGGCTGCCTGCGCCAAACCCAGCGCGTACTTCAGTGGATGCAGGTGTCCGGATTGCTTTTCATGAAACGCGGCAACATAGCGCGGGCTTTTCACCAAGCGCTGCACCGCGTCATTGCCCTCGGCCCACTCGCAAGCCACCCCAAGCTTCTCGTGGTCGTCCGCCTCTTCGCGCAGGGCCTTGGCCTTGGCGCGGGTTTCAGCCACATAGGTGTAGCCGCGCACCCAGTCGCAAGCTATGCCATATTGCTGCACCCGCTGGTCCACCAGCTCCACCGCCTCGACCGACATATCCCAGGCGCGCCGCGCGTCATCCTTGCCGAGTTGTTCCTCAAAAGGCTCTTGCCCGCTGGCATAGCCCACGATGACCTGACCACCATTGCGCCCGCTGGCGCCTGACCCGATTCGGTCCGCTTCCAGCACCACCACCGAAAGCCCGCGCTGCGCCATTTCAAGCGCCGCACTGAGGCCCGCAAAGCCCGCGCCCACGATCACCACGTCGGCGTCTTCTGCGCCGGCCAGCGCAGGCGCTGCCGCCAAGCGCACGGCGGTTGCCTCGTAATAGCTTTTCTGATTGAGCTGGGTATCGGAATGAAGGAGTGAGGCGGCCATGTGCAGTGCTTTCAAATGATCGGTCAGGAAGTCAGGCGGCCCAAGCGTTCCGCGAATTGGCCCACCAAGCCCGTGAGCTTGCCACCCGCCTTGGCGGGCAATTGGCCTTCGCGCTTGGCGACCTGACCGCTGAGGTAGGTCCACACAAACGACGATGCGGCGTTGGTGGTGAGCTCGGCGTGGTCGTAGGCCGGTGCCACTTCCACACAGTCCATGCCAATGAAGTTCAGATCGGCCAGCTCTTCCAGAAACGTCATGACCTGCGAGCTGGTGAGGCCACCGGGCTCGGGCGTCCCGGTGCCGGGCGCGAAGGCCGGGTCCAGGCAATCAATGTCCAGCGTGAGGTACACCGGGCGGCGGCCCATGCGGTTTCGAATCGAATCAATCGCCGGCTTCAGGCCCCCGCCATCCAGCCCGCGCAGCGCCCGCGCCGTGAAGATCTCGCCGCCCTGATCGGCCACGTATTCCCGCGCCTCCCGCTCGCCGCTGGAACGGATGCCGATCTGCACCGTGTGTGCCGGGCTGATCAGCCCTTCTTTCAGTGCCTCATACGTCCAGGTGCCATGGCCGGAAGGCTCGCCGAAGTGGTCGGTCCAGGTGTCGCAATGGGCATCAAAGTGCAGGCAGGCCAGAGGCTCGCCCCCCCCATACGCCGCATGGGCCGCGCGCAGCAGCGAGAGCGTGATCGAATGGTCACCGCCAATGAACACGCAATGGTGTTTTGCCATCAAGGCCGCTGCCTGACGCTCGATGTGGCTGCGCACCTCGGCCAGCGGTGAGGCATTGGGCAGGCGCATGTCCAGCGCGTCGCCCAGATGCGCAGAGGGCGACACGTTGAACACCGGGTGGATGCCGTCGCAAAGCATCAGCGAAGCCGCGCGAATGCCCTGGGGCCCAAACCGCGCACCGGGCCGGTTGGTCACCACGCCGTCGTAGGGCACACCGCTCACCGCAAACGGCTGATCGGTCAGCGGCTCCACGGCAAGGAAACGGTTGGTGTTGTTGGCAAAAGCAAATTGACCCATGGCCATGGCGTGTACTTTCAAAAATGGAAAAAACGGGGCGAAGGCCCCCACCCGCTTCGGCTATTTCTGGGTATCGATCTTGAAGGCGAAGTCCACATAGGCCTGCATCATGTCCCAGCGGGCCTTGTTGGAAAACGTGTTGGTAGGTACCAGCCTGTTGAAAAATTCGGGGGGCGGAAAGATCAGGGGGTTGTCCTTCACCTCGGGTGTCACGAACTCAAGCGCTGCGGTGTTGCCGTTGGGGTAACCGATCTCGTTGGGCATGCGCGCCGCGTTTTTGGCGCGCAAATAGAAATTGATGAACGCGTGGGCGTTGCGTGGATGCTTGGCGTTGACCGGAATCACCAGGGCATCCACAAACATCAGGGTCCCGGCACTGGGCAACGCGCCCAAGAGTTCGTCGCGATGGCCGGCGTCTTTCAGCGCGGTGATGGCGGAATCGATGTCACCCGACCACGCGATGCCCACACAGGCCTTGTCAGCCGACAACACATCGAGCATGGCGCTGCTGAATGCTCCGATGTCTGGGCGCACCGCTTTGAGCATCTCCAGCGCCCGGACCATCGAAGGCTCATCGGGCAGGTGGGGATTGAGGCCCAGGTAGTGCAGGGCCAAAGGGAATATCTCGCTCGGCGCATCGACATAGGCGATGCCGCAGGACTTCAGTCGTTGGGTGTAGGCGGGTTTGAACACCAGGTCCCATTCGTTGCTGGGGTAGGCCAGATCACCCAGCGCTTTGCTCACCCGGGTCTTGTTGACAAACAACGTGGTGTGGCCCCAGGCCCACGGGACAAAGAAGCGGTTGTCGGGATCGGCTGTCTCCATGCTCTGAAGAAATACCGGATCCAGGTTCTTGTAGTTGGACAACAGCGCTTTGTTCAAAGGTTGATAAAACCCCAATGTGGCCTGTGCCCCGCCGTAGTTGAGACTGGGAACCACCAGATCTTCGCTGTCGGCCTTGAACGCCATCAGCTTCTCCAGCTCCTCGTTGGTGCCGTAGGTGTGATAAATGACTTTGATCCCCGTCTCCCGCTCAAAGTCGGCCAGCATGCCTTCAGGCATGTAGTCGGTCCAATTTCTGAAGTTCAGTACGGGCTCTTCATCTGTGGCCTGGGCTACCTCAGTCGCCGCAGGACTGGGTGCGGAGGCCTGAGTCGTTTGGGGCGCAGCGGAATCAGGCGCAGGCGAGCAAGCGGCCGCCAACAGCAGTGGCATCAGCATGAGGCCCCGATACCAACGTCCGTTTCGGTGCACAGGTGCCAGAGGCTGGGTCACTGACAGCTCAAAGTAGGTCATACGGTCTTTCTGGAACGTTGGGCATTGCCCGGCAAGCCACGCAACTGCTGATCAGCTTATCGCAGTCCTGGCGCTGCAATGGCTCCACTTGACGTTGCATCAGTGACACCACCGACCACGCTTGAGGCGGTCGATCAGAACGGATCTGCTCCCATGCGCTTGGCGTACCATCGCGACAGGTGGGCAACAGGATTTTGCCTGCCTGCCCAGAAACTGCGCATCGTCTCCACCTCGAACGCCTGATCGTGCTTCATCGACAGCTAGGTGTGGCGCGATACCGTTCCAACACCCAGGAGAAAACCATGTCCGACATCTGGCTCAGCACCCTCAAAACAGCCACGCCTCAAGATGGGTACGACCTCGCCATCAAACTCTCCCGCATGGCCGTCAAGCTCACCCAACCATCGGCAGAAGTGCGCCAGAAACTTCGCGAGGACTACGCCAACAACGCCGACAGCCTGACGGCGGTGTCCAGCGTGGTCGCGATCCACTTCCAAACCGTGGCAGCCGCCAACGACCACTGGAAATAGGTCCACTCAGCGGCAAGAGAGCGGCGGGTTCAGGTAAGCCCTATGCATATCCGCATCGCTCGCAGTGACGAAGCCGGGGCCCTGGCCGAGCTTGCCTGTGCCGCCAAGGCTTTCTGGAACTACCCGCCCGCCCAGCTCGAAGCCTGGCGCGAAACCTTGTCGCCCACCCCTGCTTCCATCGCCGGGCGCCCCACTTTCGTGGCCGATGTTGACGGCACACTCGCCGCGTTCTGCCAGCTCAACCCCAGCGCCACGCCGGTCAATCTGGATCACCTTTGGGTCCATCCCCGATACATCGACCAAGGCCTGGGCCGCGCGCTCCTCGCCCATTGCCTGCAACGCTTGGCGATCCTGGGCATAGAAGCCCTGCACATTGATGCAGACCCCCATGCGGAAGCGTTCTACCGCAGGTGCGGTGCCACATGGGTCGGTGCCATCCCGGCACCCATCGAAGGTCAACCCGACCGCATACGCCCGCAGCTGCGCCTCGCTGTCAGGGCTGGGCTTTGCCCAAGCGACGCATCGGCGCAACCCCCAGGCCCATCCAGCTGAATCTTCGGGCCACGTCGACCCGCGCAGAGGGAGGGAGCGCAGGCACACGCACAGCGCGCACGGGCCACACAACCAATGCCCCCGTTCAATGGGCAAGCAGCTGACCGGCCTATCGCCCCGCCTTCTGTCAGGGCGCCAATGGCCGCCAGTGTTCCCCGAACCCAAAGACCTTACAAACGGCCCGCACGCACAAGCCCACCCAGTCGTGGGTAGCATCCTCCGCAACCATCCAATCGAACCACCCGACCCGAAAGAACAAACCTCTTGAAGCTGTACTACTCCCCCGGCGCCTGCTCCCTTTCGGTCCACATCGCCCTGCACGAAGCCGGCCTGAGCTTTGAGGCCATCAAGGCACCAACCCAGTCAAAGATCCTGCCCGATGGCAGCAGCTATCTCAACATCAACCCGCTGGGTTATGTGCCCTGCCTGGAGCTGGCCAATGGCGACAAGCTGCTGGAAGGCCCGGCCATCGTGCAGTACATCGCCGATCTGGCTCCCGAGAAAAATCTGGCGCCAACCCAAGGCACCATGGCCCGTTTACAGCTGCAAAGCTGGCTCAACTTCATTGCCACCGAAGTGCACAAAGGCTTCTCGCCCTTGACCACCCCCGGCATGCCAGACGACATGAAAACTCTGGCCAGAGACCGCCTGATGCAGCGCCTGCAATGGGTCAACGGAGAGCTGGCCGGCAAGCAGTATTTGATGGGCGACACCTTCACCGTGGCCGACGGCTATCTGTTTACCGTGTCTGGTTGGCCCGCCATGGTTGGCATGGACCTGAGCGGTTTGACCCACCTGGGCTTGTATCGGGCCAGGGTGGGTGCCCGGGCTGGGGTGCAGGCGGCAATGAGGGCGGAAGGGTTGATTTGACTCCCGCCTGAGTGCCGGCTCGATTCAACGACCGCGTGGGTTGCAAAGCTTCGGCCACTCGCTACCCCGCAACGATGACGTCTTTGAGCAAGCGCTCGTCCGCCTCAAGCAATCCCTCGCATTCGCCAAAATTGCGCTTGTTGTGGCAGAGGTCCAGAACGCGCCAGACATCTGGCCCCAGCCCCAGCATTTGCGGCAACGCTGATCAAATCAGACCCGTTCTGCGAAGCCAGCATGGCCCTCAGGGCAGCCGAAGACAGCCTGCTGGTCGACACGATTTCGATCAACGAAGAGCCTGCCGCGAAGAGGTCCAAACAAATGCAAGGGTCGGCGATCGTCTCCCGTCATGGCGCGGAACGACCACCGCAACGACCTTGAGCGGCTGCTCTTGCCTTTGGTCTCTCTGTTGAGACCTGCCGGGTTTCTGGGACGGTGGATGGGGCACGGACCTGGAGCTGCCCAATGATTCCAACGCCTTTCGAGTCGAGTTTCTGGAGGAAGCGACAACAGAAAAAAACGGCAAGGCCCGACCCTGAAGCCGGCTTGCCGCTCATGCGGCGTAACCGCATGAAGCCTCAAAGCCGGCTCAACAACTCCGCCTTTTTGTCCGCATATTCCTGATCGCTCAAAATGCCACGGCCTTGCAGCGCGGCGAGCTTTTCAAGGCTGGCAAAAATATCGTGGGAATTGGCCGTCGAGCTGCCTGCCGTGTTACCCGAAGCCATGTTGCTGTTGCTGTTGCTGTTGCTGTTGCTGTTGCTGTAGCTGGGTGCGGGTGGCGGTGGGGTCGGAGCCAGGGGGGGCAGGCCATTGATGCTAATCACCGGCAGACTCGTCAAATCCACATAGCCGTATTGGCTGGAGAATGTCACCGAGTAACCGCCACTTTGCTGCTGCGAGACCCCGCCAATGTTGTGGTCCAGTGTGTCGTAAATGATGACTTGTCCATTGACTTCCATGGCAAGACGGCGCGCCTGTGAAAACCAGGCGTAGCGCATGCCGTTTTGACCGCCCGCGCTGTTGGGCCATTTCAGATCAGGGCCCCACCAGTTGGCTTGCGCGGGCGCTGCGACAAACAGGCTGTTGCCATTGGTGTTCTCGCCCGAACCGCCGCCAAAGCTGTTGTAGGCCGTGTTGCCATTCTGGGTCTGGCTCTGGAAACTGCCGGTGCGCACCAAGTCAGGCTGGTTCAGGATCAGTCGGGACAGTTCCGAGCACAAACTGTCAACCCGGCCTTTGAGGTTGTTGTTGAACATGTCGCCGACCATGGTCATGCCGCCTTGCATCCACTGGCCAGAACCACCGAATTCAGAGTGGCTGAACTGCGCCATGCTGCCATTGCCGTTGATCACGGAGTGGAGCATGCTTTGCACGGCGTCGAAGCTGAATCCATGGCGTTGGGCGATGTCTTGAACGGCCTTGATGCCGGCGGGGGAGAGTTGAGCCATGAGAAATCCAGATTGAGTCAAAAAAGAGAAAATTGGCTGCCTTGCACAGCCGTGATGACCCTTCAATGTAGTTCATTCACAACTTTTTGGGTCTCGACAGGTCTCTAAAACCAGGTTCCGCTCTGAAAGCCAAGTCGGGTTTCCGAAAAATGGACATCAGGGACAAGAAGAAAGGGATGGCCCGATCGTGAACGGTGGTGACTGTGTTGGCCCGCACAGCGGCCCACGGCGCCCCGCCCTGAACCGACACACCCCCCCGAACCATCCAGGCTGCCGAGCACAGCCGCATCGGGGCCGCGCTATGCGCTCATGTCGTAGAAAAACTCCTCGCGCACGATCTTGCCGTCGCGAACCTGGTACAGGCCCACCTCGTCCATTTTCATGCGCTGGCCACTGGGCTTGTGCGTGACATCGATCTGGAATCCGACCACAAAACGGTCGTCGTGCGGCCAGGGGCCCGTGACTGTCGCCGAGTGAACCTCGTGGTTGTCTTCCCACCACTTGCCCTTGCCTTTCACCGCGTCCAGGCCCTTGGCCTCGCGCTCCATGCCCGGGGGCACACCGGCCTCGACGCTCACCACATCGTCGGCATACAGTGTCTCCAGCGCTTCCGTGTTCTTGCCTTGGCGACACAGTTCAACCAACTTGCTGGCGATCTCCATGGTGTTCATGTCAGTCCCTTTCAGTGTTCGCTGCGACGGACTGTCGCGGCCCCACGGTACGCCCCATGGCGCGCAAGGTCAATCGTGCAAGGCTTGGTGAACACCCGCGCTGGGGCCGGTTTCAGGCGCGCGCTGCGCCCAGTTGCGTCAGCCCAACCGCACCCCGTCGCCCGATCGCGCACCGGGCATTGAATGCACCGGAATGGGGCCCTCAAGCGTGGCGCACGGCTGGCGTCAGGCCAGGCGCCACCACGACCCCGCTCAAACGAATGCCACAGCCTTCTTCAAAGGCAGCTCCCGTACACGCTTCCCCGTTGCCGCGAAGATCGCATTCGCCAAAGCCGGCGCCGCGGGCGGCACGCTGGGCTCACCGATGCCTTTGATCTCATCGGTGGTCTCCAGCGCCCTCACCACGATCTGGGGCGTCTGGTTCAAGCGCAGGCCGGTGTAGGCATGAAAGTTGGTTTGCTGCGGGGCGCCGTCTGCGTAGGTGAGCTCGCAGTTGATGGCGTGGCCCAGGCCCCAGACCACGCCGCCTTGCACCTGCCCCTCAAAGTTGACCGGGTCGAGCACCTTGCCCACCTCGCAGGCCACAAACACTTTGTCGATGCGAATCCCTTGTGCCGTGGCCGTGACTTCCACCACCTCAGCCACCGGCACGCCGAACGACAGCGTGAACGCCAGGCCGCGCCCGCGCTTGCCGCCATCGGGCGCCGGCTCCAGCGGGGTGTCCCAGCCGCTCATCTCACCCACGGCCTGCAGCACCCGCTTGGAGGGTTCGTGTGAACACAAACGCAAGCGCTCGGCCAGCGGGTCGGCGCCGGCGGCTTGGATCAGTTCGTCCAGCGCGCTTTCGTGCAAGAAGCCGTTGCCCGAGGCCCCCACCGAACGCCACGAACTCACAGGCACGGCGGCCGGGGCTTTGTAGCCGGTCACGCGGTAGTTCGGAATGGCAAACGGCTGGTCCCAGGCCCCGGCCACGATGGCCACATCGGGTCCAGCGGCGGGGAAGCCCAGACGGCCCATTTGCGACGCCGTCACCGAGGGGCTGGCGATGCCCAGGTCCATCGTTTGCACTTGCCGGTTGCCCACCAAGCCGCGCAACCGGGCGATGGCCAGCGGGCGCGGGAAGTCGTGCGTCATGTCTTCTTCACGCGTCCAGGTCAGCTTGATCGGCACGCCGGGATGGGCCTGGGCGAGCAACGCGGCCTGCTTCACGTAATCGTCTTCCAGCCGGCGGCCAAAGCTGCCGCCCATGATCAACACATGCAGGTGGATGTTCTTGGCGTCAATGCCGGTCACGCCCGCCACGCCGTCGACCAGGAAACGCGGAATCTGCGTGCCCGTCCAGATGTCAAGCACGCCGTCTTTGAGCTGCACCACCGCGGTCATGGGCTCGAGCGGGCTGTGCGACAAATAGGGCACGCGGTACTCGGCTTCGATCACCTGCGCGCCAGCGGCGGTCAACGCGTTGTAGACATCGCCTTCGTCTTTGTTGCGGCTGTCCTGTTGCTCGGCGTTGAACGATGCAGCCACCAAAGCAAACAAGGCCTCGCTGGTCTCGGGATAGGGCGAAGGGCCCCACACGGGCTTGACCAGTGCCGCGCCCTGAAACGCGCGCCAGGTGTTGTTGGCGATCACACCAAAGCCTTGCGGCAGGGCCACCACCTTGAGCACGCCCTTGGCCTGCTCGGCCTCGCTGGCGTCAAACGACTGGATGCCGCCACCCAGACGCGGGTTGGCGCGCACCGTGGCGTAAACCATGTCGGGCAGGCGCAGGTCGATGCCGTACTGGGCCGTGCCGGTGGATTTGGCCACCATGTCGAGCCGCTGCATGGGTTGGCCCAGGTAGCGCCACTCGGCTTCCGGTTTGAGTTGCACATCGGCCGGGGGCTTCACCTGGGCTGCGGCCGCTGCCAGCGAGGCGTAGCTCAAGGCCCGGCCATCAGGCAAGATCACCGAGCCATCTTTTGTCTTGAGCTGCGCCAGCGCCACACTGTGTTGCAGCGCCGCCGCCATCATCAGCATCTGCCGGGCCACCGCGCCCGCCACGCGCAGCTTGTCGAACGCATCTGACACCGTGGACGAGCCACCGGTGATCTGCATGCCCACCAGCTTGCCGATCACGTCGCCCGCTTGCCGTCCGGCCCGCGCCAGCAGCGTGTCGCTGGTGGCCGCGATCGGGAAGCCTTCAACGGCCACTTTGCCGTTGTAATAGGCCGCGCTGGGCACACCAAAATCGGTCTTGAAATCACCCCAGGCGAGATCCATTTCTTCGGCCAGCAAGGCCGCTTGAATCGACACGGCGCCTTGGCCCATGTCGGCGCGGGGCGTGATCAGTGTGACGCCATCGGCATCGATGCGCACATAGGGGTTGAGCGTGGCCTCACCTTCGGCCAGCCCGTCCAGCAGCGGATTGTTGGGATCGCGCTTGTAGGCGAGGTAACCAACGGCCACGCCGCCAGCAACAGCGGCGGTGCCGATCAAAAAAGTGCGCCGGGCGATCGTGCCTGCTTTTCCCATGTCAGGCTCCCTTGAGTTTCTGAGCGGCGGTTTTGACGGCCAGGCGGATGCGCGGGTAGGTGCCGCAGCGGCAGAGGTTGGCCGACATGGCGTCATCAATCTGCTGGTCGGAAGGGTCGGGCTCGGTGGCGAGAAACGCCGCCGCCGTCATGATCTGGCCCGACTGGCAATAGCCGCACTGCGCCACCTGGTGTTCCACCCACGCCGCCTGCACCGCGTGCAAGGCTTCGGGGGTGCCCAGGCCTTCGATGGTGGTCACCGCACCGTTCACCGCACCCACCGGCACCGAACAAGACCGCATGGCCACGCCGTCCACATGCACCGTGCAAGCGCCGCAAAACGCAATGCCGCAACCAAACTTGGGCCCGGTGATGCCCAGCTCATCTCGCAGCACCCAGAGCAAAGGCATCTCGGGCTCCACATCAATCTCATGGGTCTTCTGGTTGACGGTCAACTGCATGGGGGAAACTCCTGTTCGTAAGCGTGATTCTGCGGGACGATCGGGAAGGCCGTCTTGCCCAGGGCGAAAAAGCCCCTGCCCGCCGTTCCTTATGCACCCTGCGGTCTGCCCACTACAGCGCGCGTTGCCGCCAGGCCAACGCCGCCCCCAGCCACAGCGCAATCGCTGAAAACACCAGGCCGCGCGCCAGCCCACCCGGGCCGTCGGCGATGAAGCCCACCACCGTAGGCCCCACGATCTGGCCGGCGGCGAACACGATGGTGAAAGCGCTGATGCCGACGGCCCATTGGGCAGGCGGCAGGTTGTGGCGCACCAACGCCGTGGTGGACGCGACCACCGACAGGAACACCCCACCAAACAACAACCCCGACGCCAGCACCAGCGGCCAGGCAGTGGTGAGCGCGGGCACGATGGTGGCCACGCCCAGCAAGGCATTGAGCAGCGCCAGCGCATGGCCGTTCTGGTGCTTGTCCAGCAAACCTGCCCAGATGCGCGATGACGCCATAACGGCAACCCCCAGCAGCGCGTAAAACAGCGTGACCGCGCCGGGGCTGCTGCCCTGTTCCTTGAGCAAGGCGATCACAAAAGTCATGTAGCCGATGTAACCCACACCAAAGCCGGTGTAGCCCGCCAGTGCATACGAAAAATCACGGACACGAAACACACGACCGTTGATCGGCGCCCGCGCAGCGCCCGGTGTCGGGGAGTGCGTTACCGGCGGTGCTTCGCTGGTCGCCAAAACGCGCGCCGGCCAGCGCATCAACAAGGTGGCCGCAGCACACGACAGCGCCAGTACCCACCAGGCCCAGGCCCAGGCATGGGGCCGGCCCGCAGCCAGCTCCAGCACCCAGGGCACACCCACCGCCGACAACGCAATACCGATACCGGTGCCGCCGTAATAGATGCCCAGCAAAAACCCGCTGCGCCGGGGCTGGCGCGCACCCAATCGCGCGGCCAACAACCCCCCTGCAATGAACACCAATGCACTCGCCACACCCGCCAGCAAACGTTGCAACAGCAGCGGTGTGGCTTCGGTGAAGAACCCGCTGAGCGCCATGAACACCGTGGCCAGCGCCGATCCCCAGAGCAGCAAGGTGGTGGCAGGTGTGCGCCGCAGCAGCCAGGGCGTAACCAGCGCACCGAGCAAGTAGCCCATGGCATTCGCCGTGTTCATGGCCCCGGCCAGCGTGTAGCTCCAGCCCAGGTCGTCGCGCATGGTGGGCAACAGCAGGCCGTAGGCAAAGCGCGTGATGCCCAGAGACACAGCGGCACCCAGGGCGAGCGCCAGCGCCAGCCTCACATAGGGCGTGGTGTCCACGGGCGGGGTATGGGGATCATCGGAAGGTGACATGGCCCAGCCATTGTGGCCTGCGTACCAACGCACACGTTGTCGCCTGCGCCTAAGCGTCACGCAGCGTTTCAGCAGTAGGTATTGCCGAAGCGCCCCAAATCTGGCCCCGCTCCTCGGGGGGCAGCGACCCGCGCAGCGGCAGAGCGTGGGGGCGTAACGACCACAGCGAAGGGCCGCCCCAAGCAAGGGCCGCCCCAAGCAAGGTCAGCCCCCTCGGGGGGCAGCGACCCGCGCAGCGGCGGAGCGTGGGGGGTTTTCTAGTCGCCCAAACCCACCGGCGAAGGCGCCAGCATCACGATGCGCGTGAACAGCCGATCAAACTGCGGGTTGCGCGGCACACGGCTGTTGAGCGGATCCTGGTTGGTGGCAAAAGCCGCATTGAGGGCGTGCCAGTCGGCGTCGGTCAGAAACTTCTCGGCCTCAGGCATCACCACGGTTTCTTCCAGCCGCATGTGCTCCAGGTAAAAGTCGATGTATTTCGACACCGCGGTTTCAAAAGCCTCGCGCCGCGAATCGCCCAGGTACTCCCAGGCCATGAGCAAATGCATGAGCTCGCGCACCCGGTTTTCGCCCTGGTGGTGGTCGCGCTCCAGCTGATCGATCACAGCCACGGTGTGCGGTGCCACCTTGGCCACACGCGGAAACAGCAGCTCCGATTCCTTGGGGTGGTGCAGCGTCTCCGGGAATTCATCGATATAGAACAACATCGCCCGCACCACCTCAAAAAAGCGGTCGTGTTCGCCCTTGCCCTCCGGATCGAGGCCGCGCTTCACCATCTGCCGCAGCGACTGCAGCATGGCCGCCAGCGAGGCGTGTTCGTCGCGGATCACCCGCATGGCTTCATGGTGGCTCATCGTTTGTCTCCTCTGCCCTGGTTGTGCCCAGGTTGTGTTCATTCGCCGACCATTGGGTCGGTGAATGGGAAGCTCGACTATCGCAAAGCCTGGCCCCCGCCACCTTGACCCACATCAAGCCTTTGCAGATGCCGAAGCCCCCAGCGCGGTCTGATCGGCGGCGCACACCGCCCCCGGCTACCGAGCGTTGAAACTGAACCACCGGTCTCGGTGGTGCACCAAATGGCGCATTCTGTTCCACCAACGGCCCCTTGAACCGCCCCATGACTGCCCCCTCAACGCACTGCTTTCACCCCATTCCCTCCGGGTTGCGGCCACAAACTCCATGCGCGGCATTGCGAACGCCTTGCACATGGACTTTAAGATCTGCAGAGCAAGCTGGAAAAATCGTGCCAACAGGCCCTAGCCCCGGGTCAAGCTCTGCGCCGGCCGAATCCTGGACCGAGGCACCCGCAATTGAAAGCCCCTGGTGCTGATCAATCGGAACGCCCTTGCCCGGGTTTCCAGCGCTTGAGCAACAAGGCATTGCTCACCACGCTCACCGAGCTCAGCGCCATGGCCGCGCCCGCGACCACAGGGCTGAGGTAGCCCAGAGCGGCCAGCGGAATGCCGATGGAGTTGTAGGCAAATGCCCAGAACAGGTTTTGCTTGATCTTGGTCACCGTCTTGCGCGAAATCTCCAGCGCGGCGGCCACCAGCGCCGGATCGCCCCGCAACAAGGTGATGCCCGCGGCATGCATGGCCACATCCGAACCGCCTTGACCGCCCTCCATCGCTCCCATCGCCATGCCCACATCGGCCGCGGCCAGCGCTGGCGCATCGTTGACACCATCGCCCACCATTGCCACGGTGTGCCGGTGTGTTGAAGACGCCTCAGGCTCGGGCTTGGGAACCATCACAGGGCTCCGGTCTGCCGAGAACATCTGGCCTTCGATCATGGGCACCGACTCCGGGGCCGGCGCTGCACGGGGCACCGCCCACTCGCCACGCTGCAAACGCTGAATGACTGCGGCCTTGTCACCCGGCAACACCTCGGCAATCACCTCGCCCTGGTCCGGGTCCAGCCCCAGTCGACGCGCCATCGCTTCGGCCGCGCCACGGTTGTCGCCCGACACCATGAACAACCGAATCCCGGCAGCGCGCAATTGCGCCATGGCCGCTTTCGCGCCGGGCTTGGGTTCGTCGCCAAAAGCCAGCAAGGCCAGCGGTGCCCAGGCGGTTCCGCCCGCCATCTGGCTGACCAGCACCGACACCGTGGCACCCTCCGCCTGCTGGTGTTCAACCGAAGCGGCCAAAGGCCCCAGCGCCACGCCCAGTTCGTCCATCCAGCGCACGCTGCCCAGCGCCAGACGCACACCTTGCACCGAGCCCTGTGTCCCCCGGCCCGAGACCGACCGCACCTCCACCGCCGCGTTGGGCGCAGGTATCCAGCCGCGTTCGCGCGCCACGTCCATGACTGCGTGGGCCAGCGGATGTTCGCTCTGCGCCTGCAGCGCCGCGGCCGCGCGCAAGGCCGCCTCTTCGTCCACGCCCGGCATCGCTTCCACCACCAGCAAGCGTGGCCGGCCTTCGGTCAAGGTGCCGGTCTTGTCAAACGCCACCGTGTCGACCTTGTGTGCGATCTCCAGCGCCTGCGCATCCTTGATCAGGATGCCGTGCTGCGCGGCCACCCCGGTGCCTGCCATGATCGCCGTGGGCGTAGCCAACCCCAGTGCGCAAGGGCACGCGATGACCAGCACCGACACCATGTTCAACATCGCCTCTTCCAGGGGCGCACCCAGCCACAACCACACCAGCAAAGTGACCAGGGCAATGACCAGCACCACCGGCACAAACACCGCAGCCACCTGGTCCACCAGGCGTTGCACCGGGGCCTTGCCCGCTTGGGCGTCTTGCACCAGGGCAATGATCTGGGCCAATGTGCTTTGCGCACCGACCGCACGCACACGAACCTGCACCGAGCCCTCACCATTGAGCGAGCCACCCGTCACCGCGTCGCCCGGCGCCTTGCTCACCGGCAAGGCTTCGCCGGTCAGCATCGATTCGTCGGCGTGCGTCTCACCATCGATCAGCTCACCATCAGCCGGGTAGCGCTCACCCGGCAGAACCCGAATCAGGTCACCCGGCAACAACTCGTCCACGGCCACGTCGGTGAGCTCCGTGCGGCGAATGCCATCGGGCAACAAGTGCGCCTGGTCAGGTCGCAGCGCATGCAGGGCGCGAATAGCGCTGGTGGTCTGGCGTTTGGCGCGGGACTCCAGCCACTTGCCCAGCAGCACCAGGGTGATCACCACCGCAGAGCCTTCGAAATACAGGTGCACCATTTCACCGGGCTCAGCGCCCAGCCAGAGCCAGGTCGACAGCGCCCAGCCCGCCGAGGTCCCGATGGCCACCAGCAACTCCATGTTGCCGGTCATCGCCTTCAACGCATGCCAACCGGCCTTGTAAAACCGCGCACCCAGCCAGAACTGCACCGGTGTGGCCAGCAAAAATTGCATCCAGCCCGGCAGCATCCAATGCATTCCAAACAGATCGCCAACCATGGGCAAGGCCAGAGGCGCCGAAAGCAGGGCGCCGATCAACACAGGCAACAGATCGCGCGAAATACCATGCCATTGCCCGCTGAGATCTTCGTCTATGGCGTCCATTGCGCGCGGCTCATAACCCGCGTCGCGCACCGCGCGCTTGAGGCGTGCCAGCGTTTCTACTGCGTCGCCGTCGCTGTTCACCCGGATGCGGGCCGACTCCGTGGCGAGGTTCACCGTGGCCTCGCTCACGCCCGCCTGCTTTTTCAAAACCCGTTCCACACGAGAAACACAGGACGCACATGTCATGCCCCCGACCCCGAGGTCGATCTGGGTAGAAGTGAGAGAAAGATCAGAAGTTTCAGTGGTCATTGTTTCTACGTTAACGAATCAGGCACACGCCCTGGCGCCGGTCTTAAACAGCATCAAGGCGGGCCAAAGGCGTGGTCCCCCTGCGGGGTGCCGCGAAGCGGCGCCGGGGGAAGTCTCGGTTATAAGCTTTACCCCCATGGGAAGGTCAAGCGACAAGGTGTATCTTCCACCATTGGAAAAGCGCTTGACCTTGACACCGTGTCAAGCCTCAAGATAAGATTTTTCAAACTACAAACCTCATCATGAACCAGACTTTCACCGTACAAGGCATGACCTGCGGACACTGCGAAAAAGCCGTGACCACCGCCATCAAAACACTGGATCCGCAAGCGCAGGTCAGCATCGACCGCGCCAACAACCGCGTCGAAGTGACCACCGAGCAAGCCCGCGAAGCGGTGGCCGCAGCGATCCAGGAAGAAGGCTACTCAGTCACCGCATGAAAAATGTCCCCCGTGTCGCGCCTGATGAAGCGTCGCTCGATGCGGTGTCATCGTGGCCGGTCAACATCGGCCTGGCCGCCCAGCTCTCGAGCATTTCGCCCAAGATGCTGCGCCACTACGAATCGCTGGGCCTGCTCGGCGAGGTGGTGCGCACCGAGAGCAACTACCGCCAGTACAGCCTCGCCGACGTACACACGCTGCGCTTCATCCGCCGCGCCCGCGACATGGGTTTTGGGCTTGACGCCATCACCGAGCTGGTCAGCCTGTGGCACAACCGCCGGCGCTCCAGTGCCAGCGTCAAACGCATCGCCCAAAAACACCACGACGAACTCGCCCTGCGCATCGAGGCTTTGCAATCCATGCAGCGCTCCCTCGACGGCCTGCTGTGCCATTGCCCCGGTGACGACCGCCCTTTCTGCCCCATCCTGGACGACCTGGCCCAGCTTTAGACCGGGTTCACTGGCTGGCCCGCCTGCACCCAGGCCTCGTAACCCCCCTCCAGAAACACCACCTCCCGGCCCATCACCCGCAGCGCGGTAGCCAGCGCCTGGCTGATCTCCTGGCCGTGTGCGCAATAGACCACCACAGGCACATCCGCAGGCACGCTGTCTTTCCAATCCAGCCACATCGCCGGATCGCGCCACTGAGCGCTCGGCAAGTGATGACCAGCACTCCTCAATGCGGCCATTTTCCGCACATCCAGCAAGGTCAATGCAGACCTTGCCTTCATCCGCTCGGCCAAAGCGCTGACCGAAATCGCCGTTGCCGTTGCCGTTGTCGATGTCACTTCTGTCATGTACTGCTCCTCATTCAAAACCCCAAACGCCAGACCAGGCCCAGCAAAGCACACACGGCGATCACATGGATCACCGGGCGCTTGTAGTGGATCAAAGCCACCGCTGCCCCCAGCGAAATCACCACCGACGGGCCGTCGATTGCGCCGTCAAAACCCGTGGGCCACCACACGTGGTACCCAAAGAACAACGCCAGGTTCAGGATCACGCCCACCACCGCGGCGGTGATGGCCGTCAGGGGGGCGGTAAAACTCAACTGGCCGTGCGTGGATTCGACCAGCGGGCCCCCCGCAAGAATAAACAAAAACGACGGCAAGAACGTGAACCAGGTTACCAGCACCGCCGCCGTGGCCCCCGCCAGAAACAGGGCATCGGGCCCAAACACCGCCTTCACATAACCGCCCACAAACGCCACAAAAGCCACCACCATGATCAGGGGCCCTGGCGTGGTTTCGCCCAGCGCCAGGCCGTCGATCATTTGTGTGGGGGTCAGCCAGCCGTAGTGGCTTACACCGCCCTGGTACACATACGGCAAAACTGCGTACGCGCCGCCAAAGGTCAACAGCGCCGCCTTGGTGAAAAACCAGCCCATTTGCGTCAGCGTGTGGTCCCAGCCCAGCCAGCCGGTGAGCAAGGCCATGGGCACCACCCACAACACCGCGCCCACCGCCACCACACGCCACAAGCGGCCCCAGCTGAAACGGGCGTGTTCGGGGGTGGGCGTGTGATCGTCGATCAGGGCCGGCAATGAAGCGGCGCTGGTCGGGCCGTGCCCTGCGCCACCCAGGCTGAACATTTGCGGCGCCCAGCGCGCACCCAGAAAGCCCACCAGCGCTGCGCCCAAAACGATCAGCGGAAACGGCACCTGCAGCGCAAAGATCGCCACAAATGCCGCTGCGGCCACCGCCCACATCGCGCCGTTCTTCAGCGCCCGCGAACCGATGCGCACCGTGGCCTGCACAACAATGGCCGTGACCGCCGGCTTGATGCCGTAAAACAGGCCCGCCACCCAGGGCACATCGCCAAACGCGATGTACACCCAGGACAAACCGATCAGGATGAACAGCGAGGGCAACACAAACAACCCCCCCGCCACCACACCGCCCCAGGTGCGGTGCATCAGCCAGCCAATGTAGGTCGCCAGTTGCTGCGCTTCTGGGCCGGGCAACACCATGCAGTAGTTCAAGGCGTGCAGAAAACGCCGCTCCGAAATCCAGCGCCGCCGCTCCACCAGCTCCTGGTGCATGATCGCGATCTGCCCCGCCGGGCCCCCGAAACTGATGAACCCCAGCTTGAGCCAGAACCAGAAAGCCTGGGCCAGGCTAACTGGCGCCAACGTCTCGCCGTCGAGCTTTTCAGGGTCGCTTGTCTTCATGAAGCAAGTGCCTCACTGGAAAAGCTGACCAGCAAACTGTCAAACACCACACCCGCCGCCGCCAACAAGGCGTGGTCGTCGGTCAGCTGGGTGTGAAGCCCTGTCAAAACCGCCTCCAGCCCCACCGCTTCGGCGGGCTGAAGACCCCCCACATCCAGGTAGTGCACCAAAGCCGCCAACCGCGCGAGTCCGGGCTGGTTCAACCCGAAGCTCGCGACTAACACCTCAAACGTCACGCGATGGTCGACATGGCTGAAATCCGCTCCATCAAAATCAAAGCCCAGTGCCTGGACCGGCCGGTCAGACGGGTCTACCATCCAACGCACACGGGCCTTTCGATCAATGAACCGCTGGATCAGCCAGGCACTGGCCAAACGATCCACCCACGGACGCTCTCGAGTGACCCAAATACGCCCCTGGTATTGCGCGAGGTCTCGAACCGTGATTTCACCGTCGGTGCATTGAGGCTCATTGGGCGACAAGGCGCGGGCACATGCCAGCTCAAGCTCATTCAATTGCAGCTCTACTTGCGCCTGCGCCTCACCTTGAAAGAAGTCCATGACAACAATCGCTGCAAAAACTCTTCGCCACTTGCGCACCCGCTTGAGTTGGTCTGCAGCAGAATCGGCCGACAGGGTGGACAAAGCCTGAATGAGTTCCAACGACAGAGCCTGATAGTCCTGGGTGCGGTCGAACAGGGATTTGAAATCGGTGCCTTCGGGCGGCGCAACCCGCATCACCAAGGCGGTGCCCCCCGCCGCCACAACATCCGAGGCCAAAGCGTCAAAACCGGCCTTGTTAGAGGCCATGTCAGGCAACAGGTACACGCCATCACGCAACACCGCGGCGCCTGAAGCTTTCAGCGCTCGCCAGGTGCGCATGCGCACAGCGGAATTCTCGGTAGGCAAGCTCGTGATCAAAGACAACCATTCATTCATGTAATGAAGTCTACTATATTGTTAACTACATTACAAAATTATGAAATAGGGAAAATTGACACTTCTTTACATTCCAGCCAAACAGGACGCACACAAGCGATACACAGGACTCGCAAACTGGACGCATTCCACAGCGAAAACCCTTTCACTGTGAAACCCAGTTCTTCCATCTCAAGGAGTCACCATGAAACTGAATCTCAAAAACGCCCTCATCGCCACATCCATTGCTGCCGGCCTGTTCGGTGGTTCTGCCATCGCCATTGCGCAAAGCAACACCACCCCTGCAACCATGCCCGAGCAAGGCATGCAAGCCCCCCAGAAGGCACAGCGCGCCGGTGAACCACAAGCCAAGGGTGACAGCCAGGGCAAACACCGTGCCGACCGCATGGCCAAAATGCAAAAACGCATGGCCGAGCGCCAGGCCCAGCTCAAGGCCGCCTTGAAGCTGACCCCCGACCAGGAAGCCGCCTGGAGCGCCTTTGTTGCGCGCACCGCACCCGAGCCCCGCGTGGCCGGTCAAGACCGTGCCCAGCGCGGGGACTGGTCCAAGCTGACCACGCCCGAGCGTCTGGACAAGATGCAGGCCCGCCATGCTGAGCGCGGTGAAAAAATGGCCCAGCGCATCGACGCCACCAAGAGCTTCTACGCCGCCCTGACACCCGAGCAGCAAAAGACCTTTGACACGCAAGGCATGCGCGCCATGGGTGGCAAACACCGTGGCGGCATGAAGGGTGATCACCAACGCATGGGCAAGAACCACCACCGCGGTGACCATGAGCATGGCCAAGGCATGCACAAGGTCAAGCACATGGGCGAGAAAATGGGCCAAGGGAAACCCATGGTTGCCCCAGCCGCCGCAGCGACGCCAGCAGCACCGGTAGCCCCAGCGCCTGCCGTCACCCAGTAACGCACCAGCCATGCCCTGACGGGCACCCGCCCGTCGCCCTCAAGCCCCGCTCATGCGGGGCTTTTTCGTGCTGCATCCAACCTGCCACCCCATCGAACCCGCAATCACCGCCACTTTGAAAGGACGGCATTTCACCGAGGCAACAGGTTCCGCGCAACCCCAGTGCACTGGAAGCCTTTGCGCCATATCAAGGCAACTGTCAGTTTTGAGGTTTAGTCTGGGGTTTTGAAGCTTGGCAACCCGCTCAAGAGGTTGACCAAGAACAGGAGACTCCCACCCATGCTGTCCGCTTACATCACCCACCCCGACTGCGCCCTGCACGACATGGGCAACCACCACCCTGAATGCCCCGAGCGCCTCGGCGCCATCAACGACCACCTGCTGGTCAAGGGCCTGCTCGACTACATGATTCCGTACGACGCCCCCTTGGCCACACTGGACCAACTGGGCCGCGCGCACGCCTCCAACTACGTCAGCGAGCTGATCGATGCTTCGCCCAAAGAAGGCTTTCATGCAGTAGACCCCGACACCAACATGAACCCCCACACCATCACCGCCGCCCTGCGCGCGGCCGGTGCGGCGGTCGAGGCCACCGATCTGGTGCTGGGCGGCAAGGCGGCCACCGCATTTTGCTGCGTGCGCCCACCGGGGCACCATGCCGAACGCCAGGCCGCCATGGGTTTTTGCTTCTTCAACAACGTCACCGTGGGCATGCGCCACGCACTCGATGTGCATGGTCTGGAGCGCGTGGCCTTGATCGACTTTGATGTGCACCACGGCAACGGCAGCGAAGACATCTTGCGCGGTGACGACCGTGTGCTCATGTGCTCGATTTTTGAGAAGGGCCTCTACCCCTTCAACGGTGAAAGTGCCATCGGCGACAACATGGTGAATGTGGGCCTGCCCAGCCGCAGCGGCGGCGAAGCCTTTCGCGGAGCCGTCACCCAACACTGGTTGCCCGCACTCCACGCCTTCAAGCCGCAGCTCATCTACATTTCTGCCGGATTCGACGCCCACCGCGAAGACGACATGGGCAACCTTGGCCTGGTGGAGGCCGACTACGAATGGGTCACCCAGCAGATCATGGACGTCGCCAACCAGCACTGCCAGGGCCGTGTCATCTCGTGCCTGGAAGGGGGCTATGTGCTGAGCCCACTTGCGCGCAGTGTGGCCGCCCATGTCAGGGTGTTGATCGGCGCGGGCTGATCCGGTACAACGAAAAATTCAACGAGACAAATAGACTCAAAAATCCAACCGCAGCCCTAGCGACAAGACGCAGCGAGACAACGGACAAATATCCGCCCCAAAACTTCTGCTTTTCCGCACACGGGCGAAAGCCAGGTGTGCCACTCTGTTCTCATGGACAAACACTACCTGACCCCTCTGTTCCAACCCGAGGTCATCGCCGTTTTTGTAGGCAAAAACGGCGATCCGGAACACCAGATCCCCCAAGCCCGTGCACTGGTGGAATCCATCACCGCCCAGCGCTTCAGCGGCAAGCTGATCTTCATCGATCCCCACACCACCGGCACCCTCGCCGATCTGGCCCAGACGCGGGCCGATCTCGCCATCATCGTCTTGCCCCCCAAAGAAGCGCTGGCCGCACTCGAGGTCGTGGGCCGCATCAGATGCAAGGCGGCCCTCATGATCGGCAGTGGCATTCCAGCCGACATGGCCAGCGACATGCACCTGGTGGCCCGCAAACACGGCATCCACCTGCTGGGCCCCAACAGCCTGGGTTTTCAGCGCCCCCGCATCGGCCTCAACGCGGGTGTGGTGGGCCCGCTCACCCGCCCAGGCCCGCTGGGTCTGATTTCTCAATCAGGTGCGCTCACCGCGTCCATCCTCGACTGGGCCGGCCAAAACAACGTGGGCTTCTCCACCGTGGTCTCCCTGGGCCCCAACACCTCGGTCGATCTCGCCCAGGCGCTGGATTTCCTTGCCTCCGACGCACAGACCCACAGCATTGTGGTCTACATGGAAGGCATCTCCAGCGCCCGCCGTTTCATGAGCGCGCTGCGCGCTGCCGCCAATGCCAAACCCGTGGTGGTGCTCAAAGCCGGACGCAAAAAAGCTGGCAATGAAGCCGCGCAAACCCACAGCGGCGCCATCGTGGGCAGCGACGAAGTCTTCGAAGCCGCCCTGCGCCGGGCGGGTGCGGTGCGCGTGCGCTCGTTTGTCGAGCTGTTCTCGGCCTCCAAATGCCTGGCCTCGCGATACCGCCCGGTGGGCAAGCGCCTGGCCATCGTCACCAACGGCGGTGGGCCAGGTGTGCTCGCGGCCGACTGGGTGAGTGAAATCGCGCTGGAGCTGGGCAAGCTCTCGCCCGAGACCGCGGCCGAGCTCCAGCCCAAACTGCCCCCGTTCGCCTCGCTGCACGATCTGATCGACCTGTCTGAAGAAGCCACGCCTGAGCACTACCGCGAAGCCATCGCCGCAGCCGGCCGGGACAAAACGGTGGACGGTGTGCTGGTGGTGCATTCACCCAAAGGCGGCGTGAATGCCGCTGAAGTGGCCCGCGCCATGGCCGACCTCAAAGACCGCTTGGGCAAACCGCTGCTGTGCTGCTGGATGGGTGACGCTTCGGTGGGCGAGGCCCGTGATGTGCTGCAGCATGCTGCCATCCCCGCTTTCCGGACCCCCGAAGCCGCTGTAGGCGCGTTTGGCAACATTGCCAGCTTTTACGAGAACCAGCAGCTGCTGCAGCAAACGCCGCCGCC
The DNA here is from genome assembly GCF_004795855.1 of Hydrogenophaga sp. PAMC20947. Taxonomy (NCBI): domain Bacteria; kingdom Pseudomonadati; phylum Pseudomonadota; class Betaproteobacteria; order Burkholderiales; family Comamonadaceae; genus Hydrogenophaga; species Hydrogenophaga sp. PAMC20947. The sequence continues at coordinate 3,753,461 of NZ_CP039252.1, forward strand.
CTTGTCCAACCTGGCCAAACCCGACCTGGAAGGCGCGCGGCTGCTGATCGAAAACGTGCTCACCGAGCGCCGCAAGGTGTTGACGGAAATGGAATCCAAGGCCCTGCTCTCGGCCTTCCACATTCCGGTCACCCAGACCATCCTGGCCCGCAGCGCCAACGAAGCCATGATGATTGCCACCCAGCTGGGCTACCCGGTGGCGCTCAAGATCGATTCATACGACATCAGCCACAAGAGCGACGTCAACGGCGTCGCGCTCAACGTGATGAACGCTGTGGGGGTGCGCGACATCTACCAGACCATGATCCAGACGGTGAGCAAGCTGCAGCCCGGCGCACGCATCAATGGGGTCACCATCCAGAAAATGGCCAGCAACAAACGCGGCCGCGAGCTCTACATCGGCCTGGTCACCGACGACCCGTTTGGCCCGGTGATCGCCTTCGGCGCCGGCGGCACCATGATCGAGTTGATCAACGACCGGGCCATGTCCCTTCCCCCCCTCAATTTGTTTCTGGCGCGCCGCCTGATCGAACGTTCACGCGCAAATGAGACCCTGGACGCCTGGAGAGGGGCCACAGCGGTCGATCGGGCCGCCCTTGAGCATGTGCTACTCCGGGTGTCGGAAATGGCCTGTGAGCTCCCTCAGCTGCGAGAAATGGACATCAACCCCATCATCGTGGACGAATCCGGGGCCGTGGCGGTCGATGCCCGCATCGTGATCGACAACGCGCCAGCCTCCGCCCGCAACTACGCCCACCTGGCCATCCTGCCCTACCCAGCCCGCTACGAACAGATCTGGCCCATGCGGGGCGGGGGTGAGTACACCATCCGGCCCATCCACCCCGATGACGCCGAGATGCTGCAGGAACTGGTGCAAAACCTGTCGCCAGAGAGCCGCTACTTCCGTTTTGTCTCTTCCATGAAGGAATTGCCCCTGCCCATGCTCTCGCGCCTCACCCTGATCGACTACGACCGAGAGATGGCGCTGGTGGCCATCCACCGGGAACGCAAAGACAGTCCTGAAGGCAAAACCGTCGAAATCGAGCGGGTAGTGGGCGTTTCCCGCTACATCACCAACCCCGACAAGTCCAGCTGCGAGTTTTCGCTGGTGGTTGCGGACGACTTCAATGGCAAGGGTCTGGGTTCGCGCTTGATGCTCAGCATCATGGAAGAAGCGCGTGACAAGGGGCTGGCCGAGATCGAGGGCCTGGTGTTGGCGAACAACCCCGGCATGCTCAAGCTCATGAAAAGCCTGGGCTTCACAGCCAAGCCGTTTCCAGACGACCCCGACTTCAAACTGCTGACCTACACCCTCTGAACGCTGTTCAAAACAGCCAGGCAAAGTTCATTTTCAGCCGCCCGGCATCGCCTGGCGGCTTTTTTTGTTCCCGTTTTTGTTCGCGTTTCTTATTCTTCTATATCTTTATTTCAAATTAGTAGTGGTAGTAGAGCAAACCGTTTTTCCGGGATAAGTCTGTTTTTTCCTTTTAAATCAATGATTTAGCGAGGTCCAAAGTCTGTGTCGAGTGGCCTGTTCATGGCGAAGTGAATTGGGGACAACTTGGGCTTTATCGATGGGCCTGTGGATAACTGGTGGGTTGTTAAAAAATTATCCACAGGGTTGTGGATCAATGAAAGTGGATTGTCTGTACAAAACCCCAGCTCATGTTTTTGAAGCGAGGGTCAACACCTGGGGACCCGCTTGCTGGCCACCTCGGGTGCCTAGGAAGGCACCAACGTGGCTGGGCAGATCGGCGACGCCGACTTCAAGGGCACGCTGGACGGTTTCTTCACCGAGCAGGCCCACGGTGCACTCGGGTGTGCCGCCAACACTTGGCTCGCGGGGTTATCTCAACATCGACATGTGGGCAAATCCCCAGGCCATGCCCAGACCATGGGTCAAGGTCGCTGCCACGGTGAGCGCCAGGGCCGGTTTCAGGCGTTGGGGCTGGTCGGCATGGCGGATCAAGAGCACCCAGGCCGTGAGCGACAGCGGCAGGGAGACCAGGCCCCAGAGCGCCGGTATGGGCGGAATCAGCAACCACACGCTGATGGCCAGCCAGGCGTGGGCGGCCAGCACCAAGGCGCCGTACATCATCGTGGCCCCCCGGGTGCCCAGCCGCACCACCAGGGTGCGCTTGCCCACGCTGGCATCGGCCTTCGCGTCGGGCACACCGTTGATCACCAGCAAGGCCGCGACCATGAGTGCGAAGCCCAGCCCCGCGCTGGCAGGGATCAGGAAAAAGTGGCGCCGCTGCACATAGTCGGCCCCCACCACCACGCCAAACCAGGCCAGTGCCACCGCGAATTCACCCATTCCGCGTGACATCAACTGCAAAGGGGGGGCGGAATAGGCCCAGGCCAGCAGCAGCCCCGCGGCGCCCAGCAGCAAGATGCCTGGCCCTGCTTGCACCGCGATCAGCAAGCCGGCGGGGATCAGCAGCACGAACAAGGCCTTGGCCAGATCCGCGGTGTGTTGTTCGGTCACGGTGCCGTTCTGGATCAGGCGCGAGCCCCCTGTGAAAGGGAACACGCCCTGGGTGTTGGCGGCGTCAGCGCCGTTGCGCGCATCGTGCTGGTCATTGATGACATTGCCCAGGGCGTGTGCCATGGCCGCGACCACCGTTGATCCCAGCGCGAGGGGCATGTCCAGCCCGCAACCGCAGGACGAAGCGATCGCCGTGCCCAGCAGGCAAGCCACCACGGTGAGCAACAGAAAAGCGGGCCGTGTCATGCGCCACCACACCTTCAAGGGCAGCGCGGGTGGGACCGGCGGTGGCTGCACAGGGGAGGCGGACCCGGCTTTTGGGCCGCTTGCGCGTGCGGATTCTGATGTGGGGCTGGCTGGGTGATCTGTCGCAGGGCCCAATTCTGGTAGCGTCATGGGTTCAGTATGGGCAAGACGGCTGCATGCTGCCTTGATCTTTGTCGGGCACCGCGGGACCGATCGGACACAAGTGGTCACCTTCCACCTTGGGGTCGGCACGGGGCGACTGGTAAACTGCCTCCTCAGGCGGCTGGCCCATCCGGTTCCAGCCCGGCTTTGTCACGATTCATGTCCACGATCCTCAGCGCCAACGCCCCCACCACCTTCGAAATCAAGAGCGCCAACCTGCCCTTGGTCGCCCTGCTGCTGAAATCCGCCGACCTTGACCGGTTGAGCCAGGAGCTGGCGCAGCGTTTCGGTGACATGCCCGATTTCTTCGACAACGATCCGCTGGTGGTGGATTTGTCGTCGCTGGTGGTTGGTGAACATGTGCCCACGGCGCTGGATTTCAGCGTGTTGTCGGACATGTTGCGCGCCTACCGTCTGCAGCCCTTGGCGGTGCGGGGTGGAAATGCAACCCTGATGGCAGCCGCGTTCGCCGCTGGCCTGATCTCGGCCGAAGATGCCATCGTGCAACGCAGCGCCCAGCGTTCGGCTGAGGCCGACACCGAGCCCCGCCCCGCCGTGCCAGCGGCGGCGCAGGACCAACCCCCGTCGGCCGCGCCTGCGCCCGGCGCCATGGTGGTCGACAAGCCCTTGCGCTCGGGACAGCAGGTGTATGCCCGTGGCCGCGATCTGATCGTGATGGCCATGGTCAACCCAGGTGCCGAAGTGATAGCCGACGGCCACATCCATGTGTACGCCCCCCTGCGTGGCAAAGCGATTGCCGGCGCGCGGGGCAACGGCGACGCCCGCATTTTTGCGCTGTCGATGGCGCCCGAACTGATTTCGATTGCGGGTATTTACCGCACCAGCGAAAACACCTTGCCCGATGCGGTGCAAGGCAAAGCCGCCCAGGTTCGCCTGGTGCCCGGCCCCGATGGCGACAAGCTGGTTATTGACGCCATTGCCTCCTGATTCTGACAGTCCATCCCGTTCGAGAAAGACCCCTCACCATGACCCGTATCGTTGTTGTCACCTCCGGTAAAGGCGGCGTGGGCAAAACCACGACCAGCGCCAGTTTCTCCGCCGGCCTTGCCTTGCGCGGTCTCAAGACAGCTGTCATCGACTTTGACGTGGGCCTGCGCAACCTTGACCTGATCATGGGTTGTGAGCGCCGCGTGGTGTACGACTTGATCAATGTGATCCAGGGCGAAGCCAACCTCAATCAGGCGCTGATCAAGGACAAGCAGGTCGACAACCTCTTCGTGCTGGCCGCCAGCCAGACGCGCGACAAAGACGCGCTGTCGCTGGAGGGGGTCGAAAAGGTGCTCACAGATCTGTCTGAAATGGGCTTTGACTACATTGTTTGCGATTCGCCCGCCGGTATCGAGACCGGCGCTTTGATGGCCATGCACTTTGCCGACGAAGCGTTGATCGTGACCAACCCCGAGGTCTCCAGTGTGCGCGATTCCGACCGCATTCTGGGCATGCTGGGCAGCAAGACCAAGCGTGCCATGGAAGGCAAGGAAGCCATCAAGGAACACCTGCTGATCACCCGCTACAACCCCGGTCGCGTGGCCGAAGGCCAGATGCTGTCGCTTGAAGACATCCAGGACATCCTGCGCATCAAGCTGATTGGTGTGATCCCCGAGAGTGAAAGTGTGCTGACCGCTTCCAACCAGGGCACGCCCGCCATCCACCTCAAGGGAACGGACGTGGCCGAGGCTTACAGCGACGTGATCGAGCGATTCCTGGGTGCCGATAAACCCCTGCGGTTTATAGAAGCCGAAAAATCAGGCTTCTTCAAGCGCGTCTTCGGGAGGAAGTGAAGCCATGTCTTTCCTCTCCTTCTTTATTGGCGAGAAAAAGAAAACCGCCAGCGTCGCCAAAGAACGGCTCCAGATCATCCTGGCCCACGAGCGCAGCGGTCGCAATGCCGATGAGCCCGACTACCTGCCTGCTTTGCAACGCGAACTCATGGCCGTGATCAGCAAATACATCAAGATCAACCAGGAAGACATCAAGGTCCAGCTCGAGCGCCAGGACAATCTGGATGTGCTGGAAGTCAAGATCGAATTGCCGGACAGGAAATAGCCCCCACGCTCCGCCGCTGCGCGGGTCGCTGCCCCCCAAGGGGGCAGATTCACCTTGGGGCGGCCCGGCGATGAATCGTCGAGCCCCCACGCTCCGCCGCTGCGCGGGTCGCAGCTCCAGGCGGGAAAGTACCGGCTGATGCCCCGGTTCCCAGGCTCCGCCATGGCACCGGTCTATCATCAGCCCATGCTGATCGAAACACTCGGTGCGGCCCGCGACATGGGCCGGCTCAACACGATCCTGGGCGTGCTGGTGCGCCATGGATTTGGCGACAGTGTGCGCCGCTTGGGCCTGGCCGACCGGCTCGAGCGGGCTGGCCATGTGCTGCATTGGGACACTGCTGCGCATCTGGCGCGCCTGGAGCCCGCCGTTCAGGTGCGCCTGGCCCTGGAAGAGCTCGGACCCACTTTTGTGAAGCTGGGCCAAATCCTGGCCGGGCGGGCCGATCTGTTTGGCCCCGAGTACATCGCCGAATTTGAAAAACTTCACAGCCATGTGCCTGCGGTGCCCATGGACATCTTGCGGCCACAACTGCGCGAGGATCTGGGGGGCGAGCCTGAGGCGGTGTTTGCACGGTTTGAAACGCAGCCGCTGGCGGCCGCCTCCATTGCCCAGGTTCACCGGGCGCAGCTGCTCGATGGCACCGAGGTGGTTGTCAAGATCCGCCGCCCGGGCATCGCCGACACCATCGAAGCCGATTTGCGGTTGATGGCCCGCCTTGCGGCGGTGGTCGAGGCCGAAACTCCCACGCTCAAACCCTACCGGCCGCAGCAACTGGTGCGCGAGCTGGCGCGCTCGTTGCGTCGCGAGCTCGATCTGGCCAGTGAGTGCCGCAACGCCGAGCGCATCGCGGCCAACCTGGCCGAGCTGCCCTGGATCGTGGTGCCCAAGGTGCACTGGGCCCACACCAGCGAGCGGGTCAACGTGCAGGACTTCATCGTAGGGGTGCCCGGCCCCGCGCTGGGACAGCTCGATGTGCTCGGGTTTGACCGGCAGCTGCTGGCCCAGCGCGGCGCCCAGGCGGTGCTGAAGATGATCGTGGAAGACGGCGTGTTCCACGCCGACCCACACCCGGGCAACGTGTTTTACCTCGAAGGCAATCGCATCGCCTTCATCGATTTTGGCATGATCGGGCGTCTCACGCCCCGCCGGCGCGACGAGCTGTTGCAGCTGCTGCTCGGCCTGATCGAGCGCCAGCCGCAGACCGTGGCCGATGTGCTGCTGGACTGGACGGGCGACGACCACCACCTCAATCTCAGTGCGCTCGAAAACGAAATTGAGGCCTTTGTGGACCAGTACCACGGCTCGCCGCTGGCCGCCCTCAACCTGGGCCAGATGCTGGCCGATGTGACCACCATCCTGCGGGAGCACCACCTCGGCCTGCCGTCCGACATGGCTTTGCTGATCAAGGCCTTCATCACGCTCGAAGGCATGGGCCGCAGCCTGGACCCCGAATTCCACATGACCAGCGAAGCCCTGCCGCTGCTCAAGAAAGTGGTGCGCGCCCGCTACGAGCCCAAGGTCGTGGCCAACCGCGCCTGGCAAACGCTGCGCCGCACGCTGGCGGTGGCCGAGCAGCTGCCCCACGACGTGTCGCGTTTGCTGCGCAACGCGCGGCGCGGGCGCTTGCACGTGGGCATCGAGCTGGCCCACCTCAAGCGCGTGGGCGACCAGATCGACCGCGCCGCCAACCGCCTCACCATGGCACTGGTGATCGCTGCGCTGATCATCGGCTCGTCCATCGTGATGACGGTGCAAGGTGGGCCGACGCTGCTGGGTCTCCCCGCCTTTGGATTTCTGGGTTTTCTCAGCGCCTTTGTGGGCGGGCTGTGGCTGGTGCGCGCCATCTGGCGCAGCAGCCGTGGACGCGATCACGACCCCGACGAATGAACGCCTTCGGCGGGGTTGCTCAGGGATGACCTGTGCCTATGATTCTTCTGTTCGTCTGTCCCCCCCCCTATTCCCGACGCTTGAGCCGCCTTGCGCTCTGAAGCTGTTCACAGGAGCCCCAACATGACCCCCTCTTTCCGTTTGCTGCCCCTTGCTCTGTCGCTCACCCTGCTCGCCGGCTGCGGCAGCCAGGTGATCAACCCGGTGACCGGGCAGACCGAGCGCAGCGTCATGAGCGAGTCCGCCGAGCTGGCAGAAGGCAAGAAGGCCCATGAGCAGGTGATGCAGGAATACGGGGTGTACAAAAACCCGCGCCTGCAAGCCTATGTCAACGAGGTGGGGCAGAAATTGGCGCGCGAGTCACACCGCGCGAACATTCCCTGGACCTTCACCGTGCTCGACAGCCCCGAGATCAACGCCTTTGCTTTGCCGGGCGGTTATGTCTACATCACGCGCGGCATCCTGGCCTACATGGAAAGCGAGGCCGACATGGCCGGCGTGATCGGCCATGAGATTGGCCACGTCACTGCACGCCACGGCGCCCAGCGGGCCACGCGCCAGCAAGACGCCGGTCTGGGGGTGTTCGCCGCGACCATTCTGGGTGCGGTGCTCGAGAGCCAGGGCGTTTCGGGCGCCACCGAGCTCGCTGGCCAGACCGCCCAAGGCGTGGCCGCCGGTTATGTGGCGAAGTACAGCCGCGAGCAGGAGCTGCAGGCTGACACCCTGGGCGCTGAATACCTGTCGCGCACCCGCTATGCCCCCGACAACATGGTCGACGTGATCCAGGTGCTCAAGTCGCAGGAGCAATACGCCGGCGATGTGGCGCGGGCGGAAGGCCGTCAAGCGTCTGAGGGCAATTCCTGGCTGGCCTCGCACCCCAGCAACGATCAGCGACTGGCGTCCATCCGCCGCATTGCCGCCCAATACAAGGGCGACTACAAGGACGATGGCCGCCAGCGCTTCCTGCGGGCCATGGAGGGCGTGCGATTTGGGGAAAGCCCAGAGCAGGGTCTGACCCGAGGACAAAATTTTTACCACGCCGGTCTGGGCATCGCCCTGACCGCGCCCAACGGCTGGCGCATTCAGAACGCGGCCACAGCGCTCACCTTCGTCAGCCCGAAAGGCGATGCGGCGCTGCGCATGGTGACCCTGCCGCCCAAGGCGGGCAGCTCACACGACGAGATCATCCGCAACGCGTTCAAACCCACCCAGGGCAATGCCACGCGTGGTCAGCTCAATGGCTTCACCTCCACGCACTTTGTGGGGACCAACCAAGCCGCCAATGGCCAGGCGCAGGGGGTCGAAGCCACGATCGTGACCGGTCCGCAGCAACTCAACTACGCCCTGCTCTACCTCGCCGCGAGCCCGGCCGCGCGCCAGCAGGCGCAGTCGGGTCTCAAGTCGGCCGAGCAATCGTTCCGTGCCATGAGTGCTGCTGACACCCGCGCGGCCAGGCCATGGCAGCTGAGCGTGGTGCCGTTCCCGCGCGGTGGCTTTGCCGAGTTGGAGCGCCAGTCGGCACCGGTGCCTCAGGTGGCTCGCCAGTTGCGCCTGCTCAATGGCCTGTACGGCGCGGGCGCCGAGCCGGCGGTGGGCTCGCTGGTGAAGGTTGTGACCGAGCAATGAGCGGTCGGTCCGGCAGGCTTGTGTGATGGCGGATCGTGATCCCGTGCCCGATTGGGCCCACACGGCGGAGGCTTCTCCCTTCACGCCACCTGCCAGCAGTGCCACGCCGACCCTCCTCATCGCCGCGGCCATCGTGGCGGTGGGTGTGGCGGGCTTTTTTGGTCACAGGGCCTGGTTGGAAGACGGTACTGCAGCCCAACCGGTGCCCGCACCTGTGGTCTCCCCGGCAGCCCCTTTGCCAGACGAGCTCCGTACAGAGGCGATGCCCAAGGAACGCCGTGATGAGCAGCTTCGGCAAGCCATGCCTGTGCAGACCTGGACCCGTTGCCAAGTGGGTGAACAGGTGGTCTACAGCGATTCAGGGTGTGGCGGGGGTGTGGTCCAGCGCAGCTCGGCGGACACACAGGCGCCGGTCAGCGCTGTTCCGTCCATGCCCGAAACCCCGTCCTCCCACACGCTTTATCGTTGCAAGCCCTATTCGGGTGGAGCTTTCTGGTCGACCCGGCATTGCAACCAGCAAAAGGCGCTGGTGGACCGCATGGTGACCGTGCCCCGCAACATGACGCTGAACCAGAAGATCGCCATCGCTGAGCGCAGCTTGAACAAGGCCCAGTCGCCCGTTCAACAAGTACCAGTGTCTCAACGTGCTGTTGCATCGACCGACAAACAAGCGGAATGCAGCAGGCTGGATGAAGTGATCCGGCATATCGATGCCAGGGCCAGGCAACCCCAAAGCGGGCAAGAGCAAGATCGGCTGCGTGCCCGCCGCCAAAAAGCCCATGACAGGCGGTTCTTTTTGCATTGCTGAAGGGCTCGGCAAGGGGCTTGGGTCCCACTTCACTTGCATTTTTTCCGCATCGTGGTACATTAGCTGGTTCGCCTTGGGCGACTGGCTGCATTCAGGTTTTACCGCCGTGTGTATCTGCCCCTGACAGGCTGTTTTGTAATTGAAACAGTGGGGCCGCCGGTCTAGCCCCTCCTTGGCGTGCCATGGGTGCTTCTCTCACAGCGCCTTGGTCTTTTTTACCTGCTGCAGCTGTTGCCACTGTCATGGCGATGGCGCCGGTTCTTGTCGGAGGTGTTTTCACCGGCCCGATCGGCACTTGGCAGCGGTTACCCCCGGCGCTTGGGGCTGCCACATGTAGTTTTCGGGTGACGCGCGTCTTGCAAACATTTGGCTTTGACGCCACACCCCACGATAATTTGATGATTCATACAACAACAAACTCTAGCCACAACAAAAACAGCAAGCCAATCACTTTCGACACGAAGAGGGTGTCACCGCTGAATCTGGGTCAGTACCGCATCGCGGCCTGCCCCAAGGCCCTGCCCGACGGGCGTTTCGCCGCGCAGGTATCCATTGCCAGCGGCACGGGTAGCGCCAGCACCGATCGCGTGATGCGGTTTGTCGACGAATTCCCGACCTTCGATGCAGCGGCCCGCTATGCGGTAGCCCAAGGCATTGACTGGGTGAAGGACACGCTGCGTCAGCGCAGCCGCCCCAACTCTGCGGCGGTTTTGTCGCCTGCAGACCCTATCTGTATCTGAACGAAGCAATTACTGGAGTACTGAGCATGGCCAAGGAAGAACTGATCGACATGATGGGTATCGTCAACGAGGTGTTGCCCGACACCCGTTTTCGCGTCACCCTGGACAACGGACACCAATTGATCGCCTATTCGGCGGGCAAGATGAAGAAGAACCACATCCGCATCCTCGCGGGTGACCGGGTTTCTCTGGAGCTCTCGCCCTACGACCTGACCAAGGGTCGCATCAATTTCCGCCACATCGAAGGCCGTGGCCCGATGGTGCCGCGCAAGCCTCGCTGAAGCCGCTCACGAAAAAAGCACCTCACGCCACAGCGGCGTGAGGTGCTTTTTCGTTTCCGAACGGATCGAGCCCTTGTGCATCACCTGGCTGCATTCCGCCTGCATGATTCTCAGCAGGATCCGAATTCGCCGCCGCGCCCGTAGCCGAAATCTCTGCGGTGCGGGTGATGATGGACCTAGCCTGCGCTGCCGCGTGACAAGCATCGGGCCGCTTCAGTAAAACAGTTGACCGAGGTCGGCGCTGCTGCGGTGGCCGATATCGCCATGGTGGGCCTTCAACCAGGCGTCGCCGTGATCGCGCCCCAGATCAAACAGCATCTCGAAAAACTGCATGTGGGCAGCGGCTTTGCTTTCGGTGCTGAGCTCGCTCATCACCTGGCTGGCTTCGATCACATGGAAGTGGGTCCTGATCAGCCGGCGTTCCAGCAGGCCGCGGCGCCACCATGACGTGCCTTCGAGGCTCTCGCGCAGGTGCGCAAACATGCGCATCTCACGCAGAAATGTGGCGTTGAAGGCCAGCTCCATCATCCGGTTCTTGATGTCGCTGGCCGATTTGGGCAATGCACTGTGCTTGAGCGGCGACAGCATCACCAGCAAAATGTCTGTGGCCTGGCACTCGTGAAACAGCGGGAAGACCGCCGGGTTGGCCGCGTAGCCACCGTCCCAGTAGGGCTCGCCCTCAATGATCACGCTGCGGTGCATGGTGGGCAGGCAGGCCGAGGCCAGCACCGCGTCAGCGTGGAGTTCGTGGTTGCGGAACAGGCGCAGCTTGCCGGTGTTGGCGTTGGTCGTGGCGATGAACAGCTTCACCGGGCTCTGCGCGCGCAAGCGCTCAAAATCGACCTGCTTCAGCAAGATGTCGCGCAGCGGGTTGAGGTCGAAAGGGTTGAGCTGTTCGGGCGAGAAGTAGTGGGTCCACTGCAGCATGAGGCGCATGGCGGGTGCCAGTTGAACGCCCTTGCCGTTGGCCGATGGCACCGCCACTTCGAAGGGCGTGCTGCCAGCGACCGCGGTCCAGAACGCACGCAGTGCCTCGCGTGCGCCGGCGTTTCCTCCCGCCATCAACCCTTGGGCCAGCATCACAGCGTTCATGGCGCCGGCGCTGGTGCCGCTCACGCCGTCCAGACGCAGCCGGCCATCTTCCAGCAAGGCATCGAGCACGCCCCAGGTGAACGCGCCATGGGCACCACCGCCTTGAAGGGCCAGATTGATGGCCGGGGGTTGGCGTTGCAGCAGGCCCATGGTGACTCCAGGTAGGGGGCTTAACGCCCCGCGCGCCGGGTGCGCACGGCTGCGGCCAGCCCTTGCAGCACGGGCACGGTTTGCTCAAAGCTGATGCAGGCGTCTGTCACGCTCACGCCGTGTTGCAGAGGCTGGTCGGCCACGATGTCCTGGCGGCCTTCTTGCAGGTGGCTCTCAATCATGAGGCCAGTGATACGGGCATCGCCTGCTGCAACCTGGGCGGCCACATCGGCCGCGACGTCGATTTGTTTGCGGTGCTGCTTGCTGCTGTTGGCGTGTGACACATCGATCATCACTTGCTCGCGCAGGCCCGCGCTTTTCAGCAGGTCGCAGGCTGCGTTCACGTCTTGTGCACTGTAGTTGGGCGCTTTGCCGCCGCGCAGGATCACATGGCAGTCCTGGTTGCCGCGCGTCTCAAACACCGCGGCCTGGCCCATCTTGGTCATGCCCATGAAGGCATGCGGAGCTTGTGCGGCCTGGATCGCGTCGGAGGCAACCTTGATGCCGCCGTCGGTGCCGTTCTTGAAGCCCACCGGGCAACTCAGGCCACTGGCGAGCTGGCGGTGGCTCTGGCTTTCGGTGGTGCGCGCGCCGATGGCGCCCCAGCTCACCAGGTCACTTATGAATTGTGGTGACAGCAGATCGAGAAACTCGGTGCCCACCGGCAAGCCGAGCGCCAGCACGTCCAGCAGCAGCGCGCGGGCCAGCTCCAGCCCTTCGTTGATGGCAAAGCTGTCGTCCATGTGGGGATCGTTGATGTAGCCCTTCCAGCCCACCGTGGTGCGGGGCTTTTCGAAGTACACACGCATGACGATCAGCAGCTCGTCCTTCAGGGCGTCGGCTTGCGCCTTGAGCAGGTGGGCGTAGGTGATGGCCTGCTCGTGGTCGTGGATGGAGCAGGGCCCCACGACCACCACGAGGCGGTCGTCCTGGCCATGCAGCACGCGGGAAATGGCCGCCCGGCTGGTCTCGACCAGTGTCTGTGCTGCGTCTGGGGTGGGCAACCATTCCTGGAGCAGGGCCGGCGTGATCAGCGGGCGCACCGCGCCGATGCGCAGATCGTCGATGCGGGTGGTGTCGAGGGTGGAGGCGGCAGGCGTGTGGGCGTGAACGGTGTGGGGCATGCCGCATTGTCGCAGTCCCTGCCCCAGAAAAGGTTCAATCCGAGGCGCCGGGGGTTGTCTTGGGCATGTGCCGGTACACCAAGCCACGGGAAACCCCCAGCAAACGGGCGGTTTTGGCTACGTTGCCGTGGTGAACCTTCAGCGTTTCCCTGATCAGGCGGCGTTGCGATTCGGCCAGGGAAGATGCCTCGTGTGCGGGCTCTGCTGCCGCTGGCGGCGGCGGCTCAGGCGGTGCTGCCGTTTGGGTTGGCGTTTGCTCAGGCAGGCAGACCGCGGCTGCAAGGCGCCTCTCGGGCAGCGGGCCGGCTTCAGGCGGGCACCCAGGCGTGTCGCTGACCCAGTTGACTGCGTGGCGGGTATCGATGCCATCGGCGCTTTGCATGCTGGCCCTGGCCCAAATACCCAGGCCGCTGGGCAGCTGCACCAGCTGCGGCCTGGCCGCGCGACTCAAACCCAGCAAATCGCGCAAATCCATACCGAGCACATCGTTGGTATGCATACCCCCGGTCTCTTGGGAGGCGCCGAGCAAACTGTGCCCCACGCGGTTGATCCAGATCACCTTCCCGTGGGTGTCCACCCCCAGCAAGCCTTCCATGGGGGTGTTCAGCAGGCTGGGGGCGGTTTGAAACTGCAACACCAGCAATTCGCGCGATTGCGCCATGAGCAAGCGGTTGCCGATCGTGGTCGCAAACATGCCCACCACTGCCGCCGCATCAAATCCAAAATCACGCGCTTCGGTGGACAGATCCAGCACCCCGGCGAGTTGTCCATGGATATCGCGAATGGGCGCCGCCGCGCAGCGCAGCTCCCTGAACAGGGTGTAAAAATGTTCGCCAGCTTCCACGTGGCTGGCTTGCCCGGTGTGCACGACGATGCCCGGCGCTGTCGTGCCCAAGCGGTTCTCAGCCAGGTTCACACCCAGTCGGGAGGCCTTGTTCAAAACCGATTGGTTGGCCTCGTCGGTGTTTTGGGAGATATGCACGATCACGCCGCGCTCATCGGTGAGCAACACGCGGCAATGGGTGCCGCTCAACGAGGCCTGCAATTGCGCCAGCTCCTGGCTGGCGGCCTGGATCAGATCTTCGTTGCGTTCCAAAGCGGCGCTCAGTGCACTGCGGCCCACGGGTTCGATGGCGGGCGACTTTTCACAGCGTTGGCCCAGCTGCCGACAACGATCCCAGGAGTGAATCATGGTCTCGCTGACCAGCCCTGACGGGCGCAAACCCTCTTCGAAGAACCGCTCTCGGGCCAGTGCCGTGCGCTGCGCCGGCGTGCGAAAAAAAGGCTGATTGGGCAGGTTTTGGGTGTTCATGTGGCGCGGAATGGATTCGGCCAGACCGTTGTCATCTGCAGACTCCGACACACGCTGCTGCGTGACAACCGGGCAAACCCTGAGTGGCTGTCGCCTGGGTTGCGCACATGTTCCGACGCGGAACAGATGCGGACGAGGGAAAACCCGGTGGTGCATGGAACAGCATAAATTTCCACAATGCAAAGGTTGCTGGCCAGAAAAGTTCGACCGGCATCTACCACCACAAGGAGACAAGGCATGGTCATCAATCGCACCCTTCTCGGCAGCACTTTGCTGATGGCGGCGCTGGGCTCGGTTCAAGCGCAAAGCCTGGACGATTTGAAGCGAGACGCCACCACCCCCGGCGACGTCCTCACGTACGGCATGGGTTACAACAACCAGCGGTACAGCACGCTGAAAGACATCAACACGGGCAACGTGGGCAAGCTGCGTCCCGTCTGGGCCTACAGCCTGAACAACCCGCAGAGCCAAGAGTCTCAGCCCATTGTTTACCAGGGCGTGATGTATGTGACGACCCACAACAGCACGGTGGCGCTCAACCCCGTGACCGGCAAGCAAATCTGGAAACAGGAATTTGACCTGCCGCAAGATGTGTTCAAGATGGCCTGCTGCGGCATCTTGAACCGCGGCGTTGCCATCTACAACGGCAAGCTGTTTCGCTCCACGCTGGATGCGCATGTGATCGCCATGGATGCCAAGACGGGCAAGCAGCTCTGGAAGGTCAAGGGCGCCGATTATCAGAATGGCCAGGCCATGACCAGCGCGCCGCTGATTGCCAATGGCGTGGTGTTGACCGGCATTGCCGGTGGTGAATACGGCACGCGCGGCTTCATCGATGCCTGGGACCCGGAAACGGGCAAGCAACTCTGGCGTTTCTACACCACCGCGGCACCCGACCAGAAAGGCGGCGACACCTGGCCCGGGGATACCCACCTGAAGGGGGGGGCGCCCACCTGGCTCACCGGCGCTTACGATCCCGAGCTGGATCTCGTTTACTGGGGCACCGGCAACGGTGGTCCGTGGAACCCGAACGCACGCAAAGGCGACAACCTGTACATCGATTCGGTCTTGGCGATCCGGCCCAAGACCGGTGAGCTGGTCTGGCACTACCAGTTCAGCCCCAACGATCCCTACGATTACGACGCGACCGAAGTGGGCATGTTGGTCGATATGAAGATCGACGGCAAAGTCCGCAAGGTCTTGACACAAGCCAACCGCAACGGCTTCATGTACGTGCTGGACCGTGCCAATGGCGAGCTGCTGGCCGCCAACCCGTATGTGAAGGTCAACTGGGCCGACCGCATCGATCTCAAAACCGGCCGCCCGGTGCACAGCGAGATCGACAAAAAAGCGCGAGCTGGTGAAGACGTGGAGATTTTTCCGTCGGTACTGGGCGGCAAGAACTGGACCCCCATGTCGTGGAACCCGGCGACCGGCCTGGCCTATGCCAACACGCTCAACATCAGCTGGCCCTACCAGCTGGCCAAGCCCGAATACAAAAAAGGTGAGTGGTATCTCGGGGTGAACTTCCGCGGCGTGAACATGCCCAAGAACGAACCGCACGGCTACCTCAGCGCCATCGATCCCATGACGGGCAAGAGCAAGTGGCAAATGGCCTGGCCCGGTCAGCCCAGCATGGCGGGCACGTTGTCGACCGCAGGCGGACTGGTCTTCACCGGTGCGGCCACGGGCGAGTTCATGGCGGTGGATGCCGAGACCGGCAAGAAGCTCTACGAATTCCAGACCAGCTCCGGCATCATCGGCCTGCCTGTCACCTTTGAGCAAGATGGCAAGCAGTACGTGACGGTGGTGTCTGGCTCGGGGGGTGTCTGGGCATTGGTGGGCGATGAACGCATGTCGCAAGTGCCTGCTGGCGGATCGGTCTGGACGTTTGCGCTCGATAAATGATGCCTGGCAGACAGTTTTTGCTGATGTGTCTGGCCGCCACTTCGGTGGCGGTCTGCGCACAAACGAATACCGATCCGGCGATGATGCCCGTGCCCGGTCCACCGACGCAGGCGCTGGTGGACAAGGGGCGGGCCCAGTTCGACCGCACCTGCGCGCAGTGCCATGGACGCAACATGGTGAACTCGGGGACCACGTCGTACGATCTGCGGCGTTTTCCCATCGACGAATCCGACCGGTTTTTCAACTCGGTGACCAACGGTAAAAACAACATGCCGTCGTTCAAAGGCGCGCTGGATCCTGGCGCGATCCAGTGGTTGTGGGCCTATGTGTCGACGCGTGGTGGCAAGGAGATGTGAGATGTTGAATCGAGTTTTTAAGTGGCGAGGGGTGGTGCTGGCCGCTGCCTTGATCGGTCTGGCTGGCGCTGCTTTCGCCCAGGTGGAGGGTGGCAAGCCCGCACTGGCGGTTTGCATGAGCGAAGACAACGCGCCGCTGTCGATGGCGCGCAAAGGTCAGTTGAGTGGTTTTGATGTGAAGATGGCAGAGGCCGTGGCTCAGGAGCTGGGTCGGCCCTTGCGCCTGGTGCCCTTCGAATCGGAGCTGGAGCAAGACGCCAATTTCGCTATTGAGGTGAATGCGTTGCTCTCGGCGGGTGTATGCGATCTGGTCAGCGGATTCCCTTTGTTGGCGACCGACCTCGGTCAGCCCGGTCGTCTCAAGGCCAAGCCACCGGACTACCCCGGTGCCAAGCGACCGCGCGATCGAGCCGACGTGACGTTGGGCAATGTGGTGGCCAGCCACCCTTACCAAGGCATGGCCTTGCAGTTGGTGCAACGCGAGGACGCACCTCGGGCCAATGGCCTGGGCGAGCTGCGCGATCAGAAGATCGGCGCCGTTGCCGGGACGCTGGAGGGCACTTTGATCGCCACCTACCAAGGCGGTGCGCTGCTGCCCGACATGGTGTCGATGGGCAAGCTCGATGACCGCTGGGCCGCGCTGGAAAGCGGCAAAGTTGATGCGATGCTGATGCCCAGCACCGCGTGGGATGTGTACCGCACGCGCGCTGCCGCACCATTGCGTTTGCGGGCGGGGCCACCCCAAAGTTTGGGTATCAACGTGGGCTGGGTCGCTCTGGCCGGCAAGCCCGAATTGATCGAGGCGGTCAATCGTGTGGCCGCGCGCGAAGCGCAGTTGCAGCAATGGGCGCAAGACGTGGGCTTGCAGCGCCTGCCGCCGACCGAGCCTGCCGTGGCTCGGGAGCTGTCGCTGGCGGCCTTGCTCAAGCCCTGACCTTTGCGCAGCGCTCAGGGGCGGCGGAAGCTCTGGGCCTGGCGCTGCCAGTAGGGGTTGTTCAAACGGTCCAGACGCACCTGGCCACCGCTTGAGGGGGCATGCACAAACCGGCCCTCGCCGACGAAGATGCCTGCGTGAAATGCCCGGCCGCCACCAAAGATGACCAGGTCGCCTGTGCGCAGGTCATCTTCACCGACAGGGCGTCCAAAATCGGTCAGCTGGGCCACCGTGCGGGGTGGTGCTACACCGGCGCGCGACTTGTACACGTAGCCGATCAGACCGCTGCAGTCGAAGCCGCTGTCGGGCGTGTTGCCTCCCCAGCGGTAGGGGGTGCCCACCAGGCCCAGCGCGTGAATGGCGATATCGCTCGACTGTTCGTCCGTCAGGGGGGCGTGTGCGGGCTGTCGGTCGGGCCTTGGCGCACTGGCGCAGCCGCCGAGCAGCATGGCAAGACCCACGGCCACGCAGAGAAGCGCCTTCTGGACAGGGTTCGTGGGTGTCATGGGTGGTATGGGTATCGGGTGGGTGCTGCTCAATGGCATGGCAGGTCAGCGCCGCTGGTGGCCCCGCGCAAGCCGGCGAGGCGCTTGGCCACAGCGGCTTTGCTGATGCGTTGCAGGGTCATGAGAAAAGCATGATCGGGGTTGTCCACGCTGTGGCGTGTGCGCAGGGTGTGTTGCAGGTGAAGCAGCAGTTCGGTGGCCATCTCGGCGTCTGCCAGGGCGCGGTGGGCTGCGCCCGTTCGAGGCAGCTGGTAGCGGTCCACCAGCGCACCAAGTTTGTGGCTCGGCGCTTCGGGGTTGAGGCGCCGCGACAGCAAGACGGTGCAGGCAAAGAGGTGAGGCGCGTTCAGGCCGGCCCGCGCCAGCTCGGCTGCCCAGTAGCGCTGGTCGAACGAGGCGTTGTGGGCCACCATGGGCGTGTCGCCCACGAAGCGCGCGGCTTCGCTCATGACTTGCTCGGCCGGCGGCGCGGCCTGCACCATGGCGTTGGTGATGCCGGTGAGGTGGGTGATGAAGGCCGGGATGTACACGCCGGCATTCATCAGGCTCTGGTAGCGGTCCACCACGCGCCCGCCCTCGGTGAGCACGATCGCCACCTCGGTGGCGCGATCACCCATGGACGGCGAAATCCCCGTGGTTTCAAAGTCGATGACGGCCAAGCGTTGGGTACCCATGTGCGCATCGTAGGGCATTGGGGCGAGGGGCCTCGGTAGATCAGTCGTCTGCCCAGATCAATGTTCAGTATTTTTAAGAGTATTTATCAGAAAACTGTTACTTTTTATTGATTGATTGAAAGGGTATCCTCGCCCCCTGTTCTTTGATTTCTGTGCAGGAGACACCATGAAATTTCTCACCATGCTGGCGATCGTCTTGGGCTTGGGCCTGAGCAGCGCCGCAATGGACGCTGAAGCCAAGCGTTTTGGGGGCGGTCGCTCCCTGGGCATGCAGCGTCAGGCCGCACCACCCAAGGCTCCGGCCAACGCCACGCCGGCGGCACCAGCCGCAGCGGGCGCCGCTGCGGCGGCCCCCAAGCGTTCATGGATGGGCCCGTTGGCGGGTCTTGCCGCTGGTTTGGGCTTGGCCGCACTGGCTTCCCACCTGGGCTTTGGTGAGGGCTTCGGTTCGATCTTGCTCATTGGCTTGGCGGTGATGGCCGGGCTGGCCATTTTTAAGATGGTGATGCGCAAACGCGCTGAGGCCAATGCTGGAGCAGGAGGCGCAGGCTTCCAGGGCATGCGCTACGCGCACGAAACCCCGGGCACCTCGCCGGGTGGCTCGGCTTTCGAACGCATGCCCACGGCGGGCAACACCGGCTCCATGATCGGCAGCAACCTGGGCGGTGGCGCTTCGGCTGACAGCCGCAGCATCCCGGCCGACTTTGACGTAGCCGCTTTCGAGCGCAATGCCAAGGTCAATTTCATCCGCCTGCAGGCCGCGCACGATGCCGGCGACCTGGAAGACATCCGCCAGTTCACCGCGCCCGAAATGTTTGCCGAAATCCGCATGGACCTGAACGACCGCCAAGGCGCCGTGAACAAGACCGATGTGATCGAGCTGCAAGCGGCTGTCACCGAAGTGGTGGAAGAAGCCGACCGCTACATCGTGAGCGTGCGCTTTACCGGCTCGGTGCGTGAAGACGACGCGCCGGCGCCTGAAGCTGTGGACGAAATCTGGCACATGACCAAGGCCGTGAACGGCTCTGGTGGCTGGGTCGTCTCCGGTATTCAGCAACAAGCCTGAGATTCATCCTCCTCCTGGCGATGACGCCAGTTCCAGCCCCGCAGCCTGAAGGCTCCGGGGCTTTCTTGCGTCTGCCTCAGGGAAAACCACAATCCCCTCGCAACGGCTAAATTTGTATGATGACCAGACAACATGAGGGATCTGGCATTCGCCAGTCTTTCCGAAATTCACCCCGTCTCCCTATGGACAGCCTTCTGCAAACAACCGAACGACTGAGCGACAAGCTGGCAGCCCTGCTGCAGCAGCGCATCGAATCGGGTGAGCTTGCGCCCGAGGCCCGGTTGCCCACCGAGCAACAGTTGGCCGACTTGCATGGGGTGTCGCGCACCGTGATCCGGGAAGCGGTGAGCCGCCTCAAGTCCATGGGCATGCTGACATCGCGGCAGGGGGCGGGCGTGTTCGTGTCGCCGCGCAGCCAGGCTCGAGCCTTGGCCTTTGACCCGGCTGTGTTGACTTCCATGGACAGCGTCTTGCAGGTGGTTGAAGTGCGACGAGGCCTGGAGGCCGATGTGGCGGCCCTTGCCGCCGAACGCATCAACGCGGCCAAGGCACAGGCGATTCAGGACGCGCTGGCCGCGCTCGAAGCCTCTCCACCAAATGGTGCGCAGGGTGTCGAGGCCGATCTGGCGTTTCACCGCAGCATCGCCCGCGCGACCGACAACCCGCATTACGAACGCCTGCTGGGCTTTCTGGAGCAATACCAGCGCGATGCCATGCAGGTGACCCGCACCAATGAGGCCATGGACCACGGCTACATGGTGCAGGTGCAGCGGGAGCACCGCCAGATAGCCGAAGCGGTGATCCGGGGTGATGCGGCTGGCGCTCGGCGCGCGGCCATGCGCCACATGGTCAACGCCGCGGCGCGCATTGAAAACGCCACACCCCCCGTGCGCCGCACGCTGGACGCTTTGCTGACCAGGCCCAAGTAGGCGCCTGCTGCCCCCTCTTTTCAACGCATCTACCGGATACACGGAATGAATTCATTGACCGTAAAAACCTTGGGCGTGATTGGCCTGGGCTCCATGGGCATGGGCGCCGCCTGCTCTTCCGTGCGCCGGGGCACGACCACCTGGGGCTACGATCCCCGCGCCGAAGCGGTGGCCGAGTTTGCGCAAGCCGGCGGGCATGGTGCTTCCAGCCTCGACGAGCTCGCGGAACACAGCGATGTGGTGCTGGTGCTGGTGGTCAACGCCGCCCAGACCGAGGCCGTGCTGTTCGGCGAGGGCGGCTTGGCCGAGTGCCTGAAAAAGGGCTCGGTTGTGATCACCTCGGCCACGGTGGACCCGGCCTTGCCCCCGGTGTGGGAAAGCCGCCTGGCCGAGCGCGGTCTGTGGCTGATCGATGGCCCTGTGTCGGGTGGCGCCGTCAAAGCGGCCGCGGGCCAGATGACGGTGATGGCCTCGGGCAAGCCCGAAGCGTTTGAGGCTGCCGGTGCGCTGCTGGACGCTTTCGCTGGCAAGGTTTACCGCCTGGGCGATCGGGCGGGGGTGGGCTCGACGGTGAAGATGGTCAACCAGCATCTGGCCGGCGTGCACATTGCTACCGCCTGCGAAGCGCTCGCCCTGGGCATCAAGGCCGGCGCCGATCCTGAGCAGTTGTATGAGGTGATCCGCAACGCCGCCGGCAACAGCTGGATGTTTGAAAACCGCGTGCCCCACATCCTGGCCGGCGACTACACGCCGCTGTCGGCGGTCAACATTTTCGTGAAAGACCTGGGCATCGTGCTGGACGCGGCGCGCCAGTTGAAATTTCCGCTGCCGTTGGCGGCTGCGGCGCACCAGTTGTACATCTCGACTGCTGCCATGGGCCTGGGCGCGGAGGACGATTCGGCCGTGGTGAAGTACTACGCCGCACTCGCGGGCCTCGAGCTACCGGTCGCTCAAAAGACGGAGAGCCCAACATGATTCTCGGTGTCATTGCTGATGATTTCACCGGCGCCACCGACGTGGCGAGCATGCTGGTGCGCGCAGGCATGCAGACGGTGCAGGTGCTGGGTGTGCCCGCTGAGGGCTTGCCCGAAGCCGATGCGGTGGTGATCGCGCTCAAGACGCGCACCATTCCGGCGATCGACGCGGTGGCGCAAAGCCTGCAGGCCATGGAAGCCCTGCGCAAGGCTGGCGCACGCCAGATCTACTTCAAGTACTGCTCCACCTTCGACTCCACGGCCAAAGGCAATATCGGCCCGGTCACCGATGCACTCATGCAGGCACTGGGGGCGGACTTCACGATCGCTTGCCCGGCCTTCCCTGAAAACGGACGCACCGTGTTCCGTGGTCATCTGTTTGTGGGCGACCAGCTGCTCAGCGATTCGGGTATGCGACACCACCCGCTCACGCCGATGACCGACGCGAACCTTGTGCGCGTCTTGCAGTCGCAGACCCAACAATCCGTGGGCCTGCTGCGCTACGATGGGTTGCAAAAAAATGCCGCGGGCGCAGTGGCGCAGCTGCGCACAGAGGGCGTTCGAATCGCCGTGGCCGACGCCCTGAACAACGGCGATCTGCTCACGCTGGCCGAGGTGTGTGCCGAGCTGCCACTGATCACCGCAGGCTCCGGCGTGGCCCTGGGGTTGCCGCCGGCCTATCAGCGCCGCGGCTGGTTCCAGCCCAGCGACAGCGCAGCGCAACTCGCGACAGTGCAAGGCCCTGTGGCCGTGGTGTCGGGCTCTTGCTCCGAAGCCACCAATGCCCAGGTGGCCCGCTGGATCGCCGATGGGCGCACCGCCATCGCACTCGATCCACTCGCCCTGCACACCGGCGCACAGACGGCCGAAAGCTTGCTGGCCGAGGCCCTGCCGGTGCTGGCCGGTGGCCCTGTGTTGCTCTACGCCACGGCCGCACCCGACCGCGTCAAGGCGGCGCAGGCCGAGCTGGGTGTCGAGGCGGCCGGTGCGCTGGTGGAACACACGCTGGCCACGGTGGCCCAAGGCCTGGTGCAAGCCGGCGTGCGCCGGCTGGTGGTGGCCGGTGGTGAAACGTCGGGCGCTGTGGTGCAGGCGCTGGCGGTGCAGCAGTTGCGCATTGGCGCGCCGATCTGCCCCGGCGTTCCCTGGACCCAATCGGCCCTGCCCCAATCGGGTGAGCCTCTGTTGCTGGCGCTCAAGTCCGGCAACTTCGGTGGCGTTGACTTTTTTGCCGAGGCCTTGCGCCAGGCGGGAGCGGCCCTCTGATGAGCCAGTGGCCACCGACCCAGAATGCCGTGCGCGCCGAGATCGTGCGCGTGGGCGCATCGCTCTTTCAGCGGGGCTACGTGCACTCCACCGCGGGCAACATCAGCGTGCGCCTGGATGAGGCGCAAGGCGGCGGTTACCTGATCACACCCACTGACGCCTGCATGGGCTTCCTGGACCCCGAGCAGCTCGCCTGGGTGGCCGAAGACGGCAGCCAGCGCAGCGGCGCTCGCGCCAGCAAAACGTTGACTTTGCACCGCCATATTTACGCCGCGGCCATCGATGCGGGCTGCGTGATCCATACCCACGCTACCCACCTGGTGGCGCTCACGCTGCAGGGGGTCTGGCAAGACGACGACATCCTGCCGCCCATCACGCCCTACCAGGTCATGAAGGTCGGTCACGTGCCTCTGATTCCTTATGAGCGCCCCGGCGCACCTGCGGTGGCTGAAGCCGTCGCCGCCCGCATCCAGAGCGCAGCCCGTCCGCTGCGGGCCGTGATGCTCGAGCGCCTGGGCCCCATGGTCTGGCACAACGGACCGGCCGCGGCGATGGCATTGCTCGAAGAGCTGGAAGAAACCGCCCGCCTGTGGTTGCTCGGCGGGTGCAACGTGGCGCCCATGAGCGACACGCAGATCGAAGAACTTCGCGCACAGTTTGATGCGCCCTGGTAACCGCTGCTCCATTGCACCCATCCCATGCCCCGATTCGCTGCCAACCTTTCCATGATGTACACCGAGGTGCCCTTCCTCGACCGTTTTGCCGCCGCTGCACAAGATGGTTTTGACGCGGTGGAGTACCTCTTCCCCTACGAGCACACCGTCGATGACATTGCTTCGCGCCTGAAGGCCCACGGACTCACCCAGGCCCTGTTCAACCTGCCACCCGGTGACTGGGCCAGCGGCGAGCGCGGCATGGCTTGCATACCCGGGCGCGAGGCCGAATTCGCCACCAGCGTGGCGCAAGCCCTGGTGTATGCCCAGGCCACAGGTTGCCAGCGGCTGCACGCCATGGCGGGGCTCAAGCCCACTGGCGTGGGCGAAGCCGCACAGCGCGCCACCTATGTGGCCAACCTGAAAGCCGCAGCCGCTCAGCTCGCGCCCCACGGCATCACCTTGGTGATCGAGCCGATCAACCCGCGTGACATGCCCAACTTCTACCTGAGCCAGCAGCAGCAGGCCCACGACCTGTGCGCCGAAGTGGGCGCGCCCAACCTGCAGGTGCAGATGGATTTTTACCATTGCCAGATCGTTGAGGGCGACCTGAGCATGCGCCTCAAGCAGCACTTTGCGGGCGTGGGCCATGTGCAAATTGCTGGCGTGCCCGATCGCCACGAACCCGACGGCGGCGAAGTGAACTACCCCCACTTGTTCGACTTGCTCGACGAGCTCGGCTACGCCGGATTTGTGGGCTGTGAATACCGCCCCAAAGCGGGCACCAGCGAAGGCTTGGGCTGGCTGCGCCGCTACCGGGCTTCGCGCGCGAAAGGACAGGCATGAACATCCTCATCACCGGCGGTGCCGGCTTCCTTGGCCGCGGTCTGGCCACGGCGCTGCTACAACGCGGACAGCTGGGCGGGCGCAACATTGAACGCATCATGCTGGCCGACCTGGTCGCACCTCAAGACACTGCGCTGGTGGACGACGAGCGCATCAGCGTCAGCACCGGCGACTTGCAGGCACATGTGCCCGTCCTCATGGCCGCTGGCCCATGGGACGCGGTGTTTCATCTGGCTTCGGCCGTGTCGGGCGAGTGCGAAACCAACTTCGACCTTGGCCTTCACGCCAACCTCGACAGCACCCGCGCCCTGCTCGATGCCTGCCGGCTGCAGACCGCTGAAGGTCATGCACCACCGCTGTTTTTCTTCTCCAGTTCGGTGGCCGTGTACGGCAGCGACGCCGCGATTCCGTTGCCGGCCGTGGTGCGCGATGACACCTTGCCCACACCCCAGTCGAGCTACGGCATCCACAAGTTTGTGTGCGAACAGCTGGTGGCCGACTACACCCGCAAAGGATTTATTGACGGACGCGCCGCACGCCTGATGACGGTGTCGGTGCGCCCTGGCCGGCCCAATGGCGCAGCCTCCGGATTTCTGTCGGGCCTGTTCCGCGAGCCCATGGCGGGTCAGCGCAGCAACTGCCCCGTGAGCCTGGACACCGAGGTCGCGATCGCCTCCCCCGCCACCACCATTGCCGGCATTCTTGTTGTGGCCGAAGCCACCCGCGAAGCCTTTGGTGGCCGCACCGCCATCAACTTGCCTGCGCTCACGGTCAGCGTGCGCGACATGCTGCACGCCTTCGAAGCGCTGGTGGGTGCGGAGCCGCTGACGCTGGTGACCTGCGAGCCCGACGACGGCATCGCGCGCATTGTGGCTGCCTGGCCCTCGCGTTTTGAAAGCCAGCGCGCGCCCGCGCTTGGCCTCACCCCTGATCCGGACTTTGGCGGTGTGTTGCAGCAGTACGTGCAACACCATGGCGAAGCCGTGACCCACCCAGGCGCGCGTGCGCGCCTGGGACTTGTTTGAGTTTTCCGTTCCCGTTCAAAACCATCCCTGGAGACAAAACCATGAAATCTTTGATGAAACCCCTCGCCCTGGCCGCCGTGCTGGCCGCTGCTGCGACCGGCGTGCAAGCCCAGACGATCCTCAAGATTGGATATGCCACGTCGGCCACCTCGCACTATGGGGTGGGCACAACCGTGTTCTGTGACGAAATGGAAAAAGGCACGCAAGGCCGCTACAAGTGCCAGCAGTTCCCGTCTTCCGCTTTGGGCGGTGAGCGCGAGCAGATCGAAGCCGTGCAGCTCGGTACACAAGATCTGGTGAACACCTCCACCGGCCCGCTGGGCAACTTCGTTCCAGAAGTCAAGATCGTCGACATTCCCTTCCTCTTCCGCGACTACGACCACGCCCGCAAGGTGATGGATGGCCCCATTGGCCAGGACCTGCAAAAGAAGATGGCCGCCAGGGGCCTGATCAACCTGGCCTGGACGGAAAACGGCTTTCGCCACATGACCAACAGCAAGCGGCCCATCCACAGCGCCAGCGACGCCGCGGGTCTGAAGATGCGCACCATGGAAAACAAGGTGCACATGGACGGCTACAAAACTTTTGGCATTTTGCCCACGCCCATGGCCTTCCCTGAGCTGTTCACCGCGTTGCAGCAAGGCACGGTTGATGGTCAGGAAAACCCCATTCCGGTGATCTTGGCGTCCAAGTTTTCTCAGGTGCAAAAGTACTTGTCACTGACTGGCCACGTGTATTCGCCAGCGGCCTTGATCCTCTCGCCTGCGGTGTGGAACAAGCTGTCCGACGCCGACAAGAAGGTCTTCACAGAAGCCGCCAAAAAGGGTGCTGCCGCCCAGCGCAAGAAAGTAAACGATGACGAAGACACCGGCATTGCCCTGCTGGAAAAAGACGGCATGGTGGTGGACAAAAAGGTGGACGGTGCGAGCTTCCGCAAAGCCGTTGCGCCAGCCTATGCCGAGTTTGCCAAAGAGTTTGGCGCCGACAAGATCGCTGCCATTCAGGCCGTGAAATAAGTGCCTCCGCGCCGCGCTCGCGGCGCGTGACTCCCCAGGGGGCCATACCAAAGGGTCGGCGGAGCCGGACCTGCGGTGTGCCCGGTGAACGCCCCCTCTTTGGACGACGGTACCGGACCGTTGTTGGATTGTGTTGCCTGACAGGCGCTGGTCATTGCCATGAAATCCCTCATTCTTTCGATTGACCACTGGATCACCAGCCTGTGTCACAACCTGGCCTGCTTGCTGCTGGCCCTCATTTCCGGCCTGGGCATGTGGCAGGTGGTCACCCGGTTTGTTTTCTCCCAGCCTTCGGTGTGGACCGAGGAAATCATGCGCCGCCTGCTGATCTGGATGGTCATGTTCGGCGTGGTCGTGGCCGTGCGCAAAGGCGCGCTGGTCTCGGTCGATCTGATGCTGCGTCTGTCGCGTGGCACCTGGCGGCGCATCGTGCGCGGCATCATCACCGGCGTGCACCTGGCTTTCTTTGGCGTATTGATCTGGTTCGGTACCGACCTGGTCTGGCGCGTGCGATTTCAGACGTTCGCCAGCATGGATCTGTCCATGGCCTGGGCCTATGCGGCCGTGCCCTTTGGCGCCTTGCTCGCGGTGATCGCCACGCTGGCGCACCACATCGATCCACAAAACGAAGAGCTGGCCAACGCGCAATAAGCGCGCTTACCGCTTCTGCTCCCCTCGCCTGCTCCGCACCGCACCTTCGGCAAACCTAAAAGAACACGACCATGCCATTGACCTTACTTGTCACCATGCTGGTGTGCTTTGCTTTCAGCATCTCGATCGCCGTGGCCATCGGCGGCTCCGCTGTGCTGGGCATCGCCATTTTCGACAGCCGCCAGCTGATCATGGTGCCCAAGGAAATGTTCTCGGCCATCGACAAATTCCCGCTGGCCGCGATCCCCTTTTTCATCCTGGCCGGTCACTTGATGGAAACCGGTGGCATTTCGCGCCGCCTCGTGAACTTCGCCAAGTCGCTGGTGGGTGGTGTGCAGGGTGGCCTGCCCATGTCCTGCGTGCTGACCTGCATGATTTTTGCGGCGGTCTCGGGCTCGTCTGTGGCGACCACGTTCGCCATCGGCGCCATCCTGATTCCTGCGCTGGTCAAACACGGCTACCCGGTAGGGTACGCCGCTTCGTTGCAAGCCACCTCGGCCGAGCTGGGTGTGGTCATTCCGCCGTCTATTCCTTTGATTCTGTTTGGTGTGTCGGCCGAGGTGTCCATCGGTGAACTGTTCATCGCGGGCTTCGGCCCGGGCTTGCTGATTGGTGGCGCCTTGATGTTGTTTGTGCACCTGTGGTGCCGCTTCAACGGGCTGGGGAAAAACGACGGTGATGGCCGCTCGCCCGTTCTCACCGCCGCGCGCGATGCGGTCTGGGCCCTGTTCATGCCGGTGATCATCCTGGGGGGCATTTATGGCGGGGTTTTCACGCCCACCGAAGCGTCGGTTGTGGCAGTTTTCTACGCGCTGTTGGTGGGCCTGCTGGTGCACCGCGAACTCAAACTGAGCAACGTGGTGGCCGTGTTTCGCAAGTCGGTGATCTCCAGCGCGGTGATCATGTTCATCATTGCCAACGCTGGCCTGTTTGCGTTTCTGATCACCCGCGCCGGCATCCCCGATGCCATTGGTGTGTGGCTCACCGAAGTGCTGAAGTCGCCGGGCTGGTTTTTGCTCGGTGTGAACGCAGCGCTGTTCGTGATCGGCATGTTCATCGAGACCTCGGCCGCCATCATCGTGCTGGCACCCATCCTGGTGCCGGTGGCGGTGCACTTCGGGGTTGACCCGGTGCACTTCGGCATCATCATGGTCGTTAACCTGGCCATGGGCATGATCACACCGCCCTTTGGCGTCAACCTATTCGCGGCCTGTACGGTCGCCAAGATTTCCCTGGACCGCATCGTCGGCCACCTGTTGCCGTTTGTGCTGGTGATCATGGCCTGCCTGATGCTCATCACCTATGTGCCTTCGATCTCGCTGGCCCTGCGCGACGTGGTCTTCGCCAAGCCCGCGGTGTCCGCGCCCGTGATCGGGCCGGCCATCGGCCCTCAATAACCCTTCCGGAATCCACCATGCCGCTACATTACATCGCCAACACCGCTGTGCGGTCGAGTTCGGGCCAGACCCTGCCCGTGATCGACCCCGCCACCGGTGAAACCTTCGACACCATCGAGCGCGGCAACGCCGCCGACATCGATCAGGCCGTCAGCGCGGCACGCCATTGCCTGAACACCGCCTGGGGCCAACTCACCGCCGCCGAGCGCGGCCGTTTGCTGATGAAACTCAGCGCCAAAGTGGCCGAGCATGTGGACGAACTGGCCGCCATCGAGCAACGCGATTGCGGCAAGCCCACCAAGCAGGCCCGTGCCGACGCCGTGGCCCTGGTGCGTTACTTCGAGTTCTATGCCGGCGCTGGCGACAAGCTGCATGGCGACACCATTCCCTATCTCGACGGCTACAGCGTGATGACCTGGCGCGAGCCCCACGGTGTGACCGGCCATGTGGTGCCGTGGAACTACCCGATGCAGATTTTCGGCCGCAGCGTGGGCGGTGCCCTGGCCGCCGGCAACGTGTGCGTGGTCAAACCGTCGGAAGACGCCTGCCTGTCGTTGATCCGTGTGGCCGAGCTCGCAGCAGCAGTCGGTTTTCCGGCGGGCGCCATCAACATCGTCACCGGCTACGGCCATGAGGTGGGCGATGCGCTGGCTCGCCATCCTGGCATCGACCACATCAGCTTCACTGGCAGCCCCCATGTGGGCACGCTGATACAGCAAGTGGCGGCAGAGCGCCATTGCCCGGTCACGCTGGAGCTCGGTGGCAAAGGGCCGCAGATCGTTTTCGACGACGCCGATATCGACGCTGCCTTGCCCTTCATCGTGAGCGGCATCGTGCAAAACAGCGGCCAGACCTGCAGCGCCGGTTCGCGTCTGCTGGTGCATCGCGGCGCCTACGAAGCGGTGTTGCAGCGCGTGGGTGACGCGTTCAAGGCCTTGCGCGCCGGCTCGCCCAAGATGGATCTGGATCTGGGTCCGTTGATCCGCAAAACCCAGCTGGAGCGAGTGAACGGATTTCTTGAAGACGCCCGCACCTCGGGCATCGCCACCGTGGCCCAGGGACAGATCGATGGCGGCGTGCACGCCGGCGGTTTCTACGCGCCACCCACCTTGCTGCGCGACGTCCCCGTGGACCACCGACTGGCCCAGGAAGAGGTGTTCGGCCCCGTGCTTGCGGCCATGGCGTTCGACGACGAAGACCACGCCGTGCAGCTCGCCAATGCCACGGTTTTTGGCCTGGTGGCTGGGGTCTGGACACGCGATGGTGCACGCCAGTTCCGCATGGCCAAGCGGGTCAAGGCTGGTCAGGTTTTCATCAACAACTACGGCGCTGGCGGCGGCGTTGAGCTGCCGTTTGGCGGCGTGAAATCCAGCGGCTACGGCCGCGAAAAAGGTTTCGAGGCCCTGCTGGGCTTCACCACGCTCAAGACCGTGGCGTTCCGCCACGGATGAGATGCCGCCCACCCCCGTCGCTTGCCCACCCGCGGGTGGCCGCGTCCCCTTCAAAGGGGGGCGACACCAGCCGTCCGGCGGTGTCTCCCGCTGCGACCGTTTCATGCGTGTCGCACCGCAAGCCGCAACCCCTGACCGAATTCCCTGAAACCTGGAGATAACCGAAATGCGCGTCCAAAACAAATCCATCATCGTCACCGGCGCCGGCAACGGCTTTGGTGAAAGCATCGCCAAACGCCTCGCCGCCGAAGGCGCCCAGGTGATCGTGAACGACATCGATACCGCGAACGGTGAACGCGTGGCCGCCGAGATCGTGGCCGCTGGCGGGCAAGCTTCTTTCTTCGCCGCCGACGTGACGAAATCGGCCGACATGAAAGCCCTGGTGGCCGCCGCTGTCGAGCGCCATGGCAAGCTCGACGCCATGGTCAACAACGCCGGCTGGACCCACAACAACAAGCCCGCGCTCGATGTGAGCGAAGACGAGTTTGACCGGGTGTACGCGATCAACGTCAAGAGCCTCTACCTCGCCACGGTGCACGCCGTGCCTGCCCTGCGTGCCAATGGTGGTGGCTGCATGATCAACATCGCGTCCACGGCCGGGGTTCGCCCGCGCCCGGGTCTTACTTGGTACAACGGCACCAAAGGCGCGGTGATCACCACCTCCAAGTCGCTGGCGGCAGAGCTCGGCCCCGACAACATCCGCGTCAACTGCATCAATCCGGTGATGAACCCCTTCACCGGTCTGGGCGCGTCGTTCGCTGGCGGCGAGCTCACCGAAGAGCGTCTCACCAAGTTCCGCTCAACGATTCCGCTGGGCCGCTTTTCCACCGGCGAAGACGTGGGGAATGCCGTGCTCTACCTCGCCAGCGACGAGGCCGCCTTCATCTCGGGCGTGTGTCTGGAAGTGGACGGCGCACGCTGCGTCTGATCGGGCCTTTGTTGAGGTCGCAACGGGGACCGGGTGCTCGCTTCTACCCATGACCGGGCGTGTGATCGACGTTATCCTGATGGGTGATGCCCTGCGCAACCCACCCTAAGGAAACAACAACATGCTTCAAACCGGCCTCATGATGGACCGCCCCCTGATGCTGTCCGACGTGATCGAACACGCAGCGCTGCAGTTTGGCGATGTGGAAGTGGTTTCGCGCGAAACCCACGGCCCCCTCTTTCGCTACACGTACGCCGATTGCGCCGTGCGCGCGCGCAAGCTTGCGAATGCGCTCGCCGGACTGGGCCTGGAGCCCGGCAGCGCCGTGGGCTCCATCGCCTGGAACAACCACCGCCACCTGGAGGCGTATTACGCTGTCTCGGGCAGCGGCATGGTCATGCACACCTGCAATCCGCGCCTGCATCCCCAGCAGCTGATCTACATCATCAACCACGCCGAAGACCAGGTCGTGTTGTTCGATGCCACCTTCGCGCCACTGGTCAAAGGCATTGCCGCCCATTGCCCCAAGGTGCGCGCCTGGGTTTGTTTGGCCGAGGCCGAGCACACGCCCGCCATCGAAGGCGTGGACAACGTGCTGGCCTACGAGACCGTGATCGAGCCCTGCAGCGATGTCTTTGAGTGGCCCAGCTTCGACGAGCGCACCGCCGCCGCGCTGTGCTACACCTCGGGCACCACCGGCCATCCCAAAGGTGCGCTCTACACCCACCGGTCCATCGTGCTCAACGCTTTGTCGGGCTGCCTGCCCGGCGTGCTGGCGCTCGGCCCCGACCAGTCGCTGTTGCCCGTGGTGCCCATGTTCCACATCAACGCCTGGTGCTTGCCCTACGCCGCGCCCATGTCGGGCACCAAGCTGGTCTTGCCCGGCCCCAAGCTCGACGGCCAGTCGCTCTACGAGCTCATGGAAGCCGAAGGCGTCACCATCAGCGCGGGTGTGCCCACGATCTGGCAAGCCCTGTTGGCCCACGTGGACCAAAACGGCCTGAAATTCACCACCATGCGCCGCACCGGTGTGGGGGGCTCGGCCATGCCTCAGGCGCTGATCGCCAGGTTCATGGAGGACTACAACGTCGACGTGCGCCATGGTTGGGGCATGACCGAAACCACCGCCGTGGCCACCATCAGCGCGCTGCCACCCGAGGCCAGCGGGTGGACGCCGCCCGAATGCCACGCCCTGCTCGCCAAACAAGGCAAAAGCCTCTTTGGCGTGGAGCTCAAGATCGTGGACGAAAGCGGTGCCACGTTGCCACGCGACGGCCGCGCGCAGGGCGAGCTCATGGTGCGCGGCCACTGGATCGTGAGCGCCTATTTCAAGGGTGAAAAATCGCCCTTGGTGGACGGCTGGTTCCCCACCGGCGATATCGCCACGATCAGCGCCGACGGCATCATGCAGATCCGCGACCGCACCAAGGACGTGATCAAAACCGGTGGCGAATGGATCAGCTCCATCGATCTGGAAAGCGCTGCCGTGGCACACCCGGCGGTGGCCATGGCGGCGGTGATCGGCGTGAAGCACCCCAAGTGGGACGAGCGCCCCTTGCTCTTCATCGTGCGCAAACCGGGGCAGTCGCTTGAAAAGGACGAGATCCTCGCCTTCTTGACCGAGCGCGTGGCCAAGTGGTGGGTGCCCGACGACGTCGTGTTTCTCGAAAGCCTGCCCGTGGGCGGCACGGGCAAGGTGCAAAAGGCCGATCTGCGCAAGAACTATGGTGGCGTGTTCAGCTGATGGACCGAATCAGCAAGCTCGAATGAAGAAAGCCTCCACAGGGCACCACCGATGGTGTGGTCCTGTGGAGGCTTGTCATTTGGGGCGGCTGCGCGCTGCGATGCCCCAAGGTCAGTTGATCAGACTTCCGTGATGAACTGCTCGCGAGGGCGGCGAACCTTCTTCAGGTTCACCAGCCAGTCGCCTTCGTCGGCGCGGTAGCCCAGCGGCAGAATCGCCACACTTCGCAAGCCGCGCTCGCGCAGGCTCAGGATGTCGTCCAGTTTGGCGGGGTCGAACCCTTCCATGGGCGTGCAGTCCACTTCTTCGAAGGCGGCCGAGATCATGGCGGCGCCCAGGCCGATGTAGGCCTGGCGGGCTGCGTGCTGGAAGTTCACTTCAGCGTCGCGCTTGGGGTAGTTGGCCAGCAACATCTGGCGGTAGTTTTCCCAGCCTTCGTTCTTCATGCCGCGCTGCTCGTTGGTCAGGTCAAACATGTGGTTGATGCGCTCGGGCGTGTAGTTGTCCCAGGCAGCGAACACCAGCAAATGTGAACCATCGGTGATCTGCGGCTGGTTCCAGGCGATGGGCTGGATCTGGGCGCGCACTTCCTTGCTCGTCACCACGATGATCTCGAACGGCTGCAGGCCGCTGGAGGTGGGCGCCAGGCGGGCGGCTTCGAGGATGCGCTCCACCTTTTCCTGTGGCACGGCCTTGGAGGCGTCCATCTTTTTGGTGGCATAGCGCCACTGCAGGGCGTCCAGCAATGCGGGGACTTGGGTGGGTTGCGACAGGTCGCTCATAGGGGGAACTCCGGAAAATTGAGATGTGATGCGCCCGAAAAACCGGGCGCAGGGTGGGGATACTGCCCCATCCAGGCCGCCCCCGCTGGCGTGCAGGGGGAGGGCCTGTCCACGCTAGACTTTGTGCGCAGGCTCAGCGAACTTCGGGTGGATCAGGTATGCGCCGCATCGAAATCGCACCAAACGGGCATTTCACCGCACACAGCGCGCAACCCGTGCAGCCCGGCTCGTCGTGCAGCATTGCAAACTTTTGCCAGTTCACGGCCTCCAGCGACAACACATGGGGTGGGCAAGCCGCCACACACCAGCCGCAGCCAGTGCAGCGCGCGGTGTCGATGGTGGGCAAGGCTTTGCGCTCAGTCATCGCTTGATTGTGTGCTCATCCTGGGCTTCTGCGGCACCTGTTCTTGTGGTGCCCAGCAAGCACGCTCGAGTGTCTTCAATGGGGTAGAGCCTTGAGAACAAGATTCATCACGTCCCCCAATGAGAGGACCTCTGAGCCTGTGGTCCTCCATGAGAGGGATGACGCAGTGCGCGAATGATTCCAGTATTTCACTGTCGTTTCGACCGAAGTGACGCAAACCTTTGTGAACTGGAGAATCCCATGGCAAAAGAATCTATCGTCCGGCCCAGCAAAAAAACGCCCCAAATCCGGGAGCTGCGCGTGGCCCTGCCCAGCGACATGCCCTTCGAGAAACTGGTTGATGTGCTCAAGGGCGCGCTGACCCTTCCAGAGCTTCCTGGCATCAAGGGCTGTCGCCCGTGCCTGTCGGGGCTGGATCGCTTTGTCTTCGAAGACATCGTCAACGGTCGCTTCCGCTGACCGAACCGGAACCGTCATGCATCCGCTGCCAAAGCTTGGGGTCGGTCTGGCCTTTCAGGCCCCTCTCAAAAGCTTGATCGAGCAGCCCAGGGGCGACTTCGATCTGGTCGAGGTCGTTCCCGACATGCTCTGGAGCGATCTCGGCCCCGGTCAAACCCCGCGCTTTCTCGACGACGTCGAATACGTCGCCTGGCTTGATCGTGTGGCGCGTTCCATGTCCGTGATCCCCCACGGCATCGGCATGTCCATTGGCAGCGCTGCGCACTTTGACGAGCAACACCTGCACCAGATGCAGCGCTGGCATCAGCGCATGCACTTCCCCTGGCACAGCGACCACCTGGCCTTTCATATCGCCGATCACCGCGGTGAAGCCATCAACGTTGGCATCACATTGCCTTTGCCGCACGACCAGGCCACCCTGGATCAACTCAAGCCACGCATCGCGAGGGTCAAGGAAGTTGTGCCCACGCCCTTCCTGCTCGAGAACAACGTCTACTACTTTGATATTCCCCATGGGGAGATGGACGAAGCCCGGTTTCTGAACGAGCTGAGCCATCAGTGTGGCTGCGGCCTGCTGCTTGACCTGCACAACGTTTACACCAATGCCTCCAACCACGGCTTCGACGCCATGGCGTTTGTGGACGAGCTCGATCTGCGTCAGGTGGGTGAAATCCATGTGGCCGGCGGCATGGTGCTCGACGGCTTCTACCTGGACGCCCACAGTGGCGCCGTGGCAGACCCTGTGTGGGCGCTGCTTGAGCATGTACTGCCCCGCTGTCCCAATGTGGGGGCCGTGGTGTTTGAGCTGTTTGGATCGTGGTTCGATCTGGTGGGCGAGCCGCGCGTGCGCGCTGACATGCGCCGCCTCAAGCGCCTTTGGCAGCAATGCCAGAAGCCCCACCCGCCATCGCGCGCGGCAAAGAAGCCATTGCCCCAGTCGACGGTGGAATCGGAGGCCACGCCGTGAGCGCCGTAGCTTTTCAAAGCCTGCTGGCCCAACTGGTGGTGGATCCGGCGTTGCGGGATCACCTGCTGGCCGATGGCATTGCCGCCGAGGCGGATCTTGATGCGCTGGAGCGCAAGCGCCTGTTGCACGTCGCCGGCCATCCGGGTCTGTCGGTCAACCACATGCTGCACCGGGGTTTCCGGCTGGGCAAGCTCAAAGCCTTGTTGCCACTGACCTGCGTCTTGCTGAAAAGCGCGAGACTGCAAACAGCCGTTGAGCGCTTTTGGGCCGTGCATCCGCCGCGCACCTTTTACTTCCTGCCCGAGGCGATCGAGTTCTGCAGCTTTTTGCTCACCCAGCCGACCCGCTCCAAATACTTGCACGAAGTGGTCGCATTCGAACGCGCTCACCTGGAGCTTCAGCGCGCCCGCCTTGATGCGCCGCCGCGCCAAACGGTGCGCTTTCAGCACAACCCCAGCAAACTGCTCGCCCAGTTGGCCAGCGGGCGCCAGCCCCTGGGGCTGGCGCCCATGCCCTGTCTGGCGGTGGGAACCGTCGATGAACAGGGCCAGGCGCGCTGGGCGCTGCAAATGTAGGTTGGTTGCTTTCTCAGGTCAGCGGTAAAACGCCTCGACCTTGCCTTTGAGCTTGATCATCAGCGGGTTGCCCTTGCGGTCCACCGTCTTGCCTGCGGGCACCCTGACCCAGCCTTCGCTGATGCAGTATTCCTCTACATCGCCACGATCTTTGCCGTTGAAGAGAATGCCGATGCTGTGCTCGAACACCGCGGCCACATGGTGGGGGCTCTTGCTGTCCACGGAAAGGTGGTCCGGCAGGGGTGGGCGCTCGGGGTTGGTGGTGGGCGTGCTGTCGGTCATGGTGTTTGAGGGAATGAAAAGAAGGGAAGCGCGCCGGCGGGCTGCGCCGGGCAATGGCAATACCCCGCTATTGTCGCAAGACCGGCACAGTCCGGTGCAAACCGGCTGGTGCTTAGACGCGGGCTATGCGCCAGCCGCCGTCCAAAGCCGCTTCGGGCCGCAACGATCCATAGCTGGCCACGCTCGGGTGGGGTGAGGTGATGGGTTGCTGGTGGGTAGCGCGGATCACCACCACCGCCGCGCCAGCCGCCTCGCCAGCCTGTATGCCGGCCGGCGCGTCTTCGAACACCACGCAGTTTTTCGCCGCCACGCCCAGCCGCGCCGCCGCGAGCCGGTAGCCATCGGGCGCAGGCTTGCCAGCGCTCACGTCTTCGGCCGTGATGAACACAGCCGGTAGCGGCAGGCCGGCCGCCGCCATGCGCCGCTCGGCCAGCGCGCGGGGGGCTGACGTCACCACCGCCCACTGCTCGGGGGGCAAGGCGGCCAGGAAAGCCGCCGCACCGGCAATTGGCGCGACGCCGTCCACGTCGTCGATCTCGGCCTGTGTGATCGCGGCCGCCTCGGTCTCTGCGTCTACTCCGGGCAGGTTCAGGCCCCGAATGGTGTCGATGGCACGCCGCCCATGCAGGTGTACCAGCAGCGCCACCGCATCGACCCCGTGGCGCTGTGCCCATGCAGTCCACACGCGCTCGGCGGCGGCGATGGAGGTGAGCAGGGTGCCGTCCATGTCAAACAGGAAGGCAGCGAAGGTGCGATCGGAGGTCAGCGGTTGCATGTCTGTGGGCATGGAAGCGGGTGAAAGGAATGAAGGGCGGTCTAGCGCCGGTGCTTGCCGAAAGGCATCTGGCCGCGCCAGTAGCGCATCACCAGCCAGCCGCCCAGCAAGCCGCCCAAGTGGGCGAAGTGGGCGATGCCGCTGGCGCTGCCGGTGACACCCAGCGTCAGCTCGATCAAGCCGTAAAAGGCGACAAAGACCGGCGCCGGCATGGGGATGGGGGGCAACAAGGGCGTGACGGTGCGGCGCGGAAACACCATGGCGAATCCGATCAGCAGACCGAACAGACCGCCCGAGGCGCCCACAGTGGGCACGTTGCTGCCGATCACGGCGGTCACCAGCAGTTGCGCCAGGGCGGCCACCAGCACGCTCACGGCAAAGAAGGCGGCCAACCGGCGCGGGCCCCAGACCCGCTCCAGCTCGCCGCCGAACAGCCACAGGCCGTACATGTTGAAAGCCAGATGGGTCAGGCCCCCGTGCAAAAACGCGTAGCTCGCCAGCTGCCAGGGCATGAACAGGCCGGAGCCCGTGGGCCACAAGGCGAACCACTGGATCAGCAGGTTGCCGAAAAGCTGTTGCAGCACAAAGGCCAGCACGTTGATCGCAATGAGGGCTTGGGTCATGGTGGGCATGTCGACATTCTCCGGGTTTCCACCGTGCGGCAGGCCCGAGGGGCCAAAGCAGGGCTCGCCAACCCGATCGTGACATCCACCCCTGAAGCCGGGCTTAGCGCCGCGAGGCGCCCTGGCGTGTCCAACGCCGAGGGGCACTCACAGCTGGAAACCGGTCCACAGAATCAGGCCCTCGGCCATGTCGCGCATCAGCCCGGGCTGCTGAGGCTGAAAGGCCGTGGCTGGGGCACGCTCGGTGTCAAACCAGGCCTCGAAGCGCTGCACGTCGCTGCGCTGGTGAAAGGCCAGCATCAGTTCGTAGTTGAGAAAGAGGCTGCGGCTGTCCAGATTGGCCGAGCCTGCCAGCGCCAGCGAGCGGTCAAACACAGCCAGCTTCGCGTGCAGCATGCCGGGCGCCAGCCAGATCTGGCCTCCAGCCTGCGCCAGCGAGCGCAGCGCCCGCCCACGCGCCATGTCGGACAGGCGGTGGTTGGAGCGCGCGGGCAACAACAAATCCACCTGCACGCCGCGCCGCGCTGCCAGGCACAGGGCCATCAGCAAGGTGGCGTCTGGAACGAAATAGGGCGTGGCCAGTGCGATGCGCTGTCGCGCCCGGTAGGCCGCGGTCACCAGCAGCGCATGAACCGTGTCATCGGCCTGATCGGGGCCCGACGCAACCTGCTGAGCGCCCTCGTTGTCGAGCAGAGCTGCGCCATGGTGCGAGGCGGTCGGCGTGGTGGGGGGTGGCAAGCCTGTAGCGAAGCACCAGTCGTGTTCGAAGAGCTGACTGGCCTGGCGAATCAATGGCCCCGTGAGCTCAAAGCTGAGATCGCGCCATGGCGGGGTCTCAGGTGCGCCGTCGAAGTATTCCGAAGCCAGGTTGCGCCCACCAGTCCACAGGCGCCCCGTGGTTTCACCGCCGTCAATCAACGCGAGCTTGCGGTGGTTGCGCAGGTTGGTGCGCCCTTTCAGGGAAGAACGCAGCGGGGAAGAAAAAATGGCGCAGGTGCCGCCGGCGTCTCTCAGCCTTTGCAGCGCAGGCGGGCGGTGCATCAGGCTGCCCATGCCATCCAGCAACAAGCGCACACGCACCCCAGCCTGGGCCCGCTCGCACAGGGTCGACACCACGGCCTCGCCCAGCGGGTCCCGGGCCAGGATGAACGTGCACACATCGATGGTGTGTTGTGCGCCGCCCAGCGCGGCCAGCAGCGAATGGCGGGCACTTTCGCCGTCGGGGTGCAAGGCCAGGTTGGCGTAGCGCTCAGGGGCTGGTTGACCCAGGGCCAGCAGCGTATCGATGGCCCATCGCTCGGGTGGCCCTGGCTGCATTTTGGCGTGGAGCGTGGCATTGGGCCTGGCCCGCTTGCGCGTGCCAAACACCATGTAGGCAGGCAGTGCGAGGTAGGGCAGGAGCAGGATGAACAGGATCCACGCAATCGCGGCCGCCGGCTGGCGCCGCTGCGGCTCCCCATGCGCCTGGACGGCGTAATACAGGATGGCCAGCGCCGTCACGAGGCCATGCAGCGTGAGCCAGTGCAGAAGTGTCATGGCTTTGGATGGATCGCATCACATGGCTGGGCGCCCCAATGGTCCCTGTCCACGCAATGCCTGCACCACTGTACGCCGCTTGCCCTGGTGGGTGCACGGCGTCCACGATCGCTGGCCCAGGGCTGACTGAATTTCCCCAAGCCGCCGCCGGATCGCTATGCGCTGGCCAGCGCCTTGTGTGCGGCGAGGGCCCGCTCCGCGCATCCGCCAGCCCGGCGCTTGCGCTCAAACGCCACCATCGCCATGAAACACCTGCTGCACCATTTCCGAACCCGCCCTCGCCTGCTTGGCGCCATGATGATCGGGCTGGTCCTGGCGCTGCTGTTGCCCAGCAGACTGCCGTGGGTCACCCGAAGCCTGCTGGGCTGGAACGTCGCCGTGTGGTTGTACCTGCTGCTCATGGGTTGGCTGATGCTGCGCGCTGACCACGACAAACTGCACCGCGATGCGCTGGCCCAGGCCGAAGACGCCGCCACCGTGCTGGCTGTGGTGGTGTTCGCGGCTGTGGCCAGTTTGGCCGGCACGGTGCTGGAACTGTCGGCCGCCAAGTTGCCGGGCGCGGCGCACGAATGGCGCCATGTGATGTTCGCCGCCACCACCGTGCTTGGCGGCTGGCTGCTGTTGCCCACGCTGTTCACCCTCACCTACGCCAGCGCCTACTACCGACCTTTGCACGGCGGTGGTCTCAGGTTCCCCGACATCGATCCCGCGTTTCGACCCAGCTACACCGACTTCCTCTACTTTTCCTTCACCATCGCCGTGGCCTCGCAAACGGCTGATATTGCTGTGACCTCGCGCCCCATGCGGCGCCTGGTCCTGCTGCAGTCGCTGGTGTCATTTGGCTTCAACACCGCGGTGCTCGCGCTCACCATCAACATCGAGGCCAGCATGTTCTAAGGCCCGGTTCATTGGGGCAAACGAGACGGCCAATGAGCGCCACTGCGCCGTATCATCGTTTTTCCAATAACAACCCGAGGAGACGATTCACATGAAGAACAACCGGTTCAAAACCCTGCCCCAAATCCTTGCCGTGCCTTTGACCCTGGCGCTCACCGCAGCATGGGTGCCCGCAGCACACGCCGCCTGCCTGAGTGATCTCGACGCCGCAGCGATGGTCGCCAATTACATGGCCAAGACACCCGCAGCCACGCCCGAAGGCCTGTCCAGGGAAGACGGCGAATGCTCGCGCACCAAGTTCAACAAATTCCTCGCGCAGCAAATCGGCGCCACCCAGGTGGGCTACAAGGCCGGCCTCACCAATCCGGCCGTGCAAAAGCGCTTCAACGCCAGTGCGCCGGTCTGGGGCCAGCTCTACGCACCCATGCTGCTCAAAGATGGCGCCACGGTTGACGCCAAATTCGGCGCACGTCCCCTGTTTGAAGCCGACATGCTGGTGCGTGTCAGCGGCGCCGGCATCAACCAGGCCCGCACGCCTGAGGATGTGTTGAAAAACATCGATCAGGTGATCCCCTTCATCGAGTTGCCCGACCTCGTGGTGATGGCCCCGCCCAAGCTCAACGGCGCTGCCATCGCTGCCATCAACGTGGGCGCGCGGCTGGGCGTCATGGGCGCGCCCATGGCCGTGCAGCGCACCGCCGCCTTCAGCGACGCCCTGCGCGACATGGTTGTGGTTGTCAAAGGCGACGGCGCCGAGCTGGACAAAGGCAAAGGCAGCGACGTGCTTGAGCACCCGCTCAACGCCGTTGTCTGGCTGGTGCAAGACCTGGGCAGCCAAGGGGTGGCGTTGAAAAAAGGCGATCTGATCAGCCTGGGCTCGTTTTCGAAACTCATGCCGCCCAAGCCGGGTCTGAATGTTGAGGTGGAATACCAAGGCCTGCCGGGCAACCCGGTCGTCAAGGTCAGCTTCCGCTGATCGCTTTGCAGGGCAGGCGTCGCCTGCCTTGCAACGCGGCACCGGGATCGAGGCGCGCCACTTAGGCCCCTCGTCCCTGGCTGTGGCACCGCACCCCGCCTCATCACCTCTCTCCACTTCTCACCACCCACTGCATTGCCCATGCCTGAAACCACTTTCCACATCCCCACCCTGCTCACGCAAGAAGACGCCGAAGCCGTCATGTTCGAACTGCAAGACTTGCCCTGCGTCAACCAGGCCGATGTGGATCTGCCCAAACACCTGGCCTGGGTCAGCCACACCGCCATGATTTCGCCCGAAGACATTGCCGCGAAGTTGCAAGAAGCGGGCTACGAGGCCGAGGCCCAGTGAGTGCAGACCGTGATGCCTCCGTCGTCACGCGCCACTTGAGCATCACCGGCCGCGTACAAGGCGTGGGCTACCGCTGGAGCATGGCGCAAGAGGCCAGGCGGCTCGGCGTGAATGGCTGGGTTCGCAACCGCTTGGATGGCAGCGTGGAGGCGGTGGCCAGCGGACGGGTTGGCCCGGTGCAGGCGTTGATAGCCTGGGCGCAACGCGGGCCGCAGCTGGCGCGGGTGGACGGCGTCAACGTGGCAGAAGGCGAAGGCGAAGGCGTCTTTGACAACTTCGAGCAACTGCAAACCCGGTGACGCTTTACGCCTGACTGTTGCCATGTTTCAGATCAAAAGCCGAGCAAAGCGTTCGAGTCGCCCTGCGCAACGAATGGGCGTTTGGCGGGTTTGGCCCACGGTGAAATCGAGTCAGTAGCGCTCGTCCTGTTCGAGCTTCACCACGCCAATGGTCAGCAACAGGTTGGCAAAGCGCCGAGTTTCGCCGGTGGCGATGACGAGTGAGGTCAGCGGCGAACAGACCGCGTCATAAAAGGCCTGGCGTTCCAGGGCCCTGATCTCGATAGCCGGCGGCAACATCGTCCGGTACTCCTCGTGAACAGGGGCTTTCTCGCCATTGGGGATCTGCATGACCGCTGCGTCTTGAAAAGGGACGATTTCCAGCAGTGCTTCGAGCACATCGGTCGTCTTGGGGATGCCGGGCATCAGGTTGAGATACACCTGGGTGGCACCGGCGCCTGAGCGCGACACGAAGGGGTAGTTGCCGTCGGCGATCAGGATCTGGGAGAAATGGCCCGAGCTGGCCAGGACCCGCAGAATCTCCGGGTGCAGCAGTTTTGTTTTGAGCATGTTGTTCCTTTGGAGCGCCGCCGCCGAAATCAGGCGCAGTAAACGCCACCGTTGATGTCTATCGTGGCGCCGGTGATGAAGCCGTCGTACTCCGAAGCCAGAAAGACCACCGGCCGGGCGATGTCTTCAATGTCGCCGGCACGGCCCAAGGGGATTCCCCTGACCGTCTCGTCGGCCGAGGCTTTCGTGGTGTGGGTGTTGTGGAAGGTGGTGCCCAGAATCAGCCCGGGGGCCACCGCGTTCACGCGGATGCCCAGGGGCCCCAACTCGCTGGACAAAGCTCGCGTAAACGTGAGCACCGCGCCCTTGGTCATGGAATAGACCAGCGATCCCCCATGCCCGCCTTTTCGCCCTGCCAGCGAAGACAAGTTGACGATGGAGGCCCCTTTTGCCTTGGCCAGATGTGGCACGGCTTCCCGCGTGACCAGCATCATGGTCGTCATGTTGACATCGATGACCTTTTGCCAGAAGGCCAGATCGACTTCACCCAGCGCCTTGCGGGCGACCAAGCCGCCAGAATTGTTGACCAGCACATCCAGTCCGCCGAGGAACCCAACGGCCTCCCGAACCAATCCCACCGCTGCGGCTTCCTGCGTCAGGTCGGCCTGAAAACACTCGGCTTTTCGCCCAAGGGATTTGGCCAGGGCCACGACGGCCCGCGCGCCTGCTTCATCCGAATAGTAGTTGATGGCCACATCGCAGCCGGACCGCAGCAGGCCTTCCGCAATCGCCCGGCCGATGCCTTGCCCACCCCCCGTGACCAACGCACGTTTCCCGACAAGTTGTCCCATGTTTCAAAACTCCAGTCAGTCTCGCCAATAAAAACACCTTCGCATTGTGGCGTTGAAAATTCCCGTGCCCACCCTCAAAACCGGAAGGTTCTGCAAGTGACCACCGGTGCCGAAAAGTCCAATGCCTTGCCTCAATGGCTTGCCTGCTTCCCCAGCCAGGGAAGAACGGTCAAGTGGCATACCCGGGCTTGCACAGCGCCGCACGGCGATCCACCGCAGGGCTTCCGGCTGCGATGCCACCTTTTAGGTGGATGACTCTAGGGAAAACCCTATAAATGAGGTGTGGTCCCTAGGACTTTTCGGCAAACTTGTCCTCAAGCCTGTCTGAAGGTGGTGAGCCAAGGGCGCACCCCGCAGCCGGGCAGATCAAATCAACAAACCGGAGTCCAGCATGTCGACCAAAAACCTTTCCACCGTTGCCGCCGAAGTCATTGAGGCTTATGGCATCACCGCGACCAACGTCATCAACACCTACCGTTTCGGTGGCGAGCGTGTCCTTGGTTTCTTCGACCAGCGTTTTGCCTCAGTCGTGAACCGCGGTGCATCGGCTCTCAGCAAGGGCACCCGTTCCAGCCTGACCGACAACCAGCAGCGCGTGAGCGGCTTCTATGTGAAAGGCTTGCGCCTCGGCACCGACCGCGCGCAGAGCGCGGTGGGTGTGGCTGTGGATCTGGCCACCAAAGGCGTGAGCCTCGTGGCATCCAATGCCACGCGCCTCGACCGCAGTGCAAAGCTGAACGCGCTGGACAAACTGAATCGCCTGGCCATGCCCGCTGCCACGCTGCTGAGCAATGTGGCCGAACGCCTCGAAGAGGGATCCGGTGAACTGGTCAAGCGCGTTTCCGGCAAGCCCATGCCCGTCAAGGCCGTCGCCACCCGCAAGCTCAATGCCTCCAAGCGCAAGGCCGCGACGACACGCAAGAAAGTCACCAAAGACATCACCAAGGCTGCCACCCAGCAAATGGACAAAGCCGTGGCGACGCGCAAGCAAGTCACCAAGGCCGCCACCCAGCAGGTGAACAAGGTTGTGGCAACGCGCAAGCAGGTCACCAAGCGCGTGAGCAAGGTCGTCGCTGACACCGCAACCCAGACTTCCAACGCCGCGCGCCGCGTGGCGCACAAAGCCGAAGTGGCCGCAAACGTCGCTTGATCGGCGCAACCGGTGGTGGCCTCTGGTCACCGCCCTTTCATATCAAGACGGCGCAGCGAGCGATTTGCTCACTGCGCCGCCGTGCTTTGAGCTGCGACAATGCCCCTCTTCCGTTGGCGTCCTAATTCGTCGAGGACCCGCAATACTCGGAATGCGCGGAAAAAGCGACCGCGGTCAGCTCGGTGTCGGCCCTGGCTATGCCCGCTTGCCTCGCAGCATCGCGCCAGCCACCAACGGCGTGAACCACCTCCGTAACTGCCTGCTGGGCGTGTTGCGGTGAGAGCCCGTAGAAGGCCGCCGTGCTCAGGACGGTCTCCAGGCCAGGGCGGTTGTCCGAATCGTCGATGTTCAAAACATGTTCT
The DNA here is from genome assembly GCF_004795855.1 of Hydrogenophaga sp. PAMC20947. NCBI lineage: Bacteria > Pseudomonadati > Pseudomonadota > Betaproteobacteria > Burkholderiales > Comamonadaceae > Hydrogenophaga > Hydrogenophaga sp. PAMC20947. The sequence continues at coordinate 3,797,509 of NZ_CP039252.1, forward strand.
GCTTTGTCGACGTTCGGGTTGACGTCAAAGGCGGGGGCGAGCCGCCACCCGTTGGCGCCGAGCACAAACCCGTGATTGCGCAGGTGGTCATCCCTGTTTCCCACCGCCACGTTGAACGCGACCCGGCGAAACAGCTGTGCCAGGTCTGCCGCCACGTGTTCGCCGTCGCCGTTGGACCGAAGAAACTGTGCCAGCTCAAGGTAGCTCGTTCCTTCGCTCTGCTCTTTGCGAAGCAGCGTCATCGCCGACGCATAAAACCGCCGCACACCCTTGACGCGGTCAAACCGCTGGACGCAGAACGTGTGAAAGTCGCTGTTCATTCGAACCAGCTTCGCAGGCGGAACATCAACGCCGGCATTCTTCGCAAGCCCGTGCACCACGTGTTCCCATGCCCCGATATCCCGGTCATCGTCGCGAGCGGGGAACTTGCCAATCCAGAGTGAGCCATCGGCCTCGGTAAAGTTGGCCTTGGGCCGGGCACCACCCAGTGAAGCGCCCGGGGCGACCAATACAGCCAGCCACTTTCGCAACGCGTTCAGGTCGTCGATTCGCCGACCGCTGAGCTGATAGGCCACCGCCTCAAGTTCCTTCAACGTTGTGACGGGGGGCGCGGCCATCTCCTCGTTTCCCAAAAACGCTTCTGTGCCCACCAGTCGAAAGCGCAGTGCACCCTGGCGGGTGAAGTCCTGAACTGCGGTGAGATAGTTCCAGGCGTAGAGGTTGCGTGGGCTCCTTTTCTCGTCCTTGGCTTGCAGTGCCTCCCTGCGTTTCATGAGCGTCTGGCCCCACCGGTCTGGCGAGGAGTCGAGAAACACGCCGAAGTTGCCCATTTCGGGCTTTGGAAAGAAGGGGGCGTCGTCCAACGACAAGTCGGGGTCAAGCGAAAACGCGCGACGGTCCGCGAGCCAATTGCGTTCGTAGTGGAAACGGATTTGTCCGCGGTCGTGGGCGAGCGTGCCCACGAGGCACGCGGGCCCAAGGTCACAGTCGAGCCACACTTCGAGCACCTTGCCTTGCCCGCTCATGAGGGTTCGCCTGTCTCACTTGCTGCTACAGACTTCGCTGGCAGTCTTCGCCGGCGAGGCTGCAAAGAAGAGGGTGCCAACGCCAGGTCCTGTAGCTTGCGCCCAACCTTGTCGTCGGCAGCCAATTGGTTGATATCGCTGTCCAGTCCCAACGCGGCAAGCACTCGAATATAGGTTCCCAGTGTCGCACCAGCGTCGCCCGCCTCTACCTTGTACAGCGACGTGCGGGAGATGCCGGCGCGCTGCGCCACGATGGCATTGCTCAGTTTGCGCCGCAGGCGGGCGAGCTTCAGCCGCTCTCCCAGGCGAGAGAGAAGCGCTTGCTCTTGCGGAAAGACGATGGGTGGCTTGCGCGGCATTGTTTTATTTTAGACAAAAATGATATATTTTGTCCACAATAGCGCAATTTATAAAATGCGAAGACAGCTCTTCAAAAAAATGATCCGAGGCGCACAACTGTCGTTAGAGTCTGGCGCAGACCGCCACGCGGGTGGGTGCGGATGGCTGGGCGCAACCGATTGAATGGATGTGTGGAGAGGCTGTGGCCAGTGGGTCGGAGAGCGTGGCGTGGGCCCCATTTGACGCAGGTGAACAGTTTGGCCGTTGGCGAGGAAACTGGCGAGTCTTGACCATCGATTAAATTTTGACTGTACATGTGATCAGGGGGACATATTGGCGACATAATGTCTCACTTTTATCCCGCCGGTGATTTTATGACTCTCACAACGTTCGACCAACAAGCCGCGATCGATTACATCAACGCCGCGAAACTTGCCCGGCCTACCTTGGATTTGGCTGAGCACTTCGGTATCGCGAAACGCACTCTGCAACGCTGGAAAAGCGGAGAGGTCGCTCCACCGGCGCATGTTGTGGGCGAGCTACAGCGCCTTCTGCAATTCGGCGCTGTCAAAAAGCCAGTTGGTGACTTCAAGTTCATTGACCTTTTTGCCGGCATCGGAGGAATCCGAAATGCTTTTGAGGCGATTGGTGGCGAGTGCGTGTTCACGAGCGAGTGGGATGGCTACGCTCAGAAGACCTACCTCGAAAACTTTTCAGATGGACACCCGCTGAATGGTGACATCACCCAGATCGAAGCGCAGGACATCCCGGACCATGATGTTCTGTTAGGTGGATTTCCCTGCCAGCCATTTTCTATCGCTGGTGTATCCAAGAAGAATGCGCTTGGTCGCGCTCACGGTTTTAAAGACGCAACGCAGGGCACTTTGTTCTTCGATGTGGCCCGCATCATCAATGAAAAAAGACCAAAGGCGTTTCTCCTGGAAAACGTGAAGAATCTTCACTCGCACGACAAGGGCCGAACTTTTGAAGTGATCCTGCGCACGTTGCGCGAAGACCTTGGCTATCAGGTTTTCTACAAAGTTATCGACGGCGCCCATTTCGTTCCTCAGCACAGAGAGCGGATCATCATCGTCGGCTTTCGTGACCCAGTGATCTTTGACTGGAGCATGGTTGACCTCCCAGAAAAAGGCGAGCACCGCCTTGAGGAAATTCTTCACAAAACCAAAGGGGAGCCCAAGCTGGAGCACGATGGCGATCGTTTCTACGATCACGCCAATCGCAAAGTGCTGGACAAGTACACGCTTACAGACAACCTTTGGCTTTACCTTCAAAACTACAAGAAGAAGCACCAGGCTGCAGGGAATGGGTTTGGCTTTGGATTGGTGACGCCCGACAGCGTCACACGCACTCTGTCAGCTAGGTACTACAAAGACGGTTCAGAAATTTTGGTAAGCCAAGGAGGCAATAAGAACCCCCGCCGCCTGACGCCGCGTGAGTGCGCTCGTTTGATGGGCTTTCCAGACTCATTCAAGATTCCGGTTTCCGATACGCGGGCCTATAAGCAGTTTGGCAACTCTGTTGTCGTGCCGGTGATGGTGGCAGTGGCTCGCGTCATGCAGCCATTGATCGCAGATGCCACGCTGACACAGCCCTCCGACATCCTTCAACCTGCGTGATTGCTCAAGGAGGCGCTATGAAAGATCAACGTCGTATTCCCGAAATCCCCGGAAAACCCAGCCATGCGCTGGATCGCTGGTTTCGACAGCTCTACGTCGCCGGGCTGCTCTTCAACCCTGACGATCGCCCCGAAGACATCGTTGTTATTGGGACGGGTGAATCGTTGTTCACAGAGCGAGAGAGTCTGGTTCTGACGGAGTCGATAGACCGACTTTTCGAATGCCACGGTGAAAAGGTGTATGACGTGGCGCTCAAATACTTCTACAAGGCAGTGGGCATCACTCCCGATTACTCAATCGCGTGACGGATGTCGTAGACCCGGCGACAAGAAGCCGGATGATGTCCGGCATCCGGAGCAAGAACACCAAGCCAGAATTACTTGTGCGAAGCCTGCTTCATCGGCGGGGCTTCCGTTTTCGTTTGCACAGGAAAGATTTGCCCGGTAAGCCTGATATTGTCTTGCCTCGATACAAGGCGGTTATCTTTGTTCATGGGTGCTTCTGGCATGGCCATGAATGCAACTTTTTTCATCTGCCGGCCACAAGAACTGGTTTCTGGATGGAAAAAATCCAAAACAATCGCGAAAGAGATCTTCGCCAAATTGAAAACCTTCGAACGATGGGCTGGCGAACTCTTGTTGTTTGGGAGTGTGCCACACGGAAAGGCACACTGTTATCACCTAGCGACTTAGGTGACTGTATAGAGGTATGGCTAAAAATGCGGATTGATTCGATTCAAATTGATGCAGAAGGCGAGCATGGTTAAAGATAAGGTTAGTGACTATGTAGAAGGCGTTGCGGCGAAGTACTTGAGCGCAGTCGATGCAGAAGCAAAGAAATCCAATCAGCATGAAATAGGTGGACTGGTCAGGGCAGGCTTTTCGCCGTATTTAGGAGTTGGGCCAGACGATTTTAGATATAAAGTGCGACAGGTATATATATCGGATGATCAAGAGGAACCAATAATTTGTGATAGTTATGTCACGTGGTATGACACTCGTAGAGACGATGAATCCAGAGGTCCAGAGTATCGCCTCTATTACTACGACAGTCCTGTAACGGAAATGATGTCAGGAGGAGACTTTTTCCTTCTTGCGAAGCTAAAAAACGAGATTTCTAGTCAAACTGAGGGTGTAGTGCCAGCAGGTATAAAGCTACGTCCAGGCTCCTTTTTGATGGTCTTTGCAAGACCCGGGAGTAGCGCAGAGTCGCAACTGAAGGCAATGTTCGGATTGTCGTCCGTTAGTGGTGCATTCAGTTCAGGAAAAACTGATGCAGTTGACTTGATTTTGCCATTGCGACTAATGCTCGAGAGTATCGGTGTAGAAGTCGGTAGCGGGCTTGGGCAGGAAGGCGAGTGGCTTCAAAGGCTTGTCGATGCGTTCGGTGGGGTGGCTTTTCCGAAAACTTCGATTTTTTCTGAGTTTGCTAGAAATAGCCTTGGCGCTGAAGTTTCAGCCATTGATACGCCGGATGCTACATTAATGGCATGGATGCAGCGGGAAGAGAGTTTATTTAGGCTCTATGAACGATACCTAGTGAGAGAGAGATTAATTTTAGGATTTTCTGGGGATGTTGATTCATTTATCGATTTTTCTTTAAGCGTGCAAAACCGCCGAAAGTCTCGAGTAGGTCATGCTTTTGAGGGTCATTTGAATAAGTTGTTTGTTGAGAACGGCTTGAATTTTGAGCAGGGTCGTGGAAAAGGAAGGGTTACGGAAAATAATTCCCGTCCTGACTTCATGTTTCCATCTTTTGGCGCCTATCAAGATCTTTTTTATCCTGTTTCTGGTTTGTTGATGCTTGGAGCAAAAACATCATGTAAAGATCGCTGGCGACAGGTTCTGTCGGAGGCTAATAGGATTCCATCGAAGCACTTGATAACCCTTGAGCCAGCAATTAGCGGAGCTCAACTTGAGGAAATGGCTGCTCATCTGTTGCAATTGGTCGTTCCCTCTTCTATACAGGATACATACACTCTTGGTCAGAGGGGAAAGCTTTTGAATGTCAGTGAGTTTATTGATCTGGCCCGGAAGACTCAGATGCAAAATTGATAGAATTATTGGATAACGGTTCGCAATCAAAAAAGCCCCGAATTCGAAGAACTTCGGGGCTTTTTTCTATCCATTAGAACAGGCATCAATCGTGGTTCTGATTGAATCCGACGTCTCCGGTTAGTCCTGCATGCCTTTGCTCGGATCAATCAACACCTTCGCCCCAGTCGCCCGCTGCCCATAAACCCCGACCGCCTCAAGCGTCAACGCCTCAGCCAGCGACACGGTGCGTGAGTAGTGGCTGGCGAAGGTGGTTTTGAGTTCGGCGGCGACGCGCTGGCGCAGTTTCTGCGCATCGGCCTGGCCGATCTTTTGCATGAATGGGGTCAGCAGCCAGCCGCCCATGCCCCAGGCCATACCGAAACTGCGGTTAAATTCGGTGGGTGCTGGGTCCAGCATGCCGTAGAGGTACACCTGCTTGTGCACGGCCGAGCCGTAGCGGCTGTATTCCTTGGCGTTGCGGTTGATGGCCACTTCCATGCAGGTCAGGATTTGGCCGGGCAGTTTTCCGCCGCCGATGGCGTCGAAGGCGATGGTGGCGCCGGTCTCGGCCAGGGCGTCGGTCAGCTCGGCGAGGAAGTTGGGTGAATCGGTGCTGCAAACATGCTGGGCGCCCATGTCGCGCAGCAGCTTCGCCTGTTCGGGCTTGCGCACAATGTTCACCAGCTGCACACCGTCTTTCAAACAGATGCGGTTGAGCATCTGCCCCAGGTTAGACGCGGCGGCGGTGTGGACCAAAGCCGTGTGGCCCTCGCGCCTCATGCTCTCGACCATGCTCAAGGCGGTCAGTGGGTTGACGAAACACGAGGCGCCTTCGGCAGGGGTGGTGCCTTCGGGCAGCAGCAGGCATTGTTCGGCCGCCATGATGCGGTGTTGTGCGTACATCGCGCCGCCGATCAGTGCGACCGTTTTGCCCAGCAGCGCCTGCGCTGCGGCAGAGCTTCCCGCCTTGATCACCACGCCGGCGCCTTCATTGCCCACGGGCATCGACTCGTCGGCGCGGGCGGCCATGGCTTTGATCAGTTTCTCGGGCACTTGCGCGTTCAACACGGGGCGATCTGCCGTGCCCGACACCTTGGCGGTGCTCATATCGGCCGCGCCAAACAACAGGGCAAGGTCAGAGGGGTTGATGGGGGTGGCTTCGATGCGCACCAGCACCTCGTTGGCCGCGGGCTCGGGAATCTGCACCTCTTGCAGCGAGACTTCGAGCTCGCCATTGGCTCGAATCAGTGAGCGCAGTTGCAGGCTCGTGTGGGCGGTATCGGTACTCATGGGGTTTCCTCGTCAACGGTGGAGTGATGTGTGTGGTGGGTATTCAATCGATCAATCGATTGATCAATCAACCATCCAGTCTAGTGGTGCAGGAGCCGCTGCGCGTGTTGCTCGCGCGTCACCTCTTGGCCGGTAGGGGTGTCCGGGGTGCTGTTGTGGATGGCTGGCGAATGCCTTGCCCTCAGCGCAACGACCCATCGCCGCTTTCGGTGAAATGGCAGCATTCCAAATGCATGAAGCGATGACGCCACCGAAGTGGGCAGTAGCCGCAAAGGAAAATCGAAAAAAAACCCCATGAGTTTTTCAACTGATGGGGCTCGATTTTTCGGCTTATGGGGCCGCCTAAAAAATCTGTCAGATGTCAGAGAACATGAAAAGTCATGTGTTGATTTCAAAGGGTTTTTTCATTAACTTTGTCATTCGCCTTTTCTGGCGTGACACAGATAGTGAAAAAATCCTGCATTCGTGCCAGTGAAAGTGCAAAAATCCGCGCGGCTTACGTGGCAGATGACCCAAGTTTTGAGATCAGTGTGCCGAGTCCTATTTTTGCCTTCTTGGTGAGAGGGTAGTCCAAAGGCTAGAACTCACGTGTTTCGATTATGCCGGGCGGGAGTCTGTATCCAAACATCACCCTTCCTTCGCCCTACATATTGCCCGTGCACCCGAAGGTGCGGAGGAGCGCGACTCATTGATGGCCAACCTTCAACTTGGCCCGCCCGTGCGTCGGTGTCCGAGTGCCACTTTCATGTGGTCAAAACACGAACCCCATGTGGTCAGAACACGACGCCCTGTGTCAAAACACGAGGGTTCTGGTCGCTCGCACGTGTGCCAGATGACTCAAGGATTGAAGACTCAACGCCTGCCACCTCCATGGGCGGTCCGCTGTAAGTTGAAATTTTTCTACAGAAGTGGGTGAAATCCATAGAGTGTTCGCCAGTCACAAAACAATTTGACGAGAAGCTAAAAAAGAGGCAACCTGTCCGAGCTATCGCTTGATATTCGAATATCTGAACTTCTACCGAAAAGTCGCTAGTCAGATATCCATGGTCACTGCCTGACTTAACCCATCCGGCATTGACGAAACTTGAAGCGGTTCACATGTCATCGGGTAAAAGAACAAGTCAACTTACTACGAAAAATGGGGGAGGCATGCAAGTCAAAACTCTGCCAAAAGTATCTCCGACGCCGGTGCACTCTATATTTTTTGGGGGGGCCAATGCAGTCAGCACGGCTCGATTTTGCTAGGGCGCCACTTCGGCAGGACAGCAGAAATTTGGATGTCGCTACTTCCAAGATGATCTACTTCTGAGGTCTGAGTTTTGGCCCGATCTCTCCAAACTGTTGTCTTATGGCCCAAGCATGCCGATAAGCCTCCTCGGGTACTCAAATTTGAGGCGGATAAGGTCAATTACATCTGCTCACCAGCGCGGACCGGCAAGTCTTACCTCTGGCCCGTTATAGACTTTGTGCTGGGTGCAAGAGGGCGGCGCCCACCACAAGATCCGCTTGCAAGCACAGTCGACTGGTATCAAATGGAGTTCGACGAATCCTTGGTGGACGGGGCCGGAGATCTCGAATTGCTTGCGAGACATCATCTGGGAAGAAGTGGAGCAATGCGTGCCAAGCGGCATTCAAGCACAGCGCGTTCTAAACCGACCAATAATATAAATATGGAACGGTACATTGAAGAACTTGCAGTGCCACTAACAACTCTTCCCATCACTCCATTTGGTCGGTTGTCTACACGCGACTTAGTACTTCTCAATCACCTACCTCAGCATGCTTTAGGTGATCCCTATTCATTTGTAGCGACATCTGGCAAATCATTCTCACGACTGAAATTGGGCTACTTCATGGAGTCATTGCTAGGCGGGCCAACCTCTAATAATGTTCTTCATGCCACCTATGCGAACCGGCATCGTACTAAAGAAAGGGGCTTGCGCGAGGCCTGGCGCCCCTTCCACCAGGAGTTGGTGCACTTGGTGGGAAAGGCGTCTGAGGTCGGCGCACTTGACGGGGATATTAACTACCTTGAGAACCTCCCTTTAGAAGTAGGTCTCCGTCAGTTAGCTGTCGCTCGTAAACGTCTAAGCTTGACACAAATTAGGGAAACGGGAATTGAGAGAAAATATTCGGGAGGTTCTAAGGTTGCTGCTTATGAACTCGGTGTACTGGCGGGAAGGATTTCGGAGTTTCTTCGTGTCGCAGGAGGAATGCTCGAAGAAATCAGGCGCTATGACTCACAGTTGAATCTCGAGCTCGGTGCTCATGCAAAAACACTACTAAGTTCGACAATCGAAGGATTCGCTAAGTCTACAACCGACGAGATTCAACGTTGTGCTGAATTGATGGGGCTGGATGGTGGGGGTGTGCCGGTGAAAATTGACGCGAACACGATGAGTTTATATTTCGAAGGTCCCAGTGGAAAGAGGGAGCCACTGATTGAAATTGGAGGGCAGCAAAATTACGTTGGATACAACATTGCTGCGATGATTGCTTTGCACGTAACGCTGCGTAGATGCGGACTCGACGTTTTACATTCTTTTCTTGTGATCGACCAGCCGAGTCAGGCATTTTATGAAAGAAGCAATGACTCGTCTGGTTATTGCATATCACAAGAAGCCCAAAATCGACTCCAAAAATTGTATGCTGCTCTAGATAGTATTAGTAGTTCCACTCCAGAAATTCCAACTTTGATTATCCTAGAGCGATCGCCCCCAAACAACTTGAAGAAGCTGCCTAACAGTTGCTTAGTTCCAGGCTGGTGTACGGATGCCGACGGCCTGCTACCTTCAGGCTGGATCAAGGAAAAAAGAACATGAGACATCGAAAGCGAAGAAAATATCCTGCTTCGTCAGCCTCCCATGCAATCGCATTGCTGCAAAATCAAGCTGCCGAAGTGTTACTGCATGGACAGATTATTACGACTACGGTGAAAGCGAAATGTTTGCGTCCATATTTAGAGCGCCTCATAACAAAGGCGATTCGCGCAAACGCATCGGAATCGGATGGAGCGAGAATTGCTGTTATTCGACATATCTTCCGTCATCTCAGAAATCGACAGGCACTTGAAATTCTTATCCATGTGGTTTCTCGAGTTTTTGCCGATCGTCCAGGTGGATACACGCGCCTTTTAAAGTGCGGCTTCCGCGATGGAGACGGAGCAGAAATGTCTGTCTTTCAGCTGGTAATGGATCAAAGTCCGTTTGATCTAATTGAGAAATCAGATGAGTGGGATAAGTGTTTGGCGGCCAAGGAGCGATACGCGCTTATCAAGACTCACTGCCTTAATAATCTCATTCCGAGCCTGTCGGCTATCAGGCTTTGGGCAACCTATAGGTTCCCCAAATTCAAGCTCAGTGTGGAGCACGACACTTCAATGGGCGTTTGTTCGATTTTGGAGATCCCTGACGCAAGCCATTGGAATATAGAGGACTGGCCTGTCTTGCAAGGCGAGCGCGTACCTTTGCAGCTTACTTTGAGGTTCTTTGGGGACTCGAGATACCTGCGAGACGATCTGGTAGAAATGAGAGTCACGTGCGAACGAAGTCCTTTTGGCATATTTTCCAAAGAACGCAATGGAACTGCGCTGACATTTGTATTAAATTCAGAAATGCTCGGCGAAGCGAAAATTATTGTGGTGAAGCATTCCTTTATGAAGACAAGGCCGATTGCATTTGTAGCTACGCTTTTGAGTCCGTATACGACGTTGCGATCGGCTAGATCTATCAGTACTGTTTTCGGTGAAAACAGCGTCATTAGTTAAGTTGAGAAAAATTGAGGGATGATAGGTTTGACCAAGAATAATAAAACAAGGAAAATGGGGCCAAAATTTCGAGCAAGGCCGACTGCGCTGGATTTGCGCTTTATCGGCGTTCCGGGAAATCCAGACAGCGTCGAGATCCATGTCGAGTCAACTCCAAGGGGATTGCGATCTCATCCCATTGTCATTGGTAAGTCTGCGTTGCGGGCCATGAGGAAGAGTCTTATTGATGGAATTGAAGCCTATACTAGGGACAAAACCTTCGGCAAGCTTAAAGCCCTCGCTGAGCTTGGCTATGAGACCTTCAACATTTTGTCTTCAACACACGGTCCAATACACCGAGAGCGGTGGCGCAAGCTTTTCGAAGCACCAAACGATGTTCGGCACTCGGTGATCAGGGTAAAATTTGATGGGGATTTTTCATTCCCAGTTGGTCTGCTTTGCAGTTCGAAACCGACCACTGACCAATACAAGGAGTTGGTGAACAAATTCATTGGTGCTCGGTCTGTTGTAATCAATTCTCTGGGCATGATTCATGATCGCGAAGATGATCGGAATCACGTAAGTGTAAAGCGTCCTTGTTGGGTAGCTCATGCTATTGACGTGGATGTGCCTGGAGCAGGGAAGGAGTCGAAGTTCCTTGGAGCTCTCGAGGGTCTCCGAACCTCTCGATGCAAGAGCAAGGCGGAGTTAGTTGAGGCTTGGAATAGTCGAAAGACCGGCATTATTCATTTCACCAGTCATCACCGTTTTGATGTCGACTCAGGGCAGTACGTTTTGACACTATCGGGGGGAGAGAAATTTGGCGCGCTGTCAGATAGAGTGCAAATCAATCGCGCAAATGACGGCCTTCCATTTCTATTCTTGAACGGCTGCAATACTGGTCAAGTTCTCGCTGGCTTCCCAGACACCTTCGCGAGTTCTCTAAGCCCTGCTTTTTCTTCTGGCATTCTTACCACTCTACATAGTGTTGGGGGTGTTGACGCTGCACAGTTTGCAAGGACCTATTATCAGAAGTGGCTTGCAACTGATTTCGCTATCGATGCACTTGCGCAAACGAAGCATGAGTATGTTTTTAATCGCCGAGACTTTTCGGCCATTACATATGAATTCTGGGCAATGCCAGAGGTTCTCACCCTTTTTGAATGGAGCGATGATGAAGAAGAAATCAGCTAGCAAGATGTCTGACGACCTCGGGTCGGGAATTCGCATTGCAGTGGCGCGGCACTATGGAAGCAACCCTGCAGAATATGAGAGGCGCGGAGTATTGGACAGTGTCAGTAGCCGGGTCAACGACGTAGCCATGGTGACGTCAGGAAAACTTGCAGAGAATTTGAAATCGTTCTCTGAGCAGTTTGGAAGTGCTTTAGCTGCTGTCGGAGAAGGAGCCGGTGCATACGAAATAGACGAAATAAAGGTTATTGTCGAACTTGGGGTAGAGGGTGAAGTAACTCTGCTCGGTTCGGGAGTGTCGACATCAGGCAAGGCCGGAGTCGAAATGACCTTTAGACGGAAAGTCGAAAAATAGTGTTGTTATCTGATGGACTTCATCTGATTCAATAGACATCTGTTAGGGTCGAAATGGAAAGGTAGAAACGAGTCTTGAGATTCGCCAAGGACATCGCTTTAAAGGCGGGTTTGGTAGTAGAGGCTAGCGAGGGTGCCAGCTTCACAAATCTCTCCAAGTGTCATGGTGTCCCTTCGACGATGGGCGCATGGTCGCGAAGAAAATCCAAGTATCCGCGCCATTGTGGCGTAGACGCGAACGTACTCTCAGCGATCAGTTCGCCGATCCGAAGCCGATGCTGAGTCAGCTGAGGCTCGGGGGCACCCAGATCTATCTTCACATTCGCCGCCGCGCCTGCTACAGCACGTAGTGCATCGGAGATCCCGATAGCAAGTCCCTGCGAAGCAAGTGCGTCACGCGCGACGCGAGCATCGCCGATAGGTTGTATCCCTCCTTGGGCAGCTTCGCACCACTGCAGCGAAGCCGCACCCGCAGGACCGGGTGCCAACCTCTCCGGATCGATGCCTGTAACGATCCAGGGCGCGAAGCTTCGAATGTTCTCCACGACTTTGTCGGAGTCTCCGCGCAGCAAGCTCCCGTGACCAACTACCCCGAGCGTGGAGTGTTGCGCGTTGCTGAGTCGATAGACGTAGCCTTGCGGTCCGGCGGCAATGGCGAAGCCATCCAGGTCTCGTCCAGCCTTCGCAACCTGCGTAAACGTCCGGCAAACTAGGGGGATCTCCGGACGCACGATGTAGCGTGCGGACAAAGCGGCACGCCCGGACGAATCCAAAATGAGAGAGCCGCTATCAATGGCACCGGCGATTTCGGCCGGCACGGAACTTCCAACCGCCCGGATGCAGACACCAGACCGTGTTGCAAGGCCAAGAAGTGCCAATTCGAGTGCCGGTCGTGAGACATGTGCCGAGGGCGGAGCCTCGTCGGCGTTCACCTCCAGGGAGCGCCACTGCGTTAGCCGGCGTCCATGCGTCCGGTCGACGCCAAGCAGGCGAGGGTGCAGGCCGAATTCGACGAGCAGCGCGATCATCTGCGCGGGAATCGCCTCAAGCCAACAGGGGTCCTGCACTACGGGCAAGCGATTGGTGAGAATTTCGACCGGCAAGTCGAGCTGCCTGGCACGCAGCGCCGCCAACAGACCTACCGGACCCGCCCCGATCACGACGAGCGGCGGTCGCACGCCATGCACTTTGGACATTGCCGCGGGTCGACTGGCTACAGACTGGCGGGCGGCTCGATCAGTGCGAACTCCGCGCCTGCGGGCGTGTCGAACGACACCAGAAAACCTTGCGCTGCGACCGCCTCAGCGAGCGCGTTGATGCCTCCCGGCCCCACCATGCTCGTGCGTGCCGCATTAATCTCTGCCGCGCCGGGAAATATTCCCTTTGTGTAGCCTTCCCTCAACTTGACAAGCATGGCGGCGTACGCCGCCTGTAGCAGGCCGTTCGCGGTATTTCCAGCGGGAGGACGAGCCGGGGCGACAGAACGAAGGTATTCGGACTCGTCATGATTGGCGAGCCACTCCTTCATGTCGCGGAATGTTTGGAAGTGGTCTTCGCCCTCGGCGATGATGGATCGCACGGCTTCCCGCCACTCGTCGGTCGCGGCCTGCGCTACGTCCGCGGGCGGCGTGACTAGCGTTGCGAGAATGCGCGTGTACAGGCCGTCGACTCCAGCCGACGGTGCTTCCACATTGATGAAGCTGTCGACCGCTTCGCGCGTAGCGGGCCGCATTTGAACGTCCCTCAGTTGCCCCGGAAGGCCCGGAACCCGGGATGCAACTCGCAGTGCGGGCTGGAATGTTCCGGCGGGAGACAGCCCGCGGATGATGTCGTTCACGGACCTGGCGTGCCGCATCTCGCCAGTCGCGATTCGCATCAGCTCGGCATGGCTGGCCCGGATATCGTCGCGCAGATCGGCGCTGCCCGCGACGGTCGGGTCGTCCGGGGATTTCAGCGAATACGCCGCGCAGAGATATTCAAGAGCGACGGCTAGCTCAACCCCGGCCGCGTACCGCAAATGTTCGAGGAGGACCTGCAGGTCGGGCAGGGGCGCCGACTGTGGCGACATGCCCGGCGTGTAGGGCGCGACGATCTCGCGTCGCCCGACCACGAAGTGCAGTTCTTGCCACCGGCTGTTGATCTCGTAATGCCGCAGCTCGGTCCGAACTGCACTCGCGGCCGTAGCCGCTGGAGGAGCGACGGCATCGATTGCGCGGTCCCTGCGCTCCCACGGCACAGCGCGCTCCCAGGTTTGGTCAGTTGCGCCCGTGCTGGGTAGAACCGGCCGTGCGATGTCCGGGTGATTCGAAGCCCAATAGAAGCAGCCGCAATCCCGAAAGTCGTGGGTCCATGGGCTGCAAAGCGACTGAGTAAGTTCCCCCGGCAGAAAAGCCGCCGAAAGCGCACCGTTGTCGTCCAAGTAGCGGGCGCGAGGTGCCGTGAGCGTGGATTGCCCGGTTGAGCCTTCACGCCTGAACGTCAAAGTCACGCTTGTCCCTTCGGTAAGCAACCGGACAGCGGTCCAGGCGTCCGAAGGGCGCCGAGAGGCGCCTGTGCTGGTGTCCGTGAGATCGCCGACGACCTCGGCTTCCCCGTTCATTTCGGGCTGTTGGAGCGTCAAAACCAGCGGGCCCAACAATCCGAAGGTCCCGGAGATTGTTGCAATGAGAGCGAGGCGGTCGGAGGAAATATCGCCGGCGAGGGCTTGGTAGACAGTTGCATCCGCAGCGGAGACACTGCCGTCCGCTCGCGCCCTGTCGACGCCGTCCAGGTCGACATTAGCCAAGACGAGATGGTTGCCTATGGACTCCACTTCCATGAACGGGAAGAATCGGCGCTCCAAATTTCGCAAGTCGCATTCCAGGCCGGGGAAGCAGTTGCCGACGCCGGACTCTAGGCGCGTCGCGACGGGATTTCCGGCCACGACATCGGTCGTTCGGGTTCCATCTCCGAACCGGCGAATCGCGGCAACGTTTCGGGCGACGATTTTGGCTGAGTACGAACCGCTCATGAAGGCCTCCCCGAGGTGAAAAATGCGGGCTGGTCCGCAAGAAGTTCGCAGTAAGCTGCCAAGCAGAATTCGAGCCAACCACGAATGAAGTCGCAGCTGGCGATCGTTCTGCTGCGCGCTTCCTGGTGGCAGCTGCCGGAGCACAGGTAGCGGGCCCAGCAGGTGTTGCAAGGCGCCTGGGCGTGGACGTGCCGTTGGATCAGGAATGCCCGGCGGCGCTTCTGGTCCATGCCGTTCGAGTCGCCAAGCGCGAAGCTCTCATCCCCGATTGCCCGGTGGCATGCATACCAGCGGCCATTGGCGGCTACTGAGAAGTAGCCGCCGCCTGCGCCGCATGGGTAGGGAGAACTCGCGCCCGCATGGATTTGCTTGAGCGCCACGGCAAGGTTGGTGAGACGAATCGAAGCGCCATTGCGGGCGCGCTCGAGTTCATGGCGGGAGACGGCGATGAGCTCAGCGAGGTACGATGGCCAGTCGGATTCGCCAACGTTCGAGTCGTCGGCCGCAGTGCGCAGCGGCGCGACACCGGCCTCGCGAAATCCAAGTTCCCATACGGCATCGAGCCGGTTGGACAGATCGAATCTGCCACCGCTGATCGTCATGCGCGCTGCCACCTGGGCCCGACCCGGAGCGGCGAGCAGCGGGGCGATGTGTTCGGCCAGGCGGTTGAAGCTACCCCGACCTCGTTTGTCGGGGCGCTGCGCATCCTGGACGTCCGCACCGCCATCGATGCTGACAGTCACCGCGAATCGATGTGCCTGAAGAAGGTCGATGTCAGAGGGAGTAAGGGTCGTGCCGTTGGTTGTGATGGAAAACCGCACATCAAAACCTCGCTCCCCGCCAGCGCGCGCCGCATGGGCAACCACCGAGTGCACCAGCGTGCGGTTCAGAAGCGGCTCGCCGCCAAGGAAGCCAATGGTCACAGGAGCAGCTCGATCGGCATCCAAGAACAATCGGTCGACTGCCGCGATTGCGGTCTCGGGCGTCATGCGATTGACCTGCTTGCCGCCGAAGCCACCGCGGTCCGCGTAGCAGTAGCTGCAGGCCAGGTTGCAGTTGGAGCTAACGTTGAGCGACAGACTTTGCGGTGGCGGCTCGACCACAAGGTCCAGCGCGGCTTCGCCGGATCCCGTTTCACCCAGCATACCGGCGAGGCGATGCAACTCTGGTGGGTTGGAATCGAGTTCGATGGCGGCTTCCCGCGGCAAGTCGAATAAGCGCGAGTGCTGTAGCACGAGCAGATGTTCGCCTTGAGTAGAGCTGAACCGTTTGTAGAGCGGCGCAGATGCCGAAGCGTAAAGGCGATGAATGACTTGCATCACCGCAACTCCGCCGCGTCGATCCGGGACAGCACGGCCGATCGGCGGCTCGCGGCGGCGGGCGAAAGCGCCTGGGCTTTCGAGGGTACCGCTGCCAAGCCAGCGCCTGCGGGCGCTGCGAGCGCTTGCTGCTGAACTTCATCGACCCAGCGCATCAGCAGATCGTACTGCCACGCCGACAGGGTGAGGGGCATAGCATTCGACTGCCGCATGAACGGCGGCATGCGCATCGAACTAGAGTCGGCGCTTTCGAATGCTTCGGTTTCGAAGGGCGCCCGCACGATTTCGCGCACCCTGTTGCGTCCGGCAAGCGCATCGATCGCCACCAGCGCAAGCAGATTCTGGATGTCCGAAAGCGCGCGATGCCGCATCCGCGCGTGCTGGCTGAGTGGCAAAGGGTTGTTGACTGTGGCCCCCTCGAGCTGAAAGACCTGTGAGCGAAGCGCGTCATGACCCCCCATGGCGCTCGCGGGATCGGGTCGCGCGCCTTGGTCGAGGTCGGTGGCTTCAATCTTCGACGAGGGTAGAACCGCTGCACGCTGGCTGCGGAAGTGGTCGACGTTGAAGAGCGAGACCGTCTCATAGATGCGCTCGAACAAATCCTCGACCCATGCGCTGAGGGCCGCACCGGTCAGGTCTACGTTGCGCTTAGCAGCTGCCCCGTCTCTGTCGTTCAATTCATCGGCGATGGAGAGGAATGGCCGGTGATTTGGCGCAAAGTCTGGCGGCGCGACAAATGCGACTGCACGCGCAGCGAGCGAGAGCCCTGCCGAAACGTTCAACGAAACGTCGAAGTGCACTTCGCATGTGTCGTCCACGACGCCGAGGGACGCTCCTCTGGGTGCGTTCTGATCGACCGCGTCGTAAGTATCACCGGGAACGACGAGGTTTCCTGTCTGCGCGCCGCGCCAACCAGCTTGCGGGTTGAGGTACGCATTGGCGGCCGGCACCGCGGGTGCGGGACGGCCGAGCGCGGGTTGTGCACTGGCGGCTTCCGGGGGTCCATAGAACGAGCCGCGAGCGGGCGTGTATCGAAACCGAATCGTATCCACGCGAACCACCGCGGACCACGGCCGCCCCGGAGGTTGCGGCGTACTCCGCAACATCTGCACGGTGCCAAGGGGAATCGGGCGTCCGGGCGGGATCATGGGAACAGGCGTGCCGGGCGGGCTCGTTCCTTCAATTGTTTTCACCGTTGAATCATTCCCTGCTATCACGAGCGGCTGCCAGTTGCCGAAGGCATGGGACTCGTCGCCCGAGCGGCGCGCCGCCTTGCGGTTGCGCGCCGTGACGCTAAGACGCAGTGAATTGATCGACAGACCGTCAGAAGCGAGCAATTCATTGGTCAGGGGAGCTTCGGTCCATGTTCCGGCATCGCTGCCCGCCTCGCCCAAGCGAGCCCATATCTCGAAGAACGGCGCCACGGGTCGAATGAGATCACCATCCCGAAAGGCAATCGCTTGGGGAGGGAACGGCGCCACGGATCCGTCGGGCTGCACTGCCAGTGTCCAACTCGGCGCTATATCTGTCTCGCCGTCGAAACGTGGGTTTTGGGTGTCGACCCAATCGTAGGCATGCATCGGTGTCGTGCTGCCGCCGAGACGAGCGACGGCGAATGCTGGCGTGATGAACAAGCCCTGGATGGAAATTGCCATAGCATCTCCTTGAAAGAGACGAGTCAAATTTCTTATTGCTTCAGCGAACATCGCTGAGCACAAACATCTTGCCTATAGATCCGGCCCTTTGAAGTCATTAATCAACGCAGCCCTCTGCCCCGGCAGTTTGCATTGAAAAGTTCAGGCATCACAGGGCCGAAGAAATAAGAACGCCAAATTAGCTAAGAACCGATCGCCCTCAAAATAACGTTATCACGAAATTGCCTCTGGAAACAACTCTCTTCAACCTGAATTTGGGAATCGCGAGCGCACCCCCCATTTGCCACCGAAGTTCGCTTCGCCCTTCCAGTTGGCAAGCTCTACGACGGTGGAGATGGACTTCCAGCAACTTCGAACCACAAGTTGAAGATTGGCTAGGGAAGTGGATGAAGTCCAGATTCCGGAACTTCGTATGTTAGCCAGGGGACCCAGAGTTGGGATTCAAGGCAAGTTGCCCTGACTACCAAGAAGGCCTCGTGTGCGAAGAGCGCTAGCTCATGTCCCAAGCATCGATGGTCAAAATCGCATCAGAGGGGCATGTTCGGATGTTGTCCAAGCGAAGGTTGGGCTTTTCCATCCAGCCAGAGGGCAAGGCGTACTCCTCACCTTCGTCTATCCCGAACGTCCAAATGCCATCTTCGGGTGGCTTGATCACATTGACTTGGATCAACGGCAGCACGTCTGCGGCCCTGGCGGTGTAGCGATTCGGATGCCCGCTGCTCTTCAACTGTGTGGCCTTGCCTTCTTTCAGCAAAGCTTGAACCCAGTCCAACCCGCCGACACCTGCTTCCCAATCGGCCAACTCGAACGGTGCGCGAGCCTCGCGCCCGATGAGTTCGTCCGCCTTTTCAGGAGGCAAGTTGATGATGCAGATCCACCAGCCCAGCATAAATCCCCCTTCGGTTCAGTTATGTTCTTCTTGGGCTCTTTCGCAGCTCACCGCAGATATTGTTGCTCGACATTGGCAGGTTGGATGAAAGTGCCACACACGCCGATTCAGCAATCTCAAGAAACCCCGCAGCTTTGTTGGGCCACGATCTCAGATCGCCGGTAGAAATACTGGCGCGCACCGTTGATGCTTGGCCCGCACACTGGCGATGCTGCAAGCTCGTCCAAGAGGGCACGCGGCGAACGGCGTCCCTCCTTAGCCAACCTTGCGAGGGAAATGTAGGTCGCCTGGAACTGCTCAATATCGCCAGCAGCAACGCGGTGGCCAAGCGCTCCGACCGTTGTTGAGCGCAAGATGCCCAAGCGCACCAAGTCGTAGGCCACCTGTTGTTTGACACCCAACTGCTTTGCAGCTGCGTCTACCGAGAAATCCTGGCGCGCTTCGGCTCGATGCTTGAGGAGCCAATCTTTCGCCCTGGCTGCATTCAAATTCGCCTCCCCAATAGGTACAGGACTCTGATCATCGCCTTCGGCATACAAGTAGCCATCGACCACGGCGGCGATCAGGGCAATGCCTTCATGCGCCCGAAGCCGCCAGTACTTCAAAATGTCGCGAACGGGGATGCTTTTGGAATTGCCAGGTGCTTGGACCGCTTGAACATGAAGCCGGTCGACTTCACTCTTCGAGATCAGCCATGCTGCCGCACCCCTGTTGAATTTCCGGGATACCAAGGGGGTCAATAGATCGCCCTCGATGAGCTCCCTCACCCTGCACTTGGGCAGCGCGAGCACTCGCGCTGCCCTTTCAAGCGTCATCGCGCCGTCTGTCGCGGTTTTGATGCCTGGCAGCTCAGACAGATGAATCGACCGGGCATGGCGACCTGACAACAATTCCGCAGAGCTGCTGGGTACCAATTCTGTTTGCACCATATGGCGGACCACGGAAGGCGGTACGCGCGCGGCCTTTGCCATTTGAGGCAAGCTAAGTCTAGGGTGAATTTCGACAGTCGCGGGCTGCAAGCGCCTGTTGCGCTTGCAAACCAGGCCCCACCAGTGGATGTGCAAGTAGCCCTCAAACGCATCCCGCAGAAACTGAAACTCGCTTTCCGGCAGGGCGTCGTACAACACCCGATAGAGTGGATCGAATGTCCGGCGAACGCTTGGGCTTTCGGGCGCATCTGATTGAAGCTCAGAAATCTTCGTGTGTAAATTGGTGGGCCAGTTTGCAAGCAGACCCGCTGCCCCAGTGACAAGACCCCTTGCCACACCGAGTCGATGCACGTCCGGTGTCTGGCCTGGGTGTGAAGGCCTAGTGGCTGGCTGAAAAGGCCCGAGATAGCGAACGAGCCGATGCATCGCAGGCGTGCTCAATGCTGACAGGCATGCCAATCTCCCCGCCCTGGAAGAGTCTCCGCAGAGGAGGAGCGTTAACGCGTGCACATCCTCGTTTACCTCCTCGACTTCGCTTTCCAACAGGCTTGCCCCGCAGCGGCATTGGCCCTTTGATTGCACAACATCGCCCCAGCTGAGACTGGCCCCACATCGAGTACAAACTTCCTGCAACCAAATGCCATGCTTTGGACAAGTGCAGACGAGTTTGAGGGTCCACTGCCCGAGCAACACACCCCCTTCACGCAGGCACAGACGACACCAGCGTCCGTGGGTTTGATTGAAATCCGATATGCCAAGCCCGAGCGGAGTGTCGGTGTGGGCCCAGTGAGTCGGCAAGGAGCCAAACAGGAGCGCTCGATCTTCAATGCTCAATCGCAATCGGGCACAGAGTTCGTCGAACGCGCCTTGCTGGCGAGTACGCAGGGATGAGAAGAGATGCCGAGAAGAAACGAATCCGTTGGCGCACGCGACCCTCTTCAAATACCCCTGGGTGCTCTCATCGGGAAGAGGTCGCGGTCGAACTGGATAGATGGTTTTTGGATCAAGGCGCATGCTCTGCTCCTTCGCTACCAGTCCTCGCCATTTTTCTGACATCAATCGGTGGCACTCCTCGGTGTGCCATATCGAACACGGCGTTCCACCGGGCTATCTCTAGATTGGTGCGGGGGTTTGGTCGAGCGCTGACTCGGCCCACCATAGACTGATTTGCAGAATGCAGGCGCAACCAAGCGATCAGTTCATGTACTAAATCGCTCCGTTGATCATCGCTCAATCGAGGGTTGAATAAAGCGTTTTCCTGACCCAGTATTCCTGCATGATGCTCACACTGAAGACGCTCAATGGCGCTGAAAATGGGCCGAGCCATTGGATTGCGTTTGGCGCAGATCTCGCCCATCAATTTCTTCATGCTGTGCCATCTGGCGATGCTATCCAGATCAACCAGGGTTGAGCGGGAATCTCTGAAAAACCAGCGAAGGGTTTGTCGAGCTTTGCGGTTGATGGTGTGCGGAAACCCCATCAACAATGACATCTCCCACGAACCCGGCACCATCCGAGAACGTCCCCTCAGCACCATGGGCCAATTGATTGAAGTGCTATTGTGCTGTGCGTCGGTCAGTACCCTCCGCGCCTTCAGCAGCCACCCAAGTACTTCGTAGACATCCCGAGTCTGATATGTCGCGCTGATTGGTGCCGAGCCGCAGCTCGCAAGCTTGACCGCTTGAGGCACCAGCGCGTCGGATGCCGCACACAAGATCCTGCTGAGGCGGACAGCAAAAAGTGGTGCGTCTTGCGCTTGAATCTCACCAACCTTTGCGCCGCATCTGCATTGCCAGCCGCGTTTTAAGGTTGCCCAGCTCCACATCCATTTGCATGCATAGCATTTTGTGATCAATTTGCAGCCATGCACGGCACATGCAGACACGAGTGGTAGGTCCCAGTACAAAAGATGGCATTCACTTTCGGCCATGCACAAGGCGCAGAATCGAGGCCGTTTCGACCAGGCGTACCACTTTGGGGCCAGCTGCTTTGACCAAGGATCGATGATGCCGAATTCTCGGTCGTGCAATGGCTTCAGTCGCTCGAACCCTATGAGCTGGCTTAGGACATTGTCCGGCTCCAGCACTCGAGTAGTCCTGATCGCCAGCAAGGCTGATCGCACGGCTCTAGGCACGTCGTGTCCGTTGGCGGGGCAGATTCGCCAGCCCCATCCACCCAGACTTTCGCCTTTGCGCAAAATTGGGCGAATTGGATACGTCTCAGCAGCCACAAGGTCGCTCATCTTGATCTCATCCTCTTGAGGCTGCTCGCCACTTGAAATGGCTCACCACCGCGGTCCAAACGTCGACAGTCAAAGTCCGGATGGAACGGATTGAGTTTTCCGATACCCTCCCACCAGATTTCAGCGGTGAACGCCCTCTCCAGCATGGAAGCATCGATTGCATCCAAATCCTGCTCTAGAGCCCATCGCAGCGCAACGAACAGCAGCTTCTTGATATAGGCCACCCGACCGTCACTGGCGTAGTAGAGCCGGACACCCATTTCTTGAGCGCTGTATGGATGTGAGGAAACCGGAGTATCAATCAGCGAGGTCAGCGACAGGAACAGCTGCAGGCACTCGGATTCAATGCTGTCCGTATCGCTTTGGCCGACTGCCAGGCGCCGACGATTGGAAAAGCGTCTGCGCAACTGGTCGTTGACCTGCAGCACGTTTTCCACGCGAGGAAGTCCCAACAAGACGGTGGGTACGGCCAACTCGTCAATCAGGTGCTTCAGCCAATCGCCCACCATGTAGTGGGTCTTGGTGTCCCCTCGGTCTTGAAGATGCTGGGCTTCATCGAACAACAGCGATTCAACACCGCAACCCTTGCAAAGGGTGATGACCCGGTGAGTCCTTTGCGCAACCGAGCCTGTGCTTGCATAGGGGTCGCCAAGAGCCTCCAGCATTGTGCTGGCGATACCGCCGATGGACGCCGCAGGAGGGATGGCCGTGATCAAGAGTTCGATCACGTCACGCTCTGGCAACACACGCAGAGGGTGTTGATGCGCCAACCATCGGCACAAACTGCTTTTGCCCGTGCCCGCCTCACCCGTGACCAACATGTGTGTTGCCACCCCGGTCTCTCGAAACATCTGTAGATTCGCCTCGATGGCGGTCATCGCCGCAACAAAAGGGGGGAAGGGAATGTACTGCTCATCGAAGGCTTTGAGCTGCGTGTAGATTTCAGCTGTTGCCATCGCGTCCTCGCTTGTTTGGATTCATCTGAAATGCCTCGAGCACTTTTGGTAACTCAAGGTCGGTTGCGGGCGCTTTGCCAGTTGGCTTGATGCTTTTGAGTTTGCGAATCACTGGCGATTCGGCAGACTGGCTTTGTGGTGTCGGGGTGCCGTTCGGCTTGCTGCTGCTGATGCCACGAATGGCCCCCGAGCGCTGACGCGCCTTTTGTTTTCGGCTGACCATCAGTTCTTCAACGGCCTTCGTGATGTCGTTGCGAGCGCGTTGAAGCGCCACGCGGTCCTCGGCTTTCGCACCCTCCTCGCGCAACACTTGTCTGATCAATGCGTTTTGCCTCAACGTCATACCGCGCGCATAGGTCAAATCGAGCGCTTCTACTGTGATGGGGTCGGACTCGAGCGGGCCCCATACATGGACTTCACCCAGATCTTCGGGATCAAACACAACGCGTATCTCGACCCCCTCGCCGTATTGCCGAAGCACTTGGCTCAGGGTATCGCCGTTGTAGCGAATACCGTTGAGCTCGAATCCGTCTCTTCGCAACTTCCGCGAAGCGCTTTGACCAATCCTTCTCTGCAGCATTTGAAGGTCTGATGGCAGGCGTGGCTCAAATGCAGCCAGACCTTCGTGCCACCGTTGCCAAGGTGTGGTGCCGATGCCAGAGTGCTTTGTCTGGGCGTAGATATCGACCACCCATTTTTCCAGCAGATGCTTGAACTCACCCAGCGTCAGCAAGGCACTTTTTTGTGGGTCATAGTCGCCTCTCAAGTGAAAGCGCGAAAAGCTGGTACCTGGAAGTTGATGTGCGAATTGACGGTTAAAGGTTCCCAAGAATCGCTCTATCGACCCCTTGAAGCGAGGCTGGTGCTTTGGGCAAAAAGAGGTGTGAATTCCCAGATCAAAGGCAATTCCTTCGAGGTCCAATCCGTGAAACTCAAGACCGTTGTCGACCACTAGGGATTCCGGGATTCCGTAGGTGGGCCACCTGTTCTCTACGGGCAAATCAGCGATGGCGATTTCCGCCTCTGCTTTCGGCAAGATGCCATGCCGAAGTGCACCGACCACCGCAGCCGCAGACGGACTTCCGTAGCTCAGGTAGTACCCCAGGGGCATTCGACTGAAATGATCGATTGCAACGGTAAGCGTTGGCCTGCCAAGTGGTAGCCAGGTGCGCTCGTCCACCAAGAAGAGATCCAATGGCGTGTGATCAATTTCCACCCTTTCCAAAATCCGAGTGGACCTGACTCCGGCTTTGCCGACGCGGAAGCGACGATCTGCGCTGGCCTTGCCTTCCTTGAGTGCGGTCATGTCGTAGATGTCTACATCACCCAACATGCGGTACACAGTTCGCTTACTTGGAGTGACCAGTGGTTTGCTTGAGAGCGTCTGGCGATTTTCGAGATCGATTTTGGCTAGAAACCGCGAGTAGATGTTCGTGACCGTTGCCAATGGCGTGGTGTTGAACGCGGCCTCGGTTGCTTCTGCCAGCAGCTCGTTGAGGCGTTTACTTTGGCGCCCCCTTTTCGATCCACGAAGGTCGTAACGGGGGAGCAAGGCGCGCGTATCGCTCCCTGACGCGAGGCGTTTGTTCCATCGGTACACAGTGGTCGCACTTGGTGCATTCGTGTCAAAGTTTTCTTTGGCAACCCTCTGAATGATGGGTAACAGGAACTCAGGGGTGAATATCGGTTTGCCATCAGCATGAATGGCTTCCAGGTATTTGCGACGGCGCTTGAGCTCTTGCTGCACGCCGTCTGGCAGTTGATCCAAAGGCCTGCCGTAAATCGGCATTGCACTGCTTTGTGGATCGATTACGGTGGATGTCGAGACCAGCCCTCGCGTGAAGTCATCGAGCAATACCTGTCGGGGCACCAGAGAGATGGCCCCTCCGTTGCCGGCCTCCAAAAGCATTTCGCCATTGGGAAGCAGGCGGTCGATGCGGAAGGTGGCGCCCTTCCAGTCAAAAACCATGTTCTTGCGCAAGCCAAAACCAGCCATGATCGGCCTCCATTGAAAGTGTTAGTTGAGTGTTTGAAGCCAATGAGGCATCCATGCGGCATCGAAGCAGGCCGTCCATCAGCAGGCTGTAGGGTTCAGCGCCGTGCACGGAAAGCAATGCGGTTGTCCGCTCCAGGGTTGCCGGGAGAGAGGGAGCGCAACGTGCGAGGACTGTCCTCGCAAACTCAGCCGAGGGACGAACTCGCATGGCTCGGTGAAAAATGACACGGGCGTTGGATTGCCGTGGCTCTTGGCGAAGCACCTCGTCGGTCAGGATGACAAAAGGCTGCCCATTCCTTTTGAGCTGGAGGGCCACGCAATCCAGCTTGTGTCGAACATCTTCTCTTTGTAGAAAAATGGCTGGCTTGACCTCGATCCAGATCGATTGGCCACAACTGAGCGTGACCTCCAGATCCGGCGTGTACCTTCGCAAACGATTTCCATCGGGGTAGGTGATCGTCGTTGGCTGCTCCCGATATCTCGCCACCTGAGGAGAGGCCTCAAGAAGGTAGATGGCATCGAGTTCGAGCAGTCCCTCGTGATGGACCAGCCGCCCATTTTTTCTGCTCGGAAACTTGCCCCGCATGATTCCGCCCGACGGGCTGATCACCTGCCGCGCTCGACGGTGGTTATCGCCCACGGGCGTTCGCCCGTTCCATTGACCGCTCCACAGATTTGTGGCCATGGGTGTTCTCCTGGCCATGGCGTGGACAGCACTGTGCCCACCGCCATGGGAATGACAGTTGGATATGACTGTTTTTGGGCGTAGCAACGCCCACATCGGGTTGCTTCAGCCGATGAAAACAGATGTCTTGGGAGGTTGCGGTCTTGACGCTGGGAGTTGCGTCCGCGATACTGAGGGTGCGAATCAGAGGTATCGACAGATGCTTCACTAAACGGGGCAAGCCGCAAGGTTTGTTCCGTTTTTTTACATGGGTGCCTCCATGCTGGTTCGGCGCTTCAGTCGGCGCACTGGCTCACGGGATTCATGCATGGTGCCGCGCAACGCGAGCACATCGCGGATCATCCGCACCTGTAGGGGCGTTAGGTGTTCAACCTCGTCGCGCAGATCACTGAGAAGCCAGTAAATGTCAGGTGGTGCGTCAGGCTCAATCACAAGCTTTCGTTGCGATGCCAGGGCTGCCGTTCGTAGGCCATCTTTCTCGGCGTCAGTCAGAGCCATTGCCGCCGACACACGTTCCAAGAACTCATCAGTGGGCGGCCCCTTCAGCCCAACTTCAAGCGCGGATATGTAGCTTTGCTCGTAGCCGATGAGCTTGGCCAGCTCAACCTGGCGCAGGCCATGCCGAACGCGGAGGGAATGCAGGGAATGAGAAAACGGGCTCATGATGATCCGAGATTCTGGACCTTATATCCAATTCTGTAAATGAAAAAATCCTTATGAATCAATGCGATACGCGTGTTTTGCTAGCAAAACCGTCGTTTCACCTGTGATGTGGCAACCCCACTTTCGAGAGTCATGTTTTGCTGAGGCGTAAGCAGGCGAACGGCACAAGTTGCAGTGGCTTGAGACGAAACTACAGTCTGGGAAAAGTCACTCTGATGTTTGCGACGCCACCTTTTTGCTTATCTGTAGCGATAGCCAGGTAGGCCTCTGTCACACCACTGAAGTTCATCTTCTCTATGGACTTGATGTAGGCCTGTTCAGGTAGACACCAGTGCGAAGGAAAGGCGTTCGAATGGCGTGCTTTGCAGACAGACTGTCTCACTTCATCTGTCGCTGGATTTACCCAGCATCGATTTGTAGAGGGCACTCGGTCATAAAGAGGCAGTGACTGATAAGCAGCGGGTGCAGTCCTTCACTTTTCCAAACTCGACGCCCGAAAGCGGCCCCACAACGTTCGACGTTAGGAGCCGGCAGCAGGCGGGTCCGCCGACGGCAACCTAGGCTGCTAAGCTACGCCAAAAGTCGGAGGCAGGGAGCGGCAAAGATATGACGAAACTAAATTCTGTAGGGCCCTCCAGGAGCGGCGACCAGTTCCACTATCAATGGGCTGCCCGGCAATGCCTCGGGCTGCTTACCGCGAGAGACGAACTGGTGGCAGTGGCGATTGAAGGAGCGTCACTGGACGAGGGAGACGCGTCCACGAGCATCGGCGACCAGGTCATTGACGTCGGTCTCTACTACGGGAGCGAGGATGTCATAGCAGCGAAATCCATCCGATATGTGCAGCTCAAGCACTCATCCAAGCACGCGCACGACCCTTGGACGGCAAGCGGTCTCAAGGGAACCATCGAAGGCTTCGCTGGGCGTTTCAAGGAGTTGGAGGCGTCGCTTGGTCTGGACGTATTGGCGAAGAAAGTTCGGTTCATTTTTCTGACAAACAGGCCCATGGACGGGACTGTTCTTGAAGCGTTGGCCGATATCGCCGCGGGGTCGATAGCGCCGCGGCATCATAAGATTGACGAGTTGCTGAAACGGTACGCGGCATCAGTTGGCAGTAGCGTACAGAACTTCTTTGCCGTCTTCTCGGTTGATGCAGGCGAACCGGATCTGTGGGAACAACGCAATCTCCTCCGTCAGGATCTCAACGCCTACCTGTCCGAACCGGATACCGAGGCGGCGCTTCAGTTGAACGAGTTGGTTACCCGCCGGGCAACCGACGAGGGAGAGAAGGACCGTTCCGTCCGGCTCTACAACGTCCTTCTCGCCCTTCGGGTGACTGAAGTCGATCTCTTGCCGGCACCTTCACTGATCTCGGAACCGGCGCGGGTGCTTCCTCGAGTGCAGCAGGCAGAGATTCTCGCGACCCTGCTCACCGCACAACGCCCTGTTGTCATCCACGCGGATGGTGGTGTGGGCAAGTCGACCCTCTCTGCTCACCTGGCCCGTGCGATGCCTGCTGGGTCGGTGGCGGTGCTGTACGACTGTTTCGGTGACGGGACCTATCGCCAAGCCTTGAAGTATCGCCACCGGTACCGCGATGCCCTCATCCAGATCGCGAACGAGCTCGCAGGACAACAGCTTTGCCTGCCATTGATTCCGTCCAGCGGCACCGATCCCAAACAGTTCATGCGGGCCTTCGTATCTCGGCTCAAGCAAGCTATTGATCTTCTTAGAGCCCGCACGCCTCAGGCGAGTCTTTGCATCATCATTGACGCTGCCGACAACGGGTACATGGCAGCACAAGAGATCGGTGAGCGCGCCTTTGTCCATGACTTGATCAACACCGATATGCCCGACGGGGTGCGGTTGGCGTTCACATGCCGATCACACCGGCGAGGACATCTGGGAGCGCCGCTCGACAGCATAGTGATCAAGCTGGAATCGTTCTCCAAGGCCGAGACCACCATTCACCTACGGCTGAGCTATCCCGAGGCGACAGACGCGGAGGCTGCGGAGTTCGCATTTCTCAGCAGCGATAACCCCCGAGTTCAAGCGCTTGCGATGGAGGGCACCCCGCCCATCGGTGACATGCTCAGGGCCCTGGGGCCAACCCCCACAACGGTTCAGCGCGCGATCGGAGGTCTGCTAACCAAAGCCATCGACAGGCTGAAAGCCGAGTGGGGCCCGACCGAGGCCAATCAAATTGACCTCATCTGCAAGGGCCTCGCGGTGCTCCGGCCCCTGGTACCCATTTCCATCTTGGCCCAGATCGCAGGAGTTCCCGAGAGCGCAGTCCGGACGTTCGCTACGGAGTTCGGACGGCCGTTGTTCGTCAAGGAGTCGGGCCTGCACTTCATGGACGAACCGGCGGAGACGTGGTTCAACGAGACATTCAAGCCCGACGCAGCCTCGCTTGATGCGTTTCTTTCGAAGCTCAAGCCTCTCGCGGCGACCAGCTCTTACGTCGCGGCGGCGCTGCCGCAGTTGCTGCTGTCAGCCGGCCGGATGGACGAATTGATCGCGCTGGCCCTCTCGAATGAGAGCCTGCCCGACAATCCCCTCGAGCGCCGCGACGTCGAGCTGCAACGATTGATGTTCGCTCTCCGAGCGTGCCTGAAACAGGGGCGCGATGTCGCTGCCGCTAAGCTCGCCCTGAAAGTCGGCGGCGAGGTGGCTGGCGAGACTCGCCAGAATAAACTCATCCAAGAGAACACGGACATTGCCGGCGTTCTTCTTGCGTCAGATCGCATCGAAGAAATGGTCTCCAGGCGCACGTTCGGCGGCGGCTTCCATGGCTCGCACCATGCGTATGAGGCTGTGCTACTTGCCGGCAACGCTGACCTCATTCCCGAGGCCACGAGCAGGATGAGGATGGCCGTGGATTCGTTGAACGCCTGGAGCAGGCTGCCACCGAGGCGTCGCAATGAAAACAAGATCGAGGACGCGGACGTCGCCGAGCTTGCAATCGGTGTGCTGAGATTGCGCGGGCCTGCGGAGGCCGCGCGCTTCCTGAAAGGATGGACTCCTAAATTCGTCGTGTTCAGAACGACGAAGTTGGTGGCTGCGCGACTGGCTGACGTTGGTGAAGTCAAGCAGCTTGACGAGCTTGCGGAGCATGCCGAAGGGGATGTCTGGATGTTGCTGGGCCTGGCTACTGAAGCCGCCCGAATCGCACATCTGCTGCCGACCGAGCCGCTACGTCATCTGATGGGCATCTTGGTCAACCCAAAGGTCAAGTTGCCCGAAGAGGATCTCTCGTGGAAGTCTGGGAGCAGCGTCCTGGATGGGGTCCGGTCTGCAATCACACTGGCGCTCCGCGGCCTCCCGCGTGAAGATGCAACATGGTCTGAGACGTTGCGCCGGTACCTACCGTTAGACCCCCCTCGTCAGTTCCATGATTTCGACGACGAGCGCGCGAAATTCGTGCGGGCCTACGCTTTGGAAGCCGCGCTTCGCGGAAAACGGATCGAGTTGATTGATCTGGCGCCCAAAGACGTTCGCCCCCAGTTTGAATCGAAGAAATCTTCCATCAAGGACCGAGAGGCGTCCCTGCTGGAACATGTGACAGGGGGCGTCCTCCCCTGGTTCATCTTGGCCGCTGAGATCGCCTGTGGCCGCAAGCCTCAAAACCTTGATCATGAAATCGAGCTTGCACAGGGACAGACGCAATCTGCTTCGTCGCGCGACTATCAGAGGAGCTTCAATTTAGAGAAGGTGGCTGCCGTCGAGTGGGTGCAGATCCTGCGCGATGCGGGTTCCATTCAGCCAGCTCAGATCGACACACTGTTGAAGTGGGTCGACAAAAGCGATCACATCTACTCGAATACCCTCGTGAAAATGTGCCGTGTGACTGCGCGGACAGCAGGCCTTGGCGACCTTTCACTTCTACTTGGCAGCCGAGCGTTCGATCAGCTCGCCGCGTCGCGCAGCGATGCTGAGACGCGGGTTGACGAACTTCAGGAACTGGCGCGCGCTATCTTTTGCGCTAGTAAATCGGAAGCCGCCGCATATTTCGACAAGGCGATCGATATCGCCAGCAAGATCGGAGAGGAGCACCTCTCTCGATGGACAACGTTCCTAGATCTCGCGGACGCAGCACATTGCCCGGGTGAAGCGAGACCTCGGACCGCTTATCGGCTGGCACGAATCGCCGAGCTCAGTTACGAGCACATGGCCCGGGACAAATACATGGATTGGGACCGGTTGGTCAAGGGACTGGTCGGCATTTGCCCATCATCCAGTCTCGCAATTCTGAGTCGCTGGCGGGATCGAGAATTCGGCTTTTCTGGCAATCTATTTCCCGTCGCGATCTACACCCTGATTGACCACGGACTACTTCCAAAGAAATCCGCAGTCGCCTTGAGTGGCATCGTCGGTGAATGGGAGCGGGTCAGCGATGTCAAAGCGGCGATTGAAGCAGAATCCGACATCAATCGAAAAAGAATGATCCTGCGGATCGCCTACCGATTTCTGCGCATCCAGTCGCAAGAAGCACCTACGTGGCGAGAACTTAAATCGCTGGCCGACTCATTGGCGATGTCGCTTCCAGATTTGGAGAGGCTGCTTCAGGCATCTCAAGCCAAAGGAGCAAGTGGGTCGGCGACCGCGGTCCCCGCGTCGTGCTCTGAGCCTTACAAAGAGATGAAGGAGCCCGACTGGGATGCCATCTTCAGTGGGGTCAATCTCTGTGAGGCGGCTGCGGTTCTCATGGCGCGGCAATCACTCAAAACGGTTGACGGTCGTTCGTACGCTAGCGAGTTCTATGCGCAAGGCTGTCGGCGCGCACGACTGTCTGAGATCGACGGTTACCTCCGCGTGATTCAGTCGGATGACAGGTTCAATGTGTTCAGCTTCATGGATGTCATGAGGCACCTCCCTCCGTCGAGCAAGAGGCTCCAATCAGTCCGCAACGAACTCAGGAAAGCAGCCCTTTCGCTTGCCGCGAACGAACCTAACCGCGTGGGGCGCCGAGGCTGGGGCGGTTCGGCCCCCTTTGATGGACTCTATGCAGAGGGCATCGTCTTAGAGAAGGACGTGGCGTCTGCCCGGATCAAGGGATATCTTTCACATTTAGACATACTTACTGCGGAAGACTTTTTCCACCTGGTGGACCCGCTCGCACGAATCTTTACCAGCGACGAGGCGGACGAAGTGTTGAACTTCGGTTTCGACTTGTTAGATGAAGTTCTTGATGGCGAAGACGGCGATGGCCCATGGAACGACTCGCTCGCTCCCTCATCGTCTTGTGAAGCAGCCTTGGCCGGCTACTTGTGGGCAGGTCTCGCCCGCCCCGCCACTGCGGAGCGCTGGGAACACGCTCACTGCGTCCGCAACTGTCTTGAGCTCGACTGGCAAGTCCTACTGACTGCGCTGGCTAGCCGCGCATCGGCTGCCAACCCGGAACCGTTCAACGACCGTGGTCTGGTTTTCTATGAGTGGCACGCCCGACAATGGCTCTGCCTTGCCTTGGCACGGGGCGCTATGGACGCACCGCGCGCCGTTGCTCCATTTCTAGCGTTTCTTGACTCCGCCGTAAGGGAGCCGCACGTCGTCATCCGGCACTTCGCATCGGATGCGTTGAGGCGTTTGAACGAAGTTTGTCCGTTACCCTTGGATTTGCTTGCAATTGCGAATGGCGAAAAACTCCCTGCGAGGGCAACGGAAATCTACGCTCGCGGCGAGTACGAGACTGTGGATGATGACGTTAGGGCTGGCGAGGCTGTGGACGACGACGAGAGGTACTTCTTCGGCATCGATATCGGTCCATATTGGTTCGCTCCGTTGGGCCGCGTCTTTGGACTAAGCCAGCGATCCATCGAGCGGAAAGCGTTGGCAGTCTTGCGCGATCGCATGCCGCTTAGCCACTATCGTCGCGTCGGTGACCAGCGCTACAAACGCGGACTCTTTCGAGGACGAGGGACAGACCATTCACAGGGCAGCATGCCAAAGGTGGAGGACTCGCTTGTCTATTCTTCCTATCACGCCATGATGTTCGTCGCTGGCCAGCTGTTGGAGACTAAACCAGTGCGCCGTCGCGCTGATGAAAAAGAGGACCCCTTCGACGACTGGTTGAAAGGGCAGTTGCTTACTCGTGGTGATGATCGGTGGCTTGCGGATCGACGTGATCCTGAGATCCTGAAGGCCGATCCCCTGAGCCGCCCTCAAGCTGATGCCTCATGGTGCTGGCAGGTCGACAGACAGTACCTGGATGACCAACTAACAACAGACGACGGTATGACTGCCCTCTGGGGCCATTGGACGACCACCGATACGGTCAACGGTGAAACGGTATCGGTGAATTCGGTGCTTGTACCTTCGCGTCACGCGACGACCTTTCTGGTTGCTATGCAAACCAGCCCTAGCCCGGGAGAGGTTTACCTTCCAGACGCGGATCACATTGACCATGGAGAGGAGGTTGATAACCCAGAGTTGAGGCTGTTTGGCTGGGTAACCACGGGAAGCGATTCTCTGAGGCTTGACGAATATGACCCTTGGGCCGGCAAGATCAGCAGCCCGGGCCCACGCCCTTGCCAGGAAATTCTCGATGTCCTGACTCCAATGGATGATCCTGACGCGAGATCATGGACGCTACCAGCAGGGGGTAGGCTGAGGAGCGAGACATGGTCGCGCAGCACCGGCTACGGGGAGGAGCGCGACTTCATTTCCGGCACTCGGCTCAGCGCAGACGGCAAGTTCATTCGCGCATTGTTGGAGGGTCGCCCAGACACTTCCCTAATCGTCCGTGTCAAGGTCCGCCGCAAGCCGCCTAAAGACGAGGGCGGCGAGGGCGACTACACCTTCTACAACTTTCCCTACAACCGTTACTACCTGATCGGACACGATGGAATCACTCGATCGCTCTAATGCAGTCATCGAGCTCGGCAAGCGAATCGTTGCCGGCTTGAAGCTGGGCGACGATGTCACTGCGCAGTGGATGGCCCACTTGGTCGCCGAGAAGATTTCCGCTGCCGAGCAAGCATCCGAAATTGCACGAGATACCGCGATAGCTGACTGCGTTGATGTCATCCTGAAACTTTGGGCGCACAGGTACACGTTGCCTCCATATATGCGACCGCTGAGGGAGTTGGACCCCCTGCTACGCACCCTCAATTCCTTGGGCGTGAATGAGGCGGATGAACTCAGGTTCTTCACGCGCCGGCCAAACAGCGATGAGCTAGGAGGCGCGACGGAGGAGGAAAAGGAGCTCTTTGAATTCGCGATCGATATCGATCATGTGGCCAGGGAGCTGATTCGTTACATGCTCAGTGCTGCTGCCGAACGCTCAGCCGATTTGGTTCAGCCGTGGCTGGATGGTGCAATCAAAGGCAACTTAGACGCCACCGTTGAGTTGCGGATTGCGAGGTTCGCCTTAGAGGGGGGGCTGGTGAAGGAGCTGGAAGCTACCAAACAACAGGCCATGCGTGAGCGAATCGTTAGGCTGGAGAATTTTGCGAACGCCGCCCTGCTCCTGGCCGGCGAGATGAGAAAAATGCTACCTCAAGACGTAGAGGAATTGGAAGAGCCGCCTGACTGAAAACCGCGTACAGCAACTTTTGCCAGCTCGACGCGGCACATTCCGTCCGGCTTGGGAGAGTCGCCACACTGTTCCAGCCTCACTTCCACCCCAATATTGGACGCACAAAGCGGTCCTTCAAGAATGGCTGCAATCAGCCTTGAAGCGACCTTCAATTTTTCTATTTCGGCTTTGCAGCGATGGCTGCCAGTGGGTGTTGTATGGCGTACTCACGCTGACGGCCATGAAGCGGCTGTTGGATGCAGCGACCGGTGCCGGCCTGAGTGGCGACTGTAGGGGGTACTGCGGTCTTTGGGCTTTCGCGACCCTACTGACGAAGCGCCACTGACCGGTTCCTCATCACCTGGACTGGTGCTCTCGACCCAAAGCGGACATCCAAAACAAAACTTCAAACCAGCCACTCCATCCACTTCGGCCCTGCTCTAAGCCTTTTTGAAAGCGATGAGGTGGCCTCTACAGACGCTATAGTGCAAGAATCGCTACATCCCCAAAGCCGGCTCAAGATCCGGTGACTTCCAGAAAGGGAGCATTCCGGGTGTTGCACTTCCTTTACACCTGTGTAAGCAACAGGCCCGAGCGCCTAAGCCATTGATACAACAACGTTTTCAACGTGGAAGACGTGACTAGCATATCCCGCACCGTCCAGAATATCTCGCAAGTTTTGCGGGATACGTTTCGTTGAACGTCACAAACCCGCCTGCGCAACCCCTCTACCGAATGGCCACGAGTTGAGTACACCGAATACAGTATTCCCGCCAGAAGTTGTTCGTGCTGTAGAAGCGGCCAAGCGAGCGCTAGTCGACATTGAGCCCGCTGGCCCACCACAGTCTAAGAACGAAGGCTCGGGGTTGCTCCTGTCCGCGAGGACCAAAGCGAGTTCCGAGTTGCCTGCCTACTACCTCGTCTATTTCCTGCTTGTTGACGCGCTCAGCTTTCCGAGACTCGGCCAATGGGAGAAGTCTGCTTGGACCGTGCCGATCAGATACCGCGGAAGACTGTTTGGAGTCGAACACCGAAAGATGGGCCTAGGCATCTTCGCGCCGAACCTAGATTTCGGGGCCAGAAGCAGTGGAACGCCCACTGTCCAAGCAGAGCAGGACGCGATTGCCATCGCCAATCAGATTAGAGCTGCAACCGCTGCAGCCGAACCCTACTTCCAGTGGCGAGCTGAGCAGGCCGTCTCGACGTCAAAGTTGAACGTTGCGAACAAGAGTGACGCACTTTTTGATCGCTACATCTACTTTCGAGACTCTTTCCATCGACTCACGGAAGAGGCGACGCGAAGACAGGGCGAAAGAGTCGTTGAAGAAAGCAGCCCAAGTGCCAACGTGAAGTTCACCAGCGTATTCGTTCCATCGCAGGCCCTACGCCGCGAAGCCAACTGGAACGCTCAGGCGGCAATAGAAGCCTTCTTTAGTTGGACCGAGCACGCTTTCATCCACTTGGCAATTCTGCAGGGCCGGCTGAAGACTGGCACCGATGTTGCCCAACTCGCCGAAGCAGACTGGAAGACAAAGTTCAAGGTAGCCCTGGCTGTTGCAGATGCCAGAACGAAGGTGCACTACGACGCACTTCTGGATCTTCGGGCCCAGGTTCGCAACTTTGTTGCCCATGGTGCCTTCGGAAAGCGCGGCGAGGCATTTAGCTTTCATACAGGGGCGGGGGCTGTGCCCGTTCTCCTTAGCAGCGAGCAGCGCCACAGGTTCAAACTTAATGGCCGCCCGGCATTCGAAGAGAGAACTGCCATCGACCAGCTCGAGCTTTTCCTGCAGTTCTTGTGGTCAGGCCCTTGCGCACCCGCGCAAAACTATCTGAGCAGTGGTCTTCCAAGCGTCTTGACCTATGCAATGGACGGAACGTACACAAGTGCGATGCAGTCTGTTGCCGATATGGACGAATTCGTCCAGGGGTTCATCCGCCAGGTTGATCGTGCAGCGGATATGGAGTGGTGGTGAACAGTGACGCCTAACCACTCGCTAAACCGGACTGCCGCAAACCGCCGGTTAACCTGAACTTTGGGCATCTAAAATGGCGCCGCCTATCCACTATCTCCTCGACACCAACGCAGTGCTTCACTCGCCCGAAGTACTTGCGTCGGCGCGTCGCCTCAAGCTGCTCATTCCCAAGGCGGTCATTGGCGAGCTCACGTCTCGCGGTCGAGAACACATCCGGAATGTTGTTTCCTCACTGATCAACGACGCGCTCAATGCCGGTGCAGAGGTTGTCAACGCGCCAGCACGTCTCAAAGACGAGCCCATCGCGTCCGATCGAAACGCGCAACGTCTGAGCTCCGCAGACATGGACCTGGCGCGAACTGCGATCGGCCTTTCGGAACGAGACATTCCAGTATGTGTGGTTACGCTCGACAAGCCGATGAGCATGTTCCTGCAATCGCGCTCAATACGCGCGATCACCCCTTCGGACTTCCTGAACGAGCAACAAGAGAAGGCGACTGACCCTGCCCTGCTGTTGTCGGCACAATCGTTCAGCTCCATACAAGTGCGCTACATGGCGCTGAGCGCACTGGTTGGTGGCGTCGGCGCGCTAGGCGCAAATGCGGCGTATTCAAACGCCGCATATCTCCTCAGTACAGCGCCAGTCTGGGGAACGGTCGTGGCTTTGCCTCTGCTAGGTGTCTTGCTCTTCTGGTACAGGCAGCGCTTCCGGCTTTCATACGGAATATTCGAGTTTGCAGTCGGGGTCATGATGTCGCTTTACGTCTTCCTACCAACCTTCGACTACAAGTCACTGAACGTCCTCCACGGCCTGCAAGTATTGGCAGGTCTCTATGTGATGGTGAGGGGGCTGGACAACGCGGGCAACGGGTTGCAAGGCACCAAGATGGAGTCAATTTGGAAGCGAGTCTTCGGCGGAGGCTAGAGATGCCTACTTCGCTCGAGCTGCGCGCTACGGCAGCCAGCCTTGGCCGCGCTACGCTGTAGTTCATCATGCTCCGCGCGGCCAAGGCCGGCTGCCTCTGCGCGCGGCTCAGCTCAAACGTTGAGCGACTACTTTCCCGTTTGCCCACCGACCGCTCCTGGCCGACAGTGTGAGTACGAGGCCGCGCCAGGAAGCTGACCCTCGATTCTTAGGTTCCGCCATAGGCCAAAGACGGGTTCCAGCAGCCCTACGGGAAACCCGGTTTCGGCCAAGAGCGGTCGGCGAGCCAAGGGAAAAGCAGTCACTCAACGTTTGAATTCACCCACCTGTGTGCCTCATCACGCAGATCTGGTGAAATGATGGGTTGGCGGCCATATGAGGATAGAGGGTTGGGCGCAGAAAGCTTACGGCCGCATCAGACGCTGACCGTCACAAGGCGTTCGAAACTTGTTCTTCGGAGCAAACATTCTGAGAGCCGGAGATTTCCTCTCGGTAAATGAGAGATCAATTAGTCCTGCTTCGTAATCCACGCCCCGATCATTGCCGGAAAAGAAACTTGCTACCTCTTTCATGTTTTTGAGCACGGTTAGGCTGATACCGCTGCCCTGACCCAGAGACTCACTCACACAATAAGTGTATGGTCCGGCCGAAAAGAAAATAATAGCTTCTCCAGTATGTGGACTATCTCCGCGCTCGAACACATAAAACGGAGAGGACTTCGTTGCAACTCTCTCGAACTCGACCTTCCCGATTGGGCCGAAGCGATACGAAACTAAATTGAAAGGCTCTGTTTGACTATCAGAACAGATCGACAGGACTTTTCCAGTGCTACGAAGTATCCAACCCGGCTTTGTCATCCGCTCTTCCTCAGTGCTGTGCCGAGGATAGCGAAGCTCTGGCATTTTCGCATTTAGATAGGCGAATTCATCGGGCTTGCAATGCGAAGCGAGAATTGGCGTTTGTTGTGCTTGGCATACGCAGCATGCCAATAGTAGGATTGGAGCTGAGAGAAGTTTCGAATAAGATTTCATAGCCGGTTTAACGATATAGATCATGATCGCGTAATGGGCGCGAACTTTTTAGTAATCTAATTGGCACGCTTTTTTACATGACGGATTCAAATCTGAATTGCAACCTCTGCGACCAGGGTAGGTCAGCAAATGCAAAGAGCACTCTAGCCATAAGGTTGCGACAACACCAATCTGAAGATTTCGTGACACTGGCCAGTCTGGTTCAGCAAAAGAGTTGAGTTCACGACACGATGCAAGTGTTTGGTATTTACCCAAAGCATACCCACGTATCGCGAGCGACCGCTTTTCGCTTGTGGGCTGGATGGCTGCTCTGGGTCGAAAGTGCCCGGTCGCCTTGAGCCCATCCGGTCGTTCGCGGCCAGTCCGAGTTCAATGATGGCCAGGTACCCGCTCTTTAGCGTGAAGTGGTCATACGTGAGGCCGACCGTCGAATGACCGCTGACGGTCGCTGCTGGCGTCGAGGATGTCAACCCCGAGTGACTGCAGTCAGGCTGCCATTCAATCGCCGGGGACCATGGGCTGTAGTAGCCCGTAGGCGACGACAGATTTGGCTAGGAAGAAGGTTCTTTGGTCTGCTTCAGGTGGCGGACAACCAGGCTTGATCGCCCGTCACAGTGCTTTAGCGTGAACCCTCTGATCTATAAGAGACCAGAGCGGCGCAGCCGGATTCTTGCAATAACAGTGTCAGTAGTTTTTCACTAACTTGGCAAGGTTTTCACTTTCCCTGTCATCCGACAAAATCAGACGTCGATATTCCCCGCACGCAAGGCATTCTGCTCAATGAATTCCCGGCGCGGCTCAACTTCATCGCCCATCAGCATCGTGAACACACGATCGGCTTCGATGGCGTCGTCGATCTGTACGCGCAGCAAGCGGCGCACGGTGGGGTCCATGGTGGTTTCCCAGAGTTGGGCAGGGTTCATTTCGCCCAGACCCTTGTAGCGCTGGCGGCTGGTGGTGCGCTCGGCTTCCGAGATGAGCCACTGCATGGCCTGGCGGAAGTCGCCCACGCGCTCCTCTTTCTGTTTGTCGCCTTCGCCGCGCATGGCCTTGGCGCCTTCGCCCAGAAGGCCGCGGAAGGTTTCGGCGGCGGTGGACAGTGCGCCGTAGTCGGCACCGTGCACGAAGTCTTGCGTGATGATGCTGCTCTTCACGTTGCCATGGTGGCGGCGGCTGATGCGCAGTATCGGCTTGTCGGTGCGGGTATCAAATTCGCCGGCCACTTCAGCGGGCACGCCGGTGGTGCTGAGTTCGCGCAGCTTGGCTTGCATGGCAATGGCGCTGGCTTCGGCTTCTTCAACCGTGTCGAGCTTGATGCTCACGCCGTCGGCCATGGCGCGCAGGGCTTCAGCGTCCATGAACTTGGACAAACGCGAGATCACGCGCTCGGCCACCTGGTGCTTGCGCGCCAGTTCGCCCAGCGTGTCGCCTTCGAGCAAGGTGTCATTGGCGCCGCCAGTGGAAACTTTGGCGTCTTTCAGCGCGATGCGCAGCAAGAAGGTATCGAGCGCCGGGCCGTCTTTCAGGTACAGCTCTTCTTTGCCGGCCTTCACTTTGTAGAGCGGTGGCTGGGCAATGTAGATGTGGCCGCGCTCAACCAGCTCGGGCATCTGCCGGTAGAAGAAGGTGAGCAGCAGGGTGCGGATGTGGGCGCCGTCAACGTCGGCGTCGGTCATGATGATGATGCGGTGGTAGCGCAGCTTGGCGACGTTGAAATCGTCTTTGCCGTCGCTGTTGGCGCCCTCGCCGCCCGCCTTGCCAATGCCGGTACCCAGCGCAGTGATCAGCGTGAGAATTTCATTGGAGGTGAGCAGCTTTTCATAGCGTGCTTTTTCCACGTTCAGAATCTTGCCGCGCAAAGGCAGGATGGCCTGGAATTTGCGGTCTCGGCCTTGCTTGGCGGAGCCGCCGGCGGAGTCACCCTCGACAATGTAGATTTCGCACAGGGCGGGGTCTTTTTCCTGGCAGTCGGCCAGCTTGCCGGGCAGGCCCATGCCGTCGAGCACGCCTTTGCGGCGCGTCATTTCGCGGGCCTTGCGCGCGGCTTCGCGGGCGCGGGCAGCATCAACGATCTTGCCGCAGATGATTTTGGCGTCGTTCGGGCGCTCTTGCAGGTAATCGTTGAGCAGTTTGCCGACGATGTCTTCCACCGGTGCGCGGACTTCACTCGATACCAGTTTGTCTTTGGTCTGGCTGGAGAATTTGGGCTCAGGCACTTTGACGCTCATCACGCAGCAGAGGCCTTCGCGCATGTCGTCGCCGGTGACTTCGACTTTCGCTTTTTTGGCGAACTCGTGCTCTTCGATGTACTTGTTGATGACGCGCGTCATCGCGGCACGCAGGCCGGTCAAGTGCGTTCCACCGTCGCGCTGCGGAATGTTGTTGGTGAAACAGAGCACCTGCTCGTTGTAGCCGCTGTTCCACTGCATCGCCACTTCGACGCCGATGTGGGTGCCGGGGATGCCGCCGTAGGTTTCGGCCGGGCGCTCGCCCGAGGCGTAGAACGGGGTGGGGTGCAACACCGTCTTGCCCTTGTTGATGAACTCCACAAAGCCGCGCACGCCGCCAGCGCCCGAGAAGTCGTCTTCTTTGCCGGTGCGCTCGTCCTTCAAGCGGATGCGCACGCCGTTGTTCAAAAAGCTCAGCTCGCGCAGGCGTTTGGCCAGGATGTCGTAGTGGAAATCGCTGTTTTCTTTGAAGATCTCGGTGTCGGGCAGGAAGTGCACTTCGGTGCCGCGCTTGTCGGTAGGGCCAACGAGCTTCATCGGCGAGATTTCAACGCCGTTTTTCATCTCCAGGATGCGGTTTTGCACGAAGCCGCGCGCGAACTCGATCTGGTGCATCTGGCCTTCGCGGCGCACGATGAGGCGCAGCATGATCGACAGCGCGTTCACGCAAGACACGCCCACGCCGTGCAATCCGCCCGAGACCTTGTAGCTGTTCTGGTTGAACTTGCCGCCGGCGTGCAGTTCGGTCAGCGCGATTTCAGCGGCCGAGCGCTTGGGCTCGTGCTTGTCGTCCATCTTCACGCCAGTGGGGATGCCGCGGCCGTTGTCGGTCACGCTGATCGAGTTGTCGGAATGGATGGTGACGACGATATCGTCGCAATGGCCGGCCAGCGCTTCGTCGATGGAGTTGTCGACCACCTCGAATACCAGGTGGTGCAGGCCGGTGCCGTCTGACGTGTCGCCGATGTACATGCCCGGGCGCTTGCGCACCGCCTCCAGGCCTTCCAGGATCGTGATCGCGCCTTCGCCGTAACCTTCGCTCGCCCCGGCCTGGTTGCTGTCGATCGTGGGCTGGAAGTTGGCGCTTTGGGTGCTGGCTTCGCCGGTGTTGTCGGATTCGGCGGGCTTGTTTTCGTCGGACATAGGGGACTTCTCAGATTCGCTAGAAAGGCCAAACCCGCTGGGCAGCGGGTTGGGCTAGGGGATCGCAACAGGGTGGGCAGGCCTTAAATTCGCATCGGCATGACAACGTACTTGAAGGCGTTGTCATCTGGGTTGGTCACCAGCGCGGAGCTGTTGCCATCAGAGAGTTCGATGCGAACCATTTCCTGGCTCATGTTTTGCAGCGCGTCGATCAGGTAGGTCACATTGAACCCGATCTCGATCGCGTCGCCGCCGTAGTCCACATCAAGCTCGTCCACGGCCTCTTCCTGCTCGGCGTTGCTCGAGGCCACGCGCAGTGCACCGGGCTCGATGTTCAGGCGCACGCCCTTGAACTTCTCGCTGGTCATGATGGCGGTGCGCTGCAGCGAAGCCAGCAAGGGCTGGCGGCCGAGCGTGACGATGTTTTTGTGGTTCTTCGGGATGACGCGGTTGTAGTCGGGGAACTTGCCCTCGACCAGTTTGGTCACGAATTCCATGCCGTCAAAGCTGAACTTCGCCTGGTTGGCGGCGAATTGCATTTCGATCGCGCCTTCTTTGTCGGACAACAGGCGCTGCAATTCCAGCACCGTCTTGCGCGGCAAGATCACTTCCTGCTTCGGCACTTCCACGTCCAGCGTGGCGCTGGCAAAAGCCAGGCGGTGACCGTCGGTGGCCACCAGGCTGAGTTGCTGGCCTTCGGCCACAAACAAAATGCCGTTCAGGTAGTAGCGGATGTCGTGCACCGCCATGGAAAACGACACTTGGCTCAGCAGGCTCTTGAGCGTTTTCTGGGGCACGCTGAAGGCCGGGCCGAAGCTGGCCGATTCCTGGACCAGGGGGAAGTCTTCGGGCGGCATGCTCTGCAGCGTGAAGCGGCTTTTGCCGCCTTTCAGAATGAGTTTGCCGCCGGTGGACTCCAGGCTCACCGTCTGATCGGTGGGCATGGTGCGCAAGATGTCGATCAGTTTGCGCGCGCCCAAGGTGGTGGCGAAGTTGCCGTCGTCACCGTCGAGCTCGGCCGTGGTGCGGATCTGAATTTCCAGGTCGCTGGTGGTCAGCTGCACGGATGAGCCGGTCTTGCGCAGCATCACGTTGGCCAAAATCGGCAGCGTGTGGCGGCGTTCGACAATGCCGGCCACCGATTGCAGGGCGGCCAGTACTTTGTCCTGGGTGGATTTCAAAACGATCATGTCGACTTCTTTCGTCTCAGGTTGGCGTCAATGGCGCGTCAACTTTCAGCAGCGCTTCTGTTTATAAGGTGAAGGCCTTCGCAGGCCCAAACCTCCCTATTTTCACCTTTTTGTGAACGCCCTAGGCAAAACGCTTGCCAAGCTCTGTCACAGCGTTCACCTGAGTGGCCACCCACCCGGAAAACACAGCGTCAGGGCAAGGCAGCAGGCTCATCCCTTGAGGGTCTGCTCGAGCACATGCAGTTGCTGGTTGAGCTCGGTGTTTTGCTGGCGTTCGGCACCAATCTTGCGCACCGCGTGGAGCACGGTGGTGTGGTCGCGCCCGCCAAACAGCTCGCCGATCTCGGGCAAACTCTTTTGCGTGAGCTCCTTGGCGATGAACATGGCGATCTGGCGCGGCCGGGCGATGCTGGCCGGCCGCTTCTTGGAATACATGTCCGCGACCTTGATCTTGTAGTAGTCGGCCACGGTCTTCTGGATGTTTTCCACCGAAATCTGGCGGTTCTGGATCGACAGCAGGTCTTTGAGCGCGTCGCGCGCCAGCTGGATCGAGATTTCTTTCTGGTTGAATCGCGAATACGCCAGGATCTTGCGCAGCGCGCCTTCGAGCTCGCGCACGTTGGAGCGCACGTTTTTCGCCACGAAAAACGCCACCTCTTCCGGCATCACGGCGCTTTCTACTGCAGCCTTGTTGATCAGAATGGCCACCCGCATTTCCAGCTCGGGCGGTTCGATAGCCACCGTCAGGCCCGAATCAAAGCGCGAAACCAGGCGCTCGTGGATGTCGGCCAGGCCCTTGGGGTAGGTGTCGCTGGTCATCACGATGTGGCTCTTGCGCGCCAGCAAGGCCTCAAACGCATTAAAGAATTCTTCTTGCGTACGTTCCTTGTTGGCGAAGAACTGCACATCGTCGATCAGCAGCAGATCGAGCGAGTGATAACGCTCCTTGAACTCATCGAAGGTTTTGCGCTGATACGACTTGACCACATCCGAGACAAACTGCTCGGCGTGGATGTACAAAACTTTGGCCTGTGGACGGTCAGCCAGCAAATGGTTACCGATGGCGTGCACCAGGTGGGTCTTGCCCAAGCCCACACCGCCGTAAATAAACAGCGGGTTGTAGAGCTGCCCCAAGCTGCCGGCCACGTGCATGGCCGCGGCCCGCGCCATGCGGTTGGCCGAGCCTTCGACCAGCGTCGAAAACGCGAGTGCCGGATTGAGGCGGTTGCGCTGGCTGTTGATGGGCGATGGCTCGATCTGGCCCACGTCCGGCAATTCAGCCAACACCTGTTCTTGCACATTGCGTGGTGCAGGCGATGTGCGGCTAGGGCCTTCACGCGGAGCGAGCGCTAACTCCACCATCACCGGGCGCCCCTGAACGCTCTCCAGCAGCGCCGCGATGCGCACCGCATACTGGGCCCGGATCCAGTCCATCTTGAACCGGTTGGCCACCGCAATAACCACCTTGGAGCCGTCTGGCGCGGCGGTCGCCGAGAGGGGCCGGATCCAGGTGTTGAACTGTTGTTCGGGGATTTCCTGGGCCAGGCGGTCGAGGCAGGCCGCCCACAAATCGGTGGGCGCCGCGGTGGCGTCGGTGGCAGCAGTGGCGGGAATAAGGCCCTCGGTCATGCGGGAATGTGGCTCGGTGTGGCTTGTGGACAATTGACGAAGGGCGAAGGGGCCATTGTAGTTCGCTTGGGGACTTATCCACAAGCTGAACCGGGTTCGAACAAACCCTGATGGCGGTGGGCTGGCCTGGCGTGTTGCGGGGCCGTCACCCTGGAGTGAGGGGCGCGATCATATCGGTTTTTGCCCGGAACGCCTCGGGCTGCACGACTTAACAGGGATTGGATGTGAGTACGTTTGGCTTACGATATGCTGCGCTCACGCCCGCCCCGACCGGATTCGCCCCCGGTACGAGCGGGGCCGATGTGGGTGGATTGTGCAAACAACGAATGGGGAGCCCCAAGCTCCCAGGGAGTCCCGACGATGAAATCGCTGTTGATGTTCTCCAGGCCCGTGCGATGGTTGCTGGCCTTGTGCCTGGGCTTGACCCTGACGGCCTGCGCCAGTGTGGGTGGGCCCAAGTTGGTCAACCACGCGTTTAACTTCGACGGTTGGAACGACGGTTGGGCTAAATCGGTGGATCTTCTGGAGTTCGCCTACGGTGACCAATATCCCCCGGTACGCGCAAAATCTACCAACGGAAAGAGCGTGGGCAATTCTTGGGGCGTCAATGGGGCAATGCCCGTCGGCGAGTTTTTGAAGCTGAAATGGCGCCTCAAGGCGTCTGGGGAAGTGGTCGAGCGGCAGGTAGATCTGCGAGATCGGTTGCCGGATGACATGGCGAATCACGAATTGACTTTTGTGATCGATGGGCAGCAGCTCTTTGTGTACATCGTGACACCGCGCGCGCAGTCCGCAAGTGTCAAGCAACGCACGCACCGAACATGGCTGTCGAAGTACAACGTGGCCTATGAAATTTTCCCGACCAGGGAAGTTGCGCCCAAGGGGAATTAAATGGGTACGCCCCTTCTTCGCGACCTGACAATTGAGGAGCTAGCTCGATTGCCGGTGGCGCGTGCCGAAATGGGCTTCACAGGCACTCGTGGGCAGGCCACTCAATTTACTTTCTTCGCTGCGTTTGACGGGACCAACAACCATGAGGGCAATTTGAAGCTCTCAGGTGACCCCGAAGCAACCAATGTGAGTCAGCTGGGAGTACAAGGCAGGCTTGCAGCAGCGGAAAATCCTGACCTTCGGGCGCGCTACTACCCCGGCGTTGGTAGTGGTGGTGATCAAGGCGGGCTTGTGAATGCCGCTTTCTTGCCATCCTCGGCCATCAATGCTGCCGCCGAAGAGGCCTATGCGGACTTCCGCCGCGCTGCCCTCGAGCACCTCGACACGCCAGGCGCCACCCCCGCCGACATCGGTGCCGCCACCACCGGCTTCAGTCGCGGCTGTGCCACCGCCATCCGCTTTGCCCAGCTGGTCAACGAGCGCGGACTGGTCGG
This sequence comes from Hydrogenophaga sp. PAMC20947, assembly GCF_004795855.1. NCBI lineage: Bacteria > Pseudomonadati > Pseudomonadota > Betaproteobacteria > Burkholderiales > Comamonadaceae > Hydrogenophaga > Hydrogenophaga sp. PAMC20947. The sequence continues at coordinate 3,842,490 of NZ_CP039252.1, forward strand.
GCCCGATGGCGCGGTGATCGCGCCGCCCGGCAGCGTCCCCATCACCGGCATGGCGCTGATCGATCCGGTGGCGCGCTTTGTCGAGGGACCGATGCACATTCCACCCAATGTGCGTGGCCAGGTTTTGACCGTGATGGCCGAGCACGAAAACCGCACCGATTTCCGCCCGCTGTACTACGGCGACGATCCGCGGGTCACCACCGTGCGCCACCCGGGCAACCACGTGGGCGTGGGAGGCGGTTACGACCGCCATGGCACGGCCGCCAACGTGCTGGAAGGCGTGACCGGGTATTTCCAGCAGCGGGGCGTCGCGCTGGCCGATGTGCCGCCCGACCGGCGGCACGACCCCGCAAGACCCCAACACCTGTACACCGAAGCCTATTCCACCGCCCGCAATGGCGATGTGTTGGCCCGCGAAGACGGTGCGCCCGTCGAACGCTGGCGGCTTGACGACCCCCGCCAAGGCCGGATCGAAGTGCGTCCGCTGACACCGCCGGCCCATGCAATCTGGTTGCGGCAGCTGGAGCGCGATATAGGCCCGGGGCTGCGCGCGGCAGGCATCACGCCTGAGCAATGCCAGACCTTGGCGCAGGCCTGTGCCCATCGTTCGGGCCAGGAGGGTGTTGCTGCGCCGCCGCAGCGCCTGCTCCTGAGCAAAGACCATGGGCGCGTGGGCTGGCTCGACAGCCAGGGACGGTTGGCTGAGGTCCGCATCGATCAGGCGCTGGCTGCGCCAGGGTTGGCCCAAGGGTCCGTGCAGGATCCATCCCTGGCTCAGGGGCGCACGCCCGTGAACGGAGCCCACAGCCCGAATGCCCCCGCTGTTGACGTGGATCAGGCGCCGGTGATCGAGGCGCTGGTTCGCAGCCGTTGACCCGGTCGAGTGGCCTAAAACTGCTGATTTTCGAAGCCCTATCGCCAGTCTTGGCGGGATTCGGCGGGTATGACTTGCCTGGACGTGGGGTTTGAGGCGATAATTGCGGGTTTCCCCCGACTTTTACTGAGCATCATGAAACGCACTTACCAGCCCTCCAAGATCAAACGCGCCCGCACCCACGGTTTTCTCGTTCGCATGAAGACCCGTGGTGGCCGTGCTGTGATCAATGCACGCCGCGCCAAAGGCCGCAAGCGTCTGGCCGTCTGAGCCTGCCGTTGAGTTGCCGGTTGCGACCGGACTCTCGCTTCCTTGACGCCGCCTGTCGGTGACAAGTGAGCCCGTCATGCAACGCATCCGGACCCGGCATCAATTCCAGGCCGCCATGGCGAGTGCCCCCGTGGCCAAAACGCCCCACTTCGCGCTGCACCGTTCCGCGCTGGACGTGGTGCACGGCGAACGCCTGTTGTTCCCCGTGGCCGAAGCTTGGCTGGGCGTTGTCCTGCCCAAGCGCTGGGCGCGCCGCGCTGTGACACGCAATACCATGCGCCGTCAGGTGTATGAGGTTGCCCGTACCTTGCCGGTCGGGTTGCCCGATGCTGCCTGGGTGGTGCGTTTGCGCAGTGAATTCAGCCGCAAGCAGTTTCTGAGCGCCACGTCTGAGCCGCTCAAGCGCGCTGTTCGTGCCGAGCTTCAGACGCTGCTGGGTCGCGTGGTTCCTCGCGAAGCTTTGCCTTCAACGACTGGAGCGCTGGCCCATGTGGACTGACTGGCCGCGCCAGGGCCTGGTGGGCCTGGTCAAGGGATACCGTTTGCTGCTCAGCCCCAGTCTGGGCAGCAATTGCCGTTTTGAGCCCAGCTGTTCGAAGTACGCTCTGGGCGTTCTGGAGCGCCACGGCGCTTTGGCCGGCAGTTATTTGACGCTGCGCCGTCTGGGTCGCTGCCATCCCTGGTGCGACGGCGGCTGTGACCCGGTGCCGGATCAGCCGCCCGCCCTGTTTTCCCGTCTGCTATCCCCTTCCTCAGAAAAGAAGAACGCGTCATGAATGACATCCGTCGGTCCATCTTGTGGGTGGTGTTTGGTTTCTCGATGGTCCTGGTCTGGGACAAGTGGCAGATCCACAACGGGAACAAGCCCACTTTTTTCCCTTCTTCGGCCCTGACGGAAAAGGCGGCTCCGGGCGCTGTGCCTGTCCAAGGTGACAACAGCCTGCCTGCGGCAGCGGCCAGCTCGGCGGGAACGGATCCTGCCATGGCCCCGACCGGTGCCACCGCGCCTTCGGCTCAATCCGTTCGCACGGAAGTGACCACCGACGTCTACAAGCTGACCTTCAACAGCGACGGCGGCTCACTGGTGGGCGCCCAGCTGACCCAGCACGCAGCCGATGGCCACACACGCAAGGAAATCGCCGAGTTTCCCTTTACCCTGTTGCAGCAGAGCGACGCGCACACCTACATCGCGCAATCAGGGCTGATCGGCGGAAATTTCCCCACCCACAAGACCCCCATGACGCTGGTGCCCGGCCCGACGGCTTTGGCCGATGGCCAGAATGAGCTGCAGGTGAAGTACGAGTCCGCCGAAGTGGACGGCGTCAAGCTGGTCAAGACCTACACGCTCAAGCGCGGCAGTTACTCCATCGGCGTGCAACACGCGGTGTTGAACAACGGCGCCCAGGCTGTGAGTCCGCAGCTCTATGTGCAGCTGGTGCGCGACAACCGCCAAAGCGCGAATTCCACGCCTTTCTACTCGACCTTCACCGGTCCTGCGATCTACACCGCCGAGAAGAAATACCAGAAGGTGCAGTTCAAGGACATCGACAAACAAAAGGAACAGGCCAACGATCCCACCGGATTCAAGGCCGACTTTGTCAAGACCGCCAGCGAAGGCTATGTGGCCATGGTGCAGCACTATTTCGCTTCGGCCTGGGTGCTGGGCGAAGGCGTGCCGCGCAACAACTTTGCCCGCAAGATCGACAGCACCTTGTACGCAGCCGGCGCGATCACCGAGTTGGGTGAGATTGCTCCCGGCCAGAGCAAGACGCTGGATTCGAATCTTTTTGTGGGCCCGCAAGAAGAGAAGGTGCTGGAAGTGACCACGCCGGGTCTGGAGCTGGTGAAAGACTACGGCTGGCTCACCATTCTGGCCAAGCCGCTGTACTGGCTGCTCGAAAAGATCCATGGCTTCGTGTCCAACTGGGGCTGGTCCATTGTGTTGTTGGTGGTGACGATCAAGGCCGCCTTCTACTGGCTCAATGCCACGGCTTACAAGAGCATGGCCAAGATGAAGGCCATCAACCCCCGCATCACCGAAATGCGTGAGCGCCTGAAGAGCAATCCGCAGGCGATGCAGCAGGAGATGATGAAGATCTACCGCGAAGAGAAGGTCAATCCCCTGGGCGGCTGCTTGCCCATCATGATCCAGATTCCGGTGTTCATTGCCCTGTACTGGGTGCTGCTGTCGTCGGTAGAGATGCGCAATGCGCCCTGGCTGCTGTGGATCCACGATCTGGCGCAACCCGATCCGTTTTTCATCTTGCCGCTGGTGATGGCCGTGACCACCATGATCCAGACCGCGCTGAACCCGCTGCCACCTGACCCGATGCAGGCCAAGCTGATGTGGATGATGCCGATGATGTTCTCGGTGATGTTCTTCTTCTTCCCGGCCGGTCTGGTGATCTACTGGGTGACGAACAACATTCTGACCATCCTGCAACAGTCTTTCATCAACAAGCGCATGGGTGTGCCGTTGAAGTTCACTTTGCCGTTCGAATTGTTCAAATCGAAGCCGAGCACGAAATAATCCACGGCGATTCATTTCGCTGTGTTCTGGAAAGAGCCCGCTCTTTCCACTCTCACGGGCCTGCTGATGCAGGCCCTTGTCATTTCTGAACCGCGTTTGCCGCAAAATCTCGCCATGCTGCCTCACCACCACGATCCCATCGCCGCCATTGCCACCGCATCCGGTCGCGGGGCAGTGGGCATTGTTCGGGTTTCGGGCAAGGGGCTGGCGCCGTTTGTGCAAGCGTTGCTCGGCCGGGCTTTGAAACCGCGTGAAGCCACCTATTTGCCATTTCTGGACGAGCAGGGCCAAGCCATCGACCACGGTCTGGCCTTGTGGTTTCCGGGCCCCCACTCCTACACCGGTGAAGACGTGCTGGAGCTGCAAGGCCACGGTGGTCCTGTGGTGTTGCAACTGTTGCTGGCGCGCTGTTTGTCTTTGGCCCAGACCCTGCAGGCTGCCGGTGGATCGCTGTTGCCGGGCTTGCGACCCGCGCGGGCGGGTGAATTCACCGAGCGGGCGTTCCTGAACGACAAGATGGATCTGGCCCAGGCCGAGGCCGTGGCCGACCTGATCGATGCCAGCACCGAAGCCGCGGCTCGCAGTGCCAGCCGTTCGCTGGCCGGGGTGTTTTCCGACCGCATTCATGTGCTGCGTGATGCGCTGGTCAATCTGCGCATGCTGGTCGAAGCCACGCTGGATTTTCCCGAAGAGGAAATCGATTTCCTGAAAAAAGCCGACGCGGCAGGTCAGCTCACCCGGTTGCAGTCCGCCTTGGTGGCTGTGCGTGCCCAGGCGCGTCAGGGGGCCTTGTTGCGTGACGGTCTGAAAGTGGTCATCGCCGGGCAGCCCAACGCAGGAAAAAGCTCGTTGCTCAACGCCTTGGCCGGTGCCGAGCTTGCGATCGTGACCGCGATTGCCGGCACGACCCGTGACGTGGTGCAGCAAACCATCCAGATCGAGGGTGTGCCACTGCATGTGATTGACACCGCAGGCTTGCGTGAGAGTCCCGATGTGGACGAGGTGGAGAGGATCGGTATCGAGCGGGCCTGGGGCCAGATTGCCCAGGCCGATGCGGTGTTGTTCCTGCACGATCTCACACGGGTGGACCAACCGGCCTACCAGGCGGCTGACGCGGCCATTGCGGCAGCTTTGCCTGAGGGCATGCCCTTGGTGCAAATCTGGAACAAGCAGGACCAGAGCGACGCGGCCACGGCTGCGCGCTGTGTCGAAGGTCTGCCCGATGCCCTGCTGCTGTCGGCGAAGCGCGGAGATGGCATCGAGGCCTTGCGCCAGCGCCTGCTCAAGCTGGCGGGCTGGCAGCCGTCCGGCGAGGGCCTGTTCATGGCCCGGGAGCGCCACCTGCAGGCATTGGCCCGGGTGGGGGAACACCTGGACGCAGCCGCTGGCTGGCTGGAGGCGGATGCCGAACACCTCGACTTGCTGGCCGAGGAGTTGCGTTTGGCCCAGCAGGCATTGGGAGCCATTACCGGTGAGTTCAGTGCCGATGACTTGCTGGGTGAGATTTTTTCGCGGTTCTGCATTGGCAAGTAACGGCCAACCAGCATGCATGCATTGTTGTTTCATGGCTGCAAGCGCCGTCGCAGGGCTTGAGTCAACCGCTTTAACTGTAAGTCCGGGTAACACCGACTTGTGCGCGAAGCACCTGCGCGGTTAACGTGCGGTGGTATGAACGCCTCCCGAAACGTCGCTGACCCTCAGGGCATTCAGGCGCTGGCCATGGCCATCAAAGGCTGCCAGGCGCTGGATGCCTTGCCATTGAACCTCAGCGAGGCTCAATGGGCCCTCTTGGCTGACTATTTGCAGCCCATGGCTGTTCGCACGGGCGATGTGGTGATCGAACAGGGGGTGAAGGACCGGGCGTTGTACCTGGTGGAGAGCGGCAGCCTGACCGTGCACTATGAAGATGCCAACGACCGCATTCGCATTGCGCTGGTGGGCGCCGGGTCGATTCTGGGCGAAGGGGCCTTTTTCAGCCAGTTGCCGCGCAGTGCCACGGTGCAGGCTGGCTGCGACAGCCGCCTTTGGTGTCTGACGCCTTTGCGGTTTCGGGAGCTGTCGTTGCGCGCGCCCGAGATTGCGCTGGAGCTGACCGTGGCCATGGCCGCCGTGCTGGCGCGGCGTTTCTACAACCGGCCCAAACGCATTGCTGTGACCTGATCACGCGATGACCTGCCAAAGTCCCTTGTAAATTCGAACCATTTGTTGCGTATGAAACGCCCTTGACCCCGGCATACTGTCGAGCATGTCCTTACTGCGCTGGCTACAGGCCAAAAAAATCGAGCCAGGTACTTCGGGTGGCACCCGTGCCCGCATGCGCAAAGCGTTTCGCGAGACCACTCTTCCGCTGATTTCACCCCGGCGAGGCCGCCGCATTCTGAGGCGTGAGCAGCTGTATTCGGTTGTGCGCGAGTCGTTGATCCGCGCGGGTGTGTTGTCTACCAGCTACGAATTCAAGGTGCTGGCACTCGATGCCAACGGCGATGCCTTTCTGGTGCTGATGGATCTGGCATTGCCGGCCGAAGCCATTCCAGATGAATACCTGCTCGAGATCGAGCGCTGGGTCCAGACCAGCGCGCGTTCGCGCCACAGCATGCAGGTTGAGGCCGTGTACTGGCGCCGCAAGGCCACACACGACCAGCGAGGCATGGCTTTGAAGGCGGCTGTGGAGGCTCAGACCCGGCGCGAGGCGCAGGCAGAGCGGCCAGAAGAGAGGGCAACAGCCCTGCCGCCTGTAGAGCACATGCCCAGCCACGAGCGCACCCAGCCGGTTGCTCGCGACGAAGTGGAGGCTTTTCGCAAGGCCTTGGCGTCGCCGGCCATGCCGAAACCACCATCCGATGCGCCGGCGCCTGGTCGCGTGTCTGGCGGGGAGTTTCCGCAAGAACTGGACAGCGACTTCGCGGCCCTGAGCGCCACCCAATACGGCAAGATGGAATAGCGCTCGACGGCGAACCCCTCAGCGCCTTTGCCGGGCGGGCTCAGTGGCTGGAGAAATCCAAGATGGTGAACAGGGGCAGGCCCGAAGCCTTGATTCGCTGCGACCCTCCGAGCTCCGGCAGATCCACAATGGCGGCCCCCTCGATCACCTCGGCCCCCAGCTTTTCCAGCAAGCGGGCGCCCGCCATCATGGTGCCGCCCGTGGCGATGAGGTCGTCGATGAGCAAGACACGATCCCCTGGCTTGACCGCATCGGTGTGCAGTTCCACAGTGGCGCTGCCGTATTCGAGTTCGTAGGTTTCTTGCACCGTGGTGAACGGCAGCTTGCCCTTTTTGCGGATGGGCACAAAACCCAACCCCAGTTCGTAGGCCACGACTGAGCCGATGATGAAACCACGTGCGTCCAGCCCGGCCACCACGGTGGGGCGCAATTCTGGCGCCATGTAGCGGTGCACAAACACATCAATCAAGACGCGGAACACGCGTGGGTCTTGCAGCAACGGGGTGATATCGCGGAATTGCACACCGGGCGCGGGCCAGTCGGACACGGTGCGAATGTGGGCTTTGAGGTAGGCGGCGTTGTCCATGGCGTGGGTTGAATCGGGTTAAGCGGTGAGGGGGCGGTGGGTGCGCGCGGCGGGTGTTGGCGGCATCGGCCTCATCCCGACAGCAGCTTGTCTTCGGCCAGTGCCAGGGCTGGCGCTTTGGCGCTGAGCACCAGGGTGTCGCCGCCATTGACCAGCGTCTCATCGTCAAAAACCTTGTTTTTGCCGTTGGCGGTGCGCAGGTTGACCACGCGAACACCCATGGGCTCCAGGTTGAAACTGCCCAGGGTTTTGCCTGCGCTCCGACCCCCCATGGGCAAGGTCACGGTGTGCATGCGTTCGTGTTCGGCCTCTTCTACGCTGTCGTCGTCCGCCCCGTGGAAATAACCGCGCAGCAGGTTGTAGCGCGCGTCGCGCTGGTCTTGTACGACCCGGATCACCCGCCGCATGGGCACCCCCACCAGGGCGAGTGCATGGCTGGCCAGCATGAGGCTGGCCTCGATCGCTTCGGGCACCACCTCGGTGGCGCCGGCATTGCGCAGGCGTTCCAGATCCACATCGTCCACGGTGCGCACCACCACAGGCACCTGCGCCGCCTGGTCTCGGCAATGGTGCAAAACCTTGAAGGCACTGGCGGTATCGAGGTAGGTGATGACCACCGCGCTGGATCGGTGCAGCCCGGCGGCCATGAGGGCTTGCAGGCGCGCTGCGTCGCCGAAAACCACCGAATGGCCGGCGGCAGCGGCCTGACGCACACGATCGGGATCCAGATCCAGCGCCATATAGGGGATGTTCTCGGCCTCGAGCAGGCGGGCCAGGTTTTGCCCGCAGCGGCCGTAGCCGCAAATGATCACGTGTTTGTCGGCGTTGATCGACTTGCGCGCGATGTTGGTCATCTGCACCGACTGCATCAGCCAGTCGCTGCCGACGACGCGGGTCACGATGCTGTTGGTGTACATGATCATGAACGGTGTGGCGAGCATGGAGATCACCATGGAGGCCAGGATCGGGTTGAACAGCGCTGGGGGCACCAGGTTGTTTTGCCCCGCCAGCGTGAGCAACACCAGACCGAATTCACCCGCCTGCGCGAGGTACAGGCCGACCCGCAGGGAAACGCCCATGGGCGCGCCAAAGCCCCGGGCCAAGCCCGTGATCAAGGCCAGCTTGAATGTCAGCGAGAGAGACAGCAGCAGCAGCACCAGGGGCCAGCGTTCGATCACCAGGCGCCAATCGAGCATCATGCCGATGGTGATGAAAAACAGCCCCAGCAAGACATCGTGGAACGGGCGGATGTCGGTCTCCACCTGGTGCTTGAATTCGGTCTCGGAAATCAGCATGCCGGCCACGAAGGCCCCCAGGGCGAGCGACAGGCCCGCATGCTCCGTCAACCAGGCCAGGCCCAGGGTGATGAGCAAAATGTTGAGCATGAAGAGCTCTTCGCTCTTTTGCCGTGCCACCAGGGTGAGCCACCAGCGCATCACCTTTTGACCGCCGGTCAGCAAAACGCCCAACAGCACCACCGCCTTGACCAGCGCAAACCCCAGCGAGACCAGCAGCTCTTCGGGCTTGGCTCCCAGGGCCGGGATCAACACCAGCAGAGGCACCACGGCCAGATCTTGAAACAGCAAGATGCCCACCACGCGTTTGCCGTGGTCGGACTCCAGCTCCAGGCGCTCGGCCACCATCTTGATCACGATGGCGGTGCTGCTCATGGCCATGACACCCCCCAGGGCCACGGCAATCTGCCAGGACACGCTCCACCATTCGGGCAAGACCATGCCCAGGACAATCGAGGCACCGGTGGTGATCAGCACGGTCAGCACCACCTGCGCCAGACCCAGCCCGAACACATGGCGTTTCATGGCGCGCAGCTTGGGCAGGCTGAACTCCAGCCCGATCACAAACATCAGGAACACCACGCCAAACTCGGCCAGGTAGCGCACACCGCTGGAGTTCTGGGCGAGGGCCAGGGCATTGGGCCCGATCACCACACCGACCACCAGATAACCCAACATGGGCGGTAACTTGAACTGGCGGCACGCCACCACCCCCAGCACGGCGGCAAGCAGGTAAAGCAGCGTGATGTCCAAGGAGTTCATGCCCTGCATGTTAATGGCACAGGGCTGCGCCGCTGCGCGCAAGCGACGATAATTCCAAGATGAGTCTGTCACCCGTTTTCGATCCAGCGCGCGCGCTGACCCTGGCCCGGGAAACCCTGGATATCGAGGCCGAAGCTGTCACGGCCATGGCCCAACGGCTGGATGAGCGCTTTGGGCTCGCCGTAGAGCGGGTCTTGCAAAGCCAGGGGCGTGTGGTCGTGATGGGCATGGGGAAAAGCGGTCACGTGGGGCGCAAGATCGCCGCCACCCTGGCCTCCACAGGCACCCCCGCGATGTTTGTGCATCCGGCCGAGGCCAGCCATGGGGATTTGGGCATGATCACTGCCGGCGATGTGGTGCTGGCCATCAGCAACAGCGGCGAGAGCGAAGAACTCACCATGCTGTTGCCGCTGATCAAGCGCATGGGCGTACCGCTGCTCGCCCTCACCGGGCGCGCCGATTCCACCCTGGGGCGCCATGCCGATGTGGTGCTAGACGCGGCGGTGGCCAAGGAGGCCTGCCCGCACAACCTGGCACCCACGGCCAGCACCACGGCGCAACTGGCTTTGGGCGATGCCCTGGCGATGGCCTTGCTCGACGCGCGGGGGTTTCGGGCCGATGACTTTGCGCGCTCCCACCCCGGTGGCGCTCTCGGCCGCAAACTGCTGACCCTGGTCAGCGATGTCATGCGCAGTGGGGCCGAGGTGCCCTGCGTGGCGCCCGAGGCGGAGTTGATGGCGCTCATGCGAGAAATCAGCGCCAAAGGCCTGGGCATGACGGCCGTCACCACCGGCGATGGCCGTGTCGCGGGCATCTTCACCGATGGTGACTTGCGGCGCCTGATCGAAAAATCGGGCGATGGCGTGGATCTGCGTGCTTTGAAGGCTTCGGACGTTTTGCACCCTGCTCCGCGAACCATTCGTGCCCATGCCCTGGCCGTCGAGGCCGCGGAATTGATGGAATCCAGCCGGATCACCAGTTTGCTGGTGGTCGATGGGGCGGGTTTGCTGGTCGGTGCACTCAACAGCAACGATTTGATGCGGGCGAAGGTGATTTGAACCGGCTGACCTCCCTGTGGCGCGCTGAGCGTGTCACTCCCCGGGGCGCGGCGCTGGCGATCGGGCAAAGCCCCCTCCTCCGCGCCCTTGAACCGGTGATTCCATTCGTTACTTTTGTACACCCCGGTTAGCATTGCGCCATGTTGTCTGATCTGCCACCGCTGCGTCCCACGCTGAATTTCGCGCCCGAGCTGTTGCTGCGTGCCCAGCCCGTGCGCGTGGTGTTTTTTGACGTTGACGGCGTGCTGACCGACGGGGGGCTGTATTTCAGCGAGTCGGGCGAATCCCTCAAGCGGTTTCACACCCTTGACGGGCACGGAATGAAGCTGCTGCAGCGGGCGGGCATCACCCCGGCGGTGATCAGTGGACGGGACTCGGCGCCGCTGCGCACACGCCTGGCGGCTTTGGGCGTGACCCACATGCGCCTGGGCACAGAAGACAAGCGGCCTGCCGCCGAAGCCTTGCTGGCCGAGCTCGGCCTGGACTGGTCGGCGGCGGCGGCCATGGGCGATGACTGGCCCGATTTGCCCATGTTGCGCCGGGCCGCCTTTGCTTGTGTGCCACCCGAGGCCCATGCCGAAGCCCTGTCGGTGGCGCACCACATCACGCGACGCTCGGGCGGTGCCGGTGCCGTGCGCGAACTCTGCGATCTGTTGTTGATTGCCCGGGGTGTTTATGCACGTGAGTTGCAACAGGCGGCTCAGTGAACGACGCCATTGACCCTGTCTTGATGGCGCCTCAGCGCGCGCAGCGCTCGCGCTGGAGCCGCGTCTGGGATCAGCTTTCGATTTACCTGCCGGTGGCGCTGATGGCGATGCTGGCGCTGGCTTCCTATCTGTTGTTGCGCGCCACGCCTTTGCCCTTGGAACCCGAGCCAGAGCGGGTGCTGTCGCACGAGCCCGACTATTTCATGAAGCGCTTTTCGGTCAAGGTGTTTTCGCCCACGGGCACATTGCACTCCGAGCTTTATGGAGCGGCCGCACAGCACCACCCCGACACCGACATCTTGGTGGTGGAGTCCGCACGAATCCGGTCTTACAGCATCAACGGCACCCTCTCCACGGCGACCGCCAACCAGATCACCACCAACGGTGAGGGCACAGAATTTGTGCTTGAAGGTGATGCGGTCGTGGTCCGCCAGGCAGGCGTCACCCCAACGGGGCAGCGCCTGTCGCGGCTGGAATTCTATGGGGACTACCTCAAGGTCAACACGGCGCCTGAACGCATCGTGTCCGACAAGCCGGTGTTGTTGATGCGCGACCGAAACAAGATGACTGGCGACACCCTGGATTACCATGGCGAGACCCGTGTCATAGAACTGGATGGCCGCGTGCAGGCCAAGCTGGTTTCCCGCCTGCCATGACACCCGTTTGCCCATGAACTCAGCCGCCTCCTGCCCCCTGCCGTTGGTCTTCATCACCGGGGCTTCCAGCGGCATTGGCCAAGCCTTGGCCTTGCGTTACGCGCAGGCCGGGTACCGCTTGGCGCTGGTGGCCAGGCGCACCGCCGAGCTGCAGGCCTGGGTGCAGGCTCAAGGGTGGGACGACGAGCGTTGTGCCGTGTACCACGCTGATGTGGCCGAGATACACAGCATCGTCGCTGCCGGGCAAGCCTGCACCGCTCAGCAAGGGTTGCCCGATGTGGTGATCGCCAACGCGGGCATCAGCGTGGGCATGGACACAGCCGAACGAGACGATCTGGATGTATTGGCCAGGACCCTGGCCACCAACAACACCGGCCTGGCCGCTACCTTTCACCCGTTTGTCGCGGCCATGACGGCCCGCGGCAGTGGCACGCTGGTGGGGATCGCCAGCGTGGCCGGGATTCGCGGGCTGCCTGGACATGGCGCTTATTGCGCCAGCAAGGCAGCGGTTGTGGCCTATTGCGAGAGCCTGCGCGGCGAGCTGAGCCACAGCGGGGTGAAGGTGGTCACCTTGTTGCCGGGGTATGTGGACACCCCGCTGACCCGCGAAAACCGGTATTCCATGCCCTTTTTGCTGAGCGCGTCGGCCTTTGCAGATCGGGCCTTTGCGGCCATTTTGGCGCAGACCAGCTACCGCGTGATCCCCTGGCAGATGGGTGTGGTCGCCAAGTTGCTGCGCCTGTTACCCAATGCGTTGTTTGACCGCGTGCTCGCTGGGCGGGCGCGCAAGCACCGGAGCGGGCAAGGCCGCTGAGCCCGCACGGTTGGGGCCAGGGTAGGGCACAATCGCGCTCGCCATGATTGATGTTGTTGTCCTCTTTTTCCTCTTGGGTGTGTTCGCACGCCTGGTCAAGAGCGACCTGCGTCTGCCAGAGCCCCTGTACGAAACGCTCTCCATCTACCTCTTGCTGGCCATCGGTCTGAAGGGTGGCATTGAGCTCAGCAAGCAGCCGATACTCGAGCTGCTGCCCCAGATGCTGGCCTGCATGGCGCTGGGTTTTGCGATTCCCTTGGTGCTCACGCCGGTGTTGCGCCTGATGGGCCTGTCGCGGGTGGACGCCGCGTCCATGGCCGCGCACTACGGTTCGGTGAGTGTGGTGACTTTTGCCGTTGCCAGCGCTTATCTGGCGGCCCAAGGCGTGCCCGCAGAATCGCACGCCGCCTTGTGGGTGGCGCTCATGGAGGCGCCGGGCATTGTGGCGGGCATCTTGCTGGCCCGCCTGGGCGCACCAGCGCCTTCCGGGGGGAAAGCGCCTCGCGTCAACTGGCCGGAGCTGGCGCACGACGTGTTCCTGGGCAAATCGGTGTTGTTGCTCGCCGGCGGTCTGCTCATCGGGGCTGCCATGGGCGAAGCCGGGACTGCGCCCATTGCCCCCGTTTTCCTTGTGCCTTTCAAAGGTTTGCTGGCGCTGTTTCTGCTGGAGCTTGGCCTGGTGGCCGGTGGGCGTCTGGGTGAGTTGCGCCGCTACGGTGTTCGCATCGTGGGCTTTGCGCTGGTGGCACCCCCCATCTTGGCGATGGCCGGCGCCTTGACTGGCTGGGCTTTGGGGCTTTCGCTGGGCGGCGTGACCATTCTGGCCACGCTGGCCGCCAGTGCCAGCTACATCGCAGCGCCCACCGCCATGCGCATGGCAGTTCCGGAGGCCAATGCCGCGCTGTCGATCACAGCGGCGCTGGGTGTGACCTTCCCATTCAATATTGTGCTGGGTGTGCCGCTGTACCTTGAAATGGCCCGCTGGCTTGTCCCCGGAGGCTGAACGCCATGGAAAAACACGCCCGTACCCTGCTCGTTCTGATCACCGAATCAGCCTTGGAGAAGCACCTGATCACCGACAGCCAGCGCCTGGGCGCTCAAGGCTACACCGTACACGATGTTCGAGGCGGCAGCCGCCTGAGCACGCGCGAAGCCCTGTGGGAAGCTGATCGCAGCATTGAATTGAAGTTGATTTGCACACCGGAAGTGGCCGACGCGATTGCGACCCATGTGATGGCGACTTACACCCCGCACTACAGCCTCACGCTGTATTTTGCCGACGTTGACGTCTTGCGCCCCGAAAAGTTCTGAGGGGTGGCCGGGGGAGGCTCCAGCTGCGTACCGCGCCTAGCGCATGGTCTTTTGGAGGCCGAACCCATGTGGGTCACGGGTTTTGGACGATTCACTTCGTTGTGAATTCAGGTCAAACGTCCATGAGCCCTGGATTTCGCGCCTCGCGCCCCATCCCGCAAAGTCCACGCCGCGCACGGCGCGGTTGTGCAGGCAGAGCTTCCCTGGCGTGAAGCGGGCAAGAAAAAACCCCCTGAGCACTGAGCCGAGGGGGCTTTGCAGGATCGGGCTCAAGGCCCGATCAGGCTGGGATCAGTAGCCGCCGCGGCCACCACCACCACCGCCGCCGAAGCCGCCGCCACCGCCGCCGCCGTCACGACGGCCGCCGCCGCCGTAGGGGCTGCGGAAACCGCCGCCTTCGCCACCACCACCGCCGCCGCCGCCGCCAAAGCCGCCACCACCGCCACCACCACGTGGGCCGCCGAAGCCGCCGGTACGTGGAGGACGTGCTTCCATTGGACGGGCTTCGTTCACCACGAGGCTACGGCCGCCCAGGGACTGGCCGTTCATGCCTTCGATGGCTGCCTGAGCTTCTGCGTCGTTGCCCATTTCCACAAAGCCGAAGCCTTTGGAGCGGCCGGTGTCGCGTTCCATCATGACTTTGGCGCTGCTAACAGAACCAAATTCGCTGAAAGACTGTTGCAGGTCTTCGTCGCGCACGGTGTAGGGCAGGTTGCCCACGTACAGTTTGTTGCCCATGATTGGGACTCCTAAAATACAAGAGAAAATTAGCGATGGAGCCCCGTTAGCAAACAAACCTGTAGCACGCGAAACATACCGATCACTCGTCAAGCGAGATTTTCAGACTCTCGCCGCGAGATTATGCTCCCAAAGCCGCATGGGCAGTGACTTTTTTGTGGAGATGCCCTGTTGTTGTTTACCCGGATGTGCATTTACAACACCCCATTTCTCGCTCTTTTTCAGGCCTATTGAGAGGGATTCAGCCTGGTTCTGGGGCGCCGGACGGCGGTCAGGTCGGACGTGGCGTTGGGTGGCGCTTCAATCTATACTGCAGGTCAGCGCCGATTTGTCCGGATTGCGGGCGCTTTATAAGTACCGCTAAAGGGGGGACTCCCGGTCTCGCACCTTGCGGCACCGGGATTTTGTTTTTTGGGCCATGGGCCTGTGGGTGTGGCGAGGCGCCACGTGCACAGGTTCCGCCAGCCTCGAGGTGATTCACCGTGATTGTCACGCCCCAAACCCATCGTTTCGATGACCCTTTGCCCTTGCGAAGCGGTGCCGTCCTGCCCGCCTATGAGCTGGTGATCGAGACCTGTGGCGAGCTCAATGCAGATCGCACCAATGCGGTGCTGGTGTGCCATGCCCTCAACGCCTCTCACCATGTGGCAGGTCTGCACGCCGATGCCAGCGGTCAACCGATACCCCGCAGTGAAGGCTGGTGGGACAACATGATCGGACCGGGCAAGTCGCTGGACACGAACCGATTTTTTGTCATTGCGGTGAACAACCTGGGTTCCTGCTTCGGCTCGACGGGCCCGACCCACACCAATCCCGCCACCGGTCAACCCTGGGGGGCGGATTTCCCGGTGGTCACGGTGGAGGACTGGGTGGATGCGCAGGCCCGCTTGCTTGATGTGATGGGCATTCAGACGCTGGCCGCGGTGATGGGGGGCAGTCTGGGTGGCATGCAAACCCTGAGCTGGACCCTGCAATACCCGGATCGGGTGCGTCACGCCGTGGTGGTGGCCAGCGCGCCCAACCTCACCGCAGAGAACATCGCTTTCAACGAGGTGGCGCGGCGAGCCATCGTGACCGACCCCGATTTTCACGGCGGCCACTATTTGCGCGAGGGCACGCTGCCCCGGCGCGGCTTGCGGATCGCCCGGATGATCGGGCACATCACCTACCTGAGTGATGACGTGATGAACGAAAAATTTGGACGCAGCCTGCGACCTGCCGACAACGAGAATCCCGCGGCGGTGGCCGAGCTGGCTTACCGGTACACCACCCTGGACGTGGAATTCCAGATCGAGAGCTATTTGCGCTACCAGGGCGACAAATTCAGCGAATATTTCGATGCCAACACCTATTTGCTGATCACCCGGGCGCTGGATTATTTCGACCCGGCGCGGGAGCATGGCGGGCGCCTGAGTGCGGCCCTGGCCCGCGCGAAGGCGAAATTCCTGCTGATCAGTTTCACCACCGATTGGCGCTTCTCGCCCGCGCGCAGCCGCGAAATCGTCAAGGCGTTGCTCGAAAACCGCCGTGACGTGAGCTATGCCGAGATCGACGCCCCCCACGGGCACGATGCGTTTTTGCTGGACGACCCGCGGTATCTGCAAGCGGTGCGGGCCTATTTTGAAGAAACCGTGGCGCAAGAGGTGGCGGCATGAGCGATCTGCAGGTGATCGAGAGCATTGCGCGCCTGGTGCCAAAGGGATCCCGGGTGCTGGACCTGGGCTGTGGGGACGGAGCCTTGATGGCCCACCTTCAGACGCATCGCGCCTGCATTGGCTACGGTGTGGAGATCGACGACGCCAAGGTGCTGGCCTGCATCCAGCGCGGCGTCAACGTCTTGCAGCTCAACCTGGAGGATGGTTTGGCGGCGTTTGAGGACAGCTCGTTTGATGTGGTCTTGCAGATCGACACACTGCAACACCTGCGCAACGCCGAGACCATGCTGCGGGAAACCGCCCGTGTGGGGCGCAGCGGCGTGGTGGCGTTCCCGAATTTCGCGCATTGGCCCAACAGGCTCGATGTGCTGCGGGGCCGCATGCCGGTGACGAAACGGTTGCCCTATCAGTGGTTTGACACGCCCAACATCCGGGTCGGTACCTATGCCGACTTCGAAGTGCTCGCGCGCAGCTGTGGCCTGCGCATCACGGACAGCTTCGGGTTGCACGAGGGCCAGGAAGTGCGTGCGCTGCCCAATCTGATGGCCAGCACTGCGGTTTTTCGCTTCACCCGCTGATCCGGTAGCTGCCGGGCGCAACAAGGCTTTCATCTGGTCCGGCGGCCTCGCCAGTCGCCGAAGCGCTGGCGTGCGGCCCCACCCAGACTTCGAAGCTGCCAAGCCTGTCCTCACTTCAGGACCCTGAGTGCACAGGACAGGTCGCTTGATCACCTGCCCTGGCACTGGGTTGCGCGCCTGCCTGCTTCGTGGGTTGTTCGAGCGGCGCCCGAATGGGATGAAAAAAATACGCCTGTCACAGACCACTCTGGTTCCCCACCGAGGTATGCAGGTCCTGGGAGTCGAACCGATGAAGGCAGGTCAACTGTGAAACCGAGTGGGCTTGCTTCGCAAGCTCGCCTGGCTCTTGGCGCCTTCACGCACAGTAGTTGATTGGCCATGTCTGGTGCTGCGGGGGGCGTTCCTGAGCTGGTCTTGCGCGTGAAACCCAACAGCCGCTCGGTGGCAAGGCGACCGGGAAGGCGAAATCACCAAGGGGCAAAAGCCGATCCACATGGACATCGAAAAATCGATGGACGAGGCTGTCACGGGCTTGATCAAGTATCACCAATCAGCCCGACACCCGAGCGGCCACCGCGGCCACCATCAGACAAGTTGGCCGTTCTATGGCGGCCTCTGGCGCTTGTCCGGTCTGCGATCAGAAGCGGGGCGATTCACCGTCGATTCCGGGCTTAAGGACGGTGAGGCGCCGCCGATACTTTGTGAATTGAATCAATGAACCACGCTGTGGCAGGCTCAGCGTGGTCCATTCTTAACCCGATCCTGCATGGAAATTTTTGACATGTCATTCTTCAAGAGTTTGCGCATCGGCACCCGTCTCGGGGCAGGTTTTGCTCTGGTCATCGTCGCCGGCCTGGCTGTGGCCCTCATCGGGCGCAACTCTTTGACCAGCGTGGGCGACGACTTGCAGCTCCTCACCAACGACCGCGTCGTCAAAGTGGACCAGGTGCGTGACGTGCGCGACAACGTGTACGTCATTGCCAGCGCCATCCGAAACGTGGCCATGATCGAAGACGACACGTTGATGAACGCCGAGGTCACCCGCATTGAGCTGGCCCAGGCCGCCAACGCCAAGCTCTTCGAGGTCCTGCAGGTCACGATCACTTCGGGCGAAGGAAAGTCCCTTCTGGTTGCGACGATGTCGGCCCGAAGTGCCTACAACTTGGCGCTTAAAAAAGCCATCGAGCTCGGCCGTTCCAACGACATGTCTGGCGCGCGCGACCATATCCTCAATGAACTGGATGCGCCGCAAGCGGCCTACTTCAAGGCGCTTGAAGAGCTGGTGTTGCTCCAGGAAAAATTGATGGCCGACAGCAAGACAGAGACCATGCGAGAGGTGTCGACAGCCGGCACGTTGATGCTGGTGCTTGCGATCGCTGCAGCACTGGCCGGTGGTCTGATCGCCTGGTTGGTGGCGCGCAGTGTGACACGCCCTTTGGCGCGCGCGGTGGAAGTTACCGACCACATTGCCGAAGGCGACCTGAGTCAGCCCATCGAAGCGGACAGTCGAGACGAGGTGGGGCAACTGCTGCGGTCGCTGGCGCGCATGCAAGCCAGCCTGTCCAGGGTGGTCGGCACGGTACGCGGCAACGCCGGCAGTGTCGCCACCGCCAGCGCTCAAATCGAGCAGGGCAATCAGGATCTGTCGAGTCGCACCGAGCAGCAGGCTTCTGCGCTGGAACAGACCTCGGCCTCTATGGAGGAGATGGGGACAACGGCCAGCCAAAACGCGGACAACGCCCGTTCGGCAAACCAACTGGCCGCCTGTGCCAGTTCGGTCGCTGTCCAGGGCGGTGAAGTGGTGAGCCAGGTGGTGCAGACGATGAAAGCCATCAACGACAGCAGCAAAAAGATCAGCGACATCATTGGCGTGATCGATGGCATTGCCTTCCAGACGAATATCCTGGCGCTCAATGCCGCGGTGGAGGCAGCCCGCGCCGGTGAACAAGGACGGGGCTTTGCCGTGGTGGCGGCCGAGGTGCGCAACCTAGCGCAACGCAGTGCCGAGGCTGCCAAGGAGATCAAGGGCTTGATCAGCGCCAGCGTTGAGCGTGTCGAGCAGGGCACGACCTTGGTGGACCGGGCCGGCAGCACCATGCAGGAAATCGTGAGCTCGATCCAACGAGTGAGCGACATCGTTGGCGAAATCAGCAGCGCCAGCATGGAGCAGAACGCGGGGGTGAACCAGATCAGCCAGGCGGTGAGCCAGATGGATCAGGCCACCCAGCAAAATGCGGCGCTTGTGGAAGAGAGTGCAGCGGCTGCGGCCAGTTTGCGTCAGCAGGCGGAACAACTGGTGCAAGCCGTTTCGGTGTTTCGTCTGGGTGGCGCCCACGCCTGATCGAGCCCACACCCCTTTGAAGCTGGCGAGCACAACGGGGTGTTTCAACCCTTCACTGGCGGGTTCCGATGGAGCTTTTCCACTTGCAAAGCTTGTCTTTTTCCGCTTCAGGGACCCCCGTAACGGTCGATAGTCTCAAGACCCTCCGAGTTTAGAAGGCCAGCGAATCATGGACATGCACAACCCCACCTCACTTCGTCAGGTCCGGCTTGCCCAAACGGCGGCTCCGGTGCCCTCGGCAGAATTTCTCACCTTCCGCTTGGGTGGCGAGGAGTACGGCATTGACATCCTGCGGGTG
Source organism: Hydrogenophaga sp. PAMC20947 (assembly GCF_004795855.1). Lineage (NCBI taxonomy): Bacteria > Pseudomonadati > Pseudomonadota > Betaproteobacteria > Burkholderiales > Comamonadaceae > Hydrogenophaga > Hydrogenophaga sp. PAMC20947. The sequence goes on from NZ_CP039252.1 coordinate 3,861,904, forward strand.
CAGGAGATCCGCTCGTACGAAGAGCCTACGCGCATCGCGAATGCGCCCAGCTTCATCAAGGGCGTGGTCAATCTGCGCGGGGTGATCGTGCCGGTGGTGGACTTGCGCATCAAGCTCAATTGCAGCTCGGTGGCCTATGACAGCTTCACCGTGGTGATCGTGCTCAACGTGCACGGTCGTGTGGTCGGCGCGGTGGTGGACTCGGTTTCTGATGTGCTGGAGCTCAGTCCGGATCAGATCAACGCGGCGCCCGAGATGAACACGGCCATGGACACGAGCTACATCACCGGCATTGCCAGCGTGGCAGAACGCATGCTCATCTTGATGGATATCGAGGCGCTCATGTCTTCTGCCGACATGGGGTTGATGGACGTCTCTCCCCCCTTGAATTGATGCCCTGCCGGTTTATGCAACAGCAGCCTTGCAGTTGAGTGGCCATTTCCCCCGGATCTTTTTCTTGTCTTCTGAGTTTTCATAATGATCATCTTTCGATCCTCTATCCGTTCTCGCTTGACGGGCAGCTTGACCCTCCTCATTCTGATGATGGTTGCCATGAGCTTGATGGGGTTTGTGGGAATGCGTGGCAGCAATCAAGGGTTGCGTTCCGTGTACAACGATCGTGTGGAGCCCATGAAGGGGCTGAAGCTGATTGCAGATGCTTATGCAGTCGATGTCATCGACGCGGTCAATAAAGCAAATGCTGGCGTGATCACAGCCGAAGTGGCTCGGGAGAATGTGACGCGGGCCAGGAAGGTCATCGAGCAAGAGTGGAAAGCCTACCTCGCGATAAACCATAGCGGGGAAGAGAAAAAACTGATTGAGCAAGCCACGTTGACCTTTGGTCCAGCCGACGCAGAGATGGCCAAGATTGTGTCCAGATTGGGTCAAATGTCGGGCAACGTCATGGGTCAGCTATCTGCGTTTGATGGGCCTTCCTATCAAGTGATCGATCCCATCAGCACATCGATTTCCAATTTGGTGAACCTGCAACTGGATATCTCCAAACAGGTGGCCGAGGCGAGCAATCGCGATTTTCAGCGGATGACAGCCATCTTGCTAGGACTGCTGGCTGTGGGTGTGGCTGTGGCTGCGACAGGGGGCCATTTCCTCGTGCAGTCGATCGTTGTCCCCATTGGGCGTGCTCAGAGGGCGGCCGATGCCGTGGCGGCTGGCGATTTGACGCAGCAACAGGCAGTCACGGGTAGCGACGAAGCGGCACAAATGCTGCACGCGATTGATCGAATGAGGGTCAGTCTCACCGAGATGGTGGCTTCGATGTGCAGTGCCACCGACAGCATCAACACGGCGTCGGCAGAGATTGCTTCGGGCAACCAGGACCTGAGTGCCCGCACCGAACAGGCCGCCAGCAACCTGGAAGAAACCGCAGCCTCCATGGAGCAGCTCACCAGCACCGTGCGCCAGAGCGCCGATGCGGCGCGCCAGGCCAACCAGCTTGCAGCCACCGCCTCGGAAATTGCTGTGCGCGGCGGGCAGGTGGTGGGCGAAGTTGTCACGACCATGGAAGCCATCAACCACAGCAGCAAGAAGATCAGCGACATCATCAGCGTGATCGACGGCATTGCGTTCCAGACCAACATTCTGGCGCTCAACGCCGCGGTGGAAGCGGCGCGAGCCGGTGAACAAGGCCGGGGCTTTGCCGTGGTCGCCAGCGAAGTGCGCAGCCTGGCACAACGCAGCGCTGAAGCGGCCAAAGAAATCAAGGGCCTGATCGGCACCAGCGTGGACAAGGTCGAAGCGGGCAGCCGGCTGGTGGCCGATGCGGGTCAGACCATGAGCGAGATCGTGGGCTCGGTGCAGCGGGTCTCGGACATCATTGGCGAGATCACAGCGGCGGCAGGCGAGCAAAGCGATGGCATAGGCCAGGTCAACGTGGCGGTGAACCAGCTCGACCAGATGACGCAGCAGAACGCGGCATTGGTGGAAGAAAGCGCGGCTGCGGCCGAAAGCCTCAAAGAACAGGCCCTTCGCCTGGCCCAGGTGATTCAGGTTTTCCGAATCGATGGCGCCGCCGCAGCATTGCCCTACGAGCCGACGCGCTAGCGTTTACCCACCAGCAAGTTCGCCCAGGTTTCGACCGAAATCAAGCGGCCAGCGGCCCCGGCATCCACCAGCGCTGAAGGCGACTGGGAAAGTTTCTAATCCAAGGAGTTCACATGACTTTTAACAACCGCCTCGTCATTGCCTTCCTGGCGCCCGCGATCCTCTTTGTCGCGGGATTGGTCGGGAGCATTTGGGCACTCGGCCGAACCCAGAGCGACTTTGACAACTACCTCCAGACCGAACAGGCAGTCGCCAACGGCGTGCGGGAGATGTACGCGCAAGGACTCCAGATGGGCCAAGCGTTGCGGAACATTCTCCTGGACCCAGCCAACCCGAAAGCCTATGACAACATGAATGCGGCCAAGAACGCGTTTGACGAGGCCTACGTTGCCACCCAAAGGGCCGCGCAGGGCACGCCCACGGCCGCCAGTCTGGAGCCGCTGGCCGCATTGCGCAGCACCCAGGCCGCGGCACAGGAGAAAGTGCTGGCCCAGGTGAAGATCGACGTGGCGCAGGCGGTCGACTTGCTGAACCGCGAAGAGACTCCCGCCTGGCGGGCTCTGCGCGGTGAGCTGCTCAAGCTCAAAGATGCCTCTTCAGCGCTCTCCGCGCAAACCCGCGAGACGGTGGTGGCGCGCGCAGAGCGTGCGCGTTGGGTCTCCATGGCACTGGCGTTGTCGGCCTTGGTGACAGCCGCGCTGCTGGGGCTGATGGTGCAACGCACGTTGCGACGGGAGATTGGTGGCGATCCTGCCGCGGCCAAGATTGTTTTGCGGCGCATCGCAGACGGCGATTTGTCCGGCGCATTGCCCACCGTGCGGGATCCACAAAGCCTGATGGGTGCGCTGGTGACCATGCAGCGCTCCATGCAGGAGCTGGTGACGCAGGTGCACCAGGCCAGCGCGGGTATTCATGGTGCCAGTTCTGAAATCGCCTCGGGCAACCAGGACCTGAGTGCCCGCACCGAACAGGCTGCCAGCAACCTGGAAGAGACCGCGGCCTCCATGGAGCAGCTCACCAGCACCGTGCGTCAAAGCGCCGATGCGGCGCGCCAGGCCAACCAGCTCGCAGCCAGCGCCTCGGCCATCGCTGTGCGTGGTGGGCAGGTGGTGGGCGAAGTTGTCACGACCATGGAGGCCATCAACCACAGCAGCAAGAAGATCAGCGACATCATCGGCGTGATCGACGGCATTGCGTTTCAGACCAATATTCTGGCGCTCAACGCCGCGGTGGAAGCGGCCCGTGCCGGCGAGCAGGGCCGGGGCTTTGCGGTGGTGGCCGGTGAGGTGCGCAACCTGGCGCAGCGCAGTGCCGAAGCAGCGAAAGAAATCAAGAGCCTGATCGGCGCCAGCGTGGACAAGGTTGAAGCCGGCAGCCGACTGGTGGCCGATGCGGGTCAGACCATGAGCGAGATCGTGGGCTCGGTGCAGCGGGTCTCGGACATCATTGGTGAGATCACAGCGGCGGCAGGCGAGCAAAGCGATGGCATAGGCCAGGTCAACGTGGCGGTGAACCAGCTCGACCAGATGACGCAGCAGAACGCGGCATTGGTGGAGGAAAGCGCGGCTGCGGCCGAGAGCCTCAAGGATCAGGCCAACCGCCTGGCCCAGGTGATTCAGGTGTTCCGCCTGAGCTGAATCATCGCCCCCAGCCACCCGATAGGGGGGGTGTCCTGGGAAAGGCGGGAGCGGGGAAAAGGGGTGCCAATGATGGTGCCCCTTTCTTTTGCGCCGCCGGAGACCGCATCAGTGTGAGAGACAGAGCCCCGTTCATCGTCCTTTTCCCGGCTTCAGTTGGGCGCACTCCGGTCGATAGTAGGAAGACCTCCTATCAATTCTCATGGACCGGCGTATGACCATGCTCACTTCATCAAACTCTCAGAACCAGACATCCCGCGGGGCTGTCCACAAGGCAACTGCCGCTGAGTTCCTCACTTTCCGGCTGGGTGGCGAGGAGTACGGCATTGACATCCTGCGGGTGCAGGAGATCCGCTCGTACGAAGAGCCTACGCGCATCGCGAATGCGCCCAGCTTCATCAAGGGCGTGGTCAATCTGCGCGGGGTGATCGTGCCGGTGGTGGACTTGCGCATCAAGCTCAATTGCAGCTCGGTGGCCTATGACAGCTTCACCGTGGTGATCGTGCTCAACGTGCACGGTCGTGTGGTCGGCGCGGTGGTGGACTCGGTTTCTGATGTGCTGGAGCTCAGTCCGGATCAGATCAACGCGGCGCCTGAGATGAACACGGCCATGGACACGAGCTACATCACCGGCATTGCCAGCGTGGCCGAGCGCATGCTCATCTTGATGGATATCGAAGCACTCATGTCTTCTGCAGACATGGGGTTGATGGACGTTCAACCAACGGTTCAATAACGCCTTACTCCTTTTTTCGATCGAGTTGTGCGGCGCAAAACCCGTTCTCTTGCCCGTCTTACCTTGTGTCTCCCCGCCATGATCAATACCCTTACTTTCCGTCAAAAGATCAGCCTGCTGATCGTCGCCGCTTCGCTCGGCATTGCCGCCATCGCCGCTGTGGCTGTGGTGCAAGCCAAACGCCTGATCGAGACCGGCCGCCAGGGTGAGCTCGTGACCGCGGTGCAGTCGGCCCATTCGATCGTCGAAGGCTTTCGCGCCCAAGTCCAGTCGGGCAAGCTGAGCGATCAACAAGCGCAGGCAGCGGCTACAGAGGCCCTGCGCATCGCGCGCTATGGCGCGGAGGGCAAGGATTACTTCTATATCTGGACACTGGATGGCGTTGCTGTGATGCACCCGCTCAAGCCGGAGTGGGCAGGGCAGAACATGCTGGGAAAACTCAAGGACACCAATGGCGCAGACATCATCGTGGACCTCACGTCGGGGCTGAAAAAGAGCACCAATGGCCAAGCACTGGTTCCGACCTATTTCCCGCGCCCCGGCGGCACCGAGGGCGTGCCTAAGCTGCAGTTTGTGATCAAGGTCGACGGATGGAACTGGATGGTGGGTTCGGGCCTGTACACGGACGATCTCGATGCGCAGGTTCAACAGGCTGTGCTGGTTGATATGTTGATTGGACTCCTGGCCTTGGGTGCCATCGTTGGCTTGGGCTGGTACACCTTGCGCAGCGTGACCCGACAGATCGGCGGCGAGCCCTCGGAGGCTCAGGCCGCCATGCGTGAAGTGGCTACGGGCAACCTCAATGTCCGGATGGACCATGTGCCCGCTGGCAGCCTGATGGCCACATTGGGCGAGATGATTGCATCGCTGCGTCAGACGGTCTCCCAGGTGCGCAGTGCCACCGACAGCATCAACACGGCGTCGGCAGAGATTGCCTCGGGCAACCAGGACCTGAGCGCCCGCACCGAACAGGCTGCCAGCAACCTGGAAGAGACCGCTGCTTCCATGGAGGAGCTGACCAGCACCGTGCGCCAGAGTGCCGATGCAGCCCGCCAGGCCAACCAGCTCGCAGCCAGCGCATCGGCCATTGCTGTGCGCGGTGGGCAGGTGGTGGGCGAAGTCGTCACGACCATGGAAGCCATCAACCACAGCAGCAAGAAGATCAGCGACATCATCAGCGTGATCGACGGCATTGCGTTCCAGACCAACATCCTGGCGCTCAACGCCGCGGTGGAAGCGGCGCGAGCCGGTGAGCAGGGCCGGGGCTTTGCGGTGGTGGCCGGTGAGGTGCGCAACCTGGCGCAGCGCAGCGCCGAAGCAGCGAAAGAAATCAAGGGCCTGATCGGCGCCAGCGTGGACAAGGTCGAAGCGGGCAGCCGGCTGGTGGCCGACGCGGGCCAGACCATGAGCGAGATCGTGGGCTCGGTGCAGCGGGTCTCGGACATCATTGGTGAGATCACAGCGGCGGCAGGCGAGCAAAGCGATGGCATAGGCCAGGTCAACGTGGCGGTGAACCAGCTCGACCAGATGACGCAGCAGAACGCGGCATTGGTGGAAGAAAGCGCGGCTGCGGCCGAAAGCCTCAAGGATCAGGCCAACCGCTTGGCCCAGGTGATTCAGGTTTTCCGGCTTGATGGTGAGGTCGCGGCATTGACCCATGCGCCCGTGCGTGAGCTTCCCCTCGTGAGAAAGCCGGCGCCCGCGAAGCTGGCTGCGGCCAGAGCTCCCGCCTTGACCTCGACGACGCCCAGGGCCCCGCTCGAACTCAAGCGCCCGGCCCCCTTGCCCAAGGCCAAAGTGGCCAGCAAGCCCGCGGCATCCCCAAGCCTGAAAGTACCCGCATCCGCTGGCGCCGAGGGCGATTGGGAAAGCTTCTGACGCATCCTGATCGGCGCATCTTTTCTTAAGGATTCATCATGATTTTCGATCGACTCAAAATTGGCCAACGCCTCTACCTCGGGTTTGCCGTGGTCTTGATGCTGCTGGCCGTGATGACAGCCTTGGCTTTTGTTGGTCTCCAGGCGTCGCAGGCCGCCACCCAGCGCATCGTCGAGATGGACAAGCGCTCCATCAACACTTCAGAGTGGTTGCAAGGAACAAAGCTGAACATCAACCGCGTGCTGGCGGTGGCCAAGTCGGGCAACGACCCAGCTGTGGATGCTTACTTCAAACCATTGATGGCCGAGACTTCGGCTCGCATCAGTGAGGTTCAGAAATCGCTCGAAGCCGAAATTGTGAGTGAACAAGGCAAGGCGCTGCTGGTGAGCATTGCCGCGGCGCGCAGCGATTACATCGCAGTGCGCAAGGCGTACTTTGCGAAACTCAGCGCCGATGATCTGGCGGGGGCCGAGCAGGTGCTGAACAACGCGTTGATGCCGGCTGCCAATCGCTACAGCGGCTTGCAAGAGAGTTTGCTGACGCTCCAGCAGGGGCTTGTGAGCGTGGCTGTTCAGGATTCCGAATCCACCATACAGCGCCAAGTTTTGTTGCTGGCAACCGTGGCCGGCTTTACCCTGCTGTTCGCCTTGTGGGTCGCCTGGAGCATCACCCGGTCTGTGACCAAGCCTGTCGGCGAGGCCCTTCAGATGGCCAACGCCGTGGCGCAAGGTGACCTGACCCGTTCGGTCGTCACGCGGCGACAAGACGAACTGGGTGACCTGATCAGGGCATTGGCTGCGATGAAAGATTCGTTGTTGCAGACCGTGACACAGGTACGAAGTGCCACCGACAGCATCAACACGGCGTCGGCAGAGATTGCTTCGGGCAACCAGGACCTGAGTGCCCGCACCGAACAGGCCGCCAGCAACCTGGAAGAAACCGCAGCCTCCATGGAGCAGCTCACCAGCACCGTGCGCCAGAGCGCCGATGCGGCGCGCCAGGCCAACCAGCTTGCAGCCACCGCCTCGGAAATTGCTGTGCGCGGCGGGCAGGTGGTGGGCGAAGTTGTCACGACCATGGAAGCCATCAACCACAGCAGCAAGAAGATCAGCGACATCATCAGCGTGATCGACGGCATTGCGTTCCAGACCAACATTCTGGCGCTCAACGCCGCGGTGGAAGCGGCGCGAGCCGGTGAACAAGGCCGGGGCTTTGCCGTGGTCGCCAGCGAAGTGCGCAGCCTGGCACAACGCAGCGCTGAAGCGGCCAAAGAAATCAAGGGCCTGATCGGCACCAGCGTGGACAAGGTCGAAGCGGGCAGCCGGCTGGTGGCCGATGCGGGTCAGACCATGAGCGAGATCGTGGGCTCGGTGCAGCGGGTCTCGGACATCATTGGCGAGATCACAGCGGCGGCAGGCGAGCAAAGCGATGGCATAGGCCAGGTCAACGTGGCGGTGAACCAGCTCGACCAGATGACGCAGCAGAACGCGGCATTGGTGGAAGAAAGCGCGGCTGCGGCCGAAAGCCTCAAAGAACAGGCCCTTCGCCTGGCCCAGGTGATTCAGGTTTTCCGCCTTGACAGTGAGGTCGGCGCCTTGATCCCCGCGCCCGTGCGCAAGTTGTCTCCCGCCAGGAAGTTGGCACCTGCGATGTTGCCCCGAGCCGCAGGGCCCGCGTTGGGCTCGGCGTATGCCAAGCCTTCGCTCGAACTCAAGCGCCCAGCCCCGGCTTCGACCGCCCCCACCGTCAGATCGAAAACGGCCAGCCAACCTGCAGCGTCCCCGTCCACCAAGGCGCAGGCTCCCGCTGGCGCCGAAGGCGATTGGGAAAGCTTCTGACGGGTAGACGTTTTCGAAACCGAAAGATGAACATGAATCCCACAGCAAACCCTTCCTCCCAAGACCATCTGGATCCTCAAGCCTTGTTGGGCGACAAGGTTCTGTTGGCGACCGTGGCGCTCAGCGCCGTGGCCGCGGTGGTTTTGGGATCGGTCTATTACGAACTGAGCCTGGCGATCATCGGCGCGCTGGCGCTGGCGGGGTTCGCGCTGGCCGGCTTTGTGTGGGCGAGGGGAACCTTGACGTCTCGCATGGTGCTGACGGTTGCCCAAGCGGGCCTCGTCATATTGCACATCCAGCTGGCCCACGGTGAGATCGAGTACCACTTCGGCATCTTCGTGACCCTGGCGCTGTTGCTGGTCTACCAAGACTGGCGCCCCATTTTGCTGGCGGCCGTTTTGTTTGCCGTGCACCACGTGATGTTTGACCGCTTGCAGGCGGCGGGCTTTGATTTCTATTGCCTGAGCGAACCCAACTTCGGCCGCGTGATGTTGCACGCCGGCTATGTGGTGATCCAGACCTCGCTGGAACTGGCGCTGGCCGTTGGCATGGCGCGCACAGCACGACAGGGTCTTGAGCTCACGCGCCTCGTTGAGGCGGTTGATCAGCCAGACGGCATCGTGCTGGATGTCAGCGACATAGCGGTCACCACACAAGGTGCCCTTGCCCTGCAATCTGCGCTGCAGCGCATGCAGGTCGTGGTGGCGTCGGTACAGGATTCGTCCACCCAGATTGAAGCCGCCAGCCGCGAAATTGCGCTGGGCAACCAGGACCTGAGCGCCCGCACCGAACAGGCCGCGAGCAATCTGGAGGAGACCGCAGCCAGCATGGAGCAGGTGAACAGCACGTCCCGGCAAAGCGCCGAGTCGGCACGCCAGGCCAGCCAGATGGCGGTTGCGAATGCCGAAGTCGCGGCACGTGGCGGCCATGTGGTCAGCCAGGTGGTCTCGACCATGGACGAGATCAACCACAGCAGCAAAAAGATCAGCGACATCATTGGCGTGATCGACGGCATTGCTTTCCAGACCAACATCCTGGCGCTCAACGCCGCTGTGGAAGCGGCCCGTGCCGGCGAGCAGGGCCGGGGCTTTGCGGTGGTGGCCGGTGAGGTGCGCAATCTGGCGCAGCGCAGTGCCGAGGCGGCCAAAGAGATCAAGACCCTGATCGGCACCAGCGTGGACCGGGTCGAAGCGGGCAGCCGGCTGGTCGCCGAGGCGGGGGAAACCATTGGCGAGGTGGTGAACAATGCGCAGCGAGTGGCCGACATCATTGCCGAAATCACGGCCGCCAGCGGTGAGCAATCAGCCGGTATGGGCCAGGTGAACACCGCAGTGAACCAGCTCGACCAGATGACGCAGCAGAACGCTGCGCTGGTTGAAGAGAGCAGTGCCGCCGCCGACAGTCTGAGAGACCAGGCGGTGTTGCTGACGCAAGCCATCCAGATCTTTAAGCCCCGCCCTGTGGCGCGCTGACCCGATCGGTTGGGGAGCGTTCGCCTGCTTCAGAACATCGAAACGGGATTCCGATGCAAGTTTTTATGCGCCGTTTTTCCATTCGCTTTCGGATGATGGCTGCGATTGGTGTGGTGCTGTGCCTGCTGATCCTGATTGGCGGGGCCGGATTTTGGGGCCTGCAGCACACCGCGCGGCTGAGCGACCGGTTTGTCACCCAGGACTTTCAGAAAACGGTCACCTTGTCGCGGCTGCGCATGGCCTTGGCCGACACCAGCCGGTATGAGAAGGACATGGTGATTCAGTACGAATCGCCAGAACAGCTGTCACTGGCCAGCTTCTATTGGGAACGGTCGCGCAAATCGGTGATTGAAAATCTCGCGCTGATGCAAACCGATCCACAAGCCGACGTGTTGCCTCTGGTTCAGCGCATGCAGCAAAACCTCGATGCCTATGTCAAAGAGGTGGAGCCCGTGGTGCAGCGCATTCAGACAGGTGCTTTCGTTTCGGCCACTGTGGCCAACCGGGCGCTGGTCAAAGCCCAAGAGCGCTATGCCCAGCTGCTCAACGACATGAAGCAGATAGAAACCCTCATGTTGGCGCGGGCCGATGCGTTGCACAGCGAGGGCAGGGCGACCACGCAAGAAACCCTGATCGGATTTGCCTTGGCGCTCGCACTGGCGGTCCTGGTGGTGGTTCCCGCCACACTGGCCAATATGCTCAGCATCTGCCGTCCGCTCGAAGAGGCCCAGCGCGTGGCTTCCGCCATCACCCGAGGCGACCTCACCCAACAGATCCCGGGCAAGGGGCGCGATGAGCTCACGGCCTTGATGCAGGCGCTGTCCGAAATGCAGGGCGCGCTGTCCCGCATCGTGGGTGAGGTTCGCCGCACCACCGATGGCATACACACCGCCAGCCGCGAAATCGCTTCAGGCAACCAGGATTTGTCTGTGCGCACGGAGCAGGCGGCCAGCAATCTGCAGCAGACGGTCGCCAGCATCGATCAGATCACGTCGACCTTGCGTCAGAGTGCCGATGCGGCCCGCCAGGCGACCGAGATGGCGGTAACCAATGCGGCGGTGGCCCAGCGCGGGGGGCTGGTGGTGGCCCAGGTGGTCTCGACCATGCAGGACATCCACGACAGCAGCCAGAAGATCAGCGACATCATCGGCGTGATCGACGGCATCGCCTTCCAGACCAATATCCTGGCTCTCAACGCGGCGGTCGAAGCCGCTCGCGCAGGTGAGCAAGGCCGTGGATTTGCCGTGGTGGCGGGCGAGGTTCGCAACCTGGCCAAACGCAGTGCCGACGCCGCCAAGGAAATCAAGTCGCTGATCGCCAACAGCGTTGAGCGTGTTGCCACAGGACGTCGCCTGGTGACCGAGGCCGGCACGACGATTCAGGACATCGTGGTCAATGCGCACAAGGTGTCTTCTTTCATCGCCGAGATCACCACCGCCGCCCACGAGCAGTCGGACGGCATCGGGCAGGTCAATGCCGCTGTGGGGCACCTCGATCAGATGACACAGCAAAATGCCGCTCTGGTGGAGCAAGGTGCAGCGGCCGCTGAAAGTCTGAGGGATCAGGCCGGGCGCCTGACCGAAGTGGTCCAGGTGTTTCAGCTGAGTGCGGCCGACCCCACCCCAGCCTGACGAGTGCCGCGGCCTCGGGGTCGATGGCGGAGTGGATCTCATTCCAGGCCCTGCTGGGCGGCCTGCTCGCCTCTGGCTCCCTATACTTGATGCTCGCGCGGTTCGCGCACCCATCGAAGGAAGCCAGCTGCCATGAATGCCCGCCTGTCCCCCGACGTCCTGCCCCTGGAGGCCCAGGCCTTGCAAGCCCACGTGGACGAAGCCTGGTCACAGCGCATCGTGCCTGCGTTGCAACGCTACATTGAAGTGCCCGCCAAATCGCCTGCTTTTGATGCCGATTGGGCCGCACATGGCTTGCTGGACCGCGTGGTGCACAGCGCGGCCGACTGGGTACAGGCGCAGCAAGTGGCCGGCTTGCGCCTGGAGATTCTTCGCCTGAACGATGCGGCCGGGTCGCCGCGCACGCCGGTGCTCTTTTTTGAGATCCCGGCCAGTGCGGGGCAGGACGGCACGCCCGCGCCCGCCTCGGGCCAGACCGTGCTCATGTACGGCCATCTCGACAAACAGCCTGAATTCACCGGTTGGCGCAGCGATCTGGGCCCCTGGACCCCCAAAATTGACGATGGCAAGCTCTATGGCCGAGGGGGCGCTGACGATGGTTATGCGGTGTACGCCAGTGTCGCCGCCATTCAGGCACTCAAGGCCCAGGGCGTCGCCCATCCGCGCATCGTGGGCCTGATCGAAACCTGCGAAGAAAGCGGGTCTGGCGATCTGCTGCCCTATGTGGATGCTTTGCGTGCGCCGGGCAACAACCGTCTGGGTGATGTGGGGCTGGTGATCTGTCTGGACAGTGGCGCGGGCAACTACGACCAGCTCTGGCTCACCACCAGTCTGAGGGGCATGGCGAGCGGCGTGCTCAAGGTCGACATTCTCACCGAAGGCGTGCACTCGGGCGACGCGTCGGGCCTGGTGCCGTCGAGCTTTCGCATCATGCGCCAGGTACTGGACCGCCTCGAAGACAGCGCCACCGGGCGTTTGCTACCTGCCAGTTTTCACTGCGAAGTGCCTGCAGAGCGTGTGCAGCAGGCCCAGGCCACGGCCGCGATTCTGGGTGATGAAATCCACAAGCGGTTCCCCTGGGCCCACTACGATTGCGGGGGCTCTTCGGTCTTTGCCTTGCCCACCACGACCGATCCCGTCGAAGGCTTGCTCAACCGGACCTGGCGCCCCACGCTGTCCGTGACCGGGGCCGACGGCTTCTCCGAAATTCGCAACGCGGGCAATGTGTTGCGCCCCTACACCGCGTTCAAATTGAGCTTGCGCCTGCCGCCGCTGGTGGACGCAAGCGCCGCTGTGCAAGAGCTGAAGCAGCTGCTGGAGGACAACGCGCCCTACCAGGCAAAGGTGACTTTTGAGAGCCAGGGCTCGGCCAGTGGCTGGAATGCGCCCACAAACATTCCCTGGTTTGAGCAAGCGTTGCAGCAGGCCTCCCAGGCCCACTTTGGCGCTGGATGCGGCACCATTGGGCAGGGCGGCACCATTCCGCTGATGAATCTGCTGAGCCAGGGGTTTCCGCAGGCGCAGATGATGGTGTGTGGTGTTTTGGGCCCCCGGAGCAATGCCCACGGCCCCAATGAGTTTCTGCACCTGGACTATGCGCGGCGCCTCACAGCGTCGGTAGCCCAGGTCATTGCCCGCATGCCCTGAACTCTTCACACGCCAACGCCCATCCGGGGACCCTTCATGACCGACTCCACCCAAGCGCCTTTCACCTTGCGCGATGGCCTCAACGTTGCGCTGTTTGATTGGCCTTTGCCCATGCGCTGGCGCCCGCGTGGGGTGGTGTTGATCGTGCACGGCCTGGGGGAGCACGCCTGGCGGTACGACACGCTGGCCCAGCGCTTGAACCAATGGGGTTTCCACGTGCGCGCCTACGATCAGCGCGGGCATGGGGAGTCGGGCGGCCACCGTGGCGTGCTGCCGGTGGAAGATGCCTTGCTGGATGACCTGCTCGAGGTGCTGGATGACACCCGCGCACACATTGCCGAGCCATGGGCCTGCCCTCTGATCTTGCTGGGTCACAGCATGGGTGGTCTGGTGACCGCCACTTTGGTGCAGCGAGACCTCGCACCGGTGGATGGTCTGGTGCTGTCCTCCCCCGCACTCGATGCCGGCATTGGGGGGGTGCAAAAACGGCTCATCAAACTGTTGAACCGCTGGGCGCCCAACCTCACCCTGTCCAATGGTCTGGACGCACGCCAGATTTCTCACGACCCCGACGTGGTGGCCGCTTACCAGAAAGATCCGCTGGTGCACGACCGCATTTCAGCGCGCCTCGCGCAGTTCATCGACAGCAATGGACCGCGGGTGGTGGCCGAGGCGCCCTTGTGGCGTGTGCCTACCTTGCTGATGTATGCCGGTGCGGATCGCCTGGTTCGTCCCGAGGGCAGCCGCGCGTTTGCCTCGGTGGCGCCTCCAGCCATTGTGCAAGGCCATTGTCTGGAGGGACAGTTCCACGAAATCTTCAACGAAATCGATCCTTCGCAGGCGTATGCCTTGCTCAAGCAGTGGCTGGAGCTACGCGCGCCTTCGCCTCGTTGACCGTTGGGTCCGGGCGGGCGCGGCGGGTTGCCTGCCTCAGCGCTTGTTCAACATGCCACCCAGCATGCCCATCAAGTCACCCGAGCCACCGCTCTGGCCACCACCCAGCAAGCCGCCGAGGGCGCCCATGCCGTTGTCGTCTGGCACTTGCCCCTGGGGTGTGAGTTTGTCAATCAGACCGGGCAACAGATCAGCCATGGTGCCCGCGGCCTGTTCCTGGCTGCCACCCATTTGCTGGGCGATCATGCCCATCAGGTCTGGGCCGAGGGCGCCGCCAACGGCATCCGGCGACACCGCCTGGTTGCTGCCCGTGCCGACCCACGAGGCTGCGGCGTCGCCCAATCCGCTCTGTTGCAGTTTGCCGAGGACGCCGGAGAGGCCGCCGCTGCTGTTCATGAGCGCGCCCACGATGCCCATCAATACCTGGGGGTCGAGTCCACCCGTGCCGCTGCCGCCGGCTTGTGCCTGGTTGTTGCCGGTGAGCGAGCCCATGGCGGCGTTGGTGGCTGCGCCGATCAAAGAGTCCATCAGTCCCATATCAATTCCTTTTCGTGAGTTGGTTGACAGGAGCGCACTGCCGATCAGCCCGCACCCACAAGACGCATCAGCGATGTAGCGCCAAGGTCATTGGCCATTGTGGGCGCTGCGTTGGCGCCACGCAAGCCAGGCCAGGGCCGCTCCGGTGAGCACAACAGGCACCAGCGAACCCAGGTTCAACAGCTGCCAACCCTGGGTGGTGACCAGGGCTCCGGAGGCAAACGAGGTGACCGCCATGGTGGCAAAAACAAAAAAATTGATAGCAGCCTGTGCGCGGTCTTTTTCCTCAGGCCTGTAGGCTCTCAGCGACAGTGTGGTGCTGCCGGTGAAGAGGAAATTCCAACCGACTCCCAGAAAAAAGAGGGCGATGATGAACTGGTGCAGGTCCACGCCGGACAGCGCAATGGCAATACAGACCGCATTGAGGACCACGCCCACGCCCATGATGGGCAACACGCCAAAGCGCTTGATCAGGTGGCCGGTGAAAAAACCCGGTGCAAACATGCCAATCACGTGCCACTCCAGCACCAACGCCGCATCGCTGAACTCGAAGCCACACACCTGCATGGCCAGCGGTGTCGCCGCCATGAGCAGGTTCATCACGCCGTAGCCCAGTGCCGCGCTGATGGCTGCCACCATGAACACCGGTTGGCGGATGATTTCGGACAGCGGACGTCCCGGATCGTCGCTGGCTTTTTTGGGCGGTACGGGCGGGAATCGCAAGAAGGCCATGATGGCCATCGAGACGAGGGCGACCCCGGCCAGCGAGAGGTAGGCGCCCGCGAATGGCACGTCCAGCAGGTTGCGGGTGCGGCTGGCCAGATTCGGCCCCAGCACCGCGCCCACGAGGCCACCCGCCAGCACCAGCGACACCGCTTTCTCGCGGAATTCGGGCTTGGCCAGTTCGGCTGCGGCAAACCGGTAGAGCTGACCATTGGCGCTGTAGTAGCCGGCGATCACGGTGGCCGCAACCAGCAGCCAGAAGTTTTTTTCTATGGCCGCCCAATAGCAGAGCAAGGCCGACAAGACCGCCACCACCAAGCCCAGCTGGAACGAGCCCTTGCGACCCAGCGCCGTCTGGGAGCGCGCCACCAGGGGCGTGGACAGCGCACCGCCGACCACATAGCCCATCACCGGCAAGGTGGCCATCCAGCCCAGGGGAGCCAGCGACAGCCCCACCAGGCCATTGATCGCAATGAAGACCACGTTGTTGGTGAGAAAGAGGCCTTGTGCGGCGGCCAGCAGCCAGAGGTTCTTGTTCATAAGCCGTCGTTTATACAGTGCACCAAGTGAAGCGGCGCACACGGCCTTCAAGGCAGACTCAACCCCGTCGTGCGCGCACCGCTTGCGCCAGTCCTTCCAGCACCGGCACCACGTCGTCAAATGCCAGGCAGGCATCGGTGATGCTTTGCCCATAGGTCAAGGGCTGTCCTGGTTCCACCTTCTGGGTGCCGGCGACAAGGTGGCTCTCCAGCATCACCCCGATGATGGCGCGCTCGCCGCCCGCGATTTGCTGGGCCACGTTTTCTGCCACGGCAGGTTGTTGCTCGCAGCGCTTGCCGCTGTTGGCGTGGCTGCAATCCACCAGGATGGCTTCGGGCGCGCCGGCCTTGTTCAGCAGCGCTTTCGCTTGTTCGATGTGCGGGGCTTCGAAATTGGGTCCGATCCGGCTGCCGCCGCGCAGCACCAGATGCCCGTGTTCGTTGCCCGAGGTGGTCAGCACTGCGGGTGCCCCCTGGTGGGTCAGCGAGGGAAAGGAATGGGGGTGCTGCGCCGACATGATCGCGTCCACGGCCACTTGCAGGTCGCCATCGGTGCGATTCTTGAAGCCCACTGGCATGGACAGGCCCGAGGCCAGCTCCCGGTGGATCTGGCTTTCGACGGTGCGCGCGCCGATAGCACCCCAACTGATCAGATCGGCGTAGTACTGACCCAGCGTGGTGTCCAGAAATTCTGTGGCAATGGGCAGGCCCACTTCGGTGATATCGAGCAGCAACTGGCGGGCCAGCCGCAGACCGCGGTTGATCTGGAAGCTGCCGTCCAGCGCCGGATCGTTGATCAAGCCTTTCCAGCCGACCACCGTTCGCGGCTTCTCGAAGTACACGCGCATCACCACGAGCAGGTCGGGCGCGAGCCGTTGCGCCAGCGCCTCCAGACGGCGTGCGTATTCCAGCGCAGACACTGGATCATGAACCGAACAGGGACCAACGATGGCCAGCAGGCGGTCGTCCTGGCCGGTGACCACCCGCGCGACCGCGCGGCGGGCTTCATGCACGCGAGCAGCGGCGGCGTCGCTCATCGGCAGCTCATCGGCCAGGATGGCGGGGGAAATCAACGGGCGGGTGCTGCGGATGCGGACGTCGGCGGTGGTGGGCATAGGGTAAAAATGGACGCAAGGGACGTGGAGGATCTTAAGCGCCCCCGGTTGTGAGACGGGAGGATCTGTCCCAACTCGGTGAGGTGTTGCGGACAGCATGTGCACCGAACAAGGCTCCATGGAGCGCGCAAATGGGCGCAGCGTGCGTTCGCCCAGCGGCGTGGGTCTGGCGGCCGGTCCGTTGCCCTGCGCAAAATCAAAGCCTTCGCTCTCACAGCAGCCATTCGATCGGCAACCATGACAGCAGCTTGACCATGGTCCGCTTCCACAGCCGGGTCTGTGGCTCCGCAGGGTGCAACTGCGGAGGCGCTGCGGGCGACGGGCGGTCTAGCCATTCAATGCGGCCCTCGCCGTTCAGCCGCAGCGTGTAAGCACGTGCGGCCAGGTGGTTCTCAAAAACATCGGCGATGGCCGCTGCCATGGTCGGGCTGTCGATGACCAGACCCGATTCGGTGTTCAGCGCTGCAGACCGTGGGTCGAGGTTGAAGGAGCCGACGAAGGTGCGGCGGCGATCGAGCGCAAAGGTCTTGGCGTGCAGGCTGGCGCCCGAACTGCCCGCCAAACCCCGGTCCGAACGCCGTGAGCGCGCGGCCTCACCCCGGTCGGGCTTGAGTTCGAACAGTTTCACGCCCGCCGCGAGCAGTGCAGGCCGGCGTTTGGCGTAGCCGGCGTGGACCGCCGGCACGTCCGTGGCGGCCAGCGAGTTGGTCAGCACGCTCACCGCGACGCCTTGGCTCATCAGTTCGGTCAGCGCTTCGGTGCCCCTGGCGGTGGGCACAAAATAGGGTGAGACCAGCAGCAGCTCCCGTTCTGGCTTGCCCAGCACCTCCGCCAAGCGCTTGGGCAGCAACGCTTCAGGTGGGGCTTGTCCCAGCCCTTTCGCGGGGTCGTCGCTGACCAGGCGCACGGTGGTCCACTCCAGCTCCAGCTCCCCGGCCACCAGGCGCCGGACAAAGTCCGATTTCGCCAGAGCGGTCAGGTAGGGCTCTGCTGCCCGGTTGCTGCGCACCTGCGCGGCCCCCTGGGTCAGAGCGTCAAGGGCCTGTGGTGCGGCGGCAGGCAGCAACGATGCCACCGGGTAGGCCGAGGCACTGGCCCAGTAGCGATCGAAGTCGGCAGACACACGCGGCACCACCGCACCCACCGCGAGCACATCCAGGTCAACAAAGGAAACGGCCTGGCCTGCGTCGAAATATTCGTCACCGATGTTGCGCCCACCCATGATGGTGGCCTGGTTGTCGGCCGTGAACGATTTGTTGTGCATGCGGCGGTTCAGCCGGCCAAAATCGGTCAGGTAACCGAGCCAGCGCCAGTTGCGTTGCACAAACGGGTTGAACAGCCTGACCTGGATGTTGGCGTGGCTGTCCATGGCCGCCAGGATCTCGTCCAGCCCTTCGGTGTTGTTGTCGTCCAACAGGAGGCGCACGCGCACACCGCGGTCTGCTGCCTGCCGCAACGCCTGCATCAGCAAGGTGCCGGTGAAATCTGGGTGCCAGATGTAGTACTGCACATCCAGGCTGCGTTCGGCCGCTTCGGCCAGCAACATGCGCGTGGCAAAGGCTTCACGTCCTTCGGCCAAGGCAAGCACGCCGGATTGACCTGGATGCGTCTGCGCGGGTGGTGCGCTGGCCTGCCCCAGCCGCGTTGACGCTGTGTCGTCAAAGGCGCGGGTTTCGTGGCGCCCTTCAAGCGCTGGCAGCACGCCGCAACCCGACAGCGAGGCGACAAGCGCCAGGACGCTGCACAACGGCGGCCTGGTGCGGTGGGTGGTGCGAAAAGGGATGGTGGACATGCGACGGAGGTCTGCAGCGCGTTGGGCTGCTGACCTTGGGGGCTGATTCAGCCGAGCTTGGCCACTCCATTGCGGTGGGTGTGACGAGTTCTGCCAGCGCGACCCGCCTGCCAATCTCCATGCTGCTGCCCAGGCGCAGCCGCGATGATCTTGTTTCGCAGACCGGCATGCAGCGGGGCCCTCTGGTGTGGCTGACGGTGGCTCAAATGGCCAGTGCCGCCATCAAGGCCGCCAGCGCTGCCGTTTCTGCCCGCAACACACGCGGTCCCAGTGATACCGGCGCAAAGCCGGCGCCCCGTGCCTGGGCGTCTTCGGCCGCAGACAGTCCGCCTTCGGGCCCACTGAGAAAAAGAATGGGCTGGGTGGCCGCGAGCCCGGTCCGCAGCTCGGGCAGGCGGAGCGCGCCGTCGGCCAAAGAGAGCACACAGCGCAACGCTTTCGTGTCTTCACCCGCAGACGCCTCCTTGAGCCAGGCGGCGAATTCGCGCACCGGATGCACCGCCGGAATGCGGTTTGCGCCACATTGTTCGCAGGCCGCCACGGCGACCGACTGCCAATGGGCCTGCTTTTTGAGGGCACGCTCGCCACTGAGCCGCAACACACTGTGTGAGGTGTGCAAAGGTTGAATGCTGGCCACGCCGAGCTCCGTGGCTTTCTCGACCAGCCAGTCCATGCGGTCGTTGGCGGGCATGCCCACGGCCAGGTGCACCGCACGCAGGGGTTCGCGCTCGAGATCGTGGTGGGCGTCAACACGCACGGCCACGGCGGAGCGCCCCATGCGCAAGACGGTGGCGCTGTGTTCACCGCCATCGCCGTTGAACAGGGTGATGGTAGAGCCGGGTTGCAGGCGCAGCACCTGCACATGGCGGGCGGCTGAGGCAGGCAGATCGAATTCGGCGCCGATGGTGAGGGGAGAAGGGCAGTGGAAGCGGGGCATGGGGTGTGGCCGTTGATCAGACGCGCCCAAAGGCATAACCCGATGCGGCCTCCAGGCCTTCGACTTTGTCGATGTACCTGAGGAAAGGGCCCAGTTCGCGGTAGCGTCCCGCGGCGTGGCGGATGTAGTGAATGAAGCGCGGCGTGTCCGCCAGGTATTTGGGCTTGCCATCCCGCAAGGTCAGGCGGGCAAAGATGCCGGCCACTTTGAGGTGGCGCTGAAGGCCCATCCATTCCACGGCGCGGTAGAAAGCGCCAAAGTCGCCGTGCCAGTCTTCGAAATCCATCAGACCGGCTTTGCGGGCTTTTTCCCAATAGCGGATGGTGACCTCGAGCACGAAGTCTTCTTCCCAGGTGAGAAATGCGTCGCGCATGAGGCTGGCGATGTCGTAGGTGATGGGTCCGTAAACGGCATCCTGGAAATCGAGCACACCGAGTTGCTGGGCCGAGGTTGTCCCGGGCTGCGTCGGAATCATCAGGTTGCGCGGCATGAAGTCGCGGTGCACGTAGACACTGGGCGCGGCCAGGTTGCGCTCGACGATGGTGTCAAAGGTCTTTTTCAAGGTTTCGGCTTCAGCGCCTTGAAGTGTGAGCCCTTTGTGTTGCGCGAGGTACCAATCAGGGAACAATTGCAGCTCGCGGCGCAGCAGGGGTTCGTCGTAGGGCGGCAGCACACCAGGTTTGGAGGCCAGTTGCCAGGCCAAAAGCGTGTCTGTGGCCTGGTTGTAGCGCTCAAAGTTGGCGGCCGGGACTTCGGGCTGGATCTGCTCCATCCAGGTCTGCTGCCCCAGGTCGGGCAGGAGCATGAAACCCTGGGGCTCGTCCCAGGCCAGGACGTCGGGCACCAGCAGGCCCGCGGTTTTCATGAGTTGCGCAACCTGCACAAATGGCTTGCAGTTCTCCTTCTCGGGCGGCGCGTCCATGATGATGCGGGTGCCGCCGGTGTGGGTGTCGATCCGCAGGTAGCGGCGGAAACTGGCGTCGGCTGAGGCTGGACGCAAGCTGTTGATCACCAGCCCCTGGGGGCCGCTGAGGGCAGAGAGCCACCCGCCAAAGGCTGCCTCGCGGAGAGGTTCGGTCCAGGTCACGTCGGTGCTGAGAGGGGTCATAAAGCAGGTGTTGGGGTCAACACGCAAACCGCGCGCTGAAGGGCGTAGGATAATCGCCTGAGAGTTTACTGATCCCTTGCGACGGCGCCCTGGGCGGCCGTGTGCTTTTCGTGGCCCTGCTGATATGCTGCAGGTGGCCGATTCCCCAGCGTTCTAAGACGGCCGTTTTGCCTCACACCGCCTAGATGAAATCTGCCAAACACACTCTCAAAACTTCCCGGCGCAGCCTGTCTGGAAGCGCAAAGCGCTTGTCCAAGCCCGCGCCCTTGCCTCGGCTCCAGCGCCTGCAGGGGCCCGCTGGCGTGCCGCAACCCACCTTGGTTTCGCTGGCCGTTTACGGCGCGCTGGCTGCACTGGCGCTCGGCTCAGTCGTGGCCCAGACCAGCGCCTGGGCCCAGGACGTGGTCCAGGACACCGGAGCGCCGCTGAGTCTGAAGTCCGGCGGCGA
This sequence comes from Hydrogenophaga sp. PAMC20947, assembly GCF_004795855.1. Taxonomy (NCBI): domain Bacteria; kingdom Pseudomonadati; phylum Pseudomonadota; class Betaproteobacteria; order Burkholderiales; family Comamonadaceae; genus Hydrogenophaga; species Hydrogenophaga sp. PAMC20947. The sequence goes on from NZ_CP039252.1 coordinate 3,882,897, forward strand.
ACTGCTTGAGACCTTGCCGGTCGAGGTACGGGATGCCCTGCCAACCTTTGTGCGCAGCCAGAGCATGGAAAGCAAGTCCCAGACGCAGACTGTGTTTGAGGGCGAGGTCGAGCTGCGGCGTCATGACACCGTGATTCGTGCCGACCGCCTGGAGTTCGATCAGCAGAGTCAGGAAGCCAAAGCCAGTGGCAACGTCTTGATCAACCGCAACGGTGATCGGTTCACCGGCCCCGAGATGCAAATGAATGTGGAGACCTTCAAGGGCCACTTCGAGCAACCCGAATACCAGCTGCTCAAGAATGGTGGTGTGGGTGATGCCAGCCGCATCGATTTTGTCGATCGCAATACCGTGGTGGTGCAGGATGGTCGCTATTCGACCTGCGAGCGCTTGCCGGGCAGCCAGTGGATGCCCGATTGGCTGATCCGGGCCTCCAGCATTGAGCTGGATACCGCAGAAGATGTCGGAACGGCCAAAGGCGGTGTCCTGGAGTTCAAGGGGGTGCCCATACTGGCAGCGCCCTATCTCACCTTTCCGCTCAGCGACAAACGCAAGTCGGGCGCCTTGCCGCCCAGCATGAGCATTGACAGCGACAGCGGTGTTCAGTTGGCGGCACCCTACTATTTCAACATCGCCCCCAACATGGACGCCACCCTCACGCCCCGGGTGATGTCCAAGCGCGGCGTGGACCTGGGGGGGGAATTGCGCTACCTTGAACCCAGCTTCAGCGGTTATGTGCAGGGGGCCTTCATGCCCTCGGACCAGCTCCGCGATGAAGATCGCTGGTCCTATTCCCTGCAACATCGGCAGACGCTTGTGCCGGCATTTGCGGGCGGCAGTGATATTGGCTTGCGCTTGAGGCTCAACCGCGTGAGTGACGACAATTACTGGAGCGATTTTCCGCGTTCCATCACAGGACTCACCTCCCGGCTATTGGGCTCGGATGCCACGCTGGGCTGGGCCAAGGGGCCATGGTCAGTCGGGACTGGCGTGTACAAATGGCAAGCGCTGCAAGTGGATGATGCAACCTACACGCCGCCTTTCGACATATTGCCGGTTTCGTGGGTCAACTACAGGCAACCGAACCAGACGATTCTCGGATCACCCGACTGGGACGTTTCGATGCAGTCCAACTTCACCCGGTTTGAACGCTCAGCGCTGGCGGCCGATTCGACATTGAGCAAGGGGGGGGATCGCACCTTGCTCATGGGCCGTCTGTCGCGGCGTGTGCAGGCGTCGGGCTGGTATGTGCAGCCCAGCGCCCAGTTGCACGGCACCCAGTACAGCACCATTGGCGCCAATGGTGGTGCCAATGTGGCTGCGTCGCGGGTGGTGCCCACTCTGAGCGTGGACAGCGGCTTGACGTTTGAGCGCTCGACACAGTTCTTTGGCACCGATTTCACCCAGACCCTGGAACCCCGGGCCTTCCTGACCTGGACACCCTACCGTGACCAAAGTGGGCTGCCCAACTACGATTCAGGTTCGCGCGATCTCAGCCTGGCCACCCTGTATGCGGAAAACGCCTTCAACGGCAGCGATCGCATCTCCGACACGCGTGCGGTGACCATGGGCGCGAGTTCTCGCCTGATCTCGCCTGACACTGGCGCCGAGGTGGCTCGCCTGTCCCTTGCTCAGCGGTATTACCTGACCGACCAAAACGTGACGCTGCCCGACGAAACAGCCGTGAGCAAGGGTTTCGGCGACATGCTGCTGTCTGGTCGTGTTCAATGGGATCCTCGCTGGTCACTGGACTCGACGGTGCAGTTCAACTTCGAAGACAACCGGAGCGAGCGCCTGACGGTAGGTGGCCGTTACGTCCCCGGACCTTACAAAGTGTTAAGCGCGGCTTATCGCTACGATCGTGATGAGACGAGTGAGTATCTGGACCTGGGTTGGCAATGGCCGTTGGCCTCCCTCTTGGGCCGCGCACCAGATCCATCGCCGGGCCGGGCCCTGGGCCCCAACCAGTGGTACAGCGTGGGTCGCATCAACTACAGCATGCTCGATCGCAAAGTGGTCGATCTCGTGGCCGGTTTCGAATACGACGCTGGCTGCTGGCTGGGTCGTGTGGTGTTGCAACGCCTGCAGACCAGCACCACCGAGTCCAACGAGAGCATTCTGTTCCAGCTCGAGTTCTCCGGCTTCTCCAGGGTAGGCGCCAGTTCGTTGCAGAGCCTGCAGACCAACGTGCCGGGCTACCGCTACCTGCGTGAGGAAGTCAACCCGCCGAGCCGGTACCCTACCTACGACTGATGAGCATCCGTTTCATGAACCTATCTGCCTGTTTCCGTGCTTTGTTGTTGGGAGGCCTGGTGTCCTCTCTGGGGCTTCCCGCTGCGGCGCAGTCGCTCAAGCTGAGTGACCAGATGCGAGCCCAGGCTGCACTGCCCGCGGCGCAGAGCGGCTCTCTCACGGTGGATTACATCGTCGCGCTGGTCAATTCAGCGCCCATCACGAACAACGAAGTACGCCAGCGCCTGCTGCGCATCGAGCAGCAGTCTGCCCAGCAGGGTGTGGCGTTGCCCCCGCGCGATGAGCTGGCTCGTCAGGTGATGGAGCAGCTGGTGGCCGAGCGGGCGCAGCTCCAGGAAGCCGGTGATCTGGGTTTGCGGGTGGACGAAGCGTCGTTGCTGCAAGCCGAACAGGGCATTGCTGCCCAGAATCAGCTGAGCCTGGAAGATTTCCGCCGCCGGGTCACTGCCGAAGGCCTGGACATTCAGCGCTTGCGCAATGAGTTGCGCAGCCAATTGTTGCTGCAACGCCTGCGCGAACGTGAGGTGGAGCAACGTGTGCGGGTGAGTGAAGCCGATATTGATGAGTTCATCCGCGAGCAAAACCACAACAATCCCGCTGCCCTGGAGCTCAATCTGAGCCATGTGCTGGTGCAAGTCCCTGAGTCCGCTGGTGCCCAGCAAGTGTCGGTGCTTCAGGCCAAAGCGCAACGCGTGGCCGACGATGCGAGGGTTGCGGGTGCTGATTTCTCCGCACTGGCCCGGCAGAACTCCGATGCGCCGGAAGCGGCCAATGGTGGGTCTTTTGGTTGGCGCTCGGCCAATCGCCTGCCGCCCCTCTTTGTTGAAGCCACGCGATCATTGCCTGTGGGTGGCGTGGCGGGACCGCTGCGCAGTGCCGCCGGTTTTCACGTGCTCAAGCTGGTGGAGAAGCGGCAGGGATCGGCGGCGGCATTCGTCGTGACCCAGTCGCATGCCCGGCACATTCTCTTGCGCCCAGGGCCGCAGCTGACGCAAGCCGCAGCGGTTGCCCAGCTCGCTCGCTGGCGCGAGCAGATCGCTAGCGGGCAGGCCAATTTCGAAACCCTGGCCCGCGAACACAGCCAGGATGGTTCGGCACAGGCCGGCGGTGACCTGGACTGGGTCAACCCCGGCCAGTTTGTGCCCGAGTTCGAAGAAGTCATGGACGCCTTGAAGCCCGGTGAGATGTCGGCGCCCGTGGTGTCCCGCTTCGGGGTGCACCTGATCCGCCTGGAAGAGCGCCGCAACCGGGCTTTGACCGACCGCGAGCAGCGGGATGCGGCCAAGGGCATGGTGCGTGAAGCCAAGGCCGCCCAAGCCTTGCAAACCTGGTCGCAAGATGTGCGCGCCAGGGCCTTTGTCGAGTTCCGCGAGCCGCCCCGTCCCTGATGGACAGCGAGCATTCGCCACAGTCCCCCATATGAAACACATTGCGCGCAAGCGCTTCGGTCAGCACTTTCTCACCGACGCTTTGATCATCGATGCCATCGTGCAGGCTATCGATCCGGTGGCCGGCGATGCCATGGTAGAAATTGGGCCCGGACTGGCCGCCCTCACGCAGCCGCTGGTGGAACGCCTGGGTCGCTTGACCGTGATCGAACTCGACCGGGATCTGGTCGTGCGCTTGCGGGCACATGAGCAGCTTGATGTGGTGGAGTCCGATGTGCTCAAGGTTGACTTCACCGCTCTGGCACATACGGTGGTGGGCGAAGCAAACACCCAGGCCTCGCTGCGCATTGTGGGCAACCTGCCCTACAACATCTCCACCCCCATCCTGTTCCATCTGCTGGACCATGTCCATGTGGTGAAAGACCAGCATTTCATGCTGCAAAAGGAAGTGGTCGACCGCATGGTGGCCCAACCTGCCACGAGCGATTACAGCCGCCTGAGCGTGATGCTGCAGTGGCGTTATGCCATGAACAACGTCTTGTTTGTACCGCCCACGAGCTTTGACCCGCCGCCGCGCGTGGACAGTGCCATCGTGCGCATGGTGCCGCTGGCCGAGCCGCCTGCGATCGATTTGCGTTTGTACGGCGAGATGGTGCAAGTGGCGTTCAGTCAGCGCCGCAAGATCCTGCGCAATACCCTGGGCCGCTGGCTGGAAGCCCGAGAATTTCCCGGCACATTTGACCTCCAGCGTCGAGCCGAAGAGGTGCCTGTGCACGAATATGTGGCCCTCGTCCAGGCCGTACAGGCGTAAAAAAGCCGCTGCGGAAACAGCGGCTTTTGAATCGAAGTGACCCCTGTCCAGAACACCGTGGAACCGGCTTTGCCGGGCCAAAGATGTTGCCCCCCAGTGGGTGGTGACGCGCCAAAGGCGCGGCGCAGGGGGCGTCCAGTCAGGCTGCGTTGAGCCAGTAACCCGCGTTGAACGGGCTGCTCATGCGGAGTGCCATGGGGCTCACATCCAGAAGCTTGTCCGTGGGCATGGGCCCTTCGTTTTCGACCTCGATCTGCGTTTCACCCTTGGACGCGCGAGCGACCGAGAACGAATAGAAGCAACGGAACGGGATCTTGCGGTCGTGCCAGTAGTCGGCCGTGTCGCGGAAGATGTCGAGCAGTTGCTCACGGGCTTCTTTGTCGAACTTGGCGTGGGCAGGGATGTGCTCCAGCACGACGATGAAACCCGTCTGCGGGCCAGACTTGTGCACGAGATCGGTCATGCAGTCGTACAGCGCGTCGAAGTTTTTCCCGAAGTGCGTGGGCAGCGTGTATTGCGCCGCGATCAATTCAAGCACGTCCTGTTTGCTCTGGGCTTTGGCCAGGTTGGCATACAGGAAGTGGTGACCCAACTGCTCGGCCGCAGCCTGCAGGTCTTTCACGCTATAGGCGCGAATCGACTGAACGATATTGGGTTTTACGTTACGAAGTGGTGTGTCCATCTCCGTGTCTCTTTCAAAGTCAAAGTTAAAGATCAGATCAACTCAAGCTACCGAGGTTCACTGCAAAATCAGCTTGAAGCTGTTGTAGTGATCCTCGGTGTAATAACACGCATCAGGACGCTGAGGCCGCTGTCCACCGCATACGATGCGGCGCGCTCCTCGGTGGTTCAGCCCCGGGGTGGGCACGGTGTATTCGCGGTAATAGCCCCGTTTCTGGTCAGGGAGCAAACGCTCCCGGTTGCCGAAAACAGTGCCGTCCTTCTCGTACCGGAATGGACCGCCTTGCCGAATTTGCACCAACATTTCATGGCCTTGCTCGGGCAGTCCGGTGGTGAACACCGACGCCACTGCAGGGTCTGGCAAAGCCGCTGTCTGGGGTGCTCTGGCCTGCACCCAATAAGTGCCGGCCGTGATCACCAGGACCGCTGCCAGCGATCCAACGCTGCGCTTCTTGCCCATCCAGTGCTTGCTCCGGATCCATTTCAGATCCATGAAAGTCCTTGTCCTGATGCGATCAACCCGCCACCATGACCTTTGCAATCGATCGCATCTGAGGTCAATGAAGGGGCGGGTTAACCCTGTGAATCAAGGCCGCAAGTGTGCCCGACTCGGTGCAAAAAAGCAAGTCATTGCTGAATTTATAGGCAATGGTGCAGTGCGGCAAAGGGTCGGAAAAGTTAGTGCTTGCTTTTTCTACGAAGCCTCACCCTGCACATTGGCTTCGGCCACGGTCAAGGCTGTCATGTTGACAATGCGGCGCACCGTGGCGCTGGCCGTGAGGATGTGCACGGGCTTGGCTGCGCCGAGCAGCACCGGGCCGATGGCGATGTTGCCGCCAGCTGCCGTCTTGAGCAGGTTGTAGGCGATGTTGGCCGCGTCGATGTTGGGGAGCACCAGCAGGTTGGCGTCGCCCTCCAGGGGCGAGTGGGGCATGATGCCTTTGCGGGATTCGGCGTCCAGGGCAACGTCGCCGTGCATTTCCCCGTCGACTTGCAGCCAGGGTGCCTGCTGCTTGAGCAGCTCGAGCGTGCGGCGCATTTTCAGTGCGCTGGGTTGGCTGGACGAGCCAAAGTTGGAGTGCGAGAGCAGCGCGACCTTGGGTTGCAGGCCGAAACGCACCATTTCTTCAGCGGCCATCACAGTGATTTCACTCAGCTCTTCGGCTGTCGGGTCGTAGTTGACGTGGGTGTCGACCAGGAACACTTGGCGACCCGGCAGCATGAGGCCGTTCATGCAGGCGTACACCCGCACGTCTTGCTCGGTGCGGGCGCATCCGCCCACGCGCTTGCCGATCACCTGGTCGATGTACTCCAGGTGGTTGTGGGTGCCGCCCCAGGTGCCACAGATCATGCCGTCGACTTCTTCCTTGTGCAGCAGCATGGCAGCGATCAGGGTGAGGCGGCGGCGCATTTCGATCTTGGCCAACTGCACGGTCACGCCTTTGCGCTCGGTCATGCGGTGGTAGGTCTGCCAGAAGTCGCGGTAGCGGTGGTCTTGTTCGACGTTGACCACGTCGTAGTCCAGGCTTTCCCGCAGGCGCAGGCCAAATTTTTCAATGCGCTGCGCGATGATCGCTGGGCGGCCGATCAGGGTGGGGCGGGCGAGGCCCTCGTCCACCACGATCTGGCAGGCCCGCAGCACGCGCTCTTCTTCGCCTTCGGCATACGCCACCCGTTTGCGGCTGGCCATTTTGGCGGCTGCGTAAATGGGCTTCATGATGGTGCCAGAGGCAAACACGAAGCTCTGCAGCTTTTGTTTGTAGGCTTCCATGTCGGTGACCGGGCGCAAAGCCACGCCGCTGTCTGCCGCAGCTTGAGCCACGGCCGGCGCGATCTTCATCATCAGACGGGGGTCGAACGGCTTGGGTATCAGATATTCAGGGCCGAATGCCAGTTTTTCGCCGGCATAAGCAGCTGCCACGACTTCGCTCTGTTCGGCTTGGGCCAGCTCGGCGATGGCGTGCACCGCAGCAATCTCCATCTCATCGGTGATGGTAGAGGCACCAGCGTCGAGCGCGCCACGGAAGATGTACGGGAAGCACAGAACGTTGTTGACCTGGTTCGGGTAGTCGCTGCGCCCGGTGGCCATGATGATGTCGTCGCGCACCGCATGCGCGTCTTCGGGCGCGATTTCGGGGTTGGGGTTGGCCAACGCAAAGATCACAGGGCGCGGCGCCATGCTGGCGACCATTTCGGGTTTGAGCACGCCGCCAGCGGACAGGCCCAGGAACACATCGGCTCCCGCGATCACTTCTTTCAGTGTGCGGGCATCGGTCTTTTGCGCGTAAAAAATCTTGTCTTCATCCATCAATTCGGTGCGACCCTCAAAGACCACGCCGGCGAGGTCGGTGACGAACACGTTTTCGCGCTTCAGGCCGACTTTGAGCAGCAGGTTCAGGCAAGCCAGCGCGGCCGCGCCGGCGCCCGACGTCACGAGCTTGACCTGCGCAATGTCCTTGCCGGCCACCTTCAGGCCGTTGACCATGGCCGCCGCCACGGTAACGGCCGTGCCGTGCTGGTCGTCGTGGAACACCGGGATCTTCATGCGCTTGCGCAGCTCGCGCTCCACGTAGAAGCAGTCCGGAGCTTTGATGTCTTCCAGGTTGATCGCGCCAAACGTGGGCTCCAGCGAGGCGATGATCTCGACCAGCTTGGCGGGGTCTTTCTCGTTGATCTCGATGTCGAACACATCGACGCCGGCGAATTTTTTGAAGAGGACGGCCTTGCCTTCCATCACCGGTTTGGCCGCCAGTGGACCGATGTCACCCAAGCCCAGAACAGCGGTGCCGTTGGTGATGACCGCGACCAGATTGCCGCGGCTGGTGTACTTGTAGGCATTGGCCGGATCGGCCACGATTTCCTCGCAGGGCGCAGCGACGCCAGGGGAGTATGCGAGTCCCAGCTCGTGCTGGTTGGTGAGCGTTTTGGTGGCCGCGATGGCCAATTTACCTGGGGTGGGGAACTCGTGGTACTCAAGGGCCGCGCGCTTGAGTTCGGCACGCTTGGTGTCCTGAATGGATTCGTTGCTCATGGCCGTTGTCTCCGGATGATTTATTGCATTGTGAAAACGTATTGCACATTCTAAGTCGCAACCCTTTTCCGGGCTACCTGTGTCAGACCACAGGCGGGTGACTCAGTTTTGACATTTTCACTGCGAACCGCTGCTCGCGGTTGTGCGGCAGGGGCGCCTTCAGAAGACAGGGCGTAATGCTCAGGAGTGGAGTAGCGGTTGGCCCACGAGTGGGGCCTTGAGCGCGTCCATGGGAGGCTCCATTGGAGCGCGGTGCAGCGTCAGGCGCAGGGCGCTGCGTTCGCGGCGTGCAGGCTGGCGCGCACGGCTTCGAGTTTCAGGTGGGCAATGGCCTGGCCAGGGTGGCATTCGGCCCAGACATCGCGGGCACAGGATTCACATTGTCCGCACTGGGTGGCCACACCCAGCTCAAGCTGGATGTCATCAAAGCTGTGGCCCGAGCGGGCCGCTTTGGCGATGGTGTGGTCACTGACGCGGTGGCAAACGCAAACAATCATGGCAACAACCCGAGAAGGGAAAGTTGATGCGCATGATAATGGTTCGCATTAAGTTTGTCGAGCGACCCTGATGCATTTGTGGGTTCCCGGGTCGGTCCCTCGCGCCTCCCGCGAGGGATCAGCTCACCTCGCCCATCTGGCTTTGCAGGTAGTTGGGCAGACCGACCTTCTCGATCAGCTCGAGCTGGGTTTCCAGGAAGTCGACGTGCTCTTCGGTGTCGTCCAGGATCTTCATGAGCAGGTCGCGCGACACAAAATCCCGCACCGACTCGCAATAGGCCACGCCGTCCTTGACGGTGGCCTGCGCACCGCGCTCCAGTGCCAGATCGCTTTGCAGCATCTCGGGAACGTTCTCGCCGATGTTGAGTTTGCCGAGGTCTTGCAAGTTGGGCAGGCCGTCGAGCATAAATATCCGGTCCATGAGCCAGTCTGCGTGCTTCATTTCCCCGATCGACTCTTCGTATTCTTTCTTGGCCAGCTTGTCCAGACCCCAGTGTTTGAGCATGCGGTAGTGCACGAAGTACTGGTTGATCGCAGTCAACTCGTTCTTGAGTTGGTCCTGCAGGTGTTTGATGGCTTGAGGGTCGCCTTTCATGGGGGGCTCATGTTTCCGGTGACTTGAGCGAAATCGCTGTCCGATTCTCGCGCGAACCTTGAGGCGCTGCATAAAAGTACTCCGCCATCTATGCAATTGAGAATCATTCGCATACACTTCCTTCTCCAGCCAGCCAGACAGCCAGACAGACAACTTCCTCCAAGTCTTAACATTGACGTGCCCTGCCAACCAGCCGATGACCTTTTGCAGCAGATATTGACAGGGCTTTCTATGCACGGGACGCCGACGCGATGTCCCCCATTTCCGCCCATTCCGGTTCCACCAGCAGGTGTGGCAGGTCGGTCTAGTTTGCGCCGCGGGAAACCTTGTCTGTGTTTCAAGCGCCCCACCGGGCGACTTCATCGCAGGGTCTGGCGCGTGGAGGGCCAGGCTATTGAAGCGTGCGATGGCCCCGTGCAACGGCCCACTGCACCCACACGCCCGCCGGGCCATCACCGGGTCCCCCAACAAGCGGGTTCATGACTGATGAGCGCCTATGAAGCACCCAATCCACCCTGCCCCCGTCGGAGCCCTGCAACTGCGAAGGCCATGGCCGCAGGACCCGGCACAGCGCACCCTGAGTGACGAGCACGGCGCGTTGCTGCAACAGGTGGCCACGCTACAGCGACGGGTCGGTGACCAGATCGTCCATCAGGCCCGGCGCCTGTCTGCCATTGAAGCCGACAACCTGCGCTTGCGCGCCGAACTGGTGCGCTCGCGCACGGTGGTGCTGTGGGGTTTGCAGGTGGCTGCTGTGACCACGCCACCGCGGCGACAGGCGCTTCGGAGGGGCGCACCAGTGGAAAGCCCGGGGCGAGAAGCGCAAGCGGTGATTTGCCAGACCGGTTGCGCGGGCCATGCGCACCGTTGGTTGGACCAGCAAGGCTTATGCCGGCGCACGGGTGAAATGTGCCAGCCCCAGGGCAGCGCAGAGGATGGGAGCGGTGGCTCAGATCCAAACCAGTGAAGGCTGAAACGCCGATGGGCGGAGCGGCCTATTGCTTTGCCGCGAAATCAACCCCCCGGCCAGACTTGCCAGTGGTTGTCCCAATGCGGTACCGCGGCTGGTGCGGTAGCCAGTTGGGTGGCCCCGCCTGCGCCGGGCCCGGTGTGCAACACGCCCGTGCTGCCAGCGGCCCACCATTGACCCTCGCTCACGGCCACCGCACACGCGTCGGGCAACGGCAGGTTGTGTGTCCAACGGGCCTGGCCGTCGAAGGCTGCGACCACGTTCGCACGGGGACAGCCGATCAGGAATCCACCACCGGGCATTGCGGTCACCGCGCCACCGTAGCCGCGCAGGTCGGGCGGCTCCGGCGTGGGGCTGAGGCGTTCGCCGTCCCATACCGCCAGCACAGGCGCCTGCCAGCGTTCTTCAGGGGTGGGGTGTTCGGCCTGCAAGGCAATGCCCAGGCGTTTGAAGCGCGCGTCCCAGGCGAGGTGGCGGATGCTCAGGTAGGGGTCAGCGAGCCGCCATTGCCCCAGCAGCTCGCCGCTATTTGGGTTCAGGGCCACCAATGAGGCGTCCATGCGGTCGAGGTGGCGTTTGCTGCGTCCGGTCTCGGGCAGGGTGGGAATGCCGCCATTGGCCACCAGCAGGGTGCCGGCCGGGAAGCGGCCGAGCTGCTCGGGCAGCACCTGCAACTCGTGCGGGTCCATGCCGTGGGTGGCCCATTCATCCGCCTTCTCCAGGCTGCGCGCATCGCGCACACCCAGGCGACCCTGCGCAGTGTCCAGATCGGTTTCAGTGGTCCAGATGTGCGACCCGTCGGCGCTGGCGATCGCGTGGCCGTTGAAGCGTCGGTCGCCCCCTATCCAGTGCCATCGCTGTTGTTCTGGGACACCAGGTCGCCAGCGCAGCAACCAGTCGCCGGGGCGCCGTGCGATCGCCAGCACCGTGCCACCCGGTTCGGTCAGCAGGGCGTGGGGCCGTGTGGGCACCGAGACCGACTGTTGGGCCGTCCAGGTGTCCCCTGCTACTGCGATCAGTCCCACCCGGTATTGGTTGTCGGCCACCCAGGCCGCAACCAAGGTGGTTTTAGAAAGGGACACATCGGCCCAGGCACTGGGCAAAAAAACGCTCCCTGCGGCCGCCTTAAGGCACTGGCGGCGGGAGAGGCCTTTGGGCAGGAACGCGTTCATCGGGGGGGCATTGGCCGTGTTCGGGTTCAGTCGCCATCGGCCGATGAAAACCCGAGCGGCACATCGAGTGCTGCCGCCACTTCGTTTTGGTAGAGCAGAGTCACGGCTTTCATGCGCTGGGTCATGGCCAGCAGCTCGGTTTCGCCGGCCTGTGGCGTGAGCGCAGCGAGGTCGGCGCTGGTGCGGTCAATCGCCTGTGCCCAGCGCTGGGCCAGCGGCCCCAGCCCCTTGCCAATCAGCAGCGCCTCAATGGGCACGAGCGCTTTGCCTGGCAATGGCGGCGCAGCGTACTGGCCGGGTCGCAGACGCGCCATGGTCAGCAGGCTCTGCCATTGCGCGCGCCAGTCGGCGAGATTGGCCTCACGCGAGAGGCGGGGAAAGGCCACGGGTTCGCTGCTCGGCGCTCCGGTGGTGCGGTGGGTCTGAATGGGTTTTTCGATGTGCGCCCACTGCAGCCGCTCAAGCCCGCCCAACCACTGGTTGATCCATTCGGCAAATGCGCTGCCCGCGTCTTCTGGCGACTCGCTCCAGTCCTTTTCGACCAGTGCGGTCACCTCGTGGTCCAGTGAGCGGGCTTCGGCAGCGATGCCCTGGGCAACCAGGCCAGCGTAGTGACAGGTGGCGGGTGCCAGGGCTGGCTCAGAGGCGGTGGCCAGCAATTGTTCAAAGGCCGGAAAACCCTTGGCGGGTGTGCCCACGCGCTCCATGTCGGCCAGCGTCTGGGGTGCCTTGGCCAGGGCTTGTCGCAAAAGTCGCTCTCGCGTGGGCCAAAAATCGATTTCGCGCTGTGAGCGGCGCGTGACCAAGGGCCCGAGCTCGGGGCTGGACAAGGCTTGCCAGCTCACCAGTGTCTGCTGCCACTGCAAACGCAGTTCGGTCAGTGTGGCCTGTCCGCTGCAATGCGCGTTGGTGCGGCTCAGCAGTTGATCCGACGCCTGCTCGAAGGCCTGTGCCTGCGCAGGCAACTGGTGGGCGTAGACGCCTTGAAGCGCTTGCTCAGCACTGTAATAAGGCATGGGCTGGGCGGCGGCCTCGGCGGCCGTGGGCGTGGTGGCAGGCGGGACCAACGCCCCTTGTGCCCAGCCCAGTGGTGACAGCAGGGTGAGGGAGAAAGTGGTGAGGAAGATGGCGGCAGGGTGCTTCACAGGGACTCCACAAACTTCACGAGCGCAGCGCGGTCGGCGGCGTTGAATTTCAGCACGTGCTCTTTCGCGAGCCGGGCTTCGCCACCGTGCCACAACACCGCTTCGAGCACGCCGTTGGCGCGGCCATCGTGCAGCAGACGCTGGTGGTCGTTGACATCCTTGAACAGGCCGATGCCCCAGAGCGGCGGTGTTTTCCATTGACTGCCGCTGGCCAGAAAATCTGGGCGCCCGTCGGCGAGTTCAGGGCCCATGTCGTGCAAGAGAAGATCGGTGTAAGGCCAGATGCGCTGGCCGCTCACGCGGGGGGTGCTCAAGCTCGGGAACAGGGCTTTACCGGTGGTGTAGCCGGGGCGGTGGCAGGCGGCGCATTGCGCCTGAGCAAACAGCGCCTGGCCACGCAACACCTGGGGCTCTCTGGGATGGCGGCGGGCCGGTGGCGCAAGGGTGGCTGTGTAGAACGCCACCTGGGCGAAAGTCTCGTCGTCTATTTCAGGCGGCGAGGTCAAGGCCTGGGCGGCCGGAATAAGCCCCGTGCCGCCCTTGGCTTTTCCGCCGCCGTGGGGCGCAGCCAGGCAGTCTTTCTGGGCTGGTGTGCAGGCTTCGCCAGGGAAGACGCTGGTGGTGATGCCCATGTCGCCATTGAAGGCGCCGGCCGATTGGTGGGCCACAGAGCCCACGTTGGCCTTCCAGCCGAAGCGCCCGACCAGTTCCTTTTGGGCAAAGACGTCCCATACACGGTTGGGCTGGCCCTTGATGGGGCCAGTACTGGCCGCCTGGTCCCGTGCGTTGGCCAGAATTTCGCTTTCAGGAATGGCTTCCAGCAACCCCATGCCGATCATCTGCGGTGCGATGCGCGGGCTGATCATCACGTCTTTGGCCATGGGGCCATAGGCCAGATCGGTCAGTGTGTAGAGGGGTTTTTGCAGCGTATAGGGCGTGCCATCGGCGAAGCGACCACGCGAGGTTTCGCTGCGAATTTCAACCCGCCCTTCGGGCTTCACGCCCTGCACGGCGGCGTTGTTGAACTGGTCTCCGTAGGTGGGTTCCGGCACCACGCCCGCGTGGGCACTGGCCTGGCCTGGAATCGACAGGCGCACCAGCAGTGCCACGGTGTTTTCGGGCTCGGTGCCCAGGGTCTTGGGCCAGTCGGGTGGTGAGCCCCGCCCATCCATGGTGTGGCATGCCGCGCAGGAGCGCGCGATGAAATGAGGGCCCAGCCCGTCGCGCGCGGTGGTGGATGCCGGGGCTTCCACCCAGTTGCGCTTGAAGAAGGAGTTGCCGATCACAAAGCGTGTGCGTTCCGGGTCGCTCAGGTCGGCCAGCGGGAACGAAAAAGCATTGCGGCCAGTGGCGTAGACGGTGCCACTGCCTCCGACCTTCTCCCCCAGAGGATCGGGGTCGGCTTCAGCGCCGGCTTGTCCGTGCAAAGCGAGTACCGCTGCAACAACCGCAGCGGCCCCCATGGCTGGCGCAAAGCGCGTGGCTTTGGGAAGAAGGGTCATGATGGGCGTTTTGGGTTCAAAGGTAGGGATTCAACGCCTGTTCGGAACCGGCTTGGCGAACCTCACGGGCGCCCCTTTTGAAGGGGTGACGCCGAAACGCGGCGCAGGCGCTGCAGCCGTTCAGGGCGCCACCAGTGTCAGCTTGGTGATGCCGACCGCAGACGCTGATTCGCCCAGCAGCTTGGACTGCGCCACCAGGCTGGCCACGGTCTTCTCGATCGCAGGGCGACCGGGTGCACCTTTGGCAATGGCTTGATCAAAGGGGGCAGGAATCGCTTCTGCACTGGTCACCGAGGCGTTGATCTGGGCGGTTGTCTTGTCCGCCAGTGTGGTGTCTTTGACTGCGACCAGATCGCGCAGACCCAGGCCCGTCAGGGACTTGCCGTCGCGCTGCTGGTACCGACCCAGCCAGACGTTTTGAATGCCTTTGGCGTTGGTGACCACATCGCGGTGGGTGTTGTCGGAAAAGCAGGAGTGCTCGTCTTCCTGGTCTTGCGAGTTCAGCGCCACTTCCATGCGTTCGCCCGAGAGCTCACCACGGGACAGGGAACCCAGGCCCACAATCATTTTGCGCACCGATTCTTTGCCGCCTTTTTCAAACTGGGCGCGGTAGTTCTTCGCGTTGGGTGCCCAGGCCTGGGTGACCCCGGTGAGGTCGTCCACGAGCAAGGCGGTGGCGACGGTGAGGTATTGGGCCCGGCGCTCGGCGTTGGCGCCTTTGCCCGCGACGTAGTCTTCAAACGAGCGGTTACCTGGGCCGGTTTCGCTCAGATCCTGACCCCACAGCAGGAATTCGATGGCGTGCCAACCGGCGCTGATGTTTTCTTCGCCGCCGCGCTCGTTGGCCTTGATCAAGGCCGCCTTGGTGATTTTGATTTTGAGGTTGTTCACCAGGCCCGCCTTGGGCTTGCCTTCCACGTAGTCCACATAGGCTTCGTCCAGCGGCCAGGCATTGATCTGGCCTTCGGGTCCATTTTTGTCGTCGATGGGGCCACCGTAAAAACGGAATGCCTCGGTCTGACCGTAGAACTCGCGCGCATCGCGCCAGGCCTGACGGGCCTGCTTCAGCCCGTCTTCCGAGGGCGATTTGACGAACACAGCGATTGCGGCCTGCAGGTCTTGGGCGGACGCCAGCGTGTCGCTGTAGTTGGCAAATACCAGCGCGGCATAGTGGCGGGCGACGGCGTCTGGGCTGGCGGCGGCGGCGGTGATTGCCGCTTGTTCAGGGGCTGCGGCCATGGCAGGTAGGCTGCTCAGCGAGAACGAGGATGCGGCCAAAATGGCGGCTGCAAGGGCATTGAAATGCATGGTGTGTTGAATCCTGTATGTGAATGAGAACGATTCTGGTTTGCATTATGCACGATGGCACCAGCGGTCCATTCAACAGATGTTTGGGACATTGCCGGGCGGGTTGCCGATGAAAACGCGGCTCGGGCGAAGGCGTTTTGCTGTCCGGCGTCCGGCGTCCGGCCGCTCGGTGGCGTGGTGGCGGACCGTAGGCCATCGCCCTGCTCGACAGTGCCGCGAACGGCGGCAAGCCTGGCAAGCCGGGTGAAATCAGGCCGCGGCTGGGTTCGGGTCTTGGGTGAGCCGAACCCGGGGAAACAGCTGCTGAGCATCTTCTCGTCGGGACAGGCCTGTGCTCACCGACATCAGGGCCGCCGACCCGGATGCGACCCCCCAGGCGAACGCGTCCGGCAGCGACAAACCGCTTTGCAGTCCCCAGACCATGCCGCCCACAAAGCTGTCGCCTGCCCCTACCGCACTGGCGACTTCGATGGCCAGCGCCGGGGCGCTCCAAA
Organism: Hydrogenophaga sp. PAMC20947; assembly: GCF_004795855.1. NCBI lineage: Bacteria > Pseudomonadati > Pseudomonadota > Betaproteobacteria > Burkholderiales > Comamonadaceae > Hydrogenophaga > Hydrogenophaga sp. PAMC20947. Next base: position 3,898,742 of record NZ_CP039252.1, read on the forward strand.
TACCCTCCCGGGTGACCAGCAAGGCCCCCAGGTGGCCCAGGGTCAATGCCACCACCTCGGCCTGGCCCCGGGCCACACACCGAGCGGCCGCGGCTTGCCATTCGACTGGCGTGCGCAGCGCCAGCCCAGTGAACTCGGTCAGCTCCTTGAGGTTGGGTTTCCAGAGAAAAACGCCTTCAGCCAGAGCGGCCGCGAGCGCTGGCCCGGAGCCATCCATCACCAGTTTTGACCCCCGCTCCCGGCACAGCTTGGCCAGCCGTGCGTAGAAATCGTCGGGCACGCCGGGCGGCAAGCTGCCACTGGCCACCAGGTAATCGGGAAAAACCGCCATGTGGGTCAGGTGGTCCAGGCAGGCCTGCCATTCTGACGCCGCGAGGCGCGGCCCAGGCATCACGAAGCGAAACTCTTCCCCGGTCTCTCCTTCGTGAACGCAAAAACTCACCCGGGTCTCTTCGGCAATCGGAATGGTGGTGTAACGCAAACCATCCTGGGCCATGCGCACTTCCAGCCAGTGGCCTGAAGGCCCTCCGGCCGGGCAGACCGAGTCGCAAGTACCCCCGAGGCGTGTGATCACGCGGGCCACGTTGATCCCGCCACCGCCGGCGTCGTGCACCGCATCGCTGCAACGCAATTTGTGGGTGGGCAACACACGGGGCGTCTCGGTGGCCAGATCCACCGAGGGGTTCATGGTGAGGCACAACACGCGAGGCGCTGCCGTTTCGGCAAGGTGTGGAGCGGGCATAGATCGTGGGAAAAGGTGGGGCAGGGTCTGCGGATATGCCATTGTGCGACAGCGCTGTCCACCGACCCTCCGCCTCCCTATACTGAGCCGACCTGGGCCCATTTCGCGACGCGATCTGTTGCTCGGTCATCGTTCGACCCGCCGATTTTTTCACCTGGGCCCACTTCATGAACCCCGATTTCAGCCAGCTTGTTGTGGACTTCATGGGGCGCACCCTTTTCTCGATCGGAACCAGCGTCATCACAGTGGGTGGTTTGACGAGTGCGGTGGTTTTTGTGGTGGTGCTCTGGTGGGTGGCGAGCCTGATGGAGCGCATGGTGCAGCGCATCGTGGCCCGACGCGCAGCGACCGAGCCCTGGAAATACGCCGGCATGCTGATGTTGAGCCGGCTTCTGCGCTATGTCGTCTGGGCGGTCGGTACCTTGATCGGCCTGGAGTACCTGGGCATCGATCTCTCCAGCATCGCGCTGCTGGGCAGTGCGCTGGCGGTTGGTCTGGGTTTTGGCCTTCAACATGTGGTGAGCAACTTTGTGTCGGGCGTCATCATTCTCCTCGAGCGCAGCCTGAAGGTGGGTGACTTCGTGGAGCTGGAGTCGGGTGTGCGCGGCCACGTGAGCGAAATCGCGATGCGCTACACCCGCATCACCAGCAACGATGCCCTCGACGTAGTCGTCCCCAATTCGGAGTTCATCAACGGGCGCGTGGTCAACTGGACTCTGGGTGATGCCTACCGCCGCATGCACATTCCGTTTGGCGTGGCCTACGGCACACCCAAGGAAATGGTGCGCGAAGCCGGCATTGCTGCCGCCAAGCGAATCCCCGGCGTGATGGAAACCGACAAGAAAAAAAGCACGGTCTGGCTGGTGGCCTACGGCGACAACGCCATGAACTACGAGTTGGTCGTGTGGGCCGACCGCATACTCACCACACGCCCCGGATCGGCCCATGCCGACCTCATGTGGGCTCTGGACGACGAGTTGCACCAGCGGGGCATCGCGATTCCCTTTCCCCAGCGCGACCTGCACATCCGCTCTGGCACCCTCGATGTGCGCGTGGCCGCGTCGGAAGGGCGCTCGCCATGGCCCTCAACAGCCGCATCGACGAAGGAACGCGACCGGCTGCAGGACTGAGCTGGGCGGGGGCCCATGAGCCAGCGCGGCAGATGGGACATCGGCTCAATGCACGACAAACCGGTCCAATGCGGTTTCGCCTTCTGCGCCCAGAGGCACACCCTGCGCTTGTCGGTCGCCCCACACGATCCTCGGGTTGCGTGCGTTTCGCTGCGATGCCTTCTGCCGCGCCGACGCCTAGCCTGACTGGGTCAGCGGCCCCATTTCCGAATCTTCGGGATCGCGTTCGATGAGCATTTTCTGGGGCAGCGCCGGCGCCACCCACAGCGATTTGCCTTCCGGGCCCTTGGGCACACCCACCCCAAGGATGTTGTGTCGCATGGTGGCGCGCGCGCGCTCCTGACCGCAGCACAGCAGATGATCGCCCTCTTGCAGCGGCGTGTGCAGATGGGGCAACAAGATGCGCTCTTTGCCGCGCTGCAGCAGCAAAGGAATGGCGCGCACCAGGTACTGGCTGCCATTGGGGCGCACCATCAGTTGCTGCAGTTCTACTGTTTCACCGCGTTTCAAAGCGGTGCACACCGCCCGCGCTTGCGCCGGCATGATGTCCAGGGACCATGACTCCACGACCGAGTCACCAAACGTGGCGCGCATGCGCAGCAACAGCTGCTCCGCCCAGGCTTCGTCTTCGTCCCGTGCCTTGCGCAAAAACGTGGCCAGCTGGGGGGCTCGAATCACGCGCAACACCTCAGCCGCTGCCACGTGACCGTTGAGCATCACCAGTTGGGCCGGGCTGGCCTTGAACACCTGGGTGTTGCGCTGCTGGGTTTGACGCGCCACGATGACCAGCGTCTTGTTGAGCGGGCGCGCGGCCAGGGCGATGGCCAGGTTGTCCACGTCTATTTCGGTGCCCGCCACGATCGCATTGGCGTCTTCGATGCCGGCCTCTCGCAAGACAGAGGGGTCGGTGGGGTCGCCGTGGAAGTTGTGTGCGTCGATGTCTTCGTCGGCCAGGTGCGGGTCAACGATCACTGTTTCGATGTCCAGCCGCTCGAGCTGGCGCCGAAGCGTGCGGGTGAACAGGCCCGTGCCGCAAAGCAGCCAGCGTCCGTGGGGCAGGTCGGGCCGCGCATGCATGGCTGTGCCGTGTTGCAGCGTGAGCGCGTTGTAGATCACCTGCAGGCTGGGCGTGCGGATCGAGGTGGCCACCCGCTCGGCGAACTGGTCGTAAGGATTGATGATGTGGTCCGCGCCAGCGGCGGCCATGCGGGCATGCGAGGCATGGTCCCGTGCGGTCGACAGCACCGGCACCTCCGGGTTCAGCAGGTGCGCTGTGAGCGCGATCTTGGTGTTGACTTGGTCGTCGCCCGTCAGCGCGAGCACGCCAGCGCAATGCGGACTTCTGAGGCCGGCCAGTACCAGCGACATGGGATCGCTGGCATCTCCTTTGAGCGCGGGCACGCTGAAAGTGAGGTCGTCCACCTCCACGGTGTCCACGCGCTGGGGCATGATGTCGATCACCACCATGCGCGCACCGTCTTCCGAGAGCTCGCGGGCCACGCGGCTGCCGGTGTCGTCGTAGCCGCAGATCAGGTAGAACGGCTCGCGGATGCGGCGCACTGCGCGTTCCACGCCGTTCTCATGCAGGATGCGGCGAAACAGCGGGTCTTGCAAGATGCCGAACAGGGCGCCAATGCCGTACAACCAGGCCACCACCGTGCCGTAGATCGAAGCCGTGGCCCACAGGCGTTGCGGGTCGGTGAAAGGGTAAGGGATTTCGCCCAGGCCAATGGTGGTGCCCAGGAAGCTGACGAAATAGAACGCATGCAAAAAACCCATGCGCCACGGTTGGCCGTCGGGCGCCTGGCCTGGGATCAGGGTGAAGCCCAGCACGGCCACGGCGTACACGCCAATGAGCACCACCAGCGGCTGGCGCAGGCGGCGCAGCAGAATGAAGATGCCGTGGCGGGTGCGGTTGCCGGGGGTGATCATCGGCGCAATTTCAGCGGCGCAGGTTGGCCATCTCGATGATGAGCAACACCACCGAGACCACGTTGGCCACCGCAGCACCGATGGACAACGAGACCACCGTTGCGCCTTGGTGGGCGGTGAGGGCGGCGCCCCCAGAAGCGTAAAACCCCCAGGCGGTGGCGGCGGCGATGAGCTGCAGATCGGCCACCAGACTGGTGGCCAGCATGCTGGAGCCCAGAGGGGAGCGATCACCGAACTTCATCACCGTGGCGATCAGGCTGACCACCAGCGCGGCGAAGAGTTCGTAGACGTTGTGGTGGTTGATGTCGTTGATGTCGCCAGCGATGAAACCGACGTTGAGCGTCAGCGCCAGCACGATGACAAAGGCAAACAGAACGCGTTCGGTGCTCATGGGGTGGTGTCTCAGGAAAGTGGCTGGAATCGAATCACGCCATTGTCGCCCGTTCGCCGCAGGAACAACGGATTGAACGGCCCCCACAGCATAAGGGTGAAAGCGTCGCGGGCGTTCAACGCAGGTGCTTGATGCGCTTGGCCTGAAAGGCTTCGCTCACCGTCAGCCCGCGTTGACCGGGCTCCAGTGTGAACGCCTGACCCGCCTGGATGTGGCCTGTTTGCGCCACCGACAGGTAAAAGCCGGGGCAGCCTTGCTGCATCATGCGTTTGCCAGCCTGGGAGAAACCCATGATGGCGGTGAATTTGAAGCAAGGCTCACGCGGCGCTGTCACACGCAGGGCGCAGTCGGGAAAGTGCAGGGTATCGCCGATCCAGACCTCCGCCTCCAGCAGGCCGGAAATGCTCAGGTTTTCGCCCATGAAGCCGAACGGCAGGGGGGCGTCGAACAGGCTCACACGGTGTTCGCACCGCTCTTGCGCCCAGAAAGCCAGGTGCTCGGTCGGGTAGGCATAGACCGCCTTGTCCAGACCGCCGTGAACGCTGGGATCGGCCTGATCGTCCCCCTGCAAACCCATCGCCACGACAGCCACAGGACCCGCCACCGGGGCCTTGCCGATGGCCGACAGCACACTGCGCCCACCGGCCACGCGCAAAGGCCTGGACAGGCCGGTGTTGACGCTCAGCAGTTGCATGGCAGGTGGTCTGGCGTTCAACCGCGCATCAGCGCTTCGATCTCGTCCGCTGTCACCGGCACACCACGGCTGATCAGCTCACAGCCCGTGTCGGTGACGATGGCGTCGTCCTCGATGCGGATACCGATGTTCCAGAACGGCTCCGGCACACCCTCGGCGGGGCGCACATACAGGCCCGGCTCGATGGTCAGCACCATACCCGCCCGCAGGATGCGGCTGGGCCGGTCCTTGATGACTTCGCCTGACAGCGCATCCTTGCGCTCCTTCACCTGGCCCAGTTCACCGGGTTCGACATAGCTGCCGCAGTCGTGCACGTCCATGCCCAGCCAGTGGCCGGTGCGGTGCATGTAGAACGGGAAGTAGCTGCGGTTGGCGATCACGTCCTGCGCGGTTCCGACCTTGTTTTTGTCCAGCAGGCCGACATCCAGCAGACCCTGGGCCAGCACGGCCACCGTGGCATCGTGTGGATCGGTGAAGCGTGCGCCGGCTCGGGTCGCTGCCACGGCGGCCTCTTGTGACGCCAGCACCAGGTCGTACAGCGTGCGTTGTGGGCCGGTGAACCGACCGTTGGCGGGGAACGTGCGCGTGATGTCGCTGGCGTAGCCGTCCAGCTCGCAGCCGGCGTCGATCAGCACCAGCTCGCCGTCGCGGATCGGTGCGGCATCGGCGCGGTAATGCAGGATGCAGGCGTTTGCCCCGGCCGCCACGATGCTGCCGTAGGCGGGGTACTGCGAGCCCTGCTGCCGGAATTCGTGCAGCAGTTCGGCGTCCAGGTGGTATTCGCGCACATCCTGCCCCGCCCGCAACATGGCCGCGCTGCGCTGCATGGCACGGATGTGGGCCCGCGCACTGATCTGCGCTGCACGGCGCATCACATCCTGCTCGTGGGCGTCTTTGATGAGCCGCATTTCGTCGAGCGGCCCGCAGAGATCGCGCTGTTGTTCGGGACACACGGCACCGAAGCGCACCCGCGCGCGCACCGGGTCCAGCCAGTCGTTGACCCGGCCGGCCAGGGTCTTGTGGGTGGCGAAGGGGTACCAGACCGCGCTGCGGTTCTCCAGCAGCTTGGGCAGGCGGGAGTCGAGGTCTGCGCTGGACACGGCAGCGCTCACGCCCAACGTGTCGGGCGCGGCTTCAGGGCCCAGGCGCAGGCCATCCCACACTTCGCGCTCGGCGTCTTTGGGGTTGCAAAACAGCGTGCTCTCGCCCTCGGCGGTCAACACCAGCCAGGCGTTGGGCTCGGTGAAGCCGGTGAGGTAATAAAAATAGGAATCGTGGCGAAACAGGAAATCGCTGTCGCGGTTGCGCGGCTGTTCGGGCGCCGTGGGCACGATGGCGATGCCACCGGCGCCCAATTGGGCAGCCAGGCGTGCTCGGCGTTGGGCGTAAATCGTGTGTGGGTTGGTGTTGTCCATGGTCATGATTGTGCGATGGCTTGGCGATTCTTCGGGGATGAGGGGCAATGGGTGTTCACAGACCCTAGAGCGCCAGCAGCCGCCGTTGCACGTCCAGTTTGAGGGTCAGGACCCGGCGCATGCGCGGGGCGGCAAAGCTGTGCGCCAGCAAAGGATTGTCGAAATCGCGCAGCAGCGGTGGACGGGGCGCGTTGAAGTACAGATCGGCGTTGTGCAGGATTTCCGAGGACGCCGCCTGTTGCACATCCTCCATTGAGGCACAGGGCTGGATCAGACAGGGCGCGTGTGTCAGGCCCAGGGCGCGCAGGGCCAGTGCCCGGTGGTGACCGTTGTTGAGGGCGATCCGTCCGTTGAAGCGCACGGCATTGAGCAGGTTGGCGCTGAACCCCACGGTGAGCGCCACCACCGCTTGCGGGTGTCCCATCACGGGCGCCTGCTGCACGCTCAAGGGCTCAATCACCTGGGCATCCAGAAAACGCATGTCGTGGGCATCTGAGACAAAAGTGAATTCCCGTTCGGAACGCCCGGCCAGGCGAAAGCTGGCTGCGGGCGCTTTCAGGGGCAAGCACAGCTCGGCCAGACGCCGTGGGCTGATGGGTGCCGGGTGCCCGGCTGCGATGTGGTCCACCACCGCCCGGGTCATGCTGTACTGCGAAACGATGAGGGCATCCAGCGGCACGAGCCCGAAGGCGACGGGCACTGTGTCGAAGGTGCGGCTGACGCCCTCGCGCTCGACCAACGCGGCGATGTGCTTGTCCATGGCTTTGGGCAAGGGCTTGACCGCGGGGCGGTCGGCAATGCCGGGTTCGCTGAGCTCCAGCCTGGCGTACTCGGCCTGGCCCGCGCGCCACAAATCGGTCAAGGCAGCGCGGTCCGGCATGGGTTGGCTGAGGCGCAACGCCTCGGCGTCCTCCAGCCAGCTGTCCAGTTGCCCGGGACCCATGAGGAAGCGCTCTTCGGTGGTGGCGACTGCGCCGAACGCTGGCGACGCTGAGGGGTAGGCAGGGCGTGACATGCCGCAATTGTGCGCGCACCCTGCTGTCGCCGGGCGGGCGGGCTTGTCTCATGCGTTTTCGGAAATCCCCGCCCCTCATTTGCCAAATTTGTCACATTGCTTATAATGCCTTTTCCGTACGAAACAAAATGTGATGATTCGTTTTGTACTCATTTTGAGGCGATGTCACATCGCTTGTATGGATGCTGCGGGCGCAAGCCCCTGTGGGGAAACACTTTGAAGGAGAGATGACGATGCGAGTGTTGAATCTGGAAGAAATGACCGAAGTCAGTGGCGGTCGCGGTTGCGGTTCTTCCTGGACCGGAAGCCGCTGGAAAAAGAGCTACGGCAAGGGTTCCGGGAAAAACTCCGGCAAGAACTCTGGCAAGTGCGGGAGCAAGGGTTCGGGCAAAGACTCGGGCAAGGGTTCCGGTAAAGGCAGTGGAAAATGCACGCCGCCGCCCGTATGTGGGCCAGCGGAACCGCCTCAAGTGCCGTGAGCTTGGCTTGACGTCACGTCAACAAATGGGCCCTTTCAGGGGCCCATTTTTTTGCAAAAATCGCAACTCAGGCGTGTCGGGCCTGGTTCAGCTCGGCAAGGCGTTCCGGGGTACCCACATCGGTCCAGGCCCCGGTGTAGAGCTCGGCGCTGACGAGGCCGGCGTCCATCGCTGCGCGCAACAAGGGCGCCAGGGCCGCCGCGCTGCCCTGTGGGTTGCCGGGCCGCGTGTGGCACCACGGCTGCTCAAACAGTGCGCGCCGGTACAGGGCGATGGTGCTGAAGGTGAAGCGCTCTTCGGCCTGGTTGAGTGCCTTGCCTTCGGCGCTCAGACCAAAATCCCCTTGGGGGTTGTGCGCCGGATTCGGCACCAGCCACAGGTGGGCAAGGTGATCACTGGCCCGAAACCGGTCAACGTTGTCCTGGCTGAAAACAAAGTCTGGCACGTAGACGTCGCCTGCGAGCACCCAGAAGACATCGTCGAGCAGCGGCAGCGCGCGGGAAATACCGCCAGCGGTTTCCAGCGCGTAGCCAAAGTCGACACCTTCATGGGAGTACGCGATGTGCGCGCCGGGGTGCTGGTCTGACCACGACGCGAATCGTGCCTCAATCTTTTCACCCAGCCAGGCCGTGTTCACCACCAGCCGGGCACATCCGGCCTTGTGCAGGGCCTCCATGGGCCACTGCATCAATGGCAGGCCTTTGACTTCCAGCAAAGGCTTGGGGCACACGTCGGTCAGTGGGCGCATGCGCATGCCGCGTCCAGCCGCCAGCACCATGGCGCCAGCGGTGTGGGTAGCGGGGTTGGGGGTGGATATCACCTGCGCATTATTGACGAGCGGCGGGCGCTTTGACACCCCGTTGGCACGGGGCGAATAAAATTCAGGGTTTGGCGCCCCGCCGCCGCCTTCCAACCATCTGGGATTCCATGTCCGACGTAGCCAGCACCACCCCCTCCGCAGCAGCCCCGGCGCCAGCGCCAACCACCGTGTCCGCCCAGACCCAGGCCAACGCGATCCGCGCGCTCGCCATGGACGCGGTGCAGGCCGCCAATTCCGGCCACCCGGGCGCTCCCATGGGCATGGCCGACATGGCCGTGGCCTTGTGGGGCCGCCATCTGCGCCACAACCCCACCAACCCCGCCTGGGCCAACCGCGACCGCTTCGTCCTGTCCAACGGCCATGGCTCCATGCTGATCTACGCGTTGTTGCACCTGACCGGCTACAAGCTGCCCATCCAGGAACTGAAAAACTTCCGCCAGCTCGGCAGCAAGACCGCTGGTCATCCTGAAGTTGGACACACCCCCGGCGTGGAAACCACCACCGGTCCGCTGGGTCAAGGCCTCACCAACGCCGTGGGCATGGCGCTGGCCGAGAAGCTGCTGGCTTCGGAGTTCAACCGCACCGTTGGCGATGTTCACCATGCCATCGTGGACCACAACACCTTCGTGTTCCTGGGCGACGGCTGCCTGATGGAAGGCATCAGCCACGAGGCCGTGGCCCTGGCCGGCGCCTGGAAGCTCAACAAACTGATCGCCCTGTACGACGACAACGGCATTTCCATCGACGGCCAGGTCGCCCCCTGGTTCATCGACGACACCCCCAAGCGTTTCGAAGCCTGCGGCTGGAACGTGATTCGTGCCGTGGACGGCCACGATGCCGATGCCGTGGACAAGGCCATCGCCTTCGCGAAAAACTGCGCCGACAAACCCACGCTGATCTGCTGCAAAACGGCGATCGGCCAAGGCAGCCCCAACCGCGCCAACACCGCCAAGGCCCATGGCGAGCCACTCGGCGCCGAAGAAATCCAGCTCACCCGCGAAGCGCTGGGCTGGCCCCATGCGCCGTTCAAGATTCCCAAAGATGTCTACGCCGCCTGGGACGCTAAAGCTGCTGGCAAGGCCATGGAAGCCGAGTGGAACGGCAAGTTCGCCGCCTACAAGGCCGCCTTCCCGGCAGAAGCCAAAGAGTTCGTGCGCCGCATGAAGGGCGACTTGCCCAAGGGCTTCAACCAGCTCGCATTCGACACCGTGGTTGCCGCCCACACCAAAGCCGAGACCGTGGCCAGCCGCAAGGCCAGCCAGATCGCGCTGGAAGCTTTTACCGCGGCCGTGCCTGAGTTGCTGGGCGGCTCTGCCGACCTCACCGGCTCCAATCTGACCAACACCAAGTCGACCCCCAGCCTGCGTTTCGACCTGGCTGGCAATGTGGTGAAAACCGAAGCCGCGAACGGTGAAATGGTGGGGGGCCGCCACATCAACTACGGCGTGCGCGAATTCGGCATGGCCGCGATCATGAACGGCGTGGCACTGCACGGTGGCTTCATCCCTTACGGTGGCACCTTCCTCACGTTCTCCGACTACAGCCGCAACGCCATTCGCATGGCCGCGCTGATGAAGCAGCGCGTGATCCATGTGTTCACGCACGACTCCATCGGCCTGGGCGAAGACGGCCCGACCCACCAGTCGGTGGAACACGCCGCCAGCTTGCGCCTGATCCCCAACCTGGATGTCTGGCGTCCGGGCGACACGGCTGAAACGGCTGTGGCCTGGGCCGTGGCCCTGCAAAACACCACCCGCCCAACCGCTTTGTTGCTGAGCCGCCAAGGCCTGCCCTACGCACCCAAAGACGAACTGGGCGACATCAGCCGCGGCGCTTATGTGCTGTCCGAGCCGGCCGATGTGGGCATGAAGAAAAAGGCGCAAGCCATCATCATCGCCACCGGCTCTGAAGTGCAGTTGGCGCTGAAGACGCAGGAGTTGCTGGCCAAAGAACACAAGATCGCCGTGCGCGTGATTTCCATGCCCAGCACCACCACATTTGACCGCCAGGACGCTGCGTACAAAGCCAGCGTGTTGCCCAAAGGTCTGCCGCGCGTGGCGGTGGAAATGGGCTCCACCGATGGCTGGTGGAAGTACGGAGTGGCCGCTGTGGTGGGCCTCGACACCTACGGTGAGTCGGCCCCGGCGCCGGTGTTGTTCAAGCACTTTGGCTTCACACCCGAGAACGTGGCCGACACGGTGCGCACCGTGCTGGCGAAGTAAGACCTCAAGCAAGTCGGTTTCTTTTTTAATTTTCAGGAGTACAGGACATGACCATCAAGATCGGTATCAACGGCTTCGGCCGCATCGGGCGCAACGTGTTGCGCAGCGCGATTCAGAACTTCGCTGACATCGAAGTCGTCGCCATCAACGACCTGCTGGAGCCCGACTACCTGGCTTACATGCTCCAGTACGACTCGGTGCACGGCCGCTTCAAGGGCGATGTGAAGGTCGAAGGCGGCAACATCGTCGTCAACGGCAAGACCATCCGCCTGACGCAAGAGCGCGACCCTGCCAACCTGAAATGGAACGAAGTCGGTGCCGACATCGTTATCGAAGCGACCGGCCTGTTCCTCACCAAAGAAACCTGCCAGAAACACATCGACGCCGGCGCCAAGAAGGTCATCCAGAGCGCGCCATCCAAAGACGACACCCCCATGTTCGTCTTTGGCGTGAACCACGCCACCTACGCCGGCCAGGCCATCATCTCCAACGCCAGCTGCACCACCAACTGCCTGGCCCCTGTGGCCAAGGTGTTGAACGACAAGTGGGGCATCAAGCGCGGTTTGATGACCACCGTGCACGCTGCAACCGCCACGCAAAAGACCGTTGACGGCCCGAGCAACAAAGACTGGCGCGGCGGCCGTGGCATTCTGGAAAACATCATTCCTTCGAGCACTGGTGCTGCCAAGGCCGTGGGCGTGGTGATTCCTGAGCTGAACAAGAAGCTCACCGGGATGAGTTTCCGCGTGCCCACGTCCGACGTGTCGGTGGTCGACCTGGTGGTCGAGCTGAACAAGGAAGCCACCTACGCCGAGATCTGCGCCGAGATGAAGGCACAAAGCGAAGGCGCGCTCAAAGGCGTGCTGGGCTACACGACCGACAAAGTGGTGGCGACCGACTTCCGCGGCGAGACCTGCACCAGCGTGTTTGATGCCGATGCCGGCATTGCGCTGGACGGTACGTTTGTGAAAGTGATCGCCTGGTACGACAACGAGTGGGGCTACTCGAACAAGTGCCTGGAGATGGTTCGCGTCGTGGCTGGATAAGGCCCACCCCTGCGCCGCACCTGCGGTGCGTCACCCCCTCAAGGGGGCATCACGTGTGGCCCGGCGAAGCCGGTTCCACCGTGATCACTGGGTTAAGGCATTTCGCACCGGAGGCTTTTTCACCTCCGCCGCGCTTCGCGCGACCCGCTCAAGGGGGCAACGCTGGCCGACCGGCAAAGCCGGACCGGCGGCGTTCTGGGTTGAGACACCTCACGCCGGGTTGCACTGCAAAGTGCAGCCCGGCGTTTTCGTTTTTGGAGAGAACGCTCTACCGCTGCCGGAGAGGGTTCTCCAAACGAGGATGCCGCGCTGAAAGCGTGCGCGGGGGGTGCTTTATCCACCACCCCCACAGGACCGCAGTGTCTTGCCAGCCAGGGCGCTGCCCAGGCTCTGCACGGCGGCGCGCTCATCGCTGGTGATGGACGGCAGGCGCAGGGTCACGGAGATGGAGGGGTCGCGCTCCTGGGCCACTCTTGCAGAGCGCACGCCCTTGTTCGTGACGTTCTTCAAGCCCTGTTCAGCGGCGTCTTCGCTGGAGAAGGTGCCCAGGGCCAGTCCGGGGCCCAGTGGTGGGGCGGTCAGTGTGCGGAACTCGATCTTCAAGTCTCGCAATTCTTCCTTTTTGCGCTCCATCAAATCGTCGTTGTAGCGGCCCATGTAAACCACCCAGCGGCCACCGCTGCGCGATTCTTCCAGGCGCCAGCTGCCCTTGGGCAAGCCCAGGCGGGGCAGCGCACGCCTCAAGGCATCGGCTTCGGTTTCATCGAAGCCTGAGGCCAACCAGCAGGCGGTGGTGACCGTGGGTGAAAGGGGCGGCGGCGCGGGCGTTGGATCACCCGGCGATGCAGGCAAAGGGGCTTCGTCGGGTGGGGCTGGCGCGGCAGAGGCGGTGGCGGCTCCGCTGCTGGGTACCGGCGCTAGGGCGCTGTCAGCCGCAGCGGACGGTTGGGGTGCGTCTGCGGGGCGGGGCGCGTTGAGCAAATGCAGCACATCGGGCTGGATCTGGCCAGCCATGCGCTCAGGTTCGCGTTGTTCGGTTGGGGCAAATCCCAGGGGCGCCAGATGGCCCTGGGTCCAGGCGTAGTACACCCCGTTGGCGACCAGCAGCAAACCCACCACCCATCTCAGCATGGCCTCACGCTCACTTCCGAACTGGTGATCGCCTGCACCAGGCCATCGATGTTGACCAGCAAAGCCCCGCTGGCGTCAACGCCCTGGGCCAGGCCCTGTCGGCCGTCGGAAAGCCGCACCGCCTGTTGAAACAAGGTGTCGCGCTCGGCGAATCGCGCTGCGAAGGCCCCAAAGCCCTCGGACTCAAATCGCAACACATCCCGGACCAGGGCCGGCACCACGGCCTCCAGCGTTTCGCCGGCGGTTTGGCCCATGCACACCTCGGCCAGGCCGGCTGGTGGCATGGCGGGCATGCCACCAGGGGCTGCTTCAGGCACCGCGCCGAGCTGGCTGACCTCGGGGCGCGATATGTTGATCCCGATCCCGATCACCACCAGCCGCCGCCCTTCGGCTCCCTGCCCCACGCTGGCTGTTTCCACCAGGATGCCGCCGAGCTTGCGTTGGTACAGCCACAGGTCGTTGGGCCATTTCAGGCGCAGATCGGTGTGCAGCTGTTCGGCCAGACTCAGGCCCACCACCAGCGACAAACCCGACCAGCTGACGGGAGACAGCGGCAACGCGAGCGAGAACGTGAGCGACTGCCCGGCCCGGCTGCTGTGCCAGCCCTTGCCCATGCGACCCCGGCCTGCGGTCTGTTCTTCGGCCGCCAGCAACACCGGATCCAGGGAGCCCTCGCGGGCGCGGCGCATCAGTTCGCTGTTGGTGGACGCGATGCTGGGCACCACCTCGACGGTGAAGCCCGGCAAGAGGTTGACGGTGGACAGCCAGACGTTTTCGGCGTGTTGGGTGAGGTGGGTAGGGCGCATGTCGGTGGCAAGGGTCAGGCCTCGATTGTGGCCTGAAGTTTCAGCGGTGTAACGCGGCCACCTGTTCGGCCTGAACAGGGGCGTTGTGGGGCGGGGGCTGCAGGGCCCACCCAGTCGTGGGGCTGTCGGCCCCAACCCGGCCCTGAGTCGCGGCCTGCAGATGCTCGCTGGTGCGCTGTTGAAGGGCTTTTCCCACATCCAGTTCGCTGAGCTGGTGGTGCTCGTGGCGCACGGCGATGCGCGAGCCGTCTTTGCTGACGAAAATGCCTTGGGCACCACCCTGGGCGGTGTGGCGGCCCAGGTGCGCAAGCGTGGCGGCGCTGAGCTGATCGACCTGTTCGGCGCTGTAGCCCTTGGCCCCCAGGCTGGGCGCCAGCTGGGCGTGGATGGCCTGCACCTGGGCCTGCTGGGCCGGGGACAGCGAGGGTGACGCTCGGGTTGCAGTGCCGGTGTTCAACTCCGCAGCGGCGAGCTCCTTCACCTGCATGGCCTCGGGGTGCCGGGGGTCCAGCGTGACCAGGGTGCGCCGGCCGTCGGTGTGTCGGTGATCGAGCGCCACCTCGCCCGAGGCCACATGGATGCGCATGCGCTGGGTGGAGCCGTCTTCCCGCGCGATCTCGAAGCGGTGGTAGGCCGAGGTGGCGCCGTCGTGGGTCTCCCCGCGCTCGGACTGGTACACCTTGGTCACTGGTGAGGTGCTGAGCTCGGCAAACTGCTGGCGCACCTTGGCGGGGATCGCAGCAAAGTCGACGTGGCCCTCGGGAATGCGGTAGGCACCGCTTTTGGTATCGATGCCCAACCCGTATTGCGCGTCAAACATCGCGCCCATGCGGTGGTCGTTGCCCATGATGGCCAGACCAGCCGCCGCCCCCACCTGGCTGGTCATCAGCGCGGCCTTGAGCAAGTTGGGGATCGCCGCGCCCGGCAGCTGCTGGATGCCGGGTGGCACGGCGTCGCTCAGGTACTGGTTGCGCGCGACGGTGTCGTAGGTGAAGGTCGCTATGTCGTTCGGCGTGCGGATGTCGTGCACCGTGCGCCCGCTGGCCTGGTAGCGGGTCAACGCCGCGTCAAAGCCGCCTGCGTCCTGGAAGTAGCCGCCCTGGATGGTGTTGCGCGCGATGGGCAGGCTGTTGTAGACGTAGGCGTCGAGGTTGTTCTTGAGGGCAAAGCTTTGAGCCATGCCGCCGCCCAGGCTGTGGCCGGTGGCGGCAAAGGTGAACCCTTTGTAGCGCTCATCGGCCTGCAAAGCCAATAAGGCTTTTTGTGCTTGTCCCTCAATGCGTGCGAATTCGCTGGCGCCAGCGTTCCCGAAGTCGGACTTGAAGTTGCTGACATTGTCCGAGCCCTTGAAGTCGAAGGTGATTTGCTGGGTGGTCTGATTGATCGAGACCATGAACTGGTTGATCAGTTTGCCTTGGGCGTCGTGCTGGGTACTCCACCCTTCTTGAGCGGGCTGTCCATTCTGGGCAGGGATGTAAGCATTGAATCCAGGAGGAAGATCATCACCAGGCGCAGCGTGCTTCCACGACTCCGGATATTTTGCAACCTTCTCTGCGGTTTGAATGTCCTTGTGCGGGTACGACCAGAAAGCCAAACGTATCGCGATGGCCGCATCGAGAGGGTTCAACTGGGTGGCTTGCTCGCTCATGGCAGCCTCTTATGGTTTGATCCACTCAAACTGAGGGATCGTGCACTTGCGATGAATGTCCTCCCACAGTTTCTGACGCGCGGGATCTTTCAACAGAACCCGAGAGCCATCCCCGTTGTATTGGAAGTAGCCATTCCTGAAATGTGGCCAGACGTCGTAGGCGATGGAGTAATAGCTGGTCCGGGCCCGACCGTCATCCACGACCAACCTTCGCACGCTGCATTGCTGCTGAACCAGTGGCAGCAGCTGCCCCAAGCCTTGTTCCCATTTGCCCAGGTCTTTGCTCGGCCCATGGCTGTAGTCCAAGCGGCCCGGCAGCGCATCGTCCGACGCCAGCTGCAACGCCAGCAAAATCTTCGCATCCATGGACCCCTTGGCCGCCGCTTTCTCAAACAACGCCGTGATCGCCTGGGGATCGCTCACATCGGCAATCCATCCATCGGAGTTGCCCAGAGCGTAGTAGTAGTCGCCCAGCGGGTCGCCAGCGGCCTGCAGCTTGCTGATGTGGGCCCGCAGCAGGGTGATGCCCTGTGTCGTTTCGCTGATCCGGGCCTGGTTGTCGAGGTTTTGCGCGATGTGAGCGGCGGACATGCAGCCGCTCAGAAGCAGGCTGGCGCACGAAACCCAGGCCAGGCCGATCAGCGCGTGGCGCAGGCGGTTGAGGGCGGCGATAGGGCGCGAAGAGGCGAGAGGTGTTGACATGGCTTCCCTGGGATCAGTGGACCGGCAACACCGCAAGGCGGGACCGGCTGTCGATCCTGCAATGTACCCGAAGGTGTTAGTTTTGGCCGCAGGGGGCCGCGCGTACTCCCTCCCTTGGGGTAGCGAGGCTCAGCCCAGTTGGGACTTCTTGCCCTTTTTCTGGGGCGCCAGCAAGGTGCCGCGGCACTTTTTCGCACCACACCAGCAGGGGTATTGCTTGAGCAACTCGGGTGTGTGGGGTTCATCGATCACCAGGCCGTAGTCGTAAAACAGCTCTTGGCCCGCCTCGATGTTTTTCCTGGCCCGGATGAACACGCGGTCGTTGTCGATCTCGGCTTCGCAGTTGGGCTTGCAGCTGTGGTTGATCCAGCGCGAAGAGTTGCCACCGTGCTTGGCGTCGATCACGTGTTCTTCGTCAATGTGGAAGTAAAACGTGTGGTTGGGGTCTGTGGGATCGTGGGGGTGGCGGTTCAGCGCCTCTTCCCAGGTGATGACCTCGCCCACGTATTCGATCAGCGTCTCGCCTTCGGCCAGGTCCACCACCGCATACACCCCTTTGCCATGCACGCCGGAGCGGCGGGTCTGGATGCGGCGGCCAGTAGGCACAGCGCCAGTCTCGGCGGGCTTGGGCGTTTTGCGGGTGGTTTTCGTCACAGCCAAAATATTTGGTAAGGTTGATTCATGCAGGTGCGCACGTGTGTGTGCGCACCCTTGTGTGTGCGCGCATGTACGTGTGCGCGAGAAAACAGATTGTAGAGATGAAAACCCTGGTCATTGCCGAGAAGCCATCCGTGGCCCAAGACATCGTTCGAGCGCTCACCCCAGTGGCGGGCAAGTTCGAGAAACACGATGACCACTTTGAGAGTGAAACCTACGTGGTCACCTCCGCGGTGGGCCACTTGGTGGAAATCGCTGCGCCCGAGCAGTTTGATGTCAAGCGCGGCAAATGGAGCTTTGCCCATTTGCCGGTGTTGCCCCCCTATTTCGATCTCAAGCCGATCGACAAGACCAAGTCGCGCCTGTCGGCGGTGGTGAGGCTGGCCAAGCGCAAAGATGTGAGCCGCCTGATCAACGCCTGTGACGCGGGCCGCGAGGGTGAGCTCATCTTCCGCCTGATTGAGCAGTACGCCGGTGGCTTGAAAGGTGGGCAATACGCTGGTCTGGGCAAGCCGGTGAAGCGCCTGTGGCTGCAGTCCATGACGCCAGCCGCGATTCGCGATGGATTCGAGCACCTCAAGACCGACGAGCAGATGCAAGGCCTGGCCGATGCCGCGCGCAGCCGCTCCGAAGCCGACTGGATGGTCGGCATCAACGGCACCCGCGCCATGACGGCCTTCAATTCCCGCGACGGGGGCTTTTTCCTCACCACCGTGGGCCGGGTACAGACCCCCACGCTGTCCATCGTGGTCGAGCGCGAGGAAAAGATCCGCGCCCACAGGAGCCGCGACTACTGGGAGATCCACGGTGGATTCCTGGCCGAGGCGGGTGAGTACCCTGGCAAGTGGTTCAATCCCGATTTCAAGAAGCCCACGGCTCAACAAATAGAAGAAGGCGCCGACGCCGAACTGAGGGCCGATCGCCTCTGGAGCGAGCGCGAAGCCATCGAAGTCGCCGACGCAGTGCGCGGCAAAACGGCCAGCGTCAAGGAAGAAAGCAAGCCCACCACGCAAGCCAGTGGCTTGCTGTACGACTTGACCAGCCTGCAGCGCGAGGCCAACGGCCGCTTTGGCTTCTCAGCCAAGACCACGCTGCAGCTCGCGCAGAGCCTGTACGAGCGCCACAAGGCCCTCACCTACCCGCGGACCGACTCGCGCGCGCTGCCCGAAGACTATTTGCCCACGGTCAAAGAAACCTTCGCCATGCTGGCCGACAGCGGCATGAAGCACCTGGCGCCCCACGCCAAGACCGCCATCGATGGCGGCTACATTCGCCCGTCCAAGCGCGTGTTCGACAACAGCAAGGTCAGCGATCACTTTGCCATCATCCCCACGCTGCAAGCCCCGAGCGGGTTGAGCGAAGCCGAACAGAAGCTCTACGACCTCGTCGTGCGCCGCTTCCTGGCCGTGTTTTTCCCGTCGGCCGAATTCACAGTGACAACGCGCATCACTTCCATCAGTGCCCCCACGCTCCCCGCTTCGCGTGGTTCGCTGCCCCCCGAGGGGGCTGCCGAAGTCTTGGGGCGGCCCGGCGACTCGGCCCGCGTCGTCCACCATTTCAAAACCGAAGGCAAGGTCCTGGTCAAACCGGGCTGGATGGCGGTCTACGGCAAAGAAGCAGCCGAAGACGTGACCGATGCCAAAGAGGGCGACAAGGGGCAAAACCTCGTGCCGGTGCGCGAAGGCGAATCCGTGCGTGCTGAAAGCGTCGACCCCAAGGCCCTGAAAACCAAGCCGCCCGCGCGCTATTCGGAAGCCACGCTGCTGGGCGCCATGGAAGGCGCAGGCAAGCTGGTGGACGATGACGAGTTGCGCCTGGCCATGCAGGAAAAAGGCCTGGGAACGCCCGCCACGCGCGCGGCGACCATAGAAGGTTTGTTGACCGAAAAATACATGCTGCGCGAAGGCAGGGAAATGATTCCCACCGCCAAGGCCTTCCAGCTCATGACGCTGCTGCGTGGCCTGGGCGTGCAAGAGCTCTCCAAGGCCGAACTCACGGGCGAGTGGGAATACAAGCTGTCGCAGATGGAGCAGGGCAAGCTCAGCCGCGCCGAATTCATGGGCGACATCGCCTCCATGACCGAGCGCATGGTGATGAAGGCCAAGGAGTACGACCGCGACACCATCCCGGGCAACTACGCCACCCTGGAAACGCCCTGCCCGACTTGCGGCGGTGTGGTGAAAGAAAACTACCGCCGCTACACCTGCACGGGCAAAGACGGTGCCGGCGAAGGCTGTGGGTTCTCTTTCGGCAAATCGCCGGCTGGGCGCACCTTTGAGCCCGAAGAAGCCGAGTTGCTGCTGGCGAACAAACACATTGGCCCTCTGGAGGGTTTCCGCTCCAAAGCGGGCTGGCCTTTTGTGGCCGAAATCGTCATCAAGTTCAACGAAGAAGACAAGAACTGGAAGCTGGAATTCGACTTCGGCGACGACAAGAAAAACGAAGAATCCGGCGAGATCGTTGACTTCACCGGAAGCGAAAGCCTGGGGGCATGCCCCATCTGCGGCAGCCCGGTGTTTGAGCACGGCAGCAACTTCGTCTGTTCCAAGACCGTGCCCACCGAGGCCCAGCCCACACCGAGCTGCACCTTCAAGAGTGGCAAGATCATCTTGCAGCAACCTGTCGAGCGCGAGCAGATGCAAAAGCTGCTGGCCAACGGCAAGACCGATTTGCTGGACAAGTTTGTCTCCATGCGCACGCGCCGTTCGTTCAAGGCCTTCCTGACCTGGGATGCCGAGGCGGGCAAGGTGAACTTCACGTTTGAGCCGCGCACCTCCAAGTTCCCTCCGCGCAAGACGGCGGCTGGAGCCCCGGCCAAAACGGCGGCCGCCAAGAAGGCCGCTCCGGCCAAGAAGGCCGCGGCCAAAAAGACGGCGGCTGCCAAGACGCCCAAAGCACCACGCAAGACCACCGCGGCCAGCGGCAAGCAACCCAGCCCCGCCCTGATCGCCGTGATCGGTGACGGCCTGGTCTCAAGGCCCGAGGTCACGAAAAAGCTATGGGACTACATCAAGGCGCAGGGGCTGCAAGACGCGGCGGACAAGCGCAAGATCAACGCCGATGCCAAGCTGGAGGCCGTGTTCGGCAAGCCGCAGGTGACCATGTTCGAAATCGCCAAGCTGATCGGCCCGCATCTCAGCTAAGCCGATCTAAACCCTTCCCCCATCGACAAGGAAATACGCCCCATGAGCCTGAAACTGTTTTTCGCCCCCGGGGCGTGTTCTTTTGTGCCCCACGCCATGCTGGAAATCGCGGGCGTCAATTTTGAACCGGCCATGATCAAGCTGCACAAGGGCGAGCAGCGCACGGCCGACTACCTCTTGCTCAACCCCCGCGGGCAGGTGCCGGTGCTGGTGGACGAAGGCGATGTGATCACCCAGATCGTGGCCATCCTGCTGCACCTGGACGCCAAGCTGCCGCAGGCCCATATCTTCCCCGCCTCGGGTCAGGCGCGAACCCATGCGCTCTCGATGCTGGCCTGGATGAACAACACCGTGCACCCCACGTTCACGCACTTCTTCATGCCGCAGAAGTTCAGCGACGACGAAGCGGCGCAGCAAGCCATGCGCACGTTTGCCGTGGAGCGTTACCGCGAATGCCTGCAAGAAATTGAAGCCCTGGCCGCCAAGGCTTCACCCTGGCTGTTCGGCGAACACCCGGGTGCTGTGGATGCTTATGCGCTCACCTTGCTGCGCTGGGGTGGTTATGCCGGCATCGATCCGACCACCCTGCCCGCCACGTGGGCGCTGGTGCAGCGCTTTGCCGCTTTGCCCGCCGTGGCGCAAGCGGTGGAGCGGGAGCGCCTGCAGCTGAATGTGTACCAGGCCCCAGCGACTTGATCGCTGGCGGCAACGCTTCGGGTCAGGTTGACCCTGCTGGGCGCCGGGCCTCATAACCGCTTGCCATCCCTGTGAAAACAAGACGGACCAACGCCGTTGTCGCTTTGACCGCAAACGGGTATCAAGCGCCCATGTGTGCGCTTTGCAAGGCTTGCAGAAATGCCTGGGCCATCCGCAGCGGCCCGGGCGCATGGCGCCAGATGCAGGCAAAGCGGCAGTCGTAGCGCAACACGGCGGGCGCCACGGCCCGCATTTGCCCGGCTTCCACAAACTGCCGAGCATAGTGATCGGGCAAAAAACCCACGTAAGCGCCCGAGAGAACGAGCGTGGCCACGGCCTCTTGGTCTGAGGCGGTGGCCGCGCGCTCCAGGCGGCGGGCGTGGGTGAGGGCCATGTTGGGTGAGTGGTATCCCAGGGCAGCGAGTTGTTGCTGGCTCAGGGCCGTCCAGTCGCGGGCGGCGTCGCCCGTGCTGTCGACCCAGGGATGGTCTGCGCTCGCATACAGCTGCATGGTTTCACCAAACAGGTCCAGGTAGTCCAGGCTCTCCGAGCGCCGGTGCTCGGGGATGATCCCCAGGTGGTATTGCCCGTCAATCACACCCCGCTCGATCATGCCAATGGGCCCCACATGCAGGTGCAGGTGAACCTGTGGCGCGATGTCGCGGAACTGGCGAATGGCCTGCGGGATGTGCGAGGCCGGATTGGAGGCGGTTTTTTCAAACAGCGCCACGTGCAGGTCGCCGCCCATGCGGCGGTGGATGTCGTGCAGCTGGCCGCGAAAGGCGTCGGTGGCCGCGAGCAGGTGTTGGGCGGCAGCGTACACCTGGGTGCCCTCGGGGGTCAGGGCGAAGCCGCTGCGCCCGCGCCGGCACAACACCAGCCCCAGCCGGGTTTCCAGGTCCTTCACATGGCGGCTGATGGTGGACATGGCGAGGTTGAGCTCCAGCTCGGCCGCCGCCATGCCGCCGCAGTCGGCCACAGCCCGAAACACCCTCAGGAGGCGCAAATCCACGTCGGCCATCTGGCCGATCAGGGCCTTGGCTTTATGTTGCATAAATTGTCAAGTAAAGTGGTGTGAGTTGTCATTTTCATTGAGTGACAAGATTCTGACAATGGCCTGTCTGACCACCCCTTTCTTGAAAGCCTCGCATGGACCTCAGCGATACCCAGCAATTGCAACAACCCGCCATCCGCACCGACGCCGAGTGGCTGGCGGCCCACTGGATGCCGTTCAGCGGCAACCGCCAGTTCCAGCAGGATCCACGCCTGATCGTGCGCGGCGAGGGCGCGTACTACACGACCGCCGATGGCCGTCAGGTGTTCGACGGCCTGTCGGGGTTGTGGTGTTGTGGCCTGGGTCATGGGCGCAAGGAAATCGTGCAGGCGGTGAGCCAGCAAATCGCCACGCTGGACTATTCGCCTGCGTTCAACTTTGCACACCCGCTCTCCTTTGAGCTGGCCAACAAGATCGTGGAGCGCATGCCCGAGGGCCTCAACCGCGTGTTTTTCACGGGATCGGGCTCCGAGTCGGCCGACACCGCCTTGAAAATGGCCCGCGCTTACTGGCGCGTGCGTGGACAGGCGAGCAAGACCCGTCTGATTGGGCGCCTCAAGGGCTACCACGGTGTGAACTTTGGCGGCATTTCGGTGGGTGGCATTCTGGGCAACCGCAAGCACTTTGGACAGGGCATTGAGGCCGATCACCTGCCCCACACACAGCCGGTGAACGGCACTTTTGCGCGCGGCATGCCCAAGACCGGCGCCGAGCTCGCCGACGAGTTGCTCAACGTGATCGGGCTGCACGACGCGTCCAACATCGCCGCCGTCATCGTCGAGCCGTTTTCGGGTTCAGCGGGTGTGATCATCCCGCCTGAGGGCTATCTGCAGCGCTTGCGCGAGATCTGCACGGCCCACAACATCCTGCTGATTTTCGACGAGGTCATCACTGGTTTCGGCCGCACGGGTTACTGGACCGGGGCCGAAGCGTTTGGCGTCACGCCCGACATCCTCACCTTCGCCAAGCAGATCACCAATGGCACGCAGCCGCTCGGCGGCGTGGTCGTCAAGCAGGACATCTGCGACACCTTCATGGCCGCTGGCGGCCCCGACTACGCCATCGAGTTTCCCCACGGCTACACCTACTCGGCCCATCCTGTGGCCTGTGCCGCGGGCCTGGCTTCGCTGGATCTGCTCGGCAGCGACCATGCGCTGGAGCGCGTGCGCGAGCTCACGCCGGTGTTGGAGCAGGCGGTTCACGGCCTCAAAGGGGTCAAGCATGTGGCCGATGTGCGCAACTTTGGTCTTGCCGCCGGCATCACCATTGACCCGCTGCCGGGCGAGCCCGCGCGCCGGCCTTTCGAGATCGCGATGGCCATGTACAAGAAGGGCTTTTATGTGCGCAATGGGGGCGACACCATCCAGCTCGCGCCGCCGTTCATCAGCACGCCGGCGGAGATCGATCGCATGGTGAGCGCGCTGGGCGAGACGCTGCAAGAACAAGCCTGAGGACCCGGCTGCGTGCCCAGCGTGATGTGGGGTGCATCGATCCCATCACACGCGGTGTTCGCGTTGGCCATCAAGGCACCCGACCCAGGCGCCACGGCTTGAGCTCAGTCCTCTGACGGGTGGGCTTTGGGTGCAAACCGCACCGACACCCGCAAGCCCCGGTGGGTGGGGTTGTTGTGGGCGTCTTCCATGTGCACCGTGGCGCCATGCTGCTGGGCGATTTCATGAACGATGGCCAGGCCCAGCCCCGAGCCGTCGACGTTGGTCCCCAGCGCACGGTAAAACGGCTGCAACACCAGCTCGCGCTCGTTCTCCGGAATGCCCGGGCCGTTGTCTTCCACTTGCAGAATCTGCACGCCGCTGAAGCGGTCGAAGAGCACATGCGCGGTCACCACGCCTCCCTTTCCCGAGTAGTGCACGGCGTTGTCGACCAGGTTGCGCACCATTTCCTGCAGCAGGGTGGGGTTGCCGTCCATGATGCCGTTGGGCGGCATCATGTCGGGGCCGTCGTAGCCGAGGTCGACGCCGTGTTCCAGCGCACGCGGCACCGAGTCGCGCACCACGCCGGTCACCAGCCGGGCCAGGTCGATCTGTGCCGTGGGCAGGGTGCGTCCGGTGGTTTCCGCGCGGGCCAGAGCCAACAGCTGGTTGACGGTGTGGGTCGCGCGCGTGCTGGCGCGTGCAATCTGCTGCAGCGAGCCCCGGATCTCCTGGGGGTCGCTCTCCCGCTGCGCCAGCTCGGCCTGCATGCGCAAGCCCGCCAGCGGTGTCTTGAGCTGGTGGGCCGCGTCCGCCAGAAAGCGTTTTTGCGTGGTGAGCGAGGCTTTCAACCGCGTCAGCAAATCGTTGATCGATGAGACCAGCGGCGCCACTTCCTGGGGGATGAACGATTCTTCGATGGGGCTCAGATCATCGGGCTTGCGGGCCCGAATGCGCTGCTCCAGCTCGTTGAGCGGGCGGATGCCGCGCACCAGCGCCAGCCACACCAGCAACACCGCCAGCGGCAAGATGACAAACTGCGGCACCATCACGCCCTTGATGATTTCCGTGGCCAGGGTGGAGCGCTTGCCCTTGGTCTCGGCCACCTGCATCAGCACCAGGTGGCGGGGATCGCTGGTGCGCGAAAGCCAGGCGTAGGCCACCCGCACTTCGTCGCCGCGCACCGTGTCGTTGCGCAGCATCACACGGCCTGGCTCCGGGGTTTCGTTGTCCTGGGGCAGCGGAAAATCGCCTTCGCCGCTGATCAGCAAGTGGCTGCGCGGGTCCAGCACCTGGTAGTAAACAAGATCGCTGTCGTCGGCCCGCAGCAGATCGCGCGCTTGCGGCGCGAGACGGAAGCTGACCACGTTGTCATGGGCCACCACAAACTGCGTGAGCGCCAGCAGGTTGAACTCCAGCGCGCGGTCAAACGGCTTGCTGGCAATGCCCTGCGCCACAAACCAGGTCAAGGCCAGAGAGAGCGGCCACAGCAAAAGCAGCGGCGTGAGCATCCAGTCCAGGATTTCACCAAACAGGCTGCGTTGTTCCCGTTGGAACAGGCCGAAGGACATCGGACCGAAACGCTCGTCCGCCGGGACGGGCGCCTCACCCGACGCGGCGGAGTCAGGGTTTGTTGACACGGGTTCTTTTTCGAGCGGAAACAGAAGGCGAGCGGTGCCAGCAGAGCTTAGCCGGGGATCTTTTCAAGGCAATAACCCAGACCGCGAACGGTGGCGATGCGGATCGGTCCTTTTTCGATTTTCTTGCGCAGGCGGTGGATGTACACCTCAATGGCGTTGTTGCTGACCTCTTCACCCCATTCGCACAACCGCTCGACCAGCTGATCCTTGCTCACCAGCCGGCCTGAGCGCTGCAGCAAGACCTCCAGCAACCCCAGCTCACGTGCGGACAGCTCGATCATCTTGCCGTCGATGGTGGCCACACGGCCCGCCTGGTCGTATTCCAGCGGTCCGTGCTTGATGCAAGAGGTTGCACCCCCCATGCCGCGTCGGGTGAGCGCGCGCACGCGGGCTTCCAGCTCCTGCAGTGAAAACGGCTTGGCCATGTAGTCGTCGGCGCCGTAGTCCAGGCCTTTGACGCGTTCCTCCACGCTGTCGGCGGCGGTCAGGATCAACACCGGGACGGTGGAGCCTCGCGAGCGCAAGCGCTTGAGCACTTCGAGGCCGTGCATTTTGGGCAGCCCCAGATCCAGGATCAGCAGATCGAACTCGTTGTTCGTCATCAGCGCGGCGTCGGCTTCGCTGCCGCTGGCGACATGATCGACCGCGGCGCCGGCAGCGCGCAAGCTTCGCAACAGGCCATCGGCCAGTACCTGGTCATCTTCTGCAATCAGGATGCGCATCCAAGTCTCCTCGTGGGCCTGCGGAAGGCGGCCCCTTTTGTTGTGACGGACCCCGCTGCAGGGCCCCAGGTCGGTGTTGACCACACGGGCCGCGCCCGAATGGCACATGAAACGCCAGCCTCAAGCCATTCTAGGCCGTGATGCCTCGTGTTTTGCGCCCGTGACCCCCGGGGTTTCACCCAGAGACGCGGCGGGACGGGGGGCCGGAAGCCTCAAGGCCATAGGCCTCCAGACCCAGGGTGACCACCGTGGCCACCTCATTGCCCACCAGTCCGTGGAATTCCGTCTGGGCCTGGTCCACCGCGTGCCGAAAGGCCGCCAGCCACAGCAAACCCGTCGCAGTGAACACGATGCGGCGTGCGCGTGCGTCGAGTGGATCGGGTTCGCGCCGCACCAGATCCCACGCCTCACACTGGTCCACCAGGTGGCCCATGGCCTGCTTGGTCATGCCCGCCGCCTGTGCCAGCACGGTCAGCCGTGAACCCTGCAAACCCAGGTGGCGGGTGATGTGGACATGGGCCGCTCCGATCTGATCGCGGGCGGCCAGGTTGGACAGCGCCAGCGGCACATTCGCGTCGTGCGCCATCAGGTGCAGCACCCGCTCATCAAACCGGCGCAGCGCCAGCCCCATGAGCCGACCCAGGTGCGTTTGGCGCCAGCGGTCATCGGGGGTGTGGGGAGGGCTGTCGGTCATGTGGATCGGTTCAAACGGTTTCCGGGGCGCTCGCCGTGGTCCCCTTGAGGAGGAAGGCGCGAAGCGGCGCAGGGGGGAGGCTCATATAGTAAACTAAACTGACCAAAATATGGCTTGTTGGGGAAGTATCTCGCGATAGACTCCTGTTCAAGCATCCAGCCTGTACGCAATCACACAGGCCGGAAAGCGAACCCCCACTCATGGCACAACAACCGATCATCAAGGAGCCCACCATGGACGCAGCCGTCAAACCCAATCCCCTCAACGCCGAAAAAGCCAAGGCCCTGCAGGCCGCGCTGGCCCAGATCGAAAAGCAGTTCGGCAAGGGCACCATCATGCGTCTGGGCGAAGGCGAGGTGATCGAAGATATCCAGGTCGTGTCCACCGGCTCGCTGGGTCTGGACATCGCCCTGGGCGTCGGCGGCCTGCCGCGCGGCCGGGTGGTCGAGATCTACGGCCCTGAATCTTCGGGCAAGACCACGCTGACCCTGCAGGTGATTGCCGAAATGCAAAAGCTGAGCGGGCAGTGCGCCTTTGTCGACGCCGAGCACGCGCTGGACATTCAGTACGCGCAAAAATTGGGCGTGAACCTGCAAGACCTGCTGATCTCCCAGCCCGACACCGGCGAGCAGGCACTGGAAATCGTCGACAGCCTGGTGCGCTCCGGCGCGGTTGATCTGATCGTGATCGACTCGGTGGCCGCGCTCACGCCCAAGGCCGAGCTCGAAGGCGAGATGGGCGACTCGCTGCCCGGCTTGCAGGCCCGGTTGATGAGCCAGGCGTTGCGCAAACTCACCGCCACCATCAAGAAGAGCAATTGCATGGTGATCTTCATCAACCAGATCCGCATGAAGATCGGTGTGATGTTCGGCTCCCCCGAGACCACCACCGGCGGCAACGCGCTCAAGTTTTACGCTTCTGTGCGCCTGGACATCCGCCGCACCGGCACCATCAAGAGGGGCGACGAAGCCATCGGCAACGAGACCAAGGTCAAGGTGGTGAAAAACAAGGTTGCGCCGCCCTTCAAGACGGCCGAGTTCGACATCCTGTTTGGCGAGGGCATCAGCCGTGAAGGCGAAATCCTGGATCTGGGCGCGGCCAACCGCGTGATCGAAAAATCCGGCGCCTGGTACGCCTACAACGGCGAAAAAATCGGGCAAGGCCGCGACAACTCGCGCGAATTCCTGCGCGAGAACCCCGATCTGCGCCGTGAGATTGAAAACAAGGTGCGCGCCGAGCTGGGCGTACCGCTCCTGCCGGTGGAAGAAGCGCCCGCAGGCAAAGGCGCCAAGGGAGCCAAAGCCGACAAGAGCGACAAGGCCGACAAAGCGGACAAGGCTGAAAAGGCCGACAAAGCAGCAGCCGAGTGACGGTTGCCGTGCGGGGGCCTCTGTCGGATGCTTTGCGCGAGAAGATCATCGCGGTATGTGATGCGAAGCTCGCCAGCAAAGGCCCCGGCGTGGGCTTGTCGTTTTACGCATTTTTTGCGAACAAAAACGATACCCCGGGTCTTTTGATCGAAGTGGCCACCTGGTGGATTCAAACCCAGCAGCTGGATCACTTCGAGAAAGCCTCGAAGATCAAGCAGCTGGTACAAGCGCAATGAGCGCAATGACCCACATCTTCCCTGGCACCCTGGCCAAGCTCGCCAGGTTGCCCCCGTGCTCGCGA
Organism: Hydrogenophaga sp. PAMC20947; assembly: GCF_004795855.1. Taxonomy (NCBI): domain Bacteria; kingdom Pseudomonadati; phylum Pseudomonadota; class Betaproteobacteria; order Burkholderiales; family Comamonadaceae; genus Hydrogenophaga; species Hydrogenophaga sp. PAMC20947. The sequence goes on from NZ_CP039252.1 coordinate 3,926,622, forward strand.
TACGCCCATGGCATTTGATCAACCATCCATGAAGGGCCGCGCCTTGCGTCTGCTCGGTCAGCGTGAGCACTCGCGCTTCGAGCTGGAGCGCAAGCTGCGCCAGCACGAGAATGAGCCCGGCGAGCTCGCCCGGGCGCTGGACGAGTTGCAGGCCAAGGGCTTCATCAATGAACAGCGGGTGCTGGAGTCGGTGGTGTTCCGGCGCGCACCGCGTCTGGGCGCCCAACGGGTGCGCCAAGAACTGCAGGCCAAGGGTCTGGCGCCCGAAGCCATTGCTCAAGCGGTGGCGGACCTGCAGGGCAGCGAGGTTCAGCGGGCGCACGACGTGTGGCACAAGAAATTCGGTGTACCCGCGGACGATGCCCAGGGTCGTGCCAAGCAGATGCGCTTTCTGGCGGGTCGGGGCTTTGGTGCCGAAGCGATCCGGCGCGTGGTCAAGGGCGCGTTCGACGAGTTTGATTGAAGAAGACCGCCCGTGTGCTGTTCGGGCGCAGACGGGTTTTGAGTCCGGTGTGCTTGTTTTCTAGCGCACAACGCCGCGAAACCGTCCCGGGACCGGCTCGGGGCGCGCCGCCCAGGCCGCGCGGGAGAACCTAAACCCCGAGCATCAGCTGCAGGTTTTGCACAGCCGCGCCGCTGGCGCCCTTGCCCAGGTTGTCCAGGCGGGCGATGACCACCGCGTGGCGGTGTGTTTCGTTGGCGAACACGCGAAGTTCCAGCTGGTTGGTGTCGTTCAACGCCGTGGCGCTGAGCTTGCCGTCGGCGGTCGCTGGTTCCACCCGCACGAAGCCGCCCGCTGCTGCACTCGCGGCGTAATGGGCGTGGAGGGCGTCGTGCAGATCGCTGGCCTTGGGTTGACCGGGCAGCGCATCCAGGTGCACCGGCAATTGCACCAGCATGCCTTGCTGGAAGTTGCCGACCGCTGGGATGAAGATGGGGCGGCGGGTCAGGCCGGTGTAGCGCTGGATTTCAGGGATGTGTTTGTGGGTCAGGCCCAGGGCGTAGGCCTCGTGCAGCGGCGCTTCGCCCTTTTCGTACGCTTCGATCATGGCGCGCCCGCCGCCGGAGTAACCGCTCACCGAAGGCAGCGACACGGCATAGTCAGCGGGCAACAGGCCCGCTTCGATCAGGGGACGCAGGATCGCAATCGCGCCGGTGGCATAACAACCGGGGTTGGCCACGCGGTCGGCTTGGGCCACCTTGGCGGTCTGGTCGGCGCTGAGTTCGGGAAAGCCGTAGGCCCATTGATCGTTGCAGCGGTGCGCGGTCGAGGCGTCGATGATGCGGGGCTTTTTGCCGGGCAGTGCATCGATCATGGCCACCGATTCAAGGGCCGCGTCGTCGTGCAGGCACAAGATCACCAGATCCGCCTGGGCCATGAGCTCGCGTTTGGCCTCGGGATCTTTGCGCCGCTCGGAGGCGATGCTGAGCAGCTCGAACTGGGGAAGTTTTTGCAGTCGTTCGCGAATCTGCAGGCCCGTGGTGCCGGCTTCGCCGTCGATGAAGATGAGGGCCATGGTGTGTTCCGCCTTCCTGGTTGTCAGTTGGGATTCAGTGTAGCGGCAATATAATTATGTATTACGCCTCGCGTGATGCCACTGACTGTTGGTGCAGTGCAACATGATACAGTCATAGGTTGCTGTGTCCAATGCCCCCGCGCTGGTGACCCGAACGGTTGCCAGCTGAAACAACCCTTCATTCCTGAGAGAGACCCTCATGAAGATTCACGAGTATCAAGGCAAGGAAATCTTGCGTCAGTTCGGCGTGCCCACTCCCCGTGGTATCGCTGCTTTCACTGTGCAGGAGGCCGTTGAAGCCGCACAAAAACTGGGTGGCCCCGTGTGGGTGGTGAAGGCCCAGATCCACGCCGGTGGCCGTGGCAAGGGCGGTGGCGTCAAGGTGGCGAAGTCGATTGACGACGTCAAGCGCCTGGCCGGTGAAATTCTGGGCATGCAGCTCAAGACCCACCAGACTGGCCCTGAAGGCCAGAAAGTGCGTCGCCTCTACATCGAAGACGGCGCCGACATCAAGAACGAACTGTATGTGTCGCTGGTCACAGACCGCGCCACGCAAAAGGTCGCCCTGATCGCTTCGAGCGAAGGCGGCATGGACATCGAGGAAGTGGCCCATTCCACGCCCGAGAAAATCATCACCGAGATGATCGACCCACTGGTCGGCATCACCACTGAGCAATCGAAGAAAGTCGCAGCAGCCATCGGCCTGACGGGCGCTTCTGTGGACCAGGCTGTTGACATCTTCGCCAAGATCTACAAGTGCTACATGGACACCGACGCGTCGCTGGTGGAGATCAACCCGCTGAACTGCGATTCCAAGGGCAACCTGATGGCCCTGGACGCGAAGTTCAACTTCGATCCCAACGCGCTGTTCCGTCACCCAGATATCGTTGCTTACCGCGATCTCGACGAAGAAGACGCGGCTGAAATCGAGGCCTCCAAATTCGACCTGGCTTACATCAGCCTCGACGGCAACATCGGCTGCCTGGTCAACGGCGCAGGCTTGGCCATGGCCACCATGGACACCATCAAGTTGTACGGCGCCGAGCCAGCCAACTTCCTGGACGTGGGCGGCGGTGCCACCCCCGAGAAGGTCACCGAAGCCTTCAAGATCATGCTGAAAAACGACAAGGTCAAGGCCATCATGGTCAACATCTTCGGCGGCATCATGAAGTGCGACACCATCGCCACGGGCGTGATCACGGCTTGCAAGGCCACCAACCTCAGCGTGCCACTGGTGGTGCGCATGAAGGGCACCAACGAGCAGTTGGGCAAGAAGATGCTGGCCGAGTCCGGCCTGCCCATCATCAGTGCCGACACCATGGCCGAAGCCGCTGAAAAAGCGGTCGCCGCGGTGAATGCCGCCTAAAGCAGCCTAACGCTCGAAGGAATACACCATGTCGATCTACATCAACAAAGACACCAAAGTCATCACCCAGGGCATCACCGGCAAGACCGGTCAGTTCCACACGGAAAAATGCCAGGAATACGCAAACGGCAAAGAGTGCTTTGTCGCGGGCGTGAACCCCAAGAAGGCCGGCGAGTCGATCTTCAATATCCCGATCTACGCCTCGGTCAAGGAAGCTGCTTCTGAAACCGGCGCCACCGTGTCGGTGATCTATGTGCCGCCAGCCGGTGCCGCCGCTGCGATCTGGGAGGCCGTTGAGGCCGATCTGGATATGGCGATCTGCATCACCGAAGGCATTCCGGTCAAGGACATGCTGATCTTGCGCAACCGCATGAAGGCCAAGGAAGCCGCAGGCGGCAAGAAAACCTTGCTGCTGGGCCCCAACTGCCCCGGCCTGATCACGCCCGACGAAATCAAGATCGGCATCATGCCCGGGCATATCCACAAAAAAGGCCGCATCGGTGTCGTGTCCCGTTCGGGCACGCTGACCTATGAAGCCGTGGCACAGCTGACCGAAATCGGTCTGGGCCAGTCGACCGCTGTCGGCATCGGTGGCGACCCCATCAACGGCCTGAAGCACATCGATGTGATGCGCGCTTTCAATGAAGATCCCGACACCGATGCCGTGATCATGATTGGCGAAATCGGTGGTCCGGACGAAGCCGAAGCCGCCGAATGGTGCCGTGACAACATGAAGAAGCCCATCGTCGGATTCATCGCGGGTGTCACCGCGCCTCCCGGCAAACGCATGGGCCACGCTGGTGCGCTGATCTCTGGCGGCGCCGACACAGCCGACGCCAAGCTGGCGGTCATGGAAGCCTGCGGCTTCACCGTCACGCGCAATCCGTCGGAAATGGCGAAACTGCTCAAAGCGCTGCTCTGATTTCAGGCCGCTTCTGCGAAAAAAGGCAACGCTTGCGTTGCCTTTTTTCCGTTTTAGGCCCAGTGAATTTGATTAGCCTTGTGACCCACTGCAGGCACGCCTTGTCGGGAGGCGAGATATGAAACAAAATGCTACAGACCAAGACATGTCTCGGTTCTGAAGCAGCCCGTCTTCGCCCTTCTTCTCCGTCACGCCACCACACTTTGCCGACCCTCCGTCTTACATGAGTTCGCCCGCCCCACCTGCACGCCGCCGCCGCCGGATGTCCGACGCCGTGCTGGTGATCGCCGTCATGGCACTGGTGGTCCTGGCGCAGGTGACGACGCAGCTCTTCAACGGGCTGGAACTCAAGTTGTACGACGTGGCCAGCACCCGGACCGCTCGCCAACCCAGCGACCGCATCGCCATCATCGCCATCGACGACACCAGCATTGCCAACATCGGGCGTTGGCCCTGGCCCCGCGAAGTCCATGCGCAACTGATCGATCAGCTGACGCAAGCGGGTGCCAAAACCATCGCCCACACCGCCTTTTTCTTCGAGCCACAAACCGACCGCGGGCTCAGCAGCCTGCGGGCTTTGCGGGACCAGGTGCAGGCCACACCCACCACGCCAGGGCTGGACGATCTCGGCCCTGGCGCCCGTGCGCACCTGCTGGGTTTCATCGGACAGGCCGAGCAGACGCTGGACTCGGACCGACAATTGGCGCAGAGCATTGAACGCTCCGGGCGCGTGATTCTGCCGTCGCTGTTCACTTTGGGCGAACCCCAAGGGCCGCCCGACCAACCGTTGCCCGACTTCGCCCGGCGCCAGTCTTTGCCGGACGGCGTCTCGCTGGGCCTGCCGGCCACGGCGTCCCAGCAGCCCTTGCCCGCCCTGGGCGCTGCAGCCCTTGCGGTGGCGCACCTCAACCCATCGGTGGACACCGATGGGGCCGTGCGGGACGAACCCCTGCTGGTGCGGTTCGATGGCGTTGCCGTGCCTTCGATGGCGCTGGCATTGGCCGCCCACAGCCTGAACCTGGGCCCTTCGGATCTTCAGGTGTTGCCCGGTGGGGGCGTGATGATGGGCAAGACGCGCATCGCCACCGACGAGCTCGGTCGCGTGCTGCCCCAGTTCTACCCCGAGCGGGACGGTCGCCCGCCCTTCAGCGCCGACTCGTTTTACGATGTGTTGGCCGGCAAAATCCCCGCGAGCAAGTACGCTGGCAAGCTTGTGATCATTGGCGCCACCGCCGCGGGGGTGGGCACGCTGTTCAACACACCCGTTTCGCCCACGATGTCGCCCGCGGCCATCGTCGCTCACACCACGTCGAGCATCCTGCAAAACCACTTCATAGCCCAGCCGGTCTGGGGCGGCGCCTTGGTCCTCGGCGTCATCGCGCTGATCGCGGCCTACTTGATGGCGGTATTGCCGCGCCTCTCGGCCGGTGTGGGCGCTGGCGTGTCGGCGGCTTTGCTGCTGGGTTTGCTGCTCACCGAATTCAGCCTGCTGTCTCAAGGCGCCATCTGGGTGCAGCTGGTGTTTCCCATGGCCTTGCTGCTGATCGGTCACCTCGCTCTGGTCACCCGGCGTTTTGGGGTCACCGAATCGGGCCAACGCCAGACCCAGGCCGAATCGGCTGAAACCAACCGCATGATGGGTCTGGCCCTGCAGGGCCAGGGCCAGCTCGACATGGCGTTTGACCGCCTGCGCCGCGTGCCGCACAGCGAGGCCCTGATGGACAACCTCAAGCACCTCGCACTGGACTTTGAGCGCAAGCGCCAGTTCAACAAAGCCGAAGCCGTCTACGAACACATGGCCCGGCTGGATGCAGCCGATCCGGATGTGAAAAGCCGCCTGCAGCGCGCCCGCCACCTTTCCGAGACGGTGGTGCTGGGTGCGGGCGCATCCCACCCGGGCGGGACCTTGTTGCTCAACGGCAGCGGCGTTGAGAAACCCATGCTGGGCCGCTACCAGATCGACAAAGAGCTGGGCAAAGGCGCGATGGGGGTGGTTTACCAGGGGCGCGATCCCAAGATCGGGCGTGTCGTCGCGATCAAGACGCTGGCGCTGAGTGCGGAGTTTGAGGGCGCCGAGCTGCAAGATGCCCGCGAACGGTTCTTTCGTGAGGCCGAAACCGCCGGACGCCTGCAGCACCCCCACATCGTCACCATCTACGACGCCGGCGAAGAGCACGATCTCGCCTTCATTGCCATGGAGTACTTGCGCGGACGCGATCTGGTGGAGCATGCGCGGGCGGGGCATCTGCTGCCCGTGGCCACGGTGCTGTCCATTGGCGAGCGTGTGGCCCAGGCTCTGGACTATGCCCACCGCCACCAGGTGGTGCACCGCGACATCAAGCCGGGCAACATCATGTTCGACCCGGCATCCGATACCGTGAAAGTCACGGATTTCGGCATCGCCCGCATCACCGATGCCAACCGCACCAAGACCGGCATGGTGTTTGGCACACCGAGCTTCATGTCCCCCGAGCAGCTGGCCGGGCAACGTGTGGACGGTCGGGCCGACATCTACGCTCTGGGTGTCACACTCTTTCAATTGCTGACCGGCAGCCTGCCTTTTCAGGCCGATTCGCTGGCCGCCTTGATGTACCAGATCGCCAATGAGCCAGCGCCCGATGTGCGCTCGCTGCGGCCCGATCTGCCCGCTGCGCTCACGGCGCTGCTGAGCCGTTGCCTGGCCAAATCACCTGCAGAACGCTGCGCAAATGCGGCGGAGCTGGCGAGCGACTTGCGCGCCCTCATCGTCGTTTCCGACCTTGTGTCTGACACTGTCAGCGAGTTGAACGACAATCGGGGTTCTGCAACCGTTGCTTTTGCGCGAACACAAGCTTTGTCCCCACGCTTACCTGATCCAGTCGAGATGCCCGTCAACGTTGCGCCGAGTGCGCGCGCTGCCGAGCCTCCCCCACGATGACGGGCCACCCCCTCTTGCACTTTTACCCGCATCATGATCTTTGAGTATTTCGCCCAGACAGATCCCGGCATGGTCCGGGACAACAACGAGGACTCCATCGTCGTGGACGAGGACAACCAGTTGCTGGTCCTGGCCGATGGCATGGGCGGCTACAACGCAGGCGAGGTGGCCAGCGCCATGGCCACCACCTTCATCAAGACCGAGCTGGGCCGCTGGCTGGCTGAAGGCGGGCATGAGGCTTCAGGACGAGAGCTCAAGCGCGCAATGGAAATCTGCATCGACAACGCCAACCGGTCCATCTTCAATGCGGCCAATGCCAACCCGACCTATGCGGGCATGGGCACCACCATGGTCATGGGGTTGTTCATTGGCTCAAGGGTGATGGTGGGCCATGTCGGGGATTCGCGCTGCTACCGTTTGCGGGGCGAAACGCTGCAACAGCTCACACGCGACCATTCGCTGCTACAAGAGCAGATCGATGCCGGGTTGCTCACGCCCGAGCAGGCGCAATTCGCGACGCACAAGAATTTGGTCACGCGGGCACTGGGTGTTGAAGACACAGTGTTGCTAGAAGTTAACGAATATCGCGTCGAGGACGGCGATACTTACTTATTCTGTTCGGACGGGCTCAGTGATATGGTGCCCGACGAACGTTTGGCTGCCATCCTGCAAGGTGAGGGCTCGCTGGCAGAACGCGGGAGCGCTCTCGTCGACACGGCCAACGAACAAGGCGGGCGGGACAATATTTCGGTGATACTGGCGCATACCCGTTCCAAGCCGATCCGCAGAGGCTTGTTGTCGCGTATGCTAAGGCAACCGTAGTCAAGTAGCTATTTAGAATTAGTTCATCAGGTTCCAGAGGAGTCGGCCATGCCGAAAATGATCGTTTCCATCGATGGCGTCGTCATCAAGGAAGTCCAGCTGACCAAAGACCGCACCACGCTCGGTCGGCGGCCGTACAACGACATCGTGATCGACAATTTGGCGGTCAGCGGTGAGCATGCTGTCATGCAGATGTCGGGTGCCGAGGTGTTTCTGGAAGACCTCAACAGCACCAACGGCACCTACGTCAACGGCAAAGCCATCAAGAAGCAGCTGCTGCAAAACGGCGACACGGTCGAGATCGGCAAGTACAAGATCAAGTTCGTGCACGACGGCGTGCCCGGGGGCTACGAAAAGACCACGGTGATTCACTCCGGCTCTGTGGTTGGTGAGCCCGAGGCCGCCAGTTCGGTGGGCAGCGCAGCGATCAAGGTGATGTCCGGTGCGGCCACTGGGCGTGAAGTGCCGTTGGTCAAAGTGGTCACCACCATCGGCAAACCGGGTGTGGCGGTTGCGGCCATCACCCGCCGCCCCCATGGCTATGTCGTGGCACTGGTCGAAGGCGCGGTCAAGCCCACCGTCAATGGCACACCCCTGGGCGCCGATGCCATCGGCCTCAAGCATGGCGATCTGATCGAACTCGCCGGCACCCAGATGCAGTTCATCCAGAACTGATGCGTCCAACCCGGCCGTGGCCGGGTTGAGTGCGGCACCCCCGATGTGGATGTTATCGCTGGTGCAAGCCTTGAGCCGCCACGGTGCCCGGGTGGCGGTCACGCTGCTCCCACTCGTTTTTGCGGTGTTGCACGCCGTGGGCGTGGCACCCATGGGGGTGCTGAACCGCCTGGACAACATCATCTTCGACGCGCGCCTGCGCGCCACCATGCCGGGCACGCTGGACAGCCGGGTGGTGATCGTCGACATCGACGAAAAGAGCCTGGCCGAAGTGGGTCGGTGGCCCTGGTCCCGCAACCACATGGCGCGTCTGACCGACATCCTCTTTGAGCAGCAGTCCATCGCGTTGCTGGGCTTTGACACCGTGTTCGCCGAGGCCGACACCAGCTCCGGCCTGGCGCAGTTGCAGGCGCTGGCCCGGGGGGCTTTCGCCGATCAGCCCGGTTTTGCCGAGCGCGTGCAGGCCCTGACGCCAGAGCTCGACCACGATGCCCAGCTGGCCCGGGCCATCCAGGGCAGGCCGGTGGTGTTGGGCTATTACTTCACCAGCGACCGCGATGGCCGCACCAGCGGTGTGTTGCCTGCACCGGTGATGGACAGCAGCGCTTTGGGCGGGCGCAGCGTGTTGGCCACACAATGGGACGGCTTTGGCGCCAACATCGCGCCGCTGGCCCAGGCGGCGCCACGCGCCGGGTTTTTCAACGCAATCACCGACGGCGACGGGGTGGTCCGCTCCTTGCCGCTGCTGGCCGAACACGGTGGGCGTTATTACGAGTCGCTGGGACTGGCCATGTTCCGTTTGTTGCTGGGTTCGCCCCAGGTGGCGCCCGGGTTTGCCCAAGTGGGCCTGTTGCCCCGGTCGTACCAGGCGCTGGAGAGTGTGCAGCTGGTGCGTGAGGGATCGCGGCTGGCGATTCCGGTGAACGACCGGGTTTCAACCCTGGTGCCCTTCCGGGGGCGAGGCGGCCCTCAGGGGGGCTCGTTCACCTATGTGTCGGCGGCTGACGTGCTGGCCGGTCGGCTGGCGCCGGGGCAACTGGCCAACAAAATCGTGCTGGTGGGCACCACCGCGCCCGGTTTGCTGGATTTGCGGGTGACCCCGGTGGGCGAGACCTACCCGGGCGTTGAAACCCATGCCAATTTGATCGCCGGCTTGCTCGATGGCGAACTGATCACGCAACCCGATTACGCGCTCGGCTACGAGCTGCTGGTGCTGGTGTGCGCTGGCCTGTTGCTGGCCCTGGCCTTGCCCCTGCTCAGCGCGGCCCGCGCGGTGGCCCTGAGCGTGGCCGTGGTGGCGGCCATTGTGGGCCTGAACACCTGGCTGTACCTGGGTCATGGCCTGGTCTTGCCGTTGGCCAGCACCCTCGTCATGGCCGGCCTCGCCTTTGCCCTCAACATGAGCTATGGCTATCTGGTGGAGAGCCGGTCCAAGCGGGCGCTGGCGCAGCTCTTTGGCACCTATGTGCCACCCACGCTGGTGGAAGAAATGGTCAAGGACCCGGCCAGCTACTCCATGCAGGCCCAGACCCGCGAGCTCACCGTGATGTTTTGCGACATGCGGGGCTTCACCCAGATCGCGGAAACCATGTCGCCCACGGCGCTGCAGGCCCTGCTCAACCAGGTCTTCAGTCGCCTCACACACATCATCCGAAACCACCTCGGCACCATCGACAAATACATGGGCGATTGTGTGATGGCGTTCTGGGGTGCGCCGGTTGACCTGCCCGACCATGCCCACAAGGCGGTGCAAACAGCGCTCGCCATGGCCGAAGCCATTCATGTCATCAACCGCGAGCGAGCCGCCGTCGGCCTGAGTGCCATTGGGGTGGGCCTGGGGATCAACACCGGCGACATGTGTGTGGGCGACATGGGCTCAGACGTGCGCCGCAGCTACACCGTGATCGGCGATGCGGTGAACCTGGGCGCGCGGCTGGAGGCGTTGTCTCGCCTGTACGGCGTGGATATCGTGGTGAGTGAGGCCACCCGTGCGCAAGCGCCTGCCTATGCCTGGCAGCAGCTGGACCGGGTCCGCGTCAAAGGCAAAGCCCAGGCCGTTGACATCTACACCCCGCTGGGCCTGCGTGAACAGCTGTCGCCGGCGCAGACCGATGAGTTGCGTGAATGGAAGCGGGCCTGGGCCGCGTGGCAAGCGCGCGACTGGGACGCCTGCGAGGTGCATTTGCTCAATCTCCGGCGTCAGAACGAGGAAAAAGTCCTTTACCGGCTTTACGCAGAGCGGGTAGTCTCCTTGAAGCGGTCGCCGCCCAGTCCCGATTGGGACGGCACGACCCAACTGAACACCAAATAACCCCCGCCGGACAGGTTGGCTTGCTTGCCGCTTGTCCGGGCTGAACCAACACCAACGCACACCACCAATGAGGGTCAAAGTCCTGGGCTGCTCCGGCGCGATCGCGCAAGGCTGCCGCACCACCTCTTTTTTGCTGGACGACGATGTTTTGATCGACGCCGGCACCGGCGTGGGCGATCTGAGCCTGGCGGAAATGGCGCGCATCAACCATGTGCTGCTCACCCATTCCCACCTGGACCATGTCGCCAGCCTCCCGCTCATGCTCGATGCCGTGGCCGCCTTGCGCCTGGCCGCGAAAGCACCGCCCCTGCAGGTCCATGCCCTGCCCGGCACCATAGCGGCCTTGCGGGTACACATCTTCAACAACCTGATCTGGCCCGACTTCGCCGCCATCCCCAGCGCCGAAGCGCCCTTGATGCGCTTTGTGCCCCTTGCTGAAGGCGAAGTGCTGGACGTGGGCGGTAAATCCATTGAAGTCTTGCCCGCCGTGCACACCGTGCCAGCCGTGGGTTACGCCGCTGCGTCCCCTACAGGCTACTGGGTCTTCAGCGGCGACACCGAGCGCAACCCGGCCTTCTGGCGCCGGGTCAACCAGCTGCAAGTGGCCATGCTCATCATCGAGACCGCCTTCAGCGACCGTGAGAAAGACCTGGCCCACCGCAGCCTGCACCTGGCCCCCAGTGTGCTGGCCTCAGAGCTCGACCAGATCCGCAGCGATCAGCGCTACCCCATCTACATCACCCACACCAAGCCGGCTGAGACTGGACTGATCATGGAAGAGATTCAGCGCTTCGACGAGCTGCCCAGCCGGGATGGTGGTGTGCGCCACGATATCCGTTGGCTGAGCGCGGGGCAGACGTTTGATCTGTGATGGAAGGGCAGGTGAGGGGGTGGTGGTGCGACAGGGCTGGTTCACCGCTTGAAACACGGTGACAAAAAACGTCACCGCCTATGGAGCCCAGGCCGCACAAATTGTCACCTGGTGGGCCCCAACCGTGAAATAGCGCAAGAAAACCCCGTCATTTCTAGTTGGCACGGTCCCTGCTAAATGCGATCCGTCTTTTAACCATCGTGGTTTTTGTTCCACCCTCAGTCAAGGAGTTTTCTCATGAAGCGCAAATTGCAACAAGGTTTCACCCTCATCGAATTGATGATCGTGGTGGCCATCATCGGTATTCTGGCTGCTGTGGCTCTGCCCGCTTACCAGGACTACACCGTGCGTGCTCGCGTGTCTGAATCGTTGGTTGCCGCTTCCGCTGCCAAAATTGCTGTAGCTGAAAATGCCGCCAACGGGCAAGCCCTTGCATCGGGCTGGATCGCTCCTGCAGCGACGCCCAACCTGGCCAGCGCTGCGATTGCCGCTGATGGTGTGATCACCGTGACGACCACGGCTCGCGCAGGTGGTGGAACGGTTACCTTTGTACCAGATCCAGTGCTGGTTGCTGGCACCATCCCAACCGATCGCATCGGTTGGACCTGTACCGGTGGCACATTGGTCGCGAAGTACCGCCCTGCTGCGTGCCGTTAATACGCTTCCGAAATCCCACGGGGTGCAACGCACCTTAGGGACTAGCCGAAAAGCCAACCACTTGTGAAAGCGGTTGGCTTTTGTTTCTTCGTATTCTGAAAAGTTGGCAAACTTGTTGGTTTGAGGAATGCAAAAATCGAGGTCTTCGCCTGAATCTCGAAGGGAATCTATGCCCCGGCCTCTTGCACTGTGCTGTCCTGATTTCAAGTCTGCACCCTCTCGCGCTCGTTTTGCAGGGCGTTGGGCCTTGGCCCATCTGGGCGTCAGCCAGAGCCCGGGCTGATCATGGAGGAGACCCAGCGCTTTGACGAGCTGCCCAGCCGGGGCGGTGGTGCGCGCCACGATGTCCGTTGGCTGAGCGCGGGGCAGACGTTTGATCTGTGAAGGGTGTGCCGGTTTAGGGGTGGTGCGACGGGGCTGGTTCACCGCTTGAAACACGGTGACAAAAAACGTCACCGCTTACCGCATCAGACTGCACAAAATGTCACCTGATGGGCCCCAACCGTGAAATAGCGCAAGAAAAACCGCCTATTTCACGCTGGCACGGTCCCTGCTGAGTAAACCCCGTCGTCCACCTATCGTGGTTTTTGTTCCCCCCATTCAAGGAGTTTTCTCATGAATCGTTCTATGCAAAAAATGCAAAAAGGTTTTACCCTCATCGAATTGATGATTGTGGTGGCCATCATCGGTATTCTGGCTGCTGTGGCACTGCCCGCTTACCAGGACTACACCGTGCGTGCTCGCGTGTCTGAATCGTTGGTTGCCGCTTCCGCTGCCAAAATTGCAGTAGCTGAAAACGCCGCCAACGGGCAAGCCCTTGCATCGGGTTGGGTTGCACCTTCAGCCACTCCTAATATGACATCTGCGGCGATTGCCGCTGATGGTGTGATCACCGTGACAACCACGGCTCGCGCAGGTGGTGGAACGGTTACCTTTGTACCAAATCCAGTGCTGGTTGCTGGCACCATCCCAACCGATCGCATCGGTTGGACCTGTACCGGTGGCACATTGGTCGCGAAGTACCGCCCTGCTGCGTGCCGTTAATACGTTTCCGAAATCCCACGGGGTGCAACGCACCTTAGGGACTAGCTGAAAAGCCAACCACTTGTGAAAGCGGTTGGCTTTTGTTTTTTCGTATTCTGAAAAGTTGGCAAACTTGTTGGTTTGAGGAATGCAAAAATCGAGGTCTTCGCCTGAATCTCGAAGGGAATCTATGCCCCGGCCTCCTGCACTGTGCTGTCCTGATTTCAAGTCTGCACCCTCTCGCGCTCGTTTTGCAGGGCGTTGGGCCTTGGCCCATCTGGGCGTCAGCCAGAGCCCGGGCTGATCATGGAGGAGACCCAGCGCTTTGACGAGCTGCCCAGCCGGGGCGGTGGTGCGCGCCACGATGTCCGTTGGCTGAGCGCGGGGCAGACGTTTGATCTGTGAAGGGTGTGCCGGTTTAGGGGTGGTGCGACGGGGCTGGTTCACCGCTTGAAACACGGTGACAAAAAACGTCACCGCTTACCGCATCAGACTGCACAAAATGTCACCTGATGGGCCCCAGCCGTGAAATAGCGCAAGAAAAACCGCCTATCTCAAGTTGGCACGGTCCCTGCTCCATAAAACATGTCTTCTTCCCATCGTGGTTTTTGTTCCCCCCATTCAAGGAGTTTTCTCATGAATCGTTCTATGCAAAAAATGCAAAAAGGTTTTACCCTCATCGAATTGATGATCGTGGTGGCCATCATCGGTATTCTGGCTGCTGTGGCTCTGCCCGCTTACCAGGACTACACCGTGCGTGCTCGCGTGTCTGAATCGTTGGTTGCCGCTTCCGCTGCCAAAATTGCCGTGGCTGAAAATGCCGCCAACGGGCAAGCCTTGGCGTCGGGTTGGGTTGCACCTTCAGCCACTCCTAATATGACATCTGCTGCGATTGCCGCTGATGGTGTGATCACCGTGACGACCACGGCTCGCGCAGGTGGTGGAACGGTTACCTTTGTACCAGATCCAGTGCTGGTTGCTGGCACCATCCCAACCGATCGCATCGGTTGGACCTGTACCGGTGGCACATTGGTCGCGAAGTACCGCCCTGCTGCGTGCCGTTAATACGCTTCCGAAATCCCACGGGGTGCAACGCACCTTAGGGACTAGCCGAAAAGCCAACCACTTGTGAAAGCGGTTGGCTTTTGTTTCTTCGTATTCTGAAAAGTTGGCAAACTTGTTGGTTTGAGGAATGCAAAAATCGAGGTCTTCGCCTGAATCTCGAAGGGAATCTATGCCCCGGCCTCCTGCACTGCGCTGTCCTGATTTCAAGTCTGCACTCTCACGCGCTCGTTTTGCCGCACGTTGGGCATTGGCCCATCTGGGCGTCAGCCAGAGCCCGGGCCGATCATGGAGGAGACCCAGCGCTTTGACGAGCTGCCCAGCCGGGACGGTGGTGTGCGCCACGATATCCGTTGGCTGAGCGCGGGGCAGACGTTTGATCTGTGATGGGTGTGCCGGTTTAGGGGTGGTGCGACGGGGCTGGTTCACCGATTGAAACACGGTGACAATTATTGTCACAAAGCCCTAAGGTGACGAAAAACGTCACCGCTTACCGCCATCAGACTGCACAAAATGTCACCTGATGGGCCCCAACCGTGAAATAGCGCAAGAAAAACCGCCTATTTCACGCTGGCACGGTCCCTGCTGAGTAAACCCCGTCTTCCACTCATCGTGGTTTTTGTTCCCCCCATTCAAGGAGTTTTCTCATGAATCGTTCTATGCAAAAAATGCAAAAGGGTTTTACCCTCATCGAATTGATGATCGTGGTGGCCATCATCGGTATTCTGGCTGCTGTGGCTCTGCCCGCTTACCAGGACTACACCGTGCGTGCTCGCGTGTCTGAATCGTTGGTTGCCGCTTCCGCTGCCAAAATTGCTGTAGCTGAAAACGCCGCCAACGGGCAAACCCTTGCGTCGGGTTGGGTTGCACCTTCAGCCACTCCTAATATGACATCTGCTGCGATTGCCGCTGATGGTGTGATCACCGTGACGACCACGGCTCGCGCAGGTGGTGGAACGGTTACCTTTGTACCAGATCCAGTGCTGGTTGCTGGCACCATCCCAACCGATCGCATCGGTTGGACCTGTACCGGTGGCACATTGGTCGCGAAGTACCGCCCTGCTGCGTGCCGTTAATACGCTTCCGAAATCCCACGGGGTGCAACGCACCTTAGGGACTAGCCGAAAAGCCAACCACTTGTGAAAGCGGTTGGCTTTTGTTTCTTCGTATTCTGAAAAGTTGGCAAACTTGTTGGTTTGAGGAATGCAAAAATCGAGGTCTTCGCCTGAATCTCGAAGGGAATCTATGCCCCGGCCTCCTGCACTGTGCTGTCCTGATTTCAAGTCTGCACCCTCTCGCGCTCGTTTTGCAGGGCGTTGGGCCTTGGCCCATCTGGGTGTCAGCCTTGTGGTGGTTTCGCTGGCTGTTTGGTGTGTACTCACGTTATGGTATCCCCGCCCTTGGCGAACCATGCTGGGGATTGCCGGCATTCTGTTGATTCTTCTAGTAGTGGACGTGGTTTGTGGACCTTTGTTGACCTTGGTGCTGGCCAGCCCAAAAAAATCCAGACGAGAGCGCTGGGTTGACCTTTCGGTGGTCGCGATGGTGCAAGTGATAGCGCTGGCATACGGACTGACTTCGGTGTTTGATGCGCGTCCTGTGGTGCTGGCATTTGAGACGGATCGGTTGCTCATAGTGACCGCCAATGAGGTTCAGCTTGAGCGGCTGACTGCTGCGCCAGAAGGCTACCGCTCATTGCCCTTTGTAGGCCTGAATATGGTGGGCGTAAGACAAGCCCGTTCGACTGAGGAAGCGATGCAGAGTGCTGAGAGTTCGCTGCAAGGCGTATCGCCGGGAATGCGGCCGGACTGGTGGCTCCCTGTTGATGCGGTTGTTCCTGCGTTGCTGCTCAAAGTACGCCCGATTGATGATTTGATCGCCGCGCGGCCCACTGACCGCAAAATTCTGGAATAGGCGGTGCAGGCGACCGGACAATCCAGCAAAAGCTTGCGATTTTTACCTTTGACGTCGAGCAAACAACTGGACTGGGTCGCGCTTGTGAACGCCCGGGGTGAAATGGTCGGCTACGCGCCGGTGGACGGCTTCTTTTGAAGGCGCTCCCCTTTTAGCTCGGCGCCACAAAATGCCCGCTTTTCCCACCCATCTTCTCCACCAGCTTCACCCCACCGATCGTCATGCCCCGGTCCACGGCCTTGCACATGTCGTAAATGGTGAGCAGGGCCACGCTCACGGCTGAGAGGGCTTCCATTTCCACGCCGGTCTGGCCGGTGCATTCGGCGGTGGTGCGGCAGCGCACGCTGTTGGAGGCTGTTTCGACCTCGAACTCCACGGCCACGCGGGTGAGGGCGATGGGGTGGCACAGGGGAATCAGGTCGCTGGTGCGCTTGGCGCCCTGGATGCCGGCGATGCGGGCAATGCCGAGCACATCGCCTTTTTTGGCGGTACCGCTCTGGATCAGCGCCAGGGTGGAGGGCTCCATGGTGATGCGGCCTTCGGCCACTGCGGTTCGCTTGGTGCTGGCTTTGTCGCCCACATCCACCATATGGGCCTGGCCTTGCGCGTCAAAGTGCGTCAAAGGGCTGGTGGTGTCGGCAGGGGCAGAGACCAGGGGGGCGATGGGGTGGTTGGGGTCAGTCATGGCGAGATTTGCTTGCGCTTTACGGAAACCTTGCGGCGTTGGCGGCATCATACGGGGATGCACGCACTTGCCACCATGCCCATGCCCACCCCAAAACCCGCCCGCCCGCTGTGGCAACGCCTGACGGCGACCGCACTCGCGGCCATGCTGGTTGCCCAACCTTGGGCGCTGGCTCAGGCGCAAACCACGGGATCGGCGCCGGCGGCGTCATCTGCGTCAGCCTCTGGGAACACGGCTTCACCGCCGCTCGCCTCTGGCGGTTTGCCCGGACTGGGCGACGGCTCCGACATGTCGATCGCCGACGAGCGCCGGCTGGGCGACAGCATTGCCCGCCAGATCTACCAGGACCCGGACTACCTGGACGACCCGGTGCTGGTGGACTACCTGCAGGCGATCTGGCAGCCGCTGCTGGCGGCGGGCCGTGCGCGCGGCGATGTGCCGCCGGAGCTTTCGGAGCGCCTGGCCTGGGAGCTGATGATCAACCGTGTCAAGGAGGTGAACGCGTTTGCCTTGCCGGGGGGCTACATGGGGGTCAACCTGGGCTTGATTGCGGTGACAGATTCGCCTGAAGAGGTGGCCAGTGTGCTGGCACACGAAATGAGCCATGTGTCTCAGCGCCACATCTCCCGCATGATCACCCGCCAGGCGCGTGACGCGCCCTTGTTGATGGGCGCCATGATCCTGGGCGCGCTGGCCGCACGCAACAGCGTGGACGTGGCGAACGCGGCCATCGCGGGCAGCCAGGCACTGGCGGTGCAAAACCAGCTGAACTTTTCGCGGGACATGGAGCGTGAGGCCGACCGGGTGGGCTTTGGGGTGATGACCGCTGCGGGGTTTGAGGGGCGCGGATTTGTCAGCATGTTTGACAAGCTGCAGCAGGCTTCCCGCCTGAACGACGACGGCGCTTTCCCCTATTTGCGCAGCCACCCGCTGACCACCGAGCGCATCGCCGACATGCACGCCCGTTTGCCGCTGGCCGCGGCGGCCACGGCCAATGGACCCGTGGGGCCGCTGCGCACGGCGCCGGTGACGCCGCGCATGGACACGGGCTTGTCAAAGACCTTGCACAGCTTGATGGCGGCGCGCGCGCGGGTGCTCGCCGACAGCGCGCCGGATCGCTGGAGCGCCTGGTTGCAGGCGGGCCAGTTGGCGTCGGCTTCGCTGGGTGATCGGTACGCGGCAGCTTTGTCGGCCTTGCGGCTGAACCAATATGCGCTGGCGCAGAAGCTGGCGCAGTCGTTGCGCGAGGCCGTGCCCGCCGAAGAGGCGCAGACGGTGGATGCCTTGCTGATCGAGATCCTGGTCGCTGCGCCCAATGGCGGCCAAGCCCCCCGCCTGGCGGCGCTGCGCGACAAGGCGCTGGCGGGCGACAGCCGGGCCCAGCTCCTGATGGGTGCGCAGGCCGCTTTGGCCACGCAGGCACCGCAGCTTGCCGCCGGGCGTTTGCAGAGCTGGGTGGTGGGCCACCCGCGCGATGCGCTGGCCTGGCAGACCTTGTCGCGTGTGCAGGCGGCCACCGGCCAGCGCTTGCGCTCGGTGCGATCCGAGGCCGAGGCGCGGGCGGCCGTCATGGATTACGAAGGGGCGGCGGAGCGCTTCAAGGCGGCGCAGGCCTTGCCGGCGGCCGATCGCCAGGCCGACGCCATGGAACTGGCGATCGTGGATGTGCGCCGGCGCGAGGTCGAGGCGCAGCTGAAAGCGTTAGCGCGAGAGAAGTGAGCTCACGGCGGTGTTGACCGCCAGCATCAACACCGAATAAATCACCGAGCCGAGCAAGGCGGCCCAGAAGCCGGCGACGTAGAAGCCGTCGAGCACGCTGGCCGCTGCCCAGAACAGCAGGGCATTGATCACAAACAGGAACAGGCCCAGCGTGACCACTGTGACCGGCAACGTGAGCACCACCAGCACCGGCCGCAGCAGCATGTTGAACAGGCCAATGACGGCTGCCGCGATCAGCGCTGAGGGGAAGCTGCGCACTTCAACGCCGGGGTACATGTAGGCCACCAACAGCAGGGCACAGGCGGCGAGCAGCCAGGTCAGGATAAGTTTCATGGGCGCAGCATAGCACCGGGCGCCGCCGGAGCAAAAAGGGGCTTCATACGGCTTCGGCGGGGGGCTGTTTGCTGGCCAGGGCCTTGCCAATCACCAGCACCAGCAACGCACCTGCCACGGCCGCGCCGTACTTCACGATGGACGATTGAGGGATCTTGGCCATCCACTGCCATTGCTCGGGGTTGGCAAAAACCGGGTCGGTGACCAGCATGCCGCCGGCGATCCAGCCCAGCAACATGCCGCCGGCCACGATGATGAAGGGGAAGCGCGCCATGAGCTTGATCACCAGCTGGCTGCCGGCCACGATGATCGG
The DNA here is from genome assembly GCF_004795855.1 of Hydrogenophaga sp. PAMC20947. NCBI lineage: Bacteria > Pseudomonadati > Pseudomonadota > Betaproteobacteria > Burkholderiales > Comamonadaceae > Hydrogenophaga > Hydrogenophaga sp. PAMC20947. Next base: position 3,945,729 of record NZ_CP039252.1, read on the forward strand.
GATGGAGATCAGCAGGCCCAGCACCACCAGCAGTGTGGAGTGTTCGCCCGAGTTTTGCGCCGCGCCGGCGATGGCGATGACGTTGTCCACGCTCATCACCAGGTCGGCCACGATGATGGTTTTGATGGCGGCAAAAAGCTTGTCGCTGCCCTGAACGTTGCTGTGGTCGTCTTCGTCGGGCGCGATGAGCTTCACACCAATCCACACGAGCAGCAGGGCCCCCACAAACTTGAGGAAGGGCAGGTTGAGCAAGGTCATCGCAAACAGGATGAGCACCACCCGCAAGACGATGGCCCCTGCCGTGCCCCACATGATGCCTTTGGCGCGCTGTGCGGGGGGCAATTTGCGGCAGGCCAGCGCGATCACCACGGCGTTGTCGCCGCCGAGCAGGATGTCGATGATGATGATCTGGCCCAGGGCCACCCAAAACGGGGCGGATGTCAGGAATTCCATATATTGCGCCGAGTAGAGTAAGGAGGGAGAAGCGCGTCCAACGGCTTCATCAAAGCAAAGAAGGGGCTAGTGCAACCCGGTGCAACGAAGGCAAACCCATGACCAAGCATTGCCGAGTCATCTACCTTCTAGAGGAGCATGGATTGTATCGATCGATGGCCGTAGGCGTCGGCCCTTGGCCCGCCTGGTTTTTCCAAGGCTCGCTATCATTCTCGTTGAGGGGGCTCCAATGCCTCCCGCAGTCTGCAAGGGCCGAACCATGGCATTCAACCGCATCCTCACCAACATCTGTTCCGACGATCTGCCGCGCAGCCGCGATTTTTATGTGGAGTTGCTCGGCTTCGAAGTCAAATTCGACAGCGACTGGTATGTGCAGTTGCAAAGCCCTGCACACCCAGAAATTGAATTCGGCATCATCAACCGTACCAGCGAATTGGTGCCGTCTGGGTTCCAAGAGCGGCCTACAGGCATGTATGTGACCTTTGTTGTGCCCGATGTGGACGCCGTCTTCGAAGTCGCTCAGCGCATGCAACTCCCCATTCTTCAAGAACCGAAAAACGAGTTCTATGGCCAAAGACGCTTTCTGATCACCGACCCCAACGGTTGCCTGTTGGACATTTGCTCGCCGTGGGGAGAGGGCGGGTGACGCTCGAAGCCTCACCCACGCCGGGTGTCGATGGCAGGCCGAGCGTCCACATTGCCGACATCGAGGCCTCGATCAATTTTTGGCGCAAGCGGGATCCGGTGGATCAGCACCTGGCGTTGCGCCCCGAACTGGCGGCACTGGCCGAGGTGTATGCCTTGATGGTTTACCACCACCAGACAGACGCAGACGAAGCAAACATGCCCGCTGCAGCGCGCGCGGCGTGGATGGCTTGGTTCGACACACAGCCCGACACGCCTTGCATAGCGATTTGTTCGACCAGCCAGGGCGATGAAGTTTGCAAAGGCTGCGGGCGGTACTTCAATGAAGTCCAGCGCTGGACCGAGATGACCCCGGCTGAAAAGCGGGTCACCTGGCGCCGCATCACCCTGGAAGGCGATTCCTGGCGCTTCAACCGCTACGCCGAGCGCGCCATCGAATAAAGCCGCGACCCGCGCAGCGGCGAAGGGTGGGGGCACAGGCGATTCACCGCAGGGCCGCCCCAAGGTGAATCAGCCCCCTCGGGGGGCAGCGACCCGCGCAGCGGCGGAGGGTGGGGGGACAGGCGATTCACCGCAGGGCCGCCCCAAGGTGAATCAGCCCCCTCGGGAGGCAGCGACCCGCGCAGCGGCGGAGGGTGGGGGCACAGGCGATTCACCGCAGGGCCGCCCCAAGGTGAATCAGCCCCCTCGGGGGGCAGCGACCCGCGCAGCGGCGGAGGGTGGGGGGACAGGCGATTCACCGCAGGGCCGCCCCAAGGTGAATCAGCCCCCTCGGGGGGCAGCGACCCGCGCAGCGGCGGAGGGTGGGGGGACAGGCGATTCACCGCAGGGCCGCCCCAAGGTGAATCAGCCCCCTCGGGGGGCAGCGACCCGCGCAGCGGCGGAGGGTGGGGGGACAGGCGATTCACCGCAGGGCCGCCCCAAGGTGAATCAGCCCCCTCGGGGGGCAGCGACCCGCGCAGCGGCGGAGCGTGGGGGCTTTTTACCTCAGATGCGGCGCGCCAATTCGGCGGCCATGCCGGTGTAGCTGCCGGGCGTCATGGCCAGCAAGCGGTCTTTTTCCGCTTGGGGGATTTCCAGGCTTCGGATGAGCTCGTGCAGGGCTCCGGCGGTCACGGTTTTGCCGCGCGTGACTTCCTTCAGCTTCTCGTAGGCCCCCACCACGCCGTAACGGCGCATCACGGTCTGGATCGGCTCGGCCAGCACTTCCCACGACGCATCGAGGTCGTCGGCCAAGGCCTCTTCGTTGAGCTCCAGTTTGCCCAGGCCCACACCCATGGAGTGGTAAGCCAGCACCGCATAGCCCAGGGCCACGCCCATGTTGCGCAACACGGTGGAGTCGGTCAGGTCGCGCTGCCAGCGGCTGATCGGCAGTTTTTCAGACAGGTGCTTGAGCAGTGCATTGGCCAGGCCCAGGTTGCCTTCGGCGTTTTCGAAGTCGATCGGGTTGACCTTGTGCGGCATGGTGCTGGAGCCGATTTCGCCGGCCTTCAGGCGCTGCTTGAAGTAACCCAGGCTCACATAACCCCAGATGTCGCGCGAGAGGTCGATCAGGATCGTGTTGGTGCGCGCCACGGCATCGAACAGCTCGGCCATGTAGTCGTGTGGCTCGATCTGGATGCTGTAGGGCTGGAAGGTCAGGCCCAGGCCCAGGGGCTCCGGCGTTTCGATCACGTTTTTGCTGAAGGCTTCCCAGTCGAATTCGGGCCAGGCCGAGAGGTGGGCGTTGTAGTTGCCCACGGCGCCGTTCATCTTGCCCATGAGCTTGACGCTGGCGATTTTTTCGCGGGCCAGGCTCAGGCGAACCACCACGTTGGCGATCTCTTTGCCCACGGTGGTGGGGCTGGCGGTCTGGCCGTGGGTGCGGGCGAGCATGGGCACGGCTGCAAAGGCGTGGGCCATTTCCCGCAGCTTGGCCATCAGGCTGTCCAGCGCGGGCAGCAAAACCGCGTCGCGACCGCCCTTGAGTTGCAGGGCGTGGCTGGTGTTGTTGATGTCTTCGCTGGTGCAGGCGAAATGTACAAATTCTGCCGATTTCTGCAGCTCTGGCCGGGCCTCAAACTTCGACTTGATCCAGTACTCCACCGCCTTCACGTCGTGGTTGGTGACCTTTTCGATTTCCTTGATCGCCAGGCCATCGGCTTCGCTGAAGTTCTTCACCAGCCCCATCAGGTAGGTGCGGGCGCCAGGCGACAGCGGCTTGAACTCGTCAAAGCCGGCGTCCGACAAAGCGATGAACCAGGCGATCTCCACCTGCACGCGGCGGTGCATGTAGCCCTGCTCGCTCATGTAGGGGCGCAAGTTGGCCAGGCGGCCGGCGTAGCGGCCATCCAGCGGGGAAAGCGCTGAAATGGGCGACAAAGCGGCAGCGGGGTTGGGGGTGATCGGAGAGGGGGCGGAGGATGTTGGGCGCATCCGGGGATTGTAGGAGGCGAGCGCCGCCGCACCAAACTGGTCGTTCCGACACCGGCACCCAGCGCCGCGCGGGGTCTTTTTCACCCCGTTCACCCCGTTTTCCCCTGTCGCGCCTGGGAAAGCCGTGTGAAAAGGCCCCAGGGAGGGCTTGCGTGCTTGAGCGTGCAAACACAATGGAACCGGTGAATTTTTGCTCGGGGCGAGGCGCAAACCCCGGCCGCAGCCTTTTTCCAGACCGAAAAGCCCCGGTTTTATGTGCCTGGGAGCGTGCAACAACACACAAGGACCCCACCTGAATCCGGCTGTCAGCCACATTGGGCGCATCGCTCGCTAAAATGGGCGGCCCGGGGTTTCTTTCCCTCTTTCTGCACCACCCATGAAACTCATTGGCGCCATCACCAGTCCCTACGTGCGCAAAGTGCGCATCGTTATGGCCGAGAAAAAGCTGGACTACCAGTTTCTGACCGAAGACGTCTGGTCCGCCGATACACAGATCGCCACATCCAATCCACTGGGCAAAGTGCCCTGTCTGGTGATGGAAGGCGGCGAAGCGGTGTTTGATTCCCGTGTGATCGTGGAATACCTGGACACCCTGTCGCCCGTGGGCAAGCTGATCCCAGCGTCGGGCCGCGAGCGGGCCGAGACCAAAACCTGGGAAGCATTGGCCGATGGCCTGCTCGATGCGGCCATCCTCGCGCGCCTGGAGGCCACCTGGCCCGGTCGCACCGCCGAGCAGCGCTCACAGGCCTGGATCGACCGCCAGATGGTGAAAATCCAGGCCGCTCTGAACGCCCTGGGCCAGGGTCTGGGCGACAAGCCGTTTTGCTCGGGCGTGCACTTCAGCCTCTCCGATGTGGCCGCCGGCTGCGCGCTGGGCTACCTCGATTTCCGCTTCCCCGAGATCAACTGGCGCAATGACCACCCGAACCTGCACAAGCTGGGCGACAAGCTGGCGCTGCGGCAGAGTTTCGTCGACACGGCGCCGGTGTAACCCCCGCACCGCGCCGAAGGCGCGTCACCCCCCAGGGGGCGGCACTGGCGGCCCGGTGAAGCCGGTTCCGCGGTGCCCTGGCTGGGGGCATGGCTGACCTGATGCTGGGTTTGATGCCCATGCCCCAGCGGCCCGACAACACGGCATCCCTCGGCCTTGCTGGACGTGCGTCCTGCGTTGGCCGGAGTGGGTTGGTGCGGTGTGGCTGACTGGGGAGAAGCGCAGCCGCTCGCCTTGACTCGGCTCGCGCTGGGCGGAAAAAGAAAGGCCTGCGAAGCGCCCCGTGGCGAACAAGGGGGGGAGGGAGGAGGAGTAGCGCCTCGGGATTGCATTCGGGCCGAGGCCCGAGCGGCTTCGCAGAGCTGAAAACGTTGAGGAGAAACAGGCGGCTGAACCGGGCCCATGCCGCCTGCCCTGATGGAGCGTTGGGCGCTGAAAAAAGTTCCGAAGCCTGCTGCAACAAGACGTTTTCGAACCCGACGCGCGCGTTGAAGCGCTGCCCAGCCCGTCTCAAGGGTGCACGGTTTCCTGCCGCGAAGAGGCCGAAGAGGCCGAAGACGCCGGGTTTCGCCGGGCCGCGCGTTTGTCCCATCGGTCCACCAGCCAGCCCATGAGCAAGCCCAGTCCCAGGCCCCAGGCTGCGCCGGTGAAGTGGGCGGCCTGCACGATGGAGATGTCGTTGGCGCTGTCCCACACCACCGGGTGGCTCCAGCCCTGCTCCACCAGCAGCTTGCCCACCAGACCCAGGCCCAGCAGGCTGCCCCAGCGCCGCGCCTTGGGAATGGGAATGCGCTGGCGCACCAGCTGCATCGCCAGCACCATGGCGCCCGCGTGCAACACGCCCGACAAGCCCGCCGCGTAGCCGATCTGGGGCCACCAGAGCAGGGTGATCTGCGCCAGCGGCCAAGCCAGCAGCCAGGCCATGCTGCAAGCCAGCGTCGGGCGCACCACCCAGGCAAACGCCGCCAGGAAGCCCAGGCCGATCTGGTTGATGATGAGTTGCGGGGTGTTCAGGTGCACCCAGGCGCTGGTCCACAGCGTCCAGGGTTGGGACAGCCAGCCGTCGGCGCGCCAGATGAAGGCTTCGAGCGTGTTCTCACCCGCCCACCACAGCAGCATGCTGGCCACACCGTGCAGCGCGCAGAGCAGCAGCCAGCTGGGCGAGCGGCTGCGGGCGGTGCTGCGGCGCTGAGCCCCGCCGGTTGGTGGAGCCATGCGCCCGGTCATGCGTGGGCAGCGCCCAACACAAACGCCCACAGCGCGCGCACCGCTTCAACCTCCTGCACCACGCGCTCAGGATCGATCTGGGTGGAGGTTTCGTCCAGCCGCGCCCGGTGTTGAATCTTGCGCAGCGTGCGGTAAGCGTCGGCCGAAGTGGTGCCCATGCCCGGCGGCAGCAGGCCCACCCGTTCGGCGCGGTGCAACATCTTGATGTTGCCCAGGTTGGGCTGCATTTCCGGGTGGGCGTGTGAATGCGCCAACACCATGTACTGCACCGCAAACTCCACATCCACCATGCCGCCCACGCTGTGCTTCACATCAAACAGCTCGCTGGGTACCCGGTGTGCCGCGCGCACCTTGTCGCGCATGGCGGCGATTTCATCGGCCAGCGCTTCGGCGTCGCGCTCGGCGGTGATCACCGCCAGCCGCACCGACTCAAATCGCTCGGCCATGGCCGGGCTCGCCAGCACAGGCCGCGCCCGCGTCATGGCCTGGTGCTCCCAAGTCCAGGCGGTGTTGCTGCCGCGTTTTTGCTGGTAGTTGGCGTAGGCGTCGAAGCTGGTCACCAGCAGGCCCGAATTGCCGTTGGGCCGCAGGGCGGTGTCGATCTCGAACAAGTCGCCCTCGGCCGTCTTGACCGTGAGCCAGTTGATCATCTTGCGCACAAACGCGGCGTAGATTTCGCCGGCATTTTCATCGTCGTCGTCAAAGACAAAAACGATGTCCAGATCGCTGCCGTAGCCCAGCTCCTTGCCGCCCAGCTTGCCGTAGCCAATGATGGCAAAGCTGGGTTCGTCGCGGTGGCGGTTTTTCAGGCGGCTCCAGCACCAGCGGGCCGTGGTGCTCAAGATCGTATCGGCCAGGGCCGAGAGGTCGTCGGCCACAAACTCCACCGTCAACACCCCCTCCAGATCCCGCGCCAGGGTGCGGAACATTTCGGCGTGGTGTGCGCGGCGCAGCAGGTCGAGCAAGGACTCTTCGTCGTCTTCGCCGGTGGATTGCAGCGCCGCCCGGCGCGCCTCCATATCGGCCTCAAACTGCACGCCGTCAAAGCGCTCGGTCAGCAGCTGTTCGCTGGCCAGCTCGTCGATCACGCCGGGGTGCTTGATCAGGTAGCGCGCCGGCCACTTGGCCGCGCCCAGCAAATGCAGCAAACGCTCGTGCACCGAAGGCCGTTCCTGCAACATCGCCAGGTAACTCTCGCGGCGCAGCAGCGGCTCGATCCAGTCGGTCAGGCGCAGGGCCTCGGTTTCGGTCACGCGGCCCTCTTCGATCCAGGCGCCGGTGCGCTCGATCAGCCGCACCAGCCGCGCGCGGGCATCGTCCCGCAGCGACTGCACCCTGGGGTGGTCGCCCCACGCGGCCACCTTGGCCGCGAAGGCCTCGGGCAAGAGCGGCAAGACATCGGGCAGGTCCGTCGCCGTCGCCTTGCTGCAACCCTTGCCATTGCAGCGGTCCTGGCTCGGGCCGCCCAGCAGGGTGTCAAATTCCTGGGCCACGGTCTCGCGGTGGGCGTCCAGCGTGTGCAAAAACTCGCACAGGCTGGCGCAGCCCATGGTGGCCGCCAGCCAGGCGAGGTCGTCGTCCCGGGTTGGCAATACATGGGTTTGCTGGTCATCGAGGTATTGCACCCGGTGCTCCACCCGGCGCAAAAACTCATAGGCCGAAGCCAGGGCATCGGCCGTGGCCGGGGCCATGAGGTTGGCGCGGCAGAGCCGCTCCAGCGCGTCCAGCGTGGGCCGGGTGCGCAGCTCGGGAAACTGGCCCCCGCGCACCACCTGCAGCAGCTGCACCGTGAATTCGATTTCGCGGATGCCGCCGCGTGAGAGCTTCACATCATTGGCCCGGCCCGGATTGCCGGCGGCGCGCTTGGTGGCGTGTTCGCGGATCTGCCGGTGCAGGATGCGCAGCGCGTCAAACACGCTGTAGTCGAGGTACTTGCGAAAGACAAACGGCAACACCGCCCCGCGCAGGGCGCTGGCGTTGCCGCCCTTCACGCTGGCGCGCGGCGCGATCACCCGGCTCTTGAGCCAGGCAAAACGCTCCCATTCGCGCCCTTGCACCAGGAAATATTCTTCCAGCGCACCCAGCGACACCGCGCTGGGCCCCGAGTTGCCATTGGGCCGCAGCGCCAGGTCCACCCGGAACACCTGGCCGTGCTCGGTGGTCTCGCCCACGGTGTTGTAGATGTGTTTGACCGCTTTGCCGAAGTACTCGTGGTTGCTGATGCGGTTGCGGCCTTGTTCGTTGCCCGCGGTTTCGCCGTCGTGGTCGTAAACGTAGATCAGGTCGATGTCGCTGGACACGTTGAGCTCGCGCGCGCCCAGCTTGCCCATGCCCACCACCCACATCTGGGCCCGTTGGGGTCCCGGGTCGGGTTCGGCTGCCGCCGCATCCGCCAAGGTGCCAAAAGTGCTGTCCCGGCTGGGGTCGATGATGGGGGCGCCGTGCAGCTCGTCGAGGTAGGCCCAGGCCAGCTTGCAGGCTTCGTCCAGTGCGATCTCGGCCAGGTGGGTCATGGCCAGCGTGATCACCGCGAGCGGGGCTTGCAGCTCGCAATCGAGCACCGCCAGCCGCTCCAGCACCAGCTGGCGCAACACCCGCAGCGCCGACGGCATGTCCAGCCCCCGCTCGCGCAGCGTGATCAGTGCCTGCTTCTGCAATTCCCGGGTCGGTACCCCGGGCGGCAGGCAGGCCAATTCGTCGGCGTAACGCCGGCGCACACGCTGAACGTAGCGCGAATGCATCACCGACGCGCCTTCCGTGGGCGTGCAACCCTCTGGAGACCAAGAAGATGCCCGTGATGCGGAACCTTGGTGGGGTCCGCCCGTCATAATTTGCATAGGATATGAATCAAAGCCCGGCTCCTCTCGCCTCTGCCCCGCGAATCCCCAAAATGTTCTCCATGACCGCGCGGCTGTTGTTGTGGATGGTGATGGCCGTCTGGAGCCTTTTCGCGCTCACCCTGGGCGCGATTCATTTGATCATTGTGCCGCGAATCGATGACTGGCGCCCTGCCCTGGAGCGATGGGCGACCCACGCGGTGGGGGTTCCCGTCAAGGTGGGTGCGATCCGCGCCGAAACCCAGGGCGCTGACGCCGAGCAGGGCTGGGCATGGCTGCCCGCGCTGGTGCCGGCGTTTGAGTTGCGTGACGTGCGCCTCTATGACCCCGCCGGCCGCGAGGCTTTGCAGCTGCCGCAGATCAACGCGTCCTTGTCGGTGCGCTCGCTGTGGCGCCTGGGGTTTGAGCAGCTGGTGATCGATTCGCCCACGCTGGACGTGCACCGCACCGCCGACAGCCGCATCCTCGTGGCCGGGCTGGATTTTTCCGGCCCCGCCGAACAAGGCCGTGGTGGGGCCGACTGGTTTTTCTCGCAAACCGAATTTGTGATCCGCGGCGGCACCGTGCGCTGGACCGACGATCTGCGCCAGCAACCTCCGCTGGCGCTCGGTGAGCTGAACCTGGTGGTGCGCAACACCGCGCGCAGCCACCAGTTCCGCCTCGATGCCACGCCCCCGCCGGAATGGGGCCAGCGCCTGAGCTTGCGGGGCCGGCTGCGCGAACCCTTGCTCAGTTTCGCCGCCATGACGCAGCGCCAGCCGGATGCCGCGCCCTGGGACAACTGGAGCGGTGAGCTGTTTGCCGATTTTGCGCAGGTCGATGTCTCGCGCCTGCAGGCCTATGTGGACCTGTCGGCCTGGAACGTGAGCGTGCGCTCGGGTCAGGGCGCCTTGCGCGCCTGGGCCGATCTCAACAAAGGCCGCATCACCGGCGCCACGGTTGACCTCTCGCTGCAGCAGTTCGCCACCCGCCTGGGCGCGCAACTCCCCGAGCTCGCCATCAGCAGCCTGCGCGGTCGCATGAGCGCCCAGTGGGACGTTGCCGGCTTTGCCGTCGCCAGCGACAACCTGCAGTTCACCACCACCGATGGCCAGGCCTGGCCGGGTGGCGTCTTGCGCCTGACCCACCAGCGCGCGCAGGCGCGTAAAGCCGCATCGTCCCAGCTCACCGCTGACCGGGTGGATCTTGCCGCCCTCGCGGCCATCGCCACCCGGCTGCCCCTGCCCGATGCCAGCCGCGCCCTGTTGCTGCGCCTGCAACCGGCCGGCCAGCTCGAAGACCTGCGCGCCGATTGGCAAGGCGCACCCCCGGCCGGCGACGGCAGCGCGCCGGCCGACGCCCTGGCCGCTGCCTGGCAGCCCGATCGCTACCGCGCCACCGGCAAGCTGGTCGCGCTGGCGCTGACGGGCGAGCCGCGCGCGCAGGCGCCCGGCGAACACATCTTGCCCGGGCGCCCCGGCGTGCGCGGGGCCAACGCAGACTTCGATCTCAACCAGGACGGCGGGACGGCCCGCCTCGTGATCGAAGGCGGCGCGGTCGACCTGCCCGGCGTGTTCGCCGAATCGCTGGTGCCCATGCAGCGCCTGGAGACCCAGGCGCGCTGGGCCATCAAAGGCGAGCGCATCGATGCCTGGTTCGAGAAGCTGAGCCTGGCCAACGCCGACACCGAAGGCACAGGCTCCGTGCATTGGCACACCAGCGATCCCAAAACCAGCAACGCCCAGTCGCGCTTTCCCGGTGTGCTGGATCTGAGCGTGCGCCTCACCCGGGGCACCGCCAACCGCGTTTACCGCTACCTGCCCATCGCCGTGGGGCCAGACACCCAGCGCTACGTGCAAGCCGCCGTGTCAGGCGGGCAGGTGGGCCCGGTCGATTTCCGCATCAACGGAGAGCTCTGGGATGTGCCCTACAACCTGCCCGGCGCCCAGGGCGAGTTCCGCATCGCCGCGCAGCTGCAGTCGGTGGATTTCGCCTATGTGCCCGCCTACCTGCAGGCCGAGGGTGATCTCGCCTGGCCGGGCCTGAAGGGCGTCAACGGCCAGCTGGTGCTCGACCGCGCGTCGCTGCAGCTCTCCGGCCTCACCGCGTCCATCGACGGCGCGCCCGCCGTGCGCCTGAGCCAGGCCGAGGTCGGCATTGCCGATCTCGTGAAAGACCCCCTGCTCACCGTGAGCGCCTCGGCCCAGGGCCCGGCCAACGATGTGGTGGCTTATGTGCGGCGTTCTCCCGTGCATTTTTTCACCGGCCAGGTGCTGGAGCGCGCCACCATCAGTGGCGCGACCGACGTGAAGTTCAAGCTGCAGCTGCCGCTGAACCACATCGACAAAACGGCGGTGCAGGGCTCGGTGGCCTTCACCGGCAACGATGTGCGCATCAGCCCCGACACCCCGATGCTGGCGCGAACCGTTGGCCAGCTCACCTTCAGCGAACACGGCTTCAACATCCCGGCGGCGCGTTCCCAGATTTATGGCGGCGAACTGCGGTTTGAAGGCGGCATGTCCCCCAGCCCCCAAGGGGCGGCGCGCATCCGTTTCAAGGGCCAGGGCACGGCCACCGCCGAAGGCCTGCGCAACGGCGAGCTGGGTCTGGTCTCCCGCCTGGTGGAGCAGGCCAGCGGCAGCGCGGCCTACACCGCCGAGCTGGGTTTTCGCGCCGGCGTGTCCGAGCTGAACGTGCGCAGCAACCTGCAAGGCATGGCCTCCAGCCTGCCGGCGCCCTTGTCCAAAGCCGCCGCCGACAGCCTGCCCCTGCACTACGACAACCGCGTGCTCACCGTGTCCACCGAAGCCAGCGGTGAAGTCGCCCGCACCGACCGCTTTTTCTTGCAGCTGGGCGAGCCCGCGCAACCCTTGGCCACGCTCGACTACGAGCGCAGCCTGAGCGCCGGCGCCGAGCCGCGGGTGGTGCGCGGCAGCATCGCGGGCGGCCTGGCGCTGGGCGAATCGGTGCCCATGCCCGCTGCCGGCGTGCAGGCCAACATCCGCTTTCCCCAGATCGACGCCGACGCCTGGGAGCGCTCCTTCGCCCGCATCACCGGCGTCGACCCCCATGTCACCACCAGCGGCGCCAACAAGGGGACCACCGGGGCCGAAGACGACAGCGCCAGCCTGCGCTACCTGCCGACCAACCTCGCGGTGCGAACCGAGCACCTGCTGGTGGGCGGGCGCACCTTCAACAACCTGGTGATCGGCGGTTCGCGCGAAGGCGGGCAGTGGCGCGCCAACGTCAACGCCGAGCAGCTCAACGGCTACCTGGAATACCGCCAGCCCTCGGGCAATTCGGCCGGCAGCATCTACGCCAGGCTGGCCAAGCTCACCCTCGCGCCTTCGGCCAAAGCCGAAGTGGAGCAGCTGCTGCAACAGCCCAACAGCATGCCGGCGCTCGACATCGAGGTCGATGACTTTGTGCTGGCCGGTCGCCAGCTGGGTTTTGTGGCGATCCAGGCGCAAAACCAGGGCCGCGAAGGGCGCGCACGCGAATGGCGCCTCACCAAGCTCAACCTGCGTGTGCCCGAAGCGCGGTTCAACGCCATTGGCGACTGGGCCCTTTCGCCCGCCACCCCGACCACGGGCAACACCACCGCCAGCGGTACACGCCGCACCGCGCTGCAGGTGGAGCTCGATATCCGCGACGCCGGCGCCCTGCTGACCCGCTTCGGCCAGCCCGGCACCGTGCGCGGCGGGCAAGGCACCATCAACGGCACCGTGGGCTGGGTCGGCTCACCCATGTCGCTCGACTACGCCAGCCTCTCTGGCCAGCTCCATGTCGACATCAAAACCGGCCAGTTCCTCAAGGTTGATCCCGGCGCCGCCAAGCTGCTGAGTGTGCTGAGCCTGCAGGCGTTGCCGCGCCGCCTCGTGCTCGATTTCCGCGATTTTTTCTCCGAAGGGTTTGCGTTTGATTTTGTGCGCGGCGACGCCACCATTGCCCAGGGCGTGGCCCGCACCAACAACCTGCAGATGAAAGGCATCAACGCCGCCGTGCTCATGGACGGCAGCGCCGACATCGCCAACGAAACGCAGGATCTCAAGGTGGTGGTGGTGCCCGAAATCAACGCCGGCACCGCCGCCCTCATCGCCACCGCGATCAACCCCGCCATCGGGCTGGGCACCTTCCTCGCCCAGTACCTGCTCAGCCAGCCGCTGCAAAGCGCGGCCACGCAAGAATTCCACATCACCGGCGGCTGGACCGATCCCCAGGTCGACAAGGTGGACCGCCGGGCCGCTGCATCAAAGCCTGCCTCGACGCCACCCCGCAGCCTGCAGTAAGCTCGCCCCTTGGGTCGGCCTGCGCCCGCCCCACCCAACACCGCCCCCAACGCCACCAGGAAACGCCATGAAAGTTGCTGCCATCCAGATGGTCTCGGGCATCAGCCTAGACGCCAACCTAAGCGAAGCCTTGCGCCTGTTGCGCCAGGCCGCCCAGTGCGGCGCCGAGCTGGCCGTGTTGCCCGAATACTTCTGCTTCATGGGCAACAGCGATGCCGACAAGCTGATGCTCGCCGAAACCCCCGGCCTGGGCACCGTGCAAGATTTTCTCTCCGACGCCGCCCGCGATCTCAAGATCACCCTTGTTGGCGGCACCCTGCCCATGGCCACCGACGACCCCACCCACGCGGCCAACGCCTCCATGGTGTATTCGCCCAAAGGCGCGCAGCTCGCCCGTTACGACAAGGTCCACCTCTTTCGCTACGACAACGGCCGCGAAAGCTACGACGAATCGAAGGTCCTGGTGGCCGGGGAAACGCCGGTGGCCTTCGATTGCCACAGCCGCAGCACCGGCACCGACTGGCGCGTGGGCATGAGCGTTTGTTACGACCTGCGGTTTCCCGAGCTGTACCGTGCCCTGGGGGCCGAAGTGTTGCTGGTGCCGTCGGCCTTCACCTACACCACCGGCCAGGCCCATTGGGAAGTGTTGCTGCGCGCGCGCGCCATTGAAAACCAGGCCTATGTGATCGCCAGCGCCCAGGGCGGCCAGCATGAAACCGGCCGCAAGACCTGGGGCCACACCATGATCATCGATCCCTGGGGCGACGTGCTGGGCCTGCAGGCGCAAGGCGCTGGCGTGGTGCTGGCCGATCTGAGCAAAGACCGGCTGCACAGCGTGCGCCAGCAGCTCCCGGCCTTGCAACACCGCCGCCTCTGAGCCCGCCCGCATTGCATGCCGGCGCTAGGGGCTGTAGGGATGAAGGCACGAAGGCGGGGGCCGCAGCCGCAGCCGCAGCCGTGGATCAGCGCTTGGGGCCACCGGCTTCCTCGTCCTTGTCCTCGCCCTTTTCGCCTTTGTTGCCTTTGTCGACCTTCTCGCCCGCCTTTGGCGCACCGTCAGGCAACTCATCCGCCACATCGCTGGGCAACTCGCCATTCTTGCGCCCGGAAAACATGGTCCACCACACAATGAACAGCAACAACACCAGCGCGCCGAGCGCTTCAAGGAACAACAAGGCCATAGAGCAAAAAGGGGTGTGGGTGGACAGGATGGCAAAAGTGAGCAGCCTCCCGGGCCGTCTTCGGCTCTGGGCTTCGGCCTTGGTTTCGGGCCCAGGCAGGCGTTGGTGGCAAACGGGTTTGACCGCGCTCATTGTAGGAAGCCTGGCCGCCTGTGCCGTGGGGACGCGCGATTCAACCCCGCCTGGTGTGGGCCCGGGCGCGGTCGCCAGCGGCTCGTTGCCGCCCGATGTGCTGCGCGGCGGCAGCCGCTGGACGGCCGTGCAGTGGGCCGATCTGCCCGGCTGGGGCCAAGACCAGCTCTTTGAAGCCTGGAACGCCTGGGTGCGCGGCTGTGAGCGCCCCGCGCCCCAACAAGCCCAGCTCTGCGCAGAAGTCCGCCCGCTGGCCATCGCCACCCCCGAAGAACAGCGCGCCTGGATCGAGCGCCGCCTCCAGCCCTACCGCGTGGTTGAGCCCAGCGGCAGCGCACCCAGCGGCCTGCTCACCGGCTACTACGAACCCATCATGGCCGCCAGCCGTGTGCCCACCGCCACCCACCGCACCCCGCTGCACGGGCCCCCGGCCGGCCTGGCCAAGGGCCAGACCTGGTACACCCGCAAAGACATCGACACCCTGCCCGCCGCCCGGGCCGCGCTGCAAGGCAAGGCCATCGCCTGGGTGGCCGATCCCATCGACGCCCTGATCCTGCAGATCCAGGGCTCGGGCCGCCTGCGCATCACCGAGCCCGATGGCCGCCAGCGCGTGGTGCGCCTGGCCTTCGCCGCCCACAACGGCCAGCCCTACCAAAGCGTGGGCCGCTGGCTGCTCGATCAGCGCGCCATCCGCGAAGCCTCGTGGGAGTCCATCAAAGCCTGGGCCGTCAGCAACCCCTCGCGGCTCAACGACATGCTCTGGAGCAACCCCCGCACCGTGTTTTTCCGGGAAGAAGCGCTGAGTGAATTCGATGCCCAGTTTGGCCCGCGCGGCGCCCAGGGCGTGCCCCTCACCCCCGGCCGTTCCATCGCCGTTGACCCCACCAGCATTCCCTACGGCACCCCTGTCTGGCTGGCCTCACAAGGCCAGGCCTTCAACGGGCAAAAGCTCGTGATGGCGCAAGACACCGGCGGCGCCATCACCGGCGCCGTGCGCGCCGATCTCTTCACCGGCTGGGGCAGTTGGGACGATCCGGCCTACCAGCTCGCCTCAAGGCTGAAGCAGCCGCTGCAGCTGTGGGTCTTGTGGCCGCGTTCGGGCGGCTGACGAAACAAAGCCCCAGCGCCCTGGCGGGGGCTGAGGCTGTTGCCGTTGTTTCAGTTGTTTCGGTAGTAGCGGCTTCGTACGCCGCCGCCGTCAGGAATTGGAGCCGTTGAAAATGCAGACCAGATCCGGGTTTTTGAGCTTGGCTTCCTGGCAGATGACGGCAAATGTGGCCTTGTCGCGCTCTTCGGTGCCGGCGCTCCAGTTGCCCATGCCGGCGCCCAGGCCGATCAAGGGGCACAAAACCGCTGCACCGCCGCCCGTGGCGATCGCTGCGATAACACACAGGTTGTTGGCCGCTGCGCCCCAGCCCAGGGCGCCGTACATGCCCCACAGGCGGGGTTGTTCCATGGGTGGGCTTTCCTTGATCCGTTGGTAGGCCACGGCCTTGAGTCCCAGCGTGACCAGCCCCAGCGGGTTGGATTCTGCGGCGCCGAGCAACAGGCCCATGCCGGTGCTGCCCACGTCAGCCGCCTGGCCAACCACCGCGCTGGTCTGCAAGCCTGCGTTGGGTTCGGCTGCGGCCAAGGGCTGCACGCTGGCGGCCCGGGCATGGGTGTCTGTGCTGGCGACGATGAACGCGCTGTCTTCTGCGTGGGCCAGGCCCAGCGAGGTGCAGCAGACCGCCGCGATCAACCAGACGCGCAGCCCGCTTGACTGGGGCTTGCCCAGGGCGCGAGCCGTGGGGTGCGCATGGCTGGAAGGGGCAGCGGTGAGAGACATGATCGGACTCCAGAAGAGGGGGATTCACCGGCCTGCCTTGCTCAGCGCACTGTGCATCGCGGCCGTGTTGTCTCTCCTGTATCGACAGGGGTCTGGAAAAGTTGCGGTGTTTTTTTGAGGAACCTTCAGAAAAGCGGTGTGAAAGGGGGCGTATTCGGCCCATCCCCGGCTCGCCGAACCCGGTCTTGGCCCTGTGAACAGGCGAAAAAAAACCGCATCAGCTCGCGCTGTGCGGTTTTGAAATCAGCCGGCTGAAACAGCCGGTTGAAAAAAATCAGTTGTTGCTGATGGGGGTGTTGTTGCTCTTGGTCGCAACGGACAGCGCAGCCACGCCGCCGACGGCAGCCGCCACGGTGAGCGGCGTGATGGCGCTGGCGGCGCCAGCGTAGGTGGGCGCGGTGCCCGCGGCCTGAGCGGCCACCAGGGATTGGCAGTTGGCCAGCGTGGCGGTGAACGGGCCACCCGGCACGGTAACGGCGCAGGAGCCGCCGAAATTCAGGCTGACTGCGCTGCCCTGGGGCACCACGATCTGTGCGCCGTTGGGAATGGTCATGCCGTTGGTCAAGGTCTGCAGGGTATTGCCCACGGTCATGGTCGGCACGCCAGTGGCGCCGGTCACGGTGGTGGGGGCCGCAGCGGCCTGGGCCATGGCGGAACCGGCCACAGCCAGGGTCAGCAAAGCGAATACGTACTTTTTCATCAAATTCTCCGTAAGTTGTAACAATGATACGAGTTGGAAAAGTGGGCGGTCAAGCGATATGTCTCTTTTTGCGATGGGATTCACGCCTTTCGTCGGAAAAGGCGGAATTTCGACTTCCATTGGCTCCAGTTGGCTGCAAAAGTGCCCACCGCCCCTGTTGGGGCGGGGGCCTCGGGCAGCGCCCAGTCTTGCGGGGGCCGGTCGTCCAGCACCGCCTGGGGCCGGCCCACCACCAGGCGCTCGGCTTCTTCTTCTCCAAGCAAGCGCCGCGCCAGCTCGCGCGCTTCGCTCAGGCGCGGCAGGCGCCGCCCGGCGGAATGGGCGTCGCTGGCGATCAGGTGGGTGTGGCCCTCGCCCAGAAAGCGTTCGCCCCAGTATTTGGCGCGGGGGCCGAAGGTGCCGGTGAGGGCGCCTGCGGTGAGCTGCATCCAGGCGCCTTGTTCGATCAGCCGCAGAAACGTGGGGTAGTGGGTTTCGACCCAGGTCAGGCGTTCGGGGTGGGTGATGATGGGGGTGTAGCCCGAAGCGATCAGGTTGAACACCGATTCTTCGAGCCGCGGCGGCGGCGTGGTGTGCGAGGGCTCCAGCAAAAAGTAGCGTGAACCGTGCAGCGTGGGCACGCGCCCGCTGCGCAGGCCATCGAGCAGGCCGGGCACCAGGTGCACGTCGGCCCCCACCACCAGTTTCAGCGGTATGCCCTCGGCGTCGAGCGCGGCTTGCAGCGCCACCACCCCCTGCTGAATGCCCGGGCCGTCGTTCATGTACATGCCGGGGTAGATGTGCGGCGTGCAGGCCATGGTGTGGATGCCGTCGGCCACCGCAATGCGGGCCATCGCCAGCGACACGTCCAGCGTTTTGGCGCCGTCGTCGATGCCGGGCAGGATGTGGGTGTGCAGATCGATCATGTCCCGGGGGCCTCGTTGGGTTGCTGCACCAGCTGCAGGTCGTCAAACAGCGCTTCGCCGCGCAGGCCGGTTTTGGCCTCATAGGGGGCAAAGGTTTGCAGGGTGAGCCGCGCGCCAAAGCCGGCGCAGTCAAACGGCATGGTGGCGCTGACTTGCCAGGTGGTCCACTCGCGGCCGGTGGTTTTCAGGGCCGGGGAGCGGGCGAGCTCGCGGCCGTCTTTGGCGCAGCTCAGCACCCAGGCCAGGCCTTGTTCGCTGCGCAAATCGGTGGACTGCATGCGCCCGCTCAGCACATAGCGCCCGGGCAGCAGCAGCAAGTCTTGCCGCAACACCGGGGGCTTCATCGCCTTGCCGGTGAAGCTCACTTCCAACACCTGGCCGCGCTCCTTGCGCCCCACCGTGGCCACGCGTGCGCCCGAGCGGTGGTCGTTGGCATCGGCCACTTCCCAATCAAAACCGCCGCGCACAAACGCCTGCTCAAAGCCGCCGTTGAACACCAGGGGCAGCGGCCGGTTCCAGAGGTGGCGCCACAGGGCGTGGGCCTCCATCCAGCGGTCTTCGCGCTTGAGCTGTGCGATCAGGAACTGGCCCAGCGCCGGCGTGAGCCCGCGTTGTTCCCCGCGTTGCGCCATGAGCGCGAGCACCAGCGGCATCGCGCTGCCCACCGCCAGCTTCTCTTGGGGCATGGCGCGCAAGGGGCGGTCGAGCCAGGCGCCGTCGGTTTTGGCCGCGGTCATCAGCGCGGCCATCAAAGGCTCGCTGTTGCCGGCCTGTGCGATCAACACCGCCAGCAGCCGGGTGGCGTTGGCGTCTGCGTGGTAGCGCGAGAGGCGAATCAATGGGTCGAGCGCCTGGGGCCATTGCTGGGCGCTCACCGCGTCGTTGGCCTGTATGCGCAACACGCGGGCGTCTTGTGGCGCCGCGCGCACGGCCGCCGCCAGCAAGGCCTGCCCATCGAGGCCGGGCGGGGCTTCGGGCTGGCGGGCCCAGGCCGCCAGCGCCACCAGGGCCTGCGAATCGCCCGGGTTCAACGCCAGCCGTTCCTGCAGCCGCTGCACCTGCTCAGCGGGTGTGCGGCCCATGATGTCGTCGCACACCGGCAGGTGGGGCCACTCGTCTTTCCAGCAAGACATCGTGATGTTCACGTCCCAGGCTTTCCAGCCCAGCCACAGCGCGCCCACCAGCAGCGCCACCGCCGCCAGCGTGCGCGCCGGTGTCAGCGGCAGAGCGCTGTCGGGAGTTGAGGCGGGGGTGGCCAGGTGGGCGGTCATGGGGTTTCGGGGCAGGGCGCTTCAGCGGGCGCGGTTGAGCACCAGCTGGGTCAACACCGGGCGGCCGTCTTTGGCCAGGAAATACGCGCTCATGTTCAGCTCTTTTACCTGCTCCACCTGTTTGTCGTCTTGCACGACGAGCTCGACCACGCCGTCCACCACAAAGTGTTCGGCCACATGGCGCGAGCGAAACAACACCTTGCCCATCTGGACCACGCGCTGACCCGCCAGCTGGCGTTGGTAGGCGGTGACAAAGTTGCTGGCCGCCGGGTGGTCGCGCCAATGGCCTTCGAGCCACTGCACGGCGTTTTCGGCTTTGCCGGTTTGCAGGCCGCTCAACACCTGGCTGAGCTTGACCTGCACCTGGGCCATGGTCAGGCGCGCGGCGCCGGTCTCGACCGCTGGTGACGCGGGCGCTGAGGTGGGCGGGGTTGGTGAGACGGGATCAGGGGCTCCGGTGGGGGCGGTTGCAGCAGCTGGGGTTGCGGTCGCTGGGGTCTGTGCCTTGTTTGCCGTGGTGGCGAGCAGGGTCGGCAGGCTGTTGCTCGGAGGGGTGACCGAGGTGGTGCCGATGGACGTGAGCGACAAACGTGTTTCCAGGGCCAGCGCCAGGCGGCTGTTGTCGTCGCCGTCGTTGTTCGTGGCGTTGTCGTTCTCGGGCGCGGCCTTCATGCGCCATGTTCGCGCGGGCTGGCTGCTCGCGGTGTCCGCTGGCGCCTGTGCAGCGTTGGCGAATTCAACGCGGGTGCGGACCGGCGCGCGGCGGGCGGGGGCTGCCGGGGGGGTGCCGGTGTTGGTATCGGTGGCTGTGGCTGTGGCTGTGGCTGTGGCTGTGGGGCCAAGGGCCAGGGCGGTCTTGGTGGTCTTGGTGGCGGTGTCTGGGGCGGGGTTGGGGGTGTCGATCCCTGTTCCCGAGCCCGCGCCCGCGGCTTCCCGCGCCAGGGCGGCGTCGGCGGCGAGCTCGGCTTTGGCCTGCTCGATGGCGCTCATCGGGGCGCTGTTGCTGGAGCGGTTGTTGGCGGCGTTGGTGGTGTTGCCGTTGGGGCGCTGGGCCACCAGCGAGCTGTCGTTGTGGCCTGGGGACAAAAGCCACAGCAGTGCTGCGCAAGCCACGGCGCCGGCGGCGGCCAGGGCCATTTTTTGCGTGCGCCGGCGGCGGCGCACGCGGGCATCGCTTTCATCGTCGCTCTCGAAGCCGCGTGCCACGGTGTGTGCCGAGGCGTGGGCCGGTGGGTGCGCCGCGGTGGCATGGGCGGCCACGGGCTTCACAGCCATGCCCGGGGCTGTGAAGCCCGTGGCCAGGTGGGCGTCGTATTCGCTGCGCTTCACCACCGAGCTCAACACGTCGTTGGCCAGGTTGATGCGCGAAGCGGCATCGGCTGGCCATTCGTCGCCTGCGCCCGCGAAATCGGGGTGGGTGAGCCGGATCATGAGCCGGTAGTGGTCGCGCAGGGCCTCGGGCCCGTGGTCGGGCTGCAGGCCCAGCACGCTGTAGTGGTCTGTGCCGGGGCGCAGCAGCACCGTGCGCACAAAAAACCGCGCCGCCCGCTGCACCGCGCCGGTGTGCTGGCCGGGCATCAGCGGGGGCAGCCCTTCTACCGGTCGGCCCGCTGCCAGCAGCATCACCGCTTGGGTGTGGTCAAACAACACGTGCGGCTCGCGCAGGGCCAGGGCGAAGCGCCCGGGCTGTTGCTCAAAGTCGAGCAGCGTCTGCACCAGGTTGCTCAGATCGGCCGCAGGGCTCCAGAGTGTGGCGGGCGTGGGGCTGGTGCTCATGGTGGCGACAAGGGGCGGGTGGCGGGGGGCAAAAGGTGGGCGGGACTCACAGGCGCATGGGCTCAAGGGCTCACGGCGCATGCGTTCATGGGGCCGTGCGCTCGTGGGTCCAGAAGCTCAGGCCGTGGCCGGCTTGTCGTTGCCGGGGCCGCTCGGGCCGCCGGGCAAGCTGGGCTCCTGGCGCGCGGCGGCGGCAGCGGGCAAGTTGCCTGCAGCGGGCGTGGCCCGGGCCGGGGCTGCCGCTGCGGCGGGCACCGCGTCGCCGTAGCCGTAATAGGCTTCGTAGGCGTAATCGCTGGTGTGCTCCATGCGGGCGTGGGTCAGCGCCACACCCATGGGCTGCAGGCCGGCGTTGCGCAGGCGGCGCAGGCCGTCTTTGATGCTGTTTTTCTTGGTCTCCGAAGCCTTCACCGCAAACACGATGTGC
The DNA here is from genome assembly GCF_004795855.1 of Hydrogenophaga sp. PAMC20947. NCBI lineage: Bacteria > Pseudomonadati > Pseudomonadota > Betaproteobacteria > Burkholderiales > Comamonadaceae > Hydrogenophaga > Hydrogenophaga sp. PAMC20947. The sequence continues at coordinate 3,966,785 of NZ_CP039252.1, forward strand.
TGGATCTGGTTGCCCAATACGATGGCGTCGGCAATGCCCAGCAACGGCGGGCCGTCGATGATCACTTGCGAGAAACCCAGCGCCTGCGCTTTGTCGAGCAACATGCCCAGCTTGGGGCCCATCAGCAGCTCCACCGGATCGGGCGGGCAGGGGCCGGCCGTCAACACGCCCAGGTTGGGCACGCGCGTGGCCAGGATCAGGCTCTCGGTGCCCATGTCGCCGGTGAGCAGGTTGGACAAGCCGCGCTCGTTGGGCAAGCCCAGCGCCTTGTGCACCGAAGCCTTGCGCATGTCGGCGTCGATCAGCAACACCTGCTGGCCCAGCTGGGCGAAGTTGATGGCCAGCGCCAGCGCCGTGGTGGTCTTGCCTTCGCCCTTGCCGCAGCTGGTGACCATGAAGCGCTTGGGCGCGCCGTCGGTGGTGGAAAACTGCAGCGCGGTGCGCATGGAGCGGTAGGCTTCTGCAAAGGCGCTGCGGGGGTCGGTGTGGGCCAGCAAAGCCACCGCTTCGTTGGTGTTGCCCTTGGGGCGTTTGGTGTGGGGAATCCAGCCCAGCAGCGGCAGGCCAAAGAAGCTTTCGATTTCGTCGGCGTGTTTGATGGAATCGTCCATCTGCTCGCGCAGCAGCGCGGCCAGCATGCCCAGGAAACCGCCCAGCAAAATGCCCAGCGCGATGTTGATCAGCGGCTTGGGTTTGGCCGGGAACAGCGGGGCCTGCGCTTCGTCGATCACGCTCAGGTTGTTGGTGGTGAGCCCGCCGGTCACGCTCACTTCTTTCAACCGCTGCAACAGGCTGTCGTATACCTGCCGGTTGGTGTCGAGCTCGCGCTGCAACAGGTTCATGTCCACGCTGCGGTCTTGCACCGCAATCACCTCGCTGCGCGAAGCCGCTACCCGCTGGCGCAGCAGCTCTTCTTGCCGCTTGGCCGCCTCAAACTGGCCCCGGATCGACGCCAGAATCGTGCCCACCTCGGCCTTGATGCGGCCATCGATCTCTTCGATTTGGGCCTTGAGCTGCACCATCACCGGAAAGCCCGGCTTGTACACGCTCAGGTTTTTGGCGTATTCGGCGTCGATCTTGGCCTTTTGTTCTTTGTAGGTCTGGATCGCCAGGTTGTCGAGCACCTGGGGCGCGCTCGCCGGATTGAGGCGCACCTCGTTGTACTGGCTTTCGGCCTTGAAGCGGTCTTGCTCTGCCTTGGCCAGCGCGCTGGAAAAATCGACGTAGTTTTGCGTGGTGGCGCTGGTTTTGTCGCCCAGCGAAAGAATCGAATTTTTCTTGGCGTATTCGTTGATCACGCGCTCGCTCTCTTCGAGCTTGGCCTTGGTCTGCTTGATCTGGTCTTCCAGAAACTGCCGCGCATACACCGACGATTCCAGCTTGCGCTCCAGGTTGATCGCAATGAAGGCCTTGGCCATGGTGTTGGCGATGCGGGCCGACAACTCGGCGTCGCTGTTCAGCACCTGAATTTCCACCAGCCGCGAATTGCGAATCGGCTCGATCTTGATCGAGCGTTGAAACGCACCGATCGTTGCGCTGCGGCTCAGGGTTTGTGCGTTTTGGCTCGAAGGCGTGAACAGCTGGGCAAAGTTGCCCGTGAGTTGCGCCCACAGGCTGCGCTCGGCCAGCTCACCATTGGCCGTTGCCGCATCAAGGCCAGCGCCGGGCAGCGTGCCACTGTCAACCGCAGCAGCTGCTGCTGGTGCCTCCATGGCGCCGGGCAAAGCGGTGGGGGCGTTGCGCTTGTACAGGCCCAGCTCGTCGATCACGCGCTCGGCCAGGGTGCGGCTTTGCAGCAGCTCGATCTGGGTGCGCAGGCTGATGGCTTCGGAGCTGGCGCCTGGGTCCATCTCGACTTCGCTGTTGAAGCCCACCACCTTTTGCGCCGCCCGGTCGATCTGGATCAGCGTGGTTGATTGGTATTGCGGTGTTTGCCGCAGGGTGAACACCACCGCCGCCAGCGTGCACAGCGCCGTGATGCCCACGATCATCCACTTGTGCTTCATCAGCGTGCGGAAGATGGCCTTGAGGTCGATCTCGTCGTCGGCCTCTGCCGCCGCCTGGGCCTCTTCGCGGGCCAGCACATGCGTTTGCAACATGCGCGGCTGGTGCAGCGCCAGGGCGCCGGCTTGCGGGTGGGGGGGCTGGGCGAGGGGCAGGTGTTCGTTGGCAGACATGGCGGCTGGGGGCGTGTGACAGGCTGGGGCGCGGGCGGGTATCAGCAGCGGAGCAGGGGGCGCCGCGCGCAAAAAAGGAGAGGAAGGGAAAAGGCTTACTTGAAGGGGTTCAAGGTGCTCAACAGATCGCCAAAAAACGAATCGCGCAAGGCCGTGCGTTTCGGGTCTCGCTTGACCACAATCACATCGTCGGCGTTGATGATCGGGTCGGCGATTTCACCGGTGCGGATCTTTTCCAGATCAAACATCTGGGTGTTGGCTTCGAGCGAGCTGCCGCTGCGAAACAGCATCACCTCGTTGAGCAGCGCGTATTGCCCGCCGCCCCCGGCCAGCGCCAGGGCGCGCAGCAAGGTGAGCGTACCGGTGACGGGGTAAATGCCCGGCTTGGCCACCGCGCCCTCAATGGTGATGCGCTGCGAAGTGAATTCTTTGATGAACAGCGACACCTGGGGGTTTTGCAAAAAGTCTTTTTCGTACTTTTGGGCGATCAACGCCTCGGCCTGGGCGGTGTTGAGGCCGGCCAGCGCCACCGGCCCAATCAAGGGCAGCGAGACCACGCCCGAAGCGTTCACCCGCACCGTGCGCTGCATATCGGGCACGCCGTACACATCGAAGTCCAGCAAATCGCTGGGCCCAATGCGGTAATCGGCCCCCACAGAGGCGGCCGAATTCAGCGGCGGCACACCGCCGCTGCCCGCAACCGGCCCCGCCGGGTCTTGCCCTTTGTCCATGCGCAGGGCCATGCCCGGGTTGTTGGCACCCACTGGTGCATTGGCGTTTGGGTCTAACCCCGTGTACACCGGCTGGCGCGAAGCCTCAACCGAGCGCTGCAAGGGCTCAACCGCCTGGGCGCCCAGGGGCTCACCCATGGGCGAGCCCAAGCGAGTGTCTGAAGGTGAAGGCGCACCGGACCGGCCCGGGGCATTGCCAGGGCCATTGGCCGCAGCGGCCTGTTGCGCCAACGCGCTCGCCGGGGCAGCGCCCGCCAGCGCCAAGCCCAGCAGCAACACCGACGCCAGCGCAGGGGAATGTGGGGGCCGCAGGCTTAAAAACCGGCCAAAAAACAGTCTCATCTCAGGTAACACCTTGTTGCAAAAAAATCAACGCTTCAACCTGAGATTTTACGGCCTTTCGCAGTGAGAGGCGGGTCCTCCCCGGGGTATCTGATCAGCGGGAGGGCCTAGCATCACAATTTCCTGCAGTCTTGTGACTTACTTCGGGTTTGCCGGCCCCGGAAGAACGCCGCCCAGCGGCGGTTGGTTGTTCCCGGGTTCCGGCCTCAACCTGGTTTGAAGCCATGGGGGTTTTGCGATTGCCAGCGCCAGGTGTCGACCATCATGGTTTCCAGATCGCGGGTTGCTTGCCACCCGAGTTCGCTGGCAGTCTTTTTGGGGCAGGCCCAGCATTCAGCCAGGTCGCCCTCGCGCCGCGCCACGATCTTGTAGGGCACCTTTTGGCCCGAGGCGGCTTCAAAAGCCCGCACCAGTTCCAATACGGAATAGCCGAGGCCTGTACCCAGGTTCCAGACCTTCACCCCACTGCAGTTCCCCGAACTCAGCGCCTGCAGCGCCTTGATATGGCCGTTGGCCAAATCCACCACGTGGATGTAATCGCGCACCCCGGTGCCGTCTTGCGTGGGGTAATCGCCACCGAAGATCGACAGTTCAGCCAGCTTGCCCGCCGCCACCTGGCTCACATAGGGCACCAGGTTGTTGGGAATGCCGTTGGGGTCTTCGCCAATCTGCCCGCTTTCGTGGGCGCCCACGGGATTGAAATAGCGCAGCAGCGCCACGCTCCACCGCGGGTCAGACGCGGCCAGATCGCTCAACACCTGCTCCACCATCAGCTTGGATCTGCCGTAGGGATTGGTAGGCGAGCCCAGGGGCGCACTTTCGGCATAAGGCACCGGGGCTTCGCTGCCGTACACCGTGGCCGACGAGCTGAACACGAAGCGAAATACACCCGCGTGTGCCGCCGCCCGCGCCAGCGCTATGCTGCCGGCCACGTTGTTGTCGTAATACGTGAGCGGGTCGCGCACGCTCTCGCCCACCGCCTTGAGCCCCGCAAAATGCACCACCGCCGAAAACGCGTGTTCGGCAAACAGGCGCTCCAGCAAGCCAGCGTCGCGTATATCGCCCGCAACCAACACCGGCTCCCGGCCCGCCAGCTTGCCCACGCGCCGCAGCGATTCGGGCGAGCTGTTGCACAGGTTGTCCAACACCACCACGTCAAACCCCGCTTCCAACAGCGCCAGCGTGGTGTGCGAGCCTATGTAGCCCGCGCCACCCGTGATCAATATATTTTCAGCCATTGTTCAGTTTCTACCCTTCTTGTTTGATTCTTGAAGACCGCCGCTGGGCGTTGGCCTCAGCGTTGACTTCGGGCGCTTGGGCCGGCTCGCGCAGAAAAACCCCCAGCAAAAACGCCGCCATCATGGCGTTGGCCGGTATGTGCAGCGGGTAGTCCACCAGCGCATGCAGCGCCGTGGCCAGCGCGCCCAGCACGCAGGCCACGGCCAACCGATCGGCCTCGGCCCAGCCCCCGGCGCCGCGCCGCGCCCCGCGCGCCTTGCCCACCAACTGCACCAAGCGCCGCGCCACCAGCGCCAACACCAGCGCCGCCAGCGCCACAAACACCACCCCCAGTTCCATGAATAGCTGCAAATAATCGTTGTGGGCCATATCGATCACATAGCCCCCAAGCTCGGCCGGGTGAAACGCTGGGAACACCCACCGGTAACTGCCCAGGCCCGAGCCCCAGGGCCAGTGGGTCATGGCCCCTTGCCAAGTGGCTTCGCGCATCAGACCGCGCACCGCGTCGTCGGCCGCCAGGCGCTCGCCTTCAAACCGGGCCAGCCATTCCAGCCCGCCCGTCAGCGCCACCGCCGCCAGCAGCGCCGCCGCGCCCAGCCACACCCAGCGCTTGCCCCTTTTGCTGCCCGCGCCCGTGCCCCTGCCTTGGCTGGAGCGATTGGGCATGAGCAAGCCCACCGAGAGCAAGGCCGTCAGCAGGCCCGTGGCGATGCCGGTGCGCGATGTGCTGAGGGAAATACATGCCAACAACACAAACCAGGCCCCTCCCCACAGCCAGGGCCTGCCACTTCGGCCTTTGCCTGATTCGTTCCCGCCTTGGGCCAGCAAGCCATACACGGCCAGTGGCACCGCCATCACCAGCAGGTTGCTGTAGGTGTTTTTGCTGGCGTAGGTGCCAATGAGTTTTTCGCCGGATTCCAACCCGAACCGCAAAGCCTCCCAGCCACCGAGTTGCATCAGCCCCATGGCGGCTTGCGCCAGCGCCATCCAAAGCCAAGCCAGCCAGAGCGACCGGGTTTGCGCCGGGCTGGCGCTCAGCCCCAGCAGCCACATGGCCGCCACGGGCAAGCCCACCAGTGCAGCGGCCCAGCCTGCGAGCGGTGTGGCGCTGGATGCCCCCAGCGCATTGAGCAGCAGCACCCAAACAGGAAGCGCAGCCAAGGCAGCGAAACCCCACCGCGAAAGCCCCTTGCCCCAGCCTGCAGGCCAGCGCCCTTGCAGCAGCGCGCCCCAGCCCCAAGCCAGGCACACCAACAGGCCCAGCCATTCCAGCGCCAACAAAGGCACATAGCGGTTGCCACCGCGAATGAGCGTGGCGAAAACAATCAGCGCCAGCGCCAAGCCGAATGCAACCGCAAAAGCCCTGTTGGCCCAATGCGCCTGAGCCGGTGTGTCGCCGCTGATGACCGGGGCCGAAAAGTGTGCAGTGGTGCTCATGCCGCGCTGCCTTTTGCGCCAGCTTCAAAAGCCTTGCCCACCCAGGCCAGGTAGGGCGCTACATGCTCATGCAGCTCGCCTGCGTTAGCGCTCCAAGGCACCCAGCGCCAGGCGCTGTGTTGCTCGCCCACGGGCAGCGCCGGCATCAGTGCTTCCACCTCACTCCAAGTGAGCGGCGCCCAATAGGGCAGGTTCACATAATGCGTGGCGGCCGCTTCCGAAAACGCGCTGTCAGCGTAGAAATGATCCCAGGCACCCATAAGCTGCGCTCTCTCAATCAAGTTGCTAGCCAAAGTCCGGGAAGCGCCTAGCTCAACCATAGCCACGCGCAAGAGCGCAGCCGCCAATGCCTCACCTTTGTGTACCCGCCCGCCCGGTGTGAACCAGGCGCCGCGCGCTGGCGCATTCAGCCGCAAGCCGCAAAGCACAGCCCCGGCCGGATCGATCAATACCCAATCGACAGAAATCAGGGGGAGTGCAGCCATCGCCGCTTTGAATACAGCTTGGCTCAAAAAAGGGCTTGGCGTTGAATTCACTAATTGGCAATCATTTAGCGTTCGGCACACGATTGAACAAAATCTGTTGCATTGAGTACCAAATAAATAAGGTATTTGTCACCAAGTATCGCTTCCAAAGTCGACGAGGTTCGCTTGCAAACCGATGTAACCATTCCAAACCGTTGCGTTGCATCCAAAGAGGTGCGCGCTGAATGGTGCCAGCATGGTAATCAAAGGCAGCACCCACACCAACCATCACCGCGTTAATTCGCCCCCTGTGTTCATCCATCCATTTTTCCTGCTTTGGACAACCCAGACTCACCCAAACCACGCCTGCATTTGAATCATTGATGGCCTTGACTGCGGTTTCATCTTCTTCTGCAGTCAATGGGCGGAAAGGAGGCGAGTAACTTCCTGCGATCCGCAGCGCCGGAAAAGCGGCCATCAACCGATCTTTCAAGATGCTTAAGGTGGCTTCCGAGGATCCATAAAGGTAAATTGCTTCGCCACAGTCAGCGGCATGGGCGCAATACTTCCACATTAAATCCGGTCCATTTATCCTTTGCTGATCGCGCGCGCCCAAGCGGCGCAGCAACCAAGCGACGGGCGCACCGTCTGGTGTCGCCAAGTCGGCATTAAAAATTACTTGAGAAAACTCTGGGTCTTGTCGCGCTGTCACGACGGAGTGAGCATTACATATGCAGACCACCTTGCTTTCGCGTGTAAGCGCCCATGTGCTAATGCTGTCTACCGCCTGATCCCAAGAGATGATGTCGATGGGAATGCCAAAAACGTTCCCAATAGAGCGTTTCAAACTAAGCACATCAGGCCTTGCTTCTTTGGTTGTTATCAATGACATCGGTGTAAATACTCAAAAGTTCCTGATAGTTTCTCTGAGGTGTGTAGCGCTCCTCGTAGCGTTCGCGGGCGGATCTCCCCATTCGAGCCATTTCTTGCGGGTGTTCCTGAGCCCAGCGCATCTTGCTAGCCAAGTCTTCTGCATTGCCGGGTTCAAAAAGCAAACCAGTCACGCCGTCCTTTACCAACTCGGCCATTGCCCCATGTCGGCTTGCTATTACTGGCATGCAACTGCCATAGGCTTCCACCAGCGTGCGGGGAAAGTTCTCATAACAAATGCTGGGCAGCACCAGTGCTATAGCTTGGCTCATTTCAGTACGCACCGCGTCACCTGTCAGGGCACCCAAAGCCTGAATGCCCGGCACACCGTTCAGTAAATCAGCTTCCGGCCCCGTACCCGCCACGCGAACCTGCACTTGAGGCAGGCTGCGGGTGGCATTCACAAGCACATCCACCCCTTTTTCGCTAGACAAGCGGCCCACAAACAAAAAGCCGTTTCGTTCTACCGACGGGAGCGCTTCAAAGTCCACAAAGTTGGGCTTCACTACAACGCGGTCCGCTGGCAAGCCACCGTCAATGAACTTCTTGCGGCAAAACTCATTGAGGGCAATGTAGCGGGTGACTTTTTCGTTCCAGGTGCCCATGGCGCGGTGCAGTGTGACCATGCCTGCCAAAAGAGTGCTTTGCACCTTTGATTCCCGGTAACAACCACGCACGGCGCCGCGCCACGGGACCTTGCCCAAACAGTCCTCGCACACCTTGCCCTCCCGCAAAAACATGGCCTGAGGGCACAGCAATCTAAAGTTGTGCAAGGTCTGAATCACCGGCACGCCCGCATGGGTGGCCGCCCAGTACAAAGACGGCGACACCAGCGGAAACGTGTTGTGCACGTGAATCACGTCAGGCCGCTCGTTCTTGATCAAGGCGGCAAGGTCTTTGCTGGTTTGAGAAGACCACAGCGTTTGCCGCGCCACAGAGATAGCTGGCATGTGGCGGATCTCATCATTGCTTCGGGTGTAAACCGCGACCTGATGCCCGTGGGCACGAAGCAAGTCAACCTCTGCTTCAGCGACGGAGTCTTCGCCACCACGTTGTTGGTAGGTGTTGTGGGCAATCAGTATTCTCATTTGAGTGCACCTGTTTGTTGGTTTATCAAGAATTGCTTCAGCATTGCGCCGCAACTTTCGCCAGAAAACTTGTCTCTAAATCGTTGATATGCAGCGCGGCCCGCCATGGCCATCACTTGAGAATCAAGAATCCACTTCAATATTATTTGTGCGGCTTCGTCGGGATCGTTTAAAGGAATAAAGCGTCCTTCTATACCGTCCGAGAAAACTTCAGGTATTCCCCCAACGGCTGGCGCGAAAATTGGGACTCCGCGAGACAGCGACTCAATGAGAGTAATTGGCAGGTTTTCAATGCGGGCGACATGTAAACAAGCCCTATGGGTTTGAAAACTTTCAGCAGCATTCGCTACAAACCCCAAAAACCGAACGTCATCAGCAACCCCAAGGCGCAGTGATGCTGCTTCCAACATTTGACGGTCTGGGCCATTCCCAATCAATGTCAGGCTAAGTGCAGAACCCAGACGACGCGCTGCAGCAAGAATTTCGAGAGCATATATTTGGTTCTTCCGCGATTCCAATGTGCCCACGCATAAAAGTTCAGTCGCTCCAACGGGTCTGGCAAAACAAACTTTCGGATCGGCAAGAAAATTTGGAATCACCTTCCACGGCACCGACTTCACGCTGGGGATTCTCTTGTAAAGAATCTCCCGCATAAATTCCGAAACAAAAATTATGCCATCAAGCAACGGCAGTTGCTCAGATTCCATTTTTTGAATGAAACGATATACAGCCCCATTTTGTCCAAGTCGTCCTTGTCCAACAAATTCATCTGCTTGACTGATATTGAAGTGGACAACCAATACCACCTTCTGATGCGATCCAAATCGCGCTTCTCTGGCCGCCTTCGAGGATACCGGGCATTGCGCGTAGATAACACAATCATCAGCACCTGCAAGAAAGCTTCGCAACCTTCTCTTCAGAATCCAGCCGTGACCCCATCGATAAAGAAGAACCTCAAAAGATGGCGAGAAACGTGCTGTTAATTTCCTCAAAATCAGCATGAATGTAAGGATGATTCGATCAAGAAGATTCCCATCATGAGGGCACACAAAAATAGGATCGCTGTCGTTTTGCTTGAGAAATGGAAAAACTTCGCGCACATGAGTTTGAACACCCGTTGTGCCATTCCACTGCAATAAAGACGCAATAAAAAAGGTCATAAACGTTGTCCAATTGAATTTGACATAATTGTTTCAAAATTTGCCAAAAAGCTTCCAGTTGGAAATGATTTGACGCCAAATTGTTTCAAGACATTCCTCAACTCAACGAGTGAACCGTTTTCATCAGGAGGTGACACAAGAAACGGCGCAAAGGTGTAAATTGGAACACCATCTCCGAGCAGGCGTGGGGCGTTCAACAACACTGTGCTTCGGAATGAAACCAGTGCCGCTGGCCGGGTGGTTTTTGCTAATATTTCAAAAGGAATGTTAGTTTCCAGTAATTTAAACCCCGCACTTTTCGCAGCAGCTAATTGTTCCAGCGACTCAAAATGGTGAGGTTTATAAATTAGTGGTAAATTAAAGTATTCATTAAGACCATGTGCTAGATTGGTATACAAATCGTTCAAATCAAATCTAGGGTCTAGATGAGGTTGGCCCACAAACATAACTGCGTTCAAGTTTTCTCCTGAAAACTCAATTGAGGATGTGTGAGTAGGTAGAAGCTCTATCTGCTTTCCATGTCGAGATAATAGATCAGGATATTCTGCAATAAGCCCAGCTACGTTCGGCATATCCAGACCATGCGGGTGACCACTAATTGTTAGCCCAAAGCTAAATCCATACATCCATGAAATGCATCGAAATATTGAAAATTTAATCTTCCACTTTATAGGTAAAGTTAGTTCAAGATAAGAGCTAATGCCTTCGGCATAAATATAATGGCGGCAATTTTCATTTTTTGAAAAAATAGCATAGATGGCGTTCATAAGAGGATGAAGTAGCCCTGGATATACTATATCCGTGATCGAAACATCCCATGATTTCAAATGTGTCTGTACGGCCCGAAGTGCGTGAACATTTTTTCTATTTAGCCTTCCAGTTGATGATGGAATGGCTGCAATTTTTGAAAATCCATTCTCTTCCGTAATATCTAAATCTTGCGAAGTACCAGTGAAGATTAGATATGCGCTATTTCCTATTCTATTTTGATAGAAATGTCGGAGCACAAAACTAAGCTGAGGTCTTGTGAAAGCTAAATACAAATAGGTAGCCAAGGTAGTGTTCAGGAAATTTTGATTGAAGCATTGGAGGATTTTAAAAAATAGAAGTTTTGCGTTCAATTGCAAGACATCCATTTTTTATGAAACCCTATTTTGTCACTAAATGATGATGAAGATTTTCTATATAGCTTGAAGTCTATTTAATGAAATTTGTGAATCTATCGGTTAAGATAACTACGAAGCAATTACTTTTTTGATCAAATTTGAGAAATTTTGTACGGATTCATAAAATGTGTGCGACATCAACGATGGGCGAATCTTAGAAAGACTGGGAATTGTTAGTGAATCAAGTGATTTAATAATGCCGTTCATTTTTAGTACTAATTCATCATCGTTGCCATATTTAAATATATCGCCATTAATATTTGAACTAATGAGAGCTTTGGCCCCAACTTTATCCGAGCAAAGAACTGGCATACCCGATAAAAGTGCTTCGTTGACAACAGCCCCAAATGCCTCAAACGAGCTAGGAAGCACGAGCAGTTGCCCCACCCTATACCAAGCATAACGATGTAGCCCCTGCACATTTCCGGCAAAAATCACTCGCGATTCGATTCCAAGATCCTTTGCTAGCTGAATAAGGTTGGATTTCTCGGGACCATGCCCAACTATTACAAGGCGGGTCTCAACTATTCGATCATTGACGTTGCCGAAGGCGCGAATTAGGGCCGCTACTTGCTTTTCTACAGAGAGGCGACCAACAAATAAAATGATCCGTTTTCCTATCAGATTATTAGATTCAGCTAGTGATACGGCCAAGTTTGTAGATTCCTCAAGACCTTTTGAAAACTCCGTTTCTTCCTGCAGCATTAGTGATGACTCAATAGGTATTTTTAAACCATAAGTGCTTCTGTAATACTCAGCTGTCTGACTAGAAAGACATATCACACCGTTTACTCTTGGTAAAGTTAAATGTCGGAGGTATTTTCTAATTTTTGAGTCCAGCAACATGAAATCTGGATTGTCATCGGTCCATATAACGTGTTTCGTTTTCTTTGAAATATGGCAATATATTAATGTGATAATTGTTGCTAATGAAAACTCAGAAGTTACAACAACCTGAGGTTTGAACGTATAAATTTCTCTTAATATGCTGGGGCGAAAAGCACGGCGGCCAAGTAATATAAATCCGTCTGTAAGGTACTTGTATCTAACGCGCAAAGCTGCCCTTAGCGCAGCTTGGTCAAAGTTGTTATTCCAAGAGTTTGAAAACTCAAAACATATTTTTAAATTGAATAGAGATCCCAGTGAGTTAAAAAAGTTAACCCTATACGGTGCAAGCACGGGATGGATGATTAGAAGTTGATTATCTATTTTCATGGTACTTTTCTTTTTAGACATTGCTTATTCCTTATTTTTTAATCTCAAGCAATACTTCACAGATAGGCCTAGAAAAAAGCAAAATGGCGCCATGATTTGCGGACGAAGAATTGCGTCAGTCGTCAGGCCTGCAACTAATAATATGAGAAAGTATGATATCGAAATGCTAGATAGGGTGACGACATTCTTGTTATTGGATTTGAGCAACTGGTAAAATATTTTCGATGTAAATAGAAGTATTGATGTGCAAAAAATTAATCCAATTAATCCAAGTGATACAAGGATATAGAGATAAATGTTATGAGCGTTTGCATCTTCAAGTCCTGCAACCTCTGCAAACCCTGATACAAATATTCGATCGGCGTCTAACCCGGCACCAAATAACTGAGTAGTTAGATCCGATGACAGGTAGCCGGCTATCAGTGCATCCCATATTACTGATCTGCCTTGCGTGTTTGACGCTGAAAAAAAGTCAGTAGTTGAAATTACCAAATAATCACCATTATCTGAAAATGCGCTGATTCCAAAGTACATAACAAGCGAAGCTGCTATCGCTAACACTAAGGTTTTTCCAAATATTGATAAATAATTTATATTGGGTCTATCTTTGTTAGAAATTAGGTAGGCTATTATTGGTAGAAGAAAAACAATTGGTATGAAAACTCGTGCGTTGGTTTGAAGAACTACAATCATTGTAGATAGCCAACTGATAGATAAAAGTTTTATGTTTTTACTTCCAGATAGAATTATTGTCAGCAGCATGCATGCTGATAAAGCCAAGTCGGATTTAAAAAAATAGCCAGCCGTAAAGGTGGATACTCCACCCCAATCCTGGTAGCCCACACCTAGAAGACCCATTCCCAAAAATGCTAACAACGCAATGGAAGCAATTATGGATAGCTTTTCAAGTTGAGAAAACACAAGTAAGTTCATTCTTCCTGCGAAATAGGCAAGCAGAAAGAGGCAGAATTTTATTGTGATTATGAGTGTGTCGTCATTTGCATTGAATAGATAGGAGCTGCAAACATAGAGCGTAAATGAAATTGCGAGTAAATCAATCCCAGTAATTGAGAGTCTCAGTTTTCTGCGTGTTACTTTAAGGAATAAAAGCGCTACAAATATTATTAGTATTTGAGAGGCGCTTAGTATTTTAAATTCCCAGAAATAGTCTGATATGAATCTGGAGACTAAGAAAGCCTCAATCATTCCGGATCCTTTGAATTCACTTGAGTTTTGTGAGGGCGCATCTGTATTGTCATTTTTATAGCGCTTATTTCTGGTTGTCTTTAGCAACTTTATTGTTAGATCTTGTAAGAATTATTATTACCACAATTTCACCCAATCCAAGTCCAATTGGTCCGCCGATTGGGCCGTAAATATTTATCAGAATGAAAGAAATGATAATGCTAAAGAAGCCAGATATAGCTGATGCATAAAAGAATTTCTTAAATTGTTTTATTGCGTGATTGTGGAGTGCTGCACCACTTCGCGCTGCTACCATTAGTGCAGCAAAGCACCACCCATACATCGTCCCGTCGAGATCTTCGTATTTTCCTGAAGTTAATAGTTTTGATATTGGTTCAAAGAAAAAAACAAGTGGCGCTATATATGCTAGGGTTACAAATATAAGTAAGAGGCTAACGGCGTAACCAGTATTCTTGGTGCTTAGGATATTTTTTCTCTGTGCGACCATGCGCGGTAAGATGACTTGATTTATTGCGGGTAATAAAACAAAAGGAGGCGTTAGATATAGCTTGGCCGCATTCATGGTGGCGACGCCTATAGGTCCCATTAATAACGCACCGGTTATTGTGTGAGCTTGAGTTTGAATTGCGTTTGCTATAGTCACCAGCACATACCAACCACCGCCACCACGCCAAGACTCCTTGGCGTCTATCAATATTTTTCCGAACTCCAAGTTTTTCATGGAGATTTCTGATCGAGTGAACCCAATGATCGCACCAATTGCATTGCTGCCACCGTAAATTAATAAAGCGTAATTTGAGTTTATTTCAATTTTCAGTAGTTTTAGGGAGAAAACTATTGCCAGCATCGACATTGCAACCCATGCATTAATTATTACTGCATTTGATTCTTTTTGAAGGGTATACGATTTTCGTATAAAGAAATCTTTATACAAAAATCCAAGCGATGCGATTGCTGTTGAGAAAAAGCTAATAGTTTGTAAATTCTCTCCTTGAAATGCATAACTTGTTATAAGAAATAGTATGAATGTTATCGATACAAGAACTATGCTGAATAGTGTTAAGCCTGCCAGCATTCTTGCAAGGTACGGTAATCTATCGTCTTCTTCTTTGTCCCCGAAATTGACAACCATCTGAGTTAGGAATACTGAGTTACCCAGTCCTGCTAGAAAAAGGCTTATGGCCAAGGCTATTCCATAGAATCCAAAGTCGGAAGGGGTTAGCTCTTTTACAAGGTATATTCCAAAGGCGAAATTTGATACACTGCTCAGACCTTGATTGATAATGCTGGTGGATAAGGCTTTTAGTAGTTTGCCATTCTTTGGAAAGAAAAATAGTTCCTTCATCTTCGTGCCATTTATTTTATGCTATTGTTTAGTTTGTAGAAACTAAGATTTTTTTCCAAAAAAGGTAAGATAATTTAAGGTAGATATTAAAATTGATTTTTGCTTTTGGGGGATATTTAATCAAAAATACCAACCCCATAGATTGATATTTTGTTGTCTATTTGTCGAGGAGTAAAAACAGTATTGATATGAGGGTGCCGTCGTTTTAGGCGTTTCCATAGGTCTTGGACTTATCCAGAGTGGCTTTGAGCTTACGCGGCTGGGTGGGTAGGTAGTGTTTTAGCTTGGCGTCTTCAATGGGGCTTTGCTTGTGGTTAAGCAAGGCCACTATGGCGGGCACGATGTCAATCGCCTCCACCTCGTTGTGCTGGGCCAAGAGCACAGCGTTGCTCAGGCCGACCTAGCCGGTACCGACGATAGCGATTTTCATGGTGTGGGGCCCGGTTTACTCAACGCTGACGTTGACGCGGTAGCCGTGGGTCTTCAGCAGAGCGTGCTGTTTGGCCAAGGCCAGGTCGTGTTCGACCATTTCTTTGCACATGTCTTGTGCGGTGATCTCGGGAATCCAGCCCAGGTCTTTTTTGGCTTTGCTGGGGTCGCCCAGCAGGGTTTCCACTTCGGTGGGGCGGAAGTAACGGGGGTCGATTTTGACCACAATGTCGCCCACCTTTAGGGCGGGGGCCTTGCTGCCAGTAATGTCGGCCACTTTGGCAACTTCGTCCACGCCCGTGCCTTCAAAGGCGACGGTAATGCCCAGTGCGGCGGCGCTCCAGGTAATGAATTCGCGCACGCTGTATTGCACGCCGGTGGCGATGACAAAGTCATCGGCTTTGTCTCGCTGAAGCATCATCCATTGCATGCGCACGTAGTCTTTGGCGTGGCCCCAGTCGCGCAGGGCATCGATGTTTCCCATGTAAAGGCACTTTTCCAGGCCCACAGCGATGTTGGCCAGGCCGCGGGTGATCTTGCGGGTAACAAAGGTTTCGCCGCGGCGGGGGGATTCGTGGTTGAACAAGATGCCGTTACAGGCGTACATGCCGTAGGCTTCGCGGTAGTTCACCACGATCCAGTAGGCGTAGAGCTTGGCCACGGCGTAGGGGCTGCGGGGGTAAAAGGGCGTGGTTTCCGTTTGCGGGGTTTCTTGCACCAGGCCATACAGCTCAGAGGTGCTGGCCTGGTAGAAGCGGGTCTTCTTTTCCATGCCCAAGATGCGAATGGCTTCCAGCAGGCGCAGGGTGCCCAGGCCGTCCACATCAGCGGTGTATTCCGGGCTTTCAAAGCTCACGGCCACATGGCTTTGCGCGCCCAGGTTGTAGATCTCGTCGGGCTGGGTTTCTTGAACGATGCGGATGAGGTTGCTGGTGTCGCTCAAATCGCCGTAGTGCAGCTTGAAGTTGGCGTGTTCAATGTGCGGGTCTTGGTAGATGTGGTCCACACGCTGGGTGTTGAATGACGAAGCGCGGCGCTTGATGCCATGCACCATGTAGCCTTTTTCGAGCAGCAGCTCGGCGAGGTAAGAGCCGTCTTGCCCGGTCACGCCGGTGATGAGGGCGACTTTGGGTTTGTCCCCGTTGTTGCTGTTGCTGGTTTCGTTGTTGCTCGACATATCTTGGGTATCGGTTAGGTTCGTGGTCATCGATTTGCGTCTGCGCTGGCTTGAGCGTTGGCCGGTGGGGCTCAGCCGTTGTGCTTCAGGAAGTCTTGGTAGGCCAGGGCCAGGCCGGTGGCCAGGGGCACCTGGGCTTTCCAGCCCAGGCTTTGCAGGCGGCTGCTGTCCATGAGCTTGCGGGGGGCGCCGTCGGGTTTGGTGGCGTCTTGGTTGATCTGGCCGGTATAGCCCACGGTTTGGGCCACGGTTTTGGCCAGATCGGCAATGTTCAGGTCGCTGCCAAAGCCCACGTTGATGTGGCTGAGCATGGGCTGGGTGTGTTGGGCGTAGGTTTCGGCGGGCAGGTTCATCACGTGCACGCTGGCGGCGGCCATGTCGTCCACAAACAAAAACTCGCGGCGCGGCGTGCCCGAGCCCCAGATGACCACCTCGGGCGCGTTGTTGGCCTTGGCTTCGTGAAACCGGCGAATGAGCGCGGGGATCACGTGGCTGTTTTCGGGGTGGTAGTTGTCGCCGGGGCCATACAGGTTGGTGGGCATCACGCTGCGGTAGTCAACACCATGGCTGGCGCCATATTGCCGGTTGTAGCTTTCGCAGAGCTTGATGCCGGCGATTTTCGCCACGGCGTAGGGCTCGTTGGTGGGCTCCAAGGTGCCGGTGAGCAAGGCGTTTTCCGCCATGGGCTGGGGGGCGAGCTTGGGGTAGATGCAGCTGCTGCCCAAAAACAGCAGCTTTTTCACGCCCTGGCGAAAGGCGGCTTCGATCACGTTGGCCTGGATCATCAGGTTGTCGTAGATGAAATCGGCCGGGTAGGTGTTGTTGGCATGAATGCCGCCCACGCGGGCTGCGGCCAAGTACACCTGGGTGGGGCGCGCTTGCTCAAAGAAGGCGCGAACGGCGGCTTGATTGGTGAGGTCGAGCTCGGCGTGGGTGCGGGTGACGATGGCGCTGGGCGCGTGGCCGGCCGCCAGCAATTGGCGCACGATGGCCGAGCCCACCATGCCACGGTGGCCGGCGACGTAGATTTTTTCGGGGATGGAAGGCGTCATCTATGGGAGCGGCTGGCGCGCGCAGCGCGGGCCAGCGGTCAAGTAAAGAGGTAAAGGGCTGGGGCGGAACGGTGGTGGTGGGGCAAAAAGGCGGGCCGAAAAGGCCGGGGCCTATTTGACAACAACCGGGGCAGCGCCAGCAACAACACTCGTTTCATCGCCCTTGCCGATGCCCGCAACGGGGCCGGGCAGGCCGGGGGCCACGCGGCCATAGGTGTCTTCCAGGCGCACGATGTCGTCTTCGCCCAGGTAGGCGCCCGACTGCACTTCGATCATTTCCAGCTCCAGCTTGCCGGGGTTGCGCAGGCGGTGGATCTCGCCAATGGGGATGTAGGTGCTCTGGTTCTCAGACATCAAAAACACATCGGTGCCGCGGGTGACTTCGGCCGTGCCTTTGACCACGATCCAGTGTTCGGCGCGGTGGTGGTGTTTTTGCAGGCTCAAGCTGGCGCCGGGTTTCACGCCGATGCGCTTGACCTGGAAGCGCTCGCCCATATCGATGCTGTCGTACCAGCCCCAGGGGCGGGCCACTTTGCGGTGGGTGGCGGCTTCGGCCAAGCTGAGCGATTCGAGCAGGCTGACCACGTCTTTCACCTGTTCGGCGCTGTCGCGGTGGGCCACCAGCAGGGCGTCGGGTGTGTCGATGATGAGCAGGTCTTGCGTGCCCAGGGCCACCACCGGGCGGTGGGGGGCGTGAATAAAGGTGTTGGTCGAATGCGGGGCGTGGCCCTGGCCTTCGATGCGGTTGCCTTGGGCGTCGGGCTCGCTCAGATCGGCCACGGCATTCCAGCTGCCCACATCGCTCCATTGGCCACTGAACGGCACCACGGCCACGTTGGCGTGGTGTTCCATCACCGCGTAATCGATGCTTTGTGAACGGCAGGCGGCAAAGGCGCCGGGGTGGGGGACCACCCAGGTGACGGCGTTGGCCGGGTCGCTTGCTGGGTTGCCGCTTCCGTTGAGCGGTGTGCCTGAGGCTTCGGGCAGCGAAGCGCGGCAGGCCGCCAAAATGTCGGGCGCGTGCTTGTGCAAGGCTTTGATCAGGGCGCTGGCGCGCACCAGGAAGATGCCGGCGTTCCACAACACGCTGCCTTCGAGCAGCAGGGCCTGGGCCTGTTCGGCGGCGGGTTTTTCAATGAAGCGCGCCACTTGCCGCGCGCCATCGGGGTGGGGGTCGCCTTGGCGGATGTAGCCATAGGCGGTGCTGGGGAAGCTGGGCACCACACCAAAGGTGACGATGGCGCCGCCCTGGGCGGCGCTCACGCCTTGCTGAACCGTGTGGGCAAAGGCGGCCACGTCGGGGATGTGGTGGTCGGCGGGGCAAAACAGCAGCAGTTGATCGGGCTGGCCGCTGGCTTCGGCTTGCAGGGCGGCCAAAGCCATGGCGGCGGCGGTGTTGCGGCCCACGGGCTCCAGCAACACGGTGGCGGGTTTGGGGTTGTTTTTGGGGTTCGGTGCCTGGGCGCTTTGCAAGGCATCGGCCACCAGAAAGCGGTGGGCCTCTGAAGCCACCACCATCAGGCCACCGCCCAGGCCCTGCACCCGCTCCAGCGTGAGCTGCAGCAGGCTCTTGCCGCCAATGAGGGGCACAAACTGCTTGGGAAAACTTTTGCGGCTGAGCGGCCACAGGCGGGTACCGGAGCCGCCGCACAGGATCACGGGGGTGATGGGTGTGGGGGCCGGGGTGGCTGCGGTGGTCGAGTGGTAAGCGGTCATAAAAAATGCCAACGCCGGCGCGGGGCCGGCTGCAGGGGAATGTGGGGATCAGGGACTATCGGAACAGGGGCGTGGCGGCGGGTGCGAAGGTTGGGGCGTGTGAATTCAGTGTTTGAGCGCGCTGGGTTTCAGCTGGCGCCTTCCTGTTTCACGACCACCCGCACGGTGCGCAGCAAGATCACAAAGTCGGTCCACATGGACCAGTTGCGCACATACCAGAGGTCCATGGCGATGCGGTGCTGGAAGGTGCTGGCGCTGCGCCCGCTGATCTGCCACAGCCCGGTGATGCCGGGGCGGGCTTTGCCGTAGGCGTTGATGCTGTTGCCGTATTCGCCCAGCTCGCGGGGCAGCAGGGGGCGCGGGCCCACGATGCTCATGTCGCCGCGCAACACATTCACCAGCTGGGGCAGCTCGTCGATGCTGGTGCGGCGGATGAACCGGCCAATGGCGGTCACCCGGGGATCGTTGGCGAGCTTGAAGTTGCTGGCCAGGTATTGCACGTAGAGGGCTTCGTTTTCGGTTTTCCAGCGCTCCAGGGCGGCGTCGGCATCGAGCACCATGCTGCGGAACTTGATGAACTTGAACAGCTTGCCGTCTTTGCCCACACGCTGCTGCGTGAAAAACACAGGGCCGCCGCCTTCGCGCTTGATGCGCCAGGCCACCCAGGCAAACAGCGGGGCCAGCAACACCAGCAGGGCGCTGGCGCCCACGATGTCCAGCACACGTTTCAGAAACTGGGGGCCGCGGCGCGACAGGCTGTTGCGGGCGCGCAGCAGCAGCACTTCATGGCTGAAGAAGTGCGAGACCTCCATGCCCAGCATCGGCAAACCGTTGAGGGCGGGGATGATGATCACGTCGTCTCGGGTGAGCATGAGCTCTTGGGTGAGCTCGCGCAGCCAGTGGTTGTCGCTGAAGCCCAGCACCGCCACCACCTGGTAAGCCCCGGGCTGGGCCAGCAGCTGGCGCACGGCGGGGGTCAAGGCGATGGGGGCCAGGGTGATCGGGCCCAGCTGGGTGAGGCGTTCGCCGGGATCGGGGCAGACCACGGCCACCGGGGTGTAGCCCAGGAATCGCTCGCTGGCCAGGGCGGTGGCGGCTTGTTCCAGGTCTTCCGGGCGGCCCAGCAGCACATAAGGCTGGGTCAGCTTGCCGGCTTTCAGCAGGCGGATGCGAATGGACAGGCGCGCCAGCGGCAGGGCGCTGAAGATGAGCAGCCAGGTGACCCCGGTCCAGAGCCGGGAAAACTGCCACTTGCCCAGGTACATCAACACGGCATCGGCCATGGCCGCAATGATCACCACGGTGACCATCTGGCGGGCTTCGTCCCACCAGGGCTTGCGGCGCGAAGCGGTGTAGTGGCCCTGTACCGAGCCCATCCAGCCGATCATGCCCACCACGACCACGGCAAAAATACCCAGACGCAGCGGACCACCACCGACCCACCAGATGTTCATGGCCTCGGCCAGGCTCACTTCTTGGCGCAGCCACATGGGCAGGCGCCCGACCAGAAAACACAGCCAGAAGACGCTGAGATCGGTGGCGACCAGCCTGGCCTTGGTCCAGGACTGGTTGCGGCCCCAATCGGCCCAGGGGGCGAGGGCGCGGGCGAGCTCGTGGTCGCTGCGCAGGGGCACCACGGTATCGCGGGGCTCACGGGGTCCGTTTGGGTCACCGCCTTGGGAGGGCTGCGCTGGCTGGGCCGGGTTGTAGGCCGAGCCTGCCTGCAACGGATCGGGCCTGGGGTGTTGGGCGGTGGCGCTCATGCGAGGGCGCCTGGATGGCGGAGCCAGGCTTTGGGGCCGCTGCCGAGTGCCATGCTGAAGCATGCGCTCAAGGTTTCAAGGGCGCGGCCGAAGAAGCGATAGCCGAGGCTTTGGGGCGTGGAAATCACCGGCTGCAAACAGCCAAGCGCAAACCCAGGCAAAAGCCCAGGCGCTTGGGCGTTCGCCTGCCCCTCGTTCGAATCTCTATTCGTGCTCAGCAATGGCCCGTCAGTCATGGCGCTCAACCCCTCCAGCGTGTTTTTTCTATTGGGAGGAATGCCCGGCCCCCCCAAAGCATTCCGCCCCCCCTTCATTGCCTGCAGCCGCATGCCCAAAGGCGCTGGTCAGCGCCTGGGGCCTGTTGAGGCCATAGGTTCCACCTCGCCAAGCGAGACATGTCCATAAAAGCCTAGGGGTATCCCTTAAGTCTAAGGGCTCTAATTACTTTTTGTAACACCGTTGGTCGTATTCACACGATTGGGGGACAAGCTTGGGCATGGACTTGTCTATTGGTGTGAACTGTGAGCATTTGTTGCAGCGCAGCACAAAATGGCGGCGATATGCCTTTTGAGAGCAAACGGTGCGCAATTTTTAACGCTATTTTGGGGTGTTGGCACACGCGCTGAGGCCAATGGCGCCCCGCAAAGGGGCGCCGGCGGGGGCTGAGCGCGCTGGGATGGAGCCGATATCGCCGCTGGTGCTGTGGTGGAAAAAACACGCGACTGGGCGATTGACGCCCTGCCAATTTGGGTACCCCTTGCACAGTACCCAAAGGCCAGGGCCTGAAACTTTGGCTTGATCGCAGGGGGGCGAGCCGCTGCCCGGGGATGGTTTGGGGTGGTTAAGCCAAAGGTACCAAGGGGGCTTGTGAACGCATTGCCTGGGTTGCCGTTGCCGTTTCGACGGGCTTGGGCCGACCGGGGGTGGGTCGGTGGCGGTGGCAAGAAGGGTGGCAAGAAGGTTGGCTGGAAGGGGGCATGTGCCTGTCCCTGGGCCGCCCTTTCTGTGTGCGCTTGTCGCTAAGTCGCTAACCGCTTTTGCTTCGTTGCTTCGCTCAGAGCGCCGTGATGTCGGTTTGCACGGGCCAGGCCATGGCGGTAACGGTTGTGTTGGCGTTGGCTGTGGCCTGGGTGGTCGTGGCGCTGATCGCGGGCTTGAAGCTGTGTTGCAGCAGCAGGCTGTAGCGGCCGGGGCGGCTGGCGCAAAGGCGGTAGCCTTCGGCGGTGGGGGTGAGCAATGTGCCGCTGGCCTCGGCGGTTTGCAGCTGCCACTCGCCAGCCTGGGGCTGGTTGCGGCGCAGGGCCACGCAAAAGCCGTGTTTCATGTTGGACACCACCACCAGCCGCTGCTGACCCACCAGCGCGCCATCGGCCGAGGCCTGGAGCTGGCTGGGGTGGCTGTTTTCCAGCCCCCGCATCACGGGGGGGGTCACCACCCGAAACTGCAGTGTGGCGCTGGCGCCTGAGCCCCCGGCCTGGCCACCGCTGACGCTGAGCCCACCTTCGGCCCGGGCCATGACCGGAACCAGGGCCACACCGGCGGCGAGCGCCAGCAACATGACCCAAAAGCGCAGAGGACTGGGGCGGTGCAAGGTGGTCATGCCTAAGGTATCGGCACACCTTTGAGGAACTTGAAGCGCTCAGAAAAACATTCCGTGCAAGCCGTTCATTCGAGCCTTGTGGATGGGGGGTTCTGGTAGGGCTGAGGTGAAGGAGGTAGGGGCGTTGGCGGTGAAGTGGGGGGCGCAAGCGATCCGGCGCCGGGCCGCCCCAAGCCGGATCAGCGCCCTCGGGGGGCAGCGACCCGCAACGCGGCGGGGTGTGGGGGCACGCAAGCGATCCGGCGCAGGGCCGCCCCAAGCCGGATCAGCCCCCTCGGGGGGCAGCGACCCGCAACGCGGCGGAGCGTGGGGGGCAAGGAACCAACGGGACCGGCGCCGGGCCGCCCCAAGGCCCAGCCCCCTCGGGGGGCAGCGACCCGCAACGCGGCGGGGTGTGGGGGCGCGCAAGCGATCCGGCGCCGGGCCGCCCCAAGCCGGATCAGCCCCCTCGGGGGGCAGCGACCCGCGCCAGCGGCGGGGTGTGGGGGCACGCAAGCGATCCGGCGCAGGGCCGCCCCAAGCCGGATCAGCCCCCTCGGGGGGCAGCGACCCGCGCCAGCGGCGGAGCGTGGGGGCTAAAAGCTCATTCGCTCCGCTGCACCGGCAAGCTCAGGCGGGTGGTTTCTCGCAGGCGCACTTCAACCAAGGCCTGGCCTTCGTTGACCACGTTCCAGGGCAGGGGCAGGGTTTCGTTGCGCAGGGTGACGGTGCGCGGACCGGTGCCCACCAGGGGGAACGAGAAGCGGCCTTGGGCGTCGGTGCGCACGCCGTAGCGGTTGTCGATAAAGACGGTGACATTGGGTACACCGGTTTCGCTGGCTTCCTGGGTGCCGGTGCGGTTGGCGTCGTAATAGACCACGCCTTCGATGAAGCCACCGCCCTCAAAGGCCTGGCCGCCCAGGGGCACGCTGCGGCTGCCGGCTTCGAACTCATAGCGCAGCACCACATAAAACGAGCGGTCGCTGTCGCTTTGCGATGCGGTGGTGGTGATGATGGGGGCGAGGGGGTCTAGCGAGGTGGTGGTGGTGACGCTGCGGCCCAGGCTGCGGTTGAAGTTGGCGTCGAGCGTCCAGCGGGGGTTGATGCGCCAGTTGCCGCCCAGGCTGAGGGCTTGGCGGTTGCGCCCGAGCTGGCTGCGCTCGAGGCTGGCGGTGGCGTTGAGGCTGGCGCGGCTGCCCACGGGGGCGTTGAGGGCGGTCGATGCGGTCCAGAAGCGGTCGCTTTGGGTGAGGCCTTCTTCCAGTGTGTCGCGCTCAACGCCGAGGCCAACGCTGCTGGAAACGGTCCAGCCCTGGGGGGCGGACCAGTCTTGGTCGTAGGTCAAGACCTGGCTGCGGGTTTGATCGCTGTCGCCGCCGGCGAGCTCCAGCCGCAGGCCGCTGTTGCCCCAGCGGTTGTCAAAGCGCCAGTCGCCGTAGGTGCTCCAGGCGTTGCCGTCGAAGCGGCGCACCGAGCCGCCGGCGCCCACGTTGCTGCTGCGGTCAAGGCGCCAGCGCGCGCTGGCCGAGGCGTAGCTGCCGGCGGCGCGATCGCCACTGATGGAGCGCAGCCAGTCGATCGAGCCTTCGGCCTGCCATTGGCGGGTGCGCCAGGCGGTGCTGACGGCGACGCCCTGGAGGTCGTTGGGCATGGTCTGGCCCGCCCAGCTGAGGCCGGGGTCGAGGCGGTAGAGGCTGAGGCCGTGGGTGCGGGGGCCTTCGTCCCACTGGCTGTCGACCCAGAAGCCCTGAGCGCTGCGGGCAATGGTGCTGGTTGTGGTGGTGGTCGCCGTGGATGTTGCTGTCGATGTGGCCGGGACATCCGACGCGCTGGTGATGACCTGGGCCTGGATGCGCTGGCCTTCGCTTTCATGGCGGGCCGCGAGCAGGGTGGCGCTGGCGGCGGTTCGCAGGGCGGATGTGGAGGCGGTGGTTGAGGTGTCGGTGGATTGCACCAGGCCACTCAGATCGCTGGCGTTTTCATGCTGGACGGCGAGGGTCCAGCCGGGGAGTTTGAGCGAAGGCGTGTTGTCTGGGGCGCCGCCGCCAGGGCGCCATTGCGCGCCCAGGGTATGGCGGCGTCCGCCCAGCCCGGTGAATCCGGTGGAGGGCAGGCTTTGCAGCTGGCCGGGCTGGCCGCTGCCGGCGATCACGCTGAGCCCCTGGCCTGCGTTGCGCCATTCGCCGCTGGCGCCGAGCAAGGTGGCCGACGGCAGGTAGACCCGCCCGGGCAGGCGGCTCAAATCGGTGGCGGGCGCGTTGATCACGCCGCCTTCGTGGTTGCCCACCCAACCGCCTTCGAGCGGCAGGCCGCGCTGGCGCAGGGTGAGGTTGCCGCTGCTGCTGCTCGGGGTGTAGGCGCCGTCGAGCGAGAGGGCGCCGTGGTTGGGGGTGTCGATCAGGCCGTAGAGGGCGAGGCTGTTCTGGGTGCTGCCCTCGGTGTCAAACGGCTGGGTGCCGACGCGGGACTCCAGGCGCAGGAAGCGCGGCCAGCCCGAACCGTCGTAGGGCTGGCCACTGGGCGCGCTGCTGGCGGCGGGGGCCAGGCCTTCAATGACGCGGTCCTGGTAAGGCGCGGGCTCGGTGGGGCTGGCGGCGGCTGGGGCCGCAGTGGGGGCCTGGGCGCCGGCGGGGCTGGCGATCCAGCCCAGAGCCATGAGGCCCAGGGCTGCAGCCCCTTTGGGCCTGAGGCGCCGATGGGGCTGAACAACCCCAAGCCTTTCGACAGCCTCAGGGCCGGTCTTCCCCAGCCAGACCCGGGGTTTCATGGGGCGAAGCGGTGATCGATGGGCATGCGTTGATCGGCCCACTCCAGCTGGCCGCTGACGGTGATCGGGAACAGCATCGTGGGCGGGGCTTTGTCTTGCTCGACCACGGGGTTGAGCTCGATGCGGCGGCTTTCTCCGGGGAGTATGGGCATGTCGGCCGGGGCGAGCTCCACGGTTTTGCCGCTGGCGTCGGTGGCGTTGACAAAGCCGTCGAGCCGGCCGGTGGCGTTGCCGGTGTTGCGCACATTGAGGGTGGCTGTGGGCTGGCCTTTGAGGGTGACCACTTGCTGGCCGGTCAGGGTGAGCTCGGGCTTGGCGCCCCCCACGGCGGCGTAAACGATGACGCCAATGCGCCCGCTCACGGGGAAGCTGATGTCGCCGGTGATGCGGGCGGGGTCCAGGCCCTCGATCATGAGGGCGAAGCGGCATTCGCGCGGCGGGGTGCCGGGCGGGGGGGTGATCTCAAAACGGTAGCGGTAGGCGGCGCCCCCGGCCAGGGTGAGGTCGCGCCGTTCAATGGCCACCCAGGGGCGGCAGCTGTCGGGCGCGAGTTCGTTGCTGAAGGTCACGGCGTTGTCGGGGCCGAGCGTCCAGTCGCTGGTGTAGAAGCGGTATTGGCCGGGCTGGTTGCCCACGTGTTGCAGCTCCAGCACCTGTCGCAAGGGCTCACCGGGCTGGACCTGCACTTCAAACCGGGGCGGCGAGACATAGGCCGCGAAGCCCTGGGCCAGCGCCGAGGGCGCCGCGAGGGCGGCCCCGGCGAGCGCCGCGGCCGATGCGCAAGCGCGCGCCACATGGCGGGCTGAAAAGGGGTTGCCGGCGGGGCGACGAAAGCGGGGTGAGAACACGGTCATGCAGGCATGCAGTCTTGCAGGTAAGGAAGGTCAGCGGGCGGAGGTTGAGGCGGTGGGCGCCAGGGGGGCGTCTGCGCCGTCGACGTCGAGCTCGAAATAGAAGTTGAGGCGGCGGCTGGAGGTTTCCCAGTCGGGGGCGGAGCGCAGGCGCACCTGGATCTGGTCTTGCAGGGTGCTGCCGGCAATGCGCCCGGCGTAGACCAGGGCGCGTTCGCCCGAGACCAGCCGGCCGGCTCGCAGGGTGCCGTTGGTGGTCCACTCGGCTTCCATGCTGGAAGCTTGGTCGCGGGGCAAGACCATGTAGACGCGGCCGGTGCGGCCCACCCAGTCGCTGGTGTCAATGCGGACGTTCACGCGCACCCAGGCTTCCACCCCGGCATCGGGCTCGGCGCCGGTCTGGGCGCGCCACTGCATTTGCGCGCTGGCGGGCACGGTGTGGCTGAGGGCATCGTCGAGCCGGTGCGGGTTGGCCACGGCGGGGCCGCTGAACAGCAGCAGGGTGCCGATCAGGGCGGCGACCAGGCTGGGCAGCGGCCTCAGACTGCAGGTTTGGCTTGGGTTCATGGGCTGCTCAGCGTGTAGGTGACCTGCCCGGTGTAGGTGCCGGCGGCCCGCACGGTCTCATTGGCGTAGACAAAGCTGTGGCAGTTTTCGATGTAGGTATTGGCCCGGATAGAGGCCAGCGTGAGCGAACCACCATTGAATGCGCCCGCAGCGATCACATTGCTCTGGGCGCTGCCCGAGGCCGATACGCTCCAGCTGATCTGGGAAAACGGAATGGTGTCGCTGTTGTCGTTGACGAGGTTGGCGGGCGATGTCACGCGCAGGGTGGCTCTCGCCGGGCCGTCTCTGCCGTTGTTGCGGCGGTAAGAGGCGCCGATCAGGATCTGGCTGGCCGGGTTGGGGCAGGTGCTGTAGCCATCGTAGAGGCTGCGCGACTGGGTGCTGTTGGTGGTCATGGCCTGCGGATTGCCGCCGATGAGCTGGGCACTGGTGAGGGTGGACGAGACGGTGTTGACGGTGCCGTTGTTGCCATCGTATGTGCCATTGCCCACGTGCAGGAACACGCGGCGCGAGGCCGAGGCGAGCGACAGGGTCCAGGCGTGGGCGCTGGTGATCTGAGACAGGCACACCAAGGCGAGCGCAGCGGCCCGCCAGGCGCCGCGTGAGGGGTGCAGGGCGGCGGTGCGGTGCAAGGGCGTGTTCATGAGGGTTTCATTGTCTACCAGCCGGCGTGACGCCGTTGCGGCAGCGGATGGGGTGCACGCTGGATGGTCTGAAAGGCAGGGGGGCGGCAAGGGGACGGCTCGGAATCGCCAAGGGCGATGCCAAGAAAAAGGCAGGGCATCAGCGGCAAGCGCTCAGCAAAAAGGGCCGTTGCGAACAACGGCCCTTTTCAAAAATGGCCCCCTTTTCGAGGGGGTTGGCTCGGCCGATGGCCGGGCTTGTGCGCTACAGCGCAGGCTCAGGGCATGGTGGCGGTGTAGGTCACGGTACCGTTGTAGGTGCCGGAGGCGGGCACGGTGTTGTTGGCGTAGCTGTACTTCCAGGTGGTCTGGTGGAGCGTGACCTTGCTGCCCGAGGAGATTGTGGGTTTGGCGGATCCCCCCACGGCTGGCACGTCGAAGTTGGTGGCGTCATCGGACTTTGCGATGATTTCGGCCCAAGGGATGGTGTCGCCAGTGGTGGCGCCCACCAAGCCCTCCACATTCGAGCCCACCGCACCAATTTCGATCTGGCCGTTGTTGCCCAAGACCTTGACGCTGACGTTTTGAGCGGTCGATGCCGTCTTGTTGCCCAGGGTGGCGGCGGCGGCGGCGCTGGCGTAGTTGAAGGTCAGCATGTCGACCTTGGTGTTTCTGGCGAAACCGCTGGCGCCGGTGCCCACGGCCAGGAACAGCACGCGTGGCACAACCACACGGAAGTCAAGTTTGGCGGCGGCGTTGCCGTTGCCGATCACGAGGCGCGATTCGGCCGAAGCGAGCAGGGGGGCGGCCAGGGCCAGGGCAATTGCGGTGTTGAGAATGAGGGCTTTTTTCACGACGTTTCCTTTAGGACTTTTTTTGTAGCGTGCCTGAGTACCTATGTACCCTGCATCGCCGTTTTCTGATGGCCCAAGCTTATGGAAAGTTCAACATTGCTGCAATGCAGCGAAGAGAAAAAAGTCACGTTTATCAACGACTTGGAGCCGATTGTTGCCTCGGCGGTCACATTCCGGGGATAAGCGGTGTCAAAAAAGACTCAAGTTTTGCGGCCACTTGCCGTGGGTAGTGCTTTGGGCAGCAAATGCCCCAGCGGCAAAGCCCCCGCCGCCTTCACTTCGCCCAGCGAAAAGCTGGTGTGCAGGTCTTTCACGTTGGGCAGGTTGATCAGCACATCGCGGGCGAACTGGCTGAAGGTGTTGAGATCGCTGCTGACCACCTGCAGCTCGAAGGTGCCGGTGCCGCTGATGTAGTGGCAGCTGGTGACCTCGGGCAGGCGGCGGATGGCTTCTTCCAGCTTGCCCAGCAATTCACCCGAGTTTTGCGCGGCATCGAGCCGCACAAAGGCCAGCACATCGAGGCCGATTTTGTGGCGGTCGATCTCGGCGCGGTAGCCGCGGATGAAGCCCGCTTCTTCCAGCGCACGCACCCGGCGCCAGCAGGGCGCGGCCGACAGGCCCACGCGCTGCGCAAGCTCGGCGTTGGTCAGCCGCCCGTTTTGTTGCAGTTCGTTCAGAATGATGCGGTCAAACTTGTCGAGTGTTTCCATGGTGGCCTGATTCTAGAAAGAATCTTGCGTAGAAGGGGATTTAAAGGGCATGAAAAGCAAACACCTGTCAGCGCCCGGGTCATACACTGTGCGGCACACTGGAACAGGCCGACGCCGCCCGTGACCCCGTGAAAAAGAGAACCGCCCACAAAGCGGACCCCCGACCTTGGAGACATCACGATGAACGCCCCTCTGCCCGAACACATTCGCCGCGCCCTGGAAACGGTGACGCTGGACGACAAATACTCGCTTGACCACGGTCGGGCTTTCATGAGCGGGGTGCAGGCGCTGGTGAAGCTGCCCATGCTGCAGCGCCAGCGCGATGCCTTGCAGGGCAAGAACACGGCGGGCTTCATCAGCGGCTACCGGGGCTCGCCGCTGGGGGGTTACGACCAGGCCTTGCAAAAGGCCGAGCCTTTTCTCAAGGCGCAAAACATCGTCTTCCAGCCGGGTGTGAACGAAGAGCTGGCGGCCACGGCTTTGTGGGGCACGCAGCAGCTGGGTTTTGCGCCCGAGGGCTCAAACAGGTTCGACGGCGTGTTTGGCATCTGGTACGGCAAGGGCCCCGGGGTTGACCGCTGCTCGGATGTGTTCAAACACGCCAACATGGCGGGCACCACGCCTTGGGGCGGTGTGATCGCGGTGGCCGGTGACGACCACATTTCCAAGAGCTCGACGGCGGCCCACCAGAGCGACCACATTTTCAAAGCCTGCGGCTTGCCGGTGTTTTTCCCGTCGACCGTGCAAGACATTCTGGATCTCGGCATTCATGCCATCGCCATGAGCCGCTTCAGCGGCGTGTGGGCGGGGCTGAAGACGATCCAGGAGATCGTCGAATCAAGCGCCACGGCCGAGATCGACCCGAACCGGGTGAAGATCGTGGTCCCCGAATTCGACATGCCGCCCGGGGGCGTGCACATCCGCTGGCCCGACCACGCACTGGAACAGGAAGCGCGCCTGTTCGACTACAAGTGGTACGCCGCGCTGGCCTACATCCGCGCCAACAAGCTCAACCACAACGTGATCTCGGGGCCGAACGACCGCTTTGGTGTGATCGCCAGCGGCAAGGCCTACAACGACACGCGCCAGGCGCTGCTCGATCTGGGCCTGGACGACGCCACCTGCCAGCGCATTGGCCTGCGCCTGCACAAGGTCAATGTGGTGTGGCCGCTCGAGGCGCAGACCACGCGGGAATTTGCCGAGGGCTTGCGCGAAATTCTGGTGGTGGAAGAAAAACGCCAGGTCATCGAATACCAGATCAAGGAAGAGCTCTACAACTGGCGCGGCGATGTGCGTCCCCTGGTGTTGGGCAAGTTCGACGAGGTCGACGGTGATTTTACCGGTGGCGAATGGAGCATGCCCAACCCCAGCGCCCACCACCTGCTGCGCGCCAACGCCGATCTGAACCCGGCCATCATTGCCCGTGCGATCGCCAAGCGCTTGCGCAAACTGGGGGTGCCCGACGATGTGCAGGCGCGCATCGATTCGCAGCTGGCGATTCTGACGGCGCAGGAGCAGTCGATGCAGACGCTGCTGACCGTGGGTGTGCCCGGCGCCGAGCGCCAGCCCTGGTTTTGTTCGGGCTGCCCGCACAACACCAGCACCAAAGTGCCCGAGGGCTCGCGCGCCATGGCCGGCATTGGCTGCCATTTCATGACGATCTGGATGGACCGCGCCACGGTGGGCTTCACGCAGATGGGCGGCGAGGGCGTGCCCTGGATCGGGCAGCAGCCGTTCAGCAACGAGAAGCACATGTTCGCCAACCTGGGCGACGGCACCTATTTCCACAGCGGCATTCTGGCGATCCGCCAGAGCATCGCTGCGGGCGTGAACATCACCTACAAGATTCTCTACAACGACGCCGTGGCCATGACGGGCGGCCAGCAGGTGGGCGAGCGAGAAGAGGGCCACAGCGTGGTGCAGATCGCGCAGAGCATGCGCGCCGAAGGGGCGGTGAAGATCATCATCGTGACCGACGAGCCCGAGAAGTACGACGGCGTGAGCGGCCTGCCCAGTGGCATCGCGATCCAGCACCGCGACACGCTGGAAGCCGTGCAGCTTGAATTCCGCGAGATCAAGGGCACCACGGTCATCATTTACGACCAGACCTGCGCCACCGAAAAGCGCCGCCGCCGCAAGCGCGGCACGATGGTTGAGCCCACCGAGCGCGTGATCATCAACGAGCTGGTGTGTGAGGGTTGTGGCGATTGCGGTGTGCAGTCCAACTGCCTGAGCGTGGAGCCGCTGGAGACCGAATTCGGCCGCAAGCGCACCATCAACCAGAGCAGCTGCAACAAGGACTTCTCTTGCGTCAAAGGCTTCTGCCCGAGCTTTGTCACCGTTGACGGCGGCAGCCTGCGCAAGAAGAAAAAGGGCGACGCCGCCACCGAATGGACCGGCGGCGATCTGCCCGAGCCGACCCTGCCTGTGCTGAAGGCCGAGGCCTGGGGCGTGATCGTGGCGGGCGTGGGTGGCACGGGGGTCATCACCATTGGCCAGCTGCTGGGCATGGCCGCCCACCTGGAAGGCAAGGGCATCGTCACGCAAGACGCGGCGGGCCTGGCCCAAAAGGGCGGCGCCACCTGGAGCCATGTGCTGATCGGCGCCAGGCAGGACGACATCCGCACCACCCGCGTGGGCTCGGCTTCGGCCGATCTGGTGATCGGCTGCGACCCGATCGTGGCGGCCCACAAAGACACCTGGCAACGCCTGCGCGCCGGGCGCAGCCATGTGGCGCTGAACGCCAATGCGTCGCCCACGGCGGCCTTTGTGACCAACCCCGACTGGCAGAACCCGGCGCAGGCCTGCGTGGACACGCTGGTGAGCAACCTGGGCGGCGACGCGGTGGGTGTGGTGAACGCCGAGATGGCGGCTTCGAAGCTGATGGGCGACGGCATTTACACCAACCCCATGATGCTGGGCTACGCCTGGCAACGCGGCTGGGTGCCGCTGGGTTTTGTGGCGCTGATGCGGGCGATCGAGCTCAACGGCGTGCAGGTGGCGAACAACAAGACGGCCTTTGAATGGGGCCGCCGCGCTGCGCACGATCCCAAGGGTTTTGCGGCTTTGCTGACCGGTGGCGGCGCGCAGGTGATCCAGTTCAAGCCCCGCGAGACGGTGGCCACGGTGATCGAGCGCCGGGTGGCGTTTCTCACCGACTACCAGAATGCGGCTTACGCGGCCGAGTACCAGCACTTTGTGGACCGCGTGCGCAAGGCCGAGGCGCCGCTGGGCAAATCGGACTTGACCATGGCGGTGGCCCGCTACCTCTTCAAGCTCATGGCCTACAAGGACGAGTACGAAGTGGCCCGCCTGCACAGCGACAAAGCCTTCCACGACCGCATTGCCAGCCAGTTTGAGGGCGACTTCAAGCTGCGCGTGCACCTGGCGCCGCCGCTGCTGGCCAAGAAAAACGCCAAGGGCGAGCTGATCAAGCAGAAGTACGGCCCGTTCATGTTCACGGCCTTTGGCTGGATGGCGAAGTTCAAGGGCCTGCGGGGCACAGCGCTGGATGTGTTTGGCTACACCGAAGAGCGCCGCACCGAGCGCGCCCTGATTGGTGAATACCGAACCGCCATCGAAGCCTTGTTGCTCGATCTGGACGCCGACAACTACACCTTGGCGCTGGAGATCGGGCGTTTGCCCGACCAGATCAAGGGCTTTGGCCATGTGAAAGAGCGCAACCTGGCTGCGGTGCGCAGCCGCTGGGCTGAATTGCAGGCGCGCTGGGCAGCGGGTGACGTGGCGGCGCCTGCGCCGGTGGCGGCCAACGCGCGGTAATCCGCAGCAAGGCGGCGCCCCGGGCTTCGTTCGGGCGCGCCCGCCCGAGGCCGCGCGCATCGGGGGTTGTGCCGCGCTTTCTGGGCCCTGGCGTTCTGAAACCGGGTTTGCACTGCAGCTGTCGAAGCCTTTCCACGGGCACAGCCCGAGCGTTGGTGTACCCGTGGGTCAGGTGCCTTCAAAAGCGCCTCGGCACGCAACGAGGGCGCGACATACAATGACCGGTTGTGTCCTGCGTGTGCGGGTGGCCTGGTTTCGGGCTGCTGCGCTGTGGGCCTTTACTGAAACAACCGATCCCGTTGGAGAATTTCCGTGTTCATTTCCTCTGCTTTTGCTCAAGCCGCTACCGGTGGCGATACCCAGTCCACCATCATGGGCCTGCTGCCTTTGGTGCTGATGTTCGTGGTGTTGTACTTCGTGATGATCCGTCCCCAGATGAAGCGCCAGAAAGAGCACAAAGCCATGGTGGCAGCCCT
Source organism: Hydrogenophaga sp. PAMC20947 (assembly GCF_004795855.1). Classification (NCBI taxonomy): domain Bacteria; kingdom Pseudomonadati; phylum Pseudomonadota; class Betaproteobacteria; order Burkholderiales; family Comamonadaceae; genus Hydrogenophaga; species Hydrogenophaga sp. PAMC20947. The sequence goes on from NZ_CP039252.1 coordinate 3,999,629, forward strand.
GGCCAAAGGCGACGAAGTCGTCACAGCGGGTGGTTTCCTCGGCAAGGTCTCCAAAATTGGTGAAACCTATGTGGGCGTGGAGCTGGCTTCTGGCGTGGAAGTGCAGATGCAGCGTTCGGCCGTGACCCAGGTGTTGCCAAAGGGCACGATTAAGTAAGCCCACCCCCGCGCCGCGCCTGCGGCGCGTCACCCCCTCCAGGGGGCGGTGCTGGCAGCCCGGCAAAGCCGGTTCTGCGGCACCCTGGGTTGAACCCCTCTCGAGCTGCCTGGCAGTTGAATTGAACCGAACTTGTTCGCCGCGCTCTGAGTTTCATGTGTGCTCTTGCGCCGAAAGCGTCTGATTTATGAACCGATACCCTCTGTGGAAATACGTGATCATCGTGGTCGCCTTGTTGATCGGGGCGATTTACGCCCTGCCCAACCTGTTTGGCGAATCGCCGGCGGTTCAGGTGTCGGCGGGCCGGACCACGGTTCGGGTGGACAGCTCCACCGTGACGCAGGTCGAGCAGGCGCTGGCCGCGGCCAAGGTGACGCCAACGATGATCCAGTTTGAGGGCACCTCGGTTCGGGCCCGTTTCGAGACCACCGACGATCAGATCAAGGCGCGCGACGCGATCGAGCAAGCGCTCAATCCCGATCCGGCCAACCCCACCCACATCGTGGCGCTGAGCCTGTTGTCGCGCACGCCCGCCTGGCTGCAGTCCCTGGGCGCTTCGCCCATGTACCTGGGCCTGGATTTGCGCGGTGGCGTGCATTTCATGTTGCAAGTGGACTTGCCCGCAGCGCTGCAGCGCCGCATGGATGTGCTGGGCGCCGATCTGCGCTCGGCTCTGCGCGAGAAAAACGTGCGCCACGGCGGCATTGCCCGCAACGGCAGCAGCATCGAAGTGCGCGCCCGCGACGCCGAAACACTGGAGGCCGCGCGCGGCGTGGTGCAAGACCAGTTCCCCGATCTGGCGGTGGGCGACGCCCCAGCCGACGGCGATCTGCGCCTGGTGCTCAACCTCAAGCCGGCAGCGGCCAAGGCCGTGCAAGATCAGGCGCTCAAGCAAAACATCACCACCCTGCACAACCGGATCAACGAGCTGGGCGTGTCCGAGCCGGTGATCCAGCAGCAGGGGACCGACCGCATCGTGGTGCAGTTGCCGGGCGTGCAAGACACGGCCAAGGCCAAAGACATTCTGGGTCGCACCGCCACGCTGGAAATGCGCCTGTCCGATGAAAGCACCGAAGGCCGCGCGGCGGCCGACGGCTCGGGCCCGGTGCCGTTTGGTTCCGACAGTTTCCCCATGCGCGATGGCCGTGCAGCCATTGTGAAAAAGCAGGTGCTCACTACCGGTGAAAACCTCACCGATGCTCAGGCCGGCTTCGATTCGCGTGACCAACAACCCAGTGTGACCTTGGTGATGGACGCGGCGGGCGGGCGCATCATGCGCGACGTGAGCCGCGAGAACATCAACAAGGGCATGGCCATCATCTTGTTTGAAAAAGGCAAGGGCGAAGCCATTTCGGTGGCCACCATCCGGGGTGAGCTGGGCAACCGCTTCCAGATTTCGGGCAGCATGGGCATCAACGAAGCCAACGATCTGGCGCTGCTGCTCCGCGCCGGCTCGCTGGCCGCGCCCATGGAGATCATCGAAGAGCGCACCATCGGCCCCAGCCTGGGTGCCGACAACATCGCCAAGGGCATCAACAGCGTGATGTGGGGCTTTGCGGTGATCGTGCTCTTCATGTGCAGCTACTACATGCTGTTCGGCGCGTTTTCCAGCCTGGCGCTGGGCCTGAACCTGTTGCTGCTGGTGGCGGTGCTGTCCATGCTGCAAGCCACCCTGACCTTGCCGGGTATTGCGGCCATGGCGCTGGCGCTGGGCATGGCCATCGACTCCAACGTGCTGATCAACGAGCGCGTGCGCGAAGAACTGCGCAATGGCGCCGCGCCCCAATCGGCGATCAACGCCGGCTACGAACACGCCTGGGGCACGATCCTTGACTCCAACATCACGACGCTGATCGCCGGCGTGGCCCTGCTGACCTTTGGTTCGGGCCCGGTGCGCGGTTTTGCCATGGTGCACTGCATCGGAATTTTGACCAGCATGTTCTCCAGCGTGGTCTTCTCGCGCGGCCTGGTGAACTTCTGGTACGGCCGTCAGAAGAAGCTCAAATCGGTGTCCATTGGCACGGTCTGGCGTGCGGGCGGTAGCGCCACCACCCCGGCTGTCAAAGGCGAATAAGCCAACCGGCGCACGGATCCCCCGCGAACACGCAGGAACACACACATGGAATTCTTCCGCATTCAACGCGATATCCCGTTCATGAAGCACGCCTTGGTGCTGAACGCGATTTCTGCCATCACCTTCTTCGCCGCCGTGATCTTCCTGGTGTTGCGCGGCCTCAACCTGTCGGTGGAGTTCACCGGCGGTACCGTCATGGAAGTGGCCTACGAGCAGCCCGCCGACCTGGGCGCGGTGCGCCAGGTGGTGGAGTCGCTGGGCTATGCCGAAGTGCCGGTGCAGAACTTCGGAACATCCCGGGACGTCTTGCTGCGCCTGCCGATCCAGCCCGGCAAGAGCTCGGGCCAGCAAAGCGAGACGGTGTTGGCCGCGCTCAAGGTACAAAACCCGGCGGTGGAGCTGCGCCGCTCCGAGTTTGTGGGCCCGCAGGTGGGGCAGGAGCTGGTGCAAGACGGGCTGAAAGCGCTGGCGATGGTGATCATCGGCATCATGATCTACCTCGCCATCCGCTTTGAATGGAAGTACGCGGTCTCGGCCATCATCGCCAACTTGCACGATGTGGTGATCATCCTGGGCTTCTTTGCTTTCTTCCAGTGGGAGTTTTCGCTCGCGGTGCTGGCCGCCGTTTTGGCGGTGCTGGGCTACTCGGTCAACGAATCTGTGGTGATTTTTGATCGGATTCGTGAGAGTTTTCGCCGACACCGCAAAAAGACCACGCCCCAGATCATTGACAACGCCATTACGTCGACCATCAGCCGTACCATCATCACGCACGGTTCGACGCAGATCATGGTGCTGTCGATGTTGCTTTTTGGTGGCCCGACACTGCACTACTTTGCGTTGGCCCTGACCATTGGTATCCTGTTTGGCATCTACTCTTCGGTGTTTGTTGCGGCCGCCATCGCCATGTGGCTGGGCATCAAGCGCGAAGACCTGATCAAGACCTCCTCCACGGTGGCGGTGGTCGAGGGTGAAGCTGATGACCCCAACAAGGGTGCCGTGGTCTGACCGTTGTGCAAGGGATCACCGATTTCAATCCCCCGGGGAAAACACCCGGGCGGGTATCGGTGAATTGAGTTCTTTCGTGTCATACTGATTCACCGTGTCATCAACCGACCAGCATGTCTCCTCTCTGGCCAAACAGGCGCGTGAACTCTTTGTTGTTCACGTTGGTCGATCGTTGCCGGAACTGGTCAAGGCTTGCGAAGCCCAACTGACTTCGCTGCTGGACCAGGCCGGGCCCGCCAAAGATATGCAGGACCGGCGGGACACCTGGATGGCGTTCCAGAAAAACCAGACCACCTGGCTCAACCAGTCAAGAAAAGCCCTGCAGCGCACGCTGCTGCCCCGCTTCGGCAATTCAGGCACCAGCGGTTCCGTGCCCGGCCGGCTGGAGTTGCTCGCCGAAGGTGTGATCGACGACCAGATCCTGGCCTCGCGCCTGGCCATGCGGATCCTGGAAAAATCGTCCACCGAACTCAACGATCTGCGCTTGCGCGTGCAACACCTGGAAAAACGCCAGGAACTGCCCCGCGGCGATGTGCTGTTGCCCGATGTGGTTTCGCGCATCCTGATTGATCAGTGGCTCGATGTGCAGTTGACCCGGGACGGCTGGTTGCTGGTGCAGGACGCGCTGGTGCCGAAGTTGTCCGTCAAGATGCTCGAGGGCTACAAGGCGGCCAACGAATTCCTCGTGTCCAGCGGCGTCATGAAAGAAATTGACCTGCAAGCCTTGGTGAAACGCGCCCCGGGGAGCCGGTCTGCGCCGGCGGCCGCCCCGCGGGACAAACAGAACACGCCTGCAGACACCGGTGCTGATCAAGATTCGGGTGGCTATGGTGGCCACAGCGGTGGCGGTTCCCCGGGTGGGAGCTACGGATCATCCGCTGGCGGTGCTCAAGCACGCGGTGGCCAAAGTGGCGCAGCCGGGGCCCGTCAGGCGCCCGGTCGCGACCAGGGGGCTGGCTATGGGCAGCCGAGCCGTTCCTCTGGCCATCCGTCGTCTACCGACCATGGGTCCTTCGGCTCTGAGAGCTTGTCGGGGCAATCGGTCCGCGGAAACCGGGGCAACAGCTCCAGCATGGGTGTGCACGAAGAAACGCGCCTCATGACCCATTCTTCGCCACTGGCGCGCGCGCGCCAGCGCGCCCAGGGCGTGGTGGGGCGCCTCAAGCGCATGCTGATGGACAAGGTGGGCGGTGACTTTGAAGCCACGCAGCTCATGGAGCCTTCGCCGCAGCTGCAGCAGGCCATACAGCGCATGGGTCCCGTGGTGCGCAGCGATTCGGGCTTGCCCCACAGCTCCAGCGCGGCCGCCGAGCCCGGCATCATCGATAACAGCCACGTTGAGCGCACGGCAACGGCTTTGCGCCAGCGCACGGTCGAACTCAAGCAGGCGGCGAGCACCACTTCCGAGAAGGCCACCATCGAAATCGTGGCCCTCATGTTTCAAAGCATCCTGGCCGAAGAGCGCATTCCGCCAAGCGTGCGGGTGTGGTTTGCGCGCCTGCAGATTCCGGTGTTGCGCGTTGCGCTCGCCGAGCCTGAATTTTTCAGTGCCTTGCAGCACCCGGCGCGCCGCCTGATCGACCGCATGGGTTCGTGCGTGATGGGGTTCGAGTCCAGCGTGGGATCCCAGGCGCTTGAAGCGGAGATCAAACGGGTGGTGCAGGTGATCGAGCAATACCCGGAAACGGGTCGGCGCGTGTTCCAGCTGGTGTACGACGAGTTTCAGAAATTCCTCTCAACCTATCTCAGCGGCCAAGGCAGCGCCGGTCGTTTTGTGACGGTCGCCCAGCAGATCGAGCAGAAGGAAACGCTGTCGGTTCAGTACACCATCGAGCTGCGCAAACTGCTCGATGATGTACCGGTGCGCGACGAGGTGCGCGAGTTCCTGTTCAAGGTCTGGGTTGAGGTGCTGGCGGTGGCCAGCGTCAAGTACGGCTTGAAGCACGAAGAGACGGCCTCCCTCAAGAAGGTGGCTTCCGAGTTGCTGTGGGCGGCCAGCGCCAAGCCCCACCGAAGTGACCGTGCGCGCGTGATCCAGCAGCTGCCCAGCTTGTTGCAGCGCTTGCGCCAGGGCATGAACCTGCTGGGGTATCCGCCGGGTTTGCAAGATCAGCACATCAAGTCGGTGAGTGACACCCTGGCCGACGCCTTCATGTCGCGCGCCGAAACCATCTCCCAGGAAAGCCTGGATCAGCTGGCCAACCGCCTGGCCCATCTGGAAGAGTACATGCCCGAGGGCGGCGTGGGCGATCTGGATCTGGACAACGAGAGCATCGAGATGATCACCGGCGTGGACGCCAACAACATCGAGGTGATCAAGGTGGGCGGCAGCCAGCCCAATGAGGCCATGCGCGCCTGGGCTGTGGAGCTGCAGATCGGGGCCTGGTTTGGTCTGGATCACAACGGCAAGCTCAACAACGTGCAGCTGGCCTGGCGCAGCGATCGCGGGCAGTTGTACATGTTTGTCACCAACATCGGTCGCTGTTTCCTCATTCAGGCCACCCGCGTGGCGGCGTATTTGCAGGCCGGTTTGCTGGTGCCGACCGAGGACGAGTCGCTCACGGTGCGCGCCACGCGCGACGCGCTGGCCAAGCTTGAGGCGAATCCTGAGCGCTTGTTGAATTAGGCTCCCCCCCATCGCTGCTCACTGCGTGTGTGGCTCCGCCCCTCGAGGGGCAACGCTGGACGGCCGGCAAAGCCGGACCATCGGCCTGAACTGGGACCACCCCCATCGCCACTCACTGCGTGTGTGGCTCCGCCCCTCAAGGGGCAACGCTGGACGGCCGGCAAAGCCGGACCATCGGCGTTCTGGGCTTTGGGGACACTGCGCTCCGGAGGTGTATTTCCTACCCCCATCGCCGCTCACTGCGGGTGTGGCTCCGCCCTTCGTGGATTTTGACTTGACCGTGGCTGGCGAGGCCGGGGGGAGGCTCAGCCTTGGTTCAGGCGCTGGAACAGGCCGCCGGGCAGGCGGGCGACTTGGCCGTCGAGTTCCAGCTCCAGCAGCTGGGCTTGCAAGTCTGGGGTGGGCAGGCCGGTGCGGGCTTGCAGGGCGTCCAGGCTCACCGGGTCGTGGCCCAGGGCTGTCAGCAGGCTGCTTTCTTCGGCGGGGTGGTCTTCTTCGCTGGTTGCCGCTGCGGGGGTGCGCCGAACCGGGCCGCTGTCCCATTGCAGGTCTTCCAGGATGTCTTGTGCCGATTCCACCAGCTTGGCGCCTTGGCGGATCAGGGCGTGGCAGCCGCGGGACTGGGGCGCGTGGATGGAGCCTGGAATGGCGAAGACATCGCGGCCTTGCTCGGCGGCCAGGCGGGCTGTGATCAGGGAGCCCGACTGCACGGCGGCTTCGACCACCAGGGTGCCTTGCGCCAGACCCGCGATGATGCGGTTGCGTTGCGGAAAGTGGGCAGGCAAGGGCGGTGTGCCCAAGGGGTATTCACTGATGAGGGCGCCGCCTTGCGAGGCGATGCGGTGGGCGAGATCCAGGTGGCGTTTGGGGTAGACGCGGTCCAGGCCCGTTCCGACGACGGCCAGGGTGGGCGCCCCAGCCTCCAGGGCGCCTTCGTGCGCCGCACCATCCACGCCCAGCGCCAGGCCGGAGACGATGCACAAACCGGCCTCGCCCATGGCTCGGGCGAATTGGTGGGCGTTGGCCTGGCCTTGGGGCGTGGGGTTGCGGCTGCCCACCACGGCGAGTTTCTGGCGGTGGCTCAGTGCGCGCAAATCCCCCAGCACATAGAGCATGAGCGGGGGATCCGCCATTTCCAGCAATTCAGGGGGGTACGAGGCATCGCCCAGTGCGATCACGTGGTGATCGGGGGATGCGGCCAGCCAGGCAGCCAGCCGCTCCCGGGCCTCGGGCCAATCTTCGGGGGCTTGTTGCAGCGCCGAACCGAGCCGCTCACCCACGACGGCCTGCAAGGCCGCCGCCGGTTGCTCAAAAATGGCTTCGGGCGATCCAAAGGCCGCCAGCAAACGCCGCGCGGTTTCGTTGCCGACGCCGCGCGTCAGCAGGAGTCTGAGCCAGGCGCCCTGTTCGGCACTGACCACGAGGGTCAAGGATTGACGAAGCGATCGCCGATCTTGACGCCATCGTTGATTTGTAGCACCAACGCGTAGGAAACCTTGTCAAAGGTGCGGAACACCATCATCAGGCCGTTGCGTTCACCTGGCAGGCGCACCTTGGGCCGGCTGTCGTCGGTCTTGTCGGTGACGAGGTTGGTGTCGCGCAGCAAGGCGAAGACGTTGCCGTTGGACACGCCGTGCTCGAGGCCCCGGTTGATGGAAACGACCTGGTTCTGAGCGGCATAGAGCACCGCGTTGCCGTACACCGACACGATGCGGCCATCGATGGGCAGCGCGGGCGCACTGGGAACGTAGTTGCTGAATTCCCGTGGTGGCTCGGGCAACAAGCGATCGCCGACGCGCATTTCTTCTTTGGCGCGAACGATGTCGATGGTGGCGGGCACGATTTCAGTTTTGGGGGCCTCCACTTGCGCGGTGGGCTTGTAGTCGCCTTTGCCAATCGTCTCGGGTGGCATTTCGACGTTCCGGCGGGATTCGTCTCGCACGATATAAGCGCCGCCCACATATTGCGCTTCGTAGCCCAACACTTCCCCGGTGCCGGGGTCTTTCAGTGGCGTGGCATTGCGGAACACCCGGTACTGGCGAGGCTGGCCTTTGGCTGTGCTGAGGGGTTCGCCCTCGCCGTTGGGTCCGTAGAGCGAGCGGGCATAGGCGCGATCACCCGCCGTGAGCAGCACCCGGTTCTCTGGCGTGGCCACGATGCGGGGTGCGCGCGCGAAGGTGTCCTCGTCCACGATCATGGGCTCGGTCAGGAAGGCTTCGATGGCCTGCATGGAAACGGCCGGGATGGCCGAGTCGGACAGGCTTTCCGAGCGAATGCGCGGTGACACGCGCACTTCGGTGGGGGCACCGTCGGGGCGCTTGGTCGTCAGACGGGCGCGACCATTGCTGGTGTCGAGGAACAATTCCTGACCGGGGTAGATCCGGTGGGGGTTTTTGATGTCGTCGAGGTTCATGCCCCAGAGGTCGGGCCAGCGCCATGGGCTCTTGAGGAAGAGGCCGGAGATGGCCCAGAGGGTGTCGCCGCGCTTGACCTTGTAGCTGGCCGGCGCATTGGACGCCAGCTCAGACAATGGAACGCCCGCTTCGGCCACCTGGGTGGCGCGGTCGCGCTGACCTTTGGTGATGGGGTAGTTTTGCGCCCAAACGCTACCACTGGCCAAGGCGCCGAGCAGCAAAACGGCCCCTGCGAGTGGTCGCAGGTGGTGCCGAGAAAGGGATGGATTGGTGCAGCTGGTATTCAATGGCATGTAATGGCCCCCGGGCAAGCACCTGCCTCCAAGTCCGCGCTGAGCTGCGCAGTCCCAGTGGATGGGGTGCTTTTTGTCTTGACAATTCGCATTTGATTTTGCGCCCAAGCCCTTGATTAGGCAATGTTTATGGCATTTGGTGCGCACGCTCGGGGCCAAAAGTGGCGAAAATACCGACAAACCTGTCTGCTTGTCGCTTTCTGTCCTGCCCGCCAGGCCGAAGGCCATCAGGCGCGGCCGATCGCTCCGCGGTCTGCCTTGTGTGGGGATCGGCTGCTCATTCGGTTGTTCCCATGTGTCCTTTTTCCCGATCTGTTGATCTGTTGTTGTCTCTACTGCCATGACGTCTCCTGCACTGTTGCCCATTTTGTGTTTCCCGGACCCGCGTTTGCACACGGTCGCCAAGCCTGTTGTGGCGGTGGACGCGCGCATTCGCGAGCTGATCGAGGGCATGTTTGCGACCATGTACGAGGCCAGTGGCATTGGTCTGGCGGCCACGCAGGTGGATGTGCACGAGCGCCTGGTGGTCATTGACGTGAGCGAAACACGCGATCAGCGCCTGGTGCTGATCAATCCCGAGATCGAATGGGCCAGCCCGGAAACCCGCAAGGGTGAAGAGGGTTGCCTGTCGGTGCCGGGCATTTATGACGGGGTGGAGCGCTCTGTGGCGGTGCGGGTGCGGGCCCAGGATGCCAACGGCGTTGTGCGCACGATCGAGGCGGAAGACATGCTGGCCGTGTGTATTCAGCACGAAATGGACCACCTGATGGGCAAGGTGTTTGTGGAGTACCTGTCGCCGCTGAAGCGCAGCCGCATCAAGAGCAAGATGGTGAAGGCCCAGCGCGAAGCGGAGCGGGACTGATGCGCTTGGCGGTCCGCACCATGGGCCTTGGCATCGCCATGCTGCTGGCGGGCTGTTCCCTCATGCCCGAGCGTGTGCCGTTGGGAGCCACCCGCAGCGAGATCGAAAACCGGCTCGGGCAGCCGACGTCTGTGTATGCGCTGGCTGATGGCACCCGGCTGCAGTACTCGCGCCAGCCCGCTGGCCAACAGGTTTACAACCTGGACCTCGATGGCAGCGGACACCTGCGCCAGACCGAGCAGGTGATGGCCGCCGCCTGGCTGCAACGCATTGAAGTCGGCCGCTGGACGCGTGAAACCGCCGAGTTGTATCTGGGCCGGCCAGCGCTGGTCGAGCGCGTGGCAAGCTGGGACGGCGACATTTGGACCTACCGCTTTCAGGAGATCACCGGCCCGCGCCAGGTTCACCTTCATCTGGACGCCGCTGGCGTGGTGCGGCGCGTGATGTTCACCGACGAGCCCCTGCCCGAGGCTGCGGCTGACTTTGGGCGCTGAAGCACCCGCGCACCCCTTCTTCCCATTCCACCCCGACCACCGCGTTTTCGCTCCGCCTTTTCCATGAGAATCATCTTCGCCGGTACGCCCGAGTTCGCCCGAGTGGCTTTGGAGCGCCTGCACCGCGCCGGTTTTGACATTGTGCTGGTGCTGAGTCAGCCCGACCGACCCGCCGGGCGCGGGATGAAGCTGCAGGCTTCGCCCGTCAAACAATATGCGGTGGCCCACGGCATGCCGGTGGCGCAGCCGCGCAGCTTGCGCCTGGACGGCAAATACCCCGAAGAAGCGGCCGCCGCGCAGATAGCGATCCGAGACGCGCAGGCCGATGTCATGGTGGTGGCCGCCTACGGGCTGATCTTGCCCCAATGGGTGCTGGACACGCCGGCCCGGGGTTGCCTCAATATCCACGCGTCTTTGCTGCCGCGCTGGCGCGGCGCCGCGCCGATTCACCGGGCCATCGAGGCCGGCGATGCCGAAACCGGTGTGACCATCATGCAGATGGACGCGGGGCTGGACACGGGCGACATGCTGGTGTGTGAGCGCGTGGCCATTGCGCCTGAGGACACCACGGGTTTGTTGCACGACAAGCTCGCAGACCTGGGTGGGCGGCTGATGGTGGAGGCGCTGGAGATGGCGGCTTGTGGCGGCTTGACCGCAGAGCGGCAACCCGAGGCCGGTGTGACCTATGCCCACAAGATTGACAAGGCCGAAGCCGCGATCGACTGGAACGATCCTGCGCTGACCATCGCCCGGCGGGTGCGCGCGTTCAACCCGGCGCCAGGCGCTGCGGGTGTGCTGGGAGGCGAGCCGGTGAAGGTTTGGGCGGCCCACGCCGAGACAGGGGGCACCCACGCTGGTGCTGCGGGCGAGGTACTGGCGGTGGCCAGCGATGGCGTGCGTGTGGGCACGGGGGACGGTGTGTTGTGCCTGACCGAGTTGCAGCGGGCGGGCGGCAAGCGCCTGCCTGTGGCGGATTTCCTGCGGGGCCAGAGCATGGCCGTGGGTCAGCTGTTCACCGCAGCCCCACCGCGGGACGTGCGCTGATGTTTTTCCAGAAAGAATTGCGCCGCCAGCCCGAATTCTGGGAGGGCGTGCGCGAGCAGAGCAACGTGTCGGTGGGCATTGCTGCCTGGGGCCTGATGACCGGCGTGGCCATGGTGGAGTCGGGGCTCTCGGCGCTGGAAGCCGTGCTGATGACGTTGATCGTTTTTGCCGGTAGCGCTCAGCTGGCGGCGGTGCCGATGCTGGTCGGTGGTGCCCCGGTGTGGGTGATCGTGGCGGCCGCCTTCTGTGTGAACCTGCGTTTCGTGGTGTTTTCGGCCCATCTGCGGCCCTACATGATGCACCTGCCCTTGTGGCAGCGCCTGGTCAGTGGCTATGTGATGGTGGATCTGACTTACGTCTTTTTCACGCGGCGCTTTCCGGTGCCCGGCACCACGCCGCAAGAGCGGCTCAGCCAGCAGGCCTACATGATGGGCAACTGCGCCATCAATTACCTGGCCTGGATGGGCGCCAGTCTGGTCGGTATCGCCTTGTCCAGCGCTGTCCCCACCGCCTGGGGTCTGGGTTTTGCCGGCATTCTGGCGCTGGTGGGTGTGCTCGCGTCCATGGCCAGTTCGGGTCTGCGGGTGGTCTCGGCGGGGGTGGCTGGTACCGCCGCGGTGGCGGCCTGGGCGCTGCCTTTGAAGCTCAACATCGTGGTGGCGATCGCCAGCGCGGTCGCGGTGTGCCTGGTGATTGAAGCGATGCGCCCGCCGCGTGACCCATTGGGAGCGCACGGTGTTTGATCTGGACCCACGCACCCTCATCACCATCCTTGCACTGGGGGTGGTGAGCGTGCTCACACGCAGCCTGTTTTTTATCTCCAGCAGCCCGTGGACGCTGCCGCGCTGGGCCCAGCGCGGGCTGAATTACGCACCGATCGCCGCGCTGGCCGCGGTGGTGGTTCCCGAGATCGTGATGGCGCAAGGCGCATTGATCACCCCCTGGTCCGATGCCCGTGTGTACGCGACGATCGCGGGCTTGGGCTGGTTTTACTGGAAGCGCGGCGTGCTGGGCACCATCGTGACGGGCATGGCGGTGTACCTGCCACTGCACCTGGGCCTGGGGTGGTGAGCGGGCCGTGCGCGGAGGTGGGACAATGCCCAGTTGGTTCCACTGCGCGCCGCATTTCATGCGGCCTTAAGCTAGTGGCGCCAGACTGAAGGTTTTTTGCGTCTCGCTGGCGCGGCCTTGGTCCAATCCAATTTTCCCGAACCATGACTTCTTTTGCTGCCCATTCCGACGCTGCCGCGCCGCTGATCTCGGTGTTGATTCCGGCCAAAAATGAGGCGGGCAACATCGGCCAGCTGGTGGCCGAGGTGTCGGCTGCGTTGAAGCCGGTGTGTGCGTTTGAGGTGGTGCTGGTGGACGACGGCAGCACCGACGGAACCGCTGCCGAGTTCATTCAGAGCTGCCAGGAACTGGGCGCTCAGGGCCAGCTGTTGCAGCACCAGGCCAGCGTGGGCCAGAGCACCGCGGTGGCCACGGCGGCCCGCCATGCCTTGGGCCGCTTTCTGGTGACCATCGACGGTGATGGGCAAAACGACCCGGCCGATATTCCCGCTCTGCTGCGCGCGGCGCAAGAGGTGGAGCCGACGGCCGAACATTTCTGCATCGCGGGCTATCGCAAGAACCGGCAAGACACCGAGTGGAAAAAATTCCAGTCGCGCATTGCCAATGGTGTGCGCCAGCGCATCTTGAACGACCAGGTGCCTGATTCGGGTTGCGGCCTCAAGCTGATCCCCAAGCAAACCTGGGACGTGCTGCCGTATTTTGACCACATGCACCGCTTCATCCCCGCCCTGGTGTGCCGCATCGGCGGCACGATACGGGTGGTGCCGGTGAACCACCGCGCGCGCCATGTGGGCGTGTCCAAGTACACCGCCTGGAACCGCCTGTGGGTGGGGCTGGTGGACATGGCCGGCGTTGCCTGGCTGACGCGCCGGGCCAAGCACCCGGTGTTGGCGGGACACCAGCGGGTGGCGCCCGCCACCGCAGTTCATGAAAAGTCTTCTTAAGCCTTTGCTGCTGGCCCTGGTTCTGGGCCTGGCGTTTTTCTCTATCCACCTGGGCTGGTGGGGATCTGTCACGGAAGATGTGCTGCTGCAACGGCTGTTTGCCCAGCACTGGATGGTGGCCTGGCCGGTGTTCGTTCTGGGCTCCGTGGTGTACACCGCGCTGGGCGGACCGCGCCAGGTGCTGGCGCTGAGCTGTGGTGTCTTGTTTGGCGGATTCTATGGTGCGCTGCTCGGCACCCTGCTCACCGGCTTGGGGGCGTTGCTCACCATGGTGGCGGTGCAGCGTCTGAGCCTGGTCTGGGTGCGCGAACGCTATGCCAGCCGCATTGCGGTGGTGAGGGCGGTGCTGGCGGAAGACACCTGGGTGTGGGTGTGTGTGATCCGGCTCATGCCGGTGGGCAGCAACCTGGTCACCAACATCGCGGCGGCTTTGTCGGATCTGCGCCTGATTTCGGTCTTTTTTGGCAGCCTGCTGGGCTACCTGCCGCAGATGCTGATCTTCAGCTTCGCCGGCGCGGGCTTTGCGTTGCACGATGGCTCGCAGCTCTGGATCAGCCTGGGCATGCTGGTGTTTTCCACCGCGCTGGGGCTGTACCTGTACCACCACGGATTCAAACAGCGCCTGCGGCGCTTCAAGCTAGAACATGCCCATGACGCTCAGCAACCCGCTGTCTGAACCCTCGGCCCGCCGGCACACTTTCTGGTGGCTGCTGGCGCTGATCGTGGTCTTGTTGCTGGGCGTGGGCCTGCGCTACCCCTGGCCGGCGGATGAGCCGCGATTTGCCCAGATTGCGCGCGAAATGGTGGAGAGCGGTCAGTGGCTTTTCCCCACGCGCGGCGGGGAGTACTACCCCGACAAGCCCCCGGTGTTCATGTGGATCAGCGCGGCCTTCTTTGCGTTGATCGGTCACCTCAAGGTGTCTTTCCTGCTGCCCAGCATTTTTGCCGCCATTGGCACGCTGCTGCTGGTGCACGATCTGGGCAAGCGGCTGTGGAATGAGCAGGTGGCGTTCTGGGCGGTGCTGGTGCTGGCGTTCACGCCGCAGTTCTTGCTGCAGGGCAAGGCTGCGCAGATTGACGCCCTGGTCACGTTCTGGATCACGCTGGGTTGTTACGGATTGGTGCGCCATTTCATCACCGGGCCCCATTGGCGCTGGTATTTTGTGAGCTGGGTGGCAATGGGCCTGGGCATCATGACCAAGGGCGTGGGCTTTTTGCCTTTGCTGATGCTGTTGCCGTTGGCGCTGTGGGCGAAAAACCCGCTGGGCGCTTGCGGGGTCGACAAGGTCTGGCGCTGGCGGGCCGCTGCCGGGCTGCTGGTGTTGCTCCTGACCGTGGCCTGCTGGCTGGGCCCGATGCTGTGGCAGGTGCATGCGCAAGGGACAGACGACTTGCTCGCCTACCGCAACAACATCCTGTTTCGCCAGACCGCCGAACGCTACGCCAACGCGTGGGGCCACATCAAGCCCTGGCACTACTTCCTGACCCAGGCGATGCCACTGGTGTGGTTCCCGCTGCCCTTTGTGTTGCTGGCCCTGATCAAGCCGCTGGTGGCCTTGTTGCGCACCGATGCCAAGCTGCGTGTGCTGCTGGTGTGGGTGGCGCTGGTGGTGGTGTTTTTCTCCATCAGCAAGGGCAAGCGCGAGGTGTACATCTTCCCTGCGCTGCCGATGCTGGCGCTGGTGGTGGCGGTGTTGTGGAACAGCGCCCGCGCGTCCCGCCCGGCCCGGGTGCTGGCGGCGGTGCTGCCCTGGATCCTGGGGCTGGTCGCTGTGGGTATTTCGGCGCTGGGGGCGGTGATCCAGTGGGCGCCCCACAAGCTATCGGCGCGGTTGCAGGATTACAGCGAGTTGCTGGACACGCTGGGCCTGCCGCTGGTGGGTCTGGGCGTGGTGCTGCTGGTGTTGCTGGTGGCTTTGCGCCGGCGCGATCTGTTTGTGCGCATGGCGGTCAACAGCCTGGCGATCTGGGTGTTTGTGTCGCTGGTCGCCTGGCCTCGGGTAGACCCGCACCGCACGCCGCAGCAGATCATGGTGGATGTGGAAGAACACCTGCCCGCGGGCGCCGAGCTGGGTCTGTTGCAGTTCAAGGAGCAGTTTTTGCTGTTCAGCCAGCGCAAGCTGACCCATTTCAGCTACCTGTCGCCCTTGAGCGAGCAGGAACGGCGCGCCTGGGCCTGGGTGCATGAAGCGCCGAACCGGTTTGTGCTCACGCCCACCGATGCCGAGCTGGCGTGTTTTGATGTCACGCGGGCGATTTCACTGGGCGAGGCGCACCGCCGCGAGTGGGTGCTGTTGGGCACCGATTCGCTGAGCGCCACCTGTGCCCCTCCGTTGCGTGACAAGCGTTTTGTTTACCAACCCCGCCTTGAGGGGGTCTTGCCATGAGCGAACTGTCTACACCGCCTGCGTTGCAACGGGTGCTGGTCACCGGGGCGGCCGGGTTCATTGGTTTTCACCTGTGTTTGCGTCTGCTCGACCTCGGCTATGCGGTCGATGGGCTGGACAACATGAACACCTACTACGAGCCCGGGCTCAAGCGGGCGCGCCTGGCGCAGCTGCGCAACCGGCCGGGTTTTGGGTGGCATGAGATGGACATTGCCGACCGCGACGGCATGGCGCGGCTGTTCAAGCAGGGGCGGTACGACGGCGTGGTGCACCTGGCCGCCCAGGCCGGTGTGCGCTATTCGGTGGAAAACCCGATGGCTTACCTGGACAGCAACCTGGCGGGCATGCTGACGGTGCTGGAGGGCTGCCGCCACAACGGCGTTCAGCACCTGGTGTATGCCTCGTCGAGTTCGGTTTACGGCGCGGCCACGGAGATGCCGTTGCGCGAGTCGCAGAACACCGACCACCCGATTTCCCTGTACGCCGCCAGCAAAAAAGCCAATGAACTGATGGCGCACAGCTACAGCCACCTCTACCGATTCCCAGCCACAGGGCTGCGGTTTTTCACGGTGTACGGCCCCTGGGGCCGGCCGGATATGGCCATCTTCAAGTTTGTGCGCGCGGTGATCGATGGCCAGCCCATTGATGTGTACAACCACGGCGACATGCTGCGTGATTTCACCTATGTGGACGATGTGGTGGAGGCCGTGGTGCGGGTGTTGGGCAAGCCGCCGGTGGTGGTGGCGGACCGCGTGCCGCACCAGGTGCTGAATGTGGGCAACAACGGCCCGGTGCCGTTGCTGGAATTCATTGAGTGCATCGAAGCGGCCACGGGTTTGCCAGCCGTGAAAAACCTGCTGCCCATGCAGCCGGGCGATGTGCCCAAGACCTGGGCCGATACTTCGGCGCTGGAGCAGGGCTATGGCTTGCGGCCCCACACCGATTTGCGGGTGGGCGTGCAGCGCTTCGTCGACTGGTACCGCGATTACTACGGCTTGCCAGCGGCCAAAGCTTGACGCTTTGCAGCACCCCGCTGCAGCCAGGGCTGGCTGAGGCGCCAGCCGGCGATCGAGATGCCCGAGCAGATCAGCAGCGTCCACAGCGTGTGGCTGGGGTGGTGGGCCCCGCGCAAGGTCTGGGTGGCACCTGTGACCATACCCGCGAACAGGATGAGCGCCAGCCAGCGCCAGCCGGTGCTGCGCTGCCGCCGGGTGCCCGAGGGGGCGTGCAGCCAGGGCAGGCACAGCGCGAAGAAGGCGAGGGCGCTGGAGGCGTGGCCACCCGGGAAGCAGCGGCCGCCGCCGCCGTCGCCCACACCGAGCAGCCAGTGCGAGACGTAGCGGGCGTTGCCGCCAAAGGCTTGCAGATCCCAGGGGCAGCTGGTGCGGCTGTTGATCTTGACGAGGTTCACGGCGAGCAGGGACAGCAGCACCAGGCCCACCAGCAACAGCCGCTCGCGGCGGGGCAGGCCGCTGTTCTTTGAGGGCCAGACGGCCCAGACCACCATCACCAGAAACAGCATCTGCGCCACCAGGCGCAACTGGTCGTGCAGCACGGTGGAGAGCAGCCACTGATCTCTCAGGGGAAAACCTTCGTGTGTGCCGATGGCTTGCATGACCACCATGTCGAGCCCGGCGAAGTCCCAGAACAGCGTGAACGCCAGCAGCGCCAGCCAGGCCAGCGACAATGGGCGTGAGCTGTGGTGCGACAGGTGCAAAGCGCCCACGGCCGATGAGGCAGGCGTTGCGAGGGAAGGTGTTGGCATGCCCGCAGGTTAGGCGCGGTACTTTAAGGCAACCTTAACCACCGTCGGGATAATGGATCTTTTGAACTGGGGGGGCTGGTCAGGCCCGTTGTCGCCATGCGTGCACTTGTTGTGGAAGATGATCCGGGCATCGCCAGTGGGCTGAGCGACTCGCTGCGCCGCGCGGGCTATGCGGTGGATGTGTGTCCTACGCTGGACCAGGCCTGGGGCGCGTTGGTGGTGGAGCCTTTTGATGTGATGCTGCTGGATCTGGGCTTGCCCGATGGCGACGGCCTGGACTTGCTGGCCCGCGTGCGCCGCGCGGCCACCCGCAGCGGTGCACTGCCGCACCACGACATGCCGGTGCTGATCATGACGGCGCGCGATGGGGTGAGCGACCGCATTGACGGGCTCGACAGTGGCGCCGACGATTACATCGTCAAACCGTTTGATCCCAACGAGCTGCTGGCCCGTTTGCGCGCGATGTTGCGTCGGGCCGGGGGTCGCAGCAACCCGCTGATCGAGCATGGCGACTTGGTGATCGATCCCGCGGCCCACACGGTGGAGCGAGCGGGCGAGAGCGTGGTGCTGGGCGGGAAGGAGTTTTCCTTGCTGCTGGCTTTGCTGCAAGCCCGCCCCCAGGTGCTGTCGAAGTCGCGCCTGGAGTCTGCGCTGTACGGGTTTGGTGAATCGCTGGAGAGCAATGCGATCGAGGTGCATGTGCACCACCTGCGGCGCAAGCTGGGTGAAACGCTGATCAAGACGGTGCGGGGGGTCGGGTATTTCATCCCTCGTGAAGCGGGTATTGCTCCACCGCCGCCGGCTCGGGGCAAAGCGCCATGACGCGGAACAAGACCCCAGCCGCTCACCAACCCACTTTGCAGCACTATCTGCTGCGTTGGGCCATGAGCGCCGTGTTGCTCATCTGGGTGACGCTGCTGGCCGTGGCCTGGAGCACCGGGTTGCGGGAATCGCGCAAGTTTTCGGACGGCCAGCTGGTTTCAGTGGCCCGCCTGTGGTTGCAGACCGTACCCGCCTCGCAGGTGGAGCTGGACCCGGCCGTGCTGGACGCCATGCGGCACGAGTACCTGCAAGATGTGGCGGTGATGGACTGGCAGGACGGGCGGCTTGTCATCGACAGCCACCACATGGCCGATGGCCTCAAAACCAGCGATATCCCCGCGCACGGGTTTGCCACGGTGTTGCACCGATCGCCAGGGGGCGACAGCGAACGGCGGCTTTACACGGTGGCCATCGGGCAAGACGGCCATGAGCGCCGCATCGCGGTTTTCATGGACATCCAAAAGCGCGGCGAGCTGGGCAAGGACATCGCCGAGCATGTCGCCGCGCCGGCCTTGCTGATCTTTCCGCTGGTGGCCTTGTTGCTGTGGTGGGCGATTCGCCGGGGCTTGCGCCCGCTGGACCAACTTTCCAGCGAGGTGGCGACGCTGGACGCGTTTTCGGGCCAGCGCATGGACACAGCGCACCGCTTCCAAGAATTCAACAGCACGGTCGCGGCCATCAACACGCTGGTGGACAGCTTGCAGCGCCAGGCCGAGCGGGAGCGCGCTTTTGCGTCGGATGTGGCGCACGAATTGCGCACACCACTGGCGGCCATGACCTTGCAGGCCAGCGCGGCCCAGGTTGACCCCACCCCAGAGCGGCTGGCGCAGCTGGAGCAGGAGTCGTTGCGGGCCGGGCGCATACTGGCCCAGTTGCTGGATCTGGCCCGTGCCCAGCGTGTGGGGGCTCAAAGCCGTGTGAGCCACCAGCCGTTGTCTGCTGTGAATGTGGGTGAAGTGGCCCTGCAACTGGTGGCCGATCATGCGCAAAAGGCCTATGAGACCCGCCACGAGTTGTCCCTTTCGCAGCCCGATACCCCGGTGGAGCTGCCGGTTCCTTCCCTGCTGCTGGAGCTGGCTCTGCGCAATTTGATCGACAACGCCTTGCAACACACGCCGCCCGAGACGCAGGTCAACGTGGAGTTGTTGCAAAACGCTGGGGAAATCACCTTGTCGGTCTCGGACGACGGCCAGCGACCTGCGGCGCCCGGCGCGGCAGCGGATCGAGGGGGTCTGGGGCTGGGCTTGCGACTGGTCGAGCGCATTGCAGAGGAAATGGGTGCAACGCTGGTGCGTGACGAGGGCTTGGCGCCCATGACGACCCGCTTCACGCTGCGCTGGGCGGCGCAGGTGGCCAGCGGTTCCCCCGTGTAGTTCGGTTTCAGTGCGATTCGGGCCTGCGCATGCTGCGTTGCCGCGATGGGGCAGCGGTTTCTTAAGGCTGAGATAACCTGGCCCGCCTAAGCTGGCAGAGCCGGTGTGTGCTGGCGATTCCTTGTTTTGTTTTGCCATGCTCGCCTCTGACCATTCCTCCTTTCCCGCTGCCACGCCTTCCCGTCCTGCTCCTCGAGCCTGGGTGGCGGTGTGGGTACTGTCGCTCTGGCTGGCCAGCGCAGGCAATCTGCCGCTGTGGCAAAAACTGTTGGAGCTGGACCAGTCGCAGGGGCAGCGCTGGACCCTGGTGGGGCCCCTCGGGCTGATGGTGCTGGGCGGCACAGCTGCTTTGCTGTCCCTGCTTCGGTGGCCCCGCGTGTACCGCCCGTTGGCCACCGTCCTGGTGATCGTGACCGCCTTCAACAGCTACTTCATGTGGCAATACAAGGCGGTGATCGATTCCACCATGCTGGCCAATGTGATGCACACCGATGCCAACGAGGTGCGCGATCTGATGTCGTGGCGGCTGGTGGTCAGTGTGCTGCTGATCGCCGGCCCTGCGTTGTGGTGGATTTGGCGCAAGCCCATGGGCCAGCGCTCGGCATGGCAATACCTGTCGCGCAACGCCTTGGGCGCCGTCGTCGGTCTGGCGCTGGTGGTCGGGGCAGCGCTGGCGGGTTACCAGGGCCTCTCGTCGCTGATGCGCAACCAGAAGGATGTGCGCTTCATGATCAACCCGCTCAACAGCGTGTATGCCTCGAGCGTGCTGGTGGTGCAACAGGTGCCTCGCCAGGTGCTCGCGCTGCAAAAGATGGGCGAAGACGCCCAATTGGGCGCGAGTTATGCCTCGCAAACGCGTGGCCCTTTGTTGGTATTGGTGGTAGGGGAGACCGCCCGGGCCCAAAACTGGCAACTCAATGGCTACCCGCGTCCCACCACCCCCAAGCTTGCTCAGTGGCAAGCGCAGGGCGATCTGGTGAATTTCAGCCATGCGAGTTCCTGCGGCACGAACACCCAGGTTTCGGTGCCCTGCATGTTCTCGCCGCTCACCCGGGATGAGGGTGGCAACAAGCCGCCTCACGAAGAAAACCTGCTCGATGTGTTGCAACGCGCGGGCCTGGCTGTCTTGTGGCTCGACAACCAGTCGGGTTGCAAAGGCATTTGTGACCGCGTGCCCAGTGTGGACACGCGCACGCTGCAACTGCCCGGTCTGTGTGGCGATGGCGAATGCGCCGACACCGCCATGCTCGATGGGCTGGATGCGCGCATCGAAGCGCTTGACCCCGTGCGCCGTGCCAAAGGCGTGGTGCTGGTGATGCACCAGATGGGCAGCCATGGCCCAGCCTATTTCAAGCGCCGCCCGGCTGACTTGCGGCCCTTTCAGCCTGAGTGCACCAGTGCCACGTTCTCGGATTGCCAGCCCGATCAACTGGTCAATGCCTACGACAACACCATCGCCCAGACCGATGATTTTCTCGACAAAACGCTGCAATGGCTGCAGTTGCGGGCGGACCGTGGATCGAACGACACCGGTCTGATTTACATGTCTGACCACGGCGAATCACTGGGTGAAAAAGGCATTTACCTGCATGGTTTGCCCTATGCCTTTGCGCCTGAACAACAAACCCGTGTGCCCATGGTGAGCTGGCTCTCGCCGGGCTTGCAGAAGCGCCTGGGTGTATCCACCGAGTGCCTGCGCAAAGGCTCGGCAGAACCCGTCTCCCACGACAACCTCTTTCATACCGTGCTGGGCCTGATGGATGTGACGACCCAAGCCTATGCGCCGGCGCTCGATGCTTTCGCACCGTGTGGCAACGAGGCGGCGCCCGTCAAGCCGTCGCCGGCAGGCTGAGGCGCACCAGCAAACCCCCCATGGGGCTGGCCTCGAGGCTGAGCGTGCCGCCGTACAGCTGCACCAGGTCGGCGACGATGGCCAGCCCCAGCCCGCTGCCGGGCGTGCGCTCATCCAGGCGCTCGCCGCGCGCCAAAGCGGTCTCGCGCTGGGCTTGTGCAATACCGGGACCATCGTCTTCGATCACGAGGACGAGTTGGCCGTTGCTTCGGGTGGCGCTGACATGCACCGCCGAGCGGGCCCACTTGCAGGCGTTGTCGAGCAGGTTGCCGAGCATTTCCTGCAAGTCTTGTGCTTCGCCCCCAAAGGCCCATGCTTCGGGAATGGGCGTCGCTTGCAGTGCCAGTTCGCGCTCGGCATTGACCCGCTGCATCACGCGCAACAAGCCCTTCACCACGGGCGCCAAGGGTGTGCGCAGGCCGGGCAAGCGTTGGGCGGCGGCCATGCGTGAACGCGCAAGGTGCCAGTCGATGTGGCGGCGCGCAAGGGTTACCTGTTCCTGAACGAGCTGGGGCAACTCGTCGGCTTTTGCGTTGGAGTGCGACGCTTGCTCGGCCGCCTGGATCAGCACGGCCAGGGGTGTCTTTAACGCATGCGCCAAGTTGCCCGCGTGTGAGCGCGCGCGCTGCACCACGTCCGCATTGCGATCGAGCACGCCGTTGAAGTCGTCGATCAGCGGTTGCACCTCCACCGGAAATCGCCCTTGCAATCGGGCCTCTCGGCCTTCGCGTACGTCGCTCAAAGCGCCTTGTAAAGCGCGCAGAGGCGCCAGACCGACCGCCACCTGCGCCCATGCAGCCACTGCCAGCATGACACCCAGCGCGAGCAAAGCCAGGGCGAGCAGGCGGTTGAACCGCGTCGCTGCGGCCATGGTTTGCTCCAAATCGCCTGCGACGATCAGACGCCAACCCACGCCCGGGCTTTCGTCGCTTCGCACCGTGCGCTCCACCATCAAGACTTCAGCGCCTTTGGGGCCAACACCGTGGTGCACATGCAGCGATCCGGTGTTCAACGTGTCGGCTTGCAAAGTGAGCTGCGTGTCCCACAGTGAGCGCGAGCGCAGCACGCCGCTGCGCGATTGACCGCTGGCGCTCATGCGGTCAATTTGCCAATAGAGGCCGGAATAGGGCGTTTGCCAGCGGGGATCCGACAGGGCTTGGGTGTCGATCAGCGGTTGGCCCTGGGCATCGAACTCGAGCCGCGCCGTGAGTTGATCGAGTTGCAGTGTCAGCGAGGCTTCGAATTGCCGCGTGACATGGTCGCGAAACAAGCCTGAGAGAAACACGCCGGCCAGCGCCAGCGCCAGCACCAGCGCGGCGACTGTGGCGGCCAGCAGGCGGTGGCGCAATGAGGCGGCCCAGCGCCATTCATGCCTTGCCTTCGCGGCCGCCTGCGGGTTCATTTGGGCGAACGCAGACGGTAGCCCAAACCGCGCACGGTTTCGATCAGATCGGGCGCCAGTTTCTTGCGCAAACGGCCCACGAACACTTCGATGGTGTTGGAGTCGCGATCAAAGTCCTGGGCGTAGATATGTTCGGTGAGCTCGGTGCGCGAAACCACCTGCTCTGGCCGGTGCATCAGGTAGGCCAGCACCTTGTATTCGTGGCTGGTGAGTGTGATGGCCTGACCGTCCTGCGTGACGCGGCCACTGCGGGTGTCCAGCGCCAGCGGGCCGTTGTGCAACACCGGCGAGGCCAGGCCTTGCGCGCGCCGGATCAGGGCGCGCAACCGCGCCAGCAACTCTTCCATGTGGAAAGGTTTGGTCAGGTAATCGTCGGCGCCCGCATCGATGCCGGTCACCTTTTCATGCCAGTTGTCCCGTGCCGTGAGGATGAGCACGGGCATGGCCCGCCCCGCTGAGCGCCAGCGCTGCAGCACGCTGATGCCGTCGAGCACCGGCAAGCCCAGGTCAAGGATCACGGCGTCGAAGTCTTCCGTGTCACCCATGAAGTGGGCGTCGCGTCCGTTGTCCGCCTCGGCCACCGCGTAGCCGGCGGATTCCAGGCTTTCGCGCACCTGGGCGCGCAGTGTGGGTTCGTCTTCGATCAGGAGTATGCGCATGGGTCAGTGTCTGGATGCGGCGCGCACCCGCTTGCTCAACACGTCACCGGTGCGGGCGTCGACCTTGATTTTCACCAATTGGCCATCGCTTTGAAGCAACTTGATTTCATAGAGCCACTGCCCGTCGTCGTGCTCCAGCTCCACTTCGAGGACCTGGCCGGGGTGCTCGCGCGCCACCTGTTGCAGCAGACGGTCGAGCGGCATGACCTGCCCCGCGACAACGGCCGCTTGCGCGCGTTCGTGATCGTCTCGCTCTTTGGCTTGCGCCTGGGGGGCGCCGGCCAACAGCACGAACGCCAGCAGGACGCCTAGGGTCCATCGCGGTGAAAGGGAGTGGGCAGCATTCATAGCGCCATTGTCCTGCAGGATTTCTGAACGCCAGATGAACGCGGGCTTCAGCATGGATTCAAGCGCAGGGGCCAAAAATGGCTTCGTCCCTGCCCGTTTATTCCTGTTTTGAAGGCCGCACATCATGAAATTTTCTCCAAGAGTCCTGGTGCCAACAGGCTTGCTGTTTGGGCTGTTGTTCATGGCATTTTCCCCCGCTGTGTGGGCCGGTGACACCACACCCGGTGCACAGCTCCAACGCTGGAGCGCCGAAGCAGGCAAGCCCGGCAACGCAAACCAGGGGCAGGTGTTTTTCAACAGCAAACACGGCGCCGAATGGTCGTGCGCGTCTTGCCACGGCACACCGCCCACGCTTCAGGGGCAACACGCCAACACGGGCAAGTCCATTGCGCCCTTGGCGCCGGCCTTCAACCCCAAGGGATTCACAGACACCGCCAAGGTCGACAAATGGTTTCGCCGCAATTGCAAAGACGTGTTGAGCCGCGAATGCACTGCGGTGGAGAAAGCCGATGTGTTGGCCTACCTCACCGGGCTCAGGCCCTGAACCCCCGAATTTTTCGCCACAACCACATCCATTGGACTCTCAAATGAACGCAATCAAAACGACGTTTCGCACCCTCTTGCTGGTGGCAACAGGATTGTCTGCCTTGAGCCTGGCCCACGCCGATGGCGGGCGCATGATGCCGCGCCAGGTGTTGCCGGCCTATACCCAGGAATGCGCTGCCTGCCACACCGCCTATCCGCCCGGCATGCTGCCCGCCCCATCGTGGCAACGCATCATGGGCGGGCTGGAGAAGCATTACGGGACCGATGCCTCGCTCGATCCGGCCACGGTGAAACAACTCTCCGCCTGGCTGCAGACCCATGCCGGCACCTACAAGCGCGTGAGCGAAGCGCCGCCAGAAGACCGCATCACCCGGTCTGCCTGGTTTGCCCGCAAACACGACGACATTGCGCCACAGGTCTGGAAGCTGCCCAGCGTCAAAAGCGCGGCCAATTGCGCCGCTTGCCACACCGGTGCCGACAAAGGCAGTTTTGACGACGACAACCTGACCTATCCCGCAGGGCTCGACGCCCGCATGCGCCGGGCCTGGCGCGACTGATCGACACACGGAGTTCTGACATGCAAGCCCATCCCGCTATCGATGCAACCCCCTCGCGCACAGATCGTGTCGTGCAGGCGGCTCGCCGCCTGGTGACCGACGCGCCCACACGCATGTTTCATGGGCTGTTTGCGCTCAGCTTTCTGGGCGCTTATCTCACCGCCGACGGCGAGCGCTGGCGCATGCTCCATGTGACCTTGGGATACACCATGGCCGGCCTGCTGGTGTTCCGTGTTTTGTATGGCCTGCTGGGGCCTCGACAGTCGGGGCTGGGCTTGCTGTGGCGCAAGTTGTCCGGCGCCCCGGCGTGGCTGCGGTCGGCCACTGATTCGTTGCGCCAAGGTTCGTTGGCAGGCATCAACTGGCGCCAGGGACAGAACATGCTGATGGCATTGGCCGTGGCGTTGCTGATGGCGATGGTGGTCCCGATCACCCTCACCGGTTACGCCTCGTTCAACGATTGGGGTGACTTTCTGGGCGGTGACTGGCTGGGCGAGTTGCACGAATGGTTCGGCGAAGCGTACCTGTTCGTGGTGCTGGCGCACCTGGCGCTCATCGCGGGCCTGAGCTGGCTGCGTCGCCAGAACCAGGCCCTGCCGATGTTGACGGGCTGCGTGGCCGGTCGCGGTCCGGATCTGGTGAAAAGGAACCGGGTGTGGCTGGCCGTGTTGTTGCTGGTGGCGGTGCTCGCCTACGGCGCCTGGGAATGGCAGCAGTCGCCCAACGGCTTGATTCCCTCCAGCGCTTTCACTGGCGCATCCCGTGATCACGACGACCAAGACGATTGACGAGCCTTTTTGTTGAGATTTTTGTATACGCCAAGAAGGAGCAAGGCATGAACGTTTACATGTGTGTGGTGTGCGGCGTCGTGTACGACGAAGCCGCTGGCTGGCCGGAAGAGGGCATAGCGCCCGGTACGCGCTGGGCAGACGTGCCCGCCGATTGGCGTTGCCCGGAGTGCGGTGTGGGCAAGGCCGACTTCGTGATGAGCGAAATCTGAGTTTCGCATCGGGTGTTGACGCCACTTGTTGATGTAGCGCTTTGCTGACCCGCCAAGCGGGTTGTATAAACAAGTGGAGATTCCTCAACACACCGCTTGCGCATGAACCAAGACCCACCCGAAGGCCTGGACCCCGCCACCGCCGCGCAGCGCTTGCGCGATGAGGGGCCGAACGAGCTGGGGGTGAGCCAGCGGCGAACCGTGCTCGACATGGCCTGGGATGTGGTGCGCGAACCCATGTTCCTGTTGTTGATGGGGGCGGGCACGATCTACCTGGCCATGGGCGACGCCCACGAGGCCATGATTCTCCTGGGCTTTGTGGTCATCATCATGGCCATCACCGTGTTGCAGGAACGGCGCACCGACA
Source organism: Hydrogenophaga sp. PAMC20947 (assembly GCF_004795855.1). Taxonomy (NCBI): domain Bacteria; kingdom Pseudomonadati; phylum Pseudomonadota; class Betaproteobacteria; order Burkholderiales; family Comamonadaceae; genus Hydrogenophaga; species Hydrogenophaga sp. PAMC20947. The sequence continues at coordinate 4,025,694 of NZ_CP039252.1, forward strand.
ACGCCCTGGAGGCCTTGCGCGATCTTTCGAGCCCGCGTGCACTGGTGTTGCGTGGCGGCGAGACGTTGCGCATTCCGGGGCGTGAAGTGGTGCGCGACGATGTGTTGCTGCTTGCCGAGGGCGATCGCGTACCGGCTGACGGGTTGCTGCTGCAGGCGCACGAGCTCGCCACCGATGAGTCCATGCTCACGGGCGAGTCGGTCGCCGTGGCCAAGCAACTGCCTGACGGGCAGGTCTTCGCTGGAACGATGGTGGTCAGTGGGCAGGGCATGGTGCGTGTCACCGCCACCGGTCGGGAGACGGAGCTGGGGCGCATCGGCCAATCGCTGCAGGCCATTGAACTGCAAGCCTCGCCATTGCGCGAGGAAATGGCGCGGCTCACGCGCCGCCTGGTGGTCATCGGGGTGGCGCTGTGCGTGTTGCTCGCTGCGCTGTTCTGGTGGCTGCGCGGGGGGTGGCTGGAAGCGGTGTTGGCGGGGATCACCCTGGCCATGGGCATCTTGCCGCAGGAGCTGCCCGTGATCATGATTGTGTTTCTCGCCTTGGCTGCGCGGCGGCTGGCCGTGCAACAGGTCCTCACGCGGCGCCTCAACGCCATCGAGACGCTGGGGCAAACCACCGTGCTCTGCGTGGACAAGACCGGCACGCTCACGCAAAACCGCATGGCGGTGGCGGCGCTGTGCGTGGCCGACCAGACCCTTGATACCCAGCAGCTGTTGAGCAACAGCTTGCCCGAGGCCTTTCACGAGCTGATTGAGTACGCCGTGCTGGCCAGCGAGATCGAACCGCACGATCCGATGGAGCAGGCGTTTCATCGCCTGGCGGGTGCCCACCTGGAAATCACCGAACACCTGCACCCGCAATGGACGCTGGCGCGGGAGTATGAGCTCTCGCCCGAGTTGCTGGCCATGAGCCACCTCTGGCGCGATGGCAAAAACGCCCACGATGTGGTCGCGGCCAAAGGCGCGCCGGAAGCGGTCATCGACTTGTGTCACTTGCCCGAGGCGCAGCGTGAGCAGATCGCGGCGAGTGCGGCGGCGATGGCCGATCGCGGGCTGCGCGTGCTGGGCGTGGCCAAGGCGCGCCACCGCGCGGCAAGCGGTTGGCCCGACATTCAGCACGACTTCGATTTTGAATGGGTGGGGCTGGTGGGCCTGGCCGATCCCCTTCGGCCCGAAGTGCCCGAGGTGGTGGCGCAATGTCAGCGCGCGGGCATCCGGGTGGTGATGATCACAGGCGACCATCCGCGCACCGCGGGCGCTATCGCAGTGCAGGCCGGCATCCAGACCGAGGGCGTGGTCACCGGGGACGAGATCGCGGCCATGGACGCGCCCAGCCTCGCGGCACATGTGGCCAGGACCAACGTGTTTGCGCGGGTCAAGCCCCAGCAAAAACTGGCGCTGGTGGAGGCCTTGAAGGCGCAAGGCGAGGTGGTGGCCATGACCGGCGATGGGGTGAACGATGCGCCGGCGCTGAAAGCGGCCCACATTGGCATCGCCATGGGGCAGCGGGGCACCGATGTGGCGCGGGAAGCTGCTTCGCTGGTGCTGTTGCAAGACGATTTCACCTCGATCGTGCGTGCCATTCACCGCGGTCGGCGCACCTTTGCCAACCTGCGCCAGGCCATGGTCTACACGCTGGCTGTGCACATCCCCATCATCGGTCTGGCCTTGCTGCCGGTGTTGCTCGGTTTGCCGCTGGTGCTGGCGCCGTTGCACATTGCCTTTCTCGAGCTGGTGATCGACCCGGCTTGCTCCCTGGTGTTCGAAGCCGAAGAAGGGGATGCGGATCTCATGGATCGACCGCCGCGCCGCACGTCAGAGCCCTTGCTGTCGGCCGCGCATGTGGCGCTCAGCTTGTTGCAAGGCGGGGGGGTCACCGCTGTGGTGGTGGGTCTCTATGTGTGGGTGCTGGCCCAAGGCGCGGCCACCAGTTTGGCCAGTACCGCCGCATTCGTGGTGCTTGTGGTGGGCAATGCGGCTTTGATTTTGCCCAGCCGCTCCAGCCGAACGGGCTGGGGGACCCTTTGGTCAGGCATGACCGCGGTGAGTGGATGGGTACTGGGTGGGACCGCGCTGGCCTTGCTCGCCATCACCAGTGTGCCGGTGCTGGCTGGGCCGTTTGGGTTCGAGCCGCTGGGCCCCGCCCAGTGGCTGTTGGCCCTGGCCTTGGGCGCTGGATTGTTGTTGCCTTTTCAAGCCAACAAATGGCTGCTCCGACGTCGCTAGGGGCCTTCTGCCGCGCAGGCCCCTGGTGCGGTGTTCTGGCCTGCCCGCAGGCAACCGCTCATCCCCGTTGTTTATTGGCTGGTGCTCGCGGGCGCTGAGCGTGCGGGCCGGTTTGGTTTGGGCGGTGGGATGCGGGTCAGGCGAACCACTTGGCCCGTGATGGGGTGTACATAGGCTTCCACCACGGTGCCATCGTGCTCTACCGCGTAGAACTCATGGCAGTTTTCGCTGGAGAGCTTAAAGCTCAGCAGCAGGTAGTTCTCTGCGTGAAATCGCTCGCGCGCTTCGGCTTCCGACATCCAGCTTGAACGGGGTTCGGTGGTGCAGATCACCCGCTCCTTGGGCTCGCTGGCCAGCGCGTGGCCTGGGAAGAGGACGGACAACGCGGCGGCAATGGGGCCCAGAAGCAGGATCCGGGTGTTGAATGGACGGCGGAAATTCATGGATTGCCTTGCTGGGTGTCGTCTGGGAGGGAGACTCCGATGGTGTTGGGCGTACCTGAAAGGCGCCTTAAAAGTTAGACCCCGTGATTTTTTGTTCGGTTTGTCTGCGCCATTTCCTACAATGTCGGGGTTCTAGCACCATCAACCGACTCCGCTCAGCCCATGTCCATGCCATTCATCCGCTTCTCTGATCTTTGCGCCAACGGCTCGGTCGCTGGCAAACGCGTTTTTATCCGCGCCGATCTCAACGTGCCGCAAGACGACGCGGGCCGCATCACCGAAGACACCCGCATCCGCGCCAGTATTCCGGCGATTCAGATGGCGTTGGACGCCGGTGCCGCCGTGATGGTCACTTCGCACCTGGGCCGTCCCACCGAAGGCGAATTCAAGCCCGCCGATTCTTTGGCCCCCGTGGCCGCCCGTCTGGGCGAGCTCATGGACCGCTCGGTGCGCGTGATCGCCAACTGGGTCGATGGCGATTTTTCCGTCGCGCCCGGTGAAGTGGTGATGCTGGAGAACTGCCGCCTCAACATTGGCGAGAAGAAAAACGCACCCGAGCTCGCCAAGAAGCTGGGCGCCCTGTGCGACATCTTTGTGCACGATGCGTTTGGCACCTCCCACCGCGCGGAAGGCACGACCTACGGTATCGCCGAGACCGCCCCCATCGCTTGCGCCGGCCCTTTGCTGGCAGCAGAGATGGACGCCATCGGTAAAGCGTTGGCTGCACCCAAGCGCCCGCTGATCGCTATCGTGGCCGGCAGCAAAGTCAGCACCAAGCTCACCATTCTGAAATCCCTGGCCAACAATGTGGACGGCCTGATCGTCGGCGGCGGTATCGCCAACACCTTCATGCTCGCTGCGGGTCTGAAGATTGGCAAGAGCCTGGCAGAGCCCGATTTGCTGGACGAAGCCAAAGCCGTGATCGAAGCCATGAAGGCACGCGGCGCGGCTGTGCCGATCCCGACCGACGTGGTCACGGCCAAGGAATTCAGCCCCACGGCCAAAGCCACGGTCAAGAAAGCCACCGAAGTGGAAGACGACGACCTGATTCTGGACATCGGCCCGGAGACGGCGAAGATGCTGGCAGAACAGTTGATGAAAGCCGGCACCATCGTCTGGAACGGCCCCGTGGGCGTGTTCGAGTTCGAGGCGTTCGAGAACGGCACCAAGGTCATCGCCCAGGCGATCGCAAAGTCCAGCGCTTTCTCCATTGCGGGCGGTGGCGACACGCTGGCCGCGATTGCCAAGTACGGCATTGAAAAAGATGTGGGCTACATCTCCACCGGCGGCGGCGCGTTCCTGGAAGTGCTGGAGGGCAAGACCTTGCCGGCGTTTGAGGTGTTGGCGCGCCGCGCCGCGGGTTGATTGCGCAAGCGGCGCCCTCTTTGGTGACTTCCCTGGCCTTGGTCTCTGATCGGCGGCAACAACCCCAGCTTCACTTCATGTGCGGGAAAGCGGGTGCCGGTAAAAGCGTGCTGGCCAAGGCCGTTGCTGAAGCGGCCGATGCCGTTGTGCTGTCGGAAGACGTTTGGCTTGCGAGGCTTTTCGGGGATGAATTGGTGACTTTTGACGATTACGTCAAATTTTCGCGGCGGACGCGCTTGGTCGTGGCGCCGCTGGTGATCGATGTGCTGCGCGACCGTTCTGTGGTGCTCGACTTTCCTGCCAATACGCTGGAATCCCGCACGTGGTTCCGGTCCATCTTCGAGTCGGCGAATCGACCCCACACGTTGCACTATCTGGTCGCGTCTGATGCGTTGTGCTTGCAGCGCATCGGTCGGCGCAATGTCGAGCGGCCCGAGGGCTCTCATGCGCTTTCGGAGGCGATGTTTCATCGCATCACTTCATTCTTCCAGCCGCCAGGCACAGAGGAACGGTTCAACGTGCAGCTCCATCCGCAGGGGTTGGAAGTCTTCTAGGGAAGCTCTTACATAACCCCCGCGATGCCCGTTTTGAGCCGAACCCTTGCGGGCCGTGGTTTTGCGGGCGATGCGCTTTGTTGCGAATTCAGGCCAGCCGTCCAGGCTCGCCTTGGAATTCGCGCCTCGCGCCTCATCCCGCAAAAGCCACGCCGCGCACGACGCGGGTTATGCAGCGCTTCCCTAGCGTTTCACGAACGTTTTTGCCAGTTGCAGCCACAGCACCGCCCAGGCCGATCCGAACGCCCAACCACCGATCACGTCGGTGGCCCAATGCACGCCCAGCGCAATGCGGCTGAGCCCGACCAGCAGTGTGATGAAGCCGGCGATCAGCAAGATGTAGAAACGCTCGCCGGTGCGTTTGTGGGTAGCGGCGATCAGGGCGCCGACGGTCAGGTAGGCGATGGCCGACATGCTGGCGTGGCCGCTGGGAAAGCTCAAGCCTGATGCCGCGAGTTCGGCGAACGTGAGATCGGGTCGGGTTCGGCCAAAAAAGGCTTTGAACACGCTGACCAGCAGGGTGCCCGAGATCATGGCCACCGCCACCAAGGCCGCCATGCGCCTTGAGCTGAACAGCGCCAGGTACACCACGGTGATCACTGTGAACAGGGTCAACACCGACACGCTGCCCAGCCCGGTGATGTCGCGCATCATGTCTGAGAGGATGGGGTATTGCTCGCGCAGGGCTTGAGCAAAGCGCAGGATGTGCTGGTCAAAGCCCTGGGTTTCGCCTTCCACCACTTCTGAGCCCAGCTTCAAAAAAACGAACACCATGGCCATCACGAACGAGCCGGCGAGCAAGGGGCGCCACAGGCTCCGAAAAGGGTCGCCATTCGGTGGGATGGGGCTGGGGCTTTTGGAGAGTGAGGTCATGGACACGAGGCGTTGGAGCGCGCGGAATTGATCTGCTTTTTTGAACATACAGCGAGAGAAATGCCCCGATCAAGGGGCAGAGCGGAACCGGATTCGCCAGGCCACCAGTGTGCCTTGCAGGCCGCGTCGGTGCCAGACGCACCGACTCTTCGGACGGTCCCAGGCCGAGCAGACAGGCTGGGAGCCGCGGTCCTCAACCCCCTTGAGGGGGTGACGGCGCGCAGCGCCGGCGCAGGGGTGTGTCAAAGCCTTCGGGTGGGGATGCGCAAGACCACAAAGGCCCCGATGGCGCCGGTGAGCAGCAACACCAGCTGCACAAGCAGCCGCCCGCGAAAGCTCCAGATCGAAAAACCCACCATGACCAGCATGGACAACACCGCGATGGTTTTGGTTCGCTGGGTCAAGCTGTGGTCGCGCTCCCAGTCGCGCAACATGGGACCGAACCAGCGGTGGTTGAGCAGCCAGGCGTGCAGTTTGGGCGAGGCTTTGGCGTAGCACGCGGCGGCGAGCAAGATGAAGGGGGTGGTGGGCAGGCCGGGCAGCACCACTCCGATCAGGCCCAGGGCCAGCGACACGCTGCCCGCGATCCACAACAGCACGCGCACGGTGCGCGAGCGGTGCAAGGTGGCGGTGCCGGGGGTGACGTCGGCGTGGTGGTTGGTGGGTGGTGTGGGGGGCATCAGGACCACCAGCCGAGCGGACTGTGGTGGATGGCGATGGACGCCATGAAAGCAACGCACAGCAGGGCCGCTGCGAAGAACGCCGCTTTGGCGATACGGGTGGGCGCACGCTTGAGCGCGTAGGAGCCGAGCAGGATATAGACCACCAGCAACACCAGCTTGGCCCCCAGCCAGTGGTCTTGCCAGGGGTTGAACTGGAACATGAACCAGAGTGTGCCGCCAGCGCTGAGCAGGCCCACGTCGATCCACACGCTCAGGCCCCGCCAGGCCTGGCGCATCGGCCATATCTGCCCCGCCAGCACACCGAGTCCCCGGGTTGTGAAGAGGCTGACGCTGGCAATCACCAGCGCAATGTGGGTCCAGAAAGCGAGCGGGTAGGCCCAGGCGATGGTTTCGGGTTGCATGGCCGAATGATAGGCAGGTTTCGGCGGGCCGATTCCCTGTACGGTTCGGGCGGGTCAAAACCGTGTTTGAGGCGGCTCAGCCCGTCAGCGTGGGGTAGTCGGTGTAGCCCTTGGCGCCGCCGCCGTAGAAGGTGGCCCGCTCGGCTTTGTTGAATGGACCACCGGCCATCAAGCGCGCGACCAGATCGGGGTTGGCGATGTAGGAGCGGCCATAGGCCACCAGATCATCGCCATCCTTGAGCGCCTGTTCGGACATTGGCAGGTCATAGCCGTTGTTCACCATCCAGGCCCCTTGGCCGCCGGCGCTGCGGTAGGCGGCTTTCATGGCGGCGTAGTCGAACGGGCGCTCGGGCAGGTCGCGCGGGCCACCGGTGGAGCCTTCGATGATGTGCAGGAAGGCCAGCTTGAGCGGAGCCAGCTCGCGCATCACGTATTCAAACAGCGGCTGGGGGGCGTCGTCGTCGGCATCGTTGGCGGGGGTCACTGGCGACAGGCGGATGCCCGTGCGGTCGCCACCGATGGCGTCGGTCACGGCGGCCAACACTTCGAGCAGGAAGCGGGCGCGGTTTTCGATGCTGCCACCGTAGTCGTCGGTGCGGCGGTTGCTGCCGGTTTTCAGGAACTGGTCGATCAGGTAGCCATTGGCGGCGTGGATTTCAACGCCGTCAAAGCCGGCCGCAATGGCGCTCAGGGCGGCGTGGCGGTAGTCCTGCACGATGCCGGGGATTTCTGCCGCGTCGAGTGCACGGGGCTCGGAGGTGTCAACAAAGGCGGGCAAGCCGTCTTTGAACAGCACGGTTTTGGCATTGGCGCGGATGGCCGAGGGCGCCACGGGCGCGCCGAAGTGGGGCTGCAGCTCGGTGTGGGAAATGCGGCCCACATGCCAGAGCTGGGTGACGATTTTGCCGCCCGCTGCGTGCACGGATTCCGTGACGGCTTTCCAGCCTTCGACGTGTTCCTGGGCATAGATCCCGGGCACATCGGAGTAGCCCTGGGCTTGCTGGGAGATGGCGGTGGCTTCGGTGATCAACAGGCCGGCGCTGGCGCGCTGGGTGTAGTACGTGGCCATCAGCGGGGTGGGGATGGCGTCGGGCGCGCGGTTGCGCGTGAGCGGCGCCATGACGATGCGGTTGGCCAGGTGGATGGCGCCGACTTGGATGGGATCAAACAAAGTGGTCATGGGTCGATTGGGTGCGTTCGTTGGCGGGAATGGCACAAGCCTATGCCTGTTGGCGTTTTGCCGCCAGCGCCTGGTTGACAGGGCCCGCCCTTTGTGGGGCATCTTCGCGAAGCTGGCTGCAAAGCGGCGCATAAAGTCTGACAATGCGCAGATGACATCCTTGAAATCCCTGAAAGACATCCGCCTGTCCATGCTCGATCTGGTGGCCGTGCGCGAAGGCGGCACCGTGGCCGACGCGCTGGCCATCGCTTTGCGCACCGCCCAACACGCCGAACGGCTCGGTTTCGAGCGCTACTGGCTGGCCGAACACCACAACATGAGTGGCATCGCCAGCTCGGCCACGGCCGTGCTGGTGGGGCACATCGCGGGCGGCACGGCCACCATGCGGGTGGGCTCGGGCGGCGTGATGTTGCCCAACCACGCGCCGCTGGTGGTGGCCGAAGCCTTTGGCACGCTGGCCGAGATGTACCCCGGGCGCATCGATCTGGGCCTGGGCCGCGCACCCGGCACCGACCCGATGACCATGCGGGCCCTGCGCCGCGACCGACACGAATCGGAAGATGACTTTCCACGCGACGTGGCCGAGCTGCAGCGCTTGCTGGGTGATGCGCAGCCGGGCCAGAAACTCATCGCCATGCCGGGCGCGGGCACGCATGTGCCGATCTGGTTGCTGGGCTCCAGCCTGTTTTCGGCGCAATTGGCGGCGGAGCGCGGCTTGCCGTATGCGTTTGCCTCGCATTTCGCGCCGCGCTATTTGATGCAGGCGCTGGAAATGTACCGCCACAATTTCAAGCCCTCGGCTCAGCTGGCCAAGCCCTATGTGATTGTGGGTGTGCCGTTCATTGGCGCGCCCACCGACGACGAAGCGCAGTACCTGGCGAGCAGCACCTACCAGCGTGTGCTCGGTATCCTGACCGGACGCCGTGGCCAGTTGCCCGCGCCGGTGGAAGGCTTCATGGACAACCTCGACGGCCAGGCCAAAGCCGCGATCGCCGATTTCCTGGCTTGCGCCGTGATCGGCGGACCGGAGACGGTGCGGGCCGGTTTTCAGCAACTGGCCGATGCCACACAGGCCGATGAGTTCATGATCGTGAGCGATCTGTTTGATCCGGCGTTGCGTCTGCGTTCGCTGGACATTGCGGCGGCATCGTTGCGCGACCCCGTCGCGAGCTGAGTCGCCTGCCGGCCTTTTTCGCCCCCTGTTTCTCACGCTGAAAGCCTTCATGCCACGCCCCATCCTGAACGAAGAACAATTGCACCCTGCCATTCGAGAGCGTGTGGCCCAAGACCATGCCGACATCGTGCAAGAGGTGAGCGCCGCAGTGGCGAAGAACGATGTGGTGGTGGTGGGCATGGCCATGAACCCTTTTTGCAAGAAGGCCCGCAAGCTGCTCGATGGCGCCGGTCAGACTTTTCAATATCTGGAATATGGCAGCTACACCAGCAGCTGGCGGCGGCGCAACGCGCTCAAGCTGTGGACCGGGTGGCCCACGTTTCCCATGGTGTTCGTGAAAGGCATGCTGGTGGGCGGCGCGCAGGAGCTTCAGGCGCTGGTGGAGCAAGGCGAGCTCAAGCGCTTGCTTGACCCAGCCACCTGATCTGATCCGCTTTCACCCTGGGGGGGTGAACGGTTGTCGGTGTGCGCCTTCTCAGGCATGACTTTGGGCACTGGTCTTGTGCCGCGCAAAGCGCTAGTCTCGGGTTTTGGTGAACAACCCTGGACGGGAGGTGCTGCATGTTTGATCGAACAACGCTGTTGGCCGCGGGCACGGTTTTGGCCACTTGCCTGGGGTTGCCGACGGCGGCCCTGGCTGGTGATGTGTTTGTTTGCGCGGAGTTGAAAGCGGCGGTGGCCGACGCTCAGCGGGGCTTTGCTTCGCACAAGGGCGCCTTGAACGCACGAGCCACCCCATCCAGCCCAGGCGGTGCACCCGACAAGACCTATCTGGCCAAAAAGACCATGGCCGGGGCAAAGGCTTGCAGCGTGGTGGACGTGAGCCTGGACGTGCCGAAGATGCGGGTCCGGCAAACGGGCTACAGCTGCCAGTTTGCGGCGCTGTCCAAACTCGACAAAGCACTGCGCGCCGAGTTGACGCGCTGCGTGGCCGGGGAGGTGGACGACCCTTCCGACCCCGATGACCTCACCATCTGGGTGGAGCGTGTGTCGTCGGGCGAGGGTTATCGCGGCACCGAGGTGCATGCGCAAGCGAACGCTGTGAACGGACTGACGCTGTGGGTGCGCCAGACGGTGTGCACCAACAAAGGCGACGGGCAGGCTTGCGAAGAGTGAACGAGTCGAGCCCAGCAGATCGCCAGTCTCAGTGCGTTCGAACCAGTTCAGCCGCAACAGCCATGGCGTTTTTCTGCTGTGCATCGGGTTGGTCATCGTCTTGCACTGCCACATGAAAGACATGGCCTTTGGCGATCCAGGACAGCTGGCGCCGCTTGGCTGACCATATGGCGTATTGGCCCAGCTCGGGCACGGGCGTGAGCTGTTGATTGGGGTAGCCCATCAAGACCCGTTCCCAATCCTTGGCTGCGACGCGCGAGGGCGCCCTGGTGATGGTCAACCGACCTTCTGAAGGAATCTGAACGTCGCGCCCGGCCATCTTCATGGTGTTTCTGGTTTTCGCTTTCCAGATGTAGGTGCACGACGGATAAGGCTTTTCCCGGCGTTTGAAAACCGCTTCGTTTGAGCTGTTGGGAAATAACTTTTGTACCAGGGTTGCCTCAAAAAATGGGCATGGTCCTGGTAGCGTGGCTGCGTGCGCTTGAACCCGCTCCATCATTTCCGCTGGCGTGGCCGAGTGTGCCAGCATGGGGGCACACAAGGCCAAGGCCAGCATGCCGAGTTGGTTGGGCCACCGCGTTGGGCGAGGGAATGCAGGCGTTGCCCCTGGCTCGGCAGGGAGGGTGTCGTGGTTCATTGGCAAGTGCCTCGGTGAAAGTGAAGGTCGTTGACGGCGATGTGCAAAACAAAGTCGTCTGGTTGGACCGACTTCACTTGGTAGAGCAAACTGTCCATACCGATCTTTCCCTGCGGCCTGTAGCGGTAAACCAGACCTGGCTTCATTTCCGATGCCGGGCCTGTTTGCGCCGCGAAGCTGCCGTCTGCAGCAAACCGGTAGTTGCGGTTTTCTGGAGAGCGTGTGTTGGGGAACTGGATATGGGTGTTGCACCAATCGCCTGCCAGGTAGGCCGGTGTGAGGCCCAGGTGCTCTGCAGTGGGCTCTGTGGCCGCCGCAACCATGCGCGGTTTGGCCGCTTTCGACACGGCAGGGTCCATCACGCTGTCTTTGCTTTCGCCGCAGCCGGACAGCAGCACCATGGCGGCCAGGTAAACCCCACCGATGGATAGCCAGCCTTTCTGATGGGCGGGGATTTGTGTCATTTGCAGGGACCTCTGCGAAAGTGCATGTCACCAAACACATCCAATACAAAGGCGTCTGGCTTGACCGACTTCACTTTGAAGAACCCGGCAATGGTGGCGAGCTTGATTTTTCCCTCGGGTTTGTAGAGGTAGAAGAAGCCTGACTGCATGGGCGCCGTCGCGGCTCCCCGGGTGGCGTAGGTGCCATCGGGATCCCATCGGTAGGGGGTGTTTTCTTCGGTGCGTTCCTTGGGGAACTGGATGTGGGTCTGGCACCATTCACCCTGCAGGTAGGCCGGTGTGAGGCCCAGGTGCTCCGCCGTGGGGGTGCCAGGGTCTTTGGCATGCGCGTTGCCCATGGCGAAGAAGGCCACCATGGCGATGGCCGATGCGAGCGCCAGGTCGACGACTCGACGATCAGGTGCGCTCCGGGTTGGCTGCTGGCCCATTTCGAACTTCATGTGCGGGATCCTCGTGTGTGACGGCTTCCCTAGGGTAGGTCGAAAGGCCTTGGCCCAACAGTGCCGAAAGTCATGTTTTGAGGCAGCCTGGTGTTTGCAGGGGCGCCTCAGACTTTTGCAATCAGCTTCGCCAGCGTCTGTAGCAGCACCTGCGCCACAACGGGTTTGAAGAGCACGGTGACCCCGGTGTCACGAACGCGCTGCAAGCGTTGCGGGGAAGTCTCGCCTGTCATCAACAGGAAGGGCAGGTCGGGGTTGAACGCGGCTCTCAATCGGTGAGCCGCCTCAAGTCCATCGGCGCCTTCGGCCAGACGGTAGTCACAAATCAAGGCGGCGAACGGCCGCCCTTCCTGGGCCGCCTGCCCGAATGCGTGCTCCGCAGCGGCTTCGTCGGTCACCACCTGGAGTTGCACGCCGTGCGAGCTCAACAAGGCGGCCATCGCATCGCCGATATCGACCTCGTCGTCCAGCAGCAACACCGGCGAAGGCAAGACCAGCGCCGGGGTTTGCTGGGCGGGTGCACGCGGGTGTATTCCCGACATGCTTGAGGCCGCGCCGGTGCGTGCCCCATCGGTCGCGGCAGCGATCAGGGCGGGAGGGCGGGCCTGGGCGAGCGGCAGGGTCAGGCGAAACCGCGTGCCCACGCCGGGCCGCGATGTCAGTTGCATAGGGTGGTGCAGCAAGTGGGACAGTCTGCGCACGATGGACAGCCCCATGCCAAGCCCTTGGCTGCGGTCGCGGCCGGGGTTGTGGACTTGATAAAACGCCTCAAAAACTTTTTCGCTGTTTTCGGGTGCGATGCCCCGCCCGGAGTCGATCACGTCAATCCAGACCTGGTCTTGCCTGGCCCGCACCCGCACCAAAACGCCGCCGTGGTCGGTGTATTTGATGGCGTTTTCCACCAGGTTGGCGAGCAGGCGCTGCAGCAAATGCGGGTCGGTCAGCACCCACAGCTCGGTGGTACGCAAACGCAGTTGCAGGCCTTTTTCTTCTGCCCGCGAAGCAAACAACTGGTTGAGCGCTTGCAGCATGGGCTTCAGGGGAACGGCGTTCAATTCGGGCTGCACCACGCCGGCGTCCAGGCGCGACATGTCGAGCATGGTGTCGAGCGAAGAGCCCATGACATGAACCGCTTGCATGAGCCGGTTGGCGTGTTGGCCTGCGTTGTGGTCTTGCAGCTCCCGTTCCAGAACGGCGCCAAACAGGGCGATGGCGTGCAGGGGCTGGCGAAGATCGTGGCTGGCCGAAGCAAAGAAGCGGGTCTTTTCGTCGCTCAGGCGTTGGGTCGCCGCCATCTGTTCGGCGATCTGTTCGGCCAGCGCTTCTTTTTCAAAGCGCGCCAACAGCGATTCGGTGAGCATCTTGTTGAGCGCCTGTGCGATTTGAAAAGTGGCCAGCAAATAGACCGCCACAAAAAATGCCAGAAACAGGTGGGTGTTGCTGCCGTGCCAGAGCAGGGCGCTGATCAGCCCGATGTTCATGGGCAGCACGAAGGCGAGCACCGACGGCCAGCGCGCGGCCACCGCCGGCAAACCTGTGCTGCACAGACCAACGATGACGAGCACGATCATCGACGTCATGGGCAGGTTGTCGGCGGGCATCATCATCCAGGGGAGCGCCCCCCAGATGCACGAGAAAAAGACCATTTCCTGCCAATGCCTGCGCGCCCAGAAGGCGCTGCGCTCGGCTGCGGCCGGATCGCGGTGGTAGGCCGCCTGGCTGGGGTAGCGCAACAACTCCAGGAAATGCAGGCCAACCCAAGCCAACACCCAGGGGCTGTGCAATTGCCAGTAGAAAAGCCCCCCGACCGTCCAGGCCAACAAGGCGTCGGCCACCGTGGCGCTGCCGAGCGTGGAAAAGAGCGATGCCACCTGCTCACGCAGCACCCGCTGTGCGGTGGCGGCGTCGACGACAACGGTGGTGGGGGCCTTGGGCGTCAACGCAATTGGCTGATGAGTTGGGCCCGTGAACGTGCGCCCAACATCAGCAGCAAGGTGGAGACGTGGTTCTTGACCGTGCCTTCGGTCAAATTCGCATGGTCGGCGATCTGGCGGTTGGACCACCCAGTCAGGATCCAGTCGAGCACCTGGGCCTGTCGCGCCGAGACTTGCACCCATTCCCCTGAGGCTGTGCGCACCGCTCGACCATCGGCCAATGGGGGTGTGTTCGCCGGCGTTGTTGCTGGCCGGGGCTGGCCGTTGGCCAGGAGGCTCGGGGAAGCTGCTGGGGGCAGGCTGATGAGATCCAGGGCTTCGATGTAGCGCACCACCTGATCGAGGTCGCCCGATTTGGTCAGGTAGGCGCTGGCACCCAGGGCCAGCGCGTCGCGCTGAAGGCCGGGGTCGCTGACGCCCGACAGCACGACCACATGGGCATTGGGGTAGCGGCTCATGAACGCGCTCACGCCCGACAGGCCGTGTGCATCGGGCAAGTGCAGATCAAGCAGCACCAGCTGGATGGCGGTGGCGTTTTCCGCAAACACCGCCAACGCCTCTTGCAGGCTGTGGGCTTCAAAGACATTCAACACCTGACCATGGGCCTGCGCATGGGATTGCACCAGTGTGCGAAGCCCGAGGCGGAGCAGCTCATGGTCATCGACCACCAGCAAACCCTTGATCAAGGGGGCATCGGGGTGGGGATTCGGTTCGGGGTCCATGGCTTTGCTGATATTAGATGAGTTCGCCGGCGTCACAAAGCCTCACATCTTTGGCGCCCTTGGTCGGGTCGCCCAGCGGTGACCCGCAGGTCGACTGCGTCACGCCGAGAGGTGGGGTGGTGTGCGCATTTGCTCGGGGGTGGTGAAGTAGGCCGCTGAAGCGCCCATGCGCGCCTTGGCCAGTGCCAGTTCGTGCCGCGCCACACTGCGCAGGTGCACTTCATCGGGCCCGTCCATCAAGTGCAGGGCCCGGCCCCAGGTCCAGAAATAGGCCAGCGGTGTGTCGGGCGACAGGCCCATGGCGCCGAAGATCTGCATGGCGCGGTCCATCACCCGCGTTTGCAGCCCGGCGGCCACCACCTTGATCGCAGCCACCTGCGCGCGCACGTTGGCCACGTCGGTGCGTTCGGGGAGGTCGAGCAACCAGGCGCAGCGCAACACCAGCAAGCGCGCCTGATCGATCTCGATGCGCGACTGCGCGATCCATTCCTGCACGTTGGCGTAGTCGGACAAGTGCCGCCCAAAGCTCTCGCGCTCCAGTGCGCGCTCGCTGGCCATTTCCAGCGCCAGCTCGCATTGTCCGATGGTGCGCATGCAGTGGTGCACGCGCCCGGGGCCAAGGCGCGCTTGCGCCATGGAAAAACCGTCGCCCCAGCCCCCGAGCAGGTGGTCGGCGGGCACGCGCACGTTGCGAAACACGATCTCGCAGTGCCCTTCGGGTGCGTGGTGGTGCACCACCGGAATGTTGCGCACCACCTCAACACCTGGCGTGTTCAAGGGCAGCAGCAGCATGCTGTGGCCATGGTGTTTGTCAGCTGCAGCGTCGCTGGTGCCGGTGCTTTCATCCGCGTTGCGGGCCATCACGATCAGCAGCCGGCAGTTCGGGTGTGCCACGCCGGTGATGAACCACTTGCGTCCGTTGAGCACCAGGGTGTCGCCGTCCCGCTTCACGGTGGTCTGCAGGTTGGTCGGGTCGGACGAGGCCACGTCGGGCTCCGACATGGCAAAGGCCGAGCGGATCTCGCCGTTCAGCAAAGGCTTAAGCCACTGCTTGCGTTGGGCCGGCGTGGCAAAGCGGTGCAGCAGCTCGGTGTTGCCGGTGTCGGGTGCGCTGCAGTTGAACACCTCGGCCGCCCAGGGCAAGCGGCCCATGGTCTCGGCCAACGGCGCGTAGTCGAGATTGCTCAGACGGGTGCCCGGCTCGTCATCGCGCAGACAGGGCAAGAACAGGTTCCAAAGACCCTCTTCACGCGCCAGGGATTTGAGGTCTTCCAGAAATGGAGGCGGGTAGATGCCTTGCTGAACCGACTGGTGCCAGGCCGCGTTGTGCGGCAGCACGTAGCGCTGCATGAAGGTGCCCAGGCGCTGTTGCAGTGTCTGGGCAAGGGGGCTGTGTTCAAAGTCCATGTGGCATTCTGGGCAACAGGCGGACGTGATCGTTTGCACGCCGGGGACAGTCCCAGGGGTTTGTGGCCCGGCGTTGATCTGGATCAAACCGACCTTGCCGGCAACCGCTTGCTCAGGCCTTGGGCATCGTCAACGTCAAAGGCCCAGCCGATTGGCCAGGTTGTTCATGCGCTGGCTCACCGCTGGGCTCATGCTCATCACGCGGCCCCATTCGCGTTGTGTTTCGCCCGGCCATTTGTTGGTCGCGTCCATGCCCATCTTGCTGCCCAGGCCGCTCACCGGCGAGGCGAAGTCGAGGTAGTCGATGGGGGTGTTCTCGATCATCATGCAGTCGCGCACCGGGTCCATGCGCGTGGTCATGGCCCAGATGACTTCCTTCCAGTCGCGCACGTCCACGTCTTCGTCCACCACCAGCACAAACTTGGTGTACATGAACTGGCGCAAGTGGCTCCACACACCCATCATCACCCGCCGCGCATGGCCGGGGTAGGCCTTGCGGATCTGCACCACGGCCATGCGGTAGCTGCAGGCTTCGGGGGGCAAATGAAAATCGGTGATCTCGGGGAACTGGCGCTGCAGGAGCGGGATGAACAGTTCGTTCATTGCCAGCCCGAGCACAGCGGGTTCGTCGGGCGGCTTGCCGGTGTAGGTCGAGTGGTAGATGGCGTCGCTTCGCATCGTGATGCGCTCCACCGTGAACACCGGGAATTCGGCGCGTTCGTTGTAGTAGCCGGTGTGGTCGCCGTAAGGGCCTTCCAGTGCGTGTTGCCAGCCGCTGGGGTGCGTGGCGTCGGGCAGGATGTGGCCTTCGAGCACGATCTCGGCCGAGGCCGGCACCTTGAGCGGCACGCCCAGGGCCGATGTCACTTCGGTGCGTGCACCCCGCAGCAAGCCGGCAAACTGGTATTCGGAGAGGCTGTCGGGCACGGGCGTGACCGCACCGAGGATGGTGGCCGGATCGGCGCCCAACGCGACGGCCACCGGGTAGGGCTGGCCGGGGTTCTGCTGGCAATGGTCGCGAAAGTCGAGCGCGCCGCCGCGGTGCGCCAGCCAGCGCACGATGAGCTGGTTGCGTGACAACACCTGCTGGCGGTAGATGCCGAGGTTTTGCCGCGTTTTGTGCGGGCCTTTGGTGATCACCAGGCCCCAGGTGATGAGGGGCGCCACGTCGTCGGGCCAGCAATGTTGAATGGGCAGGCGGGCGAGATCCACATCGGTGCCTTCCCAAACCACGTCCTGGCAGGGTGCGGACGATCGATCCTTGGGCGTCATGTGCCACAGGGTCTTGAGCATGCTGCTCAGACCCACCATGTCTTTCAGGCCCTTGGGCGCTTCAGGCTCTTTGAGGGCGGCCAGTACCTCGCCGAAGCGGCGCAGGTCGGCCAGTTTCCCCACGCCCATGGCGCGCGCCACGCGGGACGTGGTGCCAAACAGGTTGCCCAGCACGGGCAAGGTGTGGCCCGGCACATTTTCAAACAGCAGGGCCGGGCCCTCGGCCCGCAGCACGCGGTCGCACAGCGCCGTCATTTCCAGGTGCGGTGACACCGGTTCCCGCACACGCCGCAAATCGCCTGTGCTTTCGAGCAAGGTCATGAAGTCGCGCAGGTCTTTGTAAATCAAGGGGCTCACACTGTTTCGGAGGCCGCGTGCAAACCCGCCCAGCGGCTGCTCAGGATGTGCGGCACATCGAGGAGATCGAGCACGCGGGCCACGCTGGCGCTCACGATGTCGTCCACCGTCTGTGGCTTCAGATAGAACGCGGGCATGGGCGGACAGACGATAGCCCCCATTTCGGTCACGCTCACCATGTTGCGCAGGTGGCCCAGGTGCAATGGCGTCTCGCGCGCCATCAGCACCAGGCGGCGCCGTTCTTTGAGCATCACGTCGGCGGCTCGGGTGATCAGGTTGTCAGACAGGCCGTGGGCGATGGCCGCGAGTGTGCGCATGGAGCAGGGCGCCACCACCATGGACTGGCAGCGAAACGAGCCGCTGGCCGGGCCGGCGCCGATGTGAGCGGCGTCGTGCAGCGTGTGCACCAAAGGGCTCAGCGCGTCGGGGCCCATACCGAGTTCGTGGCGCAGCGTGAGCCAGCCTGCGTCGGACACCACCAGGTGGGGTTCGATGCCGGGTGCGCTGCCCAGGGCTTGCAGCAGGCGCAGGCCGTACACCGCGCCGCTGGCGCCGGTGATGGCGACCAGCACACGGCGGGGGACTGCCATGGGATCGATGGGGATACCCGGTTCACGCATGGGCTGAAGCGGTTCTCGCTGGGTCGGGTGCTTGCTGCAGCGGATGCTCACGCAGGTCGGCACTCACCTGGTCCAGCACGGCCGCCGCTTGCGTCGGGTCAAAGTCTTCATGCTGGCGCTTGCGCACGCCGTGGGTGTGCAACTGGTGGTAGCGGTCGGGCTGCAGACCATGGCGCGCCAGGCAGCTTTTGACGCAGGCCAGCGGGCAGCCGTCAAGCGCGACGATGGGGCGACCGGACTTTGCCGTTTTCACGAGGTGCGGCACGTCACCACCCACGCCGGCGATGCACGACATTTCGGCCAGGCCGCGCCGGTCCAGCTGCAAGGCCACATGGTTGGCGAGCTGGGCGGCGCTGGAGCAGCCCGAGCAGGCATACACGAGCGGGAGGGCTTCAGTGTCTTTCATGGAACGATGGCGCGCGGGTGGTCCGTGGGCCTTTGAATCGGGCCAGCACGGCCGAGGGTTTCCAGGCCGCCAGATCGAGCACGGGGAGCTCCATGGCGTCGAGTGCGTTCTTGACCACCAGACCCAGCTCGGTGTCCCCTTGCATGGACAGGCGGCGGTTGAAGAACAGCGTATCGGGGTCGTCCAGGCGCCGGGCCAGGCGCACAAAATCGTGGGCGTTGGCGCTCAGCGTGAGGTCGGGGGCGGTCGCCTCCGGCGACGCGGGGCGGAACCTGCCGCCGCGCCAGACAAAATCGAAATTCAGACGGGCGTCGCGCACCTCAATGCGAAAGCGCTTGTTCAGCAAGACCTGGGTGACGTCGCCAGGCAACTGCCGGGCCAGGACCAGATTCAAGCCAGTGACCAGCAGCAGAGAGCCCGGGAAGGCGGGCAGGCGGGCGAGAGCCGAGCCGATGGGTGCGGGCACCGTGGGGTGCGTGGTGTGAAGGGTCATCGGATGGATCCAGGGTAGGCGCGGGGGTTCAGGCCACGTACATCAACATCGTGAAAAAGTGGCAGGTGCTGCCGGCGAGCACGAACACATGCCACACGCCGTGGCCGTGGCGCAGTTTGTGGTCGGTGGCGTAGAAGGCGATGCCCAGCGTGTAAAAGGCGCCACCAGCGGCCAGCCAGGCGAATCCGCCGGGCGTGAGCGCCTGCCACAACGGCACCACGGCGACGACGGCCAGCCAGCCCATCAGCACATAGATCACCATCGACCACACGCGTGCGCCGCGCGCCAGCCAGACCTCTTGCGCGATGCCGAGCAGGGCCAGGCTCCAGACGACGCCCAGCAGTGTCCAGCCCCAGGGGCCGCGCAGCGAGACCAGCGCAATCGGCGTGTAGCTGCCCGCGATCAACAGGTAGATGCTGCAGTGGTCGAGCTTCTGGAACACTGCTTTGGCGCGCCCACGCAGGGCGTGGTAGAGCGTGGATGCGAGGTACAACAAGACCAGCGCCACCCCGTAGACACTGAAGCCGACGATCTTCCAGGGGTCGGCCAGCAGGGCGGCCAGGGTGATGAGCACGGTGGCGCCGATGAGGGCCAGCACCGCGCCCACCATGTGGCTGATGCTGTTGAAACGTTCGCCCACGATCATGTGTTTGTTCCCTCTTGCCGCTGGGTCAGGCAGCGACCGGCAAGCCGCCGGGCGCCACGCGGTTCAGCCCGGGTTGGCCGTGCCAGTAGCCGTTGCAATCTTCCGCTGGCAGGAGGGGCAGCAGCGCGTCCCGCGCCTGGGCGCCGCTCAGCGTCTGGCGTCGAACCGCGTCGTAAAGTGCGATCACCTCGGCGGTGTGCTGGGCTTGCGGGCTGATGCGCGCCATGTCCACACTCAGCGCCACCAGATCGTCCCAGGCGTCGATCAGGCTGTGCACCTTGGCCGACTGGGTCTGGATACCGTTGAGCACCAGGAACTCGGTGTCTTCGCGGGTTTTGAGCATCAAGCCGTCGGGGTGTTCGATGCAGCGGAACTGGCAATCGTCCTTGGGCAGATTGCAATGACGCGCGGTGAAACACCGGGCTGAGAAGGCCAGCGGCAGACGGCCGTGGGCGAACACCTCGGTCTGCAGACCCGCAGGGCGGGCGGCCTGCATCAGCGCGAGGTCGGACTTGGGCATCTCCAGCGGCGCCACCCAGCGTGTGGCCCCCATGCCGTGCATCCACTGCAGCGTCGGCTGGTTGTAGATGTTGAGGTGGGGCCCGGCGACAAAGCTGCGTGGGTGCGCATGCAAACTCTGCACCGCCCCCATGTCGTTGGCCTCGACGCCGTGCTCGGTTTGCGCGGTGATCTTGTGCATGGCACTCACGTCGGAGCCCGACTCCAGCAGCACCATGGTGGACAGCACCACCTCCTTGCCGGCCTCACGCAGCAGCGTGGCAATGTCGAACCAGTCAGACAGACGCAATTCGTGGCGTCGCGAGCAGGTCACTTCACCGAGGTAGACGGTGTCCACAGGCGTTGCCGCCATGGCCTCGTAAAAGTCGAAGGTGGTCAGACGCGGCCAGTAGTACTGCAAGGGTCCTAGCGCAAGTTTCATTTCAGTCATCCATCAAATGGCTCGAGTGCCAAATCGCGATCCGGAGCGCGTGTCCCAACCCAGCACACGCCGTGGAACCGGCTTTGCCGGGCCACAGGCGTGGTCCCCCTGGGGGGAAGCCGCGGAGCGGCGCAGGGGGGAATTCACTTCCAGGGCCGGTGGTAAGCGCCCAGCGTGTGCTGCTGGCCTTCGGCCACCTGATCGAGCGCCGACGTCCAGGCCCCCTTGGGGGCGTAGTGCTGCGGCTGGGCCAGACAGTGGTCGATGGCTTCGCGCCAGACCTTTGTCACCTGGGCCACATAGGCGGGGCTGCGCTGGCGGCCCTCGATCTTGATGGCGCGCACGCCGAACTGCAGCAGTTGCGGCAGCAGCGACAAAGTGTTGAGGCTGGTGGGCTCTTCGATGGCGTAGTAACTGTGGTCTTCTGCCACGTCAAAGCGGCCTTTGCACAGCGTGGGATATCCCGCGCTTTCGCCTGGGGCATAGCGGTCAATCAAAACGCCGTTGAGCCGCGACTCCAGCCCTTGGGGCGTTTCCTGCCAGCGCACCGCCTTGGGCGGCGAGCACACGCCGTGGGTGTTGGGGGATTCGCCGGTGACATATGAAGAGAGCGCACAGCGGCCCTCGACCATCACACACAGGCTGCCAAAGCCAAACACCTCGATCTCCACCGGCGTCTTCTGGATCACCTGGCGCACCTGGTCCAGCGAGAGCACGCGCGGCAACACCGCACGCGAAATGCCGAACTGCTGGTGGTACAGGTTGATGGCATCGAAATTGGTGGCCGAGCCCTGCACCGAGAGGTGCAAGCGCAGCTGCGGGTGGCGTTTGCAGGCATAGGCCATCAGGCCGGGATCGGCCAGGATGATGGCGTCTACGCCGAAGTTGGCCGCCTTGTCGACCGCGTGTTGCCAGCGTTCGGGCTGAGCCGCCTGCGGATACGTGTTGAGCGCCATGTAGACCTGACAGCCCCGGGCGTGGGCGTAGCTCACACCGCTGGCCATCGCTGCGTCGTCAAAATTCAGACCGGCGAAGTTGCGCGCGTTGGTGGCGTCGCGCAAGCCGAGGTAGACGCAGTTGGCGCCGTTGTCCACGGCCGCTTTGAGCGCGGGCAAACTGCCGGCCGGGCAGACGAGGTCGAGGGAGGGGGTGGGTGGGGTCGTGCGGTCTGAGGCCATGGCGGTTGCATCGTTGAGGGCGGACCTTGAGGGCCAGCCGGCGCGAAGGTAACAGGGCTGCAGCGGTTGAAGTTTGATTCAAGTCAAAGCGCGCCTGACTTGATCTGGCTCAAACCGGTGCACCTGCGGACGAATCACTCAAGCACAGCCGCAACCCGACCCACAGCCTTTTTGCACTTCAAACTGGGGGAACAACAGGTTGTTTTCCGTGTGGATGTGGCTGATCAGATCGTCTGAAAACTGGCCAATGCCGGCGTAGAGCGCGCGCCAGGTGTTGCAGGCGCCGGGGGGTGGATTGGCGTCGTTGGTCAGCGCCATCAGGCGCTCCAGTTGTGCTCCGTGGTCGGTGTGTTCGGCTCGCATCACCTGGATCGGCATATCGACGCCGCCCTGCACACCTTGCCGCAATGCCGGGAACAACACGGCCTCTTCTTTGGCCATGTGGTCCAGCAGCTCGGTCTCCATGGTCTCAAGGTGGTCGGCCAGGCCTTTGGGCACATGGGGGTTGTCGCGGTGCACCGCTTCAACACGGCGGGCCATGCGGATGAGCTCGGGCAGCTGCTCGCGGTGCACGGCGTGGAAGCGCGCCAGAATGTGATCGATCATGGCGCCGGGGGCCTGCGGCGGGGTGTCGATGTCGGGGCGGTCCAGGCGTGCCAGCTCTTCCAGCACGGCGGTTGTGTCCAGCTGCTTTTGTTCGCAAGCCTGTGCCAGCGGTATCTGGCCACCACAACAAAAATCGAGCTTCAGGCGGCGAAAGATGGCGGTGGCGCCGGGGAGCTCGACGGCGATCTGGCCGATGGCCTGCTGGGCGCGGTCGTTGTTTTCCTGGGTGGGATGTGCGGTGACTGGGTTCATGACGCTTCCTTAAACATGCATTTGAGATGAATATATTAAAAGATAAAATTCAACTCAAATGCATATTTCCTTGGAACTAGCCGGGCTATTCAAAAGAACGATGGGCGATGCCCTGGAGGGCCCCGCATGCGCTTGACCAACTGGAGTGACTACAGCCTGCGCGTGCTCATGTATTGCGCGGCTTGTGCTGCGCGTGAGCATCCCGCGACCGTGAGCGAAATCGCCAAAGCCCATGGGATTTCGCGCAGCCACCTCACCAAGATCGTGATGACACTCTCAGCCTTGGGCTGGCTGGAGACCACCCGGGGGCGGGGTGGTGGCTTGCGCCTGCTCAAGCCGGCCGGCGACATCGTGCTCGGTGAAGTGATTCGCCACACCGAGACCGATTTCACCCTGGTCGAGTGTTTTGATGCCGCCCACAACACCTGCCTGCTCGACGGTCACTGCCGTTTGAAGGGGGCGTTCAGAGAGGCCATGGATGCCTACCTGAAGGTGCTGGATGGCATCACACTGGCCGACCTGATCGCGCCCTTGTCTGCGGGCGGGCGGGGCACTCAACGGGTGCACTGGCTACCCGGTTTGCCCAGGCCCCTCGCACCCTGAGGAAAGACGGGGCGTTCAGCAAGGCACTCAGCGGGGCACCAGGAACGTGGACTTCAAGGTTTTGATCTCCGCCTGACTGTCTTCCATGGGCCGCACCACAATGCTCACCGGCAGGGTCTGGCCGGCCGCCGTCAACGCTTGTGCGGCGGGCAGCAAGAGGCGAACGGCGATCTTTCCGTCGCTGGTCGCGGCCACCGCCAGCTCATGCGCTGTGTCGAGCCGGATCCCGTCAGGTCCGGCCACCGAAATGGTGTACCGGTGGGGCTTTTCGTCGCTGTTGGTGATGTGCAGTGTGTAGGTGTTTTCAATATTGCCCGGGCCGGTCATGCGCGCGAGCGAGCCCCGGTCGCGGCTGAGATCAACCCGGAAGTCTGAGCGGTGTCCCAGGCTCCACAGGAAGCTGCTACCCAGCACCAGCAGCAGCGCGCCATAGATGAGCACACGCGGCCGAACCGCCCGCTTCAGCATTTGCGCCGCAGACCAGCCGTTTTCCATGGCGTTGCCCGAGGAGTAGCGGATCAACCCCGGTGCGTAACCCATCTTGCCCATGACGTCATCGCAGACATCGATGCAGGCTGCGCAGGCGATGCATTCGTTTTGCAGGCCGTCGCGAATATCGATACCGGTCGGGCAAACCTGCACGCACAGGGTGCAGTCAATGCAGTCGCCCAGTTCGAGGGCCTTGGGGTCGGCTTTGCGCGAGCGTGCCCCGCGGGCCTCACCACGCCCGGTGTCGTAAGCAATGACCAGCGAATCCATGTCGATCAGCGCACTCTGGAAGCGCGCGTACGGGCACATGTATTTGCACACCTGTTCGCGCAGGTAGCCCGCGTTGCCGTAGGTCGCGAAGCCGTAGAAAGCAATCCAGAAGGTGGCCCAGGGATCCACATGGAGTGCCAGCATCTGGGTGGCCAGGGCCTGAATGGGGATGAAGTAGCCGACAAAGGTGAAGCCTGTGAACAGGCCAATGAACAGCCATGCAATCTGTTTGCCGCCCTTGCGCGCGATCTTGTTCAGGCCCCAGGGCTGTGCGTCCAGGCGGATGCGCGCGCTCCGGTCGCCTTCCAGGCGCCGCTCGACCCACAGAAAAATTTCGGTGTAGACCGTTTGCGGACAGGTGTACCCGCACCAGAGCCGCCCGGCCAGGGCGGTGAAGAAAAACAGCGCCAGCGCGGAGAGCACCAGCAAAGCCGCGAGGTAGATGAAATCCTGGGGTTGCAGCACCAACCCAAACACGTAGAAATGGCGGGATTCCAGATCGAACAACAGCGCCTGACGGCCATTCCAGCTCAACCAGGGCATGCCGTAGAACACCAACTGCGTGAGCCAGACCATGGCCCAGCGCCAGCGCGCAAAGCGGCCGGTCACCGCACGCGGATAGATTTTCTCCTGCTTTTCATAGAGCGTGAGAAAGGCTGGTTGTTCGGTGGGTGGGGTGGCGTTGGACATGGTGGACTGCCGTTGGGCGTGGCGCTTAGCGGAGGCAGCGCGCCGGAGGAATCTTCGCTGGCTTGTTCTCCAGGGCGCAATGGTGGCCGGGGGGCAAACAGGTGGGCCCTGCGGGTACCCGGCTGCACATTGGGGCACCTTCAGGTGCCGGGAACCGCAGGATGATCATAGGCCAGCGCCCCCTGAGAGACACGTTGATGGTGTTGGGCTTGCCCTGGTCGCTGTGCAAGCCCATCGTTGCGGAAAACGGCCCAGGGAAACCCAGTACCAGGCGCTTCGCGGGGCTCCCAGTTTTCATCTGCCAGATTAAAGATTCATTCTAAATGAATGTATAAATCCCGCTGAAGAATAGGTCCTTTGCGCCCTGGTCGCGCGACTTCCGGCGCCGGTTTCCGATTCGGTCGAAAAACCACTACCCTAGCGCCATGTCGGCCAACGTATCCCTTTCCAACAAACTCATGCGCATTGGCGCAGGCTTGTTGCTGCTGGCGCTCACTTCCATCGGCCTGACTTTGTGGGTGACCTGGCAGCTGGAAGGCGGCGCTGCGGCCGTCAACGAAGCCGGGCGCATGCGCATGCAGACCTGGCGGCTGGCCAGTGCGGTTCAGGCCCAGGCGCCGCCCGACCGGATAGCCACCCTGGTGGCCGAGTTTGACCAGAGCCTGGCTTTGCTGCGCCGTGGCGATGCGTCCCGCCCTCTGTTTGTGCCCTGGGACGAGGCCGCGCGCCGCGAGTTCGCGGCGGTCCAAGCGCTCTGGATGGCCGAGCGGGAAGAGTGGTTGCAGCGCGGACGGCTGGATCCCGCGGACTCGCAAAGGCTGGCTGGTGATTTTGTGTTGGCCACCAACCGCTTTGTGTCCACCATCGAAAAGCAGCTGTCGGGTTACACCGCCATATTGAATCTGTTCCAGATGGTGATGATGGCCCTGGCCGTGCTGGGCGCCGTGGTGATGCTCTACACAGGCTACATGTACGTGATCAATCCGCTGGGGCAGCTCCACCGCGGCCTGGCGCGCCTGGAGGCGGGCGATTTCGGCACGCGCGTCGAAGTGGACACCAACGATGAGTTTGGCCAGGTGGCCGGTGGATTCAACCGCATGGCGGCCACCCTGCAATCGCTCTACACCGGGCTGGAATCCAAGGTGCAAAGCAAGACGCATCGCATTGAAGCGCAGCGCGCAAGGCTGGAGGCCCTGTACGAAGTCAGCGCTTTTCTGGCCAAGGCCAACTCCATCGAAGAACTCTCCAAAGGTTTCTCCAGCCGCGTGCGGGCGGTGATGAAGGCCGACGCGGTGGCGGTGCGCTGGTCGGACGAAGCCAACCAGCGCTACCTCATGCTGGCCACCGATGCCTTTCCGGCCGACATGCAAGAAGACGAGCGCTGCCTGATCGCCGGCGCCTGTGCCTGCGGCAACCTCAAGTTCGACGCCAGAACCCGCGTGATTCCCATCCGGAGCCATGAAGCCGCACCCATGCAGCATTGCGCCAAGGCCGGCTACACCAGCCTGGTGAGCGTGCCGGTGCGCTTGCAGGCGCGTCTGATCGGTGAGGTGGATCTGTTTTTCCGAGAAGAGGTCCAGCTCAATGCCGACGAGGTTGAGTTGCTCGATGCGTTGGCGAGCCACCTGGCCAGCGCGCTGGAGGGCTTGCGCGCAGCGGCGCTGGAGCGCGAAGCAGCGGTGGGCGAGGAGCGTTCCTTGCTGGCGCGCGAGCTCCACGATTCCATCGCGCAGTCGCTGGCGTTCCTCAAAATTCAGGCTCAGCTGTTGCGCACCGCTGTGAACCGGGACCAGCCGGACAAGGTGCAGGCTTCGCTGAACGAACTCGACGAAGGGCTGCGCGAAAGCATTGGCGATGTGCGTGAACTCCTGGTGCACTTTCGCACACGCACCAGTGCCGAAAACATTGAAGAAGCCCTCAACGAAACGTTGCAAAAATTCAAACACCAGACCGGTCTTGCCACCCGCCTGGACGTCCGCGGTGAAGGCCTGCCCCTGCCGCCCGATGTGCAGGTGCAGGTGTTGCATGTGGTGCAAGAGGCCCTGTCCAACGTGCGCAAACACGCCAAGGCCACGCGAGTCACCCTGTCGGTGGAAAAAGGCGAAGCGTGGCGTTTTGCGGTGGAAGACGATGGCGCAGGCTTTAACAGCAGCGTCACTTTGAACGAAACCCATGTGGGCCGAAAAATCATGCATGAACGTGCCGGGCGCATTGGCGCCACCGTGAGTTTGAAAACCTCGCCGGGCCATGGCACCCGGCTGGAGCTGACCTTGCCGCCCCATCCGGTGGCCGGCACCGCTGCGCCGCAGCCCGGGGCGCTGCGGCCGTCTAACCTGACCCTTGTTGCGCATGACTGAAGTTGCCTCGCACCGAATCCAGCTGCTGCTGGTGGATGACCACAACCTCTTTCGCCGGGGCCTGCGCGCGCTGCTGGAGCAAGATGACCGATTTGAAGTGAGCGCTGAAGCGGGTGATGTGGGGGAGGCGCTGCGAAGGCTCGCCGAGGTTCAACCCGATCTCATCTTGCTGGACAACCACCTGCCCGGTGTGCACGGTGTCAATGCCATCCCGGCCCTCAAGGAGGCCGCTCCCAATGCCCGGGTGCTCATGCTGACGGTGAGCGAAGACGCGAAAGACCTGGCCGAAGCCTTGCGGGCGGGTGCCGATGGCTACTTGCTCAAAACGGTGGAGTCCGACCACCTGTGCGATGCCATCGTCAAGGTACTGGACGGCGAATCCATCATCAGCCCCGAAATGATGACCAAGCTGGTTTCGGCGTTCCGGGCCAAGCCAGGGTCCAGCACGGTAGACCAGGCCCCAGCCTTGGTTTCCGGCGCAGGCCATACCCGTGCATCCGAAGCCTTGCTGTCACTGTCTCCCAGAGAGCGCGAAATTTTGTTGCTGATCGCGAGGGGCGACGCCAACAAGGTGATTGCCCGCGAACTGAACATCGCCGAGACCACGGTGAAGATCCACGTGCAGCACATTCTGCGCAAGCTGGGTCTGAGCTCGCGGGTTCAAGCGGCGGTATACGCCACTTCGCAAGGCCTCACATGATCCAGATCAAGTCCGGCGTCTATTGAGGCCCCGGTAGTTCCTCAGAACGATGGCCCCGAATGGGGCCATCGTTCTTTTGGACGGGCACAGACGGCCCATTGGTGGATGTTCAGTCAGGCCTGAACAGCGGACAGTCATGCCATGTCTTCTGGAGAAAGAACATGGCCTCTGAGTTGAGAAACCAAAAAATGCCTGGTCGGTGCTGATCGTCAGCACGTTGGCCTTCACCGTGTGCTTCATGGTGTGGATGATGTTTGCCGTTGTCGGCATTCCGCTGAAACAAACGCTGGGCCTGAACGCCACCGAATTCGGCTTGTTGATGGCGATGCCGGTCCTTTCGGGCTCGCTGGTGCGCGTGCCGTTGGGCATCTGGACCGACAAATACGGTGGCCGTATCGTGATGACGGCCCTGTTGGCCGCCACGGTAC
Source organism: Hydrogenophaga sp. PAMC20947 (assembly GCF_004795855.1). NCBI lineage: Bacteria > Pseudomonadati > Pseudomonadota > Betaproteobacteria > Burkholderiales > Comamonadaceae > Hydrogenophaga > Hydrogenophaga sp. PAMC20947. The sequence goes on from NZ_CP039252.1 coordinate 4,053,622, forward strand.
CCGCCATCTGGCTCATGGCCTATGCCACCGAGTACTGGCACTTCCTGACCATCGGTCTGGTGCTGGGGCTGGCGGGTGGCTCGTTCTCGGTCGGAACGCCCTATGTGGCCCGCTGGTTTCCCAAGAACCGCCAGGGTCTGGCCATGGGCATCTTTGGTGCCGGCAATGCCGGTGCGGCGCTCAACAAGTTTGTCGCGCCCGCCTTGCTGGTGGCTTTCGGCTGGACCATGGTGCCCAAGGTTTACGCCGCCATCATGCTCGGCACCGTGATCGTGTTCTGGTTGTTCAGTCACCAGGACCCCGCCCACCTGGTGCCGTCCAACACCAAGTTCACCGACCAGCTCAAGTCTCTGAAAGACCCCCGCGTGCTCAAGTACTGCCAGTACTACAGCATCGTGTTTGGCGGCTATGTGGCGTTGAGCCTGTGGATGGTGCAGTACTACGTGGGTGAATACGGGCTCGACATCCGTGTGGCCGCCTTGCTGGCCGCCTGCTTCTCTTTGCCTGGCGGCGTCTTGCGTGCCGTGGGTGGCGCCATGTCAGACAAATACGGGGCCCACAGCGTGACCTGGTGGGTGATGTGGGTGAGCTGGATCTGCCTGTTCCTGTTGTCGTACCCGCAGACCGATTTCACCGTGATGACCGTCAACGGTGCGGCCACCTTCCACCTGGGCCTGAACGTGTACGCGTTCACCTTCCTGATGTTCACCCTGGGCATCGCCTTCGCTTTCGGCAAGGCCAGTGTCTTCAAGTACATCGCCAACGACTACCCCGGCAACATCGGCGCCATCAGCGGCATCGTGGGCCTGGCCGGCGGCATGGGCGGGTTCATTCTCCCCATTCTTTTTGGCGTCCTGATGGACCTCACCGGCGTGCGCTCCAGCGCCTTCATGCTCATGTACGGCGTGGTCTGGGTTTCCCTGATCTGGATGTACTGGACCGAAGTGCGCAAGGCCAGTCCGATGGGCGATCCGTCCAAAACCCTTTCCACCCAAAACTGAGCCCCAGGGCCAGAAAACACCATGAATCAAAAGACCAACACCGGTCCCGACATCCAGGACTGGCGACCCGAGGACGAGCAGTTCTGGGAATCCACGGGCAAGAAGATTGCCTACCGCAACCTCTGGATCTCGATTCCGGCACTGCTCTGCGGCTTTGCGGTCTGGGGCATGTGGGGCATCATCACCGTGCAGATGATGAACCTGGGCTACCCCTTCAGCCAGGCCGAGTTGTTCACCCTGACCGCGATTGCGGGCCTGGCGGGCGCGACGATGCGCATCCCTGCTTCGTTCCTGATCCGGCTGGCCGGCGGGCGCAACACCATCTTTCTCACCACGGCCATGCTGCTGGCGCCAGCCATCGGCACGGGCATCGTGCTGCAGCACCCCGAGTGGCCGCTGTGGTCATTCCAGCTGATGGCCTTGTGGTGCGGCGTGGGCGGCGGCAACTTCGCCTCGTCGATGTCCAACATCTCCACCTTCTTCCCCAAGCGCCTGCAGGGCACCGGCCTGGGTCTGAACGCCGGCCTCGGCAACCTTGGCGTGACCACCATGCAGATCGTGATCCCGCTGGTGATGACCTTACCGCTGCTGGGCGCTCTGGGCGGCGAGCCGATGACACTGGCGAAAGACAGCGGCTGGATCTTCGGCAAGATTCCTGCGGGCACCGAAACATGGATTCAAAACGCAGGCTTTGCCTGGCTGCTGTCGTTGGTGCCGCTGGCTGTTCTGTGCTGGTTCGGCATGAACAACCTGAAGACGGTTTCGCCCGACACCGGTAGCCCCATCGTCGCATTTGCCAAGATCACCTGGCTCTACACCCTGTCGTTTATTCCCGCGGGTGTGGGCCTGTACCTGTATTTGCCCGCACCCAGTGGCCTGGGCGTGTTGAACATGTGGCTCGCCATGCCGCTGATCATCGTGAGCACGCTGATGGTGATGAAGCTCACCGCCTTTGGTGCGATGAAAGAAAACGTGGCCAAGCAGTTCGCGATCTTCAGCAACAAGCACACCTGGTCGCTGACCGTTTTGTACATCGTCACTTTCGGCTCGTTCATCGGCTTCGCGGGCGCGCTGCCGCTGGCGATGAAGGTGATTTTTGGTATCAGCCACGTGGTGGATGCCAATGGCGTCATGCAACACACCCTGGCGAATCCCAACGGGCCGTCGGTGCTGACCTACGCCTGGATCGGCCCGTTCGTGGGTGCCGCGATTCGTCCTGTCGGCGGCTGGCTTTCCGACAAGGTGGGTGGTTCCATCGTGACCCAATGGGTGTGCGCTGTGATGGCGGCCGCCGGTGTCGCGGTGGGTTATGTGATGCAACTGGCCTACCAGTCGGCCACGCCTGAAGAATACTTTTTTGTCTTCCTCGCGTTGTTCATGGTGCTGTTCGCCGCCAGCGGCATCGGCAACGGTTCCACCTTTCGCAGCATTGGCGTGATTTTTGACCGTCAGCAGGCAGGCCCCGTGCTGGGCTGGACATCGGCCGTGGCCGCCTATGGCGCCTTCATCGCCCCGGTGGTGATCGGCCAGCAAATCAAGTTGGGCACGCCCGAGATGGCGATGTACGGATTTGCGGTGTTCTATGCACTGTGCCTGATCCTGAACTGGTGGTTCTACCTGCGCGCGGGCGCAGAAATCAAAAACCCTTGAAGGAAATGGCTACCCCCCGCGTCACCTTCGGCGCCACCCCCCTGGAAGTGGGGCGACACCAGCCGTCTGGCAAAGCCAGCCCGGCGGTGTCCCTGGCTTCAACAACTTCACGCGCACCGGTTCTGCAACTTGCAGCAGCCCCTTTCATTTCTGGAGACCTCACATGAGCCACTTCCTCGATCGCCTCAGCCACTTTTCTGCCCCAACGGAGAGCTTCTCCGATGGCCACGGTACCGTCACCGGTGAAGACCGCACCTGGGAAGACGCCTACCGCAACCGCTGGGCCCACGACAAGATCGTGCGCTCCACCCACGGTGTGAACTGCACGGGCTCCTGCTCGTGGAAGATTTATGTCAAGGGCGGCATCGTTACCTGGGAAACCCAGCAGACCGACTACCCGCGAACGCGGCCCGATCTGCCCAACCACGAGCCACGTGGCTGTGCCCGTGGTGCCTCGTATTCCTGGTACCTGTACTCCGCCAACCGCGTGAAGTACCCCATGATCCGCGCGCGCCTGCTCAAGCACTGGCGCGCCGCATTGGCTGTGTCCAAGAGCCCGGTCGACGCCTGGGCCAGCATTGTTGAAAACGAATCGGCCCGCAAAGAATGGCAACAGCAACGTGGCCTGGGGGGCATGGTGCGCAGCACCTGGGATGAGGTCAACCAGCTCATCGCCAGCGCCAACGTGTACACCGCCAAAAAGTACGGACCGGACCGCGTGATCGGCTTCTCGCCCATTCCCGCCATGTCCATGATCAGCTACGCGGCCGGCTCGCGCTACCTGGGACTGATCGGTGGCGTGCCGCTGAGTTTTTACGACTGGTATTGCGATTTGCCGCCCGCCAGCCCGCAGGTGTGGGGCGAGCAAACCGACGTGCCCGAGTCGGCCGACTGGTACAACTCCACCTACATCATTGCGTGGGGCTCCAACGTGCCGCAAACGCGCACCCCCGACGCCCACTTCCTGACCGAGGTGCGCTACAAGGGCGCCAAGACGGTGGCCATCACGCCCGACTACGCCGAGATCAGCAAGCTCTGTGATTTGTGGATGCACCCCAAGCAGGGCACAGACGCGGCCATCGCCATGGCCATGGGCCATGTGATCCTGAAAGAGTTTTACTTCCCCGAAGGCGGCAAGCAGCGCAGCAGCTATTTCGACGACTACGTGCGCCGCTTCACCGACATGCCCATGCTGGTGCAACTGGAAGAGCGCACCTTGCCCGACGGCCGCACGGTGGTGGTGCCTGGCCGCTACCTGCGCGCCAGCGATTTCAACGGCAACCTCGGCCAGGACAACAACGCCGACTGGAAAACCCTCGCGTTCGACACGCAGGACAAGGTGGTTTTGCCCAATGGTTCCATTGGTTTCCGCTGGGGCGCCGAAGGCCGCGCAGACACCGGCAAGTGGAACCTGGAAAACAAGGAGGCGCGCCACGATACTGAAGTAAAGCTCAAGCTCAGCTTGATGGAAGGCGAGGGCAGCGAATACGACGTGGGCGAGGTGGGCTTCCCGTATTTCGGTGGCATCGACACGCCCAATTTCGACTCCAACAAGCAGGCCGGTGCGGTGGGCGACGTGATCGTTCGGCAGGTGCCGGTGCGCCGCATCAAGCTCGGCAAAGAAGGCGAAGAGCGCACCATGCTGGTCGCCACGGTGTTTGACCTGACCGTGGCCAACTACGGCGTCGGACGTGGCTTGCCGGGTGAAAACGCCGCCACCAGCTTCGACGATGACACCCCTTACACCCCCGCCTGGCAAGAAAAGATCACCGGCGTCAAGCGCGACCAGGTGATTGCCGTGGCGCGCCAGTTTGCCGACAACGCCGACAAGACCAAGGGCAAGTCCATGGTCATCATCGGTGCGGCCATGAACCACTGGTACCACAGCGACATGAACTACCGCGGCATCATCAACATGCTGATGATGTGCGGCTGTATCGGCAAGAGTGGCGGCGGCTGGGCGCACTATGTGGGCCAGGAAAAGCTCCGCCCACAAACCGGCTGGACGGCGCTCGCTTTTGCGCTCGACTGGATCCGCCCACCTCGCCAGATGAACGGCACCAGCTTCTTTTATGCCCACACCGATCAGTGGCGCTACGAGAAACTGGGTGTAGAAGAAATCCTCTCGCCGCTGGCCGACAAAGCCAAATTCGGTGGCAGCCTGATCGATTACAACGTGCGCTCCGAGCGCATGGGGTGGTTGCCCAGCGCACCGCAGTTGCAGACCAACCCGCTGCAGGTGGTGAAGGATGCTGCTGCCGCGGGCATGGACCCCAAAGACTACGTCGTCAAGTCGCTGAAAGATGGCTCGCTCACCATGAGCTGTGAAGACCCGGACCATCCTGACAACTGGCCGCGCAACCTGTTTGTCTGGCGCTCCAACTTGTTGGGCTCCAGCGGCAAGGGCCACGAGTATTTCCTGAAGCACCTTTTGGGCACGACCCACGGTGTGCAGGGTAAAGACCTGGGCCCTGAAGAGGCCAGGCCCACCGAAGTGAAATGGCACGACAAGGCACCTGAAGGCAAGCTTGATCTGTTGATCACGCTCGACTTCCGCATGAGCACCACCTGTCTGTATTCCGACATCGTGTTGCCCACGGCCACCTGGTACGAGAAGAACGATCTCAACACCAGCGATATGCACCCCTTCATCCACCCGCTGTCAACAGCGGTGGACCCCGCATGGCAGAGCCGCAGCGACTGGGAAATCTACAAAGGTTTCGCCAAGGCTTACAGCGAAGTCTGCGTGGGCCACCTGGGCGTGGAAAAAGAAGTGGTGCTCACGCCATTGATGCACGACACGCCCGCCGAACTGGCGCAGCCGTTTGGCGTGCAAGAGTGGAGCAAGGGAGAGTGCGAACTGATTCCTGGAAAGACCGCGCCGCAAATCACGGTGGTTGAACGCGATTTCCCCAACACGTTCAAGCGTTTCACGGCCCTGGGTCCACTGATGCAAAAGGTGGGCAACGGTGGCAAAGGCATTGCCTGGAACACCGACGTCGAAGTGCAGCAGCTGATAGAGCTCAACGGCAAGGTGCTGGCCGAAGGTGTCACCAAGGGCATGGCCAAGATCGAGTCCGATATCGACGCCTGCGAGGTGGTGTTGCAGCTGGCCCCCGAGACCAACGGCCATGTGGCTGTGAAAGCCTGGGATGCCCTGAGCAAAATCACCGGCCGGGACCACACCCATCTGGCCCTGCACCGCGAAGACGAAAAGATCCGCTTCCGCGATATTCAGGCCCAGCCGCGCAAAATCATCAGCTCGCCCACCTGGAGTGGCATTGAGAGCGAGACCGTCAGCTACAACGCCGGCTACACCAACGTGCACGAATACATCCCGTGGCGCACGCTCACGGGTCGCCAGCAGTTCTACCTTGACCACCCCTGGATGATCGCGTTCGGTGAAGGCATGACGACCTACCGCCCACCGGTCGATTTGAAGACGGTGAACGAGATGATCGACCGCAAGCCCAACGGCAACACGGAAATTTCGCTCAACTTCATCACGCCACACCAGAAGTGGGGCATTCACTCGACCTACACCGACAACCTGATGATGCTCACGCTGAACCGGGGCGGCCCGGTGATCTGGTTGAGCGAAGACGACGCCAAGAGCGCCGGCATTGTGGACAACGACTGGGTGGAACTGTTCAACACCAACGGCGCCATTGCGGCGCGTGCGGTGGTGAGCCAGCGGGTCAAAAACGGCATGGTGATGATGTACCACGCGCAGGAGAAGATCATCAACACCCCCGGTGCCGAGATCACCGGAACGCGCGGTGGAATTCACAACTCGGTGACCCGCATCGTCACCAAGCCCACGCACATGATCGGCGGCTACGCGCAGTTCAGCTACGGCTTCAACTACTACGGAACCATCGGCACCAACCGCGACGAGTTCGTCATCGTGCGCAAGATGCGAAAAATTGACTGGCATGACGGCCAGGGCACGGACACGGTTCAAGCCTAAGCACGCACAGGAGAAACAACATGAAAATTCGCGCTCAAATTGCCATGGTGCTGAACCTGGACAAGTGCATTGGTTGCCACACCTGCTCGGTGACCTGCAAAAACGTCTGGACCAGCCGCCCTGGCATGGAATACGCCTGGTTCAACAACGTTGAGACCAAGCCCGGTATTGGTTACCCCAAAGACTGGGAAAACCAGGACAAGTGGAACGGTGGCTGGGTCCGCAAAGCCGACGGCTCCATTCAGCCCAAGCAAGGGGGCAAGTGGTCGCTGTTGATGAAGATCTTCAGCAACCCCAACATGCCGCAGATCGACGATTACTACGAACCCTTCACCTTCGATTACGACCACCTGCAGTCGGCCAAGGAAACCAAGGCGCCGCCCACCGCGCGCCCACGTTCTTTGATCACCGGCAAGCGCATGGAGAAGATCGAGTGGGGCCCAAACTGGGAAGAAATTCTTGGCGGTGAGTTCAGCAAGCGCAGCAAGGACGCCAACCTGGCGAACTTCGAGCAGGCCCAGCGCGACATGGTGGGCCAGTTCGAAAACACTTTCATGATGTACTTGCCACGCCTGTGCGAGCACTGCTTGAACCCCGCTTGCGTGGCCTCATGCCCATCGGGTTCGATCTACAAGCGCGAAGACGACGGCATTGTGTTGATCGATCAAGACAAGTGCCGCGGCTGGCGCATGTGCGTGAGCGGTTGCCCTTACAAGAAGATTTATTACAACTGGCAAAGTGGCAAGGCCGAGAAGTGCATCTTCTGCTACCCGCGCATCGAAGCCGGCCAGCCAACGGTCTGTTCGGAAACCTGTGTGGGCCGCATCCGCTACCTGGGCGTGGTGCTGTACGACGCCGATCGCATTCTGGAAGCCGCCAGCGTGCCCGACGAGAAGGACCTGTACCAGGCCCAGCTCGACATTTTCATGAACCCCAACGATCCCAAGGTGATTGAGCAGGCGCGCCTGGATGGCATACCTGATGCCTGGATCACCGGCGCTCAAAACAGCCCGGTTTACAAAATGGCCATGGAGTGGAAAGTGGCCTTGCCGCTGCACCCCGAATACCGCACCCTGCCCATGGTCTGGTATGTGCCACCGCTCTCGCCCATCACCTCGGCGGTCAACGCGGGGCACATGACGTCGAATGGCGAGTTGCCCGATGTGTCGCAGATGCGCATCCCGGTGCAATACCTGGCCAACCTGCTGACCGCCGGCGACACCGGCCCGGTGGTGCGAGCGTTGGAGCGCATGCTGGCCATGCGTGCCTTCCAGCGCGCCAAGCACGTGGACGGGGTGCAAAACCTTGCTGTGCTGGAGCAAACCGGCTTGACGGTGGCGCAGGTGGAAGAGATGTACCAGATCATGGCCATCGCCGACTACGAAGACCGTTTCGTGATCCCTACCTCGCACCGCGAGTACGCCGAAAACACCTTTGACATGCGCGGTGGCTGCGGCTTCACGTTTGGCAATGGGTGCTCTGACGGCGCCAGCGAAACCAGTCTGTTCGGCGGCGAAAAGCGCCGCACGATTCCGATTCAATCCGTGGTCTGAAGGAGCTCGCCATGAAAGAAACCCGTTATTCCCTGCGCGCTCTGGCCCGTTTGCTGGCGTACCCCGATGCCGATCTGCGCGCCGATCTGGCCCCGCTGATTGCGGCCATCGACGAAGAAGAGGCTGTGCCTGCACCGCGGCGCGCAGAGTTGCGCGCGCTGGCCGCTGAGCTGAAGCGGCTGGACCCTCTGGAGGTAGAAGCCCGCTTCGTCGAGACCTTCGACCGCGGCCGCTCAACCTCGCTTCACCTGTTTGAACACGTGCACGGCGATTCGCGTGACCGCGGCCCGGCGATGGTCGATCTGGTGCAGACCTACGAAAAGGCCGGGCTGTTCCTGGGCCCTGAGGAATTGCCCGACCACCTGTGTGTGGTGCTGGAGTTCGCCTCCACCCAGCCGCCCGGGCTGGCCAAGGCTTTCCTGGGCGAAATGGCCCACATCTTGAACGCCATTTTCAGCGGTTTGCTCAAGCGTGAAAGCCCTTACGCGGCGGTGATCGCAGCGGTGCTGGAGCTGTCTGGGCAGAAGGCCCAGGCTGTGGCCATCCAGGCCGACGAAGCCATTGACGATGCCTGGGCCGAGCCCGAAGCGTTTGATGGCTGCAGCACCAAAGGCCAGGCCGGCCCTGGCGAGGCCCAGCCGATTCACATCGTTCGCAAGAAACCGGCTGGTGCGTCAGAACGCGCCACAGCCTGAACGGACACGGAGTATTCACCATGACCTACCTCAACCACCTTGTTTTTGGCGTGTATCCCTACATCGCCCTGGCCGTGTTTCTGCTCGGCAGCCTGATGCGCTTCGACCGCGATCAGTACACCTGGAAGAGCGACTCCTCGCAGCTGCTGCGCCATGGGCAATTGCGCTGGGGCAGCAACCTGTTCCACGTTGGCGTCTTGTTTCTGTTCTTCGGTCACACCTTCGGCATGCTCACGCCGCATTTTGTGTACGAAGCCTTCCTGACGGCGGGCAACAAACAGCTGCTCGCCATGATCTCGGGCGGCATCTTTGGCCTGTTCGGGTTTGTGGGCGTGAGCTTGCTCTTGCACCGCCGCCTGAGCGATGACCGCATCCGCGCCAATTCCAAGACGAGCGACATCGTGTTGTTGTGGTTGTTGTGGTTGCAGTTTGCGCTGGGCCTGGCCACCGTGCCGCTGTCGGGTCAACACCTGGACGGCTCGGTGATGATGATTCTGGCCGAGTGGGCTCAACGCATCGTGACCTTCCGTGGCGGTGCGGCCGAGCTGATGCTGGGCATGCACCCCATCTTCAAGGCCCACATGTTCCTGGGCATGAGCATTTTCTTCATCTTCCCCTTCACCCGACTGGTGCACGTGTGGAGTGGCTTTGGCACGCTGGCCTATGTGTTCCGCCCTTATCAGGTGGTGCGCAGCCGCCGCTTGGGCATGACGCCCAAAGCGCCCCTGAGCCAACGTGACCCTGCCGCCTGATCGTCGCGAGTTCACCCAAAGGATATTTGCCATGAACGCTTCTTCTACGACTTCTTCATCCACCGGTTGCGGCAGCGACAGCTGCGCCTGCGCCGGGTTGGCACAGCCCCAAATGGCGAGCGTCAATGGCATTGCCTTGCACGAACCGGGCGAAACGCTGGACCCCCAGGTGCTGCGCGAGCGCGCCTACACCGAGTTGCTGCGCCAGCAAGGGGTCAAGGCGGGCTTGCTGCCGCGTTACGGCGGCCTGAGCTACCGAGAGCCCGACGAGGCGCAGCGCCAGATCATGGAGGCCATGGTGGAGTCGGCGGTGGAAGTGCCAGAGCCCAGCGAATCGGAGTGCCAGCGCCACTATGAGGCGAAGAAGAACCGCTTCATCGTGGGGCAGGCCCTGCATGTGCGCCACATCCTGTTTGCGGTCACACCCGGTGTGAATGTGCACGCCCTTTCGCAGCGTGCCGAGGTGGCGCTTCTGGAGCTGACGCGCAAAGAAGTCGCGCCCGGCCATTTCGAGAAACTGGCGGCGGAGTTGTCCAACTGCCCATCCAGCACCCAGGGGGGTGACCTGGGCTGGCTCACGCCGGAAGACTGTGCGCCCGAGTTGGCCAACGAGCTGTTTTTCCAGAGCGATTCGCGCTGGGGCATGGGTGTTCACCCGCGACTCGTGCACACGCGTTTTGGCCTGCACATCATTGAAGTGCTGGGCCGCAAGAAGGGCCGTTTGCCTGAGTTTTCCGAGTTGCGCGAGCAAATCTCGTCGAGGCTGCAGTTGCAATCGCGCACGACTGCCCTGCGGCAGTACATGCTGTTGCTGGTGGGTGAATCCAAAGTCGAGGGCCTTGAGTTGGAAGGGACTGATTCGCCGCTGGTGCAATGACCCACCCCCGCCGCGCTGCGCGCGACCCCCTCAAGGGGGCGATGCTGGCGGCCCGGCAAAGCCGGTTCCGCGGCATCCTGGGTTGGGGTCGTCGCTGTCCTGACTTGCCTTGGACAGACCGGAGGATTTCGATATGAAGACACTTCCCGAACAAGACGATCTCTTGCTGCGCCTGCGGGATTTCCATTCGGACTATTTCCCGCGCAACCAGCAGCGCTTTCAGGATTTGGTGGCCCATGGGCAGCACCCCAAGACGCTGTTCATTGGCTGTTCCGATTCGCGGCTGGTGCCGCACTTGTTGACGGGTGCGGGGCCAGGGGAGTTGTTTCAGGTGCGCAATGTGGGGGCGTTTGTGCCGCCCTATGACGGCTCCTATGGCCTGCATGGCACCACGGCGGCGATCGAGTTTGCTGTGCTGAGCTTGAAGGTGGAGCGCATCATCATTTGTGGCCACAGCCATTGCGGCGCGATCAAAGCAGCGTACGAGGGGGCACCCGCCGAAGCGGTGGCGCTCACCGCGTGGCTCAAACTGGTAGATGACGCCTTGCTGCCGATGCAGCCCGGGGCGGAGGTGTTGCGCCGGACCGAGCAGCGTGCGGTGGTCTTGCAGCTGGAGCGGCTGATGGAATACCCCTTTGTGCGTCGCTCGGTCGAGGCCGGGCAACTCAGCCTGCACGGCTGGCACTGTGTGCTGGAAGACGGGGAGGTGCATGTTTTTGATGCAGAACAAGGCGCGTTCGTGCCGTCGTCGGTCGCCTCCCACAGCGGAACGGGCCCCTACCAGCCTTATGTAGAGCAAGAAGACCAATTGATTGAAGGGGTTTGAGCGGCCGGCGTATTTAACCCGGATAAAAAGTGTGGCAAAAGACCTTTTTTGTGACCCGATTGAACCCGACGATGGCGCTGTTTGGCCACTTCTTGCGTTAGGCTATTGGTCTCCGCCGGTCCATTTCGTTGCCGATTTCTGACCCGCGTACACCCCTCTATTGCCCCCTCAGGAAACTTCACCCGATGAAACGCGATTCCAGCCTGCGTCCGCAGGATTTGACCCAGACCCAGCCCATCAGCCAGGACGTCCTGGCCGAGAAATACCTGAAGCCCGGCGAGACCGGTGTGGAAGACCTCTACCGCCGTGTGGCGCGAGCGCTCGCTTCCGTTGAGAGCGAGGCGGACCGGGCCAAGTGGGAACAGGTGTTCCTGGACAACCTGCACGCCGGCGCCATTGGCGCGGGCCGCATCATGAGCGCTGCGGGCACCGATATCCAGGCCACGCTGATCAACTGCTTTGTGCAACCCGTGGGCGATTGCATCCAGGGCATGGACGACGAAGGCTTCCCGGGCATTTACGAAGCCCTGCGCGAAGCGGCCGAGACCATGCGACGGGGTGGCGGTGTGGGTTACGACTTTTCGCGCATCCGCCCCAAGGGCGCCGAGGTCAAGGGCACGCACTCCATGGCGTCGGGTCCGTGCAGCTATATCAATGTGTTTGACCAGTCTTGCTCCACGGTGGAGAGCGCAGGCGCACGTCGCGGCGCCCAGATGGGCGTGCTGCGCATCGACCACCCCGACGTGATGGAGTTCATCACCGCCAAGCGCACGCCTGGCCGCTGGAACAACTTCAACGTGTCCGTGGGCGTGAGCGATGCCTTCATGGAGGCGGTGGGCCAAGACCAGCCCTGGGAACTGGTGCACAAGGCCAAGCCCAGCGCCAAGCTGATCGAAAAGGGCGCTTACCAGCGCACCGACGGCCAGTGGGTCTACCAGACGCTGGCTGTGCGCGAGTTGTGGGACACCATCATGAAGTCGGCCTACGACTTCGCCGAGCCGGGCATCCTGTTCCTGGACCAGATCGGCACCGACAACAACCTGAATTATTGCGAAACGATCTCGGCCACCAACCCCTGCGGTGAGCAGCCGCTGCCGCCCTACGGTTGCTGCGACCTGGGCCCGGTCATCCTGACGCGTTTTGTGCGCAACCCCTTTGGTTTCGGCGGTGTGCCTTCGTTCGATTTTGAATCGTTTGAACAAGTGGTCGCCACGCAGGTGCGTGCGCTCGACAACGTGCTCGACGTGACCTTCTGGCCGCTGGAGCAGCAACGCGCCGAATCCGCCGCCAAGCGCCGCATTGGTGTGGGCTTCACCGGCATGGGCAATGCGCTGGCCATGCTGTGCCAGCGCTACGACCGTGACGAAGGCCGCGTGACCGCTGCCAAGATCGCCGAACGCATGCGCGACGCTGCCTACACCGCTTCGGTGGCGCTGGCCCAGGAAAAGGGCAAGTTTCCGATGTTCGACGCCAAGGGTTATCTGGCCAAAGGCACCTTTGCCAGCCGCCTGCCCGAGGCGATCAAGGCCCTGATCCGCAAGCACGGCATCCGCAACAGCCACCTGCTGTCCATCGCCCCCACCGGCACGGTGAGCCTGGCCTTTGCCGACAACGCTTCCAATGGCATCGAACCACCGTTCTCCTGGATGTACCGCCGCAAAAAGCGCGAGTCCGACGGCAGCACCAGCGAATACGCGGTGGAAGACCACGCCTGGCGCCTGTACCGCGAGCTGGGCGGTGATGTGAACAACCTGCCCGAGTATTTTGTGAACGCGCTGGGCATGACGGCCACCGAGCACATCGGCATGATGGAAGCTGTGCAACCCTTTGTGGACACGGCCATTTCCAAAACGGTCAACGTGGCGGCCGACTACCCGTTCGACGATTTCAAGAACCTTTACCAGCAAGCCTGGCGCGCCCACCTGAAGGGCATGGCCACCTACCGCCCCAACAGCATCCTGGGTTCGGTTCTGGACACCGGCAGCGCAGCCGCCGATGCGGCCGCTGCGGTGGCTGCCAGCGCGCCCGCAGCGTCGGCAATGCTCGCAGACCCGATGCGCACCGTGATCGAGAGCCGCCCCAAGGGTGCGCTGTCGGCCGTGGCCGACAAGATCGAGTACTGGACGCAAGAAGGCCACAACACGCTTTACATCGTGGTGTCTTTCCTGCCCGTGCCCACGGGCGAAGGCGACGACACGGTGGACCGCGCCATCGAGTTCTTCATGCCGGTGGGCCAAAACGGCGAGTCGCAGCAATGGATCACCTCCACCATGCGCATCTTGTCCTTGGCCGCGCGTGGGGGCTTCCTCGAGCGCGCACTGGGCGACATGCGCAAGGTCGCCTGGGACCGGGGCCCGGTGCGCCTGGGCACCTACGAAAAAGCCGACGGAACCCACATTCCCATGTGGCACGACTCCGAAGTGGCGGCCATTGCGTTTGCGCTGCAAAACATCATTTCGCGCCGCACCGACAAAGCCAAAGCACCCCAGGCTGAAGTGAGCCACGGCGCTGCCGCCCCAGAGTTGCCGGGCATTCCGTCGACCGTGATGGCCGGCAAAAAATGCCCTGAGTGCGGTGCACACGCCATGATCCGCAAGGACGGCTGCGACTACTGCACCCAGTGTGGCCACCTGGGCAGCTGTGGATGACCTCGCCGGGTGCCAAACCGTTGCCTCCGTTGCGCGCAACCGCGCAGCGAGCAGCGGGTCAGCGCCCGACTGACGTTGTGGCGGCGCCGGCTTCCTGGCGCCTGAACCACCTCTTGCTCGCGCCCCACCGGTTGGGCTTCTTTCTGGCCATGTGCCTGCTGCTGGCTTCGGGCGTGTGGTGGGCGCTGGTGCAGCTCGACCGCGCCACCGGTTGGCTGGGCTTGGGCTACGCCCTTTCGCCCACGCTCACCCACGCAGCGCTGATGAGCCTGGGCTTCATCCCCCTGTTTTTTGCGGGCTTTCTGTTCACCGCCGGCCCGAAGTGGCTGGGTGTGCCGGGCCCCGGGGCGCGCGATCTGCTGCCCAGCTCGCTTTTGCAAGCTCTGGGCTGGTTGCTCTGGCTGGCCGGGGGGCACACGCAGGGCGCGCTGGCTGTGGTGGGCGTATCGCTGGCTGCGTTGGGCCTGGGTTTGCAGACCTGGCGCTTTTGGGGGCTGGTGCGCGCGAGCACCCAGAGCGACCGCGTGCACGCGAAGGTGGTTGCGGTGGCCGCTGGGGTGGGCGTGCTCAGCGTGGCGGGCATCGCTGTCGCCACCGCGCTGGGGGCGGTGGACCTGGCGCTGGCCTGCGTGCTCAGTGGGTTGTGGGGCTTTGTGGTCCCGACCTACCTGGCCGTGGCCCACCGCATGATTCCGTTTTTTACCTCCAGCGCCGTGCCCATGGTCCATAGCTGGCGCCCGTTCTGGGTGTTGTGGGTGATGCTGGCTGCGGCGGTGCTGGAGTGGGTGTCGGTCTGGATGCTCACCTTGCCCGTACCGCTGCCGCGCGCCTGGATGTTGTTTCAAGGTCTGTCCGAGTTGGCGGCTGGCGGTGTGCTGATCTGGCTGGGGGTGGCCTGGGGCTTGGTGCAAAGCCTCAAGGTGCGCCTGCTGGCCATGTTGCACCTGGGTTTTGTCTGGCTGGGCTTGAGCTTTGTGCTCGCCGGTGCCTCTCAATTGCTGGGCTTGCAGGCCGGGGTGCCGGCCTTGGGCCTGGGGGCGTTGCACGCGCTCACCATGGGCTGCCTGGGTTCCCTGCTGCTGGCCATGGTCACGCGCGTGGCCTGTGGGCACAGCGGGCGACCGTTGGTGGCCGACAACCTGATGTGGGTGCTGTTCTGGGCCTTGCAGTTCGCCGTGTTGCTGCGCATCGCGGGCGCCTTGCCCCAGGCGCCCGCCGTTGTGCTGGTGGCGGCCGCCGCGTTGTGGGCCGGGGTGGTGGTGGTGTGGAGCCTGCGGCTCATGGGCTGGTTCGGTCGGCTTCGCGCCGATGGTCGGCCGGGATGAGCCTGTGTTGACCACCCCCATGACCGGCGACCCGTTCCCCACCGCTCCCGATGACGCCACCCTGACCGGGGCGTTGATCCATGCCCGCCGCACCGTCTTGCCCAAGCGCCTGGCAGCACCGGGGCCCGACGCCGATGAATTCGAAGCCATTCTGGGTGCCGCTGCGGCCGCGCCCGATCATGGCCAGCTGATGCCGTGGCGGTTTGTGCTGGTGCCCTTGGAGCAGCGCGCCACGCTGGCCGAGCTGTTTGCCCAGGCGCTGCTGGAACGAGATCCCGGCGCCTCCGATGAGCAGCAGGCGCAGGCGCGGGAGAAGGCTTTTCGCGCGCCCTTGCTGTTGCTGCTGATCGTGGATGTGGCGTGTGGCGATCCCGAGATCGACGCCAACGAACGCTTCATTTCCGCTGGCTGCGCGGTGCAGAATGTTTTGCTCATGGCCACAGCCTTGGGGTTTGGTTCGTCGCTCACCAGCGGCAAAGCCCTCAAGTCACAGGCCCTGCGCTCGCATTTGCGGCTGGATTCCAATGAACACGCCGTGTGCTTCATCAGCATGGGCCGTGCGGCTTCGTTGCGCGCTCCGCGACCCCGCCCTGCGGTGGCCGACTACCTGAGTGTGTTCGGAGCGGGCGCAACGGGTGAATCTGGTCTGGGTACCTGACCCACCCGTGGCGATGAATATTTAAGATACTTGAACAGGAAACCCCATGACCATCGCTACTTTTGACGATCTTTTGAATGCCGCGCGCGCGCAGCAGCAACCCCAACGCCTGCTGTTTGTTTTTGCTGCGGTTGAGTTGCCCGACGACGCCACCGCTGACCAGCGCGCCAGTTTTGAGCGCGGCCAAGGCGGGGCGCTTGTGCCGCAGATGTGTGTCGACAAGGCGCCCGATGAATTGGCCACTTTTGCCGATCTGGTCGCAGAAGCGGCGCTGTTTGGCAAACCTTGGGGTATGGTGTTTGCTGCGGCCATGTCGGGCGCGCCCGGCAAAGCACTGACCAGTGCCGATGCTGACCAACCTTTGGAACGCATGATTGAATCGATCAAACAAGGGCAGATCGCTGCCTTTATCCCGTTTGACCCACAAGGGCAGGCGGTTAACCTGGGTTGATCATGGCCACTTCCGTCTCTCTCATGCAAATTTCCCAGCCCGGTCAATCCGCGCCAGCCGTGGGATTTGAGGCCCCGTTTGAGATGCTGAGTGCCTGCCATGAGCGCGTGGAGCGCATGCTGCTGCTCATCTTGCGCCTGCAGGCGCGCTTGCAGGAACAGGGGCTGGACGACCCGGTTCGCCAGGCCGCGCGTGATGTGATGCGCTACTTTGATCTCGCGGCGCCCTTGCACCACGAAGACGAAGAGCGCCACGTATTTCCGCCGCTGATGTGCGGTGCGGATGCGGCGGTCAAGGCGCTGGTTCTGCGCCTGATCCAGGACCACCGCCAGATGGAAGTCGCCTGGCAAGGGGCTCGGGCCGTGCTCACCGCCTTGGCCGAACACGACGGAACGCAGCCGTTCGAGGACTTGTCCGTATGGCAAAAGGTGGCGCTCAACGATTTCGCCCGCCTGTACCGTCAACACCTGGACGACGAAGACAAGGTCGCCTATCCCGCAGCCCGGGAATTGCTCTCGCCGGGCGCGCTGGCGGACATGAGCCAGGACATGATGAAGCGCCGGGGCGTCAAGTAAGCCCCGTTGAACCGATACTTTGGACAGGCCTTCGAGGAGGCGGCAAGGAGAAGGCCGGTGGTTTTGCAAGTGTTTGTGTGGAGTCCGCATTTTGAAACGGGCGTGGAGCTGATCGACAGTCAGCACCGGGTGCTGGTGGAATTGACCAATGCTTTGGGCGACGCGGTGGTACACGACGAACGGGCGCAGTGCCTGCAGGTGCTGGAACAGCTCAAGGCCTACGCCGACTACCACTTCAAGGCCGAAGAGGCCTGGTCCATCGAGGCCGGACAACCGCCACAGGCCTTGGCAGCCCACCACAAGGGGCACGCTGGTTTTGTTCATCAACTGGCGCAATTCACCGAAGGCTGGTGCGGCGACGGGCAGAAAGCGCAGGCACTGCACCGCTTTTTGACGGCCTGGCTGATCACCCACATCCTGGGTGAAGACCGCAATATGGTCATGCGCCTGAGCCAGCAATCGGGCTCATTGATCGACACACCCGTGGCGTTGGGCGTGGGCGAGCAGGTGTTGCTGGAAGCCGCCCACAACCTGCATGCCGCCCTCAGCGGCAAGTCCCTGGAGCTGGAGCAGCGTGTGCAGGCGCGCACGGCCGAGCTGGCCGAATCGAACCAGCAGCTCAAAGCCAATTTGCTGACCGGCGTTCGAACCTTCACCAGTCTGATCGAGTTGCGGGGCGGCATGCTGGCCGGCCATTCGCGCCGGGTCGCCGACTTGGCGCGCCAGCTTGCAATGGGCCTGAAGCTTGACGCCGAGACTGTCCAGCAGGTGTTCCTGGGGGCCTTGCTGCACGACATCGGCAAGATCGGTCTGCCCGATGATTTGCTGGGCAAGCCGGTGGCTCGCATGACCGCCCAGGAGTTGAAAGGGTATCGCGCCCACCCCGTGAATGGCGAGGGCGCGCTGATCGCCATGGCCGAACTGCATGGGGCGTCGCAGGCCGTGCGCAGCCACCACGAGCGCTGGGATGGGCAGGGCTATCCCGATGGCCTGGCGGGCGAGGGCATCCCTTTGCCGGCCCGCATTGTGGCGGTGGCCAACGATTTCGATAACTTGCAGCACGGCATCACCACGGCCCGGCGGCTCTCCATGGACGAGGCACTGCGGATCATCCAGGCGAGCCGCAATGAGCGCTACGATCCGACGGTGGTGGATGCCCTGACGGTGATGCTGGGCCGCTCTGCCGATGCAGATGAACCCGAGGTGGCCACGTCCTGCACTGCGTTGCTGCCCGGCATGATGCTGACCCGCGACCTGGTGACACCCGAAGGGGTGCTGCTGCTGACGGCCCACACCGCTCTCGAGGCACAAACCGTTGCCCGTGTTCGCCATTTCATGGCGGCTGGCGGTTTGACCGCGTTTCCTGTGTACGTTCGATCGACTAAAGGCCATGAAGGCTGAATGAATGATCGGCCGGTTGGGGGGTCTCTCGCCGTTGATGCGCCTTGACACAATTTTCCGGTTGCCGAGGTGATACAAATGAAGGGTGCCTCTGTTGCTCACAGGGGCATCGAATGCGCCGCGGTGCCAGGGGGGGCGCGAAGGGCCTGCCCGGGTTGGCAGGCCAGGCGCCGGGAGAGCGGGAGAAATCATGCCGATGTTGTTGCAGTGTGTTTGTGGCGCGCCAGCGCCTTTGTGGCCGGCAGAGCTGTTGCCGGGGTTGCCGGTGCAGGCTTGTGAGACTTGCCATGGGAGTCTGGTGTCGCTGGACGATTACCGGCAGTGGCTAGAAGGGCGCCCCGAGTCCCCCCAGCCCGAGCCGAGCGATCGGCCGGTGACGACCCACAGCACCCCGGCCCGTGCCTGCCCCCGATGTACCCGATTGATGGAGCGGCTGCGTGTCAGCCACGAGCCCGATTTCCGCCTGGATCGCTGCGTGGGCTGCCAATGTGTCTGGCTGGACGCGGGCGAATGGCCGGCGTTGGTGGATGCTGGTTTGGCCTTGCGTCTGAATGAGGTGCTGGCGGACGGCTGGCAGCGCCGCGTGCGCGAGGAGGTGGTGCACCACCGGCGGGAGGACGAGCTGCGCGCGCGCCACGGCGATGCCTGTGTTGACGATCTGATCCGCATCCGGGCCTGGTTGCACAGCCAGCCGGCGGCGCAACGGGAAACCTTGTTGCTTTTGTTGCGCAGCGGCTGGTAGCCTGCCTCAGTCAGGTGGAGCCGTGTCGCCGGTGGGGCCCAGACCTCTGCAGGAACCACTGGGAGCATCACTTCGGCTTCCCCGCAAGACCCGCCAAAAGCAAGATTTCCCTTCCATGAAATCAGGGAAAACCCTTGTTTGCAGAGACAATGGCGGCTTGTCTAACCTTGGGGGCTCCGGTCCCACCCTGACCCGTGATCGTTCGCCCGAGGCCACACTGGATTCGCATGCTTTTCGTGCGGCGCGGCTCCATCGTCCACCGCATCGTTGGACAGCAGCTGTTCATTTTTGCCCTGTCTTGCGGCGTCGTGCTGGCGCATGGGCAATTGTTTGCCTGGAAGGTCACGCTCAATGCCGGCCCTTTCTCCTTGATGGGCGTGTCTTTTGCCATTTTCCTCGGCTTTCGCATCAATGCCAGCTACGACCGCTTTTGGGAAGCGCGCAAACACTGGGGCAGTCTCCTGGTCGAAGCGCGAAACCTCACGCGCCATGCCCTGAGCTTCATCGCTCCTGAACGCGATGTGCGCCCCTTTGTGCTGGGACTGATCGGATTCGCGGCCACCATGCGCAACGGGTTGCGAGGCCACTCGCCGACGCACGGGACGCAAGGGCTGCTGCCCGAAACACTGCAAGTCCAGCTCGCCTCCGCGCGTTCTGCACCCTCGCTGGTGTTGCTGTGGCTCGGGCAATGGCTGGGCACCCATCGCCGCGAACAGGGCCTCGATCCCATGCTGGCCTACAAGATGGAGGACTCACTGGACAAACTATCGCTCGCCCTCGGCAGCTGTGAACGCATCGCCAATACGCCATTGCCGTTCACCTATTCCGTCATCTTGCACCGCAGCGTTTACTTCTATTGCGCGTTGTTGCCCTTTGGTCTGGTGGACACCATTGGCTGGACGACCCCGCTGGTGGTGTCTTTTGTGTCGTACACCTTTTTCGCGCTCGAAGCCCTGAGCGACGAAATCGAAAACCCCTTTGGGACAGACACCAACGACCTGGCCCTCAACGCCATGGTCGCCGGCATCGACGCCAGTTTGCGTGAGATGCTCGGCGAAACGCCGCCCCCTGCGCCGAGGCCGGACGCGAACTTTGTGTTGAATTGAGGTAGCGGGGGCCGCGTTGGGGTTGTGCCGGTTGGGGCGCGCGGTTTCGCCGGCCTGCCGGGGCTACCGGTCCAGCGCTCGAAACCATGACGGGCATCTGCCCCGGATGGGTGTCAGGCAGGGACAACCTGGGCCCTGGTTGACGGCTTCAACCCCATCTCCTTTTTGCTCATTCGCCCGCGCCGATGGTCAGGGCCACGTCTGTCACGCCCGCCACGCGGCCGGTGATCCTGTCGCCCGCCACCACGGGCCCGACCCCTTCAGGGGTGCCGGTGTAGACCAGATCACCCGGTTGCAGGTGATAAAAAAGAGAGAGGTCGGCGATGATCTCGCGCACGTTCCAGATCAGTTTGTTCACATCCGAGGACTGCCGGGTGTCGCCGTTCACCTCGAGTGCGATCGCACCGCTGTCAAGGATTTGCCCCTCCATGGGCACGATGGCGCTGCACACCGAACCTTGTTCGATGTCTTTGCCCAGATCCCAGGGGCGGCCTTTGTCGCGCGCGACCAGCTGCAGATCGCGGCGCGTCATGTCCAGCCCGGCGGCGTAACCGTAGATCACGGTATGGGCGTCTTCAGCCTTCACGCGAAAGCCCGCCTTGCCGATGGCCACGACCATTTCCATTTCGAAATGGTAGTTGCGGGTTTCAGGCGGGTAGGGCACGGTCGAGCCGCTCAGCACCAGTGATTGGGGGGACTTGGTGAAGTAAAACGGCCGTTCCACCGACTTGTCTACCGGCTTGCCCATCTCCACCGCATGTGCATGGTAGTTGCGACCCACGCAGAAAATGCGGTTGATCGGGAACTGCTCGGTCTTTCCCTGGATGGGCAGGGACTGGATCGCGGGTGGGGCAAAAAGGTATTGGGCCATTGGCGCCTTTCATGGGGAAAAAAGTGGATCGAGGGATGGGTTGCATTTCTCCCAGAACACCGCGGAACTGCCCTTCGACAGGCTCAGGACAGGCCGCAGGTGTTGCGCCGTCAATGGGCGTGACGGAAGAAGCCCGGCGGGAGGTGGGCTATCTCACCTCGTACACACCCAGCTTCTGGTGCAGCGGCGTTTCATCCGCCATGAACAGAAACGCGGGTTGGGTGGCAGACGTGTTTTTGAGCGTGATCGCGGTGTAGCCGGGCGCGCAGCAGGTGTCGGCTTCGGCCAGCGTGAAGGCTTGCGCTTCGATGTGCACGCTGGCGCTGCCTTCGATCTGGTGCAGCACCGTGGCGGGTGAGCGAGCGGGCAGATTCAGCGTCTGGCCTGGGCGCAGCATGAGCGCATAAAAACCCAGAATGTTCTCGCAGTGGCCCCCGGTTTCGGGGTTGCTGTAAGTCACCTGAACGGCGTCCAGATCGGGCTGCTCGGTGGCGAGCGATTCCAGCGCGGCCCGTGCGTCGGCCCAGGGGTAGCGCAGCATCGGATACGGTTTCGCCGAGCGTTCAAACACCGGGCTGGGCACCACGCCACCGCGCGCATAGGTGCGCTCCCCATGCTCGGGTTTGATCGTTTGCCGGCCACCGTTGACGTGGTAGCTGGTCTCCATGTAGTACACCAGCGGCAGGTCCAGCACGTCGAGCCACACCACCGGTTCCGTGCCATCGTGGCCGTGTTCGTGCCAGAGCCCGGTGGGCGTGAGGATCAAATCGCCGCGCAGCATCTCGCACTTTTCTCCGTCCACGTTGGACCATGCGCCCGTGCCCTCCACCACCATGCGCACGGCGTTGGGCGTGTGCCGGTGTGCGGGCGCCCATTCACCGGGCAGCAGCAGTTGCATGCCCAGGTACATGGCCGCGCTGGCCTGCATCTTCTCCAGCCCGTGGCCCGGATTCGCCAGCACCAGCACCCGGCGCTCGGCCTTCTCGATGGGCGTCAACTCGCCGGCCTTGAGCAGCAGGGGCTTGAGGGTGGCGTAAGGCCAATGCGTGGCCCGCGTCTGCCGCGTCGGTACGCCGGGCGGCAACACACCGCGCAGGCTCGGCCACAGGGGCACCAGGTTGTGCGCGGTCAGCTCATCGCGGTAGTCCTGGGGCAAGTCTTCCAATCGACCGAGTTCGTTCATGATGAGTCTCCAAAGATGGTCGGGGCAGTTGGGGTGAAGTGACCGCCGCCCGGAACGTCGCGGCGGAGGTGGGTCAAGTGTTCAGGCAGTTTTCAACGTTCCACCCATACAACCACTCCATCGCATCGTAAAAACGTTCGGGTGTACGGCCTTTCCAGAGGTCGTTGCGCACCAGGCGCTCCACGCCATGGGCATGGTAAATCCGGCCCATTTCTCGGGAGCTCAACACCACGCGCGCGGTGCGTGCCACCCGGGATCGTTCGTAGTGCGCAAAGGCCAGGGGGATGTTGTTGTGGTGCACCCGCATGGCTTCGCCCAGTGTCACGCCGTCTTCCATGGCGGTGCAAGCGCCTTGCGCGAGGTATTGCAGCGTGGCGTGGGCGGCGTCGCCCAGCAAGGTGACGCGGCCAAAGGTCCATTGTGCGATCGGGTCGCGGTCAGCGGTGGCCCAGCGCTTCCAGTCTTTGGGCAATTCGATCAGCTGGCGCGCCTTGGGGCAGATGCCCTCGAAATAGCTCAGCACTTCTTCGCGGCTGCCTTCGGTGACGCTCCATTCTTCTTTGTCGCGGCTGTGGAAAGTCACCACCACGTTGTATTGCTCGCCGCCCCGCAGCGGGTAGTGCACCAGGTGGCAGTTGGGCCCGACCCAGATCGCCGCGGCATTCCATCGCAGGTCCTCGGGAAAGTCGGCTTTGTCGACCACCGCGCGGTACACCACATGGCCCGACACCCGGGCTTCGTCGCCCACCAACTGCTGGCGCACGGCCGATTTCACGCCGTCGGCCCCCACCAGCGCCATGCCCACGTGGCGCCCGCCTTGGGTGTCGATCGCGGTGACGCTCAGTGCGTCTTGTTCCAGGCGCGCCACCTTGGTGGAGGTCACGCATTCGATCAAGCCGCTGGCCATCGCACCCCGCAGCAGGGCGCCGTGCATGTCGGCCCGGTGGATCACGGCATAGGGGTTCTTGAAGCGGGCGCGAAACGCTTCACCCACCGGAATGCGGCCCACAAGCGTTTCGTCCAGCGCGTCGTGCATCACCATCTCGTCGGTGTACACCGCCAGGGCACGGGCCTGGTCGCCAATGCCCAACGCGTCAAAAGCAGCAAAGCCGTTGGGCCCCAGCTGGATACCGGCGCCGATCTCGCCCAGCTCGGTGGCCTGCTCCAGCACCTTGACGTGCAAGCCTTGCCGCGCCAGCGCCAGCGCCGCCGATAGGCCACCAATACCCCCGCCAGCGATCAGCACGGGCAGTTCGGTTGCGGTTGAGTGGGTGTTCATCGGGGTCTCCAGACAGGGCGATTGGCAGGGCGGGCATGCAATTGGTAAGCATACTGATGGTTAGTATAGGGTTCTTCGGCCCATTTGTGAAATGGGGAAAATGCATGGGTCCCTGTGCGGGCCGGTTCGCTTGCGTTTGGCCATGATGGGCCGACGCCCTTAGGATGGACCCCATGCACGTTGCGCGTTCCGACTCCTTGGGGATTCACCCCGTTCTTTACTCCTTCCGGCGCTGTCCTTATGCGATCCGCGCGCGCATGGCTGTGCTGGCGGCGGGCGTGGTGGTGGAACTGCGCGAAGTGGTGTTGCGGAACAAGCCACAGGCCTTGCTGGACGTGTCGCCCAAGGCGACCGTGCCGGTGTTGGTCAACACGCTGGGTGGGGCTGTTCAGGTGATCGAACAAAGTCTGGATGTGATGCGCTGGGCGCTAACCCAACAAGACCCCCAGGGGTGGCTCAATGGGGCCGATGCTGCGCCGCAGCAAGCCTGGATCGTTTTGAACGACGGCGCTTTCAAGGGCGCACTCGATGCCTACAAATACCCCGAGCGCCACCCGGAACGCAGCGTGGTCGAGCACCGGGCCGAAGGCGAGCGTCTGATGCTGGTGCCGATGAATCACACCCTGGCCAGTCAGCCGTTCCTCGCGGGCGAGCGGCCGGGGTTGAGCGATGTGGCGTTGTTCCCGTTTGTGCGCCAGTGGGCGGGGGTGGACCCGGTTGGCTTCGCAGGCAGACCATTGCCGCATCTGCAGCGCTGGTTGAACCATTGGTTGACCAGCGCGGCCTTCGAGCAGGTGATGGCCAGGTGGCCGGCCTGGGAGCCCGGTCAGGCGCCGGCTTTGTTTCCTGCGTTAAAGGGGCTTGGGCTCGAATGCGATGTGTAGGCCTGTGTCTGTGATGCGGATCTTGCCGGGCCGCAGACCCAGGGCGTCGAGCATGGTCAGGTCTCGCGCCTCCAGCTGGTGCAAGACCACTTCCTGCAACGCGGCTTCGGTCAGGGCTGGCCCGTACACTTGAATCAGCGCGCTGGCCTCGGGACGCAGCCCCGGAAACTGCAGGCTGTTGAAGCGCAGCTGGTGGGCGCGTACCGTGCGGTCGCTGGCCTCATAACGCAGGCCAAAGCCGACATTGAGCTGGCCTGTCTGCGGCCGGTTCAGCGCAGGGCCCTCGGCCACCACGTCCATGTCCGCATTCATGCGGTTGTCCTGGGACAGCAGATCGAGCCGGGGTTGTTGCACCCTCAGGGTGAGAAACCCGGCCACCTGGTAGCCCACCGGAAAATGGGGCTTGAGCATCTCCAGCAACTGCGGCTTGGACACCGCGCGGCCAGGCCCGTCGCCGTTGTCGTCAGCGGCATCGCTCGCCCAGCTGTTGGGCAGGCCAGCGCCCATCGCCAGCGCCCACCCACAGCGGCGCAACCAGTTTCGTCGTGTTGAGGTATCGGAGTCCATCGGCCCATTGTGCCCCGCGTTGCAGGCGGTCGGGCGCGCAGGGGTCATGTGCCTGAGCCCGGTGTCTCTGCCTGGGGCTTCGGCCCAGCGAAGGGATGCAGCGTGTCGCCCACCCTGATGCAGCCACCCCGCAGCAGCATCGCCGTGAGGCCGCCATGGCCCCGCATGGCGTTGTAGCCGCCAGGCCCCAGCAGCGCCTCCATGCGGGAACACGGGTCACAAGGCCCGGTGATCTGCAGCAACACCTCGTCGCCCAATTGCCAGACCAGCCTGGCATCGGGGAACGGTGAGCGAAGACCCAACAGGTTGATCCCGCTGATGACCAGGTTGCGGCGCAGCAGGCCGGCTTCCACTGTCTCCAGTCCCGTCCATTGCGCCACCAGCGGCAAGTGCTCTGCCTGGATCAGCGTGATCTCCCGGCTGCGTTGGGCCTGATCTTCCCGAAACCGGCTCGCCCGGTGGTCCCCCAGCAAACCCCGTCCGACCTCGGCCTGTGCCGTGTCCAGCCGTTGCATCTGGCCCCGCCGTTGCGTCCGCACCCAGATGGCCTCCAGCCGGCCCGGAAAGGGGAATTGCGCGGTCAAATCGCGCAGGCCTTGGGCGGGCTCGTTGGGCGGGGGAGAGGCGGACAGGGGCATGCGGTCGTGAACTTCGCCAGTGAAGGGCGTGGGTGAAAGGCGGTCTCAACACAGCGATCGTGTCACAGCAAGGCGAGCCGCGCCAGGCAACCGGTTGTCGCCCGCGACAACCCCACGGCCGACCCGGCCCCGCGTTTTGCGCGATCATGAGCGCTCTGTTCTTGCGTTTGAAAGCCACCATGTCTGTTTCCGCCGATCCCCGCCCAGCCAGCTTGCCGCGAGTGGATGCCGCTCAGCTCGGCATGGTGCTGGACAACAGCTACGCCAATGAGCTCACGGGCCTGCATGCGCCCTGGAACCCCAGCCCGGCACCGCAGCCCAGCTGGCTCGCTTTGAACACCGAACTCGCTCAGGCATTGGGGTTGAACGCCGATGCCATCGCTGGGGCAGACGGTCTGGCCGTTTTCTCGGGCCAGGCTTTGCCCACCGGAGCAAGCCCTGTCGCGCAGGCCTACGCGGGCCACCAGTTTGGCCATTTTTCGCCGCAGCTGGGCGACGGCCGCGCGCTGTTGCTGGGCGAGGTGGTCGACCCCCAGGGGCAGCGGCGCGACATCGCTTTCAAGGGCTCGGGCCGCACGCCGTTTTCGCGCGGCGGCGATGGCAAAGCCGCCGTGGGGCCGGTGCTTCGGGAGTACCTGATGGGCGAGGCCATGCAGGCGCTGGGCATTCCCACCACGCGAGCGCTCGCTGCCATTGCCACCGGTGAGCAGGTCGCTCGCGAGCGGCCGCTGCCGGGTGCCGTGTTGGTGCGCGTGGCAGCCAGCCACCTGCGTGTGGGTACCTTCCAGTTTTTTGCGGCCCGCGAAGACCAGGAAAAGCTCAAGCGCCTGGCCGACTACGCCATCAACCGCCACGACCCCGATCTGGCCGGTCAGCCCGATCAATACCTGGGCCTCTTGCGCCGCGTGGCCGAGCGGCAGGCCACGTTGATCGCCCAGTGGATGGGCGTGGGCTTCATCCACGGGGTGATGAACACCGACAACATGACGATCTCGGGCGAAACCATCGACTACGGCCCCTGCGCCTTCATGGAAGCGCATGCGCCCGACACGGTGTTCAGCTCCATCGACCGCGATGGCCGCTATGCCTACGCCAACCAGCCCCTGATCGCCCGCTGGAATCTGGCGCGGCTGGCCGAAGCCTTGTTGTCGCTGGTGCACGAAGACAGCGACCAGGCCATCGCCCTGGTGTCCGACGTGATCGATGCATTTCCGGCCTTGTACCAGGCGCAATGGCTGGCCGTGTTCCGCCGCAAGCTGGGTTTGGTGTCGAGTGGCAACGACGCAGAAGACACAGCACTGATCGAAGACTTTCTGGCATTGCTGCACACGCAAGGCATGGACCACACGCTCGCTTTTCGCCACCTCGCCGATGCCGTCGAAGCAACCGACGGCCAGGCGCCCGAGATGATGGCGCTGGCAGCGCCGCCTGGCCGTGAGCCGCTCCTGGCCTGGTTGCAGCGCTGGCAACAACGGCTGGTGAGCAGCGGGAAGTCGCCGCCGCAGCTGGCGGTCGCGTTGCGCGCGGCCAACCCGCTGTACATCCCCCGCAACCACCGGGTGGAAGAAGCGCTGCAGGCCGCCACCGAGCGCGGTGATCTTGTGCCTTTCGAACGCTTGCTGACGGTGCTGAAAGCGCCCTTCGACGTGCAACCGGGTTCCGAGGCCTATGCCCTGCCCGCATCGGTCGAGCAGCAGGCGGGTTACCAGACCTTCTGTGGCACTTGATGCGGTTGGCCTTGCCGCGCGACAGCACGGTCGGCGGCGCCCACCTTGTTCTGCGCTCGAAGGCAAAACCGCCGGAATCCCGGGCTCGATGGTGTGCCTGGCGCTGGGCGTAAAGGGTACAGTGGTGCCACGCAAAATCTCTTTGCCCAACCGCGCCTGAGAGCGCCCACCGAGCCGTGAAGCCCATCCCCGCATCGACCGACGTCGACATCAATCTCCAGCCCGGCCACGCCATCCGCCGCCTGCACCAGATCTCGGTCGGGATCTTTCTGCAAGAGGTGGGAGACCTGGGCGTGACGCCGGTGCAGTACGCCGCCTTGCAGCGCGTCCACAACCAGCCGGGCCTTGACCAGCGCACGCTGGCGCGCGGCATTGCCCTCGACACGTCCACCACCGGTGGCGTGGTGGACCGGCTGGAAGTCCGTGGCTGGATGGAGCGGCGCACATCGGCTGAAGACCGGCGCGCCCGGCAGCTCTTTTTGACCGCCGAAGGCGAAGCCACCTTGACGGCCACTCTGCCGGCCATGCTGCGCACCCAGGATCAGATCCTCGCGCCACTGGCACCCGAACAGCGCAAAACTTTCATGCGCCTGCTCAGCTTGCTGGTTGAAGAGAACAACACGCTGAGCCGCGCGCCCAGCCAGCCGGCCAAGCCCTGAGCGCCTGGCGTTGCCGGGGCCAAGTTCGGCCTGTGCCTCAGGCCAGTTCGATCAGGTGTTTCAAATCCCAGTCTTGGCGTGGGTCTGCCATGGCGCTGCGTTCGTCGTGTTCGTTGCGCTTGAGCGCCACATACAAGTCCATCAGCGCATCGCCCATCAGGGTGCGTGTGGCGCTGCTGCGCTCCAGAGCGTCCAGCGCTTCGGGCAGCGATCGCGGCAGCCGCAGCGCCTCGGGCTTGCCCGCCAGGGGCAAACGCGCTTCCTGCAACCCCGCCAGGCCCATGGCCATGGTCGCGGCCACGGCCAGGTAGGGGCTGGCGTCGCCGCCGGGCAAGCGGTTCTCCACCCGCACCGCGGCCGCCGAGTGGGCCGCCGGGATGCGGAAAGCCGCCAGTCGGTCATCAAAGCCCCAATCGGCATGGGTGGGCGATGAATCGCTGAGGGCGATGCGGTCAAACGACATGTCGTAGGGGGCAAACAGGGCCATGGCTGCTGGCGTGTAGGTCTGCAGACCGGCGATGAAGTGCATCAACTCGGGCGAAGCCTGGCCATCGGGCGCGGCGAACACATGGGGCCAGTCGGCGTCGGGGCGTTGCAGGCTGAAATGCCAGTGCATGCCGGTGCCGGGCTGGTCGAGAAACGGCTTGGCCGCAAAGCTGGCCAGAAAGCCCTGGCGGGCAGCGATCTCGCGCGCCAGCCGTTTGAAGCGGAACACCGCGTCGGCCTGTTCCAGTGCGGGGCCTGGGCGAAAGTTCACCTCGTACTGCGAACGGGCGGCCTCGTGCAAATGGCCCGACAGCGGGATGCCCAGCGTGTCGCAGCCGGCATACAGCGCATCAAAAAACGGTTCGAAGTGGGCCATGCGCTCCAGGGAGTACTGGTCGCAAGACCTTTCCTGCACCGGTGCATCGGGCCGGGCCCGCGCGCAGTCGACCCCATCACCTTCGCGGCGGAGCAAAAACAGCTCCAGCTCGGGCGCCACGGTGGCTTGCAGACCCAGCCCGGCGTATTGCGCCACCACCTTTTTGAGGAGCGCGCGCGGTGATAGCTCACTGGCGTCGAGCTCGCGCCCCAGCGACTGGGCCTGCCAGCGCCCCGACGGCTCGCACAAGACCGTGGCTTCGCCAGGCCGCCCGGGGCGGGCGCGCAGAGTGCTCAGATCGGGCACCAGCTGCATATCGCCATAGCCCTTGGGCATGAGGTCGCCAAACAGGTGCTCGGGCCAGCCGCCCGTGACCGTCATGCCAAACAACACATTGGGCAGGCGGCAGCCCGCCTGGCCGACCCATTCGTCCGTGGACAGCAATTTGCCCCGGGCCAATGAGCTGAAATCGGCCAGGGCGCATTCGATAAAGCGGGCGCCGAGGGCGTGGGCGGCGGTCTGGAAATCCTGGTTTGGGTTCATGGGTGGCAAGGCAAAGAATCAGAGGGCGCCGAACACGGCGCGGGGTGGACCGTTCGATGGTCTCATGCGCCGCGCCCACACGGGGCGGGCGTGCCCTACACCAACGGCGTGCGCCCTGCAGGGGTATGGGCAGGGGTGACGGCTTGAGTGCGGTTAATTGCCGGGGCGCTCAGCGCGCCAGGCCATCAAGCCATACGATGTACAGGTCCGCGGCCGCCACAGGGCGCCTTTCTGTTCCTGCTCTACTTCAGCCGCCAGGCTTGACACCATGACCGACAAAACCACCCCCTACACCCCGCCCAAAGTCTGGACCTGGGATCAGGCCAACGGCGGCCAGTTTGCCAACATCAACCGCCCCATCGCCGGCGCCACCAGCGAGAAGGCACTGCCCGTGGGCAAACACCCCTTGCAGCTGTACTCCATGGCCACGCCCAACGGGGTGAAGGTCACGGTCATGCTGGAAGAGCTGCTGGCCCTGGGCCACACCGGTGCCGAATACGACGCCTGGCTGATCAAAATTGGCGATGGCGACCAGTTCACCAGCGGCTTTGTGGACATCAACCCGAATTCCAAGATCCCCGCCTTGCTCGACCGCAGCACCGAAACGCCCACCCGCGTGTTCGAGTCGGGTTCGATCCTGCTCTACCTGGCCGACAAGTTTGACGCCTTCCTGCCCAAAGAGCCCGCCGCGCGCGCCGAAGTCATGAACTGGCTGTTTTGGCAAATGGGCTCAGCGCCCTACCTGGGTGGTGGTTTTGGCCACTTCTACGCTTATGCGCCCGAGAAGTTCGAATACCCGATCAACCGCTTTGCCATGGAAGTCAAGCGCCAGCTCGACGTGCTCGACCGCGCACTGGCTGAACGCGCCTACATCGCCGGCAGCGAATACACCATCGCCGACATCGCCATCTACGCCTGGTACGGTGCGTTGGTGGAAGGCCTGCTGTACAGCGCGGCCGAGTTCCTGTCGGTGCAGGAATACACCCACGTGCAGCGCTGGGCCGCATCGATCAAAGCCCGCCCTGCAGTCGCACGAGGCCGCAAGATCAACCGCGTGTGGGGCGATGAGGCCGATCAGGTGCCTGAGCGCCATTGATGGATGGCACACCTCTGGACGCGGACCCTCGGCCTGCCAATCGGCGCTGTTGAGTTCCGTCCGGACCGATGCCAGAATGGTTGACCCGCTTGAGCCTTCAAGCGGTATCCAAGGACCACCCCATGAAGTCAAAAACGATCGCGCTGTCTGCGTTTCTTGTGGTGTCGGGCATCGGCTCGGCTTTGGCAGCCCCCGGCCCTGAAGCCGCCTGCCAAGCGTTGTCAGAGCAGACCCGCGAAGCCGTCGCCTTGAAGAAGCAGGGCCTTGCGGTGGACAAGGCGGTTGCCCAGCTGTCGGCCCAGCCTGTGCCGGGCAACATCCCTTCCGCGCAACACGACTTCTACAAGACCAAACTGCCGGGTGCCACGCGTTTCGCCTACATGGGTCGCATGTCGGGGGATGGCATGGCGCAGTTCTACCTGAAGCAGTGTTTGCAGGGTTCCTGATTGAAAAGAACCTGCTTGAAGTGAACGGGTTGCCATGGTTCATGGCGCCGGCCCAATGGCAGCGTGCAAGTCGATCGGCATGGCGGGCGCCTCGCCGTTGGCCCGAATCCATTCCCAGCGGGTTCTGCTCAGCACTCAATGGGCCCGCGCACCGACCGACCGCGTAGGACAGCGGCTACGCCGCGTCACGACGATGTCCGACGGGCCAATGACGGCCCATCTTGCACACTCCCATGATTGCAAGAGTGCTGCCGTTCATTTTGAGCCTCAGTGTTGCCTGCTCCTCACCGGAGACTTTCATGAACAGAATCTCAAGAATGGCGTTCCTTGTGGCCGCGCTGGCGATGGCCGGCCACGCCGCAGCACAAGTCACTTTGTACGAACGCGATGGATTTCAAGGCCGTTCATTCACCACCAACGAGGACGTCAAGAATCTGGGCCGCGAGGGCTTCAACGACCGCTCCTCGTCGGTCGCTGTGCGGGGAGACCGGTCGGACCGCTGGGAGGTCTGTGAGGACAGGCGTTTTCGTGGCCGCTGCGTCGTCTTGCGACGGGGTGACTATCCGTCACTGACCGCCATGGGGCTGAACGATCGCGTCTCGTCGGTGCGGGCCGTCAGCCGAAATGCACGCGTCGACGACGATCGCTACGCGCCGATGCCCCCGCCGGTTGAAACGAGCCAGGCTGTGTTCTATGAAAAAGAGGGCTTCAAAGGCAAAAGCTTTACAGCCGATGAACCCCTGGGCGACCTGCGCCGCAGCGGATTCAATGACCGCGCCTCGTCGGTCGTGGTCACCGGCGAGCGCTGGGAGGTTTGCCAAGACACAAGGTTCAAAGGCCGCTGCGCCGTTTTGCGTCCGGGCCAGTATGCTTCGCTGGCCGCGATAGGCTTGGGCGACCGCATCTCGTCGGTTCGCTCCTTGAGCGATGCCGTGCGCATCGATGACGACCGTTACGCACCGATGCCGCGCCCGGCGCAGGTCAGCCAGATCGTCTTTTATGAGTTCGAGGGCTTCCAGGGCCGCAGCTTCACCACCGATGAACCGGTTGGCGACTTCCGCCGCAGCGGCTTCAACAACCGCGCCTCATCCGCGGTGGTTCGCGGCGAGCGTTGGGAAGTCTGCGACCAGGCGGGCTACTTCGGCCGCTGCGCCGTGTTGCGCCCGGGGCAATATGGGTCGCTGGCCGCCATGGGTCTGAATGACCGTGTTTCATCGGTGCGGACGGTGAACGGATCGGCACGCGTCAACGACGATCGCTATGCGCCTCCGCCGGTCGCAGTCACCGATTACGGCCGTCGCCCAAACGAGCGGGTCTTTGAGGGCACCATCACCTCGGTCCGCGCGGTGCTCGAAGACAGCGGTCAACGCTGCTGGGTCGAGCGTGAGCAGGTGGTGCAGGAGCGCAACGCGCCCAATGTCCCAGGCGCGTTGATTGGCGCCTTGATCGGTGGCGTGCTCGGCCACCAGGTCGGTGGCGGCAGAGGCAAGGATGTGGCCACAGGGGTCGGCGCCATCACCGGCGCTGTCATCGGGGCCCACGCCGGAGGCTCGACTGGCGACCCGCAAGCGTCCACGCAGAATGTGCAACGCTGCTCATCGTCGCCTGGCCAGGCTCGGCCCGCCTACTGGGATGTCACCTATGTGTTCCGTGGTATCGAGCATCGGGTACAGATGGCGACGCCTCCCGGCGCCTCGGTCCCTGTCAACGAGCAGGGTGAGCCGCGGGTTTGAGCAGAAGCGCAACGCGCTGTGTCTTGCGGCCCTTCGGGGCCGCCTTTCATGGCGTGGCGCAACTTCGGGAGCCCATGTCCAGGCGCAGCAGCGAGCCGTTCGAGCAGCCCATCTGGGGCATTAAAAAGGTGAACAAGCCAAGCGACCCATGGGCACCCGAACCCAACGCGAGGCTGTTCAAAAAAGGACACCACAGCGGGGTGCGTCCCTGAATCGCCAGCAACGGGTGCGCGCGGTCGCACTTCGGCGGGCGCTGAGTCCTTTGCCGATGGCCATCGCAATGGCCCCGATCAGGGCGCAGGCGATGCCCACTGCTGCCTCCCGTCCTACATCGATATAGGGCACGGCTGACAGACCATTCGCACGGGGCAGCACAGACTGGGGTTGCCCACTACTCAGAGCACCATCCAAAGCAGTGACCCCGAGTGTCGGGCCGTTTCCAACCCATGTCCCGGGTGCTTGACAGCGCCCACGGTCAGGGGCAATTCAACTTATCAGGAGTCCTGTTCATGAACCCTTCCATCGTACTGGCCGCCCTTCTGGCCACCTTGAGCCTTGCCGCTTGCGACCGCCCCGCCGTGATCGCTGTCCCTGTTGCCGTGCCTGGTCCGGCGGGTCCGCAAGGCGCCACAGGTGAAACAGGCAATACCGGCAACACGGGCTACACCGGCAGCAAGGGCAACACTGGCGAAACCGGCAGCACCGGGGCGACCGGGGATACCGGCAATACCGGCAATACGGGCGATACCGGCGCCACGGGTGAGACAGGCTACACCGGCAGCAAAGGCAACACGGGGGCAACAGGCGCAACAGGCGACGGCACGACCGTGATCGTGGTCGAGCCCGCTCCAGCGAAATGATTTTGACAACCCCAACTGCGAGGAGAACGCCATGAGCCTGGGAACGATTCTGTTGATTGTCCTGATCCTGATGTTGGTCGGTGTGATTCCGGCCTGGGGCCACAGCAAAAGCTGGGGCTATGGGCCGAGCGGTGGCCTCGGGCTGGTGCTCATCATCGTCATTGTGCTGCTGCTCACGGGACGAATTTGATCGGAGCAAGCCAGCTGCGCTGGCTGATCAAGGGGCTGAATGAAGCGCCGGTTCCCGGGTGTCCATCGGCAGGTGGCGTGCACCCAGGAATTCCAGCGCAGCGATGTGGCGCGAAAATTGTGACCCACACAGAGCCGATGTGCCAGGCGCTGCAGGCCACTGGTACCGTTACGTAGGCTATTAATCCATTGAGGCAATACCATGATGTTACGCAAACTCTCCATTCTCGGTTCCATTTCTGTGCTGGTGATGCTCACCGCCTGCTCGTCGAACCCGCCGCGCAACGAAGCGGGTTACTACACGCCGGCGGCCACCAGCCAAGGCGTGACGTTCGGTAACGTCAGCCGCATCGAGACCGTGTCGAAAGCCGCCTCAACTTCGGGTGGTGGTGCCATCCTGGGCGCCGTGATCGGCGGCGTGCTCGGCCACCAGGTCGGCGGTGGCAGTGGTCGCGATGCGGCCACGGCGGTCGGCGTTGTCGGCGGCGCCCTGATCGGCAACGAAGTCGAAAAACGCAACAAAAACGATGGTGAGATCTACCGCATCAGCGTGCGCCTGGACAACGGCGGCACGGTGCAGTTCGAATACCAGCGCATTGACGATCTGCGCGAGGGAGACCGCGTCAAGATCCAGGATGGCCAGCTGTACCGCATTTGAGGTTGGCCACTTGCCCATCCGCGCACCCCAGCCCTGGCTGTAGGGCCAGGCGGCAGCCCAAGGGCACTGACAGGGCGCTCGGGTGTGCCCGGGCATCTGGTCTTGGGGTCACAAAGGCAGCAGTCCTGCCGTGCAGCAGCAACGAGACCCTACCAAGGGGGGCCGCCGACCACGTGGGCGTCGGTGGGCCCCCTCCGCGCGAGGCACAAACGTTCGCTTGATGGCTTCAGACGCGCAACAGGGGCATCGGATGGCCCCATCGATCGAGGGCCGCTGCTCGCCGCACAACCAGGAGCCTGCGCGGCAAAAGGAACATCGGCTGCAAGTCACCCAGCAGAGCGCCCGCCACGGAGCATTGAACCGCATTGATCACCCACCCGGCAGGACAGCGGCGGTGACAGCCTGGACCAACATTGCGCGGTGGCGGCGCATGGTGATTTCTTGGGAGATCAAGCACCCCGGCAGGGACGGGGTGTCGGCATCGATGGGATTACTTTGAGTTGCCCCGGCCATCGTGCTTCTTGTACTTCTTCTTGTCCTTGTTCTTGTTCTTGTCCTTCTTTTGACCATTGCGGTTGTCGTGTTCGCGGTGGTACTCCTCCTGCACCCAGGCTTCACGCACGAAATACACCGGCTGCCCGCAGGCGCTGTAAGCGCTGCAATAGCGGCCCCAATTGGCCTGATGGCGTTGCGGCACATAGAGGTAGATCGGGCGCCGATGCACGGCGATCGGCGTGGGCGCAAAGATGATCGGCTGCTCGTACACAAGCACTGGCTGGGGGTAGTTGTTGATGTCGATGCGCCCGTATTGGCCAGGTGCATTGATGCCGATCGAAATGCCGATGTTGGTGCCGGCGTGGGCCGGCATCATGATCGCGCCGGTAAGGGTCAGCATGGCCAAAATTTTCATGGATTTCTCTCGCTTGTGTGGTGTGTCGCAGGGGTCGAAAACGGGGTGCCGCGCAGCCTCATATGAGAGCCATTGTGCCCCTCTGATCGGATCCTGGCCATCAGAGAGGGCAGCAAGAAAAAGTAGGACAACAGGCCGTCACCGGGGACCCGAGCCACCCCGAAACGTGCCGCCCGACTTGAATTGCAATCCGGGCAATCACTTGGTGCCTCAACGGTCATCTGCATTACGCTACCGCATGCCCGACACACCACCCATTGCGCCTGGAGATCCTGCCGCCGCGCTTGCAGCGCAGCTGCAGGCCGATCTCCCGATATCCGCTCCGACGCCAGAGGCGCTGCGCCGGCCACTGGACAATCGCGGTGTATGGCTGGCACTTCTGGGGGTGCTTGGCTCGGTCTTCATGCTGCACTGGGCCAGCGCGGTGTTCATCCCGCTGATGCTGAGCCTGCTCTTCAGCTATGCCTTGGCACCGGCG
Organism: Hydrogenophaga sp. PAMC20947; assembly: GCF_004795855.1. Taxonomy (NCBI): domain Bacteria; kingdom Pseudomonadati; phylum Pseudomonadota; class Betaproteobacteria; order Burkholderiales; family Comamonadaceae; genus Hydrogenophaga; species Hydrogenophaga sp. PAMC20947. The sequence continues at coordinate 4,089,435 of NZ_CP039252.1, forward strand.
GTGACCCGGCTGCAGCGACTGCACATTCCGCGTGCCATTGCCGCTGCGCTGCTGATGATTGCGCTGGTCGGCGGCGCCGGATGGACCGCCTATGCCTTGAGCGATGACGCAACGCAGTTCGTTGAGTCGCTGCCCCGCGCCGCACAAAAGATCCGGCAGGCGGCACGCGCTGCCCGCGATCAACCCGCGACGGCGATCGACAAGGTGCAGATGGCGGCCACCCAGCTCGAAGCGGCTGCCAAGGAGGGCGCCGGGCCAACCCCGGCAGTGCGTGGCGTCACCCGGGTGCAAATCGAACGCGCGCAATTCAACTTGAAGGACTTCCTTTGGGCTCAGATGCCCGGCATGGCGGCGTCGATCGGGCAGGCCACGGTGGTGCTCTTTCTGACCTTCTTTCTGCTGGCATCTGGCGACATCTTTCGCCGCAAGCTGGTCAGACTCGCCGGCCCGACCCTGACGCGCAGGAAGATCACGGTACACGCGCTCGACCAGATTACCGGTCAGATTCGGCGCTACTTGATCGTGCAGGTCCTGATCAGCGCCATTGTGGGGGTGGCGACCTGGCTCGCCTATTGGGCCATCGGCGTCGAGCACGCGGCGGTCTGGGGCCTGTTGGCCTTCGTGCTCAATTTCGTTCCTTACATTGGGTCGCTGGTGGTGACGGGAGGATCCGCACTGGTCGGCTTCGTCCAGTTCGGCAGTGTCGAGATGGCACTGCTGGTGGCCGGCGTTTCTCTGCTGGTCCACACCATCTCGGGCAATTTGCTCACGCCCTGGTTGACGGGCCGTGCCAGCCGCATGAACGCCGTGGCGGTGTTCGTCGCCGTGCTCGCCTTTGGCTGGCTGTGGGGGGTTTGGGGCCTGGTGCTCGGCGTTCCCATCTTGCTCATGGTCAAGGCGGTGTGCGACCATGTCGATGACCTCAAGCCGCTGGGCGAAATCCTGGGGGCATGAGCGGCCAACGCCGCTGGTGACAGCTGCGCACTGCCCGCCAGCGGTCTGACAGGGTGGCGTCCAGGGCGCCCGCCCACACCCCGTTTGCATGGGGAAGAAGGTGCGAGCCGAGCCTATGAGGCTGCGCGGCAGAAGGATCGTCGGCTGCAAATCTGGCGAAAACTGCCCTCGCTGGGGCCACTTTTCGCTTCGACCCCTTCTGCCGCGCAGGCGCCTAGCTTCGCTTGCCGCCGAAAAGCAGCAGCGCGCCGCCGATCAGGATGGCGCCGACACCCGCCCAGGCTGGGATGTTGACGCTCTGCTGCTCCTTGACCGAGAGCGTGAGGGGCCCCAACTTGGTCTCATGGGTTTCTTTTGTGAAGCTGAAGCCGCCGTAAGCGAGGCCGAGCGCGCCGGCCACGACCAGTGCGATACCCGCCATTTTGATGGAGTTCATGTCCATTGTTCCTGTTGTCTGTGCATTGAAATTTGATCGCGCCGCAGAATGGCGCAGGGTGAGGTTACAGGCTTCGACCTTGAATGACGCGCAGCAGGATCACAATCACCGCGACAACCAGCAAGATGTGAATGAAGCCACCCATGGTGTAGGCGCTGACCATCCCCAGCAGCCAGAGCACGACGAGGACGATGGCAATGGTTTGCAGCATTTGATTTCTCCTGATGCAGTTGAATGGCGATACCCAGGGCTCCCAGCAAGACGGCCACCGGGTCGCGAGCTGAGCGGACGCTGCATGGGACATGCAATATCCGAGGGCTGCCCTGAGCTTGCGCCCAACCACGCAAGCTGAACAGCAGACGGCGCCGCGCGACGGAGTAGTCGAAGTCCTACGCCGTTGCTGCACGGCGCACCGTGCTCATCCCATGGCGCCGGCCGCAGGTAGGCGTTGTCCTACAGGATGCCGTGGCTTCGACCGACTGCCTGTGCGCCATGCGGGGGTTATGCTTGACCGGACATGTCCGCAGGCAACCAGGCAACGTTTGTACCGCTCGACATGGCTTCTTCCGCTGATTCAAACGTTCACCTTGGCACTGGCGGGGATTGCGCGCCGCAACGCAACCACGCCTTCAATCCACTTGCTTAACATCTACCTCGTCGAAGACAGCCCGGTGATCCGAGAAAATCTGATCGCCACGCTGGAAGAGCTGGTATCGGCCAAGGTCGTGGGCACCGCTGTGGACGAAGCGACGGCTGTGCGCTGGCTCAGCGATCTCGACCATCCCGTCGACCTGGTGATCGTCGACATTTTTCTTAAAAGCGGCTCCGGTTTGGGCGTGTTGAGGGCGGCACAGGCTCTGCCACAGCGCTACCGCCTGGTGGTACTGAGCAACTACGCAACACCCGTCATGCGCCGCAACTGCCTGGCGCTGGGCGCGGACCGGGTGTTTGACAAATCCAACGACATCGAGGTGCTGATCGAGTACTGCGCTGCGCTCGCTGCCGGTGCATCCCCTGATGGCAGCCCTGTCGCGCTGGCCTGATGGGCCTGCTCAAAGCTGGTTTGGGCGCGATCGTCAGGTGCCGCCCGTGCGGGCTGCGCGCTGCTCCGCCTTGGCGCGCGCTGGGGCAGCGCCGTCGACCATTGCGCGCAGGCGCTGGCTGTGGGACATTGCATCCCTTTCATCTTAGGGGCTGGGCATGAATCGGGTTTTGCTCCTCAAAAGCAGGCGGATTGTCTTGCCGCTGGCCGTGGCTGCGGCGGTGGCCATGGTGATCATCAGCGAAGGCGCGTACTGGCAGTCTGTGAAGGCGTTGAGCGATCTGGCCGCGATCGGCGATGCCCGCAGCGACGTTCAACAGCTCCAGCAAAGCGTCTTGGCCGCCGAGGCGGGGCAGCGCGGCTACCTGTTGACCGCCCGCAAGGAGTATCTGGCGCCCTATGAAGCGGCGCTCAAGGGTATTGACGAATCGTTCAAGCGGCTGGACCGGTACTACGCCGCAGACGCGAGCGAATTCGATGGGCTCAACGCCTTGCATACCTTGACCGATATCAAACTTGCAGAACTGGCGGCAGCGATCCGCCTGTACGACGAGGGCAAGAACGCCGCCAGCACCGACATCGTGTTGAGCGCACTCAACAAGAAGCAGATGGAGGCCATTCGCGCGCTCGGCACCGAATTGATGGATGCCCAGACGCTGAAAGCCGAAGCTGGCCGCGAAACGCTTTACGCCACCTTGTTGGGTCGGCGCCTTGGCATGGCGCTGCTGACCGCCATCAGCCTGCTGGCGCTGTACTTGTTTTTGCGGCGGACCGACGAGCTCAAGCGGCAGGAGCTGCGGTTGAAAGACGTCGTTCGGGCGGAACGCGATCGGCTGGAAATTGAAGTCGATCAGCGCACAGCGCAGCTCACCAAGCTGGCACGCTACCTGCAGACCGCCCGCGAGGACGAGCGCAACCGGCTGGCGCGCAACCTGCATGACGAACTCGGTTCGCTGCTGACGTCGGCCAAGCTGGACGCGGCGCGCATCAAATCCCGACTGGCTGGCAAGGCGCCCGAGGCGCTGGAGCGGTTGGAGCACCTGGTACACACACTGAACCAGAGCATTGCCCTGGGTCGCAGCATCATCGAAGACCTGCGTCCTTCGACGCTGGGCAATCTGGGGTTGGTGGCGACACTGGAAATTCTGGCGCGGGAATTCGCCGATCAGTCGGGCATCGCCGTCGACTGCGCGCTGTCTCCCGTCAAGCTGGACGCCAATGCCGAGCTGATGGTCTATCGCCTGGTGCAGGAAGCCATCACCAATATCAGCAAGTACGCGCGCGCGCGCCAGGTCTGGGTGAGCCTGGCCGCACGCGACGGTCAGGTGGAGGTCGCCGTGCGCGATGACGGTGTCGGTTTCGACTTGACCGTTTCGGCAAAGTCGGCAAAGTCGGCCTTCGGCCTGTTGGGCATGCGCTTTCGTGTCGAGGCCGAGGGCGGCAAGATGACCCTTTTCTCCACGCCCGGACACGGTACACGGGTGTTGGTGACCTTGCCGGAATCCAGCGGAACGTCGTCGGCATAGATCACCTGATCTGGCGGGCCAAGCCACCGACAGCGAGGCCTTGTCCTACGCGCAGAGGCGGCTTGCGCCGAGGTACGAAACGGATGGGTGTTCTTACAGTCGGTTCATCGGTGTGAAGGATCCGCTTGACGGAACTTCAGCTGAACCGGGGGCCGCACCACAAGGCGTTCGCCGGCTTCGCGCCACGGTGTGGGACACAAGACCCACCCGCAGCCACGGATCCCTTCTTTTCAACCTGACTGGAGCATCAACATGATCACCCGCAACACACTCGCCGCTATCGCCGCCACGGTCGCCCTGCTGTCCACCGCCGGCTGTGCCGTCACCCGCGACCAGGAGTCCGTCGGTGCTTACATAGACGACACCGCGATCACCACCGCAGTGAAGGCGCGTTTCGTCAAAGACAAAGAAGTTGACGCTTCGGCTATCAGTGTCGAGACGCTGAAAGGCACGGTCATGCTGTCGGGCTTCGCCAAGAGCGCAAGAGAGCAAGCCCTCGCCACGGAGCTGACCTGGAAGGTCAAGGGCGTGCAGGCGGTCAAGAACGAGACCGCCATTCGCCAATGATTTTGTGCCGCGTGAAGCGCTGCTGAGCTCGGGAAGACACACCTGTCCAGGGAGAAAACCATGAACTGGGATCGCATTCAAGGCAACTGGAAACAGGTCACTGGCCAAGCCCGGGAGCAGTGGGGCAAGCTGACCGACGATGACTTCGATGTCGTCGCGGGTCGGCGGGACCAGTTGGCTGGCAAGATCCAGGCGCGCTACGGCGTGGGCAAGGAAGACGCCGAAAAACAGATCGGTGAATGGGAACGCACGGCCACCGATTCGTGGTTCGACAAGAGGTAAGCGAGCACCAGGCGCCCGGATGACCGGCGCCTGGTCGATACACCTGCGGCATTCCACAGGCGTTGGGGTTCGGCTCAAACGGTGTTGTCGAGCCGACGACACCCTTGCCTGTTATTCGGGTTGGGGGCCGTCATAACCTTCGACGATCACCAGGTCGCTGCTGGAGACGGGCTGCCGGATCTGGATGGCGGCCTGGTAGGCCTGTGACCGGTAACAATCCTGCGCGGCCTGGTAGCTGGGGAATTCGATGACCACATTCCGGCTTCGGTTCGAACCCTCTGGCGCTTCGAATGCCCCGGCCCTGACCAGGAACCTGCCTCCGAATGCGGCAAGGGGTTTGGCGTTGGCCGCCACATACTGCTTGTACTGATCCAGGTCAGCGACATCGATTCGTGCGATCCAGTAGCCTTTGGGCATGGGTGTCTTTCTGGTTCAAGGGGTTGGGTTTGGGCGGTTTTCTTGCGGCTGGCATCTGAATGCAATCGGCGCACAAGGGGGCGAGCAGGCGAATATCCACCATGCGGCATCTCGAAGCCAACAGCATAGCGGCGCGCGGGCTTCGATGATTCGATACTGACATGGACCCCAACAGAGTCCCTGTAGAGGCCAGACAGTCAACTGAAGGCGTTCCCCCAGCAGCCAAAACATCCATCAGTTTCTTGCCCTTGTGGGGGAGTCCGTATACGACGGGTTAGGCGGCTTCTTCGCGGAGCGCGCTTTCATACACCGCAAGATCGCTGGCGGAGAAGCAGCAGAAGACAACCTGCTCCACGATGGGAAACTTTGCCAATGTGGCGCGGACTGTGGCGACGGCGACCTTTGCCGCGAGCTCGATTGGATATCCGTAGATGCCAGTGCTGATGCTGGGAAATGCCAGGGATGAGACGCCTTTCGCGGCTGCTACCTCGATTGAGCGCCGGTAGCAGGATGCCAAGAGTTCCGGCTCACCACTTGTTCCGCCGCGCCATACTGGGCCGACTGTGTGAATGATGTATTTGGCAGGCAAGCGGTAGCCCTTCGTGAGCTTGGCATCGCCAGTCTTGCAGCCGGCCAAAAGGCGGCACTCGTGAACGAGTTCTGGCCCTGCTGCACGATGGATCGCACCGTCGACGCCGCCGCCTCCGAGCAATGACGAATTTGCGGCGTTCACAACGGCTTCCACCTGGAGTGCAGTGATGTTTCCGAGTGAGGCGCGAATTGAGGGTGGCATTCGTGAGCGTTCTAGCGTGATGTATCCCGCAGATCCCGCGGGATATTTTTGGCACCAGTTTCCCGTGAACTTATTTAAAGATCATACGGTTGCGCGTGTGTTTCGGGTATCTGGGCAAGGATAAAAATACCGACAAACTTGGCACCGGGCTTTTGCGCTGCGCCGGAGCGGAAGCCTGGAGCCGGGCGGAAGGGTGCCCACGCTGGGTCTGCTGGCGTCCCGACAACACCCCACCAGAGTGGTCCACTGCGGATGGCGCTTGTCTGCCTGCACGGGTTCAAGCCCGATACGCGGATTCAGTTTGAAGTGGGCGCTGACACCTGAGCCACAAAGGCCTGCAACGCGGGCGTCGGGAGTTTCTGGCGATGCACCACCAGATAACACTGGCGCATGAGCCTGGGCAGTGTGGTCTCGATGCGCCGGAGTCTTCCCGCCGCGATGGCGTCTTCGACCACCCAGGACGAGAGGCAGGCCACGCCCAGGCCGGCGGCGGCGGCATTCTTGATGGCTTCGGAGCTGCCCAGGTCGATGCTGCGGCGGTAAGAGCGCAGGTGCGGCAAGAGGCCTTGATCGGTGGCCTCGCGTGTGCCTGAACCGGCTTCCCGCACCAGCCAGACCTGCTCTCGCAGCGTGCGCAAAGGGATGCGCTCGCCCTGTGTGTTGCTATGGACCAAGGGACTGTCCGGTGACGCAACCACGACGAGCTCGTCTTGCAGCCACGGGGTGACGTTCAGCGTGGGCTGGTGGCAAGGGCCTTCGATCAGGCCGATGTCGAGCTCAAACGCGGCCACCGCGTCGCAGATAACCGCAGTGTTCGCGATCACCACCCGCGACCGCCAGGCGCTGGATTGGCCTATTTGCTGCGCCATGGCGTAGCCAGCCAGCAGCCTGGGCAGCACGTAGTTGCCAATCGTGGTGCTGGCGCCAACGCGAAGCGACTGTGCCTGAGCGCTGCCGTCGTGGGACATGTTTTCAATCGACGCCGCGCCATCCAGTATGGCCAGCGCCTGCGGCAGCAGCGCGCGGCCGTTGTCGTTGAGCACCAGGCGCTTGCCGACGCGGTCGAACAGATCCAGTGACAGCAGCCGCTCGAGTTCGTTGATCGCCGAGCTGGTGGCCGATTGCGACAGCGCAATGGCCTGGCTGGCCGCCGTGGTGCTGCCGGTGCGCGCGACGGCCACAAAAATCTGCAACTGGCGCAGCGTGAGTCGCAACACATTCATGGGGTCCCCCTGGTTTCATGGTTGATCGGATATTGCTTCGCCTGAGCGCAGCGCGACGCCCAGGTGGGGTGTTGTCAAGGGCACTCACGCCGATCATTCGAATAGATCTATAGCTTTCAGATAGGTTGATGATAGCCAAACAAGCTGTTGGACCGATATCAAAAGCAGCCCTACAGTGGGCCTTGAAACCAATGCGCCCCCTATCCCCAAGAACAAGTTCCCCCATGCACAAGGCCCTTGGCTGTCCCCCTCCCCGAACTTCCGGCCCAAAGCTATTCGGCCTGTTCCTCACCAAGCTCGCGGCCCTGCTGCCCGGTCTGTTGCTCAGCGGTGGGCTGGCGGCGGTCGGGATGGCGTTGGGCCGCATCGCCTGGCTGCAAGACCACGGGTTCAGCGCGCTGACGCTGGCGATCGTGTTGGGCATGTTGGTGGGCAATACGGTGTATCCGCGCTTCGCGGCCACCTGTGGCATGGGGGTCAATTTTTCCAAACAACACCTTCTGCGCCTGGGTGTGGTGCTCTATGGTCTGCGATTGACGGTGCAAGACATTGGCCATGTCGGCATCGCCGGTGTGGTGGTCGATGCGCTGGTGCTGGGATCAACTTTCGCACTGGCTTGTTTCATCGGCACGCGCTGGTTGGGGCTGGACCGCAAGACCGCCATGCTGATCGGCGCGGGCAGCGCCATCTGCGGCGCCGCTGCTGTGATGGCGACCGAGCCGGTGGTCAAGGCGCGCGCTGAGCAGGTCACAGTGGCGGTCGCCACCGTGGTGGTGTTCGGCACCTTGGCGATCTTCCTGTACCCGGTGCTGTTTGAGTTGAACCGCCACTGGGCGTTGATGCCGGGTGGTGCCACCGCCTTTGGCATCTATGCCGGCTCCACCATCCACGAGGTGGCCCAGGTGGTGGCCGCCGCACAGTCGGTGGGCCCGGAAGCGGCCAACTCGGCGGTGATTGCCAAGATGGTGCGGGTGATGATGCTGGCGCCTTTTCTGATGCTGCTGTCGGCCTGGCTGGCCCGCGATGACGCCCGGCAGGCCCGTGCAACACCGGAGGCAGGCGGTGGCAAGGGCGAAGCCAAAGGCAGGCTCACGGTGCCCTGGTTTGCCTTTGGTTTCGTTGCGGTCGTGTTGTTCAACTCGCTGCAGTGGCTGCCCGTTTCGGGGGTGGATGCCGTGACGGCGATCGACACCGCGCTGCTGGCGACGGCGATGGCTGCGCTGGGCTTGTCGACCCACATCGGCGCGGTGCGCAAAGCCGGTGTCAAGCCGCTGCTGCTGGCGCTGATGCTGTTTGGCTGGTTGGTGATCGGTGGCGCGGCCATCAACCACTGGGTGCCCGCGCTGCTGGGATGAACACGGGTCAGCCCTCGAGATCAGCGAGTTGGGTGTCGTGCGATGTACGAGAAACGAAAGCACGGCGGCGAGCGTTGGCATGCCCAGGTGTTGACCAGGGATGGCGATGCCAAGCGCGTTCGCTGCAGCCAGGGTTGCCGAGCCAAAATCCACGACCCCTGCATTGCGAAGGACACCCTCTTGCGCTCGGCGCACAGGGCGTCTCTTTGCTTCTGACGACGGCGGCTGTTGCCGTGCGCACAGCCCTTTGTCGCCATAGCGTCGACCTCGGTTCAAACGGCGCTGGCGGGTGCGGGTGGCCTGGCCTGCGTTGACCTGACCATGGCTTGAGGCGAGGAGGGTCGCCGCGACGGTGGCGGCCCCAGCAAGGTTGCGCGACGCAAATCCTCCAGGGCCGTCAGGCTTTGCTGAACCCCTTCGCCGCGCCGCATCGTTTCCTGGCCGAGGTCTGGGTCAGATCGCCCTGCCCGTTTCCGTTTTTTCCTCAGCGGTTCCCGCCTTCAGGTGGCTGGGCCTGCGGTTCCGAACCCACTTCGGCGCCTGCCTGGCAGCGGGCGCATCGCCCGCAAAGCCACGCGCTGCGGGGGTTCAGGTTCAGGACGGGCAGCGGGGGGATGATGCAAAGTTTTCCTAGGGTAAATCGGGAGATCACAAAAAATTGCCTCAACCGATCACTATTTCTCGCTGGACTCGGCGGCGCGAATGTAGGACATTGAAGTCGCTCAGCTACCGCCATTGACCGTCCCGAGACGGTTGGCCTACCCACCTCCGACAAGGACCATCCAATGAAACTCCAGTTGATTGCCGCCTCCATTGCCGCGCTCTTGTGCACCACCACTGTTCATGCAGAAACATGGAACATGTCGGCAGAGCAGCCCGATGCGAACTACCTGACCCAGAACGTGCGCCAGTTTGCCGCCGATGTAAAAACCGCGACCGACGGCAAACTTGATTTCAACGTGCAGAGCAACAGCGTGTTGTTGAAGCGCCCCGAAGTCAAGCGCGGTGTGCAGCAGGGCATCGTGCCCATCGGCGAGTTCCTGATGTCCGCCTTGGGCAACGAAGATGCGATCTTTGAAGTCGATAGCGTGCCCTTTCTGGCCTCTTCGTTCGATGCATCCGAAAAACTGTGGAAGGCTTCGCGCGAACAGATCGCTCAGCGCCTCGACAAGCAAGGCGTTGTGCTGGTGTATGGCTCGCCATGGCCCCCACAAGGCATCTACACCAAGACGCCAGTCACGTCGATGGAAGGCTTCAAAGGCGCCAAGTTCCGCGCCTACAGCGCATCGACAAGCCGCATGGTGACCTTGATGGGTGCTGTGCCGGCAACGATCCAGACCGCTGAAGTGCCCCAGGCCTTCGCCACCAGCGTGATCGACATGATGATCACATCGCCGGCCACCGGTGTTGACACCCAGGCTTGGGACTACGTCAAGTACTACTACGACGCGCAGGCTTTCATTCCGCAGGCGATCGTGGTCGCCAACAAGCGGGCACTCGCCAAGCTGCCTGCAGACCAGCGCCAGGCTGTGATGGACGCGGGCAAGCGCGCCGAAGCCCGTGGCTGGGCCAGCGCCCGTGACCTCACCGCGAAGCTGACCCAGACGCTGGCCTCCAAGGGCATCTCGGTGCAGCCACTGCCAGCGCCCGTTGCGGCTGAACTCGCCAAGATTGGCAACACCATGACCGACGAGTGGAGCAAGAAAGCCGGCCCTGACGGCGTCAAAGTGCTCGAAGCTTTCCGCCGCTGATCGCCCGCCATGGACGCCTTTACCGTTTTGCTCGATCGACTGGCCCGTGCTTCAGGGGCCGCTGCGGCGGCCTCGCTGGCTGCGATCGCCGTCATCATCGCCGCTCAAATTGTTGCGCGCCTGATCGGCCAACAAATTCCTGCGGCGGATGATTTCGCCGGTTGGGCGATGGCGGCATCGGCGTTCCTGGCGTTGCCCTATGCCCTGCGCAACGGAGATCACATCCGTGTGACGCTGATTGCGCAGATGTTGCCGAAATCGTGGCAACACGGGCTCGACGTGCTTTCTACCGCAGTGGGGGTTGCTCTGGCTGGTTGGGCCGCCTGGTACACCGTGAACTTCGTGCTGGATTCGTGGCACTACGACGAGGTGGCGCAGGGCATGTTGGCGGTGCCGCTCTGGATACCGCAGCTGTCGATGGCGGTTGGCATGGTGCTGTTCGCGTTGATGATGTTTGATCGATTGCTGCGCGTTGCCCTGGGTCTGCCTCTGAGCGAGCGGGCAGACGGCGAAGCTTCGCGCTCCGAATGACCCCCTGTGATCGATTGGAACCACGATGAGTGAACTTGCCCAAGCCGGCGCGCTGATGGCGCTGCTGTTTCTGTTGCTCGGCTTAGGGGTCTGGGTCGCGTTGGCCCTGATCGCCTGCGGCATTGCCGGGCTGGTGTTCTTCACCTCGGCTCCTGCCGGGCTGCTGTTTTCAACCACCATCTGGAGCTCCACCGCCAGTTGGGCGCTGACCGCTTTGCCCTTGTTCATCTGGATGGGCGAAATTTTGTTTCGAACCAGTCTGGCCAAGGACATGTTCGCCGGGCTTGGCCCGTGGGTCAACAAACTGCCGGGGCGCCTGGTGCACGTCAACGTGCTGGGTTGCGGCATCTTCGCCGCCGTCAGCGGCTCATCGGCGGCCACCGCCGCCACCATTGGGAAAATTTCGCTTCCCGAGTTGAAGGAGCGGGGCTACGACGAAAGCATCGCCATCGGTTCTCTGGCCGGGGCGGGCACGCTGGGCCTGCTGATTCCGCCCTCGATTGTCATGATCGTCTACGGTGTTGCCGCGCAGGTGTCCATCGTCAAACTGTTCACGGCGGGCATCCTGCCGGGCCTGTTGCTGATGACCTTGTTTTCGGGCTACATCGCCATCTGGTCCATGAAAAACCCCAAAAAGGTGCCCCAGGATCTCGAAGATGTTTCATGGGTGGAGCGCTTCAAGCGGTTGCGCCTGCTGGCCCCCGTGGTTGCGCTGATCGCTGGCGTGATCGGCTCCATTTACACCGGGGTTGCCACCGCGACCGAAGCGGCGACGATCGGGGTCTTCGGCTCGCTGTTGATCGCCGCCCTGGGCGGCTCGCTCAACAAGGCGTCATTCATTGCCAGCCTGACCGGTGCAGCCCGCACGTCTTGCATGATCACCTTCATCCTGATGGGCGCGGCCTATCTCACCAGTGCCATGAGCTTCACCGGCTTGCCCGGCAATGTGGCCACCTGGATCACGTCTCTGGGCCTGTCCGCCTACGGCTTGCTGGCTGTGCTGACGGTCTTCTTTATTCTGCTCGGGTGCTTTCTGGATGGTATTTCCATTGTCGTTCTGACCAGCGCCGTTCTGTTGCCGGCGGTGCAGGCCGCAGGTATCGATCCGCTGTGGTTCGGCATCTACCTGATCCTGGTCGTTGAGATGGCACAAATCACGCCGCCGGTGGGTTTCAACCTGTTCGTGATCCAGGGCATCACCGGGAAAAACCTGATGGAACTCAGCCGCATGGCGTTGCCCTTCTTCCTGTTGATGGTGTTGGCCACGGTGTTGATCACGCTCTTCCCGCAAATCGTGCTGGTCCTTCCTCAATCGATGAAATGAACATGAAACGAATTCTGATTGCCAACCGTGGCGAAATCGCCTGCCGCATCATTCGCGCCTGCAAGGCCTTGGGTCTGACCAGTATCGCGGTGTACTCAGAAGCTGATGCCGACGCGATGTTTGTTCAAATGGCCGATGTGGCCGAACCCATTGGACCAGCGCCTGCTGCGCAGAGTTACCTGAACGGTGCCCGCATCCTCGATGCAGCCAAAAAGCACAGCGCCGATGCGGTGCACCCAGGCTACGGATTTTTGTCTGAGAACACCGCCTTTGCGCGTGCCGCCGAAGCCGCTGGCGTGCGCTGGGTTGGCCCAACGCCCGACAGCATCGATGCCATGGGCGACAAACAACGCGCCCGTGCCATCGCCACTTCTGCTGGCGTGCCCACCTTGCCAGGCAGCCCCCGTTTCGCAGCCGGTGAACTCGACGGCATTGAAGCGGCGGCGCTTGCGGTGGGCTATCCGCTGCTGGTCAAGGCGACGGGCGGCGGCGGCGGCATTGGCATGCGCCGGGTCGACAGCCCAGAGCAATTGCTGGCCTCCGTGGGGGCCACCCAGCAGCTCGCAGCCAAGGCCTTCGGCGATGGAACCATTTATCTGGAGCGGCTGGTTGCGCGGGCACGTCACATCGAAATTCAGGTGTTTGGCCATGGTGACGGCACAGCGGTGCACCTGTTCGAGCGCGAATGCTCGGTGCAACGCCGTTTTCAGAAGATCATTGAAGAGAGCCCGGCCCCCAACCTGCCGCAAGCGCTGCGCGAGCAAATGACCCACGCTGCGGTGGCACTGGCCGCCCACCAGTCTTACCGCGGCCCTGGCACGGTTGAATTCATCGTTGATGCCGACTCCATGGAGTTTTTTTTCCTGGAGATGAACACGCGCATTCAAGTGGAGCACCCGGTCACCGAAATGGTCACCGGTCTGGATCTGGTGCAAGCGCAGATCCAGCTCGCCGCGGGCAACTACCAGCGTGTCGAGCAAGCCGATGTCAAGACACGAGGTGCGGCCATGGAGTGCCGGATTTACGCAGAAAACCCGGCCAAGAGCTTCATGCCTTCACCCGGCCCACTCAACACGTTCCGGCTGCCGCTGGATATGCCCCATGTGCGGATCGATACCGGTGTTCGCGAAGGCGACCGGATCACGCCGTACTACGATCCCATGATTGCGAAACTCATTGTGTGGGGCGAAGACCGCAGCGCCGCGCTGGAACGCATGCGCACGGCCCTGGCGGCGAGCCAGATCGAAGGCGTGCGCAACAACCTGAGCTTTCTCTCCTCTGTGGTCGCCCACCCTGACTTCCAGGCAGGGCAGGTTGACACCACCTGGATCGAACGCGAGCGTGAACCGCTGTTGGCGGCCATGCCATGACGGGGCATGACCAGACCCTCCCATCGCCGCGCATAGACGCTGTCGGCGACCGGTGCATGCTGATCGGTCTCGGCGAAACCGTTGATCCTGAAACCAGTCTGCGGGTTTTTGCCTTTGTCCGTCGCCTCAAAGAGCAACCCATTCCTGGCGTGCGCGACATCGTTCCCGCCTTCACCACGGTGGCCCTGCATTACCAGCCCGAATTGCTCGGCGACTCGCCGTTTGAATCGTTGCGCGCATCGGTTCTTGAGCGGCTGGCACAGCCATTCGAAACACAGGCGCTGGCAGCTCGCACCATCGAGGTTCCGGTTTGTTACGGTGGCGAATGGGGTCCCGATCTCGAAGACGTTGCAGCGCAACGCGGGCTCTCAGTCGAGCAAGTCATCGCCTTGCATTTGCAATCGCCTCACCGCGTGTACATGCTGGGGTTTGCTCCGGGTTTTCCATTCATCGGAGGCCTTGATCCGGCGCTGGTGATGCCACGCCGTGCGTCACCGCGCACCCGCATCCCGCCGGGCTCGGTGGGCATCGCGCGCGATCAGACCTGCATTTACCCCCTTGAAACCCCTGGCGGCTGGAACCTGATCGGTCGAACGCCGGTGCGCCTGTTCGATCCCAGTGCCAACCCGCCCTGCCTGCTGGCGCCAGGCGACAGCGTTCGCTTCGTGCGCATTGACGAACCCCGCTACCACGCCATGCTGGAGGGGCGGTCATGAGCCAACACATCAACGTCATCAAACCCGGCGTTCAATCACAACTGCAGGATTTGGGGCGCTTCGGCTTTCAGGATCTGGGCGTGCCCGTGTGCGGGGTGATGGACGAATGGTCGCACCGCGTCGCCAACCTGTTGGCGGGCAATGCGCGGGACGAGGCCACCCTGGAGATCGTGCTGATGGGTCCCAGTCTTGTGTTTGAGGCCGCGACACAGATCGCGATCTGTGGTGCCGACCTGTCACCACGCCTCAACGGTGAGCCTGTGCCCATGCGGCAACGCATCGAGGTCCCGGCCGGCGGCCAGCTCGATTTTGGACGAAGGGTGAGTGGGCTTCGGACCTACCTCGCCGTTCGCGGAGGCTTTGATGTCGAGCCCGTGATGGGCAGTCGGAGCACCTATGTGCGCGGTGGTTTTGGGGGCTTTCAGGGGCGTGCCTTGCGCAAGGGCGATGTGCTCGCCTTCGCCGACACACCCGCTGCGCCAACGGCGCCCGTGGTCGAAATGGCTGACCAGCTGCCGTCGAGTGAGCTCAACGCGGTGACCCCGGTTCGTGTCATCGCTGGCGAACACTGGGCCAGCTATTCCAGCGAAACACAAGCGTTGTTCGAGACGGCAACCTACAAGATCAACCCCCAGTCAGACCGCATGGGCTACCGCCTCGATGGCCCGGCCTTGCAACGCCGCGAGGCCGTGGAGCTGATCTCGGAGGCGATGAGCTTCGGCACCATTCAGGTGCCTTCCGACGGGCAGCCCATCGTGTTGATGGCCGAACGCCACAGCGCGGGCGGTTACCCCAAGATGGCGCATGTGATCAGCGTCGATCTGCCCATCCTGGCCCAGCTCGCGCCGCAGCAGCAGTTGCGGTTCGAGCTGGTCAGCCTGGAGGCGGCTCAATCCCTGTACCTGCAACGCGAAAAGACGCTTTCGGCATTGCGTCAAACACTTGGAGTCCATGAATGAACACCACCACACTCGACCTGAATTGCGACATGGGTGAGGGTTTCGGGGCCTACAAGATGGGCAACGACATCGAGATCCTCGACCACGTGACTTCTGCCAACATCGCCTGTGGGTTTCACGCGGGCGACCCGCCCACCATGCGGCGCATCGTTGCCGCAGCCCTCGCCAAGGGCGTGGCCATCGGCGCCCACCCTGGGTTGCCGGATCTGCAAGGCTTTGGGCGCCGGGAGATGAAAATTTCACCTGCTGAGGCCTATGCCATGGTGGTGTATCAAGTGGGCGCGTTGGCCGGGTTCGCCCAGGCCGCGGGTGGCGGGCTGAACCATGTCAAACCGCATGGGGCGCTGTACAACATGGCCGCCAAAGACCGCGCACTCGCCGATGCCATTGCCCAGGCGGTGTTTGACTTTGACCCAGGGTTGGTTTTTTTCGGATTGGCCGGCAGCGAAATGATCAATGCCGCTCATGCGCTCGGCCTGCGCAGTGCATGTGAAGTCTTTGCCGATCGCAGCTACCAGGACGACGGCAGCCTGTCTCCGCGGGGTCAGGCCGGTGCTTTGATCGAAGACGCCGATCAGTCGCTCGCTCAAGTCAGACAGATGCTGACAGGTTCGGTGCGTGCGGTCAGTGGGCTCCAGGTACCGGTTCGCGCCGATACGCTGTGTTTGCACGGTGATCAACCGGGCGCCCTGGATTTCGCGCGCCATATTCGCGGCGCATTGACCACCGATGGCGTCTCGCTGCAAGCCCCCGTTCGTCAATAATTTTCAGGAGAAAACGCCATGTCAAATATCCATGAAGTCAAATCAGAAGTTGGGGGCAGCATCTGGAAGATCGAGGTCACCGTCGGCCAAACGGTGGCCGAAGGCGATACGCTGTTGATCGTCGAGTCCATGAAGATGGAAATCCCCCTGTTCTCGCCAGTGGCCGGCACCGTGCAAGAGATCCGGGTGGCGGAGAGCGACATGGTCGAGGAAGATCAGGTGCTGGTGGTTATTGGCTGAGCTTCGATATCCACCGTTCAGTCAGGGTCCTGCTCCAGAGAGCGGGCCCAGGCCTGGCCAGACTGTTCGCAATAGTTCGCAGCAACCTCGCGCACCAATTGAAGCGTGGCATCGACCGCGGCGTTTGATGGCCGGGTATGGATCGCCGTGATGGTCATGAAGGGCAACGCTGGCCCTTCGATTTGTCTGAGCAAACCTTGTTCAAGCTGCTTGCGCACAAAGATCGGAGGGATCGCCGCGATGCCGTAGCCGTCGCACACCAGCTGGATGATGGACTCCACCGACGGCACACTGCACACGCGCGGCTCGACTTCCCGACCAATGAACAGGGCGCGCACATGGGCACGCGGGCTGGAGGTCCTGGAAAACGTCAACAGGGGTTTCAGCTCAAGGTCTTCAAGCGCCAGGGGTCGGTCCGCCGGCAACAAATCGGGGCGGGCAACCCAGCACACGGGGAACTCACACAGCGGTAACTCGTGGTAGTCCAGGTTGCCGGCTGCTTCAGCAAACGGATCGTTTTGAATCAACAGATCGAGCTTGCGCTGGCGCAGCAAATCTTGCAGGTCTTGTGCCGGCGCAACGGTGATGTCGGGCTGCACCAGGGGATGGCGCTCATCCAGCTGGCGAATCAGCGGTGATAACCAGGTCCTCACAATCGACTCGATCGTGCCGATGCGCACACGCCCGGCCACAGGCGCTCCAGGCTGGGCACATTCGCGAAGCTCTTGCTCGATGGAGAGCATCCGTTCGGCCTGGTGCACCACTTGCTCGCCAACCGGCGTCATGGTGATGCCCCGCACGCTGCGGACCACCAGGGCCGTACCGAGCTCTGATTCGAGCGAAGCAATGCGCTGTGAAATGGCGGCCTGTGTTGTAAACATCAACTGGGCAGTTTCACGAAAGCTGCCTGCTTTCGACAGCACCACCAGTGTTTCCAGGAATTTGGTATTCAAACCGATCAGCCTTTTCTGCCAGCCGCGGCAGGCGGCGGCTCAGGCCTGAGTGTATCGAGATCCCCAGGGTAAGGACCTGTGGTTCAAGGAGCCTGTCCGTGAGCGAGTCGCCGGAAACCTTCGCACCCGGCGGGTCAGCGACTCGCTACCCGCTTGCCTTTCAGGCTGGGCCCTTCGTGTGGACTACAAATTTGGCTGTGCTCATGCCGCGAAGTGGCAATGAGGTTTGAGCACTATCCCCAACACCAGTGGCTCCGGAAATCGATCTTTGATGTGTTCAGGGGTCCGAACCCCGACCCACCTGAAACCGCAAAACACCAAGCACCCAAGGGCGCTGCGCCGGCCCGGGATGACCCAGTCTCAACGAGTCGCCACAGGGGCCTTGACCAATGCCAGGGCGGATTGCCGGATCTGGTCAAGGCTGTATCCCGGCTTGTAGAGCCATCCACCCACACCAACACCGGCCGCGCCAGCGGCTTTGAAGACGGCGGTGTTGCTGGCCTCGATGCCACCCACGGCGTAAATCTGCGTACCGACGGGCATCACGCTGAGCCAGGCTTTCAGGGTGGCCGCTCCCAGCACATCGGCGGGAAAGAGCTTGAGCGCATGAGCCCCAGCTTGCAGCGCGCTGAAGGCTTCGGTGGCGGTGGCCACACCGGGGATGGACTTCAACCCCAGCGCGCAGGTGCGCTGAATCACCGCAGTGTCCATGTTGGGCGAGAGCACGAGCTGGGCGCCGGCTTGTGCCACGGCCTCGACCTGCGCCACGCTCAGCACCGTTCCGGCACCAATCACCGCCCGACCGTCAAAAGCCGTTTGCAGCAGGCGGATGCTCTCCAGCGCGTTGGGGGAGTTCAGGGGCACTTCGATGGTCTTGATGCCGCTTTGCAAGAGGCATTCGGCCACTTCAATCACGGTGTCGGGTGTGACCCCACGGAGGATGGCAACGATGTCCATGGTTCTGCTTTCAAAAAAGGAATGGGGTCAGGTCGCCACTGTGGCACGGTTCAGAAGACCGGCCGCGCGGGCGATCCGGAGCAAGCCATTGAACACGGCGTCTCCCGGCATTTCAACCACCGCTTGCCCGAATTGGGCGAATGCTGAGGCGTAGCGTTGCGTGAGTTCTGGCGACCCCAGCAACGGTATCGGCGTGTGCTTGTCGGGCGGTGAAAATCGGCTCAGGCCGGCCTTGATTTCAGCGCCAATCAACAATCCCGAGAGGTAGTCGGGCAGCTCGTGCGATTGAAATCGCCCCATGAGGCCGGCGGTACGGACCCTGAACAACAGGTTTTCCAGCCCCTTGGCGCAGGCTTCGGCCACGCCTTGCTGAAACGCCTTGGGCGACGCCGGGCCAGCGCTCATCACCCGGGAAAGGCTGCTGTGGTTGCGCAGCAGCTCAAACAGCTCGCCGGTCATGTAGGTCTGGAAAGTTTCAATCTGTCCACCGCCACTTCGCTTCATCCACTTCGAGTGGGTACCGGGCAAGACAAAGAGCCTGGCCGCCCCATCGGGCAACCCGAACAGTTGCGTTTCTTCGCCCCGCAAGACGTCCCAGCCCGCAGCGTGAGACCCGGTGTTGAGGCCGGCCACGATGTGCAGCTGCACGGCTTGCCCGGGAGTCAATCCATCCACGGGCGGCAACTCGACCTGGCCCAGCCGCTCGGCGAGATCGTTCGCACTGGCGGGGCAGGTGACGTAGGGCACGTCCGAGATGCCCTGGCGCGAGCCGATCATGCCGCAGGCCAGCAACGGCACCTGGTGTTGAACAAGCCAATCAGCGCACAGAGGCAACAAGGCCTCGGCAAAATGGCCTTCTTGCACCGCGAACACACCGACAGGGCTCTCCCGGCGATCCATCAGGCCACCGTGCTCATCGACCAGGGCCACACGCAAATTGCTGCTGCCCCAATCGATGCCAATGAGCACGGGTTTGTCTGCGCAAGCCTGAGTCGCACCGGCATCGCGCATTGGGGGATCGGCCCGCTGGCCAGATTTCGTCATGTGCCTGTCTCCATTTGCTTTCGGCCAGAATCCGCCACCCGTCATTCGCGACCGGCTGCTGCCCAGCCTGTCGATCTGATCCAACGACGTGATCCTACTGCCGCCTGCGTTGATGGCGTGGGCTGACGGGCGCTCAAAGCCAGCCGGCTGCCCGCAAGATCAGTCCCAGCCCAAGCGTTGCAAGCACGATCAACACCGCCGTTCGGAACGCCTGCGGCGCCAGATGGCGGCTGACGCGTTGTCCGATGTGCACCCCGATCGCCACCAGCACCAGACCGCAGGCGGACACGGCCACAACCTGCACGGTCATGAGACCAGCGACACCCAGGCCGACGAACATCGCGGCACTCGACAGCGTGAAGGACTGGTTGCTGGCCTGAAGAAAGCGCTCGCGGGGTATATCGAGCGAGAGCAGGTAAGGGATCACCGGCATGACCTGCGACCCAGTCAATCCGTTGATGAAACCCGTTGCGGCGCCGATCACCGGTTCGAATTTCCGGGAGCGGTTCTCGGTTAGCCGGAAGCGCGCGTTGGCCAGAGCGAATCCGACATAGATCAGCAGCACGATGCCGAGCACAGCGGCGGCACTTTCGCTCCTCATGCGCGTCAGCGCCCAGAGCCCGGCGAAGACCGAAACAGCGGCTGAAACAACCATGGGCCAGAAACGTTGCATGCTGGCGCGGAAGCCGCCGGTGTTCACCATGACGACCAGGTTCGACGCAACCGACGGGATCAGCACCAGCGGCAGCGCCTCCTTCAAGCCGAAAGCCAGCGTCAGGATCGGCAGGCAAGTCGAGGAATAGCCCAGGCCGGTCACGCCCTTGACCAGTGCCGCAACGAAATACGCAGCGGCGATGGTGGCCAGTTGCGTGGGTGAGAAGGCATCCAGTAGAAACATCGCTTTGATCTCGTGCAAAGTTCGCGCTCCGCGGTGATCGCGACGGGCGGCGCGCCCTTCGCGTCGAGCCATAGTAGCGGCAACCCCATCCCAAGCTTGCCCGCATCACCGGCTTGTTTGATTGGGCTGGGCCCGAAGGCCCAGGCCTCTGTGCCAGATCAACTTCGGTTACACGCCCAGCGTTTCAACAATTTCACCGCGTACCTGGGGCACCCCTCCGTGGGTCAGTGCACTCGGGCCCAGCAGGCGTCAGTTGAAACGGGTGACGTTCAGATTGGCCTGCTCAAAATGCCCGGCTGATGATCAAACCGGTGAATCTGGGCTGCACGATGGGTGTCAGGATGCAGGTGTCTGTGGCCCAGGCACCCAGCGCTGCGCCGATGGCGCTTGAAGCGAAATCCAGCAGGGAGCCTGATTTGCTTGAGCTGTGTGCGGCCTGGTAAGCCTGGTGCAAGGCCGACGCGCCCGTGGCGACCGCAAATCCGATCCAGGCACGGTTCTCCAAATCTCGGTTCGCATGGGTCACCGCGCCGGCCAGCACCGCACTGAAGGCGGTGTGGCTGAGTTCGCTGCTCGCACCGTCATAGGCGTGCGCAAAGCCCGTGAGAGCCACCGCCCACAGGCAAATCAATTTCTTCATCTTGATGCCATTCTTTGGGCGGCAAAGCCGATCTGGTTCTGTCCTGCCTGGCGTTCATCGCTGGGGGTATTCGGCGCCAGTCTAGCCAGCGCGGCCGCCCCCAAATGCGCTGGCTGATGTTTGCCTGTGCCCACCCCGAAGACACGCCAATGCCATCAATCGTCCGCCACAATCCCGAACTCGTGCAGCAGCACACCGATCTGGGTTTTGTCGAGCTTCTTCATCAGCAGGTTGCGCAGGAATGCAGGCCCCGGGATGTTGATCTCCTTGCCGTCGCGCAGGCGGCCGGTCGCAGAAAGCAGTACCCGAATGTCGTAGGTGGAGCCGAATACTTCCGGCACGCCGCGCTCGACGTTGAGCAGCGTGTAGACGGCCTCCATCGGCGTGCGCACGGAGTACTCGGTGGTGAAGATGCAGTCGCGCTCCTTCGATTCCGCGAACTGGCCGATGAAGGCGAAGTTGACCGCGCCCTCGGGCACCACGTCTGGCCGGTCACCGCCTTGGCGGGGCATGAAAAATGCCGTCACGTAAGGCATCATCACCGGCACGGCCATCGCGCCGGTTGCGGCCAGTTCAGGGATGTCCTCGACCGGAACACCCATGTGGTAGAGCCATTCCTGGGTGATTTCCTCACCGGTGCAGTCCTGCATGTGCTTCTTCACGTAGTCACCGGGCTTCTCGGCGAACAGCCCGTAGACCCAAACCACGATCTGGTCTTTGGGTTGTGATTTGAAGTGCGGCTGCCGGTTGACCGTCCAACTGAGCAGCCAGGATGAGTCTTTCGCGGTCACGATACCGCCTGTCACCACCTTGCCGCTGAACGGATCGCGCTTGGCGATTTTCTGGATGTATTTCGGGATGCGTTCATCGAGCGTGGTGACGGTCGCCGACTCCCACTTGGTCTCAGGGATGTGCGCGCCGAACACGTCCGGGCGGCCGAACGCCGGATCCTTCGCGGCGATGCGCCGCCACAGATCCCATGCCGGCGCAGGTCCCTCATTGAGCTTGGCCGGCGTGTGGTGGTCGCCGTTGTCAGCGTTCTCGGTGAGCGAGCCGATGGTCATGAACACCAGGTCATCGGCGCCGAGATCGACGCCTGCTTCGACACCGTCACGGCGCCAATGGATGCGGGTGGCCTGCTTGTGTCCGGAGGCAAAAGTGAAGTCGACATCGGTGACTTCGGTACCGTACTGGAACACCACGCCATGGTCCCGCAGCCATTTGACCAGCGGCAGCACCAGGGATTCGTACTGGTTGTACTTGGTGAACTTCAGCGTGGAGAAGTCCGGGAGACCCGAAATCTGGTGGATGAAGCGGTGCAGATACAGCTTCATCTCCAGCGCTGAGTGCCACGACTCGAAAGCGAACATCGTGCGCCAATACAGCCAGAAATTGCTGTCCAGGAATGCTTGGCCGAACACCTCGTTGATGCGCTTGTTCTCCATCTCCTGGCGGGTCGCCAGGAAGAGATGGACGATTTCCTTCTGCGCTTGCTCGCTGAGTGTGAACAGGCCGTCGGTGTGCGCGTCCTCGCCGCAGTGCACTGTGGCGCGCTGCAAAGAGGCGTTCGGATCGTCCTTGTTGAGCCAGTAGAACTCGTCGAGCACGCTGGCGCCGTCAATTTCCAGCGACGGAATCGAGCGGTACAGGTCCCACAGACACTCAAAGTTGCTTTCCATCTCTCGCCCGCCGCGGATCACGAAGCCCTTGTTGGGTTCCTTGATGCCGTCCAGCGCGCCGCCGGGCAACTGCTGTTGCTCCAGGAGGGTGATCCGGTTGCCAGGCATCTGGCCGTCACGGATCAAGAAGGCCGCGCCGGCCAGTGCGGCCAGACCTGAGCCGACAAACCACGCAGTCTTTTTGTCCACGCCCTCGGGTTTGCGTGGACGGGCGAAAGCTTCATAGTTGCCGCTGCTGTAGTACATAGGATCTCCGTTGATGGATGTGGAACCCAACACCGGGCGGTGACGGGTTTGAAATGGGGGTATCTCGACGCAGCCGTGATTGCTCGGGCCCCGGCGGGTACACCATGGTCGCCTTACGCCACGGACCCCAGCACGACACGTGCCACCGCATCAGCAATGACCGACTCTTCATTGGTGGGGATCACCCAGACTGAAACTGGCGAGCCGGCGGCGGTGATGCAGGGCCCGTGTTGCGCATTGGCTTGTGGGTCCAGCTCGATACCCAGCCACCGGCTTTGCTCACAGATGCGTTGGCGTACCTCAGCCGAATGTTCACCAATGCCCGCGGTGAAGACCAGGGCGTCCAGTCCGCCAAGCGCGGCCGCCAATGAACCCAGCTCGCGAACAGCGCGGTACACAAACAGTTCGATCGCTTCTTGTGCGGCACCGGTGTCGCTGCCCAGCAGCTCCCGGAGATCCGACGACAAACCCGACACACCCAACAGGCCGCTTTGCTTGTACAGCAGCTCGCTCACCTGAGCGGGCGACAGGCCCTTCTGATCGATCAGATGGAGCACCACACCAGGGTCGAGGTTGCCGCAGCGCGTGCCCATGACGAGGCCATCGAGCGCGGTGAAGCCCATGGTCGTGGCCATGCTGCGCTGTCCCTGCATCCCACACATGCTGGCGCCGTTTCCCAGATGGGCCACCACCACTTTTCCACTCGCCTTTTCGCCCAGGAATTGGGGCAAGGTTTGTGAGATGTACTGATAGGACAAACCGTGGAAGCCGTAGCGCCGAATGCCCTCATCGCTGAGCGATCGGGGCAGGGCGTAGGCTTGAGCCACTTCGGGCTGTGTTCGATGAAATGCCGTGTCAAAGCATGCCACCTGGGGCAGTTCGGGGAGCTTGGCCTGGAGCGCGCGGATGGCGCGCAATGCGGGGGGTTGGTGCAAGGGGGCCAGGGAACTCAGGGTGTCCAGTTGGAGTAGCACTTCGCCGTCGATGCGCACGGGTGACGCGAACAACATGCCCCCGTGCACCACACGGTGCCCCGCGGCCACCAGCCGGTGCGTGCCATCGCGGTGGGCCTGTAACCATGCCAGCACGGTTCCCATGGCCTGTTCATGCGGATTGGCCGAACCATCGACGGGCAGGAGGGAGTCGTCGAGCCGGTGTCCTTCTGCATTGAACGCGGTGAAGTGGGGGTGTGCACCCAGCCCCTCGACCTGGCCATGGGCCAGCCGAGAAAGCGGAGCAGACCCAACCGCCATTTCGTAGACGGCGAACTTCAAACTCGACGAGCCTGAGTCGAGAACCAGAATCACGTCGTGCATGTCAGGCCCCCATGGCATGGTGGTGCGCAAGCAAGGCCACGGCACACGATGCCACTCGCGAATGTGCCGAGTCCGCACGGCTGGTGAGCACGATCGGGACCTTGGCGCCCAGCACCACCCCGGCGGCCTGGGCATCGGCCAGGTATTCGAGCTGCTTGGCCAGCATGTTGCCGGCCTCGAGGTTGGGCACGACCAGGATGTCGGCGTCGCCCGCCACCTCTGAGTGGATGCCCTTGATGCCAGCGGCAAAGACCGACACCGCATTGTCGAAAGCCAGGGGGCCATCGAGCACGCCGCCCACGATCTGGCCACGATCGACCATCTTGCACAGGGCCGCAGCGTCCATGGAAGAACGCATCTTCGGGGTCACCGTTTCGACAGCAGACAGGATGGCCACCTTGGGTCGGGCGATGCCCAGGGCGTGTGCCAGGTCGATTGCGTTGCGCACGATGTCGGCTTTGGCTTCGAAGTCGGGCTCGATGTTGATCGCTGCGTCGGTGACCAGCAAGGGCTTGCCGTACCGGGGCACATCGAGCACGAAGATGTGGCTGATGCGGCGCGCGGTGCGCAAGCCGTTGGCCGGTGTCACCACTTCGCTCATCAGCTCGTCGGTGTGCAGGCTGCCTTTCATCAGGGCGTGAACTTCACCAGTCTGCGCCATGGACACGGATTTCTGCGCAGCCGCATGGCTGTGTGGCACGTCGACGATCGGAAGCGCAGCAATATCGAGTTGGTTTTCCGCAGCCACAGCGCGAATTTTCTCCGCAGGGCCGACCAGGACAGGTTCGATCAAGCCCAGTTGTGCGGCCTGGATCGCGCCTTCCAGTGCTTCTCGGCTGCAAGGGTGCACCACCGCCATGCGAATGGGCTTGCATCGCTGGGCGGCGGCCAGCAGCTGGCCATAGCGCAGGTTCTTGTCAGCGACCAGCACGTCGGGCAGCTCGGTGCGTTGAATGCGCAGCTTCTCTTTGGGCGGCACCACTTCGGCCTGGCCGTCGATGACCACCTCGCCGTTCTGATCGACGCAGCGCGTGTCGAGCACTGCGCGGTGGTGCTCGGCATCGAGTGAGGCCACGGTGACGGTCACGGTCAGGTTGTCGCCGGGATGAACCGGGCGGAGAAAGCGCAGGGTCTGGCTGACATAGATGGTGCCTGGCCCTGGAAATTCCGTGCCCAGCACCATGGAGATCAACGCGCCGCCCAACATACCGTGGGCGATGATTTCGCCGAAGCGTGTCGTCTTGGCGTAGGCGGCATCGACATGGGCCGGGTTGACATCGCCCGAGACCTTGGCGAACAGCACGATATCGGCCTTGGTCAGCGTGCGCTGGATGGAAGCGCTGGCGCCCACGCGCAGTTCAGCGAACGGGTGATTCTCGATCCAGAGGTTTTCCTCTGGCACATCGTTGCGGTCGTCTGGCATGGGGGGTCTTCGAGGGTTGAAAGGGTGGATGGATGATCTGAGCTTCAGCCCATGATGTGGTAGCCGGCGTCGACGAATGCGACGTTGCCCGTCATGCCGCGAGCGGCGTCGGTGAACAGCATGGCGGTGACCGCACCGACCTCATCAATGCTCACCAGTTGGTGTTCTGGTGCGCGTTGCGCAGCCTGCTCCAGCAGGGCGTCGAAATGATCGATGCCCGATGCGGCGCGCGTCTTGATCGGGCCCGGGGATACCGCATGAACCCGAATGCGTTTGGGGCCCAGCTCGATGGCCAGATAGCGCACCGTGGATTCGAGAGCCGCTTTGACCGGGCCCATCATGCCGTAGCTGCCAATGACTTTCTGGGCACCGTAGTAGCTCATGGTGACCATGGCGCCGCCGTCGGTCATCAAAGGCTCAGCCAGCTGCGCCATGCGGATGAATGAGTGGCAGGAGACGTTCATGGCGCGTGCAAAGCCCTCGGCACTGCAGTCCACGACGCGGCCGTGCAGATCGTCTTTGGGCGCAAAGGCAATGGCATGCAGCAGGAAATCCAGCTTGCCCCATTGCTGGGTGATGCGCTCAAAAACAGCTTCGAGCTGACCCGGTTGCTCGACGTCGAGCGGCATGAAAATCTCGGCACCCAGCTCTTCGGCCAGCGGCTCGACATAGGGTTTTGCACGGTCGTTGAGGTAGGTGAGCGCGAGCGTTCCGCCCAGTTGGTGGATCGCACGGGCACAGCCGTAGGCGATGCTGTGCTCATTGGCCACACCGACCACAAGGCCCCTTTTTCCAGCCAGAGTGGCAAGCGAATTCGGGTGCAAGGGCAAGGCGGTATCGGAATTCAAGGTGATCTCCTCAAGGAATCAAAACGTATTGGCCGGGTGCATCGCCCAGCACGGGCAGGCCCGCCTGCGCCGCGCCCATGGCGGGAGGCGCCACGCGTTCCCCGGCATGGGCATCCAGCCATTCGGCCCAGCTCGGCCACCACGAGCCTTCAATGCTCGGCGTGTCGGCAAACCAGGTATCGGGATCCACATAGCGCTGGTCCGCCGCCCGCATGGCCACCTGGTGGCTGCGCCGCACACCAGGGCCGGGTGGATTGACCACGCCCACGTTGTGTCCGCCGGTGGTCAGGCAGAAGGTCACCTCGGTATCGGTGAGCATGTGAATCTTGTAGACCGAGGGCCAGGGCGCCACGGTATCGCGCTGTGCGGCCACGCTGAACACCGGGATGCGGATGTCGCTCAGAGCAATTGGACGGCCGTCGACCTGGTAGCGGCCTTCGGCGAGATCGTTGTTCAGGTACAGACTGCGCAGGTATTCGCTGTGTTGCCGGAAGGGCATGCGGGTGGCGTCAGCGTTCCATGCCCCCAGGTCGGTTATGGGCTGGCGGATACCAAACAGGTAGTCGCGCACCATGCGCGACCAGATCAGATCGCGGGAATTGAGCAGCGCGAAAGCGCCGGCCATTTGCTTGCCATCGAGGAAGCCGTGTTCCCACATGACGTCTTCAAGGTACGCGAGCTGGCTTTCGTCGATGAACAGAGACAATTCGCCCGGCTCGGTGAAATCCAGCTCGCTGGCCAGCAGGGTCATCGAACCCAGGCGGGTGTCGCCCTCGCGGGCCAGAGCGGCCGCCGCAATTCCCAGCAGCGTGCCGCCCAGGCAATACCCCATGGTGTTGAGCGAACGCTCGGGCACGATGGTGGTGGCCGCATCAATCGCGTCCAGAATGCCCTTTTTGAGGTAGTCGTCCATGCCCAGATCTCGGTCCTGGGCATCCGGGTTTTTCCACGACACCATGAACACGGTGTGCCCGCGCCCCACCAGATACCGCACCAGCGAATTGCCCGGCGAGAGATCCAGAATGTAGTATTTCAGGATCCACGAGGGCACGACCAGAACCGGATCGGCGAACACCGTTTCGGTCTGTGGGGTGTACTGGATCAGCTCGATCAATTCGTTGCGGTAGACCACCTTGCCAGGCGTGATCGCCACTTCATGGCCTGGGCGGAAATGCTCAGCCCCTTCTGGTGGTTGATCGGCTTTTTGGCGCAACCAGTCTTCCCACCAGTACCGAGCGCCCCGCAGCAGGTTGCCGCCGCCTTCTTTCAGGGTCGTTTGAATCAGCTCGGGGTTGGTGGCGAGAAAATTCGACGGTGAAAACGTGTCAAGCAACTGGCGCGTACCGAAGGTGGCGATCTGTTCGTGGTGGCGGCTCACGCCGTTCACTCCGGTGGTCGCGTTGTGCCACCACTGCTGGTTGAGCAGAAAGGATTCGTAGATCAGGTTGAACGGCCACTGCTGCCATTCCGGGGCGTGGAAACGCTTGTCCTGCGGCAAAGGCTCGATGCAGGGGGCGCAGTCACCTCCGGCTGCCTTTGTTCCGAACATCGCCAGACGGGCGGCCTTGCGCAGCGCCTTTTCGACCAGTTCCTTTTGCTTGCCGGGCGCCATCGCGAGATGAACCCACCAGTCGGCATACGAAGCCACCAGCGTCTCGGGGGAGAGCCCTTGGGTGAGCCGCGCCATGGCCGCATGAATCCTGCGATCGAGGTGGCGCCGCTCCGTCGCTTCGTCGTGAACCGCTGTTGGCGGTGCAGCGACTGCGCGAGCTGGCCGCGTGGGCAATGCCGGAACCTGTATCGAGGCAACAGCCTTTTTCCGCGCGGGGCGGGTGGCCGCTGGCTTGCGGCTGGAGGGGGGTGTTTTGGGTGGGGTCATCGCAGGGTCCAAGTGAGTCAAGCTGGCGCCGGAATCGCGGCAGGCCGCAACCGCTGTCGAGCACCGCAGTGCCCGGCAAAAGACGGCCGCGAAACATCCGGGCCGGCGTCTTTGAGCAAGATGCTGTGCTGGCGTCCATGTAGGCAGAGAACGGGGATACGAACATCATCGGCGCAATCACCCGGATGCCGAGCGGAACCGGCCCGCTTTTCTTGACAGATATCAACATTCCGTTCGATGTGGCTTGAAGCTCATCAGGCCCAGTGGCTCGAATGGGGTCAGATCAGTCAAATCCTATGTGATGAGGGGTTGTCGTGCTGCCCTTGGTCATACCGCTGCTGACGACTGGGATCGGTATCTGAGACTCGTCGGGCGACGCAAAGTTTCAGCAGGTAGCTTGGCCCTGTTCTGGTTTGAGGGCTTTGGACATGGCGTGGGCCTTCCAAGCCGACTCACTTCATGGCCCGCGAAGCGCCCGCGCGCTGGCTCGAGGCGCCCAATGGGGACACCGCTGGACAACGGGTTCCAGCTGTGGGATCACACATGGTTGGCCACCAGCGCCCAGCGGCGGTCAATCTCCTGTGCTCTCTGGTTTCATCTTGTTTCTTGACAAGGGGTCTGTGAAACCAGCCGTGAGCCAACGGCTTATCTATTTGTCCCAGCTTGGAATCCGGGTGCGAGCGGGGCACTGCCCACACCGTCCAGCTGCGTTGGGTCGGGCAGCCACAGCCTGAACGCTGGGCCCTTGAGGTGTGCATCACGGCTGCAGTCCACCTGCCACTGCCGCAGCACGTACCCTGCCATCGCGGCCCTGAGCGTGACATTCAGGCGACCGCGCTGCATGCCAAAGTCCCGTGCGATGACTTTGGGATGGAGGTGTGATGGGTGGGGCAGAAGGGTCAGGCTGACTTGGCGATGCCACTGTGCATCTGCGCTTGCCCGCTCTTCGGGGGCCAGTGCCCTGGCGGACTTCTTGGGGGCGACACGCTCCATGCGGGTGAGCACCAGGTCTCTGAAATGGCCCTTGGTGCGATCGAATGCGCGCACGTGCCAGCGCAGGCCTGAATCGACCAGCGAATGGGGGACGATTTCGCGTGGTTCAGGCCCGTTCTTCATGGATTGGTAGTTCAGCGCCAGGACCTGGCTGGCACAGATGGCGCGGGTCACAGTGGCCAAGGTCTCCAGCGAAGGAAGATTCAAGTGTGCGGGCACCGCATGCGACAGCAGCTCGCCGGTTGTGGCAGGCTCTCCCGCGCCAAGGCCCGTGGTCAGCGCGGCGAGCACCTGGCCCACGTCGTGCTGAAAAATGGGTCGAAAACCCGGGGCGTATCGGTAGGCCTTGCGTTCGTAACAGACGTTACCTGGGGCCAGCTCCTTGTAAAGTGACAGGTCGCGGGTGCCCGCAGCGGTCGCCAATTCAAAGCGTTCGAGTACATGCTTGCGGGCGATCTCGCCATGGAACCACACCTTGAACTCGATGTAGGCCAAGCGCTTTCGTTGCGCCGCAGACAGTTCGATAAGTGTGGAATGGGTCGGCATGGTCACCTGTTGCGATAATTTCGGGCAAATGAATTCTAGGTCGATCGAATCAAAATGACGTGATAATAAAATCAATCCAATTGATTTGTTTATTGGGTCGACTTGCAAGCTGTTGCTGAAATTTGCGCGGCAACCGGCCCTTTGAATGTTAGGAGCAATGCAATGGGTCTGGTTCAAACACTGCCTGATGGTCCGCTGGACATCGTGGGTGATATCCATGGCGAGTTTGAGGCGCTGTGTGCCTTGCTGGAGCACCTGGGTTACGACGAGAATGGCCAGCATGCGCAGGGGCGAACGCTGGTGTTTGTCGGCGACCTCTGTGACCGGGGACCGGACAGCCCCGCTGTCTTCAGCTTGGCAGAGCGGTTGATCCATGCCGGCAGGGCGGTTGCGGTGCTGGGCAACCATGAGGTCAACCTGCTGCGACAAGACCCCAAGGAGGGAGCGGGATGGTTCTTCGATGAGCGTGTCGATCGGGATCAGTCGAAGTACGCACCCTTTGCACGACCCACTGAGTCTGAGCGCGAACGCATTGTGGCGTTCGTCTCCACGCTTCCCGTCGCGCTGGAGCGGTCAGACCTGCGCGTGGTCCACGCAGCCTGGTTGCAGCAACACATCGATGCCGTGCGAGACATGCCTGTGGAGGCATTTCGGCAGACCTACGACGCGTGGGAGCAACTGGCCACCGACATCGCCAGCAACACGGATCTGGGTGAGCGCATGCAAGCGGAGGTCGAAGACTGGCCCTGGGGCGTGGAAGACCGGGAGCGGCGACCGCCGTTCCTGCATGCACGGGCCGAGCACGAGGTGAACAAGCAAACGCTCAATCCGTTGAAGGTGCTGACCTGTGGTGTGGAGCGCACTGGCAAGCAGACCTTCTATGCTGGAGGCAAGTGGCGTTTTGTCGACCGCATGGCCTGGTGGGACGAGTACGACCAGGCCATCCCTGTGGTGGTGGGCCACTACTGGCGCCAACTCAACCCGGTGGATCGGACCAACCTGGGCAAGGAAAACACAGACCTCTTCGAGGACATCTCGCCGTTGCACTGGCATGGCAAACACCACAACGTGTTTTGCGCGGATTTCTCGGTGGGCGGTCGTTGGGCGGCGCGCAAGTCAGGCGGTGTTTTGCACCACGATTTCAAGCTCGCGGCGCTGCGCTGGCCGGAGAGGGTGCTGCAGTTTGATGACGGCAGCTCAAAAACCACCGAAGGGTTCCAGGCTTCAGCCGGTGTGGCGTGAGCAGCGCCACAGTACCGAGATCGCGCACCTGCAGTGGGCCGGCATTGCGACCTTGAGACCGAACAATCTGAAATAGACACACGGGTCTGCCAACGCGCGACCGGGTGGCTTGCGGGTCAATCCCCCATCGGCACACGCCCGGGCAGCCGATCAATTTGGGGCCGGCGCATACAGGGACACAACGGGTTGAGATCGCGGCCCAGGCCTGGCTTTTCAACACGGTGTCCCCGCCAAATCCAAGGCAAGGACGGGCGCGCAAAGCAAGGGGGTTTGGTGTGACCTTTGGAGGTTTTACTGGTCTGTCCAATGTTTCAATTTTTGCGCACGATGGACAGATGCTGGAGCAACGAAAACACCGGGCCAACCATGCAGCAACGTTCGGATGCAGCGCTCAGCTCTGCCGTTGGCTCGGCGTGTGCAGATGCAGATGCGATTGATGCCCAAACGATGCAGCCGCTGGATGAAACCTGCATGACTTGCAGCCCGATGCGTTGTGCGTCATTGCCGGCGCTACCCCCGCACCCGGGGCTGTGGCGCTGTGCAACACCGCCAGCAGGAAAGCGGGGCTGCATCCCCATACCAGGCTCCGTGCCATTGAACGCGCAACAAGCCAGAGCCGCCAGCCCTGCCTGGTGAGCCCCCGTAGCGTGTCCACCAGCCGGGGCACGACCAGCCGACCCGTCTGTGCCGTCAGCTTCAGCAAAACGAATTCAAGCCTGGCGCGCAAGCGCGCTTCATCCGTGCACTTTCCGCCTCGCACTTACGTGCTCATTGCGGAGCAATGGTGGAGTCATTCGCATACTGCCTCCATATTCGACCAACATACTCCGGGCTGTTGCAGCGGACCGACAGTTCGCCCGCTGCTATCGATCATTTCGCGTGCCTGCAGGCTTCCAGGCCCATGGCCCGCGGTTGATTGCAATGCGTGACCGCAGGAGTTTTTGTGATGTCGAACATCGAGTTGGCCTTTGTCGTGGTGTGTGTCGTGGCCGTTGTACACGCCATAGGACGCCATGTGCTTGTTCCCTCGGCCATCTTGCAGATCGCCGCCGGGGCAGCCCTGGCGGCCTTGGTTGACATGGGCGACTTGCGCGAGCAGTCGGTTTTTCTCTTCGCTGTCGTTGTGCCGCCCCTGCTCTACGTCGAGGCGCGCCGGATTCCAAAACGGGAACTGTTGCAGTCCGTCAAACCGGTATTGGGCATGACCATCGGCCTGGCAGCGCTGACCATTTTTGTGATCGGCTTTGGCCTGCATGCGATCGCTCCAGACATGCCGCTGGCCATGTGTTTCGCGCTCGCCGCCGCGCTGGCGTCGACCGACTCCATGGCGGTCAGCCGCCTGGTGCACAGGCTTCCCCTGCCTCCGCGGTTGCAAATCCTGCTGAGCGGTGAGAGCCTGCTGAATGACTCGGTCGCACTCGTCGCGTTCAAGGTCGCCATGGTGGCCTGCGTGACGGCCGAGTTTTCCACCGGGCAGGCTGCAGCGTCGCTGTTGGCCACCAGCGTGGGTGGCCTGCTCGCCGGTATCGTCGTCGCTGTGATTGGCACCGCTTTGCGGCGCCTGCTGCAATCCGACGGGACCGACAGCGCGCGTGTGGATACCACCTTGTCCCTCCTGACCCCCTACGCAGCCTATCTGGTCTGCGAACAGTTTGCGGTGTCAGGTGTGTTGGCCGTGGTGGCCGCCGGCCTGTGTGCCGGCCGGCTGGAACGCAAGCACTTGCGCGCGGACACCCGCTTGCACGCCAGCGCATTGTGGGGGATCGTCACCTGGGCCCTCAATGGCGCGGTGTTCGTGATGTTGGGGCTCCAGATGCGCCAGATCGTGCACCAGGTCGATAGCTACAGCGGCGTTCAACTGCTGGGGTATGTGGCCGTGTTGACGTTTGCGCTGTTTGCCTTGCGCCTGCTGTTGACCTTGCTGCTGGATGGCCGCACGCACCGTGATCCGGACCCCCGTCCGAAAGCCGTTTCTGGTTTTGGGCTGCTGCTGGTGCCGGTGTTAAGCGGGGTCCGTGGCTCATTGGCCCTGTGCGCGACGCTGTCCATACCGCTGTTCACAGACAGCGGCGCCGCGATGCCGGGTCGGGACCTGGCGATTTTTCTGTCTGTCAGCGCCATTGTGGCCACGCAGATGCTCTGTGGCCTGATGCTGCCGCTCCTGAAGTCCCTCGGAGATGACGAGGTCGACAACACCATGCCGACGGTGCGACGCGCCCGCTTGGCCATTGCCGGCGCGGCCGTGCGGACGATCGACAGGACACCGTTGAACGCGGTGTCGACCCAGCTTCGGGATTGGGCGATGGCGATGCGAAACCTGCATGAAAGCCGCATGGCCTCTTCGCAATCGAACGACAACATCGCTGTGGCGCATCGCGCAGAGCTGACCGCCCAGCGCGACCTGTCGATGCGCGTCCTGATGGCACAACGCCGGGCGCTGCTCCGTTTGCAAAATGAAGAAGGCGTCGCAGTCGCCGTGTTGCAGGATTTTGAGGTTGAGCTGGACCTTGTCGAAATTGCACTGAGCCGCCTTGAGTGGTTTGATCCGAAACCCGCATGAAGCTGCGCGCCTCGCTGATACGCACCGAGAGGCGATGCCGCCACCCCTGGCTGGATCCCCCGAAATTCGAGGATGAAAACTGGTGCGCCTGAATCAACATCGACCAGGGACCGGAGGTCCGCGCGGCACTGGCCCTGGTCTATTTCCGTTTGCGGTGATCGGCATCGTGGCCGGCGCTCTGACAGGCAACCCTGTCGAGCAGCAGCAGGCCCAGGCGACCTCGGGCCGCACCGATCGGGTATCCACCGACCTTGACGATGGGTACAGCCAAATTTTCGGCGTGATGGAGTTGAACGGACGACACACCGGAGAGCGTGTCCAGATCGAACATGGGCGGATCAAGCCCGTGTAAGGATGACGTGCCCGGTCAAGCGCTCTCGCGCGGCCCTCAAATGACCAGGCGGAGACGTCAGGCCATGGACGCGGGAGTTTGAATGGCCATCGGGATTGAGGGGCGAGCGAGTTTTGAAGGCTTCGAGGCCGGTGCTCAGCCGTTCGAGATGCGGTCGACCAGCGCCTTGGTGAATTCTGCCGTGGTTGCCTTGCCACCCAAATCGCCTGTCCGGACTTTGTCGACGTTCAGCGTCGCATCGAGCGCCTGGCGCAGGCGTGTGGCTTTTTCCGTGAGTTTGACGTGGTCAAGCATCAACGCGGCTGCAAGCAGCAGGGCTGTGGGGTTGGCGACCCCCTTGCCAGCGATGTCCGGCGCTGAGCCGTGGACCGCTTCAAAGATCGCCGCATCTGCACCGATGTTGGCCCCCGGTGCCATGCCAAGTCCGCCGACCAGGCCCGCCACCAGATCGGACAGGATGTCGCCAAAAAGGTTGGTGGTGACCAGCATGTCGAATTGCAATGGGTTGAGCACCAGCTTCATTGCGCAGGCGTCAACGATGATGGTGTCGAGTTCAAACTTGCCTTTGTACTTGCGTTCGTACAACTCCAGGCCAGTTTCCAGAAAAATGCCCGTGAGCGCTTTCATGATGTTGGCTTTGTGCACGATCGTGACCTTTTTGCGGCCAGCGGCGATGGCGTGTTCAAAGGCGAACTCCAGCAGCCGGCGACTGCCTGCGCGGGTGTTGATCCCCGTGCCCATCGCCACGGCATGCGGGTCGTCATCGATTTGCACGTAATGCTCGTGTCCGATGTACAGACCTTCAAGGTTCTCGCGCACCACGACGAGGTCGACGTTGTCGAAGCGCCCACCGGGAATGATGGTTCGGGCTGGCCGCAGGTTGGCGTACAGCTTGAACTCTTCGCGCAGCCGCACATTCGATGACCGGTAGCCCCCACCCGAGGGCGTTTCCAGGGGGCCCTTGAGCGCCAGGCGCGTGCGGTGGATGCTGTCAAGGGTGGCCTGTGGCAAGGGGTCTCCGGCCTGCTCGACGCCTTCGAGCCCCGCGATCTGTCGGTCCCAGTCGAAAGGCGCCTTGAGTGCCTCAAGAGCAGCCAGCGTGGCATCGACGATCTCGGGACCAATGCCATCGCCAGGGATCAGGGTGGCAGGGATCAATGTTGTCATGGTAGAGGTCCTGGAAAAGATGGGTTGTAAGAAAAAACGTGTGAGCGTCAGCGGTGACCCGTGCATGAGCAATGGGCAATGGGCAATCTGCAATCTGTCTAGATTAACTGTTCAACAACACCTGACACTGGCAGCCTTCAAGGGAGGTGTCTGATTGCGCATGCGGTGCCCACCTTCACCGACGGCAGAGGCCTGCCCTCAGGCGCATCAAAGGCTCGCGACTGGAGATCGACTTTGTCACAAACACCCAGCAGCACGGCACCGGCCAGGGCGTGTTGCTGGGCGTTGGTGGTGCAAACAGGGCCTTGTTCTTCGTTCATGTACTGAAGACGACGATAGACAGGAAAAAGGCAGTGCAAACAATCCAATCGTGTCACGAAGTGTTGTGAGGTCTGGCGCACAGACCAATCACTTTTCCTGCGATAAGTTGCATCGATGAATCGAAAGTCGCAAGCGTTGTGCGTCTTCGTGACGGCTTGTTCGTCTTCATCTATGAACGTTATCCAACCCTACAGGAGAAAACCATGAACGCCAACGACATTCTTGAGATGATGCGCAAGGGCATGGGCCAGGTGCCCGCTGCGATAGAAAAATCGGTGCCTGTCGACCCGGCGCTGATTCAGGAGCATATGCGGTCCAAAGCCTTTGCCATGCCAGCCGAGAACCCAGCCCTGGACGAAGACACACGGACCTTGATTTACCTGGCTGCGGCGCTGGCGGGCACGAGCCCTGCCTGCGTGAAAGCCATGGCCAACAAGATTGCCCAGCTAGGCATTGCCGCCGACAAGGTCGTCGAGACCGTGCATATCGTGCGGCTGGCGATGGCCACCAAAATCATTGGGGATGCCGAGCCGGTGTTTGACGCATTGGCGCGCAAGCCCGATTGAGGGTGCGGCAACCTGTTTGGCGTTTGCGTGTGGGTCAGGTTCCGCAGCACTGCGTCAGTTGAAAGGCATCGTGAGGCCCAGACTCTGCCCCCCACAACAGACGCCCGCCCGTCCTGTCACGATGGCAAAAGTGCAATGGCCTGGCAACCGAGCTGTTGTTGTGGACTCAAGTTTGACATGTGGGAAATGCTGCCGAGATTCGGGTGCCACGGTCAACGAACCGATTCGTCAAAACTGACAACGTGTTGCATGGTGATCGGTAGGTTGAGCCAAAACCGGCGAGTTTCGCGGTATCTGAGCAGTTCGGCATCGGCACGCACAGCCTCTGGCTCGGTTGAGCTGAACTTCCGCAATGGGTAGATTTGGGCCCATTGTGATCGGCTGTTTTCGGCCATCAGCGGTCTTGGCTGAGTGGCCGTTGTGAGTAAGCGCCGCTTGATCTACAGACAGCGTCAATACCCAGATCGTCGGGCGGCCAGCGGTCAGCCAGCTGGACCAGACCGCGCGATCCTTCTTGTTGCTGCACTCACTCAGTTCGAGTTAGGCGTTGTGCACGACGCGCTTCGGGGGGGGTGGTCCGTCGTCAGGCTGAGGTAGCGCCCCTCGACTGGACCGTGGCCGAACGGGATCGCCATGCCATTGCTTTGCTGAGTCTCGCGCCGGCGATCGACGTTGTTCATTTTGACACCCTCGAAGGCCATCTGGCTGGAGGCAAAGTTGAAGCCCTTGCCCTTCAGCGCGCTCATCAGCGTCTGACGCCTGTCCAATTTATGGCTCTGGCAGCAATGGCATCGGGGCTAAAAACAATGGATTGCTGCCAAGCAGCTTGGTCGCGAATCAATTCGATCGCTCAAATTGAACGTCACTTCGTTGGCTTCAGACACCACGTGCGCCTTGGTCGGCGCGAATTACAAAGGCGGCCTGCCTCCCGTTCGGGCCTGCAGGATGTGCTTTGTGTTGTGAGCATGCCGCAGACAGGCGATTTTGAACTGACATAACCTCATACTCAGCGTAGATTTCAGAGCACTGCATTTTTCGCAGGCATCCGTTCACATTCAAAGGAAGAACATGGCAACCCGCAAGACCACCAAAAAGTCTGAACTCGCAACCGCCGGCGCACACCTGAGTTCCGCTGTCCAGGAAGTGGGCACCGCCGTTTCGCACAAGATCAGCGGCCTTGTGAAGGCTGCCGAGAAGCAGCTCGCGAAAGCCCAAGCAGAGCTGTCCAAGGCGGGTACATCCGCCGAGAGGTCGGTCAAGGCCGCCGAGAAGAAGCTCGAAGCCACCAAGCGCAGCACCAGCAAGCGACTGGCTGCTCTGCAAGTTGGCGCCGAGCGCAAAGCCAAGGCTCTGCAGAAGGCTATCGAGAAGGAAGCCGCTGCGCTGAAGAAGGCTGTCGCCGCGAAGACCAAGACTGCTGCGCCGAAGAAGGCCGTCGCCGTCAAGACCAAGACTGCTGCGCCGAAAAAGGCA
The DNA here is from genome assembly GCF_004795855.1 of Hydrogenophaga sp. PAMC20947. Classification (NCBI taxonomy): domain Bacteria; kingdom Pseudomonadati; phylum Pseudomonadota; class Betaproteobacteria; order Burkholderiales; family Comamonadaceae; genus Hydrogenophaga; species Hydrogenophaga sp. PAMC20947. Next base: position 4,126,788 of record NZ_CP039252.1, read on the forward strand.
GCAGCGAAGGCACCGGTCGCCAAAAAGGCTGCTGTGAAACCCGCTGCCAGGAAGCCTGCAGCCAAGAAAGCCACGGCCAAAAAGGCCATTGGCAAGAAAGCCGGCAAGTAAGTCGGACTGTCGGGCGGTGGACCTATTGACGGTCTGCCGCCTGGCTGGTGCCCGGGCCTGTAGCCTGCGTCGGCAGGTTGCGAGGCGCTCTGCCTGTGTCATGAAGCGCGGTGCGGGTGGGCGCTTTGCGGCGCCTCGGCCAATGGTTCGAATGACGGCAACGGGTCGACATGGTGGACTGTCCAAGGGATAGGGACAGGTTGTCCATTCGACTGGGGACAGTCCACCCTTGAAGTCCTCAAGCGCAACAGAGCGGTGTGCAGTCAGCTCGTTCGCATGAATATCGAACCCACTATACTGGGGGTCAACGACATTCAGGTGCGTGTATGCATGGGGCTGCAGCGGTGAAACCCTGGGGTTTCCAATGGGCATTGTTTGCAGCATGTGAGGCCAAAACGCTCGGTTTTGGCAGGGTGCCGCTCGGCGAAGCGGCCTCTTCGTTCCCCATAACAAGATCCTAGGATGGCTCCATTCTCCGCTCCGACAACCTGAACTGCACCCGAACCAGGCAACGGGCCTGTCGCACTTGGCTGCAGCGGCGACGGACATCCCCGGCATCGACCCCTGTGGTGGCATGCCGCAGAGCTCGACGTGCTGTTGAGGGCGCTTCACCTCGAGATGCTGGCCAATCGCACAGAGAACTTGATGCTGTCGCGTTCAAAGAAATTCAAAGACCTGACTGAGTTGTCGATGACCTGCCCACCCGACGATAGCCTCGGGGTGTACTTCGCGGGCTGTGCCTTGAATTCGGCACCTGCCATGCGCCTCTTTGAGGCTGGGTGCCACAGGAGTAAGGTCGACGGTATGCTCAAGTCACCAATGCGGCTAAAACCGGAGCGCCTGCCTTGTAGCAAGAACGGCGACAAGGCGCAGATTTGCGACACGGCGACGCTGACGGCGTTGCTGGGCTTGCCAAAGGACTTTGTGGCGAAATCGGACCACCCATGACCGAGCCGCACCCCCATGCCGAGTCGGATCGAAAGGCGCGGATCGCAGCGCTCGTCGAAACCTTGCACGCCACCGAGCTAGAACTTGCGACGCTGATCGCTGCTGAGGTCGACACCGTGGCGAACCAGGCTGACCACAGCCTTCTGCTGCAAAACGCCCAGGCACAGGAACCGCACCAAGATTCAATACCCCACAGGGCGTTGCTCGACGCGCTACCGATCCGCATCGCTCTGCTCGATGCCCATGGCGTGATCGTCGCGGTGAACGAGGCTTGGCGTTGCTTCACCAACGCGAATGGCCTGCGCGACGTCAACCACAGCGTTGGCCGCAACTACCTCGATACCTGCGACCCGTTCCCCGGATCGGGCGCGGCGCTGCGCGCCGTACTCGCCGGGGAAAGCAAGCATTTCTCGGGCGAATACGACAGTGACACGGATGTCGAGCAGCGGCGTTACCTGCTCACGGCAATACCGCTGGAGGCGGGATGCGCTGGCGGCGCGGTGGTCATGCACCTCAACATCAGCGATCGCGCCGAGCAAGCGACACTGCCGAGCGCCCGTTTGCTGCAGGCCGTCGTCGACGGCAGCCCCAACCTCGTCTACGTCAAGGATATTCAGGGGCGCTATCTGCTTTGCAACAAAGCCCTTGCCGACTTTATGGGGCGATCGATCGAACAGATTTTGGGTTGTGACGACCACACTTTATATGGGAAGGCCGACGCCAGAATTCTTGTCGACAATGATCGGGATTTGTTTGCGGCAGGCACTGTGCAGGTTTCCGACAAGTGGCTCACAGGTGTGGGCGGCAGGCGCAACTTCAGGTCAACGCGTGTACCCTACCGCAACGCCCAGGGTGAGCTGGCTGGTGTCATTGGCATCGCCCGGGATATCACCGACGACATCCTGGCACAGCAGGCCTTGCGCGACAGCGAGGCCATGCTGGACATGGCGGGCCAGATGGCCAAGGTGGGCGGCTGGCGAAGGGACATGAGCAACGGGCATCTGTACTGGTCCGACATCGTGGCCAGCCTGCACGACGCACCGGCTGGCTACTCACCCTCGCTGGACGAGGGTATTGCCTCGTTCGTTCCCGAACACCGCGCCGTTGTCCGAAAAGCCGTTGAGCGTTGTGGCAAGTTCGGTATCCCCTACGACCTGGAGGTTGAGAAGATATCGGCCACTGGACGCCGTTTCTGGGTGCGCACGATGGGCGAAGCGGTGCGAGATGCCGCAGGCCGCATCGTGTACACCCAGGGCGCGCTGCAGGACATCACCGAACGCAAGCTGGCCGCGCTTGAAACGCAGAAGCTGGCGGCACGACTGACCAATACGCTGGAGAGCATCACCGACGGCTTCTTCACCGTCGACAGGGACTGGCAGATTACCTACGTCAACGGCGAGGCCGAGCGGCTGTTGGGACGCACCCGCGGCGCGCTGCTCGGGTGTGACTTGTGGGCGGTGTACCCAGATGCGCTGGGCACGGATTTCGACCATGGTTTTCACCGCGCGATGGGCGGAGAAACGGGCATCAGGTTCGAAACTTTCTACCCGCCGTTGGATATGTGGATCGGTGTCGACTGCCACCCCTCTGACGACGGGCTCTCGGTGTATTTCCGCGACGTCAGCGGGAGGCGTGCAGCGCACCAGCAGTTGAAGCTGCTCGAGGCCAGCGTTGCGCAGCTCAATGACATGGTCGTGATCTCCGAGCCGGCACCCGAGCTGCCACAGGGCCTGCGCATCGTGTTTGTCAACGAAGCCTTTGAGCGCCTGACCGGCTATACCCGCGACGAAGTGGTCGGGCGCTCACCTGCCCTGCTGAGTGGGCCGCTGACCGACCGTACCGAGCTCGACCGCATGCTCGCGGCGATCGCCCGTTTCGAACCCGTGCAGGCCGAACTGCTCGAATACACAAAGGACGGCAAATCGCACTGGATCGAGCTCGACATCACACCGGTGGCCGTGTCGGGCGATCGATGCACCCATTTCGTGTCGATTGAACGCGACATCAGCGAGCGCCGCCAAAACGTGGAAGACCTCCGCCAGCTCAACGCAGGGCTTGAAGATCGGGTGCGCCATCGCACCCTGGAGCTGGAGCGTTCGCGCGAACTGGCCGAGCAGGCCAACCACGCCAAGTCCTCTTTCCTGGCGATGATGAGCCACGAGATCCGAACGCCAATGAACGGCGTCGTCGGCATGATCGACGTGCTTGAAGCCAGCCAGCTCCGACCTGATCAGCTCGACCTGGTGAAGACCGCGCGCGCATCGGCATATGCCCTGATGGCTATCGTCGACGACGTGCTCGATTTTTCAAAAATCGAAGCAGGGCAGTTCGACATGGACCACGAGCCGATGGACGTGGCGACGGTCATCGAAAGCGTGTGCGATGCGTTGCATCCCCTGTCCAAGAGCCAGGGGGTTGGCCTTCGGTTCTACACCGACCCGCGCTTGTCGCGGGGGATGTTGGGCGACGCCGCCCGGCTGCGCCAGGTGCTGACGAATCTGCTTGGCAACGCGATCAAGTTCAGCCACGGGCTGGCTCGCAGCGGTTCGGTGTCCTTGCGCGCGCTGTGCGTTGCCGATACGCTGGTGCTGGAGGTGGCCGACAACGGCATCGGCATGGCGCCCGAAACCCTGGAGCGCTTGTTTTCTCCCTTCACCCAGGCTGATGCCAGCACGACACGGCGCTTCGGTGGCACCGGGCTGGGGCTCAGCATTTCGCACCGCTTGGTGTCGTTGATGGGTGGCGAAGTGGCGGTCTGCAGTGTGATGGATGAGGGGACGACCTTCACGGTGCGCCTGCCCATGGTGCCGTTGCCTGACAAAGACACGCAGCCCGAATCGGTGCCACAGCCGCTGGCAGGGTTGCCCTGCCTGGTGGTGGGGAGTTGCACAGGTCTGGGCGCCGATTTGACCGACTACCTGAGTCATGCGGGCGCCTTCGCGACCTGTCAGCAGACCTCGGCGCAGGCCCAGGCCTGGTTGCGCAGCGGTGGCCTGGAGTGCTGTGTCGTCGTCATCGCCGACAACGCCGAAAACAGTGGTGCCATGATCGCGGCCTGCCGCGCCGCCGTGGCGGAGCACCCAGAGCTGGTGCTTGCTTTTGTGGTTGTTGAGGAGAGCGGCCGGGACCGGGCGCACCGGCAGGCGTCGGACCACGAGTGGCTCAGCGGCGAATGTCTGCACCCTGCCAAATTCTTGCGCAGCGTGGCCCAGGCGGCCCGACTCCAATCGCCGGAAGTTGCCCCTGAGATGCCGTTGCATCGGGCTCCTTTGCGCGATGAGATCCCCCATGGCGCTGGCCCGTTGATTCTGGTGGCCGAAGACAACGAGATCAACCAGAAGGTGCTGACACATCAACTCGCGCTGCTGGGCTACCGTGGCGAGATGGTGGCCAATGGCGTCGAGGCACTGGCCTGTTGGCGCCGGGGGGGGCATGCCCTGCTACTGACCGATCTGCACATGCCCGTCATGGACGGCTACACGCTGGCCGCAGCGGTGCGGGCCGAAGAGGGCGGTGCTGCGCGCTTGCCGATCATCGCGTTGACCGCAAACGCCTTGCGAGAGGAAGAGCTGCGCTGCCGCCAGGCCGGCATGGACGCCTACATGAGCAAGCCGGTTCGCCTGGAGCAGTTGAAGGCGACCATCGACGCCTGGTTGCGACCCGCGCCAACGCTGCCGCGCAATGCCGTGATAGACGAAGGGACACCCACCATGCCGCCACCGGTCGACTTGCGCGTGCTCGCCGACCTCCTGGGGGGCGACACGGAAGGGATGCAGGAAGTGCTGGCGTCCTTTCGCGCAAACACGGCTGGCTCTGCACTGGCGATAGCGAAGGCCCACTCCGCCGGTTCGGTGCAGGCCATGTTCGATGTCGCCCACAAGCTGAAGTCGACCGCGCGCGCTATCGGGGCGGTGCACCTTGGGCAGGTTTGCGCCGACATCGAAGCGGCAACCGCCAGCAAGCCGCACACTGCGATGTTCGATTCTCTGGTGGCGAATTTCGAGATCGAGTTGTTGGCCGTTCGTGATTTTCTCGACAAACAACAGGCTTGAGAAGATGGACTTTGAGCACCCCCGACCGGGACGTTGATGTTCGCCTGGATCAGTGGGGGTAGTCCACAGCCCTTGCATCAGGATCGCTTCAAACGTGATGCTGGAAGCATCGATTCGAACCGCAATTGCTTGTCAGAAATGTGAGTTCAAGGGCCGCCTGCGATCGACCGCAAGCGCTGCAATACGGACATATCAGCGCTAAATGAGTTTCCGCTTTGAACGGCGGATTCAACCGGTCGATGCAACACATTCGCTGAACATCTCAGCGGGTGTATGAAAGCCGCCGCATGGTCCAGCCTCATCTGCACCAGAATTCGGCCGATTCCGGGAATCCGATGTTGCATTTCCAGAGTGGACAAACAGCCGGCCGTGCGCGTGAGCCATTGGCTGGCTACGTGGTGCAGCGTGCCGCCTTGGTGACAAGCATTGAGGCGCGCTGCGCTAGCATCACCCACGTCCGGGCAGTCGGATGTTTTTTTGACCAACCCAAGAGATGAGGGCAAGACGCTTATGGACTTCGACCAAGTGGTGCAAGGGCGCCGCAGTATCCGCGGTTACCTGAACAAGCCGGTGCCAGAGGCGCTGGTGCGCGAGGTGCTGGGGCTGGCCATGCGCGCACCGACGTCTCTGAACACCCAGCCTTGGAATTTCTACGTGGTGGCCGGCGAGGTGCTGGACCGCATCCGGCGAGGCAATGTCGAGCGCAACCTGGCCGGCGTACCCCATTCGCGCGAGTTTCGGTTGGGCCCTGACTACGCCGGTGCTCACCGCGAACGGCAGATCGGCGTGGCCAAGCAGTTGTTTGCCGCGATGGACATCGCTCGCGAGGACAAGGCCAAACGCCAGGAGTGGGTTTTGCGCGGCTTCCGCCAGTTCGACGCACCGGTGTCCATCGTCATCACCTACGACCGCGCTATCTACGGCAGCGACGTCGCGCCTTTCGATTGCGGTGGCGTCGTCAATTGCATCGTCAATGCGGCATGGTCACGTGGCTTGGGCACGGTCATCAACAGCCAGGGCATCATGCAGTCGCCAGTGGTGCGGGCCGAGGCCTGCATCCCGGAAGACCAGGTGATCCAGACCTGCGTCGCAATGGGCTGGCCTGACGACAGTTTTCCGGCCAACGCGGTCGTATCTCAGCGCAAATCGCTAGACGAAGCTGCGGTGTTCCTGGGGTTTGACGACTGACCAGCGCTGGCCCGATGCGGGCGCAGATGGCATTGAACTGTCCGACTGCTTTCGCACGCCGATTCAAGCGGTCATTCGCGGAACAGGGGCCTCAAGCGACCGCTGGTTGAGACAGACCGGTCGCTCGATCAAGACCGGCCGTGGCAAGTCCCGGGGAGGAGTTCTTACACCCAGGTTGAGCCGATGCGCCCCACCCAGAGAGTAGGGTTCGCCTAACAAATTCAACCATCGAGGGTTGAGAGATGCAATCCACTCAGCCGTTCGAGATGCGGTCGACCAGCGCCTTGGTGAATTCTGCCGTGGTTGCCTTGCCACCCAAATCGCCTGTCCGGACTTTGTCGACGTTCAGCGTCGCATCGAGCGCCTGGCGCAGGCGTGTGGCTTTTTCCGTGAGTTTGACGTGGTCAAGCATCAACGCGGCTGCAAGCAGCAGGGCTGTGGGGTTGGCGACCCCCTTGCCAGCGATGTCCGGCGCTGAGCCGTGGACCGCTTCAAAGATCGCCGCATCTGCACCGATGTTGGCCCCCGGTGCCATGCCGAGTCCGCCGACCAGGCCCGCCACCAGATCGGACAGGATGTCGCCAAAAAGGTTGGTGGTGACCAGCATGTCGAATTGCAATGGGTTGAGCACCAGCTTCATTGCGCAGGCGTCAACGATGATGGTGTCGAGTTCAAACTTGCCTTTGTACTTGCGTTCGTACAACTCCAGGCCAGTTTCCAGAAAAATGCCCGTGAGCGCTTTCATGATGTTGGCTTTGTGCACGATCGTGACCTTTTTGCGGCCAGCGGCGATGGCGTGTTCAAAGGCGAACTCCAGCAGCCGGCGACTGCCTGCGCGGGTGTTGATCCCCGTGCCCATCGCCACGGCATGCGGGTCGTCATCGATTTGCACGTAATGCTCGTGTCCGATGTACAGACCTTCAAGGTTCTCGCGCACCACGACGAGGTCGACGTTGTCGAAGCGCCCACCGGGAATGATGGTTCGGGCTGGCCGCAGGTTGGCGTACAGCTTGAACTCTTCGCGCAGCCGCACATTCGATGACCGGTAGCCCCCACCCGAGGGCGTTTCCAGGGGGCCCTTGAGCGCCAGGCGCGTGCGGTGGATGCTGTCAAGGGTGGCCTGTGGCAAGGGGTCTCCGGCCTGCTCGACGCCTTCGAGCCCCGCGATCTGTCGGTCCCAGTCGAAAGGCGCCTTGAGTGCCTCAAGAGCAGCCAGCGTGGCATCGACGATCTCGGGACCAATGCCATCGCCAGGGATCAGGGTGGCAGGGATCAATGTTGTCATGGTAGAGGTCCTGGAAAGGGTGATGATTAAAGTGAAAACCTGAAAGCGCCGTCCGGCACGCGCAGGGGTGACCGGTTCACGCCTTCTTGACCATGGCAGATTTCAGCTGCATGGCCCCAACGCCATCCCCCTTACAGTCGATGTCGTGGTCGCCTTCAAGGCGGCGGTTGTTGCGGGCCTTGGTGCCCACCTTGAGCACCAGCGACGAGCCCTTGCGCTTGAGGTCCTTGATCATCGTCACTACCGTCGTTGAGTTTATTGCCCCAGCATCGCGCCAGTCACTGACGGTCTCGGTAGTTTCGGCTTCATCACCCGCGCGCCATGCGTGGCCGCAACCGGGGCAGGCGAGCAGATCGCCGTCCGGGTAGGCCATGGTGGGTTGGCATTTTGGGCAGGTAGGAAAACGCATTGGAATCAAAAAATGCAGTGCAAAACCGAAGGGAAAGAACGCTCAAGTAGGTGCTTCGGGCAAGCGGCGCAGCACGCCGGCCAGATCGTCGGCATAGTCGCCCTCGGCCAAAGTGTCGAGCACGCCGGTCTTCCAGAGCTTGGCGCGCACACGGTGATTGGCCTCGCACAGCATCACGCGCACGCCACGCTTTTGCAGCTTGCGCACCACGTCCTGCAGCGCCTGAAGGCCTGTGAAGTCCATGAAGGGCACCAGTCGCAGGCGCAGGATCAGCACCTTCGGGTCGGTGCGGGTCTGCAGCAGAATGCGCTCCAGGCTTTCCACTGCACCGAAGAAGAAGGGACCGTTGATCTCGTAGACCAACACGCCATCGGGCAGCACCGACTGTCCCAGCTCCTGCAGGGTAGGTTTGAGGTCGTCCTCGTCCAGCGACTGCACCTCCACCGACGCGGCCATGCGGCGCAGGAATTGCAGCGTGGCCAGGATGACACCCACGTTGACAGCCACCACCAGATCGGCGAACACCGTGAGCACAAAAGTGATGACGAGGATCAGCCCGTCGGCCCGTGGCGCCCGCAGCAGAATGTGCAGGAAGTGCGGAATCTCGCTCATGTTGTAGGCCACCACGAACAGGATGGCCGCCAGCGCCGCGAGCGGGATGTTCTGCGCCAGTGGCGCCAGGAACAGGATCACCGCCACCAGGGTCAGCGTGTGCGTGACGCCCGCCAGCGGGCTGGTGCCGCCGTTGCGCACATTGGTCGCGGTGCGCGCGATGGCGCCGGTGGCAGCGAAGCCGCCGAACAAGGGGGCCACGATGTTGGCCAGACCCTGGCCTACCAGCTCCTGGTTCGAGTCGTGTTTGGTGCCGGTCATGCCATCAGCCACCACCGCCGACAGCAGCGACTCGATGGCGCCCAGCATGGCGATGGTGAAGGCTGGCCCGATGAGCTGGATCATCTGCGTCAGCGTCACCGTGGGAATGGACAGGCTGGGTAAGCCCAGCGGAATGCCGCCGAAGGCCGTGCCGATGGTGGCCACGCCCGGTATCTGCCAGACCGACTGAATCACCGTGGCCACCACCATCGCCGTGAGCGGCCCTGGCACCCGCGACATGCCCCGGATGCGAGACGAGTACAGCACCAGCAGCAGACTCAGCACACCCACGGCCAGTGTCGGTACATGCACCTGCGTGATCACGCCCAGCAGGTGTATCAGCTTCTCGTGGAAATGTTCACCGCCGGTGACGGGCAGGCCCAGGAAGTCGCGCCACTGGCCCACGAAGATGATCACGCCGATGCCGCTGGTGAAACCCACGATCACCGGCGCTGGAATGAAGCGGATCACCGCACCCATCTTGGCTACGCCCATGAACAGCAAGATGAAGCCGGCCATCAGCGTGGCCATGCGCAGGCCATCGATGCCGTACTTGGCCGTCACCCCCGCGAGGATGGCGATGAAGGCGCCGGTTGGTCCGGCGATCTGCACCCGGCTGCCACCGAGCAGCGACACCATGAAGCCACCGATGATGGCGGTGTAAATACCTTGCTCAGGTCGCGCGCCCGAGGCAATCGCAAAGGCCATGGCCAGCGGCAGCGCCACCACGCCGACGATGACGCCGGCCACCACGTTGGGAAGCAACCGGCCCTTGCCGAACTGGCCAGAGCGTTTGGCCTCCAGGATGGTGATCACCCGTATTCCTTGACCCTGCGTGCCGCTCGCAGCACGTCGTGCAGATCGGCTTCAATGCCCAACCAGGCACCTGGCGCCATGGACGCCGGGCGCACCAGGTGCTGGGGCAGCCGCGCGTCGATGGCCGTGTCCTTGCGCGCGAAGACAATGGAGTTGCCGCATTCGCGCGTACTCACCACGAGTGCGTTGCCGTCAAAGGCCAAGGCAATCCGTTCCATGAACACGCCGTAGTAGATGTCCAGCTCGTGCAGGTTGCACAACACCACGCCGCCGTGGCGCAGCAGGCGTTGGCAGTGGTGGTAGAAGCTCTGGGTCCCCAGGGCTGGCGCCATCTGCTCGGCCTCGAAGCCGTCGACCAGGATCACGTTGAATCGCTGATCGTCAACCACCGCCACAAAGTCAGCACCGTCGGCCCAGACCACGCGGAAGCCCGACTGATCGGACGGGATTTCAAACTGATCGCGCAAGGCGATCACCTCAGGGTCGATCTCTACTACTGTGATGTCAGATCCCGGCAGGTGCTGATGGCAGAACTTGGGCAGCGAACCGCCGCCCAGCCCGATCATCAGGATGTGCTGTGGTTGTGGCTGAAACAGCAAGAAGGCCATCATCAGGCGCGTGTAACTCAACACCAGCCGGTCGGGGTCGCGCAGATCCATCGCACTTTGGATGTCGGTTGTGCCAAAACGCAGCTTGCGTTTGAAGCGCACGTGATCCACCCGCGCGCCGTTGTTGAGCAAACCGGCCTCGCGTCCAGCGGTGGCGCTGGAATTGGTGCTTGATGCAGTCATGTCGTCAAGGGTTCGGCCGGTTGTGGTTTTGGTTATGGGAAGGCGGTTGGTTCGGTCACACAGTCCAGTCCGTACTCTGGGTTGAGCACACAGGCCCGCCGCACCGCTTCAAGATCCGCCGCACCGAAACACACGGCGTCGAACCATTGCATGGCGCGCATGAAGGCCGGCAAGGCGCAGGCGCAGTCACCAAACCGGTGTTCAAACGCCTGCATATCGGCATGCTCATGGCTGTCATCCAGACAGGGCGAGGACCAACGCACAAAGCCGTTGTCTTGGAAGGCCATGGCAACTGGCCAGTTTCGGGTTTCGCCCATTGGCTGGAATGTGATCACCGCTTGCACGTTTGTGCGTGACCTCTGGCCGCGTTGCAATGCTTTCATAACCTTCACCCTTTCTCAGTCTGGCGCAGCCAATCGCTGATGTCCTGCCACAGCGGTGGCGCTGCCACCGCGCTGAGCACCAGCGCCAGGGGCAGCGTGGCGACGAACCCCACGTGTTTGAACGCCAGCGCGCCCACCAGCCCGCCGGTGAAGAACAGACCGAGGATGGTGGAGTGAATCGCCAGCTTGTCGCGGTCGGCCCGCACGAAATGCACTGCATTGGCCTCGTGCGTGCGGTTCCAGTAGAAGAGCCGACCCAGTTCGATGCCCAGGTCGGTCACGATACCAGTCATGTGCGTGGTGCGGATCACGGCATTGGAAATCTTGGTCACGATGGCGTTTTGCAGTCCCATGATGAAGCTCAGGACCAGCACCGTGGCTGGAAGAAAGATATCGATCAAGGCGTTCAGGTTGGCACCCAGCAGACCGAAAAGCAGCAACAGAACCGCCTCGAGCATCAACGAGAAGGCGTACTCGCTGTGCAGGTTCCGCCGCCGGGCCCAGTTCACCAGCACGGCCGTGGTGGCGGCCCCCGAAGTGAACGCCAGCAGTGCGGCCAGGCCTGCTGCACCCAGATAGAAGTTGCCCAGTACCAGGTTGTCTGCCAGCTCTGAGACGATGCCCGTCATGTGCGAGGTGTAGCGGTGGATGGCCAGGAATCCACCCGCATTGGCCGCGCCAGCCACGAACGCCAGCAGACCCCCGAGCTGGCGGTTCGCTCTGCGTGTGCGCACCTTGTGGGTCAGGCTCTGGATCATGGTGGCGGGGTTGTGAGCTTGTGTCACATCTTTAATGCGACTACAGTATGCATTCAACACACATACAATTGCAATAATATTATCATGTCATTGTCACAGCTTGAACAGTCTCTAAAGTCTCAGCGAGCCCGCCCCCGTTGTGTGCGCGTCAACTTGCGGCTCTGGTATGCATTGACGTCGGCCAATCTCGTTGCGCAGCGAGAGGCGCCCATGAGCGACCCGGAACTGACCGGACTGCGCTTGCCCTACTTGGGTGATGTTCTGTTGGTGCTGGACCCGGACCTTCAATCAGCAGCCTTTGCGATCGAAGAAGGTGTGCCAGTTCAAGTGCCCCCAGCGTCACAACTGGTGGAGACGCAACCGGCGCCCAGGACACCGTTGCCAGTCAAGCGCCCGGATTCGGTTTTTGAAGGACGCTGGATGGGACGCTACTGAATGCCAAACCCGCCTGAGGTGGTCATCACATTTACATAGAATGCACACATGGAGTTAAAAACCGCCCGCCTGACCGTCCTGATTGACCCGGCCAAGAAAAAAGCCCTTGAAAGCCTGTGTGCGCGTCAGGACGTCACCCCGTCCCAAGTGGTGCGGCGCTTGATCCGCGACTACCTCGCCAGCCACGGCGAGGGCTTCATTCCGAGTGGCATCTCTCAGCAAGCGGACGCTGATAGCAGTGAGGCGCCAGTCTGAGGTCGGACGTAAAACAGCAAACCTGTCATCGGGCCAGCGAGACCCCATATACCTCGGATGGCAGCTTTCAGAGACAACGCGTGAGATCACGGTTCGCCCGCTGCTTCCGGTAATCGCTGCATGCAAGTCATTGCCTTGGGCCGGTTGATTGGCAGCAACAGGTTGAAATAGGACGGCCATCACCCACCGGGCCACACTTGGCTGGTCCTCACGCAAAGTCAGCCTGGGGAGCGTTTTCTAAATCGCTGACTTCACTGGAAGCATTGGACAATTCGAAGCGTTGGCCTGCACTTCTAGCCGAACTCCGCCTGCGTGTCCCTGGCGAAAGCCAGGGCAGCCCGTATCTATCCATGTAGCGGCCCGAGTTGATGTGTTCTCGCAGCAGAGACTGCAAGATCGGGCTGCACCGACAAGCGCTTGCGCGGCCGACGGCCGTCCAAATTGGAGTTCGTCGACGCCAGCCATGCTGCCAAACGCAAAGTCGATGATCCGGGGAAAAGCCGCAATAGCTTCCCAATCTCCGGCGGCCCACTACCAACCGAGTCAAAGGCGCAGTCCGGTATGAGTCGGCGCCCATCAACTTGGATTGAAAAAAGCTGCCCTCCAGTCAGAAGCTGAAACAGCTGGATCGAAATCAAGGCACCACAGCGCTCAGGAAAGATCGAGGCCCTCTCAACGTCGTACCAAGCAGTTCCCGACAAAATAGATTTCAGCGCAACGGCTTCAAGTTCTGCCTTGTCTTGTTTGATTTCACGTGACTGCTCTGCACTCGTCATAGCCTATGGCGTTCAAGAGAAGTAGTTGCGGGGTTCCACGCAGGTGCATTCAGACAAAGCATGGCCGGTTCGAGCGATAACTTCGTTACAGGCCTCCACTGCGCCCGAGTCCCCAGATCGGGGGGGCTTCCTCGCGAAGCTCAAAAATCATCTCTGCTCAGACCAAGACAAACTCAGCTAGGCACCCGAATCACAGCCGAGTTTGTCAACAGAGTAAACCTGAAACCGGGCTTTCGGCCTGCGGGGCCACAGACCTTTCGGAAGGCTGCTTCGGTGGACAACCCGTGCCATGAGCGTCCACTTACCGTAGACGCCAACCGCTGCATGGCTGTCCCCGAAGACCGCCCCTTCAGGCTGGCCGCAAGCGTTGGGTGTCTGAAATCCGTTCCCCGAAAGGTCGCAAACACGTGCAGCAACGACCATTTCCCGGTGTCGTCTGCGGGTGCAAAAGCAGTTTTAACCGCACGTTTTCGCACTGTGAGAAGGCTGCGACAGACTCTATTGTTTATGTACAGATGTGCGATAGACACTATTGCATGTACTCAACATCACCACGAGCTGTTGCATGTTGGTAACCCACTTGTAACTTGTTTCACAGATAATTGAAACCAAATTACAAGACCGGGTCTGAGCGTCCGCTTTCTGCTCAGGCACATCCGCTGACAACACCCCTTCACAGACACGAGACAAACCACATGCCACAACGCGCCACCAAAATCGTCGCCACCCTGGGTCCCGCTTCGAGCGATCCCGCCATGCTGGAGGCGATGATCCGCGCCGGCGTCAATGTGGTTCGTCTGAATTTCTCCCACGGCAAAGCCCAGGACCACATTGACCGCGCCACCATGGTGCGGGAAGCGGCGCAGCGGGCCGGGGTTGAGGTGGGCGTGATGGCCGATTTGCAAGGCCCCAAGATCCGCGTGGGCAAGTTTGCCGACGGCAAAGTGATGCTGGAGCCGGGTCAGCCGTTTGTGCTCGATGCCTCGCGCACCGAGCCGGGAGACATCGACGGTGTGGGGCTGGACTACAAAGAGCTGCCGCGCGATGTGAAAGCTGGTGACACCCTGCTGCTCAACGACGGTCTGATCGTGATGACGGTGGTCAAGGTGGTGGGCCCTGCGGTGCACACCACCGTGAAGCTGGGCGGCGAGCTGTCCAACAACAAGGGCATCAACAAGCAGGGCGGTGGACTGACCGCGCCCGCGTTGACCGCCAAAGACATGGATGACATCAAGACGGCGATGGCCCTGAAGGCCGACTACGTGGCGGTGAGCTTTCCGAAAAACGCCACCGACATGGAGCTGGCCCGCCAGCTGTGCAATGTGGCCGGCGCCGAGATGGGGCACAAGCCTGCCCTGATCGCCAAGATCGAGCGCGCCGAAGCCATCCCCGAGCTGGCGAACATCCTGAGGGTGTCCGACGGCATCATGGTCGCGCGTGGCGACCTGGCCGTGGAAGTGGGCAATGCCCAGGTGCCTGGCCTGCAAAAACACATGATCAAGCTGGCGCGCCAGATGGACAAGGTGGTCATCACCGCCACGCAAATGATGGAGTCGATGATCGTCAACCCGGTGCCCACCCGCGCCGAGGTGAGCGATGTGGCCAACGCCGTGCTGGATGGCACCGATGCCGTGATGCTCAGTGCCGAAACCGCTGCGGGCAAGTACCCCCTGGAAACGGTCATGGAAATGGCCAATATCTGCCAGGAAGCTGAAAAGACGGATTACGACCCGCTGGAAGACGACTTCCACGGTGCGACGTTCCAGCGCATCGACCAGGCCATTGCCATGGGCGCGCTGTTCACCGCCCACCACCTCAAGGCCAAGGCCATCGTGGCGCTGACCGAATCGGGTTCTTCGGCGCTCTGGATGAGCCGCCACAACGTGAACATGCCCATCTTTGCAATGACGTCGCGTCTCAGCGCGCAGCGCCGCATGACGCTGTACCGCAACGTGCGCCCCTTGCTCATGGACACCAGCGCCGACCGCGATACCGCCCTGGCACAGGCCGAAACCGATCTGAAAAAGCGCGGTGTGATTCAGACCGGCGACGTCTATGCGATCACCGTGGGCGAACCCATGGGCACGCCGGGTGGCACCAATACCTTGAAAATCTGCCGCGCGAGCTGAATTCGATCAGGGGTGGCGTGCGCAATAAAAGACATGAAGCCAGTCTGCGCTGCGCCCACTGAACCTTTGCCCAAGCCCGATCGCCGCCGCCAATGGCTGGCAGCGATCGGGCTGCTGCCTTTGCTGCAGGCCTGTTCCCCGCTGGGGCTGATCAATGCCCTCGTGCCCAACGGCAGTCACACGCTGATCGAGAGCCTGCCTTACGGCCTTCAGGAGCGCCAGCGCATGGATGTGTACCTGCCCAAGCCCGCCGTGCAGGGGGCACCGATGGCGGTGTTCTTCTACGGTGGCTCCTGGAACAGCGGCGAGCGGGCCGATTACAAATTTGTGGGTGAAGCGTTGGCGGCGCAGGGCATCGTGACCGTGGTGGCCGACTACCGCCTCAGCCCGGAAGTGCGCTACCCGGTGTTTTTGCAAGACAGCGCCGAAGCGGTGAAGCGAGCGCTGGACAGCGTTGGAGCGTGGGGCGTATCGCCCCAGCGCGTGTTCCTCATGGGGCACAGTGCGGGGGCTTACAACGCTGCCATGCTGGCGCTCGACGCCCGGTGGCTGCAGGAGGCAGGCGCCAGCCGCGAGCAGATCGCCGGCTGGATCGGCCTGGCCGGCCCCTACGATTTTTTGCCCATCCGCGCGCCCGATGTGCAAGAGGCCTTTGCATGGCCCGACACGCCGCTCGATTCCCAACCCCTGTTCCACGCACGCCGCCCGGACGCTGCCGCTCCACCCCGGGTGCTGCTGATCGCGGCCCGCAAGGACAATCTTGTCAACCCTGAGCGCAACACGCTGGGCCTTGCCCAAGCGCTGTCCGAACGGGGACAAACGGTGAGGGTCGAGCTGTTTGATGGGGTGAGTCACACCACGCTGATGGGTGCCATGGCCGCACCGCTCAGGGGCCTGGCGCCGGTGCTGGACACGGTGCGTCAATTCCTGGTGACCACGCCATCGTAAAATCTGAAGTTACCAAGCGGTTACCAAAAATGGTCCTGCTCCTTTTGTGAGCGCCGCCAGTGAGGCCCAACAAGGCTTTGCGCCCAGTTTTAAGCAACTTCAGGAGTCTTCCCATGGCACTCGTCTCAATGCGCGAACTGCTCGACCATGCTGCCGCCAACGGCTACGGCATTCCAGCGTTCAACGTCAACAACCTCGAACAGGTCCAGGCCATCATGTCGGCCGCTGATGAAGTGGGCGCCCCGGTGATCCTGCAGGCCAGCGCAGGCGCCCGCAAGTACGCGGGTGAGCCCTTCATCAAGCATTTGATCCTCGCGGCGGCCGAAATGTATCCGCACATCCCGCTGGTCATGCACCAGGACCATGGCACCTCGCCCAAGATCTGTCAGGGCGCGCTGGATCTGGGCTTTGGCTCGGTGATGATGGACGGTTCGCTGATGGACGACGGCAAAACGCCTTCCAGCTTCGACTACAACGTTGAAGTGACCCGCAAGGTGGTGGAGATGGCCCACAAGGTCGGCGCCACAGTCGAAGGCGAGTTGGGTTGCCTGGGCAACCTGGAGACCGGCGAAGCGGGCGAAGAAGACGGTGTGGGCGCGGTGGGCAAGCTGGACCACGCCCAGATGCTGACCGACCCCGAAGAGGCCGCCACCTTTGTGAAAGCCACCCAGCTCGATGCCCTGGCCATCGCCATTGGCACCAGCCACGGCGCTTACAAATTCACCCGCAAGCCCACCGGCGACATCCTGGCGATCAGCCGCGTGAAAGAAATCCACGCCCGCTTGCCCAACACCCACCTCGTGATGCACGGCTCCAGCAGCGTGCCGCAGGACCTTCTGGCCATCATCAACCAGTACGGTGGCCAGATGAAACAAACCTATGGCGTGCCGATCGAAGAGATTCAGGAAGCCATCAAGCACGGCGTGCGCAAGATCAACATCGACACCGACATCCGCCTGGCCATGACCGGCGCGGTGCGCAAATTCCTGGCAGAGAACCCCGACAAGTTCGATGCCCGCGAATGGCTCAAGCCCGCGCGCGAAGCCGCCAAGCAGGTGGCCAAGCAGCGCTACATGGAATTTGGCTGCGAAGGCCAGGCCGCCAAGATCAAGGGCGACACGCTGACCGTGATGGCTGCGCGCTACGCCAAGGGCGAGCTCGCCCAGCAAGTGGTCTGATCGAAAAGATCTTCGGCCTTGCCCAAGCCGCCCTGAGGGGCGGTTTTTTTTGTCCCGACAGGGTGGTCGAATGCCGGGACGGTTGGGAGGGCCGGTTGTTCATGCCATGATGCGCAGCACATGTTCAAACTGCATCTGATCTGGCGCCGACTCGACGGCAAACTCTGGTTTCGGCCTACGTTCTGGAGCGTGGCCGCCGTGGCGGTGGCCTTGATGGCGGCGTTGGCCAACCGCTGGCCGTTGCCTGCAGGCCTGCCCAACATCGGGCAGTCTGCGCTGGAAGGCCTGCTCACCATCATTGCATCGAGCATGCTGACGGTGAGCACGTTTTCGCTGTCCATTCTGGTCAGCGCATTTGCCTCGGCGGCTTCCAGCGCCACCCCGCGCGCCACCCGTCTGGTCATGGCCGACGACAGCGCCCAGCATGCGATCTCGGCGTTCATCGCCTCGTTCATCTTTGCCATGGTGGCCCTCACCGCCCTGGGCCTCGGTTATTACGGCGACACCGGCCGGTTTGTGTTGCTGGGCTTCACGATCTATGTGCTCGGCTACCTGATTCTGGCGTTGCTGCGCTGGATCGACACCCTGTCAAAGTTGGGCCGCATGAGCCACACCATCACCACGGTGGAAAAAGCGGCCTTGCCGCCTTTGCGCAATTGGCACCTGGCGCCTGCGCTCGGCGGGCGCGAAGACGCGCCGCTGGAGATGCCCTCGGGTGTGCGTGTGCACGGTGAGCGTTCGGGATTCTTGCAGTACATCGATCTCGCCGCGCTGCAGCAGCAGGCTGCGGACCACGAAGCGCTGTTGCATGTGCGGGTGCGACCTGGGGATTACGTGGCACCGTCGAGCGTGCTGGCGGTGCTGGTGGGCCCCAATCCGCCCGATGCCAAGGCGCTGCAAGCCATGGGCCAAGCCTTTGTGGTGAGCCGCGACCGAACCGAGGAGCAGGACCCGCGCTTTGGCCTGGTGATCCTCAGCGAGATCGCGCAGCGGGCGTTGTCGCCCGCTGTGAACGACCCGGGCACGGCGGTGCTGGTGGTGGGTGTGTTGACCCGCTTGTTGATCGATGGCACGCATGATCTGGCCGGTGAATCCAAGCCCGATGTGCGGTATGACCGCATCACCGTGGTCCCTGTGGACCCGGATGCGTTGTTGCGCGATGTGTTTGAGCCCATTGCCCGAGACGGCGCCCACATGCTGGAAGTGGGGCTGGCGGTGCAGCGCGCCCTGGCGCTGATGGCGACCAATACCAAGGAGCCGCTGAGCGCGGCCGCGCGAATAGAAGCCGAGCGGGCCATGGACCACGCGCAGCACGGTTTGAGGCTGGAGCGCGAGCGGGAGACCCTGTCCCGCTGGACCTTGCGGCCCGGCGCCTGAGCCTGTGCCGGGGGCAAAACAGGGGCCCGGAGCGACCTGCGATAATCTCCCGGAATGGTTCAAGCCCGTTGACTGTTCGTCACACGGGCTTTTTTCTTGCCCGTCCCTCTTTCTGCGCCGACGACCATGACTACCGCCCTGCACACATCCACTCTGAATTCCCTGCCGCTGCTTGCGCGTGGCAAGGTGCGCGACAACTATGCCGTGGGCAACGACCGCATCCTGATGGTGGCGTCTGACCGCATCAGTGCCTTTGACGTGATCATGGGCGAGCCCATCCCGGGCAAGGGCGCGCTGCTCACGCGCCTGTCGCTGTTCTGGTTTGACAAGCTGGGCCCGAATGGCCTGAATATTTGCCCAATTCACCTCACGGGCGATGCGCCCGAGAGCGTGGTGAGCGCAGATGAAGTGTCCCAGGTGGTCGACCG
The DNA here is from genome assembly GCF_004795855.1 of Hydrogenophaga sp. PAMC20947. Classification (NCBI taxonomy): domain Bacteria; kingdom Pseudomonadati; phylum Pseudomonadota; class Betaproteobacteria; order Burkholderiales; family Comamonadaceae; genus Hydrogenophaga; species Hydrogenophaga sp. PAMC20947. Next base: position 4,145,928 of record NZ_CP039252.1, read on the forward strand.
CTCGATGCTGGTGCAGCGCCTGAAGCCGATTCCAGTGGAGGCGGTGGTGCGCGGGTACCTGGCCGGTAGCGGCTGGAAGGAATACCAGGCGAGCCGATCGGTGTGTGGCGTGCCGCTGCCCGAAGGGCTGCAGAACGCGTCCAAACTGCCCGAGCCGATTTACACCCCCGCCGCCAAGGCCGAAATGGGCGAGCACGACGAGAACATTACTTTCGAGGAAACGGTGGCGATGGTGGGTGCCGACGTGGCGGGCCAGATCCGCGATCTGGCACTGGCCCTGTACAAGGCCGCTGCCGACATGGCGCTCGAGAAGGGCATCATCATCGCGGACACCAAGTTTGAGTTTGGCCTGGACCCTGCCGGTCAGGTGGTGCTGATGGACGAAGTGCTCACGCCCGACAGCTCACGCTACTGGCCCGCTGAGAGCTATGTGGTTGGCGAAAACCCGCCCAGCTACGACAAGCAGTTCCTGCGCGACTGGCTGGAAGCCGCCCAGGTGAGCGGCAAACCCTGGGACAAATCCCCACCGGCGCCCCGCTTGCCCAAAGCGGTGATCGAAAAGACCTCGGCCAAGTACCAGGAAGCGCTGACACGGCTGATGGGCTGAGTGCCCTGCTGGTGCTCCCCATGAAAAAAGCCCGGCGTGACCGGGCTTTTTTCATGGGGCTGGGCTCACGCTCTGGCGTTGTAGCCGATTTCGTGGCGGTCGGCGGCGGCAAACATGTCGGCCGCAGAACCGGCATCGATGCGCATCATGTCGCGGGCGAGGGCGCGCAGTTTTTCGGCTTCCTGGCGGTTGGCCGGCAAGGGGCGGTCCGATGGCGTGCGCACAGGGTTGCCGGAGGACCGGATGCTGTTCAGGCCCTTCTGGAACCAGTGGCTGAAGGGGTTGGCGGGTGTGAGGGGGAGCGTGATCACGCTGGCGGTCGACATCGGGTTTCCTTGGAACATTTGTTTGGGTTGACCCCTGAATACTAGGGTAAACCCTAGTTCTTGTCCGATTGATCCGACGAAGGGTGGTTTGAGCGCTTCAGCGTCACCACAAGCTCACGGCTGGATACCGTCGGCGAAACCGCCCGCCAAGGTCTGGCGCAGGTAGGCTACGAAGGCGCTGACCGCCCGCGGCACGTGGGCCGAATAGGGGCGGATGGCGTAGAGGTGCTCGGCGAAAGCGCCGACCGGCTTCCATCCAGGAAGCACCTGGATCAGCTTGCCCGCCTGCAGGCTGTCCTGGGCGGTGAAGTCGGGCAGCAGGGCGATGCCCAGGCCGCTCAGCGCAGCGTCGCGCAGGGCCTCGCTGTTGTTGGCGGCCAGCGATCCCGATACCTGTACGGTGGTTCGTTCGGTCGCCGGTTTTTCGTGCATCGGCTCCAGCGTCCAGGCGGGGGTGTCCTGGGAGCGGGGGTAGTGCAGGCAGTTGTGGGCGACCAGATCGGCGGGCGTTTGCGGCGTGCCGTGGCGGCGCAGATAGGCGCGGCTGGCCACCAGCACGGAGCACGTTGCGCAGAGCGTCCAGGCCACATGGGTGTCGGGTGGGGTGGCTGTGTGGCGGATGGCCAGGTCAAAACCCTCGGTGGCCAGTGAAGCCAGATGGTCGGACATATTCAGCTCCAGCCGTACCTCGGGGTACTCGCGCAGGAAATCGCCGAGCCGGGGCACCAGCTGCTGGCGAGCGAAGGCCACCGGCGCCGTCACGCGCAACAGGCCGCGGGGAGCGCCAGCAAGGTCGCGCACCCGCGAGAACGACTGGGCAATGTGTTCGAAGGAAGCGCGGGTGTCGTCCACCAGCCGTTGGCCGGCTTCGGTCAGCCGCACGCTGCGGGTGGTGCGCTGTACGAGGGGCACGCCCGCCATGCGCTCGAGCTCGGCGATGCGCTGGCTCACGGCCGCCTTGCTCACACCCAGGCGCGCCGCCGCCGCGGTGTAGCTGCCTTGCTGGGCCAGCACGCCGAGCCAGTGGAAATGGCCCCAGAGTCCCTGGATGTTTTGCTCGTTCATGGTTCTATTGTTCACTATATTGAACAATCAATTCAGCAGGAATGGGTTGTTTCAATGGTGCACTCTTCCTACACTGGACCCTGCGGCGCATTGCAGCCCCCATTTTTCGAACACCTCAGAGGCACACCCCATGACCGTTAAAGCCATCAACCACTTCATCGCAGGCGCACCCGCTGCCGGCACCTCTTCCCGCGCTCAGGAGGTGTTCAATCCAGCCACTGGCGCCGTCACCGGCCGCGTGGCCCTGGCCAATGTGGCCGATGTGGCCACCGCTGTGGCCGCCGCGCAGGCGGCCTTTCCCGCCTGGTCTGACACGCCCCCCATCCGACGCGCCCGGGTGATGTTCAAGTTTCTGGAGCTGGTGAACCAGCACAAAGACAAACTGGCTCACCTGATCACCGCCGAACACGGCAAGGTGTTCACCGATGCACAAGGCGAAGTAGCGCGTGGCATCGACATCATCGAATTCTCGTGCGGCATGCCGCAGTTGCTCAAGGGCGATTTTTCCGACCAGGTCAGCACCGGCATGGACAACTGGACACTGCGCCAGCCATTGGGTGTGGTGGCCGGTATCACCCCCTTCAATTTTCCCGTGATGGTGCCCATGTGGATGTTCCCGGTGGCCATTGCTGCGGGCAACACCTTCATCCTGAAGCCCAGTCCGACCGACCCGAGCGCCAGCCTGTTCATGGCTGAACTGTTCAAGCAGGCCGGTCTGCCCGACGGTGTCTTCAATGTGGTCCAGGGCGACAAAGAAGCGGTGGATGCGCTGCTGGTGCACCCCGATGTCAAAGCCATCAGCTTCGTGGGATCCACACCGATCGCCAATTACATCTATGAGACCGGCGCCCACCACGGCAAGCGTGTGCAGGCCCTGGGTGGCGCCAAGAATCACATGGTGGTGATGCCCGACGCCGATCTGGATCAGGCGGTGGACGCCCTGATCGGCGCGGCCTACGGCTCGGCCGGCGAGCGCTGCATGGCCATCTCGGTGGCGGTGCTGGTGGGCGACGTGGCCGACAAGATCATGCCCAAGCTGATCGAACGCACGAAGGCGCTGAAGGTGTTGAACGGCACCAATCTGGCGGCTGAAATGGGGCCCATCGTCACCGCTGCAGCGCACCAGCGCATCACCGGCTGCATCGAGGCGGGTGAGGCCGAAGGCGCGAAGATGTTGGTGGATGGCCGCCCGTTTGATGCCAAGCAGACGGGCGAGGGCTGCGAGGGTGGTTTCTGGATGGGCGGCACGTTGTTCGACCATGTGACGGCCGACATGAAGATCTACAAAGAAGAAATTTTTGGTCCAGTGCTGAGCTGTGTGCGCGCCAAAGACTTTGGCGAAGCGGTGCAACTGATCAACGACCACGAGTTCGGCAACGGCACCAGCTGCTTCACCCGCGACGGCCATGTGGCCCGTGAATTTGCGCGACGCATCCAGGTCGGCATGGTGGGCATCAACGTGCCGATTCCCGTGCCCATGGCCTGGCAGGGGTTCGGTGGATGGAAGAAGAGTCTGTTTGGCGACATGCACGCCTACGGCGAAGAGGGCGTGCGCTTCTACACCAAGCAAAAATCCATCATGCAACGCTGGCCCGAGAGCATTGAAAAGGGCGCCGAGTTCGTGATGCCTACCGCTAAATAGGGCCCCCACGCTCCGCCGCTGCGCGGGTCGCTGCCCCCCAAGGGGGTTGGCCTCACCTTGGGGCGGCCCGGCGGTGAGCCCGGCCCCCACGCTCCGCCGCTGCGCGGGTCGCTGCCCCCCAAGGGGGTTGGCCTCACCTTGGGGCGGCCCGGCGGTGAGCCCGGCCCCCACGCTTCGCCGCTGCGCGGGTCGCTGCCCCCCAAGGGGGTTGGCCTCACCTTGGGGCGGCCCGGCGGTGAGTCCGGCCCCACGCTCCGCTGCTGAGCGGGACGCTGCTCCCAGGGGGAGTGATCCGGCTTGGGGTGGCCCTGCGGCAGTTTGTTTGCGCCCCCACGCTCCGCGCTGGGGGGTGTTTACTTCAACTGGCTGCGGTTTCCCGACTTGTTCAATCGAATAGACGTGGGCCGTGCATCCAAACTCAAGGGCAACACCACCAGCATGGACGGTTGACTGCGCGAGGCATGAGGCGTCTGTCGCAGCGTTGTGCTGGACAGCCCTTGAACTTTGAACGGATGCCTGCCATGAAGTTTCTTTCACATCTCCGCCTGGGTCACCGGTTGGCCTTTGGCTTTGGTGTTGTGCTGGTGCTGCTGTTGGCCATTGCCGCCCTGGCATTGGGTGGCATGCGCACGCTGAACCAATCCTTGCAAGACGTGGCGATCCGCGGAGGACAGCAAACCGCTGCGGTGATGGAGATGGAGCGCAGTGCCAACCGGTTCATGGCCACGTTGCGGGGCATCCGTGGTGCGGAGTTGTCTGAGGGTGAAGCCACGATGAAGCTTGCCAGAGCGCATTGGCAAGACTTCCAGGCAGCCAGAAAGGCTGCGGGGGATTTGATCCCTGCGGGGGATGCCAGTGTGCAGCCGATGCTGGCCGCCGTGGACGCCCAAGCCAGAATGGTGCATGAGCTGATTCCATTGGGAGAAAAGGCGGCAGAAGGACGGGGCGACACGGCGGCTTTCTTCTCTATGTCGCTCATGCTCTCCAGCGAGTCTGAGAAGTGGGTCAAGCGCCACCGGGATTGGTCTGATGCACTGGTGGCTGTGTCCGTATGGAATACCGCAGCGGAACAGGCTTCGGTGGCCTTGGCGGTTGCCGAGGCCACCACCCAGCGCAACCTGGTCATTGCCGGCTGTGGGTTGGCCTTGTTGTTTGGCGTGTTCACTGCCTGGCGCATCACACAGGATGTGACTCAAGGTTTCTCGGCCACGGTCGAGGCGACCGAGCGCATGGCTCGGCACGATTTATCGGTGCCTGTGGATACCCATTTCAAGGGGGAACTGGGCGTGCTGGCCAAAGCGCTGGAGAGCATGCGTCTGGCGCAGCACGATCTGGCCTCAGGGGTTCGACAGGCTTGTGATGACATTGCCTTGGCCAGTGCTGAAATTGCGCAAGGCAGCCAGGACTTGAGTGGGCGCGCCGAGCTGGCTGCGACCAACATGCAAGGCGCTATCGGCGCGCTCAGCGAGCTCGATATGTCGGTGGATCAGGCCTCGCAATCGGCGCAGTCGGCCAACTCGCTCGCTGCCGATGCGCAGTCTGCGGCCACCCGAGGCGACCACGTGGTGGGGCAGGCGGTGGCGACCATGAACGAGATCGACGCGGCTTCGCGCCAGATTGCCGACATCACCGCGATCATCGATGGCATTGCGTTTCAGACCAATATTCTGGCGCTCAACGCGGCGGTTGAGGCCGCACGCGCAGGTGAGCAAGGCCGGGGCTTCGCAGTGGTGGCTGCGGAAGTTCGCAGCCTGGCTCAGCGCAGCGCCACCGCAGCGCGCGAAATCAGGGGCTTGATCGAGGCAACGCTGGAAAAGGTGGTCACAGGCAGCGAGCACGTCAAACGGGCGGGCAGCGCCACCAGCGAAATCATGGTCTCGGTGCAAAGGGTGTCTTCGACCATCGAGTCCATCGCGGCCGAGGGTGCCCAGCAGCGCCACGGCATCGGACAGGCCAAGTCTTCGGTCAACGATCTGGACCGTGGGGCCCAGCAAGATGCCGCCCTGGCCGAAGAGTCGGCCGCCGCAGCCAGCTCCTTGCGCGACCAGGCCGATCGCCTGAAAGGCTTGGTCGAGCGCTTCAAGCTCCGGTCAGCCTGAGTATTCGCGCACTTCGCCCCGCTGCTTTCTTCGAGGACGGGACAAACGCACCTGCGTTGATGGGTGGGTTGTCCAGAGGGAGCTTTCTGGGCCACACCTGTCCCGGTGTTGGGCCCAGCCCGGGTTGGCGTGCGGGCACGACCGCCGCGCCCTTGTCGAGCTGGGCTGTTGCCGTTCTTTCACCTGAACCCAGGGACCCTCGGCATAACCCCCGCCTTGCGCGGCGTGGCTTTTGCGGGATGAGGCGCGAGACTCGAGTTCCAGGGCGAGCCTGGACGGCGCTTCCGAATTCGCAACGAAGCCTGCACTTCGTACTTTGAATAGGGTTCCGCAAAAATCACGGCCCACCAGCGTGCGGCCCAGAACGGGCGGCTGACGCACCTGTTGGCTTGCGTCTGCCCAGTGGCACACGACGCGCCAGGCCAGCACGCCAGCCATCCCGTTTTGGATCCGAACGCGCATGGCTGAGGTGGTGCAGAGGGTCACGAGCCAAATCACAGTAGCATTGGAGCGGTTTCTCCCCGTGTTGTGCGTTGGGGCGCAGCAAGGGAACCTTGTCTGCCGCTTGGGTCTCATTGATGGGGTTGGTGTGCGTCGCATGCCGCTTGCAGCGTGTGCATGCCTTTTGTGTTGCTCCTCCAAAGGATTCTGTGAACCGACTCCGATCGCCTTGGGTTGTCTTGATGACCGTGTTGTGTCTGGCCGCAGCTGTGGCCTGGGTGGCAACCCGCACAGAGCCTGTCCAGGCCCAGGCTCCTGCTCAGTCCTCCGCTCCTGCTTCGGCACCTGCAAAGGCGGAGGGTGGGCGCAAAGGCGGCAGAGATGACGCACCGATCCCGGTGATCGTGGCGCCCGTGACCGAGGGCAGCGACGGTGTGGAGCTGACGTTGCTGGGCACCGGATCGGCGCGAAAATCGGTCACAGTTCACTCGCCGGTTGACGGTGAGGTGGCCGAGGTCTTGTTCAAGCCGGGCAAGGCCGTGCGCGCAGGCGATGTGTTGTTGCGCTTGGTGGACCGGCGCGAGCGCCTGGCGGTGGACCTGGCGGCAGCCAAGGTGGACGCGGCGCGCGTGATGCACACCCGCTATGAGGCCACGCGGGGCACCGGCGCGGTGCCCGACACCGTGTCCGACGAAGCGCGGGCCGCTTTGCGCACCGCAGAGATCGAATGGTCTCAGGCCCGCGAAGAGCTGTCTGACCGGGTGGTGCGCGCGCCTTTCGCGGGCACGCCCGGCCTCGCCGCCGTTGAGAAAGGCGAACGCATCAACACCGATACGGTGCTCACGACGCTGGACGACCGTGATGAGCTGCACCTTGACCTGCAGATTCCGGAGGCCTATCTGGCCCGGGTCTCGGTAGGTCAGCCATTGCTGGCTGTGAACCCCGCGCATCCGGCCCGGCGATTTGAGGGCAGGGTGATCCAGATTGACAGCCGTGTGGATCCCGTGACCCGCCAGATCAAGGTGCGGGCGGTCCTGCCCAATGCCGACGATGTGTTGCGCTCGGGCATGTCGTTTCAGGTGAACCTGGCTTTGCCGGGCGAGCGCCGCTTGAGCGTGCCCGAACTCGCTTTGCAGTGGGGGCGGGATGGCTCGTTTGTGTGGGTGGTGCGCAAGGGCAAGGCCGTGCAGGTGGCGGCTCGCGCAGTGCAGCGCCAGGATGGCCGGGTGCTGGTTGATGGCGGTTTGACCGCCCAGGATTCGGTGGTGGTCGAAGGCGTGCAGCGCATGCGCGAGGGGCGCACCGTCAAGGTGGTGGGCGCTGAAGCCAGTGGCAGTGCCAGTCCATAACGCTGACCAATAACCACGCAGCCACCTCACCCTGTATGACCGACGACCGCGCCTCCGGCCTGCCCGCATTGTCCATCCGCCGGCCCTGGCTGGTGATCGTGATCAACTTGTTGATCGTGATCGCCGGCGTGACAGCCTGGCTGGGTGTGGAGGTGCGCGAGCTGCCCAACATCGACCGACCCATCGTGGCCGTGCGGGCCAACTTTCCGGGCGCCTCGCCCGAGACGCTGGATGCGGAAGTGACCCGCTTGCTCGAAGGCGCGGCAGCGCGGGTGCCGGGGGTGGTGCTGGTGCGATCGGCCAGTGAAGAAGGCAACCTGCGCATCATCATCGAGTTCAATCCCAACGTCGATCTGATCGCTGCGGCCAATGACGTGCGCGATGCCGTGGCTCGGGTGCAGCGCGATCTGCCCACGGGGCTGGAGAATCTCACCATCGTCAAGGCCGACGCCGATGCCGAGCCGGTGATGCAGCTGGCCGTGTCCAGCGACACATTGGCCATCGACGAACTTTCCCGGGTGGTGGAAGAGCGCATCGAGCCCGAGCTGATTTCGGTGCCCGGCGTGGCCGATATCAACCTGTTTGGCGCGCGCCAGCAGGTGATGCGGGTGCGCATCGACCCGGCGCGCCTGAGCGCTTACAACCTCGCGGTGGACGATGTGGCGGCCTTGTTGCGCGGCGCGAGGCTCGACGTGCCGGCGGGCAACCTGGTGTCTGACAACCAGGACGTCCTGGTGCGGGCCAACGCGAGTGTGACCACACCTGAAGAGCTCAGGGCGCTGCGGTTTTCACCGGCCGTTTCGCTGGCGCAGGTGGCCGATGTATTCCTGGGGCCAGCCGATGCCGATTCCTATGTGCGCCTGAACGACAAGCCCGTGGTGAGCCTCGGCGTGGTGCGCCAGGCACAGTCCAACAGCGTGGCGATTTCCGACGGCGTGCGTGCGGCGGTGGACCGCATCAATGCGCAGCAGCGCGATGTGCGGGTGAGTGTGGTGTCGGACGATGCGGTGTTCATCCGCGGCGCGATCAGCGAAGTGCTCTGGAGTCTGGGACTGGCGGTGCTGATCGTGGCCGCAGTTGTGGCGGCTTTCCTGGGGCATGTTCGCTCCACGCTGGTGCCGGTGGTGGCCATTCCCATTGCCCTCATCGGGACCTTGGCGGCCATCTGGAGCCTGGGTTATTCGATCAATCTGCTCACACTGCTGGCCCTGCTGCTGGCCACCGGTCTGGTGGTGGACGATGCGATCGTGGTGCTGGAAAACATCCAGCGCCGGCGCGCCATGGGCCTGGGTCCGCGCGCGGCGGCGGTGCTGGGCACGCGCGAGGTGTTTTTTGCCGTGGTCGCCACCACGCTCACGCTGATCGCGGTGTTTGTGCCCATCTCGTTTTTGCCGTCAGCGGCGGGCCGCCTGTTTGCCGAGTTTGGTTTCGTGATGGCCATCGCCGTGGGCATCTCTTCGTTTGTGGCTTTGTCGCTGGGCCCCATGATGGCGTCGCGACTGCCCCCCGATGGCCCACCCGGACCGGTCTGGAAGCGGGTGTCGGCCTGGGGCGACGCTGCGGTGCAGCGCTATGGCCGCTGGCTGGCCAGCACCTTGCGCCACGGATGGTGGGTGGCGGGCGTGTGTGTGCTGCTGGCTGGGTTTGCGGCCTGGCTGTTCACGCAGCTCGACCAGGAGCTCACGCCCACCGAAGACCGGGGCAGTTTGTCGATCCGGCTCGATGGCCCTGACGGCGTGGGCCTGGCGTATTCGGACCGGCAGCTGGAGCAGGCGCTGAAGGCGGTGTTGCCACTGAAGGCGGAAGGCCTGGTGGAGAATGTGTTCACCATCACCGGCCGCTTTGACCCCAACCGCGCCGAAATTGTGGCGCCTTTATCGGATTGGGCCGATCGCTCGGTGAGCCAGGCCCAGCTGGCGGCGCGGGTGCAAAAAGCCTTGAACGACCTGCCTGGCGCGCGCGTGCGCATCCGGGGTGGAAGCAGCCTGGGGCGGGGCGGCGGGGATGGCAGTATCCAGATGGCCATCACTGGCGATAACCACGCCCGCATCGCAGAGGCTGCCTATGCATTCGCAGAAGCCATCGAGCGTGATCTGCCGCAGCTGCGTGATGTGCGGGTGAACTACGCAGCGACACAACCGCAGCTCTCTTTGCAGGTGGACCGCGAACGCGCCAGTGCGCTGGGTGTGCCACTGGACGGGCTCGATACCGTGTTGCGCGCCCTGGTCGAGAGCACCCAGGTGGCCGAGCTCAATGTGAACGACCGCACCGTGCCCGTGTTGCTGCAGTCCACCACGCGCGGCTTCACCAACCCGCAAGACTTGTTGCAACTGAGCGTGCGGGCTGCCGACCAGCGGCTGGTGCCGCTGTCGCAGTTTGTGCGTTTTGAGGAGACCGCCATTCCCAGCGAGCTGGAGCGCCTGGGGCAGCGGCGGGCGGTGCAGCTGAGCGCGGTGGCGGCCGAAGGCACCACCTTGCAGACCGGCACCCAGGTGCTGCGCGATCTGGCCGTCAAGACCCTGCCCAGTGGCATGGGCTTGCTGTTTCGCGGCGATGCGGCCACGCTGGAAGAAACCGGGCGCGACGTGAGCATCACCTTCGCCATTGCCTTGCTGGTGGTGTTCCTGGTGTTGGTGGCGCAGTTTGAGAGCGTCACCAGTGCGGCGGTGGTGTTGATCAGCGTGCCGTTTGGTCTCGCCGCGGCGGTGTTTTCCATGTGGCTGAGCGGCACGTCGGTCAACATTTACAGCCAGATTGGCCTGTTGCTGCTGGTCGGTGTGATGGCCAAGAACAGCATCCTGATGGTGGAATTCGCTGATCAGCTGCGCGATGCGGGCCGCAGCGTGCTGGAGGCCGCCCAGGAAGCGGCGGCAACCCGATTGCGGCCCATCATGATGACCATGTCGTCCACCGTGCTGGGCGCCTTGCCGCTGGTGCTGGGCAGCGGGCCAGGGGCCGAATCGAGGGCCGCCATTGGCTGGGTGATCTTTGGCGGCTTGTCGCTGGCGGCGGTGTTCACCCTGTTCCTGACGCCGGTGGTGTATCTGGGCGTGGCGCGTTTCGCCCAGCCGCGCGCGCGCCAAGGCGAGCGCCTGGCGCAGGAACTGCTGGCCGCTCCGGCTGACGAAACGGCTTGAGGTTCCAGCAGTGGGGTCGAATTCGTTGAAGTAAATGGGCTCAGGCGCCCCTGGCGCTGCCCTGCGCAGCCGGAAAAATGCCTGGATTTCCAGCTGCTTTCAATGCCTCGACAAGGTGATGGGCGTGGCCACCATCTGGTCCCAAGCCTGGGGTCCGAGCATCGTGATCTCCAGCGCCTGCAGCGTCGAGTCTTCACCATCGGGCTCGTTCAGAAGTCGGTCAATGCTGGCGTCGGCCAGCAATGCGAATGAGCTGTTCACGGGCGTGTTGGCCGCCAATCTGGCGCTGAGCTGGGCTTCCCTGGTGTGAATCCCGTCGTCTTGACCCAAACGGATTTCGCCGTGCGAAGCGCTGAGTCGGTTGATGCCCGTGAGACCTGCCATGCGCGCAGCCACCGCCACGCTGGCCACTGTGTTGCGCATGCCTTGGTCCCAATGCAGCGCATTGCGCTCGGTGGTCTCGCGCACGAGGCGCTCGGCATCGGCCAACAGCGCTTGCGCCGAGGTGGACAGCGCACCCACCGCAACCATGGGCCCGCCACTTGAGATATCCCTCATGCCAGCCGGCAGACGCACCTTGTTCAGGCGGACGTTCAGCGCATGCAGTTGAATGTGTATTTCAGGCGGTACGCTCTCGGGCTCGTTCTTGAGCAGTTCGGCCAGCGCATGGGCTTCGCGCCACTCGATGAAATGCAGCGCCTTGCTGACCGTGGCCTCACGCCCGCCGCGCCCGTCAAAACCAAGTTGGGCCACGGCCTCTACGGTTTCTGGCGTGGAATCAAGTTGAAAACCACAGCCCAGAGCCAAGTCTGGTTTGAGAATGAATTCCGACAGCGCGTTCGGGCTGTTCGGCGCCTGCACAAACACACGCGTCTGTGGCGTGGCTTCGGCCAGTACCCGGCACCATTGAGCCAGTGTTGCGTCTGGTTGGGTGTGCTGAAAGTGCGCAGCCAATGCATTGAAGCCAGCCATATCGGCCAGCGCCTCACGCTGTCGGGTACTGGCCAAAAACTGGCGCACCGCTGGCGTGTGGTCGTGCGGTGAAACATCGATGGTGATCGCCGAGGTGCCCACAAAAAACCGCTGATTGGCCTCGCGAATTTCCGAGCGGTGAATCGCGTGCTGAACTTCGCGGCCCAAGGCGTAGCAGAGCAATTGGACTGCATGCGGGTCGCGCTGTGCCGCCTGCAACAGCGTGGAGAGCACAAACAGGCACATGAGCTCCGGATCGTAGTTGACCCCCGATTTTTTTTCTTCCACCTGCCCCTGAACGATCAGCAGTGCAAAGCCACCCTCGAGATGGCCCAGTTCGTTGGCTTGCTCCAGTGCAAACACCAGTTCACTCGACGACGCGATCACCTCGCGCAGCGCCCGAGCTTCCGGGCCATGGTCGGCCTCAAATTGCGACAGCTGTTGTTCCAGGGTGAGTACCACTTTGTGCATTGCAAACCTCCATGCCACCCGAAAGATGGGTCGGGCAATCCACACATTGGTGTGCGCAACCCCATCATGAGGCCATCAACCACCAACACTTGCAACATACGCCGCTGGCGCGTGGGCGGTGTATCAAACAGAAAAATGTGTTGCGCCTGGCCGAGCGAAACGGGCCGATCGCGCCCGCTCGGACGCGGCACTGCCTTGACCTGCACCCTCGCACACCGTGGCCAGCGCGCACCGCTGGTGTGCAAGCGTTTCACGCAGTTTTTGGCCAAGGGTTCGCCACAGGCATCCAAGCGGGAGAGCCAGCGCCGCACCCCCTCCAGGCATTCACCCGCTCGTCATCACCGCGCCAATCGATCAGGCGAAGCACCGTCTGCGTCTGAGCGGAAAAGGGCTCGTTGACTTCAATAACACCCGTGCCCATTCCCTGAGGCGCGCACCGCATTTTGTTGGCCGTTACCCGAAGGGAGTGGGGTCTGAGCGGGCCCTGGTGTCGTGTCGTACGCAATCAGGCACATAAAATCGCGCCCTTTCGCCTATGGCACCGTTGCAAATCCTCGCCATGGCCATTCAATGGCTGTGGTTTGCGCCTCGCGCTGAGAAAAAAGCGCATCGGTTTCATTTGTACCCTCAAGCAAGCAACACCATCCGAGATGACCACGCTGATACGTGGCGCAACGTGGATTCATACTTGCGTTAGAACGACATGCACCTGATTCGTTTACCCGTTGGTGCGCACCGACCGTGATCGGTGTCGCAGTGCCCCCCTCTCACCACCCCTTCCGGAGACACCATGTACAGCGCATCCCCCGACCGCTATGAATCCATGCCTTACCGCGCCTGTGGCCAAAGCGGGCTCAAGCTGCCCAGCATCACGCTGGGCATGTGGCACAACTTCGGCGATGCCACCCCCATGGAAACGCAGCGCGACATGCTGCGCACCGCGTTTGATCTGGGTATCACCCACTTTGACCTGGCCAACAACTACGGGCCGCCTGCGGGCAGTGCGGAAACAAACTTCGGTGAACACATGCGTCGCGACTTTCGGCCTTACCGCGACGAGCTGATCATTTCCAGCAAGGCGGGCTGGCAGATGTGGCCTGGCCCCTACGGCTCAGGCGGCGGATCGCGCAAGTACCTGCTCGCCAGCCTGGACCAAAGCCTGAAACGCATGGGGCTGGACTACGTGGATATTTTTTACTCCCACCGGTTTGACGCCGACACACCGCTGGAGGAAACCTGCGGTGCGCTGGCCTCGGCGGTGCAGCAGGGCAAAGCCTTGTACGTGGGCATTTCCAGCTATTCGGCGGGTAAAACACGCGAAGCCGCTGCCTTGTTGCGCCAAATGGGTGTTCCCCTGCGCATTCACCAGCCGTCTTACAGCTTGCTCAACCGCTGGGTGGAAGAAGACTTGCTGGACACGTTGCAGGCAGAAGGTGTTGGTTGCATCGCGTTCAGCCCGTTGGCCCAGGGTTTGCTGACCGATAAATACCTGAACGGAGTGCCCGAAGATGCGCGCATCAACCGGCCGGGTGGTGGTTCGCTCCGGGCGGAGCACCTGAGCGAACAAAACCTGGCCCATGTGCGCGCGCTGAACACCATCGCCCAGGCGCGGGGCCAGAGCCTGGCCCAGATGGCGGTGGCCTGGGTGCTGCGCCAGCCGGGCATGACATCGGCCCTGATTGGCGCCAGCCGCGCTTCGCAGATCGTGGAGCTGGCGGGTGCGTTGAAGAACCTGAATTTCAGCGCCCAAGAGCTGGCTGCCATCGACCAGCACGCCGTGGATGGGGGTGTCAACCTGTGGCAGAAGCCTTCGATGGATCAGCGGGTTTGAATTGGCCCGCCCCTGCCGCGCTGCGCTTGACCCCCTCAAAGAGGCGACGACGCTGGAGGCCCGGCGAAGCCGGTTCCTCGGCGTCCCGGATGGCTCCCCTGCATGCGTGTGGCGTACCGCGCTCGGTACAGATTACAGATGCGGGTAACCTTGCTGAGCGAACGGGTCAGCTCAATACCACGCTGGACAGGCGCCTGCGGTAGGTGGCCACCGTAGGGTCTTCTGGCGGCACCTGGCCTTCGGCCACTTTGGGCTTGGGTGGATCGATCACATCGAGGATGGCGATGTAGGTTTTGCGCGCCAATTCTTCGTTCCAGCCCTTGTCGCGCATGAGGATCTCCAGCAGCTCGTCCATGGCGGGTACGAACTGGTTGTTGGCCCACAGCATTTGCGCCAGGTTGAAGCGGGCTTCGAAATCGCGCTTGTTGGCCGCGATGGCGGCGTGCAGTTCTTTGGCGCGGGCTTCGGGGTCGGTCACAGCGGCCTGGCTGTCGCGGGTCTGCATCCAGCGGTTGAGCGAATCGAGGCGGCGCACGGCGATGGCCTTGGCGATCACGGGCGCAAATGCCACTTTGGCGTCGTCGTCGCGGTCCAGCTCCAGCAGCAGCTTGACCAGGTCAAAGCGCGCGTCGTCGTTGTTGCCGTCTGTTTCCACGGCCAGTTGCAGTTTGGTCAGTGCGCCTTCGATGTCGCCGGCGGCCAGCGCGTCCATGGCGTCGGCTTCTTCTTCAACCGCTTCCAGCACTTCGGCTGCGGGCAGGTTTTTGTCCAGGAACGCTTTGACTTCGCCTTCAGGCAATGCGCCCAAGAAGCCGTCCACGGGTTGGCCGTTTTTCAGCAGCACACAGGTAGGGATGCTGCGGATGCCAAAGGCCTGGGAGAGTTGCTGTTCCTGTTCGGAATCGATTTTCACCAGCTTGAACCGGCCAGCGTATTCGGTTTCGATCTTTTCAAGCAGTGGGCCAATGATCTTGCAGGGTTCGCACCAAGGCGCCCAGAAATCCACCAGCACGGCGGTGGTCATGGAAGCCTCAATGACTTCGGTTTCAAAGTTGGCGGCGGTGACGTTGATCATGGCGAAGGGGGCCTTTGTTGGAGAGCGGGCGCGGTCCCTGCAGACTTGAGCCGGCCGGGTTGGGCGCAAAACGTAAAATCAACACTTTAACGGAGCCGGGCTGACCCTTGGCCCGCCCTCGGCCCCCACGGTTGAACTTTGCTCGAAAGCACTTCCCTCATGAACCCCATTCAGGTCGGCGTGGTCATGGGTTCCAGCAGCGACTGGGACACCATGCAGCACGCTGTGCAGATTTTGAAAGACTTCGGCATTGAGTTTGAAGCCCGCGTGGTGTCGGCCCACCGCATGCCCGACGACATGTTTGCCTATGCCGAAGCTGCCGTGGGCCGGGGCCTCAAGGCCATCATCGCCGGCGCCGGCGGCGCGGCGCACCTGCCGGGCATGATCGCGGCCAAGACGGTTGTCCCGGTGCTGGGTGTGCCGGTGCAGTCCAAAGCGCTGTCCGGTGTCGATTCGTTGCATAGCATTGTGCAAATGCCCAAGGGCGTGCCCGTGGCCACGTTTGCCATCGGCCAGGCCGGTGCGGCCAACGCTGCCTTGTTTGCAGTGGCCATGCTGGCCAACGAAGACCCGGCCTTGCACCTGAAGCTGGTGGCTTACCGCGTCGCCCAGACCGAAGCCGCACGTGCCATGACCCTGCCCCCCGCATGATGTCCCTCAACCCGATCCGGGGCGTTTCCGGGTCGCTGCACCGCTTTCGACCCGTTTACTTAATCCAGTCAGCCCGCTTATGAGTTTCAAACCCTTGTTGCCAGGCGCATTGTCCGAGCGTGGCCAGCCCATCACCCTGGGTGTCATGGGCGGCGGCCAGCTGGGCCGCATGTTTGTGCAGGCGGCGCAGGCCATGGGTTACACCACGGCGGTGCTCGACCCCGATCCGGCCAGCCCGGCGGGCCTGATCAGTCACCACCACGTGCAGACCGCTTACGACGATCCGGCCGGTCTGGCAGAGCTGGCGCACCTGTGTGATGCGATCACCACCGAATTTGAAAACGTGCCCGCGCCGGCCTTGCGCCAACTGGCCGAGCAGCGCCCGGTGGCGCCATCGGCCGACTGCGTGGCTGTGGCGCAAGACCGCTTGCAGGAAAAAGCGCACTTTGTGCAATGCGCACCCATCAGTGGCGTGTTCCCGGCACCCTATGCCGGTATCGAGTCGGCCGACCAAATGGCCACGGTGCCGGAGAACCTGTTGCCGGGCATTCTGAAAACTGCGCGTTTGGGTTATGACGGCAAAGGCCAGGTGCGGGTGAAGACCCGGGCCGAGCTGGAGTCGGCCTGGACCCAGTTGGGTGGCGTGGCCTGTGTGCTGGAAAAGCTCATGCCGTTGCGTTCGGAGTGTTCGGTGCTGGTGGCACGCGGGGCTGATGGCCAGACCGTGTGTTTTCCGGTGCAGGCCAACACCCACCTCGACGGTATTCTGGCCATCACCGAAGTGTTTGATGGCGCGGTGGCGGGCGAGCTGGCACAACGTGCGCAGGCCAGCACGGTGGCGGTTGCCAACCACCTGAACTACGTAGGCGTCTTGTGCGTCGAATACTTCGTGGTCGACAACGGGCAAGGGGGCAGCGACCTGATCGTGAACGAAATGGCCCCGCGCCCGCACAACAGCGGCCACTATTCACAAAACGCCTGTGATATCTCGCAGTTTGAAGCCCAGGTGCGTGCGCTGGCCGGTCTGCCTCTGCACACGCCGCGGCAACACAGCCCCAGCCTGATGGTGAATCTGCTGGGGGACCTGTGGTTTGCCCCCAATGGCGTGCGTGCGCAGGCCAGCGAGCATCCGGTGCCGCCGCCCTGGGCAGAGGTGCTGGCCTTGCCGGGGACCCACCTGCACCTGTATGGAAAAACCAGCGCGCGCAAGGGCCGAAAAATGGGTCACCTGAACATCACGGGCGAAACCGCGGCCCAGGTGCGCGAGGCCGCCGCTCAGGCGCTGGTCTTGCTGGGTTTGCCCGCGCTGAACTGATCGCAGCAAGATGCCCCGGGTTCTGAGCGCAAACGATGCCACGCATGTGGAGGCCGCTGCGCAGCGGCTGGCAGCCGGCTCGCTGGTGGGCATGCCCACCGAAACCGTCTACGGGCTGGCCGCCGATGCAGGCAACGCCAGCGCGGTGCACCGTGTTTTTGAGGCCAAAGGCCGTCCCTCTGATCATCCGTTGATCGTGCACATTGCCCCCGCTGCGACCCTGGATGCTGGCGGCTGGCGTGCGGCGGTGGCGCCCTATGCCAGCGAAGTGCCCGACTTTGCGCTGGCGCTGATGGAGCGGTTTTGGCCAGGCCCGCTCACGCTGATCCTGCCTCGCCACCCCGAAGTGGCGGCGGTCGCCGCCGGCGGTCAATCGTCGGTGGGCTTGCGCTGCCCGATGCATCCGGCCGCCCAGGCATTGCTGGTGGCGGCGCGGGCCCACGGTGTGCTGGGTGTGGCGGCGCCCAGTGCCAACCGCTTTGGCCGGGTCAGCCCGACCACGGCGGCGCATGTGGCCGAAGAATTTGCCGATCTGGGAGAAGATCAATTGCTGATCCTCGACGGCGGGGCTTGCCCGGTGGGGATCGAGTCCACCATTGTGGATGCGTCGCGCGGGGTGCCGGTGTTGTTGCGCCCCGGCATGTTGACGCCGGCAGAGCTCGAGGCCGCTTGCGGCCAGCCGCTGCGAGACCGCGATGCCCAGGCCCCCAAAGCCTCGGGCACCTTGGCTTCCCACTATGCGCCGCGTGCGACCGTGCGCCTGATGACCGCCCAGCAATTGCAGACCGGGTTGGACATGCTGGGCAAGGACGCGAAGAACATTGCGGTTTACGCCAGCGCTGGCGTGCGCGTGGCCAGCAAGTCCGTGCCGGTGCGCAGCATGCCGGCGAGTGCCGCCGCTTGTGCGCAGGAGCTGTTTGCCGTGTTGCGCGAGCTCGACGCGACCGGTGTGCGCCTGATCTGGGTGGAAACACCGCCGTCAGATGCGGCCTGGGACGGTGTGCGAGACCGGTTGCAGCGCGCGGCAGCCTGAGGACCCAGGCATGAAAAAAAAGCCGGTCGTCAATGGACCGGCTTTTTTTGTTCAGCGGAGCGGCATCAGAACCGCTTGCCCACGCCGACCATGACGGTGACGGGGTCCAGATCGATGTCGATGGACTGGCCGGTCGAGAGTGTTGTCCGGGTCTTGATGTAGGTCTTGGACAGGCTGGCGTCAAAGTACCAGGTGTCGTCCAGGCGCGCGATCACACCCACCTGGGCCGTGGTGCCCCAGCGGGAGTCCACGGTCAGTCCCGTGGCGGTGCCGCCGGGGTTGGTCAGGCCGGTGAGGGTGGTGGTGCCTCGCTCGTCGTAAAAATGTGCATAGGTCACGCCCAGACCCACGTAGGGGCGGAAGGCGGCCTGTGCTTCCCGGAAACGGTACTGGGCGATGAGGGTCAGTGGCAGGGATTTGACATCACCCACTTTGCCAGCACCTTTGATGGCGCCATCGCCGACAAGGTCGTGGCGGAAAGGCAGCGCCAGCGGCAGCTCAATGGCGACGTGGTCGGTGGCCATGTAGTTGATGCCGCCCGACAGTTGTGTGTCAGCGGTCACGTCGGTCTTGGTGCCGGCGGGGCTGGGAGCCGACAGGTTGCCGCTTTTGACGTCGGGCGCAATCTGCGTCACGCCAATGCGAGCAGACCAGCTGCCGGCTGACTGGGCGTGTACGGGCAGGGCGAAAGCCGCGATCAGGGCGGCGGAAGCGATGGAGATGGAGAAGCTGTGTTTCATGGACGGTGGAGAGGCCAGCGCAAGGAATGCAGCTGGCTGGAAAAACGGAGACAAAGAGCGGCGGATTGTGGCGTTTGTGGGCCAACGCCGGGGAACAGCAACCGGGAGACCCCCAGGTTTGTCGGTCAATGGGGCCGTCCTGCATGGGAACAGTGCCCTGTGCCTTGCGGCTGCTGATGGGCGGATGGCTCAAGAATGGGTTGAAACGGCCGATACAGCTGGAAATGCGTTGGGTGACGTGGGACCGCGCGCCCGCCTGCGTGTCTGCTGCGGCTGAAGTCGCAGCCATTTACAGAGCTTCAAACGCCATGAAACCATCACCGATTTCAAGGGCCTTCGGCGCCGATACGCTGAGCATCAACAGCGACAACGTGCACTGCTACTACAGCACCGTGCAGTCCGAGGTTCATCCGCAAGACCTGGTGGACACCGCGCTGACGCGCCGCCATGCCCGGGCACTGGAGCTGCATCGCCGCCGTCGGGCGCGGCCTGCGCGGGTGGCCTGGATCGCTGCCTTGTTGCTGGCGGGCTTGTGCATGGCCGCCTGGGGATGGCTGATGCGTTGACCGGCCCCTGGTAGGCCTGGCCCTGGTGCGGCGCCAGCGCTGCGCACCACCTCATCGTTCAGTTGGGCAGCCCTGCCGTCCACTCGACGAGTGCATCGAGTGCGGGCCGGGCCGCAGACGCCTGCTCGTGGTTCACAAACCCCACCACCACATAGCGCTGCCCGCCGACCGCGTCCACGAAGCCGGCGATGCCGGTCACGTTGCGCAGGGTCCCGGTCTTCAGCCAGGCGTTGCCGCGCGCCAGGCTGTTGGGGCCCTGGGCCATGCGGGCGGCGGTGCCGCTCACCCCGGCCACCGACAGCGACTGCACAAACCGCTCGCCATTGGGGTGCCGCGCGGCGTGCTGCAGCATGGTGGCCAACGCCTGGGGCGTGATGCGTTCGTTGCGCGAGAGGCCTGAGCCGTTTTCCATGATGGGCTCGGTGCTGCGGATGCCAAATGTGGTTCGCCACCACTGGGACAGGGCTTCGCGCGAACGCTCGAAGCGGCCGGTGCGCAGGGGCTGGAACTGGTCTCGCGTGACCCCGCGCACTTCTTGCCGTGCGGGTGCGAGCCGGCCCAGGGTGAGAAAGACCTGCTGGGCCATCACGTTGTTGCTGAAGTGGTTGACGTCCGCAATGATCTCAGAGAGCGGCAGCGACTGGGCTTCGTACAACAGCTTCACGCCGGGCGGCGTGAGGCCCGTGCGGGCCCGCCCCGTCAACGCGCCACCGCTGGCGCGCCACAAACCCTCCATGGCGCGTGCGGCGTAGCTGGCCGGGTCCTGGTAGGCCACAGGCCATACTTTTTCGCCGCAGCGGCTGGGGTACTGGCCTTCAAAGCGGATCGTGTTCGCGTCTTCAAACCGCGCGACCAGGGCGCCGCGCCAGTCGCCGCAGGCGGCCCGCGACAAGGGCACCGTGGCATCAACCGCGAGTCCGGCCAATGGGGGCTCGCTCACCACGCGCGCCACACCGGCGGCCGCATCGGGCTGAAAAGTCAGAATGACCGATTTGAAATTGACCAGCAAGGCATCGGGGCTGGCGTTGTAGGGGCGCAGGGACTCGCCGTCGAAATCGCCAGGGTCGTGTTCGGGCAGCTCAAAGGCGCTGTGGTCGAGCACCATGTCGCCCAAAATGACGCGCACACCCTTGTCCTGCAGCGCCCAGAAGGCCGCGTGGATGCGCTCCAGCACCAGCTTGGGATCGCCGCCGCCTCGGATGTACAGGTTGCCGCGCAGGCTGCCGTTGTCCAGCCGCCCGTCGGTATAAAAATCGGTGCGCCAGGTGAAGTCGGGGCCCAGCATGTCCATGGCGGCGTAGGTGGTCACCAGTTTCATCACCGAGGCCGGGTTGACCGATGCATCGGCCCGGTAGCTCAAACGCTCGCCACCACCGCTTTTTACAGGCAGCACCAACGCCGACATGGCCTGTGCGGGCACGCCGGCGCGCTGCAAAGCCGCCAGCACGCTGGGCGGCAGGGTGCTCATGGCCGGATCGGCCGCCGGCGTCTGAGCGTGGGCTGGCGGGGTGAGCGTTCCCAGGAAGATCAGGCCCAGCAAGCAGGCAGCGGCCGGCAGGTTGCGCGGGCACCCGCCGAGCGCGGGGCGCAGCCAGGGCGTCAAAAGTTTCAGGGAAGTCAGGGGGGGCAAAGCGGATGGCCGGTGCATGGTGTCACCATTATGGGAGCACCCGCATGGCGGGAGCGTGAGATCGGGGTTGAGCATTCTCGTGCGGCGCGCCAGACGGCCTGCCCGATAATCCATCCATGTCCCCGACCCTGCTTCGCACCCCAGCCCACCACCGATTGCTCGCCCTGGAGACCAGCACCGACCAGCTGTCGGTGGCGGTCGGGGCGGGTGGCGAGGGCGGACAAGTCGCCGAGTACAACGGTCCGGGTGCTGCACAGTCGTCCATGCACCTTTTGCCGTCGGTGCAACGCTTGCTGACCCAGGTGGGCTGGCCTCTGGCCTCGCTGGACGCGATCGTGGTGGCGCGAGGTCCGGGCTCCTTCACAGGATTGCGCACCGCCTGTGCGGTGGCGCAAGGGCTGGCTTATGGTGCGCAGGCCGCTTCTGAGCGGGTCGCCGAGCAAGGAGGCTTGCCGGTGCTGCCGGTGGACACCTTGCTGGCGCTGGGCGAAGAGGCGCGTTTCCGCCATGCCGCGGCCGGCGGTGCGCCTGTGGGTTGGGTGGCGGCCGGGCTGGACGCTCGCATGGGCGAAATGTATGTGGCGCTGTATGCCTGTGGTCCCGAAGGCCTGTCGCCTGAGCCGGTGCAGGCACCGCGCCTGTGTGCCCCGCCCGACTGGCTGGGCAGTGTGCAAAGCAGCTTGCCGCCCGGCATGGCGCTGACGCCGGGCGAGGTGCTGTGGGCAGGAAACGCTTTTCAGGTGTACCCCGAGCCGCTGGCGGGCCTGCCTGGCCCGCGTGTCGAGGCGCTGCCCACTGCGGCAGCCCTGTTGCGGCTGGCGCCCCGGCTGCTGGCAGCCGGGGCTGCTGTGGCGGCCGCTGACACGCTGCCGGTGTATGTGCGCGACAAAGTGGCCCGGACCACCGATGAGCGCGAAGCCGCGCGCCTGGCTGCTTTGGGGGCAGCATGAGCACCACCCACAACGACTCATCACCTGCAGAAACCGCTAACGCAGTGCCGGCGGTGCCGGTCTGGGCCCCCTCCGACTGGCCAGCTGAGCCAGCGCGCGCCGCGCCGTCCCGCAGGGTCTGCTACGCACCCATGACCGAAGCCGATCTGGATGGGGTGGCCGAGGTGGAAAAGTCCGCCTATGCCCACCCCTGGTCGCGCAAACACTTTGCCGATTCGATGGGGTCCGGCTACCCGGCCATGCTGTTGCTGGGCGAATTGCTGCCGGGCGAATTGGCATGGCCACCGCGCGCCGATGGCCGTGTCTTGCTGGGTTACCTGGTGGCCATGCCGGGTGTGGAGGAGGTGCACCTGCTCAACATCACCGTGTCTCCCGCACACCAGCGCCAGGGCTGGGCCCGATGCCTGCTGGACGCGCTGGTGTTGTGGTCGCGGGGGCACCGCGCCCTGTGGCTGTGGCTTGAGGCGCGGGAAAGCAACACGCCGGCGCGTGCCCTGTACACCAGCTATGGCTTTGCCGACATGGGCGTGCGCAAGGCGTATTACCCTGTGGGGCAGGGGCGGCGCGAAGATGCGATTGTGATGAATTTGAGCCTGCAACTTTCAGGCGCTGGGGAGGACACGGTATGAGCGACAACCACCCGGAGCCCGGTGCGGACATGTCGGCGCCTGTTGACATTTCGTTCGTGCCCGACCTCGATGCGCGCCAGCGCGCGATGCTGGCCGAGATGGGGGTTCGGGTCTGGGCACCCAAGCGCGCGCTGGAGCGGGCTCCGGTCCCTGAGGCGCAAGAGGCTGCGGTGGCTGCGCCTCCGCCACCACCTGTGACCACTGCCACCACGACCCCGCCCGCCCGTGCAGTGGCCGAACCTGCCCGCGCCCGAGCGCCGGTGGCCGAGCCGTCACCGCCGGCCCCTGTGGCGCCAGCGCCCTTGGTGGCGCCAGTGGCAGACGGCCTGGACTGGCCGGCGCTGCAGGTGGCGGTGGGTGCTTGTGAGGCCTGTGGCCTGTGTCGCAGCCGCAAACAGGCGGTGCTTGGGACCGGCAGCCGCCTGGCCCACTGGATGGTGGTGGGGGAAGCCCCCGACGAACACGACGACGCACAAGGCGAGCCGTTTTCTCAACAGGCCGGGCAATTGCTCGACAACATGCTGGCGGCCGTGGGCGTCTCGCGGGAGGGCGCGCCCGAGCACGCCGCTTACCTGACTCAAGCCCTCAAATGCCGCCCACCGGCCAGCCGAAGTGCGTCGGCCGAAGAGGCTGCGCAGTGTGAGCCCTACCTTGCGCGCCAGCTGGAGCTGGTGCAACCCCGGATCATTCTGGCCATGGGGCGGATGGCGGCTCAGTCCATGCTGCAGACCAAGGCACCGCTGGGCCGCCTGCGCGGGCAGGTGCACCAGTACCGGGGGGTGCCCCTGATCGCCACCTACGATCTGGGCTACCTGCTGCGCACGCCCGCCGCCAAGCGCGAGGCCTGGGCCGATCTCTGCCTCGCGCTGGAGACCTTGCGGGGTGCCTGAACCCACAGGCCTTAGGCGTCTGCGCCTTTCGCTCGGGCAGGCAACAACACGGTCAGGATCGCAAACATCACCAGGGCCACCGCCGTCCAGTCCTGCCAGTGCAAGATCTCGCCCAGCCACCAGGCGCCGCTGAACACGCCCAGCACCGGAATCATCATCACCGACAGCGTGGATGCAATCGGCGGCAAACTGCGGGCCAGTGCCAGCCAGGCCACCTGGGCAAAGGCAAAGACGCCGATGGCGTTGTAGACGATGGAGCCCCAGACCGGCAAGGAAGGCATGGCCCAGCGGTCCTGCTCGAACACGGTGGCCAGTCCGCTCATCCACAACGTGGTGAGCACCGTCATCCAGAACGCGATGGTCAGTGTGAGGTAGGGCAGGGTGGTGCGCCGCATCAGCTGCGTGCCCAGCGCCCAGGTGCAGGCCGCCACCAGCATCATGGCCACGCCGGTCGGGCGCCCCGAGAGCGCCGTGATTTCGTGCCACAGCAACAGCACCACGCCCAGTGCCGCCGCCGCCACACCGCCCCAGGCCCGGCTCGGCAGCCGCTGGCCAAACACCAGTGCGCCGATGAGGGCAGAAAAAATCGGCATGGTGTAGCCCAGAATCGCCGCTCGCCCGCTGGAGAGCGATTGCACCGCCAGCACCACCAGGGCATGCCAGAAAAACATGTTGGCGACCGCCAGCAACGCCACTTCTTTCCAGTGCTCGCGCGCGATGCGGAAAGGAATGCCCTTGATCTTCAGCGCCACCGCGAGCACGGGCAGGCCAATCCACATGCACAGGGCCCGGAAGGTCAGGGGCGGGAAACCGGTGACCCCGAGCTTCATGATGGGCCAGTTCAGGCCCCACACCACCGTCAGCAGGACGAGCAGGATCAGTTGCTGGCGGGTCAGGGCGTGCATGGGGTAGCGCAGGGAAGGCCGGTCGGATGCGCGGGCAGGCTGGTCAAAAGAAGCGCTCATTCTGCCCGTGATCGGTGCTTGGCGCGGGCGATGCGCTCGTGCATCATGTGGTTACCGTATCTCATCCGAGGAGCCATTTTATGAGCAGCAGCATCAACAACCTCGCCCATTTGGTGGGCACTGGCCCGCGCCACGTGATCGCCCTGAACGGCTGGTTTGGCCATGCCCAGGCTTGGGGCCCGTTCGTGCAAAGCCTCGACACCACAGCCTTCACCTACGCCTTCATGGACCAGCGCGGCTATGGCCAGCGCCAAGGCAGCGGTGGCCCCTACACCTTCGCCCAGATCGCGTTGGACGCGCTCGCCCTGGCCGATAACCTGGGCTGGAAATCGTTTGCGTTGATGGGCCACTCCATGGGCGGCGGGGCGATTCAGCTGGTGTTGGCGGACGCGCCAGACCGTGTGCAGGCACTGGTGGGCATCACACCTGTACCCGCCAGTGGTGTGCCGTTTGACGAAGCGGGCTGGGCATTTTTCTCCAGCGCGGCGAAGGACGTGGGCGCGCGGCGGGAAATTCTCAACATCACCACCGGAAGCCGGCTCACAGGTACCTGGCTGGACGGCATGGCACAAAGCTCGCTCGCCCATTCCGATGTGGAGGCGTTTGACGCTTACCTCACCGCTTGGGCCAAGACACCCTTTGCCGAGCGCATCCAGGGCAAAACCCTGCCGGTGCTGGTCGTGGCCGGTGAGCACGATCCGGCGCTGGGTGCAGACACCTGCCGGGCCACCTGGTTGCAGCACTACCCCAACGCGCGCCTGGAAGTCATGGCCAACGCGGGTCACTACCCCATGGACGAGACACCGGTGGCGCTGGCCACGGTGGTGGAATCTTTCTTGCGCGAAGTCATGCCGGGGTGAACAGGCGGGTGGTCGGGGCGGCGAATAAAATGGCCCCATGACCTTCACCCACATGCTGCAGCGCGCCGAATCGCAAAACCAATCCCTGTTGTGTGTGGGCTTGGACCCCGATCCGGCGCGCTTCCCCGGTGCCCTCAAAGGCGACGCCAGCCGGATCTACGATTTTTGTGCGGCCATTGTGGACGCCACGGCCGATCTGGCCATGGCCTTCAAGCCCCAAATCGCCTATTTCGCAGCCCACCGAGCGGAAGCGCAACTGGAGCGGCTGGTGGCGCACATGAAAGCCACCGCACCCGATGTACCGGTCATCCTGGACGCCAAACGCGGCGACATCGGCAGCACCGCCGAACAGTACGCGCTGGAAGCTTTTGAGCGTTACGGCGCCGATGCCGTCACGCTGTCGCCGTTCATGGGATTTGACTCCGTAACGCCTTACCTCAAATACCACGGCAAGGGCGCATTCCTGCTGTGCCGCACCTCGAATCCTGGTGGCGACGATCTGCAAAACCAGCGCCTGGCGTCGGTCGAAGGGCAGCCACGGGTCTACGAACACATTGCCCGCCTGGCCCAGGGACCCTGGAACTTGAATGGGCAACTCGGCCTGGTGGTGGGCGCCACCTACCCCAATGAAATCGAACGGGTGCGCGAGCTCGCGCCCACACTGCCGCTGCTGATCCCGGGTGTCGGCGCGCAAGGTGGCGATGCGTTGGCCACGGTGCGGGCCGGGTTGCGCACCGATGCCAACGGCGCCATCACGGGTGCCGTGATCGTCAGCTCCTCGCGCGCCATTCTGTACGCCTCCAGTGGCGACGATTTTGCCCAGGCCGCCCGTGTCGAAGCGCAGCGCACCCGCGAGATGCTGAACGCGGCACGGGCTTGAAGCGAGGGGTCGTGCGGGGGACTTCGCCCGCTTGCGCGCCGGCGTAGGATGTGGCGAAGTTTGCCACCGGAGTCCCGCCTGCATGATCACGCTCTATTCAGCCGCCACGCCCAACGGGCACAAGGTTTCCATCGCACTGGAGGAGCTGGGTTTGCCTTACCAGCTCGACGTGCTGGACCTGACCAGTGGTGTGCAGAAGGAACCCGCTTTCCTCGCCATCAACCCCAACGGCCGCATCCCGGCCATCGTGGACCATGAGGCCGATGATTTCGCGGTGTTCGAGTCCGGTGCCTGCCTGATCTATCTGGCGGAAAAAACCGGGCAACTGATGCCCAGCGATCCCAAAGGGCGCTCGCTGGTGATGCAGTGGCTGATGTTCCAGATGGGTGGCGTGGGCCCCATGATGGGTCAGGCCAATGTCTTCTTTCGCTATTTCCCCGAGAAGATTCCGGCGGTCATTGACCGCTACCAGGGCGAAAGCAAGCGCCTGCTTCGGGTGCTCGACCAGCGCCTGAAAGACCACGAGTTCCTGGCCGGTGGGTATTCAATCGCCGATATCGCCAACTGGGCCTGGGTTCGCACCCACCGTTGGTCGGGGGTGGACATCGACGATCTGCCGCACCTCAAGCGCTGGCGCGATGCCATCCGTGCCCGACCCGCCGTGGCCCGGGGCATCGAGCGCCCACCTTCCAAAATGGACCTCAGCCGAGACGGCGACGCAGGTGCCCAGCGCTTCTCCGAGCAGGCGCGCAAGATGGTTGAAATGGGCGCCAGCCATCAGACAACCGCCACGCCCACAGGAAACAACCCATGAAACTGTTTGTCTCTCCCCGCGCGCCCAGCCCCCGGCGTGTGTTGATGTTCCTGGTGGAGAAAAATGTCCAGGGTCTCACCCTGGTCAATGTGGATCTCAATGCCCAGGAGCACAAACAGGCCGAATATCTGAGCAAGAGTCCGCTGGCGCGGGTGCCCGCCCTGGAGCTGGACGATGGCCGCGTGCTGACCGAGACCCGCGCCATCTGCACCTACATGGAGGGGCTTTACCCCGAACCCAACCTGATGGGTGAAGACGCCACCGAGCGCGCCTTCATCGAAATGGCCGACCGGCGCATCGAGTGGTATTTTCTCGCGCCCATTGCCAACTGCATCCGCCACACCCACCCGGGGCTGGCGCCGCTGGAGCAGCCGCAGTTTCCGGAATTTGGGCTTTCTCAAGGTGCCAAGCTGCGTGAGACCGCCCGCTGGCTCGACGGCGAGCTGCAAAAGCAGGACTGGGTGGCCGGCGACCGGTTCACCATTGCCGATATCACGGCGTTTTGTGCCCTGGAGTTCGCTCGCCTGATGCGCTTCAATCCGGGGAAGGAAGGGTTTTCGGCGCTGCAAGCCTGGCGCGACCGTGTGGGGCAACGACCGAGTGCGCGGGTCTGACCGGCGGCTGGTAAAGACCGTATTGCCGATCTTTGGAGGAGGTTGATCAGGTATTCCAGCACGGTCAGTCAGTCTGGCTATGATCTGCTCATGAGCAAAACACACGCATGGCTGACAGTTTTGATGTTGGCTGGGTTCAGTGGAGCCGGGTCGGCCCGGGCCGAAGGCGCACTGAGCGTACCCGAGGTTGACGAGGGCTATTTGATTGGGGCGTCGATGGCCTCGTCTTCCGGTCACGTGGGCAATGCCAAGCAGCGCTTCTCACTCAAACCCATGTGGGCTTTTCAAGTCGGCTCGGTGCGCATTTCGCGCTCGCGGGCCAACTCTTTGATGAGCGCCGGGCGGGAGAAATCCGAAACCGGGCTGAGCACCAACTTCGACATCTTCAGCGATTGGAAGCTGGGCGCTTCACTGCGCATTGACAACGGCCGCAGTTTTGATGGTGACCCCGAGCTGGCGGGGCTGCCTGATGTGCGCACCACTTTGCGCGCCAGGACTTCCTTGGGCCGTTCTTTTGGGCCCAACTGGAGCTGGAGCGCATCGGTTGACCAAGACCTGCTGGGCAGAGAGGGCGGGCTTCGCTTGAGTCAGGGCGTGGGCTACCGCTGGCCGGTTTCAGAGAAGACCTACTGGGACCTGTCCATGTCCACCACCTGGGGCAACGGCCGTTACCTGCAGACGCAATACGGCATCAGCAACGCCGCCGCCATGGACACTGGGCGCCAGGCCTACCTGATCGGCAGTGGCTGGGAGAGCTTTCGCACCAGTGTGCAGTTCACCCACGCCCTCAGCGACCATTGGGTGGCGTTCGGTGGACTCGATCTGTCCCAGCTCCTGCGTGGTGCAGCGCACAGCCCGCTGGTCGGCCGTGTGACCACCCATGGCCTGAGCGTGGGCGTTGCTTACCGCAGCAAATAGAAGCCCCCACGCCTCACCGCTTCGCGGGTCGCGGCCCCCCGAGGGGGCGGATTCGCCTTGGGGCGAACCGGCGGCGAATCGTGCGCCTTCCGCGGGGCCCTGGGCAGGGGCACCGCGTTTGTTCTGGTTTGTGATCCTTGCAGCGTGTCAATGCGCTGAAAAGAAGAGCGCGGTGGCTTATCAGTGTTTGTGCTACTGGACCTGGCCGCGCCCAAGGGTTCTGGGCTCGCTTGTCCAACACCGTACCGCTGCTTGAACCGCGCTCGGGGCCCATGGCGCCTGGCCAGTCGGGGGACTTGATGGCGCCGCGCACTTGCCGGATACTGCGGAACAACTGGCTTCACGCCAACGCGAGCGCCATTGTGTGGCCGATGGCGAGCGGGTGAACGCCTTCTCAACCCGAGGTACATCATGAGTGAATTCAACAACCTGAACGCCCTGTTTATCAACACGTCACTAGAGAAAAAGGCGGGGAATAGCCATACGAGGCTGCTACTCGATGCTTCTGCATCCATCATGAAAAAGAACGGCATTTCTGTGGAGCACCTGCATCTGGCTGCACACGATGTACCTCCGGGCGTTTACCCCGACATGACCGTGCACGGATGGGCGAAGGACGAATGGCCGACGATTTGGGAGAAGGTGAAGGCGGCGGAGATCCTCATTGTGGGGACACCACTTTGGCTGGGGGAGGAGAGTTCCATCTGCCGCATACTGATTGAACGGCTGTACGCCATGTCAGGGGATCTCAATGAGAAAGGGCAGTCGGTCTATTACGGGAAGGTGGGCGGCTGTGTGATCACCGGGAACGAAGATGGCATCAAGCACGCGGCGATGACGATTGGATACGCGCTGAACCACTTGGGTTTTACGATACCGCCACAAGCCGATTGCGGCTGGATAGGCGAGGCAGGCCCCGGGCTCTCTTATGGTGACAAAAAGGAAGGCGGCGGGCGCGCCGGTTTCGACAACGATTTCACGCAACGAAACACGACCATCATGACCTGGAACTGCATGCATCTTGCGCGGATGCTCAAGGGGTCGGGTGGGATCCCGAACGAAGGCAATAACCGGGAGGCGTGGAAAGCTGGAGAACGGTTTGGCTTCGAAAACCCGGACGGATAAACAAGGGAACAAGGCGCCGCACCCAGCGGCGATGCCGGTCTGCTCCCGTGCCACCGGGGAGGTTGATCGTTATCCCGTTCGAACCATGACCGCCGTTTCAAACACCCAATCCGGCCTCATTTTGGGGTTCAGGAACTTGGAAGCCTGGGTCGCATTTAACCGTGATCTGTTTGAATCAAGGTCATGCGCGAAAAGCGTGGAGCGATTTCCTTCTTGGCTGCCGTGCGTTTGGCGCGGGCTACCTGGTGATCGAAACTGAGCCTTCATGCCCCCTAACATCGGGCGAAAAAGTACCAGTCGGTATCCGACAACGCCCTGATTCAATGTTCCGGATATCGCCGCGGCGCTCGAGGTTGTCCACTCAAATGGCGCAGAGGCGCGAATTGAGGGGTTCGATCGGGGATCCACCATCAGCTTGACCGACCCGGGTGCAAACACCGATTGCATTCGCGATGCTTCGACGGTGACCGTGCTCAATCCCGCGCATCCCAAGCCACGCGGGACGCACGATGAGTAAGCGTGCACCGAAGCCCTTGCATGCCGCCTTGCGGGGGGGGGGGCGGCTGCTCAAACACCCCCTGCGCCCGGCGGAGCCGGTTCCGCGGCGCCCTTGGCATGACGGCACGCCGCTCGAAACGGTTCACGCATCGACTTCGAAGGCTCAGCGATTGAGCAGTCGGGCCAGGTAGCGGCCGGTGTGGCTGGTCGCGATGGCGGCCAGGTCTTCCGGTGTGCCCATGCCCACCACGGTACCGCCGCCGGAGCCGCCTTCGGGGCCCATGTCGATCAGCCAGTCGGCGGTCTTGATGACGTCGAGGTTGTGCTCGATCACCACGATGGTGTTGCCGGCGTCGCGCAGCTGGTGCAAGACCTGCAGCAGCAACTCGATGTCGGCGAAGTGCAGGCCGGTGGTGGGTTCGTCCAGGATGTAGAGGGTGCGCCCGGTGTCGCGCTTGCTCAGTTCCAGCGCCAGCTTGACGCGCTGCGCCTCGCCGCCCGACAGCGTGGTCGCGCTCTGGCCGAGCTGGATGTAGGTGAGGCCCACGTCCATCAGCGTTTGCAGCTTGCGGTGCAGCGTGGGCACAGCGGCAAAGAACGCGTGGGCCTGCTCCACCGTCATGTTCAGAACCTGGGCGATGTTTTTGCCCTTGTACAAAACTTCCAGGGTTTCCCGGTTGTAGCGCTGGCCGTGGCAGACCTCGCAAGGCACGTACACGTCGGGCAAGAAGTGCATCTCCACCTTGACCACGCCGTCGCCCTGGCAGGCTTCGCAGCGGCCACCGGCCACGTTGAAGCTGAACCGGCCCGGGCCATAGCCGCGCTCGCGCGCCATGGGCACTTCGGCCATCAGCTCGCGGATACCGGTGAACAACCCGGTGTAGGTGGCGGGGTTGCTGCGGGGGGTGCGGCCGATGGGCGATTGGTCAACGTTGATGACCTTGTCGAAATGTTCGATGCCTTCGATGGCTTCGTGCTCGGCAGGTTCGTCGTGTGAGCGGTAGAGCGTGCGGGCCACGGCGGCGTAGAGGGTGTCGTTCACCAGGGTTGATTTGCCCGAGCCCGACACACCGGTCACGCAGGTGAGCAAGCCCACGGGGAAAGCCACGCTCACGTTTTTAAGGTTGTGCCCACTGGCCCCCACCACGCGAATCTCTTGCAATTCGCCCAGCGTGGCAACGTGTGCCGCTTCGCGCGCCGCGCGTCGTTCGGCGGCCGGGCTGGGGGCAAAGCGGGCTTTGCTGGAAGGGGCAAAGGCTTTGGGTTTCACCGTGGGCAACCAAGGTGTTCGCCTTTTGGGTGTGGCGATGGCGCGCGCGCCGCTCAGGTACTGGCCGGTCAGCGAGCCTTCGGTGGCCATCACTTCGGCGCAGGTGCCTTGTGCCATCACATGGCCGCCGTGCACACCCGCGCCCGGTCCCATGTCGATGACGTGGTCGGCGCAGCGGATCATGTCTTCGTCGTGCTCGACCACCAGCACCGTGTTGCCCAGATCGCGCAGGTGTTGCAGGGTGGCGATCAGGCGGTCGTTGTCGCGCTGGTGCAGGCCGATGCTGGGCTCGTCGAGCACATACATCACGCCGGTGAGCCCGCTGCCGATCTGGCTGGCCAGGCGGATGCGCTGGGCTTCGCCACCCGAGAGGGTATCGGCGCTGCGGTCCAGGCTCAGGTAGTTCAGGCCCACATCGTTCAGGAATTTCAGCCGCTGGCGAATCTCGTTGATCACGCGCGCTGCGATGTCGCCTTTGGCGCCCGACAAGTGCAGCGCACTGAAATAGGCCAGGGATTCCCCCAGCGTGACGTGGCTGATCTTGTAGATAGGCTGGCGTTGCTCACCCTCGCCCACGAACACGTGGCGCGCTTCCTTGCGCAGGCGGGTGCCGTGGCAGTCGGGGCAGGGCTGGGTGGCGCGGTACCGCGCGAGTTCTTCGCGCACATGGGCGCTGTCGGTCTCACGGTAGCGGCGTTCGAAGTTGCGGATGATGCCTTCGAACGGGTGCTTCTTGTTGATCTTCTTGCCCGCGCGTTCACCCGATTCCAGCGCGTAGCTGAATTTGATTTCTTCTTCACCCGAACCGTAGAGCAGGGCCTGCTGCACCGCTTCGGGCAGCGACTCCCAGGGCCCCTCGGCGTCAAATTTGTAGTGAGCCGCCAGGCTTTCAATCATGGCGAAGTAATAGCCATTGCGGCGGTCCCAGCCTTTGATGGCGCCACTGGCCAGGCTCAGCGAGGGAAAGGCGACCACGCGCGCCGGGTCGAACACCTCGGTGTGGCCCAGGCCATCGCAGCTGGGGCAGGCGCCCATGGGGGAGTTGAACGAAAACAGGCGGGGCTCGAGTTCACCCACCGCATGGCTGCAGATCGGGCAGGCGAACTTGGCGGAAAAGCCCTGTTCGGCGCCGGTGTCCATGTCCACGGTGAGCGCACGGCCTTCGGCGAGGCGCAGTGCCGCTTCGAAACTCTCGGCCAGGCGCTGGCGCAAGGGGTTGGCCTTGTCTTCTTCGGCTTCGTCGTGCGCGCGCACCTTGATGCGGTCCACGACCACATCGATGTTGTGTTTCTCGGTTTTTTTCAGCGCCGGCAGGTTTTCGGCCTCAACCACTTCTCCGTTGAGCCGGAAGCGCACATAGCCCTGGGCTTGCATGTCGGCAAACAGATCCAGAAATTCGCCCTTTTTCTCGCGTGCCACGGGCGCCACGATCAGGAGCTTGGTGCCCTCAGGCATGGCCAGCACCGTGTCCACCATCTGGGCCACGCTTTGTGAAGCCAGCGGCAGATCGTGGTCGGGGCAGTAGGGCGTGCCGGCGCGGGCGTAGAGCAGGCGCAGGTAATCGTGAATTTCCGTTACCGTGCCCACGGTGGACCGGGGGTTGTGGCTGGTGGCTTTCTGCTCGATGGCGATCGCCGGCGACAGGCCTTCGATCAGGTCCACATCGGGTTTGTCCATGAGTTGCAGGAACTGGCGCGCATAGGCCGAGAGGCTCTCCACGTAGCGGCGCTGGCCTTCAGCGTAGAGCGTGTCGAAGGCCAGGCTGGATTTTCCCGAGCCGGACAGCCCTGTGATCACCACCAGCGCGTGCTTGGGGATGTCCAGGTCGATGTTCTTGAGGTTGTGCGTGCGCGCGCCGCGCACGGACAGCGTTGCGACGTGGTGCGGGGCAGCTGGGACAAGCGCGGGCGATGACGCTGCGGGCGTGACGGGCAGGGGGATCGGGTTCTGGTTCAAGGCAGGCAGGCGGGCAAAGACGCGGCAAATGGGCAACCCATCATGATAAGCGGCTGAGACAGATGCTGCTTGGGGCCCCCGGCAGGGTCTCTGGATATGGGTTGCGGGCCCCGAGCTGTCATCGTTTCGCCAGGGCACGCTGGCGGAGCCCCTCGAATTCGCCGGCGGTCTGCCGCCCCAAAGAACGGCCGCTGCAGCTCACTCAGGTGGGGCGCCTGCGCCGGAACACGGCCACGGCGGCCACCAGGCCCAACGAGACCAAGCCCAGACCCACCAGCTGCGAGACCGTTGGCCATTCGCCCGTGACCGGGATGCCGATCAGAATCGTGGCGGCGGGCACCAGCGCCGGAAATATGCCGGCGCGTGCGGCGCCCGCCAGTTCGGCCGCGCGGGTGAAAAAAATCACCGCCACCACGCCGGTCAGCACCCCTTGCACCAGCACTTGCGTGGCGAGGCCGGACCACGGCATGGCCGCGATGCGGGAAACGTCCTGGGTGAGCAGGAAGATGGGGATGATGGCCAAGGCGGCCACCGCTGAGAGCGCGGCCGTGGCGGGCAGCGCCTTCACGCGCCAGCGGTTTGTGGTCACCGTGAAGCCTGCCCACATCAGGCCAGCCACGGCAAACATGGCATCGCCTATGGGTGCCTGGCTGCCGCCCTGGAACAAGCCTGGCCCGGCAATCACCGCCAGGCCCAGCACCATCACCGAGATCCCGATCAGGCGCTGCCGTGGCGGCCGGTCTTTCAACACCCAGGCGGCCAGCAGGGTGGTGCCCATCATGGCAAAAGCCGGTTGAATGACTGCGCCGTGTGCCAGCGGAGCAAAGGCGTATCCCCCGGCCCCGAGCAAGATGAACAGCGGGCCGGCCAGCAGCGCCAGCGCCGTGGCGCGTGGCCAGCCCACGCCCGCCAAGGTGGCGGGCTGGTGCAGCAGCAACCAGGGCAGCACCACCACGCCGGCGGTGCCGTAACGAAACAGGGCGAAGTCCATGCCGGTGAGGCCTTGTGTCATGCCGGCGCGCGCATAGGCCATCGAACTGCCCCAGATCAACACGGCAGCGAGCCCGAACAACACGCCCTTCGTGGCGTCAGAGAGCCCGGGTCGGATCGGTTCGATGGGAGAGGTGTCGGGCATGAGGGTGGGGGCTGGCGGTCGGATAACGGGAGGACCCCGGAAGGTGGCTGCAGTGCGGGAGCGCCCATGATGCGCCCCCCACGGCTGGCGCAGGTGTCGCCCGTGTGGCGCGGGCGCTTGGCGCACAATATGGGCCTGACTCACACACCCACAGGTATTGGCTTTCAGCCACTTGTACTGCCTGCACCGATCCGTGTCGCTTTCATCTGCTTCCTCCCCCCCCTTGAATGCCGATGCCGATCCGACGGCTTCGCGCATGACGCCCGGCGAGCGCCGCGCCAGTGCCTCGCTGGCACTGGTGTTCGCGTTGCGCATGCTGGGCCTGTTCATCGTGTTGCCCGTGTTTGCGCTGGAGGCCGCGCGATTGCCGGGTGGCGACGATCCGGCGCGCGTGGGCCTGGCCATGGGCCTGTATGGCCTGACCCAGGCGTTTTTGCAGATCCCCTTTGGTCTGGCCTCTGACCGGTTCGGCCGCAAACCCACCATCGTCACGGGCCTGCTGGTGTTTGCCTTGGGCAGCGCAATCGCCGCCTGGGCACCGGACCTCACCTGGCTGGCCGTGGGCCGGGCGGTGCAGGGCGCGGGCGCCATCTCGGCCGCAGTCACGGCCTTTCTGGCCGATGTGACCCGCGACAACGTGCGCACCAAGGCCATGGCCATGGTCGGCGCCAGCATCGCACTGATGTTTGCTGTTTCGCTGGTGCTGGCACCTTTGCTGGCCGGCTGGGTAGGTCTTTCGGGCATATTTATGCTGACCTGCGCGTTGGCGTTGAGTGGCATTGCGGTGGTCATCTGGGTGGCACCGCCCGAGCCTCGGGTGCACCAACCCGCTGCGATCGGGCAGATCAAGGGCAAAGGGCTGGGCGAAGTGTTGCGCCATCCGGGGCTGATGCGCATGAATCTGGGTGTTTTTGTGTTGCACGCGGTTCAGCTGGCCATGTGGATGGCCGTGCCTGCGCTGCTGGTGCAGGCCGGCTTGCCCAAGGCGGCGCACTGGCAGGTCTACCTGCCCGCCGTGGTGGCCTCACTGTTGGTTATGGGCGGCGTGTTGTTCCCCATGGAACGCCGGGGCCATTTGCGCACCGCTTTTCTGATTTCCATCGGGCTGATCGCCGCGGTGCAGGTGGGGCTGTGGTGGGTGGCTTCATCAGCG
This sequence comes from Hydrogenophaga sp. PAMC20947, assembly GCF_004795855.1. Classification (NCBI taxonomy): domain Bacteria; kingdom Pseudomonadati; phylum Pseudomonadota; class Betaproteobacteria; order Burkholderiales; family Comamonadaceae; genus Hydrogenophaga; species Hydrogenophaga sp. PAMC20947. The sequence continues at coordinate 4,181,535 of NZ_CP039252.1, forward strand.
GAGGCGGCGCCTCCGGGGGTGTGGGCCCTGGGTGGGTTGATGTTTGTATTTTTCATCGGCTTCAACATGCTGGAAGCCAGCCAGCCCAGCCTGGTGTCCAGAATGGCGCCCGCCCATGCGCGCGGCGCGGCGCTGGGGGTTTACAACACCCTGCAGTCGATCGGATTTTTTGTGGGTGGGGCAGCGGGCGGTTGGTTGGCCCGGGCTCACGGCCCAACGGGCCTTTTTGTCGCTTGCGCCGTGGCTGCGCTGGTCTGGCTGGCAGTGGCTTGGCCCATGCAGGAGCCTGCTGCTCGGCGCTGAGTATCGGCATTGGGTCGGGATTTGTGGTCCCGGGGGGTTGCGCGGTCAGGGCGCCTTAGCGGGACTGGCTTTGCCAGCCCGTCCCAGCCTCAGTCGGGGTTGCGATCTTTGGGCTCAGCTGGCGGCGGCGTGTCGCTGCCACTCAACGGATCGCTTCCGTTTTGGGGCCCTGATTCATCGGGATCAAAGAGACCGGCTTGCGGAGGGCGGGCAAGCGGTGATCCAGCATCATCAAGGGCCGGACCGGCCGGCTGGTCGGGCTGGGCCCCGGGACGGTCAACAGGGCGGGACACTGTGGTCACTTGGGCTGGGGCCTGTGTTGTCTCGACGGCCGCATCGGGTGTCGAAACAACCTTGGCATCCGGGTCATCCGATCGCTCGGGCGGAGCCGCTGTTTTCACCACGGCCTGGATCATCAGCCCGGACAATGTGGTGTAGAGCGGCCGGCTGATGAGGCGGGCGATCAGGCTGGCCAGCATGGCGCCGGCCATCAGGCTCAAGACCATGGAGCGACCGTTGATCATCTCCATCACGATGATGAAGGAGGTCAGCGGTGCCTGCGTGGCCGCGGCGAGAAAACCGGCCATGCCCAGGGCGATCAGGCTGGAGGCCAGCGCACTGTTGTTGCCCGCGAACAACTGGGCCACGTCGTGCCCGATGCCGGCGCCGATAGACAGTGACGGCGCAAAAATGCCGGCCGGCACACCGCTCCACGAAGTGATCCAGGTCGCCATGAACTTGAGCAGCACGTAAAGGCGTGAAATATCGCCCTCGCCCGCCAGCATGCGGCGCACTTCCTCGGCACCCGCGCCAAAGGTCGCTCCGCCGCTGACCAGACCAATCACGGCCACAGCCAGGCCAGCACCGGCCGCAAATCGGATCGGAGCCCCTTTGCGCCACCGGCTGAAGCGATCGGGCATGCCTTCGATGGAGGCCGCCAGCAAGCGGGCGAACAGGCCGCCCAGCAGACCGCAGATCACCACCACCATCAGGCCAGGCCAGAAGGCGCCCCAGCTCAGGCGGGGCACGGCGATGGAGCCGAAGTAGGTGAGGTTGCCGAAAAATGAAATACCCACCAGACCGGCGATCACGATGGCCGTGATCACCAGGCTGTTGTTGCGCGTCACGCTGCGGTTGGTCAGCTCTTCGATGGAAAAAACCACCCCGGCCAGCGGGGCGTTGAAGGCCGCTGCGATACCGGCTGCGCCACCGGCCACCATCAAGGCGTGGTCGCTCAAGGCGGAACCGGAGCGCATCCAGTGGCGTGCGCTGTGCATCACACCAGCGGCCACCTGAACCGAGGGCCCCTCGCGTCCGGCCGACATCCCGGCCAGCAGGCTGCCTGTCCCCAGGGCGATTTTGGCCAGGGTCAGCTTCATGGAGACGAAATGGCGACGTGCCACCGAATTCACCTGGGGGTCGATGGCCGCCATGACTTGCGGAATGCCCGACCCTGACGCGCCGGGGAAAAAGCGCCTGGTTGCCCAGACGATGCCGGCGGTCAGTGCGGGCGTCCAGATCAGAACGGCCCAAGGGTAGGCCTCGTAGAGGTGCTGGAACAGCTCGAAGGCGCCTTCGCTGAGGTAGGTGAACGCCACGACGAATAGGCCGGCCAGGACAGCATAAGCCAACACAATGCTGCGATCCAGCCAAGCACGGCCATCGGACAGCTCGTGGTGCAGGTTCTGGAAAAAGTCGGGTTCGCGGTTCATATTGGCTGGTCTATTGTGGCATTTCACGACCCGAAGCGCGCATGCGGCACAATCTGCTGGATAGCCACCTCAGCGCTAGGCGCAGTGGCTGCCCGTTTTTTCTGCCATCTCAAGGAACCCGTCATGGCCTCAGTCAACAAAGTCATCCTCGTCGGCAATTGCGGCCGCGATCCCGAAATCCGTTACCTGCCCTCCGGTGGCGCTGTGGCCAACGTGACCGTGGCGACGTCCAGCCGCCGCAAGGACAAAAACAGCGGCGAGATGATCGAAGACACCCAGTGGCACCGGGTGACCTTTTTCGAACGGTTGGCCGAAATCGTAGGCGAATACGTCAAAAAGGGCAGCCCGATCTACATTGAGGGTCGGCTTCGTTACAGCACCTACATGGATAAAACCACGGGGGTGGAAAAGAATTCGGTGGAAATTGTTGCCACCGAAATGCAGTTGCTTGGCGGCCGTGAAGGCCGGGGCGGTGGTGATGAGGGCGGTGGCAGTGGTTACTCCCGCCCGGCGGCTGCTCCACGGCAGGCGCCAGCCCGTCCGGCCCCAGCACCCGCGCCTGCAGCCGCCCGGCCTGCCAGCGGCTTCGACGACATGGACGACGACATTCCGTTCTAGACCCTGCTGAGTCAACTCTTGTTGATAGAAGCCCACGGCTCTCAGGCGCTGTGGGCTTTTTTTATGTCCTGAGGGGATCGGGCGGGGTGGCCTGGCAATGGGGGTGAATGCCACGGGTGCTTGGCAATGGGCGCGGCAGATGCGCCCTTCTTTACGCTGGATCAATACTTCCTCCTCAATGTGTGGGCACCATGGACGTGTGCCGACCCTTGACCGTTGGCAGACGTCCGATCCGACCGTGTGCGTTGGTTGAACGGTCACCCATCCTTCGCACGCGGGATTTGAAACGGACAAGATTGTGCTCAGGAACATCAAACTTTCGCTTTGGGGCGTGCTCCTTGGATTGACCGGCCTGTGGGCACTGGCCAATACCGGTCTGCCTGAAACCTTGACCTTTGTCGCCATTCGCAATCTGCTCACCCAATACTCTGGCGTCATCGGCGTCGGCGTCATGAGCGTGGTCATGGTGCTGGCACTGCGCCCGGTCTGGCTGGAACCCTGGCTCGGCGGCCTGGACAAATCCTATCGGCTGCACAAGTGGCTGGGTATCTCTGGCCTGGTCGCCTCGGTGTTCCACTGGGTCGTGGTGAACGGGCCGCATTGGTTGGTCAATCTCGGCTGGATGGAACGCGGCAAGCGCCCCCCGCAATCGGATTCGACCAGCCTGGGCGCGGTCGAGCAATTTCTGGGTGATCTGCGCCATCCGGCCGAATCGGTCGGTGAGTGGGCGTTTTACGCGGTCGTGCTGCTGATTGCCCTGGCCCTGATCAAACGGTTTCCCTACCGGCTCTTTGCCAAGACGCACACCTTGATTGCCGTGGCCTATCTGGCGCTGGCGTTCCACGCGGTGGTGCTGATGAATTTTTCGGCCTGGATGCAGCCCCTGGGCATCGTGATGGGCCTTTTGTTGACCTCGGGCGTGGTCTCTGCCCTGCTGGTGTTGAGCCGCCAGGCCGGCAAGTGGCGACGGGCTGAGGGCGCCATTGAGGCCTTCCACCATTTTCCCGACATGAAGGTGCTGGAGACCATGATTTTGCTGAAGAATGGCTGGAAAGGCCACAAAAGCGGCCAGTTCGCTTTCGTGACCTTCGATCCGAAAGAAGGGCCACACCCCTTCACCATTGCCTCGGCCTGGGATGCCAGCAACCCCCGCATCATGTTCATCACCAAGGGGCTGGGCGACTACACCGACTTTTTGCCCGAACACGTGCAAGTGGGGAACACGGTGGCGGTCGAGGGCCCTTATGGGACGTTCACGTTTGACGACAGCGCCCAGCGCCAGATCTGGATCGGCGGGGGCATCGGCATCACGCCCTTCATCGCGCGGATGAAACAGCTGGCCCGAACGCCCGGCGCCCAGGCCATCGACCTGTTCCACAGCACCACCGAACTGGCGCCCGACGCGCTGGCCAAGCTGACGGCGGATGCCGCCGCGGCCAACGTGACGCTGCACGTGATGATCGATCATCGCGACGGGCGGCTCACCGGGGACGTGCTGCGCCAAGCGGTACCGAACTGGGCAAAGGCGAGCGTCTGGTTCTGCGGACCGGCCGGTTTCGGCAACGCCCTGCACAACGACCTGCTGGCCCATGGTTTGCCGCGCCATGCGTTTCACCAGGAATTGTTCAACATGCGTTGATCGACCGATGGATCGCTCGATAGATCGATCGGTCACAAGAAGGCAATCCAAGGTGCCCCACCGGAGAACGCCCACAACCGCATCCATGGTGTTCCCCCGCCCGGTTGCTGCTCGCAGGCGCGACCCTCATGGTGGCCTCAAGCCATCGATGGGCAACGTCCGGATGTATCCCCTCAACGCCACGGAGGCCCAACCGCACATCAACCTTGCGCCCAAGGCGGATGAAACGCCCCGACAAGCGAAAATCCATCCATTGTCAACAGAGTCAAAGTGGAATGTGGGCTTGAGGACCATGGATCTCGTCGATCTCGTCGGCAAACGAGGGTGCAACCGGGTTCAGTGGCGTGTCCGTTTTTGTGGAAGCGTGGCGGATGGTTTTTTGGGAGCGTCACCGCTTCAGATGGGTGGGGTTTCTTTGAGATGAGATAGGGGACGAGCGCATGAATTTTTGGGATCAGAATTTTTCCGTGGACGGGTTCAAATACGGCACCGAACCCAACGCTTTTCTGGTGCAGCAGGCACACCGGCTACCCGCCGGTGCCGACGTGCTGGTGCCGGGTGACGGTGAGGGGCGCAATGGCGTCTGGCTGGCACAGCAAGGGCACCACGTGACCGCCATGGACGGTTCGTCGGTCGGGCTCGAAAAAGCGCGGGCCCTGGCGCAGGAGCGCGGTGTGACCATCGACACGGTGTTGGGCGATCTGGCCGACTGGGCGCCAATCCCGGGGGCCTTCGATGCCGTGGTGTTGACCTATGTGCACCTGCCTCCCGCGATCCGACAGGGTGCGCACCGGCGCCTGGCCCGGGGGTTGCGGCCCGGTGGTTGGCTGGTGCTGGAGTGTTTCCATCCCCTGCAGCTCGCCAACAGCAGCGGCGGACCCAAGGATGCGGCCATGCTCTATTCGGCCAGCCTGTTGCGCGAGGATTTTGCGGGCTGGCTGGACGAGGTCGAGGCCTGGGAAGGTGCGGTTGAACTGGCGGAAGGTGGCGGGCATCAGGGCCAGGCCCATGTGACCCGCTGGGTGGGCCGCCGCGGCGCCGTTGGCGGCACAATGTGAGCCATGGTCCCATCTGCTGTTCACCACGCCCTTCCCACCGACGACCCGTTGCGCCTGGAGCTGCACAACGAGGTCCATGCGCGGCCATCTGCCCGGGTGCGGTTGCCGGTGCTCATCATCTATGTGGCGGTGTTCAATGCGGGCGTGAGCCGCGAGCAGGAGTGTGAGCACCTGAGCAGGTTGCCGGGGCAGTCCGATCTGGACGTGGGGCAATTGCGGGACAACTTCCTGCGTCTGCGCCTGAGTGGCTGCACGCTCAAGTGGGAGCGGCACACCGAGTTCACCCGCTATTCCATCGTGCAGCCCTTGCCGGAGGCCGCTGCTCTGGGGGCGTGTGATCCCGAGTTGCTGCCCCACAGCATATTGCCCACCGACTGGCTGGCCGGCATTCCCGGGCGCACGCTTGCGGCCATCAAGCTGGTCATGCTGCATGGCGACCTGTCCTCCCCCGGTGTGAGTCTGGACCAGGCCCGCACCTGGATGGGCGAACACACCGTGGTGGCTTCGCTCATGGGCAACCAGGGGCACTCCATGGTGGTCACCGATTTCATGCTGCGGCCTTCTGGGTTCGAGCGCATGCTGGTGGTGGCTCCGCCGGAGACCACCGACACCCGGGCTGGGCGCATCTCGCAGCGGTTGCTGGAGGTGGAGACCTACCGCATCATGGCTTTGCGCGGCCTGCCTGTGGCCAAGCAGCTGGCGGGTTTTCTCGCCGAAAGTGAACGCCAGCTCGCCGAGATCACCGCGCAGCTGGAAAACAAAAGCACGTCGGATCAGGCGCTGCTCGACACATTGGTGGCGCTGGCCGCTGGCGTGGAGCGGGTCACGGCGGAGAACACCTACCGCTTTGCGGCGACACGCGCCTACGACGCGCTGGTGGCGCAGCGCATCGCCGAGCTGCGGGAGCGGCCCATACCCGGCACACAAACCATTGGCGAGTTCATGCAGCGGCGGCTTTCGCCCGCCATGGCCACGGTCGCGGCCACGGCGCAGCGGCTGGCGTCGCTGTCGGAGCGGGTGAGCCGGGCCAGCGCCTTGTTGCGCACACGGGTGGACATTGCCACCGAGCTGCAAAACCACGAATTGCTGGCCAAGCTCACCCGCGGGCAAGACCTGCAGTTGCGCCTGCAAAGCACGGTGGAAGGGCTGTCGATCGCGGCGATCTCGTACTACGTGGTGAGCCTGTTGCTGTACGTGGGCAAAGCCGGCAAGGCGGCGGGCCTGCCCATCAACCCGGAGATGGCGGTCGGGGCACTGATCCCGCTGGTGTTGTGGGCCGTGTGGCGCACCATCAGGCGCATCCACGACAAGCTGCACGCCGAGCACTGACGACGCGCAGTTTCCGCGTCAGTGGGGCTTGGCTTTTCCGCGCGGGTCGGCTTTCAGCCCGGCCCCGCGCACTTCGATGCGCACCGCGTCCAGCACCGTACCCCGGGCATCCACCAGCTCGATGCGGTGCACCCCCGGCCAGGGCGACCACAGGGCTTTTTCACCCCGCGCCACGGTGCGCTGGTCGATGCGCCAGCGCAGGCCGGGGGCATCACTGTTGAGGGTCAACCGCTGGTTGCGGGGCGGGATGTCGGGGTCCAGGGCCACGATGGTGCCACTGGTGGGGCTGAGGATGCGGGCGGGCGCCAGGGGATCGCGCACCCGCGCCGTGGTAGGTGAGGCGCTGTCGTTCAACCGCATCAGCGCCTGTTGGGTGCCGGCGATGAACCACTCCTGTCGCGGCGCTTCCAGCCGGGGCTCGAAGGCCACGGCTTGTGCCATCAGGCCTGGAGGCGGAACGGGCGCGCCGCTGGCGGGGTGGCGGGGTGCCTGGGTGTGCAGCCACTGCATGACGCCGGCCCAGATGGGGGCCGCACCGGTTGAGCCGCTGACCTGGCCCATGGGCGCGCCGCTGGCGTTGCCCACCCACACGCCCACGGTGTAGCGCGCCGACCAGCCCACCGCCCAGTTGTCGCGCATGTCTTTGCTGGTGCCGGTTTTGACGGCGGTCCAGAAGCGCGTGGCGAGGATGCTGTCGGTGCCGAAGGTGGTGGCGCGGGCGTTGCTGTCACTCAGGATGTGGCCCACGATGAAGCTCGCCGCGGGGTCCAATGCGGGCGGCGCTGGCGATGGCGTTGCACCGGATCGGCGGGGTGCCAGCGGCAGGGGCGCCACCTCGCTGAAGTGGCCCTGGTTGGCCAGTGCGCGGTAGGCGTTGCTCAGGCGCAGCAGCGACACCTCGGGGCTGCCCAGCGCCAGGCCCAGGCCGAAGTAGTCGCCGGTTTCGCGCAACTCGAGGCCCAGGCGGTTGAGCTGCTGGTGAAACCGGTTGGGGGACACCATGGCCAGGGTGCGCACGGCGGGCGTGTTGAGCGAAGAAGCCAGCGCGGTGCGCACCGAGACCCAGCCGTGGAAACGGCGGTCGTAGTTTTGCGGGATGTACAGGCCGCTGGGGGTGGGAATGTGGGTGGGCGCGTCTTCGATGAGCGATGCGGCGGTGAGCCGGCGCTGGGCGATGGCCTGGGCATAGAGAAAGGGTTTGAGCGTGGAGCCGGCCTGGCGCTGTGCCAGCACCGCGTCCACTTCGGGCGCCTCGCTGAGCGAGCCCGACGAGCCGACCCAGGCCAGCACTTCGCCACTGGCGTTGTCCAGCACGATGATGGCGCCGTCTTGCACGCGCTGGCTGTGCAGCTCGCGCAGTTGCTGGTTGAGCAGGTCGCTGGCGATGCGTTGCAGGGGCGCCCACAGTGTGGTGTGCACAGCCGCGGGGGAGAATTCGGCGCGGTCGCCCGAAGCCTGGGCGAGGGCCCGGCGCGCGGCGTGGGGTGCGATGCCGTCGCTGGGCGTCCAGTCGCGCCGCCGCAGCCGTGCGTCCATGTTCCAGCCCAGGGGCTCGCAGCGCGGTGGCGCCAGGCGCTGGGCGGTGTGCATCTGGCGCAGCAGGTCGCAGGCGCGCGCGGTCACCCGCTCGGGCGCGGCGTTGGGCGCCCGGACCAGCGCCGCCGCGATCGCCGCCTCGGTGTTGTCCAGCCCGTGGGCGGCTTTGCCAAACAGGCTGCGCGAGAGCGCGTCGATGCCCACCAGCTCGCCCCGGAACGGCACCAGGTTGAGGTAGGCCTCCAGGATCTGGTCTTTGCGCCACGCGCTTTCCAGTTCGCGCGCGGTGAGCACCTGCCCGATTTTCTGGCCCCAGCTGCGCCCGCCCGGGCCGAGCCGCAGTTCGTCGTCGATCAGGCCGGCGAGCTGCATGGTGATGGTGGACGCGCCGCGTGTGCGGTTGTGCCACAGGCGCCCCCAGGCGGCGGCGGCCGCGGCCGACCAGTCGATGCCGGCGTGTTCGTAAAAGCGCCGGTCTTCACTCAGCAGCAGGGCCTGGCGCAGCGCAATCGACATGTCCTCCAGCCGCACCCATTCCCCCTGGCGCCGCTGCGGGTTGCTGCGCAGGCGTTGCAGCAGCTCGCCGTGGCGGTCGAGCACGCGGGTGTCTGAGCCGGCCTCGCCGGCGCGCACCGCTTCGAAGCCGGGCAGCGCTGCGAGGGCTCCGCTGCAGGCCAGCGCGATGGCCACGCAGAGCGCGGCCGGGTGCCAGCGGCGCCGTGGCATCAAGGCGCGGCCTCCACACGGATGCGGGGGTTGGGGGCCTCGCCAAACACCTCGGGCGCGTACAGGGCTTCGACGCGGGTGGGCGGCACTGCAAAGTCGCCCACGTTGTTCAGGCGCAGGGTGTACTGCACCTGCAGCGAGCCCTTGGGCAGATAGCGGTAGTAGCTGCGGTAGGCCTCGAAGCTGCGCTCTTCAAACGCCGGCCAGGCGTTGCCGCGCTGCTGCTCGCCCTGGGTGCTGATCACCGAGTCGCGCCCCAGGCCGTTGCCGAGAATGCTGGCGCCACCGGGCACAGGGTCGCTCACCACCACCCAGGTCATGTCGGTGCTGGCTGTGATGTCGAGAGTGATGCGCAGCACATCGCCCCGGCTGTAGCGGCCCTTGACCTTTTGCGCCAGTGGCGTGATGGTTTTGCGCACCTGGTAGCCCGAAAACAAGGGCTGCGCGCGCTGGACCGCCGCCACGGATTGCACGGTGAGCCAGGGCTTGCCCGTGCCCTCCTGTGTCACGTTCAAACTGGACGGGGCCGTGGCTTTGGGCCAGGGCAAGGCCATGTGGTTGTTGAGCCAGCCCTGGGTGGGCGAGGGCGCGGCGCCCATGGCGGGGGCTTGCTCGGCATCCACTTTTTTCACCTGAGCCCAGTCCACGCTGGCCGTCGCTTCGCCCAGCTTGGCAACGGTTTTGCCTTGCACCGGTGTGGATTCAAAACGGGCCGAGAACTTCTCCAGCGCCAGGCCGCCCCAGAGGTTGGCCGTGGTGGTGGGCCACACGCCCCGCTCCTGGCGCCCCACCAGCCCGCTCGCCAGGCGGCCCATGTCGACTTTCCAGTCGGGCTCGTCCATCACGGCCAGCAGCAGGCGGGCGGCGTTCACATCGGCGTTCTGCATCAGCCACCACCAGTCGTCGTCGCGTTCGGTGCTGAAGCTGGTGCGGGTGCCTTGCTGGCTCAGGCGTGCACGCAGGGTCTGCTGGGCCTCTTTCAGGCGGTCGGCGCGTTGAGGCGCGTCGGGCAAACGCTGCAGAATCTGCAGCCAGTCGATCACGGCATGGGTGGGCCAGCTTTGCGGTGTGATCGCCAGGCTTTGCAGCATGCTCGGCCGGGCCAGGCGGTAGCGCGAAAGGGCTTCGATGGCGGCGAGCTTGCGCACGGCGAGATCGGCCCTGGGGCTCCAGAACTTGCGCTCGATGCGGCCTTCGACAAACGCGGTCAGGCCGCGCTGCATTGCCGCCAGCGGCACGGCCGGCAAGGTGAAGGTCGGGTCGATGCCCGACATTTCATGCGACACCGCCAGCAGGTGGGCGGTGAGCGTGTCGCTGCCCTGGCTCGCTTCTCCGTCGCGCGGGGGGAAATAGTTGGCCAGGCCGTCGGTGTCGAGGTAGGTGGGCAACTGTTCGGCGAGTGTTTTCCACAGGGCGGCGTCGCGCAGGCCGGTGGCCTTGCTGGCTTTTTGCTCCAGGCAGGCAAACGGGTAGTCGGCGAACCAGGCTTTCACTGCGGGCAGGCCGTCGGCCAGTGAGGGCTGCAGGAACATCGAGAGCCCGCCGCGCAACGCCCCATCGGCGCCGGACTGCGCCTGGGCCGGTGCGCGCACCGGCCAGGTCAGCGGGCCGTCGAGCTGCACCAGCGTGGCCTGCTGAACCGCGAGTGGCACCGCCGGCACGATGCGCTGGCTCACCTTCATGCTGTCGCTGGCACCCGAGGCGCTGTCGTTGGCTTCGATTTCCCACAGCAAGGCCTGCAGCCGGCCCTGGCCCAGCGACACGGGCGCGGTCACATCCCACTGAATCTCCCTGGATTCACCCGCCGCCAGTTCAAGCGACTGGGGCGCGGTTTCCATGCCCGTGGCGCGCGCATTCACGCTCAGCTGCATGGGCTTGTCGGTGGTGTTGCGCAGGGTGAACTGGGCCCGGAACGGATCGCCCTCGCGCACCAGGGGTGGCAGGCCGCTGATGAGCTGCAGGTCTTGCGCCGTGCGCAGGGCGGTGCGGCCGGTGCCGAACGCGCTGGTGCCGGCTTCCACGATGGCGACCACCTCAAAACGGCCCAATGTGTCGTTGAGCGGCACCTGCACCGTGGCCTGGCCCTGGGCATCCAGCACCACACTGGGTTGCCAGGTGAGCAGGGTGTCGAACAGCTCGCGCGTGGGGCTGCGCCCGCCGCCACCGCCGGCCGGAATGGCTTTGCGGCCGTAGTGGCGCCGTCCGATGATTTCCATCTGGGCGGTTGAGGTCTGCACGCCCCAGCTGCGCCGCTGGAACATGGCCGCCAGCAGTTGCCAGCTTGGGTTGGGGCTGAGTTCCAGCAGGGCCTGGTCCACGGCGGCGAGGGTCAGCTCGGCAAAGGCCGCGGGCTGGCCGTTGGGCAGCGTGGCCTGCACCCGCACACTGGCGGTCTCACGCACTTTGTAGCTGGTGCGGTCGGGTGTGAGCGTCACCGCGATCTCGTGGGCTTTGACGCCCACCTGCAGTTCGGCCACGCCCAGCCGGTAGGCGGGTTTGCTCAAGTCCACCAGCGCCGTGGGCGCGATGTATTCCTTGCCGTCGTACCAGAAGGCGGTCCACCAGGCGCGGGGGGCCTTGAAGCCCCAGGTGAAGAAGCTGTACCAGGGCACTTCGCGGATGCGCCCGCGCACGGCCAGCACGCTCACGTAGACATTGGGCCCCCAGTCTTGGCCCACCTGGAGTTCGATGGTCGGGTTTTGTCCGCTGAGCTGGACCACGCGCGTTTCCATCACGCCCTCGCGTTCGATAGAGACCAGCGCGGTGGCCGAACGGAAGGGCATGCGCACCTGCAGGCGGGCGGTGTCACCGGGTTGCAGGTGTTTCTGTTCGGCGATCACGTCCATGCGGTCGTGGTCTTGTCCGCCGAACCAGATATCGCCCTGGCGCGTGACATACACCGAGGTGGCGCTCTGGTGGATGCGGCCATCGCTGTCGGTGGCGGTGACGGTGAGCTCCACTTCGCCCGCCTGTCCGAGGCGAGCGGTGCAGTGCAGCAGCCCATTGGCGTCGCTGCTGCCCGAGCAAACCGTGCCCAGGTCTTCTGTCTGGGCCTGGTTGTCGTAGGTGTAGAAACCCCCCACCATGCGCTTGCGTGTGGTGGTGAAGGTGCGCGACTGGGCGCGAACGCTGAGCTTCACGCCGCGCTGGGGTTTGCCCTCAAGGTTCAGCGCCAGTGCGGTGAGCGCCACGTCCTTGCCGGTGGCGATCCAGTCGTCGGCCTGGATGCCGGCCACCACCGCTGCCGGCCAGATCGTGCCGACCTGGCGCAGCGTCTGCACCTCGCCATTGGGGTCGGCGTAACTCGCTTCGATCACCAGCTCGCGGGGGCGTGCGCTGGCCGGCAGGCGGTCGATCACGGTCTTGCCCTGGCCCTGGGCCCCGAGCTTCAGCGGCAGCTTGTCGGCCACGACCTTGGGTGCGTCGCTGTCACTGTTGTCGGTGGCACCGAAGTCACCTTCTTCGCTGTCGTCGTCTCCGCCCGATGCGCCGTCTGGCGTGTCGCTCGGGCGAGGCGGGTAAAAGCTGAAGCCCTCGTGGGCATCAAAACGCAGCAACTTGTTGCGCAGCAAGGCCGAGACATGGGTGGCCAGACCCGCGGCCGGGCCACCAGCCAGGTAGCTCACCTGCAAGCTGACCGGTACAGCGGTCACCGCGATCAAGGGTTTTTTGTCGTTGGTGGTCAGGCTGCCCTCGAACACCGGCAGGCGGAATTCCTCGACCCGGAAGCTGCCGCTGTCGTAGCCTTGCCCCTTGGGCCCGGTCGTTTCCAGCGCAATGCGGTACAGACCCAGCTTGGCTGCCGGGGGCACCTGCCATTCGCTGGTCGCCACCTGCCCGCCGCTGCGGGTCTTGCGCCACACCAGGGGCAGCTTCACTTCTTGTCCGCTGCCCTGGTGTGTGATCACCAGTTGCTGTGGCATCGCTGGCGGCAATGTGAGACCGGTGCGCGTTTCCACGCGCACCAGGTGTTTCATCGACACCTTTTCGCCGGCGCGCAACAGCGTGCGGTCAAGCACGGTGTGCACCCGTTGATCGGGCTCGGCGCTGTCGCTGGTGGGCAGGTTGAAGCGCCAGGATTCAATGCCCTTGTCCCAATGGCTCCAGACGAAGGCCAGATCGGCGACGCCATCGACCCCCTGGGCCCGTGCGCTCACGAAATAGGCGTTGTTGCCATCGTTCACGCCGTCGCAGCGCGGGGCTTCGGGCAAGGGTTTGTCGAAGCGCGCGATGCCCTGGGAATCGGTGGTGGCGCTGGCCAGGGTCTTGCCCTGGCAGGTCGAGATGCGCACCTGTGCACCGCCCACAGGCCGACCCTTGTCCAGCGTGGTGACCCAGACCAGAGCGTTGTCCCGCCCGCGTTTGAAGTGCACCCCCAGGTTGGTGACCAGGGCCGACGTGCGCACGTACATCGTGCGGTTCGCGCCACGCTCGGGGTTCAACAGGGCCGCGCCCAGCTGGGGCGATGCGATTTCCAGCACATGGAAGCCGGGGGGCAAGGGAATGCCCACCACCTCGAAGGGCCGGGGGTCTGCGGCATCGGCCCTTGGCAGCTGGAGCTGGCGGGCGGGCGCCAGGCCGTGGAGCAGGGACAGGCTGCGTGTCTCCACCCAATGTTTGCTTTCGTCGCCCAGGGCAGGAGGCACCGGCGTGCGGGACTCGGCTTGGGCTTCCTTGCGCCCGATGGAGCCGCGCTCAAAACGCTCCAGTCGACCCAACCACGCGATGATGTCGGCGTCGGCCTTCAAGGCCAGCGCGCTCACTTGCCCGACCGGCAAGCCCTGGATCTGAAGGGCCGCTTCGACGTTGCGCACCGTCACCGGCAGCAGCGCCTGCCCGTCGGGCTCGGCCAGCCGCTCGATCACGCCAAACGGTGAGGCCGCGAATTTCGCCAGGGGCGGCATCGGGCCGGTGGCCACGTCGAGCGGGAAGGATGGTGCGTTGTCGGCGGTACGCTCGGCATCGTCCACAAAACCGCCGGGCAACATGATCCGGTAGCGGGCGTTTTCCGGGAAAGGCGGTCGAAACTGCACGCCGCTCACATGGCTCTGGCCTTTGTCGTCCTCGTCGATCTGCGCCGGGGTTGTTGCGCCGCCGTCTTGTGAGGCCAGGCGAATGGCCAACGCCCGCTCACGGGCCACCGGCGCACTGAAGCTCAGCGTCATGGGGCGCAGGGGCAGACAGGCGGCCTGTGCATTTTCACGCTGGCAAGAGAACTCCAGCGAAAACGGCTCGCGCACGCCGTAGTTATTGACCTGAGGCTGGCGGCTCTTGACGCCGTTGGGCGTGCTGATGCCGGCGCCCAGCACCAGCTTGACCGGGGCCGAAGCCGACAGCCGCCGTCCACAATCCAGCACCGCGAGGTCCGGTGTTTCGCTTTCTGGCTTGGCGGCGATGCCCCGCGCTTTGAGGGTCGCTGCGCGCGCTGCGCCGCCGACCCACTGCACGGGCAGGCGCTCCCCGACGCCGTCGAGCTCACACCAGGACTGGGCGAGCAGGCTGGACCGGGTCACCTGACCAGCGAAGCGAACGACAAAATGCTGGTCTTCGGCGATGGTTGCACCGTCGCCCGGCCAGGTGCGTTGCACGACCGGCCCACCGGTGCCGAAGGCATAGGCAGTGCGGCCGGTGATGGCGAGGCCTTGGGGCGAACGGAAACCGGGGGCGGCCACGGAGGTGCAGCGGGTGCCCGCTGGCAAGGAATTCTCGAAATCAAACACCCACTGGCGTTCGCTGAGCCACCGGCCGCTGCCTTTGGCGACGGGCTGGCATTGCAGCTTCAGGGGTGCCGTGGCCTGGGGGTCGCCCAGCGGGACGGCCGGCTGGTCGAACTGCACCGACACTTGTTCAATCTTGGCGATCTCGCCTTGTGGCGAAAACTGGGTGATTTCCAGCGCCATGGCCGATGTCGCCAGCCAAGCGCCCAGCAGCAAAAGACCGGTGGATCTCACCGGCCTGTGTTGTGTATTCACGTTCCGCCTCCTGCGACCTGCCTCGAATTGGGCAAATTTCAAACCGCAATTGTGAATCAGTCGGGCAAGGGGGCCGGCCCGTTGTGCTGAAAACACCCCCTCTCACGGCTGTGGTCGATCGCCACACCCCAGGTGGCGTTTGAGTTACCCCTGCGCTGCTCCCCTTCCTCCGTGAGCGGGTGGCCCAATCCATGGGCTGGCGGCGTCAACGCTTTGAGGACAGTGGGGCTGCGTGCGTGCGGCCTGTCTTGACGTGGCGCCGGGGTGAACCTCTTGGCAGCGTGCGCGCCATTGCGTTGTGCCGCTCGGGCAGCGTCCGACCCTGGTGATTTGAGTTTGTGAAAATGGCACTCAAATACCCCTTGGGGTTTGACCGAACGCAAAGACGTGCAGGGCATCTTGCGATCCAATGGCACCTGGATTCATTCACGTTCATTCCCAAAGCAGGAGGTAAGGCATGAACCCCGCCCAACGCATCACCATCATCGGCGCCGGCTTCGGTGCACTCTCCAGTGTGCGGGAAATCCGCCAACGCGATCCAGACGTGGAGATCACGTTGATCGCGCCACGCGCCGAGCTGCACTACCTGCCCGGCATCATCTGGATTCCCAGTGGCCTGCGCACGCGCGAGCAACTGATCGTGCCGCTGGACAACTTTTTCCAGCGCATGAAGGTGCACCACGTGGCGGCCGAGGTGACCGGGCTGCGCAAGGGTGGGCGCGTGGTGGACACCACCACGGGCGAGGTGAGCAACGACGCCCTGGTGATCGCCAGCGGCGGACGCTTCATCAAGAAGCTGCCCGGCATCGAACACGCCATCACCCCCTGCGAAGGCATTGCCGCCGCCGAGAAGATCCGCGACCGGCTGCGCGCCATGACCGGCGGCACGATTGCGGTGGGCTTTGGGGGCAATCCCAACGAACCCAGTGCGGTGCGCGGTGGGCCGATGTTTGAATTCCTGTTCGGCATCGACGCGCAGCTGAAGCGCGAACGCCGCCGCGACAAATTCGACATCGTTTTCTTCAATCCCTCCAAGGAGCCCGGTGCCCGGCTCGGCCCCAAAGCGGTGAAGCACCTGCTGGCGCAAATGGCCAGGCGCGGCATCCGCACCCATCTGGGTCACAAGATGAAGCGCTTCGATGCCGATCGGGTGGTCACCGAAGGCGGCGAGTTTCCGGCCGATCTCATTCTTTTCATGCCCGGCATGACGGGCAACGCCTGGTTCGATCAGACCGAGCTGGCGCGGTCCCCTGGGGGCTTGCTGCAGGCCGATGCGCAATGCCGGGTGGTGGGCAGCGAGCATGTGTACGTGGTGGGCGATTCAGGCAGTTTCCCCGGTCCCGCCTGGATGCCCAAGCAGGCACACATGGCCGACCTTCAGGCCGCCGCCGCGGCTGAAAACGTGCTGATGGGTCTGCGCGGTGAGACGCCCCATGCCACGTTCAAGGTCGAGCTCATCTGCATCATCGACGCCATCGACCACGGCACGCTGGTGTTTCGCAATGAGCAGCGCCAGATTGTCCTGCCCTCGACGCGCTTGTTCCACTGGGCCAAGCGCTACTTCGAGGGTGTTTACCTGAAGAAATACCGATGAACGACACCCCTTCCAACCCATCCCCAGTCAACGACAGCGCGACCACGATTTACGCCGCCCTGGGCGGTGCCGATGGCATTCACAAGCTGGTGGACCGTTTTTACGGGCTGATGGACGAACTGCCCGAGGCCTACACGGTGCGCCAGATCCACCCCGAGAGCCTCAAAGGCAGTGCCGAGAGCCTGTTTGAATACCTGTCAGGCTGGTTCGGCGGGCCCCAGCTCTACACCGCCAAGAAGGGCCACCCCCGCTTGCGCATGCGCCACGCGCCCTACGCGGTGGGGCCGGTCGAGCGCAACGAATGGTTGCTGTGCATGACCCAGGCATTGACCGAACAGGTGGCCGATCTGCCCCTGCGTGAGGCCCTGATTGACCGCTTCACCCAAATGGCGGATCACATGGTCAACACCGCGGCAGGCGCCCAGGGCTGCAGCCACGCGGTGCAGCGTGCCTGATATCCATTCAAATGCCATTCAACGCCAGGAGATATTCATGGACGCTTTTCAAGACCACTATCCCGAGAACGTGTCGCACTGTTACGGCTGCGGCAGCCTCAACACACACGGCCACCAGATCAAGACTGTCTGGGACGGCGACGAAACCGTGACCCGGTTTCAGCCCGAGCCGTTCCATACCGCGGTGCCGGGATTCACCTACGGCGGGCTGATTGCCTCACTCATCGACTGCCACAGCACCGGAACCGCGGCGGCGGCGATGTACCGGCAAGCCGGACGCGGCATGGACTCGCTGCCCGCGTTTCGCTTCGTCACGGGTTCGTTGCACGTGGATTTCCTCAAGCCCACGCCGCTCACCACCCTGGAAATCCGGGGCACGGTGAAAGAAATCAAAGGCCGCAAAGTGGTGGTCTCGACGACGGTGTTTGCCGATGGTGTGGCGACCGCACGGGGCGAAGTGGTGGCGGTGCAGATGCCCGAGAGCTTCGGACAGTCCTGAGCAAAAAAACGGCACCACAAGGGTGCCGTTTTTCATCGGTTGGAAGGACTCAAAAAGCCAGTGTATGCATGCCCGGCTTGATCAGGTGCGCCGCCACATCGGCTGGCTTGGCCGGCGTCACGCCGTCAATCAGGTCGGTGGGTTTATGGCCGGTGTTGGGCAGGTACAAAGCGCAGACTTCCACCTTTGCGCCGGCCTTGATCAGCCCTTGCAGCATCTGCTGGGGGGTCACATCTTTGGGTTTGAGTTTGGGCAGTTCCTGGCCGGTCACGGCGATATCGGCGGCTTTGTCGCAGAGCAACACGCGCACATTGGCCTTCTGTTCCAGGGCCTGCCCGGCGAGCACCAAGCCTGCGCCTTGCGCCATGGCGTTGCCGCTGTGGATGTTGACGAAGAGCTCTTCAGCGTGCACAACGCCCACAGACAGCAGGGTGGCGGCGCTCAGCGCGATCAGACGTTTCATACAGATGACTCCTTGAATGTGTGAAGGGAAAAAGACCGGTTGCATGACCGGTTCAGTCCATTCTTCATATACTCCGCGTGGTATCCATGAGAAAACGCAAACCTCTCTAAAATTCATGGCATTGAAAGGCACAACATGAACACAACTCCATCCGGTCCCGATCAATGGCCCCAGGTGCCCGATGAGCTCGATGTGCTGGCGGAACTGGTGCCGCTGCAGGCGCAGGCCATCATCGAGCTGGGCTGTGGCGCTGCCCGCCTGGCACGGGGCTTGTTGATGCGTTGGCCCCAGTGCACAGTCACGGGGTTGGAAGTTGACTCGGTGCAGCACGCCAAGAACCTGGCGAGCCCGCAAGACGGGTTGAGTTTTGTGGCCGCGGGTGCGCAGGCTGTGCCGTTTCCCGATGCGTCGTTTGACTTGGCGCTGATGCTGAAGTCGTTGCACCATGTGCCCATGGCTGACATGGATCAGGCGCTGGGCGAAGTGGCTCGGGTGCTGCGGCCGGGTGGGTTCCTGTATGTGTCCGAACCTGTCTACGGCGGCGCGTTCAACGAATTGGCGCGTCTGTACAACGATGAGGCCGTGGTGCGCCCTGCGGCACAGGCTGCGTTGGACCGGGTGCTGGCTAGCGGGCAATCATGGGAGGCGGTGGCGGAACGGCGCTTTGCACAGACCGCCCATTTCGCCAGCTTCGAGGACTTTGCCCAGCGCATGATGTATCCGAGCTTTGCCGACCACAAGGTCGACCAAACCTTGCTGGACCGGGTCCGCGTGGCTTTCGAGCCGCACTGTGGCGAGCAGGGCGCCAACTTCATGCGGCCCATGCACGTGCGGTTGCTGCGCCGAAAGGCCTGACCGATTTCAGGCGGGCGGCTGGGTCAGCGCAGTCACGGCCTGGTGGTGTGTGAGAAACACCCGGCCCGTCAGTTGTTGCAGGAAGTCGCTGCGTTCAAGCCGATCCATCACGGGCCCCTTGACCTCGCTCAGGTGCAGCTTCACGCCGGCGTCCTTGAGGCGCAGTGTGATGGCTTCCAGACTCTCCAGTGCGCTGGCGTCAATGGCATTGATGGCGCTGCACTGGAGCACCACGTGCTTGATGTCCGGGTGCGCCGCCACCTCGGCCGCGATGTGGTCTTCCAGCGGCCGCGCATTGGCGAAATACAGGCTCTCGTCCACCCGCAGACCGAGCACGCCGGGATGGGTTTCAACGGTGTGGCGCAAGACGTTGCGGTAGTGTTCCGTACCGGGCACGCGACCGACCGTGGCGATGTGTGGCCGGCTGGTGCGCCAGAGGTGCAGCAGCAGCGAGACTCCGACGCCAGCCATCAGGCCCGCCTCGATACCGACCGCCAGGGTCAGAACAAAGGTCAAGGCCAGCGCAGTGAAGTCGGTGCGGGCATAGCGCCAGGTGCGCCCAAACGCATGCACATCCACCAGGGTGAGCACGGAGGCCACGATGGTGGCGGCCAGGGCCGTCTGGGGCAGGTGGTAGAGCGCCGGTGTGAGCAACAGGGCCGCCAGCAGCAAGCCGATGGCGGTGTAGATACCGGCGGCCGGGGTGCGCGCGCCAGCGTCGAAGTTCACCACCGAGCGCGAGAACCCGCCCGTGACCGGGAAGCCGCCGGTGAGACCCGCTGCGATGTTGGCGGCGCCCAGGCCGCGCAATTCGGCGTCGGGTTCGATGCGTTCACGCCGTTTGGCCGCGAGCGACTGGC
The DNA here is from genome assembly GCF_004795855.1 of Hydrogenophaga sp. PAMC20947. NCBI lineage: Bacteria > Pseudomonadati > Pseudomonadota > Betaproteobacteria > Burkholderiales > Comamonadaceae > Hydrogenophaga > Hydrogenophaga sp. PAMC20947. The sequence continues at coordinate 4,201,154 of NZ_CP039252.1, forward strand.
CGAGTGACACCGACTCCACAAATCCCACGAGGCTGATCAGCAGGGCCGCGGTGGCCAGCTGTTGCACCTGAGGCCACAAGTTGGCATCCAGCTTGGGCAGGGTGAGCGGCGGCAAACCGCCCGGCACCGCGCCCACGACGCGCAGTCCACCGTCTTCCAGGCGCAACCCCCAGGCGATCAGCGTGGCCACGGCCAGGGCCAGCACGGGCGCGGCCTTGGCGATCACGTCGGAGGCCATGGGCTGGAGGCCCAGCGCGCGCAGACGGACTTTGAACGAGCGGCGCGCCCACACCAGAAAGACGAGGGTGAGCAAACCAATGGCCGCTGCCGGTGCTTGCCATTGGCCTATGTGTTGCCCAAGGCTGGTCGCGAGTTGCGGCAGCGTCTGGCCTTGAAGGGGAATGCCCAGCAGGTGTTTGAGCTGGCTGGCCGCGATCAGCAACCCGGAGGCCGAAACAAAACCGGAGATCACCGGGTGGCTGAGGAAGTTGGCGATCACGCCCAGGCGCAGCGCGCCCATGAGGAAAAGCATGATCCCGCTCATCAGCGTCAACAAGGCCACTGCGGCCACATAGCCGACGCTGCCAGCCAGGGCCATGGTGCCCAGCGCCGAGGCCGTCATGATGGAGGTGATGGCCGCCGGGCCCACGGCCAGCGTGTTGCTGGTGCCGAACACCGCGTAAGCCACGAGCGGAAGCATGCTGGCGTAAAGACCGGTCTGGGCCGGCATGCCTGCGAGCAGGGCGTAGGCCAGGCTTTGCGGGATCAGCATCAGGGTGACCACAGCCGCGGCCACGCCGTCGGCCGCCAGGTGCTCGGCGCGGTATTGCGGCGCCCATCGCAAGATGGGCAGCCAGTGGGTCAATGGGTTTTTCATGGGTGCGGCACCTGAGCTGGGTTGAGCCGAGTGCTTCAGTGGGTCAGACCGCGTTGATCGGAATCTTCAGGTAGGTCGTGCCATTGTCTTCGGCTGGCGGCAGGTGACCCGCGCGCATGTTGACCTGAACCGCTGGCAGTATCAGAACCGGCATGGCCAGTGTGGCATCGCGCTTCTGGCGCATGGCGACGAACTCGGTCTCACCTCCGCCACCGGGCAGTTGCACGTTGCAGGCTTTCTGTTCGGCCACGGTGGTGACGCACTGGGGCTGGCGACCGTCGGGCGGGTAATCGTGGCAGAGGTACAACTCGGTGTTGTCGGGCAGGGCGAGTACGCGCTGTATCGAGCGGTAAAGGGTGGCCGCGCTGCCGCCGGGGAAGTCGCAACGGGCGGTGCCGTAGTCGGGCATGAACAGCGTGTCGCCGATGAAGGCGGTGGTGCGCAGCGGATCGACACTGTGGTCGCGCACCACGTAGGTCATGCAGGCGGGTGTGTGGCCGGGCGTGTGCATCGCGGTGAGTTGCAGGCCGCCGATCTGGAGGTGGTCACCGTCTTTCAGCAGGCGATCGAACTGGCTGCCGTCACGCGCGAATTCGCTGCCTGCGTTGAACAGCTTGCCGAAGGTGTTTTGTACGGTGGTGATCTGCGCGCCGATGGCGAGCTGGCCGCCCAGGCGCTCTTGCAGGTAGGGCGCGGCGGACAGGTGGTCGGCGTGGACGTGGGTTTCCAGCAACCATTGCACAGTCAGGCCGAGCGCGCTGACGCGATCAATCAGGCGATCGGCGCTGGTGGTACCGGTGCGGCCGGATTTGGGGTCGTAGTCGAGCACGCTGTCGATCAGCGCGCATTGGGCGCTCGCCTGGTCCCAGACGATGTGGCTGAAAGTGAAGGTTGCGGGGTCGAAGAAGGACTCGATGTTCAGTCGTGATGGGGTGGTCATGGTGTGCAACTCCAGAGGGTCATGAGAAAAAGGGCCCAGCCTTTTCAGGTGGGCCCTTGCTGAGCGCACGGTTCGCTTACAGCGATTTGGTTGAGTAGTACCAGTCCACCGTCTTGTAACCTTCGCCGGCGCGCTTGGCAACCGCATCAGCGGTTTTGGGCGGTGGGACGATCACATCGTTGCCAGGCGTCCAGCCTTCAGGCGTGGCAATCGCGTTTTTGTCGCTGGTCTGCATGGCTTGCAGCAGGCGCACGAACTCTTCGATGCTGCGGCCGTTGCTCATCGGGTAGTACACCATGGCGCGCAGGACACCGTTGGGGTCGATGAAGAAGGTGGCGCGAACGGCCTGCGTGTCGGCTGCGCCGGGGTGCACCATGCCATAGGCGCGGGCGACATCCATCTTGATGTCTTCAATGATGGGGAAGCTGATCTCCACGCCAAATTTTTCCTTGATGCTCTGCGTCCAGGCCAGGTGCGAATACAGGCTGTCGATCGACAGACCGAGCAACTCGCAGTTCATGCTGCGGAAGGTGTCGGCATGCTTCTGGAAGCCGATGAACTCGGTGGTGCAGACAGGGGTGAAGTCGGCGGGGTGCGAAAACAGGATGAGCCACTTGCCTTTGTAGTCGGCCAGGCTGCGGTCACCGTGGGTGGTCTTGGCGTTGAAGTCGGGGGCGGCCTCGTTGAGGTGGGGAAATGTGCTGACGGCGGTGTCCATGAGAACCTCCTTGGGGCGGGTTGTTGAAGTGGTCGATCAAGAGAGCGTCTTGTTCGATGGCTTCAGTGTCCATACCCCTGGGCGTTTACCGGTTGCGATTTGTCAAGGCAGCGGTTGAGATTCTCAATGGGCCCGATAGCCGCTTGGGTGCTCAGAATTCGGTGGCCGCGTCGGTGGTGATCACGCCGCCGCCCAGGCACACTTCGCCGTCGTAGACTACCGCGCTCTGCCCGGGCGTGACCGCCCATTGCGGATCGCTGAAACGCAGCGTGAAATGCTGGTCGTCGGGGGCTTCGAGTGTGCAAGCTGCGTCGGCCTGGCGGTAGCGCGTTTTGGCCGCCATGCTGCCCGCGGCAGGCGCGTGGCCGGCGACCCAGCTGGCGTCTTGTGCGTTCAGAGCAGCGGACATCAGCCAGGGGTGCTCATGGCCTTGCACCACCCACAGTGTGTTCTTTGCTATGTCCTTGCGTGCCACAAACCAGGGGGCATGCTCGTTGCCACCTTTCTGGGCGCCTTTTTCCTTGATGCCACCGATACCCAGTCCCTGGCGTTGCCCCAGGGTGTAAAAGCTCAGCCCAACGTGTTTGCCGATGGTGCGGCCGTCGGGGTCCTTGATCGGACCGGGTTCTTTGGCAATGTAGCGGTTCAGAAAATCACGGAAAGGGCGCTCGCCGATGAAGCAGATGCCCGTGCTGTCTTTCTTCTTGGCGTTGGGCAAACCGATTTGGGCAGCGATGCGGCGCACCTCGGTTTTGGGCAATTCGCCCACCGGGAACAGCGTTTTGCTCAACTGCGCCTGGTTCAGCCGGTGCAGGAAGTAGCTTTGGTCCTTGAGGGGGTCCAGCCCCTTGAGCAACTCAAAAAAACCATTGCGCTCGCGAACCCGTGCGTAGTGCCCGGTCGCGATCTTCTCGGCACCCAGGCGCATGGCGTGGTCGAGAAAAGCCTTGAACTTGATCTCGGCGTTGCACAGGATGTCGGGGTTGGGCGTGTGCCCAGCCTGGTATTCGCGCAGAAATTCGGCGAAGACCCGGTCTTTGTATTCGGCCGCGAAGTTGACGTGCTCGATCTCGATGCCGAGCACATCGGCCACGCTGGCCGCGTCCACGAAGTCGATGTTGGACGAGCAGAACTCGCTGTCGTCATCGTCTTCCCAGTTCTTCATGAAGATGCCGATGACCTCGTAGCCCTGTTGTTTGAGCAGGTAGGCGCTCACCGCCGAGTCCACGCCGCCGCTCAAGCCCACCACCACACGCTGTTTATTTGCCATGGGGTGATTATCTCGCTGTGGCAGGGGTCTGCGCTGGACCAAGGTTGCGCCTCGCTTCAAATCCTTTCACGGCTGTGACCGTCTGGCGTGGTCGAATTGGGGCCGAGGGCGCCGTACAGTGTCTGGACGCCACTCTGGCTCGCTCATTCACTGGAATCACACCATGTCCCGACTGCCTGTCGTATTTGTTTCCCACGGCTCACCCATGTTCGCTGTCGATCCGGGCATCGCGGGCCCCGCGCTGACAGCCCTGGGCCAGCAGCTGCCGCGCCCGAAGGCGGTGCTCATCGTGTCGCCGCACTGGATGACGCCTGAGCCGCGTGTGACCACCTCGATTGCGCCACCGACCGTGCACGACTTCGGGGGCTTTCCGCCGGCGCTCTACGGCTTGGACTACCCTGCGCCCGGGCAGCCCGCGCTGGCCGGGCGCGCCATCGCTGTGTTGCGCGCCGTTGGTTGGGCGGCCGAGGCCGATCCACAGCGTGGCCTGGACCATGGCGCATGGGTGCCTTTGAGCTACCTGTTCCCGCAGGCCGATGTCCCGGTTTTTCAGGTGTCGTTGCCGGCTCGCCTCGATGGCGCGCAGGCGTATGCGTTCGGTCAGGCGCTGGCGCCCCTGGCCGACGAGGGCGTGCTCATCGTCGGCTCGGGCAGCCTCACGCACAACCTCTACGAAGTGCGTTTCGACACGCCCGACGCCGTGGGCGAGGCCTATGCCCTGGGGTTTTCGGCCTGGATACAGGAAACGCTGGCCAGCCACGATCACGAGCGCCTGCAGCAGACCATGGCGCTGGCACCCCAGGCCCTGCGCGCCCATCCCACGCCGGAACACCTGTGGCCGCTGATGGTGGCGGCGGGCGCTGCGGGCACCGATGCACCGGTCTCGCGCATCGAAGGTGGGATGACCTATGGCGTGCTGTCCATGGATGGCTTCCTGTTCGGTGGCCTGCCGGCCCCGACCGCCGAGCCGCTTGCCGCCTAAGCGGCTTGAGCTTTTGGTGCCTGCAGATTTCCTTTGGCCCTTCCTGTGTTGCATCTCGAGGTCGGGGCTCGGTCCACCGCGGTCTGCCTCCTATGGTTTTGACGCCGCTGTGGGCGACGCGCTCATCCTGAGCTTGCGGGAATTCATGCGCCACCTTGGCGTGGATGCACTTTAAACGCCGGATTGATCGCCTGGAGATGGCGGGGCTGCGCCTGTCATCAAACATTCACGTGCTTGACTTATTCTGGGCTTTGCTGGATTCTGCGAAGGTGCAGATTTCGGCGATGGCTGGCACGCTTCGTGCAGGCTTTTCGTGAGTTCCAACGTTTCATCCAACTTCCCCGAAAGCGAGTCTTCCCATGAAGATCAAGTTCACTACCCTTGCCTTGGCCGCTGCGGCCTTGATGACCAGCGCTGCCCACGCCGACGACAAAACCCTGCGCCTGCTGACCTGGGGGGGCTATGCGCCGAAAGACGTGATCGAGCAGTTCACGAAAGAGACCGGCTATACCGTCGAGGTCACCACCTCCAACAACGAAGAAATGATCTCCAAGCTGCGCGCCACGGGCGGCGCCGGTTTCGATCTGGTCCAGCCCAGCCAGGACCGCATCGCCGGTCCGCAGACCGAGTTCCGCATCTACAAGCCCATGGACATGAGCAAGCTCAAGGCCGAGCTGTTCATTCCTTCGATGCTGAAGTCCACCGAAAAGAACACCACGGTCAACGGCAAGATTTATGGCGTGCCACACATCTGGGGCACCGATGGCCTGGTGGTCAACACCAAAACCTCCAAGGCCATGGACTACGCCGACCTGTGCGCGCCTGAAAACGCGGGCAAGGTCAGCATGCGCCTGAAGCGTCCAACACTGATTGCTTTTGCCTTTGCTTCGGGCAAGGACCCGTTTGCCCTCTACAACGACCCCAAGGCCTATGGCGCCTTGATGGACGAAATGGGCAAGAAGTTGGCCGACTGCAAGGCCAATGTGAAGTTTTACTGGGACGCCAAGGACCAGCTGCTGGCCGGCATCCGTTCGGGTGAACTGACCACGGCCATGATGTGGGACACCGGCGGCTGGGAGCTCAACAAGGCCAACCCCGATGTGAAATTCATCGCGCCGAAATCGGGTGCCCTGGGCTGGGTGGATACCTTTGCCCTGCCCGCCAAAGGCAAGAATGACGCAGCCGCCTACGCGTGGATCAACTACAACATGCGCCCGGAAGTCGCGGCCAAAGTGGCCAGCGCTGCCGGCAACTTCACCGCCAGCAAAGGCGCCGACCAGATGATGGACCCGGTGCTCAAGAAGCAGTTCGCCGAGAGCTTCCCGGAAGCTGCGCTGAACAACATCAAGTGGTACCCCGCTGTGCCGGCTGGCATCGAGGAGATCGAAGGTCGCGTGCTCGACCGCGTCAAAGCCGGCAAGTAAGCCCAGCTGCGCCGCGTGTCCGACATCAACGCAGGCAGTCCCGCCGCGTTGGATCTCGAAGTCTTGGCAGCCCGCAAACGCTACGGTGCGTTTGCGGCGGTCGATGATTTGAGTTTCAACGTGCCGCGGGGCTCATTTTTTTCCATCCTTGGCCCATCGGGCTGCGGCAAGACCACGCTGCTGCGCATGATTGCGGGATTCATACCGCCCGACGCGGGTGACATCCGCATCAAGGGCCAGTCCATGGCGGGCGTGGGTCCCAACAAGCGCCCGGTCAACATGGTGTTCCAGCACCTGGCCTTGTTTCCCATGATGAACGTGGGCGAAAACATCGCCTATGGCCTGGAGCGCCGCGGTGTCAAAGGGGCTGCGGCCAAAGTCCAGGTGATCGACATGCTCAAGCGTGTCGGGTTGCCGGGCAGCGAGGGCAAACGCATCGACCAGCTTTCCGGCGGCCAGAAACAGCGCGTGGCGATTGCCCGCTCCCTGGTGTTGGAGCCGGCGCTGTTGCTGCTCGACGAGCCCTTGGGCGCACTCGATCTGAAACTGCGGGAGCACATGAAGGTGGAGCTCAAACAATTGCAGGCCGAGGTGGGCACCACCTTTGTGTACATCACGCACGACCAGTCGGAGGCCTTGGTGATGTCCGATCAGGTGGCCGTGATGAACCACGGCAAGTTTGAGCAGGTGGGCAGCCCTCAGCAGTTGTACTACCAGCCGAAAACCGCTTTTGTGGCCGGCTTCGTGGGCAACAGCAACCGCTTCGAAGGCGTGATCGAATCGCGCAACGGTGAACAGGTCGAGTTGCGCACCGCACAAGGCCTGGGGCTCTGGGCGCAGCGCATGGGCACAGCAGACGTGGGCCAAAAAGCCACGCTGTTCATCCGGCCTGAAGCCATTGAGATCGGGCGAAATGCCAACGAGTTGCCTGCGGGTGATCCGGTGTGGAGTGCCCGCGTACAAAGCGTGTTGTTCGACGGCGGCAACTCCACCGTGCAAGTGACCGAGTCGCGGTCGCAAGCAGCCATGCAGATCGCCTTGCCGTTGACAGGCCGCCTGGCCGATTTGCGCGCGGGCGATACGGTGCATTTCGGTTATCAGCCTGCCCAGGCCTGGTGCTTCGCTGTATGACGGGGTCCTCTCAACACCGCTGGATGCTGGGCCTCTTGCTGGCTCCAGCGTTGCTGTGGCTGTTCGGCCTGGTGATCCTGCCCCACATCGAGTTGCTGGTGTTGTCTTTGCAGGGCCGCGTTGGTCCGGGGGAATACGCGTTCAGCACCGAGCAATACCAGACCTTCATCGACGAGCCGCTGTATTGGAACACCTTTGTGCGCACCGCCACGATGTCGGTGCTGGCCACGTTGCTGACCTTGCTGCTGGCATTTCCTGCGGCCTGGTACATCGCCAAGATAGCGCGTGGGCGCGCCAAGACGGCCTTGCTGGTTTTGTGCCTGCTGCCCTTCTGGGTCAGTGAGATGGTGCGCACGCTGGGTTGGTTGATTCTGTTGCGCGAAACGGGCGTGGTGTCCAGCGTGTTGCAGGTGGTGGGGCTCGCCGACCAACCGGTGGAGTTGCTGTACCACGATGCCACGATTCTGGTGGGCCTGGTGTATGCCTCGCTGCTGTTCATGGTGATCCCGCTGGTCAACAGCCTGGAGAGCCTGGACGACAGCCTGATTGAAGCCGCCTACGACCTGGGTGGCTCCACCGCCAACATCGTGCGGCGCATCGTCATCCCCCACGCTGCGCCGGGCATTGCCGCCGGCTCCATCGTGGTCTTCATGCTGTGCCTGGGCAACTACCTCACCCCCACCTTGCTGGGTGGCAAGAACTCGCTCTGGTTCACCGAGCAGATCTACACCCAGTTCATCACCCGATTCAACTGGAACCAGGGCGCGGCGTTCGGCTTCCTGCTGCTGTTCCTGTCCACCGCGCTGGTCTGGGCTGGCTTGAAAATCACAGGCCAGCGCTTTGGCGCGGTGATGAAAACATGAAACAGCACAAGCCCGTTCCTGGTTGGTGGTGTGACGTTCAATCCGCAGTTGAGGTGATCGGATGATCCCCAGCCTTCCACGCCCCTGGGCACAGCGTGTCGGCCTGAACGGGTTCATGGTTGGCTTCTTTGTGTTCCTGTTTGTGCCCTTGCTGGTGGTGGCGGTGTTCGCTTTCAACGATGCGGCCTATCCCACGCCACCCTGGAAGGGCTTCACACTGGACTGGTTCACGGCCAACACCGACGAGCGGGTGGGTCTGTTGTTCGACCGTGATTTGCTCAAGAGCCTGGGTACCAGCGCCTGGGTTGCCCTGTGGGTGACGCTGTTGTCGGTGGGTGTGGGCACCTGCAATGCCTTCCTGCTGGAGCGTTTTGAGTTCCCCGGCAAGAACGCGGTCGCGATGCTGACCATGCTGCCGCTGGTCATCCCCGGTGTGATCCTGGGCATCTCCATCCTGGCCTTCGCCAGCCGCATCGCCAACTTCGCCTACGACACCTGGGACATCGAGCTGGAGTTCTTGCGCCCCGGTTTGCCGCTGGTGATCCTGGGCCAGTTCTGTTACATCGTCACCATCGCCACGCTCACCATTTCGGCCAGCCTGCGGCGCTTTGACCGCACGCTGGAAGAAGCTGCGCTGAACTTGGGCGCCAGCCGCGCAGCGGTTCTGCGGACCATCACGTTGCCGTATTTGCGGCCCAGCATGATCGGCGCGGGCGCCATGGCTTTCCTGATGTCGTTTGAGAACTTCAACACCACGTTGATGCTGGTGGGCTCCGACTCGCCGCTGACCGTGCTGATGTACAGCCGCATGCGCGAAGGCGCCACGCCCGTGCTCAATGCGGTGAGCCTGTTCCTGATGGTCGCGTCAGCCGTGCTGGCCCTGCTGCTGTTGTGGCGAGGCGGTGCGAAGCCGGCGCCCGAGGGCCACTGAGAGAGCACCACCGTGGCTTACCTGCACACCATCGGCTCGCGGCAATACCCATTTGATGACCTGCGCACGCTGATGGGGCGGGCATCGCCTTTGCGCTCGGGCGATCAGTTGGCCGGCGTGGCCGCGGCCGACGCCACCGAGCGGATCGCGGCTCAGATGGCCCTGTCCGATGTGCCTCTGACCCGCTTCCTGAGCGAAACTGTGGTGCCCTATGAGGCCGACGAAGTGACCCGGCTCATTATCGACACCCACGATGCAGCGGCGTTCGCTCCCGTGAGTCATCTCACGGTGGGGGATTTTCGCAACTGGTTGTTGAGCGAGGCCGCAGACACGGCAGCGCTTGGCGCGCTGGCACCCGGGCTCACGCCCGAGATGGTGGCCGCGGTGAGCAAGCTCTGCCGGGTGCAAGACCTGGCGCTGATCGCACGCAAATGCTCGGTGGTCACGCGCTTTCGAAACACGCTGGGCCTGCCCGGCCGGCTGGCCACGCGGCTGCAGCCCAACCACCCCACCGACAACCTCAAGGGCATCGCTGCGAGCCTGATCGATGGCCTGCTCATGGGCAGTGGTGATGCGGTGATCGGCATCAACCCGGCCAGTGACAACGTGCCGCAGGTGATGCGGTTGCTGAACATGCTGGACGAGGTGATCCAGGGCTACGCCATGCCCGCGCAAAGCTGCGTTTTGACCCACGTGACCAACACGCTGCAGGCGATGGAACGCGGCGCACCGGTGGATCTGGTGTTCCAGTCCATCGCCGGCACAGAAGCGGCCAACCGCGGGTTCGGCATTGACTTGTCTTTGCTGGCCGAAGCGCGTGCGGCGGCTCTGTCTTTGCAGCGAGGGGCGTTGTTCGACGAGGGTCATCGCGGAGAGCACGTGATGTATTTCGAAACCGGGCAGGGCAGTGCGCTCTCGGCCAACGCGCACCATGGTTGCGATCAGCAAACGATCGAAGCGCGCGCTTACGCAGTGGCGAGGCATTTCAAGCCATTGCTGGTTAACACGGTGGTCGGCTTCATCGGCCCCGAGTATCTGTTCGACGGCAAGCAGATCCTGCGAGCCGGCCTGGAAGACCATTTTTGCGGCAAGTTGCTGGGCGTGCCCATGGGTTGCGATGTTTGTTACACCAACCACGCCGAAGCGGACTCTGACGACATGGACGCCTTGCTGACGCTGTTGTGCGCCGCCGGTGTCAACTTCATCATGGGCGTGCCGGGCGCCGACGACATCATGCTCAACTACCAGAGTACATCGTTTCACGATGCCCTGGCCATGCGCCAGTTGCTGGGCTTGAAGGCGGCCCCCGAATTTGAAACCTGGCAACAACGAATGGGTTTGACCCAGTCGCAGGATGCGGGGTTGGGTGGTGCGCCCTGGCGGTTGTCCGGTGACTTGCCGCCAGCGTTTGCCCAACGCATTCAACGGCTGATCGCCTGATGACCACGCCCGCCAGCTGGAACAGCCTGCGTGCGTTCACCGACGCGCGCATCGCGCTTGGCCGTGCGGGGGTGAGCCAGCCCACGGTTGCCCATCTGGATTTTCAGCTGGCCCATGCGCAAGCACGCGATGCCGTGCATGGCCAGCTGGATGTTGTCGATATGAAACAAACCCTGGAGGCGTTGGAGCCGGGCGTGTTGCAGCTGCACAGCGCCGCGCCCGATCGCACCCACTACCTGCAGCGCCCCGACTGGGGGCGTCGCCTCGATGCGCCTTCGCGGGACAAGGCCATGGGCCAGCGACCCGCCGAAGGTGCAGCGCCCTATGACCTGGCTGTGGTGGTGGCCGATGGGCTCTCCGCGCTGGCGGTGCAGCGCCATGCGCCGACCTTGCTCGGCCACCTGTTGCCGCTGTTGCGCGACGATGCCGCGCTGCGCTGGCACCTGGCGCCACTGGCGGTGGTTGAGCAGGGCCGGGTCGCGGTGGGCGATGAAGTGGGCGAGTGCCTGGGAGCGCGTTGCTCGCTGGTCTTGATTGGCGAGCGGCCAGGTTTGAGCTCTCCGGACAGCCTGGGCGCGTACTTCACCTGGGCCCCTCGGGTGGGGCGCAGCGATGCCCAGCGCAACTGCATCTCCAATATCCGCGACGCAGGCCTGGCGCCCGCCTTGGCTGCCCGAAAACTCCACACTTTGTTGTCAGAAGCTCGCCGCCGCGAAGTGTCGGGCATCGAACTGAAAGATGAAACCACCGATGGGATGGAACTGGCAGTGCCTTTGAACACTTCGCAGATCTCATCATCTTGAGGTGCCTGTACAGGCGGTTGCACGGCACCCTGGGTGCTCACATTTATTACAAGTGCATTTAAGGTTGGCTTCAAGTTGGGCGGTTGCAATACATCCACCAGCACATGCTGGGTGTTTCCAAACAAGGATGTTTCATGAAGAAGATTATTCTCGCGGCTGCCCTCTTCGCCGTCGCTGGTATGGCGTTTGCTGAACCCTCGTGCAGCGTGCCCAAGGAAAAGTGGATGCCAGAAGCCACCTTCAAGAAGATGGTGGAAGAGCAGGGCTACGCGATCAAGACCTTCAAGGTCAACAAGGGCCAGTGTTATGAGGTTTATGGCAAGAAAGACGGCAAGAACGTCGAGCATTGGTTCAATCCAGAGACCGGCGCCCAGGTGACCAAGTAATTGATCACCTAAGCGGCGACCGTTGCAGATGAACCCCTCCCAGATCATGGAAACCAGCCGCCCTGTGTGGGACCGTTTCGTGCGGTTCTTTCACTGGACGGTGGTGAGCTGCGTTTTTCTCAACTACTTTGTGTTTGAGGCAGGTGAGTGGCCGCACCAATGGGCGGGCTATCTGGCCACGGGCTTTGTGGTTGCGCGCATTGGCTGGGGGTTCATCGGTTCGCGCCATGCGCGCTTCTCAGATTTTTTCCCCACGCCGTCCCGCCTGACGCAACACCTTCGGGCCGTGCGCATGGGTCAGCCCGTTCACCATTGGGGCCACAACCCTTTGGGGGCACTCATGATGCTGGCGCTCATGTCGGTGGTGTTGACGCTGGGCTTCACGGGCTGGTTGCAAGGCACAGATGCCTTTTTTGGTGAAGAGTGGCTGCAAGATTTGCACCGCTACCTGGCCAACTCGCTGATGACGCTGGTGGGACTTCATGCGACATCAGCCCTGATCATGGGTCGCGTCGAGCGCACGCGCCTGGTCAAAGCCATGGTGACTGGGGTCAAAGAGCGCTACTGACACTGGACCCGGCAGGGCAGGTCCGCGCTGTGCCAAACTTGCGTCATGAGTGCGCCGTCTTACACCGTCAACGAAGCCGAAGTGGATTTCACTGCCATCCGGGCGCAAGGCTCGGGCGGTCAGAACGTGAACAAGGTGTCCAACGCGGTCCACCTGCGCTTCGCCATCCACGGATCCTCCTTGCCGGAAGCGATTCGTGAACGCCTGCTGTGCCTGAGCGATCAGCGCATCACCACCGAAGGCGTGGTGGTGATCAAGGCGCAGACCAGTCGCAGTCTGGAACAGAACAAGGCCGATGCGCTGGCACGCTTGCAGGCCCTGGTGGACAGCGTGGCCATCTTGCCCAAAAAACGCAAAGCCACGCGACCGACCCTGGGGTCTCAGCGGCGCCGCGTCGACAGCAAAGTCAATCGCGGCCAGATCAAGGCTTCGCGCGGGCGTGTTTCGGGCGGGGATTGATCGGTTTCAGCGCTTGAAAACCGTTGCGTCGGTGATGACCGTGTTCATGGGGCGCCGCTGACCAGCCAGGTGGTCTTCCATGCATTGCAGCACCAGTGGGCTGCGGTGGCGATCCACGCTGGCGCGGATTTCATCGGGCGTCATCCACAGCGTGCGCACGATGCCGGTGTCCAGAGCGCGCCCTGGTTCCTCGGCCCCCAACTCACCCGCATAGGCAAAGCGCAGGTAAGTGACGTCTTCGCCGGTGGCTTCGCGTTGGAAACGCGACATGTAGATGCCCACGAGTGCCGTGGGCGTGAACGCGTGGGCCGTTTCTTCCAGGGCTTCGCGGGCGGCGCCTTGCTCGGGGCTCTCGCCCGGATCGAGGTGGCCGGCCGGGTTGTTCAGCCGCAAACCTTCGGGCGTGTGTTCTTCAATCAGCATGTAGCGGCCGTCACGCTCGATGACCGCCGCTACAGTGACATTGGGTTTCCATCGGGTGTTCATGGAAGGCGATTATCCGGGATTGGCGGGCTATTCAGGTGGCGGTCGCGTGTGTCGGTGGCACCTCAAGGACATACCCTGATGGGTAGCTGCGGCACAATCCCTCACAATCTGACGGTGTCCTGACGGGTGGCTATGCTGATGTGGCATGACATCGCAAGGCCCGTTCGAGAGTGGTGGGTGATTGGCAACCCACCTCGGATCGCGTTTTTTCAAAACATTGCATTGAGGAGCTCCCCATGACTTCTGCCGTATCGACTGAAACCGCAGCGGCCAGCGCTGCCGCACCAACGCCTCAGCGCATCGGGGTACCGCGCGAGGTCTTCCCTGGTGAAAAACGCGTCGCCACCGTCCCTGAGGCCGTGGTCAAGCTGGTCAAGCTGGGGTTCGCTGTGGTGCTGGAAACCGGCGCGGGCGACCTGGCCAACTTCAGCGATGACGATTACCGCGCGGCCGGCGCCAGCATCGCCGGCTCGGCCGCCGAGTTGTGGAGCAGCAGCGACATCGTCTTCAAGATGCGCGGCCCGACGCCGGAAGAAGTTGAGCTGATGCATGAGGGTCAGACTCTGATCGGCTTCATCTGGCCAGCCCAGAACCCCGAGCTGATGCAGCTGCTCGCCGCGAAGAAAGTCACGGTACTGTCCATCGACGCGCTGCCGCGCATGCTCAGCCGCGCGCAGAAGATGGATGCACTGACCTCGATGGCCGGCGTCAGCGGCTACCGGGCCGTGGTTGAAGCCGCCAACGCTTTCGGCCGCTTCTTCAATGGTCAGATCACGGCAGCGGGCAAGGTGCCTCCGGCCAAGGTCTTCATCGCCGGTGCTGGCGTGGCTGGCCTGGCCGCCATCGGCGCGGCCTCCAGCCTGGGTGCCATCGTGCGGGCCAACGACACCCGCGCGGAGGTGGCCGACCAGGTGGTGTCGCTGGGCGGCGAGTTCGTCAAGGTGGATTACGAGGAAGAAGGCTCGGGCGGCGGCGGTTATGCCAAGGTGATGAGTGAGGGGTTCCTGCAGGCTCAGCGCGAGATGTACGCGAAACAGGCGCGCGAGGTGGACATCATCATCACCACCGCGCTCATCCCCGGCAAGCCCGCACCCCGGCTGATCACGGCCGAGATGGTCCGCAGCATGAAGCCCGGCAGCGTGATCGTCGACATGGCCGCGGAGCAGGGCGGCAACTGCGAGCTGACCGAGCCCGGTCAGGCGGTGGTGAAGCACGGCGTGACCATCGTCGGCTACACCGATCTGGCCTCGCGCATGGCACAACAATCGTCCACTTTGTACGCGAACAACCTGTTTCGGCTGAGCGAAGAGTTGTGCAAGACCAAGGACGGCGTCATCAACGTCAACATGGAAGACGACGCCATCCGCGGTCTGACCGTGGTGAAGCATGGTGAGATTACCTGGCCTGCACCGCCACTGGCTGCCGCGCCGAAGCCACCGCCCAAGCCCGCTGCTGCCCCTGCAGCGAAGAAAGGCCATGGTCACGGCGAGGCTTCCGGGCCGATGCCTGCCCGCAAGCTGCTGGTCGTCGCCGGTGTCACCGCCGTGCTGTTCGCTCTGGTGGGCGCTTACGCGCCTGCCGAGTTCCTGTCGCACTTCACGGTGTTCGTGCTGGCCTGCTTCGTGGGCTACATGGTGGTGTGGAACGTGAAGCCCGCGCTGCACACCCCGCTGATGAGTGTGACCAACGCCATCAGTTCCATCATCGCCATCGGCGCGCTGGTGCAGATATCGCCCCTGGCCAACGCCGGCGAGCGGCCCAACGGCTTGATCGGCGTCTTGGCTGCCATTGCGCTGGTGCTCACCGCCATCAACATGTTCGGCGGCTTTGCCGTCACCCAGCGCATGCTGGCGATGTTCCGCAAATAAGAAGGAGACCCACTCATGTCATCAAGTCTGGCCACGGTCTCCTACATCGGAGCAACCATCCTCTTTATTCTCAGCCTGGGCGGTCTGTCCAACCAGCAAACGGCGCTGCGCGGCAACCTGTACGGCATGGTCGGCATGTCGCTGGCTGTGCTGGCCACGGTGTTTGGCCCTCAGGTCACGCTCGCCGGTGTGCCCTGGATCATCGTCGCCATGCTGATTGGCGGGGGCATTGGCCTGTACGCCGCACGCACCGTGCAAATGACGCAGATGCCAGAGCTCGTGGCGCTGATGCACAGCATGGTGGGCATGGCCGCCGTCTTGGTGGGTTTTGCCACCTATGTGGATCCAGTCGCGTCCATGGGTATTGAAGGCGCCGCGCACTCGATCCACCAAATGGAAATCTACATCGGCATCTTCATTGGCGCCGTCACGTTTTCGGGCTCCATCGTGGCCTTCGGCAAACTCTCGGGCCGCATCGGTGGCAGCCCCATGCTGCTGCCGGGTCGCCACTGGATGAACCTGGCCGGCTTGGTGGCCGTGATCATCTTTGGACGCTTCTTTTTGCACGCCGAATCGGTCGCAGGCGGCATGTTCCCGTTGTTCGTGATGACCGTCATCGCGCTGCTGTTCGGCGTGCACATGGTGATGGCCATCGGTGGCGCCGACATGCCGGTGGTGGTGTCGATGCTCAACAGCTACTCGGGCTGGGCGGCGGCGGCCACCGGTTTCATGCTGTCCAACGACTTGCTGATCGTGACCGGTGCGCTGGTCGGCTCCAGCGGTGCCATCCTGTCCTACATCATGTGCAACGCGATGAACCGCAGCTTCATCAGCGTGATCGCCGGTGGTTTCGGTACCACCAAAGCTGCGCCCAAGGCAGCGGGTGGGGCGGCCGAGCCGGTTGGCGAGGTGTCTCCCATCCTCGCCCAGGAGACCGCCGAGCTGCTGCGCGACGCCAAGAACGTGGTCATCGTGCCCGGTTACGGCATGGCGGTGGCGCAGGCGCAGCACACGGTGTTTGAGATCACGCGTTACCTGCGTGAGAAGGGCGTGAACGTGCGTTTCGGCATCCACCCGGTGGCCGGCCGCATGCCCGGCCACATGAACGTGCTGCTGGCCGAGGCCAAGGTGCCCTATGACATCGTGTTCGAGATGGACGAGCTGAACGACGACTTTCCCACCACCGATGTGGTCATGGTGATCGGTGCCAACGACATCGTGAACCCGGCGGCGCAGGACGACCCGACCAGCCCGATCGCCGGCATGCCAGTGCTCGAAGTCTGGAAGGCACGCACCTCCATCGTGATGAAGCGCAGCATGGCCGCGGGCTATGCCGGGGTGGACAACCCGTTGTTCTACAAAGACAACAACCGCATGCTGTTTGGCGACGCCAAGAAGATGCTCGACGAAGTGCTGACGGCGTTGAAGGCCTGACTGGCGCTCTGATGCTGGCGATCAACGGGCTTTTTTGGTGTTCGGTGACGTCAAGCAAGTGGTCGAGGGCCGGAGCATGGCGATCGAATCCGGCTGGGTTCTGGCCTCGCAAGAGGGCGAACATTTTGGGTGGCCCTTCCTGTTTTCATAGCAGCAGGACGGGCCACAGCGCTTTTTTAGAGTGGGCTGTCAGTATTTCGTCAGGGAAAAACACGAGCCCCTGATGTTGGTTTTTGTCGGAGAATGTTGCCCGACCGATTGTTACAAGATACCTGGAGATCACGCATGACCGCATCGACGGCAGACCGCCCCTGGCTGGCCTCGTATTCACCTGGCGTGCCCGCCGACATCGATGTCGAGCAATACCCTTCGCTGGTGCACCTGCTGGAAGAAAGTTTCCAGAAATACGCCAGCCGCACGGCCTACAGCTTCATGGGCAAAGACATCAGCTACGCCCAGGTCGACAGCCTGTCCCAGGCATTTGCCGCCTATTTGCAGGGTCTGGGCCTGGTCAAGGGAGACCGTGTCGCCATCATGATGCCCAACGTGCCGCAGTACCCTGTGGCCGTGGCAGGCATCTTGCGCGCCGGTTTTGTGGTGGTCAACGTCAACCCGCTGTACACCGCCCGCGAGCTGGAGCACCAGCTCAAGGACTCCGGCGCCAAGGCGATTGTCATCATCGAGAATTTCGCGGCCACGCTGGAGCAGTGCATCTCGAAGACGCCCCTGAAGCATGTGGTGCTGGCGGCCATGGGCGATCAGCTCGGGCTGCTGAAGGGTGCGATCGTCAACTATGTGGTGCGCAACGTCAAAAAGATGGTGCCCACTTTCAGCCTGCCCCAGGCGGTGCGGTTCAATGACGCCATCGCGCGCGGTACACGCGGCACGCTCAAGCGGCCCGACATCAAGCCCGACGATGTGGCGGTGCTGCAGTACACCGGGGGCACCACGGGGGTGTCCAAGGGTGCCGTATTGCTGCAGCGCAATGTGATCGCCAATGCCTTGCAGTCAGAGGCCTGGAACGAGCCCGTCATGAAGCAGGTGCCGGCTGGCGAGCAGCCCACCAGCATTTGCGCTTTGCCGCTTTACCATATTTTCGCGTTCACGGTGAACATGATGCTGGGCATGCGCATAGGCGGCAAAGTCATTCTGATTCCCAATCCTCGCGACATGCCTGCCGTGCTCAAAGAGCTGTCCAAGCAGCGTTTCCACAGCTTTCCGGCGGTCAACACCCTTTTCAACGGCCTGGCCAATCACCCCGATATCGATACCGTCGACTGGAGCCACCTCAAAGTTTCGGTGGGCGGCGGCATGGCGGTGCAGGGCGCCGTGGCCAAACTCTGGCTGGAAAAAACGGGTTGCCCTATCTGCGAAGGCTACGGCCTGTCTGAGACGAGCCCGTCGGTCAGCTGCAACCCGGTGACCAACACCGAGTTCACCGGCACCATCGGGTTGCCTTTGCCCAACACCTGGATGAAGTGCATCGACGATGACGGCGACGAAGTGGCCCTGGGGCAGGCTGGAGAGATAGCGATCAAGGGGCCGCAAGTGATGGCCGGCTACTGGCAGCGCCCGGATGAAACCGCCAAGGTGATGACCGCCGATGGCTACTTCAAGACGGGCGACATTGGCGTCATGGACGAGCGCGGGTACTTCAAAATTGTGGACCGCAAGAAAGACATGGTGCTGGTCAGCGGGTTCAACGTTTATCCCAACGAAATCGAGGAGGTGGTCGCTGATCTGCCGGGTGTGCTCGAGTGCGCGGTGGTGGGTGTGGCCGATGACAAATCGGGTGAGGCGGTCAAGCTGGTGATCGTGAAAAAGGACGACTCCCTCACGGAAGCGGCGGTGCGCGCTTTCTGCAAAGCCAACCTCACAGGCTACAAGCAACCCAAGGTGATCGAGTTCCGGGAGGATCTGCCCAAGACCCCGGTGGGCAAGATCTTGCGGCGCGAACTGCGCGACAAGAAGTAAACCCGCGAGCACGGTTTCCTGAAAGAACGCCCGGACAGCGCTTGCGAGCCTGGCCCGGGCGTTTTGCCTGGAGCGTGTGGCTCACACCTTGTAGGTGGAGAGCAGAATGCTGGTTTCGGTGCCTGCGATCCCGTCGATCAGGCGAATTTGGCCCAGCACACGGTCAAACGCCTCCAGCGTGTCGGCCTGCAGTTCGACCACGATGTCCCACCGCCCGTTGGTGGAGTGCAGGCGCGACACGTTGGGGTGGCCTCTCAAGGCCCGCAGCACCTCGGGGCCCCGGCTGCCCTCCACCGCAACGGTCATGAGCGCACCTATGCGGTGGGCTTCGGTCTGGGGGCGCAGGCGCACCGTGTAGCCCACGATGACACCCTCTCGCTGGAGCCGAGCCAGGCGGTTTTGCACCGTGCCCCGGGCGACCTTGAGTTTGCTCGCCAGGGTGGCGACGGGCAGGCGGGCGTCATCGCGCAACAAGGCGATCAATTCGCGGTCGGTGTCGTCGATGGTGGTCATATTGCTAGATTGATAGATCAAAGTGATCGGTGTGTTGATCATATCGGCCGGTTTGATGGCTGGAAATTGCCCTTGCCTCACACGACACTGCACCTAGGGCTCGCGCATTGAGTGGGGGCCATTCGAATCCAAATGCCATGTCGTCCACTGCTGTTGCTGCTTCGTCCGTCGCCCGTTTTTCCGTGCAAGCCCCTTCGGCAGTGGTCATGGTCCGGCCCCACCGGTTTCACCCCAACCCCCAGACCGCCGCCGACAACGCGTTTCAGGGCCAGGCGGTCGGCATGGGTGCCGAGCCGCTGGCAGCAGCGGCTTTTCAGGAAGTGAGCCAGGCCGCTGAGGTGCTGGAGGCGCAAGGGGTTCGGGTGCATTTGTTCGAAGACGACGGCTCCGGTGACATGCCCGATGCCGTGTTCCCCAACAACTGGTTTTCCACCCACGCCGGTGGCCATGTGGCCATCTATCCCATGTACTCGCCCAATCGCCGGCGCGAGCGGCGCGCCGACGTCATTGAAATGCTCAAAAGCGAATACCGCGTGCAGGACGTGATCGACTATTCGGGCCTGGAGGCCGACGGGGTGTTCCTGGAGGGCACGGGGGCGATGGTGCTCGACCATGTGGCCCGCGTGGCCTACACAGCGGCGTCCAACCGAGCCCATGCCGTGGCGCTCGAGCGTTTTTGTACCCACTTCAATTTTGAACCCGTGGCCTTTGATACCGCCGACGCCCAAGGACGTGCGGTGTACCACACCAATGTGCTGATGTGTGTGGCCACCGAGTTTGCGCTGGTCGGTCTGGACCTCATCACCGATCCGGTCAGGCGCCAGGCGGTGCGGGCGCGCCTGGAGGAAACCGGTCGCACCGTGATCGCCTTGACGCGCTCGCAGATCGAACACTTTGCGGGCAATGCACTCGAGCTGGTGGGCAGTGCGGGCCGTGTACTGGCCCTGTCGACCCAGGCACATGCCAGTTTGAACGATGAGCAGCAAGTGGCCATTGAGCGGTCGGCACGCCTGTTGCCTCTTGCGGTCCCCACCATCGAGCTGGCCGGTGGTTCGGTGCGTTGCATGCTCGCAGGGATTCATCTCGCCCGGCGTTGAGGTTGCTCGAGCGGGCGACAATGCAGGCTGTCTTGTCTCTGGAGCCTTGGAATGACCCGTATCGCCCTCGTAGCCGCCTTGCACGAAGAACTGGCCAGTGTGCTGGGGCTCATGCCCGACGAACACAAGGAGACCTTCGGGGGGCGCGATTTCTGGGTGGGTCACTTGCACGGCCAAGACGTGGTGGCCGTGCTCAGCGGCATTGGCAAGGTGGCCGCCGCCACCACGGCCACATTGTTGATCCAACAGTTCGGCGTGAGCCGCATCGTGTTCACTGGCGTGGCCGGTGGCTTGGGCCCAGGGGTGAACGTGGGCGATGTCGTGGTGGCCCAGGCGCTGCTGCAACATGACTACGACGTTTCGCCCATCTTTCCGCGCTATGTGATCCCTGGTCACGGTTTGAGCGAGTTTCCGACCGACCAGGCACTGTCCGGTCAATTGGCACAGGCGAGCGCATCGGTGCTGGCGGACTTGTCACAGCACGTGGATGTCAGCAGCATCACCGCCTTTGCGCTGCAACAACCCAGGCTTCACCGAGGTTTGATCATCAGCGGCGACCGATTTGTGTGCACCACATCCGAGAGCGACGCCTTGATGCAGGCGCTGCCCGAAGCGCTGGCCGTGGAGATGGAAGGCGCGGCTTTCGCGCAGGTGTGCAAAGACTTCAACGTGCCGTTGGCCGTGGTCCGCACCATCTCAGACCGAGCCGACGACGAAGCCCACGTTGACTTCCCTCGCTTCCTGAAAGAAGTTGCCAGCAAATACAGCGGCGCCATTATCGAGGCCATGTTCACCGACTGATCGCCCCGGATTCAACATCCAGCGGGTGTCCGGAGCGGCGGGTCTTGCCGAGGATGCCGCGGAACCGGCTCCGCCGGGCCGCCTCAAGGCGAATCAGCCCCCTTGGGGGGCAGCGACCCGCACAGCGGCGGAGTGTGGGGGCCGCCGACCGCAGCGCAGGGCCGCCCCAAGCCAGGTCAGCCCCCTCGGGGGGGCAGCGACCCGCGCAGCGGCGGAGCGTGGGGGCCGCCGACCGCAGCGCAGGGCCGCCCCAAGCCAGGTCAGCCCCCTCGGGGGGGCAGCGACCCGCGCAGCGGCGGAGCGTGGGGGCCGCCGACCGCAGCGCAGGGCCGCCCCAAGCCAGGTCAGCCCCCTCGGGGGGCAGCGACCCGCACAGCGGCGGAGCGTGGGGGCCGCCGACCGCAGCGCAGGGCCGCCCCAAGCCAGGTCAGCCCCCTCGGGGGGCAGCGACCCGCACAGCGGCGGAGCGTGGGGGCTCTACTTCAACCAGCCCCGCTTGCGGAAATAAAACATGGGCACGGCACCCGACAAAACCATCAACACGAGCGCAAACGGGTAGCCCCATTTTTGACTCAGCTCGGGCATGTACTGGAAATTCATGCCGTACAAGCTCGCGACCAGGGTGGGGGGCAGCAAAGCCACGCTGGCCACTGAGAAGAGCTTGATGATCTTGTTCTGGTTGATGTTGATGAAACCCACCGTGGCGTCCATCAGAAAGTTGATCTTGTCGAACAGGAACGCCGTGTGGCTGTCGAGCGAATCCAGGTCGCGAAGAATCTGGCGCGCGTCTTCAAACTGCTCTGCGTTGAGCAAGCGGCTGCGCATCATGAAGCTCACGGCACGGCGCGTGTCCATCACGTTGCGGCGGATGCGCCCCGACATGTCTTCGTGCCGTGCAATCGCCGAGAGCACCTGGCCGGCGGTGTCGTCTGTCACTGCGCCAGCCAGCACCTGGCGGCTGACCTTTTCCAGGTCGTCGTAAATGTTTTCGAGCGTGTCGGCGCAATATTCGGCGTCGGCGTCAAACAGCATCAACAGCACGTCTTTGGCATTCTCGATCAAGCCGGGCATGCGCCGTGCGCGCATGCGCAGCAAGCGGAACACGGGCACGTCTTCGTCATGAATCGAAAACAGCACACCCTGGCTGCGCAACTTGTCGTTGTGCTCGTTCAAGATGAAAGCCACGCGGATGGCGCGCGGGTTCTCGTTGTCATCGATCAAGAAGTCGCTGCGCACGTGCAGCTCACCGTTGTCCTCCTCAAAGAAACGTGCAGATTCCTCGATGTCTTCGTCCATCGCGTCTTCTGGTATGGACAGGCCAAAGATGCGTTTGACCCAGCGTCGCTCCTCGAGCGTGGGAGATTCCAGGTCGATCCAGATTGGCTTGACACCTTCGAGGGCATCGCTGGAATTGATTTCTTCTTGGAACAGGCGGCCGTTGACCAGCGTAAAAACATTGAGCATGGGTGCTCCCCGGCAAAGAAATCTGAGAGGCCGGGGCGCAGCAGGGTGCAGCTCCGGCGGGCGGTGTGGACGGGGCTTTCAGCCGTAGAACCGCCAGGAGGCTGCGAAGCTCACTTCAGTGAAGCCGTTCGGTCAGCCCGCAGTGGAAACGACTGAAAGCACGCAACTGGGGGGCGTGCTTTCCATGGAGGTCGATGCGTGGATGGGAGGGCCCAATTATGGCATTGGCGCGGTGCGCGGATGCACCTGTCAAAGGTTGAAAAACACCTTCAGTTCATCCAGCCGTGCCCAGGCGTCGCGCTCCCCGAGCTCGATCAAGGCATTCACAAAATCGGGCTCGAAGAGCAGGTAGCTGGCCAGGGATGCCGCACTGCCAGCAGAAGCCCGGCCGGTGTCCAGCGCGCCCAAGCCTTTGAGGGTGTTGCGCGTTGCAGCTGGAAGCGCTCCGATGTGTTTGTGTGCGAGCTCGTCCAGAGACAAAGACGGCTGGATGGCCAATACCTGCACCGGGTGGTAGGGCAGCGCTGCTGCGATGTGAGGTGGCAAATGGGCCAGAGTCTCACTCACCCGCTGGGCTTGTTCGACATCGTGCATCAACGTGTCGTGAAAGACGCTGGCCATGGCGTGGCCAGCAATCGTGCCCGCTGTGGGCTCCGGGTTGTAGCGACCCACCAGACCCGAGCGTTGCGGTTGACCGACGCCAATGACCAGTACCCGGCGCGCGCCAAACTGGATGGCCGGCGACAGCGGTGAGAGCTGCCGCATCGAACCGTCGCCAAAATGTTCCTTGTGGCCTTCAACCCACAAAGGCACCGCCGGAAACAGGAACGGGATGGCGCTGGAAGCCATCAGGTGTTCGATGGTGATGGGTTGGAATGCTGCACGCCTGCCTGGCCTGTGCCAGGGGCGCAGTTGATGACCAGGGGCGGTCTGGCAAAAGGTCCAGTGTTCGCCCGAGGTGTAGCTGGAGGCTGTGATCCCCAATGCCTCGATCACGCCGCGCGCCAGGGCGCGCTCCAGGCCGGGCAGGTCGATGGCCCTGTGCAAGGTGTCGATCAGGGGCAGGGTGTCGAGCAAGGCGTGGTGGCGCCTGACCTGTCGGGCCAGAATCAGCCCCGCGAGCACGCGGTTGGCGCTGACCCAGCCGGGCGCTTCGAGGCTGTAGACGCGGTCCGAGCGCAGCCCGCTCCAGAACGCGGCCAATTCGGGCAGGGCTTGCAATCCCATCAGTGCGCGGCTCGCGAGGTAGCTGGCGTTCAGCGCCCCGGCCGAGGTGCCAAACAGCCACCGAAACGGAAAGCTGTGCTCATCGGTGGAGTTCACCTTGGGGGACCCGGCCATCACGCGGGCCAGCGCCTTGAGCACGCCTGCCTGGTAGGCGGTGCGGGCTCCGCCGCCCATCAGCACCAGGGCGCAAGCCTTTTCGGTTGACACCGGGGCACGCAAGTCGATGAAGCTGGGGTTGATCAGGGTATCCAGGGACACAAGCGGTGCTTCCGATCGGTGATGCGTGGACGGCAATGGGCCGCCTTTGTCCAAAATCATGACACAGGTCTCCGGTTCGCTGGACGCTCTTTCTGGCGCACTGTCTGCGTCCGTGGCGCGCATGCCTCACCCCGTCCCGGCTTGGACTTTGGGTGCGAGCTCGGTCAGGTGCGGAAAAAGCTGTCACGGTTTCCCGTTGTCGTGCGACCAAGGTGGGGATGGCGCTGCATATGGCAGAGCTGCAACACTTTTTGAAGGACCGCGAACCCCCCACTGTCTTTCCACCCCGTTGCCCTTTACTTTCTTGTCACACCCCCCTGCTCCATCATCATGAAAAAAACCCTGATCGTCCTCGCTGTTGTGGCCACCTCCAGCGCTGCTTTTGCCCAGTCCAACGTTGTGCTCTACGGCGTGGCCGACGCGGCCATCACCAAACGCAGCGATGAGAGTGCCCGCCTCAGCAGCTCATCCGGCCTCAACAACGGCACCAGCCGTTGGGGAGTGCGTGGCACGGAGGACCTCGGTGGCGGCCTGACCGCAGGCTTCAACTACGAGGCCGGTCTCAACCTGGAGACCGGTGCCACCGGTCAGAGTGGCGGCAGTTTCTTTTCTCGTGCAGCCCAGGTGAGCCTGGGGGGGGGTTGGGGTTCGGTGGCGTTCGGGCGTGGCAAGAGCGCGTCGGGCCAGGCCTTGCCGGCCTGGGAATTGACGGGCGACGCCAACTACGCCGTGGCGGTGAAGCAATTTGGTTATGCCGGCGAGACGAGCTCCCGCAACAGCGCGCAGTTGAGCTACACCACACCGAGCATCAGCGGGTTCAGTGCCTCGCTCGCGACGGTGCTCAAGGGCAACCGGGGCACGGCCGCCACGGCCACGGAAGTTGCAGTGGCAGCCGAAGATGCCAAATACGACCTGAACGTTGTCTACAAAGGTGGTCCGCTCTCGGCTGCCGTGTCGTACAACGCGGTTGAAAACGGGGGTGCCAAAGGCGTTCAGATGGGTGCCAAGTACGACTTCGGGACCTTTCAGCTGGCCAGCAGCTACACCGACAGTGAGCAGGCAGGTGGGGCGGTCAACAGCAAGGGCTTTACCCTGGGCGGTGGCATAAAGCTCGGTGCAACGAGCCTGGTGCTCGACGTGGCGCGGGACACCGAGGCCAAAGACACCGATGTGCTGGTTGAGGCCAAGTACGCCCTGAGCAAGCGCACCGTCGCATATGCCTTGTACCTGCGCGATGGCCAGGGCAAGAATCTGGACGACGCCAACAACGTCGGCGTGGGCATCCGCCACAACTTCTGATCGAGCTGGATGGGGGGGCGTCTCATGCGGCGCACCCCTGGCGACCGGGCAGTTCAGCCGCTATGCGGTACCTAAGTCCACAGGCGCCCTGCCAGAACTGACCACCGAAGTTCCTGTTGGCGGCCCTTGTTGCAGTGCGGGATTGCACCGCTCGACATTCATTGGCATAGTGGGGCCAAGTGTTCCCCGTGGCCGTCCGGAAGGCTCTCTTCCAGGCGGCTTGTGTCAACTTGGAGCAAATGGAGGCTCATCTATGAACCTGACTATCAGCGGTCACCACCTCGAGGTCACGCCCGCACTGCGCGGCTACGTCACAACCAAGCTGGAACGCATATCCCGACATTTCGACCAAGTCGTCGACGTCAAGGTGCTGCTGACAGTGGACAACCTCAAGGAAAAGGACTTGCGCCAAAAGGCCGAGTGCAATATCCACGTGAAAGGTAAGGATTTGTTCGCTGAATGCGCCCATGCCGACCTGTATGCAGCGGTCGACGAACTCGCCGATAAGCTGGATCGACAGGTTTTGCGCCACAAGGACAAAACCCGGGAGCACCACCACGAATCGGCCAAGCGCCTGATGTGAAGCCGTGTACGAGCCGTTCGCACCCGTGACCGGCTCATGCTGCACTGCAGCAGGCCGCTTGAATTGTCAAGCGGCTTTTTTGTGTCTAAAGTCTAGCCAAGCTGGCTCAAGTCGGCATAATTTGCGGTCCAAGAGGCCTACATGAACCGACTATCTGCCATATTGCCCTCTGCACAAGTGCTCGTCAGCGTCGACGCGACGAGTAAGAAGCGCGCTTTCGAAGAAGCAGGGCTGCTGTTTGAAACCTTGCACGGACTCAACCGTGCGCTTATCACGGACAGCCTGTTTGCCCGGGAACGACTGGGCTCGACGGGCCTGGGCCACGGCGTGGCCATCCCGCATGGCCGCATCAAAGGGCTCAAGCAGCCATTGGCCGCGGTGTTCCAGCTGGCCAACCCGATTGGCTTTGATGCGCCCGATGAGTTGCCCGTCCAGCTCATGATTTTCCTGCTGGTGCCCGAAGCGGCCACCCAGAAACATCTGGAAATCTTGTCCGAAATCGCCGAACTGCTGAGCGACAGTGGTTTGCGCGACCGCATGAAGGGGGCCGATGAGGCGGTTGCTTTGCACCAGCTCATCACCGGCTGGCAGTCTGCCCACGCGGCGGCCTGAAGCCGTTGTTTGCGCCCTGAATGGCCCATCGACCCGATGGTGCCCTTGTTCTGTGTATCCCACTGCGTGACCGGTCCTGTGGCCTGTTGCCTCACGGCCTGATGTCATGAAGCCCACCGTTGTCAGCGCGGACGTTCTGTTCGAAGACCACCGCGAATCCCTTAAATGGCAATGGGTGGCGGGGCTGGGGGCTTCCGAGCGGCGCTTTGACGAGGTCGCGATCCGCGAGGCCCGATCGGGTGCCGATCTCGTGGGCTACCTGAACTACATCCACCCCTATCGGGTGCAGGTTTGTGGCGAGCGTGAGGTTACCTACCTCACCAGCGCTGTGGAAGACGACAACCGCCGGCGGGTGTCGCGCATCGTGACGCTGGAGCCCCCCGTTCTGGTGGTGGCCGATGCTCAGACGGTGCCCGATGCCCTGATGGCGATGTGCGAGCGTGCCCAGATCCCGATGTTCGCGTCACCCGAGCCAGCGGCCTTCGTCATCGACGTGATGCGCGCCTACCTCTCGCGCCATTTTGCCGATCGCGCCTCCATGCACGGTGTCTTCATGGACATCCTGGGCATGGGCGTGCTGATCACCGGGGAATCCGGACTGGGCAAGAGCGAGCTGGGTCTGGAACTGATTTCCCGTGGTCATGGCCTGGTGGCTGACGACGCGGTGGACATTTACCGGATCAACCAGACCAGCATCGAGGGCCGCTGCCCGGAGCTGTTGCAAAACCTGCTGGAGGTGCGTGGCATCGGCCTGCTCGACATCAAGGCCATCTTTGGCGAAACGGCCGTGCGCCGCAAGATGCGGGTCAACCTGATCGTGCACCTGGTGCGCAAGGAAACGCTGGAGCGCGATTACGACCGCATGCCCCACGAGCCCTTGTTCCAGGATGTGCTTGGCGTGCCGGTGCGCAAGGCCGTGATTCAGGTGGTGGCGGGGCGGAACATCGCCGTGCTGGTGGAGGCGGCTGTGCGCAACACCATTCTCCAGCTGCGTGGCATCGATACCTACCAGGAATTTGTAGCCCGCCACAGGGCTGCCATGAGCCGCGGGGACTGACCCGCCCCTGCGATTCGATCGGCTGGCCGCCGCCAGCCGCTGAGCCGATCAGCCCCTGGATGCCGGGGCGGTTTTGTGGGGGCAGTCTTTCTTGGAGCAGTTGGCGTACAGCGACAAGGCGTGTTCCTGCAAGACAAAACCCCGGCTCTGAGCGACCATTTGTTGCCGCTTCTCGATCTCCGGGTCAAAAAATTCTTCGACGCGGCCACAGTCCAGGCAGACCAGGTGGTCGTGGTGCTGACCCTCATCGAGTTCGAAGACGGCCTTGCCCGATTCAAAGTTGCTGCGGCTCAGCAAGCCCGCTTGCTCAAATTGCATCAAAACCCGGTACACCGTGGCCAGACCGATGTCGGATTCCTCGCCGAGCAAGACGCGGTAAACGTCTTCAGCGGTCATGTGACGCTGCTTGGCGTTCTGGAACACTTCCAGAATCTTCAGCCGCGGCAGCGTGGCTTTGAGTCCGGTGCTTTTCAGTTCGTCGATGTTGGTCATGGGCATGGCTGCGAGGGGTGGTTCAAGGGGGCGCGGCGCAGGTGATCTGGGGCAGGCCTGTCCACGAGGTCCCGTGCGCCCGGGCGGAGGGCTGACAGGGTGTTCGAGTGCGGTGGTCCGCCAGGCAGGCCCGTCAGCCGTTCCGGTTTGGCATCGAATGCGCAACGCAGGCAGTTGAAATACCTTCCCCTAGCCCCGAGGCTACAATGAAGCGATCATATCCCCAGCGTCGGGCGGGTGCATTTACTCTCTGTGATTCCTCCCGTTCATGCACGCTTTTTATGGGTTGTTTTCATGCATCATTTGTTCCCCAGCCTGACCGGTTCGTCCGGCCGTCTTCGCCGGCTCGCCGGGGTTTTTCTCGGGGGGGCGGTCCTCGTTGCGCTAGGGGCCTGTTCCGGCTTTCGCGACAAGCTCCCCTCAGTGCCCAGCGTGGGCAGCTTCATCACACCCTACAAGATTGACATCGTCCAGGGCAACGTGGTGACGCGCGAGCAAGCACAGGCGTTGCGTCCGGGCATGACCCGTGCCCAGATTTCCGATCTGCTGGGGACGCCGTTGCTGACCAGCGTTTTTCATGGGAACCGCTGGGATTATGTGTTCAGCTTTCGCCGCCAAGGTGAGGCGCTTCAGCAGCGCAAGCTCACGGTGTTTTTCAAGGACGAAGTGCTGGATCGTTTCGACGCCGATGAATTGCCCAGTGAAACCGAGTTTGTGGCCTCGTTGGACCAGCGCAAGAAGCCAGGCAAGCCGCCCGTGCTCACGGCGACCGAAGAGCAGCTGAAGGCCTTTGACGCCCAGAACGCTACCCCGCAGAGCGGGGCCCCTGCGCCGTCTGCTTCTCCCGCGACCAGTTATCCCCCCCTGGAGACGCCCGGAGCCACGAAATGAGCGCAAGCGTTCAAGAACGCCCGCACCGCGTGTGTGTGGCCGGCGCCAGCGGGCGCATGGGACACATGCTGATTGATGCCCTGCGTGCCAGCGACGACTGTGTGCTCGCCGGCGCCCTCGACATCGAAACCAGCCCGGCCATCGGGCAGGATGCCGGTGCCTATGCGGGCAGCGCTGCGGGGGTGGCCATCACATCGGACGTCGCCGGCGGCCTGGCCCACGCGCGGTGTCTGATCGACTTCACCCGCCCTGAGGGCACGATGGCCCATCTGCACGCCTGCGTGGCCCAGGGTGTGAACCTCGTGATCGGCACCACGGGTTTCTCCGATGAGCAAAAGGCCGAGATCGCCCAAGCGGCCAAGCGCATTGCCATCGTGATGGCGCCCAACATGAGTGTGGGCGTGAATGTCACGCTCAAGCTGCTGGAGATGGCGGCCAAGGCAATGGCCACCGGCTACGACATCGAAATCATTGAAGCGCATCACCGCCACAAAGTCGACGCACCCAGCGGCACGGCGCTGAAGATGGGTGAAGTGATTGCAGATGCGCTGGGACGTGACCTCAAGACGTGCGGCGTGTTCTCTCGCGAAGGCGTCACGGGCGAGCGCGATCCGTCGTCCATTGGCTTTGCGACCATCCGGGGCGGCGATATCGTGGGCGATCACACGGTGCTGTTTGCCGGCATCGGTGAGCGCATTGAGATCTCTCACAAATCAAGCAGCCGTGCAACCTATGCCCAGGGCAGTTTGCGGGCGGTGCGATTCCTCAGCGGGAAATCCGCAGGCCTCTACGACATGTTCGACGTGCTCGGTTTGCGCTGAGCCGGCAACCCTTCCCTTTTTTGGAATCCAACATGGGTGTTGTGCAAACTGTGATGCAGGGCGATGCGGTCAGCCGCAGCGTGGCGTTGTTGCTGCTGGCCATGTCGGTGGCGAGCTGGGTCGTGATCTTGTGGAAGGGTTGGCTGCTGCGCCGCGCAGGGCGCGATTTGCAACGCGCGACCGTGGTGTTCTGGCAAGCGCCCGATCTGGCCGCTGCCGAGCAACAGGTCGCCCGGGTCGACGCGCGCCGCCTGCTGATACCTTTGCTGCAGGCAGCGAAAACGCTGGACTTGGCATCGCCCCAGTCGCTGGCTGCGGCCGGGGATCGTTCGCAGCAGTTGACACGGGTGTTGCGCGATGCCTTGCACGGGGTTCTCAACCGCCTTCAGTTTGGACAGGTCTTGCTGGCCACCGTGGGCTCCACAGCGCCGTTTGTGGGTTTGCTGGGCACGGTCTGGGGCATCTACAACGCCTTGACGGCGATCGGGCTGGAGGGCAAGTTTCAGATTGAACAAGTTTCTGGGCCGGTGGGCGAAGCGCTGGTCATGACCGCAGCCGGTCTGGCGGTGGCGATCCCGGCGGTGCTGGCCTACAACGTGCTGGGCCGTCTCGTGGTGCGGATCGAAGCCGACCTGGAAGGCTTTGCCCGGGATCTGCGCGAGTTGCTGGTGCACGAGGTGGTGGCGTGACCATGCGATTCGCCGCCGGGCCGCCCCAAGGCGAATCAACCCCCTCGGTGGTGGCGCGACCCGCGTCATCTGTGGAGCGTGGGGGCATGGCCATGCGATTCGCCGCCGGGCCGCCCCAAGGCGAATCAACCCTCTCGGTGGTGGCGCGACCCGCGTCATCTGTGGAGCGTGGGGGCATGGCCATGCGATTCGCCGCCGGGCCGCCCCAAGGCGAATCAACCCCCTCGGTGGTGGCGCGACCCGCGTCATCTGTGGAGCGTGGGGGCATGGCCATGCGATTCGCCGCCGGGCCGCCCCAAGGCGAATCAACCCCCTCGGTGGTGGCGCGACCCGCGTCATCTGTGGAGCGTGGGGGCATGGCCATGCGATTCGCCGCCGGGCCGCCCCAAGGCGAATCAACCCTCTCGGTGGTGGCGCGACCCGCGTCATCTGTGGAGCGTGGGGGCATGGCCATGCGATTCGCCGCCGGGCCGCCCCAAGGCGAATCAACCCTCTCGGTGGTGGCGCGACCCGCGTCATCTGTGGAGCGTGGGGGCATGGCCATGCGATTCGCCGCCGGGCCGCCCCAAGGCAAATCATCCCTCTCGGTGGTGGCGCGACCCGCGTCATCTGTGGAGCGTGGGGGCATGGCCATGCGATTCGCCGCCGGGCCGCCCCAAGGCAAATCATCCCTCTCGGTGGTGGCGCGACCCGCGTCATCTGTGGAGCGTGGGGGCATGGCCATGCGATTCGCCGCCGGGCCGCCCCAAGGCGAATCAACCCCCTCGGGGGGCAGCGACCCGCGTCAGCGGTGGAGCGTGGGGGCATGAGTTTCGGTCGCCTGGAGAAACCAAGGGGCAATCAGCCCATGAGTGACATCAATGTCACGCCGCTGGTCGATGTCATGCTGGTGTTGCTGGTGATTTTCATCATCACCGCACCGCTGATGACCAGCCAGTTGGCGCTGGAGCTGCCGAAGTCGGCGGAGCCGGTGGCCGAAAAATCACAAGAACCCGAGGCATTTGTCTCGATCAATATTGATGCGCAGGGGCAGGTCTACTGGGATCAGGAACCGGTTGATGCAGCCGGATTGCGCGAGCGCCTGAAGCAGGTGGCTCTGAAAAATCCCGCCACTGAACTGCAATTGCGGGCCGACACCAACGTGCCCTATGGGCGGGTGGTGCAACTCATCGGCATGGCACAGGCGGTAGGCCTTTCTCGCATGGGCTTCGTTGCGGACCCGGTCACGGGCGACCCGCTGCCGGGTGAAACCCGCAAGCCCTAAAATTGGTGATGGTCGCCGCGCTGTTCCATGAGGACGGTTCGACGAGTTGACGGCCTGCCATCTGTTTCACTGTTGCCGGTTCCCCGGCCCCTGGTTTTTTTTCATGCAATCCACTTACGCCCACAAGGACATCGAGCGCGCCGCGCACGACCACTGGAACGCCACCGACGCCTACCGCGTGAGCGAAGACACGAGCAAGAAGAAGTTCTACGCTTGCTCCATGCTGCCGTATCCCAGTGGCAAGCTGCACATGGGCCATGTGCGCAACTACACCATCAACGACATGCTCACGCGCTACCTGCGCATGAACGGCCACAACGTGCTCATGCCGATGGGTTGGGATGCGTTTGGTCTGCCGGCGGAAAATGCGGCGCTGAAAAATGGCGTGCCGCCCGCGAAGTGGACGATGGAAAACATCGCGTACATGAAGAAGCAGATGCAGGCCATGGGCCTGGCCGTCGACTGGAGCCGCGAGGTCGCTACTTGCGATCCCAGCTACTACAAGTGGAACCAGTGGCTGTTCCTGAAGATGCTGGAGAAGGGCATCGCCTACCGCAAGACCCAGGTGGTCAACTGGGATCCGGTGGACCAGACTGTGCTGGCCAACGAGCAGGTGATCGATGGCAAAGGCTGGCGCACCGGCGCCACCGTTGAAAAACGCGAGATTCCGGGTTATTACCTCAACATCACCGCGTATGCCGAAGAGTTGCTGGAGCATGTGCAGCTCGGCAACCCCAAGGCCACGCTCAACGGCTGGCCCGACAAAGTGCGTCTGATGCAGGAGAACTGGATCGGCAAGAGCGAGGGTGTGCGTTTTGCGTTTCCGCACGAGATCAAGAGCGCTGCCGGTGGCCTGATTGGCGACGGCAAGATGTACGTGTTCACCACCCGTGCCGACACCATCATGGGTGTGACCTTTTGTGCAGTGGCCCCTGAGCACCCGCTGGCCCTTCACGCTGCGGCCACGAACCCGGCGCTGGCTTCGTTCATCGAAGCGTGCAAGGGCGGGGGCACCACCGAGGCCGAACTGGCCACGCAAGAAAAGAAGGGCATGCAGACCGGCCTGACCGTCACGCACCCGCTGACCGGCAATGCGGTGGACGTGTGGGTGGGCAACTACGTGCTCATGAGTTATGGCGACGGTGCCGTGATGGGTGTTCCGGCACACGACGAACGCGATTTTGCGTTCGCCCTCAAATACGACATCGCCATCCAGCAGGTGGTGGCAGCGGAAGGCGAGACCTTCAGCGACACGGTGTGGGCCGACTGGTTTGGCGACAAGCAGCGCGCCGTCTGCGTGAACTCGGGCGCACTGGACGGCTTGCCTATGAAGGCCGCCGTCGACAAGGTGGCCGAGTTGCTGGCCGCCAAAGAGCTGGGCGAGAAAAAAACCACCTTCCGCCTGCGCGACTGGGGTGTGAGCCGCCAGCGCTACTGGGGCACGCCCATCCCCATGATCCATTGCGACGAGCACGGCGCGGTCCCGGTTCCTGAAAAAGACCTGCCGGTGGTGCTGCCACTGGATTGCATTCCCGATGGCTCGGGCAATCCGCTGCACAAGCACGAAGGCTTTCACGCCGGCGTGGTCTGCCCCGTCTGCGGCAAGCCCGCGCGCCGCGAGACCGACACCATGGACACCTTCGTGGATTCGTCCTGGTACTTCATGCGCTACTGCGACCCCACCAACAGCGAGAAAATGGTGGCCGAAGGAGCTGACTACTGGATGCGCGATCAGACGGCGGCAGTCGGCGGCAGTGGCATGGATCAGTACATTGGCGGTATCGAGCACGCCATCCTGCACCTGCTGTACGCGCGCTTCTGGACCAAGGTCATGCGCGACCTGGGTCTGGTGAAGATCGATGAACCCTTTACCAAGTTGCTGACCCAGGGCATGGTGCTCAACCACATCTATTCGCGCCGCACCGAGAAGGGCGGCAAAGACTACTTCTGGCCGGCCGATGTGGAGCATGTGCTCGACGAGGGAGGCAAGGTGGTTGGTGCGAAACTGAACAAAACGGTGGAGTCGAGTGGCGTGAAGCTGCCGGCGGGCACCGCCATCGATTACGAGGGCGTGGGCACCATGTCCAAGTCCAAGAACAATGGTGTGGACCCGCAAGACCTGATCGAGCGCTACGGCGCCGACACCGCGCGCCTCTACACCATGTTCACCGCGCCACCCGAGGCCACGCTGGAGTGGAACGACGCCGCGGTGGAGGGCAGCTACCGATTCCTGCGCCGGGTCTGGGGCTTTGGCCTCAAGCTCTCGACCCAGACGGGTCTGGGAGCGGCCGCCGCGGCTGTGGGCAAACAGACGCTGTCCAAGGCAGCCAAGGCCTTGCGCCTGGAGATCCACACGGTGTTCAAGCAGGTGGACTACGACTACCAGCGCATGCAGTACAACACCGTGGTCTCGGGGGCGATGAAGATGCTCAACGCCCTGGACGACTTCAAGCCGGACGGCTCGGCGGGCGATACCGCGGTGCTGGC
Source organism: Hydrogenophaga sp. PAMC20947 (assembly GCF_004795855.1). NCBI lineage: Bacteria > Pseudomonadati > Pseudomonadota > Betaproteobacteria > Burkholderiales > Comamonadaceae > Hydrogenophaga > Hydrogenophaga sp. PAMC20947. The sequence goes on from NZ_CP039252.1 coordinate 4,235,263, forward strand.
CGAAGGCTTTGGTATCTTGGTGCGCTGCATTTACCCGGCCACGCCCCACATTGCACACACGCTCTGGACCCAGCTGGGGTATGCCGGGGCTTTCGGCGAGTTGCTGGACGCGCCCTGGCCGCAAGCCGATGAGGCGGCTTTGCAGCGCGACGAAATTGAACTGATGTTGCAGATCAATGGCAAGCTGCGGGGCAGCGTGACCGTGGCGGCCGGGGCTGACAAAGCCACCATCGAGGCCGCGGCACTCGCCAGCGAAGCCTTCCTCAAGCAAGCCGACGGTGCCGCCCCCAAGAAGGTCATCGTCGTTCCCGGCCGTCTGGTCAACGTGGTGGTATAAAACCTGAGCCATGAACGCACAAATCCACACCCTTCCATCCCAACCGTCTGTGTCCGTTTCCAATGCTCCGTCTGTAGACGGTGGCCGGCGGTCGACCCTGCTCCGCATCGCCGGCGCTGGGGCGCTGGCGGCGTCCGCGCTGGCATTGGGGGGCTGTGGTTTTGCGCTGCGCCAGACCCCCACGTTCGGTTTTGATACCTTGTACGTGACCAACAGTCTGGAAAGCCCTGTGTCGAAGGCGTTGCAACGCGAGTTGGCCTCTGCAGGGATTCAGGTGATAACGGGCGCTCCCACCGGGCCGAAGGCTCGCACCGTGGTGCTGGGGGTGATGGCGGATCAGCGCGAGCGCACCGTGGTGGGCCAAACCACCAGTGGGCAAGTGCGTGAGCTGGAGTTGCGTTACCGTTTTCGCTTCAACCTCTCGACCCCGACGGGCAAGCGCCTGATCGCAAACCAGGAAATGCTGCTGCAGCGCGACATCAGTTTCAGCGAGACCGATGTGTATGCCAAGGCGGCCGAAGAACAGCTGATGTACACCGACATGCAAAGCGACATGGTCCAGCAGGTCATGCGCCGCCTGGCAGCCGTCAAGTCACTCTGAAGCGCGAAGCGGTATGCAGATTGCGGCGCCGCAGCTCTCTGCGCAATTGCAGCGTGGCCTGAGAAGCCTCTACACCTTGTACGGTGACGAGCCGCTGCTGATTCAGGAGGCGACCGACGCGATCCGCCTCTGCGCACGGGATCAGGGCTACACCGAGCGAACCGTGCACACCGTTGCCGGGGCCCACTTTGACTGGAGCGAGGTGCTGGCCAGTGGTGGTTCGCTGAGTCTGTTCGCCGATAAACAGATCGTCGAAGTCCGTATTCCGTCGGGGAAACCCGGCAAGGATGGATCACAGGTTTTGCAGCATTTGGCGACCCAGGCCCAGGACAATGACAGTCTGCTGACCTTGGTGGTTTTGCCTCGCCTGGACGGGCCGACGCTCAAGGGTGCCTGGTTTGGCGCACTCGATAGCTACGGTGTGACGGTCAAAGTGGATCCGGTGGAGCGCCAGGCTTTGCCGCAGTGGATTGCTCAGCGCCTGCAACTGCAGGGCCAGCGAGTCGCCACGGGCGAAGTCGGGCAACGCACCTTGCAGTTTTTTGCCGACCGGGTCGAAGGCAATCTGCTCGCCGCGCACCAGGAGATTCAAAAACTGGGTTTGCTGTACCCCGCCGGTGAACTGGGTTTCGAGCAGGTGGAAAACGCGGTGCTCAATGTGGCGCGCTACACGCCGTTCAAACTGGCTGAGGCGGTATTGGGCGGACAGGTGCTGCGGGTGCAGCGCATGCTGGATGGCCTGCAGGCGGTGGGCGAGGCTGCGGTGCTGGTGCACTGGGCGCTTTCCGAGGATATCCGCACCTTGCACCGGGTTCGCCTGGCCATGGACGCGGGTCGCCCCCTGCCGATGGCGCTGCGTGAAAACCGCGTTTGGGGCCTGAAAGAAAAGCTCATGGAGCGGGTTTTACCCCTGCTCAACGCCGCCACACTGGGCAAATGGCTGGCCGACGCTCACACCGTGGACGGCATTGTCAAAGGGCTCAAGGCCCCGGGCTGGCCGGGGGATCCCTGGAGCGCTTTGCAGCAAATGGCCATGCGCGTGGCCCAGGGTTGCCACGCACGTTGACGTGCGGGCCCATGGCGGTGGTGGCGTTCAGCCGAATGAAGGCAGTTCGGGCTTGGCCACAGGCTTGCCCGCGGCCACCCAGGCATCGTAGCCGCCGGCAATTGAAGTCACGTTCAGGTAGCCCATGTCTTTCATGGCTGCGGCCGCCAAGGCCGCGCGGCCGCTGGTCTTGCAATACACAACGGCCTTGATGTCACGCGAGGTCAGGGCCGGAGTGCCGCTGAGCTTGAATTCCAGCATGCCCCGTGAGGCGTGGATGGCTCCCGGCAGGTGCCCGGCCGCAAATTCGCTCTCTTCGCGCACATCGATCAGGACATCGGCCTGGCGGATGGCCGCTTCGGCTTCGGTCAAAGGCACTTCGGTGACGCGTGCTTTGGCGGCGGCCACGAGGTCCAGGGCATTTTTCATGGGAATCTCTTTCTAAAACAGGGTTGGTGGACGGTGTGGGGTTCCATGATCCTCACTCGAGCTCGAGCTCGAGTTCGAGCTCGAGATAGGTCCTGCTGGCATTGCCCGGGTGCAGCTCGGCTGCATTGAGCAGGTGCATGTAAGGAGCCGCATCGAATGACTGAATGGCGGCGCTGAGCCCGGCCATGTCGTTCGCAGCGCGCTTCATGTGCGCACGCAGGGCACGCAGGTAGTTGCCTGTGTCAGCCCGGGCCCGAGCGAGGTCGCTCACCTGGCCGTGACCCGGCACGATGGCTTCTGGCTGAAGCGATTCCACCAAGGCAAAGCTCTCAACCCAATGGCGCGTGTTGCTGAAGGGGAAAATGCCGAGCATGCGATCCACGTAGACCACGTCGCCGCTGAAGAGCAGTTTCTGGGCGGGCAACCACACCATGCTGTCACCGGGTGTGTGGCCGCCGCCGCGGTGTTTGATCTCGACCCGGACACCGCCGAGCTGCAACACCTCATCCGGGCCCTCCAGAAACCGGGTGGGCAGGGTGGGGCTTGTGCCGGCCAGCTGTTCTTTCAGGATGGGTTTCAGCGATGCGAGCTGGCCAGCACCGCGGGCGAGCATGCCGGGCCTCGCCGCGGCATGGGCCAGCACCTGTGCACCTTGCTGAATGAAATAACCGTTGCCCAGCCACCGGTGGTCTTGTCCTCCGGTGTTGATGACCCACTTGATCGGCTGCTGGGTGACCCGTTGCACGGCCTGGTGGATCTGCTGCGCTCCCTGGTAGCTGGCGCCGCTGTCGATCAGGAGTGCACCCTCGGGCGTCACGACCAGACCGATGTTCGCGTTCAGGCCTTCGTTGGCGTGGGTGCGGGGGCCGGTTTCCCCAATGAAGGCATACACCCCCGGGGCCACGGGTTCAAAGTGGATGTCCGCTGCCAGGGCCTGCGAGCTGAAGCACGCGGCGGACAGCCATCCAAGGGTCATCAGCCAAAAACGGACCATGGTGGGCAAGTGTCAATCGGGTTGGCGTTTTTCCGGGCTGCGCCCGTTCATGGGCACACGCCGGACAACACAGGTTACTGTACACCCCGCAGTATGCAACGGGCAAACCAGCGGTCAAACGGCCCAAGCTTGCCCGGGAGTGAGAAAATCAGACGCATGAACGCCAGCAACACCACCGAACTCATGAACACCCTGGGGGCTCAGGCCAAACAGGCCTCTGCCCAGATGGCCAAGGCCAGCGCGGCCGTCAAACAGCACGCTCTGCGGTCCCTGGCCGCGCTTTTGCGCGCCAACGTGGACGAATTGCAGGTTGAGAACGCCAAGGATCTTGAGCGCGCTCGGTCTGCAGGCCTGGCCGAGCCGATGGTGGACCGCCTCAAGCTGACGCCCCAGGTGCTGGAAACCTGTGCGCAAGGTTGTGAGCAGCTGGCCGCGATGACCGACATCATCGGCGAAGTCACCGGGATGCGCCAGATGCCCAGCGGCATCCGGGTGGGGCAGATGCGGGTGCCGATCGGCGTGTTTGGCATGATTTACGAGAGCCGGCCCAATGTGACGATCGAGGCCGCATCTTTGTCTATCAAAAGCGGCAACGCGGCGATTCTGCGTGGCGGCTCGGAGGCCATCGATTCCAACCGTGCCTTGGCCAACCTGGTGCAACAGGCGCTGACCGGTGCGGGTTTGCCGGCCGATGCCGTGCAACTCGTGCCCACCACCGACCGTGCGGCGGTGGGCCAGCTGATCACCATGGCGCAGTATGTGGATTTGATCATCCCGCGGGGCGGCAAGGGTTTGATCGAGCGCATCAGCGCTGAGGCCAAAGTGCCGGTGATCAAACACCTGGACGGCAATTGCCACACCTATGTGGACGACCCCTGTGATATCGCCATGGCGGTCAAGGTGGCCGACAACGCCAAAACCCACAAATACAGCCCTTGCAACGCGACCGAGAGTTTGATGGTTGCGCGCGGTGTTGCCGCTGCGTTTTTGCCCCAGATTGGGGCGGTCTATGCAGGCAAGGGTGTGGAAATGCGTTGCTGCCCCACATCAAAGGCCATCCTGGCAGGGACCACGGGAGCGATCCTGAGAGACGCGACCGAGGCGGACTGGAGCGAAGAGTACTTGTCTGCGGTGATCAGCATCAAGGTGGTTGAAGGGCTCGATGAGGCCATTGCACACATCAACCGCTACAGCAGCCACCACACCGATGCCATCCTCACCCGCGACCACATGCATGCCCAGCGATTTTTGCGAGAAGTTGACTCTGCCAGCGTGATGGTGAATGCGAGCACCCGCTTCGCTGACGGATTCGAGTACGGGCTGGGGGCTGAAATTGGCATTTCGACGGACAAATTTCACGCCCGGGGCCCCGTGGGGGTGGAAGGACTGACCTCGCTGAAGTACGTTGTGCTGGGTGAGGGTGAAATCAGAGGGTGATAGCGCTTGCAAGTGGCGGGTCAAACCCCATATCCTTCTTTCATCAGCCGATTTCCAACAATTCAACTTTCCGCCCTAACGCAACGCCTGAGCGCCCAGGTCAGCGTGGGTCCGGCTCTGCCGGCCCGCAGCTGGCGCCCCCCAGTGGGGGGTGACACCGCAGGCGGCGCAGGGGGCGTTCAAATATGGTCCCGCACCTCGTCACAGCCCTGACCGGCCCCATCAACGAACTGGAACAGCGCATCCTGGAGTCCACGCCCGTGATCGAGCGCTGGTTCCGGCTGGAGTGGATGGAGCACACGCCTCCGTTCTATTCTTCAGTGGATGTGCGCAATGCGGGTTTCAAGCTCGCGCCAGTGGACACCAACCTCTTTCCCGGGGGCTGGAACCACCTGACGCCCGAGATGATGCCGCTGGCCGTGCAGGCGGCGATGGCGGCAATCGAGAAAATTTGCCCTGAGGCCAAAAACCTCTTGCTGATTCCCGAGAACACCACAGACTCTTTTTACCTGAGCAACCTGCTGCAGTTGCAGCGGATTTTTTACCAGGCGGGGCTCAACGTGCGCCTGGGCTCGCTCTCCAAAGACATCACAACCAGCACCACGATCGATTTGCCCGGCGGCGAGTCAATCACGCTGGAGCCGCTGGTCCGCACGCAGCGCCGATTGGGTCTGAAGCACTTTGACCCCTGCACGATCCTGCTCAACAACGACCTGAGCGTGGGCGTGCCGGGCATGCTGGAAGACCTGCACGAGCAGTACCTGTTGCCGCCCTTGCACGCCGGCTGGGCAACCCGCCGCAAGAGCAACCATTTCAAGGCCTATGAAGAGGTGTCAAAGCGGTTTGGCAAGCTGCTGGGCATGGACCACTGGTTGATCAATCCCTTGTTCAACCAGTGTGGCGAGGTCGATTTCGCCAAGGCGGGGGGGCTGGAGTGCCTGCGCAGCAATACCGATGCGCTGCTGGGCAAGATCCGGCGCAAGTACAAGGAGTACGGCATCGGCGAAAAGCCCTTTGTTGTGATCAAGGCCGACAACGGCACCCAGGGCATGGGCATCATGACGGTGCGCGATGTCAAGGATCTGGACGCGCTCACGCCGCTGGCACTCGAACGCATGGCCACGGTGCAGGCTGGCCAGGCGGTCAGCGAGGTCATCATCCAGGAAGGCGTGCTGACCAATGAGCGCATCAACCGTGCGGTGGCCGAACCCGTGGTCTACATGATGGACCGCTACGTGGTGGGGGGCTTTTACCGGGTGCATGCCGATCGCGGCGTGGATGAAAACCTCAATGCGCCTGGCTCCAGCTTTGTCCCGCTGGCGTTTGAGCAAAGCGCGCAGCAGCCCCAGCCTGGCATGAAGCCAGGTGCCAGTGTGCCCAACCGGTTCTACATGTACGGCGTGATCGGGCGCCTGGCCATGCTGGCAGCGAGTTACGAGCTGGAAGCCACCGACCCGGACGCCGAACAATACGACTGAATTTCCCACCCCCGTGACGACCCGATGATCGGATCGTCACCCCCTCAAGGGGGCGATGCTGGCCGACCAGCAAAGCCGGATCGACGGCATCCTGGGTGAAGGCGCTTTGCACCGAACGGGTTGTCGATCCAGGTCACCGTGACACCGGCTTTGCCGGGCCCCTTGCATCGTCCCCTGGGGGTTGACGGCGCAGCCGGCGCGGGGGGAACGTCGAGTCCAGCGCAACAGACGCCAAAAAGAGCGCAGAATCGGCCTCCTTGGAACTTTTGAATCCCACGCCGCCAGGTGTGGGTGTGTTTGTGTCGGCCTCCTCTTCAAAAAGCTCGCTCACCGCCCTCACATTGGGTGCGATCGGTGTGGTCTACGGCGATATCGGCACCAGCGTGCTGTACGCCATCAAAGAAATATTCGGATCGGGCCATGTTCCGTTCACCCACGCCAACGTCTATGGCGTGCTGTCCATCGTTTTCTGGACCCTCACGGTCATCGTCTCGTTGAAATACGTGGTGCTGGTGCTGCGGGCAGACAATGCGGGCGAAGGGGGGTTGATCGCCATGCTGGCGCTGGCATCCCAGGCGGTGAAACACAAACCCGAGCTGCGGCGTGTCTTGCTGGTGATTGGCATTTTTGGTACCTCGCTCTTTTACGGTGACGGGGTGATCACGCCCGCTATCTCCGTGCTCTCTGCCGTTGAGGGGCTGGAGGTGATCTCACCGGGCTTGCACCGGTTTGTGGTCCCAATCACGCTGATGGTGTTGTTCGCCCTGTTTGTGGTTCAGAAGCGGGGCACCAGCGGCATTGGGAAGTTTTTCGGCCCCATCACCCTGGTCTGGTTTGTCTCCATCGCTGCGTTGGGGGTCTCGCACATCGTGAACCACCCGGAAATTCTGGGTGCTCTGAGCCCCCATCACGCTCTGCGATTCATGTGGGAGCAACCGGGCACCACCTTCATCATCCTGGGGGCTGTGGTGCTGTGTGTCACCGGCGGCGAAGCCCTGTACGCCGACTTGGGCCATTTCGGCAAGAAGCCCATCCGCCTGGCCTGGTTTTCCATTGTGATGCCTTGCCTGACGTTGAACTACTTTGGCCAGGGTGCCTTGTTGCTCGCCGACCCGGCGGCCGTCAAAAACCCGTTTTTCAACATGGCACCAGACTGGGCCCTGGTGCCGCTGGTGGGTCTGGCGACCATGGCCACGGTGATCGCGTCGCAAGCGCTGATCACGGGAGCCTTCAGCGTTACCAAGCAGGCGATGCAACTGGGCTACCTGCCCCGTCTGCAGGTGCGCCACACCAGCGTGCGGGACACCGGGCAGATCTACTTGCCGTTGGTGAACTGGGGCCTGTTTGTGGCCATCGTGTTTGCGGTGGTGATGTTCAAATCGTCGACCAACCTCGCTGCGGCCTACGGGATTGCCGTCACCCTGGACATGCTGATCACCACGGTGCTGACCTTCTTTGTCTTGCGCTACGGCTGGAAGTACCCGCTGTGGTTGTGCATTGCCTCCACCAGCGTGTTCTTCGTGGTGGACCTGGCCTTCTTCAGCTCCAACCTGCTCAAGCTGTTTGCCGGTGGCTGGTTTCCTTTGATGATTGGTGGCGTGGTGTTCACGCTGATGATGACCTGGAAGCAGGGGCGACGGATCCTGTCGCGCAAACAGCAGGCCGATGCCATCGATCTGTCCAGCTTTCTGGAGGCCGTTTTTACAGCGCCTCCGTTGCGTGTGGACGGAACGGCGGTCTTCCTGACCGCTGAGACCGGTACCGTGCCCAACGCCTTGCTCCACAACCTCAAACACAACAAGGTGCTGCACGAGCAGAACCTGTTTGTCACCGTGCGCAACCACGAGGTGCCCTGGATCGGTCTGGACAAGCGGGTGGCCGTGGAGTCGCTGGGCCGGGGCTGCTGGGAAGTGGTGATCCATTACGGCTTCAAGAACGATCCCGATGTGCCCAAGGCCTTGAGCACGATGCGGGGCCGGGGCTGTGACGTGGAGCCCATGCGGACCAGCTATTTCCTGTCGCGCGATGTGGTCGTGCCCCGGATCGGCAGCGGCATGGCGCCCTGGCGCGAGAAACTGTTTGCCCAGATGCACCACAACGCGGGGGCCGCGGCCGAGTTTCTCAATTTGCCGAGCAATTCGGTGATCGAGCTCGGTTCGAAAATCGAGATATAGAGAGGGGTCCGCTCCCTGCGCCGCGCCCTTCGGCGCTTCAACCCCCCACTGGGGGGCGATGCCTGTGGCCCGCCAAAGCCGGTTCCACTGCCTCCTGGGTTGAGGCACGCGCACCGGAAGGGTCAGTGAGGCGCCTGTGGTGCCGTTCCCCGGCACAATCGCCCAATGTCTTTCTTTCGTGATCTGGGTCTTTCCTCTGTCACGGCCGGCTTTTCCTCGGGAACTGGTGATGGCCATCGCCGACATCGCCTTGTTGGGTAGCATGGGCGGTGGCCTGCACACCGCGCTCAAGGATGACCGGCGCCGCGAAGCGGCGTTGTTCACATTTCTGGTCACACTCAGTGGTGTGAGCATTGCCGGCATTGGATCGGCCTTTTGGGACGTGGTGGCGGGCGCCATCGCGCTCTTTGTGCAACAGTACGGGCTCAAGACAACCCATTCCCTATGAACATTCTTATCGTTGCCGACCCCATTGAGTCCTTCAAAATTTACAAGGACACCACCTTTTCCATGATGCGGGAGCTGCAAAAGCGCGGTCACCGGGTGAGCAGCACCGAGCCGCGTTTCATGAGCTGGCGCAGCGGCCAGCCGGTCACGGCCCAGGTGCGCCATCTCCAGCTCACCGGCCATGCCGACGACTGGTACACCGTGCCCAGCGAAGCGCTGGAGCCGGTGCACAGCTTTGACGCGGTGCTGATGCGCAAAGATCCGCCGTTTGACAGCGAGTTTTTCTACGCCACCCATTTGCTGGAGCAGGCCGAGCGCGAAGGCGCTCGCGTGTTCAACAGCCCGCGTGCTTTGCGCGACCACCCCGAAAAGCTTTCCTTGATGGAGTTTGCGCGTTTTGCACCACCCACGGTGGTCACGCGCAATGCCAATGAGCTGCGGGCGTTTCACGCCGAACACCGCGACATCATCCTCAAGCCCCTCGACGGCATGGGCGGCACCGGCATCTTTCGGGTGGGTTCCGATGGCATGAACCTGGGCTCCATCGTGGAAACGCTCAACCAGGGCGGTGCCACCAGCGTCATGGCCCAGCGTTACCTGCCCGAGATCACCGAGGGCGACAAGCGGCTGCTCCTGATCGGCGGCAAGGTTGCGCCGTTTGTATTGGCACGCATCCCGCAGGGCAACGAGGTGCGCGGCAACCTGGCTGCAGGCGGCAAAGGCGTGGCGCAACCCCTGAGCGAGGAGAACCGTCTGGTGGCCGAGGCCATTGCGCCCACCCTGGCCGAAAGGGGGTTGCTGTTGGTTGGGCTGGACATGATTGGCAACCACGTCACTGAAATCAATGTGACCAGCCCCACCTGCTTCCAGGAAATTCACGATCAGACCGGCTTTGATGTAGCGGCCATGTATGTGGATGCGCTGGAAGCCGCACTGGCGGACAACGCGACATGACCGCACCTGCTGTTCCCGCACCGGCCCCTGACCCAAGGTCTGCACCCGCACCCGCACCCGCAACCGAGGCTGAAGCCGCATCGCCGGCCTCGTCGGTCGCGTCGGCTGCCCCAGCCGTACCCGGCCAGGCCCGCAACCCGCTGCACGGTGTGACCCTGGAAGCCATGGTCACGGCCTTGTCCGAGCACTATGGCTGGGCCGGGCTGGGGGAGCGCATCCCGGTGCGCTGTTTCAACGTGGATCCGAGTGTTTCGTCCAGCCTGCGCTTTTTGCGAAAGACGCCTTGGGCGCGCGACAAAGTGGAGGGGTTGTACCTCTACATGCTGCGAGATTTGAAGCGCTCCGGCGGCGCGCGCGGCGGCTGATTCGGGTTTTCGGGCTGCTACGGCCGCCTGAGATGTCGTTGATTCACCACGTCTCGCATGGGAACTGGCCTTTGTTTGCCCGGATTTGTCCATCAAAAGATTTGCTTTGGACAAGAGGCAGGGCAAGCACCGCTTGTGGTGAGGGCCAACCTCCACTACAAACACCGTTCAGGGAGGCCGTTCCCAGAACTGAAATGCCTCATGTCAGATCCCAAAGAATTCGCCGGTGCCGTTTATGCCAAAACGGTTGCGGGACAGCAGGAAATCCAGACCCGATCACTCGGCCTGGCGCCTTTGGTGCGTCGGTTGCTGGTGCTGGTGGACGGTAAGCGCAGCGCTGCGGATCTCGCGGTCTTTGTTCCGGCAGGACAAAGCGTGGAGCAGATGTTTGGCGAGTTGCTGGCCCAGGGCTGCGTTGAGCTGCGGGTGAAGCCACAGGCGACGGATGCTGGCACTGGCGTTGTGCCTGAGAGCTTGGCCCTTGACGATCCTGACACCGATCTCTTCCAGCCACCGGTGGACGCAGCGATCCCAGGCCTGCCCCCGGCGGCTGTGCGTTCGGCCAAAGAAAATGAGATGGCCCGCAACTTCATGATCAATTCGATCAATTCGATCATCGGCCAGAACATGCGGATTTCCTTGATCCACGACATCTTCCACGCCGAGACCACCGAGCAGTTGCGCGTGGTTTTTCACGCCTGGGAATACAGCATGTCCAACAATGGCATGGGCAACAAGCGATTGCCCGAACTGCGCGAAAAACTGTTCAAGGTGTTGTGATTCGCGGGGACCGATGACCCGCCACCGCGCCGCTTCGGCCAGGCCGAAAAACGGGTCGGTTCAGTGGACCGAGGATTTGGAAAAGAGGTTGAGCACCACGACGCCTGCCACGATCAACCCCATGCCCAGCATGCCGGGCAGATCGATGCGCTGGCCATGCACTACCCACGCCACCAGGGTGATGAGCACAATGCCCAGACCTGCCCAGATGGCGTAGGCCACCCCCACCGGAATGGCCTTGAGCACGCTGGATAGCAAGTAGAAGGCCACAGCGTAGCCCACGACGACGACCAGGGACTGGAGCGGTCGCGTGAAGCTCTCGCTGGCTTTGAGCGCGCTGGTGGCGATCACTTCTGCCGCGATGGCCAGGGTGAGGGCGATCCAGGGATTCATGGGGTTCAGAGTTTCTCGGTTTCACCGGCTTTGGGCTGCCACTTCATCAGGCGCTTTTCAAGCGTGCCGACGAGGCCATCGAGCACCAGGGCAAAGACGGTAAGCACCACAATGCCAGCCATGACGGTGTTGATGTCAAAGCTGCCTTCCGCCTGCAAGATCAGGTAGCCCACACCCTGGCTGGAACCCAGGTACTCGCCCACCACAGCACCGACAAAAGCCAGGCCCACCGAGGTGTGCAGTGAACTGAACACCCAGCTCGTGGCGCTCGGCAGGTAGACGTGGCGCAAGAGCTGCTTCTGGCTGGCGCCCAGCATGCGCGCGTTGGCCAGCACCACCGGGCTCACTTCCTTGACGCCCTGGTACACGTTGAAAAACACGATAAAAAACACCAGGGTCACGCCGAGTGCAACTTTGGAGCCCATGCCCAGGCCAAACCACACCGCGAAGATGGGCGCCAGGATGATGCGGGGCATGGAGTTCATGGCCTTGATGTAGGGCTCCAGGATGGCCGATGCCATGGGGCTCAGCGCCAGCCAAAGCCCTGCGCCCAGGCCTGCGCCCGAGCCGATGGCGAAAGCCAGCAAGGTTTCGGTGAGGGTGATCAGCAGGTGGGGGTAGATGTCGGCATCGGTGACGAACCATGCCCAGATGCGCTGCGCCACCTGCACCGGCTCGCCAAAGAAGAACGCCGCCTGCCGGTCGTTGTCGAACATCATGGGCGGGATCAGGCCCGGCTTGGTCATCGCGTACCAGAAGCCGACCACCAGCAAAAGCAAGGCCAGTTGCCAGAGGCGCAGGGTGGCGGCGCGGGGTTTGATGAGGTTCCACATGGTGTTGATGGCGGCAGTGTTGGGGTGGTTGTGGAGGGGGCGCTGGAAGGGGCCTGCGGTGTCAGGCCGCTTTTTGCAGTTGCTGCTGGTAGCCCTTGAGGACTTCGTCGCGCAGCACACTCCAGATCGCCTGGTGCAGCTCGATGAAGCGGGGCGTCATCTTGACCTCGGCCACGTCGCGTGGGCGCGGGATGTCGATGAGGAACTCGCCAATCGGTCGCGCTGCGGGGCCCGCGCTCAGGATCACCACCCGGTCGCTCATGGCGATGGCTTCGTCCAGGTCGTGGGTGATGAACAGGACCGCCTTTTTCTTTTCTGCCCAGAGCTGCAGCACCTCGTTCTCCATGAGCTGCCGGGTCTGGATATCGAGGGCCGAGAAAGGCTCGTCCATGAGGATGATGTCGGGGTCCATGACCAGCGTCTGGGCCAGGCTGGCCCGCTTGCGCATGCCGCCACTCATCTGGTGAGGGTAACGGTCGCCAAATCCGCCCAGTCCGACCCGGCGCAACCAGGATTCAGCCAGCTCCCTGGCCTCTCGGTCGGGCATGCCGCGGAATTGCAACCCTGCCATCACATTGTCCAACCCTGTGCGCCAAGGCATGAGGCTCTCGGACTGGAACATGTAGCCCGCCCGCGCATTGATGCCTTGCAGGGGTTTACCAAAAATGCGCACCGAGCCTTCGCTGGGCATGAGCAGGCCTGCCGCTACGTTGAGCAACGTGCTTTTGCCGCAACCCGTGGGTCCGACCACGCTCACGAATTCACCATTGCCAACGGTCAGGGATACGTTCTGCACGGCGGTGTAGCGTTGGCTGGGGGCGTCCTTGCTGATGAAGGTGCAAGCAACGTTGTCGAGTTCGATGGCAGCGGTCATAGGGGGTGAATAAATGGAACACAGTGCCGGGGGTTTGCAACACGAACGCTTCAGGCGCGCGCGTCTGAGGCCCAGAACACCGCGGAACTGGCTTTGCCAGGCCGCAGGTGTTGCCTCCTTGGGGGGGGTGACGCGCCGCAGGCGCGGCGCGAGGGGTTACTTGTATTTCAGGTTCGCCTTCTTGACGAAATCGTTGGTGTAGACCGCGCTGAGATCCAGCTTGGCCTGTCCGATCTTCTCGTCCACGCTGGTCAGCGCGCGCAAGGCGGTTTCGGCCCCTTTGGCCGGGAACATGCCGTCAGGGGACAGGGCTTTCTGGGCGGCCAGGAAGCCGTCGATGTAGATAGCCCGGTCGCCCAGAAGATAGCTCTCAGGCACCACTTTGATGATGTCACCGGCGCCGGCTCTGTGGATCCACTTGTTGGCGCGGACCATGGCGTTGGCCAGCGCTTGGGTGGCCCCCGGGTTTTTGTCGATGAACGATTGCGGCGCGTACAGGCAACCCGCGGGCATGGGACCGCCGAAGACCTGTTCGGCCTCGCTCAGGATGCGGGTGTCGGTCACGATTTTCAGATCGCCCGAGCGCTGGAGCAAGGTGATCACCGGGTCGAGATTGCTGATGGCATCGATCTGCCCTGAGCGCATGGCGGCCACGGCACCGTTGCTGGCCCCCACGCCGACAAAGCTCACGTCGGTGGGCTTGAGCCCGGCCTTGGCCAGCACAAAATTGGCCATCACGTTGGTGGAGCTGCCCGGGGCGGTGACACCAATTTTTTTGCCCTTGAGGTCGGCGATCGACTTGAAGTTGGGCATGGTCTTGGGGTTGATGCCCAGCACGATCTGCGGCGCAGCGCCTTGCAACACGAAGGCGCGCATGGGCTGGCCCTTGGACTGCATGTTGAGCGTGTGCTCGAACGCGCCCGACACCACATCGGCGCTGCCACCGACCACCGCCTGCAAGGCCTTGGATCCACCCGCGAAGTCGACGATGGTCACATCCAGACCTTCGTCAGTGAAGTAGCCCAGTTGTTCCGCCACCGTCAGAGGCAGGTAGTAGAAGAGGTTCTTGCCGCCCACGGCAATGGTGAGCTTGGGCTTGTCGACGGCCTGGGCCAGTGCGAAAGCAGGCAGGGTTGCCGCGGCCAGTCCGCCGGCAATGAGGTGTCGTCTTTGCATGTCAGTGTCTCCTGTTGTTGTGGCGAATGCGCGCTTGCGCGGCCGACCCTGCAACCCGTTGCCAGGCCGGAAAGTCATGTTATCAGCCTACTGACGGTTTGCGGCGCCGCACTGCGCGCGCGAGACGCTCAGGCGACGGGCAGTCCGTCGACAAAGACGATCAGTTGATTGGGTTCGAAGGCGGTCCATTGCTCGTTGGACGTGAGGGGCGTGGTGACGATGACGGCCGCTCGGTCCCCCGGCTGGTTCAGGTCTTCGAAATTGACCGTCCAGTCGCGGTCCATGAGCGTGGCCTGGGCAAAGGGGTGCTGGCGCACCAGGTAATGCAGCTTGGTGCTGCAGTGCGCCCACAGGGCGTCGCCGTTGGAGAGCAGGAAGTTGAAGGTGCCGTGGCTGCTGATCTGCGGGATGAGCTCACGCAGGGTGTGCGACATCTCTTCGATGCTGGGCAGGCTGGCGTGCGATTTCGCCAGCTCCTGCATCAGCCAGCAAAAAGCCTGCTCGCTGTCGGTGTTGCCCACGGGGTGAAAGTGGCTGTGCAGGTGGGGCGCGTAGTGGTGCAGATCGCCGTTGTGGGCAAAAACCCAGTGCCGCCCCCAGAGCTCACGCGTGAACGGGTGGGCATTTTGCAGGTTGACTTCGCCGTAGGTCGCCTTGCGCACGTGGGCGATGATGTTGCGGCTTTTGATGGGGTACTTCTGCAGAAAGTCCGCGATGGGCGAGGCGGCCGCGCTCAGGTGGTCCACAAACATCCGCATGCCCTTGCCTTCGAAAAAGGCAATGCCCCAGCCATCGGCGTGGTGGTCGGTTCCGCCGCCGCGCTGGCAAAAGCCGGTGAAGCTGAAGGACGCGTCTGTGGGCGTGGCGCAGTTGAGACCGAGGAGTTGGCACATGAGGCTATTTTGCCTCTTGCGCAACCGCTTTCGGGCGCAATTGCCAGGCTGCGAAGAGCGCCAGCACACAAACAGCCGCCAGCATCAGAAAAGTTTCGTTGAACGCGGCCAGCCGGGCAGGGTTGTCACTGGCGGTGTCCAAGCGAAAACCGTGGGTGGTCATGCGCCATTCGAGCACGATGCCACAAAGGCTCACGCCAGCCGCGCCGCCCAGCATGCGCAAGAAATTGATCACGCTCGCGCCTTGCGGAATGTGGGTGTGTCCTAGCCCGCGCATGGCGCCGATGTTGAGTGATGGCAGGATGAAGCCCAGGCCGATGCGCCCCAGGGTAGCCCAGATCACCAGCAGCGGGATGATGGCCCCCGGACGGCCCGGATCGATGGTAGCCATGAGCGCAAACGAGGCGGTCAGCAGCACCAAGCCAACGCTCACCAGCCTGTGCGTGGGTTGCCGGTCGGCCATGCGGCCCACGATCGCGATGGTCACCGCCAACACCAGTCCGGCCGGCAGCAGGATGCTGCCCACATAAGAAGGCGACAGGCCCAACCCCATTTGCATGTAGACCGGCAGCAGGTAGGTGGAGCCGAAGAGCGCGATGCCATAAATGAACGCCACGATGCTGCCCATGGCGAAACGCCGGTCGGCGAACAGCGACAGGTTCATCAACGGCGCCACGTTCAGGGTCGGCCGGCGGTTATGTGATTTCAGCATGCGCCGCTGCAGCAGCACAAAAGCGCCCACCGCCAGGGCCGCGCTGAGCAACAGCACGCTGGCGATCCCGGCGGGGTTGCTGTGCAGCTCCACCAGACCATTGAGCAGACACAGCGTGCCCACGGTGGCCAGCAGCAGGCCCGGCCAATCCAGCCCGGCACCTTGCGGGTTGGCCGCCGCGCCGCCCGGTGCGTTGGTGGGTACGTAGCGCCGAGCCAGCCAGAGCGAGGCCAGGCAGAAAGGCACCACCATGTAGAAGATGGAGCGCCAGCCCAGGCCGTCTACCAGCAGGCCGCCGATGCTGGGGCCGATGGCCGGAGCCAGCACCACGCCCATGCCGAAGATGCCGCTGGCTCGACCTTGTTCGTGGGGTTCGAAGGCCCGCAAGATGATGATGGCCGGGATGGGTTGCACCACACCAGCGGCCAGCCCTTCGGCCACGCGTGCGGCGAGTACCAGCGGGAAATGCTGGGCCAGGCCGCCAGCGATGCCCCCGGCGAGCAGCAGCCACATGCAGCCCGAGTAGGTGCGTCGGTAGCCATAGCGCGACAGCAGCCATGGGGTGGTCAGCATGGACACGGTCATGGCGGCCATGAAGCCGGAGGTCACCCACTGTGCCCGTTCTTGCCCCAGCACGAAGTAGCGGCTCATGTCCGGGATCGCCACGTTGATGATGGTGGACGACATGATGGACGCCATGGTGCCCACCATGACCGAGAGCAGCAGCAGCCACCGGTACCGATCGCCATAGCGTGCGCGCAGGGCGGCAATGGAGTGATCGGGGGTGGGGGTCTGCATGGGAAGGTTTGGGGGTAGAGCGCCATCATAGGGAGTCAACACAAACGGCGCTGGTGAGGGCCCAAAAAAACAGGCCCCGAAGGGCCTGTCGCAGAGAGAGCAGAAGGGTGTTCAGCTGTAGCGCTTGTACTCGCCAGACTTCACTTTGGCCATGAACTTGTGCAGTTCGGCTTTCACCACAGGCATCAGGAAGTACAGACCAATGATGTTGAAGATGCTCATGGCAAAAATGGCGGCATCCGAGAAGTCGATCACGGCGCTGAAGCCGATGGAGCAACCCACCACCACGAAGAAGCAGAACATCAGCTTGTAAATCAGCTCATTGGTCTTGCCTTCGCCAAACAGGTAGGTCCAGGCCTTGAGGCCGTAGTAGGACCACGAAATCATGGTGGAGATCGCGAACATCAGCACGGCCAGGGCCAGCGGGTAGCGGAACCAGTCGTAGGCGGTCTGGAACGAGGCTGCCGTCAGTTGCACGCCAGTGAGACCTTCTGCGTGGGGGTAAGGGCCGGTGTTGAGGCCGGCGATGGTGATGACCAGTGCGGTCATGGTGCAGATGACCACGGTGTCGATGAAGGGCTCCAGCAGCGATACGAGACCTTCGGTCACCGGCTCGTTGGTCTTGACCGCCGAGTGGGCGATGGCGGCAGAGCCCACGCCTGCTTCGTTGGAGAAGGTGGCCCGCTTCAGGCCCTGAATCAGTGCGCCAATGAAGCCGCCGGCAACCCCTTCAGCGCTGAAGGCGCCGTTCCAGATGGCCGAGAACGCAGCGCCGATCTGGTCAGCCTCAACCACCAGCACGGTGATCGACATGGCGACATAAAGAACCGCCATCAAAGGCACCAGCTTGGAGGTCACCGTGGAGATGGATGGCATGCCGCCGATGATCACCGAGAACACGAAGCCTGCGAGCACGATGCCGGTGACCCAGCCATAACCATCGGCAAGACCAAAGGTCTGCACCAGCATGGCATTGGCCTGGTTGCCCTGGAACATGTTGCCGCCGCCCAGGGCGCCGAGGATGGTCATGATGGCAAACCCCACGGCCAGAACCTTGCCAAGGCCGCCCATGCCGCGCTCAGCCAGGCCGCGGCTGAGGTAGTACATCGGACCGCCCGAGACCACACCCGAGGGCAGCACGGTGCGGTACTTGACGCCCAGCGTGCACTCGGTGAACTTGGAGGCCATGCCCAGCAGGCCAACGATGATCATCCAGAAGGTGGCGCCCGGCCCACCGATGGCGAGGGCCGCGCCCACGCCGGCGATGTTGCCCAGGCCCACGGTGCCTGACAACGCGGTGGCGAGGGCCGCAAAGTGGGACACCTCGCCGTCGTGGTTGGCGTTGGGGTTGTCGTAACGTCCCCGCACGATGTCGGTGGACAATTTGAATGCCCGAAGCTGGATGAAGCCGAAATAGAGCGTGAACACCAGGGCCGCAATCAGCAGCCAGCCGGCGATCAGGGGAAAGCTGGCGTCGCCCACGGGGACCGAAGTGAAGATCAGGCTGGCGAACCAGCCCAGGTAGTCGTTGAAAAACTGGTCAACTGCGGCATCGAAGCCAGCGGCCGAGGCAGACGTGGTGGCAGCAGTGCAAAAAGCTGCTGCAGCAAAGATTTTGAGAGGGGGTTGCCGAAAGGGGCTCACAAGCGACTCCTTGATGGGTAGACAAAGGCTCGACGGAAGACCGAGGGCATCTTTTACGTCACGCAAGATGCAGGCCAGTTGCGGCGCACCGTTGATGGGCGGGCTGCGCAGGCTGACCGCGAAGAACCCGTCCTCTGTCATCCTAAGTGCCTACAGAAAGGGCGCGACTACACGATTACCCCTATAAAAGGCTTCTATCAATCGCATTCATGGGCGATCAGCGATCCCGGGTTCTGCGCCACAGGCGCACGGCGAGCAGCACCAGTGGCACGCTGTGCAGCAGCAGATCAAAGATGTCGAGCGGGCTGCTGAGCGCTCCTTGGCTGAGCATGCGAAGCTTCTCGACCAGATGGGGTTCCGGCACGATGGGCGCCACCGCCAGCCACAACGCCAGCAGGGTCAGCCACACCAGTGGGATACGGTCCAGCCAGCGGAGCATAGTCAGCGGTCAGCCGGCGTTTCGACCGCACGCCGAAAGGTTTGCAAGCACGCACTGCAAATACAGGCCTGACCCCGGGCAGCCTCGGGCAGCTGCGCCAGCAGGGCTGGATCGAAACTTTCGGTGACACACCAGCAAGGCCCTTGCGCCACGCCCGTGTCGCGTTCGCGCTCCATGGCGCAGCGGTTGTCCTGGCCGCACAAAGGGCAGCGGCTGGGGTCTATGCGGGTTGAGGCTGTGGGCATGGTGTGGGCATGGTGTGGGCAGGGTTGGTGGTGGTGTTCAGTTTAGCGAGTGCTGGCCTGCGTGCACCGGAGGGCTGTGGTAATTTCCACCGCGTCATGACTCAGAAAATGCCTTTTCCTTTTTCGCTGATCCTGTTTCGATACAACCGCTTGCTCGCGCTCATGGTGCTGGGCACCGGGGGCTCGATCAGTTGGGCTCAGACGCAGCCCGCTCCGGCCCCTCACCGGGTGCCCGACACCATGGCGCAGCGGGTCATGGCCTGCACCCTGTGCCACGGCAAAGAAGGTCGGGCCACCAACACCGGGTTTTTCCCCCGGATTGCGGGCAAGCCCGAAGGCTACCTGTACCACCAGCTGCGGCATTTCCGCGAAGGCCGCCGCAACAACGCGGGCATGACGGCGTTGTTGGATCATCTGAGCGACGCCTACTTGCATGAGATCGCGGGCCATTTTTCACAACTGGAGTTGCCCTATCCGCCGCCAGCGGTGACCGACGCCAGCGCCGAACAACTGGCCAAAGGAGAGGCGCTGGTCCGGCGTGGCGATGCCGCGCGCAAATTGCCTGCGTGCACCGCCTGCCACGGGGCAGCGCTCACGGGTGTGGCGCCCAATGTGCCAGGCCTGCTGGGATTGCCGCGCGACTACCTGATCGGACAACTGGGGGGTTGGCAGACCGGTCTGCGCAAGGCTTTTGCGCCCGACTGCATGGCGCATGTGGCCCAGCAACTGGAGCCGAGTGAAATTTCGGCGATCACGGGGTGGCTGGCCGCGCAGGCTTTGCCCGCCGATCCCCACCCTGTGGCTGCCATGGCGGAACCCATGCCGTTGCGCTGTGGCTTCGCCCCGGAGGCATCCCGATGAAATGGACTGTGATGCGAAGCGCGCTGGGTGTGATGGCGGTGTCGGGTGCGATCCTGGCAGGGGTGGCGGCCTGGGAGATGCGGGCCGAGCCCTTGCCTGACGCCAACGAACCCGTCCAGGCCAGCGGAGAGACCGTGGCACGCGGAGCCTACCTGGCGCGCGCCGGCAATTGCATGGCTTGCCACACCGCCCGGGGCGGCGAGGCCTACGCGGGCGGGCGCGCCATCGATACGCCTTTTGGCACCGTTTACGCCAGCAACCTCACCCCAGATCCCGCCACTGGCCTGGGGCGGTGGAGCTTGCAGGCCTTTCGCCGAGCGCTGCACGAAGGCCGGTCGCGCGACGGGCGCCTGTTGTATCCAGTGTTCCCCTACACCCACACGACGCTGGTGAGCGATGAAGACAGCGATGCCCTGTACGCGTTCTTGCACACGGTGCCGCCAGTGGTGCAGCCCACGCCAGCCCATGCATTGCGCTGGCCGGTGAGCACCCAGGCCGCGCTTGCGGTGTGGCGCTTGCTGTACTTTGAATCGGGGCGGTTTCAGCCCGAACCCCAGCAAACCGCGGAATGGAACCGGGGCGCTTATCTCGCGCGGGGGTTGGCCCATTGTTCGGCATGCCACAGTGCGCGCGATGTCCTGGGCGGCAGTTCACTGGGCGACCGTTGGCACGCAGGCCTGATGCCCGATGGGCACTGGCTGGCACCATCACTTCGAAACTCGGCGCAGGCCGGCGTGGCTGCGTGGTCAGCGGATGACGTGGCCGATCTGTTGCAAGTCGGGCGAAACGCCCAGGCCACGGTCATGGGCCCGATGGCCGAGGTGGTGTTCGATGGCACGCAACACCTGGAGCGCGCCGATCTGAAGGCCATGGCGGTGTTCCTGAAGGATTTGCCAGCCGAGGGGGACGCCATGCCCGAGTGGAGACCGGCAGAGCCCGATCAGCTGGCACTGGGCGAAAAGCGCTACGACCAGCAGTGCGCTGCCTGCCATGGCCCCCAAGGGCAAGGGGCCGAAGGGGCTTACCCGGCACTGGCGGGCAATCGCAGTGTGGTGATGGCATCGCATGTCAATGCGGTGCAGGCCATTCTGGCGGGCGGGTTCGCGCCCGCCACAGTGGGGGATCCCCGGCCCTACGGCATGCCACCGTTTCGAACCTTGCTCAACGACGCTGAGATCGCGGCTGTCGCCAGCTTTGTGCGCCAGTCCTGGGGCAACCAGGCCAGTGCCGTGGCACCGCAGGATGTGCAGCGCCTGCGCTAGGCTGAAACGGCTCAGTCGATTCGAAACTGCCTCACCGTGGCGGTGAGCCGCTCTGTCTGGTCTTTGAGCCCGCTGGCGGCCGCTGCCTTTCTTCTACCAGTGCAGCGTCTAGTGGGTCATCTGATCGAGGCTGCTGACGGCGCTGCCCACCTGATCGATGCCCGTGCGTTGTTCGGCAGCGGCCTTGGCGATCTCTTGCATCATCTGGGAGGCCTGCCGCACCTGGCGGACGATGTTTTGCATCGCTTCACCAGTGCGTGTGAACCAGGGCCTAACCGGCCTCCACGCTTTCGACCGATCCGCTGATCAAGGTTTTGATTTCTTTGGCCGCGCTTGTGCTGCGCTGGGCCAGATTGCGCACTTCGGCTGCGATCATGGCAAAACCGCCTGTCATATCGCTGTACAGAGGGTTCCAGGCCCCAGCGTGCCGCCACGAACACGCCCCATAACGCTACCGACCCCTTTGCCTTCAGGCCCCAATCCACGGCCGGATTTCTGCGCTGCAGCAAAGCCATGTGCTGGTGGTGGCGATCGATCACCCAGCCCGGTGCAAGGGCATAGCGCCCCAAACGCTGCACGCGCTGGCCAAAGACTGCCCCCGCTGGAAGAAGAGACTGAGCTGGGCGCGGAGGTGAAAAATTGGTGGTGGCCGCGGGCCAGGGCCAGGGTATCGAGCTGATGCTGGCAGCCCATTCCACGAAGGTCACAGCCTGCTGCCGGTTTCCCCAACGGGATCTCACGCGAACAGTTGAGATGCCCGAGAACGCTTGGCGTCGTTCGGGAAAAAGCGCGCGGTGAAATTCACTGGGCGCTGGTGCGAAAGGCCCTAGTGTGGGACCGAGGGGCGAAGTTCAGGCGAACGTCACCCAGTCGGCGAGATCGGGGTGGTCCAGGTGGGGCAAGGTGTTGTAGGTCAGCAGCGAGTGCCGCTTCGGGCCAAACTGGAACTCCGTGACCGAACTGTTGCGCAGGCGCATGTTGAGATCGATGGTGCGCTCCGGGCTCAGCGCCAGAATGTGCCCGACCGCCGTTGAGATCGGTCCACCGCTGGAAACGATCATCACATTGTGTCCCTGGTGGTGCTTGCGCACGTGATCCAGCGCGCTGGTGATCCCTTCAACAAAGGCGGGGTAGCTGGGCATGCCTTTCGGACTGACCGTGCCGGCCATCCATTGGCTCAGGCCATCGCGCAACATGTGGAAGTGCTTGCGGTAGCCCTCGGGCGTGAGCGGCTTGTCCACCGCATCGGGGTGGATGGCCCGGATCACCGCCTCTCCGTCGTATTCATTGAGTCCGGGCCAGACCAATGGCTCCAGGTCCAGGCCGGCGCCTTGGCGAATGCCCTCCCAGGTTTGGGCATGTCGGCGCAAGCTGCCCATGAGTACGGCGTCGAAGCGATGACCGCGCTCGGCCCAATAGCGCCCCAGCCGCTCGGCTTGGCGGCCGCCCAGCTCGCTGAGCTGATCGTAGTCTGCGGCACCAAACGAGGCCTGGCCATGGCGCACTAGATAAAGGTTTCCCATGGATGGCATTCTGGCCTTACCCCTGGGCTCAGGTTTGTCCCGGCAGCGACTGATTGTGGTCTGCGCGCTGCACGCAAAAACCGGGAATGGTGCCAATGCACCGGGATGTTCGGGCTTTTCCCCACCGGTGGACCATGTTTCAATTCCGCATCGGTATTTGATCCCACCTGTTCGCTACATGCACCTTGACTTACCGACCTTGCTGCTGATTCGTCTTTGTTTGGACGGATTTTTGGTGGCGCTTTACCTGTCGTTCGCGCGCAGGCACAACGCTGTGGGCGGGCCCGCCTGGTGGGCGGCTTCGGTGGCGGCTTCAGCGGTCGCCTCTCTGGGTGTCGGTACAGCCTTGTCCGAAACAGCCACCCTGAGTGTCGTGACTGTGGGGGGGAGTCTGACCGCGATGTACGCCTCCCATGCCTGTGTCTGGCTGGGGCTCCGAAGCTACCTGGGCCTGCCCGTTAGGCAGTCCCTGAAATGGGCGATCTGGGGCGGGGTGGCGATGTTTGCCGGCCAGGCGTTGCTGCTGGAGTTATGGGATATTCCCCCGGCGCGTCGGGCCCTGTTTATCTTCGCCGCTTTGGTATTGGTGGTCCTGAACCTGATGCTGGTGCGCCGCCGCGGGGACCGGCACATGTCGGGCGAGTTCCAGGCCCTGCGCTGGTTGCTGGTGTTCGAAGGGGTGGGCCTGGCCGTGTTGTTGATCCGCTTGCTCAGCAGTCTGGGCTCGGATACGGCCACGCTGTTGAGTGTCGGGGCTTCGTATGTGGTGCTGTTCATCACGCTGGATGGCCTGCTCCGGGCGGTCGTGTTGAGTGCGCTGGTGTCCTACCGCCTGCAGCAGAACAGCGAGCGCAACTTGCAAAAACTGGCGGATGGCAAGGCCAAGCTGAGGGCCTTGATCGACAACATCCACGCCGGCGTCATCGTTTTTAATCCCGACCAGTCGATCGAGACCATCAACGCGGCGGCGCGCCGGTTTGTGGGCTGGCCATCGGTTCCATCCACGTGCGCTGCCCAGCCGCACCGGTTGCTGGACTGGTCTCTGCTGAATGCAGAAGGTCAACCCTTGGCTCGCCACGAAATGCCGTTCGAACAGGTGCTGGCCACCGGGCAGCCCCTGACCGACGTGGTCATCGGGGTTCGCCCCCGAGCGGGTGCCGGTGTGCGGTGGGCTCTGTGCAATGCGTTCGCCGAAAACGATGCCCTGGGTGGCTTGCGCCATGTGGTCATCACGTTTGTCGACATCACTTCGCTCCAGCTGGCCCAAAGCGAACAGAAAGCCCTGCAGGTCCAGCTGGCCCAATCTCAGAAGATGGAAGCGTTGGGCACGTTGGCGGGTGGGGTGGCGCACGATTTCAACAACATTCTGGCCGCCATCCTCGGCAACGCCGACCTTGCGCGCCAGGACATATTGCCCGATGCTCCGGCCCGCCAGAGCCTGCACGAGATCAGCACGGCGGCGCGGCGGGGTCGAGAGCTGGTGCGTCAGATCCTGGCCTTCAGCCGCCAGCAGCCCATGGAGCGCCAGCGGATCAGCATGCGGGCCATCCTGGCCGAGAGTTGCAGCCTGCTCAAGGCGGCCATGCCGTCGCAGGTGCACCTGGATGCCCATTGTGGGCCGGGCGATCTGAGCATCTTGGCCGATGCCACCCAGCTGGGCCAGGTTCTGCTCAACCTGGGAACCAACGCCCGGCACGCCATGGGTGGCCAGCCGGGACGGCTGGAACTCCGGGTGGACCGGTTCCGGGTGAACGACCTGGCGCTGCCATCGGGTTTGCCGACGAGCTGGCCCGGCGTGATCCGGGTGCGGGTCAGGGACAACGGCTGTGGCATGGACGAGGCCACACGCCTGCGCATGTTTGAGCCTTTTTTCACGACCCGCAGTCAGGGCACCGGCACCGGTTTGGGTTTGCCGGTGGTCCTGGGCATCGTGCAGTCCCACGAAGGCACGATCGAGGTGCAGAGCGAACTGGGTGCCGGATCGACCTTTGATCTCTTTTTCCCCGCCGCAGCGGTCGATACCGGCTCGGATGACATCGACTCCGATTGGTCGGGCCATGACGCAGGTCCGACGATCGCGACAAACATCACAGCCACAACAACCCCTATTGCAGCCAAATCCTACAGTTCTGTGCAGAATGCGTCTATGAGCCCTGAGCCCGATTCCCCCAACCGCCACATCTTGTACCTCGATGACGACGACACCTTGGTGTTTCTCGTGCGTCGCCTGCTGCAGCGTCGGGGCTACACGGTGAGCACATTCACCGATCAGCAAGAAGCCATTGAAGCGGTGCGCGCTCAACCCGACGCCTTCGATCTGCTCATGACCGATTTCAACATGCCGGGCATGTCCGGGCTGGATGTGGCCAAGGCGGTGCTGGCAATCAACCCATCGCTGCCGGTGGCCATTGCGTCGGGCTACATCACCGACGAGCTGCAGGCGGAGTCGGTTGCGGCCGGCGTGCGCGAAGTGGTGTTCAAGACCGATGCTGTAGAGGATTTTTGCGCCGTGGTTGCGCGCCTGGTGAGCGGCCCGGAGCAGGCCGCCTAACCGTCGGATCGCTGGCCCTCGCGCCCAGACGACTGGGCCGCGGAGCGGTTCAGTGCTCTGTGGTCAGTATGCGGGCGAATGTGGCACTGTCCACGTTGCCACCACACAGCGTGGTTCCTACCACCTGCCCTTTGAGCTGATCCCGCTCTTGCCATGCGGCGGCGAAGCTGGCAGCGCCGGCACCTTCTGCGGTGTTGTGCGTGTCGGCAAACAGGGCTCGCATTGCTTGGCCGACTTCTGCGTCCGTCACCTTCACCACACGCTCCAGATGCGGCGCCATCACCGCCAGTGCTTCGGCGTCGGCCACGCGGCAGGCCATGCCGTCGGCCAGCACGGTGCTCACCGGGGCTTCCACGACCCGGCCAGCCGCCATCGAGTCGGCATAGGTGGTGGCGTGAGCGCTCACCACGCCCACGATGCGCGCAGGATGACCCAAAGCCAGCTTGGCGGCGATCGCCGCACAGGCTCCTGAACCCTGGCCAATCGGCACATACACCACGTCGAGCGATGGCACGGCGCGGAAGAACTCCCACCAGTAGGTGCTGACCCCGAGCAGCAAGTCCAGGTGGAAGCTGGGCACCATATGCGCGCCGCGCTCGGCGGCCAGCGCTATCGCGTGTTCGCGGCTTTCCTGGAAGTCGGCGCCATGTTCGATGAGCGTGACGCCCAACGCGCGCATGGCCGCATTTTTCTCACTGGAGTTGCCCTTTGGCACGACGATGGTGCAGGCCACGCCGTGTGCCCGCGCTGCCCAGCCCATGCTCTGGCCGTGGTTGCCCCGCGTGGCACTGATCACCTCTTTGGGCAACGCACCCCGCTGTGCCAGCCGGTGGAAATACGTGAGCCCGCCACGGATCTTGAATGCGCCCACCGGGGTGTGGTTCTCGTGTTTGACCCAGCAGTCGGTGCCCAGGCGTTGCGAGAGCGTGGCCCACCGGTATTGGGGGGTGGCGGCGAACGCCTGGTACACCACCTGTGCGGCGCCTTCGATGTCTCGCAGCGATGGAAGCGAGGTCGGCGTGGAATCGGTGGGTGGTGTGGCGAGGGTCATGTGGGGGTTGAGTGGCTGGGAATGGAGGAGCCCAGCGTCACCAGGCCTTTGGGCGTTTCAAGTACGGCTTGCAGTTGGGCCGCACCCTGGGTCACGGTGATGCCTTGCAGCCCCATGGCGTCGATTGCGCTTGTGAGTGCTTCTGCCTCGGGGTGCATTGCGCTCAGGCGGAGCAGGCGCAGGCCGCTCCTGGGCATGGAGGTGGCCGGGTGGGTATCACCCCACTGGATCAAAGTCGGCAAACAGCCGCCGAACAGGCGCTGTCCGTCTTCGCGCACACTGATCTGCCATTCCAGCAAGCCTTGAGGGGTGGGCCGTGAAGCAAGGATCGCGGCACCGCGGTCGATGCCTTGCGTCCTGCAGGCGGCAAGGGCTTGTTGCAGATCGGGCACGCGGGCAACCCAGTGGATGAATTGCGGCCCTTGTTCTGCCAACGCATTGCGCATGGCAGGGTCATCCAGATCGAACCAGCGTTTGCAGGGCGCGGCCCGTGTCGGCGCCACTTCCGGGTTGATGGCAATGATTTCCAGATACGCGTTGGGTGCGCCATCACAAGCCAGTTGAAGCAGCCGGTTGTGTGTGCCAAACAGCGGGTGCTTGCCACCAGGGCCCGGAACCACGCCCAGCGTGGCTTTGCACCAGGCCACGCCCTCGTCCAAGGAGCGCGCAGCGATCACCAGGTGGTCGAGTTGATGCGCCGTGGAGGTTTCACTCATGGGTAGGGCGTGCCGTCTTTGTGCAAGAACACCCAGTCCCCCTCAATGATCACAGCTTGCAAGTCTTCATCAGGGTAGTGGGCGTCGTCTCCTGGGGTGCGGTCACCCACTTCCAGATAAATCACTGTTTCGGAGGTGGGGTTGTGCAAACAATGCGCGTCGTCCGAACCCGCCTTGAATCCCGCGCAGTCGCCCGGCATGAGTGCTGTGACGCCCAGGTTGGTGTGCAGGTTGGGATGGCCCTCAACCACGTAGATGAACTCATCTTGGCGGGTATGGGCATGCCGCAAGCTGGACACGCTGCCTGGCGCCAGGTGCGTGAGGTTGACGCCAAAGTGGCTCAAACCAAACAGGTCACCTAAAACCCGCTTTTCGCGGCCAACCATGCGCGAAGCGAAGGGCTCGGGGTACAGCGAGGGTTTTCTGCGAACGGGTACCTCTGCAGAGGCAACCGAAACGGGAGTCTGTCCAGACTTGCTCATGTCATTCCCCAAAGGAGTTGCGTTCGGGTCGGTTAAAAATGGGGCAAGTCAAATCAGGACCGTGCCCTCGATACAGGTGACCGATGCACCGCCCACCCAGATATTGCCTTGGGCGTCGCGCTGAATGTGCACGCGTCCCTCACGTTGCAAGACCGTGCCCTGCGCCGCCACATAGCGCTCGGGCGCCAGACCCGCACCGATCAGCCACTGAGCCAGCGCGGCGTTCAAGCTGCCGGTGACCGGGTCTTCGCACAAGCCGTTGTTGCCCGGGAAAAAAGCACGCACTTCGAAGTCGCTGTGCAGGCCTTCGTTGACCCCGCTCACGCCCACCACCCCAACCTTGCCGCGTGGGCCGACCGCACCGATGTCCAGCCCAGCCAAGACCACACTGTCGGGCCGCAGCCCCAACACCTGCTCTGCGGTCTTCAACATCACGCCACGCCAGCTGGGCCCGTTGTCGCACCAGCTGTGCGCCACGATGTCGATGCGTGCAACGCCCAGGCCGCGCGCGATCAGTGCCACATCGCTCTCGTCCAGCGGGCCGCTTTTGCGCAGCGGCGGCGCGGCGAATGCCAAACGATCTTCCCCTCTGCGGATGCGCACCAGGCCCACGCCACATTCCTGCACCACGTGCTCCGCCTGGGGCATGCCACCGGCCTTCAGCCAAGCGTGACAACTGCCCAGCGTGGGATGCCCGGCAAAAGGCAACTCGCGCCCTGGGCAAAAAATGCGCGCCCGGTAGTCAGCGCCTGCTGCCGCTCCCTCGGCTGTGGGGGGCAACAGAAAGGTGCACTCCGACAGGTTGGTCCAGTTCGTGAAGTGCTGCATGGCCTCGGCGCTCAAGCCTGTGCCGTCCATCACCACCCCCAGTGGGTTGCCCCGATAGGGGGTTGCGGTGAACACATCCACTTGTTGGAACGCTCGGGTTTGCATGGGCAGGTCTCCTGAAGCTCAATACAAGGCAATGGCCGACCGGTTGCGCCACACCGGCGCAGCCGTCTCAACCCTTGGCGAAGGTCCGGATGGCTTGGGCCAAGGCTGCGATGCCCGTGTGGATCTGTTCCACGCTGGCGGTCACAAAACTCAGGCGCAAGGTACGCGGATCGGCGTTGTCGGCGTAAAACGCGGCGCCGGGCACAAAAGCCACGCCGGCGTCCACTGCCTTGGGCAGCAGCTCGACAGCATTCATGCCGTCAGGCAAACGCACCCACAAGAACATGCCGCCGTCAGGCGTGTTCCATTCGAGACCGAGGCCCTGCATTTCGGTATCCAGCGCCTGCAACATGGCGGTGCACTGGTTCTTGTACAGCGAACGGATGGTGGGCACGTGGCGCTCCAGAAAGCCACCCTTCAGCGTCTCCACCACCATGCGCTGGTTGTAGCCCGGCGTGTGCAGATCGGCAGCCTGCTTGGCTTGCAGCAGTTTGGGGTACAGCGTTTTGGGGGCCACCAGGAACCCCAGGCGCAGGCCCGGAGCGAGCACCTTGGAAAACGAACCCAGATAGATGCAGCCGTCAGGGTTGCGAGCCGTCAGCGGCTTGGGCGGCGGGGTGTCAAACCACAGGTCACCATAAGGGTTGTCTTCGATCAAAGGCAGGCCCAGCTCGGCGGCTTTTTCCACCAGGGCCGCGCGGCGCGCTTCGCTCATGGTGCGGCCAGTGGGGTTCTGGAAGTTCGGCAACACGTAAAAGAAACGCGCCGCGTTGGCGCCGCTTCCCATTTGCTGGCTGAGGCTGTTGAGATCGGGGCCTTCTGCGTCACTGGCCACGCTGGCCACCACGGGCTCCATGGGCGCGAAAGCTTGCAGCGCGCCCAGGTAGGTGGGTGTTTCCACCAAAATGCGGCTGCCCGAGTCGATCAGGATTTTGGCCACCAGGTCCAGGCCTTGCTGGCTGCCGGTGGTGATCAGCACCTGGTCTGGGTCAACCTCCCAAGGCAGGTTCTGAGCCACGTGTTCTCGCAGCGCCAGGAACCCTTCGCTGGCCGCGTATTGCAGTGCGGCGGCGCCGTCGTTTTGCAGCACACGCTGGCTGGCTTGGTCAAAGGCCTCCACCGGGAAGGTCTTGGGCGAGGGCAGGCCCCCCGCAAAACTGATGATGCCGGGCTTCTCGGTGATCTTGAGAATCTCCCGGATCACGGAAGGGTTCATTTTTTGGGCGCGTCGCGCCAGGGTCCAGGTTGTCATCGGTGTTTCCCCGAAAAAGGGTGGGCAAAAAAAACGAGGTGAATAGAGGGAAGGATAGCGGTTGGGGGCCTGCGCGGCAGCCGACGCGCCTTCTGCGGCGCAGGCGCCTACGTCAGCATGGGAATCAACGAGCCCACCAGCGCCAACGCCATGAGCATGTTGAACAACCGCAATTTTTTGGGCTCTTGCAGGACGCGCCGCATCGCACTGCCAAAAGCGCCCCAGGTGGCCACACAGGGCAGGTTCAACGCCATGAAGAGCGCGGCCAACGCGAACACATGCGGGGGCTGGGCCTGAGCGGGCAGAAAGGTGCTGATGGCGGTCACCGCCATCACCCACGCTTTGGGGTTGACCCACTGAAAGGCCGCCGCAGCGAAGAAGCCCATGGGCTGTGTTGCACGGGACGCCGTGGCCGATGGTGGCCCGGCGTTGGCGAGCTTCCATGCCAGCCACAACAAATAGGCCGCACCGGCCCAGCGCATCGTGCTGTAGATCACCGGCCAGCGATCCAGCACAGTGTGCAAACCCAGACCCACCAGCAAGACCATCAGGCCAAAGCCCAGCGTGATACCAAACAAATGGCGCAGCGAACGGGCAAAGCCGAAGTTCACGCCAGAGGCCAGAATCATCATATTGTTCGGCCCCGGCGTGATCGAGCTGACCACCGCGAACAGACTGGCTGCGAGCAAGGTATTGGGGGTCATTCTCCGCTTCCTTTTCGTTTGGGCGCAGCCATGCGGCGCCCCATGAACACCGTGGCCACCACGCCCAAGGCGAACACCAGCGTCATCCCGTCCAGCGATTCGCCCAGCAGCGGCACGGCCGCCACCATGCTGATGAAGGGTTGCAGCAATTGCATTTGACTCACCCGCAACGCCCCGCCCAGCGCGAGCCCGCGGAACCAGGCAAAGAACCCGGCCCACATGGAAAACACGCCCACATAGCCCAGCGCCAACCACGCAGACAGGGCAACGGGTTGCTCCGGCCAAGTCAGCCAGGCGCCCGGCAAGGTGAGAGGCAAGGCCATCACACACACCCAGCTGATCACGCGCTCGGCGCCCAGTGTTGGTGTGACCTTGGCACCCGCCACATAGCCCACAGACGCCGCCAGCACCGCACCGAGCAGCAGCAGATCTGCATGGCTCAAGCCAAACCCGTGTCCTTGCTGGTGTGCCCGCAGCAGGCTGTACACCGCCACCAGTGCACTGCCCAGCGCTGCAAACAACCAGAAGCCCAGGCGCGCACGTTGATGCATCAGCCACGCGGCAGCGGCAGCGGTCGCGAGCGGCAACAGGGCCGTGATCACCGCCGCATGGCTAGCCGTGACTTCTCGCAGTGCCCAGCCCAGCAGCAGCGGGTAGCCGATGGCATTGCCCAGCAATGACAACGCCAGGGGACCACGGTGTTCGGGTCGCGGTAGCGGTGACCGCGTAGCCAACAGATAGATGATCGACAAACAACCTGCCAGGGCGGCCCGTCCCCAAGTCACGAACCACGGTGAAAGCATCGGGGCGTCGGCGGTGCCGGTGGCCAGTCGCGTCATGGGCAAGGTGAGTGCGAACACAAACACGCCCACAAACCCCAGCCACAGGCCCCGTGTTTCCTGCCGGTGTTGCGCGTCGATGGTCAGGCTGGGTGTCATGCGGTGCCTCCAGGCGCGCCTATGCCCGCACCCGTCACCAGCATCCACAAAGCGGTGAGCACCAACGCCGAGGCCATGAAGCGGTTGAAGACCAGCAGGCGCGAGCCTGTGGCCACACCGCCCACCACGGGCCCTGCCAGCCAATGGCGCAGCACCGAGCCCACCAGTGCATAGGTGAAGTTGCTGAAAAAGGCGAATGCCAGCATCAGCGGCAACACCTGGGCAAAACGCAGCCAGGCATCGGGTCGGCCCGCCACCCAGCCAGCCACCAGCGAGAGCGCCAGCATCCAGGCCTTGATGTTGAGAAACTGCAGGCCCACGCCTTGCCAGAATGTCACGTTCAGCTGTGCCTGGTTGACCTGGCTCAGGCCGCGGCTGCGCCACAGACGCTGGGCCAGCCACAGCAGGTACACCACACCGCCGATCAAGACCGCCCACCGCAGCAACGGCTGCGCAACCACCAGCGCCCCCAGACCCGCCGAGCACAGGGCGAACAGCAACCCCCAGCCCACAGGCACCGCGCAAACAAAGTGCAAGGCTCGCCCAAGGCCTCCGTTGGCTGCCAGGGCGGTTGACAGCGTGGTGTTGGGGCCGGGCGTGAAGCTGGTGGCTGTGGCCAGCACGAGCAAGGCGCTCAGTTCGGTGGCGTTCAAACGTCGGCCCTCGGCAAGGGTGGGGTGGGGGCTTGCAAACCACCGGGCGGTGCGAAATGGATCAAGGGCATGGGGTCCACTGTAGCTTGACCCATCAGTACACAAGCCATACAGTTCAAAGGGTCAGATCAAAAACTGTGTGGCTCCTTGCAGCCACACAGCCACCCAGCTGCAGAGCGCCCACCCATCTTCAACCCTCTATCCCGTGATGTTGAAATCCACAAGTTCACCCCTGCCCATCGCCCCCGAGGGTGCCGTGGCTGGTGACGGCGCAGCCGGTGCGGTCACCCCCCTGGTGTCGGCGCCGCCGCTCACACGCCAGTCCGCCCAGACGCTCGCCGAACAGCTGGCCGAACGTTTTGCCACCCGGATCCGGGACCGCCTGCTGGCCCCGGGCGCGCGCTTGCCCAGCGTGCGGCAATGTGCCGCGCAGCAGGGCCTCAGCCCGTCCACGGTGGTGGCGGCCTACGATTTGTTGCTCGCGCAAGGCTTGGTGCAGGCCGAACGCAACCGGGGGTTTTTTGTGCGCCAGCGTGTGGTGACGGCGCCAGCCGCCGTGGGGAAACAGGCGGTTCCAGGTCTGTCGACCGGCTTGCGGGCCGGTCCACCAGTGAATGCAGGGGCCTTGATCCGCGGGATGTTCCAGCCGCCGGGTGAGAGGCCCCAGCCTGGCATGGGCGCATTCCCGCCCGACTGGATGGAGACCTCGTTTCTGCAGGCGGCGGTGCGCCGAGTCACCTCGAACCAGGGGTTGAACGACGTGTCGTTGCGCTATGGAGAGCCCATGGGCGATGGTCACCTGCGGCGGGTGCTGTCGGACCGCCTGCACGGCATGGGGATGCCGGCTGAGCCAGCGCAGATCATCACCACGATCGGTGCAACCCAGGCGCTGGATATTGTGAGCCGCACCCTGCTAAAGCCCGGTGACTGCGTGATGGTCGAAGAGCCGGGCTGGGCGATCGAATTCGCCAGGCTCAATGCCCAGGGCCTGCGCATCCTGCCTGTGCCCAGGGGCCCTGCCGGGCCGGATCTGGCGGTGATGGCGCGGTACTGTGCGGAGCACGCGCCCAAGTTGTTCGTGAGCGTGAGCGTGTTGCACAATCCCACCGGTTATTGCCTGACCCCGGCCAGTGCCCACCGGGTGATGCAGCTCGCCCAGGCCCACCAGTTTTACGTGGTGGAAGACGACACCTACAGCCACATCGCGCCCGAGCATGCCACCCGCATGAGCGTGCTCGATGGCCTTCAGCGCACCATTTACGTCAGTGGCTTCTCAAAGATATTGGCGCCCAACTGGCGCGTCGGTTTTCTGGTCGCCCCGCCCGAATGGGTGGAGCGACTGCTCGACACCAAACTGCTCACCACCCTCACCACCCCCAGCCTGTTTGAGCGCGCTTTGGCGTTGTGTATCGAACAGGGGCAGTTGCGCCGACACGCCGAGCGCATCCGGTTGCGGCTGGATGCCGCCCGCTCGCGCAGTGTGAAACTCGCCCAGGGGGCCGGTTGCCACTTTGTGGCTGAGCCGGCGGGTTTGTTTGGCTGGGTGGATACCGGCGTGGACACCGAAGTGCTGGCGCAACGCCTGCTGGACGAAGGCTATCTGATTGCGCCGGGCGCCTTGTTCCACGCGGCCCGAGCGCCCAGCACCCTGATGCGCATCAATTTCGCGACGACGCAGGAGCCTGCGTTCTGGCGCGTGTTCAGCCAGTTGGTGTCGGCGGCTCGGTGAGCAGCGCGGCCCGCCACTCAAGCGGTGCCGAGTGCCTCCAGGCGTTCCATTGCTTTCAGCCACTCCGCTTCTATTTGGGCATGGCGGGAGCCCAATTCGGAAGCGCGCTCGGGATCGCTCGCGTACAAGGCACCGCCGCCCAGCTGCTGCTCGACCGCCGCTTGCTCGACCTCCAGGGCACCGATGCGCTCGGGCAGGGCTTCCAGCTCGCGTTGTTCCTTGTAGCTCAGCTTCTTTTTTCCAGCCGCAGGTGTGGCCGCGGCCACCGGCGCAGCGGGTGCTGGCGCCGCCACCGGCGTTGGAGCGGCTTCTCGTTGCAGCGCTTGGGCGCGTGCTGATTGCGTCATCCAGTCCTGCACGTCACCCACGTATTCGCGCCAGCGGCCTTCGCCCTCGTGCACGATGGTGCTGGTGACCACGTTGTCCAGAAAACGCCGGTCGTGGCTGACAAGGAATACGGTGCCGTCGTATTGCTGCAGCAGATCCTCCAGCAGTTCCAGCGTGTCGATGTCCAGATCGTTGGTCGGCTCGTCCAGCACCAGCACATTGGTCGGGCGGGCAAACAGCCTTGCGAGCAAGAGCCGGTTGCGTTCGCCACCCGACAAGGTGCGCACCGGCGCCATGGCTCTCGCTGGTGAAAACAGGAAATCGCTGAGGTAGCTCTTGACGTGGGTTTTCTTGTTCCCGATCTCGATCCACTCGCTGCCGGGGCTGATGAAGTCTTCCAGCGTCGCATCCAGATCGATCTGGTCGCGCATCTGGTCAAAATACGCCACCGTTTGCTTGCTGCCCTGGCGGATCGTGCCACTGTCCGGCGCCAGTTCGCCCAGGATGATCTTCAGCAGGGTGGTTTTCCCGGCGCCGTTGGGGCCGATCAAGCCGATCTTGTCACCGCGCAAGATGGTCGAAGTGAAATCCCGGATCACCGTGCGTTCCCCACCGCCCGACAATGGGAAGCTCTTGCTGACCTTCTCCAGCTCGGCCACGATCTTGCCGCTGGCGCCACCGCTGGCGACTTCCAGCTTCACGTTGCCCAATGCATCCCGCCGCTGCGACCGCTGATTGCGCAGGTTCTCCAACCGGGTGATGCGCCCTTGCGCCCGTGTGCGGCGTGCCTCGACGCCCTTGCGGATCCAGACCTCTTCCTGCGCCAGCAGCTTGTCCGCCCGCGCATTGATCACGGCTTCCTGAGCCTGTTGCTCCTCTTTCAGGACCTGGTATTGCGCGAAGTTGCCCGGGTAGCTGAGCAAACGACCCCGGTCGAGCTCGACCATGCGCGTCGCGACGCGGTCCAGGAACGCCCGGTCGTGGCTGATGGTGACCACGCTGCCCTTGTAATCCAGCAGCAGGTCCTCCAGCCAGGTGATGCTGTCCAGATCCAGGTGGTTGGTGGGCTCATCCAGAAGCAAGACGTCCGGTCGGCTGACCAGTGCCTGTGCCAGCGCGACCCGTTTCTTGTTGCCGCCGGACAGTGCGCCGACGCGATCCTCCGCGTTCAAGTGCAGGCGGTGCAGCGTCTCCTCTACCCGCTGCTCCCAGTTCCACGCATCCAAGGCCTCAATGCGGCTTTGCAAGGCGTCCAGGTCCAGCCCGTCTGCCCCGCTCAAATACAACTCACGAGCCTCTTTCGCATCGGCCAGTCCGGAGCTGGCAGCGTCGAACACGGTGGCCTGCAAATCCAGCACCGGCTCTTGGGGCACATACGCCACGCGCAAGCCCGTCTGCACCTGCAAAGTGCCGTCATCCGGCTTCTCCAAGCGGGCCAAAATTTTCAGCATCGACGACTTGCCCGTGCCGTTGCGGCCGATCAACCCCACCCTCTCTTGAGGTTCAAGTGAAAAATCGGTGTGGTCGAGCAACGCCACATGGCCATAGGCCAGTTGTGCATCTTGCAGAGTAATGAGTGCCATGAACTAGGTGTCTATAAAGAAGCCACCATTATCCGGCCCCAACACCAAGAGCCGACCGCTGCCGTTTAGAGCCGCACCAGGAACCCCGGGTAACACCCCTCCAAGGGAAGCAAGCCATGGGCTTCCCCCAGTTTCCCGGACACATCCAATGACATGATGTGTTCAGGAGATAGGTATGACAAGAACCCGAAGGAGCTTCACGGACGAGTTCAAACGTGAGGCAGTGAAGCTGTGCAAGCAGCCAGGAGCCACGGTCACGAACATTGCGCGGGACTTGGGTATCCAGACCAGCGTGCTCAGGCGGTGGGTCACCCAGGAACGTGGCGGAGTGTTGGACCTTAGGCCGAACCGGCCGCTTCGCAGTGAGGCCGCCACTGAGGTGGAGCGGCTGCAACGCGAACTACGCCGCGTGACCACGGAGCGCGACATCCTAAAAAAAGCGCTCGGCTACTTTGCAAAGGACCCGCAGTGAAGTACGGCTTCATCGCGCGGCATCGTAGTGTCTGGCCCACCCGCACCATGTGTCGGGTTCTGGCGGTCTCCCACAGCGGCTTCTACGAATGGATGGACAGAGCGCCGAGCCAGCGCAGCCAAGACGACGCCAGGCTCACCCGCCTCATCCGAGAGAGCTTCGAACTCAGCGACCGAACCTACGGCAGTCCACGCGTCTGGCACGACCTTCGAGCGCTGGGGGAGACCTGTGGGATGAATCGGGTCATCCGGCTGATGCACCTGGCCAAGCTGCAAGCCCGCCACAAGCGACGCAGGCTACCTGGTGATACGGGCAGCAGGCTTGAGAACCATATCGCGCCCAACCATCTGCAGCGCGACTTCGAGGCCAGTGGTCCGAACCAAAAGTGGGTGGCTGACTTCACCTACATCTGGACGGCTGAGGGCTGGCTGTATGCGGCAGCGGTGATGGACCTGTACTCACGCCGCATCGTGGGGTGGTCGATGAGCGACACCATGCAGGCCAAGATGGTGAGCGACGCTTTGTTGATGGCCCTTTGGCGGCGCGGCAAACCCAGCTCGCTGATGCATCACTCGGACCAGGGCAGCCAGTACACCAGCGACGACTTCCAGCGGTTGCTCAAGGAACAAGGCATCACCTGCAGCATGAGTCGTCGAGGTGAATGCTGGGACAACGCTGCGATGGAGAGCTTCTTCTCGTCGATGAAGACCGAACGGCTCAGCCGCAAGGTCTACCGGACAAGGGAAGAAGCCAGGTCCGACGTGTTCGACTACATCGAGCGCTTCTACAACCCGGTGCGTAAACACTCAAAGCTAGACTTCCTCAGCCCAGTCAACTTTGAGCAAGGCTTAATGGGCTAAGCAAACCGTCCGGGAAACTGGGGGAAGCCCACCAAGGCCTCTGCGAACATACATATATATAGGGAGCAGGCAAACCGATCTCCCTCAGGTCGGGCAAGGGGGTCAAGAGTCGCCTCAGCAGGCCTCAATCAAAATAGTTTTGAAAGATCTAGAAGGGCCGAAAAATCCGATGTATACTGCAAGGCTTCGCTGCTCACAAGGGCTCACCGGAAGGTGGTTTGAGAGGGTGGTGAGGGGTTAAAAGAAGTCAGGCTGGTTAGTAAAAACCCTGAAATAATTTGACCAGACACTGAAAACTGTGTCATAATACGAGGCTCAGCTGATCGCAGCTAAGCAAGCAAACAAAGCAGACAAGTGCTGCAGAGTTTGTCGGATCATTAAAAATATACAGCCGATAAGCGTGGGCGTTTGAAGGAGATTGCGAAACGAACTCGAAAGAGTTCAAGTCGCAAGACTTTAAACGCTCATGAGAATAGAAGTGAAGTTCACTTCAATTCCGTTTTTATGAGTAAATTCAAGATCGAACTAAAGAGTTTGATCCTGGCTCAGATTGAACGCTGGCGGCATGCTTTACACATGCAAGTCGAACGGTAACAGGCCGCAAGGTGCTGACGAGTGGCGAACGGGTGAGTAATGCATCGGAACGTGCCCAGTCGTGGGGGATAACGCAGCGAAAGCTGCGCTAATACCGCATACGATCTATGGATGAAAGCGGGGGACCGTAAGGCCTCGCGCGATTGGAGCGGCCGATGTCAGATTAGGTAGTTGGTGGGGTAAAGGCTCACCAAGCCAACGATCTGTAGCTGGTCTGAGAGGACGACCAGCCACACTGGAACTGAGACACGGTCCAGACTCCTACGGGAGGCAGCAGTGGGGAATTTTGGACAATGGGCGCAAGCCTGATCCAGCAATGCCGCGTGCAGGAAGAAGGCCTTCGGGTTGTAAACTGCTTTTGTACGGAACGAAACGGTCTGGGCTAATACCCTGGGCTAATGACGACAAGTAGGGCGGGACACGAGAAATCCTGTCTGAATATGGGGGGACCATCCTCCAAGGCTAAATACTCATCATCGACCGATAGTGAACAAGTACCGTGAGGGAAAGGCGAAAAGAACCCCGGGAGGGGAGTGAAATAGATCCTGAAACCGCATGCTTACAAAAAGTAGGAGCCTCGAAAGGGGTGACTGCGTACCTTTTGTATAATGGGTCAGCGACTTACATTCAGTGGCAAGGTTAACCGAATAGGGAAGCCGTAGAGAAATCGAGTCCGAATAGGGCGAATCAGTCGCTGGGTGTAGACCCGAAACCAAGTGATCTATCCATGGCCAGGATGAAGGTGCCGTAACAGGTACTGGAGGTCCGAACCGACTAATGTTGCAAAATTAGCGGATGAGCTGTGGATAGGGGTGAAAGGCTAAACAAACTTGGAAATAGCTGGTTCTCTCCGAAAACTATTTAGGTAGTGCCTCAAGTATTACCGTCGGGGGTAGAGCACTGTTTTGGCTAGGGGGTCATGGCGACTTACCAAACCAAGGCAAACTCCGAATACCGACGAGTACAGCTTGGGAGACAGAGCACCGGGTGCTAACGTCCGGACTCAAGAGGGAAACAACCCAGACCGCCAGCTAAGGTCCCTAAAATTGGCTAAGTGGGAAACGAAGTGGGAAGGCTAAAACAGTCAGGATGTTGGCTTAGAAGCAGCCATCATTTAAAGAAAGCGTAATAGCTCACTGATCGAGTCGTCCTGCGCGGAAGATGTAACGGGGCTAAGCCAGTTACCGAAGCTGCGGATTTGCAATTTATTGCAAGTGGTAGGAGAGCGTTCTGTAAGCCTGTGAAGGTGTCTTGTAAAGGATGCTGGAGGTATCAGAAGTGCGAATGCTGACATGAGTAGCGTTAAAGGGGGTGAAAAGCCCCCTCGCCGTAAGCGCAAGGTTTCCTACGCAACGTTCATCGGCGTAGGGTGAGTCGGCCCCTAAGGCGAGGCAGAGATGCGTAGCTGATGGGAAACAGGTCAATATTCCTGTACCGATTACAAGTGCGATGTGGGGACGGATCTTAATAGGTTATCCGGCTGTTGGATGTGCCGGTTTAGACAGATGTAGGCGACACGTAGGCAAATCCGCGTGTCATATACCGAGGCTGTCGATCGAGTGAGCTTGCTCACGAAGTAACTAAACGAGGTTCCAGGAAAAGCCACTAAGCTTCAGCTTGTAATTGACCGTACCGCAAACCGACACTGGTGCGCGAGATGAGTATTCTAAGGCGCTT
Source organism: Hydrogenophaga sp. PAMC20947 (assembly GCF_004795855.1). Taxonomy (NCBI): domain Bacteria; kingdom Pseudomonadati; phylum Pseudomonadota; class Betaproteobacteria; order Burkholderiales; family Comamonadaceae; genus Hydrogenophaga; species Hydrogenophaga sp. PAMC20947. The sequence continues at coordinate 4,274,479 of NZ_CP039252.1, forward strand.
GAGAGAACTCTGGAGAAGGAACTCGGCAAATTGACACCGTAACTTCGGAAGAAGGTGTGCCCTTGTAGTGTGATGAGAACATCTGAGCACGAACGGGTTGCAAAAAATTGGTGGCTGCGACTGTTTATTAAAAACACAGCACTCTGCAAACACGAAAGTGGACGTATAGGGTGTGACGCCTGCCCGGTGCTGGAAGATTAATTGATGGGGTGCAAGCTCTTGATCGAAGTCCCAGTAAACGGCGGCCGTAACTATAACGGTCCTAAGGTAGCGAAATTCCTTGTCGGGTAAGTTCCGACCTGCACGAATGGCGTAACGATGGCCACACTGTCTCCTCCAGAGACTCAGCGAAGTTGAAATGTTTGTGATGATGCAATCTCCCCGCGGAAAGACGGAAAGACCCCATGAACCTTTACTGTAGCTTTGTATTGAATTTTGAACAGATCTGTGTAGGATAGGTGGGAGGCTTTGAAGCAGGGTCGCTAGATCTTGTGGAGCCAACGTTGAAATACCACCCTGGTGTGTTTGAGGTTCTAACCTAGGTCCATTATCTGGATCGGGGACAGTGCATGGTAGGCAGTTTGACTGGGGCGGTCTCCTCCCAAAGTGTAACGGAGGAGTTCGAAGGTACGTTAGTTACGGTCGGACATCGTGATGATAGTGCAATGGCATAAACGTGCTTAACTGCGAGACTGACAAGTCGAGCAGATGCGAAAGCAGGACATAGTGATCCGGTGGTTCTGTATGGAAGGGCCATCGCTCAACGGATAAAAGGTACTCTGGGGATAACAGGCTGATACCGCCCAAGAGTTCATATCGACGGCGGTGTTTGGCACCTCGATGTCGGCTCATCTCATCCTGGGGCTGTAGCCGGTCCCAAGGGTATGGCTGTTCGCCATTTAAAGAGGTACGTGAGCTGGGTTTAAAACGTCGTGAGACAGTTTGGTCCCTATCTTCCGTGGGCGCTGCAGATTTGAAGAAGCCTGCTCCTAGTACGAGAGGACCGGAGTGGACGCACCTCTGGTGTATCGGTTGTCACGCCAGTGGCATTGCCGAGTAGCTAAGTGCGGAAGAGATAACCGCTGAAAGCATCTAAGCGGGAAACTCGTTCTAAGATGAGATCTGCCGGGGCCTTGAGCCCCCTAAAGAGTCGTTCAAGACCAGGACGTTGATAGGTCAGGTGTGGAAGCGCAGTAATGCGTTAAGCTAACTGATACTAATTGCTCGTGAGGCTTGACCCTATAACTTTGATATCCTTATATCGAAGTCAAATGTCATCCGACTGAAAAGTCGTGTTATGCCCCTGTGGCCAACCAAGTGTTGAGCTGCATCGTTGGCAGCAATCAAAAAATTAATCTGATTCCAGACTCTATGAATACGTTCGAGCTGTGCCTGCACAGCCTGGACAACAAGTTATGCCTGACGACCATAGCAAGGTGGTACCACTCCTTCCCATCCCGAACAGGACAGTGAAACGCCTTTGCGCCGATGATAGTGCGGATTCCCGTGTGAAAGTAGGTCATCGTCAGGCTCTTACAGCCCCCAACACCCCCTCGGTCGATCGACCTTGGGGGTTTTGGCGTTATAAGTGTGAGGGTTGCCTAGCGGCTCTCACAAAAAACTTGCAGGATCTTGACGAAACCAAAGAATCCGATGTATACTGCAAGGCTTCGCTGCTCACAAGGGCTCACCGGAAGGTGGTTTGAGAGGGTGGTGAGGGGTTAAAAGAAGTCAGGCTGGTTAGTAAAAACCCTGAAATAATTTGACCAGACACTGAAAACTGTGTCATAATACGAGGCTCAGCTGATCGCAGCTAAGCAAGCAAACAAAGCAGACAAGTGCTGCAGAGTTTGTCGGATCATTAAAAATATACAGCCGATAAGCGTGGGCGTTTGAAGGAGATTGCGAAACGAACTCGAAAGAGTTCAAGTCGCAAGACTTTAAACGCTCATGAGAATAGAAGTGAAGTTCACTTCAATTCCGTTTTTATGAGTAAATTCAAGATCGAACTAAAGAGTTTGATCCTGGCTCAGATTGAACGCTGGCGGCATGCTTTACACATGCAAGTCGAACGGTAACAGGCCGCAAGGTGCTGACGAGTGGCGAACGGGTGAGTAATGCATCGGAACGTGCCCAGTCGTGGGGGATAACGCAGCGAAAGCTGCGCTAATACCGCATACGATCTATGGATGAAAGCGGGGGACCGTAAGGCCTCGCGCGATTGGAGCGGCCGATGTCAGATTAGGTAGTTGGTGGGGTAAAGGCTCACCAAGCCAACGATCTGTAGCTGGTCTGAGAGGACGACCAGCCACACTGGAACTGAGACACGGTCCAGACTCCTACGGGAGGCAGCAGTGGGGAATTTTGGACAATGGGCGCAAGCCTGATCCAGCAATGCCGCGTGCAGGAAGAAGGCCTTCGGGTTGTAAACTGCTTTTGTACGGAACGAAACGGTCTGGGCTAATACCCTGGGCTAATGACGGTACCGTAAGAATAAGCACCGGCTAACTACGTGCCAGCAGCCGCGGTAATACGTAGGGTGCAAGCGTTAATCGGAATTACTGGGCGTAAAGCGTGCGCAGGCGGTTTTGTAAGACAGTCGTGAAATCCCCGGGCTCAACCTGGGAATGGCGATTGTGACTGCAAAGCTGGAGTGCGGCAGAGGGGGATGGAATTCCGCGTGTAGCAGTGAAATGCGTAGATATGCGGAGGAACACCGATGGCGAAGGCAATCCCCTGGGCCTGCACTGACGCTCATGCACGAAAGCGTGGGGAGCAAACAGGATTAGATACCCTGGTAGTCCACGCCCTAAACGATGTCAACTGGTTGTTGGGTCTCTTCTGACTCAGTAACGAAGCTAACGCGTGAAGTTGACCGCCTGGGGAGTACGGCCGCAAGGTTGAAACTCAAAGGAATTGACGGGGACCCGCACAAGCGGTGGATGATGTGGTTTAATTCGATGCAACGCGAAAAACCTTACCCACCTTTGACATGTATGGAAGTTTCCAGAGATGGATTCGTGCTCGAAAGAGAGCCATAACACAGGTGCTGCATGGCTGTCGTCAGCTCGTGTCGTGAGATGTTGGGTTAAGTCCCGCAACGAGCGCAACCCTTGTCATTAGTTGCTACATTTAGTTGGGCACTCTAATGAGACTGCCGGTGACAAACCGGAGGAAGGTGGGGATGACGTCAAGTCCTCATGGCCCTTATAGGTGGGGCTACACACGTCATACAATGGCCGGTACAAAGGGTCGCAAACCCGCGAGGGGGAGCTAATCCATCAAAGCCGGTCGTAGTCCGGATCGCAGTCTGCAACTCGACTGCGTGAAGTCGGAATCGCTAGTAATCGTGGATCAGCATGTCACGGTGAATACGTTCCCGGGTCTTGTACACACCGCCCGTCACACCATGGGAGCGGGTCTCGCCAGAAGTAGTTAGCCTAACCGCAAGGAGGGCGATTACCACGGCGGGGTTCGTGACTGGGGTGAAGTCGTAACAAGGTAGCCGTATCGGAAGGTGCGGCTGGATCACCTCCTTTCTGGAAAAATCCACACCAGCTAATTGAATGCTGATCTTGCTTGCAAGGTTGAGCGCAAGGAGCGGCAGTGGATCAAGCAATCAAGCTCAAACGCTCACACTTATCGGTTGTTCAAAAGATGTCAATGACGATCTGGCCATAACAATTATGTTTAGCCAGGTCGATCACTGTCCGGCCTGGGTCTGTAGCTCAGTTGGTTAGAGCACTGTGTTGATAACGCAGGGGTCGTTGGTTCGAACCCAACCAGACCCACCAGTGCACATCTTTTGTCGACAAAATGGGGGATTAGCTCAGCTGGGAGAGCACCTGCTTTGCAAGCAGGGGGTCGTCGGTTCGATCCCGTCATCCTCCACCAAATCTTTTGAGTTGCCTGTCCTTCGGACAAGTTTCAACATCAAAGTACTCTCAGGCGAGAGTACTTTGATGTTGATCGGTATCTATCGATCAATAAGCGGTCTTCGGACTGCAACGGCTGTTCTTTAAAAATTCATAGAGTCAAAATCAGAGTTGCTGGTGGAAAGCGCACATTCGTAAAGGTTTAGTGCGCACCGTGCCATCAGCAACGTAATTTTTGATTGCGTCAACGAATATTCAATTTAGTCATAAGATATAAATTGAAACGGCATAACGCGTCAGGTGAAAGACCTGACAAGACATTTGCTTGATGTAGCGATGTGTTTTACCTGGTTGAACGATTGGGTAAGACGTCAAAGTTATAGGGTCAAGTGAATAAGAGCATGTGGTGGATGCCTTGGCGATGATAGGCGACGAAGGACGTGATAGCCTGCGATATGCTTCGGGGAGCTGGCAAATAAGCTTTGATCCGGAGATTTCCGAATGGGGAAACCCACCTAGCAGTAGGTATCGCATGATGAATACATAGTCATGCGAGGCGAACCGGGTGAACTGAAACATCTCAGTAGCTCGAGGAAAAGACATCAACCGAGATTCCGAAAGTAGTGGCGAGCGAAATTGGAAGAGCCTGTTAGTGATAGCACAAGACTTAACGGAACGTTCTGGAAAGGACGGCCATAGTGGGTGATAGCCCCGTACGTGAAAAGACCTGTGTGGTACTAAGCTAACGACAAGTAGGGCGGGACACGAGAAATCCTGTCTGAATATGGGGGGACCATCCTCCAAGGCTAAATACTCATCATCGACCGATAGTGAACAAGTACCGTGAGGGAAAGGCGAAAAGAACCCCGGGAGGGGAGTGAAATAGATCCTGAAACCGCATGCTTACAAAAAGTAGGAGCCTCGAAAGGGGTGACTGCGTACCTTTTGTATAATGGGTCAGCGACTTACATTCAGTGGCAAGGTTAACCGAATAGGGAAGCCGTAGAGAAATCGAGTCCGAATAGGGCGAATCAGTCGCTGGGTGTAGACCCGAAACCAAGTGATCTATCCATGGCCAGGATGAAGGTGCCGTAACAGGTACTGGAGGTCCGAACCGACTAATGTTGCAAAATTAGCGGATGAGCTGTGGATAGGGGTGAAAGGCTAAACAAACTTGGAAATAGCTGGTTCTCTCCGAAAACTATTTAGGTAGTGCCTCAAGTATTACCGTCGGGGGTAGAGCACTGTTTTGGCTAGGGGGTCATGGCGACTTACCAAACCAAGGCAAACTCCGAATACCGACGAGTACAGCTTGGGAGACAGAGCACCGGGTGCTAACGTCCGGACTCAAGAGGGAAACAACCCAGACCGCCAGCTAAGGTCCCTAAAATTGGCTAAGTGGGAAACGAAGTGGGAAGGCTAAAACAGTCAGGATGTTGGCTTAGAAGCAGCCATCATTTAAAGAAAGCGTAATAGCTCACTGATCGAGTCGTCCTGCGCGGAAGATGTAACGGGGCTAAGCCAGTTACCGAAGCTGCGGATTTGCAATTTATTGCAAGTGGTAGGAGAGCGTTCTGTAAGCCTGTGAAGGTGTCTTGTAAAGGATGCTGGAGGTATCAGAAGTGCGAATGCTGACATGAGTAGCGTTAAAGGGGGTGAAAAGCCCCCTCGCCGTAAGCGCAAGGTTTCCTACGCAACGTTCATCGGCGTAGGGTGAGTCGGCCCCTAAGGCGAGGCAGAGATGCGTAGCTGATGGGAAACAGGTCAATATTCCTGTACCGATTACAAGTGCGATGTGGGGACGGATCTTAATAGGTTATCCGGCTGTTGGATGTGCCGGTTTAGACAGATGTAGGCGACACGTAGGCAAATCCGCGTGTCATATACCGAGGCTGTCGATCGAGTGAGCTTGCTCACGAAGTAACTAAACGAGGTTCCAGGAAAAGCCACTAAGCTTCAGCTTGTAATTGACCGTACCGCAAACCGACACTGGTGCGCGAGATGAGTATTCTAAGGCGCTTGAGAGAACTCTGGAGAAGGAACTCGGCAAATTGACACCGTAACTTCGGAAGAAGGTGTGCCCTTGTAGTGTGATGAGAACATCTGAGCACGAACGGGTTGCAAAAAATTGGTGGCTGCGACTGTTTATTAAAAACACAGCACTCTGCAAACACGAAAGTGGACGTATAGGGTGTGACGCCTGCCCGGTGCTGGAAGATTAATTGATGGGGTGCAAGCTCTTGATCGAAGTCCCAGTAAACGGCGGCCGTAACTATAACGGTCCTAAGGTAGCGAAATTCCTTGTCGGGTAAGTTCCGACCTGCACGAATGGCGTAACGATGGCCACACTGTCTCCTCCAGAGACTCAGCGAAGTTGAAATGTTTGTGATGATGCAATCTCCCCGCGGAAAGACGGAAAGACCCCATGAACCTTTACTGTAGCTTTGTATTGAATTTTGAACAGATCTGTGTAGGATAGGTGGGAGGCTTTGAAGCAGGGTCGCTAGATCTTGTGGAGCCAACGTTGAAATACCACCCTGGTGTGTTTGAGGTTCTAACCTAGGTCCATTATCTGGATCGGGGACAGTGCATGGTAGGCAGTTTGACTGGGGCGGTCTCCTCCCAAAGTGTAACGGAGGAGTTCGAAGGTACGTTAGTTACGGTCGGACATCGTGATGATAGTGCAATGGCATAAACGTGCTTAACTGCGAGACTGACAAGTCGAGCAGATGCGAAAGCAGGACATAGTGATCCGGTGGTTCTGTATGGAAGGGCCATCGCTCAACGGATAAAAGGTACTCTGGGGATAACAGGCTGATACCGCCCAAGAGTTCATATCGACGGCGGTGTTTGGCACCTCGATGTCGGCTCATCTCATCCTGGGGCTGTAGCCGGTCCCAAGGGTATGGCTGTTCGCCATTTAAAGAGGTACGTGAGCTGGGTTTAAAACGTCGTGAGACAGTTTGGTCCCTATCTTCCGTGGGCGCTGCAGATTTGAAGAAGCCTGCTCCTAGTACGAGAGGACCGGAGTGGACGCACCTCTGGTGTATCGGTTGTCACGCCAGTGGCATTGCCGAGTAGCTAAGTGCGGAAGAGATAACCGCTGAAAGCATCTAAGCGGGAAACTCGTTCTAAGATGAGATCTGCCGGGGCCTTGAGCCCCCTAAAGAGTCGTTCAAGACCAGGACGTTGATAGGTCAGGTGTGGAAGCGCAGTAATGCGTTAAGCTAACTGATACTAATTGCTCGTGAGGCTTGACCCTATAACTTTGATATCCTTATATCGAAGTCAAATGTCATCCGACTGAAAAGTCGTGTTATGCCCCTGTGGCCAACCAAGTGTTGAGCTGCATCGTTGGCAGCAATCAAAAAATTAATCTGATTCCAGACTCTATGAATACGTTCGAGCTGTGCCTGCACAGCCTGGACAACAAGTTATGCCTGACGACCATAGCAAGGTGGTACCACTCCTTCCCATCCCGAACAGGACAGTGAAACGCCTTTGCGCCGATGATAGTGCGGATTCCCGTGTGAAAGTAGGTCATCGTCAGGCTCTTACAGCCCCCAACACCCCCTCGGTCGATCGACCTTGGGGGTTTTGGCGTTATAAGTGTGAGGGTTGCCTAGCGGCTCTCACAAAAAACTTGCAGGATCTTGACGAAACCAAAGAATCCGATGTATACTGCAAGGCTTCGCTGCTCACAAGGGCTCACCGGAAGGTGGTTTGAGAGGGTGGTGAGGGGTTAAAAGAAGTCAGGCTGGTTAGTAAAAACCCTGAAATAATTTGACCAGACACTGAAAACTGTGTCATAATACGAGGCTCAGCTGATCGCAGCTAAGCAAGCAAACAAAGCAGACAAGTGCTGCAGAGTTTGTCGGATCATTAAAAATATACAGCCGATAAGCGTGGGCGTTTGAAGGAGATTGCGAAACGAACTCGAAAGAGTTCAAGTCGCAAGACTTTAAACGCTCATGAGAATAGAAGTGAAGTTCACTTCAATTCCGTTTTTATGAGTAAATTCAAGATCGAACTAAAGAGTTTGATCCTGGCTCAGATTGAACGCTGGCGGCATGCTTTACACATGCAAGTCGAACGGTAACAGGCCGCAAGGTGCTGACGAGTGGCGAACGGGTGAGTAATGCATCGGAACGTGCCCAGTCGTGGGGGATAACGCAGCGAAAGCTGCGCTAATACCGCATACGATCTATGGATGAAAGCGGGGGACCGTAAGGCCTCGCGCGATTGGAGCGGCCGATGTCAGATTAGGTAGTTGGTGGGGTAAAGGCTCACCAAGCCAACGATCTGTAGCTGGTCTGAGAGGACGACCAGCCACACTGGAACTGAGACACGGTCCAGACTCCTACGGGAGGCAGCAGTGGGGAATTTTGGACAATGGGCGCAAGCCTGATCCAGCAATGCCGCGTGCAGGAAGAAGGCCTTCGGGTTGTAAACTGCTTTTGTACGGAACGAAACGGTCTGGGCTAATACCCTGGGCTAATGACGGTACCGTAAGAATAAGCACCGGCTAACTACGTGCCAGCAGCCGCGGTAATACGTAGGGTGCAAGCGTTAATCGGAATTACTGGGCGTAAAGCGTGCGCAGGCGGTTTTGTAAGACAGTCGTGAAATCCCCGGGCTCAACCTGGGAATGGCGATTGTGACTGCAAAGCTGGAGTGCGGCAGAGGGGGATGGAATTCCGCGTGTAGCAGTGAAATGCGTAGATATGCGGAGGAACACCGATGGCGAAGGCAATCCCCTGGGCCTGCACTGACGCTCATGCACGAAAGCGTGGGGAGCAAACAGGATTAGATACCCTGGTAGTCCACGCCCTAAACGATGTCAACTGGTTGTTGGGTCTCTTCTGACTCAGTAACGAAGCTAACGCGTGAAGTTGACCGCCTGGGGAGTACGGCCGCAAGGTTGAAACTCAAAGGAATTGACGGGGACCCGCACAAGCGGTGGATGATGTGGTTTAATTCGATGCAACGCGAAAAACCTTACCCACCTTTGACATGTATGGAAGTTTCCAGAGATGGATTCGTGCTCGAAAGAGAGCCATAACACAGGTGCTGCATGGCTGTCGTCAGCTCGTGTCGTGAGATGTTGGGTTAAGTCCCGCAACGAGCGCAACCCTTGTCATTAGTTGCTACATTTAGTTGGGCACTCTAATGAGACTGCCGGTGACAAACCGGAGGAAGGTGGGGATGACGTCAAGTCCTCATGGCCCTTATAGGTGGGGCTACACACGTCATACAATGGCCGGTACAAAGGGTCGCAAACCCGCGAGGGGGAGCTAATCCATCAAAGCCGGTCGTAGTCCGGATCGCAGTCTGCAACTCGACTGCGTGAAGTCGGAATCGCTAGTAATCGTGGATCAGCATGTCACGGTGAATACGTTCCCGGGTCTTGTACACACCGCCCGTCACACCATGGGAGCGGGTCTCGCCAGAAGTAGTTAGCCTAACCGCAAGGAGGGCGATTACCACGGCGGGGTTCGTGACTGGGGTGAAGTCGTAACAAGGTAGCCGTATCGGAAGGTGCGGCTGGATCACCTCCTTTCTGGAAAAATCCACACCAGCTAATTGAATGCTGATCTTGCTTGCAAGGTTGAGCGCAAGGAGCGGCAGTGGATCAAGCAATCAAGCTCAAACGCTCACACTTATCGGTTGTTCAAAAGATGTCAATGACGATCTGGCCATAACAATTATGTTTAGCCAGGTCGATCACTGTCCGGCCTGGGTCTGTAGCTCAGTTGGTTAGAGCACTGTGTTGATAACGCAGGGGTCGTTGGTTCGAACCCAACCAGACCCACCAGTGCACATCTTTTGTCGACAAAATGGGGGATTAGCTCAGCTGGGAGAGCACCTGCTTTGCAAGCAGGGGGTCGTCGGTTCGATCCCGTCATCCTCCACCAAATCTTTTGAGTTGCCTGTCCTTCGGACAAGTTTCAACATCAAAGTACTCTCAGGCGAGAGTACTTTGATGTTGATCGGTATCTATCGATCAATAAGCGGTCTTCGGACTGCAACGGCTGTTCTTTAAAAATTCATAGAGTCAAAATCAGAGTTGCTGGTGGAAAGCGCACATTCGTAAAGGTTTAGTGCGCACCGTGCCATCAGCAACGTAATTTTTGATTGCGTCAACGAATATTCAATTTAGTCATAAGATATAAATTGAAACGGCATAACGCGTCAGGTGAAAGACCTGACAAGACATTTGCTTGATGTAGCGATGTGTTTTACCTGGTTGAACGATTGGGTAAGACGTCAAAGTTATAGGGTCAAGTGAATAAGAGCATGTGGTGGATGCCTTGGCGATGATAGGCGACGAAGGACGTGATAGCCTGCGATATGCTTCGGGGAGCTGGCAAATAAGCTTTGATCCGGAGATTTCCGAATGGGGAAACCCACCTAGCAGTAGGTATCGCATGATGAATACATAGTCATGCGAGGCGAACCGGGTGAACTGAAACATCTCAGTAGCTCGAGGAAAAGACATCAACCGAGATTCCGAAAGTAGTGGCGAGCGAAATTGGAAGAGCCTGTTAGTGATAGCACAAGACTTAACGGAACGTTCTGGAAAGGACGGCCATAGTGGGTGATAGCCCCGTACGTGAAAAGACCTGTGTGGTACTAAGCTAACGACAAGTAGGGCGGGACACGAGAAATCCTGTCTGAATATGGGGGGACCATCCTCCAAGGCTAAATACTCATCATCGACCGATAGTGAACAAGTACCGTGAGGGAAAGGCGAAAAGAACCCCGGGAGGGGAGTGAAATAGATCCTGAAACCGCATGCTTACAAAAAGTAGGAGCCTCGAAAGGGGTGACTGCGTACCTTTTGTATAATGGGTCAGCGACTTACATTCAGTGGCAAGGTTAACCGAATAGGGAAGCCGTAGAGAAATCGAGTCCGAATAGGGCGAATCAGTCGCTGGGTGTAGACCCGAAACCAAGTGATCTATCCATGGCCAGGATGAAGGTGCCGTAACAGGTACTGGAGGTCCGAACCGACTAATGTTGCAAAATTAGCGGATGAGCTGTGGATAGGGGTGAAAGGCTAAACAAACTTGGAAATAGCTGGTTCTCTCCGAAAACTATTTAGGTAGTGCCTCAAGTATTACCGTCGGGGGTAGAGCACTGTTTTGGCTAGGGGGTCATGGCGACTTACCAAACCAAGGCAAACTCCGAATACCGACGAGTACAGCTTGGGAGACAGAGCACCGGGTGCTAACGTCCGGACTCAAGAGGGAAACAACCCAGACCGCCAGCTAAGGTCCCTAAAATTGGCTAAGTGGGAAACGAAGTGGGAAGGCTAAAACAGTCAGGATGTTGGCTTAGAAGCAGCCATCATTTAAAGAAAGCGTAATAGCTCACTGATCGAGTCGTCCTGCGCGGAAGATGTAACGGGGCTAAGCCAGTTACCGAAGCTGCGGATTTGCAATTTATTGCAAGTGGTAGGAGAGCGTTCTGTAAGCCTGTGAAGGTGTCTTGTAAAGGATGCTGGAGGTATCAGAAGTGCGAATGCTGACATGAGTAGCGTTAAAGGGGGTGAAAAGCCCCCTCGCCGTAAGCGCAAGGTTTCCTACGCAACGTTCATCGGCGTAGGGTGAGTCGGCCCCTAAGGCGAGGCAGAGATGCGTAGCTGATGGGAAACAGGTCAATATTCCTGTACCGATTACAAGTGCGATGTGGGGACGGATCTTAATAGGTTATCCGGCTGTTGGATGTGCCGGTTTAGACAGATGTAGGCGACACGTAGGCAAATCCGCGTGTCATATACCGAGGCTGTCGATCGAGTGAGCTTGCTCACGAAGTAACTAAACGAGGTTCCAGGAAAAGCCACTAAGCTTCAGCTTGTAATTGACCGTACCGCAAACCGACACTGGTGCGCGAGATGAGTATTCTAAGGCGCTTGAGAGAACTCTGGAGAAGGAACTCGGCAAATTGACACCGTAACTTCGGAAGAAGGTGTGCCCTTGTAGTGTGATGAGAACATCTGAGCACGAACGGGTTGCAAAAAATTGGTGGCTGCGACTGTTTATTAAAAACACAGCACTCTGCAAACACGAAAGTGGACGTATAGGGTGTGACGCCTGCCCGGTGCTGGAAGATTAATTGATGGGGTGCAAGCTCTTGATCGAAGTCCCAGTAAACGGCGGCCGTAACTATAACGGTCCTAAGGTAGCGAAATTCCTTGTCGGGTAAGTTCCGACCTGCACGAATGGCGTAACGATGGCCACACTGTCTCCTCCAGAGACTCAGCGAAGTTGAAATGTTTGTGATGATGCAATCTCCCCGCGGAAAGACGGAAAGACCCCATGAACCTTTACTGTAGCTTTGTATTGAATTTTGAACAGATCTGTGTAGGATAGGTGGGAGGCTTTGAAGCAGGGTCGCTAGATCTTGTGGAGCCAACGTTGAAATACCACCCTGGTGTGTTTGAGGTTCTAACCTAGGTCCATTATCTGGATCGGGGACAGTGCATGGTAGGCAGTTTGACTGGGGCGGTCTCCTCCCAAAGTGTAACGGAGGAGTTCGAAGGTACGTTAGTTACGGTCGGACATCGTGATGATAGTGCAATGGCATAAACGTGCTTAACTGCGAGACTGACAAGTCGAGCAGATGCGAAAGCAGGACATAGTGATCCGGTGGTTCTGTATGGAAGGGCCATCGCTCAACGGATAAAAGGTACTCTGGGGATAACAGGCTGATACCGCCCAAGAGTTCATATCGACGGCGGTGTTTGGCACCTCGATGTCGGCTCATCTCATCCTGGGGCTGTAGCCGGTCCCAAGGGTATGGCTGTTCGCCATTTAAAGAGGTACGTGAGCTGGGTTTAAAACGTCGTGAGACAGTTTGGTCCCTATCTTCCGTGGGCGCTGCAGATTTGAAGAAGCCTGCTCCTAGTACGAGAGGACCGGAGTGGACGCACCTCTGGTGTATCGGTTGTCACGCCAGTGGCATTGCCGAGTAGCTAAGTGCGGAAGAGATAACCGCTGAAAGCATCTAAGCGGGAAACTCGTTCTAAGATGAGATCTGCCGGGGCCTTGAGCCCCCTAAAGAGTCGTTCAAGACCAGGACGTTGATAGGTCAGGTGTGGAAGCGCAGTAATGCGTTAAGCTAACTGATACTAATTGCTCGTGAGGCTTGACCCTATAACTTTGATATCCTTATATCGAAGTCAAATGTCATCCGACTGAAAAGTCGTGTTATGCCCCTGTGGCCAACCAAGTGTTGAGCTGCATCGTTGGCAGCAATCAAAAAATTAATCTGATTCCAGACTCTATGAATACGTTCGAGCTGTGCCTGCACAGCCTGGACAACAAGTTATGCCTGACGACCATAGCAAGGTGGTACCACTCCTTCCCATCCCGAACAGGACAGTGAAACGCCTTTGCGCCGATGATAGTGCGGATTCCCGTGTGAAAGTAGGTCATCGTCAGGCTCTTACAGCCCCCAACACCCCCTCGGTCGATCGACCTTGGGGGTTTTGGCTTTTCTGGTCGAAATGTCCTCAGGCTTGATTGGGTGACGCCGATTGTTTGTGAGTGGGGTTGGTCGCGCTTTTGCCCGATGAGAGGGCCATATTGCTGGACAATGGATTTGGCCTGAGAGACCGTTGGCTGTCGGTCCCGGCCTGTGATCTTCGGATCCCAACTGGGACGCCAACTTGGTGCCCTCAGGCTGGCCTAAGACTTGCCTGTGAGGATGGGTGCTGCCATCGTAGTTCCCCAGGGGGTCCTGAGGTTCACATCGGTTTGCACCGTTCCGGAGGCCGCTAACCATGATCGAAGAAGCTTTTTCACCAGCCCCAGATAGGTATGTCACCGCTGCTCAGGAGGACCCATGCGTTGTCCCTGCGCTCGTTGGGGAGTTGTTTGAAGTGGCACTGCCAGCGGAGCGAGGACGCCTTCTTGAGTACCTCTTGCCTCACATGGGGGTCTTGGCGCTGGTGTCGATCGCCAACGGCGTCTTTGCCAACATTCGTTTCAACAGCCCGTTGCGTGGCGGGCACGTGCAGTTAGACGAGGCGTTGAGTGTGCAAGGGGGGGATGTTGCTGCGTTGGTTGATCGGTTGCAGATGGTGAGCGTGGAGGCAGTGGACGGATTGGCGCAATTCGTCTCGGCATCTCCTGCCATGGCTGGCACGGCAGCTGCCGCAATGCTGTTGGCGGTGCTGTCCCGGCGCGCCAAGTTGCGGCAGAAACCGGTTCAGGCTTCCTTTGGTGTTTCGCCTTCCGCGCGCTAATGCGGTGCAACGCGCGGCCACTTGAGGTGTGTGTCGTAGCTTTGAAAAGCAGTTCGCTCCCGTTTGATGGCGAGTTTTATGAAATGATTCAGTCCGGCAGCACGGCCGTGACCTCAATCTCGACCTTGGCGCGTGCTTCCACCAGTGCACTCACTTCGACGCAGGTCATGGCAGGAAAGTGTTTGCCCATGACAGCCCGATAGACCTCACCGAGCTCACGCAGGCGGGCACCGTATTCGGCGCGATCGACGATGTACCAGGTCATGCGCACCATGTGTTCAGGTCCGGCACTGCCCACCGCCAGCACGGCGTGCACATTCTCAAGCGCCTGACGGGTTTGGGCAATGAAATCATCGCTCTGGAACTGTTGGGCCGCATCCCACCCAATCTGGCCACCGACGAATATCAGGGTGCCGCGTGCGGCGATGCCATTGGCATAACCCTTGGGGGTTGCCCAGCCAGGCGGTTGGAGTCTGTTCATGGTGGCGATGTCCTTTCGGTTCAGGTGCGACTTTGGGCAGCTTGTTGGCGCAGGGCGAAGCGCTGGAGTTTTCCGGTTTCGGTGCGGGGCAGTTTGTCGGTGAATACCACGTCGCGAGGGTATTTGTAGGGTGCCAGAGTCTGCTTGACGTGGTCCTGCAAAGCTTTGATCTGGCTGGGGTCGCTGGCGTGCCCGGGCTTGAGAACCACATAGGCGACGATGACCATGCCGCGTTCGTCGTCTGGCCGCCCGACCACACCGCACTCGGCCACTGCGGGATGGGCCATCAAGGCCACCTCCACCTCAGGGCCGGCCACGTTGTAGCCGGCGGTGATGATCATGTCGTCAGTGCGTGCCTGGTAGAAGAAGTAACCGTCAGCGTCGTGGCGGAAGGCATCGCCGGGGAAGTTCCAGCCACCCTGTACATAGTTGGCCTGGCGGGGGTCGTCGAGGTAGCGGCAGCCCGTTGGCCCCTTGACGGCGAGGCGGCCGACTTCGCCACACGGGAGCTCGCGGCCCTCGTCGTCGATGATGCGGGCCTGGTAGCCCGGCACAACTTGGCCGATGGCGCCGCGCCGCACGGCTTCGGGTGGGCTGGAGATGAAAATATGGAACATTTCGGTGGCACCGATGCCGTCGAGCATTTCGATACCGCTGCTTTCCTTCCAAAGCTGGCGGGTGGCATCTGGCAGGCCCTCGCCGGCGCTCACGCTGATGCGCAGCCGCCCCAGGCCGTGTTGTTTTGCGAACGGCGCCATCTGGCGGTAAAAGGTAGGCGCGGTGTAGCAGATGGTTGCGCCAACGCGGTTCATCAACGTCACCATGGCCTCGGGGGTGTAGGGAATGCTGGGGAAATAGACCGACGCGCCGGCCCACATCGGGAACACCAGCAGGCCGCCGAGGCCGAAGGTGAAAGCCAGCGGCGGAGAACCCATGACGATGTCGTCGGGTGTGGCGCGCAGCACATGGCGCGGCCAGGTTTCGCAAGCCGCGAGCACGTCGCCGTGGCTGTGCACGGCTGCCTTTGGGCTACCGGTGGTGCCCGAGGTAAAGGCCAGCAATGCGATGTCGGTGGCGGCAGTCGGGCAAGGGTTGGCCGTATCGGGCTGCTTTGCCGAAAGTGCTTCGAGCGAGCCCGGTGGGACGTCGGTGGTGTTGAACACCACGAAGGGCAAGGCGGCGCATTCCGCACTGGTCTGCCAGGCGGTCTGAAGCTCGTCTTGCAGTTGGGCGTCGCACAGCGAAGCGCTAGGTCGCGACTTGTTGATGATGGACGAGAGCTCGCGCGCCCGCAGCAGTGGCATGGTGGCCACGGCGATCAAGCCAGCCTGTACAACACCGAGCCAGACGAGGGCCATGGCGATGGAGTTGCCGCCGCGCAGCAGAACGCGGTTGCCAGGCACGAGTCCGAGCT
Source organism: Hydrogenophaga sp. PAMC20947 (assembly GCF_004795855.1). NCBI lineage: Bacteria > Pseudomonadati > Pseudomonadota > Betaproteobacteria > Burkholderiales > Comamonadaceae > Hydrogenophaga > Hydrogenophaga sp. PAMC20947. Next base: position 4,290,501 of record NZ_CP039252.1, read on the forward strand.
CGCCGGTGAGGGCGTTGGCTATGCGATTGACTTCGGCGCGGGCCTGGGCATAGCTCAACGTGCGCTCATCGCTGCGGAGCATCGGTCGATGTGCCTGGCCTGCCGCTTCTGCGCGATCGAACAGTGCCTGCACCAGGTTGAGTTGAGTGGGCAGTTGCAGCTCGGGCAGGTCGTAGGATAGTTCTGGCCATTGCTCGCGAGGCGGCAAGTGGTCCGGCACATATTGGTCGGTTTGGACAGAGCTCACAACATTCTCCTAGCCCCGGTAGGCTTCTGCGCTACATGCTGCCGGCAGCGCGTGGAGTGACCTACGCTGCAGCGGTGGCCAAGGTTCCGCCCTTCGACAGACGCGGGGCGGGTCACAGGCATCGTCAGCTGGAAGCGGGCGCGGGAAAGGCGGTGTGCGTGTTTCATTTCAGGCTTTCAAAGCGTGTTTGCCCAGGATGAGCAGCTGCACTTCGCTGGCGCCTTCGTAAATGCGCAGCGAGCGGATGTCGCGGTACAGGTGTTCCACAACCTGCCCGACCTGTACGCCGCGTCCGCCGAACATCTGCAACGCCATGTCAATCACGCGTTGGGCGTTTTCGGTCGCGGTGAGTTTGGCGCTGGCCGCCGCAGCCGTGTAGGCCGGCGTTCCTGCGCCCTGCGTGGTGCTGCAGTCACGCATCCACGCGGCACGGTAGGTCAGCATGGCTGCGGCCTCGATGAGGGCGCTCATTTCGCCGATCCGGGCCTGGGTGAGTTGGAAGTCGGCCAGTGTCTGGCCGAACATCCTGCGCTGCTTCGCGTGACTCACAGCCTCGGCGAATGCCCGGCGGGCCATGCCCAGCGCGGCGGCAGCGACCGACGCACGGAAGATATCCAGCGTCTGCATGGCGAGCTTGAACCCGCCGTGCAGGGGCCCTACCAGTGCATCGGCGGCGAGTGCACAATCTTTGAACACCAAGGTTGCGAGCGGGTGTGGCGCCATCACGTGGATGTGAGCGCTGCTGTCCAGGCCGGCGCATGGCGCGTCGACGACAAAGGCGCTGATGCCGCGCGCACCCGAGTCGGGCTGGGTCTTGGCAAAGACAATGTAGAAATCTGCGAGATCGCCGTTGCTGATCCAGGTCTTGCTGCCGTTGAGTGTCCAGCCGCTCGCGCGCTGCTGCGCCGATGTGGCCATGGCCGCGACGTCGGAGCCGGCGTCGGGTTCACTCAGGGCGAAGGCCGTGATCTTTTCGCCGCTGGCAACCGCGGGCAGGTACCGCGCCTGCTGTTCGGGTGTGCCAGCGAGCGAGAGGGCACCGCTGCCAAGACCTTGCATGGCGAAGGCAAAATCGGCCAGAGGCGAATGGTATGCGAGCGTCTCGCGGAGGACCACCAGGGAACGCGAGTCGAGTGCAGGCAGCGCGCCGCCATGCGCGGCCGCTACGCAGTACCGCAGCCAACCACCACTGCCCAGGCGCTGCACCCAGTCCTTGCAGGCGGCGCGATCGTCTGCCTCGTCCACGCGCTGTTCTCCGGCCCATGCGGCAAGGGAAGGGGCCATGGCCCGGTGGCCATCGTTGAAAAATGGCAGTTCGAGGTGGGCCATCGGCGGCGGCTCGCTGCGGGGGTGGGGGTGTTCGAAGGCCACCATTCAGAAACTCCAGAGTGCGCTGGTTCTCTTCCAGCACGCACGACGGCTCGGGCTATGCCAAATCTGGGATCCAGCCCCCATTCTGGGGCGCTGCGAAGAGGGGCAATGGGCATCCATATCAGTCTCCCTGGAATTGAGGCCGCTGCTTGGCGGCGAAGGCTTCGTAGGCGCGTTTGAAGTCTTGGGTCTGCATGCAGATGGCTTGCGCCTGGGCTTCGGCTTCGATGGCTTGGTCCAGCGTCATGGCCCATTCCTGGTGCAGCATGGTCTTGGTCATGCCGTGCGCAAAAGTGGGGCCTTGTGCCAGCTGCGCCGCGAGATTGTGCGCGGCAGCCAGCAGGGCGCCGCTGTCGTGCAGCGCATTGAAGAAACCCCAGGCATGGCCTTCGGGGGCGGTCATGGTGCGGCCAGTCAACAGCAGCTCACTGGCGCGGCCCTGGCCGATCATGCGGGGCAGCAGGGCACAGGCGCCCATATCGGCGCCGGCCAGGCCAACACGGGTAAACAAGAAGGCCACGGTGGCGGCGGGCGTGCCCAGCCGCAAGTCGGAAGCCAGCGCCATCATGGCGCCAGCGCCCGCACACACACCATCAAGCGCGGCCACTATGGGTTGCGGGCAGGCGCGCATGGCACTCACCAAAGAGCCGGTCATGCGCGTGAAAGCCAGCAGCTCGGGCATGGTCATCTTGGTGAGCGGACCGATGATCTCGTGTACATCGCCACCCGAGCAAAAATTGTCGCCGGCGCCGGTGAGCACCACCGCCTTGATGTCGGTGGCCTTCTGCAGACCGAGGAACCAGTCACGCAGTTCGGCGTAGGAGTCGAATGTGAGCGGGTTTTTGCGCTCGGGGCGGTTGAGCGTGACGGTGGCCACGCCGTCGTGGAAGTGGAGGGCGAAGTGCTGGGGCGCTGTTTGTGCCAGTGGGCCGTACTGGCCACGCATGGGGTTGCGGTCGGGAATGGGGTGTTTCATCGGGTGTTTACTCCGCCTCGGGGCCCAGGCGCTGGTTGATGTCGAGTTGGTGTTGTTTGACTTGGCCGAGCAACTTGTGCAGCTGCTCAAGTTCGCGCGGACTCAGGCCCTCGAAGGCCGCGACGATCCACTGCTCGTGTTGCACGGCCATGCGCTCGAAGGCGCTGCGTCCCCCAGGGGTCAGCCGCACGCGGAAAGCGCGGCGGTCGCCGTCCACTGCCTGGCGCTCGACCAGGCCTTCGGCCACCAGCTGGTCGGTGATGCCGGTGACGTTGCCGCCGGTGACCATGAGCCGGTGGGACAGCTCTTTCATCTTCAGGCCATCGGGATGGCGCTCCAGCTGCGCCATGAGGTCGAAGCGAGGCAGCGTGGTGTCGAACTGCTCGCGCAGGCCTGTGCGCACGCGCTTTTCAATCAGTTGAGAGCAGGTCAGCAGGCGCAGCCAAAGGCGCAATTCGTGCGCATGTTCGCTGTGGGCGCGGGCTTCGAGGTCCAGCGTGTCGTTGGCGTTAGGCGTGTTCATGAGGTTTCGGCGGGGTCCTGTGTCGCGGCGCTGATATGCAGCGACTGCTGACGGGCAATTTCGCGGTAGAGCTGGTCGCGCCCGCTTTCGTAGGGGCGCGGCCACTCGATGGCGAGGGTTTGCAGCTTGGCCGCCTCGTGCAGCGTCCAGGCCGGATTGGCCAGGTGGGGGCGGGCAACGGCACAGAGGTCGGCGCGGCCGGCCCCGATGATGCTGTTGGCATGGTCGGCCTCGGAGATCGCGCCCACAGCCATGGTCAGCATGCCGACTTCGTTTCGAATGCGGTCGGCAAACGGTGTCTGGTACATGCGCCCGTAGACCGGTTTGGCCTCGCGCGTGGTTTGGCCGGAGGAGACGTCGATCACATCACAACCGGCCAACTGGAACAGCCGGGCGATGGCAACACCGTCGTCTGGCGTGTTGCCGCCGGGCGCCCAGTCGTGTGCCGAGATGCGCACGCTCATGGGTTTGCCGGGCGGCCAGACAGCCCGCATGGCACTGAACACCTCTAGGGGATAGCGGCAGCGGTTCTCCAACGAACCGCCGTAGGCGTCCTCGCGCAGGTTGGTGAGTGGGCAGATGAAGGCCGAGAGCAGGTAGCCGTGTGCGCAGTGCAGCTCCAGCCAGTCAAAGCCGGCGGCCTCAGCGCGGCCGGTCGACGCGACGAAGGCGGCGGTCATGGTGTCCATGTCGGCCCGGCTCATGGCGCGCGGCACCTGGTTTTGCACCCCGTAGGCGGCGGCGCTGGCCGAGAGCAACGGCCAGTTGCCGACGTGCAACGGTTCGTCCATTCGCTCCCAGCCGAGTTGTGTTGAGCCTTTGGGCCCGCTGTGGCCGAGCTGCAGTCCGATGAGCGCGCTGCTGTTGGCGTGGGTGAACGCCACGGTGCGTTGCAGCGCGGCTTGCTGCTCATCGTTCCACAGACCGGGGCAGCCCGGTGTGATGCGCCCCTCGGGCGTGGGGCTGGTCATTTCGACCATGACCAGTGAGGCGCCGCCGACGGCGCGTGCGCCCAGGTGCATCAGGTGCCAGTCGCCGACCACGCCGTCGGCCGCCTTGTATTGCGCCATGGGCGATACGACGATACGGTTTTTCAGCGTGACACCGCGCACCGTGAGCGGCAGCAGCATGGGCGGTGTCGGGGGCTGCGGGGGCGCGGAGCCCGGTTTGGCCTGGGCTTCCAGCCAAGTTTCGTAGCCCTCGAGCCACTTGGCATCGCGCAGCCGCAGGTTTTCGTGGCTGATGCGCTGGCTGCGCGTGAGCAGGGAGTAAGCGAACTGCTGCACATCCATGCCGGTATAGCGGTCCACGTGCTCGAACCACTCGGTGGAGTTGCGGGCAGCATTCTGGATCTTCAGCACTTCGATACTGCGGCGCGCTTCGTAGCTCTGGAGTACACCACGCATGTCGGTATGGCCGTGGCGGCTGAATTCGTCGGCCAGGTCAATCGCGTCTTCCAGCGCCAGCTTGGTGCCACTGCCAATGGAGAAGTGCGCCGTGTGTGCCGCGTCGCCCATGAGAACGACAGGCGTGGTCTTGCCACCGATGTCTTGCCAGTGCACCCAGGTGTGGCAGATCACCCGTGGAAACTGGATCCAGCTGGCCGAGCCTCGCTGGTGCTTGGCGTTGCTGACGAGATCGTGGCCATCCAGGTATTTTGCGAACAGGCGCTGACAGAAGGCAATGCCATCCTCTTGGCTCATGGCATCGATGCCGTGGGCTTGCCAAACCGACTCGGGCGTCTCGACAATGAAAGTGGAGGTGTCGGCGTCAAACTTGTAAGCGTGGGCTTGAAACCAGCCGTGCTCGGTCTGCGCGAAGGCAAAGGTGAAGGCGTCGAAGGTTTTCTTCGTGCCGAGCCAGACGAATCGGCACAGGCGGGTGTCGATATCCGGCTGAAAGGTGGATGCGTAACGCGTTCGGATGCGGCTGTTGAGGCCGTCGCTGGCAATCACCAGATCGGCCTGGTACTGCAGGGCGAGCGCCTGGTCGTCGGTGACATCGGTTTCAAACACCAGGTCCACACCCAGCGCCAGGCAACGCTCCTGCAGGATGTTGAGCAGGCGCTTGCGACCGATGCCGCAAAAACCATGGCCGCCGGAGCGAACGCTCTGACCCTTGAAAAAGACCTCGATGTCGTCCCAGTGGTTGAATGCGTCGCCAATGAGTTGGGCTGATTCGGGGTCGGCACGCTGCAGGTTTTGCAGCGTCTGGTCGGAAAAAACAACACCCCAGCCGAAGGTGTCAAACGGGCGGTTGCGTTCGACTACCGTCACCTGCAGCGAAGGGTTTCGCTGTTTCATCAGCAGCGAGAAATACAAGCCGGCAGGGCCACCACCGATGCACAGGACGCTTTGCAGGGTTGTAGAGCGAGGGTTCATGCCTGATTAGTTTAGACATGAAATATCTAACGCCAACCGGGAAAACCCGCACCCGATCGTTCGGTGCAGAATGGAGCGTGTGCAATCGAGGTTCCAGGAGTTGTTATGTCCCTTTACCGTTTTAAGTCCCGCGAGACCGGCGATCTGGTCATGTTGAAGCCGCATGGCGAGCGCATTCTGGAAATCCTGGGCAAGGACAAGACGAAAGGCATCATCCAGCCGGCGGAAATGCCCGCGGCCATGGATGCGATCAAAGCCGCCGTCGCGGCTGAAGAGGCCGAGCAGAAACGTTTGAGCGAAGAGGCGCAGGCCCAAGGCGAGGTACCGCCTGAGTTCGATTCCGTGGGGTTGCGCTTGCGCAGCACCCCTTTCGTCGAAATGCTGCAGCGCTGCGCGCAGGCACAGGTCGAAGTGGTCTGGGGGGTATGACCCTGGGCGGGTCCACCCGCTCGGGTGGCTGCCTTGGTTGTTGAAGTTGCCGGTCAGTCGACCCGTGCGCCTGAGGCTTTGACCACACCCGCCCATTTTTTGATTTCGGCGTCGATGAGTTGGGCAAATGCCGCAGGTGTGTTGCCCCCTGGCATGGCCCCAAGCGCGAGCAGGCGTTCCTTGATGGCCGGTGTGCCCAGCGCTTTGGCGGTCTCCTGCTGCAAGCGGTTCACAATCTCTGGCGGCGTGCCTGCCGGTGCCAGCAGCCCAAACCAGGAGCTGGCTTCAAAGCCGGGGAGCGGGCCTGCTTCGGCGACCGTGGGCAGGTCGGGCAAGCTGGGCGTTCGGGCTGCGCTGGTCACAGCAAAGGCTTTGAGACTGCCCGACTGGATGTGTGGCATGGCCGACGGCAGGTTGTCAAACATCACGTCCATCTGGGCGCCCAGCATGTCTTTCATCGCCGGTCCGGATCCCTTGTAGGGGATGTGGGCCATGAAAATCCCGGTTCGCGATTTGAAAAGCTCGCCGGCGAGATGGATGGAGGTCCCGTTGCCACTGGACGCCATGTTGAGTTGGCCGGGGTGGGCCTTGGCATACCGCACGAAATCGGGGACCGACTGGATGCCCAACTCTTTGGCGCGCTGGGTGTTCATGATCATCACATTGGGCACCCCTGCCACCAGGGTGATGGGAGCGAAGTCTTTTTGCGGATCGTAGGACAGTTTGCTGTAGAGCGATTTGTTGATGCCGTGGGTGCCGACGGTACCCATGAGCAGGGTGTAGCCATCGGGCGAGGCCTTGGCCACTGTGTCGGCACCGATGTTGCCGCCCGCACCGCCCTTGTTCTCGATGACCACCGGTTGTCCCAGCGCCTGACTGAGTTCAGGCGCCAGCACACGGGCCAGCAGGTCGGTTGTTCCCCCGGGCGAAAAGGGCACCACGATGCGCAGCGGTTTGGATGGCCAGGCTGCCTGAGCCCATAAGGGGCCAGACAGGGCCAGTGCGGCGCCAGCCGCCGCGACAAGGATCAGCTGTCGACGGGGCGTGCGGCTGGTTTCGGAGGGGTGGTACATGCGGGCTTCCTCGGGGTGGGATCTAACAGAAACTTCAATGCCGTGCCGGGTGCGGCGTCCAGGGCGAGGGCCGTTGCTTGTGCAAGCCCACATTCCCTGCAACCTCTTTGCCCACGCCTGCGTCGTCGAACACGATGAGCGAAGGGTGGGCCGCTTGGGCATACCGCGCAGAACTCGAGCCCCCCTGTGAGCCGCTTACCGCGATGCAGCCCGCGTCTGCCGGGAACGTTCGGTGATGGCGTCCGCAAGGCGCAATGGCGCCAGGGCAATCAGAGCGCTCGTATCCGAAACAGGTAAGGGCGGGGTATTCATATAGGACCTGCGATGGCTTGCCGCTTTGGGTGGTCGCAGCCTGACGGCAGCGGTGTTTTGATGATGTTAGCGATGACCTCCTCCTGCGCTATGAAGGAAAACACGTAGATGGGCCGAAAAAAAGGCCTGGGGCAGTTGCCCCAGGCCTTTCCGTCTAGATGGCCACCGTCTTGAAACTCAAGGGCCAAAGATCGCGTTGGGCAGTGCCAGAGTGATGGCCGGAATGTAGGTGATTATGATCAGGAACACCATCAGTACCGAGAGCCAAGGCAGCGCAGCGCGGGTAACCTGCATCAAGGTCATCTTGGTGACCCCTGCGGTGACGAACAGGTTCAACCCCACCGGCGGCGTCACCATACCGATCTCCATGTTCACCACCATGATCACACCCAGGTGGATCGGGTCAATGCCGAGCTGAGTGGCGATCGGGAACAGGATGGGCGCCAGGATCAGGATCACACCGGTGGGCTCCATGAACGCGCCGGCCACCAGCAACATCACGTTGACCACAATCAGGAACATCCAGGGTGTCATGCCCATGCCCAAGATGGATTCAGCGATCGTTTGCGGGATGCGCTCGGTGGTGAGCACGTGGGCAAACAACAAGGCGTTGGCCACGATGAACATCAGCATCACAGTGGTCTTGGAGGACTCCAGGAACACTTCGGGCAGGTCCTTGAACCCGAGGTCGCGGTAGATGAACACCGCCACGAACAGGGCATACACGGCAGCCACTGCGGCGGCTTCGGTGGGCGTGAACACACCACCGTAGATGCCGCCCATGATGATGCCCAGCAAGGCCAAGCCCCACATGGATTCCCGGAATTTGCTCAATACCTCGCGCAAAGGTGCTTTGGCAGGCGGCGTCAGTTGCAGCTTGCCAGCGCGCCACCAGACGGCGGCCATGAGCATCAGACCCAACAAGATGCCGGGCACCACGCCCGCCATGAACAGGCGGCCCACCGACACTTCGGTCACCGCGGCATAGACCACCATCACGATGGACGGGGGAATCAGGATGCCCAGCGTGCCGGCGTTGCAGATCACGCCCGCCGCAAACTCTTTGGTGTAGCCGTTTTTCATCATGCCAGCGATCACAATCGATCCAATCGCCACCACCGTGGCCGGGCTGGAGCCCGACACCGCCGCGAACAGCATGCACGCCAGAATCGAAGCGATAGCCAGGCCGCCGCGCATGTGACCAACCGCCGCGATGGCGAAGTTGACCATGCGGCGTGCCACCCCACCGGTGGACATCAGATTGCCCGCCAACACGAAGAATGGAATCGCCAACAACGTGTAGTGCTCGCTGGTCTCAAACAGCTTGATCGACATCGAAGCCAGCGAGTCTTGCGAGAAGAAAAAGATCGTCAACAGGCTGGACAAGCCCAGGCCAATGGCCACCGGCATGCCCATTGCCAGAAAGATGAACAGGCAGGTAAAAAGCAAGATCGTGTTCATGCGGATTCCTTGTCGGCGTTGAGTTTCATGGCGTCAGCCACTTCGTCAGCCAGGTGCAGGCTGGTGGTTTTGCCTGTGATCAGGTTCCACAGGATCTGGAGGAAGCGGAACGCCACCATGGCGTAGCCGATCGGCATGATGATCAGCACCTGCCAGCGCTCGATAGGCATGTCGTCGAATTCAATGCCCACTTCTTTCATCTTGCCAACGTATTCGGTGGCGCCCACCATCACGAAGCCCACATACACCAAGCAAAGCAACACCACCACGATACCGGCGGTACGCTGCATGCCCGCGGGCATTTGCTTGACCAGCGCGTCCACACCGATGTGGGAGCCCACACGCACGCCGTAAGAAATGCCCACAAAAATCATGATCGCAAAGCACACGGTGGTGAGCTCCAGGTTCCATGAAAAGTTGGTGTTGAAGATATAGCGGCGCACCACCTGCATAAATGCGAGGGAGGTCATGGCCAGCAGCATGAGGGACATGATCCACTCTTCGAGTCGGTCGAGGATTTTCAGCATGATGATTCCAAAAAAGACCCCGGACGGGGCCGGGGTTCTGGAGGAGGTGAGCGATTTGCCCGCTTACTTGTTGGCTTTTTGTGCGGCCTGAATCAGGTCGGCACCGATATCGCCTTCAAACTGCTTCCACACGGGCTGCATGGCGGCGCGCCAAGCCTTCAGGTGCTCTGCACTCATCGGCAACACTTTGCCCTTGTTGTCGGCGATCACTTTCTTGCGGAATTCGGCATCTTCTTCGTTGGCCACTTTGTTGCCGAACTTGATCGACTCTTGCATGGCTTCGTTCAGGCCCTTGCGCACATCGGCTGGCAGACCGTCCCACCACTTGGTGTTGGTAATGACCATGTAGTCGAGCACGCCGTGGTTGCTCTCCATGATGTAGCCCTGTACTTCATGGAACTTCTTGCTGTAGATGTTGGACCATGGGTTCTCGGCACCATCGACCACGCCTGTTTGTAGGGCCTGGTACACCTCGGCGAAAGAGAGCTTCTGTGGATTGGCGCCCACAGCCTTGAACTGGGATTCCAGCACGTCAGACGCCTGAATGCGGAACTTCAAACCCTTTGCATCGCCGGGCATGCCCAGTGGCTTGTTGGCCGACAACTGCTTCATGCCGTTGTGCAGATAGCCCAGGCCGGTGATGCCCTTTTTGTTCATCGAGCTCAACAGCGCCTGACCGTCTTTGCTGGCCTGGAAGCGGTCAACCGCAGCCAGGTCGGTGAACAGGAAGGGCAGGTCAAAAATCTGCAGCTTGGGGGTGTACTTGCCGAATTTGGCCAGCGAAGGCGCGATGATTTGCACGTCGCCCAGCAACAGCGCTTCCATTTCCTTTCCGTCACCAAACAGCTGGCTGTTGGGGAACACTTGCACTTCCACTTTACCGGCGAGCTTCTTCTCGGCCAATTCCTTGAATTTCAGGGCAGCCTGACCCTTGGGGGTCACGTCGGCCACCACGTGGCTGTACTTGATGACGATGGGGGCGGCGTAGGTGTTCAAGCCAACAGCGAACAAGGCGGCTGCGAGGGCGAATTTGAGTTTCATGGGGTTTGTCTCCAATGCAAGTTCGGTCCGGATTGGACTGACCGACAGTGTAAGGAGGCTTGGCGACGCGGCCAACTGTGGCCTTCAACAGCAGGGAAAACCCTGAAGTCGTCAGCTCAGCGTCAGGGGCGATGGAGGGCCGCGTGGGCGTCCTGGATCCATTGCGGCCCGATGCGCTGGCCCAGTTGCTGGTGCACCGTTTGCACGGTGTCTCGCAGCAGTTGGCGTTGCGCTGCAGAAGGCTCGTGCACTGCGGTGGTACCTGCCTGGCGCAAGGAGACCAGTGCTTTGCTGTTCTGGCTGTCGGCAATCTGGTTGCCGTAGCGCAGCGCGTCGTTCAGGGCTTCGCGGAGCAAGCGCTGATCCCCGGGGGACAGACTGCGCCAGAACCGCTGCCCTGTGACCACCGCGTAGCCGAGGTAGGCGTGTCCTGTGAGTGTGAGGTCGGATTGCACGCGGTGCATGCCCTGGGTCCAGAAATTCGACAAGGGGTTCTCGGTGCCTTGGACCACCTGTCGGGCCAAGGCTTGTCGGGTCGCACCAAACGGCAGCTGGACGGGAACTGCGCCGAGCGCCCGCATTTGCGCGGCGATCACGCGTGAGGTTTGCACCCGCATGCGCAGGCCCGAGAAGTCGGCGGGCCGCAACAAGGGTCGGTTGGCGCTCATGTGTTTGAACCCGTTGTCCAGAAAGCCCAGGCCAACCATGCCCTGGCGCTCCAGGCTTTTGAGCAATCGGGCACCCAAGGGGCCATCGGTGATGCGGTGCACATCTTGCAGGGTGTCAAACAGGTAGGGCAGGTCAAACAACTCGAATTCAGGAAACCCCACCCGACCGAACTTGGAGAGCGATGGCGCCAGCATTTCCACTGCGCCGGCCTGCAGAGCCTGCATTTCGTCAAGGTCGCCATAGACCGAGGAGCCTGCATAGACCTCCACCACCATGCGCCCGCCACTGCGCTCGGCCACCAGTGTCTTGAACCGCTCCACGGCCAGGCCTTTGGGTGTGTCTTGTGCCACCACGTGGGCGAAGCGAATCTTGAGCGGCTCTGCGAGTGCCGCCGCAGGCAGGCTCAGCAGGCCCATACCAAATGCCAGCGCCATGAGCGGCAAGGCGTGGCGCAAGCGCATGCGCAAGTTCAGACGGATAGGCACAGGCATGGACATCACCGCTATGCTAGTGCAACGCGGCGCCACCCACCACCCAGGCATGAACCCCACTCCCCCTGACGCTTTATTGGATTTCGAACTGCTGACCCGGCCAGACGGGGGCTCGGGTGGCCGGGGGCGGCGCGCGACCTGGTGGTTGCTCGGTTTGCTGCTCATGTTGGCGGTGGCTGTGGTGGCGCTGGTGTTGTACTTGCAGACGTTTGAGGCCGAAGAAGACCAGCGGCGCAAAACCGCGGATCTTCAGTGGCTGGAACAAAGCGCGCGTTTTCACTTTCGGCGTCTGGAGGACGATCTGCAGGTTTTGGCGCACCGCACGCGCGATCCTTCCCGTGTGGGGATGGACGTGCAGGCCGAAGGCGTGCAGGCGGGCTTGTTGCTGCGTGAGCCCGGTGTGGTGCTGGTGCATGGCTGGCTGCCGGCAGGCGCCGCCTTAAAAGATTCGCCAGTGGGGCGTGCCCTGGCCCAGGATCAAGGGCTGCAGTCCGCCGATGGTGAGGCCTTGATGGTGATGCAGGACGTGGCGCGGGAGTTGCGCCGGCCCGCCTATGGTGGCCCGTTGAATGGTTTGACCCCTGGGTCCATGGCCATCATCTGGATGGCGGTGCCCTTGTTTGACCGGGGTGCGTTCTCGGGTCATTACCTGGCCCGACTGTCTCTGCAAGATGCGGTGCGTGCATTCATCCCCGCCTGGTTCACCGACAGCCATGAGGTGTCACTCATGTCGGAGCCTCAGCTGGCGCAGGCCCGACGCGACCCTGCGCCGCCCGATCAGGCATTTCTGGAGTTGCCGGGCGTGGACCTCGCGCTTCAGATGCGCACCACGATTTCCGATTCTCCAACGGTGCCGCGAACCTTCTTTCTGGTGGCGTTGGTTTGTTTGCTGGGCATGCTGGCGGCTTTGTATGCCCTGAGGCGGGATTTTGTGAAGCGCCAGCGCATGGAGGTGCAGCTGAAGGCCCAGGTGGCCCTGCGCATGGCAATGGAAAATGCGGCGACCATTGGCTTGCGGGCCTGGGACCGAAAGGGCCGCATCCTGTATGTCAACCGGGCGTTCTGTCGCATGGTGGGTTTTGAACCCAAAGACCTCATTGGCCGCAGTGCACCCATGCCCTATTGGCCACCCGGCATGGTGGCCGAGCTGGATCTCCTCCACCGCGGTGTGACGGCCAAAGGCACGGATCTCGCGGGCGTCGAGGTGCAGTTTCAACACAAGAGTGGGCATCTGGTGGATGTGCTCGTGCACGAGGCCCCGCTCACCACGGCCACTGGAGAACCCCTGGGCTGGATGAGCTCGGTGCTGGATATCAGTGAGCGCAAGCGTGCCGAGCGCATGGCGGCGCGCCAGCAGGAAAAACTGGAAGCCTCCGGGCGGCTGGTGGCCATGGGGGAGGTCGCGTCCACCCTGGCGCACGAACTCAACCAGCCGCTGGGCGCGCTGAGCGGCTTTGCCAACGGCCTGCTCAACCGCTTGCGTCAGGGGCGCCTGAGTGATGAAGAGTTGACCAGCGTGGTAGAGCGCATGGAGCAGCTCTCGGCCAAGGCCGGTCGCATCATCCAGCGGGTAAATGCCTTTGCCCGCCGTCGTGAGATGAGCCGCCAGCCCCTGGATCTGAATGCATTTTTGCGCCGGGTGATCGAGCCCTTGCAACGGCAACGCGCCGGACCGATCCGGCTTCGGCTGGCGAGCCGCCCCGTCTGGATAGAGGCCGATGCGTTGCTGCTGGAGCACGCGGTGCTCAATCTGGTCCACAACGCAGAACACTGGGCGCAGCAGGGCGAACGCGAGCCCTTGGTCCAGATCGCGCTGGAAGACGGACTGACGCATTGTCTTTTGTCGGTGAGCGACAGTGGCCCTGGTGTTGCACCCGATCAGCGCGATCAGGTCTTCAATGCCTTTTTCAGTGGCAAAGACGATGGCATGGGCATGGGGTTGGCGATTTGCCGCTCGGTGATCGAGGCCCACCACGGCGTCATCGATGTCACGCCGGCGCGTGAATTGGGGGGCGCCTGTTTCACGGTGAAACTGCCCAAGGACCCCCAACAGGTTGATGGGGTGAAAATGCAGACTTCAGTTGTGCCAGACCAAGAGACCCAGGGCTTGCCCAAAGATCTTTCCAGATGAACCCTTCAACGCCTGCCATTCATGTGGTTGACGACGACCCCGATTTTCGGGATGCGTTGGCTTGGCTCTTCGACTCGCGCGGCCATCAGGTGCAGGCCTGGGCATCGGGCGAGGACTTTCTGGGCGCCGCTCGCGCCCAGGCCGATCGTTGGGCGCCCGCGGTCGTATTGCTCGACATTCGCATGGAGCCGCTGTCAGGGTTGGCCACCTTTGAAGCGCTGAATGCACTGGCCTGCCCCTGGCCGGTGCTGTTCCTGACCGGCCATGGCGACGTGGGCATGGCGGTGGCTGCGGTGAAGAAGGGTGCCTGGGATTTCCTGGAGAAACCGTTCCAGGACAACGAGCTGGTGGACCGCGTGGAAGCTGCGCTGCAGGCCGTGATGAGCGAGGAAACCCAGCTGGCGCAGCGCCTGCGTCAAGCCTTGGCGAGTTTGAGTGGACGCGAACGCGAGGTTCTGGATGAACTGTTGCAGGGCCACTACAACAAGAATATCGCCGACCATCTCGGGATCACTCCACGCACCGTGGAGTTCCACCGAGCCAACATTTTCGAAAAAATGGGTGTGCATTCGGCTGTCGAACTGGCGCACCACATGGGGCGCTTCCAGTTGCGCTGAGTGCGCCGGCGAAAACAGCGAAGAAGCCCGTTCGCTTATTGGTAGCTGCGGGTGTCTTCAATCACCTTGCCATCGTTGGGCAGGCTGCCGACCCGCACGATTTGCACCTGCCCGCGCAGTTTGGTCACTTCGCGCATCGTGCTTTCCAGCTGATCCCGCAGGTGGTCATCGACATCGATTGCTTCAACCTGCAGGCACATCTGGTCGTTGGCCATTTCGCCACTGATCACCAGGCGCGCCCTTTTCACGGTTGGGAAGCGCCTGGTGATGTCGGCCACCTGGCCGGGGTGCACGAACATGCCCTTGACCTTGGTCGTCTGATCGGCGCGTCCCATCCAGCCCTTGATGCGGGGCCCGGTTCTCCCGCTCGGGCAGTTGCCGGGCAACACCGCAGACAGATCGCCAGTGCCAAAACGGATCAGGGGGTAGGCCGGATTGAGCGAGGTCACCACCAGCTCCCCGACTTCGCCCTCGGTCACGGGATCGCCCGTGCCCGGGCGCACGATTTCCACGATCACGCCTTCTTCCAGCACCAGTCCCTCGCGGGGCGATGTCTCAAAGGCCACCAGGCCGAGATCGGCGGTGGCATAGGTCTGGTACACATCCACGCCGTGCTCCTTGAACCAGGCCGTGAGGCTGGGGGGACAGGCTTCACCGCCCACCGATGCCTTCTTTATGCAACTGACATCCACTTGGGCTTCAGCGGCCTTTTCCAGCAGGATGCGCAGGAAACTGGGCGTGCCGGTGTAGGCATTGGGCCGCAGATCGCGAATGGCATCGAGCTGTTGTTCGGTCTGGCCGGTGCCGGCTGGGAACACGGTACAGCCCACGGCATGGGCACCGCTTTCCAGGATGAACGCGCCCGGGGTCATGTGGTAGCTGAAGGCGTTGTGCACCAGCTCACCCGACCGAAAACCGGCGGCGTACAGGGCTCGCCCTGTGCGCCAGTAGTCGGCCTTCGCACCTTCCGGTTCGTAGATGGGACCGGGGCTGGCGAAAACACGCGACATCGCTGGTCCGCGCACCAGCGCAGAAAACCCACCAAACGCATCGCCACCTTGAGCGCGCGAAGCTTTCTGCAGCTCCAGCAGTTCGTGCTTGCGTGTGACCGGCAGTTTCGCCAAGGCCTCGCGGCTGTTCACGGTGCTGGCGTCGACGCCCTTCAGGATGGCGGTGAAGGCGGCGCTGTGCGCCTGAGCATGCGACACCTGCCCGGCCAACGATGCCATCTGGTCTGCTTCGCGTTCGGCAGAGGATCGGGATTCTAGGGCGTCGAAAAAATCGGACATGGCAATCAATACAAGTGGTGGAGTGTGAGGTGTCTAACCAAGGGCGCCGCGGGACCGGCTTTGCCGGACCGCCAGCGCCGCCCCCTTGAGGGGGTGACGCCGAAGGCGGCGCAGGGGGAAGCCATTCAAGCCAGCCAGCGCTTACGCCGCTTGTAGCTCTTCACGTCCTTGAACGACTTGCGTTCGCTGCCGCCCATGCCAAGATAAAACTCTTTCACGTCTTCGTTGTTGCGCAAATCGGCCGCTGCACCGTCCATCACCACGCGACCGCTTTCCATGATGTAGCCGTAGTCGGCGTACTTCAGTGCCATGTTGGTGTTTTGCTCGGCGAGCAGAAAGGTGACTTTCTCTTTGGTGTTGAGGTCGCGCACGATGTTGAACACTTCTTCGACCAGCTGTGGGGCCAGGCCCATGGAGGGTTCGTCGAGCAACACGATGCTGGGGTTGGTCATCAAGGCGCGGCCAATGGCACACATCTGCTGCTCACCGCCAGAGGTATAGGCGGCTTGCGAAGTGCGGCGCGTTTTGAGGCGAGGGAAGTAGGTATAAACCTTTTCCAGGTTGCGCGCAATTTCGGCCTTGTCGGTTCGCGTGTAGGAACCGGTCATCAGGTTTTCTTCGATGGTGAGGTGGGCAAAACAATGGCGCCCCTCCATCACCTGCACCACCCCCCGGTTCACCAGATCAGCGGGCGAGAGGTTTTCGATGCGCTCACCGCGCAACTCGATGCTGCCCTTGGTGACCTCACCGCGCTCGCCCTTGAGCAGGTTGGAGATGGCACGCAGCGTGGTGGTTTTACCCGCCCCGTTGCCACCCAGGATGGCCGCGATCTTACCCTCGGGAACGTTGAGGGAAACGCCCTTCAACACGAGAATCACGTGGTTGTAAATGACCTCAATGCCGTTGACATTGAGAACGATGTTGGGAGAAGTGCTCATAGCGTTTTCCTTGCTGACCATTCACAAGACGCAGCAGCAAGCTGGTCTTGTGAATGGCGGCTGAAGCTCGATCCAGCCGTTGTTGAGTGGCCCTTTCGCGAGCAGTCGCCCCTCCCCGTGACACCTAGGGTCCGGCTTTGCCGGCCCGTTGGTGTCGCCCCCTTGAGGGGGCCGCGCAAAGCGCGGCAGGGGTGGGTCAATCGCTGTGGCGGGGAGGGCTTAGCTTTGGCAGTCGGCCGGTGTGCGGCGTGTCAGCTTCTTGTCTGCCGCGTACTTGTCGGCGGCCGCCTTGACCATCGGGTTGATGATTTGCTCATCGCCCTTCAGCCAATCGGAAGACCAGACGAACTTCGTGCCGTCCCAGGTGTGGACACGTGCCCAGGCAGCACCCATGTGGTCTTTGCAGCTGGTAGAGATCGGGCGCATCACGCCTTTGAAGCCCAGCGCGTCGAGTTTGGCCTGCGTCAGGTTCAGGTTTTCGTAGCCCCAGCGCGCTTGCTCGCCGGTCATGACTTTGCCCTTGCCAAAGCGCTCTTGCGCTGCGCGCACGCCCTCAACGGCAAACATGGCAGCGGTGAGACCACGCATGTAAAGCACTTCGCCGACCTCTTCTTTTGGCCCGGTGCCCTGACCCTTGTCGTGCAGCTTGCTGATAATCTCCTTGGCCACCGGGGAATCCTGTTCGGCGCCGTGCTGCATCATCACCGCGTTGTAGCCCTTGGCGCCCATGCCCACGTCTTTCACATCAGGTTCGGCACCTGCCCACCACACGCCATAGATCTTCTCGCGGGGGTAGCCAGTGGCCTGGGCTTCTTTCAGCAAGGTGGAGTTCATCACGCCCCAGCCCCAGTTGATCACGTAGTCGGGGCGATCACGGCGGATCTGCAGCCAGGTGGCTTTCTGTTCCACACCGGGGTGGGTGACAGGCAGCAGGGTGAGCGAGAAACCGTGCATGGCTGCGCGCTCTTGCAACAGCGGGATAGGCTCTTTGCCGAACGGGCTGTCGTGGTAGACCAGTGCAATCTTCTTGCCCTTGAGCTTGTCCAGACCGCCGGCCTTGTTGCCGATGTCCTGGATGATGGTGTCGGCAGCCACCCAATAGGTGCCAGCCAGCGGGAAGTTCCACTTGAACACGCCGCCGTCAGCCGATTCGCTGCGGCCATAGCCGGCGGTGATCAGCGGGATCTTGTCGATGGGGGCCTTTTCGGTCAGCGCGAAAGTGATGCCGGTGGAGAGTGGCTGGAACACGGTGGCGCCACCGTTCTTGCCTTTCAGGCGCTCGTAGCACTCGACACCACGGTCGGTGGCGTAGCCGGTTTCGCACTCTTCAACCAGCGTCTTGACACCGTTGATGCCGCCGCGCAGGTTGACGAGTTTCATGTAATCGGCCATGCCGTTGGCAAACGGCACGCCGTTGGGCGCATAGGCGCCGGTGCGGTACACGAGGGAAGGGAAGAACTGCTCTTTGGCTTGCGCCATGGCCGAAGGGGCGACCAAAGCCGCTGACATGCCGATGCAGGCTGCTGACACAGAAAGTACGAGGTTACGAATTTTCATTTCTCTTGTCTCCTAGGGATAAAAACACACACAAAAACCAGGGCCCTTGAGTTCAACCGGCTGACGCTGTTTGTGCATCGGGAATGTCCCCATCGGGATGTACCCTGATGCTCGGCGAGTGCAGACGGTCGAGCTTTCAGTGCGGGAAGGGCCAGAGCCGCAACTTCTGTTTTCCAATGCTCCACAGCTTGGCCAGACCGTGGGGCTCCACGATCAGGAACCAGACGATCAGCGCACCGAAAATCATGAATTCGGTGTGCGATACCGCCGCAGTGGAAATCTCAATGCCCACCATCGAACCGAGGAAGGGCAGGAACTGGTTCAGGAAGATGGGCAGAACAACGATGAAGGCCGCGCCAAAGAAGCTGCCCATGATGGAGCCCATGCCGCCGATGATCACCATGAAGAGCAGCTGGAACGAGCGGTCAATGGAGAAGGCTGCGGGCTCCCACGAACCCAGGTGTACAAAACCCCACAGGCCGCCGGCCACGCCGATGATGAAAGAACTCACGGCAAAGGCACTGAGCTTGGCGTACATGGGGCGAATGCCGATGACAGCCGCGGCCACGTCCATGTCACGGATCGCCATCCACTCACGGCCCACGGCCGAGCGCACCAGGTTTTTTGCGAGCAAGGCAAACACGACCAGGAAGCCCAGGCAGAACAGGTACTTTTCAACTGGGGTGTTGATGGTCCAGCCGAACACCTGCAGGTTGGACACTGAGACCGAGCCCGAAGAGGTGTTGTTGGTGAACCAGCCAATGCGCAGGAAAGCCCAGTCGCAGAAGAACTGCGCCGCCAGGGTGGCCACGGCGAGGTAGAGCCCCTTCACCCGCAAACTCGGTATGCCGAAGATGATGCCCACCAGGGTGGCGAAGACCCCTCCCGAGAGCAAGGCTACGATCAGGGGCATGCCGTCGATGCGGATGTAGGTGTTGTAGGCCATGTAGGCGCCCACCGCCATGAAGGCGCCCGAACCCAGCGAAATCTGGCCGCAGTAGCCCACCAGGATGTTCACGCCGATCGCGGCCAGCGCCAGGATCAGGAAGGGGATCAGGATGGCCCGGTACATGTACTCGTCCACCATGAACGGCACAGCGATGAATGCGAAGGCGATCAGCGCGTAGATGGCCCAGCGGTCTTGCGCGATGGCAAAGATCTGCTGATCGGCGCGGTAAGAGGTCTTGAACTGACCGTTTTCTCTGTAAAACATCGGAATTCCTATACGGTTGGGGAAAGAGCAGGCGCGCTAAGCGGCCCTGGTCTTTTCCGCAAAAACTCAGACTCGGTCAATGATCTTCTCGCCGAACAAACCTTGTGGCCGAAACAGGAGGAACACCAGGGCCAGCATGTAGGCAAACCAGATTTCGATACCACCGCCCACATAGGGGCCAAGGTAAACCTCTGAGAGCTTCTCACCCACGCCGATGATCAGGCCGCCGATGATGGCGCCGGGCACTGAAGTGAGGCCACCCAGGATGATCACGGGCAAGGCGCGCAAGGCCACTGTGGTGAGCGAAAACTGGACCCCCAGCTTGGAACCCCAGATCACACCGGCCACCAGTGCGGTGATACCGGCCACGAACCAGACAATGACCCAGATGCGGTTGAGCGGGATACCAATGGATTGCGCGGCCTGATGGTCATCCGCCACGGCGCGCAGGGCGCGGCCGGTAGATGTTTTCTGGAAAAACAGCGACAGCACAGCGACCAGCAAAGCCGCGACGCAGGCCGCGTAGACGTCCTCCATGTTCACCAGCACACCGCCATCGAACGTGTTCTCAAACAGGAACAGCGGATCTTTGGGCATGCCCACATCGATCTGGTAGATGTCGCTGCCAAACAGGGTCTGGCCCAGGCCGTCGAGGAAGTAGCTGATGCCCAGTGTGGCCATCAACAGCGTAACGCCTTCCTGGTTCACCAGGTGGCGCAAAACCAGGCGCTCGATCAGCCAGGCCAGCACAAACATCACGCAACCCGCCAAGGCAAATGCGATGACGTTGCCCATCAGTTTGCTCTCTATGCCCAGCCAGCCAGGAATCCACTCCGAGAAGCGGGCCATGGCCAGCGCGGCGAACAACACCATCGCACCTTGCGCGAAGTTGAAAACGCCGGAGGCCTTGTAGATCAGGACAAAACCCAGAGCGACCAGTGAATACAGCATGCCGGCCATCAGGCCGCCAATGAATGCTTCGATGAAAAATCCCATGATTTATCTCTCCCCCGTTGCTGGCTCGCTGCGCGCAGCCGCATCCAACCTGAAGGGGGCTGCGCTGGCAGCCTGGCCTGAGCTTGTCAGAGGGCGGTTCTGCGGCGCTCTGGGTTGGCGCATTGGTGTGCGCTGGGTTGTGGTTGTGGAGTGCATGGTGTCGTGTTCCATCAATCTGAAGTACCGAGGTAGGCGGTGATGACTTCTTCGTTGTTGCGCACTTCGTCGGGTGTGCCGTCGCCAATCTTCTTGCCGTAGTCGAGCACCACCACGCGGTCGGAAATGTCCATCACCACGCCCATGTCGTGTTCGATCAGAACGATGGTGGTGCCGAATTCATCGTTCACATCCAGGATGAAGCGGCTCATGTCCTGCTTCTCTTCCATGTTCATGCCGGCCATGGGCTCGTCCAGCAGCATCACCTGGGGCTCCATGGCGAGGGCGCGGCCCAGGTCAACCCGCTTTTGCAGGCCGTAGGGCAGTTGGCCTACCGGGGTCTTGCGATAGGCCTGGATTTCCAGGAAATCAATGATGTGTTCGACGTACTCTCGGTGCTGCTCTTCTTCTTTTTGCGCGGGGCCGATGCGCAGCGCCTGCAGGAAGATGTTGCTCTTGATGTGCAGGTTGCGGCCGGTCATGATGTTGTCGATCACGCTCATGCCCTTGAACAGCGCCAGATTCTGGAAGGTGCGGCCAATGCCCATTTCGGCCACCTGGCGCGAGCTCATGTGGTCAAACTTCTTGCCCCGAAACGTGATGGAGCCTTCTTGCGGGGTGTAGACGCCGTTGATGCAGTTGAGCATGGAGCTCTTGCCTGCGCCGTTGGGGCCGATGATGGCGCGCACCTCGTGCTCCTTCACGTTGAAGGAGATGTCGGTCAGCGCGTTGACACCGCCAAATCGCAGGCTGATGTTGTTGACGTCGAGAATGACGTCGCCGATTTTTTTATCGCTCATACAAATGTCCGTTCACCGTGAGCCTGTCGAGGGGCTTGCGCCATGTTGATCTGGGTGGCGTTGGGCTTCATGCGGCGGCCTTCACCTGGGCAAAGGTCTTGGCGTCGGCAACCTTGAGCGTGGCGCTCACGCTGCCGGTGCGTCCGTCTTCAAACTTCACCTGGGTTTCGATGTACTGCTCGGTTTTATCGCCATAGAGGGCGTCGATCAGCACGCCGTACTTCTCGCCGATGAACCCGCGGCGAACCTTGTTGGTGCGGGTGAGCTCACCGTCATCGGCATCGAGCTCCTTGTGCAGGATCAGGAAGCGGCTCACCTGGCTGCCTGCCAGCAGTTCGTCGCGGCTCAAATCGGCGTTGACTTTCTCCACACAGTCGCGGATGAGTTCGTACACCTCGGGTTTTTGTGCCAGGTCGGTGTAGCCCGCATACGGCAGGTTCTTGCGCTCGGCCCAGTTGCCAACGGCTTCCATGTCGATGTTGACCATCACGCAGACCTTCTCGCGCTGGTCGCCGTAGGCCACCGACTCCTTGATGTAGGAGAAGAACTTGAGCTTGTTCTCGACATACTTGGGCGCAAACATGGCGTTGTCAAAAACGCCGCCCTTGATGCGGCCCACGTCTTTCACCCGGTCGATGATCTTGAGGTGGCCCGATGCGTCGATGAAGCCGGCATCGCTGGTGTGGTACCAGCCGTCGGCGGTGAGCACCTCTGCCGTGGCCTCGGGGTTTTTGTAGTACTCCTTGAGCAGGCCCGGCGACTTGACCATGATCTCGCCGTTGTCGGCCAGCTTGATCTCCACGCCTTCACACGGCACACCCACGGTGTCGGCGCGCGCTTCGTGATCGGGCTGCAGGCAGACAAACACGGCGGTTTCGGTCGAGCCGTAGAGCTGCTTCAGGTTGATGCCGATGGAGCGGTAGAAGCTGAAAAGGTCTGGGCCGATCGCTTCGCCAGCGGTGTAGGCCACCCGCACGCGGCTGAAGCCAAGGGTGTTGCGCAATGGGCCGTAGACAAAGAAGTTGCCCAAGGCGTATTTGATGGAGTCGAGCAAGCCGATGGACTTGCCGTCCATGCGGTCGGGCCCCACGCGCTGAGCCACAGCCATGGCGGCATGGAACATCTTGCGCTTGATCGCACCGGCGTCTTCCATGCGGATCATCACCGTGGTCAACAGGCCTTCAAACACACGGGGCGGTGCGAAGTAGTAGGTGGGTCCCACTTCATTCAGATCGATGGCCACCGTGGCGCCTGATTCCGGGCAGTTGACCACGTAGCCCGCCACCAACCACTGGGCGTAGGAAAAGATGTTCTGCCCGATCCAGGCGGGTGGCAGATAGGCCAGCACCTCGTCGGATGCCGTGAGCTTGTCGAACCTGGCGCCCACCGCGGCGCGGTCGATCAGGGTGCTGTGGGTGTGGACCACGCCCTTGGGTTTGCCCGTGGTGCCTGACGTGAAAAACATCGACGCCACATCGCTGGGGCTGGCCTTGTCCACTTCGCCCTGGAACAGCTGGGGATGGATCTTGGCAAAAGCCTGGCCGGCGGCAATCAGCTCTTCCATGGCGCTCAGGCCCGGCTCGTCGTACTTGCGCAGGCCGCGCGGATCGTCAAAGTAGATGTGGCTGAGTTGCGGACATTCTTCGCGAATCTCCAGCATCTTGTCGACCTGCTCCTGATCCTCCACCACGGCGAAGCGCACATCGGCGTTGTTGATGGGGTAGACGCACTCACCACCCACCGCGTCCTGGTACAGCGGCACAGGAATGGCGCCCAGCGACTGGGCCGCGAGCATGGTGGCGTAGAGGCGGGGGCGGTTGGCACCGATGACGATCATGTGTTCGCCGCGCTGCAGGCCGGCCTGATGCAGGCCGCACGCGATAGCCTCGACCAGCTTGGCCATCTCGGCCCAGGTGGTGGTCTGCCAGATGCCGTATTCCTTTTCACGCATGGCCGCGCCGGTGGGGCGCGTTTTGGCGTGGTCCAGCAAGAGCCGGGGGAAAGTCGTTTGCATGTGTGTCTCCAGGGTCCGCAACCGGTAGGGCCAGAGGCCCATCAGTGGTCACGTCGATTCATTCTGGGGTCCATACTAGGCTGAAGTTTGACGTTATGTTGTCAGTCGGACGACAATTCACGGGTCTCCCCGCCTAGGACTTTCCCTTAGCCATGCCATCCCAATATGCCGTCGACCGGCCCTCCCCCTTGCGAAAAAGGGCGCGTGCGCTCACCGAGCAAGAGCTCAACCAGATTCCCTGGCTCAAGGGCCTGACCGCTGAGGAGCGCGAGCGCGCCCAAGGGGATTTGATGGTCACGCAGGCACAGGTGGGTGACTACGTGTGCCGCATCGGGCGCCCTGCAGCGTACTGGTTTGGGTTGATCGAAGGGTTGCTCAAAATGAGCAACGACGAAAGCCAGGGGCCCGTCATCACCTTCACTGGCGTGGCTCCGGGGGGGTGGTTTGGCGAGGGCACGGTGCTCAAGCACGAGCAGTACCGCTACAACATCCAGGCCCTGCGCACCAGTCTGATCGCCGGCATTCCGGTGGCCACGTTCGACTGGCTGCTGGACCATTCGATCGGTTTCAACCGCTTTGTCATGAGCCAGCTCAATGAGCGCCTGGGTCAGTTCATTGCGGCTCGTGAAATCGATCGCATCAACAACCCCGATCTGCGCGTGGCCCGCAACCTGGCGGCCCTGTTTCATCCTTTGCTCTCCCCCAATGTGGGCGGCGTGTTGCGCACCACCCAGCAAGAGCTGGCTTACCTGGTGGGCCTGTCGCGGCAGCGGGTGAACGAAGCTTTGACCACGCTGTCGGCCAAAGGCTGGATTCGGGTGGAGTATGGCGGCGTGCGCGTGTTGGACTTGCAGGCGCTCCGATCGGGTGATCTCTGATGCGCCGTTGGGCGGAAGATGGTGCTGCATTGGCAAAAACCGGGACTTTCGGGGTTTGGCGCGCCCGCATTCTGGGATGATCCCCCCATGACCTCCGACGACGACAAGAAAACCCCTCCCCGCACACTCAAGCTCGACCCGAGCGCCGCCAAGGCCAAAAAGCCGGCTGATCCGTTTGCCCCGCGCCGAGCGCCGGTGCGCCCACCCGGCCCGGCCCGCGCCAAAACCGTGTCGGCTTCGGCGCCCAAACCACCGTCCCGCCCCCAGGGTGCCGGGGGGGCCGACCGCGGGCCTGGTGCCGAGCGCCCGCGTTTCAACGCCGATCGCAATGGCGATCGTCCAGGCGGCACGGGTGCGGGTCGTTTTGACCAGGGCCGGCCCCGGTCCGGACCAACGGGGGACGATCGCGGCCGTGGCCGGGACGACCGTCAGGATCGAAGCCCTGGTGACCGGCGCGGGCCATCCGCCGCGCCGCGCCCGGCGCCCGCTTTTCAGCCCCACCGGCCCGACCTGGCTAGAGTGGGCAATGTGCGTGGAGAGGTGCGGCTGAACAAGCGCATGGCCGATCTGGGGCTGTGCTCTCGCCGTGAGGCCGATGCCTGGATCGCACGCGGTTGGGTGCTGGTCGATGGCGAGCCTGCCGTGATGGGCATGCCCGTGGCCCCCGACGCCAAGATCGAAGTTTTGCCTCAGGCCCGCCACCAGCAGGCCGGGCAAGTGACCATCCTGTTGAACAAGCCCATGGGCTACGTGAGCGGGCAGCCTGAAGACGGCCACGAAGCGGCGGCCACCCTGATTGGCGCGCCCAGCCAATGGCGTGGGGATGCCCGCCACCCGGCTGACGCTCGGCGGTTCGCGCCCGATCACACCCGGGGCCTGGCGCCTTGCGGCCGCCTCGACATCGACTCGATCGGCCTGCTGGTGCTGACCCAGGACGGCCGCATCGCGCGCCAGCTGATTGGCGACAGCAGTGGCGTGGAAAAAGAGTACCTGGTGCGTGTGCAGTGGGCGCCCAATGGGCCCCAAGGCCAAGGTGTCATTGCCCAGGACGTGCAGTCGGTGTTTCCCGAGGCGCTGCTGGCGCGACTGCGCCACGGACTGAGCCTGGACGATCAGCCGCTCAAGCCCGCCCAGGTCAACTGGATGAACCCCGAACAATTGAGCTTTGTGCTGGTCGAGGGCAAAAAACGCCAGATCCGCCGCATGTGTGAGCAGGTGGGCCTGCACGTGGTGGGCCTGAAGCGCATCCGCATCGGCAATGTGGTGCTGGGCAACCTGCCTGTGGGGCAGTGGCGGTATCTGGGCGAGAGCGAGGGGTTTTGAGCGCCTTGCGCACCCGCTGGTCCGACTGACCTGCTCAAAAGGATGGCTTTATCGCCACAATGGGTCATGAACGCATCTACCCCACCGGGCAAGCCCAATCAGGCCCTGCTTCGACACCTCCGCCCCACGGACCTGAAGGCCGCCGCCCAGCTGGCGACCCAGGCGACACATGGGGTGATCAACCTCGTTGAGGGCGTTCACAGATCGGTGCACCGTCAGCTGGGGCTCTCCAAAAGCGCCGCGCCAGAGCAGACCGGTGGACTCACCGGGCAGATCTACCGCGGCATTCGTGGTGTGGCTGCGCTGGTGGGGCAGGGCATGGACGGACTGCTCGGTGTGCTGCTGCCGCTGCTGGACGACCCAGCCACCCATCCCGAGGCCTCGCCGCAACGCGACGCTGTACTGGCCGCGTTGAACGGCGTGCTGGGTGACCGACTGGTGGCCACAGGCAATCCGCTGGCACAGGCGATGGAGTTGCGGGTGGATGGCAAAGTGCTGGCGCTGAGCGCACCCGACGCTCTCAAAAACCAGCTGGGCGAAGCGGTCAGCCCGCACGTGGTGTTGCTGGCCCACGGCCTGTGCATGAACGATACGCAGTGGCGGCGCGACGGGCACGACCATGGCGCCTACCTCGCCGAATCATTGGGTTGCACGCCGATTTACGTGCGTTACAACAGCGGTCGGCACACCTCGGAAAACGGACGCGACCTTGCCTTGTTGCTGGAGCAGCTCGTGGCTGCCTGGCCGGTGCCGCTGCAGCGCCTCACGATCTTGGGGCACAGCATGGGTGGGCTGGTCGCGCGCTCGGCTGTGCAGGTGGCGCGAGAGGCTGGCCTGGCCTGGCCTGGCCAACTGCGAGAGCTCGTGTTCCTGGGCTCGCCGCACCACGGCGCGCCGCTGGAACGAGCCGGCCACGGGGTGGACGTCTTGCTTGGCGTCACGCCGTTCACCGCGCCGTTTACCCGGCTCGGTCAACTGCGCAGCGCCGGTATCACCGACCTTCGCCATGGCCATGTCCTCGATGCCGACTGGCAAGGGCGCAGCCGCTTTGGCTCTGCCGAGGACCACCGTGTGCCACTACCCTTGCCAGAGGGTGTGGCCTGCTTCACGGTGGCCGCCACGCTCGCCGCGCAACGGGGCCTGCTGGCGGATCGCCTGACCGGTGATGGCCTGGTGCCACTGGACAGCGCCTTGGGGCGTCACCAGGAACCCAGTCGCAGGCTCGTGTTTGCGCGCGACAGCCAGCGCATCGTCTACCGCACGGGCCATCTGGACCTGCTGTCCAGCCCGGCAGTGGCGCAACAATTGGTGGACTGGCTGGGGGACTCGGCGGCGCCTGACGCCTGACATCTGAACGCCGTGGAATTTCAGGCGCAGGCTGTGGTGTTTGTGCGCAATTGCGCGTTTTCCCTGTCGTATCAACAGCCCTGTTTTGATAGCATCGCGCCCATTCGCTCGCTCGCCTTCTCAGGCGGGTGTGGTGCCGTCAAATCAGGGAGTGTCAAGCGTGATCAAACAATGGGCGATGGGGTGGGCGTGTGTCCACAGGGGTGGTCGTGGCTGGTCAGTTGGGGCTGCGCTTGCTGTGTGTGCGGTCTCCCTGCAGGCGCAGGCGGCGAATGAAATCGTGGTCGGGCAATCTGTGCCTTTGACCGGCGTGGCGGCATCGGTGGGTATCCCTCTGGCCGCGGGCACACAGGCGGTGATTGATGCGGTGAATGCCACGGGCGGCATCCGCGGGACCAAAATCAAGTTGATCACGCTGGACGACAACTTCGTGCCCGCCCGTTCACACGAGAATGTGAAGAAGCTGGTCGGCGAAGACAAGGCGGTGGCGGTGCTCAACGTGATTGGTGCGCCCAACAGCGAAGGCCTGGTCAAACAAAACATCTTGTCCGACGCCAACGTGCCGCTGATCGGTCCGTTCACGGCTTCGTCGGGTGTGCGCGCGCTTAAAAGCCCTCACATATTTTTTGTCGCGGCCGGCGCGCAGCACGAAGCCGACACCATGGTCAAGCAGGCGCGATCGATGGGGTTGACGCGCTTTGGGGTGATGTACCAGAACGACCTGTTCGGGCAGGACGGGCTGGCCGAAGTTCAGCGGGCCGCCAAGGAGGTGGGCGCGGAAGTGACCGCCACGGGGCCTTTTGAGCGCAACGCCGAAGACATCCAGCCTGCGATCGATGCCTTGGGGAAATCGTCGGTCCCGGTCATTTTCATGTTCGCGCCCGGGGTGACCAGCGCCAAGTTTGCCGCCATGTACCGCAAGCAATACGGCAAAGGCACCTTGCTGATCTCGTCCAGCGCGGGCAGCACCAGCGCGATCGTGGCGGCTGCGCCGACACCAGCCGACGCTTCTGGCATCGGGCTGGTGCAGGTGTTGCCCAACCCGGCCAGCAACAAAGAGGGGATCTCCAAGGACTACCGGGCGCACATGAGCAAGTACGGTGGCAAAGACTGGAAACCCTCCAGCTATGGCTTGCAAGGGTATGTGAGCGGTCGCCTGCTGGTGGATGCCTTGAGGGCTGTCCAGGGCCCGGTGACGGGCGCCAGCGTGATCGACGCGCTGGAGGCCATGAAAAAGCACGCCGTCAGCAGCCTGGTCTACGATTTTTCCAGTGGCAACCGCCAGGGCATGACCTACACCGAGATCGGCATCATCGGCTCCGCCGGCAAGCTGCTGAACTGATCGGGCGCCCGCCACCCGTGGGGTTTTGTTGCCTCAGATACCGGGCGTTGTCCGCTTGGCGGGGGTTTGCGTCTTGAATTTTCGAGGGACGCCCATAATTGCAGGTTGCCTTGCCAGTGGCTCCTGTCGAGCCGTGGCGTGTCCTGTCCCTCAGATATTCCGTACGTATGAGCAAACAAACCCTGTCTTTCCAGGCCGAGGTCGCACAGCTGCTGCACCTCGTCACCCATTCGCTGTATTCCAATCCCGAGATCTTCTTGCGCGAGCTGGTGTCCAATGCGTCGGACGCCTGCGACAAGCTGCGTTTTGAGGCGTTGAACGACGCAGCGCTGTTTGAAGATGCGCCCAACCTCGATGTGCGCGTGTCCTTTGACAAGGCCGCCAAAACCATCACCATCACCGACAACGGCATTGGCATGAGCCAGGCCGAGGCCGTGGAGCACCTGGGCACGATCGCCAAGAGCGGTACCAAGGACTTCATGGGCAAGCTTTCGGGCGACCAGAAGAAAGACTCGCAGCTCATCGGTCAGTTTGGCGTGGGCTTTTACTCGGGCTTCATCGTGGCCGACCAGATCGTCGTCGAGTCGCGCCGCGCCGGGATGCCCGCCAACGAAGGTGTGCGCTGGACCAGCGGTGGCACCGGTGAATTTGAAGTGGAAGCCATTGAGCGCGCCGCACGCGGCACCACCATCACGCTGCATGTGCGCGAAGACCAGGCCGAGTTCCTGAGCCACTGGAAACTCAAGTCGCTGGTCACCAAATACTCCGACCACATCAGCCTGCCCATCCTGATGCAAAAGGAAGAGTGGGATGCCGAGAAGAGCGAGCATGTTCAGAAAGACGAGTGGGAAGCCGTGAATTCGGCGAACGCACTCTGGGCGCGCAGCAAGAAAGACATTTCCGACGAGCAGTACGTCGAGTTCTACAAGAACCTCAGCTACGACCAGGACGCGCCGCTGGCCTGGAGCCACAACCGCGTGGAAGGCAGCACCGAATACACCCAGCTGCTCTACATCCCGGGCAAGGCGCCCATGGACATGTGGAACCGCGATCGAAAAGCGGGCATCAAGCTCTACGTGCGCCGTGTCTTCATCATGGACGAGGCTGAGAGCCTGATGCCTTCGTACCTGCGCTGGGTCAAGGGTGTGGTGGATTCGGCCGACCTCCCGCTCAACGTGAGCCGGGAGCTGCTGCAGGAAAGTCGCGATGTGAAGGCCATCCGCGAGGGCAATACGCGCCGCGTGCTGGCCATGCTGGAAGACCTGGCGAAGAAAGACAAAGCACCCGAGGCCACGGAAACCGCTGACGGCGTGACCGATGTGGTGAGCGATGAAGACAAAGCCGCGGCAGAGAAAGACGCCGGGAAGTATTCGGCCTTTTACGCCGAATTTGGCTCCGTGCTGAAGGAAGGCCTGGGCGAAGACTTTGCCAACCGCGAAAAGCTCGCGAAGCTGTTGCGTTACGCCAGCACCACCACCGACACGGTGAGCGTGGGCTTTGCCGACTACAAGGCGCGCATGAAAGAGGGCCAGGACGCCATCTACTACATCACCGGCGATTCGCTCGCCGCGGCCAAAAACAGCCCGCAACTGGAAGTGTTCAAGAAGAAGGGCATCGAAGTCTTGCTGATGGCCGACCGGGTGGACGAGTGGGCGATGTCCCATGTGCAAGAGTTTGACGGCACCCCGCTGCAAAGCGTGGCCAAGGGCGCGGTTGATCTGGGCAAGCTGCAGGACGACGACGAGAAGAAAGCCGCCGAAGCCGCGGCCGAGAGCTTCAAGCCCACGCTGGACCGGCTGAAAGAAAGCTTGAAAGACAAGGCCAAAGATGTGCGCGTGACCACGCGTCTGGTCGATTCGCCGGCCTGTCTGGTGGTCGAAGATGGCGACATCTCCAACCAGCTGACCCGCATGCTCAAGGCCGCGGGCCAGCCCGCGCCCACCAGTCAGCCGATCCTGGAAGTGAACGCAGAGCATCCATTGGTGAAAAAGCTGGAAACCTCGGCCCATTTCGACGACTTGGCCCACATCCTGTTTGACCAGGCTTTGCTGGCCGAAGGCGGTTTGCCGGATGACCCAGCCACCTATGTGAAGCGGGTAACGTCCTTGCTGGTTTGAGGGGCCCGCCTGGCTCAAGCGCCGGGCTCTACAGAAAGGCTTGAGGCACCCATGTGCCTCAAGCCTTTTTTGCGACGGTCCATCGCCTGGAATGGCCCCACGCCACGACTGCCTGGGTACTGACTGCTCCGAACGAAATCAGCCAAGCCCGCTTTCAAGATTCTTATGCACGCTGCCGTGTTCGCATCGTGCGTGCATTCTGGCCTGGCGTTCAAGAAGCACGTTGACAGCCTGCCGCACAATGACCTGAGCTGGCAGGCGGTGCGGGGGGTCTCCTGATCGTTTGCACCGCGGTGTTGACGCACGTTCTGGTACCCACGTCTGGCGCCAGCTGATGCCCGATCAATAGCACGGAGTGACCGAGTGCCCCAAGCTGCTGGCGGTGCCAATGTTCTTGATTTCGCAGCTGGGGAAATACCCGCCGGGCTACGTTGGGCAGTTGCTGAGGCGGGGCGATCTCGACGTGAACGGGCTCCGATGCAAGGGGGGGCTCGACACCGTGCGTGGTGACGCGCCTGTTTTGGCAAAGGCTTTGCGGGGTGTGCGAGTGAATCTTGTTTTCCGCGACTTCGGTGACCGCTGGCCGCCCAGTTCTGACTACACTTGGCGTGATCAAGAAGTTGTCTTGGCGGGGCTACTGCATGTCTGTCCCACCTCACACCACCGAGACCACCCACACCGTGCAGCTACAGCGTCCATTTGATCCCGTCATATCGTTTCGGAACAGCCAAGGGGAAGCCGCGCGAGCAACGCTGACCAGTGTTCAACGGCGAGCGCTGGTCATGGAGATCTACAACCCGTACTCCATCGTGCAGGTGAGTGAGGTGCTGGACGACGTCAACATTCGCTCGGGAGATCGCAGTATTTACAAAGGCAAGGCTGTGGTGGTGAGCTTGCTCAACACCGGGCTGATGGCGGTTGTGTCTGTTGCGCTGACGGATGAGTGGTCCGATTTGAATTTTGCGCAAGGAGATCCCGGACAGATTGCGATTGAAACAACCCGGTTTGTAGAGGGGTGGGAAGATCGATTTCGAATCAGCCAAAGCTATCAGGTCACGATCAGCGAGTTCCGTGCCTTTTTGGCAGAGACCTCGCGTTGGATCGGCCAAGCGGAAATGGCGAAAACCTTGCCACGTGACGCCCAAGGCCAGATCACTGACGAAGTGTTTTGGGCGATGGCAGAGCCCTTGATGCGCAAGGGGAAAAGCTTCCTGGTCCGTCTTGAGGGGGAAGCTTCTGTCATTTCTCCGGAGGATGCGACGTTGCATCGCAACTATGCCCAAGCGGCATTGCATCCCTTGGTACTTCGGGCCCCGTTTGTCTACCGAACGTTTGTCAAGCCATTGGGCTATGCCGGTGATTACGAGATGGTGAACCAATTGTTGGGCGACCCCCGTCAGGGAAGCAGTACCTACATCCAGGTTGTCAATGCCACTTTCTTGAGAGCGGCGGTTGCCGAAGCACATCGAAATCGAATCGATGTTCTCGTCACGTACTTGAGGCGAGCCGCAGCCTTGGCAGAATCAGAGGGACGTCTGATACGGATCCTGAATATTGGGTGTGGTCCTGCCGTAGAAATTCAACGACTGGTGGCTTCTGACGTCGATTTGTCGAGATTGCAGTTCACTCTGATCGACTTCAGTCGGGAAACGCTGGACTACACGCGAGAAAAGGTTTCGCAGGCCGCAGCGCTGTCGGGCACGGCGCTGCACGTTTCCTATGTGCAAGAGTCGGTTCACGAACTTCTGAAGCGCGCCGTTCGTGCGCGACACGCAGATGCCAGCGAGGATTTGTACGACTTCATTTATTGTGCGGGACTGTTTGATTATTTGTCGGACAAAGTTTGCTCCCGCCTGATTCGGTACTTTGTATCCAAGAGTCGGCGAGGGGCGCGCATGTTGCTCACCAACGTACACGCAAGCAACCCGGAGCGCCACGGGATGGAGCACCTTCTCGAGTGGCATCTGATTTACCGTGATGAGCGTCAGATGCTTGAGATCATGGCGGATGTCCATGCTCCCATCGATCTATACACCGATCCAACGGGAGTCAACCTTTTCGCGGAGACCACGCTCGGTGGCGGGTCTGGCGATGGGGGACACGGCGCATGAATTCGGCTGCGCGCCTTCCATATGAGGCGCAGCTCTCAGAATTCAGGCTGACCTATAGCAAGGCTGGGAGTATCACCTCGGCTGTGTTGGTGCTCGCAGGCGTTGGGCTGGACTACTTCACGTATCCGGATCGGTTGTTTGAGTTCTTCATGTTGAGGCTTGCTGTGGTGGTGCCGACCATCGTTGTCTTTGTTGTCCTGTTTACCCGCTTCGGGTTGGAGAAGGTACGACTGCTCACCATGGTTTGGTTGTTGTTCCCACAGGCCATGATTGCCTGGATGATCTACCAGACGGAGGGGGTTCAATCGATTTACTTCGTCGGCCTGCATTTGGCCATGTATGCCGTAGGCATCATTCTTCCAATTTCCTTGGCGGAAGGCATTGTTTTTGGTCTTGTTACCCTGGGACTGTACGTGTCTGCCTGTGTCTTCCATTCGAGTGGTGTGGGCGATGGTGCTCGGCTCTACGCAAACAGTCTTTTTGTGGCGTTTTCGGCGGTTGCAAGCGCCGTTTGCACTTGGTTCAACGAACAGGCTCGCACGAAACTTTTTTCTCTCCAGCATGAGGCTGTGTTGAACAACGCGAGATTGAAGGAAACCAACGAGACTTTGGCGCAGGTGAAGGGGCAACTGATCCAACGCGAGAAAATGGCCGCGATCGGGACCCTGTCGGCCGGCTTGTTGCATGAGCTCAACAACCCGGTGAATTACAGCCTCATGGCGATCAACATGGGGTTGACACTCCCATCTGCGAAGGCGGATGGGTTGATGCGCGAGAGCCTCAACGACGCGCGTGAAGGCATGGACAGGGTGCAGAGCATCGTCTCGGATCTCAAGACCTTCGCCTATCAAAAACAGGGTGAAGATATTCAACGCCCTTTTTTGTTGGACCGTGCTGTGCGTTCCGCAGCTCGCTTGGCGGGCTTCGACCTCAAAGGTGTGGATGTGGTGGTCGATATGCCGCAAGACACCCATGTGTTGGGAGACGAGCCTGCCATTATTGGCGTGCTGATCAATTTGTTGAGCAACGCCGGACATGCGATGCGCGATGCGAACAATCAGGACCCGTGCATCGGTGTTCACGCAGAGCTTTATGGCGCACGGCTTCGGGTGACAGTACGCGACAACGGCCAGGGCATTGCCCCGGAGCACCTGGGTCGCGTTTTTGACCCCTTTTTCACCACCCGCGATGTGGGTGCGGGGCTGGGATTGGGGCTGAGCGTGAGCTACGGCATTGTCCAGCGCCATGGCAGCACTCTGGCCGTGCACAGCGAGTTGGGCGAGTGGACCGAATTTTCTTTTGATCTGGCAAGACCTTAAATGACCCAACCCCCCGTTCCTGATGTCTTGCCCGGCGCTGGCGCCCATGTGGTGTTGCTGGTGGACGATGAGCCACAGGCGTGTAAATGGTTCGCGCGCCTGTACGGCGATGAGTTTGTGGTGTGGACCGCTGAGAGCGTGGACCAGGCGCTGCAGTTGCTGGCCACCAGCGCTCATGCGATCGCCGTGGTATTGACCGATTTCCGCATGCCGGGGCGCGATGGTGTGGCTTTGTTGCGGGTTTTGCGCAGCGACTTCCCCCATGTGGTTCGCTTGCTGGCGTCGGCCTATGCCGACAAAGAGTTGGCGTTTTCCGCCGTGAATCAAGGGCAGGTCGAGGGCATTCTCGAGAAGCCGCTGGACGACGCGCTGACCCGGCGCACCTTGCGAGAGGCCTTGGCCCAGGGTGCTGAGCGCGCCCGCCATTTTGACCAGCTGCGGCAGCGCGCCGACAGCTTGCGCGAGACGCTGGGGTTCCTGGCCCACGAGGTGGCCACGCCTCTGGCCACGGTGAGTGGGTACTTGTCTGGCATGAGGGATCGCCACCAATTGGCTCCGCAGCTTGAGCCTGGCATCGCCCGCCTGAGCGAGCGGCGACCCGGTGAGGTGATGCACATGATTGACGCAGCTCAACGCCGCACCGAATACGCGCAGTCGTTGGTGTCAACCTTTGTTCAAAGTGCGCGCGATGCTTGCATGGGCGGCACAGGGGTGAGTCTGCGTGCGCGGGATCTGGTGCAGGCCGTGCAGGCCGAGTACCCGTTCGAGCCTGAAGAGGGGGCCTGGTTTGACGGCGATGTGGAGGCCGACTTCGAGTTGCCCGGCCGCCGCGATTTGCTGTATCTCGTGTTGTGCACGCTGGTCAAGAATGCTTTGATGGCCATGCGGACCGCCAAGCCCGAGCGGCCGCGGTTGCAGGTCAGGCTCACGCGATCTGCCCCGGCACCAGGCATGGCGGCGACTCCGGCCATTGTGGTGATCGACAATGGACCGGGCATTCCAGAGGCGGTGTTGAGCCGCTTGACCCGGGAACCGGTGACCACGCGCGCCGAGACCGGTGGGAGCGGTATGGGCTTGCTGTTTTGCCAGCGGGTGATGACGTCTCTGGGCGGCTCTGTCAGCGTGGCTTCGGAACTGAGCGCGGGCGCGTCGGTGACGCTGCATTTTCTTTCGATGAATCCGAATCAGGAGCCGGCATGAAGCCCACCAAAATTCTGTATGTGGACGATGAGGCCATGGCCTTGAAGTATTTCGATCGTCTGGTGAGCCCGATGGCCCCGGTGATCACGGCGGGTTCGGTAGAGGCCGGTCGCGCCGCACTCGCCGAGCACGGCGATGAGATTGCGGTGCTGGTGTGCGACCAGCGCATGCCGGGCGAGATGGGCAATGCCTTGTTGCGCCATGCGCGCCAATACTACCCGGGCATTGTCCGCATGCTCACCACCGCTTATTCTGAGTTGGGCGATGCGATTGAGGCCATCAACACCGGCGAGATCTACCGCTACATCAACAAGCCCTGGGAAATGGAGAGCCTTCGGGCCGACCTGAAAAATGCGCTGGAGCTGGCCGAGTTGCGCAGCGAGCGCGACGATCTGATGCGCGACAAACTGCTGGCCCAGCAAGGGCAGCTCCTGGCCAACCGCATGGCTTCGCTGTTGATGTTGACGGCCGCCGTGCAACACGAGGCCCACGACGCGGCTTTGTTTCAATTTGCCGAGGGCGCACTGGCGTGCCGAAGTGCCCATCCCAAAGTGGACTGGAACCGCTGGGAGCATGCAGACTTGCTTCAGGCCGAGGCACAGCGGGGCGTGGCCGTCGCTTCACATTTGCGGCATTGGCTGCAGTTGTGGGAGGCTGCGCCGTCCGACGGACCACAGGCCTTGCGGGTGTTGGCCGAGTTGCTGGACGGAGACCCTCTGGGGGACGACACGGTCTTGGTGGCCGATGCGCAAGCCTTCACCGCCTTGTTGACGGCCCCCGCGGGTCAGGTGGTGACCGCGCCTCAGTGTGTCTGGCTGGCCTGGTTGCTGTGGCAGCGCGGCCTGGCCCGTCTGGAGGCGGTTGACGGCACGTTCAGGGTCAGCCTGGCCACGGCCAGTGTTTTGCCTGGTGACTGGCTGGCGGACGCGATGGAGCGGCTCACCCAGCCTTTGGATTGATACCGATGACCGGTTCGCCTTCAAGGCGATCGCTGCGTTGTTCGGCTTTGCGGTGATGTGGCACTGTCTGCGGCCTCTCACCCTGTTCTCACCTTGAATGCAAATCGGTCTGTGCCCTCGCTCACCGGCGGTGAGCAGAGGGAATGGCCTTCGAAGGCTTCAGGTCAGCGAGAAAGTTTGGCCCACGGCGGGGTCGCTGCGGCCTGAGAGCATGCGGGTGTAGGCCTTTTCCAGCGCGGCCTGGCCGCTTTGGTGTTCAACCGTCATCCAGGGTTGAGCCGGATCGGTTGCTTTTGCTGTGAACGCCTGCCAGGCCGTCACCATGCGTTGGCCCAGCTCGGCGGCGCCCCAGTCCTTGTTGCGTTTTTTCACCTGTGCTGGGGCGAAGAACATGGTGGGCGTGGGGCCGGGCAGGCCCTTGGCGCCGCGCAGGCTTTCCACGTGGGTGGCGCCGATGGCACAGCTATATTTCAGCTGGGCAAAATGCTCGTGGATCTGGGTGCGCAGCTGGCCGTTGCCGGCAAAGTCGAGGTAGACGCAGGGCGTGTCTGCGGCCAACTGGTCCAGCTCGCCATAGCCCAGCACCTGGCTGTAGCAGCCTAGGCTTTTGCAGAAATCCTTGTTGCCGTCTGAGGTCAGGCCGACGATCTGGATGCCTTTGCGCTGGGCCAGCTGGAAGGCTGTGCCGTAGGCGGTCTTGCTGGATGCGCTGGAGAGCAGCAGGGTGCTGGCGCCAAAAAAGGCGTTGTCGTCCAGGAAATCGTCGATCAACCAGGAGGTCACGAACAGGGGGCGCAGCAGGGCTTGTGTGCTTTCGGTGCCGGACGTGTGAAAAGCGTCGGTGGTGGTGCGAACATACTGGTTGTAAACCGCGTGCAGTTCGGCACGGTGGGGCGCGGCGTCTGAAAAACCCAGGGGTGTCACGCGATCGGGTTGCAGCACTGCCCGGTTTGACGTGGGCCAGTATCCATAGAGCCGCTCGCCCACGGGCACTTCGCCATGCAACGATTCAATCACGGTGGCAAAGCCCCAAACGGGGATGATGCCCCACTCGGCGTCGCCCGACGGGTAGAAGTCCCAGTAGCGCATGGCGTCGCCCATGGCGGCGTAGGTGATGTTGTTGGCGGTGAGCGCAAACAGCTCCACTTCCACTCGGATCTGGCCTTGTGCCAGAGGGACATCGGCGACGGCTTGCCAGCGGGTTTGTGCGATCTGGTTTTTGCGCACCTGCAGGGTGGTCGTGGTCATGGGTCTCCTGATCTTTGTGGGTATTGAGTTCACCACGTTAATGCAAACAGCCCACCGGCTCAATGCGGGTGGGCTGCATGGGAGACAGGGCGCGCGCACTGCGGCGGCGATCAGGCCAGTGTGATCGTCACATCAACGTTGCCGCGGGTGGCGTTGGAGTACGGGCAGACCTGGTGGGCTGCGTCGACCAGGGCCTGGGCCTGGGTGCGGTCCATGCCGGGAAGGCTGACCGCCAGGCGCGCGGCAATGCCGTAGCCACCGGTGATGGGGCCCAGATCCACTTCAGCGTCCACGGCCACATCGGCTGGCACGGTGACTTTCATCTGGCCGGCCACGGCCTTTATGGCGCCAATGAAGCAGGCCGAGTAGCCCGCTGCGAACAGCTGCTCGGGGTTGGTGCCCGTGCCTGGACCGCCGGGCGCGGAGTGGGTGACTTCCAGGCGGCCGTCGTCGGAGCGCGAGGCACCATCACGGCCACCGGTGGTGTGGGTGCGGGCGGTGTAGAGGACTTTGTCGAGGGTTGCCATGGTGTGGCCTTTCTATGGAGGGCTTCAGTTGAAGCGATGGGTAACGGATAAGGAGGAAGAAATTCTCGAGCGGCCGCGGTGAAGGCACTACCCCACCAGCTTGTCCCGCAAGGCTTTCACCTGGCGGGTGAGCGAGGCCACTTCGGCCAGATCGCATTGCGTGGCCTGCAGGATGCAACCCGGGATGCGGCCGGCCCGGAGTTTGAGCGCCCGACCTTCTGCCGTGAGCACCACGCGCACGCGGCGCTCGTCATCGGCATCGCGCAAGCGGCTAAGCCAGCCGGCGGCTTCCAGGCGCTTGAGCAAGGGCGTCAGGGTGCCCGAATCCAGGTTGAGGCGCTGCCCCAGCTCGGACACGCTCACACCGTCTTGCTCCCACAGCACCAGCAACGCGAGGTATTGCGGGTAGGTCAGACCCAGCTCATCGAGCAGGGGCTTGTAGAGCTTGGTCATGGCCAGCGAAGCCGAATACAGCGCAAAGCAGAGCTGGTTATCGAGCCGCAGGGCCTGATCGGAGAGGGGGAGCTTGGACGGCATGGGGGAACTGTAGATCACAATTAAATTGTGTGCAATTTAATTGTGAAAAACCTTTTTGAGTGAAAGGACGTCCATGGCTCGGGCCCTTGAAGGTCTGCTGGCGTGGTAGCTGCGAAAGAGCCAGGTGCGCGACCTGCCTGCGAGCAGGGCCGGGCGTGTGCGATCGAATGCGCACAGCCCCGGGTTTTTCGGTTCAGGCCACCAGCGGCGCGTTTTGCATTTCTTCGATCTGCTCGACCAGCATGTCGACTTGCCCCTGCCAGTAGTCGCGGCTGCCAAACCAGGGGAAGTTGATCGGGAAGGTGGGATCTTCCCAGCGCCGGGCCAGCCAGGCGCTGTAGTGAATCAGGCGCAGCGTGCGCAGGGGCTCGATCAGGGCCAGTTCGCGTCGGTCAAAAGGGCGAAGTTCCTCGTAGCCATCGATCAGGGCCCCGAGTTGCTGGGTTTGCTGGCGCCTGTCGCCGCTGAGCAGCATCCAGAAATCCTGCACGGCCGGGCCCATGCGGGCGTCGTCAAGGTCGACAAAGTGTGGGCCTGCACCGGGGTTGCCTTCGGGGGTCCAGAGGATGTTGCCCGGGTGGCAGTCGCCGTGCAGGCGTATGCGCTGGATCTGGTCTGGATCCGCTGGGGGTTGTGGGCGCAGGCAGGGATGGGCTTCTATGAGGGCCAACGCTTCTTCCAGTGATGCGCGCCAGGCCGATTGCACTTCGGGTGCCACCATGTGGTGTTGCAGCAGCCAGTCCCGGGGCTCTTGTGCAAAATTGGCCAGATCGAGCGCTGGCCGGACGACGAAGGGCTGTTGTGCGCCCACGTTGTGGATGCGGGCAAGAAAGCGTCCAATCCATTCTTGCACCTCCATCTGATCCAGCTCGGGGCGCCGGCCGCCACGCCGGGGGCTGACAGCAAATGAAAACCCGTTGAAGTGGTGCAGCGTCTTGCCACCGAGGCGCAGGGGCGGCACGGCCGGGATCTCGGCCGCGGCCAGGGCCTCAGCGAATGCGTGTTCTTCTCCGATCTGGGCATCACTCCAGCGTTCTGGGCGGTAAAACTTCGCCACCACCTGGGCATGGCCCTCATGGGGGGACTCCAGGTGTATCTGGTAGACCCGGTTCTCGAAACTGTTGAGCGCGGTCATGCGGCCGTCGCCCCACAGGCCCACGCTGGCCAGTGCGTCTTGCACCACGTCGGGGGTGAGTGCGGTGTAGGGATGCACGTGCGAGAGGCTGGTTTGATTCATGCACCCATTGTCGCCGCCCGCCCATGCCAAAATCGACCAATGGCCACTCAGCGACGACAACGACACCACCTCATGCGCAGGGGGTTGTGGTATTCCCTTGGTTTGTGCGTTGTGATCCTGCTGATCGGCGGTGCGGGATTTTGGGCGCTGGAGCCAGAAATCCACTCCTTGCACGAGGGCTTGTGGCTGGCATTCACCACCGCGGCCACCGTGGGCTATGGCGACACGGTGCCGCAGACACAGGCGGGCCGCGTGTTTGCCGTGCTGGTGGTTCTGATGGGGCTGGCGGTGCTGTCCCTGGTCACGGCATCCTTGGCCGCCGTTTTTGTGGAGCACGACGTGCAAGCTGACGAACGCCAGATCGAGGTGGACTTGCTGCGCGAAATCCGCGCCTTGCGCCACCAGGTCAATGCCCTGGAACGCCGGCTTGATCCCGATCCACCCGAAACACCTGTTGAAAAGAAATCTTTGTGAAACCCCAGAAAACCCTGCAAGAGCAACTGCCTGAGTTGCGACCCGGCCAGTCCGTTGAGCTGCTCAAAGAGCTGCACATCCTCACGCGCGACGGCAAACTGAACCAGGACACACGGCGCAAGCTCAAGCAGGTGTACCACCTGGTGCAGTTCATCGAGCCTTTGCTGGCGGAGGTATTGAAGTCCAAACGGGACGTCACGCTGGCCGACCATGGCGCCGGCAAGTCCTACCTGGGCTTCATCCTCTACGACCTGTTCTTCAAGGACAAACCGGTGGGCTGGGTCACGGGTGTGGAAACCCGGGCCGAGCTGGTCGAGCGCTCACAGGCCCTCGCAACACGCCTGGGCTTTGACCGCATGCGCTTTCTGGCGACGACGGTGCAAGCGGCGTTGACCCACCCCGACTTGCCTGCCTCAATCGATGTGGTCACGGCCTTGCACGCCTGCGACACAGCCACGGACGACGCCATCGCTTTTGGCCTGGCCAAACAGGCCCGGCACATGGTGCTGGTGCCTTGTTGCCAGGCGGAAGTGGCGGCGGTGATGAAGCGCAGCAAAGCCCTGAATCTGGCCCGAACGCCCTTGGCCGAACTGTGGCGCCACCCGTTGCACACCCGCGAATTTGGCAGCCAGATCACCAACGTGTTGCGCTGCCTGCAGCTGGAAGCCCACGGCTACAGCGTGACTGTCACCGAGCTGGTGGGGTGGGAGCATTCCATGAAAAATGAGCTGATTCTCGCCAGCCGAACTGGCGGCTCAGGGCAGGGCGCACAACAGCGGCACGCGGCAGAGCGCCTGCACCAAGTGCTCGACGAAGTGGGTCTGCAGGATTTGCGTGCCCGCTTTGAGGTGCCCGAACCGGCCTGATTCGGGCAGCTGATGGCCGACCTTACTTGGTCGCGGGCTTGGCGGCAGGTGCCGCAGCAGCAGGTGCGCTGGCTGCTGGCGCATTGATGCCCAACCGGGCGCTGATGGCCGCCTCCAGTGCCTTCAGCTTGCCTTCGACGCCGGAGCGGGTGTCGGTCACCAGCTGGGTTTGCAACGCCGCCTGCATTTCACCGCTCATCTTCTGGTACTTCAGGTACTCAGGCGATTCGAGCAACGACAGGAGCTTGCTCAGCTCGGCCTCGGAAAAATTCTTGTCCAGCAGGGGGCCGACCGTTTCCGGAGCCAGCGCCAGCGCGCGGTCACGCACCAGAGGCACGGCTTCGTCGAGGTATTTTTTGGTGTCGGCCTGGATCCCTTTGGCCACGGCTTCCTGCTTGTCGGGCTCAATGCGCGCAGGCAGCACAGCAGCAGCGCGCTCCAGCATCTGCGCCGCAGGCTCTTCGGCCATGGCACGGGACATGGCCTCAACGCCAGGCCGTTGCAACTTGATCATGCGGGCCACCAACGCCTTTTTAGCGGGCGTGCTGGCGGGGGTGGATTGGGCCAGGGCCATGTGGGCCGGAATTGCCAGCACCAGAGCCAGAGCGAGGGATGAAAGCGAATTTTTTTGCATGGCGAATGTTACCCACAAAATGAAGGGGTGCCTGTAACCACCTGCCCAGGCTATTTCTGCCCGCATTACCATCCTCAAATGCGCTTCAATTACGCCTGCGGCTTGAACCGAATCGCCACTTGTGGGCGATGGGTTGCCTTGGGCTGTCTGCTGACCCTCGCGGGTTGTGCGGCGGCCCCAACCGAGCACAGCCCCCCTGAATCGATGGCTCAACGCCAGACTTGCGGCCCCTTCATGCAGCGGCTGGACGCGCTGGTGGATCAACAGGGGGTGCGGGATGGCGGTGCTGCCCGGCTGGCGGGGTTTGCCCACGCGCGCGTGGACCGCTTGCTGGCTTCTTTTGCCCTGGAGGCTCAGCGCTCCGACGAACGTTGGCTTGCCTGGGCGAGCGCAGCCGCTGCGCTGGACCGAGAAGCACGCACCTGGGAGTTGATGAACCTGACAGAGGCTGTGTTGCCCGATCTGAAGGAAGGCGATCGCCCAGCGATCGCCCGGCGCGCCGACAACTGCTCGGAGCAGGCCTGGACAACGTTGGGGCAGGACCCGTCGAGGCGTCGGATGCTGCTGGAGCAGGCGCGGGTACCCGACGACTATGCGATGTGGAAGCGTGCGCTGGGGTTGTACCCCTTGACCCGTTGGCCGTTTTACGCGGGGGTGGAGCGCTGGCAGGCCGGTTGGGCGCGAGAGTTGCGGCAGGGTCAAACGCAAGCTGCGGGTGGTGAGGGCGGGCAGCGTTGGTCAGCCGCGAGCGCGGCAATGGCCCCCGCCGGGGTCTCGGCGCTGATGGAAGCGGTTTCAGCAGACGCGCTCGGTATTCCCCGGCCGACCGAAGCCCAGTCGCTGAGTTTGCTGCAGGCGTATGCGCCAGAGATTGAAGTCGCACAGCGTGGGCCGTTTGACCTTTTGGGGCGGTTGCATTGGGGCGATGCGGTAGCGCCTCAGGTGGATGCTGCCCACCCGACGGTGTACGCGCGGGTGGCCCACACCCGATACGGGCAAACCACTTTGCTGCAACTGGTTTACAGCGCGTGGTTCAGTGAACGCCCGGCCGAAGGGCCTTTTGATTTGCTGTCCGGTGCGGTGGATGGGGTGGTCATGCGTTTGACCCTGGCCCCGGATGGCCGCCCGCTGCTGGCCGACAGCATCCATGCATGCGGGTGTTACCACCTCTTTGTTCCGGCCCAGGCGCTGGTGCCCAGGCCCGCTCCCGGGCTGGGTGAGGAGTGGGCGTTTGCGCCGATACGCTTGCCTGCGCTGGCGCCGGGCGAGCGGTTGCTGTGGCGATTGGCTTCGGGCAGCCACATGGTGGAAAGTGTGACTGCCGCACCACAGGGCATTGAGGTTTCTGCTGGTGGCTATCAGCTGGTGGAAGAAGACCAGCTGCGCAGCCTGTCCGTGCCAGAGGGTGGCCGCCGCAGCGCTTTTGCGCCCGACGGGATCATGCCGGGCACCCAGCGGGGCGAGCGTGTGTTTTTCTGGCCCATGGGCATCGCGAGCCCGGGTGCCATGCGCCAATGGGGTCGGCAGCCCACGGCTTTTGTGGGTCGCCGGCATTTTGATGAACCCCGGTTGATCGAGGAGCGGTTTGAGATTGAAGCCGGGGTATTGCCCTGAGACAAGAGCGGGCTGGCTATCGCCCTCTCACCGTTTGTCAGTGAAAAAAGCGGTGTGTTTCCCTGTCTTCTGAG
Organism: Hydrogenophaga sp. PAMC20947; assembly: GCF_004795855.1. Lineage (NCBI taxonomy): Bacteria > Pseudomonadati > Pseudomonadota > Betaproteobacteria > Burkholderiales > Comamonadaceae > Hydrogenophaga > Hydrogenophaga sp. PAMC20947. The sequence goes on from NZ_CP039252.1 coordinate 4,333,520, forward strand.
GCCTTGTCAGGCAAACACCTACACGCGGTATGGCGGTCCGCCGACTTAACGTCTTGAAACAGGATGAATACAGTTTGTGACATGGACAAACAAATTGTCTTCTCTCCATTTTTCACCAGGGACACCGCCATGAACTCCACCGCCAGCCGCCTCAACCCTTTCTTCATGATGCTCGATCCCGAGGCAGTCATCAGCGCCATGGAAGGCAGCAAGAACCTGCGCGGCTTGCGTCAGCGCATCTGCCGCCCGCTGGACAAGCCCCTGATCCCCAAGACACACGGTGTGGACCGTGTGATCCAGCAGACGTTCGACAGCATGATCGACACCGAAGACTTCATGGACTCGGGCACCGAGTGCTACGCCGACGCGCAACCTGCTTTGCGCGCGGTTCATTGAGCTCCCCCCGCGCCGCACGGCGAACAAGCCCACCCCCATCGCGTCCCATTGCGTGGGCCGCTCAGCCTCTCAAGGGGCGATGCTGGTGGGCCGGCGAAGCCGGGGACCCACGGCATCCTTGAATGAACGGCCCTTCTCGGCGAGCCGTGTCTTCAACCGAGAGCAACGCCAGCGGATCAGGTGCTTATCCCGCGAAGCGTTTTCGGGTCAACGCCAGCGCGATCCAGAAACCGCCCACAGCGTAGACCACCAGCACCAGCATGTGCAACCCGGCCTGCTCAGGCCATTGGTCCATGAACAGCGGCCTCACCAGCTCCACGGCGCTGGTCAATGGCAGCCAGTCGGACACCCTTCGCACCACCTCGGGCAATTGCTCTCGCGGGAAGAATACGCCGGAGAGGAACATCATCGGGGTCAGGAACAGGGTGAAGTAGTAGGTGAAAAAATCGTAGCCTTTCGCCACCGCGTTGAACACCAGGGCGATGCACGAAAACGTGATGCCGGCGCACATCAGCACCGGGATGGCCAGCAACAGCTTGGGTGAGTGGCTGATGCCCAGGGCCAGCATCACCAGCAGAATAGCGACCACTGAAAACAGCGCTTTGAACGCGGCCCACAGCATTTCGCCCAACACCACGTCGTCCAGGCGAACAGGCGCGTTCATGATGCCTTCCCAGGTTTTCTGCACGTGCATGCGTGAGAACGCAGAGAACAAGGCCTCAAAACTCGCGGCGTTCATGGCGCTCATGCAAATGCTGCCACTGGCCAGAAACAGGATGTAGGGCACGGCCACCGCGCCTTGGGGCGTTTCCATGTTCACCTCGCCCACCAGTGCGCCCATGCCATAGCCGAACGCCACCAGCCACATCAACGGTTCGACGATGTTGCCCACCAGGCTGGGCATGGCCAGCTTTCGCCACACCAGCAGATTGCGCAGAAACACCGGCCACCAGCGGGCTGAGAGGCGGGGAGGGGACCAGTGAGAGGGTGCGGGGGTGATCAACATGGGGAAAGTCTGTGGCTTGGAGGGGGAGGAATCCTTGGGCACTGCGGAACCGGCTTTGCCGGGCCGCCAGTGCCGCCCCGTGGGGGGGCGCGCGAAGCGGCGCGGGGGGCGCTACCCATCCTCCCGAATTTTCCGCCCTGTCAATTTCAAGAAAAGGTCTTCCAGGTTGGCCGGCCGGTGGAGTGTGCGAAGGTGGGTGTGGGCGCCGAGCGCGAAGATCAGGGGCGCGGCCTGTTCGGTGTAGAAAAACACGGTCTCACCGCTCACTTCAACCCGAGCGGCCAGATCGCGCAGGGCGGCGTGCTCGTCGTGGTGGGCCAAGGCAAGTGCGCCCTGGCCATAGACCTCGACCACATCGGGCTCCAGGTGTTGCGCGATCAGCTCGCGCGGCCGCCCTTCTGCAATTTTCTTGCCATGATCGAGCACCAGCAGGCGCGAGCACAGCCGCTCGGCTTCGTCCATGAAGTGGGTGGTGAGCAGGATGCTTTTGCCTTGTTGCAACAAAGCTTGCAAACGTTCCCACATCAGGTGGCGGGCTTGGGGGTCGAGCCCGGTGGTGGGCTCGTCGAGCAGGAGCAGTTGGGGGTTGTTGACCAAGGCGCGGGCCAGCGAGAGCCGGCGCTTCATGCCGCCCGACAACTCGTCCGGGCGAGCATGGGCCTTGTGGGCAAGGGCCGCAAATTCGAGCAGTTGGGGGATGCGCGGCCGAATCGTCTGGGCGCTCAGACCAAAGTAGCGCCCGTAAACGAGCAGGTTTTCGGCGCAGGTGAAGTCGGGGTCCAGCGTGTCCATCTGGCTCACCACGCCCATGTGCTGTTTGATGAGCAGCGCATCGTCGGGCATCTGGTGCCCGAAGGCCTGGATGGTGCCGGCGTCGGGCGCTGTCAGGCCCAGGCACATGCGGATGGTGGTGGTTTTTCCAGCCCCGTTGGGGCCGATCACGCCCAGGCATTCGCCGGGAGCGATCGCAAATGACAGGTCGTTGACCACGGTCTGATCGCCGTAGCGTTTGACCAGATTCCGGCATTCGAAGAGGGGATCGTGCATGGCAGGGCATTGTGCCCGCCTCGGCCGGAGTCTGCGGAGCCGGGATGCGGGAGCCCCCGCCTACAATGAGGATCCCCCGTTTTACGGCTTGTTGCCGCCCTATCTGTGTCTTTGTCGCTCGCCGTTGCCCTTCAGTATGTGTTGCCCAAGCAGGCGTTGACGGCCTTTGCCGGCTGGTGCGCCGGATCGCGCGCGACCTGGTGGACGCACAACGTCATCCCCTGGTTCATCCGCCGCTACGGCGTCAACATGAGCGAGGCCGCCCATCCGGATCCGCGCAGCTACGAGACCTTCAACCTGTTTTTCACCCGCGCGCTCAAGCCGGGTGTGCGCCCTCTGGCGGACGCCGCCTATGTGAGTCCAGTGGATGGCGCCATCAGCCAGGTGGGGGCGATCAAGGGCGACCAGATCTTCCAGGCCAAGGGCCACAGCTACAGCACTCAGGCCCTCGTGGGCGGCGACGCCGGGCTGGCAGCGCAGTTTGAGGATGGGGACTTCGCCACCATTTACCTCAGCCCCAAGGACTACCACCGCATCCACATGCCCAGCGATGCGCGCCTGCGCCGCATGATTTATGTGCCGGGCGAGCTTTTTTCCGTGAACCCGGCCACGGCGCAAGGGGTTCCCGGGCTGTTTGCGCGCAACGAGCGGGTCGTGTGTGTGTTTGACGTGCCGCACGGCGCTGACGGTGGTGTGCGAACATTTGTTCAAGTGCTGGTGGGTGCGACCATTGTGGGCAGCATGTCGACTGCCTGGCACGGTGTGGTCAACCCCCCCCGCTCCAGCCACGTGCGGGAGTGGACCTACGATGACGACGAGCCGAAGATCCTGGCGCAAGGCGACGAAATGGGGCGCTTCCTGCTGGGCTCCACCGTGGTGCTGCTCTGGCCCAAAGGCACCATCGCCCTCCAGCCCGATTGGCAAGCCGGGCGTGCCGTGCGCATGGGCGAGGCCATGGGCACAGCCGTCTGAGCAATCCGACCGAATACCCCCCCCCGATATTGAACGTCAAGAAAGCGGATCGAACCATGACCACCCTGGGAACCCCGTTGTCGCCTTCTGCCACCCGCGTGATGTTGCTGGGCTCTGGCGAGTTGGGCAAAGAGGTGTTGATTGCCCTGCAGCGCCTGGGCGTCGAAACCATTGCGGTGGACCGTTACGAGCACGCGCCAGGCCAGCAGGTCGCACACCATGCGCGCACCATCACCATGAGCGATCCCGCGCAACTGAAAGCGTTGATCGAGGCCGAGCGGCCCCATCTCGTGGTGCCCGAAATCGAAGCCATTGCCACGCCCATGCTGGAAGAACTGGAAGCGGCGGGTGTGGTGCGGGTCATTCCCACGGCGCGGGCAGCGCGTCTGACGATGGACCGCGAAGGCATTCGCCGCCTGGCCGCCGAGACCTTGTCGTTGCCCACCAGTCCGTACCAGTTTTGTGATTCGCTGCAAGAGCTGCAGGCCGCCATCGACGCGGGGATTGGCTACCCCTGCGTGGTCAAGCCGGTGATGAGCAGTTCGGGCAAAGGGCAGAGCAAGATCGATGGACTGGCCGATGTTCAAAAAGCCTGGGACCACGCCATGGCGGGCGGGCGCGTGGGGCCAGGCCGTGTGATCGTTGAAGGCTTCATCGATTTTGATTACGAGATCACCCAGCTGACCGTGCGAGCGCTGGGTGCTGATGGCACCGTAGAAACGCATTTCTGCGAGCCCATTGGCCATGTGCAGGTGAGTGGTGACTATGTGGAAAGCTGGCAGCCTCACCGCATGGCGCCTGCGGCCCTGGCCGAGTCGCGCCGTGTGGCCAAGGCGGTGACCGACAACCTGGGTGGGCAAGGTTTGTTTGGGGTGGAGCTGTTTGTCAAGGGCGATCAGGTGTGGTTCAGCGAAGTGAGCCCGCGCCCCCACGACACCGGCATGGTCACCATGATCACGCAGTGGCAAAACGAGTTTGAGCTGCACGCCCGCGCCATCCTGGGCTTGCCGGTGGACACCACACTCAAGAGCCCGGGCGCCAGTGCGGTGATTTACGGTGGCGTGGACGCCACCGGCATCGTGTTCGACGGTGTCGATGAAGCGATGCGTGTGCCCAACAGCGATATCCGGCTGTTTGGAAAACCCGAGAGTTTTGTGAAACGCCGCATGGGCGTGGCGCTGGTGTTTGATGCCGATGTCGACGTGGCCCGTACCCAGGCCAAGCTGGCGGCCTCGCGTGTGAAGCCGCGCCAGGCCTGATCTGTCTCAGCGCGGCGGCAACCGCGCGAGTTGGGCGTCGTGCCAGCGCGCCAGCAGGATCTGCGCGGCGATGGCGCCCACAAAGGCCAGCGCCATGTCTTTCTGGGTGTCCCAAGGGTCGCCCTGCGTGCCGAGAAAAGCCTCTGCACCCGCGCCGATCGCGACAGCGACGCCCCACTCGATCAGCTCGTACAGCGCGCTGATGCCCCCGCAGGCCAGCACCACCACCACGAACAACCACCGACCCGGGCGCAAAGGCGTCTGACGCAGCAACAGCTCGCGCGCCACCATGGCGGGAATGAAGCCTTGGGCCAGATGGCCAATGCCGTCGTAGGGGTTGCGAGCGAGCGAGAAGGTGTCTTGTATCCAGAAACCCAGGGGCACTTCGGCATAGGTGTAGTGCCCGCCCAGCATGAGCACCAGCGCGTGCACAAAGATCAGGCCGTAGACCAATGGCGTGAGCGGAAAGCGCCGCCAGGAGAACCAGAGCAGGAGCAAGGCCACCAGCACGGGTGCAGTTTCCAGCGCCCAGGTGTCCAGTTCCTGGGCCCCCACGCCGGATACCGCGAGCAGGGCAATCAGGGCAATGGAATACAGGCCCAGACTCCGGGCGCTGAGGGTGTGTGATGCGTGCATGGGCGAATCATATCGACGCGCCACCGTTGTTTACTCGTGGCGCAGCGCGTCGATGGGATTCAGCCGCGCGGCACGCCGTGCGGGGAAGTAGCCAAACACCACGCCGATCGCAGCTGAAAACACGAAGCTCAGCAAATTCACGCTGGGGTTGAACACATAGGGCACGTCCATCAGCGCCGAGAGGCCAATCGAGGCGCCGGTGGCGAGCACGATGCCGATCAACCCACCCAGCGCGGCGAGCACCACGGCCTCGATCAGGAATTGCAGCAACACCTCGCGCTCCAGTGCGCCAATGGCCAGGCGCAGGCCGATTTCTTTGGTGCGTTCGGTGACGCTGACCAGCATGATGTTCATGATGCCGATGCCCCCCACCAGCAGGCTGACCGCGGCCACCGCGCCGAGCAACATGGTCAGCACCTTGGTCGTGCCCGACAGGGTGTCGGCCAGTTGTTTGGTGTCGAGCACGTTGAAGTTGTCTTCGTCGGTGTCGGCGAGCTTGCGGCGTTCGCGCAGCAACTGGGTCATGCTGGCCTTGACGCGGGTGGTGTCGCTGCCCTCGGTCATGGACACCAGCACGTCATTGACCTGGGTGTTGCCGGTGATGCGGCGCTGCAGGGTCTTGATCGGCATGAAAACCAGGTCGTCCTGGTCGTTGCCGAAAGAGCCCTGGCCTTTGGATCCCAGCACAGCGATGACCTCGCAGCTGATGTTCTTCACCCGCAGCGATTCCCCCAGTGCAGGCGTGTTGCCGAACAGTTCGCGGCGTATCGTCTCGCCGATCATGCAGACCGCCGAACCGGCGCGCAGTTCATCGTTGGTGAATTCACGCCCCTGAGCCAGCGTCCAGTTGCCGATGCTCAGCCAATCGTTGGTGCTGCCCGTGATCGTGCTGCTCCAGTTGCGGCCATTGGCGATCAGAGTGCCGCTCGAACGTGATTGGGGGGCAGCGGCCGAGACGCCACCGATCTGGGTGGCGATGGCCTCGGCGTCTTCAACCTTGAACGAAGGCGCGCTGCTGCCACCGCTGCCCGGGCCCATGCGTTGGCCCGGGCGGATCTGCAAGAGGTTGGTTCCCAGGCCTGAGATCTGGGTTTGCACGGCCAGCGTGGCGCCATTGCCCACGGTGACCATGGTGATCACGGCGCTCACGCCGATGACGATACCCAGTACCGTGAGAAAAGAGCGCATCAGGTTGCGCCGGATCGAGCGCAACGCGAGCAAGAGTGTGTTGAGCCACATGGTCAGCCCGCTCCCATGACCGTCGCTTCATGCCCCGGCTGGAGCCCGACGGGGTCCGGGTTGCGCTCGTCACTTTCCACGACGCCGTCCACAAAGCGCACGATGCGCCGCGCGTAGGCCGCCATCTCGGCCTCGTGCGTGACCATCAGCACCGTGATGCCCTGGTCGGTGTTCAGGTGCCAGAGCAGGTCCATGATTTCCTTGCTGCGGTGGGTGTCGAGGTTGCCCGTGGGTTCGTCCGCCAGCAACACGGCAGGCTCGGTGACGATGGCCCGGGCGATGGCCACGCGTTGTTGTTGTCCGCCTGAGAGTTCGCCTGGCGTGTGGTGTTCCCATCCTTTGAGGCCGACCTGTTCCAGCGCACGCGCAGCCATGGCGTGGCGCTGGGCTGCAGGCTCGCCCCGGTAGATCAAAGGCAGTTCCACGTTTTCCTGGGCTGAGGTGCGGGCCAGCAAGTTAAAACCCTGGAAGACGAATCCGAGGTAGCGCCGGCGCAGGCGGGCCCGTTCGTCACGACTGAGCGACTGCACCTCCACACCCTCGAATTCGTAGGTGCCCGTGGTCGGCGTATCGAGACAGCCCAACGTGTTCATGGCGGTGGACTTGCCCGAGCCGCTGGGGCCCATGATGGCGACAAAATCACCTTTCTGAATATCGAGGTCCACCCCCTTGAGTGCCTGGAAAGCCGTCTCGCCCGTGCCATACACCTTGGTGACGCCGCGCAGGCGGATGAGGGGGGGCTGGCCCCCACGCTCCGCCGCTTCGCGGGTCGCTGCCCCCCGAGGGGGCTGATCCGGCTTGGGGCGGCCCTGCGCCGGATCGAAGGCCCCCACGCTGTCCTGATGCGCAGGGTCCGATGTTTCGGCCCCGGTGGCCGGCAGCGGTGGTGTGTGAGGACCTGACCCCGTGCTCATGATGCGCTGCCGGCGGTGCGCTGATCGGTGATGACGGCCATGCCAAGCGTCAGATTGTCGCCGCTGACCTCGGTCAGGCGGCCGTCGCTGATGCCGGTCTGCACGGACACGGTCACGGGCTGGCCGTCGCGCAAGATCCAGATCTGGCGCGTGCCCGGTGCTTTGCTCTCGGTGCCCGCTGTTTTGGTGGCGTTGCCGCGCGAGGGGCGGGGCATCATTTTGGAAAGAATGCCACCACCCGACGCTGTGCTGCTGGCAGCGGTCGAGGTCGGCGTGAAGCGCAGCGCCGTGTTGGGCACCAGGAGCACGTCGTCGCGCTCGGTGGCCACGATGGTGGCCACGGCGGTCATGCCGGGACGCAGGCTGAGGTCGCTGTTGTCCACGTCCAGTGTGGCCACGTAGGTGACCACGTTGTTGGTGGTGGTCGATCCGAACGCCACGCGCCGGATGGTGGCCGGGAACCGGCGCGAGGGATAGGCGCTGACGGTGAAGGTGGCCTTCTGATCCACTTTCACCGAGCCCACGTCGGCCTCGTCCACGCTGGCCTCCAACTGCAGCTGGGCGAGGTTCTCGGCGACCGAAAACAGGGTCACGGCCTGCAGCGATGCGGCCACTGCGTTGCCGGGGTCGACCGAGCGGCTGAGCACCACGCCATCGATGGGCGACCGGATGGACGCCTTGGTGAGGTTGGTTTCGTCGGTGGACAGGGTGGCGCGCGCGACCGCCACGTTGGCGTTGGCGCTGGCCTCGTTGGCCACGGCGCGTGCGAGCGCGGCGCGGGCGGTGTCGAGCTCGGTGGCCGAGGGCACTTTGCCGCCCGAGAGCCGGGCGACTTCTTCAAAGCGCGCCAAAGAGGATTGGGCTTCGGTCACGGTGGCCTTGTTCTGTGCCAAGGCGGCCTGGGCTGCGGCCAACGAAGCGCGTGACCGGTTGACCTGATCCACGAATTTAGACGTGTCCAGCTCCACCATGACCTGGCCGGTTTTCACCCGGTCGTTCACGTCGACCAGCACCCGCTGTACCGTCCCCGACAGCTCGCTGCCAACGTTGACCGATCGGGTGGGCTGCAGGGTGCCATTGGCCGATACGGTCAGCGTGATGTTGCCTTTGCGCAGCTCGGTGGTGACGTAGGCGGGCGCTGCCTTGCTGGCGTTTTGGGTTTGCCAGTAATAGAGCCCTGCGCCCAGGAGCACCAGGATCAGGAGGCCGATCCAGAGTGAGCTGCGCTGCCACCAGCGGGGCGGCTTGTCCTCGCCCAGCAGGGTTTGCAGGTCGGTGGGTTGGGCATTGGTGGTTTTGGAGCTCATGGCGTGACGACGGGTGAGGGGTGTGTTCAGGCAGGAGGGGCGGCGCGGCCGAGAGGTGATCAGCGCTTGGCGGTTGCGTTCGGGGTGTCGCTGTTGGCATCGGGCGTCCAGCCACCCCCCAGCGACTTGTACAGGCGCACATGATCGGTGCTCAGGCTGGCCTGGGCGGTGGCCACACTGTCTTGTGTGGACAAGAGGGATCGCTGGGTGGTCAAGACGGTTGCAAAATCGATCAGACCGCTGGTGTAGCGCTGGCGGGCCAGCTCGTCGGCCTGGGCGGCTGCGGTGGTGGCGGCCTGCAAGCGGGCCAGACGCTCGGCGTCGCCCTGAATCGCGACCAGCGCGTCTTCCACTTCTTGCAAGGCGGTGAGTACCACGCCCTCGTACGTGGCCAGCGTTTTCTCCATGGCAGCTTGTTGCGCGCGAACCTGGGCCCGCGCCGCGCCGCCATCAAAAATGGACGCTGATACGCCGGCCAGCAGCGACTTGACCAGCGAGGCGCTGTTGGTGAGGCTGCCCAGGGTCAAGGCTGAAAGACCCAGAGAGCCCGACAGCTGAAAGCTGGGGTAGCGGGCGGCATCGGCCATCGCCACCCGCGCCAGGGCGGCGCGCACGTTGTACTCGGCCGCGCGCACGTCCGGGCGCTGGCGCAGTGTGTCGGTGGGGAATGCGAGGGCCAGGTCTGCAGGCGCTGGCGGCACAGGCTTGGCCTGTGACAGGGCTGCATTCACTTGCCCTGGCGCTTGACCGGTGAGCACCGCCAGAGCGTTCAACGCCTGGCTTACGCTGGTTTGCAAGGCGGGTATCTGCGCGCTGGTCTGCTCCATGGCACCGACCGCTTGCGCCACGTCGAGCGAAGAGGCCAGACCGGCCTGGGCCCGCCAGCGGGTGATTTGCACGGTGTCGCTTTGGGTGTCGAGGTTGGTGCGGGCAATGGCCAGGCGGCTTTGCAGCCCGCGCAGGTTGATATAGCCAGTCGCCACTTCGGCCGCGAGCGACACCTGGGTGTCGGCCAGGCTGGCGGCGGAGGCCTGGGCGTCGGCCTCGGTTGCATCGACGGCGGCGCGGTTGCCGCCAAAAATGTCGGGCTCCCAACTCGCGTCAAATCCGGCGCTGAACGAATTGCTGGCGTCATTGCTGCCCGACTGGCTGCGTTGCGCCGAACCCGATGCGCTCAATGACGGGCCGAGACCCGCCTGTTGCACCTTGATCAGTGCCCGCGCTTGGCGCAGGGCAGCCTGGGCGCTCTTCACACTGGTGTTGGCCTGCAGCGCCTGGCCGACCAGCGCGGACAGTTGTGCATCCTGAAAACGCGTCCACCAGGTGGTGATGTCGGTAGCCGATGTGCTCGCTGATGCCGAGGACCACTGCGTGGGCACTGACGCCAGGGCCATGCCGGGGTTTGCCGGCAGTGCGCTGGCGCAGGCGCCGAGTGCCAGAGGCAAAGCGAGGGACAAGGCGCTCGGCCACCAACGCCACGCGCCTGACCGAGGCGATGAATCGGGAAAGCGGTCGGTGCGGGGCGGAGTCATGGTCGTGGAGGGGGCTGATCAGGGTTAACCCCATTATGGACAGCCAGAGCGTCGCCTTTGCAAGCCTCGTGTGAACCGCGTGTAAAGCTGGCGCTTTCTTTCAGCCCCCTTCGGGCTCGCTGACGGCGTCCGGCGCTTCTGCAGGGCCGCCGTTTGCGAGATGCAAGGTCTGGGTCGGGAATGCGATTTCGGCCCCGTGGCCCTCGATGATTCGCCCGATGGTGAGCAGCACGTCTTGTTTGATCCCGTGGAACAGCACCCAGTTGCGCGTCCGGGTGAAGGTGTAGATCATGATGTCGAGCGAGCTGGCCGCAAATGCGTTGAAGTTGACGATCAGGGTCTGGGTGTTGTCGATGTCCTTGTGCTGCTCCAGCATGGTCCGGATATCGGTCACGATGGCCTCGACCTGTGCGAAGTCGTCGTAGCGGATGCCCACGGTTTCCTTGAGGCGGCGGTGGGTCATGCGCGAGGGGTTTTCCACCACGATGGTCGTGAACACAGCGTTGGGCACATAGATCGGGTTCTTGTTGAATGCCCGAACGCGGGTGTGGCGCCAGCTGATGTATTCCACCGTGCCCTCGATGCTTTTGTCGGGTGAGCGAATCCAGTCGCCAACACTGAAGGGGCGGTCGAGGTAGATCGTGAGGCCGCCGAAGAAGTTGGCCAGCAAATCTTTGGCGGCCAGGCCTACTGCGAGACCCCCCACGCCGCCCAGCGCCAGCAGAGCGCCCACATTCAAGCCCAGGTTGTGCGCCACGGTGATGGCCGAGACGATGACCACCACCAGCCGCCCCAGCTTGCTCAGCGCGTAGACGGTGGTCACGTCAAACTCCTGGCCGGCTTCGCGACCTCGCTCAATGGTGGACAGGGTCAGCTGCTGGAAAAAGTGCCAGAAAAACCATGCCACGGCCAGCACCACCGCCACGTTGCGTGCCTGAAAAACCTCTTCTGCCATGTCCAGCTCAGGCCAATGGGCTTGAAGCACCCGGGCGATCCAGGCGAGTGCCACGATGCCGATGATGAGGTGGACCGGCTTGCGGGCGGCCTGGATCAAGGCCTCGTCCCAGTGGGTATGGGTCCGTTTGGCGAGCTTTTCAAACTGGTTGAACACCAGTCGGGCCACCTGGGTGATCACGAAGGCCAGCACCACGATGGCCAGCACCATGGCCAGCCATGCCTCAATGCCGAAGGTCTGGATGAAAAATTCGCGTACCGCTTGCATATCTCAAATACCCGTCATTAGAAATTACTGGAAGGCCACTTCGGCAAAGCTGCGCAGCTTGCGGCTGTGCAGCTGCCCTGCACCGCCCCCGCGCAGAAGTTCAACAGCGCGAATGCCAATGCGCAGATGCTGGTCGACCCGCTCCCGGTAGAAATGGTTTGCCATGCCGGGCAGTTTGATCTCTCCGTGCAGCGGCTTGTCGCTCACGCAGAGCAGCGTGCCGTAGGGCACGCGAAACCGGAAACCATTGGCCGCGATGGTCGCGCTTTCCATGTCGAGTGCGACCGCGCGCGATTGCGAGAAGCGGCGTTGGGGCGTGTTGTCGGGCAGGAGCTCCCAGTTGCGGTTGTCGGTGCTGGCGACCGTGCCGGTGCGCATGATGCGCTTGAGCTCCTGCGCAGGCACGCCAGTGACATCGGCCACCGCGGCTTCCAGCGCCACCTGAATCTCGGCCAGCGCCGGGATCGGAACCCACAAAGGCAGCTCTTCGTCGAGCACATGGTCTTCCCGCACGTAGGCGTGGGCCAGCACATAGTCGCCCAACTGCTGGCTGTTGCGCAGGCCGGCGCAGTGGCCCAGCATCAGCCAGGCGTGCGGCCGCAAGACGGCGATGTGGTCGGTGATGGTTTTGGCATTGGCTGGGCCCACTCCGATGTTCACCATGGTGATGCCGCTGCGGTCCTTGCGCATCAGGTGGTAAGCCGGCATTTGTGGCAAGCGGGGGGGCGCCACCCCCAGCGCATCGATGGCCTGCGCTGGCAAACCGCTGCGGCGCATGACCAGGTTGCCGGGCTCGATGAACGCGGTGTATTCGCTGTCGGGATTGGCCATCTCGGCGCGCCCCAGCTTGATGAACTCGTCGATGTAAAACTGGTAGTTGGTGAACAGCACAAAATTCTGGAACCATTCGGGCGCGGTGCCGGTGTAGTGGCGCAAGCGCTGCAGCGAATAGTCCACCCGCGGCGCAGTGAACAGCGCCAGCGGCTGGGCTTCACCCGAGCGGGGAACGTGGGTGCCGTTGGCGATGCCGTCGTCCATGGCGGTCAGGTCGGGCAGGTCAAAGACATCGCGCATCAGGGCGCGGCGATTGGCGGTGAGCTGGCCCTCGATGTGGTCGTGCTCGGCAAAGGAAAAGTGGATTGGAATCGGTTGTGTGCTGGTGCCCACTTCCAGTTCTCCGCCATGGTTGGTGAGCAACAGCTGAAACTGGTCCAGCAAATAGTCGCTGTACAGGTCGGGCCGTGTGATCGTGGTCTCGAACCGGCCGGGGCCGGCGACAAAGCCGTAGCTCAGCCGGCCCGATCCCCGGTGCGAGACACTGTGGGTGTGCAGTCGCACAAACGGGTAGCAGGCGCGCACGCGGATTTGCTCAACGTCTGTCCCACTCACAAACTCGCGCATGGCGGCGCGCAGGTGGTCCACGCTGCGCTGGTAGATCTTCTGGACCTGCGCCAGAGCCGCCGCTGCGTCGGTGTAGAAAGCGGGCGCTGTAAAGTCAGGGGTTTTGTGCATGGGGTCTATTGTGACCAAGCCTCATGACATCCGATCACCCAAGGATATCGATGCTGAATCCGGTGTCAGCGCTCAGTCCCGTCCCCTTCAGTCTGCAGGGCGCCCTGGCCGTTCTGGTCACTGCGCTGGGCTGCGGGTTGCTGATCGGGATCGAACGGGAGCGGCGCAAGGGCATAGGCCCGGGTCGGGCGTTGGCTGGGTTGCGGAGCTTTTCGATCACCTGTGTGACCGGGGCCGTGGCGGCATTGACGCCATTTCCTGGCTTGGTCGTGACCGGCGCTGTGATGGTGGTCGCGCTGTCGGTTGTGGCCCACCTGCGCAATCGGTCGGATGATCCGGGCACCACCACCGAAATTGCACTCTTCCTGACCTATCTCATTGGTGTCCTGTGCGTCTGGAGCCTGCCGCTGGCAGCGGCCTTGGCGGTGGGCCTGACCGCCTTGCTGGCAGGTCGAGAGCCCTTGCACCGGTTTGCCCACCATTGGCTGCGCCAGGGGGAGGTTCGCGACGGCATCATCCTCGCGGCCCTGGTGTTGATGGCCCTGCCGCTGGTTCCCAACCGGCCGTTCTGGGGTCCAGTGCTCAACCCCTATGTCATCGTGCAACTGCTGGCATTGCTGCTGGCGGTTCAGTCACTGGCGCACCTGTGCCGGCGCCTGCTGCGTGCCCGGGAAGCCGTGGCATTTTCGGCTTTGGCGTCCGGCTTTGTGTCGAGCACCGCGACGATTGCCACCCTGGGGCTGGCCGCTCGTGAAGGCCGCTCCAGCCCGCGCCTGATGGCGGGCGGCGGGCTGATGTCCTGTGTGTCGACCCAGGCGCAGCTGTTGCTGGTGGCGCTGGCGGTGCAGCCCGCATGGTTGTCGGTGTTGTGGCTGCCGGCTTTGATGGGCGGGCTGATGGCGGCTGGGTGGGGCTGGTGGCTGGTGCGGGGAGCGCCGCCTGAGCCGTCGGACGGTGTGGTGTCCAGCCCCGGCGTCAAAGGGTTGCCTGGCGCCGGCGATGACCGCATGTTCAGCCTGTGGGGTGCCGCCGCGGTAGCGGCCCTGCTGGCGGGCATCCAGGTGGTGGTCCATGCGTTCGACCTTTGGCTGGGACAGGCGGGTCTCCTGGTGGGGACCCTGCTGGCGTCGATCGCCGACCTGCACGCTGCGCTGGCTGCTGTCTTTGCTTCTTCGGGCCCGGTGCTGTCCGATGGTTCGGTCTGGCCGGTCATGTTGGCGTTGTCGGTGCACGCCGGCAGCAAGAGCCTCACCGCCGGTCTGGTGGGTGGTTGGGCTTATTTGCGCTGGCTGGCGCCCGGGCTCTGGCTGCACACAGCGCTGGCTGTGGGGTTGCTGTACGGGTTGAGGTAACGCACCTCATCCGGCGGGCCTTGCCCGCCGCCGCGTCGCTTCAGCTTCGCACCGGTTCGCGCATGGTCACAAATTCTTCTGCCGCTGTCGGGTGGATGCCGATGGTGCTGTCGAAGACCGCCTTGGTGGCCCCCGCTTTCATGGCCACTGCAAAGCCCTGCACGATTTCGCCAGCGTCCGGGCCCACCATGTGCAGGCCCACCACACAGTCGGTAGCGGTGTCGACGATGAGCTTCATCAAGGTGCGTTCGCTGCTGCCGGATAGCGTGTGGCGCAAGGCCTTGAACTCGCTGCGGAACACGGTGATGGCACCGAATTCTTCCCGAGCCTTCTCCTCGCCAAATCCGACGGTGCCAATGTTGGGGTGGGTGAACACCGCGGTCGGGATGAAGTTGTAGCTCATGTCGCGCGGCGCCTTGCCGGCGGCCGGGCCAAAGAGCTGATCCACCACGACCATGGCCTCGCCCAGCGCCACCGGTGTGAGCTGAACGCGGTTGGTGACATCGCCCACGGCATAAATGTGCGGCACATTGGTCTGGTAGCTGGCGTTGACCACCACTTCGCCCTGGCCGCCCTGGGCCACCCCCACGGACTCCAGCCCCAGCCCTTTGACGTTGGGAACGCGCCCGGTGGCGTAGAGCACGGCGTCGACCGTGATCACATTGCCGCCTTCACACTCGACCTTCAAGCCTTCATCGGTTTTCTGGATGTCCACCACGTCGACATTCAAACGCAGGTCCACGCCGGACTTGATCATCTCGCCCGCCACAAAGTGGCGGACCTCGTTGTCAAAACCGCGCAGCACTTGCTCGCCGCGGTAAAGCTGGGTCACTGTCGAGCCGAGGCCATTGAAAATGGACGCAAACTCGCAGGCGATGTAGCCACCGCCCACCACGAGCAGGCGCTGAGGGAACGGCTCGAGGTCGAATACCTCATTGGAGGTGATGACGTGCTCGCGCCCCTTGAAGTGCGGTACGAAGGGCGTTCCGCCAGTGGCGATCAGGATGTTTTTTGCGGTGAAGTGCTGGTGGCCGGGGGTCCCGTCGACGTTCAGTGTGGCCAGGGTGATGGCATGCTCGCCGTCGATGCGGGCAAAGCCATTGAAAACGGTCACGCCGGAGCCGCCGAGCAGGTTGCTGTAAACACCATTGAGTCGGCTGATTTCCTGGGCGCGGTTGGCTTTCAGCGTGCCCCAGTTGAGGGTGGGCGCCGGGCCTTCCCAGCCGAACCCGGCCGATTCGTGGAAGCTCTCGGCGTAGTGCGCTGCGTAGCTGTAGAGCTTCTTCGGGATACAGCCCACGTTGACGCAGGTGCCGCCCAGGCCATCGGTGCCCAATGTTTCAGCCAGCGCCACCCGGGCGCCGCGCTGCGCGGCCATGCGCGCGGCGCGCACGCCACCGCTGCCGCCACCAATGACGAAGAGATCGAAGTCGAAAGCTGAAGCCATGTCAAAAAGTCCTTGTGTGATGGGTTGATGTTAAGCCGGTCGCACAATTGCTGCATGCAAGCTTTACAACCCCCTGCGGCCGCTCCGGGTGTCACGCTGGTCCTTGGTGCAGGCGGTGGTCTGGGTGCTGCCTTGGTGCAAGCGCTGACTTCGCGCGGTGAGACAGTGATCGCGCTGGGGCGTCAAACGCAACCGGCGCTCGACTACCGTGATGCGGCGTCTCTGGCTTGCTGCGCCCGCCATGTATCCGATCAGTTGGCCCAGCTCGGGCAACCTTTGGTGCGCGTGCTGGTCACCACTGGGTTTCTGCACGGCCGCTTGCCTGGTGGCGAGGCCGCCATGCCTGAGCGCAGCTGGGAGCAGCTGGACGCTGCCGTTTTGGGCCACAGCTTCCTGATCAATGCCATCGGTCCTGCCATGGTGATCAAGCATGTGTTGCCCTTATTGCCGCGTCATGGCCGCTGTGTGGCGGCGTTTTTGTCGGCCCGCGTGGGCAGCGTGAGCGACAACCAGCTCGGCGGGTGGTACGGTTATCGCGCGTCCAAAGCGGCGCTGAACCAGCTGGTGCACACGGCCGCCATCGAACTGAACCGGCGCAACCATTCGGCCATTTGTGTGGTCTTGCATCCCGGCACGGTGGACACCGATCTGTCCCGACCTTTCGCCAAAACCGGGTTGAAGGTTCGGGCACCCGATGTGGCGGCCGCAGAGCTTCTTGCGGTGGTCGATGGACTCACTCCGGCGCAGTCGGGGGGGTTCTGGGACCAGCATGGTGCACCCGTGCCTTGGTGAATGCCCCGGGCGGGCCGCGGCGGCTCATTCGTGAGAGTCCCTTCGCTGGCGCATGGCCTTGAACCGGCGTTGTGCCATTTCCCGGCCCATGCCGACGGCATCGCAGGCAACGAGGCGTTTTTGCGCGGCCGGATAAGCGATGGACTCCTCGAGCATGATGTGGTCCAGATACAGCGCTTCAAACACGTCCAGTGCATGTCGCAACTCCTGGATATCGAACCAGAGGTTGCCATTGGCCGCAGCGTCCAGCGACGGCGCCATCTGCAACCAGTTTTCCTCCAGCCAGCCATGGTCTTGGGTGAGCCGCTCGGCGGCGTGCACGATCTCGGCGTCCTGACTCGCCAGCATTGCCGGGAAGATGTGCTTTTCTTCGTCGAGGTGGTGTTGGCGCGCTTCAGTGTTGAAGTAGTGCAGGATCCGGCGCGCCTGTTCGCGGTTGGCCGCGTTCAACCCGCCTGATTCAATGGCGTCCACCAGCGGGGCGAGCTGGCGCAACCGCTCCAGAATTTCGCGGTGGGTGCTGTCCAGGAATTCGAACAGGGCTGGGGCCGCGCGCATTGCACTCATGATGAAAGCCTTTTGTGTTGCCAGCCTTTCATCTTAGGCAGCCCTTGCGCTGACCTTTTGATCTGGCGCAAGGGTTCGCCTCGGTCAGCCTCGCGGCCCAGCGACCTGGCTACCCACCAACGCTTTCAGCTACGGCGCAGGGCGGTACTTTCGGACGTTGGACCCGGCCATGTGGACGATCCTCACGGCCAGGCACACATTCATTCAGACACGGTCAACTTGGGCCCAGGGACGGTGCCGCCCTGGCCGGGTCATCGCAGGGGTCGAATTTTGAGCACGGCGTTGTTACGATCGGCACTCACATAGATGACGCCGTCGTCGCCGACGGCCACCCCCGTGACGTTGTATGGCGGGGGCATGCCCGGGCCACCCTCCAGCCCGATGGGCAGGTTTTCAGCCACGGTGCGGCGTTGTCCGTTGAGTGGATCGATCTCGGTCAGGCGGGCTGCCATGGGCTCGGCCACGATGAAGCTCCCCCAGGGTGTTTGAGCCAGGCCCTCGGGCAGGGCCAATTGGCTGGCGATCACGGTCTTGGTGCCTGTGGCGAGATCGACGCGGACCAGGTTGCCCGCCGCTTCGGTGAGGTACAGGTCGCCGTCCTGGCCCAGCACCATCTGCACCGGCCCTGCCAGCCCGGAGGTCACCACCTTGCGCACGTCGTGCTTGGCGCCGCTCACACGCAGCAAATTGCCTGTCGCGATTTCGATCACCAGCAAGCTCCCGTCGTCCATCGGGATGGCGTCGTAGGGGGTCTTGAAACCATGCACCATGTCCACCGTTTTCAGGGTCTTGCGGTCAATCAGTTGCACCGTGTTGGTGAACCAGGAGGTCAGCGCGATTTGTCTGGAGCCCAGGCCGACCATCGCCGGGTACTCGATGTCTGACGCCTGCATGCGGGCGATGTCGGTGACGTCACCCGTTGCGGTGTCGATGCTGCGAAAGGCAAAGGTATCGGCGATCCACAGCTTGCCATTGCCCAGCTTCATGCCGCCCGCTACAGCCAGCTTGCCCGATAGCAGGGTCTTGGTCTGGCCCGTGGTGGGGTTGACTTCGATGATGGCGTTGTCGGCCATGTTGGACACGTAGATCGTGCCCTCGGGTGAGATGGCCAGGTTGTCCAGCGCCGTGTTCAGCTGAGCCACCACCGTTTTTCGTCCGCTGGCCAGGTCCACCTTGGCGAGCTCGCCGGTGCGGGTGTCGATGGCCCACAGGTTGCCCTTGCCGTCCAGGTTGGCCGCTGCCGGCACCTTGAATTCGCTGTTGATGACCGTGATGGCACCGTCTGCGGGGTTGATGCGAACCAATTGCCCTTTGAACCACAACGGGCCGTAGAGCATGCCGTCGGGGCCCACTTCAAATCCGTTGAAGCCGCCGAGGTCTTTGGCGATCGCACGCGGTGGTTTTTGGCCGCTGGGGTCCATCTCCCACAGGGCGTCGCCGAGGAAGACCTGACTTCCGTACAGCTTGCCGGTCTTTTGATCGAAGGCCAGGGAGTTGATGCCCGGCAAGCCTTGAGCCACTACGCGGGTAGGAGCGCCGTCGTTGTCACGGATGCGCAAGACGCCCTGCAGGTAGGAGGTCCAGGCCAGCTCACCCTTCGGGCCAATGGCGATGTCATCGGCCTGGCCTTCGGGCCCGGCGATGAACACCTTGGCCTGTCCGGTCTTTCGATCAACTTCCCACAGGTTGTTGCCCACCACGCTGCCCGCCAGCAATCGTCCCTTGGCATCCACAGCCAAGCCATGGACCCCATGGAAAGCCGACGGCGCCACCAGCGTCTCGGGCGTGGCCCAGGCCGCTGGACGCATGGGTTTTTGGGGGGCCGCACACCCGCCAATGGCGAGGGTGAGGCCGATGGCTGCGGTCAGGCGCAGGAGGAGCGTCGAATGCATGGCTTGCCTTTCAGTGGGGTGAAGTCAACCTGTTTTAGACCTCCCCCCAAGGCTGCGCCGGTCTCACGGGCGACATCTGCGGGTATGTCCCTGTGCGCCCAGACACGGTTGTTCTGCCGTGCCGCAGCGGTGTGTCAGTAGGTGTACACGCCTCGGCCCGTCTTGCGTCCCAGCCAGCCAGCGGCCACCATTTCTTTCAGCAGCGGCGCAGGGCGGTACTTGCTGTCGTTGTACTCGGCTATGTAGACGTTCATCACGGCCAGGCACACGTCCAGGCCGATCATGTCGGCCAGGGCCAGGGGGCCGATGGGCTGGTTGGTGCCCAGCTTCATGCCGGCGTCGATGTCTTCAGGCGTGGCCAGGCCTTCGGCCAGCACGAAGAAGGCTTCATTGATCATGGGCACCAGGATGCGGTTGACCACAAAGCCGGGCGCGTTCTTCACCGTGATGGGTGTCTTGCCCAGGCGTTCGGCCAGCGCTTTGACCGCGTCGTGCGTGGCGTCGCTGGTTTGCAGGCCACGGATGATTTCCACCAGCGCCATCATGGGAACGGGGTTGAAGAAGTGCATGCCGATGAAGCGGTCGGCGCGCTGGGTGGCGGCAGCCAGTTTGGTGATGCTGATCGAGCTGGTGTTGGTGGCCACGATCACGTTTGCGTCGAGCAAGCTATCCAGTTGCTGCAGGATCTTGACTTTGAGCGCTTCGTTTTCGGTGGCGGCTTCGATCACCAGCTGCGCGCCTTTGAGGTCGTCGTAGTTGGTGGAGCCTTTGATCAGTGCAAGGGCCGCATCTTTGTCGGCGGCACTGATTTTTTCTTTCTTGATCAGGCGGTCCAAGCTGCTGGCCACCGTGGTCAGGCCTTTGTCAACGGCGGCCTGGCTGATGTCGACCATCACCACCTGGATGCCATTGGTGGCGCAGGCCTGGGCGATGCCGTTGCCCATGGTGCCCGAGCCGATGATGCCGACGGTCTGGATGCTGCTCATTGTCAAAACTCCTGAAAAAAATCCGAAAGAAACGGGGGTTGTGAAACCTGCGGAGACTGGGGCTGTCCCTCGCCGTCGCGCAGGCGTCGAATCTAGATGGTGGAGCCTACCGAGGTGCGCTCCCGCATGCTAAGTTGCATGTTGATTGTCGCGCACACCCTTGCTTGGGCCTGTCGCGCAACACCCCCATCACGGAGACTTTGATCCATGTACGACTACATCATCGTTGGCGGCGGCTCGGCTGGCAGTGTGCTGGCCAGCCGCCTGAGCGAAAATCCGGCGCTTCGCGTGGCCTTGCTGGAAGCGGGGCCACCCGACAGCAGTGTGCTGATCCATTGCCCTGCGGGTCTGGCCATCATGGCCAAGTACCAGCTCAATGGCTGGGACTACAACACCGTGCCCCAGCCTGGACTGAACGGGCGCCGGGGCTATCAGCCACGCGGGAAGGTGCTGGGGGGCTCGAGTTCGATCAACGCGATGATTTACGCCCGTGGCCATGTCTGGGACTACGACAATTGGGCGGCCCAGGGCAACCCGGGGTGGTCCTGGGCCGATGTGTTGCCATACTTCAAAAAAGCAGAACACAACGAGCGCGGCGCCGATGCCCTGCACGGTCAGGGCGGACCGCTCAATGTGATGGACCTGCGCAGTCCCAATCCGTTTCTGCCGGCCTATATCCAGGCGGGCCAACAAGCGGGCTACCCGCTCAACCCCGATTTCAATGGGCCAGAGCAAGAGGGCGTCGGGGCCTATCAGGTCACCCACAAGAACGGTGAGCGCTGGAGCGCAGCCAAAGGCTACCTCACGCCGCACCTGGGGCGACCCAACCTGACGGTCTTGACCGGCGCGGCAACCACCCGCATCGTGACGCAACCAGGCGAAGACGGGCGCCCTCGTGCGGTGGGGGTGGCCTACCGGGTGGAGAGCGGTCGGGGTTCGGAGCAGACGCTGCAACTCAACGCCGGTGGCGAGGTGGTGCTGAGCGCGGGTGCGTTTGGGTCGCCGCAGTTGCTGATGTTGTCGGGTATCGGTCCGGCAGCGCATCTGCAAGCCCATGGCATCGCCGTGACAAACGATTTGCCCGGAGTCGGTGAAAACCTGCACGACCATCCCGACGTGGTGATCGTGGTGAATGCGCCCAAGGTCAGCGACGTGTTTGGCATCTCGTTGAAGGGCATTGTGAGCGTGATCCGTGGCATCTTTGAGTGGCGACGCGCCCGCAGCGGTCCGCTCACCAGCAACTTCGCCGAGGGCGGGGGGTTCATCAAGAGCGTCGCTGACGAAGCCATTCCCGATCTGCAATGGCATTTTGTCGTGGGCAAGCTGGTGGACCATGGCCGCAAGACCGTGTTGGGCCACGGGTACTCCTGCCATGTGTGCCTGTTGCGGCCCAAGAGCCGCGGCACCTTGCGCCTGGCCAGCGCCGACCCACTGGCCGCGCCCCTGATCGACCCGGCGTTCCTCCAGGATCCGGACGACATGGCCCGGCTGGTGCGCGGGTTTAAGCTCACACGCCAGATGCTGCAGCAACCGGCACTGGCGCGCCACGGCGGTGTGGAGGCCAAGGTGTCGGCCTCGGCGCAGAGCGATGGTGAAATCGAGCAGTTCATCCGCAACCACGCCGACACGATTTACCACCCGGTGGGCACCTGCCGCATGGGGGATGATGCGCTCGCGGTGGTGGACGCCCGCTTGCGGGTGCATGGTGTGGCGGGCCTTCGGGTGGTGGATGCGTCGGTGATGCCGCAGGTGGTGGGGGGCAACACCAATGCCCCTGTGATCATGATGGCCGAGAAGGCGGTGGATATGATCCGTGAGGACCGGCAGGCACTCCCTGCCTGATGCATCAATCACACCATTGAGGACACACAGTCATGATTCTGGAACACGCCGACATTCGCATTGACCCCGCCCAGGCTGCGGCCTTCGAAGAAGCCATCGAACGCGGTGCTCGCACCGTCGTATCCAAGGCCAAAGGCTTTCAGGGATTCAAGGTCCACCGCAGCATCGAGACCCAGGGTCGCTACATCCTGACCATTGACTGGGACACCCTGGAAGACCACACCGTGGGCTTCCGCGAGTCCCCCGCCTTTGCCGAATGGCGCGCCATCGTGGGACCGTTTTTTGCTCAGGCTCCTGTGGTGGAGCACCTGGAGCTCGTCTGCATGTCTGCCTGAGTTCGACTCCCCAGCCTATTGGGGTCAGCGCATGCCGCCCAGCGCCAGGCCGAACGCCACAAACACGCTGCCGGCCGCCCGGTTGATCCAGGTGGCGGTACGTGGGCGGGCCAGCCAGTGGCGCGCGCGTTGGGCCAGCCACACGTAGGTCAGCAGACAAGAGCTGGACGCGCACATGCTGATGCTCATCAGCAGCAAAAACTGTGGCATCAGGGCTTGGCTGGTGTCGATGAACTGCGGGAACAGCGCACCAAAAAACAGGATGGCCTTTGGGTTGGTGAGCGAAACCCAAAGGCCTGTGCGCAGCAGGGTGCCATGGCTTTCTGGGTGCGCTGCACCAGCGTCCTCAGCGCTCAGATCCATGCCCCTGTGTGCGTTCAGCATGCGCCATCCCATGTAAATGAGGTAGGCCGCGCCCACCCATTTCACCAGCGTGAACAGCCATGGGAGGGTGTGAAGGATCACGCCGAGGCCGAGAATCGAAGCGCTTGCCAGCATCACCAGGCCCAGCAGGTTGCCCAGCGTCGAAAAAAGACCCGCCCGGAACCCATGTGTCGCGCCATTGCGCAGCGCCAGCAGCACGGCTGGACCTGGCGTGGCCGCGGCCAACCAGGCGATCAGCGCATAGGCGACCAGTGATTGGGGTGCGATGGGCATGTTTTTTAGGCGTGAGGTGCAGTCTTGCGCATCAAGGTCGACTTGCCGAACAGGCTCTCAATCAGGTCCACCGACACCAGCGCCGTGCGGTTGCGCACATCGAGTGCGGGGTTGAGTTCCATCACGTCCATGGATGCCATGCGACCGGTGTCGGCGATCATCTCCATGCACAGTTGCGCCTCCCGGTAGGTGGGGCCTCCGGGCACCGTGGTTCCCACACCGGGGGCGATCTCGGGGTCGAGAAAGTCCACGTCAAAGCTCACGTGCAGGTGGGTGTTGTCGTCCATGCCGGCGAGCGCCTGTTCCATGGTGTGGCGCATGCCCATTTCGTCTATGTAGCGCATGTCGAACACTTCCAGACCGTGTTCGTGCACAAAGCGCTTTTCACCTTCGTCTACGCTGCGGATGCCAATCTGGCGGACCACCGATGGCGAGATCGCTGGTGTGGTGCCGCCAATGCCTGTCAGCTCGTTCGGACCGTGTCCACACAGCACGGCCACGGGCATGCCGTGTACGTTGCCGCTGGGGGTCAGGTCGGACGTATTGAAGTCGGCATGGGCATCCAGCCACAGCACGCGCAATTGTTTGCCTGTGTCGCGGCAGTGGCGCGCGACGGCGCTGATGGAGCCAATGCCCAGGCAATGGTCGCCGCCCAGCACCATGGACAGATGGCCGTCGGACAAGGCTTCGTAAACGGCCTCATGCAGGCTTTGATTCCATTGTGCGACCTCTTGCAGGTGGCGATACCCCTGAAAGGGAGGCAGCCAGGGGTTCGCTGGACCGCTGAGGTTGCCCGCATCGTGCACACGCAGGCCATGGCTCTCCAGTACTGCCGCCAGTCCGGCGACGCGCAGAGCCTCTGGCCCCATAGACGCGCCGCGCGCACCGGCACCGATATCGGTTGGTACACCAATCAGACGAATAGTTTTTTTCATGGGGCCATTGTGGCCGAAACGGTCGCGCTAGATCGGCATTGCCGTACAAAACCATCTCGCTTTGGCGTCTGCATTCACAGATGCAGACCTTGGAGCCGCGGCACAAGTGCCTGACTGGCTCGGCGCGCGTTCAGCGTGGATCGGGGCCGTCCACAGGCCCGATCCACGACTGCAAGTCTTTATGACAAGCGCGCGCTGCGTCGCAAACGCCAGGCCTGAATCTCGCCGACCATGCCTTTGCGGAAAGCCATGACGCACAACACAAAAATTGCGCCGATGATGACGGTCACCCAAGCACCGACTTTGTCAGCCAGCACGTTTTGCAAGGCAATCACGGTCCCCGCACCGAGCACCGGTCCGAAGAAGGTGCCGACACCACCGAGCAGGCTCATGAGAATGACTTCACCGGACATGGACCAATGCACATCGGTGAGCGTGGCAAACCCCATCACCAGGGTCTTGAGCGAGCCCGCCAGGCCGGCCAGGCTGGCCGACAAGACAAAAGCCAGCAGCTTGTAGCGATCGACCTGGTAACCGAGCGATATCGCTCTGGGTTCGTTTTCCCGAATCATCTTCAGCACCTGGCCAAAAGGCGAGGTCACGATCCGGGTGATGGCCATGAAGCACAGGACAAACACCAGCACGGTGAAGTAGTACATCACGGTGTCGGGCTTGAGGGACAGCAGTCCGAACAGGGCGCCGCGCGGAACACCCTGCAAACCGTCTTCGCCACCGGTGAAGGGGGCTTGCAAGCAGACGAAGTACACCATCTGGGCCAATGCCAGCGTGATCATGGCGAAGTAGATGCCCTGGCGCCGGATCGCTACGGAGCCGATCAGCAGGCCCAGCAGTGCCCCGGTTCCGGTGCCGGCCAGCAGTGCCAGCTCCGGTGTCCAGCCCAGCGCGGTGACCACCCAGCCAGTGACATAGGCGGCAAATCCGAAAAACGCCGCGTGTCCGAAGGACAGCAGACCCGTGAAGCCCAGCAGCAGGTTGAACGCACAGGCAAACAGTGCGAAGCACAGCAGCTTCATCACGAGCACGGGGTAGATGCCCAAAAAGGGCGCGATCAGCAAGAGGGCGAGCAAAACCAGATAGGTGATGCGTGTGACGCGGTTGGCTGACATCATGTTCAGGCTTCCTTTCCAAACAACCCTGCTGGACGCAGGAACAGCACGATGACCATGATGACAAACACCACGACGCTGGACGCCTCAGGATAGAAAACCCGTGTCAGCCCTTCGATCAGACCCAGTCCGAGGCCCGTGAGGATGGAGCCCATGATGGATCCCATGCCGCCGATCACGACAACCGCAAAAACCACGATCACCAGGTTGGATCCCATCAAGGGCGTGACCTGGATGATCGGTGCTGCGAGCACGCCGGCCAGGCCAGCCAGGGCCGCACCAGCGCCGTAGGTGAGCATCACCATGAGCGGCACGTTGACACCGAACGCCTGCAACAGCTTGGCGTTTTCAGTGCCTGCCCGCAGATATGCGCCCAAGCGGGTGCGTTCGATCAGGAACCAGGTCCCCAGGCAGACGGTCAAGGAGACCACCACGACCCATGCCCGGTAGTTGGGCAAGACCATGAAGCCGAGGTTGGTCGCGCCTGAGAGCAGCTCAGGCACCGGGTACGACTGTCCCGACACACCGTACTTCTGGCGCAGGAGACCTTCAAGAATCAGCGAGATGCCGAAGGTGAGCAAAAGTCCGTAGATGGGGTCAAGCCCGTAAAGCCGTTTGAGGAGCAGCCGTTCGATGATGGCGCCGAAGAGCCCCACGATCAGCGGTGCCAGAATCAGCGAAAACCAATAGTTGATGCCCCATTGGTCCAGCAGAATCCAGGCCGCAAAAGCGCCCAGCATGTAGAGGGCGCCATGCGCGAAGTTGACAATGTCCAGCAAGCCAAAAATGACCGCCAGGCCCAGGCTGAGCATGGCGTAAAAAGCGCCGTTGACCAGCCCGAGCATGAGCTGGCCCATGAATGCCTGAATGGGAATACCGAAGATGTCCATGGTGCCCGAATGGTTGCACAGTAAAAGGCGTGGCGGGCCGCAAGGGCCCGCCACGCAACCGATCTCAGCCGTTTATTTCATCATCGAGCACTTCGACTCGGCGGGCGTGGTGAAAGCCTGGTCTCCAGGTACCGTGGCCACCAGCTTGTAGTAGTCCCATGGCTTGGTCGATTCTTTGGCTGACTTCACTTCGAACAGGTACATGTCATGGATCATGCGACCGTCTTTGCGGATGCTGCCCTTGGTGTAGAAGTCGTCAATTTTCATGCTCTTGAGCGTGCTCATGACCTTTTCACCGTTGGTGGTGCCCGCAGTCTGAACGGCCTTGAGGTAGTTCATGGTCGCGGAGTAGTCGGCTGCCTGCAGGCTGGACGGCATGCGCTTGTACTTGTCGAAGAAGCGCTGGGCAAACTTGCGTGAAGCGTCGTCCTGGTTCCAGTACCAGCTGTCTGCCATTTGCAGGCCTTCGGTATTCGCCAGACCCAGGCTGTGCACGTCGTTGATGAACACCAGCAGGCCGGCGATCTTCATCGTCTTGTTGACGCCAAATTCCTTGGCCGCTTTCATCGCGTTGGTGAAGTCACCACCGGCGTTGGCCATGGCGAGGATCTGCGCCTTGGACGATTGCGCCTGGAGCAGGAAAGAGGAGAAGTCGGAGGCGCTCAGCGGGTGCTTCACTGAACCCACCACGGTGCCACCATTGGCTTTCACCACGGTGGACGCATCGGCTTCCAGCGATTGTCCGAAAGCGTAATCGGCGGTGAGGAAATACCAGCTCTTGTTCCCGGCTTTGACCAGCGCACTGCCGGCGACTTTGGCCAAGGCGACCGTGTCGTAGGCGTAGTGCACGGTGAACGGCGAGCAGTCTTCGTTGGTCAGGCGTGCTGAACCGGCGCCGATGGAGATGAAGGGGCGCTTCTTCTCTTTGGCCAATTGGGCCATAGCGAGGTTGGTGCCCGAGCTGGTGCCACCGAGCAGCATGGACATGCCGTCCTGGTCGAACCACTCACGGGCCTTGGAGGCGGCCACGTCGGCCTTGTTCTGGTGGTCGGCGGACAGCACTTCGATGGGGCGGTTGAGCACCTTGCCGCCGAAGTCTTCAGCAGCCCACTTCACCATCTCGGCGCCTGCGGGGCCGTCGATGTCGGCGTACAGGCCCGACATGTCGGTGATGAAGCCGATTTTGACCGGTCCGCTGTCTTGTGCAAATGCGCTGGTGGCGCCGAGGCCGACGGCGAGGGCTGCAACGAGGGTTGTGAGTTTCATGGACTGTCTCCGGTGGGTTGAAAAACGGGGGGCGAAAAAGAAGGGTCTCAGACCCCGAGATACTGCTGCAGCATGGTCATGTTGTCCTTCAGTTCGGCCTGAGCGAACTGCTGAACGATCTGGCCATGCTCCATAACATAGAAACGATCGGCCAGCGGCGCAGCGAAGCGAAAGTTTTGCTCGACCAGCACGATGGTGTAGCCGCGCGCCTTGAGCGCCAGAATCATTTCAGCGAGCTTTTGCACGATCACCGGCGCAAGACCCTCGGAAATTTCATCTAGCAGGAGCAGGCGTGCGCCCGTGCGCAAAATGCGAGCCACTGCCAGCATCTGTTGTTCTCCGCCTGACAAGCGCGTGCCGGGGCTGCTGGCGCGCTCTTTCAAGTTGGGGAACATTTCGTAAATTTCATCCAGGCTCATGCCGCCTGGGCCCACCACGGGCGGCAGCATCAGGTTTTCCTCGGCGCTCAGACTCGCGAAAATGCCGCGCTCTTCCGGGCAGTAACCGACACCCATGTGTGCGATGCGGTGAGGCGGCAGATTGATCGACTCTTCGCCATTGATTTGAATGGATCCCTTGCGCTGGCCCGTCAGGCCCACGATGGCACGCAACGTCGTGGTGCGGCCGGCGCCATTGCGGCCCAGCAACGTGACAACCTCGCCCTCGTGAACCAGCAGATCAACACCATGCAAGATGTGTGACTCGCCATACCAGGCGTGCAGTTGATCGATACGCAACAGCTCTCGGCTCATGCATGGGCTCCTTGCAATTCGGCGTCGGTGTTGCCCATGTAGGCCTCGATCACTTGGGGGTTGGCAGAGACTTCGTCGTAAGGGCCGTCGGCGATGATCGCGCCACGCTGCAAAACAGTGATCCGGTCGGCGATGGACGACACCACGTTCATATTGTGTTCAACCATCAGGATGGTTCGGCCGACAGAGACCTTTTTGATCAGCGCGGTGACGCGGGCCACATCTTCATGTCCCATGCCCTGGGTGGGCTCATCAAGCAGCATGAGCTCGGGCTTCAGTGCCATGGTGGTGGCCAATTCCAGCGCCCGTTTGCGCCCGTAGGGCAAATTCACGGTCAGCTCTTCGGCGAAATCCTGGAGGTCCACCTCGGCCAGCAATTCGTGGGCGCGGTCGTGCAAGTGTTCCAGCGTGGCTTCAGATTTCCAGAAGTGAAACGAAGTACCCAGGTTGCGCTGCAGCGCCGCACGCACGTTCTCCAGCACCGTCATGTGGGGGAACACCGCCGAAATCTGGAACGACCGGACAATGCCGCGTCGTGCGGTCTCGGCGGGTTTTTCGTGCGTGATGTCAATGCCGTTGAAACGGATGGTTCCGGCGCTGGGCGTCAGGAACTTTGTGAGCAGATTGAAGAATGTGGTTTTGCCCGCGCCGTTGGGCCCGATCAGCGCATGGATATGGCCTCGACGCACTTTGAGATCCACGTGATCCACCGCAACGAAACCTTTGAAGGCTTTGGTCAGGCCTTGAGTTTCCAAAATGATACCGTCTGACAATGTGCTCGCTCCTCAGCAATAGAGGGGCTCATCATACGGGTCGAAGCAACGCCGGAGCGAAGGGGATTGTCCTTACGTAGTATTACGTATGAGCTTGTGTGGCAGGGTCGATGATCCGGTCATTTGGGCCGGTGGCTTCATGAGCGAAGTGGGTCGCGCGCGCTTGCGTCCGGCACCGGAGCGGCCCACTCCCCCGAAACAAACGCACAGTTGCCATCGGCCGTTCTTTGGCCTCCACGCTGGCTGCGCTGACGCTTCAGCAATAGGGCGGAGGTGGTGCGCCTCTCAACGGGCATGGGCATAGGATCGCGTCGGTTGGCGTAAAAGACCTCGTGCTCGTTGATCTGGTGGTTCGGGCGTCGCGCATGGGACCTTGCCTCAGGGCAGCGCGGGTTCAACCGCGGTCTAGGCCCGTGGCAGCTCAATGTGAAATGTGGATCCTTGCCCGGGCGCACTTTCCGCCCAGATGCGGCCGTCCATGCGCTCCACCGCCTTGTGCACCATGGCCAGTCCGATGCCCGTGCCGCTGACCTCATCTGGCCGGTGCAGGCGCTGGAAGATCGCAAAGATTCGGTCATGGTATTTCATGTCAAAACCTTGCCCATGGTCTTTCACTGAAATGTGCACCTTGTCGGCCTGGCTGGTGGCTTCGATGGTGATCTCGGGCGGTACGCCTGGGCGCTTGAATTTCAGGGCGTTGTCAATGAGGTTGCGCAGCACCATGGCAAGGCCCTGCGGATGTGCGCGAACCGCCAGATCTTCGGCAACAAGCAGTTGTACGCGGCCACCACTGGCTTCAATGTCGTTGTGCAAGGCATCCACGACTTCGCCTGCGGTGCGCGCCAGCGGCACTGCAGCGAGGAGCGTGTCCATTTGCTCGATGCGCGCATAGGCCAGCAGATCGTTGATCAGGCGCGCCATGTGGTGGGCCGAACGCTGGATGCGCTGCAGGTAGTCGCGCGCTTCATCATCCAGGCGGGCGCCGTGATCCTCCAGCAGCAACGCGGTGAAACCTTCAACGCTCCTGACCGGTGATTTGAGATCGTGCGACACCGAATAGGCGAAGGACTCCAGTTCGCGGTTGGCCTGGCTCAGGCGTTTCACACTCGTGTCGAGCTGCTGTGTGCGTTCCTTGACCCGCATTTCCAGTTCGGTGGTGAGCTGGTGCAGTTGGGCTTCTGAACGCTGGCGGCCCAATACGTTGACCAGCATTTCTGCAAACAGACTCAGCAAGGCCACCTCTTCCGGGGTGTACTCGTGGGTGGCGTGAACCGAGTCGAATCCGACGAAACCCAGCAGCCCGCTGGACGCGCTCATGGGCAACGCGATCAGGCTCCGTATGCCCTGTGGTTCCAGGATCTCGCGCAGAGGGCCTGGGGGCAGACTCTGTACGTCGTCCACGCCGAAAGCTTCCTGTCGCATATGGGCGTCAACCCATTGGGGTATCAAGTCCATGGGCAAGTCTTGGAGCTGGTCGATGGCCGGCTCAATGCCTGAGGCACACCATTCGTGGGTGTTGCTGGCGGTCTGGGACTGCAAGTCGTAGGCAAAGATGTAGGCCCTGTCCGCCTGCACAAACGCACCAATCTCACCCAGGGCCAATCCGATGTCGTGGTCGAGTTCGGCCACGGGCAAGTTGATGAATCGCGTGGCCAGCCGGGCCTGCAACGCCATGAATTGCTGCAGCCGCTCTCGCTGGCGCCTCAGACTCTCGCGCTCGGTGATGTCCCTGGCCACCAGCATGGAGTGGTCGCTGTCGGGCAGGCGAGCAAGGCGGGCGTTGAATCTCCGCAAACCTTGTGGCAACTCCAGTGTGTACTCGAATTCACGCATTTGCCCGGGGGCCACCAAAGCCAATTCCCGGTTGATCAGGGCCGCCACGTCGGGTGGCAGGACTTCGGCGGCGGTGCGGCCCATAAACGCCTCAGGTGGCACATAGAGGATGTCATCGGCGGCGCTGTGGTACGAAACGATGCGGCCTTCCATGTCCATCACGAACAGCATGTCTTGCAGCACGGTGAACACGCTTTCCAGCATGGCGCCCCGTTGCCGGGCATCTGCTTCGGCTTGCTTGAGCGCGGTCAGGTCCAGGCAAGATCCGATGAAGCCGATGGGCATCTGATCCGCGTCAAGCAATGGCCGGCATTGCTCCATGACCCAGCGGTGGCTGCCGTCGCGAAAGCGGAGCCGAAATTCCATGGCAAACGGGCGCTGGTGAATCAGCGTGGTCGCCATGGCTTCTCTGGTGCGCTCGCGATCATCGGGGTGGATGCCGTCGAGCCAGCCATGGCCCAGCTCTTCTTCTTCGTCCCGTCCGGTGAACTCCAGCCATCGGTGGTTCACCCAGTCAACCTGTCCCGACAGGTTGGATGTCCAGTACAGCACGGGCGAAGCGTTGGCGACCGTGTCCAGGCGTTTGAGGATCTGGCGCTGCGTGTCCTCAAGCATCTGCCGGGACGTGATCTCGAAGGCGGTTCCGGCCATATACCGGGCTTGGCCGTCGCTGTCCCAGAAGGCTTGCCCCTGCGTTTCAAACCAGTGGATGTGGCCCTGCGCATCCCTTGTGCGGAAGGTCTCTGCGTAGCGTTCCCCTGTGGCGAGGTGGTTGTTCAGGGCTGTCTTGAGGCGCAGGCCGTCTTCGGGCTCGATGTGCTCGAACAACGCATCGATCTTGCTTTCATGAGGCTCGTTTGTGTAGCCCTGGCGTGCGAGGAAGTGCTGCGTGTACCGCATCTTGTTGGAGGGGATGTCCCAGTCCCAGACGTGGCCAGAGTCCAGCACCAGCTGGAACCGTTTCTCACCCAGCGTCAATGCCCGCAAAGCCCGGTTGAGTCGCCAGCCGCCAAAGCCCATGGCCAATGACAGGAGCAGTACCAGGCCCACCAGGAAAGGCAACTGAGCCCGCCAGGCCGAGAGTGCCGCGGGGATGTCCGCGCCGTAGACGATTACCAGCGAGCTGGCGGCACCGGCGAGGCGGTGGTAGGCCACGCGGCGGTGATGCTGGTCGATCTGGCTCACCAGGTCGAGCACGCCAGACGGCTGTTGCAAGGCTGGCGCCACCCAGTCTGCGGTAACCCGGCGCCCGAGTCGTTCGGGTACGTTGGGTGAGCGCGCCAGCAAAGTCGCCGAACCGTCATCGTTGAGCCAGAACAATGAGACCCGGTCATCTGGCAGTTTTCGATCCCGGTCCAGCCAGTTTTGAAGCGATGCAAACGACAAGTCAACGCCATACCCTGTGACGCGGTGCAGATTGGGCGTGGCTGGCCAGGAAAGCGGAAGCGTTTGCTGGCCCGTCAAGAATTCGACAGAGCCCAGCGACCAGGTCCCTGGCGGGAGGGGTTTCCCACCGTTGTGGTGCTCTGGCTGAAGGCGCTTGGATGGGTTCAGCAGGCCGACCAGTGCCTGTGTGTGTCCTTCGGGGGCCAGGACATGGAGTTCAAACGGCAGCGGGAGCGCGGCGAGCAGCTCCGCGTTGGCTTCGGCTTCGGTGGAGGGCGAAGCTTGAAAAGGCGTGGTGGACGCGCGCTGGAGGCGCTCATCAAATTGTGCGATCGAGGTGCGCGCCACTTTGAGCGTCTGGTCCAGATCCTGCGACAGGCGCAGGGCTTGTCGGCTGGTGTGGGTGCTGGTCGCTTCCAGGGTCAGATGGCGGTCACGCCACAAAAAAGCGGCCGTCGCCACCCACAGCAAGACTACGGTGCCTAGCATCAGGACGACCAGCAGCCAGCGTTGATCGCGGGGGGGCGAAGCATTCCATGGCGCATCGGGTGCACCTTGCGCTGAGCGCAAGCGGTCAGTAGGAGGGGCGGGCATGAAACAAAGTGTGAACCTTGTACCAGTCTAGCAGCCGAGTGCAACAGGCCACCAAGGCGCTATCCCGTCGCCATCACATGTTGCGTCGGTACTGCCCCCCCACCTCGAACAATGCGCCCGTGATCTGACCCAGTGAACAGACCCGCACGGCGTCCATCAGCACGTCAAACACGTTGGCGTTGTGGATCACCGCGTGCTTCAGGCGCTCAAGCATGGCGGGGGCCTCAGCGGCGTGAATTTCGTGGAAAGCTTTCAGACGCTGCAGCTGGCTCTGTTTTTCGTCGTCGGTGGAGCGCGCCAACTCGAGGGTTTCCATGACTTCGTCGCCATGGGGATTCCGGAAAGTGTTGACGCCGACGATGGGGTATTCGCCCGTGTGCTTCAGCATCTCGTAGTGCATGGATTCGTCTTGAATCTTGCCGCGCTGGTAGCCGGTTTCCATCGCGCCCAGCACCCCGCCGCGGTCGGCGATTTTTTCGAACTCGGCCAATACGGCCTCTTCGACCAGTTCGGTCAGGTCGTCGATGATGAACGCGCCCTGGTTGGGATTCTCATTCTTGGCCAGGCCCCACTCGCGGTTGATGATGAGCTGGATTGCCATGGCGCGGCGCACCGACTCCTCGGTAGGCGTGGTGATGGCTTCGTCGAACGCGTTGGTGTGCAGGCTGTTGCAGTTGTCGTAGATGGCGATCAAGGCCTGCAGCGTGGTGCGGATATCGTTGAACTGGATTTCCTGCGCGTGAAGACTTCGGCCACTGGTCTGCACGTGGTATTTCAGTTTCTGGCTGCGCTCGTTGGCGCCGTATTTCTCTTTCATGGCCACCGCCCAGATGCGGCGTGCCACGCGGCCCAGCACGGTGTATTCCGGATCCATGCCGTTGCTGAAGAAGAAGCTCAGGTTGGGGGCGAAGTCATCGATGTGCATGCCTCGCGCGAGGTAGGCTTCCACAAAAGTGAAGCCGTTGCTGAGCGTGAAAGCCAGCTGGCTGATGGGATTGGCGCCTGCTTCGGCGATGTGGTACCCCGAGATAGAGACCGAATAGAAGTTGCGTACATCGTGGTGCACGAAATACTGCGCAATATCGCCCATGACCTTGAGCGAAAACTCGGTGCTGAAGATGCAGGTGTTTTGGCCCTGGTCTTCCTTGAGGATGTCGGCCTGCACCGTGCCGCGCACATTGGCCAGCACCCAGGCTCGGATCTTGGCGGCCTCGGTGTCGGTGGGCTCACGGCCGTTGTCGGTTTTGAATTTTTCGATGTTCTGGTCGATGGCGGTGTTCATGAACATGGCCAGGATGCTGGGTGCTGGCCCGTTGATGGTCATGGAAACCGAGGTGGCCGGAGCGCACAGGTCGAAGCCGCCGTACAACACCTTCATGTCGTCCAGCGTGGCAATGCTCACGCCCGAGTTGCCCACTTTGCCGTAAATATCGGGGCGCGGATCGGGGTCGTTGCCGTAGAGCGTGACCGAATCAAATGCAGTCGACAGGCGCTTGGCCGGCATGCCCTCGCTGAGCAGTTTGAAGCGCTTGTTGGTGCGAAACGCGTCGCCCTCGCCGGCGAACATGCGGGTCGGGTCTTCGCCTTCACGCTTGAAGGCAAAGGTACCCGCCGTGTAGGGATAGCTGCCGGGCACGTTGTCGAGCATCAGCCATTTGAGGATCTCGCCGTGGTCCTCAAATTGCGGCAGCGCCACCTTGCGTATCACGGTGCCTGAAAGCGATTTGGAGGTGAGGGCGGTGCGGATTTCTTTGTCCCGGATCTTCACCACGTATTCTTCGCCCGCGTAGGCCTTTTGCATGTCGGGCCATTGGGCGAGCAGCTTGCGTGCGTCGCCGTCCAGGCGGATCTCGCGCTCTTTGGCCAAATCCATGGCGGCCTCTGACGCTTTGGGGCGGTGGGTTTTGTCCGCGGCCAGCATGCGCGAAGCTTCGGTGAGCTGTTGCACTTCACGGGCCAGGCGGGCCTGGGCGCGGGCCCGACCCTTGTAGCCGCGCACGGTGTCCGTGATCTCGGCCAGGTAGCGGGTGCGGGCTGGGGGGACGATGGGGGTCTGGTTGGTGCTGTGGCGCACGTTGGCCAATGGCAGCTTGCCTTCCGTCAACGGCAAGCCCAGCGCTTGCAGGCGGATCTTGATGGCCTGATACAACGCGGTCACACCGTCGTCGTTGAAGCGGGCGGCCATGGTGCCAAACACCGGCATGGTGTCGGGCATCACGGTGAAGGCTTCGCGGTTGCGCTGCACCTGTTTGGACACGTCTCTCAGCGCATCGGCCGCGCCCTTGCGGTCAAATTTGTTGATCGCCACGAACTCGGCGAAATCGAGCATGTCGATCTTCTCCAGCTGGCTGGCTGCGCCGAACTCGGGCGTCATCACATACATGGGCACACTGACGTGCGGCACGATGGCGGCGTCCCCCTGGCCAATGCCCGAGGTTTCCACCACGATGAGGTCAAATCCGGCCACTTTGCAGGCAGCCAAGACGTCGGGCAAAGCGGCACTGATTTCGCTGCTGGCCTCGCGCGTGGCCAGGCTTCGCATGAAGACACGCTGCCTGTTGTCAGGGCCACCGCCGGCGCCGGGGCTCACCAATTCGGTGGGGACCCAAGGCGATATCGCGTTCATGCGGATGCGGTCACCGAGCAAGGCGCCGCCGCTCTTGCGGCGCGAAGGATCGATGGAAATCACGGCGATGCGCAGCGCGTCGCTCTGGTCGAGGCGGATGCGGCGGATCAGCTCGTCGGTGAGCGAGGACTTGCCGGCCCCACCGGTGCCGGTGATGCCGAGCACTGGCGTCTTGTCGTCAGCGGCCTGAGCGCGCACGGCATCGAGCAAGGCTGGCGCAGCCTTGCCGTTCTCCACGGCGGTGATGAGCTGCGCCAAGGCACGCCACTGCATTTCCGAGTGGCCTTGGATGGCCGCCACATTTTTGGGGGCGTAGCCGGTGATGTCTTGATCACAGCGCATCACCATTTCACCGATCATGCCGGCCAGGCCCATGCGCTGGCCGTCTTCCGGGCTGTAGATGCGGGTGACACCGTAGTCTTGCAGCTCGCGAATTTCGGCTGGCACGATCACGCCACCGCCACCGCCGAACACTTTGATGTGTTCGCCGCCGCGTGCCTTCAAGAGATCGACCATGTACTTGAAGTACTCCACATGGCCGCCCTGGTATGAGCTGATGGCAATGCCCTGGGCGTCTTCCTGCAATGCGGCCGTGACCACTTCGTCCACCGAGCGGTTGTGGCCGAGGTGAATCACTTCTGCGCCCATGCCCTGCAAGATGCGCCGCATGATGTTGATGGCGGCGTCGTGGCCGTCAAACAGGCTGGCTGCGGTGACGAAGCGCACCTTGTTGGTGGGCCGGTAATTGGCCAGGGCTTTGTAGTCGGCAGAAAGCTGGGTCATGGGTTTGTCTCTTGAGTTATCGGTGTGGATTCGATGGCGAATGCGATAGCGGGCCAAAGTGACGCAAAGCCGTTTCGGCTATTCAATGCGCATGCCTTTGAGGGCTGGGTCTTCGGGCGGAAAGCGCAGGTCCATGGCTTTCAGCGTGTCGCGCACGAGGGTGGCAATCATCAGGTTGCGGTGGGTCTTGGAGTCGGCGGGGACCACGGTCCAAGGCGCCCAGGGCGTGCTGGTGGCGTTCAGCAGGTCTTCATACGCTTGCTGGTAGGCCTTCCACTGTTTGCGCACGGCGACATCTCCTTGGCTGAATTTCCAGTGTTTCTCGACGTTGTCGATGCGCTCTTGCAGCCGTTCCCGCTGCTCCTCAAAGCTGATGTGCAGCATGAACTTGAGGACCACGGTGCCAGTCTCCGTCAGCAGGCGCTCAAAATCGTTGAGGTGGGCGTAGCGCTGCGCGGTCTGCTCGGGGGTGATCCACTCGTTGACCACCGGCACAAGCACGTCTTCATAGTGGCTGCGGTTGAAGACCATGATTTCGCCCGCGCCGGGCATGCGCTGGTGGATGCGCCAGAGGTAATCGTGGTCGCGCTCGGTTTCGGTGGGGGCTTTCCAGCCCACCGTGTGCACGCCCAGCGGGCTGGTCTGGCTGAACACGCCGCGCACTGTGCCGTCTTTGCCTGCGGTATCCGTGCCCTGCAGCACGATCAGCAACTTGTGGCGGCCATCGGCGAAAAACAGGTTTTGCAGGCCATCGATTTCGGTCGCCAGTGTCTGCACCAGCGCTTTGTCTTCATCCTTCTTGCCTTGAGACCAGGGCTTCTCGCCGGGTTTGAAGGTGTCCAGCGAAACGCGGTCTTTGGCCTTGCGATCGACACCCGCGCTCACCTCAACCTGCCAGTTGGCCCAAAGACTGCCTTTGGGCGCGCGGACCACTTTTTCCGGGGGGATCAGTGGTGGGGCATCCTTGCGGGCAGCTGGCATGGGGGTCTCCTCAAAGGCGGGCACAGGTTTTTGATTGACGTTTACGTAAACGTCAATTCGGAATCTTACCGCAGCCGACGTTGACTTGCCATGGGGTGGACCCGCATGCGGCACTTCAGCGCCACCGCATGCGGGGGAGGGTGGCATCTGCGTCGGAGGTCGTTGCAGATCTTTGGCGCCACCTTCTAGAATACTTGAAGGGGTATGGTTTACATGCCCTCAGGCCGGGCGGTTTGAGCCCCCTTTGTTACTTTCAGGAACCACCATGTCCACAGTCCATGACCCCGAACGCAAACGAGCCTTGGTGCTTCGCCTCAAACGTGTGGAGGGGCAATTGCGTGGCATCCAGAAACTGATTGAAACGGACACCGATTGTGAAAAAGTGGCCCAGCAATTGGCTGCTGCGCGCAAGGCTCTGGACAAGACCTTCTTTTCCATGATTGGTTGCATGATCGCCCAGGGTGATGTGCCCGCTGACGACGTGGCCGATATGCTCGCCCGTTTTTCCTGAGGGCCTCAAGGCCCGAACCCCGGAGACCGCCATGAACCCGATCCAGTTGTTTGATACCGATTCCAGCACCTACACCTACATCGTCTTTGATCCCGATACCCGGGAAGCGGTCATCATCGACCCGGTCGAAGAGCAGTTGCAAAGGGATCTGGAGGCCGTGCGGGAATACGGGCTCAAGGTGGTCTGGACGGTGGAGACCCATGCCCATGCCGACCACATCACCAGCGCGGGTCAGCTGGCCGAGCTCCTCGGTGCGCGCACCGCCGCCCCTGCGGGCTGCGGCATTGGAACCGCCGGTGTGCAGCTGCAACACGGCGATACGCTGGATTTTGGTGGCGAGGCGCTCGAAGCTTTGCACACGCCTGGCCACACCGCGGGCAGCATGAGCTTCGTCTGGCGGAATCATGTGTTCACGGGCGACACCCTGCTGATCAACGGCTGTGGCCGCACCGACTTTCAGTCGGGCAGCTCGCATGACCTGTATCGCAGCCTCACTGAGGTGTTGTTCGCCTTGCCCGCCAGCACCAGCGTCTGGCCGGGGCACGACTACCAGGGCCGAACCCATTCCAGCATCGGACAGGAAAAGACCAGCAATGCGCGCGTGGCGGGCAAGACCGAGGCCGAATTTGTGGCGCTGATGGCCGCGCTCAATTTGCCCAAACCCCGTCGAATCGACGAGGCAGTCCCGGCGAACCTGAGTTCGGGCCTGCGCCACGACGCCGACGGCGCCTTGCTCATGCAGCCTCGACCCGTGTCGGCGGGCTATGCGGGCGATGTCTCACCACAGCTGGCCTGGCAATGGGTGCAGGCGGGCGAGGCCGTGATGGTCGATGTGCGCACCGACGCGGAGCGTGAGTGGGTGGGTCATGTGCCTGGCGCTCACGCGGTGGCGTGGAAGCAGTGGCCTGGCATGGCCTTGAATCCCGGGTTTGATGCGGGCGTGCAGGCTGCGGTCGGCGCTGAGCAGAAGCTGGTGCTGTTGTGCCGCAGTGGTGTGCGTTCGATTGCGGCCGCACAGCGGGCGACCCAGCTGGGTCTGGAGGCCTACAACATTCTGGAAGGCTTTGAGGGCGATCCCGATGCGTCGGCCCACCGCGGCGAGCGCGGCGGTTGGCGGTTTCGGGGGCTGCCCTGGCGCCAGAACTGAGGGCAAAACCGGGTTAAACCGGTGTTCAGGCGTGGGATTCTGGCGCCATCCCGGGCCGAAAACGGGCCGCTTATCGGCTTCTTAGCCAGATTCTTGAGCACAAAAGCAAACACGACCTGTCAGCCCTGACAGGTGGCGTGGGGTTTGTTACGCATTTCTTTTTTCAATGGGGTTTTCTATCCACTAAGGAAAACTCCATGGAACTGCTTGAACTGACCCGTGAAAACACCCAAATCAACCCCGCTCTGTCCGCGCATCTGTGTGACCGCATCGAGCGTGATTTCATCAAACGATGGAATGGCCCTTGGGGTGGTCGCTCCCTGGTTCATGGGCGTGATCCGGGCCCCAATTCGGTTCGGCTCAACGGCAACGACTACCTGAACCTGACCGGCCGCCCCGAGATCGTTCAGGCCCAGTCGGAAGCCTTGCGCTCGGACACGGAGTTCGTGATCCAGTCGGGCTCGTTTTTGCTGGAAACCCACCCGGTGCGGGCTTTCGAAAAGAAGATGGCGAACTGGATTGGCAAAGACGATGGGGTGTTGTGCCAGTCGGGCTACGCGGCCAACATGGGCCTGTTGCAGTGCATCGCAGACGCGCAGACCCCGGTTTACATGGACATGCTCGCCCACACCTCGTTGTGGGAGGGCGCGCGGCGCGCCGAGGCGCCGGTCCATCCGTTTCGCCACAACGATGTGGACCATCTGAGGCGCCTGATCGCCAAACACGGTGGCGGGCTGGTGGTTGTGGATTCGGTGTACAGCACCACCGGTGCCATGGCGCCCCTGGTGGATCTTGTGGACGTTGCCGAAGCAGGGGGCTGCATGATTCTGGTGGACGAGTCGCATTCCCTGGGCACCCATGGGCCTGGTGGGGCGGGCTTGTGCGTGGCATTGGGCCTGTCGCACCGCGTGCACTTCGTCACCGCCAGCCTGGCCAAAGCCTTTGCCGGCCGGGCCGGATTCTTCAACATCCCGACCGGGCTGCGCAATTACATCCTGAGCACCAGCCACCACAACATTTTCAGCTCCTGTCTGTTGCCCCATGAGGTCGCAGGCCTGAGTACCACGCTGGATGTGGTTCAGGGCTGTGATGTCGAACGGGAGCGGCTGCACCGCATCAGCCGCCAGATGCGCGAATCGTTCAGCGAACTGGGGTACCCGGTGCACCAGGGCACGGAGCAGATCATCGCGCTGGAGGGGGGGACCGAGCCCGATACGCTGGTGCTGCGCGACCACCTGGAATCGCGCGACGTGTTTGGCGCGGTGTTTTGTGCGCCGGCCACCGCCCGCAACCGCACCATGGTGCGCCTGACGCTGAGCTCGGCCTTGACCGATGCCGAATTGGACCATGTGGCCCATGTG
This sequence comes from Hydrogenophaga sp. PAMC20947, assembly GCF_004795855.1. Taxonomy (NCBI): domain Bacteria; kingdom Pseudomonadati; phylum Pseudomonadota; class Betaproteobacteria; order Burkholderiales; family Comamonadaceae; genus Hydrogenophaga; species Hydrogenophaga sp. PAMC20947. The sequence continues at coordinate 4,373,397 of NZ_CP039252.1, forward strand.
GCCCGGGAGATCGCACCTTTGGTCAAACCCTGGGAGTGGCCGCTGGCCCGGCGCGCGCGCAGCGCCCGGGTGCAGATCCCGGCTCAGGTTCAGGCGTCCTGAATCGAGCGGGAGCCCTGCACTTCCAGAAAGTTGTGATACGGGTAGACGGGTTGCGCCAGATCGCTGTCTTCCAGGGGGAAGACCGCCCCCAACAGCAACCCGTCTTCTCCGACCGGAAACGCCTGGTTGGTGCGGATGGGACCACGAAGGTTCAGGTGTTGGTGCAGCTCCACCGCTGGCAATTGCAGTCCTTTGCCAATATCGCGCATCCGATCGAGGGGGACGCCTGCCGAGCTGGCCAGATCGGTCAGGTCTTCCAGACCGGTGGTGGGCTCCAGTTGCAGCCATTCGCAGCGGCCCTGCGCCGTCAGGCCCAGCATGCCAAACGGTTCGCCAAGCACCACATACTCGATCCAGTTTTTCTGCGTATAGGCTTGCAGATCCCGCACCACGGACGGCACCTGCAGCAAAGACAGCTGGGCCGGTTGCAGCACGGCGCGCCACATGGTGTTGAGCCGTGGATGGGCCGCGTGGGCCAGTTTGGCCAATGCGGCCACCAGGCGGCCCGCGATGTCGGGGATCTGTTTGGCGATGAACTGGTCGATCAGGCCGCCGTTGAACGCCTGGATCGCAATTTGCTCGTCGGCCTGTCCGGTCAGGAGGATGCGCGAGCCCGGCCAGTCAAGCAGGGTGTTGAGCACCTTGAGCCCATCGGTGCCGGGCATCGCAAAGTCGACCACACAGGTCTGGGCGAACCGGTAACGGGCTGTGTTGTTGGCCCAATACCGAAGGATCTGCGGCATCAGTGGCTGGCCCTGGCGCCAGCGCTCGATCATCTGCAGATGCAGTCCGGCGTCGGCCTCCCACCGGGCAGGCTCACCGTGCATGCGTTCGATGAACGTCGACGGGCGTGAATACATCTCGACCTGAAGGTGGGTGGGTACCACCATGCCCAGCATTTCAAGGTAATTGTGGTCATCGTCCAGGAACAGCGTGCAGCCTGAGCGGTGGTAAAGCGGGAGCGTGAGGGCCATGAATGAATTCGATCGCGAAAGGGGTTATGCACCGATTTCGGTGGACTGGTGCAGCGGGAGATCGACGATGAACACCGCACCCTCGTTGGGCTCTGAGTGCACACGGATGTGCCCATTGACGGTATCGACCACGTTCTTGCAAAACGTTAATCCCAGGCCGCTGCCTACCCCTGTTTGCGTCGAGAAAAAGGGTTCAAATATCCGTTGTTGCTGGTCGTGGGAGATGCCCAGACCTTTGTCGGCCACCACCAGGCGGCCTTTGCCATGGTAAAGGCCAACCGTGACTCGCAAATCACCGGGCTCGGAGGCCCGGCTGGAGGCGGCCAGGGAATGCAGGGCATTTTTGAGCAGGTTGATGAGCATTTGGGCGAACAGCGCTCGCGAACCCATGATGCAGAAGTCGTGCAAGACCTGTACTTCCACACAGTCGCGTTCGCGTGAAGAGCGGTAGGGGAATTCTGCAATCACTTCGTGCACCAGTTCGGCCGCCTGGATCAAGGTCTTTTCGCGGGGCAGGCGCAGAAGCTGCGCGTTGGAAATCTGGGTGTCGATCTGGCGGTTCATGCTGCGCACCAGGTTTTGCAGCCGGTTGGCGAGTTCTTCGACCTTCTTGCTTTTGTTTTCCGGCATGTCGTGCTGGGCCTGGTTGCGCAGCACGTCGCCCAGCAGGTCCACTGTGGCCAGGGGCGTGCGCAACTCATGGGCCATGACGCCCATGGTGCTCAGCATGTTGAGCAGGCGAACCCGCCTGAGGTTGGCGCTGGAGAACCCCAGCAACATGCCCGTGCTCCAAGCAAAAAACATCACGACAACATGGTCTCCCGCCAAGGGCGGCGGCGTCAAGGCCACCGACTGGACCAGCAACCAGGCCATCAACGCGCCGGCGACGGTGCCAAGGGAGGCCAGACGCCAGTCGGTGAGATGGTAGTACACCAGGATCATGGCGCTCACACTGGCCAGCCAGACCGGGCTGGTGTCGTTGTTCCAATACATCCAGAAAAACAACACCGGCATCACCAGCCAGCAGATCAGCGAAAAAATCCAGAGGGTCCGGGGCGCCAGGCAGTCTCGGGTGATCGAAGGCAGCAACAACACCAATCCTGAGGCCGCGGCGAGCACGCGCAACACCCCACTTTCGTAGGGCTGGGGCATCAGAAAGCCCCAAATGGCGAAAAAAATCAAATTTCCGGCGAAAATCGCAGCACCTGCCCAACGCAGCCGTGCAGCGGATGGGTGCAAAATCGGGTCTAAGGGGGCCAGGACCACTTCGTCCAACACCCAGCGCTTCAATCTGGCTTTGGCGCTGTGTATCCACAAACGGTCCAACGACAATATGTTCTCCTTGCAACATGGCATTTTCCGGTCCTCGAGGATCGTTGATGCCCACCTCTCTATTGTCGGCGCATGGCGGCCGGACTTTTCATGACCTTACCTGTCAACTTTGACAGCGTGGGGGTGGACGCCATCCTCGCGGACTGGCTGTGCGCTTTGGCCGAGCACGGCGTTGATGCGGTGGCGGTGTTGGGCCCCAATCCGACGGGCGGTCGAGACGATCGCGAAGTGCTCGCGGTTCATCCTCCCAGGCTGCTGGGGCCTGCCCAGGCGCTGGCCGAGAGCCGGGAGTTTGGCGCCAGCTGGCGGGACAGCGACGCGCCCTTGGTGGCCTGGCAAGATATTTCCAAATCGGCCTACATGGAGCATGCCGGTCGCTGGCGCCGGCTCTGGCTCGCGCATGGCCACCAGACGCTGGTGCGCGTGGCCTTTCCCTTGGCGGCCGGCCGCTCGTTTGAATGCTTCATGTTCAGTTCGCGGACGTTTGGCGACCGCTCCGAGGCTGCGGCACTGGCGTGGTCCGCCTTCAACATCTGGCCCATGCTGCGCCGGGCCATTGCCGAGAAACGCCTCAGCTTGAGCCCTCGTGAGCTTGAAAGTCTGAATCTGGCGTTTGAAGGGCTGACGGCGCGGGAAACCGCGGGCCGGATGGACTGCTCTGAGCGAACGGTCAACTACCACCTGGCCAACGCCATGGCGAAACTGAAGACCGACAACAAGCTGGCGGCGGTGCAGCGGGCTTGCTGGATCGGTCTTATCTGATCCGCGGTCGGGGTGTGTTGTCGCTCATGGTGCAGTGTGCCCAAGGGTCCGTGCGCGGCTTCGTCATAATGCGCCCATGACTTTTCTGGCCCTGGACGTTGGGAACACCCGTTTGAAATGGGCGTTGTACGAGGAATCTCGGGTGGGAGCCCGACTTCTGGCGCATGGTGCGCAATTCCTTGAAAACATTGAAACCCTGGCGGAAGGCGACTGGTGTGCCTTGCCAGAGCCTTCTGCTGTACTGGGGTGTGTGGTGGCGGGCGACGCCGTGAAGCGCCGCGTGCAGGAGCAATTGGAGCTGTGGGACGCAGACCCTCGGTGGGTGATCTCCAGCGCCGAAGAGGCCGGCCTGACCAACGGCTATGACCACCCGGCCCGGCTGGGTTCGGACCGTTGGGTGGCCATGATCGGTGCCCGCCAGCGGGTGCTCGCGTCGGGCCCGGCGCGTCCTTGTATCGTGGTGATGGTGGGCACGGCGGTCACGGTCGAAGGCATTGACACACACGGCAGGTTCCTGGGGGGCATCATTTTGCCCGGGCACGGCATCATGTTGCGGGCGCTGGAGTCCGGCACGGCGGGTCTGCATGTGCCCACGGGCGATGTGCGTGACTTCCCAACCAACACCAGCGATGCCCTGACCAGCGGCGGCACGTTTGCCATTGCCGGCGCGGTGCAGCGCATGGTCGATAACCTGCAGCGCCGTTGTGGCCAGACACCTGTGGTTTACATGACCGGCGGCGCAGGCTGGAAAATGGCCCCCAGCATGTCCACCCCCTGTGAGCTGGTCGACAGCCTGATCTTTGACGGCCTGTTGGAAGTTGCAAACCGGCGGTTTTAGGGTCCCCCCGCGCCGCCTGCGGCGTCACCCCCCAGGGGGGCGGCACTGGCCGACTGGCAGAGCCAGATCGGCGGTGCCCTGGGATCGCGCGGCCTGCGGGACGCTCGAAGCGCGCTGCGCACGCGAATCACCCGGCTAACAATGAATGCATGCGGTCGAACGGTCCGAAGGCCGATTGACCCCGGGGCACAGTGGAACCGGCTTTGCCGGGCCGCCAGTGCCGCCCCCTGGGGGGTGACGCCGCAGGCGGCGCGGGGGGGTCAATCTCCCCACGGCAACATCAACGTCACCATGAGCAGGCGCTGGAACTCGGGCTCAAAGGCATCGATGATGCGCTGGGGGTCGGGGCACAGTGTGGTGTCGGCAATGACGCCAAACTGCACGCCGCCGCCATAGCTCAGGATCGAAACCCCCAGGCCCACGGTGCCCGTCTGGGGCACCCAGACCATGGTCTGCTCCAGGGTGGAACCACAGACCTGCAACTTGGTGCCCGGACCGGGTACGTTGGTCATCACGGCGGTGGTCTTGCGGCCAAATATGGCGAGCATGGCGTCTTGGGCCGGTTTGACCAGCAGACCTGCGATCGACAGCAAGCCGAACGTCAGCAAGGGCTGCATGCTGCCTTTGAGTTCGTTCATGCGTGAGCGCACCTCGAACACGCGCTCGATGGGGTTGTCGAGCCCGATGGGCAGCACCAGTGGCACCAGCCCAAAGCGGTTGCCGAGCTTCCAGGCGTCTTCCATCGAGCGCAGATTGATGGGCACCATGGCGCGGATTTCCTGCCCCTGGGTATCGTCCCCCAGATCGCGCAGGTAGGTGCCGATGGCGCCGGCCACGCAACTCAGGAGCACGTCATTGACCGAGCAGTTCAGCGCCTTGCCGATCGCCTTGACCTCGTCCAGCGGGATGGGCTCACACCAGGCCACGCGTTTGGTGGTGCCGGGTGTGCCCTTGAGGCGGGTGGGCGAATCGTCGGGCATCAAGGCCAGGGCGGCCAGATCGCTGGCGAGTTGGGCGCCCGTGCGCGCCAGGTTCATGGCCTGGCCCAGCGTGTCGCTGAAGCCCTGTTGGGGTGAAGCCATGAGCGCAATCGATTTGGCCGCGCCACCACCGGCGGCATCCAGGGCGCGCGCCGTGAGATCCCCAAATGGGCGGATCAGGGTGTCGACCACCCAGTCCTCAGCGGCGCCCGCGGCACTGCGCTGGCGGTGCGAGGGTTTGCGCTGGGGCGGTAGTCCACCACCATCCGCGAGGCTCATCATCACGCTGATCAGCGCAATGCCGTCGGCGATGCAGTGGTGGATGCGGGCGATCAAGGCCGAGCCACCGTCGTAGTCTTCGACGAGTTCGAACTGCCAGCGGGGATGCATGGGGTCCAGGGGCTGCATGGCCAGATGGGCCACACGTTCCTGCAGCGCGGCCTGGGCGCTTTGCCCCGGTTGCTGCTGGAGTGGCAGGCAGGTCACGTGGCGAGCCAGATCAAAGTGAGGATCGTCCACCCAGTGTGCGCCTGCGGCGTCTTCCCGGGCCACCTGTACAAAGCGGCGGTAGGGCGGCAAACGATCGTGTATGCGTTGGCTCAGCGCCGCGTGCTGGATGCCCGGACGCAGAATCCACACGCCCAGGATCATCATGAGGTTGCTGGGCGAGTCCATGCGCAGCCAGGCGGTGTCGACCTTGCTCATGCGCTCACCTTCGAACCCCAGCGCACCCATCAGTCCCTGCCCCATGGGTTTGCCGGGCTGTGCGTCTGGCGCCGGCGCTGCCGTGGGGCTGCGCCGCTGGGTATTGGCTCGGGTGACGCGCTGGACCATGAATTCTCCTGATGGCGGGCCGCGACGCAGGTCAAGGTCGAAGGCTGGTCGGGCCGGCACGGGTTGGGTGTGTCAGTCTATTTTGCCGCCAGTCTTAACCGTAAGATACAGGGCGAGCCCTGATACCGATCCGCCTTTAAAGCAATGCAGCGTTGTCGGCACTTGCCGTGCTAGGGCGCGGCAAGGCCTTTCGCCTTGTTCTTTCTTTGAATGCAAATGGGTATGAGTCCCGGATCTGACCGCAGGTGTGCTGCGTGCGCATGGGTCGTTCCGGACTCTTGCGGCGAACCTTTTCCGATGAATTTGTCTGTTTCACAGGAGCCTTTGCATGTCCGATCTGAAGTCCCAATTTGAAGCCGCTGTGGCCAACTCCAAGAACCTGAGCGAGCGCCCCGACAACGCGACCCTGCTGAAGTTCTATGGCCTGTACAAGCAGGCCACCGCCGGTGACGTCACCGATAAGAAGCCCGGCTTCAGCGACATGGTGGGCCGCGCCAAGTGGGACGCCTGGAATGGCCTCAAAGGCACGGCAACCGATGCGGCCCAGCAGCAGTACATCGACCTGATCGAGTCTTTGCGCTGAGCCGGTCCCTGCCTGAGGCCCGCCTGAAATGCCTCGTTGCGGGGTTTTCAGGCGGGTTTTTTCTTGCGCGCTGCCGGTTTCTTGGCCGCCAGCAAGTCGTCCAGATTTTTGACGATCTCGCTTTCGATGCGGTCCTTGAAGGCGCCGAGCAGAAATCCCAGCTGGGCATTCAATTCAAAGTGATCGCTGCACACGCGCAGACTCCCCTTGACGCCTGAACGGCTGAACTCCACTTCGTCTTCGTCCTCCCCCTCGGCGTAGGCGCAGGCCATGTCAAATTCCGATTCGGCCTGCTCGGCCCATTGCCAGGCGACCTTGCGCGCGCCCTTCAGTCCGAGTTCGTGGTGGCGGTGGATGTGGATGTCGGCCATGATGAGGTGAGGTGTTCTCGATAAAGCTTTAGCGAATGCTACTGCGGGGGTGAAAGGGGGCTGATGGCAGCGCTGCTGGCTGGCGAGACCAGTGCTTGCAACCGGGCGTGGCGCTGTTCTGGTGGCTGTTGAGCCAGGTCGCGAACCGCATCATAGAACCGGACGAAGTCCTGGCCCTCGCGCTGGAACAGGGCTTCAAAAGCGGGCACCAGATCGTCGTAGGCGGCCTGTGCGCCAAAGCTGGCGTTGTTGGCCCTTTTGACCCAGGCGTCGTAGCCGCTGTAGCCTTCCCATCGTTCGCGCAGTGCAGCATAGCGCGCCTGGAACTGGGCCATGGCTTGTGCCTTCGCCGTCTGTTTGCTGGCCTCGCTGGTCAATGCGTCTTTGTAGATGGCCGCCAGCTGGTCGCGTGTCTCGCGTGTCAGGGCGCGAAATTCACGGCGGCGGGCGTCGAACGTTTCGTATCGCTCACGCGCTGCGGGCGTGGATTGCGCGAGCCAGCGCGCACCCCCCAGCCGCTCAACTGCGGTCGCAAACGATTCGTTGAAGGCGGTGTCGCCTGCGGCATAGACCACCTGGTGGGCCAGCTCGTGAAACAGCAGGCGGGCGAGTTCGCCTTCGGGGTAGCCGATGAAGGTGTTGAGCAGCGGGTCGCCGCCCATCCAGTTGGTCCAGCCGAGCGTGGAGTAGGCGGGAACGGGGTAAACCGCCACCTCCAGAGCTGCGGGCAAGGTGCGGGCGAAGGCCTCGGCGTGGGTTTCGTCGAAATAGCCCCGGTAACCCACACAACCCACCACAGGAAAGCACCAGCGCTCCAGCGTGAGCGACAGGTCAGGCGCGGCCACCACGTTGTAGACCGCCGCTTTGCGCTTCAGGTCGGCGTAGCGCTGGTAGCTGGGGCTGTCGGGCAAATGCAGGGTCTGCACACCGAAAGTCCGCATGCGCTGGGTCAGGGCCAGTCGCTCGCGCAGGGTTTCCGGGGTGTGGCTGTCGGCGATCCATTCGCTGACCGGTTTGGCCGCCTGCAGGATCTTCAGGTGGCCAGAAACGGATTGCCAGTAGTAGCCCAGGCCAGTGGTGGTGCCGGCGCAACCAGAGAGCAGTGTGGCAGCGAGGACCACACCGCGTGCACGCCATGGGACCCGCTTTGCCGGGCCGCAGGCGTGGTCCCCCAGGCAGGGGGCGGCAGCGCGGAGCGGCGCAGGGGGGGTCATTGGCCTTCCACTTCAACCAGGCAATCGTAGAACACGGGCCCGTGACCCATGTCGGTCAGGCGCTGGCTGGTGAGCTGGTTCACGTTGGTGCCATCCAGACCCAGCTTGCGCCACCAGACGCCCAGACCGTTGACCACTCCGGGCCTGGCCCGTTTGGAGATTTTTACCTTGCAGTGGTGGACGCCTCTGTCGTTGAACACCCGCACCACCTGGCCGCTTTCAATGCCCCGCGAAGCGGCATCATCGGCGTGCATCTCCAGCAGCGGCTCGCCTTCCATGTCGCGCAGGCTCTTCACATTGACAAAGCTGGAATTGAGGAAATTCCGCGCTGGGGGCGAGATCATGGCCAGGGGATGGCGCGCGTCGCTGCCAGCGGTTTCGTGGTTGGGCAGGTGATCGGGCAGGGGATCGATGCCCTGTGCGGCCAGGCGGCTGCTGGCGAACTCGCACCGCCCGGAGGGCGTGGGAAATCCGCCCTGGGCAAAGGGTGCTTCCGGCACCGACAGCGTCGCATAACCTTGGGTCAGCAGGGTGTCGAAGTCCACGGCATCGCCAAAAGCGGTGCGGCACAAAGTCAGATCGTCGTCGCTGAAGCAGGCCTCGTCGAAGCCCATGTGGGCGGCCAGGGCGCGGAAAATATCGGCGTTGCTGCGGGCCTGGCCTTGTGGTTCGATGGCCGGACGGTTCAGCAAGACATCGGTGTGGCCGTAGGCCGCGTGCACATCCCAGTGTTCGAGTTGGGTGGTGGCGGGCAAGATGAAGTCGGCGTAGTCGGCCGTGTCGGTCTGAAAGTGCTCGAGCACCACGGTGAACAGGTCTTCGCGCTCGAACCCTTTGACCACCTGGCCGGAGTCCGGGGCCACGGCCACCGGGTTGCTGTTGTAGACGATCAAGGCTTCTATCCTGGGGCCGAACTCGGGCGAAGCCACGCGTTGCAGGTCGTCACCGATGCTGATCATGTTGATCAGGCGCGGCGTGCGGCCGGCCAGCAAGTCGGGGCGGTGCAGCGCCGCACGCTGGATCGGGAAATGGCCGCTGGACGACAGCAACATTCCGCCTGCGCGGTGCCGCCAGGCGCCGATCAAAGCCGGCAGGCACGCCACCGCGCGCACAGCGTTGCCACCGCCGCGCACGCGTTGCATGCCGTAGTTCAGACGGATCGCGGCGGGACGGGTGGTGCCGTAGGCGCGCGCCAGATCGATGATCTGTTGTGCCGGGATGCCGCACACCTCGGCCGCCCGTTCGGGGGGCCATTGCAGGGCCCGTTCGCGCAGGCTTTCCCAGCCCAGGGTGTGTTGCTGGATGTAGTCGTGGTCCAGCCAATCGTGGGTGATGAGCTGGTGCATGAGCGACAGCGCCAGGGCCGCATCGGTACCTGGGCGCAGGGCGATGTGTTCGTGGCATTTTTCGGCGGTTTCAGATCGGCGCGGATCGATGCACACCAGGCGGGCCCCGTTGCGCTTGGCTTGTTGGGCCACACGCCAGAAGTGGAGGTTGCTGGCGATGGAGTTGCTGCCCCAGATCAGGATCAGCTGGCTTTCAGCGAAATGCTCCAGTTTCATGCCGACTTTGGCGCCCAGGGTGGCCATGAGGGCCTCTCCGCCCGCGCTGGAACAGATCGTGCGTTCGAGGTGGGACGCACCCAGGCGGTTGAAAAATCGAGCGGCCATGCCCTCGCTCTGAACCTGTCCCATGGTGCCGGCATAGCTGTAGGGCAGGATGGCCTGAGGGTCCTGGGCGGCAATGGATTTCAGGCGTTCGGCGATGGTCTGCAGCGCCTCCCCCCAGCTCACTGGCGCGAACTGCCCGCTGCCTTTGGGGCCCACCCTTTTGAGCGGATGCAGGAGGCGCTCGGGGTGGTAGGTGCGCTCGGTGTACCGCGAGACCTTGGTGCACAGGGCGCCATCGGTGTGTTGGTGGTCGGGGTTGCCTTGCACGCGGATGGCCACGCCGTCTTCGACGGTGGTGATCAAGGCGCAGGTGTCGGGGCAATCGTGGGGGCATGCGCCGCGCACTGTGCTGTGGCGACCGCTGGTTTCTGCGGATGTCATGAAGTCTGTAAGTTGTTGTAAGCTGCGAGGCGCTCGAGATCTGAGGCGCTGTTTGAGCAGTCAGGTGCATCAGAATATCAGGAGAAAAACGATATGCAACGCCGTCGTGCCTTGGTTCAAGGAGCCAGTTTGTTGGGGGCCGCCACTTTTGGGGTGTGGCCGAGCGTTGGGCGTTCCCAGCAGCTGGCCGGTTTGACGGCCCAGAGCATCGTGCTGGGCCAATCTGCCGCGTTCAGCGGACCGTCCGAGCAGCTGGGCCTGCAGTATTACTTGGGGGCGAAGCTGTACTTTGATGGGCTCAACGCCCAGGGCGGCGTGCTCGGTCGCACGATCGAGATCAGGCGCCTGGACGATGCCTATGACCCCGAGCGTTGCGTGGGCAACACCCGCCGTCTGATCCAGGACGGCGTGTTTGCGCTGTTTGGGTATGTGGGAACGCCCACTTCGCTGGCGGCCATGCCTTTGGCCACCGCCGAAAAAATGCCGTTCTTTGCGCCCAGCACCGGCGCCGATGCCTTGCGTGAGCCCTTCAATCGCTACGTTTTCCACCTGCGGGCGTCTTACACGGATGAGACCGCGGCCATCGTTCGGCAGTTGACGTCGGTCGGTATCAAGCGCATTGCCGTGTTCTACCAGGACGACGCCTACGGCAAGTCGGTGCTCGCCGGGGTAGAGACCGCACTCAAGGCGGTGCAGCTGGCGCCGGTGGCCACGGGCACCGTGGAACGCAACACCACCGATGTGGGGGCTGCCCTCAAGACCATCCTGGCCTCGGAACCCGAGGCCATCGTGCAGGTCAGCAGCTACAAGGCTTGCGCTGCGTTTGTGCGCCTGGCGCGCCGACAGGGCTACACGCGCAATTTTTACAACGTGTCGTTCGTGGGCACACAGGCCCTGCTCGATGAGCTGGGGGCGGAAGCGCGGGGCGTGGTGGTGAGCCAGGTGATGCCTTTCCCCTATGCGTCCGCCTCACCCCTGGCTTCGGAATACCTGGCGCTGCTCAAAGACAAACGCGGCATTGCCCCCAATTACTCGGGGATGGAGGGGTTTGTGGCTGCCAAAGTATTCGCCGAAGGGGTGAAGCGCGCCGGGCGCAACCTGAGCCGGGAGGGCTTTGTGAATGCGGTTGCCGGCATGCAAAAATTCAACCTGGGCGGCTTTCAGCTCGACTTTGGCGCGCAGCAGCGCGTGGGCTCTCACTTTGTGGAGATGACCCTGCTCACCGACGACGGCAAGGTGCGCCGTTGAGCTGCATTGGCGAAGGGTTCGCCCTTGGAGGCTTGGGCAGCAGGGTTGTCGCGCACGTCGCTGGCGCGGGGGCGGTTCGGTGGTTAGGATGGCGGCTGGGGTGCGCATCGCTCTGGTGCGATCACCTGTCTGACTCGCCGAGGACACCATGAAACTGATCGATTCCATCCTGACGCAGGCCGCCAGCATCGCTGCGGTGCGCCGGGACATCCATGCCCACCCCGAGTTGTGCTTCAAAGAGGTGCGCACCGCCGATGTCGTGGCGGACAAACTCACCGAATGGGGCATCCCCGTTCACCGGGGGCTGGGCACCACCGGGGTGGTGGGCATCGTGCATGGTCGAGACGGTGGCAAGAGCGGCCGGGCCATTGGACTGCGCGCCGACATCGACGCCCTGCCCATGCAGGAGCACAACACCTTTGCCCATGCCAGCCAGCACGCGGGCAAGATGCACGCCTGCGGCCACGATGGCCACACCGCCATGCTGCTCGCAGCGGCGCAACACTTCGCTCAGCACCGCCAGTTCGACGGCACGGTCTACCTCATCTTCCAGCCCGCAGAAGAGGGCGGTGGCGGCGCTCGCGAGATGATCAAGGAAGGCTTGTTCAAGCAGTTCCCCATGGACGTGGTGTACGGGATGCACAACTGGCCAGGTCTGCCGGTGGGCTCATTTGCCGCCAGCGCCGGTCCGGTGATGGCATCGAGCAACGAGTTCCACATCGTCATCCGGGGCAAGGGCGCTCATGCGGCCATGCCGCACAACGGCATTGATCCAGTCCCCGTGGCCTGCCAGATGGTGCAGGCCTTTCAGACCATCATCACGCGCAACAAGAAGCCGGCGGACGCGGGCGTGATTTCCGTGACCATGATCCACACCGGCGAAGCCACCAATGTGGTGCCGGACAGCTGCGAGATCCAGGGAACGGTGCGCACCTTCACATTTGAGGTGCTGGACCTGATCGAAAAACGCATGCGGGAGATTGCCGAACACACCAGCGCGGCGTTTGGCGCAACTTGCGAGTTCAAGTTCAATCGAAACTACCCGCCCACCGTCAACCACCCTGACGAGACCGCTTTTGTTCGACAGGTGATGACCGATATCGTGGGCTCGGACCAGGTGCTGGACCAGGAACCCACCATGGGGGCCGAGGATTTTTCCTTCATGCTGCAAGAGCGGCCGGGCGCCTACGTGTTCATCGCCAACGGGGACGGCGCTCACCGCGCCGGCTACGAAGGCGGGGGGCACGATGTGGGCCCTTGCATGCTGCACAACCCGCACTACGATTTCAACGACGACCTCATTCCACTGGGCGCCACTTTGTGGGTGCGCCTGGCTGAGCAGTGGCTGGGCCGTGAGGTGGCGGGCGATGTGACGGGGGAGGCGCCATGATCAGCCCCCAGGCTGGTTTTGCGCCAACCTATGCACGGGCCCGTGTGCAGTTCCTCGAGGGGGCTGCTGCTGGCGGCATGGCGATCCGCAGTTACAACCACCCTTTGCCGGGGCTGGAGGGAGAGGCCTTGGCCATGGACGTGGCACTCGATGGCGCCACCGATGCACAAAAGCTGTTGATCGTCAGCAGCGCTTGTCACGGCGCAGAGGGGTTTTGCGGCTCGGGCGTGCAGGTCTTTGCGCTCCACGACGAGGCCTGGCGGCGGCATGCGCGCGAGGCCGGTGTCGCGGTGCTGTATTTGCACGCGCTCAATCCCTACGGGTTCTCCCACATGCGTCGGGTCACCCATGAAAACGTGGACCTCAACCGCAACTTCCAGAACTTTGACCAACCCTTGCCGGTCAATGCAGGCTATGAAGAGCTGCACCCTTTGCTGTTGCCGAAAACATGGCCCCCAAGCCCGGACAACGAAGCCGCGATTGCCCGGTATGTGGCGCAACACGGATTGCCGCACTACCAGTCTGTCGTGTCGCAAGGCCAGTATGCGTTTGCGGATGGTCTGTTTTTTGGCGGAACAGCGCCGACCTGGAGCAACACCACCTTGCGTCAGGTGTTGCGTGACCATGGCCAAGCCGCGCGAAACCTCGCCTGGATCGACCTGCACACGGGGCTGGGCCCCAGTGGTGTGGGTGAGCGCATCTTCGCTTCGCGTGAAGATGAGCAGGCCTTGCAGCGGGCCCGTGCCTGGTGGGGCGGCGGGGGCACCACGCCCATCACGTCGATCTACGATGGCTCCTCCACGTCTGCCCCCATCAAAGGCATGATGTGGAGCGCCATTTTTGACGAGTGCCCGCAGGCCGGGTACACCGGCATAGCCCTGGAGTACGGGACCGTGCCCATCGAGTCGGTGATCAATGCCTTGCGCGGCGCACACTGGCTGGCTTTGCATCCCGAGGCTCCCGAGGCGCTCCAGCAAGACATCCGTCGAGTGGTGCGCGATGCGTTTTACACCGACACCGACGAATGGCGCGCGCAGGTGGTGGTCCAGGCGCGCCAAGCGATGTTCCAGGCCGTGGACGGCTTGTCTGGCCGCGGCGGTGCCTGAAGTCCCGGCTCAAACGTCTTGCAGATCGGCCTGGGCGGCCCGCAGGTAAACGTGTTCCATGGCGTCGTGGGCCTTCAGTGGCCAGGCGCTCTCCCGGAGTTGCTGGGCACGTTCCAGCGCTCGCGGGCCTTCCAGCAGTATCCAGCCCTGCGCCACTTCGCAACGTGTGATGGCCGAGTTGGGGTTCAATTCCAGCGCGCGGTCGTACAGGGCCAGTCCGGTGGCTTTGCGGGCGCCGTGGGTCATGCCGCCAATCAGCTCGCCGACTTTGTCGATGACCTCGGCGTGGTAGTGGGCCAGGGCCAGGTGCGCATCGGCGTGATTCGGCTCCAAGCTGAGGCAGCGTTGCAGCGCTTCGCGCATCGTCCGGCCCAGCCCGCTGCTCAAGGCCTTGGCCACACTGATGCCTTGGCTGTAGCGGCCCAACGCGTAAGCGTGCCAATAGTGGACGTTGGCGTTTTCGGGTGTGATGGCTTGCTGGTCTCGCGCCTGAGTGGCCACTTGTTGCAGCAGGGTCAGTCGCCGTGCTTCGCTGGGCTCCAGGTAGTTGGCGTAAATGCAGGTGGCTTTGCAAGTGAGCGTGGTTCCCTCTGCTCCCAACAACAACCCGGCCTGGGCCGCCGCTTCAAAATCACCGTTGTGGTAGAGCAACCAGCCTGCCCGCAAGGGCTCAGAGGAGGGCAAACGCTCACCATCACCGGCGTGCAAATCGGGCCAGTTGGCCACCAGGGTCTCCAGCGTGAGCTGGTACCGTGCCTGCTCCGGGCAGGCTACCCATGGGCTGACCGAGACGGGGTCAATCGGCATGGCGGTAGGCGCCGGTGAGGTCCATCAAATGCTGACGCTGTCCCGCCTCAAGATGAGGGGCCAGCAGGTTGAGCACATGTTGTGCGCCCCTCAAGAGAGCCTGTTCGGCATGTTCCGGTTCCAGCGCGTGGCGTGGGTCGCGCACGTATTCGAAGCTGAGCCAGTAGGTCAGCAGCACCACCATGCAGTTGGCGGTGGGTTCAACTTCCCGGGCATCGATGTCGATGGCGCCGCTGCGGCTCATGCCCGACAGGATCGCCCGAACGGCCCGTGTCTTGCTTTTGAGAACCCCCTGGAAGCGGGTCTCGAGCAGCCGGTTTTTGGACAGCAGATCGTTGAGGTCTCGGTAGAGAAAGCGGTAGGCCCAGATGAGCTCAAACAGCGAGTGCAGGAAGAACCAGGCGTCCTCCACGTCGCGCACATCGTCTGCGGCACCCAGCAGCTCACCCAGCGACCGCTCGTAGCGCTCAAACAGGGTGTTGATCAGTTCGTCTTTGGCCGGGTAGTGGTAATACAGGTTGCCCGGACTGATGCTGAGCTCGGCCGAGATCAGGGTGGTGGAGACATTGGGTTCGCCAAATCGGTTGAACAGCTCCAGCGTGACTTCAAGAATGCGCTCGGCGGTGCGGCGGGGTGCTTTTTTGGCCATGTTCAGGCCTTTCCGGCTTGTGGTTCGAGTTGGTGTTGCAGCTCATCCAGCGTGTCGTGCAAGCGTTGCAGTGCGGGCAGGGCCGGCCGGGCCGGCTGTGGTTTCAGCAAGCGGCGGGAGGGGTCGTTCAGGGCGACCATGTCCAGGTGGATGCCATGTCGGGCCAAAAGCGGCTGCAATTGCACTTTTCGGGCGAGCAGCAACGCCCGCGTTTGTTGGTAGGCGTGCTCGGCAAGATCGCGGCGCTGGCGGTAGCTGAAGGTGTTGGCGAAAAACAGTTTGGCGTCGCGCTGATCGGGTTCGATCAGCACGATGTCGGTGTCGGGGTAGGCGCGCTCGTAGTGCTTGAGGCCCAATGCCAGCCGGGAGTGGATCATGGAGCGGAAGGTCTGGCTCATCACCGCGGGCAGGCCGCCCTCGATCAGGGACGGAATGCGGTGCTGCTGCTCAGCCTTGGGGTCGGCATGGAAAGGCACCAACGGATTCAGGCACAGCAGCAGATCCACGCCTTCTTCCAGCGCGACCGTGGCGTGCAGTGTTTTCTTCAGAGCGCCGTCCACAAAATGGCGGCCATCGATGGCCACAGGCGGAAACAGGCCGGGCAGGGCGGAGCTGGCCTGAATGGCCCGTGAGATTGGCACGTGATCCCAGCCCGGCCGCCCGAAGGGTGCGGCTTCACCGGTGTCGAGCTCGGTGGCGATCAGGGTCAGGCGTGCGCGCAGCTGGCGGAAATCGTTGGTGCGACCATCTCGGCTGAACAGCCGCTCGACCTGCTCGTGGATTTGCTCGTTGTCAAACACCCCGGTGGGCAGTGCGGCGCCCAGACGTTCCAGCGCCTGGGTGAAGGGTTTGCCTTGCACGCCCCAGGCCCAGGCAGCGCCACCGACCAGGCCGGGGAGGCGCAGCAGGCGAGCGGTCCACTCCGACCATGCAGGCCGCATCAGGCCCGCAGGATCAAAGTTCTCGGCGTTGGCGTGGTCTTCGATGAACGAGGCACACAGTTGTCGCGGTGTCATGCCGTTGGCCAGACCTGCGGCGATGAATCCACCTGCCGACACACCGAGGTAGTGATCGCAGGCATTGACCTTCAATCCCGGGAGGCTCTCCTCGAGCGCACACAAGGCGCCGATCTCGTAGATCGCTCCCAGTGGGCCGCCACCGGCAAAGGCCAGCGCAATGCGGGCTTTGTGACCGGATGAGCGCTGCGCAGGTGCGCGGACGGCTGTGGTGGACTTCTTCGTCATGTGTTCAAGTGTAGAGTGCGCGGGCCCTTGGAAATGCTGCAGCGCAGCACCGGGCACGGGCGTAAAAAAGGGGCGCCTTGCACCCCTTCGATACGGACAGGCCTGTTGGCCTCGCGCAATGATCAGGCTTCTGCGGGCGCGCTCACTGCAGCTTTGCGTGCTGCCGGCTTGCGTGCTGGCGTCTTGCGCACAGCGGTTTTGCTGGCGGCGGCCTTGCGTGGAGCTGCTTTCTTGGCAGGCGCCTTGGCTGCAACGGCCTTGCGAGCCGGGGAGGCCGCCTTGGCAGGGGACTTGGTGCCTTTGACCTGGAGGCTGAGGGCATCGATGCGCTTGATCAGGGCGTCAACATCGCGAGCGGAAGGAACCCCCAGTTTGTTCAAGGCCTTGGCCACCCGGTCTTCAAAAATGTTTTCGAGCTTGTCCCACTTGCCCGTGGCCTTGGACGAAATGTCGGTGGCCATGTGGGTCACCCGGTTGGTGGCTTCGGAGATGCGCTCTTCGGCAACCGCCTGGGTTTTTCGCTGGATGGAAAGGCCTTCTTTCACCAGGGTTTCAAAGGCTTTGCCGCCTTCGGCCTGGGCTTTGGAGAAAGCGCCCAACCCGGCGAGCCAGATTTGCTGAGCCGAATCCTTGATCGCGCCGGACAGTGGCGAAGCCGCCTGGCTGGTGGTTTTGGTTTTGGACTTGGCAGACGATTTTTGGACTTTTTTGACCATGACGGACTCCATCGATGTGGGTTGGTGATGAAAATATGTGCACCTTGTGGGACACCTGCTTTCCAATTTAATGCGGTGGGTGCCTGTTGTGTAGGGTATGGCGACTAAATTGGCGTCTGTGGCCGGCAAGCCCGGGTTTGTGCGGAAACACAGGCTGCTGGCGCTGGTGAAGAATGGGGGGAACGAATGGGATTCGACCCATTTACCTTTACCCCCACTCAGGCAGGAGGCATTGCATGCACTATTTCGTTACAGGCGCCACGGGATTCATTGGCAAGCGGTTGGTCAAGAAGCTGCTGGAACGCAAAGGTTCCGTGGTGCATTTTCTGATCCGTAGAGCCAGTGAAGACAAAGTGGCGGGGCTGCGTGAATACTGGGGCGTGAGTGCGGCGCGGGCTGTGCCGGTGTTTGGCGATCTCACCGCCAAGAAGCTGGGCGTGGGCGCCGACATGGTCAAGACCCTCAAAGGGCATGTGGACCATTTTTATCACCTGGCGGCGGTGTACGACCTGGAAGCCGATGAAGAGAGCCAGATCGCCGTCAACATCGAGGGCACACGCAACACGGTGGAGTTGGCCAAGGCCATTGGTGCCGGCCATTTTCACCATGTGTCGTCGATCGCGGCCGCGGGCTTGTATGAGGGCGTGTTCCGGGAGGACATGTTTGACGAGGCCGAGAACATCGAGCACCCCTATTTCATGACCAAGCACGAGAGCGAGAAGATCGTGCGCCTGGAATGCAAGATCCCCTGGTCGGTGTACCGCCCGGCGCTGGTCGTGGGCGATAGCCAGACCGGCGAGATGGACAAGATCGACGGGCCCTATTACTTTTTCAAGCTGATCCAGCGCATGCGCCAGATCCTGCCGCCCTGGATGCCCAGCATCGGGCTGGAAGGGGGGCGTATCAACATCGTGCCGGTCGATTTTGTGGTGAATGCGCTGGACCACATCAGCCACCACAAGCTGGTCAGCGGCCGCTGTTTCCATCTCGTGGATCCCATGGGTTACCGCGTGGGTGATGTGCTCGACATTTTGAGCAAGGCGGCCCATGCACCCAAGATGAACCTGTTCGTGAATGCCGCGCTGCTCGGCTTCATCCCCAAGGCGGTGAAGAAAGGGCTGATGGCGCTGGCGCCGGTGCGCCGCGTGCACCGCGCGGTGATGCAAGACCTCGGGCTGCCCGAGGACATGATGAACTTCGTGAACTACCCCACGCGGTTCGACTGCCGGGAAACGCTGGCGGCGCTCAAGGGCAGCGGGATTGCGTGCCCCAACCTCAACGACTACGCCTGGCGGTTGTGGGACTACTGGGAGCGGCACCTCGACCCCGATCTGCACATCGACCGCAGCCTGCGCGGTACGGTGGCGGGCAAGGTGGTGCTGGTCACAGGCGGCAGCTCGGGCATCGGCCTGGCGGCAGCCCACAAATTTGCCGAGGCTGGCGCGATCACCCTGATTTGCGGGCGCGACCAGGCCAAGCTGGACGAGGCCTGTGCCGAGGCCCTGGGCCGGGGGTATGCGTTTGTGGCTTATTCGGCCGATATCGCCGACATGGCCGATGCCGACCGCTTTATCAAGCAGTTGGTCGCCGATCATGGCGGCGTGGATTTCCTGATCAACAACGCCGGGCGCTCGATCCGCCGCGCCATTGAGGGCAGCTACGACCGGTTTCATGATTTTGAGCGCACCATGCAGCTCAATTATTTTGGATGTCTGCGCGTGACCATGGGACTGTTGCCCGGGATGGTGACCAAACGCAGGGGCCATGTGGTCAACATCAGCTCCATTGGGGTGCTGACCAACGCACCCCGCTTCTCCGCCTATGTGGCCAGCAAGGCAGCGCTCGATGCCTGGACCCGTTGCGCCTCTAGCGAATTTGCCGACCAGGGCGTGAGCTTCACCACCATCAACATGCCTTTGGTGCGTACCCCCATGATCGCGCCCACCCAGATCTACAAAAACGTGCCCACCCTGGCACCTGAAGAGGCGGCCGACCTGATTGCGCAGGCTTGCATTTTCAAGCCGGTGCGCATCGCCACACGCCTCGGGATGACCGGGCAGGTGTTGCATGCCTTTGTGCCGCGTGTGGCCCAGATTGTCATGAACACCAGCTTTCGCATGTTCCCCGACTCGTCTGCGGCCAAGGGGGAAAAGGGTGCCAAACCCCAGTTGTCGCCCGAAGCGGTGGCGATGCAGCAGATGATGCGCGGCATCCACTTTTGATGACCCCTGCGCCGGCTGCGCCGTCACCTCCCCCGAGAGGCAATGCCTGTGGCCCGGCGAAGCCGGTTCCACGGCATGTCTGACCAGGGCATTGTTGGCGCAAGGCGTGCTTGGCCTGACCGTCCACGCCGGTCCTGTCGCCTGCTGGTCTCACATGAGGGCGCCTGCTTTCAAAGCCTACAATTTCCAAGGTTCAAGAACCTCTGACCCAAGCCACAGTCCATGACCACACCACCGACCACCGCCGACGAGCTCACCCAGATCCAGCCGCGAGAAAAGGCCGAAATCCTGGCGCAGGCCCTGCCGTATATCCGCAAATTCCATGGCAAGACCATGGTGATCAAGTACGGTGGCAACGCCATGACCGATCCGGCCTTGCAGCAGGCCTTTGCCGAAGACGTGGTGCTGCTCAAGCTGGTCGGTATCAACCCGGTGGTGGTGCATGGCGGGGGGCCGCAGATTGAGAATTTGTTGCAGCGCCTGGGCAAGAAGGGCGAGTTCAAGCAAGGCATGCGCGTGACAGACGCTGAAACCATGGAAGTGGTGGAGTGGGTACTGGCTGGCCAGGTGCAGCAAGACATTGTGGGGTTGATCAACCAGGCGGGGGGCAAAGCGGTGGGGCTGACCGGACGCGATGGCGCCATGATCCGGGCGCGCAAGCTGCGTCTGGCCGACCAGAAAGATCCGAATCAAGAACACGATGTGGGCCAGGTCGGCGACATCGAAAGCATCGATCCGAGCGTGGTCAAGGCCTTGCAGGACGACGCCTTTATTCCGGTGGTCACCCCGATCGGTTTTGGCGAGCACAACGAGAGCTACAACATCAACGCCGATGTGGTGGCGGCCAAGCTGGCCACGGTGCTGCAGGCCGAGAAACTGCTCATGTTGACCAACATCCGGGGCGTGCTTGACAAGGCCGGTGAACTGCTCACCGAGCTCACGCCGCGCGGCATCGATGCCCTGATTGAAGACGGCACCATTTCCGGCGGCATGATCCCCAAAATCGCCGGCGCGCTGGACGCCGCCAAGAGCGGGGTGAGCGCGGTGCACATCATCGACGGGCGGGTGCCCCATGCCTTGCTGCTGGAGGTCCTGGGCAATCAGCCGTTTGGCACCATGATCCGTTCGCACTGAGCTTTGGATTGCGGCCCGTCTGCGGCGCTTCGGTGCGAACGGGACTTGTAAGCAGCTGTGCCAAAATGCGAGCAAGGAAGACAACCTCTGGGCTGGCCGCCAACGTGCCGGTCTGCCGATCATCACGGACCACTCACTGCCCATGACCTCCAGCGCTCCTCTGCAGTCGGCCGATCAGCCATCAGGCCTGCCCGCCGGTGAATCGGCAGAAGCCTTGCCGGACAACGGGGGGGCGCGCAAGCGTCCCAAGCCCGGTGAGCGGCGTGTGCAAATCCTGGAAGCCCTGGCCACCATGCTGGAGCAGCCTGGTACAGATCGGGTGACCACAGCCGCGCTCGCGGCCCGCCTGGCCGTGAGCGAAGCCGCCCTCTACCGCCATTTCGCCAGCAAGGCCCAGATGTTCGAAGCCCTGATCGACTTCATCGAGCAGTCGGTTTTCAGCTTGGTGAATCAGCTGGTCGAACGCGAACCCGACGGCACGGCGCGCTCGCGCAAGCTCGTCACCTTGTTGCTTCAGTTTGGCGAAAAGAATCCGGGCATGGCACGCGTCATGGTGGGGGACGCCCTGGTGTTCGAGAACGAGCGCTTGCAACAGCGCATGAACCTGTTTTTTGACAAGATCGAATCCACCTTGCGCCAGAACCTGCGCGAAGCAGCGGTCCTCGCTGGCACAGCCACGCCCACAGTGGACGCCCAGGCCGATGCCTCGGTGGTGACGTCGTTTTGTCTCGGGCGGTTGCAGCGCTTTGCCCGCAGCGGCTTCAAGCGACTTCCCACCGAAAGCCTGGAACACAGTTTGGCTTTGCTGTTGCCGGTGACGCACGCCTGAGCGCCCCGCCACGGGTTCAGCGATCGGGGTTAACCCTGATCGCTGGGGCGATTTAGGGTCGTACCCCTAAAACAATTACACGAAATGCCCGTGGTTTTTTGGGCTTGGGCAATTTTTGCGGTAAAAATAGCACGACCGTTCGATTATTTCAGCGGTCCCTTTTTTGACTGCTTCGAATTTGCCATTGCCCCATTGATGCCCATGAGTTCCACCAGCCCCGCCAAACGCCATCCAAGGTCTATCGCCGAGGCGCGCCCCTTGCAAAAAGGGCAGCAAACCAAAGCGGCAATCGTGGACGCGGCGCTGGGTCTGGCGACCCAAATCGGCTTGGAGGGCTTGTCCATCGGTGCCTTGGCCGAAGTCATGCAGATGAGCAAATCGGGGGTGTTCGCCCATTTCGGCTCGCGGGAAGAGCTGCAGATTTCAGTGGTGCGGGAGTACCACGCCAGATTTGAAGATGAGGTGTTTTACCCCGCAATGGCCTTGCCCCGCGGTCTTCCCCGTTTGCGGGCCATGTTTGACAACTGGATGAAGCGCACATCGGTGGAAATCGATTCGGGCTGCATCTACATCAGCGGTGCGGTGGAATTTGATGACCGGCCTGGGCCTGTGCGCGACGCGCTGGCGAGCTCGGTCAACACCTGGTTGTCGGCGATGCGCCGGGCCATTGAGTTGGCGGCGCATGAAGGTCATCTGCGCGCCGATGTCGATGCGCACCAGACGGCGTTTGAAATCCATGCCCTGATTCTCGCCCTGCATTACGAGGCCCGATTTCTGCGCAGCCCAGGCTCGGTGAACCGCGCCTTGCGGGCGTTTGACAGCATCGTGGCCCGTTGCGCGAGCAGCGGCACCGAAGCCATCCCGGTTACCAGCGACCCCGCACCTGCCGCGCGATCGCGCAAGAAGCTGGGCTCCCCGGCCTAGTCTGAAGTCTCTTTACTTTCTCGCAAATTTTTCTCAGGAGTATTGCCATGCCCGTTTACAACCCGCCCCTGCGCGACATGCAGTTTGTGATGCACGAAGTGCTCAAAGTCACCGAAGAATTCAAATCGATGCCGCAGCATGCCGACGCCGATGTCGAGACGATCAACGCGGTGCTGGAAGAGGCTGGCAAGTTCGCATCTGAAGTGATTTTCCCGCTCAACATCAGCGGGGATACCGAAGGCTGCCAGCTCGATACCAAGACCCACGAGGTCACCACGCCCAAGGGTTTCAAGGAAGCGTACAAGGCCTATGTCGAGGGTGGCTGGGCGGCGCTGTCGTGCGATCCCGCATTCGGCGGCCAAGGTCTGCCGCTGGTGGTCAACCAGTGCCTGTACGAGATGATGAACTCGGCCAACCAGGCCTGGACCATGTACCCCGGTCTGACACACGGTGCTTATGCCTCGTTGCACACTTATGGCACCGACGAGCAGAAAGCCGCTTACCTGGCCAAGATGACCAGCGGTGAGTGGACCGGCACCATGTGCCTGACCGAACCCCATTGCGGCACCGACCTGGGCCTGATGCGCACCAAGGCCGAGCCACAACCCGATGGCACCTACAAGATCACCGGCAACAAGATCTTCATCAGCGCCGGTGAGCACGACATGGCCGACAACATCGTCCACCTGGTGCTGGCACGCCTCCCAGATGCCCCGGCGGGCATCAAAGGTGTGAGCCTGTTTGTGGTGCCCAAGTACCTGGTGAACAAGGACGGCTCGATGGGCGAGCGCAATGCGATCCACTGCGGTGGCCTGGAGCACAAGATGGGGATCAAGGCCAACGCCACGGCCCAGATCGTGATCGACGGCGCCATCGGCACCATGATCGGCAAGCCCAACAAGGGCATGCAAGGCATGTTCGTGATGATGAACGCGGCCCGCCTGGGCGTGGGCAACCAGTCGCTGGGTCTGACCGAAGTGGCCTACCAGAATGCCCTGGCCTATGCCAAGGATCGCATCCAGATGCGCTCGCTGAGCGGCGTGAAGGCCAAGGACAAGGCTGCCGATCCGATCATCGTGCACCCCGATGTGCGCAAGATGCTGCTGACCGCCAAGGCCTATGCCGAAGGCGGCCGTGCCCTGTCGATCTACAGCTCGGTATTGCTCGAGAAGGTGCACAACCACCCCGATGAAAAGGTGCGCAAGGACAGCGACGAAATGCTGTCCCTGTTGACACCCATCGTCAAGGCCTTCCTGACCGACAACGGTTACCAGGCTGCCACGATGTGCCAGCAGGTCTTTGGTGGCCACGGCTACATCAAGGAATGGGGCATGGAGCAATACGTGCGCGATGCCCGCATCAACATGATCTACGAAGGCACCAACACCATCCAGTCACTGGACCTGCTGGGTCGCAAGGTGCTGGGCGACAACGGCGCTGCGCTGAAGAAATTCGGCAAGCTGGTCGGCGCGCTGGTGCAGGAAGAGGGCGTCAACGAGAAGATGGCCGAGTTCATCAACCCGATCGCCGTGCTGGGCGAACAGATCACCAAGTTCACGATGGAGATCGGCTTCAAGGGCCTGCAGAACCCCGACGAAGTGGGCGCAGCCGCGGTGGACTACCTGCGTGTCGCAGGGCACCTGGTCTTCGGATACTTCTGGGCCCGCATGGCTCAGGTGGCCCTGCGCGAAATCGCCGCCGGCAACACCGACCCGTTCTACCAGGCCAAGCTGCAGACCGCGCGCTTCTACTTCGCCAAGCTGTTCCCCGAGACGGCATCGCTGATGCGCACCGCACGCGCCGGCTCGAAGGTGCTCATGGACACCGACGCAGCATTGGCCTGAATTTTCCCCACCCCTGCCGCGCTTTGCGCGACCCCCTCAGGGGGGCAACACCAGCGGCCCGGCAGAGCCGGTTCCGCGGTGTTCTCGGTTGGATACATTTTGCATTTCAAAGGTCTCCATGATCAAGCAATCCGCCCTTTCCTTGTTGTTGGCTGCCGCCAGCGTTTCGGGTTTTGCCCAGGGCACGCCCGAGGGCCTGTGGCGCTCCATCGATGACGACTCGGGCAAGCCCAAGGCCGAGATCCGCATCGTGGCAAACGCCGCTGGGGTCCTGACGGGCAAGGTCGAGAAAGCGCTGATCGAAAGCAAGGAGCCGCTGTGCACGGCTTGCACCGATGCGCGCAAGGACAAGCCCAAGGTGGGCATGGAGATCATCCGGGGGGCCAAGAAATCGGACTCAGAAGCGGTGTGGGAAGACGGCAATATCCTCGACCCCGAAAACGGGAAGACCTACACGCTGCGCATGGCGCCGCTGGAAGGCGGTAGAAAATTGCAGGTGCGGGGCTACATCGGGCCGTTCTACCGCACTCAGGTATGGCAACGCATTGAGTGAATGAACACCCCCGCCGCGCTTTGCGCGACCCCCTCAAGGGGGTGGCGCTGGCGGACCGGCGGAGCCGGATCCGCGGCGCCCTCGATGAAGCCATCGCGCGCCACGGCAGGTCCACAGCATGATTGAAGGATTTTTATGAAACGATTTCAAGTGAACAAAGTCGCCGTTCTGGGCGCGGGTGTGATGGGTGCGCAGATCGCCGCCCATCTGGTCAACCTGAGAGTGCCGGTGGTGCTGTTTGATCTGCCAGCAAAAGAAGGCCCCAAGAACGGCATCGTCACCCGCGCCGTGGACGGCTTGAAGAAGCTCAAGCCCTCGCCGCTGGGTGTGGCCTCTGACGCGAGCCTGATTGGCCAGGCCAACTACGAAGAGCACCTGGAGTTGTTGCGTGGCTGCGACCTCATCATTGAGGCCATTGCCGAGCGCATGGACTGGAAACACGACCTCTACAAAAAGATCGCTCCATTTATCGCAGAGCACACCATCGTGGCGTCGAACACCTCGGGGCTGTCGATCACCCAGCTGAGCGAAGGCCTGCCCGAGGCCATCAAGCCCCGTTTCTGCGGCATCCACTTTTTCAACCCGCCGCGTTACATGACGCTGGTGGAGCTGATCAACACGCCGACCACAGAGCCCCGAATTCTCGACGACCTGGAGGCTTTCGTCACCAGCGGTCTGGGCAAGGGCGTTGTTCGCGCCAAGGACACGCCGAACTTCGTGGCCAACCGAATCGGCATTGCGGGCATGCTGGCGACGATGAAAGAGGTGGACAACTTCGGCCTCACCTATGACGTGGTGGACGACCTCACGGGCAAACGACTGGGGCGCGCCAGCAGTGGCACCTTCCGCACCGCCGACGTGGTGGGTCTGGACACCATGGCCCACGTGATCAAGACGCTGCAGGACAACCTGTCGCTGGATGCCGACCCGTTTTACGAGAGCTTTGGCACACCGCCGGTGCTCAAGGCGCTGATCGAGGCGGGCCACCTGGGTCAGAAGGCCAAAGCCGGCTTCTTCAAGAAAGTGGGGCGCGATATTTTGCGCTTCGAGCTGGACAGCGGTGAGTACGTGCCTGCCGGTGCCAAAGCCGACGAGGTGTATGGCCGCATGTTGAAGCGGCCGGCCGGTGAGCGCCTGCGCCTGCTGCGCGACAGCGAAGGGCCTCAGGGCCAGTTCTTGTGGGCGATCCTGCGCAACGCCTTTCATTACGCGGCCGTGCACCTGGCCACCATTGCCGACACCGCGCGCGATGTGGACCAGGCCATGCGCTGGGGCTTCGGCATGAAGCAAGGCCCGTTTGAGCTCTGGCAGGAAGCCGGCTGGCTCGACGTGGCCAAGATGGTTCAGGACGACATTGATGCGGGCAAAGCGCTGAGCAAGGCGCCGCTGCCCGAGTGGGTGTTCAAGGGCCCGGTGGCCGAGGCCGGTGGCGTGCACACCGCCGATGGCTCGTGGAACCCTTCGACGAAGAAATTTGAGCAACGCCGTGACCTGCCGGTGTACCAGCGGCAGCACTTCCCCGAGCTGTTGCTGGGTGAAGCGGGTGCCAAGTTCCAAACGGATGGCACGACCATCGAAGAAAACGATTCGATCCGGGTCTGGACACAGGACGATGGCGTGTTGATCGCCAGCATCAAGACCAAGATGCACGCCATCAGCCCCGAAGTCTGCGAAGGTCTGATGATGGCGATTGAACTGGCCGAGAAGGAATACCAGGGTCTGGTGGTCTGGTCGGGTGATGAGCCTTTCAGTGCGGGTGCCGATCTGCAGGCCATGCTGCCCGCTTTCATGGCGGTGGGTGTGGCGGCGATTGAAGACGCCGAAGGCTTCATGCAGCAGACCATGCTGCGCCTGCGCTACGCCAGTGTGCCCGTGGTGTCGGCCGTGCGCGGCCTGGCCCTGGGTGGCGGCTGTGAGCTGGCGGTGTACAGCGCGCGCCGGGTGGTGCACATGGAAAGCTACATGGGTCTGGTTGAAGTGGGCGTGGGCCTGGTGCCTGGCGCCGGCGGCCTCACCTACATCGCCCGCCGCGCGGCTGAAAACGCCGAGACCTCGACCGGAAAAGATCTGCTGCCTTTCCTGACAGAGGGCTTCACTGCCGCGGCCATGGCCAAGGTGGGCACCAGTGCCATTGAGTCGCGTCAGTTGGGCTATGTGTTGCACAGCGATGTGATCGTGCCGCACAAGGACGAGCTGCTGTTTGTCGCCATCAACGAGGCCAAGGCCTTGTTTGCCGGTGGTTACCGCGCGCCCCACAAGCGGCTGTTCCCGGTGGCCGGACGCGATGGCAAAGCCACCATTCTGGGCAGCCTGGTCAACATGCGCGACGGCGGTTTTATCAGCCAGCACGATTTCCACATTGCATCGTTGATCGCGAATGTGGTCACCGGTGGCGATGTGGACCCCGGCACGCTGGTCAACGAGGAGTACCTCATGACGCTGGAGCGCCAGGCATTCTGCGCGTTGATCGTGCACCCCAAGACGCAAGAGCGCATCTTGGGCATGTTGAACACGGGACGTCCGGTCAGGAACTAGCCCACCCCTGCCGCGCTTCGCGCGACCCCCTCAAGGGGGCGGTGCTGGCGGCCCGGCGGAGCCGGTTCCGCGGCCCCCTGGGTTGGGGGCACCTCGCGCCGTTGGCGCCTTGGAATAACTGATTTGGAGATAGGTATGACTGATCTGGTTTCTTACGCTTTTGCCGATGGCGTGGCCACCTTGACCATGGACGATGGCAAGGCGAATGCCATGAGCCCCGCGATGCAGGCCGCGTTGAACGCAGCCTTCGACCGCGCCGAGGCCGACAAGGCGATTGTGGTGTTGACCGGGCGTCCGGGCGTGTTTTCGGGCGGTTTTGATCTGGGCATTTTTAAGGCGGGCAACCCGCTGGAGACGTTCAAGATGCTGACCGGGGGTGCACAGCTGGCACAACGGGTGTTGTCGTATCCGCACCCGGTGATCGCGGCCTGCTCGGGCCACGCCGTGGCCATGGGCCTGTTTCTATTGCAGTGCGCCGATGTGCGCATTGGTTTGAACGTGGGGGCCGTCTTCCAGGCCAACGAAGTGATGATTGGCATGACGTTGCCGTATTTCGCGCTGGAGTGCTGCCGCGAGCGCGTGGCCACACCGGACCTGCATTTGGTGGGGACCGCTTCACCTTACGTGGGCGAAGAGGCGCAAACGGCGGGCTTGCTCGACGAAGCGGTGGCGCCCGATGCGATGGCGGCCGTGGTGCAAGCGCATGTGGAGCGGCTGAAGAAGGCCGATCCGGCCTCGTTCACGGCCACCAAGCAGCGCCTGCGCGCCAACGTGATGGCGGCCATGCCCGGCGCCGTTGAAAAAGACATTGTCGACTGGAAGCGCCTGGGCGCGGCCAAGGCCTGAGCCATTTTGTATTTGACACGCGCTGTGGTGCACCGCACGCAGCCGAAACCCTGAGGCATTTGCCATGAAACAAGTTCAAGACGCCTACATCGTTGCCGCCACGCGCACGCCCATTGGCCGTTCGCACAAAGGCTCTTTCAAACACCTGCGCCCCGACGAGCTGCTGGCGATAGCGCTGCGCTCGGCATTGGCGCAAGTGCCTGGACTCGATCCGAAATCCATTGAGGACGTGATCTGCGGCTGCGCGATTCCCGAAGCCCAACAGGGTTTGAACGTGGCGCGCATCGGCGCCATCCTGGCGGGCCTGCCCAACACCGTGGGCGGCATCACCGTGAACCGCTTCTGCGCTTCCGGCCTGTCGGCTGTTCAGATGGCGGCCGACCGCATTCGCGTCGGCGAGGCCGATGTGATGATTGCGGCGGGTACCGAGAGCATGAGCATGGTGCCCATGATGGGCAACTCACCCAGCCTGTCGCCCACCATTTTTTCGAATACCGACGATGTTGAGAGCTACGGCATTGCTTATGGCATGGGCCTCACGGCCGAAAAGGTGGCCCAGCAGTGGAAGGTGAGCCGCGATGCGCAAGACGCGTTTGCCGTGCAATCGCACCAGCGCGCCATCGCCGCCATGAAGAACGGCGAATTCACCGCCGAGATGACGCCTGTTGAAGTGACCGACCGCAGTGTGAATCTGGAAACCGCTGAAGTCTCAAGCTCGACGCGCACGGTGAGCCTGGACGAGGGCGCACGCCCCGACACCACGCTCGAAGGGCTGGCCCGCCTGCGCACGGTGTTTGCCGCGCGCGGATCGGTGACCGCAGGCAACAGCTCGCAGACCAGCGATGGCGCCGGCGCGTTGATTCTGGTGAGCGAAGCGGCCCTGAAGCGATACAACCTCAAGCCCTTGGCCCGCTTCGTGAGCTACGCCAGCCGTGGCGTGCCGCCGCACATCATGGGCATTGGCCCCATCGAAGCCATTCCAGCCGCGCTGAAAAACGCCGGGTTGAAGGTGGACGACATGGACTGGATCGAGTTGAACGAGGCGTTTGCCGCCCAGTCGCTCGCTGTCATGAACACGCTGGGGCTGGACCCTGCCAAGGTCAACCCCATGGGTGGTGCCATTGCACTGGGCCACCCGCTGGGTGCAACCGGTGCAATCCGCTCGGCCACGGTGGTGCATGCCCTGCAGCGCACGCAGAAGAAGTACGGCATGGTCACGATGTGTGTCGGCATGGGCCAGGGTGCTGCGGGGATATTCGAGCGCATGTGAACATGCGACCCTCCGCGCCACTTTTGGTGTCACCCCCCTGAAAGGGGGGCAATGCCTGCGGCCTGGCGAAGCCAGTTCCGCGGCATTTCTGGGTTAATGCATTGCGCGCCGGAGAGCGGGCGGCACTGGCGGTCCGGCGGAACCGATTCCGAGGTGCCCTGGGGCTTCGCCGCGCAACGCTCCCCCCGGTCTCGGAGACGACTGTGGTGATCTCTTTCTCTGGGCAAACTCCTGCAATGACTTCACATCCCTTTGATCAAGCCATCGCACTGAACGCCACGGGCGAGCACACCTTTGCCGGAGCCACCTCGCCGGCCTACGCCAACATGGTAGGGCCTTATGGCGGCATCACCGCGGCCACGGCCTTGAACGCGGTGTTGCAGCACCCGGCCTTGCTGGGTGAGCCGGTGTCGTTGACCGTTAATTTTTGTGCGGCTGTGGCCGATGGGCCGTTTGAGGTGCAGGCGGTGGCCGCGCGCACCAACCGCTCCACCCAGCACTGGACGGTGGCGATCACCCAAGGTGGCGAGACCGTGGTCACGGCCACGGCGTTGACGGCGGTGCGCCGCGATACCTGGGCTGCGGTGGAGCACACCATGCCCCATGTACCCGCGCCCGAAGCCGTGGCCTTGCCCACGGCACAAGGCCGTGTGGAGTGGCTTAATCGCTACGAAATGCGTTTCATCGAAGGCGGTTTTCCTGGCGTGTGGGACGAACGCGATCAAGGCCACAGCCGCACCCTTCAGTGGGTGCGGGACCAACCTGCGCGCCCGCTGGATTTCGCCTCGCTGACCGCGATGGCCGATGTGTTTTCTCCCCGTATCTGGCACCGTCGCGCCAAATTTGTCCCGCTGGGCACGGTGTCGATCACGGTGTATTTCCACGCCAGCCAGGCCTTGCTCAGCGCCAACGGCGATGCCCACGTGCTCGGACAGGCCCAGGGCCAGGCTTTTGGTCAGGGCTTTTTTGACCACTCGGCTCAAATCTGGAACCAGTCCGGCGTGCTGCTGGCCACCAGCCACCAGGTGGTGTACTTCAAGGAATAACGCTTCCGCGCAGCGGCGGAGCGTGGGGGCCTGAAAGACCGCAGCGCCGGGCCGCCCCAAGCCAGGCTAGCCCCCTCGGGGGGCAGCGACCCGAGCAGCGGCGGAGCGTGGGGGCCCTATCCCTATGTTCACGGCCGGCCGAGAAACAAATACAAGCCCGTATACCCTTTGGGCGCGTGCACCACACTCAGGTAGAGGGGGCCCAGGCCGGTGTCGGTGCCCACGAAAAGGCTGGATCCGACGCGCAGGTCGCTCAGGCTCATGTCGCTTCGATCGGCCCAGGCGTTGCCAAGCTCCAGCGAGCCGCCAGCAAACAAGGCACGCACCACGCCCCCCCTCCAGGCCAGACGCTGGTAGTAGGTCAGGCGGCCGAAGGTGAGGTAGTTGCCTGCCACCTGGCCGACGCGGTAACCCGAGAGCTGCTGAAACCCGCCGAGGGAGTATTCGTCGATGGCGCCGACGGGAATGTCGCTCGCCATGCCGACCCGAACCGATGCATTGAGCGTGTGTGGGCCCCAGCTTCGGACGCCGGTTGCCGTCGCGTTGAGGCGGGTGAACTGGTTGCTTTTCCCGTTGTTGTACAGGCGGCCGACGGCCAGCTCGGCGTCTGTGCGGTAGCCGCTGGACGGAAAATTGGCATAGTCCAGCTGATCGGATGTGACCCGTGCGCGCAGCCCGATTTCGCGCCAGCTTTCCGCGGTCACGGTCACGCCTTCGTCCACCAGGTCGGCGGACACCAGTTCGGGCACGGCACGGCGCGCGTTGGCGAAGGTGCCCAGGCGCAAGTCGCCAAACCGCCCCAGGCGGTCCAGCGGCAGGCCCAGGTCTGCGCCCACCTGCACTGTCTGGCGCCGTCCGATGGCGGCCAGGTCGCCATCGAGGTTGTACAGCTCAAGGCGTTTCAGATTTGCGTCCAGGTAGGCGGCGGCAAAGCCTTGCCCTCTTGACCCCCAGGGCTGGTAGAACTCCGAGTACAGGCCCACGGTTTCGCCAAGCTGGACGCGGTTGCGCCACTCGGCGCCGCTTTCATCGAGCCAGTGGCGGTTGTGGCTCAGGCGCAGGTTGAAGGCGGACCGGCCTTCAAAATCGGTTTGCAGATCCATGCCAATCCGCAGGTAGTTGGGCCCCCAGTCGTTTTCGCGCAGGCTCACCACCAGCGCCTCTGTTCCTTGCGCCCCCTGGTTTTCGAGCCGGTAGTCCACGCGCTCATAGTCCCCCGTGGCCGCCAGTTCCTGCATATCATTTTCGATCTGTTTCACACTGACGGGTTGGTTCAGCGGCATGTCGAGCACCTGGCGCAGGCGCTCTGCGCGTTCGACGCTGACCCCTTCAAACTGGACTTGTTTCAGAGAACCCACCCGGGCCGAGTTGGCCAGCGTCTGAGCGATGCGCTGGGTTTGCCAGGTTGAGTAGGCCTGCTCTGGCGCTGCGTA
This sequence comes from Hydrogenophaga sp. PAMC20947, assembly GCF_004795855.1. Lineage (NCBI taxonomy): Bacteria > Pseudomonadati > Pseudomonadota > Betaproteobacteria > Burkholderiales > Comamonadaceae > Hydrogenophaga > Hydrogenophaga sp. PAMC20947. The sequence goes on from NZ_CP039252.1 coordinate 4,405,234, forward strand.
CCGGCGCAACGACTCACGTTCTGCATCGGCATAGGCATGGCCGATTTCCACAAGCTCGAGTGCCTTGTCGAAGTCGGCGGAGGTGTGGTTGCCCAGATCCGGGGTCAGCAGCAGGTCTTTGGGGGTGAGCTGCGCCAGGCTGACCTGTACGTTCTGTTCGGTGAGGATGTTGACCATCTGGGCCGTGACACCCAGGACGGTGCCCAGGGTCTCGCGCCCGGCCAGCGGCGTGCCAATGTTCACCGCGATGATGATGTCCGCGCCCATGCGCCGGGCCACATCCACAGGCAGGTTGTTCACCAGGCCGCCATCGCCGAGGATCTGCCCATCTACCTCCAGGGGTGAAAAGACGCCGGGCACCGACATGCTGGCGCGCAGGGCAGCGGCCAGATCGCCGTGTTCCATCACCACCGCTTTGCCGGTTTCCATGTCGGTTGCGACGGCTCGGAACGGGGTGGGCAGGCCGTTGAAGGTGGCCAGGTGGCGTGTGGTGAGTGTGTAGCGACGCAGCAGCATTTCCAGCGAGCGCGACGACACGGCTCCCGTGGGCAGTCTGAACTCACCGTCGCGAAAACCCATCTGCAACATGGGCGCGAATTCAAAGTCTTCTTCCTTGCGCCGCTGCGACAGCAGTTGCCGCGGCTCCCGGCGGTCAAACAGGTCGCCCCAGTCCACGGAAACGAGTTCACGCTCGAGCTCGTCGGCGTTCATGCCGCTGGCGTACAGGCCACCGATGATCGCGCCCATGGAGGTGCCCACAATGAAGTCCACCGGCACCCGCGCTTCCTCCAGCGCCTTGAGCACCCCCACGTGCGCGAAACCCCGTGCACCGCCGCCGGAGAGGACCAGACCGATTTTGGGTCGGGGTGCCTGGGCGACGGCTGTGGTGTCTGAGGCCAAAACAGGCGCCGGGCTGGCCGCTTGCGCCTGGGTGCTCAGGCACAACGCCGCCGCCCCGACCACCAGCCACACTTTGAATCGATCAAGGCGTGGCTGGCGGGGGGGCGAAGCCGGAGGGAATGGGTGGAACATGGCAACTTGGGTACGTGGATTGGCCGAGGCAAATGGCCCTGTCCCGACAGTGTAGTGGTGAGGATGGGCGTGGGGGCCAGGCATTTGTGGTGGTGCGACCAAGCGCTTCGCTGTCCCGCACTGGGCTGCGCTGCACTGACAGCGCGATGGGATTCTGTTAACTTGGCGGCCTTCATGGCGAACCATGCTCCGGGGGCTCCCGTGGCTTGTTTCGCGCCATTACCCCGACCCACACAGCAGAACCCCCACCCATGAGCAATGACATCCTCGTGCACGCCGAAGACGGTATCACCACCCTGACCTTCAACCGCCCCGACAAGAAAAATTCCATCACCACAGCGATGTATGCCCACCTGGCCGATGCGCTTGAAGCTGCGCAGGCGGACGACGCCGTGCGCTGCGTGGTGTTCCAGGGCCATGAGGCGGTGTTCAGTGCGGGCAACGACATTGGCGATTTCCTCAACCAGCCGCCGGCATCGGATGAGTCCCCTGTGTTTCGCTTCATGCGGGCGCTGGCCGGGTTTTCCAAGCCGGTGCTGGCGGCCGTGTGTGGCCCGGCGGTGGGCATCGGTACCACCCTGCTGTTGCATTGCGACCTGGTTTATGCCGGTGACAACGCGGCTTTTTCCATGCCCTTTGTCAACCTGGGCCTGTGCCCTGAATTTTCATCGAGCTTGCTGGTGCCGCAGATGATGGGCTACCACCGCGCGGCCGAGGCTTTGTTGCTGGGCGAGCCCTTCATGGCCGAGGCGGCCCTCGAAGTGGGGCTGGTCAACCGCGTATTGCCCCCGACCGAAGTCGCGGGCTTTGCCCAGACCGTTGCGCGCCGCCTGGCCGCCAAGCCGTTGTCAGCGCTGGTGGAAACCAAGCGGCTGATGAAGCAGGGGCAGCGTCAGCAGGTGATGGCGGTCATGGCCGAAGAAGGGCAGAGCTTTGGCCGCATGTTGCGGGAGCCGGCCGCGCGTGAAGCCTTTGGCGCTTTCATGGAGCGCCGCAAACCCGACTTCTCCAAAATCTGAAGATGCGACCGGCCTGGCTCAACCCTTGAGCAAGGCTTCAAGCGCCTTGCGCGTGGACGGCGACACCAGCGCCAGGGCTTGTTCGTAGGTGGTCTGGTGCCGCATCATCAGGCGCGCCGAGGCCACCGCTTTGGAGCGGCAATACCAGTGGCAGGTGTGCTGAAACAAGAACATCTCGGCCAGCAGGCGGCGGGCCTGCTGCTTGCGCGGCAGTTCCTCGGCATTCGCGACCCCTTGGGCGAAGCCTGTTGAGTGGATGCGCAAGGCCTCGCGCAGGTCGAAACTGGCATCGGGAAACAGGCGGGTGGCCATGGGCAAGGCCATGGACCACCGGCTGACGCGCGCTTGAACTGGCGTCAGGTTTTGCCCGTCGCGGGCCAGGCGGTCGAGTTGCTGCACCAACGTGGCCTCGGAGCCCTCCAGCATGCGCCAGATCGGATCGCTGCGCTCGGGGTCGGTCTCGGCCAGTGCGCGCATGTACCCCGTGGCCAGCGTTTCCATGCTTTTTTCCAGCTTGATCGGTCCCAGGATGGCGCTGAGCCAGGCGATGCGCTGGCGCTGTTCGGCGTTTTTGATGACAAAGGCGCCAAAGGCGAAAAACAGCAGGGGAATGAGAAGATCCATCCCCCGATTGTCGACGGGTTCGGTCAACCCCATGGCTGACACCTGTCCAGCCTTGCCTTAGGATGGGCAATCACCGATGAATGCAGGGGCCAAAACCATGTCTTACATGTTGTTGATCGTAGAGCCGGTGGGCCAGCGCGCCACCCGCAACGAAGCCGAGGGCCGGGAGGCTTACGCGCAGATGCAGCGCTTTGGAGCCGCCCTGGCGGCAGAAGGCAAGCTGCAGGCTGTTGAATCCCTGGCGTCTACCGCCAGCGCGGTGCGCGTCAGCCAGGCGCCGGGTCAACCGGCCTTGCGTGACGGCCCGTTTGCCGAGGCCAAGGAAATGATAGGCGGCTTTTTCCTGCTGCAAAACGTGGACCGCGACGAGGCCATTGCGTGGGCCCAGCGTTGTCCGGCTGCGGCATGGGCTTCGGTTGAGGTGCGTGCCCTGGCGCCGTGTTTCGACGAGAGCCTGCCCTGATGCCCTGATTCGGGTTTTCCCTGATTCTGTCCGTGTCGATTCCGTGCACGCTGGTTCGTCGTGTGCATGAGGTGGGTGAATGGTTTGAGCCCAAAGCCTGAAGCCCCAACGCCCAAAGTACAAAAGTACGGGTGCCACTGTGTGGCCCTCATCAGGAGATGACGCATGGACTATGTTGATGGATTTGTGGTGGCGGTTGCCTTGGCCAACAAGGACGTTTATGTGCAGTACGCCCGCGAGGCTGCCGCGGTGTTCCGCGACCATGGCGCTACGCGCCTTGTGGAGTGTTGGGGCGATGATGTGCCCCCTGGAAAACTGACCTCTTTTCCCATGGCGGTGATGTGCAAGGCCGATGAAACCGTGGTGTTTTCCTGGATCACCTGGCCGTCGCGTGCGGTACGCGATGTCGGCATGGAAGCCGCCATGAAAGATCCCCGCCTGACCGCGCAAGGCGAAATGCCGTTTGATGGCAAGCGCATGATTTATGGCGGATTCCAGATGGTGGTGGACGCATGAACACGCCCATCCAACCCTGCCTGTGGTTTGAACACCAGGCCGAAGAAGCCGCGCGTTTTTACGTGTCGGTGTTTCCGAACTCCCGCGTCGGCGCCATCACCCGTTATGGCCCCGGCATGCCCTTGCCCGAAGGCACCGTTTTGACGGTCAATTTCGAGCTCGATGGCCTGGCCTGGATCGCCATGAACGGCGCCTCGTCCACCCCATTCAATCCGGCGGTGTCGTTCTTCGTCACCTGCCATTCGCAGGCTGAGGTGGACCACTATTGGAACCACCTCGCGGCCGATCCCGCTGCGGGCCAATGCGGCTGGCTCACCGACCGTTTCGGCGTGTCCTGGCAAATCGTTCCCCAGCAGATGATGGACCTGTTCAAACACCCCGATGCGGCCGGCCGCCAAAGGGCCGTGGCCGCCATGATGACCATGAAAAAACTCGATATCGCAACGCTGGAGCGCGCGTTTTCTGAAAGCTGATTTCTACCCTGACTGAATGAAGGAGCCCCCATGTCCAACGTGCCCATGTGTGCTGTGATGCACTTTGAAATGCCCTACAAAGACCGCGATCGTGCGGCCCGCTTTTACGCTGCCGCCTTTGGCTGGGCCCACCAGCAATTGGGCCCCGAGATGGGCGACTATTTGCTGGTGACCTCCGCTTTGCCGGGTGAGCGCCCCAACATGCCACCTGGTGCAGCCTTGGGTGCCATCAACGGCGGCTTGTTTCCCTTCAAGGCCGACTGGCCCATGCAGCATCCTTCCGTGGTCATCGATGTGGACAACGTCGAAACGGCCATGGCACGGGTTGTGGCAGCCGGTGGCGAGGTGTTGGGCGAGCCCATGGACATCCCGGGCGTGGGGCGCTATGTGTCGTTTGTGGACACCGAGGGCAACCGCAACAGCATGATGGCGCCCTCGCCGTAAATGCGGGGTCGAAGAACCCGTCAACCCACTTTGGTCTCAATTGTTCCATGATCAAAACCATCGCCTTGCTGCTTGTGCTGACCGTCCTCGCCTTGCTCGCTTACGCCGCAACGCGCCCGGATACTTTTGCCGTGGAACGTTCAGTGACCATCGCCGCGCCCGCCGAGAAACTGTTCCCACTCATCAACGACATGCGCAGCTTCAACACCTGGAATCCATACAACCGCAAAGACCCGGCGATGAAGGGCATATACAGCGGACCACAGGCCGGCGCCGGCGCAGCCTTCGACTTTCATGGCAACAAAGGCGCGGGCAAAGGCCGCCTCGCCATCACCGGCACAACAGAGGTTTCGCGCGTGTCCATGCAGCTAGACATGGAGGAGCCTTTTGAGGGCCACAACGCCATCGATTTCACGCTCGCGCCTGAAAGCGATGGCACCACACGCGTCACTTGGTCCATGCACGGCCCGAGCAGTTTCTTGCCCAAGCTGATGGGCATCTTTTTCAACATGGACCAGATGATCGGAAAAGACTTTGAAACGGGTCTGGCCAACCTCAAGGTGCTCGCGGAAAAACCTTGAGCCAACAGTGAAGGAGTCCGCCATGTTTCGCCAAATATTTGTCAACCTGCCTGTCAAAGACCTTGCCCGATCCAAAGCGTTTTTCGAATCGCTGGGGCTGAGCTTCAACCCGCGCTTCACCAACGAGCAGGGCGCGTGTCTGGAGATCGCTGAAAACATCTTCGCCATGTTGCTGGTTGAACCCTTCTTTCAGGGCTTCACTCAAAAACCCATCAGCGATGCGCACCAAAGCACCGAGGTGTTGATCGCACTCTCGCTTGACAGCCGGGCAGCGGCAGAAGAAGTGGTGCGCAAAGCAGTGGTCGCAGGCGCGACCACACCCAACCCTCCGAAGGACCATGGCTTCATGTTTCAGCACGGGTTTGCCGATCTGGATGGCCACCAGTGGGAGGTGTTCTGGATGGACACGGCAGCCTCGCCCGAGCCGGTTTGAACAGGCGTTGACCGCGCGTGCACTCGGTCGTTCACGATGCCATTGCCGCTGTCTGGCGCGCTGAATCGCCCCGCATTGTGGCGGTGGTGATGCGATGCGTGCGCGACCTGGGTGTGGCCGAAGAGCTCGCACAAGACACGCTGGTCGCCGCGCTGGAGCATTGGCCGATCGACGGTGTTCCGCGCAACCCGGCGGCCTGGCTCATGACCACAGCCAGGAACCGGGCGCTGGACCACCTGCGCCACCGCCAGATGGCCGGCCAGCGGGAAAACGAGCTGGCGCTCGACATGCAGGCCATGCAATCTGATCACACCCCTGATTTCTCGGAGGCTCTGGGCGAGTCTCTGCAAGACGATGTCGGCGATGACGTGCTGCGTCTCATGTTCATCGCTTGCCATCTGGCGCTCTCAGCCGATGCGCGCGTGGCTTTGACCTTGCGCTTGGTCGCTGGCTTGACAACCCCCGAGATCGCCCGTGCATGCCTGGTAAGCGAGACCACCATCGCACAGCGGATCGTGCGCGCCAAGCGCGCTTTGGTTGCGGCCCAGGTGCCGTTCGAGCTGCCTCGAGGGGCTGATAGGGACCAACGGCTGGCCTCTGTTCTGGCGGTGGTGTACCTGCTGTTCAACGAAGGGTACTCGGCCACCAGCGGACCCCAGTGGGCACGTCCCGATTTGTGTCGGGAGGCCCTTCGCCTGGGCGAATTGCTGGCCCAGATTGCGCCCGAGGAGCCTGAGGTTCATGGGTTGTTCGCGTTGATGGCGATCCAGGCGTCCCGACTGCCCGCGCGCGTCAATGAGCTGGGCGCGCCCGTGTTGCTTCGAGACCAGGATCGGCGGCTCTGGGATCGGGCGATGATTCGCCAGGGCCTGGATGCACTGGCGACGGCCGAGCGGAGCGGAGACCCGTCTGGCAGCTACGCTTTGCAGGCCGCCATCGCCGCGTGCCACGCCCGAGCCCAACGGCCTGAAGACACCGATTGGGCGCACATGGTGGGCCTGTACGACGCACTGACCGAACTCGAGCCCTCACCTGTGGTGTTGCTCAACCGGGCGGTCGCCTTGGGTATGGCGCAAGGGCCTGCAGCTGGGCTGGTTGCGATTGAGGTTCTTGCGGATCATCCCGCGTTGCAGCGATACCCCTGGTTTTACAGCGTGAGAGCCGAGTGGCTGGAGCAGCTGGGGAAAGGGGACCGGGCACGTGCGGACTGGACCCTGGCGGCCACTCTCACCGACAACGAAGCCGAGCGCAGTTTGTTGAATCGCCGTGCCCGGACGGCTGCCGCGGAGGGGACGACCTCCCGTGCAGACTGATTTTTACCCGCAGACGATGGGGGGCTGTGGGACTTGTGGCACGCTAGGGACCTGTACAGGTTCACGGATTTGCCGCTCGTCAGCGGCGTGGACCCCTGTGGTTTTGACCGGGTCTTTTTGATGAATGCGCTTAACGTTCTGGGCACGCCATTGATGGCCTGCTCATTTGATCCGCTGACCGGCTATTTCCGGGACGGCTGCTGCAACACCGACCACAACGATCTGGGCACCCATGTGGTGTGCGTGCGGTTGACCGCCGAGTTCCTGGTGTTCTCCCGCGAGCGGGGCAACGACCTCAGCACGCCCCGCCCTGAGTTTCGGTTTGTCGGCTTGCGCCCGGGCGATCGCTGGTGCCTGTGTGCTTTGCGCTGGCGGGAAGCGCTGCAGGCCGGGGTGGCGCCGCCGGTCAACCTGAGTGCGACCCATGCGCATGCGCTGGAACTGCTCGAAATAGACGACTTGAAGGCGCACGCTTTTTAGGGTTTGTGCCGGGGTGACAGGGCGATCCCGCATATCACGTCAAGGCACCAGCCAGCTCAGTTGCCCCCCTTGCCACCGGGCCCGCTGGTGGCCTGCGCGCGAAAGCGCCAGCCAGTCCATCGATTCAACCTGGGCCATCAAGACGGCCAGGTGATGGGGCGTACCCGCGCGCCCTTCGCCCGGCGCAACGGCCGGACGTTCGCTGCCTGGCGAGGCCGGTGTGAGGTAGTCCGCGGCAGACGCTGTTTGTCGAACCCGCTCCCAGGCCGAGTTCACTTCATCGCCTTGTGTCATCACTTCGAAGCGGGCGCTCACCCGCAGTTGCCATTGCAGTTCGCTGCTCCAGAAGACCAGCGAGGCCATGGCCTGGCCCTGGAGCTCTGCGACCTTGGCCGAGCGGCGATCGGTGTAGATGCGCAGCTGCAAAGCGCCTGCATCGACCGCACGCAAAACCACCGTGCGTGCTTGTGGCATGCCCAGCGTGTCGGTCGTGGCGAGCACCGGCGTGCGCCAAGCGTGGCCGCGTTGGGTCACGGCGTGGTCGAGCTCACGCCAGAGGCAGTGGGGCAGGTCGTGGTCGGGGTGTTCTGTGGTGGACATGCCCCGATTCTGATTCGACCTTCAAAGGCCTGTGGTCAGCCGGGTTTGATGGCGACTTTCAACACGCCGTCGCGCTGGTGGGCGAACAGGTCGTAGGCCTTCGCAATATCATCCAGGGCGTAGTGGTGTGTGACCATTACACCCAGATCGAGCCGACCCGATGCCAGCACGTTCATCAGGCGGCGCATGCGTTCCTTGCCCCCAGGGCAGAGCGCCGTGTTGATCTTGTGGTCGCCCAACCCCGCGGCAAAGGCCGACAGGGGGATCGTCAGGTCTTCCGAATACACGCCCAGGCTGGACAGCGTGCCGCCCGGCTTGAGCACCCGCAGCGCCGATGCAAAGGTGCTTTGCAGGCCCAGCGCTTCAATCGAGGCATCTGCACCCCGGCCGCCCGTGAGCTTCATGATTTCGTCGACCACGTCGCAGGTGTTGTGGTTGAGCGTGATGTCCGCGCCCAGCTGTTTGGAGATGCCCAGGCGGTGGTCGTTGCCGTCAACCGTGATGATGGTCGAGGCACCCATGAGCCGCGCGCCCGCTGTGGCGCACAAGCCGATCGGCCCTTGCGCAAACACCACCACGGTGTCGCCGATGCGGATGTTGGCGTTTTCGGCGCCCCTGAAGCCGGTCGACATGATGTCGGGGCACATCAGCACTTGCTCGTCGGTCAGTCCGTCGGGGATGGGGGCGAGGTTGGCCTGCGCGTCGGGCACCAGCACATATTCCGCCTGGGTGCCGTCGATCAGGTTGCCAAAACGCCACCCGGCTGTGGCCTTGTAACCGTGGCAACCGCACAGGCCTTGCGGGACCAGGTAGCTGCCGTCCTGGGACGGCACGCCGTCTTGCGCCGCATACGAGTTGAAGTTGGGGCAGATCGCGCCGGCGATCACACGCTGGCCCTCGGTGTAGCCCACCACAGCGCTGCCCAGTTTCTCGATCACGCCCACCGGTTCGTGGCCCACTGTCAAACCCTTGGCGACCGGGTATTCGCCCTTGAGGATGTGCACATCGGTGCCGCAGATCGTTGTGGTGGTGATCCGCACCAGTGCGTCGTTGGGGCCCACGTCGGGGATGGGCTTGTCGGCCAGTTCGATTCGACCGGGTTCAATAAAGATGGCTGCCTTCATCATCCTGGACATGGTGACCTCCTGTAGCGGGTGAAACGAACCAGTTTGGCGCTGGCCACTTGGCCGGGCATTGATCTGCATCAGGAAACCCCGCACCCGGGGCTCCGCGAGGCGAAGGTTTTGGCGGCGGTCTCCCGCTATGCTGGAGTGACCAGCCAGCCTTCAACGCAGGAGCCGCCCTTGTTTTCATTGCCCATCACCACCCAACCCTCCATCGGTCGCCTCGCCGCCCGCCTCAGCGGCCTGGTGCGCGCGCGGTTGTGGCTGCAGGTGCTGGTGGCCATGGCGATCGGGGTTGGGCTGGGCATGGCCATCGGCCCCACCGGCGGCTGGCTGGCGCCTGACATGGCCCTGCTGGTGAGCAATTGGCTGGCCATGCCGGGCTACCTGTTTCTCGCGATGGTGCAGATGATCGTCATTCCATTGGTGGTGGCTTCCATCATTCTGGGCATGACCAGCTCGCGCGACCTGCAGCAACTGCGCAGCATGGGCTTGCGAACCGGTCTGTTTTTCCTGTTCACCACCGTGGTCGCCGCATTGCTGGGTCTGGGGATGGCATTGGTTGTGCAGCCGGGCGACTACCTGCAAGTGGCCCAGTTGCCAGCCTCGGCCGCCACCCAGGCCGCAGCCCAAGCGCCCTCGCTGGCCACCTTGCCCACGCAGCTGGTGCGCATCGTGCCCACCAATCCGCTGCAGGCCAGTGTGGAGCAGAACATGCTGCAGGTCGTGGTCTTTTCGATCTTTGTGGGGGTGGCGCTGGTCACGATGGAGCGAAAACTGGCCCAGCCGCTGCTGGATTTGCTGGGTGCTGTGCAGGAAGTGAGCATGGTGGTGGTGCGTTGGGCCATGTACCTGGTGCCTGCGGCGGTGCTGGGCCTGATGACGCAACTCACCGCCCGCATGGGCCTGGATGCGCTGCTCGGCATGGGTGTGTATGTGGCCACGGTGCTGGGCGCGTTGCTGCTGGCTTTTGCGTTCCTGATGGGGGTGTATGCCCTGGGGCGGCGCCGTTCGCCCTGGGCGTTTCTGCGCGGCTGCCGCGATGTGTTGCTGCTGGCGTTTTCCACCTCCAGCTCGGCTGCGGTGATGCCGCTCACCATCCGCACCGCTGAAGAGGCCCTGGGCGTGCGGCCTGGGGTATCGCGGTTTGTGATCCCGTTGGGGACCACCATCAACATGGCGGGTACAGCGCTGTACCAAGTGATCGCCACCCTGTTTCTGGCCCAGGTTTACCAGGTGGACGTGGGTCTCTCGGGTCTGCTGCTGGTGGTCGTGCTGGCGGTGGGTGCGTCGATTGGTTCTCCTGGCACGCCAGGCGTTGGCATTGTCATTCTGGCCATGATGCTGGGCACGGTGGGGATACCGGCCGAAGGGATCGCCCTCATCATTGGCGTCGACCGCATTCTGGACATGAGCCGCACCACGCTCAATGTGGCAGGGGACCTGGTGGCGGCCAGTGTGATCGATGAAAGCATGGGTGTGGTTGCTCCCGAGGCAACGACGCTGCCCGGAGAGACCGCGCCACTGGGCTGATGCGCCGCCAAACCGGCGCGTCAGCCGGATTCTTGTTAGGCTGAGGTTCTGGCTTGCGCCTTTGACGGCAGCCCTTGAAGAGACCTTGTTCCATGAAATCATTTGGTCAACGCGCCACAGGCGTTCGCTTGGAGCGCATGCGCGCTTCTCCCCTCTGGCGGGACGGCGGTTTTCGCAATCTGCACCCCATTGAAGCCGGTCTGCGCGACCCATCGGTGCCCATGCCGTCGGTGAAGGACTTCCTGTGGGGTGGCGAGCGTCGAACGCCTGAGGTCCCCTTGCCCTCGTTCGATCCCCGCGAGGCCTGGAGCCGCAACGCCATCAGCGGTCTGCGCGCCACCTGGCTGGGGCATTCCACCGTGTTGCTGGAAATGGACGGATGCCGGGTGCTGACCGATCCCGTCTGGGGAACCCGCGCTTCACCTTTTCGCTTGCTGGGGCCCAAGCGCTTCCAGCCGGTTCCCTTGCGGCTGCGGGATGTGCCCGATGTCGATGTGGTGGTGATTTCGCACGACCATTACGACCATCTCGATTACCCCACCATCCGGGCGCTGGCGGGCCAGAGTCGGGTTCCGTTCGTGACCTCGCTGGGGGTGGGCGCGCATTTGCAGGCCTGGGGTGTGGCACCCGAGCGCATCACCGAGCTGGATTGGTGGGAGTCTCACCGCGTCCCAGGCACGGGGTTGACGGTGACCGCGGCACCTTCGCAGCATTTTTCAGGCCGTGGACTCAAAGACCGCAATGCCACCCTCTGGTCGTCCATGGTCATGCGCACCGATCGCCACAGCGTATTTTTCAGTGGCGACACGGGGTTGACGGCCGAGTACGCGTTGATCCGCGAGCGCTTGGGACCGTTTGATCTGGTGATGCTGGAGGTGGGTGCGTTTCACCCCGCGTGGGGCGATATCCACCTCGGTCCGCTCAACGCCCTTAAAGCGCACCAGCTTCTGGGCGGCGGTGCTTTTCTGCCTGTGCATTGGGGAACCTTCAGCCTGGCCATGCACGCCTGGGACGAGCCGGCCAATACCCTGTTGGCCAACGCGCCTTCGCGTGATGCCCTCGTGATGCCCCGGCTGGGTGAAGCGGTGGAGCCGAAGGAGCAACGGTCTGCGAAGGCCTGGTGGCGCCAGGGCGGATCAGAGGAAGCGCATCCTGCCGAAGTGGAAAAACCCAAGGAGCCGACCCAGACCATGGCCGTGCAGGAGCGGGATTTGCCCTGGCCACTGGATTGAAGGCGTGGCTTCGATGGGGTGCTTGTTGCACCGAGGAGCTGGGGGTGGGCGTGGGGTGAGGCCTCTTCATATTCAGTTAATGCGTACGGATCAATATGGCGCCAACTGCGGAGCCCCCATGCCAAAGACCTCATCCATCCGTTACGACACGCTCAGCATCGCCTTTCATTGGGTCACAGCCATTGCCGTGCTCGCCGCGTTTATCTTGGGCCCAGGGGGATTCGGTCGCCTGTTGCACCAGGGCATTGATCCCGGTACCCAGCTTGATATCCTCTGGCACGAGTCGCTGGGCATCCTGATTTTTGCGATGACGGCGCTGCGGCTGCTGTGGACCGCGGTGCGACCCACTGCGCCACAGGTGGCGATGTCGAGTCGGCTGCGGCTGGTGAGCCAGCTTGTGCACCTGCTGCTCTGGACCTTGTTGTTGATCACCCCCATCACCGCTCTTCTGACGTTGGGCAGCGAGGGCGCTCCATTGACGTTGCTGGGCGGCCTGCGGGTCGAGAAGCTGGGCTTGGTAGCGGATTCTTTTCTGGCTCCGCTGGCCGATTGGGGCGATGTGCACAGCCTGCTCGGCGACGCGATCATCTGGCTGGCGGGTCTGCATGCAGTGGCTGCGGTTTTTCACCACCTGAAGCTCAAGGATGGTGTTCTGGTCACGATGGTGCCCTGGATCAAGGCGCCTAAGTAGTGAGCTGATCGACCGGATGGGTCGGACCCGGTCGCGATCCTCGGCGGCGATTCTTAGCCAGGCCCCCCGTTGAAAGGGGAAGGTCAATCGCCCATGGGCCCGACTGGAGACACCGACTCAACAGGCTGCGGCCCCGGCTGGTTGAAGCGTTGGGAGTCCAACAGGCAAACATCTGCGAAGGGCTGGAAACGCCAAGGTGGGCGAGGGCTGGCTCGGTTTGCAGCGGCGACAAAGCCCGAAGGGCCCGCCCAGACCATGGCCTTGCGGGAGCGGGGTTTGCCCTGACCGCTGGATTGACGCCGCCGGGGGGCGGCGCGGACCAGGCATCAAGACAAGGGCTTGCGCTACCATCGGGCGTGAAACTGGTTTCCGACACGCATCCTCATGAAAATACTGCCCCCGACGCCTGAAAAGCACGAAGTTCGCGTCACGATCGACGACGTTGCCCGATTGGCCGGCGTGTCCAAAGCGACCGTCTCGCGTTTTCTCAACCACCGCACCACGCGCTTGTCGCCCGAGATCGCCATGCGGGTGGAGAAGGCTGTTGCCGAGCTGTCTTACATGCCAAGCCCCATGGCCCAGGCGCTCAAACGGGGGCGCTCCCGGCTGCTGGGGTTGGTGGTGGCGGACATCACCAATCCGTTTTCAGTGGCAGTGTTGCGCGGAGCGGAGAAGGCCGCGCAACAGGCGGGCTACCTGGTGATGTTGTTCAATCTGGGCAATGCCAGCGAGCGCGAGCGCGAGGGCATCGAGGCGTTGGCCTCGTACCAGGTCGAGGGGTTCATCCTGAACACGCTGGGCGCAGACCCCTCGGTCGCCAGCGCACTGGCACGCCACCGCAAACCGGCCGTGCTGGTGGACCGCAAGCTGACGGGTTTGCAGGCCGATTTCGTGTCCTTGGACAACGCGGATGCCGTGCGCCAGGCGGTCACCCACCTGCTGGACAACGGGTGGCGGGAGCTGCTCTACGTGACCGAGCCTGTGGTGGGCGTGAGCCCAAGGATCGAGCGCGAGGCGGCTTTCCGGGACGTGGTGGCAGGGCGGAAAAAAGAGGTGGGTGCCCGTGTGATCGAGGCCGCCGAAGACGACGACGCCGCTCTGGATCAGGCCTTGCGTGATTTGATGCAGCGCGGGGGCCAGCGGCCCAAAGCCGTGCTGGCCAGCAACGCCCGAACCTCGTTGCGCGTGGCTTCGGCTGTGGCCCGCCTGGGGTGGGCGCTGGGTCATGAAATCGGTTTTGTGGGTATCGATGAAACCGAGTGGGCGCCCTTGATCGGCCCCGGCCTGACCACGATCGAGCAACCCACCGAAGAGATTGGCCGGATCGCCGTGAGTTGTCTGCTTGAGCGCATCCAGGGCCAGGATCTGGAGCCCAGGCAAGTGCTGCTGACCGGTCGCCTGAAGCCACGCGGGTCTTCGCAGCCCACTCCGTCTTGAGGCTGCCGGCGTTCGCGGCAATGGACTGACACGGTCCCATTCCGCTGCGGAGGATTTCGGCGCCGACCCCCCTGTTCCACTTCACCCCACAAGCCTTGAACGCAGCGGGGATCGCCTGTTCGGGACTCACAGGACGTTGACGCGCCTGGCTGGGTATCGGGGGTCAAGCGCCCGGTGATCGAGCCATTTTGGTGGGTATCAGGGAAAACACTGATGTTGTTTGGAAACCGGTTTCTTAAAATGGAAACCGGTTTCAAACAACGGTGAAATTCGTGACTTACACCTTCCAGTTTTCGGACGTCCTGGCCGCGTGGCCCCTGTTGCTCAAGGGCACGTGGATCACGGTGCAGCTCTCGCTGATGGCGACTGTGCTGGGTTTGCTGGTGGCCATCTTCTGTGCCTGGGGCAAGACGTCGGGTCCCAAGTTGTTGCGTTGGGTCATCCAGGCCTATATCGAGCTGATCCGCAACACGCCCTTCCTTGTGCAGCTGTTCTTTTTCTTTTTTGCCTTGCCGGCGATCGGTCTGCGCTGGTCCCCCTACACCGCAGCGCTGACGGCCATGGTGGTGAACCTGGGGGCCTACGCCACCGAAATCATCCGCGCGGGCATCGAGTCCATTCCCAAAGGGCAGGTCGAAGCCGGCCTGGCCTTGAGTCTCAAACCCCATCAGGTCTTCCGTCTGATCATCCTGAAGCCCGCGCTGCGTGCGATTTTTCCGGCCCTGAGCAGCCAGTTCATCTTGTTGATGCTCAGCTCCGCCGTGGTGTCCGTCATCTCGGCCGACGACCTGACTTCGGTGGCGGCCAACCTGCAGTCCCAGACCTTCCGCAGTTTTGAAATTTACATTGTGGTCACGCTGATCTACCTCACGCTGGCCTTGTTGTTCTCAGGCCTTTTCCGTCTCATTCAGCGCAGGGCCCTGTCGTACCCCGACCGCCGCTGAATCAGGAGCCCCCATGCGTACCTTCGGTTTTCAAGACGTCTGGTTCATCGTGCAAGCCGCACAGTGGACGATTGGCCTGTCGCTCATCGCCTTCATCGGCGGCGCCGCAGGCGGTCTCATCGTGGCCCTGGCCCGTACGTCAGAGCGCCCCACACCCCAATACCTGGCCACCGCCTTCATCCAGGTCTTCCAGGGCACGCCCTTGCTGATGCAGCTGTTTCTGGTGTTTTTCGGTGCCCCGGTGCTGGGGTTTGACGTCAGCGCCTGGGTGGCGGCGGGCGTGGCCCTGGTGTTGAACACCAGCGCCTTCCTCGGTGAAATCTGGCGCGGCTCGATCCAGGCTGTTCCGCGCGGCCAGTGGGAGGCCGCCGACGCGCTGGGCCTGAACTACCTTTCCCGCATGCGCCTGGTGGTCCTGCCGCAGGCCTGGAAGATCGCGCTTCCGCCCACGGTGGGCTACATGGTCCAGGTCATCAAAGGCACCTCGCTGGCCGCCATCATCGGCTTCGCCGAGATCACGCGGGCGGGCCAGATCATCAATAACGCTACCTTCCAGCCGCTGATCGTGTTCAGCGTGGTCGGAGCCGTCTATTTCGCGCTGTGCTGGCCTTTGTCCTTCTGGGCCGGACGCATCGAGAAACGCAGCGCGGCCTTGCAGGCGCGTTGAACCCCACCCCAACCCCGGAGACTCCAACATGACCCGCCTCAACCGCCGCCACCTCATCGCCACCACCGCTGCCATCGCCTGCAGCACCCTGCTCGCCGCCTGGGCGCCTGCTGCCTCTGCGCAGACCGTGGACGAGATCAAAAAAAAGGGGTCGATCACCGTCGGCCTGCTGGTCGACTTCCCGCCCTACGGCACTGTGGATGCCTCCAACAAGCCCGATGGCTACGACGCCGATGTGGCCCGCCTGCTGGCCAAAGATCTGGGGGTCACGCTGAACCTGGTGCCCGTGACCGGCCCGAACCGCATCCCCTTCTTGCTGACCAACAAGGTGGATGTGCTGGTGGCTTCGCTGGCGGTGACGCCAGAGCGCGCCAAACAGGTGCAGTTCTCGCGCCCCTATTCGGCAGCGACCATCGTGCTCTACGGCGACAAAAAAACCACCATCAAGGTGCCCGCTGATCTGAAGAATGTGCGTGTGGCCGTGGCCCGGGCCAGCACCCAGGACACCGCCTTGACCGCCATCGCGCCCGAAGGCACGGAAATCCGCCGCTTCGATGACGACGCGTCGGCCATGCAGGCCCTGATGTCGGGTCAGGTGGACGCCATTGGCTGCTCCACCACCGTGGCCGCCCAGATCGCCCAGCGCATGGGCGACGCTTATGAAAACAAGCTCGTGCTCAAGCAGCAGTTCATGGCTGTGGCCATGCGCCAGGCGCAGCCCGAGCTGGAGAAGTCCATGAACGACTTCGTGGCCCGCAACACCGCCAACGGCGAGTTGAACAAGCTCTACAAAAAGTGGCTGAAGTCAGACCTGCCAGCCCTGCCCGCCAACTGATCCCACAGCGAAACATCCTGGAGACCGCATGAGCACCGAGCCCATCATCCGCATTGAAAAGGTCGACAAATGGTACGGCCAGTTCCAGGTGCTGACCGGCATTGACCTGACCGTGGCCCAGGGTGAGCGCATCGTGATCTGCGGGCCTTCGGGCTCGGGCAAGTCCACCTTGATACGCTGCATCAACCACCTGGAAAAATTTCAGGCAGGCCGGATCGTGGTCGATGGCATCGACCTCACCGGACACCAGCGCCACAACATCGAAGCGGTGCGCCGCGAGGTGGGCATGGTATTTCAGCAGTTCAACCTGTTCCCCCACCTCACGGTGCTGGAGAACTGCATGCTCGCGCCGATGCACACGCGCTCGGTGGGCGAGGCTGATGCCAAAGCGACGGCCATGAAGTACCTGGAACGGGTGCGCATTCCTGACCAGGCGTTGAAGTACCCCAGCCAGCTGTCCGGTGGCCAGCAGCAGCGCGTGGCGATCGCCCGAGCACTGTGCATGAACCCCAAAGTGATGTTGTTTGACGAGCCCACGTCGGCACTGGATCCGGAGATGGTCAAAGAGGTGCTGGACACCATGATCGGACTGGCCGAAGACGGCATGACGATGTTGTGTGTCACCCATGAAATGGGTTTTGCGCGCAGCGTGGCCGACCGGGTGATCTTCATGGCCGATGGCCGCATCCTCGAAGAGGCACCACCAGAAGCCTTCTTCTCCCGACCGTCCCACCCCAAGCTCCAGGCTTTTCTTGGGCAGATCCTGAGTTCGCACGAGCACACCGCGCCTGCCTGACTGCCCATGACGCCCATTCTGATTTCCTTGTCTTCCTTCGGCGCGACCGAGGTGCGTCGGCATGGCCAATTGCGGTTTGCGCAGCTGGCGCATCAGGCGGGCGCCGATGGCGTAGAGGTGCGCGGTGAGTTGCTGCTGAACGGCGTGGCCGAGCTGTCGGCGCTGGCCCAGGCACTGCCCGCCATGATCCGTGTCTATTCCAGTCCCGAAGGGCTCTGGGCCCCGGATGGCCAGCTGGACGCTGAAGCGCTGAAGCGAGGCCTGATGGGCGCCCAAGCATTGGGATCCGCGCGGTTGAAGATGTCCATCGGCGGATACCGCCCCGGCCAATCCGCCAGTCTGGCCCGCGTGAGCCAGTTGCTGGACGGATCGGGCGTGGAGCTGGTGATCGAAAACGACCAGACGGCAACCGCCGGAACCCAGGATGCACTGGCTGCCTTTTTCGCCGCGGTGGACGCTCATGGCCATCCCATCGGCATGACCTTTGACATCGGCAACTGGCATTGGGCCGGTGAATGCCCCCTGTTGGCCGCCGCTGAATTTGGGCTTCGGGTCTGCTACGTGCATTGCAAGGGCGTGCAACGAGATCTCCGGCGCTGGACGGCCGTGCCCCTGGCGGAATCGGCCGCGCCATGGCGCGCCGTCCTGCGCCGACTGCCCGTGAACCAGCCGTGGGCGATCGAATACCCGCTGGTGGGGAGCGACTTGTTGTTGGTGACCCGAACTGAATTGGCACAACTGCGCGACGTCGCAAGGAGCATGGCATGAGCCTGGATGTGATCACTTTTGGCGAAGCCATGCTGTTGCTCGTCGCCGACCGGCCCGGCCCCCTGGAAGACGCTGAATTCTTTGGCAAGCGCACAGCAGGCGCCGAGACCAACGCCGCCATCGGCCTGGCCCGTTTGGGCCTGAAGGTCGGTTGGGCCAGCCGTGTGGGCGCGGACTCGATGGGTCGTTACCTCATGCGGGTCATGCAGAACGAGGGCATTGATTGTTCCCATGTGATTGCCGATCCCACCCAGCGCACGGGCATCCAGATCAAGGGCCGAGTGGAAGGCGGCGGGGATCCACCCACCGAGTACTACCGCAAGGGTTCGGCGGCCAGCCTGTTTCAGCCCGACCAGATCGATGTGCCGTGGTTGATTTCAGCACGGCACCTGCACACCACGGGTGTGTTTTCCGCCGTGTCCGACAGCTGCCTGGCCACCGTGCAGCGCAGCATGACGCTGATGCGCGGTGCGGGCCGGACCGTGTCTTTTGACACCAACCTGCGTCCCTCGTTGTGGTCTTCGCCTGAGCGCATGCGCGAGGTGATCAATGCTCTGGCCGCACAGGCCGATTGGGTCTTGCCTGGCCTGGAAGAGGGGCAGGTCCTGACCGGCGAAACCACACCCGAAGGTGTTGCGGCCTTTTACCGGGCGCAGGGTGCCAAGCTGGTGGTGGTCAAGCTGGGGCCAGAGGGTGCCTATTTCGAAGGCGACGCGGCTCGCGGCCATGTGCCCGGGTTTCCGGTGGCGCAGGTGGTGGACACCGTGGGCGCAGGGGACGGGTTTGCGGCGGGTGTGATCAGCGGCTTGCTGGACGGCCTCAGCGTGCCCGATGCCGTGAAACGGGGCGCCTGGATCGGTGCCCGGGCCGTGCAGGTGTTGGGCGACAGCGAAGGCTTTCCCACCCGCGAAGAGCTGACAGGCGCCGGCTTGTGATCCGCAAAAACGTGCTCGTCTTTCGCGAGCTGCCCGATGACCAGATGGATCGGCTGCGGGCCGTTCATGAGGTCACCGTGGCCAACCCTCGGGTGCCCGAGCAGCGCGCCGCTTTCTTCGCGGCCTTGTCGACTGTCCATGGATTGATTGGCGCCAGTTACCCCATCGATCCGTCGGTGCTGGCGTTGGCCCCATGCCTTGAGGTGGTCTCCAGCGTGTCTGTGGGGGTGGACAACTACGACCGGCCCGCCTTGCGACAGCGCGGCATCGTGTTGACCCACACGCCGGGCGTGTTGACCGAAACCACGGCCGACACCCTCTTTGCGCTGCTCATGGCCTGCAGCCGGCGTGTGGTCGAGCTGGCCAACCATGTGCGCGACGGCCATTGGAATGCCGCTATCGACGAGACACTGTTTGGCTGGGACGTGCACGGCAAGACCCTGGGCATTCTGGGTTTCGGGCGCATCGGCCAGGCCGTGGCCCGGCGCGGTGCGCTGGGGTTTGGCATGCCGGTGGTCTACCACCACCCGCGCGTTGTGAGCTGCCCGGAGCTGGCGGACAAAGCGCTCGCGGTGTCTCAGGCCGAGTTGTTGTCCCGTGCAGATTTCCTGGTTTTGACCCTGCCGCTCACGGTCGAAACGCGGGGGCTGATGAATGCGGAGCGCCTCGCCGCCATGAAGTCCGGCGCCATCCTGATCAACGGTTCGCGTGGCGCGGTGGTCGATGAGGCCGCCTTGCTGGCATCGCTTGACCGTGGTCACCTGCGGGCGGCGGGGCTGGATGTGTTTGCGGTGGAGCCATTGCCGCTGGATTCCCCTTTGCGCCGCCACCCTGGTGTTACAGCGTTTCCGCACATTGGCTCGGCCACCCACGAAACCCGCCATGCCATGGCCGAGCTCGCGACCAGCAACTTGTTGCAGGCACTGGCGGGTGAGCGCCCGATCTCTGCGGTGGACTGAGCGCTGGCTGGCTTCGGGTCACGGTCGGGCTCCCTGCTGATCTCGGACGCCAAGAGCCCGCTGTAACGCCTGAACCTGGATTCACTGAGCGTGAGCGCACAGCGGAAGGCGTTGAACGCTTTGCTGCTGCACTGCAGCAAAAAAGCGCATGGCCCTCGACAACCAGTCGTCGGGGCAAAAGGCCGCTGCGGTCTGATGCAAAACCTTTGACCGACCACACTCGCAGGCAATTTTTCGCAGGTCGCCGGGGCCCGGGGGCACGCTTCTCCGATCGCCAGGATGCTCCGCTGCCGCTGAGCGGTGTAACAGCCTGTGCGCTTCCATGTTACGGTGTAAGGCTACGTTAAGCCACGTGGCGCTAGCCATGATTGGCCGCAAGTTCGCGTTTTGGAGAAATTATTTGAGCGATAAAAAAGACCCCATGATCCCCGATGGGAAGGTCAATCCGATCAGCACCGATTACAAGATCGGTCAGGACAACATTGTGATGAACCTGGGGCCCTTTGGTCTCGACATCCACAACCGGGTGTTCGCTATCTCGGCGCTTGCAGTGATCGCCTTCGTGGCGCTGACGCTGATGTTCCAGACCCAGGTGGAGCCCCTGTTCGGCAGCATGCGCGGCTGGCTCACATCGAACCTCGACTGGTTCTTCCTGTCTGCAGGCAACATTTTTGTGGTGGTCTGTATTGGCCTGGCGGTCTCGCCATTGGGCAAAGTGCGCCTCGGGGGCACCACGGCCAAGCCCGATTACAGCTACACCGGCTGGTTCTCCATGCTGTTTGCCGCAGGCATGGGCATCGGATTGATGTTCTACGGCGTCTCTGAGCCGTTGTCCCACTTCGGGACCTCGATGGGTGGCACCACCATGGAAAATGGCGTGCGCACCGACTGGGCGCCGCTGGGCGCCGCCATGGGCGACGCTGTGGGGTCCGAGCGACTGGCCATGGCCGCCACCATCTTCCATTGGGGTCTACACCCCTGGGCGATCTACGCCATCCTGGCGCTGGGCCTGGCCCTGTTTTCGTTCAACAAAGGGCTGCCCCTGACGATCCGCTCGGTGTTTTATCCGCTGCTGGGTGAGCGCATCTGGGGCTGGCCTGGCCACATCATCGATATTCTGGCCGTATTGGCCACCCTGTTTGGTCTGGCCACGTCGCTGGGTCTGGGCGCGTCGCAAGCCGCTGCCGGCCTCAACTACCTGTTTGACATCCCTCTCGGCAATACCACCCAGATTGTTCTGGTGATCGGCATCACGGCCATCGCTTTGACTTCGGTGCTGGCAGGCCTGGACGCGGGTGTGAAACGCCTGTCCGAAATCAACATGGTGCTGGCGATCTTGCTGCTCGTGTTCGTCATCATCGTGGGCCCCACGCTGGCCATCGCCACCGGGTTCTTCTCGAATCTGGGCGCGTATGTTGAATACCTGCCCGCGCTGGCCAACCCGTTTGGTCGTGAAGACGCCAACTTCTCCCAGGGCTGGACGGCCTTTTACTGGGCCTGGTGGATCAGCTGGTCACCTTTCGTGGGCATGTTCATTGCCCGCGTGTCGCGTGGCCGCACCGTGCGTGAATTCATTGTTTCCGTGCTGCTCGTGCCTTCGTTGGCCTGTGTGCTGTGGATGACGGTGTTTGGTGGCACGGCCATCACACAAGTGGTTCAAGACGGTTACCGCGCCGTGGCCGAAGCCGCCCTGCCGCTGCAGATTTTCCAGATGCTCGACGCGCTGCCTCTGGCGCAATTGACGTCCTTCCTGGCCATCGTGCTGGTGGTGGTGTTTTTCGTCACCTCCTCTGACTCCGGTTCGCTGGTGATCGACGTGATCGCCGCAGGCGGCAAGGTTGACGCACCAACGCCCCAGCGCGTGTTCTGGTGTGTGTTCGAGGGCCTGGTTGCCATCGCACTGATTCTGGGCGGCGGGCTGGTGGCTTTGCAGGCCATGGCCGTGTCCACAGGGTTCCCGTTCACGGTGGTGTTGCTGGTCGCCACGGTTTCCGTGGTCAAAGGGCTGGCATCTGAGCCTCGTGCTTGAGTGAGCTGCAGATGCAGGACGAACAGCTGGAAGTTCTGCAGTTTCTCACGCGGCAAGCACTCTTTGGGCAACTGCCCGAAGAGGCGCTTCGCCGTGTCGCCGCTGCGGTGGATGTGCGCTACTTCAAGGCGGGTTCACCCGTCATCGCCTTCGGCGAACAAGCCGAATGGTGGTTTGTGGTGCGCAGCGGCGCCGTCGAGGTTTTTCGCCGCGATGGCACCCTGTACAACCGCCTGACCGAAGGCGGGCACTTCGGTGAAGCCGGCTTGCTTCTGAAGAAAAAGAAGGTACGTTTTCCGGTGTCGGCGCTGGAAGACACGCTGCTGTACCTGATTCCCGAAGCGGAATTCACGGCGTTGTTTGACGCCCATGAAGGCTTCGCCGATCAGGTCGAAACGGAAGACAGCACCCGGTTGCGCCAGGTGATGTCGCGCCGCGAAGAATCCAATCAGCTGATGTCGGCTTCCATCGAGAGCCTGGTGAATCGTGAACCTGTCTGGCTGCCCAGCACGGCCAAAGTATTGGAAGCAGCGCAGTGCATGACCGAGGCGGGGGTGTCTTCGTTGCTGATTCTGGACGACGCGCGCGGTGAAGATGATCCCGCCATCGCGGGCATCATCACCGACCGCGATTTGCGCACCCGTGTGCTGGCCGGGGGCCTGAGCCACGACACGCCCGTGAGCCAGGTCATGACCACCCAGCTGGTCACGGTGGAGCACAACCAGCTGGTGTTTGAGGCCATGCTGCAGATGCTGCGCCACAACGTCCACCACCTGCCGGTGATGCGGCACCAGAAAGCGGTGGGTGTGATTGCGCTGTCTGATGTGGTGCACTACGAATCGCGCAACAGCCTCTTTGTGGTCAGCAGCATTTTTCGGCAGTCGAGTGTTGAAGAGCTGGCGGCCCTGACGGCCGATGTGCGTGCCAGTTTTGTGCGCATGGTGAACGAAGACGCCAGTTCGCGCATGGTGGGCACCGCCATGGCCCTGATCGGCCGCAGCTTCAAGCAACAGCTGCTGGCGCTGGCCGAAGCGAAGCTGGGTCCGCCGCCGGTGCCGTATTGTTTCCTCGCGCTGGGTTCCATGGCGCGCAACGAACAACTGGTGGTGACCGATCAGGACAATGCCCTGGTGCTCGACAACCGGTTCGATCCCGCGCTGCACGATGCCTATTTCAAAGAGCTCGCGGCGTTCGTGAGCGATGGCCTGGCCCAGTGTGGCTACACCTATTGCAGCGGGGGCATCATGGCCACCAATACCCAATGGCGACAGCCACTGAAGGTGTGGGAGCGCTATTTCAGCGAATGGATCGAACAGCCCACCGCGGGAACGCTGCTCAGCGCCAACATTTTCTTCGACCTGGACGGCGTCTGGGGAAAGATCGAATGGGCTGAAAAGCTCAGAGCCCTGATTGCCCAGAAGGCCAAGGGCCAATCCCGTTTTCTCGCCAGCATGGCGCGCAATGCGTTGTTGCGCACACCGCCGCTGGGTTTTTTCAAGGACTTTGTGGTGGAGGCCGACGGGCGCCACAGCAAAGCCATCAACCTCAAGCGCCGCGGCACCGCGCCCATGGCCGACCTGATCCGCGTGCATGCGCTGGCGGTGGGCTCACAAGCACAAAATTCGTTTGAGCGCCTGAAAGACGTGGTGGCCGCTGGTGTGTTGCCGCCCGGTCGGGGCCAGGATTTGCACGACACGCTGGAGTTCATCTCCACGGTGCGCATCCGAAACCAGGCCAATGACCTGGCCGCAGGTCTGGAGCCCGACAACAGCATCGAGCCCGACAAGCTGTCGGCATTTGAGCGCAAGAGCTTGCGAGACGCCTTTTTGATCCTCAGCGAAGCCCAGGGCTACCTGAAGTTTCGTTACCAGCCCGGCCGGTCCGTCTGAGGAAAGCACCCGTGTTGCATTCGAGCTTGCTTCGTCCAGTGGATGCTGCTGCCCAGGCTGGCGCGGGTCAGGAGGCCTGGCCCGAACGTTTTGCATCTTTGGCCGAAAGTGCCAAAGACGCTCGCTTGCGGGCGTTTTACGCCGCGGGGACTGTGAGCCAGGAAACCCCGTTGTGTGATGTGCCGTTGATGGCGATGGATGTGGAAACCACGGGGCTTGATCCGGTCAAGGACGGCATTGTCAGCATCGGTCTGGTGCCCATGAGTCTGGAGCGCATCCGCACCAGCGCCTCACGACACTGGATCCTAAAGCCGCGGGTGCCGCTGGCTGCCGAGTCGGTCACCATCCACGGCATCACCGACTCGCAGGTGCATTCCGCGCCCGATCTGGATGCGGTGCTGGCGGAGGTGTTGGCCACCATGGCGGGCCATGTCCTGGTGGTGCATTGCCGCGACATTGAGCGGCAGTTTTTCAATGGCGCCTTGCGCACGCGCATCGGCGAGAGCATCGAGTTTCCCGTGATCGACACCATGGAACTTGAGGCGCGGCTGCACCGGCGTTCTCAGCGAAGCTGGTGGGACTGGGCGCTGGGCCGCCAGCCTCAGCGCCTGTCGATCCGCCTCGCCGACAGCCGCCGCCGGTACAACCTTCCGCGGTACCAGCCGCACCACGCGCTCACCGATGCGCTGGCGTCGGCGGAGTTGTTGCAGGCGCAGGTGGCGCACCGCTATTCGCCCGAGACACCTGTGCGCGATCTCTGGAAGTAGCGGTGGCGCAGTCCCAGCCCAGCAGGCCCTGGCGCATGCCCGTCGGCAGACTCCTGGCTGGCCACCGGGCTGAGGCTGAGTGCCTCGTTTTGCGTTCCCAGTCGAGACAAGCGGCCGCCCACCCGCATTTTTACCAGTGGGTATTGTTGTGCATTTGGAGCGGTGGGGCACCCTGATGGAGGCGCCTGGACGCACCAGTGCCCCGAGTGCGGTCCTGGGCCACGGAGACACTTCTGGTGATTGATGCTTTCATGAAGCGGCTTCCCCACTTCGTCTCCGTGCTGGGGGCAATGTGCTCTCGGCGAGGCGCACGGCAACGAAGAGCGACGCGTCTACCTTGAGATGCAAATGCAGAGGTATTGCTCCGGATCGACTCAACCCGCCAAACCGGCGTAGAGGTTCTGCACGTCATCGTGCTCGTCCAGCGCGGCCAGGAAGGCTTCCACTTCTTCCAGTTGCTCTGGGCTGAGGTCGGCCGGGTTGATCGGGTTCTTCGCGCGGTAGGCGAGCTGGTTGGCCAACACGGTGAAACCGTGATCGGGCAAGGCCTTGCTGACCAGATCCACATCGGCCGGATCGGTGATGAAACGTGTGGTGCCTTCTTCGTCGCCGGGCTCGAAGTCTTGTGCGCCCGCTTCGATGGCAGCGACTTCGGGGTCGGCATCGGGTTGGGCGGGTTCGGCTTCGATGTGTCCCACGTGGTCAAAATCCCAAGCCACTGAGCCCGAGGTGCCGAGCTGGCCCTTGCGAAACAGCACACGCATCTCGGGCGCCGTGCGGTTCACGTTGTCGGTCAGGCATTCGACCATCACCGGCACCTGGTGCGGCGCAAAACCTTCGTAGATCACACGTTCGTAGTTCACCGCCTCGCCGGTCAGGCCTGCCCCCTTTTTGATCGCGCGGTCCAGCGTCTCTTTTGGCATGGACACCTTGCGGGCTTGCTCAGACACCAGGCGCAAGCGGGCATTGGCGGCCGGATCGGCGCCGGCGCGGGCCGCGATCATGATGTCTTTCACCAGTTTGCCGAAGAGGCGACCTCTGGCGTTGGCTGCGATGTCTTTGTGTTTGGCTTTCCACTGCGCGCCCATGGTGCTGCTTTCTGTTGAGGTGGGGGCGCTGGCCCCGGGTTTGAAGGATGTCCAGTGTAGTGGAGGCCTGTGCCCCTGGCCCCGTCCTGATGCGGGTGTCCGTTTGAGCGCGCAGAATGAAGGCAAGATCACCTGCCGGAGACCACCATGGACCAAGCCCTCAACAACCACCGCAGCCAGCTCGCCACTCTGGCGGCCTGGGCCATGTTCAGCCGGGGACTCGAAGCGGAGTTTTCGTCCGCAGCGCAGGAACAGCTGGCGAGTCTGAACGGGCCTGCCACCGAAACCGGCGAGGGGATCCGCGACCTTCGGGAGCGCGACTGGTTCTCGATCGACAACGATGATTCGCGCGACCTGGACCAGCTCTCGTTGAGCGAGCCTTTGCCCAAGGGTGGCCTGCGGGTCTGGGTGGCGGTGGCCGATGTGGATGCGCTGGTGAAAAAGGGCACGCCTATCGACCAGCATGCCCAGCTGAACACCACGTCGGTCTACACCTCGGCGCGCATCTTTCCCATGCTGCCCGAACGCCTGTCCACCGATCTCACGTCGCTCAACCAGGACGAAGACCGGCTGGCCATGGTCATCGAGATGGCTTTCTCGGATGACGGTGTGTTGGTCGAGAGCTCGATCTACCGCGCCCTGGTGCGCAACAAGGCGCAGCTGGCTTACGATGCCATGTCGGCCTGGATCGACGGCGAGGGAGCGCTGCCCGAGCCAGCCCAGCGCGTGCACGGCCTGTCTGTACAACTGCGCGCCCAGGACGGTCTGGCACAAAAGCTGCGCGTGCTGCGGCGTGCCGAAGGCTCGCTGGAGTTCGAGACTTTCCAGCCTCGCGCGCAGTTCGAGGGCGAACGCATCGCCAGTATCCACCTGCAGCCGCAGAACCGCGCGCGCCAGCTGATCGAAGAACTCATGATTGTCACCAACGGCTGTACCGCGCGCTTCCTGGCCGCCCACGGCGGTGTCGCCCTGCGGCGTGTGGTGCGTTCACCCGAGCGTTGGTTGCGCATCGTCGATGTGGTGCGGGGCTTTGGCACCCAGCTGCCCAACCAGCCGGATGGCCCGGCGCTGGAGGCCTTTCTGGCGCGCCAGCACAAGGTGGATCCGCTGCGTTTCCCCGATCTTTCGCTGGTGATTGTGAAGCTGATGGGATCGGGGGAGTACGTGGTGGAGCGATCCGGCCAGCCGCCCATCGGTCACTTCGGTCTGGCGGTGCGGGACTACATGCATTCGACCGCGCCCAATCGGCGCTTTCCAGACCTGATCACGCTGCGCCTGCTCAAGGCGGCACTGGCTGGTGAGCGGTCGCCATACGCGCCTGCCGAACTGGCGGAACTGGCGGACCATTGCACCCTGCAGGAAGACGCTGCGCGCAAGGTGGAGCGGCAGATGCGCAAATCCGAAGCGGCCCTGCTGTTGCACTCACGCGTTGGGGAACGCTTCGACGGGGTGGTCACCGGTGTCAGCGATCAGGGCACCTGGGTGCGCATTTTCGAACCACCGGTCGAAGGCCGGTTGAGGGGGCACGTGCCCGATCTCAACGTGGGCAAGTTGGTGCGTGTGCACCTGGTATCGACCTCGGTGGAGAGGGGCTTCGTCGATTTTGCGCTGGAGCGCTGAGCACTGCAGAGCTGCGACCCTTCGCGGCTACTGCGGGGCCCGATGCGCACTCGCCCGGCCCGGGCAATGGTCCATCGGGCGGCGGTGTTGATGGCCGTCATGCCACTGCCACACTGCGTGTCCAGCATGGTGCCGGTGGTGTTCATTGATGGGTTCGAAGCCGTAGCTGTGCCACCCCACCAGGAGGATTTCCGTGCACCACCACCGTTTGCTGATGGGCCTGGCTCTGGTCGGCGCTCTCCTGGGCCAAGCCCTGGCCGACAACGGCCAAAACGACCACAACAGCCGCAACCGCCACACCTGGCAGCAGGTTGACCGCCCCGTCCAGGTGCAACTGGGCCCGCGTCCGTTCTTCCTGGTCGACGACATGGCTGACAGCCGCCTCAAACGCCAGTTGCAGCAGTGTGCGGCGCGCGGTCACTTCATGGCCAGCGACTTTTCCATCGGTCATCGGGGGGCTTCCCTGCAGTTTCCGGAGCACACCCGGGAGTCCTACACGGCCGCGGCCCGCATGGGTGCGGGCATCGTCGAGTGCGACGTGACCTTCACCAAGGACAAGGCGCTGGTTTGCCGTCACGCGCAGAATGACTTGCACACCACGACCAACATCCTGGTTACCCCACTGGCCGCCACGTGCATCCGGCCTTTTGTGCCGGCCACGCTGGCTGCCGACGGCAAGGTGCTCACGCCGGCCGGCGCCGAGTGCCGAACCAGTGACATCACGCTGGCCGAGTTCAAGACACTGCGCGGCAAGATGGACGCCGCCAACCCGGCCGCGCGCACCCCCGAGCAGTACCAGGGTGGCACCGCCGGCTTCCGAACCGATCTCTACGCGGGGCCCACCAGCGGCACCTTGATGACCCACCAGGAAAGCATTGAACTGTTCAAGCGCCTGGGCGTGAAAATGACCCCGGAACTCAAAAGTCCGAGCGTGGCCATGCCGTTCGATGGTTTCACGCAAGAAGCCTACGCGCAGAAGATGATCGACGAATACCAGCAGGCTGGCGTGAAGCCGCGCGACGTCTGGCCGCAGTCGTTCAACAAGAGCGATGTCTTGTACTGGGTGCAGAACGCGCCGGCATTCGGCCGCCAGGCTGTGTACCTGGACGATGCCAGTACCGCCGCCGACCTGCCCGACGCTGCCGAACTGCAAAGCTACAAGCGCGACGGTATCCATACCGTGGCGCCACCCATCTTCGCGCTGCTGGATGGTGATGCCAGCGGAAAAATCGTGCCCTCGACCTACGCCCGCAACGCCAGGGCGGCGGGCCTGGACATCATCGCCTGGAGTCTGGAGCGCTCGGGCATCCTCGCCGATGGCAACAACGGCTTTTACTACCAGGGCATCGATCCAGCCATCAAAACCGAGGGCGACGTGATGCGGGTGCTTGACGTCCTGGCGCAAGAGGTCGGTGTCATCGGCGTCTTCTCTGACTGGCCAGCCACGACCACCTTTTATGCCAACTGTGCGGGCCTGCGCTGATCCGGCAAGGGCACCCACCCGGGTGGTGGGGCGTGAGGTGCTCAGCGGGGAGGGCGGCTGATGCGCCAGGTCTGGTAGCGGCAGCGCTGCAGGGCCAGAAATTCCAGCAGACCACACGCCACAGCAGCGCCAAGCAGCGCCCAATGACTCAGGTGGCGAAGCACTTCAGTCCTCCGGCCCGAGGGGCCATGCTTCGTGCGCGGGTGTTGCGGCGTCGGGCGTCCACAGGGTGCACCAGTGTTCGTCGAACAGGTGGTCGAGGAGCTTTTGCAAGCCGAGCAGTTTCAAGAGCATGGAGGCCTCCTTTCAGGACATGGCGTGGGGTTCACTTTAGCGGCGGTGTGTGACGGTTTCGCGTCGTTCCGGCAGGACCAGTCCTCGCCCCACCCGGGTGCTGTTGTCGTCGAACAGCGGTAGATAGCCAAGCGAATTCCCGCTAGGCTTCTCGGCTGCCCATCCCTACGAACCGCGCTGACGCATCTGCCTTCATCACCGTGCCCAACAACGTGTTGCCCGAATTGCAGGCACTGGAACAGATCATCGAGCTGGGGGCGGGTCGCCTGCAGTCCCGCGTGGTGCGGCAGGTTCCCGTGGCAGGGGGGCACAGCTTTCCGGTCTACGCGATCACGTTGGGCAATCCCGACCTGGGGGTGCCGGGCGTGGGGTTTTTTGGTGGTGTGCATGGTCTGGAGCGCATCGGCTCCGAGGTGGTGATGGCGTTTCTGCGCAATGTGGTGCAACGCCTGTCCTGGGACGCCGTGCTGAACCGGCAGCTCGAGTCGGTGCGGCTGGTTTTCATGCCGATCGTCAATCCGGGGGGCATGTGGGCGGCCACGCGGGCCAACCCACGCGGCGTTGACCTGATGCGCAACGCCCCAGTCGATGCCAAGCAGAAAGCGCCCTTTTTGCTCGGTGGACAGCGGCTGAGCGCGGGCCTGCCGTGGTACCGCGGACCGGCGGGCGCGCCGATGGAGGCCGAGAGCGCCGCGGTGTGCGAAGTGGTGCAAACGGAGCTGTTGTCGCGCCCCTTCAGTCTGGCGCTGGACTGTCACTCAGGCTTTGGTGTGCGCGACCGGCTGTGGTTTCCCTTTGCGCACACCCGTGAACCGATTCGGCACTTGCCCGAGCTACACGCCTTGCAACGCATCTTTCTTGAAGCCCACAGCCACCATCCTTACATCATCGAGCCGCAAAGCGCGCAGTACCTGACCCACGGCGATCTCTGGGACCACCTGTACTTGCAGGCTTGCACCGAACCGCAGCGCACTTTTCTGCCGCTGACACTCGAGATGGGCTCCTGGCTCTGGATCAAGAAGAACCCACGCCAGCTGTTTTCCCGAAATGGCATCTTCAACCCCCTGATCCAGCACCGCCTGCAAAGGGTGTTGCGGCGCCATGTGACTTTGCTGGACTTTCTGGCGCGCGCGGCCAGCAGCCACAGGCATTGGTTGCCTGCGTCCGATGCCCGGGATGAGCAGCTGACTGCGGCGATGGCCGACTGGTATCCGGAGGGTGGGCGATGAGCACCTGGGTGCTGCTCCGGGGATTGACGCGCGAAGCCGCGCATTGGGGCGCCTTTCCGACCATTTTGGCGGAGGTGTTGCCCGAGGACCGAATGGTGATGCTGGACTTGCCCGGCAACGGGACGCTACATGATCAAGCCAGCCCTGCGTCGGTGGGTGAAATGGCACAGGCCTGTCGCCGCGCTTTGCGCAGTCAGGGGTTTGCCCCGCCGTACCACTTGCTGGCCATGTCGCTGGGTGCCATGGTGGCGACCGAATGGGCGCATCAGGCGCCAGCTGAGGTCGCCGGTTGCGTGCTGGTCAACACCAGCTTCCGCCCTTTTAGCCCCTTTTACCGGCGGCTGCGGCCTGGCAACTACCCTGCGCTGTTGTGTCTGACCACTGGGGCTCGTGATCCCTGGGTGGCAGAGGCCCTGGTGTGGCGTCTCACCAGCCAGCAGACGCCCCCCAACGCCGAGGTGCTGGCGCAATGGGTGGCGGCGCGGGTCGTGCATCCGGTGGCCCGGGGCAACGCGATCCGCCAGCTGGTCGCTGCCGCGCGCTACCGGGCGCCGATCACCGCACCTGCAGCCAGGACTTTGCTGCTCGCCAGCGCGCAAGACACGCTGGTGCACAGCGGGTGTTCAGACGCCATCGCACAGGCCTGGGGCTGTCCGCTGGTGTTGCACCCGACGGCCGGGCACGACCTGCCTCTGGACGATCCGGCGTGGGTTGCGCGCCAGGTGGGTGCCTGGGTTGCTGGCGGAGGGGCCGGTCAGCTGTGAGCGTCGCGGCGCCGGTTCAGGGCCTGCAGCCCCGCCGCCAGTTCCACGATCTCTTCGGTGATGGCTTCCTGGCGCAAACGGCGTGCATCGGCCGCCAGTTCTTCTGCCAGGTGGGTCACGTTGTCATGGGCGGCCGCCATGGCCTGCAGGCGCGAAACGTTTTCGGCGCAGTGGCTGTGCAGCAGGGCATGGGTCAGGCGCGCCGAGAGGTATTCGTCGATCAGCTGATCGAGCAGGCGCTGCGGGGTGAGGTGAATCAGGGGATCTGAGCCCTGGGCCCGGCGCAGCGTGTCCAGGTCCAGCGGCAGCAAACGGTGGCGGGCCACCTGGTACTGGTTGCCTTCACCGACTTCGGCAAACACCATCTCGACGCTGCTGGCGGGCTCGCGCGCCAGGGCTTGCTCCAGCGCGGCCTGCAGGTGGTCGCTGGCCTCCACCACTGCATCGGCATGGGCGATCAGTGGTCCGGACCATTCAGGCTCGATACCCAGGGTGGGCGCCTGGCGCAGCCCTTGGGCGCCCAGCAGCATCACACGGGTGCCCGCCAGGTCGGGTATCGCGGTCAGGACCTTGTCACTCAGGCCGCCATTGAACGCCTGTTCGGCGCAGAACAGGATGCGCAAAGGTCGGATGCCTGCTGGCGCGGAGCGGCGGTCCTGGTTCGGCGGGATCAAGGCCAGTGCCTGGCCCATGGCGTCGGCCACCGCGCGGGCGTAGGCGTTGGTGCCCGCAATGAGTTTTTTGGCGTGCTCGGCGCGCGCGGCCGCCACGCCTTGCATGGCGCCCACCAATTCGCCGAAGCTGCTCACGGTGGCGAGGCGGGCCTGAACGTCGGCGGCACGTTGGGCCATGGTCAGGCGGTGGGCGGCAGCGCCAGCAGGGGCACAACAGCCTTTGTCAAACGCGCGCGCTCGTCGGCGTCCACAGCGTTGCGCACGGTCAGGCGTTGGGTCAATTTGGGTTGGGCCGCCAGCGCCTGTGCCAGCCGCTCCACCACGGGCCCGATATCGGCCGGCTCCACCGCGTCGAGCAAGCCCCCTTGCAGAGCGATCACGAGGGCGATCTGCGCGGCCGCGGCTTGTGGTGCGAGGCGGGGCTGGGCCAGCGCGGCCCGGATGCGGCGCCCGCGCGCAATCTGGGCGTGTACTTTGGGGTCGAGCTCGGTGCCGAAGCGGGTGAACAACTCCAGCTCCAGAAACTGGGCGTACTCCAGGCGCAGCGAGCTCACGGCCTCGCGCATCAGCGGCGCTTGCGTCTTGCCGCCCACGCGGCTCACGCTCAGGCCGGTGTCCACCGCAGGCAATTGCCCCAGGTGGAATTGTTTGGCATCGAGCACGATCTGGCCATCGGTGATGGAGATCAGGTTGGTGGGAATGTAGGCGGCCAGGTTGCCGGCTTCGGTTTGTGCAATGGGCAGGGCCGTGAGCGAACCACCGCCGCGCTCGGGTGAGAGCATGGCGGCGCGTTCCAGCAGGCGTGCATGCAGGTGAAACACATCGCCCGGGTAGGCTTCGCGCCCGGGCGGCTGCTGCATGAGCAGCGCGAGCTCGCGGTGGGTGGCGGCGTGTTTGCTCAGATCGTCAACCACCACCAGCGCGTGTTGCCCGCGATCGCGGAAGTACTCCGCCATGGAGAAGCCGGCAAACGGCGCGAGCCATTGCAGGCCGGGCGCAGCGGTGCTGGCCGCCACGACAAAGATCGTGCGTTCGGGGGCCCCCAGTCGGCGCACGGCGTCGATCACCGAAGCCGTGGCTTCCGACTTTTGCCCGACCGAGATGTACACGCAAATCAGTTCACTGTCGCGCTGGGCCAGCAGCGCATCCACGGCCACGGAGGTCTTGCCGGTGCCCCGGTCGCCGATGATGAGTTCGCGCTGACCGCGGCCGAGCGGGAACAAGGCGTCCACCGCCAGTGTGCCGGTGTGCACCGGCTCGCGCACCAAGGCCCTGTCGATGATGGTGGGCGCCGCACGTTCGGCAGGCAGATACCCATCGTGGGAAATCGGCGGGCCGTCGTCGAGCGGGCGCCCCAGCGGATCGACCACGCGTCCCAGCAGGCCCGGGCCGACCGGTACTTGCACCACATCACGTCCCCGGGTGACCGGTTGACCGGTGCCCACGAGGTCGGGTTCATCGAGCAGCACGCAGGCGATGTGGTCGGGTTCCAGGCCGGCGGCGTAGCCCATGCGCCCCCCAGGAAAGTGCAACAGTTCGTTGAGCCGCACACTGGCCAGGCCGGTGACATGGGCGATCCCGTCGGCCACGCTGTGCACTCGGCCGATTTCTTCGAACCGGGGCGCTTGCGCCGGCTGGGCCGCGATGCGCGACCAGGCGGCTGCGCGCCAAGGGGCCAGGCTGGCCGTGATGGGGGGTGCGTTGTTGCTCATGGGGCAGTCGGCTGCATCGCGGCTCGAGCGGCCGCCAGCTCGGCTGACCAGCTTTGCGACAGCACGCCGTGCTCAAAATGCAGTTCGGCACCGCGCAACAAGGCCGGCAGGGTCTCTGATTGCAGATGGACTTCCGTCCCGAGTAACCGGCTGAGCTGGTCTTTCACCTTCTGCACGGTGACCTCGCTCGGTGCGCTGGCGCAGACCAGCGTGACGGGTGCGGGTTGCGTGGCGCCCAGCCAGTGTTGCCGTTCTTCTACCGGCGTTGCGTTCGCGTGCTCGAGCAGGGCGTCCACGAAGTCGTTGTCGGTGAGGGGTGTCGGGCTGCTGTGGATCAGGCGGGTGGCGAGATCAACGGCCATCGAGCCCGCTTCGGTCAACAGGGTTTGACTGGCCTGCAGGCGCTCTTTATCGAGTTGCTGACGTGCTTCGTTCTGCTGGGATTTCAGGGTGGCTTCGCCACTGGCCATCAGGGCCAGGCGCTCGGCCTCGGCGCTTTGCCGGGCTTCGCTCAGCACGTGTTCTCGGTCGCTGTCGATGGCCGCGCGCTGGGTCGCCAGCGCCTGGCTTTCCTGCTCGACCTGCTGGCGGGCTTGCGCCGCCTCGGACAGCTCGCTGGCAATGCGTTGCTGGCGCTTGTCGATCACAGCCATCAGCGGCTTGTACAGCAGCCAGCGCAGCAGGGCCAGCAGCACCGCCAAATTGATCGCCTGCAGCAGCAGGGTCCATCCGTCGAGTTGCATGGCTTATTTCACAAAAGGATTGGCGAACAACAGCAGCAAGGCCACCACCAGGCAGTAGATGGCCGTGGTTTCGATCATGGCCAGGCCCACGAAGAGCGTGCGTGAGATGGTGCTGGCGGCCTCAGGCTGGCGGGCAATGGCGTCCATGGCGGCGGCCACGGATCGGCCTTCAGCCAGCGCCGGCCCGATCGCGCCAAAGGCCACCGCAAATGCAGCGCAAACGATGCTGCCCAGTTGAAGCCAGGTGGTGTTGTCCATGGGGTTTCCTTTCGGTTCGATTCAGAAAAAAATCAGGTTTCGGTGTTGCCTGCCGCGGCGGCAATGAAGACCATGGCGAGAACCATGAAGATATAGGCCTGTATCAGGCCCGTGAGCAAGTCCAGTGCCATGAAGGGAATGGGCACCAGCAGCCCGGCCAGACCCAGCACCACGGCTGAAATGAACATGCCGCTCATGATGTTGCCAAACAGGCGCACCGTCATGGAGAGCACGCGGGTGACCGCCTCGAGCAAATTGAGCGGCAACACAAACAGGTTGGGTTGGGCATAGCTCTTCATGTAGCCCCAGACGCCATGGCGTTTGACGCCCCAGCCCGTCACGGCGAAGAACACGGCCAGCGCCAGCACCAGATCGGTTTCGAGCGCGGCCGTGGGCGGTTCGGCGCCGGGCAGAAGACCGCTGAGGTTCGCAAACAGGATGAAGAGAAACAGCGTGCCGATCAGGGGCAAAAAGGGCTCAGGGTCGAGCCGCATGGTCGATTTCATTTCGTCGCGCAGCGTGGTGATCATCAGTTCAGCGAAGGTTTGAACCCGACCAGGCTTGTCCACCGACAGGCGCCGGGTGACCCACCATGAAAGGGCCACCATGACCACCATCACGACCCAGGTTGTGACCACCGGTCGGGTGATGAGCATGGGGCCGATCTGCCAGACCAGCTCGTGGTTGAACGGATTGGTCTTCATGGCTGCACCGGGTTCCCTTCTGTGCGGCGCGCTCTTCTGATCAAGACCACGCGCGCAGCCACGATGCCCAGCGCCAGCGCCAGCAATGGCCAAGCGCCAAAACGCACCGCCCACCAGCATGCGCCCACGAGCACCGCGATGCGCAGCAATTGCACGGGCAGCACGGTGCGCCAGTTGGGTCCTTCGGCGCTGACCAGGCGTTGGCTGAGCCAATGCAGCGAGCCAAAGTGCCACAGGCCCACGAGCAGACCGAGTCCACCAAACAGAAGCAGGTTCAAGGGGGTCATGAACAGAGGTCCTTGGAATTCATGGTTCGTGCATCCAGCGCCAGGCCGACCAGCCGCCCAGCAACAAACCCAGCAAGAGCAGGGCGGCCGTGAAGGTGATGCCGGTGGACAACCAGTTGTCCAGCCAGCGCCCCAGCCACACGCCCAGCAGGGCGGGTATCACGATGATCCACCCGAGCACGCCCACCGCCGCGAACTGCCGGGCCAGCGAGGGGTCGCCGTCGCGCAGCCAGCGCTGGGCAGAGCCCGCGCGGCGGCGCACCTGTTTCAACAAAGCGCTGTTGGTGTCTTCGCTGGCCCCGGGGCGGTGGTCGTCTTCGTTCATGGCCAGCTCCCCTGAGGTTGTGCGCCATGGGCCTTCGGGCGCACCAGTTCACGCAGCGTGCGCACTTCCAGTTGCCGCACCTGGCGCCGCGAATCGTCTTCGACCTGTTGGCGCTGTATGAGCTGCGCCAGCACTTCGTTTTCCAGCTGGTCCAGGTCATCGCCCGGAATGGCTTCCCGCGTGGCGATGCTCAGCTCGGTGCCGTGTGTCAGTGTCATCACACCGCGGCGCACCGCGCAGTGGTGCCAACGCTCGGCGCCGTCTTTCCAGCTCACCACACCCACGCCGAGCACGGTCAGGAAATCGGCGTGGCCAGGCCACAGCCCGAAGCCGCCACTCGCGTCTTCGGCGCGCAGCGACAACACGCCGCTGGCGTCCACGATCACCTGCCCCAGGCTGCTGAGCACGAGGTGCAGGCCATCGGCATGGGGCCAGGAGACGGGTGCAGCCGGGCTGTTCATGAGGCGACCCGCGAACGGACATCGTCCAGATTGCCTGCCATGAAAAAGGCGCTCTCGGGCCAGTCGTCGCCTTCGCCATCGAGGATGGCGCGGCAGCCTTTGAGCGTGTCGGCAAGGGTGACCTGGCGGCCGGGCTTGCCGGTGAAGGCTTGTGTGACGGAAAACGGCTGGGTGAGAAAGCGTTGCAATCGACGCGCGCGGCCCACCAGTTTTCGGTCTTCTACGCTCAACTCGTTGATCCCCAACAAGGCGATGATGTCTTGCAACTCGCGGTAGCGGGCAATGGCCTCGCGCACATCGCGCGCGAGGTCGCAATGCGCTGCACCGACCACCAACGGGTCCAGCAGCACCGACTGAGAGCTCAGCGGGTCGATCGCTGGGTACATGCCTTCGGCCGCGAGCTGGCGCGAGAGCATGATGCGGCTGTCCAGGTGGGCGGCAATGGTGGTGACGGCCGGGTCTGTGAAGTCGTCCGCTGGCACGTACACCGCTTCGATGGCGGTGACCGATGCGTGCTCGGCGCAAGCGATGCGTTCTTGCACAGCGGCCACTTCGCTGGCCAGCGTGGGCTGGTAGCCGACTCGCGAAGGCAGTCGGCCCAGCAGGCCTGAGACCTCTGAGCCCGCCTGCACAAAGCGGAACACGTTGTCCATCAAGAGCAGCACGTTGCGCTGCTGTTCGTCGCGGAAATACTCGGCGATGGTGAGCGCGGTCAATGGGGTGCGCCAGCGTGCGCCCGAGGGCTCGTTCATCTGGCCAAACACCAGGGCGCTGTTGGACAACATGCCAGATTCGTGCATGTCCAGCAGCAGTTCGTGGCCTTCGCGGCTGCGTTCACCCACGCCGGCAAAGACCGAGATGCCCTTGTAGGTTTCGGCCATCACGTGAATCAGCTCCATCACCAGCACCGTTTTCCCCACGCCGGCACCGCCGAACATGGCGGCTTTGCTGCCCAGCGCCAGCGGCGCCAGCAGGTCGATCACCTTGATGCCGGTTTCGAACACCTCAACCGCAGCCCGCCGTTTGGCCAAAGGCAAAGGCGCCTGGTGAATCGCGCGCCGCGGTGCGTCGTCTGCAATGGGCCCCAGGCCGTCGCCGGGGCGGCCCAATACATTGACGAGCCGGCCCAGCAAGGCTTCGCCCACTGGCACGGTCAGCGGTGCACCGGTGTCGCGCACGGCGACGTGGCGCGCCAGACCCTGGGTTTCCTGCAGCGCCACAGTGCGCACCGTGTGTTCGTCCAGCTCGGCCTCGACCTCCAGCACCAGCGGCAGGGGCTCGTCCCAGAGCACTTCCAGCGCATGGTGGATGGCCGGCAGCGGGCCGCTGTCGAAGCGCACATCGACCACGCCGCCTCGCACGGCCACCACCGTGCCGTTGGCTTGGGAAGTCGGTGCAGGCGAAGGGGCTGTGTCGGTGGCGGCGGTCATGCGGACAGCATCCTCACGCTGATTGGGCGGCGATCCAGCGCGCAATGGGTGGCCAGGTTTCGGACAGCGTGCGTGCGCCCATGAACAGGCCGATGTGACCGCCAGGGATGGTCTGCTGGCGAATCTGCTCCGGCGGTGTGCCCACGAGTTGCGCGGCGTTGAGCACCTGCTCCGGGCTGGTGATGTCGTCGTCGGCTCCCGCCAGCAAATAGAGTGGGCAGGTGATGTCTTTCAGGTGCAGCTCGCGCCCGAGTCCGACAAAGGTGCCCTTGGCCAGGCGGTTTTCCTTGAAGAGCTGCTGAATCACCTGCAGGTACCAGCGACCCGGCAGGTCGATCGGGTTTTCGTACCAGCGCTCGAACCTTTCCTCTTTGGCCAGGTAAGCGGCATCGTCGATGTGTTCGTAGAGGTCGATGTGGTCCTGCATGTAGTGCTGCTCGGGGTGCATGTTCTTCCAGCCCTGCAGCATGAACTTGCCCTTCATGAGGCCCTGACCCAATCCCACCAGTTCGTCGTAGAACGAGCTCGGCGAGTCATGGACCATCTTGCGGATCGGGCCTTGCCCGGCATCGGTGTCGATGGGTGCGCCCGCCAGCACAAGGGCGTTGACCTTGTCGGGGAATCGCGCCGCCAGCATGGTCGACACCCAGCCGCCTTGACACAGGCCGACCAGGTTCACCCGGCCGCCCAGATCGTCGATGACCACCAGCATCTCTTCCAGGTAGTTGTCGATTTCCAGGTCTTTCATGTCGGGCGTGGCGCTCTTCCAGTCGGTCAGAAGCACATGGCCGACCCCGTTGGCCAGCAGGGTCTCGACCAGGCTCTGCCCGCGGTGGTAGTCGGCGATGGACGCGGTATGGCCAGCGTGGGGGGCATCCACCACGGTGGGGATGCCCTGCCCGGGTGTGCCGTACTCGCGCAGCACCATGGTGCGCAGGTCGAGCCGCGTGCGGTGGGGCGTGGCCAGCTCGGGTCGCTGGTGGCTGTGGATGAGGATCTCCTCTTCCACAAAATGGAGATTTTTGGCGTAGAGGGCCGATCCCTGTTGCATGAGGGCGCTGGCCATGGCCATGGGCCAGAAGGCTGGGACACTCATCCAGGCCGCGCTCTTTGGCACGGTGGGAGAGGCAACTTCAGGTAGGTTTTTCATGGAACCATGATGGGGCAAGAAGATGACTCGGGGCTTAAGCTGGATCAAATCATTTGAAGATGTTCAAGTCATCACCCCGTGAAAAACCCAGGAGTGTGGCGGATTCAGCGCTGCAGAGTTCGTAGCGTCAATGGACCATGCCAGTCGCCGCCGCGACTGGCGGTCTCGCTTGAGGTGTTTAATTTGCTCGGTACTTGTCGGTACCGTGCGGCCATGCGCTGTTCTAAAAATCATCCATCCAGGAGACAAAACATGACAAAACAGGCGACGGACTACCTGGTCATCGGCAGCGGGGCAGTGGGTCTGGCTTTTGTCGACACCTTGCTCGACGAGGCTCCCAATGCCCACATCACCATCGTGGACCGACACGGCAAACCGGGCGGGCACTGGAACGACGCCTACTCGTTCGTGGCACTGCACCAGCCATCGTCTTTTTATGGCGTCAACTCCTTGCCGCTGGGCAGCGACCGCAAGGACGTGATGGGGGTGAACAAGGGCTTTTTCGAGCTGGCCTCCGGGCCCGAGGTCAGTGGCTACTTTGAGCGGGTGATGCACCAGAAGCTGCTGCCCAGTGGCCGGGTCAACTACCACCCCATGAGCGACTATGTGGGCGAAGGCCGCTTTGTTTCGCTGTTGTCGGGCGCAGCCACCGAGGTGGAGGTCCGCCGGCGGGTGGTGGACGCCAGCTACTTCGGAACCCAGGTGCCGTCGACCCGAAAGCCCAAATACAGCGTTGCCGAAGGCGTGCGGGTGGTGCCGCCCAATGCCTTGCCCGACCTGTGGCAGCAGCCAGCGGCCTTGCCCCGGCACTTCGCCATCGTGGGCGCCGGCAAGACGGCGATGGATGTGGGCGTGTGGTTGCTGCAGTGTGGCGCACATCCCGACGGCATCAGCTGGGTGGTGCCGCGCGACTCGTGGTTGATCAACCGCCAGTGCGTGCAACCCGGATTGGAGTTCTTCAAGGAAGTCATTGGGGGGCAGGCCGACCAGATGGAGGCTTTTGCCGCCGCCTCGTCGGTGGACGATCTTTATGCGCGGTTGGAGGCTTGCGACCAGATGCTGCGCATCGACCCCGAGCAGCAGCCTTCGATGTTCCACTACGCCACGATCTCCAAAGCCGAGGTGGCGCTGTTGCGGCAGATCCGCCAGGTGATTCGCAAGGGCCATGTGCAGGCGATCGAGGCCCAAGGGCTGACGCTGGACGGTGGCTTTGAAGCCATGCCCGCCGAGACCTTGTACATCGACTGCACCGCCTCGGCTGTGGAGCAGCGGCCACCCCAACCGATCTTCCAGGACCACAAGATGGTCTTGCAACTGGTGCGCGCGCCGCAACCCACTTTCAGTGCCGCGCTGATCGCTTATGTAGAGGCCCATTTTGAAGGGGATGCGCGCAAGAACCAGCTGTGTATGCCGGTGCCGTTCCCGACCAACCTGGCGGGCTACCTGGGGTCCACTGCGGTCAGCATGATGAACCAGGTCAGCTGGTCGCAGGACGAAGCCTTGCGCGCATGGGTGCGCAACAGCCGCCTGGACGGTTTTGGCAAAGTGATGGCCTCTGCCGACAAGGCCAACGCCGAACACCAGGCCATTCTGGGGCGCATGCGCAGCGTGGCCAAGGCCGCCATGGGCAATGTGCAAAAACTCATGGTGACGGCCCCGGTATCGCCGGCGGGGCGCTGAAGCAATAGATCAGCGCCCAAGCGTGTCGTGGGCGCTGCCTGGGTGCTGGCGTCAGTCGGCCTCGATGGCGAAACTGAGGCCAGCCCGGGCCTGCAGCCGGTTCAACAAAGGCAAGCCCATGGCAGCACCTGGGGTCCAGACGCCACCGGGTGCCATGGTGTGGTCCACTTCGCGGATCAGGCACAACGCGCTCTCGGCGATGAGCTTGCAGGTCGAACCGTAGCCTGGATCGCGGTCGCCCTTGACGCGGGCGCGCAGCACCTGGCCGCTGGCGGTCTGGCCCGCGAAAACCAGGTCGTACAGGCCCGACTCGCGTTGCTGCAGGCTCGGGCCTTCACCCGGCTTGGGCAGTACAAAGCGCCGGATCAGAGCCCGGGTGGGCGCGATGGCGAGCAGGATGTTCTGGATGCGGTCCTTGCGGGCACTCTTCTTGGCACGCAGCTCGCCCTTTTCACCTTTGCCGGTGAGCATGCGTTCGCTGTAGAGGAAGTCGGTGCCCCAGGGGTGTCCGCGCAGGGCGTTGGTGCGGTGCACGTTCTTGGTGTTGATGGGCGCCATCACAAAAGGCGCGGTCCAGCTTTGCACCAGTTCGTCCCATTCGGCCACGCTGTCATCGGGCTGCCGCGGGCCTTTGAATCCGGGCACCAGTGCGTAGGGGTTGCCCAAGGTTTTGATGAGCGATTTGTCGCGGCCCACAGCCTCCATGGTGGCGAGCAGGCTGGCAGCGGTTCCACCCGAAGGTCCGCCCTTGATGGCCTTGACCCGACCATGCACGCGTTTCAACGGTTCCCCGAAACGTTGCTGTGCTTCGTTCTGCAGAAACAGCACGCCCAGGTCAAACGGGATGGAGTCGAATCCGCAGGAAAACACGATGCGCGCGCCGCTGGCCGCAGCGACCTTTTGCAACTGGGGGATTTTCTGGGCCATCCAGCCCGGTTCGCCGCACAAATCCACATAGTCGGTGCCGGCTTCTGCGCAGGCCGTGACGAGTTGATTGCCCACGAGCTGGTAGGGGCCCACGGTGGTGATGACCACGCGGGTCTGGGCCACCAGTGCCTTGAGCGCAGCCGTATCGCTGGCGTCGGCCACCAGCAGCGGCAACGCCGCATCGATGCCCAGCTGATCACGCACCTGCCGCAGCTTGGCTTCGCTGCGTCCGGCCATGGCCCAGGTGACTTCGCGCCCATCGCCGTAGGTTTTGT
This sequence comes from Hydrogenophaga sp. PAMC20947, assembly GCF_004795855.1. NCBI lineage: Bacteria > Pseudomonadati > Pseudomonadota > Betaproteobacteria > Burkholderiales > Comamonadaceae > Hydrogenophaga > Hydrogenophaga sp. PAMC20947. The sequence continues at coordinate 4,446,922 of NZ_CP039252.1, forward strand.
GGAGGTATTCAGCGACCAGCCGGCCGGTGAACCCGGTGGCGCCAAAAACGATGATGTCGTAGGGTTTTTGCATGGCGAATGTTGCCACGCCGTGGCCGCAAAATCCGTCATTCAGGCGACTGGTGGGGGGGGCCGTGTGGCGTCGCAGCCGCTCCAGGGTGCAAGGTGAAGCGGAACACGGCGCCTTCGCCCGGTTGTGCTTCGGCCTCAATCTGCCCGCCATGGCGCTGGATGACCCGCAGCACCGTGGCCAGTCCGATACCAATGCCCGGGAATTCTTCGTGCCGGTGCATGCGCTGGAAGGGCTGGAAGAGTTTCCCAGCATGCTTCGGGTCAAACCCGGCGCCGTTGTCGACCAGGCAGAACCAGGTCACCCCCTGGCGCTCCTGGGCAAAGAAACGGACGTTGGGGCGGGCCGTTTTTCCGGTGTATTTCCAGGCATTGCTCACCAGGTTGCTCACCACCACATCCAGCATGCGGGTATCGCCCTCCACAATAAGACCGGGCTGGACCTCTATCCGAACGCTGCGTTCAGGCTCGGCCGCCGCCAACTCACCCAGGCGCCTCTGCACCAGCTCCGACAGGTTGACGGGCGATACCGCCAGGTCATGGCGCGCGCTGTGGGTGAGCGTGAGGATGCCCTCGATCAGGTTCTTCATGCGCATGATGGCCGAACCAATCTTGTCCAGGTGGTTCTGGGCATCGGCCGGCAGTTGGGCGCCGTGTTCTTCGCGGAGCAGATGCAGGAACCCGTCCATGGCCCGAAGCGGGGCCCTGAGGTCGTGAGAAACGGTGTAGGCGAAGCTGTCGAGTTCCTGGTTGGCCTGGGTCAACTGGGCCGTGCGTTCGGTCACCCGCCGTTCCAGTGTGTCGTGCAGTGCGCGGATCTCGGCTTCGGCGCGGTTGCGTTCGGTGAGGTCAATGGCATAGACCAGACGGGCCAGCGGCTTGCCCTGTGCATCGTGCACCACGGTGATGTCGAGCAAAACCGGGAATCGGCTTCCATCCTTGCGAAAATGCTCGCATTCGAGCGTGAAGTGAGGCCGCTCCTGGAGCTGCGAAAGCTGCTCTTTGATGCGAGCGTGGCTTTCTGGCGGCTGGATCCGTGAGGTGGGCATGCCCAGCAACTCTTCGGGGGAGTAACCACGGGAACGTGCGAATGCAGGGTTGACCGCCAACACGGTATCAGTGGTGGCATCCCCTATCGCCAGGTCGAGCTCGGCGTATTGGAAGGCGTCGGCCCAGAGCCTCAAGCGGCTTTCGGTCATGCGTTTGTCGGTGAGGTCGACGAAACTCGACAGCATTCCATCGGGCAACAGAATGCCCAGCACCTGCACGACTTTGATCTGACCGTCCTTGGCCGTGATGTGAAACTCACCTGAGCGCAGTGCCCGCCTGCCGAGCTGTTGTTCATCGTTGGGCATGCCCCAGATGCGGGCCACACGCTGGCGATCTTCGGGGTTGGGATAGGCGCGCTCCATCCAGACCGACAAGTCGGGTACATCGGCCATGGTGTAACCAAACAAGGCTTCGAACTCCGCGTTCTGGGCCATGATTTTTCCTTGGCGGTCGGTCAGCCGCATGCCGATGGGGGAATTCTGGAACAGGCTCTGGAAGCGCGCTTCACTGGCTTGGTCGTGTTTCACGGTCTCGTCCAGCAGTGTCCTGGCTTCCCGGACTTCGTGGATGTCGAGTTCGTCTGTGGCGGGGTTTATCTGCGTCAGGGAGGCCATCGCCGTGTGCAGCCGCCGGCTCCCTGACCAGCCGACGAAAACACCCATGCCGGTGGTGATCAACAGCAGCAAACCCAACGCACCACCAGTGGCCAGCAGCGGCGGGAGACGCTCATCGCTTGGAATTTGCAGCTTGACCGCCCATTGTGTGATCGTGGACGGCACCACCACTTCGCCGGCAACGCCTTGATCCGTTGCTGGGTCGAAATTCGCGGGTTTTCTCTGTGCCAGGGGTTGGCCGCTGCCATCAGCCAGCGTCAAGGCCCAGCCCGGCGGCAAGGCAAATTCGTCCAGAAATGACTGAAACGTGGACACCTCGACGGGGCTGACCACCGCATGGGTTGCACGACCGTTTCGCACGCTGGCCACGGCGACAACCACCACGGTTCGCTGGGTGATGGCGCTGGTGACCGCATCCCCAACTGCTGGCCTCAAGGTTTGCAGGGCGGCTGGCACCGCTTGAAAGCCCTTAGGCTTGGGAATGGGGGGCAGAGTTGAGCCCCAGGGCGCCAGCGTATTGATTTGCATGGCATAGGGCGGTGTGGCGTCCAACACGACGAAATCCATCCCCAACTGCGTTTTCAGCGCATTGGCTTCCTGGTAAAGCTCGGACCTTTGGTCTGGCGAGTCCAGGCGAGTCGACTGGGCGAAGGCGGTGAGGGCGTTGATGCGAGCCTGCAGCTTCTGGTCCATAGCCTGAGCGAAATTGCTGGCAATGCTTTGCGCTTGAAGGTCTTGGGCCGCCTTCGTTGAGGTCACGTTGTCGTACGCCAGCCAGCCGGCCAGCAACAGCAATGGCAGCGCGGTGAGCAGGTACAGGCGCAGCAGGTAGCGCTTGAGCGAAATGCCACCCGGCGTCTGGATTGGCTCAGGGGGACGAGTCAAAGGTTCCATGCAAGGGTGGCGAGTGCTTTTTCGGGATGCCCGTGTGGGATACCTAGGGGTTGGGGTTGGGGTTGGGCCAAATGATCCTACCGGATTGCGCTGTTGGGCGAAGCCGGGAAAACGCTGGGAAGGTGTGAATTCTGGCCAGGAAAAGGCTTTGTGCCGGCCAGGATGGAAGGGTACTGGGCCCGAAGTTGCCTGCGCAATTGAAGCCCGAGGGGACGGTCCCGGGGGAGGGTGATTCATTTTTGCCAAGCATTTGCTTGCTGAAAATAGACAGGGCTGCTATCGTTTCGGCGATGACGAACGCCTCCCCGGTTGAAACCAAGCCCGCACGCCCCCGGGGTCGCCCCCGCAAGACCGCCGATGAGCGCGACGGTGGCAATCGCCGTCGCGAACTCCTGTTGGCTGCCGCACACCTCTTTCGCCACCAGGGTTTTGCCGCCACCAGCACGCGCGACATTGCCGCCGCAGCGGGCATGCAGGCGGGGTCGCCGTTTTACCATTTTGAGAACAAGCAGGTGCTGCTTGCGGCCGTGATGCAGGAGGGCATGCACAGCGCTTTGCTGCGCCAGGCTGCGTCGTTGGCACCGCTGACCGAGCGCCACCCGGCCAAGGACCGTTTGCGGGCACTGGTGCGTAACCACTTTGAGGTTTTGCTGGGCGACCACAGTGATTTTGTCCCGGTGATGCTCTATGAGTGGCGGGCGCTGGACGCCACACAAATGGAGGCGATCACCGCGCTCAAAGACCGGTACGAAGCGGCCTGGGTACCTGCGCTGCAACAGCTGCACGCCAGTGGCCACCTGGCGGGTGACCCCGGCCTGGTGCGCTTGATGATCTTCGGCGCCATGAACTGGTCTGTGCAGTGGTACCAGGTGCCGAGTGCAGCGCGGAATTCCCATGCAAATTCCATCCACCAGCGTCACCTCGCTACGCTGGATGAGCTGACCACCACCGCGTTGATGCTCTTTCTGAAGACGCCCGCATGAGCGCACTTTCGGCGCCTTTCCCGGGCACCTGCCCAACGGGGGCCGACGCCATCATCCGGGGCCCCGGGCTGATCGGCACCGGCGCTGGAGCGGGTTCAGCTGCCGGGTGCTGCGCGGTGTTTTTGCTGCCCCGCATTCAGACGCAGGCCATGCACCGCGGCTCCCTGGCGGCAGGGGGGCGTGTGGCGTGGAAAATCGCCCGGCGATAGGCCCATTGACAACATGAAAAAACGGCTTGCACAACATTCAACTTATGACCACCAAAAACCTGCCTTTGCCCATTGACTTTGAGCCCGAATTTGTCGCGGGCCTTAAACACATCTTTGAAGAAAAAATCGTGTTCAACAAAGTGCTGGGACTCACGATCACCAGCCTCAAGGCCGATCAGGTGGTGGCCACCATCGCCATGAAGCCCGAGCTGATTGGCCATTACGCACACAACCGCCTGCACGGGGGTGTGATCAGCGCCGGGCTGGACGCCATGGGCGGGCTCGCCTGTATGGCGGCCATCGGCGCGCGTCACATGGACGAGCCTCCCGAGCAGCGCTTGTTGCGGTTTGGCAAGCTGGGCACCATTGATCTGCGCGTGGACTATTTGCGGCCTGGTGTCGGGGCGCATTTTGAGCTGCGTGCCGTGGTGATGCGCCTGGGCTCGCGCGTGGCCTCCACGCGCATGGAGTTTCTGGGCGCGGACGGCACATTGCTGTCCTGTGGCTCGGGCGCCTATATCGTGTCTTGAGACCGCCACCCATGCACCAACACACCGGGGCGGGGGCCGGGCGGGCAGGTCCGCGATGGCCTCGCCTGTGGCGGCTCTGGTCGTTGTTCTGGGCGTCGCCATATTCCTTGCTGGGCTTGCTGCTGTGCGCCCTGGGTTGGCTGGTCGGCGCGCGAATGCGGCGTGTGAACGGCGTTCTGGAAGCCACGATGCCATCGAGCGCTGGCGTGGGCGGCTGGCGTCAGTGCCTGCTGTTTTCGGCGATCACCCTGGGCCACGTGGTGATCGCCACCAATGACCGGGAGCTGGAGCGGCTGCGCGCCCACGAGCGGGTGCATGTCCGGCAGTACGAGCGCTGGGGCCCGTTGTTTGTCCCGGCTTACCTGTTGTCCAGCTTGGCGCTGTGGCTGCGCGGACGCGACCCCTACTGGGACAACCCGTTTGAGGTAGAGGCGAGGCGCCTGGGCGGCGGCTGAAGCCGCGATGGGTGGATAAATGCCGCTGTCACGGCGGCGCGATGGGTACGGCCCGGGGGATGGGTTGGGGCTTGCCAAAATCGTCAATGGCGACATAGGTCAAACTCGCCTCGGTCACCTTCACGTACGCGCCCTGGGCTCGGAAGCGCTCCGCAAACACCTCCACCTGCACCGTGATCGAGGTGTTGCCGATGCGCTCGACATGGGCAAAGAAGCTCAGGATATCGCCGACGCGCACGGGTTGTTTGAAGATGAACTGGTTCACGGCCACCGTGGCCATGCGCCCCTGCACGTGGCGCGCCGGCAGCACCGATCCGGCCAGGTCCACCTGGGCCATCACCCAGCCGCCAAAAATATCGCCGTTGGCATTGCAATCGGCGGGCATGGGAATGACCTTGAGCACCAGCTCGCGGCCAGCGGGAAGGGCACTTTCGGGGCGGGGGCTGGATTCGTCGGTCATAGGCACAATGGAAGATCAACAGCCCGCCATTGTCCTGCATGCGCTCCTCTTCTGCTTCACCCCACTCCGCCAACACCCAGACCGCTGCCGAGCGCGCGCGGGAAATCCAGGGACGCCGCTCCGATTGGGAGACCCTGTCGCGCCTGTTTCCCTACCTGTGGGAGTACAAATGGCGCGTAGGCGCTGCGCTCGCCTTCATGGTGGGGGCGAAAGTGGCCAATGTGAGCGTACCGCTGCTGCTCAAGCAGTTGGTCGATTCGATGACCATCAAGCCGGGCAGCGTGGAAGCCCTGCTGGTGGTGCCTGTGGGCTTGCTGGTGGCCTACGGCGGGCTCCGATTGTCGACGTCGCTGTTCACCGAACTGCGAGAACTCATCTTCGCCAAGGCGACCGAGGGGGCGACGCGCAGCATTGCCTTGCAGGTGTTTGGCCACCTGCACAACCTCAGCCTGCGTTTTCACCTGGAGCGCCAGACCGGCGGCATGACCCGCGACATCGACCGTGGCACGCGGGGTGTGCAGTCTTTGATCTCGTATTCGCTCTACAGCATCTTTCCCACGCTGATTGAAGTCACCATGGTGCTGGTGCTCCTGGGCACGAAGTTTGACATGGGCTATGTCTGGATCACGCTGGGCGCCCTGGTGCTGTATGTGACCTTTACCGTGAAGGTGACCGAGTGGCGAACCCAGTTTCGCCGCGAGATGAACGAGCTCGAGTCGGCCAGCCAGAGCCGTGCCATCGACTCCTTGCTCAATTTCGAAACCGTCAAGTACTTCAACAACGAGGCCTTCGAGACCCGGCGCTACAACGACGCCCTGGAGAAGCTTCGCCTGGCGCGCATCAAGAGCCAGACCACGCTGTCGCTGCTGAACACCGGGCAGCAAATGGTGATCGCCGTGGCCCTGGTGTGGATGCTGTACCGGGCCACACAAGGCGTGGCCACCGGCGCCCTGACCCTGGGTGACCTGGTGATGGTCAACGCGTTCATGATCCAGCTCTACATCCCGCTGGGGTTTTTGGGGGTGTTGTACCGCGAGATCAAACAGAGCCTGACCGACCTGGACAAAATGTTTGTCTTGCTGGAGAAAGAGCGCGAGATCGCCGATGTGGCGGGTGCTGCGGAACTGGTGCTGGACGGTCCACCCGCCGTGAAATTTGAAAACGTGCGGTTTTCCTATGACCCTGAGCGTGAGATCCTGCACGGCGTGAGTTTTGAGATTCCAGCCGGGAAAACCGTGGCCGTGGTGGGGCCGTCGGGCTCGGGCAAGTCAACCCTGGCGCGCCTGCTGTACCGCTTCTACGATGTTTCGAACCATGACGATAAGGGGCCCCAAGGCGCCGGTCGCATCACCATCGCCGGGCAGGACATCCGGGAGGTGACCCAGACCAGCGTGCGCCAGGCCATTGGTATCGTGCCGCAAGACACGGTGCTGTTCAACGACACCATCGAATACAACATCCTCTATGGCAGGCCTGACGCCGGGCACGATGCGGCCGTGGCTGCGGCCCAGGCGGCACACATCCACAGCTTTATCGAACGCTTGCCCAAGGGCTACGCCACCATGGTGGGTGAGCGGGGCTTAAAACTCTCGGGTGGCGAAAAGCAGCGGGTGGCCATTGCGCGCACCCTGCTCAAAAACCCGCCCATCGTGATTTTTGACGAAGCCACATCGGCCCTGGATTCCGCCAACGAGCGGGCGATTCAGGCGGAGTTGCGCAGCGCTGCCCGCAACAAGACGTCGCTGGTCATCGCGCACCGGCTGTCCACCGTGGTGGACGCGCACGAGATCCTGGTGCTGGTGAACGGTGAAGTGGTTGAGCGCGGGCGCCACGCGGATCTGGTCACGCGGGTGGATGGGGTGTATGCGGGGATGTGGGCTTTGCAGCAGTCTGGCGCTGACTGACCGAGTTGCGTTGGCCTCGCGCTGCTCACGTCTGGAGGGGGGGTGAACTCGCTTCGCTCAGGCAACGCCCGCCCTGATCCGCCCGCCGCTGTGCCGCACAGCCACACGGCCCAGTGATGGAGTCGGGAACGGGGCAGAGCCCATGCATCCCCTTTGCCCCTTTTAGTGGGCCTGACTCAGTGCAGGCGCTTCTGCGGCATCCTTTGTGGCTTCTGCCCTGACGGGAAGCTCCGTCTGCACCGGCCGCATCTCGCCGAAGTTCTCGTACCGGCTGTGCCACGAAAGGGCTTCGTCCAGCAGGTGAGGCGTGTGCATGCCGCCATGGCCCGCCCGGGCGTTCGCTTCGCTTCGTTCGACATAGTTGAGCAGCGCAGGGCGGAAGTCCGGGTGGGCGCAGCGTTCGATGATCAGGCGTGAGCGCTGGCGTGGAGACAGGCCGCGGAGATCGGCGATGCCTTGTTCGGTCACGAGGATCTGCACGTCGTGCTCGGTGTGGTCCACATGGCTGACCATGGGCACGATGCAGGAGATCTTGCCGCCTTTGGCGGTGGATGGCGTCATGAAGATCGACAGGTAGGCGTTGCGCGCGAAATCGCCGGATCCGCCGATGCCGTTCATGATGCGCGTGCCCATCACGTGCGTCGAGTTCACGTTGCCATACAGGTCGGCCTCGATCATGCCGTTCATGGCGATGATGCCCAGCCGCCGGATCACCTCAGGGTGGTTGCTGATTTCTTGCGACCGCAGCACGATGCGCTCGCTGTAAAACGTCTGGTTGGCGAGGAATTCTTCCATGGCCGGCGCCGACAGCGACAGGGCGGTGGCGGAAGCCACGTCCATCTTGCCCGATTTGAGCAGGGCCAGCATGCCGTCCTGCAGCACCTCGGTGTAGCCCTGCAGGCCATTGAACGGACCCTCGTTGAGACTCTCCATCACGGCGTTGGCGATGTTGCCCACGCCCGACTGCAGGGGCAACAGCTCTGGTGGCAAACGGCCTTGTTCGATCTCCTGTTGCAAGAACGCCATGAGGTGCCCCGCGATGCGTTGCGAACACGCATCGGGCGCAGCGAACCGGGTGTCGCGGTCGGGCAGATTCGTCTCTACGATGGCAACCACTTTGGTCGGGTCACAACGCAGGTAGGACTCGCCGATGCGTTCACCCGCGTGCGTCATCGGGATCGGCTTGCGGTGCGGCGGGCGCTCCGTGCCGTAGTAGATGTCGTGCATGCCTTCCAGGCCCAGGGTGTGGCCATGGTTCACTTCCAGGATCACCTTGTCGGCCTGGTCCAGCCAGGTCTTGTTGTTGCCCACCGACGTCGCCGGAATCAGTCGGCCGTCTTCCAGAATGCCGGCAACTTCAATCACCGCCACGTTGAGCTTGCCCAGGAAACCGAACCACACGTATTGCGCCACGTGCGAGAGGTGGATATCGATATAGGCCATTTCGCCGCTGTTGATGCGCGCGCGGCAGACCGGGTCGGACTGGTAGGGCAGCCGCATGTTCATGCCGTCCACCTGGGCCAGCGCGCCATCCAGCTCCGGTGCGGTGGACGCGCCAGTCCACACCCCGATGCGGAATTCGCGGCCCGCATCGTGGTGGGTCTGAATGTGTTGAGCGAGGGCGAGCGGGATGGCCTTGGGGTAGCCCGCGCCGGTGAAGCCGCTCATGCCGACATGATCGCCGTGCTGGATCAGGGCAGCCGCTGTTTCGGCCGACATCACTTTCTGGCGCAGGCCGGGATGGGCGATGCGGGACCGTGGGAGGACGGGCGGATTTTGGGTCATGGTGAAGTGAGGGTAAACCCTATGTTTCTCCGGATGGTACCCGATCGCGGTGCTCTTCAGGTGTGCAAATGGCACGGCTTTTGCCCGGCGCGCATAATCCGCCGGCATGGAAACCAAATGGTTAGAAGATTTCGTGAGCCTGGCTGAAACCCGCAGTTTCAGTCGGTCGGCGCAATTGCGCCATGTGACGCAACCGGCCTTCTCACGCCGCATCCAGTCGCTGGAGGCCTGGGCCGGTACCGATCTGGTGGACCGCTCGTCCTACCCCACCCGCCTCACGCCCGCCGGCAAGACGCTGTACGAGCAGGCGCAGGAAATGTTGCAGGCGCTGCAAAACGCCCGGGCCATGTTGCGGGCCCACACGGCGGCCGCGCAAGACGTGATCGAGTTTGCGGTGCCCCATTCACTCGCGTTCACCTTTTTCCCCTCCTGGTTGTCCGGGTTGCGGGAGGATTGCGGGCCGATCAAAAGCCGTCTGATCGCGCTCAATGTGCACGACGCCGTGATGCGCCTGGTGGAGGGCAGTTGTGACCTGCTCATCTCTTACCACCACGCGGCGCAGCCCATCCAGCTGGACCCCGACCACTACGAAATGCTCCACCTGGGTGACGAGCTTTTGTCGCCCTATGTGCGCCCCGACGCCCATGGTGCCCCTCGCTATGTGCTGCCCGGAACCGCCGCGCAGCCGCTGCCATACCTGGCCTATGCGCCGGGCGCCTACCTGGGGCGGGCAGTGGACCACCTAGTCAAACTGAGCGCCACGCCGGTGCACCTTGACCGCATCTATGAGACCGACATGGCAGAAGGTTTAAAAGCCATGGCGCTAGAGGGGCATGGTGTGGCGTTCCTGCCCGCCAGTTCGGTGCGCAAAGATGTGCAGGCCAAGAAATTGGTGCCGGCCGGCGAAGGGCTTGAGGCCGCACTGGACATCCGCATTTACCGCGAACGCCCCAATGCGCGAAAAGCCAAGCGGGCGCTGGAAAAGTTCTGGACCGACCTGCAGCGGCACCTGCTCGCCAAGTCCCCGGTCTGAGCGGTGAGGGCGCGGCGCGGGGTGGGCCGTGCCTTTTGAGACAATCGGGGCATGAACACCTCCGCCGCTCCCTCGACCCTCACCCTGACCCGTCCGGACGACTGGCACCTGCACCTGCGAGACGGCGAAGCCTTGCGCACCGTGGTGCCCCACACGGCGGCGCAGTTCGCACGCGCCATCGTGATGCCCAACCTCAGGCCACCCGTGACGACGGCGGCCTTGGCCATAGCCTACCGGGAGCGCATCCTGGCCGCCGTGCCCACCGGCATGGACTTCGAGCCTTTGATGACGCTCTACCTCACCGACAACCTGCCCGCCGATGAAATCGCGCGTGCCCGGGATGTCGGTGTGGTCGCGGCCAAGCTGTACCCTGCGGGGGCCACCACCAACAGCGACGCCGGGGTGACCGACATTCGCAAGACCTACAAGACACTGGAGGCCATGCAGCGTGCGGGCATGTTGCTCCTGGTGCACGGCGAAGTCACCAGCCCGGATATCGATCTGTTCGACCGCGAAGCGGTGTTCATCGAGCAGCAGTTGCAGCCCTTGCGCCGGGATTTCCCCGAGCTCAAGATCGTGATGGAGCACATCACCACGAAAGAGGCGGCGCAGTACGTGGCCGAGTCCGACAGTTTCCTGGGTGCAACCATCACCGTCCACCATCTGCTCTACAACCGCAACGCCATCTTCACCGGTGGCATCCGGCCGCATTACTACTGCCTGCCGGTGCTCAAGCGCGAAACCCACCGCCTGGCGCTGGTGGCCGCCGCCATCAGCGGCAGCCCCAAGTTTTTTCTCGGCACCGACAGTGCCCCCCACCCGGCCCACCTCAAGGAGCACGCCAGCGGTTGCGCCGGCTGCTACACGGCCCACGCCGCCATCGAGATGTACGCCGAGGCGTTCGACAACGCTGGCGCCCTGGACAAGCTCGAAGGCTTTGCCAGCTTCTTCGGCGCCGATTTTTACGGGCTGCCGCGGAACACCGCGCAGGTGACCCTCAAGCGCGAAAGCTGGACGCCGCCCGAGAGCTTTGCCTTCGGCGAGGCCCAGCTCAAGCCATTGCGCTCAGGCGAAGCACTGCCGTGGCGTCTGGTGGCCTGACCTGGGGCCAGTGTTGATGTGCGCAGTGGACCATGTGGATGGGTTGGGCCCTGGGGATCGGAGCCGCGTCGCATGGCCTTCCCCAGATTGGTCTCAGCCCTGGTTGGCGCCGGTAGCGGCCGATGGCGTGGCGGTTCGTGCTGCCTGCGAGCAGGGTCACCCGCTGGGCGACGCGCTGACCGACCGCGCCGCGGCAGTACCCGGGAGCCCAGCGGCAACGCTGCGGTTTGTGTCCCAGTCCGATCTGCCCGTGGGCATGGCCTACGAGCAGCACATTTTTGACACCGGGCGTGTGCCCACCCGCGAAGGCCTGCACGACTTTTTCAATGGCCTGTGCTGGATACGCTTCCCGGCCACCAAGCGCCGGCTCAACCAGTTGCAAGCGGGTGAAATCAACAGCGCCGGGGGTGTGGGGCAACTGCGGGGGCCGGTTCGCGATGCCCTGACGCTGTTTGATGAAAATGCCGCGCTGCTGCAAGCGCCCGATGCGCTGTGGCAAGCCCTGCTGCAGCGCGAATGGCAGCGATTGTTTGTGGAACTTCGACCACTGTGGGCGCAGGCCAGGCTGGTGTTGGTGGGGCATGCGCTGATGGAAAAGCTTGTGTCACCCTACAAGAGCATCACCGCCCATGTGTACCGGGCCACCGTGCCGCTCGAGCTGGGTGCCGACCTGGCTGCCTGGGACACGTGGGTTGCCGGCCAACTGGACCCCGTCAATTTGGCCACCAAGCCGTTCACGCCCCTGCCTGTTCTGGGGGTGCCGGGCTGGTGGGCGGCCAATGAGGATGCCGGGTTTTACGATGACGCTTCGGTATTTAGAGCGCCTCGTGTGTAAATGAGAAGTTTCTACCTGAGGGTGGTTCTCAAAAAACCGTTCTTGAAATCCCGGGCCACTCGTCCCCATATGATGCGCACTGTGCCCTCGGGCTATTTTTCTCTGGAGCTTCCATGAAACGCATCTTGTTGTTTGTCATGACCAACTTCGCCGTGATGGCGGTGTTGCTGGTCACCACCCGCATCCTGGGGGTGGACCGTTTTCTCACCGCCAACGGGCTGAACATGACGGCGCTGGCCGGGTTCTCGCTTGTGATCGGTTTTGGTGGAGCGATCATCTCCTTGCTGATCAGCAAGCCCATGGCCAAGTTCAGCACCGGCGCACGCGTGATCACCCAGCCGCAGACCGCCGACGAGGCCTGGATCGTGCAGACCGTTCAGCGCTTTGCCGAGAAGGCCGGCATTGGCATGCCCGAAGTGGCCATTTACGAAGGCGCGCCCAACGCTTTTGCCACCGGTGCGTTCAAAAATTCGGCTCTTGTGGCAGTGTCCACCGGATTGCTTCAGAGCATGACCAAAGAAGAAGTCGAGGCCGTGATCGGCCACGAGGTGGCCCACGTGGCCAACGGCGACATGGTCACCATGGCGCTGATCCAGGGCGTGATGAACACCTTTGTGGTGTTCCTCAGCCGGGTCATCGGCTACGCGGTGGACAGCTTCCTGCGCCGGGGCAGCGACAGCAATTCGGGACCGGGCATCGGCTACATGATCACGACTATCGTGATGGACATCGTGCTGGGCTTCCTGGCGGCCATGATCGTGGCCTGGTTCAGCCGCCAGCGCGAATTCCGGGCCGATGCCGGTGCCGCCAACTACATGGGCCGCAAGCAGCCGATGATCAACGCGTTGGCCCGGTTGGGCGGCCTCACCCCCGGGCAGTTGCCGAAGACCATGCAGGCCATGGGCATTGCCGGTGGCCTGGGCAAACTGTTCTCCACCCATCCACCCATGGAAGAGCGCATCGCCGCGCTTCAAAAACTGTAAGGCTCCGCGCCGACTGCGGCGCCGTCCTTTCTGTGGAAGGGAACAAGGCGAAAAAAGCGACCCGGAGGTCGCTTTTTTGTTGGTGAGAAGACCACCCCGCACTCCCGCCCAGCGGTGTTGCGGGTCCATCCGTTTTCAGTAACGGTCCCAGCGATCGTTGTCGCGGTGGTGGCGGCGCTGGCCGCCGATATACACCACTTCGGGCTCGTCGTATTCAGACTCGTACCGGACCTGGGGCCGGGGTTCCACGGGCCGCACGTTGATGGGCTGCACACTCACCGGCACATAGCGGCCCGGTTCCTGGTCCATTTGCATGCTGTATTGCCGGCCTGCGTATTCGTAGACCACGTTGTAGGCCACGGTCTGGTTCTGGTAGGTGGTCTGGGTGCTGCATTCCTGCACGGTGCGCACCCGGTCAGGGCCTCGGCCTTCAATGCGGTTACCCAAAATGGCGCCGCCAAAGATACCGATGGCCGTGGCCGCCGCGCGTCCTGTGCCGCCGCCGATGGCATTGCCCATGGCCCCGCCTGCGATGCCGCCCATCAGCGCGCCTGCGCCGGAGGTGCGACTGGGTTCCCGCACGGTGACGTTTTCGCAGATTTCCCGTGGAACAGCCACTTGCTGGATCACCGGGGTGCTGCTGATGACACGCCCCCGTTCGTCCTGGGCCTGAGCGGCTCCCATGCTCATCAGCGTGATGGCACCCGTGATCACGGGAAGAAGAAGGTTGCGGTTGAGTTTTTGCATGAAAAGCTCCTTGTTTGAAGAGCCTCCATGGTGCGGCCAGCTTGTCAACCCATCGCGCACCGCGTGTAAAGCTGGTGCGCTGTTTGTAACGATGTGTACAAGCCCCGGCGGGGCTCAGGGAGTGGAAGACACGCCGGGTATGTCCTGGGCCAGCGCTTCGGCCACCTTCAGGCCGTCGACGCCGGCCGACAAGATGCCGCCGGCGTAGCCCGCGCCTTCGCCGGCCGGATAAAGGCCCCGGGTGTTGAGGCTCTGAAGGTTGGCGCCGCGGGTGATGCGCAAGGGCGCCGAGGTGCGGGTTTCCACGCCGGTGAGCACGGCCCCGGGCATGTCGTAGCCTTTGATCTTTTGGCCGAACACCGGCAAGGCCTCGCGCATGGCCTCGATGGCGTAGGCGGGCAGGGCAGACGCGAGATCCACCAGTTTCACGCCGGGTTTGTAAGAGGGCTCCACGTCGGCAAGGGCGGTTGAAGGCAGGCCTGCGATGAAATCGCCCACCAGTTGGCCCGGCGCCTCGTAGGTGTCGCCGCCCAGCGTGTAGGCCCGGGCTTCCAGCTGGCGCTGCAAGACGATGCCCGCCAGTGGATGGATCTGCCCCTGGGCTATATGGGCCTCGGCCTGCACCGCGTAGCGCGCGCCAGCGGTCTCGCCAAACGCGGCCACCCACAGTGGGGTGTCTTGCGGAAATTGCAGGGGAAAGTCGGGCGGCTCGACGCCCACCACCATGCCTGCGTTGGCGTTGCGCTCGTTGCGCGAATACTGGCTCATGCCGTTGGTGACCACGCGGCCAGGCTCACTGGTCGCCGCCACAACCGTGCCACCCGGGCACATGCAAAAGCTGTAGACCGCGCGGCCGTTCTTCGCGTGGTGCACCAGTTTGTAGTCGGCCGCACCCAGCAAGGGGTGGCCGGCATGGCGCCCCCAGCGGGCGCGGTCGATCACGCTCTGGGGGTGCTCGATGCGAAAGCCCACCGAGAACGGCTTGGCCTCCAGGAACACGCCCGCATCAAACAGCAGGGCAAAGGTGTCGCGCGAGCTGTGGCCGAGCGCCAGCACGGCGCGCTGGGTGGGCAGCTCCGTGGTTTCGCCGGTGTCCAGGTGCTTGACCTGCAAAGCGGTGAGCTGGTGTTGGCCTTCGCTTTCGCTTTCGCCTGTGGCTGTCAGTTTGAACCCCACCACCTGTTGTTGAAACCGGATCTCACCCCCCAGCGCGATGATCTTCTCGCGCATGGCCTCAACCACCTTCACCAGCTTGAAGGTGCCGATGTGCGGGTGTGCCTGGTAAAGGATTTCCCGGGGGGCGCCCGCGTCCACAAACTCGTTCATGACCTTGCGGCCCAGAAAGCGTGGATCCTTGATCTGGCTGTAGAGCTTGCCGTCGGAAAACAGCCCGGCACCGCCTTCGCCGTATTGCACGTTGCTCTCCGGATTGAGTTTGTGGTGGCGCCACAGGCCCCAGGTGTCTTTGGTGCGCTCGCGCACCGGCTTGCCGCGCTCCAGCACGATGGGCTTCAGCCCCATTTGCGCCAGGGCCAGGGCGGCGAAAAGGCCACAAGGCCCCAGGCCGATCACCACCGGGCGCTCTGAAGCCTCTGCGGGCCAGCCCGCGGGCGCATGGCCGGGCGCACGCCAGGCCATGTCGGGTGTGGGCTGGATGTGGGGGTTGTTTTCAAACTGGGCCAGCAGCGCGGCTTCGAGCGCCGGATCGGCCAGGGTGATGTCCACGATGTAGACCGCCAGCAGATCTGCCTTGCGGGCATCAAAACTCCGTTTGAATACTTGCAGGTGCTTGATGGCTTGCTGCTCCAGGCCCAAGGCGCTGGCCGCCAGCTGGATCAGCGCTTCTGTGGGGTGGGGCGGCGGCTCCCGGTCGGCCCGGGTTTCGGTGGGCGCATCGGCGGCACGGCGGTGCTCGGTGGGCACGTCTGCCAGGGCCAGTTTGAGTTCGGAGAGGCGGATCATGGGTTTTTCCAAGGCTTGTGGTGATCAAGCAGTCGGGTGAAAAGAGGGGCTGCAGGAGGTCCCGCTGCGTATTGTCGCAAAGACGTCTCCATCGGGTTGGCGATGTTTTTAAATAACCCGGGTAAAAGTAAATAACCCGGGTAGAATTCGGGCATGCCTACGGAAACACACAACCCAACAATCCCCTCCTGCACCGCTTTTCTTGGAACCACACGGGCCGCTTTTGGCGGCTATCCCGAGGTCGCCGGGCAGTTGTCGGCGCTTCGGCTGGACCAGGGCGGCGGCCTGCTGGTCTTTGACGACGCAACCGGTCAGCTGGTGGACTACCCTTGGCCCGATGGCTACGTGCCAGCGCAGCCCGGCGTGGTTTCGGTCGAGACCGATGAAGATGTCCGCCCTGCCGCCACGCCCGCCACCGTGGGTCGTCCAAGGTTGGGCGTTGTGGCCCGGGAAGTGACCCTGCTGCCGCGGCACTGGGAATGGCTGTCCGGGCAGCGGGGTGGCGCGTCCGCCGCCTTGCGCCGACTGGTAGAAGATGCGCGTAGAACCTACGCCGAGCAAGACGCCCAGCGCCAGGCCAAAGAGCGCGCTTACCGTTTCATGAGCGCCATTGCGGGAGCTTTGCCTGGTTTTGAAGAGGCTTCCCGCGCACTGTTTGCCCACGACCCCGGGGCTTTTGCCGAGCGCATTCAGGACTGGCCCGCCGATGTGCGCGCGCATCTGGACTGGCTGGCTCGAAGGGCATTTCCCCAGCTGTGAACGCCAGCGATTTCCGAACCCAAACTGCTTGCACATGAACCCGACACCGACACCCGCCGCCACCCTTCCAGCGGCCCAGCCCCCTGTGCGCGCTTTGTGGAAAATCTACCTGTTGTTCCTCGCGCCCATGGTGCTGTCCAACCTGCTGCAAAGCCTGTCGGGCACCCTCAACGGCATCTACATTGGGCAAATGCTGGGTACCCACGCATTGGCCGCGGTGTCGGGCATGTTCCCCATCGTGTTCTTTTTTATCTCGCTGGTGATCGGGTTGGGCGCAGGCGCTTCCGTGTTGATCGGCCAGGCCTGGGGGGCAAAACAGCCTGAAAAAGTCAAGGCCATCGCGGGCACCGCCCTGGCGGTGGGTATCTTGATTGGATTGACGGGGGCGGTTGTGGGCGGTGTGTTTGCCCGCGAGGCGCTGGTGGCGCTGGGAACGCCTGCCGATGTGCTGGACGACGCCACGGGCTATGCCCGCATGATGATGCTGCTCATGCCGCTGCTGCTGACTTTCATTTTGTTCACCCAGCTGCTGCGCGGTGTCAGTGACACGGTGTCTCCGCTGTTGGCGCTGCTGATGTCGACCACGGTGGGCTTGGCGCTCACGCCGGCGTTGATCAAGGGCTGGCTGGGCCTTCCGCCTCTGGGCATCCAGAGCGCGGCATTGGCAGGCTTTGTCTCCACCAGCGTCGCGCTGACTTTCCTGGCGGTCCGGTTGCGTCGCCGCGCCCATGTGCTCGCACCCAACGCGGCGTTGTTCGCCACGTTGCGGCTGGACCGCGTGATCCTGGCCAAGGTGATGCGCATCGGATTGCCGACCGGGGTGCAGATGGTGGTGATCTCGATTTCCGAACTGGTGATCCTCGCCTTGGTCAACCGCCATGGCTCGGAGGCCACGGCGGCCTATGGCGCAGTCACCCAGGTCGTGAACTATGTGCAGTTCCCGGCCCTCTCCATCGCCATCACCGCTTCCATCCTCGGGGCTCAGGCCATTGGTGCAGGCGCGCTGGATCGCGTGCGTTCCATCTTGCGCACCGGGCTGGCCCTCAACGCCATCATCACGGGCTCACTGATCCTGATCGGCTACGCCTTGTCGCACTGGCTGCTGGGCCTGTTCATCACGCAACCCGCAGTCCGCCTGCAAGCCGAGCAGCTGCTGCACATCATGCTGTGGAGCCTGTTGCTGTTTGGCTTTCAGGCCGTGGTGGGCGGCATCATGCGCGCCAGTGGCGTGGTTTTGGTGCCGGTGGCGATATCCATCGGTTGCATCGTGCTGGTGCAGGTGCCAGCGGCCTACGCGCTGAATGCACAGTATGGACTTGAAGGCGTGTGGATGGCCTTTCCCATCACTTACGCCGCCATGCTGGCTTTCCAGACGGCGTACTACAAGCTCGTGTGGAAGTACAAAAAAATTGAGCGACTTGTCTGAGCCTCCGGCTGGCAGCGACCCGCGCAGCGGTGGAGTGTGGGGTCCGCCGACCGCCGCGCAGGGCCGCCCCAAGCCAGGTCAGCCCCCTCGGGGGGCAGCGACCCGCGCAGCGGCGGAGCGTGGGGGCCACTTTTCAGGGGATAATCACCCTGTGAAGCGCGCTAGGCCGTCGCTGGTGCAATCGCCGAAAGGCCGCACTGGAGGAACGTCCGGACTGCACAGGACAGCGTAGGAGGTAATACCTCTCCACCGACCAGTTTGATGGGTTCGCCCAAAGAGCCCTAAGGTGAGGATCAGAGCAACAGAGACGAGCCGATTCAGTTCGGGTGAAACGGGCAATCTCTACGCGCAGCAATACCAAATAGGCCAGCGTTGACGTGGTTCCGCGGAGCTGGCGGGTAGGTAGCATCGAGCCGTTTGGGTGACCAGCGGCCCAGAGGAATGACGGTCACGTTCGGGACCCTTGAAAAAGGGTTTTGAACGCACAAAATCCGGCGTATCGGCGCGCTTCACACTTTATTCAATGCGTCATACCCGTGGCATGAAGCCCGTGCGAAGGGCGTGTGCCCAATCGGGTCGCCCATTGCGGTCAGCCACTTCAGCCATCGAATGAAAATCGTAGGCCACGCTGATCAGCTCACAACGCCACTGACCGCTCGCTTTCTCCACCATGGCGTAGCGCGCATCGGGGCTGCCATTTTCTATCCGGTGGTAGCTGGATTGCGGCAGTGGGTGGTCGTCATCGTAGGCCGGCAGACCCACGCTGCCCGGATTGACGATCAGCAGACCGCTGGGCGTGCGCACCGATCGAGGCACATGGGTGTGGCCGCAGGCCAGCAAGGTGATGTGTGGTCCCAGGCGGCTGTCCAGGCGCTCTTCGATTTCGGCGGAAGTGGCCAACAGCGCCACCTCACCCACAGGCGTTTCCAGCAGGTATTCGATATCACTTCGCGGGCTGCCGTGGCACAGCGCCACGTCGGGCCCCAACCGATCGGCCCACCTGCGGCCTTCGTGAAGGCGTTTGTCTCCAGGGTTGGCATGGCTGCCAATCCAGGCCTTGGTATCTTCATCAATGGCAGCGCTGGTAAAGGCGTCGGACTGGTTTTGTCGGTTCAGTGGCAAGCTCAGAACCTGCCGTTCGTGGTTGCCGCCGACGTGATGCCAATCGAGCTGACGCAACAGCTCGGCGGTTTCCTGGGGCAGCAAGGGGCCGCTCAACGTATCGCCCAGGTTGATCACCGCATCCGGCTGGTGCCGCCGGATATCTTTCATGATGGCCTGCAAAGCGGCTAGGTTGCCGTGGATGTCAGAGACGAAAGCGATGCGCATGACAGGGCATTCCCCAAGGGTTGATGTGGCGCCGCGATCAGGCTTCTGGCGTACCCGTGTCAACCAGCCCTTTGTCCAGCTCAACCCGCGCTGCGGCGGCCAGCGCCTGGTACTTGGCGCGAAACGCGTCCAGGTTGTCCTCTTCCAGCTCTTCCAGATCCAGCAGGGCGTTGTGCGCGCCCTGGGTGGCACGGATCAACTCGTCCAGCTTCACCTGAATCGCCTCGGTGTCGCGGTTCTGCGTGTTCTGGATCAGGAACACCATCAGGAACGTGATGATGGTGGTGCCGGTGTTGATCACCAGCTGCCAGGTGTCGCTGAAGCCAAAGAGTGGGCCGGTGATCAACCACACCACGATCACCGCCGCAGCCAGCGAAAACACCCGCGGTCGTCCGCAAAAATGGGCCGCAGCCTTGGCGAATCGGGAGTAGCCGGAGTTTGGGTAAATCATGTCCTGAGCGTTCAGAGGTTGAAGCCGCTCAGGCTCTGGAGGCGTTCCACGTGGGCCAGCATCGAGCGCTTGGCCACGGGCCAGAGCCGGTCGGGCACGTCGTCGTAGGCCAGTTTCACCCAGTCGTCCATGGTGCCGTGTGGCACGGCTTGCATCGCGCGCGCCACTTTGGCTTCGCGGGCCAGGCGGTGGGCCTTGAGATGTTGGACGGCGGCTTTGGCACCACCCTCCAGGGGGGCGGAGCGGTTGTCGGGGCTGAGGCGGAGGTCGCCCAGCACATAGCCATGGGCTGGCAAGATGAAATCGATGTGGTGTTCGTCGCAAAGTGCGGCGAGCTTGTCCAGGGAATCCAGGTAATTGCCCATGTGACCATCCGGTGGGTCGATCACCGTGGTGCTGCCGTTAAGAATGTGGTCGCCAGAAATCAGCAATCCATCTTCCTCCAACACCAGACACAGGTGGTTGGCCGCATGTCCGGGCGTGTGGACCACACGCAGGGTGTGTTGCGTTTCACCGGAGGTATTTTTGAGCGCGAGGCGTTCGTTGTCGGCCAAGCAGCGTTCTGGGATGAAATGGCTGTTCGCACGCGCGGTGGCGGCACTGGGCAAGCCCAGTATGGGGGGCTTGTTGGCGCAAAGCGCCTGCAAGAGGGGTGCGCCGGGCGAGTGGTCAGCGTGTGAATGCGTGCAAACAATGAAACGGATGTCGCCTCCAGCGGCGCGCCACAGGCGCTCGATGTGTTCAGGCTCGGCCGGGCCAGGGTCAATGGCGATGTAGCCTGTGGTCGGGTCGCCGATCAGGTAGCTGTTGGTGCCGGGGCCGGTCATGAACCCGGGGTTGGGCGCGGTCAGGCGCACCGCGTTTTTGAGCAGCGGCACGGGGCGCTCGGTCTGCCAGCCCAGCTCGTGGTTGATCTGGCCATCGGGGCTGACCAGCGCGAGTTCACCAAAAGGGGCTTCGTGTTCCATGTGGCGCGATTCGGCGCCGTTCAGGAGCCCGGCGCGGGGGCAGCTGGTGAACAGGGGCTCTTCGCTGGCTGCGCAAGTATTCAACACCGATTCAACGGTGTCGTGGGCCTTCAAGCGGTCCAGCGTCCGGATGGTCGGGAAGATGATGAAAAAATGGCCAGCTTCGTGGCGCGTCAAGGCTTCAGCGGGCCGTATCCACAGAGGTTCAAACTGCTCAGACTCGTCGGCTTCGGGCTCCTGCTCTTCGGGCATGCGGGCGATCAGAAACGGCACGTCAAAGCGCCGCGGCAGATCGCGATCCGTGATCCAGTGGGCGAGCACGAACACCTCGGCGCCGGCCAGCGTGAGGCCGCGGGCCGCACATTGGGGGGCGAAAGGCGCCTGGCGATCCAGCGCAGCGATGTCTTCGGCGCTGGCATGGGAACCATCGGCCCGCCGGGCCAGCAATATGCCCAGCTCTTCGAAGCTCTCACGGATCGCCGCAATGGCCTGTGTCAGATGCAGATCGCTCTGGGTGTCCCGGCGCGTCGACAGCCCGTGGGCCTGTGCGTCGGCGGCGTCGATGCCGCCGCCGGGGAACACGTAGGCACCGGGCGCGAAACTGGCTGTTGTCGAACGGCGCGTCATCAGCACTTCAATGCCTTGCGGGCTGTCGCGCAGCAGCAGGACGGTGGCGGCGGGGCGCGGCGCGGCAGGCGCACGCTGGGGGTGGAGCAGTTGGGTAGAGCGGACCATGGCGACATTGTGCGCCGAGACCCGGTGCCCTTTCCTGGCCCCTGGGCGGCGGAACACGGATAATCGACCCATGCACATCCGCTTCACCAAAATGCAAGGCGCAGGCAACGACTTTGTCGTGCTGGACGAAACGCGCGGGCCGCTCGGGCTGTCCCATGCGCAATACCGCTGGATCGCCGACCGCCACTTCGGCGTGGGCGCCGACCAGATTCTCAGCGTGCGTCCATCCCCCGCGGAAGGCCTGGATTTTGAATACGTGATCCACAACGCCGACGGCGGTGAGGTCGAGCACTGCGGGAATGGCGCGCGGTGTTTTGTGCGCTACGTGCACGAGAAAAAACTCACCGAACGCAACCCGGTTCGGGTGAAAGTGAAAAATGGCGAGTTGTCGCTGCAGATGGATGGTGATGGCCGTGTGACCGTCGACATGGGTCCGCCGGTGTTTGCGCCTGACCGAGTGCCGTTCGATGCAACTGGGCTGGACCCTCAGGCCATGGGGAACTTCGATCGTTGGCCTCTGGATCTGCCCGATGTCGGTGAGATCCTGCTGTCGGTCGTGTCCATGGGCAATCCCCACACCGTCTTGCTGGTGGGGGATGTAGACACCGCCCCGGTCTTGCAATGGGGTCCGGTGCTTGAATCCCACCCCCGGTTTCCTGCGCGGGTGAATGTCGGTTTCCTGCAGGTGGTGAACCGGGGGACAGTGCGTTTGCGGGTGTTTGAGCGGGGAGCGGGCGAAACCCTGGCCTGCGGGACGGGCGCCTGTGCGGCCGTGGTTGCCGGGATCCGGCTCGGGCTGCTGGATGCGAAGGTCGACGTGCACACCCAGGGTGGTGTGCTCACCATTGAATGGCAGGACGGTCCTGGGCACAACGCCCCGGTGTTCCTGACCGGGCCGGCCACCACGGTGTTCGAGGGCTCAATCGACGTGCCCGATCTCGCCTGAAAAACCCCTGCGCTATGCTTCCAAGAACATGACCGAATCCAACATCCCCCCGATCACCGAAGACGATATTGCCAACTACCTGGCCAACACGCCCGATTTTTTCGAGCGCCATGCCAACGTCCTGGCCACCGTCCAGCTGACCAGCCCACACGGCAACCGTGCCGTCAGCCTGCAAGAGCGCCAGGCTGAAATGCTGCGCGAGAAGATCAAGGGACTGGAGCTGAAGGCGGCGGAAATGATCCGCCATGGTCAGGAAAACTCCGCCATCGCCGACCGGCTGCAGCAATGGACGCGTACCTTGCTGCTGACCCGCGATGCACGCGAGTTGCCCCGCGTGATCACGCGGGCGGTCGCCGATGATTTTCTGGTGCCGCAGGTGGCGATCAAGGTCTGGGGTGTTTTGCCCGAATTTGACGGCGAGCCGTATGCCCAGCATGCCAGTGAAGACGTGCGGGCCTTTGCGTCATCGCTGTCTTTGCCCTACTGCGGCGCCAACCCCGGCCTGGAGGCCGCGCAATGGCTGGACGACACCACGGCGGCTGCTTCCCTGGCGCTGATTCCATTGCGTGCCGGTGCCGCGCCTCAGGCTTTTGGTCTGCTGGTGTTGGCCTCGGCTGATCCGCAGCGCTTCGGCGCCGACATGGGCACGAGTTTTCTGGAGCGCATCGGTGAGCTGACCAGCGCAGCGCTCTCCCGTCTGCGCCCCGAGGTCAAGCCAGACCTCGACTGAACTTCAAGTGGAGGAACCGGTGCCCGCGTCTGCCCCTGTGCCGGATCCCGCGCGGACCGACGATGAAACACTGATTCAGACCTACCTGACCCATGTGCGCGTGGAAAAGCGCCTGGCCGATCGCACCGTCGCGCTCTACACCCTGGATCTGGAGCGCCTGATGGCCTCGGCTCTGGACGCCGGCGTGGCGCTGCGACAGGTGCGCAACACCCACATCCGGCGCTGGGTCGCCCAGATGCACAGCGGCGGACGCAGTGCCCGGGGCATTGCGCTCATCCTGTCGGGTTGGCGCGGCCTGTACGTCTGGATGGGACGACAAGGCCTGATGGATCACAACCCGGTACAGGATGTTCGTGCGCCCAAAGCGGGCAAGCCCTTGCCCAAAGCGCTGGGGGTCGATGAATCGGTCCAGCTGGCGTCGCATGTCGAGGTCGCCGATCCACCGGGGCTTGAAGCCCGGGACCGCTGCATCACCGAACTGCTCTATGGCTGCGGGCTGCGCATCGGTGAACTCGTGGGGCTCGATGCATCCGCCAGCGCTTCGGCGCGCGGCTGGATCGACCAGGAAGCGGGCGAAGCCCATGTGCTCGGCAAAGGCGCCAAACGCCGCAGTGTGCCGGTGGGCCGACAGGCCCTGGCCTCACTGGCCGAGTGGCTGGCCTTGCGCAGCACGTGGGCGCGGGATGACGCGGCCTTGTTCATTGGCTCCCGCGGGCAGCGCCTCACGCCGCAACACATCCGCGTGCGTCTCAAGCGCCGCTCGCAGCTGGCCGGTTTGAGCACACCGGTTCACCCCCACATGCTGCGCCACTCGTTTGCCAGCCACGTGCTGCAATCCAGCGGTGATCTGAGAGCGGTGCAAGAGCTGCTGGGCCACGCCAGCATCAGCACGACGCAGGTCTACACCCGGCTCGATTTCCAGCACCTGGCCAAGGTGTACGACGCGGCGCATCCGCGGGCCCATGCCAGTCCGGCCTCCGGTGCGCCTTATCCAGAAGTCCCCGCTTTGGCCGTCAGGGCCGAACCCGACTCAGAGGCCGTATGAATGCATGTCTGAATGGCCCCGTCCGGCGCTGAGGCCGGGTTATCCCTCTAGGACTTCAACCGCTGGTAAAGAGAATCTGTCCATAAGCGTATTCGCATTTGCTTCTTATTCTTATTGGCCACCCACGGAGACAACCATGTTCAAGATTCTGTCCTTTCTCAAGTCCGCCGCCATCGCCACGGCATTGATCCTGCCACTCGCAGCGAGTGCCGAAGAGCCGATCAAAACCGTTTACCACATGAGTGAGGGCATTCCTCAGGCCTCGCGCGGGCTCAACAACATCCGCAACCATCTCGCGGCGGACCCCACGGCCAAGATTGTGGTGGTGGCCCATGGGCTGGGGATCGATTTTCTGCTGCAAGGCGCGACCAACCAGATGGAACAGCCTTACGCGGGCATCATTGCCGACCTGACCAACCAAGGGGTGGAGTTCCGCGTGTGCAACAACACGCTTGTCTCTCGCAAAATCGATCCCAGCAAGGTGGTGCTCGAAGCCAAGGTGGTGCCTTCCGGCGTGGCAGAGGTGGCCCGCCTGCAGGCCCGCGAAGGCTTTGTTTACCTCAAACCCTGAGTCCTGTCCGTTCTCTCCTGACAGAAGCCGGGCAAGCCCCGGCTTTTTTTTGGACCGGGTGATTTGCTCGCCAACTGATCCGTGTGCTGCACAGGGGATGCGGGTCTGGTCTACACTTTCTGGCTTTGACGGCCTGAGCCGTTGACCCCACCCTGATTCTGATCTGCCATGTCCCTTATTCCTGCAACCATCCTCACCGGTTTTCTCGGCTCGGGCAAAACGACCTTGCTCAAGCGCGTTCTCAGTGAGGCCCACGGCCAGAAAATCGCGGTGATCGAGAACGAGTTCGGTGAAGAGAACATCGACAGCGATATCCTGGTATCGGACACCACCGAAAACATCATCCAGATGAGCAATGGCTGCATCTGCTGCACCATTCGCGACGATTTGCGGGCCACGCTGCAAGATCTGGCGACACGCAAGCGCAAAGGCGAGATCGAATTTGACCGTGTGGTGATTGAAACCACGGGGCTGGCCGATCCGGGGCCGGTGGCGCAGACCTTTTTCATGGACGATGAGGTCGCCGAGCAGTACCTGCTGGATTCCATCCTGACCTTGGTGGATGCCAAACATGCAGCCCAACAACTCAACGACCGCCAGGAAGCGCGTCGCCAGGTGGGGTTCGCCGATCAGATTTTTATCAGCAAGGCCGATCTCGTCAGCGCCGAAGAGCTGGATGCCCTGACCCACCGACTCAAGCACATGAATCCTCGCGCACCCATGCGCCCGGTGCATTTTGGCGAAGTGGCGATCAAGGAAGTGTTTGACCTGCGGGGCTTCAACCTCAATGCCAAACTGGATATCGATCCCGATTTCCTCAAGACAGACGACCATGAACATGGCCATGAGGGCCATGAAGGTCACGACCATGCGCCGGGCGAAAGCTGCAACCACCCCTCTCACCAGGAGGGTCATGCGCACGACAAAGACCATGGGCACCACCACCATCACGATGACGACGTGAAGAGCTTTGTCTACCGGGCAACCCGTCCGTTCAATCCGGCCAAGCTCGAAGACTTTCTGGGGGCCGTGGTGCAGGTGTACGGCCCGCGCATGCTGCGCTACAAGGGTGTTCTGGACATGCAGGGCACCGATCGCAAGGTCATTTTCCAAGGCGTGCACCAGCTGATGGGCAGCGATCTGGGTCCCGCCTGGGGCGAAAACGAAGAGCGTGTCAGCAAGATGGTGTTCATCGGCCTGGATTTGCCCCGCGACATTCTGGTTCAAGGTCTGGATCAGGCGCTGGTCTGAAAAAAAACGCGGCCGTTTGTCGTACTTTTATCCTGAAATCCACTCTGTCCGTGCTGTTTGTCGCACTTCTCCAACGTCTGTGCTGGGGTGAGCGCAGCTTGTCAGTGTGTGTTCCCCGTCCCTCGTTACAATCGCGCCCCGTATCGGTCGTCCTGCGGCCGACCTGGCCTGCCTTCAGCCTGCAGGTCGGGCGTGATCCGAAATCGGGTCATAAACGGGGTATAACAAGAACCCAGCCACTGGCGGAGCCGGTGAGCAGCGACAACCCACGGGATAGGCCCGGGGTTTGCAGCACCCCCAAACAGGCTTTGTCAGGCACTGAGAGGAGACCCTTGTGAAAGCCACGGCCAGCAAGTCAGCAAAGAACACCCAGCCCACTGTGGCAGTGGCGAAGGGGCGTGTGTCCCCTGCTGGCAAGAAGCCCACAGCAGCGCCCGGCGCCAAGGCCTCCTCTGCGGTGAAGACCGTTGCCACGAAGACACCGCCCGCCAAGAACCCGCCTGCTGTGAAAGCTGCGGCGAAAGCGGGCACTCCCAATGCTGCAAAAACAGCGGCACCCGCCGCTGCCAAGCGTACAACCCCATCCCTACCGGCACCCGCCGCCAAAAAGGTGCCTGTGACTCCTACCACTACCCCTCTCAAGAAGACCGCTGTAGCGCCGAAGAAATCGGCGACAAGCAGCAAGAAGTCATCCGCTTCAGCCCCCATCGTGATCGAGCCCACCCCCAAGCCCCTGGGCAAGCGGGCGGCCAAGAAAGTGATGATGGAGCAAATGACCCAGGCCGCCGTGGTACCCACCCACGCCCCAGACGCCGCCAAAGCTACTTTTTCCACCATGAACGAACGTGTAATGACCCCCCCTGTCCCCTCATCCATCCAGAAGGACCCCAAGCGGGCCAACAACTGGAAGACTCTGGCGGTTGAGCAGCTGACGGATCTCGATGTTCAGGCCATGCCGGACGGCGAGTACATGAACGATGTCCAGCTTGCGTTCTTCCGCCGCAAACTCTCCCTGCTCAGGGCCGACATGCTCGCCAACGCCGGCGAGACCACCGAGCACCTTCGCGAAGACACCGTGGTGGTGCCCGATCCAGCCGATCGCGCGACGATCGAAGAAGAGCACGCACTGGAGCTCCGCACCCGAGATCGCGAGCGCAAGTTGCTGAAAAAAATCCAGCAGGCGATCACCCGCATCGATACCGGCGACTACGGTTTTTGTGAAGAAACCGGGGAGGCCATTGGTGTCGCCCGCCTGATGGCGCGGCCCACGGCCAGCCTGTCCCTGGAAGCCCAACAGCGGCGCGAGCTCAAGCAAAAAATGTTCGGGGACTGATCGATCCAGCCCGTTATCCACTTTTATTGATTCACCCAGGCGCAACGGCTTCATGTCCAAGGACGACTCCAACGGCGGCTTTCTGTCCAAAGTGGCGAAATTCGTCCGCCATCCGACCACCAGCTGGTCGGATCTGGACACCCGCAGCGCCGACCGCGAAAGCGAGTACAGCAAGGCCGCGCTCAAGGAGATGATCGAGCGCAAGCGGCGCAACGATTTTGTGCGCAAGCGCGAATTCGAGATGTTGCGAAAAATCCGCAGCCGCGAGGCCAGCGGTGAAGGCGGGCAGGGGGTTCGTCCGTCGTTCTTCCAGAGCAGCTTGCCATCCAAGCCGGATGACCGGGCCATGACGCTCAAGAAAATCGACGAGATCGAAGCCCAGATGTCGATGCAATGGTGGAAAACCAAGGGCCCCGACTCCCTGGTGACCACGGGCTCCAGCCTCAACCCGAGCAGCGGTTCTTCTGCGGGTCGCAAAGGCAACAGTGGCAAGGACAAGGCTGGCGCTGCAGTAGCTGCCGGTGCCACTGCCGAAGCAGAGCAGCAAGCCCAACGGCGAGTCGCTCAGTACAACGAAACAGAGCCGGCTCCGCTCGGGTATTCGTCAACCCAACAGGGCACCACACAACCCAAGCCGGAGGGGCCAGCCGGTCAAGCAGCCCCGGCTGCTCCGAACGCAGCGCCGCCGCGTCCCTCGAAGCCCGATAGTCAGGCGGCGGCTGCGCAATCGCTTCCTCCGCCGGCCCCTGCGCCGATGACCGCGCGCACAGGCTTGATGGCGCCCACCGGCCAGGGTGATCTGGTGAGCGTCCAGCCGGGTTTTTCTGCCTCACATTTTTATGCCCTTGATGTGCAGGAAATAGCTCAAGACCCTGAGGTCGAAGAGGCTGCCATCCGCTTTGCCAATGGTGATGATGCGGGCGCCGAGCAAGGGTTGCTGGATTCGGTGGGCGGCGGCCAACCGGGCGAGGGCCGTCTGGATGACTGGCTGGCCCTGTTTGACCTCTACCGCGCGACCGGCCAGCTGGCAGCCTATGAAAGCCAGGCCCTGGATTTTGTGAACCGTTTTGGCCGGTCGGCACCGCAGTGGTTCGACATGCCCGATCAGGTCTCGGCCATGACGGGCAAAACCTACCAGCCTTCGGTGGCCAATGCCCGCGCTGCCTGGGTGAGCGATGGCGAGCTGGATGCCCACGCCGTGGGGACTTTGCAAAACGTGCTGCTCCGGGTGAGCCAGCCCTGGGTGCTGGACTGGACGCCGATCGAGACGGTGGATGTGAAAGCCGCCCGCGGCTTGTTGGGCATCTTTACGCTGTGGGGCGACCAGGATATCGATCTGTGCTTCTTGGGTGCGTCCCACTTGCGCGAGGTGCTGAAGTCCCTCACGCCCTCCGGGCGCCGCGATGTGGAGCAGCTCTGGTGGGAGCTGCGCATGGCAGCTTTGCGCATCATGAACCGACCGGACGAGTTCGAGCTCACTGCGCTGGATTTCTGTGTCACCTACGAGGTGTCTCCGCCGGGCTGGGAACGGCCACAGTGCCGCTTTCGCAGCCTTTCCAATACCCCCGACGCTGAGGCGGGCGCGTCGGTGCTCGGTGAGTCGTCCCTGGAGCAGGTGCCGTCAGGGTACTCCGGTTTCTCGGGCTTTCACGGCGATACCACCTCGGATGGACAGAGCTCTGGCTACAACCAGCTGGGACTGGTCGAACTGTCTGGGGAAATCCGAGGCGATCCTGAGGCCATGCTGGAGAAACTCGAGCGGCGCTTGGTCGGCGTTGATGTGATGATCATTTCCTGTCGCAATTTGATCCGGGTCGATTTCTCAGCCGCGGGCACCTTGCTGAACTGGGTATCGGGCCACCACGCCCAGGGACGCATGGTGCAGTTTGTGGACACACATCGGCTGGTGTCGGCGTTTTTCCACGTGATCGGCATCACCGAATACGCCAAGGTGGTTGTTCGCAACGACTAGGTGAGCCTCCCCCTGCGCCGCCTGCGGCGTCACCCCCCTGGGGGCGGCACTGGTGGCCCGGCGAAGCCGGTTCCACGGTGCCCTGGATGGGCGCAGTGGTGTGCACGCGTTACAAACTCTTCTCAAGTCACTTGCTGTTATCGCGGGGCTTGAAATCTGTTTTGTCGATCCCACCTCTGAGGCTATGGAATCATTTCACGGAACCACCATCGTCTGCGTGCGTCGTCAAACGCCCGACGGCGTGCAAGTCGCTATCGGCGGCGACGGCCAGGTCACACTGGGTCATATCGTCGTCAAGGGCACGGCCCGAAAGGTGCGCAAAATCCACCACGACAAGGTCTTGGCCGGCTTCGCAGGTGCGACCGCCGATGCCTTCACGCTTTTTGAGCGTTTTGAGGCCAAGCTGGAGAAGCACCAGGGACATCTGGTCCGCGCTGCCATTGAGCTGACCAAAGACTGGCGCACCGATCGGGTGTTGCGCAAACTGGAAGCCATGCTGGCCGTGGCCGACCACAGCGCTGCCCTCATCATCACGGGCCAGGGCGATGTGCTGGAGCCGGAGCATGGGATTGTTGCGATCGGGTCTGGCGGCGCTTATGCGCAAG
This sequence comes from Hydrogenophaga sp. PAMC20947, assembly GCF_004795855.1. Taxonomy (NCBI): domain Bacteria; kingdom Pseudomonadati; phylum Pseudomonadota; class Betaproteobacteria; order Burkholderiales; family Comamonadaceae; genus Hydrogenophaga; species Hydrogenophaga sp. PAMC20947. The sequence goes on from NZ_CP039252.1 coordinate 4,476,657, forward strand.
CTGCGGCCCGGGCCTTGGTGCAGCACACCGAGCTGAGTGCCGAAGATATCGTTCGCCAGTCGTTGTCCATCGCTGGCGAAATCTGCATTTACACGAACATGAACCACACCGTCGAGGTGTTGTGAGTCCGCAGCCGGTCGGGTTACCGCCGGGCCCGGGCCGATCCGCAGGCTCATCTGCTGCTGGATTGTTCTTCCTTGTTGAACTTCCGGTGTCACCACCGGCAACGCCTGTCCCAGGCGTCCCAAATATTGAGAGTCATCCCCTATGTCATCCATGACCCCCCAGGAGATCGTCTCCGAACTCGATCGTTTCATCATTGGCCAAAATGGGGCCAAGCGTGCTGTGGCCATTGCATTGCGCAACCGCTGGCGCCGTCAACAGGTGGACGCGAAGCTGCGACCCGAGATCACGCCCAAGAACATCTTGATGATCGGACCCACCGGTGTCGGCAAGACCGAGATTGCCCGGCGCTTGGCCGCCCTGGCGGACGCGCCGTTCATCAAAGTCGAGGCCACCAAGTACACCGAGGTCGGATACGTGGGCAAGGATGTGGATGGCATCATCCGCGACCTGGTGGAGATCGCGATCAAACAGACGCGCGAGGTCGAAATGCGCAACCAGCGTGCGCGGGCCGAAGACGCCGCCGAGGAGCGTATTCTCGATGTGCTGGTGCCGCCGCCCCGCAGCGCACCCGGCGAGCCGCCAGCGCTGGGTGGCGACAACACCGCGCGCCAGACGTTCCGCAAGAAGCTGCGCGAAGGGTTGCTCGATGACCGTGAGATCGAGGTGGATCTGGCCGAACCCCGGCCGACCATGGACATCATGGGGCCAGCCGGCATGGAAGACATGGCCGAGCAGCTGCGCGGCATGTTCAGCCAGATGGCCCAGGACAAGCGCCGCAAGCGCAAGCTGCCGATAGCCGAGGCCTTGAAGCTCCTGATCGACGAAGAGGCGGGCAAGCTGGTCAATGAGGAAGAGATCAAGACGCGAGCGCTGCACAATGCCGAGCAAAACGGCATTGTGTTCATCGACGAGATCGACAAGGTGGCGTCGCGCAGCGACGCCGGCGGCGCAGAGGTGTCGCGTCAAGGTGTGCAGCGCGATCTGTTGCCACTGGTGGAGGGCACAACGGTGTCCACCAAGCATGGCATGCTCAAAACCGACCATATCCTGTTCATTGCCAGCGGTGCCTTCCACCTGGCCAAGCCCAGCGATCTGATTCCTGAGTTGCAGGGTCGCTTCCCGATCCGGGTGGAACTGCAATCTTTGTCGGTCGACGATTTTGAAGCAATCCTGACGCAAACCCATGCCTCTCTGGTTCGCCAGTACCAGGCCTTGCTGGCCACCGAGGGCGTGACCGTTGAATTCACGCCCGAGGGCATTCGCCGGTTGGCCCAGATCGCCTGCGATGTGAACGAGCGCACCGAAAACATCGGCGCGCGGCGCCTGGCCACCGTGATGGAGCACTTGCTGGATGAAGTGAGCTTTGGCGCCACCCAGCTGGAGGGCCAGACGGTGACCATCGATGTCACTTATGTTGATGGGCGCCTCGCCGAGCTCAGCCGCAACGAAGACTTGTCGCGCTACATCCTCTGAGTCTGAGGCGAGGCCCTTTCACGGGGCTGCATGGAGGCTGGAAACCGTGTCGCACTGACTGTGTGGCGCGGTTTTTTCGTTGAATGCGGTCCCTGTGGGAGCGGATGGGACCTTGAGACAAGGCCGCTTGTCGGCCTGTGCACGGATCTGGTGCCACCCAACTTGCTCACACATCACTTTCACAGGGCGTTGTAAGTGCTTGCTTTTGCTGCATTTTTAAGCAATATCTTGCTTCAAAATGTGTTCTAAGTGGTTGATTTCATTGAAAAAAAGAATGACCACGCCCTTGCGTGCATGGCTTTTCCTGATAAAGTGGGAAAAAGTGCAATTAAGTGGTGAAAAGTGTTTTTCAAGGATTGATCGCTGTGTTTCAGGGTGCTTCTTCTCTCAGTCTCGATGCCAAGGGCCGGCTTTCCGTGCCCACACGGCACCGTGACGCCTTGGGAGCAGACACCGGCCAGTTGACGATCACCAAACACCCCCACGGTTGCCTGATGATATTCCCTCGTCCGGAGTGGGAGCGCTTTCGAGAGCGCATTGCCGCTTTGCCCATGCAGGCCCAGTGGTGGCGCCGCATCTTCCTGGGCAATGCCATGGATGTGGAGATGGATGGCTCGGGGCGTGTGCTGGTTTCGCCTGAGCTGCGAGCCGACGCAGGTATCACGCGCGAATCCATTTTGCTGGGCATGGGTTCATACCTCGAGCTCTGGGATGCCGAGACCTACGCGGTCAAGGAAGCAGAGGCCAAGCAGGCCGAGATGCCCGATGTGCTCAAGGACTTTTCCTTCTGAGGCTCATGGTGCAAAACGAAAGACAACACCAGACCGTGCTGCTGAATGAGGCGGTCGATGCCTTGGGCATCCGGCCGGACGGTCACTATGTCGACACCACGTTTGGCCGCGGTGGTCATTCGCGCCTCATTCTCGAGCGCTTGTCACCCCAGGGGCGGCTCACGGTATTTGACAAAGATCCGCAGGCCATCGCTGCTGCACAGGCGATGGCTGAGGGTGATCCCCGCCTGTCCTTCAGGCACCAGGGTTTTTGCCATCTGGGCGAACTGGGTGTTGGTGCGGCAGATGGGGTGCTCATGGATTTGGGGGTGAGCTCGCCCCAGATCGACGACCCCGAAAGGGGTTTTTCTTTTCGCCACGACGGACCTCTGGACATGCGCATGGACACCACGCGCGGCCAGAGCGTGGCTCAGTGGCTGGAAACGGTCGAAGTGCCCACCCTCGCGGAGGTGATACGTGGATATGGCGAAGAACGGTTTGCTAAACAGGTTGCAGCGGCGATTGATCGTCGCCGACAGGAACGGGGCCCTTTTCGAACCACCCGTGAGTTGGCCGAAGTCGTGGCTGGCGCGGTCAAAACCCGCGAGCCGGGCAAGGACCCTGCAACGCGCACATTTCAGGCTCTTCGGATTTTCATCAACGCCGAGCTTGAGGAGCTGCAACAAGCGCTAGACGCCAGCCTGGACGTGTTGGGCGCTGATGGTCGGCTGGTGGTGATCAGTTTTCACTCGCTGGAAGACCGCATGGTCAAGCAGTTCATGGCGCGGCATTCCCGTGCTGTGGTGGACCGGCGCGTGCCTTTCGTTGAACCTCGAGCCATGCCGCTTGAGGCCGTGAGCCGGGTGATGCCGTCCAAGGCCGAGGTGGAGCGCAATCCGCGTTCGCGCAGCTCGGTCATGCGCGTGGCCACACGCACGGAGGCGCCCGCATGATCCGCCTCAACCTTGCGTTGATGCTCGCGGTGATGGTCAGCGCTTTCTATCTGGTTCACACCCAGTACGAATCGCGTCGCTTGTACACGTCGCTGGACCGTGCCAATGCACTGTCTCGCCGTCTGGATTCGGAGCACGAGCAGCTGCGGGTGCTCAAGCGAGAGCAGGCCGCTTCTGCGCGTGTGCAGCAGCTGGCCACCAGCAAGCTGGCCATGCGCCCAGTCAGCCCTGGCATCACGCAGTATGTGACGGTATCGGGTCAGACCGCGCCTTCGGTGGCACCGGCGCAGGAGGTGCAGCGATGAGCAAGCGCCGCAGTTCAGCGTCCAGTCGCAGCATCAACTACAGCGCCAGCCCATTGCTGGCGAGCAAGACGCCGGTCTGGCGCAGCAAATTCATTGTGGCCGCTCTGGCCATTGCCTTTGCCGGTCTGGGTGCCCGGGCCGCCTATGTCCAGGTGTTTGGCAATGATTTTTTCCAGCGCCAGGGAGAGGTGCGGTTTGCGCGCACGCTGGAGTTGCCGGCCAACCGTGGGCGTGTGCTCGATCGCAACGGCCTGATCCTGGCCTCCAGTGTGGTGGCGCAAAGCATCTGGGCCATTCCGGAAGATGTCGACAAAGCGGATCCCAAGCTGCAAGAACTGGCCAAGTTGCTGAACATGCGCTTGTCGGATGTGAAAAAGCACTTGGCCAACGAAGACAAGACTTTTGTCTGGGTCAAGCGGCAGGTTGATGCCCCGATTGCCAAGGAAATCGCTGCGCTGGGCATCAAGGGCATTTACCAGCGCCGTGAATACAAACGCGAATACCCTGAGGGTGAGGCAGCTGCGCATGTGGTCGGCTTTACCAACGTGGAAGACCGCGGACAGGAGGGCGTTGAGCTGGCGTTCAACAAGGCGCTCTCCGGTCGCAATGGTTCTCGCCGCGTGATCAAGGATCGACTGGGGCGTGTGGTCGAGGACATGCGCGACGTGATCCCGCCGGTGGATGGTCCAGACCTCCAGCTGTCCATCGACAGCAAGGTACAGTATTTTGCCTACCAGAAGCTGCGTGAAGCGGTGGAAAAAAACAAGGCGAAGGCCGGTAGTGTGGTCGTGCTTGACAGTGTTTCGGGCGAAGTGCTGGCGCTGGCCAACTACCCCAGCTTCAATCCCAACAACCGGCAAAATCTGACGGGTGAGCAGCTGCGCAACCGTGTTCTGACCGACAGCTTTGAACCCGGCTCGACCATGAAGCCCTTCACCATCTCCCTGGCGTTGGAAAAGGGCTTGGTCACGCCCACCACCCAGATCGAGACGGCGCCAGGACGTATCACGATCGGCCGCTCAACGATCAGTGACTCGCATCCCCATGGGGTGCTCACGGTCAACGAAATTATCCAGAAGTCGAGCAACGTGGGCACGGTCAAGATCGCCATGCAGATGCAGCCGCGTGAGATGTGGGAAGTGTTTGCCCAGGCCGGCTTTGGTCAGAAGCCGCAGCTGCCTTTCCCTGGCGCGGTCACCGGTCGGCTGCGCCCCTACAAGAGCTGGCGTCCGATCGAGCAGGCCACCATGAGTTATGGCTATGGGCTCTCGGCGTCGCTGTTTCAGCTGGCGCAGGCCTATACGATTTTTGCCCGCGACGGCGAATTGATCCCGATTTCATTGATGAAGAACGCAGACCGGGCAACGGGCGTTCGCGTGTTCAGCGCCCAGAATGCCCTGGCCGTGCGAAATATGTTGGCCATGGCCGCAGGCCCAGGCGGCACGGCCCCGCTGGCACAGACCATGGGCTACTCGGTGGGTGGCAAGACGGGTACAGCGCACAAGGTCGAAGGCAAGGGCTATTCAACCAACAAATACCGCAGCTGGTTCGTCGGACTGGCACCGATCGATTCACCGCGCATTGTGGTCGCCGTGATGATTGATGAGCCTTCGAATGGCAAGTACTTCGGGGGTCTGGTGGCCGCGCCCGTTTTCAGCGAAACGGTGCAGCAGACCTTGCGTATTCTGGGGGTTCAGCCGGACATGAACGTGAAGCCACAGATCGTGACTGAAGCGGTGGAGGAGTCGTTTTGATGCCCGCCGCCCACGTGATCAACCACGGTCATTGCATGTTGCCTTCTGCCATGGCCGGAGGTTCAAGGTGAGCGTCGAGATGAATACGCCTGTGGCGGTCGCGCAGTGGTTGCGCGAGCGCGTAACGGGGGCGCTGGTGTGCGACAGCCGCCTGGTGGCGACGGGCGATGGTTTTGTGGCCTGGCCCGGCGCTGCGACCGATGGTCGTCGCTTTGTGCGTTCGGCGCTGGAGGCCGGAGCCACAGTTGCCGTGGTGGAGCGCGCCGGCGTCGAGGCATTCGATTTCGACGATGCGCGGGTCATCGCGGTGCCCGATCTCAAGGCCCAGGCCGGCGCCATCGCCAGCGCCTTCCACAGCGATCCGAGCGCATCGCTGGCCGTGGTGGCTATCACGGGAACCAATGGCAAAACCTCCACGGCCTGGTGGGTCGCGCAGTTGCTGTCGGCCGCACACACGCCCTGCGCTGTGGTCGGAACCCTGGGCATCGGCCGTCCTCCCCTGGCGGGTGAGTCCGGCCATGCCCTCGTGCCCACCGGCCTCACCACACCCGACCCGGTGCTGCTCCAGTCGCGTCTGCGCAGCATGCGCGACAGCGGCCTGGAAGCCTGCGCCATTGAGGCTTCTTCCATTGGTTTGGTCGAAGGGCGCCTCAACGCGACACGCATCCGTGTCGCGGTGTTCACCAATTTCACCCAGGACCACCTGGACTTTCACGGCAGCATGCCTGCCTACTGGGCGGCCAAGGCCAGCCTGTTCGATCGCCCGGAGCTGGCGGCAGCGGTGATCAATCTGGACGATGCCAGGAGTGCAGATTTGTTGACCGGCCTGCAAGGCCGGCCCGTCGACACGTGGACGGTGAGCGTGGGCGGCCCCGCGCGCCTGTCGGCCCAAGGGCTGACCCACACCAAGGACGGCATGCGGTTCACCATTGAAGAGTGTGACCGCCAGGGCGCCGTGTGCGCGCAAGCCACTTTGCGTCTTTCGCTGGTGGGGAAGTACAACGTCAGCAATGTGTTGTGTGGTCTTGCCACCTTGCGCGCTTTGGGTGTTGCGCTGGATGACGCTGTGAAGGCCTGCGCGTCCCTGACGCCGGTGCCGGGTCGCATGGAGCGGGCGGGAGAGGTGCAGACTGGTCAGCCGATGGTGCTGGTGGACTATGCCCACACGCCCGATGCCCTGGAGAAAGCTTTGCAAGCCCTGCAACCCATCACCGCAGAGCGGGGGGGCTCATTGTGGGTCGTGGTTGGTTGCGGTGGTGATCGGGATGCGGGCAAGCGACCCCTGATGGCCGCGGTGGCCGAGCGGGAGGCCCAGCGTGTGGTGCTGACCAGCGACAACCCGCGCAGCGAAGATCCGGCTCGGATTCTGGCGCAGATGGTGCAGGGCGTTCTGGACGCCGGCGAGGCGATGGTTGAAGTGGATCGCGCTGTCGCGATCGCAGTGGCCATCAAGGCAGCCGACGCTCGGGATGTGGTGTTGATTGCGGGCAAGGGCCATGAGGACTACCAGGATATCCAGGGTGTGAAGACCCCGTTTTCGGATCTGGGCCACGCAAGCGCCGCCTTGAAGCTGCGACCGCAGATGGCGGGAGCACAGGCATGAAAATTCTGGAGCAACTGCTGCCGCAACTGCCGAACGCCCAGTTGGTCGGGGCCTTGGCTGGTCCTATTGAGCGCGTGCACACCGACACTCGCAGTCTGCGAGCGGGCGATCTTTTTGTCGCGCTCAAGGGTGACAGCTTTGATGCCAACACGTTTTTGACCCAGGCGCAAGCGGCTGGCGCCGTCGGTGCCATCGCGCACCAGGGCCTGGCCGACGCTGGTCTGGGTGGCGTGGAGGTTCCCGACACCTTGGAGGCACTGGGCCAACTGGCCCAGCGCTGGCGGCAACAGTGGTCTGGGCCGTTGATCGCCGTCACGGGGAGCAACGGCAAGACCACGGTGACACAGATGGTCGCCGCCATTCTGCACGCCGAAGTGGGTGACGCGGCGTTGGCCACGCAGGGCAATTTCAACAACCACATTGGTGTTCCACTCACCCTGCTGCGCCTGCGCGACACCCATCGCCTTGCCGTGGTGGAGCTGGGCATGAACCACCCGGGTGAAATCGCCTACATCGCCGGACTGGCCCAGCCGACCGTGGCGCTGGTGAACAACGCGCAGCGTGAACACCAGGAATTCATGGCAACGATCGAAGCGGTGGCGATTGAAAACGGCCAGGTGATCCGGGCGCTGTCCGATGGCGGCGTTGCGGTCTTCCCCAGCGATGACGCGCACACGGCAGTCTGGCGTGGCCTCGCGGGTGCACGGGAGCAGCTGACCTTCAGCGATCGCGATCCCGCGGCCGAGGTGCAGGCTGGCCAGGCCGACTGGATCGACGGTGCATGGAGTGTGGACATCCGCACACCAAAAGGCGCGTTCAACTGCCGCTTGCACATCGCAGGACGGCACAACGTGCGCAATGCGCTGGCGGCCACGGCGTGTGCGCTGGCGGCTGGCGTGTCCCTTGAAAAAATTGCGCAAGGACTGACGCAGTTTGAGCCCGTGGGTGGCCGCTCGCGGGCCAGCGAGATCATGTGGGCATCCGGTCCCATGACCCTGGTGGACGACACCTACAACGCCAACCCCGATTCGGTGATTGCCGCCATCGATGTGCTGGCTGAGCTGCCCGGGCCGCGTCGGCTGGTGTTGGGGGATATGGGCGAAGTGGGTGACGAAGGCCTGGCGTTTCACCTGGAAGTGCTGCGCCATGCGCAGGCCCGGGGCATTGACAACGTGGATGTGGCTGGAGCCTGGATGGCGCAGGCCGTCGCGGCCTTGCAGACCGAGGGTGCAGAAGCGCCTCGTCTGTGGGGCGATGTGGACGCGCTGGCGGCCCAAATTTGCGCCACTGCGGCCGAATACCGCAGCGTGCTGGTCAAAGGATCCCGTTTCATGCGAATGGAGCGTGTGGTGAACGCCTTGCAGGCGGCGTCTGCGCGCCTGGCCCAACAACAACCCAAAAAGGATGCGTCGCATGCTGCTTAGTCTGGCCCAGTGGCTGCAAACCTTGGGACCCGAGTTCGGGTTCCTGCGGGTGGTGCAGTACCTGACCTTTCGCGCCGTGATGGCCGCCCTGACCGCCCTGATTGTGGGGTTGGTCGCTGGGCCGTTCTTCATCCGCCGCCTCACCGCGCTGAAGATTGGTCAGCCGATCCGCGACTACGCCATGCAGTCCCACATGAGCAAGAGCGGCACGCCGACCATGGGGGGCGTGCTGATCCTGTTTGCGATCGCGCTTTCCACGCTGCTGTGGTTTGACCTCTCCAACCGCTTTGTCTGGATTGTGCTGCTGGTCACCCTGGGCTTTGGTGCGATCGGATGGGTCGATGACTGGCGCAAGGTCGTGCACAAGGATCCTGAGGGCATGCGCTCGCGGGAGAAGTATTTCTGGCAGTCCGTGATCGGATTGCTTGCCGCTTTTTATCTGGTGTTCAGCGTGTCGGAAACCAGCAACCTGCGGGTGCTGGAGCTGTTCTACAACTGGGTGGTCTCGGGCTTCACCATCGACCTGCCGCCCCGTGCAGGCCTTCTGGTGCCCTTTTTCAAGGAAGTGAGCTACCCCCTGGGTGTGTTCGGTTTCGTGATCATGACCTACCTGGTCATCGTCGGATCGAGCAACGCCGTGAATCTCACCGATGGTCTCGATGGCCTGGCCATCATGCCGGTGGTGATGGTCGGGTCGGCATTGGGTGTTTTTGCCTATGTGACGGGCAGCTCGGTGTTCTCCCGCTACCTGCTGCTGCCGCACCTTCCGGGCGCTGGCGAGCTGCTGGTGTTCTGCGCGGCCATGGCCGGAGCCGGCCTGGCGTTCCTCTGGTTCAACACCCACCCGGCGCAGGTGTTCATGGGAGACGTGGGCGCGCTGGCTTTGGGCGGGGCGCTGGGCACCATCGCCGTGATCGTGCGCCAGGAAATCGTGCTGGCCATCATGGGCGGCATCTTTGTGGTCGAGGCGCTGTCGGTGATGGCCCAGGTGGGCTGGTTCAAGTACACCAAGCGCCGCTACGGCCAGGGTCGCCGCCTGCTGCAGATGGCGCCGCTGCACCACCATTTTGAGAAAAAGGGCTGGAAGGAGACCCAGGTGGTCGTGCGCTTCTGGATCATCACCATGTTGTTGTGCCTCGTGGGCCTGTCCACCTTGAAGCTGCGATGAACCACTTGAAGGACCAATCCGTTCTGATCCTGGGCCTGGGCATCTCCGGCCTGGCGATGGCGCGTTGGTGCGTGCGAGCGGGTGCCAAGGTGTCGGTGGCCGATACCCGGGCACAGCCCCCGCAGCTGGGCGTTTTGCGGGAGCAATGCCCTGAGGTGGCTTTCCTTCACGGCGCCTTTGACCGGGAATTGATGGACCGGTGTGGTTGGCACCTGATCGCCCGCAGCCCCGGCCTGGCCCCGGCGGCATTGAGCGGTGTGCGTGAATGGGCGGAGGAACACGGCGTCCCCCTCTGGGGTGAGCTGGACCTGTTTGCGGCTGCGTTGGGTGAATTGGGCCAGCGCGCTGAGTGGGCTTACCGCCCCAAGGTGCTGGCCATCACGGGAACCAACGGCAAAACCACCGTGACGGCCCTGACCGGTTTGTTGCTGGAGCGCTGCGGCGTGCCGGTCGCGGTGGCGGGCAACATTGGCCCGGCGTTGCTGGATGTGTTGTCGCAGGCTTTGGATGCCGAGGCCACGGCCAACGAACAAGACCTTGCCGAGGCGGCCCAGCTGGCGCAAGAGGCCGCGACCACAGCCGAGGCCGAGACAGTGACGGTCCCGTCCAGCGAAACGGCGAATGAGCCGGTCCAGGGCCGTTTGGTGCATGAAGCACCTGCGACCGATGTGGAGGTTGACGCAACCGATGACGAAGCGGCTGATGAAGCCGGTTCGGTGGACGCGGAGGAAGAGGGCGCGGCTCCCTTGCTGGTGCCACCACCGGTGGAGCCCCCTCAACCGCCCCATTTGCCTGCAGTCTGGGTGCTGGAGCTTTCCAGCTTCCAGCTCGATGCCACCGCCGGTGGACCCTGGGATGCGGTTCCAACGACCGCCACGGTGCTCAATATTTCCGAGGACCATCTCGACTGGCATGGTTCGTTGGACGCGTATGCGCAGGCCAAGGCCGCAGTGTTCGGGCAACAAGCCCTGATGCTGGTCAACCGCAACGACCCCCACACGCTGGCGTTCGTGCCGCCAATGGTCACGGTGAAAATCAGCGGCCGCAACCGCCAGCAACCCGCACGCCCTTGGGCCAGTTTTGGGCTGGACGAGCCTGTGCGGGCTGGCGACTGGGGCCTGGAAACGGTCAACGGTATGACCTGGTTGGTGCGCGCACTGGCCGTGGACGAAACCCGCAAGAAGGGTCGCAACCAGGACGACGAAGAAGATCTGTATTTCCAACGGCTGATGCCCGCCGATGCGCTGCGCATCCGAGGGCGGCACAACGCCGCCAATGCTTTGGCGGCGCTCGCGCTGGCCACGTCGACTGGCGCACAGCTGGCGCCGATGCTCCACGGCCTGCGCGAATACCGCGGCGAACCGCACCGGGTTGAATCCGTGGCGCTGATTGAAGGCGTGGAGTACTTCAATGACAGCAAGGGAACCAACGTCGGTGCGACGCTGGCCGCCATTCAGGGTTTGGGCGCTGAGCGGCACCTGGTCCTGATCCTTGGGGGTGATGGCAAAGGGCAGGATTTTTCGCCGCTGGCACCCGCCTTGGCGCAGCACGCCCGTGCCGTTTTCCTGATTGGGCGCGATGCCCCTGCGATCCGTGCCAGTGTCCACGCCGCCCTGTCTGATGCAGGGGTACCGCTGGACGACGCAGCCAGCCTGGTCGATGCGGTCCAGCTGGCGGCAGGCGCTGCGTTGTCGGGCGATGCCGTGCTCCTGTCGCCGGCGTGTTCCAGTCTCGACCAGTTCGACAACTACCCACACCGTGGCCGGGTGTTTGTACAAGCCGTTGCCGATATCGCGCATGAGCACGGTGTGGATATGGAGGGCACTTTGTGATGAAGGCCCTTCGTGCAACTTTCAAAAGCTGGCGAGACAGTGTTGTCGCCCAGCTGCCGCGCTTGGTGGGCTTGCGCCCGGCCACGGGCGATGGCCTGCCTGTGCGCCTTTCGAATCGCACCTACGCCGGCACCCGCAGCACGCCCGTGGGCGAGCTGGGTTTTGATCAGCCCTTGGTTTGGGTGATCGTTGCCCTGCTGTCGTGGGGCATCGTCATGGTGTATTCGGCCTCCATCGCATTGCCCGACAACCCCCGTTTTGCCAATTACGCCTCGACCCATTTTGTGATGCGCCATGGCATTGCCATCGCCATTGGGCTGATCGGGGCGATGGTGGCCTTCCAGTTTTCCATGAACAGCTGGGAGCGCATGGCGCCCTGGCTGTTTGCACTGGCCCTGCTGCTGCTGGTTCTGGTGTTGATTCCCTTCATCGGCAAAGGCGTCAATGGCGCACGCCGCTGGTTCTCGCTGGGCATCATCAATTTCCAGCCGTCCGAGCTCGCCAAGCTCACGGTCTTGCTCTACGCCTCCGATTACATGGTCCGCAAGATGGAGGTGAAGGAGCGCTTCTTCGCCGCCGTGTTGCCCATGGCAGTGGCGCTCGCCGTTGTGGGCATGTTGTTGCTGGCCGAACCCGACATGGGTGCCTTCATGGTGATCGTGGTCATCGCCATGGGTATCCTGTTTCTGGGCGGTGTGAACGCCCGCATGTTTTTCCTGATTGCCCTGGTGGTTGTCGGTGCGTTTGCCCTGATGGTCATGATGAGCGAATGGCGTCGGGAGCGCATCTTTGCCTATCTCGATCCCTGGAGCGCCGAATACGCGTTGGGCAAAGGCTATCAGCTGTCGCACTCCTTGATTGCCTTTGGCCGGGGTGAAATTTTCGGCGTGGGCCTGGGTGGCAGCGTGGAGAAGCTGCACTGGTTGCCCGAAGCACACACCGACTTCCTGCTGGCCGTGATCGGTGAGGAGTTTGGTCTGGTGGGTGTGCTGATCCTGATCGGTGTCTTTCTCTGGATGATTCGCCGCATCATGCACATTGGCCGACAAGCCATCGCACTGGACCAGGTCTTCTCCGGCCTGGTGGCCCAGGGCATTGGCCTGTGGATGGGTTTTCAGTGTTTCATCAACATCGGCGTGAATCTGGGGGCCTTGCCGACCAAAGGCCTCACCTTGCCCCTCATGAGCTACGGCGGATCGGCCATCCTGCTGGAATTGATTGCCTTGTCCATCGTCCTGCGCGTGGATTATGAGAACCGTTTGTTGATGAAGGGAGGTCGCTCATGAGCCGCCAACCCTGCGCCCTGATCATGGCTGGCGGCACCGGCGGGCATATCTTCCCGGGCCTTGCCGTGGCCGAGGCCTTGCACGAACGCGGCTGGCGGGTGCACTGGCTGGGCTCGCCCGGCAGCATGGAAAGCCGGCTGGTACCCCCCCGGGGCTTTGCGCTCGAGACAATCGACTTTGGTGGCGTGCGTGGCAAAGGGATCAAGACCCTGGTGTTGCTGCCGCTGCGTTTGCTCAGGGCCTTCTGGCAGGCGCTTCAGGTCGTGCGCCGGGTCCGCCCCGACGTCTTGGTGGGCTTGGGGGGCTACATCACTTTCCCGGGCGGCATGATGGGCACCCTTTTGGGCAAGCCCATGGTGCTGCACGAGCAAAACTCGGTGGCGGGCATGGCCAACAAGGTGTTGAGCGGACTCGCTGACCGGGTGTTCACCGCTTTCCCCCACGTGTTTGCAAAAGCCGAATGGGTGGGCAACCCCTTGCGCAGTGAGTTCCTGCGCCAGCCAGGGCCTGCGCAACGCTGGCAGGGGCGAACCGGCCCGCTGCGCTTGCTGGTGGTCGGTGGCAGCCTGGGCGCCAAGGCGCTCAACGACACCGTGCCCCAAGCACTCGCCCTGTTGCCCGTGGATCAACGGCCGACCGTGTTGCACCAGAGCGGTGAGAAACAGATCGACGCCTTGCGCGCCAATTACGCTGCGGCTGGCGTGACCGCCGATCTGACCCCCTTCATTGATGACACGGCCCAGGCCTTTGCCGACGCGGATCTCATTCTCTGCCGCTCAGGCGCCAGCACGGTTACCGAGATCGCTGCGGTGGGGGCCGCCGCCCTGTTTGTGCCTTTCCCCTTTGCCGTGGATGACCACCAGACCACGAATGCCCGCTTTCTGGTTGAGGCCGGGGCCGCCTGGCTCGTGCCGCAAACCGAGCTGACGCCTGCCATGCTGGCCGAACGCCTGAAGACCGTGACACGTGACCAACTGCTGAACATGGCGTTGAAAGCCAAACAAATGCAAAAAACCGATGCTGTGCAAGCCGTTGTGGCCGCCTGTGAACAACTTTCGAAAGTGACACCGGCATGAAACATGCCATTCGCCATATCCATTTCGTCGGCATCGGTGGCTCCGGCATGAGCGGCATCGCCGAGGTCCTGCTGAACCAGGGTTACCGCATTTCGGGCAGCGACCTGGGCGAGAACGCGGCCACACGGCGCCTGGTGTCGTTCGGCGCCGAGGTATTCCTGGGCCACGATGCGCGGTACATCGAAGGCGCGGATGCCATCGTGACCTCGACCGCAGTCAAAGAAGACAACCCGGAAGTCGTGGCAGCCCACGCCAAGTTGATCCCAGTGGTGCCACGGGCGGTGATGCTGGCCGAGTTGATGCGCATGAAAAAGGGTGTGGCCATTGCCGGCACCCACGGAAAAACCACCACCACCAGTCTGGTGGCGAGTGTGTTGGCCGCCGCCGGCATGGATCCGACGTTTGTCATCGGCGGGCGCCTCAACAGCGCGGGAGCCAACGCCCAATTGGGCTCGGGCGAGTACATCGTGGTCGAAGCCGACGAATCCGATGCCTCGTTCCTGAACCTGTTGCCGGTGGTGTCGGTGGTGACCAACATCGACGCCGATCACATGGACACCTATGGGCACGACTTCGAGCGGCTCAAGGGCGCCTTCATCGAATTCCTGCACCGCATGCCCTTCTACGGCGCGGCCGTGGTTTGTGTGGACGATGCGGCGATCCGCGACATCCTGCCGTTGATCGCACGACCGATCACCACCTACGGCTTCGCCGAGGACGCGCAGTTGCGCGCAGTCAATGTGCGGCCTGTGGCCGGTGAAATGCACTTCACGGTCCAGCGGGCCAACAACACTGGCTCCCTGCCCGATCTTGACGTGGTGCTGAACCTGCCGGGCAACCACAACGTGCTCAACGCGCTCGCGGCCATCGGTATCGCCGAAGAGCTGGGTGTGCCGGACGCTGCGGTGGTGAAAGCGTTGGCCGAATTCAAGGGCGTGGGACGCCGCTTCCAGCACTACGGTGAAGTGGCGCTGCCTTCGGGTGGTACCTGCACCCTGGTGGACGACTACGGTCACCACCCGGTGGAAATGGCCGCGACCTTGTCCGCAGCGCGCGGAGCGTTCCCAGGCCGGCGCCTGGTGCTGGCCTTTCAGCCCCACCGCTACAGCCGAACACGCGACTGCTTCGAAGACTTTGTGAAGGTCATCGGCCAGGCCGATGCGGTGCTGCTGGCCGAGGTGTATGCCGCTGGCGAATCGCCTATCGTGGCCGCCGATGGCCGCTCTCTCGCACGCGCCTTGCGGGTGGCGGGCAAGCTTGAGCCGGTGTTCGTCGATGAGATCTCCGCCATGCCGCAGGCCATCCTGGACAACGCACAGGATGGCGACGTGGTGCTGTGCATGGGCGCGGGCACCATCGGGGCCGTCGCTGGCCAGACCGTGGAGCTGGCGCAAGCCGCCGCCGAGAAAGCAGAACCAGCATGAACACAAACCAACTGAACCTTCCCGCTGTCGATCCCAAGGCCATGGGCAAAGTGGCCGTCCTCCTGGGCGGCCGCTCGGCCGAGCGCGAGGTCTCCTTGATGTCGGGCAACGGTGTCCTGACGGCGCTGCGGGCCAAGGGCGTCGACGCACACCCGTTTGATCCGGCCGCACGCGAGTTGAGCGAACTCAAGCATGAAGGTTTTGACCGGTGTTTTATCGCCTTGCATGGCCGATTCGGCGAAGACGGCACGGTGCAAGGAGCGCTTGAGCTGATGGGCATTCCCTACACCGGCCCTGGTGTCATGGCCTCCAGCGTGGCCATGGACAAGCTCATGACCAAGCGCATCTGGATCGCCGAAGGCCTGTCCACTCCCGCCTGGCGGCAGGTCAGGAGTGCAGCAGATACCCGCGCGGCTTTCGCTGATCTCGGATCGCCCATGATCGTCAAGCCGGTGCGCGAGGGTTCAACCATCGGGCTCACCAAAGTGACCACGCTGGAGCAATGTGAAGCGGCCTATGCGCTGGCCTCGCTGCAAGATCCCATGGTGATGTGCGAGCAGTTCATCGCAGGCGACGAAGTGACTTGCCCGGTGCTGGGCACGGGTGACCAGGCGCGTGCCTTGCCTGTGATCCGCATCGTGGCGCCTGACGGCAACTACGACTACCAGAACAAATACTTCACCGACGACACCCAGTACCTCGTGCCCTGCGGATTGCCCGAGGGCGAAGAAGAGCGCATCCAGGCGCTGGTCCTGAAAGCCTTCCTCACGCTGGATTGCCGTGGCTGGTCGCGTGCCGACGTGATGATCGACGCCACCACCCGCCAGCCCTACCTGCTGGAAATCAACACCTCGCCCGGCATGACCGGCCATTCGTTGGTGCCGATGTCGGCGCGCGCGGCTGGCCTGTCTTACGAAGACCTGTGTTTGTCCCTGTTGGCCGGCGCATTGCTGGACAACGCTGTTTCCACGCACGGCTAACAACCCGCCCCGCCATGTCCCAACCCGACCTTCCATTGGACGTCAAACTCATGACTGTGGTGACCAACACCCTGGTGATGGTGTTCGCCGTCCTGTGCCTGGTGGCTTTGGGCAACTGGGTGCTGCGCCACCCCTTCTGGGCGGTGCGCTCCATCACCGTGCAAGGCGAGGTGGACCACCAGAACGCTGTGGGGCTGCGCGCGCAGCTCGCCTCGTCCTTGAAAACCAATCTGGCCGGCGGCTTGCTGGCGCTCGACCTGCAACCCGTGCGCGCAATGTTTGAATCGGTGCCCTGGGTGCGCCATGCCCGCGTGCAAAGGGACTTCCCCAACAGCCTGCGTGTGACGCTGGAAGAGCACCGTGCGGTGGCCTGGTGGGGACAAGCGGGTTCGGGCTACCTCGTCAGCCGGATGGGCGAAGTGTTTGAGGCCAGTCCGGATGAGGGCGAAGGTTTGCCTGAGCTGGCGGGTCCGCCAGAACTGTCTGGACGTGTCTGGGATTTGTTCCAGATCCTTTCTACCGAATTCAAGCGCCTGGAGCTTGAAATCGTGCGGCTCGAGCTCACCGACCAAGGCAGCTGGCGTGCCACGCTGGACAGCGGCGCAGCCATCGAACTCGGCCGTGGTGAATCGGCCGAGCTGCTGGAGCGGGTTCACCGTTTCACCGCCACGCTCAGCCAGCTCACGCAACGTTATCCAGGCGCCGTGCAATCGGTCGACCTGCGTTATCCCAACGGCTACGCCCTGCGCATGCGCGGCGTGACCACCGTCACCGAAGACGGCCCTTCTTCCACCTCAAAGACCCGGTAAACAAGAAACGATCATGGCCAAGGAATACAAGGATCTGGTGGTTGGACTCGACATTGGCACCGCCAAAATCATGGTGGTGGTGGCCGAGGTCCAGGCCAATGGCGAACTCAAGCTCGCGGGCCTGGGCGTCTCGGCCAGTCACGGCCTCAAGCGCGGCGTGGTGGTCAACATCGACGCGACCGTACAAAGCATCCAGGCGGCATTGAAAGAGGCCGAACTGATGGCCGACTGCCGCATTGCCCGTGTGTACACGGGCATCACCGGCAGCCACATTCGTGGCATCAATTCCAGTGGCATGGTGGCGATCAAGGACCGAGAAGTCACCCAGGCCGATGTGGCCCGCGTGATTGAAACGGCCAAGGCCATCAACATTTCGACCGATCAGCGCCTGCTGCTGGTGGAACCCCAGGAGTTTGTGATCGACGGCCAGGAGGTCAAGGAACCCATTGGCATGAGCGGCATACGCCTCGAAGCCAAGGTGCACATCGTCACGGGTGCCCAGAGCGCTGCAGAGAACATCATCAAGTGTGTGCGCCGCTGCGGCCTGGAAGTGGACCAGCTCATGCTCAACCCCCTGGCCTCCAGTCAGGCGGTGTTGACCGAAGACGAAAAAGAACTGGGCGTGGTGTTGGTGGATATCGGCGCCGGAACAACCGATGTGGCGATTTTTGCGGGGGGGGCCATCCGCCACACGGCGGTGATCCCGATCGCCGGTGACCTGATCACCAGCGACATCGCCATGGCGCTGCGCACCCCGACCAAAGACGCCGAAGACATCAAGGTGGAAAGCGGTTGCGCCAAACAGCTGTTGGCCGACCCGGACACGCAGGTGGAGGTGCCCGGTCTGGGTGACCGCGGCCCACGCATGCTGAGCCGCCAGGCACTGGCGGGTGTGATCGAGCCGCGGGTCGAAGAAATTTTCGCCCTGGTGCAACAGGTGGTGCGGGAATCGGGCTTCGAGGAAGTGCTGTCCTCGGGCATCGTGCTCACCGGCGGCAGCGCAGTGATGCCCGGCATGGTCGAGCTGGGGGAAGACATCTTCCTCAAGCCGGTGCGCCGCGGCATGCCGCACTACGCCAGCGCGTTGTCGGACATGGTGGCGCAGCCCCGTTCGTCCGCTGTGATGGGCTTGCTGGAAGAAGCCCGGCTGGCCCGCGTTCGTGGCCACAAGGTGGCGCAGAAAGCGGGCTCCATGCAAGGCGCACTGGAGCGCGTGAAAAACTGGTTTGTGGGGACATTCTGATGAACAACACACACAGGCATACCCGTTTGTCTTCGCGCCACGATCCGGGGGCGGGCGGTCCACCACCCCGCCGACGAAGGCCGGTGGCCCAGTGCGGAAAAGGCACCGGGCCGCCCCGCGAACAGGCCTGACAATAGCGGCAAGAAAACCCATTTGAATTTTTAAGAATCGCCCGGCTACTCCAGGTCGCCAGGGCACCAACAGGAGAGTGTTATGACCATCGAAATGATTGAAGTGGAAGAGTTCAACCAAGGCACACAGATCAAGGTGATCGGCGTGGGCGGCGGCGGCGGCAATGCGGTGGACCACATGATTGCGCGTTGTGTGCAAGGCGTGGAGTTCATCTGTGCCAACACCGATGCCCAGGCGCTGACCCGCAGTTCGGCAACGCGCACCATCCAGCTCGGCGCGACCGGCCTGGGTGCCGGCAGCAAGCCCGAAAAGGGTCGCGACGCCGCTGAAATGGCCATCGACGAAATTCGCGCGGCCATCGACGGCGCTCACATGCTGTTCATCACGGCCGGCATGGGCGGCGGCACCGGCACCGGCGCCGCGCCGGTGATTGCCCGCGTGGCCAAGGAAATGGGCATCTTGACGGTGGGCGTGGTCACCAAGCCTTTCGACTTCGAAGGTGGCAAGCGCATGCAGAATGCCGACGCCGGCCTGGCCGAGCTCGAAGCCAATGTGGACTCGCTGATCGTGGTGCTCAACGACAAACTGCTGGAAGTGCTGGGGGACGACGTCACGCAGGACGAAGCCTTTGCCCATGCCAACGACGTGCTCAAGAACGCCGTCGGCGGTATTGCCGAAATCATCAATGAGTACGGCAACGTCAACGTCGACTTCGAAGACGTGCGCACCGTGATGGGTGAGCCTGGCAAGGCCATGATGGGCACGGCCGTGGCCGCTGGCCCGGACCGCGCCCGCATCGCGGCCGAACAAGCTGTCGCCTGCCCGCTGCTGGAAGGCATCGACCTGTCGGGCGCCAAGGGCGTGCTGGTGCTGGTCACGGCCGCGAAGGGTTCGCTCAAGCTGTCCGAGTCCAAGCTGGCGATGAACACCATCCGTGCCTACGCCTCGCCCGAGGCACACGTCATCTACGGCGCGGCCTACGACGAAACCCTGGGCGATGAAATGCGCGTGACCGTTGTGGCCACCGGTTTGTCCCGTCAGAACGCACGCCGCACGGCGCCGCCCCTGCAGGTGCTGCGTACCGGTACCGACAACGTGCCGTTCCACGTCCCATCGTCGAATGCCGGTACGGGTCCCGTGGGTGTGGCGCAGCCTGATTACAACGCCATGGCGACCCCCAGCGTCTGGCGCACGAACCGCACGCAGGCAGCCGCCAAAGTGGACGCGCTGTCTTCGGGTGGCATGGACGACTTCGAGATTCCAGCCTTCCTCCGCAAACAAGCCGATTGATCGACGCAAAGCTACTGCGCACTCCGATTTGACGCTTGCAGTGCTCGCCGTACGTGAGTACGGCTCCGCGCTTCAGCGTCACCTCGGAGCGCTCGCTACGCTTTTCGTTCGATCCATCTCACAGAGGATTGGTTTTTTAGATCTCAGGAATAGAGTTTGCTGTCTCACAAACGGCGGATGAAAAACTAAAATACCCGAATGCTGGCTCAACGTACCCTCAAATCCTTGTCCAAAGCGGTCGGTGTCGGCCTGCACAGCGGGCAGCGGGTGGAGTTGACGCTGCGTCCCGCTGCGCCCGACACCGGCATCGTGTTCCGGCGTGTGGATTTGCCTGAGCCGGTGGACATCCCGGTGTCGGCGGAATCGGTCACAGACACCCGTCTGGCATCGACCATTTCCAATGGTGGGGCCAAGGTGCACACCATCGAACACCTGATGAGCGCCGCGGCGGGCCTGGGACTGGACAATCTGTATGTCGACATCACCGCCGAAGAGGTGCCCATTCTTGATGGCTCTTCGGCTTCATTTGTCTACCTCTTGCAAAGCGCGGGCATCGCGGTGCAGGCGGCGCCCAAGCGCTTTATCCGCGTCAAGAAATCCGTTGAGGTGCGCGAAGGTGAAGGCCGCAGCCTCAAGTGGGCCCGTCTGGACCCCTACCACGGCTACAAGCTGGCGTTTGAAATCGAGTTCGACCACCCGGCCGTGAATTCCAGCGGGCAGCGGGTGGAGTTCGATATGGGCAGCGGCCGGTACGCGCGCGAAATCGCCCGTGCCCGCACCTTCGGTTTCACCCGGGATGTCGAGATGATGCGGTCGCATGGCTTGGCGCTGGGCGGTGGGCTGGATAACGCCATCGTGATGGACGATGTCAAGGTACTCAATGCCGATGGCTTGCGCTACCAGGACGAATTCGTCAAGCACAAGATCCTGGACGCGATCGGGGATCTCTATGTGATTGGCAAGCCACTGCTGGCAGCCTATAGCGCGTTCCGCTCGGGCCACGCCATGAACAACCAGTTGCTGCGCGCCTTGTTGGCCCAGCCCGACGCCTACGAAATCGTGACCTTCCAGCAAGACCGGGATGCGCCGGCCGGCTTCGCCCAGCTCGCGCCCGCCTGGTAAAGCTGAGCCTGGGAATTCTCCATGGTGCTGTTCCGATTCGCTATCTTCTTTCTGTTGCTGGCCGCAGGCGTGTCGTTCGCGTTTTACATTGGTACAGGCCAGCAGCGTTATCGCGCCTGGGGGCTCAAGATCCTGAAATGGACCTTGATAGCGGCCCTGGGTTTCTTCGGCGTGCTGGTCCTTGAGCGGTTGCTTTAGCGCCTAGTCAGGTCGGGTCTGAAGCGCCCGATGGCCCTGTTCAATGGCGACGGCATGCATAAAAACGACCGCAACAGGGCCTGCCTGGACTCGATCAATGCGAACGACCTGCCCCCCCGAAATGGAATTCATCAAGACCGACGTGGCTTGAGCGCAGATGATCGCCAAGGCCCCTGCGCGGCAGAAGGAACATCGGCTGCAACCCGAGAGAAACCGGTCTCGCACGGTACGACCGCCTGCGCCCAGGGGGCACCCTGGGCTTCTCGGTATCACCGCGCGATCTTCGGTTTTCACGAGTTTCGCTGCGACGCCTTCTGCCACGCGGACTCCCAGCGCTTGCGTAAAAAAGGCGCGCGTCCACCAGGGACCTTGTGCGGCTGGCGAGCGAGAGGTGCAGCTGGGCGGCCTTGCTTGCCGCAGGTTCCCAACTGACCGGGTGCGGGTGATGCCCGATCTTAGAAGGCCCCGACCATGTCCTCGCGCTCGATGTGGCGCGGTTCCTTTCTCGTGCGGTATTGTGCCCAGGCCACCAGGCCAAACATGCCTGCGAACCCACCAGCCATCAAAGCGAAGTAGGGGGTGAGCAGGAGCATGAGGGGGTATTTCCACGAGAGGGGACGGCCAACGCCCAACAAGGCGGCATAGAACCAGGACGTTGCGGAGAAGGTGCCGGTGAACAGGGCGACCGCGCGCTGACCCCAAGACAGGTTCAAGAGGCTTTTGGCCTTCATCATCAGGGGCAGTACGGTGTTGTGCAGCAGGATGCCGTTGAGCGTGAGCACGCAGACGATGATGATTTTGGCTTGCAGCTTCGGATTGTCGAAGTAGCCCATGCCTTTGCCGGCGACGTCGATCGCGACCAGTACCGCGCCGGAGATCCAAAGCGCCACCAGGGCAAGGGTCACGGTCTTTTGCAGGCTTTGCAGGTGTTTGGGATCCTCACCGCGATAAGGATCGCCGGAAACCAGTTGCCGGACCGCGGCAAAGTCGCTGACGAGTATGGCCCCGATGGCGACCGAGCAAGCGATGAGGTGCCCGTACACAATAGTCAGGCGGAAAAATTCGAGTTCCATGGAAATTCCAGATGAGAGTTGGCAAGAGCAAGCGGCCGTTGGTTGAACAGCCGTGGGTCGGACGTGGAATGCCCTGACACCATGCCTTGACTGTGTCACTGGATTGCGTGGAAAGCTGTGCCTTGTTGAAACCAAAGGTCTGGCTGCATTGACATTTGTCAACTCAGAAAAATCGCTAAATACCCACGTTCTCCAAATGAAAACCAAAAAATCGTGGCCGCTTCACCGGGCGCTTGGCACCTCTCCGCCATGTACCTTTGTTACGAACTTAAGGTAGAAAATGGCGTCTTCAGAAGCCTGTCAATAGCTCCGGCCGCCTTTGTAAGCCGCATGGGTGCGGGCTTGCAAGGGGCTGACCTTGTTGATGGCCGCCATCGACCTCGCCACCTGCGCATGGGTGATGCAAAGCCCCAGTGCATCGGCGGCATCTTTGCCGGGCAAGCCGGGCAGGCTCAGCAAGCGTTTGACCATTTCCTGCATTTGCGCCTTGTCCGCCCGACCGTAGCCCACCACCGCCTTCTTCAGCTGCAAGGCGGTGTATTCGGACACGCCAAGGCCGTTGGCGACCAGGGCCGTCAGGCAGGCGCCCCGTGCCTGTCCCAGAAGCAATGTGGCCTGAGGATTGACGTTGACGAACACGATCTCACAAACCGAAACTTCGGGTTGATAGCGCTTGACCACTTCGGTGATGCCGTCAAAAATAATTTTGAGTCTGGCGGGTAGCAGCGCCCCGTCCTTGGGGCTGGTTTGTATGGTGCCGCTGGCGACATAGTGCAGCGCTGGTCCCTCGGTGTCGACGACGCCGAAGCCGGTGCATTGCAAGCCAGGGTCGATGCCAAGAATACGCATAGGGTCTACACCTGTGTCTCAGGCTCAGAGCCCGAACTTCCAGCGAACGGAATGGAAGAAAACGGGGGCTGCAAAACACAGCGCGTCCACCCGGTCGAGCAAACCGTTGGCGCCGGTGACCGAGCGCCCGGCCGAGCCCCAGTGGGTGACGCCACGGTCGCGTTTGATGGCTTTCATCACAAGGTGGCCGAAGCTCCCCGCCATCGCTGCGACCAGGGCCATGGCCATCGCGGGCAGGGGTTTGAAGGGGGTGAAACCTGCAAGCGCCGCGCCCAGCAGTCCGCCAGCCATCACCCCTGCGGCCCAACTGCGCCAGTGAAAGCTCTGGCTGATGGCGGGTGCCACGGGTTGGCTCAAGCGGTGCGCCACCACATGCTGGACCAGCATGGCGGTTTGCACCACGAGCACCAGAAAAAACACCAGAAAGGCCATCTTTCCATCAAAGCCCGGGAAATCCAGCAAGAGCAGGGCGGGTACATGGCTCATGCCATAGACACAGACCATGATGCCCCACTGCAGCTTGGCATTGCGCTCCAGGAAGCGGTGGGGGTCGTTGCCCAGGGCGCCCACGGTGGGAATGGCGAGGAACACATACACCGGAATGAATACCGTGAAAAGGTCAAAGTGTTCGGTCCAGACCAGCAGGTATTGCAGGGGCAACACGATAAAAAAGGCCAGCAGCAGGCTGCGGTGGTCGCCCCGGCGCGTGGGGGACAAGCTGATGAACTCCCGGAGGATCAAAAACGACACCAGAGCAAACAAGCTTGTGGCCACGCCCTGGCCAGCGGCCCAGGCCAGCCAGAACACCAACGCCATCATCCAGGAGGTGCGCAACAGGCTTTGGTAGTCCTGCAGTTTCAGGCCTCGCCGCGTGGGTTCGGGCATCTCCGTCGGGTGTTTTTCACGCAGTGACATCGCCAAGGTCACGCCGGTGGCCAGGGTCAGGAGGCCAAAGAGCACCACAAACAGCAGGCTGACCTGCTGGTCGGGGGTGAGGCTGCGCAGAAAAGAAGTCATGCGTCGCTCAGTTCAATTACCGCTTCGCGGGCTCGCACCAGAAAGTCGGCGCGCGCTTCGCCCTGTTCGAGTTGCATGGGGCTGCCAAAGGTCACGGAACACAGCATGGGCACAGGGATCACCTCTCCCTTGGGGATCACGCGCTGCACGTTGTGGATCCAGGCCGGGACCAACACCACACCGGGAAACCGTTGCGCGAGGTTGTACAGGCCCGACTTGAAGGGCTGCGGCAGCTCCTCAAAACCCCGGGTGCCTTCGGGAAAAAGGATGAGCGAGTCCCCGCTCTCCAGCGCGTCGATCAGGGGCTGCAAGGGATCCTCATCGCCCTTGCGCTCGCGTTCGATGTACACCGCATTGAACACCTCGGTCGTGATCCAGCGCTTGAGAGGTGATGCGGTCCAGTAGTCCTTGGCCGCAATGGGGCGGGTGATGCTGCGCAAGGCCGTGGGCAGCGCCGCCCAGATCAGCACCAGATCGGCGTGGCTTTGGTGATTGGCGAAGTAAATACGTTGCTCGGCCTTGGGCGGGCAACCCTGCCAGCGCGCCTGGGCCCCGGTGAGCAAACGCACCACACCCAGCAGGAACAGGCTCATGGCCTTGGCGCGCAGGTTCACGCGCGGCTCTGATCTGTGCCGCTGGTGCGGGCGGTCATGGGGCGTCGACGCCGCCCATGCGCGCGACGATGGTGGACGTGCGGCGGGCCAGATAGGACGAACCCTGGCGGGTTTCAAAGAACTTGGGGCTGGGCAGCATCACGGCCAGGCGAGCCGCCTCAGCGGCACCGAGCTGGCTGGCCGACTTCTTGAAGTAGCGCTGGGCAGCCGCCTCGGCGCCAAAAATGCCTTCGCCCCATTCCACATTGTTGAGGTAGATCTCCAGGATGCGCTCTTTGCTGAGCACGGCTTCGAGCGTCAGGGCGAGCATCAGCTCCTGGCCCTTGCGCAGCAGGTTGCGTTCGCCCGACAGGAGCAGGTTTTTGGCCAGTTGCTGGGTGATGGTGGAACCACCGACCACCTTGACCGGTTTTTCGGTGGCTGGCGTGTTCGCGGCCGCTGCTTTGGCCGCCGTCGGGTTCTTTGCAGCCCGGCGGGCCTCGCGCTCGGCGCGCTTGGTGGCCTGTTTTTCGGCGATTTGCTGGCGCCGCTCGTTTTTGGCCCAGGCCGATTCAATCGCATCCCAGTCCACGCCACCGTGTTCGGTGAAGCCAGCGTCTTCCGAGGCCATCACCGCCCGCTTCAGATGCGGACTGATCTTGTCGTAGGGGACCCACTGGGAAGACCAGCGCCACTGGCTGTCGCTGCTGAGGCTTTGCTCCGAAATCCGCCAAGCCTCGGAACGCATGAAAGCGGTACTTTGGGGGTCGATCACCAGCATCATGGCCACACGGGCCACAAAAAACAGCTGCAGCGCGACGCCTGCCAGCAGCACCCACAGCAACCAGCTGCCCAGCGAACGGAGGCGGCTGCGACCGGACTTCATTGGCTGCTCATCTGGGTTTGAAGGCCGGCTTCACGCGTGAACTTGAAGCGGGAGACGACCACGATCTGGTCGGCGCGGCGGCGCATGGCATCGTTGAAGCGGCCGAAGTCCAGGCTCTTGACGATGGCCTGCGCGCGGCGGTCCAATGTCGTGTTTCCAGAGGTTTGAACGACCTCAGAGCTCAGCACCTTGCCTGTGAAGTTCACCGTGATCACCATGGTCAAGGCGCCATAGAGCTTGCGGCCCGCCGCTTCGGGAAAATTGCTGGTGCCTTTGTCTTCAATCTTGCGCCGCAGCTCGTCGTAGTACACCGCGTACACCTCTTCGCGTGTGGCCGGGCTGATGTAGCGTTTGCGGGGACGCGCGTTTTCTTCGTTGATGCGTTTCTCAATTTCAGCCAGCAACTTGACGAGCGCTTGGCGCTGGCGCTCGCGTTCGATCGAGGCTTGGTCGACATTGAGGGCCTGCAGATCGGGCGGCGGCAGATTGGCCAGGCGCTGGCGCACTTGGGTCAGGATCTGGTTTTGCTGTTCCTTGAGCTCCTGGAGGCGGCGCTCTTCCTGGTCTTCCGGTGCATCACCCAGTCGGGCAATGGCCTCTGAGGGCAGCGGTGATGTTGCGCGGCCCTTTTCCGTGTCTCCTCCACCGGCCAGCGAAGCCTGGGCAATCGCTTTGGCCTTGTCCGGGCGCTCATCGCTTTTGGCGTTGACCAGGATCACTTCCAGTGGCGTGTCCTGAAACACCCGGTTGAAATTCTCGGGGTCCACAAAACGCACCGTGAGCAGCAAGGCGTGAACGCCCACCGACACGGCGAGCGCCCACTGCAAAGTGCTGAGTTGTTTGAGGAAGGCCAGAAGCGGTTTCACGCGCGCATTATCCGTGTAAGGCCGGCGGTCAGCCTGCGGCGGCAGGCGCTGCCGCGCTTTCATCGCCGGCCGTTTCGTTGACGTCGATGGCCAGTGCCAGCGGGGTTGAAAGGCCGTCGTCTTCGCCATCTTCGTCGCCGGAGCCATCGCCGTCGTCGGTTTGGGCATCCATCGGCTGATCGATCCGCTCGATCACGGTGCCGGACACCTCCAGCGTGATGTCGTCCACTTGACCCAGGCGCACGCGCACATGGGCACCGCGGGGCAAGCCCTCTGCCCCCATCACGGGCAAGACCAGTGGCAGGGTATCGGCCCGCACGAGGTTGTCCTTGAACAGCGTGGCGGTCAGCTCGCTGATGCCCGCCTGTTCCAGGTGCTTGAGTGTCCAGTAACGTTCCATGCCATTCTGGAAGCCGTTGTAGGCGCTGTGGGCCGCGTCAAATGCGCTGATCACGGCAAACAGGTTGGCGTCTTTCGGCTTGAAGGGTGCGACCAAGGCGGCGGTGTTGCCGTGGCGCGCGCAAGCAATGATCTGCCATTGGTTGACGAGGTCCACATAGCGCCGCAGCGGTGATGTGCTCCAGGCGTAGGCCGGCACCCCGAGTCCAGCGTGGGGTTGCGCTTTGGTGCCCATGCGCACCTTGACACCCGGCGCCATGCTGGCCTGGCTTCGGTAGATGCCGGGAACGCCACAAGACGCCAGCCATTGGCCCCAGGTGCTGTTGGCCAGGATCATGGCCTCGGCCACCATCAGGTCCAGCGGTGCGCCGCGCTGCCGCGTGCCAATGACCACGGTCTCGCTGCCATCGGGCTGATCGCCGACCACACCTTGCAACCGGAAGTTGTAGTCGGGGCGGGTGAAGTTTTCAGGTTTGCCGCGCACCACCTCGCGCTGGGCCTTGAGATGCCGGGCCAACCGGAACAGGAAGGCCAGGTCGGGCTGCAACGCTGCAATCTCTGCGGGCGCTGCTTCTGTTGTCGTTTCACCCGCCAACCAGGCTTCGGTGATCACGGTATCGAGCTGGTCGTGGCGCAAGTTGAGTGTGATGGGCACGCGCTCCAGGGCCGTGCGGCTGTCGGTGACGGCCAGGGTGCTTTCGTCGAGCGTCACGTAAAGGGACACGGCGGGACAGTCCCGCCCGGCCATCAGCGTGTAGGCCTGCACCACCTCGTCGGGCAGCATGGTGATTTTGTGCCCCGGCATGTACACCGTGGACAGGCGGTTGCGTGCCACCTCGTCAATAGGGCTGTCGGGGTCGATCGCCAGGCCGGGGGCCGCGATGTGGATGCCCAGGGTCACCGATCCGCTGCCCAGCCCCTGAACGGAAAGGGCGTCGTCGATTTCCGTGGTGTGGGAGTCGTCGATCGAAAAAGCCTGGGCCGACGCCAAAGGCAGATCGTCTGCGATGACCGGCGCTTGCAGGGCGGGAAAGCCCGTGCCCTTGGGGAACTGGTCAAACAGAAAACGCTGCCAGTGGAACTGGTAGGCGCTGCTGATGGCGCCGGCCCGCTCCAGCAAGGCCAGTGGCGCTGCGTGGCTGTTGCGTGCGGCTTCCACCACGGCTTTGTATTCCGGCGCATTCTTGTCGGGCTTGAACAGGATCTTGTAGAGCTGCTCCCGCACAGGCTCGGGGCATGTTCCGGCCACCAGTTCGGCCGCCCAGGCTTCGATCTGGACTTGCACCTGTTTCTTCTTCTCGATCCCGGCGAGAGCCAGGGCGAGGATGTCTGCGGGGGCCTTTTTGTAACGGCCTTTGCCGGCGCGCCTGAAATAGTGGGGGGCGCCTTGCAGGCAGACCAAGGCCGCCACCTGTTCGGTCGTGGTGGCGTGGTCACTGAAATATTCGTGGGCCAGATCCACAAACCCGAAGTCTTCTTCGGGCGCAAATTCGTAGGCCAGCTCCAGCTCCATGCTGTCGGCCAGCGCGGTGGCTGCGGGCATGAGCTCGGCCGGAGCGGGCTTTTCAAAACGCAGCAGGGCGTTGGCGGCTTTCACCTTTACGCGCTTGCCCGAATCGAGCTCCACCTGCAGTGAACTCTCAGCTTCGGACATGAGGCGGCCGGTCATCAGTTTTCCGGCGTCGTCGAACAAAATGTGCATGTTGGCGATTGTCCCACGGGCCGTCGGAGCACCTTTGGGCGGGCCCGCTTTTTCTGACATTCACCCGGGTTGCCCATCGGGGGCAGGCTTGCCGGATGGACGCTGCGGCGGTTTTCGGGTCTCAGAACACCAGAGCCAGGTAGCGGAACAGGTCGTCCATGTGCCTAGAAAAATCGCTGATGGCGTGGTCTCCCCCGGGCAACAGGCGCACCGTTCCACCTTCGCAGGCGGCCGACATTTCCTCCCAGCTCAGCACTTCGTCGCCTTGGGTGATGAGGGCAAACAGCTGGTCAGGACGATGGGGGCGCTGAAGGGCCTTCTGGCGGATCAGGGTTTCCAGGGCCTCGAGTTCCTGAACATAGCCTGGCTCAAAGAAAAACCGTTCGTCTGGATCGTGCCAGCTGGTTTGCTCGCCGATGTGGTGTGCCAGATCGCGGGATGGCAACACCGCTGGATTCAACAGCGCGGCCCGACATCCGCGCTGCAAGGACAGTGCCCGGGCATAAAAACCGCCCAGGGAAGAGCCGATCACCACCATGCGCTCAGAGGGCCAGGCGGCGGTTTCGGCCTGGATCAGCCGCCAGGCTGCGGCTGGTGAAGGGGGGAGTTGAGGGCAGTGCCAGACCACCTGGGGATGGTCCAGCCGGACGCGCTCGGCCACCTGGCGCGCTTTGACCGACTGCGGCGAAGAGCGGAAGCCGTGGAGATACAACACATGGGAGGTGGATGGGCAGGTGTTCGTGGGCATGGGGCAAGAATAGGTGAAGTGTCCATCGGGTGCCCTGGACCATGGCGATAATCAACCCATGGCAGCCGTCTTTGACAAACCCAACTTGTGGCAACGCATCTTCCCGATCTTTCAGGGTTTTGATGTGCCGTTGGCGATCGCCGTCCTGCTGCTGGCGGGCACCGGCCTGGTCACCATGTACTCCGTGGGTTTTGACCATGGCACGCGTTTCGTGAGCCATGGCCGCAACATGATGCTGGCGGCCGGCGTGCTTTTCCTGGTCGCGCAGGTGCCGCCACAGCGGCTCATGGCGCTTGCAGTCCCCATGTACACGCTGGGTGTGGCGCTGCTGCTGGCGGTGTTCTTTTTTGGGATCGAAAAAAAGGGCGCGCAGCGCTGGTTGAACGTGGGTTTGGTGATTCAGCCCAGCGAGTTGATGAAGGTCGCCATGCCCCTGATGCTGGCCTGGTGGTTTCAGCGCCGGGAAGGGCAGCTCAAGCCCCTCGACTTTGCAGTGGCAGGGGTGTTGCTGGCGGTGCCGGCGGCGCTGGTCCTCAAACAGCCGGACCTGGGCACCACCTTGCTGGTGCTGGCCTCGGGCCTGGCGGTGATTTTTTTCGCAGGCCTGAGCTGGAGGCTGATCATTCCGCCGGTCTTGATTGTCGCGATCGGCATTGGTACGCTGATCGCCATGGAGACTGAATGGTGTGCCCCCAATGTCGACTGGCATGTGCTGCACGAGTACCAGCGCCAGCGGGTTTGCACCTTGCTGGACCCGTCCCAGGATCCCCTGGGCAAAGGATTTCACATCATCCAGGGCATGATCGCCATCGGTTCGGGCGGCGTATGGGGCAAGGGTTTCATGCAGGGAACGCAGACCCACCTGGAATTCATTCCCGAGCGCACCACCGACTTCATTTTCGCCGCTTTTTCTGAAGAATTTGGCCTGGTGGGCACCCTGGCACTCATGGCCGGATTCATCTTTCTGGTGGTTCGCGGACTGATCATCGCGGCAGAAGCGCCTACCTTGTTTGCCCGCCTCCTGGCGGGCGCCATGACGCTCAATATTTTTGTCTACGCCTTTGTCAACATGGGCATGGTGAGCGGCATCCTGCCGGTGGTGGGTGTGCCCTTGCCCTTTATCAGCTATGGAGGTACGGCCATGGTCACACTGGGCGTGGGGCTGGGGGTGTTGATGTCCATTGCCAAATCCAAACGGCTGATGCAGTCATGAGTCTCGACCCCCTCGACCCACCGCTGCACGGCTCGCTGCCTCCTGAAGGCGCGCCGACTGCGGGCACGGTCGCGGTCGTTGGCGCGGGCAACATGGGCGGCGCCATGGTGGCTCGGCTGAGCGAAAAAGGGTGGAAGGTCACGGTATGTGACATCGATTTGACTTGCCAGCGCGCGGCGCGCGCAGCCGGTGCCATGCTGGCCGAAAATCCGGCCCGGGCCGTGGCGTCGTTGCGCCCCGGCGGGGTGTTGATCGTCTGCGTGGTCACGGCGCGCGAAGCGCGTGAAGTGCTGTTCGGCGATTTTGGTGCGGCCAGACACATGCGCTCCGGACAGACCGTGATGCTGTGCCCGACCATCGCACCCGAAGACACCGAGGCGATGGCGGAGCAGCTGGGCTGGAGCGATATCGCCTGCATCGACGCACCCATGTCTGGCGGGCCTGGGCGCGCGCGAGACGGCAGCATGAGCTTGATGCTGGCCGGGTCGGCGCGGGTTCTGGACCGGCACGCCGGTTTGCTGAACGACCTGTCAACCCAGCAATTCCGCGTGAGCGAGCGCGTGGGGGATGGCGCCCGTACCAAGCTGGTCAACAACCTCCTGGCCGGTATCAATCTGGTGGGGGCAGCCGAGGCGTTGGCGCTGGCCGAGCGCCTGGGCCTGCGTCTGGACACCACCCTGGATGTGATCGAGCGTTCCAGTGGGCAAAGCTGGATCGGATCCGACCGCATGCGGCGGGCCATCGCGGGTGACCTGGCGCCACGGGCCCATGTGACTGTGCTGGAAAAAGACACCCGGTTGGCGGTCGAAGCGGCACAGGCCGTTGGCTTTGTTGGGCCGCTGGGCGCGCGAGCCGCCCAGGTTTTCGCGCAGGCCCATGGGGCCGGACTGGCCAAACTCGACGATGCATCTCTGCTGAAATACCTGCGCAGCGGCGGGCAACCACCGCCATAACCACGCGCTCAGCGTGCTGGCCCGGTCCTTCTTACAATGGGACCTATGATTTCACGCGAACCCACCCTGGCCCGTCTGGCCGTTGCCCAAGCCCAGTTGCTTGATCCGTTTGGCCTGACGCCTGCGCATTTGCAGCGCGCGCTGGGCGAAATCATGACGCGCGGAGCGGACGATGCCGACCTGTATTTCCAGACCACCCGCAGCGAAGGCTGGAGCCTGGAAGAGGGCATCGTCAAGACCGGCAGCTTCAGCATCGATCAAGGTGTGGGCGTGCGCGCGGTCAGTGGGGAGAAAACGGCATTTGCCTATTCGGACGATCTTTCCTGGGCTTCGTTGCAGGACGCTGCCCACACGGTGCGGTCCATCGCGGGGCAGGGGCAGGACAAACGGGTCCGCGCCCGTGCGCCCAAGGTTTCGAAATCCCGCTCGCTGTACCCGGGCGTAGACCCGATCGGCACGCTGGACAGCGCGGCCAAAGTGGCTTTGCTGGAAAAAGTGGAAAAAATGGCCAAGGCCAAAGATCCGCGCATCGTGCAGGTCATGGCAGGCATGGCCGCTGAGCACGACGTGGTCCTGATCGCCCGCGCCGATGGCACCATGGCCGCCGACGTGCGTCCGCTGATCCGCTTGTCGGTCACGGTCATCGCCGAGCAAAAAGGCCGCCGCGAGGTGGGTTCGTCGGGCGGTGGTGGGCGCTTTGGCCTGGCCTATTTCGACGACGCCATGGTGCAGTCCTATGTGGACGACGCGGTGAGCAATGCCCTGACAAACCTTGAGGCACGCCCTGCGCCCGCCGGTGAAATGGTGGTGGTGCTGGGTTCGGGATGGCCCGGTATCTTGCTGCACGAAGCCGTGGGCCATGGCCTGGAAGGGGACTTCAACCGCAAGGGTTCGAGTGCATTTTCTGGCAAGATCGGCCAGCGGGTGGCGGCCAAGGGCGTCAACGTGCTGGACGACGGCACGATTGCCGACCGCCGAGGCTCGCTCAATGTGGACGACGAAGGCCACCCGTCGCAGAAAAACGTGCTGATCGAAGACGGCATCTTGCGCGGCTACATCCAGGACGCCATGAATGCGCGCCTGATGGGCGTCAAACCCACCGGCAATGGCCGGCGCGAAAGCTACGCCCATGTGCCCATGCCCCGCATGACCAACACCTACATGACGGGTGGGGACAAGAGCCCCGAGGAAATCGTGGCCAGCATCAAGAAGGGGCTGTACGCCACCAATTTTGGTGGCGGCCAGGTCGATATCACCTCGGGCAAGTTCGTGTTCTCCGCCAGCCAGGCCTACTGGGTGGAAAACGGCCAGATTCAGTACCCTGTCAAGGGCGCCACGCTGGTGGGCAATGGCCCCGATACGCTGACGCGCGTGAGCATGATCGGCAACGACATGAAGCTCGACAGTGGTGTGGGCACCTGCGGCAAAGAGGGCCAGAGCGTGCCAGTGGGCGTGGGGCAGCCTACTTTGCGCATTGACGGTCTGACCGTGGGCGGAACCGTCTGAAGCTTGAGCCCCCACGCTCCGCCGCTGCGCGGGTCGCTGCCCCCCCATTGGGGGCTGATCCGCCTTGGGGCGGCCCGGCGGCGGATCGGGGGCATTGCAAATGGATTGGCAATCCGCCTGTGCTACATTTGTTTCCAATGAAATTGCGCTCAGCTACTTTTGGTTTTTATTTTTGGTTCTCAGTCCCAGGCGGACGAGAGGCGAAGCTGTAAACGCGACACCGAATCTCGATCAAACCGCCGGCTTCCACAGCCAGGCGGTTTTTTTTTGCCTCAGTCCCATTCTTCAATCTGCATTTTTTTGTTTCAGGAGCCCGTGATGAACTCGAAAAATACCGCCACCGTCGCCCCAGATGCCTGGCACCTGCGCCAAGTCGACCGCACCAGCCAGACCGACGACGAACGTATCCAGGACATCACCGTGCTCCCGCCTCCCGAACACCTGATCCGCTTTTTCCCGATCGGGGGGACAGCGGTTGAAACCTTGATCGGCCAGACCCGCCAGCGCATCCACAACATCCTGCAAGGCAAAGACCCGCGTTTGCTGGTCATCATTGGCCCCTGCTCAATTCACGATCCAGCCGCTGCGCTGGACTACGCGCGCCGCCTGAAGCCCCTGCGCGACAAGTACGCGGACACGCTGGAAATCGTGATGCGCGTGTATTTCGAGAAGCCGCGCACCACGGTGGGCTGGAAAGGGCTGATCAACGATCCCTATCTCGACCAGAGCTTCCGCATTGACGAAGGTCTGCGCATCGCGCGCCAGCTGCTGATCGAGATCAATCGGCTCGGTCTGCCCGCAGGCAGCGAGTTCCTGGATGTGATCTCCCCTCAGTACATCGGTGACTTGATTGCCTGGGGCGCCATCGGTGCGCGCACCACCGAAAGCCAGGTCCACCGCGAGCTGGCCTCCGGTTTGTCGGCGCCCATCGGGTTCAAGAACGGTACCGATGGCAACATCAAGATCGCCACCGACGCCATCCAGGCCGCCGCTCGTGGGCACCACTTCCTGTCGGTGCACAAAAACGGCCAGGTGGCCATCGTGCAGACCAACGGCAATCCCGACTGCCACGTGATACTGCGCGGCGGCAAGGCACCCAATTACGATGCAGCCCATGTTGCTGCTGCGGTCAAGGATCTGGAGTCCGCCAAGCTTGCGCCCCGCCTGATGGTGGATTGCAGCCATGCCAACAGCAGCAAGCAACACGAAAGGCAGCTGGAAGTCGCGCGCGATATCGCCGCTCAGATCTCTGCGGGGTCCCGCAGCATCTTTGGCGTGATGATTGAGAGCCATATCGAGGAGGGCGCCCAGAAATTCACGCCAGGAAAAGACTCTCTGGAGGGCTTGACCTACGGCCAGAGCATCACCGACGCTTGTCTCGGTTGGGACCACTCACTGGAGGCTTTGGACGTGTTGTCTTCCGCGGTGCGGGCGGCCCAGACGGCCGCCCGCTGAGTCGCCGCCCATCTCCATGTCGCTGCCAAGGGGCCGCCTGGCTTCTTGGTCTTGTTGAGTCGGGCATGCGATGAGCGCTTGTTGATTGTCCGACCTCTTGCTATTCTTGCGCGCCTGGCGCCGGGGTTGGTTCATCGGGGTGTACAGGGCGGTCGAACAATATCAATAAAAGGCGGAGACGGTAGTGGAACAGCCGATGTTGCGTCTGGGTTTGTTGGGGTTTTCGGATCCGGCTGGCCTGCGCCTGCAGGCTTGGGCGACCCACGCCCGTGAAGGATGGCCCTTGTGGAGCTGCTGTGATCCGCACCTGGCCGACGCCTGGATGATCAACGGGCATTCGGTTGAAGTGCAGGACCGCGACTCGGTGGTCATTCGCCACCCTCTGGACGGTGACGACTGCTTGCAGCTCAACCGCGCTGAGGTCGATCGCCCGCTGGCGTTTGCACAGCCGCTGCCCCAAGGGTTTGCTTCTGCCGAGTTCTTTGACGCCGACGACGAGGCGAGCGTGCGCCAGCGTCTTCAGCGTTTCGAGGCCTGGCTCCGACCGTTGCGCAGCCAGTTTGCCCTGGGTGCTGAAGTGCTCCAGCGCGTTGGTCAGTTTGATGGTGTGGTGCATGTGCAGCGCGAAGGCCGTTTGCTGGCCGTGATCGATTTTTCGCGCTGGTATGCGGGTCTGCTGGTGCCCGCCAGACCGGTTGACATCGCCATGGCCGAATGGGTGCCGGTGAAGCAGGCGACGGAAGGCATTCCGCCGTCGTTCATGCGCCTGCCCCTGCACCGGGTGATGTGGACCTACGCGGTGCGCACGTCCCGCGATGTCTTGCCCGAACGTTACCGCAGGAAGTCCATGTACCTGCGGCGCGTTCCGCAAGTACCCGCTCGTTGGTTCAGTGAAGACCACCTGGAGATCATGCGTGAGCTTCTGACGAACCCCGCAGATTTTGATGATTTGTCGGCGCGAACCGGTATTCATCCTGAGCTACTTGCCCGCCATCTTTCTGTCCTGTACCACGCGGGCGGCCTGACGACAGATTCGGAAAGCGCGCGCAGGGCCGATGCGATCACGCGGCGCGCCATGGCCTTGTTGCGATTCGATCAAAGGGACGATGCGACTGATTTCAGGGATGCAGCCCAGAGTCAAAATACCCGACCCCCTTCCAGCATCTTGCGTGAGGCTTTCCATTCGCCGCTTCGGGTATCAGGTTTCCAGGACCGGCCCGACAAGGGCGGCAGCGGCACCGAACGCCTGGCGGGCTGAAGGCGCAAAGATCCTTGACAGCGGTCTGGGCCTTCGGTTCAGGTGGCGTCGGAGAAGCCGGATTTTGTGATCAGGCCGGCCGGCAGGGCACAATGGCGTCTGACCCCATACCCCCGACCCCATTTTTCAAGGAGTTGATCGCATGCGCAGCCAAGTCGCCGTGACCTGGAACGATTCCAGAACCTACCGCATTGATCTGGAGGAGGTGCAGCCCATACCGCACGAGCAGGCCCGCGTATGGCTGGATCAGCAATTCACCGAGCTGGACTGCGAACCGATCCGCCAGAGTGGGAAAGTGCTGACCGCTGACAAAGTACTTTGCGTGGCTCAGGCGGCCGGCGAAAAACACTTTCGCGATGCAGAACACCGCGAGTGGGCGATTTCGTTCGCCCGTGCGGCCAGTGCAGCCTTGGCCAAGCCCGTGGTCACGGTGGACTTGACCACCATGTCCATCGGTTACTGAACCCATTTGCATTCAAAGCGATCGCTGCGTAGTTGGACGTTGTCGTGCGCCAGCACTGTCTGCGGCTTCTCACCTTGCGCTCACTTTGAAGACTAACCGGTCAGGGTCAATTGTCGGGGTTCAAGCCTGGCCGCCCAAGGCTTTGAGCAGCAGCGCATGGATGCCCCCGAAACCGCCGTTGCTCATGCAAACGATGTGATCGCCGTCTTGCGCGGCAGCCACCACCTGGGCCACCAGCTCGCCGATCTGGTGAGCGACCTGGGCGCGGTCACCGAGCTCAGCCAAGGCTTCTGAGGCACTCCAGTCCAGTCCACCGGTGTGGCAGAAGGCCAGGTCGGCCGATGCCAGGCTCCAGGGCAACTGGGCTTTCATGTTGCCCAGCTTCATCGTGTTGCTGCGAGGCTCGAACACCGCGAGGATGCGCCTCCTGGGTCCGCTCTCCTGGTCCAGCCGTCGGCGCAGTCCGTCCAGCGTGGTGCGGATCGCCGTGGGGTGGTGGGCAAAGTCGTCGTACACGGTGATGGGGCCGCCTGGGCGGGCCACGGTGCCGCGCACCTCCATGCGCCTGCGCACGTTTTCGAACTGGCCCAAAGCATCGGCTGCCATTGCGGGAGACACCCCGACATGATCGGCTGCGGCGATAGCCGCGAGGGCATTGAGCTGGTTGTGGGTGCCCGTCAGCGACCAGTCCACACGGCCAACGCGCACGCCCTGGTGCAAGACATCGAACGCGTGGGGCTCGCCCGAGGCCGTGAAGTCGCTCACCGCAGCCCCGAAGCTGCGCACTTCGCTCCACAAGCCTTGGTGCAAGACGCGTTCCAGGCTGTCTTCCACTCCATTGACGACGATTCGCCCCGAGCTGGGCACGGTGCGCACCAGGTGGTGGAACTGGCGTTCGATGGCGGCAAGGTCGTCAAAGATATCGGCGTGGTCAAACTCAAGGTTGTTGAGGATGGCTGTTCTGGGCCGGTAGTGCACAAATTTGCTGCGTTTGTCGAAAAAAGCGGTGTCGTATTCGTCCGCCTCGATGACAAAGAGAGGCCCCCGCGCTCCGCTGCTGCGCCCGGTTGATACACCTGTTTCACCGAGGCTGGGGTGGTGTGCACCCAAGCGGGCCGAGACGCCAAAGTTCATGGGGACGCCGCCCACCAGGAAGCCGGGTCGCAGACCGGCGGTTTCCAGGATCCAGGTCAGCATGGCGGTGGTGGTTGTTTTGCCATGGGTTCCGGCCACGGCCATGACATGGCACCCTTGCAAGACATGTTCTGCCAGCCATTGCGGTCCGCTGGTGTAGCGGGCGCCGCTGTCCAGAATGGCTTCCATCAGGGGGAATTTGGGCGTGCCGTCGGGTCGGCGGGCACGGCTCACCACATTGCCCACCACAAACATGTCGGGATTCAAGGCCATCTGGTCGGCGTCAAACCCTTCGATGAGGTCGATGCCCAGTGCGCGCAACTGGTCGCTCATCGGGGGGTAAACGCCTGCGTCACAGCCGGTAACGCGGTGGCCCGCTTCACGGGCCAATGCAGCCAGTCCGCCCATGAAGGTGCCACAAATGCCCAGAATATGTATATGCATCCGGCGATTCTAGGCGCCCGTGGACCCATGGGGTTTTACTTCGCGCGCCGCCAGCCTGCGGTGCGTCAGAGGCACAATCAGGGCATGGACATACACGGATCCGATCTGCAGGTCGAAGTGGCGGCGGTGGCCGCACGGCTGGTGGTGGACGAAGGGCTGGACTACGGCGGCGCCAAGCGCCAAGCGGTCAAGCTGCTGGGCCTGGGGCCACGCACGCCATTGCCCAGTGCGGCTGTGATGGATGCCGCTGTGCGCGAGCACATTGCCATTTTTTGCGGCGATACCCAGCCTGTGGAATTGCTGGCGCTGCGGGAGTTGGCCCTGGTCTGGCTGGATCGCCTGGCCGAGTTCACGCCTTTTGTGGGAGGCGCTGTGTGGCATGGCACCGCGACCCGCCACAGCGACGTCTATATTCAGTTGTTTTGTGAAGATCCCAAGGTGGCCGAATGGCGGTTGATCGACCGGGGAGTGGATTACCTGGTGAGCACCGTTCATGGCTGGAAGGGCGAGCCGGTGGACGCCTTGAGTCTTCGGGTACGCTGTGAGCCGCTGGCGCAATGGGTACAGGTGCACTTGATGGTCTACGACCGGGACGATGTCCGTGGTGCACTCAAGCCGGATGCACAGGGCCGCAAGCCGCGAGGGGATGCACAGGCATTGCGTGGGATGTTGGTCGCTGGTGGTTCGGAGTCCATCTAAATGGCGCTGTGGACCGTTCAGATGTTGCCCCGATTCGGGTGGGCTGCCTCAAACCCCTTGGGACGCTTCACTCACGGCGGGCGACGGGTTCCCCGGTGGACCGTCTTTGATGGTCCAGTTTCTTATTTTGTTCGCGCTGTCTGGCCCTTCTTCAAGCGGTATTCGAGTTCCAAATGACCCCATCTCACCACCGACGAGTTTTTCTGGGCGTGGCCGCCGCGGCAGCCGCTGCCGGCGCTGGTGTTGCCTGGTGGCGCCACGAACCGCAGCCCGTTTTGTCTGAAGCAGAGCAGATGTTCTGGGGGATGGCGCTGGAAGACCCTCAGGGGCAGCCGTTCACACTGGCCGCCATGCGGGGGCAGCCTTTGCTGGTGAACTTTTGGGCAACCTGGTGTCCCCCCTGTGTGGAGGAGTTGCCTTTGCTGAATCGATTCTTCAAAGCGCAGGCGGCTCGAGGTTGGCACGTGTTGGGGCTGGCCGTGGACCAGCCTAAAGCGGTTCAGGCCTTCCTGAAGAAGCTGCCGCTGGACTTCCCGGTGGGGATGGCGGGACTGGCTGGCACGGAGTTGAGCCGCGCGCTGGGCAACCCCAACGGCGGGCTGCCCTACACCGTCGTGATGGACCGCGCGGGCGTGGTGCGGCACCAGAAGGTGGGCAAGGTCAGCGAATCCGACCTGGAAGCGTGGGCAGAGGGCGTCTGACAGCGCGCTTTGAGGGGCGTGGCCGTGTCTTGGTGATATGGGTCAGGCAGTTTGGATAAACTGACGGCATCCGGCGCAATAAAACCGGTAAAGTGACGCAAAAGAATAAGAAAGCGACAATGGGGCCGGTTGGCAGGTTTCGACCAACGGCGTTTTGAGCGGGCCTTGGCTGCTGTAACTTCGTGTACACTGCGCAGCCCGCTGATTGAAAAATCCAGAAGATACAAGAAATTGTAGACTTTTGGGTTGATTTAGCCGAAGTTCGTTGGAGAAATCATGGATTTAAGAAAACTGAAAACGTTGATCGACTTGGTGTCCGAGTCCAACGTGTCCGAGCTCGAGATCACCGAGGCTGAAGGCAAGGTTCGCATCGTCAAAAGCCCTCCCATGGGCATGGCCCAGCCCGTCACCTACAGCATGGCGCCGGCGCCAGCCGCCGTGGGTGCACCAGCAGCAGCGGCGGATGCGGTGCCCGCGGTGGACGCGCCCGCTGCCGTGCCCGAAGGGCACACCGTCAAGTCGCCCATGGTCGGTACCTTCTACCGTGCGGCCAGTCCGGGTGCCAAGGCGTTTGTCGAGGTGGGAGACACCATCAAGGAAGGCGAAACGATTTGCATCGTGGAAGCCATGAAGATCCTCAACGAGATCGAGGCCGACAAGAGCGGTACCGTGACCCGCATTCTTGTCGACAACGGTCAAGCGGTGGAATACGGCCAGCCGATGTACGTCATCGCATAAGCGGGTTAGCCCATGTTCAAGAAAATCCTGATCGCCAACCGCGGTGAAATCGCCCTTCGAATCCAGCGGGCTTGCCGCGAGATGGGCATCAAGGCGGTGATGGTGTACTCCGAAGCCGATCGCGATGCGAAATACATCCGTTTGGCCGATGAAGCGGTGTGTATCGGACCGGCGCAGTCGGGCCTGAGCTACCTCAACATGCCGGCCATCATCTCGGCGGCAGAAGTGACCGATGCCGAGGCCATTCACCCCGGCTACGGCTTCTTGAGCGAGAACGCCGACTTTGCCGAACGGGTCGAGAAGAGCGGTTTCACCTTCATTGGTCCGTCGCCTGAGTCGATCCGCACCATGGGCGACAAGGTGGCGGCCAAGCAGGCCATGATCCGCGCTGGCGTGCCATGCGTGCCAGGCTCGGAGGGGGCGTTGCCCGCCGATGCGGCGGCGATCAAGAAAATCGCCAAATCGGTGGGTTATCCGGTGATCATCAAGGCAGCGGGCGGCGGCGGCGGGCGCGGCATGCGTGTGGTGCACACCGAAGCGGCCTTGCTGCACGCGGTGCAGACCACCAAAGCGGAAGCCGGTGCTGCATTTGGCAATTCCGAGGTCTATATGGAGAAGTTTCTCCAGAACCCCCGCCACATCGAAATTCAGATCCTGGCCGATACCCACCGCAATGCGGTGTACCTGGGTGAGCGCGACTGCTCCATGCAGCGGCGCCACCAGAAGGTGGTTGAAGAGGCCCCTGCGCCGGGTATTCCCCGTCGCGCCATCGAGAAAATTGGTGAGCGCTGTGCCGCTGCCTGCAAGAAGATGAGTTACCGCGGCGCGGGCACGTTTGAGTTCTTGTATGAAAACGGTGAGTTTTATTTCATTGAGATGAACACCCGCGTGCAGGTGGAGCATCCGGTCACGGAATGGATCACTGGCGTGGACATCGTGCGCACCCAGATCGCCGTGGCAGCGGGTGAGAAGCTGCCATTCACCCAGCGCCAGATCCAGCTGCGTGGTCATGCCATCGAATGCCGCATCAATGCAGAAGACGCGTACAAATTCACGCCTTCTCCTGGTCGGATTACCACTTGGCACATGCCCGGCGGCCCAGGTGTGCGTGTGGACTCCCACGCCTATGCGAACTACTTTGTGCCGCCGAACTACGATTCGATGATCGGCAAGCTCATTGTGTACGGCGATACACGCGAGCAAGCTTTGGCCCGCATGCGCACAGCGCTGGCCGAAACCGCTATTGAAGGCATCAAGACCAACATCCCGCTGCACCGCGAGATCATGGTGGACGCCAACTTTGTGGCGGGTGGCACCAACATCCATTATCTGGAAGAGTGGTTGTCCCAACATGAACGCTGAAGCCTCGGGCCCCGCCGTCGCGGGTGGCACGCTGTACGAACTCGTCCTCATGGCTCCCGAAGCGTCGGTGGAGCTCGTTGGCGATGCGCTGGTGGCGCTGGACGCGTTGAGCGTGTCGGTGGAAGATGCCGACGCAATGACCCCTGCTGAGCAGGCCCTGTTTGGCGAGCCTGGTATGCCACCGCCCCGCGAGGGATGGCAGCGTTCCCGCGTCGTCGCGTTGTTCCCCCAGGAAGCGCTGGCGCGCGAGGCGGCCGCTTTGCTGCAGCCGCAGGATTTCTTCGAAGGTTGTCAGGTGCTGGGTGTGCAGGCTGTGGTTGAGCAAGACTGGGTGCGATTGACCCAGTCGCAGTTTGATCCGGTCGAAATCACACCCACCTTTTGGATCGTGCCCACCTGGCACGAGCCGCCTGAGCAGGCCGAGCAGATCATTCGACTCGACCCCGGACTGGCCTTTGGTACCGGCACCCATCCCACCACCAGCATGTGCCTGCGGTGGACCGCTCAACACGGCGCCCGCGGTCAGCGGGTGCTGGACTACGGCTGTGGATCCGGCATTCTGGCGATTGGCGCGTCCAAGTTTGGGGCCATCGAGATCGATGCGGTGGACATCGATCCGGCTGCGGTCGAGTCCACGCAGTTGAATGCCTTGGCCAACCACGCCACGCTCAAAGCGGGCTTGCCCGACGCGGCCCACGGTGAGTACGATCTGGTGCTGGCCAATATTCTGGCCTCACCGCTCAAGGTCCTCGCCCCGTTGCTGTGCCAGCACGTTCGCCAGGGCGGTCATCTGGTGCTGGCGGGCATTTTGTCCCGACAGGCGGACGAACTGCGTGAGGCTTACGCGCCGTGGCTGCAGTTGACGGTCAGCGACGAAAACGACGGCTGGATCTTGATGACCGCACAGCGGGCGTGAGACCAGCGCGCGTCCGATTGGCCGGCACTTGAGCGACCCCTTTCGCCTGCAATAATCGGCGCATGAGTTTCACCACCCGTTGTCCAGCTTGCGGCACGATCTTCAGGGTCGTTCCCGATCAGCTGAAAATTTCAGACGGGTGGGTGCGTTGCGGGCACTGTGCGGATGTTTTTGATGCCAGCCTGCATCTTGAGGCCTGGAAACCACCAACGCCAGTGGTGCCCCCCGAGCGTGCCGATCCCCCCGTTACCGTTGTCGAATCCGATGAAGCCCCTGTCAATGCAGCTTCGGTAGCCTCCAGGCCGCAGCCGCAGCCGCAACAGGAACCGGAGCAGCAGCCCCTGGTTGAAGCAACGCCAGCAGATCGAGACCCTGCGCCTCCGGCTGGGCAAGAAACGCAGCCCTCGGCTTTTTTGGCCAATGGATTTGTGCCGCCCACGCCCATGGCTGGGGACTCCGGCCAGGGTCAACAGCCCTTCAACCAAGATTCGACGTTTCAGTCGCCCACACCCGCCCCCCAGTCTTGGCCTGCTCAGTCCTCCAACTGGGCGCCGAATGCGGTGGATCCGGTGGCACCATCCGACGCCAACGGCGGCTTTCAGCAGCCGTCCCAGGCGCCGGGCCCCGTTGCCGCTCCTGTCAATGCAGCGCCGAACATGGACGCACAGGCAGCGGGCCTTGTGCCCTCGTGGGTGGCTTCCGCACCAGACCCGATGCAGCAGGAACCGACCGTGGCAGAAGAGGTCGCTGGCGACTGGCGGCATCCCACGGGACAACCGTTCTCCGAAACGGAGTCGATGCCTCTGGCGTCTGCGGATCAGGCTGCACCGCCGTTTGACGGTGAACTGCGCGCAGACGGCACCGAGGGGTCTCCTTTTCCGGCCGAGACCGACGCTTCTGCCGGGTTGGAAGCTTTGCTTCCAACACCGCCTCCTGAACCAGCACCAGCACCAGCACCAGAGCCAACACCAGCACCAGCACCAGCACCAGCACCAGCATCCGTGCCCGTGCCCGTGCCTGTGCCTGTGCCGGCGCCGGCGCCGGCGCCAGGCGCGGGCATGGAAGACGTCGTGGGTTTGTCCCTCCCGTCACCTGAGTCGGATGCGGTTGACTCCGATTATTTTGAAGAGTTGGAGCGATTTGCCTCGGCCACTTCGGGTGCCGCCCGCGCCATCGCTTCGGAGGCCGAAGAAGAGGATGAGCAAGCTGCCCGTGTGCCAGATCCGGAACCACCCGTCACTGAAGAGGCCGCGGAGGCGTCCTTGCCGTCGGTTGAGCCGGGTTTTGTACGCCAGGCCCGCCGTCAGGCGTTTTGGCGCAGCCCCGCAATCCGTGTGCTCTTGCTGGGGGTGGCATTGCTGCTGGGCACGCTGTTGGCAGCCCAGTGGGCTGTGCAGGAACGCGACCGCTTGGCGGCGCGGTACCCGGGGAGTGTGCCGGTGTTGATCTGGTTGTGCGAGCCCATGCGGTGTGAGCTGGGAGCCCCGCAGCGCATCGAGTCGGTGGTGATCGACAGCTCCAACCTCGTTCGCCGAATCGGAAATTTTTATTCCTTTGACTTCGTGGTCAAGAACAGTGAGCCCATCGCCTTGGCCATGCCGGCGCTGGAGCTCAGTTTGACCGATGGCGCGGACGCAGTCATTGCGCGTCGCGTGTTCCTTCAGGAGGAGCTGCCGGGTATGCCAAAGGTGGTGCCGGCTTCAGGTTCGATCAGCATCAGTTTGCGCCTGTCTCTTGCTGAGAGTGGGATCGGGGCCATGACAGGCTACCGAGCCCTGGTGTTTTATCCGTAACGCCGTGTTCACCCCGTTCGCACTTGAAAATACAGTGTGGACGGGCCCCGTCACCAACCCTTATTGCATTCCATGTCCATTCTGATCTGCGGCTCTCTGGCCTTCGACACCATCATGACCTTCGAGGGTCGCTTTGCTGAGCAGATTCTGCCCAGCCAGTTGCACATCCTCAATGTCTCCTTTCTGGTGCCAGCCCTGCGCCGGGAGTACGGCGGATGCGCGGGCAATATCGCCTATGGTTTGCGTCAGCTTGGGGAAGAGGCCGTTCCACTCGCGGCCTTGGGCAACGACGGACAAGATTGCCTGCAGCGCCTTCGCGCGCTCGGTGTCGATACCCGTTTTGTGGGCGAGGTGTCTGACCACTACACGGCCCAGGCCATGATCATGACCGACCGGGACAACAACCAGATCACCGCCTTCCACCCAGGCGCCATGTCGCTGGCCCACAACTATCCGGTTCCGGTGCAGGAAGCGATCCGCATCGCCATCATTTCTCCGGACGGGCGCGATGCGATGCTTTCCCACGCGGAGCAACTGGACCAGGCAGGCATCCCGTTTGTGTTCGATCCAGGACAGGGCCT
The DNA here is from genome assembly GCF_004795855.1 of Hydrogenophaga sp. PAMC20947. NCBI lineage: Bacteria > Pseudomonadati > Pseudomonadota > Betaproteobacteria > Burkholderiales > Comamonadaceae > Hydrogenophaga > Hydrogenophaga sp. PAMC20947. The sequence goes on from NZ_CP039252.1 coordinate 4,520,974, forward strand.
GCCCATGTTCAACGGAGAAGAGTTGAGCCGGTTCATTTCGCTGGCCACCTGGGTCACGGTGAATGACTACGAGGGACGCATGCTGTGCGAACGCACGGGGCTCTCACTCGAGGCCATTGCCGGGCAGGTGAAGGGTTTGGTGGTGACTTTGGCCGAACAGGGTTGTGACGTGTGGGAAGAGGGGCAACGCAGCTTGGTGCCTGGTGTCAAAGCCAGCGAAGTGGTGGACCCCACAGGCTGTGGCGACGCGTTCCGCGCAGCTTTGCTCCATGGGCTGGCCCAGGGCTGGTCCTTGGTTCGGTGTGCCGAACTTGGCAACCGCATGGGCGCCACCAAAATCGCCAGCCGGGGCGGCCAGAACTACAGCTTCACGGTCTGAACTGAACTGGGCCGGTCAAAAACGGCCTCGACTTCTCACAACCCACGCGCCTGCGCGCATGAAAAAAGCCCGACGCTTTCACGTCGGGCTTGGCGTCATCGGAACGACAACTTCAGGGCTTGCTTGACGTGGGAAACGGCCAGGCAGCCTGTGGGTTCAGCTTGGTCTTAGCTGCGGGTGCCGCTGAGGCTGCCGGCTTCTTGGCCGGCTCAGCTTTTTTTGCTGGGGCAGCCTTTTTAGCGACGGCTTTTTTGGCCGGAGCGGCCTTCTTGGCCGGAGCAGCTTTCTTGGCTGGAGCGGCTTTCTTGGCCGGAGCGGCTTTCTTGGCCGGAGCGGCCTTCTTGGCCGGAGCGGCTTTCTTGGCCGGAGCAGCTTTCTTGGCCGGAGCAGCTTTCTTGGCCGGAGCAGCTTTCTTCACCACGACAGCCTTTTTCACCACAGCTTTTTTCGCTGGTGCGGCTTTCTTGGCCACAGCCTTTTTCACAGCGACGGCTTTTTTCACCACAGCTTTTTTCGCTGGTGCTACTTTCTTAACGACGGCTTTCTTTACCGCCACGGCCTTCTTCACGACCGCCTTCTTCACCACAGCCGCTTTTTTCACGACCGTTTTTTTCACCGCAGCGGCCTTTTTGGCCGGGGCTTTTTTCGCAGTTGCCATTGTGTTCTCCTTGATCAAGTTGCAAAGAGCACTTCACCCAGCCTTGTGCCGGTGAAGTGATTCAATGCCCTGGATTCGCGTGGATGCATCCACCTGCGAACCCAAAGCTCTGAATCTTGTGACAAAACCCTGTCCCATAACGCCAAGGCGCAGGCAACAGGGTTTTGATAATTTGAAAAACATGTGATGGATGTGCGGCCCCGGTCGATGGGTTCAGTCCCAGGACAGTGCGCCGCCCGATTGGTACTCGATCACACGGGTCTCAAAGAAGTTGCGTTCCTTCTTGAGGTCGATCATTTCGCTCATCCAGGGGAAGGGATTTTCCTCGTTCGGGTAGAGCGGTTCCAGGCCGATTTGCGCGGCGCGCCGATTGGCAATGTAGCGCAGATAGCCTTTGAACATGGACGCGTTCATGCCCAGCACGCCCCGTGGCATCGTGTCTTCGGCATAGCGGTATTCCAGCTCGACCGCTTTCTGGAACAAGATCTTGATCTCGGCCTTGAATTCGGGCGTCCACAGCAATGGATTCTCCATCTTGATCGCGTTGATCAGGTCGATGCCGAAATTGCAGTGCATGGACTCGTCGCGCAGGATGTACTGGTACTGCTCGGCAGCACCCGTCATTTTGTTCTGGCGGCCCAGCGCAAGGATTTGGGTGAAGCCGACGTAGAAGAACAGCCCTTCCATCAAACAGGCAAACACAATCAGGCTCTTGAGCAGGGTCTGGTCGGTTTCGTGGGTGCCGGTGTGGAAGTGCGGATCGCTGATGGCCTCGATGAAGGGAATCAGGAACTGATCTTTGTCGCGGATGGACTGGACTTCGTTGTAGGCATTGAAGATCTCGGATTCGTCCAGACCCAGCGACTCGACGATGTACTGGTAGGCGTGGGTGTGGATCGCTTCTTCAAACGCCTGGCGCAACAGGAACTGGCGGCATTCGGGTGCGGTGATGTGGCGGTAGGTGCCGAGGACGATGTTGTTGGCGGCCAGCGAGTCGGCGGTGACGAAGAAACCGAGGTTGCGCTTGACGATGCGGCGTTCGTCTTCGGTCAGGCCGTTGGGGTCTTTCCAGAGCGCGATGTCGCGGCTCATGTTCACTTCCTGCGGCATCCAGTGGTTGGCGCAGGTAGCGAGGTATTTTTCCCAGGCCCACTTGTACTTGAACGGCACCAGCTGGTTGACGTCGGTCTGACCATTGATGATGCGCTTGTCGGCCGCGTTGATGCGGCGCGCTGTTGACGTCGAAGCTGTTGATGCAGCGGCAGCGGCTTCAGAGTGGGAGGGGGACGGTGTTGCTTGCGCACCCTTGAACTGGGGTGGCAGGGGAGTCGCAGCGGTCTTCGAGGCGGGCGTGATTTGATCGTCCCAGGTCAGCATAGAGTTGTCCAATTCATTGAATTATCGAAGTGTCGGAAAGAAATGCCAAGGACACACGCGTGTGGTGGTGAATTTGTGTTGCGGTGTTGCATCGAATCGGTGATGTTCAACACTTCAAGTCACACGCGGTGTCGTTGCGGCATCACTGACAAGCTTCGCAACCAGGGTCGTCGATAGCGCAAAACTTGATGTCGGTCGCAGGTTCCGACGAGAAGGATTCTTGTTGCGTTGGGGGGGCACTTGCGGTGGCTTCAGGCGTGTGCGCGGACACGGCATTGAGCTGCCCGGTGCGGCCTGTGGACTTCTCTGCTTGCGTGGCAGATGTTGTGCGCAGGTAGTAGGTGGTTTTTAAGCCGCGCAGCCAAGCAAGCTTGTAGGTGTCGTCGAGTTTTTTGCCCGATGCACCGGCCATGTAGATGTTCAGGCTTTGTGCCTGGTCGATCCACTTCTGGCGACGCGCTGCGGCTTCTACCAGCCACAATGGCTCGACTTCAAACGCCGTGGCGTACAAGGCCTTGACGTCTTGTGGCACGCGGTCGATCTGGCGCAGTGAGCCATCGAAGTGTTTGAGGTCCATGACCATCACGTCGTCCCACAGGCCCAGGCGCTTGAGGTCTTTGACCAGGTAACCGTTGATGACGGTGAACTCGCCGGAGAGGTTGGACTTTACCGAGAGGTTGCCGAAGCAGGGCTCGATGGAGGCGTCAACGCCGATGATGTTGGAGATGGTGGCGGTCGGGGCGATGGCCACGCAGTTGGAGTTGCGCATGCCGTCGGTGGCGATCTTCTGGCGCAAAGCGTCCCAGTCGAGCGTGGTCGAACGATCGACATCGACATAACCGCCGCGCTCATGGGCCAGCATGTCCAGTGTGTCCAGCGGCAAGATGCCCTGGTCCCACAACGAGCCTTTGTAGCTGGCGTAGCGCCCGCGCTCTCGGGACAGTTCGGTGGAGGCCCAATAGGCGTAGTAGCAGACCGCCTCCATGGACGTGTCGGCGAAAGCCACCGCTTCGTTGGACGCGTAGGGAATGCGCATCTCGTACAAGGCGTCCTGGAAGCCCATGATGCCCATGCCCACGGGGCGGTGGCGCATGTTGGAATCCCGCGCCTTCTTGACCGCGTAGAAGTTGATGTCGATCACGTTGTCGAGCATGCGCATCGCGGTCTTGATGGTGCGCTGCAGTTTTTCGTGGTCGATCTGGCCGTCTTTCAGGTGTTGCTTGAGGTTGATCGAGCCCAGGTTGCACACCGCGGTTTCCGTGTCACTGGTGTTGAGTGTGATCTCGGTGCAGAGGTTGGAGCTGTGCACCACCCCGGCGTGTTGCTGCGGTGAGCGAATGTTGCAAGGGTCCTTGAAGGTGATCCAGGGATGGCCGGTTTCGAACAGCATGGAGAGCATCTTGCGCCACATGTCGGTGGCAGGCACCTGGCGAAAGGGCTTGATCTCGCCTCGCACGCCCTTTTCTTCATAGGCCACGTAGGCCTTTTCGAAGTCAGCGCCAAAGAGGTCGTGCAGATCTGGCACATCGTTGGGGGAGAACAGGCTCCAGTTGCCTTTTTCCATCACGCGTTTCATGAACAGGTCGGGGATCCAGTTCGCCGTGTTCATGTCGTGGGTGCGGCGGCGATCATCGCCGGTGTTCTTGCGCAACTCCAGGAATTCTTCGATGTCGAGGTGCCAGGTTTCCAGGTAGGTGCAGACAGCGCCCTTGCGCTTGCCGCCCTGGTTCACCGCCACAGCGGTGTCGTTCACCACTTTGAGAAAAGGCACGACGCCTTGCGATTCACCGTTGGTACCCTTGATGTGGGCGCCCATGGCGCGCACGCGCGTCCAGTCGTTTCCCAGGCCGCCGGCGAACTTGGAGAGCAGGGCGTTTTCCTTGATGGACTCGTAGATGCCGTCGAGCTCGTCGGGCACCGTGGTCAGGTAGCAGCTGGAGAGCTGCGATCGCAGGCCGCCGCTGTTGAACAGCGTGGGCGTGCTCGACATGAAGTCGAACGAAGACAGGATTTCGTAGAACTCGATGGCGCGGGCTTCACGGTCGATCTCATTGAGCGACAGGCCCATGGCCACGCGCATGAAAAAGGCCTGTGGCAGCTCGATGCGGGTTTTGCGCACATGCAGGAAATAGCGGTCGTACAGGGTTTGAAGGCCAAGGTAGTCGAACTGCAGGTCGCGCTCAGGCTTGAGGGCGGCGCCCAGGCGGGCCAGATCGAACTGCTGCAGTTTTTCATCGAGCAGGTCGTTTTTGATGCCCTTCTTGATGAACAACGGGAAGTATTCGGCGTAACGTGCGCCCATTTCGCTGGAGGGCACTTCTTCGCCAATGACTTCCTTGACGATGGTGTGCAGCAGCAGGCGGGCGGTGGCGTAGGTGTAGTCGGGATCGCGCTCGATGAGGGTGCGTGCGGCGAGGATGGAGGCCTTGTAGACCTCCTCGATGGGCACGCCGTCGTACAGGTTGCGCATGGTCTCGGCCACAATAGGCTCGGCCTTGACGTCCTGACCCAGACCTTTGCAGGCATCTTCGATCAGGCCGTGCAGACGGGCCAAGTCGAGTGGAATGCGCTGGCCGTTGTCGAGCACGTGAATCGCAGCGGACGACACGGGTTGTGCTGCCTCCACCTGGTGGGCCCGCTCCTGGCTGCGGCGCTCGCGGTACAGCACATAGGCGCGGGCAACTTCGTGGTTGCCGCTGCGCATGAGGCCCAGCTCAACATGGTCCTGTACGTCTTCAATGTGGAAGGTGCCACCACCGGGGCGCGAGCGCATGAGGGCGCGCACCACGGTCTGGGTCAGATCGTCCACACTCTCGCGCACGCTGGCCGATGCTGCGCCCTGGGTGCCATGCACGGCGAGGAACGCTTTCATCATCGCCACCGCGATCTTGCTGGGCTCAAAGGCCACCACGGCCCCATTGCGACGGATGATCTGGTACTGGGTGAAGGCCGCAGAAGCGGTGCTCCCGCGCTGGCCCGTGGCAGCAGACGCGGAATGGGCGGTGGCGGTGGTGGCTGCTGGCGTGGTGGAAGGGGTGGCGGTCTGCATGGTCCTCTTTCTGTCGTTTATTGGGATGGGCGGCGGATGCGTGCCCCGGCTACTCGCGGATTCGCTGGCTGTGTCCGGACCTGGAACAGACGTGTCGAACCGCCGCCTGAGGGCGGGGCAGAAGTTCCAGGGGGGCGAAGGATTCGCGCAGCACACACTATATCTGGTGTGTCGAGATGCTTCAACCCACTACCGGTAGTGTTTACAAAATTTTTTTGATCCAGGCGTGCATGGATTCAATTCTGTGGTGCTGAGGCGGGAGGCGCGTTGACAACTGTTGGTCAAGGGCTGTGCGGACGAGTCCTTGCGCGGTCTTCCCCCTGTTCTTGGGGGTCAGATAAACGGCGGTTTCCAGTCGAGTTTTGCGGTGAATGCCCCGCCGCTTCTGGCGATCGGATGGTTCGGCCCGGTTACCCCCTGGCGGTCAGGTCGTGCTTGGCCGCGGTCCGGGTACAGGAGGGAAGCTGGCGGGATTCCAGCCCAGGTCCCCTTGAAAACGCACCCAATCGAAACCAGGGCCGGGGTCTCGTTTGCGCCCCGGAGCAATGTGCTCATGGCCGGCAATGTGTTGTACGGGATAGCGCGCTTGCAACGCACGGCAGAGCTCACCGAGTCGCTGGTACTGGGCCTCTTCGAAGTCACCCCCCTCCAGGCCCTCGAGTTCGATGCCAATCGAATCGTCGTTGCAGTTGCAGCGCCCCCGCCATTCGGACGCGCCTGCGTGCCAGGCCCGTGCATCGGCATCGACGAACTGCACCAGTTCGCCGTCGCGGCGCAGGAAGAAGTGGGCCGACACTTCCATGCCGCGGATCGAATCGAAGTAGGGGTGGGCGTCCCAGTCCAGCTGGTTGGTGAACAGTTGCTCGACCTGTGGGCCTCCGTAGACACCCGGTGGGAGGCTGATGGAGTGCACCACGAGCAGGTCGATGCAGGCGCCGATCGGTCGCGGACCCCAGTTGGGCGAGGGGCTGTGCCGCGCCATGCGCAGCCAACCGCCGTCCCACAGCGGCGCAACGTGCGTCAAGGCATCAGAATGGATCGCCATCGGGGGTGGGCGCTTCGATGCCCAGGCGCTGGATGCGGTAGCGCATCTGGCGCAGGTTCAGGCCCAGTCTGGCCGCCGCAGCGGTTCGGTTGAAGTCGGTTTCCTTCAGGGCCTTGAGCAGCACCTGGCGCTCCTGGTCATCGAGGAAGGATTGAAGGTCTGACGGTATGTCAGGCGGGGCCTCTGTTGTTGCATCGGGTGCGTCGTCGCTCGTGGCCGGGCGATCGGGTGTTGCTTCAGGGGGCGGATCGGACGGATCAGCGAAGTCCGAAGGTTCGAGGTTGGGGCCTGTGCTCAGGGCCAGCGCTCGCTGGAGCAGGTTTTCGAGCTCGCGCACGTTGCCCGCCAACTCACAGTTTTGTAGCCAGTCCATGGCCTGCGGAGACAGGTGGGGGGCCGGGTGACCCGATTCGTTGCAAATGCGCTCCAGCAACACGCGTGCGAGCAACGGCAGGTCTTCCCGGCGCTCACGCAGGGGTGGGGTGCGCAAGCCGATGACGTTGAGGCGGTAGAACAGGTCTTGCCGGAAATCGCCCGACTTGACCAGCGCGGCCAGATCCCGATGGGTGGCGCTCACCAGACGCACGTCCACGTTTTCTTCCTGCACACCACCCAGTGGGCGAACCCGGCGTTCCTGGATGACGCGCAGGAGCTTGGCCTGCATGGCCAGCGGGAGGTCTCCGATTTCGTCGAGGAAGAGCGTGCCGCCCTTGGCCGCTTGAAAGTAGCCCTCCCGGTCCTGGGATGCGCCGGTGTAGGCACCCTTGCGGGCACCAAAGAACTCGGCCTCGATCAGGTTGTCGGGGATGGCGCCACAGTTGACCGCGACAAACGGGCCTGTTGAGCGGTGGCTGCAGTCGTGCACGGCACGGGCCACCAGTTCCTTGCCGGTCCCGGACTCGCCAAGGATCAGCACCGGCGCCATGCTGGAGGACACTTTTTCGATCCGGTGCCGTATCTGTTCCATCGCCGGTGAGGCGCCGACGATGCGGGCCAGTGCCTGAACGCCTGATGGTGGTGGCGCCGGGGCGAGCGGCACGCCCGGGGCCCGGGTGGGCTGGGTTGCTGTCAGCCCGCCTGAGACCTGGCGCTGGCTTTGCAGCGCGGCGGCCACGGCCCCCCGGAGTTGCTTGAGGTCAACCGGTTTGGTGAGGTAGTCGAAGGCGCCTGATTTGAGCGCCTCGACAGCATTTTCGGCCGAACCATAGGCGGTGATGACGATGCAGGTTTCGCGCCGTTGTTGGCCTGATATTTCGCGCAACAGCTCCAGCCCGAGGCCGTCCGGCAAACGCATGTCGGTGATGAGCACGTCAAAATTGCGTTGCGCCAGGCAGGCGCGGGCTTCTTGCAGATCGGCGGCGCAGGTCAGGTCGTGACCCTCGCGCAACAGGGTGAGCTCGTAGAGGGTGCGCAGATCGGGCTCGTCGTCGACGACCAGAATGGCAGCAATTTGATCAGAAGGCATGGATCTGGGTCCCTACAGGGTGGAGAGGGACGGCGGCCCCGCCAGGGTGTGGCCGGGCGGGCGGGTGAATCCGGGAACCGAGTCAACCGGGTACGACAGGCTTTGCTGGACGGGTTGGCGGGCGCCCGACGTGCTGGGTATCAAGAGATAGAACTCATTGCCTTCCATTTGATCCAGGCGGCTGCGCTGGTAGGCGATGTGGGTATCGTAGCGCTCGCACAACTCGCGGCAGATGTAGAGGCCCAGTCCGCTGGAGCGGCTTTCGGACGAAAAGAACGGCTCGAACAGGTGGCGCAGAACGCTGGGCTCCAGGGGCTGGCTGTCGCTCCAGACGGAAACCCTGACCCGGTCGGGCCCATTGGGCTGTGTGATCAGGCGCACGGAGGCACTGGATCCACTGGCATGGCGCAAGGCGTTGTCCAGCAGGTTGATGAGTACCCGGCGCAGGTGGTCGGGGTCAAAGGCCACGTGGGCATTCGGAGCGTGCAGGTGCACGCTGACCACACCCTTGGCGGGATTCTGGCGCAGCCATTCCTGTGCGGTCTGGCGCACGGACACGTCCAGCGGCAGGGCGGCAGTCAGCGGCGCGTGTTCGCTGGGGCGCACGCGGGCCACGTTCAGGATGTCGTCCACGATGCGCGACAGCCGTTGCGCGTTTTGATCGATCATGTGGGTCAGCCGCTTTTGTCCGGGATCGGAGACTTCTTCGTCGAGCAGGGCATTGGCCTGCGTGATCGCCGAGAGAGGGTTGCGGATCTCGTGGGCCACAGCGGCCGACATGCGGCCCATGGAGGCCAGCTTTTCGGTTCTCACACGGGCCTCGACTTCGCGCAGGTCTTCGAGAAACAGCACGCACAGCGAGGGGTGTGCGTCTTCGTGTGTCTGGGTGAGGCGCGTGCGGGCGAAAAAGCGGTGCGTGGTGAAGTTGTCGATGTTCACCTGAACTTCGGCCTCCATGGATTGGCCCCGAACAAAAGTCTCATTGACCAGATGCGCCAGGCCTTCCCAACCGTCTCGCGCCGACAGCAGCAGTTTGGCGGCCCGGGGCGTGGGCTCTCCCATCAGCATGGATTTGGCGGCTGGGTTGGCGTTGCGGACCACGCCATGGGGATCCACAATCAGCACACCCTCACTCAGGCTTTCGATCACCAGCTCATTGACTTCTGCCTGTGTGCGCGCTGCGGCCTGGCTGGCGCGTGAGAGGATTTCTTCGCGTGCCAGACGCGCTGCGAGCTGGCTGGCCAGCAGGGCGACCAGGAAAAACCCGGTGCCACTCAGACCCGCCTGCAGAAAGCTCGTGGTGGAGACGTCGCTCAGCAAGGTGGCACTGAAACTGGCGTCTGCCAGCAAAATCAACGTGACCGCCGCTGCGGTGGCCAGCGCGACCGTGAGTGAGCCGAGGATGGAGGCCAGCAAGACGGGCAGAAAAAACAGGGGTGTGTAGTTGAAACCGCTCTGCTGGAAGGTTTGCAAAACCGCAAAGGCGAGCAGGTCCACCCCGATCGTCAGCGACCAACGCCAGCGATCGACGGCGGAGCCACCGAACTGAGGCCACCAGAACCACACGGCCAATGTGAGGGAGAGGTGCAGCGATGCGGCACCCACCAGCCACGTGGGCCCACCCGACTGGTTGAACATCTGGAACAGTTGCAGACCCAGCAGGACCAGTGACACCAAAACCCGGGCGCGCAGAAAGGCGCGCCACAGGCGATCGAAGGCGTGGCGGCGCTGTGTCCGGCTGTGCACACCCGTGTCTTCCAGGCTGGAAAACCAGGAAGGCGCTTGGGTGGGGTGGGGGTCGGTGGCCATAGGGGCGGTGCGGCGTCAGGCCGGCCGTGTCAGGGCGCAGCCTGTTCGTCTTGCTGCCGGTGCTCGGTTGAGCAGTAGTGGCCGCGAGGACCTTTGACGGACTCTGTTTCAGGTAAATGGGTGCCGCAATGCAGGCAAGCCACCATGTTGACTGGCAGGGCGGTGGGCTCTGGCCGGGAAGGGCGCTGACGTTGGATGTCTTCGCGGCGGTTGTTGCGCCAGACCCAGAAGCCGATCAGAACAACGCTCAGAACCAGTAGGTATTTCATGAAAAGGACCAGGTCATCAGGCGCGGTGGAGAATTACTTCGAGCACGAAGCGCGAGCCGACATAGCCCAGCAGCAGCAAGCCCGCACTGAGGTAAAGCATGCGAACGGCGGTGCGCCCTCGCCAGCCCAGACGCCAGCGCCCCAGCAGCAAGACACCCAAGACCAGCCAGGACAACACCGAGAAGGCGGATTTGTGGTCCCAGACCCAGCGCTGGTTGATCACCTCGGAGAACCAGCCGCCCACCAGCAGGGTCGCACTGAGCAATACAAAGCCAGCCCCGACAAAGCGGAAGGTGAGGCGCTCCAGGGTGAGCAGGGGCATGGCGGTGTCCAGCGTTGTGCCCATGCGCATGGCCTTTTCTGCGCGCTGCATCAACCACGCGTGAACAACAGCTGCTGCGACCAGGCCGTAGGCGGCGATACCCAGGGCCCAATGCAGGGGCATCCAGTGCGACGGCAGGCTGGGGTGGTGGGTGCCGGGGAACACCAGTGCGATGAGGACCACAACCATGCCCATGATGGCCAGCGTCCAGCGGGCGCGCAACTGGGGATACAGGCGGCTTTCCACCAGATAGACCGTGAGCAGCAACCAGGCGGTGACCGACAGAGCGGGCGCGAATCCAAAGCGCACGGGGTGGGTCGTGAGGCTGACAAGCAGCACGAGCAGGTGCAGTATCCAGGCAGCAGAGAGCAGGCCGCGTGCCTGGATGGGCGTGACACGGTTGTGCAGGCCTGCCAGCGCCGCATACGCCAACGCAGCGCCGACTGACAAGGCGCTCGCAAGGGGATGGACAGAGAGGACGGACAACAGGGGCATTGTGCGCAAATGGGTGTGGGCGAAAAGGCGGCGCCCCCAGTTCGGAGCGCCGCAGCTAAAATCCTTCTTACAGTTTAACGGCCCAGCTCGCCCCGCGCTCCCCGCGCTGGCAGGGTACTGTGTTTCCCCTGTCGCGGGCACTCAGCCTGTGTCGCAGCCGCCACTCACCTCCATCCGAGCACCCTCCACCATGGCATCAGCCCTTTCCGACCGTTTGTCTCGCATCGTCAAGGAGATGCGTGGCCAGGCCCGCATCACCGAGAGCAATGTCACCGACATGCTGCGCGAGGTTCGCATGGCCTTGCTGGAGGCCGACGTGGCTTTGCCAGTGGTGCGCGATTTCATCGCGCGGGTCAAGGAAAAGGCGTTGGGCCAAGAGGTGGTGGGCTCGCTCACACCGGGCCAGGCCATGGTGGCCATCGTCAACCGCGAGCTGGCGGCGACCATGGGCAAGGGGGTGGCGGATCTCAACCTGGCTGCCCAGCCGCCTGCGGTGATCCTGATGGCGGGTCTGCAAGGTGCCGGTAAAACGACCACCACCGCCAAGCTGGCCAAACACCTGATCGAAAAGCGCAAGAAAAAGGTGCTCACCGTCTCGGGTGACGTGTACCGCCCAGCGGCCATCGAGCAGCTCAAAACCGTGACGGCGCAGGCCGGCGCTGAATGGTTTCCCAGTTCGGCGGACCAGAAGCCGGCCGACATCGCGCGTGCTGCCATCGATTACGCGCGCAAGCACTACTTTGATGTGTTGCTGGTGGACACGGCCGGTCGCCTGGCCATTGACGAAGTGTTGATGCGTGAGATTCAGGAACTGCACAAGATCCTGAATCCGGTGGAAACCCTGTTTGTGGTGGACGCCATGCAGGGCCAGGATGCGATGAACACGGCCAAGGCGTTTGGCGCCGCTCTGCCGCTGACCGGCATTGTCCTGACCAAGACCGATGGTGACTCGCGCGGCGGTGCGGCTTTGTCGGTGCGCCAGGTGACGGGTGCCCCCATCAAGTTTGCGGGTGTGTCCGAGAAGATCGATGGGTTGGAAGTGTTCGACGCCGAGCGCCACGCTGGCCGCATCCTGGGCATGGGCGATATCCTGGCCCTGGTCGAGCAGGTGACTGCGGGCGTGGACATGGCGGCAGCGCAGAAGTTGGCGGCCAAGGTCAAGAGTGGCTCAGGGTTTGACCTGAACGACTTTCTGGATCAGATCCGCCAGATGAAACAGATGGGTGGACTCTCGAGCTTGATGGACAAGCTGCCTGGCAACATGGGCGCCAAGGCCACCGAGGCTGATCTGACCCGCGCCGAGAAAGACATCAAGCGCAAGGAGGGCATCATTTGCAGCATGACCCTCAGGGAGCGCATGAAGCCTGAAATCATCAAGGCCACGCGCAAGCGGCGCATCGCGGCGGGCGCGGGCGTGCATGTCCAGGAAGTCAACCGCCTGCTCAAGGAGTTTGACCAGATGCAGGGCATGATGAAGAAGATGAAGGGTGGCGGCCTCATGAAGATGATGAAAAAAATGGGCGGCATGAAGGGCATGCCCAAACTGCCCGGCATGGGTTGATGCCGGTTGGCTTTCAAGGGGATCACTGCGTTGTTCGGCCTTGCTGTGCCTATGCACTGTCTGCGGCCTCTTGCCTTGTTCTCTCGGTGAATGCAAGTCGGTCTGAGACGGTGTGCTGCGTGAGGGCGGCCACAGTACCTCCGCTCACCCCCGCGAGGCTCGTTGCCCCCCTTCTGGACGGGGCGGAACCTGGTTGGTAGGGATGGGCAGGTGGACACGCCAACAGAAGCTCACCAGGGTCGTGGCGGGGGCCACTTGACCGAAGTCAACGCCTTGCCCCGGCAGGTCGGCCATACTGGTTGCCCATGTTGACCTCAATTGAAACTGTGCTGGCGTTGCTGTCGTTGGCGGCGGCGCTTTCTTTGCGCCCATGGCGCATGCTGCAAGGGCCGTTGCTCACGCCGGCGCTGGCCGCTGTTGTGGTGTTGCCCTGGCTGTGGCTGTTGCCGCAGCAGATGCCGCAAGGTTTGCAAATCCAGCTCTCGGGCGCCAGCTTGCTGGTGCTCATGCTCGGGTGGCCTTTGGCTGTGGCGGTCTTGGCTCTGGTGGGGCTGGCCGTGTGGGGTATCGGGCAACACGACGCCGCGATGGTGTTATCGCAATGGGTCTGGATCGGTTTGGCGCCGGCCACCATCACGCTCGGCATCGGGCAGTTGCTGCGCCGCTGGTTGCCTCCCCATCCTTTCGTCTACACCTTGGGCCGGGGTTTTTTGGGCACCGCGGTGGCGGTCTTTATCTCCGGCGTTTTGCTGGAGCTCCTTCACCGGTTGGTGGGCGGCGTGGTGCAGGAACAGGTGCTGGTGGCCCGTTGGCTGATGGCTTGGGGCGATGCGTTCCTGACCGGCATGGCCACGGCCATCTTCGTGGCCTTCGCCCCGCAGTGGTTGGCCACCTGGTCGGATACACGCTACCTCAAGCCGCCAGTCCCCTGAGGCGCAGGGGCTTGGGTCAGCCCAGGGTACGGGCCAGGGCCTTTGCAGCTTTTTGCAGGGCTGGCAGTTCGGCCTTGGCCTGCGCCAGACTCATGCGGGCGGCAGGTGCCTGCAATGCGAGGGCGCACCGCACCGCGCGCTGGCCGGGCGCAAACACGGGCACCGCCACACAAACCAGTCCCTCCACAAATTCTTCAGCATCCACCGCATGACCGTCGCGCCGGATGGCGTCGAGTTCGGCATCCAGTGCCGCGCGCTCGCCCAAGGTGTTGGCCGTGAAGCGCACGAGATCCAGACCCTGCAGCAAGGCTTCGCGCTGGCGGGTCGTCATCCAGGCCAGGAATAGCTTTCCGCTGGCCGAACAGTGCAGCGGCACCCGCGTGCCCGCGCGCAATTCCATGCGCAGGGGAAAGGCCGATTCAACACGGTCAAGGTACACCACTTCGGCGCCAGAGAGCGCGGTCAGGTTGCAGCTTTCGCCCACCTCGTTGACCAGTTGGCGCAAGACCGTGTGGCGCACGCCCTGCAATGTGCTGTTGCCCAGCGAAGCTTCGGCCAGGCGCAGCAGGCGCGGCGCCAGCGCGAAGTGACGCCCGTCGGGTTCACGTGCCAACCAACCTCCGCGTTCAAGCTGGATCAGCATGCGGTGCACGGTCGGCTTGGGCCAACCGGTGAGTTCGATGAGCTCGGGCAGGGCCTGCGGGCGTTCCTGGCGGGCAAGCAGCTCGAGCAACTCCATGAGTCGCAGGCCGGGACTTGAATCGGGTTCGGTGTTCATATCTCGAAAAATGAGACGAATCATTAAATTATTTCGAGACGAAGTGTAGGCCCGACTACAGTGAGTGCACAACAAAACGGAGACAGGCGGTTGCATGGCAAGCCTTTTTGACAATGTGGTTCTCACTGGCGCCTGCGGTGGCTTGGGTCAGGCGCTGGCGCGCGAGCTGGTCGACCGGGGTGCCCGCGTGGCGCTGGTCGGCATGCACGCGCCCACGCTGGAAGCTCTGGTCGCGCTGGCACCGCAACGGTGTCAGGCGTATACCCCCGACGTGTCGGACACGGCGGCGATGCAGGCCATGGCTGGGGATTGGATGGGTCGATTTGGGGCCCCCACTCTGGTCGTGGCCAACGCGGGCGTGGCCGGTGGCTTTGATACAGGCGAGGCGAGCGATCTGGCGGTGATGCGCCGCATGCTGGAGATCAACTTGCTGGGCGTGGCGACCACCTTCCATCCCTTTTTGTCGGCCATGCGCAAGCGTGGTGAGCCTGCTGCCCTCGTGGGCATTGCCAGTGTCGCGGGCTGGCGCGGCATGCCGGGCAATGGCGCCTATTGCGGCAGCAAAGCGGGCTTGATCGCCTACCTGCAGAGTCTGCGCGCCGAGCTGCGAACTTCGCCGCTGACCGTGCACACGGTGAGCCCGGGTTATTTGCGCACCGCGCTGACCGCAGGCAACCGGTTCGCCATGCCCGGCTTGATGGAGCCCGAGGCCGCTGCGCGCGCCCTGTTGCGTGCGGTGGCATCCGGGCACGAACACATCGTGTTGCCGCGCCGCGTGGGCTGGCTGTCTCGCGCCCTGTCTTGTTTGCCAGCTCGCTGGCATGACGCCTTGTTGCTGCGCCAGCCTCGCAAGCCCCGCGCCGGACAACCCGGCGCCACCCCGATCCCTGGGTTGTCCGCTGCGACGCCCGCCCAGCCAGCTTCCCCGACAGAGCGCCCATGAACGACGTCCCCACCCAAGAAAAAATCGCGCTCATCGGCGCAGGGCCTTCTGGCCTGGCCGGTGCGCGTTGTCTGCAAAAGCAGGGTGTGCTGTTCCAGGGCTTCGAGGCCCACAACGATCTGGGGGGCTTGTGGAACATCGGCAACCCGCGCTCCACTGTGTACCAGTCGGCGCACCTGATTTCCAGCAAGCGCATGACCCAGTTCACCGAGTTCCCCATGCGCGAATCGGTGGCCGATTACCCCAGTCATCGGGATTTGCTGGACTACTTCCAGGCGTTTTCCGAGCGTTTCGGCTTGCGCCAACACTACCGCTTCGGCGTGCGTGTGAAGTGCGTGGAGCCGGTGAGCGACACGCCCGATACGCTGTGGCGCGTCACCGTCGAAGATGCCGATGGCCAGCTTGAGACCGCTGAGTACAAGGGCGTGATCGCCGCCAATGGCACGCTGGCGGAACCCAACATGCCCCGCTTCAACGGCCAGTTTGATGGCGAGCTGCTGCACACCTCCGCCTACAAATCGCCCGAGCTGTTCAAGGGCAAGCGCGTATTGATCGTAGGTGCGGGCAATTCGGGGTGCGACATTGCCGTCGACGCGGTGCACCACGCCCGTTCGGTGGACATTTCCGTGCGGCGTGGCTACTACTTCGTGCCCAAATACGTGTTTGGCAAACCCGCTGACTCGCTGGGCGGCAAACGCCCGTTGCCACCCTGGCTCAAGCAGAGGGTGGACAGCACAATCCTCAAGTGGTTCACCGGCGACCCGGTGCGATTCGGGTTTCCGAAGCCGACGTACAAAATGTACGAATCACACCCGGTGGTGAACTCGCTCATCCTGTATCACATTGGCCATGGTGACGTAGGTGTGCGCGCTGACGTATCGCGCCTCGAAGGCCATACCGTGCATTTTAAGGACGGCAGCGCACGCGATTACGACCTGATCCTCGCGGCCACGGGCTATTTGTTGAACTACCCGTTTCTTGACAAAAAATGGCTCAACTGGGAGGGCATGGCGCCTTCGCTCTACCTCAATATTTTTGCGCCACGCTTTGATCGTCTGGCTGTTCTCGGCATGGTCGAGGCCAGTGGCTTGGGCTGGCAGGGTCGATATGAGCAGGCCGAGCTGGTGGCTCGGTACTTCAAGGGACTGGAAACGGCGCGTCCCGAGGCCTTGGCTCTCAAGGCGGCCAAAGCCGGACCGCCGCCCGATCTCTCGGGCGGCTACAAATACCTGAAGCTCGAACGCATGGCGTACTACGTGAACAAAGATGCCTACCGCCGCGCGATCCGCGAAGCCTCGGCGGCTTTGAACTGAAGGATGCACGATGCAGCCCGTTGACCTCATCCATCTCAACTTCAATCCCGCCGCCCTGGCGGTGCTCAATGGCGTGCTGGCGTTCCTCATGTTCGGCATCGCACTGGACACGCGGCTGGACGACTTCAAACGCGTTGCGCGCATGCCGGTGGCTTTTGCCGCAGGCATCCTGGCGCAATTCATTGCGTTGCCCGCCATCACTTTTGGCCTCACGCTGCTGCTGCAACCCGGCCCCAGCATTGCATTGGGCATGATCCTGGTCGCCTGCTGCCCGCCGGGCAATGTCAGCAACATCCTGACGCACCGGGCCAACGGCAATGTGGCGCTCAGTGTGTCGATGACAGCCGTGTCCAACGCGATCGCCATCGTCGCCATGCCGCTGAATTTCGCGTTCTGGGGTGGGCTGCATCCAAGCGCGGCGCCGCTGCTCAAGACGATTGCACTGGATCCGTTGCAAATGGTCGGCCACATTCTGCTCATCATCGGTCTGCCCTTTGCGCTGGGCCTCTGGTGCGCCCACCGTTTCGAGCGCTGGACAGCGCGTTTCAAGAAGCCCGTGCGCATCCTGAGTTTTCTGGCCCTGATCGGCTTCATCATCGGCGCCATCGCGGGCAACTGGCGCTATTTCCTTGATTATGTGGGGCTCGTGTTGCTTGCCGTGGTGCTGCACGATGCGCTCGCATTCGGTACCGGCTACGCCGTGGCACGTGCTTTCGGCCTGTCCGACTACGATCGCCGTGCTGTGGCCATCGAAGTGGGCATCCGCAATGCGGGGTTGGGACTGGTCTTGATCTTCAGTTTCTTCGGTGGCCTGGGCGGCATGGCCGTGGTGGCCGGGGTCTGGGGCTTCTGGGACATCATCGCCGGCATGACCCTGGCCGGGTGGTGGGCGCGTCGACCGTTGCAGGGCGGTGTACCGGTGCTGGCGGAGGAGCGGGCATGAGCGTCTCGCCGATTGGCGCCGCGCGGCGCGTATTGGTCACTGGGGGCGATGGATTTCTGGGGCGCGGATTGGTGAAGGCGTTGGCCCAGGAGAGGGGCGTCGAGGAATTGGTGGCACTGGATGTTCGCCAGGTCCCTGTTGAGCGGCGCGTGCCTGGTGTTTTGTACCAGAGGGCCGATGTGCGCGATGCGGCCGCCGTGGCCGATGCGGTGGCGGCGCATGAAGTCGACACCGTGGTGCACCTCGCGTCCATCGTGACGCCTGGAAAAGGCTCCAGCCGCGCGCTGGAGTACGCGGTGGACGTGGGCGGCACGCGCAACTTACTGGATGCCTGCATACGCCATGGCGTGCGCCATCTCGTGGTGTCCAGCAGCGGCGCGGCCTATGGGTATCACGCCGACAACCCAGCCTGGCTGACCGAAGCACACCCCTTGCGCGGCAACCCAGTTTTTGCCTATGCAGACCACAAGCGCTTGGTGGAGGAAATGCTCTCAGAGGCCCGCCTGAAGCACCCGGCACTGGCGCAGACTGTGCTGCGCATTGGCACGATTCTGGGTGAGCGTGTTGACAACCAGATCACGGCGTTGTTCGAAAAATCGCGCCTGATCGCTATCCGGGGCAGCGACAGCCCGTTCGTCTTCATTTGGGACGAAGACGTCACCGGTGCCATCCTGCACGCGCTCAGTGGACAGGGCGTTCCAGGTTGCTACAACCTGGCGGGCGATGGTGCGCTCACCATCCACCAGATCGCGCAGCGGTTGGGCAAGCGCACGCGCAACTTTCCAGCGGACCTGCTGCGCGCCGCGCTCTGGCTCGGCTCGCGCACGGGTCTCTCTCGCTACGGACCCGAGCAGCTCGACTTTCTGCGCTACCGCCCAGTCTTGCTCAATGCGGCACTCAAGTCTCAGTTCGGTTATGTACCACGCAAGACCAGCGCACAGGCGTTTGATGCTTTTGTGGCTGCGCGCACTGCTCAAAGCCGACCCGTCAAGGCGGGGGCTTGAAACCCCAGGCGCGCCTGAGTGGCGTCGACCTGCTGTGTGCCTTGGGCGTGGTCGTGATCTGGGGGCTGAACTTTGTGGTGATGAAGGTGGGCCTTCAAGGCTTGTCGCCCATGCTCATGGGCGCGTTGCGCTTTGCCGCAGCTGCGCTGCCATTCGTCTGGTTCGTGAAACGCCCTGCCTTGCCCTGGCGCTACTTGGCTGGATACGGTCTGGCGCAAGGGTTGGGGCAGTTCGGTTTTCTGTTTCTCGGTCTACAACTGGGCATGACGGCGGGTATGGCCTCGGTGGTGATGCAGACGCAAGCCTTTTTTACGCTGTTGCTGGCAGCGCCTTTGCTGGGCGAGCGCGCGCGGCCAGCCCAGTGGGCCGGACTGAGCGTGGCGCTGGCGGGCTTGGTGTTGATCTCGGTGGCACACGGCGAGGGCCCGGGGCAGATGACGCTGATAGGTTTTGTGCTCACGTTGTCAGCAGCCTTCATGTGGGCTGTGTCCAACATGGTGGCCCGAAAGGCCAGCTTCGCGGGCTCGTTTCAGCCCTTCCCGTTCATCGTCTGGAGCAGCCTTTTCCCTGTTCTGCCGTTTCTGGCGCTGGATATCGCCATCGACGGCCCTGCGCTCGTTTTGCAGCAGTTGCAAAGCATGAGCATCAACGCTGTGCTCTCGGTGCTGTATCTGGGATGGCTGGCCACCTTGTTGGCTTACAGCCTATGGACACTGCTGCTCAAGCGCCATCCCGCTGGGCGTGTGACCCCGTTTTCCCTGCTGGTGCCTGTGGTGGGACTGTGGGCGGCCTGGACCTTCTTTGGCGAGGTGCCGCTCCCGCTTCAATGGCTGGGCACGCTGGGCGTTTTGTTGGGCTTGGTGGTGAACCAGGCCAGTGGCTTGCGGAATTTTTGGCGGTCGTTGCGCACCCGTTGATGCAGTGTGGTGCACATCGATCAACCCACCCACCAGACGCACGCTGTTGGGGCCGCCATGGCCCCCTGGGTATCAAGACCTCATTCCCTGGAGTGGGCCAAAGCAGGCTGGAAACCGATTACCCTTTCGGTGGTTGAAAGGGTCTGGATGGCGGCCTTTGTGCGGGTGGCGATCATCGCCCGTCAAACGGGTCATCGCTGAGCCGGCGGTCCGCTGATCCAGTGACCCAGATATCCAGATGCCCAGGTGTTGGCTCCGAGCCGGTGCCCGGGTTCAACCCACGCCCGCAACGTCTGATGGAAGAAGCCGCACCGCCATGGCGTTTGTCTCTGCACTCACCCTTGATACCCTGTGGGTCTTGCTCTGCATCGGCCTGGCCTCGTACGTGCAGAACCTCACTGGGTTTGCCTTCGGCCTGATCTTTTTGGCACTGGTGGGCGTGTTTGATCTGCTGCCCATTGCCGAAGCCGCCAACGCGGTGACCTTGATCACCCTGACCCAGACGCTGATCTATTTTCGGGAGTACCCGCTGACGCCAGAATGGCGCGTGGTGAAGCCGGTGATTGTTCCCAGCCTCATTGGTGTGTTGGCGGGACTGGGTTTGCTGGTCTGGTTCAGCTCCAGCGCTTTGTACCTGTTGAAAATTGCGCTGGGTGTGGCCGTAGTGGGGTCATCGGCCTTGCTGGTCATGCGGTTCAAACCCAAAACCCAGATGGATTCACCCGCTTCATTTGCTGTCATTGGCGTGTTCTCTGGCTTGATGGGCGGGCTGTTTTCCACCGCCGGCCCTCCGCTGGTCTACAAACTCTATCGGCAGCCGCTCAGCCTGCCGGTGGTCCGCCAGGCGCTGCTGGTGATGTTCGGCATCAACCAGCTGGTTCGCCTGATCGTCGTGGTGGGCGCCGGTCAGTTGACCCTGGCCTCGCTGGTGCTCGCCGTGATGGCGCTTCCCCTGCAGTTTCTGGTCACGCGGGGCAACCGGCAATACCCGTTGAACATGTCGCCCGTGGCCATTTCTCGACTGTCGGCCGGTCTGCTGTTCATGGCGGGTTGCGGGCTGAAGATGAAGGAACTGGGGCGTCGAAACCCACACTGTCGATCAGCTTAGACCGCTTTCAAGGCCAGGCGACTGGCGTGCTTCCAGGCGCGGCGCAGCACCGCAGGCGACCACGACTCTTCTGGAATGATGAGCACACCTTGGGTGCGGAGCCAGACCCCCAGGGACACGTGGCTGGTCAGGACAGTGAGTGGAATGGCCAGCAAAAGGGGCAGCGCCACTGGTGCCAACCACATCAAGGCTTGGGGGCTGAACATGGCCACACCCGTGGCGACCGCCACAGCCGCCAGTGTCATGGGGGTGAGCTGACGCAGTGCATCGCTCCAGGCCACGCCGTTGGCTTCACGGGGTGGGGATTTCCATTCCAGCTTCCAGCCGGTGATCGCAATCAACACAAACAAGGTGTGGCCGAGCATGCGCACCGGGGCTTGCAAAACCGCCAACAGCGTCTCCAGACCGGTGTTGACCACCAACGCCAGGCCGCCGCCAAACTGCTTTTGTTCGCGCTTCAAGAACACCGCTGCCAGACCCAACACGCGCGGCATGAAAAGCAGACACAGCGTCCAGGCCCACAAGCCAAGCAATTCAGCAGGCACCACGCCCTCAAAGCCGGCGCTGCCACCCTGATGCAGCCACAGCGCGGTGCCCACGCTCAAAAACGCCAGCCACAGCGGGGCCGATACATACGACATTGCGCCCACAACAAACATGGCTCGGTGCACCCGGTGAATACCGGGTTCAGCGCACAGGCGTGAGTTTTGCAAATTGCCCTGGCACCAGCGGCGGTCGCGCTGCAACTCGCTCAACAAATCGGGGGGTTGTTGTTCGTAGCTGCCCGTGAGGTCGGACACCAGCCACACGTGGTAGCCGGCACGGCGCATGAGTGCGGCCTCGACGAAATCGTGCGACATGATGCCGCCGGCCATGCCGCCGTGGCCTTCAATCGGTGCGAGCGCACAGTGCTGCATAAACGGTTGCATGCGGATGATGGCGTTGTGGCCCCAGTAGTGGGATTCGCCGAGTTGCCAGAACTGCATGCCGAGGGTAAACAACCGCCCAGTCACGCGCGAACCAAACTGCTGCACCCGCGCATGCAGTGTGGCGTGCCCAATGGACTGCGTGGCGGTTTGAATGATGCCGGCGCTGGGGTTGGCGTCCAGCAGCTTGGCCAGGTTCACCAGGCATTGGCCGCTCATCACCGAATCGGCATCCAGCACCACCATGCTGTCGTAGTCTTTGCCCCAGCGGCGGCAGAAATCGGCCACGTTGCCCGCCTTGCGGTGACTGCGGCGCGTGCGCAGCCGGTAATACACCTCGATGGGGGCCTGGCCACCGGGCCCGCTCAGATCGCTGCGCAGTTGTGCCCAGGCACTTTTTTCGGCCACCGCAATGGCGGGGTCGTGGCTGTCTGAGAGTACAAACACATCAAAAAATCGCGCGTGGCCGGTGGCGGCCAGCGACTCGCAGGTCGCGCGCAGCCCGGCAAACACCGTGGCCACATCTTCATTGCAGATGGGCATGATGATGGCGGTGCGCTTGTCGGGGCTGAGCGTGCGGTGCACCACTTGCCCGGCCGAGAGGGCGTGCTTGTCGCCAAACAGCAGCACCCAGAAGCCCATCCAGGCGGTCACGAAGCCGACCACGACCCAGGCCGAGAGCACCACAAACAGCACCAGTTGTGTGCCTTGCAGCCAGGCATTGCCGCCCGCGGGCTGCAGGTGTGCATACAAGGCGCTGGCCAAGGCTGTCCACAGCACGATCAACCCGGTCAGCACCGCCCGGCGGCGCCCGGCGGCCTGTTGCCAGGGGGCCGGGACGGGCTTGGCTTGGGCAGGCTCGCGCGGTGGCAGCCAGGTGCTGGCCTTGGCCAGCACGGCTGAGCCCAGGCTGTTCCAGAAACCGCGCCAGGGCAGCGGCGTCATGGATCCACGGTGGATGAGTGGTGCCGTGGCCGCGGTGGGGTGGCGTTCTTCACGCACCGCGCTGCGGCGTGGACCGGCCGTTTTCACTGGGGCAGCAATAGGTGTGTCCATACTTCGCTCACGCTCTGGTTTTGGTGTTGGAGAAAGGCGCGCAGCTCCACCGGTTTGGCCGGATCGACGCGGGCCACCTGCAGGCTCATGCGCCAGGTGCGAGTAGCTGGGTTGGGGTAGGTCGTGGCTTCGAGCACGCGGCCATTGCCGTCGGTGTTCACCACGGCTTTGAGTTCGGTGCCCGCGGGCAGTGAGTCCAGCGCCGGACCCTTGAAATCGAGCACATATTGGGGCTGGGCGTCTTGCTCGGCAGCGCTGCGCTGGGTGTAGCCGTAGCCCCTGCGGCTCTGGGTGACCCAGCTGCCAGGTGGGCGCTGAAACTGGTCACCTTGCCAGTGAACTTCGTAGGAAAACGCCAGTGGCTGGCCGGGTTCGGGCAGCTTTTCGGGCACCCAGTAAGCGACCACGTTGTCCTGGGTTTCGTCGGGGGTCGCCAGTTGAACCAGTTCGACCCGACCCGCGCCCCAGTCACCCAAGGGAACGACCCAGGCACTGGGGCGACGCTCGTAGCGCGCTTCCACGTCTTCGTAGTGGTCGAAGTTGCGGTCGCGCTGCATCAAGCCAAAGCCGCGGATCTGTTGGGCTTGAAAGGAATTCACCAACACGTCGGCAGCAGGACGTTGCAACGGGCGCCACAACCACTCTGGTCCATGGGGGCCGTCGGTGTGCAGCATCAGGCCGTCGGAGTCGTGAACTTCAGGGCGGTAGTCGCGTGCGTTGGGTTGGTTGTCACCCGACACAAACATGCTGGTCAGCGGTGCAACGCCCAGGGTGTTGATGGGGGGGGCGCCGCGGCGCACATGCAGCTGTGCGCGCACTGTTGCAACCGACTCGGGGCTTTGCTCGGTGCCGGGACGGATCACAAACTGGTAGGCGCCGGTGACACGCGGTGACTCGAGCAAGGCGTACAGGGTGACTTCTTTCGCGTCGGGGGCAGGGCGCTGCAACCAAAACTCGGTGAAGCGCGGGAATTCTTCGCTTTGCCCAGCGGGAGCGCCCACGGTGTCGATGGCCAGCCCACGGGCCGACAAGCCAAACTGCTGGTCGCGCCCGAGCATGCGGAAGTAGCTGGCACCCAGGAACACGGCCAGCTCGTCCTTGTAGGCCGTGTTGTTCAGCGGGTAGTGCAGGCGCAAGCCCGCAAAACCGAGATCGCCCCAGGCCTGGGTGTCAGGCCGCTGGTGTTTGAATTCCTGGCCAAAGCCGAACAGGTCGCCGCTGTAGGGAATGAAGCGTGCCTGGCCGAGGGCGTCGATTTCGTGCACACGCACCGGTTGCTTCTGGTTCAGGCCGAGGTGGAAGTACTGCACCTCAAACGGCAGGGCTTGTTGGCGCCAGGTCGACTGCTCGGTTTTGAACCGGATGTCGCGCAGCTGGTCGTAGTTGAGGTTTTTCACCTCGGTGGGCAAGGTGTCGCTGATTTCGCTCCAGGGCGCCTGAGCGCGGGTTTTCGCGAGCTGGGCCAGGCTCTGCCAGTCAAAAGCATTGGAAGCAGTCCGCACCGGCTCTGCGGCCAATGCCGCCGGGGCCAGAGCCACAACCAGCAGCGCTGCGCACAGCCAGCGGACTGTGCTGCCCTGGCGGTGGTGGATGGGGGGGGAACGAGCGTCCATGCCTTGATACGGCAAGCCCCGTGCCAGGGCTGAAAAACGCTTTTAAATCAAGGGCTTAGATCGAAAAGTTGATGGCAGCCGGTGAATTTATCTTCCAGAGCAAGGGAAAACCCTCAATTTTGTCGCTATGTGGCGACAAGCTGAGTGTGGGTTTGTAAAAAACCCTTAAAAATCAACCCACTAACGGTGTCACTCACCAGCGACAACATCGTCGCTACCCGCCTTGAACAGGCCTGGTGTGAGCCCGTGCTTTTGCAGCAGTCGGTAAAACTCGGTGCGGTTGCGTTGCGCAAGGCGGGCCGCGTCGGCTGCGTTGCCATCGGTCATTTTCAGCAAATCGACCAGATAAGCGCGCTCAAAGCGTTGTTTTGCATCGGCAAAACTCAAAACCTCCACCGCCGGGCCGCTGCGCAGCGCGCGCTGCACCAGCGACAGCGGCACCAGCGGCGTGGTCGACAGGGCGCACACCTGCTCGACCACGTTGTAGAGCTGGCGCACATTGCCCGGCCAGGGAGCCTGTGACAAGCACTTCAGCGCCTCGGGCGAAAACCCCGAACTGCGCTTGGCGTATTTGGCCGCGAGCTTGGCCAAGAAGTGGTTCGCCAAGAGGGTGATGTCTTCACGCCGTTGGGCCAGTGTGGGCAAATGCAAGGTGACCACATTGAGCCGGTAGTACAGGTCTTCGCGAAACTGGGCGCTTTCCATGGCGGCGTCCAGGTCGCGGTGGGTGGCGGAGATGATGCGCACATCGACCGGAATCGACTGGCTGGAGCCCAACGGGCGCACCGCGCGCTCTTGCAGAACGCGCAGCAGCTTTACCTGCAGGGCCGGCGGCATGTCGCCGATCTCGTCCAGCAGCAGGGTGCCGCCGTGGGCCATTTGAAAGAGGCCTTTGTGGTTGGCCACGGCATCGGTGAACGCGCCTTTCATGTGGCCAAACAGCTCCGACTCGAGCAGTGCTTCAGGAATGGCGCCGCAATTCACTGCCACAAACGGCTTGCCCGCGCGAGGGCTGGCTTTGTGAATGGCGCGGGCAAGCAACTCTTTGCCGCTGCCGCTGTCGCCGCGCAGCAGCACGCTGGCATCCGACTGCGCCACCAGGCGCGCCTCGGCCAGCAGATCGGCAATGCGAGTCGAACGGCTCACGATCTCGCTGCGCCACGTTTCGTCGGCGAGCGGGCCCGGTTCGTTGGGTGCGCTCAAGGCGGCGGCCTGAGCGATTTTCTCCAGCAGGTCTTTCGAGTCAAACGGTTTCGTGAGGTAGGTGAACACGCCTTTGGCGGTGGCGGCCACTGCATCGGGAATGGTGCCGTGGGCGGTGATCAGAATCACTGGCAACGCGGGGTGGCGCTGGCGAATTTCGTCAAACAGCGCCAGGCCATCGCGTCCGGGCAGGCGCACGTCGGAGAGCACCACCTGCGGGCGTTCGATCTCCATGTGCGCCAGCGCCGCTTCGGCCGAGCCCACGGAGGTCACCGCATAGCCAGCCGCATTCAGGCGCATGGAGAGCAGGCGCAGCATGTCTGCATCGTCGTCGACCACCAGCAGGCGCACACGTTGGGTCGGGGCGGTTTGTTGGCTCATGGGCGGACAGGTCGAGGCCCGTGGGGTGGGGGGGGCGCATTCATGCTGCGCTCAATCGCGCGCATGGCGTCGAGGCGCTCATTCAAGGCGTCGATCCGGCGCTGGCTCTCACGCAGCTGTTGGGTGGTCCGCTCCAGGTTGTCCTCAAGGCGGCGGATGGTGGTGAGGTTGTCTATCAACACATGCGCCAGCGCTGTGTACGCGCTGGCATCGGCCTCCGTGCTGGAAGCCACCCGCTGGAGCAAGCCCAGGGCCCTTGCGGTTTCCACCGGCTCACGGGTTTGCAGCAGGGCGAGTGCAAACTGCATCAGGATTTTGGGACTGGGGGCAACGGCGGGTGAGGTGCCCTGGCCCGACTTGGGGACTTGGGTCCCCTGCGTGATCAGCTCCTGCTTGCGCTCGACCGCGCCCATGGCTCGCAAGCGTTCGGCATACCGCAACAGGTCGGCCAGTGCATCTTCGTCGGTTGTGACCGTTGCCGGATTGGGCACTGGGGCGGTCTCGGTCACCGGTGCGGCAGCTGCAGCGCTGGTCGGCGCAGCCACCTCGACAGCGGCGGGCGCAGACGCGGGCGGCGAGCTGTGTTGACACGCTGCCAGCAGTGCGCTGCATGCGGCCACCGCCAGGCGGCTACGGCCATTCCTCAGGCGCCGCGTTCGGTTCGCGGTGTCGATCTCAATGCGCATGGGGTAGTTCAATCCTGAAGTGCGTGGTGTTGGGCCGGCTGCGCACCAGGCGCACCCGTCCACCATGGGCTTTGACATATTCCTGCACGATAGACAAACCAATACCGGTGCCACGCACTGCGTCGACCGGTTGGCGTTCACCGCGGTAAAAGGGTTCAAAAATACGTTCCCAGTCGGCCTGCGCAACGCCAGGGCCTTGATCGATGATGTCAATGCCCACGCCGTCGGCGTCTTGCGCCAGGCGCAGCACAATACTGGCCCCAGCGGGCGAAAACCGAATCGCATTCAGCAACAAGTTGCCCACTGCCGAGCTCATTTTTTTCCGGTCCAGAGGCAGTGTGACCGCTTCGCCCTCTACCCGCACCACCAGACCGCGACTCTGCCAGTTCAAGCGCTGTTCCTCGATTTGCGCTTCGAGGAGGCTGCGCACGTTGGTGGGTTCGCGCTGGAGTTGTTTGGCGTCAAACGCAGCGGCATTGAAGCTGAGCAGCGCCTCAATCTGTTGCTGCAGCAAGTCGGTGTTGTGCCGCAAGATGTGGACCACCTCGGCTTGGCTGGGCGTGAGTGCGCCGGCCACGCCGTCGCCCAGCACCGCCACGCCCTCGTGTAGCGAGGCCAGCGGAGTTTTCAGCTCGTGCGAGACGTGACGCAGAAAGCGTGCCTTGTCGTCGTCGAGTTCGGTCAGGCGAATGCGCAGCCATTCGAGCTGCTGGCTGACCCGCCGCACATCGCGCGGGCCTGCGATGTTGATGGCTCGATCCAGCTGGTTTTGACCCAAACCCGCGATGGCTTGTTCCAGACGCTTGAACGGGCGCGCCAACCACACGCCAAACGCCAGCGCCAGCAATGCAGCAAGCAGAATCGAGCCAGTGACCTGTTGCGTGAGTTGCTCTCGGCTGCGATCCAAGCTCATCTGCAAGGCCACATTGCGCCGCGCGATGATGGCCTGCACCTCTTGCCCCAGCGCCACGTTGTGGCCATCGAGGGCGCGAAAGGCGCTGGCCACGGCTTGCTCGCGCTCCAGAGCGGTTTCGGGTTCACCATCCAGAAGCGCGGTGATGGCTTGCAACTGGTCGCGCCATTCCTGAATGCGTTGGGGCGTGACCTCGTTGTCCTGCAGACGTTCTACGATATCTCTCGCGTGCTGGGCGGTGTCGTCGAAATTGGCGCGCAGCACCGCATCACGCAGCACCAGCGATTGACGCGCACTGCGCTCCATGTTTTCGCTGCGCTCGCGCAGCGACTGCGCATCGGTCGACAGCTCGATCGCCAAGCTCGCGCCGGCACTGGACTGCGCCATCAGTCGCTCCAGCGAGAACAGCGCACGCACCGCCACTGTGCCCAACAATGCGCCAATGAGCAAAAACGCGACCATCAACAGCTGGGGAAACGAAAACGGAGAAGCCCTCAAGGTGTTGCGTCGGCGGTGATGACCACTTCACCGCGCAAGGAGTGCGCGGTGGCTTGCGTGATGTGCAC
The DNA here is from genome assembly GCF_004795855.1 of Hydrogenophaga sp. PAMC20947. Taxonomy (NCBI): domain Bacteria; kingdom Pseudomonadati; phylum Pseudomonadota; class Betaproteobacteria; order Burkholderiales; family Comamonadaceae; genus Hydrogenophaga; species Hydrogenophaga sp. PAMC20947. The sequence goes on from NZ_CP039252.1 coordinate 4,548,685, forward strand.
ATCGATCATCTGTCCCACCAGGCGTGCGCCGTTGGGGCCACCATGAAAATTCACCACACGGTTGCACTCGGTGCGCCCCATGAACTCGGGCGCTTGGGGCGTGGACTTGCGTGAAGGGCCTTCCACCAGAATGCGCTGGACCGTGTCCAACCGGCTGGCGCTGATACGGGCCACGTTGGCTTCGATCGTGGCCTGCAGGTGTTGCAGGCGCTTGAGTTTCACGGCGTGTGGTGTGTCGTCGAGCAGGTTGGCCGCCGGTGTTCCGGGGCGCGGGCTGAAGATGAAGCTGAAGCTGATGTCAAAGCCCACGTCGTCGATAAGTTTCATCGTCTTGCCGAAGTCTTCTTCGGTCTCGCCAGGGAAGCCGACGATGAAGTCGCTGCTCATCTGGAGATCTGGCCTGATGGCGCGCAGCTTGCGCACCGTGCTCTTGTATTCCATGGCCGTGTAGCCGCGCTTCATCGCCATGAGGATGCGGTCGCTGCCGTGTTGCACCGGCAGGTGCAGGTGGGTGACCAGCTTGGGCAGCTTGGCATACGCCTCGATCAGTCGCGGCGTGAATTCGTTGGGGTGGCTGGTGGTGTAGCGGATGCGTTCGATGCCGGGGATATCGGACACGTATTCGAGCAGCAAGGCGAAGTCGGCGATCTCGCCGCCTCCCTTTGAAGCGCTGCCCATGGGGCCGCGGTAGGCGTTGACGTTCTGGCCCAGCAAATTGACTTCGCGCACACCCTGGTCGGCCAGGCCGGCGATTTCCACCAGCACATCGTCAAATGGCCGGCTCACCTCTTCGCCGCGCGTGTACGGCACGACACAGTAGCTGCAGTATTTGGAACAACCTTCCATGATGGAGACAAAGGCGCTGGCACCGTCCACCCGCGCGGGTGGCAAGTGGTCGAACTTTTCGATTTCGGGAAAGCTGATGTCCACCTGGGGCTTGGACAACTTGACGCGCGCATTCAGCAACTCGGGCAACCGGTGCAGCGTTTGCGGGCCGAAGACCACGTCCACATACGGTGCGCGCTTGATGATCTCGGCGCCTTCCTGGCTGGCCACACAACCGCCCACGCCGATCAGCACGCCCTTTTTCTTCAGGTGCTGCACCCGGCCGAGGTCGGAAAACACTTTCTCTTGCGCCTTCTCGCGCACCGAGCAGGTGTTGAACAAGATCAGGTCGGCTTCATCCACATTTTTGGTGGGTTCGTAGCCTTGGGCTGCATGCATCACGTCGGCCATCTTGTCCGAGTCGTACTCGTTCATCTGGCAGCCGAAGGTTTTGATAAAGACTTTTTTGCTCATGGTCTTGAGAATAGAAATGGAATGAGAAGCCGGCCGGCATGCGGCACAGCATTGAAGTTCAGCAGGGGCGGGGGGCGCGACCGAAGGCGGTCGGGCAGGCAGCAGGCCCAGCAGGGGGCCGCGCAGCGATGCAAAGGCCGGATCAGTTGCTCAGGTCTGCTGCGCGAGGGCGCTTTTCCGCCGCTTCGATGTCTGTGAGGATCCAGACGTCGTGCACTTGCCCATCGGGCGTCAGCACGTAGTTGACGGTGAGCTCTTGCCCCACCACGGTGCCCGACAACACCATCAGGTTGTTGGTGGCGCGGATGCGCGAGCCGGGGGCCAGGCGGTTTTGCACGCCGTCCATGGTGATCACGGGGGGCTGCAAGACCACCAGCGTACCGCGCAGGGCTTTGCCGGGGAACATGCGGTGCAGGGTCTGGGCCTGGGCAGCGGGCCACAGGGTCACAGAAGCCAACGCCAAAGCGGCGAGCGTGATGCGTCGAAGGCGTTGGCCGGGTGTCGGGCAGCGGTTCATGGTGTGTATCCAGAGGCTGAAATGAAAGAGCCGCAGCAGACTTTGCGGGCTCCAAGAGCCTCAGATTGTCTCATGAGAGCTCGGCGCATGGGGTGTTTGTGTGCGCCGGTGTGGTCACCTGGGCACGGATCGATGGCGGCCAAAAAACCGCGTCTGGCTGAAGTGGGCCACACCATCGTTTGGCGGCATGCAGCCGTTCACAATGCAAGGCTTCACAAGAACACGGAGACACCATGGCCCGCCTGCAACCCTTGCCGCCCGAGACCACGCCCGAGCTGAAACCCCACTTTGACTTTTTCCTGGGCACACTGGGGTTCACGCCGAACAGCGTGCTGACCATGCAGCGCAAGCCCAAGCTGGCCCAGGCGCTGGCTGTGATGAACGCCGCCGTGATGGACCCGGAGGGCGAGGTGGACCTGGGTTTCCGGCGCCTGATCGGGCATGTGGTCAGCAAGGCTTCAGGCTGCCTGTACTGCCAGGCACACACCCTGCTTGGCGCGCAAAATTTTGGGGTGAGCGAAGCGAAGCTGGCCGATGTCTGGACCTATGCCAGCAGCTCCCACTACAGCGAGCGCGAGCGGCTGGCGATGGATTTTGCGCTGGCCGCCGCGTCGCAGCCCAATGCCGTGACCGATGAGCAGTTCGCCGAGTTGCAGCAGCACTGGAGCGATGGCGAAATCGTGGAGCTGCTGGGCGTGGTGGCGATGTTTGCTTTCCTCAACCGCTGGAACGACACCATGGCCACGCCCCTGGAAGCGGTGCCGGAACAGGTGGCTTCAAGGGCGCTGGGCGAACAGGGCTGGGGGCCAGGCAAACACAGCGCCTGAAGGCCTGGTAAGGGCTGTTTACTTCCAGCGAATCGGCTCGATGTCCACGCTGCCCTGCGCGCTGGACAGGGTGATCGAGCCTTCCTGGATCGTCGCCTGCAGCTGCATGCTGCGTTCGGCCAGGGCCGCCAGGGCAGGGGCGGCCTCGGTCGGCAGGCGCCAGGCCTGGAGCTTCTCCAGCCGGCTCAGCTTGGTTTCGATACCGCGCCACCACACATCGGCCGCCGAGCCAAAGGCATAGACGAACACCGCGTCGGCCTTGCTGCAGGCTTTGGCCAAAGGTTTGTCTTCGGGCTGGCCCACTTCGATCCAGATGCGCTTGCGCCCGGTGAAATCGGTCAGCGACACGTCTGGATCGTCCGGGTCGGACAGTCCCGCGCCAAAGGCCAGGGTGCCATCGCCGTTGCAAGTATCTTGCAGTTCATGGGCATGGATGGCCAGCGCCACCAGACGCACCATCATGCGGTCGTCGGTCTCGCTCGGGTGGCGGGCCAGCGTGAGCGCGTGGTCTGCGTAATAGCCGTGGTCGATGTCGGCAATTTGCAGGTTGACTTTGAAAATGGTGGATTTGAGGGCCATGGGGCGTTGTGGCCGCGCAGGGCGCGTCCATTCATAAAGTAACGGACAACAAAAAAAGCGGACACCGTCACCGGGGTCCGCTTTTTGAATCTGGTGGCGATAGGTGGACTTGAACCACCGACATCAGCATTATGAATGCTGCGCTCTAACCAACTGAGCTATATCGCCGAAGCCCCACATTATAGCCAGAATTTCAGCTTTTTTATACCAGCTGAAACTTTTGCGGCACTTTGGGATGATATCTGCCGAGGCATCGTGTTGGTGGTCTTTATGCCCCTGGAAAACCTGGCTTGGCGGAGATCATTTGTGCTGGAACACCGCCTTGCGCTTGTTCACGAAAGCGTCCATGCCTTCCTTTTGATCTTCCGTGGCGAACAGCGCGTGGAACAGGCGGCGCTCGAACATCACGCCGTCGTCCAGCCCGGACTCAAAGGCGCGGTTGACCGATTCTTTGGCGGCCATGAGGCTGATGAGCGAGTAATCACAAATCATGAGCGCGGCGCCCATAGCCTCTTCCATGAGCTTGTCCAGCGGCACCACGCGGCTGACCAGACCGGCACGTTCGGCTTCGGCGGCGTCCATCATGCGCCCGGTGAGCACCATGTCCATGGCCTTGGCCTTGCCCACGGCGCGGGGCAGCCGCTGGGTGCCGCCGGCGCCGGGGATGATGCCCAGCTTGATTTCGGGCTGGCCAAATTTGGCGTTGTCGGCGGCGATGATGAAGTCACACATCATCGCCAGCTCGCAGCCGCCGCCCAGCGCGAAGCCGCTCACGGCAGCGATGACGGGTTTGCGGATGCTTCGAATGGTTTCCCAGTTGCGGGTGATGTAGTCGCCTTTGTAGACGTCGGTGAACGAGTAGCTGGCCATGGCGCCGATGTCGGCGCCCGCGGCAAAGGCTTTTTCGCTGCCGGTGACAATCATGCAGCCGATGGCATCGTCGGCATCGAAGGTCTTGAGCGCTGTGCCCAGCTCGATCATGAGCTGGTCATTCAGGGCGTTGAGCTGCTTGGGGCGGTTGAGCGTCACGATGCCCACTCGGCCTTCGGTGGTCACGGTGATGAGTTCAGGGGTAGCGGTCATGGGGTGTCCTCGAGTGGGTGGGGGATTCGAACTTGACGTAAACGTCAACTATAGCGTCCCAAACCCCGGGAAAACATTAACCGACCGATTGGTTGGTTAATGGTAAATTGGCGAAATCCATCCACACGACAGGCGCTGCCCAAGAGCAGCCCGAGGAGACACATTTGACGACCAGTCCCCCAAAGGCACCCACGGTGCTGTTTGAGCAACGTGGTGCCGTGGCCTTGATCACGCTCAACCGACCCGACGCGCTCAACAGCTTCACCCGCGCCATGCACGCCGAGTTGTGGGTGGCCCTCGACCGCGCCGAGGCCGAGAGCAGCATCCGTGCGGTGGTACTGACCGGCGCCGGGCGGGGCTTTTGTGCCGGTCTGGATCTCGCCGAGCTGGATTTTTCGCCGGGGCCAGGGCAAGTGGAGCGCGCAGACCCCGGCCCGGTCATTGACCAGGCTTTCAACCCCACAACACGCCGGTTGCAAAACTTGAGCGTCCCGTCCGTGGTGGCGGTCAACGGGGTCGCTGCAGGGGCCGGCGCTTCGCTGGTGATGGCTTGTGACATTGCCATTGCCGCACCCAATGCCAGCTTTGTGCAGGCTTTCAGCAAGATCGGCCTGATCCCGGACGCGGGCGGCAGCTGGTGGCTGGTTGAGCGCCTGGGGCTGGCGCGGGCCATGGCGCTAGCGATGACCGGCGACAAGTTGCCGGCCGGACAAGCCAAAGAGTGGGGCCTGATCTGGGACGTGGCCGACGATGCACTCGCCGCTGCGCTGGCCCTGGCCGACAAGCTGGCGACCATGCCCACCAAAGCCCTGGTCGCCACGCGCGCCTTGCTGCGCGATGCCAGCACGCGCAGCCTGAATCAACACCTCGATGTGGAGCGCGACACACAGTCAGCGCTGGGTGCGACACACGATTACATTGAAGGCGTGACCGCGTTTCTGGAAAAGCGGCCTCCCCAGTTCAAGGGGGCCTGACCATGACACCCGAACAAACCGCTGCCCGCGTAGGGCAGGTGATGTTTGCCAACGATGTGGCCAGCCAAAACACCATGGGCATGGTGCTGGTGACCGTGGAGCCCGGCCGCGCGGTGATGCGCATGGCCGTGCAAACCCTGCACCTGAACGGCCATCAGATCTGCCATGGGGGCTTTATCTTCACCCTGGCCGATTCCACGTTTGCCTTTGCCTGCAACAGCCACAACCGCAACACGGTGGCGGCCGGCTGCAGTATCGAATTTTTGAAGCCCGCCCATGCCGGTGATGTGTTGACCTGCGAGGGCGTGGAGCAGATGCTGCAGGGTCGGCATGGCATCTACGACATGGTGGTCCGCAACCAGCGGGGTGAAACCGTGGCCATGTTCCGTGGCAAAAGCGCGCAGATCCCCGGTACCGTTTTTCCAGAAGAGGCGCCCGAATGACTTCATTCCCCCTGGAGCCGATCGAGACGGCCAGCGTCGACGAGCTTCGTGCCTTGCAGCTCAGGCGTCTGCAGTCAACGCTGCGCCACGCCTACCAAAACTCACCGGTGTACCGGGCCAAGTTCGACGAAGCTGGCGTGCACCCGGACGACTGCAAGACGCTGGCCGATCTGGCGAAGTTCCCTTTCACCACCAAAAAAGATCTGCGCGACAGCTACCCGTTTGGCATGTTCGCCGTGCCGCGCGAAAAGTGCGCGCGCATCCATGCCAGCAGTGGGACCACCGGCAAACCCACGGTCGTCGGCTACACACTCAAAGACATCGACACCTGGTCCTCCGTGGTGGCGCGCAGCATCCGCGCCAGCGGGGCCCGGCCGGGCGACATGGTGCATGTGAGCTATGGTTACGGCCTGTTCACCGGGGGGCTGGGTGCGCACTACGGTGCCGAGAAGCTGGGCCTCACTGTGGTGCCGTTTGGTGGTGGCCAGACCGAGCGCCAGGTGCAGCTCATGCAGGATTTTCGGCCCGACATCATCATGGTCACGCCCACCTACATGCTGGCGATCGCCGATGAGTTTGAACGCCTGGGCCTGGACCCGCGTGAGAGCAGCATGCGCATCGGCATTTTCGGCGCCGAGCCCTGGACCAACGACATGCGCCTGGCCATCGAGCAGCGCATGGGCATTGACGCGGTGGACATTTACGGCCTGTCAGAGGTGATGGGCCCCGGCGTGGCCAACGAGTGCGTGGAGACCAAGGACGGCCCAACCATCTGGGAAGATCATTTTTTCCCCGAAATCATTGATCCCGACACCGGCGAACCCGTGGCCGATGGCGAGATGGGTGAACTGGTGTTCACCAGCCTCACCAAAGAAGCGCTGCCCATCATCCGCTACCGCACGCGGGATCTGACCCGCCTGCTGCCTGGCACGGCGCGCACCATGCGGCGTATGGAAAAGATCACCGGCCGCAGCGACGACATGATGATCGTTCGAGGGGTGAACGTGTTCCCCACCCAGATCGAAGAGCTGATCTTGAAGCGGCCCGAGTTGAGCGCGCACTACCAGTGTGTGTTGACCCGAGAAGGCCCGATGGACAACCTTACTGTGGTGGTGGAAACCGCCGCGGGTGTGTCGCCGGAGGGCATCGAGGCCCGTGCGGCGGCCAAGTTGCTGCAGCACGAAATCAAGACCTTTGTAGGCAGCAGCGTCGAGGTGGACCTCAAGCCCGAAGGCGGTGTCGAACGCAGCATGGGCAAAGCCAAGCGCGTGGTGGACTTGCGGCCGCGCTGACCATGCTCTCTCCGGTCACCGAGGGGCGCTCAACCACCCTTTGAGACGGGCGACGTCACCCACGTTGAGTTTCACTGCCTGGGCAGGGGCAGGCCAGGCCATGGCACAGCGCAGCAGCCGTTTGTCGCGCGACACGAGTGCGGTGAGTTTCTCTCGTTGTCCGCGCAACTGGTTCACTTCTTCCAGCCGGTTGACGCGCCAGGCTTCGGCTGGCTGACCGCGCTTGGCTGGCGCAAACTCCACGCCCAGCCATTCGTCGCCCGCTGCCATGCCGGCCGCCTCGGCTGCGCCACCGCGCAACACGTTTTTCAGCGCCAGGCCATGGGCTTCGGACACGCGCAGACCGAGCTGCTGCGCCAGCGGTGTTTTGTCGAGTTGTACCTTGACGCCGGCCTGTTCCAGCAGAGCCAGCACAGGCAGATCGGCGGTGCCATGCACCCAGTGTTGCAATTCGCTGTCGAAAGCGCGTCGGCCCACGCGTTTGAGCGCGCGTGCCACGTCGGCTTCGCGGATGGGCCCACCGCCGCTGGAGCGCCAGAGCTCGCGCATGACGTCGTCCAGCGTGCCGTGTCCCTCCGTGCGGAGTGTGAGGTCCAGGCACAGGGCCACCAGCGCGCCCTTGGTGTAGTAGCTCACCGTGGCGTTGGGGGAGTTTTCCTGGATGCGGTAGTACTTCAGCCAGGCATCAAAGCTGGCCTGCGCCACGCTTTGCACCCGCTGGCCGGGCGTCTGGGCCACCTGGTTCACCGTCTTGGTGACCAGGTTGAGGTAGGTGGCATCGTCGATCAGCCCTGCGCGGCGCAGGAACAGGTCGTCGTAGTAGCTGGTGAAGCCTTCAAACAGCCACAGCAGCTCGGTGTGGTTTTCGCGGTCGTAATCGTAGCGTTTGAACTCGGCAGGCCGCAGGCGCTTGACGTTCCAGGTGTGGAAGTACTCGTGGCTGATCAGACCGAGCAGGGTGGTGTAGCCGTCAATGGCTTTGAGTGCTGCGGGTTTGTCGCCTTTGGGCATCAACCGGGGCAGGTCGGTGCGCTGGCAGATCAGGGCGGTGGAGTTGCGGTGTTCCAGCCCGCCATAGCCTTCACCGCTGGCGTGCAGCATGAACAGGTAGTTCTGGAACGGGGGCTGTTCGTCGGGGCCGTGCCAGAAGTTGATCTCGGCTTCGCAGATGCGCCGGGTATCGGCGAGCAGGCGTTCGCCGTCCAGCCAGCCACCGGCGCCGCCCACCACAAAGCGGTGTGGCACGCCGCGCACGTTGAATTCGCCGCTCCAGAAACGGCCCATTTCCACCGGGCAATCGGCCAGCTCGTCGTAGTCGTGCGCCAGATAGGTGCCAAACCCGGCCGCATCCACGGTCACCGGTGTGAGGCCGGTCGCCACGTGCCAGTTGGCGGGCAAGTGGGTGTCACAAACTTCCAGGTGGTGCGGTGCATCGTCTTGCCCCATCACGCGCAGGCACAGGCTGGTGGCGTTGAAGAAACCGCGCGTGCTGTCAAGAAATGCGGTCCGCACCGAGGCATCAAAGGCGTAGATTTCGTAGGTGAAACTCAGCGGTTGGTCGGGCTGTGCCGATGCTTGCCAGGTGTTTTTGTCGAGTTGGCGCAGTGCCACGGGTTCGCCGCCCTGGGTGGCCCGCAGGTGCTGCAAATGTTGTGCAAATTCACGCACCAGGTAGCTGCCCGGTATCCACACCGGCAGGCTCACGCGCTGGCGAGCCGTTGGCTGCTGCACCGTCAGAGTGACGGCAAACAGATGGCTGTTGGCGTTGAGGACTTCGACCCGGTAATGCAAACCGGGGAGAGCAGCGTGCGCGGGTTTTCGGGTCTTGCGTGGCTTGCTGGAGGGGCTTGTGGTGCTTGTGGTGCTGGCGTTCATGGGAGGGCTTTTCAGAGAGCCCCTGCACCGATGAAACAGCTCAAGGCCGCCACCGAAGAGAGGCGAAAACGCAGCGTCAGCCACGCCTGCAGTCCGGCGCGCACATACAGGCTGCGGTCGGCGAGGTAACACAGGATCAGCACAAAGCCCAGCCAGGCCAGGCCGGCAAAGGGCGGCATCAGCACCCCTGGCCAGGCCAGCAAAGACGGCACGATGCCCCAGAGAAAATGCCGGCGTTGTGCGTGCAAGGCTCTTGGGATCCGCTGGGCCTGCTGGTCGCGCTGGCTGGCCAGCCAGCCAATGCCCCAGTGGATGCCACCGAGAAACGACGCGATGAGGGCGGCATACGCCACCAGCGCCATGGCCACCCAGCTTTGCAACTCGGCGTTCACCAGCCAAACCAGGGCTGCCAGCAAGACAAACGGGATCAGGCCAGCGTGACCCAGGGTGCGAACCAGGGCGGTGTCGCGTGGATCTTCAGCATCCAGGGGAAGGGGCAGGCTCATGGCGTGTCGCGGTGGGTCAGGGCTGGGCTTCGCTCAGCATCTTTTCGATGCGATCGGCGGGGATGGCGCCGGGAACACGCGAGCCATCGGCGAAGAAGAGGGTGGGGGTGCCCGTGATCCGGGCTTTTTTGCCGAACTCCACATTGCGGCCCACGGCAGAGGCATCGCACTTGGCTTCAGCAGGCGTGATGTCCTTGACCATCCAGTCGGTGAAGCTCTTGCCGGGGTCTTTGGCGCACCAGATATTGCGCGACTTGTCGGCCGAGTCGGCGCCCAGGATGGGGTAGAGCAAGACATGGACGGTCACGTCGGTGATCTTGTCCAGATCACGCTCGAAGCGCTTGCAGTAGCCGCAGTTGGGGTCTTCAAAGACCACCAGTTTGCGTTTGCCGTTGCCACGCACGATGGTGAACGCATCTTTGAGTGGCAACTGGTCAAAAGACACGGCCGACAGCTTGGTCACCCGTTGCTCGGTCAGGTCCACCTTGGCCTGGGTGTCCACCAGGGAGCCCTGGATCAGAAAGTCGCCCTTGGCGTCGGTGTAGAAGATGTCGCTGTTGTTGATGCGGATCTCGTAGAGGCCGGGCATGGGGGTTTTCCGGACTTCGTCAATCTTGGGCAGATTGGGCAAGCGAGCTGCCAGATTTTTTCGGATTACAGGCTCTTGGGCCAGCGCGCCCAGCGAGACGGCGGCCAGCAGGGCCAGGAGGGTCGATTTGAAAAAGTTCATGAACAGGCCCGCGGGCGCTCCAGAGGGTGAAGGGTCAACAAAAAAACTGTGTGTAAAGGATTCGTGCCTCAGCCGATGGTTCCCATGGCCTGGCGTGTGAGCCAATGTTTGAGCGGTGCGAGCCGGTCGAAACCCGTCATGCCCCAGTTGCGCAGGGTCTGGATACGACCATCGGGCTGTGCGAACAGGCCAAAGAGGCCATCGGTGACCCAGCCCATGGCACCCACCTCTGCCTGCCGCGCGCGCTCGTAGCGGCGCAGCAGCTTGGGGTCCCCGAGCTCGCGCCAGTATTCGCGCTCGTGAATGACGCGGGTGAGCTCGGCCACATCGGCCAGACCCACATTCAATCCCTGCCCGGCCAAGGGGTGCATGGCGTGTGCGGCGTCGCCCGCCAGCGCCACGCCGCCCTGAGCGGTGTGGGTGATCCAGCGTTGGGCGCGCGACAGCTCCAGAGGCCAGGCCTGGGGCCCGCCATCGAGGTTCATGTCGCCCAACACCTGGCCGCAGCGTTCCTGCACGGCCAAGGCCAGGGCCTCTGGTGCACCCGCTATCAGGCAGTCGGCGCGCTCATGCGCCATCGACCACACCAGGGCCACCCGGTGCCCGTCTGCGCCGTCCAAGGGCAGCAGGGCCATGATTTCGCCAGACTGGAACCATTGGCGCGCCGCGCCGCCATGCGGCAAGGCACAGGTCAGCCGGGCGGCCAGGGCCTTGTGGGGATAGGGCCGCACATCAAATGCCAGGCCGAGTTCGTCGCGGGTGGCGCTGCGCTTGCCTTCACAGATGACGGTCAGCGTTGCCTTTTGCGGGGCCTCATCCAGCACCTCGATGCCGCTTTGGAAGTGCACGGCATGGGCCAGCCGTTGCTCCAGCGCCGGCACGTCCACGATCCAGGTGAGGGCCTTCTCCGCCGTGCGATCGGCGTTGAACTGGACCCGCCCACCGCTGTCGCCCCAGACGTCCATGGTTGTCACCGGTGTGATCACTGGGGTGGCAGCCGGGGCGCCGGGGTCATGCAGGCCGGCTGTGCCCTGGTTTTCTGGCCAGGCTCGCACCGTCTGCAGCAGGGTGCGTGAAGCGGCATTGAGCGCATAGGCCCGCACGTCAACTTTCCCTGTTGCCCGGGGCGGGGCGACCAGCGCCACCTTGAGCCGTTCGCGGGCGAGCAGCAAGGCCAGGGTCTGGCCCACGATGCCGCCGCCACGCACGGCCACGTCAAAGCGTCGGGACGAAGAGGGGGCTGCGCGGGTTTGTGTCATGAGAGGATTTTATGAGCAGGGCACAATTTGGTCGAAGCCAGCTTTTGTGACCTTTCGGGTGAGCCGGTGGTTGCAACGGGTTCTACGCGCCCCGCCGCAGGGGTGGTGTCGTCCTTGACCTGTTCCCGACCTGGCCCAACCGTCCCAAATGCCCCATGAACAAACGCTCTGAACCTTCGACACCTGCAGATGTGCAGGCCACCATCGCGCAACTCTGGGTCTATCCAGTGAAATCCTGTGCAGGCCTTTCACTGCAAGCCGCGGAGCTGACCCGTACCGGGCTGCTGTACGACCGCGCCTGGATGGTGGTGGACAGCAACGGCGACTTCGTGACCCAGCGGGAGCTCCCCCGCATGGCGCTGATTCAGCCGGCCTTCAAGATGGACGAACTGGTGTTGCGCGCGCCGGGCATGCTGGCCTTTCACCTGGCGCTGAGTGCGGTCGAGGCGCCGACCCAGGTCCGGGTGTGGGACGACGAGCTGGCGGCTTTTGACATGGGTGATCTCGCGGCACAGTGGTTCAGCGACTTCCTGGGGCCAGACGCACCGGAGGCGCTGAAGCGCTTGCGCCTGGCCCGCTTTGATCCAGCGGTGCGGCGCCTGTGCAGCGCGAAATGGACCGGCGGACGCGAGGCCGTGACGCAGTTTGCCGATGGCTTTGGTGTGCTGGTGACCAGCACCGCTTCGCTGGATGAGCTCAATGGCCGCCTCGCGCAAAGCGGGTTGGCCCCCGTGGGTATGGACCGGTTCCGGCCCAATGTGGTACTGGGGGGCGTGGAGCCCCACGACGAAGACCGCTTCGGCCCTTGGCGGGTCGAGGCCGATGGAGGTGAGGCCTGGTTTGACAATGTGAAGCCCTGCGCCCGCTGTCCCATTCCCAATATCGACCCGGTGACGGCTTTGTCCAGTCCAGCGGTGGGCGACACCTTGCAAACCTACCGACAAGACCGCCGCCTCGATGGCGCGGTGACGTTTGGCATGAATGCCATTCCGCTGCAGGGCGATGGCGTGGTGTTGCGTGTGGGTCAGCGGGTTGCTGCCGATTGGCGCTTTTGAACAGCCTGCAGCCCTCTCGAAGTAAAATGCCGGGTTTCCCCTTGAATTTGAAAGCCTTGCCATGAGCCTCCAATGCGGCATCGTGGGCCTGCCCAACGTCGGCAAGTCCACCCTTTTTAACGCGCTGACCAAGGCTGGCATCGCGGCTGAAAACTACCCCTTCTGCACCATCGAGCCCAATACCGGCGTGGTGGAAGTGCCCGATCCGCGCTTGGCGCAGCTGGCCCAGGTGGTGGAGCCCGAGCGCGTGGTTCCGGCCATTGTGGAGTTTGTGGACATCGCCGGTCTGGTGGCCGGGGCGAGCACGGGCGAAGGCTTGGGCAACAAGTTTTTGGCCCACATCCGCGAGACCGACGCCATCGTGAACGTGGTTCGCTGCTTTGAAGACGACAACGTGATCCACGTGGCCAACAAGGTGGACCCGATTGCCGATATTGAGGTGATCCAGACCGAACTGTGCCTGGCCGATCTGGCCGCCGTTGAGAAAGCCTTGCACCGCGTGAGCAAGACAGCCCGTTCCGGCGACAAGGAATCCATCAAGCAGGTGGCAATCCTGGAGAGGTGCCTCGCTGCGCTCAACGATACCCAGCCGGTGCGCACCATCGATTTCAGCAAGGATGAACAGGTCCAGCTCAAGCAATTTTTTCTGATCACCGCCAAGCCGGCGATGTTCGTGGCCAATGTCTCGGAAGACGGCTTCGAGAACAATCCCATGCTGGACCGCCTGAAGGCTTTTGCCGACAAGCAAAACGCCCCCGTGGTGGCCATTTGCGCCAAGATCGAAGCCGAGCTGTCCGAGATGGACGATGCCGACCGCCTGGATTTCCTGAAAGAACTGGGCCAGGACGAACCCGGCCTGAACCGCTTGACCCGCGCCGCTTATACCCTGCTGGGTCTGCAGACCTATTTCACCGCAGGCGTGAAAGAAGTGCGCGCGTGGACGATTCACGTCGGCGACACCGGCCCCCAGGCGGCTGGCGCGATCCACACCGATTTTGAGAAGGGTTACATCCGAGCCCAGACCATTGGTTTTGATGATTTCATCGCGTTCAAGGGTGAGCAGGGCGCCAAAGATGCGGGCAAGATGCGCGCCGAAGGCAAGGACTACGTCGTCAAGGATGGCGACGTGATGAACTTCCTTTTCTCGTCCTGAGCCCAGCCATGAACCAAGCTGCACGGCCCGAGCCACAGCGTCTGGCCAAGCGGCTGGCGAACCAGCTGCCGTGCTCGCGCAGCGATGCCGAGAGCTATATCGCCGGCGGCTGGGTGCGCGTGGATGGGCAAGTGGTTGAAGAGCCCATGGCACGCGTACACGATGCGCAGGTGGTCACGCTGGATGCCAAAGCCAAGCTGGAAAGCCTCGATGCCGTCACGCTCATCTGGCACAAGCCGTCGGGTCAGGCCCTGCCCGATGGCGAGATCGTGCCCGACGAATGGGCCGGCCAATTGATGACGCAGGCGACGCGCTTCAAGGGCGACCGCTCGGGGGTGCGCACGCTGAAGGCCCATCTGCACAAGCTGTTGTCCGTGGCGCCCATGGAGCCACGAGACAGCGGGCTGATGGTGTTCACCCAAAACGTGGGGGTGGCCCGCAAGGTGTCGGACACATCAAGCCAGATCGAACACGAGTGGCAAGTCCGCATCCGTGGCGAAGCCGGCCTGCAAGACGATGCCGAGCGGCGGGATGCCATCATCCAGTCGCTACAAAAAACAGTGTTTTTTGATGGCTGGGCCTTGCCCAAGGCCAAAGCCAGCTGGCAGAGCGAGCTGCGCTTGCGGATGGCGATCAAGGGCGCGGTGCCCGGCCAGGTGGTCCATTTGTGCAAGCGCGCAGGTGTGCAGATTACCGGCATGGAGCGCATGCGACTGGGCCGCATTGGCCTGGCCGGGTTGCCGGTGGGCGAGTGGCGTTACTTGCTGGGATACGAGCGCTTCTGAATTCGCGCGGCCCACAGGCTCAAGGCCATGGCCGTGAGCATGACCACCAGGCTCACCTGGTGCAGGCGCAGCATGTGGCCGTGTGCGATGAGGATGCCCCCCAAGGCTGCGCCCATGGCCTGGCCTCCGTACATGGCTGATGTGTTCAGCGCGACGGTGGCGGGCGCCAGCTCAGGTGCCTCTTGCACCAGGCGTGCTTGCTGGGCAGAATTCGAAGAAAAACACCCCAGTGCCCAGGGCACAGCGATCAACGCTTGTGGCCAAAATCCGTAACGGCCCAGTGGCCAGAGCAACAGGCTCAGCGCGATCAGGCCCAGCGTGATCAACACGGCACGCGCCGTCCCCACGCGATCAACCCAGCGGGAGAGGCCCAGGTTGCCCGCCAATCCAAACACGCCGAACCAGAGGAACATCAGCGCCAGCGTGCCGCTGGTCGCGCCGATGGTCTGGTTCAGGTAAGGGGCGAAATAGGAAAACAGAATGAACTGGCCGAAGGAATAGGTCAGCGTCACGCTCAAGGTCACCATGAGCGTGGGGGAGCCGAGCGTTTGCCCCCAGGCGCGGCGTGTGAGCGCCGCTGGCCGGATACCCGACGGCATGACGCGCCAGATCCAGATGGCGACCACGATTGATGACACAGCCACAAGTGCGAAGGCCCATCGCCAGCTGGAAACCCCAGCGATCCAGGCCGACAAAGGCATGCCCATGACCGAAGCCACCGACCAGCCCAGAAAGACAAAGGTGATCGCTCTCCCGCGCTGGGCTGGCGAGACCATCAGGCCCACGCTGGCCGCGGCTTGCGGCGTGAAAATCGCCGGAGCGATCACGGTCAGAATGCGCAGCGGCAGCAAGCTGGCGTAGTCGGGTGCCAGGGCGCTGATGCCGGTCATGACGCCGTACCACAGCAATGAAATGGTGAGCAGTTTGCGCCGGTCCCAGCCGGCGACGATGCCGGCAAACAGCGGAGCGCCCACCCCCATCAGGATGGCCGCGGCTGTGATGAGCTGACCAGCCTGCGGAATGGAAATGGCCAGCGAACGGCTGATGTCGTTCAGCGCGCCCGGCACCATCATCACACCGGTGCCGATCACGACGTTGCCCACCATCAACGCCCAAAGGGCATGGGGCAGCGAGGTGGTCTGGACGGGCGACGGATGGGGCATGTGAAGGATGGGGTGCGGCAATGCTGTTGGGTGAGCGCTGGAGGGTTGAGTATCGGGGTCTTGGCGCCCGAAGCCTCAAAAAGGCAGTCCCCCAGGGAACACCTGGAGCAGGGCGATGGTGAGCACGATGTAGCGCAGCAATTTGCCCACCGCCATGTAGGCCACGCAGGGCCAGAAAGGAAACTTCAGCCAGCCGGCCACTGCGCACAAAGGGTCACCGATGATTGGCAGCCACGAAAGCAGGCAGGCTTTGGGCCCGAAGCGCTGCAGCCAGGCCAGCGCCCTCAACTCCGTGGTTTGTCCGTGCCGGGCTTTGTCCACCATGCGGTGGGCGCCCAGGCCCATGAACCAGCTAAAAGCGCCGCCAGCGGTGTTGCCCACCGTGGCCACCGCGATGGCGGGCCAGAACAGATCTGGATTGAGTTTGAGCAAACCAAAAAGCGCCGCCTCCGAGCCCACGGGCAACAGCGTGGCGGAAATAAAGGACACCACAAACAGCGTGCCCAGGCCCGCCTCGGGCATGGCCAGCCAGTGCAGCAGGGAAGTCAACCAGTCGGGCATGTGTGGAAAAGGGATCGATGTGGAGGGCAGCATATCGCCTGCTGAAAAAACAGGCAGATACAATGCCCATCCCTGTGGCGCAAAGTGCGCCGACCCCAAAGCCGTCCGATTTTCACACGCTCATGCAATTGGGTCCGTATACCCTGTCCAACGCCTTGTTCGTCGCGCCCATGGCCGGCGTGACAGATCGGCCGTTTCGCAAGCTCTGCAAGGAGCTGGGCGCGGGCTACGCTGTGAGCGAGATGGTGACGTCCCGGCCCGACCTGCAAGACAGCCTGAAGACTTCGCGCCGAGCCAACCACGATGGTGAAACTTCCCCCATCGCCGTGCAGATTGCCGGCACAGATGCCCAGATGATGGCCGACGCCGCCCGGTACAACATGGACCGTGGCGCACAGATCATTGACATCAACATGGGTTGCCCCGCCAAGAAGGTGTGCAACAAATGGGCGGGCTCGGCCCTGATGCAAGATGAGGCGTTGGCGATCGAGATTGTGGAAGCCGTGGTGAAAGCCTGCGAACCACACGGTGTCCCCGTTACGCTCAAAATGCGCACAGGCTGGTGTGCCGAGGTGCGCAACGCGCCCGCGCTGGCTCTGGCGGCTGAAAGCGTGGGGATTCAAATGTTGACTGTTCACGGGCGCACCCGCGAGCAGGGCTACAAGGGTTTCGCCGAGCACGAGACCGTGGCCTTGATCAAGAGCCGGGTGAACATTCCCGTGGTGGCCAATGGCGACATCACATCGCCCGAGATGGCCCGAGACGTTCTTGCGCGCACCGGCGCCGACGCCATTATGATTGGCCGCGCCGCCCAGGGGCGCCCCTGGATTTTCCGCGAAATCGCCCACTTTCTGGCCACAGGCGAACACCTGCCGCCGCCCGGTTTGTTGGAAGTCAAGGGCTGGTTGCTGGAGCACTTGCACGATCATTACGCACTGTATGGCGAGTACACGGGCGTGCGGAGCGCGCGCAAGCATCTGGGCTGGTATGCCCGCTCGCTGCCGGTGTCGCCGCTGGTGTACGACGCGTTTCGCAGCCGCATCAATACCCTGACTTCGGCTGAAGAACAGTTGCTCTGCGTGAGCGAAAGCTTCGACAGTTGGCACCACAGCCCCACCCCCTTACACCCGACCACAGAAGAACCCTGGAGACTGGCCGCATGAACATTGAGGTGTGCCGCAGCGTGCACTCCAACGGTTCGAGCCAAGCCCACAAGGCATTTACATGAGCAAGCACAACCTGCACGACTGCGTCCGCGGCAGTCTGGAAGACTATTTTCGCGACCTGGATGGAACCGACCCGGCGGGCCTGCACGACATGCTGGTCAAGGCCGTGGAAAAGCCCTTGCTGGAAGTGGTGATGCAGCAGTCGCAAAACAACCAGTCGCGTGCGGCCCAGTGGCTGGGCCTGAACCGCAACACGTTGCGTAAAAAATTGCTGGAGCACAAGCTCATCGACTGAGCGCCGCTTGTGCGCGCCTCACAAACAACTTCGAATTTCAAACCCTTCCGAGACCCATTCCCATGCGAGCACTCATTTCCGTCTCCGACAAGACCGGCATCGTTGAACTGGCCCAGACCCTTCACAGTCTGGGCGTGGCCTTGATTTCCACCGGTGGTACGGCCAAGCTGCTCGCTGAAAAAGGCCTGCCAGTGACCGAGGTGGCCGAAGTCACGGATTTTCCTGAGATGCTTGATGGCCGTGTGAAAACCTTGCACCCCAAGGTGCATGGGGGTTTGCTGGCGCGTCGCGATGTACCGGAACACATGGCGGCCCTGAAGACCCACGGCATCGACACCATCGACCTCCTGATCGTCAACCTCTACCCGTTTGAGGCCACCGTCGCAAAAGCGGGCTGCACGCTGGAAGATGCCATCGAAAACATCGACATCGGTGGCCCCGCCATGGTTCGCAGCGCAGCGAAAAACTGGAAAGACGTCGCAGTGTTGACCGACGCGGCCCAGTACCCCGCCGTGATCGACGAGCTCAAAACGAGCGGAAAACTCAGCGACAAGACTCGCTTTGCGTTGTCGGTGGCCGCGTTCAACCGCATCAGTCAGTACGACGGCGCCATCAGCGACTACCTCTCCAACATCCAGTTCGAAGAGGGCGTGAGTGTGCCCAAGCAGCACAACTACCCCGGTCAGATCAATGGTCGCTTCATCAAGCTGCAAGACCTGCGCTACGGCGAAAACCCGCACCAGACCGCAGCCTTCTACCGCGATCTGTCTCCTGCGCCCGGCTCCCTGGTGACCGCGAAGCAGCTGCAGGGCAAAGAGCTCAGCTACAACAACATCGCCGATGCCGACGCCGCCTGGGAGTGCGTCAAAAGCTTCGATGCTCCGGCCTGCGTGATCGTCAAACACGCCAACCCCTGTGGCGTGGCCGTGGGCAAAGATGCGCTGGAGAGCTACAGCAAGGCGTTTCAGACCGACCCCACCAGCGCCTTTGGCGGCATCATCGCCTTCAACCGTCCGGTGGACAAAGCCGCGGCCGAAGCGGTGAGCAAGCAGTTTGTCGAAGTGCTGATGGCGCCCGGCTACAGCGAAGAAGCCCTGGCGATCTTCAAAGCCAAGGCCAATGTGCGTGTGCTGGAAATCGCCCTGCCGCCGGGTGGTCCGACCGCATGGGATCAAGGCTCGAACCTCACCGACATCAAACGCATTGGCTCGGGCTTGCTGATGCAAAGTGCAGACAACCATGTGCTCTCGCGCGCCGACCTGAAGGTGGTGAGCAAGCTGCAGCCGAGCGAGCAACAGCTTGAAGACCTGATGTTCGCTTGGAAGGTCGCCAAGTTCGTGAAATCCAACGCCATCGTGTTCTGCAAAGACGGCATGACCATGGGCGTGGGCGCCGGCCAGATGAGCCGCCTCGATTCGGCCCGCATCGCCAGCATCAAGGCCGAACACGCCAAACTCACGCTCCAAGGCACGGCTGTGGCCAGTGATGCCTTTTTCCCCTTCCGCGACGGCCTCGATGTGGTGGTGGACGCGGGCGCAAGCTGTGTGATCCAGCCAGGTGGCTCCATGCGTGATCAGGAAGTGATCGACGCCGCTGATGAGCGCGGCGTGGTGATGGTGACCACGGGCGTTCGCCACTTCAGGCACTGAATCTGGCTCCCCCCGCGCCGCCCTCGAACTGAAGGCACCTCGCTCCGGGCGAGGTGCCTTTTTTTACAGGGTTTTGAAGACTTCTTTGGCGGCTGAGACGGTGTCGGCGATGTCCTGTGCCGTGTGTGCAGCACTCACGAACCCCGCTTCATACAACGCCGGCGCGATGTACACCCCGCGGTCCAGCAGGCCGTGGAACAGCTTGTTGAAGCGGGTGCTGTCGGTGGTCATCACCTTGGCATAGTTCTGAGGGAGTTCGTCGAAAAGGAACACCCCGAACATGCCACCTTGGCTGTCGCCGCAGAAGGGGATGCCTTCGGCCTTCGCGGCGGCGGTGAGGCCATCCACCAGCGAGCGTGTGGTCGCTGAGAGTTTGTCGAAGAAGCCCGGCTTCTGGATTTCTTTCAGCGTCGCCAATCCGCATGCGGTGGCCACAGGGTTGCCGCTCAGGGTGCCTGCCTGGTACACCGTGCCCAGGGGGGCCAGCTGCTCCATCACGGCGCGCTTGGCACCAAATGCGGCCAAGGGCATGCCCCCACCAATGACCTTGCCCATGATGGTCATGTCGGGCTCAAAGCCTGGGATGAGCTGGGCATAAACGCTTTGTGCGCCGCCCAGGGCCACGCGGAAACCGGTCATCACTTCGTCAAAGGCAAACAGGGCACCGTGTTCGGTACAGAGCTCGCGGCAGCGCTTCATGAACGGCACTGAGGAGCGCACAAAGTTCATGTTGCCGGCAATGGGCTCGATGATCAGGCAGGCGACCTCGTGGCCATACTCGGCGAAGGCAGCCTCGATCTGCTCCACGTTGTTGTATTCCAGAACCATGGTGTGTTGCACCACCTCTGGCGGTACGCCGGCGCTGGTTGCCGTGCCAAAGGTGGCCAGACCCGATCCGGCTTTCACCAGCAGCGCATCGGCGTGGCCGTGGTAGCAGCCTTCGAATTTGATGATCCTTTTGCGCCCGGTGGCGCCGCGGGCCAGCCGGATGGCGCTCATGCCGGCTTCGGTGCCGGAGCTGACCAGGCGCACCATGTCAATGCTGGGCACCAGCTTGATGATTTCTTCGGCCAGCTCGATCTCGCGCTCGGTAGGGGCACCGAAAGAGAAGCCCTCCAGAGCCGCTTTTTGCACCGCTTCCAGCACGGCCGGGTGGCCGTGTCCCAGGATCATCGGGCCCCAGGACCCGATGTAGTCGATGTATTTCTGGCCGTTCGCATCCCAGAAGTAAGCGCCTTGTGCGCGCTGTACAAAACGTGGCGTACCACCCACGGCTTTGAAGGCGCGTACCGGTGAGTTCACGCCACCGGGAATGAGGGCTTTGGCGCGGTCGAAGAGGATTTGGTTGCGGTCGGTCATGGTGGTTGTCTTTGGATGCAAATCAACAAGGGGTATTGAGCAAAGGGAGGGGCCTGTGTGGAGCAGCCGCTGGTGGGCCAGGCAAGCGGCTCCTGTCCATCAATGGGCCTGTGCTTGCGGGCTCAGTGCCGGGTGGTGTCCAGGGGGAAATCGTTGGCATCCAGCGTCCCGGCACCAGCAGGCTCGTCGGCACCGTCGTCGTCTTCGTGTGCCCAGAACAGGCGGTCGGGAATCGCGTGCCCCATGCCGGGTTGAAAGCCTGCGTCCAGGCATTGGTCCAGGTAGGTGAGGGCCTCGGCGCAGGCAGCCTGCAGATCAGATCCTCCTGCAATCAAGGCACACAGGGCTGCCGATAGCGTGTCGCCGGCGCCGCCGAACGTGGCTTCGAACCGCTCGTACCGCGCCGTTGCCAGCACAGATTCAGGCGAGGCCAGATGGCTTTCCAGGTACTGATCCGCAGCATTGAATCCTGTGACCAGCGTGTAGGGCACACCGTGCTCAGCAGCCGCGCGTGCGACGTCACGCGGACCCGGGGTCCGGTCACCGTCCCAATCGGGCAACAGCCAACGGCACAGCGTGCTGTGATTGCCCACCAGGACCGTGGTCTGGGGCAGCAGCAATTCGGTGCAGGCATCCAGGTACGAGTCGATGGCCAGTTCATCCCACCACGACAGATCGGGCATGTAGGTGATCACCGGAATCTGCGCGTAGTCGGTGGTGATGGCGGCGATTGCACTGAGGTTTTCCGGGCTGCCCACAAAGCCGACTTTGAAGGCTTGCACAGGCATGTCCTCCAGCGCACAGCGCGCCTGATCGGTCACCGCCTCTTCGTCGAAAGCGAAGTGGTCGTGGATCTCGGTGGTGTCGCGCACATAGCAACCGGTGACCACAGCCAGCACATGCGCTGAAGCGCTGGACATGGCGGTCAGGTCTGCCGCCAACCCGCCTGTTCCACTGGGATCATTGGCGTTGAAGGTCATCACGCAAGGCAAGCCCTCCGCGACGGGTGTTTCGCTGATGGCGTCTTCTGCTGCGTCAGGGATGTTGGGCATGGGCGTATTGCTTGCGGTGGCATGGGGGGCGGGGATCAATGCACAGCGAAAAGCGGTGCAGGCATTCCGCCTCGCCAGTCATGTTAGCGCAGGCCATGTGCGGCTTGGGGCGCCGGAGCGGCCCTTTAGACGACCGGGCGTCGGACCCCGTCGCCCATTGTCTCCAAACCCCGTGATACTCGGTGCGAATCATGCAGTGTGTCCCTAAGGGGAAACCAGTGGGGTTGGCCGCCAAGAGAGAGGACTTGGCTCGATACAATGATTGCATTCTAAGACAATGCCCTCTATAACCATGACCGACTCGAAGACTTGGATGTGCCTGATTTGTGGCTGGATTTACGATGAAGCCACCGGCGATCCGGAGCATGGCCTTGCGGCGGGAACAGCGTGGGCCGATGTCCCGATGAACTGGACCTGCCCTGAGTGTGGCGCGCGCAAGGAAGACTTCGAGATGGTGCAAATCTGATCGGGCTTTGCCTCGCCCAGCTTGCCATTCACATTGACATTCAGTCCAGGTAGCCATTCAAGAGCGCTGTCCTGACACCTTTTCTGGAGCCTTCCTATTGTGAGCACGACACCTGCCTTGAAAGTTCTGGTGGTGGATGACAGCAACACCATCCGCCGAAGTGCTGAAATTTTTCTCAAACAGGGCGGCCACGAAGTGTTGCTCGCTGAGGATGGTTTTGATGCTCTGGCCAAGATCAATGACTACCAGCCCGACTTGGTCTTTTGCGACATCCTCATGCCGCGTCTTGATGGGTACCAGACCTGTGCCATTATCAAGCGCAATGTCCGTTTTTCAGATATCCCTGTGGTCATGCTGTCTTCCAAGGACGGCGTCTTTGACAAGGCCCGGGGGCGCATGGTGGGTTCGCAGGAATACCTCACCAAGCCATTCACCAAAGACCAGCTCTTGCAAGCCGTGCAGCAGTTTGGATCACAACCGTCCGGAGTAGCCTGATGCCTATACACAAAGTTCTCGTGGTCGATGATTCCAAGACCGAGCTCATGGTCCTGTCCGAGCTTTTGGGAAAAAATGGCTACAGCGTGCGTACCGCCGAGAATGCCGAGGAGGCCTTTCGTCGGTTGGGCGAAGAAAAGCCGGAACTCATTTTGATGGACGTGGTGATGCCCGGTCAGAATGGCTTTCAGCTGACTCGGGCCATTGCCCGGGATCCCCAGTTCTCTGCTATTCCCATCATCATGTGCACCAGCAAAAATCAGGAGACCGATCGGGTCTGGGGCATGCGCCAAGGGGCTCGTGACTACGTCACCAAGCCCGTGAATGCCGAAGAGCTGTTGTCCAAAATTCGGGCCCTGGGCTGAAGGCGCAGCGTCCCGCTGTCGTCCTGATTCCATACGAGCCTATGTCCAACAAGCGTCAGTCACTCAAAGATCTTCAGGAGCGCCTCGCCAAACGGCTGAGTGAAGCCAAAACTCAGGCGATTTCCGCTTCGTGGCTGGCGGTCGAAGTCGATCGAAGCCGGTACCTGCTGCCGCTGGTGCAGTCAGGTGAGATTTTCCCCTGGACCTCGCTGCAGATCGTCCCCTATACCCAGGAGTGGTACGCGGGCGTGGTCAGCTTGCGGGGAGGCCTTCACGGCGTGATTGATTTGTTTCGCTTTCCGGGTTTGCGGTCCGATGCGGAGAGCGGGCGCGGTTCGTCGTCTGCCGACCGCGTCAGTTCGGAATCACGTCTGGTCAGTCTGCATACCGCGCTGGGGGTCAATGCCGTGTTGTGGGTCGATCGATTGCTCGGCCTGCGCAATCCCGCCATGTTTGCGGCGCTGGGTGAAGCGATCCCGGAAGCATCAAAGTTTTCCCCTCGGACATTGATTGATCACCAAGGTGTTGCCTGGCACGAGCTGGATTTGCAACTGTTGTCGACCAGTCCCGAATTTCTCGCCATCGCTGCATGACCGGGCGCTCGCCAGGTTGTCCGCTTCGTCGTTCCATTATGCGTAGAGGGGTGCTTCATGCGTCCCCGTACTTGTTAATCAGTAGGAAGGTTTTTCATGGCCATGCTTGATCGGTTCCAGGGAGTGTTTGGAAAGCAGGGAGCAGGTGAGCCCGGTCTGGACGAGGTATCTGACAAAGAGCTCGCGCAGATGGCCGTGGAGCGGCTGGCGCCCAAAGAAGACGACGGTGACTTTCCGGACAGCCGCATGGCTGCGGACGATGTGCCCGAGCCCATGGCGTCTTCGACCGATCAGGTCACTGTCCCTTTGTTGGGGACCAAGCCGCCCGAAGAGCATCGTCGAACCTTGACCATGTTGCTGGCCGTGTTCCTGGTGGTGCTGGCCGGTTCCGTGTTCTATGTGTTGAGTCAGACCGAAAAACTGAGTCAGCAGGTGGCGGCCAGTGGTCAGGCGCTGATGCAGTCGCAACGACTTGCCAAAAGCGTGTCGCAGGCCTTGGTGGGAACACCTTCGGCTTTCGCTGAAGTCCGTGACAGTTCCGAGGTGCTCGGCAGCAGCCTCAAAGCCTTTACGGAAGGCAGCGACAGCATGTCGGTGGAGGCATTGGGGACGGCCTATCAGGGGCAGCTCGATGAGCTCAAGCCAGGCGTGGAATCGGCCACAAAGAACGCTGAAGTGGTGTTGAACCAGGAAAAAATCCTGACCCAGGTGGGTGATTCGCTGCGCTTGATCAACCGCCAGTCGTCGGATTTGCTGGAAATCGCAGAGACCATTTCTTCGCTGAAGCTCGAAGCCAATGCGCCATCGACCGAGATTTCAGCATCCGGTCAGCTCGTGATGTTGACCCAGCGTATCGGTAAATCTGCCAACGAATTCTTGACCCTGGAAGGGGTGAGTCCGGAGGCCGTGTTCTTGCTGGGCAAGGATTTGAACACCTTCAAGGAAATTTCGGATGGTCTGCTCAAAGGCAGCGAAGAACTGCGTTTGCGCGCCTCCAACGATCCGCAGATTCGGGAGCGTCTGGAAGCCCTTCAGGCCCTCTATGAAAAGACCCGCACGGAAGCGGGTGCCATTCTGGGCAACCTGCAAGGTCTGGCTTCAGCGCGCGAGGCCCAGGCGGCCATCGTAACGGGCAGCGAGCCGCTGCGTTTGGGCTTGCAAAAATTGCAGGCGAGTCTGTCTTCGCGATCGGGTCTGGGGGGCGTGGAGCTGATCGCTCTGCTCGGCTCGGCTTTGTTGGCGCTGCTCAGTGGTGCTGGTCTGGCCTATGTGCAGCTGCAGGAAAGCCGCCAGCGCCAGATGGAAGCTGAAGGGCAGCGCCACGCGGCTGTGTCCCTGGAGCAGGATGCCAAACGGGTGAATGACGCCAACCAGGCAGCCATTTTGCGCCTGATGAACGAATTGCAGACGGTGGCTGAAGGCGACTTGACACAAGAAGCCACGGTGACCGAAGACATCACGGGCGCCATCGCCGACTCGGTGAACTACACGGTGGAAGAGCTGCGATCGCTGGTGAGTAACGTGCAGGCCACGGCCACCCGAGTGGCGCAAACCACCTCGGCGGTGGAAAGCACCTCAACCGAGCTGCTGGCCGCTTCCAACGAACAGTTGCGCGAGATTCGCGAAACCGGTCAGTCGGTGGTGGACATGGCGAAGCGCATCAACCAGGTGTCGGGCCAGGCGCAAGAGTCCGCTTCGGTGGCCCGTGTGTCGCTGCAAGCTGCAGAGTCGGGTTTGCAGGCGGTGCAGAACGCCATCGGCGGTATGAATACCATCCGGGACCAGATCCAGGAAACATCCAAGCGGATCAAGCGACTGGGTGAGTCCTCGCAAGAGATTGGTGAAATCACCGAGCTGATTTCTGACATTACGGAACAAACCAACGTGCTGGCTTTGAATGCTGCCATTCAGGCCGCCTCTGCTGGTGAAGCCGGCCGTGGTTTCTCGGTGGTGGCAGAAGAAGTGCAGCGGCTGGCCGAGCGGTCTGCCGACGCCACGCGTCAGATTGCCGCTCTGGTGAAAACCATTCAGACCGACACGCAAGATGCAGTTGGCGCCATGGAGCGCTCTACACAAGGTGTGGTCGAGGGGGCCCGGCTGTCTGACAACGCGGGTACTGCGCTGTCCGAGATTGACCAGGTGTCGCGCCGATTGGCCGACCTGATTGAACAGATTTCCGATGCTGCTTCCCGCGAAGCCGATTCGGCCAACGAAGTGGCTGGCAACATCCAGCACATTTTTGCCGTGACCGAACAAACGGGTGAAGGTACCCGTTCGACCGCGCAGCAGGTGCGTGAACTCTCTGCCATGGCCGAAGAGCTGCGCCAATCGGTGTCGCGTTTCAAGATCGCCTGACCCCGGTCCGGCCCTCAAATTTCCACAGACATGCTCGATTCCACCAACGACCGGTCGCCTGCGGACACTCCGCTGGCCGATCTGGGTCCGCTCGCATGGGTCTTTGATGAACTGCGCAAGTCGCTTGAGGCGGCCAATAAGGCTGTCAAGCGTTTTGTCCGGGAGTCGGAGCAGTCGCGTCAAAACGACCTTGAGGGCGCCGACCCTGCCTCCTTGCGGATGGCCCGCCAGCAACTGCACCAAGCCGTGGGCGCTCTGGAGATGGTGGGCTTGTCCGCCCCTGCACAGGTCTTGCGAGGTATGGAGGCTGCGGTTCAGCGGTTTGTTCAGCGACCCCAGACTTGCACCGACGAGGCGGCACTGACGGTGGAACGCGCGGGCTTTGCGCTGATCGAATACCTTCAGGCGGTGCTCAACAACAAGCTGGTGCAACCCTTGGCGTTGTTCCCGCAGTACCGTGATGTGCAGACCCTGGCAGGCGCCGAGCGCGTGCATCCTGCCGATCTCTGGACTTTTGAAAACAACCGCCAGGAAATGGCTGCCCCTGAGGTTGCCAAGCCGATGCATCCCGAGCCTGGTCTGCGGGCCATGTTCGACAAGCTGGTGTTGTTGTTGGCCAAGACCGAGAGCCCGACGGCATCGCAACAGCTGGCCCGACTGTGCGGGGGCTTGTCGGCAGGTGCAGAGCAGCCACGGGTGCGCACGTTCTGGCGTGTGGCAGCGGGTTTCTTTGAGGCCGTCAACCAGCAACGTCTGCCCAACGATGTCTATGTGAAGCGTGCCGCGTCGCGCGTTTTGTTGCAGTTTGCGGGTGTGGCCAAGGCGAAGGGCAACGCTGAGGTGTCCGAGACCCTGCTGCGAGACCTTTTGTTTTTCTGCGCTCAGGCCTCGATGGAGCGTCCCGCACCAGCACCTTTGCTCACTGCGGTGCGTGAGGCGTTTGGGTTGAGCCAGATGCGGCCGCTGAATTACTCGGTGGTGACACTGGGCCGGTTCGATCCTTCGGTTTTGGCCCAGGCGCGCAAGCGCATAGGCTCGGCCAAGGAGTCCTGGTCGCTGTTCACCGGAGGGGACGTCAACCGCATTCGCCAGGTGATGGATCAGTTTGGCCTGATCGCTGACTCCCTGATCAAATTGCACCCCACCAGCACGGCGCTGGCCCAAGCCCTGGTGAAGGCTGTGGAGCAGGCGACGCGAGAGCGCAGCAGCACCATGGTGCGTCCTGAGTTGGCCATGGAAGTGGCCACGACCACGCTGTATCTGGAAGCGGCGTTCGAAGATTTCGATCCGAATGACCCTGGGTTCGTGCAGCGAACGCAGGCTTTGGCCAAACGGTTGGACGGCGTGATCCAGGGTGCCCAGGCCGAACCCCTGGACCCCTGGATGGAGCAGTTGTATCGCCGGGTTAGCGATCGCCAGACCATGGGCAGCGTGGTCGGTGAGCTCAAGATCTCCATGGGCGAGGCTGAGAAGTCGCTGGATCAGTTTTTCCGCATGCCTCAAGAAAAGGGTTGCCTGCATGTGGCCGCCGCCCAGTTGAGCCAGATGCGCGGCGTACTGTCGGTTCTGGGCCTGGATCAGGCGGTGCAGACGGTCAATCGAATGCGTCAGACCGTAGACGAAATTCTCGATACCGAAGTTGATGAGGCCAAGGCCCGCGAGGCCGGGACTTTCCAGGCTTTGGGCAATAACCTGAGTGCGTTGAGCTTCCTGATTGACATGCTGAACTACCAGCCAGCGCTGGCCAAGAAGCTGTTTGTATTTGACGAAGCGTCTGGTGAGTTGCGTCCATTGATGGGGCGTACCGCCCACATCATGCCGCCCACCTTGACCGAAGAAGCACGTGTCATCAGTGCGGGCGTACAACAGGTCGTGGCCGATGCCCAGGGTCCTGTGGACCTGGCCAACCTGAGCGATCAGCTGGGTAGCCTGGCAGACAAGGCTGCGTTGGCCGAGCAGACCGGCGTGGCCAAGGCCGCCCGCGACGCTGCCCAGGCTGTGATGAGCAACGATGCCGAGAGTGGCGCTCATGCGCTGGTGGGTTTGTCAGAAACAACGGGCTCACACGCTGAAGAACTCTCAACTTCCGTGTCGGTGGATGGGGGAGACGATGAGGATGATCTGCAAGACATCTTCCTGGAGGAAGCGCGAGAAGTCGTGACCGTCGGCCTGGAGGCGGTGGGCTTGCTCAGAGGCGATGCAAGTGACCTGGAGCAGCTCACCACTTTGCGGCGCGCATTCCACACCCTCAAAGGCAGTTCCCGCATGGTCGGACTCACCGAGTTTGGTGAGGGGGCCTGGGCACTCGAGCAGCTCTTCAACGGCGTCTTGGCGGAGCAAATTCCGGCCGAGGGCGCTTTGCTGACTTTGGCTCAGGAAAGCTTGATGGCGTTTGGCCGTTGGGCCGACGACATAGACCAAGGTGTGGATGCTCAATGGCGCGCCAAGCCCTTTGTTCAAGCCGCGGAAGCCTGGCGTGAGTCGGGCGTCTATCAGCCTCTGGACTTGCCTTCGTTGCAAGGCGAGACAGACGCCGACGCCGAAATCGCAGCCATGCCTGCGACAGGCGCACCAGAGGCAGGCAGCCTGGTTGACGGCGCGGCGGGCGGGGAAGCCGATGGCGCAATGGATGCCGATGCTTCGAATCGGCCTGACGCAGATGCGTCCGCCCAGGGCGATGAAACCCTCAGTGCTTCAGAGTCCTTGTCGACGGACACCGAAGACGAAATCGAGCTGGTCTCGCCACCCGAGATCACCATTGAGGTCGATGAACCGCTGGATGGGCTCGGTCTGGATGTTTCAGAAGGGTCCGACGGGACCTCGATGGTGCCGGTCGAAGAGCCCCAGGAGCTGCCAGAGGGCGAGCCCTGGGAGCGGGAGTTTGCCGAAACCGCAACCTCGAATCTTGAGGAGGTTCGTCCGCAAGACGGCAACCCGCTTGAGGAAGGCGCCGATCTGGAAGCCTTGCTGGAAGACCTGGATTTTTCTTCACCATCAGATGCGGCTGCGGATGAGCCGTCGAATTCGTCGATCACCGTTGACTCAGAGGACGAACTGCCGGCGCTCGACGCATCGGGGCAAGCCGACGTCGCTACAAACGAATTGTCCCCTGCGACCGATGTCTTGCCGTCCATGTTTGACGCCATTTCACTGGACCTGGACGACCTGCCACCGCTCGACGCCGAGGGAAAACACGAACCAAAAGCGGAGCCCGAAACCACCGAGGTGTCGACCGAATCAGCAGCCCCGCAGACTGGAATGCCGCTGGTGGAAGCCGCTGCGGCAGCTTCAGAGGAAGTCCCAGACGACCAAACGCGCCAGATTGGCCCCTTGCGCATTGGAATCAAACTCTACAACGTGTACCTCAATGAGGCAGACGAATGGTCGCGCCGATTGGTGAACCTGTTGGGCGAATGGCTGCTGGAACACCACGAACCCTTGCCCGATCAGGCCGAGGGCCTGGCCCACTCGCTGGCGGGCAGTTCTGCCACGGTGGGTTTTCAGCCCCTTTCTGGGATTTCCCGGGCCCTGGAGCACGCTTTGGGTGCCGTGGCTTTGCATCAAACCGACGGCACTGTCGCCACCCGTCCGCAGGCGCAGTTGTTTGTTGACTCGGCCGAAGACATTCGCCGGTTGTTGCACCAGTTTGCGGCCGGCTTCTACAAGGAGCCTCAGCCCGAGTTGCTGGAGGCTCTGGATCATCTGTTGCACGAGTTGCCCGCAGGCAGTGGTTCGGACCTCGACATTGAGCTGCTGTCCCAATGGGACGCAGAGGGCGCTTCTGCTCAAGACCCGGTGATTGACCGGGTAGACGACGCCGTGCCCTCTGCGTTTGCGCCGCCCGATTTCAATCGATCGAGCTATGTCGATGCGCCCACCGAGTTCGCGCCATTGCCCTCAGAGCCAGAAGTGTCTGGGCCAGTGCAGGATATCGATGACGACATCGATGTGATGGACACCATCGATGTGGATCTCTTCCCCATCTTTGCCGAAGAGGCGCTGGAGCTTTTGCCCAAACTGGGTGCTGCTCTGCGCCAATGGGTCGCTCGCCCGGACAACGCCAGTGCGCGCTCCGAAGTGCTGCGCAATTTGCACACACTCAAAGGCAGTGCCCGGTTGGCCGGCGCCTTGCGCTTGGGCGAAATGGCGCACCGCATGGAAACAGACGCTGAGCGTCTGGGATCCGATGTTCAAAGCAGTACAGACGTTGAGCCACTGCTGACGGCTTTTGATGCCTTGGTTGCACGCTTCGAATTGCTGCGGCGCATGGATCCCGAGGCGCAGGGGCTGGAGCCCGTGGCGGTGCCAGACCTGCCCACCCATGTGGTGTCGGTGGCGCCTGAACGTGCAATGCTGGATGGTGCGGCGTTTGTGCCGGACCCAGAGGTATCGGAAACGCCATCTGTGGTGCAGGCTGGGCCTGGGCTGACTGGGCTGTCATTGCCACAGGCTCCCAAAGCTGCGCTGGCGCGGGCGGGTGCTGCGGTGCGCGTGCGTCCAGAGCTGCTCGATCGCCTGGTCAACCAGGCTGGTGAGGTGATCACGACGCGTTCGCGGATGGAATCGGAAATGGTCACGGTACGAGGTTCACTCAAAGACCTCACCGGTAACCTGGATCGTTTGCGCCAGCAGTTGCGTGATCTGGAACTGCAGGCTGAAACCCAGATGCAATCCCGCTTGGCGCAGGCCCGGGACTCTGAGCTTTCGTTTGACCCGCTCGAATTTGACCGCTTCACGCGTGTTCAGGAACTGACCCGCATGATGGCGGAGTCGGTGAACGACGTGGCCACGGTGCAGCGCAACCTGCAGCGTGCGGTGGAAGTGACCGAAGATGGTCTGGTCGCCCAGGCGCGCCAGACGCGGGAGTTGCAGCGCGATCTGCTCCGCACCCGCATGGTGGAGTTTGAGGGTATTTCCGAGCGCCTGTACCGTGTGGTGCGGCAGGCTTCCAAGGAAACCGGCAAACAGGTTCGTCTGGACATCAGCGGTGGCCATATTGAAATGGACCGGGGTGTGCTGGACCGGATGACCGCAGCCTTCGAACACCTGTTGCGCAACAGCGTGGTGCATGGCATTGAGTCGCCCGAGGACCGTCTGGCCGCTGGCAAGTCGGCCGAAGGTGCGATCGACATTCGGCTGGCGCAGGAACTCAACGATGTGTCCGTGGTGTTCCAGGACGATGGTGCTGGTTTGAATCTGGTCCGCCTGCGCGAAAAAGCGCAGGCACAAGGCTTGGTGCCCAGCGGCGCAGTGCTCAGCGATGCCGAAGCCGCCCAGTTGGTGTTTACACCAGGGCTGAGCACCGCAGCCGAGGTGACATCTTTGGCCGGTCGTGGCGTGGGCATGGACGTGGTTCGAAACGACGTGGTCGCACTGGGTGGACGCATTGAGACGTCAACCCAGCCCGGCCAGGGCACAGAATTCAAGCTGGTGTTGCCGCTGACGACCGCCGTTACGCAGGTGGTGATGGTGCGAGCCGGCGGGTTGACTCTCGGGGTGCCCTCGACGCTGGTGGAGCTGGTCCGCCGTGTGAGTGCCAACGATCTGGCGCAAGCCTACGCCAAGAATACCCTCACGGTCGGGGACGAAGAGGTTCCTTTCTATTGGGCGGGGGCGTTGTTGCAGCTGTCGGCCCGCACGACAGAGCCGCAAGGCCGCACCTTGCCCGTGGTGATTTTCCGAAGCGCGGCACAGCGTGTGGCCATGCACGTCGACGAAGTGCTGGGCAACCAGGAAGTGGTGGTCAAGAACCTGGGTCCGCAGCTGTCTCGATTGCCTGGCCTGGCAGGGATGTCTGTGCTGGCTTCGGGCGCCGTGGCGTTGATCTACAACCCGGTGGCGCTGGCAACGGTGTACGGTGCCCGTGTCCAAAGTTGGCGAGATGAGCAGGTCAATGCGATCGCACAGATTGGAATGGCCGCTGGTTCGCCTGCGTATCCGGCCGTCGAGTCCATGCCCAGCGCGGTGCCGATGGTTCTCGTGGTCGACGACTCGATCACGGTGCGTCGCGTGACGCAGCGCCTGCTGCAACGCGAGGGTTACCGCGTGACGCTCGCAGCCGATGGTCTGCAGGCCCTGGAGCGTTTGCAGCAAGAGCTTCCGACCGTGGTGTTGTCCGACATTGAAATGCCGCGCATGGACGGCTTCGACTTGGTGCGCAACCTGCGGGCTGATCCGCGCCTGGCCAGCTTGCCTGTGATCATGATCACTTCGCGCATTGCCGAGAAACACCGCGAACACGCCAGGGAATTGGGTGTGGATCACTACCTGGGCAAGCCTTACTCGGAAGACGAGTTGCTGGCCTTGATTGGGCACTACGCCCAGCTGGCCGCGGACGCGAACGCCTGACGCCTGGCTGGCTGGCTAGGCGCCTGCGCGGCAGAGGATGCTCCTTCTGCCGCGCAGGTTCCTAGGTCGCCGCTTTTCGAGTGGCGGCTTGGCTGGTCGGCTTTTTGACCACGGCATAGCGGAGCAAGGTGCGCTCCCGTGCCTCGGCATGGTCGACGATGGGGCGGGGGTAGTTTTGGCCAAGGGTCAGCCCCCCTTCGGCGAGATCCAGTTCCCGAGCTTTCCAGGGGGCATGAATGGCTACATCGGGCATATTGGCGAGTTGAGGCAAGTAGCGCCGGATGAATTTGCCTGACGGGTCAAAGCGTTCGCTCTGGGTGACCGGGTTGAAAATGCGGAAATAGGGCTGTGCATCGCACCCGCTGGAACTGGCCCATTGCCAACCGCCATTGTTGGCCGCCAGATCAAAGTCGATCAGGTGGTCTGCGAAGTACTGTTCGCCCCAGCGCCAGTCAATCCCCAGGTCTTTCACCAGAAAACTGGCCACCACCATGCGCAGGCGGTTGTGCATGTAGCCGGTCTGGTTGATCTGCGCCATGGCGGCGTCCACCAGCGGGTAGCCGGTGCGGCCTTCGCACCAGGCGGCAAACAAAGACTTGGCGTGTTTGCCGTGTTCAAACTTGATCTGGTCGTATTCGGGCTTAAAAGCCTGTCCGACCACGTGCGGGTAGTTGGCGAGGACCTGGTGGTAGAAGTCGCGCCAGATCAGCTCGGACAGCCAGGTGCTGGCACCTTGCATGCCCTGCACATGCATGGCGTAGGCAACTGAAGCAACCTGGCGGATGGAGATGGTGCCAAAGCGCAGGTGCACGCTGAGGTAGCTGGGGCCCTTGACCGCAGGGAAGTCGCGGCTGGCGTGGTACCGGTCGATGCGTTCCGCAAAATCTTCGAACAGCTGGTGGGCACCCTGAGCCCCGGTGGGGACCTTGAGTTGGGACAGATTGGTGGTTTCAAAGCCCATGGCGCTCAAACTGGGCGCCGGAGCGTTCCAGGGCGCCCGCACCGGAGCGAGTGATTCCGCGTAGCGCGCGACCGGATAGGATTTCAGGTGAAACGGCTCCAGATTTTTGAGCCAGGCGTTTTTGTAGGGTGTGAAAACCCCGAACGCATGACCGGCCTGGGTGAGTACCTCGCGGCGCTCAAACACCACATGGTCCTTGTAGCCATGGAACATGATGCCCTGGTGGGCCAGGGCGCCCAGCACATGGGCATCCCGGGCATGGCTTGCCGGCTCATCGTCGTGATTGGCAAACACCGCCTGAACTTGCAGCGCCTGCGCCAATTCAGGAATGGCGTCCTGAGCACGTGCGTGGCGAACGATCAGGCCCACGCCTTTTGCGCCTTCGGCCCGGCCCAGCGCCTGCAGGCGGGTATCGAGCTCGGCCAGCGATCGGTGTATGAACTCCACCCGGCGGTCAGCCTGCAGCCCGCGTTCCAGCAGGCCATCGAGAATGTCGGTGTCGAACACAAACACACACCACACCTGTCGGCAGGCCTTGAGTGCGTGGTACAGAGCGGCGTTGTCTTCCGTTCGCAAATCGCGTCGGAACCACATCAGACCTTTGTCATAACTGTTCATGGCTGGGGGCGGCTTGGAGTGCTCAGAGGTGTTCATCGGCGCGACCAGGGTGGGCCGCTTAAAATCTGCTCATGCCTCCTGATTCTGACTCCATCAATCTGACCAATCATTTTTTGATTGCAATGCCCAGCCTCAGTGATGAGCTTTTCAGCCGCAGTGTGGTTTTCATGTGTGAACACAGCGAGCGTGGCGCGCTGGGCCTGGTGATCAACAAGCCCAGCGACATCCTGTTGCCCCGGCTGTTTGAAAAAGTCGATCTGCTCATGGGGCGCGACGACCTTCTGAATGTGCCGGTGTTCCAGGGTGGCCCAGTCCAGACCGAGCGGGGTTTTGTACTGCACGAAGCCATTGACTGCGGCGATGGTGAGTCGGTTTATGCCTCGACCCTCAGCATCCTTGGGGGCCTTGAAATGACGACCTCCAAGGACGTGCTGGAAGCCATGGCTGCCGGGGCCGGCCCCCGCAAGGTGTTTGTGACGCTGGGCTATGCCTCCTGGGGTGAGGGGCAGCTGGAGTCTGAAATCACGGAAAACAGCTGGCTCACGGTGGAGGCCGATCCCAAGCTGATTTTTGACGCGCCTGTGGCGGAGCGCTATGACCGTGCCATGGCCTTGCTGGGCTTGCAGCCCTGGATGCTGTCGCCTGACGCAGGTCACGCTTGATCATGCCGTCTCCCAGCCCGGTCGAATCGCAGAACGCAGCGGTGCAGGTACCTGCACGGTGCCAGCGCTTTCTGGCATTCGACTACGGCCTCAAGCGCACCGGCGTGGCCAGTGGCAATCGGCTCACGGGCAGCGCCACACCCCAGTCCACCATCGCCGCTGCAGGGGATGCGCGCCTGGCCGAGATCGCGATGCGCTTGAAAACGTGGGAGCCCGACGCGTTGGTGGTCGGCGTGCCATATCACCCCGACGGCGCGGCGCATGAAAATACGGCGCGCGCCTTGAAGTTTGCCCGGCAGCTGCGCGGGCGGTTTGGACTGCCTGTTTATGAGGTGGACGAGCGTTACAGCACCACCGAGGCCCTTGCCCAGGGGGCCAAAGATGCCGACGCCGCGTCGGCCTGCATCATCCTGGAGCAATTTTTGAGGAGCTTGTCTTGACTTCATCGATCCCGCTTGACGCCGAGGCGTTGTACACCGACCTGCGGGACGGCGTACAACGGCTCCTGGCAGCCACGCCACAGCCGGCCTATCTCGCTGGCATCACATCGGGGGGGGCCTGGCTGGCGGAACGGCTGCAGCGCGATCTGGGGTTGCCGGGCGCGGCGGGGGTGATTTCGTCCAGCATGCACCGCGACGACTTTGCCCAGCGCGGATTGGCCATGAGCGCGCAGACCGCTTTGCCCTTTGACGTCAATGGGGCCCACGTGATTCTGGTGGACGATGTGCTCTATACCGGGCGCACCATCCGTGCCGTGCTCAACGAGCTCTACGACTATGGCCGTCCGGCCACGGTGCAGCTGGCGGTGATGGTGGACCGCAGTGGGCGCGAACTGCCCGTCCAGGCCAATGCTTCCGCCACCACGGTCACCTTGCCCGACGACCAATTGCTGGAACTGGCCCGGGATGAGGCCAGCGGGCTTCTGAGCTTTGTGCTGGAAAACAAGATCCGAACAGGGGCCTGAACACCATGCAGCACCGCAAGAACCCCCAGCTCAACAAGAACGGCGAGCTGATTCATCTGCTCTCCACCGAGGGTCTGTCGCGCGACATTCTCACGCAAATCCTCGACACCGCCGGCAACTTTGTGAGTGTCAACGACCGCGAAGTGAAAAAGGTGCCGCTGCTGCGAGGCAAAAGCGTGTTCAACCTGTTTTTTGAGAACAGCACGCGCACACGCACCACCTTTGAGATCGCCGCCACGCGCCTGAGCGCCGATGTGATCAACCTGGACATCGCCCGAAGCTCAACCGCCAAGGGCGAATCGCTGATCGACACCATCGCGAACCTCAGCGCGATGGCGGCCGATATTTTTGTGGTGCGCCACAGCGAGTCGGGCGCGCCCTACCTGATTTCGCAGCATGTGGCGCCCCATGTGCACGTGGTCAATGCCGGTGACGGGCGCCATGCGCACCCGACCCAGGGGCTGCTGGACATGTACACCATACGGCACTACAAGAAGGACTTCACCAACCTGTCGGTGGCCATTGTGGGTGACGTGCTGCACTCGCGTGTGGCGCGATCCGACATCCATGCCCTGACCACTTTGGGTGTGCCCGATGTGCGGGTGGTCGGCCCGCGCACCCTGGTGCCCAGCGACATGACCCACATGGGTGTGCGCGTGTGCCACACGCTGGAGGAAGGCATCCGGGACTGTGATGTGGTGATCACGCTGCGCCTTCAGAATGAGCGCATGAGTGGTGCGCTGCTGCCCTCCAGCCAGGAATATTTCAAGAGCTTTGGCCTCACGGCCGAGCGCCTGCGCTGGGCCAAGCCCGACGCCATCGTGATGCACCCCGGGCCGATCAACCGCGGCGTTGAGATCGATTCGGCGGTGGTGGATGGTGCCCAGAGTGTGATCTTGCCCCAGGTGACTTTTGGCATCGCCGTGCGCATGGCTGTCATGGGCATCGTGGCCGGCAACGAAGCATGAGCATGGTCCCCAAGCTCCACCGCTGCGCGGGTCGCTGCCTCCCAGGGGGGCTGGGCCTGCCGTGGGGCGGCCCGGCGGCTGACCCGGTGGCCCCCACACTGCGCCGCGGTGACCAACCGCTTTTGCAAAGAGAGCTTTCATGAAAATCCTGATTCAAAATGGCCGTGTGATGGACCCGGCCACTGGGCGCGACGAGCTGGCCGATGTGGCCATAGCCGCCGGCCGCATCATCGCCATGGGCCAGATCGCGGCCGACTTCCAGCCCAACCGCACCATCGATGCCGCCGGTTGTGTGGTGGCCCCGGGCCTGGTGGATCTGGCGGTGCGTTTGCGCGAACCGGGCCAGGAACACGCGGGCATGCTCGAGAGCGAAATGGGCGCGGCGGTGGCGGGCGGTGTGACCTCGCTGGTGTGTCCACCCGATACCGACCCGGTGCTGGACGAGCCCGGCTTGGTGGACATGCTGAAATTCCGCACCGAAAAGCTGCACCAGTCGCGGGTGTTTCCGCTGGGCGCCCTGACCCGGGGCTTGCAGGGCGAAGTGCTGACCGAAATGGCCGAGCTCACGGAGTCGGGCTGCATCGGCTTTGGCCAGGCCGAAGTGCCGATTGTGAACACCCAGGTGTTGCAGCGCGCCTTGCAGTACGCGGCCACGTTTGGCTACACCGTGTGGCTGCGGCCGCAGGATTTTTACATGGGCAAAGGCGTGGCTGCCAGCGGTCCGCTGGCCACCCGCATGGGCCTCTCGGGCATCCCCGTACTGGCCGAGACGATTGCCTTGCACACTTTGTTTGAGGTGATGCGCGCGGCTCAGGGCAAAGGCAAAGCCAACGATGGCAAAGGCGCTCGCGTTCACCTGTGCCGCATCAGCAGTGCGGCCGGTCTGGAGCTGGTGCGCCAGGCCAAGGCCGATGGGCTGCCGGTGACTTGTGACGTGAGCGTGCACAACCTGCACCTGACCGATGTAGACATTGGCTATTACGACAGCCGCTTGCGCCTGCAACCGCCAGTGCGCCAGCAGCATGATCGCGATGCCTTGCGCCAGGGGCTGGCTGACGGCAGCATCGATGCGCTGGTGTCGGACCAC
Source organism: Hydrogenophaga sp. PAMC20947 (assembly GCF_004795855.1). Lineage (NCBI taxonomy): Bacteria > Pseudomonadati > Pseudomonadota > Betaproteobacteria > Burkholderiales > Comamonadaceae > Hydrogenophaga > Hydrogenophaga sp. PAMC20947. The sequence goes on from NZ_CP039252.1 coordinate 4,586,189, forward strand.
AACCCGGTATCGGCCGATGCCAAGCTGCTGCCGTTTGCAGAGGCCGAGCCTGGCGCGACGGCGGTTGAGTTGTTGCTGGGTCTCTCAGCCAAGTGGGCGCGGCAGGACGGCCTGGGCTTGATGCGAGCCCTCGCCGTGCTCACCAGCGGGCCGCAAGCCGTTCTCGGCAACAGCCTGGGGACCCTGCAGCACAGCGTGGGCCAGCTGAGCGTGGGTGGTCAGGCCGATCTGTGCATTTTCGATGCGGACCGAAGCTGGCGCATTGAGCCCACGGCCCTGCGCAGCCAGGGTAAACACACGCCATTTGGTGGGCACGAGCTGCCCGTTGCAGTGCGTGCGACGCTGGTGGGTGGGTATGTGGCATTTGATGCCCACGCTGCGGCTGCATGAACACCCAGCGACCTGCTTTGGCGGTTGTGTGGCGCATGGTGCTGGCGACGCTGCATGTCTTGAAGGGTTTGTGGACCATCCGCACACGCTTTGCCAAACTGACTGCTGAGGAGCGTACGGCACGCGTGCACGTGTGGTCGCGCGAAGTGGTGCGTATCCTGGGTGTGAAGCTCATCGTGCACGGCGACGTGCCCGCCCAAGGGCCCGCGTTGGTCGTGGCCAATCACGTGTCGTGGCTGGATATCCTGGTGATGAATGCGGTGCAACCGGCGCGCTTTGTCTCCAAGTCGGATGTCAAGCGCTGGCCGCTGCTGGGCAGCCTGATCACGGGTGCGGGTACTTTGTACATCGAGCGCGAAAACCGGCGCGATGCCATGCGTGTGGTGCACCATGTCGCAGAGCGCTTGCAGGCCAACGATTTGATCGCCATTTTTCCGGAAGGGACCACCGGCGATGGGGCTTCGCTGCTGCCGTTCCACGCCAACCTGTTCCAGGCGGCGATCGCGGCTCAGGCGCCGGTGCTGCCTGTGGCGCTGTGCTATGTCCACGCTGGCACGCCGTCGCGCCATGATGCCCCGACCTATATTGGTGATACGTCGCTGGTGGCCTCCATGTGGGCCACGCTGCGGGCCACCGATGTGCAGGCGGTGGTGCACTTTGGATCCCCGCAGCGGGCGCTGGGGCGGGATCGGCGACGCTGGGCGCAAGACGTGCGCGCCACGGTCGGGGACATGCTTCGGGCTTGAAACCCGGTGGCCATCGGTTGCGCACCCATTCAGCTCAGCCCACATCCTTGGCCGCGTGCGGCTGGGTCACCAGCTGGGCGCGCAGCGTCTCGACCTCATCCAGCAATTGGAGTGCCACGGCTGCACCGGGCAGGTTGACGCCGAGGTCCCGATGCAGGCGCCAGGCCACCGACACGTGATGAACCTGGACAGCGGTGAAACGCCAGCTTTCCGGAGCTTGGCCTTGCGCGGGTTCGATCACCCCTTCTTCGAGCATTTCCAGAATGAACGCACTCTGCACCGAGCAGGTGCGACAGAGGTCTTCCAGTGTGAGCGAGTCGTCCTGGGGCGCGAGGTCGGATGCATTGGTTTGCAGGGGTGTGTTCATGACGTGGCTCCCAGTTGCGATCTTGGGTTGAACGAGGGAAATTCCTTGGCCATGTTGTCGTACATGGCTTTGGCTGCATCGGTGTTGGCCGGCGGCAAGGCAATTTTCAGCACAAAGTAAAAATCTCCCGGCGTTTTAGCGGGAATCCCGCGTCCCTTGAGGCGAAGTTTGCGTCCTTCGCCAGAGCCCGCAGGCACGGTGAGCGCAACCGGGCCGCTTGGGGTGGGCACCTCGATGGTGGCGCCCAGTGCGGCCTCCCAAGGGGCCACAGGCAGATCCAGGTAGACATCGTGTTTGTCTACGCGGTAGTGTTTGTGGGGCAGAAAAGCGACTTCCAGGTACAGGTCGCCGGCCTCACCCTGACCCATGCCCGGACCGCCCTGACCGGCGAGACGGATGCGTTGGCCGGCTCGAACACCGGGCGGAATGGTGAATTCGATGGGGTGCTCGCGCATGACCACATGGCCTTGTGCGTCCATCGAAGGCATTTGCAGCGTGACCTTGCGGGACCCACCGTGGTAGGCCTCTTCCAGGCTGATCTGGATCTGCGCGTGGCTGTCCTGCCCCTTGGCATTGAAGCTGTGACCCCGGGGTGAACCTCCACCGCCGCCGCCGCCCTGGCTGGCGCGGGCCTGGCGAAACAGGGATTCGAAGAAGTCGCTGTGGTCGTCCGCCCCCCGGCCATCAAACCCGCTGCCGCCGGTCTCGAAGCCGGCATTCCAGTCGGGTGGCGGCTGGAAGTCCTGGCCACTTTTCCAGTTGGCGCCCAGCCGGTCGTAGGCGGCGCGCTTCTCCGTATCCTTGAGCACGTCGTAGGCTTCGCCCACTTCCTTGAAGCGCTCTTCGGCATTCGCTTCTTTGCTCACATCCGGGTGGTATTTGCGTGCCAGTTTGCGGTGTGCACGCTTGATCTCGTCTTGTGAAGCGCTGCGCTCCACGCCCATGATCTTGTAATAGTCTTTGTATTCCATGCGGTGCCTTGGTCCGTGATCAAACGCTGCCTCGCCTTGGGCGAAGAGCCGCTTTCAATGTACGTCGAAAGCCGACGGAAAAACCGGGCCTGCCAGCCGTCTTTTGACTCAGGTCAACGTGTAGTCGGTCAGGTTGGGGTGGCGCACTGCGCTCACGTATTCGGCGGTGAAACCGGGGAACAGGGCCACGATGCGGCCGCCCTCCATGCGGTACCAGCTGCGGCATTGTGCCCAGACCGAGTCGCCCAGCCGGGCTTGCAGCGCTGCATTGTGGGCCAACTGAATTTCGGGTTTGACAGCGATCCAGCGGTGGTTGCCACTTCGCACCGCCTGCATGCAGGCGATGGCGTGTTGCACCTCCGGCTCGATGTACAGGAGGGTGGAGGTGTGGCCGGTGGCTGTGTTGGGACCCAGCATGAGGAACAGGTTGGGGAAGCCAGCCACGCTCACGCCGTGGTAAGCGCTGGGGCCGGAGTGCCAGGCCTGCTGCAGCGTCTGGCCACCCAGCCCCGTGACCTTCACGCCTGAGAGCAGGTGCACGGCGTCAAATCCGGTGGCACAGACCAGCACATCCACTGGGTGCTTTTGCCCGTCGGTGGTGAGGATGCCGTCGGGTGTGATGCGCTCGATAGCGGCGGTGATCAGCTCCACATGGGGCCGACCCAGAGCCGGGTAAAAATCGTTCGAGTAGATGATGCGTTTGCAGCCCAGGGGATAGTCTGGCGTGAGTTGGTCCCGCAAATCCGGATCGCTGATCTGGCGCCGTTGGTGGGCCGACGCCGTCTTGAGCATGCCCTTGCGCGCCAATGTGCCTTCGTCAAAGCCCCGGCGTCCCCACTCCAGCACTTGCGTCCAGGTCCAGCGCACAGCCGCTGCATAAGGGGGGCAGTGCGCAAGGGTGCGGTCGAGGGCGTTGTAGCGACGGTCCAGACGCGGCATGACCCAGTTGGCTGTGCGCTGGAAAACCATCAGCTGGCCAGCAGTTTTCGAGATCGGCGGGATCAGTTGCGAGGCGGTGGAGCCGGTGCCGATGACAGCCACGCGCCGCCCGGCAAGGGCCACTCCGGCATCCCAGCGCGCGGAATGCAGGCGCTGCCCCTGGAAGTCGTCCAGACCAGGGATGTCGGGCCAGCGCGGCTGGCTGAGCGGCCCGGTGCTGCAGATGAAAAAACGCGAACGCAGGGTGTCGCCACTTTCGGTCTGGAAATGCCAATGGCCGCTGGTTTCGTCAAAACGGGCTTCGGTGAGCCGGGTGTTCAGCCGCAAGTGGGCGAGCAAGCCGTGGCGCTCGGCCAGGGACTGCTGGTAAGCCTGGATTTCAGGCGCACTGGCGAAGCGGCGTGTCCAGTTCGGGTTGGGCGCAAATGAAAACGAATACACCGGCGCGGGCACATCCACATGGGCGCCCGGATAGATGTTGTCCCACCAGGTGCCGCCCAGTCCGGGCTGCTTTTCCAGGATCACAAAGTTGTGTTGACCGGTGCGCTGCAGCTGGATCGCCATGCAGATACCCGACATGCCCGCGCCCATGATGACCACGTCGTGTTCGCTGTACCGGGGCGCTTGTGCGTTCTGAACTGTCTGCAGCGCAAATCGGGTCAGTCGATGGATGGCGGCATCGGCGCTGTCCAGTACCCCACCATGGAGTTGAAATACGTGCCAGCGGTGCTCGGTGATGTCCAGGGTGCTTGGCACGCCAGCGATTTCCAGAGCCGCATGCAGGTCCAGGGCCTGTCCGTGCAGCATTTCATCTGTGCCCGCCTGGATCAAGGTGGGCGGTAGGTCGCGCAGATGGGCATGCAAAGGAGAGGTGAGCGTCTGTCTGGGGTCGCCTCCATTCAGGTAGAAACCAGCGCAAGCCTGGGCCCAGGCCGGGCTCAGTATCGCTTCGCCCCGCACGGGCAGGGGCGGGGGATCGGGCATCACCACGTCGCTCCAGGGAGAGAGCAGGAGCAGGGCGGCAGGCCGGGGTCCGCTGGCGTCGCGCAAAGCCAGGGCCGTGGCCAACGCCAGACCGCCGCCGGCCGAGTCGCCTGCAATGACCACGGGGCCATCCCGGTGCAGTGCGCGAAAGGCCGCCAAGGTGTCATCCAGCGCCGCGGGAAAGGGGTGATCGGGAGCGAGCCGGTAGTCCAGTGCGAACACAGGCAAGCCGGTGAACTTCGCGAGGCGAGCGGTGAGCGAGCGGTGTGTGGCAGGGGAGCCCAGGCAGTAGGCGCCCCCGTGCAGGTACAAGATGCAGCCCGGTTGTACTGCATCGCCATGCGCGCGCCGCAGCCATTCGCCTGGCACGCCCCCAGCGGCGCCCGCTTCGACCGTCACGCCGTGCGGGACCAGGGTGGTTTTGGCGATCAGCGACAACCAGCGGCGCTGGAAGGCGATAGAAAAACGGGGGCTAAAAACCGGCTTGAGCAGCAGGCGCAGGCTGGTGCGCAGCACGCCCGCCTTGCAGGCTTCAAACCAGCCGCTGGGGCGGAAACTGGCCATGCGTGTATTCCCCTGTAGAGCGCTGCTTGTGCGGCGTTGCAGCGTCGGTCTGGCTTGTCATCAGCGCCGCGCCGCGCTCGTGCTGGCGCTGCTGGTTCAGCCTTTGGCTGCTGCTTCAGTTGCTTTGGCTTTGGCGCGCTGCATCATCAGCTCGGTATTGGTCTTTCGATCGGCATTGACCTGCACGACCGACGGACGCGCACCCACCAGCTTCAGGTAGTCCCGCAAGGGCAGGTCGGCCAGAAAATCACGGCCGTAGATGATCTTGGTGGCGGCGGAGACCAGTGGCAGGTGCACCGTGGCCGCGCAGTCGGCCAAGGTGAAGCTGTCGCCGGCAATGTAGGGAGCAAAGCGGGTCAGGGTGGCAAAGGCGGCGGTATTTTTTTCCAGTTGTTGTCCTACCTTTTCCTTGGTCGAATCGCTGACCTTGCCGCCAAAGAAGGCTTCCGGATACAGGTTGCGTGCCACCAGTTCCAGGTGGAGCTCGATGTAGCGAACGAGTTCGCGCGCTTTGGCCGCTTGAAACGGATCAGCCGGCAACAAGGCCGGTGTGGGGTATTGGGCTTCCACATACTCCAGCATCACGGTCGATTCGCTCAGCGGGCCTGCGTCGGTCTTGAAGTAAGGCACCTTGCCGATGGGGCTGGCGCTGGGATCGGTCTCCCCCACCCAAGCCAATTCCTCTTCAAACGCCACGCCTTTTTCGAGCAGGGCGAGTTTGACTTTGTTGTAGTAGTTGCTGGCCGAAAAGCCACAGAGCTTGAGCATGGTTGTCTCCTGTTGTAAGGGGGTGAGCGAATCTTCAAAAAGCGATGGTAGTGCGTGATGGCAGCAGGGGCGGGTCGCGCAGTTGACCAGCCGCTGATAAACTGGCGGGATGTACTTTTACCGTGCTCACCGCCGATTCGCTGCATGGCTTGCCATGATGGCGATGGTGTTGAGCGCGCTCGCGCCCACGCTGGCGCATGCCTGGGTCGCGGCCGCCGACAAGGGCCAGTGGATCGAGGTCTGCAGTGCCAGCGGCATGGTCTGGCTAAATGCCGACGGACTGGACGCGTCTGCGGACAAGGCAGCAGATTCAAACATGCCCATGGCCGACATGGCGCAGCATTGCCCTTGGTGCAGCTTCCATGGCTCAACGGCAGGCTTGCCTCCCGCAACGCTGGATGCCGCAGTGGCCGTGCACGCTGTGCACGCCATGCCGGGCTGGATCGACATGGCATCGCCGCACCAGCCGTTGCTCGGCGCGCTGGCGCGCGCGCCTCCTGTGACCTCCTGACTTCACGCCGCAGTGCGCCTCTTAAATGGGGTGTGCCAGTGTTGATCCCTGTTCAGGAGGTTGCATGCCTCAAAAATCACTTTTGTTTGAGAATCGTCTGGGGCGGACATCGCGCCGCAGCGCCCTTAAGGCCTGTGTGGCCCTGGGCGTGGTGCCTTGGTTGGTGGCTTGTGATCCGCTGGTGAGCAGCGGCGCTGCATCGGACGGATTCAAGGGCATCGACATCACCGGTGCCGACTACGCCCGGGATTTCGCGCTGGTCGATTTCAACGGCGCGCCGCGCACGCTCGCCGACTACCGAGGCCAGGTGGTGATGCTGTATTTCGGTTTTGTACAGTGCCCCGATGTGTGTCCCACGGCCCTGGCTCGGGCCGTAGAGGTGTTGCAGCTGTTGGGCCCGGCAGCGGCGCCCCAGGTGCAATTGCTGTTCATCACCGTGGACCCCGAGCGTGATACCCCTGCGCTGTTGCTGGAGTACATGGCCGCGTTTGATCCCTCTTTTGTGGCCATGACCGGCTCGCTGGCACAGATCAAGGCCACTGCCGATGCCTTCCGGGTGTACTTCAAGAAGGTGCCAACCGGTAGCACCTACACCATGGATCACACCGCCCTGACTTACCTGTTTGATCCCAAAGGGCAGATTCGTGTGGCCATGCGCCACGAGCAGACAGCTGCCGAATACGCCGCTGACATTCAGCGCTTGCTGACCGAGGACGAGGCCTGACAGGCTGTCCCGTTCACTTGTTCAATTCCCCCGTTTCTTTGCCGCTTTTTTTTGTTTCTTAACCCTGGAGTTCCCATGAAAAAACTGTTGATTGCTTCTATCCTCACCATCACCGCCGGCGCTTGGGCGCAAACCGTCACCGTCAAGGTCGAGGGCGCCTGGGTGCGCGGCACCGTGGCCACACAGAAAGCCACCGGCGCCTTCATGCGCCTGACCCCCAGTGCCAAGGTGCGCCTGGTGTCCGTCAGCTCGGCAGCGGCAGGTGTCGCGGAAATTCACGAAATGTCGATGGAGAACGACGTCATGAAGATGCGCCAGATCGACGGTCTGGACCTGAACGCGGGCAAGGCCACGGAGCTCAAGCCCGGTGGTTTTCACATCATGCTGATGGACCTGAAGGCCCCACTCAAAGGCGGTGATTCAGTCCCCATGACGCTGACCTTTGAGGACGCCGCCAAGAAGACCTTCACGCAGGATCTGACGGTGTCGGTGACGGCTTTGGGCAAGGGCAAGGCGCCCAATGCGATGAAGCCCGACATGAAGTCGGAAACGAAATCGGACATGAAGTCCGAGATGAAGCCAGAAATGGAGCACAAGCAATGATCGGCCTTCGGTTCTTCCCGATTTTCTGATGCCCTGATCGCTGCAGCCCATGCGCTGGATGTCCCCCTCTCTCCTGCGCTCGCTCGCCCGCTGCCTGCTGGGCGCGATGTTGCTCGCGACCCTGGCGCCGGCGGTGTCACGCACGCTCACGGCTTCGCGTCAGGCCGGTGACTGGGTAGAGATCTGCACGACGCAGGGTATGCGCTGGGCCCAGCTGAGCGGGGGCGACACCCACCTGGATTCGGGATTGAAAGAGGGCTTGCTCCACGCCCTGGACCGTTGCGGGCATTGCGCGTTGACGGCGGAGCGCTTTGCTCCTTTGGTGTCCGGTGTGCCTGCAATAGAGGCCCTGGCGGCGGCCTGGCCCCGGCCTCATCACACAGAAGCGAGCCAACGATCTCATGCGGCGCTCACTCCGAGCGCCCGCGGCCCGCCTTGCGCCTGAACTGAACGCACTGGCCACCCTGCCCGGGAGGCCCGTTGTCCCGTCGCGCTGCTTCGCTGCACGCGATGCAAGCACCAGTTTCAGGAGTTTTCATGAATACCGTTTTTCACCCTCGGACGCTGGATTGCGCCTGTGCGGAACCTGTTTTTTTGGCGGGCGATGTCGGGCCGATCTGGCGCATCACCGAAGGCGTGGTCCGTCTGGACCGCGATCGGGGGCCGCAGCGCCAGCCAGTGCAAATCGCCATGCCCGGCGACCTGATCGGAGCTGAAGCCCTGTGTGATCAGCATTACCGCTTCAACGCCACGGCCCTGACCGCTTGCCGACTTGAGTCGGTCGACGCCGCAGATGCTTCCGCGCGCGAGCGCCTTCTCCAGCAGGCCTTGCTGCAGCAGCAGAGCCGTTCGCAAGACATGGCCGCGTTGCGCACAGGCAGTGTGCTTCAGCGCATCACCCACCTCATTCACTTGCTCGGATTCGAGAGGGCCCAGCCCGGCCTGCAACCCCATGCCGAGGCCATCCGATTGGCTTTGCCCACGTTGCGGGAAATTGCGCAGGTGATCGATGCCAAGACCGAAACGGTCTGCCGTGTCCTGGGGCAGTTGCTGCCGCCCCGGCGGCGAAAAGCAGGCGCAGCTTCCGCTACAAGCGCCGGGCGCAGCCGCCGAAACTCAATCCCTGTGCGAACCGGCAGACTCGCCTTGCTTTCGGCCTGACGCTGGCGTTGTCCCGGGTGGCGCGGCCTCATGGGCGGGTCGTCGGGTCTCTGCTCTTTCGTCTTTGCCTTCACCCACCCATGCGTTTCAACGGGATGTCCAGCCCTTCTGTGGATTCAGCCGATCCTGCGACCTGCGGCTCTTCTCGCTTCTGCGCCATGGCGCAGCGGTGGCATTTTTATGCTGACCTGCATGTGGGTGACTGCCTGATTGAAACAGCGGCCGGCCTGGCCGTGGTGATGTTGGTCACGGGTGTGTGGCTTTTCTGACCCCGCCAAGGCAGTGGCTGGTCGCAGGTGCTCGTGCCCAACCTGCGGGCGCGAGATCGAGCGTGGCGCCGCCGGCAGGCCAGCCGGGGTTCAAAGACCCGTTTCACGTACGGCCTCCCAAAGGTGAAGACGGCGTGTTCACCGTGTCGGCCGACTCCATGAGCGGTGACTTGACCGACCCAACTTCAGACCGCACCGTGCACGTGGACCGCTACACCGGCAAGGTGCTGGCTGAGGCGGTGATCAAAGACTGTTCCACTGTGGCCAAAGTCATGGCCGTTGGCATCGCCTTGCCCCAGGGGGATTTGGGGTGGTGGAGACGCAGGCCGGCTGGCCGCGGGCGAATGGTGGCGCCGGGCACGCCACAAAACGTTGTGCGCTGGAAAACCGGTGCCTCCGTGATGCTGGGCGTGGCGCTGGCGTTTCCGCTGGCGGGTGCTGCGTTGGTGGGCTTTTTGCTGCTGGATGCCTTGCTGCTGTCCCGCATTCCGGTGCTGCGCCGAGCGTTGAGCTGAGCAGACTGGAGTGCTTTTTCCTTCGTTCAGACCGCGGACGATGCGGGTCGGCCCCCGTGCGCCGGGGTGCTGCGCTCAAAGGTGACCACGTGCTCCACCTCGGCGCGGATGCCGATCCACTCACCCACGGCGTGGTTGTGGTGCGAGGGCACGTGGGTCATCACGGTCTCGCCTGATGCCAGTCGCAAGGTGTAGAGGAACTCCGAGCCACGGAAAGCCTTGCGCACGATCTGAGCCTTCACGGGCGCTGCGTCGTCGTGCACGATGTCGTCGGCGCGGAGCAACACATCACACAACCCATCCGTGTAGGCCGTGGGCAAGGGGCACTCTTCGAGATCGAGCAGATCACCCAGCGGGGTGCGCACCACCACGTGTTCGCCTTGCTGGCGAATTTGGGCAGGGGTGAACACGCCGTGGCCGATGAATTCGGCCACGAAGCGCGTGGCGGGGCGGTGGTAGAGCGCGTAGGCGTCGTCCCACTGGTGCAGGTGACCTTCGTGCATGACACCGATCACGTCGCCAATGGCAAAGGCTTCGAGCTGATCGTGGGTCACAAACAGCGCGGTGGCCCCTGCGGCTTTCAGGATGGCGCGCACCTCATGCGCCAGGCGCTCGCGCAGGTCCACGTCCAGATTGGAAAAAGGCTCGTCGAGCAGGAGCAGGCGAGGGCGGGGGGCCAGGGCGCGGGCCAGAGCCACCCGCTGTTGCTGCCCGCCGGACAGTTCGTGAGGCCAGCGACGCTCCATTCCACTCAGTCCGACCAGGGCCAAAACCTCGGCCACCCGGGTCTCTCGCTCGGCACGGGGCAAGCTGGCGATACCGAAACCCACGTTGCGCCCCACATCGAGGTGGGGAAACAGCGCGTAGTCCTGGAACACCATGCCAATGCGGCGCTTTTCTGCGGGCATGTGGTGCGTTGCATCGCTCACGGTCTCGCCATCGAGCACGATGTTACCGGCGCTGGCCCGCTCCAAGCCTGCCACGGCGCGCAACAGGGTGGTCTTGCCGCAGCCCGAGGGGCCGATCAGCACGCCAATATCACCCGCCCGCAGGCCCAGTGAAACGCCGTCCACCGCAGCCACGGATTGACCGGGGTATTGAATGGACAAATGGGTGGCCGTCATGAACATGGGACGATTGTAGATAATATCCATTCTCATTTGTGTTGAGCGGCTTCTTAGGCCCTAACTGGATCGCCTTTTCCCATGTTGCGCTGGATGGCTTTGGCCGCTTTGATGTTGTTGGCAGCAATGCTGACTTTGCCCGTGTTGTCGCTGGGCCTTTCCTGGCTGCAATTCGATGCCGCTGCCCGCGATGTGCTGGTCCAGATGGCGCAGACGGTGTTGCCCGAATACGCGCTCACGTCGCTGTGGCTCTGCCTCAGTGTGGCGGTGGGGGTGGCGCTGATGGGCATGGCGACGGCCTGCGCGGTCACGCTGTTCGATTTCCCGGGTCGACGGGTGCTCGAGTGGGCGCTGCTGTTGCCCTTGGCGATGCCGGCCTATGTGGTGGCCTACGCCTACACCGATTTCTTGCAGTTCAGCGGGCCGCTGCAGGTGGGTTTGCGCGAAGCGTTTGGCTGGCAAGGTCGCCTGTTGCCCGAGGTGCGGAGCATTACTGGCGCTGTCTGGGTGTTCACATTTTCGCTCTACCCCTACGTGTACCTGCTCGCGCGCACCGCGCTGGCCGAGCGGGCCAGCCAGCTGATGGAAGCGGCGCGGTTGCTGGGGGCGCCCCTGTCGCGTCGCATCCGCGAGGTGGCGTTGCCACTGGCGCGCCCGGCGGTGGCCGCCGGGGTGGCGCTTGCATTGATGGAAGTTCTCGCCGACTTTGGCGTGGCCAGCTATTTCGGCATCCAGACCTTCACCGCTGGCATTTACAAGGCCTGGTTGGCCATGGACAACCGGATCGCCGCCGCGCAACTCGCCACCGTGCTGTTGGCCACGGTGGCTTTGCTGCTCTGGGTGGAGCACCGCGCCCAGCGGCGCTTGCGTTTTGCGTCTTTGCGCGGGCAGAGGGCCGGCAGCGCTGACGCCCAGCCTGTGCGTCTGCAGCGCGGACAGGCCTTGACCGCCTGGCTGGTCTGCGTCTTGCCGGTTCTGTTTGGTTTTGTATTGCCGGTGTTGTTCATGTTGCGTCCCTTGCTGGGCGGCTGGGAAGAGCTGGCTTGGCAGTCGTTTCTGCAGTGGTCGGGCAACAGCATCCGGCTGGCCGGGGTGTCTGCCATCGCTGCCACGCTCCTGGCGCTGGCGCTGGCCTTTGCCGCCCGGGCCTGGCCCTCGGCGTTGTCGCGCGGCGCAGTGCGGTTGACCAGCCTGGGCTATGCCGTGCCCGGGGCGGTGATTGTGGTGGGGCTGTTGTTGCCCGTGGGCTGGGCACAGGCGACCTGGCCCGACAGTGGCATTGGGTACTGGGTGACTGCGACCGCACTGGGCATTGTGTGGGCCTATCTGGTGCGCTTCACTGCGGTGGCCCTGCAATCGGTGCAAAGCGGTTACACGCGGCTGCCCCAGAGCCTGGACGATTCGGCGCGCATGCTGGGGGCCACGGGTGTGGCCCTGGCCTGGCGTGTCCATGCGCCTTTGCTCAAACGCTCGGTGGCCGCTGGCGCCTTGCTGGTGTTTGTGGATGTGATGAAAGAGCTGCCCGCCACCCTGGTGCTGCGACCGTTCAACAGCGATACGCTGGCGGTGGTCACCTACCAGCTGGCGCGCGATGAACGCCTGGGGGAAGCGGCGTTGCCCGCTTTGGCGCTGGTGCTGGTGGGGCTGGTGCCGGTGATGCTGCTCAGCCGCACCTTGCGGCGCCAATAGGGCCGATCTGACTTCGCCAGGAGCCGGTTGAAATAGGCCAGCTGTTCGATCTGGGCCACTACTGCGAGGGTTCATGGACGTTCACTTCCTGTGCGCCTTTCTGGCATGCGACCAGGCAGGGGCTGCTGGCGCTGCCTTCCATGAAGCGCCTGGGCTTTTAATCCCCGGGCAGGCCGGGGCTGCGGCCGGGTAGCATAGGCGATTCGCCTGTCGGCGGGCCTTCATTCGGAATGCCCCGCCATGAGGCTTCCGGAGAAGCGAGTTTGAGTCCCAGCCCCGTCACTGCCAGCGCATCCGCACCGTTTCGCGACATCGCGCTGGCCCATGCTGTGCGCCTGCTGGAAGAAGCCGGCGCGCTCGACGACGCCGGGGAGATGACCCTGGCCCACGCGCGCCAGCACAGCGAACAAGACCGCATTCTCGAACGTGCCCGTTTGCTGGGCGCCCGGTTGGGGTTGCTCACCGACTGGTCGCGTCTGCGCGGTGCGTTGTGGCTGGCGGCTGTGCTCACGGTGGTGCTGGCCTATGGCCTGGCCGGAGGACTGCTGGCCAAGGCCCTGGGTACCGGCCAAACCATCAACGCCGCGCTGGCCTTCGTGGCTGTGCTGGGCGTGCCGGTGGTGGCCTTGCTGTTGTGGTTGCTCTGGGCATCCGGCGCCGTGCTGTTCTCAAGCGGTGCAGCGCCCTGGTCGCTGGGGCAGTTCATGCTGGGCCTGGCCGCCCGCTTGCCCTGGTTGCATGGTCCGCACTCCCTGAACCTGCTGCGCGGCATTCACGCGGTGTTGCGTGACAACCGCCTGGGGCTGTGGCTGTTTGGCGCGATCAGCCATGCGCTGTGGGTCCTGGCGTTTTCCTTGATGCTGGTCACGCTGCTGGTGCTGTTTTCTTTCCAGTCTTACCAGCTAACCTGGGAAACCACCATCCTGGACGCCGATTTCTTCGAGCGTTTTCTGGCGGTCACCGGCTGGTTGCCCCAGGCGCTGGGTTTTGTGGTGCCCCAAAGCGTGACGGTCAATGGGGCTGCCGGCGCCGTGCTCAACAGCGCGCCGCCTTCGTTGCCGATCGCGCTGTGGTTGCTGGCATGCACCCTGTTGTACGGGTTGCTGCCGCGCCTGTTGGCCTTTGGCGTTTGTGCCGTGGTGTGGTTTCTGCGCGCCGGCCGCTTGAGGCTGGACACCCGCGATCCTTACTTCCGCCAGTTGGCCGCCCGTTTTGCCGCCATGGCGCCCGCCACCGTGGTCGACGCCGAGCACGCCGCACCGCGCGAGCCCGGACGCTTGTTTCGCACACCAGTGCCCGGCGTGCCCGTGCCCGGCGTGTTGATCGGGTTTGAATTGCCGGCCGAGGCGGCTTGGCCTCCAGCAGGGCTGGACGCGGCCCTTTATGAGCAGGTGCACAGGATTTCTGGGACCATGAGCGAGCGCCTGCAACTGCTCACGGCACTGGCCAGTGGACCGCCGGCCAACGTGCTGGTGGTCTTCACGGCAGCCGCCAGCCCGGATCGCGGGGCTGAGCGCTTCTTGCGCCAGGTGTGTGCCGAGGTGGCCGCTTGCGCTTTGTGGCCCCAAGCATCGTCCAATCCCAAGCAAGACAAACCCGAACGCTGGGCCGAGTGGCTGAACGCGACCGATCTCAAGGCAGTTGCCTGGTGCCCTGCGCCCGCCGATGCCCAACGCTGGCTGGAGGCCCGCGCCCATGGCTGACTCCCTGCGCAAATCGACCATTGACGTTGCGGTGGTTGGCCACACCAACGCCGGCAAGACTTCGCTGCTGCGCACGCTCACACGCCAGGTGCGTTTTGGTGAAGTGTCCGACCGCCCCGGCACCACGCGCCACGTCGAGGCCATTGGCCTGGAAGTTGACGGGCGCACCGTGATGCGGTACTTCGACACCCCGGGTCTGGAAGACTCGGTGGCGTTGCAATACCACCTGAAGCAAATGCCCGAGCAGTTGACCCCGCCCCAGCGCGTGGCCGCCTTGCTGGACGGCCCTGAGGCGCACGGCGTGTTCGAGCAAGAGGCCAAGGTGCTGCGGCAGATGCTGGGCGCTGATGCGGCCATTTATGTGATCGATTGCCGTGAGCCGGTATTGCCCAAGTACCGCTGCGAGATCGAGGTGCTCAACACCTGCGCCCGGCCGATCATGCCTGTGCTCAATTTTGTGCGCAGCGAGCACAGCCGGGAGCCCGAGTGGCGCGAAGTGCTGGCGGCCTATGGCCTGCACGCCGCTGTGCTGTTTGACGCGGTGGCCCCGTTTGTGGGGGCTGAACGCCAGCTGTACGAAGACCTTAGCGTGCTCATGCGGCAGCACAAGGGGATGCTGCAGACCGTGCTCGACGACCTCGATCGCCAGGCCGACGAACGCCGCACCGCCAGCGCCCAGCGCGTGGCGGATACGCTGATTTCCGCTGCGGCCATGCGCCGCGAAATCGAGCCCGGAACGCTGGCAGACACCAAGGCCAAAGAGCGTTTTGTGACCACCTTCCGCAAGGAGCTGGTGGACAGCGTGCGCAAGTGTGTCGATGACCTGCTGCAAATGCACGGCTTCGAGAAAGACGATGCGCAGCTGGACGTGATGCAGTGGACCAGCGGGCGCTGGGCGTCCGATCTGTTCAACCCCGAAACCCTGGCCAGCGTAGGCCGCCTGCTGGGCAAGGGCGCGGCGGCGGGCGCGGCGGTGGGTTTCACGCTGGATCTCGCGCTCGCCGGCATGTCCCTCGGCGCCGCCACGGCGCTGGGCGCGGCCATTGGTGGCGCCTTGGGCCAAGGCTGGGGCCAGGCGCCGCGCAAATTGCGCAACGCCATCATGGGGGTTGAAGAACTGACGCTGGACAACGATGTGCTGATCGTGCTCGCCGATAGTCTGGTGCATTTGTGCCAGGTATTGCAAGCCCGCGGCCATGCGGCGCAAGACACCATCGAAGTGCGCATGGCGCCCTCGGGAACCTACCGCAAGGTCTTGCTGCAATTGCTTGAGCCGCTGGAACAGGCCCGGGCGCATCCCGAGTGGGAGCACCATGCGGGCGCCCGCAGAAACCACAGCTCACGCCGTGAGGCGCTGGGGCGTTCGCTGGCCGAGCAGGTGATGGGTTTGCTGGATGTGGTACCGCCAGAAGCACCCCCCATCGGGGTTGAAATGCAGTGACTTCTCGTGAGCCGTTCAACACCGAGGGCTCGAGTTGTCATGGGGGCCAATGAAAAAGCCGGAAGGCTTTGGACCGTTCCGGCTTTAAATATGGTGCCTCCAACAGGAATCGAACCTGTATCTAGCGCTTAGGAGGCGCTCGTTCTATCCGTTGAACTATGGCGGCATGTGTAGCAGAGTCAGCATTGTAGGGGCCTTGGCATGACGGGGCTGAGCAAGGGCCTTCGACTACACTCTCGCTTCACCCGTCATCGGGGAGTAGCCGCCCTGCCGCCTGGCAGGGGTTTGCGTCAACACACTGGGTCCACACGGCCCTGGCGCCGACAGCCTCTGGCCTGGCAAGACCTTTGACCGCAACGCCTCCGGTTGGGCCGGGGTCGCGTTGTGGTCGTCTGTTGGTCTGGCCCTGAGGACATCATTTTGGAAGCTTTCTGGGTATCCACCGGTGTGGTGGCGCTGGGCGAAATGGGTGACAAGACCCAGTTGCTGGCGGTGTTGCTGGCCGCCCGTTTCAAAAAACCGATTCCCATCATTCTGGGCATCCTGTTTGCCACGCTGGCCAACCACGCCTTGGCAGGTGCGCTGGGCGGCTGGGTTGCGGCGGCTCTCGGGCCTGAGGTGCTGCGATGGGTGATCGGCTTGTCCTTCATCGCCATGGCGGCGTGGATGCTGGTGCCCGACCAGCTCGACGACGATCTGGCTGTGAAAGAGATGGCCCTCTGGGGTGTCCTGGGCACCACCTTCGTGGCGTTCTTCCTGGCCGAAATGGGCGACAAGACGCAGATCGCCACCGTGGCCCTGGCCGCGCGGTATGGCGATCTGGTGGCGGTGGTGGCGGGCAGCACGCTGGGCATGATGCTGGCCAATATCCCGGCGGTGTATCTGGGCGACAAGGTGGCCGAACGCGTGTCCATGGCCTGGGTGCACGGCGTGTCGGCTGTGATCTTCCTCGCGCTGGGGGTGCTCACCCTGTTCAATGTGGGGCACCTGTTTTAACGAAGCCCCAGCCCTTTTGGGCTGTAGGTGGCTATTCGTAGCGGTGGGTGAAGATCACATCGACGGCGTTTTCCGTGCCGGCCCTGGCGCGCAGTGTCAGGCTCTTGGAGAGGTCGTACAGGATGGACACCGTGCTCACGGCGCCCGCCAGGCTTTGCTCATAGCTCAGATACAGGTCTTTGGACAGGCGCTTGCCCACGGAAAGCGCGGCTTCGGTGGTGGTGCCATCGGTGTTGGTGCCCGGGCCTGCGAAGCCGATTTCGTCCAGCCCCAGGGTCTTGGCCAGTTCGCCGTCCATCGGCTCTCCGCCGCGCGACAGCAGCTTGCGGGCCGCCTGTTGCAAGACAAAGGCCTGGGCGCCTGAGGCCGATGCGGGTTTGCCCAACACCAGCCAGGCCAGCTTGTCACCATCGGGCAGGTCCGGGTCGGCGAACAGGCCGACGCGCGGCGTCTGCACATTGCCCGTGATTTGCACCCCGACCCGCTGATCGGTGCCTTCGGGCAGTTTGCGCACCGCGAGAATGTCGAGCGCTGGATCGTCGTAAGGGCCGGTAAACCGCAGCACGCCCGTTTCAATGTTGAGCTGCTGGCCATAGGCCTTGTAGGTACCGCTGATGGTGCGAACTTCGCCAAAAGCGCGCGGCGTCGGCAGGGCAGGCGTGGCCCGAACGGTGATCTTGCCTTCGAGCCGGGTTTGTATGCCCTGGCCGCGCACTTCAAACGCCGGTCCAAGATCCAGAGTGACCGACACATCCGGCTGCACCCGTTGGCCATCTTCGCCTTCGGTCGGCAGCGTGCGGGTGCTGCGCACGATCACGTCCTTGCTCAGGCTGGGCGCGAGCTCGTCCGGCAGGATGAAGGTGGCGGCGTCGGTTTTGAGGTCTCCACGCAACTGCAGTTTGGGGCCGACCAGCTGGGCCGTCACATCGCCCGACAGCGTGAGCCGGCGATCCACCCGGTTGGACACCCGCAGGCGCTGTGCTTTGGCCTGGAGCTCGATGAAGGGTTGGCGTACCAGGCTCCCAGGCACGGCCCGCCACTCGGCCTGACCGGTGGCTTCCAGCGTCCCGCCCTGGCTGGCGCCGCCCGGCCCTTGCAGGCTGAAGCGGTCCACCTTGAGGCGTTCGCCCACAATCGTGGCGCGCAAGAGGCCGTTGGTGAAGGCAAATCCATCGACGACCGAACGCAATGCCAGCTCGTCGGCCTGCAGGTTGCCGCGCCACTCGGGCTTGGCGCGTGTTCCGTTGAGGGTGGCATCGGCGCTGAGCGTGCCGCGCATGCGCCATCCGGGCGGCGCCAGCATGGACCACACCCCGACCTGTGGCAATCGCGCTTGCGCGCTGCCCCGGATCGGAGTACCGGCCGGCCACCAGCGATCCACCATGTCTGCCTCGCTGTTGGCTCCATTGGGATTGAGCTGGGTCTGGAAATCCACTTTGGCCTGACCCAGACGCTCGGTGTCCCAGCGCAATTGGGCCTCCACCTGCCGGTCTCGCACGGTGAGACTGATTCGGCCGTCTTTCACGCCCGCCGCCACAGGCCCACTGGCCCCCGCCTCTGTGCCCGGGGTGCCTGCAGTGCCACTGCTGCCCAGCCAGCGCAGATCGCCGCTGCGGCGTTGCAAGGTGGCCGACAGCTCCAAAGGCGTGCGGGTATCAGCGGGAATGCGCACGTTCCAGGCGCCATCAAACACCAGGTCACCGCTGAGGTTGTTTTGTGAAAGGACACCGGCTTCGGTCGCGGGTTGCCCGGCCGCGGCCAGGGCTTCGATCCAGGGCAGCGACAGGCCCTGCAGTCGACCCTGGGTTTCCAGCGCCTGCGCTTGCCAGACGATCTGTTGCCAGGTCACGATCAGCGGTGTGTCGAGAAGTGCGGAGGCGTTGGAAGCCGGGCGCAGCTGCAACTCACCGGTGCCCGCATTGACCACCAGGCCTTGCGGGCCTTGCGACGTCCACCGGATCTGCAGGGGCTGTGCATTTTCCAGGCGCCAGCCAGTGTTTTGCGCAGGCTTTGCGGCTTCTGCAGGTATCGGGGTGAGCGCCAGGGCCAGGCGATCCAGGCGCAAAAGCCCGCCAGCCGCGGCATTGGCGCCGACCTGGAGTTGTCCTTGGGTGTCAAGGGCAACGCGCCAGGGCGCTGCGCTGGCGTTGCCCTTGACACTGATGCGCATCGCACTCAAGGGGCCTTCAGCCTGCAGCGACAGGCCATCAAGCACGGTAGCCGGAGCTTCGCCCGATCGGACCGACAGACGCGGCATGCTCAGGGACCCACCGAGTTTGGGCCAGGCTGGTATGGCAACTGAGCTGGCCGGGGTCGTTCCCGTGTTCGGTGCCGGGAAGCCCAGGGCCCCCAGTCCGCCCGTCCACTGCCATTGGCTGTCCAGGCTGCCTTCAACGCTCAGATTCTCTTGGCCGGCCAGTGCGGTCTGGATCTGGGGTCCGACCCAAGGCAGCTTTTGCAGGCCGCGAACCCAGGCCAGCAAGCGCTCGGCGCTGTCAATTTTAAGATCGATGCGGCCTTGACCCTTGGCGTAGGCCGCCAGACCTTTCCAGCTGAGCTGGGTGCCGGGCAGCGTCAGGTTCAGTTGCCCGTCGTAACTCATCTGAGCGGCATCCAGTTGGCCGCGTGTGTCGAGTTGGGCGCCGGCCATGGTGATCAGGGCTTCCTGCAGATCCAGCAGGCCTGCGCTGGCTGTGTTTGCCGAGGCCGCTGAGCTGGGCTGCCACAAAGCGCGCAGCTTCACTTCGCGCAACTGAAGTCCTGTGAGTTCTGTGCCCTTGGGCTGCTGTGAAGACGGCTGGATGCGTGCCTGCAGCGCCACGGCATCGGGTGATCGGTCGGTGGGGGCCGCTCGGGCGCTGAAGCTGCTGTCCAGAGCGCCTTTGGCGAGCTCGCTCCAGAGCAAAGCTGGGCGAATACCCGTGGCCTTCATCTCGCCTTGCCAGTCGCGCACGGCGGTGGTTTCGCCCTGGTTATCGAGCCGGAAGCTGCCCTGGCCTTGCAAATCGCCGCCACCGACTTTGGCCATCAGGCGGGCGATGGTCCATTGATCGCCACGCTGTTCGACCTCGGCCTGCAGCGATTGCAAGGGCAGGCCTTTCTGATCTGCGGGGCGCACCAGCTGGTTGTTGAGCTGAACCGTGGCGCGCCAGGCTTCGCCATCGGGCTGGGCCTTGAGCTGACCGCTCAAATCGGTGACCGGCGCGCTGGGCCACAAGGCGGCCAGATTGAGCGCTCGGGCCGTGGCCTCGGCGGTGACCACGGGCTGTTTCGCCCAGGGCATCACGCGGGCTTTCAGTGAGAGCTGGCTGGGCTCGGCGCCCGGCGTCTGGGGCGTGCCTTCGGCTTGTGCGGTCACCTCCAGGGTCGCGTCAGGGCCGGCCAAGGTACCGCGCGCTTTCGCCTGTGCGGTCAAGGCGACCAGCGGTCCATCTGGAATCTGGGTGGTGACGTCGCCTTGCAGATCCAGGCTCAGGGCCATGGGCGCCTGGCCGTCCAGATTCAGCTGGGCTTTGTAGTGGCCATCGGCCAGCTGCAGGGAATCCAGCCGGAGCTGGTGGGTGGTGGCGAGGGAGGCAATCCCGTCGGCGGGGAGCAACGCGGGTCCGTACTGGTAGAGCCCCCGGACGTCCGACAGCGTCAGCTCGGTGTTGCCACTCAGTTCGACAGCACCCAATTCAAAAGCCAAGCTCACCGGGATCGGCAGGGTGAGTGATTCCATAGGCTCGCTGGGTGTCGGCGCACGCTGGTCCCGGATTTTGAGGGTGCCCATCTTGAGCGCGGCGAGGTGCACGCCGCGGCCCATCAAGGCATCCATCCAGAGTGCGTCGTTCCAATCGAGCTCGACGCCCTTGGCTTGCACGTCCAGCTCGCCTTGTGCCCAGCTGAGCGAGGCGATTTTGCCGCCACCGCGCAGGCTGCCTTCGATGCCCTCGGTCTGCAGCGCACCCACGCTTTCAACGGCTGGGCGTCCATCCATCCAGCTCTCGGCCCAGCCCAAGGTCTGGGCCAGTGAGCCTTGTGTGCCCGCCCACAGCCAGAAGGCAATGGCACAGGCCAGCAGCAGGGCAACGGTGGCGCCAGCGATCCACACAACTGCCCAGCCCAGGCGCCCGAGCAGCTTGAGCGCCGTGCTGGGTGAATCCTTTGGGTTGGGTTCAGGCGCGCTCGGCGTTGTGGAATCGGCGGGAGTGTTCATCAAAAACTGAAGCCCACGTTGAGGTGGATGCGAAATTTCTTGGGGTCCAGGCCATAGGCCAGGTCCAGCTGCAGCGGGCCCACCGGGCTGTTGTAGCGCACGCCTGCGCCCACGCCGACCTTCGCTTGCAGGTCGGCGGGGTCATCGGCCACGGCCCCTGCGTCCACGAACACCACGCTTTCCCACTCCGTGCGAATGCCATCGCTCCATATCGGGCGCTGCCATTCGAAGCTCGCCACGGCCAGGTAACGGCCGGCGCTCACCGTGCCGTCGGATTCTTCCACGCCGATGTCGCGCAAGCCATAGCCGCGCACTGTGGTGTCGCCGCCGGTGAGGTAGAGCAAGGTGTCAGGGATCTCGGCCGAGGTCTCGGCCGTTACAGCACCCCCTTGAAGCCGCAGTGCCAGTCGCCCATTGCGGCTGCGGGTATCGGCAGGGCGGTCTTCGCCCCGGGTCAAACCGGCGAGCAGATCTTCCCTGACGACGCCTCCCAGTGGCCAATAACCCAGCCAGCGGGCCTGGGTACTGAAAAACGGTTTGCGTTCGGTGCCCAGCGTGGTGCCCACGCCCAGTGTGACGCCCAGGCCGTAGCCCCGGTCGGGGAAGGGCACGTTGTCAAAGCGCCGCCATGTCCAGCCGTAATTGAGCGACAAGGCCGACTCATAACCGTCGGAGGAGGCCAGTTCAGACTCGGTGTTGACGGTCCGGGCGCGGTCGTATTGCAGGAAGTAGCGCCGGTCCAGGTCGGCGCGTTCCTGGGACTTGCCCGCGCTCACCCGCAAGCCGGACGTGGTGGTGTCGTCGTCGATCTGGCGTGCCAGTTTGCCGCTGGCCAGCCAATGCCAGCCATCTTCTTGAATGGGAGCGTTCCAGTCTGAGGACAGCAGTTGGTCGTTGGTCTCGAGCTGAAGCTTGCTGTGGGCACGCCAGCCAATCAGGGGCAGTTGCAAATGGGTATGCTCCAACGACAGCCTGGCGCCGTTGTTGGTGCTGCCGCCGACACCCAGTGTCACTTTCTGGGGCAGACCTTCCTTGACCTGAACCACCACCGGGGCCGCGGAGTCTTTGTTGGTACCGTCCTGGTCCAGATCGACATAAGCGAACACCGAGGTGTAGTAGCCACTGTCCGAGATTTTTTGCTGGGCGTCCTGCAGCTTGCTCAGGCTGTAGTCGGCTCCCGGGTGCAAACCCGCCAGCCGCACCAGCCGTTCGGCTGTGAGGGTGTCATACCGCTCGCCCCCTACAACCCTCACCTCGCCGATCTGTACCGCCGGGCCCGAGTCCAGCTCGACATACCAGTGGGCCTCGCTTTTCGTGGCATCGATATCGCTCAGGCTGTTGGCGATGCGGCCTCGGGGGTACCGTTCAGCCGTGAGCTGCCTCAGTGTCTCGGATTTCACCTGATCCCAGCGGGATTGCGTGAAATCGGTTCCAACAGCCTTCTGGCTGCTGCGCACAATGGATTCACGCTGGGGCTTGGCGATCTCGGCGCTCAGGATGTCGCCCGAAAAGTAGACATTGGACGTGGCGACCCGGGTCGCGGGTCCGGGCTCGATGACGATGCGCACGTCGCCCAGCGGCGGCGCGGGCGTTTTGCCGCCTGCAGTGGCGGCAACCCGAGACACGGTAATGGTGGGGGAGAAATAGCCCTGGGTGCCCAGCAGGTCGCGCAGGTTGTCGGGGGCGGCCAGGAGGAGCCGGTTCAGTTCGCTGCTGTCCAGGTCGCCCAGCGTTCGAAACCGCTGCAAATCAATGTGGCGCAAGACAAAGGGCTTGAGCTTTCCGTCGGTTTCCACGGTGATGCCGAAGCGTGGCGGCGCTGACGCGTCGGTTTGCACCTGATCCGCATCGGGCTGATTGGCGGGTGTTTCAGTGGCTTCGGGCGTTGCAGGAGCCAGATCGGCAGCGCGCGCAGAGCCATCCTGGGCCCACGCGCCCAAGGGCAACAGACAGACCAAGATGCAAAAAAGCCGTGTGGGGGAAGCCACACGGCGCAGGAAGGGAGGGTTCATGCAGGGCTTATTTCGAGAGCATTCTCATGGTGTCCTCCAGCCCCTTCAAGGTCAACGGATACATCCGCGGGCCAATGAGCTGCTGAATCACACTGATACTCTGTCGATACTGCCACACCCCTTGAGGTTCCGGATTGATCCAGGCAAATTTTGGAAAAGCGTGTGTCAGGCGCTGTAACCACTCCGCTCCAGCCTCTTCGTTGTTGTATTCCACGCTGCCGCCGGGCTGCAGGATTTCATAGGGGCTCATGGTTGCGTCGCCCACAAAAATCAGCTTGTAGTCCTTGTTGTACTTGCGAATGATGTCCCAGGTGGGGAATTTTTCGGCAAAACGGCGCTTGTTGTTCTTCCACATGTAGTCGTAGACACAGTTGTGGAAATAGTAAAACTCCAGGTGCTTGAACTCGCTCTTGACCGCTGAAAACAGCTCCTCTATCCGCTGGACGTGTTCATCCATGGTGCCGCCCACATCCATCAACAGCAGCACTTTCACGTTGTTGTGCCGCTCGGGAATCATCTTGATGTCCAGCCAGCCGGCGTTGGCGGCGGTGGAACGGATGGTGTCGGGCAGGTCAAGTTCCAGTTCGTTGCCCTGGCGCGCAAATTTGCGCAGGCGGCGCAGGGCCACCTTGATGTTGCGCGTGCCCAGCTCCTGGGTGTCGTCGTAGTCGCGGTAGGCGCGCTGGTCCCACACCTTCACGGCCGATTTGTTGCCGCCCTTGCCGCCAATGCGGATGCCTTGCGGGTTTTTTCCGCCGTGGCCAAAAGGCGAAGTGCCGCCGGTGCCGATCCACTTGGAGCCGCCTTCGTGGCGTTCTTTTTGCTCTTCGAGGCGTTTTTTCAGCGTCTCCATCAACTCGTCCCAGTCCATCTTGGGCGCGTTGGCGACCTGCTCGGCAGACAGGATGCGCTCCATCTCCTGGCGCAGCCAGTCCGCCGGGATCGGTTTGGTGAAGTCGGCGATCATCTCCACGCCTTTGAAGTAGGCAGCGAAGGCGCGGTCAAACTTGTCGTAGTGCTTCTCGTCCTTCACCAGCGATGTGCGGCTCAGGTAATAGAAGTCGTCCATGGTGCAGGCATCGGGATTGGTCGGGCCGACCACGTTTTCCTTCAGCGCTTCGAGCAGCGTGAGGTATTCCTTGACCGAGACCGGCAGCTTGGCTGCGCGCAGGGTGTAGAAGAAATCGATCAGCATAGAAACTCTCCGAAGGGCAGCGAACGCAAGGAGTCGCTCATGGCCTGGAGCCTGACCAGGTCACTTGTTGTATTCGCCGCTGCAATAGGGGTCATAGGGTTTGGATCCATCGCCGCGTTGAGGTTTGTCGCGCCGCCCCGGGGCGGCACATGCCGTTAGCGAAAGCAAGCTCATGACGAGCAGGCCAGGCTTTGCTGTGTTCATGTGCGCTCCTGTGCCAGGCGGTTGCTTCCCCGCTTTACCGGTTCCGTTGGTTCATGAACACCAGCTTCTCAAAGAGCGTGGTGTCTTGTTCGTTCTTGAGCAAAGCGCCCACCAGCGGCGGGATGCTCACTTTGCTGTCGGCACTTTGCAGGGCTTCGAGCGGGATGTCTTCGGCCATGAGCAGCTTGAGCCAGTCGAGCAACTCGCTGGTACTGGGTTTTTTCTTCAGGCCGGGCAGGGCGCGCACGTCATAGAACGTCTTCATCGCGGCCTTGAGCAGGTCTTGCTTCAGGTCGGGGAAGTGCACATCCACGATCTTCTGCATGGTCTCTGCTTCGGGAAACTTGATGTAGTGGAAGAAGCAGCGGCGCAGAAAAGCGTCTGGCAGCTCTTTTTCGTTGTTGGAGGTGATGAACACCAGCGGGCGGTGCTTGGCGCGCACCAGTTCGCGGGTCTCGTAGCAATAGAACTCCATGCGGTCGATTTCGCGCAACAGATCGTTGGGGAACTCGATGTCGGCCTTGTCGATTTCGTCGATCAGCAACACCACGGGTTCATCGGCGGTGAAAGCTTGCCAGAGCACGCCCTGTACGATGTAGTTTTTGATGTCCTTGACGCGCTCGGCGTTGTCGCCCGTATTGAGCTGGCTGTCGCGCAGGCGGCTCACGGCGTCGTATTCGTACAGGCCCTGCTGGGCTTTGGTGGTGCTCTTGATGTGCCACTGCAGCAGTGGCATCTTGAGGGCCTCGGCCACTTCTTCGGCCAACATGGTCTTGCCGGTACCGGGCTCTCCCTTGATCAGCAGCGGGCGTTTCAGGGTGCTGGCGGCGTTGACGGCCAGCATCAGATCGGGGGTAGCGACGTAGTTGTCAGTGCCTTGGAATTTCATGTCAGATGTTTCGGATATGGTTCACGGGCTGGGGGCAACGCCGCGCATCGGGTTATCAACAGGTCTTGCTCGACCATCGAGTCTATATAATCAAGGATTGATTTTTATCAATCGTCCATCTCATTGTGCTTGCAAAATGAACCAACTGTTGTCCACGATCGTCCGTACTCTTGTCGCCGTTGCGACCCTCTCCGTGGCCGCAGCGAGCGCCCAAGCCCAAGGTGTGACCGGTGACGCGCAGGCGGGCCAGAAGAAGGCCGACATGTGTATCGGCTGCCATGGCATCGTCGGCTACCAGAACAGCTTTCCCGAAATCCACAAGGTGCCCATGATCTCCGGGCAGTCGGACAAATACATCGTCGCGTCGCTGACGGCCTACAAAAAAGGCGATCGCAAGCACCCGACCATGCGCGGCATCGCCGGTTCGCTGAGCGAGCAGGACATGGCCGATCTGGCTGCGTTTTACACGGCTCAGGGCGGCAAGGCCGCTCCCGACGCGCCCAAGGCCGCCGATGTCGCTGCTGCTGCACTGGTCGAAAAGGGCGCTTGCGCTTCTTGCCACGGAGCCAACTTCAGCAAGCCCATCGACCCCAGCTACCCCAAAATTGCTGGCCAGCATGCCGACTACCTGTACGTTGCGCTCAAGGCCTACACGGTCGAGGGCAACAAGTTTGTCGGGCGCAACAACGCCATCATGGGCGGCATTGCCAAGCAGTTCAGCCACGCCGAGATGCGTGAAATCTCCAAGTACCTGGCGGCTCAGGAGAGTGAACTGGCCGTGGTGCCGCAGGCGCGTTTCCGCTGATCTGATCCCCCGTCGCTCAAAAAGGCCGCTCGTTGAGCGGCCTTTTTTTGGGCCATGTCCTTTGCCATGCTCAGGATGGGCGACAGGGGGCCTCTTCGCGATGCCGATTTTCAGTTGTTAACCGGAGCACGGAACCCAACCCAGGGCACGGCCGCAGGGGGGGGTCAATCCTTTGTCGCGCGTTGGCGCACTTGCTCGATATACGCCTGTCCATCGGGTGGGCGCCCGGCACGCTGGCTCTCCCACAACATGCGGCCCAGGCATTCCATTACCTCGTGGTGAGCGGCGTGCAAGTCGCCGCGTCGGGCCGTGAGCAGCTCCACAGCCTGGCGGATGCCTGCGGGCTGATCGATGCTGCATTGTTCGCTGATGGACAGGTGCATGGACAGGTGCAAAAAGGGGTTTTCTTGCCCCTCCGGGGCGGGCTCACCGACGCGGGCCAGCGCCGAATCCACATCGGCCAATTCGGCATGGTGTTCAGGATGCTCAGCGATCCATTGGTGCGCCAGCGTCTCGATCGCTTCCATGGGTTCTTTGCCCGTGCCCTTGGAATAGACCGTGCAGAAAAAGCGCCGAACATCGGCTTGGGAGGGATTGAACATGCGTTGATTGTCCCGCAAGTGAGCCAACCTTTGCCCGGGTTTGGGTACAGTGGAAGCGAGTCAAGTTGCGGCGAGGTCACTCGCCCAACGCCATCAACATTTGGAGACCCCGATGAACCAGGCCTACATTTGCGACGCGATTCGCACCCCATTTGGCCGCTATGGCGGAGCGTTGTCCGGTGTGCGCACCGACGATCTGGGCGCCATTCCGCTCAGGGCCTTGATGGCCCGCAACCCGGGGGTGGACTGGGAGAGCGTGACCGACGTGCTCTACGGTTGTGCCAACCAGGCCGGCGAAGACAACCGCAACGTGGCCCACATGGCCAGTCTGCTGGCCGGTCTGCCGATTGCGGTGCCCGGCGCCACGATCAACCGCCTGTGCGGATCGGGGCTGGATGCGGTGGGCAGTGCCGCGCGCGCGATCAAGGCAGGCGAAGCGGGGCTGATGATCGCCGGCGGCGTGGAAAGCATGAGCCGCGCGCCGTTTGTGATGCCCAAAGCCGAAGCCGCTTTCAGTCGGGCCAATGCGGTGTACGACACCACGATCGGGTGGCGCTTCATCAACAAGCTGATGAAGGCGCAATACGGTGTGGACTCCATGCCCGAGACGGCGGAAAACGTGGCGACCGATTACAGAATTGAACGCGAGGCACAGGACCGCATGGCTTTTGCCAGTCAGATGAAGGCGGTGGCCGCGATCAAAGCCGGTCATCTGGCGCGCGAGATCACGCCCGTGAGCATTGCGCAGCGCAAGGGCGATCCCGTGGTGGTGGATACAGATGAGCACCCCCGTGAGACCAGCCTGGAAGCGCTGGCCAAATTGAAAGCGATTGTGAAGCTCGAGGGCACCGTGACCGCCGGCAACGCCAGTGGCGTGAACGATGGGGCATGCGCCTTGTTGCTCGCTGACGAAGCCAGCGCCGCAAAAAATGGCCTGACACCAAAAGCCCGTGTGGTGGGCATGGCCACAGCGGGCGTTGCTCCCCGCATCATGGGCATGGGCCCGGCGCCCGCCACGCAGAAGGTGCTGGCGCTCACCGGTTTGTCGCTGAAAGACCTCGATGTGATCGAGCTCAACGAAGCTTTCGCTGCTCAGGGCCTGGCGGTGTTGCGGACCTTGGGTTTGCAGGACGAAGACGAACGTGTCAACGCCTGGGGTGGTGCCATTGCGCTGGGGCACCCGCTGGGCGCCAGCGGTGCGCGGCTCGCCACCACGGCGGTCAACCGCCTGCACGCCACGGGCGGGCGTTATGCGTTGTGCACCATGTGCATTGGCGTGGGGCAGGGCATTGCGCTGGTGCTGGAAAGGGTGTGACCAGCTGGCAGGTGCAGCGACTGGTGCCGGCGCATGCGGCGGTCTACCAGGCGCTGCGCTTGCGCGGGTTGAAAGAGCATCCGGAGGCGTTTACTTCCAGCCACGAAGAAGACCTGGCACGTCCTCTGGACGCCGCTGAGGCGCGTTTGACGGACTCGCCAGCGTTGCCGCACGACGCGTTTTTCGGCGGCTGGCGGTCGAATCAGTTGATTGGCGTGGTGGGCATGCAGGGGCGCTACCGGCAGAAAGAGCGCCACACGGCCACCGTGGTCGGCCTGTTTGTTGTGGCAGAAGCCCGTGGGCTTGGTGTCGGTGACGCATTGATGCAGGCCCTGTTGAGGCATGCCCGCCATTGCTCCGCTTTGCGCCAACTCGATTTGACAGTGACTGCTGGCAATGACCCTGCCCGTCAACTCTACGAACGGTTGGGTTTTTGTGTCTGGGGTGTCTATCCGGATGCGGTGTGTGTGAACGGTGTTTACGCCGACAAGGTGCATCTGGCATTGCCCTTGCGCTGACTCAATCCTCCCAGGCAGGCAGCTCCCAGCGGCGCCACAGCGCCAGCCCGCGCAGTCCGGCGGTGACGCTGACGCAGGCCAGCAGCGCCAGCCAGCCCGGCGCGGCCACTTGCCAAAGACCGACATAAACCCAACCGCCGGCGAAAGCGCAAATGGTGAAGGGCCGGTGGCCGTGGAACGCCGAGGGGATCTGGTTGCAGACCACGTCGCGCAACACACCACCAAAAACGCCCGTGATCACGCCCATGAGCACCGCCACGATGCCAGGCAAATCCAGCAGCAGGGCCTGGTGGGTGCCTGTGGCGGCAAAAAGACCCAGGCCCAGGGCGTCTGGCACCTGGATCGCCCTTTCCGTGAGCTCAAAGTGCCGGTGCCGCAAAAAGGCCATCGCAAGCACACACAGCGCCAGCACCCCCCAGAGCATTTCCACGTGTTGAACCCAGAAAAAAGGGCGTTGATCCAGCAGCAGATCGCGCAGCGTGCCCCCGCCAAAAGCGGTCAGGAATCCCACCACGCAAACGCCCACGGCATCCAGCCGTTTGCGGGCAGCCTCTATGATGCCGGCCAAAGCAAACGCTGCAGTGGCTGCGAGTTCGACGACCAGGCGCAGTGTTTCGCCCCAGAATTGCACTTTATCCATGCGGTCCATTGTCGCCGCGCTGATAACCCATGACCCTCATCACCGATCCATTCTTCTATGCCGTGGCCATTCCCGCCGTGTTGTTGCTGGGCGTGAGCAAGAGCGGATTTGGTGCTGGCTTTGGTTCGCTGGCCGTGCCCATGATGGCGCTGGCGATCAGCGTGCCGCAGGCGGCGGCCATTCTGATGCCTGTGTTGCTGGTGATGGATGTGCTGGGCATGGCCGCATTTCGCAAAGAGGTGGACCGGCGTTTGCTGGCTTTCATGCTGCCGTTTGGCCTGATCGGTACGCTGGTGGGCACCGCGCTGTTCAAGCTTCTGGACGCCCATCTGGTGGCGGGCATGGTGGGCGTGGTCACCTTGCTGTTCCTGGCGCAGAGGCTGGCCTTTCCGCCGCGGCCCGACCAGCCGCCGCCCCCCCGCTGGCTGGGCGCCCTGCTCACGGTTCTCTCCGGCTTCACCAGTTTCATCGCCCACGCCGGTGGACCGCCCGTGAACGCCTACGTGATTCCTTTGCGCCTCTCGCCGCTGGTGTTTACAGGGACGCTGGCCTACTTTTTCTTTTTCATCAACCTCTCCAAGTGGATCCCCTACGCCTGGTTGGGGCTGCTGGACGGGCGCAATTTCCTCACGTCTCTGGCGCTCCTGCCTTTGGCGCCGCTCGGGGTCTGGATCGGTGTTCGCATTGCCCATCGGATCAAACCCGAACTGTTTTATCGCCTGATCTACGCTGGGATGTTGCTGACCGGCATCAAGCTGGTCTGGGATGCTTGGGGATAACATGGGCCACTGCTGCTGGGGCTGGCGCCTCAGTGCTTTGCCCGGAATCAAAAATCGGAGGTCGGTATGCCCGTGGTGGTGATTGCGAATCCCAAAGGAGGGGTGGGGAAGTCGACCCTGTCCACCAACGTGGCGGGTTACTACGCCAGCCAGGGTCACGGTGTGATGCTGGGCGATGCCGACCGCCAGCAATCTTCGGCTTTGTGGCTCCAGTTGCGGCCCCCGGCGGCCCGCCCCATCAAGTCCTGGGATGTCTCGCCCGACCTGATTGCCCGCCCCCCGCGCGACACCACCCACGTGGTGCTGGACACCCCCGCAGGACTCCACGGCTGGCGGTTCAAGGATGTGCTCAAGATGGCCAACAAAATTCTGGTGCCATTGCAACCCAGTATTTTTGATATCTATGCCACCCGGGCATTTCTAGACGAGCTCGCCGACTCGCGCCACGCTGGCAGCGTTGAGATCGGTATCGTGGGCATGCGGGTTGACGCGCGCACCATCGCGGCCGACAAACTGCGTGAATTTGTCGAGAGCCTGGGGTTGCCGGTGCTGGGGTATCTGCGGGACACCCAAAACTACATCCACCTGGCCGCGCGTGGCCTCACTCTGTTCGATGTCGCGCCCAGCCGTGTGGAAAAGGATCTTCAGCAGTGGCAAGTGATTCGCCACTGGCTGGACCACTGACACCATCAGGGCGCGCGCAGGTGGGCGGACCCAACTGTCGCCGTGCCGACAACGGTGCGGCGCTGTCTGGGTCTAGAGTCGAGCTCTATGAAAATTTTTCAAACGCTGGCCGAGGTGGCCGCCTGTGTGGGCCAGGAAGTGGCTGTGAGCGACTGGATTGAGGTCACTCAGGAGCGGGTCAACCAGTTTGCCGAAGCCACGGGCGATCACCAGTGGATCCACGTCGATCCCGAGCGCGCCAAGGCGGGACCTTTTGGTGCACCAATCGCCCACGGCTTCCTGACGCTGTCGATGCTGCCCGTCTTCTTTGCGTCTTCGTTCAAGGTCGAGGAAACCCGCATGGGCGTCAACTACGGTCTGAACAAAGTGCGCTTCACGGCCCCCGTGCCCGTGGGCAGCCGCTTGCGTGCGCGCATGACGCTGCTTCAAACGCAGCCCATCGACCAAGGCGGCATGCAGATGACCTGGTCGGTTGTGGTGGAGCGGGAAGGGTCGGACAAGCCGGTCTGTGTGGCTGAATCGCTGGCGCGCCACTACCCCTGAAGCTGCGCACTGAGGTGGTATTACGGGCCGATGGGCCCGTAGGCGGCCGGAAAACCCGTGGGGCAGACGAAAAGTCAGGCCGCTGGGCAGCCCTACTTGATCTTGGCCAGGTGCCGTGGCTCCAGCCAGCCTTCAAAGACATTCCGCAGGCCGTTGATGCGGGTCACCGCCGCGCTTTGGCTGTGGTGGTGCGAAATGATCTGGTAAGCATCGTTGCGCAACAACCATAGTTCCTGAGCGTTTTTTGCGCCTGAAATTTTGTGGCGCAAACGCTCCGTCTGCAAGCTCTCACAATCCTCAATGCTCTGCAACAGGGCAGATCGAATGCCTTGCAAATCGCGCAGGCTGGCGACCTTGCGGCTTTTGGCGCCAGGCTGAAAGGTGTTGAGCACCAGGCGGGTCAACGTGGCAAGCATGCAAATCCTTGGGTAGCGTGGGCCTGGGCGAAGCGGGAGGGGTCCAGATGGGCCAGCAATGGAACGCGGCCGTCCATGGAAGCAGCAAGATGTGTGTGATTCATGAGGCCACCTCGGCAAAGCCCAGTTGTCGCCAGGCTTCGAACACCACAACAGCCACAGCATTCGACAGGTTGAGGCTGCGTTGCCCGGCGCACATGGGCAGGCGTATGCGTTGGCCGTCGCTAAAGTGCTCGCGCACCGCCTCGGGAAGCCCCTGGGTTTCCGATCCAAACACCAGCCAGTCGCCTGCCTGAAAGCGCGTTTCGTAGACGCTCACGCTGCCCCGGGTGGTGCAGGCAAACATGCGAAGGGGGTCGGGGCGGGTCGTTTCCAGGAACGCTGACCAATCAGCGTGTTTTTCAAGCTTGGCGTATTCGTGGTAATCCAGTCCGGCTCGGCGCATCTGCTTGTCGTCCATCGAAAACCCCAAGGGTTCGATCAAGTGGAGATCGCAGCCCGTGTTGGCACTCAACCGGATCACATTTCCAGTGTTGGGCGGGATTTCGGGGGCAACGAGAACGATGTGGAACATGAAGTCGAAATGGCAGGGATGAAGGCGGGTTGTCTGAGGTTCGTCCAGAGGCACCCCGCCGGTGACCGGCTGGGCTCGTGATCTTTCGGGGCCATCGCTGGGCGGGGCCACGCACTTCGCGGCCCAAGGCTGCCGCCCCGCCGTGCCTGGATTGGCCGGTTGGCGCTTCGCCATGCCAACGCCATGCCTCGCTAGGCGGGAGTCTTGTTGTGTCGCTTTTTGGCAACTATCTGTTATGTATATGCTCCCTGTCTGGCCGGCATGATACCCCCCATTTGTGGGGAAATTGTGTCGACCCTATGCTCGTTTGCCCTTAAGCAACTTGCGTTCATCTGGGGGCTGGCGTTCTGGCCAGCACCACCGCGCTGACCCTGCAGGCACCGGCAGCCATGAGGGCATGGGCCGCGCTGCGCAGCGTGGTTCCGGTGGTGCTCACGTCGTCCACCAGCACCACAATCGCACCCTTCAGCCGACCTGCGTGCCTGTCGTGCGCATTGAACGCTGTTTTCAGGTTCAGGGTGCGATGTTTTTTGTCCAGCCGGTGCTGGTCTGGGCCGTCTCCCTTGCGTTCCAGGGCATCCGGCACAGCAGGGCCGCTGGCCTTTCCCACGCCCTGGCGCAAAGCTTTGACCAGCTCCCAGGCTTGGTTGTATCCCCGTTGTGCCAGGCGGTCGCGCGAAACCGGAATCGGGACGATGAGATCGGCCCGGCACAGCAGATCGGTGGCCCCAGGTGCCTTCAGCATCAGTGCGGCCAATGGGCCGGCCAGGCCCGGTTCTTCGCGAAACTTGAACCGGGCAATCAGATCATCCCAGGGATAGGCGTAGTCCACTGCCGCCACGCAGGCGCTCAGCACGGGGCCACCAGGTCGGGTCAGGCATTCCCCGCAGCGTGTGGTGTCGCCAGTCAGCGGGCGTGCACAGGTGTGACAACGCACCCGAGAAGGTGCGTGCCGAGCCACGCACCGGTCACAGACAGGCTGGGCGGGCCAGCGGTGGCAGATCTGGCAGGTGCCAGGCAGGCGTTGCAAGGGGCGGGCAAGGCATTGGGATACGTTCCACATGGGAGGTCAATATACTGGCGGCCGTGACAACTGCCCAAATTTCATCTGAGAATGCTGTTCCTGGTCTGGACCCAACCGCCGCTGAGAGGTGGGCGCAGTTCTCGCCCTCGACCTCGCCCTGGTTGCATGAAGAAATCGCGCGCCGCATGGTGGACCGCTTGCAGTGGTTCAAGGCCTTGCCGACGAGTTGGTTGCACTGGGAGCCGGTACGGGGCGGCCTGGAGGCGCACCAGCGCTTGCGCGAAGTGCTGCCAGTAGCCGAGTGCCTGATCCATGCGCAAGACGCTGCGCTGGCCCAGCGGGCCACGCGTGAGCCTGCCCAGCGGTCCTGGAATCCGGCCCGGTGGCGCAGGGCCAGTCAACCGGCCGCCGCCGAGCCCGACCGGCAGGTGGCCATGGTCTGGGCCAATATGGCGCTGCACCATGTAGCCCAACCCATGGGCCTCCTGAAGCAATGGCATCAAAGCGTGGACACCCATGGGTTTCTCATGTTTTCCTGCTTGGGGCCTGATTCGTTGCGCGAGTTGCGCGATGTGTTTGCTGCCGAAGGCTGGCCCGCGCCGTCTCATTCCTTCACCGATATGCACGATTGGGGCGACATGCTGGTGGCTTGTGGGTTCGCCGAGCCCGTGATGGACATGGAACGCATCACCCTGTCTTACAGCACACCGATGGCGATGCTGGACGAGTTGCGCGGTCTGGGGCGCAACCTCAACGTTTCGCGTTTTCAGGGCTTGCGCTCCAGGGCTTGGCGCGATGCCTTGTGTGCGGCCATTGAGCAACGGGGAGCCCGCGGCGAAGATGGGCGCCTTATTCTGACGTTTGAAGTGGTCTACGGCCACGCTTACAAGCCGGTGCCGCGGGTACCACTGGGTCCCAACCAAACCGTCTCGATGGACGACATGCGCGCCATGCTGCAGGCGGGGCGCCGCTGAGGCGCCTGTCTGGCCCGACAGGTCGGTGAGTTGCGGGTCAAAACCGGCAGCCCTTGCCCCGCCTCGATCCACCTGGGAATCCCGCCGCGTCAGGAAAACAGGGCGCGCTGGCCGCTACAATTGACATAAATCAATCTCTTCCGGGTATTTCCCCTGCTCGACCTTGTCGCGCCTGTTGGTGCAGGGCAAGGTCTTTCTAGGTGAGGCATGGCGATGGACAGTCGAAACATCCCCCGTCTGGGCACCGAGTCTGGCGATGGCGTTCACTGGTTGTTGCGTCCGAACTGCTCGGTGTCGCCAGTTCAGCTGGGCTGGGTCTTTGGATGGCTCAGTCTGGTGTCGTTGGCGGTGGCTGGTTTTTTCTGGTCCATGGGCGCCACTTTGGTGCTGCCCTTCACGGCGTTGGAGCTGGTGGCGGTGGCCACGGCGTTTCTGGTGTATGCCCGTCACGCGACCGACCGTGAGAGCATCCGCCTGGCGGGTGGGTGGCTGGTGGTGGAGCAAGAACTGGCGGGCAAGATCCGCCGGTGCGAGTTTTCCAGCTTCGCGGTCCAGATTGAACCCCGCCTGGGCAGGGGCGGTCTGATCGAGGTGCGTGGAGGGGGTGAGGCGGTGCAGGTGGGGCGTTTCCTGCGGGCGGATCAGAGGCCGGCTTTGGCCAACGAGATTCGCCGTGCACTGCAACGGTTTTGAGTGTGTTGAAGGTTTGGGTTATCCCGCAGTGGGCTGCCTGCTGAAATTTTGTTCTAATCGGCATTGATATAAATCAATGCTTATATTTGAGGCGCAAAAGTGAGTACGACAAAGAAGATGGGTGATTCCCTGCGAAACCGGCTGGCTCAGCTGCGTCACGTGGCCTCGGTGCTGACCTTGGGTGCGGGTGTTTGGGTGAGTCAGGCGGCCCATGCCGTGAACGACTTGCCTGGTGGCCCGGCCGTCAATCAGCTCAATTTTGCGCCTGCGGCCACCAAGATCGCAGAAGAGCAGCACTGGCTGCACTGGTTCATGATGATTATCTGCACGGTGATCTTTGTGCTGGTTTTTGGCGTGATGTTCTATTCCATCATCAAGCACCGCAAGTCGGTGGGACACAAGGCGCAGGAGTTGTCTGAACCGATCTGGGTGGAGTTGGGCTGGACCATCGTTCCCCTGCTGATCGTGATCGGCATGGCTTTGCCCGCCACCAAAGTGCTGGTGGCCCAGAAAGACACCACCAACAGCGACCTGACCATCAAGGCAACGGGTATGCAGTGGAAGTGGGGCTACGACTACATCACGGGTGAAGGTCAAGGCATTGGCTTCCTCTCCACGCTGGATCCGGCGCAGCGCGAAATGTCCAACAGTGGCAACCCACCCCCTACCGATGACTACCTGCTCAAGGTGGACAACCCGCTGGTGGTGCCTGTGGGCAAAAAGGTCCGCATCATCACCACGGCCACCGACGTGATCCACGCGTTCATGGTGCCCGCCTTCGGTATCAAGCAAGATGCGATCCCCGGCTTTGTGCGCGATACCTGGTTCCGCGCCGAGAAAACCGGTACCTTTTACGGACAGTGTGCTGAGCTGTGCGGCAAAGAACATGCCTACATGCCCATCCAGGTCAAGGTGGTCAGTGCTGAGGAATACACCGCCTGGGTGGCCGAAAAGCAAAAGGCCATGGCTGCGGCCGCTGACGATCCATCCAAAGTCTGGGAGCTCGCCGCTCTGGTCAAGCGTGGTGAGTCCGTCTATGCTGCCAACTGTGTGGCCTGTCACCAGGCCAACGGCAAAGGCGCAGGCCCTATCTTTCCATTGGACGCTTCGCCGATCGTGCTGGATTCCGACATAAACAAGCAAATTGACGTGATCCTCCACGGGCGCAACAACGGCACCATGCCTGCGTGGAACGCGCTGTCTGACACGGAAATTGCGGCGGTCATCACGTACACCAAAAACAGCTGGTCGAACAAGACCGAGCAAATTGTGCAGCCCGCCGACGTGGTGGCTGCCCGCAAGTGAGCGCCAGCAGGCCCAAGATTGAATTGCTAAGGAAATCGAAATGAGTGCAGTACTTGATCCCCATGACGCTCACGCGCACGACCACGACCACGACCACCATGCCCCGACGGGCTGGCGCCGCTGGGTCTACGCCACCAACCACAAGGACATCGGTACCCTGTACCTGCTGTTTTCTTTCACGATGCTCATGGTGGGCGGCGTACTGGCGTTGATGATCCGCGCCGAGCTGTTCCAGCCCGGCCTGCAGCTGGTCAACCCCGGTCTGTTCAACCAGCTCACGACCATGCACGGGATGATCATGGTGTTTGGCGCCATCATGCCGGCCTTCGTGGGCTTTGCGAACTGGATGATTCCGCTGCAGATCGGGGCCTCTGACATGGCGTTTGCCCGCATGAACAACTTCAGCTTCTGGCTGATGATTCCTGCCGCGCTGATGCTGGTGTCTACATTCTTCATGGCCGGTGGTGCCCCTGCGGCCGGCTGGACGCTGTACGCACCGTTGACCCTGCAGATGGGTCCGTCCATGGATGTCGGTATTTTTGCCTTGCACATCCTGGGTGCCAGTTCGATCATGGGTTCGATCAACATCATCGTGACCATCCTGAACATGCGCGCCCCTGGCATGACGCTGATGAAGATGCCCATGTTCTGCTGGACCTGGCTCATCACCGCCTATCTGCTGATCGCCGTGATGCCCGTGCTGGCCGGCGCCATCACCATGACGCTGACCGATCGCCACTTTGGCACCAGCTTCTTCAACCCCGCCGGCGGCGGTGACCCGGTGATGTACCAGCACATCTTCTGGTTCTTCGGCCACCCCGAGGTCTACATCATGATCTTGCCGGCCTTCGGTATCGTGAGCCAGGTGATTCCGGCGTTCTCGCGCAAGAAGCTGTTTGGTTACGCCTCCATGGTGTACGCCACCGGTTCCATCGCCATCCTGTCGTTTGTCGTGTGGGCTCACCACATGTTCACCACCGGCATGCCGGTGACGGGTCAGCTGTTCTTCATGTACTCCACCATGTTGATCGCCGTGCCCACGGGTGTGAAAGTGTTCAACTGGATCGCGACCATGTGGAAGGGCTCGTTGACGTTCGAGACGCCCATGTTGTGGGCTGTGGGCTTCATCTTCGTGTTTGCGATCGGGGGCTTCTCGGGTCTCATCCTCGCCGTCGCGCCGATCGACATCAACTTCCAGGACACCTACTACGTGGTGGCCCACTTCCACTACGTGTTGGTCGCCGGTTCGTTGTTCGCCATGTTTGCGGGCATCTACTATTGGTTGCCCAAGTGGACGGGTGTGATGTACAGCGAATTCCGCGGCAAGCTGCACTTCTGGTGGTCGATGATCTCTTTCAACGTCACCTTCTTCCCCATGCACTTCCTGGGTCTGGCCGGCATGCCCCGTCGTTACGCCGACTACCCCATGCAGTTCGCTGATTTCAACGCCATCGCTTCCGTCGGCAGCTTCTTCTTCGGTTTCGCCCAGGTGTACTTCTTCGTTGCCGTGATCATCCCCGCCATGCGTGGCAAAGGTGAAAAGGCCGTGCAGAAACCTTGGGAAGGTGCAGAGGGCCTGGAGTGGGAAGTTCCTTCACCAGCGCCTTTCCACACCTTCGAAAACCCGCCCAAGCTGGACGCTACCGCGACCAAAGTGATTGGCTGATTCCGCCCGCCACCACGATATCAACTGGATCGAACCCATGAAGTCTGAACAGAAAAAGAACAATCTGCGCCTGGCACTTGTGCTGGCGTCGGTGGCCTTCGTCTTCTTTGCCGGTTTTGTGGGCAAGCTGATTTTGATTGGCGGCTGAGGCCTCTGCAACCGAGCACTGACCCGTTATGGCACTGAAAAGCGAAAATCTGAAGATGGTTGGCAAGCTGGGCGTGATCACGCTGGGCATGTTCGCCTTCGGCTATGCGCTGGTGCCCATTTACCGGGCCATTTGCGAAGCCACAGGCATCAATGTGCTGGCGGTGGTGGAGCGCCAGGTGCCGGGTACCAGTTCCCAGCTGCCAGCCAACTCCCAGGTGGACCTCTCTCGCTCCATCACGGTGGAGTTCGATGTGAATTCCCGTGGACCCTGGCATTTCAAACCGGCGGTGCGCAGCCTGCAGGTGCATCCCGGTGAACTGACCACGGTGCTCTACGAGTTTCAAAACGTTCAGAACCGGACCATGTCCGCTCAGGCGATACCGAGCTACGCACCCAAACAGGCGGCCGCACACTTCAACAAACTGGAGTGTTTCTGCTTCAACCAGTACACCCTGGCGCCGGGCGAGAAGAAGGAGTGGCCGGTCGCTTTTGTGATCGACCCCAAACTGTCCAAAGATGTGACCACGATCACGCTGTCCTACACCTTCTTTGAGGTGGGCGGCAAGGTGCCGCAGGCACCTGAAGATGTGGCCTCACAGGTGCTTGCGCCGGCGGTGCCGCCGAAAGTGGCGGGCGCGGTGTGAGCAATAAACCACTGCACAAACGCAAGGGCTCGCTGCTGGGCACCGTGAAGGCGGTTCTCTGGGGTTTCCTGGGCGTGCGGCGCAATGCCGACTACCAGGACGACATTGCCAAGCTCAACCCGATACACCTGGTGGTGGTTGGGCTGATCATGGCGTTGGTATTTGTTTTTTCATTGATTTTGATTGTCAGGTGGGTGGTGTCCTGAGGGGCATACACCGATCGACTGAGCGGTTTTTCTCTCAAGTATTCATATAAGCGAAAGCATTGGAGTGAGCATGTCAGCAACCACACACGGCGCCACGCCCTACTACTTCGTCCCCGGGCCTTCGCGCCATCCGGTGATGTCGGCCATCGGGCTGTTTTTCGTCATTCTGGGCGCCAGCCGATGGGTCAACGGAGAGGCTTGGGGTGCTTATTCGCTGGCGTTTGGCATGGCGTTCTGGTTGATTGTGTTGTTCCAGTGGTTCAGCGAGTCGGTCGGCGAGAGCGAGAGCGGTCGTTATGGCCACAAGATCGACTTGTCTTACCGCTGGAGCATGAGCTGGTTCATTTTCTCGGAAGTGATGTTTTTCGGCGCCTTTTTCACCGCGCTGTGGTGGGCACGTATCCACTCCGTGCCGGCCTTGGGCAGCATTGAAAATGCACTGATCTGGCCCAACTTCACGGCGGTCTGGCCCAGCCTTCAGGCGGGTGCCACCGCTGCGCCCGCCGGCATGGTTGAGCCCTTCCAGACCATGGGCCCGTTCTGGCTGCCCACGATCAACACGGCGCTGCTGCTGACTTCAGGTGTCACGCTGACCATTGCCCACCACGCCCTGCAGGCCAGTAACCGGGGCAAGACCATCGCCTTCATGTGGATGACGGTGATTCTGGGTATCGTGTTCCTGTTTGTGCAGGGCTACGAGTATTACCACGCGTACAACGAGTACAACCTGAAGATGAGCTCAGGCGTCTTTGGTTCGACCTTCTTCATGTTGACCGGCTTCCACGGTTTCCACGTGTTTGTCGGCATGTTGATGCTGCTGTTCATCACCCTGCGCCTGCAGAAAGGCCATTTCACGGCCAAGCGCCATTTCGGCTTCGAAGGAGCGGCCTGGTACTGGCACTTTGTGGACGTGGTCTGGCTGGGTCTTTACATCCTCGTTTACTGGCTTTAAGGCAGGATTCAGGCTTGGCTTGGCTTGGCAAAGCTTGGCTCGGACTTTGCCCGAAAAAAAGGCGCCGTCAGGCGCCTTTTTGCTGCAGGGCCTGGACCCTCAACGGCCCAGCGGTAAACCCGTGGGTTGTATCCAGCCCATCTTGTAGCTGATGAGCACCGCCACAAACAACAAAATGGAGAAGCCCACGCGGAAGGCCAAGGCCCGGGCCATGTGGTTTTTCCGGGGGGGCGTGGTTGCATCTTCGTCGGCCGGGTCGCTGACGCCTCCGCGCATCATTGCCACCAAGGCAACAACCAAACTGCCAATGATGGCCACAAACGCCACAATCACAAGGTATGTCATGGCTGCATTATCCAACGATCTCTACATCCAACGATCCGCCCTGGGTCGAAAGCCTGGCGTTGATAAGAGGCGCGCTGGCGGTGCCGCAAGGAGGCCCATTTGGCTGGATTGATTCCGCGCAGCTGGGTGATTGCCCTGGCCACGGTCATCACGATGGCGGTGACGGGTTCTCTGGGGACCTGGCAGTTGTCCCGGGCGGCCGAGAAGCAGGCACTCGAAGATCTGATTGAGGCCCGGGCCTCATTGCCTGCGTGGGATGAGCAGACCCTGACCCAGACGCAAGACTTGAATGCCGGCTTGCACCGGCCTGTGCGTCTGCAAGGCGAATGGGTGTCCGAGAACAGCGTGTTTCTGGACAACCGGCCCATGGGCGGACACAGCGGGTTTATTCTGGTGACACCTTTGCGCCTTAAGGGCGACGACCAGTCGATCCTGGTTCAGCGAGGCTGGGTCCCCCGTGATTTCGGCGACCGCACCCGGGTCCCGGCGGTGGCAACGCCGACTGGGCTGGTCACCGTGGCGGGGCGTTTGGCCCCGCCGCCAAGCCAGCTATTTGAGCTGGGCGAGGCCCAGCCGGGCGCGATCCGGCAAAATATCGTGCTCCCGGCATTTGCCACTGAAACGGGCCTCGCTCTGATGCAGGCCTCGGTGTTGCAAACCGGGCCGCCAGATGCCGCGCTGCAACGCGACTGGCCGCGATTTGCGGCCGGCGTGGCCAAGCACCAAGGCTATGCGTTCCAGTGGTTTGCCATGTGCACGACCACCGCAGCGTTGTACCTCTGGTTCCAATTCATTTCTCCCCGCCGAAAGCGTCGCACCGATGGCCCAGAATTCCGATGAACCCTTGACCCTGACCGTGCACAACCTGCCTAACCTGGATGAAGGGGGGGCGGCCAGGACGGTGAATGTGCGCGCGGGTCGGTGGAAACTGTTGCTCATGCTGCTGGTGTGTGTCGCGCCGGTGGTGGCTTCGTACCTCACCTATTACGTCATCCGCCCCGATGGCCGCCGCAACTACGGTCAGCTGATCGATCCGCAGCGGCCCTTACCCGCCTTCAGCGGCACAGATGCTCAGGGGCGGGTGGTTCCCTTGACACAGCTCAAAGACCAATGGCTGTTGATCAGCGTGGCCGACACGGCCTGTGACGAGGCCTGTAACCAGCACCTGTTTGTGCAGCGTCAGTTGCGCGAAGGCTTGGGCAGAGACAAAGACCGGCTGGACTGGGTCTGGTTGCGCACGGGAGATGCCGAGCTCCCCGAGGCCTTGAAAAAGGCGACGGAAGCGGCCACTGTGCTGCACGTCGATGCAACGCAATTGGCGACCTGGCTGCAGCCCGAAGCAGGGCATCAACTGGCCGACCACCTGTATGTGGTGGACCCGCTCGGCAACTGGATGATGCGGTTTCCTGCGGATGCCGAACCGGCCAAGGTCAAGCGGGACCTGGGGTGGTTGCTGCGCGCCTCGGCCTTCTGGGACACCGACGGGCGCCCAGAAGCCGCCCCGGCAACCACGCCTGCACCTGCACCCGCCAACGGCGGTTGAAACGCACCGCTGCCCACCATGGACGCTTCGCCCGCTCTTTACGACCTGTCACCGCTGCTGCGGATGATGCTGCTCGGCTTGGTGATCGCGCTCGGGCCGCTGGCCTGGGTGTGGTTGCGCAACCGCCATGCGCCTGCGGCACAGCGCTTGCGGGTCCTCACGCTGCTCACCTTGTTTCTGACCTTTGATCTGGTGTTGTTTGGCGCCTTCACGCGGCTCACCGATTCCGGGCTGGGCTGCCCTGACTGGCCCGGTTGCTACGGCCACATGAGCCCGGTGGGCGCCAAAGAGGCCATCGCTGCGGCACAAAGCGCCATGCCCACCGGACCGGTGACCCATTCCAAAGCCTGGGTTGAGATGGTGCACCGCTATCTGGCCACCGGTGTGGGCGTCCTGATTCTGGTGCTGGCCCTGGTCAGCTGGGGCGAGCGCAAACGCCTGAGCGTCTGGCACGGCTGGCCTTTGCTCACGCTGTTCTGGGTCTGCCTGCAGGGCGCTTTTGGTGCACTGACGGTGACCATGAAGTTGTTTCCAGCCATCGTGACCCTGCACCTGTTGGGCGGCATGGTGCTGCTCGCTTTGCTGCGCATGCAGGCCGTGGGCTACGCGCTCGCCGCACCCGGCAGCCCTGGCAAGACAGGCCTGAGCCCGGGCGCGCGCACGGCCTTGTGGTCGGTGTTTGCCTTGGTTTGGCTGCAGATTGCACTGGGCGGCTGGGTGAGCACCAACTATGCGGTGCTGGCATGCAGCGAATTCCCGACCTGCCAGGGCAGCTGGTGGCCCACCATGGATTTTCGCCAGGGCTTCTCGTTGTGGCGAGAACTGGGTGTGACCGCCCAGGGCGATGCCATTCCATTCGTGGCCTTGACCGCCATCCACTATGTCCACCGCTTGAGCGCCTATGTGGTGTTGGCCGGTCTGGGCTGGGCGGTGTGGCGCCTGTGGCCTGTGCCTGCCATGCGCAGCACGGCGAAAGCGCTGTTGGCACTGGCCCTTTTGCAACTCGCCAGTGGTATGGTCAACGTGGTGCTGGATTGGCCCTTGCTGGCCGCCGTGGCCCACACCGGCGGTGCGGCCGCTCTGGTGGTGGTGTTGACGGGCGCTCTGGTTTCTACGCGCACCTATTCTGAACCGGTCGGCGACGCCGCCTACAACCTCTCCCAAGCGATCCGATGAGCAGCGCGCCTTCCCCTTCCCCGTCTATTTCTCCGCCCCCGGTGGCCGCCATGCCAGTCTGGCGCCAGTTTTATGCGCTCACCAAGCCGCGAGTGATCCAGCTGATTGTGTTTTGCGCCTTGATCGGCATGGTGCTGGCGGTGCCTGGATTGCCCAGTTGGGCACAAGTCCAGTTGGCGGCCGTGGCCTGTTTGGGGATCTGGCTGGTGGCGGGTGCCGCCGCAGCCTTCAATTGTGTTGTCGAGCAGCAGATCGATGCCAAGATGCGCCGCACGGCCTGGCGCCCCACCGCCAAGGGTGAGCTGTCCAATGTGCAAACCTTGAGCTTTTCAGCGGTGTTGTGCGCCACGGGCTCGGCCATTTTGTATGTGTGGGTCAACCCACTCACGATGTGGCTCACCTTCGCAACCTTCGTTGGGTATGCGGTGATTTACACGGTGATTCTCAAGCCATTGACGCCGCAGAACATCGTCATCGGCGGGGCTTCAGGTGCGATGCCACCGGTGCTGGGCTGGGTCGCGATGACCGGGGTGGTGGCACCGGAAGCCCTGATCCTCTTCCTCATTATTTTCCTTTGGACGCCGCCCCATTTCTGGGCGCTGGCGCTGTACCGGGTCGAGGACTACCGCAAATCGGGGTTGCCGATGCTGCCGGTGACGCATGGATCTGAATTCACGCGGTTGCAGATATTGCTCTACACGTTTGTGTTGTTTGCCGCTTGCCTGATGCCGTTTGTCGTGCGCATGAGCGGCTACCTGTACCTGGCAGTAGCCGTGGTGCTGAGCATCGGGTTTTGTCTCTATGCGTTTGCCTTGTGGCGCGACTACTCAGATGCGCTGGCCCGCAAGACCTTTCGTTTTTCCCTGATCCACCTGTCGCTGCTGTTTGCGGCTCTGTTGGTTGACCATTACATTTGAATCTCCCTCGGCAATCCGCGCGCGACCTCCCTACGGGACAACGCAGGCGGACCGACGGGGCCGTACCCACGGCATTCTGGGTGGAAGGCATCGTGCTCTGCCTGTTGCGTTTTTTGGGCCCTTGGATATGTACTTTTCTTCTTTGATTCGCGCGGGTGTGTTGGCCGCCGCGGGCTTGTTGGCTTTGACCGCGTGCTCAGACAAATCGGCTGAAACGGCTTTCCACAGCATCGACATCACGGGCGCTGACTACGCCGATGGTTTCTCGCTGACCGACCACAACGGACAGGCCCGTACGCTGGCGGACTTCAAGGGCAAAGCGGTGGTGATCTTTTTTGGCTTCACGCAGTGCCCTGACGTGTGCCCCACCTCGATGAGCGAGTTGGCCCAGGCCAGGCAGCTCCTGGGTGCCGATGGTGATCGGTTGCAGGGGCTTTTTGTCAGTATCGACCCGGAGCGCGACACGCCTGAGATCATGAAAGCCTACATGGGCAGTTTCGATCCCAGTTTTCTGGCGCTCTACGCCAAACCCGATGAACTGCCGGACCTGGCCAAGCGCTTCAAGATCTACTACAAGAAAGTGGATGGCAGCACACCCGGCACCTACACCATGGACCATTCGGCGGGCAGCTACATCTTTGATCCGCAAGGTCGGGTGCGCCTGTATTTTCGGTACGGCGGCGGCGCACAAGCCATGGCCGACGACGTGAAGAAGCTGCTGGACGGAAAGTGAACCCCCGGTCTTCATCCTGCCGGGCGGGTTGTCGAACGGCTATGAGCGCGGTTTAAGTCCGGTCTAAGCGCAACCCGCCATCATCCTTATGTGGCTTGAAGGGGCGCTTTCAGGCGTGGTCGCCGAACGCCTGGGGCCTTGCTGAGCGGGTGCGGTCTGAGCGTTGCAGGTACGCGCGCCCTGAGTGCCTGTCCCGGGGCAACGCCTGCGTTGTGCAGGGATTACTGCGAAGGAGGTGGGTATGCGCTTGTTGCTGGTTGAAGACGACGCCATGATCGGCGAAGCGGTGCTGGACCTCTTGCGGGCCGAGCAGTACGCCGTGGACTGGGTCCGGGACGGCGACATGGCCGACACCGCCTTGCTCACCCAGGCCTACGATCTGATCTTGCTCGATCTGGGCTTGCCGAAGCGCGATGGCCTGGACGTTCTGAAAAGCCTGCGGGACCGCAAACTGCGCACGCCGGTGCTGATCGCGACAGCCCGAGATTCGGTGGCACAGCGCGTCCAGGGGCTGGATGCCGGGGCCGATGACTACATCCTCAAACCCTACGATCTGGATGAGCTGCTGGCGCGCATCCGTGCACTGATGCGGCGTGCCGATGGCCGGGCCGAGCCCGTCTACGAATACAAAGGTGTCGCGATCAACCCCGCTTCCCGCGAAGTGCGGGTGCACGGTGAACCT
This sequence comes from Hydrogenophaga sp. PAMC20947, assembly GCF_004795855.1. Lineage (NCBI taxonomy): Bacteria > Pseudomonadati > Pseudomonadota > Betaproteobacteria > Burkholderiales > Comamonadaceae > Hydrogenophaga > Hydrogenophaga sp. PAMC20947. The sequence goes on from NZ_CP039252.1 coordinate 4,631,038, forward strand.
GTGGTGTTGTCGGGCCGTGAATGGGCTGTGCTGGAACCCTTGCTGGCCCGGCCTGGGCGTGTGCTGTCGCGCAGCCAGCTGGAGGACAAACTCTATGGCTGGAAAGACGGGGTGAACAGCAATGCGGTGGAGGTGTATGTGCACGGCCTGCGCAAGAAGCTGGGCGCTGAACTGATTCAGAACGTGAGAGGCGTGGGCTACATGGTGCCGCCGCTGTGATGTTTGGCCTCAACCGCTTGCGGCACTCCTTGCGGGGCCGCTTGCTGGGTGTGCTGTTGCTGGCCATTGTGCTGGCTGCGGCGGTGCAGGCGGCCGTGGTGTACCGGCAGGCGAGGGCAGAAGCGGACAGCATCTTCGATTACCACATGGAGCAGATGGCGCAGGCGCTGCGGGCAGGGGTGGCGGTGTCTGGCCTGCCGGTTCTGAGCGATGAGCGCCATGGCGGCAGGCCGGTGGATTTTGTGGTGCAGGTCTGGAGCATGGAGGGCCTGCAGGTCTACCGCTCCAGCGATCGGGTGGGCTTGCCGCAGCGAGCGGTGCTGGGCTTTTCGGAAGCCGATCTGAGTGGCCGGCCTTTCCGGGTGTTTGCCCTGCAGACGCCTTTTCAGGTGATCCAGATTGCGCAGGACATGGGGCCGCGCCGTGCGATGGCACGCTCGCTGGCGCTGCGCACGGTCATGCCCATCGTGTGGATGGCGCCGCTGCTGATGCTGGTGGCCTGGTGGGCGGTGGGGGCCTCGCTCAAACCGGTGGCACGGGTGCGCGAGCAGGTGGCCGCTCGGGCCGCTGACGACCTGGCCACTGTGACCGAAGAAGGCTTGCCCGACGAAATAAAGCCCCTCGTGCGGGAGCTCAATTTGCTGTTCGGCCGGGTGGGGCAGGCGTTCGAAGCGCAGCAGCATTTTGTGGCCGATGCGGCACACGAACTGCGTTCTCCGCTGGCGGCATTGCGCCTGCAGGTCCAAGGCTTGCAGAGGGCGCGCGACGATGCCACACGGCAGGTCGCCGTGGACCGGCTGTTGGCGGGTATTGACCGTGCGACCCGGCTGGTGGAGCAGTTGTTGGTGCTGGCCCGCCACCAAGCGGGGTCCGTTGCCCCCGGTGGGCTGGTTCCCGTGTCGCTCGATGCGTTGGCGCGGGAAACGGTCGCTGAAATGGCGCCCAAAGCAGCGCTGCGCGCGATCGACCTCGGGGTGGAGGCTGCCCAGGCTTTGCAGGTACAAGGGCAAGCGGAGGCCTTGCGCATCCTGCTGCGCAACCTGGTGGACAACGCCATCAAATACACACCAGCCGGCGGGCAGGTGGACGTGTCTGTGTTCGCTGAAAACGGTGATGCTGTGCTGGTTGTTGAAGACAGCGGGCCAGGCATTGAAGAGAACGACCGTGCACGGGTGCTGGACCGCTTCTACCGTGTGCCGGGTGAGGTCGCGCCTGGCAGCGGACTGGGTTTGGCCATCGTGAGTGCCATCGCTCAGTGGCACGGCGCGCGAATGAGCCTGGGGCGCAGTGAAGCCCATGGCGGTTTGCGTGTGGCCGTGCGCTGGGCGAAGGGTTCGCCGACCAAGGCCCTTTGACGTGGATGCCGATGGCATGCGTTCACGCGTGATCGGCCTTTTCCCCGTTTCCTGAGTTTTCAAATTCTCCAAGCGCTCGCCGACAGGCGCCCCCGGTGCCTTTGCTGCCATTCGCCATGTGTGTGATCGCGCCGGCACTCAAACAGCCTTTGCGCTCAAGGCAGCGGTCACCTGCGGGGTCCAAAAACGGTTAAGAACCCTCTAACTGTCACGGTGCACAGTGAGGGCGTGTTCCAACATCGTTCGTCAGGAGTCCGACATGAAAACGTTTTCTTTGAGCGCCAACCGGCTGGTCTTGGCTTTGATGGCCGCAGGCGTTTTGGGTGGCGCGGGTGTGGTTTTGAGCGAAGGTGTGCGGGCTCATGCCACGGTGCCCACGGCCAGCCTGTCCGCGCCAGCGACACCGCCAATAGCCACCATTGTGGCCCCCGACTTTTCCCAGATTGCGCAGCGCCATGGCGCTGCCGTGGTGAACATCAGTGTGGTGGGCAAGCTACCCGCCGAGCAGGACGGCGAAGCCCAGGCCGCCGCGCCCTCCATCGATCCCAACGATCCTTTTTATGAATTTTTCAGGCGCTTTGGTGGCATGCCGGGCATGCCCGGGCGGGGTGGCAATGCTGCCCCCGAGCAACCCAGTCGCGGACAAGGCTCGGGCTTCATCATCAGCGCCGACGGTTTGATTCTCACCAATGCGCATGTGGTGCGCGATGCCAGCGAGGTGGTGGTGAAACTCACCGACCGACGCGAATTCCAGGCCAAGGTGCTGGGCTCTGATCCCAAGACCGATGTGGCCGTGCTGCGCATCGCGGCCAAAGACCTGCCCGTGGTGCCGCTGGGCAGTGCCACCGATCTGAAAGTGGGCGAATGGGTGCTCGCCATCGGTTCGCCGTTCGGATTCGAAAACAGTGTGACCGCCGGGGTGGTCAGTGCCAAGGGGCGCTCTTTGCCGGACGACAGCCTGGTGCCGTTTATCCAGACCGATGTGGCGGTGAACCCTGGTAATTCTGGCGGGCCCCTGTTCAACGCCCGCGGCGAGGTGGTCGGTATCAACTCGCAGATCTACAGCCACACCGGTGGCTATCAGGGGCTGTCGTTTGCGATTCCGATCGAAACGGTGCTCCAGGTGAAAGACCAGATCGTTGCCACCGGCAAGGCGCAGCACGCGCGCCTGGGGGTGTCCATTCAAGAGGTGAACCAGGCGCTGGCCGACTCGTTCAAGCTCGACAAGCCCGAGGGTGCACTGGTCTCCAGCGTGCAGCCCGGCGGCCCGGCGGAAAAAGCCGGCCTCAAGGTGGGTGATGTGATCCGCAGCGTGGAGGGCAAAGCCATTGTGAGCTCTGGGGACTTGCCTGCGCTGATCGGCCGCGCCACGCCTGGCGACACGGTGGCGATGTCGGTGTGGCGCCATGGGGAAAGCATGGACATCCGCGCGCGTCTGGGCGATGCCGCCGAAAAGGCGGTCAAAGCCGAGGAGAAAGCCAGCGCCGGTGAACAAGGCCGGCTGGGTCTGGCTCTGCGCCCGCTGCAACCCGATGAGAAGAGCCAGGCTGGCGTGGCTTCGGGTTTGCTGGTGCAAGGTGTTGAAGGCCCAGCGGCGCTGGCGGGCGTGCAACCGGGGGATGTGTTGCTGGCCGTCAATGGCTCACCGGTCAACGATGTGGAGCAGGTGCGCGCGGCGGTGAAAAAGGCCACCAAGTCGCTGGCCCTGTTGATCCAGCGAGGGGGTGATCAGATCTTTGTGCCGGTGCGCGTGGGCTGATCGGTGAGGTGCGTTGAACCATGAAAAACGGCTCCCAAGGGAGCCGTTTTTCGTTGGAGGCGGGTGGCGATCAGTCCACCTTGGCGCCGCTGATCTTGACCATGCGCTGGTATTTGTTGCGTTCGTTGGCCATGAAGGCGCCAAAGTTCTCAGGCGAGCTGGGTGCGGGCTCGGCCATCATCGTGGCGAAGCGGCTTTGCACCGCGGGCGACTTCAATGCGGCGGTGAAGGCGGCGTTGAGCTTGTTCACCGTCTCGGCCGGCGTGCCTGCAGGCACCACCAAGCCCCACCAGGTATCGATTTCGAAACCGGGCAGGGTGGCTGCCATGGTAGGCACGTCGGGCAACATGGCGCTGCGCTCGGCGGTGGTCACGGCCAGGGCCTTGAGCTTGCCGGAGCGGATGTTGGCCGATGCGGTGGCCAGGTTGTCAAAGTTGAAATCGACCTGGCCAGACAACAGGCCGAGCTGGGCCGGATTGCCCCCGTTGTAGGGGATGTGCACAGCGTGTATGCCCGCCTGGTGCTTGAAGAGCTCGCCCGCCAGGTGGCCGGCGCTGCCGTTGCCGCCGGAGCCGTAGTTGAGTTTGGCGGGGTTGGCCTTGGCGAACTTGATCAGATCAGCCAGGTTGGTGATGTTGTTGCGTTGGGCGGATTCGGCGTTGATCACCAGCACATTGGGCACGCGCAGCATCTGCGTCACGGGCAAGAAATCCTTGGTCGGCGAGTAGGGCAGTTTGCTGAAAAGCCAGGGGTTGATGCTGTGTGAGGCGGTGGTGGCGATACCCAGGGTGAGGCCGTCGGGGGCGGCCTTGGCCACAGCGCTCAAGCCGATGTTGCCGCCGGCGCCTGGTTTGTTGTCAACGATCACGGTGCCCAGACTGTCTTTCACCGCGTCGGCCAGAATGCGCGCCGTCACATCCACCGGGCCACCGGGCGCAAAGGGCACGATGATGCGGGTGGTGGTGCCCTGAGCCAGGGCTGTGCCTGCAAAAGCCAGGGCGGCAACGGTGAGCGCGTGTGCAAGCAGGTGGCGGCGATGGGTCATGTTGTGTCTCCAGAAAAAATCAAGTTGTAGGACCGCTTTGTAGCAGAACGCTGCGTGTCACTGCCTTTGGGTTGCGCGTGAAGGGGGGCAAGAGTGGGTGCGCCGGTCCCTTCGGATGCGGGCATCCCTTTCTCGCGCACCCTTCACAGCTTGTCCGCAGCGCTCGTGAACGAATCGGCAAAAAATGCTTCTGTGGGCAGCTGGGCCTGGGCCACGAAATCGCGCTTGGCCGATTCGACCACGATCGGAGCGCCGCAGGCATAGACCTCGTGGCCGGAGAGATCGGGGAAATCTTGCAGAACGGCCTGGTGCACGAAGCCCGTGCGCCCGCTCCAGTGGTCTTCTGGCAGGGCATTGGAGACCACCGGTACATAGGTCAGCTGGGGCATGGCCGCTGCCTGCGCCAGGATCCATTCCTGCTGGTACAGATCGTCGGGCCGGCGGCCACCCCAATAGAGGGTGACCGGGCGGGCAATGCCCTTGAACCGCATGTGCTCCAGAATGGCCTTGACGGGTGCGAAGCCGGTGCCCGATGCCAGCATGACGATGGGCTTGTCGCTGTCTTCTCGCAGGAAGAAGCTGCCGTAGGGGCCCTCGATGCGCAAGATGTCCTTTTCCTTCATGGAGCCAAAGACATGGTCGGTGAATTTTCCGCCGGGCATGTGGCGCAGGTGCAATTCAATTTGCGGTGCGGTGCTCTGTGTGTGGGGCGCATTGGCCATGGAGTAGCTGCGGCGGTCGCCGTCGCGCAACAGGAATTCCACGTATTGCCCGGCGTGGTACTGGAAGGTGTCAGCGGCCGGCAATTGCAGGCGCAAGACCATCACGTCGTGCGAGGCGCGCGCCAGGCTGCTCACGCGCACCGGCATTTTTTTGATCGGGAGTGCGCCGGCTTCGGTCACCTGACGCGATTCGATCACCACGTCGCTCTGGGCCACACCACAGCAGGTGAGCACATAGCCCGCAGCTTCTTCATCGGCACTCAGGGCCTTGCTCTGGTGGGGGCCGTGCACCACGGTGCCGCTCACCAGCCTGCATTTGCACGAGCCACAAGCGCCGTCCTTGCAGCCGTAGGGCAAACCGATGCCCTGGCGAATGCCCGCGACCAGCATGGCTTCGGAAGGGTCTGCGGTGAAGCTGCGCCCGCTGGGCTCGACGGTGATGTTGAATGTCATACTGGCGATCGTTGTTGGGGTGGGGCGCATCAAGCTTCTGGGCGCCTCCCACCGAATGTCAAACCAAGATTGTCGCAAATCCGGAATTCTCATGAGCCTACATGGCGCTTTGCCCGCACGGTTTCGCCGTGAACGGGTGCTTATCATCGGTTGTGGCGACGTTGGCCAGCGGGCCGCGCGCGCCCTGGGGCAGGGTCGGCGCGTGCGCCTGCTGGCCCTCACGTCCAGCGTTGAACGGGTCGCTGAATTGCGTGCCCAGGGCATCACGCCGCTGATCGGCAACCTCGACGAGCCGCGCAGCCTGCAGCGCCTGGCGGGGCTGGCCACGCGGGTCTTGCACCTGGCACCGCCGCCTTCAGCCGATGCGGGCGTTGCGCAGCGCGATCCCCGCACGCGTGCGCTTGTGAAAGCCTTGATGCAAAGGGCTGCACCACAGGCCCTGGTGTACGGCTCGACCAGCGGTGTTTACGGTAACCGCCAGGGGGCCTGGGTGAGCGAGACCGATGCCGTTTTGCCGAGCACGGCGCGAGCGCTGCGGCGGGTCGATGCCGAGGCCACCGTGTTCGGGTGGGGTCGAACGGTGGGGGTGTGCACCACGGTGCTGCGCATTCCCGGTATTTATGCCATTGACCGCGAGGGCGGTACGCCGCGGGGGCGGTTGCAGCGCGGAACGCCGGTGTTGAACGCCGAAGACGACGTGTACACCAACCACATCCATGCGGACGACCTGGCGCGAGCCTGTGTACTGGCCTTGTGGCGCGGCCGACCGCAGCGGTGTCTGAACGTGTCAGATGACACCCAGCTCAAAATGGGCGACTACGTTGACCATGCGGCCGATCTGTTCGGTTTGCCGCGCCCACCCCGTATTGGCCTCGATGTGGCCAAAGCCACGTTGCCCGCGGTGCTGCTGAGCTTCATGAACGAATCGCGGCGGTTGAGCAACCACCGCATGAAATCGGAGCTCGGCCTCTCGCTGCGCTACCCCACCATTGCGGAGGGTCTGCGCGGCGAACCGGTATGAGTCCCGCGTCGCAAGGATGGCCCTATACGGTTTTGCATTCAAGCGCAGAACAAGGCGAACCAGCGCAGTTGTGCGCTTGGAGGCGAAACCGTATTGAAGGTCAGGTGGCGCTGGCGGTCGACACCAGCAACCAGCCTGTGTAGACCACATACACCGTCAGCAGCACGCCCGCTTCCAGCCGGTTGACCCGACCTTGGCGGCCCCGAAAGCCCCAGCCCATGAGGAACAGCAGCAGGGTGAGGCCTGCCATCACTGGCCAGTCGCGGGTGATCACCTCAGGCGCCAGGCGCATGGGCGAAATCGCACCGGCGATGCCGACCACCGCCAGCGTGTTGAACAGGTTGGAGCCGAGCACATTGCCGAGCGCGATGTCGTGCTCCCCTTTGCGGGCGGCGGCCACACAGGAGGCCAGCTCGGGCAGCGACGTGCCCACGGCCAGCACGGTCAGGCCAATCACCAGATCGCTCACCCCCATCGCTTGCGCGATGGAGACTGCTCCCCACACCAGCAATTGCGAACTGCCCACCAGAGCGAGCAACCCGACCACCAACCAGATCACAGCCGATCGCAAGGGCATGGCGTTGGCGGTCATCTCGGCCTGGGTTTCGTCGCCCAGCGCATCGTGCTGGCCACGCATGCCCTCCATGATCGTCCAGCCCACGATCAGCGCAAACACGGCCAGGAGAATCCAGGCGTCCCAACGGCTGATCTCCTGGTCCCACACCAGGAAGCCAGCCAGCGCCATCACCGCGATCAGCAAAGGCAGCTCTTTGCGCAGGATCACGGAGCGCACCAGGATCGGACTGATCAGGGCGGTCACACCCAGAATGAAGGCGATGTTGACGATGTTCGATCCCCAGGCGTTGCCCAGTGCCAAAGCGGGGTTGCCCTGCGATGCTGCCAGGGTGGACACCACCATTTCAGGGGCCGAAGTGCCAAACCCCACGATCACCATGCCCACCAGCAAGGGCGGCATGGCGAAGTGGGTGGCTGTGGCGGATGCGCCATCGACAAATTTGTCCGCGCTCCAGACGAGCAAGCCCAGTCCGACCAGAAGCGCTAGCGCAGGCAACAGCAATGTCATGGGTTCGGATTCCCGTTGTAGGATGAAAGAATGGAACCGGTATTCTCTCAGGCCTGTCGGTTCTGCCCCAGGGCCATTTGTCACGGTACCAGGCATGGTGCCCTTAGCGGGTCCAATGGGGTGGTCTTCAACCTGCTGTGTTGTGTATGAGCTTGCTGCCCGATTCTGAGCCCGTTGCTACAGCGCCGTCGCGCTGGGAGCGCTTGCGCGAGCGTGCCTTGTCCAGCCGGGTTGGTCTGCCCTTGCTGGTCGCAGCCCTGATGATGCTGTTGTTGTGGTGGTGGCGGCCCTTGCTTTTGATACCGGGCACCCAGAACCTGGTGATGCAGGGGGGCGACCCCTATTTGCGCGCGCTCATGCGGACCATTTCCGCGAGCGAATCCAATGTTTTGCGCCCGTACCATGTGTTGCATGGCAGCAGTTTTGTCTGGTCGCTCGACAGCCATCCCAACCGCTGTGAATCCATCTCCCGTGGGCCTAACCGGGGCAATTGCTCCACGGCGGCCGGCCGTTACCAGTTGCTCAACTCCACCTGGACGGCGCTGTCGCTGCGCTACCACCCCGATCGCGTACCCGGGGAGACCGAAGACAGCAGCCTGAGCTTCCAGCCGGTGTACCAGGACATGGTGGTGTACGCCTGGCTGGCCGATCCACGCGAGTGGCGCACCGACTTCTCCAGCCAGCTGCGCCAGGGCAAGGTCCAGACGGTGCTGCGCCGGTTGTCTTCCACCTGGACCAGCCTCGGTTACGGGATTGAGTCCAACAGCATGAGTCGCGAGCTGCCCGGCATCTACAAGCGCGTGTTGCGCGAAGAGCTGGTGCTGGCCGGGGAGCCGCTCGAGGACTGAACGGCTCAGGCAGGATTCGGGCACAAAAAAAGCCGCACAACGGTTGGGTTGTGCGGCCTGATCTGTGGTGCCCGGGGCCGGAATCGAACCGGCACGCCATCTCTGGCGGGGGATTTTGAGTCCCCTGCGTCTACCAATTTCACCACCCGGGCAGAATTCGGGGAGATCGAAATTATGGCACAGTTGACGCATGATTTATCCGACCATCGAACAAGCTATTGGTAATACCCCCATCGTCGCCTTGCAACGCATGGATGCTGCGGCCAATGCCACGCGTGGCAATGTGATCCTGGGCAAGCTGGAGGGCAACAACCCGGCGGGGTCGGTCAAGGACCGGCCGGCGGTGTCCATGATCCGCCGAGCCGAAGAACGCGGTGAGATCCGGCCGGGCGACACCCTGATCGAGGCCACCTCGGGCAACACCGGTATTGCGCTGGCCATGGCCGCTGCGGTCAAGGGCTACCGCATGGTGCTGATCATGCCGGAAGACCTGTCCATCGAGCGGGCGCAAACCATGAAGGCGTTTGGCGCTGAACTCATCCTGACCCCCAAGAGCGGCGGCATGGAATACGCCCGCGACCTCGCAGAAAAAATGCAGGCCGAGGGCAAGGGGCGCGTGCTGGACCAGTTCGCCAACGCGGACAACCCCCGTATTCACTTTGAGACCACCGGGCCCGAAATCTGGGCGCAGACCGGTGGCCGCATCACCCATTTCGTCAGCGCCATGGGCACCACCGGCACCATCACCGGTGTATCCAAGTTCCTGAAATCGAAGAATCCCGCGGTGCGCATCATCGGCGCCCAACCCAGCGAGGGCTCCCGCATCCCGGGCATCCGCAAATGGCCTGAAGCGTACTTGCCCAAGATTTACGACCCCACCCACATCGATGAGATGGTTTATGTGAGCCAGGCAGATGCCGAAGAGACTTGCCGCCGCATGGCGCGGGAAGAGGGCATTTTTGGGGGCATTTCAGCCGCAGGCGCCTGCTGGGTCGCCATGCAGATCGCCCAACAGGTGGAAAACGCCACGGTGCTGTTCATCGTCTGTGACCGGGGTGACCGCTACCTGTCCACGGGCGTGTTCCCGGCATGACCTCGGCCCGCCTGAAGCGGCCAGCTGGGATGGCTTTCAAGGGCAGGCGCTTCGTTCCTCAGCAAGGGTTTTCGCATGAGCAGTGATTTTCGATTTTGTCCCCGATGCGCATCGCCGCTCGCTTTGCGCGAAGAAACCGAAGATGGTGGCCCGACCGAGCGGCTGCGTTGCACGGCCTGTGACTTCACCCACTGGAACAACCCCACGCCGGTGCTGGCGGCGATCGTGCAGGTGGGCGGGCAGATCTTGCTGGCCCGCAATGCGGCCTGGCAAAACCGCATGTTTGGCCTGATCACGGGTTTCATGGAAGCGGGCGAGACGCCCGAAGAAGGCATTCGACGCGAGATTCGGGAGGAAACGTCCCTCGAAGCCACCGAGCTGACGCTGGTGGGCGTGCACGATTTCCAGCGGATGAACCAGATCATCATCACTTACCATGCGGTCGCCACAGGTGAGGTCGTCCTTTCCCCCGAGTTGGCCGAGTACAAGCTCCTGGCCCCGGAGCGGGTGAAGTGCTGGCAAGCGGGCACCGGGCTGGCCCTGGCCGACTGGTTGCGCAGCTGCGGCATAGAGCCCGAGTTCATGCCGCTGCCCCCGCCGCAAACATTTCAGGTACAGCCAGCCGATGCGGTCTGAATCGAAGGGGGCCATGGCCCCTCAGCCGGGCTCCGCCGTGTGGTTGGGGGTTGGGTCTTGCAGGGCACCGGGCTGTCTTGCGGGGACGTGTCAGAACGCGAGCGGGGTCTTGTCTTAGAATGCGCTCTTCTGAGGAACACATTCATGCATGCCAATAAAGAACTCGATGCTCGCGGACTCAACTGTCCCTTGCCCATCCTGAAGGCCAAAAAGGCCTTGGCAGACATGACCAGCGGCGAAGTGCTGCGCGTGGTGTCGACCGACGCCGGTTCTGTGCGCGACTTCCAGGCTTTTGCGAAACAGACGGGCAACGAGCTGGTTGGGCAGGAGGCTGTGGGCACGGAGTTTTTCACCTTGCTCAAGCGCCGCTGAGCGGCCCAGGCCTTCGGTGACAGTGGCTCCAAGGTTCGGATAGCACGCGGTTGACATGGAGGTTTTGCTTGTTGACCCTTTGGTACCTGAAGCGCTGAACTGGCTGCAAGACCGCCACGAAGTGGTGTTTCAGCCCGATCTGGGCGATGATCCGGTCGCCTTGCGCAAGGCGGTCTACAAGACGCGTGCGATCGTGTTGCCGCCCCACGTGGTGGTGTCCCAGTCTTTTCTTGATTTTGCGCCCAAGCTGCAGGTCATAGCGCGCATGCAGATTTCCAGCGACAACACCGATCTCGACGCCTGCGCCAAGCGCGGTGTGCGGGTGGTTCAAGCCCGCAGCGCAACCGTGCGCTCCAATGCGGAATACATGCTTTACGGCCTGCTGATGCTGTACCGGCGCGGCATGGTCAGCGCGCTGCTGGGGCGCCCGATCACCCATGTGCGCATGGGGCGGGAATTGGCCGGCAGCACGGTGGGGCTCTTGGGGCTGGCCCCGGTGGCCCATGCCCTGGCACCCATGCTCAAGGTGATGGGCGCGCGCCTGGTGGGCTACGACCCCGCTGTGCACCATGCGGCGCCGATCTGGGCCAAGCTCGGGGTGGAGCCGGTGCCCGTGGACGAATTGCTCTCCCGGGCCGACGCTGTGGCCTTGCAGGTGGTCTATGCCTCGCGGTTCAAGGGCTGGATCAACGAGCGTTTGCTCAACCATTGCAAACCGGGGCAGCTGTGGGTGGGCGTGAGCCGAAGCTCGCTGTTTGACCCGGAAGCCCTGGCCCTGGCCCTCACCGATGGGCGCATCGACGCCTGTTTGCTCGACGGAGCTGGCGTGGGTTTTGCTGCAGAGGGCACGCCTTTGCATGGCGTTCCCAACCTGCACCTCACACCCCGTCTGGGCGCCCACACCCGCGAGGCGAAACTGCGGGCCAGCTGGTATGTGGTGCACCGCATTCACGAAACACTGTCACCGGCCGCCGCCCGTGCCGCTGCGGCTGCGGCCGCCAGTGATTTTTCACCGCTCGACAGCCTGCACGATCCGATGTCACCTTTTGCGGAGCCTTGACGTACTTGAGTGGGGCTTCCCCGGCCACCGCCAGGTTGCGGTCTGAGCTGACCCGCCTTTTGGGTTGGCCGGGCCGGCCGAGGCACTGAGGAGTGCCCCAGCCGCTTGTTCAGAGCCGCGCGAGTTGCTCGCGCATCTTCTCGACCGTGGCACCAAAATCGGCCATGCGCTTGCGCTCCTGATCGATCACCGCCGGCGGCGCCTTGGCCACAAAGGCCTCGTTGCCGAGCTTGGCGTTGGCTTTCACGAGCTCGCCCTCCAGGCGTGTGATTTCTTTGGTCAGGCGGGCTTTTTCGGCGGCCACGTCGATTTCCATGAACAGGCACAGGCGTGCTTCGCCCACCACGGCCACCGGTGCGGCCTCGGCCGCGGCGGCCCAACTGGCTTCGTCGGCAAACACCTTGACCTCACTGAGTTTGGCCAGTGCTTGCACCACGGGTGCAACGCTGGTCATGAAATCGGTGTCGCCCAAGACAAAGAGCGGCAGGCGTTTGTCGTTGGGGACCTTCAGTTCTGCCTTGAGCGTGCGGCAAGCATCGATCAGGCCTTTGAGCTTGACCACATGGGCCTCGGCGGCATCGTCGATGCGGTCGGGCTGGCTCACAGGGTAGGCGGCGATGGCGATCGACGGGCCTTCGCGACCGGCCACGGGTGCGACCTTTTGCCACAGTTCTTCGGTGATGAACGGGATGATGGGGTGGGCCAGGCGCAGGATGGTCTCCAGCGTGCGGATCAGGGTTCGGCGGGTGGCGCGCTGCTGCGCTTCATTGCCGGTGTTGATTTGCACCTTGGCGATTTCCAGATACCAGTCGCAGAACTCGTTCCACACGAAGTCGTAAATCGTGTTGGCCACGTTGTCCAGGCGGTACTCGGCGAAGCCCTTGGCCACCTCGGCTTCCACGCGCTGCAGGCTGGAGCTGATCCAGCGGTCGGCCTGGCTGAAGCTCATGTAGCCATCGGCCTTGCCACCCGTTGCGCAATCCGCCTTGGTGTGCTCCATCAAACCGCAGTCCTGGCCTTCGCAGTTCATCAGCGTGAAGCGCGTGGCGTTCCAGAGCTTGTTGCAGAAGTTGCGGTAGCCCTCGCAGCGCTTGCTGTCGAAGTTGATGCTGCGGCCCAGCGAGGCCAGGGCAGCAAAGGTGAAGCGCAGGGCGTCGGCGCCGTAGGCCGGAATGCCTTCGGGGAATTCCTTTTCGGTCTGCTTGCGCACCTTGGGCGCGGTCTCGGGCTTGCGCAGGCCGGTGGTGCGTTTGTCGAGCAAGGGCTCGAGGGAGATGCCGTCGATCAGGTCCACCGGGTCGAGCACGTTGCCTTCGCTCTTGCTCATCTTCTGGCCCTGGGCATCGCGCACCAGGCCGTGGATGTAGACGTGTTTGAAGGGCACGCGGCCGGTGAAGTGCGTGGTCATCATGATCATCCGGGCGACCCAGAAGAAGATGATGTCGTAGCCCGTGACCAGCACGCTGCTGGGCAGGTAGAGGTTGTAGTCGTCGGTGGCGGTGTCGCCTTGTTCGGGCCAGCCCATGGTGCTGAAGGGCACGAGCGCGCTGGAGTACCAGGTGTCGAGCACGTCGTCATCGCGTTTGAGCGTTTTGCCGGGGGCCTGGGCTTGCGCTTCGGCCTCGTTGCGCGCGACATAGACCATGCCTTGTTCGTCGTACCAGGCGGGAATCTGGTGGCCCCACCAGAGCTGGCGAGAAATGCACCAGTCCTGGATGTTGTTCATCCACTGGTCGTAGGTGTTGACCCAGTTTTCGGGCACGAACTTCACTTCACCCGATTTCACTGCATCGATCGCTTTTTGGGCGATCGAGCGCGTGTCGTTGCCTTGGACGGACCCGGCGCCGGGCCGCCCCAAGCCGGGGTCAGCCCCCTCGGGGAGCAGCGAACCTCGCGCAGCGGGGCGCGTGGGGGCCTTGTTCATGGCCACGAACCACTGGTCGGTGAGCATGGGCTCGATGACCTGGCCGGTGCGGGCGCAGCGCGGCACCATGAGCTTGTGTTTCTTGGTTTCCACCAGCAGGCCGGCCGCTTCCAGGTCGGCGACGACCGCCTTGCGGGCCACGAAGCGGTCCATGCCGCGGTACTTCTCGGGCGCGTGGTCGTTGATGGTGGCGTCGAGGGCCAGCACACCGATGATGGGCAGCTGGTGGCGCTGGCCCACGGCGTAGTCGTTGGCGTCGTGCGCGGGGGTGACCTTGACCACGCCGGTGCCGAAGGCGCGGTCCACGTAGTCGTCTGCGATCACGGGGATTTCACGGTCGCACAGCGGCAGCTTCACATACTGACCGATCAGCGCTGTGTAACGCTCGTCTTCGGGGTGGACCATCACGGCCACGTCGCCCAGCAGGGTTTCGGGGCGGGTGGTGGCCACCGTCAGCGAACCGCTGCCGTTGGCCAGCGGGTAGGCGATGTGCCACATGAAGCCGTCTTCTTCTTCGCTCTCGACCTCCAGGTCGGAGACCGCGCTCATCAGGATCGGGTCCCAGTTGACCAGGCGCTTGCCGCGGTAGATCAGACCTTGTTGATACAGTTGCACGAAGGTCTCGGTCACCACCGTGGACAGCTTGGGGTCCATGGTGAAGTACTCGCGGCTCCAGTCGACCGTGTCGCCCATGCGGCGCATCTGGTTGGTGATGGTGTTGCCGCTTTGCTCTTTCCATTCCCACACTTTGGACACGAAGTTTTTGCGTGCTTCGGCGGGTGTGGGTCCCATGTCGTGGCGGCTGATGCCCTGGGCCTGCAGTTGGCGCTCCACCACGATCTGGGTGGCGATGCCGGCGTGGTCGGTGCCGGGCACCCAGGCGGTGTTGAAGCCGCTCATGCGGTGGTAGCGCGTCAGCGAGTCCATGATGGTCTGGTTGAACGCGTGGCCCATGTGCAGCGTACCGGTCACATTGGGTGGCGGCAACTGGATCGCGAAGTTCTTGTCTTGTGCCGCAGCCTCTGCATCGGGTGCGCCCGTGCCGCGAAAGCCCGCCACGCCGTAGCCGCGCTGTTCCCACTCAGGACCCCATTGGGCTTCGAGTGCGGCGGGCTCAAAGGATTTCGAGAGGCTGTTGAGACCGGGTTGTTCGGGTTGGGTAGACATGCTGTGATCGGGTTGGAAAATCGGGCGCCTCGAGAAGCCTGCCGGACGCGGGTCCGGAGCGGGCGAATCCCTGATTTTACGGGGCCACACGCCCGACAGACAGGGCGTGTGCCCAGCAGGGACAATGTGCCAAACGAAAAGGGATTCCATCATGAGACGCTGGTTGTTCACGCTGTTGCCCATCGTGGGTGTGGTTGCTGCCTATTTGCTGGTCTGGCCGGTGCCCATTGAGGCGCGCGCCTGGACCGCGCAGCCGGACGCGGGTTACACCGGTGTGCACGCCACCAACACGGCCCTGGCCGGCTTGAAGACCCTGAATCTGGGGGGCGAAGAGGGGCCGGAGCATGTGCAGATCGGGCCCGATGGCTTGCTGTATGCGGCGGTGGCCAGTGGCCGCGTGCTGCGCATGGCGCCGGATGGTGAGGCGCGGGAGGTGTTTGCCGATACCCAGGGCCGGGTGCTGGGGTTCGATTTTGATGCCGCCGGCAACATGATCGCGGCCGATGCCCTGCGGGGTTTGTTGCGCATCGACCCCGAAGGTCAGGTCACGGTGATCGCCGATCACGTGGGCGGGGTGCCCATTCTGTATGCGGACGCGGTGGTGGTGAGCCGGGCGGCCAGCGCCCCCGAGCGCATTTTTGTGTCCGATGCCTCGATGCGGTTTGGCGCCAAGGCCTGGGGCGGCACCTTTGAGGCCAGTGTGCTGGACATCCTGGAGCAATCGGCCACCGGGCGCATCCTGGTGCACGACGCCGCCAGCGGCCAGACGGAAGAGGTGGTGCGTGGCCTGTCGTTTGCCAACGGCGTCACTTTATCGGCCGATGAGCAGACGTTGTTTGTGGCCGAGACCGGGCGTTACCGCATTTGGGCGATCCCCGCTTCGGCCCGCAACCTGGACCTGTCAAAAGGGCCGGCGGGCGGGGCGAGCATTCTGTTGGACAACCTGCCGGGTTATCCCGACAACCTCATGCGGGGCCTCAACGGTCGCATCTGGGTGGGCTTGACCAAACCGCGCAGCCCGGTGGTGGACCGGATGGCCGCACAACCCTTGTTGCGCGAAATGACGCTGCGCCTGCCGCGCGCGCTGTGGCCCATTCCCAAGGCCTACGGCCACGTTTTCGCCTTCACTGAAGACGGGCAGGTGGTGGCCGACTGGCAGGACCCGAGTGGGACTTACCCGGAAACCACCGCGATCACGGAAACACCTGATCGCCTGTATGTGCAGAGTTTGCACGCGCCGGCGCTGGGTTGGCTGCCACGGCCTGACGGGTTGCGCTGATCGGGTGCAGTGCTCAGCGCTGCGGCTGAACGACTGTTGCGGCAGCAATGCATTCCGACAACACGCGGGCATCACCGACCTGGTTGGCCAGTATCAGGATGAGGCGTGCATTGAACGCCTCAGAGGCTTCGCGGCTGAGCCCCTGGTGGGCATCAAGCAGCTGTTCGTAGAACGCATCGGCATCCTGGAAGTGGGGCGTTTGTTTCATGGCGTGTCTTCCTAGGATTTCAGCGCAGGCCGAGCGAGCGCTCAATGGCCTTGACCAGGTGGGCGTCAACCGATTCGCCGGTGGCGGCGAGGTAGCCGTCTGGGCGCACCAGGGCCCAGGCATGGCCAAACACATGGCAGGCGCCTTGCAGATGGCCTTTGGGATCGAGGACCTGCTCTACGGCTTGTGGGGTGGTGTCGGGTCCGAGCACCTGCACGCTGCGCAGCGGCGCGTCAAAACACAGCTGTCGCAGGCGCTTGAGGGCGGCCGCAGACAGGTCACCAAACACCAGCAGCAGCAAATCGCCGTGTGCCCAGTTGAGCAAGTCGTTGACCGTGCCGCGCTGGCCATCAGCCCAGTCGAAATGCACGTTTTGCACCGATTGGCCTGCCGCGCTGCCCGGGGGGTAGGTGCAGGCGCTGGACCGGGTGTAGGGGTTGGCCACGGCCATGCGGCCGGTGTTGACCAGCGTGCGCGCAAAAGGCTGCTGGCGCGCGAGCTGGATCACCGCATCCCGGAACAGGCGCTCGGCGCCATCGGCCGGCCGCAGAAAGCGGGCGGTGCGGTTGGTCACGCACACATTTTGCTGTGCAGCTTCCAGGCGCTCATCGCCGTAGCTGGTCAGCAGGGCCGCGTCTGCTTTGCCCTGCAGCACCGCAGCCAGTTTCCAGGCCAGGTTGTCGGCGTCGGCCACGCCGGTGTTGCCGCCGCGCGCACCAAAGGGGCTGACCACTTTGGCGGAGTCGCCCATGAGGTAGACGCGGCCATGGCGCAGGGCGTGTACACATTCGCTGCGGTAGGCGTAGGGCCCGACCCAGACGATTTCAACCTCTACATCGGGGCCAAACTGGCGCTTCAGCCGCGCGCGCACCACGTCTTCGCGGCTCACTTCGGCCGGGTCGGCGTTGGGCGCCATCTGGTAGTCCAGGCGCCACACGCCGTCGGCCATCAGGTGTTGCCACACCGCGCGGTTGTCGTTGAACGGGGCTTCGATCCAGGTGTGGCGCTCGGTGGGCGGCCGGGAAGTGAAGCGCACGTCGGCGATGCACCAGCGGTCGTCGCCGCGCTTGGAGTCAAACGGCACCTGCAGCCAGGTGCGCAACGGACTGCTGGCACCGGTGGCGTCGATCACATGTTCGGCCTCGATGGTGTAGCTGCCTTCAGGCGTTTCTACGTCGAGCGTGGCGAATTCGTCGGTTTGTGAAAAACCGACGAGCCGGTTTTGCCAGCGCAGCTCAACATGGCCCAGCGCCTGTATGCGGTCCACCAGAAAAGCTTCGATGTAGAACTGCTGGATGTTGATGAACGGCGGCTGCTCGGAGAGGTGGAAGCTGCCTTGCTGGCGCAGATCAAAGCTGTAGATCTCGTCTTCGCCGGCAAATGTACGGCCCACGCTCCACTGCACGCCTTTGGCGGCAATGGCACCGTAAATGCCCAGACGGTCAAAAATTTCCAGTGATTTTTGGGTGTAACAAATGCCCCGGGAAGACGCGCCCTTGACGCCCACCGTGTTGTCCTCGTCCAGCAGGATGGCTTGCACACCCAGGCGGGCCAGTGAGCAGGCCAGGGTGAGCCCGGTGATCCCGCCGCCCACGATCACCACCGGGTGGCGCACTGTGGCACCCCCCTGCAGTTCGGCAGGGGCCACAAAAGGGTATTCGGGCAACACATAGCCCGACCCTTGGGTGAACTCGTAAGCGTTGCTGTGTGCGGTGGCTTCGTAGGGGGCGTTCATGGGCGGGCCTTGTTGCGGTGGTTCAGTCGAGGGAACGGGCAACGACCTCGGGGCGGTCGTTTTGCTGGGGTTTCAGCGGATCCACTGCCTTGCCTTCGGCCCGCTCACGGCGCCACTGCTGCTTGCGCTCGGTCCATGCAGCCAGGCGGGCGTGGGCGGTTTTGCTCTCTTCCATCATGTGCACTTCATCCGCCAGCTGGGCGGTGAGCTCGAGCCGGATGCCGTTGGGATCGAAGAAATAAATGCTTTTGAAAATGTGGTGGTCGGTGACACCGAGCACCTCGATGCCGCCAGCCTGCAAGCGGGTTTTGGTGTCTTCGAGCTCCTGCACGGTGTTGACGCGGAAGCTGATGTGGTTGACCCACTTGGGTGTGTTGGGGCTGGGGAGCGCGGCCTCGTCGTCGCCCAGATCAAAGAAGGCAATGAACGAGCCGTCTTGCAAGCGAAAGAAGAAATGGGTGTAGGGGCAGTACTCGCCAGTGCTGGGCACGTGGTCGCTCTGGATGATGTGGAACAGCGGCAGGCCCAGCAGGTCTTCGTAGAAGTGGCGGGTTTCCTCAGCGTCCTTGGCCTTGTAGGCGAAATGGTGGAGCTGCTGAATGGGCGCTGGCGGCGGCAGGGTGGGGGTAGCGGTCATGTGTGTCTCCTGTGATTCACCATTGTGAAACTTATTTACCTATCCGACATTTTAAGCGCGCTTTCAGCCAAACTGAAAGGTGGGGCTTTGGCCGGTGTTCGCTGCCTTCTCCAGCCTGTTTCAAGTGGCAGTTTGAAGGTTTCCAGCGGGCTTGTCGATCAGGCTGAGAATGGTGATCAATTGAGTTTCCCCGATAGCCACAGGCAATGGACCACATAGCCCAGAACAATTAGACCGTCGCTTGTCGCCGGGTGTAAGGTGTTTCGGTCTTGAGAGCGGTTCGCTTGTTGAGTCGCGGCTTGAGCGTTTCTTCCATCCACGATCAGGAGAACCCCATGGCAGCTTTGAAAGGCTCGAAAACCGAGCAATGTCTGAAAGACGCCTTCGCTGGTGAGTCGCAGGCCAATCGCCGTTACCTCTATTTCGCGAACAAGGCCGACATCGAAGGCCAGAACGACGTGGCGGCGCTGTTCCGCTCCACGGCCGAAGGCGAAACCGGCCACGCGCACGGCCATCTGGAGTTTCTGGAGCAGTCGGGCGATCCGGCCACAGGCATGCCGATCGGCCCCACCCGGGACAACCTGGCCTCTGCCGTGGCGGGCGAAACACACGAGTACACCGACATGTACCCCGGCATGGCCAAGACCGCTCGTGAAGAGGGTTTTGACGAGGTCGCCGACTGGTTTGAGACGCTGGCCAAGGCTGAGCGCTCGCACGCCAACCGTTACCAGAAGGCACTCGCCGAATACGTTGAGTGATTGACCCACCCCCGCGCCGCGCCCGCGGCGCGTCACCCCCTCAAGGGGGCAATGCCTGCGGGCCGGGAGACCCGGACCCGCGGCATTCTCGACTGAGCCGCCTCAATGGCGGTGCTTTTGCAAGGGCTTGCTGAGTCTTTGCAAAAGATCAAGACAACAAATCTGAGACAGAGGAGCTCCCATGGCTACCGAAGGCAATCTCACAGCGCCGACCCGGCATGCGCTGGATTGGAAAAATCCCGATTTCTACGATGAGGCGAAGTGTTTCGATGAGCTGGAGCGCATCTTTGATATCTGCCATGGTTGCCGCCGTTGTGTGAGCCTGTGCGGCTCGTTCCCCACCCTGTTTGATCTGGTGGACGAGAGTTCCACGCTGGAGGTCGATGGTGTGGCCAAGGCCGACTACTGGAAGGTGGTGGACCAGTGCTACATGTGCGATCTCTGCTACATGACCAAGTGCCCTTACACGCCGCCGCACGCCTGGAATCTGGACTTCCCCCACACCATGCTGCGCGCCAAGGCGATCAAGTTCCAAAAGGGTGAAGTCGGGGTGGCGGAGCGGTTTCTTGCTTCGACCGATGTGCACGGGCAGTTCGCCGGCATTCCCATCGTGGTGCAGGTCGCCAATGCGGTGAACAAAACCGCCTTCGCCCGCGGGCTGATGGAGAAAGTGGCCGGGGTGGACAAAGACGCCTGGCTGCCCGAACTGGCCATCAAAAAATTCCGATCGGCTGCGCCCGAAGCCAAGGCCGCCAAGGTGGTGGATGGCGTCAAGACGCCAGGCAAAGTGGCGATCTTTTCCACCTGCTACATCAACTACAACGAGCCCGGCATCGGCATGGATCTGCTCAAGATCCTGGACCACAATGACATCCCCTACACCCTCGTGGAGAAAGAGAAATGCTGCGGCATGCCCAAGCTGGAGCTGGGCGACCTGGCGTCGGTGCAAACCAGCAAGGAGGCCAATATTCCGGTGCTGGCGAAATACGCACGCGATGGCTTTGCGATTCTGGCGGCGGTGCCCAGCTGTGCGCTGATGTTCAAGCAGGAAATCCCGCTGATGTTCCCCGATGACGCCGACACTCAGCTGGTGAAAGAACACATGTGGGACCCGTTTGAATACCTCATGGCGCGCAAGCGCGACGGCCTGCTGAAAACCGAGTTCCCCCAGAAGCTGGGCAATGTGAGCTACCAGATTCCGTGCCACGGGCGGGTGCAGAACATCGGCAAGAAGACCGAAGAGATGCTCAAGATGATCCCCGACACCACCATCAACACCATCGAACGCTGCTCGGGCCACGCCGGCACTTTCGGCGTCAAAAAGGCCCATCATCAGACCGCGATGAAGATCGGCAAGCCGGTGTTCAAAGCCATGGCTACGATGAAAGACGGCAGCCAACCCGACTACATCAGCTCAGACTGCCCGCTGGGTGGCCACCACATCGCCCAAGGCTTTGAAGTCAATGGCCTCGGCGCGCCAGAATTGCAGCACCCGCTGAGCCTGGTCGCCAGGGCATACGGTTTGAAATAGCCCCCACGCTCCGCCGCTGCTCGGGTCGCTGCCCCAAGACTGGGGTGGGACCCGGTCGAAGCCGGATTCTGGGGCGCGTTTTGCCTTGGGGCGGCCCGGCGGCAAAACCATTGTTGAATTGGAGATACACATGCAACTCACCGGCCACATCACCCCCGACAGCCTCATGAGCCTGGAGGCCTACACCAAGTGGCGCAAGGACCACAAGCCCGAGATCGTGGCCCACCGCAAGCTGCGCAGTGTGTTGCTCGGCGAGTACATCAACCTGCAGTTTGAGAGCGAGACCACCATTCGCTACCAGATCCAGGAAATGCTGCGCATCGAAAAGGTGTTCGAGGAAGAGGGCATTCAACAAGAGATCGACGCCTACGCCCCGCTGGTGCCCGATGGCAGCAATTGGAAGGGCACGATGATGCTCGAGTACACCGATGTCAACGAACGCAAGCGCGAGCTGGCGCGTCTGATCGGGGTGGAAGACCGCTTATTCGTTGAGGTCGAAGGCATGACGCGCGTGTATGCCATTGCCGACGAAGACATGGACCGTGAAAACGAAGAAAAAACCAGCGCGGTGCACTTCGTGCGCTTCGAATTCACCCCGCCCATGCGCGCCGCCATCCAGGCCGGCGCCGCCGTGAAATTGGGCTGCGACCACACCCACTACCCCGCCCATGTGCAGATTCCGCCGGAGACGCTGGCGAGTCTGGCGGGCGACCTCAGCTAGCGGGCAGGAATGATGCCTTGCACGGCCCAGTTGAGCCTTATCGACTCATAGGCTGATCCAGCAGGGGCTTTTTATGGAGTTCCCTCGTATGGCAGGTTGCGGCCATGAGCAGTCAGTGATCAATGGGGAAAAGCAGTCGCTCAACGTTGAAATTCAGCGGACGCCGCTTGCGGCGGTCCGATGGAATGATGGGTTAGGCGCCTGCATGCATGAACTTCTTTGACCTTGCCGCACGAATTGCCTTTCAGACTTGTTCGGGGACATAGCGGAGATGCACAAACTCTCGGGCAAGCTTGCGATTCAGGGCCTCTGCCAGTACAGACATGCCATCGCCTTCTAGCCGCAGCCCGGCGGAGTGACCTCTTGGAATGGACTGAATGCTATTCCTGAAGTGGAGAACCTCGGTGAGCCGAAGGCTGATTTTCGCTACCTCGCCGAGCTCAATAGTTACGAGGCCAGGCGACTCGCCTTCAACGCGAGTCTTCGCGATGGAGGAGAACACTGCTCCAAGAGGGATCTCTGCATAGCCATTGCTCCCAATGACGATGCCATCAGGCTCGATTCTCGAAACGAGGAAGCTTGGCTCAGACACTTGAGGCGCCTAACTTTGATGTAGTTCGTGTTTCACCAGATACCCACAGTAGCCACGAAATAACATGGGGCGGTCCCTTCAAAAATTGTGTTTGAATTCATGAACTTATGTCGACGTGCAAGAGTAGGACCAGGGATAACAGGTTTGACAAAGTTCGTGCACCTATTGCTGCCATTCCGCGGCGCGGGACGCTGGCTGGACCGAGTCGGCGAACTCATTTACTGTTTGCACTATAGCCCGCATACCGCGAGACACCCCTCCGATACCCACTGTTCGAGCCAAGAAAGACTGCTCTGGGACTCAGGAGTGAAGGACTGCAGTGGGTCGACTCGCGCCGGTGGTGACATGAGAAAGCGGGCGTTCGGTCCAGTCCTACTGCGGTCGTCGGCTTCCTGGAGCGGGCACGAACAGGTGGTTTCGGCCATGAGCAGCCGGTGGGCAAACGGGAAAGCTGTCGCTCAACGTTGCGTTCACCTGCGGATTGTAAGTAGCGCGTTGCGATAAACTTCGCGTAGCGATATTGCAAAAGCGCTACTTACAATACGTCAGGTGCAATGCCTTGTTAGCACTTACAATTGTTTTACCATGAAGTATTGGCAGCTAGTTTTTGGGTAACCTTCTTGAACCCACTGAACTTTGTAGCCATGCTTTTCATAAAACGGCATAGCTTGAAAACTTAGGGTCTCCAAAAAGCACTTTATACAGCCGCGAGATTTACCAGCCTCTTCTATTTTTGCCAAAATGTTACTACCAATATCTTGACCGCGTAACTCTTCAGAAACCCACAGTGTATCTAATAACAACCAGTCACCAAACGAACGAGCAGCCGCACCAGCAATAACTTCACCTGAATTATTTTTAATTTGAATTGCTAGAGGAATTCTTTCGCTTACCTCCCAATTGGCCCAATTAATATCGTAGATTTTTTTGCTTAGGTAATCTATTAGCTCTTGGGCTGGATTTTCCAATACTTCAATGTTCATTAAGGCTCCGTAGTTGCTTTGGTGCTAACGTAATGTATCCCGCAGATCCTGCGAGATATTCTGGACGGTGCGGGATATTCTGGTCACCTATTTCTCCAAAAAACTTCTTTATATCAATGACTTAGGCGCGTGAACGCATTGCTTGCACAGGTATAAAAGTGGCGCAAAACTCGGCACCTCTTTTGGCGCCCGGTCCTTGATCAGGCGTTGGGGGCTCAACCCATGCCTGCACTATATCTTTGTGCGGGAGCCAAGGCACCGTTTTCACATAGGCTTTGAACAAGGTCCTGGTGCATGGAGCGACTGGTTTGAGGTTTTGATCTGAATGACAGCAACGGGTCGATACGAGTCGGTCAACGTCCTTGTTCAGTCAGTCGCGTCTTTGACGTATGAGTCCCAGATCGCCCATTCAGGGCCAGGCTCGGCCGTGATGTTCAGGGCCTGCCCTGTCACCGGGTGTGAAAGTGCCAGCGTGCGGGCGTGCAGCCACATGCGCTGCACACCGATGAATGCCGCCACGGCCCGGTTGAGTGGGCCTTTGCCGTGGGTGGTGTCGCCGATGATGGGGTGAGAAATGTGCTTCAGGTGGCGGCGCAGCTGGTGGCGCCTGCCGGTCATTGGCTGGAGCTGCACCTTTGCAAAACGCGTGGCCGGGAATTCGTCATAAGGCAAGGCCAGCTCGCCCCGGGCCAGCGTCGTGAAGCGGGTTTGCGCAGCCTGGATCTCTTCGCGCTGGGTGCGCATGTCGTCGGGCATTCGCTTGAGCGCGTGGTCGATCAGGCCCTCGGGCTGCGGCCAGCCCCGCACGATGGCCTGGTACGTTTTCTGGATGCCGGTGCCTTGCTCGAAGGCCTGTCCGATCAGGCGGGCGGTGTCGCTGTCGAGGGCGAAGAGCAGCACACCGCTGGTGCCTTTGTCGAGTCGGTGGGCAGGCCAGACCATTTGCCCGATCTGGTCGCGCAGCAATTGCACGGCAAACCGGGTCTCGCCCGCGTCCAGGCCGGTGCGGTGCACCAGCAGGCCGGGTGGTTTGTGAATGGCGATCAGGTGATGGTCGTGGTGAAGAATGTGCAGCATGGAGACCCTATTGTCGGCCTTGGGTCGCAGGTACACTTTGCGCGGTGCGCAGGTTCAAGCGGCCTTCTGGAGGGGGTGTGCGTCCCGCCCGCCGAGCGCTGGCACCCGCATGTGACGATGCCGCAGTGGGTTGGCGCAACAACCCAGAAGGCCTGCTGGTTGCTTCGGCTTTCCCCGGCCCTCACAATGACTGGATAGGCGAGGGCAACCCGTGGACCAGCTAGCAGCAGCCTGAGCAAAGTTCAATGCGCCAATCGGCCCCTGCCACCGGGTGCCCTTGAGATAAACTAACCGATCGAATTGATGCTGTTTCTGATTTCCCCCGCCAAGGCGCTCGACTACGAGACAGCGCCGCAGACCAAGACCCACTCCCAGCCGCTGTTTGTGAAGCAGGCGAGCGAACTCATTGAGGTGATGCGCGAGAAGTCGCCGCAACAGATCGCTGAGCTGATGAGCCTGTCAGACACGTTGTCGGGCCTGAACGCGGCCCGCTACCAGGCCTGGGTGCCCAAGTTCACGGCCCGGAACAGCAAGCAGGCGGTGCTGGCGTTTGACGGCGATGTGTACGGCGGGCTGGACGCCAAATCCCTGGGCGAGGCCGAGCTGGACTGGTTGCAGCAGCACCTGTGCATCCTCAGCGGTCTTTACGGGGTGTTGCGCCCGCTGGACCTGATGCAAGCCTATCGACTGGAGATGGGCACCCGCCTGCTCACACCGCATGGCAAAAACCTGTACCAGTTCTGGGGTTCGCAGATTGCCGACTACCTGAACCAGCGCGCAGCAGCAGACAAGACACCGGTGGTGGTCAACCTGGCGAGTGAAGAGTATTTCAAGGCGGTGGACCGCCGCGCGCTCAAGCCGCGTGTGGTGAACTGTGTGTTTGAGGAGCGCAAGGCCGATGGCTACAAGATCGTGAGTTTCTATGCCAAGCGCGCGCGGGGGTTGATGGTGCGCTACGCGGTGGAGCACCGGTTGAGCCGCATTGAGCAACTGAAGGACTTCTCTGCCGAGGGCTATGTTTTTGCACCCCGCGAATCCGAGACCGATCGCCTGGTGTTCCGAAGAGACTCCCAGCCCTGACCATGGTTCAAGCCGTCACCCCCGCCCTTCGCGACTGGATCGTCGAACAGACGGTGGCCGGCTTTGCGCCCGAGGCGGTGCTCGCGGCCATGGTGGATGCTGGCTGGGAAACGGATCTGGCTGCGGTCGCGCTGGAGGACACGTTGCGCGAGCACCTGCGCCGCCGTGGACCTGTGGGGGCCACGCCCCCAGCGCCGGTTGCACAAACTGCAAATCGCCAGCCAATGGGCGCTGGGGCACTGGCCGGCCGCCTGCCCGAAATCGCCCGGGACGGCGCGCAGTCGCTGCTGGATCTGGGGGACCGCAGGGTGGCGGTGCTGGCCAGCCTGTCTTCACCTCGGGTGGTGGTGCTGGGAGGGCTGCTGAGCGCAGACGAGTGTGAGGCCCTGATCGAAGCTGCGCGGTCGCGCCTGGCCCGTTCGCTCACGGTGCAGACGCTCACCGGCGGCGAGGAACTCAACCCCGACCGCACCAGCAACGGCATGTTTTTCAACCGGGGCGAAAGCGATCTGATTCGCCGCATTGAGTCACGCATCGCCCGCCTGTTGAACTGGCCCGTGGAAAATGGTGAAGGCATGCAGGTCTTGAATTACCCGGTGGGGGCTGAGTACAAACCGCATTTTGACTATTTCGACCCCGCCGAGCCCGGCACGCCGACCATTCTCAAGCGCGGCGGTCAGCGGCTGGGTACACTGCTGATCTACCTCAATGAACCCGAGCGCGGCGGTGGCACCACGTTTCCAGACGTGGGCCTTGAGGTGGCGCCCCAGCGGGGCAATGCGGTCTTTTTCAGTTACGACAAACCCCACCCTTCCACCCGTACCTTGCACGGTGGCGCGCCAGTGCTGGCCGGGGAAAAGTGGGTGGCCACCAAATGGCTGCGAGAGCGTATTTTTGAGTAGCGGCCGGCTTTGCGCCATTTTTGCCTGAGTCCAACGGATGGACTGGCCTTGTTTTGTTTTCACGCTCCATGAACGTCACCAGCAACGGTTTGCAATTTGAAGTGGAGTCCACCGGCCCGGAAGATGCTCCGGCGGTGTTGTTGACCATGGGACTGGGCATGCAGCTGGTCGCCTGGCCCGAGGTGCTGATCCAGGCGCTGGTGAAAGCCGGCTTTCGGGTGGTGTGTTACGACAACCGGGATGTGGGTTTGTCCAGCCACCTGGACCACCTGGGGCAGCCACAGATGCTGTGGCACTTCCTCAAATCACGCGTCGGGCTGGCGTTGAAGGCACCCTACAGCCTTCAAGACATGGCCGTCGACGCCATCGGCATTCTGGACGCCCTGGATATCCGCCGGGCCCACCTGATCGGGGTGTCCATGGGCGGCATGATTTCGCAGCGCATGGCCGCCACGGCGCCCGCACGAACCCTGAGCCTCACCAGCATCATGAGCTCCAGCGGAGCCCCCGGGCTGCCTGGCCCAGGCAGCGAGGTGACCCGCGCCATGATGCAACGCCCACGCAGTGGGGTGCCACAAGACGTGGTCGACCACACCCTGGAGGTGTTCAAGCTGCTGGCCAGCCCCGCTTTTCCGCAAGATTTCCCGGCGTACCGCCAACACCTGATGGCGGGGGTACAGCGCAGCTACAACCCGCCCGGTGTCATGCGCCAGATGTTGGCGGTGGTGAGCGATACCTCCCGCCACGAGCTGCTGGCCCGCATCACCTGCCCAACCCTGGTCATCCATGGCACGGCCGATCCGCTGGTCCCGATCGAAGGCGGGCGCGATACCGCTCGCCGCATCGCGGGCGCCCGGTTTGAAGCCATCGAGGGCATGGGCCACGACTGGCCGCCCGGCGTGGCGCGACGCCTGGCCGATCTCAGCATTCCCCACCTCTTGTCTGTTTTGTCATGACCTCCCTGAACACCCCTGAGCTATCCCAGCTGGGCAAGGCTTCGGCCTACATCGACCAGTACGACGCTTCTTTGCTGTTTGCATTGCCGCGCGAGCCCAAGCGCACCGAAATCGGCATCAAAGGCCATGTGCCTTTTCTGGGGGCCGATCTCTGGACCGCGTTTGAGCTCTCGTGGCTCAACCCTCGCGGCAAGCCGCAAGTGGCCATCGCCCACATCACCGTCCCCTGCGAGAGCACCCACATCGTTGAGAGCAAGTCGTTCAAGCTCTACCTCAACAGCTTCAACAACAGCCGCTTCGAGAGCGCCGACCAGGTGCGCGAGCACATTCGAACCGATGTGAGCGCGGCCATCTGGCACGGCGGCAAGGTGCAGTCAACGGCTGGCGTGCGCCTGTTGTTGCCCGAGCTGTTTGACTGTGAGCCCATTCGCGAAATGGAAGGCCTGTCCATCGACCGGCTGGATGTGGAGTGCAGCGTGTACCAGCCGGCGCCCGAGCTCCTGAGCGCGGCGCTGGATGAGAAACCGGTGACCGAGATCCTCACCAGCGATCTGCTCAAAAGCAATTGCCTGGTCACGGGGCAGCCCGATTGGGGCAGCGTGCAGATCACTTACAGCGGTCCGCAGATCGATCAAGGGGGGTTGCTGCAGTACATCGTGAGTTTTCGCAACCACAATGAATTCCATGAGCAATGCGTGGAGCGGATCTACATGGACATCATGGCCCGCTGCAAGCCGGCCAAGCTCAGCGTGGTGGCGCGCTACACGCGCCGAGGGGGTTTGGACATCAACCCCTGGCGCAGCAGCCACCCCCAACTCCCGCCACCGAACGTGCGCAATGCGCGCCAGTGACCTTGATGATCTGAACGGCCCATGCTCGCTGATCAAGCCGCTTGGCTTGAAGGTTTTCGGGATCGGCGTGGGGGTCGGGCGCGAGAAACCCCGCAGACGAGCGACCCGGTGATCGGGTCGCCGCTCAGATCATCTTCTGGATCAGCGCGCCCTTGAACAACACCGGTCCGGTCGGCCCGGTCTCGCTGGGAACGCCGCCCTTGGGCTCCAGGCTGATGGCGAGTGTGGGCACTTCGCGCACATCGCCTTCGGCGGCGGCGAGCTTGAGCAGGCGATCCTGAGTCAGCACACCCAATGAGCGCGGCCCACCTGAGGGCGGCAAGGCCCAGAGCTGCAACGATTTGTCGGCCGACTCCTGGAAATCACCCACGCGCTGCAGGGTGAGCCGCTTGTTGTTGGGATCAAAGGTCACCAGCATGGACGGGCTGGCCTGATCGTCGTTCAACACGGCCACGTATTCCACCGCGGGCACGGTGGCGAGCTTGGCCTGCAATTCGCCAATCTGGGTGCCGAGGTTGTCTTGCAGGCCCACAGCTGTGACCACGGCCAGTACGGTGGCCAATGCGCCCGCAGCGGTGGTGCTGCGCCAGAGGGCCAGGCTGCGCAACCATCCCGTTGGGGCAGGCTTGGCTGCGGCCTGCCGGGCTGCGGCCATGGTGGCCTGCTCGCGCTCGGCTCGCACCAGGTTGTCGATGCGCGTCCACACGACCGCCGGGGGTGCGCTGGGGACTTGCAGTTCGTTCATGCTCGCGACGCGGCTTTGCCAGATCAGCGCGGCGGCGCGCACGGGCGCCTGCTCGCGTGCCAGGGTTTCAAAGCGGCGCCGGGCGCCGCCACGCAGTGTGCCGAGCGCATAGGCGCTGGCCAGCTGTTCCAGCAGTTCGGGGTGTTGGCTGAGGTTCATGGTCGTGTCTCTGCCTTCAAGCGAAATGCGCCATGCAGCCGCGCAACTGGTCCAGGCCCCGGCGTATCCAGGTCTTGACCGTGCCCAGCGGCAGCTTGAGCTGTGCGGCGAGTTCGCCATGGCTCAGGTCGCGCAGGTAGGCCAGACTCACCACTTCGCGTTGTTTGTTTTCCAGCTTGCCCAGGCACTGGTGCAAGGCCCAGGCCTGCTGGCTGGCCAGGCTGGTGTCCATGGGGTTGGGGGAATCCCCTTCAAGGGTTTCGGCCATGGCGCTGTCGTCGATGTCGTCGGTGAGGTGCTCACGCTCGGCCTTGCGCCGGCGCAGCAAGTCGAGCGACCGGCTGCGCACGATCAGGCCCAGCCACGCCATGGGTGGGCTGAGCGAGGCGCGGTAGTCGGGCGCGGTGCGCCAGATCTGCATGAAGGTGTCTTGCAGGGCATCTTCGGCCCACTCGCGGTTGCGCACCACCCGCAGCGACAAACCAAACAGCTTGCCCGAGACCAGCTCATACAAGGCTTTGAGTGCGGCTTCGTCGCGTGCGGCCACGCGATCGATCAGGGACATCAGCAGCGGGTCTGGGTGGTCAAACATGCCCGCATTGTGCGGCATGGCGCGCACGGGCGCTGACCGCCAGCTTTTCCAAGGGGCTTGCCATTCCATCACGACCTCCGGCGGCGGGGTGTGATGCGGGTGGGCACGTCCACGGCCGTGAGCGGCTTGATCGTGATCGGCATGGGGCTGGCTTCGATCAACTGCTCAGCGTGCCAGATGCGCACTTTGGCCGCTCCTTCTGGCAGGTTGGGCAGCATGGCCACACCCTGATCGTCGGTCTTCACCGCCCAGGGGCTGTCGGTCACATAGATGCTGCCGCGCATCGATCCATGGATGTGGCAGCCCAGTTGCAGCGGACCGGTTTGCGTCAGCACCACGCTGCCCGACTCGGCGGGTTTGCCTTCGATCTTGCCGCCCATGCGCAGCTCGAAGCCACTGCCGGGCGCCGCGTTCAGTCCCGCCAGGCCGCCGGGCAGCCCACGCACGTGGTGTTCCCAGCCGTCCAGGTTGGTGAAAATCACCTTGGAGCCCAACGGGATCACGCTCACGGCAGGCACAAACTGCATCTTTTGTTGGGCGATGTGTGTGTCGACCGCCGTTGGCGCGGGCGGGCGCTGCGCGGTGGCGTCGGGCTCCACGATCACCACGGCGTCGGGCAACGGTGTGCCGTCGCGCGCCAGTACGGTGACTTGCAGGGTGGCCGCAGCAGCGGCACTCGACAGCAGCCCGCAGGCCAGCGCCCAGCCGAGTGGGCGGGCGAATGGGCGAATGAAAGGGCGGCAGCGCGCGCTCATCGGGTGTTCACCACGTCGCGGTGCATGGGGGCGAGCAGCGCCAGCATCTGGTTTTGCCGTGTGAACGGAATGCCTCGCGCGTCCATGCTCTGTTGCAGCACCTCCACCAGCGCATTGAAATGGGCACGGGTCACGTCCATGTTGCTGTGGGCTGTTTTCATGTCAGGGCCCTTGTAGACGCAGGGGCCACCGGAGAGCTGGCACAACTGGTCACCCAACTGCTGGGCGAGGTTCGCCAGGTTGGTCTCTTTGAATTGATCGCCGATGCGGGCATCGGCGCGCAGGCGCTGCACGAAATCGGCCATGAGGGTGCGGATGCCGGCCTCTTCACCAAAGGCTTCGTACAGGCCGGCAGCGGGCGCGACCGGGTAGGCGCTGGCCGCGCTGGGTACCGGCATCTGGGGTGCTGCAGTCTGGGCCATGGCGATGGAGCTGGCTGTGCTCAAGAGCGCGGCGATGGACAAGGCGAGGGTATTGAGCGGGTATTTCATGGGGTGGTGCTTTGATGGGGTGCAGGGGTGAAAGAGGGCGGGGCTTGGGGTGCTGTTGGGGTTTGGGTTCGGGTTCGGAACGCCGCTCAGAACGCGAGCTGGGCCGAGACGTAAACGCCGGTCTGGCGTTTGCCTCCGGTGGTGGCGGGAACGATGCGGCCCAGGTCGACATAGGCGGCGGTCAGTGAGACGTTTTTGCTGGGCGCCCAGGCCACAAAGATGTCCTTCCAGTCGTCACCGCGCAGGCCATCGCCCAGGCCGGCTGCGGCGCCGGCTCGCTGGAGCTTGTTGGGCATGCCGCGGTATTCAAAACCGACGGCCAGGTTGTTGCGGATCAGGTAGGCCACCGAGATTTCGGGCTGGATCTCATAGCCGTTGTCGGCTCCGCCGAGCGTGGCGCCAAAGCCCAGCAGACCGTTCTGGTTGGCCTTGGTGGCGCGCAGCGTGCCGTTCACCACGATGCCTTGCGCAAGAAAGAGTTTGGTGGCGCTGACATAGACATCGGTGCCGGTGCGCTTGGCACCCAGCGCGTCAAGCGTGCCGTCCAGGCCGCTGGACTCCAGCTGTTTGGCCTGCACGCCCACGGCGATCTGCGGCATGAGGGTGTCGCTGTCAAGCACGGCATCGCCCGCCACGCGCAGCTTGGCGCCGATGATGTTCTGCCGCAAATGCAGGCCGGGCAGGCCCAGCAGCTGGCCGGTGATGCCGGTGTTGAAATCCTGGCGCGCCACCGAGAGCTCCACGCGGTTGTTGAAGGCCACCGCCGCACCGGCCACGGTCAGGCCGTAGTCCTGCGTTTTCGCATGGCTGACAAAGGCCGACACACCGGTCTCGCCTTCGGTGGCCTGGGTGCCGATCACCGCCCATGGCGACAGACCGCCACCCGCGGCGCCTTCGATGGTGCTCACACCACCGGTGAGCAAGAGTTTGCCGGTGTCGGCGTGGGCGGGAGACAAGCCTGCCATCAAGGCAGCAGCGGCGGCCAAAGGCAATAGGACGCTTGTGCGGTGGGTCTTGGCGTGGGTTGTGGTGGTGTGCGTCATGGTCTTTTGAAGGGGCGAAAGGGTCGTCGCGACCGGGAGGGTGGGGGCCGGTGCCTTCAGTGCGGGGCATTGATGAGGCTGGCCAACCCACTACGCAGCGCCATCGGTTATGGATTCACGGCCTGTCGATAACCCCAAAACATTTGTGGGATTTCTGAATCCGGGGGCCAGGGCCTTGCGTATCCGGGTGGTCGGTCCTGCTTTGCGGGGCTTCGGCTGTTTTGAGACCCATCACCACAACCCACAGGACTCCACCATGAACAAACTTGCTGCTTCCTCCCCTTCTTCCCACATTGCACGGCCGTCTTTGCGCCTGACCCGTTCCACACTCAACACCGCCTTGGCCACCACCGCCCTGATCGGCCTCACAGCTTGCGCCGGCAACATGGCCACCCAGCCCGACCAAATGGCTTCGGCCAGCATGGTGCCCGAGACCATGCAGGTTCCCCCAGGCCACAAGGTGGCCCTTGAAACCGTGGGCATGGGCCTGATCACCTACGAATGCCGCGTCAAGAAAGATATGGCCGGCGCATACGAATGGGCCTTCGCCGGCCCTGACGCCAAGCTGATGGACCGCAGCGGGAAGCAGGTGGGCAAGTACTACGGCCCGCCCGCCACCTGGGAAGCGGTGGACGGCTCCAGGATCACGGGCAAACAGATCGCCGTGGCCCCGGGCGGTGCGGGCAATATCCCGCTGCAGTTGGTGCAGGCCAACCCGGCCATGGGCCAGGGGGCGATGACGGGCGTGACCTACATCCAGCGCCTGAAGACCCAGGGCGGTGTCGCACCCACGGCCGATTGCGGCGCGCCCAATGTGGGCGCCAAGCTCACCGTGAACTACCAGGCCGACTACATCTTCTGGAAAGCGGTCTGACCCTTCAGCGGAGGCAGAATCCAGCCCGGGAGGCCTGGGTCTTCCGGGCTTTTTTGTGGTTTTGCGGGTTCAGTGTTCCGTGGCTCACGCCGCCATCTGGAAACCTTGCAGCAGGTTCACGGCGTTTGTGCCCACCTCGTTCACCGCGTAGCCGCCCTCAAAGGTGAACACGGTGGGCAGGTCGGCGTCGGCCAGCCGACGGCCGATGGTGGTGTAGTCACCGCTCTTGAGCGTGAAACCCGAAATCGGATCGCCTTCAAACGTATCGAGACCCATGGGGACCACCAATGCCTGGGCCTTGAACGTGTGCGCCGCGTCCAGGGCCTGGTCCAGTGCCTTGATCCAGGGCATGAAGCCGGTGCCGCGGGCCAATGGCAGGTTGAGGTTGAAGCCTTCGCCAAAATCGGCGCCCCGTTCGTCGGCATGGCCGAGGTAGAAGGGGTATTCGGTGAGGGGATCGCCGTGGATGGACACGGTGAGCACATCGGGGCGCTCATAAAAGATCGTCTGGGTGCCGTTGCCGTGGTGGTAGTCGATGTCGAGCACCGCCACCCGCTCGAAGCCCCGGCTGCGCAGGGCCTGCGCAGCGATGGCGGCGTTGTTGATGAAGCAGTAGCCACCAAAAAAATCGGGCCCTGCGTGGTGTCCGGGCGGACGGGTCAAAGCGAAAGCACTGCGGGCGCCAGCGGCCACGCTTTGGGCGGCCGCCAGCGCGCAGGCTGCGCCCATGCGGGCTGCGGCCCACGTGCCACGGGTCAGCGGGCTGCCAGAGTCAAAAGCAAATGCGCCGAGGCGGGCCGCGAAGTTCTCGGGCAGCACATCGGTGCGAAAACCGTGGCGATTGGGCATGGGCCAAATCGAAGGCAAGGCGTCGCGATCGGCATTGAAGGGGTCCATGGCCACCCACTCGGCCCAGGCGCCCTTCAGGAAATCCAGATACCGCCCGCTGTGCACGCTGGCGAGCGCTGCATCCAGGTCCGCGTCCAGCACCGCCGGCACGAGCCGATCGCCCAAAGGGCGTTGCTCCAGCGCCTGCATGACAAAGTCGAGCCGCGCCGGGACTTCGTGGCAGTCCACCATGCGGCCGCGGAACATTTCCTGTCGGCCCGCATGGAGCAGGTGGTCGGGGTTGTGAAAAGTCTTCATGACCGAATTTTCGCATCTGGGCCAGGAGCCTTCTGCCGTGCAGGCACAGGGGCGCTGATCCCGGGCGAGCAGATCCCTGGGGGCGCTGTGCAGCGCTGCCGGGCTGGGGTGTCCTCATATTCCAGGATGCCGTGCGGTAGTTCTCAACACCTTGGCTTGTGTTGGCGGGTTACAGTTTGAAACAAAATAGAATCACACTCACGGTCCGAAACGACCCGCAGAACCGCGCGGCGCTTGGGCCGGCGGAGGCAACAAGGTCAAGCAGTGGTGGAAGGGGGTATGTCGGTTGCTGAATTGGTGGTGTGGGCGGGCATGGCCGGCGCTGTGGGCGTGCTGTGTCTGGTGGCGCTCGGCGACTGGTTGGTGCAACGCACGGCAGATACCGCTCGTGGCCTGGCTTTTATCTCGATGATGGGCGGCGCTTCCGTGCTGATGTCGGGATTGCCCGAGCAGGTATGGCCCTTGCTGGATCCTCTGGCGCTGCTGTCCCTCAAGGCGACGCTGGGGCCCATGAGCGGGGCGTTGGCCTTGGGCTATCTGGGTGCCTGGCTGGAGGCTGGCCGCAGCGAGACCTGGATTCGGCGGGCACTGTGGCTGGGGAGTTTTCTGCTGGTGCTGGGGTCGGTCGGCCTGGCGATGGCGGCGGTTCTGACCGGTGGGCGCCATGCGTTTCAGGTGCTCGCCGTGTCGGGCGCCATGACGCTGCTCATGGTGGTTTTGGCGCTGGTGGTGAGTGTGCGGGGTGCCATGCTGGGTGACCGGTTGGCGCGCTGGATGGTGGTGGCTTGTGCCTGTCTCGGCGCGAGCGTGGTGGGTTTGTACGCCAAAGGCCTGGGGGTTTCCGGGCCGGGTGTCTTTCTCTGGTTCTGCACGGCGCTGTTCTCGGTGGCCTATTTCCTGATCGTGATCGCCTTGACCATTCAACGCAACCGGGAGGTGCGTCGCCTGCGTCACCTGGCGGCAGGCTTGTCGGCCCAGGACTATGCCATTCCGATGCCCCAGGGTTCCTTGTTGATTCCTCGGGTGGCCGAGGCGATGTGGCGCAGCCACCGGCTGGAGCGACCGTGCGTGGTGGCGGCTTTGGTGGTGCGCAACCTGTACGAGTTGGGCGATCAGGTCGAGCAGGGTTTTGAGGCCCAGATTCTCGCTGTGCTGGCCGCGCGTGTGCGCCGGCATGTGGGCTTTCGAAACGTGGTGGGTCTCTACCATCCGCGCTGTTTCATTCTGGCGGTGTCCTCCAGCCAGGATCCCCGGCGCGGCGAGCTATTGGTGGAAGCCTTGTTGCAATCGGTGTGCGAGCGCGTTAGGGTGGGCTCGACCGATCAGCATTTCAATTTCTGGCCCAACGTGGCGGTGGGGGTGGTCGATGTGACGCACTCGCCGGTGGACGCACTGGCTGCCATCGACCGCGCCGAGCAGCTGGCACTGGAAAGTCCGGCCTGGAAGGACCCAGACGGCAGGTGGGAAGACGCCGAGACCCGGCCTTCGGCCTTGTAAGTTCGTCAGACGGCACTGGCCTTTGGCCCCTCGGGGCTGGACACCAGTCCTCAGCCTGGTTTAAGTTTTGACGTGTTGAATGGATGGTCAGAACCGTTTCCATAGACTTGCCAACCACCGGAGTAACCCATGCAATCGACCACCTTGACCACCTTCCGTTTTCCCGAAGGCACCCACATTGCCCGGGCACAGCCCGCGGCAGGCCAACCGGTCACGCTGGAATCCCCTGCGCGTGCGGTGATGACCGATCTGACCCATGTGCGCGCGGCCACCATCAGCCCCGACACGCCCTTGGTGCAGGCACGCCAGACCATGATTCATCAAGGCGTTCGCCTGCTGTTTGTGGTGAGCCAGATGCCCGATGTGGAAGGCCTGATCACGAGCACCGATCTTGAGGGCGAGCGTCCGATGCAGGTGTTGTCTCGCCGCGGCGTGAAACACGGCGATCTGGTGGTGTCTGACGTCATGTCGCCACTGACCGCCCTGGACGCCATCGATCTGGCTGATCTGGCGCACGCCAATGTGGGCAAGGTTGTGGCCACGCTCCAGCACCTGGGTCGGCGCCACTTGCTCGTGATCGAAAAGGCGCGCGACCTGGAAGGCGCTCCGCGGGTTCGGGGCGTGATTTCGCTGGCGCAGGTGGAGCGGCAGCTGGGCCACCCCATTCCACTGGTGGAAATGGCTCACAACTTCGCCGAACTCAGCGCCTCGCTTTCAGCGGTCTGAGTTTTGCCGCTGCCAGCCGAGTGCCCCGCGTGAGGCGGGGCGGCTGGTGTCAGCCCATTTCCTTGAACGACGACAGCGAAGACAGCGCCGGGAATTGCGCTGCGCGCTTTTCTTTCATGGCGGTGATGGCCTCGATCACATGGCGGTTGCTCCAGATGCCCGCTTGCAGCCAGCCCATCTGGCGCAGGCTGTCTTCGGTGGAGTGGTCGCGGGTGTAGTCGATGGCCTGCTTGGTGCCCCAGATGGCGATGGGGGGCTTGCTGGCGATTTCCTTGGCGCACTGCAGCGCGGCAGCCACCATGGCTTCGGCGGTGTCAAACACCTCGTTGACCAGACCGTAGGCCAAGGCCTTGCTGGCGGGCAGGCGGCGCCCTGTGTAGGCCATCTCTTTCACCACGGCAATCGGGACCAGCTTGGGCAGGCGCTGCAGCGTGCCCACGTCGGCCACCATGCCGATGTTGATTTCCTGGATGCAGAAGAAGGCGTCGGCCGTGGCGTAGCGGATACACGCCGCCGTGACCATGTCCACGGCGCCGCCAATGCAGCCGCCCTGAATCGCGCAGATCACCGGAATGCGCAGGGTCTCAATCTTGGTGAACGTGGCTTGCATGTCGCCCAGCGTGTCAAAAATGGCCGCACGGCCTTCGGGGCTTTTGTCGTCCATCTGGATGGCGCCGGAGAAGGTTTCCAGGGCCATGCCGGCCGAGAAATGCTTGCCGGTGCTGCTGATCACCAGGGCGCGGGCCGTGCCCTCGCGGTGGATCTGCGTGAGGATTTCATCGAGCTCGCGCCAGAAGGTGGGGTGCATGGTGTTGAGCACCTCGGGGCGGTTCAACACGAGGTGGGCCACGTGGTCGTCAGTCGAGCTCAGGGAAAAGCAGGTCGGTGTAGTCATCGGAGGGTCTCTCTCTAGCGGTTCGGGCAGGGGTTGTTTCTTGTTCACTGTAGCCCGGCCCCTGGGCTTCTTCTGTCCCGGGTTTGACGAGTTTGCCCACACGCACGCCCAGCAGGCGGATGCGCCGTGTGAGGTCCACGCGCTTGAGGCACAGGCCGGCTTGGCGGCGGATCGTGGCGGCGTCGGCTGTGAAGCTGTCGATGGTGGTGTCGCGTGTCACGCTTTGGAAGTTGTCGTAGCGCAGCTTGATGCCAATGGTCTTGCCGGCGTAGCCCTTGCGTTGCAAATCGGCCGCCACCTGCTCGCACAACCGGGTGAAGACCGCGCCCAGCTCGGCGCGGTCGCGCACGGCGTGCAGATCGCGCTCGAAGGTCGTCTCGCGGCTCATGCTCACCGGCTCACTGCTGGTCACCACCGGGCGCTCGTCGCGGCCCCAGCTCACCTCGTGCAGCCACGCCCCGTAGCTTTTGCCGAAGGTGTTGATCAGCCATCCCCGCTCCCTGGCGGCCAGATCGCCAATGGTGTGAAGCCCGTGTTTTTGCAGCTTTTCGTCCGCCTTGGGCCCCACGCCATTGACCTTGCGGCAAGGCAGCGGCCAGATCAGGGTCTGCAGATCGTCCAGGGTGACGATGCTGATGCCGTTGGGTTTCTTGAATTCGCTGGCCATCTTGGCGATCAGCTTGTTGGGCGCCACGCCCAGGGAGCAGGTGAGGCCCGTGGCCTCAAAGATGCACTTCTGGATCAGCCGGGCCAGCACCCGCCCGCCTTCGCGCTGCCCGCCGGGCACATCGGTGAAATCGATGTAGACCTCATCAATGCCCCGGTCCTCCATCAAGGGAGCGATGTCGGTGATGGTGGCCTTGAACAGGCGCGAAATGCGCCGCACCTCGTCAAAGTCCACCGGCAGCAGAATCGCCTGGGGGCACAGCTTGGCGGCTTTCATGAGGCCCATGGCCGAACCCACGCCGAACTGCCTGGCCGCATAGGTCGCCGTGGTGGCCACGCCGCGGCCGGTGTAGCCCGCCAGGAGCGGGAAAAAGTCGACGGGAATGCGGTCGAGCGAACCGGGCCCCCAGTCCCGATCGGGATAGGCCTCGCGCAGCTGCGCCAATACATCGTCTTCCTTGCGCCGCCCGCCGCCAATCACCACCGGCAAGCCTTTGAGCTGCGGATAACGCAGCAGCTCCACCGACGCAAAAAAGGCGTCCATGTCCAGATGGGCGATGCGGCGGGGCCGCGATGACAGTGGGAGGGAGCTCACCCTGGAAAGCATAGCGCGCACGGCGCATCCGTGTCGCTTCAGGGGTGCACGCAGGATGCGGCGGTTGTTGGCCCGCTTTCGGGCGCTTCTGAAGCAGCAGGGGTGGTTTCTGAGGAAAACCCCAGAACATCGACCCAGTCCGGCCCCAGCGTTTCCTCAGGGTGTTGGGTGCGGTCCGAGCCATTGCCGCAGAGCATGTCGCCGGCTTTGCAATAGCGGTCACACCCCCAGCAGTTGCGCTCGGGATGGGACGGGTGGATGGGGAACCGTTTGCTCATGGTGTGAAGGGGCCAAAACCCATCACATCAGTTTGGCCCTTTTGTGAGGCTGCGCATTGATCTGCCTCAAAAACAGGGCCGTTGTGCGGGGCCTGCGCTCCCAGGTCGAGCGAACCTTACTGCGCCTTGCGCACCAGCCAGCCCTTGAACAACCAGGGCAGCCTGGGGCCATTGCTGGCCGACACGCCGCCCCTTTCTTCGGCGCTGATGCCCAGTTCGTTCACACCTTGCAGTGCTTCAGGCGCGATGGGCATTTCCAGGGTTTTGTATTTGCTGGTGATCACGCCCAGTGAGCGGGGTTCGGCGCCTTCTTTGAGGGCCCAGATCTGCATGCTGTCTTCACGGCCTTCTTTCACCTCGTTGAGGCGCTGGATCAGCATGCTGCCTTGCTGGGGCGTCACCGTGATCAGCATGGCCGGGCGCTGCTGTTCATCGAGCAGCACGGAAATATCGCGCACCTGCGGCACTTCGGTCAGGCGCGTTTGCAGGTGCTGGATCTGATCGCGCAGCTGAAACAGCATGCTGGTACCCGCCGCCAGGCCCAGCATCACGACGAGCGCGAGGAAGACGGCCAGGGCGCGCCACCAGGTGCTGACGCGCTTGAAAAATGGGGCGGATGCGTTCTCGGAAGTGCGGGTATCGGTGTCGGGCATGCGGGGTGAATGGCTGGTCAATGTGAGATCGCGTTATCGCGGGTAGGTACCGGGTAGGAGTATGCCTTTGTCGACATGCTGCAAGTTGGTGTGACCGCAAAACGCCATGGTCACGTCCAGCTCCTTGTGGATGATCTGCAGCGCTTTCAACACGCCTTCTTCGCCCATGGCGCCCAGGCCGTAGACCATGGCGCGGCCGATCATGGTGCCGCGAGCGCCCAGCGCCCAGGCCTTGAGCACATCTTGGCCGCTGCGGATGCCGCCGTCCATCCAGACTTCGATCTGATCGCCCACGGCCGCAACGATGGCGGGCAGTGCTTCGATGCTGGAGGGCGCGCCGTCGAGCTGGCGGCCACCGTGGTTGCTGACCACGATGGCATCCGCCCCGCTGGCCACGGCCAGCTTGGCATCTTCTACATCCATGATGCCTTTGAGGATGAGCTTGCCGCCCCATTGCTGCTTGACCCATTCAACATCGGCCCACGACAGGGTCGGGTCGAACTGTTCGTTGGTCCAGGAGGCGAGCGAACTCATGTCGCTGACGCCTTTCACGTGCCCCACGAGGTTGCGGAACGTGTGGCGCTTGGTGCCCATCATGCCCAGTACCCAGCGCGGTTTGGTCGCGATGTTGAGGATGTTGCCCAGGCTCGGAATGACCGAGGCGCGCATCTTGTTCTTCAGGTCCTTGTGGCGCTGGCCGATCACCTGCAGGTCGAGCGTGAGCACCAGGGCGCTGCATTTGGCGACCTTGCAACGGTTGATCATGCGGGCCATGGCTTCGCGGTCGCGCATCATGTAGAGCTGAAACCAGAAGGGTGCCGTGGTGTGGGCCGCGATGTCTTCGATGGAGCAGATGCTCATGGTGGACAGCGTGAACGGAATGCCAAAGGTCTCGGCGGCCTTGGCGGCTTTGATTTCGCCATCGGCGCTTTGCATGCCGGTCAACCCCACAGGGGCGATGCACACGGGCATCTTGACGTCCTGCCCCACCATTTTCGTCGCGGTCGAGCGGTTCTCCATGTTCACCGCCACGCGTTGGCGCAGCTTGATTTTCTGGAAGTCTTCCGAGTTGGCGCGGTAGGTGCTTTCGGTCCACGAGCCCGAGTCGGCGTAGTCGTAGAACATGCGTGGCACGCGCTTTTCGGCGAGTACACGCAGGTCTTCGATGGTGGTGATCACGGGCATGGGATGGTCTCCGGAAGTGGTTCTTTGTGGGCTCGATGGTAGCGAGCCCCCACCCAATTGGCTTGTGAAAGCAGCTTTTCGGGTTTGAAATTTCTTCGGTGCGGTGTCAGTTGAGCGTAGGCAAGCACGCTGCGCGCTCGGTTTCGGTCAACGGCTCCAGCCAGCCCAGCTGCTGTTCCAGTACGGCTACCGTGGCCTCGGAGGCGTCGTGGCCCTGCGCCTGCCGTGCCGTGATCCGCGCGCGCAGCACGTCAATCGGGGCGCTCGGCGCCAGGATGTGAAACGGGCATTGGGCGGCCTGGGCCAGGGCGGCAAAAGCCTGGCGCTCCGCGACGCGAAGAAAGGCAGCGTCGATCAGCACACTCCAGCCGTCATGGATCAGGTTGCGAGCGCGCGCGAGCAGTGAAGCATAGGTATCACCATGGGACTGGGCGCTGTAGAGGCCTGCGTTCATCTCCGATCCGGTGGGGGCGAGTGCGTTCATGCCATGCAGGCGTTTGCGTTCCACATCGGAGCGCAGGCGGATGGCGCGTCCGCTGGCCTCGGCTTGCAGCCAGCGGCCAGACGCCCAGGTTTTGCCGCTGCCCGAGAGGCCGTGGGTGATGATCAACTGCGGTGGGGGCGGGCGGCTGATGTCCCTCGCCAGTTCCAGGTAGCGCCGCGCTTGCACCAGGCTGGCGTCGGCCTCGGGCGACCGCCCCTCGCCGCCCAGCTGGCCCAGGCGAATCGCAGCGATCTTGGCGCGCACCCCCGCGCGGTAGCTGGCGAAAAAGCCCCACACAGCGGGCGCGGACACATCGCCACTGGCGTCCAGCCACTCACTCAAAAGCAGGTTGGCCAGGCCAGGTTGTTGTTGGTGGAGCAGGTCCATCCAGGCAAAGGCCATGTCGTTGGCCACATCGATCCAGCGCAGTTCGTCGTTGAACTCGATGCCGTCAAAAGGCAAGACTTCGCCATCGATCAACACCAGGTTGGCCAGATGCAGGTCGCCGTGGCCTTCGCGCACCCGGTCTTTTTGCCGTCGCCGGGACAGCAGGGGTTCGATGGAGCCAAAGCTTTCGTCGGTCCAGTCGCGCAGCTGGCGAACCAGGGCGGCATCGGTCTCGCTGGGGAGCGAGGCAGCGAGTGTCTGGAAATTGTCGCGTGGCCAGCGCATGGCCGCGGCCGGGTGCCCCCAGCGCTTGGCCGGGTCCGCCACCGCGGCCCTGGTCTGAAACGCCGCCATGCGCCGAGCCAGCGAACGGATGTGATCGGGTGTGAGCGCTCCGCGCTCACACAAGTGGTCCAGCCGCTGGGATTCGTCAAATCGCCGCATCTGCACCGCGAATTCGAAAGCCTGGTCTTCGCCTTCGCCCTGGGTGCCGAGGCTCCCCCAGCGCGGCTGATCGGGTGTGCCGAACAGGGGCAACACGCCAAGGTACAGCTGCGTGGCGGGGCGGTCGTGCGTCTGGAACCGCCGGTTGACCCGGACTTCGGTCTCGCAAGCGCGGCGCCGGGCGTTGAGCGTGCTGAAATCCATGAACGGAAAGTGCACTGGCTTTTTGATCTTGTAGGCGAATTCGCCGGCCAGCAGCACCCAGGCACCGTGGGTTTCAATCACCGAGACGTTGCCCACGGGGTGGGCGTACCGGTCAGCCGACAGCAGGGCCTGGATCAGGGGGGGCAAAGAATCGACCATGAGGCTCACTGTACGTGAGATGTGGGCGGGGGGTTGGCCCACACCTGCCGGATCGCTTGCCACGGCGCTCGGTTGACCGGCCCAGGCGGTGGGACGCACATTCAACTGCGGGCGGTGTCGGGCGGTGCCTTGCGCGTGTCCTGCACCGGCAAGGTGGCTTCGATGGTGGTGCCCTGGCCTGGCGCGCTCTTCAAGTTCAGGCGGCCACCGTGGGACTCCACGCGAACACGCATGCCGACAAGGCCGTGGCGGCCATGGGTTACTTGCTGCGGTTGAAAACCGCGTCCATCGTCGTGCACCCGCAGGGTCACCGACCCCCCGGCTTGTTTGAGCTGCACCTCGATCCGACTGCAATGGGCGTATTTGCCGGCGTTGGTCAGAGACTCCTGTGCGATGCGGTAGAGGGTGAGCTCGGCAGCATTTTCGACATTCACGGGTTGCAGATCGGCATGCACGGGTCTGCTCAGGGCCGCAGACATGTCGCGGCACAAGATATCCAGTGCCGGGACCAGTCCCAATTGCTCCAGCGACGACGGCCGCAAATTCTCGATGATGCGGCGTTTGAGGGCGATGCCTTCGTTGAGACGTGCTTCGATCGAGGCCATGCGCTCCGTGGCCTTGTCGGGCATGTCGGGCAGGCGGCGCAGGCGGGCGAAGTCGAGCTTCATGGCGGTGAGCAACCCGCCCATTTCATCGTGCAGTTCCCGAGCGATGTGGGCGCGTTCGTCTTCGCGGGCGTGCACCAGGTGGGTGGCCATCTCCGTCAGCTCGGCCGTGCGCTCCTTGACCCGGTCGGCCAGCAGCAACTGCTCTTTGGCCAGTTGCTCATCGCCCAGGCGCAACTGGCGCCGGAACATGAACATGCTCAACACGGCGGCGAGGGCCAGCAGGTGAACGGCAAAGCGGCTCATGGACAAGGCGTTGTAGAGCGAAAAGCGCGCACCCTGCTGGATGCCCGCTGCGCTCTCCAGTACGCTGGCGAACGCTTCGCGCAAGCGGTCCCGCCGTTCCCTGTTTGTGCTGCTCACGGCGGCCGTCAGCGCCGCTTCGGTATCGCCCCGGGCCACCAGCATCACCCATTCATCCGTGCTGCGAATGTGTTCATTGACCAGTTGTTCGACCGCCTCGACAGAGACCTGGCCCTGGGGGTCGACTTTGCTCACCAGGTCGAAGGCCTTTTGTTTCACTGCCTGCATGCGCTCCACCGTGGCGCGGTATTCCACGGCCTCGTCGGGTGAGCCCGAAAGGATGTATGAGCGGGCATACAAGCCGGCATCGGTGAGCAGTTGCAGGGTTTCGGCCGCCTGGACGCGGGCGTCGGTCAGGGCGATGCCTGTGTTGAGCGTGCCGAAGGAATGCTGGAAGGTGCTCTCGTTGACCGCCATGGTGGTCACCCCCAGCGCGAGCACCACCGGCATCAGGTAGCGGCCCCGGGCCACGGCTTCGAAGGAATGGCGAAAGGAGCTGCCTCGTTGAGAGGTGGGGAGCGTCATGGTGGGTCAGTCTGTCGTGGATGACAGCGGTACGCTGGCACGGATGGTCGTGCCTTGGCTGGCCGACGAGGACACGCTGAATTGGCCGCCGGCCAATTCCAGTCGGTATTGCAATTGCTTCAAGCCGTGGCCTTTGGGTGAATCGCCTGGCGCCGCACCGCTGCGCGCAGTCAGTTGCCGGGTGTCAAAGCCAATGCCATTGTCGTGGACTTCAATGCTGGCCTGGCCTTGACGCCCGCTCAGCCGGAGCGTGACCTGCGTGGCGCCGGAGTACTGCTCGATGTTGCGCAGGCTTTCCTGCACCACCCGGAACAGCGCGTTGCGCCCGGCTTCGTCTGCGTCGACCTGTTCGAAGTCGATCTGCACTTCGGCGGCGTGGCGCTCGCGAAAATCGGCGGCCAGAATTTCCAGCGCGGTGCGCAGGCCGAGGTTGTGCAGCGCAGGGGGCATCAACTCTTCCATCATGCGGCGTTTGATGCCGATGCCGGAATCGATTTCGGTCGCGAGGT
The DNA here is from genome assembly GCF_004795855.1 of Hydrogenophaga sp. PAMC20947. Classification (NCBI taxonomy): domain Bacteria; kingdom Pseudomonadati; phylum Pseudomonadota; class Betaproteobacteria; order Burkholderiales; family Comamonadaceae; genus Hydrogenophaga; species Hydrogenophaga sp. PAMC20947. The sequence continues at coordinate 4,675,086 of NZ_CP039252.1, forward strand.
GTTGCAAGCGTTCTTGCATCGCCGGGCTCAGGGGTTCGGCGGCGCGCCGCAGCCGGGTGACGTCAAGCTTGGCCGCTGTCAGGGTGGCGCCCAGCTCATCGTGCAATGACCGCGCAAGGCGACCGCGCTCGCCCTCGCGCAGCGTTTGCAGGTGCAGGTTGAGAGCCGCCAGCTCCTGGGTGCGCTGGGCCACGTTGTGCTCCAGGCGATCGTGTTCTTCGGCGATGGCGTCGGTGTGCTCTTCGTGCGCGCGCTGCAAGGCTGCACTCTTGCGCAGGAAAAAAACCAGCCAGAGCACCGCCATCAAGGTGGTGAAGTGAACGGCCAGGCGGCCCCATTGCAAGGATTGCTCGATGGTCTGCTGTTCCTGGTCGGCGGCTGTGGTGGCTTCCTCAATGAGCGTGCGCACCGAATGCCGCACCGACTGCATGCGTTCCCAGCCCAGGTCAGACATCAGCAGCCCGCGCCAGGCGGCTTCGTCGCCATCGCGGTACCAGCGCAATGAAAGCCTCAGCTCGGTCAACTTGGTCTCCGCACTGATGCCCACCGAAGCCACCAGTGCCTGAAAGGCAGGGCTCTCGGCGTACATCGCATTGAGCTGCTTCAAAGCGGTGTCCACATCGTGGTCGGCGTCTGTGAAGGGGCGCAGGTACGACTCACGCCCCGTGAGCAAAAAACCGCGCTGGGCGGTCTCTGCATCGATGAGGCGTCGCAGCAGGGTCTCCGCTGCGATCCGCGCCGTATCGCGCTTTTGCATGGTCGACAGCGAACTGCTGGCGCGTTGGTAGGACCACTCCAGGGAAACCACCAGGGTGAGGGCCAAGGCCACCGAGAGCAAGGCCACAAGAAAAGGGCGCCAGGCGAGCAGCAGCGCCGGTGAGGGGGGCGACTTGGCCCTGCTTGGCGGCGGCTCGATCAGCTGCGCCTGATCCGATTCAAGGGTGTGCATGCGGTCAGGCCTTGGCCAGTTTGTCGCAGTATTCAATCAACTCTTCCAGCTCACTGGACTTGTCAAAGACCTGGTCGGCGCCCAGCTCCGTGCAGCGGCGACGCATGTCAGGCGTGGCGTAGTTGGTGAGCACCACGCGCCGGGCCGGCATGTCCAGGTCGCGCGCATATTTCAAGACGCCGAGCCCGCTGCCGGAGGTGAGGAAAATGTCAATGATCACGAGGTCCAGTTCGGGCGCGCGGGTGATCAGCTCCTGAATCGCCTCTTTTTCGTTGCCCACCGCACTCACCACGCGCAAATCCGACAGCTCTTCCAGAGTGGCGATGAGGTTGTTGAGGATCACAGGGTTGTCCTCGACGATGAGCGCGCGCAGGGTGGTCATGGGCAGTGCGGCCGAGGGGGTTGTCCGCAGATACAAAAGGTACAGGCGCGTGCGCCGGCTAGGGGTTGCTTGAGCAAGGGGGTGGGCCCGCTGGGCCTGACCACCTTCCGATGGTGAACGATAAGCGGGTTTGAGCGCCCGTTGTGTAGGACACCGCTGACAGCGCGCCCGTGAACCGCAACAGAACGACCGGCATCAAGGGTGTGTTACGGGCGAACCACGATGTCGTTGACCACGTCTTTCACGCCCGAGACGCGTCGGGCAATGATCTCGGCGCTGTCGCGTTCATCGGCGGACTTGGCAAAACCGGCGAGTTGCACCACGCCCTTGAGGGTCTCCACCTTGATGGACAAGGCGCTGACGTTGGGGTTGTCGGCAAAGCGCGCTTTGACCTGGGTGGTGATGGTTGAGTCGTCGATGAAAGAGCCCACCGTTTGTTGGTCGCGGGCGACGGCGCAGCCGGTCAGGTAGGCGGTGCCAATGGCCAGGGTGAAGATGAGGGCAAAGCGGTTGTTCATGGGGTTTTCCTTTTGGAGGTCGGAGGTGTGTGGGGAAAGAGGCTGGTGGCCGGGGTTTGATGCTTCGGCGAAACCCCGCAGCCGCCTCAGGTGGCCAGCCAGTCCGAAAGCTCGTCGGCGTGCTCTTCTTCGTCGGCCAGGATGTCTTCCAGCAGGCGACGGGTCGTGGAATCCTTGCTGCCAATGAGATCGATCATCTGGCGGTAGCTCTCCACGGCCACCCGTTCGGCCACGAGGTTGGCCTTGATCATGGCTTTGAGATCGGTGGAGTCGTCGTATTCGGCGTGGCTGCGCTTGGCCAGTCCGGAGGGGTTGAAATCGGGCTTGCCACCCAGTTGCACGATGCGTTCGGCCAGCCGGTCGGCATGGGCCAGCTCTTCGTTGGCGTGCACCAGAAACTCTTCTGCGATCTTGGGTGAAGCCAGGCCCTTGGCGGTGAAGTGGTGGCGCCGGTAGCGCAGCACACAGGTGAGTTCGGTGGCGAGCGCATCGTTGAGCAGCTGCACCATGTCGTCACGCCAAGCGCCGTAGGCGGGGGTGTGAGCGCCGTCGTCGAGGTTTTTGCGCGCGGCGGCCAGGCCGCGTGGGTCCAGTTTCATGGTGCGAGGCGCCGGCTGGGCCGATGCCTTTTTCGATGGGGTAGGGGATGCCTTTTTCGTCATGGGGTCCTTCGGGCCGGGGTGGGTCGGTTGCGTTTCAGATGCTTCGGTTGTTTTTTTGGATCGTTGGGCTGCGGGAATCAGCTCTTGCCGGCCACGGTGAGCATGTTTTTCACCTCGCTCACTCCGCTGACAGCCTTGGCCAACACCGTGGCCCGCTCGGCAGCTTCCACCGTTGGGGCGGGGCCGTGCAGCGAAACCACGGCGTTGAGGGTGTCGACATTGATGCCCACGGCACTCAGCTGGTCGTCGGCCGCCAGAGCCGCCTTGACCTTGGCGGTGATGGCCAGGTCGATGGCGCTGTCGGACACGGAGTCCATGGCTGCTTCGCCTTCGCGCTTCATTTCGGTCGCGGCGACCTGCAGGTCTGCCTGGGTGCTGGCGGCGGCTTGCTGTGTTTGTTCGATGGCGCCGTCCAGTTTCTGACCGACGGTGGTGTCTTCCTTGGCTCCGCAGGCGGCAAGTGCGAAAGCGGCGGCGCTGGTGGCGATAACGATTTGGGTGCGACGGATCATGTTCATGTTGTGTGCTCCAGAATAGGATTTTTCTGACCTCGCGTGAGGACCACGTGACGTGTGGTGTTCACGATAGGGGTTGGGTGGCGGTCAAGACATCGGCCTGCATCCCGCCTGCGTGTCGGACAAAACCGACAAAAATGGGGGAGGAAACTGTGGGGGTGGGCTTTTTGCCGTTGGCCCCTGACCCCTGCCGGGGCCGCCCATGGATGCGTTCGAAGCGGTGGTCACCTGTTTGGCATCTTTGGCGGGCGGTCCGGCGAAGGGGCAGGGAAATCGGCTCGGCCGGTCAGGGCTTGAACCAGTCGTCGGTGGCGCTGCGTTCCCAGGCAGAGACCTGCTTTTCGGCTTCGTCTTTGGCGATGCCGTAGCGCTCTTGAATTTTGCCGGTCAGCTGTTCGCGGCGGCCAGCGACCACGTCCAGATCGTCGTCGGTGAGTTTGCCCCACTGCTCAACGGTTTTGCCCTTGAGTTGTTTCCAGTTGCCTTCAATGCGTTCCCAGTTCATATGTGTATTCCTTCTTCAGATGGGTTAAGCCGGCTCAGTGAGCCGGGGTGGTCAACAGCCGCGCAGTGTGTTGTGCTGCTGTGACTCCACTGTAGAAAACACCGAGGGGCTTGCCTGTCGGCGTGCGGCTTGAGGGTTTGTAGGACGGCGCCTCATGGCTTGCTCGGGTGGTTCATGGGTGGTGAAATACCGGCAAGTGGTCAGGTCTTGCAGCGGCACCACACTGGGCCGCGAAGCGTGGCGTAGGATTCGTCCGACGTCGCCTGGACGTGGTCGCCGCTAAAGTGGCTGCACGCGCCCGTCGGGCGCCATTCTGAAAGAAAGAAACATCAAATGATCAGAGTTGGCATTGTTGACGACCACGCTGTGGTGCGGGCCGGCCTCAAGCAGTTTTTGTCGGACCACGTGGACTTGCGTGTGACCGGCGAGGCCGCCAGCGGCGCTGAGGCACTGGAGCTCGCCAGAGCCGGCGATGTCGATGTTTTGGTGATGGACATCTCCATGCCGGATCAGAACGGCGTTGAAGCGCTGAAGTCCATCAAGGCCCGCTTCCCGGACTTGGCGGTTCTCATCCTCAGCGGCTTTCCAGAGGCCCACTACGCCACCAATTTGTTGCGGCAGGGGGCCAGTGGCTACCTCAACAAAGAGTGCGACCCCGAAGAGATCGTGAACGCGATCCGCACCGTGTCGATGGGGCGCAAGTACATCAGCCAGGCCGTGGCTGCCTTGCTGGCCGAAGGTGTGGCCGGGGGGCTGGACCGCCCACCGCACGAGCTGTTGTCCGAGCGCGAGCTGCAGGTGTTCTTGCGTTTGGCCAAAGGCGAAACGATCGGCAGCATGGCCGAGGCGATGTTTCTGAGCGTGAAGACGGTGAGCACCTACCGCACCCGTGTGCTGGAGAAGCTCAAGCTCGCCAGCAACAGCGATCTCACTTATTACGCCATGACCAACGGCCTGATCCAGTGAGACGCCCGGTGGCATGTTGAGTGCTTCTTACGCTGGGGTGGCGCTGGCCGCCGTGGTGGTCACGGTGCTCATTACCCTGCTGGTGATCAACCTGATCGGTGGCGAAAAACGCATCGAAAAAACCCTGCCCCGCTTGTACGAGACGGACGACGCCGCGTTCAGGCGTTCGCTGGGTTCGCTGCTCGGGCCCCAGTTGCTGGAAGGCAATCGCATCGAGGCGCTGCTCAATGGCGACCGCATTTTTCCCGCCATGCTCCAGGCCATTGCGGGTGCCAGAGCCACCATCACGTTTGAGACCTTCATTTACTGGGGCGGTGAGGTGGGGGAGGCGTTTGTCACCGCGTTGTGCGATCGGGCCAGGGCAGGCGTGAAAGTGCATGTGCTGCTCGACTGGGTGGGCAGCCTGAAGATGGATGATTCCATGGTGGAACGCCTGGAGTCGAGCGGCGCAGTGGTCAAACGCTTCCACAAACCCCACTGGATCAACTGGGCCCGCATGAACAACCGCACCCACCGCAAGCTGATGGTGGTCGATGGGTTGCTGGGTTTTACCGGGGGCGTGGGTATTGCCGACCAGTGGCTGGGCGATGCGCGTTCGCCAGAGGAATGGCGGGATTCGCACTTTCGCGTCGAGGGGCCGGTGGTGGCGCAGATGCAGGCGGTGTTTCTCGACAACTGGATGCGTGCAACCGGACAGGTGCTGCACGGCGAAGCGTATTTCCCTGTTTTGAAGCCCGCTGGTGACCAGGCCGCGCAGATGTTCAGCAGCTCACCTTCGGGCGGCAGCGAGAGCATGCACCTGATGTTTTTGCTGGCGCTCACCGCTGCGCGGGAATACATCGATCTATCGGCCTCTTATTTCGTACCCGATTCGCTCACCATCCGAACGCTCACGGCAGCCGCAGAACGGGGTGTTGTGGTGCGGGTGTTGCTGCCCTGCGGGCACATCGATTCGATCTTTGTCCGCAAGGCTTCCCGGGCCAGTTGGGGGCCCTTGCTGCGTGCGGGTGTGCAGATCGCCGAGTACCAGCCAACGATGTTCCACAACAAGGGGCTGGTGGTGGACGGACACTTCGTGTCGGTGGGCTCCACCAATTTTGACAACCGCTCATTCCTGCTCAACGACGAAGCCAACCTCAACGTATTGGACCCGGCGTTTGCTGCGCGCATGCATGCGGTTTTTGAAGCGGACTGGGCGCAGGGCAGACGCATCACGCTCGCCATGTGGCGCAGCCGACCCTGGCACCAGAAAATGCAGGAGCAGGGCGCTCGCCTGCTGCGCAGCCAGCTGTGATCCCTTGCCATTCCCAGGGCCATGCGCGGTTGTCTGACACCGGCCGTTGCCGTGTGGGTTTAGCCTTGACGCTTCTACAACACGCTTTGACCGTTTCGGCGACCGGTGCTTCAGGCCACAGCCCGTCGCCACCCGCTGAATGAGTCTCTCAGGAATCACCACCATGTCTGTTGTCGAAAAAGCAAGCCACCCGGACGTGGCACCTTCGCCCATCACCTCGGGCGACAGCCTGCGCGGCGCGTTGCTCTGGTTCGCGCTGACCCTGGGCGCCGCGGCGCTGGGTGGCTTGGCCTCATCGCAAGCGCCTGAGGTGTACGCCCAACTGGTGCAACCCGACTGGGCGCCGCCGCCGAGCGTGTTCGGCCCGGTGTGGTCGCTGTTGTATGGCTTGATGGCCTTGGCCGCCTGGCAGGTCTGGCGGTACCGGCGCACCGTGTCCGGCGCAACAGGCCTGGCGTTGTACGCCGTGGCGCTGGTGCCCAATGCCCTGTGGTCCTGGTTGTTCTTCAACCAGCGCCTGGGTGCCTGGGCCTTGGTGGACCTGGTGGTGTTGTGGGCGCTGATCGCGTTCACCGTGCGGTCCTTCTGGCGGGTGCGGCCCTTGTTTGGCGCGCTGCTGTTGCCCTTGTGGGCCTGGGTGTCGTTTGCCGGCGTGTTGAACGCCATGCTCTGGCTGGCCAACCCCGTGGTGCTGGGCTAGGGAGGGTGTTCAAAACGCCCGCGCAGGCCGTGCGTTTTGAACACCCTCCCTGGGGCGCTTTTGCTGCCTTGCGGGGGCAGCCAGCCGGGCGATTGTCCTACGGGCAGGGACTGTGATGTCTGACCTGCGGGCACGTTGCGCGCTCGCACCATGGGTCACCATGAAATCCCCTTTTGCTGCACACCCGCCGGCTGGCGGCGCCACGCCGCTTTCTCCGTCCCGTCCTGGTCGCAGCTGGTGGGCCATGGGCAAGGCCACGGCGCAAGGCTGGGTCGATGACCGTGCCGCCAGCATGGGCGCCGCGCTCTCGTACTACACCTTCTTTTCCATGGCGCCCCTGTTGCTGATCGTGATTTCGGTGGCTGGCTTGCTGCTGGGTCGCGAGGCGGCTCAGGGCCACCTCATGGACGAACTGGTGGGGTTGTTTGGACAGCAGGCGGCGGCGTCCATCCAGGCGATGGTGGCCAGCGCCAGTGAACCGGCGGAAAGCTGGTGGGGCACGGTGGTGGGGCTGGGCGCCATGCTGGTGGGCGCGACCACCGTGTTTGCCGAGTTGCAAGGCGCACTCGACCGCATCTGGGAGGCGCCCGATCGACCGGGCGGGACAGGCCTCTGGGGGTTGTTGCGCGCGCGCGTGCTGTCCTTTGGTCTGATCCTGGGACTGGCCTTCCTGCTGATGGTGTCTCTGGTGGTGGGCGCTGTGGTCACCGCACTGGGGCGCTGGTGGAGCAGTGCGCTGGGGCCGTGGGAATGGATCGCGCAGGGTTTGAACTTTGGGGTCAGTTTTCTGCTCACCTCGGCGATCTTCGCCATGATTTACAAGCTCATGCCGCGCGCCCATGTGCAGTGGAAAGACGTGTGGGTGGGCTCGGTGGTGACGTCGCTGCTGTTCAGCGTGGGCAAATTTCTGATCAGCCTTTACCTCGGTGCCAGCGGTGTGGCGTCGGCCTATGGTGCCGCGGGTTCGCTGGTGGTGGTGTTGCTGTGGGTGTATTACTCGGCCCAGATTTTCCTGATGGGCGCGGAGTTCACCTGGGTGTATGCGCAGGCCCGAGGGTCTCGCAGCCGGTCGCCCGCCTGAGGCACTGTCCTACAAGCGTCGGCGCTGTGGGCTGACATGGCGTTACAAGTCCTGCCTCGAAGATGGGTTCAACGTCAATCACATTGAGAGAACCCCATGAACATGTCGAATGAAACCAGCCCCTGGCTGCACGCGCTGATCTGGTTGATGCTGGCAGTCGCTGGCCTGTTGCTGACTGCGTTTGTCGTGGTGGTCAATACGGCTACCGACCGTGGTGAACTGCGCCGGCAACACCAGAATCTGTCCGGCTCCAGCTTGTTGCCGGACGAAGTGAACCGCGAAGGCATCGCCTTGGGCGCAACGGTGATGGTGCCCACAGAGCTGGTGGCCAGGGTCGAAGCGCAATAAGCCATCCCGGTCGGTCATATTTTTTCTGCAAAACAATGCCGGCGCTTGGGCCGGCATTGTTTTGCGTGGGACCTACCGGGTGCGATCACCGGTGTCCCGGTGTTCATGCCCCCGTTTTCAAGGTTCCAAGGGGGCGGTCACGGCCATGACGCCAGGCGACGAAGCGGGCCGCGCGTCCGCCGCCGAGGCAGAGGGTGGCGATTCGGGCGCAGGCTTTGTGGTGGTCGCATCGGCTTCGGGCGCCGGCGGCGGGTCAGGCCGCTCTGGGGGCTTGCTCTGCCGAGGGCTGGCGCTCGCGCTGCTGATCCAGGCGGCCAAGGCGCCTGCCAGGGCCATTTGAACCGGCGCCTGGGTCAGTTGCCCCCAGACCAGGCTGCCCACCTGGCTGCGCCAGGGCGCCATGCGGTGTTGCACCGGTTGCCAGCCCCAGGGTCGCAGAGCCGCCAAAGCCGCGCCGGCCGCCGCAGCAGCGCCCAGACAGGCCCAGGGGTGGCGGCGAACGAAGGGTTGCGCCTCGTGGACCAGTGTGGTGCCCACAAGCTCGGCCGAGGCGTACCAGGGTTGTTTGTTTAACCAGTCGGTCGCAGCGCCGGTCAAGGCCTGCCATGTGCCCTTGCCCAGGCCTTGCTGCCCCATGTGTGCTGCCAGCGAGGCGGCGAAGGGCGCGCCTGGAGATGCGTTGTTGGCGCTGCCCGCCTGGCCCGGCTGTGCCTTTTGCTTCGACCGTCTGGGCCCAGTGGGTGCGAGGGTGAGGATGAGCTGGGTGCGCGACGCTTCGATGCGTTGCAGAGCGAGGGCAGTGCGCTGCTCGGCTGTGGTGGTTGCTGGGGTGGAGGTTGAGTGGGTCATTCTTCGTCCAGAATTTTGAGTGTGGCGATGTCTTGTGCGACTTGCTGGCGCAGCGTGCCGAAGGCAGCGTGCGACTTGAGCTGGCGCAAGCGCAAGGCCAGTGCGGCGCTCAGCAGCAAGGGGCACAAGGGAATGGCCCAGAGCAGCCACGGCTGGGGCATGGCCGCCAGCGGCAGCGCTGCCGCGAGCAGCCCCGCTGCGCCGGCCAACCCCAGACCCAGCAGGGCCAGAAGACCGGTGGCCACGGACAACACCGTGCGGTGCTTCAGGCCACCAGCCAAGGTGTCAACCTCGGCCGAGGCCAGATCGGCATAGGCGCTGGCGTGCTCCAGAAAGAGGCCGGGGTTCTTGGCCATCGTGATGAAGATGGGGTGGATCACGGCGGGCACTCCTCAGTGAATCGGGCAAGAGAAAAAGGCGCATCGCCCGGCAATAAGCCGGCCGCTGCGCCTGGTCGGAAACAAGGGTGCAGGCGCTGACGGGCTCCAGCCCTAGCGCCTGCCTGCATGGACATCAATAGCGCGTGGAGATGCGGCGTTCGCGGGTGGCCCAGCCGATCAGCAGGGTGGCGGCTGCGCCTGCGGCTGCGGCAATCAGCAGGGCTTTGGTGGGCTCCCGGCGCACATAGCTCACTGTGCTGTCGCCCACGCGGTGGGCTTGTTGTGCCATCTGTTCGCCGGCGGCGCGCGCTTTGTGAATTCCAGCGCGGGCCAGGTCTTCGGCCTGGGTCGAGGCGCGCGCCAGGGTAGCTGGCACGGCTTCGCGCAAGGTCTCCAGGCCTTCCTTGATGGTTTTTTCGCTGCCTGCGGCTGCGTTCTGGGTTTTGTTGATCAGGTCGTTGGCGCTGTCGGCGGCCTGGCTCACGGCGCTGTGCACAGCGTCGGCGCCTTGGTCGGTGAGTTCGTGGGCGGTTCGAGCGATGGTGGAAGTGGATGTGGTCATGAAAATCTCCTGTGCATGAGAAGGGAAAAGAGGGAAAAGGAAAAAAAAGGGAGGGCCTGAAGAAGCGCAAGAGGCGGGCGTGGAATGCCCCGCCCGCTCCCGTTCAGGTTAGCTCTATTTGCGCTTCAAGCCAAACAGAAACGACACCACGGCCATGATCAGAAACACAACAAACAAGATTTTGGCGATGCCTGCTGCGCCAGCGGCGATACCGCCAAAACCCAACACAGCGGCGATCAATGCCACCACAAAAAATACAACGGCGTAATGCAACATGGTCGACTCCTTGAAGGAGGCTCTCGGCAAGCTGCTCGAGGCCTGGGGGGTGAATACGGCGCAGCAGGTGTTGCTGCGATGGATTCAGTTTAGGAAGCCTGGAGCCTGCAAGGTGTCGGCCGAAGGCACAGACTGGGGTAGGACTGGGCCCACACGCAGGCCAGGTCCGCCAGGCTGGGGGCTCAGGCCGGTGTGCAGGCTTCTCCCGGGCCTGACCACGCCGCTGGGGTGGGTCCTTGTTGTTCGTCGGGGGCCGTGGTGTTTTCCAGGGCACCGATCAAGGCCATGGCCTCGGCGCCCATGTCCGACGCCAGCTGAGCCAGCAAACTGCTTTCGGCCGTGTCCAGGGTGTTTCCAACCGGTGCGTGCAGCGCCAGCACGCCCACCACGCGCCCGGCTGCATCCCGCACCGGTGCACCCGCAAAGAAACCCCGGTGCCGGTACATCGCATGCGATGCGCCGAGGTGTCGGGGGTCGCTGTGCAGGTCGCTCAAGCGCAGCGTGCCCTCCCCCGAGAGCACACGACCCACCGGAGACATGGGCGCGGGCATGGCCTCGGTGCGCCAGCCCGTGTGCTCAGGCATGCCGGCCATCACGCAGCGCACACCGGGGCCTGGGGTCTTCAGCGTCAGGCTGGCCACCGCCACGCCAAACACATCCGCAGCGCGCTGGACGGCGCGGGCGAGCCCGGCCAGCTGGGGTGGTTCCGGCTGCGGTGGGTCGCTGGTCGGGCTGGCGGTTTCCGCTGGCCTGCGAGCACCTGTGTTGTTGGCGGGCCCATCGTCTTCGGGCGGATGGTTTGCAGCCACCTGTTTGGGTGTCTGATCCACCAGCGCCTGCAGCTGGGTAGACACCGCGTCCACGCCCATGGCCTGGGCCTGGTCGGGTGTGGTCAACGCTTCGGGTACGCACCAGCCCACCAGGTGAAGCTGCGCCTGTGGCCACAGCCGGCGCAGGCGGCGGCATTGCTGGCGCGCCTGGGTCTGGGGCGTGGCGCTGAGCGTGCAGAGGTGGATGGTCTGGACCTTGGACCAGGCCGGTCGGCTCGACGCGCCTTCCATGAGATCTGCCATCGGCACGGCCAACGCGGCGCGACCTTGCTGAACGAACGCATGGGCCAGCATGTCGGCCGACAAGGCATCCATTTCGCTGCGCAAGCCCACGCACAACAGGGTCGGTTCGGAGGCGAGGCCCGCTGCGGCTGTGCCGTCGTCGGCGCGCAGCTCTTCGACCATGCGCGCTGTGCCCGCCAGCAGGCGGTGGCGGTGGGCGGCGGTGGCGCCCTGGGCATTCTGGCGGTGGGCCAGGGCGAGCATGGGCAACGCGGTGTCGTTGTAAAAACCCATGAGCGAACCGTGTTTCACGCGCTCAAATGCCAGGTCTTCGGCTTCGTCGAAGTCGCCCGAAATCAGCCGGTGGTAGAGCTGGGTGGGTTCGTCAAACACCGGCTCACTGCTCAGCAACACATCCAGAAATCGCAACGGCGCCAGGTGCCGCCCGATCACCACCAGGCACACGGTCAACGGCGTGGCCAGCACCAGGCCCATGGGGCCCCAGAGCGAGGCCCAGAAAGCCGCCGAGATCAACACGGCAAGTGGCGATACGCCGGTGCTGCCGCCATAGGCCAGTGGCTCCACGATGTTGTTGCTGATCAGCTCCAGTGTGGCGATCAGACCCACGGTCCAGAACACCATGGACCAGCCCGGGTCCACGGCAAACGCCATGACCAAGGGGAAAATCGCACCCACCGCCGGCCCCAGGTAAGGCACAAACCGCAGCACCGCCGCCAGGCCGCCCCAAAGCCATGCGCCTGGCACACCGATCCACCACAGGCCGAGTGCCATGGGCAGGCCATAGCCCAGATTCACCATGACCTGGACCAGCAGATACCGGCTCACCCGTGCGGCCGATTCCGTCAGGGCATCGGCCATCAGGTGCAGGTCACCTCCCATCAACCGCAACAAGCGGTCGCGCAGCTCGCGCCGTTGCAGCAACATGAACACCAGCAAGATCACCACCAGCGCGGCGGTGCCCAGCTGCACCCCCAGCGAGGTGAGCAGAGCCCAGGTGATCGGACCCTGTTTTTCGGGTTCCACCGCCACACGCGTGACCCGTGCGGTGGGTTTCTTGTCGCCCAGCTGGAGCACTTCCTTGGCCGCGTCGAATTCGCCTTCGACCATGCCCATCAGGCGCGCGACCTCCCGCGTGGCGCCCGAGGGCACCAGCGCCGGGCGCAGATCGCGCAGTTTTTTCTGGATGTTCTGCCGGTGGGTGGGCAGCTCGCGGCCGAGCTCACCCACCTGCTGCGCCGTCATGACGCCGGCGCCCGCGATCAGCGCCAGGGTGACCGTGATCACCGCGCCCACCGCCACACCGCGCGGCACAGACCAGCGGCGCAACCACGTCACCAGGGGGTCCAGCACAAATGCCAGCAAAGCCGCCAGCGCCAGCGGAATCAACAACGATTGCCCCGCATACAGCCCCAGAATGCCGAGCGCAATGGCCGCACCCGACAGCACAAAGCGCTGCACGCCCGGCATCACCGGCTGAGCACCCTCGCTGGTGAAGGGGGTGTGGATGGTATGAGCGGCGTAGGTGGGCCGGCGGGGTGACGCCGACCGGTCTGAATCCGATCGGTCTGAAGTTTGGGCGTTGTCTGTGGTGTGCGGTGGAACCGCGGGAGTCTGGTTATTGCTCATGAATTTTTCTGGGGGGCCGGGGAGGTGGCTTTTTCGGACGCTGCAGCCGGCGCGGGTGCGCAGGGCGCGGGATCGTCGTTGTTGCCTACGTCGATGAACGCCAGCAGGGCTGCGGGCGGAGCCAGGCTGCCCAGCGCCAGGGCACCGGCCGCGCGGGCCAGCAAGCCGCCCGCTTCAATGCCCACCTGAGGTGTTTTGAGTTGCCCGCTGACCGTCACTGGCGAGCGCAGCGACAGCGGAGAAAAGTCTTTGGGTTCTGACACCAAACGCAGCTGGATGGCCTCGCTCTTGAAGCTCAGGCCCCCCTGCAGGCGTAAGGTGCTGTCGTCGTTGTCGAGCACCGCGTGGCGCGACTTCACCACGCCGTTTTGCACCACCGCATCCACCAGGGCGCAGTTGAGCTTCAGTGGCTCGTCGCCCTTGATCAACATGCCCAGCGCCTGAGCCGCGTCCAGCCCCGCGGCTTCTGTGACCAGCTGTGACAGCTGGCCATGGGTGACCCGCAGCTTGAACTGACCGTTGGCCGATCCCAGGATCTCGGCCACGCTGCGGCCCTGGCCCTTGAGCTGTGCCGTGGCATCCAGCGTGCCGCTCATGTAGGAGCGCGCATCGGGCTGGCCGCCTTTGGCATCTTTCGCATCGCCTTTGCTCAGGCCCCGGATCCAGCTGTCCAGATCCACCTCGGAAAAACGCAAAGCCGCGTCCCATTGCGGGAGGTCCCCTTTCACCTCAAACGCGGTGTCTCCCGACAACGTGCCCCCAGCCACCCGCGCGCTCAGGGCCGAGAGCACCAATCGGCTGTTGGCGAGTTGCAGGTGGAGCTTGAGGTCTTGCACCGGCGCGAGAGCGGGTGTGCCGAAATCCAGCTGGCGCAGTTTCACCTGCACATCGGCGTCCATCTGGCCCAGGCTGGGCACATCGAAGCGTTCGTCGGGCAAGACCCGGTCTGAGCGGCGGGGTGGTTTGTCTGCGCCCACGGCGGGCGCCAGGTCGGCCAGGGCGAGCCGGGCGCCGCCCAGTTCGCCGGTCAGCCGCGGGGGGTGTGCATCGGTCTGGAATTTCAGGTTGGCTGTGAGCGAACTGCTGCCCACCGTGGCCTCGTCGCTCACCACCGACCAGGTGGCCCCTTGGCGCACCACCCGGGCGTTGAGCTGGTAGGGCGGCGTGTCGGGCAAGGTCACCCCCAGCGGCCGGGCGCTGGCTTGCAGCGAATCGCCGCTGATTTTCAGCTGGCCTTCCACCCCCTGGCCGGCCCAGAGCGCGCCCGCCGCACCATCGAAAGCCAGTTGGGTGCTGCCGATGCGCCCGCTGAGCTGGAGCGGCAGGAGGGGCGCGTCGGCGTCGGTTTGCAGCAGCAGCGGCAGGTCGGCGCTGGCTTTGGCCTGCAGCTTGATGGGCGCCCCTCGGTAGCTGCCCTCGGCCGTGGCTTGCCAGGGCATGGTGCCGCCCGCTTCGCGGCTGTGCTCGATGGTGGCGTTGAGTTCAATGTCCAGCGTCTCGTCCCGAAACGCGACCTGGCCCTCGCGCAACACCAGCCGCTCGATCTCAGGCAGAGGCGCGGGCTCGGTCTGGGGTGGGGCGTCGGTGTTGCGCGGAACGATGTCCCAGCTCGCCGCACCGCTCTTGAGGCGCACCGCGTGCGCGTCGATGCGGTCGGCCTGCAACGACTTCACCCGCAGCGCCGCGCCCTGGCGGGCGCGCCAGAGATCGCCCCAGCGCCACTGCACCACCAGGTTGTTGGCCTTCAGCAGGTGGGGCACGTCCACCCCGCCGCCCGCGCCCAGGGTGATCTGCTCCACGCTCATCATGGGACTCACCAGCAGCCGGGTGCGAAAGCGCCCATCGAGTTGAATGTCCACGCCCGTGCGGTTGTGGATCTGTTGCTCCAGCGGCTCCCGCAGGAAGGGCCAACCCGTCAGCTCTCCCAGCGCCACCACCCCCACCAAAGCGCCTCCCGCGATCAGCGCCTTGCGGCCGGCCGAACGTGGGCGCTTCGTTGCCCGCGTGGCCTTGGTCGAAGCGGTGGCTTGGGATGGCGGGGGGGGTTGGGGGCGGTGTGGCGGCGTGTGGGGGGACTGGTCTGGCATGGGGTCTCCTGTGGCGTCCCTGAGGCCGCAGCGGAGCGGGGTGGGGCGAACTATTCCCGCGGGCGCGGGATACAGCACCATGGTCGCGGGCCAGCGCCTGCGCCGCTGTCAGCCCGGTGCGCGCACCCTTGTAGGACAACGCCCACTTGGGCGGCGCCCGCGTGCGGTCAACCATGGAAAAATGGGGTACACGGGTCAGGTATCCGCGAAGCCCGTAAACCCCGCCCAACCCCGGAGATCTCCCCCATGAATCTGGCCCATTTGCTGCAGAAACAAGCTCTGTGCCACCCGAACCGCCCCGCGATCTTCAGTGGGGGTGTGTGTGTGGCCACCCATGGCGCGTGGGCAGAGCGTGCAGCCCGGGTGGGTGCTCGCCTGGCGGCCCGGGGCTTGGTGCCTGGTGACCGCGTGGTGCTGTTCATGCACAACCACCCGCGCTATCTGGAGCTGCTGTTCGGCGCCTGGTGGGCTGGGCTCGTGGTGGTGCCGGTCAATGCCAAGCTGCACACCCGGGAAGTGCAGTGGATCGTGGACAACGCCGAAGCCCGCTGGGCGTTTGTGACGCCAGATGTGGTGCCCGACCCGGCCGCCCTGACCGGGCTCGACGGCGTGATGGATGTGGACGGGGCCGAGTGCGACGCCTGGATGAATGAAACCTTCACCACCCAGCAGGTTGAACCTGTCGGCGCTATTGCCGAACGCACCCCCGACGACACCGCCTGGTTGTTCTACACCAGCGGCACCACCGGTCGTCCCAAGGGCGTGATGATCACGCACCGCAACTTGCTGACCATGGGCCTCACCTACTTCAACGATGTGGATGCGGTGCACGCCCACGACGCCATCGCTTACGCCGCGCCCATGTCACACGGCGCTGGTTTGTACGCCATTCCCCACCTCATGGCCGGCGCGCGCCATGTGGTGCCCGCCTCGGGCGGCTTCGATGCCGCCGAGCTGTTCGCGCTGGGGCGCGAACTGGGGCCGCTCTCGCTGTTTGCTGCGCCCACCATCGTCAAGCGCATCGTGGACGAAGCCGAGGCCCAAGGGCTCACACCCGATCAATGCGGCCAAAGTATCAAGACCATCGTCTACGGCGGCGCCCCCATGTATGCCGCCGATATCCAGCGTGCCCTGCGCACCATGGGGCCGCGTTTTGTTCAGATCTACGGCCAGGGCGAAAGCCCCATGACCGGCACTGCGCTGTGCCGCGCCGATCTCGCCGACACCACCCACCCGCGCCACGCAGGGCGCATCGCGTCTGTGGGCCTGGCACAAAGCCCCGTGTGCATCCGCGTGGCCGGGGCCGACGGCCAGCCGCTGCCACCCGGGGAAGTGGGCGAGGTGCTGATTCGAGGCGACAGCGTCATGGCAGGCTATTGGCGCAACCCCGAAGCGACCGCCGCGGCCATTCGCCAAGGCTGGCTCTGGACCGGCGACATGGGCACGCTGGACGATGAGGGTTTCCTCACCCTCAAAGACCGCAGCAAAGACCTCATCATCAGTGGCGGCAGCAACATCTATCCGCGCGAAGTGGAAGAGGTGCTGCTCACCGCACCCGGCGTGGCCGAGGTGGCTGTGGTGGGGGCGCCCGACCCCGAGTGGGGCGAAATCGTGGTGGCGTTTGTGGTGGCGCAACCCGATGCGGTGCTGGACTCCGCCGCGCTCGATGCCTTCTGCCTGGACCACATCGCCCGATTCAAACGCCCCAAACGCTATGAGATCGTGGAGTCGCTGCCGAAGAACAACTACGGCAAGGTGTTGAAGATAGTGCTGAGAGAGCGGGGCTGATGCGATGGGATCCCGGTTTCATCAAGCGGCCTGGGCTCCCATCGCCTTGAGGTGCTTCACCCAGCGCTGCACCTGCTCGGGTTTGGCTTCGCTGGCGGGTCCCAGGTGGGTCAGCTTTGTGGGCTTGAGACCGACGAACTCCAGGATCTGCCGGCGCAACTGCCAGATCATGGCGTTCTTGTAGGCCAGTCGCATGAACCAGCCGGGGGTGTCGGAGGTGATGACCACACGCGCCGAGCGCCCACTCAGCAGCGGCAACGGCAGACCGATTCGGTTCTTGTTCCGGGTGTCGAAGGCCCGCCCTGGCAGCAAGGCCCGGTCAAACAGGCCTTTGAGCTTGGCGGGCAGTCCTCCCCACCACATGGGCGTGGACATCATGAAGTGCTCACTCCACGACAGGTCTTGCAGAAACTGCTCCAGCGCAGGTTCAAGGGGTTTGGGTTGCTGGAAGTCCACCCATCCGAAATCGGTATCGAAAGTCAGGTCGTGCAGGTGGGTGATGCGAACCTCGTGCCCGGCCTCGCGAGCCTGCTCGGCATAGGCTTCCACCAGGGTGCGGGAAAGCGAGCGTTCGGCTGGGTGACCGTTGAGAATGAAGATGCGTTTCACTGGGGTACTCCTATAAAATTGACCGAAGTCAAATTTATAAGTTAAAAAATGACCGTGGTCAATATAAATTGACTGCGGTCAAATTATTGCAATCTACGCACCCATGCGAAAAGCCGTCCAGCAGAGAACCCTCGACACGCGCGCGCGCCTGACCTCGGTGGCGCATGAACTCGTCGCAGAAAAAGGCTTCGAGGCCTTGCGCATCGAAGAGATCGTGTTGCGCGCCGGTGTGGCCAAAGGCACCTTCTTCGCGCACTTCAAAGACAAAGACGAATTGATGGACCTGCTCATTGGCGAGCGCATCGACACCTTGCTCGATCGCATGGTGACCGGTTCATCGCCCCACGACGCAGACCAATTGGCCAAACGCTTGATGCCCCTGGTGGAGCTGATGTCGTCCGAGCGCTATGTGTTTGACGTCATCATGCGCCGTTCGGGTGCCATGGCCTTGGAGGAGATTGGCCCCATTGCGCTCACCTTCGGACGGCTGGGCGAATTGGTGGGCCAGTGGTTGGCGCAGGGAGCATTCCGCAAGGACGTGGAGCCCGAGATCCTGGTCGAAGGCGTGGAGGCTTTTCTGATGCAGACCATGGCACTGAACTTCTGCGCCCTGCACAGAGACAAGGCCATGCAGGCCCGGCTGCAGCCTTACCTGCGCGCATGGCTGGCGCCTGCGGCAACATGATCTGACTCCATCGAACCCGGTCCCAAGCCCTGCCCATGCATCGTGTTCGCTGAAACACGGAAAGGTCAGACTGCAATGGGCATGGTCGTCTCGCCGTGTGGGCAGGGCAGGGTGGTGCTGTTGCGTGACCAAAGGGGCAGACCTCACCTGATTCAAATCGATCAACACAGTGCTCCATGGGCCCGAGGATCGATCCATCTGAAACCTGAAACCTGAAACCAGGAGCTTCCCGATGCAACAAGTCCATGTGATCAATACCATCACCGTGCCCGAAGGCATGGCCGCACAAGCCGAGTCGGTTCGTGCGCAATACGTGGCGTATTTCCAGAAACAAGACGGTTTTGCGGGCGCCACTTTCTACAAGTCCCTTGATCGGGAATCCAATGGATCCATCAAGTATGTGAATGTGGTGGTCTGGGCCACCTACGCGCATTTTGAGCGCGTGGTCAACAAGGGGTTTCAAGACGCCCAGGGCGAAAACAGCGATGGCATGCGGGTGTTGGGCGAGGGGTTTCCTGAACCCATCGTGGTGTCGCCAGGGCGGTACCAGATGATTGAGCAAACCGGCGCGTAGCAGCCGATCGCATCGGGGCGGTTCATTACCGGACCCGGGGTGCTTTTGAAGGGGGCATCAGTAGCCGAAGCAGCTGCTGACGTCGATGCCCGACCCTGGTCCCTCCAGGCGGGGTGACACGCCACCGGTTTGACACAAGTCAAACGACCGTGGCACAACCCTGCCCCATACTCAAAGCAAGTTCACGGTGCGACGTTGGACACAACGGTGGGCGGGGTCCGCACATCAAACCCAGTCGCAACACAGGGAGATTCAATGGACTTGAAACGCATACCCGCGGGCGCGGCTTTGGCTTCCGGTCTGGTCATCTGGTTCCTGGTGCCCGTGCCTGAGGGCGTCACCGCCAACGCCTGGCATTTGCTGGCTTTGTTTGTCGGCACCATCGTCGGCATCATCGGCAAGGCGTTGCCGATCGGGGCCATGGCGCTGGTGGCGATCACGCTGGTGGCGGCCACGGGTGTCACCAACGACAAACCGGGTGGGGCCATTGCGGATGCACTGAGCGGTTTCTCCAATTCCCTGATCTGGCTGATCGGTGTGTCGATCATGATTTCGCGCGGGCTCATCAAGACCGGTCTGGGGGCAAGGATCGGCTACTTTTTCATTTCTCTGTTTGGTAAAAAGACCTTGGGCATCGGCTACGCGCTGGCCCTGTCTGAACTCATCATCGCGCCGGTGACGCCCAGCAACACCGCGCGCGGCGGCGGCATCATCCACCCCATCATGCGGGCGATCGCCGGCAGCTACGGCTCCGATCCCGAGCACGCCACCGAGGGCCGAATCGGCCGGTACCTGGCGCTGGTCAACTACCACGCCAACCCGATCACTTCGGCCATGTTCATCACCGCCACGGCGCCCAACCCGCTGGTGGTCAAACTGGTGGCCGAAGCCACCGGCGCCGAAATCAACCTGACCTGGGGCACCTGGGCCCTGGCGATGGCGCTGCCTGGTCTGGTCGCCTTGGTCTTGATGCCCCTGGCCCTGTACCTGATGTACCCGCCCGAGATCAAAAGCACGCCCGACGCGGCCGCATTTGCCAAAGGAAAAATGGCGGAACTCGGCCAGGTCAAGCCTGGCGAGAAGATCATGTTGGGCGTGTTTGCGTTGTTGCTGGTGTTGTGGGCCGGCATACCGGCCATGGTGCTCGGGCCTTCGGTCGCGCTTGACGCAACCTCGGTGGCTTTCATTGGCCTCGCCGTTTTGCTGGTCACTGGCGTGCTCGACTGGGACGATGTACTCAAGGAAAAGGGCGCATGGGACACGGTCGTGTGGTTCAGCGCCCTGGTGATGATGGCCACCTTTCTGAACAAGCTGGGCTTGATCGCGTGGTTCTCCAGCAGCATTGAAACCGGCATTGGCGGACTGGGCCTGGGCTGGCTGCCGGCCAGCGCATTGCTCGTGCTGATCTACCTCTATGCACACTACCTGTTCGCCAGCACCACCGCCCACATCACCGCGATGTTTGCCGCCTTCTACGGCGCCGGTTTGGCGCTGGGCGCGCCCGCCTTGCCGCTGGCGCTGATCATGGCTGCCGCTTCCAGCATCATGATGACTTTGACCCACTACGCCACCGGCACCTCGCCGATCATCTTCGGCTCCGGCTACACCACGCTCGGTCAGTGGTGGAAGGCCGGCTTTGCCATGAGCCTGTTGCTGATTGTCATCTGGGTCACGGTGGGTGGCTTGTGGTGGAAGCTGCTGGGCTACTGGTAAGCCGCCTCAACGGCGTTGGGGCCTGGGTACCAAGGTCGTTTGCTGCCTTGGCGCCTTGATTTCCTGGCGCCACCAGCGCAGGGACTCGATTGCCTTGCCGGGTGGTCGCGGGGTGCTCGGTACACTGGCCCATCCCATGTGATCGCGCTCCACCGGGCGTGGCCGCCCGTCCCTTTGTCCCAGACCTGACCCCGCCATGACACACCACTTTGATCGCCGATTTCGCCCGACCCTGACCGTGCTCGGCGCCGCCTTGCTGGTGGCCGGCCCGGTGGCATGGGCCCAAAGCCCGGGCGCCGCGACCGCCTCTTCCAGCATCGCGTTGGTCACGCTCTACCCCGGCAGCGCCAAGGTTGAAAGGGTTGCCAAGGTCTCTGCCGGCGCTCGCACGCTCACTTTTTCGTGTTTGCCTGCGGCGCTGGATGTGGCCAGCCTGGCGGTATCGGCCGATGCGCCGGCCCGCTTGGGCGAGGTGGCGGTCTTGACCGAAGCGCGTGAAGCGGTGCCCGCCTGTTCGGGCACGCCGCTCGATGGCCGCATCCGTTTGCTGGAAGACAAAAAGGCCGTGTTGGGCGCCGAAGACGAGGCCATCAAACTGGCCACGGGCTACCTCAAAGGTGTGACCACGGGGGGCGACGGCGCCGGCGGCGTGCGTCAGGCCGCCGACCCCAAAACCGTGGCCGCCATGGTTGATACCGTTCGGCGCACCGGGCAAGAAGCGCTGCTGCGTCAACACCAGATTGACCGCGCCCAAGAAGCCCTCGACCGCGAACTCAATCCCCTGTTGGCCGAGCGCAGCCGTGTGCTGGCCGGGCGCGGGCGGGTGACCACGGTGAGCATCACGCTCGATGCACCGCAGGCCGCCGAAGTGCGTCTGGTCTACCAGATCAACGGCCCTGGCTGGGCCCCCACCTACCGCGCTTTGCTCGATACGCAAACCGGCGCCCTCAAGCTGGAGCGCCAGGCCCAGGTGGCCCAGGCCACCGGCGAAGACTGGACGGGCGTGCCCATGCGCCTGTCGACCGGCCAGCCGCGCCGCGGCACAGCGGGCCCGTTGCCCCGCCCATGGCGCATCGACATTGCGCAGCCGCGCCCCGAAGTGGAAGCCAGGAAGTCGGCCATGGCCGGAGCCCCTGCGCCGGTGATGGCCATGGCCGAGCGCGAATCTGCTGCAGGCGATGCAAGCCCAAGCCCCTCGTTTGACGTGAGCGTGTTTGACAACGCCTACGCCACCGAATTTGTGGTGCCCCAGCGCATCGACGTGCCGTCCAGCGGCGAGCGTGTCACGCTCGCTTTGGGCTCGCAAGCGCTCACCGCCAAGCTCGTCACCCGCACCACCCCCGCTTCAGGCGCCAGCGCATGGCTGGTCGCCGAGGTGGCCCAACCCGAAGGGGTGTGGCCGCAAGGGACGTTGCAGCTCTACCGCGATGGCGCCTACGTGGGGTCCGACAACCTGCGCACTGGCGGAAAAGGCGTTTTGAGCCTGCCCTTCGGGCTGGACGAACTCACCGTGGTGCGCGTGGAGCCGGAGCAAGACCAGCGCGGCAGCGCCGGCTTTGTGGGCTCCCGCGTGGAGCGCACCGTGGCCCGCGCCTACACGGTTGAAAACCGCCACCGCAGCCCCATTCAGTTGCAGGTGCTGGAATCTGCGCCGGTGTCGGTGGACGAAAAGGTGGAGGTGGGCACCCGCTTCGAGCCTCAACCAGAAACCACCACCTGGCATGAGCAACCCGGCGTGGCCCTCTGGAGCCAGCCGCTCGCGGCCGGACAGACCGCGCGCTTTACAGCCAACTACACCATCAGCTACCCCAAAGATGCCAACTTGCAGGAGCGCCGCTGAGCGCCTGGGGGGCCCTGACTTGAACCAAAAAGCGCCTGGTTTGGGCCGTTTTGCCAGCCTTTCGAATCGGGCTCAAAGGCTTCATTGCATTCCAGCGCCAAGAGCGCACAGATCATGTGGCCCAACGGCAAGCCCAGCGGATCCACCACGACCTTGGCGCATCGGTCGGCCCGATCGCCCCTGAGACCCTCGCACCCTTGAAATGGCCTTTGCCCTGCGCGCACGCCCTACAGACTGAGAGTTGACCGGCGTGGCGGCATGGCTGCACTGCTGGTGGGGCTGTTTGCTAAACTTTTGTTTCGTCGAACCCCCTGCAGAGGCAGACCACCCGTCTTGCCTTGGCCATCCCTTGTGAACATCTTTCTATTTGCGATCTTGCTGGCCGCCTTTCTTTTCGGCGGGCACTCAGCGCTTCACTGGGGGAGCATTCTCATCGCCCGCCGTGCACTGCTGCGGCGCGCATGCCATGCCCCTGAACACGTGGAGCGAGCTTGGGTCGAGAGCCTGGAAGATGACGGGCCTCCTGAACTGCGGCTTCAGTTCACCGGGGAGCCTCCCCAGACGGCCGCCCAAGGAAGCACGGGCTGCGCCAAAGCGGTCGCACGCTTGAGAGCAGCCGGCATCACGGTCTAAGCCAGCGCCCTTCAGCAGCACGGACTCCAGACCTGCAAGTCAAGGGGACGGCCGGGGGCCAGGCCGGTTCTGGCGAATCCATGGATTTCAGCCCTTCGGCTTGACCCCCTGCTTTCCCACCAGCGTGCCGTGAAGCAGACGGGGTGGATGTGCCACTTTTGGGGCCAGATCTTGACCCCCAAGTCCCCGCTCCACCCCCCTCAGCGCTCAGCGCTCATCGATGCAATGCTGCGAGACCGCCGATGTGCCGGGGCTTTGTGCGCACCCCTGCGCAAAGGAAGCAAGGGCCCCAGCGGCGCGCCGGTCAATATCGCCGCCGCCCCGCACGAGGCCGTGGGCAAGCCGGCCAGACTGGTCATCGCAACCTGCGGGTTGACCGGAGTGGGAGAGAGCCTGTGCAACCCGTTGGTCAGTTGGGTAAAATATAGGGTTTACCCGAACCATGCGCGGCAGACCACGCATCGACCCTGACCATTTTTTGTGAACAACCTTCAATTTGCCATCTTGCTGGCCACCCTTCTTTTCGGGGGACATTTGGCGCTTCACCGGTGGGACATCCGTCAGACCCGCCGTTCCCTGTTGCTGCGCGCTTGCAAGGCCCCTGAACACGTGGCGCGGGCTTGGGTCGAGGGCCAGGAAAGTGGCAAGGCGCCGAAGCTGTGGCTTCAGTTTACGGGGGGCCAGCCCCAAACCGTAGCGCAAGGCAACACGGGCTGCGCAGCGGTGTCCACTCGCTTGAGGGCCGCTGGCGTCACGGTCGATGCCAGCGCCATTCAGCAGCAGGTACCCCACACCTGAACGTCAAGGGGGCTGCCTGGCCAGCCCGGTTCTGGCGAATCTGCGTATTCAGGCCCCTTGGCTTGACCCCCAAGTCCCCGCTCCAACCCCTCAGCGCTCTGCGATGTAGTGCTGCAACACCACCGAAGTGCCGGGTTGCAGGAAGGTCAGGAGCTGGGTTTCCAGCTCCTTGTCGGCCATGGTCGTGCGGGCGCGCTGGTGCAGATAGTCGGCCCAGCTGGACACAATGAACCGCTCGACATAGCGGGAGGGGTCACCCAGGTCGTGGTAAATGCGCCAGAAGGTGGCGCCGTCCCGCCGCCTGGGGGCTTTCAGCAAAGACAGCGCGTTCATAAAATGGGTGGATTGGCCCGCCACGATGCGGTAGCTCAGCTCCACGGCGATCGGTCCAGCGTTGGGCTGGGGCGTGTCGGCCACCAGCAAATCTTCAAAAGGCACCACCTGGGTCACGTCCTTGTGCTCACCCATGCGCAAAGGAAACAAGGGCCCCAGCAGCGCGCCGATCAACACCGCCGCCGCCGCCACGCACAGGGCCGTGGGCAGACTCGCCAAACTGGCCATCGCACCCCACAAGGCCGATCCGAGCGCAAACGAGCCCAGGGCCGACAACACGTGCAACGCCGAAGCGCGCGAACGCACCCAGGGTGGCGCGCTGCCTTGCGTGGCCGTGTTGTAAGTGGTCATCACCACCATCCAGCAGGCGCCGCCGAGCACCAGCGCCGCATACACCAGCGCGCGGGTGTGAGACAACGCGGTCACCAGCATCACCATCGAGAACAGCACACCACTGCCCACCACCAGCTTTTCCAGCCCGAATCGCTGGCGCAGCGCCCCGAAGAACACCCCAACACCCACGGCACCCGCTCCCAGGCAGGCCATCAGCAATCCAAAACCCTCAGCGCCCAGGCCCAGACGCTGCTGACCGATCACCGGCAACAGCGCCCACAGCGCCGAACCGGTGCCACCAAACGCGGCTGTTCGCAGCAGTTGCGCCAGCATGGGTGTGGAATGGCGGGCGTAGCGCAAAGCCGCCAGCGTGCCCCCCCAGACCCGTTCGGCAGGCAAACGGCTCAAAGGGTGGGGCTTGGGTGGCCAACGCCGCACCGCCCACCACAGCCCGATGATCCCGCCAGAAGCGAGCACAAACACCCAGGCCGATCCCAGCCAGGCAAACAACAGGCCCGCCAGCGCCGGCCCCAGCGCCCGCGCGCCGTTGTAGGCCATGCTCATCGACAGAATCACATGCGGCAACTCTTCGCGTGGCCGCATCTCGCCCACCATCGAGTTCCATGCCGGCGACAACACGGCGGTGCAACAGCCAAACAACAGCGTGAAGAACAACACCGTGGCCGTGCCCGCCACACCGCCCAGCAAAGCCATCGACAACACCGCCACGCCCAGCGCCTGCACCACAAGGGTGGTCAGCAGCAAATGCCGTCGATCGGTCGTATCGGCCACCACACCCGCGGGCAAAGCCAACACAAACATGGGCAGGAAGACCGCCGTTTGCACCAGCGCCACCACAAACGCAGACGCCTGCAGCTCGACCATCATCCAGGCGGCCGCCATGGCCATCATGCCGTTGGCCGTGAAGTACCCGAAGCTCGCGCCCCACATGCCGCGAAACGGCTTGTCCTGGAGCACCGTCCAGATGCTGGCGGGCGGGTGCACTGAACTCATGGCGGCAGATCTCCTGGGTGTTTGGGCGTTGCGCGGGCCGAGCGCCGCTGCAATCAGAGTGTCGACCTTAACAACACCCTGCAGCGCGTGCCCGCCTGGGCACGGAATCTGTGCAAACTCTTTCCCGCCGCCGTCGCTTCCAACGCTCATGCTCCGGCCCCCAACGCCGTGACGCTGGCCTGGGGGCATGCCTTCAATGCGCTTGGGATCGGCTTGCTCTGTCGGTGCTTTGCCAGCCGTGTGCATGGGGCTCAAATGCTTCGTTGTAGTCCAGCTCCAGCAGTGCACACACAATGCGGCCCAACGACAGGCCCAGGTGATCTTGGGCGGCCTTGGCGCCGCCGTCGACCAGATCGGCCGCATTGACGAAGCCTGCAAAACGGGGCCAGTCGGCGGCGAACTGGGTGGTCAAGATGCGGCCCAAGTCGTAGGAAAGTGCATTGCCTTCGTCGGTGCGCGCGAACGAGTCGCCCGACCAGAATTGCTGGATCTCGGGGGCCCCCCAAAACTGCTGGTGGCGCCGGTGCTGGTGTCTGGCGTCGTGGCCGCCGTTGGCTTGGGGGTAAAAGCGTTGCTCGATATTGACGGCCAGCCCTTCATTGAGCCAGGCCGGTATGGGCAGGTGGCTCAGGCAGGCGTGGGTGATCTCGTGAACGATGGTGGGCTCGATGGCCAGCAGCTCGTCTTTGACCACGATGAAGTGGCCGCAGCCGGCGTTGAGGTACATGCCGCTGCTGAAGGCGAACTCACCCTCGTCGGGGTAGTGGTTGCCGGCATAGCGGTAGTAGGTGTCGTGGTCATCCAGCACCACCAGAATGTCCACCCCCCATTCCGCCACCTCGGCCACGCCTTTGAGCGTGTGCAGCACCCGCTGCCGGGATCGGCTCACGTGGGCCAAGGTGGCCCGGGCCGCTGCATCGTCGAGCGAAGACAGCAGCACCACATTGTCTGCCAGGCGCATGGTGTACCCCGCGCCCAGTGCAGCCTGCAGGCGCTGCACCCAGGCGAGCTCCAGCCGCATCCATGCGTGTGCCTGATCGGCTTCGGCGGGAATCGATGCGACCCATTTCAAGAGGGCATCCCAATCGGGCATCGGGAAGCCCGCCTCCTCGGGCATGTGGGCCGGCACATCGATCGCGTCGGTGCCAGGCGCTTCCAGCCGGTCGGGTTGCCTTTCAATTGCTGGCGCTGGCGCTGGCGGGTGCGTTGTGCCCCCTGCGCCGGGGCTCTTTGGCGACGTGCTCAAGAGCTGGTGAAAAAATTTGAACATCTGGGCGTTAATGTCCTTGATTGCTGTCCCGCGAAGGATCAGGCCTCTGATGCCCCATTGTCCTTGCGGTGGACGGGATTGTTTGATGCAAGGCAAAAGGCAGGACCTGAACCCGATGCCCGTGCCCCCGATGAACACGGCGGCGAAAACGGTTTGCCCAACCCGGTCGACGGCGGTCGGGTGGTGATCGTGCAGCGGCCTGCCGTCAACCCCGAGATGTGTTGCCGCTGTTGCCATACCGAGGGTTTCCGGCGCGGCGGTGCATGAGCAGAAATGCAGGACGCTTGCTGTTCAATGGGTAGCGAGATATTGAACACAGACAGGGGACCGCAGCAGGCGCACCCCGATCACCTTCATATGCTCCCCGGCACGGTGAGCGGGAGTGGGCGACTTCACACGGCGATACCGGGCTTGGGTGGAAGGGGACATGCGGCCGCCAGCCGCACGATCAGTTCAATGGTCGGGCCATCCCGGCGCGCAGGCCAGCCCCACGCGGCGGCCCATGGCCATGGGCTTGGTGAGTGAGCGCACGACCGCGTTGCGCGCCGTCTCTGTATGGGTGGCGGGCAGGTCGTCTTGCCGGCAAAGGGTGAGCGGAGCGGAAGCTGCGGCGCGAAAGTCTTGCCCCCCGGCGCGGGAATTGGCCAGCAGGTTGCTCGCACGAGGGTACGGCCGTGTGCCCCCGGCTGTCGGCACCGGCCGGTACGGGTGTGCTCAAACAAGGGTGTACCCAGGTCGTTCCAGCCCCTTGATGGCCGTCCTGATGGACGGCTGGGCAATGAAGCCGCGCTGGGCCGCCGCCGTGATTGAACGCCCTGCGTCGGTGGCCACAAAGCAGCCCAATGGGCGCAGATTCCTAGACCAGCTTGCGGGCCACAATGAAGACCCGAAAATCCTTGCCCCGCGTGCCATGCCGTTCGACCGACACGATCTCCATGCCTTGCCGGGCGATGGCAGACTGCAGTTGCTCCGCCTTGAAGCACAGCACGTGTGGTGCCTTGCCGATGGCCCGCATCAGTGGCAGCGCCAGCTTGGGTATCAAGGGATTCATCTCGGCGATACAGGGCGTTTTGGAAATCAGCAACCCGCCCGGCCTCAATGCCTGCACCGCAAGCGCCAGCGCACAATCGAGATCGCCCACGAGGTGCAGCAAGTTGAACGCCAGCACCGCGTCGTATGCGCCTGCTCCGAACCCGGGGGTGTCGGCGTCGGCCACCGAGAAGCCCAACTGCGGCACCGGTTGCGCAGCCAACTTTTCGCGGGCGATGGCGATCATTTCTGCCGAAACATCCGTTGCGTGCATGCGCCCGACCGAAGGCGCCAGGCGCAGAGCCGTGGTGCCCGTGCCGCAGCCCATCTCCAGCACATTCTGATCGGCGGTCAACAGGCTTTGCACGTGGCGCAGGGTGGCCTCGTAGCCCGCCATGTCCGAGATCGGATCGGCCGCGTATTTCCGCGCAATGCGGTTCCAGAAAACAGCCTTGCTGGCGGCCGAGGCATTGGCCGCAGGCAGGGGAGTGGCGTCTGAGCGCGAGTCGGTGGTTGAGGGTGGCATATTGGGTGAAGACAGAAGTCGTTTGAGCGGCGATGGCTGAATGCTATCCATGCAAGGTTGCCAAGGGAATAGCGATCATTTGCAGTGGAGATATACATTTGCGTATGGAAAGAACCGACTGGAACCAGCTCAGAGCCTTTCTGGAGACCGCCGAAACCGGCTCGCTGTCGGCGGCGGCTCGCAAACTGGGGTTGACCCAACCCACCCTGAGCCGTCAAGTGGCCGCCATAGAGCAGCGCATGGGCGTGACCCTGTTCGAACGGGTGGGCAAACGCATGGCGCTGACCCCCACCGGGCTGGATTTGCTGGAACACGCCCGCGCCATGGGCGCGGCCGCCCAGGCCCTCAGCCTGGCGGCCACCGGCCGCTCCGAGGCGGTCGAGGGCGTGGTCTCGATCTCGGCCAGCGACGCCGTGGCAGCCCACCTGCTTCCCCCGCTGGTGCGGCAACTGCGCGAGAAAGAACCCGGCATTGCCATCGAGGTGATTTCATCCAATGCGCTGAGCGACCTGCTCAGGCGCGAGGCCGACATCGCCATTCGCCACGTCAAACCCGAGCAGCCCGACTTGATCGCCCGGCTGATCCGCGAAGCCACGGCCTGTTTCTACGCGTCTGAAGAGTGGGTGAGAACCCATGGCCACCCTCGCAGCGCCGAAGCAGCCGCCCACTTGCCCTTTGTGGGCTCTGATCGCTCTGGGCTGTTCCTCACTTACCTTCGCCAGCACGGCCTTCCTGTCACTGAAGCGAACTTCAGTTGTTACGCCGAACACTCCATTGCGCACTGGGCCCTGGTGCGCCAAGGCATGGGCATTGGCGTCATGATGGACGAAATTGCCCGCGATACCACTGGTATCGTCCGCGTCCTCGACGACGTGCCGCCCGTGCGCTTCCCGATCTGGCTGGTCACCCACCGCGAACTGCGCACTTCGCGGCGGATACGGGTGGTGTTCGAGGCACTGGCTCAGGGGTTGATCTGAGGCCCATGTGGATGCCGGCAAGGGCTTTGGAGCCAAGCCTTGGCCTTTGCCTTTTCTGGATGCGGCGAGGCAAAAGGCCCGAGGGTATCTGACCCCCAAGGCCCTCGCGTTGCTTTCAAATTCTGTCGCATGGTGTATGTTTCAAAGCCATCGGAGTCTGGCCTTGGCCATTAAGCACCCTCAAAGAAAGAAGTCACCCCCATGCCCCTGATCTTGTATCACTGCGTCAGCGCCCGATCGTTCCGCCCCCTGTGGATGCTGGAAGAGCTGGGTCTGCCTTACACGCTGAAGATGCTGCCTTTTCCGCCCCGCGCGCTGGCACGCGACTACCTGCAAGAAAACCCCTTGGGCACCGTACCCCTACTGGTCGACGGCAGTACCCGCATGACCGAGTCGGCTGCCATTTGCGAATACCTGGCGCGACGACACAGCCCGGGTCATCTGGATGTGGCCGTGGACGAACCCGGCTATGGCAGCTACCTGAACTGGCTGCACATGAGCGATGCCACGCTGACCTTCCCGCAAACCCTGGTGCTGCGGTACGCGCACTTTGAGCCCACCGAGCGCAAGCAGCCCCAAGTGGTTGAAGACTACAGCCGCTGGTTCCTGGCCCGGCTGCGCGCCGCGGATGCCTCCTTGCAACAACAACAGGGTCAGCACGACCACCTGTGCGCCGGCCGTTTCACCGCCGTCGATGTGGCGGTGGGTTACGCCCTCCTGGTGGCCAGCCACCTGGGCTTGAGCACACAGTTCACCCCACCCGTTGCCGCCTACTGGGCCCGCCTGCAACAGCGACCAGCGTTTCAGCGCGCCCTGGCCATCCAGCACCAGGCCGCGCTGGATCAAGGCGTGCCCACCACGCCGGCACCTGATGTGCGGCCTTGAGAATTAGCGGAAGCGGGGCTTACCCTGTCTTCTTGCCTGTTCCTGGCCCTCAGGCTGTCGGGGGCAAGACTGGGTGCTATGCCTTTGCAGCGTCTGGCGAGGCAAAAGACAAGATCTGCCCCTCAACTTCGTGACCCTCAACTTCGCTATCTTGCTTGTCTCTTGGAGCCTTCGCTCAAGGACACATCGGAGAGGGAGCCGACGCTGGCGGTATCCGTGCCGGCAACAGGTTGGTCACGGGTTGCCGGCGCAGCCTCGTGCTGCCGCCGAAGATGCTTGTGAAGAAAATCCAGCAACACAATGGTCTGGGTATTGCTGAAACATTTCCGGTAAGCATTCGCGTGGCTCGATGCGAAGAGTGGGATTTCACAGGCCACGCCGGCTATGGACTTGTCGGGCATACGCAGGAGCGTCGTACCCTTGATCCGGGAGAGAAATCCCAGATCCCTGGGTGTGTTGTAGGCGTCGTTATCGAAGGAAAAAACAAGCGCTGGAATCTGGTCAGCAGATCCAATTTCAGCGGCTTGCTCATTGTGGCGCTGCTGCCAGACATCGGGTCTCCACCGCTTTTTACCGGCAAACGCAGGGGCAAAAGCAATGACAGAGTTGACGCTTCCGGGGTAACGCTTTTCGTGCAGCAGCGCTGCCCATCCCCCAGCCGAGTGCCCCACCAGTACGATTCGCGATGGATCGACCCCCGCGCGGCCAAGTTCCGCCAGCGTCTTTTCAATCGCGGCGACCCGCTGGTCAATTTTGAGCGGTTCCCCCAGCGCCGTCGCCTTGCCATCGCAGGGCGCATAAACGACGACCTCCAGTCCCGCAATTTCGGCTCCGGCCAATTGCCTCACGACCTCGGGCACGGAAAAGCCCGGAGCCTGTCCATTGGGGTCACATGCGTCGTCCAGCTTTTCGATGAACGAGCCGTGCAAGAACACGACCACCGCTTTCGACGAGGGATTGGGGATCGTGAAGCCTTGAGGACTTTTCCAGTTTTCTTTCTTCGGAACGAATTCTCCCGGGACATTCGCTTTGGCGTGCATGCAAAGAGTGATCAGAAAAACGACCCGACTCGTCTTGACCAAGTGGCGCAGTGTGCTGTGCATCAGCAGCTTCGATGATGGGGCCTGTGGTGATGCGGTCACGCTCAGTGGATGCGCCGCACACCGGTGAAGGCTAACGCATGGACGCACACGCAGCACACGTTTGAGCTGTTTCCCGGCGACACGGGGAAATCCACCGAAAACTGATTTCAACATGGCCAGTCCCAGACAGGAGATAGCGAATCGATAGGCGTATTTTCTGCCTGTTTCGAGTCTGTGTCTCTGGAAAAGCCCCAGGCAGCAACCATCTTTTTTTTTTTTGGCGGAACCTACCGCTTGACGGTCACCCGGGGTCCGGCCCAAAAGTCTGTCTCCCTTCCGCCAATAAAAAATCAAGCATGGCCGCGACCCGCCCCGGCACAAATTTGCGTGTCGGGAGGGCGGCATAAATAGTCAGGCCGCCGGCTTGCCATTCGGGCAGCACACGCACCAGTGCGCCTTCCCTGACGTACGGTCGGGCAAGGTGCTTTGACACAAGGCACAGACCTGCGCCAGCCAAAGCTGCACGCAGCAACACATCAAAACTGAGCGACTGCAACACCACTTTCATTTCCACATCGACGGGTGCTGTGCCAAGCATGTCATGGGTCAGCCTCAGTCGATGTCCGCTGCTGTGCCCCGGTGATTTTTTCCACGGAAACTCCAGGTAGTCATGCTCCCGCAGTTCGCACGGACAGGCGAGCGTTCCTGCGCGAAGCAGGTAGCCCGGTGAGGCACACAGGATGCGTTCAGTTCTGCCCAATGCGCGCGCCACGATGTCACCGTCGTAATCGTCTCCGACAGCCATGAGCGTCAGGTCAAACTCCTCAACCCGCAGGTGCGAAAAAGGGTCAACGCTGACATCAAGCATCACCTCCGGATGTCGTTCGCGCCAGCGCGCAGCCAGTGGTGCAAAAAAATACGACGCCAGCATGGGCGTCGTGAGTATGTGCAAGGTACCCATCAGCACGCTAGAACTGTTTTGGGCGGCGATATCCGCATCGTTGATTTGTTGCAAAACGCTTTGGGTCATCTGCAGGTAGACGATCCCGGATTCGGTCAGCGCGAGCTTGCGTGTCGTGCGCTGAATCAGGCGGGTACCCAAATGATCTTCCAGATCACTGACCAGGCGGGAAACAGCGGTCGGAGACAGGTCGAGTGCGCGAGCAGCGGAAGAAAAACCACCTTCCGAGACCACTCTCGAAAACACCTGCAAAGACAAAAGTCTGTCCATGGCGTTGACCCCCGCTGAAGGCTAGACGATAGTCCTAAACGCTTGCCTTCACAACCCTCCGCATCGGGTTCTGAATCCGACCCCACACCGGCTCATACAGGTACCAGTATTGGTGTTTTGTCTTCACGTGGATCGTCCGTGACCTGTGGACGATTGGGTCGGAATTGGCAACGGTGTATGGCGTTTGGATGACTCGACGGCCGGTATCGCCTTGGTCACACTGATCATGCGGTGAAAAAAACATCACTGGATGGTTCACCGATAAGTGACGGACAAGAAGACACAAAGCCGTCCTGTCCGGAGGGTCATTTTCGACAAGGAGATCATCATGAACGTTTCGATCGTCAAACCACTTGCCTTGGCTGGCAGCCTTGCTTGCATGGCTGCCTTTCAGGTTTTTCCCGCTGCTGCACAGGAGATCTACCCGCAGGTAGACGAACCATCGCAGCACAGCACAAAAACACGCGCGGAAGTGCGTTCCGAGTATCTGCAGTCTCTCAAAGAAGGGTCAATCCCCAGCAATTCCGAATTTGATGAAGGTCCTTTTGGCCATGTGATGTCGGCCAAGGCTCCGGCCCCCAGTTCACTGACCCGAGAACAAGTGCAGGCCGACGCCATGGAATGGATGAGACTCAACAGCGGAGATTTGGACATGGGCAGCCGGTGACCCAGGAACGGGGGCTGATTGAGTCTGCACAGACAGCGTCCTTGAAGGTCAGTCGTTGAGAGTCAGGTCTAACCTTTTGCCCTTGAAATAAGTTTTGGAGAAAAGGCTAGGTGTAGGTCCTCAAAACATCCCGAGATGTGACTCGCCTGTCTACCGCTAGACATCCATCACGTCATTCAACGTGTCCGTACAGGCTGCAGGGGCCTCATCGACCATGAGGCGGGACCGCAAACGGCCTTCAGGCAATCAACATGGCAACGAACCAGCCAACTGCTGCGGCAACAACGGCATTTGTTCTTTGCGGCGAACGCAGCACGACGCAGAGCAGAGAGGCGTTTAAGGGAAGTGGCAAGAAATGCAAGGCAATGGCCCCTCCAGCATGGTCTTGCTGGGCGAGAACCATCAAGGCGGCAAAGCTGGCCAGCATGTTCACAACCGTACCAAAAACCAGCATGTCGCGCCAGAAGACGGTGCGCATGGGCACCTCGCCCCGCCATCGCTTGGTGATGAATGTGTTTGCGAATGGGCGCGTCATCGGAAGGTCTGCAAGAACAGGTAGAGCGCGCCTTTGATCACCGCAAGAACAATGCCGTAAACCACGGTGCCCGCAACAGCAGCACACACCAAACCTGCCATGGCCCACCAGCCATCGCGCTCCAGCACGCCCAGCGCGAGCACGCTGATCGCTAGAGCCGGCAGCATATTTCCCAGCGGGATGGGCAGCACCAGCACGCAGGCCAGCAGCAAGCAGACAAAACCGATCACATTCTCAATTGGAGGTGCAACGAGTAGGGCGGCGCGCGGTTGGAGCAGCTTCTCGGCCCGGGCGAGCCAGGGCACCACCCGGCGCATCAAGATGGCGAAATCCTTTCGCGCGAAAGAGCGCTTGGTGACGATCGTGGGCAGCCACGGCTTGAGCCCCAACATCAACTGCGCCGACAAGAAGATCAGCGGTGTGCCCAAGACGGCTGACACGCCTGGCGGCACGGGCAACACGTTGGGCACTGCGAAAATGAACATCAAAGCACCTATTGCCCGATCTCCCAGTGCCGTGAGCAGGTCACCAATGGATACGCGCTCGCGCTCGGTGTCGTGTGCGAGCTTGAAGAGCACAATCGAAAGTGGGCCTTCTTTGTGAATGTCCACTTGCGCCAGTTCAGAGTCCTTGTCAGCGCTCATACTCCGGATCTGGTCGGTTTGCCACAGAGGGCAGACATTTCATGAGTCAAGCTCAGGTCTTGCCCTTTTTCCTCAAGCGACTTCTGCATGCAACTGTACCCCCAACGCTTTGGCCACTTTGAGCACGGTTGCCAAGCTCGGATTGCCGTTTTCGCTCAACGCTTTGTAAAGGCTTTCGCGGCTCAGGCCGGCATCGCGGGCGACCTGGGTCATGCCTTTGGCACGGGCGATATCACCCAGTGCGCGGGCGATGCCGGCGGTGTCGTCGGGCGCGTCGGTGAGCCAAGCATCAAGGTAGGCGGCCATTTCTTTGGGCGTGTGCAGCTGTTCGGCCATGTCGAAGGCCGTGGTTTTTTTCGGGGCTGTGGGTGCAGCAGTTTTACTCATGGTGTTGTGTCAAGTGCCGTATCAGTGGCATTTCGCTGGCTCGGATCGCGGTGCGTGAGTCAGTCTGCCCGCACTTGAAGGCGGGCTCGGATGGTTCGGTCATTTGGTGCGCTGGGCCAGCCAAGAAAGACCGCTGTTACCAGAGCAGGCTCGGGTGAAGTGTAGCTCATAGGATACGCTTTATGCAGTCAAAAAGGGCCTGCTACTGCAGATCAAGTGAGGGACTGCATCGGTATCAACCGGCTGAACGGATCGACTCGGTCATCCCCAAACGGCCCAACCTTCACAATTCCAAAGCACTGGTACTTCGCCACCGCCAGCTCATACCCGAGCGTGGTTCGGGTCTCCAATCTCATCCGTCCATCGCCGCACCGCCGTGCGATGTGGAGCACTCCGGTCAAAACAGCTTGACCAGCTCCCTGGCGCATGTAGCGCGCTGCGGGGCGAATGGGCTTGATTTCACCGTGGTGTGGGTCGAGTTCATTGATGGCGCCGCAAGGCCATCTATGGATCGTCTGTTTGCTCGGAGCCGTTCTGACGCCACGCGGTGAGGAAGGGGATCTTGGATTGGTGCGGGGCGCCCAAGTTGAGCGCGCATACCTTTTCTGGCAGTGACTCGGCGTGCATGCCGGCGAGGTGTTCGCGCAGCAAATCAATCACCCGGGGGCGGGTGAAGTCGCGGTCAACCCGGATCTGAATCGGCGCAGTTCTCTGGCTTTGGTTTTGACCGTGGCTTGGATCTTGAAACAAGTTTGTCCCGCCCTGTCGCCATGGCCGCGTCTTTTGATCGCGCGGTTGTTGTTCTGTAGCGTTTGGATACATTCTGCCGCCCTTGGTGTGATGCGAGGTGCTCTCACTGTCAATCTTGCCAAACGCGGTGAGGCCAACGCAACTTGGGCCCAACGCTGACTTCCTTGGGGTCTTGGCCAGCACCGTGGGCGCTTGGGGTGCGGCCTTGGGCGTCGGTGGCGCCAGCGATGCAGAACAACCAAACAGGGAAGCAAGCCGCCACTTTCTGGCTTGTGTCAAGCAAATTGGAACGCAATCCCGATTCTTTATGACCCGTGAATCTGTGAATCTGGTGGGCAGCGCTGTCGCCCTGACGAACGTCAACCTGCACCCGACAGTCGGCACGCCTGTGACGGCCAATACCACTAAGGTGACGCACAGCGCCGTCGGGGTAACCAAATGTGCGTCTTTGCAGCACTGCGACCAGCAGCGGTAGCGGGGCTAGCCAACTAAAAACAACAGGAGACATCCATGACTTGCAATCTCATTCGGCGCGCTTTCGGAACGCTGCGCGCCACGTTCGCCCTGGCGCTCAGCCTGTTCCTGGCGTTGACGCACATCCAGGCGACTGCCGCCGAAATCGTCATCGGGCAGGTGGCGCCACTCACGGGCGTGTTGGCCAGCACCGGTGAGCAAATGGTGCTCGGCGGCAAAATCTACTTCGAGTCCATCAACGCCCAAGGGGGCATCAACGGCGCAGCGATTCGCCAGGTGGTGCTCGATGATGGTTACGAGGTGGACAAAACGGTGGCGCGTACCCGGGAGCTTCTCGCCAAGCCGGAGGTGGTTGCCCTGTTTGGCTTCGCCGGCACCGCCAACATCACGCAGCTGCTCAAAGACGGGGTGCTCGCCGCCGGCGGTGCAGCACTGGTCGCACCCTACAGCGGTGGCGAATCGCTGCGCTCGCCGTTCAATCCCTGGATCTTTCATGTGCGCGCCGGCTATGCGGATGAGGCGGAGCACATGGTGCAGCAGCTGACCACGCTCAGCATGAACCGCATCGCCGTGATGTACCAGGATGATGGCTTTGGCAAGTCGGGGCTGGAGGGCGTGGAATCAGCGCTGGAGCGTCGCAAACTCAAAGTGGTGGCAGCGGCAGGCTACCCGCGCAACACCGACGACGTCGCCGAAGCCGTGAAGACGATCGCAGCGGCCAAACCGCAAGCGGTGATCATGATCGCGATCAACAAGCCCGCCGCGGCGTTCATCAAGCAGTACCGCGAAACGGGCGGCGCCGCGCAGCTCTACAACATTTCGGTGGTGAACCCGGCCGAGATTGTTCGCCTGGCGGGTCTTGAGTTTGCCCATGGCCTGGGCATCAGCCAGGTGGTGCCGTATCCCTACCAGGCCAAGCTGCCGGTGGTGCGCGAATACCAGCAATTGCTGAAGAAATACGCGCCCGGTGCGGAAGTGAACTACACCAGTTTTGAAGAATTTCTGGGTGCCAAGGTGCTTGTTGAAGCCCTGCGCCGTGCGGGGCCAGCGCCCACGCGTGAACGCGTGGTCAAGGCGCTGGAGTCGCTCCAGAAGTTCGACCTGGGCGGCCTGGTGGTCAACTATTCGCCCACCAACCGCATTGGTTCGCGCACAGTGGAAGTGACCGTCATCGGCAGCTCCGGCCGGTTGATGAAATAGTCACACCAAGGGCTTTGTGCCTTTTCTGGATGGGGCACATCGTCAGTACCCGAGGGTGCTCCAGCTGGATCCCCGGTCAGGGCGGGGCGCTTACCAGCTCACTTCCCGGTCTGGCGTGGCGCTGATGCGGTGGGTGGTGAGGTCGGCGCCGTCGTATTCTTCTTCTTGCGTCAGGCGGATGCCGATCGTGGTCCTGAGCACGCCGTAAACCACAAAGCCGCCCAGCAAAGCCCAGCCCACGCCCATGGCGGTGCCGATGAGTTGGGCCATGAAGCTCACACCGCCCAGGCCGCCCAGGGCATGTTGCCCAAAGATGCCCGCTGCGATGCCGCCCCAGGTGCCGCACAGGCCGTGCAGCGGCCAGACGCCCAACACATCGTCGATCTTCCAGCGGTTTTGCGTGAGCGTGAACATCCACACAAACAGGCCGCCGGCGATGGCGCCCACGCCCAGGGCCCCAATCGGGTGCATCACATCGGAGCCGGCACACACGGCCACCAGGCCCGCCAGCGGGCCGTTGTGCACGAAGCCGGGGTCGTTCTTGCCGGCGAGCAGGGCCGCCAGCGTGCCGCCCACCATGGCCATGAGCGAGTTCACGGCGACCAGGCCCGAGATCTTGTCCAGCGTCTGGGCGCTCATCACGTTGAAGCCAAACCAGCCAATGCACAGAATCCACGCGCCCAGCGCCAGAAAAGGAATGCTCGAAGGCGGGTGGGCCGACATGCCGCCGTCTTTGCGGTAGCGGTTGGAGCGTGCGCCCAGCAAGATCACGGCGGGCAGGGCGATCCAGCCACCCACGGCATGCACGACCACCGAGCCGGCGAAATCGTGGAAGCTGGCGCCCGTGGTGGCCTCGATCCAGGCCTGTATGCCGAAGTGGCCGTTCCAGGCGATGCCTTCAAAGAAGGGATACACAAGGCCCACGATCACGGCGGTGGCGATCAGTTGGGGCCAGAATTTGGCGCGTTCGGCGATGCCGCCCGAGATGATGGCGGGAATGGCGGCGGCGAAGGTGAGCAAGAAGAAAAACTTCACCAGCTCGTAGCCGTTTTTCTCAGCCAGCTGCTCGGCGCCAACAAAAAAGTGGGTGCCGTAGGCCACGCCGTAGCCCACCAGAAAGTAGACGATGGTCGAGACCGAGAAGTCCACCAGGATCTTGATCAGGGCGTTGACCTGGTTTTTCTTGCGAACCGTGCCCAGTTCCAGAAAGGCAAAGCCGGCGTGCATGGCCAGCACCATGATGCCGCCCAACAGAATGAAGAGAGCGTTTGCGCCCTGTTGTAGTGCGTCCATAAGAAGTCTCCGTGCGGAATGATCTATTTTGGTGTGAAAAAAGCGCCAAAACAGGGTCTGAGTGACGCATTGCACCAGAAGCAAGCAAAAAACGCACCAGCTTGGAGGGTTGCGCTGCCTGATGGTGCAAAGCCGGGTCCAGGGCAGACGCCTGGGCAACGCGGTTCAACGACGGGCTTATTCGTAGGTCTGGCCGTTGTGCTTCAGCCAGCCCCCTTCGTGGCGGCCGGCCGGGTCGTGGTGGGTCCAGTGGATGACACCACCTTGGGCGTTCCACTCGTAGACGCCGTTGAAGGACACGGTGTCACCGGTGTTGAGCTGATTCAGGCGCGGCGCGAGATCGATGTTGTGGGCCACGAGCAGGGTCGCACCGCCGGGCAGCTCGATCAGAAAGCGCTGGTGCCGGCTGCCTTTGTAGTCGTCTTTCAGCAGTTTGAACACCGTGCCCTGGCCGACCACCTGCACGCCACTGCGTTTCTCGGCGATGGCGTTGTGAAGGACGCTCTGGCGGGCGCTGCTGCTGGCAGCGGGTGGTGTTTCTGGAGGGGGCGCGAAACGCTGACCCAGCCCGAAGTACACCGCGGCCGCAACAGCAATGGTTACAAATAGTTTTTTGTTCACCGCCTGTTTATACGGTCGAACGGCCCTTGCTGGCGGGGTGCATGCACAAAAACAACCACCCCGCGCTGGGGTGGTTTACAGCATGGCGCTGGCGTGGTTGGCCTGATGGGCGTGGCTGGTGTCAGCTGCAGCTGACGCTGCCGCAGCCCGACATGGAAGCGGGGCGCACCTTGGCCGGATCGGCCAGGGTTTCGGTACGCGAATCGAAACCCACGTTTTTCAGGTGCTGGGCCAGACCGGCGTCCATGCTGGCGGCGTGTTGTGGAAACCACTCCACCAGGGCCTCGGCCAGGCGGGTGATGATTTCCGGGTCGTCGTTCTGAAAATGGGGGATCACCGCGCGCATGGTCTCCAGAATGGTGGCGTGGTGCGATGCGTGGCAGTTGTCGGGCTCGAAGCCTGTGGCCAGCATCCAGCGCTCTTCCTGGGCAAAGTGGTCGATCGTGTGTTCGAGGAACTCTTGATACAGCGGCAGTTGCTGGTCTTGCGGCGTGGCCAGCAGCTGGTTGAGCTGGATCGTGAACTCTTCGTGGGTGTCGTCCATGCGGGCGTCACCGGTCTCAAGCTTTGGGTTCCAGACGAGCCCGTCGCTCAGGTTGGCCTTCGTTGGGGAGGTGGGTGCGTGTTCCATGGGCGTCAACTGTAGCGTGAAGTGGGGGCGTGGCTTTGATCGGGGTCAAGGTGCTGCGCCGCATGCCGTGTCACATACCGTGGCCTATGATTCGTCGTTTTTTCAAATTAAGGGAGTGGTGATGACTTTTGTGGACGCGATCAAGAGCGGTTTTTCCAACTACGTGGGTTTCTCAGGTCGGGCGGCTCGGTCGGAGTACTGGTACTGGCTGCTGTTTGTGGTGCTGGCATCGATCGGTTTGTCGATCGTGAGTGAGCAACTGAGTGGCATCTTTTCTCTGGCGGTGCTGTTGCCCGGCATTGCAGTCGGTACCCGCCGCCTGCACGACGTGGGTCGAAGCGGGTGGTGGCAATTGCTGAGCCTGACCGGTATCGGCATCTTGGTGCTGATTTACTGGGCCGTGCAACCCAGCGAAGGCCAAAACGACTTCGGCGCAGCGCCCTGAGACGCTGCGCCGTTGAACCCTTGCGACACCGCCAACGGCGGCTCATGGGGTTTCCCGCTTCCCGGCGCACGCTGCGATCAGGGTGAGCGCCGCAGCCTCCGGTCTATCATGCCGTTGCAGGCTTGGAACCGCTCCG
The DNA here is from genome assembly GCF_004795855.1 of Hydrogenophaga sp. PAMC20947. NCBI lineage: Bacteria > Pseudomonadati > Pseudomonadota > Betaproteobacteria > Burkholderiales > Comamonadaceae > Hydrogenophaga > Hydrogenophaga sp. PAMC20947. The sequence goes on from NZ_CP039252.1 coordinate 4,714,962, forward strand.
GCGCTTGATGCACAGGGGGCGGGGCGCAAGGGTTTCGAGAACCCGCACAACAACGGAACGAGAGAGCACATGAAGCAACAAATCAAGCGGCTGTCACCGCATCAAAACGGCAAGGTGTTTGGCGTCATCTGCGCGTTGGGCTCACTGCTCTTCGTCATCCCGATGTCGATTGCCTTCAGCGCCATGCCCATGGGGCAGAGCAATGGAATGCCCACATGGCTGCTGCTGTTCTTTCCCGTCATCTACCTGGTGATGGGTTACCTCAGCGTGGCCATTGGCTGCCTGGTCTACAACGTTGCGTTTTCGTTCCTCGGGGGTATCGAATACGAAACCATAGAGGTCGACGAATAGGCGGGTTGGACCAGGGCCCGTTCAGGGCCTGGGGCGTGCTCAGGACCTGTCCAGGCATTTTTCAGGCCGTTTTGGCCGCTCCGCCCATCATTTGCGCCAGGGCTTCCTGCACTTCGGCCGAAGCCAAGGCGGCGGGCAGCTGGCGCAGCATCGGGTTGCGCAGGTGTTGATTGAGGTAGAAGGTGTCGGGGCCCACATCCAGGAAGGGGTCGTAGCCCTGGAGCGTGGTCATTTGGCCTGTGGCCAGCCGCTCGCCGAGGCGGGCACACAGGTAACACAGGGCCAGGCGGGGTGATTCGGCCGTGGGCTCTGCGCTGGGCGGCGTGACCAGCACGCGGTCAATGGCGCGCACGTGGTTTACCAGCGCTTCCGGCAAACCCCAGGCCTGCATCAGCAGGCTGCCCACCTCGCCTGCGCTCAGGCTCATGGCGACTTGTTCGCGTTGGGCGCGCTCCAGTCGGCCGAGCTCCAGCCAGTCGTTCAGGGCCTTGGGCGGCAGCAGCGATGCGGCCGACAGGTGACCCACAAAGCCCAGCACTACCTGGGTCGACAGGGCGCCTTGATCGGGCAGGTTGAGCGCTTTGCTCAGGCGCACACACAGCTCACTGGCAATGGCGCTGGCGCGCCAGATGCCCTCAAACGCGCGCTGCGAAGTGGCCAGACGGGGCTTGAAGGCCTCGGCCAGCATGTATTGCACACAGATGTTGCGCACCGTGTTCATGCCCAGGAACGTGACGGAATGGCCAATGCCGGTCACGGGCTTGTGCAGCCCATAGAAAGGTGCGTTGACGGTGGACAGCACCTTGGCGGCGATGATGGGCTCGCCCATCACCAGCTCGCTCAACTCGGCCGAGCCGGCGCGGGCCACGAATTCGGGCGAGAGCAGTTTTTGAAGCGACTGGGGTGGACGCGGAATGCCTTTGATGGCCTCCAGCAAGGTTTCGCGCTGTGCCCCTTCGAGGTCTTGGACCTGGCGCCACTCAAAGGCGGCCAGGGCTGGCGGGGGTACGGCAACCGGGGCAGCGGCAACGGCTGGGGTGGCAGAACCGCTGGCCGGGGTCGGCGTTGCGGACGACCGCTCCACCGCGCTGCGCTGCGCGGGCGCGGAACGCTTGGGCGCGACTTGGGCGCGCGCGCGATTGCGGAAGATGGCCCACCCGGCCAGGGCAACAGCCAATACCCCGGCGATCGAAATCATCATGACAGACACGGTGAGCACTCCATTCAAAGGTGATGACCCGGAAACCCCGTGGTCTTTGTTTCACCTATGAATCGGCGTTTTTGCGCTCGCCTTGAGTGGTTTCTGATGCGCGGCTGAAGGGGTTTTCACCCATGGAAACCGCCCCTCAGGGCTTCAACCCAGGCGGCTGCGGTGGCGTGCGATCTGGATCACCACCTGCGCGGGTGCGGTGCCCCCCACGGTGTTGCGCGCATTGAGGCTGCCACGCAGGCTCAGGCATTCGTACACGTCTTTTTCGATCGAGGCATTGAAGCCTTGCAACACGTTGAGCGGCAGCTCCGAGAGGTCGCAGTTGTGGGTGGTGGCGGCTTTCACCGCGTGGGCCACGGTTTCGTGGGCATCGCGGAAAGGCAGGCCCTTTTTCACCAGGTAATCGGCCAGGTCGGTGGCGGTGGCGTAGCCCTTTTTGGCTGCGTCTTCCATGGCCTGGGCATTGACGGTGATGCCGCCTTCTTTCTGGCCGGTTTGGGGGTTGAGCTGGCCGCCGACCATCTCGGCAAAGATGCGCAGCGTGTCCTTCAAGGTGTCCACGGTGTCAAACAGCGGCTCTTTGTCTTCCTGGTTGTCCTTGTTGTAGGCCAGTGGCTGGCCCTTCATCAAGGTGATCAGCGCCACCAGGTGGCCAACCACGCGGCCGGTCTTGCCGCGCGCCAGCTCGGGCACGTCGGGGTTTTTCTTCTGCGGCATGATCGACGAGCCGGTGGTGAAGCGGTCGGCGATCTTCAAAAAATTGAAGTTCTGGCTCATCCACAGGATCAGCTCTTCGCTCAGGCGGCTGATGTGCACCATGCACAGCGAGGCGGCGGCGGTGAATTCGATGGCGAAGTCGCGGTCGCTCACGCCGTCGAGGCTGTTTTGGCTCACTTGCGGCTCGCCGTTGGCGTTGACCATGCCCAGGGAGCGGGCCACGCGCTCGCGGTCCAGCGGGTAGGTGGTGCCGGCCAGGGCGGCGCTGCCCAGAGGCAGGCGGTTGGTGCGGCGGCGCACATCGTCCATGCGCTCGACATCGCGGGCAAACATTTCCACATAGGCCAGCAGGTGGTGGGCAAAGCTCACGGGCTGGGCCACCTGCAGGTGGGTGAAGCCGGGCATGATGGTTTCCACATTTTTCTCAGCCACATCGACCAGTGCCGTCTGCAGTTCGCCCAGCAGGTCGCTGATGAGGTCGATTTCGTCGCGCAGCCACAGGCGCACATCGGTGGCGACCTGGTCGTTGCGGCTGCGGCCGGTGTGCAGGCGCTTGCCGGCGTCGCCCGCCAGCTGGGTCAGGCGCGCTTCGATGTTGAGGTGCACGTCTTCCAGATCGAGCTGCCAATCAAAGGTGCCGGCTTCGATCTCGCTGCTGACCTGCGCCAGGCCACGCTCGATGGCGGCGCGGTCGTCGGCGCTGATGATGCCCTGGGCGGCGAGCATTTCGGCGTGGGCCCGGCTGCCAGTGACATCGGCCTGCCAGAGGCGCTTGTCAAAGAACACGCTGGCGGTGTAGCGCTTGACCAGCTCGCTCATCGGCTCCGAGAAGAGGGCAGACCAGGCTTCGGATTTTTTGTCGAGTTGGTTGGATGACATGCTGTGAGCCAATGGCTTTGTAAGGGGTTGCGAAGGGTGGCGCCCAGGCCAGGCGGGGGCACCGACGGGCGGGCTGGCAGGGCGCCCAGGGCCGGGCAAAAGGGGCACGGGCCTTGGCGCAAGGCTGGCGCTGTCGATATAGTGCGAGCCATGCAAGACTCCCGAATTTTATCGAGCTTCCAGGATCTGGCCCCAGCATCGGGTTCAAAGCCGCTGCAAAAGATGCCCGATCCGGGGCGTGGGCGCGGTCGCGGCCTGGTGTTTGACACCTGCCAGGTGGGGGTGGTTTTGCGGGCGGTGCTGTTTGTTGAAGCGATCGTGTGGGTGGCAGCCTTGTTCGGGGCCTCTCACCTGTGGTCGTGGATGGGGCAGATGGCGATGCTCACGGGCGCGGGCCTGCCGGCGGTGCTGTTGTGGTTGCTGGCTGTGTGTGCGGCCAAGCGCTGGCTGGCCCGATTGCACATGGCCTGGCAGTGGGCTGCGGGTGTTTCCCTGGGGGCGCTGGCCGCGCTCTATGGCTGCGGCATGCTGGCCTGGGGTGGGCTGATCTCCCCGGCGCCCTGGCTGGCCAGCGCCGCTTCTGGCGCGCTGATCTCGGCGGTGTTGATTGCCGGGTTGATCTGGCGCGCACGGGCCCGCACCCCCGCCAGCACGACAGCGCGCCTGGCCGAGCTGCAGGCGCGTATTCGGCCCCATTTTTTGTTCAACACCCTCAACAGTGCCATTGCGCTGGTGCGGGCCGAGCCGGCCAAGGCCGAGCGATTGCTGGAAGACCTGAGCGAGCTGTTTCGCTACGCGCTGGTCGATTCCAACGAGGCTGTACCGCTGAGCCAGGAGTTGGACCTGGCCCGGCATTACCTGGCCATTGAATCGGTGCGGTTTGGGGCTCGCCTGCGCATTGAGTGGAGCATTGACCCGACGGCCGCCGAAGCTCGCCTGCCGCCGCTGATCCTGCAGCCGCTGGTGGAAAACGCAGTGAAGCACGGTGTGGAGCCCAGCGAGACTGGGGCTGTGGTGCGCATCAGCACCCACCGCCGGGGCTCGGTGGTGGTGATCAAGGTGACCAACACGGTCCCAGCAGGCACCGGCGCGCCCGGGCACGGCCTGGCGCTGGACAATGTGCGCCAGCGCCTCAACCTGCTGCACGACGTGGAGGGGCGCTTTCAAAGTGTCCTGGTGGACGGTATTTTTCAGGTTCGACTTGAAATACCGGTATAAGCTGGAGTCTGGGCCACCGGCCTGGGCCGGCAACCGAGGGAATGACGCATGGGACTGAAGGTTTTGATCGTTGACGACGAAACACTGGCACGTTCGAGGCTGCGCACCCTGCTGGGCGATTGCAGCGACCCGCGCGTGGAAACCATTGGGGAAGCGGCCAATGCGGTGCAGGCGATGGAACACATCCAGCGCACCGACTTTGATCTGGTGCTGCTCGACATCCACATGCCCGGCGTTGACGGCATGGCCCTGGCCGCCACCTTGCAGGAAATGGCCGCGCCGCCCCAGATCGTTTTTGTGACGGCCCACGCCGAGCATGCCGTTCAGGCTTTTGAACTCGAAGCGGTCGACTACCTCACCAAGCCTGTGCGGCTGGAGCGGCTGCAGCAGGCTTTGCAAAAGGTGCAGCGCCAGCTCGCTGCCAATGGCGTGTCGATCAACGACACCTCCAACCTGTCCGAGTGCCTGGTGATCCAGGAGCGCGGACGCAGCGAGCGTGTGCCGCTGGCCGATGTGGTCTACCTCAAGGCCGAGCTCAAGTACATCACCGTGCGCACGGTCGACAAAGAACACATTTACGACGGCTCGCTCAGCGATCTCGAGCAAAAGTACGAACACCTGTTTGTGCGGGTGCACCGCAATGCGCTGGTGGCGCGCCGCCGCGTGCGCGCGGTGGAGAAACACAACGACCCGATGGACGGCGAAGGCTGGGCCGTGCGCCTGGACGGCATTGAAGACCGCCTGGCGGTGTCGCGCCGGCAGCTCTCGGCGGTGCGCGAAGCGTTGATGGGCTGAGGCCCCTTTTCTCCCGCGCCGAGCATGCTCCGCGTCCTGCAACACTCTGCGCTTTCTGGGTTTCACTACCAGGCCCTGGATGCCAGCGGCTGTTTTCTGGCCGACCTGGTCTGGCCCAACTTCGCGCAGGCGAAAAACGCACGGCTGCGCTGGCACCCGCCCGATTCGCCCGACGCCGATGTGCAGATCCACATGCCACATGGCCTGTACCGCATTGGCTTTGAATTCCTGAGCCGGGGCGTTGTGAATGAGACCCGCTACACCTTGCACCAGGGTGCCGAGGTATTGGCGGTGGCCGACGTGCTCTCGCCCAGACAAGGCTGGCAGCGCCAGCAGGTTCACTTGCGCCTGCCATTGGCGGCCGAGCTGAAGCCTGTCCGGCAATGGGGGCGCGTTTGCTACCGGCTGGAGCGGCCAGGCCAGTGCCTGGGCACGATCGAAGAGCCTCGCTGGTTCAGCGTGAAGCGCGAGCTGGTGGTGGTCCTGCCGCCGTCCCTGGAGCTGCCCACCCAGTTGTTCATCGCCTTCATGGTGATCAACGCAGCGTTTCGGTAGGATGGTGGTGTTGCACCCTGTGAACTTGCCATGACCATCGAACTCACCCAAGAAGACCGCCAGCAAGCCATCGCGTCCATCGAACGGTATTTCCGTGAAGAGCGCGATGAAAAGATTGGCAACCTGACCGCAGGCGCCATGCTGGGCTTCTTCCTGGAAGAGATCGGCCCCAGTATTTACAACCGGGGTGTGCTCGACGCACAGGAAAAGATCCAGGCCCGTGTGGCCGAGGTGGACTTTGAAGTGCACGAAGCCGAGTTTGGCTACTGGAAGAAGTTTGAGCGGGCGGCAAAAGGCAAGCGGTGATGTTGCCCGCCTCGCCGCGCCAATCACCCGGCGGCGCGAGGTGCTTCAACCCAGGCCGCCAGCATCGCCCCCTTGAGGGGGTGACGCCGCAGGCGGCGCGGGGGTGGTCTATATCTCTGCAGCCTCAACGAGGAAACGCACCCGCCGCTGCCCTTGCCATTCGTCCGCATCGAGGCGGAACGCCAGCTTGACGCGCTCGGGCAGCGGCTCGGTGTGGCCAAACCAGATGCCGTCGACCGGATCGCCCTGGTGCTTCATTTTCAGCGCCAGGTGTTTCTCACCCACCAGCCGCTGGCTCACGATCTGCACTTCTTCGCAGAACACGGGCGGCGCGAAGCCCTGGCCCCAGACCTCCTTGTGCAGGGTGTCGACCAGATCGATGCGGCGGTATTGTTTGTCCAGCGCGCCGTCGGCTTCCGTGCGGCGTTCGAGCGTGGCGGCATCAAGCCATTCGTGGGCCACGAGCTGCAAGGCGGCTTCGAAGGTTTCCAGGTGTTCTTCTTCAATGGTGCAGCCGGCGGCCATGGCGTGGCCACCGAAGCGCATCAACACACCGGGGTGGCGCTTGGCCACCAGGTCGAGCGCATCGCGCAGGTGGAAACCAGGGATGGAGCGGCCCGAGCCTTTGAGCTCGTGTTCCTTGCCCTCGGCGCCGCTGGCGGCAAAAACGAAAGTGGGGCGGTGCAGCTTGTCTTTGAGGCGCGAGGCCACGATGCCGACCACACCTTCGTGGAAGTCGGGATCGAACACGATCATCGCGGGCGGCGGCTCTTCAGATGCGTCGAACATCTCTTCGACCATGGCCAAGGCCTGGTCGCGCATGTCGCCTTCGATGGCTTTGCGCTCGCGGTTGATGCCATCGAGCGTGCGCGCGAGTTCGTCGGCGCGCAGGGCGTCGTCGGTGTTCAGGCATTCAATGCCCAATGTCATGTCGGCCAGGCGGCCGGCCGCGTTGAGGCGCGGGCCCAGGGCAAAACCAAAATCGAAGCTGGTGGCCACCGGGTATTTCCGCGCGGCCACGTTGAACAAGGCGGTCATGCCGGGCGGCATGGCACCAGCGCGCACCCGCTTCAAACCCTGGGCGACCAGGCGGCGGTTGTTGGCATCGAGCTTGACCACGTCGGCCACGGTGCCGAGCGCGACCAACGGCAACAGCGCATCGATTTTGGGCTGCGTCTTCGCATCAAAAACCCCGCGGTTGCGCAGCTCGGCGCGCAGCGCCAGCGACACGTAAAACATCACCCCGACGCCTGCGATCGACTTGCTCTCGAAGGTGCAGCCGGGCTGGTTGGGGTTGACGATGATGCAGTCGGCGGGCAAGACGATCTCGCCGTCTTTCAAGGCGGGCAAGTGGTGGTCGGTCACGATCACCTGCAGGCCCAGCTCGCGGGCGGCGCGCACGCCGTCGATGCTGGCGATGCCGTTGTCCACCGTGACCAGCACATCGGCGCCCGATGCTTTCACCCGCTGGGCGATCGAGGGCGTGAGGCCATAGCCGTCGGTCACGCGGTCGGGCACGAGGTAGCTGACGGCATCAAAACCCATGGGTGCGCCCAGCAGGCGCAGGCCCCGCAGGCCCACGGCGCAGGCGGTAGCGCCATCGCAGTCGTAGTCGGCCACGATGCAGATGCGCTGGCCGGCGGCCATGGCATCGGCCAGGGCGCGGGCGGCTGCGTCCGCACCCAGCATGTGGGTGGGAGGGATCAGGCGGCCGAGCGAGTCGTCGAGCTCTTCGGTGCTGGTGATGCCGCGCGCTGCAAACAGTCGGGCCAGCAGCGGGTGCAGGCCACCTTGTTCGAGCGCCCAGGCGGCGCGAGGGGGGACGTCGCGGGTGGTGATTTTCATAAGAGTTCGAGGTGTTTCCAGGCAGGGGTGGGGCCGCGCAGGCCGCTCAGGAACTGGCCTGCCCGCGCCAGCGCGCCGCGTGCCCGGGTGTTGTGCCAGGTCTGGGCGTTGCGCTCACCGCACAGCGTGAGGCTGACAGATTTGCCCTGCCGGGCGCGTTGCAAAAGGGGTTGAAAGTGGCTGGTGTCGAGCAGGTCCCAGGCCTGTTGCCAGGCGGCCCAGTCGGCGCGCAGGGCGGCCAGGCGCAGGCCTTGGGGCATGGCGGGGGCGGGTGCGGTTGCGTGGAACCCTTTGGGCAGCGCCCCGGCGCCGTGGACCCAAAAACCGTTGACGATGGGCTCGCGCGCGGCCTCGCGCTGGTCGTTCACCGGGTGGGTGTAGAAGAGCATCTGTGCTTCGCTTTGCAGCCGCTTGAGCAGTTGGGCGTCGCTGTCTTCGGGCGCATTGCCGGGCGTCCAGTCGGCCACGGAGCGGCCGCTGACGCGGTCGAGGCTGGCGCAGCGCAGCCGGCGCAGGGGCTCTCCCTGGGCACGCCAGCGGGCAGGGCTCATATAGCTCAGGGTGATGCCGTCTTCGGCGCAGAAAGGGGCCAGTGCGTCGAACAGCGGGCGGGAATGGTCTTCGCCCAACGCCAGCTGGTCGGCGGTTTGCAGGGTGACCTGGTCCGTGCCGATCTGGAAGTGGCAGGGGGTGAACCACGCCTGGGGCAGGCTGGGGTCATCGCTGTCGAGCGCGGCCCAGGGAAGGGTGCCGTCGACCGGATCGGCTGAACCCGGGTTCAGGCCCATGGCCCTCGCCAGTGCTCGCTCATGGGGCGGTGAGAGGTCGTGGTCGTCGCCTCTGTCGGTGGCACCCGGATTGAGCCGGGCCAGCAGCGCGCTCAGGTGGGGCAGGCGCAGGCTGGGCAGCAGCGCACGGCATTCTGGCGCGCTGGCGGCGGCAAAGGGAACCAGCAGGTGGGAGGACGACTCCATCGTCGGGCTTGGGGCAGACATGGTGCGATTGTCAGGGATGCCACAATCGCCCGAGGTATTTCACAGGTTTTATGCAAACCCCTTACGAACTTATTCTGGGCTGGCGCTACACACGCGCCGGCCGAGCGACCCGCCGCAACGGCTTTATCTCTTTCATCTCAGGCGTGTCCATGCTGGGCATTGCGCTGGGCGTGGCCGCGCTCATCATCGTGTTGTCGGTGATGAACGGGTTCCAGAAAGAGGTGCGCGACCGCATGCTCAGCGTGCTCGCCCACGTGGAGGTGTTTGAACCCAGTGGTCAGGCTTTGCCGGATCTGCCGCGCACGCTGGCGACCATTGAGCGCAACCCGGAGGTGATCGCCGCAGCGCCTTTTGTGGGCGCCCAGGCCCTGATCGCCCATGGCGACGACATGCGGGGGGCGCTGGTGCGCGGCATTGACCCGGCGCTGGAGCCCCGGGTCACCGATCTGGCGGCTGCGCTGAGCAAAACGGTGCTGCCCAAGCTGGTGCCGGGTGCGTACGGTGTGGTGCTGGGGGGAGAACTGGCACGCAGCCTGGGTGTGATCACGGGCGACTCGGTTACCTTGATTGCCCCGAGCGGGCAGGTGACGCCGGCCGGTGTGGTGCCACGCATCCGGCAGATGACGGTGGTGGGCACGTTTGATTCGGGCCACTACGAATACGACGCGTCGCTGGCGTTGTTGCACATGGACGATGCGGCGCGCATCTTCCGGGTCGAAGGCGCCACAGGCGTGCGCGTGAAAATCCGCGACCTGCACGCGGCGCGTGAAGTGGCAGTGTCGATTGCGTCCAGTCTGGACCCGGGCTTGTCGGTGACCGACTGGACGCGCCAGAACCGCACCTGGTTTGCCGCCGTGCAGCTGGAAAAACGCATGATGTTCATCATCCTGACGCTGATCGTGGCGGTGGCGGCATTCAACCTGGTGTCCACGCTGGTGATGACGGTGACCGACAAGCGCGCAGACATCGCCATTTTGCGCACGCTGGGCGCCAGTCCGCGCAGCATCATGGGGATCTTCATGGTGCAGGGGGCGATGGTGGGGGTGATCGGCACACTGGCGGGCCTGTTGTTCGGCCTGGGCGTGGCGTTCAACATCGACACTCTGGTGCCGGCCATCGAGCGGGCGCTGGGCGCCAGTTTTCTGCCCAAAGACATTTACCTGATCAGCAGCATGCCCAGCGATCCGCAGCAGGGCGATATCGTGCCGATCGCGGTGATTTCCCTGGTGCTGGCCTTTGTGGCCACGATTTACCCCAGCTGGCGCGCGAGCCGCGTGAACCCGGCGGAAGCCCTGCGCTATGAATGAGCGTGTTCAATTCGCTCATCTGCAGGAGATGACCGCATGAAGCGACCGCGTTTTCTGCCCCGCGAATGGCCCTATGAATGGCGGGTGGGCTGGCGCTACACGCGGGCCGGTCGGGCCACGCGCAGCAACGGGTTCATTTCCTTCATCTCGGGCGTGTCCATGCTGGGCATCGCCTTGGGCGTGGCGGCGCTGATCGTGGTCTTGTCGGTGATGAACGGCTTCCAGAAAGAGGTGCAAAAGCGCATGTTGAGCGCCGTGGCCCACATCGAGGTGCTGGAAGACCGGGGCCAGGCTTTGCCGCAACTGCCGATGCTGGAAACGGCGATTTTCAACCAGATCGACGTGGTGGCCGTGGCCCCGTTTGTGCGCGAGCAGGCCATGCTGGCGCGGGGTGAAGACATGCGGGGGGTGCAGGTGCGGGGTGTCGACCCGGCGCGCGAGGCCGCCGTGACCGCGCTGGCCGCCGACTTGTTGCCGCGCCTGGCCGCGGGACGCTTTGGGGTGCTGGTCGGCACGGCGCTGGCTGACACATTGGGTGTGGAAGTGGGCGACGCCCTCAGCCTGCTGGTGCCTCGCCGCTCGGGCATGTCGGGCAGCGCCTCGGCCATGGGAGCACCCCGGGTGCGCCCATTGACCGTGGTGGGTATCTTTGACAGTGGGCACTACGAGTACGACTCCTCGCTGGCCTTGATGAACTTGGCTGATGCCCAGCAGCTGTTTGAGCTCGCCGGCCCCAATGGCCTGCGCCTGCGGCTGGACGACCCCGACCGTGCGCCCGCTGTGGTGCAGGCGCTGGCCAAGCACATGCCCCGGGGCACCTGGCTGACCGACTGGACCCGCCAGAACGCCACCTGGTTTTCCGCGCTGGGCCACCAGAAGCGGTTGCTGTTTCTGATTCTGGTGCTGATCGTGGCGGTGGCGGCGTTCAATCTCGTGTCCATGCTGATGATGTCGGTGGTGGACAAACGCGCCGATATCGCCATTTTGCGCACCCTGGGTGCCGCCCCGCGCAGCATCATGTTGGTGTTCATGGTGCAGGGCGCGATGGTGGGTATTCTGGGCACTGGCTTGGGCCTGGCGCTGGGTCTGGTGGTGGCGCTGAACCTGCCCGAATGGATTCCCGCGCTGGAGCAGGCGCTGGGCGTGCACTTCCTGCCCAAGGACATTTACCTCATTGACCACATGCCCAGCGATCCCCAGATGGGCGACATCGCCCCGATCGTGCTGGTGTCGCTGCTGCTATCGTTGCTGGCCACGCTCTACCCGAGCTGGCGCGCCAGCCAGATGAACCCGGCCGAAGCGCTGAAATACGAATGAACGATACATGCCCCCACGCTCCGCCGCTGCGCGGGTCGCTGCCCCCCGAGGGGGCTGACCTGGCTTGGGGCGGCCCGGCGCTGCGGTCGATTGGTCCCCACGCTCCGCCGCTGCGCGGGTCGCTGCCCTTGCAGGCCGCGGCGTTGTCAGAGTCAACGCCTCTTCGGGCTGTCCAGGCCTGCGCAGGCAGGCCTGGAGCCGCAGCCCTCAGCCCCTCGGGGGCTGATGACCTTGCTTGGGGCGGCCCGGCGCTGTGGTCACTGAGTCCCATGCTGTGCCGTTCAGCGAACATATTTTTATGACCCATACCGTACTGCAGGCCACAGGCCTGACCAAACGATTCACCGAAGGCCGGCTGGATGTGACTGTTCTGCAGGGGGTGGACCTCGAGGTGCGCGCCGGCGAGACGGTGGCGATTGTGGGCGCCTCGGGCTCGGGCAAAAGCACGCTGCTGCACCTGCTCGGCGGGCTGGACGCGCCCACCAGCGGGCGGGTGACCCTCAAAGGCCAGGCCATGGCCGGGCTGAGCGCCGCCCAACAAGGCGAGTTGCGCAACCGCCACCTGGGCTTTGTGTACCAGTTTCACCATTTGCTGCCCGAATTCAGCGCGCAAGACAACGTGGCCATGCCCCTGTGGATCCGGCGCATGCCCCGCGAAGCGGCGGGTGAACGCGCGGCGGCCGTGTTGCAACAGGTGGGGCTGGGCGACCGCCTGCACCACCGCCCGGCCGAGCTGTCGGGTGGTGAGCGTCAGCGGGTGGCGATCGCACGCGCGCTGGTCACGCAGCCGGCCTGTGTGCTGGCCGACGAACCCACGGGCAATCTTGACCGCAGCACCGCCGATGGCGTGTTTGAACTCATGATGCAGCTGGCCCGCGATCAGGGCACGGCGTTTGTGGTGGTGACCCACGACGAAACGCTGGCCGCGCGGTGTGGGCGCATGCTGCGGTTGACCAAAGGTGTGTTGACCGAGGGCTGAACCCCAGACCCTGAGACCCTCACGCGACCGGCGCGGTCGCCAGAGGGCAGAGGGTCTCTCTGCCTCAGGGGGCGTTGAGGGCCAGACGCAAGGGCTGCTCCGTGCCTTGCACGTAGATCAACAAGGTGTCGCCCTCGCGTTCAAAACGCTCGGCTTTTCCCAGCGCTGCCAGGTATTTCGACTCCTGCGCCGAAGCGCTGTCCTTGCAGGCCATCTTGGTGCTGCCGATGGCGCTGAACTGCATGCGGTCGCGCTCGATGCTCACGCGGCCGAAGAACTGGTTGCACGAGCCGTTGCCACCCACACGCCCCGTCTCGGGAAAAGCCAGCGTGGCGGTGGAGTTGGCCATGACGGCCTGGTCGCCCAGCGACTGCAGGCGCCATTCTGTGCCCCACAGGGCTGCCGGGGCGGCATTGGCGTTCATGGCCAAGGGCGTGCAGGCCTGCAGGCCCAGCCACAGTGGGGCGATGAGCCACAGCAAGGCGCGGCGGCTCGGGCGGGCAGGGCGGTTGAGGGACTGGGCATGCATGGGTTTCTCCTGAGGGATGCTGTTTTGGCACTGTTGGCGCACCTTTCGCTCTTGGGAAAATGGTGTGAACAGGCCCAAGGTCGTGGGGCTGCTCGCAACCCCCGGCACAATGGCGTTATACCGCCATGTGGATCGATACCCATTGTCACCTTGATGCCCCCGAATTTGGTCTCGACCACGCGGGGGCTGTTTTGGCGCGCGCGCGCGCATCGGCGCTGGGGGTGGAGCGCTGTGTCATCCCGGCGGTGGCCCAGCCGCATTTTGACGGTGCGCGCCAGCTGGCGCACCGCCTGGGCGATGCCTATGCCCTGGGCATACACCCCTTGTTTGTGCCGCAGGCCCGCGATGAAGATCTGGCGGCGCTGGACGCTGCGCTGACCGAGCACCGCGATGACCCCCGGCTGGTGGCGGTGGGGGAAATCGGGTTGGATTTTTTTGTGCCTGCGCTGTGCGAGCCTGCCATGCGGGCGCGCCAGATTCATTTTTACCAGGCGCAGCTCAAGCTGGCGCGCCAGCATGGGCTGCCGGTGATCCTGCACGTGCGTCGCAGCGCCGACGTGTTGCTGAAATACCTGCGGACCATCCCGGTGGTGGGCGGGATCGCCCACGCCTTCAATGGCAGCGAGCAGCAAGCCGGGCATTTTCTCAAGCTGGGGTTCAAGCTGGGTTTCGGCGGCGCCTGCACTTTCGAGCCTGCCCGCCAGCTGCGGTCCCTGGCCGCGAGGCTGCCCTTGACGGCGCTGGTGCTGGAGACCGACGCACCCGACATCCCCCCGCAATGGCTTTACACGCCGGCGGCGCAACGCGCGGCAGGGCAAGCGCAGGGGCTCAACACCCCCGCCGAGCTGCCCCGCATTGGCGCGGTGGTGGCTGAGCTGCGGGGCATTGCCCCTGAAACCCTGGCCCAGGCCACGCGCGCGAATGCGTTGGCCGCCTTGCCCCGGCTGGCGGGTCTGGCATGAGCCGTTTGCTGGGTTTGTCACCGGTGGCCAATGACCAGACGCGGCTGCTGATTCTGGGCAGCTTTCCGGGTGTCGCTTCCTTGCGCGCGCAGCAGTACTACGGCCACCCGCAAAACCATTTCTGGAGAATACTGGGGGCCCTGTGGAACCTGCCGCTGCTCCAGATGCCTTATGCGGATCGCATCGCAGCCTTGCTGGCCCATGGCCTGGGGTTGTGGGATGTGTACGGTGCCTGCGAGCGCGAAGGCAGCCTGGATGCGGACATCCGCCAGGGCGAACTCAACGATCTGGCCTCGCTGAACCGGCGTTGCCCGGCGTTGCAGGCGGTGGCGCACAACGGCGGTGAAAGCTTCAAACATGCGAAACACACACAGCGCCTGGGCCTGCCGGTGTTCAAGCTGCCGTCCAGCAGTGCGGCCAATGCCAGCTGGAGCTTTGAGCGCAAGCGTGCTGCCTGGGCCGAGGTGGTGCTGCTGTACGGCAAGGGCCCAGGCCAGGGGCCTTCGGACGAGGTTCTCCACAATGCCTGCTTATACTGATTTTTCGACACAACTTTCTATGCCAACAACGTTCTGCTTTCTCTCCCCTGATTCGCCGATGGGTGTGTCTTTGCCTCGGGCCGCTGTGCCAGCGATCCGGTCAGGACGCGTCGCATGAAGGCCGGTTCCAACGCCGCCGCACGCCGCCGCACCGGGACACAAACCTTGCCCGAAGTCACCCTGTCGGAAATCGGGGAGGTGCGCTTTTTGCACCTGGGTACCGAATGGGTACAGGGCTCGATGATCATCGACGAGCCGTTCGTCATCGAGCTGGATTACGTGCAGCGCATGATGGCCTGGCTGCTGTTCGTGGATCCCGACACCGTGACCAAACGCAGAGCCATGCAACTGGGGTTGGGCTCGGCTGCCTTGACCAAGTTCTGCTTCAAGGTGTGCCGCATGCACACCACGGCGGTGGAGATCAACCCCCAGGTCGTGACGGCCTGCCGGGTCTGGTTCAAGCTGCCACCCGAAGGCCCCCGCTTGCAGGTGTTGCTGGCCGATGCAGGGCAGGAAATCCGCAACCCCGATCACACCGGCCAGATCGATGCGTTGCATGTGGATCTTTACGACCACGAAGCCGCCGCTCCCGTGCTGGACAGCCCCGATTTTTATGCCGACTGCCGCTCGGTGCTGACCGATGACGGGGCCTTGACGGTCAACCTGTTTGGTCGCGATGTGAGTTACGAGCGCTCGCTGCAAAGCATTTGTGCCGCCTTTGGTGAGGACGCCGTGTGGGCCTTCAAACCCACGCGCGAAGGCAACACCGTGGTGCTCGCGCAGCGCACCGCCGACCGCCCCACCCGCATGGAACTGCTGGCCCGCGCCGAGGCCATCCAGGCGCGCTGGGGCCTCCCGGCGGTGAAGTGGCTGCGCATTTTCAAACCCGTGAATTGATCATTGATTATTGTCCCGTGCCATGAAAACTTCGACCAAAACCCAGCCCGCCAAGTTGATCGCCATCGCGCCCGACGAGGGCCCGCTGGATTGGCGACCGCTGGTTGAATGGTTGCACCAGGACGGGTTGATCACGACCGAAGAGGCACAGCGCACCATTGCGCGCTGCGCATCGGCGCACAGCGCCCAGCACCCCTTGCAGCGCCTCGCGGTGGTGGGCATGGCCCGGGCTTCTGACGGCCATGTGCTGGACGCCGAAATGCTCACGCAGTGGCTGGCGGCCCGCACGGGGCTGGCCTATTTCCGCATCGATCCGCTGAAGGTCGATGTGGGCAAGGTCTCCGACGTGATGAGTGCCGCTTATGCCGAGCGCCACAAGGTGTTGCCGGTGCAGGTGACGCCCGGCGAAGTCGTGGTGGCCACGGCCGAGCCGTTCATCCGCGACTGGGTTACCGAGGTGGAGCGCCAGACGCGCAAGAGTGTGCGCATGGTCCTGGCCAGTCCGCAGGCGATCACGCGTTACACAGCCGAATTTTTCGCTTTGGCGAAATCGGTGCGGGCCGCCAACAAACTGGGCGGCGGTCAGGCGGGTTTTGGCAGTTTTGAGCAACTGGTGGAGCTGGGCAAGACCAACAAACAGCTCGACGCCAACGACCAGCACGTGGTCCAGGTGGTCGACTGGCTGTGGCAATACGCCTTCGACCAGCGCGCCAGCGACATCCACCTGGAGCCACGCCGTGAACAGGGCGTGATCCGGTTCCGCATCGACGGTGTGCTGCACCCGGTGTACCAGATGCCGATTGGTGTGATGAACGCCATGACCGCCCGCATCAAATTGCTGGGCCGCATGGACGTGGTGGAGCGCCGCCGTCCGCAAGACGGCCGCATCAAGACGTTGCGCCCCGGTGTCGGCACCGCGCGTGGCGATGAAGTCGAGATGCGTTTGTCCACCTTGCCCACGGCCTTCGGCGAAAAAATGGTGATGCGAATTTTTGATCCCGACACCACGGTCAAGGATCTCAGCGCCCTGGGCTTTTCCAGCCACGACGCCTTGCGCTGGGAGGGCCTGACCAAGCGGCCGCACGGCATCGTGCTGGTCACGGGCCCGACGGGCTCGGGCAAAACCACCACCCTCTACGCCACGCTCAAACGCCTGGCCACCGAAGAAGTCAACGTGAGCACGGTGGAAGACCCGATCGAAATGATCGAGCCAGCCTTTAACCAGACCCAGGTGCAGACCCATCTGGACCTGGACTTCGCACAGGGCCTGCGCGCCTTGATGCGGCAAGACCCGGACATCATCATGGTGGGCGAGGTTCGCGATCTGCCCACCGCCGAGATGGCCGTGCAGGCTGCGCTCACTGGCCACCTGGTCTTCACCACCCTGCACACCAACGACGCACCCAGCGCCATCATGCGGCTGATGGAACTGGGCATCCCGCCTTATCTGATCAACGCCACGGTGCTGGGCGTGCTGGCCCAGCGGCTGGTGCGCACGCTGTGTCCGGACTGCCGCGTGCGCGAGGACGAAACCGAAGCGGCCATTTCGCGCGAAGCCCTGACCGATCTGGTCAAGCCCTGGCAGGTGAGCGGGCAATACCGGCCGTTCAAGCCGGTGGGCTGTGTCGACTGCCGCATGACCGGCTACCGCGGCCGCACCGGCCTGTACGAGCTGCTGACCGTGTCCGAAGCCTTCAAGGACAAGATCACGCGCGAACCCAAGATCGAGGTCTTGCGCCGCCAGGCGGTCACCGATGGCATGCGCCCTTTGCGCCTGGCCGGGGCCGCGCGGGTGGCCGAAGGGCTGACGACCATGGACGAAGTGCTGGCCAGCACACCGACTTTGGGCTGATTCGTGCCCGGTTCGCCGGGGGCACGGAGGGGTTTTCAGCGAAGGCTTATATTGGGGTGTCGGGCCTTGGTGGCCCTTTTTCTGGAAACCGTGTTTCACCCTTTCCCACAAGTCGCCTTGTGTGAATGGGGATTTGACCCGCACTCACCGCATGATCCCCATCAAAACCGAATCGGCCTGGCGCGGAACTTCGGATTGCCGCAGTTGCGGTATCCGGGATATGGTGCTTTTCGCCGACCTGCGGGAAGAAGACTTCAACCTGATCCACGCGCCCATCGACGACCTGGAGCTCGCCATCCACCAGCCCTTGGTGCGCATGGGTGAGACCGCCACTTCGCTCTACACCGTGCGGGCCGGCATGGTCAAGCTGGTGCGCAATACCGTCGACGGGCGCCAGCGCATCGTGCGCGTGCTGCGCTCGGGCGATGTCGTGGGCCTGGAGGCCTTGATGGGGCCCACCTACGACTCCGACGCCATCGCGCTCACCCCCATCAAGGTCTGCCGCCTTCCCCTGCAGGTGATTCAACGGCTCAACAACGAGACGCCTCGGCTGCACCAGCGCCTGCTGGAAAAATGGCACCGCAGTCTGAAAGAGGCAGACGACTGGCTGGCCGATCTGAATTTTGGCAACGCACGCCAGCGCGTGGCTGGCCTCATCCTGAAGATGCGGTCATCGGGCGATGCGTCGGTGGTGACGCTGTTTTCCCGTGAAGACATGGGCGCCATGCTGGATCTCAAGCTCGAAACCGTGAGCCGCACCCTGAACGCGTTTGTCCGCGAAGAGCTGATCGAGCCGCTGGACAAGGTGGGCCGGTTGTACCGGGTGGTGGATCCGGAGCGGCTCTCCGCTCCCAAGGACTGATACCGAATCGCATTCCAAGCGATCACTGCGTTTGGTGCACTGCCTGCGGCCTCTCGCCTTGTTCTCACTTTGAGTGCAAAACGGCATGAGGCTCTGGCGAGTCGCGGTGGTACAGCGCGGCCGGGGGCTGCCATCGATAATGAGGTCAATGTCTTCTTCCGCTCAGCCTGCTCTGGCGCCGTCTCCTTCCCTCGCTTCTGGCTTGTTGCTCGCCGCGGCCGGTTCGATCGGTTTCAGCGGCAAGGCCATCATCGTCAAGCTTGCTTACCGCTACGGCGTGGACGCGATCACCCTCATCATGCTGCGCATGTTGTTTGCGCTGCCGCTGTTCCTGGCGCTGGCCTGGTGGGCCAGCCGGGGCAAGCCGCCGCTGTCGCGCCACGACTGGCTCGGTGTGCTGGGGCTGGGGCTGACCGGTTATTACCTGGCGAGCTACCTCGATTTCTGGGGTCTGGAGTACATCAGCGCCAGCCTGGAGCGCCTGGTGTTGTACCTCAATCCCACACTCGTGCTGGCGCTGGCCTGGGTGATTTACAAGCGGCGCATATCGTCCTTGCAGGCCTGGGCCATGGCGGTGAGCTACGCGGGTGTGCTGGTGGTGTTTGGCCACGAAGTGGGCCTTCAGGGGCCTGACGCCGCGCTGGGAACCCTGCTGGTTTTCCTGAGCGCGGTGAGTTACGCGGTCTACCTGCTCTACAGCGGTGAGATGGTCAAACGCCTGGGCTCGCTGCGCCTGGTCGGGCTGGCCACCAGCGCGGCCTGCGGTTTTGTGCTGCTGCAGTTTGCACTGACACGCCCGCTGAACCTGGCGTTTGCCGTGGCGCCCGAAGTGATCCAGCTGTCGCTGCTCAATGCGGTGCTGTGCACCTTTGCGCCAGTGCTCATGGTGATGATGGCCATTGAGCGCATCGGCGCTGGCCTGGCCGCTCAAACCGGCATGATCGGGCCCATGTCCACCATTCTGATGGGCGTGGTGATTCTGGGTGAGCCATTCAATGGCTGGATCGTGGTCGGCACGGTGCTGGTCATGGTCGGCGTGTTTCTGGTGACGCGCTTCGGGCGTGCGCCAGCCAAATGACCAACAAACGAGGAGATTGAAGATGGATCTGGGTATCAAGGGCAAGTGGGCACTGGTGTGCGGTGCGAGCAAAGGGCTGGGGCTGGGTTGTGCTCAGGCGCTCAGCGCCGAAGGCGCCAACGTGGTGATCGTCGCGCGCGGCATCGGTGAGCTCGAACGCACGGCCGAGGCCTTGCGCGCGGCATCGCCCGGTGTGCAGGTCATTGCTGTGGCCGCAGACATCACCACGCCCGAGGGCAGGGCCCTGGCGCTGTCGGCGCCCGGAGGCCCGGGCACCGCCTTCGACATTGTGGTGACCAATGCGGGCGGGCCGCCACCGGGCGATTTCCGCGCCTGGGACCGCGATGCCTGGCTCAAGGCGCTGGACGCCAACATGATCACCCCCATCGAGCTGATCAAGGCCACGGTGGACGGCATGGCTCAGCGGGGCTTTGGCCGCATCGTCAACATCACCAGCAGTGCGGTCAAGGCGCCGATCGACATCCTTGGCTTGTCCAACGGCGCGCGCAGCGGCCTCACAGGCTTTGTCGCCGGTGTTTCACGCAGCGGCCTGGCCGCCCAGGGCGTGACCATCAACAACCTGCTGCCTGGCGCCTTCGAGACCGATCGCCTCAAGACCACCATGGAAGGGGCGGCCAGCAAGACCGGTCAGCCGGTGGACGCCATCATGGAGGCCCGGCGCAAGACCATTCCAGCCCGCCGCTTTGGCCAGCCCGCCGAGTTCGGCGCCATCTGTGCGTTCCTGTGCAGCCTGCAAGCGGGCTACATGACGGGGCAAAACGTGCTGGCCGATGGTGGGGCGTATCCAGGGGCGTACTGACCCCACGGATCGAGCCCGGGTGTCGTTCAGCGCCGGGTGCTCACCAGAATCCCGCTGACGATCAGGGCGAAGCCTGCGGCATGGAACAGCTGCGGCATTTCGCCCAGCAGCGTGGCCGACATCACGGCGGCAAACAGCGGCGTGAGGTTGGAGAAAAAGCCCGCGATGGTCGGGCCGACCCGGCTCACGCCCGCCCCCCAGCAGCGGTAGGCCAGCAGCGATGGGCCCACCGCCACATAAACCAGCGCGGCGGCCAGTGGCCAGCCCCAGGTGATGTGGCTGGCGGTCTCACCGGGCTGACTGCCCAACCAGAGCCATTCGCCGGTGGTCATGGTCCCGGACCACACCAGCCCGAACACCATCTGTGCCAGCAGGAAAGCGGCCCAGTCGGCCTTGATGGCCGCCGGCTCTGCGCCGGGTTTGGGGCGTGCCAGCAACCAGCTGTAGGTCGCCCAGATGAACGAAGCGGCCAGCATCCAGGCGTCTCCGGGCACGAGCCGCACGCTCAACAGTTGCGTGATGTCTCCCCGCGCAAGCACCGTCGCGACGCCCGACAGCGACAGCGCAGCGCCCACGGCGGCTTGGCGCGAAACCCGCACGCCAAAGAACAATCGACCCAGCAGCAGCATCCAGATCGGTGTGGCCGCCGAGACCAGGGTGACGTTGATGGGGGTGGAGGTCTTCAGGGCCATGTACTGCAAGGCGTTGTACAGGCCCACACCCAGCAAGCCCAGGAGGGCAAAGCGCTTCCAGTGGGGCCACAGCTCACTGCCCGGGCGCAATACCCAGCCCGCCACAGGCAGCAGAATCAGCAAAGCCAGCCCCCAACGCAGGAAATTCAGCGTGATGGGCGGCACCACGCCCTGCATCATGCGGCCCACCACGGCGTTGCCGGCCCACATCAGTGGTGGGATGATCAGCAGCGCGATGGTGCTGGGTGTGAGGCGTTGGCCGGCATCTGTGGACATGGCGTGGACTGTAACAATGCGGGTCCGACCTTGTGCTGCAGTGGGTCGGCTGGGGTGTCGCGCAGGCATCCTCGGGTTATCGTGGCAGCATGTGGGCTGGCCGCCGCAGGCGTGCGGCACGCAGGCGGGCAACGAGCCCCTGCCCAAGAACCATCAACGAGGAGATTGTTTCCATGTCCCAAGCTTTGACCGCTACCAGCCGCGCCGTGCGCATCCACGCCCATGGCGGCCCGGACCAGCTGGTGATCGACACCGTTTCCGTGGGCGAGCCCGGGCCGGGTGAAGTGCGCATTCGCCACCACGCCATTGGGTTGAACTTCATCGATGTGTACCAGCGCACGGGCCTGTATCCGAATGCCATGCCGCTGGCACTGGGCATGGAAGGCGCTGGCGTGATCGAAGCGGTGGGCGCCGGTGTGGCCCACCTGCGGGCAGGGGATCGGGCCGCCTACGCAGCCAACCCGCCTGGCAGTTATTGCGATGCCCGGGTCATGCCGGCCATGAACGTCTGTCGCCTGCCCGATGGCATCGCCTTTGAGACCGGTGCAGCGATGATGCTGAAGGGACTGACCGCACAGTACCTGTTGAAGAAGTGCCGCCCAGTCGAAGGTTTGGACGCGGGCGATTTTGTGCTGTTCCACGCGGCCGCTGGTGGCGTGGGCCTCATCGCCTGCCAATGGGCCAAGGCGCTGGGCTTGCGCCTCATCGCCACGGCTGGCTCGGCCGAAAAATGCGAGCTGGCGCTGGCCCATGGTGCCGAGTTCGCCATCAATTACCGGTCAGAGGATTTTGCGGCCCGGGTGAAGGAGATCACCGACGGCCGGGGCGTGAAGGTGGTGTACGACTCCGTGGGCAAAGACACCTTCGACAAATCGCTCGATTGCCTGATGCCCTTTGGCCTGATGGTCAGCTTCGGCAACGCCAGCGGCCCTGTGGCGCCTTTTGCCCCCGGCATCCTGGGCCCGAAGGGCTCACTGTATGTGACGCGCCAGACCCTGTTCAGCCACATCACGAGCCGTGAACGCACCCAGGCCATGGCCGACGACCTGTTTGCCGTTGTGCAAAACGGCCAGGTCAAGATCCGCATCGATCAGCGTTTTGCCCTGACCGAGGTGAAAGCCGCGCACGAAAGCCTGGAAGCCCGCAAGACCACAGGCTGCACGGTGCTGATGCCCTGAAACGGTGTCGCCTTCGGCCATGAACGAAATATGGGATTCAAGAAAACGCCCTTGAAGAAACACGTCAGGACAGGGCGCCGCGATTGGCCCGCTGAAAGCAGCAAACCGGCCTGAGCCGGTTTGTGATGCTTCCTGACCACCTCCCTGGTCAGGTTCATTCAGGCCCTAAAAGCCAAAATGAAATGGGGAAAGTGCAATGCTTAAAAATTCACTTTATGCACGGGGGGGAAACGGGGTTGCTTGTGCACCGGCTCAGGCCGTCTCAGCCACTGGCGCCACCTGAGCGAGCGCCGTTTCCAGGCGCTGCAGGGTAGCGGGCACGTCGTGCCATTTGTCCAGCCCGAACAGGCCCAGGCGGAAAGACTGGAAGTCTGCTGGCTCGTCACATTGCAGCGGCACCCCGGCCGCTGCTTGAAGGCCCGCCGCGAGAAATTTTTTGCTGGACTGGATCTCAGGGTCGGTGGTGTAGCTGACCACCACACCAGGGGCCTGGAAACCGGGCGCCGACACGCTTGGGAATCCGTGGCGCTCGACCATCGCACGCACGCCTTTGCCGAGCTCGATCTGTTCTTCCCGCACCCGGGCGAAGCCGTAGGCTTCGGTTTCTTTCATCGTGTCGCGCAGACGCACCAAGGCATCTGTCGGCAGGGTGGTGTGGTACGCGTGTCCACCGCCTTCGTAGGTCTCCATGATCTGGAGCCACTTCTTCAGGTCCATGGCAAAGGTGGTGCTCTGGGTGGCGTCAATGGCCTTGCGAGCGCGCTCGCTCAGCATCACCATGGCACAGCAGGGTGAGCTGCTCCAGCCTTTCTGAGGCGCGGAAATCAAGATGTCGACCCCGGTGGCCGCCATGTCCACCCACATCGCGCCTGAAGCGATGCAGTCGAGCACAAACAATCCGCCCACGGCATGCACCGCGTCGGCCACGGCGCGGAGGTAGTCGTCGGGCAGCATCATGCCGGACGCAGTTTCGACATGGGGTGCGAAGACCAGGGCCGGCTTTTCCTGGGCGATAGCGGCTTTGACCTCTTCGATCGGGGCGGGGGCCCAGGGTGCCTGGGTGCCTTCGCTGGTGCGTCGGGCTTTCAGGACGGTGTGGCTTGCGGGAATCGAGCCCATGTCAAAGATCTGCGTCCAGCGGTAGCTGAACCAACCATTGCGGATCACCATCACGTGTTTGCCATGGGCAAACTGGCGGGCCACCGATTCCATACCGAAGGTGCCACTGCCCGGCACCAGTACCGCAGAATGGGCGCCGTAGACCTGTTTGAGCATGGTCGATATGTCGGTCATCACGCCCTGGAAGCGCTTGGACATGTGGTTCAGCGCGCGGTCTGTGTAGACCACCGAAAATTCGAGCAGACCGTCGGGGTCAATGTTGGGCAGCAATCCGGGCATGGGTGTCTCCTGTGAATACCAAGAACAAGGGCCAGTTCTGTCAAGGGTGGCCGGGTATGAAGGCGTCGCCCGGGCCTTCAGTGCAAGGCATCAACCGGTGCGACAGCGATCAGCGATCGGGAAGCAGGTTGACCCTGCCATGGGCGCGGGGCAACGGAATCCCTGGTCATCCAGTGGCAGAACCGCGCACCAAGGGTGGCGGGTTGATCAGGTTAGCACAGCGGATTGATCAGCTGCGCTCCATGGGCTGTGACTCCCGCAACCGGCTGGGCGCCAGCACGCCCGCTGAATCTAGGATCGGGTAGGCGATCGAGCAAATGTGGGAGTTGATGCGCTTGAGGTCGCTGATCAGATCCAGGTGCAGGGAGCTGCTTTCGATGCTTTGGGTGTACTGGGCCGACAGGCGCTCCAGGTGGCTGCTGGCGTATTCACGCTCCAGGTCCCGGAACCGCACTTTTTCTTCCAGCAGGCGCTGCGCGCTGCGCACATCACCGTCGAGAAACACGCTCATGCTCAGGCGCAGGTTGTCCAGCAGCCGGGCATGCATGGCTGTGATCTCCGCCATGCCTGCCTCCGAGAAGCCGCGCCCTTTTCGAATCTTCTTGTCTTCGATGCTCAGCAGCACGCGCTCCACCGTGTCTCCAATTTGCTCCATGTTGATGGTGAAGCTGATGATGTCGGTCCAGCGCCGGGCCTCGGCATCGCTGAGTTGCTGTCGGGTCAGCTTGGTCAGGTAGTACTTGATGGCTGAATAGAGGCTGTCGACCGTGTCGTCGAGCTTGCGCAGGTTTTGCGCCAGTTGCGCGTCGTTGGTCTGGATGACCGTCAACAAGCCGCGAAGCATGGTTTCCACCACATCGGCCTGGTGCAGGGCTTCGCGGGCCGCGCACGATATGGCCAGGGAGGGTGTGGCCAGGGCCGAGGGGTCGAGGTGGTTCGGACGGTCCAGGGCCGCCTCGATGCCCCTGAGCGGCAGCAGCTTTTCTACCCAGTGGGCCACGGGTTGGGTCAGGCCGATGAACATCAGGCCCACCATCAGGTTGAAGCTCAGGTGGAACAACACGGTGAGGGTCGCCGGGTCAGCGATGTAAGGCCTCACGGTGCTCAACCAGAGCGGAATCAACCAGGGGGCAATGGCCACCCCCATCACTTTGAACATCAGGTTGCCCAGCGGCACCTGGCGCGTGGCGCGGGTGGCGCCGGCGGTGGTGAACACCGCGAGCAAGCCGCTGCCCAGGTTGGCCCCCAGGACCAGACCCAGCGCCACATCCACGCCCACCACCTGCACCGACAGCATGGCCGTCAGCAGCACCACCGCCAGACTCGAATAGGCGAGCACAGCCAGCGTGGCGCCCAGCAGGATTTCCAGCATGCGGTCGCTGGTGAGCGATTCCAGCATGAGTTGAACCGCAGGGCTGCGCGTGAGCACGGCGGTGCTTTCCCCCACCAGCTGCAGAGCCAGCAACATGAGGCCCAGACCGATCAGGACCCGGCCGATGTCGCCGATCTGTGTGCCTTGGCGGGTGGTGAACATCGTGACCCCCGCAAAAATGCACAGGGGTGAGAGCCACGACAGGTCAAAGGAAAACACCACGGCCATCACGCTGGTGCCGATGTCGGCGCCCAGCATGACCGCGAGCGCCGCCGGGAGTGCGATCAGGCCCCGGTCAACAAAAGAGGCGGTGATGAGGGCGGTGGCGGTGCTCGACTGAACCAGCGCCGTGACGCCCAGACCCGACAGGGCCGCAGTGATGCGGTTGCCCATGCTCACGGACAGGATGCGACGCAGGTTGCTGCCGAAAACGCGCAGCACGCCGGTGCGCACGAGGTGGGTACCCCAAACCAGCAGCGAAATCGCCGCCAGCATATTCAACAAATGCTTCATATTTGGCGTTGACTATACGCCGCGTTAGTGCGCAGCGTTGTCGCTCCTGGGAGCGGTCAACGGCTTTTGCGAACCCGAAGAATCTCATCGAGGATCAGGCAGATCGCACCGATCGAAATACCCACGTCCGCGATGTTGAACGAGGGGAAGTGTCCCCCGTGAAAGAACCCTGAGAGGAAGCCGAAGTGAAAGTCGAGCCAGTCCACCACATAGCCATGGACCACGCGGTCGATCACGTTGCCAACGGCGCCGCCCAGAATGCAGGCGAGCGCAAAGGAAAACAGCTTTTGCCCACTGTGGGAGCGCAGCATCCAGGTGATGAAGATGGCCGCAGCGATACCGATGGCCGTGAAGAACCAGCGCTGCCAGCCGCCCGCACCCGCGAGAAAGGAAAATGCGGCGCCGCTGTTGTGCACCCGCACCACGTTGAAGAAGCTGGTGATGGTGGTGCTGTCACCCAGGCGGTAATAGCCCAGGATCAACACCTTGGTGAACAGGTCAATGAGCAGGATCAAAGCCGCCAGACCCAGCCAGGGCCATACGCTGGCGTTGCGCGACTTGGCCATCAGGCAACCTTCCGGATCTCGCCGGCGCCCGTGCCCGCGGCTTCGGCCAGGTTGCTCACGCAGCGGCCACAGATCGTGGGGTGTGCGGGCTCGCTGCCCACGTCGTCGGTGTAGTGCCAGCAGCGCTCGCATTTGGCCGCCGTGGCAGGGGTGACCGCTACGCTCA
This sequence comes from Hydrogenophaga sp. PAMC20947, assembly GCF_004795855.1. Taxonomy (NCBI): domain Bacteria; kingdom Pseudomonadati; phylum Pseudomonadota; class Betaproteobacteria; order Burkholderiales; family Comamonadaceae; genus Hydrogenophaga; species Hydrogenophaga sp. PAMC20947. The sequence continues at coordinate 4,741,136 of NZ_CP039252.1, forward strand.
GCTCGGGGCCGTCGATCACGCTGACAGCCGAGGTGATGGTGACGAAACGCAGGTCTTCCCCCAGCGAACGCAACAAGGCGGCGTCGTCCGGGCCTGCCGTGATGTTCAGTGTTGCTTGCAACGAGGCGCCCACGTTGCCGGTGGTGCGCACGTCTTCAATGGCCTTGTTGGCCAGATCGCGGACCGCGCGGATGCGCGACCATTTGGCCAGCAGTGCTTCGTTGGGCGAGGGCAGGGCGGCAAACGTCTCAAAGAAGATGGAGCCCTTGTTGTCGCCTTTGGCCAGAACTGGCCAGGCTTCCTCGGCGGTGAAGCTGAGGAACGGCGCCATCCAGCGCAGCATCGCATGGGTGATCTGGTGCAAGGCCGTCTGGGCGCTTCGGCGCGCCAGGCTCTTGGGCGCGGTGGTATAGAGCCGGTCTTTGAGCACGTCCAGGTAAAACGCACCCAGATCTTCCGAGCAGTACACCTGCAGCTTGTTCACCACGGGGTGGAATTCGTACACGTCAAAGTGCTTGAGCACCTCGGCCTGAAACTCGGCCGCGCGCGCCAGGGCGTAGCGGTCTATTTCCAGCATCTGCTCCACAGGCACGGCATCGGTGGCGGGGTCAAAATCGCTCACGTTGGCCATCAGGAAGCGCAGCGTATTGCGGATGCGGCGGTACCCGTCAACCACGCGGGCCAGGATCTTGTCGTCGATGTTCAGGTCGCCCGAGTAGTCGGTGCTGGCCACCCACAGGCGCACGATCTCGGCGCCCATCTTGTCGCTCACGCTTTGGGGCTCCACCGTGTTGCCCAGGCTCTTGCTCATCTTGCGGCCCTGGCCGTCGGTGGCGAAGCCATGGGTCAGCAGGCCTTTGTAGGGTGCACGGCCTTCGATCGCACAACCCAGCAGCAGCGAGCTGTGGAACCAGCCGCGGTGCTGGTCGTGGCCCTCAAGGTAGAGGTCGGCCTCGGGGCCTTCGGCGTGCGAAGCACCGTTCGGATAAGCGTGGGCATGGCTGCCGCGCAGCACATGCCAGAAGGTGGAGCCCGAGTCGAACCAGACCTCGAGAATGTCGGTGCTCTTGGTGTAGTGCGGCGCGTCCTCTGCGCCCAGGATGTCTTCGGCGGTCACGCGGCTCCAGGCTTCGATGCCGCCTTTTTCCACGATGTCGGCCGCTTGGTCGAGGATGTCCATGGTGCGCGGGTGCAGCTCGCCCGAATCCTTGTGGAGGAAAAACGGCACGGGCACGCCCCAGTTGCGCTGGCGGCTGATGCACCAGTCGGGCCGGTTGGCGATCATGTCGCGCAGGCGGGTTTTGCCGTTTTCCGGGTAGAAGCTGGTGTGGTCAATGGCGTCCAGCGCGAGCTGGCGCAGGGATTTGGGCGCCTTGTCTTTCGTGAAGACACCCTCGCCTTCGTCCATGCGCACAAACCACTGTGCCGCCGCACGGTAGATCACCGGCGTCTTGTGGCGCCAGCAGTGGGGATAGCTGTGGGTAATGGGCTCGGTCGCCATCAGGCGCCCGGCGGTTTTCAGCGTTTCCAGGATGACGGGCACAGCCTTCCAGATGTGCAGGCCGCCGAACAGCGGGAACTCGGGCGCGTAGGCGCCGTTGCCTTGCACCGGGTTCAGGATGTCGTCGTAGGCCAGGCCGTTGGTGATGCAGGAGTTGAAGTCATCCACGCCATAGGCTGGCGCCGAGTGCACGAGGCCGGTGCCGTCGGTGTCGCTCACGTAGTCGGCCAGGTACACCGGCGAGAGGCGCTGGTAGCCGGCGTCCACGTCGTACAAGGGGTGGCGGAAATTCAGGCCACCGAGCTGGTCGCCCGTGGTCGTGGCGAGCACCGTGCCTTCAAGGCCAAAGCGCTCCAGACATTTTTCGACCAGGGTTTCGGCCAGCACCAGGCAGCCCATGGACGTTTCCACCAGCGCGTAGTTGAACTCGGGGTGCGCATTGAGCGCCTGGTTGGCGGGGATGGTCCAGGCGGTGGTGGTCCAGATCACGGCGAAGGCGCTTTTGCCTGTGGGCAAATTGGCCAGACCAAAAGCCGCAGCCAGCTGGCCAGCGTCGTCGGTCTCAAACGCCACGTCCAGTGTGTCACTTTTTTTATCGGCGTATTCGATCTCGAATTCGGCCAGCGAAGAGCCGCAATCAAAACACCAGTACACGGGCTTCAGGCCGCGGTACACAAAGCCACGCTCGATCACGCGCTTGAACGCGCGGAGTTCACCGGCCTCGTTGGCGAAGTCCATGGTGCGGTAGGGGCGCTCCCAATCGCCCAGCACACCCAGGCGCTTGAAGTCTTCGCGCTGCTGCTCAATTTGCTCGGTGGCAAAGGCGCGGCTCTTGGCCTGCATGTCATCGCGGCCAAGGTTGCGGCCATACAGCTTCTCGATCGCATTTTCGATCGGCAGGCCGTGGCAGTCCCAGCCGGGGATGTACTGCGCATCGAAACCAGCGAGCTGTTTCGATTTCACGATCATGTCTTTCAGCACCTTGTTCAGCGCGTGGCCGATGTGCAGCTTGCCGTTGGCGTAGGGTGGGCCATCGTGCAATACGAACATCGGCGCGCCCTGGCGGGCATCGCGCAGGCGCTTGTAGAGGCCACCCTCGTTCCAGTCGGCCACCCAGGCTGGCTCGCGCTTGGGCAGATCACCGCGCATGGGAAACGGGGTGTCGGGCATGTTGAGCGTGGCGCGGTAAGCGCTCGCGCTTTCGGTTTTGCCACTGACCTTGGGGGCGGGTGCGGAATTTTTTGCGTCAGACATGAGAACAGCTTGTGGAGGGCAGCGACTGGCTCAGCCCGAACGGGGAGGGGAATCTGCTAAGGGGGGAACCGGATGCCCTGAGCCAGTCGTGGGGCGGCAAGCGGCGAGCGTCAGAGCTCTAAATTCGATCGCGCGTGGTCTGGCGGTGGGTTTGTCCGTATGCCTGCTCAGGCAGGGTCGCAAAAAAAGCGCGAGCGTCATCGCAGTCCTGGGCGATGCCTTGGGTCAGGGCGTCCAGACTGTCGTATTTCAATTCGTCGTGCAGTTTGTGCAAAAGGTCCACGCGGATGATTTTACCGTAGGCCTCGCCTGTGGGCAGGGATTGCGCCAGCGCTTCGGGCCATTGCAGGCAGTGGGTTTCCAGCAACACGCGCCCGCCGTTGATGTCGCTGGGGTCCAGCGAGGGGCGCACACCCAGGTTGGCGACCCCGGTGAGCGCGCTGCCATCGGGCATCAGGCCTGTGACCTGCACGGCAAAAATACCGCTGGCGGCTGGCTTCCAGTGTGAAAAGCGCAGGTTGAGGGTGCGAAAGCCATCGCCCGCGCCCGAGCGGCTTTCTGCCAGCTGGCGACCGAGTTTGCGCCCGTGCACCACGTGGCCACTGATGCTGTAAGGCCGGCCCAGCAGGGCGGCGACATCGGCCATGCGGCCTTCGCTCAGGGCGTCGCGCACGGCAGAGCTCGATACCCGCAGGCCATGGACTTCATAGCTTTGCATGCGCGCCACATCAAAGCCCAGCCGGCTACCGGCTGCATCGAGCATGGCGTAGTCGCCCGCCCGTTTGGCACCAAACTTAAAATCGTCGCCCACCAGCAGGTAGTGCACCCCCAGTGTGTCCACGAGGGTGTCCTGTATGAAGGATTCGGGGCTCTGGCCAGCCAGCTGGGCGTTGAAGGGCAGGACCACGCATTGGTCCACGCCACAGCGCTCCAGCTCCAGCAACTTGTCGCGCAGCGTGGCGATGCGGGCCGGAGCCAGCTCGGGCTTCTGGTGCAGGGCCGCGAAATAGTCGCGCGGGTGGGGCTCAAAGGTCATCACGCAGCTGGGCACACCGCGGTGGCGCGCCTCATTGATCAGCAGCGCGATCATGGCCTGGTGGCCCCGGTGAACACCGTCGAAGTTGCCGATGGTGAGGGCGCAGCCCTGAGCCTCGGTTGACCCATGGGCGGCGGGCGCCAGGCGTTTCCGCAGGCCTCGGAAGATTTTCATGAAAGTTTCAGCGGAGAAGACAGGCCATTCGGGGGGGATGGCTGAGGTTCAAGCAATTTGTCACAGAAGCACGGTATATTGACACACTCGATGCAAGGGGCCGCGTGCGGTGCCTGTGTGGGAAGACAGATTGTCCGGTTGTTTTTCAACAAGGAGGTGGGTCTTGAAGGTCTTGAAGCTGTCAGCGCAAGGGCTTCCACAGTCGTGGATCACCCTGGAAGAAGCCGTATTGCATTACGCGGCGGATGAAGTGCGCTGGGAGATGGGTGCCGAAGTCGCTGTATTCCACGGGGGACACAACGCCGTCAGCGGTTTGCAGTCGGTCATCACCGTCAACTCCATCATCGGCACCCAGGGCGTTCCGCGCATCAACCCGTTTGACCTGCGGCCCACGCTGACCAACAGCAAGCTGTTTTCTCGCGACCGTTGCCTCTGCGCCTACTGCGGCGGGCATTTTCATGAAGACGTGCTGACCCGGGAACACATCCATCCCGTGGGTCAAAAAGGCCAGGACCATTGGATGAACGTGGTCACCGCCTGCAAGTCGTGCAACCACCGCAAGGGGAACCGCACGCCCGAACAGGCCCGCATGCCGCTGCTCTACGCGCCCTATGTGCCCAGCCTCTGGGAGGACTTCATCCTGCGCAACCGCCGCATCCTGGCGGACCAGATGGAGTTTCTGATGTCGCATCTGCCCAAGACCTCGCGGCTGCACGCCTAGATTTTTGGGGTTCGATCCGGCGCCAGGGCGCGTCAAACCGGCGGCGCCTGTTGAGGTGCGGTGACCCCCGCAGTGGCGCACCCCGGCGGCCATTTCAGTTGGTCAGCTCAAGAATGACCAAGTGATTTTCAGCAGCGGGCCAAGATCGACCCGTGATTTTCTCGCCGTTGAACTCTGCCGAAATCGCGCGAGCGCCGTCTTCCATCAGCTGGATCTTCGAGCTTGACACACCTGCGCCGGTGGCTGGCACGCCGGGCAGGGTTTTGCCGTCAAAGACCATCTTGTCGCGTTCTGCGTCAAAGTAGCCGCGCGGGCGGTTGAAGGTGACGGTGGATTTGGCATCCTTGTCGGCGGCAGCGGCCCGCTCGGCACGCAAGTGAATCAGCGAGCTGCTGCGCAAGAACGGGCTGCGGTAGATGTGCGTGGTGGCGTAGTCCGGCGCGCTGATCACGAACTCATAGGGAACGCCAGCCTGTGCCGTGAACGGTCCCCACAGGCCATCGGTGGCCACCCTTGTGTTGTGCACGGCTGCGCCTTTTCGCTCGCCTGTGGCCGGGTCGGTCGCGTACACCGCCAGCAAAGCGCCCGGCAGGGGCAGGTTGTTGGCGTAATTGCCGCTGGCCGGGTCCGTGGGCACAAGGCCCAGGCCGACGATCTTGCCGTTCAACACCACCGCGGCCTGCGTTGTCACGTTCAGCGTTTTTGGCGCCTGGCCGGTGATGAAGCGGTAAGCGGTGTCAAAGGCAGCGGGTGAGAACGACGTTTCGCGGTGGTCCACGCGCGGCAGCACGGCATTGGTTGCGCCCTTGAGTGCCGGGCCCTCGAAGCTCACGTTGGTGGGGGTGCCCTTGGCACCGATCCACAGGCCATCGGGTTGCGCGAACTTGTCGTTGTTGTGCGAGCGGATGGTCATCCACTTCACTGGGCCGGTCACCTCGTCGCCAGCAGCGTTCTTGGGTGCGTTCAGCGCGGTCAGGAAAGGCCCTGTGCCCGAAAATTCGTTGGCTTCACGCAAGCCCTTGGTGGCCCACACCCCGTGGTTGGGCGTACCGCCCAGCACAGCGTGGCTCACCGTGGCGTCGCCGCCGCCATTCTGGATGTAGTTGCGCACCGCGTTGCCGCCGCGCGAGTTGGCGACCAGCACGACCTGTTGGGCGCCGGTAGCCCTCAGGACCTGCTCCACTTCGGCCTTGAGGTAAGCCATGTGCTCGGTGGTCGAGGTTCGACCGGGCTGTGCTTTGCTGTCGTCGTCGCGCGCCAGCGGGTAGGGCAGGTCAATGGCGTGCAACCGTTCGCTCGGCCAGCCGTTGGATTCGAAGCGCCACACCGTGCTCTGCCAGATGGCGGCGGAGTCGCCATTGCCGTGCACGAACACAATGGGTGGCTGGTTGGCGCCTTGTGGCGCGGTGGCGCAGGCGCCCAGCAGCAGGCTGCTGGCAACCAGGGCAAAAAGGTGGCGGCGGGTGGTCATGCGTGTCTCCAGATCGTTTTTTTTGGGTGCCAAAAACAACTCGGCCCGCAGAGAGCGGGCCGGTGAGAGGGAGAGGGGAATCAGGCGAAGACGCCCGCTGTGTCCTGCATGCGGCTGGACACCTCTCCCAAATGGTGCATGGTGTCGCCAAATGCGATTTCCATCTGCGTCAGCTTCTTGAAGTAGTGGCTCACGATGTACTCGTCGGTCACACCGATGCCGCCGTGCAGCTGCACCGCGTCTTTGGCCACCAGGCGCATCGAGTTGCCCAGTTGCACCTTGGCGCGCGCCATGGCGGCGCGGCGTTCGTTGGTGGGGGCGTTGAGCTTCAATGAAGCGTAGTAGCTCATGGAGCGTGCCAGCTCCAGCTGCATCTTCATGTCGGCCACACGGTGGCGCAGCGCCTGGAAGCTGGAAATGACCACACCGAATTGCTTGCGGGTGTTCATGTAGTCCACGGTGATGGCCAGCGTCTGGTCCATCACGCCGACGGCTTCCGCGCAGGTGGCGGCGATGCCGATGTCAATGGCGTGTTCCAGTGCGGTCTGGCCGTCCAGGGTGACGAGCGTGGCGGGCGCGTCTTTCAGCGACACCTCAGCTGCCCGCCCACCGTCTTGCGTGCCGTATCCGTTGGCGCTCACGCCTTTGGCGCTGCGCTCCACGAGGAACATGGCCATCTTGCCGTTGGCCATGGCGGGCACCAGAAACGCATCGGCCTGGTCACCCACGGGCACGACGTTTTTGTCGCCGGTCAGCGCCCAGCTCTCGCCGTTTTGCGTCGCCGAGGCCTTGCAGCTGTCGGTCCGGTAGCGCAGGCCGCGCTCGGTATGGGCCAGCACCACCAGCGCCTCGCCCGAGGCGACTTTGCCGCACCAGTCGGCCTTGACAGCGTCGGGGGCATAGCCCGCGAGCACAGCACCCGCGATGAGTGCTTGGGTCAGAGGCTCGATCACGATGCCACGGCCCAGCTCCTGCAGCGTGACCATGCCTTCGACCGGGCCCATGCCCATGCCGCCGAGGTCTTCGGGCACGTAGAGGCCGGTCAGGCCCAACTCAGCCATTTCGTTGTAGGCCTTGCGGTCAAACCCACCAGCCGCCACGGTGGCGCGGCGGCGTTCGAAGCTGTAGCCTTTTTCGACCCATTTGGCGCAGGCATCGCGCAATTGTTCCTGGTCGTCTGAAAAATCGAAGTCCATGTCTGAATTCCTTTAACCAAGTACCGTCTGAGCGACGATGTTGCGTTGCACTTCATTGCTGCCACCGTAGATGGTGGTCTTGCGCATGTTGAAGAAGGTGGAGGCCAGCGGGGCATTGGCGGTGACACCGCCGGGGTAGTTGCCTTGCCATCCGGCTTCCATGGCTTCTTCGATGAAAGGCATGGCAAAGGGGCCGGCTGCCAGCATCATCAGTTCGCTGTAGCGCTGCTGAATTTCGCTGCCCTTGATCTTGAGCAGGCCGGCGATATCCAGCGAATTCTTGCCCGATTTTTCGGCCGACAACACACGCAGCACCAGCATCTCCAGCGCCACGATGTCGACTTCCAGCAAGGCGATCTGATCACGGAAGCGGGCGTCATCCCACACACCTTCGGTCTTGGCGAGGCGCTTCAGACGCTCCAGCTCGCGTTTGGCACGGTTGACATCGGCGATGTTGGTGCGCTCGTGGCTCAGCAGGTGTTTGGCGTAGGTCCAGCCCTTGTTTTCTTCGCCAATCAGGTTGTTGGCGGGCACCTTGACGTTGTCAAACCAGACTTCGTTGACTTCGCACTCGCCGTCGAGCAGCTTGATCGGGCGCACGGTGACGCCTGGTGTCTTCATATCGATCAACAAGAAGCTGATACCGGTTTGGGGCTTGCCCTCGGTGCTGGTGCGCACCAGGCAGAAGATCCACTCGCCATACTGGCCCAGTGTGGTCCAGGTCTTCTGGCCATTGACGATGAAATGATCACCTTCGCGCTCGGCCTTGCATTTCACCGAAGCGAGGTCCGAACCCGAACCTGGCTCGCTGTAACCCTGGCTCCACCAGACTTCGCCGCTGGCAATGCCGGGCAGGAAGCGTTCTTGCTGCTCCTTGTTGCCAAAGGCCATGATCACCGGCGCCACCATCACGGGGCCAAACGGGACCACGCGCGGTGCGCCTGCCAGCGCGCATTCTTCTTCAAACAGGTGCTTTTGCACGGCGGTCCAGCCCGGACCGCCAAATTCTTTGGCCCAGCCGTGGCCCAGCCAGCCTTTTTTGCCCAGAATTTTGGCCCAGCGCTGCATGTCATCGCGCGTGAGCCGCAAGGCGTTGTGCACTTTGTGAGAGAGGTCTTCGGGGAGGTTGCCCTTGACCCAGGCGCGAATTTCTTCGCGAAACGCCTGTTCTTCGGGGGTGAAAGCCAAATCCATGGATGTCTCCTTGTTTCAGGGGTCGACGGGTAGCCCGTTCGACGTCAGCATCCAGTTTCGCACGACCGTTCGTTTTATGCCTGTCCGGGCTGTGACAGACCCAGCTGTTCATGCAAGTTTTGCAGTTGTCCTTCCAGGCGACCCACCGTTTCCTCCAGCGTGGCCACGCGCCGGCTGAGGTGGATGACGTCGTCCTCGGTCGCGCTGGCGCTTAGACCCGCGTGGTGGGTGGCCACGGGTTGGTTGAGGTCCACCGGGCCGCACAACAGGTGCGCCCAGCGTTGCTCGCGCGCGCCGGGCGCCTTGGGCAGTTTGACAACCAGGGCTCCGCCTTTTTCTGCCGAGCGGTCTTGCAGCTCTTCGAGAAAAGCGTCCACCGATGCGATGTCGAGAAACTTGTACCAGCGCTCGACGTTCAGCCGCAACTCGCCCGCTGTCTGGGGCCCACGCAACATCAGCATACCCAGCAGAACTGCGGATTGTTCCGGCACGCCGACCGTGCGCAAGAAATTGTGTTCGTAGCGGGTGACACGACCCCCGCTGGACTCAAACACCATGTGGAGCTGGCGCAGTTCGTCCAGGGCCTCGGCCACGAGTGCATCGGCCAGCTGCATCACCGGCTCCCGGCTGGATTTCTGGTTACAGCCAGTGATCAGGTTGTTGAAGGTGAGCGGGTAGCTGTCGGGGACGGTGCGGGCCTTCTCCATCAGCGTGCCGAGGATGCGGGCTTCGATGTCGGACAGGGGGCGTTGCTGAAAGTCGTGGCGGCGGGGGGATGGGGTGTCAGGGGTCATTACACTTCTTGCCTCAGTAGGAATGTTGGCGTGAACCAGAAAAACATTGTGATCTTGATTTCCGGCGGTGGCTCCAACATGGCCGCCATCGTCGATGCTTCGCGCCAGCGCCGCTGGCTGGAGCGCCATGGCGCTGCCGTAACGGCCGTGATCAGCAACAAGGCCGATGCGGGCGGCCTCATCTGGGCGCGCAGCCAGGGGCTGGCCTGTGCCGCGCTGGATCACCGAGCCTACCCCACACGGGAGGCTTTTGATGCGGCCCTGATGGCGCAGGTGGACACCCATTCACCTGCGCTGGTGGTGCTCGCCGGGTTCATGCGCATTCTCACGCCGGGTTTTGTGGCGCACTACGAGGGGCGCCTGGTCAACATCCACCCCAGTTTGTTGCCCGCGTTCACCGGCTTGCACACCCACCAGCGCGCCATTGACGCGGGTTGCCGCTTTGCCGGCGCCACGGTGCACCGTGTCACGGCGGAGCTGGACCATGGGGCCATCCTGGCGCAGGCGGTGGTGCCGGTGATGCCAGGTGACACGGCCGATGCCCTCGCCAGCCGGGTGCTCAGCCAGGAGCACCGCCTCTACCCTCAGGCCGTCGAAGCGTTGATCGCTGCGGGCTGAAGCGTTCTTCAGGGGTTGCTGGGGCGCTCTTGAATGGATCAGCGCAGCGCGTAGTAAAGGGCGACACCCACAACCACCAGGGCCACGGAAGCCCAGCCAATCATGTCGATGTGCCGCCGCAGTTGGGCTTCCATGCGTGCACCGCCCCAGCGCATCAGCCCGGCCACCAGGAAGAAGCGCGCGCCTCGGCCGACGAACGAAGCCACCGCAAAGGGCAGCAAAGCCATGGACAACACCCCCGCTGCGATCGTGAAGACCTTGTAGGGGATGGGTGAAAACCCGGCGATCAGAACCGCAACCACGCCCCACTCCTGGAACCAGGCCAGGGCCTGGGAATAGGCGCCCCAGTAATGGCTGTTCTGCAGCCAGGGCTCGATCGAAGAAAAGGCCCAGGCCCCGATGGCATAGCCAAACAGGCCGCCGACCAGAGAACACACGGTGGTGATCCAGGCCAGGCGCCAGGCTTTGTCGGGGTGGGCCAGGCTCATCGGGATGAGCATCACATCGGGCGGGATGGGGAAGAAAGACGACTCGGCGAAACTTATGCCACCCAGATACCAGGGGGCGTGGCGGTGACGGGCCCATTGCATGGCTCGCTCGTACAGGGGGGCAAACAGCTTCATGGGGTCTTTCAGACGCCTTTTTGATGGAACACCAGGCCCGCGTGCTCGCGCATGGCGTGGAACTTGATCTTGGGCCAGTTGGCCTCGACCGCGCGCAAGGTGGCAACGTGGTCTACCAGCAGCGTGGGCGCATCCACCGCATCCAGGGCCACGCGGTGGCTGTTGGCGTCGATGAACTTCTTGAGCTCGATTTCACCGCCATCTTCGGGCGCGCAGGTCACCCAGCGCGCCACTTGATAAGGGCTGCCCATGATGCGGGCCTTGACACCGTATTCGTGTTCCAGGCGGTGGGCCACCACTTCAAACTGCAGCTGTCCCACAGCGCCCAGGAGCAGCACCGAGCCTGCCACGGGGCGGAACACCTGGATCGCGCCTTCTTCGCCCAGCTGGGTCAGACCTGCGCGCAGCTGCTTGCTGCGCAGGGGATCGGCCACCTCCACGCTGCGGATGATCTCGGGCGCGAAAAACGGCAGGCCGGTGAATTGCAGGGTCTCGCCTTCGGTCAACGTGTCGCCGAGCTGGAGCACACCGTGGTTGGGAATACCGATGATGTCGCCCGCAAAGGCTTCGTCCAGCAACTCGCGGCGCTGGGACAGGAACGACACCACGGTGTTGGGCCGCATTTCTTTGCCCGAGCGCACCACCTTGATCTTCATGCCCCGCACAAAGTGACCGCTGGCCAGGCGCACGAAGGCAATGCGGTCGCGGTGGGCCGGGTCCATGTTGGCCTGGATCTTGAACACCACGCCCGTGAATTTGGGCTCTTCGGGCTTGACCACGCGCTGCATCGCAGGCCGCTCGCCGGGCGGTGGCGCCAGATCAACCAGCGCGTCCAGCACTTCACGCACGCCAAAGTTGTTGACGGCCGATCCGAAGAACATGGGCGTCTGGCGGCCCGCCAGGAATTCGGTTCTGTCAAAGGAGGTGGATGCGCCAGCCACCAGCTCCAGCTCTTCTTTGGCTTGCTCAAAATCGCTGCCAAAGCGTTTCAAGCTTTGGGGATTGCCCAGTCCGGAGAGCACTTCCTCTTCACCGCCGCGGCGGTCTTCGCCAGCGCTGAACACGCGCATCTGGTCGGTGCGGCGGTCGAACACACCGCGGAAGGTCTTGCCCATGCCCACGGGCCAGGTGAAGGGCACCACCGTCATGCCCAGTTCCCGCTCAATTTCGTCCATCAGGTCGAGCGGCGCCTGGACTTCGCGGTCCATCTTGTTGACGAACGTGAGAATGGGCGTGTTGCGCGCCCGGCAGACCTGCAGCAGGCGCCGGGTTTGGGGTTCCACGCCATTGCCTGCGTCAATCACCATCAGGGCCGCGTCCACCGCGGTCAGCACGCGGTAGGTGTCTTCCGAGAAGTCCTGGTGGCCGGGGGTATCGAGCAGGTTGATCACGCAGTCGCGGTATTCCATCTGCATCACCGAAGACGCCACCGAAATGCCCCGTTGCTTCTCGATTTCCATCCAGTCGGACGTGGCGTGCCGCGCCGCCTTGCGGGCTTTCACGCTGCCGGCAATGTTGATCGCGCCCGAGAAAAGCAGCAGCTTTTCCGTGAGCGTGGTCTTACCCGCGTCGGGGTGTGAAATGATGGCGAAGGTGCGCCGGCGGCGCACTTGTTGGGCAATATCGGACATAACCTTAGATTATCGCTCGCAGGGAGATCGCCTATCCAGAGGCGACAATACCCATATGCACCCAAAAGCTCTGCTGGACGAATGCGCCGGCCTCATGGAACAGGTTTTTAAGTTTGATCACCCGGCGGATGCCGTGGTGTCGCGGTACTTTCGCGAACACCGCTCGCTGGGGTCTCGCGAGCGCGCCACGCTGTCAGACACGGTTTACGCCGCCTTGCGCGAGCGCCTGAAATTTGAATGGTTTGCCCGCTCGGGCAGCGGGTCCAAGTGGCGCAAGCTCTCGATCCTGGGGTTTCCCGGCGATCGCGATTTCCTCAAGAGCGCGCTGACCGATCAGGAAAAGACCTGGCTCGATAACTGCCTGAATGCCTCAGACAATGAGTTGATGGCGCCCCATCGCCACAACCTGCCCGAATGGCTGGCCTCTGCACTGAAGGCGCAAGTGGGGGATGAGTTTGATGCGCTTGTGGCCAGTTTGAACCACATGGCCGCGCTGGACTTGCGCGTCAACCTGTTCAAAAAGAAGCGGGAAGCGGTGTTGGCCGATTTGCGTCTGGCCGGGTTGGCTTGCGAGCCCACGCCCTATTCCCCTATGGGTATCCGGTTGCAGGGCAAACCCTCTTTGGCCAAAACGCCTTCGTTCGTACAGGGCGATGTGGAGGTACAAGACGAAGGCTCGCAGCTGCTGGCGTTGCTGATGGATGCCAAGCGGGGCGAAATGGTGGTGGATTTTTGCGCCGGCGCCGGCGGCAAGACCTTGGCCATCGGTGCGGCCATGCGCAACAGCGGCCGGCTCTATGCCTTTGACACCTCGGCCCACCGTCTGGATGCGCTCAAGCCCCGGCTGGCGCGCAGTGGCTTGTCCAACGTGCATCCGGTCGCCATTGCCCACGAGCGCGACGACCGCATCAAGCGCCTCGCAGGCAAGATCGACCGTGTGCTGGTGGATGCGCCCTGTTCGGGTCTGGGAACTTTGCGGCGCAGCCCCGATCTCAAATGGCGTCAAACGCCGGAAACCGTGGCCGCCCAAGTGGAGCTCCAGCAAGCCATCCTGAACAGTGCGGTCCGATTGCTCAAGCCCGGCGGCCGATTGGTTTACGCCACTTGCAGCCTGTTGCGGGAAGAAAACGAATCCGTGGCGCAGGCTTTTGGCCAAGCGCATCCTGATTTCGAACCAGTCGATGTGAAGGCGCTGCTGGAAAGTGCCCAAGTCTCGGGGGCTGAGACGCTGACCGTGGACGCGGACGGCCAGTCTTGTCTGCGTTTGTGGCCACACCGCCACGGCACAGATGGATTTTTTGCCGCGGTTTGGCAGAAAAAGACCGCGTGAAGAGTGGTTTTTCCCACGCTCACGGCGATTTGTTGCTGGCAACATAGCTGGAGGGGTGTGTCCAAAGGTTGGTGAAAAGGCCCCTCAGCCTTAAAATACCCTGTTGCCCGTCGCTGCTTGTCAGCGCATGGGGCCGGTTGATGATTGGCGCCCAAGAGGGCGGCTGAATAGGAACTCAATGATTGCAAGCGATTTCGGTACCTGGTCCGATCTGTGGTTTGGCCTGATGGATTTTCTGGCCAACGGCCTGACGCGCGCCACGTGGTGGCAAGTGATCATCGTCACGCTGGTGCTCACCCACATCACCATTGCCAGTGTCACCATCTACCTGCACCGCCATCAAGCCCACCGCTCGCTGGACCTGCATCCGATCGTGTCGCACTTCTTCCGCTTCTGGCTGTGGTTGACCACCGGCCAGGTGACCAAAGAATGGGCGGCAATCCACCGCAAGCACCACGCCAAGTGCGAGCAGGCCGAAGATCCCCACAGCCCCCATGTGCACGGCATCAAGACTGTGTTGTTCACCGGTGCCGAGCTGTACCGCAAAGAGTCGAAAAACCTCGAAACAATGGCCCGTTACGGCCACGGTACCCCCGATGACTGGATCGAGCGCAACCTGTACACGCGCTTCTCATGGCAGGGCGTGGCCGTGATGATGGTCATCAACCTCGCGCTGTTTGGCGTGGTCGGCATGTCCATCTGGGCCGTGCAGATGGCCTGGATACCGATCACCGCCGCTGGCATCATCAACGGGGCCGCCCACTACTGGGGCTACCGCAACTTCGAAGCGACCGACGCCAGCACGAACATCTCCCCCTGGGGCATCCTGATTGGCGGCGAGGAGCTGCACAACAACCACCACACCTACCCGACCTCGGCCAAGCTGTCCGTCAAGCCCTACGAGTTCGACATTGGCTGGATGTACATCCGCATGATGGAAATGGTGGGCTTGGCCAAGGTCAAGAAGACGCCACCCAAGATGGCCTATGGCGATGTGCGCGCTGTGGCCGATGAAAAGACGCTGGAAGCCATCATTGCCAACCGCTACGAAGTGATGGCCGGCTATGCGCGTGAAATGCGTGCCGCTTGCAAACGTGAAATGCAGGCGCTGCAACCCCGCCGGGGCGATGTGGCCGTCATGGCCGCAGCACGCCGCTGGCTGCACCGCGATGAAGCGAAGGTGCCTGCCAGCGTGAGGCCCCACTTGGCGCAGGTGCGCGCCGAGCACCCGGTGCTCGACAAAATGGTCACCATGCGCGAAGAACTGCGCGCCCTGTGGTCCAGCACCACGGCCACGCGCGAGCAGCTCGCAGGCGATCTGCAGGCCTGGTGCCGCCGGGCCGAAGAAAGCGGGATCGCTGCCTTGCGCGATTTTTCGATCCGCTTGCGGTCCGCTCACGCTTGAATTAGCCCACGCCTGCGCCGGCCCGATGCTCGGGCCGTCACCCCCCAAGGGGGCAGCGCTGGCCGACCGGCAGAGCCGGATCGACGGCGTTCTCGGTGAAGACGGGTGCGCCGAGTGCGGCCGCTACCTCAGGACAAGAAACCCATGCTTGCGGTGCTCTAATCACTTAGAGGGGGCGATGCTGGCGGCCTGGCTGAACCGGAACGACTGCCGCTTGGGTTGACCGCCTCACTGGGATTTGATCCTGAAAGCCCGCCAATGAGCGGGCTCTTTTTTGCCTGGTTGGCCTGGGTCGAGCGCACGGATGGCGCAGCGTCAGGGGTGCCCTTCACAGAATGAGGCTTCGTGCGCTGTGGAGTAGGCCGACGGGCACAGGGCATGGACGGCTCGGTATCTCACAGGGGGCAGCCGAGACAGGCGGGCGCAGAGCGGACAACAAAAAACCCGCTGGTTCGCAGCGGGTTTTTTGGGGAGAGTCGCGCCGAATTACTTCAGCTTGATCTCTTTGTAGTCCACGTGCTTGCGGGCTTTAGGATCAAATTTCTTGATCAGCATCTTGTCCGGCGTGGTCTTTTTGTTTTTGGTCGTGGTGTAGAAGTGGCCGGTTCCAGCAGTGGATTCCAGCTTGATCTTTTCGCGTGTGCCTTTGGTTGCCATGTTCGGTTCTCCTTAAGCTTGGCCGCGTGCGCGCAGGTCGGCGAGCACAGTTTCGATGCCCTTTTTGTCGATCAGGCGCAATGCTGCACCCGAGACGCGCAGGCGCACCCAACGGTTTTCGGCTTCCACCCAGAAACGGCGGTATTGCAGGTTCGGCAGGAACCGGCGCTTGGTTTTGTTGTTGGCGTGGGAAACATTGTTCCCGACCATGGGCTTTTTGCCCGTAACGTCGCAGACGCGTGCCATAAGGACACTCCGATCAATTTTCTACAGCTGCACAACCGGGATGCTTTCGCATCTGGCATGTCAGCCTCACCTCGCCAGGAAAGGGTGGCGGTAACCCGAGACATTTGCATCGATCTGCCGTTCGAGTGAACGTCAAATTTCGCAGAGCCTCGGATTATAGCCCGCTCGATGTGCTTTGGCTAAATGGCCTGATGAGCGGCTGGGATGCGGCTTCAGGATTCGTTTTGTTCCAGGAATCGCTGGGCGTCCAGGGCCGCCATGCAGCCCGTGCCAGCGCTGGTGATGGCCTGGCGGTAAACATGATCCTGCACGTCACCGGCGGCGAACACCCCGGGCACGCTGGTCATGGTGGCCATGCCCTTCAGGCCCGACTGGGTGACGATGTAGCCGTCTTTCATCTCCAGCTGGCCGTTGAACAGCTCGGTGTTGGGCTGGTGGCCGATCGCGATGAAGCAGCCTTTGACGGTCACGTCTTCGGTGGCACCGGTTTGCACGTTCTTCAGGCGCACACCCGTGACGCCGGTGCTGTCGCCCAAGACCTCGTCCAGCGTGCTGTGCAGCTTGAGTTCGATCTTGCCGGCGGCCACCTTTTCCATCAGCTTGTCCACCATGATGGCTTCGGCTTTGAAGGTGTCGCGGCGGTGGATCAAATAAACCTTGCTGGCGATGTTGGACAGGTACAACGCTTCTTCCACCGCTGTGTTGCCACCGCCCACCACGCTGCAAACTTCGTTGCGGTAGAAAAAACCGTCGCAGGTGGCGCAGCCGGACACGCCCTTGCCCATGAAGGCCTCTTCTGAAGGCAGGCCCAGGTATTTGGCGGAAGCGCCGGTGCAGATGATCAGGCTGTCACAGCTGTAGTCACCACTGTCGCCTTTGAGCACAAAAGGGCGCTTGGAGAAATCCACGGCGTTGATGTGATCAAAAATGATCTCTGTATTGAAGCGCTCGGCATGGGCCAGGAAACGCTGCATGAGCTCAGGGCCCTGCACACCATCCACATCGGCAGGCCAGTTGTCCACATCGGTGGTGGTCATGAGTTGCCCACCCTGGGCGATGCCGGTGATCAAAACCGGGTTGAGATTGGCCCGTGCGGCGTAAACGGCAGCGGTGTATCCGGCAGGTCCGGAGCCCAAAATAAGTACTTTTGAATGCTTCATGGGGAAAGTTCGAACCTGTGTCCGGTCAGAGTGGTTTAGAGTTCACGCTGGCGCACCTCTTGGGGGCCGCCGGCCAGGCGCTGCGCCTGGCGGTGTGTGCGATGTTGCATCCCATTGTATGAAAGAGCTTTGCGCTGCGCTCTGCAGCCATAGGAATACACGCATGTCCATCCTGTCCAATCTGGATCTGATCCGTCGGGTCCCCTTGTTTTCCACCTTGACACAGGCGCAGGCCGAATCGGTAGCGGATGCCGTGACGAAAAAACGGTACAAGCGAGGCGAGTGCATCGTTGAGCAAGGCAAGAAGTCCAACATGCTGGCCATTGTTCTCACGGGGCGTGCCCGTGTGGTGACCACCGATGCCCGTGGCCGCGAGGTGATATTGGCCACCATGAACCCCGGCGACTACGTGGGTGAGATGAGTCTGATCGACAATCAGCCCCATTCGGCCACGGTTCGCGCCGAAATCCAGACCGATGTGCTGATCTTGGGGCGGGTGGAGTTTGCGCGTTGCCTGCCTGAGAACACCTCCATGGCGTATGCCGTGATGAAGGGCCTGGTCCAGCGCCTGCGGCATGCCGATCGAAAGATCGAGTCGCTCGCCCTGATGGACGTGTATGGCCGGGTGGCCCGCGCCCTGCTGGAATTTGCAAAACCCGACAAAGACGGCCAGCTGGTGATCCGCGATCGCGTGTCGCGCCAGGACGTTGCCAAGATGATCGGTGCCTCGCGTGAGATGGTCAGCCGCGTCATGAAGGACCTCGAAGACCGGGGTTTCATCGAATTGGCAGAAGACGGCTCCACTCTCGTCAAAGACCGCCTCAACTCCCTGGGTTGAGGTCTGTGGCCCGCCTGGGCACCGTTGGCGCAGTCCCAAGGTAACAGGGGGGGGGCTCGCGGGCTTTGTGCCGGTGTTGATGGGGTAAGCTTGTGCCTCGTATCGACCGAGGTTTATGACGTATTCACTGAACACCCTCAACGCTGACCGCGACTCTGCGGGGCCCAGCGGCCTGAGCCGCTTTGCGCAGGAAATTGCGCTGGTGCTGGGCGCTGCCGCGCTGGCTTTCTGGCTGTTGGCCATGCTCAGCTATTCCCCCACGGATCCTGCCTGGAGCACCACCGGGACTCACCTTGAAGTGGGCAACTGGGGCGGGCGCCTGGGTGCCTTGCTGGCCGATGGTGGTTATTACCTCTTGGGCTGGTCGGTCTGGTGGTGTTTCTTCGCCAGCACGCGCGCCTGGCTGTCTACCCTGGCAGGGCGCTTGCGCGTGCAGCCAGTACCCCTGAAAAAGAACAAAAACAAGGCCAAGGCGGCAGAACCCGAGCGCTGGTGGGAGCAAACGTGGGCGCGGCGGGCCGGTTTTGCCGTGGCTTTGCTGGTGTTGCTGTGTGCCAGCGGCGTGCTGGAATGGAGCCGCCTGTACCGGCTGGAACACCTGCTGCCGGGTGCTTCGGGTGGCGTTCTGGGCGAATTGCTGGGCCCTGGTGCCATGCGCTGGCTGGGGTTCACCGGCTCGGCGTTGGCGATGCTGGCTTTGCTGGTGGTCTCTGCGCCCCGGGTCTTCGGATTCTCTTGGGGCCACTGGGCTGAGCACATTGGCGTGCGTTTTGACGGCTGGTTCGAATCCCGCCGCGAAAAGCGCGAAGCGGTCGAAGATCAGCGCATTGGCGAAAAAGCCGCCCGCGAACGCGAGGAGGGGGTGAAGGTCGAGCGGGTCGAGATCGAAGAACAGCATCCGACCCCGGTCTTTATCGAGCCCACGGTCATTGAGGTACCCAAGAGCGACAGGGTGGCCAAGGAGCGCCAGAAACCGCTGTTCACCGAAATGCCCGACAGCAAGTTGCCACAAGTGGATCTGCTCGATGCCGCGCCGACGCACCAGGCAGGGGTGGACCACCAGACGCTGGAGATGACCAGCCGCCTGATTGAGAAAAAGCTCAAAGACTTTGGTGTTGAAGTGCGTGTGGTGGCGGCTGCGCCGGGGCCTGTGATCACGCGCTACGAGATTGAACCTGCCACAGGGGTGAAGGGCTCGCAGATCGTGAATCTGGGGCGCGATCTGGCGCGCTCGCTGTCTTTGATTTCGGTTCGCGTGATCGAGACCATCCCGGGTAAAAACCTGATGGCGCTGGAGCTGCCCAATGCCAAGCGGCAGACCATCAAGCTGAGCGAGATCCTGGGTTCGTCCGTGTACAACGATGCGCGCTCCATGCTGACCATGGGTCTGGGCAAAGACATCAGTGGCTTGCCGGTGGTGGCCGATCTCGCCAAGATGCCCCACTGCCTGGTGGCAGGTACCACGGGCTCGGGCAAATCGGTCGGTATCAACGCCATGATCCTGTCGCTGCTCTACAAGGCCGATGCCAAGGACGTGCGACTGCTGCTGATCGACCCCAAGATGCTGGAGATGAGCGTCTACGAAGGCATTCCGCACCTGCTGGCCCCTGTGGTGACCGACATGAAGCACGCGGCCAACGGCCTGAACTGGTGCGTGGGTGAGATGGAGAAACGCTACAAGCTCATGAGCAAGATGGGTGTGCGCAACCTGGCCGGCTACAACACCAAAATCGACGAAGCCAAGGCCCGCGGCGAGAGCATCGGCAACCCCTTCAGCCTTACGCCGGAGCAGCCGGAGCCGCTGGAGCGCCTGCCGTATATCGTGGTGGTGATCGACGAGCTGGCCGACCTGATGATGGTGGTGGGCAAAAAAATCGAGGAGCTGATTGCGCGCCTGGCCCAGAAGGCCCGCGCGGCCGGTATCCATTTGATTCTGGCCACCCAGCGCCCCAGCGTTGACGTGATCACGGGTTTGATCAAGGCCAACATCCCCACCCGCCTGAGTTTCCAGGTCAGCAGCAAGATCGACAGCCGCACCATCCTGGATCAGATGGGCGCTGAGAGCCTGCTGGGCATGGGCGACATGCTGTATTTGCCATCGGGCACCGGCTTCCCTGTTCGGGTGCATGGTGCTTTTGTCAGCGATGAAGAGGTGCACCGCGTGGTGGCCTACCTGAAACAGCAAGGCGGTGAGCCCAACTACATCGATGGGGTGCTGGAAAGCAATCTGGGCGGTGACGGCGAGGGCGGCGATGTCTTTGGCGAAGGTGGCGACAACAGCGAAAAAGATGCGCTGTACGACCAGGCGGTTGAGATCGTGCTCAAAGACCGCAAAGCCAGCATTTCTTACGTACAGCGCAAGCTCAAGATTGGCTACAACCGCGCGGCGCGCTTGCTGGAAGAGATGGAGAATGCGGGCATGGTCAGTGCGCTCACCTCCAGCGGGCAACGCGACATTCTGGTGCCGTCGCGCCAGGAATGATGCGTCTGGACTGCCTTTGCCGGACCAATGGAACCTCGTCGGCTGGTACCGACTCTGAACACACATGAATCTGTTTCTTCGATACCTGCCCGCCGTGGCCACTTCCGCCGCGCTGGTCTTCGCTGTTTTGCCTGCCCGTGCAGACGGTCTCGCCGAGCTGGATCAATTCCTGCGCGAGGTGAGCAGCGCACAGTCCAGCTTCACCCAGGTGGTGACCTCGCCCAAAAGGGCCAAGGAAACCGTGGCACGCACCAAAACGTCGAGCGGGCGCTTCGAGTTCTTGCGCCCAGGCCGGTTCCGTTTTGAGTACACCAAACCGTTTGAGCAAACCATCGTCGCCGATGGAGAGACCCTGTGGCTGTATGACGTGGATCTCAACCAGGTCACAGCCCGCCAGCAAAAAGACGTGCTCGGCAGCACACCCGCGGCCCTGATTGCCTCGGGTACCGATCTCAAGGGTCTGGGTCAGGCGTTTGATCTGCAGTCTGCGCCCGCGTCTGAAGGCATCGAATGGGTGGACGCGAAACCGCGCCAGTCTGATGGCCAGCTGAAGAGCGTGCGCGTGGGATTTCGCTCGGGTCAGTTGGCTGAGCTTCAGATCGTGGACAGCCTGGGGCAACGCTCGGTGCTGACCTTCGCTGACTGGAAGGGCAATGTGCCGCTCAAGGCCGAGCGCTTTCGCTTCCAGCCGCCCGCAGGTGCCGACGTCATCCGGCCCTGAAGCTGTGAGCGCCGCTTCATCGCCACCGGGGCACCAGCCCCTGGCCGAGCGGCTCCGGCCGCGCGAGCTGTCCGAGGTGATTGGTCAGCGGCATGTGCTCGGAGAGGGCATGGCTTTGCGGCTGGCCTTCGAGTCGGGGCAGCCCCACAGTTGCATCCTGTGGGGCCCGCCAGGCGTGGGCAAGACGACCATTGCGCGCCTGATGGCCACGGCGTTTGACGCCCAGTTCATCACCATCAGCGCGGTGTTGGGCGGTGTCAAAGACATTCGCGAAGCGGTGGACAAGGCCGAGCTCGCCCGCGCCGGGCTGATGGCCCAGCGCACCATCGTGTTTGTGGACGAGGTGCACCGTTTCAACAAAAACCAGCAAGACGCCTTCTTGCCGCATGTGGAGAGTGGCCTCTTCACTTTCATCGGTGCGACCACCGAGAACCCGTCCTTCGAAGTCAATTCGGCTTTGCTTTCGCGTGCCGCGGTGTATGTGCTCCAGCCCCTGGGTGAAGAAGATCTGCGCCAATTGTTTGCGCGGGCCCAGGCACTGGGGGCGATCCCTGCGGTGCAAACGGCAGCAGCCGATCGCCTGATCGCTTATGCCGATGGCGATGCCCGGCGATTGCTCAACACGCTGGAGACGCTGGCCGTGGCCGCCACCCGTGAAAAACTGGAGGAAGTGACGGACGAATGGCTCATGCGTGTGCTGGGCGAGCGCATGCGCCGGTACGACAAAGGCGGCGAGCAGTTTTACGACACCATCAGTGCGCTGCACAAAAGCATACGCGGCTCCGACCCGGACGCCGCCCTGTATTGGTTTGTGCGCATGCTCGATGGTGGTGCAGAGCCGCGCTACCTCTCCCGCCGCCTCATCCGCATGGCCAGCGAAGACATCGGGCTGGCCGATCCCCGTGCCTTGCGCATGGCGCTGGATGCCGCCGATGTCTACGAGCGGCTGGGCACACCAGAAGGTGAGTTGGCGTTGGCCGAGTGTGTGGTGTACCTGGCCGTTGCACCCAAGTCGAACGCTGTCTACAAAGCCTTCAACGAAGCCAAGGCATTTGTGAAGAAAGACGGCACACGGCCCGTGCCCATGCATCTGCGCAATGCCCCGACCAAGCTCATGAAAGATCTGGACTACGGCAAAGGCTACCGCTACGCCCACGACGAGTCGGGCGGGTTTGCCGCAGGCGAAAACTACCTGCCCGAGGGCATGGCCGCGCCGGATTTTTACCGGCCGGTGGAGCGGGGCCTGGAGATCCGGATCGCCGATAAGCTGCGCGACCTTAAGAATCGCAATCATCAATCTGGCTAATGTTTCGCCAATCGCGCTGATGGAGGGCTCTTCTGGCCCAAACATTGCGGGTTAACCCGGGCTTGCTTAGGGCTTACACGCTTGAATTGGCTTGTAGTGGGTCGTTACAATCGCGCACCAACCCGCAGTCTGTCCCCCTGGGACGGTGTCTGGCGGGTTTTTTGCTAATTAAATGAAACCGGCCGTTTCGGAAGAACGGCCACAGCCCTCTCAGAACTCGGAGAACCTTTTATGGACGTTTTACTGCAGCAGATCATCAATGGTCTGGTCCTGGGCAGTATGTATGCCTTGGTGGCCCTCGGATACACCATGGTGTACGGGATCATCGGGCTGATCAACTTTGCCCACGGTGAAGTTCTGATGGTGGGTGCGCTCACCAGCTGGACGCTTATCGGCTGGATGACCGAAGCCTGGACGGGCATGCCCGGCTGGCTTATTTTGTTGACGGCCACCCTGATTGCGATGGTGGTTTGCGGCGGACTCAACTTCATGATTGAGAAGCTGGCCTATCGCCGGCTGCGGAACTCGCCGCGCCTCGCTCCGCTGATCACCGCCATCGGTATGTCGCTCCTGCTGCAAACCATTGCGATGATGATCTGGGAGCCCCGGCCCCACTCGTATCCTTCCATGCTGTCCACAGAGCCGTTCCATCTGGGTGGTGCCGTGATTTCGGTGACGCAGGTGACGATTCTGGCCACCACTGCGATCACGCTGGCGCTGTTGATGTGGCTGGTGAACCACACCAACCTCGGGCGTGCCATGCGCGCCACCGCCGAAAACCCCCGCGTCGCCGCACTCATGGGCATCAAACCCGACATGGTGATTTCGGCCACCTTCGTCATCGGCGCCATGTTGGCTGCGATTGCGGGCGTGATGTGGGCTTCGAACTACGGCACCGTGCAGTTCGCCATGGGCTTCATGCCCGGCTTGAAGTCCTTTGTGGCCGCTGTGATGGGTGGCATTGGCAACCTGGCCGGGGCCGTGGTCGGCGGCATCCTTTTGGGCTTGATCGAATCGCTGGGCGCTGGCTACCTTGGCAAGCTCACCGGCGGTGTGCTGGGCAGCCAATACTCGGATATCTTTGCCTTCGTGATGTTGGCGCTGGTGTTGACTCTGCGGCCGTCGGGCTTGCTGGGTGAACGCGTGGCCGATCGCGCCTGAAGCCGAAGGAGACGTTACATCATGATGAAAACGAAAACCGGCAAAATCGTTGCCTTTGTGCTCGCAGCCATCGCGCTGCTGGTATTGCCCATACTGTTGCAGTCCACCGGCAGCAACTCCTGGGTGCGCATCGTCGACTTGGCGCTGCTCTATGTGTTGCTGGCCTTGGGGCTGAACATTGTGGTGGGTTACGCGGGCCTGCTTGACCTGGGCTACATCGCCTTCTTTGCGGTGGGCGCCTACATCTATGCGCTCTTTGACTCGAGCCACCTGATCGATACGTTTCCAGCGATGAAGGCCATGTTCCCCAACGGGACCCATGTCAGCATCTGGATTGTGATGGTTGTGGCGGCGGTGGTCGCAGGGCTGGTGGGCATGATTCTGGGCGCGCCCACACTCAAGCTGCGTGGCGATTACCTGGCCATCATCACCTTGGGCTTCGGCGAGATCGTCCGGATCTTCCTGCTGAACCTGGACCGCCCGATCAACATCACCAACGGGCCCAGAGGTATCAGCCAGATTGATGCCATTGACACCTTTGGGGTGGATTTTGCCCAGCGATTGACGGTGGGCAACTACACCTTCGAGCCCGTGACCATGTACTACTACCTGTTCATGTTCTTTGTGGTGATGGCGGTGATCTTGTCTTACCGTTTGCAAGACTCCCGCATCGGTCGGGCCTGGATGGCGATTCGCGAAGACGAGATCGCGGCCAAGGCCATGGGCTTGAATACCCGCAACCTGAAGCTGCTCGCTTTCGGCATGGGTGCGTCGTTTGGCGGCGTGTCGGGCGTGTTGTTCGCCTCCTTCCAGCGCTTCGTGTCACCCGAGTCGTTCTCCCTGATGGAGTCGGTGATGGTGGTGGCCATGGTGGTGCTGGGCGGTATTGGCCATATCCCTGGTGTGATTCTGGGTGCCCTGCTGCTGGCCGGTTTGCCCGAGGTGTTGCGCCATGTGGCGGGCCCGTTGTCGCAAATGACCGATGGCCGCCTGGCGCCTGAGATCTTGCGCCAGCTGTTGATCGCCCTGGCCATGGTGCTGGTGATGCTGCTGCGCCCCAAAGGCTTGTGGCCGTCGCCCGAGCATGGCAAATCGTTGAGCAAATAAGAAGGTTGACTGTATGAGCGAAACCATTCTCAAAGTAGCCAACGTCTCCAAGCGATTTGGCGGTCTGCAAGCGCTGAGCGATGTGGGCATGGAAATCAATCGGGGTCAGGTTTATGGCCTGATCGGTCCCAACGGGGCGGGCAAAACCACGTTTTTCAACGTGCTCACCGGCCTCTACACCCCTGACAGTGGCTCGTTCGAGCTCGCCGGCAAGCCTTACACGCCCACGGCCGTTCACGAAGTGGCCAAGGCGGGTATCGCCCGCACCTTCCAGAACATCCGTCTCTTCAACGAGATGACCGCGTTGGAAAACGTGATGGTGGGGCGCCATGTGCGCACCCATTCGGGCCTGCTGGGCGCCGTGTTCCGCACCCCGGGTTTCAAGCGCGAAGAAGCCGAGATTGCCGCCCGTGCCTATGAGCTGCTGGAGTACGTGGGCATTGCCAAGTTCGCCGACTACAAGTCGCGCACGTTGAGTTATGGCGACCAGCGCCGTCTGGAGATCGCGCGCGCCCTGGCCACCGATCCGAAGCTGATCGCGCTGGACGAGCCCGCCGCCGGCATGAACGCCACGGAAAAGGTGCAATTGCGCGAGCTGATCGACCAGATCCGCAAAGACAACCGGACCATCTTGCTGATTGAGCACGACGTCAAGTTGGTGATGGGGCTGTGCGATCGCGTGACCGTGCTGGACTACGGCAAACAGCTGTCGTCGGGCACTCCCGCTGAGGTGCAGCGAGACCCCAAGGTGATCGAGGCTTACCTGGGCAGCGGCGGAGGCTAGATGTGGCTCCCCCTGCGCCGCGCTGCGCGCGTCACCCCCCAGGGGGCGACGCTGGCCGACTGGCGAAGCCAGATCGGCGGCGTTCTGGAAAAGACACCTCGCTCGGGACGTTCTGAATGAACAAGGAAATATGAGATGGCAAACACATTACTCAAAGTCAGCGGCCTGAAGGTCGCGTATGGCGGTATCAAGGCGGTCAAGGGCGTTGATCTGGAAGTCCATGAAGGCGAGCTGATTTCGTTGATCGGCTCCAATGGGGCGGGCAAAACCACCACCATGAAAGCCATCACGGGCTCCCTGGGTTTCGAAGCGGGCGACATCGAATACCTGGGCGAAAGCATCAAGGGGCGCGGCCCCTGGGATCTGGTTCGCCAAGGCCTGGTCATGGTGCCTGAAGGCCGCGGTGTGTTCACCCGCATGAGCATCACCGAAAACCTGCAAATGGGCGCTTACATCCGCAAGGACAAGGAAGGCATCGCCAAGGATATCGAGCGCATGTTCGGCATCTTCCCGCGCTTGCGCGAGCGCAAAGACCAGCTGGCAGGCACCATGAGCGGTGGTGAGCAGCAGATGCTGGCCATGGCGCGTGCGCTGATGAGCCAGCCCAAGGTTTTGTTGCTCGACGAGCCATCCATGGGCCTCTCGCCCATCATGGTGGACAAGATTTTTGAAGTGGTGCGTGATGTGGCCGCCCAGGGCGTGACCATTTTGCTGGTGGAGCAAAACGCCCAGCGCGCGCTGCAGATCGCTGCCCGCGGGTATGTGATGGATTCGGGCGAAATCACCATGACCGGTACCGGCAAAGACCTGCTGGTGGACCCGAGGGTGCGCGAGGCTTACCTGGGGCACTGACCCAGCCTCAGCACCCGCGCCGCCTGCGGCGCCATCCCGTCAAAGGGGCGTGATTGCGGTCTGGCAAAGCCAGCTCCACAGCACCCAGGGCACCTGAAATCTGCACATTTTCCCTGGGGCCTGGTCGGAAACTTACAATCACGGGTTGCACCGCGCAGATGTCTGCGGATGTGCAGCCCGTTTTTTATTGCACCATGACACAAGCACCCACTCCCACCGCCCAACCTGTTGCCGTTGACGAAAACCAGCTCATTGCCGAGCGCCGCGAAAAGCTCAAGGCTTTGCGTGAAGTGCAGCGGCAGGGAGGGGCGGTTGCATTCCCCAACGATTTCAAGCCAGCCGACAAGGCCGCAGCCCTGTTCGCGACCCACGGCGAGGCCACCAAGGAAGCGCTGGAAGCCACGCCGGTGCGCGCCAGTGTCGCTGGCCGGATGATGCTCAAGCGCGTGATGGGCAAGGCCAGCTTTGCCACTTTGCAAGACGCCTCTCTGGGTGAGAGCGGTGGCCGCATCCAGATTTACCTGAACAATGAAAGCGTTGGCGAAGCGGTGCACGCGGGGTTCAAGCACTGGGACCTGGGCGATATCGTGGCGGCCGAAGGCGTGCTGTTCAAAACCCGCACCGGTGAGCTCACCATCCACGCCGACAACATCCGGCTGTTGACCAAAAGCCTGCGGCCGCTGCCCGACAAGTTCCACGGTATCAACGACCAGGAGATCAAATACCGCCAGCGTTATGTGGATCTGATGACCGACGAGGTTTCGCGCCGCCGTTTTGTGACGCGCAGCAAAACCCTTTCCTGCATCCGCGAATTCATGGTGAGCCATGCCTTCCTGGAAGTCGAGACCCCCATGCTGCACCCGATCCCGGGTGGTGCCATCGCCAAGCCCTTCGAGACGCACCACAACGCGCTTGATCAGGCCATGTTCCTGCGCATCGCGCCCGAGCTGTACCTGAAGCGATTGCTGGTGGGCGGCTTCGATCGCGTGTTCGAAATCAACCGCAGCTTCCGCAACGAAGGCATCAGCGTTCGCCACAACCCCGAGTTCACCATGATGGAGTTCTACGCGGCGTACTGGAACTACCAGGACCTGATGGACTTCAACGAGCAGCTGATCCGCCATGTGGTGCTTCAGGTGCATGGCGACACGCCGCTGAGTTACAACGGAAAGCCTGTCGATGTGATGGCGCCTTTTGAGCGCCTGACCATTCGCGAAGCGATCCTGAAGTACACCGATGCCGGCGACGGTGTGGACCAGCCCGAATGGCTGCTGCCCCAGCTCAAGAAGCTGGGCCTTTCGGAGGCCAAACACCAACTGAGCGGCCGCAGCCTGTCCAGCCTGCAGGTGTTGTACTTTGAAGAGACGGTGGAAGAAAAGCTGTGGAATCCCACTTTCATCATGGACCACCCCACCGAGATCTCGCCACTGGCACGGGCCAACGACGCGAACCCGGAGGTGACCGAGCGCTTCGAGCTGTACATCACCGGCCGCGAGTTTGGCAATGCCTTTTCGGAGCTGAACGACGCCGAAGACCAGGCCGCCCGCTTCCACGCCCAGGTGGCCAGCAAAGAAGGCGGTGATGACGAGGCCATGCATTTTGATGCCGACTTCATCCGCGCCCTGGAATACGGCATGCCACCCGCCGGTGGTTGCGGCATCGGTATCGACCGCCTGATGATGTTGCTGACCGACAGCCCCAGCATCCGCGACGTGATCTTGTTCCCGGCACTGCGCCGCGAAGCCTGATCGGGCCCTCGGCTTGACTCGGGCTCGCACGGTCGAGCGTTGGTCATGGCGCTGCTTTTGGGCTGCCATGGTCGTGGCCTTGATCGTGACCCTGGTGGACTATCTGGGACGCTGGTCAACGCCGGGGTTCTGGGTGCGCAACCTGGTGATGCACGCCCTGTACTGGTCGCCCCGCATTGCCGGCGCCTTCCTGCTGACGGGCCTGTTGAGCCATTCGGTGGTGAACCAGGGTTTTCGCCGCTGGCGTGCGGCTGTGTTGTCGGTGGCGGTGCTCATCGGGCTGTGGTCTTCCCTGGTCGAGCCTGGCATGGTGCGGGTGCGGGAGACCACCTTCAGCGGTATTCCTGCCAGCACCGAGCCGGTGCGTCTGGTGGTGATTTC
This sequence comes from Hydrogenophaga sp. PAMC20947, assembly GCF_004795855.1. Lineage (NCBI taxonomy): Bacteria > Pseudomonadati > Pseudomonadota > Betaproteobacteria > Burkholderiales > Comamonadaceae > Hydrogenophaga > Hydrogenophaga sp. PAMC20947. The sequence goes on from NZ_CP039252.1 coordinate 4,769,527, forward strand.
TGATATCCACTGGGGCCTGTTTTTCAGGGATGATCAGCTGGTGGATCTGGTGGATCGCCTCAATGCGCTGGAGGTGGACGCGGTGATGGTGGCGGGCGACTGGACGCATGAGCCCCCACCCGACCTCACCGCAGGGCTGGCGCCCTTGGCTAAGATTCGACACCCGGTGTTCGCCGTGTTGGGCAACCACGATGTGGAGTCGCCCGGCCCCCCCTTGACCGGGCCTTTGAAGGCGGCGCTGCAAACCCATGGTGTGCAATTGCTGGAAGGGCGTGTGGTGCCCTGGAAGGGCTGGGAGCTGGTTGGCCTCGACGACCAATGGGGTGGCCATCCCCAGCTTCAGGTCAAAAAGCTGTGGCCGCAACCGACCAGCATGGGTACATCACCTCCCAGTGTGCGCCTGGTGCTCGCCCACCAGCCGGACACCATTGCCCTGTTGCCAAAGGGCGCGGCATTTTTGTCTTTCGCGGGCCACACCCATGGCGGTCAGATCTGGATCCCGGGGCTCACACCCTGGGTGCTGCGCAACACCAACAGCGAGCAGCCCTGGTGGAATGGGGTGTACCAGACGCGGGGCGGGCCTTTGCTGGTAACCCCTGGCATCGGGACCATTGGCTTGCCGGCACGGCTCGGTGTGGTGCCGACCATCGATGTGGTGACTTTGCAGCGTTGACAAGGCGGGAGGTCCGTCCAGGCGGCTCACCTTGCCATGAAAAAAGCCGCCCGAAGGCGGCTTTTTGCTGCGTGCGATGGACTTCAGGCGTATTCGGCCAGTGTCTTGCGCATTTTCTTCATGGCCGCCACTTCGATCTGGCGCACGCGCTCGGCACTCACGCCATATACGGCGGCCAGCTCGTGCAGCGTCATGCCACCCGAGCCGTCGTCGTTGACCTTGAGCCAGCGCTCGGAGACGATGCGGCGCGAGCGGTCGTCCAGCGCAACCAAGGCCTGGGCAATGCCTTCGCTGGCCAGCAGGTCTCGCTGGGCCGACTCGAGCATGGCTGTGGGCTCGTGGGCCGAATCGGTCAGGAAGGCGATGGGGCCGAAGCGGTCTTCGCTGTCGTCGCCCGGACCGGGATCAAGCACCACGTCGCCACCGGAGAGGCGCATTTCCATTTCGCGCACTTCTTCAGGCTTGACGTTGAGGTCGCGCGCGACGATGCTGACCTCATCGTCCGAGAAGGCCTCGCGGTGGGTGTCGCCATCGAGCGCTTCCGAACGGAAGCCTTGTTTCTTGGAGCGCAGATTGAAGAAGAGCTTGCGCTGGGCCTTGGTGGTGGCCATTTTGACCATGCGCCAGTTCTTCAGCACGTATTCGTGAATCTCGGCCTTGATCCAGTGCATGGCATAGCTCACCAGGCGCACGCCCTGATCGGGGTCGAAGCGCTTGACTGCTTTCATCAGGCCAACGTTGCCTTCCTGGATCAGGTCGCCATGGGGCAGGCCGTAACCCAGGTATTGGCGGGCGATGGACACCACCAGGCGCAGGTGAGACAGCACCAACTGACCCGCAGCGTCGATGTCGTTGTCGTCGCGCAGGCGGCGGGCGGCGCTTTGCTCTTCCTCAAGCGTGAGCATAGGCATGCGGTTCACCGCAGAAATATAGGCGTCAAGGTTGCCCAGGGGCGGCAGGGTGAGCGACCGGCTCGCCCACGGGCTCCCAACGGCCAGTGAGGCGGTCGGCAAAGCGGTGGTGGCAAGTGCAGCGGACATGTTCAAAATCCTCCTAAATTAGGCATATCTTTATGTTAGCACTCTATGTGATTGAGTGCTAAGGCAAAGGTTCCATGCCCTTATGGCCCTGTTCCGGGCTTTGGGCGTTGACGTTGTCGACTTTCCGTGGGCCTTGAATATTCTTTTACTGAGTTTGGGCGATCCCACGCTCCCGGATCCTTGGCCGTTGGTGCCTTTTCGCCGTCGAACCTTTCCGCCTGAAAGCGGCTCCTTGCATCCGATCTGATAGCGGGCGCGGCAACTTCGGAAAGGCAGCACGCTGCGATCCGTGAGGCAGAATGCGTCAATGGATCCACTACAAGAGCTTGAGACGGCCGAAGCACTGGGCTTCACGCTGCCGACCCCTGCGTACCTCATTGGCGCGGTTTTTTTCGGACTGATCGGATTCGCGGCCTTTCGCATGGGCCGCAAGCAAGAGCGCACGCGCGCGATCTGGATCGGTGTTGTGCTGATGCTATACCCCTATCTGGTCTGGCAAACCTGGCTCCTGTATGCCGTGGGCGCCTTGCTGTGCGCGGGCCTGTGGATCGAGCGCCGCTACTAGAAGACCCCCCTGGTCGGCACCCCATCAGGCGGGAGGGGTTTCCTGCCCACGCAGGGCCTCGCTCAGTTGATCGGCCAGCTCGGCCCAGTCTGAATCCAGCAACAGGGCTTCTGTCAGGAAGGCCGCCTGCGCAGGCGACCAGAAGGGTGCGTCGGGCAGCCTGACATCGCCCGCGAGAGGGGCGTGCTGCGTCAGAAACTGCGTTATGCCCTGTGGGTCATTGGGCAGCCCCAGCTGGGCAAAGAGATCGCTGAAATGGTGGTGGGCGTCTTGCATGGGGTTGTCTTTCCTTCGTTCGTTGGTGCGCTTGTTTGAATCGGGGTCGCTTGTGCGGGGTGCTGGATGGCAGGGTGAACCCGGTCAACAATTTTACGAAGCTCTGCGAAGGAAGGGGGTAGGTGAGTTCCTACGCAGGGTTCATGGGTGTGGCCGTGACTCAAGGTTCAGGACTTGGCCTTCGCGATTGCTCAAAGACCCACAGGAAATGGGCTGCCCGCTCTCAAACCCCCAAATACCGCCCCGGCCGGTGGTTCAGCGCCAGGATGGCGCCAATGGCCACGGCACCCACCACCGATTGAGCGACGCGTTCGGGCGGCACCACCACCAGCGCGGTGAGCACGACCACCACGTCCACCGACATCTGCACTTTTCCGGCGCTGAAGCCTTTTGCCTGCTGCAGCCACTGGGCCAGGATGTTGACGCCGCCCACGCTGGCACGGTGGCGCAGCAGGGCAAGCAGGCCGAAACCGATCAGAATGCCACCCAACACCGAGGCCACCCAGGGGTTGAGGAACTCGAAGCGCACCACCTGGGGCGCCACGGCGGTGCACAACGAGACCAGCGCCACCGCGAAGAAACTCTTGAAGGTGAATTCCTTGCCCAGCCGAAACCATGACAAAACGAAAAATGGCAGGCTGAACAGGAAGAAGAACAGGCCGAAGTTCAGCCCAGTGGCGTAGCTGGCCAGAAAGGCCGCGCCAGCCACGCCGCCGGTGAGCAGCCCGGCATGGCCCAACATGGTCATGCCCAGGGCGACGAAGAGCGAGCCGGCAATGAGGGCGTGGGCGTCTTCCAGCCAGGAGTGGCGGGAGAGCAGGGACGGCTGGATTGGCTGGGTGGGTGCCTTGGCGCCAGAGCGCGGTGCGGGGGTTGAGTCAGAGGCGCGGGCTTGGGCGCGGCGTGGTTTGCCGCTGCGAAGGCCGGGCGCCCGCCTTTTGAGCGAGGTAACGGTGTGGGCCATGGGGTCAACGCATGCATTTTGCGTGCCGGAGCTTGGGCCGGCGTCTGCTCCTGGGACGGAGCAGATGCCTACAGGCGAAAAAAAACCGGCCTTTCGACCGGTTTTTCTGATGCTACTGAGCGCAGGGCTTAGTAACGGTCACGGCCACCGCCGTAACCACCGCCACCGCCGCCGCCGCCACCGGTGCGTGGCTCCATTGGACGGGCTTCATTCACGACAGCGTCACGGCCGTCGAGGTTTTGACCGTTCATGCCGCTGATGGCCGCTTGGGCTTCAGCATCGCTGGACATTTCGACAAAGCCGAAACCCTTTGAACGGCCGCTGTCGCGGTCGGTCATGACTTTGGCGGACTGGACCGAACCAAATTCAGAGAATGCTTGTTGGAGGGAGCTGTCGTTCACCGAGTAGGAGAGATTGCCGACGTAAAGTTTCTTGCCCATGAAGTGGACCTTTCAAAAATTGCCCGCGCGCTAGATGGAATTGAAGTGCGCGAAGCGGGGGATGCTGAGCTGGATTACGAGCTCAATCATCGGAAAAAATGGCGTTCGGACGATGCCGATGTGCCGTGGGTCTGGGTATTGGCATGCCAGCGAATGGTGCGGCATTGACCCAGGTAGAAGGTGGTGTTGGGAAAAGAGAGAAAAAGGCCGGGTTCAAATCGCCACAAAAGACGGTTCTGATCACCGGGAAGAAGGTGGGCGCTATGGCCAGGAGAAGGGCGGCGAGAGCAACAAAAGCTGCGCTGCGAACCGTATCTGACGGCGTGACCCAAATGAAATCATATTGGGCAGCGTGGTTATTCTAATCCCGTTCCTGTTTCTATGCTGAATTGTTTTGCAGGCGGGTCGCCGGCTGAGTCCACACAGCAACACCACAAGCGCTTGCGGCTTGTGGTGTACCGCCGCTGGCCTGCCTCAAAGGGTGACGGGCTCGGCTTGAGGCGCGAGCATGCCACGCGTCTCGATGAAGCGCACCACTTCGTCTACCCCGCTGAGGGTTTTGAGGTTGGTCATGACCCAGGGGCGGCGGGTGCTGTCGGGTCGCATGCGGGCCGTGTCGGCTTTCATGACCTCAAGGTCGGCGCCCACATGGGGCGCGAGATCGGTTTTGTTGATGATCAACAGGTCGCTCTTGGTGATGCCAGGGCCGCCTTTGCGTGGAATTTTTTCGCCAGCGGCGACGTCGATCACATAGAGGGTGAGGTCGCTCAGTTCGGGGCTGAAGGTGGCCGCGAGGTTGTCGCCGCCGCTTTCGATGAAAACGATATCGGCATCGGGAAACTCACCGAGCATGCGGTCGATGGCTTCGAGGTTGATCGAGGCGTCTTCGCGGATGGCGGTGTGTGGGCAGCCTCCGGTCTCCACGCCCATGATTCGCTCCGCAGGCAAGGCGCCGCTCACGGTGAGCAGGCGCTGGTCTTCCTTGGTGTAGATGTCGTTGGTGATGGCGATGAGGTCGTAGCGCTCGCGCATGGCTTTGCACAACATCTCCAGCAAGGTGGTTTTGCCGGAGCCGACCGGGCCACCGATGCCCACGCGCAGCGGGGGCAGGAGTTTGGTGCGGCGGGGGATGTGGTGCAGTGCGCTCATGGTGTTGGGTGTCTCGTTGTGTCTTGCAAGGGTGTCGGGACAGTGGTGTGGCCGTGCTCAGGATCTGAACAGGCGGGAGTATTGGGTTTCATGGCGGGCCGAAAGAATGGCCAGCATGGGCGTGCAGGCCTGGCGGGTGTCGTCGGTCAGGCGGGTCGCGGTGGCCACCGCTTCGGGGATCGCCTGGGCCAGGCGGGCGAGCATGCGCTGGCCGGCGCTCTGGCCCAGAGGCACCGATTTGATGGAGGCCTGGACCATGTTTTCTCCCCACGCGAAGGCGAAACTGGACAGGCCGTCGTGTAGCGATGCACCGCTGTGGGCGAGCGCGCAGGCCATGACCACCGGGTAGGTTGGCGAAGTGAGCTCGGCGCTGGACAGCTGCTCGTGCAAGCCTTGGCCCAGGTCGCCGAGGGAGCGGGCCCATTCCACCAGGGAGCGACCCATCTGTTCCGTTTGCAGACGGAATTCCTGGGTCTCTCGGGTTTGAAGAATCCAGTTGTTGAGGGCGTGTATGCGAGCCCGGTCGGGGGTTTGCCAGGCGGGAATGGCCTGGGCCACCACGGCGAGGTCGCAGCGCGCCAGGCTGAGCTGGAGCTGGTCGAGCAGCCAACGGCTGGCGCTGTCTTCGTCGCTGACCCAGCCGGTGTCTGTGGCGGCCTCCAGCCCTTCGGAATACGAGAAGCCACCCACCGGCAGCGCGGGTGAGGCCAACCAGAGCAGGTTCAGCAGGCCCGCTTTGGTCGGGGGCACTTCAGTCGACATGACCGGGGGGTGTTTCGGCAGTGGGCGTGTGGTCGTGTGCGTGGTGATGGCCATGCCCGCCGCCATGCGAGTTGGCCTGGCCGTAGGCGCCCGACTCGGGCTCAAACGTGGCGCGCACGGTTTCGACGTTGAGGTGCATGGCGCGCAGCATGTCGGCCAACACGTGATCGGGCTCGATCTTGAGGTGATCGGGCTTCAACTCGATGGGCACATGGCGGTTGCCCAGGTGGTAGGCGGCTCTCATGAGGTCAAACGCACCGTTGTGTGCGTGGCCATGGTCGTGGGTGTGGTCGGTGCAGGCGGTGATCCGCAACACCGGCTGGGGCGCGGCCACCACGCGGATCAAACCACCGGCGGTGGTGACCAGCACATCGCCGCCGCGCACCACGGTGCCGCGGGCCAGAAAGACGCCGACCTGGCAGCCATCGGAGGCCGTGGCGTCGAAACGGCTTTTCTGGCGCAGGTCCCAGTCGAGCTCGAGGTGGGGGGCTCGGTTGACCAGGGCGGCGGCCAGGCCGTGGCCCTGGGGAATGAGTTTGGAAGCTTGCAACATAAAGGGGTATCGGTGTTCTTTCAGAACAGGAAGTAGCGTTGGGCCAGGGGCAGGCAAGTCGCCGGCTCACAGGTCAACAACACGCCATCGGCACGCACGGTGTAGCGCTGCGGATCGATTTCCATCTTGGGCAGGTAGCTGTTGTGCACCATGCTGGCTTTGGTGACGCTGCGGCAGCCTTGCACGGCCACCGTGGCCTTTCTCAGCCCGTATTGCTGAGCGATGCCGGCGGCGTGACCGGCCTGCGACACAAAGGTCAGGCTGCCCCGCGCCAGTGAGCTGCCCAGGCTGCCAAACATGGGCCGGTAGTGCACGGGCTGCGGCGTGGGAATGGAGGCGTTGGGGTCACCCATGGCGGCCAACGAGATGGTGCCGCCTTGCACCACCAACGCGGGCTTCACGCCAAAGAAGGCGGGTTTCCAGACCACGATGTCGGCCCACTTGCCCACCTCGAGCGAGCCCACCGTGTGGGCTATGCCGTGGGCGATGGCTGGGTTGATGGTGTATTTGGCGATGTAGCGCTTGACGCGGAAGTTGTCGTTGCGGCTGCTGTCTTCGGGCAGCGTGCCGCGCTGGCTCTTCATCTTGTCGGCGGTCTGCCAGGTGCGGATCACGACCTCGCCCACGCGCCCCATCGCCTGGCTGTCGCTGCTCATGATGCTGATGGCGCCCATGTCGTGCAGCATGTCTTCGGCGGCGATGGTTTCGCGGCGGATGCGGCTTTCGGCAAAGGCCAGGTCTTCGGGGATCGATGCATCCAGGTGGTGACAGACCATGAGCATGTCCACATGCTCGTCCAGCGTGTTGACCGTGTAGGGCATGGTCGGATTGGTGGAGGAGGGCAGGAAGTTGGCCTCACCCACCACGCGGATGATGTCGGGCGCGTGGCCGCCGCCCGCGCCTTCGGTGTGGAAGGCGCAGAGGGTGCGTCCCTTGGTGGCTGCGATGGTGTCTTCGACAAAGCCCGATTCGTTGAGCGTGTCGGAATGGATCGCCACTTGCACGTCGGTCTCTTCGGCCACATCGAGGCAGTTGCTGATGGCCGAAGGCGTGGTGCCCCAGTCTTCGTGGAGCTTCAGGCCAATGACCCCTGCGCTGACTTGCTCGTGCAATGCTGCAGGAAGGCTGGCGTTGCCCTTGCCCAGAAAGCCCAGGTTCATGGACAGGCCGTCGGCGGCTTGCAGCATGCGCTCGATGTGCCAGGGACCAGGCGTGCAGGTGGTGGCAAAGGTGCCGGTGGCCGGGCCGGTGCCGCCGCCCAGCATGGTGGTGATGCCCGAGGCCAGGGCTTCGTCGACCTGCTGCGGGCAGATGAAGTGGATGTGGCTGTCGATGCCGCCGGCGGTGACGATGTTGCCTTCGCAGCTGATGATTTCGGTGCCGGGGCCAATGATGATGTCAACACCCGGCATGGTGTCGGGGTTGCCGGCCTTGCCGATGGCAGCAATGCGCCCGTCTTTCAGACCGATGTCGGCCTTGACGATGCCCCAGTGGTCAATGATGAGCGCGTTGGTGAGCACGGTGTCCATCGCGCCCTCGGCGCGGGTGCGCTGGCTTTGCGCCATGCCATCGCGGATGGTCTTGCCGCCGCCGAATTTCACTTCTTCGCCGTAGCCACCGGCGCCGAGTGTGAAGTCTTTTTCCACTTCAACGATCAGGTCGGTGTCGGCCAGGCGCACGCGGTCGCCGGTGGTGGGGCCGAACATGTCGGCGTAGGCGCTGCGGGAAATATGGGCCATGTCGGATTCCTTGTTGCTGCTGCTACGGCTGCGGCTGTAATGACACGGCGCCTTGCACCAGCCCCCGGAAACCGATGACGATCCGATCGCCCGCGTAGTCCACGAGTTCGACGGTGCGTTGCTGGCCAGGCTCGAAGCGCACGGCGGTGCCGCTGGCGATGTTCAGCCGCATGCCTTTGGCGGCCTCGCGGTCGAAGCTGAGTGCGGCGTTGGTTTCGGCGAAGTGGTAGTGCGAGCCCACCTGCACCGGGCGGTCGGCTGTGTTTTGAACCACCAGCGTGAGCGTACGGCGGCCGGGGTTGAGGGCGTGTTCGCCCGCGTCGGTGAAGAGCTGGCCGGGAATCATGCGTTGACCTCCCTTATTTGCCGCGGCCGGAGAACCACACCAGCAACGCCACCGCGCCGCCGGCTGCCACAAAGCCCAGCACGTCGGTGGGGTGCCAATGGCTGCCCAACAGGCCGTGTCCATCGTGGGCGAGAGCGGGGAGGGCGAGGAGGCTGGCGGAAATTGCAGCGAGTGATTTCATGTCAAAGTTCCTGAAGAGGTTTCTAAGAAAAGAGGTGCCCGGAGCGCAGTGTCGCAACCCAGGGTGCCGCGGAACCGGCTTCGCCGGGCCGCCAGCACCGCCCCCTGGGGGGTGACGCCGCAGGCGGCGCGGGGGCTAAATAATCGGTTGATGCACCGTCACCAGCTTGGTGCCGTCGGGAAAGGTGGCTTCGACCTGGATGTCGGGAATCATTTCGGCGATGCCTTCCATCACGTCGGCGCGGGTGAGGACGTTGCGGCCCGTGCTCATGAGCTCGGCCACGCTTTTGCCGTCGCGAGCGCCTTCCATCACGGCCGCGCTGATCAACGCAACCGCTTCGGGGTAGTTGAGCTTCAGTCCGCGGGCCTGGCGGCGCTCGGCCAACAGGGCTGCGGTAAAGATCAGCAGCTTGTCTTTTTCTCGGGGAGTGAGTTCCATGGGATGCAGGCCATCGGGGTCAGGCGCAGAGCGCGGATACTCAGAGACCAGCAAATACCGTGCCCTGTGCCATCGTTGCCCTCTGGCGTGGCACGAAAGCTGCACCTCAGACGGGGTGATCGCCAAAAACCCCACCGTTTCAGACCCGACCGTCCCAGGCCTTGCCGGAGGCGGAGCTGCACCGCAGCGCATCATCAAGGTGCGCCGGGACTACAACAGCTGGGTGGGCAGCGAGACGCTGGAAGACTACGCCCTGCGCTTCACGCCGCAGCGCTTTCGCCAGTGGAGCGAGTGGCGGGTGGCCAACACGGCTTTTGGTGCTTCGTCGTTTCTGATCCTGGAGGCGGTGGGCGCCACGCTGCTGGTGCACTACGGGTTCATCAACGCTTTCTGGGCCATTCTCGCGACCGGGTTGATCATCTTCATGGCCGGCCTGCCCATCAGCGTGTACGCCGCGCGTTATGGCGTCGATATGGATCTGCTCACCCGGGGCGCCGGTTTTGGCTACATCGGCTCCACCATCACCTCGCTGATCTACGCCTCGTTCACCTTCATTTTTTTTGCGCTGGAAGCCGCTGTGATGGCCTATGCGCTGGAGCTCGCACTCGGCATACCGCCGGTCTGGGGCTACCTGATTTGCGCGGTGGTGGTGATACCGCTGGTGACCTACGGTGTGTCGGCGATCAGCCGCTTCCAGGTCTGGACCCAGCCCCTGTGGCTGGTAATGATGTTGGTGCCTTTTGTGGCGGTCTGGATGGCCGAGCCCACTGTTTTCTCCAAAGTGGTGCGCTACGGTGGCCAAGATGGTGCAGGGGCGCAGTTTGATTGGCACCTTTTTGGGGCAGCCTTGACGGTGGGCATCGCCCTCATCACGCAAATGGGTGAGCAGGCCGACTATTTGCGCTTCATGCCGGCGCGGAATCCGAAGCGCCCTGCGCGCTGGTGGTTGGGGGTGCTCGCTGGCGGGCCGGGCTGGGTGTTTCTGGGGGTGCTCAAGATGCTGGGCGGTGCTTTGCTGGCCTATCTGGCCATCAGCCACATGGTGCCGCCTGAGCGCGCCGTTGACCCCAACCAGATGTACCTGGCCGCTTATGAATACGTGTTCCCGAATTACGGCTGGGCGGTGGCCGCCACGGCGCTGTTTGTGGTGGTGTCCCAGCTCAAGATCAATGTCACCAACGCCTACGCGGGCTCGCTGGCCTGGAGCAATTTTTTTTCCCGCCTGACCCACAGCCACCCGGGCCGCGTGGTGTGGGTGGTATTCAACACGCTGATCGCATTCATGTTGATGGAGATGAACGTGTTCCAGGCGCTGGGGGAGGTGCTGGGGCTGTACTCCAACATCGCCATCGCCTGGATCATGGCGGTGGTGGCCGATCTGGTGATCAACAAGCCCATGGGGTGGAGCCCCAAGGGCATCGAATTCAAGCGCGCCTACCTGTACGACATCAACCCGGTGGGCGTGGGCGCCATGGGGCTGGCTTCGGCGCTGTCGATCATGGCCCACCTGGGTTTGATGGGGGATCTGGCTCAGGCGTTTTCGGCGCTGATCGCGCTGGTGACCGCCTTCGTGACTGCGCCACTGATCGCCTGGGCCACCCAAGGCCGCTACTACATCGCCCGATCTGCATCACCCTGCGTTGCTGCGTCTTGCGATGGGTGCGCTGAGCGAGGTGCGGCCCCATCAGACACACCGCGGCACGGCCCTTCGACAGGCGCAGGACCGGCCGCAGGTGTTGCCCCTCTGGAGGGGGGTGACGCCGGAGGCGGTGCAGGGGGTGTCCTCACGTGTGTGATTTGCGAGCGCGAGTACGAAGGCCCTGATATGGCGCATTGCCCTGCTTACCAAGGCGCCATCTGTTCGCTGTGCTGCACGCTGGACGCGCGTTGCGGCGATCTGTGCAAACCCCATGCGAGGCTGTCGGAGCAATGGCAGTCGGTGTTGCGCTGGGTCTTGCCCCAGCGGGTCTGGCCCTTTCTCGATGCCGGCCTGGCGCACTACCTGTTGCTGATGGGGGTGATGGCGCCGGTGCTGGCAGCCGTGTTGGCGCTCCTGTATCGGCAGCAAGCGGCGGGCCTCGACGCCGGGTTGGAAACCATGGCCGATGCCGGGCTGCTCGATGCGGCGTTGCGTTCGGGATTTGTGCGTGTGTACGCTGTGTTGCTGCTGATCGCGGGCACGGTGGCGTGGTGGCTGGTGCTCGCGCACAAGACGCGTGAAGTGGCGCAGGAAGAATCCAACCGGCAGACGCATTTGCTGATGGAGGAGATTGCCTCGCACCAGCGAACCGACGAAGAGTTGCAGCGCGCCCGCCAGGCGGCCGACCAGGCCAATCAGGCCAAGACCCGTTACATCAGCACCATCAGCCACGAACTGCGCACACCGCTCAACAGCATCCTGGGCTATGCGCAACTGCTGCAGGAAGACGCTGACATGGCCCCCCACCGCGCGCAAGCCATTCGCGTGATCCACCGGGGCGGCGAGCATCTGCTCTCGCTTATTGAAGGCACGCTGGACATCGCACGCATCGAATCGGGGCGGCTGGCGCTCGATGTGAAACCCATGGCCTTTGCCCAGGTCATGCAGGAGGTGGCGGGCATGTTTGAGTTGCAGGCGTCCGCCAAGGGTTTGCGTTTTGTGCTGGACACCAGCAACAACCGCCCCTTGCCGCAAACGGTGCGCGCCGACGAAAAGCGGCTGCGCCAGATTTTGATCAACCTGCTGGGCAACGCGGTGAAATTCACGCGGGCGGGGGAGGTGTGCCTGCGGGTGAGCTATGCGCGCGAGATGGCGCAATTTGAGGTGCACGACACCGGTCCCGGCATGGACACCGCCGAGCTGGAGCGGGTGTTTGAACCTTTTGCTCGGGGCGCCCAAGGGGTGAGCGCCCAAGCACCTCAGGCGCACAGCGCTGCGGGCGGGACGGGCCTGGGCCTCACCATCGCCAAGATGTTGACCGACCTCATGGGCGGTGAGCTCAAAGTGCGCAGCACACCGGGCGAGGGCACGGTGTTCACCGTGCGCCTGTTGCTCTCCGAGGTGCATGGTGGCGTGGTTCGTCAACGCACCTCGCCCGTGATCACCGGTTACGGCGGGCCGCGCCGGCGGGTGCTGGTGGTGGACAACGAAGAGGCTGATCGCGAGCTGTTGCAGCGCTGGTTTCAGCCCTTGGGCTTTGAGGTGCAACTCGCCACCAGCGGCCACGACGCCCTGGCTTTGCTTGAGGGGATGGCGCCCGGCAGCGAGCAGGCGCCGCACGCCGTGTTTCTGGACCTGGCCATGCCCGGCATCGACGGTTGGGAAACTTTGCGCCGCCTGCGAAGCCAGGGTTGGGGCCGTTTGCCGCTGGCCATTGTGTCGGCCAATGCTTTTGACAAAGGGCTCGTGGCCGACAGTGAGGGCGCTGCGGTGCACAGCCCGCCCGACTTCTTCGTGAAACCGGTGCGCCGAGATGACTTGCTGGACTGGCTGGGCGAGGCTTTGGAGCTGATCTGGACGGAGTCGAATGCCGATCGCCCACCGGTCGCCGGGTTGCCGGCGGGCAGGGTGCCTGGCTTGGTGCCTGGTGGAACCATTGCAGCTGACGAAATGCTGCCTTTGCTGGATCTGGTGCGCCTGGGCTATTACCGGGGCACCGTGCAGTGGCTGGATCAATGGGTGACCCTGCACCCCGAGCAGAGCGACTTCGCGCAGGGCCTGCGCACGCTGGCACGCGAATTCCGCTTTGAAGCCATCGAGCAGCGGCTGCTGCCTTACTGTCCCTCGGTATCGCCCGTGGGGCCCCAGTCATGAGCGCCATGTCACCTGCTTCCCCCCCACTTTCTTCCGGCGTTGCATCCGCTCCACTCGGCGTGAGCGGCGAAGCCCTGGTGGTGCTCATCGTGGACGACGTGCCGGACAATGTGGCCCCCTTGCACGATGCGCTGGACGAAGCGGGTTACACGGTGCTGGTGGCGCTCGACGGCGAGAGCGCTATCCGGCGCGCCATCCAGGCGTTGCCTGATGTGATCCTGCTTGACGCGGTGATGCCGGGCATTGATGGTTTTGAAGTGGCCAGGCGCCTCAAGGCCGATCCAGACACCACGTTGATACCCATCCTCTTCATGACCGGCCTGACCGAGACTGAGCACCTGGTGGCCGCGCTGGAGGCAGGCGGAGCAGACTACGTGACCAAACCCATCAAGCCGCGCGAGGTGATGGCGCGCATGGGCGTGCACCTGCGCGCGGCGCAGCATGTGAAGGCGGGGGCGGTGGAGCGCAGCCAGGCGCGCAACGCGCTCGATGCCTTTGGCTACGCGTCGATCACGGTGCGGGCCAGCGACGGCAAGCTGATGTGGCAAACGCCGCTGGCCCGCGACCTGCTGGAGCGTTACTGCGGCACCCAGGCGCCGCAAACACCTCCCGAGGTGTTGTCGTGGTTGCGCCGGCACCTGGGCGAAGCCCAGGCATCGCGCGAGCCGCCCCGCCTTACGCTGGAAAGCGGCCCACGCCGGCTCACCTTCCGCCTGCATTTGCAGGTGGGGGATCAGGACGACTCTGACCTGGAAGAGGCCTGCGATGGCGACTGGCTCATCGTGATGCAGGAAACGTCGGATGCCGCAGTGCTGGAGTCACTGGCGCAGGCCTTCGGCTTGACCGCGCGCGAGGCCGAAGTGTTGTACTGGGTGGTCAAAGGCAAGATCAACCGCGACATTGGCGATATCCTGGGCACCAGCCCGGCCACGGTGAAAAAACACCTGGAACGCATCCACGCGAAGATGGGTGTGGAAACCCGAACGGCCGCCGCGGGGATGGCGATCAACCGCGTGCCTTTGCTGCAGCCGCACCACGGGGGGTAATGGGGGACGTTTGATGACCACCACTGCCCCGCAGGCTAGCGCATTGCCCTGGGCAGATCAACGCGTAAAAACGCATGCAAACCTTCGGCTGCGGGGCTGTTGGCGGCTGTGTTGTGCAGCACACAGACCTCCAGGTCGGGGAGTGCGGGCAGTCCCTCGGCCAGGCCCACGACACGAAGCGCCGAAGGGACCGCGCACTCGGCGATGCCCGCCACAGCAAGTCCCGCCTGCACCACGGCAATCAAACCCAGCAGGCTGGGGCTTGAATAGGTGGCGCGAAAGGGCTGGTCGGCATCCGACAGGGCGCGAAGGACATGGGAGCGGGCCGTGCATCCGGGCTCGAACAAGGCCAGTGGCAACGGGTCTTGCTGCCACACCACATGGTTGGGCGATGCCACCCACACCATGCGTTCGCGCCGCAGCACCTCCATGGCTTGCTCGGGTCGGCGCGTGACGATGGCCAGGTCAAGTCGCCCTTCGTCAATCGCTTTGCACAGCAAGCTGGAGGGCTCGCACACCAGGTCCACCGTGACCAACGGATGCGATGCCGCAAAGCGCGCCAACACCAGAGGCAGCAGCGACGCGGCGTAGTCGTCTGGCACGCCCAGACTGACCGCGCCCACCTCTTGCGGACGTGCCACGCTGCTCCAGGCCTCGTCCGACAGGCGCAGCAAGCGCCGGGCATAGTTGAGCAGGATTTCACCTGCCGGGCTGGGTGTGACCGCGCGCGGCGTGCGCATCAACAAGGGCTTGCCCACCGCTTCTTCCAGTCGCTGCATCTGCATGCTGATGGCCGACTGGCTGCGCCCTATGCGCTCGGCCGCGTGAGAAAAGCCGCCGGCCTCCACCACCGCCACAAAGCTCTTGAGCAACGCCAGATCCAAGGGGGTGTTCATGAACGTGTGTTCCTTCAATATCAACATAACGAATAGATAGATTCAAAACTATTCGTTTGACTGAATTTGAACACCTTGCTTGAATGATTGCAAACGCCGACCCCTGGCGCCCAGCTTCAACCAAGGAAATCCAGATGAATCCCACACGCGACCTGCCTGAGCGCTTTCCCGCTGCCGCATTGGCGGCGGCCATGGTGATCGCCGGGACCATTGGTGCCTTTGTGGTGGAAGCCGCCCTGGACCCGGTCACCACGGTGTTCTGGCGTTGCTGCTTTGCCGCGCTCTTCCTGCTCGCCTGGTGTGTGGCCCGTGGGTACCTCAAAGTGGCGGACCTCTCCTTGCGGCTGTTGCTGCGATCGGCGCTGGGTGGCGTGTGCATCGTGCTCAACTGGGTCGCGTTTTTTGCTGCGTTGAAGATGACTTCGATCGCCACCACGACCATCGTTTACCACGTGCAGCCGTTCTTTGTGGTGTTGCTGGGTGTCTGGTTTTTCGGCGAGCGCATCAAGTTCGACCAGGGGCTGTGGATGTTGGGCGCCTTTGTGGGCGTGGTACTGGCCAGTGGCTTGGTGGCCGATCCGCTGGTCACCAGCGCAGCGGCCACCACCGACACATCGACCTGGGTCCAGGGGATTGTTCTGGCGTTGGTCGCCGCCATGCTTTACGCGGCCTCCACGCTCATCGCCAAAGGTTTGGGCGGGCAGCGCCCCGAAGTGACTGCGCTCAGCCAGACCACCGTGGGTGTCTTGTTGCTGGTCGGTTTTGCCAATTTTTCAGGACCTGTCAGCGCGGCGTCCTGGGGCTGGCTGGTGGGCATTGGGGTGCTGCACACCGGGGTGGCATATGTGTTGATGTACGCAGCGTATCCGCGCCTCACCACGCCCGTCATCGGCATCCTCGCCTTTATCTACCCGCTGGTCGCCATTGCAGTGGATTGGGCGTTTTACGATCATCCGATTGGGGTGGTGCAGGCCCTTGGCATGTTGCTGATCGCGCTGGGTGCATTGGGCGTCAAGCTCGGGTGGCGACATCCCGGCCACCTGTTTGCGCGCCGTGATAAAGCACCTTGTGCACCCTGACACTAGCCTGGCAATGGAAATGCAGAGCAGCTGCAGCCAGGGCTCCGCAGGACTTCACGCGCTCACGCTATTTGTGCGCGATGGGTTTGTCGGTGAACAGGAAGTCTTTCAACTCGTGTGAGAACCTGGCATCTTTGCGGCGAATCCATTCCAGCACCATGGCGGCGTGTTCTTTTTCTTCATCGCGGTTGTGCTCCAGAATGGCTTTGAGCTCCGGGTCTTTGCAAGCGTCGGCGCGCTGGTTGTACCAGTCAACCGCTTCCAGCTCTTCCATCAGCGAGACAATGGCGCGGTGCATGTCGCGGGTTTCGCTGGACAGTTCTTCGATGGGCTCGTGGTAACCGACGCTGGACATGTATTTCTCCATTCAAGTTGTTTGGAACAACACAATTCTGGACCACTTGACGGGAGTTGGGTGGCGTTGTGGCCCAAGATCGCCGATGGTTTGATTTACATCAGAAAAGCAGATGCCGAAGTGCTGTGCAGATGGCTTCAAGTGTCAGCTGCGCGTGAGTTTTGGTTCGGGTGCCGGTGACAGGTGACAGGTGACAGGTGCGAGGTAGAGCAACATCAGGGACCCTCTTGCAACTCCCGCAATAGTCGCGCCGTGCGCGGCCTGGTTTTTGAACACCCTCCCTAGGCAAGAATGCAAGAAAGAAAGGACGCTCCCCCATGTTGAAACAACCCGCCTCCCCGCTGAAATTCGGCCGACTGTTGCTCACCGGCGCTGCCGGCAACCTGGGCCAGGTGCTGCGTCCGCGTCTCAAGGCCTATTGCGGTGTGCTTCGCCTGAGTGACCGCAGCGACATCGGCGCGGCCGGGGCGGGCGAAGAAATCGTCGTTGCCGACCTGACCGACAAAGTGGGCGTGCACGCCATGTTGCAAGGCGTGGACGCTGTGGCGCACATGGGCGGCATTTCCACCGAGCAGCCTTGGGACCAGATCCTGGCCGGCAACATCGTGGGCGCTGTGAACCTCTACGAAGCCGCGCGTCTGCAAGGGGTGAAGCGCATCGTCTTCGCCAGCTCCAACCACGTCACCGGTTTCTACCGGCAAGACGAAGTCATCAGCCCCAACACCCCGCCCAAGCCAGACGGCTTCTACGGGCTGTCCAAAGCCTTCGGCGAAGACCTCGCCCAGCTCTACTGGCACCGCTGGGGCATCGAGACCGTGAGCTTGCGCATCGGCTCCAGCTTGGCCGAGCCCAAAGATCGGCGCATGCTCGCCACCTGGCTGAGCCACGACGATCTGGAGCGTTTGGTGGTGGCCGCGCTCACCGCGCCCATTGTGGGTCACAGCATCATCTACGGCGCATCAGACAACCAGACCAGCTGGTGGGACAACACCCCTGCACGACACATCGGCTACCGCCCTCAGGATTCGTCCGATGTGTTCCGCGCCGAAGTGGAGGCCCGTCAGCCGACCATCGACCGCAACGACCCGGCCGCGTTGTACCAGGGGGGGGCGTTTGTGAAAGTATCGCCGCACGGCTGACCAGGTTGCCAGGGCCGGTGGTCTTTGCCTTGAACGGGAACAGGGGAGCGGTTAAACCGCACGCCCTCGATCCCTGCAGATAAAATTCTTCTGCTCTCCACGGCTCAGGGTTTCTGTGCCTGAATCCGGCAAGCCTTGCCGCTGCGCCCCCGAGGCACTTCCAGGCCCAGCTCGCCCACCACGCGCAGCGGCGCAGCGCCTTGCTGCGAGGCATAGGACTTCAACACGGCCCGCGCACGTTTCAAAGCCAGCTTGCCGTCTTCCCCTTGGTCGGGCAGGCGCAATACCAACGTGCGGTCATCGCGCTGGCGAATCTGAAAATCAAATACGCCGGCGTCGTCTTCCAGTACCGTGGACAAAGCCAGGGGCAGCAAGGCCACCGAGGCGCCGGGCGACTTGCCCTGCATGCGAAGAATATCGTCGCGGCGCCCCAGCACCTCCACCCAGGGCAGCGGCGATCCGCAGGGGCAGGGCGTTTCATGCAGGGTGACTTGATCGCCCATCTCGTACCGGATCAATGGCTGCACCGTGTTGGCCAGGTTGGTCAGCAGCATGGAGTGCGATGCTTCGCCCGGAGGCACCGGCTTCATCCGCTCGTCCACGGGCTCCAGCAACAGCCAGTCGGTGTTGAGGTGCATGTGGCCGTGCGCGCACTCCCAGCCCATCGCCAGAAACTCTGAGGCGCCGTAGCTGTTGCGCACCTTGCAGCCCAGCGCCTGCTCGATGCGCTCGCGTGCGGCACGGCTCAGCGTCTCGCCCCCGGTCCACAGCTCGCGCAGCTTCAGTTGCAACCGCCCCGCCAACACCTCCTCTGCCAGCAGGCTGGCCGCTGTGGGGTAGGTGGCCAGCACCGTGGGCGCGAACGCCTGGAGCGACGCCACCAACTGGTCCAGCGGCTGCAGGATCGAAAATGAATGGATCAATGGCGCCAGCCACGGCTGCAGCTGCGGCATTCTCTGCATGGTCACAAAGCTCGCAAAATGCCCATCGGTTGCGCCCACAAAAGCCACGCGCTCGGTCAGGTACAGCGGGTCCCACAGGCGCCACGGGTTTGAACTCTGCGGGCGGCGCAGGGCTTCCAGCGCGTCGTAAACGGCCATGGTCTGCGCGTCTTGCACGAAGATGCCGGGTGATCCGCTGGTGCCTGAGCTTTCCCACACCAGGTAGCGCCCCAGATACGGCTCACCGATGTTAGAAGGATCGGCGAGCCAGGCCTGCAGCCCAGCCAGCGACAGCGCCGGGTCACACACCCAGTCGTCAAAGCGCTCCATCAACTGCTCGCGCCCCACCGGCTCAATATCCGCCAGGACGGATGCACCCTCCGGCAAACCGGCCAGACGCTCGCGGTAAAGCCTGGAACCCGAGCGCGCAGCACTCAGCAATTGGCTCAGGCGCCGCTGCTGCATCTGTGCCAGCGCTTGCGGTGTGGCGAGCTCCACTGCCCGCATTTCGGCGCAGGCGCAGGCCAATCGAAAGGGATCAAAAACGGTGCCCATGCAAGCCTCCGGCGTTGGTGGGTCCCCATGGAAGCGCCCGCTTGTGGGCCAGGCACCCAGCGGGATTGGGGCAAGCCCCGCCTTCAAACCATGTTAGGCCGGCCCATGGCAGACGCATTGTCATGGATCAATGTTTGGGACGTGGGTCATCGCTCCCGCGGGTCATGTGGATGCGGCACGGCGCACCAAGGAGGCTGGTGGAGCGGGGCGCGGGTACGGTACACAGGAAAGATGGGAAAGGGCGAAGCCGGAACCCAAAACACCGGGATCCCAAGGGCGCTGCGGCCTTGCTTACCGGGGTTGTGCCGCGCTGTTTTTCGGTCTGCTGGCCAGGGGCTCGAGCCGTGGACCTTGCAAAACCCCTGCAAGTCAATGGTTTTCCTCATTGCGTAGACTGATCAGTCTAATTTGTGACGACCCGGTTCAATATTCATTGTTTGCTCCTTTTTCAACCAACGAGATACAACCCCATGCGCATTTCCGCTCTGCTTCCCCTGGTTCTCGCGGCCAGCTTTGGCCTCGCCAACGCCCAGACCCCTGCCTCGCCAAACGTGAAAGTCACGCCCTTGGGCAGCCACAGCGGTGAGTTTTGCCCGCTCGACCGCGCCCTGGTGTTTGAAGACCCAGACGGCACCCGCATCTTGTACGACGCTGGCCGCACTGTGCGTGGCCCTGAAGACAGCCGCCTCGGCAAAATCGATGCGGTGCTGCTGAGCCACGTGCACGGCGACCACCTGGGTGACCGCATCCAGCCGTCAGAAAATGCGGGCAGCTGTGGCAAGCCCGATTTCTCCAAAGTGATCGCGCCCGGGTCCAACACCGTCAATATCGCTGTGGGCAAAAAGTCCAAGCTGATCGTCGGCGGCGAAATGGGCAAGTACTTCTCGCTCAAGGTGAAAGAGGCGGGCGGAGATCCGGCCCAGGTGCAATTGGTGCGTTTTGGCGCCACCAGCAAGGTCGGCGGCGTGACCATCGCCAGCGTGCCTGCGGTGCACTCCAACGGACTCGACCCCGCCTTCCTGCACAAAGACCACGCCGACGCGCTGGAAGCCAACGGCCTCACCGCCTACATGGGCCCACCCGGCGGCTATGTGCTCACCTTCAGCAACGGGCTGGTGGTCTATTTGTCGGGCGACACGGGCGTGACGGCCGAGCAAGACGTGGTGGTGCGCCGCATGTACAAAGCAGGGCTGGTGGTGCTCAACATCGGCGGTACGTTCACCACCGGTCCGGTGGAAGCCGCCTACGTGATCAATGAACTGGTCAAGCCGCAGGCCGTGATCGCCTCACACGCGAATGAGCCAGCCACCGAAGGCGGCAAGCTGCGCGCTGGCACCAAGACCGAAGCCTTCATCAAAGCCACTACCGTGCCGGTGCACCTGCCCCTGAGCGGCCGCACCATGAAATTTGGTTCCAGCGGCGCCTGCGCAGCCGGCTGCTAGGAGCCTGCGGGGCAGAAAGCGTCGAAGCGAAAAGTGGCCCCAGCGAGGGCAGCTTTCGCCAGGTTTGCAGCCCGATAGGACGGCTATGGGGCAAAAAGGCGGTGGAAAATGGACCGCTGCGGCCACTTTTCAGCCGACGATCCTTTTGCCGCGCAGACGCCTCGGCCTGACGCTTCCCATGCCGTCCGGCTCAGGCGCAAAGTTGGTCGGCCTCTGGGCGCAGAGCGAATGGCTGCGCCGAGATGCACTGGCGGCGTGCCGTTGGTACCCCGCTCGAGTGATGGGATGGCCTGTCCCGCTGGATTGCGCCTCTCTCACGCTTTGAACCGATCTTGCCGATCTTGGCTGGCCGGAAAATAATCGCTGCACCCACCAACTGGCTTACAAGTTGAGCGTATAAATCGCGGTCGAAGCACGTACCTCTGCGCTGTGTCCAGAGAGATTTTTGTCCCAGTCTGCGCCCGCAGCGCCAATGATCGGTGTGAGGCCCCTCAGCATCGAAGTCACCTCTTCTGTGTTGGCGTCGAGTTCTGCCAGGAGCTCTCGATTTGTGTCCAAAAGCTTCGCGGCCGGGCCTTCGGGCGCGGGTATCACGATCAAATATTTGGTGACCCTTCGATGTACTGCTTGTACATGGGGCTCCGGAACGCCACCACCAAAAACTTGGCTCATCGCCTGCCTCCGATCGATAGTAAATCTGAAAATATCACTGTCATTTTGCGCTTCAATCTGTGTCGGCGGGCAGCTGATCGCGCGGCTATTTCGACGGCTGGCGGTCGCGACGCATCTCCGGTCTAACGCTCAACGCAGGCGGCACCTTCACCACCAGCGCTGTGGACGGGGCCAACATGATCAACGAGTTGGTTAAGCCCCAGGCCGTAGAGCGAATGCTTATGCCGAAATGATCTCGTTCGTGGTGTTGTCGACCACCACCGGGCACTCGAGGTAGGTGACGGATGGCTCTGAGCCGTATTTCCCGCGCACGAAGGCTCGCCATTCAGGCGTGTACACCTGCTCTGCTTGCGCCCGAGATTCCCACAGGTAGATGCCGCCTGCCTTGGCGCCGTCTTCTGACAGGTAGTAGTACTTGCGAATGAGGCCTGGCATGCCCTGGTATTTGGGCGCCGTGCTGAGGAACGTCTCCCGCGCTTCGGCGACGGTGATGGGCTTGGGCAGCTTGAATTCGACAAAGGCTGTGATCATGCGGTTCTCCTGGCGATGGAAGGGGGCGTTTGGTGCTGCACCATGTTAATGGTCGTTGGCCAGCGACGCCAAGCGGACTGCTTGATGGATTGTTCCCACGAAGGAAACAAGGCAAGACTTGACCTTGACGTTGTGAACCTGAAGATGCTTGGTGTTGGCTGCGGGTCGGTGGCCGCTTTCTCCCGAGCCGTTGAACGCGCGACAGGTTTACCGCCTGCCCGCTGCCGGGCGGATACACCGCCGAATCGGCATGAAGTCGATGCGCCGCCATGACCATTGACCGTCGCCCGCCTAAAGAGCACTCACAGAGAGAATTCATGCCCGATCGTCGGTGGCGCGTGGCCGGAGAGCTTCTCACCGTTGTAGAAAGATTCGCTCCCCGCAGTCGCTGCCATGGCAGCCGTGCTGGGTGTTGGTCAGTGCGACAAAGCACTCACGAATCATCGAGGTTGAAGGAGGTTCTGAAATCCCAATGGAAGCGCCAGGCGCTGGGCGCAGCAGATCCGGTACTGTCTGCAAACGGTCAGGTCCGGCGGTTCGAGCGCTGGGAAGTGGGTGCTACCGATGGCTGGTTGCGAGGGTACAGCTGCCATCGGAAGAGGATGCTGGTCCAGGAAGGCGGGGGAAGCCCACTTCGCACGAGCCAACTGTGCTCCGACGGCCCCAGCGCTGAGAAAAAATGCACCGGCAACACCGCATATTCCGGTGTTGTAACTGTGGGGGAACTCCTACCACTCATTGTGGGCCTTCACCCATTTGATTTAGATCAATTCGGTAACACACTGAAGTCGCGGGTGGATCCGCTAAACAGGAGTGAGTGATGTCTACTTTGAACACAATAAGTCGCCCCGCTTTCGGTCTGCTTGCTCTGGGTCTTTGGGCTACTGGGTCCGCGGTGGCCGGACCGAAATGCACGGATGAACCCGAGTCCAAGTGGCTTAGCGCCGAGCAGATGACCAAAAAATTCACCGACATGGGGTACACCGACAGCGTCAAGAAGCTGCACGTCTCAAAAGGAAAGTGCTGGGAAATCTACGGCACCGACAAGGAGGGCAAGAAGGTTGAGATCTACTTCCATCCCATCACCGGTGAGATCATGGAGAAGAACGTCAAGGAATGAACGAGAGCGGTGGCTGGCGCGCGTACCTCCCCTCGGGGAATACGCGCCGCCGCCGGTCCGCATTGCCGGGCGCGGGTGTACCCGCAAGTGTTCTACGAACAGGGGACTGTCATGGCGAGCAACAAGCGCGTTCGGGTCTGGGATCTGTTTGTCCGACTGTTTCACTGGGGGCTCGTGGCGATGTTCGCGACGGCCTACTTCTCGACCATTGGCGAACAATGGGTGCACAACGCCTCGGGCTATGCAGCGCTGGCCTTGGTCGGGGCTCGTCTGGTCTGGGGCTTCATCGGGTCGCGCCACGCGCGCTTCGCTGATTTCGTGCGGGGTCCAGCCGATTGCTTGCGATACGCCAAAGCAGCGCTGCACGGGAGCGAGCCCCGTTACCTGGGACACAACCCCGCCGGCGGTTTGATGATTTTGCTTTTGCTCGGCATGGTCGGCGGCATTGGGGTGACAGGTTGGATGTTGACCCTTGACGCCTATTGGGGCAGCGAGAAAGTCGAAGGCCTGCACGTCGTGTTGGTCAACATCACCCTGGTGGCCATTCCGATTCACATTGCCGCAGCGATTTACGAAAGCTGGAAGCACCGCGAGAACCTGGTCTGGTCAATGGTGGTCGGCACGAAGCGCGAAGCCGATCTGGCCGATTCGCAGCACGTCGCAGAGGGTGGCGAGGGGCGAACGATCGCAGGCGTCGACCCGGTGTGATGAAGCGCCTCGCGCGACGAGAGCCACGCAGCATTCCATGCATTTGACAACACTTTGACCTGGATTCTGGGTCACGACAGAGAGGCCGGTAGACCTGCGGCATCGGTGCTGGCCTGCCTTTGCGTAGCGCGACGCGGCGTGCCATGGGTTCGGGCAACGGTACGTGATTCGGCGGCTGTGTGCTGACGCAGGGCACGCGGTGGCGGTCGTCTGCGAGAGCGGTCGTTCGGTCTGGCGCTACTTCGGGCGTCGGCTTCCTGGCACGACCGCGAACTGGTTGTGCCGGCCAGAAGCGGGTGCTCCCTGAACTTTCGCGACTGTCAGTTTCTGCCAGCCAGCAAGCGCTGCCCAGGCTTTGAAACTGATCAGCTGCAGACATGGGCTGACCACAGAGGCCATGCAACTGCCCCTTCTTCACCATGTGCATGGTCTTGATGTCGGTGATCAGTTTCTGCGCACCCAAGAATGACTGAACTCCCAGCACCGGATCCGTGATGCGTTTCATGACCCGGGGGCCTGCTTCACGGGGTTGATCAGGTGCTTGTACTGGCGCGGCTCAATATCAAGACAGGCGCCAGCATGGACGCTGCGAATGGCCGCCATGCTTGCACCGTTCTTGTGGCGATGTCGACGTTAGCTGGCGCAACGATCTCCTTACCGGCTTGAAGCGAAGGTGGAGGCGGTGAACGATGAGGCCAATCATGAGGCGCAGCGAACTTGTCGAACGCTCCAACAGATGACAGCGCTTTCTCTGGGCGGCCGCGCCTTGCACGAAGGCGGGTTTGTCGGTGTCATTGAGAACTTCTTTCTGGCACCTGTTGAAGGGCTCGCACATCGCGCATCTTGCATTGCCACGCCACGCCACGCCACGCCACGCCGCGCCGCGCAAGCCCATGCGGCGGACTTGGGAACTCGGCGAAAGATTCACGGTCGCCATGGTGGGCATTGGCTTGATGGGGCGAGCCCATAGCCCAACTCACGATTGGGTTTGCCCGGCTTGCAACAAGCCGATTGCATCGTTCATGATGCGCGTCGACTCGATCAGAACAATGTCTTTCAATGTATTCATCGACTTCTCGGCACGCAGTTCTTCCTCGAAACTGCGCTCGCCAGACAGCATGCCGTCTTCCAGTGTTGTGCCCTGCGCAGCAAGGGAGGTTGTCGCACGGGTATCACTCGGACAGGGACTGGCCATGTGGGTATCTGCTTGGCGGGCAGTCAACTGCGCCTGCCTGGCCGCTCTTTCTTGGCGCCTTTCGGGTTCATTCAGAGAAATTTCATTCTTGTCGCGTTGCCGTTGACGCTCATCCATGTCTTCTCGCAGCTGTTTGAAGTCAGCGTCGAGTTGTGTGCGCGACTCATGCTTTGCAACCAGCGCAGGAACGATGGACCCGATGGTGGCGTTGGGCGCATTGTGGACCGCCTTGATCATGGTCCAGGGCAGCGCGTTGTCGAAGGCTGACTCGCCAAGCGCATCACCATCAAAATAGCCGGAGAACCCAATGTCTGGCGTGACGCCCTTGAGCTGAGTGGTGCCGCCATTGACGCGAAAGAACTGCGCAATGGTCATCTTCAGCTCACCCAACTGCGGCTTGTCGTTTTTGACGAGTCCGTCCAGATCGACCATCAACTGGACGGTGCCCTTGCCATAGCTGGATTGGCCCATGATGACGCCACGTCCGTAGTCCTGAATGGCAGCCGCAAATATTTCGGATGCAGACGCCGAGCGTTTGTTGATCAACACGCCCAGTGGCCCGTGCCAAAGGACGCTGGCCTGATTGTCCACGCCCAACATCACATCACCGGTGGCGTTGCGTTGTTGGACCACCGGAACATTGCCAACGAACAGGCTGGTGAGTTCGATGGCTTGCGAGAGTGAACCGCCGCCGTTGTCGCGCAAATCGATCAAAACACCATCAACATGGCTGGCGTTGAACTCAGACAGCAGTTTTTTCACGTCGCGCGTCGCGCTTCTGAAATCTGTCTCATCGGCCTGCCTGCCAGCAAAGTCCTCGTAAAAAGAGGGCAGGGTGATCACGCCGATTCGCCGTGAAACAGCCCCGTCTGACCGGGTTTCGATGGACGATCTGGCGGCTTGACCCTCCATGGCGATAGGCTGGCGCACCAGGGTGACCACCTTTCGTTCGGCGCTGACTCCGGCGTCGGCTGGCAATACAGCCAGTTTGACCACGGTCCCAACCGGACCCCGAATGAGTGAAACCAAGTCTTCCGAACGCAAGCCAATCACATTGGTCATCTCGCCACGCGCCCCTTGCGCCACACCAACAATTCTGTCACCCGCCCGGAGCTGCTTTGAGCGGCTGGCTGGCCCACCCTCGGTCACCGCCATGATGGTGGCAAAGTCCTCTGCATCAGAAACTGCAACGCCAATTCCGACCAGGGACAGACTCATCGAGATGTCAAACTCCGCCGCGGCATTGGGGCCCATGTAGTTGGTGTGGGGTTCGATCGCCATGGTGTAAGCGTTCATGAAGATCTGGAAAGCATCGGCGCTCTGGGTCTGGCCCATGCGTTTGATCGCGCGCTCATACCGCTTGTCCAGCATGGTGACAATACTTTTGTGATCTTTGCCAGCCAGTTTGAGTGACAGCCAGTCACTCTTCACCCGTTTGCGCCACACATCGTCCAGCTCAACGCTTGTCTGCGACCACGGTTGCAGACTGCGCGAGACCTGCAGGTCCTCGCTCACCTGGAAATCAAAACCGAGCTTCAGAAGTTTGCGGGCATATTGGAATCGCTCCGCCGCGCGGTGCGCATACAAGTCGTAGATCGCGAAAGGAATGCTCAGGTCATCCTGCCGGACCTTTTGGGCAATGCTGGCGCTGTCGCCTGAAAACCGGTCAACATCCGTTTGCAAAAGAAACAGCTTCTCCGAATCCAGCGATTTCAGGTATTGGTCAAAAACCTTCGCTGACAAAACCGGGTCTGGCGGCACCTCCCTATAGTGGTAGAGCGCGAGGATGTCGGCTGCCATGTGGGCAGCCTGGGTCTCTTGCACCGTCGGCTTGAGATCCTGAACGAAGCTTTCTTCCGCATCAACGGCGGCTGCGTGCGCCCAGACAGGCAGGCTCAGAATGAGCCACAGCAGCGTTTTTCTAATTGATTTTTTCATGAGTTGTGTCAGAGGCCGTGCGCGCTGGGTGATGAACATATCTCAACCCCGGCTGCCAAAAAATGCAGAAACCAAGACCAACGGTTCGCGGTCAGCCTGAATATGTCGGTATTGAACAGAAACGTGAGACTCGGGCTGGGTCGAGCAAGCCAGCGCCCTGGAGCAAGTCCGAAGCCGCAGGGACGAGTCGCTTGCAACAGGCAACGCCTGCATCGCCGCTTTTGTCGATGGCGATTTCTTTGGCAGGCGATGAAGGCCAATGGTGCGCTCCAGGTCACCCCAGGCCGAGTGCCTGTTGGCTGTCATCGCGACAGAACCCACCAGACCGAACAGGTCATCGGGATACGGGCCTGATCTGCCCACGTTCGATCTGCACACGCTCTCCGGCGTGTAGCCCGTTCAACTCCATCACCTCGTAAGTTTGGCGATACCCGTCGTCAAAGTTGATGGATACCCGATAGAGTCGGCTCGAGGCCGCTTGGGCCTGCTGTTGCTCAATATGGTTGCCGATCAAGGCGCCGGCCACGATGGCGACCACCGCAAACGGGAACAAACCAGGGCCAGAGCCGCGCGGACCACCGTGACCCATCGGGCTCGCGATGACCCCTCCGAGCAAAGCACCGCTGGCAGCGCCGGCGCCGCTCACCCCTACTTGGGTCTCAACAATCTCAATTCTGCCCACCGTACCGAGCCGGGCGGTCGATCCCTGTACGGTGGCACTGGCTGGCTCCTCATAGACCCAGACGGTTCTTGTGACCGGAGCGGCGCAGCCCGCGACGAGCGCGCAGATCACCACCGCGCTCAGGGCCCTCAGTCTGTACTTGGATGGATATCGTTTGGGTGTATTCATGCTAATTCTTTCATTGCGTTGCGGGTGGCCGATGGCCAGGCATCAAAGGCCGTTTCTCAAACGGCATCGAAGAAAGCCGGCACGTCGGAAAAGCGATCGCACCTGGCGCAATGTCGACTCATTGCAACAGCCTGGAGTCTGCGGCGGCAATATGGAGGCGATGTGGACGTAGATCCACAATTGCTCCGCATTGGGTGCGCAACTGCTTCGCGTGAAAAGGGGTCGTTTTCCTGACGATCCCAACACGCAGGCTTCGGCATGTTTTTTGGGATTAACAGGGGCGACTTTCCCGTTGATCAATCGATGCCCAGAAAGCCTGTGGCTGGTGCCGTGCCTATAGCGGCTGCTCAGACTGGGACGTTTTATAGCCGCAGTTGGTCGGGTCAGGTGTTTCGACTTTGCCGTGTCCAAGGACTGAAAACACAGCAAAGCAAGCGTTGAAAGCCGGGCTATGACTGGCTGCATCGGGTCGACTTGCGGCGGCGGTCACCTCTGAGAGCGGTCGTTCGGTCAGGCTCGACGTCGTCTGATTGACAGGCGTCGGGACAAGTAGAAGGTCAGAGCTCATTGGTTGCAGTTGAGCCCGAGCGTCTTCAAATAACTTCAACCGGGAGTTGATATCTGCCCGGGTAACCGGTTGAACTCACTCTTGACTCAGATCTTGGATGGATCAAAGCCGAAGGACTGAGCTCCTCATCCTGGTCTATAGAGCCGAGCTGCGGTAGATGCTGGGAGTGAGGCCGACGGTGCGTTTGAAGGTACGCGTGAAGTTCGATGCCGACGAAAAGTTGAGCATTGCGGAGATGTCATCGACGGTTCGTTTGGTGCTGCGCAGCAGGCGTTTTGCACGATCGATACGGACGTTATTGACATAGGCCAACGGTGTGACACCGGTAGAGCGCTTGAATGCCCGAATGAAATGGTATCGGCTCAAGCATGCCTCGGTGGCAATAGCGTCGAGTGATACGTCTGCTGCAGCGTGCGTATCGATGAACTCGAGCACCCTGCTCAATCGGCGCTTGTCCAGAATGCCGCTACCTTGCGCTGCTGACGCAGCCAGAGGTGAGCCAGCTCGGGCATAGCGCTCCACCAGGCGCGCTGCGACTGCTGTGCTCAGCGAGTCCACCATCAGGCTGGACGTTGAGCTTGGTTGCTCGCGTGACAGTTCTTCAGCGATGGCCGTACCGATGCCACGCACCAACGGATCGTCAATGCCGCCGGTGTAGATGAGGCCAGCGCTGACGGCGTCCTCCCCTGACTCGAGAAGCCCGTACAGATCAAGTGGCAGATACAGGTGCAACATGTCGAGTTGACCTTGCGCCACGTGCAGGTAGCGCACATCGACACCCCGAGGACAAAGACAGGCAAGGCCTTCTTTGGAGACGAATTTCTGCTCGGGCCCGTTCGCCCGGCGCTGGATGGTGGCCGACCCGCTGATCGCGATCGCCAGCTCGTTCACAGGTTGCAGAAAGGGCTGGCAGTGCAGATCGGTATGGCGACGCAACTCTGCGCCCAGTCCGTTGCTCCACTTGCGGCCAGTGGAGGATGCCAGCAGGGTGCAGCCATCGGTCTCGTATTTTCCTCCGGAGAATCCGTCGACGTTGTGGTCCGAAGAGAACTGGGCATGCGCAGCAACCGGTTGCGGCTTGCTGGTGGATGTCATCGGGCTGCAGGTTTGCACGGTGTTCCTTCCTCTGCGCAGATCCGCTCCGGGGTATGCCAGAGGAAGGGATCAAGTCAGCAAATTGAGATCATACATAGAGCAATGGATGAATGTGCTGAATCCCGATACGCACCAAGAATGACACTGGACAGTGTGTCCAACTCATAAAACCGCAGGAGACAAATACCATGAAGAGCGACGTTCAGACCATTCGCATTCCCCACCTAGGTGGCTCCACCATCGGGTATCGGTTCGGAAAACCGTACGATGCTTCTTTGCCGACACTGGTGATGGTGAACTCATTCATCACGTCATCGGCGTTGTACGAGCCTCAATTCAACGATGCAGCGCTCTCAGCCACGGCAAACCTACTGGCCATTGAGTTGTATGGCCACGGTGATACGCGTACCGATGTTGAGCAGTTCACGTATTGGGACACCGCTGCCGCCAACCTCCAGGTACTGGATGCCCTGGGCATTCCGTCGGCCTTTGTATTGGGCACCTCGCAGGGGGGATGGATATGCGCGCGCATGGCTTTGCTTGCCCCGAAAAAAATCAAGGGCATCATGCCGTTGGGCACCTCGATGGACCACGAAAGTGGGCAGAGCCTAGAGCTCGGCTGCTGGAACGGATATGAATTTCTGACGCCTTCGGTTGACGAGTTCGCACTGCCTGTAGCCGACGATTGGCAGCTGACGGACGACTTTTGCGACGCTGTTTTGCAGGCCGGACTAGGCGATAGCGTGACGCCAGAGCAGCGTGACTTCTGGCGCGCGACCATCAAGCGAAACTATGCAGGTGATGAAGGCCGGCGTCGACTTCGCATGTGTGCGATCAATCTCCGAGACCGCGATGGGTTGTACGGTCGGCTCGACGGTATCAAGTGCCCCGTGTTGTGGATGCATGGAACCGCCGATGCCGTGTATTCAGTCGCAAATGCCGAAGCTGGGATCAAGAAATTTTCAAATTCGGTGGATGCAAAGCTGGAAGTGGTGCCAGGAGGGCAGCACTTTCTGAGTGCTTCGGATCCCTCAGCCGTCAATGCAGCCGCAGTGAAGTTTATTCAAACCTGGAATACGTAGGTCAGCTGGGCCTGCATAGGCCAAACCATCATTGTTCTGTGTGGACGAGGGGTGGTGCGCGGGGTGAAATTGCGTCCCAGATTTGCATGGGTGAGCGCTCAAAGCCTTTCGCATTCCTCTATGGCCGTAGTCCGCAGGGGTTCAGTGGGATGCGTGCCACGTCAATCCACTTCCCATTGCGACCAGCTTGGGCGGGCTCAACCATTTTTTGCTCGGCCCATGCTGTGAGTCTTTCCTGTCGTTTGAGAAGCGCTTCTTGCGGATCGGATATGGGGTACGCGTGCCCATTTTCAGTCGTTTCAAGTTCGATTTAGTCGATCTTCCATGACTCGGGTGAAATGGCAAACCACTGAACCCAACGGATGGACTGCACCCGCTTCAATGGACACCTGTGAGGGTCGAAAATGGAGCGGGTGAAGTCCACCAGCCCATGGCCCGTATTCGTTGGCCATGGTGGTCAAAATCGGATCGGCGCTGACAGGCGGGGCTTGTCAGCACCTCCCCCGGGCAGCACTTTCAGCAGCTCGCGCCAATTTCGACCCACCTACGTGTGCTCGCGCTGCTGAGGCGAGACGCAGAGCCGTCGAATGATGACCGCGGTGCGGGCAATAGCCACTCGTTCTGTTTCTTCGTCCATGAGCGCTGGCGAGTCCCTCCGCCAGCCATGGGCACAGATTCCGAAGCCCTGGGTGACCGAGTCTTGCGCTACCCAAGGGGTACGCTACAGAGCGCTGCCGCACACATTGAGGTTCAGTGGCAACTTGCGCTGCACAAAAGTCGCTCCAGCACCCGGCGATAGCCACATCGTGCGCTTTGCTTGACGTGCGGACCCATTCAGAAATCGGGTGCGCCGGTGATCTGGTTGACAACTTCGTGTGCTGCTTCATTGTGTTGGTCACCGCTGGTGACCGAAAACCCGCCACCCTCTTCTATGGTGAGCGCAAAGGACACCGCCAGGCGGCATCATCGCCGTTGCATTGAGGTTCAAGTGTCGCGAGGTTTTGAAACAGACCGCAGAAACTTGATAAACCTTGCGTCTCCAGCATAGGCCACGTTCACACGCAGCGCAGGAGAAGGTCCTTGGCGATCTGGATAGAAAACGGATCCGGGTGCCAGGAATATTCCTTGACTCGCGGCATGCCTGACGAGTTCAAGTTCGTCGCATTTCTTCGGAAGATCGACCCATAAGTAGTAGCCTCCCGGATCACTTGGGTGTACCTTGACCCCGGCACGCTCGAGTGCCTTTACCGCAGGGCCATGCGCCTCAGCGAGGCGAGCTTTCAGGCGGGTGATGTGCCGCCTGTACTGGCCCGCCGATATGAGTTGATGAACGACTCGTTCGACAAAATCCGAGGTGGATACAACAGTGACCATCTTGAGGTCGCAAAGCGCGGATATGCGTTCGGGCGCTCCTGCGATGTAGCCCACGCGCAGACCTGCCGAGAGGGTCTTGGAGAAGCTGCTCACATACAGCACCCTGTCCAGCTGATCCAGGGCTGCCAGGCGAGGTGCTGCCGCGGGCAGCAGGTCTGCAAATGGATCGTCTTCCACCACCAGGCAGTCATATTCAGCTGCAAGGCGCAGGAGCTTGTGAGCTTTCGGGAGGCTGATGGAACTGCCCGTCGGATTGTGTGCCAAGGATTGCGTAAAGAACACTTTGGGGCGGTGGAGTTTCATCAAGGCATGCAACGCCTCGAGGTCTGGGCCATCAGGCAACCTTGGCACGCCCAGCATGTGAGCCTTGGACAGTTTCAGTTTTCCAAACAGTGGGTAATAACCAGGCGCATCCACAAGCACCTTGTCACCCGGCTCAAGCAAGTGACGGATGATCAGATCGAGTGCGTGGTTGGCGCCTTGGGTGAGCAGAATCTGGCGGGCATGAACCTGAATGGAGCGTTCGCTGAGGAGGCGGACAACCGTCTCGCGCAGGGGTTGGTACCCCCAAGGCGTTCCGTAGCCGTGCTCGATGTCCGAGAGCCCTTCTGCCCGGGCACGTCGCAGGTGGCGACCCAACTCTGAGCCCTCCATCCAGCTGGGCGGTGGGCGTCCGTCACCCACTCGAACTTCATAGTGTTGTTCCAATTGTTCCCGCAGCAGCGAAACGACATCGACCGCTGCCGTCACATGGGGGGCGGGTGCCGCGGTCCATGTCCTCGGCATTTTCCGGACGAAGAAGCCCGAACCCGGACGAGACTCGAGGAACCCTCTGGCCACCAGTTGGTTGTAGGCCTCCACCACCGTATTGACCCCCAGCCCTTCTTTGTGAGCCGCGTCGCGCACCGAGCGCATGCGGGTGCCTGCGGGGAGGGTGTCTTGCTCGATGGCTTTTAGCAGCTTCGCGGTTAGCGTCTCGACCTTGCTGTCATCGGATCTTGTGGCCATGTTGCTTGCCTTGGTTAGGTGACTGTACCCATTGAAATATGGACACAGTTTTTTCAACTGTGTCCAAACTGTATCTGTAGATCGCGCACTTTGTCCATAGACTGAGTCCGGTTGCGATGATCCCCTTGGCAATTGAGCGAATGGGGCCACGTGATCAACAAAGAATCCACTCGCCTGGCGAGTTTGAAAAAAGATCTACGGAGACAAAACATGACCCAATCAAAACTGGCACGTCGTCAGATCCTCAAATCCGCCCTTGCATCCGCTGCCGCGGTAGGCGTTGCCGCGCCGCTGGCCGCACATGCCCAAGGTGCCACCGTGACCTGGCGCATGCAGGCGCTGTGGGACGGTGGCACCACCCCCCAGAAATTCGAGGAAAAGTTCGTTGCCCGCGTGGCCGAGCTGACGGGCGGGCGTTTCAAAATCAACCTGTTTTCGGCCGGCCAGATCGTGCCCGCTGCTCAGGCCTTTGACGCGGTTCGTGGTGGCGCCTTCGAAATGATGAAAACCTTTGACGGCTATGAAGCCGGCAAGATTCCTGCCTTCGCGTTCACCAGCACCATCCCATTTGGTTTTGCGGAGAGCGACGACTACGAAGCCTGGTTCTACGAGAAGGGCGGACTGGATCTGGTTCGCCAGGCCTATGCCCCGGCGGGACTGCACTACATCGCACCGACCGTTTACGGTCAAGAGCCGCTGCACTCGAAGGTGCCGATTCGGAAGATGGCCGATCTGGCCGGAAAGAAAGGGCGCTTTGTGGGGTTGGCGTCAGCGGTGATGGGTGCCATGGGCGTTTCGGTTACGCCACTGCCCACCGGGGAGGTGTACTCCGCACTCGACAAGGGCGTGATCGACATGGCCGACAGGGGTGACCTGACCGCCAACTTCGAAGCCGGTCTGGCCGAGGTTGCCAAATACGTGATCGTGCCCGGCTTCCATCAGCCCACCACCGCCACAGCCTACGTCGCCAATAAGGGGGCCTTCGAGAAGTTGCCAGTGGAATTCAAGGCCGCCTTGGCTGTGGCTGCTCGCGAGGTGTCTTCTGCGCTGCGCCAACACATTCTGGTGAACGACGCGAGCGTACTGGCCAAGTACGAAGCCAAGGGATGCGAAGTGATTCGTTTCAGTGCCGCCGACGTTGCCGCCGCACGCCCCAAAGCCATGGCTGCCTGGCGCACCGCGACCAAGGGAGATGCACTGGCGACCAAGATCCTGGACAGCCAGATCGCCTTCATGAAAGAGCTCGGCCTGCTGGCCTGATGTTCTAGGCCCGCACGCCGGCTTCGCCCAGAACTGGCGCGCTGGAGTTGCGGGCTGCACCACCGATTCTTCTCTGGAGCCTGTATGCCTGCTTGGCTGTCTGTCTCCACGTCGGCCATTACCACGCTCAATCGTTGGATCTTTCAGATCACGGTGTGGCTGATGGCGATCGTGGTTCCCGTGATGTTGTACGAGGTGGTGATGCGCTACCTCTTTGATGCGCCCACCGTTTGGGGCATGGAGCTGGCCGTGTTGCTCTTTGGCCCCTACTTCTTGCTCGGGGGCCCTTACCTCTTGCACTTGCGTGGCCATGTTGCACTGGACCTCGCACGTCAGCGCCTGAGCCTTGCCTGGCAGCGCCGTCTGGATTTGATCAATTTCCCGATCATCGTATTCTTTTGCGCGGTGTTGCTGTACTTCAGCGCCCCTTCTGCATTCAGCGCCTGGTCTTACCGGGAAACCAGCTTTTCTGCCTGGAACCCGCCGATTTGGCCCGCCAAACTCATGGTCCCGTTGGCGTTGGCGCTGATGTTGCTGCAGGCCTTGGTTGAATTCGTTCGCGTGTTGTTCAGGGCCCCTGATACTGCCGAGCAAAATCCCACTGAGGCTGCCCATCCATGAGCGCCAATGCCATCTTGCTGCTGATGTTCGGCAGCCTCACAGTGTTCATGCTCACCGGTTTGCCGATCGCCTTCGTCCTTGGCGGACTTTCGCTGCTCTTCACGGTCACGCTCTGGGAGCCCAACGCAGTTATCGTTTTGGTGCTTCAGATTTACGACACCATGAAGTCGGAGGCTTTGCTGGCCATTCCGCTGTTCATCCTGATGGCTTGCATCCTGCAGCGCTCCGGGGTGATCGAAGATCTGTACCGGGCCATGGAGCTCTGGTTTGGGCGAATCAAAGGTGGGTTGGCCATCGGTACCGTCATCATTTGCGTGGTCATGGCTGCCATGACAGGCGTGGTCGGCGCAGCAGTGACTGCCATGGGGATTCTTGCGCTGCCTGAAATGCTCAAGCGAGGTTACAAGCCCCAACTGGCTCTCGGCACCATCTGTGCCTCAGGTACGCTGGGCATTCTGATCCCGCCATCGGTCCTGACCATCGTTTACGCGGTCACGGCGCAGATTTCCATTGGGCAGATGTTGATCGCTGGGTTGATTCCGGGCTTGATCCTGGCCAGTCTCTACATTGGATACATCGTGGTGGTCGGATGGTTGCGGCCCGAATGGGTGCCGCTGGACCCGAACATGCAGGCCGTGCCGCTGAAGGCCAAGCTGCTGGCCCTGAAGGCGTTGGCTTTCCCTTCCATGTTGATCGTGATGATTCTGGGATCGATCTTCTTTGGTGTGGCCACACCCACGGAGTCTGCGGCGGTTGGCGTGGCCGGCGCCATGATCCCGGCCCTGCTCAAACGGCGACTCAACCTGGGCATGTTGCGTGCCAGTGGTGTCGATTCCCTGAAGGCCACGTCGATGATCTTGTGGATCACGCTTGGTGCGAAGGCTTATGTGGCGATATTCACAGGTCTCGGTGGCGCGGACACTTTGCTTGAATTCATCAAGGGTCTGGAAGTCAACCGCTGGTTCATTCTCGGCGCCATGATGCTCTTGCTGGTCTTTCTCGGCACAGTTCTTGACGAGCTCGGCATCATTCTCCTCACCGTACCGGTGTTCTTGCCCATCGTGCGTTTGCTGGGATTTGATGAGCTCTGGTTCGGTGTGCTGTACGCGATCACCATCCAGATGGGCTATATCAGCCCGCCCTTTGGCTACACGTTGTTCTACATCAAGGGCACCTTGCCAAAGCACATCGGCATGGACCTGGTCTACAAGGGCGTGATCCCCTTCTTCATCCTGCAGTTTGTTGGCTTGCTGATCTGCGCTGCCTTCCCCGACCTGGTCACCTACCTGCCGCGCCTGATGGCCGAACGCTGAGTTCACTCTTTCAATTTCATAGGACATCCCATGGACACCCATGCTCCGAGCAGCCGCATTGGCGGTTTCCACAAATTCAACGTGGCCCAGCGGATCGATAGCGTTGCAAAGTTTGCGCAACTGGATGACGCTGACAAGGCCTTGTTGCAGAACACCGGCAATCTGCCTGCAGAGCTGGCCGATCACCTCATTGAAAACTTCATCGGCACCATGAACATTCCGGTGGGCATTGCCACCAACATGAAGATTGATGGGCATGACCGCCTGATTCCCATGGCCACTGAAGAGTCTTCCGTGGTGGCTGCTGTGTGCAACGCGGCGCGCCAGTGCTACGACAACGGAGGCTTTGTTACTTCCATGTCGGGTACCGAAATGATTGCGCAAATCCAGCTTACACAGGTTCCTGATCCGCAACATGCTCGCTTGAAGATCCTCGAGCGCAAAGAAACTATTCGAGAAATGTGCGATGCCTGCGACCCGATTTTGGTCAAGCTCGGCGGCGGCTTTCGCGATCTTGAAGTGCGCGTGTTGGATACCCGAGGTGGCACCATGGTGGTCACCCATCTCATTGTCGATACCCGGGACGCGATGGGGGCCAACGCGGTCAACACCATGGCCGAACGCATCGCGCCGCACATTGCCGAATGGACGCTAGGAAAAAGCAACCTGCGCATCTTGTCCAATCTGGCTGACCGGCGTTTGGCCCGTGCTCGCTGTACCTGGCGTTTGGCCGACATCGGTGGCGCCGAAGTGCGCGACGCCATGGTGGCCGCCTACCACTTTGCAGAAGCCGACCCTTACCGTGCGGCGACACACAACAAGGGCATCATGAACGGTATCAGTGCCGTGGTGATGGCCACCGGCAACGACACTCGGGCGGTTGAAGCCGGCGCCCACGCCTATGCCGCTCGCAGTGGTCGCTATTCCAGCCTCTCGACATGGGAGGTGTCGGCTGAAGGAGACCTGGTCGGCTCCATTGAAATCCCCATGGCTGTTGGCCTGGTGGGTGGTGCGACCAAACTTCACCCCTGTGCCAAAGTGGCGCTCAAGGTTCTCAATGCGAAAACGGCAGAGGATCTTGCTCGCGTTATAGCTGCGGTGGGGCTTGCCCAGAACTTCTCGGCGATGAAGGCGCTGGCGACCACCGGTATCCAGAAAGGGCACATGTCGCTACATTCGCAGAACATTGCCATGATGGCAGGAGCTTTAGGGGAAGAAATAGACCTTGTAGCCCGCGTATTGGTTGAGCTCGGGACAGTGCGTCTGGATGTTGCTGAGGAAGAGCTTAGACGGTTCCGATCAGCAAGAGTTTGATGTCCGCTGGCTCCAGACATTCGAAACTGACGACTGAATGCTCGCGAGTGCCGCAACCTGTCATTCCCCCTGCAGGGTTTCAAGCGGCAGCTTGACCACACACTCCGGTCGTTCAGCCGATGTCGCTCAAGCCAAGTACCGGGATAGACTGGTCACGCAAGGGCTGAGCTGGTGCTCCCCAATCGGTATCGATTTACATCTTCAATCAATGGGTGATGTGTCCACCCACGCGCTTGCGGTTTCAATGCGCAACTGCAAATTCAATCGCTGGGCTAGAGTATCTGCCGCCCCCTGTAGGGGACCGTCGTTTTGAATGGCGATGTGGTTCGAGGGGAGCGCCAGGCTGACTTCGCGCTGGAGCCGCGCTGCGATAGCCGGGAGCTTTTCTCGCCCGCGTGCTGCCAGGCGCTGGGCGAGCACGTGGGGCGGAGCGCTGATATGCACCACGGTGGCTTCGGGCCACTGGGTAAGCAATGTGGGCAAATGCCCGCGCGAGCCGTTGACGAACACGCAGCGCCCTTGATCCAGCGCTGCAAGCTCGTTGGCGCGCACGCCATAGCGCAGCTCGTTGGCTTCCCAATGCAGGCCAAACGCTCCTTGCGCTCGAAGCCGATCAAACGTCGCCACGTCCACGGTTTCATGTTGCTCTCCGCCGGGTTGCGCCGGGCGCGTGATGGTGCGGCGCGCCCAGTGCGCTTTGGCGGCGCCCGGCCATGTTTGTCGCAAGGTGTGGAGCACGCTGTCTTTGCCCGCGCCTGAGGGGCCGATGATGTAGATCAGGCACTGGCTCATGTGGGAAATCCGGTTTGTTTCCAGAGCACGAAGTCGGCGCCGGGGGTGGGTTCCACAAAAATGGACAGGCAGTCCATTCGCAAGGGAGGCCGGCGGTTGAAGCGCTCGGCAGCCGCGCTCACCAGGCGATCCACAGTTTCATCAGGCGCGGCATTCAGATCGCCCGTCAGCGAAAAATGAAAACGAAACTGGTCCAACACCCACGGGTAGCCCCAGGCGAGCATCAGCGCATCTTGCTCTGGCGTGAGCCCGGAGGCGCGGCGGCGCTTCTTTTCTGCGGATGTCAAAGGGGCCGCCAGGGACTGCAATCGGGTCACGCTTTCCGCGGCCAGGCGATCCAACTCAGGCGAAGGATTCTCCGGGCGCAAGGCGAGAAACCGTCCCATGCGCACCACTTGCAAGTCGGGCAGATCAAAGGCCTTTTGCGTGGTGCACAGGGCCGCAACCGCATGGCGCAGTTGCTCCAGGTCCACGCCTTCGGCCAGACGAAAGGGTGCCTTGAGCGTGGCGTGCCAGCCATAGCGGCGCGGTTCGGCGGTGAGGTGGTGCTGGGTGGCCGCGTCCACACCTTTGATTTCCGGCTGGGGCTGGTCTTGGTGCCTGAGCGCGCAGCGGCCTAGCCATTCGCTGCCCATGGCCCACCAGGGTGATTCGATATCGGGTGCGGCGTAAATGGCCACGCGGTGGGGCTTGTCGGTCGGGCTATTGGCCATGGTCGTGATCCACGGTGAGGGTGACCCGATCACCGGCAAACCAGGTGCGGGCGTATTCGATGGGTACGCCGTCGACATCGACATTCACGCTGCTCACGTAGAGGGCCGGTCGGGTGGCGGGTTGGCGCAATTGACTCGCCACTTCTGCCGTGGGCATGCGGGCGCTGATGCGGCTCTGACGCCGCGTGTAGTCGGCCACACCCAGCGCCGCAAAAGCCTGGGTGATGGAGCCGGTCTGGCGCAGGTGATCGTCCAGAGCCGAAAAACGGGGCAGTGGGAAATAGCGGTCACTGAAATGCAAAGGCTGGCCACCGCCATCGCCGAGCACTTGCAGGTGCAGCACGGTCAGGCCGGTCTTGATCTCCAGCGCTTTGGCCACATCGGCCTTGGCCCGGATGGCGGTCGAGGCCAGCAAGCGCATGCCGCCCGGCAGGCCCACTTGGGCCAGGCTCTGCCGGTGGCGCGTGCGCTTGCTCAACATCAGGTCGACCGCGAACTCTTCCACATAGGTCCCGCTGCCTTGCGTCGAGCGCACGAGCCCTAGCTGCCCCAGGCTGGCCAGCGAGCGCCGGATGGTGTGGCGGTTGACGCCGAATTGCTCGGCCAGGAAATGCTCGGAAGGCAGGCGTTGGCCAGGGCCGTAGGTGCCCCGGCCAATGGCGTCGGCGAGCTCGTTGGTGATGCGGGCCCAGAAACTTTGTTCGGGGTCGGGCAGGGCAAATGCAGAGGTGATGGTTTTTGTCATGAAAGGGACACGGAGGTTGCCTAAGCTGGTGATCAACAACAAGTTGTCTACACAAATCCAAGACTACCACCGAGATGTTTCACTCATTTGACAATGCCGGCCCCAACCGGTCCACCCCCCGCCCCGAATGGATGGCGCTGCTGGCGCGGGCACCCGTTGCCTTGCTGGAAAGCGTGCTGGCCGATCAGCCCGCGCCAACGCTGCAATGGCTGCGCCGGCCCGAGACCGGCCTCTACATGGTGCAAGGCCGCGCGGGCGGCACAGGCGAGCGCTTTAACCTGGGCGAGATCACGGTGACGCGCTGTGCCTTGCGGGCCCACGCAGACGACGGCGCTTCGGTGGGCGTGGCCTATGTCAAAGGGCGCAACCACCGCCAGGCCCAGCTGGCCGCGCTGGCCGATGCGCTCTTGCAAGACGCTGGGCAATACGACGCGCTCGAACAGGCT
The DNA here is from genome assembly GCF_004795855.1 of Hydrogenophaga sp. PAMC20947. NCBI lineage: Bacteria > Pseudomonadati > Pseudomonadota > Betaproteobacteria > Burkholderiales > Comamonadaceae > Hydrogenophaga > Hydrogenophaga sp. PAMC20947. The sequence goes on from NZ_CP039252.1 coordinate 4,809,244, forward strand.
TTGCTGGGCCCCGTGCGCCAGCACCTGGCCGAGCAAAAAGCCCTTCGCGCCACACGGGCCCGCTCGACCACGGTGGACTTTTTCACCGTGGCGCGCGAAACCGGAACCGATCAAGACGAAGAGGAGGTCGCCGAATGAACGCCGATCAATTGCAACAGGTGCGCCCGGGCTTTCACGACGCGGCGCTGGGCAGCCAGGCGGTGTTTCGGGTGGCGCTGCAAGCGCTGTCGCATCCAGGGCGCGTGCTGGACATGCCCGCGGTGGCCGAGTTGCCGCGCTACGGCCAAAGTGCGGCCGCGCTGCTGTTGCTGGCCTTGCTCGACAGCGATTGCGCGCTGTGGCTCTCGCCCTCACTGGCCAATTCCGACGCCGCCACCTGGTTGCGTTTTCACACCGGGTGCCAGTGCGTGACAGCGTCCGAACAGGCGAGCTTCTTGTGGGTCGCGGCGGGCGACGCCATGCCCGTCCTGCACACCCTGAACCTAGGCACCGACGAATACCCCGACCAGTCCGCCACCTGCGTTATCGAGACAGGCGGCCTGGCGAACACAGGGCCCAGCGCCTGGCAGCTGCAAGGGCCAGGCATCGCCGATGTTCAGCCGTTGAATGCCGCTGGGTTGCCGGATGCATTCGAAGCCCAATGGGCCCAGAACCAGGCCGCATTTCCGCGCGGCGCTGATGTGTTTCTGACCACCGTCACGCAGGTGGCGGGCTTGCCGCGCACCACGCGCATCTCAACTTCTGTGGATGCCTGAACCATGTACGTGGCCGTCAAAGGCGGGGAAACCGCCATTCTCAACAGCTACCAGTTGCTGGCCGGGCAGCGGCGGGGCAACACCGCCTTGCCCGAACTGAGCGTGGCGCAAATCTGCGAGCAGATGAAGCTCGCGGTGGACCGGGTGATGACCGAAGGTTCGGTGTACGACCCTGAGCTGGCCGCGCTCGCGATCAAGCAGGCGAGTGGCGATCTGGTCGAGGCCATCTTTCTGCTGCGCGCTTACCGCGCCACGTTGCCCCGCCTCGGCGATACGCGGCCACTGGAGACCGGCCAGATGCAGCCAGACCGCCGCATCTCCGCCACCTTCAAAGACCTGCCCGGCGGGCAGATTCTCGGCCCCACCTATGACTACACCCAGCGCTTGCTCGACTTCACGCTGCTGGCCCAAGGCAACATTTCGCCCGAGCAGAAAGCCGCGATCCACGCCGCTCAAAGTCCCGCACCCCGCGTGGTGGATCTCCTCAATCAGGAAGGCCTGATCGAAACCCACCCCATGCCCGAAGGCGACCCGGCCCCGGTGGACCTCACCCGCGAGCCACTGCGTTTTCCCGCCTCGCGCGCCACGCGTTTGCAAAACCTCGCGCGCGGCGACGAAGGCTTCCTGTTGGCGATCGCCTATTCGACCCAGCGCGGCTATTCGCACAGCCATCCTTTCGTGGGCGAAATTCGCCTGGGCCAGGTGGCCGTGGAACTGCAGCCCGAAGAGCTGGACTTCCCGCTCTCGATCGGTGACATCGAAATCACCGAGTGCGAAATGGTCAACCAGTTTGCGGGCAGCAAAACCGAGCCGCCGAAGTTCACACGCGGCTACGGTCTGGCCTTCGGCCACAGCGAACGCAAGGCCATGGCCATGAGCTTGGTGGACCGTGCCTTGCGCGCCGACGAGCTGGGCGAAGCGGTGGAGTCACCGGCGCAGATGCAGGAGTTTGTGCTCTCCCACAGCGACAGCCTGGAGGCATCGGGCTTTGTGCAGCATTTGAAGCTGCCGCATTACGTGGACTTTCAGTCTGAGCTTGAGCTGGTGCGCCGTATGCGCGCTCAGGCCGCTGCATCGGCCGACACCGCAACGATCTCAATGCCGGAGGACGCCGCATGAACGCCCCCATCGATCCCATGCTGCTGGAAAGCGCCACGCCTTTCGACGCCAGCGAGACCGGCGTGAACTACGCCTACCTCGACGAGCGCACCAAGCGCATGATCCGCCGCGCCCTGCTCAAGGCGGTGGCCATTCCCGGTTACCAGGTGCCCTTCGGCTCACGCGAAATGCCTTTGCCTTACGGCTGGGGCACCGGCGGTATTCAGGTCACCGCCGCCGTGATCGGCCCGGACGACACCTTGAAGGTGATCGACCAGGGCTCGGACGACACGGTCAATGCGGTGAACATCCGCCGCTTCTTTCAGCGCACCACCCACGTGCCGGTGACCACCCGCACCCGCGAGGCCACGCTGATCCAGACCCGCCACCGCATTCCGGAAACGCCGCTGGTGGAAGGGCAGGTGCTGGTGTACCAAGTGCCGGTGCCCGAGCCCATGCAGCGGCTGGAGCCGCGCGAAACCGAAACGCGCACGCTGCATGCGCTGGCCGAATACGGCCTGATGCACGTGAAGCTCTATGAAGACATCGCGCGCTACGGCCACATCGCCACCACTTACGACTACCCCGTGATGGTGAACCACCGTTACCTGATGTCGCCCTCACCCATTCCCAAATTCGACAACCCCAAGATGCACATGAATCCAGCCTTGCAGCTCTTTGGCGCAGGCCGCGAAAAGCGCATCTATGCTGTGCCGCCCTACACGCCCGTGGAAAGCCTGGGCTTCGAAGACCATCCGTTCGAAATCCAGAAGTGGGATGCGGCCTGTGCGCTGTGCGGCGCAAAAGACACGTTTCTGGACGAGGTCATCACCGACGATGCCGGTGGCCGGATGCATGTGTGCTCCGACTCCGACTTCTGCCAGGAACAGCAGGACCGCCAATCGGCCATTTTCGACCTAGGGTCAGCCGCATGACGACCCAGATCCGGCAGGCCACCGAGAGCGATCTCGGCGATGTACTGGCCCTGTACGCACAACCTGCCATGGACGATGGCCAGGTGATGGACCTTGCTTCGGCGCAACAGGTGTTCGGCGAATTCGCGCGCTATCCCAACTACCGCCTGTTCGTGGCCTGCGGTGCGCAAGAGCAGGTGCTGGGCAGTTATGCGCTGCTGATCATGCCCAACCTGGCCCACCGCGGCACGCCGTCGGCGGTGGTCGAAGACGTGGTGGTGAGCCCTCAGCACCAGGGCCAGGGCATCGGTCGCCAGATGATGAAACACGCCATGCGCCTGGCGCACGAGGCCGGTTGCTACAAGCTGGCGCTGTCTTCCAACATCAAACGGGCCAACGCACACGCTTTCTACCACTCGCTCGATTTTCGCAACCACGGCGTGAGTTTCAGCGTCGAGATCTGACATGAGCACACCGATCAAAAGCCATCCCTCTCCCTTGCTGCGCGTGCGCAGCGTCTCCAAACGCTTTGGCCAGCAAGTGGCCTTGCACGAGGCTTCATTCGAACTCTGGCCCGGCGAAGTCGTGGCCATCGTGGGCGAATCGGGCTCGGGCAAAAGCACCCTGCTCAACACACTGGCCGCCCGCGCCCGGCCCGACAGCGGGCAGATCGAATTCCTGGGGCGCGACGGCGAAATGCGCGATGTGCATGCCATGAGCCAGGCCCAGCAGCGTTTGCTGGCGCGCACCGAATGGGGCTTTGTGCACCAGCACGCGGCCGATGGCCTGCGCATGGACGTGTCGGCCGGCGCCAACGTGGGCGAGCGGCTGATGAGCCTGGGTCAGCGCCACTACGGCCAACTGCGCACCACCGCCGAAGAATGGTTGCGCCGGGTCGAGATCGACCCCATCCGCATCGATGACGCGCCGCGCACGTTCTCCGGCGGCATGCGCCAGCGCCTGCAAATCGCCCGCAACCTTGTGACCCAGCCCAGGCTGGTGTTCATGGACGAACCGACCTCGGGGCTCGATGTGTCGGTGCAGGCGCGCCTGCTCGATCTGCTGCGCCAGCTGACTCAACAGATGGACATGGCCGTGGTCATCGTTACCCACGACCTCGCCGTGGCGCGTTTGCTGGCCCACCGCATGGTGGTGATGCAGCGCGGCCGTGTGGTCGAAACCGGCCTCACCGATCAGCTACTCGACGATCCCCAACACCCCTACACCCAATTGCTGGTGTCTTCTGTATTGCAACCATGAACGATCCCATTCTTCACATGCAAGGCGTGGCCAAGCGCTTCACGCTGCACCACCAAAACGGCGCCGAATTGCGCGTGCTCGAGCGGGTCAACCTCGACTTGCACGCGGGCGAATGCCTGGTGCTCGACGGTCCATCGGGCATGGGTAAAAGTACCTTGCTCAAACTGGTCTATGCGAACTACCGCGCCAGCGAGGGCCACATCGCAGTGCGCGAGTCCAACGGCGACACCCTGGATATCACTCACGCCGACCCGCGTGAGCTCGTGCGCATGCGGCGCGACACGGTGGGCTATGTGAGCCAGTTCCTGCGCGTGATCCCGCGCGTGGGGGCACTCGATGTGGTGGCCGAGCCCTTGCTGGAACCGATGCACCGCGATGCAGATGCGCTGGAAGCGGCCCGTGAGGCGGCGCGCCACTGGCTGACGCGCCTGCGCATTCCGGAGCGCCTGTGGTCATTGCCCCCAGCCACATTTTCGGGTGGCGAGCAACAACGCATCAACATCGCTCGCAGCCTGATCAAGCCACGCCCTCTGTTGTTGCTCGACGAACCCACAGCGTCGCTCGACAAAGCCAATACCCATACCGTGATTGAACTGATCAACGAGGCCGTTGCGCACGGGGCAGCGCTCATGGGCATCTTTCACGACCCCGAGGTGGGCGCCGCTGTAGCGACTCGCCGGATAGATGTTGCCCAATTCAGGAGCGCCGCATGACCGCAACCGTTTTCCGCAATGCGCGCGTGGTGCTCGCCGACCAGGTGGTGCATGGCAGCGTTGCCACACGCGATGGCCTGATCGCCTCGATCGACAGCGGCTCAGGCGAGGTGGGGCACGACATGCAAGGCGACTTTTTGCTACCGGGCCTGGTGGAAATCCATACCGACAATTTCGAACGCCACCTGATGCCACGCCCCAAGGTGCAATGGGCGGAAATGCCCGCGCTGCTGGCGCACGACGCCGAGGTGGCTGCCGCAGGTATCACCACCGTGTTCGATGCGCTGGGCGTTGGCGACGCCGACCCCGACAGCCTGCGCGGCAGCACTTGGCACGGCGTGCTCGACACGATCGACACCTGCGCTCGCGAAGGCCTGCTGCGCGCCGATCACCACCTGCATGTGCGCTGCGAGCTGCCCGCACCCAACACCATCGATTTGTTCGAGCCCTTTCACGGGCACCAGCGCCTCTCGCTGATTTCGCTCATGGACCACACACCCGGCCAGCGCCAGTGGGAAGACATCGAGCAGGCTCGCGTGTACTACACCGGAAAAAAGGGCTGGAGCCTGGAGAAGTTTTTGCACCAGGTTGAATGGGCGGCGGAGCTGCAAGCGCGCTACGCCGAGCCGCACCGCCAGTACTTTGTGGACCACTGCCGCGAACACAGCATCGCGCTGGCCAGCCACGACGACACCACCGAAGCCCACGTGGTGCAGGCGCATAGTGAAGGCGCCAGTGTGAGCGAATTTCCCACCACCGTGGTGGCCGCGAAGGCGGCGCGTGCGCGCGGGCTGTTTACTGTGATGGGCGGGCCCAACGTGGTGCGCGGCGGATCGCACTCGGGCAACGTGGCCGCCGCCGAACTGGCGCGCATGGGCCTGCTCGACATTCTGTCGTCCGACTACGTGCCGGGCAGCTTGCTGAGCGCCGTGGTGCGCCTGGTAAACGACGGCATTCTGGACATGCCCTCGGCGGTGAATACCGTGAGCCGTAACCCGGCAAAAGCCTGTGGCCTGAACGACAGGGGCGAGATTGCTCCAGGCCTTCGTGCCGATCTGGTGCAAATGCGTTTGGTTAAGTTGCCCAACGGCCAGCAGCAGGCGGTGGTGCGCAGCGTCTGGCGCGAAGGCCAACGCGTTCTCTGACCCATAAACCTCGCTTTGACGCGCAATCTTCCCCATTCTGTCAACGAACTTTCACATTGCATCGCGACACTGTGTTGTCTAGACAGATTCCTGAGGAAATGACCATGACCATTCGCATTCGCAGCCTGAACAAGCACTTCGCCAATGGCAAGCACGCTCTTCGGAATATCAATCTGGAAATTGCACAGGGCGAGATGGTGGCCTTGATTGGCGCCTCGGGATCGGGCAAGTCCACCTTGCTGCGCCATGTGGCCGGCCTGATGTCGGCCGATGCAGATGCGGGCTCCTGTATCGAGATCAATGGCCGCTGCGTACAGCGCAGTGGCCTCATCCAACCGGACGTGCGCGCGATCCGTTCGGAAGTGGGATTTGTTTTCCAGCAGTTCAATCTGGTGGACCGCCTGCCGGTATTGGTCAATGTGTTGGTCGGGCGTTTGCACCGTATGCCGTTCTGGCGCAGTGGTCTGCGCTGGTTCAGCCGCCAGGAAAAAGCGCTGGCCCTCGAAGCGCTTTCCCGTGTGGGCATTTCAGAGTGCCACGCCCAGCGCGCTTCCACACTGTCCGGTGGCCAGCAACAGCGTGCGGCCATCGCCCGCACGTTGGTTCAGGGCGCCAAAGTGGTGTTGGCTGATGAGCCCATTGCCTCGCTCGACCCCGAGTCTTCCCGAAACGTCATGGACATCCTGGCCCGCATTTGCCGTGAAGACGGCAGCACCGTGGTGGTGTCGCTGCATCAGGTGGACATGGCCATGCGGTTTTGCACGCGTGTGGTGGCGTTGCGCGACGGCGAGGTGGTGTACGACGGCCCGGCCAAAGCGCTGAGTCAGCGGCTGCTGCGCGAGCTCTACGGCATGCAGGCCGATGAGCTGTTGCATGGCATGGAGCTGCCCGCTGCCCTGCACCCCGTTCCTGCTGCCAAGCCCGAGGTGGCATGGCCGCATCCGTTGCCCCGCGCGGCTTGAGCCGCTCGCTGGGATTTCTTTCACCCCTTTATTTTTCAATCCATCTGGAACGCAACATGATTAAACATACCCTCGCCGCCGTTGCCCTTGGCCTGTCGATGACAGCCGCTTTGGCCGAAGACATCAACTTCGGTTTGATTTCCACCGAAGCCTCTACCAATCTGAAGTCCGACTGGCAACCGCTGTTCGATGACATGGTCAAACAAACCGGCCTGACCATCAAGCCCTTCTTCGCCTCCGACTACGCCGGTGTCATCGAAGGCATGCGCTTCAACAAAGTGCAAGTGGCCTGGTTCGGCAACAAGTCGGCCATGGAAGCGGTGGACCGCGCCAACGGCGAAATCTTCGCCCAGATGGTCAACGCCGACGGCACCGAAGGCTACTACTCGCACATGATCGTCAACGCCGACAGCCCGCTCAAGTCGCTGGACGACATCCTGAAAAACGGCAAGAACCTGAGCTTCAGCAACGGTGACCCGAACTCCACTTCTGGCTTTCTGGTGCCCGGCTACTACGTGTTCGCCCGCAACAAGATCGATGCCAAGTCTTACTTCAAAGTGGTGCGCAGCGCGAACCACGAAGCCAACGCCCTAGCCGTGGCCAACAAGCAGGTTGATGTGGCCACCAACAACAGCGAAAACCTGGAAAAGATCCACGAGCGCCAGCCTGAGAAATTCAAGAACATCCGCGTGGTTTGGACCTCGCCTTTGATCCCTCTGGATCCCCTGGTCATGAGCAAGAACGTGTCGCCCGAAGCCAAGGCCAAGATCAAGGCCTTCATCTACGGCTACGGCAAAACCGATGCCCACGAAAAGGAAGTGTTGATGAAGATTTCCAAGCTCTCCGGCTTCAAGCCTTCGAGCAACGACCAGCTCAAGCCCATCCGTGAGCTCGCCCTGTTCAGCCAGCGCAACAAGATCGAAGCCGACACCACGCTGGAAGCCAATGACAAGGCCGCCAAGCTGGCAGAGCTCGACCAGAAGCTGGCCGCGTTGAAGTAACTCTCCGTCTTGACTGGCGCCAGAAAAGTGAGCAAGCCTGTGTCGCAATTGACCATGAGCCATCCGCAAATGGCCGCCTTGGTGCAGGCTGCTTCGCCCAGGCGCAGCCTTTTGTCCTATGCCTCCTGGGTGGCCATCCTTCTGATTCTCGCGGGGTCCTGGCAGGGGGCGGACATGCGTCCGCTGGATCTCTGGCACGACAAGGGCAACATGGCGGAGTACGCCAGCGAGTTCTTTCCGCCCAATTTTTCGCAGTGGCGTTACTACGTTGAAGAAATGGTGATCACGCTGCAGATCGCCGTCTGGGGCACGGCGTTGGCGGTGGTCAGCGCGGTGCCGTTGAGCCTGCTGGCTTCGTCCAACATCACGCCGTGGTGGGTACACCAGCCGGTGCGCCGCGTGCTCGACGCGTTCCGCGCCATCAACGAAATGGTTTTTGCCATGTTGTTCGTGGTTGCGGTGGGCCTGGGACCGTTTGCCGGCGTGCTTGCCTTGTGGATTCACACCACGGGCATTCTGGCTAAGCTGTTTTCTGAAGCTGTGGAGGCCATCGATCCGCAGCCGGTCGAAGGGATCCGGTCCACCGGTGCTTCGGCGCTGCATGAGATCGTTTACGGCGTGATACCTCAAGTGATGCCACTGTGGGTCTCTTTCACGCTCTATCGCCTGGAGTCCAACGTGCGATCGGCTTCTGTCGTGGGCATGGTGGGTGCAGGGGGTATTGGGGTGGTGCTGTGGGAAATTATCCGCAGCTTTCAATACGCCGAAACCGCAGCCGTGATGATCATCATCGTGGCCTCGGTCAGCCTGATCGATGTGCTGTCGGCCCAGGTGCGCAAGCTCATGATTTGAAGAAACTTGACATGTCACTTTCATTGAACGACATCGAACACATCTTTCTGATGCGTGGCAAGAGCCAATATGGCTCAGAAGCCGTGAATCAGTTGGAGCACGCGCTGCAATGCGCCGAGCTGGCCGAGGCCAACCAGGAAACGCCAGAGACGATCGCGGCTTGCCTGTTGCACGATCTGGGTCATTTGCTGGCGGCGGAGCGCGCCGGCACCCGGGACCACGACGCGCACACCGATGACCTGCATCAGTATGTGGCGTTGCCGTTTTTGCGGCAGCACCTTCCGGAGGCGGTGCTGGAGCCGATCCGGCTGCACGTCGATGCCAAGCGATACCTGTGCCACAAGGATCCACCGTATTGGAACACCTTATCCCCGGCTTCCAAATACAGCCTCGAACAACAAGGTGGGGCCTTCAATGCGCATGAAGCGCGCGCTTTTTCCTTGCTGGCATTTGCGCAGGAGTCGACGCGGCTGCGCCGGTACGACGATCTGGCGAAAGTCCCCGGGCGAACCGATTTGCCACCGCTCTCGCGCTACACCGCCATCCTCTCCAAGTGGTTCTGAGTAGGGTCTTCAAGCCTGCACCCAGGCGTTGATCGGTAGTCTTATCGCGCGATCAAGTTGCTGAGCACAATTTAGGCTGCGTCAGTGCGTTATCTGAACTTCGGACCGACCGGTAAGCACACCTTGCAAAAACGCGATCAGGCTGGCATCTGCGTTGAGAGATCGCAGCAGCGTGATGGCTTGCCGTAAGTCTCTGTCCGCACCCACGCGGGTCTGAACAGCGGTTGCTTTCCGTGCCAACTGGGAGCCGGTTTCTGGAGGAAGCACAACACCCAGCATTTCTGCTGCATAGCGGGCCCGCTTTGCTTGAAGGCGGGATCGATGGATCAGCTCAACGGGGGCACCGAATTCGGCGCTGGCTTTTAGCGAGCGCTCCAGACGTCGCCGCAGAGTTGTCATGCGGTCGTGTGCCCATTGGCTGGTTTTCGCCTTCTTCCCCTTCGTCTTTCGAGCGACCGCAGGCGTGCTTTGCACGCCTGCGAGTTCAAACATCGCTTGCGACAAACCGACAAGCGCAGCACCTGTCACAGGCGAAGCCAGTTGAGACCTGAGCTGGGCACGCCGATGTGATCGGGCTTGGTCGATCCGAGCAATGGCCTTGTCGGCGATCCGCAGGCGCTCGTTTCCACCGTCAAGGAATGCGGGCAACCATGATGCCAAGGTGTCGCATCGCAGCACATCCAGATCTCGGAGCAGCCCCAGTTCATTCAACAGCGGTTTCAATCCCTCAAATTCAGGCATTCGGGGCAGCCAGGGCGAAAACAGCCACTTTGCGCTGCGCCAGCGTCTCCATCCCACCCTGGCTTGATGAACCAGTTCTGGATCGTCTGAAGCTGTCAGTCCCGACAGGTTGCGCGTGAGGTGTTCATACGTTTCCGCGAAGGCTGCTTGGGCGGCTTCAATTGGGCTGACCCGTTTGTCCAGATGGATCATTTGCGCTCGTCTGGGCGCTTGAGTGCGGCCTCGCGTGAGTTGATAGCCGCGCTCTGCCTTGCTGGCATCGCAGGGCAAAACTGCGATGGAATGTGCAATTGTTTGCGCCAATGCAAACAACGACTCTTCTGGTCCGCTCTTGAGTTCGAGCTCAAGTTCCAATATCGGAAGGCTCCGCCCCTCGGCGACTATTTCGCCCACATCGAACGCGACCTCGATCGAGGCGCCGCGGTAGCGCTGCAGCTGCCAGGTGGTGCGGCGGCAGCGGGTTTCGAAACAAGGGCGAAGGGCGGCAAAAAGGTGGCCATCGGCATCCAGATGGCTCCATGGCGTTTTACGCAGAGCGGTTTCGTTGAGTGACCCGATGGTCACGCGGCTTTCCCATTCGCCCCGTTCACTCAAGCCACCCAGGGAAGTCCCCGCAGACTTGAACGTTTGAATCCATTCACCATCTGGCACAAAGCCTGGCATGACGCTTTTCCAAGGCGCGTCGCTCACACAACGCAAGCGAAGCGCGCTGCGTTGCTCGCGCAATGTTTCCTCTGGCGTGTCGAAATAGCGGTTCCACAGCCATTGGCTTTGCGACTTGCGGCGTGCCAAGACGGGAAGACCGCGCAATCGGCCTTCTATCTCCGATGCATCTGCCCCAGGCAACAGGAGTTTGAGCTCGATCTCAGTGTTTGACATGGCTCGCCTTTGAAATACAGCATCAGTCTGGACAGTTGACAGCGGCTGGCGTGTCTTTGACCATTTGGCCTGGCTACACAGTATCAACCCACTGCAGCAAAGGTTGCCAGTCTTCTCTTTCGTGCGTTGCCAAGGATGGGCTGACATCAAAAATGCTCGCTCCGGCTTCAGCCACCCGACCATACAACTGGCTAGGCCGGATCATCGTCAAGGTCTCGAAACCTTGCGCTGGCAGAAACGCACGCAGTTGATTGGCCGCCAGGGTGCGGGGATCCACCCGCATGCCCACCAGTGCCACTTCGGCTTTGCCATGGCTGACGGCTTTGATCGCCTCAAGTTGTTCCAAAAACAGCTGGGTGGCCCAAAGGTCAAAGGGCGAAGCCTGAATCGGCACGATGATGCGGGAGGACACCTTGACAATTTGCGCCAGCGATTTGCCCGTCAACCCGGCTGGCGTGTCAAGGATCGCGTGGGTGACCCCTTTGTGCAGCTGACGCTCGACCGCGGTTTGTCGGGGTGACCTATGGCCTGCCAAGCTGGACGACTGCAGCCTCCACGATTCCGGTCATCGAAACTGCCCCATTGCTGGGTATGCCGATGACTGCTTCGTACCAGGCACCGTGAACCCAGTTCCCGGCCGCCACCGACGGCAATCGCTGCGCAGCAGACGCTCAGGTCGGCGTGGCGGAGGATTGCAACGGGTCGAGATGCGCCGGTCGCGCGAGCCTGCTACCGGCCAAGTGCAGGCGTTTGTACCATTGCTCAAGGCCGTGCTGAAGCAGCCCTTCAGCGGTATTGAGGTGATCGCGCGCTCTGGTTGTGACCCTCTTGATTGGTGCCGCTTTCAATGTCAATCGGTAGCGTTCCAAGAGACTCACCGAATCACCAGCTGGTACAGGCCGTCTCAAAGGGCCGTTGAGTCACCTGGATCGTCACATGGGTGATGTCAAACTGGTCGTGCAACCTCTCAGTGGCCATTGAGAGGAACGCATCTCCCGGATGACCATCTGGCATGACCAGGTGAGCGGTGAGTGCAATTTGGGAGGTTCCTGTCGCCCAGATGTGCAAGTCATGGGCCTGCTCGACTCCCGGCAGGGTTTCGAAAAAGCGCTTCACAGCCAGGGGATCAACGCTGTCCGGCACGCCATCAAACAGCAAGTGCAGGGATTGTTTGAACAGGCCCCAGGTGCTGATCAGAATCACCACGCCGATGAGGATACTCACCACGGGATCCAACCAGGCCCACTGCATCCACAGCGTCAGTGCGCCAGCCACAACGACCCCGGCGGACACCAGGGCATCGGCAGCCATGTGCAAAAACGCGCCGCGGATGTTGAGGTCTTTTTCTCGCCCCCGCATGAAGAGCAAGGCCGTTGCGGTGTTGACCACAATGCCAATGCCTGCGACGACCATGATCGTCACGCCTTGCTCGGCAACCTGCGCCTCCGGTGAGTTCAGCCGTCCAATGGCCTCCCACACCAGGGCGCCGATGGCGATGAGCAGGATCAGTGCGTTGGCAAAAGCGGCAAGAATCGATCCGCGTTTCCAGCCGTAGGTGTGCCGGGCATTTGGTTTCAGCTTTCCAGCGAGCGCTCCACCCCACGCCAAAACCAGGCCTGCGACATCGCTCAAGTTGTGACCCGCATCGGCGAGCAGCGCGAGCGAGTTGACCTTCCAGCCGTAGATGGCTTCAATGGCAACGAACGCGAGGTTGAGCGCGATGCCCCAGGCAAACGCCTGATTGAAATTGGCCGGGGCGTGTGCGTGGTCGTGTTCAGCCATGCGCAGCTTTGCGAATCAGAATACCTTGCAGATCGGTTCCGGGGGCGACGGTGTTGAAAACCGTGCCGTATTTCTTGACGTTCTCGTGCAGCAGATTCAAGCGTTGATCACTCTCATCGGTATCTACCATGATCGTGTAGCGGATGGATTCCATTTTGGGCGGCACATCCTGCCGAACACCATCAACCTTGACCTCAACGCCACGCAATTCAAACTTGAGGATGGGCGTCACCCGTTCGATGCCCTTGAGCATGCAGGCTGAAAGGGCCGCCAGCAGCAGTTCCGCCGGGTTGAAAGCGTCGGCGCTCCCCGACAGATCGGTGTCCAGCCTGATCTGCGCCTGTTTGCAAGTGGAACGGCTGGCGTGGGCATCAAGCCGCACCGACTCGACATGAAATTTCAGCTTTTGTTCGTCAGTCATTGCGACTCATTGGTTGAATTCTCAGAAAACCGGCCTTGAGGCCCTGGCAAAGGTAGCGCAGTCGCAGTCGTTTCAGCCGCAGCAGGAGGTTGAAGTGGTGTCCGCGCTTGGCGCACAGCATCCTGTGGCGTCACTGCCGGCTGCTCGTTGCCCCTTCACGGGAAAGCCTTTGACACACCATTTCACGATACCACCGCCCAGGTTGCTGACGTTGGTATGGCCGTGAAACTGCAGGAAATAGGTCGCCTTGAGGCTGCGTGCACCGGTGTCGCAGACCAGCACGACTGGGCGGTCGCTGGGCACCTCGGCCCAACGCTGTTCCAGCTTCGATAGGGGAATGTTGATCACGCCCGGAACGTCGAACGCGAATGCGGCGACCTCTGAGGGTTCGCGCACGTCCAGCAGGGTGGCACCCTCGCCCAGCAGGCGGCGGGTGGTGGTGGGGCAGACTTCTTTGGCTTCTTCAAGCATGGGGGCTCCTTGAATGTCTCAGTTCGCTTGTGCTTGGGCGCCGAGCCAGCTTTCCACTTTGTCGCGACTGGGCACACCGCCCGCGTGAACCACCTTGCCGTCGATCACGACGCCAGGAGTGCTCATCACGCCATAGCCCATGATGTCGCGCAGTTCTTCAACCTTTTCCAGCTTGACCGTCACGCCCTTGGCCTTCGCCACCTGGTCGATCAGCGCGATGGTGTTTTTGCAGTTGGTGCAGCCGGTGCCGAGTACTTTGATGTCCATGATGAATTCCTTGGGTTGAGTTGAGATGAAGCGAAATGACGGGGTCATGTGGGGAATGGGGGTTCACTCGCGCGATTTCGGGGTCGATGAGGTTGGCCTCAGTCTCACCAACCAGGGCGTGCGCGCCTGAAGCATTCGGCCGGAAGCCCACCTTCGCTGCGTGTGCAGGGTCTGATCCGTGCGGCAGCGGTTGTTGTTCATGCGGATGAAGGTCACAGGATCGTGTTGAAAATGAAGCCCACCGTGAGGATGCCGGCGGTCACGATGCCAACGAAGGTGGCGATCAGCCGAAGCTTGAGCACCTTGCGCAGGATGATCATTTCAGGCAGCGACAACGCAACCACGCTCATCATGAAGGCCAGCGCCGTGCCCATGGCCGCGCCCTTGGCGGTCAACGCTTCGATCACCGGCAGGATGCCTGCGGTATTGGCGTACATGGGCACCCCCATCAACACCGCCATCGGCAGTGACCACCAGGCCGCGTCCTTGCCCATGAAAGAGGCGAGAAATTCCTGTGGCAGGAAGCCGTGGATGCCCGCGCCCACCGCGATGCCTCCCAGCACATAGGGCCAGACCTTGCCGACAATCTCGCGCACCGAGGCCATGCCAGCGGCGATGCGGTCGGCCAGCGTCAGCTGCTGCAGATCCACATCGGCCGACACCTCGGGCATTTCACGCACCCAGTCTTCCAGGTACTGCTCTTGTTTGAGCGCGCCAATGACCAGGCCAGCCACAACGCCCAGCGCCATGCCAAAGCCCAGATACAGCGCGGCGATTTTCCAGCCAAAGAGCGAAAACAGGATGGTCAGTGCCACCGTGTCCACCATTGGCGCCGTGACGAGAAATGAGAAGGTCACGCCCAATGGCACACGGGCTTGCACAAAGCCGATGAACAGCGGCACCGATGAGCAGGAGCAAAAGGGCGTGACCACCCCCAACGCCGAGGCCATGATGTTGGCCACGCCGTGCGTTCGCCCGGCCAGCAATGCGCGGGTGCGCTCGGGGGTGAAAAAGGTGTTCACCATGCCCATGACAAACACCACGCCGGTGAGCAGCAGCAGCACCTTGGGTGTGTCGTAGAAAAAGAACTGCAGGGCACTGCCCAGATGGCTGTCGCGCGCGACGGGCAACAGGGAGACCAAGGCTTCCGAGGCTGGATTCAGGGTCTGGTAGAGCGCGAACCAGAGCACGGCTGCGAGCACGAGGAAGGCCGCTGGCTGGCGACTGGGCCACGCTTTGAGGGAAAGGGTTTGTGCGTTCATGTCAGTGAAGACGAACTCACATGCAAAAGACGCACCTTTTTTGGAAATTTTTTTGGCGCTTTCAGCACCTCTCGTGGTCAGTCCCCAGGCCTCTCAGCGCTCACCCTGGCTGATCAAGCGGCGGGCGCGGAACAAAACCCTCGATATGGCCGGTTTGATCGACTTGCACCTGACAGGCGACGGTCATGCGCTCTTGAAGGCGTTGGCGCGCACGTTGGAGGCGAGACTTTGCAGCACTCAGCTTGAGGCCGATTTGGGCCGCATAGTCTGCCTGCGGCATGCCGCCCAGGTCGCACAGCACGATGGCTTCGCGGTCTGAATCCTTGAGCTCTGACAGAACCCGCGGGAGGCAGGCCGTGAGCATGTCCACTGGCGCCTCCTCTGAAAAAACGGCAGGCAAATCGTCAGGCAATTCCACCATTTCGCGTCTGAGCTTCAAACGGTCGGCCAGCGCGTTGCGGGCCACTTCAAAGAGCCAGGCCCTGGCATTGTGAACATCGCAAAACTTGCCACCCTGACGCAAAGCCTTCATGAACAAGTCCTGCATCATGTCGTCCACGTCCTGGGGTTGACTCAGCCGACGGCGCAGCCACGATCGCAGCTCGGGGGCATGGTTTTTCCAGGCGATGTCCAGACAGTTCATGGCGTACCTTCGTGCCCCGCATTGCGGTGCAAGCTCGCTCGGGATCGACCCGGTGCGGCGTTCATGCGGCTTTGGGGCGCCAGGCGTTGATCATGGCCACCAGCGAGAGCATGACGGGCACTTCGACCAGCACGCCCACCACGGTGGCCAATGCCGCACCGGAATTCAGGCCAAACAACGAAATGGCCACCGCCACGGCCAGCTCGAAGAAATTGGACGTGCCGATCAAGCAGGCGGGCCCGGCAATGTCGTGCGGCAGCTTGAGCAGCTTGGCGCCCCACCAGCCAATGAAGAAGATGCCATAGGTCTGAAGAATCAGGGGGACGGCGATCAGCGCAATCACGAAAGGCTGATCGACGATGGTGCGGGCCTGAAAGCCAAACAGCAAGACGACGGTCGCAATCAATCCCACCACCGACCAGGGCTTGAGTCGCGCAACAAAGTGGCTGAGCGCACCGGGAGACTGTTTGAGCAATATCTGGCGGGTGGCCATGCCTGCCAGCAAAGGCAACACCACGTAGAGCACGGTCGAAAGCACCAGCGTTTGCCAAGGCACGGTCACATTGGTCACGCCCAGCAAAAAGGCTGCGATTGGGGCAAAGGCGACCACCATGATGAGGTCGTTCACCGAGACCTGGACCAAGGTGTAGTTGGCATCGCCTTTGACGAGCTGGCTCCACACAAAGACCATGGCCGTGCAAGGCGCCACGCCCAGCAGGATCATGCCAGCGATGTATTCGCTGGCCATCTGGGGGTCTACCCAGGCCGCGAAAACATGCTGAAAAAACAGGACGCCCAGCGCGGCCATGGTGAAGGGTTTGATGAGCCAGTTGATGACCAGCGTGAGCAACAGGCCTTGGGGCTTCTGGCCCACGTTCTTCACCGCGTGCCAGTCGATCTGGATCATCATCGGATAAATCATCACCCAGATGAAGACCGCGACGACCAGGTTGACCTGCGCGACTTCAAGCGAAGCCACCGTCTGGAACACACCCGGCATCACCAGACCCAGGCCCACCCCGGCGGCGATACCCAAAGCCACCCATACCGTCAGATACCGTTCAAACAAACCCATACGACCCACCTGATTGAAAAAAAATGTCTCCCACAGGGGAGGCTGCACTCGAAGATGCTCAAGGCCGTGCCCGCCTTGGGCTTGGCTGCGGCTTCAGACAGGCCGCTTGTGCCACCCGTTCAATTCGAAGCCAGGTCGCGAGCGGCCCCTTGCAGGACCGCCTTGCCGAGTTTGCTGGCAGGCAGGTTGATCAGAAGCTCGAGGCGGCGCTTCATCATGTGCAGCGTGTTGCGAAAGGCATCCAGCTTTTGCTCATCAGAAGCGTTGCCTTCTGACGGATCGGGGTAACCCCAGTGGGCCGTAGCAGGATGCCCCGGCCATACCGGACACACTTCGCCTGCGGCGTTGTCGCAGACTGTGATGATCAGGTCCATGTGGGGCGCGCCGGGTGCCGCGAATTCGTCCCAGTTTTTGCTGCGCAGTCCCTCGGTGCTGAAGCCCGCCGATTCGAGTACCTGCAGACCCATGGGGTGGGGCTGCTGATTTTCGCGGGGGCTGCTGCCGGCCGAATACGCCTTGAAGCGGTCTCCGCCCATGGCATTCAACAACGCCTCGGCCAGGATGCTGCGAGCAGAGTTGTGCGTGCAGAGGAACAAAACGTTCAAGGGTGCAGTGGTCGTGGCAGTCATGATTTGAGGTCCTTAACAGCAGGAGGGTTGGGTTGAGGTGGCCGCGCCCTGCGCCGCAGAGGACTCGGTGGTTGATGGTGAGCAGCAGGCGCTTGCTTCAGCCGCCTGGACCACTTCGTTGAAGACCGGGATGCTGCCCAAGGTGTGGAAATGCTCCCAGGCGATGCCTTGCGGGTCGGTGACCCAATGCTTCTCGCTGCGGGCATAACAACAGGTGGTGGCGCCCTCGTCGAGCAAGGCCCTGTCGGCGGATTCAGCGCGGGCCTTCAGATCGACCAGCTCGTCAGCTTCGTCTACCTGGAAGCCCAGGTGATCGAGCCCGGGCTTGTGTCCTCGGGTCGAGATCGCGAAGTTCACGCGAGGATCGTCCAGCATCCACTTGGCGTAGTCCACCTCGACGCGCGCGGGCTCGGCGGCAAAGAGCCGTGAATAGAAGGCGACACTCTGGGACAGATCGTCAACATGGATATGAACGTGGAATCTCTTCACAGTGGTTTCCTTTCGGTTCAGCAGTCGCAGGAGACAGCCGCTGGCGACAGACACTCAGCCCCTTGGCAGCAGTTCTCGGTGAGGTAGCTCAGCAGTTCGTTCATGGACGCGAATGAGGCGCGGTAGATCAGATGGCGCCCCTGGCGCTCCTGGCTGATCAGCCCCGCATGAACGAGCTCTTTGAGATGGAATGAAAGCCTGTTGGGCGCCACACTCAGCTGCTCAGTGAGTGAGCCAGGCGTGAGGCCTTCAACACCTGCCACCACCAATGCGCGAAAGATCCTGAGGCGGACTTCCTGCGCCAATGCGGCCAACGAGCGAACAACTTCAATTTCTTGCATAAGTGAATAATACATCGAATATTGAATTGTTGCCTTGCCGTCTGTCGCGAATGCACAAGGGCTCGTCCCTGGCGAAAGGGGTCGCGTCACTCATCGTCATTCCCGTCAAGGGCGTATGCAGAACCTGAAACTTTGGCGAGCGCTCCCAAGTCGGTGGACATTCACCAGCCGCTTTGGACCGAAGTTGGTCCTCCAGGCTGTGCGCATCCAAAGTTGCGTGGCGCCCTCAGTCGTTCTGCGCCGCTGATCGATCTGATCAGAACGCGTGGGCGATCCAGCCGATGTTGCGTCGAGACCCCGCATACGCCACCCGGCGTACAGACGCGGCCAAGGGTCTTCCCTAGCATCCAGTTGTTCGCTGTGAACCGCCCGCCAAGTGAGGCTGGTGGTGGCGCAGTGGGAAACCTGTCTCACCCCTCCCTCAACTGAATGTTCTGGACAACTGGAGAAGCCACCATGATGAAGATGCAACGACGATTCACCCTCAAAGCCCTTTCGGTCGCCACCGCCCTGGGCGCTTTCGGCCTTTCGGCCCACGCAGCAGACACGATCAAGGTCGGGGTGCTGCACAGCCTGTCGGGCACGATGGCCATTTCCGAGACGGTGCTCAAAGATGTGGCCTTGATGACCATTGCTGAAATCAACGCCAAGGGCGGCGTGATGGGCAAGCAGCTCGAAGCTGTGGTGGTTGACCCAGCGTCCAACTGGCCCCTGTTCGCTGAAAAAGCCAAACAGCTGATCGACAACGACAAAGTGGCCGTGACCTTTGGTTGCTGGACTTCTGTGAGCCGCAAGTCGGTGTTGCCGGTGTTTGAAGAAAAGAACGCCTTGTTGTTCTACCCTGTGCAGTACGAGGGCGAAGAGCTCTCCAAGAATGTGTTCTACACCGGCGCGGCGCCCAACCAGCAGGCCATTCCTGCGGTGGAATACCTGATGAGCAAAGACGGCGGCTCGGCCAAGCGCTTTGTGTTGCTGGGCACCGACTACGTGTACCCCCGCACCACCAACAAGATCCTGCGCGCCTTCCTGAAGGCCAAGGGCGTTGCCGATGCGGACATCATGGAGGAATACACCCCCTTCGGCCATTCCGATTACCAGACCATCATCGCCAACATCAAGAAGTTCGCGGCTGAAGGCAAGAAGACCGCTGTGGTTTCCACCATCAACGGTGACTCCAACGTGCCCTTCTACAAAGAGCTGGGCAACCAGGGGCTGAAGGCGACCGATGTGCCGGTAGTGGCTTTCTCGGTGGGCGAAGAGGAGCTGCGCGGTGTAGACACCAAGCCGCTGGTGGGCCACCTGGCCGCATGGAACTACTTCATGTCGATCAAGAACCCGACCAATACCGCCTTCATCAAGCAGTGGAGCGATTACGCCAAGGCCAAGAACATCCCCGGCCACAAAGACAAGCCACTGACCAACGATCCGATGGAGGCCACCTACATTGGCATCCACATGTGGGCGCAAGCGGTGGAGAAGGCCAAAAGCACCGACACCGACAAGGTGATCGCTGCCATGGCCGGCCAGACGTTCAAGGCACCGGGCGGTTTCGTGTCCACCATGGACAAAGAAAACCACCACCTGCACAAGCCTGTGTTCATTGGTGAAGTGAAGGCCGACGGCCAGTTCAACGTGGTGTGGAAGACGCCAGGCCCCGTGGTCGCCGATCCATGGAGCGACTACATCGCCGAAAACAAGGGCAAGAAAAACGTGCCCATGATGAAGTAATGAGCTGACCGACAGACCCGCCCTTTTGCTGGGGCGGGTCTGTTCTTTGGATCAGGCCATCGACGGGAACAAAAACAAGAGCAAGAACAAGTTGAAGGCAGAAGTCCAAGAAGCGACAGACGCGACAGAAGCGAAAAATGGTTCCCGTTTCGCAGCACCCGGCCCGGCTTTGAACCTGGCTGCCCTGCCACACCGAATTGAAAGACGGACCCATGCGGCCCACATCCCCTTCCTGGTTGAACCGATTGCTGCTGTGCGTGTGCTGGTTGACGTTCAGCGCGTCGCAGGCCCATGCGCTGAGCCCGGCCGACGCGCTCCTGCTCGTCAATGGCGACAGTGGCGATCGCATCGCCGCACTGAACCGCCTGGCCACCTCCAAAGATGAACAGGCCTCTGCGTTGATCCGTGCGTTGTCCGATGAGCAGGTGCGTGTGGAGGGCGAGCAGGTGTTGATCCTGCAAGCCGATGGCTCGGCTGTGAACGCCGTGACAGGTGCCGCCCTGGCGGCGCCAGAGTATGCCGAAGAGCCGATGCTCAACAACCGCATGCGCGGTGCGCTCGCCACGGCGCTGGCTGGCATGGACCTGGTGGGCGGCGACGCGGCTCGCCAGCGCGAAGCGGCGTTGATCTTGCAGCGCGGCAGCTTTGACGAACCCGATGCAGACCAGCTGCCGCTGATCGAATCCGCCCTGGCCACCGATCTGGACGCCGAAGCGCGCCAGATGCTGGAGCTGGCGCAGGCGGCCATTCTGCTCGCGAGCGATGACCCGGCGAAACGCCTGGACGCCGCGGAAAAACTGGGCGAAGCGCGCAAAGCGATCGTGCGCCCCTTGCTGATGCAGCGCATGGAGAGCGAGCCTGATGCCGTGGTGATGGCTGCACTCAAAGCTTCGCTGGCGGGGCTGGAGCGCTCGCTGGCGATTTCCAGCGCGCTGGCCGAGGCGTTCACCGGTGTAAGTCTGGGCAGCATATTGCTGCTGGCTGCACTGGGCCTGGCGATCACCTATGGCCTTATGGGCGTGATCAACATGGCACACGGCGAGCTGATCATGATTGGCGCCTACGCCACCTGGCTCGTGCAGTCGTTCTTCCGCGACTCGCTGCCGGGTCTGTTTGACTGGTACTTGCTGGCCGCTGTGCCGCTGGCTTTCCTGGCTTCGGCGCTGGTGGGCGCGGTGATGGAGCGCACGGTGATCCGATTCCTCTACGGCCGCCCGCTGGAAACGCTGCTTGCCACCTGGGGCATCAGCCTGGTGCTGATGCAAAGTGTGCGCAGCATCTTTGGCGCGCAAAACGTGGGCGTGGAAAATCCAAGCTGGATGAGCGGCAGCCTGACTTTGATGGGCAACCTCACGCTGCCCTGGAACCGCATCATGATCATTGGATTTGCGGTGGCGGTGCTGGTGGGCGTGGCGCTGCTGATTGGTCGCACCCGCCTGGGCCTGTTTGTTCGCGGTGTCACGCAGAACCGCCCCATTGCTTCGTGCATGGGCGTGAACACCGCCCGCATTGACACCTACGCGTTTGCGCTGGGCTCCGGCATCGCTGGTTTGGCGGGCTGCGCGCTGAGCCAGATCGGCAACGTGGGCCCCGATCTGGGCCAGAGCTACATCGTGGACTCGTTCATGGTGGTGGTGCTCGGCGGCGTGGGGCAACTTGCCGGTACGGTGTACGCCGCGCTGGGGCTGGGCATTCTGAACAAGTTGATCGAGGGCTGGGCGGGCGCCGTGCTGGCCAAGATCGCGGTGCTGGTGTTCATCATCGTGTTCATCCAGAAGCGTCCGCAAGGCATCTTTGCCATGAAAGGTCGCGAGACATGACCCGCCCCTGCGCCGCGCTTCGCGCGTCACCCCCTCAAGGGGGCCATGCCTGTGGCCTGGCAAAACCAGTTCCACGGCATGTACTGGGTGGCGTCCTTGGCGAGCCCCCTTTTGAGCGGCTCTGGACAACCCGTTCGACGTTTCTTGTACAAGCCACAGCGGTTCCGTTGAAATGCATATGACGACCACATCCGTATCTTTGCCCCCCAAAGGGCCATTGCTCACCCGTGCCGGCTGGAGCACGTTCATTGTGGCGCTGCTGGTGGTGTGCGCTGTGGCGCCGGCGCTCAACCTGCTGATTCCCGAGACCAGTGCGCTTCACCTGAGCGATTACATGGTTGGACTGCTGGGCAAGATCATGTGTTACGCCATTTGTGCGCTGGCCATGGACCTGATCTGGGGCTACACCGGCATTTTGAGCCTGGGCCACGGCCTGTTTTTTGCGCTGGGTGGCTACGTGATGGGCATGTACCTCATGCGCCAGATCGGCACCGACGGCAATTACAAGAGCGAGCTGCCGGATTTCATGGTGTTCCTCGACTGGAAGGAGCTGCCCTGGCATTGGGCGCTGTCGGACAGCTTCATTGCCACGCTGTTGTTGATCGTGCTGGTGCCGGGCCTGGTCGCGTTTGTTTTTGGCTATTTCGCCTTCCGTTCGCGCATCAAGGGCGTGTACTTTTCCATCATCACGCAGGCGCTCACGTATGCGGCGCTGCTGCTGTTCTTCCGAAACGAAACGGGCTTTGGCGGCAACAACGGCTTCACCGATTTCAAACGCATTCTGGACATGCCGCTGGCCACGCAAGGCATGCGCATGTCGCTGTTTGTGATCACGGGCCTGACACTGCTGGGATTTTTCCTGTGGGCGCGCTGGCTGGTGAATTCCAAGTTTGGCCGTGTGCTGCAGGCGGTTCGCGATGCCGAGAGCCGGGTCATGTTCTGTGGCTACAACCCGCTGCCCTACAAGCTCACCATCTGGACGATTTCAGCGGTGATGTGTGGTGTGGCCGGTGCCTTGTATGTGCCTCAGGTGGGCATCATCAACCCCGGTGAAATGAGCACAGCAGCGAGCATCGAAATTGCGGTGTGGGCGGCGGTGGGCGGGCGGGCCAGCCTGGTAGGCCCCATCGTCGGTGCCTTCATCGTCAATGGCGCCAAGAGCTGGCTCACGGTGACCTTCCCCGAGTTTTGGCTTTATTTTCTGGGCGCCCTGTTCATCGCGGTCACGTTGTGGATGCCGCATGGGGTGGTCGGTTTGGTGAAAAAGCTCAAGTTGATGTTGGCCTCAAAGCCAGAAGAAGGTGGTTTTTCCGCCGGGCCGCCCCAAGGAAAAACGAGCCCGCTTGGGGGGCAGCGACCCGCGACAGCGGCGGAGCGTGGGGGAGGCAGCATTTCCGCCGGGCCGCCCCAAGGAAAAACGAGCCCCCTTGGGGGGCAGCGACCCGCGACAGCGGCGGAGCGTGGGGGACCTAAATCATGACACCAGATCTGATGGAAGAAGGCGCGCAGCGCGCCGAAAGAGCCAGCGCGGCCATCGCCCAAGGGCAGACCGAATCGGGTGGACGCTCTGCGGGCTACAGCAGGGTGCACACGCCGGGCGCGGTCGACATCACCCACGGCCGCATTCTGTATCTGGAAGATGTGCACGTCAGTTTCGATGGTTTCAAAGCCATCAATGGCTTGTCGCTGGACATTGCACCCGGTGAACTGCGTTGCATCATCGGCCCCAACGGCGCTGGCAAGACCACGATGATGGACATCATCACTGGCAAGACCAAACCCGATTCTGGTCAGGTGTTTTTCGGCAGCACGATCGATCTGCTGCGCTACCGCGAAGCCGAGATTGCATCGCTGGGCATTGGCCGCAAGTTCCAGAAGCCTACGGTGTTTGAGCAACTGAGCGTGTTTGAGAACCTGGAGCTCGCCCTGGCCACGGACAAGCGCGTGCGCCGCAGCATGGTGTTTGCGCTGTCGGGCGAAGACAAAGACCGCCTGAGCGAAGTGCTGCTGACCATTCACCTGGCCGACAGCGCAGCGCGCCTGGCGGGCAATTTGAGCCACGGCCAGAAGCAGTGGCTGGAGATTGGCATGCTGTTGATGCAAGACCCCAAGCTGCTGCTGCTCGACGAGCCTGTGGCGGGCATGACCGACGAAGAGACCGAGCGCACGGCCCAGCTGTTCCTGACGCTGAAGGGCAAACACTCGTTGATGGTGGTGGAGCACGACATGAGCTTTATCCGCACGATTTCGGAGAAGGTGACGGTGTTGTGTGAAGGGTCGGTTTTGGCGGAAGGCACTTTGGATGAAGTGCAAGCGGATGAACGGGTGATTGAGGTCTATCTTGGCCGTTGACTTCGTCTTTGTCTTGTCGAGCTCGTTTTCTGGGCGACCCGAAGGCTGGGCCACTGCCCCGCTCAGACCAGTCGCTTGGCTTGACCCAGGCAGGGCGCCGGGCGGCCGGGTGACAGATCGACTTGTTTTGTCCTCCACGGATTCCTTCGCTTGCGTGGCGTGCCGGGTCTCGGCCCGGCGGCCGAGGTACTTTTCTTTGTTTCGCCAAAGAAAAGTACCCAAAAGAAAGGCGAGCCGGATGCGCAGCCCGCAGCTAAGCTGCGGGTTCGCTGCGTTGCTCGGTCCGGGCGGGGTCGGGCTGAACTCGCCTGCGGCTCAAACAATGCCCGTCCGGATTCGCCCAGACCTGTGCTACTCGCCAGCGCATGACGGCGGAATAGGGAACTCCCCGTGCCGCACCTTTTGCGGGCCACCCCTTAAGGGGCAGAACTCGTGGCCTGGCGGAGCCGGTTTCACGGTGCCCTGGGTTGAATGCTGCCTTTGCCGTGTGACCGGTCTGAGCAGCGCAGCGGCTGGCGGATCAGGGCGGGCGTTGTTTGAGCGAAGCGAGTTCAGCCCGACCCCGCCAGACGCGAGCAGCGCAAGGAACCGCGCAGCGGACCGGGCTTCGGCTGCCTTTTCTTTTGCTCACTTTTCTTTGGGCAAGCAAAGAAAAGTGAGGCGCCCGCCGGGGCGAGACCCGGCACGCCACGCAATCACATTCGCTTGATGACGAGGAAAAGAACATGAGCCTTCTACAAGTCAAAGACATCAACCAGTACTACGGCGGCAGCCACATCCTGCGCAACGCCAGTCTCGAAGCCGAGCTGGGCCAGGTCACCGTGGTGTTGGGCCGCAACGGCGTGGGCAAGACCACCCTGCTCAAATCCCTCATGGGGCTGGTGCCCATCAAGAGCGGCAGCATCGAGCTCGATGGCGTCAACATGGCCAAAGCCACACCCTACGAGCGTGCCCGCATGGGTGTGGGTTATGTGCCGCAGGGACGTGAGATTTTTGGGCGGTTGACGGTGGAAGAAAACCTGGAGATGGGGTTGGCGACGAAGAAGGGGGGTACCCCCGTGCCAGCCGAGCTGTTTGAGCTGTTCCCGGTGCTCAAGGAAATGCTGCACCGGCGCGGTGGCGATCTCTCAGGTGGGCAGCAGCAGCAGCTGGCCATTGCGCGGGCGCTGGCAGCGGGCCCCAAGCTGTTGATCCTGGACGAGCCCACCGAAGGCATTCAGCCCAACATCATCAAGGACATCGGCCGCGTGATCCGCATGCTGGCTGACCGGGGCAACATGGCCATTGTGCTGGTGGAGCAGTACTACGACTTCGCCGAAGAGCTGGCCGACCGCTATGTGGTGATGGAGCGCGGTGAGGTGGTGGCCAGCGGACCGGGCAGCGAAATGCAGGCCAAAGGGGTGCGCCAGCTGGTTGCGATCTGATCGCTCATGCTGGTGCTGACCCATGGTCGCGCGGCGTGAGAGGGCGCTGCCGGCTTCAGGCAGTCGCTGCGGCGGCGAGCAAGCCGTTGAGGCGACGGGGCCTGTAGCCGGTGGGCAATGACATGCCGCCGGCGGCGCGGCCGGTGTGGGCCTGCTCGCCCAAGCCTGGGTGGAGCTGGGTGGTACGGTAGCGGTCGCGCAAGGTCTGAACGGTGCGGCGCAGCGTGGGCGCCAGCTCGATGGCATCGGCATGGCGGTCCAGAATCTGGTGCGCGGTTTCAATGATCTTGGCGTTGCAGGTGCGCTCCCCCGCTTCGAGCAGTTGGCGAACAGCGGCCCCGGCGTCGCCGTTCAGGCTTTTTGAGACCGCCTCACCGGTGGTTTTCAGCACCTCTTCATGGGCTGCGCGTATGCGCTTGGCAAAGTCGGCTCGACCTTCTGTGAAGCACGCCAGCAGTTCAGACAAGGCGCGGCTGGTGCAGAAGCGCAATCCCAGGGTGTCGATCGCTGCGTCCATTTCGTACAACTGGATGGAACGCTGCGCCAGGCGGGTCATCAATGCGAGCAAATGCCCGGCGGATTCGAAATCAAAATCTGGCTCCAGGGCCATCTTGGCCATGCGCCTGACTTCTTCAAGTGCACGGGCTGTCTCCGCCGTTTGAAGCGCCGTGAGTGCCGTCATCACATCGGTCAGGCGCTGGAGGCGCTCGCTCTCCGGATGGCGGGTCTGGAGGTGGCCCAGTTGCTCGGCGCAGCGGGAAAGGCCGCGCGCGTCGTTGTTGTCCTGGCGGGCGAAGCCCAGTAAAACCAATGCTTGCGCGTCAAACAGCTTGGAGTCCAGGCCGATGCGGCTGGCGCGGTCCAGCTGCTCAACGCCTTCTTCGCGCTCGCCGGCGTGGTAGGCCATCATCCCGTGCCTGAGCAAGCGGCTGACCGAAGAGGGGGTGAGGCGCGTGGCTGTGCGAAAACTGTTCAGTGCGTTTTGAAACTGGGCCTGCTCAAACTGAGCGCGCCCCATGATGTCGTGGGCATCGACATAGGCGGGATCGCTCTGGAGCAGACTGGCCAAGGTGTTGGCTGCGTACTGGGGTTGCCCGGCATCAAGCTGTGCCCGGGCTACACCGAGCTTGGCCCACGGCATGGGTTCGGCTGCCATCACGGACTCGTAGAGGGCTTGTGCCTCGGCGAGGCGGCCCTTTTTGAGCATGAGCTCGGCGCCAAGGCGGGCTGCATACAGCCCGTGGGGCTTGCGCGAGGTGAAATGGGCCTGGCACAGCTGATAGGCCTCGTCGAGGCGTTCCGCGTCCAGCGCGGCAAAGATGTCTTTCAAGGCCAGCTTGCGGTTGCGTGCGTAGCTGATGCGCTCTGCCAGACCTGCCGCCGTGTGGGGTTTGACCAAAAAGGCGTCCAGGGCCGACTCGGCCGCTTCGACCACCATGCTGTACGAAGCGTCCGACGTCACCATGACGAACACGGTGAGAAAAGGCAGCAATTGGTCCCGGCGCAAGTCGTCCAGGAATTCCTGCCCGGTCTGTGGTTCGCCATCGAAATACTGCTCACACAAAACGATGTCGTAGGTCCCCATTTCAAGTTTCAGTCGTGCGTCGCTCAGCCGGCCGCATTGGATGACCGTGCCTATGCCGAACTCCCTGAGCTGACCTGCGAGGATGGCTCGCGATTGTGGTTGGCTTTCAATGACGAGGGCACGCGCGTCTTGCAGTTCGTTGTGGCTGGCAAACATGGGATACCTCTATGAGCTTCAGGCCGCCTGCACTTTGGCGAGCAGGCCGTCCTGGCGTTTGGGTTGGTAGCGCGATGGGATAGAAACGCCACCGGCAGCTCGGCCTGTATTGGCCTGATCGCCCAGGCCAGAGCGGATGGCGCCAGTGCGAAAGCGCTCACGCAGCTGTTGCGCACGGACCCTGAGCGCTTCGAATTCAGGGATGCGTTCTTCGTAGCGCTGCAGCACGAGGTGTGCCGATTCGATGATCTTGGCGTTCAGGGTTTCGGCACCGTTCGCGAGCAGGGTCTCCACGGCCCGCTGAGGAATGCCTTTGAGGCTGGCAGACATCGCCTCCTGCGTGATCTTGAGCACCTGGGCGTGTGCCTCGTGGATCCTGTCGGCGTGTTCTTTGTTGCCGTTGGCTGCGCTGGCGAGCAGCTCGGCCATCGCGCGGGATGTGCAAAAGCGCAGTCCCAGAACATCCACCGCTGCGTCCATTTCGGGCAGCTGGATGGAGTGGTTGGCCAGCTGGGTCATGAGGGCCAGCAGGTTGCTCGCAGACTCAAAGTCGAATCCCGGCTCCCGGATGGATTTCATGATGTGGCGGATATCGTCAAGCGCCCGGGCCGTTTGGCGGGCCCGCAAGTTGACCAGCGCATTGACCACCTCCATCAGGCGGGGAATGCGCTCGCTTTGAGGCGTTCGCTCATACAGCCTCGACAGCTGGACCTGGCATTGGGCCATGCCCTTGGCATCGTCCTTTTCCAACCGGACAAACGCTAGCAAAACCAGAGCCTGGGGATCAAAGAGTTTGGATTCGAGGCCAATGCGCGTGGCGCGTTCCAGCATCTCAACGCCTTCGTCGCGGTCGCCCTTGTAGTAGGCCATCATGCCGTGTTTGAGCAAGCGGTTGACCGAAGACGGCGTGAGCTGCGTGGCCATTTTGAAGGTGGCCAGGGCGCCGTTGAAATCGCCCTGTTCGAACTGGGCTCGGCCCATGACGTCGTAGGCGTCCGAGAACCCCGGGTCGTTCTGGATGATGGATGTCAACGTCTGGGTGGCGTTGTTGACTTGCCCGCCTTCCAGCTGGGCACGGGCCACCCCCAGGCGAGCCCAGGGCAGGGTCTTGGCCGCTACTACGGCCTCGTACAGCGTTTGCGCTTCCGTCAGTCGGCCGACGCGCAGCATCAACTCGGCGCCGATGCGAGCGGCGTAGAGCCAGTAGTCTTTTCGGGAGTCGAAGTGGGCTTTGCACAGATCCGTGGCGGTCTCGAAGTCTTCGTTGTCAATCGCTGTGAAGATGCTTTTGAGGGCGTGCTTGCGCCTTCGGGCGTGCTGGATACGGGTTTCCAGGCTCATGGCTGTGTGGGGCTTGACCACGTAGGCGTCCAGGGCCGACTCGGCGGCTTCTGCCACTTTGGCGTAGGTGGCGTTGGACGTCATCATCACAAAGACGGTGTAAAACGGTAGCAGCTGGTTGCGTCTGAGATCGTCCAGCAGGTCTTGCCCGGAAATGGCCTCGTTGTCAAAGTCATGCTCGCAGATCACCACGTCAAACGAGGAAATTTCAAGCCGGTTTCGGGCTTCCCGCAGGCGGCTGCATTGCCCGATCGAGCCGATACCAAAGCTGCGCAGTTGCGCAACGATGATCGAGCGGGAGAGCGAATTCCCGTCGACCACCAGAGCGCTGGCGGCTTGCAGTTCGGATGGTGCGTCAGGCATGAAGGTGGAGGACAGGGGAAGCCTGGGCTGCGTGAGGGAAGGGTGTGGGTCCAGACGGCAAAGCGCAGGCGTTCGCGCAGCGGAGCTTCCTGCCAGGAGAGGCCATGCGCCGGCGTCAACCCAGGGGGTTGAGGCAGTGAGCAACGCAGTGGGCGGCTCAGGTTGAGAAAACCACGACCGCGTGTGACCGGTTCCATGTCACCTGGGTGGTGTGGGTCGATTTTCCCCAGGTTGCAGGCCAGCCATACCTTGGAACTGAGGGGCAAAGGGCCCCCTTTTGTCTGCTGGGGGCCGCTCCCCTGGTTCAGACGCGCCAGATGCGGGGCGGTGCTGAGCCCATGTTCCATGCCGCTCCGCGCAGGGCGGCCCACACCCGCTGCAGCCCCGTCATGAGGGGTTCGACCACGGGGGCCAGCATGCGAATCACCACCATGTTTGGGTTGGGACTGGTGGTGCCGGCATGGACGTCGACCGGCAGCTCCAGCAGGGCGTTGCGCGCCGCTTCTTGCAGGTGTTCTCGCCGCTCCCGGTTCAGCGGCACGCCGCTGGCAAACACCATGGTGCCCAGACAGCGGAGCCCGGCAAGGCCCAAGGGTGCGTTCATCAGCTGGAGATCTTCGGCATCGAGGTTGGCTTGCTCCAGCCACAGCCCCGGGATTTCCAGGCGTTGGTGAAAATGGCCGGTGGTGAACGCCTGCATGGCGGCGGGGAGGCCCAGCGCGCAGACATCCCAGGCCATCAATTCGGCATCACCTTCCAGGCTGGCGCTCCAGAGGTTGTGCGCACGGCAGCCGGGGTAAGCGATGGATTCGAGCGGCAACCATTCCAGCCGCGCGCCGGGTTCCAGCGTCAGCGCAACGCGCTGGGTGGTGGGGTGGTCATCGGACGCATAAAAACGGGTGGCACCGGGTGTGCTGATCAGACCATGGGCACCGGCACCCACCTTGACCTGGATGTCCAGCACATCACCGCCAACCAGTCCGCCCGGCGGGTGAACGATGACGTTGTGGCACACCGCATCGCCTTCGGGGTAGAGGCTCTTGAGAATGCGCAGAGGGCCGTCGTGCTCGTGCCGCAGCACCGTGCGGCCTTGCTGGCGCTGGTAGTCGAGCGCGAGTCGGGCTTGCCAGCTCATGGGTGCGAGGCCCAGAAGCCCTGGTGTGGTTGCAGCAACTCGGCTTCCAGCGCAGGCACAGGCCCGATCACTTCGATGGATTTCTGGCCGCGCGCCAGTACCTCGCGGCAAGGCAGGGCCAGCGTGGGGTTTTCTTGGTGATCGCCCGTGAGCGCCAGCAAGGCTTCTTCGCTGGCGCCATAGACGAGGCGGCCAATGTTGGCCCAGTAAAGCGTGCCGGTGCACATGGCACAGGGCTCGAAGGTGGTGACCAGGGTGCAGCGGGCCAGGTATTCGCCGGGCCAGTTGTCGGCCGCCTGGCGCGCCAGCGTCGACTCCGCGTGGTTCACCGTGTTGATGTTGCCCTGCTCGGCCAGCACGGTTTCACCATCGGGTGCCACCAGCAGGGCGCCGAACGGGTGGCGTCCCATGCTGGCAGCGCGTTTGGCCACGTCGTTGGCCCGCTGGAGATGGCGGTGGATTTGATCGTTGTTCATCGTGGTCCCTATTGTGCGTCCGGCACCCGAACCATTTCGTTCGCGAGGGTGCCCATTCCAGGGACACCGTGGAACCGGCTTCGCCGGGCCGCAGGTGTCGTCCCCCTTTCAAGGGGGAAGCGCCGTCAGGCGCGCAGGGGAGTCAGCCCTGGCTACCGCGGTGTGCCCAGCCGGTCGTGTGTTTCTCGATGAAGCTGAACAGCTCGTACATGGCCATGGCCATGATGCCCACCACCAGCAGGCCGCTGAAGGCCAGGCCCATCTGCATCGAGCTACCTGCCGAGATCAGCAGGTAGCCAATGCCTTCATTCGAGGCGGTCATCTCCGACACGGTGGTGCCCACAAAAGCCAGTGTGATGGCGACCTTGAGCGAGCCGAAGAAGTAGGGCATGGAGCGGGGCAGGCCCACCTTGGTCAGCACATCCCAGCGCTTGGCGCCGAGCACACGCAACACGTCTTCCAGCTCGGGCTCCATCGTGGCCAGGCCGGTGGCGATGTTGACCATGATGGGGAAGAAGCTGATCAGGAAGGCGGTCAGGATGGCCGGCCCTGCACCAATGCCGAACCACACCACCAGAATGGGCACAAAGGCCGCTTTGGGCAAAGCATTGAACGCGGTCATCAGCGGATAGATGGCTGCGTAGGCCAGGCGCGAGCTGCCGATCAGAAAACCACCCAGCACGCCGACCACGATGGCGATGCCAAAGCCCGCCATGGTCACCCAGAAGGTGCGCCAGGCATGGCCCAGGATGATGAACTTGAACTCCATGGTCTGCTCCCAGATGCGCGACGGACTGGGAAAGATGAATTCAGAGACCTCAAAGGCGCGGGTGATGATTTCCCAGATGACGACGATAACCACCAGCAGAATCAGCGGCGACCAGCGCTCCATTTGTTTGTAGTTCATGGCATGTGTTCCCGTGTGTATTCGATGACGTGGTTGGGTGTGTGATTCGTCCCACCCCGGAATACCGTGGAACCGGCTCTGCCGGGCCACAGGCATTGCCCCCTTGAGGGGGTGACAGCCCTCAGGGCTGGCGCGGGGGTGTTCGCTGCCCGCTGATGTGGCCGCGCAGGTCGTGCACGATGTCGCTGAATTCGCGGGTGTAGGTGATCTCCAGATCGCGCGTGCGCTCAAAGGGGATGTCGCGTTGCACCACAAAGCGGCCTGGGCTTTTGCTCATGCAGTACACGGTGTCGGCCAGAAACACCGACTCGCGCAGGTCGTGGGTCACCAGGATGACGTTGAAGCGTTGCGCTTCCCACAGATCGCGCAGCGTGCACCACAGCTCTTCGCGCGTGAAGGCGTCCAGAGCGCCGAAGGGTTCGTCGAGCAGCAGCATCTTGGGCTCGTGGATGAGGGCGCGGCAGATGCTGGCGCGCTGCTGCATGCCGCCCGACAGCTCCCAGGGGAATTTCTTTTCCATACCGCCCAGACCCACGCTTTCCAGCAGCCGGCTGGCGCGTTCGGCGAATTCCTGCTTGCGGTCCTTGAACTGGTTGCGGTAGGGCTCCACAATTTCCAGGGGCAGCAGCACGTTGTCGAGCGTGGTGCGCCAGGGCAGCAGCGAGGGCGCCTGGAAGGCCATGCCGGAAATTTTCAGCGGCCCGGTGACAGGGGCGCCGTCGATGACGATCCTGCCCATGCTGGGCATCTTCAGCCCGGTGGTGAGCTTCATGAAGGTCGATTTTCCGCAACCCGAGGGGCCGACGATGGCGATGAACTCCCCCTTGCGGACTTGCAGGTTGATGCCTTCGACCGCAAAGGTGTTCTTTGCCAGCAAGTCGTCGTTGTACGCCAGCCAGACGTCTTGAAAGTCGACAAATGGGGGCGCTGCGGCGGAGTTTTCGGAAGGGTTCATGCTGCGATGTCCTGAAAAAAGGCCAGCCGCCACAGGAGGGGGCTGGCCTGGGGCCTGAGGCACGGGCTGTTTACTTTTTCGCCGGTGGCAGCACGTTGAGCTGGGCGGCGGTGGGCAGCATGGATCCGTCCCAGATCACCGTGGGGTCGATGCGTGCTTTGGTGTTGTAGGCGTCTGAAACCTGCGAGGCCATCAGCGCCAGGCGGCCCGGGGTCACTTGGCCAAATCCTTCGCGTCGGGCGTCGGGCGTGGCGATCACCGTGTCGATGGCCAGCTGCAGCCGGCGGGTTTCCAGCGCTGCATTGACGATGCCGTCGCGGGCTTTCACTGTTTCGATGCCGGCGGCTGGGTTGGCCATCACGTCTTTGGCCCCTTTGGCGAAGGCGACCAGGAAGGCTTTGACGGCGGCCGGGTTCTCCTTGATCAGCTTGGGGCTGGCGATGATGGCGTTGCCATAGAGCTTCACACCGTAATCGGCGTACGGCATCATGACCACGTCGGCTGCCTTGACGCCGCGGGCTTCCAGGTTGAGCAACGAGGTGAAACCGAAGCCGGTGATGGCGTCGATGTCACCGCGCACCAGCATGGTTTCGCGCAGCGCTGGGTCCATCGAGGTCCAGGTCACGTTCTCGATTTTGTTGGCTTTCTGGAAGATCGGGAAAGCCTTTCGGCCAGCGTCAAAAACTGGGGCGCCAAATTTTTTGCCGTTCAGGTCGGCGGGTTTGGAGATGCCGCTTTTCTTCAGCGCGAGCACGGCGGCTGGCGTGTTGTTGTAGACCATCATCACGGCCACCGGTTTGTTGGGCGCGTCCGGGTTGTTGGCGTGGAATTCCATCAGGGCGGCCATGTCGGCAAAGCCCATGTCGTAGGAGCCCGAGGCCACACGGGTGACCGTGCCGCCCGAGCCATTGCCCGAATCGACCGTCACATCCAGGTCCGCGGCCTTGAAGTAGCCCTTGGCGACGGGTTGCAGGAACAGAGCGGCCGGGCCTTCGAAACGCCAGTCCAGCTGGAACTTGATGGCGGTCTCGGCATGGGCGCTGCCCAAGGCGGCGGCAGCGGCGAGTGCCGCGATGGTTTTGAGGACTGGGCGCTGGATCATGAAGACTCCTGGAAACAGGGAAGGGGGCTGACAAGGGCTCTGGCTGAGCCCACCTTGCATGGCTTGTGCAAGCTTGGTGTTCGCAAAATTGGTGCCAATGCCCGTCCCACCCGCAATCGGGACTTGAATCGATCAATTCTCTGAATCCAGGCCCAGCCGGCCCGGGGCGTCTGCCCCAAGCGGGGATGGCGTCCCTGGTTCGCCCTGAAGTGGTGCAAAGATGGATTCCGGATGCACTGTTTTGGACGCCGCATGGGTGCTGCCCGCCACCCTTTCAACTTTGTCTGCGCCATCGATCCTGGTGCTTCCGCGTCCTTGGGCCTGCCTGACCTGGTGCGGGAGGCTGGTGAAATGCCCCCGTTTCAAGTGCGGTCTACCGCTGTGGCTTTGGCTTCCACTCAATAAGATTCATAATAAATACATGTTTAAGGAAGTCCCATGTTCAACCCCACCGGTACCGCGTCCCCAGTTCTTTTGAACCGGGCTTCGATCACACAGCTGATCACCGATTTCTATGACGACGTGCGTGTGGATCCGGTGCTCGGCCCGACCTTCGAAACGGTGTTGGCCGGGCGTTGGGCGGCGCATCTGCCCCGCATGATCGAGTTCTGGAGCACCGTCATGCTGGGCACGCGCTCCTTCAAAGGCAACGTCTACGCCAAGCACATGGTCGTGCCTGGTGTCACACCCGATCATTTCGCGCGCTGGATGTCCCTGTGGCACCGGCACACCACGTCGGCGTTCGAGCCGGCCAGCGCGAGCCGTTTCCAGGAAGCGGCCGCGAGCATCGCCAGCCAGCTGTTCCGCGGCCACTTCGGTCGCGACCTGAATCTGCGCCCCACCGTCCCAGGAGCCCAGCCATGACCCCCGTTGAACAGGCACCGCCGTTGATCCAGGCGCTGCAGCAGTCCTACCGCCATGGCTTCGTCACCGAGGTTGAAAGCGACTCGCTGCCCCCGGGGCTGGACGCCGACACCGTGCGCGCCATTTCACGGTGCAAGCGCGAGCCCGAGTTTTTGCTGAAATGGCGGCTGGCCGCCTTCGAGCGCTGGCAGTCCATGACACATCCCGATTGGGGTCAGCTGCGCATGGAGCCGGTGAACTTCCAGGCCCTGAGCTACTACTCGGCGCCCAAGTCGCAGAAAGACGGCCCGAAGAGCCTGGCCGATGTTGACCCCAAGTTGCTGGAGACCTACGAAAAACTCGGTGTGCCGCTGCACGAACGCGCGCGGTTGGCAGGCGTGGCGGTTGACGCGGTGTTCGATTCGGTTTCAGTCGGCACCACGTTTCGGGAGCAGCTGGCCGAGGTGGGCGTCATCTTCTGTTCGTTCTCGCATGCGGTGCAAAATCACCCGGAACTGATCGAGCGCTACCTCGGCACGGTGGTTCCGCAGGGCGACAACTTCTACGCCGCGCTGAATTCGGCGGTGTTTTCAGACGGCTCCTTTGTCTACATCCCCAAGGGCGTGCGCTGCCCGATGGAGCTCTCGTCGTACTTCCGAATCAACGCGGCCAACACCGGCCAGTTCGAGCGCACGTTGATCATTGCCGAGGAAGGCAGCCACGTCAGCTATCTGGAGGGCTGCACTGCGCCCCAGCGCGACGAGCACCAGCTGCACGCAGCAGTGGTTGAGCTGATCGCCCACGACGACGCCCACATCAAATATTCGACGGTTCAGAACTGGTACCCAGGCAATGAACAGGGGCTGGGTGGCATCTACAACTTCGTCACCAAGCGCGGCCTGTGCGCAGGCCAGCGCTCGCACATCGCCTGGACCCAGATCGAGACCGGATCGGCCATCACCTGGAAATACCCCAGCGTGGTGCTGCGCGGGGACGAATCGAGCGGCGAGTTCCATTCCATCGCAGTCAGCAACCATTTTCAGCAGGCCGACACCGGCACCAAGATGATCCATCTGGGCCGCAACACCAAGAGCCGCATCGTCTCCAAAGGCATCAGCGCAGGGCATGCGCACAACAGCTACCGAGGGCTGGTCCGCATCGCCCCGACCGCCGTCGGCGCCCACAACCACACCCAGTGCGACTCGCTGCTGATCGGCCCGGACTGCGGCGCCCACACCTTCCCCTACATCGAAGCCGCGCGCGATGACGCGGTGGTGGAGCACGAAGCCACCACCACCCGCATCTCCGAAGAGCGGTTGTTCTATTGCCAGCAGCGCGGTATCGATCCGCAAGAAGCCACCGCCCTCATCGTTGGCGGCTTCTGCCAGGCGGTGCTCAACGAATTGCCGATGGAATTTGCGCTGGAGGCCAAAGCTCTGCTGGCTGTGTCGCTTGAAGGTGCCGTTGGCTGAACAACATCCAGCGTTTGACCCAAACAAAACCCACGAAAGAACCACCATGACCACGACCGAACCCCTGCTGCATGTGCAAAATCTGCGCGTTGACGTTGGCGGCCGCCACGTGCTGAAGTCGATCTCGCTCGATGTGCCGGCCGGAGCGCTGGTGGTGCTCATGGGTGCCAACGGCAGCGGCAAGAGCACCCTCGGCTTGACGCTGGCCGGGCATCCGCGTTACAGCGTGATCGGTGGCGAGGCCCGCTTCGACGGCCAGGATTTGCTCGCGCTCAGCCCCGAAGCGCGCGCCCGCGCCGGGCTTTTTGTCTCGTTCCAGGCACCGCCCGAAATCCCCGGTGTCAAGAACAACCTGTTCATCCGAACGGCCCTCAACGCGGTGCGCGAAGCGCGTGGTGAGGCACCACTCGATGCGTTTGATTTTCTGGGCGATGCGCGCGCTGCAGCGACCCGTCTGGGCCTGCCCGAGGCGATGCTGGCGCGCCCGGTCAACGATGGTTTCTCAGGCGGAGAGCGCAAACGCAATGAGCTGTTGCAGCTGGCCCTGCTTCGCCCCAAGCTGGCATTGCTCGACGAAATCGATTCGGGCATGGACGTGGACGGGACCCGGGCAGTGGTGGATCTGGTGCAATCGCTGAGGGCCCAGGGCTCCGCCTTGGTGGTGGTCTCCCACTACCTGCAGCTGATCGAGTCGCTCCAACCTGATGCGGTGTTGCGCCTCGATCAGGGCTGCATCGCCGAGACTGGGGACCTGGATTTGGCCCGGCAGATCGCGCGCACCGGCTTTGTGCGCGCCGACGACACGCTGGAGGTGTGAACATGGACCACGCACGCGCCGATTTTCTGGCTGCCCGAGACCGGCTGACGCGTTTCGGCTGGATCCCGCGCAACGCTGAAGCGTTTCGCCACCTGCCACCGCCGCCGGCCGCCGCCTGGCTGGGCGAAGAGACTGAAACCGCAGCGCCCAGCTGTGACGCCCCCCCTTTGAGTGGCGCGGGCTGGACGCTGCACCCGCTGGGCCAGACACCGCAGGGCCGTGTCGACGCCCGCTGGCTTGATGCCGCCGATCCGGTTCAACGCAGCGAGTTGTTTGCGGACCTGCCGATGCCGGTCTATCCCGATGGCGTCGCCGCCCTGAGTGATGTCAGCGAGCGAGATGCCGCGCCCTTTGCCTGGGCTCACCGCGCGCTGTGTCGCCGTGGCCTGCGCTTGCGCGTGGGCGGTGCAGATCCTGCCAGTCGTGGCGAAGCGGAGACCGTGTGGGTGCAGCTGAGGCACCAGCCGCGCAGCGCGGTCGAAGCGCCGATGCTGGTGATCGAGGTGCTGGCCGGTGTGCACTGTGTGCTGGTTGAAATGCATGACCGGGAAGCGGTGGCCTGTGAGCAGACAGTGGCGCAGAATTTGCGCGCCCATATCCGGCTGGGGGCGGGCGCCACCCTGCAACACCTGCGCAGTGTCCGGCCCGGGTCCGCCGATCGGGTCGCCCACCACCTGCATGTGCAGCTTGGGCAGGGCGCCCGGTATGAACAGGGCCTGATCGCCACCGGTGGCCGCTACCATCTGCAGCGCCAGGTGGTCGAGCTGGAGGGCGATCGTGCGGTGGCCCACGCCGCTGGCCTGCTGCTGGCGGCCGAGTCGAATCTCGAACAACAGGTGCGCATGCTGCACACCGGCGGGCACACAGTCAGCAACGTGGAGGTGCTGGCGCTGGCCAGCGGTGCGGCGCGCGCGGTGGTCAACGCCCACACCCGCATCGCTCCGGGCGCGGCCGATGCCGAGGTGCGCCAGCGTTTGACCGGCGTGCCCACCGGCGGTCAACCCAAGCTGGTGCTGCGCCCGCACCTGGAAATTCACCACGACCAGGTGCAGGCGGCCCACGGGGCCACCTGGGGCGCCTTGCCCGAAGACGCGCTGTTTTACGCCCGCCAGCGTGGCCTGGACGAGCGCAGCGCGCGCGGCCTGATCATCGAGGGCATGGCCCACGCCTTGTTCACGCGCACCTTTGACGACCCACAGCCGATCGAATCCCTGGACCTGGCGGGCCTGGTGAGACAGGCTGTGACCCGACACCTGGCCGATGAGACCAGCGCAAACAGCGCCAGCCAGGAGAACCAGCATGGGTGACTCATTGATGATCGACCCCCATTCGCTGGCGACCGTGCGTGCGCAATTTCCCGTGCTCGCGCAGCGCATCCACGGCGCCGCACTGGCCTACCTTGACAACGCGGCCACCACCCAGATGGCCCTGCCGGTGCAAGAAGCGGTGCGCGCGTTCGAGCAGCACGACCGGGCCAATATCCACCGCGGCGTACACACGCTGAGCCAGCGCGCCACCGATGCGTTTGAGCACGCCCGCAGCGATCTCAAGCAGTTTGTTGGCGCCGGACCTGATCACGAGCTGGTGTTCACCTCGGGCACCACCGATGCGCTCAACATGGTGGCGCATGGCCTCTCCACTGGTGGCATCCAGCCTGCCGGGTTGCAGGCCGGCGACGAGATTGTGGTCAGTGGTCTGGAGCACCACGCCAACCTGGTGCCCTGGCAACAGGCGGCGCGGCGCACCGGGGCGGTGCTGCGGATTCTGCTGCCCGATGCCCAGGGGCGG
Source organism: Hydrogenophaga sp. PAMC20947 (assembly GCF_004795855.1). Taxonomy (NCBI): domain Bacteria; kingdom Pseudomonadati; phylum Pseudomonadota; class Betaproteobacteria; order Burkholderiales; family Comamonadaceae; genus Hydrogenophaga; species Hydrogenophaga sp. PAMC20947. Next base: position 4,847,771 of record NZ_CP039252.1, read on the forward strand.
GTGCACGCCAGCGACCTCAAGCGGTTGCTCAATCCCCGCACCAGGGTGCTGGCGCTCACCGCCTGCGCCAACGCCACCGGTGAGCGACCGCCTTACGAGGCCATGCTCGCATTGGCTTCGGAAGCGGGCGCGCTGACCGTGCTTGACGCGGCACAGGCCGTGGCCCACGGCGTCCCCGATCTGTCGGTGCTGGCCTGCGACTTCATGGCCTTTTCCGGCCACAAGATGTATGGCCCCATGGGCACTGGCGTGCTGGTGGGACGGCGCGCGGCGCTTGAGCGCCTCGAGCCGTTGCGCTACGGTGGTGACATGGTGGCCTGGGTCAGTGCCACCGAGGCCAGTTTTACCGAAGTGCCGGCGCGGCTCGAAGGTGGCACGCCCAACGTGGCGGGTGCGATCGGCATGGCGGCCGCAGCCGGCTTTATCGATCTATTCGGGCGCAGCCGCATTGACGCGCACCTGAGCGCGCTGCGCGAGCACGCCGCCACAGGCCTGTCGGTGATGCCTGGCCTCACAGTGCTATCGGCCCACAGCACGGCTTCAGCGATCGTCTCGTTTGTAGCTGACGGCGTGCACCCACACGACATCGGCACCCTGCTCGATGAGCAAGGCATTGCGGTGCGCACCGGCCACCACTGTGCCCAGCCGTTGCTCGAACACCTGGGCCTGGGACCGACCACCCGCGCCTCGTTTGCGCTCTACAACACCCACGCCGAAGTCGAGCGCCTGCTCGCCGGTGTGGCACGTGCCCTCAAGGTACTCACATGACGTCCAGCAACGACACCACCAGCGCCGCCGAACTCGATCTCTACCAGGATGTGGTGATGGACCACAAGCGCGCGCCGCGCCACTTCGGCACCTTGCCCGCGCCGACCCACCAGGCCCGTGGCCAGAACCCACAATGTGGTGACGACCTGCACGTGGCTTTGGTGGTCGACCAGGGGCGGGTCAACGATATCCGCTTCAGCGGTCAAGGCTGTGCGATCTGCATCGCATCGGCCTCCATGATGACGGAGGCGGTTTTGGGGCAGAAGGTGGTGCTGGCGCAGGCACTGCAAGCCCGCTTTCGGGCCGTGCTCACCGGCCAGATGGAGGCCGAAGAAGCACACCTGGGCAAGCTGATCAGTTTGGCTGGTGTGCGCCGCTATCCTGGGCGTATCAAGTGCGCGCTGCTGGGCTGGCACGCTTTGATGCACGCGCTGGGCGAGCAGGCTGGTGATGCGCCCACGGGTGGCGATCGCGAGCAGGGCGCAGGCGAGGTCAACCCATGAGCAAGCCACGTGAGCGTGTGATGGTCACCCGCGAGGTGGGCGTGACCTGTGTGCCCGATGGAACCCCCGTCGATCTGGAGCCGGGCACACTGGCGCAGATCACCCAGGCGCTGGGCTCATCGTTTACTTTGTTGGTCGAAGGGCAGCTGATGCGCCTGGCCGGCGCCGACGCGGACGCCATCGGCAAACCGGTACCACTCGCGCAGGTGATTCCGGAGAATCTCGGTCCGGAGGGCCTGCGCGGCTATGTCTGGCAGACCCTCAAGACCTGCTACGACCCGGAGATCCCGGTGGACATCGTCGAGCTTGGTCTGGTCTATGTTTGCGATGTGCTGCCCATGGACGGCGGTGAGTTCCGCATCTCGATCAAGATGACCTTGACTGCGCCCGGTTGCGGCATGGGTGAACTCCTGGTCGATGAGATCCACGAGAAGCTGTTGGCTTTGCCGCGCGTAGGCGAAGTCGACGTGGAGTTCGTGTTTGATCCACCTTGGGACCGATCGAGGATGTCCGAAGCCGCGATGCTGACGCTGGGCCTTTGAGGTCTCGGGGAAGCAACATACACCGCCCGCTTGTCGTCCCAGGCCCTTCCGTCCATTGGCCGGTGGATGTGGCACGGGCACCGAATGCCGTGCGCCTTCGTGCACACGCGCGGAGCTCATTCTGAGGTCCGGCTTGTGCGGAGCACCCGTCGGTGTGGTGAGGCTGTTCGATGGCGCTGACCAGGGGGTGGACCTTGTCAGTGACCCCCACCACGCCGGACTTGTCGTGTCAGCGTTCCAGCTGGTCGCGTTTGGCCTGAACCTCGCTCCACTCGTCGGCGTCTGGCAAGGCCGGCTTGGTCCGGGTGATGGGCTTCCACTTGAGCGCCAGCTCGGCATTGAGTGGCGTGAAGTCCAGTTGATCGTTGGGCACGTCTTCTTCGGCGTAGATCGCCGACACCGGACATTCGGGCACGCAGACCGCGCAGTCGATGCACTCGTCGGGATCGATCACCAGGAAATTTGGCCCCTCGCGAAAAGCGTCGACGGGGCATACGTCGACGCAGTCGGTGTACTTGCAGCGAATGCAAGACTCGGTCACCACAAAGGTCATGGCCGATGCTCCCGGTCAGCCGCCGCAGGACCCGCAGCAGGAGTTGACGCCGTGGACGGGCTTGCTCTCGGCGGGTTTGGCGATCTGTACCCGCCATTGCTCGGGCCCACTCTCCAGGGGATTCCAGTTGAATGCACCGAAGAGACCGCTCTCGAATTGCCCGAGCAGCGGCTGCGGGCTGTGGTCGTTGATGAGCTCCATGGACTCACCGGGCAACAAGGCTTTGAACGTGGAAAAAACCAGCGTGTGGCGCTCGCGGGGAGCGATGGTGCGCAGATCAACGGTGGTGGGGGCGAGCGCGGTGGTGGTGTTCATGAACGGGTCTTTCTGAAGTTGAGGAATGTGAAAGAAGAAACAAGGGGAAGCGGCGCGCGCGGCGGTTAGCCATCCTTGCCGTCGAAGCGGGTCTTCAGCAGCCAGGGCGTGTAGATGAAGAGGTAGATCGCAAAAGCCACCGACCAGGCTGCGGCTGCGATCACCAGTGCCAACGGCAGCCATTGGGGTACGGCCAGCGGCAGCAGCACACGCACGGCAGCCGCAATCATCACGAGGACGTAGGCCACGATTTCCGGGCGGGATACCTGCAGCGTGCGCCCGGTGTGACCGCGAGCGGTGCGGGTGATCATGCCCATGATGAGACCGGCGGTGGCACCAATGGCCAGCGCATGCACACCGGCGGAATTCGCAACCCAGCCGAACTGGGCCGCTGCCAGCAAAGCCAGGCCGAGTGG